>CAVZCA010000001.1:0-81196 GCA_963773725.1 uncultured Phycisphaerales bacterium
GACGAATTGCTTGCACGGGTGCGGGTTTGCGGGCGAATAGCAACAGGCGGTTGCCCGCCATGTGCATGGTGAGATCGACCAGGATGTCGATGGGATCGTTCCGAATCAGTTCCGCGGCTTGGTCATCGCCCAGGTTGCCGATCTCTCGCCAGACATCGGCATGGCTTTGGCATCGAGAGGTGAATGCGTCGGGGACTTGAACGCTGGAGTAGCAGTAAATCTCAAACCATTGACGCGATCGTGGGTGGCCAGCAGCGGCAGGATAAACCGGCCGACGGGATGGCGGCGGTAGTCCGGCGAAACATAGCCAATGCGAAGGGGGCGATTGGGATCACGGTCGTTTTCGTGCGGGCGGATCGACGCTTTGAGCGGCCGTGCAAATCTTTCGGCCCAGGCACGGTGCTCGGCGAGTAGTCGCGCCGGACTGCAATCGGTTTTGAAGTTGAGAGAATAGAGAAGATCACTCTGCGCTTCGGCATAATCAGGGCGGATCGCCACGGCTTGTTGAAAAGCGGCGATCGCCTCATTGAGTTTCCCCGCGTCTTTCAAGGCGTTGCCGAGATTATTGAGAGCTTCGGCGAAGCTGGGCCGCAATGCGATCGCCTGTTGAAAAGCGGCGATGGCCTTATCCAGCCGCCCTTTGTCCCTCAAGGCATTGCCAAGATCGTCGTAGGCTTCTGCGAAGCTGGGGTTAAGAACGATCGCTCGGCGAAGGGTGACGATGGCCTCATCGAGTTCACCTTTATCTGCCAGGGCAATCCCAACACTACCGTGGGCTTCGGCGAGGTCAGGCTGAAAAGTACGGGCCGACTAAGAACGGCGATCGCTTCATCGAGTCGTCCCTGAATCCATAGCACGTTCCCAAGATTGCTATAGGCTTCGGCGTAATTGGGGTCAGGGCAATCGCCCGGCGGATCAAATCGATTGCAACGTCATTTTGCCCCGTCTGATGGGCTATCAGTCCCAGATGGTGCAATCGCCGGATGGAACGGCTGCTGCGTGAGGATTTGCCGGTAAAGCCCTTCGGCCTCCTGCAACCGCCTGGCCTGGTGGTGTTGCAATGCAAGATCGAAGGCCTGTTGGATTGTGAGCTGAGCCATATCGTGAATGGATTGTCCGACGCGAAGGAATCGCTCGCAACATATAAGTCTGAAGGCGAAACGTAGGACCGATAACATAGTTCGGCAGGATCATCTGGCCCGTTGCAGTGCTACTGCCGTCATGGGTGGATTCCGGACCGCCCCCGTGCGGCGAAAATCATTCAACAATCGCCCGCTCCTCTCTAAAGTCGTGACATAATCTCGAGATGATCCACTCCACAAAAAAGCGGGCAATCCGTTCGGGCGACGCGGCACGGCGATGATTTACATCATGGTCAGCCTGGTAGCGATGTTGGGCTTCTGCTCATTCGCCGTCGATCTGGGGCGCGTGCAGACCGCCAAGACCGAAATCCGCCGGGCGCGGATGCTGCTGCCCGCGTGGCGGCATATCTGTCGCAGGAATCGCCCACCGCGATCAGCGGACCGGTGCAAACCAACGCCGAAGCGATGGCGAAACTGAACAACGTTGACGGCTCACCCCTGCTGCTTTCGGATCCCAATGTCGTGATCGGCAGTTGGGACACCACGCGTACGCCTCCCCTGTTCACCAAAAGGGGGATCCTCCGAATCCTTCCGCTGCATTTTACGGTGCCGTTCAAATCAGCGCCGTCCGTCAGATTCCGCTCCTCTTTGGCTCAATCCGGGGCGCGGAATCGCAATGTGACCGCCATATCAACCGCGGCCTTCATCTCTATCGAAAAGCCGGTGACGAAATTCGTTTCCGCCCACGGCAATCCGTGGCTGGCGGTGGCGCTGCCCGGCACGACGGCCAGCCAGCCGGATCACGGCTATTCCGATGCAGCCCATCCGCTGGGAAATATGACGTCGCCGGAAACCCGGGCACTTTCAGCACCAACGGCAAGCCCGAGTTCACCAATTCGTCAAAAATCGAATCGACTGACTTCGCCACCGGCGAGCCTGATGGATCGCCCAGCGAATTCGTCCTGGATGTCCAGCGAGGTCGGTTATCCAAATCACCGTTCCGCTCGATTCGAGCAACACAGCGGTCAATTCCGGCTATTACAACGGGGCCAGCAAACCATCCTACGAAGCTGACTGTCCGACAATGGCTTGTACGCGGTTTACAGCGACGACGTGCCAACCCAACCCTTCCGCAAGGGAGCGTTACGACCAGCGGTTCCGAGCATGGCATCTCGAATATCGCAGCCCCGATCAATTCCATGATCGGCGTTTTCCTGGACGGCAATGTCCCAGACCATGATGGCTCTGTGCCGGCCGGAAAGGATTTCAGCACCCAGAGCGAGCGCGATTACAGCAGCATCGAACCCGATCTCCGCCAGTCGTTTTATGTGGGTGCGGGCCAAACCAGCCTGGGCGACCAGCAGACGATCATCGTTCCATCGGTCGCCACCAGGCTTTTCCTGGGGACGATGGACGGCCACGAATGGAGTAATAATCAGGGTGGGTTTACCGCGACGATCAGCCAGTTTGAGATTGAGCTGGTTCATTAAAAGCGATTGAGAAATAGAGATTCAGAAGATGATCGATAACATCGTTCGCGACGATCCAAGTCATAGGCTCGAATAAGAGAAATCACCTCCGCCGCGAACGCTTTTGCTGGCCTGATAAAGTTCCAGCATTCCTTCTGCCGTCGCGAGAAGGACGGCCAGAACATTTGACGGGCCAGCCAACAGGTTTCGCGGCGCCAACGCCTTCTCCTATTCGAGTAAGCGAGCCCAATCGTCACGAAAATCACAACCGATCAAGCTTTTCCAATCCCCGCGACTCATTTCGCCATAAAATCACTTACAATAGAATCCCATATACATATGACTCGCGCTGCATACTTTCCGCGTTGGCGAAGCCTGCTGATGCAAATCGTCATGTGGATCGCGCTCGGCTGCACCGTTGTCCTCGCGGCCCTGCTCGATCAGCATCTCCTCCGTGCGCAAATATTAAGTCTTTCAGATCCGATCGTTGACGGACCGCTCACCTTCCGATTTCCAGCCACCTGGAAAAACTGGACACGCCAGGCGGGCGGCAACGCCACCGCGCACGTTGCCACCGATTCCGACAACGGCATCAGCCGCACGCTTCTTGTCTCGCGGCAGCGGCTGCCTCATTTCATGTCTCCCGCCGAGTACATGCTTCGGGCCTCCCCGCTCGCCGGCAGCATCACCCCTGACGCATTCAAAGGTCTGACGATTGATGGCTGGCCGGCGCAATCGCTAACGTATGCCGGGCGGCTCGTCTCGTTCAGTTCCGGCACGGATCGGCAATTCACGGTCTGCTCCGCCGTCGTTCTCCCGGCAGGGCAGGCCATCATGGTTCGCCTGGACAAGAACGCTCCATTCGAGCAATCCGATGATCAGCTCTACAAACAAATCCTCGATCAGGTCAGCACCTCCGCCATGCGCCCCAGCGAGGGAGGATCGGTTCAGTTAACCGAGAACATTCAGATCAATATGCCGGCGGAATTGAGCATATATGACCAGCCCGATTCGCTTTGCCGCAGCCGGGTTGCGACGGCCCTCACGGATGAAGGGGGATGGATCTCCGCGGAATTTATTCCGGTGATGTTTTCCGGCTCGGAGCCGTCGCCTTCGCTATTGTCTGGTCTTGCCGCGCGCGAGCAACTCGATTCCCGCGATCCCAGCCTGGCGGACCGGTGGATCACCGCTGAAGTCACCGCCCAGAGTCCCAACCACTGGACAATTGATCCGCAGGACCCGCCTGATGAAGTCATCACCGGACATCGCGTCGCCCATCTCCTGACCGGCGATGGGGGTCAGGGCGTCATCATCGTGCTCAGCGCCTCGACGCCCGCGAGTTTCGCCGATCTGGATCATCTGTGGGATGAGCTGGCGGCCAATATCCACATCGGTAAATCGCCGCCCCTCATTCATGCGCTCGAAACCGGCGCCGCTCTGCTGCAAAGAATTCCGGTGCTCCGCGCCGGCGATTCGTGGCGAATCTGGTCCAGCGGATCGGTGCAGATGGGATTCACCCATGAATATGTGGACAAGAGCCTCAAGTTGGCGTTGCGCTACACCGTTCATCGCAACTGGACCGGCACCGCGACGGCCGTCAACCAGCAATGGGGATCCAGCGGCGATTCCGGGCCGTGGGCAACCATGACCCGCGCCGATGCCGAAGTGAAGCTCGACAGCCCTCTCGCCTTTTTCTTCGGCGAGACGACCACGCTATCGGACTGGATCGTTACCAATGTCCGTGATCGCGCCGGCCACGAAAGCTCCACGAGCAACCGTTTCACACCATCGGCGTTTGTCCTGAGCCGCTTTCTGCCCGAGACGCTCGCTCGAGTTGATAAAACCCCGGCGGCGTTTTGGACCGACCGGTTCGTCGGCGTCGAGGCGGAACTTTTTCCCTCGCCGCTTTTGCTGCTGGCCCAACGCGTCGAAAACAACGGCGATCTTCGCTGCGTGGAAGCTGAGGTAAACGGGACCGGCGAGCTGAGCCGCTGGTATTTCACATCGGGTGGATTATTGGATCACGCCGATTTTGCCGGAGATTTGCACCTGCGTCCCTCCAGCGAAGCTGAAATTGAATCCGCATTTGCCGGCGACCACCGCTTGACGCCCCCGCCTCATTAGCCGACCATGAATTGTTCGCCGTTTTCCCCGAGGTGACGTGGATGAACTACTCACAATTGCTGTTTCGACTGCCGCTTTTTGCCCTGACTCTAATGATCGCTTGGGTGGCGTGATCGCCTCCGCGGCCGATTCGCCCGCGCCGGATAATTCCCCTTCCACCGAGCCCTCCATTCACAACACCGACCTGCTCGGCCCGAAATTCGCAAGTCACGTTCATGGCATCGAATTTCGCCCGCCCGCCGAATAGCGTCCAGGTCGATAAAGCCGGGGCGGATACCATCGTTGAATTCGATCGGGACGACTACAACTGGCAGACTGAAGGCCTGGAGCGTCCGCCTCGAGCGTTCGCTGCCGCTGACGATCCACAAAGACCAGTACGGCACTCAGCAGGACGGCGTGATGGAGATCACGCTGGCCAACATCAAGCAGCAAACCCCCATCGGCGAGGTGTTGCGCAACGAGATGATCAACGTCGGCCGCATGCGCGTGGGGATGATTGCGGTGCGATATGAAACCGCCAATCACGATCGCCGATTCACGCAGCAGGCGATTCATCGAAGCCCCGGATGCGGACAACAGGCTTTATTATTTTCTCGACCTGACCGGTCCCGGCAAACCGCAGATGGAGCCGGACGATGTCATCAACCCGGCCGAAAAACTCGCCTATGATACTTTCGCCGAGGTGGTCGATTCGGTCGTCCTGCTCGACCGCACCAACATCGTCGAATTTCAGCGTCAAGGTCTCTACGGCAGCATGGGCCTTGTTCGTTGCTGTGGAACGCGAACCATTACGGCCTGATCAAATCGCGCGGTGGTGCCCGATCAATATCGCCGGATCATCAAGCGACGGGCAGGATGTCGGATATCAGCATATCGTCGAGGAATTCGACCCGAACGCAAAATCTCCCGAGGCATCGACCCTGCGGATCGGCGTCCGCTCGCGCATGATCGCCCACGCCCGCAGCAGCAATTGGGACACGGAAACCTGGATGTATCAGCTCGGCCGACCGCAAGCACGAGCATTGGAAAACCGCCGCCACGCGGCACCGACAACAAGGGGCAGTTGATCGACAGCTTTTCGCAGGTGGGCGTCAGCGACGAGCAGACCAAGGCCTTTGCCATCGACACCAGTCCGGAACGCCGATGGCTCGCTGCTGATCCCGATCAGGACAACAACACCGCTGCACCCGGCCCGCTCGGTCAGGGAAATGTGGATATCGCAACTCGCCGCACGCTGGAAGTAACCACCACCCATCAGCAGGCGCAGCTCGAATCCGTTCCATCTGGACGTGCCGGTGTTTTATGTTCCGCAGGCGTTCAGCTTTCTGCTGCCGGAGATTTTGCCGCTGAAGCCCAAGACCTATATGTTCGCGACGTTCGTGCCGAACGCCCCGCAAAACACCGGCATGAACAGCGGCGGGAACGTGATGTCGCGCTACATGGAAGTGCTGCCCGTTCAGCACGTGAAATTCCGCGGTCAGGAATTCGACGCCATCCCGATCACCGACAAGATCACGCTGGAAGGACCATTGACCACGTATTACCTCAGCCCCGAGGGCAAGTTTCTTGGCAGCACCAGCACCTGTCACCGATGGGCGACAAGACGACATTGGTCGAAGTCGTTCCGACCGACAGCCAGACGCTTGATCGCATCTGGAACCGTCCGGATCTGTCGCGTCCAAACTTGCCGGCTGCAAGTGATAGTTCGTCGGGTCTGACGCCATCGCTTCCCTGAATTTTTTGGATAGAAAAATTAAGCGGATGATCGGTTGCGGTTCTCGTGACGGCCGAATTTGCTAACTCGAATGTGACGATTGTTGCCGCTGCTGAGACCGCCGGCTGGCCCGAAAATGTCCTGCACTCCTTCTGCCGCCGCGAAAAGGCCTGTCGATCATCCGATCCCCTTAATCCGCCAATAGCTATAAATATTCTGCGAGCTCCCCCTCGCTGGACCGATAATATATACAGACATGAAAAAGCTCATGCTGCGCGCACTTGCCAAAACGATCTTCCTCGCTCCTGCTTCTTCTCGGCGGGTCCGCCGGCCTGTTCTTCTACTACAACCACAACACCGCCCAGCAGCAGATCGAGCAGCTCCAGCAGAAAAACCAGGAACTCGAGCAAATTCGCACGTCGCCTCGAAACCGACCGCCGCGTCGCCAAAATCCTGGTCACCGGCCAGAAAATGTCGACGGGCAGATGAAGACCACCCTCCTCTTCGTCGAATACACCGCGAAAGCGGCGTCGAACTGCCGGCCAGGCAATTCACCATCGACGGCAACGAAGCCCATTTCGACGCTGAGATCATCAAATTCAAGGACGAGTACGTCGAAAGCGACGATCCGCTCCGCGGCCAGAGCATCATGCTCTTTGTGCGCGTTTACGGCGCCGATCAGGCCCCCAGCGCCGGATTCCCCATCGACACAGCCCGGCCAGATTCCCGAAATCTACCGCGGCTCCGATCCGCAGGTCTCCAATTTCGAGCAGGATTTGTGGGACAATTTCTGGAAGCTATATAACGATCGCGATGCCCGCGACGCGCGGGAATCCGCGGCCTGCACGGCGAAGGCCTCTACGGCCAATTCCTCCCCGGCCATGTCTATACCATCACCCTCCGCGCCGAGCGGCGACGGCACGATCAACGAAGAACCGCTTGATCCGATGTATAAGCAGGCGATTGAGAATAAATGAATTGAGCTGTCGGCGGATACTCAATCCGGCAGATATGTCCCCTCAAACGTCACGATGCGCCCGAAGAACGGACCCAGCCCGCATTATCAAACGTGAACGTATAAGTCCCGCCCGTGTATCGCTCAGCGAAATTGCCCGTCAGCGGATGGTCTCGGTTCTGAATGATTTTGCCGTTCGGCGCGGTGAGGACGAATCCCACGAGCGAATCATCATGCGCCGCCGGACATTTCCGGTAGCACCCTTCACAGTCCACGTTCCGCGCAACCATCCAGGAGTCTTTGAGGGTGGAAAGGAAATCTGCAGGTTACTTTCCATTCCCGGCGCCACGGTCACGGTTCGCTTGATTTGAATTGGATGGGTGATGATGGCCGAGCCGGGGGATTGAAGCGGCGAATTACGAGATAGGCACCACCAGGCGATTACGATCCCTGTCCAAACAGCTACCCGTCGAAAGATTGCGCGGCTTCATCGTCATCCTCCCAATTCCCTATCGCGGGCTTTTGCTTGCCGCTTTAGTTCAGAGAGAATCGATCATTCGCGCCGCGACGGCCATTCGGATTTTATCCCTTACAAACCGGATATATGTTACTAATAGCCAAGCGAGCCCCTTAAATCAGCGTGAATCATGTCTACATACATCGCAATGCTGCGCGGAGTAAATGTCGGCGGGAACATGCTCAAAATGGACCGGCTGCGCGAGCTCTGGGCGAAGCTCGGCTTCAAAAATATCCGGACCTACATTCAAAGCGGAAACGTGGTCTTCGATGCAGCCGATCCGCCGTCAAAATGGTTCAGCGCGGTCGAAAGAAACTCGCCGGCGAGACGCGCTTCCGGCCGTCGTAATCGTAAGAGCCGCGGCTGAATTAAAAAAAGTCATCAATGCCAATCCATTCCTGAAGCAGCCGGGAATTGACCGCTCGAAATTGCACGTCACATTCCTCAGCGCCGCCGTGGCCAAAGAAGTGATGAAAAAATCAGGAACCCTGACCAGCGGCCCCGACGAATTGCGGGTTTTAGGCAAAGAGGCCTATCTTCATTGCCCGGAGGGCTATGGAAATACCAAGCTGCACAACACCGCGCTGGAAAAGCTGCTTTCGGCCAGGGCCACCACGCGCAACTGGAACACGGTAAACAAACTCTACGAGATGGCCTGCGAGCAGGCTTCCTGAAATGAATCTCGAATCCATTCGTCAGCAATTGGACCTCGAACGCCGCACGCTATCGGTGGATGGCAATGCGAAAGAAATATTGCCGCTGATCACGCGCTGGTGTTCCGCCGATGGATCGCACCATTCCATCACCTTTTCTTCCCTGTCGAATGAGAATGCCGAGGGCGCTATCGCGGAGCAGGCGGCCCACTATCGGGCGCTCGGCGTGGAAGTGGAATGGAAGGTCTATCTTTACGACCAGCCGGCGGATTTACGCCAGCGCCTCACCCGCCACGGATTTGAAATCGGCCCGCTCGAAGCCGTGCTCGTGCTGGATTTGAATGACCAGCCGGCGTGGATGAATGCCCCGGCAAGCGAAGTCATTCGCGTGGAAACGCCGGATCAGGTGGACCTCTTCCGCCAAGCGGCAACCGATATTTTTCAAAAAGATTATCATTTCACGGCAAACGAACTGCTAGCCGGCATTCGCGCCGGTTCCAGCAACCATCTCGGTTACATCGCCCTCGATGGCGACATCGCGTCAAGCATCGGCCGGCTCTACACGCATCCCCAAAGCGCTTTCGGCGGCCTTTATGGCGGCGGAACACTAAAAACCCATCGCGGCCGCGGCCTATATCGCGCGGTCGTCGCCGCCCGAGCGCGCGATGCCGTTAAATTTGGTGCGCGCTATCTGATCGTGGATGCGCTCCCGACCAGCAGGCCCATTCTTGAGAAACTTGGATTCGTTCGCCTGACCGACACCTGGCCGTGCGTGCTGCGGCCGTGAGATGAGCAATATCCAGGTCATCTCAATTCTTCAGAGAATCAAAATGATTGAACCGCCCCTTCGACTCCGCTCAGGAACCGGTTCATTAAGCTTTTTCCCAATTGTCAGAAATATTCAAAAGGATTATACGTTGAAGCGATTGTGCTCGGCGCAGTGGGCTCCGAGCCCGGATCAGGTTTCTTTGAAAAAGGAGCGAACGATGATGAAGTCCAGATCTTTGCTGGTGGCGCTGATTTCCGGCGGACTCGGTGCAGCCTCGTTGCAGATAGTCCACGCCGCCAGTCCAGCTCGGCCGGCGGGCGTTACTTCGGTGCGGCAACTCGATGACTATCCCAATATGCGCAGGGCGCTGCACGATCTTCGCGCGGCGAGAGAATCGCTGGACAATGCCGAGCCGCACTTCAAGGGCCATCGCGACAAAGCGATCGGACATGTGGATCAGGCCATCCAGGAATGCGTGGACGCGCTCGCTGAAGGCTGATTTTGTTTTTTATGTGAGACTCGGCGGGGTGGAGAATGTCTCCACCCCGCTGGCATTTTTGATCAATCCTTTGCCCCATCCCACGCCCAAAGCATGATGTTCTTCATCAGTTCAAGCGCGTAGTCCGATTGATATCCAGCGATCCCCCAGGCATCCGTTCCGAGCAGCCCGCTCGTCATATCCAGCGGCAAAATAATGATGTGTCCCTGGCCGACGGTTGCCATCATCGGCCGCGTGTCCGAGATCTCCGTGTAAGAGCGAACGAATTGCCGAACTTCCGGATGCGAGACATCGATCATTCCATTGCCGCTGCGCGTCAGCATCGGATGCGAATCGGAAACCGGCTCGATCCTGATCGAAGGAAACGTCCGCAACAGAAAATCATCATGAACGCTCTGCAGAAACGCATCCGGCAATCCGCACGGCTCGATCACCAGCACGCCGCCGTTTTCGACGTACTGTTTTATGGATTTCATCTGCGCCGCGGTGAAATTCACTTTGCCGGTGCCGGTCAGATGGGCGATCGGCGGATTCGAATCCGCCAGATTCGCCGGGTCAGTCGGCACGACATTGATGTCATAGTCCGTCTGTTGCCGAAACCAGCGCAGCACCTCTCGGCCACGCCGCCGGCTCGGGATCCCAGTTGCCGTCATAGCGCAGTCGGGCGAGTCGAATCGCCGCCGCGGCTGGCCCGGCGGCATCGCGATGAAATCCGTTCCCAGCCGATTTTTCAGTTCGCTTTTTCCCGCCGCATATAACGCGAGATTCACGCCAAGCTCAAACGACGAGCGACCGATCCGGTCTTCGCGAAGCTGCCAAAATCGCGTCAGGTCTTGCGGCCAGTGCATCATCAAAATCCGCGAGCCATTGGTGATCGCCCGGATTTTCGGGCGATCGGTCAGGTGATACGACACGTTAAACAGCACCGAATCCGCCGGCAAATCGACCCACGGATATTGCGGGAAAAGCTCCTTGCCGAGAGTCTTCGACATACTGCGAAAATTCCTCGCGGCCCGCATCCGCCTGCGTCAGCAGCATCCCGCCGTTCTCGATGTACTGCTTGATTTTCTGCCGGTCGTCGCCGCTCAGGTCCGGCGGCTTGTCGCCGGCCATGTACAGAATCGGGCTGTCCGTCCAGTCGAGCCACGGATGATCCACCGGCACCACCTGCCAGTTCAGTGGGCGTTCCAGTTCCGAAGAAGCGAAGCGCGCGAGGTTGGCGACATCGCGCGGACGGTTGGCCCAGTCGCCGCGAATATCGCAGCTTGTTCATCAGCACCGGATGCCGCCCGCGGGCGAGCAGAAGCAGTGCATACGATGTGTTCACGATGGCGTCGGACGATTCGCTGGCCCCGCCCCACGATCCGTCGGGCGATCTGCGCACTCATCAGCTCTGCCGCGCAGTCCGATACCAGTCATGCGATCCGTAATATTTGAATCCCGATGCCAGCCCCGTTCGCTCCAGACCGTACAGGGCATAGTACGTATAAAAATCCGACGAAGGCGGCAGCGCGATGACACTGTTGTCACCATCCTCCAGCCACTTCAGCGCCTTTTCCAGCGCCGGCGAAAACGGCGGCCTGCCGACCTGATCGCCGTAATCTTCCGCGTCCAGATAATCCTGCGCGACAAACAGCGAGGCGATTCCCGCCAGCGTCATCGATCGGCTCGGATCGGTCACATCCGCCCGGTAGCACCATTCTCCATCTTTCTGCTGATATGTCGTCCAGTGTTTGCGCACATCCCGCCAGAATTGCGGCGGAACCTGTATGCCCACCTCCGCCCCCGACCAGACGCCCAGCAGGCCATACTGCGAATTGGAATTGTCCCAGAACGCGAATGGCGTATCGTGCGGAAATTCGTCGTTGTAGGTGAAGGCTCCGTGTTCCTGTGAACGCAAAAGCCAATCCACATCTTCCTTAATGACGTGGTGATCCTGCGGGCGGTCATACAGAGCCAGCGCCGTCGCCCGCAGCGCCCGGGCATAGGTCACGTAATCCGCTGGTCATCGGAAATTTCTTCATCGCGTCGATCGCATCGATCATGAACTCGCCGTGAATGTCCAGCCGCTTATCGTGCGTCGCCAGCTCGGCCTGCATCAGAGCGTAGACCGCCAGCGTATCGAGTCCCTCGTAATGCCGTAATTTCCGGAAATCACCGGGCCGCTGAATCGCTTGAGCAGATAATCGATGCCCTTGGTGATGGAGGCGCCGATCTGCGCATCGGTGACTCCCTCGACCGGCGGAATATCGAGCCGCGCCGGCGGGCGCGGAATCGCCTCGCGCTTCGGCAGCGCGGCAGCCGCCGCCTGCGGCTGCGTCGCCGGGAACAGCAGATTGGAAAGATCCAGACCTGGCTGGGTCGTGGAATTGCTGGTCTGCGGCGGTGGGGGGGCGTCACCGTCTCGGGCTGCGGGCTCGGGCGCGGGCGATGGCGCGGTTGCCGGCGCCTGGCGCGGTGTTCGCCGGCGGCGCATGCGTAGCTGGTCAGAATGTCATACAGCAGATCCCGCCGCTCCCACGACCGGTTCAGTTCCTCCTGAAGAAACGGATCGGTAATCTCATGCCCGGCTACCAGCCGCTCAAGTTGCTGATACGTCTCATACGCCTCCCGATTGCGCGAACTGAGCGCCAACTGCTCGGCTTTTTGCTTCAGCGTAAGAATCTGCTCCCGATTGGCCTGCTCCCAGCTTGGCGGCGTCGCCGGCTGCCCCGCAGCAGCCACAGCACCGCGATGATCATCGCCACTACCGCCACCGCGCCGCTCCCCCAGATGATCGCGCGCCGGCGTTGCAATTCCTCTTCAGCGGTCCGGGCCGACGAACGGGGCAAAAGCGAATCAATCCGCGACGGCGGCGCTCCCTGCCAATCGCCTGCCGCTCCCGCACCCTCCGGCGGCTGACCAAAATTTGAAAGCGGCGCTGGCGCCAGACCGGCGGAACGGCCGGCGGCAGCAGGCGGCGCCGCCGGCGTCGTGCCCGACTGCACCGTCCATTGCACCACATCCGATTCCTCCATCTCGACATGCACATCCCCCATCGCCGCCGCCGCCTGATGCGTCAGATACGATTCCTCGACAACCGGAGGCGCATGCTCATCCGATCGAAGCCTGCGCCGGCTCAGGATTTGGATTGGCTTCTGGAATCGGCACCGGCTGTTCAGCCGGTGGCGGGGCGGTCTGCGATGGAACCACCGCATCCGGCGGCGGCGTCAAACGCATCACCGCTCCGCACGCTGGGCAGATCGTCTGCTTGCCCGTGAGGTTGCTGGCAAACCACAGGATCTTCCCGCATTTAGGACACTGGGTCGTGAAGACCATGCGATTATCTTATGCCCATACAAAAAAAGAGGGCCATGGCATTGTAAGCTCCCAAGCCTCCATGTGTCTCGTCAATACGCCGCAGTAACACGGTCCGATATTGTTTTAAGTCTTGTGGGAGGCGAAAGAAGATGATGATCGTTTGCGGTGCTCGTGACGGCCGAAGTCACCGGCTCGAATGGAACAGGCATCGCCGCGGTTGCGCCGTCGGCTCGCCTGAAAAAGTTCTAAACTTCCCTTTGCCGCCGAAGGCAGCGATGTTTTCTTTTCGCCAGCAGAAGGAAGTCCGGAACTTTTTCAGGCGAGCCGACGGCGCCAACCGCGGCGACGCCCGACCTATTCGAGTAAGCGATTTCGGCCGTCACGAAAACCGTAACCGATCATCAGTATTTCTTATCCATTACATTGCATCGTTGAAAATGCAAAGCTTCCCCAATCAGAATTCAGTATTACCTTGCCCAACACTGCCGAGAGATGCTATCGTCTAATCAGGAGAAAATTGTTGTGATCAAAGTTGCAATGATCGGCGCCGGCAGCGTCGTTTTTTCCAAGAATCTGACCGGCGACATTCTCTCCTACCCCGAATTCAAGGACGCGACGCTCAGCTACATGGATATCGACGCCGACCGGCTGGAAGTCGGCGTCAACCTCTGCCGGAAGGTCGCCGACGCGCTCGGGGCCAATCCCGAAAATCGAAGGCAACCACGCGATCGCCGCGAGGCGCTGCGCGGCGCGGATTTCGTCATCAACATGGTGCAGATCGGCGGATTCGATTCCACGCTGGTCGATTTCGAAATCCCCCGCAAATACGGCCTGCAATTTCACCATCGCCGACACCACCGGCCCCGGCGGATTGTTCCGCGCGCTGCGCACCTATCCGATGCTCACCGGCCTTTGCCGCGACATGATGGAGCTCTGCCCGCGGGCCATCCTGCTGAATTATTCCAACCCGATGAGCATGAACATGCAGACGATCTCCCGCACCAGCGACGTCCGCGCGGTCGGGCTGTGCCACAGCGTGCAGGGGACCTTCGATCAGCTGATGGGATACATCGGCGAAAATCCGCGAAGACGTCGCGTTCATCTGCGCCGGCATCAATCACATGGCGTTCTACCTGAAGCTGGAAAAGGACGGCGTCGATCTCTATCCCGCGGCTTTTCGAGGCGATGAACGACCCCGACATATTCGCGCACCAACGCGGTGCGATTCGAGCTGATGAAGCGGCTCGGCTATTTCGTCACCGAAAGTCGCGAGCACAACGCCGAATACAACCCCTGTTTCATCCCGCACGGGCCGGAGATGATCGCGCGATTCGACGTGCCGATCGATGAATACCTCCGCCGCTGCGACGCGATCGTCGACGAATTCGAGCGGATGAAAAGCTTCAGCAAGATCGCGACGAGCCGATGGACGTCCATCGCAGCCACGAATACGGCAGCACGATCATCCACTCGATGGTGACCGGCAAGCCGAGCGTGGTGTACGGCAACATGCCCAACCGCGGCGCGATCGCCAATCTGCCGGCCAACGCCATCGCCGAAGCGCCGACGCTGGTGGATCGCAACGGCCTGCAGTTCACGACCGTCGGCGAGCTTGCCGCCGCAGCTTGGTCGGCTACATGCAGCCGCACGTGACCCAGCACGAACTGTTCATCCGCGCGGCGATGGAAGGCCGGCGCGATCACGTTTACCAGGCGGCGATGTTCGATCCGCTGACGGCCGCGATCTTGCCGCTCGATCAGATCGTCGAGATGTGCGACGAGCTGATCGCCGCCCACGGCGATCTGCTGCCGAAATTCCCCGCCAAAACGCTGGTGCCCACCAGCGGCAAGCATTTCGAATCAGCCGATATGAAAAAATATCGCCAGAGCTGGGAAAATGTGAAAACTGCGGCGAAGGCCACGGGAACGACAAAACTCTATTAACGCAATTTTCGGAGTGCCGGCGTAAAACCATTGCGTGAGCGAAATCATGCCGCTCCTCGAATGTCGACCACGCGATTTCCGTTCCTTTCCCATCGGAAAATGAGCATCTCCGGAGGCGATACGCGAACGGGCTTATAAACCGATTTGGACGAACGTCTGCTGAAGTGCGGTATAACGAGATGCTAGGTCGGCGTAGATCTCTGATGAAATGTCGAACCGGTTCCAATGTTCGATGACATATGCGCATGCAGAGGCGAGCGCTTGGCGATGGGTACAAGTTGTTTTGCCTCGTGTTGCAGGCGGAATTCAAGAAGCCCGGCAAAACAATCTATCATGCCCGAATCGTTCGCGGCGCAGTCGCTTTGTATGTAACGAATGGCTGCTTCGACGTAATAACGAAACGCCACGGGCCCCATCCACATCAAGTCTTCCTGGTAACGGGCTGAATTCTCACGAAAAAGCAACTCTGCTTCCTCACAGCTTTTACCTAGGAAATGTTCGCAGGCTGATCGCTCATCCAGCGAGTCATAAACATTGATTTCATTGCAGGTGGGAATCAAACCGGGATTTTCCAAATGAATATTGGCCGACGACCATCGCAATAGCTGGTATTTCGCGCGGCTGACACGCTCGCCGCCGTCAGTTCCCTATCACCGCCGGAAGTTGGAGCCACCCGCAATCGCAGGAATAATGCTCAGTTCATCCCCAGCCTTCACCGGCGTATCAAGGTTCTTCAAAAACCGAATATCCTCATCGTTCAGATAAACATTCACAAACCGATTCAGTTGATTCGGCCCCTTAAACAGCCGCGTTTCAATGCCGCTGGCTTTGTCCTTCAGACCATTCAACACCTCGCCGACGGTGCCGCCGGCAACCTCCACGACATCGGCGCCCTGGGTGTAATTTCGCAGCGGAGATGGGATTCGGACTTTAATGCTCATGGTTGCATCATATCACGGAAACAGGTTTTCGGGAGTCACGCTCCACTGGCTTCGCAACTGGCGGGATTTCTGCCTCCCGCCGAGCCAATAGTTCATCAAATTCGGAAAGCTTCGCCTCGATCACCTCCGGATGAACCAGATCATTCTGAACAGCTTCCAGCGTCTTCAGCCCGTTGCCGGTGATGCTGACGACGATCGATTCATTCTTGGGAATCCGCCCCTGCTGGATCAGCTTGATCGCGGCGGCCAGCGTGGTGCCGCCGGCGGGTTCGGTCCAGATGCCTTCGGTGCGGGCGAGCAGTTTGATCGCATCGACGATTCCGCGGTCGGTGGCGCTCTCGCCCCAGCCGCCGGATTCCTTGACCGCCTGCCAGACGTAATACCCATCGGCCGGATTGCCGATGGCGATGCTCTTGGCGATCGTGTTCGGCTTCTGCGGCTCGATGATGTCGATGCCCTTGTGAATCGCCGTCACCACCGGATTGCACCCGGCCGCCTGCGCGGAATAAATCTTCGGCTGATTGTCCTCGACCAGTCCCAGCTCGATGAACTCCTGATACGCCTTGTAAATCTTGGGCAGGATCGTCCCGCCGGCGGTGGGGACGACCGTGTGCTGCGGCAGCCGCCAGCCGAGTTGCTCGGCGATTTCAAAGCCGTAGGTCTTGGCCCCTTCGGTGTAATACGGCCGGAGATTCACGTTGACGATCGCCCAGCCGTATTTGTCGGCGATCTCGGTGCAGAGGCGATTGACATCATCATAGTTGCCGCGAATGCGAACCATCGTCGGCCCGAAGATCAGGCAGCCAAGCACTTTTCCCTGCTCCAGATCGTGCGGAATCATCACGAAGCAGCGAAGCCCCGCCTGCGCGGCGTGGGCGGCGGTGCTGTTGGCGAGATTGCCCGTGCTGGCGCAGCCGACGGTGTCGAAGCCAAATTCAATGCGCCTTGCTGATGGCGACGGAAACGACGCGCTCTTTGTAGGAATAGGTCGGATAGTTGCACGAATCATCCTTGATCCAGAGATCGGAGCATCCCAGTTCCTTCCCCAGCCGTCGGCGCTTTTCAACGGCGTGAAGCCGGAGATGAATCCCGTTCGCGGCTCGGTCAACCGGCAGCAAATCCTTATACCGCCACAGGCTCTTGGGCCCCGCGGCGATCGACTCGCGCGTGACCTTCCCCTTCATCTTCGCGTAGTCGTACTCGACTTCGTACGGCCCGAAGCAGGCCTCGCACACATGCACCGGACACACCGGCACGCGATGCCCGCACTCTTTGCATTTAAGACCAAGGACGTAGCTCATGGGATGATCCTCTTCCTGGATAAGAAGAGGCGCGGCAAGGCGGGCTTCTTCTTATCTGTCCCGGCAAAACCGGGCGGGAGTTAGCACCGTTTAATGGCAAAACGCCAGAAACGGTTGCTGTGGCTTCATCGGGCCCTACCCTCAGCCACTCTCGATAAGAATCTATTCAATTGTTGGAAATATTATTGATTACGCCCCGGAAAGTGTCAAGCGCGGCCAGAATACGGTTCAATCCGACTTTTGGGCCCGCCGAAGCACCGCATCAAACATCGCCGCCGTCAATTTCCCGGTAAACGTATTCTGCTGGCTCACATGATAAGACCCAAGCAGTCGCCGGCCTTCGTTCAATCGCATCTCCGCCCCATGACTAAACGGCACCTTGCCATCCGGAAAATCGCAACCCCGCCGCTTTGCCAGGGTGAGAATCGCATCCCACCCAATCTTCCCCAGCGCCAGCATGACCCGAACATCCCTCAGCAAATCCCATTCGCGATCCAGATACTCCGAGCAATTCGCGATCTCATCCGGCAGCGGCTTATTACCTGGCGGCGCACAGCGAACAGTTGCACTGATGTACACACCATTAAGTTGTAAGCCATCATCTCGACGCGTCGAAGTCGGCTGATTCGCCATTCCCATTCGATGCAAAGCCGCGAAAAGAAAATCACCGCTCCGATCCCCGGTAAAAACCCGTCCGGTGCGGTTGGCTCCATGGGCAGCCGGCGCAAGTCCAACAATCCAAATCCTCGCCCGCGGATCGCCAAACCCCGGAACAGGCTTTCCCCAGTAATCCCAATCCGAATACGCGCGCCGCTTTTCCCGCGCAACAGCCTCACAATAAGCGCGCAATCGCGCAGCGATTGCAGCCAACGACTTCCGACGACAAAACCCGAAGAGAATCTTTGGCGATTAATTTAGGCATCAGTTCAGCGTCCGCAGTCCCATTTTTTTTCTCTGCTGATTCACTTCCGTCCAGACCATCGCATCCGCCGCAGAAAGCCGATCAGCGGCGCGGTCGTAACCCCAATCATCTTTGCCGCGTCCGAAATACTCCAACCCGCGGAATCCAGCACATCCAGCACCATGCCAATAGCCGCCGGATAATCCGCCGATTTACGAGAGACATCCAGCCCCTTCGAATCAGGAAGCCGCGACAGATCAACCGGCTCGCGCAAGTGAATCGCGATCTGAATCCGCAATCGATCGATCGCCGCCTGCCGATTCCGATGCTGCGAGCGCGATTCCCCCGCGATCACGGAAATGCCGCTCGGCTCATGCGTCAAACGGACGGCGGAGCTGGTCTTATTCCGTTTCTGCCCGCCAGGCCCGGGCCCGCGAAACGCCTCAAATCGGCATTGGGCCAGCAGTTGCTCGTCGGTGAGATGTCGGAAACCGGGCATAGTGGCACGCACACTCTAAGCGCCATAAGATGCCAATGACTATGCCCCAAAGCAATTTCGATCTCATCGTCATCGGCGCCGGCCCCGGCGGATATACCTCCGCCATCCGCGCCGCGCAGCTCGGCATGAAAGTCGCCTGCGTCGAACGCGAATTCCTCGGCGGCACCTGCCTCAACATCGGCTGCATCCCCTCCAAGGCGCTGCTCGATACCTCGTATCGTTTCTACGATCTCACCCATCACCTCGCCCGCCGCGGCATCAAGGCCCCGGACGCTTCCATCGATCTGCCCACGGTGATGAACTTCAAGGACGATGTCGTCAAAAAAATGACCAACGGCGTCGGCTACCTCTTCCGCAAAAACAAAATCGAGCACCTCGTCGGCCAGGGCCGAATCGTCTCCCCCGGCACGGTCGAGGTAAAAGGCGCCAGCGGCACAACGACTTACTCCGCAAAAAATATTTTCATCGCCACCGGCAGCGCGCCAATCGAATTGCCAAATCTCCCCTTCGACGGCAAAAATATCCTCTCCTCCACCGAAGCCCTCTCGCTCAGCGAAACCCCAAAGCGCATCATCGTCATCGGCGGCGGTTACATCGGCGTCGAACTCGGCAGCGTCTGGAATCGCCTCGGCTCGGAAGTCGTCGTCCTGGAATTCCTTCCCGGAATCCTCCCCCCATCCGACCGCGAGATGGCCAATGCCCTGCAAAAATCCCTCGAAAAACAGGGGATGAAATTCCGCTTCAATACCGGCGCCGATTCCGCGGTCGCGGCCAACGGCAAAGTAAAGGTCAACTTCAAGAGCGGAAGTGAAACCGGTGTTGAAGAAGCCGACAAAGTCCTCGTCTGCGTCGGCCGCAAGCCGATCACCAATGGCCTCGGCCTGACCGAGGTCGGCGTGCAAGTCGATCGCCGCGGTTTCGTCATGGTGAGCCCGCACTACGCGACCAACGTCCCGGGAATCTACGCCATCGGCGACGTGATCGGCGGCGCAATGCTCGCCCATAAAGCCGAGGAGGAAGGCGTCGCGGCGGTGGAAATCATGGCCGGCAAACCAGGCCACGTGAATTACAAAGCCTGCCCCGCAGTCGTCTACACGCATCCGGAACTAGCCCAGGTCGGCATGACCGAAGAAGAAGCCGCCGCCAGAGGCCCGATCAAGATCGGGAAATTCCCCTTCACCGCCAACGGCCGCGCCCGCGGCATGGACGATGTCGAAGGTTTCGTAAAAGTGATCGGCGACGCGAAGACAGATCGCCTGCTGGGCGTGCACATTCTCGGCGCCGATGCCAGCACCATGATCGCCGAGGCGGCAATGGCGATGGAATTCGCAGCCAGCGTGGAAGATCTCGCAAGGGCATTCCATGCTCATCCAACACTGCCCGAAGCGATGCGCGAAGCAGCGGCGGCGGCGGATCATTTGGCGAGGCAGATTTAGGCAAGAGCTGGAATGAAGCTCGAGTATTTAATCACGAGTTCTCGCGGCCGAATCATCTCCCTCCACGATTTCAATACTTCAGAAGCGATGCAACTCCGGCAAGTGTTTGCCGACCTAGCAAGCGGTGCGGTTACTTCGGTTGAGCTTCACGCGATGCCGTTTATCGAATCGATTGACGATTGTCGGATCACATTGCGAGCGGGCAAGCGGGATGTGGGCATCATTGCTGTTAGCCCTAATGCGTTTGAATGCACACTTCGGCCACTTCTTTGGGACAACAATGAGGGTTTGACGGAACCATTTTGTGATTCAATCAGGCCCAATTCCGGCCAGGATCTTGATGTGCCGGTATACAGTGAAATCAAGTTATGCCTTTCACCGGTTGGCATGTATCCATGAACCGATATCGGGCCAGCAGTTGGCATCATGACCCGCTAGTTTCATGGCCCCGCGTCCCCTAGTACAATCAAGCCATGACGTTGGAGACAACCCAGACCCTTCTCTCCCGCCACCAATAGTTCCCGAAAGGCCCCATGCCCAAAGATCGAGCAGACAATTCCTACAAAGCAAAATTCCGCCCCGACACGGATTCCAAGCTGGATGCCCAGATCGACACCGCGCTCAGCGATGTATCGCTCGATGCCCTCTATGGCTTCGACAAGCCAAAATCTCCCGAACCCACCGGCGGCGACGGTGGTCGTGACAAAGGCGTCCGCCGCGGAAAATCGTCTCCGTTGGCAAGGACGATGCCTTCGTCGATTTCGGCGGCAAGAGCCAGGGGATCGTCTCACTCACGCAATTTATAGATGATGAGCTGCCGACCGTCGGGCAGGAAATGGAATTCAATGTCGATCGATATGACTCGGCTGAGGGTTTGCTCATCCTCTCCCGCAAAGGTGTGTCGGCATCCAACGTCACATGGGAGACGCTCGAAGTCGGCCAGATCGTCGATGGCGTCGTCACCGGCGTGAACAAGGGGGGCTTGGAAATCGACGTCAAGGGAATGCGCGCGTTCATGCCCGCGGGCCAGGTCGATGTCTATCACGTGCCCGATCTCTCGCAGTTCGTGAATCAGAAAATGACCGCTGAGGTGACCGCCTTCGAGCGGCAGGGGAAGAACATCGTTCTCTCACGCCGAAATATCGTCGAGCGCGAGCGCGAAGACCAGAAGAAAAAGCTGATGGAGGAACTCGCCGAGGGGCAGATTCGCCGCGGAACTGTGCGAAGCGTGCTCGATTTCGGCGCGTTTATCGATCTCGGCGGCGTCGATGGTTTGCTGCACGTCAGCGAGATGAGCTTTCGCCGCGTGCGCAATCCGGGCGAAGTCGTGAAAACCGGCGATGTCCTCGATGTGAAGGTTCTGAAAATCGATCGCGAGACAGGCAAGCTGAGCCTGAGCCTCAAGCAGGTGCTTGGCGTCGATCCCTGGTCCGATGCCGGCGCGCGATACGCCATCGGCTCGGAAGTGACGGGACGCGTGACCAAGCTTCAGAGCTTCGGCGCGTTCATCGAGGTGGAAGAGGGGATCGAAGGCCTGCTGCCGATCAGCGAGATGAGCCATCGGCGGATCAGATCAGCCGAGGAAGTGGTCAAGGAGGGGGACACCGTCCGGCTCGTGGTTCTCTCGGTCGATCCGGTCGCGCGGCGAATGTCGTTCAGTCTGAAGCAGGCGACTCCCGAAGCGCCACCCGAGGCTCCTGCGGCGGCAGCGCCCGCAACCCCGGCCAGTCCGAAGAAAAAGCGGCCGCAACTGCGCGGGGGACTCGATTTTTAGAATTCTTGAAATGGGAATTCGCCGAACTACAGCAGTTCTTGTTCTGTCGATCACGCTCCTTTGCCGCATTCCATCCCTCGCGCAAACCACCCAGCCGGAGAATACCGCCGCCCGATGGGTGAAGCTGTTCGACCGGGACAAGGACGGCTTCACCAATTTCCCGCTCGGCGAAGAAGCGAGAATCATTCTCGTCAGCACCACCGACGGCAGCGATTTCAATGACGGGAGGCTCCAGCCGGTCCGCTCGCTGAAGAAAGCGATGTCCCTCACCCGCCTGGGATATCCCGATCGAATCCTCTTCAAGCGCGGCGATACTTTTTCCGAAGCGAACATCAACGCCAACATCGCCCTGCGCAGTCGCGGCGCGATGGAGCCGGTAATCATCGGCGCGTACGGGAATGTGCAATTGCCGCGGCCGGTGCTGCGGTCGTCGTTGAATCTCGGGGCCAAGCCATTGCCGCGGTACATGGTGTTGCAGGGGCTCGACCTGTACGCCGACAGCCGCGACCCGGCGGGAAAATCATTTCATCCGAAAAAGATGAGTCACGCCCAGAATAATGGCGTCAACATGGTTTGCAGCGGCGGGTTTCTCTGGATCGAAGATTGCCGCTGCCGCGATTTCGGGATGGGGATCATGCTGCAATCCAAGGAATCCGATTTATTCGATACGGTCATCGTCCGCCGCTGCGAGATCGTCGATTCCTGGAATTTCAGCTTTTCATCCGGCCTTTACATCGACAATCTCAAGAACGTGCTGATCGAGGAAAACCTGTTCGACCATAACGGCTGGGCGGAAGGCGTATCAGGCGCAGGGAAAACAATTTTCAATCACAACATGTATCTGCAGCGCGTCGAAGTCGGCGAAGACCGGCATTTCATCGTCCGCAACAACATCAGTGCAAGGGCGTCGAGCCATGGTTGCCAGTTGCACCGGGCGGATTGCTCGAGAACAATTTGTTTCTGAAAGACCCGCTCGGTGCATACGTCAGCTATGCACCCTCGATCGTCCGAAACAATGTCGTGCTGGATGGAGACGGCATCGGGTCCGGCACCGCGCGGGCAGGGCCTGGAATTCTGGAATTGCCCAACCGTGCTGGTCGAGGGAAACGTTCTCGCCCACAAGCCGGACAAAATCAACGGCCTGGAAGCCCTCTCATACAACCCGCAAATGCACAATTCCTGGAAAGTCCCCACGCACGGCGAGATTCGCAACAACGTCGTCTACGACTGGTCGGGCGCAGCGTTCAAGCTGGAATCGTCGCCGGATGAATTGTCCGTGCACGATAATTTCTTCCAGCAGCAACGCGATCAATTGATTATTTTGAACGCGTGGAAGCCAATCTACGCGTTTCGTGACAATCATTATGCGTCCGCTGGCGCCAAGCTATTCCAAATCGCCAAGCAGGACCTGAATTGGAAACAGTGGCTGAGCCAAACGCAGGATCATTCGGATATGGCCGAGACAAAATTCGCCGATCCATCCCGCGACATCGTCACATATGCCAAGTCGATCGGCCTGAACGACGCATCACTCGAAGGATTCCTAGCTGCCGCGCGCGAGCAGCGCCGAGGACACTGGGACCCGCGCCTGACGGCAGACGCGGTAAACGATTACATCCGCGCCGGCTTCGCCCAAAAACAGAACTAAGCAAGAGCAAATCTCACTGCCGGCAAAAGGCGAGCCCGATTAATATCAGGCAAGCCAACAGTTTTCACGACGGGAAATAATTCCCCCTATTCGAGTCAGGGCCTTCAATCGTCACAAAAACCGCAACCGATCATCTTCCCAATGAATTACCGCGCAGCCCAATTCCTATCACCAGGTATATTTAACTGAATACGTCACAACCTTTTCCCCATCCGCCGGCACATCCACCGGAAAGTGAATAGTTCGAAAATCCTGCTTTTCCCACTTATCGCTGCTGGCAGTAATTTCCCAATTATTCCAGCGATACAAATTTTCCTTAACGATCACATGCACCGCTTCCTTCTTATGATTCCGCAGCTTGATCTCAAACGATTCGGTAACAACATGCCCATTAAAATTGGCATTGAAATCCGTCTGGCGCCGTTCGCCGACAATGTCAAACGCGCTGCCAAGCTTGATCATCACGTTTTCATCTTTAGGCGTGTGCTGAATGACATCTTCGCCGATGAATTCTTTCGAGCCGTCCGCCTCGTCGCGCTTATAAACACGAATCCGCCCCGCCGGCAGCGGAATCCCCAGCCCGTTGCTCTCGCATTCGTCAGCAAAAGATAAACATCCACCTTCTTGTTTGAATCGGTCCCCAGGTTCTGGTCCATATTCGGATTGTCAGCCGCCCAGAACCGCAATTGCTCGGGGACTCCGTAATACACATAAGTTTTCTCCACCGGAACATTCAGCTTCGGCTCGAACAACTCGATTTGTTTCGTGCTGTTGTTGGACAGAGAGGTCGTGCGGCCAAGGGTGTACAGATGATATTCAAAAAATGATTTCTCCGCGAAGCCGGCCGGCGCTTCGTTCATGGCTTTGGTAGCCAGTTGGTCCGCCATCTGGTACATCGGCTGCGGCGGCTTCATCCGCTGGACATCGCCGGCGACCAGCTTGAGTTGCGCATCCGGATAGGCCGCTCCGCTCTGATTGAGAATCGTCACCCACGCCCCGATGTCGGCGGCGGTGTCATCATCATTGACCGTCACGTTGTAATCCGCCCGCCAGGTGAGGCTGTCGGTCTGATACGTCACCTGCGCCAAATGCGTCCCGGCCTGCGTATTGTGAATCTTCCAGACCAGCGTCGGCTTGGTGATCAGGCTGGCGTCGTTGCTGGAGAGTTGAATCCCTTCAATCTCCGGCCCGCGCGTAATGACCTGTACATTTCCGCGCCGAGTCCTGCACCACCAGATTTGACGCATCGAACGCCAGAAGTGTCCCCGTAAGTGCTTGCGCAGCGCCGCCCCCCGAGCCGCGGCGAACGACCTGAATCTCCTTCCCAAGATATTTCCCCATCAGCTTGTCCGCGCTGACCAGGTCATATTCGTAATTCTGCTCCAGGACGCGTAGCCGCGTCCGGCGCGGTCAGCGACTGAAACGAAACCGTCGTCGGATCGATCCCGGTGGCCACATCCGTAAACCGAATCGTGTTGTCCCCCTCATCCAGCTTGATCTCCCGGTTCTCGCGCACGATCCCATAGCCCGGCAGCGGATTCTGCTGAGGGTAATAGGGATTGAACGTTTGCTGGCGGACAATCTCCTGCGGATCAAACGTCGCCGGATCGGCATTGCTGTAAATCGTCAGCGAGAATCCGGGCTGCGGCGCAGCGGCGCATCGGCGCAAGCCGTGGATGCAGCGCAGGCAAGAGTGATCGCCGCCCACGTAAGCAATCGATTGGAATTCATGGTGAATGCTCCAGGTTAATAAAGCCCCTGCCAGATGATGAGTAGACGCGCCGAACGCTGGGAAGTTCCATTAGAATTCCAACTGCTTCGGCGATACAGTGTTTTCCCATGCCGCAGTTCATTATTACAGCCGTCGGCCCCGATCGCCCCGGAATTGTGGGGGAACTGACCGCCCATCATTCATAGCGGCGGCGGAAATATTCTCGATTCGCGCATGGTGAACCTGCGCGGCGAGTTCGCGATGCTGATTCTGGTCGAAATGGCGGACGGAGCCAGCCTCCCCAAAGTCGGCGAGAAGATGGGCCTGCGACTCAGCGTTTCAGAATTGCACGGCAAACGCGCGGGAGTCAGTGGCCTGCCGTACCGCCTCAAGACCTATTCAATGGATCAGCCGGGGATCGTGGCCAAATTGTCGCAGGTGCTTCGCGAATACGGAGTCAACATCGAAGAATTGTCAGCCCGCCAGGAATCAGCCCCATTTTCAGGTTCGCCACTCTTTCTGACTGAGATGCGATTGACCGTGCCGGCGTCGGTTTCGCTCGGAAAGTTGCGCGCGGAACTGGAATCGGTTGGCAACGCGCTCAACTGCGATATTGATCTGGATCCCGCTTGAAGGTCAGCAATCCCAAACCCGTGAGGTTCGAACTCATTCGCCAGGATCGCGCCAGCAGCGCGGCTGGGTCGTGTTTCCACGCCACACGGAATTTTCGATACGCCCGCGTTCATGCCAGTGGGGACGCAAGGCTCGATCAAGGGGGTCTTGCCCGATCAGGTCGAGCAAACCGGATCGCAGATCGTTCTTGGCCAACACGTATCACCTGATGCTTCGCCCCGGCGAAAAGACGGTCGCGGAACTAGGCGGCCTGCATCGTTTCATGGGATGGCCCGGGCCGATCCTGACCGACAGCGGGGGATTCCAGGTCTTTTCGCTTGCGGATTTGAACGAGGTCTCCGATGCCGGCGTGAAATTCAAAAGCCATATCGATGGCAGCGAGGTCTTCCTCGATGCCAGGCGAAGCATCGAGGTGCAGAACGATCTGGGAGCGGACATCATCATGGCGTTCGATCAATGCCCGCCGGCAACAGCCCCGGTCGATGTGCATGCGCAGGCCGTCGAGCGAACCATCCGCTGGGCCGAGCAATGTCTGGCGGCACATGCACGGCCGGATGAACAGGGACTCTTCGGCATCGTTCAGGGCGGCGTCGATCTCGACCTTCGCGGCACGACTGCGCAACCGAGCTCTCAGCCATGGATTTCAGCGGTTATGCCCTCGGCGGCCTGGCGGTTGGCGAGGGATTTGAGGCGATGAAGACGGTCCTGCGCGAAATTGGCCCGATGCTGCCCGCGCGATAAGCCGCGGTATCTCATGGGCGTCGGGTTTCCGCGCGATATCGTCGCCGGCGTGGCGGCGGGGATCGATATGTTCGATTGCGTCCTCCCCACGCGCAACGGCCGCAATGCCTATGCCTTCACGGCTCAGGGCCCGATACGCCTGCGAAACAGCGTTCATCAGCGCGATAACGGCCCAATTGAGGCGGGTTGCGACTGTTACGCCTGCCGGAATTTCACCCGGGGGGCCATCCGGCACTTTTTTTTCGCGGGCGAGATGCTTGGCCCGGTGCTGGTTTCCGTGCATAATATGCGGTTCTACCAACGGCTGATGGCGGATATTCGCCGGTCGATCGGAGAGGGGAGTTTCGACTCCTTCGTGCGAAACGATGCGCGTTGCCAGCTCGGGCCCCGGCGCTGCCGCCGCCGAACCGGAAGATTGATGAACGCGGCTCGCTGGCGAGACCGCTGAATGATAATCCTATAAGGAGAACTGCTTGAGCATTTTGCAATCTACTGGCCGACGTGGCCCCCGCGACAACCCGTCCGACCGAGCCCGTTCCCTGGTATGCCAATCCGCAGCAGATGCTCGTGCTGCTGGTCTTCGGCGATGCTGATCTATCTGTTCTTCGGCTCCCAGAAGACCCGCAAAAAAGAGCAGCGGCAGCGGGAAGACATGCTGAACAACATGAAGCGGGGCGACAAGGTCGTGACCGCCGGCGGAATCCTCGGCACGATCGTCGATGTGCGCGACACCGACGTGGTGCTGAAGGTGGACGAAAGCACCAACACCAAGATCAAGTTCACCCGCGACGCGATCAAGCGGGTGCTCGTCGAGTGATGAATCGCCGTCCACCGCCAAGTAAGAAGCGCCAAGTCAAGAGTTGTTCGTTTATCTGATCGGTTACGGATCATTCCATCATGCCAACGACTTATTCGAAACCGGATCACGCTGATTGCCACGGTGCTCGTGCTGTCGCTCCTGGCGATATTCTGGGGTCCGCCGTCGCGGCTGTTCGATCACAACCTCACCGCCATTCAGAAGACCGATCTCCGCCCCGGCATCGACATGGTCGGCGGCGTGAGCCTGGTCTATGCGATTCAGGCGGCCAGGCAATACCGATCCCGATCTTGTCCGAGCATGTAATGGAAGCCCTGAAAAAGCGCGTCGATCCGCTGGGGCTGCGAAACCTCGTCTGGCGTCCGCAGGGCAATGACCGCATCGAAATCGAAATGCCGCTGTCGTCGCGAGGCAACCGAAGCCCCGCGCATCAAGCAGGCGTTTAACGAAGCGCAGCAGAAGCTGGATGCGACCAATGTCCGCCAGGACGAGGTCCTCAATGCGGTCGAGCATCTGACCGGCCCGCAGCGAGATCAGCGGCTTGCCGAGCTGGCGTCGGACGAGCAAGACCCGGGCGGACGCTCTTCAAGAATCTCTCGCAGACGTTCGACCAGATCCAGGCAGCTCCGCGCGAATCCGCAAAAGCTGCCGCTGCCGATGCTGGCGGCGCAAGTTGCAGCCGCTGACGGTTGCGTATGACGACTTGAAATTGCAGATCGATCAGACCAATCTGTCGCCGGCAGACCTTCAACCGATTCTCGACCAGGTCAATTCCGATGATCCGGACCAGAAAAAGGCCGGGCGACCAGAAGCTGGACGATCTGAAGAAAAAGTTCGCCGATTTCCCAACGCGGCTGAACGCGATGGACGAATTCCAGGCGAAATACAAGGATTACGATTCGGTCAAGAACGCGATCACCGGCGCGGAAGATCTGAAGCGCCTGCTGCAAGGCTCGGGCGTTTTGGAATTCCACATTCTGGCGGACAACGTCACCGCCAATCCAGCGGATTTGAAGGCGATGGACGCGCGGCTGCAGCCGGGCGGGAAGGGGCCGCTGCCGCAGCCGGGCGACACGATCCGCTGGATGGAAGTGGATCGCCCGGAGGAATTCGACAAGCCCGGCGAGCCGCCGGAAACGCACGAATGGAACGGCAAGCATTACATCCCGGTGCTGGTCGACGCCGGACGCCTCGATGACCAAGGCCAGAGCGGCAAATGGGGGCTGGAGAACGCGCGCGCCGCAGACCATGCAGGATGGCAGCCGGGCGGTCGGATTCAACTTCGACAACACCGGCGGAAATCTTTTCGGCGATCTCACCACGCACTGGTTCAACGTCGCCAAGCAGCACACGGATGTCGCCGACCCCCATTCGAAGCTGGCGATCGTGCTGGACAACAAGATCATCAGCGCCCCCAATCTCAATTACGGCGAATCACCGGCGGCTCGGGCGTCATCACCGGCGGCGGCAAGGGCGGATTCACCACGCAGGAACTCGAATTACCTGATCAACACACTGAACGCCGGCAGCCTCCCGGCTCAGCTTTCCGATGAGCCGATCAGCGAGCAGCAGGTCGGTCCGACGCTGGGCGCCGACAATCTCTATCGCGGGCTGGTCGCCTGCGGCTTCGGCCTGATCGTCGTGGCGGTGTTTCTGATCAGCTATTACTACCTCGCGGGAGTGGTCGCGTTCTTCGCCGTGCTGATGAACCTCGTGCTGATTCTCGGCACGATGTGCGCCCTCAACGCGACGTTCACGCTGCCCAGCATCGCCGGCATCGTGCTGACCGATCGGCACGGCCGTGGACGCCAACGTGCTGATCTTCGAGCGTCTGCGCGAAGAGCAGCATCAAAATCTTCCGCTTGCGCATGGCCCTGCGCAACAGCTACGCCCAGGCGCAAAGCGCCATCATCGACTCCAACATGACCAGCATCATCACCTCGCTCTGTCTCTACGCCTTCGGATCGGAAGAGGTGAAGGGATTCGGCCTGACGCTGATCATCGGCATCGTCGCCAGCTTGTTCACGGCGCTGTACGTCACCAAGACCATTTTCGGGATCATGATCGACAAGTTCGGCATGAAGCAGCCTCGGCAGCTTGCCGCTGACCTTCCCCGCATGGGATCGGCTGCTCAAGCCCAAATGGGACTGGATGGGCAAGGCGTGGATCTTCTACACCTTCAGCATCATCATGCTGGCGATCGGCATGACGCTGTTCGTCGATCAAGGTGAAGCAGGGGCGGATGATGGACATCGAATTCGCCACCGGGACATCGCTCCAGTTCCAGTTGAAGCAGCCGATGGATCAGGACGATGTGCGCAAGCTCATCGAAGCCGAAAGCCTGAAAGATCCGGTGGCGCTGCCCAGCCCCAAGCGTGGTGGCGGTGGGAACCGACCGGCTGCATTACCAGGTCGTCGTCGCCCAACGACAAACGAGAAATGGTGCGCAATGCCGTGCTCGAAGCGATGAATGGCAAGCTGCAGCTTCAGCTTCCATCGGAATTCGACAGGCGCGGAAGCGGATTATCAAAGATGCATCGGACAAAGAGGTGCTGCCGATTTCCAATCGATCGTTTGCGATTGACGGCTTACACCCCGCCCGCGGCTTCGAGCCATCCCGGCGGAGTGGCGATCGTGCTGAAGAATATTTCCCCGCCGCTGTCGGTCGATGAAATCACCAAGCGGCTGGACAACCAGCGGCTGTCGAGTTCATCGGCGAACGACCGGGTCGGTGCAGTACACAGTTGAAGCTCCGGGCGATCCAAGCAAGCCAACCGCGTTTGCCGTCGTCGTCGGATGGAATCCGTCGGTCTCATACGAAGCGGATCGGCAAATGGGACGGCGAGCTCGCCGAGCCGCTCTGGGGCCTGGTGAAGGACGCGGTGAATCATCCGCCATCATTCGAGCAGGAAACTAATTTCGATCCGCAGGTCGCCGGCGAAATGCAGCAGGATGCTTTCCTCGCGCTGGCCTTCTCGATCATCGCGATCATGATTTACATCTGGGTGCGGTTCGGCAATCTCAAATACGGTACCGCGACGGTCGTCGCGCTGCTGCACGACACGGTCTTCACCCTGGCGGCGCTCGGGCTTTGCCCATTACATCGCCGATTACTGGCCGCATAATTTCCTGCAGATCGAGCCGTTCCGCATCAACCTGACGGTGGTCGCCGGCATTTTGACGATCATGGGATATTCGATGATCGACACGATCGTGGTCTTCGACCGCATCCGCGAAAACCGCGGAAGGTATGGACATCTCGACCGGGCGGTGATCAACGACGCCATCAATCAGACCCTATCGCGCACGATGCTGACGTGCGGAACCACGATCATGACCGTCTCGTTCATGTATTTCCTGGGCGGCGCCGGCATCCACGGCTTTACATTCGTGCTGCTCATTGGCATATTGGTGGGAACGTATTCGTCGGTGGCAATCGCGGCTCCGCTGCTTTTGTGGGGCAAGGACGAAAAGCGGCCCACCGGCGTGATGCAGGCGCCCGTCGGGCAAGTTCCACGGGCAAGCGTTTAAGACAAATCTGGAGTCAGTCTGCTGGGAAAGGAGTCCCGCACATGCGTAAAGACGTAAAATTCGGATTGACCATCGGGGCGATTCTGGTCGTTACCCTTGTTGTATATGTGATCGTTCTGTCCCGCGGACCGGCGATGCCGCCCAAGATCGGCCTCACCATGCCGAGCCCGTCGGACCATCAGGCCGACCCGACCGATTCAACCCCAACGCCGTCGGCCACGCCGCAAACGGATGTGGCGGACAATTCCGTTCCTAATTCGCAGGTAGCAACTGGCAATACGGATACAGCCACCACGCCAGCCCCGGCGCCCGAAGCCGATGCGGCCACTCCCGCAACCCAGCCCACCGCCAGCAGCAACGACACCAAGACCGACTGGGATGGCGCTCTGAAGAACGGTCTGCCGCCCAGCCTCTCCGCCCCCGTGACCCCGGAGCATACGGTCACGCCGATGATTGATTCGGCTCCGGTGAATTCAGCGCGGATGGCGTCAGCCGCGCAGCCAATACGCCGGTGATCGATCCGCTTCCGACGACGCAGCCCTCCAGCCTGTTTGCCAGCAATCAGTATGTTTCCGATCCGGCCCCAACCCCTTCGCCGGCGGCTCTCCCGCCGGTTGCAGTTTCAGCCCCTATGGCGCGGACCCATCGCGTCGCCGCGGGTGAATCTCCCTACTCGATCGCTGAAAGCGTCTATGGCAGCCCGCGATATTACAAGAGGATTCTCGCCGCCAACCCAGGCCTCGATCCGCGGCATCTCAAGATCGGCCAGATCCTGGTCATTCCCGAATTGACGGACAGCGAGAAAAATCCCTCCTCGGCCACCAGCGCCGCCGAGGTCCATGTCGATTCCGCGACGATGTACACCGTCGCTTCCGGCGATACGCTGGAGAGCATCTGTATCAAGCTCTACGGCTCAGCCGGCATGATCGACAAGCTCTATCTTGCAAACAAATCGATGATCGGCCCGGATGAAAACGTTTTGAAAATCGGCTGGGTGCTCAAGCTGCCACAGCCTCCCACAGTCGCCAGCGCCCAGCGATAAATGTTTAGCGGGTCTTCCCGCGACAGCGCAACGCAAGAATCAGCAAGCAATTACGGGGGCATATATCTAAGCCCGCTGATGATTCCACGGCAATCCGCGCCACTTTTTCGTTGCTTAAATAGCACCACAAAGATAATCTCCCTCAAGTCTTTGGTGCATGTCGGTTGGGGAGAGCACGTCAGCGAAGAGCACCTATGAAACGCGCAGTGGTTTGCACAACTGGCTTGGTTTTCCTGCTTTCCGGCCCGATTGGCGCATATGTTGTTCAGCCGGATGATCATTTCGCAAATGAGGCCGCCGCCAATATTGCGGCCGATGGCTCCATCAGATTTGTGGAGCCCGGCGTCGCGGCAGCCAGAGCCAGATGGTTCGATGCCAATGAAAATCTCGGGCAAAACACGGAATCGCAACTGCAGCTAAAGGAGAATTCCAATCTGGTTGAGCCGTCACGGGACGACAGCGGCTTGACGAGGGATTTCTCAGTGTCTGAACCGGTGACGTCGTCTTCCGGACCCGCACCAACAGAGGCCCCAATGCCTCGGGCGGGATGGATCGGTCTGGCTGGTGTCCTGGGCGTCATGGCGGCGCGATGGTTTAGCGCTTCAAGACGATCCCGGGGCAAATCAGCGGCGGGCTGATCGATTCGGGAGGAAATCCGAGCAGGGAAGGGAAATTGGGCGGTGCGCGGAGCTCCGCCCTTTTTTATTGCGCTGATGCAAACCTTGGTTTTTTATCCCCGCGCCCGGCTGTGTTCCTCCAGCCGTTGAATCAATTCACACGCTTCCTCTTCATGTTCCCCGACGCTCGTCGTCCAGACCAGCGGCTCATTGCGCATCACGCGCCCGCTCGATCCGGCGGCACGCGCTGATCACCGTGCTGTGATTCCGTTTTCCCATGCGCATCCCGATCTCCGGAAAGCTCAGCTTCGCCGTTTTCCGCACGAGATACATCGCCACGCTGCGGGCGAGGCTGATCGTTCGCTGGCGCCGGCCGGACATCAGGTCTTTATGTTCGAGTCCGAAATAATCGCAGACCGACTGGAGAATATTGTCCGGCCGAACCGGTGCGACCATCTGCCGGTCGAGATCGCCGAGCGATTCCTGGGCCATCACGACATCCGGAATCCGGCCGGTGAGTTTGACATGCGCGGCGATCCGCGTGATCGCCCCTTCAAGCTCGCGCACGTTCTGCGTCACCCGCCGAGCGATCCAGCCGACCACTTCCTCCGGCAAATTCAATCCGCCGCGGTGCGACAGGCTGCGCAGAATCTCGCATCGCGTCGCGAAATTCGGCGGATCGATCCGCACCACCATCCCGCTGACAAAGCGATTGACCAGCGATTCGCCGAATTCCTCGATCATTTTCGGATGATTGTCGCTGGCCATCACAACCTGCCGGCCCATGGCTTCGATCGCGTTGAAGGTATGCAGGAATTCTTCCTGCGTCGCCTTCTTGCCGCCGAGGAAATGCACATCGTCGATCACGAGCAGATCGAGATCGCGCATTTTCCTGCGGAAGTTATCGAGCTTGTTCGATCGTAAAGCGGTAAGAAATTCGTTGGTGAATTCCTCGCCGGTGAGATAGGTCCAGCGCTTGGTCGGGTGATGGGCAATAAATCGCCTGCAAAGTCCCTGGAGCAGATGGGTTTTGCCCAGGCCGCAGCCGCCATGAATGAACAGAGGGTTGTATTGGGCAGCCGGGAAATTCGGCGACGTCAGAGGCGCGGTGTTGTACGCGAGTTGATTGCTCTGCCCGACGACGAATGTATCGATATCGTGCCGAAGGCGCGGCTTATTGGATTGCGCGGCCTGCTGATCCTCCGCCGCGGAAGTCGGGCGGCGCGGGCTCATGACCGGCATGACCTTGCAGATCGTCTCGCTGGCCGCGGCGGCGGCGCGGGTTTCAGCAGCAATAGCGGCCCGGGTTTCTGACGGCTGCGCGGCCGGCGTGGAAGAAAGAATGGGCGAGCCGAGCAGGGGGGCCCCGATGGGTCGCGCCGACGCTTTCGCGCCATCCGCCGCCGGTTTGTCCGAAGCGCCGTCGGTGGTATTCACCTCAAATAGCTGCGGCACGACGCTGAATCTCACCGCGAGCGAGCAGCCCAGAACTTCATGGGCTGCATCCTGAATCGGCTTGCTGAAGTGCGAACCGATCCACTCGCTGATGAAATCGTTGGGGACGGCTATTTCCAGCCCGTCCTGCCTCAGATCGAGGCGCGTGGAATTATTAAACCAAACATGAAACCGTTGTTGTCCTACCCGTTGAGCGATTGCGTTGGCCAATCGTGCCAACTGCGGATCGTGTGCGCCGATGCAGCTCACGCCGACTCCTTCCGTGCAAAACCGTATGTCCCGACCCGACGGTTCGCAAAAGCCACCAGACCGGGTCGGCTGGCCACCACAGGAACAACTCAAGGAAACAAAACCCTGTGCCGTCCTACGGCGCCGTCCGATACGCCCTGCCACTGGCAAAGCGCAGCATTCCCTCATCCTTGGCCGGCGTCCTGCCTTAACCTGGGAAAAACCAAACCTTAAAAATCATCCGTGAAGTGGCGGAGAAAATAGTCTGCGTTAACAGTACTGGCAAGTAAAACTTTATCGGATTTTCCGTTCACAACGATCAAAACATCGGTAGGGCCGGTGCGGTTTGTTTAGGAAATCTTTTTTTCAACTTTCGATCCACCGTATTATCGGACTGTGCACAACTGGTGCACAAAATGGGGAAATATTTCGTTCTTCCCGGCAGGATCATCACTTGGAGGTACGCAGGTCCAAAATCATCGCCACCCGCGCCGCGATCCGCTGCATCCCGTGACGAAAATACAATCGCAGGGCCGGCTCATTTTGCGAATCCACCGCCAGCGTCAGCCCCCGCCGGCGATCGGAAACAATCAGGTGCATCGCCTGCTGCATGAGAACCGTCCCAAGTCCTTTCCCCCGCGCTTCAACCGCCAGCCCGAGATAGACCAGCTCAACCGCATCGCTGTTCGGAATCCGGCTCAGCAGCAGCACGCCGCGCGGCTGGTCATTTTCCACGATCAATTGCCACATCTCCGGAACATGCTCCCCGGTGGCTCGGTGTCCGGCGATGATGTCTTCAATGTCCCGCAGTCCGCTGAGGGCCGGGCAATCAAGACTGTCACGATAACTTCGCAGGATGCCCTCTGCAAAAAGAGCATGATTTTCCGACGAATAACTCACAAACCGCATGTTCCGCGGCAGTGGCGGCGATTTCGCAATCCGGGGCACAGTCCCCTGCAGATAGATCAACTCAGCTACTTGCGTGAATCCGAGATCGCTAAAAAGCATCCGCGCCTGCGAATGATCCGGCTCAAACAGCACCTGTGCCAGATGCACATTCCGCTGGCGGAAGTATTCGCATAGCTCGGTAACAAGTTGAACGGCCGCCGGATAAACGGAATCGGCAATGTTCGAGCCAGTCAGCAATAACAGCGTTTTTCCGGGGTTCAGGATCGGTAATGCCGCCCAGACCAGCTTCCCACGGCTCTCAGCCACCCACATGGCAGACAGATCGATCCGCCGCTGCGTCGTGGATTGGATGAAATCGACCACCTGGGTAGCCGAAGGGGGGTGGCCCGGGCCACTCAGGATCATGGCAGCGGCGGCCTGGAACTCGGTTCGTTTCGCCGGGCGGCAAATGACCGCTCCGCTCCCGTCCCGACGGGCCGTCAAAAGAGAATTTGACATGATCGCCACGGAACGTAAGAATAACGCTGGCCAGGTGGAATGGCCATTATTTTCCACGCCCGCCTTGGAATGCGGAGTGCTTCACCATGTTATGGCGATTGCCGATTGCAGGATTTCTGGTTGTCTTTGCGCTCGGTAGCCCCGGTGCAGGCGGACTATCCACAGCCCAGCCCCTATCCCGTCTCCTGGGAATTGACGCTGACTCATTCAGTTCCCAAGCGCATCCTCGTGCAGGGTCCGGGCGATTCCAATCCCGGAGCCTATTGGTACGTGACCTATCACGTCGTCAATAACTCTGACCGGGACAAGGTGCTATTTTATCCAAGCTTCGAGATGGTCCTCGAAGATGGACAAGTCATTCGCAGCGACATGGGCATCTCCCCTGGCGTCTTCGATGCCATCAAGCAGCACGAGCATTTGAAATATCTGCAAAATAACGATCTCATCGGCGGCGAGCTTCGCCAGGGTGAGGATCAATCCAAAGACGGCGTCGCCATCTGGGCCGAGCCCCGATTGCGGATGGGAACGTTTACTATCTTCTGCTCCGGTTTCTGGGGCGAGAGCGCGACGGTGACGGTCGGCGACAAGGAAGTGACCCTTCACAAAACCTTGCAGCTCACCTACCACCTCGATTCCGACGAAGCCCACCCAGGCGGCGGAGACCTGGTGGCAAAGGACGAAGTTTACGTAATGCGATAAAGGTATATGCATCAAAGGTGAAATATGGCACATAAAAAAGGACAAGGTTCCACCCGCAACGGCCGCGATAGCAATCCCCAATATCTCGGCATCAAAACCTATGGCGGAGAAGTCGTCACGGCCGGATCGATCATCATCCGCCAGCGCGGCACCCGCTTTCAGCCGGGCTTCAACGTGGGCATCGGCAAAGATGACACGCTCTTCGCCCTGAAGCCGGGCAAAGTGGAATTCCAGGGCCGCAAGGTGCACGTGCGCGTGGAAGCCGCCGCGAAAGCCTGAGCGGCGCTACCACCTACGCGAATTCATACAAAGCCCACGGCCTCGCCGTGGGTTTTTGATTTATAAGAAAACGTCGTGCAAGCCGACGGCTTCATGTTTATAATAAATAACGAGAAGTAAGACGGAATGCCTTTCGGATCATCCGGGAGTTTCAATATGCAGATCGTTCACCTGAAAGTGCAGGGCCAGATCGAATCTAATGGACATCTGCATCTGGATGTGCAGACCCAGTTGCCCGCGGGAGAGGCCAACGTGGTCCTCACCATCAGTTCAAGCAACGAACCAAAAAATAATGGGCGCAATTTTTCCGATCTTGCGGGTCGGCTAGTCTGGCGTGGCGATCCGGTTGCTGAGCAGCGGAGGGTTCGCAATGAATGGTAGGCGCCTGCTGCTTGATACGAATGCAATCATTGCTTTGCTTCAGGGCAATCAACAGGTGCTGGAACTCACATCCTCGATCGATTGGATCGGCATATCAATTATTAGCCACATTGAATTCCTTTGTTTTTCGGGGCTGACCCAGTCAGACCGTGATCTGTTCGCTCAATTTCTTAACAGGGTTGAGATCATCGGGCTTCATTCCGGGGAACAACAGCTAATTGAACGGGCGGTTGAAATCCGGCGGTCATTTCGCGTTAAGCTCCCCGATGCAATCGTTGCGGCATCTGCACTGAGCCATGACGCCATTCTTGTCACCGCGGATCGGCAGTTGTCATCCATTAAAGATCTTTCCGTTCTCTTGTTTTAACCGCAAAAGAAATCCAGAAGGGTAATCGCCGGCATGTTCGTCGATGAAGCCAACATTCAGGTAAAAGCCGGCGACGGCGGAGACGGGTGCGTCTCCTTCCGCCGCGAAAAATACATTCCCAAAGGGCGGCCCCGACGGCGGCGACGGCGGCGATGGCGGCGACGTCATTTTCGTCGCCGATCCCAACAAAGACACCCTCCTCGATTTCGCCGGCCGGCACCACTGGAAAGCCCCGCGCGGCCAGGCCGGCATGGGCAAAAAAATGTCCGGCCTCAGCGGCGAAGACCTGGTCATCCCCGTTCCGCCCGGCACGCTCATCTACGACGCCGAGCACAAAATACTGCTGGCCGATCTGGACGCTCCGGAAAAACGGGTCGTCATCGCCCGCGAAGGCAAAGGGCGGCCGCGGCAACTGGCAATTCAAAACCTCCACCAACCAGGCCCCGCGCTACGCCGAGCCCGGCACCGAAGGCCAGGAACGCCGATTGCGGCTGGAATTGAAGCTGATCGCCGACGTCGGCCTCGTCGGCATGCCCAACGCCGGCAAGAGCACGCTGCTGCGAACGATCTCCGCCGCCCGGCCCAAGGTCGCCGACTATCCCTTCACCACGCTCGAACCGCAGCTTGGCATCGTCGAACTCGAAGGCGACCGCCGAATCGTCGTCGCCGACATCCCCGGCCTCATCGAAGGCGCCCAGCACGGCGCGGGCCTCGGCCACGCTTTCTTCCGCCACATCGAGCGCACCAAAATCATCGTGCACATGCTCGACATGTACCCGGCATGGACGGCTCCGACCCCGCCGAAAATTACCGCAAGATCCGCCGCGAGCTGGAAGCGTTCAGTCCCACGCTGGCCGAGAAACGCGAAATCATCGCCGCCAACAAGATGGACCTCGCCATCGACAACGACGCGATCGATCATCTTCGCGCTGAATTAAGCCCCAAAGAAGTCTATCGCCATCAGCGGCGCAAGCCGCCAAGGCGTGGAAGATCTGCTCGCCGTGCTCTGGACAATCCTCCTGAAGATGAAAGGGGAAAACCCGGCGGCAAAGATCACGGAGGAATCGCCCCATGGCGTGGCCGAATGATCTTCAGGTCGCATTAAAAGAATGGGCCAGCGTTTGCGGCGCTCTCTCGCAAGGCCGCCAAATCATTCTGCTCCGCAAAGGCGGCATCTACGAATCCGCCGGCGAATTCGAAATTGAGCATCGCCAGTTTCTCCTGTTCCCCACTTACCTCCATCAAAACGCCGCGATGCTCAAAGATGAAGAACGAGCTAACTTGGTAAAGCTTTCATCCGAACCAGCGAAAATCGAAATCTCCCTCGCCGGCGAAATCACCGACATCATTCCAATGACCAATCGCGCGACGATGGATGCTCTGAACGATGAACACATCTGGACGAGCCCTCTGATCGACATGCGATTCAACTATCGCCCCGAAAATCCCCTTTATCTTTTACTCGTGCGAACCTATCGCCTGACCGCCCCAATAACGATCGAAAACACCCCAGCCTACGCCGGCTGCAAAAGCTGGGTTCCCCTCGAACACCCCATCAAAACAACCAACGCCACACCAGTCCTAACCGACACCGAATACGCCCAACGAAGGAACACCATCCTGGACCGAACCTCAACGCTCTAACCCCTCGCCTGCAAACGGCCCGCCCGACCGTCATCGGGCCAGCCGATGGCGTTCGCAGCGGCAACCACTGTTTTATTCGAGCCCCAGCCCCCGAGCCGTCACCAAAATCGCAACGAACATAATCTTTCTATTTCTTCTATTTCATCCCCTCTTACCGAAACGATGAATCACGAAACTTGACCTATAAAACTTTCGACTTTTTCCCCCCGCCCATTTGATCTAAACTAACCCCACGGCCATGGCATCATCAGAGCGATCCCAGACTGCTCCTTCCGGTACCGGACAAGCCCGCACCGGCGGAACCCGGGAGCAATTCTCCGCTGAAGAACTCGCCATCGTCCTCTCCCATTTCGACATCGGCGTCATCGACTCCATCGTCGAATTCCCCCGCGGCTCCCGCAAAGCTCCAAAACTCCTCATCGTCAGCGAACAGGGAAAATTCCTCCTCAAGCGCCGCGCCCGCGGCAAAGACGATCCCTTCAAAGTCGCCTTCACCCACGCCTTGCAACTCTATCTGGCCGGCAAGCAGTTTCCCCTGCCGCATCTGATCGGCACGCGGAAGGACAACAACTCCATGCTCCAATGGCGCAACGGCGTCTACGAACTCTTCGAATACATCCCCGGCCAAAGCTATCCGCAAACCCTGGAAGCACCTTCGACAGCGGCCGCATCCTGGCCCTCTATCACAAGCTGCTTGAAGAATTCAAAAGCGAATGGCAACCCCCCAGCGGCAGCTATCACACGGCCACCGCAGTCGAGTCCGGCCTGCGCACCATTTCCGCCAATATTCCTGACACCGACGAAAATCGCGAAGTCTCCCAGTTGCTCGCCTTCCTCCTCACCACCTACCGCAAAGCCGCCGAAAAAGTGCAGTCGCTCGGCATCGACAACTGGCCCAAGCAGATCGTTCACGCCGACTGGCATCCCGGCAACATGCTCTTCCGCGACAATCGCGTCGTCGCGGTCATCGACTACGACAGCGCCCGCCTCCTCCCGCGTATCATCGACGTCGCCAACGGATCGCTTCAGTTCTCCATCATCGGCGGCGACGACGATGTCTCCAAATGGCCCGATTATCTCGATGAATCCCGCTTCAAGCGTTTCCTCCGCGGCTATGATGAGGTAATGCTTCTCTCCCAGGCGGAGATTCGCACGATCCCGCTGGCTGATGATCGAAGCCCTGATCGCCGAGGCCGTCTTCCCCATCGCCGCGACCGGCTCGTTCGGAAAAGTCGAGGGGATGCCATTTTTGCAGATGGTCCAGCGTAAGATTCTATGGATTCAAAAAAGCTACGACCGCCTGGTCGAGCTAGCCGATGGTTAAAGCGCGGGGAAAAAGAAGTAGGTTCGTCTTGGCTGATGATTCGCGTAAATGGTGGCTGACAGTCGCGATACTCGCGGCAATTTTTTTACTGCCGCGCAGCGTGATTCGCGCAGCTGAAACCGAACCCTCCACCCAGCCGGCTCCAGTCTCACAGCACCAAATAAAAATCTGGGTCCAGCAACTCGGCAGCGACGATCCGCAATCGCGCCGCGCCGCTCTCGATGAACTCATGACCCTCAAACGCCGCGATCTCCCCACCCTTCGCGCTGTAGCGATGTCCGATCTTCCGCTCCTCCCTCAGCAAGTCGCCGCTATCCGCGAAGCCGTCACGCAGGTTTACCTGACCGAAGAGCCATACAAGATCGCCACCGACCCTCAGCAGGACATCGGATTTCTCGGCCTGCAATGGCCGCTCGATGCCCCCAGCCAGCCTCCCGACGGCGTTCTCGTCTGGTCCCGAATCCCCGGCTTCGTCGCCTATCGCGTCCTTCAGCCGGGTGATATCATTGTGAAGATCATCAATCAGCCCGCGCAGCCAGATGTCGAGCTGCATGATTTCACTCAGTTCACCACCCTCGTGCGGGTCATGCACGCCGGCGAAGTGCTTCGGCTGCAAATCCTTCGCTACGGGCGACCGACCGATGTCTCGATCCGGCTCGATCATCGCCCGGTGAATGTGAATGATGACGCCAAGCGGCAGCAGTGGCTCAACGCCCGAACGCAAGCAGCGGAGGAGTATTGGAACCACGAGTTTTCAGCGATCGACCCGGGACAGGTGGCATCCTCAACCCAACCATGATCGATCCCTATCGTCGGATGCTCGATAGCCTGTCCGCCTGCCGCCGGGTGCTGATCACCACCCACGCGCGCCCTGATGGCGACGCCCTCGGCACCGCCGCCGCCATGGCCCTGGCCCTTCGCCGCCAGAAAATCGACAGCGATGTCCTCCTCTTCAATCGCCTTCCCCGCAAATACGCCTTCCTGTTCGAAGACAACAAAATCACCCATCACGACGTTGAAGCAGGCTGGCCTAAGCCCTATCCGCTGGACACATTCGACGCTCTGCTCGTGGTGGACACAGGCACATGGTCACAATTGCCCGGCTTAAAAGATCAGATCAACAACTGGACCCGTCCGCGCCTCGTCCTCGATCACCATCTCACCCAGGAAGACTGGGCGGATGTAAAGCTGGTGGACACGCAAGCCGCCGCCGCCGGCGAAATCGCCGCGTCTCTTCTCGCGAAATGGAAAATCCCCATCGACCAATCCATCGCGACGGCCCTGTTCGTGGCCATCGCCAGCGACACCGGCTGGTTCCAGTTCAGCAACACCCGCCCGGCCACGCTTCGCCTCGCGGCCGATCTCATGGAAGCCGGCGTCAACACCGACACCATGTATCAGCGCCTCTACCAAAACGAGCGAGCCGAGCGCGTGGCCCTGCAAACGCGCGCCCAGGATTCGCTCGAACTGCTGGAGAATGGCCGCCTCGCCGTCATGCGCGTACAGAAAAAAGATTTCCAGGAAACCGGCGCCAAGGCGGAGGACACCGAAAACCTGATCAACATCCCGCTGCAAATCCGCACGGTGGAAGTCTCAATCCTCCTGATCGAGCCCCCGGAAGATTCCCCAATCCGCGTCAGCCTGCGAAGCAAGGGCCAGGTGGACGTAGCCAGATTCGCCGAACAATTCGGCGGCGGCGGCCACGCGCGGGCATCGGGGTTGAAAATCCCCGGATCACTTCAGGAAGCCCATGATCGCGTCGTAGCGGCAATGATGAGTGTAATGACCGCGAATCCACATTGACAAATCCACGACAAGGGTTATCATTTAAGATAACACCAGAGGCGGAGCATGCCGCATCTTGAGGTGATTTGGATCGATGGCCCTGATGGGAACGTGCGGCATCTCGCTGAGCACGGCATAACTCGTGAGGAAGCCGGTGATGTGCTGGCCAACCCAATCTCTACAGCCGTCAGTCGTCGCACGGGCCGTCCGATTGCCTTCGGATTTACTCGTTCTGGCCGGAAGCTGGCCGTTGTTTACGAACGGGTTGATCGGATGACCGTGTATCCCATTACTGCGTTCGACGTGGAGGACTAAATATGCCGGCTATTCGCCGCTCAAAAAAGAAACTCAGTCCCAGGCGAATCAAATCGCTGAAAGCGCTCGCACGCAAAATCGACGCGGAGGAAGGGGCGGCCATTCGTGCTCAGGCTCATGAGACGTTCAGCCACCATCAATGGCTCCGGGACGTTGTCGATGCGCTGAAAGCGCAGCGGCTGAGACGTGGCTTGAGCCTTGCCGACCTGGCACGGCTCACTGGCATTGCCAAACCAAATCTAAGCCGCCTGGAAACCAGCATTCATTCGACGCCGACATTGGATACCCTGGAGCGCTATGCCCGTGCCATCGGAATGACGGTGCGCATCGAACTGGTAAATGCCAGCGCGGCCTGAATGGGGAATTGGGCCGCCCCCGTTGAACTTCGCGTTTTTTGGAAACAAATTCATGCCGAACATTCCAATAGCCTGTACGCTAAACCATGCCGAACTTGCCGACCGCAAAAATCGCCTCGCCCGGCTTAGCCGTAGCGTCATCGAGCGCACAGAACTCGAAAACGGCGTATCGCTCCGATTCAAAATTCTGCCCGGACTTCTGATCGAGTTAGCGAAGGTCATAGGCCATGAACATGAATGTTGCCGGTTCCTGAGCTTTGTTCTCGCAATCGACGCGGGATCAGAATGGGTCCGGCTGGATCTGACCGGTCCGGCTGGAACGAAGGAATTTCTTCGTGAACTGGTCCTTTGAATTGCCCCCAAAGCTGCGTCCTACCCGCCCGCGATCGCCCCAATAATGTAAAACGCCTCAACCCCCGACCCAACAGCATCCGGAAGTTCCGCGTCGGGCGAGTCGTGTGACAAGTCTTCCTCGCACGCGAAGAATCGCACCAGCGGCCGGCGCTCCTGTGTGACTTGATCGCGGATCGTCCCACGAAGCATCGGATACCGAACCTCCAGCGCATCCAACACCGACCGCTGTGTGACCACCCCTTTCACCTCAAGCATCACCTCGCGGCCGACGCTAGCCAGCCCCTGCAGATGTGCCGGAAGAATCACTCGGATCATGACAGTGTCTGCACTTCGACGGATAACACCGCGGGAAGATCGCGGACGATGGCCGTCCAGTTGTCCCCCGCATCGGCCGACGCATACACCTGCCCGCCCGTCGTGCCGAAGTAAATTCCGCATTCGTCGAGCGAATCCACCGCCATCGCGTCGCGCAGCACATTCACATAGCAATCCTTTTGCGGCAAACCCGCCGTCAGCGCCTCCCATTCGTTTCCGCCTTGCCTGCTGCGATAAACCCGCAGCTTCCCCTCCGGCGGGTAATGCTCCGAGTCGCTCTTGATCGGCACCACATAAATCGTCTCCGGCTCGTGCGCATGAACATCAATCGCAAACCCAAAATCGCTCGGCAAATTTCCACTCACTTCATGCCACGATTCGCCCGCGTCGTCGCTGCGCATGACATCCCAGTGCTTCTGCATGAACAGCACGCCCGGCCGCGACCGGTGCATCGCGATGTGATGAACGCAGTGGCCGACCTCGGCGTTCGGATCAGGAATAAATTCCGACCTCAACCCGCGATTGATCGGCTGCCACGTCGTCCCACCGTCATCGCTCCGGAACGCTCCGGCGGCCGAGATCGCAATATAAATACGCCCGGGATTCGTCGGATCGAGAATAATCGTATGCAGACACATCCCGCCCGCCCCCGGCTGCCAGTGCGGCCCCGACCCATGACGCCGCAGGCCGGAAAGCTCCTCCCACGTCTGCCCGCCGTCGCTCGTGCGGAACAAAGCCGCATCCTCAACGCCCGCGTAAACCATATTCGGATCGGTCAGAGACGGCTCAAGATGCCAGACCCGCTTGAACTCCCACGGATGCGGCTTTCCGTCATACCACTGGTGTGTCCCCGCAACGCCGTCGTAATCAAATTTGTTTCCGACCGGCGCCCACGTCTTTCCCCCGTCGTTTGATTGCTGGATCTGCTGCCCAAACCACCCGCTGGACTGCGACGCATACATCCGACTCGGGTCAACTGGCGAACCTTTCAAATGATAAATCTCCCAACCAGCGAAATGCGGGCCGCTGACATCCCACCGCTGGCGCTTCCCATCCGATGTCAGGACAAACGCGCCCTTGCGTGTACCGACCAGTAAACGTACTTCGCTCATCTCGGCTGACCACTTTAAATTTCTCGACAGAGTCAATCAAGACAAATTTCGCGGTCTTCGCATCCTGTTGTCCATGCAAGTGGGGTTGACCGATCAGGTTTGGGAGATTGAGGAATTGCTTAAGCTCATTGACTAATCGGATTCGACTTGACGCATTCTCGACATTGCCCATTCTCGTCTAGTGGCAAAGTTTTTTTATAGCGGCGAGTCAGCGAACGTACTATCGCCTTCCGAATTAGACTGACCGCGAAATCCGGCTCCATGATCTTAGGAGCAAATCCCCTATGTCCGCAGATAACGCAAGTGTTGATAAATCGATCCTGCGCCGCGATCATCTCCTCTTACCTGTAGTGGGGTTTTGCGAAGTGGCAATTTGTCTCCCGGCGGTCAGATTATATCGAGAAATAGGAAAACTGGAATTAAATCTCAAACTGACCCACCACCCAAAAACACACCAAAATTGACCATTTTCCCCAAATCTGTACAATATCCACCGATCGGCGGACCCAGGCGGAACGTAAACTATGGCCAGAGTAGAACTCGAAAAAGTCAGCAAAATCTATCCCGGCGGCGTTCAGAGCCGTCGATGCCATCGATCTGCACATCGCCGATCGGGAATTCGTCGTCCTCGTCGGCCCGTCCGGCTGCGGCAAGACGCACCACCCTGCGCATGGTCGCCGGGCTCGAGGAAATCTCCGAGGGAATCATCAGGATCGGCGAGCGCAGTCGTCAATGATGTCCCGCCCAAAGACCGCGACATCGCGATGGTCTTCCAGAATTATGCCCTTTATCCGCACATGACGGTCTACAAGAACATGGCCTTCGGCCTGAAGCTCCGCGGGATGCCCAAGGCGGAAATCAATAAGCGGGTCGGCGAAGCGGCCAAGATTCTGGAAATCGAACATCTGCTGGATCGCAAGCCCAAGCAGCTCTCCGGCGGCCAGCGCCAGCGCGTGGCGGTGGGGCGGGCCATCGTCCGCGAGCCGGCGGCGTTTCTGTTCGACGAGCCGCTCTCCAATCTCGATGCCAAGCTGCGCGTGACCACCCGGGCCGAGCTCAAGCGGCTTCATCAGCGGCTACGCACCACAACGATTTACGTCACCCACGACCAGGAAGAGGCGATGACCCTCGGCGACCGGATCGTGGTGATGAAAGATGGCGTCATTCAGCAGGCCGATACGCCGCTGCAGACCTATAATCATCCGGCCAACCGGTTCGTGGCCGGTTTTATCGGAATGCCGCCGATGAATTTCTTTGACGGGACCATCCGCAACGCCGGCGGCCAGATGATCTTCGAGGAAGGCAAACTGAAGGGTTCTTCGAGGCAGACCGCGTCGGTTGTTGGCAACGGAAAGCCGTATGAAGCGCCTCTGATGATGGCCGGCGAGTTGACCTTGCCCGGCAATGGGTTTACGCTTTCGCTGGACCAGTTGTCCTCGGGAGCGAAGGATCGCCTCGCCGCGCGCGTCGGAACGCATGTGGTTCTGGGCATTCGCCCGGAGCATTTGCATCTGCGTCCGGTGGAAGGATCGGTGGCCGATCAAGGTCCGATTGAACGTGATCGAGCCGCTGGGAAGTGATATGGATGTTTATATGAGCACCGCCTTGCACGATCATGTGGTTGGGCGACTGGAAGCCCAGGTCGGCGTGCAGGTCGGGGCGGAGGCGACGATGTACGTCGATATTCGGAGAGCTCACGTTTTCGAACCCGGAGAGACCGGGATGAACCTGAGCCTGGAGACATCGTCTCCCGCCAACGAGCCGACCCATGCACTTGCATAAGCAGATGCATGGACCGAGCCCCTCGGCTTTCAAGCCGCTTATCCGGAATGGCGCGGATAGCGGCTGGTGCTTTTGCACTGGTTCGTCTCAGGCTGAGGGCCGCCAGATTTTGGTGGCCTTTTTTGTTTGGCCAGTTTTGTTGGCCTTTGTTGTTTGGAAATTGTGTTTGGTTTCAAAAACTAAATAGCGAGAAAAACATGAATTCGCAGGAACTGATCCGAATCGTGGACGGCATCGCCCGGGACAAAAACATCGAGCGCGACCAGATCTACACCGACATCGAACAGGCCGTCGCTTCCGGTCTGCGCAAGCAGTTCAACACCGAAGACACCAGCGAATTCACCGTCAAGCTGGACCGCGCCACCGGCGAAATCACCGCGGCCCGACAGGGCGTGGAAGTTCCGCTTTCAGTCGTCGGCCGCATCGGCGCACAGACCGTCAAGCAGGTCATGATCCAGCTCATCCGCCAGGACGAGCGCGGCAGCATCTACGAGGAATACAAGGACCGCGTCGGCACCATCATCACCGGCACCATCGCCCGCTTCGAAGGCGGCACGATGATCGTCACCCTCCTGCGAAACATCGAAGGAATCATGCCGCGCAGCGAGCAGATCCCCGGCGAAGTCCACCAGGTCGGCGAGCGCGTGCAGGCGCCTGATCATGGAAGTGCGCGACACGCCCAGCGCCGTGAAGATCATCCTCAGCCGCAGCCATCCGGAACTGATCCGCCGCCTGTTCGAGCGCGAAGTTCCCGAAGTCGGCGAGCGGACGATCGAAATCAAGGCCCTGGCCCGCGAGCCGGGCCATCGCACCAAGATCGCCGTCAGCTCCATCGACTCCAAGGTCGATGCGGTCGGCGCCTGCGTCGGCGTGCGCGGCAGCCGAATCAAGAACATCGTCGACGAACTCGGCGGCGAGAAGATCGACATCGTCCGCTGGAACGAATCGAGCCAGATTCTGATCGGCAACGCCCTGAAGCCCGCGGAAGTGGCGGAAGTCGCCCTCTGCTTCGAGCTGGGCCGCGCAACCGTCGTGGTCAATGAAGATCAGCTTTCGCCTGGCCATCGGCAAGCGCGGCCAAAACGTCCGCCTCGCCGCCCGCCTGACCGGCTGGGACATCGACATCCTCACGCCGCCCGAATTCCAGAACGGCGTGCAGCGCGCTCGATTCGACGCTCAAGAGCATCGAGGGAATCACCCAGGAGATGGTCGACAAGGTCATCGCCCTGGGCCTGATCGACGTGCGCGATCATCGAAGAAGTCGGCACCGGGCCGCTGATGGAAGAACTTGGCACTCGACGAAGCGACCGCCCAGAAGGTCGTCGAGCAATGCGCCGCCGAGGCGAAGATCGTCGCGGTCGAGCAGGAAGCGAAGAAAATCGCCGATGCATCCGCCAAGGCCGCCGTGGCCGCAAGTCAGCGCTGCCGACAAAGCGGCCCTGCTCGGCTCTTGGCGACTCGCGCCGCGCCGGCCGAGGAAAAAATGCCCGGCGCTCTGGAATCCGCCGCCGGCGGAGCCCCGGAAGTCATCGTTCACGCGGACACCATCACGGCCGGCGAAGGCGAAGAGCTAAGTCGCCGAGGAACAGGCGATCCACGGCATCGGCGAAACAGGCGATGTCGCCGCCGGAAAGCTCTGCACCGCTGGATGAAGAAGATGATGAGACGGCAGCACTGGCCGAAGGACGCGAAGCGCCTCCCGTCGGAAGATCCCAATAAACTGTAAGCAAGCGATATCGAGTTCGAGATTTTTTGGAGATTGTTTTGGCAAAAGGCATTCGAGTCAACATGTTGGCCAAGGAACTTGGCGTCGAGAGCAAGGCGATCCTCCAGAAGCTGAAGGGAGAGGGCCTTAGCGACGCCGCTCCCAACCACATGAGCACCTTATCGCTCGGACTGGCCGAGTCGGTGCGCGAATGGTTCAGCAGCGGCCAACTCGGCGGCGGCGGCACGGCCGTCGAAACCGCGCCGCACGTTGAAGTAGCCAAAACCAAAGCCGCGCCGCGGCAAGAAGAAAGAGGAAGATGCCGCGCCGCCCGAAGCCGAGATCGAAGAAGAAGCCAAAGCGCCGGTCCCGTCCATTCCCGTGCCGGTTGCCGCCGCCAGCTCCTGCCGGTGCGCGAAGCCGAGCCGGAGATCGAAACACCTGTCGCGCCGAAGCGCCGCCGGTAGCCAAAGTTTCAGTTGCTCCAGCAGCCGCCTCCCGCTGCACCGCCAGCGGCGAAGCGCCGCCCGCGCATGTGGAGGTCGCAGTTCCTCCGCCAGCAGTGGAGCCACCGCCGGCGCCACCCGCGCGCCCCGATCGCTCCGCCACCAGCGATGAAGCCCGCGGCATCAGTTCCGCCGCCAGGCCCTGCCGCGCTCCGCAGCCGCCGGCTCGCCTGGAGTCGAACACATTCGCCCGACGCGCCCGACAGTCACGCTCGCCAGCCGCGCCGCGGCCCATCAGCCGCCGATCGCAAGCCAGTCGTGCAGGCGCCGCAGCTGACATCGCTTCAACCCGCGAAGATCCAGGGTCCGCGCGTCGTCCGCATCGAAAAAGAAGAAGCGGTCGTGCAGCCGCGGCCCGCGTCCGCAGCGCGTCCCGCCGCCACCGATTCCCCCGACGTCACCACTCCCGCCGGCCCGCGCACCGGTCGCGGCGTGAAGGCGACCGACGAGGATGATGAAGAAACAAAGAAGAAAGCCGCCAAGAAAGGGGCCAGCCTTTCCAGCCGCCGCCGGGGCGTCGATGGCCGCCGCGGCGAAGCGATGGAAAAGCTCAAGGAATTCACCGATGCCGACCTGATCGCCCGCCGCGATGCCCTCAACGCCGCCGCCACGTCTCGAAACGTATTCGATAATCACCTTCGCCAGATCGAAAGGCGCGGCACGCACACCCAGGCCAAGACCGATCGTCCAGCGCGGCGAGCCGGTCGCGATCGAAGAGCCGATCACCGTTCGCTCCCTCTCCGCGGCCCTGGGCATCAAGACCAACGACATCATCAGCAAGCTGATGAAGCAGCGGCATCTTCGCCACCATCAATCAGACCCTCGATCAGGACACCGCCGAAACGCTCGCCCTGGAATTCGGCATCGAACTGCAACATCGCCCAGCAGGCGACGCTGGAAGAAGTCCTGGTCGGCGAGATCGAAGCGCGCGAGCAGGATCCCGACCAATCTTCAGTTGCGGCCCGCCGGTGGTCACGATCCTCGGCCACGTCGACCACGGCAAGACATCCCTGCTCGACAAGATCCGCAACGCCAACGTCGCCGCCGGCGAAGCCGGCGGCATCACCCAGCACACCGCCGCCTGGATGGTCGCAACTCGGCCGCCAAGCGCGTCACCTTCATCGACACGCCCGGCCACCAGGCCTTCACCGCCATGCGCGCCCGCGGCGCGAACATGACCGATGTCGTCGTGCTGGTCGTCTCCGCCGCCGAAGGCGTTCAGCCGCAGACGATCGAATCGATCAATCACGCCAGGGCCGCCGGCGTGCCGATCGTCGTGGCGATGAACAAGATCGACCGCGCCGATGCCAACCCGGACATGGTGCTCGGCCAGCTCGCCAAGGAAGGCCTCAACCCCGTCGAATGGGGCGGCGACACCGAAGTCATCCGCACCAGCGCCACCACCGGCCAGGGCATTCCGGAACTGATCGAAATCCTCGATCTCCAAAGCCAGATCATGGAACTCAAGGCCGACCCGACCGCCCCGGCGCGCGGCACCGTCATCGAAAGCCAGATGAACGAAGGCCTCGGCCCTGTCGCCACCGTGCTGGTGCAGGATGGCACGCTGCAAGTCGGCGATATCGGTCTGGCCGGCTCCGGCTTCGGCCGCATCCGCAGCCTCCTCAACGACCGCGGCGAGATGATTCCAGAGGCCGGCCCCAGCACGCCGGTCATCGTCAGCGGCCTCAGCGCACTGCCCCAGGCCGGCGACAAATTCTACGTGCTGGACGACATGGATCGCGCCCGCGCCATCGCCGAAGAACGCGAATCTCGCCAGCGCCAGACCAGCCTGGCCGGCGCCGAGCCGCGTCACCCTCGACAATCTCTTCGACACCATGAAGGCCGAGGAGATCAAGACCATCAACCTGATCATCAAGGGCGACGTGCAGGGCTCCGTCGAAACGCTGGCCAAGACCGTCACCGATGCCAACACCGACGAAGTGCGCGTCCGCGTGATTCACAGCGCGCGTCGGCGCGATCAACGAAAGCGACGTGGAGCTGGCCGACGCCTCCAAGGCGGTCATCATCGGCTTCCACGTCGTTCCCGACGAAGCCGCCCGCGCGATGGCCGAGCAGCGCCGCGTCGAAATCCGCCTCTATCGCGTCATCTACGAAATCTTCGACGATCTGAAGAAGGCGCTGTCCGGCATGCTCGAGCCGGAAATCCGCGAAAAACTGCACGGCCACGCCGAAGTCCGCAAGGTGTTCAAGGTTTCCAAGATCGGCAACATCGCCGGCTGCTTCGTCACCGACGGCCACATTCAGCGCGGCAGCAAGATCCGCCTCATCCGCGGCGGCGTCGTCATCACCGAGGACCTGACCATCGAATCGCTCAAGCGGCTGAAGGACGACGTCAAGGAAGTCAAGGCCGGCTTCGAATGCGGCATCAAGGTCGGCCGGGTACGACGACATCAAGGTCGGCGATATTCTGGAAGCCTATATCCGCGAGACGTTCCAGCGAACGCTGTAATTACGCTCGTTCGATTATCCATGACGATCGGCGTATTGCAAATGGAGATTTCGATCACCGACGCGATGTCCCTGAAGGACAAGCGCCGGGTGGTCAAGAGCCTCAAGGACCGCATCGCCCACGGGCACAATGTCTCCATCGCCGAGGTCGGCGCGCTGGACGAGCATCGCCGATCGATCCTCGGCATGGCGATGGTCAGCAACGACGGCCAATATGTCGAAGGGGCCCTGAGCAAGCTGGTCGATTTCGTGCGGACCGTGCCGCAGGTGACTTTGATGGATTATCAGATTGAATTGTTGTGATCACCATGTCCCGAAGAACCGAACGATTGGCCAGCACGATCCAGCAGGAGCTGGCGCAGATCATCCTGCGCGAGCTGAACGATCCCCGCCTCACCGGAATGCCCAGCATCACGCGCGTGAAGGTCAGCCCCGATCTGTCGATCGCCGATGTCTACGTCACGATCATGGGCACCGCGGGCCAGCAGACCGCCGCGCTGAACGCCCTGCGCCATTCCGCCGGCCTGATGCGGACCAGACTGACGCATGCACTGACGCTGCGCGTGGCGCCGTACCTCAAATTTCATCTGGATGAGGACCTGAAAAAAGAAATCGAACTTCTGGAAGTTCTGCGAAAAGTTTCCGAGGAAAATGCCGAGCTCGATCGCCGCCGCTCGGCCGCAGAGAACAGTCACGAACCCGAAGGTAGTGAACCCGAATGAAAAACGCCACCAAACAGCCGATGAATTGAAGCAGCTCTTCAAGCAGCTTTTCCGCGAGGGCAAGCCCGAGCCTCGCCAGACGCTCGACGCGCTCGAGGCGCTGGTCCGCGGCGCGATGAGCTACGACGTCACCGACACCCGCGCCGACGACGCCATGAAGGCGATCAGCAAGGAGTTCGTCGATCTCAACGAGCTGCGCGTCGCCACCGACCTGGAAATCCAGGAAATGCTCGGCGTCCGCTATCCCGCGATCGAGGAGCGCGTCGCCATGATCACGCAGTCGCTGAACGACATCTTCGAGCGCGAGCACACCTGAGCCTCGATCGCCTCAAGGCGGTCAGCAAGCGCGAATCGCGCCAGTTCCTCCGCGAGCTGCCCGACATTCATCCGTTCGTCGAGGCGTATATCATGCTCTTCGCCTTCGAAGGCCACGCCGTTCCGCTCGATGAGGAGATGCTTCAATATCTCCGCGACCACGAAATCGTCGATGAGGAAACGCCACTTGCCGAGGCCCAGCGATTCGTCGAAGCACCACCTCAAGGCCGACGACATTTACGACTATTACATGGTGCTGCGAAAGGCAGCCCAGAGCGACGGCGCGAAAAAGAAAGCCAGGTCATGACCGATCGCCTCCCACCATCCACGCTTCGCCTCGGCCTGCCCAGCGGCAGCCTGCAGCAGTCCACGATCGAACTGTTCGGCCGCGCCGGCTACCGCATCAACATCGCCGAGCGCAGCGTCTTCCCCCGCATCGATGACGACAAGATCTCCGCCGTCTTCTTCCGCGCCCAGGAAATCAGCCGCTACGTCGTCGACGACATCATCGACTGCGGCCTGACCGGCTACGACTGGATCGTCGAAAACGGCAACGAAAAAGATGTGGTCGAGATCTGCGAGCTGACCTATTCCCGCGCCTCCAGCAACCCGTATCGCTGGGTGCTGGCCGTCCCCGAGGAAAGCCCCATTCGCCGTCCCGAGGATCTCGCCGGCAAAATCATCGCCACGGAACTGGTGAACACCACCCGCCGCTATTTCGCCGCCAAGGACGTCAATGTCACGGTCGAATTCTCCTGGGGCACCACCGAGATCAAGGCCCGCCTGCTGGATGGCATCGTCGAATTCACCGAAACCGGCAATTCGCTGCGGGCCAACAATCTCCGCATCATCGATACGCTGCTGACCAGCACCACCCGCTTCGTCGCCAACAAAACCGCCTGGGACATCCCCTGGAAGCGCGAGAAGATGGAAAACATCGCGATGCTCCTCAAAGGGGCGATCGAAGCCCGGGCCAAGGTCGGCCTGAAGATGAACGTGCCGGAAGACCGCCTGGCGGAGGTCGTCGGATTTCTGCCGGCGGAAAAAAGCCCGACGGTCAGCCGGCTGGCGGATACCGCCTGGGTCGCGGTCGAAGTGATTCTGGAAGAAAAGCAGGAACGCGAATTGATCCCCCGGCTCAAGCGTGCCGGTGCCACGGGCATCATCACCTATCCGCTGAACAAGGTCATTCCGTAGGCGCACCATGGCAGGACACAGTCACTGGTCGAAGATCAAGCGGGCCAAAGGCGCCACCGATGCCAAGCGCGGCAAGGTCTGGAGCAAGATCGCCCGCAAGATCATCATCGCGGCAAAAAACGGGGGCGATCCCCGCGATAATCTCTCCCTTCGCTACACCATCGACGAAGCCAAAGCCGCCAACATGCCCAAGGACACGATCGAAAAAGCCATCATGAAAGGCACGGGCGAACTCGGCGGCGAAAACTACGAAGCAGCCGTCTACGAAGGCTACGCCCCCGGCGGCATCGCCATCATGATCGACGCCCTCACCAACAACCGCACCCGCACCGCCCCCGAATTGCGTTCCATCTTCGAAAAACACGGCGGCAACTTCGCCGCCAGCGGCGCGGTCGCCTTCCAATTCGTAAAGCAGGGCATCATCACGATAAAAGCCACGAGCACCGATGAAGACAAGCTCTTGGAATTAGGCCTCGAAGCCGGCGCTGAAGACGTGAAAAATGAGGGCGAAGTCTTTGAAGTGATCACCGCCCCAGCGAGCTTTCTAAAAGTAAAAGACGCCATCGCCGCCGCTAACATTGCGGTTGAAGCGTCGGAGATCACGAACATTCCGACCAGCACGGTTGCGATCGATGCTGAAAGAGCGCAGAAGCTCCTCAAGCTGCTCGATGCCTTGGAGGACAATGACGACGTCCAGAGCGTAAGCCACAACGCGGAGATCCCGGAAGGCGTGTCGGTTTAAGTCGAGATTCAAACACCCACCAGAAAATCCCGCGACTCCACCATCCCGCGCTTCTCCCCCGCCTCAGTGCCGTTGAAATCCTCATCCTCCAACTCGATGCTAAGCAGGCCCTGATAATTCATCTCTTGAAGAACCCCAAGAATGGCCACCCACGGCGCTTCCCCATGCCCGGGAATCGTATAACGCCAATGATATCCACCAAACCGGTGCGGCTTCGCCAGCGTCGCCGGCTGGAGATTGCCAAACTCGTAAAGCGATTCCTGCATGATCTGCGTGTCCTTCGCATGCACATGGCCGATGCGCCCGGCGAACTCGCGCAGAAACCGAACAGGATCAATCCCCATCTTGATCAAATGCGACGGATCATAATTAATCGCCAGGCAATCGCTCGCGGCTTCCTTAAAAAACGCCCGCAAACTTTCAGGCGTGCAACCGATGGCAGGATAATACGGATAACTGCCAGGATATCCTTCGATGACAATTCGCGCGCCACTACTGGCGATGGATTCAGCCAGCGCCGAATATCCTTCAACGGCCAATTTGAAATTCTCCTTCCGATCGCGCACATCATCATCCGGAAAAATAACCGTGAAAAAATTACGAACACCCAGCGCCGCCACAGATTTAATGTGCTCCGCCGCGACGGCGATAGCATCCCTACGCTTGCCGGCATCAGCCGACGCGATCGCCGACCAGGGCTGTTTCAGGTCCACCGATCCCACGCGCAGATTCGCGGCAAAGATCGGCTTGATCTGATCGGCCGGCAGATCGCCAACATCGATCCCTTCAAATCCGTTTTCCTTCGCGAAGGAAATCACGTTGGCCAAATTCTTCTGCCAATCGCTCCAACCGCGGCGAAATCCGATGGGAAATGAACCAGTGCGTGTGCGAGCCATAATGGTGAGGGATTTCGCATATACAACCGCAAAATGCAACGGTTGCCGCGGCTAGGCAGGAATCTAAGCCGTCTTGACCCACTGCAAATACAGCCCCTCCGGCGGCGCGGTAGACCCACCCACGCGACGATCTCTGGCCGCAAGCATTTTAGGAATATCATCAGGCGTATATCGCCCAAGCCCAACTTCAACGAGCGTCCCGACCATGATCCGCACCATGTTCCAGAGAAATCCGGAGCCTTCGACACCCACGACGATCCTCGGTCCACGCGCGGCGATCGAGCAATCCGCGACGCATCGAATGCTGTTCTGGCGCCCATGGGTTGGACGCGTAAAACTGGCGAAATCATGTTCCCCAATAAAATGAACCGCGGCCGCTTTCATCGCGGGGATGTCCAGCGTTTGCCATCGATGCCAGGATAAATCGAAGGCAAACGGATCGCGGTTCCGCGCGTTCCAGATGTAATACTGATATCGCTTCGATACGGCCGCGGCGATCGCGTCAAATGAATCCGGCACGGCTCGATTTCGCGAATGACAATGTCGCTCGGCAGTTTGTGGTTGACGGCCCGGCGAAGATTCTCCGGCGCGATCTGAGTCTGATCCGTATCGAAATGAGCGAGCTGACCCTTGGCATGAACCCCGGCATCGGTGCGGGAAGCGCCCACCACCGAAACGGGATGACCGAGAATTTTGCCGAGCGCCCTGGCGAGCGTTTCCTGCACGGTCGGAAGGCCCCATCCAGGCGGAGGGCGTGGCCCCTTGAATGTCGACAAAAGCGCCTGCTCCTGCCAGCCATGATAGCGCGTGCCGCGGTAGGAGAGAGTGAGTCGGTAGCGCATTTCTGAAAACCAGAATAGCGGAAACAGGCTTCATTTCGAGGTTCATTCGGCTTTTGAGCTTTGGAGGATTCCCCAATATGAGCGGTGAAAATTGCAAATAAGCCCCGAGACGAATAACTTGCATCTCAGAATGAGCGATAAAGCAGAGCATCCGCCGGTTCCCGAGGCATTTGTGGCGCTGGGCGTACGGCCATCTATTCTTCGGCGCTGGCCGAACTGAGCTACATCACCCCATCGGAAATCCAGACGCTACTGATCCCACGCGCGCTGGCCGGCGTGGATATTCTCGGCCAGGCCCGCACCGGGACCGGCAAGACAGCCGCGTTTGCGATCCCGATTCTGCAAACAGCCGTAAAAGGATTGGCATTTCAGGGCATCGTTCTGGTGCCGACGCGCGAGCTCGCGGTGCAGGTGGAGGCGGAGATGAAACGATTGGCCGTCCACACGCCGATCCGTTCGGTTCCGGTATATGGCGGTCAGAAGATCGCGGCCCAAATGAAATTCCTGAAACACGGCCCTGAGATTCTGGTCGGCACGCCGGGTCGGGTCATCGATCTGCTCGATCGCCGCATCATCAGTCTGGAGAACATCCGGTTCGTCGTGCTCGATGAAGTGGACCGGATGCTCGACATCGGATTCCGCGATGACATCCGCAATATTCTTTCGCGCATCAAAGGTTTCGGCCCCGAAGCGGGGCATCAGACGATGTTCGTCTCGGCGACGATCTCGCCGGAGATCGAGAAGCTGGCGCGGCAATACATGCGCGAGCCGGTTGAAAAACTGATCGCGCCGGGGGCCGATGACAAGCCAACGGTGGCCGAGGTCGAGCAATATTATTTTTCCGTCCAGCCTTGGGACAAATATGTTCTGCTGCGGATGCTGTTGCAGCGTGAGAACCCGGATCTGGCGATCGTCTTTTGCCGCACCAAGCGCGGAGCGGAAAAGCTGGCGAAAAAATTGCACGCCGACGGGATCGAATGCCGCGAGATTCACGGCAATCTCGCCCAGAACAAACGCGAGCGGGTGATGAAGAATTTCCGCACGGGAAAATTCGACGTGCTGATCGCGACGGATCTGGCCAGCCGCGGAATCGACGTGGCGGATATCAGCCACATCATCAATTACGACGTTCCGGAAGATCCGGAAGTCTATGTGCATCGCGTGGGCCGCACGGCCCGGATGGGCGCCAAGGGGAAAGCATTCACCTTCGTCGCCCGCGACCAGGGCGAAGAGCTGACCCGCATTGAAAACCTGATCAACATGGTGATTCCGCTGGCGACGCTGGAAGGTTTCGAAGCCCGGCCAACACCCGCGGATTGGACAGATGCCAAGCCCGGCACCGATTCAACAACCCCATCCAAGCCCGTGCTAAGCCGATTTGAACGGCCGTATTCGCCGGGTGGGACAGGTTCAAGCGGCGGAGCAATTTCGCCGGAGGGTGACGCACCAGCGGTTGTCGCTGTGCCGCTGCCCCCGCGCACGATCGGAAGCAAGATCCCCATCAATCGTCGCCATCGACGCCGCCGGTAAACAAAAGCGATCCACAAATTTGCAAAAAAAAAGCCCCGGATGCGTTCCGGGGCATGTTCAATCATTCCTCGCGACTTTGCCTTTTCGCATTACCTCCAGCCATGGTACTGACGGTGATGACGCCACCACTGCGACGAATTCGTTGCCGGCGGATTACTCGGCGTTGTCTTTGAGCTCCCACTGCCGGATGACGAACTGGAACTGCTGCCCGACGACGATGATGAGCCGGAGCCACTGCTCGACGAAGAACTTGAGCCGCTCCCGGAACTGGAACCAACGGTCACAGGAGGCGTCGGATTAGCCGGTGGCAACGTGGGAGTTGTCGGCGGCGGCGTCGGATTAGCCGGCGGCAACGAAACAACCGGCGGCGGCAATGTAGGAGTCGTTACCGGTGGCGTCGGAGTCGTCACCGGTGGGGTGGTAACGACTGGCGGCGGAGTCACTGGCGGCGTCGGAGTTACCGGTGGCGTAGGCGTTGTAACAACCGTTTGCGGAGCCAGTGACACCGGGCCAATAGTCACGTTATTGGAAACGAGCTTCGCCTGCCACGTCGTATATTCAGCCGCTTGCATCGCCGCTGTTGGCGCGCCAAGGCTGGTGTTGTTGGTGCTGCCGGTCGCGGAGCCATTGAGGAAAACATAATTGTTTTCGTACGCCGAGCCGCTGCTATTGGCGTTGGAATGCGCCGGCACCATCCAGGCGGCGGCATTGTTATACGCGACATCATTATAGAAATTAGAACTCGATCCGCCGGACATGTAATCCTGGATATACATCCCCACATAGCTGGCATAAAATCCATTTCCATCCGGCAGAACTCCGGTGTTAATCACGCGGTTATTGTGGATGGAAATATCATGCCCGGCAGCGACGCAGATGCCGCCGTTGCCCGTCGCGACAACCTGATTGTTATAGATGTCGAGATAAGCCGTTTCATCCGAGCCGGCTTCCCCATCAGCGATGATGCCGCACCCGCTATCATACGTCGTATCCGGGTCGGGCGAATAGAGCCCATTGATGTAATTGTCGTGAATCTGAATCGGGCTGGCCGCCGTGCCGCTCGTATCGTACATGTTGATGACGTCATTGACGTAGCTCTGGCCCGGCTGATTAATGATCTGGTTCCAGGCGATTTCAATTCCGGGCACGCTTTTAACATTACTGAGAATAATAGCGTGCGGTGTTGAATCGCCAGCGGTTTCGTAGCCGCCATTGCCGTTGCTATATCGGCCATCAGCGTTTTCGATCTCGTTGTTGAGAATCTTGATCGTTTGCGATCCCGTTCCGGTAAAGCCCGTCACATCAATGCCGTAACCACCGAGGTTATCGTCGAGATTATTTTCGACATCGACGCTGCCGGCATCGAGCGCGTAAAGAAAGTCTCCCTTGGAAACGCCGGCGACGTTCGGATTCAGCCCATAACCCGAGCTGTTTTCAATCGTCATCTGTGCGCGGCGACGGTGTTATGAATCAGGGTGCCCGCGCCGCGAAGAATGGAATCATCGATCGTAACCGGCTGAGTGGTTGCAATCGAAACCGTTGTGCTGTTCGCAGCAGTGTTTTCCCAGCTTCCAACATAAATGCCGCCGGACTTAATCGTGATCGCCTGGCTAAATGGATAAAGCTGAGAAGCGGGGATGACCTGCTCCGTTCCACCGGGGGTGACCCATTGAAGAGCAACGGAATCATTAGCCGCGGTAGTCTGGGCAAAATCGAGTTGGATATTGTAAAGCGTATTCGCCTTGAGATTCACGGCGACGCTCGCATCGTCAGCCGTTGTGTGCTCGCTGTAATCATTGACGACAAGCTGGCCGTTGACGTACAGACGCACTGCGGCGTCGGTCGTCACGTGAAATATATAATTCCCCGCCTGCTCGCTCAGCACCTGCCCGCTCCAGCGCACGGCGAAATTCTGCATTGACCGAAGAATCAGCGGCAGTGCCATTCCAATTGAAATTAACGGTGGAATCCGTGCGCGTCAGCACCGGCGTGGTCGTCACGGCCAGCGAATTCGGGCTGAAAACGGTTGCGGCAGCGTTGTAATAATCGGCGCGAAGGCCGGTCTCTCCGGACAGATACATCCGGTTCTCAAGCTTCTCCAGTGAATTGCGGCGACGGGTCGCGGAGTCGGAACGGGTAGCACGACGCTTGTACGAACGCATTGGCCCTCCGGCGAAAGAGTGATTGTTGCTCCCACCTGCGCATCGGTGGAGTTATGACGCGGGATCAGACAGAACCACGAAAAAGCCAACCATCTCCCGCGTCCTATAAGAAGTCGTAACGAATAACCGACATGATCGAAAGAGATTTCCAGGCGCTTTGAAAGAAATATTTTCTGTGAATAATCTCGGCGTGACCCCGGTCACTTGAACATATTCAACGCGCGGGTTGAAACTCAATCCTATTTTTGTGAAAAAGTAAAAAAGTTTTTCCCGGCGTTGAATGACAATGTATTTCGATAGGTAAATAGTGAAAATTAAAATGGGAGATTGCATGTCCGCGGAAGCATCTGGAATCAATGTGAGCTTAAACGACAACACAAATCTCGAAACAGCCGGCGAACAGACTCATGTGCAGCGGCAGTTTGTATTGCAGAAAGTTCAGCCGGCGCTGTTGGGATTGATGGATGGGTCTGTTTCAACACTGGCTCCCTTATTTGCGACAGCGCTGGCGACCCGCCAGCCAATGACCGCCTTTTATGTCGGGCTCGCCGCATCGGTCGGTGCGGGGATCAGCATGGGACTGGCTGAAGCTCTCTCCGATGACGGAAAAGTCACCGGGCGCGGAATGCCCGTCGGGCGCGGAGCGATCACAGGAATCGCCACCGCGGTCGGCGGAATGCTGCATACTTTCCCATTTTTGCTCAGTTCGCTGAGCGCCGCATTGAAGCTGGCTTATGTTGTCGTTGTCGTGGAGCTTTTCTCCATCGCGTACATTCGATTTCGCTTCATGAAAAGTCCATGGGTCAGAACCGTTGTCCAGGTCATCGTGGGCGGAGCGATCGTGTTCGCGATCGGCATCTGGCTCGGCAGGCTGGGAGCGGCGAATTGATCGCGCCCATTTCTGTTCCAGACAACGGATCCAATAAACACATCCCTTGCTTTGTCTCGAAGCTCATAGGTTTTCGATAATCATCAGGTTGTGAGTAATCGCGCGTAACAAGAGGTCTCTTTTGCGACCCCACGCACCGCGTGATCGGCAGGCCGAACCGAGATTCCGCTTGACCATGCTATTGACGGTTTCCACTTGCCAGCGTTGCCGGTAATGCCTTAAGTCCCGTTCGTTTTTCATCCGTTGCCGCATGAGGCGGCGGTAATATCCCGATGGCGGACGTGTTCCCGGCCGTCCGATCGTCGCGGGGATCAGCGAACGAACCTGCAACTCTTGGCGGGCCGCCCGGTGATTGAATTCAGAGTCGAATCCCGCATCGGCCACCACGAGGCCCAGGCTCATGCGTGATGCGGCACGCCGCAGCAAGGGGACAAACTGCGGGTGATCGATTCCCAGCCCGGTCGTCGCCCGCGCCGCGAGGATCAGATGCGTCGCGGCGTGCACGGCCAGCGAGAGCTTGGGCAGTCTCTTCACGATCCGGGCGATGCGGCGATTCGCCCTGAATTTCCGGTGCTTTTTACGGGCTTCGAGCCGACTTTTATTACGCCGCTTATCAAAATACCGGCTCACATGATGCGGCTCGAACATGCTGGAGTCTAATGCCGCGAGCCGGTCCTTGGGCCTCGGTTTCTTTTTTTTCGCCGGGGTTGGGCCAACTGGGCCGCATGCACCGACAGGTCCAGCATCGTCTCAACCATGCGAGGTTTGACCAGCCGATGAAACGCCCGGCATAGTGTGTTGTGATCGGGTACCTTCGTCAGGCCGATATCACGGCACCATTCCGGACAGTCCTCCAAGAGCGCTACAATTCCGCGATAACTCTTTTTCTGGTGCTCGCGCAATACCAGACAGGCGAATAGTTGAGGATCCGAAAAATCTTTGCGGCTGAACCTCGAACGAGGCTTAAGACATGCCTCCCCCAACGCATACGCGGCATTCAATACCTTCCGTGGTGATTTGCAGGTCTCCATCCTGCATCTTTTATCAATGGCTCGGACGTCGCGCTACCGAACATGGCCGAACTTGCGAAGGTTTGAGACAAAGCATGTTCTTCTCTATACAAGTGGCAAATGGGTGAAGGTTTTGGGCGTGTTTTTCTGAAAAAAATCCTAAAAAAACAAAAAAAATAAGGCCGACCTCAAAAAAGGTCGGCCATATGCCCAGGACAGGATTTGAACCGGACCACTGACCCCTTCTGGTGGCCGAAAAGTGCGTTTTCAGCCTGAAAATGGGCGATACCTGCAACTTCGAAATCAATACCTGCAAGTTCGTTATTGACCAAAAACACGTCCAAACCCGGAGGTCGTTTCTCAATTCAGTAAGCTTTCGCGGTTAAGGAATTTCTATTTTGTGAAAGCCGGCGAACCCTGCTGACGTTTTACTTGTGTTACAGAACATCGAGCTACTAGAACGTGTGAAACCTGCCTCCTTTTTAATGCGATTTTTGAGAAGTCCGCTACAAGTTGAAGGGGGGGCAGCTTCATTATTTCTTGACCTTTGCCGTTCAGAATTTCTAGGGAGGCTCCCGGCCCCACAATGATGCTTCCAATCTTCGCGACCTTTTCGCGCTCACCCAGACCTAATCGCCGGCCACGCCCGCAGAAGGTCTTCCCTTCAAAGAGATGAACCCAAGAATCACCTCTTATAATCCGGAGTCGCATGAGACCTCTCCATGGCGTGCCGCGGTAAAGGTAGCGGTCGCTGTCCCTATAACGACGAAAGTCCGTCGGTGTATCGCATGGAAGCAAAATATTTACGCAATCGAATCGCTCTAGCGGTAAATCGATCGACATTAGTGACTTAAGGAAATTGATTCGAGGGCGATGGAGACGTGTTTATTGATTGTTTCGCTCGACCGATTCGCAAACCACGCGAAATCCTACTGTAGGCAACGACACGTCGGCTGGATAATGCGTTTCCAGTTTTATCGGTACGAGCCAATCTGATTCGGGGGTCAAATAGTCTGCGCCCACAGCGATGTAAGATAGTTCGTTTGTTCCGCTGGCGTGACTCACCGAATTAGAGGCATGGATCGGCAGATCGGAACACCACTGTCTGACTTCGCCGATCATGTCATACAGACCCAACTGATCTGGCAGCTCTTGTGCAACCGGCCGAAAATGCCGGCCATTGCCGTTTGCGTACGAAGTTTCGCTTTCAAGGTTTTTTTGCGTCACTGGGCGCGATTCTCCGCTGTAAAACGCGTACTGCCATTCAGATAGAGTGGGTAGCCGATAGTGGCGTCGTTCTCTTTTGCTGAGTTCAGCGCAAAATTCCACGGCTTGAATCCAAGTGACGCATTGAACGGGCGCGTCCAGGCCGATCAGATTATGGTCAGAGGGGTTCTGGCCCATCACCCGAAGGTACTCGCGCTGAGTAACTGGCGTGGCGGACATGTAAAACGACCGGTCGGACCGAACGTAGGGTCTGCTCAGCCAGTCAGCTTCGTTGGGCGGGATCGGGAGGTCTCCGATGGGTATGGAGCCAGCGGGGATTCTCACAAATCGCATATTTTCGTCATTAATGAATGACAATTGGGAGGTGACTGTCGGAGATGAATCGAAGGAGTGCACACAAAGCGCTGTAAGCGTGGCGAGAACCAAAATTGCACGCGAAACGAATGAAAGGCGTCTTTTGGTGGACTTCGTTTTGCCCGCGAGGACAGATTCCAAGTCACGAGCCATAACGCCAGCAGACCGGTATCGCCCATCAGGGGTCTTGCATAACGCCTTAAGCACAATTTCTTCGAGAAAGGAACTGACCGCAATCCCATTTCGTCGCGCCACGCGAACGAGCGGCGCAGGGGTGGCCGTTGCCATTTGCTGTAAAATGGTGCGGAGTTCACCAGCGAAAGAGTAGGGGAATTCGCCCGCGAGAGCGGTGTACAACATCACGCCGATGGCGTAAATGTCACTCCGAGCATCGATTCGATCCGGAGAAGAAAAGAGCTGTTCCGGGCTCGACCAGGGCAATGAACCGAGCATTTGGCCGGTTCGCGTCAACGCGGCGTGCCTTTGCTCGCCTATATCCTCGGAATCATGCAACAGGCGAGCCATTCCAAAATCCAGAATATGTGGCTCGCCTTGGTTATCCACGACGATGTTCATCGGCTTTAGGTCGCGATGGATTACGCCGCTTTGGTGTGCTCCATCAACCGCTTTAGCAATCTTGACGAACGTTTGAATAATTAAAACGGTGTCCTTTTCCGACTCCTGAACAAAGCGGTCCAAATTACGTCCATCAATGAAATCCATGACCAGAAAAAAAGAACCATCCAAAGTTCGACCTTTATCCAGGATGCTCACGATGTTCGGATGATTCAAACGCGCCAAAATCGCGGATTCTCTCTCAAATCGTTTTCGTCCTCTAAATCCCACGTGCGGACCGCCATGCATAATCTTCATTGCGACAACGCGACCGGTTCTTTCCTGGATCGCTTTAAATACAGTGGCTTGGCCTCCTGCGTTAATTTCACTTTCTAGGCAATATCCGTGAATTCGAAGGCCGTTGAAGAGATTGATTCTGGTTTGAGATTGATCAGAGTCATTGGGATGGTCGTCTGAGGAGTCCTTAATGGGATCGATCGGAAGCCCTGCTACCGACTCTGCCGGACGCGCAACAATGGTCTGGTGAATCAAATCAAGTGCATTGAGTTCGTCGCGCAAATATGGCATTACTTCTGGGTGCCTAGCAATCACATCCTCGCTGCGAATTATTTCCCCACTAGCCCGTCGCTGCACCACGTCACAAATAATTTTCGAAAGCTTATCCTCGTACTCTCCCGAACTCTTGGGTGATTGTGGATTAGCCAAACGACTTGCCGGCGCTGAAATTCGTTGTCGAACGTTTGCATCCGGAGACTCGGGCATAGGCAATCCTGTGGTCAGGTTATCCAGTTTATGGCCGTCAAACATAGAGTGAGACAGAACGCAATTCCACGCGGAGAGATTTCAGAGCCCGCTTACAGAGATTCGCCGCTGATGCCCGCGTGCGATTCATCTGTCTGGCGACTTCAGGGACATCCAATCCGCTCAGGTGTCGCAGCCTCAACGCCTCGGCTTGATCACGAGGCAGCCGCTGGATCGCACTGTCTAAGGCCGCCATCAGTTCATGGCTCACGGCCGATTTGCTGGGAGTCCTTAGATAAACTGCCATCTCCGCAAGCAGCCGAGCCATAGACGCATCGTCACAGCTTCTGTGCAACAGATATCGCGTATTTTTGCGTTTCGAAGTCCGAATGTATTTAAGATGATCCAATATTTGACGGCGTGCGATCGTCACGAGCCAGCGAAAAACCGGATCGGGGCCTTCGGGGCGAAATCCAGACACGCCGCTGATCGCCTTCAACCAAATATCCTGCAAAATGTCCTCGGGTTCGAGCCAATCTTTAAGTGCCTTTGGAAAATGTGACTGCAAATAGGCACTTAAGCCATTGTGGTGGCGATATAGCAACATTTCCACGGAAGCCAAGTCGCCTTGAACAGCTTTGGAAATCAATAGTGATTCATCTCCTATTGGCGACATGGACAGCTACTGGGATACCGGGGCTGGGCTATCCCTGCAAGAAAACCGTTTAAACTCAACAGTTATTCCGCGGCAACCTGAGCCGTCCCTCGTATGCGTCGAGCACACATAGAGGGTTAATGCTGTTGAACTGAGAGCCCGGTTCGGCTCGCCGTGCGCTACCGCCACATAGTCGATTTCGGCCATGTCCATCAAACACATGTTCGTCCACCGCGCTTTCATCTAGATCCGATTCGCCTAACTATTTTTTTCGGAAAAGTAGAGAATCGGTGATACGACTTGCCTGAAATTTCGTTTAGGTGGTTGAGAGACATCAATGAACACGACTTCTTCATTCCACAAAACTAAGTTCACCGTAGCAGCTATTTTTATCGCGGTCCTGCCTATGGCAGCCTGGGACATTTGGGCAGAGCAACAGCGCTCGCTTACACCCGACATCATCGCTACCGAATCCAGGCACACCGTCACGACGGAAGTAATTCGTTCTCAGCCGGCTACTGACCGCGTTCGCGAATTGAGCCCTAAGTATTTGCTCCAAATCCATTCGACTCGCTTACCAGAGCTGCAGGCATGGGCGACCAATTGGGAATCCGAAACCTCGGTGCACCTATCACATTTGTCTGAATTGATCGCGAAGAGCGATTTGTCTGCTGTGGAATGTCTGCAAATCGGCGAGTTGATCGCTCATGACGAGGGATATCCTGCGGGGAAGGTTTGGATCACGGCGGGCTATCAAAGAGCAGTCACTCTGACGGCGAACGACGAAGAAAATCGGAATTCACTAAATTCATTAGTCTCCGCGATGGTGTCTGCTGAGAACCATTTGCACGGGCGTGTGGACGCCGCGCCGCTTCTGGAACAGTTAACCGCATTTATCATTCATTTTAGCTCGACAAATAAATGGGATCAGACCTCCAAATGGGGACGGATACACCACGTAGACGCACTCCTATTGGAAGGCCGGAATATAGATGCCAAAGTAGAGGCAGAAGCGATGGATCGAGATGCGAAAGGCAATCCACATTGGGACTCTAAACTGAAATCAGAATTGAAGCTGCTTAAAGCCCGAATTCCTTTCGAACCCGAGGCACATTCACCGCTGGATGTGCTGAACCTTCATCATCCGGAACCAAAGGAGCTCCTTGCGTGGTTTGCAGCCCAACAGGCCGCTCAAACAAACAACCAAGGCACCGGCGACGAAGCAGTTTTGGATATGACCCAGTCAAGTCTATTAATCCTTGTCGAAAAGAGTGATTTATCCAGTCTGGAATGTCTTCGTATTGCCGAGTTGATGGCTGACGGACCAGATGCATCCGATGCCGAAGTATTTGCCTCAGTGGGCACCGATAGGGCGCTCACCGATCTAAAGAACCTGTCAGACGACGATGTTCGGGCGAGACCAATGCTTAACGCTCTGAAGCGTATGGAGCAACGGCTGTGGGAATCACCCGCTGGCGAAATTGACCGCGGTGTGACGCTGGAAAAAATAAACCGCATGCTAATGCGATTCGCGCGGGAAAACCCCTGGGATCAAACGCTCGAATGGGCGCGAATTGGACATGGGGAGGCTCTGTATATGCAGCATCGGTATTCTGAGGCGCTCACCGAGGCAAATCAACTCGCGATTGACTCGGCAACCGACGACCACTTCACGCGTCAAGAAAAAAGCGGAATCAACTGGCTTCAAGCGTTGTTGTTATTCGATACGGGTCGCTTTGCGGAAGCCGTTCCTCATCTAGAGGCCACAGCCACCTGTACGGGTTTTGCTCACGCCAGAGATGCATGGCCAATGTGGGCGGTCGCACTCGCCAAGTCTGGAGATTCAGCGCGTGCGAATCGGGTATTCGACGATTGGATTCGCCAAAAACGTCCACCCATTGATGCCGCCGCACATGTGCTGGAGGCGATACAAGGTCATTAAATAAGTTCCGATGTCGGCTTGGCAAAATGATGGCTTCGTACTGTGCTGGCGCTATAGCTGGAGACCCAATGTGGCATATGACACCATCGCTTCGGCACAAGGTAGCTATCTTAGCTATCTTCATCTTTCTCCCCGGCGTTTCGGCCTATCTATGGGCAAACTATCATCCCGGTCCCGCGTCGCAGCCGGGGAGCGTCTTGGATATTGCAGGGTTGCATGTCTCCAAGGCGGTCATTGATATCGGGACGGTCTGGTCGGGGGGCCAGAACGTTCAAAGAGATTTCCATTTAGAAAATGGGACCGGACGGGATATCCGAGTTGAGTCCGTCACGTCGGACTGCGGCTGCACCGTTGCCAATGCTAGTGGCGGCGAAATCGCAAACGGGCACTCAACGGCAATACATGTTGTATTTTGGCCCCCGACGGTTGCGAACGATCAGGGGGGCCAATTTCGGCGCACTATTTCGGTCGTGGTAGACACATTCAGTGGCCAGCAGTCGATTCCGCTGATCCTGACCGGATTCGTAGAGCCAGATGAATCACTGCACGTTTTTCCAGTTAACTTAGAGCTGGAAGGCCCCTATCCAACGACCAGGCCGTCGGCCATTCTACACTTCAAAGGGTCGGCATCACTGCTTAGAAACATTCCGGACAAACTCTCTATTTCTGCTGGCCAGAGTCAACGAGTGCTTGTCCCAGATTCACCAGTCAGCAACCCTGACAAGATTGATACAAAGGATGTCCAAATCGAACTGACGCAAATCCCAGCCCAGACGAGAACTGGAATTCTACGATCGTCTTTGCTCCCGATCAGCTATCGGATGGCTTAACGATTCATGTACGCGGCCATACACCACAGGCCATCGAGATTAACCCTCAAAGTGTGATTCTTACGGACAGCGTGGAATCTCGCGACGCAACCGTAAACCTTACGAACAAAAATGGTGTTCCCATTATTCCGGAATCAATTCACACCGACTTGCCACTGATATTGGACTTTCTCCCAGAATCTGGAATCGGCCATGATTCCCGTGCTCTACACATGCATGTTAAGGGACCGCTGACTCAGGACCTTTCCGGACGAATACTGATTAGCTTACGCACCGGATCCGCAAGGACCGAATCTGTCTCGATTCCCGTCGTAATCCTTCGAGAAGGAAAATCCAGTTGATGGATAAGAGCAAAATTCTAGACCAACCCTCTACTCAGGAGATTTCTATCATGCGTCAGATTCAACCGTTCACCGCGCGTGTCTGCGTTTTTGTAGTCGCTTCAATATTCGCTCTGCGGCTCTTCGCCGCGCCGCCCTCGAACACGGAATGCCAGGCAAGCGGGGGTTGCTCGTTCCCATGTACCAGCGCGGGTGGACAAAGGCAAATCTCATCAGCGCATCACAACTTGCACAGTGCAGTCCGTCATATATGTCAAATTGTCCATCTTCGGGTTCCTATGGAGTTTGCGGGGTGTACTACACTTACTCGGCTCCGAACTGCGATCCTGCGGCGATCGAAGACTCGAATTACGACTACAACTATTACTGCTCCGGAAATTAAAACGCGTGATTTTCGCCGAGCCATCAGGAGGCAATCGCATCCTGTAAGAAATGGCAGAAACTCAGGAATTAGTCTGCGACCGATTTGCAATCGGCACGGAGAGACCCGATGAAAATATCACCTCATTTATCTGGTTGTTTCGTCGCCTGCGCGATCCTGATCGGGAAGATTTCAAATTGTTCAGCGGACACTTTGGAACGTGCCGCGATCGCAGCTCATCAGGATGAACTTCAAAACCTAATGATGTACTGCGACGAATCGCGATCGTATGACGTGAATCCGGCCTGGGCGGCGCAAGAGCCTCCGAATTTTCGACAACCGAAAGTCGATTTGAAGAGGGTGGAGACATCCAGCCTCAGATTCATGTTTTTGAGCGGTAGTGCATGCTACGACCGAGAGACAGATGCGAAAACTTTAAGCTATTGGGCCGCGAAGGGTCTGCCGGCGATTGCGAGGCAAATCCAAACGATCACTTCAACCGGTCGAATCGAGGAATTGACGCAGCAGCGACTTGCAAATGGTAAGCGACCGAGTTTTGGCGGACTGCGGCAGCTCAGTGAGTTCTCACCAGAGGTCACAATCGACGTGGCTATGGGTCTTCGGTTTCTGGGCGGACGCCAATGGGTGACCAAAGATGACCTCAATTCCATGCAGGAAATTCAGGCAGCGGACTCGAGATTCGTCATTCTCCATTCGCTTGACGGCGGCGGACATGTCCATGAATTGCGTTACGACAAACAGCTTCTTTACGCGCTGATCTATTACCGATGTAGCAATTCGCAAGGCGCATCAGTTGAAATAGTGAACTCCGATTTCCGCCGGTATGGCAACGTCTTTTTGCCTGGCAAGATAGTGCGGACTTCAAATATCGTGGACTCCGGGGGCAAAATACATCATCCCCTGATATTCACGTTCACAGTCAAAGATGCGTCAGTAAATGATCCAAAAAACACACCCGATCTCTACTCAATTGCATGGCCGGCTCATTTGCAGCTTTTTGATGCGAGGACAAACGATCGAATTGAAGTGGGACCATCCACCCGTCCTTTCACGGATGAAGATATTCGTCAGCAGCTTGCCGAGAATCGTGTTCGGAAATTGATGCTTGAAGGGATGGCTGCGGATCGCATTCAACGTATTTTGAGTAACCAGCCAACTACCAGGCCATGAAGAGGAAAGATATTTGCCATGACTATGGTGAAGACACTTGAAATATCAGCACGAGTAGCGCTTGCAGCAACCTTCCTTTATGCAGCCGCATCGAAAATATTGCATAGCGAGCCAGTTCAAGAACCAGCCACGATTTTCGCACAATGGTCTTATCATCATCCGCAAGCCCGTTACGGCCTGATCGCCGCAGAATTGGCTTTGGCTGCGTGGCTATTCTCTGGAGTCAAATCAAGTGTCGCAGGTTTATTAGCTTTAGCACTCATTTCCGCTTTCACGGGCCTGCTGATTCTGGAATTGCAAAAGAAAAACCCCCGGCCTTGCGGCTGCACGGGGAGTCGGATGATCGCTCCCGATTCAAATGGAATTCGAACATCGCTTCAAATTGACGCGATCCGCAACGTGATCCTTATCGCGTGTGCGGGATGGCTTTACCTCTCTGTGCGGATTCATAAAAGTGCCACAATCGTGTGGGAAAGTGAAAGTCTTGCGAAGAATGACCCACGGAAAAGAATAAACGTGGGACGCTCAAAACCCCCTCGCCCATGCGAACTCTAGGTGTGCGTCGAAACTTGCGGCCTTAATGATTCCCTGAATATACTTGCGTATCGAGTGGAATCGTGAGCAAGATGCAGGAGACGTATGCCACGCCGTGTAATAATGCGCATTGAACTCGATCAGTTGGCAAGGAATAAATACACCGAATTGCCAGATTTGAGAGGCATGACGCAGTTGGCCATAACAAGCAGGCTGATTGAATGGTTTCTAGAGCAATCGGTGGAGTTGCAAGCAGCAATCTTGGGGCTTTATCCGACCGATAAGCATGATTTGACGAAAGCAGTTTTGAAAGCATTTCTCTCGAAATAAAGACAGGACCCTGTCGGCGTGGCCCATATTACAATTGCGGTGAACCGCTCATGGCTCGATGCGTTGGCCATTTTTGCAATTCCGCCATGCATGATTATTTCGTTGGCCATAACGGCAAGTTCGCTCGGCCATTTCTAGCCTTCAAGATAGCGTTTTCTCTCTGAAAAAAGAGGAGACGCGATTACGAGGGTCGAGATGAAAACAGTAATTCTTTCACGGAAGCAACTCTTTGAAGAGGTCTGGACTACGCCGATGCGGACTCTGGCACACCGCTATGGTCTATCGGATGTTGGATTAGCCAAGGTCTGTCAGCGACATGACATCCCGCTCCCGCCAGTTGGTTACTGGGCAAAGAAGGAAATTGGCAAAGCTCCCGCTCAAACGCCTCTCCCACGAAACAACGACCCGAAGATACAGCAGATCAAACTCTGGGACGGACCGAAACCAGAGCCTGCTCCGGAACCGCCCCAGGAGTATGACCAGGATATTCAGGCGATGCTGGATCGAGCGATGTCTCTGACGCCGGTAACGGTTGCCAGCACGCTCCATAACCTGCATCCATTGATTCGACGGACGCGCAAAGCGCTGGAACGTCAGACCTATGAGCTGCATGGGCTGGTTTCAGCGAGCGGCATGCGAACCGATCCAATCGTCGAAATAACTGTCGCGAAATCCAACGTTCGCCGGGCACTCCTATTCATGGACGCTCTGTTCAAAGCCGTCGAGAAGGTGGGTGGAACCATCAAAATTGAGAAGCTTGCTCAGTGGCAGCCAGACGTGGCAGTCATTCGCATCGCTGAAATCGTTATTGGCGGCGTGCGTCTTCGTGAACGATACAAACAGGTACGACGGATGGAGGATGGTACGAATCGCTGGACGTATCCGAGTCACGACTACCATCCAACCGGACGGTTCGTGCTGGATCATGCGCCACCCAGTTATGACAAACCATTCTGCGAGGACGGTGAGAAATCTGAACGCAGCATTGAAGGCCAGATTAATAAGGTAATTATCAAATGGATTAATGAGGCCGGACAGACCCGCATCAGGCAGAGGCAAGAAGAAGAGGCGCGGCGAATCCGCGCAGAACAAGAGCGTATACGCCAGGAAAGAGAAGCCGATCTGAAACATCGTCGAGACGAATTAATCCGACAACAGAAGACGGAGCAAAGCAGGGTCGATCAATTGCTAAACGAGGCAGAAAGCTGGCAACGCAGCCAAGTTCTGCGTTCGTATCTCGCCGCTATTGAAGACTTGTTGGCCAAACGACCGCAGCCATCTGCGGCGGATAGCGAGACGGCTGCATGGATTCGCTGGGCACATCAGCAGGCAGACCGACTCGATCCACTGAAGCTATCGCCAGCCTCAATTCTCGATCAGAAGGTGAACGCTGAGCAATAATGAATCATCGGCGGTGGTCAGTAGGGCTTCCTAACGTAAAGACCTCGCCTCTCGAACACGTTCACAGCAGATGGATAAAACATCGGCCAATGCTCACTGTCCTGAATATGCCAAAACGCACCAATGAAAAACGGAAGTCGTGCCGTTTGAAGGTATCTGCGGGTCGAATGTCCTGCTTTGATTTGGCCTTCGAGGAAATCATCAAACGCCTGCATACGGCTTCGTCCGTCGTCTTCATTGCTGGGTACGCGAGCGACACGCTTTAGCTCGTCAGTGGTTTGTGCTTGATCGGGCAGGTGCTTTACCAAGATGTTGAGAACCATCGCCGAAGACATTCCAGCAAGGCCGAAACTTTTCCACTCCGACCTTGTTTTCACATCCCACGTTGCTCGAAATGCCTCAAGATCGATTTTGCCATCCAGAAACGAAATCAGAAGCTGAGCCAATTGCGGACGGACTACTTGTCGCTTTTCACGTACTTTTGCGAAGTGGCCCTGCTGCTTCGCATCCTTGCTGAAATCTTCCTTGAGTTAACGCCAGTACGAGAGTTCGCTGTCGGTTAGCATTGAAGGTGACCGTAGCCAACCCGAGCACGGGCGTCAAACTCGTCTGCGAACACTCAACTGCCCCAAGCCGATTAGGGCGATTCCAAACGCTGTTGGCTCAGGAATAGGTGTCAATTCAAGCGCTTCTCCATACCCTTCAGGACCGATCCCATCCCCCACGATCTGCCCCGAATCATTGATGCCCCGTGCCCACTGAGTGTTCCACCCGACGGAATACCGTAAAGATTCGATTGGTTGACGGATTCCAAACATATCCGTAGCTCCCAGTAGTGGCGACGGCCCCAAAGGGAAAGCGACCGTGCAGTAGTCATAACAAGCGGCGTATTTCGTCCGCGAAAGGAGCGAGTGGGCTGATGACAGGCAACGTAAATACGCCTTTTTCAGGATGTTCGTCCGTACTTCGGAACTGGACCGATTGGATGAGAATCCCAACAAGATACCCGTCAGGAAGAAACGCAGGCCCACCACTGAATCCCTTCTCAGCAAAACCCGTCGATAGCATCCACTTTCCACCAAGTGGCCCTTTGCTCTGAAAACGAATCGAGGCGAACCCGCTGAAAAACGCCGTGTGAAGGTCTGCTGCCTCATCTTCCAACTGTTGAGAGAAATAGGTCAGGTAACCTATTTGCCGTCCGTGAGAGAACTCTGCGCCAACCAACGGGAACCGATCTGGACGCGGCACGGGTTGCGGATGCAATTTGATGGCTCGCCCATCTTTAGGATCGAAAGATCGGCGTGGTCGTTTTCCCAAATGACGTCCAGGGCATAAATGCCATTAACGAAGAGCAATGCGGGCTGGTGACCGTCGGCGAGCACCTGATCGACCGTATGCTTCGCAGTGATAACCTTATCCAAGGTGAGAAAGCACCCCATTCCGCTTGCTTTCTTTTCGCGCAAGGCCGTGTACCCGACGACCTTGCAGATGTGGCTCCAATAGAACCTACAGGCGTCCTGAAACATGTGGTGAGGATACGAGAGGAATCGATCTGCGATCAAGAGAAATAGAGCGTATCCGCTTGAAACGTCCAAATCTGGAGGAAACCATGAGCAAGCAACGAGACAAGCAGGCCGAAATCGAATCGGCCAAGGAGAGGCTGAAGGGCTTCATTAAGCGGCCCATCAATTATCACAATCCAGAGCGGTTGGCGCGGTATCGAGAGGGTCGAGAGAATGCGCCGCACGGACTAAGCTGGGCCGATTTGGCGCGGAACATCCGTCGATGGTGAAATGTCTGGCCCTGCTCAGATGAACCACGGTGTCGGCTCCAGCACTGAATGCAGCTTGAACTTGTCGTCCTGTCGCAGAAATGCCGCAGTCAAGTAGGCGATGTCACCTGCGTATTTGGTTGTGATGGGTTCGCCGCACAAGGAATCGGTCGAAGACCAATTGAGCTTCGTTAACGCAAGAATTTGCACCGCGAGCACCCGAAGGTCCATCGGAGCATCGGGTACTCCAGTTGGATAGCTGCGATAAGCGTTTAGTTCGAGCATGATCGGCGTTCCCATCGCTTTTCGATACGGGTTGTAGCCAGTCGTGCTTAGATAAACTTGATTGGCTGAACCGACCACGTAGCTGCCGCGACCGAGACTCCCGTCTGTTTCGGGGCGACTGTCATAAAGACGTACTGGATGATGTGTATTGATCCAGACGAATGTGTAAATGCCACTCGGAGCAACGTCCCTCGCGGCTGTGAGGATTGCCTCGCGGTCTTCGCGAGAGAACCGCGCTGAGTAGTGAAAGTAGATATTGGAGTGGGCGACAGCTTCAGCCGTTTCAAAGTATCGCGCACAAGGAGACCCAATCGTTGCGGACGCTCCTCGAAAGGAAATGCCTGCGTGTTGCCCGAATAGAAGAGCCAACGGCCAAACTCATTAAACACATTCGCATACCCCATGAGACGAGAAGACGGTCCTTCCCTGCTCTGGGTATAAGACAAGCCGACGAAAAAGTCCGCATCAGGTATGCCCTCGGGCAATACCCATGGCGTGACGCCGCATTTTGCGACGAGGTTAAGTGCGAGATTCAGGTCTTTCCAATCAGGGTTTTCCAGCGTGGGGGAATCCACCATCTGGCACGGAACGCCGTTCTCCAGCAGTAGCCGCTTTGCGCGGAAGTATGGAGATGCTGCGTCGTCGGACGCAAAACCCTCTTCGGGCGCATGCACCAATAGGATACGGTTCAGTGTCTTATCCCCTACCCACTCCTGTCGCTCATCAAGCAGGCGGCGGCATTCATCGGGGATAGATTGGGGGGACGGCACCGTCAGAATAGTCGAATACTTAAATCGCGTTCCGAACGTCCGTTCGGACCCTCGGTATTTATACTTCCCGACTCTCAGGCGTTCGATCAATGCTGCCATCTGCGCGCGAAAGCGAACGTCCACGACTGGAACAAGCTCGATCTCCCGCTGATCCACCTCGTAAGCACCGTATCGAGTAATTCCATCACGGATATCGGTGGTCTCTTTGTGATGCCCAAATTCAACATTCGGCTCAGGGATCGTCCGTACCTGCAAGCTATCCGAGAGACGTGCATCCCGAGCAAGGCTGAGTGGCGTCGTCGTCAAAACCACGTCCATGCCCCCAAACTTTATTGGGAACACCGTGCGAGCAACGTCCTCAACCAACGCCTGGGTACGCTCGGCGCGAACTCGCGAGGCGGCTGCCGATGCAGAAAGACTACGCTGTTTAATTTCTCGGCTGAGATCGAACGTCAGCCCCCGCTCCTTCAGTATTCTTTCGATGATGCGAATTGGTAGATCGGGAATCACGTTGACCGTGGCGACACGCTCGACCTTATCGAAATCAAAGAGTCGGATCGTAGTCCATTCTTCGTCCAGGGAAACGATGCGCCTCTTCTGCCAGCCGTTGGTTCGTGCAATCGCGGATCGGCCAATCAGCGTAGAAGCAGGTAGCATTTGAAGCAGTGCGGAAAGTTTCAGTGAATTCTTAACCTCAAGCGTGAAATCAACGCAGAGGTATGTCTTATCGATGTAGTCGCGCAGCCCGAAGGTATATCCTCCGAATAATCGAACGCATTCATCCACTGCCGCTGTATGGCCTCGATAATCGCGCGGCGATGGTCGCGCTTCACTTCATGCACTACAACTACTGCCGGGTTCACCAGACGCTTCGGGTCACACCAGCCATGCAAGCCGGGCTGACCGATCATGTTTGGGAGATTGAGGAATTGGTGAAGTTGCTGGATTAAATGCAGCCGCCACATTGCATCGCATTCACATAATTCTCAGTCGTAGCAACAACATTATCGACTAGCCTATGAAGTCCTCTGGAAATCAGTTCGTTCCGAACTTCAAGATAGATTTTGCGCCCGCATCGGGCGGCATTTCGCCTTCCGCTGAATACTTTACAAACCGCTTGCAGGTTTGCATTACCATGTCTATTGCGCAGTCAACGTCTCGTGGGGAAAGTCCCCTTTCCTCCAATTCCGCTTTCATTTTGTCGTAGGCCAATTGATGCGACTGCTTACCCATGATCTGAAATGCTAGAGGGCCGGTTGCCATGAAATCAAACATTTATTTTTTTTATTTTCAAACTGACCCACTACCCGAAATACCTGCAACTTCGTTTTCAATACCTGCAACTTCGCGGCGTCAGGCTGTATTCGGAACTGGGGAGAAAGGCTTAGTCGTAAGCCTCGGCGGCGCAATGCGTTTGTGTCTTCACGGAAAACAAAAAGGCCGTCTCCAATAAAGAGCCGGCCGTATGCCCAGGACAGGATTTGAACCTGCACGGGTTGCCCCGCTACCACCTCAAAGTAGTGCGTCTGCCAATTTCGCCACCTGGGCTCGAGGTGAAACAGTATATGCGGAGCCTTCGCGGTGTCGAGGGACGTGGCCTCTCCTCGCCTGGGCGCATTTCGGCCCTGCTCCCGCACTTGTTGTCTTTTAAGACTAGGGCGACAATACGCCAAATGGCTCTCAGCGCACGCAATCAATTCCCGGGCAAAGTGGTTTCAGTTCGCCGCGGCGGCGTCATGAGCGAGATCATCATTGACATCGGGGGCGGAAATCAGATCGTATCGCTCATCAGCACATCCTCGGCCAAGCGATTGAAGCTGAAGAAGGGTGGGCGTGCCGTGGCCGTCATCAAGGCAACCGAAGTGATTATCTCCACTGATCGGTCGGCAGGCGAAGAGAAATAACGCCATGAAGCAACGACCAAAACGGCGACGCGCCCTTCTGCTGCGCGGACGAGTTTGGGTGGAGATCGACGGACAATCCGCGATCACGGATGCTGGGGCCGATCTTCTCGATCAAATCATTGTTTGCGGATCGCTTTCCGAAGCAGCCAGGCGACTGCATTTCAGCTATCGGCGGGCATGGATGCTCTTGGAATCCATGAACCGCCGCTGGCCGCAGCCCCTGGTCAAGACAACGACAGGGGGCCGCCGCGGAGGGGGAGCGAAAATCACCGAGCTTGGCCAGCAGGTTTTGCGTGCTTACCGCGATTTGCAGCTGCGGCTCGAGCATACGCTTGAGACCGCCGGCGCCACTTTTGATTTCCTCTTGCCTGATGATTAGCGATAAAACATACAATGAATAGTCATAAGAATCCGAAGAGTTGAGGTCCGAATTTTTTACGGAGCACGTCAACTTACCGGTTCGTGCTTCGTCTGTGTTCCACGCTCGAATCCCATCAAGCGTCAGATGGCAAGCTGAAACTGCGCCCGCACGGTGAATTCACTGTGTCCGCTGTCTTTGAGGATGCCCAAAGCATCCGAATCGACCGGAGAGCCATTCGGAAGCCAGGACGCATCGAGCGTGAATTTCAGGTTCTGGCGGTAAAGGTAATAGTTCGCTCCAACGGTGATCTCTTGTGCCTCGCCCGTGAATAGGCCGGTTGTGGAGCCGAGTGGCAGATATGTGTAGTCGTATCGCGCAAATGGTTCGATTTTGGGGGTCACGAGATAAGCGAGTTGAAAGAGAAAGCCGGGGTCATAGTAAAATCCCTTGGTCACGCCCTGATTGGCGTGGATGTCGCGGTAAGTGCCAGGTATGCCCCGTACGCGGAGAATCCGCAGGTGGTGTCATATTGTAGATCGACGGTGTGAAAGAGAACGTCATTGGAACTCGCCTGCGAAAAATCCGCGCCGCCGCCGAGCACCAGAATATCCTGCTTGTCGCCAAGCGCGGTGAATTGCTTGTCATATTCGGTGTAAGGATTGAACTCGGGGGTGCGGTCGCCGATGAGCATGAATTCCGCCCGGCCGCTGGCGCCGAAATTGGTTGGCGTTACGCCCGATCCGGCGGTGACGCCCGCGCCAAGGCCGCCGGCATCGAAAAATTTCGTGTTGATGCTGTTGAACCCGTCATGAAACACGAGCTGGGTCCGCAGTCGATCCTTGTCATACATCAGATCAATCCCCTGCACGCGGCCGGTTTGCCCGCCGCCGATGAGCGACTTCCACCAGTGAACGATCCACCGTGAGCAGGGTTGCCTCGCTCAGATTTCGCTCATGCCAGATGGGGTCTTTGAATTGTCCGACCTTCAGCGCGAAAGGGGAATCCTTTCCGAAATGGTAAGCCCAGTACGCATCGAGCAGCCCGAACGATGTCCCCTGGTCATCCTGGAACTGAATGAAATAGGTGACGTAATCAGTAGCCCGGCCATCAAAGGTCAAGCGAGCCCGCGTGACGTCAAATCCATTTTCGGTCGTATAGCCCGGCTTTGGTCACTTCGCTGCCGCTGTTGGGAACGAGCTTCTCGCGGTAGCTGGTCATGTTGCGGAAATCGAACACGAAGCCGGGATGAAGCGAAAACTGGCCGTCATCGCTGCGGAGAACGAAACCGACGGCCGGGTCATATCCGCTGGTGAAACGAAAGGCGTTGAACGAGGACTGATTGGTGTTCGGGAAATCGCCGGTGCTGCTGTGACGGTTGGCTGGTGGCTGGCTGATTGGCTTCCAACTGATCCACCTTGGCCTTGAGCTGATCGACTTCGCTTCGCAACTCGGCGTTGTCCTGCTGGACGGCGGAAGGCTGGCTGGTCGGCATCATCGGCACGACAATGCGCGAGAAGCCCAGAGCCATCGCGACAACAAGCGCAAGACCTCTTCCAAGCCGCGACGCGGATATTGCGAATAATACTATTTACAGTCATTTCCGACTCGGACTGAGCTTTGAGAGACAGTTGATTCTGCATCGCTACATTCTCCTTGCGGATGTTAGGTCCGAAATGCCGCATCCCACGGGGCTATGCGATATATCTTTTTCGGACGCGCTCTTTTCCTATCGGAATAGTAGATATCCAGAAGCTGATGACAATGTCAAGATTGCATTTGATTCTCAACAGGAGACTTAGATCAATTCCTTCTAATCATATAGGAAATAACGTAAGTTAATTATCAACAATGATTAGGCGAATTTAAGTTCAGATTTGTTGCAACTAAATCCGAAATTCAGGATAGATTAATGGAGAGACTTGAGAACTGGTTCAAGCGGGTTTTCCAGCGATGGGAAATCCTGATCTTATCCCTGTTCCGGGAGTTTGTCTTTCGATGTCGGTCGTCGCATTCGTGCTGAAACGTCCCTACACCGTATTCGCGGTGATGATTCTGGTCTGCCTGCTCGGCGTCGGGGCGGCGTTGCGCATGCCGGTGGATATTTTCCCGGAAATCGATATCCCCGTCGTCAGCGTCGTCTGGACGTACAACGGCATGAGCCCGCAGGATATTCAGAACCGCATCCTCGTGCTGCACGAACGGCAACTGGCGTCCCTGGTGGACAACATCGAGCGGATCGAATCCAACAGCTACGAAGGCGTCGGCGTCATCAAGGTTTATCTGCACGAAGGCGCGGATGTCACGCGCGCGGTGGCGCAGCTCGGCAGCAGCGCGCTGGTGGTGCTGAAATACATGCCGCGCAATATCACGCCGCCGCTGATCTTGCGGTATGGGGCGACCGATGTGCCGATCATTCAGCTGAGCGTTTCCAGCAGTTCGCTTTCCGATACGCGGCTCAACGATCTGGGCCAGAACATCATTCGCCCCGATCTGGCGGTGGTGCAGGGCGCGTCGGTTCCGTATCCCTACGGCGGCAAGCCGCGCGTGATCATGGTCGATCTCAGCAAGGATGCGCTGCAATCGCGCGGGCTGTCGCCGCCGGATATCAGCGATGTGCTGATGCAGGCAGAACGTGATCCTGCCATCCGGCGACGTGAAGCTGGGCAGTCGGGATTACACGGTCGCGATGAACAACAGCCCGGACGTGATCGAGGCCATCAACAATTTTCCGGTGAAGGAGGTGGATGGCAAGATGGTCTTCATCCGCGATGTTGCGCACGTCCATGATGGGTATCAGATTCAGACCAATTCCGTTTCGGAAAATGGCCGGCCCGGAAGCTCTGATGATGGTGCGCAAAACCGGCGGCAGCTCCACGCTGTCGGTGGTGAATGGCGTCAAGGACGTGCTGCCCGACCTGCGCAAGCTTCATGCCCGCGGGCGTGGATATCAAGCCGATTTTCGATCAGTCGATTTTCGTGAAGGCATCGCTGAACAGCGTGCTGATGGGCGGCGCGATGGCGGCGGGGCTGACCGCGCTGATGATCCTGCTGTTCCTGGGCAACTGGCGGCTGACGCTGATCATTCTGGCGTCGATTCCGCTGTCGATCATCACCGCGGTGCTGGTGATGTACTGCATGGGGCAGACGCTGAACACGATGACGCTGGGCGGATTCGCGCTGGCGGTGGGAATTCTGGTGGACAACTCGACGGTCGTGATCGAAAACATCGAACGCCATCTGGATGTGCTCGAAAAAAAGCTTGAGCCGGCGATTCTCGACGGCGCGGCGGAGATCGGCGATTCCGACGCTGCTTTCCACGCTGGCGATCTGCATCGTGTTCGTGCCGATTTTTCTGCTGCAGGGAACCGCCAAATATCTCTTCTCGCCGCTGTCGATGTCGGTCTGCATTTCGCTGCTGGCGAGCCTGGTGCTGTCGTTCACGCTGGTGCCGGTGCTGTTCAAATATCTGATGCGGTCGCACATGCAGATCGCATCAGGATCACGATCCAACGCATCACGCATCGCCCGACGCACGAATCCATTCCGGCTGATTCACCGCGGGTTCGACAAGGGGTTTCAACAGTTTCGCGATGCTTATCGCGCCACGGTCGCATGGTGCGTGTCCCGGCCGCTGCCAACGGTCGCGTTTTTCCTTATTGCTCATGGGCGTGTCGTGCCTGCTCTTTCCGCATGCTGGGGGAGGATTTCTTTCCCGCAGGTGGATGCGGGGCAGATGCGGCTGCACGTGCGCTGCCCGCCGGGCACGCGGATTGAAACCACGCAGGCTGATTTCGCCAAGGTGGAAACGGCGATCCGCCAGATCGTCGGCAACAAGCAGATCGACGTCATTCTCGACAACATCGGCCTTCCCTACAGCGGCATCAATATCGCCCTGAGCGATTCCGCCACGGTCGGGCCGATGGATGGCGAAATTCTGATCTCGCTGAACAAGGAGCACACGCCCACCGCCGCGCACATGGCCGATCTTCGCCGGGAATTGCCGAAGCGATTTCCGGAGATGCAGTTCTTCTTTCAGCCGGCGGACATCGTCAATCAGGTTTTGAATTTCGGCCAGCCGGCGCCGATCGACATCCGCGTCACCGGGCCGGATAACGACAAGGCGTATGCGATGGCCACAAAGCTGGCCAGCGATATTAAGCGCGTTCCCGGCGTCGTGGATTCCACGTGTTCCAGGTGCCCGATGCTCCGTCGCTGAA
>CAVZCA010000002.1:0-1791468 GCA_963773725.1 uncultured Phycisphaerales bacterium
GTTCTTGCCATAACTGGTTGTCATATCTGGAAAACTCATGTTGGTGTCCCTCCAGTGTTGGTTGGTCCGCTTTTGCCCGGTGTGTTCGACCCCGGCACGCGGCTGGCCGTGTTGGAAGCCGTTGGGCTACCGCCCGCTTGAGTCGCAGTTGTTCCAGAGACAGCCGACGCGACTGTGGTCCCAGGCTTATTGCCGGCGCTGTTGCCGCTGCCGGTGATTTTCCGAAGGACAGCCGTTCCCGCCGAGGCAGCAAGCATCACACCCTTCGCCGGCACGGTCGCCGCCATCTTCACGGCCTTAACAGCCGAGCGCGTTTTGTCGGCGGTCGCCGCCGTTGTGTTCAGCGCCATTGCGATCGTATTGATCGCCGTGCCGACGCCCAGGCTCGGACCGCCGATAATCAGGTCAGATGCGAGCCGGGACGCGACCAGCGACAAGACCATCAGCAACAGCGCCGCCAGCGCAATGCAGAATGCCTGATAGGTCGTCACCGTCTGGCCAGGCGGCACCTTCAGCTCTTGGAAAATGTTATTTCCCACCCCAAGTACAAGTGTCAGCACCATCAGCCGGACGCCGGAACCGACGACCCATCCAAGCGGGCGATCCGCGATGAAGGCGGTTTTGGACAGGACGGCGAATGGCACCAGCACGAATGCCGCCAAGCTGCCGAACTTGAATGTCAGCAGTGCGACGACAACTTGAATGGTGATGATGCAAAACGCCGCGACGATGGCGCAGATGGCGAGGAAGAGGAACGCAATCTCGACAAAGTTTTTGAAGAACGCGACCGGCCCGGTCAACCGGCTGATTTGATCCATGAGGGGCTGCGCCGTTGTGTAGCCCAGGTAGGCGATGTTTCCCGGTTGCTGCGTGTAATAGGTAGCGCCGTCGAAGCCGCCGGCCTTGAGGCCCAGATCCATAAATCAGCGCGCCAGCGTGTCGGTCAACTTCTGCCAGTTCTGGATGATCCAGGCGAACAGGCCGATGTAGACGATCTTGCGGGCGAACTGCACGATGATGTGGTCATCGCTCAGCGCCACGGCGCCGCCGACCACATGATGCTCAGAATGATCAGCACGTTCAGAAGCCAGGTGACATCGCCCTTGATGAGGCCAAAGCCGCTGTTGATCGCGTTGATGTACTGGTTGGCCACGTCATTGATCAGATCGGGGCCGTAATCCAGTGCTAAAATATTCATCATCTTGGCACTCACTTCCTTCGGGTCGGCCCTTATTGGTTTGCCGCGGGGAATGCGTCCACAACGGAACTGGTCGGCTGCGCCGGATTGGCCCAATCGCCGCGAACCGCCTGTTGCTGCTGCAACGCATACGCTTGTTCGGCCTGAGCCTGAGCATCGCGCTCCACTTCGGCGCGGGCATCGGTGATTTCCTGCGCCTGCAACGCTTGAAGCTGCGCCACCAGCGTCGCAACTTCTTCATTGCCCGCCTGCATGGCGGAGGTGGCGCCGGACGCGGAAATGGAATGTTCGACGTAGGATTGAATGCGCTGCGCGGTCGGTTGCAGGTTCAGGTACGTCTGGTTCTGGACGGTGCGATTTTCAATCAGGACGCTGCGCTCTTCCTGATCCCAGCCAGTTTGCATCGACTGGTAGCTGGCATCCGTCATGTTGGCGTAATTGTTCGGATCGGATGGATATTGGCTGTTCAGCGTGCCACCGGGATCGGTGGACGTGTAGGTGCTTCCGGCTTGACCGAACACCTGCTGCCAGACGTTCATGCTTTGCAGGATTCCGGGCAATTGAGTGAAGTTCCAGCTTTTCAGCATGGCCACTTCGTTGGTGACCTCCTGATAGAGCTGGTCAACCATTTGCACGTCGTCCGCCACCTGGAGCACCGCTTCGGCGAAGTTCGTCGGATCAAAAACAATGTCGGCGAACGTCGCCGCAGGCAAAACCAGGATCACAGCGGCACCCGCGATCAAAATTCGTTTCTTCAAGCGTGTCATGGCAAATCTCCTGTGTTGAAACCATTTCGAGCATGTTCTCAGCGATCAATTTTGAAACGGATCGACGACCGTCTCTGTCGGCGGCGCCGGGTTGTCCCAACCGCTGCGCACCCGTTGCCGTTCGGCTTCCGCATGCGACGGCTCGGATTGCTGTTGGGCCAGCTTTTCTGTCCTGAGCCGGGAGCGGGCAGTTTCAGGGATTGCAATTTGGCCAGTTCGCCCGATGCCACCGCCAGCAGATCGTTGTGGGCCTGAATCGCCGACGTTTCCCCGGAAGCGGAGTTGGACGCATCGACGATGTTTTGCACCTGTTGGGTCGTCGTATCCATGTCCTGATAAACCTGATTTTGCAATTGCCGGTTCTCCGCCAGCGATTGACGCTGATCATCCGTCCAGTTGGATTCATCCGACTGGTACTGCCCCCACGTCGCGTTGCTCATATCCGCTGGATAGCGCGTGTTGAGTTGGCTGGCGGGATTTGGGGTGTCGTAAAGACTGGACTCCAATTGCCCTTCGACACCGGAAACGATTCCGGCGATGTTCGGGACACTGCTCAGGTTAAGATGCTCCAGTTCCTTAACCTGGTTCTCGACTTGCTGGACCACCGCATCAATTTGCTCGCCAAGGTCCACCACCTTCAGGACATTTTCCACCAGCGCAATCGGGTCCAGCACAATGTCGAACAAGAAGGCATTGGCCCGGCGCGCCGGGAGAAACACGACCGCCGCACCCGTTGCGAGAAGCAGAACCGCCAAACCCTTACGTCGCAGCCGCGGCGACTTCGTCGGGCTTGCCATCGAATCCAAAGTTAAGTTGCTCATGATCGGTCCTTTCGGTGTTGAGGGTTTCCAGACGATCGGCCCAATGCCCCAGGCCCCGTTCGTTCAGGTACGCACGCGCAAAATGCGTCCGGCCAGTCTCATTCAGCACATGGCTGATTCGCGCTTGATCTTGTGGTGAACCGGCGGCGCAGAACGCCAGCGCCAATTCGCCCAGGCCGAGTTCAAAAAGCCGGTTGCCTTCCCGACTCTGGTAGTAGTAATCGCGCTTGGGAATCGACTGCTGTAGGATTTGCAGTTGCCGCTCATTCAGCCCAAACGATTCGTAGACCTTCCGCGTCCGCTCCTCGAGCGCATTGCCGTTGGGCAGGAAAATCCGAGTCGGGCAGTTCTCGATGATCGCTGGCGCAATCGCACTGTCGGCGATATCCGACAGGCTTTGCGTGGCGAAGATGACCGCCACGTTCTTCTTGCGAAGCACCTTGAGCCATTCGCGGATCTTGGCGGCAAAGAGCGATTCGGTCAGGTACAGCCACGCCTCATCGAGAATCATCAGCGTCGGCGAGCCGTCGAATCGCTTCTCCAATCGGCGGAACAGATAGGTCAGCACCGGCAACAGCGCCTGCGCGAGTGCATCAGGTGTTCCATCTCAAACGCCTGCCACCGCGCTCCCCGCTCCACGTCACCATCGCCCAAGGTGTCATGGTTCGCATCCAGCAGTCTTCCGTGCGGTCCGTCGAGTGTGTAACTCCGCATCGCCTGCCGGACATCGGCATCTTGAACCAGGCCGAGGAGCGTGCTGAGCGTGCGCTGCACCCGCGGCATCGAAGCCAGGTTGGAGAGCGCGGCCCAAAGCTCCTGTTTGGTCGCCGGGGTGATTTCCGCTTTTTCGCGGTGCAGAAGGTCCGCGATCCAATCCTGCGCCCAGGCCAATTCCGATTCATCCTCGATCCCGGCGAAGGGTTGGAAGCAAATCTCTTCGCCTTCACCGCCCAGGTCGTAGAAGTCGCCGCCCATCGCCAACGTCATGGCCCGGCAACTTGCGCCTTTGTCGAAGATGTAAACACGGGCGCCGGGATAACGCAGCCATTGGCAGGCGATAAGGTTCAAAAGCGTCGATTTACCCGCGCCGGTGGGACCGGCAATGATCGTGTGTCCGACATCGCCTTGATGAAGAGACATTCGGAATGGAGTTGAGCCCTTCGTGCGCATGACGAGCAGCGGTGGACCGTCCAGGTGCGCACATCGCGCCGGCCCGGACCAAACGGCACTGAGAGGAACCAGATCGCAGACGTTCAAAGATGAAACCAGCGGCCGGCGCACGTCCGCGTAGGCATGACCCGGCAGACTGCCCATCCATGCCTGAACCGCGTTGAAATCTTCGATTTCAGTAACGAGGCCCACGCCATCCACCACCTGTTGAACCGCACGCGCCTTTTCCGTCGCCGTTTGTTCATCCTCATCCCACACCGTGATCGTCAACGTGAAGTCCCCGAACGAGCAGTGATCGCCGCCGAGTTCCTGAAGGGCGGCATCCACGTCTTCGGATTTGTTCAAGCTGTCGGAATCCTCCAGCTTGGATTCCTGTTTGGTGATGGCTTCTTTGAGCAGGGTCACCATCCCCTTGCGCTTGGCGAACCACTGTCGGCGCAGCTTGTTCAGTTGCGCGTGGCATCGGTCTTGTCCATCGGCAGATAACGGCCGATCCAGCGGTACTCGATCGGCAGTTCGTTCAGTCGGTCCAGCAGGCAGGGAAGCGTGCGGTTGACGTAGGCGCGAACCGAGACGGTTTTGAGAAAAAGCCGACCGAGACGCGGCGACAGTCCGCCGGCCAGAGGCCGGTCGGTAATCATTTCGTCCAGATAGAACGGAACGTCCGGCACGGCGACCGTCAACCGCCGATCCGAAATGCACGAGTGCAGGTAGGTCAGCGTCTCGCCATCATCCAGCGGATGGACTTCGGGCATGAAGGAGGCCATCAGGTTCACGATCTGATCCACTTGGCCCAGGAAATGATCGAAATGGGCGCGATAGGAAACTCTCCCCTCCACTTTGTTGTTGGGCCTGTCGATGAAGAAGTCGCCCAGCCGCGTCATACCTTCTGCCGGCGGCAGATAGGTGAAGGTGATGAAGCACTGGCTTTCAAAGTGGAGGGCATCCGCCGTGAACGAGTCGCGGCGTTCCTGATCGATCATTGCCGCGACCGGATTGGGGAAGTCGCTGGCCGGATAGACATGCGCCAATCGCCTTGACGCCTCGACATGGACGCACCAGTGAGAACCGAGGCGACGGAGTACGTTGTTCATCCGGGCGCGTGCGGCAACGAGTTCATAAGGCGTGGAACTGTCCAGATCGGGCCCGCGAAACGCGATGGTTTTCTGCAAGCTGCCATCTTTATTGAGCATCACGCCTGGCGCGATGAGCGTTGCCCAAGGCAGATGGTCAGCGAGGCGCTGCGGATGTTTGCGGTATTCACCAAGGTTCCACATGAACGTATCTCCCAACGGAGGTCAGGGGGTCACGAATCCAAATGCGTCGGCTGGCGGACATGACGCCGGAAAATGTCAAACCAGTGCGGGTCGCGTTTGCTCATCAGCACCGCCGCCATGTGCAGACCCGCGCCCGCAGGAAATCCAAGCCACCACAGATGCAAACCCATTCCGACCACCAGGGCGACCGTGCCGTTGAGAATGGCGAATGTCCGCGGCGCACCGCCCATGAGGATCGGTTGGGTCAGGGCCACATGGAGCGGCACTTCGTAACCTTCGATTTCTTCGGGGCGCGACATGGCCATTCTCCTACCGAGCGCTTCGACCGGCGGTGAGCTCGTCGAACCGTTACCAGCCAGCGCCGCCATCGAAACCGAAGAACGTCACGCCGAAGCTGGTGGCCGTGACCGCAATCGACACGCCCAGCAGCAGACCGAGGATGCGACGGAGTCCGCCGCCTTCGCTGAAGGCGAAACCAAATCCGATGACCACGATGGCCAGGATGCACAGCGCCTTAGCCACCGGACCGGTGAAGCTGGCCAGCACTTGATTCAATGGACCTTCCCAGGGAAGCGGCTGGCCACCGTTGGCGGCTGCGGCGCGAGCGGTGTTTGGAATTGCGATGGACATTGCTGCCCCGACGAGCGTCGGCACCAGCAGCGAGGATCGACGCAGAATTCGGCTTTTCATGGAATGACTCCTATTGATTAAGCACTACCGATCCGCATTGACTAATGCGATGACTTAATCGGTATGGACAATACCGTACACATGCCGAACATTGGAGTCAAGAAGAAAGTTCGTATTTTGTTTGGTTCGATTGAAATTGTCCGAGCGTCCGAATCGGCGGGACGCAGTGGAGTGGCGCGATCGCTGGGCGCAACGAAACGTCCGCTCAAAAGATGCGGTGGTTGGAGAGACGCTAATTTCGCAGAGTGGGATAGGCAAAGAGTTGAGGATTCAATGCCGTGGACGGGTGTGCCGGAGCGGATTCGCCCCAACGGTTAGAAATCAACCGCATTCAGGCCTTTGGACGCGGCATGATCAAGGGCGAAAAGCCACACCGTTGCGAATCGAGACTCTCATGCGGAGCGGCTCATTCTTCGTCCTGAGAACCAGCCCCGATCCGCTGGCGATGTATTTGAGCCATTGCGGCACGCTCTTCGGCACTCGCATCCAACCAGTGGAGGATCAGAGCTTCTATGACCCGCTTCGGATTAGACAAATGCTGAGCGCAGTCATCTTCAAACGCAGCAAAAGTCTTGTTGTCAAACCGATAAGTCCTTTGAACCGTTTTGGGGGATGGTTCCGGTTTGGAAGCGCCGCGGGTTTGGCGGGAAGTGGCCATAAGTTTCATTCTATGGGTAAATGCATCGGTATGCAAGGGGTTAAATATGCCAAATGCTGTGTCGTCAGCGGCGGATACAAGGTCCACACAGCGAACAATACCGTCGAACCGAATAAAGTCAAATAAACCGTTGACTTCGACAATACCGAACAATATGCTAACTCCGGTGGTGAAGAGAGCGGCGAAGGCCGCGTAGCGGTCGAAGACGATCAATGCCGTCAGCCTTCGTTACCCAAGAAGGTCGAAATATCCATGAGTAATCAATTGGCATGGCCCGAGTCGGCCAAAGCGCCTCAATCCAAGAGCGGGGCTGTCAGCGGAGGATACGTTTCCCTCAAGGCGGTTGCCGATCGCTGGGCCTGTGATCGAAGTACCGTGCGGCGAAATCTGGAGGCCGCGGGTGTGAAAGCATTCTGTCTCGGGCATGGGAAGCACGGCATCGTGCGATACCTGCTCAAGGACATAGAGGATTACGAAAGGAGGTGCCGTGAACCATAGATGATTTCTTGTTCTGTCTGAGTAAGGGAAACGAAGACCCCGCGTTCGAGCGGGGTCTTCGCGTTAGATGGAAAGTTATCCACACGAGCGACAGGCGCAGGCGCTATAGTTGCGACCCTGAACGCAATCCCTCGACCACCTGCCATACCAAGTCGATCTGACCTCGCTCGACCGCTTCAACCGGCTTAAGGCCGGCAAGCATTTCGTTCGGCTCATCCAACCAGCGGCCGACGTAGCTGGATTCCATTGCTTCGGCCAACGCACCACAGAGGCGATTCACCTGCATTAGGTTTCGCCGAAGTTGTGCCGGGACGACCGATCCGGATTCCAAACCGGAAACCGTGCGCAGCGATACGTCAAGCAGTCGAGCCAGAAGGCCCTGGGATAGCGCGTGGCGTCGTCGCAAATCGCGCACCTCGACGCCGGCGGACTGACCGGAAACCGGCTTGCGTACCTTCGAATGAACGCGAGAGTGCTTTATCGCCGTGGCCATGATCGTTACCTCTTAAGACATCCTTGCCTATATCGTGCAAAAAGTCAAGCACGATAACACGCAAATATGCGTGTACGGATTCATATCGACGATTGAGGCCATTATTTCGTGGGGCGTCGAAGCACTGCTACGCGGCTGGGCGGCTTGAGGTGGTCCGGTAATACAATGACGTTGATGCCCTGATCCACGGCGTGCGCTGATGCGGCCAGAAGCGATTGGATGCCGCAGTCGTGAGCGGCCCGGCCAATCGCTTGAGTCAAAGATTCCTCACCGCGAGCCCGAGCCAGCCACCAAGTTTCGGTCCGAATCTGATCGAGTGTCAGACCGATATCAGCGAGTACCACGGCTTCGGTTAGGTCCACACACCGCTGGACATCGACCGAGATGGCTTTGAACACCAATGGCATTGCCCGCTCCAACGGAAGATTGGCGCGGCGCTGATAGGCCAACGATTCAATCATGGCCAGTTCTGGCGTCGTGCTGCCGTAAATGGCGGGGAAGCTACCGGGCGCGTTAAACCGAGCGCCGGACTTCATGCTCCCAACGCCGGTGAGCATTTCCTTGCCGGTGGCCCATTTCGGCGGCGCGGAGCGAAAGATATTGCCCGCCCATGGCCGAGCGCGACCAGCGGCGACTTTCATCGCCTCCAGCAGTCGCGGGAAATCGGGATGTTCCTTCGCCATCACAAACCTGTCCGTCCTCGCGGTCGCGCGTTCAGCTTTGACGCACTGCGCTCAGGCCGCGAAATTCACGTCGCCGACAAACTGGTCCGGGATGAGCGCCGCATAATGCCGGCGGCAAATCTCCGGCGAGTTACCCATCATCGCGCTGATTTTGTACAGGCTGATGCCGCGCTGGGCCAGCATCGAACCAAACGTGTGCCGAAAATCCAAGCACGTCCAGGGCAGCTTTGCCTTCGCATTTTCGTCGGCAAGCTTGTGGCTGAAATTATCCGGGTCCCATCGTACGCCTTCGGGACTTGGCAGCAACCAAGGCCCGGCTGCCGATGGTTTGTATTTGTCCAAGACCGCAGCGAGCGCGGTGCTGATCGGTACGGCGCGATTTCGCCCAGTCTTTGGTTGCCAAAATTGGCCGTCGATCGTTTTGGCCCGGATGCGAATCAAGCCCGCTTTGCGGTCCAGATCCTCGCGCGTGAGCCACAACGCTTCTTCACGGCGAAGGCCCGCGTAGATCAAAATCGCAACGGCTGCATGCAGTGCCGATTCATCCTTCACCGCTTCCAACTGGGCTTTGATCTGCTCAGGGTTGAGAAATCGGATGTCGTGGGCCAGGAGCTTCCGGGGACGAACGCCGTCCACCGGATTCTTGAGGCGTGGATCGGGATAGACCAGGCCGTGATGCTCGATGGCGTACCGGAACAGCCGGTAGAGAATTTCACGGTCGGCGTTCAGGGTTTTTGGGCCGACCACCGCCGCGCGGTGATCCAGGTAACGGTTGATCAGCGGTGGATTGATTTGTTCGGCATATTCGGCCACCACACGGGGCGGTTCCGTGGCTTCCGGCTCTTGCGGCTTCCCCTGAACTTCCCCTGTCAAATTGTCCTTTTTGGCGGCAAGTTCCAAGGCTGGCGTCAGCGGACCAAAGATCATCCGCAGCCGGGAGAGATCATTCTTGACCGACTTTTGCCGATGGTTTGCGCGGAGATGGGCAACGAAGTCCTCAAGCAGTTTCGCCAGCGGCGTTCTGGTGGCCGTGGCAAGCTGGCCGGTGGCATTCTCGTATTCCACCTTCTGCAACAGCTTTTCCGCGATCTTGATGTTGGTCGTTTTGGTCGCGATATCCTTCGCTTTTCCATTGACATACACGCGAATGTAGAACTTGCTCCCGCGTTTGAGAAGACTGGCCATGGACGCATACCTCCTCGAGCGCCGAAGCGCTCGAAACAAAGCCGCAACGAGTACCGGCTCTGCATGAAGTGCACATCCACAGGGGAAGTTTAGGGGAAGCGATTGAAATCGCCCCTAAAATAAAATCAGGCAGAGCCACATAAGTTGTTGGCTCTGCCTGAGTAAGGGAAGTAGCGGGGGGAGGATTCGAACCTCCGACCTCCGGGTTATGAGCCCGACGAGCTACCAGGCTGCTCTACCCCGCGATCTTTATTCATCTTAGAGCGCTTGCCTGGGGTGTCAAGTTTTGACCTTATTGTCTGTGGTTGGTTGCTTGCGTTTTTTGTCTTGTCGCAGGAGTATTTTTTTCCGTGAAGTTGGCTTTTTCCACCAATGCTTATACGCGGTTCTCGCTGGCGGAGGCTTTGCGCGGGATTCGACGGGCGGGATTTTTGGGTGTGGAGATTCTGGCGGATGTGCCACATGCTTATCCGGCTTCAATCACCGACTCGCAGATTGGTTCGGTGGTGGATGTGCTGGGGCGGGTTGGGCTTTCGGTGAGCAATGTCAATGTTAATTGTAGTTTTGGGTACTGGAAGGATGGGCCGCCGGAGGCTTATTTTGAGCCTTCGCTGATTTCGCCGAATGAGCGGCATCGCCGGGATCGGATTGAGTTGATTGGGAAGGCGATGGAGTTTGCGCGAGGGGTGGGGGCGCGGAACATCAGTATTACGAGCGGGCGGATGCTAGGGAATATGTCGCCACTTCGGGCGGCTAAGCAGTTGGAGGAATCGCTTGCACTGGTGCTGGAGTTGGCGGATCGGTTTGAGATGAATGTGGGGATTGAGTGCGAGCCAGGGTTGTTTATTGAGTATGTGGCGGAACTGCGGGAGTGGATCGATCGGGTGGGGCATCCGCGGCTGGGGGCAAATCTGGATATTGGCCATAGCCAGGTGATCGGGGAATCGATTCCCGCGGCGATCGAGTTACTTGGGGATCGGATCTGGAATTTGCACGTTGAGGATATTCCGGGGCGGAAGCATTATCACATGATTCCGGGGGAAGGGAGCATCGACTGGCTGGGGGTGAGGGATGCGCTGCGACGGGTTGGATATGAACGATATCTAACCGTTGAGCTTTATACGCAGACGGATGATCCGCAGTCTGCTGCTGAGAAGAGTTTTGGGTTTTTGGAACGAGTTTTTAACGGTTGAAAAACCTGCGTTTTTACGCGAATTTCCCACGACGACAAGAAGACAGGTTATTTTTGAGATAGTGAAAGTTTTGTGCGTGTTTTGTGCTCCGGACGACGACCCTTCGACAAGCTCAGGGCCCTTCGGGCAAGCCATTTGTGAGATAGTGAAGGTTTTGGACGTGTTTTGTGCGTGTTTTGCTCTTTAGAGCAATCGATATCCCGCTATCTCTCGGAATCTCCCGTTTTAAGCGATTAGCGTTCGGCCTTCTCGAATGGATTCGAGGTGAAGGTTTTGGACGCGCTGGGTTCCCATTTGTTCCCATAAGTGCTCATATTTTCGTGGGGGGGGGCGACGCTTCGCGAGAAAGTTGAGCAGTAGAACAGTTGATTCTTTCTGGTCGCTGGGGTGATGAAAATACATTGGTCCCTCTATTAAATGGTCCAATGGGTGAAGGTTTTGGTTGGGTTTTTTGAAAATCTTCAGATTATATTTTTTGCTTTTTTGGATGCTTGAGCCGGAATGCATTCCGACGCTCCGACCTCGTGCAAGGTGATCCACACGGTATGACGACGTGGCAGGGGACATCACGGCTCCGTTGTGGGTGCGGTTGTTTTCGCTGCTTCGGCGGCGGCGTGAAGTTGGTCGTTGAAACTGTATGCAGAGCCATCTACTAAATTAGCCCCGTATATCGTCCACATTACATACGTTTCAACTTGAGGCGCACCGACGGCGGCGGGGGAAGAACTGGAGTTGCCAGGAGGCCGCCACGCGGTGGTTACGTACATCAACTGCACTGCCGGGTGGGTTGGGACGAGCACTCCGCGTGTCCAGCGCCAGCGATCGAATGGCGATGGCTTTACGAAATCCTCCGCACCAGTGGCGCCGATTTGTGCACCGTCGGGAATGCGGTTCATCGAAAAGATACGCATGTTCGCAGGAGCGTAACCACGGCTGGTGAGGAGAGCTTGCAAAGGTTGCCGCACGTCATTCAGCGAAACCTTGACGATTTCGCTACCACTCAGCGCGCTCTGATTGAATCTCCACTGAAACACTCGCATGATGCCACAAGTCAGCCAGCCCGCCAGGATCGCCAACATCAGGGTTGCCGGCCAGATCCAAACCCGCCACGAGCGATTGGGCTTGAACATTCTGCCTCGCCCAACGAACAGGATCACGACCGCGCCCGCCAGCAGCCAAAACCCCAGGAAAAGGCGAAAACAGATTTCAGCATCGTCGGCGGATAGATCGAGCGTTCCATCACGAAAGCAGGAGTTGCGATCGATGAAGCGCCCCCCAAAGGTGTCCGTCAATTCGACTTGCGGGATTGAATGTTGGTAGGAGGGAAGCAGCCGGACGAGCTGATATTCCTTGCCCGCATATTCGTGCGCAAAACCGGAAGAATCGTGATATATGGAATAGTTTCGTTCCCACTGCGCAAATGTTCCACCCAGGACGAAGTAATACCCACCCACGCAGGACGTCAAACAAAAGCCGAAGCGAACTACGGCCTTGATGGGCGTATCGGTTTTCCAATGCGCCAGGAGAATGCGGAAGTTGCGGCCCAACGCAGTAGCCACACCGAGGGCGATGAAGATAACAACTCCACCCAGAGGAACGCCGGGCCATCGCAGGTTCCACAAAGCGAGTGCCGCGCAGAATGCCGCGGTGAAAATCACTGTACTGAGAAGGAAGTACCAGATTTGGAAACGGGGTCTAAGCGGCGCCGGCTGACCTGGGGGCAATTCACCCACTGTAGCTTGTGCATTATCAGTTGAAGACGCGGCTATAGCTGACGACCCGCTGGTTACTTTTTCAACATCGTTGCGGACTTCGCTGGCATGCTGGTAGCGAAGCTGCACATCACGCTCCAGCGCATGCAGAACGATCTCATCGAGGCGAACATCGATCTGCACCTTGTGCGAGGGGGGCGCGAACCGACCCATCGGAAGCTCGCCGGTCAACATCTCATAGAAGACAACGCCGAGTGAATAGATGTCGGCCCGGTGATCCACGCTTCCGGGCTTGTCTACCTGCTCGGGGGCCATGTAGCGGGGCGTGCCCAGGGTGGCGCCGGAAACGGTGAGTTGCGGATCGGCTTCTGTCCGACCCAGGAGCTTGGCGAGGCCGAAATCGGCGATCTTCACGCGGCCTTTCTTGTCGATGAGGATGTTTTCAGGCTTGATATCTCGATGGACAACTCCTTCCTCGTGGGCGAATTGCAATGCATCACAGATTTTCGGAACGATTGCCAATGCTTCGGCCGAGGTCATCCGACCGGAGCCGATCAGGGAGCGCATATTCGCTCCGTCGACGAACTCCATGACAAAGTAGTAAAGCCCGTTGGTCTCGCCGAAATCGTGAACATGAACAATGTTGGGATGGTTCAATTTCGCGAGCGACCTTGCCTCGCGACGGAATCTTTCGACAAAGTCGGGCGCGGTTGCATCGGCCGGGGGGAGAATTTTCAAGGCCACGATTCGGTCGAGTTGAAGCTGTCTGGCCTTATAGACCACGCCCATCCCGCCGCGGCCGAGCAACTCCAGAATCTCAAACTGCGGCAGCCGCCGCGCAACTTCGGCGAGATTGCTGATGTCGATCGTTGGCTCTGCAACACGGCCTGCGATCGGAACCTCGGGCGGGCGGCTCTCCACCAGATGGATTGAGGCAGTTGGTTGGTTCTTCATCGCCACGCTCAGCAAACAACGTGCACAAAGTCCCTCCGGGGCGTCACTTGCCATTGCATTGCCGCATTGTTTACATGATTTCATTTGTTGCTCCACGCCTTACAGAAGCAACGGCGGCGGAAGGTTACATGGCGAATCTGCATTACGCGCTCAGAGCCGACATGAGATCACGTAATTCTTCATCGATGTCGTTCTTGTCGCCGACGGTTTGCGCGATTTCATCTCGAATCAGCTCTCGGTATCGCGTCCGAAGCCGGTGGACGGCGACTTTCACTGCTCCTTCTGTCATTCCGAGCCGCTCGGCAATACCTGCATAGGCCGATTGCTCGCCGGCAAGCATCGGTTTCAATTCATCAAAAAGCGCCTGCTTCCCACCTTCGGCCATCTCCGAACGAAGTTGGCTCAAGACTCGTTCCAGAAGAGTCAGCGCCCAGCGGCGCTCAAAGATTTTGTCGGGAGTGGCGTTATCTTCCGGCTCGGCAGCGTAACGGATTTCCGCGGAGCTGGTGTCGAGCGAGATCGGCCGATGTCCACCGCCGCGTTTCTGGGCTCTGTCGTGATCTCTTTGATTGGCCAGGAAATGTTTAACCGATACGAGCAGGAACGATCGGAATCTGCCCCTCTCACGCGCAACGCCGTCGAGCCAGCGTTTTTCAAGCAGTGTAGCAAAAAATGACTGGGTCAGGTCTTGCGCGTCGTGTGGGGTTTGTCGCTGGCGACGCACGAACGCGTACACCGGATACCAATAACTGGCGCACAGAAGTTCCAAAGCCGCCCGCGCCTCTGGCTCGTCTCCCCTGGCGGCGCGAACGATGCTCCACCGCGTCAGCTCAAACTGTTCGTTGTGAGGGCCCATCATAGTCTCTCTTCGTCGCTGCCGGGATGGTACAAGTATCGCAGTCTGAATCAGCCTCGCAAGCTGTTCGATGTTTTCGGTCCCATGTTGTGCAGCGTGGAGAAAAGGCGCCCAAAACGCCTCGATAGTACACGTCGAAAAAAAGGTACTTAGATGCCGCTCGCGGAGAATAGGGAGTTTGGATTTGAAATTTCAGATTTCTCAATCGAATTCTCCCGCACGGAAGAACTTCCGTGGGCTTTGGTTTGAGAGGTCCTTACCCGCTGAAGCGTGCACCTCGACTGGGCTCGGTACGAGCAAGCCGCGCGGGAGATTGGGATTTGAAATTTCAGATTTTGCGGTTCGACTGGGCTCACCACACCTCGCTGCGCTCGGTGCAGTTGAGGCAGCGAGTGGTTTGTAGAGAGGGTAATTGTGGTGGGTAGCATTGAAGATAAATTATAATGAATGCTACTGAGTCCTCGAATTCGTTGCTGGAAGGGATGGGCCAATTCGACGGCTTCGCTGGTAGCAGGTATCGGATTCTCAGATTAATTGAGAGAACCTGCCCTCCTTCGAATTGACTCCCTTTGATTTCAGGTCAGCGGGCTCACTTCTTCGAGTATCGGCTTCCTGCGCACCGAGGCGAGTCTGTTTAATTCTGCGGCGAAGGTTGCGTCTGCACGTCAACCTGGATTCCGACCGGAACTCGGACGACCGGGACGTTGTTGCCGCCGTTGCTGTTGACGGTATTGCCATTATTTGAGGCAGCGGCATCCGCGCGATCGGGTTGTTCGGCACGGACGAAGTAAATGGAGTGATCGTGATTGGGGCTGGCGATTCCTTCGGGGGCTGTCGTGCCATCAATCTGAACGGCGTCCGCGGCGGGATCGAATTTCATCACCTGGTCTCGTCTCAGCTCGGTGGAATAGACGACGCGATTATCGGTGTCGTCCTCAAGGTAGGCTTTGCCGTCGTGCGGGGCGGTGAAGGCGACGACTTTGCCGCCGCTGGAGACTTGCATCGCGTTCGACGGGAGGTCGGGACGAGTCTGCTCCGACGAACAGCCGCCCAGAGCCGACAGAAGAGCACCAAAACTTATAACGCTAAGTGAGAAATAGATTGCTTTCATGGTGGAGGACCTTTCGAAATATTCAGGCACAACAGACTTCATGCCGCCGACACGAATCGGGCGACTGTTTACGTTTGTGACAATAGGACCGCGGGAAAAAGGGTTCAATCGGGCGGATGATGAAGCCGGGCTGAGAAAATGCCTGATGGAGCCGGCTTTTCAGAGTTGCGGTTCTTCGAGTTTTGCTTGCCTACGCGGCGAAATGAGTCGCTGGTTGATCCATTGGCGGAGATCATCGGCTTGTTCCTCGGTGCATTGGATTTCTGCGTCGATTGGATGATCTTGGAAAGTCTTTCGGCCGTTGATGATCCAGAATCGGTGTCTTTCATCCTTCATGGGGCTCAGCGTGAAATCGGAGACATGAGTCCAAGGCGTCACTGAGTGGAAAGCGGCGTTGCGGTCGGCGATTGCGTTATCCTGGATTAAAGCCAACGCGCGGCGAAAACGGCGGCAACGAAACCATAGGAATATGGTGAACGCGAGGGCCAATGGAAACCAAATCCAGAAAGTGATCGGGCGGGCGTCGCCGTAGATGAAGGCGACGATCAGGCCGGCGGGGAGAGAGGCGGCGAGGAGCCAGCCGTGGGAGTGAAGGATTTCGGAAAGAATAGGCGGGCCGGCGAGGTAATCGTATTGGACGCATCCGTTTTCGCTGAGGCGGATTTGTATCTGGCCGGGGTGATCGTTTTTGCTGCGGTTCAGAAGGAGGTAGGCATTGAGGGCCAGAGCGAATGCGAGCATGATCGGAAACCAGAAATGGGCGAATGGATTGTGGCCGTAGATGAAGAATTGGAAGATGAAATAGGCTGAGGAGCAGAGGAAAACCCAGGCGAGACGGGAGGGTCTTGCGGTGGAGAGGTTTTCGCGTTTTCCGCGCGCCCAGCCGTAGAGGATGATTTCGGATTGATCGTGGGGCCGGCCGCATTCGGGGCATGTTGCGGAATCGGATAGGCCGGCGAGGGAGTAGGAGCAGTTGGGGCAGCGGTTGGTTTGTAGGGAGGGTGGGATTGGGGTGGGTGGGGCGGGGGGCATTGGATAATTATAATGAATGCTACTGAGTCCTCGAATTCGTTGCTGGAAGTGATGGGCGAATTCGACGGCTTCGGTGGAAGTGGGGATTGGATTCTCAGATTAATTAGGGAACCTGATTCCCATCGGACAATTATTTACCTAGATAATGCAGGAGTGGACTCTAACCTCCGGCCCAATTCGGCCCCATTCTAAAAGAAGCTGTGCTAAATACTTTTGACCAACTGGCCCAAAGGACGTACGAAGTTCATCATCGCGATTTTCATGCCCAATTCGCTTCCAGATGCTCCTAAGCGCCATATTTCACAAATCGCGAGATCCACTCACGGTTATCCGTTGTCGCGGAGCGCAATTGATTGCGGCCCGCAATGCGCAGCGATCGGTCTGCGGCCAAGACGTTTGCCCCAAGGCGCACTCCAGTTGGTGGATGGGTGAGGCGAGGCCACTCGTCCGCGGCCAGGCAAGGGGAAAAAAAACTTCCGGTCATCACCATTCCGCAGAGCAGCGCCACTTGGAGACCATCCTCCACAGTCCTGACCATCCTCTGATCATCAGTTGGATAGCCCTCCCGACGCCTGGCGAAAGCCAGCGTTTTAGCCAGTATCAGGTTCATCGCAAAATCATCCGCATCCATTTCTCACGCCCTGACGCGACAGGCGCTTCCTCAGCACTGACCATTGCCTCAGAAAGCCTATTATCTGCGGAACCGAAATTCTTTAACCACCACCCGAAGTGGCCGCACACGATATGGGCGACCTCGTGAGCAACGAGGAATTCGGTAGCCGCCATCAGAAGCAATTCAGCACTTCGACCGCGATTGCGATCGATTGGCCGAATGCTCCCACTATCCAGTAGATATGCGCATATATGTCAATGCATTGTTGCTCAGCGGAGCGAATTGTCGGGACGAATTCTTTTTCTGTTGAGTACGCCCGCCCATGGAAAGAACTCCGGCTGCGAGAAGAGGCGGTGTGCCAATGCATGCATCAAAATAAGCGCGCCATAATTTACCGCAATGAAATATCGTCCATCGTGCATGAAAGCGAATGCGTTGAAAGTGGCATCGTCAACCACACCGGCCACAATCTCGGGAACTACGCGACCAGTCGGCACCTCCCGGACAATTTCATCCCGAATTCCCCTACAGAACACCTCGACCACCTTGTACAAGCTGCCCGGCCATTTTCCGGATGGAAAAACCATCGTTCCGCGACGCCATGCGCTGGTATCGCCTTGTCGAACAAGTCAACAGCGTTCGGCACTATGCCTTCTAGCTTTCCAACCGAATAACGGTGGCCACGCAGCCATTCAGATTTATCACGGCTTGTTGCTCTCGCATCGTCAGTCAACGATACATCTGTGACAGCATAGGTTCATAGTTTCGTGGAAACCAGTCCATAACCGCTCATGTAATATAGGAACCGCTGTTCGAAATAATTGACGAATCGATGCGCGGCGGAGGGGTCTAAACACGCCCTCGATCCGAACTTCCGACCATGCCCACCGGTACACCGACACGCCGCAACCTATCACGACGCCTAATAGTATCCGTTGACATCAGATATCGTCTCACGGAGATTGAAGGATTTCAGAGTTGGAATTTCAGATTAGAACCGAATTCTCCCGCACGGAAGAACTTCCGTGGGCTTTGGTTTGGGAGATACCGTGTCCAGTGAAGCGGGGGCATCTCGACTGGGCTCACCACACCTTGCCGCGGCGACGGCGCCATTTTACCGGCTTTTGCATCACTCATCATTTCGCGGTAATTTTTCCGTTTCCATTCGAGTCATACATCTTGGCGTGGTTCTTCCCCACGCGGACCGGTAGAGAAAGGAATCCGTGAAGGAGTCAACCCTGCTTCTGGCGACGTGGAATGACGGGCTATTTGCGGTCGCCGGGAATGAGCAAAGGGAAGAAATCGCGGACTTGTGTGTCAGGGGACTTGCCGCCGATGGACGCGGCGGGGTGCTGGCGATTGTTGGGGGTCATTCGCTGCGCAGGCGCTCGCCTAGCGGCGAGTGGACGATCGTTGCTACTTCTGAGTTCGAACTTTCTTGCTGTGTGGCTGTTGGAAATTGCGTCTATGTTGGGACGGATGATGCGCGGATGCTGCGGCTTGGCGATGGGAGCCGTGTGCTGGAAGTTATTGAGGGCTTCGACAACGTTCCGGGACGGAATAACTGGGTGGCTGGTTCAGCGATTGTGAATGGGCAGCGCATTGGGCCGCCACTGGGCGTACGCTCACTCGCGGTCAACTCAAGCGGGAAGATATTGTTCGCCAATGTTCACATAGGGGGGATTCCACGTTCTATTGATGGCGGAAGAAGTTGGCAGCCTACTATTGATATTGAGTGCGACGTCCATGAGGTGCATGCGCATCCGGAACGCCCTGAGATTGTTGTTGCGGCCGCCGCTGTGGGCCTTTGCATCAGTCGGGACTCGGGGGCGAGCTGGGTGATAGAAAAAGAGGGGCTTCATGCGCCGCATTGCTCCGCGGTTGCGATTTCCGGAGAGAACATTTTCATTTCGGCGTCGAAGGATCCTTTTGCAGCTGAGGGCCGAGTCTACCGGAGATCGCTCAAGCTGGATGGACGGCTGGCGCCTGTCGAAGGGGGGATGCCGTTGTGGACTGGCGGTATCGTTGACACTGGGTGTATCGCTGCAAGGGGTTCTTCCATCGTGGTTGTTGACAGAGCTGGTAATCTTTACGTTTCGGAAGACTTCGGGGAGGGTTGGTCATGCAGGAGCACTGGACTGGTGAATCCGAGCGGGGTTATCAGGTGTTGAGTTTGGGGCGGAGTGCGGATAACAAAAAGAGACAACGGAATCCGGATGGGAATTGCCCCTCACCCTGTCCCTCTCCCCATGCTTACATGGGGAGAGGGGAATGTGGAGGGGTGGCACTACTCATCATCTATTCCCTTTCCGTTGAGGATGTGCTGCGTCCATTTTTCGACTCTTGATGTGCGGGTTTTGGATTGTTTGGCTGCGGAGAAATGGAGGATGTAGGCCCTTTGACGGCCGGGGGTCAGGGCGGCGAAGGCGGTTTTTAGGGCTGGGATTTCATCGAGTTTATTTTGGAACTCCTCGGGAATGGGTTCGGGATTTTTCTTGAGCTTTACTTTCAGGCCGGCTTTTTCCGCTTCGATGGCTTCGTTGATAAAAGCTTTTAGGGTGGGTTTCAGCTTCACAATTTGCTGAACGCTCGTGAACCGAATCTGGCGGGCTGCCTGCACATTTTTTGTTTGTTGGATCAGAATACCTTTGGGATCCTTTAGCAACGCGCCTTTGAAAAATAGGAATGCGCAGTAGTCTTTGAATCCGTGTATTAAAACTATGTTGCTTTCTTGAAACGTGTAGCAGGGATGACGCCATTTTATTTCTTCGGTTAGCGGGCATTCGAGAACGATTTCTCTTAGTTTCTGGAATTCTTTCTGCCATTGGTTGGGTTTTCTCATAAATCCATCGACCTTGGGATTTGTTTTGTTCATTTGCTGATGCTCCTTGGTGTGCCCATTCTTGAATTATCGTTTCGGGATGCGATTACTCTCCATCGCGACTCGGGAGTAGTAATTCGTAATAAACGAGGAGGGCGTTCCGATAGGTCACTCGTCCCATCTCAACATACCCGTAGCGTTTATAAAAGCCGCCCGCGCCAGCAGAGGCGTCATACGCGTCGAGACGAATCGCGTCCGCGCTCATGGTTGCGGCGATCCGTTTGGCTTCGTCGAGACATTTCTTACCGATCCCCTGACGCTGCCTTGTTGGCTCAACCGCCATGGCTAAAAGATATACCGACTTTCGGCATTTCGTGAAGTAGCTGGTGTCGATGGCCCAGGGTTTTTTGCTGGCCAGCCGGAGCGTGGCGATGATTTTTTTGTCTTCCTGCAGGACGATGACGCGCGAGTGGCGCATTGCAAATAGTATCCCTTTCTCGGTCGTGTGAGAGGACCAGGGCCCGGTGCCGTGAACGTTGGTCAGATATTGGGCAACGGCCGTATGCAGTGCCGCCAAATCTGGAGCGTCTTTCTCGGATGCACGGCGAAAGGTGAGAGGTTTTCTTGGCGATGTTGTTTCGGGTTTTGGTTCTGCGGGCATTTCAGAGTGATATTAGCTGAAAGTTCAAATTCCTTCGCCATCGCTGGCGAGGTCAGACGCGCCAAGGTTGAGGATGGCCCCTCACCCTGGCCCTCTCCCCATGGTTACGACTCGACAGGCTCGCCGCAGGCATGGGGCGAGGGGAGAATTATGGAGGAAGTTCCTGGTGCGAAAGTGGAATGGACCCGGCGAATTTTGGCCGGATCAGTTATCTTTATCGTTGAATGCGGGTTGAGATTCTTTTTTATCTTCTTTATCTGGCGGTGGGGCCGGGGTTGTGGGTTTTGTTTGCTGTGGCGATGGATGCCAGTCGGCGGCAGATGAATTTGATGGGGAAGGCGACGGAGCCGATTGGGGAGCCGTTGCCGCGGGTTACGATTATTGTGCCGGCTAAGGATGAGGAGGGGCGGATTGGGGATTGTCTGGGTTCTGTGCTGCGGCAGGATTATGCGCGGTTTGAAGTGATCGCGGTGGATGATCGGAGCGGGGATGCGACCGGGCGGGTGATGGATGAGTTGGCGGCGAAAGATCATCGCTTGAGGGTTTTGCATATTGAGGAACTTCCCGCTGGGTGGACGGGGAAGAATCATGCGCTTTACCAGGCTGCGGGGCGGGCGGAGGGGGAGTGGTTGCTGTTTATTGATTCGGATGTGATTTTGCAGCCGGCGGCTTTGTCGAAGACGTTGCGCGTGGCGATTGGGAGGCGGTATGACCTGCTCAGTTTGATTTTGAAGCAGGAGACGCGGGGGGTTTGGGAGTCGGCGCTGGTGCCGCTGGCTTCGGCGGCGCTGGGTGGGGCGTATTGGATCGGGATGAGCAATTCGGAATCGAATGGGCATTATTTTGGGAATGGACAGTTCATGCTGTTCAACCGGAAGATATACGATCAGATCGGGGGGCATGAGGCGGTGAAGACGCAGTTTAATGAGGACATGGCGATCGCGCGGATGATGAAGCGGATGAAGCTGCGGCCACGGATTGCGTGGGGGATCGAGATGGGGGCGGTGCGGATGTATGACTCGCTGGGGAGCATCATGAATGGGTGGAGCCGGATATTTTTTGGGTCTAGTAGTGGGTCGCCCTGGAGAAGTTTGATCGCGATGTTGTTTATTCTGGTGGGGGGGAATTCGGGGGTGATTGCACTCGGGTGGGGGGTTTATGGGGTGACGCATGGGGTTGGGATTTGGGATGGGATTCCGTGGCTGGTCGCGTTTGCGGTGCATTGGGTTTTGATGACGGTGCAGATTGGGATTATTTATCGGTGGATGGGGGCAAGATCGGTTTATGCGGCTGGGTTTTTTTTGACGGGGTTGTTTGTGCTGGGGATTTTGGGGAGGGCGGTTTGGATGTGCTTTACGGGGAGAGTGAAGTGGAGGGGGACTAGTTATTCGCACAGGCTTAGTTAGCTGGCTTGGGGAGGGGGAAGGGTTAGTTGGAAGATTTTTTTCGTTGGGGGTGTTTGTGACGATTGGGTGCGTGGGCTCGAATATGGCGGGCGCGGCCGCGAATTGAATCGTGGGCTGGCCTGTTTTAATCAGGGGTGGGCCTTTTGCTTGTGTGAGGAGGAAGTTGTGCTGCCTGCGGCGACTGTTGCTAAGGATTTTTGTGGAGGGCTGGTTGTGTGGGGGTGTTGGTTGTGTGTTGGGTTTTGTTTGATGGGGGTTGGGGGGTGCACTGAATTTGATGTTGTTAATGCGACTGTGCCTTACATTGGGTATACGCGGACTTCGAATATTTCTTATGGGGATTTGGGGCGGCAGAAGTTGGATGTTTATGTGCCGCGTGGAGCGGGGGCGGGGACGCCGGTTGTTGTTTTCTTTTATGGTGGGGATTGGCAGAACGGGGAGAAGGGGGATTATCGGTTTGTGGCGCAGGCGTTTGTTTCGAAGGGGTTCATCGCGGTGTTGCCGGACTATCGGCTTTATCCGAGCGTGAGGTTTCCGGCGTTTGTGAATGATGGGGCGTTGGCGGTGCGGTGGGTGCATTTGAATATCGCGCGGTTTGGGGGTGATCCTGATCGAGTGTTTCTGGCGGGGCATTCTGCGGGGGCGCATATCGCGGCGCTGCTGACGTTGGATAAGCGGTATTTGGAACGGTTGGGATTGAAGCGGGATGTGATTCGGGCGACGGCGGGATTGTCTGGGCCGTATGATTTTGTGCCGCCGCCGGCGGATCGGGGGGCGTTTTCGATGGGGGTGAATGATACGAAGACTGATCCGGAGATTGAGCCGATTCATTTTGTGGATGGGACTGAGCCGCCGATGTTGTTGGTTGAGGGGTTGAGTGATCCGACGGTTGATCCTTCGAACGCGACCAAATTGGCGGCGAAGATTCGGGAAGCGGGCGGGAGCGTGCGGTTGATTACTTATCCGGGGGTGGGACATCCGGCGGTGGTGCTGTCTTTTGCGGGGGCGTTTCGGTGGTTGGCGCCTACGTTGCAGGATGTGACGGATTATTTTGAGAGTCAGGAGAATGTGAGACGACAACATGCCGACTGAAGTCGGCATGCCGCGCCGGAGGGGGCTTTGGCGGGCTAAACTTTACTTAACCTACCCTGGATCGTATAGTCGGGTTTTGTTGCCGCAGGTGTTTGTAACTGCCGCTGCCTGACGGAGTTCTTCCAATGACGGAACAGAATTCGGCCCCGGCTCCTGATATTAATTCTGAGACATTCCTGCCTCAATCCACGGTGCTGATCGTGGATGATAATCCTCAAAATGTGGAGTTGCTGCAGGCGTTTCTGGAGAGCTTGCCCGTCAAGCTCGTGACGGCGGCGGATGGGGTGGAGGCATTGGAGAAGGTGGCGAGCATTAAGCCGGATCTGATACTGCTCGATATCATGATGCCGCGGATGAGCGGGTTTCAGGTTTGCAAGCGGATCAAGGGGGATCCGAAGACGCAAGGACATTCAGATTTTGATGGTGACGGCCCTGAACGAACTGGGGGATATTGAGCAGGCGACGGAGTGCGGGACGGACGATTTTGTCAGCAAGCCGGTGAATAAATTTGAATTGCTTACGCGGGTGAAGAGCCTTTTGCGGGTGCGTCATCTGAAGGGGGAATTGGAGCGGGCGCTGACGTATCTGAATGAGATCGAGCAGGATGACGAGGCGAGGTGAGGATGCGGCCGGTGAGCATGCGATGGAGGCGCAGGGATATTCTTTCTTCTGATGTTTTGGGGTTTCGCGCCGGCCTGGGCGCAGACGACACAACCGGGGGCAGGGGAACTTCTTCAGAGTAAAGCGGCGATGCCCGGCTATGGGGTCGAGGCGTATCGGATCCTGAGCGAGCCGGATGAGATTATTTCGGTGCTCCGGAATGGGGCGGTGGTGATCTGCAAGCGGGTGGCTTCGCCGGTGGCGGCGGTGCGGGGGTATTGTGCGACCGGTGGAGTTTATGAAGGGCAGTGGCTTGGGGGCGGGCTGAGTCATTTGCTGGAGCATCTGGTTGCCGGCGTGAGCAGCGAGCGGCGGACTGAGACGCAGAACAAGCAACTTTTGCAGCAGATCGGGAACGATTCAAACGCTTATACGACTTACGATCACACCGCGTTTTTTGTGAATACGACGACGGCGCACTTTTGACCAGGCGGCGGACCTGGTGACCGGTTGGATGCTGGGGGCGAAGATCACCTACGCGGAATACACGCGGGAATATCAGGTGGTGCAGCGGGAGCTGGAGCGGAACAAGGGGAATCCGGACATGGTTTTTTACCAACTGATGCAGGAGAATCGGTATCAGGTGAGTCCGGCGCGGGTGCCGGTGATTGGGTATCAGGAGGTGATTCAGGGTTTAACGCGGGATGATGTGTACAGCTATTACAAGCTGGCGTATCAGCCGAACAATATGGTGTTCGCGGTGGCGGCGAATCTGGATCCGGAAGTGATGCTGAAGACGATGCGGGGGTATTTGTCGGATGCGAAGCCGGGGCGGGCGTTTCCGCATCATGTGGCGGGGGAGCCGCCGGTGATGGCGCCGCGGACGGTGGTGGCGACGTTTCCACGATTGGGTCAAACGCGGCTGAATCTGGCGTTTCCTTCGGTGCGCGAGACGGATGATCGGATGTATGCGCTGGATTTGCTGGCGGAAATTCTGGGGGGTGGGGAGAGCTCGATCCTGGTGGAGGATATTCGGGATCGGCGGCAGTTGTGTAACGCGCTGGGGTGCGAGGATGACACGCCGGCGTATGTGCAGGGGGCGTTTGATATTGAAATGCAACTGGATGCGGACAAGGTGATGGCGGCGAAGCAGGCGGTGCTTGAGGATATTGAAAAGATCAAGACGGATGGAGTGGATGAGGACCGGATTCAGCGGGCGGCGGCAGCGATCAAGATCGGGCATCTGAAGCAATTGCAGACATCGGAAAATGTGGCGGCGACGATGGGGACGGATTATCTGGTGACGGGGGATGCGCATTTCAGCGATGAATATGTGAAGCGGATCGCGGCGGTGACGCCGGAAGAGGTGCGGGAGGCGGCGCAGGAAATTTTTGGATCCGGGGAAATTGCTGATGACGGTGCTGTTGCCGCGGGAGGCGGTGGGGGCGGGGGGATTGCCGAAGGCAGAGGATTTACTGCGGAATGAGGCGACGACGAAGCCGTCGGCGGGGACTGTGGTGGCGAGTTCGGAGACTGCGGGGGCGATTACCAAGACGGTTTTAGATAATGGGCTGATTGTTTTGCATCGGCGGATTACGACTACGCCGCTGGTGAATATTGAGATGTTTTCGCTGGGCGGTGTGACAGCGGAGAATGCATCGAACAATGGGGTGGGGCAACTGGCAATGGCGACCGTGCCGCGGGGGACGGCGACTCGGTCGGCGGAGCAGATCGCGGATTTCTTCGATCTGACCGGCGGGGATTTGCAGACGACGTGCGGGAATAACACGTGGTATTGGCAGGTGACTTGCACGAAGGATGATTTCGCGAAGACCATGGAGGTGTATGCGGATGTGGTGAATCATCCGGCGTTTGATCCGGCGCAGGTTGCGGAGATGAAGGCGCGGGTGCTGGCGCAGATCGCGGGGCAGGATGCGTCGTGGAATGGGCAGGCGTTCCGGTATTTCAAGCAGCAGTTTTTTGGGCCGAAGAATTCGCCGTATCAGTTTACGCCGCTGGGGACGAGCGAGAATGTATCGAAGTTTGGGGCGGATGATTTGAAGGGGTGGTATCAGAATACGATTTTGAAGGCGCCGCGGGTGATCGCGATTTTTGGGGATGTGGATAATACGACGGCGGTGGCGATGGCGAGCGAATATTTCAGTGGGGGGGCGTTGCCGACGCCGCCTAACCCGGAGATGCCGGCGGTCGTGGCTGCCGCGCCGGAAGGGAAGCCGACGGTGGTTGTGGATCGGGTTGCGGTGCAGAAGACGGAGCAGGAATTGGCGGGGGTGGTGATTGGGTTTGAATCTGACAGCCAAATTGGGGAGCCGAGCGAGGCGGGGTTGATTGTCTCGCAGTGTTTGACGGGTGGGTATGGATATCCGACGGGTTATATTTTTGAGACGCTGCGCGGGCAGGGGTGGTCCTATGAGGCGGCGTCGCAGAATGTGCCGGGGCAGAGCCGGGCCTGCAGGGGAATTTTATGGTGTATGCGGCGTGCGATCCGCGGAATGTGAACAAGGTGACAAACGCGATTTTGCAAAATATGGCGCGGCTGCAGGGGACCGAGGCGGACATTCAGGCGGATTGGTTCAGCCGGTGCAAGGAGATGATTACGACGGCGTATGCGCTGGAGACGGAGACGCCGCAGGAGCAGGCGGAGATCGCGGCGACGGAGGAATTGTTTGGGGTGGGGTACGATTATCACCTGGGGTTTGGGGATCGGATTAACGCGGTGACGCTGCCGGAGATTCAGGAACTTGGGCGGACGCGGCTGTCGCATTGCCTGGTGACGGTGTGCACGCCGTCACCGGAGACGGTGGATATTCATCCGGGGACGAATGTTTACGATTCATTTCCGGCGATCGATTTGACGCCACGCGGCGTGCGGCATGATGTTGGGGGGAAGTAGGAGACATCTTGCACGATCAGACGACGAGCATCGAGAAGTTTCTGGAAGCGGCGGCGGCGAAGCAGCCTACGCCGGGGGGCGGGAGTGTTGCGGCGCTGGCCGGGGCGCTGGCGGCGGCGATGGGGGAGATGGTGGTGAATTACAGCGTGGGGAAGAAGGGGTTGGAGGCGCATTCGGGGAAGCTGCAAAGCGCGCTGGCGGTGTTTCATCGCGGGCGACAGATGATGCTGGGGTTTATGGCGGAGGATCAGGCGGCGTATGAAGCGCTGACGGCGGCGCGGAAGCTTCCGGCGGATTTTGCGGGCCGGGAATCGAGCGTTGCCGCGGCGTCCTCGGTGTGTATCGCGGTGCCGGAGTCGATGGCGATTACCGCGGTGGAGATGCTTGGGCTGGCGGATGAGGTTGTTGATGTTGTGAATAAGTATTTGCTGTCGGATCTGGCGGTTTGCTGTGAACTGGCGATGGCGACGACGCGGGCGGCGATTTATAACGTGCGGGTGAATCTGTCGGATGCTGGTGATTTGCAGAAGCGGCGGAAGGTTGAGGAGACTTGTGAAAGGCTGCTGTCTCGTGCTACGGCGCTGATTCAGCGGGTGATTCCGAGAATCTGGGAGCGGGTGAAGAAGAATTGAACCGCCAAGACGCTAAGACGCCAAGGAAGATATGGAGATAATTTTTTGCTTGTGGTTTTCTTGGCGTCTTGGTGTTTTGGCGGTTGTTTAGAATTTTTTTGGATAGTGTGATGAGCGATTCGACCAGAGAAAACTCTTCGGCGGAAAACTCTTCCGCGACCGGACGGCCGTTTTTGAGCGTGCTGTTTGCTTGTTGCTCGGTTTATCAGAGAATTTACCGGAATGCGGAGGGGTCGGCTTATTGTGGGCGTTGTCCCAAGTGCGGTAAGCCGGTGAAATTTGTGGTTGGGCCGGGCGGGAACGAAGCGCGGCAATGGATTGTGGAATGAACTGTGAACATGGAGGTTTTGTATGAATGCGAGCACAACTGGGAAGCCGGCGAGTGGGTATGCGATCGCCAAGGCGGAGGGAAAGTGTCATGTTTGCGGGCGGGTGGTTGAGCCGGGGGAGAAATTGATGGCGGCGCTGCGGGAGACGCCTCTGGCCCTGGAGCGGCTGGATGTTTGTCTTTCCTGCTGGGAGAGTTTTGATAAGGGGGGCTTGCTCGGGTTTTGGCAGAATACATTGCTTCCGCCGACGGCGCGGAAGAATGTGTTTGTGGATGATGATGTTTTGTGTGAATTGTTCGAGCGATTGGCGGATGCGGCGGAGCCGGCGAAGGTTGATTTCCGGTTTGTGCTGGGGCTCATCCTGATGCGGAAGCGGCGGATCGTTTACGAATCGACGCGGCATGAGGGGGAGAAGGAAATCTGGTCGGTCCGGTTCAAGGGGCGCGAGGAATTGATGGACCTGGTGAATCCCAAGCTGGATGAGCAGAAGGTGGGTGAAGTAAGCTCGCAGCTTGGAGAGATTCTCAACGGGGATTTATGAAGCTGGGCGCGACGGCGGTTCTGGCAGCAATAGTGCTGGCATTGTGCGGGTGCAACTCCACGCCGCCGCCGCAGGTGGGGTATTTTGGGGATACGCTGACGTTGGCGCAGCTTGTTGAGCGGGTGAATCAGAATAATGACAAGCTGCCGACGCTTTGGGCGCGGGAGAAGTTTGAGGCGGAGATCGTCGATCGGCAGAAGAACAAGACATCGCGGATCGATGGGTATGGGAATCTGCTGTTCACCGCTCCCAACCAGATGAAGCTGACGGCGAAGAACGAGGTGGCGGACCTGTTTGAGATGGGGTCGGATGGGGCGCGGTTCTGGCTGTATGAAAAACATGACCAGATTTTCTGGTGGGGGAAATATGCTGACCTGTACAAGGTGAATTCCACGGAGATTCCGGTGCGGCCGGATATGGTGATGGAGGTGCTCGGGATTCGGGCGCTGGATACGGATCTTCTGAAACAGCCGGCGCCGGTGCTGCGATTCAATAATGCTTCGGATGCTTATATGGTTGACTGGCAGATCCAAACGGAGAATCACTGGGCGGTGATCAAGGAGATCTGGTACGACCGGGCGACGCTGCTGCCGAACCGGGTGATGCTGTTTGATCCGAATGGCCAGGTGGCGCTGTGGGCGCGGCTGTCGAAATTTGACCGGGTGGAGTCGGCGGGGGTGGACGAGGGACAATGGCCGATGATGGCGACGCATTATGAATTGTTTTTTCCGGCGTCGGGCACGACAATGGATTTTGACTTGAGCGACATGACCCTTTCGCATCGCGGATTTCCGAATGCGGCAACCTATCGGATGCCGGACCCGTCCATGCTTGGCAGCTCAGGGGTGAAGGTAAATCAGATCAATGACCAAAGCGTTCGTTAGCCTGCTGGCACTGGTGGTAGTGATGCTCTCGCCGCTGGCGCTGATGGCGGCGCCGGCGCTGTCGATCGTGCCTGCGCCGAAGCAGCGGGATTTAATGGCGGAGGGGAGCGACAACCATTTCTGGGTGGCGCATGTGGGGAAGAATCCGGATGGAAATTATTCGCAGACGATGATTGTGTGGCGGCCGCGGTGGTCGGGGAATGATGAATGGTCGCCGATGACGCCCGTGGCGCAGCGCGTGGTGAGCATTACGACTAGCAATGATGAACTCCTGCTGGTTTTGCAGAATGGGCAGTGGGAGATTGCGGACGGGACGGATATCCGGACGGGTCCGACGCCGCCGCAGGGGGATGTGATGCTGGCGATCGCGTGCGATCAGGACGCGGTGTGGGCGGTGGTGCGGGGGTGGGTGACTCCGCCGGCGACGATGCAGGCGAGTTTGCCGGCGACGGTTCCGGCGACTGAGGCGAGCACGCAGCCGAGTGAGCCGCGATTGATCGTGTGCCATTTTGTGAATGGGAACTGGATCGAATGCGCATCCGCTGCCTGATGATGTGACGGATGATCCGGCGCAAATGTCGCTGGCGGTGGTGAAAGAGCAGCCGATGCTGGCTTGGCGGGCGAGCGATGGGCGGATCAGCGTGAGCACGCTGAACGGCAAAAATGAATGGACGCGGCCGGCGGTGGTGAATGGCCCGGCGGAATTGGATAATTTTAAGCTGCTGACGATCAACGATCGGCCGGTGCTTTGGTTGGCTGGCGGGCTTGCGACGAGCCGGCCTACGACGCGAGAAGCATCGGGGGCGGCGGCGGTGAGCGGGGCGGGGGAAGTTTTTATTGGGGATGATTTTGTTCGCGGGCTTCCGCTGCAGGCGCCGACGACGCTTCCATCGAATATTGGCTCACAGACTTTGGTGCAGGCGTTTGGGAATTTGCGATGGATCGCTTATGCGGGGGATCAGCAGATCGAGCAGGATTTCAGCTTGCAGGCGTTTCCGGAATCGTTTCCGCCGGCGACGAAGATGAGCATTGTCGCGAATCCGAAGCCGCCGGTGATTGGGTTGACGCCGTGGATTTTGGGGGATGCGGTGCTGGTGGTGCTGGCGGCGCTGGCGGCGTTTCGGCAGCGGCAGCTTTCCGGATTGATTGCGCCGGCGGCTGGGAAAGAGCGGGAAACCAAGCCACAGCTTGCGCCATTGGGGGTGAGATTTGTGGCGGGGCTGGTTGATCTGGCGCCGATTTTGGCGGTGGTGGCGATCGTGCATCCGGCGAATCCTTCGAATCCGCTGGCGAGCGTCGATCCGAAATCGTTGCAGTATCTCACGGAGCTGGCGGTTCTGGCGTATCTGCTGCACACGACGCTATCGGAAGTGATCTGCGGGCAGAGTCTGGGGAAGATGGCGTTTGGACTTCGGGTGGTTGGGCCGGATGGGGCGGCGCCGACGCGGGTGGCGCTTTTGACGCGGAATGTGCTGCGGGTTTTGGATGTGGCGCTGGCGCTGCCGTTGTTGACGGTGCTGATTTCGCCGCTGAGGCAGCGGGTTGGGGATATGGTTGCGGGGACGGTGGTGGTTGCGCCTGAGGGCGAAGCGGATGAGCAGAGCTAACGACTCACTATCGCGGGTCACACCCTTTTTCTTCGGCAGCGCGGTTATCCAACTATTTGTCTTACTACCCATGTTGATATGGGCCGGAAGTTTTCGAGCCATCGGTCGCCCACAACCAGGTGGGGAAGCTCTCGCTCGTGCTAGCGCACTACTTGCCGCCGCATGTGCAGTCGCAGTCATCTCCATCTTGGCCGCGAAGATTATCCATAAGCCTTGGGCTATGAAGTGGCTGCTCGTGGGATTGCTTGTCGGTTTCTGCGCCGGAATTGCTATTGATGCGTACTGCGTCCTTGCCGTCCGGCAATCATATGGACACCCGTTGCCGGCTACGCCAGGAATAGTAATAGTCCTCTTTACAACGATCGCGTTGGCGGGAGTATCCGCAATAGCTTTTTTTGGATACCGATCGGAACAGATAGAAGGATTGCCGCCGGGTGGTTTTTCGCAACGGGACCTTCAAAATCTGCATGCGGAAGGCAAGCTCTCGGACCAAGAATACGAACAATCTCTTGCCGCAATCAAAAAAGCTGAGGCACTTCGGGTGCAATCCCGTCTCCCAAAAAGTCCGCGGCTGTTAGAGCGTTCGTGGATTGGCGGCCGGAGTTCACGCCCAGCTAACCTGGCAAAGCAGCTGAAGCACTCCGTCCGTTGCCTCAAATGCGGCTACGATCTGCGGGCTACCCCTGACCGCTGCCCGGAGTGCGGCACAATTCCGCCCAAGCGATAGAAATTTCCCTCGCGAAACTAACGGAAAAAATATGCGTTGGCGCAGCGTTTGAATAGGGATCGCTACAACGAACAAGCCACAATCGGCTCATCGTCCGCGCTGGAATGTAGCCAGCGGCGGCCGTCCATTTCTATCAGGTCCATTGCTGCTTTGGGGCCCCAGGTGTTGGGGGCGTATTGTTGCGGGGCGGTGTTGCTTTTTGCCCAGGCTTCTTCGATGGGGTCGATGACTTGCCAGGCGGCTTCGGCTTCGTCGCCTCTGATGAAGAGGGTTTGATCGCCTAATAGCGAATCATATAGCAGGCGTTCGTAGGCTTCGGGGGGTTCGGCTTTGAAGGTGGTTTTGTAGAGGAAATCGAGGGCGATGGATTTGATGTTCATCGATCCGCCCGGGACTTTTCCGTTGAGCCGCCAACTGATGCCTTCTTCCGGTTGAACGCGGATGACCAGATCGTTGGGGAAGACGGTGTCGCATTGTTTCTGGAACAACGTCAGCGGCGGGGAGCGGAAGCGGACGACGATTTCGCTGAGTTTTTCGGGGAGGCATTTGCCGGTGCGGAGGTAGAAGGGCATGCCGCTCCATCGCCAGTTGTCGATGAAGAGTTTGATTGCGGAGAAAGTTTCGGTGCGTGAGCCGGGGGCGACGCCGCGGGCTTTGAGATAGCCGGGGGTGGGTTTCAGGCCGGATTTATCTTTGTATTGGCCGGGGCCGTATTGGCCGCGGATGGCGTTGGTGGCGATGAGGCTGGGGTCCATGCGGCGGATGGATTTGTAGACCTTTACTTTTTCGTCGCGGATGCTGATGGCATCGAGGGCGGCGGGCGGCTCCATGGCGACGAGGGCCATGAGCTGGAAGAGATGGTTCTGGATCATGTCGCGCGTGGCGCCGCTTTTGTCGTAGTAGCCGGCGCGATCATCGGCGCTGAGGGTTTCGCTGACGGTGATCTGGACGTGATCGATGTATTTGTAATTCCAGATCGGCTCGAAAATCGAGTTGGCGAAACGCATGACCATGAGGTTCTGGACGGTTTCCTTGCCGAGATAATGGTCGATGCGGAAGACCTGGTGTTCCTCGAAATATTGGTGGAGGACGGCGTTGAGATGCTTGGCGGTTTGGAGATCGCGGCCGAAGGGTTTCTCGATGATGATGCGCTCGAAGCTGGTGGAGGTGTTGTCGGCTTTGGATTTCAGGCGCTCGCCGAGGCGGGAGATGATTCCTTCGAAGACTTCGGGCGGGGTGGAGATGTAGAAGAGGCGGTTGCCGCCAGTGTCGTGGGATTTATCGAGTTCTTTCAGCTTGGCGGCGAGACGGGCGTGGTCTTCGGCGGAATCGTAGGCGCCGGAGACGTAAAAGATGTTCGGCTCCATGCGCTTCCAGACGGCTTCTTCGATGGGCTGACGACGGGCGTGTTTTTTGATCGCGTCGTAGCAGTCTTTGCGGTATTGCTCGTCGGTGAGGGGGGTACCGTCCTTTTTTTCTTTGGAGCGGGCGTAGCCGACCAGGACGAATTTTTCGGAGACGAGTTGCTCGCGGCATAGCTCGTAGATAGCGGGGATGAGCTTGAGCTGGGCGAGATCGCCGGAGGCGCCGAAGATGACGATTGCGCAGGGGACGGGATTAGGCATATTGGGGGGAGTTTACCTTGAAGGGGTGCGGATGACAAAATTGTGAGGGTTAGATCTTCTTGTTGTGGAATTGTAGGTGGAATTTTAATTGGAAGTATTTTGAAAATTTTTGTTGGGAGAAGATGATCGGTTTCGGTGTTTGTGACGGCCAAAGTCGCTTACTCGAATAGGACGGGCGCTGCCGCTGATGATATCACTGGCTGGCCTGAAAAAGTTCTGGAGTTCCTTTTGCCGCCGAGGGAGGGGGTGATTGCTGCCTGCGGCGACAATTGCTGAGGACTTTCGCGCTCAGGCGCGACCTCAACCGTCCTCACAGCCCCGCTTGTCCGACCTTCTATGAAAATCCGTTGGTGGTCAAGGTAGACGCAGCGGCGGAGGTTGCTGGCGTTTGATTCGGCAGTTGGAGGATCGGACCATTCTTCTATCCGAGCTCTCCCGATGATTCGGGATGCCCATGGGGGTTGTTCCGAAGGATCCGTGTCGATTGCCCTATCTCGCGTCGAGCTTTAAAGCCCAAGGTCGGTCCGAGCTCATCGACACGAACCACGATCGATCATCCAAACTGATTCATTCGGCAAAGACTTTGCCCGCCACTTCGCCGCGTTTTATTTCATAGTCGCAGCCTCCTTGTGTTCGCATGGATTCTTCATGGCGTGGTGGAGATTCCGCAGCCAGCGATTGCCCACCGCGCCGACGATCACGCAGGCGGGTTTGCCGCGATGCTTCAGGCTCTGGGCCAGGTTCCGCCATCGCTCGGTCGTGCGGATCAGCCGATGCGCCGCCTGTACGATCATCATCCGCAGAAGCTTGTTGCACCCATCGATCAGTCCAGCATCGGCTGTTTTGTTGCCGCTGGAGGCGTTGCACGGACTCATTCCGCAATAGCGTGCCAGTTGTTTGGCGGTCTTGAAGCGATTGAAGTCGCCGATGTAGGCTCGAAGCACCCACGCCGTCACTGGGCCGATGCCCGCCTGCTCCATCAGCCGCTTGATGAGCGGATCGTCCCGCGTGGCCTCCGCAAGACGCGTCTGGGCCCTGGCGATTTTGTCGTGCGTGTAAAGGATGTCGTCCAGCAAATCATTGACGATCCAGCGTGCATGCCTGGAGAGTTGATCGTTGTCCCGCACGCTGGCGGTCCATACTTTGCCCCAGCGGCAACCGCGGTCTTTTTCAATCTTGACCCGCTGCTCCCGCAGGATCGCTCCCACCTGCAGCTTGAGCGACCTCGTATGATTCGCCAGCCGCTGGCGATGATTCACCAGTTGACGCAACTCTCGGATGTAGGCCGGCGCCAGCCAGACCCGTGGCAGATATCCCACCCGCGTCAGGTCGGCCAGCAATCGGCCATCGGAATAATCGGTTTTGTCCGGCGAGGCCTTCATCCGGGCGATGTAGGCTGGATGACCCAGCGAAACGTTCCAGCCCAGTTGCTGCACGAGCTCCTCTGCGAGATCGGACGCTCCGCAGCAGGCTTCGATGCCGACTCGTTGAACAATCCCCAGCGGCTGGACGATGCGTCCAACTTCCTGAGAGTCGTTCTTCGCCGAACGGTTTAGCAAAATATCGCCTTGCTGGTTGAGGACACAAACCTGAATGGAATCCTGGTGATAGTCCAGGCCGACGAAAACAGGTGCATTGCTCATAGTTCGTTGCTCCCTGACGAGACGCTCGTCAATAAAACTTTGGGCTATCGTTACAGCAACGAACTTTCATTTTCATCCCCATCTCCTTTTGAATTGTCGGGAGATTTTGTTGCAACTGCGTGTCAGTATTCCGATCGCATAGCCTTTGCATTCGGGTTTCTGGTTTTGGGTTTTTGATTACAATGTTTGGCATGCGCGATCTACGACTTGCAAAATTGGCGGATGTGCTGGTGAACTACAGCGTTGGGGTGAAGGGGGGGCAGTTGGTGCGGATTAATGGGCCGGCGGTGGCTGAGCCGTTGATTGTGGAGATTTTTCGTCAGGTGGTGCGGGCCGGCGGACATCCCATGGTGAGGATGGGGGCGGAGGAGACGGCGGAGATTTTTTTTAAGAATGCGAACGATGAGCAACTGGGGTATCTGAATCCGGTTGCGAAATTTGAAATTGAGACGATCGATTGCTCGATCGGCATCTGGGCGGATGAAAATACCAAGGCGCTGACGAACTGCGATCCGAAACGGATGGCCAAGAATAGCGCGGCGCGGCGGCCTATCTCGGATGTTTTTATGAAGCGAGCGGCGGAGGGGAAATTGCGGTGGTCGGGGACGCAGTTTCCGTGTCAGGCGAGTGCGCAGGATGCGGAGATGTCGCTGGCAGAATATGAGGATTTTGTTTTTGGGGCGGGGTTGCTGGACAAGCCGGACCCGGTGGCGGCGTGGAAAGTGGTTTCGCAGCGACAAAAACGGCTGGCAGATTTTTTGAATGGGAAATCGGACTATCACGTGGTGGCGGCGAATGGGACGGATATCCGGATGTCGGTCGCGGGGAAGAAATGGATCAATTGCGATGGTCATGAGAATTTTCCGGATGGGGAAGTGTTCACTGGGCCGGTGATTGAGAGCGTCAATGGCATTGTGCATTTCAGCTTTCCGGCGGTGCATGGCGGGCGTGAGGTGGAAGATGTGCGGCTGAAGTTCCGAGATGGGAAAGTGGTGGAGGCGTCGGCATCAAAAGGAGAGGAGTTTTTGATTTCGATGCTGGACATGGATGCGGGAAGCCGATTCCTGGGGGAGTGCGCGATTGGGACGAATTACAATATCACGCGGTATACGAAAAATACTCTGTTCGATGAGAAGATCGGCGGGACTGTGCATTTTGCGCTTGGAGCGGGATATCCGGAGACGGGCAATTCGAATCAGAGCGGATTGCACTGGGATATGGTGGTGGATTTGCGAAAGGGGGGGTATGCGGAGATTGATGGGGTGAAGGTGAGTGAGAATGGGAAGTTCACGAGGGAAGAATTTCCGCAGTAATACGTGCTGATGGTATAATGTACCTAGGACGAGGCCTGTATGACCATACGCTTGAAAACCGCGATCGAGCAATTGAACTCCGACGAGCTTGAACAGGTGACCGCCCTGGCGGAATCGCTGGCGCGGCGCAAAATTGAAGATGACGCCGGCAAGAAACTTAGCCTGGCGTGGGTTGGATGCCTCGCCGAGGCCGCGGAGAAATCGGGAGTGGAGGCGGCTCATCGCGCTAACGAGATTCGGCTGGGTTTGCTCTCCAAGAGACCGGGCAAGTGAAGTATCTGATCGACGCAAATGTATGGCTGGAGGCGATTCTGGGCCGCGCCCATTGTGATGAAGTCGTCGGGATGTTGGAGAAGATTCCGGCAGGGGTTTTAGCGACCACCGATTTCGTTTTGCATTCAGTAGGCTTATGGCTTACGCCGTCGCATGGGAATGAATTTCGTGCATTTCTGGATGATCTCATTGTTCGCAGAGTCAATACGTTACATCTGGCGCCGTCGGATCTATACGGAGTTCTGGACGTGATGGATGGGCATCGGCTGGATTTTGACGACGCTTTTCAATACGTCGCGGCGGAGCGATTCGATCTCCAACTCGTGAGTTTCGATGCGGACTTCGATCATACTCCGCGAGGCCGAATGACGCCGGCACAGGCGCTGCGAGCGAATGAGCCGGGGCAATGATCATACAGGTTTATGGTTGCTGATGACGATTCATGAGACATCACGGCGCGATGGGCTACAGATTCGATTGGCTGGGCCGGGGGATTTGGGGGCGATCAACGATATTTACAACTACTACGTGCTTCATTCGACGTGCACGTATCAGGAATCGCCGGAGCCGATGGAGGGGCGGGAGAAATGGTTTACGCAGCATGGGCCGGTGCATCCGGTGATTGTTGCTGAGATGGATGGAAGAATTGCCGGATGGGGATCGCTGTCGGCGTACCATGTTCGCTCGGCTTACCGGCATACGGTTGAGAATTCGGTTTATATTCATCATGAATTTCACCGGCGGGGGATTGGAACAATCATTCTGGCTGACCTGATCGAGAGGGCCCGGACGATCGGGCATCGAGCGATCATTGCGGGGATTGATGGGGATCAACTGGCGAGCGTGAAATTACATGCGAAGTTTGGGTTTGAAACCGTGGGGCATTTCAAGCAGTTGGGGTTCAAATTCGGGCGCTGGCTGGATGTTATTTACATGGAACTTCTGCTGTGAGGAGGGCGACGGTTTTGGAGATGAGCCAGGGGCCGTTTTTGAGGCGGCGGGCCACGGCCTGGGCGAATGCCTGGCGGATGACGGCCCAATCCTGGGGATTGAGGCCTTTCATCGTGCAGCAGGAATCGAAATAGCGGAGCGGAGGGTCGGGTGTTTCGAATCGCAGGGCTGCTTCGACGAGTGTGATTGAGACGTTTCCGAAAACACTTCTGATTCGGGGCGGGCCGTTTTGTTCGTTGAATGCGTCGCTGGCGGGGACGAGGATTCGGGCTGCGTTTGCGATCTTGCCTGTCAAAGTTTCGGCGGCTTCGCGCAGGGCCTCGCGATAGTCTCCCATGTTGTTCTGGATGTTGGTGATGGCGAGGAATCGGCCGCCGGGGCGGAGAACGCGATGGGTCTCGCGCAGGGCGCGGCGGATGTCGGGGACGTGATAGAGCATGTGGCGGGCGGTGACGATGTCGAAAGAATTGCCCTGGAACGGAAGGGATTGGGCGTCGGCCTGGAGGAATTCGACGTTGGGATTTGTGGAGATGGCTTTGGCGATCATGCCGGAGGAGGCGTCGATGCCGATGAGGCGGCCGCGATGGCCGGAGCGGCGGAGGCGGCCGGGAAAATCGCCGGGGCCGGTGCCGATATCGAGGAGGGATTCGTTGCCGGTGAGGTTGAGGGTTTTGTCGATGGCGGGTTCGAGTGGCGGGCCGACGGTGAAGAGGCGATGGGTTTCGATGCGGATGCGGAGGTTTTCTTCGGTTTTGTATTGCTCGGCGACGTGGGGGTCGGACATGGCGTTACATGATAGCTATGCGCTGATCAAGCGGGTGAGTCGAGCGTCGCCGCATTAGCAATACCACGCCGGTCAGGGCGAATAGTCCGGGCGTTGCGGGTTCCGGGACCACAGCCAAGCCATAAATATTTCCCGTCAATCCGGAAATCAGGGCGGGGCTAACCATATCTCCTGAGGTTGTGTATTCGCCGATGGTGCCATTGCCAGAATTGGCTACGAATAAATCGTTGCCATTTATAGCCAAGGCGTAGGGAGAATCCAATCCGGTGATGAGAGAAGGATTCCAGGTTGTGGTTGGGATAGAATAGTCGCCAATGGCGCCCAGGCCGTTGGCTACGAACAGGTCATCGCCCTCTACCGCGAGGCCTAGAACGAATCCGGATCCCGACAAGAGTGAGGCGTTCACGGTTCCGCCGGAGGTTGTGTACTCGCCAATTTTGAAAGCAGGCACGACGCCCATTACTACCCCGCGAAGAGCATAGCTGACAAAAAGGTCTTCTCCGTCCACGGCGATGGCCTGAATATCATCCGGCTCGTTATTGGATCCGATTAATGAAATAACGGCGGGATTTAGCGTATTGCCAGAGGTTGTGAACTCGCCGACGGTGCCGGAAGCATCCACGGCGAATAGATCATTTCCTTGCAGTGCCAATGGAGCGAACGCTCCTGAAAAAGGAGTGTTCACGGGGTCGCCCGAAAGGGTGTATTCGAGGGCGCCGGTCGTGAAATTCGACACAAATAAATTAGTTCCGTCAGTGACCAGGCCACTGGGGTTGCTTAGCCCGGTAACGAGTGAGGTATTTACCGCCGCTCCGGAGGTTGTGTATTTTCCGATGGTTCCGGCTGTATAATTTGCGATAAAAATCTGGCTTTGAACTTGTTGGACCAAGCGGAGGGAAAATAAAAACGGAAGGAGAAGTGCTACGGTTTTGAATTTTCCACTTCTCAAATCCGGTAGCCACCAATGGGGGCTTATGCGATTCATTGTAACCCTCTTTTTGTTGCTGCTGTCGGATGGATAATAGCATGAATATATGTGGATGGAGCCGTAAATGGTCGGGGTGTGACCTTTATGGCGTGAGATATTGGCTTGAATTCTGGATTTTAGGCTACGGCCGCGACGACTTTTTTTGCCGCATCCGTGAGGTCCGTGGCGGTTTGGAGTGTGGGCATCTGGGCCTGGGCGTCGGCGAGGATTTTTCTGGCTTTTTCCACGTTTGTGCCTTCGAGGCGGACGACGACCGGGATTTTGAAGGCGAGTTCCTGGCCGGCCTGGACGAGGGCTTCAGCGATCAGGTCGCACTTGGCGATGCCGCCGAAGATGTTGACGAGAATTCCTTTGACGTTTGGGTCGGAGAGGATGATGCGGAAGGCTTCGATGGCTCCGTCGGCGGTGACGGAGCCGCCGACGTCGAGGAAGTTGGCCGGCTCGGCGCCGTGGAGCTTGATGATGTCCATGGTTGCCATGGCGAGGCCGGCGCCGTTGACGAGGCAGCCAATGTTGCCGTCGAGGGCGATGTAATTGAGGCTGGCTTTTTGAGCCCGAACATCCAGCGGGCGTTCCTGTGATTCATCGACTAACGCTGCGAGGTCGGGATGGCGGAAGGTGGCGTTGTCGTCGAGATTGAATTTGGCGTCGATGGCCAGAAGCTTGCCTTCTTTGGTCACCACGAGCGGATTGATCTCGGCCAGCGAGGCGTCCATTTTGATGAAGGCCTTGCTGAGGTTGAGCATGAGCTTGGCGGCTTCGGAGGCGAGCTTGTCTTTGAAGCCGAGCTTGTAGGCGAGGTCGCGGGCCTGGAATGGCTGCAGGCCAAGGAGCGGATGGAGGGGTTCCTTGAAGACTTTTTCGGGGGATTTTTTGGCGACTTCTTCGATTTCGACGCCGCCTTCGGCGGAGGCGATCATGGTGGCAGCGCCGCGGGCGCGGTCGATGGTGATGCCGAGGTAATATTCGTTGGCGATCTCGACGCCGGGCGCGACGAGGAGGATGGAGACGGGAACGCCCTCGGGGCCGGTCTGGTTGCTGATCATGCGATGGGTGAGCATGAACTTGGCGGCTTCGCGGGCTTCATCGGCGGATTTGACGAGCTTGACGAAGCCGGCTTTGCCGCGGCCGCCGGCGTAGACCTGGGCTTTGACGACGCAGATGTCGGTCTGCATTTTTTTAAAAGCTTCGGCGGCGGCTTCTGGGGAGCGGACGACCTCGGATGGGGGGACGGGGATGCCGTGGTCGGCAAGGATCTGGCGGGCTTGGTATTCGTGGATTTTCATTAAGAGTCATTTGTCATTGGTTGTTTGGCATTTGTCAATTCGGGGAAGGGAAATTGGACTGGGTTGGTATGGGCTTCCAGTCTGGCAAATTCAATTCAGATGCGAATGCAGGAGGGCGGGGAAAACCGACATAAGGCCCCCCTTCGAGTATGCTGCGGAGTTGAGTACAAGAATTTTTCCCCGCCCTCCCGCACCCTCCCACTCCTTTCCTTTTCCCCTCAACCATCCCGCTGGAGAAACAACACCGCCTTCGAGCGTGCGATCGTTGTCATTTGAGAGCGGAGCGTTATGGCTCTACATCCTCGAAGGGAAAAGCGAGTTTGAATAATTCTGGCCCGATTGAAAGCTTGAATGCGGCGAGACGAACTTGCCGCTCGTCGTAGTTGGGATGACGATGTCGAACGCCCGCTTCGGTGACGGCGCGAAGATTGTTGCTGAGCTCAAAAGTCATTTTGACGCGCCCCTCGAAGCCGAGGTTTCGCAGGGTTTGCCACATGACGGCGTTTGGCTCGTGAGATTGTTCTGCCTCTGACATCAATCTCCCATGGTCGTCATTCATTGATACAATCTCCGGTCATGACTCGCAATGATAGGCCGGCGATTGTTCTTAGCAGCGGGGGGTTGGACAGCACGACTTGTCTGGCGATTGCGCGGGCGGAGGGGTATGGGCCGATTTATTCGCTTTCGTTTGATTATGGGCAGCGGCATCGGCATGAACTTGTGGCTGCGGTAGAGATCGCCAAGTCGATGGGGGCGATTGAGCATCGGGTGATGCGGATCGATTTGCGGCAGTTTGGGAAGAGCGCGCTGACGGATGCGATCGATGTGCCGAAGGATCGGAAGGAGATGGCGGCGGAGATTCCGATCACGTATGTGCCGGCGCGGAATACGATTTTTTTGAGCTATGCGCTGGCGTGGGCGGAAGTGCTGGATGTGCGGGATGTTTTTATCGGGGTGAATGCGGTGGATTACAGCGGGTATCCGGATTGCAGGCCGGAATATATCGCGGCGTTTGAAACGATGGCGAATCTGGCGACGCGGATGACGACGGAGACGGGGGGAGAGCGTTTTCGATTCATACGCCGCTGATTCGATTGACGAAGGCTCAGATTATTCGGCGCGGGGTTGAATTGGGGGTGGATTATTCGATGACGTTTAGTTGTTATGATCCGGATGAAGTGGGCCGGGCTTGCGGGCATTGCGATAGTTGTTTGCTGCGGAGGAAGGGATTTTTGGAGGCTGGGGTGGGGGATCCTACGGTTTATGGGTGAGGGCAGATCAAGCATACCCTTGAGCCGGAGGTTCGTAGCAAAGACTTGTTCAGACCCCGCGTGTGCAATTATCAGGTCGCAATTCCTTAGCTGCCTGATTCGTCCTCTTTATCGACCTTCATCAAACCATAGATTCCTAAGGCGGTTCCAAAAGGAATCAGGATTAACAAAATGATGTTCAATGCTTTCGTGGCGACGCGACCAGCGCTGGCGCGATCCCACGTAAGACGAGCGTCGCTATCATTGCCGCGACGAAAGCCGCATTGATCCAGGCAGTCATCGCGTATACCCAGAGCGTGTCCGGCGGTAGCGTGGGCAAGCGACGCATGAAAACCATGGTGATGATTGACGTGCCGTAGAAGAACGCTAGCACGATCAGGAGGACGGTGTAGGTACGATCGTGACGCTTCATAGAGGAATATTCACAGTTTCGCTCATTCGCGCGAGTATGTTAAATCTCGTTGTCTAATGCCGTCAACTTTCCAAGGACTTCGGGGTTGTTTTGTTCGGAGGTTGCGAAGCAAGAACCTATCCCGTGCGCAATGATGACCGCCTCAATATATTGGCAGCCTTCTGCCGAAGTTCTTCGTTAGGATACCGATGGAATGAAGAAGCGGAAAAAGAAACGTCGCCAGGCTGCGGATGAAGGGTCGTATATTTGTCCGACTTGCGGGGAGCAGATTGTCATTCCGATCGATCCATCCGGCGGCGGGGAACAGCAGTTCGTTGAGGATTGTCCGGTGTGTTGTAATCCGAATGTGATTCATGTGGAGTTTTTTGGGGAGGGGGAGCCGGTGCGGGTTTGGGCGGAGGGTGAATGATGGGACGATGAAGTGCCCCTCACCCTTGCCCTCTCCCGGATTACCGGGGAGAGGGGATTGGGAGGGATAAGACTGGATTGCGATACTGTGCGATGGTCAAATTGTCTTTATGAGCCTTCAGAATACGAATCAGCACACATCGGATCATCTGGCGAATGAGCGGACGTTTCTGGCCTGGATTCGGACCAGCATTTCGGTGATCGGGTTGGGGTTTGTGGTGGCGAAGTTTAGTGTTTGGCTGCGCGAGCTTTCATTAAGCGTGGAGCGGGCGACGCCGATCCGGCATAGCGGGCTTTCTCTGCCGCTGGGGATTGGGCTGATGGTTCTTGGGGGAGTTTTGGCGGTGGTGGCTGTGTGGCGGTATCGGGCGGTGAAGGGGGCGATTGTGGAGGGTGGGTCGGCTGCGGCTGAGGGGACGATGGTGGCGGTTTCCATTGTGGTGGTTGCTATCGCGGCGGCGCTGATCGCTTATATGGTGGTGAGTTCTTAGCTATCACCGCGGCTGGTTCATGGGATTGGATGTTGCGGTGGAGAGTGGGGGCGGAATGACAGGTCGACCGTGCCGAGATAGACGGCCATGGCGAGCAGCATGAGGATGATGGCGGCCCAGAATTTCCAGTCGTGATGGATGCGCTTCCAATAGGGTTTTTGGTGCGGGGTTTCGTGTTTGTATTCGGTGTGCGGGTGGCCTTGTTTTGGTTCTTCCATTTCGCTCCTGATAGTCAGTATACGGGAATAGGGTGGGAAAGTATGGTCGAGAAGGCGGGATGACATGCAGGCGGCCAATTTACCCATGTTTCCCTGACCTTATAGGTGACACCGTTCAGTCCGCTTGGCGATCTTATTTGCCAGTTGGAATTTCATTGCGGGGGGCGAATATGAGGCATAATATGGCTGCTACCTAGTCTAGTATTGTATCGGGAAGTGTATCGGGGCCGGGAGATTTGCGAGGACGCATGAAATCGAAATCGGGGGATGTGGGACGCTCCCCATCAGTTACGGGTCGGGCGTGCCGGCGTGGCCTTGGTAAAACCTCATTTTGTGGCATTGAGGCGCTGGAATCGCGGCAGTTGCTGTCGCTGTTCACGTTTTTTCCCAAGGTTTGGCCTTATGTTCCGAAGCGGTTCGCTTTGCCGGTGGTGAAAGCTCAGCCTGCGCCGAAGGCTCCGGTTTCAAATACTCCTTCAAAAACGACTACAACAACTACGACTAGCACTACTCCGCCTTCTTCTTCCACGACGACGCTGACATCGTCCGGGGTATCTTCGACGCCAGCGACTGCGGCGAGCGGGATGACGCTTTTGTCACAGGAGAATTTTACTTCGAATGTGAGCGCGTCTTCGCCGGATGCTTTTGATTCGGTGACGGGGACGCTTTACAGCGAGGTGGGGGGGCCGACGACTCCTGCGACAGCCGGGAGCAGTGGCGTGAGCGCCGATCCTGAGCAGCCAACCAATGTCGTTCAGCAGAGTAATAACGTCATAGCCGCGAATTGGAATCTGACTCCGGGCTCAAAAGCGAGTGCGGTGCAGAACTCTGGATTCATGGGAGGATGGTTTCTCTTCAAATTTACAGATACTGACAGTTATCCGGGTCATGTGGCGGATTTGATGAGCGTTGGGGGGATCGCAACCGTTGAACTCAATATCAACAACCAATTGCAGGTATCTGCCTCGGGAGGGCCGATTGCGACGGTGCCAACCAATCAATGGGTGTTTATCGGGATTGCGTGGAACTATAGCCCCAGCATGGAGAGATTGAATTATCAAATCTATACGAAGCTGGTTGGTCAGCCGCTGACATTGGCCTATGTTGCGCCTTCGATAGGATCACCCACCGCGCCGACAACCGCTTCGCTTCTGGACGAATATGATCTCTGGGGCGGAGGATATGGCCGGTGGGAAGGACGGGTGGGCACATTTTTCATCTCGTCGATCGGCTCGTTCAGTGATGTGGCGATGCCGAGCAGCGTGCTGGATCCGGTGATGCAGAAGCTGTGGTTTGGCGTCGATCCGGTGAACGGAAACGATAATAATACTGGAATCATCATTCCGATCTTCGCGGCGGATGGGAAAACGGTTATTGGGTTCGCGCCCGGTTCGTCGCCGTGGAAGACGCTTGAGCGGGTGAATACGGCTTTGACTTACTCCGGTTTATTCACGCAAAACGTGGCGTGGGTGAATACCGCGACCCAGACGGCGGCGGATGAAACTCAATCGGCTACCGCGCTGCAGGTGGAGATTGCCGCCGGGACGATTGAGCGCAATCCGCTGATCAGCGAGTTGGTCATTGATACGGCATCGGGTCCATTCAGCGTTGCCAACAGCGGGGGGATTGACGCCAACGGGGGTATCCAGCTCAACACGAATGTGAATATCAGCGGGTTTGGCAGCAATGTTGGGAGCCTTACCGACGTTGGCGATCTCGAGGCATTCATTCCCATCGCTAAAAACTCGTGGAGTCTGGCGCCGGGGGCTACGTTCACGTATGAGACGACCAACACCTCTATCAATTCGGTGCTCTGGCAAGACCGAAGGTGGATGAATCTCATTGAAGGAAGCAGTTTTGCGGCGGTTGAAGCCGAGCTTGAGGCGACACCCGGATCGTTCTGGACCGATGGCACGACGATGTACGTGCATCCGTTCGGCAATACCAATCCAGCAACGGATGCGAGCGTTTATGAGCGCAGCCCGGGCGGAACGTACAGCAACGGGATCGGGATTCTGGTGAATGTCTCGGATTGTTACATTCACAATCTGGCAATCGGCGGCACGTGCGGGGCTGTTAATACTGATGGCGATCCGATTGGGCTTTACAGCATTGGAAGTGGAGATAACGATACCGGTGGGCTGAATTTTTTCAGCAACCTTTACCTCTACTATGCTTCCAAACACGCATTGGGGTGGACCGACGGGGCGAGCAACGAGCGGATGATTGTTTTCAACGTGGATGCGGAACAGGGATCTCCCTATGCCGGGTTTGGCGGGCAATATCTTTTTGTGAACTATAACGGCAGTCTGACAGCTACCGGGAATGAAGTTCTTTATCTCGACTGCACGGCAAATGACAGCGCCGGGCTGATTGGATCGACCACGGGGCAGCCGCTGGATATTGGGACATATTATAATCACAACAATGGCGGGAGCGGACAGTTTTCCGCGGTCTGGTTCATCAATTGCAATTTCGACGGTGACATCGGCGTTGGAAACTCGATCACCACTCTTTATGTCACCAATACGAAGTGCGCTGAAATTGACAGCACCTCGGGTTATCTGGTGGCTGACGGGGATACGACGGATTTCAATCTTATCCGAGGGACCGGAATCGTCACCAATTCCGTCATGAAGTCTCCGATCATTTACGGAATCGGAAGCGGCTCGCATCTTTTTACGGGAACGACGACTTATCTTAATGACGTTTTTGACGGACGCGGGGCGGCTGGTCTGGGGCCAGCCGTCTTATTTTTTCATGGATGGACCAGGTTCGCTGACAATTCGTGACTGTATTTTTCTGGCGAGCGCTAAATTTCCTGTGATTGATGAATTCACGACCGGCGACCAGGTCGATTTCGATCACAACTTATATGACACGGAAGCCGGCCTGGAGATTGCGACCAATTTCAACAACGGAAGCACTACTTCCAATTACAGTTTGGCCCAGTGGCAAGCCGCCGGATTTGACGCGGGGAGTGAGGCGGTGGCGGACAGCGCCCTGAATATTAATCTGACAACGTACGTGCCGTTTGCGCAGACCCCCATTACGTTTAATGTGGGAATTCTGGACGATATGACCGGCTCGCTTTTCCTGGACCGCAAGACCATCGGGGCTTTTGAATTTGTGCCTGCGACGCCGATCTATACGCCGCCGGCGGGCACGGGGTTGAACTAAGACATCGGAGTGGGGTCGCTTAATTATGCGGCGGGTGAATCACAAGGTTTTCTTTCTGTTGTCGCCGGCGCTCGCCGGTGTTTCCACTCTTTGCGCTCAGACGACTATTTACAATTCCGGCGGCTTTGAATCGCCGCGATTTTCGACAACGCTTTCAAACAATTCCATCGTCGGAAATCTTCATGGGCAGGATGCCGGCGTTGATAGCTGGAAGGAATCGACAACCGATCCATCCGGGACTACGGACACGGCGGCCGGCAGGGCGGTGGTTCAGGCTTCGGGCGGTGGTGCGGGCCTGGGTGCGCAGGATGTGCTGGTGACGCGGACTCAATACGATGATCGGTGGGCGCCAACCTTCAATCTGACGCCGACTACGCAAAATCTTGTTTCTATTTCGTGGGAGATGCTGGTTAACCCATCGTCCGGCTCTTCGTCGGATTTCGGCCCGTTTTTCGGCATCGAGGCCAACGACAGCAATTCCAGTTCGAAGCAGATCGGGGCATTTGGGGTTGACTCCACCACGGGACAAATTCTGGTTTACGACAAGATGGCGGGCAGCTTGAACACCGTGCCGGGAGACCCGACCGTTGTGTTGGGACAATTCAACAACTTTCTTCTCACGCTCAATTACACGAATTTTACTTATGCGGTGACGCTTAACGGCGAGACACTTGAGACGGGACTGCCGTTCTTTGCCGGCAACGCGACCCAGTTCACCGATGCTGACATTGTGGCTTTGCAGAGTGCTCCGTCTGGGCAGGCGAATCAGGGTGGATCGGCTATCTTCGACAATTATCTGATCACTAATTCGACAGGTTCGCTGCCCGTTCCGAATGTTGTGATCACTCCCGGCAATACGCTTTCCGTTTCCTCTGATAGCGGCATTGGACCCGCAGGTGCTGGCGTTGAATTCGCGGGCGGCACTCTTTTAACCAGCGGGAGTTTTGCCACGGCACGTTCCATTTCGATCGATTCTGTCGGGGGGAAGATCACCGTTCTTCCCAGCGGTATATTTACGGTCGATTCATCTTCGCTGACGTGGTCCGGAGGCGCCCTCACCACTACCGGCGCCGGCACGCTTGCCCTGGCGCTGAATAGCGCCGCGGTTTCGGTTCAAACCGGTTCCGTGCTTTCGATTTCTTCCGGGTCATTCGTCAGCGTCGCGGGGAATACAGATCCTTTTACCGATTCAAATACGCCGGCGAATCATGTTGCTGTGGTGGATAATGGTTCGCTGGCGGTGAATACGAATTCCTCGATCGCGGGCATTACGGGTAGCGGGCAGTTAATCGTCGGAACCGGCAGCACCGCGAACAAGCTGCAATTGGCGGGCGGCAGCGGCGCTAGCTCGATCGGGACTCTCACTATCAATGCTGGTGCCACGCTCGACATTGCCAATAACCATCTCTTCGTCAACTACGGCGCCGGCGCGGATCCGAAAGCGACGATCCTTTCATATCTGAAGAGCGGTTACAACGGCGGAGCGTGGAACGGCGCTGGGATCGATAGTTCCTCGGCAGCGGCGAATCATAGCTATGGTGTCGGGTATGCTGACGGAGCGGATGGGGTTGTCGCGGGCCTTTCTTCGGGACAGATCGAAATCAAATACACGCTGTATGGTGATGCGAATCTCGATGGCATCGTCAGCGGTGACGATTTTACGATCCTGGTTGGAAATCTTGGCAAATCCGTTACAGGCTGGGACAAGGGAGATTTCAACTACGACGGAGTGGTCAGCGGCGATGACTTTACGCTGCTGGTTGGAAACCTCGGCAAGCAGGCCAACGGGGCGGATTTGGTTTTGCCCGCGAGCGATTACGCGGCGATCGATGCTTTCGCGGCGGCGAATGGTTTGATGGCTGATGTGCCGGAGCCGGCATCGGTGGGATTGCTGCTGGCGGTGAGCGCTGGTTTTATGGCGCGTCGGCGGCGCTGTCTGTAGTTAGTGGGCGCGGCTCATTGGCGGCGGGGGCCGAAAGTGGGCATATTTCATGTCAGGTCTCATGCCGGGCGTACACATATCCATGATGAGTGATGTTCGCGGCGATGCGGAGTTGTTGCGGGAGTATGTGCGCCGCGGTTCGCGCGAGCGCTGGGGGAGATTGCGCGGCGATATACCGATTTTGTCTATTCGGCGGCGCGGAGATACACGCGCGATGCGCATCTGGCTGAGGATGTCACGCAGGCGGTGTTTATTTTGCTGTCGCAGCGGGCGGCGAAAATTAGTGAGCCGGGCCGGCTTGTTGGCTGGCTCTATCAGACGACACATTTTGCAGCCAGGAACGCGCTGAAGATTCAGCGCCGCCGGCGGGATCACGAACGGGCATTTGCCCAGGAACAAACCATGACATTCAGACCTGAGCCGGATCAATGGACGGAAATCGCGCCGGTCATCGACCGGGCGATGGCGCAACTGGATGGGTCGAGCCGGGACATGCTGCTGATGCGGTATTTTCAGGGGAAGAGCGTTGCGGAGGTTGCGGCGGCGAGCGGAGTGTCGGTCGAGGCAGCGCAGAAGCGGTTGTCGCGGGCGCTGGAGAAATTGCGCGGCCAGTTGAGCAGGAAAGGGGTGGGGATTGAGGCTTCGGCGGCGGGGACGATGCTGCTGGAGCGGTCGATTGAAGCGGCGCCGGCGGTGCTGCATCAGAGTATTCTGGCGACGGCTGGGTCGGGTGGAAGTCCATCCATCGGGGCGAGTCAGATTGTGAGGTACGTGAACCGGTGGATGCGGCTGCGCATGCTAGGGATCGGCGCGGGGCTGGTGGGAGCGGCGGCGGCTTCGATTTTGATTTTGGTTTCGCTGGCTGATTCCGGTGCGCTGCCGATTGCGCCGCCCGCGAATCCGGCGGCTCAGGTTGCGCCGGTGGTGGATGATCGGGCAGCGATTTCGGTTTGGGATTCGTCGATGAACGGCGGCCCGATTGCCAAGCCTTGGCCGCTGGCGTTGCCGGGGACGATTACCGGCTCGCCGATGCCGGCTGATCTTTTTGGGGATGGGAAGAAGGAGATCATCGTTCCGTGCATGGGGCTGGATCAGAAACATCTGGGGTCGTGCAGGGGACGGTGCATCCACACCCGACGCTGGCGGCGCTGGTGTATGCGTTTTACCCGGATGGGACGACGGTTCCCGGATTTCCGGCACAGCTGGTTTCGGAGGAGGTTCATCGCGAGGGACAGAAATCGATCCCGAGATATAGCGAGCACTGGGGGAGTGCGCCGAGCATTGTGAAAATCCAGGGAAAGGATGTCATTGTAATGCCGGGGCCGAACGGGAGTGCCTTGTCGGATCGCGCGGTGTTTGTGATTCGGGGCGATGGGAGCGTGCAGCGAGTAGAGGTCGGGGGATGGAAGCCCGATCCGTGGACGACAATCACTGTCACCACTTTGCGCGAGGGAGGGCGAACGGAATTGCTCGGCGGATATGCCGATCTGACGGATGGGCTCTTTCGGTTATCGCGGTTGCAGCAGGCGCTGCCGGGCGGATTTGGCGCGTGCGCGGGAGATGCGCGCGGCGATGGGCAACTGGAGTATTACCAGGCGGGTTATGCTGACAGCAATTCGGTGACGAATATTGCGGAGGTGAGTGGGTACGATCGGTCCGGACGCAAATTGCCGGGTTGGCCGCAGGCTTGTGGAGTCCAGACGGGAGCGACGACGGTGATGGGAGATCTGATCGGCGATGGGAAGATGGAAGTTGTCATGGTGGATGGAATGGGGCGGCTGATGGCGTGGACGTGGGATGGGAAGCCGGTTCCGGGAGCGGTTGCGGAAGATGCGGAAGAACGTAAAAAGGTTCTGGCTGCGCACGGGCATCCGGTCGAGACCATTCCGAAGCGGGAATTGTGCACGAGCATTTTGCGGAAAGACATTGGCGGCGATTGCCCGCTATCGCTGGCTGACCTGGATGGGGATGGGAAGGCGGAGATCATTCTGTTTGACGATGAGGATGGGACGTTGTGCGCGTTTCATGGTGATGGGAAGGGATTTGGGAATGAGGATGGGATCATTGCCAGGTTGCCGCAGGATATTGAGCCGTGGGGCGTGAGCGTGGCGAGCCTGGGCGGGAATGGGGCGATGGATTTCTTTGTGGGGACGTATTGGGTTCGGCGCATGCCGGATGGAGCGACGACGGTGACCAACATGTTGCCGGGGGCGGTGAGCCATCGGTGTCAGGCGACGATCGCGGACATTGATTCGGATGGGATGGCGGATGTGCTGATGGGGACGCAGGATGGCCGCGTGTTTATTTATCATACGGGCAAGGCGTATCGTCCCGAGTGGGTGCAATGGGCGACGAGCCATGGGGATTTGAATCACACCGGGTGCTGGCATAAGCCTGCGGCGATTGCGCAACTGGCTCGATGAGATCGATCGGCGAGCTATTGCAACCGATGGCTGGGGAAACCACCGGCGGCAACCAGAGCAATCGCATGTTCCCTAAACAAGATCTAAGAACCCTCACCCCGACCCTCTCCCTGAGTACAAGGCGAGGGAGAAAGGGGGAAGATGCGATTGCGCTGCCGTGGCAACAGGTTAAACGGGCCGATTTAAGCGGCGCGGTATTTCTGCCGGAGCTCGGCGGTGATTGTTTGGCCGAGCGGGGTCAGATCAATTCGCTGCTTTAAAACACCCTTTCGGCTGAGTGAATCAAGCACCTTGTTGGGAGCGACGAAGCAATCGGATTTGGGATCGGTTGCTTCGAGAAGGAATTGACGTTCTTCGCCGGTGATTCGGATGTTGTCTGACATAGCATTTACCTCTTTGCCAACTAACAGAAACATCGGCGGGGGGATGGTGGTGCTTGAGACGGCTGAAATCTACGATGGCGGCCTGGGATCGAAAATCGTCACTGCGGGCGTGGGATGTCATCGGCAGGTCTGGCATAGCCCCGATATTTGGTACATCGTGACGGGGGTGGGGTGAAGAACCTTTTGAGGCGGAGCCGGTGGGGTTCGGGGATTGAATGCGGAGTTGAAGATTCAGAATCAATCGGTAATATGCGGCCCGCCTTTGAATCTCCGAGTGATTCAAAGCAGTCCGGGCAGGTAGCTCAGTTGGTAGAGCAATGGACTGAAAATCCATGTGTCGCCGGTTCAATTCCGGCCCTGCCCATTACGAAATCAGCCTGATTCTTTGCGAAATCACGTGAAGATTCAGGCTTTTTTGTTTCCGTTCCGAACCTCACTATCTGGCCTGATTTGGACCCGTTGTGACTGACATTTCCTCCCGCTTGCAGCGCCAGTGCAGCGCTCCGTTTTACGATAGGAAGATTGGCGATGGCCCGGGTCTGTGCAAGGATGCCTGGATGAGCATAACGAGCGGTCGTCGTCGGAGAGGAATGGCCTGCCAAAGCCTGAGCCGTTTTCAGGCTGCCGGTTTGCTCGCAGATCGTGATGTACGTGTGCCTGAGCCCATGAAATTTGCGGGACTCTCCAGCAGCATTTTTCTCCGGCACATTCGCCGCAGCCAGGTCCTTCCGCCACATGCGAACCACACTGCAAGGATGCGGCATCGGTAGTGCAGGATTTCCCGCTGGCTTGCCGAGAAGATACGGCTTGAGGATCGCCGCGAGCTCAGGCTGAATCAACTGCTGTTTTCGTTTGCGTGATTTATTGCTCAACGCCGCGAGCAAAACATATGGATCGGCCGCGTCTAAGACGAAGCACTCTGGCGTGAGCTTTCGAAGACTGCCAGACCTAAATCCTGTTCCCAATCCGACGCGATAAAGCATCGCTCGATCAGCACCAGATATGCCGAAGCTGATTGAGCCCGTCTCAGCCTTTTCAATCACCGCTCGAATCTCGTCAAGTTCCAAAGCTCCCTGGGGCTCATCGTCAGTGATACGCAGCTTCTTCAGCCGTTTAAACGGGTTCACAGGAGAGCGGTCATATTGATCGAGCCACCGGCCAAACGATCGCAATGCCTGGACAGCATGATTGCACGTGCCCGATTTCCATTTGATGCCAAGTTGGGATGAAATCCATCGCTGCGCCGCCAAGCAATCGAGCTCTCCCAACCGCGTGACTGAACATCCATCTATAAGGACCTCAGCGGCAATTCGACGATAACGGGCAGCGTGATCCTGTGTGTCACCCTTGTTAATCATTGACGCTTTCCAATCGTCCAGGTGCTCATCGAGCGGGCGCTTGCCTGCTTCTGCATAAGCGGCCTCATTGGGGTCAATGATGCCATGCTTCGCTCGAAACACCTTGCGATGCATCGACGCTCTCAAAGCCTTGGCCTCGGTCTTGTTCTGTGCTGTGGCGGACCGACGTTTGCCATCATGATCGGTCCACTGCACCAAAATGCCGCGTCGTTTACCCATGTTCAGTGACCTCGACTTTGTGGACCGTTCATCCACCGAAGAAGCGCTGCACGAGCAATCAAAATTTTCCGTACACCATTACGAACACGAGGAAGGTCTCGTCTCCAAATCGCTCGACGAATCGTTTTAGTCGAATATCGCGACTCTTTTGCGGCCTCCTCTACCGTTAGCCATTGTTCCCCAATCATAAGCACCTCAACTTTTCCATAGTACAAATAGGATACCCTAGAAGTCAAATAGAAGGCTGAATCTTTTTGCCTTTCAATGAAGGAATCATGCCTCCGCTTCACGCTGCCAGAATTTGCCAAAACGTTTGACCATCAAAATACCCTCAATCCGCTCAGAATCCTTCGTCTGGTCAAGCAAAACCTCACGAAACTTAACACCCAAAATCTTCTCGTATTTCCGAAAGGTAGAAGCCGACATGCAAACTCGCACACCCTGCCAGCCTACCTCACGACCAAAAGCGAGCGCTCCTATTGCCGACATGAAAACTGTGCAATCATTGCCTTTATGAAGACTGAAATCTTTCCAGGCATCACGAATAATCGCACACATTTTGCCATCGCTTAGCGGTTTTGCCATATGTCACCTTATTGGTAAGTAGTTTACACTATGGGGAGCTCTTAATCAAGTCCTCAACCGCGCGATTCTTCAAGAGACCACCCCAATAGCCGTTCGAAATCTTCCGAACGCATGAAGCAACTTATCCCGCCACTAGATCGACGCCAACGCCGCATAATTGGCACGATCAAATACGCACGTTCATACTCCGCCCTTAGGGCCGCGAGCGTGTCACGACTCTGAGGGTCATCACGCGACCGGCCAGTGAAAAAATCAGCAGGAAGTACCAATCTTTTGGATGACGACGACGTTCGAGGAACGCCTGGCTTGGGAAAAAGATGAACCATGGGCGTGCGCTGATGTTCGTAATAGCGAACAACTGCCCTTCGAAGAAGAGAAGCCTGCCGCCGCGACAGATCCACGTGAACACGATAGACCGGCAAGTCTTTCGCACCAAAAATGCCCCAAAACTTGCCTGGCTTCTGCCATTTATCAAGCACATCCGACGGCAAATCAGCGAGAGAAAACAGCTTTCCCAAGTACTCGGCCTTTCCTGCATAGGCACACACCTGGGCCCACGACTCGACAGGCTTCACCTGAGTGCCAGCGAGCAGGTGCTTCTCATCCCCCGACTTGACGATGTCATACCATACCCGGCTCGTCCACTGTTGAAGATCGTACAATGAAAAATGCGAAGGTAAATGAGCCAACAAATGATAGTGAGGAGCTCCCCTTTTCTGTGGTTCTAATTTCCAGTGACCGCAGGCACCCCATGACGCACGAAACCGGCGCAAGAATTCCTTAAAGTGAATTTTAGTCTCTCTAGCCGACGGAAAGGCGAGCGGGTAGGTTAATGTTGTGAAGACGCAACGATCTCCAGAAACGGCACGCTGATCAATCGCGTTCACCGAATGCAAGCAACGGTGCCTAACACCCGGCGTAAAGCCCCTGTTCGCACCTCGAACACCGCCGCCTTTCTGTGTGTCACTATTTGGAAACTTGATCCGAATCGAACGTCCACCTTCACAGTATTCCGCATAAGGCTGAAGAACTGAACGTGTTCTAGGATGTGGTGATGACAAGCCCCGACACCTGGCGGCCGCGGGCCGGCCTTCGGCTTCGGCGCCGCTCGCCGCCAAAATATCACCGCACTCGTAACTCGATTTGGTACCACCCATATTTGCCTCAACTTTTGATTTCGACGCTCGAATACATCGTTCGGTCGGCCTGCATTCCGCTTATCCCCTCGTCGCAGGCGCCTCCCGGCTCGCAATTAGGTCCGGTTCGTGAAGCGGACAGGCCCAGCTCACCGCTGCATTCCGCCTCCGCGTAGGTCGCTCCGCTCCCACAACTCTACATTTCGCCCCATTGGCTTTACCTCGGACTGAAGTATGGAAGATTTCCGAAATAAAGAGATCAAGATCGCAAGCCGACAACGCCAGCGGCCGCGACATCCAGGACAGCCAGGGTCACCAAACGCTGGAAATCTTTCGCCTCAGCTGGAGTGAGATCGATTGCGGCCATCCCGCACCAATCCTCATCGAGTTTTCCGCCGAAATCGAAACGGAAAGCAACACCACCACGATGACCGGCCACACGAATTCGGTCACCATTCCCCAGATTGAGCACTCGCTCAAACATACGCACCTCCAAAGAAAAGCATCGAATCAGGAACAGGACCATGGCAACCTGCGCACGAAGGCCAGCACAGCGGCACGATCCGCAGCCGAAAGACCTGACCAAGATTCGATGATTTCTCGCAAATCAGACGTGAGTTGCAGCGCCAGTGCAGCGCTACACGCAATGAAATTCGTTAAATTGTCGGCTGAACTAATCTTATCGTTCGACGGTGAATGTCCTGAAAATCCATGTGTCGCCGGTTCAATTCCGGCCCTGCCCATTCGAAATTCTCTCCTGAAAACTGACCGGTTGCGTTGATTCATGTAGTTCGGGGCCGGGGCACATCAGGCCGGAACGAAAAACTCCCTTGCTTTGGCTAATAGCTGGTCGTCTGTGAGATGGTGTTCGTTCACGACTTTCGAGCCGACTACCCGCTTGGCTATATCCTTGTGATGGCGGTTCAGATCGGCGAGGAGTTGTTCCATTGCGCTGCTGGCGCCGGTGGCGGTGCCGAACATTAGGATCTGCTGGGCGCTCTGCAGCGTTTTGGCTACGGCTTCGTAAAAACTTTTCTGCTCGGGTTTTCGCTGGCCGTTGGCATCGTCCTGGTTGTAGTGGAGAGCCCGGCCGAAGCCGAAGGGGTCGTATGGGGCGATTCTGTGGGGGACGGAGCCGTGCAGTTCTGTGCTGTATATTCGGGCTTCGCGGTGATCGATGACGACCAGGAGATGCGTGCCGGCTGCTGCGGGGGGCGGCGTGGGTGTGCCGGAACGTTCGAGGAAATGGCGGACCTGCATCAGTTCTTTTTTGTCGGCCAGGTCCTTGCCGCGGGGGCGATGCAGCATCAGGGTTTGGCCGTTGCGGGTGACCTTGAGGTTTCCTTTGTCATCTTCAACGGCTTTCGCGTCGGGGATCGCGGTGAGCATTGACCAGACTTCGCGCCATTGCAGGTTATGCGGCATGGGGTGCTGGAATACGTGTTGGTATGTTTTCTGGTGAGGGCCGGATAATTGTGATTCCATTTTAATTCCTTTTGAGGGTCATTTTATATCCGACGGCGAGAGTTTAGCCATAGACCCGCCCATTCGCGCGACGAATGGGCGGGCATGACCAACTTATTTAGCTCGCTGGCTGATTAATTCTGCGGCGAGGGTTGCGTCTGCACGTCAACCTGGATGCCGACGGGGACACGAACGATCGGTACGCCGTTGGCATTGGTTGCGCCATTGCCGGTGTTGTCATTGGCGCGATTGCTGCTGACGTCGGTGCGATCGGGATGCTCGGAACGCTCAAAGTAAATGGAGTGATCGTGATTGGGATTGGCGATTCCTTCGGGAGCGGTTGTGCCATCGATCTGGACCGCGCCGGCGACGGGATCGAATTTCATCACCTGGTCGCGTCTGAGATCGGTGGAATAGACGACGCGATGATCAGTGTCATCTTCGAGAAAAGCTTTGCCATCGTGCGGGGCGGTGAAGGCGACGACCTTGCTGCCGCTGGAGACCTGCATCGCGTTTGACGGAACGTCGGGGCGAGCTTCCTCGGAGGAACAGCCGCCAAGGATTAATAGAAGGGAACCAAGACTTAAAACGCCAACTGTGAAACATGTAGCCTTCATGAAATGTCCTTTCGAGACAAATGTTGCCATAGATAGATTGCGACTCCGGCTTATCAGCCGGAGACTGATGCCGCCGAATACGAATTCGGCGCTCAAACTGATTGTTATGTTTAGACTGCGCTGCCCGATCCGTCCCCTTGCCAACTCTCCGTGGGCAAAGATTTGGAGAGCAAAAAAACCTGGACCATGGTGCCGGTGGTGAAGGCCTGGACGACGGAGCCGGAGGTGGGTTCGACCTCCGCGGCGGCTTCACGCACGTCCAGTCCGGTGATCCGTTTGATTTCCTCTCGGAGCGTGGTGGAGGCGTTGAGAAATAATTGTCGGTGAAACTCCTGCACCTTGGCGGCGCCTTCGGGACTCTGTGCCATCGCCTGCTCGGCCGGCGACAATGCGCCATGGAGCGTGACGACCAGGGTGTCTCCGCTGAGCACGACGCTGACCGATTTGGGGGCGTGTCCGGTCCGTTGCTGCTGGAAGGCGGTTGCCGCTTCAGCGATTTGCTGCGGCCATGGTTGGAGTGGATTTAGGCATCGCATACATTTCTGACGGTCGATACCGCCGGGATTATCTAACGCTGTACGTCGCCGCTTCGTATGAAACCGCGAGATCGTTTTCGACCTCGGTCACGCCGGGAGCGCTCCACGCGGCCAACACGGCTTCTTCCCGCTCATCCCAGGAACTGACGGTTCCGGCGAGGGTCACTTTGCCGCCCTCGGCCGAGACATTGATGCGCGCGGCGTCGATCTCGGCGTCGCGCTTGAGCGCTTTTTCGATCGCATCTTTGACTGCCGTGGGCTTGACGCTTGGCTTGAGCGTGATGTTATTGGAGACGCCTTTGACGCCGGATAGATAGCTGATGGCATCCTCGGCGGCGTTGCGCCGGTATCCCCAATTGACGATGCCAGTCAGTGTCACGTGGCCTTTCTCGACGGTTGCCTGGATGTGGCTTGGCACCCAGACGTGCCACCTGAGAGAATTGACGACGGCCTGGGCGATTTCCGAATCCTTCCGGTCATGCACGCCGACGAGATGAACTTCCAACTCCTCGGCGATGGCTTTGACGCCTTCGACGCGCTGGGTCGCGCGTTCGGCGGCCCATTTTTCAGCGTAGTGAGGCACCGTGCCGCTCAATGTCACGACCCCGTTTTGGGCGGCGACCCCGATGTCATTTGAAGTCACGCTGGGCTCCCATCGGAGTTCTTCGGTCACGTCGTTTTTTAATTGTGCGTCCGTTTTCATTGCAAACGCTGCCTTCGCCAAAGGGCGAAAAAAAGCCGACGTAGTTGAGTCCCGAGATATGGGGGTTCAACTACGTCGGCTTACTCTGCAACCGGCCTCCCGGCGATCCGGGTTGCCTTTTATTTAGTCGTCCGACGACTGATATTTGTTATCGTGCGAGAAATTTCGTCCCTCGCACCACACCACACCCTAGGCCTTTGACCAGGAAATAGCAACGACCAATTATCAAACTTGCGGAAACATTAGTGTTCTGGTTCGCGTTGATGTCATAAGTGTACGTTATGCTTTAATGGCAGGGGTTTTGTGTTCTGATTCAGCGTGCTTGATAAATACTTGATACCATCCGTCAGCGGTATTGACTTCCTCGTAAACCTGAGAGTTGTCGGCAATTCGCTGGCAGGCGAGTAATAAGGCTTTTTTTAGGATTTCCGGGGGGAGTCCTTCACCTCCCATATCTTTTTGTTTTGGCATTCGTGGATCCTTTGATTCTTATTTGACCATAACGGACCCATCCGTGTGAACACCGAAAATTCTCTGAATTCTCAAATTGGCTGCATTTATGGGCTTTTCTATGCGCGGATGGTGAAATGGCTTCACATGAATGAATCATCCGACTCCATGTTTGTTAGAATGGGAAGTCAAAGGCAGGGACTTGGCGATTGAGAAGGCTTATCTTTTCTTAATCTCGCGGAACAACGGCGACTCGGCCAGTGTGAATATCACGACCTCTTCGCCGCTCACTGTGCTGATATCGTGGTGCAGGCTTGTTACTTTTATGCCGGTGATTCCCTCGACCATTGCCTCCATGGTGGGCCGGGCAATTTCGATCAAATGGCTGCGGACCTGCTTGAGGAGGTCTCTGCCTTTTTCGGTTGGGAGGGTCTTGACCAGATGCTGCTCGGCGGCGGTGAGGACGCCTTTGAGGCGGACGACAATCAAATCATCGATCAGATAGGCGTGAACATCTTTGGGGCCTCGCCCCATGTATTCCTGCTCAAAACGGCTCATTCCTTCCGAAATGGCGCTTTCGATTTCGCCCTGGCTTTTCATACAAGTCAAACAGCATACCGAATGTTTGCGCAATTTCCTTGCTTCGTTGCGCGGGAAACTTATGCTGTAACAGTCCTGGAGCGAAAAACAGATCAGCTCCCGGAACAATATTGAAGTCCTCGGATGACTAAATAAAGGATATTCCGGCCAAAAGCCGGGAGATCCGTTAACGAGTAAGCCGACGCAATTGATCCCGATGTCTCGGGATTCGGTTGCGTCGGCTTTTTTTTCAGAAAAAGGGCAGGCATATGCAACGCAAGGGATTTGGATTCACGGGCTTTTCTTTGGTCATCTTGATTCTGACAACACGCTTGATTGCCCAGCCATCGACGCAGCCGGATCGGACGCCGCCCAATGGCGATGCGGCCTCATCCCAGCAGTCCGTGCCGATTGAAGACTATCGTGCCTTGAAGCAGGAAGTGGATGAATTGAAGCATCATGTCGAATCGCAGGACAAGCAGCTTGCGGCGACAACAGAGCCGAGCACTCAACCCTCCGTTGCGAATGCGACAGCCCATCATGGGGGTTCATCGACCGATTTTTTTTCGACCAATAATGTTGGCCAGGAAACCAAGACGCTCTTCGCCGCTCGGACGGAGAAAGAATATTTTTCTCCCTTCGACATCATGGACCCCGCTCATATGCGCGCCGACATGCCGATGCAGATCGGAGGGTGGCGGGACATGAATCTTTATATCGGTTTGCAAACGGTCGGCCGGGTTCAGGATCTTGAGCAGCAGAATGTTTCCATCAGCGGGGTCAAACAGCCGGGGCTGGATGCCGGGTTTCAGGATCCTTTTGCCAATCTTTCCTTCCTCGCGTCGATTTCGGACAAGCTGGACGTGTACTTCGATCTGTACGTTGCCAGCCGGCCCCATGCCAGCACGATGTATGGGCATGAAGGGTATTTGTTATTCAAGCAGTTGCCGGCTCCGTTCGATACCGGCGCGATTGGAAGCATTTTCGATTACATCAACGTCAAGGTCGGCGCGTTTGATCTGGATTTCGGCGATGACAATTACAGGCGGTCGAATAATGCGAGGGTTCAGCGAAACCCATTGATCGGCAACCCGCTGGTCGATCCGAATGTCGAAGAAATCGGCGGCGAGGTCTATAGCATCAAAGGCCCCGTCTACGCATTGGTTGGCGTGGGAAGCGGCACCACTACCGAGCATTTCGATTACGGCAGCGAGCCCAGCGTTCATGGCAAGCTTTGGGCTTATCCGCTTCCTGATTTGAGAGCTTCCGTCTCGGCTTATCACGTCGATTTGTCCGGCAGTGCTGATACTTCGTATTTGTTTTTCAACGGCCGCAGCGGCGGGGCGTTCGCCGCGGTGTTTGGCGGCGGGGATAATCCGGGACAGGTTCTTCCCCAGGCGGGCAAGGACGTTACCGCTGTCCAGGGGGATCTGACCTGGAACCAGTGGCCGTTTGAACTCTACTCAAACGTTGGATGGGTGCAGGATGCGGACATTAATGGCCCGGCCGCCGGGTCGCCCGCGGAACGGTGGGTGTATGGGGCCATCGAGCCGGTGTTCCACCTAACGCCTTCGTTCTACGTGGCTGGCCGCTACAGCTTTGGGATCGCCCAATCGGTAAATGGCGTTTCTTCCGATGGGTGGGTGGATCGGGCAGAAGTGGGGTGTGGATACTGGATCACCAACAACATTCTCGGCAAGCTCGAATATGTCTATCAGCAGTACCACGATTTCAGCGCGGCCGATGGCGTGGTGAGCGGGGTGGATGCGGTCGGCGGTCCGCGTTTCAGCGGAGTCGTGATGGAAGTGTCGTTCTCCTTCTAATGAAAGTTCAATCATGAATTACGAAATGCCTCCAACATCATCTGTATGTAAATATGCAAAGGACATTTTGCATAACGTGGAAAAGGGCGTCATCGCCATGGGGTGGGTTTTATTGGTCTGTGGCGCTCTCATGATTGCCAATGGGTGTGATCGCTCTTCCGTGGGATCTCCGCCAGCCGCGGGAGCGACGGTCGATCAAAATCCTCCTAACGGATTGCCCCTCGCGCCGTCCACCAATCCGTCCGCCATCCAATACGTCAGCAGCAGCGATCCGGGGCAGGCGGCGGTTTCGGGTACTTCGACGCTTCATGACTGGACCGTCAAAAGCACTATTCTTCAGGGTCATGCGGAGCTTTCGGGGAAATGGAAGGGGGACTCGGGCGGGGCGATTGTTTTTCAGTCGATCGATCTGGTCATCCCCGTCGATTCGCTGAAGAGCACTGAAGGGAGCGGCATGGACAAGACCATGTACGATGCCTTAAAGCTCAATCAATTTCCCAACATCACCTATAAATTGACCAAGGCGAGCCTCAAAACTCCGTCGCCCGCGCAGGGTTCGGCTTATCACTTCGATGCGACCGGTCAACTCACCGTCGGCGGCGCCACGCATCCGGTGGATTTGGATCTTGCAACTGTGCCTCATGATAACGGGTTGACGATCACCACGGATATCGCATTGAAGATGACCGATTTCGACATCAAGCCTCCCACGGCCATGATGGGGATGATCAAGTCGGGCGACGCGATCACCGTGAAAGTGAGTTGGCAGCTCACGATGCGATCACCCACAGCAACGGCTGAAAAATGAGCCGTTACGGTGCTCAACTCGCGCTGCGTCATTTACGGCGTGGATTTGGATGGAGGCTCTGGGTCTTTGCGTTGGCGAGCCTCATTGCCCTTGCGTGCGCTGAGACTTCGTTTGATCCGGGGAAATCTCAGCCGGATCAGCAACGCGCCGCTGTCTGCCCTTGGCGTTCAAAGCGACCAATTGAATTTTGTTCCCACATCCGGCAGCCGAGTCGAGCTTCAAGGGACGGCGACGGTTGGGTCCTGGATCAGTCAGAGCACGGAGATTCATAGCAAAATCGCTTTAGATACTGATGCAACGGCGATCAACGCATTATTTGACCGGATTCAATCTGCTGTCCCTTCCGGCAAAAGCGGCGAGCAACCCAATCTATTGACGCTATCTGTTCGTAGTCCGCCGATTGGGGACGTCTCAGTGCCCGTCATGTCGTTGCACGGAGATAGCGGCGGGATGGACCGTGATTTGCGGAATGCGTTAAACGTCACGCAACATCCCTCGATTGAATTTGTATTTCAGCAACTGCAACAGAGCGCGTTGCAATGGGATCCGAAGAATAATCAAGCGGAATTGAAATTACGTATCGCCGGGAAACTGTACATGGCGGGCGCCGGGCGGCTGATTACGATGGATATGACGGTCAGGCGGGATTCCCGTGGGCACTTTCTGGCGCATGCCCAGACCGAATTATTGATGACCGATTTCGATGTAACTCCGCCTGGGGCCTTATTCGGTCTTGTCAAAGCGGGTGATCAGGTGCATGTGGTTTTTGATCTCGATCTTGCTCTGGTCGATCATTCGACTGGTCACTGAGGCGTGGACGCTGGCGGCGCCGCTTGCACTGCCCTGCGCGGTTGAAACTTCACGTTATATCTGTTGAATACTTTGTAATAACCTTGCTTAGTCGATAGTGACGGGTATGATAAAGCGGTCGTGGGGCTATAAAGATGTCCGCTCCCGACAAAAATATAGACGTTCTCGGATGACTAAATAAAGGGTAGTCTGGCGAAGTATGCCAGGAGACCCGTTAATGAGTAAGCCGACGCAATTGAATCCCGATATTTCGGGACTTGGTTGCGTCGGCTTTTTTTGTTGATTGAGGCATCGTTTTTTTCATGGGAGAAATACCATGTTGATGAGCGCAATTGGCTGGGGAGTGCTGGTCGTGAGTTGCTGGATCGTGGTGGGAATGGCGGTCGGCGTATTCGTCGGCGCCGTTATTCACGGATCTGGTGAGGAGATTGCATTAAGCTCTCGCGCCTTTCGCACACAGCGATTGCCGATGCGCCGTTTTGGGAATCGTCGGTCGAGGACTGCTGTTCCGCATTTGAACTAATCTTTTGAGGCAAGTCCGAAGCGGAACTGTGATTACAGGGACGTATGATGAAATATTAATGGAGTCTGAAATAAATTGGCTTCTGTGAAAATTGGAATTTTCGGATGACTAAATAAGGGGTAATCCGGCCTGTGGCTGGGAGACCCGTTAACGAGTAAGCCGGCGCAATTTGAATCCCGATGTCTCGGGATTCGGTTGTGCCGGCTTTTTTTGATGAAGCACTTTCTTCTAAGGGGAGCTCGACGCCATGCGCGCAACCCAAAGGAATTTAATGTCCGAATCCGGAAGCGACAACAACCCGCCAAGCTATGCCAATGCCGTCATGCAGGGGATGCGCGAGCCGCTGCTGGTGCTCGATGGGGGCCTGTGCGTCAAGGCTGCCACTCGCTCATTTTACGACACTTTCAAGACCAGGCCCGAGCAGACGCTGGGCCGGGCTCTCCATGAGTTGGGCAACGGGCAATGGAACATTCCCGCACTGGGGAAGCTGCTGGATGAGGCCTTAACGACCAGCGGCGAGTTCGACGATTATGAAGTCGAGCACGATTTTCCGGAGATCGGGCGGCGGACGATGCTGCTCAACGCCCGGCGAATGCGGGATGGCGACAAAAAGACAAAACTGATTCTGCTGGGCATCGAGAACGTCACCAAGCGTCGGGCGGCAGAGCACAAGCTGGAAGCATCGGAAATCCGCTACCGCCGGTTGTTCGAGGCGGCGCACGATGGAATCCTGATCCTCAATACAGTCACCCGCAAGATAACCGACGTCAATCCGTTCATGATGGAGTTGCTCGATTACCCGCGGGCGCATTTCATCGGTAAGGAGCTGTGGGAGATCGGCATCTTCCGCGACAAAGAGGCCAACCAGAGCGCGATGCTGGATCTGCAAAAAAACGGGTCTATCCGTTTCGAAAATCTACCTTTGCAGGACCGAACGGTCATCGTCATCCGGTTGAAATCGTCGCCAATGTTTATCAGGAGGACCACCAGTCGGTCATCCAGTGCAATATTCGCGACATCGGCGAGCGGGTGCAGTTCGAGCGGGAGCGGGAGACGCTGCTGGCCAACGAGCAGGCATCGCGGATGGAAGCGGAAGCGGCCAATCGTTCGAAGGATTTATTTCTCGCCACCCTCAGTCACGAGGTGCGGACGCCGCTGAACGCCATCCTGGGGTGGGCGACCATCCTTCGAAGCGGGACATGCAATGAAGCCGATTTCCGGGAGGGCATGGAAGTCATCGAACGAAACTGCAAGGCCCAGTCGCAACTGATCGAGGACGTGCTGGATGTATCGCGCATCGTTTCGGGGAAGATGGAGCTGCAAATCAGCCGATGCGAGTTGGTGGAGGTGATCAACGCGGCGATCGACGTTGTCCGTCCGGCAGCGGAGGCGAAACACATTCGGTTTGAGACGGAGCTTGATCCGGCCGCCAGTCGCGCTTCATGCGATGTTCATCGGATGCGGCAGGTCATCTGGAACCTGCTGGCAAACGCGATTAAGTTCACGGCAATTGGAAAGGTGGTGCGGATCACGCTGACTCGCCAGCGCTCCACCGCGCGAATTCAGGTGAGCGATGAAGGGCAGGGGATCAGCGCGGAATTCCTGCCGCATGTGTTTGATCGTTTCCGGCAGGCCGAAAGCAGCACGCGGCGAAAGCATCGGCGGTCTGGGGCTTGGGCTTTCCATCGTCAAGCACATCGTGGAATTGCATGGTGGGATCGGTTCACGCCGAAAGCCCGGGCGAAGGACGCGGGGCTATCTTCACAGTCAATCTGCCCGTGCGTGCAGTCCAGGTCGAGGAAGCAAACAGCAAAGTAGCGAAGGAATTCCACAATCCTCCAGCGCTGGACCAGATGTCCGTTCGCCTGGACGGGTTGCGGGTATTGGTGGTGGACGATGAAGTGGACGCGCGCCGGTTGCTCACCAAAGTACTCGGTGAAGCCGGAGCGATCGTGACAGCGGCGGGTTCTGTCGGCGAAGCGCTGGCGGTGATAGAAACCGCGAATCCCCAGGTGCTCCTCAGCGACATCGCGATGCCAGATCAGGACGGGTACGACTTGATTCGGCAGTTGCGAGGCGCGGGACATTCGGCCAAGGAACTTCCGGCGGTTGCGCTGACGGCTTTCGCTCACAGGGACGATCGACTGCGAGTGCTGCTGGCGGGTTTCCAGGTACATGTGCCCAAGCCGATCGATCCGCATGAGCTGATCGCGGTGATTGCCACACTGGCGGGACGCACGGGTTAAGGCGAATCAGAATGCTTCGATCTGATGGCCGATATTTGGCGAAAAAGACGTGAGCCATGACCGTCGCTCCACCGATTGCAGCACCCGCCGCTAATGCTTCGGCAGGCGGGTCCGACGACAAGTTGCCGGACGGCCTCACGAGCGACGAGGCCCGCCGCCTGTCCGAGCAGTTCGGTCCCAACTCCATGCCCGATACGTCGTCGCATCCTGCGCGAATGGCGATTGAGAAGCTTTGGGCGCCGATCCCCTGGATGCTGGAGGCGGCGATCGTGCTGCAGGTGGTGCTTGGCGATTATGTCGAAGCGGGAATCGTCGCTGTGCTGCTGGTGTTCAATGCCGCTCTGGGATTTATTCAGGAGGGGCGAGCCCAGGCGACGCTTGCGGCACTGAAGTCGCGGCTGGCGATGACCGCGTCGGTCCGTCGCGACGGCGCATGGAAGAATCGCCCGGCGGCTGACCTGGTTCCGGGCGATATCGTGAAGCTATCGCTTGGGGGCGTGGTTGCGGCGGATGTGCAACTGGTCGATGGGAATGTCCTGCTCGATCAATCCATGCTCACCGGCGAGTCGATCGCAACCGAAGCGGGGCCGGGATTTCAAACCTATGCCGGTGCGCTGGTGCGCCGCGGCGAGGCGGTGGCCCGGGTCACTGCGACGGGAATCCGCACCAAGTTTGGACGCACGGCGGAACTGGTTCGCAGCGCCCATGTTGTCAGTTCACAGCAAAAGGCCGTGTTTCGCGTGGTGCGCAATCTCGCGGTGTTTAATGGGATTCTGATCGTCCTACTGGTGGTGTATGCGCTGGCCCATGCGATGCCGGCCAGAGAGATCATCCCGCTGGTTTTAACGGCGGTTCTGGCGTCGATTCCGGTTGCGCTGCCTGCCACGTTTACACTCGCGAGCGCGCTGGGAGCGCGGGCATTGGCACGCCAGGGCGTTTTGCCAACACGGCTTTCGGCTGTTGACGAAGCGGCGTCGATTGATGTTTTGTGCGCGGATAAAACCGGGACGCTGACGCGCAATCAGCTTGCGGTCACGGCGGTGCGTCCGATGCCGGGCTTTGACGAATCGCATGTCTTGATGATGGCGGCGCTTGCCAGTTCCGATGGCGGACAGGACCCCGTGGACGCGGCTGTTCGCTCTGCCGCTTCTGGCAAAGTCGCTTCTAATCCCGCGAAATTGGTCCGCTTCGTGCCGTTCGATCCTGCTGCGAAGATGTCCGAGGCGACGGCGGTAGATCCGACTCTTGGAACCGTGCGCATCGTCAAGGGAGCTTTCGCTGCTGTGAGTGTTCTGGCGGCTCCTTTACCTGCTGCATCCGCGGCGGCGGACGAACTGGAGTCGCAGGGCTTTCGGGTACTGGCTGTCGCGGCGGGACCACCCGTGGCGATGCAACTGCTGGGGTTGATCGCGCTCAGCGATCCGGCTCGCGGAGATTCCGCCGCCCTGGTTACAGAACTGAAAACGCTTGGTGTCCGCACGGTGATGGTGACAGGCGACGCGCCCGCGACGGCGATGATTGTCGCTCATGCTGTCGGTCTCGACGTAGCGCTCTGCCCATCCGGGCCGATTCCGAGCAAGGTTCGTCCAGAGGATTTCGCGGTCTTTGCGGGCGTGCTTCCCGAGGACAAATACAAACTGGTGAAGGCATTTCAGCAAGCTGGCCACACTGTCGGCATGTGCGGCGACGGTGCCAACGACGCGCCCGCGCTGCGGCAGGCGCAAATCGGGATCGCTGTATCGACCGCGACTGATGTCGCCAAGTCCGCGGCGGGGGTGGTGCTCATCGATCCGGGGCTTGCCGGCATCGTTGCTGCGGTCAAGGAGGGACGCATTACGTTCCAGCGCATCCTGACGTACGCGCTGAACTCCATGACCAAGAAGATTGTGCAGGTATTGTTCCTTGGCGCGGGTCTCATCATGACCGGGCACGCGATCCTCACTCCCATGCTGATGGTCATCGTGATGATGGTGGGTGATGTGCTGGGTATGTCGCTCACAACGGACAACGTGCGGCCCTCTGCACTGCCCAATAGCTGGCGCATCGGCAATCTTACGATCGCGGGGATCTTCATGGGTGTTTCCGAGCTTGCGTTTTGCATCGGTGTTCTGGCGATCGGCCACTTTCGGTTGGGATTGGGCATCGCAGCGTTGCAAACGCTGGCATTCTTCACTTTGGTATGTGGGAATCAGGCGACAACTTATGTGGTGCGCGCCCGGCGGCGAATTTGGGCGTTACCCCATCCCAGCCGCTGGCTCGTTTTGTCGTCTCTGGCCGATCTGCTGATCGCATTGGTATTGGCCGAACGTGGCTGGCTTATGAGGCCACTGTCGTTCCTGGTGCTAGGCAGCGTGCTTGCCGGCGCCATTGGATTTGCCTTTATTTTGGATTTGGTGAAGGTTTCAATCTTCAGTCGCTTAAAGATTGCGTAAGTTGTTAGGAATCGCGTTGATCCGCAAGAAATTCTTTGCACTTCATATGTTATATCTCGCGAATACTCAGTAATCGCCTTGCTTAGCCGATAGTGACGGGTATGATGTAATGGTCGTGGAGCCATTAATATGTCCGCTCTCGACAAAATATCGAAGTCCTCGGATGACTAAATAAAGGGTAATCCGGCTAGCCGCCGGGAGACCCGTTAACGAGTAAGCCGACGCAATTGAATCCCGATGTCTCGGGATGCAGTTGCGTCGGCTTTTTTTGTTTTTGCGTATCGCTTCGCACAGGAGTTTCATCATGTTAATTGGCGTTGTCGGGTGGGTCGTTCTCGGAGTCATTGCTGGATTCATCGCCAGTAAAGTCGTCAGCCTGCGCGGAGATGATCCCAAGATGGGCATCGGCGCAGGCGCCATTGGAGGGCTCATTGGGGGATGGCTTTACAGCCTGATCAGCGGAAGCGCGGTGACGCCATTCAACCCGAAAAGTCTTTTTTTCGCCGCCATCGTGGCGGCCGTGGCGCTTGTGGCATTTCACGGGTGGCGCTGGAAGACAGCCTGAAAGTAATTGATCGGTTTCGGCCAATCGGGCCCTTAAGGATTGCGGGGCCATTTAGAAACGGAGACAAGATGTCTATTGCAATGGAACGGTTTGGATCGAAAGAACCAGTGTTGGAAGCTGTCGCATCCGGCGGGCTGCAGATCCAGGCATATCCCTATCGGCTGCAGTGCCGTGAATGTGGCTTTGAGCCGGTTGATGCGATGGCTTTGCCGCCGCGTTGCATGAAGTGCGGGGGCAATTCGTGGGAACAATTCGCGAGTCCGGGAAGTCTGTTGGTCAGCGCCGACCGGATCGCGGCTGAAGACCAGCGCGAGGGGCGCATCGTTCTAAGGTGATGCGGACTGAAGTTGGGGCCGGTTTTTTTCGATCGGAGTCGGTCATGGGCACACAAAGAATCATTGGAGTTGTCCTGCTGGTGGTTGGAGTCATTCTGCTGATCGTCGGGATGAATGCTTCCCACTCAGCGGCGGACCAGGTCAGCAATACCTTCACCGGCCGATTCACCCACGATACCGCGTTGTACATCTTCGGAGGCGGGGCGGCGGGATTATTTGGATTGCTTCTGGTTCTGTTCGGCAAGAATGACTGATGCCCTAACTTCACGTGACCATGGCGGACACGCAGACGCCTGGATGGCGAAAGGACGAACCGCAGTACCAAAATTGAGGAAACGAAAGTCAGGTTAGTCTTGAGTTGCCGGATGTGTATTCGGCAAGGTGTCTTCTGGAGGGATCGTGCCGTAGCCGAAACATATTTGCGGCGACGGCTTTTTTAAAAAGGATATTTTATGAAATTGGGATGTTTTGCACTCAGTATTCTCGTCGCGGGCTTTTTTATTGCGAATCTCACTGCCTGCCAGACGGAAACACCCGGGGCGACGGAAACATTGGGCGTTTACACCACGATGATTGATGGAGCGCCGGATAAGGTGACGGCCGCTGCCCAGAAGGCTGCCGACGACCTAAAGCTGACGGACATCGTTGGCAACGGCACGACGATTGACGGCAAGGTGACCGCGAAGAACGCGCAAGGCGATGTGGTGACGATCAACATCGAGCAGGCCGGCCAGAACGTCAGCAAGGTGACGATCCATATCGGCGCCAGCGGCGATGAGGCTGTCAGCAAGCAGTTGGTTGACCGGATCAAAGCCCATCTGTCCTGGCTGTGAGCGAAGATCTTATTGCGATAGACCATGCCGTCGTGCAGATTTTTCACCGCTGGACAATCACAGCGGCGCCTGCACGGCCGCACTTTTTTTTGAATGCGAAAGGATTTTTATGGGATTGATACTTCTGATTATCGTGATTCTTCTTCTTGTAGGAGGATTGCCGCATTGGGGCTATAGTCGAAATTGGGGATATGGCCCGAGCGGGGGTTTAGGGCTTGTATTGCTCATTGTGGTCATCCTGATGCTCATGGGACGGCTGTGATTGGTGGGCATTGACGGTCTTTTGCCGCGAAACGATTTTTTTTGGAGTGAATGATGAATCAGAAGAACGATCAAACCGTTGCGCATCAGGCCGCGGATGTCGTGGACAATGTTGCTGACGGCGTTCGATCGGCGGCTCAGAGCGTCGGCGATAGCGTGCGAAGCGCCGCGCAGACGGCGCGCGATGCCGCCGGCCGGGCCGTGGACGCGGTGGGAGATACTTATCAGGACGTGAGCCAATACGCCCGCAAATCGCTCAAGCGGACCCGCGCTCGCGCTCGATCCTGGGAAAAGAGCTTTGAATCTTCGGTGCGGCACAATCCCAAGACATCGCTGCTGATTGCCGCGGCGATTGGCGCGGTCATAGGCGTATGGTGTAAACGCAAATGAAGGTGGAACGATGAATCCGTCAGAAGATCAGGATGCAAAGCGGGCGGCCAACAAGGCGGCGGACGAACGCACGCATGCGCTCAATAAAGCGGCGGATGAACGGAACAAGGCAGCGAACAAAGCGGCGGATGAGGCAGCACTCGCCGCCAACAGGGCGAAGGATCAAGCGACGAAGCTTGCGAATACGGCGGCAGATCAGATCGCTCGCGCCGCTAATAAGACGCTGGATGAGCATACCCGGCGAGCGAATTAAGAAATCGAATTAACAACGGAGATTGCCATGAATCAATTTGACAGCGTTTTGAGGATGTATGCCGAAAGCGGCCTGCGGACTGTGGAGGATTGGACCACGCTTGGCCGGGATATCGAAAGCGGGGTCAAGCCGCGTTTGGATACGCCTTATCGCGGGCAGGTGGTGCCGCTGTATAGCCGCGACCAGACCCGTCATCACCCGCGGGCGAAGCCCAAACGGGATTGAAGGTAAATAATCGATTACTTGAGGTAAGCGATGGAAACGCTCAGCACCGGCGAAGCGCCGGAGAAGGTCACCATGTTTCAATATGTGCCGGCGCAGGCGGGGTGGTATGTTTTGTCGATTGTTGGCGGAGTCGAATTCAGTGCGATCCCATCATTGCATGGAAAATAGAATCGGACGGAGCGGGGCCGATGCCGGTTACGTTGGGGCGTTTGCAAATATCACTTGATGCAACTCACGTGATTGTGGCGCCAGACGGCAAGGTTATGGACAATGAGGAAGGGCGGGGGAAGAGCGATACCGTGGAAGATTACATTCAGCGCGTGCAGGCTGGCGATGATATAAGAGAGGAACAGGAGCGGGAGCAAAAGGCGAAGCAGCCGAGGGTTGGGCGGCTGATCATCCCGTCAGCGTGATAAAACTCAACTCAGAAATACCATTTCGCGATTAACTGGGCATACGGGGCGGAATCGAAATAGATGCTGTGGTGGTCGATGCGGTCGTACTCGATGTTGCGGCCGAAGGAATAGCCGGCTTCGGCGCTGAGGGAGAGGCCGGGATTGAATTGATAGCGGAAGCCGAGGCCGCCGTGGAAATCTTCGTAGGTGCCTACGGCATTATTGAAGCTGGGGATGCCGAGTTGGTTTCCGAGGTGTGAATTGGCGCGGAAGACTTCGTAGTCGGTGTTGCCGTCGATGAAGAAGCTGAGCTGGTCGTTAGCGAGGTAATCCGCTTCGAGGCGGGCGAGGCGGAGATCGAGCAGGAAGTGATCGTTCACTTTCCATTTGATGCCGGCGGCGGGGAGGACGGGGTATTTGCCATCCATTTCGTAATCGGCGCCGAGATAGAAATCGAGGTCGGGGCTGACCTGATAGGTGACGCGGAGCTCGCCGGCGATGCCGACGTCTTCGATGCTGAGGTCGTCGTAGCGATAGATCGCGGGGCCGGCGGTGAAGGCGGCGCTCCAGTGGGTGTTGAATTGATAGGCCAAGCCCGCGGCGAAGTGGATGGTGTTGATATTTTCTGGAACAGCGATGCCGGGGACGGAATTCATAAAAATATTCGCCGACTGAAAATCGACGGGGACGGACCAGCGGTCACTTACTGGGATTTCGGTTTCGATTTCCAGATCGGCGGTTTGTGCGCCGGATTTTCCGGAGGCGGAGCCGTCGGCGACGTTGCTTCGATCGACGAAGGAATAGTCAGGGGTGACGCTGACGATCAGGGGATTGCCTGGGGGCGTGGGGCTTAATGTGGTTGTTGCTCCGCCGTTCTGTTGGGCGGAAGCGGAATGGCAATAAACGCTGGATGCGAAAACGAGTAGTCCCAAAAGCCTGCGCTGCCGATTGGTCATCGTGACCTGAATCTCGCAGATTCAGCCGATGCTGCACAGGGCGAAAATCGGGGTGAAAATCGGCCGACGGGAACTCCGCCGAATTCCTCAAATTTTCCCCGTTGCATTATTCAATCATGAATCCCGGCGGCATTCCTTCACACGTCTGCTCGAAGCGGATCATGGTGACCAATCCCTTGCCCGATTCGATCTGAAGAGCGACGGTTTGTCCGTTGTCTTCCTCGGCCAATCGGACGTGAGCCGGGTTGGGAACGGAATGCGTGGCGTGGGTTTGGGCGGAATCGCCGGCGATGATTTCGATCCATTCGCCCATGCCGGCGTTGGGATCGGCGGCGACGATGCCGACGAGGGGCAGATCGCGGACGTGTGATGTCACGCCCATATCGCCGTTGCCGAATGTCTCCACGTTGACCCGCTTGCCCTGGTGAAGCTGGGTGAAGTCGCTGAAAAACGGGGGCCATTGCTCGATAAGAATCTCTTTAGTTCGCATGATGAGCCATCCTTTCGGAATGATGCGACCGGCTGTTGTTGGACCGCTCCTATTCTAGGGAGTTGGGGACTTTCCATCCTTCGCTAAATAAAAAAGATGAGAATTTGTAGGCGGGGGGCATGCAGCCTCAACTGGAGAAGCGAGCGGTCATTTCATCTGGTCACAAATGAACGTCCGTCGTTTATGATTCCGGCATGAAGGCGATGGTGCTGCACAATACGGCGGGGATTGAGACGTCGCCGCTGGTTTGGAGCGATGTGCCTGATCCGATGCCGGGGGCTGGTGAGGTTCGGCTGAAGGTGCGGTGCTGCGCGATTTGCCGGACTGATCTTCATATTATCGAGGGGGATTTGCCGGCGATGAAGCGGCCTGTGATTCCGGGCCATCAGATTGTTGGCGTTGTCGATCTGCTGGGGGCGAATTGCAAACGATTCAAAGTGGGGACGCGCGTGGGGGTGGCATGGCTGCGGCATACGTGCGGCGTTTGCCGGTTCTGCACGAGCGGACGGGAGAATCTGTGCGAATTTTCTTGTTACACGGGGTATCACGCGGATGGAGGGTTCGCCGAGTACGCGGTGGTGCCGGAGGATTTTGCGTACGAGATTTCGGAAGGTTACGACGATGTGCATGTGTCGCCGCTGCTGTGCGCCGGCATCATTGGATATCGGGCGATGAAGCGGTGCAATCTTTTTTCGATTCGCGGCAAGCTGGGAATCTTTGGGTTTGGATCATCGGCGCATATCGTCATGCAACTGGCGCGGCATCGCGGGCATGAGGTGTATGTCGTGACTCGGGAGGAGAATCATCGGCAGCTGGCGCGGGAGATGGGGGCGGCCTGGTGCGGGGCGGATGCGAGCCAGATGCCGACGCGCGTGGAGGCTGCGATTGTGTTTGCGCCGGCGGGAGAGGTCGTTCCGACGGCTCTGGCGGCGCTGGATGGAGGCGGGGCGGTGGCGCTGGCGGGGATTCACATGTCGCCGATTCCGGAACTGGATTATGACCGTTACCTGTTCCGCGAGCGGGATGTTCATTCTGTCACCGCTAATACGCGCGAGGATGGGCGCGAGCTTCTGGCGGAAGCGGCGGCGGCTGGGGTTCGGGCGCATACCGTGGTTTATCCATTGAAGGATGCGAATCGGGCGCTACTGGATATGAAAGAAGGGCGGATTGAGGGGACCGGGGTTTTGGCGATTGGGTCGTGACGACCCGATCATCCACGCTGTTTGAAAAACTGGACGGCGCGTTCGTGTTTTTTGGCGGCGGCGAGGGTTTTGAATGTGCCGAGGTTTCGGCGCTTGCCGGTCTTTGGGTTTTTCTTGCGGGAGTGGAGGCGATAGCCGCCGGATTTGAGTTTGGTGATCATGGAGTCTTCTTTGGGCTGGTCGATTCGCGATGGGACAGCACATCGGCGGCGAGGGGGATGGTGCTGAGAATCCCGACGGCAACAAGTGTCCAGGCGATGGCGCATTTCTTTTCGGGTTTGATGTGATCGGCGAGCAGCAGGCCGATGCCTACGCCGAGTGCGACGCGCGTGCCGGCGATTGCGCCGAGTTCGGGGATGCTGACGATTCGGTGGTCCATTTGCGACTCCTTTGTTTCGGAACGAACGAAATTATCCAACTTGAAAAACTGTAATGCCGCTTTCATGAAATGAGCAACGGGGAATTTGGGGAGATTTTTGGTCGTTTAGAGGTGATTGTCTGGCAGTCAATAATTAAAGCTGCGTCCCCGTTTCAAGTTTTGCGGCCTTCACCTTTGGTTAAGTCACCATCAATCTCCTTTGGCGGCAATGGCTCAACTGGAAACCCTTGATCAAGAATATGACCGGTTACCTGAGATCCCATCGCGAGAAACACCGAACCACAACTCTTGCACTTCCACCGAATCTCGACTAAGTCAGCCGCGAAAAATGCTACTAAAACACCAGCAATAATTCTTAGGATATTGTTGAAGGAGGGTTCGACTCTCACTTTATTGCCGCGACATCCGGGACAGATTGGTTTCTGAATTATACTCATTGCTATAGATACCGCCGCACACTCACGGCTTATCCAGCACGAACTTTTGGACCGAGTGTTTATTTCGGAAGCAGCCGAGGATTTCGTTTTGATCGTTGATTGCCAGGCCGAAGCAGACGTCCTGGCCGCCGAAGGAATCGAGGTAATGTCCGTCGCTGTCGAAGACGTGTATGGCGGGGCCGTCGTCGCTGACATAGATGCGGCCTTTGCCGTCGATGGCGAGGTTGTTGGGGGAGATGAGTTGTCCGGGGGCGGGATGCGCGGGTCGTAGTCTTCGGCGTGGCCGCCGAAGCGGTTGATATATCTTCCTTCGGGGGAGAATTTGAAGATGCCGCGGGTTCGGTCGAGGGTAAAGATTTCGCCGGTGGGGAGGACGACGAGGCGCTCGAAGGAGACATCTTCGCCGACTTTTTCGGAGCCGTTGAAGGTGGCTTTAATTTTTCCGTCGGGGCCGATGTCCACGATGTCTGAGTTGAGGGAGAGGGCGTAGACGTCGCCGTTCAGGGCGGCGAATGCGTCGGAATAGTTGATGACGTTGTCCTCGAGGGTGTTTTCCAGTTCGCCGAGCGGTGTGCCGGTCGCGCCTTCAAAGCGATAGATGTGGGAGTTGGCGAGGACAAAGAGGTTTCCGTGGCGATCGGCGGTCAGGTTGGAGAGATATTTGCCGCGGCCGAGGGACCATTCGGCGAGGAATTTGCCCTGCGGATCGAAGACCTGGATGCGTCCGTCGGAATATTCGCCGACGTAGATGTGGCCTAGTCCGTCAACGGCAATGCTGCGGGAGTCTTTGAATTGGCCGGCGCCGATTCCTTCGGTTCCGAATTGCATGGTCATGTTCGCGAAGCTTGGGGCGACGGGGGCGGGCGGGGCGATGAATGATGGGATGGCAAAAGCTGGGGTTGAGGATCGAACGATAGCTGTTGGTTTATGGGTCGAGCGAATAACGACCGAAAGGATGACGGTGAAGAGGGTGATTGATATCGCCAGCACGAAACCTAATTTTGCGCCGGAGGTGGATGACCTGGTCACCACGGGGGATGACGTAAATGAGGGCGGTGCTATGCCGCCGAAGGGAGCGTGTCGGCCTGAGGCGAGTTGGTCGATTGCGGCTTTTGCAGCGGTGAGATCCAAGCCGGAGGATTGGCGGAGGATTTTGATGGCCTCGATTTTTTTTCCGGAGCGGAGCAGCTCGGCGATTTGGGGGATGTTCATTGCGTTGCCGAGCATCGGGCCTAGGGCGGCGGCTAAGTCGTCATTTGGAGTGATGGGTGTTTTAGCGTCTGAGAGGACTACAGTACTGTTGCAGTAGGGGCAGCGCATGGTTGTGCCGCCAGCAGCGGGGTAATCGAGGGGGGCGGCGCAGGTGGGGCATTTGAGGACTTCGGGCATGGGTGCGTTCTCTCTCTTTCCTCTCTAAATTTTGCGGGGTCATCCTAACCGATGGATTAAAATGGGGCGAGTTGGATGAAATGGTTGAAATAGTCCATGCAAATTGTTGGATTGGAAGACATAATGATCGGTTACGATTTTTGTGACGACATGCGAGCGGTAGCTCGAATAGGAGAGATCGCTGCCGCCGCGAACGCTGTTGGCTGGCCCGAAAAAGTTCTGGACTTCCCTTTGCCGCCGAAGAGGAGTGAGTTGCTGCCTGCGGCGACAATTGTTAAGGAGTTTCGAGCACATGCTCGACCGTCCTTAACACTTGCCGCTGAAGGCGGCGATTTTTTTTGTTTCGATTCGAGAAGGCGCGTTCGATCGTCAACGGGCAAGCCAGCGGTGTTCGCGGCGGGGACGCGTTCTCCTATTCGAGTGAGGGATCGTAGTCGTCACAAAAATGTGGTCGATCATCATCTTCCTCTTCTTCTTTCGCCGCATCTTTTTCTTCATTTACTCTTGCGTTGAATCGGAGTGATTTGGGCGGGGAGATGCAGCCAAACGTCGATGGGGTGATCGCCGTCTGAAAAGATGGCGATGGGGCGATAGTGGTGGGCGATCCAGCTTGAAAGTTGCAGGCCGTAATCTCGGCCGAAGGTGCGGGCGCCGAAGGCGGTTTCTGGGAAGTCCATGATCAGGATGATGTCCGGCGGATGGGTGTCGAAGGCGGCTGTCACGTTGGACTGGCCGTAGAGATTCAAGCCCATGGGGTGAATTTCGGTAAAGGGGACGGAGCTTGCGCGGCCGGCGGCGTAATTGATGCCGGCGGCGTCGGGGATGACCGCGACTGTGTAGTTGGGAGTGGTGGCGCTGGTAAGCCAGCGGATGGCGGCGATGGATGCGGAATTGTTTGGGCGGGTCCAGGCGGTGCCGCCGAAGGCGAGGGGGATGGGGAGCGTGCGCTGGGTGAGGACTTGCTGGGATACGGCGAGATTTTGGATGATGAATGCGGCGAAGAAGCCGATCGCGCTGAATTGGATGATCGCGGGCGGGGCGGATTTTTGTTCGATCCACTTGGGGAGCCAATCGATCAGGGCGATGACGGCCAACATGCCACAGGGGGCGGCGAGGACGAATCCGTATTGGTAGAGCCGGGCGTAAAGGACGATTTTGGCGAGAAATGTGATGGAGAGAATCGCCAGCGTCCATTGGAGTAAGGCTTGGCGCGCATTGGCGAGATCGGCACGGGATTTTTTGAGCCGGCGGGCGGTGATGATGACGGCGAAGATTGCGAAGAGGGGGAGGCCGCGGCCGGCGTTGGACCAGAAGGATTCGAATCGATTGCCGACTTGCAGGAGGGAGAGGCAGGCGGCTGCGCCGAGAACCAGAGCGAATGCGAATGATTGCCGGCGGCCCCAGAGGTTTGCGGCGATGAAGGCGAATAGCGTGAGGGCTCCCGCGATGGCCGCATAGATGGCGGCGCATTCGAGCATGCGGAGAAGATTGGCCGCTGGTTCGTCGGTGCCGAAGCTTCCTTTGTAGAAGGGGATGGAGAGGACGTTGGGATTGGTTGCGAATTGCCAGCCGCTCATGACGCCGTTGAGTGCGGTTTGGGTTGGCATTTTGGAGGCGTAAAAGAGAAAGGCGATGAGCGGGGGGAGGATGGTTGCGATGAGAGCGATGGCGATTGTTATGGCGATGCGTTTGGGATGCTTGAGCCAGATCGCGGCGATGAGGCCGAGATAATAGGCGGCGGCGCAGCCGAGGAATATTTCTGGTTTGGTGAGGAATGATAATCCGGTGAGGAGGCCGCCGGCGATGATGGCGCGAGCGCGGCCGGTGCGGAAGAACCAATCGACGCACCAGATGGCGGCGAGGCAGAGGAGAAAGCCGTGGGTGATCTGATGGGCATAGGGGGTGAGGAAGTTGTAGTTGGTCAATCGCGTTGGGGCGCTGAGGGCGAAGATGCAGAGGAAGAAAATGGTCGCGGTGGTTGCGGCGAATGAGCTGGCCATGATGCTCAGGAGCCGATAGAGCAATGCTGTTGTGAGAAGCAGGATGAGGAGATTGGTGAAGAGGATCGTGGCGAGGCTGGGGCCGAAGAATCGCATGGCGATTGCATTGAGGGTTGGAGAGAGTGGGCCGTAGAGGCAGGCGACGTCGCGGTAGAGCGTTTTGCCCTGGGAGACCTGCCAGGCGGTGTAGAGTTCATTGCCGAAGTCGAGGAGGATTTCGCCGGTGTGGGACCAGAGCCAATAGCTCAGGGAAAGCGTGGTGGTGAGGATGAGCGTGAGGGGAAGCCAGGCGGATTGCGCATGGGGGTATTCTACACTTGCGGGGTGTTTGTCAGCGGATGGAGTTTGGCTTTTGGGTGCTCGTTCTGTTTATACTTCCGTGGACATTTGCGGAGAATCGGTAACCCATCATGAAATACATCACTTTTCGGCGGCTTGGGCTGCTTCTGATTGTTGGGCTACTGGGGGGATGTCAATCCGCAAATGGCGTGTATGAAGTGCGCAACTTCGGAGCGCGCGGCGATGGGAAGCATCTCGACACCGAGGCGGTGAACAAGGCGATCGACGCGGCGAATGCGAAGGGCGGAGGGACGGTTTATTTTGCGCCCGGGCATTATGTCTGCTATTCGATTCATCTGAAGAGCAATGTGTCTCTATACCTGGAAATGGGGGCGGTGATTCAGGCGGCGGGGACGATTTATGATGGGCAGTATGATGCGCCGGAGCCGTTTCCGTTTGCGGATCAATACCAGGATTTCGGGCATACGCATTGGCACAACAGTCTGATCTGGGGAGAAAATATTCAGAACGTTTCGATTTTGGGGCCGGGGATGATTGATGGAAAAGATGCGCTGAACCGAGGCTCGCCGAAGCCGGTGCCATCGACACAGCCGGCTACGACGCAGCCGACGACGGAACCGTGGCAGAACACAACGCAGCCGTCGGATGATACGGAGGAGCCGTGGGAGGTGGAGGTTGCGGCGGATGATATTCGTCCTGGGCCGGTGACGCAGCCAGAGGAAGTGCGCAAGGCGCGGTGGCGATGGGCGACAACGAAGATATCGCAGGATATTCCGACGCAGGATTACCAGGCGATGTATGCCGCGACGCAGCCGGCGACGGAGCCGACCACATTGCCGACGACGCAGCCGCAGTATCCGGATGATAAGGAAGCTCTGCCGGCCGGGATTGGGAACAAGGCGATTTCTCTGAAGAATGTACACAATGTGATTCTGCGGGATTTCTCGATTTATGAAGGTGGGCATTTCGGGATTCTGGCGACGGCGGTGGATGGACTGACCATCGATAATGTGAAGATCGATACGAATCGGGATGGGATGGATATCGATTGCTGCCGGAATGTGCGGGTGTCGAATTGCAGCGTGAATTCGCCGCATGATGATGCGATCGTGCTGAAAAGCTCGTTTGGGCTGGGGTATGCGCGATACGGAGAATGTGACGATCACGAATTGCATGGTGAGCGGCGGGTATGTTGAAGGATCGATGCTGGATGGGTCGTTCCAGAAAATCACGCCGGCCAACAGTATTGGGAAGGATAAGAAGACATATCACACGCAGCGAACGGGGCGGATCAAGTTTGGGACGGAATCGAACGGCGGGTTTAAGAATATCGCGATTTCGAATTGCGTGTTTGATGATTGCCAGGGATTGGCGATTGAGAGCGTGGACGGGGGCGTGATTGATAATGTGTCGATTTCAAACATCGTGATGCGGGATGTGGTGAGTGCGCCGATATTTATCCGGCTGGGAAGCCGATTGCGCGGGCCGGTGGGAACGCCGATGGGGGCGATCCGGCACTTAAGCATCAGCGATGTTGTTTCGCAGAGTAAGGCGGTGCGATATGCGTGCATTATTACCGGGGTTCCGGGATATGAGATCGAAGATGTTCATATCCACAACCTGCGTTTGATTTATCCGGGCGGCGGAAAGGGATCTTGGACGAGGCGCGAGCCGTGGGAGCAGATCAAGGGGTATCCTGATCCGTCGAAGCTCGGCGGCATGCCGGCGTATGGTTTCTTTATCCGGCATGTAAATGGGCTGGAGTTGACGAATGTGGACATGAGCTGGGGCAAGCCGGATATTCGGCCGGCGTTTGTTGTTGAAGATGTGCAGCATTTTGATTTGAGGAATGTGATGGCGCCGGTGATGGAGCATGTGCCGACGTTTGTTTTTGCGCGGCGTGTCCGATTTCACGACGCATGATGTGAGCGGGGTAGAGGACATGCATTTGGGAGATGCGGGGAAGGAAGATTATTGAGGATTTTTTAGGCCATGACGCGGAGGCGGATTTTGTTTGCTGGTATCAATCCCGGGTTGCTTGCGGCGACTTTTGTATTGGTATTGCTTTTCGCGTTGCCATCTCGTGCGGATGATCTGAGCCCCAGCCCGCTTAGTGTGCCGATTGCCGCGAAAAAGCCGCTTTATCTGAATCCTGATGTGCCGCTGGATGATCGCGTGCGGGACTTGATTGGTCGGCTGACTCTCGAGGAAAAGGGGATATTGCTTGACCATAATGGGCCGGCGATCGAGCGGCTGGGGATTCGCTCGGATAAATGGAATCAGTGTCTGCACGGCGTTTCCTGGGATGGGGGGGCCGACGACGCTTTTTCCGATTCCGACGGCGATGGCTGCTACGTGGAATCCGCCGCTTGTGCGGGAGGTTGCTGATGCGATCTCGGATGAAGCGCGGGCGATCAACAATGCGTGGCATGTCGATCCGAATTTCAGGGGGACGAAGAAGGGGCTGATCTACCGCTCGCCGGTGATTAATATTTTGCGCAATCCGTATTGGGGGCGGGAAGGGGAAGCGTGGAGCGAGGATCCATTTCTGTGTGGGAGGATGGCTGTTGCATTTGTGAAGGGATTGCAGGGGGATGATCCGCACTATCTGAAGCTGGCGGCGACGTTGAAGCATTATGCGGTGAACAACGTTGAATCCGATCGGCAAAAGCTGAATGCGGTGGTTTCGGAGCGGATGCTCAATGAATACTGGTTTCCGCATTTTCATGATGCCGTGGTGGAGGGGGGGCGCAGTCGCTGATGGCTTCATACAACGCGATCAATGGCACGCCGAATAACATCAACCATTGGCTGCTCACGGATGTTCTTAAGGGGGAGTGGCATCATGAAGGTTTCGTCGTTTCGGATCTTGGAGGCGTGCAGTCGATGGTTACGGGGCATGAGAAGGGGAGGATGAGCATTGAGGAGGCGGTGGCGAAATCGCTGATGGCGGGGTGCGATTTCTCGGACAAGGAATTCCGGATGAATATTCCCGGAGCGATGAAGGATGGTTTGCTCAGCGAAGCGCGGTTGGATGATGCGCTGAGGCGCATGCTTAAAGTGCGATTCCGGCTGGGGGAATTCGATCCAGCGGACCGTGTGCCGTACCGGAAAATTCCGATGAGCGTTGTCTGCTCGCCGGAGCATCGGGCCCTTTCGCTTGAAGCGTCGCGGGAATCGATTGTTTTGCTGCAGAATGAGGGGAATTTGCTTCCGCTGGATCGGGCGAAGGTGAGGAGGATGGCCATTGTCGGTCCGCTGGCTGAGGAATTTGTCGCGGGGAATCCGAATTATATTGGGAGCTTTGAGCGTGACGTGGTGAATATCGTTCGCGGATTTCGAGATCGATGCCGGGGGTTGATGTGGTGACAGCGGTGGGGGCGGAAGTTGTGCCGAGACAATCGCTGAAAGATGGTGTCGCGATTGAGCCGTTTGATCGTGAAGGCGAATTACGGAAGGCGGTTGATGCCGCGAAGGGGGCGGATGTGGCGATTGTGTGCGTGGGGACGACGCTGGCTGTTGAGATGGAGGGTTTGGATCGCACGGCGCTGGGGTTGCCGGGGAATCAGGAGGAGTTGGTGGAAGCGGTGTATGCCGCGAATCCGCGGACGATTGTGGTGCTGATCAACGCGGGGCCGCTGACGGTTCCGTGGATGAAGGGGCATGTTCCCGCGATTGTGGCTGTGTGGCAGAGCGGCGAAGAGCAGGGTCATGCTGTTGCGGATGTGGTCTTCGGGGATATCAATCCGGCGGGGCGGTTGCCGTATACGGTTTATGCTTCGGAGGCGCAGGTTCCGCCGCGGGATGAGTATGATATTTCCAAGGGGTACACCTATATGTATCTGCGGAGCGATCCGCTTTTCGCGTTTGGGCATGGGCTGAGTTACACGCGGTTTCAGTATACGAATTTGAAGCTTTCCAGTGAGAAGATTTCTCCGGATGGCGTCGTTACCGTGAGCGTGGATGTGGAAAATATCGGCGGGCGCGATGGGGATGAGGTGGTGCAGTTTTACACGCATGCTGTCAGGCCGAGCGTGATTCGGCCGTCAAAAGAGCTGCGCGGTTTCAGCGTATCAGCCTGAAGGCGGGGCAGAAGAAGACGGTTTTGCTGGCGGTTCCCGCGGAGAAGCTGGCGTTTTATGATGAGGCGAAACATGCGTTCAGGGTGGAGGCTGGGGATTATGAGATTCAGATCGGGGCTTCATCGGCGGATATTCGGGGGGTGGTGCGATTGAAGGTAGCTGAATGAGCCAGTGGCTGATCTTTTAGTAAAGCGGATTGATTTTGCGCTATGATGACTTTTATGAATCGCCCGGCCCGCATCGTCATAGCCGTTGTGACGTTATATGCCTCGTGGATGGCGATGATGGCCGTGCATGAATCTGGGCATGTACTGGCAGCGTTGATCGGGGGCGGACGAATCCGCCGCGTAGTGCTTCCATTTATGGATTTTTCACGGACGGATGTCGATCCGAACCCATCGCCGAAATTAGAAGTCTGGGGTGGACCGCTTTGGGGTAGCATTGTCCCGTTATTGGTTTGGTTGCTCGTTCGAAAGAAATTTTCCAAACCTATTAACGTTACCGTGGGGTTTTTCGCAGGACTTTGTCTTGTTGCCAATGGCTCTTATTTAGGAATGGGCTGGACCATGAGCGCGGGTGATGCCGCGGAATTGATAAAGCTTGGCACACCGATTTGGCTGCTCATTGTTTTCGGCCTGACAACCACTATTCTGGGGTTCTATGTCTGGCATACGCTCGGGGGACTCGAAGATATTTTCAAGGCTGGAAAAGGGTGAGGCTTGATATATTTAGCAGCGAAGCTGGGAGAGTTTCACGTTTAACTTCCATGGGCCCGCCGATTTACTCCAGCGGCTGCGTAGTGGGTATGGGATGGCTTTCTTCCGGCGGGGCCCAGCCTGCTACGTCGCGGAATTGGCCGCCTTGTTTTTGCTTTTGCGCGGGTAGCTGAGAGCCGTCGCCGACATAGAAGCTGTAGGCCGGCACGTCGATTCGGAAGAAGAGGCCATCCTTCATGCCGGCGCGTGAGTAAACCAGCGGGCGATCCGAGCCATCCGGCAACGCGCCTTTGATCAGGGCATATCCCAGGGTCTGCTTTCCATCTCCAAAGGGATCGGTTGGCACGCTGGGCAAATAGCTGTTCAGGTCATTCAGCGACTTTGGCCACTGGCCGGTGTCGAAACGATACAGGTGGCAGGCGAGCGACATAGCCACCAGGCCGCGTTCGGCGTTGAGGCGATTGCTCGTTTCGATGATGCGATCGATCGACGGCTTTAGGATCGGGTTGGCATTGCTGTCGGTGTGGAACATCTCACTCTCGTCGTGCAGGACATCGTTCACCTCGGCCTTGGCATCTCGGTGCGCGAGCAACTGACCGATCAATTCGCGAGCGGCGCTTGTCTGAAGCGCTTTGGTGTTGTTTGGATCTTTCGTCAAAACGACATTGGACGTGATGACCTCAAGCCGGTTCAATATTTCGGCTTGAATGCCCTTGCTGACCAGAAAGCGAACAAATAATTTGTTTGATTCATTCTGCAGCAGGTCCGCGAGGTGCCACTGATCGTGGAGGGTTTCGATGGCGGCGGCATCGTCTCCCTGAAGATGATAATAGAGCGCGGCGTCAGCCAGTTCGTTGCTGAGATTGCGGCAATCATTCAGGTAATAAATGGTCGGGTGCGGGGGATTCCATTTCGGCCAGTCTGCGTGATCGATCGATCTTGCCTGATGGGCCAGCGCGGGCTTCGGCGTTTGCCGCGAAATCCTCTTTTTCCATTCGCCGCCATTCAATGGGATAGGGGGGATAGCCGGGGTATTCCAGATTGGAAGCTGACGGCGCCATGACATTGAGGTTGTCGTTGGCGCGGAGCAGTTTTGCCGCCTGCATGTAAATCTTGGCTGCGTCGGCATCTGGCTGAGTTGTCTGGGCGGTGGCCGACTGCTGGAATATGCCTATGGCGCCAACGATCAAAAGGAGTCTTAGCATTGGGCGGCCTTTCCGGTAGGTGATGCAGCAAGCGCAGCACGTATTGTATGACGGAATCGATCCCGCAATTCGTCAATTTGGATATATTTGATCGATTTGTGGGTCAGGCTGCGGCGGCGAGGGAGAAGATTTTCACGCAGTTTCGGCCGGCTCGCTTGGCGGCGTAGACGGCTAAATCGGCGGCTTTGAGCAGATGGGACGGGTCGGTCATCAGGCTCTTGGGTTCGAGGGTGGCGACGCCGACGCAGACCGTGGCGGGGACTTGCAGCTTCCCACAGGTGATCGGCTGCTTGGCGACCGCGAGGCGGAGGGCCTCGGCGATGTTGGCGCCGACGGCTCGGGGGGTTTCGGGGAGGATGAGGGCCAGTTCTTCGCCGCCGTAGCGGGCTGCGAAGTCTTTCGGGCGGGCGCTGGTTCGCAGGAGTTTTCCGAGCTCGGTGAGGACCTGATCGCCAACCTGATGTCCGAACCGGTCATTAATCGCCTTGAATTTATCCACGTCGAGCATGAGGAGCGTCAGCGGTTTGCCGGCGGCTTTGGCGGCGGTGAATTGCTGCTTGAGCAACTCGTCGAAAGCGGACCGATTGTTCAGGGCTGTCAGGGCGTCGATTGTCGCTTTCTTCTGAAGAACTTCGTTCTGCTCCTGAAGCTTGTTGGCCTGCATTTGCGATTGAAGCGTTAGCTGGACCAGGGCTTCGTTGGCCTTTTCGAGAATGGCTTCGAAGTTGGCGGCTGCGCCGATGTTGATCTCGAAAAGCGAGACTACGTCCTTGGTTTTGGCATTGATCTCTTCGAGAAGCTTGTTGCAATCCGGCTCGGCCATTTTAAATGCGGAGAGGCAGTGGGCCCGCACCTGTGCCATGGCGCCGGCGGGCTCTGCATCGACGAAGACGTCGGCGCACAAGCCGGCGAGATGGACGAGCTGCGCGATTTTTTTCAATGTGGGGTCGGCGACGGTTGAGGCGTCGTGGCTGGCGCCGATGGTGGTGACCAGGATCGGCGGCAGCTTCCATTGCTCGGCGAGAAGCGCGCCGACTTCGGCGTGGGTCATGCTCGAGCGCTTCGTTCTCGGCTTTGATGAGTTCCGGGTGGGTCGGCGACTTGCGCATATCTCGCCGTATTGCGGGCCGAGGACGCTGTCCAGAACGAGCATGCCGATGTCTTGCAGGAGCGCGCCGAGGAATGCTTCTTCCTGCTGGACCAGATTCATTTTGGTCGCGATGGTTCGGGCGGCGGTGGCAGCGTAGATGCTGCGGCGCCAATAGTTCAGGTGATTGAAGCCGCGACTTTTGTCTTTATGGAGTGTGGTGACGAGAGAAAAGCCGAGGACCAACGTCTTGACCGATTGCAGGCCGAGGATGACGAGCGAATGGCTGACGGTGCTGACGGCCTGGCTGCGGCCGTAGAAGCTGCTGTTGACGGTGCGGAGAATTTTGGTGGAGAGGGCGGGGTCTTTGGAGATCAGCCGGGCGATCTCTGCGATGTCCACGTTTGGCTTGGACGCCAATTCGAGAATTTGGACCGCCACGGAGGGCAGCGAGGGGAGGTTGGGACAGGCATGGATTTTCTTGACGAGTTCGTTGTTCAATGTCTCAACCTTCGCTGTTACCAATGGGTTACAGAAAGGGAGATCGGCCAGTTCAGGGAGTGACTTTTGAAGGTGGATTCTTGCTGTGTTCGCGGGGGCGATGAATAAGTGGCTTTTTATTGGGACGGGTCGCAATACCTACTTTTTCAGTGCATCGACGATGATGCCGCGAAGCTGATCCTCGGCTCCGCCCATGTGTGCAGCCTTGATAATCTTGCCATCTTTGCCGACGACCACGGTCAGGGGAATCATCGCGTCGGGATCATAAATGCCGCCCACTTTGCCATCGGTATCAAACAGCACCGGGATGCTGAGCTTTGTATCCGAGACAAATTTCTGCACCGTGGGTTTGTCTTCCTGCTCGTTAACTGCAAAAAACTGAACGCCTTTGCCCTTGAATTCCTTATACATCCCATCCAGATGCGGCAGCGACGCGACACACGGGCCGCACCAGGTTGCCCAGAAATCCAGGACATATACCGAACCCTTGAGGCTTTGGTCTGTCACCGGATTGCCATTCATGTCCGCCAGGGTGAAGGGCGGGGCGGCCTTTCCATCCAGATCGGATGGGGCATCGGATGATTGAGTCATTTCCTGAGCACCGGGCGGGGGCGACCAGGCGAATTGCGCCGCGGGGATGGGCGTGCCGGCGGGTAAGCGAAATCCACGGTGAGCAGGGCGGACTTGATCAGTTTGGCCCCTTTCATTCGGGCGTTTTTCGACACATCATCGGTCAAGCGGCGAAGCAAATGGGTCTGGGGATCGATTACCAGAGTTTGATCGAACATCGGATGCAGGACCAGCAGCGTGGGATAGCCTTGGCCGTCGATTTTTACATCATCTATGCGTATGGCGGAGACGGCATCCTGAAGGAGTTCGCTTTCGGCGTCGCCTGAAAGGGCGAGCGCGAGGGAGAGATTCTGATTCCGCAGGATGTCGGAAGTATCATCGCCGATCGTTTCGAGATTTACTTTGCCTTTGGGAGCATCGATCATTTGATAACGATTTTTCTCGGGGAAAAAGAGGTAGATGTTGGTGCCGCTATTTCCCAGGATGGCGTCGCCGATGGATGTCGGAGTAGCGGGATCTGGGCTGGTTTCTTTTGTCTCGTTGCGAAACAGGCCGTTTGAGGAATAGAGGCCGTTGAATTCGGCGCTATTGCTTCGCTGGACTCCGTCGATATCCAACTGGCTTTGGAATTTGCCGGACACGGAAAGGGATGTCAGTGAGGCGTATGCCTGGCGAACCTGGTCGAGCAGGGCATGCACATCGGGGGGGACGACGATGGACGGCTGGGTGGCTGCGGGCTCGGCACCTGAACGCCTCAGGGCGAAGGTGCTGATGCTTACGATGAGAGCAGCGAAGCAAAAACCGAAAGCCACTTTTTGCCGACGGGTCATAACGTTTCTCCGCAAAGCGGGATTCTAGGATTGCCGATTGGCATTTGCCAATGGGACGATTGGGCCACTTTTCATCGGATTTTCTAGTCGAATTCATCGCCGCGGAAGGTGTTGCCGAGATATGCCGCCCGTACTTCCGGATCGTTGATGATCTGCTTGGGCGTTCCGTCTTTGAAGACCTGGCCATCGGTGATGATCAAGGCGCGGTCGCAGACGCGCAGGGTTTGGGCGACGTTGTGATCGGTGATGAGGACGCTCTTGCCGAATTCATCCTTGAGGCGGCGGACTTCGTTCTGCAGATCTTCGACGGCGATGGGGTCGACGCCGCTGAATGGCTCGTCGAGCAGGATGAGCTTGGGATCGGTGACGAGGGCGCGGGCGATTTCGAGCTTCCGCCGTTCGCCGCCGCTGAGGGTGTCGGCTTTTTGGTTTCGCTGGCGGGTGAGGCCGTATTGATCGAGCAAGGCATCGGCGTTCTGCGATGCGCTGGCGGCGGGAGAGATTCAGCGTTTCGAGGATGGCCAGTGAGATTTTGGAAGACGGTCAGCCGGCGGAAATCGCTGCGTTCCTGGGAGAGATACCCGATTCCGAGCCGGGCGCGCTTGAACATGGGGAGGTAGGTGATATCGACGGCATCGAAGGCGACCGCTCCGCTGTCCGGCTCGACCATGCCGAGGATCATGCGGAAAGTGGTTGTTTTTCCGGCCCCGTTTCGGCCGAGGAGGCCGACGACTTCCCGCTGGCGAAGCAGAAAGCTGACATCGTTAACGACCGTGCGGCCGCTGTAGGATTTGACGAGCTTGGTGACTTCCAGAAGATTCATGTAGAGCCGGGGAGCCGGGCGGGTAGTGTGCCGTAAGAGGCGGGAAAATCAAGCGCCGCCGTCAGTTGTGGATAACTGGTGGATAAAGGCATCCAAAGTTCAGCGGCGAAATATTTGGCGTATAGTTGGTGCTAACCGGGCGGTATAAATCCTAACAAAACCTGAAAAGAGTCTTAAATGGAAATTAATTGAGTCAATTCGCATAAGAGCAACAATCAAAAGTGCTTATGTCGCCTCGAATTACCAGAATATAGAAACAGGCCGGATTTTTCGGGGCGAACTGAACGTTGGATATAAAAATCATCGGAATAATGGGCAAAAATTGCGGATGGACGGGACCTTTGTGGATAAGTCTGATTGGGATGGGGAAAACTAAGGGCTTTTTTGGAGCGGTGGCAATGAATGTGTATCTTTCGGCCTCACGCGTGGAAGGCCCCGTCGGCACCGGGGGGAACGCGATCCGCTCGGGAAGGGCTCGACGGAACATTTTCAGCGCGTGCCGCAAAAGCCGATTGACGCTCTCGGCTCATCACGTCTTGAAAGGAGTGGCTGTATGGCCACGGGTAAGGTCAAGTGGTTCAACGACCAAAAAGGGTTTGGGTTTATCGCATCTGACAAAGAGGGGAAAGATGTTTTCGTGCATCACACGGTGATCGAGGCTGAGGGATTTAGGACGCTGCAGGATGGGGAAACCGTGGAATACGAGGCTGAGGATGGGCCCAAGGGGATGAAGGCCACGAAGGTGAAGAGGGTGGTGGTGCCTGCGCCGGCAGCCGCCCAGGCGTCTGCGTCGGCGGGGTGAGAATATCTAGAGTGTTTACGAATGAGACAGACCCGCCTGCTTGGGCGGGTTTTTTGTTGGCGTCATTTGTCAATGGTCACTGGTTATTTGCAAGAGAAGATCGACTTTCCGCGAAACGGCAAATGACTAATGACAAATGATCAGTGACCCATGACAATCCTCCCATGAAATACCGTCGGCTTGGCAAATCGAATCTTCGCGTCTCGGTCATCGGAATGGGAACCTGGCAATTCGGCGGCGAATGGGGCAAGGATTTTCAGCAGGATGAAGTGGATCGGATGTTTGCCGCGGCAAAAGAGGAGGGGATCAACCTGATCGATACAGCTGAGTGTTATGGCGATCATACTTCCGAGAAATTCATCGGGAACGCGATTCAGCGGAATCGGGGCGACTGGATCCTGGCGACAAAGTTCGGGCATAAATTCCACGGGCATATGAACCGGACGGATGAACGGACTGCGGCGCAGGCGGCGACGCAGGTTGAGGATTCTCTGAAAGCGCTCAAGACGGATTACATCGATCTGCTTCAGTATCACAGCATTCGATATGAGGAATTCGCGAATGACGAATTGACGGCGCTGCTGGAAAAGCTAATGAAATCCGGGAAAATTCGGCATTTGGGGAATTCGATTTCGGGGCAGACGCGGAAGAATTTGAATCAGGTGGAGGATTCGACGAAGCGGCATGTGGAGGCGATTCAGGTGATTTTCAATCGGCTGGATCGTGCGCCGGAGGAGGCGGTTTTTGGGAGTTGTTTGAAGCAGAATCTGGGTGTGCTGGCGCGGGTGCCACTGGCGAGCGGGTTTTTGAGCGGGAAATATAAGCAGGGGAGTTCGTTTGGGAGGAATGATGTGCGGGCCGGCCAGGATCGGGCGTCGATCGATGCGAAGCTTTGGGAGGTGGAGGAGATTCGGCGGAGGGAAGTGCCGGCGGGCGTGGAGATGGCGCAGTGGGCGCTGGGGTGGTGCCTGCTCAATCCGGCTGTGACGACGGTGATTCCGGGATGCAAGGATGTGGCGCAGGTGCGATCTAATGCGCGGGCTGGGTCACTGGCGATGGTGAGTGATGAGCATCCACAGGCCTGGAAGTGAATTCTCGAAAACCGGAGCGAGGCGGGACATATGCCTGATGGCGGGTTCACGAAGATGCCAGAATTGCCTGAGGAGGCACACTGTGCGAAATGTGGATACTGCCTTCGAGGACTCGCGATTTCGAGATGCCCTGAATGCGGCACCCAATTCGATCCCTACGCGCTCTTGGAGCCGTTTCCGCCATTCATTCCAAAGACTCTAAATCGCCGTGATTTTCGGCGATTAGTGTCACCGGCGTGGACGGAGTATGCCGCCGCCGTTGTGGCTGTCATTTGGTGCGCTTGGGTATGGGGTGATCTTGACGCCGCCGATGATTCGACGTTCGTTTGGGCAATATTGCCCGCGAGCTGCGTTTTGCTGCTGATGGTCATAGATGTTCTGAAGCTCCAATACATTCTTCGAGGGCGGAATATTCACAGGCGCACGATGCGATGGAGTCCCCGCAAGAGGGTTGTGGTGGCTGCGGTTCTGGTTGTGATTCTCAGCTCGTATGTATCACCGTGGCCGGTCGATCCAAGATTTTGGATCAGTAAGCCCGCGCTTGAAAGGTTGGCGCGTCAGGTATTGACCACCGGACAAATGCCGCCGGATCACTGGGTTGGCCTTTACTACGCTCGGTACATCAGTCGAATCGGTAATGGCATGAATTTCCGCCTTGGAGAATGGAACGAGTGTCGCGGGTTGGAGTATGTAATTCCGGGACAACAGCCTGCGCGGGCAGTGCAGTACCGACATCTTGGCGGGCGTTGGTATCGGTGGGCTCTTTGATCTGGAAATGTCGGTGGATGTGCATGGCGCTCGATATTTTTGTGAACGTCAGCCGCGTGGAAGCGAAGGAGATCATCGATCTTCGCCATCGAGTTTTGCGAGTGGGACTGCCTAGGGAATCCGCGAGCTTTTCTGGGGATGACGATCCTCTGGCTGTGCATCTCGCGGCGAAGGATGGAATGAAAATTGTCGGGTGTGCGACGGTTCTCGTGAATGAATGGAATGGCGAGCGGGCTTGTCAATTGCGCGGGATGGCGATTGATCCGGAGTATCAGCGGCGGGGTGTTGGGCGGGAGATATTGGCGGAAGTGGATCGCATCGCGGCCGAGAAGGGAGTGCGGATTCTTTGGGCCAATGTCCGCAAGCTGGCGGCGGAGTTTTATCGGAAATATGGATGGGTGATTGTTTCGGAAGAATTTGAGATTCCGACGGCCGGGCCGCATTTCAAGGTGAGTCGAAAATTGGAATGAAAATCATTTCTCACGCGGAGGCGCAGAGGCGCGGAGAAGAAATTAATTTCCCCTCTTCTCTGCGCCTTTGCGCCTCTGCGTGAGAATCGAATCTCATGGGCGGGACGACAGCGCTGGGATTAGATACAATCTCTGCCATGGCAACGGAGAAATCCTGGCAATCCCGGATTGGCGAAGGGACGGATGCGCTCGCGCAGTCGTTCGTCGAGTCGATCAGCTACGATCGGCGGATGTATAAGCATGACATCGCCGGGTCGATCGCGCATGCGACGATGCTGGCGAAAGTGGGGCTGATTAGCGATGCGGAGCGGGAGGAGATCATCGAGGGTTTGAAATCGATCGAGCGGGATATCGAAGCGGGCCAATTTCAAATTCGATGAGAGCCTGGAAGATATTCACATGGTGATCGAGGCGGCGCTGATTGAGCGGATCGGCGAGCCGGGGAAGAAATTGCATACGGGACGAAGCCGGAATGATCAGGTGGCGCTGGATCTCTTGCTTTGGCTGGATGAGGCCAATCAGAAGGTTGATGCCAAGCTCGAAACTGTTTGCTCGGCATTTGTCGCGGTTGGCGGAGCGAAGCCGGGATGTGGTCATGCCGTCGTACACGCATCTTCAGCGGGCGCAGCCGATTTTGCGCGGGAGCTGAGGCGCTGGCCTGGTGCTCGATGTTGTCGGAGAATTTCGACATCGGGGAAGTCGCTTTCAACTTAAGGCGATCGGAGAGCCCGCTTGGTTGCGGCGCGATCGCGGGGACATCGCTGCCGCTGGATGCTGGGCGTGACTGCGAAAGTTGCTGGGCATGTATGGGCCTCCACCGAATAGCATTGAGCAGACGGCCAAACGCGATCTGGCGTTGCGAATTTTTGTTTCATCTTTCGCCATGATCTCGATGCACCTCTCCCGCTGGGCGGAGCAGTGGATCATTTACATGACCACTGAATTTTCGTTCATCAAGATCGCCGACGGTACACGACCAGCATCTCGATGATGCCGCAGAAGCGGAATCCGGACATGCTGGAATTGATTCGCGGGCGGTGCGGAAATGTGTATGGCGATTTGTTTGCGCTGATGACGATCCTGAAGGGGTTGCCGATCGGCTACAACCGGGATTTGCAGGAGGACAAGCGGATTGTCTTCCGGGCGTATCGACACGGTTTCAGTCTTGCCTGACGATGGCGGCGGCGATCGTGAACTCGGCGAATTATGTCAAGGAGAATATCGAGCCGACGCTGGATCGAGGGTTTCTGGATGCGACTTCGCTGGCGGAATATTTCGTGACCAAAGGCGTACCATTTCGCACGGCGCATCAGATCGTCGGATCGCTCGTGGCGCAATGTGAAAAAGAGGGGAAGACGGCGCTGGCGCAGCTTAAGGTGGAGCAGTTTAACGAGGCGCTTAAAGCCCATGGGTTGGCGCCGGTGGGGGAGGATGTTTATCAGGCGCTGGGGGCGCGGAATGTGGTGGCGCGATATCGCAGTGCCGGGGCTGCTGGGGGAAAGCCGTTCGAAGAACAACTCGCGGCCTGGAAGAAGCGGCTGAAGATTTGACGCATTGAGGGTTGCGCGATGCGCCGCATTGTCATTGTGGGATCGAGCGGTGCTGGGAAATCCACATTAGCGATGGAGCTCGCGCGGCGGATTGGGGTGCCGCATGTGGAATTGGATGCGCTGCATTGGGGGCCGAACTGGACATCGACACCTACGGAAATTCTGCGGCCGCGCGTGGAGGCGGCGCTGGCGGGAGACGGATGGATCGTCAGCGGGAACTATTTGATGTTGCGGCAGACCGTCTGGTCACGGGCGGATACGATCGTCTGGCTGGATTATCCGATGACGCTGGTCATGTGGTGGGTGATTCGGCGGACGGTGCAACGGTGCGTGACGCGGGAGCCGCTCTGGGCGACTAATAACATCGAAACGTGGGGGAAGTCCTTCTTTTCGGCCGATTCGATTATTGTCTGGGCGTGGACGACCTGGCGAAAGAACCGCTGGGTTTTTCCGAAACTGTTTCGTTCGCTGGATTGCCGGCATCTGCGCACGTATCGTTTTACGTCGCCGATGCAGACGCAGCGATGGTTGGATAGTCTGCCGGATATTGGGAGTGAATCGTGCCGCGAATCATCGACTATGAAATTGTCCTGCAGCGCCTGACGGGTGAAGGTCTGAAATGCCATTATCCGAACGGCGGGGCGTTTGGATTTGATGCTGGGGCGGAGGTGCGGGGGTGGATCGGGCCGGCGGATGAGACGATCAAGCCGGCGGCTCGGGAATTGGCACGACGGGTGGATGAGCCGTATGAGGCGAATCTGGCAGCGGCGGCGGTTCGGGCGTGGCAGGAGTATTTGCCGGGGGATGTGTGGGTGATGCCGGCGGCGCACTGGGCATATGAATTGAATGATGGGAGTCGGGATTGGCTTCCGGAGGCGGTTGAAAAGCTCGGGCTCGATTCGAGATTGCTTAAGGATCGGAACAGTGCCGCGGCGATTGAGTTTTCATCCGCCGAGACGGTAGCGTTGCAGGATTTTGCGCAGCGGCTGCTGGAACGGCTTGCCCAAAGCGATTTTACGTTGGCATTTGCCGGGCGAAAGACGGTTTGCACGGTTCATCATCACAAGCAGTTGTGGTGGGTTACGGCTGATCCGCGTCTGGTAGGGGGGTTGGATGGATTGGTCTCACATCGATGAGTGTTGAAAATTGAGTTTGGTTACGTAGAATATAAAGAATTCGTTTGGTCGGCGCTCGGAAGAGTTTTACGGTCGCTCGGCCAATGGGTGATGTTCAGTAGCGGATTGAGCATCACTTTAGAAAGCCTCTGGATTCGACGTCTCGCCGATTGCCCAGAAGTTGGGCGGGCGAGGAGCTCGACATGAATGTGGTCATTTTGGGAGCAATCACTAAGGTGACGGTGGCTGTGATGGGCCTGGTCGTAGTGCTGTTGGTTGCGCAATGTCAGATTGCGCGAAGACGGCCGCGGCTTCGACTCCTGCGGCAACCGGTTTTGACGCCTTGTGAAATTCTGGAGCTGAGGCGTATCAATACGCATCGGCTGGCTGACTCGCCTTCGCGCGCACCTCCTGGAATGACATCAAATCGGCAACGCGGAATTTCTGGCTCATTCAGCCGGGAGTGACGAGCGCCTGTTTTGACATGTCTCTCACGTCGGCAGATGTTTTCCTAATAATATCCGCGAATGCGTTTCATCCATGATGAATGGATGAGGGCGGGCGGAATTCATGAACATTTTATATGTGGCGATCGGGCTGGTCATTGGCGCCGTAGCCGTCCTGGTGGCAATCAAGTTGATGGCCAACAACGTTTTGGCCAAGTCGCATCTGGAAGCGGAACGGCTAAAAGGGAATGCGCTGACGGAAGCCCAGAGCAAGGCCCGGGAAGTGGATCAGGCAAACCGGCAGGAGCAGCTGAAGCGCAAGGAGCAGTTCGACCGCGAAACCGATGCGACGCGGAGCGAATTGAAGAACCTTGAATCGCGCCTGACCAAGCGGGAGGACACGCTGGACCGCAAGCTGGATACGCTTTCCGTCAAGGAAAAGCAGCTCGACGATCTGGAATCACGCGTGTCGCAGCGCGACAAGGCGCTGGTGGCCAAGGAGGGGCAGCTTAGTCAGGTATTGCAGGAACAACGGGATCGGCTGCTGCAGTTGACGAATCTTTCCCCGGAAGCGGCGAAGGAGATGCTGCTGAAGCGGATCGAGCAGGATTGCAAGCTTGAGGCGGGGGCGCTGATTCAGCAAGATCACCGAACAGGCACAGGACGAGGCGAAGGAAAAGAGCCGGCAGATCGTGCTGCAGGCGATCCAGCGCTACGCGGCGGAGCAGACGTCGGATCACACCGTCAGCACGGTCAATATTCCCAGCGACGATATGAAGGGGCGGGTGATCGGACGCGAAGGGCGCAATATCCGCAGCTTTGAGAAGGCGACGGGCGTGGATGTGATCATCGACGACACGCCGGGCGTGGTGGTGGTGAGTTGTTTCGATCCGGTTCGCCGGCAGGTGGCGAGATTGTCGCTGGAGAAACTGGTGCAGGATGGGCGAATCCATCCGGCGCGGATCGAGGAAGTGGTGGCCACGACCAGCAAGGAAATGGAGGAGGAACTCGTTCGCATCGGCAAGGAGGCGGCCCAGGAAGCGAATCTGCAACTGCCCAAGCCATTCATTCCGATGCTGGGGCGATTGGGATTCCGGACGAGCTATGGGCAGAACGTTCTGAAGCATTCGATGGAAGTAGCGTATCTGTCGCAGATGATCGCGGATGAGTTGGGATTGGATGGGAATCTCGCCCGTCGTGCAGGGCTGCTGCACGATATCGGCAAGGCGATGGATCACGAGCAGGAAGGCGGCCATCCGCAGCTTGGCAAGGAATTCATGCGGCGGTTCGACGAGCCCGAAGCGGTGTTGAACGCGGCCGAAGGACATCACGGCGATGTGCCCGCGACGACGCCATACACGATGATCGTCATGGCGGCGGACGCGATCAGCGCCAGCCGGCCCGGTGCTCGGCGCGAGAGCCTGGAGCGATACGTCAAGCGGCTGCAGGAACTGGAAGACCTGGCGATGAGCTTTGAAGGCGTGCGGCAGGCGTACGCGATCCAGGCTGGGCGGGAGGTGCGCGTGATCGTCGATGCGAAGATGGTGGATGACCGGATCAGCGCGAAGATTTGCCGGGATATCGCGCAGAAGATCGAGACGGAATTGAATTATCCGGGCGAGATCAAGGTGACGATGATTCGGGAAGTGCGGTCTGTGGAGTATGCGCGGTGAGGAATGTGCCCGATCAGATATGAATATCTCTTGTGAAACGTCGCGGTTGTCACTCTCACCACTTAGTGGTAGGTTTTAATTATGGTTGCACTTCGCAAGAAAATTGTCGTGGATGAGCGGGGGCGGCCGCGCGAAGTTATCATTTCCTGGGCACAATTCTGTGAATTGAGCGAGGCTTTGGGGTTTGATCTCGATGAAAAAGCGAAAAATGATTTGCGGGCCGCTCGTCGCGACTTGAAGCGACGAAAGAACTCCGCGTTCAAGCCGCTTTCGTCGTTCTAATTCCAATGTCGAAGCTCGTGGTTCACACTGCGCGGGTCGATACATTGAACGACTGGATGCGCGAATTAAATCACAGTTGATCGGCAAACTTGAAGAACTCGCGCGGAATCCGAATGCGATGTCGGGTGTAAAACCCATGGCTGGGGAATGGGCGGGGTTCCTTCGTTTGCGCCACGGAAATTTGAGAATCATTTTTCTTCATGACCGGGCCAACGACACGATTGTCATAGCCCATGTGGGGCCGCGCGGAGACGTTTATAAATGAGGCTGGTCTTGTAAGCCTAAAGGGTTCAATGATGAGACTGAGGCCCGAGGCGCATGCACGGCTACGATAAGCTTATGCGCCGCCGGGAGCAGGATACTCATCATCAGCAGCATGAGGGCCATGACGACGATGATTTCGACCATCGATAGGCCGCGATTTCTGCGGCGCATGATGAGCCTCCGGAGATGATGACGGAGGCGCGGGGATTGGATTTCAGTGGATTCCGCCGGGGATTACGGAAATTATGGGTTGGCGGATTTGGTGGCTGCCTGGGCGACCTCGGCCAGTGCTTGCTTGATCGCGTCGGATTCATCGACGTTATTCGTGCCGTGGGCAGTGATCCGGTCGTACGCTTCCTGGACTAATTCGGATTGATCTCTCACCTGGGCCATGTAGGCAGCCGTGATTTTCTGCGCGATCTCGGTGACGGCTTCCTTGGCGGCTGATTTGGCGTCGGAGCCGCTGGCGGAGAGGGATTGGCCCATCCATCCGCGGGCGATTGCTGCGGCGACATCGTCGGCGTGCTGATAAAAATGCAGGGCGATCTTGCGATGGCCGTCCTCGTGAAACCAGATTTTTTGCGGGGCGACCTGCGACATCCATTCCGTCACGTCCAGCTTCAGCGTGATGTGAATCGAATCGACCCGGACGGCGACGGTGGGGTCGGAATGGTTATCGGGCGAGCCGATGATCTGGCCGCTGACTTCGGCGACGCAGCCGTATTCGGAAACGGTCACGCCTGCCTCATCGGGATGCGTGGTGGGCATCCGTGAATCGGGATGATCGGGATCGTATGTAAAACGGGCCAACGTGGGGGGCGTGATCTGGACGGTCAGCGGATCCTTGGATTATCGCTCGCGGCGGCGGCGAGGAAAACGAGAAAGGCGAGCGGGAGGATTGTCAGGCGAAATTTTTTGCGGAACACATCGGCTTTGACCTCGCGGGAAGAATACTCGAAAATCGGCTGTGGTTGGACCGCCGACTTAATAAGGAGCCTTGGCATGCCAAAATTGAAGGTTGAAGGTGTGGGGACGTTTGAGGTTCCGATGGGCAAGCGGCTGGTGCTTGCGTTGATCGACGAAGCAAAGATCGATCAGATGCATTCGTGCGGCGGGAATTCCAGATGCACGACGTGCCGGGTGCAATTTATTGCCGGCGAGCCGGACAAGGTGACGCAGGCTGAGCGGGACATTCTTCGGCCCGGGGATTGGGAGCCGAGATGGGGCTGCGGCTCAGTTGCCAGATTATCTGCGACCATGATATGGATCTGATCGCTGCAAGCAGGTTATCGACGAGCGGGAAAGCGGATGCGGGCAAGCGGCCGGCGGATGATATTCAGCCGCCGCCGGTTTGGACTTGAAAAAACACAACTGAACCGGAAAAAGCACAAGGGGAGAAGCCACGAATAGCAGCTTCTCCCCTTGATTCTTCCAACCTTACCCCGCGGCTAATGGAAAGATTCGGATTTCGTCGTCAGTCACCTTGAATTTCGCTTGCGACGAAGCCACAATGTTTGATTGGCGATAGAAACTCGACCGATAACCGGTTTGGGATTCGAGGCCAGTATTGAGATTGATCGTCGGCCGATGGAGTGGCCGATAGACCGAACGGTTTCACCGACAATCACGTCCGGGTCGTTTCGGGCTTTGGGAAATACCGTCTCTACGCGGTTTTTCCAGCCCAAGGACGGGCAGAGATGGACAGCTTTCTAATTCACGGCGGGCATCGTCTTAAAGGCACAATCGAGATCAGCGGGAGCAAGAACTCCGCGCTGCCGATCCTGGCGGCGTGTCTGATGGCGGACGGAAAGACCACGCTCAAGGGCGTTCCGCGGCTCTCCGACATTGATTCGATGACCAAATTGCTGGGGGAACTGGGCTGTCACGTCTATCGCCATGAGCCGGCGAACTCTGGCGCGAGCGACGGCCCTCCGCTGAACGGCCCGCTGGACATCGAAGTCCAGGACGAGCGGCAGTGCGAGGCGAGATACGACATCGTCAAGACGATGCGGGCCAGCATTTGCGTGCTGGGGCCGCTGCTGGCTAAGCGCGGCAAGGCGATTGTGAGCATTCCGGGCGGGTGCGCCATTGGCGATCGGCCGGTGGATCTGCATTCGCGCGGCCTGGAGAAGCTGGGGGCGAATTTCAGGACCGAAAACGGGAATATCGTGGCCGAGGTGCGCGGGCGGTTGAAGGGGCGACGAATTGTATCTGGGCGGGGCGCTGGGGCCGACGGTGCTGGGGACGATCAATGTGATGTGCGCCGCGGCTCTGGCTGAGGGTGAAACCGTCCTGGTCGGTGCGGCTTGCGAGCCGGAGGTTTCGGATTGCGCGGTGATGCTGAATAAGATGGGGGCACAGATCAAAGGGCATGGAACGCCGGAAGTTCGTATTGAAGGGGTTGAGAATCTGGTTGGCACCGAACATCGCGTTATTCCTGACCGGATCGAATGCGGCACGTTCATGATTGCCGCGGCGATCACCAATGGCGATCTGGAACTGAAGCATTGCAATCTCGATCATCTGATCGCGGTGACGGATCGATTGGATGAGGTCGGCGTCCGGACCACCCGCGAGAACGGAACGGTTTTCGTCTCAGCGGCCCGGCGGATCAATGCGGTGGAGATGACCACTCAGCCATTTCCGGGATTCCCGACGGATTTGCAGGCTCAGCTTATGGCGTTGCTCTGTTTGTCGGATGGGATCAGCGTCATCACCGAGCGGATTTTCCCGGATCGATTTCTGCACGTCGGCGAACTGAACCGCATGGGAGCGAGGATTCGCAAGGAAGGGCCGACGGCGATTATCCAGGGTGTTCGCGAACTGCAGGGGGCGAGCGTCATGGCGAGCGATTTGCGGGCCAGCGCGGCGCTGGTGCTCGCGGGATTGGTCGCCAAGGGTCGGACGCGGATCGATCGGGTTTATCATATTGACCGGGGTTATGAGAAGATCGAGCAGAAGTTGATGGCGGTCGGGGCGCAGATTGAGCGCGTCAATGAGAGCAAGGCTTCGGTGTCGATGACCGCGGCTGTGGCGTGAAGACCAGTCGCTTGAAATGCCTCTAGGCTTCTCCGCGGCCGAGTTTTCGAGACGCCAGCGCGTGTTAGTGTTATGATTGCGACACTGGCTCGCATATGACCATTACCCGGAAGAATTTGCAGCAGCGGCGGGAAGCGATTCTGGAAATCGCCCGCCGGCATGGGGCGCATGATGTGCGCCTCTTTGGGTCGGTTGCGCGTGGGGAAAACACGGAAGCCTCGGATGTGGACGTTCTCGTGCGCTTCGAGCCTGACAGGTCTCTTTTTGATCATGGGGGGCTGATCGCTGATCTGGAGGAGTTACTGGGCGTGAAGGTGGATGTTGTCAGCGAAGGGGGAATGCGGGAGCGTTTCCGGATGCGCGTTCTCGGCGAAGCGGTTCCGCTATGAGAAGTGACAGCATCCGTCTTCAGGACATTCTCGAAGCCATCCAGGCGATCCAGCGTCATACTCCCGCCAACCGCAATGAATTTGACTCCGCGGAACCGATCCGGAGCCATATCCTGCTTCATATTCAGATCATCGGGGAAGCTGCCTCGAAGTTGTCCGAACAGTTGCGGATTGACAATCCTCAAGTTCAATGGAAATCAATTATGCGGATGCGGAATATTATCGCGCATGTGTATTTCGGCATCGATTGGAATGAGGTATGGCAGGTAGCGGTGAGAGACGTGCCGGCACTTAAACTCCAAATTGAGACGATTCTGGCGTCACTTGCTGACGTTGAGGAATAGCCGGGGCATCGCAGGCTGATCGGTTATCAGAATCCTCGCATTTTTCACATGTCCCCCTTTTCTCCGGTCGCACATTGGTTAAACGAGAATGCCAATGATAACCGACGATTCGCAATTGCTGGCCTCTTACGCCCATCATGGGGCTGGCGACGCGTTTCAGCGGCTTGTTGAGCGTCATATCAACTTTGTTTACGCCTCGGCATTACGGCAAACGGGAAACCCTCACACCGCCGAGGATATTACGCAGGCGGTATTTCTACTCTTCTCGCAAAGGGCCGGGCGTCTGAAGCCGGGAACCGTGGTGAAGGGGTGGTTGTTCAATACCACTCGTTATGTCGTTGCGAACTCCCGCAGGGCGCAAGCCCGGCGGAAATTCCATGAACGGGAGGCTGCCGTTATGCGTTCAGACATGGTTCGCGAAGATCACTGGACCGAAATCCCGCCGCATCTGGATGACGCGATGGCTCGATTGTCTGAAAGCGATCGACGGGTTTTACTGCTTCGATTTTTTGAGGACCTGCCGCTCGCGGCGGTCGGACAGGTGCTGGGAATTTCGCAGGAGGCCGCAAAAAAGCGGGTGGCGCGAGCGGTCGAACATTTAAGGCATTTACTTGTGGGCCGCGGCGCGACGGGGGCCGGCAATTCAATTGAACGTGTATTCCAGGCGACGAGCGCGCAAATCGCGCCGGCCTATCTGGCGAAGATGACGGTCGATCTGGTGCTGAATGGCGCATCGGGTGCGGCCAAATCCGGTTCCGCATTTTCATTGGCAAAGGGAGCTGCAAAAATGATGAGCTTTGCGCGTGCGAAACTCCTGGCGATTCAGTGCGTGATCGCGGGGGCGTCGATCGGGACCGGAGCCGTTCTTGCCCATTCAGAGTCGAAGGCTGTTCCGTCGCATCCGTCAGACCCGGTATTGGTTGCGATGGCGGATGCCGCGGCGAGCAATCCGGCGGCGGACGAAAAAGACGCGGATTACAACGCGTGTTGCCAGGTGCTGCAGTCGATCGTCGATGCTTTCGATCGCAATGATTTGGCGACCGTGGATGCGCTCTATTATTTCAAGCCGGGGAGCGATCCCAAAACGACGGCCGTCATCCACGACATTCACGAGATGCAGGTGGCGAACTATCGGCTTAAGAAAGCCGCCGTCACACGATTTGGCATGCATGGAACGCTGCTTTTTACCGGGGTCACCACGGATGCGGAGTGCTGGGTGGAATATCTGACGCGCGTGGGTCCGCAAAACGCCAGGCTGGCAGGGGACACGCTGACTATTACGCCATCCGCTCACGGTTTTCTGGACGTCGGGGCTGGTCGTGCAACCTTTAATTTCGTGCGCGATCAAGGCGTGTGGAAGCTGGACGCGGCTCGCAGTTTTTCTGCCACGTTCCGCGCGGCTCGGCGCCAGCCGGTCGCGGGCGAGAGTTCGGTGCAGACGTTGACGGCGGCGGTTGATCTGATCGCCGGACATTTCGACGCGATCGCGGATGACATCGACAAAGGAAACATCGCGGATGAAGCGGAGGTTCAAAGGCGCGTCAGTGCGACCTGGGATGATTTGAATTCGCATTTCCGAGAGTTCGGTTGCAGTATTCACGTACATTGATGGAAGTGCAGCTATCTCGGTTTGACGGGAGTCGCCGTTACGAATTCGATTTCTTTGACGGCGGGAACCAGTCCCGCGTCCGCGCCGCGTTTGAGCAGCGTTGAAATCGCTTCGCGGCCGCGGGGGCCGTAGTCCAGCGTCCAGTCGTTGACGTACATGCCGACGAAATCGTCGGCCAGGTTGCGGTCCAGATCGCGGCCGAATTGCAGGGCGTATTCGACGGCCTCCTTGCGGTGATCGAGGCTGAATTGGATTGAACGCTTGAGGATGTCGGTGACTTCCTGCAGACGACTTGGCCGAGGTCTTTGCGGATGCAGTTGCCGCCGAGGGGGAGGGGGAGGCCGGTTTGTTCGTGCCACCAGACGCCGAGGTCGACGACAGGTGCAGGCCGAGTTTTTGGTAGGTGAGCTGGCCTTCGTGAATGATCAGGCCGGCGTCGGCTTTGCCGTCTTTTACGTAACGGGGGATCTGGTCGAAATGCGACTTTGACGGGTTTGAACGCATGGCCGGGCTTTGCCGAGGCAGAGTTGCAGGGCGAGGAACGCGGTGGTGAGTTTGCCGGGGATGGCGATGGTTTTGCCTTTCAGGTCGGCGATTTTGGTTGGCTTAGTCGGTGACGACCATCGGGCCGTATTTGTCGCCCATGCTGCTGCCGCAACTGGTCAGGGCGTATTTGTCGGCCACGTAGGGATAGGCGTGGATGGAGATGGCGGTGATTTCCAGTTCGCCTTTCGTCGCCCGCTGGTTGAGGGTTTGGATGTCCTGCAGGACGTGCTCGAAGCGGTAGGGGCCGGTGGCGAGAAGGTCTTTGGCCAGGCCGTAGAACATGAAGGCGTCGTCGGGATCGGGGGAATGGCCCAGGCGTAGGAGCTGTTTTGGCATAGTGCGTAATCAATAGCATGGATTGCGGGGGATTTCACTGGCGAATCGCGTTCGTGCCTCAATTGCTTCCAACGGCCTTCAGCGACGGAAGAATGCGGTCAATGCGCTCCATCGTTTCAGTGCGCGGCAAGTGCTTACCCGCTTCAAGCCGGCTGATTGTTTCCGGTCTGACGCCCACGCGTCGGGCGAGTTCCTGCTGTGTCATTCCCACTGCAATTCGCCGGCGAATCACCTCGCGAGCAATATCCATCCGCGCAGTATTCGATGGCAGGGACGGAACCGTCCTTTGCGGCTTTGGGGAGGGATGGCATCACGCCAGCCTTCTCCATTAAGTCATCAAACTCAGCGCGGCTGAGAATCACCAATTCCTTGCCTTCAATATTGACGATGCGTGCAGTCATGTTCAATCTCCGTAAACGTCCCGACGATTGTCAATCCGCAAGATCCACAGCGTTTGGCCGGCGGGTTTGACCACGATTCGCCAGTCCCCTGTTCGAATCCGAAAATGACCTTTCCAACTTCCCCGCAAAGGTTTGGCGCCGCTGACCTTGGGCCAAAGCTTCAGTCTTTCAAAAACGGCAGTGACGCGCAACCGAATGATCAATGGTAGCTGCTGATATTCCGCCAACGCTTCGACGGTCATCCTTACTTCCATCGTCGTAAATGGATATCATATTTGTCATGTTTGTCAATTTTCTCACTTATGTGAATGGATTTACAGCATTAAAAAAAGCGGACACCTGGGGAATAAAAGCAATTTATTGAGATAAAATACAGGAAAGTGTTCAGAAGTGTTCAGTTCTGTTCAGTCCATCAGGTCTCCGCTTTAGTCGATGATCAGAATGCCCTTTTTATCTTGTGGGCAATAACGTCCTTGCCCGGCCGTTATAGTTGTTGTTCCGCGGCATAGGAGCCTCATGGCCAGCATTCATCCTTTGCTAACGCCCTATATTCCCGGCGAATCCGATCCATTTGATGATGTGAAGGCTGCGCATTTGCTGAACCGCGCCGGGTTTGGGGGGACTGTCGAGGAGGTGGAGAAGGTTCGGAAAATGGGGCCGCAGGCTGCGGCGGATTGGCTGCTGGATTTTCCAGATGCTCCTTCGGAGGAAGAGGATGGGGGGGATTCGCCGGATTTGTCTTCGATTGATGGGGCGCCGGCGAATTTTCGGGAGTATGCGCGGAAGCTGATCGGCAAAACGCCGGAGGAAAAGAAGCAGATTATTCAGATGTTCATGCAGGCCAATCGGGAGGCGATTGAAGCGACGATCGGGTGGTGGCTGAACCGGATGGCGTTTGGGAAATATCCGTTGCAAGAGAAGCTGACGTTTTTCTGGCATGGGCATTTTACGACCAGTGCGAAGGATGAGCGGGCGGCGATTTTGATGTGGCGGCAAAACGAATTGCTGCGGCAAAACGCGGCGGGGAATTTTGAGCCGTTCGTGCGGGCGATTTCGCGCGATCCGGCCATGCTGGATTACCTCAACAATAATGAGAACCGCAAAGCCCATCCGAATGAGAACTATGCCCGTGAATTGATGGAACTTTTTACCCTCGGGATCGGGAACTACACTGAGGATGATGTTAAGCAGGGGGCGCGGGCGTTTACTGGGTGGGGACATGATGGGGCGGATTTCGTTTATCGCAGAAACCAGCATGATGATGGGGTGAAGACGTTCCTCGACCGGAGTGGGAACTTTGATGGGGATGACATCATCACGATCATCCTGGGGCACCCGGCTTGTCCGCGATTTATTGCCGGGGAACTTTTTAAATATCTGGCGTATGAGGACATGGATAAGGAATTGCCCGTGGCGCTGGGGCAGTTGCTGTATGGGAATCATTACGAAATTCGGCCGACGGTGCGGACGATTTTGACGAGCAAGGCGTTTTACAGCCCGCAATCGATCGGGGTGCAGATCAAGTCACCGGTGCAGCTGGTGGTGGGAGCGGCGAGGCAACTGGGGCTTTCGACGTTGCCGCCGACGCCGGCGCTGGCTTCTTCATTGAATCAGATGGGGCAGCTTCCGCTAATGCCGCCGAATGTGCGCGGATGGCCTGGCGGGCGGATGTGGATCAACACGAGCACGCTGTTCATCCGATACAATACGGGCGTGTGGCTGGCGGGTGGGGATGTGCCGGCGCTGGGACGGGTGGGACGCAAGGGGGACAATGGCAACACGCAGCTTCCGCCGCGCGTGGCGAAGGCGACGGATTTTGACCCGAGTGCCGATGATGCCAGCATTTCGCCGGAGAAAATTGTGGATGCGTGGGTTGGGCGGCTGATTCAGCGTCCGATCGATGCGGATAAAAAGCAGGTGCTGGTGAAAGCGCTGGGCGAACCGGCCAGCGCGAGTTCAATGCGCAAAATGGTGCAGTTGATCGTTTCGATGCCTGAATATCAATTGTGCTGATGGAGTGGCCATGGAAAAGTATGTTTCAACCCGGCGGATGTTTCTTCAGAAGGGCCTGACGATCCTTGCGGTGGCGCCGACGATCCCGACATTTCTGGATCAGACGGTGATGGCGCTGAATAACCCGCTGGATTCCTCCTCAATCCAAAAACCCACGGGGAAGGATGGAAAGATTCTCGTGGTCGTGCAGCTCTCCGGCGGAAACGACGGATTGAGCATGGTGATCCCGTACGGCGACGATGCTTACTACCGCGGCCGGGCAAATATTTCGCACCCCGCTTCGCAGATATTGAAGATCGACAATTATATCGGGCTCCATCCGAACCTGACGTCGCTGAAATCGCTGTATGACGAAGGGGACGTGGCGATCGTGCAGGGGGTCGGATATCCGAACCCGAACCGTTCGCATTTCCGGGCGATGGATATCTGGCAGAGCGCCGAGCCGGAACTGCAACAGCCGAACAGCGGCTGGCTGGGGCGATATTTCGATAATACCTGTCCGGGTTGCGATCCGCGCGTGGGCGTGGCGATGGGGGAGACGCTGCCGCTGGCGATGCAGGGAGATAAGGTGCTTCCGCTTAGTTTCGAGCGGCCGGATAGTTATCGATACAACGGGCGGGACAAGGCTGATTACTTGAAATTGAATCAGGCGGATTTGCCGCCGCTGGGGTCGATGCCTGAGAAGAAGATCACGATGCCGTCGGATCAGTTGGATTTCCTGCACCGGACGGCGATGGATGCGCAGCTGAGCAGCGAGCAGATTTTGCGTCTGACGCGAAATCACGCGGCGGGCAGCACTTATCCGGCCAATGAATTCGGAAATGGGCTGAAAACGGTGGCGGCGATGATCGCGGGCGGCCTGCCGACGCGGGTCTATTACGTGTCGCTGACGGGGTTTGACACGCATGCGGCCCAGTTGCAGCGGCACGATGCGCTGATGAAAACGTTGTCTGATGGATTGGGCGCGTTCTGGAAAGATTTGAAGCAACAAAAGAACGATCAGCGCGTATTGATGATGACTTTCAGCGAATTCGGCCGGCGCGTGCAGCAAAATGCGAGCAACGGCACGGATCATGGAGCGGCGGCGCCGATGTTTGTGATGGGATCGAATATTCAGCAGGGAATAGTGAGCCGGCATCCGTCGCTGACCGATCTGGACCAGGGAGATTTGAAATACGTGGTGGATTTCCGGTCGGTGTACGCGAGCGTGCTGCAGAATTGGCTGGAGACGCCGAGCAAGCCGATTTTAGGAGACCAGTTTCCGCTGCTGCCGATTGTGAAGACGTAGTTTTATAACGGCGGCGTTGCAATATTTTGGGGACGGTTGAGTCCAGCGGGATTGCCCCGGGCATGAAAAGCCCGGGGCTTTTTTTTCGTTTCGACGTTTTATAACGATTGTAGGGGAAACCGACCGGCGGCTTTGAGCGTATAATAGACATCTGGAATGCTCAAAGTTAAGATTTTGGCGTCAGTTCCACGGGGCATCGCGATCCACAGCCGGTTTTTCATGCCGGCGCCGCTCTTTGCCAATGAATCTCACGCCATCCGGTCGATGATGCTTAGATCGACTTTGTAACTCCACTCGCAAAATCGGATGGTATATAGATAACGGGTGGTTTTGACGGAGAAGCCAAATATGCCAGCAAAAACCAATTCCCTGATATCGCTGATTGATAAAAAACTGGATGTGTCGAATTTCCGCGAGCAGCATTGGGAAGGCTCGTTTGGGGAATACCTCGATCTGGTGATGGAAAATCCGTCTGTATCGCGGAACGCGTTTCAGCGGGTTTACGACATGATCCTGAGCTACGGCCACGAGTCGTACACGCAATTCAAGCAGGAATACAACCGGTATAAATTCTTTGCCGATCCGATCGATCATGGCGGGGACGCGATTTACGGTCTGGAACGGCCGCTGATGCAGTTGGTGGACTTTTTTAAGTCGGCGGCGCAGGGATATGGGACGGAAAAGCGAATTTTGCTGCTGCACGGGCCGGTGGGTTCGAGCAAATCGACGATTGCGCGGCTTTTGAAAAAGGGCCTGGAGAGTTACAGCAAGACCGACGCGGGCAAGTGCTATACGTATATGTGGCGGGTTAATCATCGTGGGCCGAGCGGCGATGAGGCGGAGCAATTGATCGAATGCCCGATGCATGAAGAGCCCTTGCTGCTGATTCCGCGCGAGGCGCGGCATGATGTGCTGGAGGCGATCAACGAAAAGTTACCGGACGGGCGCAAGATCCGCCTCTTTGGCGATGTCTGCCCGTTCTGCCGGCGGATTTACGGCGATCTTCTTGAGGATTACGGCGGCGACTGGAAGAAGGTGATGGAGCATGTGAAGGTCAAGCGATTGATCCTTTCGGAAAAGGATCGGCGCGGGATCGGCACGTTCCAGCCGAAGGATGAGAAGAACCAGGATTCGACCGAGCTGACGGGCGACATCAACTATCGCAAGATCGCTGAGTTTGGATCGGATTCCGATCCGCGGGCGTTCAATTTTGACGGGGAGTTGAATATCGCCAACCGCGGGATCGTGGAATTCATCGAAGTATTGAAGCTCGATGTTGCGTTTTTGTATGACCTGCTGGGCGCGAGCCAGGAACATTTGATCAAGCCGAAGAAATTTGCCCAGACGTATATCGACGAAGTGATTCTGGGGCACACGAACGAGCCGGAATATAAGAAGCTCCAGGGCAATGAGATGATGGAGGCGTTCCGCGATCGGACGATCAAGATCGACGTGCCGTACAACATCCGGCTGGATGATGAGATCAAGATTTATCTGAAGGATTTCGGGCCGGAACGGATCAAGGGGATTCACATCGCTCCGCATACGATCGAGGTGGCGGCGATGTGGGCGGTGCTGACGCGGCTGGCGGAGCCGAAGAAGGCCGGCATCACCAAGATGCAGAAGATGAAGCTGTACAACGGCAAGAGCATTCCCGGCTTTACAGAAGACAGCATCAAGGAATTGAAGGAAGAGGCCCCCCGCGAAGGCATGCAGGGAATCAGCCCGCGATACATTCAGGACAAGGTGAGCAATTCGCTGGTGAGCCATCAGGCTCAGATTGATCAATCGATCAACCCGTTCATGGTGATGAACGAGCTTGAGGGTGGGCTTAGCCATCATTCGCTGATTACGGATGAGGAGTTGAAGAAGGAATATCGCGAGTTGCTCGTGGTGGTGCGCGAGGAATATGAGGACATTCTCAAGGCGGAGGTCCAGCGGGCGATCAGCGCCGATGAGGATGCGATCAAGCGTCTGGCGGCGAATTACATCGAGAACGTCCGGGCGTATACGCAGCATGAGCGGGTGCGGAATCGGTATACCGGGCGGGATGAGGATCCAGATGAACGCCTGATGCGGTCGATTGAAGACAAGATCGATATCCCCGAGAGCCGCAAGGATGATTTCCGGCAGGAGATTATGAATTACATCGGGGCCCTGTCGCTCGATGGAAAGAAATTTGAATACAATACGAATGCCCGGCTGCTGAAGGCGCTGGAATTAAAGTTGTTTGAGGATCAGCGCGACACGATCAAGTTGAAGAACCTCGTCAGCAGTGTCGTGGATGATGAGACGCAGCAGAAGATCGATGTTGTGAAGCAGCGGCTGATCAAGTATTTCGGATACAACGAAACAAGCGCCACGGATGTGCTGAATTATGTGGCGAGCATTTTTGCACGAGGCGACAGCAAGCAGGATGAATAACGGTTCTGCGAAGCAAGAGAATCATGCGGACATTTAATCGTCGCTCTGGATATTCGCTGGTGATTGTCGGCGTGCTGGGGATCGTTTTCTTCTGGATTACTGATCCCCGCTACGGCCTGGGGTTGCACTGGAGCCGTGGGGAGAATCCGATCTACCTGGCTAATCAGCATTTTCCCGGCACGGTTGTCGGGCTAGCGGGATCGCTGCTGGTTTTCCTGATTGGTTTGTACCTGCTGTCACGCAAGGTGACCTGAGCCGATTCGCACCCTTCCGGGATGACGCTGATCAGAATTCGTACTTGTAGGTGAGGGCGAACGCGGGGGATTGCACGCGATAGGCGCCGGCCCAGAGTCCAAGCACGTTGTCCTTATTGAGCGTTTGATCGATCCAGCCCAGGACGTTGTAGGCGTCGAGCCGAAGGGTCGAGTGCGCGCCGAACTTATATTCAGCACCTAAATTCAGGTACGCGGTGACTCCAAACGGCTGGCTGTAGCCAGGGACCGAACTGGCGGGTGTGCCCGTGCCGAAAAACGGATTGGCATTTGCATAGGCCAGGTAGTCCTGGCTGCCTTGATAGTCCCACATGATCTGGATGTTGCCATCCACGGAGAAATGATCGTTGAACTGGTGATGTTCCGAGAGCTTGGTGACGTTGTTCGACCAGTCGTTCAGGTCATATCCGAAGCCGAAGGGGGCGGAGGTAATGACCGTTCCCGAATTTGGAATGAAATCCTGCGCGACCATCTTCGTATAGCCGTGAGAAATGGTGAAGGTATCCTGCGCTGTTTTGTAGGTGGCTTCCAATTCGATGCCGACGGTTTTATACGGCCCGAGGAGTTCTTCCTGGTTGGTGACCGTGTTGTAGGACAAGGGATTGAGGCGGTTGTAATAAATCGAGGTACCGAAGAAGAGGCTCTTGGACTGCTGGCGTTCATAGCGGAGCTCAAGACTGTTCATCTGCTCAGGCGCGGAGAGCGTTTGGTTGCTGATCCACTGCTTGTACATGAACTCTTCGGTATTGGTTCGCAATGACTGCGACGCGATGAATTTGAACGTGTCCTTGTCATCGGGGGCCCAGGCGAGCGCACCGCGCGGTGAGTAAAGGAATTCGGTGAAACGGTCCTTGTCGGCGCGGCCGCTCAGGAAGAGGGTCAATTGTTTGGTGATGTGCCACTGGTCTTCGAGGAACAGGGAGAACATATCCGAGTTCCACCGCATTGGCGTGGTGAATGTGCCGTTGGCTCCATTGAGGCCGGGATCGAACCAGCTTGGCAATCCGAGCCAGTAATACTGATATTCAGTGCCCACGGCCAACTGATTCGTCGAGAACATCTGCCAGTTCAGCACGGCTTTGGAAATGAGCTTGTCTTCCTGGTGGCTGTCCTGGGTGGTGCCGTTGACGATGCGCTCGTAGTCTGTTGCATCGAAGCTGGTGGAAATGTCCAGATTGAGCTTATCGGAGAGCTTGATTTTGTCGCCGCCGAAGACGGTAAGCTGCTGATATCCGACGGCCGTGGTGGGGGGCGGAACGTTAAAGTTGAAACCGGTTGGATACGGAGCGTAGGTGCGGTCGGTTGGCTCCATTTCCTGGCCGCCGCGGGTGTAACGTCCCCAAAGGGTGAATCCGCCGCTGTCGTATTCCGCGTGAACTTTAATTTGCGGCTCACTCTGGTACTCGGCGTCTTCGCGTGGAAGCGAGACGTTCACGGATTTACCCGGCACAACCTGCACGTTGCCGGGGGCGGTGAAAATTTGACCCTGGATGACAGGGGCGGTGGTAATACCAGCGCCGGTGACCTGGGCGGCTCCGCCATAGATGAACCAGCCTGAATCCTCGGAGAGTTTTTGACCGTGCTTGAACTCGGCACTGACAAATTCGTCGAGTACGCCACCGCGAACGTTGACTTCGGTGCCCTGATAGGTGAGCCCGTTGTAAGTCTGTAATGAGATGACGCCTTCGACGGCGCCGGGGCCGTAGGTGGCCGAGCCTGGGCCGCTGACGACGTCCATGGAATTGATGTCGCCGAGGAGATAGAGATCCTGTTCGGTCAGGGACCCGAAGTGCGTTACCTCATTCATTTCGCGGCCATCAACTAGGAATATATACTTGGTGTTGTCGTCGCCGATGATGCCGCGCATGCCGAGGCTGGGGAGTTCAAACGTGTGATCCGAAAATTCGAGATTGGGCACGTAGATATTGAGAAGGTCGTTGACCGTGCGCGGGTTCTGCTGATCGATTTCATCGCGGTCGATGTGCGTGACGGCTGCCGGCACCAGTTGGCGCTCGGTCATGGTCAAGGTGTTGGTGGTGACTTCCACCTGCATGAGCTGTTCCAGGCTCATTTCCGTGTATGGATTATCGGCCGGTGACGCGACAGGGGCGGGCCCGAATTTTTGAGCCCCGGTGTAATCGCCGCCGGCGTTGTATGTGCCGTTGCCTGTTACGGCGGTCACCTTCTTCGTCGAGGATGACGGCTTTTTGGCTTTGGTGGCGCTTTTAGAAGGGGTGCTGGACCGGGTGGTGGGAGTGACCGGTGTGGCGGCATACGATACGACTGACGCAGCCGAGACGATTGAGAAGGTCAACAGCACAATTCGCAGTGACCGATATGTCGTACCATGAAGCATATGAGCCTCTGACCTCAGGCGACCTCGAGGTGCAGTGGTTTCGTCGGCGGTAACGTCTATTCGGTTTAGAGGGGAAATGCCGAAAATTTGGGTGGGGAGTTTGGTAACGCGGCTTGGGATTGTTTTATCGGACCCGCGCAGTTACCGGCACCAAAGCGTTTTATGAATGCTATAATACTATGGCTATTCAGCTTAGAGCGCTCCGCTGAATGCTGGAAGAGGCTGCTATGATCCTGAAGATCGAAAAAGATCACCAGCGATTCCGGCAGATCGTCAAAGGCCGGATTCGAGATGATTTGCGCAAATTCCTGACCAAGGGGGAACTGATCGGCAAGGAGGGGAAACACCTGATCAGCATTCCGCTGCGCGGGGTGGAGTTGCCGCATTTTCGGTATGGGGATAATTCGGCCGGTGTTGGGATGGGGGATGGAAAAGAGGGAGATGCCGTTGGCAAGGGGCAGGGGAAAACCCAGGGGGGCACTGAATCTGGACAGCACATCATGGAGGTGGATCTCTCCCTGGATGAGCTGGCGGAGATTCTAGCGGAGGAGCTGAAGCTGCCACGTATTGAGCCGAAGGGGAAGAACCGGATTACGACGATCCGGGAAAAATACAGCGGGATCCGGAACGTGGGGCCGGCATCATTGCGGCATTTCAAGCGGTCGTTCAAGGAAGCGCTGAAGCGGCAGATCATGATCGGCGATTACGATCCGGATCATCCGATCATCATCCCGCAGAAAAAAGACATCCGCTATCGAAGCTGGAAGGAAGTCAAAAGCCCGAAATCCAACGCGGTGATCGTTTTCATGATGGACGTCTCCGGCTCCATGGGCGAGGAGCAAAAGGAACTCGTGCGCCTGGAAAGCTTTTGGATCGATACGTGGCTGCGGAAGAATTACGAGGGGATCGAATCAAGATACATCGTGCATGATGTGCAGGCGAAGGAAGTGGACAAGCATACTTTCTATCATCTACGCGAAGATGGCGGAACGAAGATCAGCAGCGCGTTTCGCACGGCGAAGTCGTTGCTGGACGCGCATTATTCGGCCCAGGAATGGAATATTTATCTGTTCCACTTCAGTGATGGGGACAATAGCTCTGAAGCGGATAGCCGCGATTGTGTGAAACTACTGAAGGATCAGCTTTTGCCGATCTGCAATATGTTTGGATATTGCCAGGTGGCCAGCGCGTATGGGTCGGGGAATTTCATCAATGTGCTGCACGAGCACTTGCGGAACCATGAGAAGGTGCTGACGAGCCGGGTGAATTCCAAGGATGATATTTACGATTCGATCAAGACGTTTTTTGGGAAGGGGCATTGAGCGGGGCGGGCGTCACGGCCGATGGCGACAAGGATTGAAATCCGCATGAAAAGCCGAACAGCCGGTTTGTCCCGCAAGAAGTTTGCTCTTTGCCTTCGTAACGACGGCAATGCCGCTTCGCTGGAGGTATTCAAGGTCTACCGGGTAATTTCTCCGCGCGAAGGACGATCCGCAGGACATCCGGATCATTGATGAGTCGGGGGAGGACTACTTATATCCGCGAGAGAATTTTCTTCCGATTAAGCTGCCGTCGAAGGCGATTCACGCTGCGTCCGGACGATCGTGAACGGGCAGAGCATTGCGCTCGTTTGGGATATCAAGGGCGAATATATGAAGCAGAAATACATTGGTTCGAAGCGCATGGGGTCGGACGGCGGCTCGAAAGGATCAAGCGGCCGTTCGGTACCGGCTAGCCGCATAAAACCGACTTATCCCTTTTACGCCATTTGCTTTGAACTAAGCGAAAACCTGGCATCGTTACAAATCGGGAAGGCTTATGGAGTGATTCGTCCGGAAAAAAGTGATCCAGCATACTTTTTTCGCGTGATTGATGAAGAAGGGGAAGATTATCTTTATCCCCGGGAATGGTTTGTACCAGTTGAGTTGCCCCTCAGCGCCAAGCGAAAACTTGCCGCTGCGTCTCCGCTGTAATTTTCTGCCGCCAATTTCAGTCCGGGTTATTTTTCAGGAGCGACAATCCCACTCCGAATGTTCGCCAGCGGGGCGGTGTCATCAAACGTGATATTGCGACCATCGAAAATCACGCCCAATGATTTCCAGAGAGCGTCCAAATCAACGGTGCCTGGCTTCTCGCCAAATTCTTTGTGCAAATCTCTAAAAACTGAGACACCGACGCCGCTGTCGTAGACATCGAGCAGGCGGTTGATGCTCCAGTCCTGTGAGCCATCACCGCCGGCGTCGAGGGCTGCGCAGGCTGCGTCGCGAACGGATTTCTGATTGTTTGTCTTCTGCCGAACGCGGATGTCGGCGAGGAGCCAGTAGAGCGAGCCGCCCCAATAGGTTCTGCCCCAGGTGTGGGTGTGATCGAGTCCCTGGTCGCCCGGCCGCGGCAATCCCTGCGGCATGCCTTCTACCAAATCCCGCCAAAAACGTTCCGGCGTGATCTGGCCAATGCGGACGCGAGCGACTGGCTCGAGGTAGTCGGCCATTCCCTCGCTCATCCAGGAATAGTCATCATCCAATTCGGGCTGGGAGAGGTGAAACATCTCGTGAGTGATCATCCAGTCAGCGAGCAAATCCGTGTGAGTTGTATCGCTGCCGAGATAAATTTCGATGCGCCTGCCGACGTATTCAACGCCGCCTTGTACGGCGCCATCGCTAGCGGGCAGGACGACGATCGAGACGTGTTTTACGGGGTATCGGCCATAGAAATGAACCAGGGCCGTGGCCGCGCGCTGCACCCATTCTTTTACTTCGTCGGGTGATGCTGCGAGACGGCGAGGGGCGGATAAATCGATGACGCCGCCTGGTTCTGTTAGCGTCGTTTCAAATCCTGGATAATCGGCGCGAGCGAGCGATGGCGCTGCGAGGAGTGACAAACCGATCAACATCAGAAAGAGTTTGCGATGGCGTAAGATTGTCATTTGCGGATTATAGGAGCGCCAAGCTGTCAACGATTGTTTGATTTGCTACCAATGCCCACCTGAGCGGATATAGTGTCTGGCTCCTGGAAGGAGTTTGCGATGAAGGCGGTCGCCGTGTTTCCCTCAACCAAACAAGTCAAGGTGATCGATCATCCGGAGCCGGCGATTTCTTCGCCGACCGAGGTGAAGCTTCGCATGATCGATGTCGGCGTTTGCGGGACGGACAAGGAGATCGTTACGTTTCAATACGGCACGCCGCCGGAGGGGTCGGAATATCTGGTGATCGGGCATGAATCACTCGGGGAAGTCATCGAAATCGGTCCAGGCGTCAAGACGCTGAAGAAGGGGGATCTGGTCGTGACGATGGTGCGGCGGCCGTGCGATCATCCGGAATGCGTGGCGTGCCGGGCCGGGCGGCAGGATTTTTGTTACACCGGCGATTTCACGGAGCGCGGCATCAAGGGCCGGCATGGGTTCATGACCGAACTCGTCGTGGATGATGAGAAATATATGAATCTTGTGCCGGGCGGTTTGCGGGATGTGGCCGTGCTGGTTGAGCCGCTGACGATTGCCGAGAAGGGGATCGAGCAGTTGTGGCAGGTGCAGTCGCGGCTGCCGTGGGCTTGTCCGATCGAGCCGGGAGAACCGCCGCAATATTGTCATAAGGCGGTGGTTCTGGGCGCGGGGCCGGTGGGGTTGCTTGGGGCGATGGCTCTGATGTTGCGGGGATTCAAGACATACGTTTATTCCAAGAATCCGCTGCCGAATCCGCGGGCTGATCTTTGCAAGCGCCATCGGAGCGCAATACATTTCGTCGGAAACAGACTTCGGTGGATGAGATGGCCAAGATGGTCGATGGGATCGACCTGGTGTACGAGGCGGTCGGAGCATCGTCGCTGGCGTTCGACGTGATGCGCGTGCTGGGCACCAACGGCGTGTTCATCTTCACCGGCGTTCCCGGCCGCAAAGCGCCGATTCAAGTGGATACCGATCTGCTGATGCGCGATTTCGTTTTGAAAAATCAGGTGATTTATGGAACGGTGAACGCGGGCAAGCAGGCGTTTCTGGATGCGATCAGCGATCTGGCGGAGTTTAGCAAGCGCTGGCCGGATGCGGTGAAGAAATTGATCACGGGCCGGTTCACGATCGATCAGGCGATTGATTTGCTGACGGGCCGGGTCGATGGGATCAAGAACGTGGTGAGCCTGCGATGAGCGAAATCGCCGAGCAAAAACGTTTGCGCGAGGACGCCGCGCGCAAGGCCAACTGGAAGCGGTGGGGGCCGTATCTTTCGGAGCGGCAATGGGGGACGGTGCGGGAGGATTATTCGCCGGACGGGGATTGCTGGAATTATCTGCCGCACGATCAGGCCCGGAGCCGGGCGTATCGCTGGGGGGAAGATGGGCTGCTGGGGATCACGCGATCGCGAATGCCGGCTTTGCTTTGCCGTGGCGCTGTGGAACGGGCGAGATCCGATCCTCAAGGAGCGGCTGTTTGGCCTGACCGGCCCGGAAGGGAATCACGGCGAGGATGTGAAGGAGCAGTATTTCTATCTCGATTCCACGCCGACGCATTCCTACATGAAGGGGCTTTACAAATATCCGCAGGCGCAGTTTCCGTATGACCAGCTGGTCGAGGAGAATCGACCGGCGGACTCGGCAGGATCCGGAATTTGAGATTCTCGACACCGGGGTTTTCGATCAGAACCGATATTTCGATGTTTTCGTCGAATACGCCAAGAATGCGCCGGACGACATTTTGATTCGCATCACGGTCTGCAATCGCGGGCCGGACGCGGCGACGATGCATCTGCTTGCCGACGCTGTGGGCGCGCAATTCATGGATCTGGGGCTGCCTGCATGAGGGATGCGAGGTCAAGCCGCACATGGGCGCGATCAGGGCCGGCGTCGGTGGATGTGGATCATGTCTCGCTGGGGAAATTCCGGTGGGTTGCGGAGCAGCGCGGCGAGGCAGCCGGAGATGCTGTTCACGGAGAATGAGACGAATCGTCGCGGCTGTTCATGGCACGCCGAATTACACGCCGTTCGTGAAGGATGCGTTTCATCGGTATCTCATCAACGGGCGAAACCGGCGCGGTGAATCCGGCGGGCGTGGGCACGAAGGCGGCGGCGCATTACAAGATCGATTTGCCGCCGGGCGGCCAATCGGTGCTTCGGCTGCGACTGTTTCCGCAGGACGCAGTGCCGGCGGAACCATTCGGCGGCGGAATTCGAGCGGATATTTCAACAGCGCATCGCCGAGGCGGATGAATTTTATGACAAGCCGGCTGTCAAAGACTTTGCCCGCGGACATGCGACAGCATCGGCCGGCAGGGCTACGCGGGATTGCTCTGGTCGAAGCAGTTTTATCATTACATCGTGCGGGAATGGCTGACGGGCGATCCCGAACAGCCGACGCCGCCGGCGTCGCGATGGAATGGGCGGAACCGCGAATGGCAGCATCTGTTCAACCGCGACGTGATTTCCATGCCGGACAAATGGGAATATCCGTGGTACGCGGCGTGGGATCTGGCGTTTCACATGATCACGTTTGCCACGATCGATCCGGAATTTGCCAAGGAGCAGCTCATTCTGCTGCTGCGCGAATGGTACATGCATCCCAACGGGCAATTGCCGGCGTATGAATTTGAATTTTCGGATGTCAATCCGCCGGTGCATGCGTGGGCGTGCTGGCGCGTTTACAAAATGACGGCACCGCGCGGCGAGCGCGACCGAATGTTTTCTGGAGCGGCGTTTCAGAAGCTGCTGATGAATTTCACCTGGTGGGTGAACCGCAAGGATGTCAACGGCAGGAATATTTTCGGCGGCGGATTTCTCGGGCTGGACAACATCGGCGTATTCGACCGCTCCAAGCCGCTGCCGACCGGCGGAGTGCTGGATCAGGCGGACGGCACGGCCTGGATGGCGTTCTACTGCTCGACGATGCTCTCGATGGCGCTGGAACTGGCTCGCGAGGATCCGGCTTACGAGGACATCGCCTCGAAATTCTTCGAGCATTTCGTGGCCATCGTCGATGCGATGAACACCCTCGGCGGCACCGGGCTGTGGGACGAGCAGGATGGGTTTTATTACGACCAGCTTTATCTCGACGGCAAGAGCGATTCCGCTGCGCGTGCGCTCGATGGTGGGAATGATTCCGCTGTTTGCGGTGGAAGTGCTGGATGGCGATGTGATCGAACAACTGCCGGGGTTCCGCAAGCGGATGGATTGGTTTCTGAACAACCGCAAGGATCTGGCCAGACATATTTCGTACATGAAGCCGTCCGACAGCGAGCATAACCATTATCTTCTGGCGGTTCCGTCGCAGCAGCGGCTCGTACGGGTGTTGAAATATGTGCTGAACGAGGCGGAATTTTTTCGCCGTACGGAATTCGCTCGGTGTCGCAGTTTCATCTGGATCATCCATATATTTTTACGCAACGACGGGAAGGAATATCGCGTTCAGTATTGTCCCGGCGAAGGGGATACGGACTTGTTCGGCGGCAACAGCAATTGGCGCGGGCCGGTCTGGTTTCCGCTAAATTTTCTGCTGCTGGAATCGCTGGAAAAATATCACCATTTTTATGGCGAAGGGTTTAAGGTGGAATGTCCCGATGGGTCGGGCAAGATGCTGACGCTGCAGCAGGTGGCGGATGAACTGGGGACGCGGCTGATCACGCACTTTCCTGGCGGATAAAGACGGCCGGCGGCCGTGTCATGGGGACGAATTTCGTTTTGCCGAGGATCCGAACTGGAAGGATTTGCTGCTGTTCCATGAGTATTTTCATGGTGAAACGGGCAGAGGGTGCGGGGCGAGCCATCAGACGGGGTGGACGTCGCTGGTGGCGAGAATTCTTGTGGGGCGCGGGCGGAAATTGGATCGGGAGAAGAGGCTGGCGCAGATTGGGCTGGTGCCCGCGGTGCAGTCTGCCGTTGCTAAATAGATCTATGGTTGTGTCGCGGCGGGGCCTGTGACAATTTCAGCGTGGATAGGGGAGTTGTCCTTTAATTGGACCCAGCCGATGTCGCGGCTTTCGCCGGGGGATAATTGCTCGCCGCTTGGCCAGCGATGGGGATGGAATCTCGCGCTCATTCGGCCGGTGTCGATTTCGTCGAAGCCGGCGAGTCCTTCGGCGCGGTCGAGATCGCTGTCCTGCCAGGAGATATCTGCCGCGAGGTCGAGTGAGCCGGGGGCGGTTCCTTTATTGACCAGGTCGATTTCGGTCAGCTTTGTTTCGAGCTGGCGGAGATTGACCTGGATATCTGGCTTGCCAGTGGCAGTCGAACCCGCAATTTTCCCGTGATGGAGGACGAGCCAGTAAATCAGGGCGGATAGAACGACAGCATCGAAGACAAAGAGGCTCAGAAAGATTTTTTTTGCGCGAGGGGTCAAGGGGGGATCACCGGGAGAAGAATTTTTTGATGACGCGCAGGGTCGCCTGCAGCTGAACGGTGGCGATGCTTTCCAGGAGGGGAATTTCCTTGGGGCAGACTTCGACGCAGTTGCCGGCTTTGGCGCAGTCGCCGACGCCGCCCTCTTCCATGAGGGTGTCGAGGCGATCTGCTTTCAGGGCCGCGCCAGTGGGGTGATCGTTGAAAAGGCGGACCTGGCTGATGACAGCCGCGCCGACGAAATGATTGGCGGGCGTGTACTGGGGGCATGCTTCTAGGCAGCAGCCGCAACTGATGCAGCGGGAGAGGGGGTATCGTTCCTGCTGAAGCTGCTGGGACATTTGCGGGCCGGGGCCCAGATCGTATGTGCCATCAATTGGAACCCAGGCTTTGACGCGCTTCAGATCGTTGAAGAGGCGGGAACGATCGACAAATAGGTCGCGGACGAGGGGGAATTTGCCCATCGGCTCCAGCGTGATCGCGCCGGCGCCGAGCTTATCGACCAGCGTGGAACAGCTCTGGCGGACGCGGCCGTTGATGACCATAGTGCAGGCGCCGCAGACCTCTTCGAGACAGCCGCTGTCATAGACGACTTGCGTGGTGGCTTTGCCATCGGCGGTGGTCGGATGGGCGGCGATGTATTGGAGGCAGGAAATGATGTTCATGTTCGGCCGGCGCGGGACGGAAAATTCTTCCCATCGCGCGGGCTGGCCGGGGCCGTCCTGGCGGCGGATGCGCAGCGTGACGGCGCGATCGGATGATGCGGGCGGCGGCGTTTCGGTGGTTGTCGAGTTCATCGCTGAATTACTTTACTCACTCTGTTGTTGTTTTTCATCCGGGGAGAAATTCAACGCTCTGGTCGCAGTGCCAGAGGCGGCTGGATGACCTCGGACAAGACATACATCGTCCGCAAGGCGGCAGGGCGGGAAGAAATTAATTGCGAAATTGCCGCGGCGGAAATCGACGGACGGGTTGCTTGCGGACGGGCGGAAGCCTGGGAGACGACCCTTGGCGGCGGAGGAGCAACTGCCGGGCGCGGTACCGGTGGTGGGGCGGCGATCGGTTGCTTTTTTGGTCCTATGCCACGGCGCATCATTTGCTGAAGCATCGCTTGTTGCCGCTGCATGGGCGTGAGCCGGGGTTGCTGCGCCGGACGGCGGGCAGTTGGGGATTGCGGCAGTTTCGGGGGAACCCGCGGCGTGATTTTCTGCGGTGGCTGCTGGTCTGATCTGCCCGTGAATAGCGCGATCAGACCGCGGACGATTAATTCGATCAGCGTATCCATTGATGCTCCGGATTCAGGACGTCTTGCCGGCGTCGCCCGGCTTGGCGATGGCCTCGCGCATTGACGTATCGGATTGGATGTTTTTCAGCTTGTAATAATCCATGACGCCCATGTTGCCGGTGCGGAGGGCGTCGGCCATGGCGCGGGGGATTTCGGCCTCGGCGAGGACGACGACCGCGCGATTCTCGGCCTGCTTGGCGACGTTTTCCTGCTCCTGGGCGACGGCCATGGCGCGGCGCTGCTCGGCTTCGGCCTGGAAACGGCGCTTGTCGGATTCGGCACGGTCGGCGGCCAGTTTCGCGCCGATGTTTTCGCCGACGGTGATCTCGGCGATGTCGATGGAGAGAATCTCGAAAGCTGTGTTGGCATCGAGACCTTTAAGCAGCACGGCCTTGGAGATCTTGTCGGGATTTTCCAAGACGTGCTTGTAATCCTCGGCGGAGCCGATGGCGTTGACGATTCCTTCGCCGACGCGGGCGACGACGGTTTCTTCGGTTGCGCCGCCGACGAGGCTTTTGATGTTGGTGCGGACGGTGACGCGGGCTTTGACCTTGAGCTGAATGCCGTCCTTGGCGACGCCGTCGATGGTGGGCTGGCCGAACTGGGGATTGGGGACGTCGATGACTTTCGGATTCACGCTGGTTTGGACGGCGTCGAGGATATCGCGGCCGGCGAGGTCGATTGCGGTGGCGATTCGCCAGGGGAGGTCGATGCCGGCTTTGCTGGCGGCGATCATCGCGTTGATGACGCGCTGGACGTCTCCGCCGGCGAGGAGGTGGCTTTCCATATCGCGCTGGGTGACCTGAAGGCCGGCCTGTGTGGCTTGAATGCGCCCGACCACGATGGTTGAGGCATTCACCTTCCGCATTCGCATTCCGAACAGTTCAAAGAAGCTGACTTTCGCGCCGCTGAAATAGGCGCGGACGTAGAGGCCGATGAAATTTGCAACAAAGACGACGAAGACGAGACAGATGATGATGACGACGACGGCGACGGCGATCCAGATTGGGCCGACGCTTGATCCCGAGTCATCGGCGATGACCGACGTGAAGTTCATGCAGTTCCTTTCTATCGAACGAAGTATTGTAGAAGCTGTGAGGGAGAAATACGAATGAGCCGCCTCGGCGGTGGTGGGCTCCTTTGGATATTTATGATTTGGCTGGAACCGTTCCACATTCCGGGCAACGGTCGGGAGTGGCGCGGAGATCGTAGCCGCAAGTTTGGCAGAAGCCGACCCGTGACTTGGGGACAGGGATGAACCGAGCGGTCATCCTTAACGCGATGAACATAAAATCCAGAGTTGATATGATTGCGGCGACGTAACGAAGCTCTTTATGGTGGGCTTCTCGGTCGAATTGGTCTAATGCACCTAGTGTCCACAGGAACACCGCCGGAAGAAACACGATTAGCAGGAATCGCCTTTGAGGCATCCGGTCCATCGCATTGAAAATGCGGCGTATCACGAAATAAGTGTACCGCGCCTCAGTCGATCAATTTGAAGTTTTTGATTTGTATTTGCCTCGCTTCAATTCGCCGGTTTCGATTGCCCGCAGTTCTTCCGACTCAACCCCTTCGGCGGCGCCGTGGGCTTTGTTATGGGGTGGAAACGGTGTGGCCGCTCGACGCGGCTTCGAAATCCTGGATCGCATCCGACGCTTCGGCGGATGATTTGGCGCGGTCCAGGCGCGTGCGGAGTTCCCGGTTTTGCAAAGCGCGGCCGGCTTTGGCTAGCAATTGAAGATGTATGTTTGCGCCGGTCATTGGGGAGAGCAGGAGAAAGACGGCTTCGATGGGCCGCTCGGTGGCGACATCCAATAAGCCGGCGCGGGTTAATCCCAGGGCGACCTGTGGCGTTTTCAGGCCATCTAGTCTTGCGTGCGGGAGGGCGATGCCTTCGTTCAGGAATGTCGAGCCTTGGGCTTCGCGCTCGGCTAATTTTTTCATGACCGTTTCGGCGCTAAGTCCCGGTTCCGTGGAGACGATTGAATTTACGAGTTGCTGGCGAACATCCTGCCTGGAGACGGGATCGTCCCAGATGATGATTCGCTGTGGCGTGAGAAGCCGGCTGAGAGCGCCGGCCGGGCGAACGGCTGACATGCTGGTCGCGGTGGAGGGTTCGTGAAAATCATGGCTGGTGCGCTCTTCGCTTTCGGCATCGACGACGATGATGGTGACTCCTTCCGAGCGATTGATCAGATCTTCGGCTACGGCGTGACGGTTGAAAATTCGCCTCCACCAGGGGAGGGGCCGGGGGCGGCCGATCACGATCTGGCCGACGCGGTATTCGTGGGCGAATCGCAGGATGGTGTCGGCGACGTTCTGGCCCTTGAACGTAAAGACCATCGCGCCAAGTTGGTTGGCCAGCGTCAGCGTGTCGGCGAGCAGGCGCTGGGTCACGGCGTCGATGACCGTCGGTTCTTCCGACGGGGTTTGCACGTAGACGGCGTACCAGTTGCGATTAAGCCGGCCGGCCAGACGCGAGGCGAAGCGCAATAACCGGGCGCTGTTGGGGCCGCGCGAGGAGAGGCAGACCATGATCTGATCGGGAACGCCGGCCATCGGGGCGGCGATTTTGTCTCCGGTGGTTTCGCGTCGCTTGAAATCGAGCTGGGATGCCAATTCGCGCAGGGCCAGTTCCCGCAGATGCTCGAGATTGGAGTTGGTGAAGAAATTTTCCAGGGACGATTGCACGCGTTCGGGCGGATAGATTTTCCCTTCGCGCAGGCGCTGCTGAAGGTCTTCGGCGGATAGGTCGATGTTGATGATCTGATCGGCCTCGGCCAGGACGGAATCGGGGAGTCGCTCGCGAACTTTTACGCCGATCAATTGCTCGACGGTGTTGTAGAGGCTTTCGAGGTGCTGAATGTTCAGGGCGGAGATGACGTGAATTCCGGCGGCGAGGATGTCCTGAACATCCTGATATCGCTTGGCGTTTCGGCTGCCGGGGACATTGGTGTGGGCCAGTTCATCGACGATGGCGACCTGCGGATGGCGGGCGATGACGGCGTCGACATCCATTTCCTCGACGATGATGCCGTGATATTCCGTTTTGCGGCGGGGGATGACTTCCAGGCCTTCGACGAGCTTGGCGGTTTCGGCCCGGCCGTGGGTTTCGACGAAGGCCGACGACGACGTCAATCCGTTCACCTTTGAGGCGATGGGCTTCCAGGAGCATGCGATACGTTTTGCCGACGCCGGGGCCGTAGCCGAGATAGATCTTGAGCCGGCCCCGCTGCTGACTTGCGGATCATCTGCAGGAATGATTGTGCGCGGTCATCGGGCATGAGTATTTAGTTTTGCGTCGCCGCGGAGTTTCAGCCAGCGTTGGAGGGCCACGGCGGACCAGATTACCTCGACGAGCCCGAAAGGCCACGCGCCTTGCAGGAAGCCGTAGGCTGATCCCATCAGGCACGAGCCGGCAAAGGCGAGGACGAAGATGGGGGAGCGATCCTCCAGCGCATAGGAGATCAGCATCAGACTGACAGCGAGCAAACCAAAAGCGGTCAGTCTATCCATGATTGAAAATGAGGGCCGTGAGCTCGGCACTGTGGCGTTGCCGTCGGCTCGCGGCCCATCGAGCGATTCATTTTGAACTGGGCATCGGATACTTCGCATCCAGTGCCAGATTCAACCTCAGTACGTTAACGCCTGGGTCGCCCAGGAATCCCAGGTCGGGGCCGTCGGTATATTGCTGAACGAGGGCCTTGATCTGGTCGGCGGAAATGTTCCTGGCCGTCGCGACGCGACCGATTTGAAGCTCGGCGTTGGCCGGGCTGATGTGCGGATCGAGGCCCGAACCGGACGCGGTGACCGCGTCGCCGGGGATCAGCACATCCTTGCCCTGGGAATCCGTGAAAGGCCCCGCGGTCAGGACAATCCGGTCGGGTGTATCACTCGGCGGATGCGGAAAGGCATCCACCAGCTTGACATCGTGCAGGTTGCCCTGGGCGTCTTCAAATTCTTCATCGGGACTTCGGTTTGTCGCCGGTTCCGTCGGAACGCTGGTCATAGAGCTTGAATGAGAGTTGTTGTCCGTCGCGTAATGGAGCGTGCGGAGACGGATGCCGTCGAATGAGAGGGATTCGGGCTGCGTCGTCGGCTGGGTGGTGGCTGGGGTGGTCAGGCCGTTGATGAGCTTATCGCTGAGCGGGCCGAGGTTGCTTCCGCCGGAACTGGTGGCGTCGTATCCGTTGCCGGCGGCGCTGGGGCGCGGATGGAAATATTGCGGGAGCGAAAAGTTCTGACCGATCAGCGCGGAGCCGACGGCTTCACTCTCCTTGGTTGTGTACGAGCCGTCTTTCTTCAGCAGCGATCCGTTGGCCTGAACGGGGAAGACCAGTTGGCTGATGCCCCAGATGACCAACGGATAGATTCCGCAGCAGATGATTCCCAGGACGATGGTCACGCCGATGGAGGCCCAGATGTGCCGGAGGAGTCCACCGGGTGGATCGTTTTCCCGGTGAAAGACCATCGTTTTGCCAGTATTTTTTTCGCTTTTCATGGTTTTCTCCAATTAGTCTTGTTCAATCAAGAACAATGTGGCAATTAGTGTGGCATCGCCAGACCGGGCAGGTGGATGGCGTTAATCAACAAGTCGATGATCTTGATCCCCGGGAACGGAGCGATGATGCCGCCGAGGCCGTAGATCAGCAGATTTCGCCGGAGAATGGCGACGGCGGAGGCCGGGCGGAATTTCACGCCTCTCAAGGCCAGCGGAATCAGCAGGATGATGATGAGGGCGTTGAAGATGACGGCGCTGAGGATGGCGCTGTGCGGCGTCTGCAGCTTCATGATGTTCAGCGGCGCCACCTGCGGGAACGCGCCCATCAGCATCGCCGGAATGATGGCGAAATATTTGGCCACGTCGTTGGCGACGCTGAAGGTCGTCAGTGCGCCGCGGGTCATGAGCAACTGCTTGCCGATCTCGACGACTTCGATCAGCTTGGTCGGATTGCTGTCGAGATCGACCATGTTGCCGGCTTCCTTGGCGGCCTGAGTGCCGGTGTTCATGGCGACGCCGACGTCGGCCTGGGCGAGGGCCGGGGCGTCGTTGGTGCCGTCGCCGGTCATGGCGACCAGATGGCCGGCGGCCTGTTCTTTCTTGAGAAGGGCGAGCTTGTCTTCGGGCGTGGCCTGGGCGAGGAAATCATCGACGCCGGCTTCCTTGGCGATGGCGGCGGCGGTGAGCGGATTGTCGCCGGTGATCATGACCGTCTTGATTCCCATGGCGCGGAAGCGCTGGAACCGATCGGGCAGGCCGCTCTTGACGATGTCCTTGAGATAGATGACGCCCAGGGCTTTTTTCGCGGTGGCGACGACGAGCGGCGTGCCGCCGGCCCGGCTGATGGTTTCGACCGTCTTGTCGATCTCGGCAGGGAATGACTGCGCCGGAAGCGGCAGACGAATTTGCGAACGCTCTCGGCGGCGCCTTTGCGGATACATGTCGCCGTTCATGTTCACGCCGCTCATGCGGGTCTGGGCGGTGAAGGGGACGAATTCGGCGTGGGGCAGTTCATGAATCTCGCGGCCGCGAATGCCGTATTTTTCCTTGGCCAGGACGACGATGCTGCGGCCTTCGGGGGTTTCATCGGCGAGCGATGAAAGTTGGGCGGCATCGGCCAGTTCCTGCTCGGTGACGCCGGGGGCGGGATAGAATTCCGATGGCTGCGCGATTGCCGAGCGTGATCGTGCCGGTTTTATCGAGCAGAAGCACGTCCACGTCGCCGGCGGCTTCGACGGCCTTGCCGCTCATGGCCAGCACGTTGTGCTGCACCATGCGGTCGATGCCGGCGATGCCGATGGCTGAAAGCAATCCGCCGATGGTCGTCGGAATCAGGCAGACCAGCAGCGCGACCAGCACGGTGACGGAAAATGCCAGGCTTACCTTGGCGTATGCGTCGCCGCTGAGATAGGTCTGCGTGAAGATGGCGAACGGCATCATCGTGATGCAGACGGCCATGAAGATGATCGTCAAGGCCGAAAGCAGGATCGACAGCGCGATTTCGTTGGGCGTCTTCTGCCGCTTGGCGCCTTCGATCAGGTCGATCATGCGGTCCATGAAGCTTTCGCCGGGATTGGCGGTGACGCGGACTTTGATCTCGTCGGAAAGGACGGTGGTGCCGCCGGTGACGGCCGAGCGGTCGCCGCCGGCTTCGCGGATGACCGGGGCGGATTCGCCGGTGATGGCGGATTCGTTGACGCTGGCCGCGCCTTCGATGATCTCGCCGTCGGCGGCGATCAGTTCGTTGGCGGTCGACGACGAAGATGTCGCCCTTGCGGAGCGATTCGGCGGCGACGGTCTGAATCGAGCCATCGGGCATGAGCTTTCGCCCGACGCTCTTGGTGCGGCTCTTGCGCAGGGCATCGGCCTGGGCCTTGCCGCGGCCTTCGGCCATCGCCTCGGCGAAATTGGCGAAGATCACCGTGAACCAGAGCCAGAGTGAAATCTGCGCCACGAAGGACACATGAATCCTTGGTGAAGAACAGGTCCAGCGTCGTCAGAGCCGCGCCGACTTCGGTGACGAACATCACGGGTTCTTCACCATGTGGATCGGGTTGAGCTTTTTGAAGCTCTCACCGATCGCGGGCATGACGATCGCGGGATCGAACAATGGTCTTGCTTTGGCTGCCATAACCTTTCCTCAGTTCTTTCTTAATCAATTATCTGATTCGAGTTAATCAAGATTCGAGTAAGCGCCGTCAGTACAAGATGCCGCCGCTTCGCATGATGAAGTGCTCGAGGAGCGGTCCCATCGCCAGTCCCGGCAGGAAGTTCAGCGCGCCGACGATCACGATGACGGCGATGATCAGCAGAATGAACGTCGGTCCGACGACCGGGAAACTGCCCGCCGATGCCGGTGCCGGCTTTTTCTGGCCAGCGGCTCCGGCCAGGGCCAGGATGGGAATCAGTTCGAAATATCGGCCGATGAGCATGCAGAACGTCTGCGTCAGTTGAACATCGTGCTGGCGTAGACGGTCTGGCCGGCGGCGTTGGTGGTGGTCGGCGAATAGCCGAACCCGCCGAAGGCCGTGCCGTTGTTGGCCATGCCGGAGCTGTACGCATAGAAGATTTCGCTGAAGCCGTGCGGGCCGTTGTTGCCGACGTTGCCGTGGCCCCAGTTGGCGACGCAACCCCAGGCGGTGAAGCCCACCGCGTCGATGACCATCATCAGAAGGTAGACAGCAACAACATTTCACGCCGTAGCGCGTCGATCTTCTTGCCCAGGTATTCCGGCGTTCGTCCGATCATCAGGCCGGCCAGGAAGACCGAGACGAAGATGAAGACCAGCATCGTGTAGAGTCCGCTGCCGATGCCGCCGAAGATCGACTTCGCCCATGTGCATGTTGAACAGCAGCATGAAGCCCGCCATCGGGGTCATGGAATCGTGCTGGCAGTTGTTGGCGCCCTCGGCGGTGTCGGTCACGTCGTTGGCCCACGCGGCGGAGTTATAGATTCCGATGCGGACTTCCTTGCCTTCCATGTTGGCGTAGGCAGGATCGATCTCCCAGCGCCACCAGGTTCGGATTGGGCTGGGCCTCGAAGTACCAGGTGACCAGCAGGGTGCCGCAATCAGCATGATGAACATGATGATCCAGATGTTCCAGCCGTGCATCGTGTTGTTGATCATCCGGCCGTAGTAATAGGGCAGGCCGGCGACGATGGAGAAGAACAGCATCCACTGGAGGAACTCTGACAGGGGCGTCGGATTTTCAAACGGATGGCAGCAGTCGGCGCCGGTGAATCCCGGGCCGTTAAGGCCCAGGACTTTGGGCGCGCAATAGGACGCCATCGGGCCCTGAACGATGGTCTGAGTCATCGGCTGGGTGGTCGATGCCGCGCCGGATTGATCGACCGCCGTGGCGGCCGTGTACGGCCGGAAATTCATCGGAATTCCCTGCCAGAGATCCAGCAGTGGCGAAGACGAGGCAGATCGGAAGGAACAGGTAAAGCGTGATGCGGGTCAGATCGACCCAGAAATTGCCGATGTCGGTCGTCTGTTTCGCGCGATGCCGCGCACCACCACCGCGGCGGCGGCGATGCCCACCGCCGAGGAGAAGAAGAAGTGGAGGGCTGTTGAGACCGTCTGCGAAAAGTGCGTGAACATCTGCTCCGGCTCATAGCTTTGCCAGTCGGTGTTGGTGGCAAAGCTGGACGCCTGGATGAAGGCGATGATCCCCGGGACCTTTCCGCCGCCGTTGATGACGCCGGATTCTTGTCAACCGTCTGCGCCGAGGTTGGCCATGTTCTGCCTTGAGCGGCAGGATATCCTGAATCCGATACAGTCCATAGCTCAGCAGCATCGTCACCATGCCGAGCATCAGCAGCGACAGGGCGTACTGCTTCCAGTTCTGCTGCTTCTTGGATCGATGCGGGCGACTTTGTAGACCAGCCGCTCGATCGGGCCGAAGAATCTTTTCAAGGATGCCCAGGCCCCCTTCCTGATCGGGGTCGAGCACCCGCAAGGAGATAAATGCCCATCGGCTTGGTGATCAACAGCAATCCGATGCAGAAAACCAGCAACTGAATCCAACCTGAACCAGTCATGATATTGCATAGAATACCTAATTCCTTCCAACCCTCTCACTCGTTACTTCGACTGACAATCGTTCGCCTCGTTTCACTCATTTACGTTCCATCAAACATCCGGCTCATGCGAGATTCGGCTTCTCAGTGCGAACCTGTGAATAACATGATCGTGCCGGAATTTCATGTATTGGTTTGCGAACGATGTCCTTCTTTTGATGCCATCGCCGAAAGGTCGACGACGGACCAGACGCAGTCCGACGATTCCCAGCGGCCACGCACCTTGCAGGAATCCATAAACCGCCATGGCCAGCCAGGCACACCGCGAATGCCAGCGACGCAGGATCCTCGATTGTCACCGGATGCATCCAGAACGAGCAGCGTGAGGATTGAGCGGAGGAATCCAGAAGACATCAGCACATCCATCTGCGGCGGTGGAGCGGCTGCTGAAGCGGTGCGAACGACCGGAATTCAGTGATTGCAACGTCCAACATGGCTCAATTCCTCCTGGCCAATACTCATCCGCAGTCAATACGTCACTCTCGATCCCCACATCAGAAAATGTTCGACGATCGGTCCCATCGCCAGCGCCGGCAGGAACGTCAGCGCGCCGACGACGACGACGGTGCCGATCAGCAGAACGGTGAACGTCGCGCCGGAGACCGGGAAGCTGCCCACGCTCTGCGGGGCGATTTTCTTCGTGGCCAGATGGCCGCCCAGCGCCAGAAGCGGAACGATCATGAAGAACCGGCCAAGAAGCATGTCGAAGGCCAGGGTGATGTTGTATTGCGGCGTATTGGTGGTCAGGCCGGCGAAGGCGGAGCCGTTATTTCCGGCGCAGGAAGTGTAGGCGTAGAGAATTTCGCTGAATCCGTGCGGGCCGTTGTTGTTCGGTCCGGCCATGGCCCCAGCCGCGTGACGGATGCGCATAGCCGAAAAGGCCAGGATGCAGACCCCGGGCCAGGATCGCGCAGCACCGCGCATTTCACGTCGAATGCCTCGATTTTCTTGCCGAGATATTCCGGCGTTCGCCCGACCATCAGGCCGGCGATGAAGATCGCCAGGACGACGAAGATGAGCATTCCATACATTCCCGCGCCGACGCCGCCGAAGATGACTTCGCCGGTGTGGATGTTGAACAGCGGCACCAGCCCGCCCAGCGGCGTGAAGCTGTCGTGCATGCAGTTGACCGCTCCGCAGGAGGCGTCGGTGGTGATCGTGGCGAAGAGAGCGGAATTGAAGATGCCGAAGCGAACTTCCTTGCCTTCCATGTTGCCGGATGGTGGGATCGACGCCGAGCTGCGGCGAAGCGCGGATTTCCCGCCGCCTCGGCGGGCCAGGCGACCAGCACCCCGGCGATGAACAGCACGAACATCGCCGCCCAGACGGCCCAGCCATGCCGGGATGTTTGACCATCCGGCCCAGGTAATAGGTCAAGCGCGCTGGGGATCGCGAAGATCGAAAGGATCTGGATGAAATTGCTGAGCGGCGTTGGGATTTTCAAACGGATGGGCGGCATTGGCGTTGAAGAATCCGCCGCCGTTGGTTCCGAGCATCTTGATGGCGATCTGGGAGGCGACGGGGCCCTGGGCGATCGATTTGCTGAATCGGCTGCGAAGCCGTCGCGCCGGATTGATCGACGCATTGACGGTCGTGTACGGATTGAAATTCTGAATCATCCCCTGGCTGACGAGAAACAGCGCGTAAACGATGCAGATCGGAAGCAGCAGATAGAGATGAAGCCGGACCAGATCGCCCCAGAAATTGCCGATGGTTCCGATGCCGATTGCGGGCGATTCCGCGAATGACCGCGGCGGCGATGGCGATTCCCACCGCGGCGGAAAAAAAATTGTGGCTCGCCAGCGCCACCATCTGCGAGAAATACGACATCGTGTTTTCGCCGCCGTAGCTCTGCCAATTGGTGTTGGTGGTGAAGCTGGCGGCGGTGTTGAACGCCAGATCGCCGGTCATGGCGGTTTTGTTGGAAAGATTGTCCAGATTCTGATGCCAGGGCAGATGTTCCTGAAACCGCGAAGGATGCCATAGGTCATCGCGGCCGTGACGAGGCTGAAGATCAGCATCGCGATGCCGTATTGCTTCCAGTTTTGCTCGCGTTTGGGATCGACGCGCAGAATGCGGTAGATGAGCCGCTCCAGCCGACCCAGAACCGGGTCGAGAAACGTCCGCCGCCGGCCTCGTTCGGGATCGAGCACCCGGAAGCAGATAGATCCCCAGCGGCTTGGTGATCGCCACCAGCGACGAGGACGTAAATCGCGAGTTGTATCCAGCCGGATAGATTCATGGTTCCCACAATTCTGAAGCGGCCAACAATCCGGGGCTTAAAAGTGTTCGGGACGAATCAGCGTCCAGAACAGATAGATCAGCAGTCCAACCGAAACGATTCCAACAATGATGTTTTCCGTCATCGCAAAATCTCCGAAGGTTAAATTTTTCCGCAGGGCGTAAATGTAAAGCACGCTGACCGCGAAAAATCCAGATGGTCATGCCGACGTATAAGAGATCCGTCATGAGTGACTCCTGATCGAATGTACGGGTTCCGAATGATGGCATTCGTGAGCTCGAGCAAATTTCGGCGAGGAATTTTTCCTGATCGCCGAGATCAACGTCTCCGCGTTGGCAGGATCGGCATCGAGGTTTTCAAGCCGCGATGAGATTCCGAGCGGCCGCGTCACAGCCCGCGGGGGCGTTGACGGCCTTCTGATAAAAGGTTTTGGCCGCGCCGCGGTTTCCTTCGGCTTCAAAGCGGCGCCGAGCAGATTGAACCAGGTCGGGATCGCTCCCAGGCCTTGCGAAACAGGGCGCTAAGCGTGTGTTCGGTGAAGTGAATATCCTGGTTCCAGACAGCCTGGCGAATTCTCGCCAAGCGGGGCCGAGTTTTTCGTCGTCGCGGAGCGGTCTGCTGTGTTTGCAGTTGCGACTCGGTTCGGCATCGGCACTTTCTTCCAGGGCGGCGGCGACGCTGATGCGCAGATCTTCCGGCGTCGTCGGTTTCTCCAGAAAATCCGATGCGCCCAGACGCATCGCCTTCACCACCACGGGCACCCGGCTGTTGGCGGTCAGCACGATCACCCGCGGGCGCTGTTCCGGCGGTTTCTGATTGAGATATTCCAGCACCATCATGCCATCGCTTCCCTGGCATCCACAGGTCGAGCAATACCAATTCCGGTTTTCGCTGCTCGATGGAATCGATGGCCTCTTCACCGCTGGCTGCTTCGGAGACGGCGAATCCATCCGATTCCAGGGACGACCGAAGGAGAAGGCGAATGTTCTGCTCATCGTCCACCACGAGAATGTTTTCGCCGCGGCTTGGCATTGGGGTCAGTTCTGGGCTTCGGGCAAGCTTGGCGAACCAGATGTCCTCGGCCTCGTCGCCGAGGACGATCGCCTGCGAGCTGCGGCCGTAGCGGTGCAGCTCCAGCAATCGGCGCAGATTGCTCCGGGCCGGCTCGATAGTTGTTCGTCGGCATCGATGGCTTTGTCGTAGCATTTGCGCGCAGCCGCCATTTGCTCTGCGCTTCGTAGAGCACGCCGAGCAGATTGAAATAGTCGGCTGATTGCTGGTCCTTTCGATCGGCGGCTTTCATCAGCAGGGACATCGCGGTTTCGTAATCCGCCATGCGCAGCAGCTTGCGGATGCGATCGAGAGACAAGTTCGTATCCGCCGGGGACATCGACGAGTAATATCCGGCGGAGAATCAAGCTCCGGCTCATCGAGCACGCTGCGGACGGCATGGCGAAATTCGGTCGGGGTGATCGGCTTTTCCAGGAAATCCAACGCGCCCAGGCGCGTGGCCTTCACGGCGGCGGGGATCGAGCCGTAGGCCGTCAGAATGATCACGCGCGGCTCGGTTGGCGGCGGCGAGGGATTTCATCTGCTCCAGCACCGCCATGCCATCCAGCACCGGCATGTTCAGGTCGAGCACCATCAGGTCGGGGATATTGGTCTTGATGGCGTCGAGGGCCTCGCGGCCGTTGGCGGCTTCGGTGACGGCAGTAGCCGTCCGATTCCAGCGCGGTCCGGAGCATCAGGCGGATGCCGCTTTCATCATCGGTGATCAGGATTGATGCTGGTTTCATAAGTTTCACCTCGGATTCAGCTAGATTGCTGGGTAAGCTTTGATCGGGAACTCGTTGAAGCGTGAAAGTGAATCGGCTTCCCTTGGCCGGGTTGGCTTTCGACTGCGATGGTGCCGCCGTGGGCATCGACGATCTCCTTGGCGATCGCCAGCCCCAGCCCCGCGCCGCTGGGCTGGTTTTCGCGCGGGACACGGTAAAACCGTTCGAAAATCCGGCCGAGATATGCTGGACGGGATGCCGATGCCGGTGTCTTCGACGATGAAGCGGACGAATTTGTCCAGGGGCTCGGCGGAAATGCGGACGCGGCCGCCGGGCGAGGTGTATTTCAGCGCGTTGGTCAGCAGATTCGAAAAGACATGCCCGATGCGCGGCGGGATCGGCCAGCACGCGGCGGGGTCTCAATCGGCACATCCACCTTCAGCGTAAGGCATTTATCATGGAAGGACGTTTCCAGCGGCGTGACCGCATCGGACACCAGCCGCTCGGATGGCTCGGATTGCAGGTCAAGCTTCACCCGTCCGGATTCCAGGCGGCCCATGTCCAGAAGGTCTTCGATGATCTTTTGAAGCCGGTCGGCGTCCTCGCGGGCGGCCATGAGCAATTCGGTTTGCTTGGCGTTCAGCGGGCCGACGCGTTCTTCCAGCAGCAGATGAGAAGCCATGCGGATGGAAGTCAGCGGGGTTTTCAATTCGTGCGAAACGACCGAGAGCAGCCCGCTTTTCATTTCGTCGAGCCGGCGGAGATTGGTGACGTCGCCCAGAACGAGCGTGACGCCGAGCAGACTGCTGATCGGCATCCAGAATGGGGATGGCCCGCGGCAGGAAAAAGCGCAGTTGGCCGCCCTGGTCGTAAGACTTCGATGGCGGATTCATAACCTCTGCGGCTGAGACGGGACCGCTTCGCGCGACACCTGCTGATACAGATCGCCCAATCGATGGTCGCGCAGCGAGCGGATGGATTGTTCGGGATATAGCCCGAAGAGCGTCTGCGCGGTTTCGGTTGGAAATCTCGACGACTGCCATCGGAATTCACGACGGCGATGGCGTCGGGCAGGCTGTTGACGGCCAGTTGAGTGGTGCGCTGAATGCGCATGAGCTTGGCGCGATCGGTGCGGCGGAATTCGCGCAGCTTGGCGGCCATCGAATTGAACGCCTCGGCCAGCTTGTGAAGCTCATCGCGGGAATTCACGTGCACGACCTGATCGAGATTCCCCTTGGCGATTTCTTCGAGGGAGCGTGTGAGCGTGCCGAGCGGGCGAAGAATCGCGCGGCTCATCAGCAGGATGAAGACGATCGCCAGAGCGACGCCGGCCACCGCCAGGCGGATGATCAGTCGCGTGGCGCTGTCGGACATGTCCTTGATCTTGCCCTCGACGGGCTGCATGTTTTCGAAGTTGAGATCGATTACTTCCTGGGCGCGGGCTTTGATCAGCGGGGACAAACGCTGGATCGATGAATAGGCGGCGCGGCGGTCGGAGAGGCTCGTCTGATCATTGATCAGTTCGGCAAATGGTCGCGGTAGTTATCGCTGGTTGACTTTATTTGCCTGGCTGGCCGGTGTGAGTGTCAATTTCAAAGCCGGACCAGAGCTGTGTCAGATCGGACGGCGATGTCACGTGCTCGTGAGGCAAGGTGATGATTGTGATTTTCGGCATCGCAATTGGTGTCGAAAATCCGCGAGTGGTTTGGTTGAGGCGGCCGCGGCGGCGGTGATTTCGGCTTTGGTCGGCTCGCCGATCTCGCCGGACACATTTTGGGCGATGGCATTCAGCGGCTGAATCGCATCCAGCATGTGCTGGCCGTATTCGACGCTTCGCCAGTTCTCGTAGAGGAATCTGATCGAGCCATGAGCGGTGCTGTTGAAGCACCACCACGCAAGGACGCTGACGGAGAGAAGGATCGCCAGCAAGCCGCCGAAGCCGAAGAAGAGTTTTTGCCGTAAGCCGAACATGATGTTCTCCTGTGTACTGAGCGAAAGGGATGCCACTAATTATCCTCTTTTTTGACGTGATAAGCAGAGAGGGTGAAGGCGACAGATCATGCAGGCTGCACGATTGCCGGCGGCGGGCATTGCAATTTGCAGGTGCTAAATATAAGTGCTTACAGGCCGTATTTTCGGCGTTTGCGCCAGAGGGTGGCGACGTCGATATCGAGGATTTTCGCGGCTTCTTCCAGGGATTTGGCTTTGGCCAGGACGCGGCGGATGTGGGTTTCTTCCAGCTTGTCCAGAGAGATGGAATCTCCGACTCCGGCAGGCGCGGGTTTGCCGCCGGCGAATTCGGCGGGAAGATGTTCGATGCCGATGCGGTCGGTCTGGCATAGGAAGAGCGCGCGTTCGATGACGTTGCGAAGCTCGCGGATGTTGCCGGGCCATCGATAGCGCTGCAGGGCTGTCGTTGCTTCGGGTGTGAAGCCGGAGATCAGTTTGCCGTTGCGGAGTTCGGCGAGAAAACGTTCGGCGAGAGGCGGCGATATCATCCGGCCGGTCGCGCAGCGGGGGCAGATCGAGTTGGATGACCTTGATGCGATAGAGCAGATCCTCGCGGAATTTTCCGCTGGCGACCGCGGCTTCGAGATCGACGTGCGTGGCGGCGATGATGCGAACGTCGGCCCGGCGCGTCTGCGATTCGCCGACGCGTTCGTATTCGCGGTCCTGCAGAAACCGCAGTAGCTTGGGTTGAAGCTGGAGCGGCAGGTCGCCGATCTCGTCGAGGAGAAGCGTGCCGCCTTCGGAGTTGGCGATGCGGCCGGGGTTGTCGCGAATGGCGCCGGTGAATGCGCCGTTGGCGTGGCCGAATAGTTCGCTCTCCAGAAGCTGCGGGCGAAAGCGTGGGGCAGGAGATGGTTGCCATCGGCTTTTCGCGCGGTTGCTCCAGCCGTGAATGGCCCTGGCGAGGACGCCTTTCCCGGTGCCGCTTTCGCCGCGGATGAGAACCGTTGTGTCGCTGGGGGCGACCTGCCGGGCGAGGTTGAGCGTCCGCTGCATGGCGGGGTCGCTGCTTTTGAGGCTCATATCTCCGCGCGATTGGCCGACGATTTCCTCCAGTCCGGCGACTTGCTGCTCGAGCGCGCGCAATCGCGCAACGCGATCGACGACGAGCTTTACCTGCGCGGGCGTGAAGGGTTTGGTCAGGTAATCGGTAGCCCCGCGTTTCATGGTTTCGACGGCGTTATCGATCGAGCCGTGGGCGGTGATGATGACGATGCGCATCCACGGGCTTTGCTGAGCAATTGCGGGATGAGGTCGATTCCGCAGATCGGCCCCGAGGCGCAGATCGACAAACGCGAGATCGAAGGATTGCTTCGTCGCCTCGGCGACGGCATCGCGGGCGTTGCTGACGGCCGTCACGGAATGTCCGTCGGTTTCCAGGCTGATCGCCAGGGTTTTGCGGATGTTGATCTCGTCATCGACGATGAGAATATTGAGCGATTGAGGATTGTTCTGCTCTGTCATGGTTAATCGGCGCGCAGGAATGACAAATGTAATTCAGCGTGACGCATGTGGAGATTTCGCCATTCGTCGGGCTTCAGTTTGCCGAAGACGGGATTGGGAATTTTGGGGACATCCGCTGTCAATCGGTTGCAGGCGAGCCGTAGACGGGCGAGGCCTTCATCGGTGGGGACGATCTCAATGGCGAGAGTTCCGCCGGCCACTTTGGGGAGCCGGCAGCCGGGGTGCATGGGTTTGTAAATAAATCTTTTTCTGAGTGGTCGCGCGAACAGGCGAATAATCAATGGGATTTTCGCGGGGGTGCCGTCAAAACCATAATTGATCCAGGCGGCGAGATGCCCGCAGGCCTGGCCAAGTGTCCATTTTCCGACTTGCTGCAGTTTGCCTTTGCGTTCGGCGGCGGCGAGCTTTTCCGCATCGCGCGTGATCTCGTCGATCGAGGTGAAGTGAAGGGTTCGCCGTTGCGGTGATACTGGCGTATCCATGGCAATATCTTACCCGGCTGGAACGTCAGGCCCAAAAGCGGAGATCATTGGGGCACTTTCCTGCCGGGTTTGAAGAGGCGGACCGTTACTTTTTCACTGGGGATCATTTTCCCGGCGTTGATGCGCTCGTCCGGATCAAACGCCTTTTTGATTCTTGAAAAGAGATTCATTGTCGGCTTGTCGAACAGATAGGGCATCAGGTGAATCTTCTCGACGCCGACGCCATGCTCGCCGGTGATGGTGCCGCCGACATCGACGCAGAATTGCAGCACTTTCTCGGCGGCACGAAGGTGTTTTGCACCTGGTCTTCGTCGCGTGTCGTCGTACAAAAATATGGGATGAACGTTGCCGTCACCGGCGTGAAAGACGTTGGTGATCTGCATTCCATGTTCTCGGCCGATTTCGTCGATTCGCCGAAGAACCTCGACCAGCTTGCTGCGCGGAACGCAGGCGTCCTGGGTGCAGTAGCTTCGGCTGATTCGGCCGATGGCGCCGAAGGCGTTTTTTCGTACTTTCCATAAATACTGCCGGCGGGCGGCGTCGCCGCTGCTTTGGACGGTGATGGCGTGATATTTCTCGTGGATCTGAACGATCCTCTCGGCCTGTTCGTCCAGCAGTTCGTCGATCCCGTCGATTTCGGTCAGCAGGAGAGCTTCGGCATTGGCGGGCAAACCGAAGTCGAACGCTTCTTCGACGACGCGGACCATCTGGCCATCCATCATTTCCATGGCGGCGGGGAGCAGGCCGGTGGCGATGATTTCCGCGACGGCGGATGACGCATCGCTGGATGAGGCGAAAGTGCCGACGATGGTGCGGAAGGCCAGGGGTTTGGGCGCGAGGCGAACCCAGAGCGAGGTGATGATCCCGAGCGTTCCCTCGCTGCCGCAGATTAGTCCGACGAGATCGATCGGGCCGCATTCGCAGGAGCCGTTTTCGCCGCCGGTTTGGAGAATCGAGCCGTCGGCCAGGACCATTTCGATGCCGAAGACGTGATTCGAGGAGACGAAATCCTTGAGCGTGTGGATTCCGCCGGCGTTGGTGGCGGCGTTTCCGCCGATCGTGCTGGCCCGCTGGCTGGAGGGATCGGGGGCGAAATGGAGGCCATTGCCGCCCGGCAGGGCGGCAGACGGCTTCGGAAAGTTGAGTGTTCCGCACGCCGGCCTGGACGTGGGCGACGCGATTGTCGATGTCGATCTTGAGAATTCGATTCATCCGCGAAGTGGAGACGATGATGCCGTCGTCGAAAGCGACGCATCCGCCGGCCAGTCCGGTGCCTGATCCGCGCGGGACGATTTGAACGCCGTGGCGATTCAGGAGTTTCACGACTTCGACGACCTCGGCGGTGCTGGTGGGAAAGACGACCGCGCCGGGCGCGCGCTTTGGCGATAGTGAATCCGTCGCTTTCGTAGACGACCAGTTCCGATGGATCGGAAACCACGGCGGCGTCAGAGAGGAGCGATTGAAGTTCGGCGATGAGGGTGGTCAGGGGCATGACGGAATTTCATGGCTTATCGGCGGCGCGGACGGCGCGGATGAACGCCTCGATTTTTTCGGCGGACTTTTCCCGCAGCGCGGATTCGACGCCGCTGCTGACATCGACGGCAAAGGGATGCAGAAGCGGACGACATCGCCGACGTTGGCCGGGGTGAGTCCGCCGGCGGCGATGATCGGGGGCAAATTGGCGAAGTTGCCGGCGGCTTGCATCGCGGCCAGGCCGTGCGAAATTGTTGGCGATGCCGGTGCCGCCGCGAATGGACCGTCGGGTGGCGGTTTCCAGCATGCAGGCCGATCAGGTTGGTCAGTTGCAGATCGCGAATTGCATCGCGCCAGGATTTGATCATCGCCAGATCGCCTGGCGTCAGATGGAGGCGCTTTGATGATCCGGATGGGTTTCAGTTCGGCGACCAATTCCGGCGATTCATCGCCCTGCAATTGAACGGCGGCGAGCGGAACGAGCTGAACGATCCGGCGAATTTCTTCGGCCGGCTGATTGACGAAAAGGCCGACGGGCGTCACGAAGGGGGGAATGGCGGCGACGATTTAATCGGCATCGTCGGCGGAGACGCATCGGCGGGAGGTGGGGTCGAAAATGATGCCGACGGCATCGGCGCCGGCCTGTGCTGCGGCTGCGGCGGCGTCCTCGGGACGGCAGACTACCGTCAGAATTTTTACTCGTGGTCTCGGGCACGGTAAGATGGTATATACCGAGAAATCGGTAGACTGCGAAACTGGCGAGAGATATGGCGGCATCACATTTCCTGGCGTTTGATCTCGGGGCGGAGAGCGGGCGGGCGATTCTGGGCACGCTGGACGGCGGAAAGCTGTCGCTGGCGGAGAGGCATCGTTTTTCGAATCCCAACGGGAAAATGCTGGGTAGATTGCAGTGGAATCTGCTGGCGCAATGGGAGGAGCTGAAGACCGGGCTGAGGAAAACGTCGGCCGATTTGCGGGGGAACTGGCGGGGATCGGGGTGGATACGTGGGGGGTGGATTTCGGGCTGATCGCTGCGCACCGGCGAGATTCTTGCCAATCCGACGATGTATCGCGATCCGTCCACCGACGGCGTGATGGAGCGGACATTGGCGAAAATGCCGCGGGAAACGATATTTCGATGCGACTGGCATTCAGTTCATGCAGATCAATACGCTGTTTCAATTGATCGCGATGAAGGAGCGGAAAACCGAAGCTGCTTGAGGCGGCCGAGACGATGCTGTTCATGCCGGATTTGTTTAATTATCTTCTTTGCGGATCGCGTAAGAGCGAGTTGTCGATCGCATCGACGAGCCAGATGTATGATCCGCGGCATAAAGCGATGGGCGACGGAGATGCTGGAGAAGCTTGGAGATGCCGACGCGGATTTTGCCGGAGATCGTTGCATCCGGGACGGTGCTGGGGAATTTGCGGGAAGAGGTGGCGGCGGAATGCGGGGTGAAATCTGCGCCGGTGATTGCGCCGGGTTGTCATGACACGGCCAGCGCGGTGGCGGCCGTGCCGGTGAGCGAGGGGGAGGATTTTGTTACATCAGTTCGGGGACCTGGTCGCTGATGGGGGTGGAGCTGAAAGAGCCGATCGTTTCGGAGAAGGCGATTAAATATAATTACACGAACGAAATGGGCGTGGGATCGTGCGTGAGGTTTTTGAAGAACATCATGGGGCTTGTGGCTGGTGCAGGAATGCCGACGGTATTGGCAGAAGCAGGGGAACGATCATGGTTATGACGAAGCTGACGGAGATGGCCGGGGCGGGCGAAGGAATTTGGGGTGCTGATCGATCCGGAGCATCCGCCGTTTCTTTCGCCGGGGGAGATGGTTGAAAAGATCGACCGGTTTTGCGCGAAGACCAAACAACGTTAGCCGAGCGGGCCTGGGGAATATGTCCGGGCGTGTCTGGAAAGTCTGGCGCTCACTTATCGGCGGACGATTGAAGGACTCGAGGATATTCTTGGCTGGAAGATCGAGGTGATTCATATTGTCGGGGGCGGGACGCAAAACGAGCTTTTGAATCAGATGACGGCCGATGCGTGCGGGCGGCCGGTGGTGGCGGGGCCGATGGAGGCGACGGCGATTGGGAATGTGCTGGTGCAGGCGATGGCGGTGGGGCGGATGAAATCATTGGGCGAGGCGCGGGAGATCGTGCGGGTGAATTTTGGCGTGAAGCGGTATGAGCCGCGAGATGTGGGGAAATGGGATTCGGCTTATCGGCGATATGTTGAGATTTTGGACCGGGGCTAAATTCAGGATGACCGTTTTATGACCCTCCTTCATGATCTTTGACCAATCATCGGCCCGGAAAGGGCAACGTAACGCGAGGATACATTGGCGTGAGCGGCGGCCATCTGCGGCTATGTGTGGTGCGGACGGCGAAGATTTTTTGCGGGAGAAGTTGCGGGCTAGGACTGTGATGGGGAAGAAGTTGGTGGCGTGAGGGGCGAGGCTTTTGGTTCCAAACTTTCACGTGCCAAGTCATGCAAAAACGTTTGCATATCTTTTGGCTCGCATAGAAACGTATCGCCAACAATGGTGCTGGCAAAGGCTGGGCCGAGTTCGTTGACAGGATTAGCTACCCGCCCAAGTTTCATACGTAGAAATGCAGCGCAGTCCGGGCAGAAGTTCTCCCGGCCAGCGCTATCCGCCGATAGATTCGGGTGACACGACGAAGTGTCCCTTCTCTCCCTTGCGTTTTGGTTGGAAGCCGATGCTGGAACCCATCACTGCCACGTTGCCAACGTTACAGACTTCCATCACAACGAGGTTCTGCTCCACAGTTTTGCAATTGCGCTCAATTAGCGAAAGTAGACGTGGTCGCACCCGTAATCGTGGCCGTGTCTTATCCCTTTGGTCGTGGTAATTAAGAATCCCCAGCACAAGTCCCGCGATGCCAGATACGAGGCCAACGATGATGCTGAGGACTTGTAACACGTTGGAGTACGTTTCCTGTCAGTCTGCGCTGGTCACTTCGGCATTTGCATCCGGATTGGTTGCTTTGACAAAGGCCGCGTAGTCGCTTTTGTTCAGGTATATCAGCACAACGTGGGCTCGCATGCAATCGCGTGTTGTGTAAGGTGCATGCAGGTACTTCGGAAGCGGCCAGTCCATCGACGGCACAGTGCAAAAGATGTAGTAGGCCGGTCCATTGGTGGCACGTATCAAATCGTCGGCCCTCAAGTCAGAAGTTGTCCACGCTGCGAGGGGTGCCAAGCACAGGAAGACCAGATGGCCGATCAAAACGACAAACGGTGCCAGCAAAGCAGCGGCAACCGAATTGCGCATTGAGCGGCCTTCCGCTCCGACTCCAGCAATCCAATACAGCAGCAAAAGCGGCAGCAATACGCCGACCCCATAAAGCAAGCCGAACGCGAATGGCCCAAGGATGCCTGTACCGAACAGCGAAAAGAACGCCCGTGCGCTTTGAAATGGAAACACGACACCGACGACAAGTAAAAAGAACAAATAGCGGAGTGGGCTCAGGACCAGAAAACACAGGGCAATCCAATATGTCAGCCAGCGGCTTACGCCCTCTTGCTTGCCGAACAGGACCACCAATTGCTGCACAATGCAACAAAACACTGGAATTGCCACCAGCCAAGTTATGACGAGTCCTGTTGTGCTTGATTGGTACGGGTCGGTCATAGCGATTCCCCTACACGTGGTGATCTAGCGTCCGTATTTTCCCTGCCACGCTTTCTTACCCGCTTCAACAGCGGCGTCGAAAGTTGCCGCCGTACCATGCATCAATGCTCCGGGTGCTCTTCCGCGAACTGCGCTGGGGCGTTCGCGAGTGAGTAGTTTCATTTCGCTTCCAGGTGCATCAATCCACCATCCAAATTTTCCGTCGGCCATTTCGCCAACTGTCAGCAATTGACCGTTGGGAAGGGTTTGTTCACCCGGAATTGTTTGGTTGTCGTTGTTCATGGTTGATCCTTGTTGGTGTTTCATCCTCCCCCGCACAGCGTCCGGGGTTGATGGTATCGTTCCCCTTTCAGATAAGGACTACGATGGTCCATCGTCCATCCACCATCCGCACTTGACCAGATTTTAGTTGTCGTTTTGGTACCAGCATCTGGAAGAGTCTCTAGTCAATCACCAACGGAGGCCCGTATTTCCCTGCGTGAAGGCTGGCGCGTACCTTAAGATTTGGATCGGGATTGGTTTTACGCGGCTTCTAGCAGCAAACCGGTTTTCGCGCCCCATTTCAATCGGCGGTAAGTCTGTATCTCCACGGTGTCGCTCTGCAGCAGCGGCTGAAGGGTGTCGGCCCAGAGATCGTCATGATCGACGAGAAGGCGCACGACCGGAGTTGCGGCGGAATCGATTGCCAGTTGCGGCAAAGCCATGCGGATTAGTTCGTTGTTCTCGGCCATCCAGCGGAGGGCGAGGCCGATGCTGGGGAATTGACTGAAGCCTTTGCCTGCCATGGCCAGAAGAATCAGGCGGTGATCGCGGCCGACGGCCAGGATAGCCTCTGGGCACATCGGCGGGTGGATCGGGCATTGAACCCATCGGCCTTCGGCGCCGCCCTGGCGGACGACCGCGTCGAGGATGGATTGCTCGGTCTGGTCGCTGGGAAGATCGATCACTTCTGAAGCTGATTGATCGACGATCGCCATTTTGGGTGCCGGCATTGGAGCAACTTGCGAAGTGGCGGGGCGATGTTCTTCGGGGTTGTTTAGATTCATGTGGTTCATGGGTTCGGTGCTTTGTTTGGGTTCCGATTGAATGGCTGTTGCCACGAACTGGCTGATGAGGTTCCAATGCGGGGCCGGGATCGGTTGCGGCTTTTCCTGGTTGAGGCGGCAGTTCAGGACGGCATGCTCGATGACGTTTGTCGTGGAGCGAACGGGAGTTTCCCGCTCGAGGGCGCAGCCGAGGAATTGGCGGCTGACGGCGTCGAGCTTGCGGAAGACGGCGTCGGCCTGGGCTTCATCGCGGGCGTTCAGGACGACCAGCGACAGCCGGGGCATTTGGAGATCGGCCAGGCCCTTCAGCACGCGATAGCTCGCGACGACATCCGCGTGATCCGCGGTGGTCAGCAAAACCCAATGAGGGGTAACGCGAAGAAGTTCGCGGGCCTCGGCTGTGCGGGGATTCGGGAGGGAAATGAGCCAGCGATTGACGTCGAATGCCAACTCGGCGAGCGTTTGGCCCATTTGCCGGGTGTCGGCGGCGTCGATGGTGATCGGTGTCCCGGCTTCTTTTCCGTTTGGTTCGAAACAGCTTACGCCGAGGTCGAGGGAATCGATTTCGATGAGGCCGACGTTTCCACTCTGTGCGGCGATTTGGCGGGCGTATTGCCGGACTCCCGGGCTGCCATGCTCGAGCAGATGGGAAAAGAGGATCGCCGAGACGCGGGGAGCGGCGGCGTGCCGGGCTTCGGCATTTTGCCGGGCTTCAAACTCCGGCGCGGCCATATTCACATGATGGGGCTCGGCTTCGAGCGAGGCGGCGAATTCTTCGGGGGACATGTCAACGCTGGCGTCGCTTTTCTGGCCCGAAGGGATCTGACGGGGCGGGATGCGGTTCGGTCGTGCGCCGCCGGGTTGGCGGTTGCGAACGTCGCTGAGGAACAGGTGGCTGATTTCGCTGAGCGATCGTTTGGAGTCCATGGTTTGGTCCTTTACGCGTCGATCGAACCTGCCGACGGAAGCCGGCAGGCCGCGCTCGGCGTTAGTCGACTTCGATCACGTTGTTCAGTTCTCCGAACTGATTGACCTCGACATATTTATTATGTGGATCGGTCATCCATTTGCCGTCCACGACGAAGCGGTAGCGATATCGCCCCGGCTGCAGGGGGAGGCAGGTCCAGAATTCACCTGGCTTGCCGCGATTGACCATTGGGGTGGACATCGGGGACCAGTTGTTGAAATCGCCGGCGATCAGCACCTTTTTGGCCTGATCGAAGCGGGCGGCGAAGACGACCTCGTCGCCGACCTTTTTCGCGCCGTAGAATTCTTCGATCTTCTGGGCGGTGGTTTTGGCGTAGGGAACGGCTGGGTGACCATTTCCATTTGAATTTCCGTGACCGTTTCCATTGCCATTGCCATGCCCGTTACCGTTGCTGTTGCCGTTTCCATTCCCATTTCCGCCGGAAGGACGGGTGATGGCGGATGTGCCGCGGCATCGGAGAGTTCTTCCTCATCGGATGAAAGGGCGAGGACTGCGGGTTCTTCAACCGGCTGCTCGCTGAGACGGCCGGCGAGCATGGGTCCGCGCATCGGGCGCAGGCGATCGACAGAGCGGCGGGGACGGGGACCGGGGCGGCGGCAGGCGCACTGGCGGGTTGCGGCGACAAGACCGGATTTCCATTCAGCAGTGATGGAATGGTATTGCGGCCGAACTGCAGTTGGTGAGTTGGGCCAGTTGCTTGGCTCGCTGCACCAGCTCCGCCGGCCGGCGAGAGTCTTGTCCATCGGGGTCGGTTCCGGATCCACCGGGCGATGTCCCATCAGTTCGCGGGCGAGGTTCACAAAATCCTTGTAGCCGCGGCTGCCGGGATCGTATTCGGTGATCGGCTGGCCGAAGCTGGCGGCTTCCTTCAACTTGGTGTTGAAGTTGACCGTGCTCTCCATCAGATATTCCTTGAACTTGTTCCGCAGCTCGCGACAGCACTTCGCGGGCCAGCTTGGTGCGCGTGTCATACAGCGTCGGCAGGACGCGGATGAGGATTTCCTTGCCGCACTTGTCGCGGAGGACCTCCAGCGTCTCCATCATCTTGGCCAGGCCGTGCAGGCTGAAATAGCCGGTCTCCACCGGGACGATCGACTTCATCGCAGGCGCGAAGGGCGTTGAAGGTGATCAGCCCCACGCTCGGCGGGCAGTCGATGATGCACCATTTGTAATTCGGGCGGACGGGTTCGACGGCCTTTTCGAGGCGATCTTCGCGGCCGATCCGGCCGGCGAAGATCTGCTCGAACGCCGCCAGCTTGATGTTGGACGGGGCCAGATCGAAATCGGTGGCGATTTGCCAGACGATGTCGGCGAGCTTGGCGGGCTTTCCATCGCGGTCTTCGATGAGGCAATCGAAGATGGTGCGCTCGATCTGCTCTTCGGGAACGGCCAGCCCCACGGCGCAGTGGCCCTGGGGGTCCATGTCGACGAGAAGGGTTTTTTGTCCGAGGCGCGCCAGGCAGGCCGCCAGATTGATGCTGGTGGTGGTTTTGCCGCAGCCGCCCTTTTGATTGATGATGGCAATGGTCCGCATTTGAGACCTTCCTTGGTAGCCCGATCAGGATATGGACTTGGCCGTTCCGTCGGCCGGCTATCGGTGCGTATCGTTCAATCGCACCTGAACGTATCCCGTAGATTTATCGGGATGGTGGGGTAGATAACTTTAGTCTTATCGGACAAGGGAGGGGGGGAATGCCGATTTCCGATTGCCAAATGCCGAATGTTGAGCGAAGCGAAACCCTGGGACGGCGGGGGCCGAATGTTGGGCAAAGTGAATCCCATCACTCCTGCTTCAGCACACGCTCCAAGACTGCGGCAGGCAGAAGGAGGTCAAAGAGCAGTAATGTTGCCGGTCCTCCCCTTTTCCGGTCATGATATGCGAACAGACCGATGAGTCATGCGAAACGTGCTTTTCATCATTGCCGAGATTATCTCGTGCGTGCTGTTATTTGCGTGTGTAGTAACGATCGTGCACAGCTATATCTACGGGACGGACGGATTCGAAATCACTCGGCTCGCCTACCGCGCGGGCGGTGATGTTGGTTGGACTAGGCCTTACGATCCGCTTTGGGCTCTGGAAAATGACGGATTCTTGCTATGCTTTGTTCATGCCCGTGTACAAATCAGATGCTCTCGGACATTCGCGGCAGACAACGGCGATGTGCAACCCTATCGGCATTCGCGGTACAGCTTCGAAGGATGCTGGGCATACCAATTGGGTCCTGCAGTCCCCTGGTTTGAGTATTACCGGGGTGGTGGCCCACCCTTTGATTATCCTCGCCTAGGGACTCAAGGGACTTTAGTAATTACCCTCCCGCGCCCCTCGCAGCGTTGCCGCCGGCGATCTTACCCGTCGTCTTTGTCTACCGACGGATGCGTCGAAAAAAGGGGGCCTGCCGACATTGTGGTTATGACATGCGGGCAACGCCGAATCTCTGTCCGGAATGCGGCACACTTTCGCATGCTTGGGAGAGGAACTAAATGCCGGGGAGGAGCTCAAAAATATGACAAATGCATGCAAGCGTCCTTTCCGGCCAGCATGGTGCAACCATCCAGCCGTCGTCCTGTTCACCATTGTTCTAAGCGGGTGCGGGAAGGGTTTCGGCCAAGTGTCCGTCTTCGACGCGGCCGAGAAGGGTGACTTGGAAACCGTCAAAGCTCAGGTAGAAGCGGATCCAAGCGTTCTTGTTCAAACTGATTATTTCGGGAGGTCTCTTTTAAATGATGCCGTCATTTATGGCCAAACGAAAGTCCTGTTGTTTCTTTTGGATCATGGTGCGGATGTAAATCGCCAAACGCCCTTGAACACCGCTGTGGGTTCTCGGCAACTGGACGCGGCAAAGTTGTTGCTCGATCATAAAGCGGATGTGAATGGCAAAACTGGTGATGGATCAACGCCGTTGATTACGGCTTGCTCAGTGGGGGCAGTCGGAGATGTGGTCCCGTATCAGATGGTGAAACTGCTCCTGGCTTACGCGGCCAACGTCAATGCCAAGGGCTTCATGGGCAAAACGGCTCTCGATTTAGCGGCTGCAAGTGATCGCAAAAACATTGTGCTGCTTCTGTTAGCTCACAAAGCAAGCATCAACGCGAAGGATGATATGGGCTGGACGCCTCTGCATGAAGCCGCCGCCAGCGGAGCGACGGATGTTGTCGAACTTCTTTTGGCGAGCGGGGCTGACATTGATGTCGGGGACAAACGCGGCATGACTCCGCTGGACATCGCTGCGTTTCAGAATAAACCGGATGAAAGGCCCCGGGTTACTTCATTTGAGATTGCCAAGGCGCGGGCCCGAACAGAAGTGGTAAAACTCTTGTTATCACATAAGGCCCGGTACACCATCTTCGACGCGGCTGCCATGGATGACATAAAAGAGGTTCAGTCGCTGGTTAAGGAAAATCCTGCATTGATTTCCAGCAAGGATGGCGACGGCAAGACGCCCCTGCACTATGCGGCATCGCTGGATTCGAAAATGTGGCGGATTTCTTGCTCGCGGCCAAAGTAGACGTCAATGCCAAAGACAATCAGGGCAACGCGCCCTTGGAATGTGCGGTGGCCGCGGGACGTGAGGATATGGCAACATTGTTGTTGGCCCATGGCGCCGACGTCAATTCTGCGGATGATGCAGGCTGGACTCCGCTGCACTGGGCGGCAACCATTGATTTCAAAAATGTCCAGCTCGTGGAAACGCTAGTGGCTCGTGGGGCAAACGTAAACGCTAAGGCCAAAGATGGTAGCACACCATTAGCGCAAGCTGTGCAAAACGGGGACATTGCGAAATTTCTAATCGCACATGGCGGACACCTTTGAATATTTTGACGCGGGGACAAAACGGGGTCACTTCCCATTCTGTTCCTTCCCATTCTGTTCCGGACAAAACGGGGTCACTTCCCATTCTGTTCCTTCCCATTCTGTTCCGTTCCGCCATCGTTGGCCAGCCGTCGGCGACGTTGACGCGGAGAAAGCGATTCCATCGGCGCGAGCGGCCGGCCTCTCGAACGCAACGTCTGCTCAAGGTGAAGCCGAGCCGCCATCTTCCGCATCCATGCGGACGTACCCAGCGGGCGATCACGCATCACATGCTCACGCAGAACCTTCAATTCCGTTTCATCCATCGCGTCATTTACCACGGCCGTCCAGTTCCGCGGCCTATCCACCGGCCAATCCGTCAGCGGCGGATTTCCCATGCGATGCACCCTTTGATGCAAGCTTGACCACGGCCAAGCCTCGGCCTCGGCCACCAGCCCGCGCGTAACGGATTAGCCTCCACATACCGGCACAACGTCAGAAAATAAGAATCCTCCTCGACGCAAAAATGTTTGTACCTTCCCTGATATAAATGACCGCTCTTTCCGCCATGGTGACCATGATGCCGCCGGACATGCGTGACGCTGATCCATCTCATGAATTCCTGAAGCTGCCCTTCGGCCCGCGGCCATAAGACCAGGTGCCAGTGATTCGGCATCACGCACCAGGCAAGAAGTTCCACGCGATATCGCTTGAGCCCTTCGCCAAGACAATCCAAAAATGCCTGATAATCCCCTGGCTTATGAAAGATTCGCATCCGCCTGTTTCCGCGGTTCAGCACATGATAAACTAAATCCGGAATGATCCGCCGAAGGGGCCGAGCCATGAAGCCAAACATAGAGGCACATGCGGAAACGGTCAATATGGGAAGTGACCCCTTTATGACCTCGGTCAATATGGGAAGTGACCCCTTTATGACCCCCAATATGGGAAGTGACCCCTTTATGACCCCCAATATGGGAAGTGACCCCTTTATGACCCCCAGTACGCCAGCGAGGATTACCAGCAACTGCTGAACAGCCATGGCCTGACAGTCAGCATGAGCGGCAAGGGCGATTGCTGGGACAACGCGATGATGGAAAGTTTTTGGGCGACGCTCAAGACGGAGCTGATCCATCAAAGCCGGTATGCGACGCGGGCGGAGGCGAAGGCGGCGATCTTTGAATACATCGAGGTCTTTTACAATAGAAAGCGACTGCACAGTTCGTTAGGCTACGTCAGCCCCGAAGCGTTCGAGGCGGCAGCCTGAAAGTTTTAACTCGGCGCGCCCACCGAACGTGGGGAAGTCCAGATCGAATGCGCCAGCGAGTTGCGGGACATGTTCTCAGAGTGTGAATCCTAGTGGAAACCATGTCGTACTCAACAAGGTTGTTCGCGGAACTGCTCCATCAGTGAATTTGCCCACGTCAGTTCACTGAACCTCGAAAGGTATTTTAACGCTCATGGTGCAAATGGCGACCAAAAACAGGTTTCTAGTATGGCTCGTGCCAATTGTCATTTGCGGTGGCTATTTCGTCTGCTCTCTCGCGTTTTCAGTGTGGGCATCTGGCGCGCTTTTCAATTATGGCGGGTTTCCTCCGGCACAACTATCGTCCTCTTACCGAGGTGTTTGGTATGCCTCGCTTTTGATCTTGGTTATAGTAGCTTTTTTTGCTGGCCGTCCATGGCCAATGGGATTATGGAATATCATCGCGCCTCCGTGGGCGACATCTCCTGGGTCTGGTTGTGTTTCTGCATTTGATTGGATTCCAAACTTTGCTATGGCAAACTCCCTCGGCGTGCGAGGCAATTCAGTTACCTGTCTCCTCTGAGGGTTTAGAGGCCGGGTTAGAAACAGCCTATGCTCCTCTGTTAGCTTTATCTGGAAGGTTATTTGGCTACCAACAATACAACCCTGCAACGTTAGTTGTTGCGATTGCTTTCTCCATCATTTTGAGCTCAATTGTAATCACTCCCGTATTACTCATCATTCTTAAGCGGTACATGAGGAAGATTGCGCCGGATAAGTCTCGATCAATGGAAGATATAAATGAGTCAAGCCCAAATGACTAAGACCCTATCCCAAAATTGCTGAATCATGATAAACTCCGCAGCCAACTCGAACCAAGGAGCCAAGGATCGCACGAATCGAGCCGGCGGCGGAGCTGCCGACCCTGTGGAAAGTTCCCGACGATCTTTGGGACCAATTTGTCCTCCCGCTCTTGCGAGAGCTCGACCCAGAACCCCACGTGGGTCGGCCACGCATCGACCAGCGCAAAGGCCTCGACGGCATCATTTACCAGATGCGTTCGGGCTGCCAATGGAATTATCTGCCCCGGGAGTTCGGCGACGACGCCCCGGTTCATCACGGGGGCATAAAGGGGGGCATAAAGGGGTCGCTTCCCAATATGGGGGCATAAAGGGGTCGCTTCCCAATATGGGGGCATAAAGGGGTCGCTTCCCAATATGACCTCCAAAGACAAGTATGCCAAAAGCTAGTAACCACTAATCAAAATCGCAAAAAGCCCTCGATTCTGTCCGATTGTGTCCGATTCCATCCAGTTCTGTTCAGTCCCTATTCCAGCATTTCATTCAGCAGCGGGGATCGTTATATCCCCCCAAAGCGAGCTTAAGTCTTTCAATAAAAATCGCCCCACCGTCATTTTGACGGCGGGGCGATGCGGAGAGAGATGCAGGCTGATTGGGTGCCGGACTACTTGGACATCGCCGGGCGTTCATCCGCGGCGGCGTCGGTGTCTTTGTCCAGATGCCTCGGGGCGATTCGCTCAGCAGCGGGGCGGGCGCCAACCGAATGGCAGGGGCCACTGAGCCGGAACGCGGATGCGTCGGGAGAATGACGATTTCCACGCGGCGGTTCTGGCTGCGGCCGGCTTCACTGGAGTTGGAAGCGATCGGCTGCTGATCGGCATAGCCGGCGACGCCGAGGCGGGCCTTGCTGACGCCGTTCTTGACGAGTTCGGCCGCGACGGAGATCGCGCGGTGCGAGGAGAGATACCAGTTGTCGAAGTTGCCGGCGTTGATCGTCGCCTGGCGGGTGACCCGCTGATTGTCGGTGTGGCCGGCGACCATCAGTTCGTATCCGACGGCTTCGGATGAATTGAGGATCGAAGCAAATCGCTGGAGGGTGCTGATAGCCCGCTCGTTCAGGTCGGTGCTGCCGGAGCCGAAGGTGACATCGCTCTTGAACTTCACAACGCCGCGGGAGGCGTCGAAGGTGACGATGTCCGGATTGGCGTTGGCGAATTCGGTGAGGGTGTTGGTGAGGTTGGCCGGCAGGGCGGTTGCGCCGAGTTCGAGCACCTGCGGCGGACGATTCAGCATGTCCTCATACTTCTGGGTGATCGCCGCGTTCTGAGCCTGCAACTGAGCGACCTGCTGGGAATAGTTGGCCAGCATGGCCTGTGTCGTGTTGCCGGAATTGGCGATCTGCTCGAGTTGAGCTTTGTAGGCGTCGGACTGAGAACGAGCGCCTTGGCGTCGGCCTCGGCCTGATTGAGCTGTTCAACCGCTTGATCGCGGCTGAGCTTCATCGCGCGTATATTGTTCAGCAGAAACGCAACCGGTGAGCGAAAAGGCGAGTGTGGCTAATCCAAACCACTTGAGCATCCGTGCCATGTGGGCCTCCATGCGAGTAAATTTTACATTGCGGCAAGCGATGTGAAAACCGCTTTATTCTACCGCGTACGCATGTCATTTTGCCAAATGTGTGAAGATTTGCAAGAGGGTGTGTCGATAAATTGGGATTTTGATAAGAGTAAGTTTTATTTTATTTTTCGTCCACGGATAAAAATGGGTGGAGAAGAAGATGATCGTCACGGTTTTCGTGACGGCCGGAATCTTTGACTCGAATAGAACGGCGCTGCCGCGGTTGGTGTCGCCGGCTGGCCTGTTTACGTTCTAGCGGGCCTTTTGCCAGCGGTTAGCGCGAGGTTGTTTTGCCTATGATGAGGCCGCCTACGAAGAAAAGGAGTGTGACCGCCAGGCCGCCTGCGGCTACGCCTAAGAAGCCATATTTTCCTACGTTTTGTAGCAGGTCGGGGCCGGTGTCCAGGACGCCGGTGACCAGGGCATATGCGCCGAAGATGACCACTAGTGATGCGCCAGGGCAGCGCCGCCGAAGGCGGGGGCCATGGGGTCGGCTTGTTCTTCGTAATAGACCGGGGCAGCTTGTCCTCGGCTGGAGGATGGGGAATCCATTGAGCCGCGGATTTCGACGACCTTGCCGCCTGCGGTTTCGCCGATGGCTCGCCTGCCGGCAGCGGTGCCGCCTGGGGCGATTTCATCGAGCAGTTCCGCGCCGAGGGACGTGTCATCGCTTTCGCGGGTGAGGTCGAGCAAGCCTGAGCCGGAGCCGACGCCTTCATTGGCCATGTCAGCGAGTCCTGGGGCGATGGCGGTTTGAGCCGAGGGGTCGACGCGTTCGACTTCGTCGTTTTGGAAAACGTCAACGCCGGGCCGGCTGCCTTGCGAGGTGCCAGAAAGTCCGGCGACGCTGGCGGAAGCGGGACGACCGGGGGATGGAAGGCCACCGATGGAGCCGGAAAGACCGAGGTCCGCGGCGAGGGCGGTATCTTCTTTGAGGGACATTCCCGTGCCGGAGGAATGACCGGCATCGGTATCAACCAAGCCGAGGGCTGCGCGGAGCCGGTATTGCTTAAGCCGCTGCCCAATCCGCTACCTGTTCCACTGCCAACACCACTGCCGATTCCGCTGCCAAGGCCACTTCCAACGAGGCCGCTGCCCAATCCGCTTCCCACGCCGGCCATGCCGACGCCGCTGCCGCCCTTGCTGTCGGCGAGGCCGATGGCCATGCCGCTGTCGGCGGAGCCCATATCGGAGAAATCGCCGCCACCGCCGCTCAGTTCGGATTTGAGGGCTTCGACTTGATCGGCTTTGAACATGAGGCGGGGGCCGTCGCGGAATTCACGAAGGCGGCCTTCTCGGGAAAATTGCTTAATGTCATCTTCGCTCTTGCCGAGGGCAACCTTGGCTTCTTCAAGCGTGTAGAACATCTTGGCCATCATGGGCATCGTCTCCTAGGGATTTTCGTCGTGTGAAGCAGGGGGAACAACAGAAGGAAGCTGCGATTCATTAATACGCTGGTTCTTTACGGCATCGTCAACGGCCTTTTGGATATCATACCAAGCCGGGAAAGTATTATAGTTCTTCAAATCCAAATCGTATCGAAAATTTCGGGCAGCCGACAGAATAAGTGCCTTTTCGCCGGCTCTATATTCATAGACACAGAGCGATTGCCGCTGAGTGTCGATCAGATAGCACCCCCAGACTTCGGGATGAAGCTGGCAGGGCATGACGAATATGCCGTTTCCGCCAGCGATGGGCTGATCGGGAACGGCCTGTGCTTTGGCGGTGCTGGCCAGGCCGGGTTGGCCGCTTCGGCTTAAAAGTATGGCTAAAATTGCCAAAAGCAGCGCCGCATTGACGTAGAGGGCATAAACTACTGGACTACGAGGGGGTTGATTCATCAGGTCGGCCAGGTACGTATGGCGAGGCACTTGGAACTCAAGCGATCTATTCGTATTTTAGCCGATGACGGGAACCCGCTGCAAGATAAAAGCCAGGGCAAATGCGTGTTGAGAAGCTCGACGGACATCAATTTAGCGACGATCGACGGGCGGGAGCGGCAGGTGGATGATCACCGGCCGGATGGACAGGCTTCGCCCCTGGAGCCGATCATTCGGCGGGACCGGATTGGCCCGCGGCTGCAACTATTTACGGCGAAAGGTTTTGAGTGGATCGATGCCCAGCTTCCTATTCGCCAGTTGCCTCCGGAACTGGAGGGATTTCGGCTTCTGCACCTGACGGATTTGCATGTGCGGCAGCAGTGGGACCCGGCTTATGATGATCTGATAGCCAGAGTGGAAGCCCATCCGCCGGACTTTATTGTTTACACCGGCGATTTCGTGGACGACAAGCACAACAGCCGCCGGGCTATGCCGGTGGTGAGAAGATTGGTCAATTCGCTGAAATCCCGGCTTGGAATGGCGGCGATTTTGGGGAATCATGACGGCGATTTGCTTGGGCCACCGCTGGCGAGTTTGAATCTGACGTTGCTGGATCATCGCAAGTTGGCGCTGCATTCGGGATCGGCGACATTGGAATTTATTGGCGTGGCCGGCGTTGATCGGAAGGATTTCGATCCGGTTTTTCTCCGCTCGCTGGAGAAGAAAGGTCCGGAGACGGTTCGCATCGTGCTTTCGCATTTTCCGGATCTGATTCGGCGGTCGCGATTTCTGGAGGCGGATTTATTTCTGGCCGGGCACACGCATGGCGGGCAGGTTTGCCTGCCGGGAGGCGTTCCGATTATTCGGCACGATTCTCTGCCGGCGAAATTGATTAGTGGGATTCATTGGGTATATGACACATGGTTGGTGTCGAATGCCGGGATCGGTTTTTCCGGTGTGCCCATTCGGTTGTTTTGTCCGGCGCAGGTAATTGAGATCACATTACGAAAGGCAGGTGGATCATAGGACGGGAGAGCACAGCGGAAATGCCGCCGAAGGCCGCGTCGATTGAAGCCCGGCTGGAAGCGTCGAGGAAATTTGCGATCGAAGTATCCCGCATGGCGCAGAACACGCGCTGCCATAATGTGGTGTTGCTGGATATGACAGGCATCTCAGCGGTGACGGATTTTTATGTCATCGCCACGGGGACCAGCGCGGCAGATGCGGACGGTCTGCGACGACCTCGATGAGCTGGCCGAGAAGATGGGATTCCGGAGCTTTCATCGCTCGGGGTACGAAGGAGAGACCTGGATCGCGGTGGATTACGTGGATGTGGTGGTGCATCTGTTCAACCAGGAGGCGCGGCTCTACTACGATCTGGAGAATTTGTGGGGGGACGCGAAGCAGATCGAGTGGAAATAATGCCGAGTGTGGCAGAGTCGCCACGCGACGATTCCCAGCCTCAGTCCTTCACAAACGTCCAACTGGTGTCCGGATTGTATTCGGTCATCTGCCGGGCGAGCTTGGTGGAATCGGGGCCGAGGTCTTTCTGGTGGACGTTCCCTTGCTGATTCACGATGAACGTCATGATCCCCGATTTTTCGTAGTCCGCCGGAAAAGCCACCAGCGCAAAGCCCGCTGTCATGTTTCCGTTGACGATATAGTCTAACTTTCCGCCCTCGGCTGAGGGGCCCTGTCTCTTCAAGATACGAAAGCGATATCCTTCATACGGCTCGCGTGAACGGCCCGCGGTCTGGTCATATCCTTCGGTTGCCGCGGCGGCAAAGAAGTGGCCGAACGGGCTTGGTTCCTGGCCGGAGGTTGCGGGCCAGTATAAGCCATCGGTTTTTCCCGGAGTGCTGACGATTCTCTGCGCGAATTGAGGCACGCCGCTGCCGTTGCGATCTTTGGCGGCATACTGGCACTGCGCCTCGACGTACTGGTGACAGATCTGGATCGCGTCGAGTTCGTTTCCGCCGATCCGGCGACGCCAGGATTTCCGTTTTGCCCGACTCGGTATCGAAGAACCATTTGCCGTCCAGCGTTTTCACGATCGGAATGGGACAAGGCCAATCGTCGTTGCCGATATAGAGGATTGATGTGGTGTCATCCTGTCTTTGCAGTCGGGTGCGCTGGGCGGCGCGCTGGGCGAATTCCTTGAATGCGTTGGTGTCTTCAATTTTGTCGCCGGAGATCAGTTCCTTCCATGCCGGGCCGAGGAGAAGATGCACTTGATCGTGATCCTGAGCCTTGACGGACGTGAGCATCGCATTGACTGCTTCCTCATCGGTATCGAATACCGGCTGAGCCGGGGCCGGCGCGTCCGGGGCTTGCGCCGACACGGGGGCCGGCTGCGGAGATGTGACACTTTTGCATCCGGCTGCTGATAGCAATCCACCGATCGTCAGTAGGCCGGCGATCATCCATCCGATATTTCCGTACGCTGAGGTTTTCATCGATTTTGTTCTCGCGATTATTTTTGACTGATCCGATGCTTATTACTTATGACCGCCACTGTGACCGCCACCTGAAGGGGCGTGCCCGCCTCCGCTGGATGGTGCGTGTCCACCGCCGGAGGGTGCGTGACCTCCGCCTGCCCGCGGTCCCATTGATGTTCTTCCCCTGGCGCTGCTCTGACCCGCGCTCCAGTGGCTGCCGCCGGCATGAAACGCGTTGTACCGATCATCGTGATCATGTACTCCGGTGAAAAATACGTTGCCGTCCCATTCGGGACCCCCATCGACGTAGACGCCTCCGCAGCCGCCCAGGCCGATCAACAGGATCAATGCCAGCGGAATCATTAACATTCTCACGCGTGACTGGGTTCGTTTCATTCCTAATCTCCTCAGCGCCAGCTATTCAGCATAGCGGCATTCGCTGCACCCTGAAAAGGGACGCGTTGTTTAGGGCAACGAACCGCAAGTCATTTGCGGTTCGCGGTCTTCAAAAACCGAAGGCTGGCATTCCGGGCCGATGGTGGCAAATGCCGCCGGGTAGATGTGGGGACATTCGGTTCAGAGCCGACTGCTCATCTGGTGATGCAGATGATCAAATCACATCTTACGTCGTCTGAGACTGAGCCGAGTCACGAAGAAGATTGAAGGAGGATTTAATAATATTCCATCGGGAACGGTTTCAGTTCCGCCGCTTGCGGGCTAGCAATCCAAAGCTTGCCATCGCGAGTAGCGAAGCCGACGCAGGCTCGGGTACGTAGGGCACGATCTGCTCACCGCTTTCGAAGAGTACGCCATTCCCGAGGCCGTTGGTGGTATTCATTGGGCCTCCCCCAGCTGTGCCATACAGGGTGCTGCCGATTGCAATCAACGAACCGCCCGGGAAAAGTCCATCTTGCCCGTTGAATGCATGGATGAGTCCTTCAGTATTTGAGGCTAAGTTATAAGCAAATATAGTGCCTTCGCCGTTATTTCCGAGGGGAGAGGCATACGGGCCGCCGTAGGTGGTTGTGCCATAAAGGGTAGAACCGGAAATAATCAGGGAGTTGCCGGTTGGACTTCCCCACGTTCGGTGGGCGCGCCGAGGTGATAACTTTCAGGCTGCCGCCTCGAACGCTTCGGGGCTGACGTAGCCTAACGAACTGTGCAGTCGCTTTCGATTGTAGAACACCTCGATGTATTCAAAGATCGCCGCCCGGGCCTGCTGCTTGCGTGGCGTAATGGCTTTGATGAATCAGCTCCGTCTTGAGCGTCGCCCAGAAACTCTCCATCATCGCGTTGTCCCAGCAGTCGCCCTTGCCGCTCATGCTGGCTGTCATGCCGTGGCTGTTCAGCAGATGCTGGTAATCATCGCTGGCGTACTGCACGCCGCGATCGCTGTGATGCAGCAGTCCCTTCGACCGGACCGCGTTGCTGCAGGGCCATCTCGCAACGCGTCGCTCACCAGCTCGTTTCCATGTGATCGGCCATCGACCAGCCGACGATCTTTCGGCTGAAGCAGTCCAGCACGCCCGCCAGGTAGAGCCAGCCCTGATCGGTCGGAACATACGTGATGTCCGCCACCCATTTGCGATCCGGCCCGCGTGCCTGGAAGTTGCGATCCAGCAGGTTGTCGCGCCACCGGATGCTCATGGCGGCTGTCGGTGGTGCGCGGCACGAATTTCCGCCTGCTTTTGGCCCGAATCTTCTCCTGCCGCATCAGTTTGGCCACCGTGTTGCGGCTGACCGATCTGGCCGTCGATCGAGCAGCGCCCGATGCACCCGCGGGCTGCCGTACAGCTCGCGGTTCTCCTGATGCGCCGATCCGGATCTTCTCGATCAGTTCCTGCCTGACGCCGGCTCCGCTTGGACGCCGGCCGCTTCAGCCAGGCGAAGAAACCGCTGCGGCTGACCTTGCAGCACCCGGCAGATCACCGCCACCGGCCAGCGTCTGCGATGTTCTTTGATGAAGGCAAACTTCACGGCTGCTCCCTGGCAAAGAATGCCGCCGCTTTTTTTAAAATCTCCCGCTCCATCAAGCAGCCGGGCGTTCTCCTTGCGCAGCCGACGCAGCTCCGCCTGCACCGCTCCTTCGCCGCTGGGGGCCACACCCGCTTCATCGGAGAACTTCGCGACCCAGCCGCGCACATTGGCTGGATCGATCCCCAGGCTCTTGGCCGCATCGGCGATGCTATAGCCCTGTTCATTGACCAGCTTCACCGCCGACAGCTTGAACTCCCGGCTGAACTTCCGCTTGGCCATGACACGCTCCTTGGACAGTCATTATCTGTCCCTTTGGCGCGCCCACCAAACGTGGGGAAGTCCAGGTCGGCTGTGCGCCGTCGCTTCCGCCACCCTTAAATGAATAGAGGAGACCTTCAGTGTTAGTGTCCAAGTTATAATCAATAATCGCGCCGGGAGCGGGGCCGGCGCCGCCTTCAGAAGTTAATCCATAAAGCGTTGATCCGGAAAGAATCATTGAACCATAGGGGAATGCGCCATCGCCCGGGGCGCCAGTGAAGGAATGCAGTGTGGTTTCCTTAGTCGTTGAGAGATTGTACGAAAAGATCGTTCCTCCCGTATCCGTTCCTCCGGCACTTCCCAGAGATGACGTCCATCCATAAAGCGTAGATCCAGAGAGGATCAGTGTGCCAGTCGGCAGTGCTCCATTCGTGGATCCCGTAAAGGAATATAGAACGCTTTCATTGTTGTTCGTTAAATTGTAGCTGAAGATCGTGCCGTCGTTGTGGGTCCCGCCTTCGGCAGTTATGCCATAGAGATTGTTTCCAGATTGAATCAGCGAACCAGTCGGAAATTCGCCATGACTGGCATTGCCGGGAAAACTATAAAGTATACTTTCCTTGTTCGTCGTTGGATTGAAAGTATAGATTGTCCCATCGCCAGCAGTTCCGCCGCTTCCGCCAATCCCATAGTAAATCGAGCCCGATGGAAGCAGCGAACCGATGGGATTCGCGCTATCGCCTGTGCCTCCCGCGAAGGAATACAACACACTTTCGGTGTTGGTCGTCAGATTATATTGAAAGATGGTTCCTTCGCCGTTGCTGCCGCCGGAGTCGGAGGTGCCATAAAGGAGGGAGCCGGATTGAACCAATGCTCCGGGATCTCGCGCGTTCGCTTGGGCTGCCCGCAAAATCGTATAACACCGAATATTGCGCTTGAACTTCGCCTCCCCTGCAAAACAAAATCGCACCAAAAATTAAGCAGCCAATGCCGGCTGGTTGAGAAAAGCCCGATCGAGCGCCTCGACGTTGCTGATACGGCATGGCGGTTCCCTCCTACTCTATGTGTTGAATCAAAACCCTCTTACGAAAATATACTATCAAACAACTAGAAATTATGACAAGCGGAAAGTAGTGATTTCACTATCAAATCGACGGAAATTTTGTCCATTACCATTTTTCACCCAACGCCATAAGGTTTAGGTGATATTAAGGTTGAATGAGTGTTCTCCTTTTTGGGAGGTATTTATGACATGTACACGTTCGCTCGTTTTATCCCTGACACTGGCGCTTGGCCTGTCGATGTTGAGCGGCTGCGCCAGCGACCGGATGAGCAACATCCCGGACAATGCCATCATTGCCAGCTCGGGTAATGATCGTCTTTCTTATACGGCCCCGTCATACGGCACGATCTGGGTTTACGATGTGAACAATGATCGGATCGATTATTCCGGGCCGGTGGCGCCGAACGATTCGGTTGCGGTCGATCCGGGCGTTACTTCGGTCACTGTCAACGGCCGCGTTGTCACGGATAAGCTGAACAAAGACTCGAAGCACCGCATTTATTTTGTGGCCGGGCAACAGACTCAGGGGATGTAGAATTTAAGATTTTGGAGTATCGGATGCACCGATCTTTGAACAATTTTGGCTTGGCTGACGAGGCGGAGCAATTTGATGAGTATGGGGACGGGAACCAGATCCCAGTGGATTTGATTAGACAGATCGCGATGGGCGTTGTTCGCGGGCAAAATATTATTCGGGATGAGAATGCTCTGCCCGCTGAGGATCGCGTCGGCAGGCATCTTGAGCGGGCTGTGGCTGTATTCTAAAAATTAACGTAGCGGTCGCTGAGCAGGAACCTGACCGTATCGAGGAAAAGATCAGCGTAGGGGGGTACGGCTGGACTGGCGGTCAGCTTACGAATTTCATCGCCTATTTTGGTCAAGTCTGCATCCTTATATGCCGCTAGGCGGTAGAGATTCAATACTTTTTGTGAGACATCCATCGGGCTCGCGATGTCGGATTCAAATGTATCGCGGGTAAGAGAAGTCAAAAACGGCATCGTGATATACGCGTCGACCAACTGATCCTTTACCAGCGAACGCAGGTAGCAATCGATGGGGAGTCCCTGGGTCCAGTTGCCGGACAAAAGACCCAGGTATTTCTCGATCGAATTCCTGTTGAAAAAGATCGAAGAGGTGCCGGCGAAGCCGAGCAAGTGCTTCATGGGAAAATAATTCAGCGTCCGGTTCTGCTGATATTGCTCCCTGGCCTGCGACAAAAGCTGAAAGCAGGAAACCTCCAGTTGCAAAAATATATCGGTGAAGATCAGGTCCCAGGATTTCAGATGTTTGTCCGCGCGGTCCAGCATGTCGTTCAGGCAATGCTTGGCGTCCGCGGGAAGAAGCGCATCGTCCTCAATGACATGCAGGTGAACGTTCGATGAACGATTGGCGTTCATGAGCCGTTCGTGCGTCAGCCACAACCCTAGATTTCCCGCACTGAGGGGTGTGACATATTCGGGGCCGAGAGTGCGGCCATCGATTGCCGGGACGCGCTCGTACATCTCAGAAAGGCCGGCGTCTGCCAGGTTTTGTGTGATGGATGCTCGCCGCTTTTGATTGCGGTCGAGGTTGATATAAAAGCCGCGGTACATTTTTTTATGCCACGCCGACGCCGTGGCGGCGAAGAAAGTCTGGGCGCTGATTCCGAGATCGCTTAAATCCGATTTTCGTAGATGTCGGCAATCGGAAAGCAAAGTTCATAGTCGCCCCACATCAGATCGCCATCTTTGATGGTGAAACCAGCGAATCGCTTCCGGTCCAAAAAGGCGCGGATCATCGGGTTGCGGGAAGATTTCAAAAAGGGCTCGAAGTCGATCTTCCGCGTCGCTCCGTCGCTGAAAAGAATTTTCAGCTTATAGCCGGTTTCATGCTGGACGCGCACGGCTTCGACGACATCGTTCTTGCGAATTTTTCTTGAGCGGCGAACAAGCTTCATTTGATTCTCCGCGTGATTTCCCTGGACTGGATAGGCCGGTGCAGCACGAAGTAGTCGATCCATTTTTCCAGTATTTCGGGGGCGAAACCACGGACGAATTCCTGGAAATCTTTTATCTGGGCGCCAGCCAGCGGCCGTTTACCGCGAACGGCAGTATATCTGATCCGGGTCACCTTTCCATTTTCAACTGTGAATTCCGCGCGGGTTTCTCTGCCCAGACATCGGCCGTGAACATGCACTGGCTCGTGCTCGTTTGAGTAAAAAAATACAACGATTCCGAAGTATTCGAAAAGTTTGGGCACCGGGATTCCAATATTCACGCCACGCCGACGCCGTGGCATTTTTTATATTTCTTTCCGCTGCCGCAGGGGCATGGATCGTTGCGGCCGACTTTTGGGGCTTCGCGGACGATTGTTTTGACCGCTGCTGCTTCGCCCTGAGTTTCGCCGGCGGTCTCCTGTGTGTCGCCGACGGCTTTGCCCTGGTCGGCGCCGGCGGTGGCGGCTAGGTTTTCGGCTACGCCATAACCTGCTGGGGCTTCGTGCACGGCTGTTGTTTCTTTGTACGCGGTGCGGGCCTGGGCGGCGCCGACGACGCGGGCGCGGAAGATCAGGTCGGTCACCTTGTCGCGTACGGCGGCCATCATTTCCTGGAAGTAGCGATAGCCCTCTTTCTTGAACATCACGCGCGGGTCCTGCTCGGCGAAGGCGAGCAAGCCGATGCCGGCCTTCATCACGTCCATCGCGTATAGATGATCTTTCCAGGACTGGTCGAAGATCTGCACCAGCACGAATTGCTCGAGGTCCGTCAGTTCTGAGCGGAGGACGAGGCGGTCGCGGGTCATCAGGATTTCGCGGACCTGCTCAGGCGTCGCGGGACGGGTGACGACGCGGGCGTCTTTTTCACCGGTATCGACCCTGATCTCCAAATCCTTGGCGGCCAGCTTTTGGCCGAAGCGTTCGTTGAACGCCTTGCGGAGAGGTTCAACGCCCGGATGGCTCCTGATGAGTTCATCGACGGTTTTTTCCAGTTCGCCCTTGGCGAGGAAACGTTCCTGCTGGGCGACGAGGTTGTCATGGAGTTGTTGCAGGCCGCCGGCGCGGATTTGCTCGACGGAGAGATCGATTGCGTATTTCAGTTTCGCCCATTGGCGAATGTAATCCGCGGAATAGGGATGATCGGTGAATCCTTCGGGGCCGCCGTAGGCGTAGGTGAGGGCGTGCTCGACCGGATACGCGATCTCGCGCTGGGCGTAGGCGGCGCGGCGCGGGATTCGATCAGGGCAACGATCTCATTGGCCGGGAGGCGATTGTGGCCGCGCTCGTCGAGGATGAATTCCTCGGGTTTGATCTTGATGTCGAATTTTTCGCGGGCCCAGTTGGCCAGCTCCTGCTCGGCGTAATTCTTGTCGAGATACTTCATGAGGCCGGCGCAGTCTCGCTTGTCGATCTGCTCGACGGCGGCGATGCGCAGCTTTGACTCGACCTCGTCGCTGCTCATCTGGCGAATCTGGTTTTGCGAAAGGTTCACATGGAACCGGCTCATGGCCCAGCTTTGCAGGCCCTTGGTGTCCCACTGAGAGGAGTCGTCGGTACTGTCCTCGCCCATGAATTCGCCGAGCGTGGCGGTGATGTTGGTTTCGGCCTCGGCGCGGGATTGGTCCTTGATGAACGATTCGAGTTCGTCGATCTTGCGCTTGCCGTGAAAATCCTCGGCTTCGAGGGTCGTATCGAAATTGACCTTGGACCATTCGGCGATGGTGGCCGCGACATAATCCTGGGTGATGTACTTATCGACGGCGTCAGTGATCGCTTCGCCGATCATCTCCCAGATGATGGAATCGATTCCCTGGCCCAGCAGGACTTTTTGGCGCATGCCGTAGAAGGTGGTGCGCTGATGATCCATGACCTCGTCGTATTCGAGTAGATTTTTGCGGGCGAGGAAATTGCGCTCTTCGACTTTTTTCTGGGCGCGGAGAATTCCCTTGCTGATGCGTTTGTCCTCGATGGCCATTCCCTCTTCCATGCCGAGCCAGCCGAGGACTTTGATGGTCCAATCGCCGGCGAACATCTTCATGAGTTCGTCCTGCAGACTGACGTAGAATCGGCTTGAACCGGGATCGCCCTGGCGGCCGGAGCGGCCGCGGAGCTGGTTGTCGATTCGGCGCGCGGTGTGGCGCTCGGTGCCGATGACGTGCAAGCCGCCGACGGCGGAGGTGGCGGGATTCAGCTTGATGTCGGTTCCGCGGCCAGCCATGTTGGTGGCAATCGTGACGTTGCCGATCATTTCGCCGAGCGGATTTTTGTGTTGATGCCCGGCGAAGGCGACGATCTGGGCCTCGCGCTCGTGGTTCTTGGCATTGAGGACTTCGTGCTCGATGCCGTATTTGCGCTTGAGCATTTCCGAGAGCTGCTCGCTCTTTTCGACGCTGGTGGTGCCGACGAGAATTGGACGGCCTTTTTCGGAAACTTCCTTGATCTCTTCGATGATCGAATCCCATCGTTCGCGTTCGGTGCGATAGACGCGGTCTTCGTGATCCGCGCGGACGATCGGGCGATTGGTGGGGATGGTGACCACGTCGAGGCGGTAAATCTTGTCGAACTCCTCCGCTTCGGTCTGGGCGGTGCCGGTCATGCCGGAACGGTCCTTGTACATCTTGAAGAAATTCTGGAGCGTGATGGTCGCCAGCGTTTGGGTCTCTTCCTTGATCGGTACTTTTTCCTTGGCTTCGACGGCCTGGTGTAAGCCGTCGGACCATTGGCGGCCGGTCATTTTTCGGCCGGTGTATTCATCGACGATGCAGACTTCCATCGCACCCTTGGGGCCGCGTTCGACGACGTAATCCTTATCGCGTTCATATACGACGTGGGCACGCATGGACTGATCCATGAGGTGAGGCCATTCCATGTTGTTGCCGACGAAGAAGCTGCCGACGCCGGCGGCTTCCTGGGCGGCGGCGATGCCTTCATGCGTGAGATGGGCTGATTTTCGGTCGAGCTCGACCTCATAATATTGAACGAGGCTTTCCTTGCGGCGGGTGGCCTCGGCGAGATCCTGCTCGGCTTTTTGGCCGCGGGCGCGGGCGGCTTCTTTTTCGGTTTTATTTTTGGCGTGATCCAGATCTCCCTCGGCGCTTTTGATGGCGCGTTTGGCGGCATCTTCCGCGATCTCGGCGGCGGCGTAGGGTTTGTGAAGCTCGATGACTTTTCGCGCGACGATATCCGCGGCGCGGTATTTAGCGGCGTCATCGTGGGCGGCGCCGCTGATGATCAGCGGGGTGCGGGCTTCGTCGATGAGGATGGAATCGACCTCGTCAACGATGACGAATTGCAGCGGTCCCTGAACCTGCTGCGACGCGGTGGTTTTCATGTTATCGCGCAGGAAGTCGAAGCCGAACTCGCTGTTGGTTCCGTAGGTGATGTCGCACTGATAGGCGGCACGCCGGGTGTCGCCGCCCGGTTCCATTTCCGACTGGATATAGCCGATGGAGAGGCCGAGATTTTCGAATGCGGGACGAAGCCAGGTTGCGTCGCGGCGGACGAGATAGTCGTTGACGGTGACGACGTGGCAATGGTTTCCTTCCAGCACGCGCATAAAGCAGGCGAGCGGGGCGACGAAGGTTTTGCCTTCGCCGGTCGCCATCTCAGCGATCTTGCCTTCGTAGAGCACCAGTCCGCCGATGAGCTGGACATCGAAGCAGCGGGCTCGGAAGGGGGGGCGGCTTTCGGGATAGAGTTCGCGGATGGCGTCGTAGATTTTCGGGGGGATCGGGACTTGCCGCCAGGAGAGGCCGGTGCTGATCAGCTCGCGCTGGACGGTGTCGTAAGCTTCGAGCATTTCGTCGCTGAGCTGGTCGGGATCGAAATTGTTTTCCGGATCGAAGATGGCGCGGATGCCAATGTTGCGGTCCATCGATTCGCGGATGATGGCGAAGGCTTCGGGCAGCGTTTCGGCGGAGCGGAGCTTGCCGGAGGTGAGGAGCTTGCGGATTTCCTGCGTGCGATCTCGAAGCTGGATGTCGCTTTTGGCGCGCATCTGCGGTTCGAGAGCGTTGATCTGATCGACGGTTTTGTGATAGCGCTTCAGCAAGCGTTCGTTGCGGCTGCCGAAGACGGTGGTCAAAACCTTAGCGAAAGTAACTGCCATGGAGCGCCTCTACGGAAAAGAGTGCGAGTGAAAAAAGGGAAAGAAACGGATCGTCGGATCAGGCGACGGGAGGGGGGAGGCGGAACTGGAATGGGGAAAGAGCGGGGGCCGCGAAGAATGTCTGGCTGGCGATCGCCAAGGGCCGGAGGGCGGTCAGGCCAAATCCGAGGCGGTGCGGCTGGTAGAGTGTTGCCGCGGGGATGACCCGGCGGAGATTCTTGCCGAGGCGCTCGATGAGCCGGGTGGCAAAGTGAGTTGCAGGGGGCTGAGCAGGCGCGGCGGGGGCGACGCGATCGGCGGCAAATTGCCGTCGCCATCAGGGTTATCGCGATTACGTGCCTTGCGTGTTTCATGCTGAGCGGCCTTCAATATCCGGCCATTTGATCCTAGCGTCAAGCCGAGGGGATATTCAATTGTTATCGGCGTTGGGCGGAATATCGCTGCAAAAGGCTTAGCAGCTCTTATATTTCAGGAATAAAGAACAGCGCTGGGAGGCTATAGTAAATAGGGTACAATGTTGCGGGAATCGGGCATGGATGACGCGTACCGACTGGGAGGCAAATTATGAATCGCTCATTGGCTGCGGCGGTTGTTCTGGGAATGATGGCTTTTGGCGCGGGGCCGTGCTGGCTGACATGGGGAATCCGGCGCCTCCGCAGCCGCAGCATCAGGGTGGGTATCTGCCCTGGCGGAGCGGCGGGTTTGGGGGATATGCGGTGATGGGTTCTTCGCCGTCACAGGCGCCTCAGGTTTATGACATTGCTCCGGCACTCGCGCAGGCGGCGTTTGCGTGCGCGGATTTTGATAACCGGTGGATCGGCTTGCAGGTGATGCTGGTCCGGGCGCGGAGCGATTTCTATCTCTCCAGCGATTATCTGACGGCGCATCAAGAAGTGGTGGATGCTCAGAGCGCGTATGACTCGGCTGCGGATAATGTGCTGGCCCGAATGGCGAATGACAAGACTTATCGGGACCTGATCGAGCAGCGGACGCAGGAACAGGTGGCGCTGAAATCGGCTGGGCCGGATAGTGGGTTGCGTAATGTGGTGGCCGGCGAGAAGCTGCGCTATGGGGCGATGGCGAGCCGGATGGAGGCTTTTGCGCTGGCGAATGATTCGGCGGTGCAGGACGTGCGCGGCCGTCTGGTTGCGGCGCAGGAAATGCTGACGCTGAAAGAGAAGCGGTTTGAATCGGAGTTGTATCGTCAGCCGGAGATCGTGGAGGCACGGCAATCGATGGAAGCGTCGCGGGCAAACAAGGCTGGGGCGGTTGGGTATTTGCATGGGGCGGAAGTGACCCGCATGGATCAGATTGACGCGAACTCGCAGGCGTATGGTGGGAACACCGTCATATTCAGTCCGTGGAGTCCGTACTATCGCGGTTATTTTGGATTTTAATTCTTGGTCGCTTCAATAGAATCGGCAATATGAATTTCCGGCGGGTGGGCACGTACTGACGCCAACGTATTGAAGACAAACCCTGGTTGGCGATCGGCTGTAAACAGGTGCTTATCCGGCATATCTGCGGATTTCGATTGTTCTAAAGTTAGCAGATGTTATGATAATATTTACCCAGAGTTGAATATTACAGGAATGTCTATCGCTGCTTGGATAAGTATTTGATCATTCCAGGCTTGCATTGATTTGCCGCGTTTTTTTGCCCACAAGGTCATTCCGGGATGATAGAAGAAATGCAACGAGTGGGTGGTTTTTTTGGCAATTGCAGCAAACGCTTGCCGTAGCATTTTGCGGAGTTGAAACATGCGAAAAAAGTTCGTGCCACGGGCCATGATGTCCGCCGTTGCAGCACTAGAAGTTTTCGGCTTCATCCAGTCCGTTGAAGGCCAAGTTCACACGAACGTCACGGTTAACGTGGCTACGCCCATTACGTATGCGAATGGCGCGGCGACGGCCACGATGCCCGCAACCGGCTCGGGACTCTGCTCCTCCGTTTATGCCAACATGTGGGGAGACCCGGCACTCCCCGGCGATATCGCCGCCTCAGGCGTCCAAATCGTCCGATACCCCGGCGGCAGCTACTCCGACATCTACAACTGGTCCCTCAACACCGCCAACGAAGGCGGCTACGTCGCTGCCCATGCCGACATGGGCAACTTCTTCAACGTCATCAATTCGGCCGGCACCCAGGCGATGATCACCGTCAACTACGGCTCCAACACAACCGACACGATGGGCGCTCAGCCACAGGAAGCCGCCGCCGAGGTCGCCTTCGCCGACGCCAGTCCCAGCATTTATGGAACTTCAAGCGACGTGACGTTGGGCACGGACGCGGCCGGGGTCAACTGGTACACTGCGGGCTATTGGGCCAAGCTCCGCGCCTCGACCCCCGCTCAATATCAATCCTGGGCCACCGCCGCGGGCGACTACAACCCCGCCTACGCCTTTCTCGCCATCGGACATTCCGCGCCGGAAAACATCCAATACTGGGAAATCGGCAACGAGATCGGCGGCAACGGATACCTTGGATATCAATGGGAATATGATCTCCACGCTCCCTACTACCAGGGCAACACCAACAGCAACGTCGGCCGTGATGGAAATCCGCTCCTCTCGCCAACCGCCTACGCTCAAAACCTCAATCAATTCGCAACGCTTATGAAAGCAGGTCGATCCGAACATCAAAATCGGCGCTGGCTTCGACGCCCAGGCCAACAGCGCCGGCGACAAGGCCATCCTCCAAACCGCGGGCAATAACATCGACTTCGGCATCATCCACTGGTATCCCACCGGCTCGCTCCCGACCATGATCACCAGCACGCTCCCCGCCGAAATCGCCAATCTCCGCACCAGCGTCCAGAACAACACCACCAAAGGGTACAACGGCATCGAAATCGACGTCACTGAGTTCGGCGACGGAAATTCCTCCCCACCCACCGTCGAAAATGCCCTCTTCGCCGCCGATGCCTACGCCACCGGCTTCGAGAACGGCGTGAAAAACATGAACTTCCAGGAGATGAGCACCTCCCATTATCTGAACGGCAACGGCACCGTCGGGCAGCCCCGGCGAGGTCTATTACGCCAATCAGATGGTCAGCCTTTTTGCCGATGTCGGCGACACGTTCGTCTCGACCGTTTACAGCGACTCCTCCCTGCGCGTCCACGCGGAAACGCGGCCGGATGGCACAGTCGCGCTGCTCTATATCAACGACGGCGTGGGCTCCTCCCAGGACCGCACCCTGACGACGACGCTCAACGGCGCGGGGACTTTGCTTTCCACGGGCACTCTCTATCTCTTTGGCAATGCCAACATCAGTGGCTCCAACAGCACGGCGCCGACAACACAAACGCTCAGCGGATTATCAAGCACCTTCAGCGTCACCATTCCCAATCAGACCATCGGCACGCTGATCATCCCCGCCATCTCCGGTCTTTCGTGGAATAACGTCAATGGCGCCGGGGACGGAAACAACTGGGATAGCTCCAATCAGAATTGGATGCTTGTCGGTGCGCCGGCAACATTCAACACCGGCGCGGATGTAACGTTCAACGACCGGAATAACTCGCACTATGGTGTCACGTTGAATGGAACGGTCATGCCTCATTCCGTCACCGTGAACAATAGCGCGGGTGATTACACGATTAGCGGCGGGGGAAACATTGCCGGAACAACCTCCCTCACCAAAACTGGCACGCGAACTCTCACGCTGTCCACCGCCAACTCCTACACGGGCGGCACCACTGTCAACGGCGGAAAGCTGGTGGTCGCGGCTGGCGGCGCCTTGGGCAACGGCCCGATTGCAATCGGCGCGTCTGGAGATATTCAATTGGGCGCGAACACCGGGTTGGCAACCACAACTTCGCTTTCCATTGCCTCCGGCGGCGTACTCGACGTCAACAACAACCACATGATCATCAGTTACGCTGCCGGGACTCAGGCTTCGGTTGATGCGACGGTCCGCGGCTATCTCATCAACGGGTACGCCGGCGGCAACTGGAACGGACCGGGGATCGACAGTTCCGCAGTCGTCGCGGGCAGTTCATTTGGCGTTGGATACGCCGACGGAGCGGATGGCGTGGTCGCCGGACTCTCCTCCGGCCAGATCGAAGTGAAATACACCCTGCTCGGCGACGCCAACCTCGACGGCCTCGTCAGCGGCGATGACTTCACCATCCTGGTAGGAAACCTTGGCAAATCAGTAACGGCCTGGGACAGGGGAGATTTCTTATACACCGGTACCGTCACCGGGGATGACTTCACCGATTTGGTCGCCAACCTTGGCAAGCAGGCTAACGGAGCAGATGTGGCATTGTCCGCCGGCGACCACGCCGCGGTCGACGCCTTCGCGGCTGCCAATGGCTTGATGGCGGATGTGCCGGAACCGGGGTCGATGGTGAGTCTCGTCGCTGGGGCAGCGATGTTGGCGACACGTCGCCGGGCGTCATGATGCCATATGCCGGGGAATGAAATACAATCCAATATATGAATTCCCGGCGATCGGCCGAGTGGATTTTAGTTTTCGCGCTGGTATGCGTCGTTTCTGTTGCCAGGGGCCAGACGATGCTGAAGGTGACGGCGGGGTGGGGGGAGGCGATGCGGCTGGGGCGGTGGACGCCGGTGTTTATCGCGGTGGCTGATCCTGATACCCGCGATGTTGATCTGCAAATTCATGGGACGTACGGGGAAAAATCGCTGGCATTTCTGGTGCATCAGACCGCGGTGGCGCAGCCGCGGCCGACTACTTATGCGCTGCTGTTTCCGCTGAATGCGCAGCCTTCTCACATTCAAGTAATTGTTTCGGATGAGAAGACGGGGCGGACATTGGCATCGCAATCGCTGCAGAATCCGGCTTCGTTTTCGCCGGCGGGGCAGGTGCCGAAGAAGTTGCTGGGGCCGCAGGAATTTCTGGTGGGGATCAGCGGGGGGATCGGGGATGCGATGCAGTTGCAGGGGCAGCTCGACCGGGCCGGGCTGGTTGGAGGGATTTTGGATCCGATTCGATTGCCGGCGAATTTTGTTGGGTATGACGGGATCAGCGTGCTCGTGCTGGCGGCGGCGGATTTGACGGAGTTGAAGCCGGAACAGGAGGAGGCGATTTTGCAGTGGGTTTCGGGGGGCGGGAATCTGGTGGTGATTCCGGGGACGTTGCCGGTGCCGGTGAAGAGTGTTCTGGTGGATGCGCTGCCCTGCGAGGTGGGGGTTAATCGGATGGTTGGGAAGTTGAATGGGCGGGAACTTTTGCCGCGGAGTGGGGCGGCGGCGGTGCGGGTGATGGATCAGGATGGGTATGAACGGGCGGCGGGGCTGGGGCATATTTTGGTGTTGCCGGTGGATATTTCGCCGGTGCAGTTTGCTGATGCGGAGAAGGCGAATGCTTTTTGGCGATCGATTTTGGGCGGCGTGATCAAGGTGCCGGGGATTTCCGAGACGACGGAGATGGCGCTGAGCGAGGAGCAGGATGTTTTGATTTCGGGGCCGAACGCGGCGGATAGCGTGGGGCGCGGGCCGCGGGAGTCGGTGGCGATTCGGCATGTTTTGGAACTCCTGGGTGCGACGGGGTCGGAGGCTGGGGTGGATTGGCGGAAGATTTTTCTGGTTCTGAGCGGGCTGTTTTTTCTGGTGGGGCCGGTGGATTCTGTTTTGCTGATGAGGCTTGGGCAGCCGCCGCGGAATTGGGTGACGGTGATTGGGTGGATTGGGCTTTTGGTTTCGGCGGGGGCGTATGCGGCGGATCGGCCGAGGGAATCTTCGCCGGTGGTTGGGTCGCTGCGGCTTGTTGATCAGGTGGATGATCATCTGGTGGCCGCGACGGATATTGTGGCGGTGAAATCGGAGTGGTCGGGGGTTGCTGAGGTTGCGTTTAATGAGAATGAGTGGTGGGAGCCAGCGAACCAGGCGGCGCGTTCGTTTGGAGCGGACCGATTTGTGGATGCGAGTTGTCTGGAGGATCGCGTGGGTTGCCGGCCCGATGCGATGCGGCTGTTGGGGGGCGAGGCGCAATCGTGGCATGGGGAGATGGCGCTGTCGGGTGCTGGGGTTTTGCGGGCGAAGTTGGGGGTGCGGCGGGATGCGGCGGGGAATGTTCGGTTGGTTGGGAGTTTGACTAATACTTCGGATGGTGCGCTGAGTGATATTTGGGTGGAGACTGGGGTGGGGAATTTTAAGGTTGGCGGATCGTTGGCGGCTGGGGGTTCTGTGGATGTGGATGTTGCGGTTGGGAAAGAGCCGATTGTGTTGAGTGGGTTGCAGGCGGATGTTGGGGATGTTGCGGTGGATCGGGCTGATGCTGTGGAACGGATGGTGAAGGGTGGGAGTGCGTGTGTGTATTGTCAGATGGCGGTGGGGGCGGAGCGGCATTGGGAGGTGGTTCGGGCTTTGGTGGAATTGGGGAAGTGAAGCGATCTAAAAAAAACTTTATCGCCACAATCGTATGTCCCACGAGCCGCTTGAATACTACGCTGGACCGCAGATCAAACGCCGGCTATCAATGCCGTTGAAATGGACGTTGATTGTTTTGGTAGTGATCGTCGCGACGGTTGTACCTTACTTCCTCCTCCTTGAACATTTCACTCCAACGGCGTTGGTGGCGGTTAATACCAACAACATTTCGTGGTCACCTTTTCCGTCTAGGTACGAGATAAAAGTAGATAAGATCACCGCTCTTTTTGAAAGCGGTCCCACATCGCAACCTTCGGCAGGGGATGAGGATGAACTTTTTGACGAAGTTTTGAATGATTCCGACTTCCGAATTCGGGTCCGCGCGATGGCGGTGTTGCCGTTTGTACGCGACCGGGAAAAAGCAATTGATGTTTTGATTAAATCGGTCCATGACCGCAATCCCCAAAGCACCGGAAATGGGAATGTGCCGCTCTATGCGACTGGCTATCTCACAAAGATGAAAGCGACATGAGCGATCCCTGATATCGCTGACTGGGTGGAATATATGCAGAAATTCCGCCCTTACGGTGCACCAATGGGTCCAGAGATTCTTAAAGCGGGCATGAATGATTTATCCCGATTGAAATCTGCTAGTACGCTGCCCTCGGATGGTAAGAAGTAATCGGACGCGGGGCTATTGAATAGTCGTTTTTAATTTAATTGCAATGCAGGAGGGACGGGAAGAACCAGATATGGCCCCAACAGTTTCTTCCCACCCCTCCCGCACCCTCCCCGCCCATCTCCTTTTCCCCTCAACCGTCTGATAGTCGGCTTTGTAATTCATTTGTTGCGGGTTAGAAAAACCGCGTCGCACTTCGACACTTCGATTGGCTCCGTGCGGGCCAGCTCAATCTGGCAAGCTCAGTACTGGCCGCGGCGGCTAAACGAGTGCAAGAGGGGCGAGAATCGCTGGCGGTTATTTGAAGTTGGAATGCGGGCGGTGGCGCCGGCGATTTAGCAGGGCGGCAATCGCTATGCTGGATAATGCTATTGTTGAGGGCTCTGGTACCGACGGAATCCATTCGAGAGCTTGATTGACACCGTTTCCATCGGTGCCTATTCCAAAGACGTCGCCCTGGGCGTCGATGGAGTAGGCTTCTGACCGGATATAGCCGGCGGGCAGCAATGCTCCCAAGTTAACCACTGATGCGGCCGTTCCGTTCCACAGCAATGCATAGTCGATCGTGCCAGAGCCGAAGCCAACTTGCTCACTGCCATTTGTGTCAAGAGCGTCTGAGTTGGTGAAGCCGAGGCTTGTGGGGTTCAAATCCACGGCGGAACTGGCATTTCCGGTCCATAGAAGGGCGTGTTGATTATTTTGATTTGCTAAAAAACCGTCTCCGACTTGCTGATTACCGCTCACGGCGTGTGCATATGACTCATTGATATAGCTTAGATCGGTTGGGTTGAGGTCTATCGCACTCTTAGCCGTTCCGCTCCAAAGAAATGCATGGCCAAGGCCATTGAAATCGGACCAGCCGACCTGGTTGACGCCGTCGGTTCCGATGGCATCTGACCAGGTGACGCCAAGATTCGTTGGATTCAGATCAGTGACGATTGTTGAATTTCCGTTCCAGAGTAAGGCATGGCCCGGGCTGGAATTGCCCGGGAGATTTCCGGATCCGACTTCCTGACCTCCACCGAGACCTTCACCTTCCGTACCTACAAAAGATATGTTGGTTGGAGTCAGGTCGACGACGGAATTTGGACTGCCGCTCCATAAAAGTGCATGGGTTCCTTTTGTGCCTGAGCCATATCCGATTTGTTGGGTGCCATCGGTACTCGCTACGTTAGAACCGGTGAAGCCGGACGGCGTGAGATCGATCGCACTGCCGGGACTCGACTGCACATAGGCTTCTTGATCGTTCTTGAAACTGCCTACAACTTGACCACCAGCGGCCAGTTGATTTGAAACTATTCCGCCGATGGCCGTGGAGCTATCCAATGCGAAGAGATCGACCGCAGTATAGGTTGTGGCATTCGCCTGTCTGAATGGAACGAATTCACCGCAGGCGATGATCAGGCTGCAGATGATAGGGAGACGCTGGGTCGCTGTTTTCGCGCGTAGCTTGTTTAAATACATGTTTTTGTCGTTATCGGCTTCATTTTGCACCGGGGGAGATTTTTAGCGTGAAAGGAAACTCGCCGCGAGGCCACGGCGGCTAATCTGGGGGATAGGGTCGTTTCTTTTTGTTTATCCCACTTTGGGTTCAAAGATGGGTGGGGGGTATTCGTAGTCTTCTGGCGGAGCGGGTTGGCGTTTTTCGGGGGCGGGTTTGAAGCGGCAGGCTGCGCTTAGGAGGATCTGGGCGGAGCGGATTCGGTTGTTGGGTTCGTTGTGTTCTTCGAGAAAGCTGGCTAGGACTGCGGTGGCTTTTTGGGCTATGTTTTGGCAGCGGTCGCCGGTGGTGGCGAGGAGCTGGGTTCGGGCGATGGTGAGGGCCTGGCAGTAATCGTCGTGCTGGGTTTTCCATTGCCAGAGTGTTTTGCGGTTGATGCCGAGGGTTTGGGCGATCTGTGTGTCGCGCAGGCCCTGGATGGTCAATTCGATGGCGCGGAACTGAATGTCGCTGAGGTTGAGAGGTAACATATTCTCCCAGAAAGTATCAGAAGTTCCCATATTTTCGTGGGGGGTGTTGGGAATTTCGTCGGGGAGGGTTGGTTCGGATGAAGTGGATTGAGAATTCGAACGGGTGGCGGCCATTTTGTTAGTTCCTTTGCTTGAATCTAGTGTGCGTGGATGAAAAAGTGTGGTCCCTCTATACTAGGGGCCATTGGGTGAAAGTTTTGGACGTGTTTTGGAAATAAAAATTTGGAATTTTTCAGTATTTATTTTGCTCGGGGTTTTGGGTCATCGGGTTAAATGCAATTGCAATGCAGGAAGGGCTGCGCCCCTCCCGCACCCTCCCTGCTTTTTTTCAAGCATGTCCTGAAGTTTCTAAAAATCTTGACTGCTATAGCTCATTGAGCTATAGTGCGGTGATGGGTACGAGCGGTCAAGCTGTGCGGAGTTGGGCGGCGCAGATGCGCAAAGGGCTGATCGAGCTTTGCGTTATGGCGGCGCTGAAGGGGGGAGAGGCTTATGGGTATCAAATCCTGCAGCGGCTGGGGCGGGCGGAGGCGCTGACGATTAGTGAAAGCGCGGTTTATCCGATCCTGGCGCGTTTGGCGGCCGAGGGGATGGTGAAGGTGCGGGTGGGGCCTAGTCCGAGCGGGCCGCCGCGCCGGTATTACCGGCTGACCGCGCAAGGGGAGGCAAGGCTTGGGGAGATGGCGGAGCAGTGGCGGCAGACTAGGCGGGCGATTGATCTTTTCTTTGCGGGAGACTGAATATGAGCGAGACAACAAATAATCCGGAGCCGGGCGCTGGGGAACGGATCGAGCAATTTCTGGCGGCGGTGGATCGGGCCTGGGTGAGAGCGGGATGGGCGCGGAGGAACGACAGAACGTTCAGGCGGATCTGAGGCGCAGATTGAGGAGATGCTGGCGGCGCGAGTGGGCGATGCGGGGAAGAAGCCGACTGTCGCGGATGTGGATGCGGTGTTGGGTGAGCTTGATCCGCCGGAATCTTATTCGCAAAACGTTGAAGGGGCGGAAAGCGCTGAAAAGGTTGCGCAGGAGTGCGGCCCGCGGCATGTGGGACGTGAGGGGGGACCTGAGGGGTGGCGGGGAGCCAGATGTGGCGGCGGGGCGCGGTGGTTTTGGGGACGGCGGCGGGTGGCGGGGGCGATTCGGCAGGCGATGCAGAATTTTGGACCGTTTGCTGATCCGGCGTTTGCGGGGCTTACGCCTCGGGCGCGGCGGGCGCTGATGCTGGCGAAGGGGGAGGCGTTTCGGATGAATCATCAATTCATTGGGACGGAGCATTTGCTCCTGGGGTTGATCGTTGAGGGGGAGGGTGTCGGCGGGATCGTGCTGCGGGATTTGGGGGTGGAGTTGGAACGGGCGCGAAAGGAGGCGATCAAACTGGTGGGGCCGGGTCGCGAGCCGGTGACGCAGTGGATGTTGCCGGTTACGCCGCGGACGAAACAGACGTTGGATTTAGCGCGGATGGAATCGCGGAATATGGGGCATGATTACGTAGGGACGGAACATCTGCTTTTGGGGATTTCGACCAATCGGGATTCGGTTGGATTCCAGGTGCTGGCGAATCTGGGGATCTCACCCGAGCGTTTGCGCGCGGAGGTGGTGAGCAGGATTCCGAGCGTGAGCCGACCGAGCGCGAGTCGGTTACTTATTGGCCGGCTGGGGCGGCGCGGGAGATTAAGGTTGGAGGGAATGTATTTAAGATCATCGCCGGGGGCGGGGACACGGGTGGGGTGTATTCGGCGGTGGAGGGGATGATTTCCGGGTCGGATGGGCTGGGGATGCGACGGCATTCGCGGGAGGATGTTTCGGTTTATTTGCTGGAAGGGCCGCTGCGGGTTCGGGTGGAGGAAAGGATGATTGAGATGGGGAAGGGGGATTTTGTGCGGATTCCGCGCGGGGTGTGGCACGAGATTCAATTTATCGGCGAGACGGCGCGGGTGATGATTGTGGCTACGCCGGCGGGGGTGGAGAAGATGTATGGGGAGATGGGTGAGACGCCTGAGGCGGTGCGGGACGTGGCGGGGCGGTTTGGGGTGGAGAGCAGTTGATGGCTTCGTGTGGGTTTTGGGTTGTTGGTTTTAATTCAAATGCAATGCAGAAGGGACTGCTGTCCCTCCCGCACCCTCCCTGCTCAGGCTCTCTGCCTGCTCAAGTCCCTGCCGACTGAAGTCGGCAGGCCGCGCAATAACGCAAGCGAGGCGAGCTTTTGGGCTCGCCTCGCCTGGGGAATTGCCGGACTCTCCCATCCGGAAGACCCGTTATTTGCCACCCGCGGCGTTGCCGCCGGAGTCGGTGTTGGTTTTGCCGTAGTTGGTCAACTGTCCGGCGACCAGGGAATTGATCGCTGGGTTGGGGCCGTTGCGGAACTCGATCTGTTCCGGCTTCAGGCCGCCGCGGTCCTGGAGGTATCGTCCGACGACGAGGCGGCGATCGGAGGCGAGCTTGTCGTCAGCCGGGAGATCCATGTAGATGACCAGCGGGTTGGTGCTGTGGGAATCAGCCAGGATTTCGTCCAGGGCTTTGGTTCCGAGCGACGAGAGTGTCGCGCCATCGAAATGATCGATGTACATCGTGCTTTCAAAGCGAGTCGCCGGAGACTTCCTGAGTCTGCTCGAGCTGCTCGGTTTCGGTGACTTCCGCCCCGGAATGAGCGGTGTCGCTCTCTGAGGGCGGGTTGGTGCTGCATCCGACGGCGAAGAGGATCGTCGTGGAAGCCGCGAGAAAGCACAGAGTATTGAGACGCTTTGTGGTGGCCATAGGTATCTCCATTTCAGGGATCGGCGTTTTGTGAGTGGTATTTAAGGTTTCCATAAAAAAGATTATTTCATGAGTTCGCTGTTCATGAGCTGGATCATGACGGGGCCGAGGAGGACGATAAAAGTGGCCGGGAAAATGAACAGCACGAGGGGGAAGCTCATTTTGACGACGCTCTTGGCGGCCATTTCCTCGGCCTTGTGCTGACGAGCGATGCGGAGACTTTCCGCATGGACGCGCAGGGCCTGGGCGACGCTGGTGCCGAAACGCTCGGCCTGGTTCAGCATGGCGGCGAGGGACATCATCGAGGCGTTGGTGGTGCGCGTTCCGAGATTTCTGAGGGCCTCGTGACGCGGCATGCCGACGCGGGTCTGCATGTGCGAGATGCCGAATTCGCGGCTGATAGCGGGGTGCACCAGGGCGAGCTCTTCACCGACGCGCTGCATGGAGGAGTCAACCGTCATGCCGGCTTCGACGCAGACGACCATCAAGTCGAGGGCGTCGGGGAGGCCGTACTCGAGGGCCTTTTGATTGCCTTTGACCTTCATCTTGAGCCAGATGATCGGCACGACGTAGCCGGCGAGTCCACCGACGGCGAGGAACATGAACATGGAATCGAGGAGCCAGCCGAGGATGTAGCCGACGATGAGGCCGAGCGCGATTCCAATAACCTTGGAGCCCTGAACGGTGCGGAGGGCAGAAGGGCTGTAGACGCCGGCGCGGGCGAGTTCACGCTGGAGCGTGGATTGCTTCTCGCGGGTGCTGGGCATGAACGGGCGCGAGGCCAATTCGCCTAGCTGCTTGAAGACGGAGGTGAAGCCACCGCCGCCTTCCTTTTTGACGACGTCGGTCTTGGTCTTTCCCTGCAAGCGGGAGCGGAGCTTGTCGTCGCCGTCTCCCTTATTAAAGAGGAAGCCAAAGACGTAGTAGACCAGCACGGCTATGGAGCCGAACGCACAGAGGATGATTAAGTTTTGCTGACTCATAGTTGCACCTTTTTCGCGGTCAAACCTTGATGGTCGTAATTTTCTGGATGCACCAGGTCCCCATAATGAGCATGGTCGCGGCGATCCCCAGGAGGATCAGGCCTGTTGAAGTATGGAGCAGGACCGAGGCGTATTTGGGGTTCAGATAGTACGACACGAAGAACAACAGGACCGGGAAGACGACCAGGATGTATCCGGTGAAACGTCCTTCAGCGGTCTTGGCCTTGACGTGCTGGCTCAGGCGGATGCGCTGACGGATCATGTCGCTGATGTTATCGAGCACTTCGGAGAGATCGCCGCCGGTCTGACGCTGGATCAGGATGGCGGTGACGAAGAATCCGAAGTCGGAGTTATCAACTCGGACAGCGGTGTCCTTGAGGGATTCTTCCAGAGCCTGTCCGACGCTATGGGCGTCGTAGCAGCGGCGGAATTCGCCGGAGAGGGGCATGGGGAGTTCATCGGCCATCATCTGCAGGCCGGTGCTCAAGCTGTGTCCAGCGCGGAGAATTCGGGAAAGGAAATCGAGAGCTTCGGGAAGCTGATTGAGAAACGCCTTCTGTTTCTTGTTGCGGGCGCTATTGAGCATCAGGAGCGGCATGAAGCCGAAGACGATGCCGCAAACGCTGCCGAGCAGTGTTGAGGCGGTGACGACCCAGAGGATGCAGAAGCCGAGAAGGGCCATGCCCATCGTCAGGAAGATAAACTTGGCGAGTGTGAATGAGGGCCAGTTCTGGCTGATGCGGTAGGCCAGGCTGCGCATGAAGGGGAGCTTGGCGAGGGTGCCGCTGACGCCGCCGATTTCCTGCTGGCGGCGAACGACGGTGAGGGTTGCGGGGTCGAAGCCCTCGTTGGATTTACCTTCATGGGTGAGGCGTTGCGCGAGCTTTTTTTCTCCTCGCTGATGCCGCCGATGACCTGATAGAGGCCGTAGATCAGCATGATCACGGTGCCCGCCACCAGGAAGGGAAGAATAACTTGATTCATAAAATACTCCTCAACTCGTGCCTAATCAGGCCTAGCTTCCAGTTTTTCCGCTGCCGTTCATTTCGATCTTTCGACGTTGGAACAATTCAGCGGGCAACGGGATGCCGCGTGCTTCGATCTTGTCACAGACCCGGGGACGGATGCCGTTGACGACGAAGGTTCCGATGGCCTGTCCGTTGCCGTCGACGCCGGTCTGCTCGTACTGGAAAAGATCGTGCATCTGGATGCCGTCGCCTTCCATGCCGGTGATTTCGCTGACGCTGGTGACTTTTCGTTTTCCGCCGGTGAGGCGGCGCGGCCTGCACGACGATCTGGATGGCGCTGGCGATCTGGTGACGCAGGGCGCGCATCGGGATGTCGTAGCCGGCCATGGCGATCATGACTTCCAATCGGGCCAGGGCGTCGCGCGTGTTGTTGGCGTGGACGGTGGTCATCGATCCTTCGTGGCCGGTGTTCATGGCCTGGAGCATGTCCAGCGCTTCGCCGCCGACGGCACTTCGCCGATGATGATTCGATCGGGACGCATACGCAGACAGTTTTTCACCAGGTCGCGCTGGGTGACTTCGCCCTTGCCTTCGATGTTTGGCGGGCGCGTTTCCAGGCGGACGACGTGCGGCTGCTGGAGCTGAAGCTCGGCGGCGTCTTCGATCGTGATCGACGCGCTCGTCTGCGGGGATGTAGCGCGAGAGGCAGTTGAGCAGCGTCGTTTTACCGGAGCCGGTGCCGCCGCTGATGAGAATGTTGCAGCGGGCCTGCACGGCGGCGGAGAGGAAATCCATCACCGCCGCCGGGAAAGCGCCGTGGCGGATGAGGTCTTCGAGCTGCATCGGCTTGGCGCCGAAGCGGCGAATGCTCATGGCCGGGCCGTCGAGGGCGAGCGGCGGGATGATGGCGTTGACGCGGCTGCCGTCGGCGAGACGGGCGTCGACCATCGGGCTGGTTTCATCGATGCGGCGGCCGACCAGGCCGACGATGCGGTCGATGATCTGCCGCAGGTGCGCGTTGTCGCGGAAGCGAACGTCCACGAGCTCGAGGCGGCCGCGTCGCTCGACGTAGATGCGGTCGAAGCGGTTGATCAGGATATCGGTGATGGTCGGGTCCTTCAGCAGCGTTTCGAGGGGGCCGAGGCCGAAGGTCTCGTCCATCACGTCGTCCATCAGCCGTTCCTGATCGGTGCTGTTGAGCAGGCCTTTTTCGGTCTGGCACAGTTCGCGGATGAGCGACGCGGACTTCGGCGCGGACGGTTTCCGGCGGAAGTGTGCGCAGATTCTGCACGTCGAGCCGCTGCACCAGTTCTGATGGATGCGGACTTTGAGCTGGTCGAAGGCGGTGCTGCGCTCGGCGTTGAGTGAAGTCGGGCTGCGCTGTTGCGGAGCAACGCGGGGACGGGCCGTGGCGCAGCGGGAGCAGCCGCGGAGGCGAGGCGGCGCAGCCGGAGTTGCGCGTGGAGCGGCGGCGACGGGGGCGTTCGGGACGAACCACCGCTGCCTGACCTGATTTTGATGAAAACAATCCCATTTACCAAACTCCGTTTATTACAGAGACTTCACGCCGCTATTCACCGGCGACGCTTGCCTGGCCCACCTTGCAGCGACCATTCCGGCCAGCTGAATCAGGCTCTGGGCTGATCTCGCTCTTGGGAGCGCGCAGGACAACCGGTTCTCCGAAATTGATCGCTGCGATGGCGTTCTTGAAATCGTTGGGAATCATCCAGGCGATTTTGAGTCCCAAGAGCCCGCTCGACTTCCTGCGGGCTCGATGTCATTGCCCTTTCTGACGTAGCGGTTGACGACGATGCGGATTTTGGCGGACTCAACGCCCATGCGGCGCAGAGCGCCGACGAATCGCTCGGCGTTCTTGGCGCTGGGGACGTTGAGCTGCATGATCAGCAGATTGACGTCGGCTCCCTGCAGCATCGAGGAGTACATCGGAGCGATGCTCATGAGCGAATCGATCACCACGTAGTCGAAGATGCGGCTGAGCACGCTGAGCAGGCGGACCAGGCCGCGGCTGATTGACGCGCTGAGTGTCCTCGGGCAAATCGGGGCGCGCGAGGATCGCCACGCCGCTTTTCTTGTGGACCGTCAGGGCGTTATCGAGCAGTTGCTTGTCGACTTTTTCGGCGGCGTCCATGACGTCGGCGATGGTGTAGCGGCGAGCGGATATCGAAGAAGCTGGCTGCGCCGCCGCGAATCAGATCCATGTCGATCAGGACGGTTTTGCCGCATTGGCGAGAGGCCGGCGGCGACGTTGCAGGCGATGGTTGTGGAGCCGCAACCGCCGATGGTCGGGATCACGTGAATGATCTTGGCCCGCTTGCCCATTCCGTGGACCTGGGCGACGCGCTCGAGTGCGGTGGTGAATTTTTCCTCGCTCATGGGGAGCGGGATGAATTCCTTGATCCCCAGGTGCATCGCTTCCATGAGCAGGTTGGGATCAACCGTCTGGCTCATGAGGAAGAAATTGACCGCGGGAAATTGCCGGGGAAGGGTGGCAATCTTTTTGAGCGAGTCAGCGGGGTTGGGATCGAGGTTAACGATCGCCAGGAGCGGCCCGTCCGGCCGCCCCAGTATCCCCGCCAGCGGCTCAATGTTGGGGAACTGGGCCACTGGCAGGGCCCCGAAGCGAACCAGGAAGGAGGCAAGTTCTTCCCGGTTGGTGTTGTCGGCGTCGACGATGACGCAATTCATCTGCACGTACATTTCGCATCGTCCCTGGTTGAAGGGCAGTCCGAACCATTAACCCATCCCACTCTTGGCGCGATCATTTCCCGGAGGACGGCGGCTGGAAGCCAGCGGGGCCTTCTGCCGACGGAGTCGGGAGATTCAACTTGAGCGGCGGAGGAATGACTTCGCCGCCGAGATCGCCCATGACGTACAACTGAGCCATGTTCGGATCGCGCCACTTCTCGCCTGGAATAGGCGTGACGTCGGCGGGATCGATCCCATGAACCAGCACGGGGCTGACAAGAATCACGAGTTCAGTCTCGTTCTTCTGGTACTGCACCGAGCGGAAGAGGGCTCCGAGCACCGGGATGTCCCCGAGGATCGGGAACGAGATATTGTGAGCGCTGATCTGGTCCTGGAGGAGTCCGGCCAGGGCGAAGGTCTGCCCTTGCGCGAGCTCGACGGTGGTATCGGCGCTGCGCTCGGTCAGGCCTGGGACAGTCGTGCCGTCGAGGGTGACGGTGTGACTGAAGTCCAGTTCGCTGACATCAGGATGAACGCGCAGACGGATTCGGCCGTTGCCCAGAACGATCGGGGTGAAGTCCAGTTGGACGCCGTAGGGCTGAAACTGGATGGTGACGGAAGTTCCGCCGCCGCTGGCCTGGGGAACCGGATAGGGGAACTGGCCGCCGGCGAGGAAGGTGGCCTTCTGGCCGCTGGTGGTCACGAGATCGGGCTCAGCCAATGTCCGGAGCAAGCTGTTTTGCTCGAGGGCATCGACAAAGTATGCAAAAGCGATGGGGCCGAAGGCGCCGGTGCCAAACATGCTGGCAGCGGTATCGCTGAGCAGGCCTGAAGGAACGGCGAGCATGTTTTTGCCCACGCCGCTGCTTGGGATCAGACCGATCGAGTTCTGGCCCAGGTTGGCTCCGACGACGGAGACGCCGTCCGTGCCGCCGAAGTTGAAGCCGAGTTCAGTCTCGGCCTGCTTGCTGACTTCAGCGAACTTGACCTTGAGCATGACCTGCTGTCCGCCGGCGATCTCCATGAGATCCGCGACCTTGCCGCCGCCGCTGTATGGGCTGGCGACGAGTTCGACCTGAGCGGCAGTTTGCAAGTCGCGCACTTGTCCGGTCAGGGTGATGGTGCCGTTAGCGTCCTCGACGTTGATCTTGGAATCGGGGAAGAGCGACGCCAATTGCTTCTGCAGGCGCGCGATTGGGGTCGAGACCTCGACGGTGATAATTTGCGTGTGATCGTTTTCATCCCAGAGGATGAGCTGGGTGGTGCCGGCTTTCTTGGCGGTGATGAGCAGCTCATTGGGTTCGAGCGGGATCACGTCGGCGATGTCCGGGAGGAGCATGTTCGCCTTCTTGATCTTTGCTTCGAAGGTGAGCTTCTTGGCCTTGCCCGGCTCGATGGTGATGACATCCGAGGGCTTGCTGTCATCAGCAGGGGCGGTCGCGTCAACCGGAGCGGACATATCAGAAGGAGCCGTCGTGGGCTGGGCGATGGCCGGCAGGGCCACTGGCCAGGCGAGGGTCCAGAGCGCGGCGGCCGCGCCGAGTGCCAGTGCGGATTTCCGCCCGATATGTAACAGTTTTTTATTCGACATGATGTTCATCCTTGCTCGCAAGCGTTTCAGTAGTTCGATCGATCTTGTTTATTGACACTTTGACGACAAACCGGGGTTACCGCCCCGTATCGGTGGTGTCGCTGAACTGATTGCCGTCCTTCGGCATGGCGAACTTCGCCTCGGATTCACTGCCGCCGCGGATAATCTCGACGGTCCATGAATCGCTGTCGGTATCAATGCTGGGCCGCGTAGTGATGTTCGCGGTCAAGTTGGTCAAGCTGGACGGTTGCGTGCTGGGGAGCTGGGCATTGAGAACCGGAGTGACGGTGTTGAACTCGTCATTGCGGTTGGCATGGTGCCCGACGAGCTCAGCGAAGGTGACACCCTTGGTGTCAACCATGGCGAGATCGCTGCCGCCACGAAGCACGAAGCGCGGCTTGCCGACGCTGCAGGCCAACTCGATGAGTTCAGCCTGGGGTGGGGTGACAAGCAGGGTGATGCTGTGTCCGCCGCCATCGCCGTCCTGCGGGTTGTGCTTCATGCCGACGGCGGTGACCTTGACGTTCTGCGCCAGGGTGCGGGCGGTGGGCATACCGGTCTTCTCATCACGAACGGTCTGGATCAGATCGACGTGACAGCCGGAGACGAGGTATCCGGCGACGCCGGTGACTTCGTTGACGTCAACAGTAACGGCTCGCATGCCGGAGGGGACAGCGGCCTGAAGGCCCGGCCCGACGCCGGCGGCGGCAAGCAGGGTGGAGGTGATGGCCTGTCCCTGAATGACCGGAACTTCGGTGACGCGTCCGACCAACTGTTCGGGGGACTGGAAGACGGTGTCCGGAACGGCGTCGGAAGCGACGTCGCCGAGGACGAGGTCATCCATCGACAGAACAGCGCCGGCTTCAATGTTACGCTTTGCCAAGACGACGGGGGGTCGCTTGTTCTCAGAGTTACTTTGCCGGCTGGAAACGAAGTTGAACGCCATCTTGGCGGCAATTCCGCCCAGGATCAGAGCGACAACCAACGGTGCAATTTTCTTCACATTCATAATGGTCTCCCAATAGGCGGTTTGCCTGTCTTGTTTTCTCGGAAGAATCGGTTGTTCGGTTTAGGAAAGGTGCGAAGAGTTTTCGATTTTGAGACGGACATAGGTTATCTGACCGGGACGGTGCTCAGTCGTTTCATGGGTCTGGTTTTATGGGAATGGGGGGTTGTGGCGTTTGTGGGGATAGCCCCCGGTGTGTTCACCGGGGGCTAAATGGAATTATCTGATTTCTGGTTAATCCCCTTCTTTTCGCATGGCGGAGGCGGTTACCAGGTTCTTGTTTGCGCCGATCAGGGCGGCGGGGCGGAAGGCCGCGCCGACGATGCCCCAGTTGGCGGTGATGGTGACGGTGAGGGTGTCGCCAACGGTCATGTTGGAAAGATTGCTGACCCCGTTGCCGGTGGTGCTATCGGTGTATGTGATGGTGTACCAAGTGGTGCCGCTGCCAGTGCCGAGGGTGTAGCTGGAACCGGAACCTCCGAGAACCCAGCCGGTGGGGAGGAGGTTGGCGACCTGGAGCTGGTTTTCGATGACGGTGTTGGCGGTTGAGATCGTGGCGCCGGCGACGATGGCGTTGCGGCAGCCTTCGCGGGCGGCGCCTTCCATCGTGTTCTTCGCGTAGAAGTAATAGCCGTATTCGATCAGGCCGTAGCAGATCGAAAAGAGAATCGAGAGCGTGAGGGCCAGCTCGAGGACGGCAGCGCCCTTTCGGCGAACCAGCGATCGGCTCACTGTTCTCCGGGCCTTTAGATTTCCACGATAGTTCAAATTTGCGTGAAACATTTCATCTCCCGAGCAACTTGCCCATGGAAAGTACGATTAAGGTGGCGAAGAACACTGGAACGGCGAACGGGAGCGGCCGTTTGACGGCCTGGCACGACTTGCCCGTATCGACGGCGTTTTGCAATCCGAGCTCTGAAGCACCGGCGAAATTCGCGACGATCAGCGCGCTGTTGCGCAACAGAATGCCGGTTCGACGCTGCGTCAGGGCCTGGGTGATCACGATGAACAGGCCAAGCACGGCCTGAACCATGAAGACCAAAAGGGCCGGCCCGGGACCCACCCAGGCGCCGATGGCGGCGAGGAGTTTTACGTCTCCGCCGCCCATGGCTGAAATCATGTACATGATCAGCGGAATGGCTCCGCCAACCAGGATGCCGAGCATCGCGTGGCCGAAGTCGGTCGAGCCGAGCATCGCGGCCCGGGCGAGGCCGGCGGTCATGAGTCCGAACGTGAGCCAGTTTGGAATTCTGCGCTGACGGGCGTCGATCACCGCGGCGACGGCGAGCGTGACGATGAGAGGCGCCCAGACGATGAGCAGGGACCAAGCCATACTCTCCTATCGTCCAATTACATTGATGAATTAAGGCTGTTCCAGCGGGCAAGAACCTTACTACCAACTTTTCCAATGACGGAGATAGCGGCGACCACGATTAACCCGGCAACGATGGCATATTCCAGGACTTCGCCACCTTCTTCATCCCGATACAAGCGGACAAGAGATTTAAACAACATGATTTCCTCAAACTCCACCCCCCTGAAAACTAAAAAGAGGTGGTGGAATTCAGTCTCCTGAGATCCCACCACCCCTGATTGTTCGGAACAATCGCCGCTTTGGCAGATGCAGCCGTTCGGTTAGCACGCCGAGGACAGAATCCCGACACGAACGACGTCGGCCGATAGCCGCGCCTGTCGGTCGTTCTCAGTGCTAGACCGGAACGACAGGCTTACATGCTGCTGTTGAGCGAGTTCCAGCGGGCAAGAACCTTGCCGCCGACAGAACCGATGACGGCAATGGCCGCCACAACGATCAGACCAGCGATGAGCGCGTATTCGAGCACTTCGCCGCCCTGTTCGTCTTTGACCAAGCCCGTCACCAGATTACGAATCGCCTTCATGATATTCTCCCAAAGAGGCGACATGATTGTCGCGTCGGACATTGAGCCGCCAGGCTCGTTCCGCCGCGCACAAGCGCATTGCGCTGATGACCGCGCCGCCCTAATGCAGCACAGCCCCTCCAGGCTAGTCGCGCGATCACACGAGTGAGAGCGAGAAAAGTCCTGATTGCAGCCCTGTCATCGGCGCGGGTGAGTGGGTGCTTAACATCCGACCGGCAATTTTTGCCGAAGTGGAATTTTCAGAAGTAATACAGATTTATCGGACATAGTCAGTTGGTTTTTTTGCATGATTTATGATTCTGGGGTTGGAAGATGATTATCGGTCGTGATGTTGATGACGAGTGAAGGGGACTGGCTCGAATGGAATGGGCCTTGGCGCTGGTGACACCGTTGGCTGGCCTGACAAAATTTCGGACATTCCTTCTGCAGCTAGCGCGAAAGTTAAGGTGTGGTGGGAAGGATGTTTTTCCAGGAGGTGGGGTGTACTTCTAAGTAGTAGCGGCCGGCGGTGGTTCGGACCTGGACTGGGAAGCCGAAGGTCTTGGAGAGGATATCGGACCTTAGGACTTCGTGCATTGGGCCGGTGGCGGTGGGTTGGCCTTCGGAGAGCAATAGGACCTGGGCTGTCGTCGGGGGGAGTTCTTCTATGTGGTGAGTGATGAGCAGGATTGTTGGGGCTTCGGGGGTTTCCAGCAGTAGTTGGATTGTGGCGAGAACTTGTTCGCGGGCGAGGACATCGAGGCCACTGGTGGGTTCGTCGAGAATGAGCAAACCGGGTTTGGTGACGATGGCTCTGGCGATGAGGCTGCGCATTCGTTCGCCGCTGCTTAGGGAGGCGTAGGGGTGATCGATGACTGCTTGTAAGCCGACTCGGCGGAGGAGCGACTCGGCATGTTCGTTCATTGCTTCGTCTGGCTGATGGTAGAGGCCAATGCTTCCGAAATAGCCGGTCAAGACGACCTCGCGGGCGGTTAAGGCGGGATCGACATCGTAGGGGCCGGCGGATTGGACGAGGCGGATGTGCTGGCGGAGTGCGGGGAGATTGGCCTGGCCGAATTGGCCGCCGAGGATGGTGCAGTGGCCGGCGGTGGGCCAGAGGTGGCAGGCGGCGATGCGGGCGAGGGTGCTTTTGCCGCTGCCGTTGGGGCCGAGGATTGCGGCGAGGGAGCCGGGGCGGACGGTCCAGTTGACGTTTCGGAGAATCCAGCGGTCGTCGCGCATGACGCCGACGTTGCGCATTTCGATGGCGGGCTGTTGCTCGGTTGATGGCGAGCCAGTAGTGTTCACCGCCACACTGTAAAGGATGTTTCGATGCCCGCAAATGCGTATCCCCGCCGCTTTGTACCGGCCCATATGGACCCGTTTGATTTTCCCGAACTGGAGCGGCTGTATCGCGGGTTGATGGATCGCCGGATTCAGAACGTTGATGAGATGAACCGGTGGCTGGCGGATTTTTCAGAGTTGGCTTCGTTCGTGGATGAGTATGGGAATCGGCGATACATCGACAAGAGTTGTCATACGGATGATGAGGCGATCAAGAAACGGTTCATGCGGTTTGTGGAGGAGGTTGAGCCGCGGTCGAAGCCCATGGCTTTTGCGCTGCAGAAGAAATATCTGGAATCGTCGGTGCGGAAACAACTGGATCGGAAGCGGTTCGACATATTGGATCGGAAGTGGCAGGCGGAGGTGGATATTTTCCGCGATGAAAGCGTGGAGATCGAAACACAGGTCACACGGAAGGTGACGGAATACGATCAGCTGAATGGCAGCATGATGGTGAAGTTTCGCGGGCAGGAACTGACGATGCAGCAGGCTGCGAAGTTTCTGGAAGATCCGGATTCGACGACGCGGCGAGAGGTTTGGGAAGCGAGTTCGAAGCGGAGGCTCGTGGATCGGGAGGCGATTGATGAGATTTATAGTGCGCTGCTGCCGCTGCGGCACAAGATTGCGCAGAACGCGGGATTGAGCGATTTTCGGGCGTATCAGTGGAAGGCGAACAAGCGGTTTGATTATACGCCGGAGGATTGTCTGCGATTTGCGGATGCGATCGCGGAGACGTGCGTGCCGATTGTGCGAAGGCTGGACAAGCAGCGGGCGGCGGATTTGAAGGTTCCAGTCATCCGGCCCTGGGATGCGGCGGTTGATCCGAAGGGGAGGGCGGCGCTTCGGCCGTTTGATGAGAAGAAGATCGATGATTTTGTGGGGAAGACGCGGGAGATATTTAATCGGCTGTCTCCGGCGCTGGCGACGGATTTCGATCAGCTTCGGGAGCATGGGAATCTGGATCTGGAGAGCCGGAAGGGGAAGCAGCCGGGTGGGTATCTGATGCCGCTGGAGGAAACGCGGCAGCCGTTTATTTTTATGAATGCGGCGGGGGTGCATCGGGATGTGGAGACACTTTTGCATGAGGGGGGGCATGCGTTTCATCATCTGGCTTCGGCGAAGGAGGATTTAGTTTTTCTGCGGTCGGCGCCGATGGAATTTTGCGAGGTGGCCAGCATGTCGATGGAGCTGCTGGGGAGCGAGCATCTTGGAGTTTTTTATAATGAGGCGGATGCGGCGCGGGCGATGCGGAAGATGATCGAGGGGATCATCTATTTCTTTCCGTGGATGGCGGTCATCGATTCATTTCAGCATTGGGTTTATACGCATCCCGGGCATGCACAAACCGAGCGGCAGGCGAAGTGGATGGAAATTTTGAATCGATTCAGCGGGGTGGTGGACTGGAGTGGATGGGAAGGGGTGCGGGAATCGCTTTGGCAGAGGCAGGGGCATCTGTTTCACGCGCCGTTCTACTATATAGAGTATGGGATCGCGCAGCTGGGGGCGCTGCAACTTTGGATGAAGGCGCGGCAGGATCCGCATCAGGCGCTGGCGAATTACCGGGCGGCGCTGGCGCTGGGGGGGACGCTGCCGCTGCCGCAATTGTTTACGGCGGCGGGGATTGTTTTTGATTTTTCGCAGAAGACACTGAAGCCGTTGATGGAGGCGCTGGAAGAGGAGTTGGAGCGGTTGCCTGCATAAGAAAAGCGCGTCGCAGGCGACGCGGCTAAAATGTAATATTCCAGTCAATATACTTGAGGAGAATCAGATGGCAGACCTAAAGGCTCGGATTTGCTGGTGTACTCCAATCTTTGAAGCGACCAACGCGAAGCATTCGGAGATCAGGGATGGATTGATTAAACATATCGGCCAGATGGCGGACCGGGATGGGAACGGGGTGGTGAGTGGAATAGCGCCGGCGGCGAAGGTGGGGTTGTATGAGAGCAAGTTTGATTTTTTTGACGCACAGGTTCCGGAGGTGCAGGCTTTGCGGGAATTCTGCGAGGCATCGCTGCGGAGCGCGCTGCAGTTTGTGGATGGGCAGGTTTTTCAGGGGCGGAATCAGATGCAATTCGCGAATATCCGGCTGCATGAATCATGGGTTCATGTGACGCGCGACGGGGGGTTTCATTCGACGCATTACCATGGCAATTGCTCCTGGTGCGGGGTTTATTACATCGATGCGGGGGAGTGCGGGGGCGATCCGCCGAACGGGGTGAGCCATTTTATTCCGCCGTTTATCAGCAACTATGAAGATGCGGGGACGAAAGTGTTCGGGCTGGATACGGTTGTCGTGGTTCCGCGCGATGGGAATCTGGTTTTGTTTCCTTCGTTTGTTCGTCACTCGGCTACGGTTTATCGCGGGACTAAGAATCGAATTGTGATCGCGTTTAATGCGCGGGTTAATCCGGGTACCAAGCCGTAGCCCCAAGTCATAGCTGGGGGAGCATCGGTGCAGGGCGGCGACGCACATGAACGACACGAAACACATGCAGTGCATGGAAGTCTGGGGCGGCAATCGGCCCGTGGACAGCGGCGTGATTATGCCCGGGGTGGATGCATGGGTTTATAGCCAGCCGTGCGAGAATCAGGCGGCGGGGGGCGATGTGCATTATGTTTCGACGTGCTGCGGGGGGAAGGTGGTGCGCATGGTGGTCGCGGATATCGCGGGGCATGGCGCGGGTGTGGCTGAAACGGGGGCTAATCTTCGGCTGCTGATGCGCCGGTTTATTAACCACCAGAACCAGATGAATGTGGTTCGCTCTCTGAACCGGGAATTCACGGCGGCATCGGCCAACGGGGTCTTTGCGACGGCGGTGGTCATGACGTTTGAATCGGCCGGGAATCGGCTGGTGGTCTCCAACGCCGGGCAACCGCCGCCGCTTTGGTATCAGTCGAAGCGCCGGCGCTGGACGCTTCTTCAGCCGCAAACGGCGGCGGACGCGGGTGGTATTCCGTGGGGAATCGTGGATGAATCGACCTATCAGCAGTTTCAATCGAGTCTGGGCGTGGGAGACATCATCCTTTGCTATACGGATTCCCTGGCCGAGGCGAAGGGGGCTGACGGCGAACTTCTGGGGACGGATGGATTGCTGCGCATTGTAGGCGGCCTGGGGAACGTGAACCCGTCGCAATTGATTCCCCGGCTGCTGTCGGAAATTGCCAAGTATGATCCCGCGTATGCCGCCCGGGATGACGTTACGTGCCTCGCCTTTCGGCCGAATGGGCTTCGGCCCGCAGTTCCCATTCGCGACCTGCTGCTCGCTCCGATTCGCATGGCGCTGGCCCGGACGGGTTTGAAATTCGGATATGCCGGATGGAAACGAGAGGCGTGGGATGCGCCGATTGAAAACTCGGCGGAGTGACTCACCGACGACCAAAGTCACCTGTTGAATAGATAAACCGTGCGGAGTAAACTCAAGCGGTCGGAAAGACATTCCTAAGACTCATTTTTTGAATCACAACGCCAGGAAAGGAAATGCACCATGTTGCGCATCAACGACCAGGCTCCGAATTTCACTGCCGAAACTTCGCAGGGAACGATCAACTTCCACGAGTGGATGGGTGACGGCTGGGCGATCTTGTTTTCGCATCCGAAGGATTTTACGCCGGTATGCACGACGGAGCTGGGTTATATGGCTGGGTTGCAGCCGGAGTTTGAAAGCGCAATTGCAAGATCATCGGGCTGAGTGCGGACCCTGTGAACAAGCACAGCAAATGGGCCGTGGACATTGAAGAAACCCAGGGGCACAAGGTGAACTATCCGATGATTGGGGACCCGGAACTCAAAGTCTCCAAGATGTACGGAATGCTGCCGGCTGAAAGCGGAGAAACCTGTGAGGGACGGACGGCTGCGGACAATGCCACGGTTCGCACGGTATTCGTCGTCGGGCCGGACAAGAAGATTAAGTTGATGCTCAGTTACCCGATGAGCACGGGCCGCAACTTCGACGAGGTGCTACGCGTTTTGGATTCGATGCAACTGACGGCCAAACACAAAGTCGCCACGCCGGTGAACTGGAAGCAGGGGGATGATGTGATCATCCTGCCGGCGGTATCGGATGAAGAGGCGAAGAAGAAATATCCCGGCGGCTGGAAGGCTCCACGGCCTTATCTGCGGATTATTCCTCAGCCGAAACAGCAGTCGGTGAGCGAGGTTGGTGTACCGTAATCCTGAAGCAGTTCTATCTCCCATGCCTGGCGCACGCCTCCTACGTGATTGGAGATGAGGAGACGGGCACGGCTGTTGTTGTTGACCCGCAACGGGACACGGACCAGTACGTTGCGTTTGCATCGGAGCATTCCCTCAAGATCACGCATGTTTATTTGACGCATCTGCATGCGGATTTCGTCGCGGGGCATTTGGAGTTGCGCGATCGAATCGGCGCGACCATCTGCCTTGGGGCCGCGGCGAAGGCGTCGTACGGTTTTACTGCTTTTCGGGATGGGGAGGTTCTTGAATTCGGGCGTGTCCGGCTGAAGGTGCTGGAGACGCCGGGGCATACGCGCGAGTCGATTTCTATCCTGGTTTATGACCTCAGCGACGGCGATTCGCGGCTGCAGGCTGTGCTTACGGGTGATACTTTGTTTATCGGCGACGTGGGGCGGCCCGATTTGCGCGCGGCGCTTGGGTGGTCGGCCGACCAGCTTGGCGGCATGTTGTTTGATTCGCTGCATACGAAACTGCTGGCGCTGCCGGACGAGTGCTTGGTGTACCCGGCTCATGGCGCGGGATCGCTTTGTGGGAAGAAAATTAGCAAAGAAACCGTCTCTACGTTGGGGGAGCAGCGCCGATCGAACTATGCATTGCAGCCGATGAGCAAGGAGGCATTTATTCAGTTGGTGACAGCTGATCAGCCGGAAGCGCCTGCGTATTTCAATTATGACGCGGTGCTGAACAGCCAGGAGCACCCTACGCTGGACCAGGCTTTGGCGCGGGAGATGAATCCGTTGACGCTGGAGCAGGTGCTGGAATTGCGGGGGCAAGGCGCAGATTCTCGATACGCGAGAGCCGGCGGAATTTGCTTCGGCACATCTGTTGGGGAGCATCAACATCGGCCTTGTCGGGCAATTCGCAACGTGGGCGGGAACGGTGCTGGATCGAAAACATCCGATTGTCATCATCGCGGCGTCAGGCCACGAAAATGAATCGGCGGTTCGTCTGGCGCGGATTGGGTTCGATCATGTGGCGGGATATTTGAAGGATGGATTGCATAGCCTGAAATCGCATCCGGATCTCACCGTCACCACAGAGCGGCTCAGCGCATCGTTCGTCGCCGAGTTATTGGCTTCGCCGGAGTCTCCGCTTGCGATCGATGTTCGGAACCCGCGCGAGCGCGAGCAGAAATACATCGCCGGCAGCATTGGCATCCCGCTCAACCATCTGAAGGAACAGACGGAGCAACTCCCGAGAAATCGGCCGCTGCTCGTCTATTGTGCCGGCGGCTATCGATCATCCATCGCAGCCAGCTTGCTGCAGATTCTTAGATTTCCGCAAGTCAGCGAAATCGCCGGCGGGATCGCGGGGTGGGAAGCGGCCAAGTTGCCGGTGCAAACGGCCCAAGTTTCGTCATAGACACTTCGTAGTCACCCATCAGCAGCTATTTCAAAACGGGAGCCGTTGCCGCGGGGCGGTCGGCGATAGGTAGCGTCTCGGCCATGCTGATGGTGAAGGTGATCGGCTCAGCCGTATCGATCCACGCCAGCAGGACTCCTTCTGGGAGATCGCGGACGATTTTGCCGTTGGTCAGATCCGATGCTGCCTGCACGGATCGGAGCATGAGGAGGACGTTTTTGGCGTGGCCGTCGCTGGTGAGGATGATTTTTTGTCCGCTACGCTTGCAGGTGAAGCGGGTCGTACCTGTACCTTCCGAGGTTGCTACGCGCAGCGATACTTCTGAGCCATCGGTAATCTGGAACAGGTGAAGCGTTAGTTCGTCTTTGAGATTCCAGGCGGGTTTCTTTTCATCGCTGCTGACGGGGATGATGCTGTTTTCGCGCACCAATAGCGGGATGTGGAGGAAGTCCACTTTTTCGGTGATCCATTTTCCCCCGGTGATGAGGCGGCCGGTAAGGAAATTGGTCCACTTCCCTTTGGGGAGGTAATACTCGGCGACGTTATCCATGCGGAAGATGGGGGCGATGAGCAGGGAGGAGCCGAGCATATATTGCTTGTCCAGATAGGCAACTGCGGGGTCATCGGTGAATTCGACGAACATGGCGCGCATGACGGGCCAGCCGTGCTCTTTGGCATCATTGGCGGCGGCGAAGAGGTAGGGGAAGAGGCGATTTTTCAGTTCTGAGAAATGGCGGACGACGTCGACGGATTCTTCGTCGAAGAGCCAGGGGACGCGATAGCTGGACGAGCCGTGAAGGCGGCTGTGGGTGCTGAGCAGTCCGAAGGCGGCCCATCGTTTGTAGAGGGCGGGGTGGGCCGTGCCGGAGAATCCGGCGATGTCGTGGCTCCAAAAGGCGGGGCCGGAGAGGCAGAAGCTCAGGCCGCCGCGGAGGGTTTCGGCCATGGATTCGAAAGTGCCTTCGTTGTCGCCGCCCCAATGGACGGGGAATTTCTGGCTGCCGATGGCGCCGGATCGCGCGAAGACGACGGCGTTTCCTTTGCCGTGATGTTTTTCGAGCAGATCGAAGACGGCTTTGTTGTAGAGATAGGAATAGTGGTTGTGCATCAGGCGCGGGTCGGCACCGTCGTGATAGACGACGTCTTCGGGAATGAATTCGCCGAAATCTGTCTTGAAGCAGTCGACGCCCATGTCCAGGAGTTTTTGCAGCTTGCCGCAATACCAATCGACGGCTTTGGGGTTGGTGAAATCGACGAGGGCCATGCCGGGTTGCCATGCGTCGCGCTGGAAGACGTTGCCATCGGGCGTTTCAGGAAATAGCCGGCTTTGCGTTCCTTCATCGAACAGTTCGGACAGCTGCGAGATGTAGGGGTTGATCCAGAGGCAGATTTTAAGACCGCGGGCTTTAAGCGCTTGAGCATTCCCTCGGGGATCGGGGAAAGCGTTTTCGTCCCATTTGAAATTGCACCAGTGGCGTTCTTTCATCCAGAAGCAGTCGAAATGGAAAACGCTGAGCGGGATTTTGCGCTCGGCCATGCCGTCGACGAATTCGTTGACGGTCGCTTCGTCGTACTTGGTGGTGAAGGAGGTGCTGAGCCAGAGGCCAAAGGACCAGGCGGGCGGCAGGGCGGGGCGGCCGCTGAGGCGCGTGTATTTTTCGAGAACTTCCTTGGGAGTTGGGCCGCGGAAGACGTAGTAATCGAGTTCTTCGCCAGGGACGCTGAACTGTAGCTGGGAGACGCGTTCGGTGCCGATTTCGAAATCGACGCGGCCGGTGGAATTGACAAGTATGCCGTATCCGCGATTGGAGATGACGAAGGGGATATTTTTGTAGGCAAGTTCGCTGCCGGTTCCGCCGTCTTCGTTCCAGACGGAGATGCTCTGTCCGTTTTTGACCAGGGGGCCGAAGCGTTCGCCGAGGCCGTAGAGGCATTCGCCGACGCCGAGCTGCAGGCGCTGCATGAGCCATTGGCCGCGAGTGGGGCTGACCATCTGGCCGAGGGTGCTGGCTTCGCCGCTGGTGATGGGGATGCCGCCGTCCTCGAATTTGATGGACCACTTATTCTTATCGATGCGCAGGGAGAGTTTTCCGCTGGTGAAGACCAGTTCGTCTTTTAGATCATCAATGCGGACATGCGAGGCGGCGAGCGAATAGTCGAGCTCGGCCTTCACCGCCCGACGTTCATCGGGCGCATGATGAACAATCCGAACCCGGATCACATCGGGCATGGGAGAGGTGATGTGCAATTGCAGAACGAGCCCCTCGAACTTGTCGGAGGGATCGGGGCCATCGCGATCGACGGCGGCTACCCAGAGGGAGTCACGATCCACCCGATATTCGGTGACTCTGCGCACGCAAAGCGGGGTAATTCCTTCGGCCCATTTCCATACACCGTGACTGAACTTCATTGGCAATGCCTCTTTGCCGCCTAAAAAGAAAGCGGGCGAGTCATTATGCGACTCGCCCGCCAATCATCAAGAGCATCAGCCACACCGAGAAAACTCGGAGGGGCATTTACATGGCTTTACGACGACGCATCAGCAAGGCGCTGTGCGCCTAAGCCGAGGAGGCTGAGGGTAGCGGGTTCGGGAACCGCGACCGCCTGGACGTTATCGATGTACAGGACGGGAATCTGGGCAGCTGTGGGCGCGCCGATCCGATCTGAAGCTGCAGGTTCACGCCAGTTGAAGCAGCATCGACCGCCAATTCAGCTTGCTGGGCGGGAGTAATTGGGAACGACATTGTCACTTCGACGCCGTTGGCCGGGGTCGGATAGCTATAACTGTCAAGTGACTGAAATCCGGTACCGCCCACGACTCCGCTGCCGTCATCAACGTCAAGGTCAATTTGCGGGCCATAACCCAACGCGCCGCTTGGCGCAAAGAAATCAATCGTAATAGCGTAGAGCCGGCCATTAGAGCGGCCAGACCGGCAGTGCGTGGTGAGGTCATCAGATCGCCGTAACCGAAACCGGAAAGAGTGTGTGTGCGATCAGAGGTACCTGAATCAATTTCCAGGCTCTGAGTTCCATTCGTGACACCGGTTGTGGTGCTGTACGTGGAGGTGAAATTCTGGTTACTGGCGTTGAAGGTCCAGCCATCGAGGGTTCCTTCGAAGGATTCGATGAGCTGAGCAGAGGCGGTAGCGGGCCGCATCATGCAGAGACCAGCAAGAGCCATGACACCCAGCACTCCCCTGCGGGAATACTTAACAAACCGACTACCTGATTCGAACAAGTTTCGGGACATTCTCGACCTCCTCGGTTTTGCCGATTGGCGGGGGTTTTGGGCCCCTGATATGTGGAAGCAACGACGCTGGTTTGAATACCTTTCGCCGTTTGACAGCAAACGCTTGCTGTTACGTCGCAAATTTAATCTGTCCTGACGGAAAGTCAACCAAAAAATGGCAGTATTATTAATTCTGGATTCGGGAGGGGAATAGGATTTTTAGTGATAGCTATATAAGTGCTTGCTGTGATTTATTTTATATTCATTGTTCTATTTCAGAAACCGGATGGCGTTGCTAATCAGAAATTGCTGGGGTGATAACGATGAGATCGGGGATTTATTCGGATTTATCGCGGTAATGCAGACTATGGTTCCGGGATGCGGGCAACCGTTTTTAATTGCTTTCCTGTGCGTTTCCCATCTTTGATGCTTAGTGGGGAGACAATGATTTGAAGCTGTGATGAGAGGCAGCGATGGCGGAGGTCATAGATTTCTCGCGCCGAATTGCAGCAAGCGGTTGCCGCGAGACGCAAATTGAATCTCGCTTGACGGAAAAGTGATGAAGAGATTCGGAGTCCGGTAAGCGACTGAACTATGGATTCGCGCGAAACTCGTGAAGGCTGCGCACGAAATCATCTGGCGTGCCGAAATCGAAGCGGCGGTCGTCGTCTAATTCCAGGGCCAGGTATCCTTCGCGCTGGCGTTGGATTTCCTGGGCGCGGGTTAATTGGAATTCGCCGTTGTCGCGGATGTTGCTAGCGATCATCTCTTCGAGGATCTGGTAAATGGATGGGGCAAGGAGATGCATGCCGAACCAGGCGAGGAAAGTGTTTTCTTTTAGGCCGTCCACACGGAGTTTTTCGCGGGCGATCGAGATGCTTGGCTTTTCGATGATGAGGGAGACGTCGATCAGTTGCGGATTTTGTGAGCGTCTTTTTCCGGCGATTGTGCCGAAGCCTTTCAGATCATCGGGGCCAATTTGATTTACGGCTGAGACGCTCTTGCCGCCGCAGATTGCCGCCATATCTGCTAGTTTTCGGTAGGGAGAAACTGGATTGCCGCGGAAGAGGTGATCACCGAGGCAGAGGAGGACCATTTCATCGCCGGCGAATTTTTTGGTTTGATAGACGGCATGGCCGTAGCCTTCCTGTTCGTGCTGGATTGCGAAAGTGATGCGCTTGCCGAGTTCGGGCATTTGTTTGGCTTCGGCGGCTAGGGTTGGGTATTTCTCGAGACGTTTTAAGTAGGCTGGATCAGGGCCATCGAAATAGGCTCGGATCGGTTTGTCGTCGTTTGGCTGGACGATGATGCAGATTTGCTCGATGCCGGCGGCGGCTAGTTCGAGGACGTGATAGTGGATCAACGCCCTTGCGATGCCGTCCGGGCCGACGATGGGAAACAACTCTTTTTTGACAGCGTGGGATGCGGGGAAATGGCGTGTTCCGAGTCCTGCCGCGGGTACGACTGCTTTGCGGACGGGGGGAGCTGATCTTGCCTGTGTCATGGCGTGTATATTCGCGATGATCGGGTATTCGACAATACATCGGCGCATCAATGAATCGTGTAGAGTTGACCGGGACTCTCCGGCCAATAAGCTGAGGGTCTTATTTGGAGAAACTCATGAATCTTCTGGCCGGAAAAAAAGGATTGATTCTGAATGTCGCGAACGACCGCAGCATTGCGGCTCATATTGCCCACAACGCGGTGAAAGAAGGGGCGACTTGCGGGTTTGGGTTTTTGCCGATGGACAATGCTGAGAAATCAGAGCGGCGGGTGCGGCGGGCGATGACCGAGCTGGGGTTCCCGGATGAATGGCTTCAGCCGATCGATGTTGCGCATGACGATCAGATTGAACGATTTTTCGCGGCTGCGAAGGATCGGTTTGGAAAAATTGATTTTCTGGTGCATTCGCTGGCGTTTGCGGATCGGACTTATTTGAAGAAGGAATATGGGAATTTTACTTCTACGCCGAGGAATGTTTTTGCGCAGGCGGTTGATATCAGCGCGTATAGTTTGATCGCGCTGGCGCGGGCTGCGGTGCCACTGATGCCTGAGGGTGGATCGATTATTGCGCTGACGTATCTTGGCGGGGAAAAAGTGATTCCCGGATATAACGTCATGGGCGTGGCGAAGGCGGCGCTGGAGGCGACGGCGCGGTATCTGGCGTTTGATCTGGGGCCGAAGAAAATTCGGGTGAACACGATCTCGGCCGGGCCGGTGCGGACGCTTTCGGCGATGGCGGTGGGGGGGATTGATGAGATGTTTGCGCATGTGGAGAAGAAATCGCCGATCCAGCGGAATATCGAGGCGGATGAAGTGGGGAAGACGGCGACGTATCTTTTGAGCGATTTGTCGAGCGGGGTGACGGGTGAGAATATTTATGTGGACGGGGGATTTAATACGGTGGGGCTGTGAAGCCGATATGGCGGGAATGGTTGGCTTGAAAAGGGACAACTTGAAAAGAAATAGGGCGACCTATAGACTTTTGGCTGTTTCGCGGGTGTAGCTCAGTGGTAGAGCGTCACGTTGCCAACGTGAATGTCGAGGGTTCGACCCCCTTCACCCGCTTTTCTGAAGGAACTCAAGACTCACGCTTCCCCGCCTTGTCATTGAGTGTCAGAGCTTGCCCAATTCTTTGTATCTGCAGGATTTGTGAAAGCGGTCCCCTGACAATCAACTCCACCATCTCCTCTTGCGGACTCGTGCCACCCGATGCCAGATCAAGTGTCAATGTGGCAGTTGTTCGGTGCAAATCTGCTGCAATCACTGCACCTGGTACTGCACCTGGAACTGTTACCGCATGGACATCATTCGTATTTCCGTTAGTGGAATCGTTTAGATCTGCGACCGAGATGTATGGTATTTCCGCGAGCTCAGCAGCGATCGGAAGAAGTCGCTCGTCGATATAGGTGCCTTCGGTCAGACGGGGGTCAGTATGTCGCATATGCGACTGCCGGGAGCGCTGGCTCATTCCTGCATATGCCATGCGCGTGCTCAACGTCTTTCGCAGGCTGTGAAAATCAACAAAGCCGATTTCTTTGTTGCCTTCGTCTATGCCTGCTAATTTAAGGTCGGCACGAAAGGTTTTCATATCGGGAACCGAATGCACGACGTATTGGGCAGGATGAAGACAATCCCTTTTTGCCGTTTCGAACTCCGCTCGCAACTGGGGATGGATCACCAGCACGTCTCCTCGTTTGGCTTTGGTCGTTTCCGCCCTGAGCCGAATAACTGGAGCATTGAGATTGAGATCAATGTCGCCCCACGTTAAGGCTTTGATTTCTCCACGTCTGAGCCCCGTCCACACTGCGATCATGTAGCAGAGGCACCGGGTCCGCCCGATTCTTTGCATCTTGGCAAGCACCCGAGAATTCACCAAAGCAACCCGTCGACCTCGGTTCTTTCCCGTGCGTATGGTCGCCACTTCAAGCAGCGGGCGTCGTACTGCCGCATCTATCAATTTCGAGATCTCGGTTTCGCTGAGGGCACGCCTAGGATGAACAGGCTTGATCTTATTTCGGAGTGATTTTTTCAAAGACAACAGGGGATCTTCTCTGAGCCTTTTCGACTCGACGGCCCATTTTGTGAATGCCTTAATGTTGCCGACGTATTCGTTGCGCGTGTAGCCGCTGATCTGGAGACCCCCAAGGAATCGATCAATGGCTACCCTCAGGTAAGGCGTGCGTTCTAACGAAGAGTAGGTATTGGGGGAATCACCCCGGATAGAAAGATGACTCTTCCGGAAGTCGGTCACCGAGAGAAATCTGGGCAACCAGAGCATGCTAAGCACCCGGCCCTGCCGTGCCATTGGAATGGTCTCCTCAATGATGACGTCGGACTCAAAGTCGATAGCGTCTGGAAGCCATGCGTTCGGGTCGACGCGCTGCAGCCGGGAAGGTTTGGACGCACTTCGAAAGACACCGGCGGCAATGGTGTGTCACGATAGCTTAGTGCCGGGGGGTCAATCCAAAATCAACCCTTAAAATGCCGACTCTCTCTGCACCACCTATAGATGGAATGAACAAGGGACCACTGCTCGCGGTGTCTGGTCATGATTATTTTGCCGTCATCTTTTAGCGAATAATATTTTCGCTTTCGTCCGCTGCATCTGCCAGTGACTTTCGACTTCCGGCTACGAGTTGGGGTCGAGTTCGCTGCAGGAAACACTCACACTTTTGTTTTTGGAAATCTTCGTTTCCTAATCTCGTTCTGGATATCGGAAATCAATCCTTGTTGTGCTTGAGACGCCGTGGGTAATATTCGGGCGCAAATGTTGAGAATACTATCCGCGATGTCTCTAAATGATGCACAGTTCTGTTCGGCGAGAAGTCGCCACACAGGCACTGCCCGGATGATCATGTTGCCATCCACGGCATTCAGCCGAAGCTCGTCCTCGACATTCGCGCACAACGTGATTCCGAGGTCGCAAATGTTTTCGGGCAAAAGATGTAGCTTATGGGAACTATCCGTCGATGCCTGCACAAATCGCACGAATTTATCCGCGAAACCCTTCCGCTTTAGGAAAGCGCTGGCTAAGTCTGACATTTCACCACTCGATTTCCAACGGTATATCGCTTTAGCAACCTCTTGATCCGTTTGATCATCAGCTACGGTTTCGGTAAACACACGTTGCCAATAGTCGCCCGAGTCATCGATACAGAGCTGTTGAGGACCTTGCCTAACAGCATGCCATGCAAAATTAACGACGGGACGAAATTTTGGGCAGAGCAATGCGACAATTGCTGCAGACAATTCCTTTTGGGAGTCTCCAAGTGTCTGGGTGTGCATAGTCCATATCTTTTGCCAGTCTCGGGAACTCGCTGTCGGCGCGCTGTCTAACAATTGGCCACGCAGTTCGCGTATGTGTGATATCAGGAATTGGAACGCCGTTGGCGCGACAGTTCGTCACGCAATTACCATCATCAAATCAAGAATATCCACCTCACCACGGAGTCGAGCCCAGCTGTGAAGCACGCGTCTTAGGGTCGTGCGGAGGCTTCGGGGTGACGCGAGAAGCCTGGCAACAAAATCAGGTACATCGAAGCGATCCTGCGTCGTATCGGCCAAATCAATTAGGTTGCCGTCGTGATCGTAGTAGAGTTTTCGCGTGCTGAAGCCACCCGTGGTTGTCAGCCGGCACAACGCTTCGGACATCGGGTCAGTCAAATGGGAAATGTTATCAAACGCCGCAATGAGCGATTTCGATGCGGTGATTACCAAATCTCTCTCAGACCTCGCCTCTGACCGCAATGGAACGCGATTTGGGTCGACAGCATGACGCATGCATCGGGATCCCAGGGTCTTTCCAGTGCCATGAAACGACACATTTGCCAGAATCACATGAGGGCCGCGAATCCTGAAAATATTAACTAACCATGCTGGGATCAAAGGCCACTGATTGTTGGACACTCTCACGAACTTTTTGAGTAGGTTGATGTTGCCTGATCCTGGTGTGGGTTTCGGGAGTGGTAGCATTCCCGGCGTTTGCAAGAAAACCACTGGCGCGTTATCGACAATTCGCCAACCGTTGGCGTCTATCTCCACGGCCTTCCCGCTGTCGTCCGCCAAGTCGAGATAGAGTGAATATCCTGATGACCCGATGCGGATGAAAAAATATTTTGGATGTTTTTCTAATTGTGCACGGGCAGCGGTCAACTTACACGCGAGCTTTACGTCGGCAAGCGACGGGGGCTCGCCATGTTCCATATAGGTCATCAAAAGAATGCGTCCGCAGAATTGTTCGCTACCGAGAGGCAAATATTCAAACCCACCATCGTTTTTCGGAACCTTTGCCACAATATTTAATGGATTTCCGAACTCGCTATATATGTCAAATGACTCGAGAAGATCGAGCAGCCATCCAATAGGCTTTTCGCTGAGTTTTTTGCGATTGTGATTCATTCGAAATGCGACCAGAGGAGGGTTTTCGCTAAGCACGATGATGATCTCCGAGTTGAGAACAACGTTGGGCCGGTGGGGTGAACCAGTTTCACTCCGGCCGCCGTTTCATACCTCGGGCGTTCGCCGCTCAAGCAGAGTCCGTAAGATATTGTAAATTAGGATGATATGAGGGTAGAATTTCATCTGTTCAAATTGAATTGGACTAACTCGGCGCAAAGGGGAGAAAGTACGTAAATAATTATGTGAAATCAGCGTCATCAGCGTCACAGCGTTACGCAGATCAGCCACTAAGAGGGAACTAGGAATTTGGATCGAGCCGGTTCGGGGCAAAAGGAGATTAGTCGGAACGGAATAAGGCCGTCCTCGAAGAGCCTTCGCTTGGGCAGGAAGGCCATTATCCGGGTGGGTGCATGCAAGAGTAAATACAGCAGATTTCGGCACTGAGGGAATGTCTTCGATGTCGATGTGTGAGCGCCACCATCACAAATCCAAATCAGCTCTTTGCGACGAAGCTCGGCGTCAGCAACCTCCACATAAAATGAAGGCGGCGTTGGCATTTCCTGCGTCAAATGCTCAGCGGAGATACGCAAAATCGGATATCGAATTGCTGCACAGCCATGAGACGCTTGAGATCAATCGTTCTTCTGGAAATGGATTGAGAAGCAAATGATGCGTGTGCATCTGCGGAATTGGGTAAATCGATAGGGAATAGCCAGTTGTCTTCCCTCATATTTTTGTTAAATAATTATCTTGACGGAATGACTACACAAAGATAGATTTCCTGCGCTATTCAAAAGTAACTACGACGCTCATTCAGAGTTCACGTCTTTTTTGTAAAAACTTATTGCGAAAGGGGAGCATATGGTCTTGCGGAAAGCACTGCGCAATTCCTTGCGATTCGTTCGTGCGTCTGCATTGGACAGGCGACGAACAACGCGTCGGAAATTGTGCTGCATGGAAAGTACAGCTTGGGCCACCATCGAGCCGTTAGAACGGCGCGTGCTTTTGAGCGGCCTATCGCTAACTGCTTGGGTGGATCAGAATTCCAATCCTACCAGCGAGATCAAACTCGACTACACGTACACCATTGGGCAGCATGTTGAGTTGGAGGAGTTTGGCCCGGGCGAGCTCAATTATCAGACAGTCGGCGCCTTCACGGCAAATTCCAGTGGTTCGGGTGAATACGATGTAACTGGCCTGCAAACAAACTCCCATTACAGCTTTAGGATCAAAAGCGTAGATTCCAGTGGGAATGTTCAATACGCCACAGGATTTGCAAAAACGAACGATGTGAACGCGAGTTTGCAAGCGCCAACATTAGTTACCGCCAAAATGGAACAATTCAGGCCAATTGGTATGCCAATCCGACGGCAGATGCCAGAGTAATGGTCGTGCCAGATCCCTTGGTTGATCCGCTTGGCCTGAACGCGGAAAGCGCGGTCTTTGTATCGAATCCTCAGCCAGGCACTGGCTCTGTTGTGCTTCCCTTGATTGGCGACAATCAGCAAGTAGATGTTCAGATTTTTATCGGCTCGGCCGAATCGCCGTGGGTATCGGTGCCGATGCAAATCACCCTTCCCGGGCTTCCCGGTTCGACCCACTCCCCACGCCCTGGTAACGGATTGCCGGCGACACCAACCAATTTCGCTGTGGGCTCAGCCGGTCCAAGCGGAACCACGTTTACCTGGAGCGGGCAAGGCACCTCTTCTTCCTTTTACGATATCTATGGGGTCACGTCAGCAAATACGGATACGCTGGTGCTCGGTGGTATTTCGGATACGGCGAATTCAGCAACGGTCGCAATCCCATCCACCGTCACCCAGGCTTTCATCGTCCTCCAAAACAGCGTTAATTTCGTTACCGAATACTCCAGCTATTCCAATTTCGTTGGCGTTGGTTTGGTGAACGCGCCCAGCGCACCTCAAAATCTGGTCGCTTACCCCGTTGATGCAAACGGAACGGCATCGATCAATCTCGTTTGGGACAACAATTCCAACAATGAAACCGGATATGCTATCCAGAGAGAAGATTTGTCCCAGCCTGCGGCCACGTGGACGACGATTGCCACGAACAGTTGGGATCAAACATCCTTCTCGGATGCCACAATTTCCGCTTCGGATGTGTACGACTACCGGATTCTGGCTTTGAATGGTGCACAAAGCCCCTCGTCATCAAATACTGCATTGGCCTGGATTGCGCCGTTGGTGTCGGCCATTAGCATTAATCCATCGTCAGCAGCTGCCGGCACGCTGATGACTTTTTCAGCGACGGCAACTCCATCGGCGCAGAATGGCGACATACTGCATTATCAGTGGTCGCTGGTTGATCCCAGCAATCCCGGCTCGCCTCAAATCTTCAATACCGCAAGCCCAACACTGTCATATTCGCCTCCTGATGCGGGAAACTGGACGGCAAGTTTGACCGTTAATGATGTGACACTATCACTTTCGACCACCGTGGGTCCGCAGCCATTTACTGTTACAGCAGCTCCGTCCCTGCAAATCAGCGGTCCAAACGTGGCGAGCGAGGGAACGGTAGTGAACTATGCCTTGAACAATGGAGCGAGCGCCACTTCGTGGACAGCTGTTTTGAACGGGACGCAGATTGCCAGTGGTTCCGGTACGCAATTTAGCTTCACGCCTGAGACGCCGGGACAATGTGTGGTTCAGGCAATCGTCAACTCCGGCGGAATGCAGACCGTGACCGAAAACCTGACGGTTTCGTATGTGACGCCAACAGTGACAATCGCGGGGTCGGCTACGGGCTTCGTGGGGCATTCGATGGTGTTTGGAAGCACGGTCACTCAGGCACCGGGCGTCAATGATCAAATTGGGTATCAATGGCAATTACTCAACGCGGATGGATCGCAAAATCAATATTCGAACACTTCGAATCCTCCGTTGCCAACGTATGTCGCGCCGGGAACTCTGGGCGTCGGTAATTATGAAGTTAAGCTTACGGCGACCGATGGGGCTCTGAGCACGGTGACCGCGACGTTTGCGTTTTCTGTTCTGTCAGATCCCAGTTCGAATAATTTCAGCTGGGGGATAATTCCCCAAGAACAGGCAACCCTCAACCGGCCCGACGCCATAATACAACAGTCGAATGGCCAGATAGTGGTCGCAGGCGACTCGGCTACACAACCAGACGACGGTGGCCCTTATGCATATATCGCTCGTTTGAATCCCGATTTGAGTTTAGACACTTCTTTTGGTCCAGATAACACGGGGGCAATCGGCGACGTATCGTATGGTCCGGAGCAAAACGGGATCGTAACTGTGCCATTCGAATTATATGGCGATTCACATATATTCGCTTTGGCAATTAATCCCACTAACCAGGACATCATAGCTGTGGGGGAATTCGATAATTTATCTGGGGCATACTTGGGTGTAGTTGAATATGTCGGTACAGACCGGATCGATACAACAGTAGGGCCGAATCTGGGGAAAATGCTACTTCCTGGTACACCTGATCCGGATTTCAACAGCGGAAACGCCGTGATCTTCGATGACGGCTATCAGACGGAAAGCGGGGCCTGGGCCGTCGCGGTGACGAGCCAGGCCAGCCAAGGCGCTGCTGTAGGGTCAATTTATGTGGGGGGTATGGCTGAAACTGCGCCAACTGCGGGAGGTAGCTATGCGATTCAAGATTTCATGTTGCTCAGGCTGACCCCTCAGGGTGCGCTTGACCCAACATTCAATCCAAGTGGATCAGTTCCAGGTGTCGCGCAACAGGTAAACGCGACCGGAAAGGCATCTGCGCCACCGTTCGACTCGAATAATTCGGGTGTTCCTCTTAATGGGACGCAGGTGATCCAGGCAGGAATTACTGATCTCATTTTGCGACCAAATGGACAGATAATCGCCGGTGGTTATGCGGATCGCGGTGCTTCCGTGAATGGTGATATTGGGTTCGAGCTTGTTCGCTACAATTCTAACGGGACACTAGATCTCAACTTTGGGACTAACGGTCAAACGTTCACCAGCAGCACCGCATTCAATAATGGCACTGCGGGCCAAGCGGTGCTTGGTTCAATGGCAATTGTGGGTGATAATATTTTGGTCGCAGGAGTATTATACGGGACCAACACTAAGGGTAGCGGTGCCTATGTTGTATTAGCCGAGTATCAGCTTCCAGGAACGAGCAGCGACGGAATTCTAAATAACTCTTATGGTTCAAATGGAACCATCACGACTTCGGTCTTCGATTCGGCGGAAGATATTAGTGAGGATGCTGCACAAGGAGACCCAAACGCTATCCCCGGTGATCCTGAGTATCGGCTCAGTACAGGGCCACTTGAAACTGAGTCGAATGGCCAAATCATAGGTTCAATTGAAACTTCAAATGGCTGGGAACTTGTCGATATCATTGGAGACGATGGCAATTCATCAGATTCCGGAAAGCCGTATTCAAGTTTTGGCAACAACGGGGTGGTTGGTACCAGTCCTGGTTTGTCGCTGTCAGAGTTAAATGGCGCAACAGCCGTACCGCAGGCGCCTCTCTTGTCCAATGCAGTGCTTGTAACGAGCCAAGGAATTCTTCTCACCGGCGCACTGCCTCCTGATGAGGGTACAGAAACCAGCAACTGGGCCAACTCTACTCCAGTTGTTGTTCGATATAATAGCCTTACAAATCCATTCCCCAGTGCTGATAATTTCGCGGCCGTCTCTACTAGCGACGGCGTTACACTTACATGGTCGAACAATGGATTTGGGCAAGACGGCTTTGAGGTAGATCGGGCTACCACACTGGCTGCACTTCAGTCATCCAGCTCGCTTATAGCGACTGTTGGGCCCACGCAGGACAATTACGTAGACGATACAGCCAGTCCCGATACGACATATTTTTATCAAGTCCTTCCATTTTTTACGAATGATGCAGGTAGTCCGCAGGCTGGCTCCGCGACGAATGTTGCTACCGTTCATACCCTACCTGACTCAACAACAGATTATGTGCTGCAAGAAATCGTCCAAGTGCCCTTGGGCGGATCCGAAGTCACATCAAGTACCGTGCTTCAGTTGGGAAAGACTTATCTTATAGTCGCTTCGGGTGATATCAGTTTAAACGGAAGCTTTACTGCCGATGCGGGTTACTGGTATGACGATGCGAATTCCACAATATTGGGGACGACGTTCAATGGTGTAACCAATGGTGTAGCAATCGCCGACGATATCGGCAGCGCGAGCCAGCCAACACCATCAGTCCCAGATTGGGGGCTTCCTAATACCAATGGCCATACCTACACAATGGCGTATGTTGGAAATGGCTATGCGCTGAATTTTCAATACGATGCGGCGGCATATCCGGCCGCGACGACCAATCAAAACGACATCAACCCGCTCCAGGTTGAAATCTATGCATTGCCTTCGGTAGCGGTTGCGCCTACGCCGCCAGCGGCTCCCAGCGGGCAGCCTGCCTTGGCTATTACCGTACCAACATCCAACGGTAGTGTAATTCCATCGGTGCTTGGTTCTCCCGGGTCAGTGAACGTTTTGGCGGCAAATTCAAATGGCACGCAAGTGCCATGGGCGCTTTCGCTTATTTCATCAACGGGCGTTGTCACAGCGCTTGCATCCAGCAACACATCAATCGGGCAATTGCCTGATTCGCCCGCATTTGCCATAACGCTGGATCCGGCTCTTTTTCCGAGCGGCATATATACTCTGAGCCTTGCAACAACCTATGCGTCACCTCAAACCAACTACTCCACCAGCATCAAAGTCGCACTAGAGAGGCCTGTTGTTCAAATTGTCTCTCCACCCGCTTGGGATGCGGGCCTGACGCCAACAATTAGCTCTAATACCCAACTCAATATCATTGCTGCGAATCCGGATGGCACGGCTGTACCATGGACCCTTTGGCTGGTTCCTTCGACTGGGTCGCCAACGCAACTCGCGAGCGGAACCACATCAGCAGGGCAATTGCCTGATGGCGCCATCCCGGTTGCGATGTTAAACCCCAGTTTTTATGCGAATGGTCAATATACTTTAAAGCTCACGACGAATTTCGCCAATACGCAGGACAATGTTGTTTACAATTTGCCGGTAAATATAGAAACCGCGGTAAAGACAGGAAGCCTGGTTTTGCCTGTTACCGATGGAACATTCACCACGCCAGCGGGTGATGTTCAAATCACACGCGTTTTTAATTCCGCGAACACTAATCTTACAAGCTACTTTGGGCCGGGTTGGACCCTAGGCATGTTGGACGCTCAGCTTAGTACTACCGCTCAAGCGGATGCACTCGATCCTACCCAGACCACTCCGGTCTTGCGAGCCGGCGATCTTGTTTATCTTACCGTACCGAATGACGGACAGCATGTATTTGAATTCGACCCCCAAGTTGTGAGTGAAACTGCAAACTTTGCGGGTAGCGAAACGAGCATCGCGTATATTCCGCGCTTCATTGCGGTCGATGGATCGGGAGCCACGCTTACTTTTCTTTCTGATAGCCAAATGAATTACGTTATGACATACGACGCCGCCGATAACGAATTCGTTGCAACCTTTGAACCTTCCGGCATTCCCCTGCCAGACGGCCTGATCTATCAGTATGAAACCGTTGGATTCAATCCCGCGCACGATATGTTCGGATTAATCGATTACAACTCGCCCGTCGAGGATTACCAATTGACTACCAAAGACGGCACCACGTACCTCATCGACGCCAATTCGGGTCAAATCCAATCCGTTATGAATTCTAATGGAAGTACTACGACATATAACTATGGCACGAGCACGATTACGGCCACTGACAACGGTAAAACAGTTCTAACGATTGCCCTGAACAGCAATCATGAGATTACGTCGATTCAATCTCCTGGCCAAAACGCGATCCTTTACAACTATTCAAATGGATTGCTAAGCAGTGTGCAAAATCTCGAAGGCAATGAAACGTTTTACTCGTATCAGGATGCATCACAGCCTGATTATCTGACCGGTGCCAGCAACTCCCAAGGGCAAACGATTTTGCAGGCCCAGTATGGTGCTATCGGCCAACTTCAATCTTTAACAAATGCCAATGGCATTACCACGCCTATATCGTTCGTTGCGTTAGGGAACAACCAAGCTGCTGAAGTGGTGACGGACGCATTAGGCGATGTAACCGAAAATATTTACAACGAAGTCACGGGTAATCTGCTTCGCAAAATACAGACGGTCACCGACGGCTCAGGAAATGTGCTGGATTACATCGTGACGGTGAACAGTTATTCATACGTGACCGATGACGTCGCCGCGATGTCCGCCCTCCGGAATTCCGGGATCAGCGTTTTGCAGTCCGTGCAGAATTACGCTCCGTTTGAAATTGCCGGCACGGATCTGACCGGATTAAGATTTACCGAGCAACCCACGCCTGGCTCCTGGGTGAGCCAGACGGTATTTGATACATCGAATGACCCGGATGACGCAGGGCGGCAGCAAGTTTCCAGCACATCCATCCGGCTGGATGCGGCAGGTGATTTGCAGACCACGTTGTACGAGGATTATACGGCGATCGATTCCAGTATTTCTCTTCCATCGCCATTCAACTTCTCAATTAAACTCGATAATCCGAAACCGCAACTTGTGACTGTCGAGATCCAAAAAGTGGATACAGCGTCGGGCAGTGGAGATGACAACTTCGTCCAATCTAATACTTATACAGGGTACGATACCGCGGGAAATCTGCTTTACACCCTTACCGGTGATGGCGTTCAGGATCCAAATAATCCCGCCAATTCTTTAGCTGAAGGCACGCTGAATCTATATGGTGGTGAAGGGAACGTACCCAGCGAGTCGCTAATGGGTACAGAAAAAGTTATCGCATCGATTCCGCCGGGTGTTGTCACAAACCTCTATAATGATTTAGCCGAGATCGCAAACCAGACTACAAATTATTATTACACCCTGCAAGACGCCTACGGTCCAAGCCTTAATGGCGTGAATGCCGTGGCGGGAGCACTTTATGGGCTGGAAAAATACACCATTAATGCCGCCGGCCAGGAGACCTATTACGCGTATAACGGCATGGGCGAGCCGGTCCTGACGTACACGTACAAAGAGTGGACTGCCCCGAATGGCAATCCAGAGTATGGCTGGGTCGGGACGACGGACGCGTACAACTCCCTAGGCCAGCTCACAGACAGCTATGAGGCGACGTATACCGACCCAAATGCCGTTGGCTCCGGCAATGATGGCAACATCGGCCAGGCGCAGACCTTGTTTACGACGACGGACTCCTCCGGCAATGTGATCGTCGATACCTCCCGCGATCCGGTTTACAGCGCTCCAGTTCGCACGGTTCACAACGACTACAACGCGATTGGGCAGAAGATCGATTCCATCGATCAGTATGGCGGCGAAACCATATACACGTACGACGGGAACGGCAATCTGATTCGCACCGTCAATCCTGATGGAACTGAAATCCGCAGCGTTTACGATGCTCTAAACCGCGTGATCTGGACCACGACCAATCCATTTGTTCCCGCAAATGGAAACCCCGCGAGCCCAAATAACGTCGCGGTCGTGACCCACACGATCTATAACCAACTTGGGCAAGTCATCGAAACCGATCAGTATCAGAATATCGCGATTGAGATTACGGGCGGAAACGAAGGATCAATCTACGTCGCGTCCAGTTCAGTGCCCGCCAGCCAAGTCACCTCAGCCAATCTTGTCTCAAAGACGTTGATTTACTACAACGCTCAAGGACAAGTCGCGGAGACGATCAGTCCCAGCGGACTTTCCACCGGGACGATCTATTATCCTGATGGCCAGGTGCAATATAGCGGCCCCTTGCAAAGCGGCGCGATCGCCAGCGGCGCAAGCGCGTGGTACAATAATCTTCCCGCCGATCAGTCCGATGGAACGCTTTCATCGACTTACCTCAGCAGTCTATTTCTGCAGAGCCAAACTCCTTGGAGCACTTATAGTCAGTACACCATTAACAAATACGATCAAGTCAATGGCGCCATCGTCGCCACCGCCACGTTGGCGAACTTTACGATGCCTGCTGTTGGCGCCACGGCTACTGTTAATGTTGGTTCCACCAGCAAGTTATCCGTGGGCGAGTATGTCAGCATCTCCAGTGCCGGCGGCTTCATCATTTCGTCGATATCGAACGGCACGACTTTGGTCCTGACGAATCTTGGGTACAACCCGTTGGCCAGCGGCACAAACACTGCCGCGGGCACATCGATCAGCAGCGGGTCGAACGTTGCTATTCCCGGTTTGTATGACGCGGTCATTGACGCCAATGGGAACGAGACCGATACATACAAGGATTCCCAGGGCCGCGTCATCAAGACGGTTTATCCCGACGGCTCATTTACGGAGACGCTGTACAGCATTGGCAACACGCCGGTTACCAAGGACCTGGAGGGAGACACGCTGCAAACCTCCCCCACGCCGCCCAGCATCCCGACCGGCGATGTCAGTGAAACGGTGCAGATTGGCCAGCGCAAGTCAGGCATCGGCGAATCAATCGTCTCGACCTATAACATGTACAATGCTGCGGGCGAACTGACGGACGTGTACGAGGCGGCCGTGATAGACGGCAACCCGGCAGACACGACGTATAATACCACAGTCAATCCGCACCAGAGTTATCAGTATGATGCGTCCGGTGACAACACCGTTCAGATTTCACCTGACGAACAGCTTGCTTTGCAAGCGTGGCAGCAGGGGGGCCATACCGCCGCTTCTTTCACCGATGATACTCAATTTGCCTATGACCAGTTTGGTAATGAAGTGAGCCATACCCTGCCGGATGGGGAAAAGGAATCGTTTACCTACAACCAATTCAACCAGGAGTCCACGCACACTGACTTCGACGGCAATGTTTCGACGTACACGTATTATCCGGCGGGGAACGTGCATGAAGGGATGCTCGAACAGGTTGTTTACGCTCCACCCAGCGGTTCGAGTCTTCCCAGCCAGACGGATACATACAGCTATACGCCCCTCGGCCAGCAATACCAGGTGAATGACGCCTCCGGGATGACGACTTATAGTTACGACATCTTCGGCAACCAGACGCAGGCGGTTACGCCGGAAGGGACTATAAATTACGTTTACGATCCGGCCACGCAGAACCATATCGAGACGTACACGAGCAATACCGACACGCATTACATGTATGACAATCAAGGCCGTATGACGGAAGTCGAAGTGACTGAAGTCAACGGCCAAACGCTGGCTACGCCGCTCGTGACGACCTATAGCTACGACAACGTCGGCAATAAGGTCAGCGAAACATTGCCGGACGGTGAACTCACGAATTACTACTACGATGGTTTAAATAGGCTATCGGAAATCACGGAAAGACAGGGATCGACGGCTCTCTTTACCCAATCCTTGTATCCCAACGACAACGGCACTCTCGGCCAAATGATCGAAAATGAGCTTGAACCCGACGGCACAAGCCTGGTCAACAATGGTTCAACACGACTCGATGGGTTGGGCCGCGTGACTCGGGAGGTCAGCGCCAATACTGACGGCAGCCTAAGTTACACCGATGTCTATACCTATGACCTCGACGGCAACCGCATGAGCAGCGTCCACACCGGCCCGGGCGGGGGCGCAAATGAGACAATCAATTACAGCTACAACGACGACGATCAACTGATCAGCCAAACCTCCAGCCTGTCGGGAACAACGACCTCGACGTACGATGCCAACGGCTCTTTGATAACTCAGACCAGCGGCAGCAACGTCACCACCTACACGTATGATGTGCGCAACAAGATGGTCGGTTACGCGGTCAATGGCGTGACCCTGGCCACGTACGTTTACGACGACGCTGGCAACCGGGTCGCGGAAACGGCGGGCGGCGTGCCGACGCTGTATCTGACAGACACCGCCAACCCCACTGGATATGACCAGCCACTGGAGGCCAAGACTTCGGCCACGGGCACGCCGAGCATGACGTACATCCTCGGCGATCGTGTCCTGGGCCAGGTCAATTCCGGCGGCACTGTGACCTATCTATTGGTTGACGGCCACGGCAGCACGCGGATGCTGACCAATTCCAGCGGCACTGAGACAGCGCTGCTTACTTATAACGCGTTCGGCACGGCGATGAATTTTACGGCGTCTTCCGCGGGGACGGTGTTCCTGTTTGGCGGCGATGCGGTGTACGACCCGGTCAGCGGGTTGTACATGAATGGTGATGGCGTGCGCGATCGGTTTGGGTTCGAGTTTATCCAGATGGATCCGACGAGCGGGAACACACAAGACCCGATTTCGCTCCACAAATACCTTTATGCCGACGCTGATCCCGTAAACGGAAATGATCCGAGTGGTTTTGACGACAACGAGTTGGAAGACGAGGCATTTAGTGAAGCCGACGAAGATGTCGCGGAAGACGTAGCTGGATACACCGCTGTAGACGTAGCCCTCACGAATGGGATAACGGAAGCGGATATCAGCGAGGATCAGCAATTGGCGATAGGCTCACTCGCCATCTCCGTATATCAGACGTATGCTCAGGCATGGCAAACAATCGCTCAAAACATATTTCTTGGAGCGGCGGGTGCGTTTCTCGGGCAAGCTGCTGAGGCGTTTGTTGCAGCGGACGAGGGGACAGGCGGCGCAGGATCGCTGCAGACGCTTGAAGAGATGGGCGAGGTTGACTCGCAAGTTGCCGCCGCGGAGGGCGCCACTTCGGGTACTGCTCTGGCCTCCCAGCTTGGCCGCGCGGGGGAAAATGCTGCCAACATTATTAAGAATACAGAACGCATAGCATCCATAACTGGGACGGCGACGTATCGAATTCCCGACATTTTGGAGCCTGCGGCAAATCTTATTGGTGAAGTGAAAAATGTTGCAAGGCTTAGTTTTACCAGCCAAATCCAAGACAGTCTGTACTATGCTTTGGAAAAAGGCTACACATTTGTGCTAGTCGTGCGACAGAGCACTACTTTTACCGCGCCGCTCCAGGCGTTAATTGATGCTGGTTTCGTTACTGTTCAACGGTCACTACCATGAATGAAAAGAAAGACAACATTTCGATCCCTTCTGCTTCGGAAATTGTAAACAAACTTCGCCAAGATCCTACGTATATGGCGAAAAACGCGGAAAGAGAAAAAAGGCGCGATACGCTGGCGCTAGAATTTGCACGCCAGAGTGAACCGATTGTTTCTGACCTCGCGGCGATCGGGTTCGTTTACTCGTCGATAGACGATTTGCGACGCAGTGGTTTACGTTATGAGAAAGCAGTACCGGTTCTTGTGAAGTGGTTACTGCTCGTCACCAACCAAGCTCTTAAAGAGTCCATCGTCCGTGCGCTTTCTGTGCCATGGGCTAGGCCGGTGGCAACGCTTCCTCTAATCACTGAGTTCAGAGGTGCAAAGGGACTCAACTCTGATTCTCTGAAATGGGCGATCGGAAATGCGTTATCAATCGTTGCAGATGATAGCGTCTTCCATGAAATTGCGGAACTTGTAGCGGACAAACGGCATGGCAAAGCGCGTGAAATGCTTGCAGTAGCGTTGGGAAACATGCAAAGCCCGCAAGCTGTGGATCTAGCCATTCAGCTCTTAAATGATGAGACAGTCGTCGGCCATGCGCTGACGGCCCTCGCGAAACTGAGATCTGAGAGGGCGCGGCCTTACATTGAAGCTATGGCTAATCATCCTAAACCATTGGTTCGTAAGGAGGCCAAAAGGGCCTTAGTGAAGCTCGAAAAATGAACAGTTGCCAATGATTCGTCTCTCAGTCGTCCCTATAGTTCCATCCCGTCAGCGTCGGCCCTCACCAAAAAGCGTCGGCGATGGAGCCGGAGGGTGAAACGGGGACGCGGCTATATAGCATTGAATGTCCACATCGGTAGACTGATTTGGGGGCGACGTGACAACGGCTTGCGAAGCTCATCCAAGCTCGTACAGTACGCACCCAACGGAACCCTCGTGTCCGACACCATCATCACGTGGCTCTACAACAATGAAGGCCGATTGACTTACGAAACAGCCGTCGCGGCGGCGCAAATGAAACGATCAACTACAGCTACAACGGCGACGATCAACCGGTCAGCCAAACTTCCAGCCTGTCGGGAACAACCACCTCGACGTACGATACCAACGGCTCTCCGACAACTCAAGCAAATGGCGGCACGTCACCAGCTACACGTATGATGTGCGCAACAAGATGGTCGGCTACGCGGTTAATGGCGTGACCCTAGCCACGTACGTTTACGACGACGCCCTCAATCCGGCGGCATTATTTCTAATCGAGCGTTTTATTGTGAGGACTGAATTCCACCAATGAATCTACGAGCCGCTTGATGACCCCCGTCCAATCCCCGCGTGCCTTTTGCCTGAACAGCCGCATCGTCGGATACCATAGCGAATCATCCCGATGCAACATCCAGCGCCAATCCGGCAAATACGGAACGAGCAGCCAGATTGGCTTTGCCAGCGCCCAGCCAGGTGGGCCACGCTCGTATCGACGGCGATCACCAGATCAAGATTGGCCACCATCGCCGCAGTGTCCGTGAAGTCATGAAGACCGTCGGTGTAATCAATCAAATCCATACCTGGCGGCGAGTGGCGCGCCTCTTCGCCCGCGGGACCGACTTGAAGACTGTAATATCGCGCGTTCTTCACGGCCGCCAATGGTGCGAAGCACTGCAAGGGCATCGAACGATTCCGGTCATTCATGTTTTGTCGATTCCCCGCCCAAACCAAGCCAATGCGCGGCCGGCCCGGGTCCGGCGGCAGTTTCCTGGACCATTCTTCAACGAGTCGCGAATCGGGATGCAGATAAGGCACGGATGCGGGGATTGTCCGGATCGTAGTTTTGAAATTCAGGGGCAAGCTCATCAGCGGGCATAGCAAATCAAATTGCGGCAGGCGCTCTCCCGCCGGAATTATTTGCTCCAAGCCGGGCAAACCCCTGAGAAGCGAAACCAGCGGTGCCGGGCACTCGAAAATCACTTTTCCGCCGCGCGCAGGCTATCAGCGGCGCATAGCGAATAAATTGGATCGTATCGCCAAGCCCGCCCTCGGCATACAGCAGAATCCGCTGCCCATTCAAGTCACGGCCATCCCATTGCTCCTCAGGAGAACGACGCTTAATTCCGCGATATACGCTCGATTCCCATCGCGATTCAAACTCGCGCCATCCATCTTCAAAATTGCCGCCCAAAAGCATGGCCCAAGCAATACTCAAATGCGCGTCGCCAAAGTTGGATTTGAATTGAACAGCATTTTTAAACGCCGCTATCGATTCTTCCAACCGTCCTTCGCTCATCAACGCGACGCCTAAATTGTTGTGAGCATCGGCATAATCTGGACTGAGCCGAATCGCCTCGCGGTATGCAGCTATCGCCTGGGTCGGCTTGTCCTGACCTATCAACCCGACGCCTAAATTGTAATGGACTAAAGCAACGTCTGGCCTCAGACGAAGCGCCTCACGATATGAGGAAATCGCCTGATCAAGCTTTCCTTGTTCCTTCAGGACATTGCCCAGATTATTGTGGGTCTGGGCATCGTCCGGCCTGAATCGCAAGGATTCACGGTAAGCCGCAACCGCTTCTCCCAGCTTCCCAAGGTCCTTTTGAGCTGTACCCAAGTTACTCCACGCCTCGGCGTAGTCCGGCTTTAGCCGCGCCGCCTCCTGATAGGCGGCAACCGCTCGATCAAACTTTCCCTGCTCCTGGTAGGCACGACCCAATTGATAGTGGGCTAAAGGAACATCGGGTCTTATCCGGATCGCATGGAGGTATGCTATTATCGCATCATCTTTTTTCCCTGCAGAGTTAAGGGCGCTACCGAGATTGAAGTGCGCCCCAGCGTACTCCGGATTGAGTGTGATGGCCTGATTAAGTGCGACAATCGCCTCATCGCTTTGTCCGTGCTCAGCCAAGGCGGTCCCCAGACTATTAAATGCTTCAGCCGAGCGTGGATTGCACTTCACAACTCGGCGAAAAATATCAATAGCCTCGGTAAGCTGACCATTTCCCTTAAGAGCTGCGGCGAGGTTAGATAGCGCCGGAGCAAAATCCGGAGTGAGTTCAACGGTTCGACGATATGCGTTAATCGCTTCGGGCAATCGTCCGGTTCGTTGCAAGACGGCGCCAAGATTAAAGTGATATGCAGGCGCGGCTTCGTTGCCGGCGATTGCTTGCGAGATCAAATTGATTGCAAGATCGAAGCGCTCGGTCTGGGTGGCCAAAACGCCCAGCAAGTGCAAGGCATCGGAATTTTGAGGCTCTTGCGCGAGAATCTGACGATAGAGTTCTTCCGCTTCGACAAGACTGCCGGCTTGGTGGAACTGAAGAGCCAGGCGCATTGCTTCGTCGATGCCGCTCGACATGCTAGAATTATGGTTATTCGGGCAAAAAAAGCACGGCACTGTTGTTGCCGGCCACTGAGATATTCCAAAATGCCATGCCGCATTGAGGTGGTATCCCTATCGCGTTTAGATTGTGCCCGGATCGATAGATGAGAACTCCCGTTTGTCACAGGCCCGTCAGGTGCATGATCGCCGGACGCATTTGCAATCCCTCTTGCTTCAGTGCGCCCGATTCGGCGAGGCGATCGCTTCGGTTTCCATAAGGGGCAACGCGAAATCAAACGCAAATTCAAATCCTAGCTACTGGAGTCGCGGGCTTGTTCCTGGGGAAGACATCTCGATTGCGCCAAAGATTTTTGAGGCAAATTTGGAGCAGAACGCATTTCAGAAATAGTCTTTCGAGATGAATTAAAGTGATGCGAACCTTCACGAAACGAACCTTTGGGCGAAAACGGTGATGGACCTCAGATATTAAAAATCCGCAAGCGCTAATGAATTGCATGAAGGACGCAGGGTGACAGGGGGATATGGCAGGCAACGTTTTGCACCTCGATTCCTTGTGAGCATTCAATACAGAAATCGGAAACAAACAAACTCAATTATTGGTGTGCACTGATCGATAGACACGGAGGTTATTTTTTCGCGGTAAGCGCCTTTTGATGGTTCATGCGTTAGTTAAGCCTGATTATGTCGGTCAGCTTATGGGGAATTAGCATATTGGCCTTCGCGGGTAAGGGCTATATGGCGTTAGACGTTGGAGCGACTACAGATCGCACAATGGCAACGAGGGCTTGACGGATCGGTTGTGGAAGGCATGCTAAGCGCCGATGATCACTTGCAGGTCAGGGTGGATTTTTGGCTCGTTTGCTGCATTAGTGCTGAAGATGCCGGGAGGTAAATCGTTAACCATTTGATTCGACGCGGGTTGATTCGCAGAGAGACTCACGTTGCCAACGTGAATGTCGAGGGTTCGACCCCCTTCACCCGCTTTTTTCCCCCATCTCTGCCGGACGGAGGTTTTGCGGCGCGTCTATGCCATCTCCCAAACCCTGGAGTCTGCTCAGCACGATCATTATCGCAACTTGCGTTTCATTTTTGGCGACGCGGTTGGCAGCTGCGCCGGAACTCGCCGCGCAAGATACTTCGGCCGAGCACGCCTACCCACACGCGCCGGCGTGGGTTGCGGACCAAACCCTTTATGAAGTGAATCTCCGGCAATTCTCGCCCGAAGGAAATGTGGAAGGCTTGCGCAAGCAACTGCCGCGTCTTAAAGAATTGGGGGTCGGCACGCTGTGGCTTATGCCCGTCAATCCGATCGGCTCGGTTGGCCATGTCGGCAGACTCGGCAGTCCATACGCCGTCAAGAATTATACGCAATTCAATCCTGAGTTCGGCACGCTGCCTGAGTTTAAAACGCTTGTCGATCAAGCCCATCGAATGGGGATGTACGTCATCATTGACTGGGTGGCGAATCACACCGCCCTTGACCACGAATGGGTCAGTGAGCATCCGGATTGGTATAAGCATGACTCCAATGGCCAACTCCTTCATCCCATGGCGACCTGGAAGGACGTTGTCGCCCTGAACTATCAGTCCGCGGCCCTGCGGAAGGAGATGATTGAATCGATGGCCTTTTGGGTACGCGACGTTGGCGTGGACGGATTCCGCTGCGACGCGGCCGAAATGGTGCCGCTGGACTTTTGGGCTCAGGCGCGGGATGCGCTGCGAAAGATCAAACCCGTGTTCATGCTCGCCGAGGGAGCCAAACCGGAATTGATGAGTTATGCATTCGACGCGGCTTACGCCTGGGATTTGTCAGCGAATATGGAAAACATCGTCAAGGGCACAAAAACCGTCCCGGACTTGATCAATTACCTGAAGGCCGACGCGGCGCTCCTGCCGCACGGAAAGTTCCGTCTGAATTTCACGACCAACCACGATAAAAACGCCTTTCAGGGTACGACTCAGGAAGTGTTCGGCCCCGGCGCGGACGCGTTTACGGTGCTGACGTTCACCGCGCCGGGCATGCCGCTGATCTATAACGGGCAGGAAACCGGCGCCGAACATCAGCTCAACCTTTTCGATCATGACGCGATCATCTGGCGGGAAGACCCGGCGGCCCACCTCTATTCCACGCTCGCCCACCTGAAACGAAACAACCTGGCCCTCTGGGAAGGCGTCAACTCCGCCCCCGTGCAGTTCATCGAAACAGGCGCTGGAAAGTCCGTTCTTGTCTTCAAGCGCCAGGCCATTGGCGATAGCGTCATTGTGGCGCTTAATCTCGATAGCCAGCCCGCGAAGATTCACATTCCCTTCGCCGCAACGCAAATGCAAACCATTCTCGGCAACGATTCATCGCCGGATCAAAATGGCGAGCTGACTCTTGAGGCGTGGGGATATCGGGTCTGGTCAAATAAGCGATGACGGCTTCGGCGATTTCGGCTTTCACGCGATCTCGCAAGATGTCAAGCTCGTATTGGGCAAACACGGCCAGCATCCGCTCAATTTCCGGGGTGGCTTGCGAGGCAAAGCGGCCGGATTTCGGGCAAAATCGTTTTGATTCCAGCCGGAGACAGGCATGGGTGCATTTTTGATGACGGGGCGCCAACTTAGCACGCTGCGTGCCGTCGCTGATCGGATTGTTCCGCCGGATGAGACATGCGGCGCGGCCGATGCGGGGGCGGCGGAATTTATTCTTCGGTTGCTGAATGGGGAATTGTCGAGCGAGCAGGCGACGTATCTTGCGGGTCTCGACGCGATCGATGGCGAAGCGGAGGCATGCTACGGCCGGGCGTTTGCCGCGCTGGCCTTTGAGGAACAGGACGCGGTGCTTCGTGCGATGGAAGGGGATTGCGTCAAGAGTACGTGGATCGTTTCGCCTCGAAGTTTTTTTCAGATGCTGGTCGAGCATGTGCTGGAGGGGTTTTATGCTGATCCGGGAAATGGCGGGAATCGTGACGCGGCGTCGTGGAAGATGATCGGCTACCGCGCGGAGGGGGGCGTGTGGTGAACGATTTTGATGTGATCGTCATCGGCGCGGGGGCGGCGGGGGGAATCGTTGCCGCGGTGCTTGCGGAGGCGGGGCGGCGCGTGCTGCTTCTGGAGCGCGGGGAGGATGGCCCGTCGGCGGATTCGGGGCGGGATCATTTGCGCAATCAGCGGCTGTCGATTTACGGGCACAACGCGGGGCCGGCGCTGGCGGACAATCCGCGAGTGGCGGTGACGCCGAGCGGCAGAGCATCGCTGCTGCGTCCGCATGAACCCGGGTATCAGAATAACGCGGCATGCGTGGGCGGGGGGACGCGCGTGTTTGGCGGAATGGCGTGGCGATTCATGGCTCAGGATTTTCGCATGGCCAGCACCTATGGCGTGCCGGCGGGGAGTTCGCTGGCTGATTGGCCGATCAATTATGATGATTTGGAACCCTTTTATGAGCGCGGAATGGGAGATCGGGGTGGCGGGGGCGGCGGGGGCTGACAAATTTGCATCGCCGCGGAACAAGGCGTATCCGCTTCCGCCGGTGGAATCGAATTTGGAACGTGTGGTGCTGGAGCGCGGGGCCGCGGCTCTTGGATTGAATACATTTCCGGCGCCGTTTTTGATCAACACGGTTCCTTACAACGGGCGGCCCGCGTGCGGACGATGCGGAATGTGCGTGGGATTTGCCTGCCCGACGGATGGGAAGAACGGCACGCAGAACACGATGATTCCACGGGCATTGGCGACCGGACACTGCACCCTGATGACCGGCGCGATAGTGCAACGGATTCAGACGGATCAGCGCGGCCGTGCTTCTGGGGTTTCATTTTTTGTAAATGATCGACTTCAGACAGTGACGGCCGGCGTGGTGGTTTGTTCGGCCGGGGCGATCGAATCGGCGCGGCTGCTGCTTAATTCGGCGACGAGCCACCAGCCGCGGGGGCTTGGCAATGACTTCGATCAGGTGGGGCGGCACTTGCAGGGACACATGTACTCCGGCGCGTTTGGCGTGATGCCGGAAAGCGTTTTTGACGGACGCGGCCCCGGCGTTTCAATCGCGACGACGCAGTTCAATCATCACAATCAGGGAATCATCGGTGGCGGTTTGCTAGCGAATGAGTTCATCAAACTCCCGGCCCTTTTTGTGAAGTGGGCGATGCCGCCCGGCCAGCCGCGCTGGGGGCTGGCTGCCAAGCAATATGTGAGGGAGAATTATCAGCGTACGATTCAGGTGCAGGGGCCCATTCAGGAGATTCCGAACCCAGACGCGCGTGTCACGATCGATCCATCGGTGCGCGACCGCTGGGGGATTCCAGTCGTTCGACTTTCCGGGACGGTTCATCCGGAGAGCGTTCGGGCAGCCGACTTCCTGCGGCACCGGGCGGAGGAGTGGTTGGCGGCTTCGGGGGCGAAGAGGGTTTGGAGTTGGCCGCCGCGGGTTGCGCTGAGCGGAGGTCAGCACCAGGCGGGGACGTGCCGGATGGGGATTGATCCACGAATGAGTGTCACCGATCAATGGGGTCGCGTGCATGGACATGACAATTTGTTTGTGATGGATGGATCGGTTCACGTGACCAATGGGGGATTTAATCCGGTGCTCACGATCATGGCGTTGGCGTATCGGAATGCTATGCATCTGGCGGAATTGAGTTGAGCATGTCAGTTGCGGCGACGCCGAGTGAGGAGATTGGGGGCAGCCCCAACTTATGTATGCTTTTTATCTTGTTTACGGATGGGAGGCTTAGGGGCTGGGATGGGGTGAGTGTGCAAATGTGGAGAAGATAAATCGCTGCCGGTTGTTTGAAGAACGGGGGAAGCGGGAGCTGTCGTGTTCAGCGTTGTGGGGTTGCTGGGTGGCAGCGCTGCGGCAGAAATGTTGGCCTGCTTGCCGAGGTTGTTTACGAGAGCGGTGAAGTCGTCGCCGGTGATTGAACCCGTGGGGCTGTAGAGGAAGTTGCCTTTGTCCCAGGCGGATATTCCGGACTTGCCAAGGTTGCCGGCGAGAATGGTGAAGTCGTCACCGCTGACGATGCCGTCGAGATTTGCGTCGCCCATGAGCGTGTATTTGATTTCGATCGTGCCGGAGGAGAGGCCGGCGACGACGCCATCGGCTCCGTCGGCGTAGCCGAGGGCATAGCCGGGGTTGGCGGCGGCGGAGGAGCTGTTGATGCCGAGGCCGTTCCATGTGCCGTTGTTAAAGCCGCCTGTTAAGTAGGTGGCGATGGTTGAGATGGGATCACTCGCGGCGCCGTAATTGATATTGAACTGGTTATTGGTGATGTTGAGCGTTGATCCGGTTCTGACGGTCAGCGACGCCTGGGTGCTGATGCCGCTGCCGATGGCGAGTTGAAGCATCGCGGGATCAGCGATGGATCCGACGGTGAGCGCGCCGGTGCCGTTGATCTGGCCGATGGTGGCGGAACCCGCGGCGGTCAGCGATCCGTTGTTGGTGATGGTTCCGCCGGTGATGGGGAGGTCTTGTATTTGCGCGGTGACGCCGGCACTGATAGTCAGGACGCTGCTGCTGCCCGAACCTGTGCCGTTGATCGTGAGCGAGCTGACGCCGGGGCCCTGGATAGTGATGTTTGTCGTGAGGGCGGGGAGTGGGCTCAAGAGATTGATGATGCCGGTCAGGCCCGTGGCGAAGGAGATATTCTGGCTGCCGCCGGCGGCGTTGGCATCGAGGATCGCCTGCCGAAGGCTTCCGGGGCCGGTGTCGTTCAGATTGAAGACTTGCCGGGATGACTGTCACGTTGACGGCGCTGGTGATGGTGCCGCCGAGGGAATTGGTGATGGTGACCAGGAAGTTATACGTTCCGGTTTTGACGAAGGTGGCGGTGGTGTTTTTGGCGGCGTTGGTTCCGTTGACGCTGAAGTTTACCGCGGCGGGCCCGATGGCCGACCATGTGTAGGTGAGAGTGGATTCGCCGGCATTGTCGGCACCGAGGGCCGACAGATTGGTCGTCGTGCCAGTGACCGGCGACGGGTTTGCCGCGGCGGCGGTCGCCACGGTCGGCGCGGCATCGGCGGTGAATTTCAGGACGGTGATCGAGTAGCCGGCGAACGTGTAGTTGAAGCTGGTGCCCAGGCCGGAGATGGTCGACGTCGTCGGCATGATGTTGGTCGGGTTGGTGATGGAATTGGTGGAGGTGCTTGCGGGGGCGATCAGGCTCGTCGCGGTCCCGGTCTGAGGAGACGTTGGCTACGCCGGCGAGATTGATCGTCGTCGTGTTGGCCGCTCCGAGGGTGTTGATGACCGTCACGTAGTAGGTCGTGCCGGTTTTGGTGACGAGGGTTTGGAGTCCGCCGGCGCCGCTCACCGTGTCGGAGACCACGGTGGTTCCGTGGTTCTGTGAGAGAATGAGCTGCGCGTAGTAGCTCGGCGAGCCGTAAGCGGTCGTGTTGTTAAAGCCGATCAGGTCGGGCGTCCACTGAATGCCGTTGACGTTGGCCCAGAGCGGGGCGTAGGACGACATGGTCACCAGATCGGAGTTGCGTTCCAGGCCCAGCAGCCAGGAGGCGTCGCCGAGGGCTGATTCCATGTCGTTGGTCGGCGAGCCCTGGTTGGAGGCGTATTCGCCGATGAAGATCTCGGATGAGCCGCGGGCCACGGTGTCAAAGTAGTTCGAGTTCGCTTCGAACCATTGCGGGGTATCGTAGAAATGCTCGTCGAGGACGTTGTACGGGCTGCCGCCCGTGTCGGTGCTGGTCGCGATGATCTGCAGATTCGGGAAGGCAGCGTGGATCGCGTTGTAGAAGAGCGGATAGCGCTGCCGAATAGGTCGAGGAGAAGAAGTCCTCGTTGCCGATCTCGACGTCGTTGACGTTGTACGGAGCCGGATGTCCGTTGGCGGCGCGCTCCGCTCCCCACGTGGTCGTCGCCGGGTCCAGAACATAGTGCAGTTCGTTGACGGCATCGGTCACATCGTTGGCCAGGGTCGTCGCCCGTGTCGGATGAACCATTGAGCGTGTAACCCGCGTAGACCGCCAGGATCGGCGACGCGCCGACTTCCTCGGCCATCTGGAGATATTCATCCAGGCCCATGCCGTCGGTGGACCAGTAGCCCCACGCCGAATTGAAATGTCCCGGGCGGTCCTGCACCGGGCCGATCGTGTTTGACCAGTCGAAGCTGGTGGCGTCGGTGTTGCCCTCAAGATAGTTGCCGCCCGGCACGCGGAAGATCGCCGGCTGGAGCGCGGCGAGCATTTGCATGAGATCGATGCGCAGGTGGTTGCGTCGCTCCGTCGTAGGATGGCGGATAGAGATACGTCGCGCCGAACCAGATGGTCGCGCCGTTGGCGGAGGTGCTGTTTGTCGAGATGACGAACAGATTGGTGGAGGTGGTCGGGGTGTTCACCCCGGTGGTCAGCGTCGCGGTGTACTCGGCCCAGGAGCTTGTGATCGAGGAGATCGTCGCGGTGGCGAAAACCGTGCCGGTGGTCGATTCCAGATCTACCGTCAGCGGGCCGGTGAAACCGGGGGTGGCCTTCGCGTAGAACTGGACGGTGTAGGAAGTGGAGGGGGCGATCGCCACGCCGAAGTATCCGGCGTTGGAGATTCCGACGCGGGCTGAGGCGGAAACGCCGGAGGTGATCGTCAACTTACCGGACTGCGTCAGTGCGCTGGTCGGGCCGGTGGTTGTGTCGGAGGTGAGCGTGGCGTGCACGCCGCTGCTGGTGACGGCCGCCCAGGCGTTCAACGCATTTGTCGAGTCATTGAATCCGCTGTTGCGGACCTCATCGTTGTAGATGCCCCCTTCGCCGCCGTAGTTGATGTCCTCCATGAAAGCGCCGAAGAGGTCGGGCGAGACGGTGACGCCGGTGGTAGTTCGCCGCGATGTTCACGGTGGAGCTGCCGGCGGTGCCGATGTACGCGGCGTCGGCGGCGTTGAGCGGCGAATCGTAGAAATGCACATCGTCGATGTCGCCGTTCACGAAGTCGGTGCGTGCGCCGTTGAACTTTCCGCCGCCGACGACCGTCGCGCCGGTTGCCTGCCAGCCGCCGCTGTAGGAGACGGTGGATTGGAGGACGCCATTGACGTAGAGCAGGAGCTGGCCGGTCGCGACATCGTTGACGCCGATCAGGTTGTACCAGACCCCTGCTGACGGGCGCGGTCGTTGCGTCGGCGTGGAAGGCCTGCGCGCTGTCGACTGTCGGAAGCCAGGCGGGTGAAGGCGAACTTTCCGGTATCGCCGCGCAGCTGGAGATAAAACCCCGATGTATTTATCCCGTCGATCGAGGCGAAGGTTTGATATCCATTGACGGAGGTCAGATTCACCCATGCGGAGACCGAGAACGACAGCGCGGTGTTGATGACCGGCGAAGGGTTGGTCGCGTTGCCGGTTGCAGAGCCATTCACAGCCAGCGAGTTAGAGCCAATGCGCCCCGCGGCCCAGGATGCGCCGGAGCCGAGCGTCAGGGTATTGCCGTGTCCGGAGACGTCGGCGGCGGTGGTTCCTGTGCCGTCATCGAAAGCTGTACGCGGCGGGCTGGTCGAGTGCGACGACCTGCGCGGCCGACAGCGCCGAAGAAAACATCTCCACGTCGTCGATCGAGCCATCGACGAAATCGACCTGTTGGCCGCTGTAGAATCCGTGGCCGATGAGGGTATTGCCGTTCGCGGTCCAGCCGCCGACGTAAGGAGTGCTGCCCATCGACTGGCCGTCAACATAGAGAGTGAGCGTTCCGGCGGTGGCATCATCGACCCCGACGAGGTGATACCAGGTGTTGACAACCGGGAGCGTGGGAGACGCGACGACGGTGCCGGTGCCGTCAGCATCGGACGGCAAACGGGCGAAGGAGAAAGTGCCGGTGTCGCGCGCAAGCCAAGGTAGAAGCCAGCGACATTGGTTCCGGCGATCGAGACGACGGTTTGGTAGCCGGAGATAGAGGCCAGATCCACCCACGCGGAGACGGTGAAGCTGCCGGCCGTGTTGACCACTGGTCCAGTGACGGTGACCACGCCGGTCGAAGTGCCGGCGAGGCTGATCGCGCCGGAGCCGACGTTTCCGGCGACCCAGGAGACGCCGGCGCCGAGCGTTCCGTTATGGCCGTTGCCGGAGGAATCGGCGGCGATCGTGCCGGAGCCGTCGTCGAAGGTCCAGTGCGCGGCCGGAGTGGGGACGGCCGGGATGGTTACGGAGAAGAGCGTGCGGGATTCCAGTTGTTCCGCCACGGCCCTCGCCAGAGTCTGTTTGCGGGAGCGCTGATTGGATTTGTGGAATGACCCGCCGGGATTGCCTGGATTACGCATAAATTTCCGCCCATCCGTCGGACCTGTCAGTCTCTCATTTTTACAACTGAAGCGCGGCTGGCGCGGCATCTGTTGAGGAACTTGCGCGGCCAACTCTCACCATTGCGAGAGTCAGACAGACCGCTGCCGAAAACCCTCCAGCCCTAGTTTTTCTCATGATGAAAGTAATTATACCAGTAAGTCTGCCGGGAATTCAATGAATTTCTGAGATGTCCCGCCCCACTCTTGACCGCCGGCGGGGCGGATATTTTGTTTTGTTCGGTTCGATGTGCGCGATGATCTTCGTTTGACGGGATGATGTTAGTGGTGATGATGCGGATATCGAGGAATCGCGGCGGCATGACGCAACCGGGATCCCATATCGAGCTGACGACACGGATGTCAAAACAGTGGCGATATTCGCTGGCGTTTTTTATTTTTGCGGGGGCATTCGCGGGGAGCTTTTTTCTTAACACGCGGCATAATTCGTTTCCGTATGGGTTTCATCCGGATGAGCCAAGCAAGGCTGATCAGATACTGAGCGGGTATCGGAATTTCCTGCATCCGCAATTGATGCTGGAGGTGGCGCAGCATGCGCTGAACTGGAGTCGGGCCCCTCGCGATATTCAGGGAGCGACTGAGCTTGGGCGCGAGGTGTCGGCTGTTTTTGCGGCGGGTGGGGTGACGGCGATTTGCATTGCTGGATATTTGAACGGCGGATTGTGGGGAGCGTTGCTGCTGGGGATTTCTTGCACGCTGTGCAGCTCACTGATCGTTTCGGCGCACTATTTCAAGGAAGACGCGTCGCTGATCATGGGATTGGGCCTGGTTTTGCTGGCGACGCGCTGCGTGATGATGGCGCGCTCTCGATCCGGCGTGACGATCAGCGTTATTTTTCTGGGATTGGCTTGCGCTGGCGGCTTCGGGAAAATATGTCGGGGCGGTGTTTTTGATTCCGGGTTTTGCAGCGGTGATTGCTGCGCCGCGCGGAATCGCAGAGAAAGAATCGTTCGCTCGCTCTGGCTGTTGGCGGCGTTTGCTTGTTTTGCGGTTGCCATCAACTATCGGGGGTTAATTGATCTTTCGCATTTCAAAAGTGGATTGAAGTCCGAGGTGAAACACTCGGTCACCGACCATTATGGGATGACGATGAATCATCCGAATAGTTTTTTTGTCGAATTTCTTCCGGTCGATGCGGGCTGGCCGATCGTAATTCTGGGGGCGGCTGCGATTCCGATCTTGCTCATGACCTGGCGGCGGCGCAGCGGATGGGATGTTCTGGCGATTCTCATCGGGCCTGGGTTTTTGCTGGTATTATCGTTTTCGAGTTTAGCAGCGGGGCGGTATCTGCTGCCGACGGTGGTGATGTGGCATGTCATGGCGGGACTCGCGGCGCTTTGGCTGATTGAGCTGCGCGAAATTCGGCTTGGCGCGCTACCGGGGGGATTATTTTTGCGGCGTTGATTGCATTGATTTGCTTGCCGAGGAGTGTGTCGGCGATTCATCAATTTGGTGATGACAGCCGTGATCGGTTGCGGGCGTGGCTGATCGCGAATGTTCCTCCGCACTCAGTGGTGGTCGGCGATTTTTATACCGGAATGGTGATTCACGCGAAGGATATGCAGGGGGAAGATGTGATTGGGAACGGGATCATCGTGCGCGAGGTGTATGATGCTTCCAGCTTTGGGCCGCTCTCTTCATTTCGGGGGCAGGGCATTTCTTATGTCGCGGTGGCGGATTGCATTTATGAACGATTTTTTATGCCGCAGCTCTATCCGACTGCGGAGCATCAGCGGCAATTTGATGAGCAGCGGGAATGGTATGTGGATCTGTTTAAGAACCATTCGCCGGTGTGGGAGTCTGACCCGCCGATCAATTTTCATTATGCGGTGAATCCCGCGATTCGTCTGTATCGGATTGATAGGCGTTGAATGATTGACGATCAACTGCGATTACGAGTTAATCATTTTGTTCAGGTCTTGCGCCATTTCGAGATGATGCTGGAGGATTGGCAGCGTCTTATCGGCAAAATTTTTAAGTGCGGAATTGCTGCCGTCGGAGCTTTCCTTTTTGAAGGCGGCAATCGCCTTTTCGTGATCTTTGACCATTTGCGCGGCGTAGGCTTTGTCGAAGTCAGCTTCGTGCAATGTCTCAAGCCGATCAAAAACTCCTTTATCTTCGTCGTTCAGTTCGTGGGGGATATCAATGGCCTTATCGGCGGCCATGCCTTTTAGTTCGTCGTTGGCTTTTGAGTGATCGTCGACCATCTCCTGGCCAAATTTTTTGATGTCGTTGTTGCGGCTTGTTTGCATTGCGTATTGTCCGAGCTGCACTTCGAGCATTCCCGCGCTGGCGGCGTCGTGGACGAACTGTTTGTCCTGGGATGAAACATCGTCCGCCCGGGCGATTTTGGCTCCCAAAATGAGGGTGAGGGCCATTGAACAACTTAGTAATGTGTGCTTCAACATTGGAAACTCCTTACAAATGCCTAGGTTTTGCATGTCTGGATGAGTTTAAGATCGTTGTCAGTAATAAGCAGCGCTGAAATTTCCGTGACATTAATCAATGTCAGCCGCTGAGGTCGGCGCATACACGCACCGCAGGATGCTGTATATGCATAGCCAGCTCACGGGAGTTTTTTTCAGGCTTGTGTTTTTGCCCGCTGGCGTTTGGAGAGGAAAGTTCCCGGTGATATCAGAAATGAGCTGGCGCTTCCTGGCTTGGGGGGTCGGGTGGCGTGGAACACCATTGTTCCCACATGCGGCGAAATGCTGTTTCCATGTCTCTTGCGAACTGGGCGGAGTTCATCAGGGGGGATTGTTCCATCTTTCGCCTTAGACCCGACCGCAAGCTGGCGAGCTTTGGTAAATCGGTGGTCATCTGTGCGGCGATGGAGAGGTATTGCTCGGGGGTTTCGGCGATCCAATCGGCTAGGTTGACGTTAGAGAGGATGCTGGCGCTGCCTCTTCCGACAGCGGTGCGGCCGCGCAGGGTTATTGTGGGGACGCCCATCCATAACGCGTCGCAGGTGGAGGTTCCGCCGCTGCAGGGGAATGGGTCTAAGGCGATGTCGATGCGATGGAATTGTTGGAAGTAGTCGAGCAATGCCTTGCGTCCTGTGAATTCGAGGCGGGTTGGGTCGATTCCAGCGCGCGAGAATTGTTCGATCAGGCGGGTTTGATGTTTGCCGGGAGGGGCGTGGATCAGGAGGCGGGAATTGGGAATTGCTGAGAGGAGTTTGATCCATAGTTCGAGCGCGGCGGTGGTGACTTTTGCGAAGTTGTTGAAGCAGCCGAAGGTGATGTGGCCGGTTTCGAGGGCTGAGAGGGGAGAGACTTGCAGAGTTGGATGGAGCGGTTCGTAGCACCAGAACGTGTGCGGCAGGCGGATGGATTTTTCGGAATAGAAAGCGTCCGTTCCCGGCGGATCGATGAATGGATCGGTGAGGCGGTAATCCATGGTGGTGAGGCCGGTGGTTCCGGCGTAGCCGAGCCAGGTGACCTGAATAGGGGCGGGTTTTACGGCGAAGGTGAGCAGGCGATTTCCGGCGGAGTGGAGGGATAAATCGACGAGGATGTCGATTTGATCGTTGCGGATCTGGTGGGCCAATTGGGCATCGTGAAATCCGGCCGTGTCTCGCCAGGCGCGCGTTGATCGGCGGAGTCTGGCGGTCATGTCGTCGGGGATTTTTACGTCGGAATAGCAGAATGATTCGACTTGCTGCGGGTTGTGATGGGCCAGGAGTGGGGCCATGTATAGGCCGACGGGATGCCGGCAAAAGTCGGGGGATACGTAGCCAACACGGAGTGGGCGATTGGGGTCCCGGTTGTTGGTGTGGGGCTGGATGAATTTTTTCAGGGGCTCGGCGTGTTGCTGGTTCCAGCGGTGGGATTCTTCATAGATTGCCTCGGCGTCTTGGTCGGGATGGTAATGAAGATTGGCGAGCAGATTGCTGTGGGCGGTAACGTGATCAGGCCGAAGGCGGATGGCTTGGCGGACGGATGCGATGGCTTCGTCGAGTTGGCCGGTGTCTCTCAGGACGTTGCCAAGATTGTTGAAGGCCTGGGCGAGATCGGGCCGGAGACGAATAGCCTCGCGGAAGGAGGCGATGGCTTCGTCTGGCTGCTGATTGTCGTGTTGGGCGTTGCCGAGACTGCCGTGGTAAGAGGCGTTGGTCGGATTAATGGTGATCGCGTGGCGGATTATTTTTATTGCGTCGTCCAGCTTGCCGGCCTGTGCGGCCAGGACGCCGAGCAGGTGGAGGGCGTCGGGGTGATTGGGTTGCTGGGCGAGAACATGGCGGTAGATTTTTTCCGCCTCGGCGAGGCGACCTGCCTGGAAATGGGATATTCCGGATTCGAGTTGTTGTTGAAGGTTCACGCGGTTGGTCATTGTAAGCTTGCGAAAGAATCCCTACGCCATAAAATACCTGAAAATCCAGAGGTGAAATAGCCGCTCGATGACGCTTCAAGAGGAAATAGACCGGGGATTGAGCGAGCATTCGGCGGGGCGTCTTGTTGAAGCTGAGGCGATCTACCGGAAAATTCTTTCGAGTCATCCGAATCATCCGCCGGCGCTGCATCTGCTGGGGGTAGCGCTGAGTCAGCAGGGGAATAAGCGGGCGGCGGCGGAATATATCAACCGCGCGATCGCGATCAATCCGAAGGTTCCTGATTTTCATTCCAATCTGGCATTGGCTTATTGCGAGGGTGGGGAGCCGGAGAAGGCGATTGCCGCTTGCCAGCGGGCGCTGGCGCGTGCAGGCGAATCATTCTGGGGCGCTGAATCAGCTGGGGACGGCGTTTAAGCAACTGGGGCGGCTTGAGGAATCGATCGATGCTTATCAGCGGGCGATCGCGGCGAAGCCTGATTTTGTGGTGGCGATGGGGAATCTGGCGGACAGCTATCGCCGGGTGGGGCGGAATATCGAGGCTGATGCGCTGTACGAAAAAGTTTTGGCGATGCAGCCGGAGGATTGTGCGGCTTTGTGCGCGCGGGCCCACGGATTGCTTCGGAAAAATGATATCGATGGGGCGGTGGCGCTGTTCCGCAAAGTCGTTGAGAAATTTCCGAATGACTGGAATGGGCACAATGGGCTCGGGGTTGCGCTGGTTCGCCAGGGAAAGCTGGACGAGGCGGCGGAGCTTTATGAAAAAGCGATTCCACTCGCTTCGGACAATGCCGGGCCGTGGAATAATCTTGGGTTTGTGCGGGTTGCGCAGGGACGCATTGAAGATGGAATTGCCGCTTATGACAGGGCGCTGGCGATTCGGCCGGACTATTCCGATGCGCTGAATAATCTTGGGAATGCGCAGCTGGAAAAGTTGGATCTGGAAAAGGCTTTGCAATCGTATGAGGCGGCGCTTTTTGTTGATCCGGATCATGCGGATGCGCATTGGAATCGGGCGCTGCTGCATCTGTTGAAGGGGGATTTTCCACGCGGGTGGCTTGAGTATGAGTGGCGGTGGCTGAAATTCCCGCAGTTTCGGCGGCATTTCCGCCAGCCGAAATGGGATGGGTTTGATATTTCCGGGAAGACGATTCTCGTGCATGCGGAGCAGGGGTTTGGAGATGTGCTGCAGTTTGTGCGATTGACGCCATTGGTTTCGGCGCGGGGGGCTACTGTTAATCTGGAATGCCAGCGGGAGATTTCCGGGTTGCTTCAGCATGTGCCGGGGATTGCGCGGACGATTACGCGGGGCGATCCGATTCCGCCGTTTGATGTGCATTGTCCGCTGCTGAGTCTTCCGCGGGCGCTGGGGTTGTCGGCGGATTTGATTCCGAGTCCGGTTCCTTATCTGCAGGTGGATGAGAATCTGCGGAACCGATGGGAAAAGCGATTGCATGAATACCGCAGCAGTTTCAAAGTCGGGATCGTTTGGGCGGGATCGCGCATTCATCCGCGGGATACGCACCGGTCGATGGGTTTGAAGGAATTTGATCGGCTTGGCGAGATTGAGGGGGTGAAGCTTTTCAGTTTGCAGAAGGGGGATGGCGGGGGGAGCGGCGGAGCTCCGCCGTCAGGGTCTAATTTGGCGGATTTCACGGATGAGCTGCATGATTTTTCGGATACGGCGGCACTGATGATGAACCTTGATCTGGTGATCGGCGTGGATACCGCGGTTGTGCATCTTGCCGGGGCGCTGGGGAGGGCAGTGTGGACCTTATTGCCGTTTTCGCCCGATTGGCGATGGCAGCTTGGGCGCGATGATTGTCCGTGGTATCCGACGATGCGGCTGTTTCGGCAATCGAAGCCGGGGGAGTGGGGTGGTGTGATGAGCCGAGTAGCCGACGAATTGAAGACGCATATCGGACGGGCTCGCGAAGCAACTGATTAACCGCCGCGGCGACGAGTGCGGCGTCCGAGAAGGCCTAATCCCGCAAGCACGATCATGCTGGCGGAAGCTGGCTCCGGGACATCAGCCATCAAACCGTTGGCGGCGGCGAAGGCGTCGATAGCGGCATAGTCGCTGGCGGGTATGGCAACGTCTGCGCCGTTGGCCTGCTTGCCGAGGTTGGCGACCAGGAGAGTAAAGTCGTCGCCGGTGACGAGGCCGTCGTAATTGAAGTCGCCTTGGTCCCATCGCGTCACGGCTTTGCCGAGATTGGCGACGAGGATGGTGAAGTCGTCGCCGGTGACGAGGCTGTCGAGATTGGCATCGCCGAGGAGGGTGTATTTGATTTCGAGCTGGCCGGAGGAGAGCCCGGTGACGACGTGATCGGCTCCGTCGGCATATCCGAGGCCGTAGTTGGCATTGTTGGCGGACAGGGCGGCGGTGGAGCTATCGATGCCGGGTCCGTTCCAGGCGCCGCTATTGCGGCCGGTGATGAGCAACGAGCGTATTGTGGCGGCGGGGTCAGTTCCCGAGCCGTAATTAATGATGAGATGATTGTTGGTGAGGTTCAGGATGCCAGAGCCGGAGATGGATACCGCGTTCTGGCTGCTGCCGCCGGCGTTTGTGCCGATGACGATCTCAGCTCCGTTTGCCACATCAAGCGTGCCAGTGCCGCTGACGTTTCCGTCGAGGTTGAGTATTTGACCATTGACGTTGGCGTTGATGGTGCCGTTGTTCGTGATGGTGGAAGTGATGGTTCCGAAGCCCTGAATGTTGCCGCTGACATCGGTGCTGACCGTGCCGCCGGTGATGGTCGCGGCGGTGAGGGTGATGCTGCTGTTGCCGCCGCCGCCGCTGCCGATGGCTTTGATCGCGCCGCCGGTGTTGGTGATGGTAATGGCACCGATGGACAGGTTTCCGCCGCCGGTTGCCTCCATGGTGCCGCCGTTGCTCATGGGGTTGCTCTGAAGCGTTAGCGTGCCGCCGCCGATATTGGCGTTGACGGTTCCGTTGTTGGCAAGCGTCGCGCTGATCTGACCGATGCCGGTGATGCTGGAGCCGGCGTTCTGAGTCAGTGAGCCGATGATTTGCGTTGTCGAGCCGACATTATTCATCACGACTGTGCCGGTGCCCGCCAGGATCGAACCGGCGCTGAAATCCAAATCGGTGGCATTCGCCCCCGCATTGGAATTGACGGTGATCGTTCCGTTGTTGGTCAGAGTATTGCTGATGTCGATTTGGGCGTCGTTGATGACGTTCAAATGCGTGCCGCTTGAGATGGTCACGCCGTTTTCCAGCGTGGTCGTCGCGCCTGCAGGTATATTGAAGCTGTCGGCGGGATCGGAGGTGAGCGTGCCGCCTGAGATCGTCGCGCTGCTGAGGGTCACACTGCTATTGGTTCCGCTGCCGTTATTGCCGGTGGCTTTGATCGTGCCGGTGTTGGTGATCGTAATGCCACTGAAGTTGAGAATTCCGCCACCGGTCGCCTCAATGAGATTGTTGTTAGTGATCGGGTCGCTATCCAGCAACATCGTCGTGCCGCTGATGTCGGCGTTGATGGTTCCATTGTTGGTCATTGTGGCGGCGATGGTTCCGGCGCCTTTAATGGTCTGCTGTGTGTCCACCGTTAGCGAGGATCCGTTGGCGGTAACCACTTCCGATTGGCCATTGGTTCCTGGCAAGACGACCGAGCCGGTGCCGGTCAGGAGGTTTACTCCTGTCCCGAGGAAATCCAAAATGGTGCTATTTGCACCGGCAGTGAGGTTGACCGTGATCGTTCCGTTGTTGGTGAGATTGCCGCTGACGTTTGTCTGCCCATCGTTCAAGATGTTGTAAACCGTGCCGGTCGAGATGGTCACGCCGTTTTCCAGCGTCGTCGTTGCGCCTCCAGGCGTATTGAAACTGTCGGCGGGGTCGGAGGTGAGCGTGCCGCCTGAGATCGTCGCGCTGCTGAGGGTCACACTGCTATTGGTTCCGCTGCCGTTATTGCCGGTGGCTTTGATGGTGCCGGTGGTGTTGGTGATCGTAATGTTACTGATGTTGAGGATTCCACCGCCGGTCGCCTCAATGAGGTTGCTGTTGGTGATCGGGTCGCTTTCCAGCAACATCGTAGTGCCGCTGATGTCGGCGTTGATGGTTCCTTTGTTGGTCATTGTGGCGGCGATGGTTCCGGCGCCCTTGATGGTTTGCAGTGTGTCCACCGTCAGTGAGGATCCGGCAGGGGTAAGCACTTCCGATTGGCCATTGGTTCCTGGCAAGACGACCGAGCCGGCGCCGGTCAGCAGGTTTACTCCAGTCCCGAGGAAATCCAAAATGGTGCTATTTGCACCGGCAGTGGGGTTGATTGTGAGGGTCCCGTTGTTGGTAAGAGTGCCGCTGACGTTTGTCTCTCCGTCATTCAGGATATTGTAAGTCGTGCCGGCCGCGATGGTGACGCTGTTTTGGAGCGTTGAAGTGGCGCCTCCCAGGGTGGCAATGCTGTCGCCGGCAGCGGAGCTAAGAATGCCGCCGGAAATTGTAGTGCTTCCGAGGGATACGGTGCTGCCTGTCCCGGTGGCCTGGATGGTTCCCGAGTTGGTGATGGTAATGGTGCCGAAGGCCAAAATTCCGCCATTGGTCGCCTCCATGGTGCCGCCGTTGGTCATGTTGGACAGGAGCGACATGGTGCCGCCGCTGACGTTGGCATTGACGGTTCCGTTATTGGTCAGGGCTGCGTTGATCTCCCCAATGCCGGTGATGCTGGATGCCGAATTTTGAGTGAGCGCACCGTTAAGCTGCGCCGCACCGTTGGTGCTATCAAGCACGACTGTGCCGGTACCTGCCAGAATCGAGCCGGCACTGAAATCCAAAAGAGTGCCATTTGCCCCGGCCGTGGGATTGACAGTGATCGTCCCGTTATTGGTGAGGGTGTTGCTGACGTTGGTCTGGCCGTTGTTGGCGATGTTATATGTGGTGCCACTGGAAATGTTGACGCCGTTTTCGAGTGTGACAATCACGCCTCCGGCCGAGACGATGCTGCCGCCGGTAGTGGAAGTGAGGATGCCGCCGGAAATGACGGTTCCTGAGTTGAGAGTCACAGTACTGCCAGTGCCGATGGCTTCGATGGTTCCCGAATTGGTGACTGTGATGTTATTGATGGCGAGATTTCCTCCGCCGGTCGCCTCCATGATGTCGGCATTACTTACTGGGTCGCTTTGCAGATTCATCGTTGTGCCGCTGATGTCGGCGTTGATCGTTCCGTCGTTGGTCATCGTGGCGGCGATCGTTCCGCCACCTTTGATGGTCTGCTGTGCGCCACCGTCAGCGAGGCTCCGGTGGAAGTAAGCACTTCCGATTGTGAGTTGGTTCCCGGCAATACGACGGAGCCGGTGCCCGTGAGAAGATTTACTCCGGCGGAGTTGAATTTCAGGTCGGTTGCATTTGCCCCAGCGCCCGGATTAACCGTGATTGTTCCATTGTTGGTGAGCGTGCTGGAAGTTCCCGAACCGATGGCCAGTTCATCATTGTTGAGGATGTTCACCTGTGCCGAGGTTTCAACGGTCAAGCCGTCAATGGCAATGGCCGCATTTACATCAGCCGCGCCAGGAGCGGCGGGGATGTCCACGAGGTAATTGTTGCCGCCGTTTCCGTTATTCGGTTCAATGACGGGATTCCAGTTGTGTGCGTCGGTCCAGGAATTGTTGGCGTCGGTGTTGGTGAAGGTTGCATTTACATCTGCCGCCAGAGCGCTGCGAAGCGAGCCTGTACAGACCAGAACCGCGCTGGCCAAGACAGCCGCCCGCGACGTTTTGCGCAAGCGCGATTCTCGGCGCGGAGAGGGCGATGAACCCATCGTTGTTGAAATCGAAAATTGCCCGCTGGAAATGGAAACGAAATCCACCGAATGATCAAATAGCATTTCTCTCCTCCTTTTAACTCTCGAAGTGTACTGGCGCTTCAATACCCTTTTACACGCGACGATCACGAAGCGTGGCAATTCTGATATGAGCGGCGAGATTTTACAGAGTATAGGAATCAAGGCAAGTGAAATTTTCCCCGCTATTCCATTTAACGGCGCACATATGCATCGGCTATTTAAAAGTCCCGCCATAACGATGGGGTCTTGCACCGTTCTCAACGACGGTTTTGCGAGGCGATCAAGGCCGTTCATGTCCGGCGACGGCGGGCGAGCATTCCGAGGCCGCCCATCAGCAAAAGTCCGGCTGATGCCGGTTCGGGGACATCAGCCATCAGGCCATGGGCGGCGGCGAAGGCATCGATTGCGGCGTAGTCGCTGGCGGGTATTGTCACATCAGCGCCGCTGGCCTGCTTGCCGAGGTTGCTGACCAACGCGGTGAAGTCGTCGCCGTTGACCAGGCCGTCGTAGGTGAAGTCGCCTTTGTCCCAGGCTGACACTGATTTGCCGAGGTTGCCCGCGAGGATGGTGAAGTCGTCGCCATTAACCAGGCCGTCGAGATTCGCGTCACCGAGCAGCGTGTATTTGATTTCGATCTGGCCGGAGGAGAGGCCGGTGACGATGCCATCGGCTCCGTCGGCGTAGCCGAGGGCGTAGTGAGGGTTACCGGCGGCGATGGAGCTGTCGATGCCGGGGCCGGTCCATGTTCCGCCGTTGTATCCGCTGGTGAGATAGGCGCGGATTGTGGAAACGGGATCGGGGCCTGAACCGTAATTGATCAACAGATGATTGTTGGTGAGATCGAGCGTTGAGTTGGCCAGGATTGTGAGAGACGATTCAGAGCTGGCTCCGCTGCCGGCCTGGAGTTGAAATGTGGTTGGGTTGACGCCGTCTCCAACGGTAAGCGATCCGGTGCCGGTAATTCCGTTTATGAGCGCTGGGTCCGGTCACGGTCACCGCGCCAAAATTTACATTGGAGTAGAAGTTAAGCGCCACCGTTACCGGAGCGCCGTGGACTTGCGTTGCCTCTACACTTGCGTAATCGGCGGAGGGTGAGGCGGGGATTACGGTCTGGGAGATAGTTGCGGCGTCGGCGGTTGCCGTGGCGCTGGCGGTTCCGAAGTTGCCCGGAACGGCAGCCGTTCATGCCCTGGCCTCCCGCTCCCGCGTATGCGACAGCGGTTGCCAGAATCGGGATTGACGTAGAGGCATCAGCGGCGAAGGCGGTGGCGGTCGCGTTGCCGCCTTTGCCGCCGGAAAATCCCACGCCGTTTGCGTCGCCGGCTGTTCCGGCATATGCCGCCGCGGTCGCCGCGATAGTTCCCGCGTTGGCGAGGTCCTCGGCTTGGGCGGTGGCAGTTGCGTTGCCGCCGGCGCCTCCCGAGCCGAGTTGGCTGGCACCTCCGTGACCGCCGATGCTTTCCGCGTTCGCGATCGATCCGGCAATAGGGCTGGGAGCCCCGAACGAATCCGCAATTGCCGTGGCCGTTGCAGTGCCGCCGGCGCCGCCGGTGCCGATATCCGTGGCGCCGCCCGCGCGTATAGGAGCCCGAGCCGACGTTCGCGGTGGCGGTCACATTCAGGTCGCTGGGGTTCGTAATACTGACAGATGTATTGCTAACGCCGCCCGGAGAGCCATTGATTGGGGTGACTCCATCCACCGTGGTTACAAGGCCGGCGTTGCCGCCGAAGGAGGCGAACACGGCGTGAATGTTTCCCACCGGCGCGTAGAGGACCTCCAAAAAAACGGGAGAACGTCAGGGTCGAGAAGGCTCCGCCGCCGTATCCACCAGGGCCTCCGATGCCAGCGCCGCCGTTTCCGCCGGTTGCAGTCTGCGTCAGTGATACGGCCGCAGTGGTCAAAGGCATGAGCACATTGTCGATTTCGCCGAGTCCGCCCTGTCCGCCGACGGCTTGATCGATGCCGGTGCCACCGTTTCCGCCGGTTGACGCCAGGTTGATGGTTATCGTGCCGCCACCTGTGGAAGTGACGTTGACTGGAAAGACGTTTGCTCCGCCGCCGTCGCCGCCATGGTAGACTACGTTTCCCTCCATGACGCCCGCGCCCTGACCACCCGAGCCGCCGGTGGCGTTTAATGTAATACTGATGGGATCGGAAGAGGTTTCGGTTACCGTTGCCGATGTCTGGACGAATCCACCTCCTCCTCCGGAGCCGAGTGCGCCATCGAGGACGCCGCCTCCGTTTCCGCCGACCGAATTGGCGACACCGGTCATGGTGGACGACGTCGTATCGCTGCCGGTTAAATTGATGGATGCGGAGCTGCCGCCGCCGTTGCCGGCGTTGGCCGTGCCGCCGGTGACATTACCGCCATTTCCCTGCATTCCACTGGTGTTGTTGGCGTTGACCAGGACGCTGATGCCGATGGAGGCGTTGACTTCGACGCTGGAGGTGGAGGTTCCGCCGTCGGCGGCATTAACGCCGTTGGAGTTTCCGCCGTTTCCGCCGTTGGCTTCGGATTGAGCATTGATAAAGCCGGCGGTGATGGCCTCATTCGGGCCGCCCAAATTCATACTGCCCAACAGCATATTTGAGGTGCCATCGCCCGCGGCTCCCGGGGAGACGCCGTTACCGCCGGAGCCGCCCGTTGCCGACTGGACGAATGTTGCCGAGGTGTGAGTGTAGCCTGAATCGGCGTTGGTGAGTGTTTCGCTGGAGCCGTTGCCTCCGGTTCCGCCGTTCGTGCCGTTACCGCCGTTGCCGCCGACGACTGTCGCGGAAGCGATGACATCGTTGAATCCAACGGTGCGGTCGAGCGCAACTGTGTTGGCCTGGACGGTTCCGAGGAAAGCGAGCCCGCCGTCGCCGCCGTTTCCGCCGGCATCGCCTGCGTTAGCGCCGGTTCCGCCATTTCCGCCGTTGCCGCCGATGGCGGTGGCGCTGGCTTCGGATAATGAACCGCCCGCGGATTCATTCAATGAGGTTGCGGTGGCGTCGGCGTCGCCACCATCGGCGCCGTTGCCACCGACGCCGCTGGCGCCGAAGTGGATGGCGCCGCCATTGCCGCCGTTTCCTCCGTTGCCGCCGGTGGAATTGGCGAGGTCAAGCGTGGTGCCGAGAACGAAGTCTGTTTGGGAGGCGTTTGAGAGAGCGAATCCGCCAGCGCCGCCATTTCCGCCGGCGCTGACGAGCGGGCCCGAGACCGCGCCTTTGCCGCCATTACCGCCGACTCCGCCGGTGTCGGTGGCGAAGTTATCGGCATCCGAAGCTCCGGTGGCCTCTGCCTCGAGGAATCCGCCGACGGTTCCGTCCTGGCCGGGCGTGACGACGAATTGCAACATTGTATTGATGCCACCCGTTCCGTTGGCGCCGTTGGTCCCGGCGGGGCCGGTTTCAGTGTCAATTGAGGCGAATGCGGGAACGGAGTGCAATGCGAAAATTGCAGCCATCACGATTGGAATATTTTTACGCGAAGCGAATTTTTTGCGAGACATATTGATCCCCTGTGGCCGATTTACTGGCCAAAATTCGAGACACGTAGACTTGTTAACAAATACGGTTGTCGATCTGGCACGATGCAATTGCGGCAAATGTTACACGTTCGCGTTTCCGCGCTTTGGCGTGCGACGCGCGAGAGTTCCGATGATGGCGATGAAAGCCAACCCTGCGGAAGCTGGTTCCGGAACATCGGCCATGAGGCCGTTGGCAGCCGCGAAGGCGTCGATGGCGGCGTAGTCGCTGGCGGGTATTTCCACAGCTCCAAAATTGATTTGCTTGCCCAAGTTGCTGACCAGGGCGGTGAAATCGTCGCCGTTGACGACTCCGTCGTAATTGAAGTCTCCCTTGTCCCATGCGGCGGAAGACTTGCCGAGGTTGCTGGCGAGAACGGTGAAGTCATCGCCGCTGACGACGCCGTCGAGATTGATGTCGCCGAGAAGGGTGAATTTGATTTCGAGCTGGCCGGAGGAAAGGCTGGAGGTGTGATCAGCGCCGTCGGCGTAGCCGAGAGCGTAATGGGCGTTGAAAGCGGGTTCGGCTGCAATAGAGCTGTCGATTCCGGGCCCGGTCCAGGTTCCGCCATTGCGTCCGCTGATGAGATAGTTGCGGATGGTGAGAACGGGATCGGCGCCGATCCGTAGTTGATCAACATGCTGTTGGTGGTCATGTCGAGGGTTGAATTCGCCTGAATCACAACCGAGGACTCTGAGCTTTGGACGTCGAAGGTTGCGAGAGTTAGCAGGGTTGGATTAACGCCGTCCCCGACGGTGAGTGAGCCTGAGCCGAAGATTCCAATAATCTGCGATGGTGCGCCGGTGACAGTCACCGCGCCGACGTTTTGATTGGAACTTCCGATCGAGAACTGCGTGGGAAACGGGGCAAACTCAAATGTGCCAGAGACCACCGCCGAAGCGGGAGAAGCCTGGGCGGGGCTGATGGTTTGGGAGAGAGTTGCCCCTTCGGCGGTTGCGGTTGCGGTAGCGCTTCCGCCGACGCCTGCGGTTGCGCCGCCATTGCCCTGGCCTCCAGCGCCCGCGGTCGCGGTGGCGGTCGCTATGACGGGATAGGGGGAACCTGGGTCGTTGGCGCTAGCACTGGCGGTGGCGTTTCCGCCGGTGCCGCCGGAAAATGTCGCGCTATTTCCCGCGCCGCCGATTCCGCCGGTTGCAGTGGCGGTTGCGGTGACGTGTCCGAAAGTGCTGGCGCTGGCAGTGGCGGTTGAGGATGAACTGCCGCCCGCGCCGCCGGAGCCGTTGAGACTCTGCGCCACCAACGCCTCCCGCGCTGGAGGCTGTCGCTATTGATCCAGCGCTTCCGGAAGTTGCAGTGGATTGTCCGATGGCGGTTGCGGTTGCGACGCCGCCCGCGCCGCCAGTGCCGACGTCAGTTCCGCCGCCCGTGCCGAGATTGGTGGATGAGCCAGTGTTGGCCGAGGCGGTCACGGAGAGATTGCCCTTGTTGGTAATGCTGAGAGAGGTTTCGCTGAGTCCGCTCGCGCCGCCGTTATTGGGGGTTACTCCATCGCTCGTGGCTGCGTAGCCGCCGTTGCCGGCGAAAGAGGCAAGCCCTGCGTTAATGGATCCGACGGGGGTGCTGTAAACAACTGAGAGAGTGGAGGTGGCGGTGCCGCCAGCGCCGCCTTGATTGCCGGCGCCACTGCCGCCATTTCCGCCTATGGCGGTCTGCGCCAGCGTTGAGGAACCGGTCGTTGAAAAGATCGCCGCATTGGTGATATTCGAGAAACCTCCTTCTCCACCGGCGGCCCCAATCAATCCCGCGCCGCCGTTGCCGCCGTTCGCGACCAAAGCGATGGAGATCGCGCCGCCCGCGCTGGATGAAACCTGAGCTGGGTAGATGCTGGCGCCACCGCCGTCACCACCCGAGCGGAATGTTCCCTGGGTCTGGCCGCCTGTTCCGCCGAACGCATTCAGCGTGAGGTTCAGCGCACCCGAGGAAGCGTTGGTTGCCTGACCGGTTGCAAAAGCGAAGCCGCCCTCTCCGCCGGTGCCGAGTGCGCCGTTGGCGACACTGCCGCCGTTTCCGCCGTATGCGGTTCCAGTGCCGGTAACGGGGGATGATGCGGTATTGGTGCTGTTTAGATCGAGAGCGGCGGTTCCCTCGCCGCCATTGCCGGCGTCAGCGGTTCCGCCTGTGATATTGCCGCCGTCGCTGCTGGTTCCAGCACTGTTATTTGCGGTGGCCGTTGCATGGACCCGTTGAAGATGTTGATGTTTACCGTGGAGGTGGAAGATCCGCCGTTAGCGGCGTCGACGTTGGCGGCATTTCCGCCGTTTCCGCCAATGGAGGTAGATTGAGCATTGACGAAGGAGGCGTTGGAAGCGGCGAGGGTGCCATTGATATTGAATTGAGAGTTGGCATTACCGGCAGCGCCGGGCGTGCCGCTATTGGTGCTGCCGCCGGAGCCGCCGGTGACGAATTGGACCAGTGTCGCGTTAGCGGAGGTGACGGTATCGACCGCATTGACCAGGTTTTCGCTGGAGCCGTTGCCACCATTTCCGCCGTTCGCGCCATTTCCGCCATTGCCGCCGGTGACTGTCGCGGAGGCGATGACGTTGTTGGGCCCGAGGGTTTGAGCTTCGACGGTTCCCAGAAAGCCGAGACCGCCGTTGCCGCCGTTTCCGCCGACGGCTCCGCCATTGGCGCCGGTTCCGCCGTTGCCGCCATTGCCGCCGACAGCGGTGGCGCTTGCTTCGGAAAGGATTCCGCCCGAATTCTGCTGACCCGCCGAAGTTGCGGCAGCCTCGGCGTCGGCTCCGGCTCCGCCGTTTCCGCCAATGCCACTGGCCCCGAAGCGGATGGCGCCGGCGTTGCCGCCGGCTCCGCCGTTGCCGCCGGTGGAATTGGCGAGGTCAATCGCGGTTCCGGCAACGAAGAAAGTTTGAGAGGCGGTCGCATTTGCGAATCCGCCGCCGCCGCCGTTTCCGCCGTTGCTGGCCTCTGGGCCGGAGACTGCGCCCTTGCCGCCGGCGCCGCCGACTCCGCCGGTATCCGTCGCGAAGTTATCATTATCGCTCGATCCGGACGCGACCGCGGGGGTGTATCCGCCGTCGGTGCCGTTTCCGCCCGGGGTGACGACGAATTGATCCATGACGTTAATGCCACCGGTCCCATTAGCGCACGGGGAGTCCCGCGGGACCATTTTCAATGTCCGACGAGGCGAAGCCGGGCACGGCGTGCAACGCAAAAATCGCGGCCATGACCATTGGAATATTTTTACGCGGAGCGAGCTTAGAGCGATGCATATCCTCTCCCTGACCTGGCCTATACAAATGACCAAGATGTTAAAATCCCCCGGCGCCTACAATTTGAGGTTCGCAATTTACTGCATTTAGTTGAGAGGCACAATAAATAAATCCGGCAAAAGTGAGCAGCGGGGGGATGTTATTTATTCACAGTTAGGATTTGGGAGCGCACCGGCGCTGGAGAAGTGTTCCGAGCGTGCCGAGGGTTAGCAGGGACAGAGTTGCCGGCTCTGGAACATCGGCCATGAGACCGTTTGCGGCGGCGAAGGCGTTGATTGCGGCATAATCGGCGGCGGGAATTGCCACATCCGCGCCGTTGGCTTGCTTGCCTAGGTTGTCGGTGAGAAGCGTGAAGTCGTCGCCGCTGACTACGCCGTCGTAATTGAAATCGCCCTTGTCCCAGCCGTTGACCTGCTTGCCGAGGTTGTCCGTGAGGATGGTGAAGTCATCGCCGCTGACGACCCCATCGAGATTCGCGTCGCCGAGAAGGGTGTATTCGATCTCGATCTGATCAGTGGGGAGGCGGGCGGGATTTCCAGCGTCCGCCGAATCCGCGAAGCCGAGCCCGTATCTGGGATCGAGCGGATTGGCATTATTATTAGCGGCGGCGGAGGAGTCGATGCCGGTGCCGTTCCACGCGCCGCCGTTAAAGCCGGATTTGAGATAAGCGGCGATTGACGCGATGGGATCGGGATTGGCGCCATACGGGATGAACAAATGGTTGTTGTTCAGATCGAGAGTGGAATTGGCTTTGATAGTAATGCCACTTTGGTTGCCTGCACCGGAGTTGCCGGCGATCTGCAGCACAGTGGAATGCGTTCCATCGCCTACGGTGAGAGAGCCGGCGCCTGTCAGAGCGTCGATGACCGCTTGCGGGCCCGTGACGGTTGCCTGCCCGGCGTTCACGTTGTTGGGTCCGAACGTTACGGTCGTGCCTGACGGATCCCAGTTGACCTCGGCAACAGCGACGCCGCCGATAGACGGACTGGCACCGGCGGCAACGAAGTCTGTTACCGTGACCCCGTGGGAAATCGCCGTCGCGGCCAGCCGTTCCGGCCAGGCCGGTGATCGCGGAATTAGAGCCAATGCCCCCCGAACCGCCGGTTGCGGTCGCCAATGCTTCGGCGCTGCCGGTCCCGGAAATGCATGTTGCCTGCGCGATCGCGTTGCCTCCGTTTCCGCCAACGGAACCAACACCGTTGGAAGTTCCACCCGCGCCGCCCGTGGCTGTCGCGATCGCCGCGGCGCTGTTCGAGGAGGTTGCGGCGCCGGCGGCACTGGCGTTTGCCGCTCCGCCATCCGCGCCCGATCCGCTGGTACTGGTAAACGAAATACCGCCCACGCCGCCGGTCGCATTGCTCTGAGCCAGCATTGGGCTGCTGGAAGTTACATTAACGAGGCTTGTTCCAGTTCCACCGGAAGTGGTGATAGACCCCTCGCCCCCCTTGCCTCCTTGCGCGGTGGATGTACAGCTGATGGATGATGGTCCGCTCTGATTCAGAGTCAGATTCGAATATGCGGAACCCGCGGCGCCGGCGGTGGTGGTGTAGCTTTCTCCGCCGTTCCCGCCTTGCGCGGTTTGCTCCAAGGTGAGGATGCTAGTGGTAGATCCGCTGATGGCGCTGTTGAGCGATTCGCTGGCTCCCGCGCCGCCGGTTGCACCATTAACGCCCGCGCCGCCGTTTCCGCCATAAACCGCAGCGTCATTTTCAACCTTCCCGCTGGGGGAAGTGTCTACGGCAGTCCCGAGGTTAGCTTGGCCGCCGGTGCCCCCTGAAAAACTAGTTCCACTGCCGATCCCCCCATTACCACCACCAGCGGAAAGGGACGTTAAAATGTTGTCGGTGGTAGCGTTGCTGGCGGTCCCCCCGGCCTGAGCGTTTCCACCCGCGCCGCCGTTGCCCATCACGCCACCGCTTCCACCAGCACCGCCGTTGATAAGGGAAACAGAGTCTATGGAAGAGTTACCGGCAGCACCCGTGCTGTGAGCGTTGATGTTGCTCATACCAGCGCCACCAGCGCCGCCGGTGCCGTTGCCGGTGGTGACGTTGCCTCCGTTCATCCCTATTAGAAAAACAAAATCGTTTCCTGTCGCGACCTCGGTGGCAATGCTGGAATTGGCTGTGATGTCCTCGGAGACGGAGCCGTTGCCACCCGCGGCGCCGTTGACGTTTTGCGCACCACCCCCCGACCCGCCGATGGCCGTCAGGTAGAGCGTAAAATAGGATTGCCCATTGTATGTTCCGGAAAAATCGGAGGTAGCGTTGCCCGCAGCACCGGGATTGCCTCCGTCGCCGCCGTTTCCAGCGTCCGCCGTCTGTATGAACGTGATCGGTCCGCTGGTGGATCCTTCCAGGGCATTGTTCAACGAGGCGTCAGCGCCATTTCCCCCGGCCCCGCCCGCGAGGCCCGCGCCGCCGCTGCCCGAGTTCGCGGTTCCGTACACGTTCACGGCTTCGCCGCTGTTGGAACTTCCATTAATCGTTCCGAGCAGTGCGGTGCCGCCGTTGCCGCCCGCGCCGTTTGGATCGCCTCCAGCGCCGCCGGCGCCACCAACGGAACTCGCACTCGCGGTCACGAAGTTGTTAATTGAAGGCGTTCCCGTTCCCTCCGCGATGGCCGAAGCGGAAGCCACTCCTCCCGCGCCGCCGGTTCCACCGGGACCGCGTGCGCCCCTGGGGAGTGTATTTCCGCCACTGCCGCCTACCCCTCCCGCGCCGCCGGTGGCAGTAGCGGTGTCTGCAATGACGCCCGGAACAAAGGTGGTATTTTCCGCGGTGGCAACGCCGGTGCCCCCGATCCCGCCAGTCGAACCCATCTGCAGGGCCAGCCCGAAACCTCCCGCGCCACCCACACCGCCGGTCGCGGTTGCGGTATTGGAGATGTCGGTGCTGGTTGCCTTGCTGCAGCTAAACCGCCCATTCCGCCCGTCGTGTTTAAGCCGCCGTCTGTTCCCGGAGTTCCCATTTCAGTATCCGTAGCCGCCAGCGCGGGAAGCGCGGAAATTGAAATCGCCGCTACGATGAGCAGACTCAGGCGGCGGCGCACGATTTGATCCGTTCGGTGACATTTCTCCTCCTTCAAAACTGAGATCAGCAGCCGAGATATGACGGGTGAGATGGGGATATTAAAAACATCCCTATTTTCGGATACCTGCCACGGAACGTTTATATATGTTTTTTCTCAGGAAATTACAAACATATATTGAGTGGGGGGGTCACGCGGAACGGTGACGCCGAACGAGAAGACCAGCAATGGCCACGCTAAACAATCCAAAACTTGCCGGTTCCGGTACGTCGGCCATCAAACCGTTGGCGGCGGCGAAGGCCTCGATTGCGGCATAATCGGCGGCGGGAATTGCCACATCCGCGCCGTTGGCTTGCTTGCCTAGGTTGTCGGTTAGAAGCGTGAAGTCGTCGCCGCTGACGACGCCGTCGTAGTTGAAATCACCCTTGTCCCAGCCGATGACCTGCTTGCCGAGATTGTCCGTGAGGATAGTGAAGTCATCGCCGTTGACGACGCCGTCGAGATTCGCGTCGCCGAGAAGGGTGTATTTGATCTCAATCTGATCAGTGGCGAGGCCCGCGGGATTTCCGGGATCCGCCGAGTCGGCATAGCCGATGCCGTAAGTGTGCGCAAAAAGCTGCGCATCGGATGACATAATGCCCGCGCCATTCCATGCACCATTTGCATAGCCGCTGAGGATATAATTGCGAATCGTCTGGATAGGATCTGAGCCATTCGAATAGTTGATATAGAAATGGTTGTTGTTGATATCGAGTGCAGATCCGGTATTGACAATCAGCGATGACTGCGCGCTTGCGCCGCTATTGGTGAGTAGATGAAGTGTGGTTGGATTGGCGCCGTTGCCGACGATCAAGGTGCCCGTTCCGGTTAACTGCGCGGTGACCGCCGATGAGCCTGTCACTGTGCCGACGCCATTGTTGACGTTTCCCTCACCGATGACGACGGTGGCGCCGCCTGTCGGCATCCAGGTGGTTTGCGCATAGGCGGTCGGACCCGTGACGGAAGCAGGCATGATCTCGCTGGCCGTGATTCCGTTGGCGGTGGCGGAGGCAGAAGCGCCGCCACCGGCGCCATTCACGTCAAAATTGCTGATGGCTCCGCCAGCGCCGCCAAACGCTTCCGCCGTCGCCTGCGACTGACTTTGGAGGGAAGTGGAATTGGCTTGAGCGACGGCATTGCCGCCGTTGCCGGACGAATATCCCGTACCCGCGCCAGTTCCGCCGGAGCCACCGACGGCGTAGGCGGCCGCCGCGACACTGTCTGGACCGGAACCCGAAGCGGTTGCCGTCGAAGTCGCCGTTCCACCCGAGCCGCCGTTTCCAAACACGGAGTTTTCAACATTACCGCCGGGTTGGCCAAACGCGTCCGACTCGGAATAGACGCCGCTGTCGCCGGCGTTGACTCCCGTGCCGATCGCGCTGGACGCCGCCGTCGCGCTGCCGCCCTGGCCGGCCGTGAATCCATTACTCCCGCCGACAATATTGCTTCCATGATTGTACATTCCGAGGGAAGAATAAATGGGAGGGAGGCCGAAGTATTCGCCGGCACTGCTTGTGTCCGCAAATGCCGTCAAAGCCGTGTTCGAATTGAAATTGACAGTGGCGGTGGCGCTTCCGCCCCCCGCACCGTTGGTGTTTTGCACGTCTCCGCCGCCGCCTCCGCTGGCAAAAATTTCGACGATGCCTACGCCATCGCCGCTGTTTGTCAGAGTATAAGATGAGTTGGCGTTGCCTGCCGTCCCGGGGCTTGCGCCACTGCGCCGCCGCTGTTACCGGCGGCGGCAGTTTGATAAATGAGAGTATGAAAACCTCCCGATGCGGATATGGCGTTGCTTAGTGTTGCGTCGGATCCGTTTCCCCCAGAAGCGCCGCCCGTTCCCGCACCGCCGTTCCCGCAACTAATGACGCCCCCGATTACGTCATTAGAGCCGCCGGTGAAGGTACCGTTGATGGTGCCCAGTGCGCCCGGCGCGCCGTTGCCACCGGAGAACCCTGCGCCCTGACTCGCACCGCCATTGCCTCCGGAGGCGATAGCATCGAGTTCAGTGTGCGACGCGGAATTGGTTATGTTCATGGAGGCGGTTCCAACAGCGCCATTGCTGGCATTGGCATTTTGGCTGGCTCCGCCGCTTCCCCCGGAAGCCTCGACGATGCATCTTGAATTTGATCCGCCGCTGAAATTCAATTGCAACGAACTTGTCGCTGTTCCCGGAAGTCCGCCGTCGCTGTTTCCGTTGCTGCCTCCACTGTTTCCGCCCACGGCACCCTGGTCTAGAAGTGTGTCTGAAGGGGTGGCTGACGCGACAGCACTCATAAGAGATTCGCTGGCGCCATTTCCACCGGATGCGCCGGCCGCGCCAAAACCGCCGGCTCCTCCGATCGCGAATGCATAAATGCCGAAAGTCGCCGTGGAATTATCCTGACCACTCCCACCGGCGTCGATTGAGGCCACGCCACCGTTTCCGCCTGAATTACCGGTTCCCGACCCTTGTCCGCCAGCCCCACCTGTTACTGTTGCAATGGCCGTGGCTTGTGTCGCGAAATCGCCGATGGCTGACGCCACCCCGATCGCGCTGCCTCCCGCGCCGCCGTTGCCGACTGCTCCGTTGAGCACGCTTCCACCGGCGCCGCCGGTTGCCAAAGCTGAACAATTGAGAGTTCCGCCTCCAACGGAAAGTGTCGCAGTTGCATCACTGGCGCCGCCAGCGCCGGCATTGCCGGTCCCGCTGTTTACGTTTCCACCCTGACCCAGTGGACTTCCAAAATTGCTAAGCTGAGCGTTGGCACTGGCTATGACCGATCCTTCGCCATCAGCGGTGAGATGGATCGAGGAATTTGAGGCTCCGCCCTCGCCGGCTTGCGCATTGGCTGAGCTCCCGCCTCCACCGCCGTATGAGGCGGTGGTGAATGTCGTATTTGCGCCAGCATTCTGGACTAATGAGCTGGAGTCATCCGCGGCACCGCCGGCGCCACCTGAACCGGTCAGTCCCTGGCCGCCCGAACCACCGGTGAGCAGTCCGGAAATTGTTGTAGTTCCGAGGTTGAAGAAGGAGATGGAGTTGGATTGCGAGACGTTTGCAGAACCTCCGCTACCTCCGTTTCCGCCCGTTCCACCGGCTCCGCCGGTGAGCGCAAAATTCAGCGTGACCGCAGAGTCGTCCACGCCGGAGAGGGAATTCAGCGTGGCATTCCCCCCAGCGCCCCCATTTCCATTTGCCCCGGGGCCAGCGCCAAATCTCCCGGTTCCTTTCGCGCCTCCCTGGCCGCCATTGCCTCCGACTCCGCCGATGGCAGTCGCCGTCTCCGACAGGGGAATTGAACTATTGGAAGCACCGGCGTTGGATTGCACGGTTGCATTTCCGCCTGCGCCGCCTGCGCCTCCGACGGAGCCCGGCTGTTCGTCTCCACCCCCGGGCGCGCCGGGGCCGCCGGCGCCCCCAGTGCCGCCCGTGGCTGTAGCTTCGTCCGTGGTGATGGTACCGACATTGCCGTTACCGCCGGTGATCGCCGATGCAGGGCCGCCGCCACCGCCCAGACCGCCGCTGTTAGGGATAATGAATGCCGACCCCCCATTCCCCCCTTTGCCGCCTGTCGCGAAGGCATAGTTATCGGGATTATCGCTTGTGGCATTCGCGTTTGCGGACGTCGTTACGGTCTGGCCTGCGCCGCCGGTAGGCTGGCTGATGGTACCATTGCTGCCGGGCGTGCCATCCAGTGATCCGGCCGGATTTGGCTCGGTGTCGGCGAAAACCGAAACTGAATTGACTGCCATCGCGAGAACTGCCGCGATGGAGATTGAGACCCGAACCCCAGAAAACTTTCTAATCATGATTCTCTCCCTTTTGGGCGTGAAGGCAACGGACGACAAAGCATCGATTCGTTATTGCAAAAACCGATGAGCGGGCTCAGGCGGTGCGCCCGATTTGATCTGTTTGGTCACATTTCTCCTCCCTCGAAATCGAGATCAGCAGCCGTGATATGACGGGTGAGATGGGGATATTAAAAATATCCCTATTTTCGGATACCTGCCACGGAGGGTTTATATGCGTTTTCCCGGCAAATTACAACCATTTATTTGAGTGACGGGGACGCTCACGCGGAACGGTGACGCCGAACGAGAAGGCCAGAAATGGCGATACTAACCAATCCAAAACTTGCCGGTTCCGGTACGCTGGTCATCAAACCGTTGGCGGCGGCGAAGGCGTCGATCGCGGCGTAATCGGCGGCGGGCACTCCCACGGCTGCGCCATTCGCTTCTTTGCCCAGGTTATCAACCAATAGGGTAAAGTCATCGCCGCTGACGACGCCGTCGTAGTTGAAATCGCCCTTGTCCCAGCCGTTGACGGATTTGCCCAGGTTGCCGGCGAGGATCGTGAAGTCATCGCCGTTGACGATGCCGTCGAGGTTGGCGTCGCCCTGAAGTGTGTATGCGATCTCGATCTGGCCGGATGAGAGGCCGGTGACGATGTGATCCTGCGCCGTCGGCATAGCCCAGGGCATAATGGGGATTGGCAGCGGCGGCAGAGCTGTCGATGCCGATGCCGTTCCATGCGCCGCCGTTATAACCGCTGACGAGGTAGGCACGGACTGCGGCGATGGGATCGGGACCGCTTCCGTAGCTGATGATGAAGTGATTGTTGTTGAGATCAAATGTCGAATTGGGAGCGATCGCGAGCGCGTCCTGGGTGCTTAATCCGCTGCTCGCGTTTAGTTGGACGACGGCTGGGCCGCTGGATGTTGAGCCGATGGTGAGAAATCCGGTTCCGCTGATCGGACCGGCGACGGAACTGGCGTTGAGGTAGAGGGAGCCGTTGTCCAAAATGGAGCCGGTGCCTGTGTAAGCTCCGTAAATGCTTCCGCTCGCCCCGGCGTCGACGGTGAATTGTCCGTTGCTTGTGACAGCGCCGTAAAAAACGTTGAGCGTATTGCCGGAAAGATGAATCAGGCCGTCGGCTTTGTTCGTCACCGGGCCGTTCACGCTGGACTCACCGGCAAAAGCGATGGTGCCGTCGTTGGTTAGTCCGCCGGTGCTGAGGATTCCGTAGCCGAGGATTTGCCCCGTCAGAGTGTTGTGCAGCGTTGCGCCGTTGGTGCTGATCGTTCCACCATTGAGCGACAAGGTTCCAGGATTGGTGGGTGTATCTTCGAGCAGCACTTCGCCGCCGATGGGGGCGCTGATCGTGCCTGGGTTGGTGACCGCGCCGGTGAAGGCCAGCAATCCGCCGGAGGGTTGGATGGTTCCGTTGTTGGTTACGTTCAGGGCGATGCTTCCCGAACCCGTGATTAAGCCAGAGGCGGAGTTGCTGATGGTTCCCGTGCCGGAGATCAGGCCGCCGGTTTGCGCTTGAAGCACGCCGGTATTGGTGAGGGTCACGCCATTGACCTGCATTCCGCCGCCGGTGGTGACGATGATCGAGTTGGGATTCGTCAATGCGGTGTTCACATTGAATGAACCGCCTTCCGCGACGGTGAGAACTGTGGCGCTGAGCGTGCCGCCGGAATAGTTAAGGATGCCGCCGATGTCGAGGAGCGGCGCCGAAAGGGTCGCGCCGGGAGATATGATAATCACGCCGTTGTCGTTAAGCGTGCCGCCCGAGGAAAAGGTCAACCCACCTGTCAGCGCGAGCGTAGCTCCCAGTGCAAAGCTCTTATCGATCGTGACTCCATCGATGAAATTGAGCGTACCGCCGGTCCAGTCAAAGAAGGAAGAGGTTCCGTTGATAGTTAATCCGCCGAGGGAGATGGTTCCAGCGCTGAGACTGATGGTGTTAAATATCGTGTTGGCAGCGATGAGATTTCCGGAAATGCTGAGCAGCCCTCCACTCACACTCAGCGACCCCGTTCCGCCGTTGGTGGAATTGCCGACATAGACGTTTCCGCTCACACTGTTTGTTCCGCCGGTTTGAACGAATGTGCCGGAGCCCTCGTAGCCGATGTACTCGCTTCCGGGGCCGCCGACCGCGCTGCAGTTCAACGTACCGTCGCTGAGTGAATAATAGCCGGAACTGGCGGGATTATACCCCAAATAAAGTGGCTGGGAACCTACAGCGGTTATGTTATTGGTGCCGCCGCTTTGGATGAAGGTACCGGCGCCGCCGACGCCAACGTATTCGGTATCGGAGTTAATCACGCCGGTATTGCTGAGCGAATAAGTACCATTGCCGGGAGAAGATTCTGCGATAAAAAGAACAACCACACCATTAACGCCGTTGTTTTGACTAAAGGAGCCAGTGCCGCTCACGCCGACGGTTTCGCCTCCGTCGCAGGATATGGTGCCGGCGCTGAGGATATAGGAGCCGTTCGAGTTAGCGTTGTTTCCCAGGTTGAGTTCACCGCTATTGGTGATTGAGTTGGTGCCGCCGCTTTGCGTGAATGACCCGGTGCCGTTGACACCCATTGTTTCGATCGCCGCGACCAATGTGCCCGCGCTGCCGAGGCTGTACGTCCCCATGTCCTTCGCGCCATTGCCGAATGCAATCGTATTCGTGACGGCGTTCGTGCCGACGGACTGGGTCATCACCGCGAAGCCCTGAAGCGTGGACGTGCCGGAATCGCCGAAATTTTCGTTGCTCGCGGCGAGGGCCGTGCCGGTGCCCGTCATCGAGAGTGTGTTAATGCCATCGTGTCGCCGTCGTTATCGACCGTCAGCGTGCCGAGGGTGATGGCCGATCTGCGGTGTAGTTATAGGTGACGGTCCGGCTGGTATTGTCGTCGTCGTTGATATTGACGGTGTCTCCGGCTCCGGGGATGCCGGGACTCCAATTCGCGGCAGCGGCCCAGTTGCCGGTGGAGCCGATCCAGGAGTCGGTCGCGGCTTGTGCTTTATGCGTCCACTGGCGCATACAGCCGCCGTCAGGATTAGAGCGGAAGATCGTCGAAGGGGATGTTGGCGGTTCAGGGCTGGAGAGAGTTTGCCCGCCAACGAACGATTGAATGTCTGTCGCATGGATCGCCCTCCCTTGAGCGAACGGATGATGGGAACAGGCTGGTTCCCTCCCTTTAAGGAAAACCGGCGGCAACCAGTCTATAGCTATTTTCCGCAAGCTCAAGAAAAACTTTGAATCCGGGCGTTACGGCGACGACGTGCCATCAAACCAAATCCGGTTGCCAACAAAAGTCCCCCTGAAGCGGGCTCGGGCACATCTGCCAGCAATCCATTCGCCGCTGCGAAAGCGTCTATGGCGGCGTAATCGCTGGCGGGTAATACTATTGCACCGCCATTGGATTCTTTGCCGAGGTTGCCGACCAATTCGGTGAAGTCGTCGCCGCTGACGATGCCGTCGTAGTTGAAGTCTCCTTCGTCCCAGGCGGCCGCGGATTTACCCAAGTTGCCGACCAAAATGGTGAAGTCGTCACCGCTGACGATGCCGTCGAGATTGGCGTCGCCGAGGAGCGTGTATTTGATTTCGATCTGGCCGGTGGAGAGATGGGCGGGGTTGCCCGAATCGGCTGAGTCGGCATAGCCGACGCCGTAGTGCGCGTTGTTGGCAGACAGGGCGGCGGTTGAGCTGTCGATGCCGGGGCCGGTCCATGCGCCGCCGTTGCGGCCGCTGATGAGATAGGAGCGGATGGTGGAGACGGGATCGGTTCCCGAGCCGTAATTGATGATCAACGATCCACCGGTTAGATCGAGCTTGCCGTTGCCATTGATCTGCAGGGAATTGACTGCGCCGGGGGCGGTGTCGCCGACGACGAGTGTGCCGGTGGAGTTGATGATGACGGCGTTTTGCTGGAGAGAGACGACGTTCATCGTGGTTGATGAGCCGGATGCGCTGCCGACCGAGACGTTGCCTGTTCCACTGAGCGCGCCGAGATGGCTGGTTCCGCCGGTTTGAGTGATCGTTGCCAGATTGATGGTGTTGCCGGCGGTGACGGTTCCTCCGCTGATGATCATCTGTGTGCTGGAGGAGTTCCAGATTTTGAGTGTTCCGAGGATCGACAGATCAGCGTTGCCGCTGACGCTGAGCAAGCCTGTTCCGCCGCTACTCGTTGCACCGCCGCCGACGTAAGCGTTGCTGGCTACGTTTAGGCTGCCTGTGCCGGAGAGGGAATAGGTTCCGCTGCCGCCGATGTTGGCGATATCGAGATTCGCACCGCTGACGAGGGTGTTTTCGCCACTGGTTTGATTGAAGACGGCCGTTCCGCCGTTGCCGATGGATTCTCCGCCGGTAGAACTGGTGATGGCGAATGTGCCGCCCTGGAGGGTGTATGTGCCATGGTCGGATGGATAAGACCCGACGAAAAGAGTTCCGGCGAGATCGTTCGCTCCGCCCGACTGGGTGAAAACGCCGGTGCCGCCCGGAGTGGTGGGGGAACCGGAATCGCCGATATTTTCAGAACCGGTGACGCTGAGCAGGCCGAACGCGCTGAGGGAATATGCGCCGCTGCCGCCGGTGGCAGAGCCGAGGAATAGTGAGCCATCGACGGTATTGGTGCCGCCGGTTTGGGTAAACGTGCCGGTTCCTTTGTTGCCGACGGTTTCGTTTTGACTCGCGGTGAGATTTCCGAAGCTGAGACTGTAAGCGCCCTGAGCACCGGCCTGATCGCCGATGCTGATGCTGTTTCCGTTGTTGTCCGCGCCGTTGAAGGAGGCTGTTCCGCCGCTCTGGATAAAAGTGCCCGTGCCGGTGCTGCCGACATAGGCGGTGCCGCCGACCGTGAGGCTTGCAGTGGCGGCGAGAGAGAAGAGACCCGAACTGGCGGCGAGGGAGCCGGATGCCGGCCGCATCGCCTTCGATAAATATGGTGGAATTGAGGATGCCAGCGCCGCTGAGGTTGTAAACGCCGGTTCCGCCTGGTGCGAATCCGAGACAGAGGGAGTTGCTGATGCCTTCTAGGTTTCCGGTGGTGGTGTTGGTTCCACCGGTTTGATTGAACGTGCCGGAACCGCTGTTGCCGATGATCTCGAAGATGGCGCTGATGTTTCCGCTACTCAGCGAATAAGAGCCGTTGCCTCCGGCGCTGTTGCCAACATATATCGTCGTGAAGCTGTTTGTTCCGCCACTTTGGATGAACGTGCCATTGCCGGCGTCGCCGACGATTTCAGCGCTGGCGACAAGCGTCGAGCTTGAAGCGAGCGAATAGTATCCGTTGCTGCCGGCGTCGCTGCCGAGATGCAGGAATCCTCCCTCGTTTATGTTGTTCAGACCGCCGGTTTGAATAAAACTTCCGTTTCCCGCAACGCCGATGGTTTCGCCGCCGACGCTGGTGATCGAGAGGGTTCCGCCGCTGAGTGCGTATGTGCCGGTCGCTCCCAGTAGTTCAGCGGCCAAAAGGTTAGCGGTGACGTTTGATCCGCCGGACTGGGAGAAGGTCGCGGTTCCATTGTTCGCGACGGTTTCGTTACCGGTGACACTCAAAGCGCCGGTGCTGCTGAGGCTGTATGTGCCGATGTCTTTTGGGTAGGAGCCGACGACCAAATTGCCGGAAACTTGATTGCTGCCGCCGGACTGGTTGAAAGCGGCGGTGCTGCCGAGGGTGAGCAAATCGAGTGAGCCGGAATCGCCGATATTTTCGTCGCCGGTGACCGTTAACAATCCGGTTCCGCTGAGGGAATATGTTCCGCTGGCGTTGACGTTACGCGCCGAAAAACATGGAGCCGCCGACGCTGTTGGTTCCGCCGCTCTGAATGAATGTGCCATTGCCGCTATTGCCGATGTATTCGTTCTTGGTGGTGCTGAGGGTTCCGGTGCTACTGAGGGAATAGGTTCCGCTGACGCCGGCGTTGTTACCGACGTAGAGCGGGTCAAGGTTCAGTTGATTAAAGCCGCCGGTTTGGTTGAAGGTTCCGGTTGCTCCATAGCCGACGTATTCGCCATTGCCGATTATATCGAAGGTGATCTCGCCGGAACTCAATACGTATGAGCCGGAACTGGTATCGCCGACATACATGGAATTGCTGATGATGGCTGTTCCGCCGCTGTGGATGAATGTTCCCGTGCCGCCGTTGCCGACGCGGACGTTTGCAGCGTCGAGTTCGCCCGTGCTGCTGAGCGAGTAGGTCGCGTTGCCCCCGAAGTTGGCGATGAGCAGGTCACCCGAGATGTTGTCGTCACCGCCACTGTTGGAAAAAGTGGCGGAGCCGCCGTTGCCGACGTTTTCGGAGGCGTTGGTGGAGCTTTCGAAACCTCCGACTGTCAGGAGGCCGCCCTGAAGAAGATAGAGCCCGTTGTCATCGGGATAGGAGCCGATGAAAAGCTGATCGACGATTCTGTTGTCTCCGTTGCTCTGAACGATTTCGCCCCTGCCGGAAAGGGTTGGGTTGTTGGAGTCGCCGACATTTTCTGTATCAGAGACAAGGGTGACGGCGCTGGAATTGATCTCTAGAATATTCTGGCCGCCGCCGGTGTTGTTGATGGTGAGGCTTGAAAGCTCCGGGGTCGAGTTCATGTAGAGTGCGTCGTATTCGATGAAGCGGTTGATGGCGTCGGCGTTGGTGATGTCGACGGTGTCGCCGGTGTTGGGGACCGCGCCGTGCTCCAATCGGAGGTATCGGTGGTGGTCCAGATGCCGCCTTCGGAAATCCAGGAATCGATTGCGCCGAAAAGCGCGGCCGCTGGTTTGCCAGGCGATTGATGCCGCTGACACCGCCAGGAAGAGCGGACGGATTTGCCGTCTGGCGAACGCCGCATTTTTTGCAGGTTTCATAATCGTCCCGCCCTTTTCGCGAAGCTCGTGCCGAGAACGGCTGCGCGGCAGATAAACTAACGTTCAAATCCATCAGGTGCAATTAAATTATGAGGCTGGGATGGGGGGCGGGTGATTACGTGTTAAGGCAGGCAAAGCTTGCCGCTAGGGGGTGGTGGTGACAATCAATTCTTTTACGGGGACGCCGTCGCTCCAGGTTCCCATGAAGCGCTGAGCGGGTTTGTTTCCGAGGGCGTAATCGAGGTGCGCGGCGAAGAAGGCGGCGTCGGTCAGGCCGTCGAAGAGCTTCCATGTTCCATAGAAATCCAGAGCGTCGATTCCGATGGCGTTACGGTCTTGCGGCGTTCCGATGGAGTGCCGGTTTGCGGAGCTGGATTTGAGCGGTTCTTCGTACGTGATCAATTGTGAGGGGGCCAGGGGAGCGAGGTGGCCGGCGAGGAGAGGGGGGCTGCCATGATCGTCGGAGACGAGGGTGATGAAATCCTTTTTGTCGTCTGGAATCTGTTTGATCTCCGCGAATATTTCTTTGGCTGTCTCGGTTCCGGCGACACGGTCGCGATCGCCGACGATGATTTGCACGAGGGTTGTCGCGGGAATATTCGTGAGATCGGCCATCGGCATCTGGATGGTTTCAGCGCCTTTGAATTTGTTATCCGGCTCGACGCAGCAGATCGCTTTTGGAACAGGGAGGCCGTCTGAAGCGGCGGAGGCGGCCATGCTCGCGGCCATGGCGCCACCCATTGAGTGGCCAACGATTGCTACATGATCCAACTGAGGTTTTACGTGCGGAGCGTTTTGCAATTCGGCGAGAGCGGCTTTTTCCGCGGCGATCGCGTTGGGCGTGAAATCCCTCATTCGCGTGCGAATGGTGGCCTGGTATCGGGGATAGATCACGATGTTTCCACGCCGAACCAGATGTTCGATCCACATGCCATAAATGTTTGGATCCATCGCGGTCCAGCCGTGATCGAACACGATAACGGGAGCGGAATCAGGCGTGGGGCCGGCGGGTTCGAAAATCCAGTATTCTGTGTCGCCGTCGCCGTATTGGTGTGAGATCACTCGGCTGTGAGCGTATTGGCCGCTTCCGGGTCCGGATGCCGGCGGCCCGGGCGGCATGGGGGGTACGTCGGCGTGGGCGGATGCTATGCCTGATAACATCAAAGAGGCGATTAAGATCGCGACGCGATTTTTGTGGTGATCAGAATGTGGTGAAATCGCCATGGCTGCTATGCAGTCTTCACCTTCTCAAAAACTTCTCCCAAGGTAAGGTCTTCACGCCAAATCGACAGGAGTTCCAAGCCGTAACGTTTACTTAACTTCACATCGAATGTTTCGAGTTCGAACGAATCCACCGGGGTACACGTTGGCGGATAGATGACATGATAAATGGCCATGATTTGATCGCTGGGTGAAAAAGCCAGGATTTGATTTCGACGGAACGAAAAAGCGTCTGCGAAGATTCGAAGGAACTGGCGAATTTCGTTTTTCGATGCGGCCGGAAATTTTTTTTCGCCATTCCCGACCGGTGCAACCGCGATTCAAAATTGGCCGAAGACGGCGATGGCGGCTGATCGTGTTAATTGCCGCAAGCACGCCAGCAACTATGCAGATAATGCCAACTGTCCAAGTCATAGGCGCTCCCAATAAACCCATTTTCCTGAGTGCGAAAGAAGCGAATTCTGATGAGAGATTCTCTCTATCGCTGTCAAACTTGTAAAGATCGAACCGATGCAAGTGGGCGAATGCCTCGACATAGGCCTACTACCGCGCCAATTGGGTCATTCGTATGACGTGGTAAACGACGAAGACCGCCAATACCGCAAAAGCGGCAAACATGGTCATGTACATGAAAATCGGCGCTCTGGCCCAGCCTGGGATTCGTTTTGGTGACGGAATCGCGGCGGAGTCTGGATCGGTTTCAGCATTATCCTGTTTCATTTCGCCTCCTTATCCCAGTGCAGCAATTCGATCACCGCGCCGAGTTGGGCTTTGCTGTCGAGGTAGGCGTAGCCGCCGTCTTTGCTGCCGAAGCGGCCTTGATGCAGGACGGGCATTCCCATTTCCTGGCAGGCGCGTAGGGAGCCGTCGATGTCTTTGACTTTGAATGCGATGTGATGGATCGATTCGCCGCATTGGTCGAGTTGTTCCTGCCAACTGCTGCCTGGGCCGAGGGGCTGGATCAGTTCCAGTTGGCAGGCTCCGGTTTCAAGGAAGGCTAGTTTGGCCTGCGCGTTAGAGGGTTTGCCGCGATAGGTCATGTTGCAGGTCAATCCGGGATCGGTGCTGAAACTTTTTGGGGGATCGACGCCGAGCAGGGCGGCCCAGCGTTTGGCTGTGGCATCAACATCGCGGCAGACGATGGCGATTTGAATGATGGTTTTGCATCCGGAATCGGGTGGCATTTTTTTCTCTCAGTAAAATTTTTGTCAGGCCTTGGCATTTCGCAATCTGGCCAGTTCGCCGCTCATGTTGACGAGCTGGGGGCTCATGTCGTCGCGCGGGATGCGGACGTCGATGACGCAGACTTCGTTGCTTCCCATTGCGCGTGCGGATGGCGCCGTCGAGTTCGCCTTTGGTGCGGGCGACGGAGGCTGAGCCGCCGCCGACCAGGTCGCAGATTCGGCCGTAGTCCCAGCGGGAGATGACGATTGAAGCGGCCGTCGCGGATTTCGGCGCATGGTTCCGTAGCCGTCGTTGTTCAGGATGAAGACGATTGGGTGAAGCTTGAGGCGCACGGCGGTGGAGAGTTCGTTGCCGGTCATCTGGAACGCGCCGTCGCCGACGAGGACGAAGGGGCGGAGGGAAGGGTTGGCCATGCTGACGCCGATGGAGGCGGGGACGGCGAAGCCCATGGAGAGGTAATAGGCCGGGGCGATGAACTCGGCCCTGCGGCTGGTGCGGATGCCGAGGGCGCCGAAGAGTCCGTCGCCGACGTCGGAAACGACACAGCAATTTTCATCGAGGTTCAGCGAGACGATGCGGATGACCTGCTTCATTGTCAGTTCATCGGTCAGCTCCGATTTTTTCAGTGGAAGCGGATCGGCGTGCGGATTGGGATGCGAGAATTTTTTGCGCTTGATGGACGCTGTTGACAGCGATTTCAGGAAATCGGGGAACTGCACGTTGTCGTAACGGTGATAGCGCACGCTGATGGATTCGGTGGTGGCCAGGACGGTCCGGTTGCGATCGAGCTTGGCGGTGTAGATGCCCATGCTCATGTCGGTGATGAAGGTGCCGAGCATCAGGACGCAATCGGAGGATTCGACATACTCGCGGACGGCGGAATCGCTGCTAATGGCTCCGCCGTAGACGCCGAGGTAAAGCGGGTGATTTTCCGCGACGGCGCTTTTGCTGAGGAGGTCGCTGGCGATGGGGATGTTGTGCGCTCGGCGAGTTTCAGCGCGAGGTCGGTTACTCCGAACCGATGGAGTTCCACGCCGGCGAGCAGCACGGGCTTTTTTGCTTTGTCGATCATCTCGAGCGTTTCAGCGAGGGCGGCTTTCAGAGAGAGGGGTCAGAATGAGGGGTTGGAATCGCTTCTATCGCCGGGATGTTGATCGGTTCGATCCACCATGTCGTGAGGAACTTCGATGTAGACCGGGCGCTTGTGACGCAGACAGGCCTGTACGCAGCGGACGATTTCCTCGGCGGCTCTTTGCTCGTCGAGCAAAACTGTTGAGGCGACTGTCACCTCGTCGTAAACGCGGCGCTGGGTGTCGAAGGTTTTGACTTTGTGATGAAGGAGGGGATCTTTTTCGCGATCCTTCAAGCCGGGGGCGCCGCTGATGACCACCACCGGCGATTTTTCCGCGTATGCGCCGGCGATGGCGTTCACTACGTTCAGGCCGCCCACGCAATAGGTGACGCAGACGAGGCCGATGCCGTTGATTCGGCTGTAGGCGTCGGCGGCGAATCCGGCGCCGGGCTCGTGGCACATGGTGATCGATTGGATTTTGGAGCGGTCGAGCCAAGCGAATGTTGGGAGGGCGAAATCGCCCGGGACGCCGAAGCTGTGGCGGACGCCGCTGCGATGGAGATAGTCGAAGAGGAATTGGCCGAGAGGCATTTGTTTTGGGAAGGGACGACGGGTCGGTGCTTTTCGGGGCATCTATGTACACTCCTTGTGTCTGCTGCAGCGCGGATTGTAAGGGGTGATTGGGTTTGCGTCTTGGTCACAGGAGATATGTAAAAAAGAAGATGATCGTTTTTGGTCTTTGTGACGATCGGATTTACCGGCTCGAATATAAGAATTTGTTGCCGCTGCTGACGCGGTTGGCCAGCCTGTTCACGTTCGTACGGGCATTTTGCGGCGGGAAGTTCATGTATTCGACAGCATAGCTTTGTCTGTATCGGTTAGTTTTTGCTTGCTGTCATCGGGTTGTCCGGTTGAGAGGGGCGATACTGCCGCGAAGGGTGAGATGGCTGAGGATTCGAGGCTTGCGATGGCGGTGTTGGCCGCTTCGATCGCGGGGCTCGTAAATTGAAGGGCTGCCATTGTGATTTGTGACGGGAATTTGAGAAGCAGGCGCTGCTCGGCAAAGGCCAGAGCTGGTACGCTCAATGGAACGGCGCCGAAGAGGAATTTGGGAACAGTCACGGGGATGACCTGGACATTGCTGGCGGTGGCGCCGGTGAGGCCGGGGGCTGTCACGCTGAAACCGTAGACGCCCAATGTATTGAGGGAGATGTTATTAAAGATGGCGATGCCGTTGACGGCGGCAACGGTTGCCGGGCCGCTCAGAGCACCGCCGGCCGGTGCACCTGTTAATTGCAATGTGACGTTTGAGTTGTCGGTGGTGACGATGTTTCCTCTGGCATCATCAAGGTCGACCACGATGGGATACGCAAATGGAATGTTCGCCGCGGAGAAGAGCGGCTGTTCAACAATCGCCAATTGGGATGCCGGCATGCGCGCTGACGGTTACCGCGACGCTGCTGGTGACGGAGAGTCCATTTGGATCGGTAATGGTGACAGTGAAGTCGTAATTGCCGGCCTTGGTGAAATTGGCGGTGATGTTCTTGGCGGCGTTGGTGCCGTTGGTTACGCCGGTGTAGGCAACGCCGGCGGGACCGGTTGATGACCAGAGGTAGGTGAGTCCTGATTCGCCGCCGACCTCCGCTCCGAGGACGCTCAGGGCGGTGGATGAGCCGGGAACAGGATTGGGATTTGCAGCCGCCGCGGTGGCGACGGTGGGGAAGCCGGTCACGTTCACATTGGCGAACGTGGCCTGGGTCAGTTGCGGGTTGTATCCGGCGGTGGCGATGAGGCCGACATTGGCGGTGGATGGCATCGCGGCGATCGTGATTGTCGAGCCGAGCTGAGTCCATGTGGTTCCGTCGGAACTGTAGAATCCGCTGAAGCTGCTGCCGTTACGGACAATTTTCACGTAGCCCGGATTGGTGCCGAAGAAAGCGGACGAGAGGGTTCCGCCGGTGGTGGTGCGATATTCGAACAGGATGTTATCGGGTGTCTGCACCATCGCGACGAAAGGATCGTTTGCGTTTGTGCTGGCGCGGATCATGACTCCGGCATCGGGCAGTGCGGTCGTGGGGTCGGCATCGGTTTGGCTGATGATCTCAGCTGAGATGACGGAACTGCCGGTGATGGGCTCGTAGGCGAAGTTGAACTGATCGCTGGTTCCCTGAATCCCCGCGCCGCCGCCGTCGAGGATCCACTCGTTAATGGTTGTGCCGTTGGAAAGGGGGATGGAACTGGTGGCCCAGCCGGGATTGCCGGGGGTGTTGATGTCAACGTCGGTCCATCCGGTTGGGACGCTGCTGGTGGGATTGCCGACGATGACGCCGCGGCCGTTGATGCCGAGATAGACGCGTCCGAAGACGTTAGGATCGGCGGCCATGGCGGGTACGATTCCGCCCCATTGATGGCTGACGTCGTTGAGTTGAATCCAGGTGCTGCCGCCGTCGTCGGAGCGGTAGACGCCGAGGAAATTGTTGATCGTGCCGTAGATAAAGAGGGTTGGAGTGGTGCTGTTGGGGGCTGGTGCGCCGATCGCGATCGCCGGGACGTTTTGGAATGCGAGCGCGGAGTTTTGAGTGAAGCTCGCGCCGAAATCGGTGGAGTGATAGATGCCGATGTAGGTGGAGAGCCAGAGATCGCCGGCGACGTAGGGATTGGCGACGAGGGTGACGTTGCCGATGCCGAGCGCTCCGGCGGCGGATTCGGTGAATGTCCTGCCGGCGTCGGTGGAGATATAGAGTGTCCAGGAATTGTCGCTGCCGTTTTCGGTCCAGTAGTAAAAATCATTGGGGTTGACGCGATCGGCGACGATGGTTCCGCCGCTGGCTGCGCCGCCGGGCAGGGTGGATTGAGTCCAGGTGTTGCCATCGTCGGGGGAATAGTAGGGCGTGCTGCCGGATGAGGCCCAAACGAAAGTTGAGCCGTCGGCGGAGACGGCGATGTGACCGCCTGAGGCAAAGCCGCCGGGCATGGATGCGAATTCGGTCCAGGTTGAGCCGTCGGTGGTGGTGTAGGCTCCGTCGTCGTTGCCAACCTGGCCGACGATAGCTTCGATATTTGGATTTTGGCCGGCAAAATCGACGCTGCTCATCGAGCCGGGTGATCCGCCGGGGATATCGCTGGCGATGCCGCCGCCGGCGGGGGAGGACGTTAATGTTGTGTGTGCGAAACCGTTGATGTCGCCGATGGCACTGAAAAGCGGAACGCCGGTTTGAGGCGCTACGAGTTGCTGTACCGCTGTGAATTCGATTCCGTTGTCAGGGAAATACCAACTGTTGACGGCGGTCAACTGGGTGTTCGTGCCGCCGTTGCTGGCGTTGTTGGTGGCCCAGATTCCCTGGCCGGTTCCGTACATGAGCTGATTGGAATTGAACGGATCGATGGCGACGGAGGCGGCCCAGTTGCCGATGCCGTCGCCGAAGGCTGCTACCCATGGGGCGTTGGAAGTGTTGCGCGTGGTATCGAATCCGCCATAGCCGAAGTTTTGGTGCTGCTGTTATCGTAGAGGGGGGTCCAGGTTGGCGTCGCGTCGTTGGCGTCGGTGGTGCGCCAGATTTGATCGGTGGTGTTGTAGCGATCGAATGAAGTGACGACGAGGGTGTCCGGGTTTTCAGGATCGACGGCGACGGCGTCATAGCCGAAGGTGTCGTTGGGGCCGTTGGTGACGCCGGGGATGTCGGGGGAGATGTTGTCCCAGACGCCGGTGCCGGGGATAAAGCTGAATACGCCGCCGTTGTTGATGTTTCCGGTGGGGGCGATGTCGTTGGCGTAGCCGAGATAGAGGATGCCTGCTGAAAGCGCGGCATGGCCGGGGAGCCAGCCGGTCGGCAGCGTTCCAGTGCCGGTGACCTCTGTCCAGGTGGTGCCGCCGTTGCTGGTGGCGTACAGATTTGTACCGGCGCTGGTGGAGTTAGCTCCTACGTAAATTGTCTGGCTGGCGTGGCCGAGCGTGGCGCTGGTGGGGTCGAACAAAACGAATGTCGTACTGGTTGGCGCGAAGCTGCTGACTTGCGTGAAGGTGTGACCGGCGTTGGTGCTTTCCCAAAGTCCGTTGGCGTTTGTTCCGAGGAAGAGGATGTTGCTGTCGTTGGGATCGACCTGAAGCTGCTCGCCGTCGCCGCGACCGTTGGAGTTGCCGCCGACGTAGAAGCTGAGGGCGTCGGTTCCCCAGGTCTGGCCGCCATCGGTGGAATAGAGGACATCGCCGTTGGTGCCAGTGTACTGGCCGACATCGACGTAAAGGTTGTTGGGATTTTCCGGATCCATGGCGAAGCTGAGGACGCCGATCTCCTGGGATTGCGTGCCGTTGCCGGAGGTGGCGGTGTGATCGCCGACGAAGTCGAGAAGTTCCTGCCAGCTTTGACCGTCGTTGGTGGATTTGTATAGACCTCCGATGTCGGTGCGTGCGTAGACGACGTTTTGCTGAGTTGGGCTGTAAAAGATTCCATCGACAAAACCGCCGGCGCCGATGGCGGCGTTTTGCCAGGTGTAGGTTGCCTGGGCGGTCAGGAGCAGTCGCGGCTCGAGGGCTTCAATGAGCGTGAGCCTTCGCAGTTCATGTTTGCTCGTTTTGGATTTGAATTTCCCCATTCGATTCAGCTTCCGCTTGGTACGCATTGGACCCTCCCGGCACTTATGCTGTTACAAAATGGCCGCCACCGATTCTGTACGCTCTTTCATAATGAAAGACGTATCAGATTAGCAAATTTTCTTATAGAAAGCGTAGGCTGAAAATTTCAGATTTGGGACGTTAAATTGAGCCGGAACTGGTTCTGCGCACGATGACGATGGTTTGGTCGTCGATCGGTTCGATTTTGGCTTGCCATTGTTGAACGGCTGTTCTGAGGGTTGCGATGATTTGAACGCAGGGGAGGCGGCGGGATTTTATCAGTCCTTCCTTGATTCGTTCGACGCCGAACATATCGCCGTTGGGGGCGGGGGCTTCGAAGATGCCGTCGCTGAAGACGACGAGCATGCCGTCGGGGTGAAGCTGGAGCGGAGGTGGGGCGGTGTCGCCGGTCCAATCGGGTTGAATGCCGAGGGGGAGGCTGGTGGAGTCGAGATCGAGCAGATCGCATCCGCCGTCGGCGCACCAGAACATCGGGCCGTGACCGGCGCTGGCCCATTCGAGGCTTCCATCCGGATGGAGGAAGCCGAGGAAGGCGGTGACGAAGCGGTTGGCTTCGAGGTCGTCGGAGAGGCGCTTGTTGACTCGCGCGAGTAGATCAAACGGATTGGTTTCGAATTCTGACAGCGTGCGGACGAGCGTGCGCACCTGCGAGACGATCATCGCGGGGGCGAGTCCGTGGCCGGAGGCGTCGGCGAGGAGAATCGCGAGGCGGCCATCCGGCATTTCCCACAGGTCGTAACAATCCCCCCCGGTCATGCTGGCGGCGATGGCCCAGCCTTCGGCTTCGAGTCCGACGACGTTTGGGGGGCGGGCCGGGATAAGAGCGACCTGCACCTGGCGGGCGAGTTCCATCTCTTTGCTGAAGACGGCGACTTCTGTTGCGATGCGGTTTCTTTCGATTCCTTCCATGATAAGGCGGTAGAGCGTGCAACCGGCCCAGACGGTGGCGATCGCTACCAAGGGTTCGGCGATTCCCACGATCCATCGGTTCCAGTCGAACAGTACGAAGCCGTTGACTAGCGCGTAGCCGATGAACAGCGAGAGCGGGATCAGCGTGGCGCGTACGGGATGAGCCCAGCCCATCACGGTTGCGGTCGCGGAGCCGAAGAGGATAGTAAGAAGTATTGTGATCCATATGGGGGCGACGCGCCACCAGCGATTTTGCAGTACCGCGTTGGCGATCACGCCGTGGACGACGACGCCGGGGCAATGAAAGTGCAGGCTGGTGCTGACCTGATCTGTGAGGCCCGTGGCGGTGAATCCGACCAAGATACCTTTATTGCCAATCTGGGAGGCGAGCCAGCGGCGTTGGGATTCGACTTGATCGTGAAGCTTGCGGTTTTGCGCGACGGTGTTCTGCAGGGCATCGACAGCGTCGTTAAGCAAAACTTTTTGCAGCCGCTCGTCGGGCTTCAGATCTTTATCCGGCGTTTTGGCGAACATGTCGAGCCAGCCGGAGTCCTTCAGTTCCTTCATTGTCGTCTCTGCCATTTTTTGGCGGGCGGCTATATTAAGCGGTTGGGGCAGGGAGACGGCGTATTTTTTTGCCATCGAAGGGTCCAGCGCCAATTTATCGCGCGGTCATCATCGAGAATATGAGAGATGGCTTCATCAATCGTCGCGCTGTTCTTCGCGATGGCATCCTGTGCGGCGCAAATGTCCCAGACTTTGACGATGGAGATGTGATCCTTGGAAGTGCGGTGCGCGGGCCAGTCATACATCGTCTCCCAGTCACGGCTGCCGAACCAGGGAACGGCGGCGATGAGGGGAACGTCTCTTCCCAGGGCCTTGGAATGATAAACATAGGTTGGAATGGTGATGGTTCCGCTTCGAGATGGGATGACGACGTTGGATCCCTCGAAGCGGACAGCAGCCGGATCGGCGCCGAGCATCACGCAGGCGGTGGCAAGGCCCATCTGGGGATAGAGCCGGTTGTTATATTCCACGAAAAGCGGAACCGAGCGGACGGTGGCGTTATCGAAGATGTCGTAGTTGGCGAAGGCGCATTCGGCGGCATATTCGCTGAAGATCGAAAGGGGGAGCGCGTTGAGTATTCCCTGCGCGGGAGCGAGGGGGAGTGTTTGCGGCGGAGCGCCGAAGCGATAAACCGAGAAGGCTGCACTGGAGAGGGCGTATTGGTCGGCCAGAAGCCGCATGAGCGGCGATTCGATATCGGGGTTGGTGTTGGGCAGGAGGGCGTGAACCAGTTGTTCTCTGGAAGTAGGGCCGCGATCGAGCTGGTAGTCGATCCGTTCCTTCATCGCACGCCTCCGCGCGGAGAAACAGATCGTCCGCCGTTGCTTCGCTCATCTGAGTTTTGCCAGCCGCGGCTAGGCGTCCGGCGAATTCTTCGGGGGTCATCTCCAGGTTGTTGGCGAACCAGCCGGCGGCGAGGGTGAGGTCGGGAGACTGGTCATCGCCCGACTCCAATTTGAACGAAGTGGCGAGGATCGCGTTTGCACTTCGCCGCAGGACCAGCGCCAGCTCGGCATCATCGTCAATGGTGTGCAAATTGCCCTTGGAATCCTGGATGAGCTGAGGAGTCTGCGGCTCGGAAAAGACGATATCGAGGCCCACGGGCGGCTGGGGCGTGCGAGTCGAACTTCATCGAGAATGCGGCGCGAGCGTGGTTCGCCGCCAAGGCCAGCGGCCAGGGCTTCGACGGAGGCATCATCAATGTCGAGATAAGCAAATCGTGTGGTTGGAGGAGCCGCGGCGAGTTGGCAATAAATAACACGCTGGTCGTAGAGCCAGTATTCCAGAGAATCCAGCAGGCCGACAGGCGCCGGCGGCCAGCACCGTCACGGTGAGGAAAAGGCCAATGGCAATACTGCGGACAAACAGCCGACTTTCATGACGGGCCATATCGACTCATGCGGCGAATGCCGTAGCATCGCCGAAGGATGGCCGTATGTAAATTTTCCGCTGCGTCGTTTGCAACCGACTTAGATTTGGACCGCCGCCTTGCGCGCGCAGGCTCATGAAGCCGGCGCCTGACGAGCATCAACGCGGTGCTACCGGGTTCCGGCACGGACAGAGACATCGGGTTGATGTCGGTGATCGTCACGTTGTTCGGATCAGTCGGGTCGATGGGGCCGAGGACGATATTGCTGTCGGGGCCGGCAAAAACCGTGCCGGTTGTTGGGGGGCCGGTGACGCCGTCATTATCGACCAGGACGAGATCGAAGAAATTCTCGTCATTGTTGCTGGTCTTCGCTTCGCTGCGGAGGTCGCCGATGAGGGAGAAGGTGATATCGTCAACTTCTCCTTTTTCGCCGTCGGTGACGTCGCCCGTGGGCGTGATGATGTCAACCGCGGGATTGGCGGGATTCACTTCCACCTTGATGTCCCCGCCGCCGTTCATCAATACATCGAAGCCTGTTACCTGGTACGGCAAAATTCCCTCAGCGGTGACGCCAGTGGCGTAGTTGCCATCCGAGTCCGTCAGGAGATGAAATTTTGAGGCATCGTAGGAATTGTCGAGTGATCCGCTGACAACATAGTAATTCATCGGATCGAATACGACTTCGTCACTGGGGGTTGCATCGGGTGTGGTGATCACGGGATCAGTAATCAGCTTCCACTGATTCGTTGCATTGGTGGGAAGGACTCCGATGCTGGTGTTGGCTTCTTTCAGCTTGGTTTCGGCGGCGCTTGCCGGCGGAAACCATTCCGAAACAAATCAAAGCGGCTGCTACTGCCGAAGCAGGAGCGGTTATTGCCGTCTTAAAACCAGTGATCGTATTCAAAGCGCACACCCTCTCCCGAACGTTTCTCTGAGCAGACATCAAAGTTCTCCCTTCCAGGTCGAACAGACTTGCTGTACCCCGCCTGCGACAATAGCGCGGACCACTCCAGTGGACCTGTCTACCTATTGTCCAGCACGGTGTCACAAGCGAACAATGCGCCTGCCGCACAAGTTCCGAGAATTATTTTTTTAAGTAATTGGGAAATATAACTTTACGCATCAGCCTCCTGGCGTTGCATGAACGCATCACAGAAGGGCGACGAGTTATAATAACCTCATTGGCGAGTGAAATCCGACCCACTAAATGATTTAACTATCTTCGGATAAAAGACATAGCGACATGATGGTTATTTTAAACATACGGATGGTTATTTTAAACATACATCCGATGGCCGAACCGGCAATATGGGTGTTTTGAGGGGTTAAAATAAGGGTATTCTCGGCCTTGTTTCATTATCGGCTTGCCAGGGTGACGCTATTGCTGAAAGTGGAAGATGCATCCCCAATATGAATTCACCGGATAGTTAAAGAGCCAATAGTTTCCGACCTGGACCGGGGCATTGTTATTTAGAAGTTCGATCCACGTGCCATTGGCGGGGAATGGGATATTGGTTGTCTGCTGATTCCAGGAAAAGTTCAGGACGACGATGAAGCGATCCAGTTGGCCGGTCGCTGATGTGCCCCAGCGGTGGTAAATCACGATTTGCTTGTCCACGTCGAGGCCGTAGCCGTCTGGGCCGAAGTGATCATACTGCCCGTTGTAATTGTCGGGATAGAAGTTGGGTGAGCGCAATGCGGGGTATTGCCGGCGGAGTTGTAAAAGGGATTATATCGCGCTTGAATGGTTTGGCCGGTTGGGTCGGCGGCCTGTGTCCAATCGAGCGGGCGCGGGTTCGACGCGCTGCTGATTTTGGGAAGGCCGTCGTCACTTTCCGGGACATATTGCGAGCGGCCGAATTCCTGGCCGTTGGCGAGCATCACCGCGCCCGAGCAAGTGGCAAGCGCGATCATGTATGGCTGCACGCGATACCAGAGATCACCGGCCGCCCGCTTCATACGTCACGGTTGAGTGATCGTGATTGTCCAGATAGGTGACCGGGCCGATTGGGAAATTGAAATCCTGGGCGGCGTTTAGCACTGCGCAGATACTGTGGCTGCGGCCGATTGCCAAAGGCGAGATATCCGGTTGGGCTGGCTGGCCATGATCGAAACATATCGAACCAGCCGTGCGTGGCGCCGATGTTGTTCGTGTCCTGGACCATGCTGAAATCCCAGGTGTCCTCGATGATGAGGGGGAACTTGTCGTTGTTTATTCCCGCCAGGTAGGTTTTCAGATTTTGCATCAGGGCAGGCGCGCCTCCGTTGGCAATTGGGGATTGTCGTAGCCGGAGACCTGGTCGAAGCGGAATCCATCGACGGAAAATCGCTCGACCCAGTATTTGCAAACGTCGGAGATGAACTGAAGCGTGCAGGGATTGCGATAATTGAGCGGCAGGCTGCCGAAGGTCTGGGCGGTGGTGAAGTTGCCGATGAAAGGGCTTTGGCCTGGGTCCTGCCAGAGCCAGTAATACGGAAATCCGGAGGTTCCCACGCCGGCGGAGGCGTGTTGCAGGACGACGTCGAGGACGACCATGAGCCCCGCGTCGTGGCAGGCGGAGATCATGTGCGCGAGGCGGGAGAGTTTTTCCAGCGAGTCGGATGGGTCGGTGATAAAGTTGTACTCGACGGAGAAATAAAAGGCTGGATCGTATCCCCAACTGAAATCATCCGAATCGGGCCATGCCACCCAGGGCATGAATTCGATGGCGTTGATTCCGAGATTTTTGATGTAGGAGATTTTGTCGATGAACGCATCGACCGTGCGCGTTTTGCGCGGTAATTGGCTGTGAAGTCGTCGAGCATGACTTCATAAAGAACCAGATCGGCGCCGCTGACTCTTTTGGCCGTAGCGAGCGGACGGACATTGACGGACGATCCGCCGATGATGAACGCGGAATTGTCGGAATTGGTTCCGCCGTATTTCGTGCAGGGATCACCAACCCAGCGGACGGAGTCGTTCTGGAAGGTGACGATATATTTGTACTCGTAATATCCGTTCGGAAAATTCGCCGGCAGCGGGGCGGTGAAGAGCAGGCCATTTTTATTTGGCTGCAGCGTCATTTTTAATGGGGCGGTGTTGTCCCAGTTCTGGGCGGAGAGTTTGGCGGCCTGCTGGAAATCGCCGACGACGCCGACGGAAACAATGCGGGGGCTGTCGCCGCCGGTGTATTGGCTGGCGTCGATCGCGTTATCGGGGACGAATAGCTGGAAGCCGAGTTGATTGCCCGGCAATGGGCCGAATCCGAAGGTCTCGTACATGATGATCCCCTTTCAGCCTGAGAGAGCGCGGCGGATCAAGCCGATGCGCGCAGCGAGACATGATCCTTAGAGCGAAGTTATTTTGTCCCTACCGGAGTGATGCTTATCTGTGCATGACGACGCCGTTTTTCGTCGGGAGAAAATGCATATGAGGCGGCGTCGAAACGATCGTCGACTGGATGGCCGGCGTCACAACCGCTGATTGCACCGCGGGAGCCTGGTTCGCGTTGTTAATGGCGGTGAGGGCGGTTTGTATGTTGGTGCCAAAACTTCCTGGGGTGATTCCCGGATTCGGATTGCCGGCTGGATCGTCATCTACCACGCTTTCCAGGAGCGGAATCGCTGGAACCGGAACCAGGGCGGTAAAGAGTTGGCCGGGCTGCAATGTACGCGTGACCTGGGTGCTCTTGATAAGGGTGACGCCGTCGTCGGCGAAATAATATTCGTTGACCAGCGAGCCGTTGGCGTAGACGTCGAAGGTGAATGAGGTGGCTACGCCGGAAATGCTTTGGGCGGCGATGCCGTAGAGTCCGGTTGGGAAGTGGCCGTTCCAGTAGGCGATTTCCTCGCCGCCTTTGGGGCCGCCGCGATCGTCGAAGGCGATGTGGCCGCCGCTGGGGGAATTCTGAAAGCCGTAACCGGGATAGAGGAATTCACCCTGCTGAAAGCCGTTGAGGATATTGGTGAGGGATCGCCTTTGTCGACGCCGACTTCGATGTTCAGATCGGCGTTGCCGGTCCATCGCAGGACGAAATCCAGTGTGCCGGGGAGATGATCGGGCAAGTTCGGAGTCGTAAATAGGGCCGGCCGCCGGTGACGACGGGAATGTTGGCGACCGGATCGTAAGAGAGGACGGCTCCGCGCGCGACTTCGGAGGAGATCAGCGCGCTGATCGGCGGGGGTGAGGGCGCCGGCATAGTTGCGGATCGACGACGGTGTCGTCAACGCCGGTCTCGGCTGCGCCGTCGGTGCCGGCGAGTGCTTGGCGAACGCTGCCATTTTTTGTGCCGACGGAACGGTGTGATCGGTGATAGGTGAAGGCGGCGCGGCCGGTGTAGCTGATCGCTTCGGGCTTGAAGGGGGGCTGGTCGAACAGGCTGACGGTGCGTGCCGCGGACGGCGAGGGTGCTGCTGGGGCTGATGATGCTGGCTTCGTGTTCGAGGCCGGCGGCTTCGATGTCGTAGCGGGTTCGGCCATACTTCATGATCAGATCGGTCGTGATCTTGTTGCCGTTCGGGCGGCTTCCTCGACGCGCACGGTGCCGAGGCGATCGAGCGTGAAGGTCTGGTCGGGCGGGATGACGCAGGTGACGGAGCTGTGCGGGCCGGTGCGGAATTCGGCGCCTTGGGAGACGAGCATTTGCGGCATGGCGACTGTCGCCATGGCTGGTCGTCCGATTCGCGGACCTGCACGAGGCCGCTGACTGAGGTGATGTAGAATGTCATCGCGCCGTTGGCTTGCGGCTGGGACGCGGCGGCGGGTGCTGCCGCCGCAACGGGGGCGGCGGCAACCGGTGCTGCGGCGCATCAGCGCCATACGCGGTGGTCAGGCAAGGACATCCAACGAAAACGAAACTCACGGCGAGGCGAAGGGACCGCATATAGACCTCATCTTTCAACGGCTGGGGATGTCTGGCCGCGGCTGAACACTGAGTAGTCATCGATCTTTACCGATTACGCCAACAAATTCAGCAGCCGCTGAATGTTTGCTGCGGGCTGCTTGGCGGAAAAACGCCGAGATAGACCAATTCGCGAAGGGAATAGCGCTGGGTATGGCCGAAAACGTGCATCGCCCAGCCGCCGCGGATTTTCAGACTCTTCACGACGATGACCGCCAGGTCGCCGCGCTTGATGGCGGTGTCGGCAGGTTCGTTGAAGGAGGCGTTGAGCAGCATCCGCGCGATTTAATGTGGCGACGCGGTCGGCGTAGTCTTGCGGATTCATCTTTCCCATCGAGATAGAGCAGCATGCCATGGAATGCATCGTCGTTGCTGGTGAGACGATGGGTGGCCAGCTCGTGCCAGAAGCCAAGCTGGGCGTCGGCATCATCGCCGGGGAATTTCGCGACGACCGAGTGAGCCTCGTGAGCGGTTTGGCAACCGATGGAAACAGCCGCGAGCAGGCACGCGCCGCCGAACAGGGTCGTGACGATTTGCGTGCGGATGTGCGACAAGCCTCTCCCTGAATAGAATGTTTTAGAAAGCAAAGGTCGCTCCGAGTGTACAGGAATTGGCGAGCCCTGGCGTTGGAAAATGCGGCCCCGATTTCGGAAGAACGCTCCATAACGAGCCGTGAATGTGACGTCGCTGGCGACTTCCCAGTTGACATAAACATCCGGTTCCCAGCCGAGATATTTTTGGCCGGGGGTGGTTGGCTGGTCGATCGGGGCGTTTGAGTTTGTCTTTGCGAAGAGATACAGATCAGTGCCGATCTGAAAACGCCGAAGCAGATCGCTATTGGGAAAGGGGAAGGTTGAAGGGCCGACGCGGAGAACCATCAGATTGGAGACCGCTGCGCCAAAGGCGAGGCCGGTGCTTAATAGCCCGAATGAGTTGAAGGCGCGATCGGTTGTGTTTGGGGCGTTGCCGTTGAATGTGGTGTTCGTCAGCCCGCGATCGGTGTCGCCGCTGGCGACGATGCCTTCGATGGTGAGGCGGCTGTTATTCCGGTCCTGAGGGACGTAGTCGATCTTGGCATCGCCGGCATAAGCCTCGATATTGTCGCGCGTCTGCGGGACGGGAACGAGCGTGAAACCCTCGACCTGCGAGCTGGTTGAGAGATCGTTGCCACCCTCGATGACCCCTTCGATTCCATATCGCAGGTGATCGGAGAGAGGGCCGTTCATGCCGGCGCCGAAGTAATCGCTGTTGTAGCTGTATCGTGTGACGATCGGACCGATGATGGACAAATTGCGATCGTTGTAATCGCGCTGGATGAGTCCGTAGATAAAGGGATGCTGCTGCCCGATGGCGACGCTCAACATCGCGCCGAAGAATCCTCGCTCGGTGTTGATATCAAATTCAGGCCGATCCGGCTCAAAGTCAACCGTTTGCGTCGGCGTTACGCCGGCCACGCCTGTGATAGTCGCATCGCCGAAGGTGACGGAGGGCATGACGCCATCGACGACCTCAGCCATGGTTAAACCGTTGGCCCAATAGACGAGATCGCGGCCACCCTCGAAGGTGATGTCCTCATCGATATGTTTGCCGTTGTAGGCGGCTTCGTATTGCTGCAGGTCGAATTTGTAGAAGGCGCGGGCGCTGTTGTTGTTGGGATCGATGAGGCGGCTGCCGAGGCCGTCAAAGCTGTCACCTTCGTTGAAGTCGTTGTATTGAAGACGGCCGAGCACAAATATCTCGTTGGCGCCGTCGAAATTCAGGTGGAGATAGCCGACGAGGTCGTATTCGCGCAAGCCGTGGTTGTCGTGGTTGGAATCGTCGATTGAGTAATACTGAGGCGAGAAATATCCGCCGTAGTCGATGAGAGCGCGCTGGTCGGGCGGGATATCGGGGTTGACGAGAAGCCGCTCGTTGGTTTCATAATCCTGCATTTGCTGCAACCGGCTTTGTTGCTGTGCCAGGCGAGCCGCGTCGTTGCTTTGAGCGGAGGCTACGCCGCTGATTAGTGTCAGTGCCGCGAAAACGCCCCCTGCCCAAATTGGCCGCATGAACATTCCTTCCAGCCGGGCGGGGCAAAGTGAGACAAAAACCGCCATAACTCCCAGCCCGCGATTGGGATGGCGGTAAAGTGACCCGGACGATAACGAATAGGGCAAATTGGTGCAAATCTTTATTACTTACAAGTCATTTTCCCTTGGAGAAGTCTTATTTTGATATTCTAGTTGATCTGACTGGGTCTTAATTTGTGCTGGAGATCACCGCGTTGCCCGCTTTGATTCGCTATCTGCTAAAAAGCGCACGAAATTACTGAAAAATCGCCAGTTTCTCTTTGTTCTTTCCGCCATGTCGTAGCTCTAACCTTAAATTGTTACTCGTTGATTCATTCGCTAGGTTTAATCAATGGAAGATCGAACGCAGCATGTTGCGAGTGTTTTGAGTCTTCTTGTTTCTCGCTCGAAAGGGAAGGCGAGGTATGAAGAATATTTTTGTAACGATTTTGTGTGTTTTGGGGATCAGCTCACTAGGCAATGCGCAGACGTTCAATCAGTGGATAGCAAGCAGTGAGTCTTCATGGTTCGTTGCGGCCGATTGGGCAGAACGAGGCGTGCCCAACAGCAGCAACGGTGCATTACTATCAACCGATAGCGCTGCGTGTGACGTCGATGATACGGGAGCAGTCTGCGAGGATTTATTAGTCGATGGCGGTACTCTCAATATCGAAGCGGACAGTGACCTTTCCGTATCCGACACGGGTTACATCGGCGGTGAGCCGGGGTTTGGTGATTTCACTAGCTATGTCAATGTCGAAGGAGGTGACTTCACCGTCGATACGCTCAACATCGGCACCGGTACGGCTTACGGCCAACTCGGGATGTCTGCCGGAACCGTCAATATTAGCAGTCTCAATCTCGGTTCTAACGGCCTTATCAATATCGATGGTGGCGCGATCTATATCACGTATCCCACCGGCGCGGACCCCATTGCTGCTGTTCGGACGCTCCTTGCAGCGAGCTACGCCAACACATAGGCGGCAATCGTCGGAAATATCGTCAGTACCTACTGCAACACCAATCACTCCAATTATGCGATTGGTTATGCCGATTCAGCTGATCCGGGTAATCCCGCGGGCCTACCAGCGAACACAATTAAAATCATGGCAACTTTGATTGGTGACAGCAACCTTGATGGAACGGTGTCTGGAGATGACTATACGATCGTCGTCAGTCACCTAGGTCACTCCGTCTCTGGCTGGGATCAGGGAGACTTTGAATATAACGGCGTTTGCAATGGCGACGATTACACAGCCGTGGTCAGCCATCTCGGCGACACTTCGGCCCTTCCTACCAACTAGAGTTTGACTTGTTGACTCGCATATCACGATTAATTTGGTGGAGACCGGCAAAGCCAGGAATGCACTATCGTGATATGCGAGTCTTCGTCCCACGACAAATTTCAACTTGAGTCGCGGCGATGGCTTCGCGATAGGCAGTTCATTACTATTTCGTATAGGGAGTAATTCAGGTCGGATATTGCCCGCCTGCGATATGACCCAATTCACGATTCAACAGATTTTCGATCAGGCATTGCGACACCACCAGGCGGGGCGGTTCTGCGAAGCGAAGCAACTTTACGAGCAGGTGCTGGTCCAGCAGCCGGAGCATCCGGTTGCAATGCACCATTTGGGACTGATCGCACTCCACGCGGGACGAAACGACGTTGCGACGGATTTGATCCGCCGGGCGATTGCCCTGCGGCCAAGTTACGCTGAAGCCCACAACAGTCTCGGCATTCTGCTGGCGGGCAAAGGGGAACTTAATGAGGCGATTACCGCGTTTCGCCAAGCCGTCATCCTCAAACCTGATGATGCAGGCGCTTACAGCAATCTTGGCAATGTCCTGAAAGATAAGGGGCAATTGGATGAGGCCATCAACGCCCATCGCCGGGCCATCGCTCTCAGGCCTAACTTGCCTGAAGCCCACAGCAATCTCGGGATCGCCCTGATGGATAAAGGAGAACGGGATGAGGCTATCGCTTTGCTCCGCCAGGCGATTGTCCTTCGGCCCAGCTATGCCGAAGCCCATTACAATCTCGGCATCGCGTGAAGGGAAAAAGGAGAATTGAGTAATGCGATTACGGCGAACCGTCAGGCCATCGCTCTTAGACCCGGTTATGTCGAAGCCCACTACAATCTTGGGATTGCCCTGCGAAATAATGGGCAACTGAATGAGGCCATCGCCGCCTATCGCCGGGCGATTGAGCTGCGGCCCAATTTTCCGGAAGCGTACGACAATCTGGGAATCACCCTAAAAGACGCTGGGCAGCTTGATGATGCGATCGCCGCGTTTCGTCGCGCGATCGACCTTCTGCCAGGCTTTGCCGAAGCGCATAGCAATCTCGGAAACGCCTTGAGAGAGAAAGGGCTGCTCGATGAAGCCACCGCTGCCTATCGCCAGGCGATTGCATTCGGCCGAACTACGCCCAAGCCCACAGCAATCTTGGTCTTATCCTTGAGGATCGGGGAAAGACGGATGAGTCCATTGCCACTTTTCGGCAGGCCGTCGCGCTCAATCCCAACCTTCCCGAAGTCCACAACAATCTCGGCGATGCCCTTAGAAACCGAGGGCAACTCGACGATGCCATCGCTGCTTGCCGTGATGCGATTGCCCTCAATCCCAACATTCCCGAAAGCCATTTTAATCTTTCGTTAGCGCTGCTGACGGGGGGTGATTTTGGACGAGGCTGGGAAGAACATGAATGGCGATGGAAGTGCAGGGATTTTCAATCGCCTCAGCGAAACTTCACTCAACCGCATTGGGATGGGAGCCCGCTCGAAGGCCGCATCATTCTGCTCCACGCCGAACAGGGATTTGGAGACGCCATTCAGTTCATCCGCTACTTGCCGCTGGTGGCCGGGCGCGGCGGGAAAATCATCATCGAGTGCCAGGCCCAACTCCAAAAGCTGTTTCAGGCGATCGCCCAGGAATGCCAAACCGTGGCGCGAGGCGAGCCGCTGCCGGCTTTTGACGTTCATTCTCCTCTGCTTAGTTTGCCGCGGATTTTTCGGACGACGCTCGCCAACATTCCGGGGACCGCGCCTTATCTGCGGGCTGATGCCAGGGATGTCGAAAATGGCAACGACGGCTGGGCGATTTATCTTCAATGACGAAGGTAGGCTTGGTTTGGGCGGGAAGTTCGACTCACAAGAACGATCGCAATCGCTCGATGAAGCTGGCGCATTTAATCACGCTGGGGCAAATCTCCGGTGTGCGGCTTTTCAGCCTGCAGAAAGGGGACGCGGCCATCCAAGCCAAAAATCCGCCGGCAGGCGTTGAACTGGTCGATTGGACGGATGAGTTAAAGGATTTTGCCGACACGGCTGCGTTGATCGCCAATCTGGATCTGATTATCGCGGTGGATACCTCACTGGCACATCTGGCCGGGGCCATGGGTAAGCCGGTCTGGATGTTGTTGCCGTTTGTTCCCGACTGGCGCTGGCTGCTGGAGCGGGAAGACAGCCCCTGGTATCCGTCGATGCGATTATTTCGTCAGCCCTGCCGAGGGGATTGGGAAAGCGTCATCCGGCGAATGGCCGAGGAATTGCCTGTTTGGATGAAGAATCGTTTATGAATCATCGGCGGGTTGCGGGATGAAAAAGATGATATCCTGCCTATACTCAGGCATGGAGAACAACATGAAAACCGAACAAGCAACCTTTGCGGCGGGATGTTTTTGGGGTGTCGAGGCGATGTTCCGAAAAGTGCCCGGGGTTTTGGAAACCGAAGTAGGGTACACCGGCGGGCATACCGGCCGTGCGAATTATAAACAGGTGTGCAGCGGCCGCACCGGACATGCCGAGGCGGTGCGGGTGACATACGATCCGGCGAGGGTGAGCTATGCCGAGTTGCTGGATGTCCTCTGGAGCTTGCACGATCCGACAACTGTCGATCGGCAAGGGCCGGATGTGGGATCGCAATATCGCTCAGCTATTTTTACGCATAATGCCGAGCAGGAACGGGTGGCCCGCGCATCGATGGCCGAAGTGGACGCGTTGCACGTGTTCAAACGGAAGATTGTCACGCAGATCGAGCCGGCGGGGGAATTTTATTCGGGCGAAGATTATCACCAGCAGTATTTCGAGAAGCAGGGAAGCGCGGCGCATTGCCATGTGGGCGTGGCGACGGTTCATACCAAGCTTGCTGCCGAGGCCGCGGCCAAACGACAGGCATGTGTTGCCGAGCCGGCAAGTTGTGCTCCGGATAATCCGAATGCCGCTTGCGGCGTGAGTCATTGGCAAGTCAGCGATGAGGAACTTCGCAAGACGCTGACGCCCGAGCAGTATGCCATTGCCCGGCAGGCGGGAACCGAGCGGGCGTTCACCGGGAAATATTGGGATGATCATCGGCCGGGCATCTACCGGTGCGCGGTCTGCGGGCAGGATTTGTTTGATGCGAGCACGAAGTTTGAATCCGGCACCGGCTGGCCGAGCTTCTGGGCGCCGATCAACGATCATGCGGTGATTGAGAAGGTGGACCGCTCGCATGGAATGGCCCGGACGGAAGCGCTTTGCTCGCGGTGCCAATCGCATCTTGGGCATGTTTTTGACGATGGCCCCCGGCCGACCGGCAAGCGTTATTGCATGAATTCAGCCGTTCTCGATCTTAAAGTGGATGAGAAACAAAAGGTTTAAAGTGCGTGGAAGCCGGGCGGCGGCCCTGAAATGGTGGCGAACGACCCTTTTGTCCGATAACGGATGTGTGTGTTCGTTGATGAGGCCGTCGAAAATGCTTAGCGAGAAATTAAGTGTCATCGCCCGCTATTGAATCCAAGCTTCGCGAGAACAATCCGCAGCCCCGCAAGTCTTCCGGCCGTCCAATTGATCTATTGGATGAGGAGGATCCGCCGCAGGTTTCGTTCTGGCGATTTTTGTGGCCGAGTATCGAGAAATACAAGTGGCTCGTGCTGGCTGCGCTCATCCTCAATGCCATGCACGGGGTTTCGGTTGCGTTACAAACACTCGCGCCGAAATATCTGATCGATCAGGTGATTCTGGCTGTCGGAATAACTTACCGCCAGCGCTGGGAGCGGCTGGGGATTCTGATTGGTGTTTATCTCTTGGCATCGCTTGTTGGCCGCATGCTGGTCTGGCACGCGGGATATCGCATCTTCACCTACGTTCGCGAGAAAGTTCTCTTCGACGTCCGGGGTAATTTTTTCAGGCATGTGAATCATCTCTGCCTGCGGTTTCATCGCTCGCATCACAGCGGGGAACTCTTCAGCTATCTTTTTGGAAGCCCGCTGCTCCAGGTGCAGAATTATTTTCAGCAGTTCACGTTTGCCGCGCCGGGTGCGCTGTTTATCGTCATCAGCACCGTTATCTGGGTGGGGATGTGGGATTGGCTGCTGACGCTCGTGCTGATCTTCACGTGCGTCAGCACGGCTTGGCTCATGCACCATACGCGCCAGCGCATTCAGAAGCTGCACAGTGAATATCAGAAGACAGAAACCAAGGTGACGGGCTTCGTGGCCGATCTGCTACGCGGATCGCGCGATGTGAAGCTCTACGCGATGGAAGATAAAGTTTCCGCGGATTTTGAGAACCGGGTCTGGGAGATCGGACGAAAGAGCTATATCCGCGACGTGCAATCGCATATCCAGTGGATGAAGCATGAGACGCTGGGGTATGTCAATTTCGCGATCCTGTGCGCGGCTCTGGTGTGGAGATATTTCTACGATCAGTCGCACAAGCCGGTGGATCATCAGCTCACCCTCGGCCAGATACCGGTCTATATTGCCGCGTTCACATCGTTGCAGGCATCGCTGACGATTCTTTTTCAGATGTCCACGTTCAAGGCGGCGGCGCAGGCCGGCGTGGATCGAATCGGCGCGGTTCTCAGGACCGCCACGACGACGCCTGATCCGGTCGGCTATGAAGCGGCCGTGCCGCAAAGCGGGGACATTACTTTATATAACGTGACGTTCGGTTATGAGCCGGACCGGCCGGTACTGAAGGATGTCAATCTCACTATCCCATTCGGACAGCGTGTTGCGCTGGTTGGGCCGTCGGGAGCCGGCAAAAGCACGATCACGCAGCTTCTTCTTCGGCTTTATGATCCGGAGCAGGGGGCGATTCTGATTGGCGGGCTGAATATCCGTCATTGCCGGGGGCCGGAATTGCGGCATCGGTTTGGTGTGGTCCCGCAAGACCCGTTTATTTTCCGCACGAATATCCGAGACAATCTTTGCGTGGCCAAGCCGGATGCGACCGAGCAGCAGATTCGCCGGGCTTGCGATCTGGCGAATGCGTGGGAATTTATTTCGAGATTGCCGGACGGCCTGGATACGCCGGTGGGAGAGGGAGGATCGACCTTGTCCGGCGGGCAGCGGCAACGGCTGGCGATTGCTCGAGCTCTGCTAGCCGAACCGGATTTCTTCATTTTCGACGAAGCGACCAGTGCGCTGGATACGGTGAGCGAGGGGTCGGTGCAGCAGGCGATGGAAAATGCGATCGCCGGGAAAACGGCGTTAATTATCGCGCATCGGCTGGCGACGGTGAAGAATTGCGATCGAATTCTGGTGATCGCGGATGGGCAGATCGTGCAGGATGGAACTTATGATGCGCTGGTAGGGCAGCCGGGGATGTTCCGGGATTTGATTCAGGGGCAAGTGTTGAAGAGCTGAGAAAATTAAAAGACACAGAGAGAAATTAAGAATTATTTTCGGTTGCGATTCTGATGACGACGATGGGGTTGTGACTCGAATAGGGAATTTTTCTCCGCCGCTGATCCCGCTGGCTGGCCCGGCAAAGTTCGCGGCTGCCATTTGCCGGCGAGGGGAAGTGGGATTGCTGCCTGCGGCGACCATTGCAAAGGACTTTCGCGCCAAGCGCGAGCTCGAAACTCCTTGGCAATTGTCGCCGCAGGCAGCAGCCTCCACTCTTCGCCGGCAAAAGGAAGTCCAGAACTTTTTCAGGCCAGCCAGCGGCGTCAGAGGCGGGATTGACTGTTCCATACGAGTCAGTGATCTACCGGCGTGACGACTCGCGTAAACGATTATCATCTTATTCTTTTTCATATTTTTGATCTTCCCTCTATTACGATTGGGAAACCGCAACGACCAGCGCGGCGCAATCTTGTAGGCGAGTGCCCAATCCCGCTGGCTCGATTCGGCAGGTTGTCGTGTCAGGAAGAGCTTCGGCGCGGAATCGGTTTCTCACGATCTCGACCCAGGGTTGGCCGAGATGAAGCGCGAGACTGCCCAGGAGGATTGTGTCGGGGCGAAGGAGATCGCCAAGATTTGCGCAGACTTCGCCGGTGGCGCGGGCGTTGATTGTGATCACTTCAGTGGCCTCAGGGTCGCCGGTTTGCCAGAGTTTGGTGAGTTCCTCCGCGGCGGGCGGGGTGGGCCAGCGCTGGGGGAATCGCCACGCGGCGATTTTGCCGAGGGATGCGCCGGCGCAGAAGGATTCGACGCTCCCTCGTTTGCCGAAGGCTTCGGGGCCCTCTTCGCGAAAGCGGGCGTGGCCGATCTCGACGCTTTTGCCGTTGGCGCCGCGGTAGATTTTCCCGTCGAAGACCATTCCCGCGCCGAAGCCCGTGCCGCAGGTCAGGTAAATAAGTCTCGATGCGCCGCGGCCTGCGCCCAGTGAAATTCCGCGAGACAGCAGGCGGCTGCGTCGTGTTCGATTTTCGTTGGCAATTTCAGGCGCTGCTCGAGTGTGGATTTGAGGGGGATGTTGTTCCAGCCAGGGAGATTGGGTGGGGATTGGATGATGCCATGATTGGCGTCCAGCGGTCCGCCGATGCTTACGCCGGTGGCGATGATTGCTGGATGATTTTTCAGAAGTTGTTGGGCTTGCGTGCAGAGGTCCTGGATCATCGGCTCCGGGCCGCGCTCGGCTTGGGATGGCCATTGGATGCGTTCGAGGATTTGGCCGTCGCAGCGGCCGACGATTGCGGCGCATTTTGTGCCGCCGATGTCCAAGCCGAGAAAGAGATCGTTTGCGCCGGGCATTTGTTCGGGGGAGAATTTAACCTGCTCCACTCTGGAACGCATCGGCGATCTGGTTGAACTCATCCGCTTCCCACCATCCGTCGCGGTAGATGACGCGGTGGCGCAGGGCGATTTGCCGGCCCTTGGCGAGCGTCATGGGCTCGTGAAATAGAAAGGCTGCATACATCACGTCGTAGCCCTCTTCCGTCCTGCAATACCAGGGCATCGGGCTTCGCGGATTGTCTGGGTGATCGATCATTCCGAGTGAAATTTTAGAATTTGGATCGTTGCCGACAATGCCGCGAAAAAGCGACCAGGGATTCGGCTGGCCGGCGATGCGTGTTGCCGTTTTTCCGTCAGGTTGAAGAAAGCCGACGCCTTGAACCTGCAGCGCGGCACGAAACGCGAGACCGCCGTAGCCGCCCCAGGTAGTGTACGGCGTCCGATCAAGGAGGAGGTCCTGCACTGCTTCGAGCGTCGTGGTCCAGTCGATCTGACGGATACCATTCGATAGCGCAGTGACAGTGATTGTACGCTGCTCGCGAATGGCCGGACCGGTTGCTTCCGAGGTCCAGATCAGTTCATGAGCAATGCGAAGGGCGTCGGGCGAGGTCAATTCGCAACGCGGCTGACCTTCGGTTTTTTGGATACCGAACGGCGGATGCTCTTCCCAGAAATTGGATTGATTCACAAATCTGATGGCGAACCAGAGGCCGCGATGCCAGATGTGATCGGGCGTCTCGAAGCCTGTGATCTGATGGCCGGCCGCGGTGCAAAGCGGATGGAAGCAGGGCTTGGGGAGTTTTTCGTCAAAAAGATAACTGGCGATTGGGGAGCCATCCGTGAGATTGATCTCGATTCGATCGCTTTGGACATGATTGAAAGAGAGGGAGTTCATCGTCGATTACTTTCCGCGATGAGCCTGATCGGCCCGAGCAAGCCACTGGGGGCGGGTAGGAATTGCGACGCGGGTGGCGGCACGAAACGGGCGGCGAATTGAGCGACCAGCGCGGGATAGTCGTAATTGGGAAAATGGTGATCGGCCAGATAATTCACCGCGGTGTTCGCGACATCGACGCGGATGTCGTTTTCGCCGGGTTGCAGAAATGCGGCGATGTCGAGCCGATACGGAGCGCACCAAACCGATCCCGCCTTTTTGTCATTGATATAGACGATGGCTGCATCACGAACAGGCGTGTTTAAGTCGGCGGCGAAACTTTGCGGACCTGATTGCGCTTGCGGCTTCGATGGTGTCGTGTCGCCAAAATCGAGCCAGACGCGTGAGCCCTCGGAAAGCGTTTCGGCGGGGATTGTGAAATGATTGGTATAGCTGGCGATGCCAGAGAAATATCTGGTCGCGGGGTCGTCGGCCCAGGAATGAAGATTTGTAACTGGCAGGAGTTTGTGGTCTGAGCCGAATTGGACGTTCCAGCCGGAATTTAGATCGACGATCGCTGTGGGCGATGGCGGAGTTGCGGTCGCAGGTGGGCTCAATCGATTGCTGAAAAGAATGATGGTCGAGCCGTAGGGGGGTAGATCGAGATTGACGCTGGCGTACCCTTCGGGATGTCCGAGAATTTGCAGGGGAGTGATCTGTCCGGTCATCGGATCGAGGCAATCGGCGCAGACCGATTCGATGCGGAAGTCGGCGGTGACGGTTTTGGATTGGTTGCTGGTGTTGGCGAGGAAAAAGATTTCGCCGCCGGCAGTGTGTCGGCGGACGAAGCCGATCTCGGGGGAAGCGGGGGAGAATTTGACTTCGGGGCGAACTCCTAGTTCGGCCAGATCATCCGCAAATTGGCTTTCATCTTCGACGAACAGGCCCGGCGCGGCGGGATCGTTAAAGAGCCGTTTCACGATTGCCTGAAGTGCTAACTGATCTTCATCGGTCGCTTTGTAGCCCGGGACTACCGATGGCAATCGACGCGTGGCGATGAGCAAGCCACCGCCGTGTGCGAAATTTTCCAGCTTTCGCATTGTGGAGAGGGGGATTCGTTCGACGCCGGCCAAGACAATGATGCGATAGCGATTTTCGCCGAAGATCAGGGTTCCGTTTTCGACGCGGCCGTGAGTGTCGAGCATGCCATCGTCGAAAAAGTCGAGGTCGTGGCCGGCGTCGAGGATTCTGCCGACGATTTTGTCGCCCAATCGTCGGCCGACTTCATCGCTCAGGCTGACGCGGCTGGGTTTGAAATTGGCCCAGGCGTCGTCGTTGGCCAGGTAAAGGGCGACGTCGTTGGCGGGCGTTCCCTGCCGCATCATGAAGCTGACCCGCTGCAAATAGCGGGTGACATCGGGCATGACGATTGACCAAGGATTTTGATCGTCGAATACGCCGGCGGCGTAAAAGCTCCAGCCGGGAAAACCGACGCCCTGGGCTGTGTAAGGCCAGCCATGGCAGATGATCTGATTCGCCCCCTGAAGGAAATGCAGATCGGCCTCGGCTTTGATATCCAGCGGCGTGGCGCGAAAAACGGGAGCGTGAATCCATGTAAATGTTTCGGACGAGCAAACCGGTATGCCGAGCAGATGGCAGGCGGAGGTGGCGTATCGCGTGGCGCGGTAATTATGCCATTGAAAGCCTTCACCTTCCGGGAGATCGGAAAAAGCGTAGCTATAGAGCCCGGCTGACGGCGTGCCGTAGGCCTGAATGCGAAAACGGGTGTTGTGTGTGTCCGCGAAGTGGCGCATTTGCCTTGCGAAATAATCATTGAAAAGTTCGGTGAGGGTTTTACCCCAATCGTGCCGGATTTCCGACGTTTTCGGGCCGATGTCGCTGATGAGCGCCGGCAGGAGCGGGCGAAGATCGTAGCCGCGGCGTTTTTGAAATTCGCTGAGGAAATTCGCCGTCCAATCTTCGTCATAGCTTTCGAGGCTGTCGCAGAAAATGGCGTATGGCGTGTTGGGCGCGCAGGCGGCGACTTCCGGCTCGGCGACGGTGTCGATGAATTTGCGGACCGATGAAGCGGTCTGATGATCGACCACGAATCCGTCCGCGCCGAAGGCGGGACGTTTCACTTTCATGCCGGTGTGGCTGGAGATGAAAAAGGTGATCTGCGTGGGGGAGAAGGCGGTATAGAGCAGCGTTTCGCCATCACGAAGATGCGGCGATTGCGGCGGCCCTCCCAAAGCGATGGGGGCCCGTTCGATGCGCAGGCATCCGGCGGCGTCGGCGACGGAAATGGTCGGACCGCCGTAGGACCAGCCGCTGCCGAGCGTCAGGTCCATTCGCAGTCCCAATTCCTTCGCCTTGGCGGCGGTGAATTTCAGGGCATCGAGGAATTCGGGCGAGAGAAATTTCAGATTGACGAGACCGGGGATTTGGCCGTCCGTTGCCAGGGGATAGGTCGGCTGCACTTCAAATCCGCCAAAGCCGGCCTCTTTCATCATCTGCATTTCATGTTCAAGGCCCGCATCGGTGACGGCCGGGCCGAACCACCACCAGCGAACCATCGGGCGGGCATCATCCGGCGGATGAGCGAAGACTTTTGCCAATCGATCCGGGTCATCCATCAACTCCAGCGGAAGCGGAACAGCGTTTTCCAGACCGGTGCCACTCACGTTGCGGGTCTGAAGTAATGGGCCGGAAAATCCGGTCAAATTGAGATTGCTCAGGTCGGCATTGGCGACATTGGCCAGCAGAATCCCACGGCGGCAGGAGCCGGTGATGTTGGAAAATGAAAGGCCATCGATGGGCTTTAGTGCCAAAGTGTGCGAGGCGTCGAGAAGAGTTCCGCAGTTCACAATCGCGTTGGAAATAGAGATGTGCGATACCTGCGGCACCGACTCGTCGCCGGTCAGAGGGTCAATTCCCACGATGCCGGTATCGCGCGGATTGATGCTGACGAAAATCTTGGTGGATGCTTTGAGATTATTGGCGGAGATATTCTCGAAAAATCCGCCGCGGCCGGTGCGGCCTTTGATAAAGATCGCGTTGGCGCCTTTGGTGAAGTTGCAGTTTTCGATGTGAATATCGCGGATTCCGCCGGACATTTCTGATCCGATGCCGACGCCGGCAAAGCTGCTGCCGAGAGAGCAATTGGTGATGGTGACGTCTTCGGTCGGACGCGCCATTTTTACGGCTGCCGTCCCGCGCCGGATTTGAGGGCAATGCAATCATCGCCGCTGTCGATGTCGCAGTTGTCGATGCGGACGTGCGAGCTTGAATCAACGTCGATGCCGTCGCCATTGCCCTGCGTGGTGCGGATGGTCAGATTTTTGGCCAGCACATTCCGGCAATAGAGGAGGTGAATGGACCAAAGACGGCGATAGCGGTCGGTGAAATTCTCGAGTCGGATGTTTTTGCAATTGACCAGTTCCACCATCAGCGGCCCGCGGGGGTTGCGGAGCCGGCCGATTTCGGGATCGCCTGAGATCGTGCCGGGGCCGTCAATCGCGATGTTGTCCGCATTCTCCGCGTAGATCAGCGAGCGATGGCCTTGCACCATCGCGCCCTCGTAGCGGACGGGGATCAGCGGGTAATCGTCCGGATCGGGGCTTCCAATGATGACAGCGCCTTTTTGGAGATAGAGCGTCGTATTGCCGCCGATTTGAATGCTGCCGATGAGGTAATGTCCGGGGGGGACGATCACTTTACCGCCGGCTGAGGCGCAGGCATCCAGCGCTCGTTGAAAGTCGGCGGTGACATTTGTTTTGCCATCGCCGTCGGCGTTTAGTTGTATGTCTATGGCAGAGGCGGTGATAGCGACGGGCGAAAAAAAGGCAAAAGCGAGCAATATCGCCAAGGAGTGGAATCGGATGCGGGCCATGGAAAACCCATGGTAAGATGGCAATTGATGAAAATCACGTTTCATGTTGGTATCATCAATTGCGTAATCAATCGCCAGCACCACAAGGGATGAAGCATGTCGATTACCACGGTTGCCAAGCGTGCGGGGGTTTCGACATCGACGGTTTCACGGGTCATCAACAATCATCCGCGCATCGCGCCTGAGACGGAGCGATCGGTGCGCAAGGCGATGCAGGAGCTTGGTTACACGCCGTCGGATCGGCGGCCGGGGCCGAAGTCGGCGGGACGGCTCAAAACGGAAAAAAAGAAGGGGGCGTTTCTCGTGCTCGGCGCATCCGGCCAGCAGGCGACGCCGGCGTTCGCGGATTTGCTCCGCGGCGTTTCGATCGGCGGGTCGGAAAATGGAATGGACATCGCATTTCATTACGTGCCCGATCCGAACGAAATCTCCGCGTGGATTTTGGATCAGCCCGTGGATGGATTGCTCTTGCACGGAGCCAGGCCCAACCACGAAATTGAAGCGCGATTGAGGAAAATCCCCACGGTCTGGCTCATGGGCAATCGCCGCCGGCCGGATTGGGGGGATCAGGTGATGCCGGACAGTTATGAAATCGGGCATCTCGCGGCGGATTATCTGATGTCGCGCGGCCATCGTCAGCTTGCGTTTCTGAATCTTGACGCGGCATTCTGGCCGTTCCGGCTTTATTGCCAGAGCTTTACAGCCGCCGCGACGGAACGGGGGATGTCGGTCAGTCCGGTTGAACAGATGCTGGAAGATCAACGGGACTACTGGCATCGGCATAGTCCGAAGGTGGTGTCTGATCTTGTCGAAAGATTCCTGGCCCTTTCGCCGCGGCCGACGGGGATTTTTGTCGCGGACGACATGCAGGTGGCGGTGATTCAGCCGGCGCTGCAGGCGCGTGGCGTTGAGCTTGGGCCGGGGCAGACTGAAATCATTTCATGCAACAACGAAGGGGCGTTTCGCGTTGGGCTTACTCCGCAGCCGGCGGCGATCGATATTCGCGTCGAATCGATTGGCCGGCGAGGTGTTGAGCAACTGCTTTGGAGAATGTCGCACCTGTATTTGTCGGAGCGGATGATCTGCACGGTCGAGCCGCGGGTGGTGGATTTTGGGGTTCCGCTGCCATCGTCTGAGGTTCAATCAATTTCGTGAAATATCGCGGGAATCGGGTGGGTGACTTGCCGTCCGATGGCGTCGGCCGCGCCGGGCGAGTAAGAATGTCGCCGATGAAAAAGGCTGAGCTTACGATTCATGTCGATCAACCGGGGGGGACGATCCGCCGCGATATTTATGGGCAGTTTGCTGAGCATTTGGGGCGATGTGTTTATGAAGGAATCTGGGTTGGGGAGGATTCGCCGATTCCTCATGTGCGCGGAATTCGTCGCGATGTTGTGGCGGCGCTGAAGAGATTGAATGTGCCGGTGCTGCGCTGGCCGGGCGGTTGTTTCGCGGATGAATATCATTGGCGCGAGGGGATCGGGCCGCGGGATCAGCGGGTGCGGCGAATCAATACGCACTGGGGCGGGGTGATCGAGACCAATCAGTTTGGCACGCACGAGTTTTTCGATCTTTGTGAGCAGATCGGGGCCGAGGCGTATATCTGTGGAAATGTTGGCAGCGGGACGCCGCAGCGAGATGATGGAGTGGGTGGAATATATCACCAGCGATTCGGATTCGACGCTGGCGAATCTGCGGCGGCAGAACGGCCGGGAAAAGCCGTGGAAGCTGGCGTATTTTGGCGTCGGCAACGAGAGCTGGGGATGCGGCGGGAATATGCGAGCGGAATATTACGCGGATAATTTTCGCCGGTATCGCACGTTCGTCAAAAATTATTCGGGGAATGAGATTTACTCGATCGCTTGCGGATCCAACGGGGAGGATTATCAGTGGACCGAAGCGCTGATGAGCGTGGCGGGCTCGAAAATGAACGGGCTGTCGCTGCATTGGTATTCGCTTCCCACCGGCAATTGGGCGGCCAAGGGGTCCAGCACTGATTTCGGCGAGGATGGCTGGCATTCAACGCTTCGGCAGACGCTGCGGATGGAGGAATTGATCGCGGAACATTCGCGGATCATGGATAAGCACGATCCGAAAAAAGCGGTTGGCATGATCGTGGATGAATGGGGAACGTGGTATGACGCGGAGCCGGGGAGCGAACCGGGTTTTCTGTATCAGCAGAACACGCTTGCGCGATGCGATCGTGGCCGGCGTGAACTTGAATATTTTCCATCGGCATTGCGATCGTGTGGCGATGACGAACATCGCGCAGATGGTGAATGTGTTGCAGGCGATGATTTTGACGGACAAGGAGAAGATGATCGTCACGCCGACGTATGAAGTGTTCGAGATGTACAAGGTGCATCAGGGAGCGACGCTGATTCCGACGGAGGTTTCGGCTCCGGAATATCAGTTGGCGGGGCAGAGTATTCCGAGCCTCAGCGCATCGGCATCGCGTGATGCGGCGGGGAAGATTCATCTTTCCCTTGTCAATCTCGATCCGAATCATCCGGCGGATGTGTCGGCGAAACTGAAAGGCTTCAGAGCTGGAAATATAACTGGGCGGATTCTGACGGCCGACGCGATGAATGCGCGAATACATTTGAACGACCGAGTGCGGTGAAGATCGCGGAATTTTTCGGGATTCGAGATGAAGGATGACGGGATATCGCTGCATTTGCCGGCGAAGTCGGTGGTGGTGCTGGAAATCAAATAGGGGCCGATGCGAATCAGCCGTCGAACATTGCTGGCGGTGGCGGGATTGCTGGGCGGGCGATGGCTGATGCGCGCAGGTTTCGGTGCCGAGGCGGCAGGAGGATCGGGGATCGATCGAAAGGCGCTGGTCCGGAGGCACAATCCCCGGGTTCAGCAATTCGATCCGTTTTCGGCGCTGACGGTCGGCAATGGGAATTTCGCCTTCACGGCCGATGCGACGGGGTTGCAGACATTTAGCAGCGAATATCGCGAGAAATTTCCGCTCTGCACTTGCGCCCATTGGGCGTGGCATACGACGCCGGCGCCGGATGGCGTTCGTGCGGAGGATTTTCGTTATCAGCGAATATGAATCGCATGGCCGCAATGTCGGATACGCCACTGAGCGCAAGGGGCAGGAGATACTGTTCGACTGGCTGCGGCAAAATCCGCATCGGATGCATCTGGGGCGGCTTGGGTTTCATTCTGAATCGCTCTGATGGGGCGGAAGCAAAGCCATCGGATGTGACGCTGGCCGGTCAGACGCTGGATTTGTGGAACGGGATCATTGAGAGCAATTTTCAATTTGAAGGTCAGACTGTTCGCGTTCAGACCGCGTGTCATCCGGAATTGGATGCGCTGGCGGTGCGGATTGTTTCTCCGCTCGTGGGGATGGGAAAATTGGGCGTCCGCCTCGCGTTTCCTTATGCGTCGCCGGAGATTGATATGGCGGATTGGGATTCGCCGCTGAAACATGAAACGCGCTGCGAGACATCAGATGGGGCCGCGGAATTTCGTCGGACTTTGGATGGGGACCGTTATTTTGCGAGGTTGAAATGGACGAACGGAAATTTCAAGCAACTTGGACCGCATGAGTTTTCGATTATGGCGAGTGGCGGAAATGAGCTGGATGTCGTGATTCATTTTTCACCGGAAACTCACGCAAATGCACTCCCGTCGGCGGAGCAAATTCTTCAGGCGAGCGCGGATCGTTGGGAACAATTCTGGACCGGCGGGGCGGCGATCGATCTGTCCGGCAGCAGCGATTCGCGAGCTAATGAGTTGGAAAGACGAATCGTGCTGTCGCAATACAACACGGCATTGCACTGTGCCGGGCCGATGCCGCCACCCGAGACGGGGTTGCTCTTCAACTCCTGGTACGGCAAATCGCACCTGGAAATGCACTGGTGGCATGGCGTCCATTTCGCGGCTTGGAATCGGTTTGAATTGTTCGAGCGAGAGCCTCGATTTCTATCAGCGGATTTTGCCGGTGGCGAAACAGACGGCGCAGCGGCAGGGATACGATGGCGTTCGCTGGCCGAAGATGGTGGGGCCGGAGGGGCGCGATTCGCCTTCACCCATTGGGCCGCTGCTGATCTGGCAGCAGCCGCATCCGATTTATTACGCGGAGCTTTGTTATCGCCGGACGCCGACGAAAGAGACGATTGGACGAAATGGTCGGAGATTGTTTTCGAGACGGCGAATTTTCATGGCGAGTTTTGCGGCGCTGGAAGGGGATCGATATGTGCTTGGGCCGCCGATGAAATCCGTGCCGGAGAATGCGGATGCCATGGCGACGAAGAATCCGACGTTTGAGCTGGCGTATTGGCGATTTGGATTGAGCGTTGCGCAAACCTGGCGGCAGCGCCTGGGGATGGCGCCTGATCCGAAATGGGCGGATGTCTTGAGTCGATTGAGCTCCGCTGCCGCAGGAAGACGGGCGATATCTCATGATGGAAGGGATGTCTGACACCTACACCCAATGGAATTGGGAGCATCCTTCACTGCTCGGCGCATATGGAATGCAGCGAGGGGACGGAGTGGATCGCGAGATGATGCGGCGGACGCTGAAAAAAGTGCTGGATGTCTGGCAATGGGATCGCTGCTGGGGTTGGGATTTTCCGATGGCGGCGATGACGGCGGCGAAGCTGGGTGAACCGGAATTGGCGATTCGGGCGCTGATGATTGATTCGCCGAAGAATCGTTATCTGCCCAACGGGCATGTCTATCAGCGGCCGGATTTGACGGCATATCTGCCGGCCAATGGCGGGCTGCTGGCGGCGGTGGCGATGATGGCCAGCGCGGGGGCATTTCCGCGCGATGGGAAATGGGTGGTGCAGGTCCGAGGGATTTCGGTTCGCTGCTTTAAATCGAATCAGGTGCGGCCGCGGAGCTTGTTCAGATTGGTGAGGAAATCATCGACGCTATCTTTTTTGATCCCGATCGTGGGGATGAAAATCTGCTTGCCGGCCGGGATGACCGATTTGTCGCCGCCGATGACTTTGGCAAGGTTGATCATGGATTGATGTCCGAATTCGAACGGCTGCTGGACAACGGTTCCGTAGATGTCGCCGCTCTTCACGCCGGCGAGGGTTTCATCTTCTTCATCGAAGCAGACGATTTTCATCTGGCCATTTTTTCCGGCGTCGCGGACGGCGTTCAGGATGGCGGGGCCGTTGTAACTCCAGAGGCCGACGAGGCAGGCGACATCGGGATATTTCACCAGGGCATCCTGAACATTGGCCTTTGCGCGGCGCGGTCGGTTTCATCGGTGCGAACGTCTAATATCTGGATGTTCGTTCCGGCAAGAACCTGCTTGATGCCGTCGAGGCGATCGCGCGCGTTCTGTGCGTCGAGGGTGCCGACGAAGAGGACGATCTTTCCGCCGCTTGGCAGGACTTCTTTGATCAATCCGCCGGCTTGTTTGCCCGCGTCAATGTTATTCGTGCCGATATAGCAGGCGCGATCGCTGCTCGGGGCGTCGCTGTCGGCGCAAAAGATGGTTGCCTGCTTGGCGGCGTCGTTGAGCATGGGGGTTTCGTTGGCGGGATCGACGGGGCTGATCGCAATCCCATCGACGCCGCTGCGCGAGCAGATCATCAATCACCCGCTTCTGCCCCGCGGCGGTGGGGTCGCCGAGAATCTGAAAGTCCACATCGATATTCGGATTCTCCTCAGCGGCCTTGTTGCAGCCGGCGCGGCAGATCGTCCAGAAATCGGAGGAGTTGTTGGTAACGAAGGCGAGCTTGATCTTCTTAGGTGCGGCGGTGGAGGTTTCGGTCTTATTGCAGCCCGGCGAGAAAATTAGCAGAGCCAGCACGACGGACAGCCAGGAGAATTTATGCAGCATCGTCATTATTCCTTTAAGGGGGGCTAATCATATCGGCTAGTTCCAGCCGGAGGTAGTCATAAATGATTCCGGACGTCAGTCCACCGGCGGGAATGGTCAACGTCATCGCATTCTCGCCGGCTTTCATGCTGGAAGCGTCGAAGGTCAGGTCTTTCTCGGTCCAATAGCCGCCGATGCCGTCGCGGTTGATGGTGGCGTTGTAGGTCAGGCCCGCGATCGTTCCGACGGAATGATCGTTGACGCCGACAGCGATAGTCCGCGCCCCGACGCCGCAAATCGCCAGGCGCAGCGTCGCTTTTCCATGCGGCGAATCGGAAAGCTTGAAATGAATTGTCCACGTAGTGGACCGCCCTTGGCTTTTGCCCGAGCCATCATCCTGAATCACGTGCGGCACTTCTTCGTAATACCAATCTTTTCGGAAATCACTCTGGCCGACGGTGTAATTCACGTCGTTTGGAAAGAGCTTGGGATATTCCAGATACATTCCCCAGTGGAAATATTCATCGCCTTTGAAAAATTCTGAACCGGTGCGGTTGGGGATGCCGATGTCCCAGAGTTGGCGGCCGAAACGGACGGGCTTCCATTCAAGGCGGCCCAGATCAACCGTGTTTCCCGGTTGGATCTGAATATTTTCAGCAGAAAACTCGCCAAGAATCCCATCGGCGATGGCGTGAAGCTCGTACCGACCGGGCCGAACTTTGGGGATGATGAATGATCCATCTGCGCTGCCCCGAACCCAGAATTCGTAATGCTTGGCATCGTTTTGCCAGTTGCCGGTGGGTGAATCGGGAAAAGCCAGACCGACGAGGAGATTGGTGAATTTGGCGATTGGAATCGGTGCGAGGGAATCGTTCAAGATAAGTTGCCCGCGAAGGGTTCCGCGATCGGATTTGAGGGGATAATCCGCGCTTTTGACCCAATCATACGGCCACGCGTTGGCTTCTTTGGCTGCTTGGGCGAGCGCGTCTTTGAACATGTCATCGGGCGTCGGGCCGGTGTTCAGATAGATCATCATTGGGCCGACGACTTTCTGCCATTCTTCGCCGGCTTTGACCGAGCAGTTGCTGCCGCCGTAATGCGATCCGCGCCAGTAATTCAGGAGAGTGGGATCGCCGCCGGGGTTGTCATCGAGATGGCCAGTTAATTCGTATTTGGTCGCGCCGCCGCTCAGATATTCGTTCGAGGGATTGATGAAATAGAGCCCGATATGGCGATTGTCGCTCGACCAGCCATAGGCGGGGATATTGAATTGACACGCGGAGTAATCGTATTTGTGCTCGACGCGGCCCGCATCGATGCCGGTGGTTAGCAGGCGAGCTTCTTTCATGTTCAGTGGCGAGCCATGATCCCAATCGTAGCCGCTCGGCATTTTCCTGTTTCGATTCTGATCGACGGAGAGCCAATCAAAAATCCGGCCATTGAGTTTCACGCCGAAACGGCTTTCGCCAAGCTCGGCCGCGGGCGCGTTCGCGGGATGGGTGAAGATCGCGTAGGTGTAGAGGCCGTGATCGTATCGGCCCATTGAATAGCGGATTTCCAGATCGAATCCGTCGATGGGACCTTTGACGGAGATTTCGGCTCGCTCGCCGTCGTTGGATTTTGGATCGATCGTTGTTGATGCCTCGCCGGCACGCGGCGTTTGCTCCCAATATCCCGCGTGATGACCTGAAACATATCCCATGGTTTCGACGCCATGATCCTTCAGGGACCAGAGCGCGCCGGTGTGCATGTCGATCTGCGCGGCTGAGTATCCGTTGGTAACTGTGAAGTAACGGGCATCGCTTGTGAGAGTGACCGGCGGGTCTGCCCAAATTGCGCGAGGAGTGCCGCTGATGAATACGAATGCCAGTACGATCGATGTGATCAGACGCGGCACGTGTTGCTCGCCTTCAGCCTTTTATCGCGATACAACCGGAGGTGGTTGAGAGTAGGCCGGCCGCGGCGGTTTCCGCGCCTGGAGCTGACCAGCCGATGCCCAGTTCGCTTGGAAGGCTGAATTGTTCGTAGCATTTATCGAGCGTTTTTTCCAGGTCTTTGACATGGGTCCGCGCTCGCCGGGCTGGCCTTCGACGACGATCAGATTGGCCGGGAAATCGACGATGTTTGGCATCGATTGCTGGGCGGCGTAGATGCAGGCGGTTTGCGCGCCGGCTGCTTCCGGGCCGCAAATGACGGGCTGAGGGGTGCGGATCGATTGCAAAACTTCGGTGAGCTTGCGCGATAAATCGCCAATTGCCGGCGAGCCATAGTTGATGCGCGAGCCGCTAGTGGTCTCGGCCACGATGCAGTCATCGAATTGCCCGTAATGCACGGTGGCATCTTCAAATTCGTATCGGAAGACCGGTTCGCGCCGCTGCGCAGTGGCGTGGCTGGCGATTAAAAGGATGGATACCCCTTGCTCGGTGCGGCTGCGTAAAGCAACCGTGTCGTAGTTCTGAATGGCGTTGGCGCGATAGAGCTCGGCGGTGACGGCAACCGGCCAATCGCTGCGATCGGGGGTCTTGCCCAAAACATAAAACATGTTGTGCAGATGATGGGCGCAGCCGTTGTTTGCCGGGCTGTCGAGAACCAGGCGGCCGTCATCATCGCGCACGCGGCCGGCCCAGGAGCAGCGGTGATAATATTTTTCATCGCGCGGCCAATAGACGCGCGTTCGGAGACGCTTGGGCTTGCCGAAGCGGCCCGCGGAAATGTCACGTTTCAATTGCTGAATCGCCGGGGAGAATGACCATTGATAACCGATCGCGAGTTGGCGCTTGTTGCGATCGTGCGCTTCGATCATCAACCGCGTTTGCTCGGGATGCGATCCCAGGGGTTTTTCGCAAAGGACATGCGAGCCGGTGTCCATCGCGAGACGGGCCTGCTCGCAATGCAGATGAAGCGGTGTGGCGAGAATAACCAGATCCGCATGGTTGCGGCGGGAAAAATCTTCGAGCGAATTGAATAAAGGTATTCCGCGGTCGCGAATTTCGGAGAGATGTTCGCACCGTTGCGGAGCGGGATCGATGCCAGCGACAAACTCAAGCCCGCAGGCGATCGCGCGATTGAGCAACTCTTTCACGTAGGAATTTCCATAGCCGCCCAGGCCCACCAAAGCCACGGATTTTGCACTGTCGCTCACGCACTTGCTCCAGGCGGAAAACCCCGCAAACCCGTACCAAATTATATCCGCTTTGTGATTAATTACCACGAACAATCTGGTAATTACCATGGAAATTACATCGTTGTATCTCATCAATTATTTGCCGGATAAGAACATCGGGCGTGGATCAAACCATTGAAGTTCCCATCGATTTTCATGAGATGAATTCAATAGCTGAAGCGGTGCTATTCATTAGTGGAACATGATGATTTGAGATATTTGACAGTTTATGCGGCAGAGGCGCTGAAGAACGGCACGCTACGGCCGGGCGATTCGTCGCTTGAGGCGGGGCGGCTGAAGAGCGTTGAGGTGAAGGGGGATAATGTTTTGCTGGGGACGCCGTTTACGTTTGATAAGGATAATATTGATGGGTTTGATTTTTGATTGGGCCGAACAGGCCGTTTATATCCACGATGGGAAATTGATTTTTTGTATCTGGCCATGTTTGTCTAAATTTGTGTAATCCCCCACTTTTTTTCAAACATTAGCTATCGCCGGTTGTCATCGTTCGAGCTTGTTAACGCGGCAGAGCTTATAGCAAACCGCGATAATGCCGAGACCGCCCAAAATCATCAATGAGCCAATGCTAATGAGCCAAATGTGAGTCTCAAAACCAACTTTATCCTGAGCTGCCATTATTGTCACTACATATGGCGAAAGACATAAGATGAAAATGCCGGGAAATACCAAGAATAGCAACGCAGCCCATAACACTGAACCGAATGTGAAAATCCCAATTATACGTTTCATTGCTACCTTCATATCAAAAAGAACCGGTTTGAAAATCGGCTTTCATTGATGTATCCACGCTAGACCCCCTGCACTGGATCGGATGATTTAATGATTTCTACCGTTGCGGTAAAAGCTCGGCACTACTTGAATTCCTTGTACGGTCTCGGCTTCACTAATCGTATCGGTTGTAGAGAAAAGCGCCTTGATAACCTGGGGAAAACGGTACAGACCGTTAGTTTTGAAAAAACCTCCGGATTTTGTCCCGATAACCGTTTGGAATTAAACAGAATTTTCAAAATTCGCTCGTTTAGGCTGACGATGAGACTGAGGTGGGAACAAATTCAAATTTAAGTCATGGCCACAGGGCACTTGTCCGCGAGCTATACGCCCGAAGCTCTCAAACCGTTGATGATCTTCCATATACCAATGAGTTCGAGCAATTATATGCTGAATTCGTGGCACGCTCGGGCCGCCGAATATCTCAAAATGAATTCTGGCGAGCGATTGCCAATGCCCGCAAAGCAGGCCAACTGGTTCGCAAGGCGCGGTGACGAACTCGCACAATCCGGGTGATTACCCAGCCGGCGAAATGAGAAGGGAAAATGTCATAAGGTACGTCAGAGGTAAAAAGAGGATAAATCATGCCAACCGTGATTGTCGATTGGTACCGAGTCTTCAACGACGAAAATATGGCTGGAATGACTTTGCCGGTTCTTGAACCAGATTCGCAACGCCTTGAATCTCCTCATCTTTTGGTGGTCCAGCCAGTTCAAGAATCGTGATCTGATTCTCCCCCTTATTTTGCCAAACGCTTGGAAGATATAGCCCTCGATCCGCGCCGACATCCCAATATCGGCCAAGGTTATGCCCGTTGACCCAGACGACGCCGAAATTCCAGTTTCGCATGTCGAGATAGGTTTCTCCCACGTCCGCTAGTGTGAATGAGCCGGAGTAAATCGCGGGTGCGAGCGGCTGCGGATCGGCTCCGGCGGTTGTGCGCATCAGAAGTTTGTCCGGGTCGTCCATCGGCAGGGAGAAAATCTGCCAGCCTTTCAACTCTTGGCCATCAAGGGTTGGGTTTTCGTTCAAGCCTTTGCGGCTGGTGGATGGATTGATGCCGACGCTATTGCGGCCGAGGTTATAGACCAGGATGTCGAGCGTGCAGGGGGCGGGGTGGTTCAGGTTCATCTGGAAACTATCCGGGCCGAATGGCTCAAACGCCTGGCCGACGACTTGGCCGTCGATCATGACGATGCTGTAGTCGAGTGCTTTTTTCAGATCGAGCTTGCCTTTGATGCCGGCGGGGAATGGCTTGCGGTAGAGGATCAGGCCGTAGGATTGGTTGAGGTCTTCCATTGTTACGACATCGTCCGAGGTGAGCGTGGGCTCCGGCAGGCAATCTAGCAGTGGCTGACAATTTGTGATTTTGAACGGAGGAATTTCGATTGTCTTCGGATCGGGCGGGATCGGCGGCGGTTGGATGTGCAGATTGTCCATGAGCAGTTGCCGCAGGGCTTTGAATTTTGGCGTGACGCAGCCGAGTTCGTCGATCGGGGCATCATAATCGTAAGTGGTTTGAACGGGCTGCCAGCCGTTGGCGCCGTTGGAGAATCCGAAATTGGTCCCACCGTCGAACATGTAGTAACAGAAGGAGAGATGGCGATCGAGGAGCCATTGCGTGTCTTTGATTTGTGTCGGCACGGGTTTATTTTTGCCCTTGGGTCCGCCGATGCGGTCGCCCCAGACGGAATACCAGGAGGTGTAAACTTCGGAGCCGTAGACGGGAAATCCGCCGGTGACTTTTTCGGCGAGGTCGAGCTTTTGCGCGTTGGGCAGGCCGTTGGTGGCCCGGAGAATACCGGGGAGGCCATCGAGTTTGTTCCAGACCGAGCCGCTGTGATCGCAGGTGAAAAGCCGCGTGTCGAAGCCGGCATCCATGAAAATCTGTTTCAGATCGGCCAGGTATTTATCGATTTTTCCGTATTCGTTTTCCATCTGGATCATGAGGATCGGTCCGCCGTGCGTGACCTGGAGATCGCCAATCTGGTCATGCAGGGCTTTTAAGTAGTCGCGGCAATCGCTCATGAACTGGGGATCGTCCGAGCGAAGCTTCATATCGTGATGCTTCAGGAGCCACGCGGGATAGCCGCCGAATTCTGTCTCGGCGCAAACATATGGCCCGGCCCGGAGGATGACCCAGAGGCCGTTCGCCTGGCAAAGCTTCACGAATTGGCGGATGTCGTTATTGCCATCCCAGTTGAATTTCCCCTCAGCCGGCTCGATTTGGTTCCAGAAAACGTAGAGGCTGATTGTATTCAGCCCCATGGCCCGGGTTTTTTTGATGCGGTCTTCCCAGAACTGCCAGGGGATGCGGGAGGGATGAATTTCGCCGGCGATGATTTCAATGGGCTGCCCGTCGATGGTAAATTGATTATCACCGGCGAGGAAATGGTGCTGTTTGCCATCGCTCGGATCAGGGGCGACCTGGGTGATGGCCGCCAGTGATAGTGACAGGATGCATCCGAGGATGAAACCTTGGATGGAAACGTGCGGCGCGGTTTTTCGCATCGATCGTAAATTATCCGGCGGCATCTGTGCGATTCAAGGCAACAGCAAGCGGCATGACCCAGATGGCCATGATGATCTGGGGATTGAACGCCTGGGACGCGGGGATCATTCTCCTATTTTTGGCGGCGATCCTGGGAATCGGGTTTTTTGTCTCCCGCACGGTCAAAAAAGAAAGCGATTTTTATCTTGGCGGCCGCAAGCTGGGGCGGGCGCTGCAATTCTTTTTGAATTTCGGCAACGCCACCGATTCGACTGGGGCAGTGACGGTTTCCACGGCGGTTTATCAGAACGGGGCCGGCGGGATCTGGTTCGGATTTCAGACGCTGTTCATAACGCCCTTTTTCTGGTTCACCCAACCCTGGTGGCGGCGGGCGCGGCTGATCACGATGGGGGATTTGTTCGTCGATCGATTCAACAGCAAGACGCTGGCGAGTGCTTATGCGGCATTCAATATTTTCATGGCGCTCTTCACCATGGGGATGGGGAACTTCTTCGCTTTCAAAGTGGCGCAGGGGATGATCGTGAAGCCGGAATCGGAATATACGGCAGCAGATCGGCGGCAGATCGCTGATTACGTCGAATATCGCGAGCTCAAATTACGGATTGGACATGGGGAGTTGGAAGTGAGCGGATCGGAGCGGTTCAAATATCTGGATAACCTCGGCAAGCGGGCCGAGCTGCAATCGTTTGTTTCGTATGTGAAGCCGCTGCCATTTTATTTGGGGTATTCGACGATTGTCGGGATCTATATCGTGCTCGGCGGATTGCGGGCCGCGGCGATTACCGATGCGGTGCAGGGACTTCTCATTCTGGTGATGTCGATCCTGCTGATTCCGATCGGGCTGCATCGCATTGGCGGATTCCACGGGCTTCACGCGATTGTGCCGGAAAGTCTGTTTCACATGACCAGCGATACGGCGTGGCACACGGTTCTGGCGATCACGTTCGCCAGCCTCGTGCAGATCATTGGGCTGCTGCACAACATGTCCACGGCTGGATCGGCAAGGGATGAAAGCGCCGCTCGATTTGGAATGATCTCCGGCGGGTTCACCAAGCGGCTGGTGCTGATCGCGTGGATGCTCTGCGGGCTAATCGGCATTGCGGTGTTGCGGGGAAGACTGCACCTTGCCGATGCGGACAATGTCTGGGGAGCGTTGTCGCACGAGCTTCTTGGGCCGGGGCTGTTTGGGCTGATGCTGGCGGGAATTTTACTGGGGCATATGCCGTCGGTGGGGGTGTATGCGGTTTCGGTGGCGGGGCTGGCGACGCGGAATATGTATGAGCCGATGGTTCGAGGGAGATCGGAGAGGCACTATCTGCGCGTGGGACGCTGGGCGATTGCGGGGGTGCTCCTCGTCGCGGTGATTTTTGCGATGTGCATGTCGGATGTTGTTTCCGCCTATACGGACCTGGTGACGTTCAACACGTTTTTCGGCGCGGCGATTTTTCTGATTCTCTTCTGGAGACGGCTGACGGCCAGGGCGATTCTGATTGGCCTGGTGGTCTGGATCATTGTGATGGGAATCGTGCCGAGGGTGTTGCCGGAAGTGGGGGGATTTCGACGGCAGTCGGCATTGCTGCTGGAGACGCCGCGATCGGCTGTTTTTTTTGATCAAATGGTTCTGAGTGATCCGGGTGATCCGCATTCACCGCTGGAGGGGATTGGGCGGTTTAATGTCGAGAATTATTCGCTGCATTTGCTTGGTGTGCCGGTCGAACGGTTTTCGCCGGCTGAGATGACAACGGTGCGCTGGGCGTTCGATGGGATGTTTCCCTTTGTTCTGCTGATCGTTTTTAGTTTGCTGACCAAGCGTGATGAATTGGAACGGGCGGATCGATTTTTTGCGAAGATGCGCACGCCGATTGCGTCGACGCCGGAAATGGATCGGATCGAGGTGGAGTTAAGCGAGCGGATGCCGCAGCGGTTCGATCATCAAAAGGTGCTACCGAAATCGGATTGGCAGTTTACGCGATGGTCGATGAACGACGTCGCGGGATTTTTCGGATGCTGGCTAATCGTGGGCGCGGTGCTTTGGATTCTTTGGATGGTTTTGCGTATTGGAGGGGCATGAATATCAAACAGCCATGGTTGGCGTTGATCATTACGCTCGTTCTGTGCGGCTGTTCGGGTCATGTGTCGCCGCAGCCAGCTGCAACGACACAGCCGATGGATGAATCGCGCGAGGTGGATTTGCACTGGCTGGAGGGATCGGCGCCGGCGGTTGATGAGGGCGTAAGCTGGGGTGTGCCGTGGCCGGAGGGAAAGATTCAGAAAGAGACAACGTTCGAAATGACAGATGTGCGCGGGGATGATGTTGCGCTGCAGGCGTGGCCGCTGGCGTATTGGCCAGATGGGTCAATCAAGTGGACGGGATTCGCGGCGGCTGGGACGAGTGATGAGGGAAATAGTCTGAAGCTTATGCCGGGCGGGACGCCGGCTGCGCCGCGAGCGCCAATCGTTGTTAATCAGAGCGATACTACGATTGAAGTTGTCAATGGCCAGTCGATCTGGCGAATTGGACGCACGGGCGAACATATCGTTGAGTCGATTTCGCTGGGTAATCGAGTCGTCGCGGAAAATGGGCGCCTTATCGGGCAGGTGGAAGATCGATCGGATTGGGATACGAAGCACGTTCTGGTGATGCAAGATTTTTCGAGCGAGATTGCATCGGCGACAGTGGAACAGAGCGGTCCGGTGCGAGCGGTGGTGAAGATCGAGGGAAAGCATCGGTTTGCCCAAAGCAATCGGACCTGGCTGCCGTTTGTCGTCCGATTGTATTTCTGTGCCGGCAGTGAATCGGTGCGAATGGTCCATACGTTTATTTTCGATGGGGATCAGGAGAAGGATTTTATTCGTGGGTTGGGCGTCCGGTTTGATATACCGATGCGCGAGGAATTTCAAAATCGGCACGTTCGGCTGGCGGGAGATCAGGGGTTGTTCGCCGAGCCGGTTCGACTCATCGCGGGGCGGCGGGATCCGAATCCTGGGATGTATCAGCGGCAAATTGAGGGTGAGCGGATTCCGAATCTGAATCGATTGCCCGCGGTCGAGAATGTGCGGCAAATGGCTGTGTGGGATTCCTATAAGCTGACGCAACTCACGCCGGATGGCTTTACGATTCAGAAGCGGACGAATTCCAAAGAGCGCCTGGATCAGTGCGGCGGCGGGTGAGCGGGCGATGGGTTTGGCATTCGTCGGCGATGTTTCCGGCGGGTTGGCGATTGATCTGAAAAATTTTTGGCAGCTTTGCCCAACGGAATTGGAGATCGAGGGGGCTGGTGCGAATGTTGCGGAGTTGACGGCATGGCTCTGGTCGCCGGATGGGCCCGCGATGGATATGCGGCATTACGACACCATCGCGCACGGATTGGAAGCGTCGTATGAGGATGTTCAGCCGGGATTCAGCAGCGCCGATGGGGTTGCGCGGACGAGTGAGTTGACGCTCCGTCCGTTTGATGATGTCCCGAGCGATGAGACGCTTTTGAAACAGTGCGTGGCGGATCAGAAAGATGCGCTGCTGGTCTGCTCGCCGGAATATTATCATGCGATTCCGGTTTTTGGATTGTGGAGTCTTCCCGATCGATCGACGCCGGGCAGGCAATGGGTGGAAGATGAGCTGGATGGGGCGATCGCGTTTTACGAAGGACAGATTTCAGAGCGGCGATGGTATGGGTTTTGGGATTTCGGCGATGTGATGCATTCGTATGACCCGGCTCGCCATGAATGGAAATATGATGTGGGTGGATTCGCGTGGGACAACACCGAATTAGCGCCGAATCTCTGGCTCTGGTATAGCTTTTTGCGCTCGGGACGAGCGGATGTTTTTAAAATGGCCGAGGCGATTACGCGCCAGAGCCAGGAGGTCGATGTCTATCACATCGGGCCGTGGAAGGGACTCGGCTCGCGGCACAATGTGCGGCATTGGGGGGATGGGGCGAAGGAATTGCGGATCAGCCAGGCGCTCTTCAAGCGGTTTTATTATTACCTGACGACGGATGAGCGCACGGGCGATTTGATGGATGAAGAAATTGACGCGGATCAGGATGCGGTTGATCCGCTGCGCGAGTTGCCGGGGATTTCGCAGGAGCATGAATATCCCAGGCATTTTCGGATCGGGCCGGATTGGTTTGCGATGGAAAGCAATTGGTTTGCTGCTTGGGAGCGGACGGGGGATATTCGATATCGAGATCGGATTTTGGCGGGGATGAAGAGCATCACGAATATGCCGAACGGAATTTCTTCCGGCGAGAATTTTGGATATGATCCGAAGACGCGAACGCTGCATCAACTGACGAATGACAGGAAAACGCCGTCGCTGCTGCCGTTGTTTGGCGGGCCAGAATTGAATTTTGAGATCGTCCCGGTCATCGACGATCCGAAATGGACGGCGGCTTGGATGGCGTACTGTGAGAAAGGGGGCCGCGCTGAGCCGGACAATGCGCGGCTCTTGGCGTATGCGGCTTATGTTGAAAAAAATGCCGATGAAGGTGCTCGGGCGTGGCGGGAACTTCTGGCGTCGCCGATGCGGTTTGATTCCCATCCGGTGACGGGCGCGGCCGTTCCTGAGGCGATTGATGAAATCAACGATGTTTCAACCAACAACGCGTCGCAATGGTGTTTGAATGCGATTGAATTGTTGCAGCTTGTGCCTGACCAAATGCCGGCCAATCCGGGGAATTCACCGGCCAATTAGTGGCGACGAGATTATTGCATCGAGACTTCATAGATCATTTCCGGCTCGACGCTCAGAAGATCGGCATCGTGAAAATCATAAGTTTCTCCGTTGGCATCGAGGCGCGGATGGCGATCTTTCTGGATGTATATGTGCGCATTCTCTGGCATGGGCAGGATTTTCAGGGTGATCCCTTTTTCCAGCACTTCGGTGCGAAACGCTTGAGGCCGATGTCCCAGGGGTGGCCGAAATAAAAGTCGTCGTCGATCAGGCGGTCGCCGATGTACGCACGGGCGACGTCGCCGACGTAACTGACTTTTAACAGTACATTTTTAACGCCGTCGAGGGCATCGGGTGGGATGGTGATCTGCCAGGTTGCGGCGGAATTGAAATCGGCATCGACCGGGGGCTCCGGTTTTCTCTGTTTCCCCATGTGCAGGGAGCGAGGCATGGAGGACGGGCTGATTTGCCGGATGTCTACATTAAAATTCTTCGCGGGGATATTGGCGGAATAGAGCGTGAAAAGTCCGTCGGGAGACTCGGTTAGCTTTTGACCCTGGGCTGTCGGCGCCTGAGAGGGACGAGGGAAGACCGAGACGTACATTTTTCGCGGATCATCACCTTGGAGGCGAAGAGCCGAGCCGTCGAAGATCAGGTTCGCCGATGAGATCAGCAGGCGATCCGAGCCCCAGATGTTCGCTTTCCAGGAATGCAGCGCTTGTTCTGGGAGAAGAACCAGAACCTGGGCCTTGCGTCCATCGGGGGCGGTGACGGTGAATGTTCCGTTGGTCAGAGAGACGGGTCCGGAATCGAAAAAGAATTGCGGCTCGATGCCGGGAAGCGCGAAGAAGACGTAACAGGGGATGGGGCCCTCGAGCCGGCAGAGAAGTTGCGTGGTGGTGGATTTGAGGAGCGTGCCGTTCAGGTCGAGGTTGAATGGCCAAATCATGTACGAGCCGCTGGGAATATTCACCGGCACGGCGGGGACGGTTTGAACGCCGTCCGCCAGTTTCAAAGTAAATTGCGTGTTTGGATGGTCGGGCATGTGGGTGCCGCGCTGATAATTATTGATAAAGATGAAGCCGCGATGGCCGTCAGAGTCGCACGGCCCAGCGGAGGGTTTGATCATCATCGAGAGAACTCGGCATCGTGGTGGGCAAAAACGATTGCATCGGCGCGAGATATGAGCCGAAATCCGCCAGGAACGTATGCAGCAAGCGCAGGGCGTGATAGGAATCGCGGATTTCGCCGAATTGGCCGAGCGGGGCCTGGAAATCGTAATTAATTTCCGGCATGTCGTTGGGATAGCCGGTGGCCTGCGATTCCTGGAGCGTGCTGAGTTTGCCAATTAAATCCGCGCCGCCGTGATACATGTAGTATCCGGGCATGTTCGCGCCGGAGCCGATTTTAACCAGCGGCAATGCGGCGATGTCGTCGGCGGTCATGGTCGGACGGCGGACGTAGGAGATCGCCATGCCGCCGCCGATCTCGCAGGTGAGGTATGGATATCGGCTGTCGGTGTTCAGGACGAGCGAGCCGGGGCGGGAGGTGAGATGCTCGGTGATGTTGGCGTCGTCGAGGATGTGGGTGAAGACATATTGGCGGCGGCCCCCTTTGGAAATTCCGGGTTCGTTGAGCCAGAAGCCGTCTGGATATCCGCCGTACATGGGGATCATCTCATCGGGCGGACCTTTCGAGCGGTTCCAGCCGGTGTAGGAATAAAGCGGGACGTCGAAGCCAACTTTGACAGCCAGATTTTTCAGAGCGAGCAAGTATTTCGGTGCGTTGCCGGTTTCGTTGTCGAGTTGAATGCCGATGACCGGGCCGCCGTCTTTAAAGAGTAGGCCGTCGAGTTGTTGGCGGATTTGGTCGTAATAGAGGCCGGTGTATCGCATGAACGTGGGATCGTCGCGGCGGATGACCTTGGATTTTTTGAGGAGCCAATCGGGGAGGCCGCCGTTGCGGACTTCGCCGTGGCACCAGGGGCCGATGCGGACGTAGACGAATAAGCCGTGCTTGGCGCAGAGCTGGACAAATTCGCGAAGATTTCGGTCGCCGGTCCAGTCGAATTGCCCTTCGATTTCCTCGTGATAGATCCAGATGACATAGGTGGAGACGACGGTGATTCCGCCGGCTTTCATTTTTAGGATTTCATCTTCCCATTCGTGCGCGGATAGCGGACATAATGGAATTCCCCCATGACAGGAGTCCACGGTTTGCCGCCTTTGGTGAGATATTGGCTGTTGGCGCTGATCTCAATTCCATCAGGATTGCTGCCGCCGACTTTCAGATAGCCGGAAATCGGCGATGGAATGGGGGTGGACAAATCGGCGGTCAATTTTGGTTGGATCGCAGGGGCGGGAGTTGCAACCGTGGCGACAGGTTGAGATGTCTGGCTGCTGCAACCAGCCAGGAGAATGGCAATTGCTATCGTCAGGCGGAACGAAAGAGGCATCTTTTGCACGGATTTCCTCCTCTGGTCAATCGTGCGAAGTTCGATTTTTAGAACGGTAGCGAGAATGACCCGCGGAGGAAAGAGACGAAGAAACGGGAGGCGGAATTGAAGATGATGATCAATCGCGGTTTTCGTGGTGCGGTGAGCCGCATAAGGTATTATGGCGATGAGGGTTTTTCAGGCGAAGGAATATCTTGCGGAGTTCTAATATGATGAATTGGGTTTGCTGGTGCGTCGCTGTCTTGATCCTCGCGATGGCTGGAAGCGGCGCACGGGCAGCGGATTCGGAGGATCTTGTGTTGTGGTACGCGCAGCCGGCGACGAAGTGCATGGAGGAAGCTCTGCCGATCGGCAACGGGCGGATGGGCGGGATGATCTTTGGCGGCGTGACAAGTGAACGCGTCGTGCTAAACGAAGACAGCCTTTGGACCGGCGATGAAAATCCGACCGGCGATTATGGAAGGATGGGGGCGTATCAAATGCTGAGCAATCTGCTCATCGACTTGCCGGGGCAGACGGCGTATTCCGATTATCGGCGCGATCTGGATATCAGCCGGGCTGTTGCGCATGTGGAATATGTGAGCGGCGGGGTTCACTATCGCCGGGAATATTTTTGTTCGTATCCGGGGAATGTTTTGGTTGTTCGGCTGACCGCCGATGCGCCGGGAGCATACACCGGAGATGTGAGGATCAAGGATGGGCATGGGGCGAAAGGCGTCGCCATCGGCAATTCTCTAAAAGTCGCGGGGCGCTTTGCAATGGGTTGAGTTATGAAACTCTGTTGACCGTGAAGGGGGATGGGGGGACGGTTACATCCGATCAGGCGGGAATTCATTTCGCGGGATGTGATGCGCTGACATTGCTGGTGGCTGCGCATACGGATTATGTGATGGATGCCGCCGGCATTGGCGTGGGGAGGAGCCGGATGGGCCTTGCGCTCGCGATATCAGCGCGGCTTCGGCGCAGGATTATTCATCGCTGCTGGCGGATCATGTGCGGGATTATCAATCTCTGTTTGACCGGGTGCGGATTGATCTGGGAGCGAGCGGCCCGAGCCGGCTCGCGATGCCAACGGATTTGCGGGTTGCCGATTACGTCAAGAATCACGCGGCCGATCCGGGGCTGGAGGCGCTGCTATTTCAATATGGGCGGTATCTGCTGATTTCGTGTTCGCGCCCGGTTCTTTGCCGGCGAATTTGCAGGGATTGTGGAACGACAGCAACACGCCCCCCTGGTCGAGCGATTATCACACGAACATCAACGTGCAGATGTGTTACTGGATGGCTGAGCCGGCGAATTTGTCGGAGTGTCATCTGCCGCTGCTGGATTTGATCCGGAGTCAGATTCCGATCTGGCGAGAGGCGACGGCGAACGAAAAGGATTTCGAGACGGCTTCGGGGCCGCGCGCGGATGGGCGCTGCGGACGAGTCATAATATTTTCGGCGGCATGGGATGGAAATGGGACAAGACGGCCAACGCCTGGTATTGCCAGCATCTTTGGATGCATTATGCGTTTGGCGGTGACAAGGAATATCTGCGGAATTTCGCGTATCCGATCATGAAGGAAGTTTGCGAATTCTGGCAGGATCATCTCAAGCGGTTGCCGGATGGAAGATGGGTCGTGCCGGATGCTTGGTCGCCTGAGCATGGGCCTGAGGAAGATGGTGTCAGCTATTCGCAGGAGATCGTCTGGGATTTGTTCAGCAACTATGTCGCGGCCAGCGAGGCGCTAGGCGTCGATGCGGATGAGCGAACGAGGTTGGCGGCGATGCGGGATGCGCTCGTCGTGCCGAAGGTGGGACCGTGGGGCGAGCTGACGGAATGGATGAACGACGCGACCGAAGCGGAATGGAACAAGAAAGATCCGCACCATCGGCATACATCGCATCTGTTCGGCGTGTTTCCGGGAAGGCAGATCAATTGGGAGGCGACGCCCGCGCTGGCGGCGGCCGCGGAAAAATCGCTGGAATCGCGGAGCCAGACCGGCGACAGCGACCGGGAATGGACCTATGCCTGGCGGACGGCGCTGTGGGCGCGGCTGCATCAACCGGAGCAGGCGGACAAGACATTGCGCGGCTTTTTCGGGCGGGCTTCGACGAATTTGTTTGGGATTCATCCGCCGATTCAGCTCGATGGAAATTTTGGGATTACCGCGGGGATGTGCGAGATGCTGTTGCAGTCGCATGAGGGAGAAATCGAATTACTGCCGGCGATTCCGGCGGATTGGCAGGATGGGTCGGTGAGTGGGCTCTGTGCGCGGGACGGATTTGTTGTGGATATGAGTTGGCAGAAGGGGAAGCTGACATCTGCGAACATTCGATCGAATCTTGGCGGGGTATGTCGTGTGCAGAGCGATGTGCCGGTGAAGGTACGGGCAGGAGATTCGGCGGTCAGTGTTCGAGAGGTGAAGGCGGGAGTTGTGGAGTTCGATACGGATGCTGGAAAGACGTATGCACTGATCGTATCGGGGGGATAAGTCGCCACTTCTTACAAACGGCTATGAGCGAAATTGTCGCAGCGGCTGGCCATCTTCGGGACGCGCAGCAATTCCGCAAGTAGCTGCTTGGCGCGGTTCGCCCAGGTTTGTTCTCGGATATATTGCCCGCGAGCTGCTACATTGACCGGAAGTTCTCTCGCTAAAATCCGCCGCGCCAGAACGGCCGCTTCTTTTGCGCTTTTCGCGATATGGATATGCGGCAAATGCTCGTACGCCTCGCGAATGGGTGTGCTGATGACCGGTTTTTGCGTGGTCAGATAGTCATACAGCCGCAGCGGCGAGCGGCGATCGCCGGCTTCGTCCGCCCGCAGATAGCACATCGAAATGTCGAAGTGCTGGATATACGCAGGTATTTGCTCATGTGGCTGATATTCGAGAAAGAGTAAATTGGGAGTGCGGTTCAGCAGATTCACAAAGTCTCTCCGCCAATCCGGATCTGATTCCGAAATGTCGCCGACGAAACAGAGCCGGGCATCGGGCAGACCCGCCGCCATTTCCGCGATAAATTCCCAATCGTATGTGGCATTGATATGGCCGACGCTTCCGAGGATCGGTTTGTCGGCCGGCAGGTTGTCCGGACGCGGCAAAGTGCCGGCGTTGAGAAAAGATTCCTCAACGCCGTTGGGAAGATAAAAAACTTTTCCGCGCGTTCGCGGGCGAAAATCCTCGGCAAGCAGGCGGGAAACGGCGAAGACCGCCTCGCAATGGTTCAGCAGCTCCGACTCAACCTGTCGAATCTCCTGCCATTCCCAGCAGGTCCAAAGCTCGAATGGATCTTTGCAATAATAGACGCGCGTGACTTCTGGAAACCTTTCCGCGAGAGGAGCCAGCTGCGGCCAGGTGAAGACGATCACATCGGGCGGGCCGAATTGAGAGCGAATTGTCTCGCAAATCGAATTGGTCATTTCGTCGGACAGGACGAACTGGGGCCGAGGCATTGGCCCGATGTTCATATACGACACTGTTGCATAATGACCCACTTCGCGGAACAAATCGCCAATACGCGGGTTTTCAGCACCGATGACGAGTATCGATATAGACATCGGAAGTTCCCCAATCGCCGATGCGAGAGAATAACTCAGGACGGGCTCGGCGCAGAATACCCTTGATCAACGAAGCAAAAAACAGTTGGACCGGACACATATGGACCCGGTATTATGTGCAGTATCGTTAATGAAATTCGCCGGCAGCGGTCCATAAAATCCCAACTACCCATGAGTTCCGATACAGTCGTTTTTCAGTCATTCCGAACCGATCGCGTTCCGGCCTGGATCAGCCAATGCCTCGAATCGGCCCGGCGCTGGGCGGCGATTCGTGGATTTGAATATGTTTTTCTGGACGATCGTTTTTTTGATTCCATTCCCACTGAACTGCGCGCTCGAACCGCCAATAAGGTGATTCTTTCCGATCTGGCGCGTCTCCTTGTCAGCCGGGATTTCCTCGGCAACGGACATCGCCGGGTCATCTGGATCGATGCGGATGTCGTCGTCTTCAACCCGGACGGCTGGCATCTGCCCGATGAAAGCGACTATTACTTTACGCATGAACTCTGGCCCACGCCGCAGCCCGGCGGCGTTCGCCTGGATGTCCGGGCCAACAATGCGGTCATGGTCTTTTCCCGGGGCAATGCCGCTCTCGATTTCTACATTGACATGGCGAAGCGAATTCTTACCTCGGAACCCGAGTTGAAGAACTGGCATCTGGGCGTTCGCTTTTTGACGGGGTTGAGAAACGTCAGCCCGCTTCCCGTGTTGACGAACATAGGCATGCTCGGGCCCGTTTTGATCAATGATCTGATTCGGGGGCCGAAACAACTGATCTCCGCGTACGTCCGGGGGATGGGCGAACCCCTGGTCGCGGCGAACCTCTGCGCATCATTTGCCCATGCGGCATTCGATGAGTTGGCTTTGACCGATGCGAACATGGCTGAAATCACAAACGGGCTGGTGGAAACCCGGGGGCAAGCACTGAATCAATTCCTCGTGCCGCCCGTTCAAACCGCCTGATCTCGCCGGCTTTTTCAATTCTGCGTTTGTTCCATCGGCGTCCAACTCGTCGATTCAAGGCTTGAATCGCTGTTGGGGTTATAGCCGGCATCGTTGTTCATGATGATTTCGCCATTCGCGCCCGACCAGGCGTGGCCGTATTCCGTGGGAAGCTTGTACGTTGTGCCGTCGCTGTCTTTCCAGGGGCTGACTTCTCGCTGAACATCCGCTTCATTTTCGGATTGGCGGTTCAGGTCGGCCGAGTGCTGCCAATAGGATTCATGCTCCGCGTCGTTGGCGGCGGTTTGTGAACTGATTCTCGACTCGATCGCATTGAATTGGGCATCGTGCTCGGCTTGTGATTCTTTTTGATTGGCCAGCGCCTTTTGCTGGCGTTGCTGAATCAGATTAGCCAGATTCTGGCTCCAGGCGGGGTTGACCTGAAGGGATTGAATCATGATGGCGTTGATCGGCTTGAGCTGATCAAACGTCGCCTTGGGAGCGCGTTCGGACGTGGCTTGACTTACTGACCAGTTGGCAAAGCCCATCTGCCTGCTGACCCCCATTGTCAGAACTCCACTGACGACCTCCTGAATGGTCTGTCCGTGAAGTTCATATTCAAACGTCTCTCTTCCCACCCCGACGGAGATCGGCCAAGTCGGGTCCGTGTTGATCCTGTCATGAATCGCCTTGGCTACCTTTGGCATCTTCTGTTTGTCCACGATTTTTGCGTTTTTCAGGTCCGGTCGAAAATATCGGATAATGACCTTGTCAAAAGCATCGAACTGATCGGTGGGCGGTTCCCCGACGATATTCCCCATGGAAATCTGGCCCGGCTGAACTTGCCTGGCTCCAGGCCCACTCGAGAATCTCCAGGTGAAGTTAATGGGCGGATAGACATCGAAAGCGCACACATCCTGGGCATCGCTCCAGTGAATTCGAATCAGGGCGGGGCTACGGAAAGCCATTTTCCAGATCACGCCACCCTTGATCGTCCAGTCCACCGGCATCACGCCGTGAAAGACTTCCATGCCCTTGAATCCCTGATCATCGGTGATGACATAGCGTTTGAAACGCATGGTGGAGTGTTGCGTGGACGGGATATTGACCGCAGGGTCGGCCGGTGGAGCATCCTGCCCGCGCAATACGCTGGGCAGCGCCAGCAGCGTGACAGCGATCCACGAATACATCGCTGCTCGAAAAAGGATGTGGGTTGAGTTTCGCATCGCGGAAAATCCTTTCACAAGGGCTGAGCCATGTCGAATTACGCCGTGAGATTGCTAAGCCGGGAATCCGATTCGAATCCCGACTGGCATACTCCGCCGACATTTTTGCTTAGGATACCGAGGTTCGAGATTAGGGCAAAACTATTTTTGTTCGAGGTAACGAGATGCCGGTTGAGTTATTCCGCGGATTCGCGATGAAATTGATCTTCATTGGAAAGGGCTCGTTTTTGCCGATCATTCGAATCGCTGTGTTTTCTCGAATCACGTTGCTGCTGGCGTACATGTTTATTCTCGCTGCCGGCCGCGCCGGAGCGGGTTCGGTCGCACAGGATGAGCCATGGCGCGGACCCTACACCGGCATCACGCGCGCCGGCATCGATGCGACGACACTCGATGGCAAAGTTCTCTGCGGCTATCAGGGGTGGTTCAACACGCCGGGTGACGGAACAAATTTCGGATTCGGTCATTGGGGAGAAGGCCTGGGCAAGCCGGGTGGCCGGTTTACTATCGATATGTGGCCGGATGTTTCGGAGTACGACGCGAATGATTTGGCGGAGGTTCAGGGGCTCAAAATGCAGGATGGTTCGCCCGCGCGGCTTTACAGTGCGTTTCGCAAGGGGCCGGTGCTGCTGCATTTCAAGTGGATGCGGCAATATGGAATTGATGGCGTCTTCCTCAGCCGTTTCGTCGGCGAAACGGCCAATCCGACCCGGGCGCGTCATGTGAATACCGTCCTGGCCAGCGTGCGCGAAGGGTGTCACCTGGAGGGGCGCGTGTGGGCTCTGATGCTGGATCTGACGATGGGTCCGAAGGAGGCGACGACTTCGCTCGTCAAGAACGATTGGAAATTTCTCTGTGACGTCGCGCAGGTGCGCGAGGATTCACGTTACCTCCACCAGCAGGGCAAGCCGGTCGTGATGCTTTGGGGGTTGGGTTTTAAGGACCGGCCGTGGAGTTCCGAACAAGCAGAGGATTTAATCGATTTTTTCAGGAACGATCCAAAATACGGCGGGGTTTATCTGATTGGAGGCGTCGATCCCTATTGGCGAACGTTCGGTGGCGGCTCGCGGCAGGATGACGCCTGGGCCAAAATTTATCGAAGCTTCGACGCCATCAGTCCCTGGGATGCGGGGCGATATCGAGATGACATCAGCATGGACCACGTACGGCACGCGGTTTGGGAACCCGACCTGGCCGAACTGAAACCTCTGGGAAAGGGATATATGCCGACGGCATTTCCCGGCTTTTCCTGGGACAATCTGCGCCAGGCGCACGCCGGAACGACTCAGATCCCACGGCGCAACGGAGAGTTTTATTGGAGACAGTTCGCGATCTTCCGAGCCCTGGGAATCCGCTCGGTATTTGTGGGGATGTTCGACGAAGTCAACGAAGGCACGGCCATCTTTAAGGTGGCTAACGATATTCCGGTTGGCAAATACTTTGTCACTGGCGAAGGCCGTCCAACGGACTGGTATCTGAGACTCACAGGGGCTGCCAGCGACATGATCCGCGGCGATGCGCCATTGTCGCAAACGATTCCCACTGAGCTGCCGTTGCTGGATAAGAGCATTCCTTGAACGTCGGAGTGGGGGGATTTAGGTTTCTGTTATGCGTGTTCCGTCACAGCCTGCGGCAGAATTTCAATCTTCACCCGCTTAATCCGCTGCGGCTCAGCATCCAAGACTGTGTAGCGGACATTCCCATGTTCATAGATCACACCTTTTTCAGGGATTCTCGCCAGCGTCGTGCTCAGAAATCCGCCTAGCGTTTCATAGCCGGCGTCTTCGGGGAGATTCAGGCCGACCAGGCGATTTACATCCTCAATGCGGATACGGGCATCGGCGTCCGCTGTTTTGTCATCCAGCTTTTTCAGCATGGACGGCTCATCGCTCTCGTGCTCGTCCGCGATTTCACCGACCAGTTCTTCCAATACGTCTTCAATGGTGACGACGCCGGCGGTGCTGCCATATTCATCGAGGACGACGGCGATTTGCACTCTTTCATGCCGGAAATCGCTTAGAAGATCGCGGAGCGGCTTGGTTTCGGGGACGTACGTCGCCGGCCGCATGATCTGGGCGATGGAGAACTGCGGATTGGGCTGGCCGAGGAGCTTAATCAGATCGCGGGCGAAGAGGACGCCGACGATGTGATCGAGATTTTTTTCATAAACGGGAACGCGGGAATGCCGTGATTTCTCGAAGCAGGTTTTCACCTGTTCCAGCGTGGCGTCGATGGGGACGGCGGAGATGTCCTGCCGCGTGGTCATGATGTGGCCGGCGGTGGTGTCGCGGGATTCGATGACCGATTCGATCATCTCCCGTTCCTGGGTATCGACGACCCCTTCTTTTTCACCCTCCTCGACGGCGGAGAGAATGTCATCCTCGATCTGCGATTCGGTTTCATCCTCGGTGGCGCCGAGTGCGCGGCGGACGACATCATCCGTGCCGTGCATCAGCTTCGACAGCGGGAAAAATGTCATGCGCAATCCGTTAAGCACTGGCGCGAAGAATCCGACAAGCTCGGCGGCGGCATATTTGGCGGCGGCGTGGGGAATCGTGACGGCAAGAAAGACGGCAATGATGCCGGCGACGATGACCGTCAACGCGTATCGCATGAGCGGGTTGTAGGCCGTCTGCTCGAAACAGGCGAAGACCAGCACCCAGATGAGGATGTTGGAAAACTGTCGGAAAATCGCGGTGAGGAAGATCAGGTCGGCCGTGTGCTCGGTGATGGGGTCGAACCATTTGTCGGCATCGCGGCGGCCGAGGAATTCGGCGAGGCGGGCGCGCGAATACTCGCGAAGCGAATAGGTCATCGAGGAAAAAAAGAGGGAGAGGAGCGAAGCCGCCGCCACTCCCCCGATCGCCAGGAAGAGAGGCATTTAAGGACTCCGTCTGGAAAAGACCGGCCCGGCACCCAGGCGAGTGAGGATCTCATCTTCCTTGGCGTGCATGATCTTAAAATCCGATGGGGTTCTATCGTCGAATCCGCACAAGTGCAACAGCCCGTGCAGGGCGTAGAGAAGTAATTCGTGCGCCACGGAATGGCCGAGGGCGCGGGCCTGCTCGCGGGCGACGGAATGGCAGACGATGATTTCGCCGGAAATGAGCCGGCCTCGCGCATCGCGATCGAGCTCGAATGTCAGGACATCCGTTGGGCCTGATTGGTTGAGAAACTTTTTGTGGAGAACCGCCATCTGTTGTCCGGGGACGATCGCGATGGAAAGCTCTTTCAACCGCGATCCCAAAATGGCATGAGCTTTTAACATCTGACGGCGAAGCGCGGGGACATATTGGTTGCCGGTCAGAGCATGAACCTCGAGACGAAGACGCGCGGGCGATTTTTGCCGGGGTGATGACACGATCAGGCGGTGGTCGCCCTTGGAGCAGCGGGGGTTTCGACGGTTTCGATGCTCGGATAGACAATGCGGCCGTGGTAGATGCCCATCAGGGTTTTGGTGATTGCTTTTTCGATGAGCTGCAGATCGCAGAGGGTCAGGTCGGAATCGTCGAATTGCCCGTCTTCCAATCGCAGCCGGGCAAGCTCGTGAACCTTGGCTTCGAGCCGGCTGGCATTGGGTTCGGCCAGCGTGCGGCAGGCGCTTTCGACCACATCACACAGCATGACGATCGCGGCTTCCTTGCTGCGCGGCTTGGGGCCTTCATAGCGGAATTCGGTCGCGGCGGGGCAGGCGGTGTCGGGTTGCTGATCGCTTTGCCGAACCGCTTTGCTGAAGAAATATTCGACAACCGTTTTGCCGTGATGCTGCTGTATGAGGGTCTGGATGCTGCTGGGGAGATGATATTCCTTGGCAAGCTCTACGCCGTCTTTGACGTGGGCCTGAATGATTCGCAGGGAAAGATTTGGGCTGAGATTGAGGTGGCGGTTCTCGCCGCCCATCTGGTTTTCGACGAAATAGTCCGGCTTGATGATCTTTCCGATGTCGTGGTAATAGCAGCCGACGCGGCAGAGCAATGAATTGGCCCCGATGGCTTCGGCGGCGGCTTCGGCGAGGGTCGCTACGCCGAGGCTGTGGCTGTATGTGCCGGGGGCTTCAAGCGCGAGCCTGCGAAGAAGCGGCTGGCTGGCGTCGGCCAATTCCAGGAGCGTCATGCCGGTGGTGATGCGGAACGCTTTTTCGATGAAGGGGAGAATTCCGAGGACGATAAATCCGGCGGCTAAGCCGGCGGCGCCGACGTGCAGGCAGTTGTACCAGATGAATGAAATCGGCTCCATCTCGACGGCGCCGACGGCGGCAGTCGCGATGATCATGGCAACCGCGGCTGCACCGCCAACCTCGATCGAATTTACTGCGGCTGCGGATGTCATCCAGCAGATAGCATCCGCAGAGGACGCCGACCCAGAGAATGAGGAAGAATTCCAGACCCTGGTTGAGCGCGGCGGTGACGAGGATCGCCTGAATCGTTGCGATTCCAAGGGCGAAGCGCTGATCGTACGCGATGGTCAGGATCAGGGCCGCGATCATGGTCGGGGCAATGCCGAATATGTAGAGCGAACTATTTCCGATCCCGGCGACCTGCGTGAGAAGCAACATCGCCAGCAGCAATCCGGCCATCGCCAGGGCGCGGGTGTGATTCTTCACGCATCGGGGCTGATAGCGGGCGACGTAGGCGGCAAGGATGAAAGTCATGATCGCCGCGAGCAGCGCCAGGCCGAGGCGATATTGCCAGATCTTGAAAATGTCGCCGGTCAGGGAATTGTGATACGCCTTATTTTCCCAGTTGAGGATTTGATAGTCGCGATCGCTGAGGGTCGAGCCGCCGGAGATGATTTTCGCGCTGCGGCTGAAGACCTCGATGGCCGCGCTCTTCTCAACCGCGTCCTCAGCCTGGTTTTGCAATTCGTGGGTGGCCTGGTCGTCGTATTGATAATTCGGATTGTCAGCGAGTTCCGAGAAAGTGATGCGGGCGATTTTCGAGCCCAGCCCCAGGCCAAACCCGCCGGCGGCTTCATCCAGCGCGCCTGGAACGACTCCGGCAGATTCGTTCCGTACACATTGCCGACATCGATCGTTCGCGGCGGCTCGCTGTTGCCGGCTTGAGGATTTTGCAGATCAGCCGGCGGCGGAAGCAGAACGGCCTTACGCTCCTGATTGGGGAACTGCGCGGCAAGACGACTTTCTTCGTCCCGGTCGGGCTGCTTGAGAATCACCAGCGGTTCATCTTCGGCAACCAGATGCTTCTTGGCATACGTGATGAATTGACGAACGTCGGAATTGTATTGAGTCCGGTCGGGGCCGAGGCGGTCCTGCTCAAGTTCCGTGATCGCGCCGCTGTCGAGAATATCACGCAGAGGCGAATCGAGTTCCTGTGGCGCACGGCCATGAATGGTATCGGGCAGCGCTATGAGATAATCCTGAACCTTCGCCCAGATATCACCGGCCACCTGGCGGTAAGCGCGGGGGGCGTTTTCGCGGGCGATCTTGATCTGCTGATCGTGCAGCGCCTCATCGACGAAGGGAAAATCCACGCGGGCGACGATATCGTGCGGAACGTAATCGCCGACGCGATATTGCACCACGTCTTTGCGGAGCAGCAGGAGCAGGGTAACGACGAGCCAGAAGCCGAAGACGATCGCCAGGGATGGGAGCAGATCGCGCATCGGCAGGGCGCAGCGCGCTTCGAAATCGTGGCGAGCCTCGCGGATCGCCGAACGGCGCTGACTGGTTCGCGGACGATGTTCGAGGCCGAACATTATTCCTTGTCCTTCCGTCGCCGTTTGGCTACGGGTTCGTCGCCGTTCGATTCGTAGGCATCCACGATATTCTGAACCAGCCGGTGGCGCACGATATCGCCGCGCTCGAGTTCAACCATGCCTATTCCCTTGATGCCGGAAAGCGTGTCCATCGCGTCAACCAATCCGCTGCGAACGTCCCTGGGCAAATCGATCTGTGTCGTGTCGCCCGTGACGATCATTTTGGAGTCATGTCCCAGCCGAGTCAAAAACATGAGCATTTGAGACGCGGTCGTGTTTTGCGCCTCATCGAGGATGATAATACTGTCATTGAGAGTTCGTCCACGCATAAAGGCAAGTGGAATGACCTCGATCACATCATTGACCATGAATCGCTTGACCTGCTCGAACTCGATCATGTCGTGCAAAGCGTCAAAAAGCGGGCGGAGATAAGGATTTACCTTCGCCTGCATGTCGCCGGGGAGAAAGCCGAGGCGCTCACCGGCCTCAACCGCGGGGCGTGCAAGAACGATGCGCTTGGCCTGCCCCTGCTTGAGAAAGCTGGCGGCGGCAGCGACCGCGAGATAGGTCTTGCCGGTGCCGGCCGGACCGACGCAGAACGTCAGATCGTGGTGCAGGATGGTGTCGAGATATTTCCGCTGGCCCGGAGTTTTTGGTTTGATCGCGCCGCTCTTGGCGTAAATATCGATCTCGCCGTTGGCGTGACCATGACCGTCATTTCCCGCCCGGCCGATCGCCTTGCCGACATCTTCCGCGCTCAGCCAATCCTGGCGGCGGAGGGTGCGCTGCAACTGGTCGAGCACAGCGGCGGCTTTGCCAACCTGCTCGCGCTCGCCGACCAGCCGGATTTCATCATCGCGGCCGATGATCTGGATGCCGAAGGTGTCCCGGATCAGCCGCAGATTTCGGTCTGCCGAGCCGAACAGGGCGAGCTTCTTGTCAGGTTGTTCGAGAGTGATGTTCAACTGCACAAATTTTCACCGAGCCGGGATTGGTTTGCCGGCCGCAGAGGTTTCCGCCAGCCTTGAGCGAAGGGCCTGCGGGGATGCGCTGAGGAGGATTTTCGCACCAATCGTCAAAAAAAGCGAGGGGTGGAATACCCAGTCCGCCCACCCAGATTAACATTCGTTTGTTAATATTGGTTAACTGTATTGAAGGAACAAAAGATGAGGCCGATCAAAAGAGGCTGAACAGCAGATAAGCCGCCGGGGCGGCCAGCAGCGGGCTGTCGATAACATCCAGCAATCCCCCAAATCCGGGGATCATATTGCCGCTGTCTTTCACCTTGGCATCCCGCTTCATCAGGCTTTCCAGAAGATCGCCAGCCTGTCCCACCGCCCCGATAATCGCCCCGAAAAGCAGCGCCTTCCACCAGGTCAGTGTGGAGAGACGGTTATGCCAGATCAGGGAACAAGCAAGCCCCATCAGCGATGAAGTCGCCAGGCCGCATGCCAGGCCCTCCCAAGTTTTGCCCGGGCTGAGCCATGCGATGAGCTTATGCCGGCCAAACGCCCGGCCGCCGAAATAAGCGCCGATATCCGTGAATTTCACCACCAGCAGAATCATCACGACCGCCTGCCGTGGAGCCTTGAAAGCCATGCTGCTGATCGGCGGAATGCTTGACGCGCAGGGCCATCAGAAACCAGGCGAGCCCGCCGAGATAGAGCATCGCCAGCACCGTGCCGGCCATGTGGGTGATCGCTTCCTCGGTTTGCCGTCCGCTCGCCCGGCGGATGGCAGCGAGGATCATGATGAAAACGATGATGAACGCGAGGGTGGAGGTGGCGATGTGCTGGAACCAGGGAAATTGCGTGAGAAATGCATGGATCGCCAGCAATCCTGAGCCAAGGCCGGCCAGAAAACGATAGGGGCGGATTTGCTCGGCGACAAACAGGCGTGCGACTTCTGTCGTTGCGAGGGGGAGAATAAAAATCATCCCCAGCAAAAGCCCGACGCCGCCGAGGCCGAATTCACGCGGCGGATGAAGATTCGGCAGCTTGACCCATCCCTGCGTGTTCTGGTCGATCCAATAATCGAGATAAAGCAGCGCGAGCAGGCCGGCGAGCATAAGCGAGCCGTAGGTGAGACGCTGACGTAGAGATTGTTGCATTGTTGGGCGAAGCGAAGGGGGGCATCATCTAAATTTTAGGGCTTTTGGCAATGCAGGCTTGAGAAATGATAAAACTCTTACCGCGATTCAGCCGGCAAGGTATTGGTCTGATCCAGCGCCCCAAATCGGCGGTTGCGGGATGCGAACTCGCCCAATGTCTTGTGAAAATCCTCCACGGAGAAATCGGGCCAGAGAACGGGGCTGACGACCAATTCCGCATAGCTGATCTGCCAGAGGAGATAATTGCTGACCCGCATTTCGCCGGCGGTGCGGATGAGCAGATCCGGATCGGGCATGCCGGCGGTGTAAAGATGGTCGCTGATGGTCTGCTCGCGGATGTCGCGCGGATCAAGCTTTCCGGCGGCGACCTTGGCCGCGATGGCCCGCACCGCGTCGGTGATCTCGGCGCGGCTGCCGTAGTTGAGGGCCAGATTCAGTTGCAAGCCATCGTTGGCGGCTGTTTCCGCGAGCGTCCGATTCACTTCATCAAGCACCAGATCCGGCAGATTCTCCAGCCGGCCGATCTGCTTGAAGCGGATGTTGTTCTCCATCATCGTCGTCCGTTCGCTGCGGAGATAATCGATGTACATCTGCATGAGGAAGGTGACTTCATCCGCCGGGCGTTTCCAGTTTTCCAGGCTGAAGGAATAGAGCGTGAGAAAATCCGGCGCTCCGAATTCGCGGCGAAGCCGGGCACATTCCGTGACGATCGCTCGAACGGTCTTTGCGCCCTGCTGATGCCCGTCGCACCCGCGGCAAGCCGCGGCTGCATCGCCCAGCGGCCGTTGCCGTCCATGATGATGGCGATGTGGCGTGGCAGGCGCTGACAAGGCATTTCGGCAATCAGGGTCATCTGTCATACCAGTGTAAGAGGCTTCGCCCTGGGATTCTACCACGATAAGGAAATAGAGATCATCTGACACCGAAGTAAAGCGGTGAGCTCGCCGACATGTTTCTCTTGCGGGAATGTGATAAGTTTGGAGTTTCGCATGTCGAGCCTTTGCATTCTGATTCTCGGAACTGTCGTCAGTGTTCTGCTCGCGGCATTCCTCGTAGTGTTTGTTGCCCGTGTTTTGGGATCGCCGCGAGCCCGCATGAGTGTGGGGATTGTTTTTGTTCTATCCATGGGCGTGGTGGGTATCGCATGCCAAGTTGTGATTGCAATGATCCGCCCCTACCACGGAATTCCGGCACTTTCCGGGATACTTGCTTGTGGCCTGGTCACACTGTTCCTTTGTTTTTTTATTCCCAAGCGGGTATTTCGTCTTGGTGTAGGCAAAACATTCGCTTTGCTTGGTTTCTATCTTGTTTACGGCCTACTGCAGATGGCGTTGGCGCAATGGGTCGTGAAGCCGCATGTGATCGAGGCTTTCGTATTACCCACGCCCAACATGGCGCCGACACTGGAGCCAGGGGATCGTTTCATCGCTAACAAGCTGATGAGGCCGCATCGTTGGGATTTGGTCGTCTTCCATAATGGCGATCAGCTCCCGGATACTCACTGCGATCGGATCGTTGGATTGCCCGGCGAAAGGCTGCGGTTCTATCAAGGCTCGGTTTACATCAATGATCAGATGATCGCGGCGCCGGCAGTAGTTGAGGGCCGATATCGGGATGCTCCCAAGGGCATACCTCCCTGGCGAGCGCGCTACCAGGAGGGCGATATTATCGTCCTCGGAAAAAACGAATTCTTCGTCATCGGCGATAATGTGGACATTGCTATGGATTCGCGCATGTGGGGTCCGATCGATCTTTCGAAATTGGTGGGCGTGGTCGATCTAAAGTATTCCCCGCTAAATCGAGCCGCGATTTTACGGTGAAAGATCGCTGGCTAAATCGGGATCGGCGGATTGCTGGCCGCGGATTCCTCCTGGCAATGGATCAGATGACACTCATACGCATCCACCAGCGCCTGCCAACTGGCGTCGATGATGTTGCCGCTGACGCCGATGGTGCCGAAGATTTCCTTCGTGCCGTCCGCCCGCTCGCGGCGGCATTCGATGATGACGCGCACCTGGGCGGCTGTCTCATCCTTTGAATTGATCACGCGCACTTTGTAATCGGTCAGATGGACCGTTGCTGATCTGCGGATAATGCGCGCTGCAGGGCTCGTGCGCAAGGGCGCTGTCCAGTGCATTGACCGGGCCGTCCCCCTCGGCGACGTGATGCTCCAGTCTTGCCATCGACGCGGAGCTTCACCGTCGCTTCGGAAACCGGATCATCGCCGCCGTGCTTGATGACCGCGACGCGGTAGTGATCCAGCTCGAAGAATTTCTGGTACCGGCCGATCTCCTTGCGCACGAGCAGCTCAAAGCTCGCCTCGGCGGCCTCGAACTGATAGCCGGCGTTTTCCAGATCCTGCACTTTTTCCAGCACCCGGCGCAGCAGTGGCCTTGTCGTTTTCGATGTCGAATTTCTGCCCGGCCTTGGCGGCGATGTTGCTGGCGCCGGACAGTTCGCTGATGAGGATCTTCCGCGTGTTGCCGACGGTTTCGGGCGAGACGTGCTCGTAGGTGCTGGCGTCTTTCTGCACGGCATGAACGTGCATGCCGCCCTTGTGGGCGAAGGCGCTGCTGCCGACATACGGCTGGCCGCGTGATCGGGTTCAGGTTGGCGGTCTCGTAGACGATAGCGGCTGACTTCGGTCAGATGCTGCAGCGTGCCGGGGCGCAGGCAGTCGAGATTGATATTTGAGCTGCAGATTGGCGATCAGCGGGATGAGATCCATGTTGCCGCAGCGTTCGCCGACGCCGTTGATCGTGCCCTGCACGTGATCGGCCCCGGCCGGACGGCGGCCAGGGCGTTGGCGACGGCCAGGGCGGCGTCGTTATGCGTATGGATGCCGAGCAGCGCCGAAGTCTGCTTCTTCACCGTCGGCGACGGCCGTCGGCGACAAATTCCGGCATGGTTGCCGCCGTTGGTGTCGCACAGCGCCAGCACCGATGCGCCGGCTTCCTGCGCGGCGCGCAGTGTCCTCAGCGCATATTCCGGATTCTGCCGAACGCATCGAAGAAATGCTCGGCATCGTAGACGACCTGCCGCCCGGCGGATGACATCAGCCGGATGGAGTCGCCGATCATCGCCAGATTTTCTTCCAGCGTGACGGCCAGGACTTTCTCACCTGAAATTCGCTGCTCTTGCCGACGATGGTGACGACCGGCGTCTTCGCCTCCAGCAGGGCCTTCATGCCCGGATCATCCTCGGCCTTGATCCCGCGGCGGCGGGTCATGCCAAACGCGGAGATTTTGCGCGTCTTGAGCTTGATGTTGGCGATCTCCTTGAAAGAACGCGGCGTCCTTGGGATTGGAGAGCGGGAATCCGCCCTCGATGTAATCGACGCCAAGCTCATCGAGCTTCTGGGCGATCTGCAGCTTGTCCTGGAGCGAGAGATTGAATCCTTCGCCCTGCGTTCCGTCGCGAAGGGTGGTGTCGTAGATTTCGATGCGTCGCGTTTTCATGTTCACGTCCGGTTCCGAGATAAAAACAAAAAGCCCTGCCGACTGGGCAGGGCTTTGAAAATTGCTTGATGAACGGTCAGCCCTACCCGAGATTTTCCTGGGCAATAATAATTCGAGCGATGGTGAAAGAGATAGTGGCTGACATTTGGTTGTCTATTGTATCGGGAAAATGTTAGGGGTCAATGAGCGGCATTTTGTATCCGTTAAATCAGTTTGAAACTACCCTCGTTTTTTTTCGGGATTGTTCCGCACTCCGGGCAGCGGTCGGGCGTTGCTCGGAGATCATAATCGCAGACTTGGCAATGACCTTGATGTCTAACTCTTCTATGCCACTCCCTGAAAAGCCACGCCGCCGGCAGCAGTGCAAAACATATCAGAATAGGAGGCCATGAAACCAGCACGCCCCATCCATTGACAACAGGGTTTGGTCCGGCAGACCATCCAAACGGGTATTGGTTAATGTGCTGAGCGCGACCAAAAATTGATTCAATGCCGGGCCTCGGCTCGCTTAGGAAGCTGTTCGTGCCACCATGAACGAAGGCGGGCAGAAAACCTCTGTGAAAAGGCCATCCATTCACACGAGCGAACTCAAGACCGCGAAAATTAAGTGTGACCTCCGTGCAGTAACCGCTGTCCTCGTCGCTTAGTTTCATTAAGTAATCATCAATACACAATAAGTAGAACAGCGTACATATTCCAAGCGACAGTATCGCAACCCAAGTCAGAGATCGTTGGCCAATGCCATTCATACGCTGAAGTTTACCCTGTTTCTATCTATGCGTTAAAACAAATCCGGCCGCACCGTCTCCACCGCAGCGATGACCTTATCGCACCACTGATCATATTTGGCGTCCACAACCTGTAATCGCGGATTCGCCTGGAAATGTCTGATCGTCTGCCCAATCCCGTCTTTGAACCCCGTCGTAGCGACGAAATCAGGAACCCATGATTTGATCTTAGAGTTATCAAACACGACGCTGTTGGAAAATCCGCCGGCGAGCCACCCTTCCAGTTCCGGATTGAACTTGGTCAGCAAGTCGGAAGAGACATGCACAAACTTCGGCCGCGCCCCCACGATATCCGCGACGATCTGGTAACACTGGTTCCACGTCAGCACCTCGTCGCTGGTGATGTGAAATGATTCGCCGATCGTCCGCGCATTTCCGAACAGCCCGACGAAGCCCTTGGCGAAATCGGTGTTGTGCGAGCTGGTCCAGATATTGGTTCCATCGCCGTGAATGATGATCGGCTTGCCTTTGATCATCCGGTCCACCGCCGACCAGGATTGCGTCCAGCTGGTGATCGAGAGTGGGATGAGCGTATCGCCGTACGTCAGCGACGGCCGTACCACGACAGCCGGAAATCCCTTCCTTCCATATTCGGCCAATCGCTCTTCGCACGAAATCTTATTCCGTGAATATTCCCAATGGGCATTCGCCAGCGGCGTGGATTCGGTCACCAGATAATTCACCGGCGGCGTTTGATATGCGGAAGCGGAACTGATGAAAAAGTATTGCCCAACTTTTCCCTGAAACAGCCGAAAATCGCGGTCGATGTCGGCAGGTACGAAATTCACAAAATTCGCCACGACATCGAACGACCGGTTCTCCAACGCCGCTTTGGCCTGGTTTTCGTCCTGAATGTCAGCATGAATCGTCCTGACGCCTGAAGGCAGTTCCGCCTGCGTTTTTCCCCGGTTCAGGACATGAACTTCCATGCCGCGCTGTACCGCGAGGCGTACACAGGCCGTGCTGATGATCCCGGTGCCGCCGATGAACAATACCTTCAGTTTCGCCATGACGGCAATCGTTGCGGAAAGATCATCGGATTTCAATCAGTCAACTCCGCTTTGCATCACGCGATGCGTCAGGTAATGTTCCCCGACTTATCGGCAGGTTCATTCTCAAATTTCGCTGGCTCGTTCTCCTATTGTGGCTGGCCGCGGCGGCGATTCTTGCGCTGCTGGCGCCGGTTCCCGATCCCACCGTCGGCGAAAGTTCCGATTTGCTTCCGCCGGATGTTCCGGTCCACGTCGCCCTGGACGAAATGTCGCGTCACTTCGGCGATAAGATGCTCTAAGTTTGATCGTCATCGTTTTTGAGCGCAAGGAATCGCCCCTGACGCCGGATGATCTGGCGGATGTGGAAAAAATCGCGGCGCTCATTCCCAACCCGCTGTCCGGTGAGGCAATCGCGGATGAGCTGGCCAATATTTCAATCCGCACACCGGCTTCGCTCGCTCTCGCCGGCAAGGGGAATCCGCTCATCAGCGATGATGGGCATGCCACCCTGATTTCCATCAGCCTGCCATACAACTTCATCACCAAGCAGGCGTCGCGACTCGTCAAGCATACGCAGCAAATCGTCGCTGATTATTCTCTACATCCGGGATTGTCGGCATCGGTCACCGGCTCAGCCGGTTATGGATACGACTACGGCGTCGCCATGCAGCGGAGCGACCGCAAGACATTCGCCGTCACGCTCGTCTCGGTGGTGGTAATTCTGCTGCTGATCTATCGCGCGCCCGTGGCCGCGATGATCCCGCTTGGAGCGATTAGCGTAGGCGCGATCGTCGTCTTCAAGCTGCTCGCGTTCGGCGAGCGGTTTGGGCTTCACAACGGGATGGCGGAGCAAATCTTCACCTTCGTTCTCCTCTATGGGGCGGGCGTCGATTATTCGCTGCTGTTCATGAGCCGATATCGCGAGTTCTTGGATCAGGGACATTCCGCCAATGAATCAATCGCGCTGGCGCTGAACGCCAGCTTCGCGGCCATCGCGTCGTCAGCGGCGATGACAGCGTCGGGACTCGTCATGCTCTGCTTCGGCCGATTCAGTATCTACCGCGATTCCGGACCGGCCGTCGTGCTGGCGCTTCTCGTCGCGGCATTCGCAGCGGCCACGCTCGTCCCGGCAATGCTCGCGATCATCGGCCCCCGCGCCTTCTGGCCTGCCACCCGCAAACATTTGCAGGGAGAGATTCCTCCTCCGCGCCGGACGCTCTGGCCGGCCATCGCCCGCTTCGTCGTGAATCGCCCGCGGCTGGTAATGGGCTTCACGCTCGCCGCGCTGCTGCTTCCCGCCATTCGCGGCCTGCACGTCGAATGGAATTACGATTCCCTGTTCAGTCTCAAATCGACTTACCCCGCCCGCAAGGGAACCGAGATGATCGAGCGCCACTGGCCGACCGGCGAAATCGCGCCGGTGACCGTGCTCGCCGTCGCGGATCATCCGCAGTTCGCCGAAACCTGGCTGGCCGCCTCAAACCAAATGCTCGCCGAGATTCGCAATGTCCCGAATGTGGACAACATTCGTTCGCTGGGCATGCCGCTCGGCTTGCACGTCGATGCCGCGGAAAATGCCGCCGTGGCGCTGCTCGCGCACGACAAGGTCAGCGCCGAGTTTGTCAGTCCGGACAACCGCGCCATGCGGCTTTCAGCCGTGCTGAAGGTTCCACCGCTGAGCCATCCCGCTCTGGACGATGCCTCGGAGATTTCCCGCGCCGCGGAACGGGCGGCGTCTCAAAGCGGCCTGAAGGCTAAAATTTATCTGACCGGCGCGACTGCCGAGATGATCGACATGCGCGCCATCACGCAGCAGGATTTTCGGCGCATCGCCATCCTGGCGCTGAGCGCGATACTGCTCGTAGTTACGCTGGTGCTGCGGGATTTTCTCCTTTCGATTTTCATTCTGGCCGCGACTGCCCTGAGCTATTTGACAACGATCGGGCTGACATGCTGGATATTTCAGATGCTGGGGACGCAGGGAATCGAATGGAAAGTGCAGATGCTGCTCTTCATCGTTCTGGTCGCGGTGGGCCAGGATTACAGCATCTTCTTCGCGATGCGATTGGCCCAGGAAAGTCGGAAATTGCCCTGCGTCGAGGCGACACAGCGAGCCCTGATCTTCACCGGCCCGGTGATTTCATCCTGCGGCCTGATCATGGCCGCGACCCTCGGCAGCGTCATGGCCGGCGATGTGCAGGTGCTCGTGCAATTGGGTTTCGCATTCGCGCTGGGGATGTTGATCGATACGTTCGTCGTTCGGCCGCTGATATTACCCGCGTTTATCGTGCTGACCGGACGAACGCTCCGCCGGGCTGTCGTGGTGGGGGAATGAAAAAGTTGCGTCCGGCGCATTACGCCGGTTGTTTACCACAAATGCAAATCAAATGGCTTTATCAAACCCCGTACGACCGCCGACGCTGGCCACCGTCGCTATTAGCTCATGCGGCTCAACCGGCTTTGAGACGTGAACGAGGTATCCCGCAAGCAAAGCGCGTGTCCGATCCTCGGACCGCGCAAACGCCGTCAGCGCGATCGCCGGCACATCGCCTCCCCGTTGTCCGCCCAGCGCCCGCACCCGGCGGAGCAACTCGTATCCATCCACGCCAGGCATTCCAATGTCGCTGACCAGAACATCCGGCTTCAGCGAGGGGACAACCTGAATCGCCTCCGCGGCCGATGCAGCCACTACCACGGACGCGCCGCACTCCTCCAGCAAGCGTTTCACCAGATTCGCGCATCCGATTCATCATCGACAACCAATACCGTCACGCCCGTCAGCACCGTCGGATTACATTCAAACAGATGGGACTGCAGCGCCCGTGTTTGTCCCCGCGGCTCAGCGGAGGACATCAGGTTCACAACGATAATGGGAAGCACGATCGTAAACGTCGATCCCATTCCCACGCCGGGGCTTGTGGCCGTGATCGTGCCGCCGTGCAACTCGACCAATTGTCTTGTGATTGCCAGGCCCAGTCCGAGGCCGCCATGCGAACGAGTTGTAGATGCATCCGCCTGACGGAATCTTTCAAACACGTGAGGCAGAAATTCCGGGTTGATCCCTTGCCCCGTGTCCGTCACCGAGACTTCAATATGCGAGTTGATCCGCTCCAAAAGCAACTCCACCTTGCCGCCTTTTTTTGTGAACTTGATGGCGTTGGAAAGTAAGTTCCATATGACCTGCTGCAGCCGGTTTCCATCTCCAGCAATTGGGCCCGCCTTTGAATCCAGCACCTTGTGAAGCTGAATTCCCTTTGCCTTTGCACTGGGGGCGACCGTTTCAAAAGCCGCGTTGATGAACGTCGCCGGGTCGATTCTCTTCACATCCAGGCGAACCTTGCCCGAGATGATGCGGCTCATGTCGAGCAGGTCTTCGATGAGTTGCACTTGGACTTTCGCGTTACGCTCGATGACCTCAATGCCCTCTTTCAGGGTCTCTTTGCCGGTATCCCGCCCCAGAAGCTGGGACCATCCCAGGATCGCATTAAGCGGCGTGCGAAGTTCATGCGAAAGCGTGGCGAGAAATTCATCCTTCATCCGCCCCGCGCGTTCCGATTCGGCGCGGGCAGCCTGCTCGCCAAGCAGAAGCTGCTCCCGCTCCTCCGCTGCATTTCGTTTATCGGTGATATCCTGGGTCGTTCCGTCGAACCGCATCGGCTGCTTGTTTTCATTGAAAAAAGTGCGCCCGGTCGCCCGCACCCACCGGATAGCGCCGGTGGGAGAAACGGTGCGGTATTCAGTGTCATAAGGCGCGCCATGATAGACGCACTCCTCGACCGCCTTGCGCGTTCGTTCGCGGTCGTCTGGGTGCAGGATGGAGTAAAAGAGATCGATATTAATTTCCGCCTCGGGCGGGAGCCAGAAATGCGCTTTGCATCGGTCATTCCAGATGATCTTGTCGAGCGGTATTTCGCAATGAAACGTTCCCAGCTCAGACGCGTCAATGGCGATCTCCATCTGCTGGCGAATCTCCCTATACCGGGCGTCGCCGCGCCGGATTTCGTTGATTTGCATGCGGGCGAGGTATTGCCGGTTGCGAGCCCTGACCGCCGCCTGGACGGCGCTGATGACCGACCGCGCTGTCGCCGGCCGTTCCAGCAGCGTCACGTTGCGAAGCAGTTGCAAAACGCGGGTGGACTCCGGCGACTGAATCCCGCCGCGCATCAGCATCACCAGCGGCAAATCCGACCAGGCCGGCTGTGATTCCAGCACGCGAATCAGCTCATCGATCGCCGGCAGGCGGAGCACCTCTTCCGTAAGCAAAACCGCCCCCGCGCCGATGCCGATCTCTTTACAAACCTCGCCCAGGTCCCTGCAGACAAAATAGCCGAGCCCCGCGGTGCTCAAAAATGCGCTGGTGATCTCCGCATCCCGCTGGGTTGGCGCCAGGAGCAAAACCCGCTGTTCAATTTGGCGATCAACTTCAGATGCCATCTCGGCGATTCTCCACTCGTGGAAGCGCGTGATCCCCCTCGGATTTCATCTCAATGGGCACTCCGGTCAAAATCCCCCGCAACTGAGTCAGCGGCTCGCTGAGATGAATTCCCTTTTCATCGAAGTACATCTCGCGAATGCTTTCTTCATGCGCGCCGCTTCGCTTTTTCACGACCGAGATGGCCTTCTTCACTTTTCCGGCATACTCAAAATATCGCAGCAGCACCACCGAGTCGGCCAGATAACTTGCATCGACCGGCGACTGCATGTTGCTGCCCAGCATCCCGTGCTGGGCCACCATCATCAGCGTCGTCACGCCGCGGCGCCCGAGATATGTCAGCAATTCATGCAGTTGCGGCGTCAAAAATTGCTCTTCGGGCATTGAATTCATGTATCCGTTAAGACTGTCGATCACGACCACCTTCGCCCCATCTTTTTCCACGGCTTGCCGCACCAGCCACCCGAATTCGCCCGGCGACATCTCCGCGGGATCGATCTGGTGAATGCGCACCTGTCCCGCTTTTGCTCCCTCCGTGAACTGGATTCCCAGCGATCGTGTCCGTGCTTCCAGCGTCGCGACGCTTTCATCGAACGCGAAGATGACGGCATGATCGCCTCGACTGGCGGCCGCCACGGCGTACTGGACCGCGATGGTCGATTTCCCCGATCCCGCCGGTCCAAGAAGCAGCGTGCTGGTTCCGCGATCGGGGCCGCCGCCGAGCAGATTGTCCAGCGCCGTCACGCCGCTTTTGATTCGTCCGGGCTCGAATGACTCGCTATGTTCCGCTGCGACAAGCCTTGGATAAACCTCAAGGCCTCCCCGGCGGATGCGAAAGTCGTGGAATCCGCCTCGAAAATCGGTCCCCCGGAATTTGAGAACGCGCAGCCGTCTCCGCGCGGCGCCGTAAATGGGGGAGAGATACTCCAGGGAGATCACGCCATGCGCGATGCTTTGCAATTGCAGATCGGAACCCTCGGCCGTCCGGTCGTCGAGAAGCACCACCGTGCATTGACGGCCGATGAAGAATTGTTTCAGCGCAAGAATCTGGCGGCGATACCGCAACGAGCTTTGAGCCAGCAGGCGGAGTTCCGACAATGAATCAAAGACGATGCGGTTTGGATTGATCCGCTCAACCGCGTCCAGCACTTTTTTCGTCGTCTCGTTGAGTTCAACTTCCGACGGGTGATACATCGTCACCTGCGTCGTCCCCGCGAGGTCTTTTTCTTCCGCGATCAACTCGACGATCTCGATCCCCGTCAAATCAAAGCCGTGCGAGGCCGCGCCAGCCATCAGTTCTTCCTTCGTCTCCGAAAGAGTGATGTAAAGGCACTTTTCCTTTCTCTTAATTCCCTCGATAAGGTATTGGAGCGACAGCGTGGTCTTTCCGGCACAGGACTCCCCTCAACCAGATAAAGGCGGTGGGGGATAAGCCCGCCATTGAGGACATCATCCAAGCCGATGATGCCGGTTTTCGATCGTTCCTGATCCATCTGCTTGCGTTCTGCCATGCTGCCTCTCCATAAAATCGCGTTTTCGCTGCGATCTAAATCAAACCCGAAAGAACCCTCGTAAAAAATGGATTGCCGGCCACGACCCTGACCTTTCTCGACCAAAAGTAACAGAATTTACAACGGGGCGTAACGGATGAACTCATGCATGGCGAGGGTTTGGAAGACTAGGCCCGCAAAGAGACTATAATCCGACCGACCCGTAACCCAGACCGGTAATTCGGCTAGGAGAAATTAGATGGAAATCAAACGCACTGGCTCTCAACCTTCCGGCAAAGGTCCGGCGGATTGGTTCACCGGCACGGTTCGAATCGACCCGCTATTTGATCGATCCGATCCGGCCCGGGTCAGCGGCGCGAGCGTCACCTTCGAGCCGGGCGCCCGCACCGCCTGGCACACCCACCCGCTCGGCCAGACATTGATCGTGACAGCCGGCTGCGGCTGGGCGCAGCGACAAGGCGGACCGGTCGAAGAAATCCGGCCCGGCGACGTGATCTGGTTCCCGCCCGGCGAAAAACATTGGCACGGCGCGACCGCCACAACAACGATGACGCACATCGCCGTTCAGGAAAAACTCGACGGCAACGCCGTGGACTGGATGGATAAAGTCAGCGACGAACAATATCGCAGGTAACCTCGCGACCCAGAAAATTCAAAATGGGCACATCGTCCAACCCTCTATCAACACGGGCATAATCCACCAAAAGTCCCTCGAAAATGAATTCCCAAAATGCAAATTATTTCCGTAAATCGTTTCTATAAAACACCTTAATTCAATTCGCCCCAGGCAAAACCGCAAGTTTCTTGTTATACTATTCCGGATCATTTTCGAGCGTCCTGACGAAGTCACGCGATAAGCGAGCCCTGCAATGGTTGGAGCAGAGCTGAAACAATTCGCCGGCGCACTAGATGCTGCGCCGTCTCTTTGCATGATGGACTTGCTGACGCAGTGGCGCAGCGATGGCCTTCGTCAGCAGCAATCTCGTCGCCTGAGAAAATCAACGGCGCGGCAAGCGGCATCGCTACGCCAATGACATACGCCCAGTTGGCTTCGCAAAGCCGATCGCTTGCCTCAAGATTGAATGAATGGGGATTGGGACGCGGAGACCGGATTGCCACGATCCTTCCCGCAGGGCCGCCCGCCGCGGCGACAATGTTGGCGATCAACTGCTGCGCGACCTACGCGCCGATCAATTCGCGGGCGCACCCGGAAGAAGTTCAACGAGCGCTGAAGCAGATTAAAGCGGACGCCGTCGTCATCGAAAAAGATTCAAAATGGCGCACGACGCTCGATTCGATGGGAATTGCGATCATTGAAATGTTTGCACCAGCCAACGCGCCGGCGGCAACGATTGAACTTTCCCTTGCTCTGAAACCCAATTCCCCTCGCCGCGCCTGCCGAACCGGAATCGCGGGCGAGGACGATATATTGGCCGTGCTGCAAACTTCGGGAACAACGGCGCGGCCCAAGATTGTGCCGACCACGCAACGCGCAATGCTGCAAGCGATCCGGCACAACGTTGATTTGCTCGAGTTGAATCCCCTCGACCGGTGTCTGCACGTGCTGACGCCGCTCACGCCAATGGGGATCACAACGATTATTTATTCCCTGATGGCGGGGTGCGAGATTTCGATCGCCCCGGGTTTTTCTTCCACGGACTTTTTCAAATGGGCCCGGGAAGCCCGGCCGACCTGGTTCACCGTTCCGCCCGCGATTCATCAGGGGATAATGAAGCATTCGAAAGATCACGCCGATTGGGCTGCGAAGCATTCCCCGCGATTTGTGCGCAGCGGCGCCGCGACGCTGCCGGCGCCCCTTTTTCGTGAGATGGAGAATTTCTGGCGCGCTCCGCTGGTTGAAGTCTACGCGATGAGCGAATGTCCGCTGATCAGCTCGAACCATTTCAAAAATGAACGGCGAAAAGCGGGATCGGTTGGCTTTCCGACCGGAATCGAGATGGCGATGCTCGATGAACGGGGAAAAATAGTTCCGCGCGGCCCGGGGGTTTCCGGAGAAATCCTGATCCGGGGAACGAATGTCATCAAGGAATATGAAGACAATCCCGCCGAAAATTCGGCTGCCCGGATCGACGGATATTTCCGCACCGGCGATCTCGGGCGTTTGATGATGAGGGGTTTTTGTTCATCATCGGGCGAAGCAAGGAGATGATCAACCGGGGCGGCGTAAAAATCGCGCCGCGCGAGATTGAAGAGGTCATCCGCTCTTTCCCCGCGGTGTCCGAGGCGGTCGCTTTTGCCATCCCCGACGCTCAATTGGGAGAGGAAATTGCCGTCGCCGCTGTTTTGAAAGAGGGACATTCAGTCACCGAGTTGGAGCTTCGCCAAAAATCCGCCGAGCGGTTGAGTTCCTACAAAGTCCCCAGCCGGATTTTGTTCGTGGATGAAATTCCGCTAAGCCCGGCCAACAAGCCGCAGCGCATCGGGATGGCGGAAAAATTGGGTTTGCAAATCATCCTGCAGCCGGCGGCGCCCGCTCATCTCCCTTACCTCGGCCCGCGCAATTCGCTCGAAGAAGTCCTCGCGGCGATCTGGCAGCGCGTGCTGGGAATGGACCGCCCCGTCGGAATCGACGAACCGTTCATGGAATTGGGCGGAGATTCATTGCAGGTGGTCGCCATGTTCGCCGAGGTCCAGCGCGTCCTTGGACGCGAATTCCCCGTGGCAACCCTGCTCGCCGCGCCAACCATCGAAAAGCTCGCCGAAGCAATGTCGCGTCAGGGATGGAAGCTGCCCGACAGCCTGGTGGTTCCCATTCAACCCAAGGGAGACAATGCGCCGCTCTTCTGCATCAGCGGAATGCACGGCCATGTCTTTATTTTCTATCCGCTCGCCCAGCAGCTCGGGAAAAATCAGCCGGTCTATGGGCTTCAGCTTCCCGAGGCGGGCAGCCCGAATTTCTCGCGCAATATCAAACAACTCGCCCGACGGCTGCTGGAAGAAATGCGGAGCGTCCAGCCGGCAGGCCCCTATCGCCTGGCCGGATTCTCCTTCGGCGGATACGTCGCCTACGAGATGGCGCAGCTTCTCGGCAAAGAGGGCCAATCCGTCGAATTCCTCGGCATAATCGACACCCGCGGGCCGGGATATCCGCAAAAGCGAAAGCTCCCGGGAAGAATCGGCTGGCATGTCAAAGCATTCGTGCGAAGCACCGACAAAACGCAGCATCTTTTGAATCGGCTGAACGCATCCCGCGATAGGCTTTTCAAACCGCAAGAGCCACAACCCGCGCCGGCGACGATCGATCCGCGCCTTTTGCAGATCGAGCGCGAATCGGTTTCCGAAATCCAAAATTACCCGATCGAGCGCTACAGCGGACGGGTGGTTCTATTCCGGGCGATAGAAAAGCCCAAATGGATGGAAGCATGCCGCCCCCGATGCGACAATGGGCTGGCGAAAATTCGCGAAAGAGGTCGAAGTCGTTAATGTGCCGGGCAGCCATTGGACCATCCTGTCGGTGGAAAACGCGGAGCGGCTGGCTGGGGAGCTTGGGAGGCGGATCGAAGCGAAGCAGATGCAGCCGGCGGGACGCCGATAGAATTTGGTATAGGTGTTTTGAGCGAATGCGATGGCTTGCGAGTAATATGACATAGACGATTGCTGCGGTAGCGATCGTTAGGATGCCAACTATTCGTGAAGTCCCCTCTTTCCGAGTTCGATATTGAGCCTCAGCAGCGATTTAACTCGCTGCGTGAACTGGTGGTCGGCAGCGACTTCGGCGCGCCGGCCACCGCCGGCGACCAGTCTAAGAAGATCATCCTCATCGAAGCCGTTCGCGAGGGGGATCGCTCCTATACCATCTTGCCCATCGGACGGAACGAACGGCTAGTGAAGCAACATATGTCCAACGACGACTGGAAGCAGAAGCGGCGAGGTTGGACCATTCCAAACCTCGCTGAATCACTGGGGCCAGACTTGGAGGTAACGGTTGCCGCATTCGATTTCCCGTTCTCCATCCCCACCTCCTTGTTGCGTGACGCCGCTTTCGCTGCCCGTATGAAGCAGGCTCCGTTTGGCAGTCGTTCGATCTGGGCCGCCTTCATCGCCAGCGAGTTGAAGCTCAGATTCAATGGGGATGCTGCGGGAGCCAAGCTCGAAGATCTCACCAAGTTCATGCCGTGGCGTGACAAGTTGTTCTGGATAAAACGGACCACGGATGAGGAGACGGGTGGCAGCTCGCCCCTTAAACACAAGTTCCAGAACTTGTTCTCGATGACGTTGGCCGGCACCGCTATGTTGGAACGGCTGCGCCTTAGCGGCATGACTGGGGCTCTCTCGTCAGCGAACTTCGACCCCGGTAGTCGAATCGCCATCGAGACCTATCCTGGCCAAGTCGCCCGCAGTGTCGGATTCGACGGCAGCTATAAGAAGAATCCCGAAGCGAGCATGACGAAGGCCGAAACGTACCTCAAGCAAAATGGCATCAAACTTAGCTTCGACAAGGGTGTGCGCAGCTTCTGTGTCGAGTACAGAACGGCAGGCAAAGGGAAAGGAGACACGGATCCAGATGGTGCGGACGCATTCCTTTGCCTGGTTGCGGCGATCTGTTTCCGGGAAGGAATAGCAAGCCTCTGTTGCGGTTCTGCCAATACGACGGTTCTCGACCAGGAAGGCTGCATCATCGTCCCGAAGTAGCTTTGGAGGCGAACTAAAGGTGACGCGGGGGGGGAAAATCAATACGGACGCAATTCAATTCGCCGAACGCGGCCCGCAAAAATCCAAATCGAATCGGTCCTCTTCAATTCTTCTAATTCCCGATCGCGGAACCACCTTCCACAAGCCTCGCTATTTCATGCTGGCCTTCTTGTGAGCCAGCGACGACTTGCTCAATAACCCTCCCATCGCGGCCGATAACAATCGTGGTTGGCCACGCCTCTATGCCATACGCGGCTGTCGTCGCTCCTTGGACTGTTGTGCTGCTGTGCTTGATCCGCTTCGTGCCCCCGCCGTCGATCGCCACCAGAAAAGGCAAATCCCGCCCGTTCCAGCCTGCCCAGCTCTCGTTACGAAGCTTCGCCAGCCTTCGGTCCAAATCTTCGACCGATTCCACAGAATCATCATGAACCGCGATGATGACGAGCCCCTTGTTTTTGTACTGATCATTGATCTCCATCAAAGCCGGCATGCCTGCGACGCAGGGGGCACACCAATAACCCCAGAAATCGAGCAATACGATTTTGCCGCGCAGGTCCGACAGTTTGACGGGACCGCCGTTTTTCCACGCCTTGATCGACTGCAACTCGGGCGCTGGTTGACCGATCAATCGCGCGAGCATGTCGGGGGGAAGATCAGGCTGGATATTCAATTCGCGTTGATCGGGTTCGATGCGGAAGTATCGGTATACTGGGCAACAATTCGGGGCAAGCACCCGTAGTCCGTAATCGCCTGGTGGTAGCAGGAAATCAAATGATCGCGAGGTGGAGATAAAATTGATCGTGGAGCGACCAGGCTGCCCCGGTTCGAAGACGAGGGCATTGCTCCAGGACAATTCCTTTCCTGGTGCATTTAACCCGATGCTGGATAGCTGGCCGCGAACCTCGCACGCGGGAGCCAGCCGCACCTCTCGGATTTGGTCCCCCTCAAAATCCGAGTGGCGCAACTCGAGTGCCGCCATAAGCCGGCGGGATGTTTCAAGAATGTAAACCGGGACGACGGGCTGCTCGGTGAACTTTGCGTCGAACGCGGTAGTGGCCAAAATTGTCACTTCACCCTTCTCATCGCTGACCGCTGATTCCGCTTTGTCTGGATCGTAGAAACGAGGAACCAGCTTGGAGCGCTGCGGCATCTCTTCGTCGACAAACATATACGTGCCCACGTGCGCCCCCACGACGGGATGTCCAGAAGGATCGAGAATTCTCAACGTGAGTTGGCCGCCGGTCGGGGCCGGCTGCGTGGCGGGTTCGGCATATTGCTCGATGGCGATAGGCAATTGGCTCTGGCAGTTCGCCAAAGCGCGAATTTGCCGCAAATTCAAGATGTCCATCGGCATATCCGACCCAAATGCCGCCCGGGTTTTGTTCGATCGCTTCATACAGGACTACGGTCGCCGCTCCCCCGGTTCTATACCAGGTATCCAATTCGGGATCGGAAGCAACGGGGTGTCTTAATGGTTTATGGTAGATCAATCTGAGCGATTTTTCTTCGCCGCTGTCGGACAAGGAATCCGGCCAATCGCCGTTATCGCTGTAAGATTGCTCGAGGGTGTCCAGAAGCACGGCCTGGATTTGCTGTCCCCGCCGCAATTTGGCCTGATCGAAAGGTGAAGTAGGTCGGCTGGTTGGCAGCGCTGGGCTATTGCGACAGATCACCATGGCCGCACCAAAGGCCATAACCCACATTGCGCCACAAAAAGATCGATACAACCGCCTGATCATCTGCCCTTCTTCCCAGGAATGAAGGTGAACATGAATACTACCCTGACGGCAACGGATTTCGCAATTTCCACTAACAATTCAAAAGGGTCAGGCCAATCCAAAATGTTCGACAAGCTTTGAATTATTTAGTGCTCATTCCTCCTTCTCAACCCCTGTTCCAACCGAGGCAAGATTCAAGTTAAATATGCAGGCAATGTTTTGAGGTAAAGGTTTGCCGTGAAGGGTTTCCTTTCGTTCATTGTCGTCGAGATTCCAGAGCCGGTTCGCTCTGGTGTTCAATCATTGCGCAATTCGCTTGGAACCCGCATTGCCAAGCTCCCTGTTGAAATTACAATCGCGGGCTCATCGGGTGTCGGCCCGATTCCCCGAGGCGCCGATCTGTCGCTCGTCGAACGCGACCTGGTCCGCGTGCTTTCACCGTTCCGAGCTTTTTCCAGCAGCTTTTCGGCCATTCGTTTTTTTCCGAATACCTCAACCTTTTACCTGGAACCCGTTGATCGTTCTCCCTTTGACCAGCTCCATCAGGCAATACGCGCCTCAGGCATTCCCTTTTCTGAAAGTCGGTGGCCCTACACTCCGCATTGCACATTGCGCATGGGAGAGCCATTCAGTGCCGAAGCGGCGGCTGATCTTCTAAGGAAGCCAATACCGAACGAGGAATTTCGTATTGACACAGTCTCCGCTTACGGCGTCGATGAGGGTTTAACGGACTGCCGATTGCTCTTTCAGCGATCACTTCAAGCATGAATGCCAGGATTCAGGCCCCCGAATAAAAAACACATCCAAAACCTTCACCTGGAACCCATTGGCAGAGGGAGCCGCACTTAGTTTGATATCAACAGATCCACTGTCTACTGCTCTACTTTCTCGCGAAGCGCAGAACACGTCCAAAACCTTCACTATGTCAAAAACTACTTGCCTGCACTGAGCTTGTCGAAAGTGTCGAAGTGCCTTGTCGTCGTGGGAAATTTGCTCAAAAACGCACATTCGGTCACTAGATATACTAGCAAAAACGCCAAAAGTGTCCGAAAGTGTGCGATTCTGTTCAGTCGCCGTCCGAGATGAAATGAAGAGGAACTGCCTTTACCGCGGGGAATTTTCCGCCCATTCATTTCTAACCGCGGACCTGCCATGAGTTCGATCCGCCCGAGGCCTTTAGCTGTAGGTTAATCGATCCGGGAACAAAGATGTCCGATTCATCCCCCATCGGCCATCTATACATCAAAGCGGAATGCCCTGGACGGAGAAAACTATGAAAATCATCCTCGTGGTAATGTTGGAACTTGCGGTGTTACACTTTTGTGCCTCTTGTACTTTCACAAATGCCGAGCGTACCGCAGCAGAGCGAGCAATTAGAGCTGAAAGCGAATCGCGCGACGCCTCGGCGGCCTTTCAACGGGCAAACGAGAAAACCGTCAATTACGCCGACATCGTCATGCGATGCAAACTTGCTGCCATTCGCGCCTTTCGCGCGGAAGCCGAATATCAGAAATATTTGCTTCAACGGGCCCACGCACTCTAAGCAAAGTTAAAGATGACATACAAAACACAGGCAATATCAACTCCCGCTGACGATGCCGAGCTGCTTCGCCAATTTGTGGAAGGTGCTTCCGATGACGCGTTCGGACAATTGGTGAACCGTCATGTGAATCGCGTTTACAGCACGGCCCATCGCTTGGTGCGGGACAGCCATCTGGCCGAGGACGTAACTCAGGCCGTATTCATTCTTTTGGCCCGCAAAGCGCGGGGCCTTCCCCGAGATGTCGTCCTTCCCGCGTGGTTGCATCGGGTGACCTACCTCACATCCTCCCACGCGCTGCGAACTCTGAGGCGAATGCGCAGAACACGAACGGCAGGCGGCACAAATGCATTCAGAAGAATCCCGAAAATCGAGCCCGGAAAATCCGACTGAAAATCCTTCAACCGAATTGCTTGCCGAGATCGACGCCGCGATCGCGCAATTGGGAGACACCGATCGCAGTGCCATTATGCTGCGCTATATGCAGTCAATGCCCCTGGCGAAGGTCGGAAATGCAATCGGATTATCCGAATCCGCCGCCGCCAAAAGAGTAACGCGAGCCCTGCAAAAACTCCGCTCGCTTCTGTCGCGCAGAGGTATCCAAGTCACCGATGACGACCTGCCGCCGCTCCTCATGATCCCGCCCATTTTCGCTCCGGCAACACTGGCGGCAAAGGCGGCCGCAACTTCCCTTGCCGCCCTCAAGAGCGTCGGGATCGCCGGTTCCGCCGCCGCCCTTGCCAAGGGAGTGGCCCTCATCACTCTCTGGACAAAACTGAAGATCGCCGCCATCACCGCCGTCGTGATCGTTTTAATCGCTGGGGCAACGACGCTGATCTTTCTAAAATGTCCCGCGGCCCACAAGTAAGATCCGTCGCCGATACACTCGCGCCAAAACTCCAAACTCCGATCACCCAACTACCGAAGCCTCAAGTTTCGTCCGCCTCCGACAATTTGAGTTTCACCGCCTTGACCGTCAACGACCCCGCGCTCGCCGGCTATCCATACGCCCCCGGCTGGCCCCGTGTCCTCCCCGGCGCAATTTTTTCCAGCCCCGTTTTGGCCGATTTGGAAGGCAACGGGAAACTCGACATCGTCGTCACCTGCGCTCCCAGCTTCGCCAACGAAGGCTTCTCCCCCGAGGAAACATCATTACATCCCCAGCCAAATCCCCTGCCCCTCATGTTCGCGCTCCGGCCCGACGGCACCGTCATCCCCGGTTGGCCGGTGACAATCGGCAGAGCCAACCAGGCCAAACCTCCGCACTCCTCCCCCTGGGTCAGCAGTCCCTCCGTTTTCCACGCCTCCGACGGCAAGGACGGACTCGTCGTCCGCGGCCCCGGCGGTGCGCCCATTTTCATCTTCAAAAGTGATCGCTCCTTCATCACCATCCCTAGCGGAAACCCCGCCGTCAGCGTTCCCCTCGCCGATTTCGCAGGCACTGGTGTCATGGATTTCTCCGTCGGCAAAGCGCTCTCCACCGTCGAAGGCAAACCCGTTCCCGGCTGGCCCGCATCCCGTGTGTTCAAACGAGGATTCGCTCCCTGCGTCGGCGATATTGCCGGTGACGGACATCTCGGCCTTTATCATTTGTACTACAACACCAAGGGCACCAACTTCCAGGATTTGATCGGCTACGACGTTCACGGTGAACTTCTCCCGGGCTGGCCCAAACAGGTCGAAGATCCCATCTGGGAACCCCCCGTGATGGGCGATGTCACCGGCGACGGAAAAATGGATGTCGTCATCGTCACCGCCTACCACTTATACGGTTGGACCTGGGACGGTAAACCGCTTCCCAGCACCACCTCCAATGGCCCACTCGACGGAATCATCAGTGCGAATGTGGAGCAATACAGCGCCAGCCCCGCACTCGCCGACATCGATGGCGATGGAAAAGCCGAGATCATCATCTATGACAATACCACTCACGCCATCCGCGCCTGGCGCGGCGACGGTCACGGTTTCGGCAACCAAAATACCCCCACCTCCGGCCCCACCACCCAACCCGACGGTCTCATCGCCTACCTGCCCGGCGATGCCCACGGCGTATCCGTCGTCAGTCTCGGCGATGATCCCCGCATCATCGACTTCTTCGCCGGCACCTACTGGGTCCGCCGTTTCCCAAACGGTAGCACGATCGTAAAAAACATGATCCCCGATGACGCGAAAACTGAGTGGACGCAGCCGACCATCGCCGATGTGGAAGGTAACGGAAAAGCCGATGTCATTTTCGGCTTAACCAACGGCCGCCTGTTCGTCTACCAAACCGGCCTCACATACCACAGCGAGGCCATGCAATGGCCAACCGCCCAAGGTAACTTCCAACACACTGGCGCTTGGCATCCCGGCGCCGTAGCCCATCCATGATTAAATAATCGCTTCCTCCCGAATTCAGAATTGCTCAAACCATCTGCAAGGTCGCTGGCGCCGTCGGCACGTTATTCAGGGCATTGGAATGCAGCGTATTGAAGGTGGAGACTGTACTTGGAACAGAGGAGATAGTTTCGCAACCGAGCGCTGGCCTAGCAGAGGCAAGCGCCCTTCGGCAAGCTCCGGACAGGCAGCGATTCGAATGAAGCCAGCGGGACATAGTTAGAACTCGCAGCCGCGTTTTTGAGCGAATTCCAGCATTTATCCCATCAAAATGACGCAGTGTCTCGGTTTGGGAGAGATGGTATTCACTAGTTCGGCATGAGACGAGCGATATCGATGGGAAAGGTCAACGCGGAATGAGAGAAAATAAATCGCTGCCGGCATGTCGTTTCTTGCGAAATGATCTTATTTTGGTTGGCATAGATATTTAGCCGAGGCTCAGCAATGGCATGTTCCCGCGGCAAGGCATCTCCGGACGACCATACGAAACTTCGCCTGTTCGCAGATTCAGGTGGATTCTGTCAAAAGTCAGACTGTCATCGTCAGCTATTCCTGGAATTAGAGGGAGAACTAATTCACATCGCAGAGATCGCGCACATAATTGCCGCTATGGACGGTGGACCGCGCACCAACGCGGAAGTGAGTGTTGAAGCTCGTGGTTGCTATGAGAATCTGATACTGCTCTGTCCAGCTTGTCATACTATTATTGATAAAGCGCCTGACAAGTATCCAGACGTACTTGTCTTGGAATGGAAGCGCGAACATACCGAAAAACTACGTGCATTATTTGGTGTTGTGAATTGCAGCAGCCGGAGACAACTGAGGGCGGTAATAGAGCCGGTACTTACTGAAAACAAAGCGGTTTTTCAACAATACGGGCCACACCTCAGCTATAGCGCCGACCCGGAAAGTGAATGGGCGAATACTTGGAAACGAAAAGTATTGGGTGTTATCCTTCCAAATAATCACCGGTTATTGGCGATCCTCGATGCGAACCGCAAACTCCTGGGGTCGAATGAGAAAGGAACGCTCGAGGAATTTAGGCAGCATGTCGACGATCTAACGGCGCACCACATTCACCGGAATTTTGCCGGTCGCGGTAGAACTTTCCCAATGTCCATGACAACGTTGGCCGAAGGTGAGGCAAACTGATGGCAGAGGATTGGACCGGTCAATGGGTGTCGGAAAAAATACGCGATCACGACGATGTTCTATCGATCGAAATTGTTGAATCCGACCTAATAGTCGCCAAGCGGAAGGGAAAATCCTCCGTGAGAATAGCGACACTCTCGGCGAAAGGCGCCGTGACAAGCGAGTACTTGGAAAACGCAATCAGTGATAAAAAGGACGTTGAATTTATAATTAATATACCTAAGGATTGCTATCTTACGGGTGGAGCAATTCGATTCGCTCAAAGCCGCGGCATTGGACTTGGCGGGCTAGGCGATCTAATGCGAGCGCTGAGATTAGAATGCGTGGGAGATTACATTCCACCGACAATTGAGTTTATCGAACGGGGACTGCGGCAACACGATCGTGTTTCGAGCTTCGAACGACTTGCAGATTTACAGTACCGCATTGAACGCACTGGTGCTTTGCCGGACGTCCTAGTTGTTTTTCTACATGAGTACGAGTTGGTAGCCGATCATATTCGGATCGCACGCGACCGCTACGGCAATTTTGATATTGTCGTAAAAACCAACCCCAATGGCGGTTTGACGTCTTCCGCCTTAGCGGTTGCTGACGATCTCCACTGTAAGATTTATAAGTGGGGAGAGTTTTTGGGGGCATTGAACCGACGATGAATTTTTTCTCAACAATAACGTTGCTTACAGCAGAGGCAGAACGCTTGGCGCACTTAGCACCCAGCGCGACATGGTTTCTCTTCGGATCGGCCTTGAATACAGATGCCGCACCAAACGACCTTGATGTGTTGATCGTCTATCGGAATGACCAACATGCGGTGAGCATACATCAACACATCAATCTGGCTTCAGTACTTCCGCCCATTCATTTGCTCCTTATGCGGCAAGAGGAAGAAAACGAGCTCAAATTTCGCGACGCTCAGAACTGTGTTGAATTCTTCCCAAACAACCTGGCCAACCCAAAAGGGCCGTGAGTCTTTGAATTATTTCGTGCTCAGCATCCCCTCTTCACGGTTTCGTCGATAACCGCTGCATTAAATTCCCAACTCCCGGATAAAAAACACCCACAAAACCTTCACTATCTCAAAAACAACTTGTCGTCTTGTCGTCGTGGGAAATTCGCTCAAAAACGCACATTTGGTCACTAGTGCATACTAACCAAAAAGCCAAAAGTGTCCGAAAGTGTCCGATTCTGTCCAGTCGCCGTCCAAAGATCAAAAAATGGAAGAGGTGAGATTCGGAAAAACCGAAATTGTGAAACTCTACTCAGTTGCCAAGGCAAAGCACGATGTAGACGTGAAAGGAATCCCGGCGGACCCGGATGCGGACATGAGAAAACCCGTTCGACTCACTTCGTTCGCTCGCTGGCCTGCCATGAGCGAGCGCAGCGAGTCGAATGGAGCCATGGGGATTTGAACCCCAAATTCAACCATGCCATGGTCGCGTGATCCCATTTCACTATGGCCCCGATTGGGTCTATTCAATTTATCGGCCAATCCACTCCGGAGTCAAGCCAATCGCTCTTGTTTACGATCTTGTGGTTGATTCTCGAGGCTTTTCATCGGTGTTTCCGAATGACCATCGTGCAATCGCCGTTGCGGTAGCTGTCATCCATCGCGACATCTCCGCTGAGGCGGAAGGCGAACGCCTGCACCTCGGAAATGCCGTGCCAGGTGAGATGTTTGCCGGATGCCAGGCGGGGGGAGCAGAGGAAATTGAACGCCAGCTCGCTGCCGGCCTGTTCCCAGGCGAGGCGAAGGGTTTGGTAAAAATCGTCCGTGCTAAGGGTGTTCAGCGAGCCGCTGAAGAGGATGACATCGGCCCCTTGATTCAACAGAGTCGGATCATCGATAAAATCGCCGCGGAGGATCGTCGCATTCGGATATTTTTTTTGCTCGGCGGCGCTGGCGAGCGCTTCAATTGCTTCGATGCCGATGTAGTGGGCCGGGGGGACGTCTTGTTGAATCAGATAATCCAGAAAATCCGCCCGGCCGCAGCCGGCGTCCAGGACCGTTCGGTTTTCCGTCTCGCACCAGAGGGCCAATGTCGCGAACCGGGCCGCCTGAGCTGATGGATTCGCCCAGAGCAGCGATTCGAATTTCGCGCCATGCCGCTCGGCGGCATCAATATAGGGTCGAAGATATGCGGGAGGCGGCATCGGCATATCCTAGCCCGTCTTCGCTGGACACGAAACGGGCGGATGAGCAGAATGCCCCCTCGGCTTCGCTCAGGACCTATTTATAGGAGATTACATGTCATTGCTCGTCACCGGCTCCATTGGCATCGACACCGTGGAAACGCCGTTCGGAAAGCGGCAGGATGTCATCGGCGGGTCGGCGATTTATTTCAGCTACGCGGCCTCATTCTTCACCCCCATCCGACTCGTCGGCGTCGTTGGCGATGATTGCCCCAAGGCCCTCTTGAATGTTTTTGAAGGACGCAATGTGAACACGGCGGGCTTGGAAATCCGCAAGGGTTCCAAAACCTTCCGCTGGCATGGGTCTTATCTGAAAGACATGAACGAGGCGGTGACCGTTGAAGTCGATTTGAATGTCTTGGCCGAACGCGCCCCCAAAATCCCAGCGGAATTTCTAGATAGCCAGTATGTTTTTCTCGCTAATACCCATCCGGTTTTGCAGCAGGAAACGCTGGCAACGCTGAAGTCGGTCAAGCTGGCCGTCGCTGACACGATGAATCTGTGGATTCAAACCGAACGTCAACAAGTGGAAAAGCTGCTCGGCAAAATCCATGGCTTGGTCCTGAACGACGGCGAGGCCCGGCTTCTGACCGGTCAAAAAAATCTGATCATGGCTGCGCGCGACACGCTTAAAATGGGCCCGAAATTTGTCGTCATCAAAAAAGGGGAGCATGGCTGTCTGCTGGTCAGCGAGCGCGATACGTTCGTGTTGCCGGCTTTCCCGACCGAGAAAGTCGTCGATCCCACAGGCGCGGGGACAGCTTCGCTGGCGGGATGATGGGATATCTCGCCACCCAGGGGAATCTCACCAGCGCAACCCTGAAACGAGCCCTGGCCTTCGGAACCGTCGTCGCCAGCTTCACGATTTCTGATTTCTCGCTGGCCGGCCTGTCCGCGGCCACGCGCGAGCAGATCGACGATCGGTGGGAAAAATTCAAATCGACGATGAGCTTTTGATTTCTCGATCGACTGACAATTCAAATTGCGACTAAAAAGCCAGGTGAAATCCGCGGAAAATATTTTTTCTGATTTTCCATTTGCATTTCTTCCGATCACTTCTTAGAGTACCGAACAAACACTGAACAGGGACGGTATGGTGACTTCCGTCGAGTTCAGTTGCGGGGCTTGTTCTGACGGCTTTGCCGTTGCATCCGCCCGCATTAAGTCACCGTCATATATCTCGCCGGCTGACTTCGGCTCGCTTTGTCGAGTCGAACAAGATACCCGGCGAAAAGGAGTCTGCCGTGATCAAGTCCCTCGAAAAGACGGACGCGAAGAAGGACCATTCCCCCTCCTCCGCAGCCGCTGTCCGTGAACCTGTCATCCGAGAAGTGAAGGAAGCGGCCAAACCCGCTAATGGCCAAGCCAAGCCATCGGCCGCGCCGGCCAAGCCTTCGGCGGATAAAGCCGCCGCTCACGATCCTGCCCGTGATTCGGCCCTGGGCCGCGCGGTTCAGCAGATCGAAAAGCAATTCGGAAAAGGGGCCGTCATGAAACTGGACGGCGATGCCAAGACCGCCGTGGATGGCATTCCCACCGGATCACTCGGCCTGGATATCGCCCTTGGCGGCAACGGCGTGCCGCGAGGCCGCATTCTGGAAATCTTCGGACCTGAATCCAGCGGCAAGACAACCCTCACGCTGCACATCATTGCCAACGCGCAAAAAGCCGGTGGCGTGGCCGCGTTCATCGACGCGGAGCATGCCCTTGACCCCTCCTGGGCCAAGCGCATCGGAATTCGATTGGATGATCTGCTCGTCTCCCAGCCGGACACCGGTGAGCAGGCCCTGGAAATTTGCGAGCTGCTCGTTCGCTCCAATGCGGTGGACGTGATCGTGATCGACTCAGTCGCGGCCCTGATTCCCCGCGCGGAAATTGAAGGAGAGATGGGGGACAGCCATATGGGTCTGCAGGCCCGCCTCATGAGTCAGGCCATGCGCAAACTCACCGGCGCTATCGCCAAGAGCAAGTCCACCGTGATCTTCATCAACCAGATTCGCGAAAAGATCGGCGTGATGTTTGGCAATCCCGAAACCACGCCGGGTGGAAGGGCGCTGAAGTTTTATTCCAGCGTTCGCATCGACGTTCGCCGTATCGGTACGATCAAGGATGCAGAAGTTTCCGTCGGATGCCGGACGCGGGCGCGGGTGGTCAAGAATAAGATCGCTCCTCCGTTTCGCGATGCCGAATTCGACATCATGTTCGATCGCGGAATCAGCTACGAGGGCGATGTCCTCGACCTGGCGGTCCTGGCCAATGTCGTGGAAAAGAGCGGCGCGTGGTTCAATTACAAGACCACCCGCCTTGGCCAGGGGCGTGAGAATGCCAAGCAGTTCCTCCTGGAGAACAAGGACCTGATTGACGAAATCCGTCAGGCGGTTTTGCAAAACAAGGGATTTATTGGCAAAGCCGGAGTGGCGGCGCCCGCTGCTGAAAGTGAATGAATGATAGGCCTTCAATTCGCGGCTTCCGGCTTTATTCGGCCGGAAGCCGCGTCATTTGAGGAACTTGCCGTCGTCTCACGCGTCTAAGCAGTCGTCTAGCTCGTGAAACGCGACCCTATACAATACGAGGCTGAGAAAAGGCGGTGCAAAAATGCGTTTGCCGCGGCTGTATTCGCAATTGGTAATTCAGCTGCTGGTGATCGCTTTCGCGGGCGAGTGCGCGAATGCCGCTTGGGCACCCGGTTCAGACGAGATCGGTGAGACACGCGTCACCCTCGTTCGCTGCCCGGACGGCGGCACGCCTGTTTGCGCGCGAATTACGAACGACGGCGCGGTTCATTTGCTTTACGATCTGAACGGTCTTACCTGGTACAGCGTTTCACGAGACAAAGGAAAGACATTCGAGAAGGCCATTTGCGCCGTCGATCCGGACTCGCGCAAACCCGGCCTGGAGTTCAGCGGCGCGGACATGTCGGTGAACAATAGCAGACAGGTATTCATCGCGATGTCCACGAATGCCTGGAAACTGAAACTCCCACAGAATCAATGGAGCTTGCAATACACCACTCTCGTGCCGAGTGCTTCAGCTTTTTCTCCTGTTTTCAATCTGAACAACAAGTCCAGCGAAGGATTTTCCCTCGCCGCGGATGATCGTGGCAACGTCGCCGCCGTATGGTTGTCTGACAAGCTCTTCGCGAATTTTTCTCGTGATGGAGGGAAGACCTTTTCCTCGAATGCCGAGATAAGTAAAGACTGTGATCCCTGTCCTTGCTGCACAACTAGTTCGGTATTTGGAGTCAACGGCGATCTGGCCGTTCTATATCGTGAAGAAGCCGGCAACAACCGCGACATGTACTTGCTTATCAATCATCGTGATGGGCGGATATCGCGAAAACGAATCAGCAGCACGCTGTGGAACATAGATGCATGTCCCATGTCATGCTTCACCATTACGAAGGCCGGAGGCGGCTACATCGCGGCGTGGCCGACGAAGGGCCGGGTGTTTTTCGTCAAGCTGGACAAGGATGGGAACCAGCTTCCGTCGGGAGAGATTGCCACGGAAGGGCGTGCTGTCGCGCACGAAGGCATTCTTGCTTTGGCGGCCCCGAACGGTGACACACTGATTGGCTGGAACCATGACGGTCGCCTGAATTGGCAACTTTTCGACGCGACCGGGCTTCCGGCAGGCTCGACGGAATCGACTACGGAGGCTGGAAAATGGGCCGCCGGCGTCGTATTGGCGGATAGCCGATTCATTCTCATTCAATAAAAGTCAGGTTTACATAGGTTAAACGGGATATTCCGACGAAGCCGGGCCGAAATCGTTCCCGGCTCTGTCATTCCCGACCGGCTGGCCCCCGAATTGCGAGGGGAAGTTGGCCTTCTGGCCGATAACGACCTCGTATGGGACAAGTTATGTTCCGTCACGGGCGGTTTGCGGCCGTGACGTTAGTTGCACTGGGGCTGGGAATCGGGCTGTCGTTACGGCCTCGAAATCCCCTTTCCAGCGTTGCCATGGCGGCCGGCACATATGTCGCGCCGAAAGGCGACGTTGCATCAAAGCCTGTTAAGTCGGCGCCTCGAGCCGACCGAATCGCTGAATCGGCAATTGATAACACCGATCTTCCAGATGACGCCGACACGCTGGACCTGACCGGCTTGCAATCCAAATTCCAATCGATCGCCCAGCGCATCGCGCCGGCGGTCGTTTCAATTTCGGCGGCCGAGACGGCAAGTGATGTTGAATCCGCTGTTCGCGCGAGGAAATGAATCCGGACCGGCTCGAGACGCTTCTGGACAAAACGACGCGGACCATCGGCACGGGCTTCATCGTCGATGCCAACGGATTCATCGTCACCAACGAACACGTGATCGAAGATTCGCAGCAGCTCTGGGTGACACTGGACAATCACAAAGTTTATCCCGCGATTGTCGTCGGATCAGATCCCCGCGCCGATCTGGCCGTTCTGAAAATTCCCGCGGCACATTTGCAGACGGTCGCATTCGCATCCGGCCCATGCCGGCGTGGCCAGTGGGCCATCACGCTTGGAAATCCGTACGGCCTGGCGATCGAAGGACAGATGGCTCTCACCGTCGGCGTCGTCAGCGCCACCGACCGCTCGCTTCCCAAACTGGCCAACAAAGAAGACCGCCTCTATTCCAATCTGATTCAGACAACAGCCCAGATCAATCCCGGAAATTCCGGCGGGCCGCTGCTTGATGTGAACGGCCAGGTGATCGGCATCGATACCGCAGTGATTCTGCCGCAGAAGCAGACCAATGGAATCGGCTTTGCGATCTCTATCACGCCGCAATTGCTGGATGAGATTCGGCAACTGGAGCAGGGCCGCGAAGTTATTTACGGATACATGGGCGTCACGGTTTCTCCGCCAACTCCCCGGCAAGCGCACGACGCCAGACTGACGGATGACGTCGGTGTCTGCGTCGAATCTGTCGAACCCGGATCACCCGCCGCCGAACCGAGCGGACTGATGGCCGGCGATCTCATCATTGAAGTGAACGGCGAGATTGTGACGGACACGGATCGATTCGTCCGGCTCGTCGGAGCCGCACCGGTTGGCCGAACAGCGGCGATCATCATCGCCCGCGACGGTCAGAGAATGACCATCCATCTGACGGCCGCCAAACGGCCCGTTCAATATGTAGTATCAAACCAGAATCAGCGGCTCTACTGGCGTGGAATGGTTCTCGGCCCCGTGCCGACCAACTGGCCCATGGCCATGAACGACAAACGGCTGGCTGGAATCCTGGTCGTGGGGATCGAGGATGACAGCCCGCTGAAAAAGCGAGGCGTTTCGGCTGGAACAATCATCACCGCCATTGCCGGTCAGCCGGTTCGATCGCTGGTCGATTTTCAGAAGGTGCTCAACGATGTCCCGCCGGAGAAGTGCGACGTGCAACTGGCGGATCAGGTCGTGGCGGCACAATAATTATCTTGGCAACCCCACGATAAGATACGGATCTCCCTTGTCCCGCATTTCCGCGGGATCGTAATACTGATTGTTACTGTCGTAATAGGCCTTGGCGATTTTATAGCACTTGTCTCGGGCGGTCTTATCGTCCGGCAGCTCAACGACCATCTGAACCGCATCCCCTTTTCCGTTGATGTCGCGGTCCGTCTGGAACCAGACATTCTTCGCGCCGGCGTCGTACCAGCCACTTACGCTCGGCATTTCAGCACGCCTGCCGAAGTCGGTCGCATACTTGCGGGCTTCGTGCAAAATATTCTGTGCCTTGGCCTGATTCACCTCGTCGATTACGGGATTTGCAACGGCAGGCCCGCCGCCGGCCGAAGGAATTGCGATGGCCGATGGGCTGATTCCGCTGAAGCTCAAGACCATTTTCAGAAGCAGCAAAATTAAAACGATTCGACTGATCCAGTAAAAGATTGAAAGGATGATAACGACCAGCCAGGAATCGCCCGGGTCCATGCTGAAGAGATAGATGAGGCAAGCCCAGTAAATGCCAAGGGCGATGGGGAATCCGATGGCGCCGTAGCCGAAAATGCCTCCGCTGAACGCACCGAGATATTTGGAAAGCAGTCCATCGAAGCAGGTCATGACGCCGTCGCAAAGGACGACAATGGCCGCGAGTTTCAAAATCGCGGTCCCGAAGCCGCCAAAGCTGACACCAAGCGGGCTGGCGATCACGAGCGCGAAACCGATCAACAGAGCGGTCTCGAAAATCGTCATGATTGTCAGGCCGATGCCTGTAGCGGCGATTCCCCCCACGCCAAGGTTGTAATGAATGGCGTAATAACCAATGTAGAGTAGCGCCGCCGATCAGCAGGAGAATCGCGGGAACCTGCAGGTCGCGTTTCGGATCGATATGGGACCCGCTTGCGGAAAGCTCCTTCTCTCGCCCGGTCGGCGGACGCTGATAGGCGAGTGGGATGCCGGATCGTGAAACCAAAGCCGCAGCAGGAGCGGGGGCCGGCGCAAATGCGGCCGGATCGACAATCGTCGGCCCCAAATTGGCCGTGGCCCGATGTGCATCGGCCGCCAGATCGGCCAGGTCGTACATATCGGGCTCATCCGCGACTTCGCTTCCCGGCATCTGGGCGGGAACGGTCGTCACATGCCCGCATTTACACCGCACGCGCCTGCCGGCGAGTTCTTTTCGCCAAGTCGCCCTGCGCTGACAACCGCCACACGCGAATTTTGCCGCGATTTCCGGCACGTGAGTTTCTCCGGCTGAGAATCGGGCACAGATATGATCCCGACGTGACAGGCAAATTATGCCGTTTGACGGCTAGATTGGCAAACATTTTCTTATTGCTGCAACAGGAAACAAGGCAATTGAACCGCCAAAGCGCCAAGACGCCAAGAAAGCAATTTTTTCTTGGCGTCTTGGCGTCATGGCGGTTGAATCTTCTTCTCCGAAAATTTTTGAGCATCCAAACTTTTAATCCTGCTTGCCTTCTAAAACTCCAAAGTTATACTTCGCAATCAGTTCGGTCAGGATGACCAACGATTGTTTCTGAAAGGCAAGGATGCCATGGCCACGTCTCGGGCGAGCCGTTCGTCGCAGCGTTTTTCTCAACTCTGGCAGTTGCCCCTGTTCATTCTGTCGATTGCGCTCTTCATTTACGCGGGCTATCTCTTCATTAATCCGGGTCCGGGCACGACCATCGATCAGAAGATCACCGTCGCCCAGAATTATTTGAAGCAGGATCGTCCGGATGCCGCGCTCCAGCAGCTTTCTCGAATCCTTGACACGGAAAAACCGCAGCCGGCCGACGAGGGGCAAATTCATCTGCTCATCGCCGAGGCCCTGGAGGCTGCACAGAAGCAGCAGAGGATCGACGTCCCGGCCAATCATCAGCGGATCATTGAACAAACAGAATTGGCGCTGCAATTGGGAGTCAAAGCCGACGCCGCTTTGCATCTCCGAGTTGCCGACAGCTACGCGGCCCTGGGTCACCCGGCTGAAGCAGCCGAGCACTATCGCCAGGCCATCGCGCTGGACGCCACCCGTTCGCAGAGCCTCTATCGGAAACTGATTGACCTCGAACTTGCCGGCGACGATCAGGCCAACGCGGATGTTTCGCTCGGAGAATATCTCAAGCTGCCGGGGTTGACCGATGCCGAGCGCGCCTGGGCATTGGATCAGCGGGCGGGAATCCTGATCGACACCAAGCATTTCGCGGATGCGCGTAAGCTGCTGGCCGACGCCGCCCGGCTTGATACCGATCCGGTGGATCAGGGGACATTCAATTATCAATTGGGATATTGCTCTTATCGCGAAGGATTGCCGGATGACGCGGAGCGATATCTGAGGTTGGCCCGAGATCAGCTTCGAGTCTCGCATCCGCTCGACGCGGACGCGGCGTTTTATCTGGGGAAAATCTTCGAGGAGCGAAACGATCCCGCGACCGCGATTTCATTTTACGAAGCGATCCTGACAACGCATCCGGAATCCAAGGCTGCGCCGCTGGCGCTGCTTGGCCGCGGCATCTGCCGGATCATGTTGCAGCAGACCGATCCGGGACTGAGCGATTTCCACGAACTGATCGAGCAGATCGACCGGAGGCCGACGCGAGCCAAATACAAGCCGGAATGCATCGCGGTCTTCCGCCAAGCGGCGGAGATTTTGTCCGATCGGCAGGATTACCAGTCCGCGCTGGAGGTCATGACTTATCAGCAGGAACTGGATCCTTCGCCACAGGCGGGATTTTATTCTCAGCTCGGCGCGATGTACGCGAGGCGAGCCGATCAGCTTGAGGGGACGATCCCGGACGCGGACCCGACGGACCAAATCCGTCGCGGCCAGCAAGTGGTTGATCTGCGGAATAAAGCCGCTGACTCATACATTCTCTATTCGCGCATGCTGACCCTGCTTGACGATCACGGATATTCCGACGCGCTCTGGAAGGGTGTGGATTTGTACGACAAAGCGGGAAATCTTCAGGCGGCTATCTCGGCGCTTGAGTTATTCGTCAGGGAAAGACCTAGCGATCGCCTGGCTCCCGATGCATTGCTTCGCCTGGGCATCGCCTACCAGGCAGCAGGCCTCTTTAATAAAGCGATCGACGCGTTTCAGCGGAACCAGTTGAATTATTCCAAGAGCCTCGCCGCCAGCAAATCAGCGGTGCCATTGGCGCAGGCATACATCGCCAAAGGCCCGGCCATGTACGGCAGGGCCGAGGCGACTCTGCTGAGCGTGGTGGAAAACAATCCGCTGGTCGATCCGGCCGCGGAGGAATTCCGCCAGGCGCTTCGCGAACTCGCCCAGCTTTATTATCGCACGGGCCGGTATGAAGAAGCAGTCGCCCGCCTTCAGGAATTGACACAGCGATATCCGAACGATGATCAGAAGGCGCAGATGATTTTCATGATGGCTGACAGCTATCGCAAGAGCGCATCGCTCCTCGATGCAAAACTTGCATCAGCACAAACATCTCCCAATGCGGCCGCATCCGAGGTTGCCGAGGCTGCCGCAGCGCGGCGAGATCGTCTGCTCAAGGCCCGCGGGTTGTATGACCAGGTGGTCGATCTTTATCGCAGCTATCCTCCCTCGGCCGATATCGACAAGCTCTATCAAAAGCTCGCCTATTTCTACCGCGCCGATTGCATGTATGACCTGGCGAAGTATCAGGAGGCGATCAAGCTCTACGACGGAGCCGCCTTCACCTATCAGAATGATCCATCCTCGGTGTCGGCTTACGTACAGATCGTCAATGCGTACTTCGCCCTCGGAAAACCGGAGGAGGCCAAGGCGGCCAACAACCGGGCCAAGTGGATGCTTCAGCACATGCCGGCTGAGGCGTTTCAGGATGGAACGTTTTCCATGCCCAAGAAGTATTGGGATCAGTGGCTTCAGTGGACCAACGATTCGGGGATGTGGTGAAAATCGCCGGGAGTCTTTTATGAAGGATGACGCGATCATATCGGCGCTTCAGCAGGAACTGGATTGCTACCAGCGCCTCGCCAAGCTCGCCAAGACCCAGCACGAGCACGTGCAAAATTCCCGAACGGAAGATTTGCTCATGGTCCTCTCGCAGCGGCAGACATTGCTGGAGCAGATCGCGCTCTTCGAGCAGACGATCGCCCCGGCCAAGCGGGATTGGCCGCGATATTTGTCGGGCCTGTCGGCCGCTCAGCGCGAGCTGGCCGATACTCTGCTGGAAAAGACGCGTCAATTGCTGGAACAGATCACCACGGCGGATCGAGAAGATGCGCTCGTCCTTCAGCAGCGGAAATTCAATGTCGGTCGCGGGATCAATCAGGCCGCCGCTGCTCGAAAGTTCAACATGAACTACGCCGCCGCCGCGTATGGGCAAAAAAAAGCGGCTCTGGACATTCATAGATAATCGCAATGACAACGGTTGCTGAAATATCCGCCTCGCGAACGAGTGCCCAGGGCTCTAATGCCGCGCGCATCGAAGAGCTGGGCCGGATCATACAGGTCTATAGCGACCTGACGGACAAACTTCAGCAATCACACGCACAGCTCCAGTTGACGGTTCAATCTCTCCGTAACGAACTGTCGGAAAAAAATCGCCAACTGGAGCGCAAGAAGCGCCTCGCGGCCCTCGGCGAGATGGCCGCGGGCATGGCCCATGAAATCCGCAATCCGCTGGGAGGGATCGAGCTGTATGCCTCGATGCTGGCTCGCGATCTGCAGGAGCTTCCCGCCTCGCTGCAACTGGTCCGCAAAATTTCATCGGGCGTCAAGCGGCTTGAAGGACTCGTCAGCCAGGTCCTCCAATTTTCGCGGGAGATTTCACCGCAGATTCAGGTGATCGATTTGGCGGCGATCATCGATCAGTCGGTTGAATTTGCCGCCGATCGAATTGCGCCGGGCATGGTCTGCCGCTGCGCCGGGCCACGCCCTATGCCCGTGCGGATTGATCCGCTGCTGATGGGGCAGGCGATTCTGAATCTGACGATCAACGCGATCGAGGCGATTGGTGACAGTGGAACAATCGAAATCGCATGGTCTTCGCTTGAAGATACGGGCAAATTCCGGCTTTTGATCAAAGACTCCGGCCCGGGAATTCCGGCGACCGTTTTAGACAAGATTTTCAATCCGTTTTTCACGACCAAGGAATCAGGCACAGGCCTTGGCCTGGCGATCGTTCATCGAATTGTCGAAGCGCACGACGGGACGATCACCGTCAGCAATGCCCCGCAAGGCGGCGCGATTTTTGAAATCAGGATATGACAGCAGGGAGAAAGCATGGCTCGGATACTTATCGTTGACGATCAGGACATGATGCGGGACTCGCTCGCCGAGATTCTGGTGCGCGAGGGACACGAAGTGGTTGCCGCCACCGATGGCGCTTCCGCCAGCGCGCAGGCTCGGCGCGTCTCGCTTCGATCTCCTCATCACCGATCTTAGGATGCCGAAGATGACCGGCTTGGAATTACTGGCCGAGGCGAAGCGTCTGCGGCCGGATATGCCGGTGGTTTTGATGACCGCCTTCGCAACCGTCGCCAACGCGGTCGAGGCGATGAAGCTCGGGGCATACGATTACATTCAAAAGCCATTCGACGGCGAAGAGATCAAGCTGCTGGTCGATCGGACGCTCGAACATAGCCGCCTCAGGCTGGAAAACCAGGCCTATCGCAGCATGACTGAGATCGGCTCGCCGCGCCCGCTCGTCGGCGATGGGCCGGCGATGGAGCAGGTGCGGCAGAAAATCGAACTGGTTTCCCGCAGCAATGCGACGGTACTGATTCGCGGTGAAAGCGGCACGGGCAAGGAGATCGTCGCCCGCGCGATTCACGTGGCTTCAGCCCGTCGCGAGCGGCCGATGCTGGCCGTCAATTGTGCCGCGCTTTCGGAAAATCTGCTCGAATCCGAATTCTTCGGCCATGAAAAGGGCGCTTTCACCGGCGCCGACAAGCTTCGCCGCGGCCGCTTCGAGCTCGCCGACGGCGGAACGCTGCTGCTGGATGAGATCAGTGAAATCGCCCCCGCACTCCAGGCCAAGCTTCTCCGCGTTCTCCAGGAAAACTGTTTCGAGCGCGTTGGCAGCAGCCTCACTCAGCAGGTGGACGTGCGCGTGATCGCGACAACCAACCGCAACCTTGAAAGCTGTGTCGAGGAGGGGGAATTCCGACGCGATCTTTTTTATCGCCTCAACGTCGTGCCGATCGAGATTCCGCCGCTGCGTAATCGTCTCGAAGACATTCCGGAACTTTGCCGGCACTTCCTCCATCAGGCGAGCAAGCGTGAACGCACCGCATTCCGCCACATTGAGCCGGAGGCGATCTCGCTGCTGCAGCATTATGACTGGCCCGGTAACGTGCGCGAATTGCAAAACATCATCGAGCGTGCCGTGGTTTTGGAAAGCGAGCCGGGCGTGATTCGAGCGGTGACCATCGAACCGTGGCTCAAGCAGCATCACGCTGCCCCGATCGCCGAAGGTCTTGCCGGCCGGCCGCTGGCGGATATCGAAAAGCAGGTCATTCTCAGCACGCTTCAGCAGTTCAAAGGTCATCGCGTTCGCACCGCCAGCGCGCTGGGAATCGGCGTTCGAACGCTTGGCATGAAGCTCAAGCGCTGGCGAGAAGAAGGAGAACTGGCCGAAGCCATTGCGCATGAATAGCGCAGTTTCTGCGCAATGTGTCGCAGGATTGGCCGTAATTTAGATTACTCTCGACCGGATTTTTCGGATGGTTTTTCGTGGTACGGGATTTGATATGGGAGATTCAAATGTATCTTGATCGTCTCCTCAATCAGGGAAACGAGCCAGTACTTGAGAAGTGGCTTGAGTTCACCGATGCGCGGCAGCGGCTGCTGACCGAGGACGTGGCTAACGCCGATACGCCCGGTTTCGTGCAGAAGGATCTTTCGCTGGATCAGTTTCAATCGTTGCTGCAGAAAAAGGTTGAATTGCAACAGTCGTCCGCCCCGGGCAGCGTGAATTTCGAGGATATTTCGATGGACATCCAACATCCCACTCGAAATGTCCTCTTTCATGACGGCAATAACCGTTCGATGGAACAACTCATGAGCGATCAGGCCAAGAACGCCCTGATGCATTCCCTGGCGGTGGAACTGCTTCGGGATCAGTATTCCATGATGGAAACGGCGCTCAAGGAAGGAAAATAAACAATGTTTGATATCTTAGACATGGGCGCCAGTGCATTGACGGCTCAGCGCGTCCGTATGGACACTGTTGCGGGCAATATCGCCAACATCAACACGCTTCGCGACGCCAACGGCAAAGCCAATCCCTATCGCCGCCGATTTGTGCTTTTCGCCCCCGGTCAGGCTGAAAATTCATCAAAGCCCGGCGTTCATGTGAAATCGATCCAGATGGATCAGTCCGCCTTCCCAAAACGCTACGACCCGGGCAATCCCGATGCCGATAAGGATGGATACGTCAGCTATCCCAACATCGATCTGTCCGTGGAATTCGTCAACGCCCTGGAAGCCTCCCGGGCCTATGAAGCAAATGTCACCATGATGGACACCGCAAAGTCGATGTTCAATTCGAGTCTGCGGCTTCTGGCGTAATAAGCAATGATTCAGGGACCAGCGAACAACCTCGGCAACATCACTGGCATCACCTCGACGCCGGGTAAGTCGTCCTCGCCAAATGGGGCGAGCGGTTCCAACTTCGCCGACATGCTGAATAAGAGCATCGACGAAGTTTCCCGTCTTCAACAGGACGCTTCCAAGGCCGTTAGCGATGTCGCCACCGGGCAGAGCGAAAACGTCACCGGCGTCATGACCGCCGTCGAGAAATCCGATCTGGCTTTCAAAACGTTGCTGACCATTCGCGCGAAACTCATGGATGCCTATGAGGAGATCAAGCAGATCTCGGTGTGAACATAAAATTGCAGGATGCGTTCCTCGGCCATGGAGGGCTGAGCAATGGATTTTCTTAAAACTCAAATCACTCGGATTCAGGAGCAGCTCTCGGGCCTTTCGGCCACGCAGAAGATGCTCGTCGTTTCGCTGCTCACCATCATGGTGATGACGCTGCTCTGGTGGGCCCACTGGGCCGCCGAGCCGGAGATGTCGCCGTTGCTCGATCAGTCGCTGACGCAGGATGAACTGGGCCAGATCGAGATGACGCTAGGTGGCCAGTCCATTCCCTACAAAACCGTTGGCGACAAAGTGTACATCCCAGCCGAAAGGAAGATCGACGCCATGGCGATCCTCGGCTATTCGCAGGCGCTGCCTCACAATTTCGATGAAGGCTTCGATGCCATGCTCAAGGAGATGAACTGGCTCGATTCGCCCGACAAAACCGACAAAATGTTTCTCGAGGAAAAACAGCGCCTGATGGCGTCGATTCTCCGCCATTTTCCGGGCGTTCAGGACGCTTCCGTGGTCATCGATCCCACGACTGAGCGCCGCCTTGATGGCAACGACATCCAGCCCGTCGCCAGCATCGTGCTGACGACGAGCCGCAATAACACCATCGCCAATCGCCAGCTGGCCAATTCCGCCGCTGCTACCGTCAGCCAGGGGCAAGCCGGCCTGGCCCGAAGCAATATCAACGTCACCATCGATGGCGTTTCTTATTCCGTCAAGGACAAGTCCGATGATTCAGCCGGCTCGGACGGCGACGAAGTCGCGCTTCAGAAACAGTGGGAAGACCACTATCGCGATAAAATTTTGCAGGATGCTCTGCAGGACATTCACGGCGCAATCGTCGGCGTGACCGTCAAGATCAATACCTCGCAATCCGTGACCATCAAACACACGGTCGATCCCAAGCAGGTCGTTTCCATTCCAACGCAAACCGAAGAAACAAGCGACGAGCAAACCGCTGAGCCCGCGGCTCAGCAGGAAGTGGGAGCCGTCCCCAATACCGCCATGTCCCTTCCATCTGGCGGCGGCGGGGGAGGCGGATCGACTAACACCACCGACAAATCCCAATATTACGTCGATGGCTCAAAAGTGGACATAACCACTAAGCAAGGCCCGGGCGACGCGACTCTCCTTGCCGCCTCGGTTCGTATCCCCGCAGCTTATTTCATCCAGGCATATAAGAACGAGAATGGTGGGAAAGATCCGGACGATCCAACCGCTCTGACGAATTACATCAATGTCCAGTTGCTGCAAATCAAAGGAGCGATCAAGGGGTGCGCTCCGGTTCCCACCGATGATGCGCTGTTTGTCGGATCGTACAGCGACGTCACGCCAACCGAAGCCCCGGTGGAATTGCAGGCCGCCGCTGCTTCGCCGCTTACCGGCGTCGTCGGCCGTCACGGCAAGGAAATCGGCGTCGGCGTATTAGCAGTCCTCAGTCTTTTCATGGTTTCGATGATGGTGCGCAAGGGCGTCCCCGCGACCACCGTTAATGTGATGCAGGGTGATGAAGGGGGCGACGAGCCGACGCTCAACGGCAACGAATCCATCGTCGGACAAGCCTCCGAAAACGCGAATTCCCTCGACGGCATGGAATTGGACCCAGAAACTGTCAAGGCGCAGCAGATGCTCGAGCAGGTTCAGCAGATGGTCACCACGAATCCCGATTCCGCCGCGAACCTAGTCAAGCGCTGGCTCAACCGCTGATCGAAAGGGGGCCGGGATAAAGCTCGGCCCTGATGGAACATGGCAGAACTCTCCGGCGTGCGCAAATCCGCGATCCTGCTCCTCTCGCTTAGCCAGGAGCAGGCCGCTGAAATTCTCAAGCGGCTTCCCCCAGAAGCCGTCGAGGATGTCAGCCGCGAGATCGCCAGCATCGGCGAAGTCACCACCGATGTTCGCAAGGGCGTCTTCGGCGAGTTTTACAATCTCGCTCTCGCCAACTCCTATGTCAGTGAAGGGGGCCTCGAATATGCCAAGGCCCTGATCCGCAAATCGATGGGGGATGATGATGCCAATCGGGTGATCAAGCAGGTAACGCAGCAGGTGCAGATTTCGCCGTTCTCGTTCCTGCAGAAAGCCGAAAGCGAAAACCTTCTGACGTTCATCCAGGATGAGCATCCGCAAACCATCGCGCTGATCCTGGCCCATCTTCCCTCGCAAAAAGCGAGCGAAATCCTCGTCGGACTCCCCAGCCAGAAGCAGATCGAAGTCGTCAAGCGCGTCGCCAACATGGAGCAGACCAATCCCGAAGTCATCAAGGAAGTAGAGCGCGGCCTAGAGCATCGCCTCTCCGACATCGTCAGTCAGACCTTCGAAAAAGCGGGCGGCGTGGACACGGTCGCGGAGATTCTCAACCTTGCAGACCGTTCCACGGAGAAGGGGATCATGGAAGGCCTCGAAGCCGAGGATCCCGATCTCGTCGAGCAGATTCGCCGTTTGATGTTCGTCTTCGAGGACATTTTGCTGGTCAACGACAAGGGCATTCAATCCGTGCTGAAGGAAGTGGACAACGAAGAGCTTGCCCTTGCGCTGAAGACGGCCAGCGAGGAATTGAAGCAGAAGATTTTCAAGAATATGTCCGAACGGGCCGCCCAGCTGATTCAGGAAGATATGCAGTACATGGGTCCCGTGCGCGTCAGCGACGTGGAAGCGGCCCAGCAGAAGATTGTCGATATCGTCCGCCGCCTGGAAGACGCCGGCGAGATCATCATCGCGGGCCGCGGCGGCGAAAAGGAAATGGTCGTCTAACAAAGAGACGCGTGCCTGGAGAAACCCATGGGCCTCATCAAAGCCACCGACGCCCCGATCAGTGTTGCCGCTTTTTCAATGCAGGATATCGAGGCCGCGGCGCGGAATGTGATCCTTCGCGCAGAAAAAAGCGGGTGAGATTGTCGCCGCTGCTCACACCGAGGGGCAAGAAATCAAATCACAGGCGCGAGCAACAGGCCTTGCTGAAGGCCGCCGTCTTGGCCTCGCCCAGGGAACCGAGGAAGGGAAAAAATCCGGCCACGCCCAGGCATTGGCCGAGAACAGCGCCGCCATGACCAAGCTGATCGCGACGCTCACCGAAGGCGTGCGCGAATTCGACGATAGCCGTGATCAACTTCACAGCCGTGTTCTCACCGAGGTAATTGATCTCGCCTGCCGAATCGCCCGGCGCGTCACCAAGCGGCAGGGGATGCTCGATCCCCAGATCATGTGCAAGAATGTCACGGAGGCCCTCGCGCTGGCCGTTCACGCCGCCGACGTTCGCATCGCCGTGAATCCCGCGCAGCTGCAAACGCTCGAAACCGAGATGCCCAATCTCCGCATGGCGTGGCCGCAGCTCAAGCATGTCGACCTTCTCGCCGACCCAGCCATCGCCCCCGGCGGGGTGCGTGTCTTCACCGCGCATGGCCAGATTGACGGTGATCTTGATGCCCAACTCGACCGCATCTTCGCCGAGCTATTGCCGGATCGCGTCGCGGAGGCCACGTGAGCTATCTGGATTCGCAGGTGGATATCGTCGAATCCGCGCTGCCATACCGCGTGATCGGACAGGTTCAGGCGATCGGCGGTCTGACCATTGATGCCACCGATCTTGCGCTGCCGATCGGATCGCTCTGCCGCATCACCAGCTTTGGCGGAAAACACTCCATCGCGGAAGTCATCGGATTTCAGCAGGACCGCACGCTCCTGATGGCCCTCGATGCCACCGCCGGCGTTTCCCGCGGCGATCCGATTGAAAATCTGAGCGCCGCTCCCACCATCAATTGCACGCATCGACTGCTCGGCCGGGTTCTCAACGGCTTCGGCGTGCCGATCGATCAAAAGCCGCCCCTCCCGATGGGTGTGCGCCGCCGCATCGACGCCCATTCGGTTGAAGCGATGTCACGCATCAACATTGATCAGCCGATCGCGACCAGCGTCCGTTCCATTGATGCACTGCATACCTGCGGGCTCGGCCAGCGCATGGGAATTTTCTCCGGCCCAGGCGTCGGCAAAAGCTCGCTGATCGGCCAGATCGCCAAGCACACGAGCGCCGAGGTTTCGGTTGTCGCCCTTGTCGGCGAACGCGGCCGCGAAGTTCAGGAATTTCTTCAGAAAAGCCTGCGCGAGGATGGGCTGAAAAAATGCGTTGTCGTCGTCAGCACCGGCGACGAAGCCCCACTGATGCGCGTGCGATCGGTGAAAGTCGCCTGCACTATCGCAGAGTATTTCCGCGACGAGGGAAAGAATGTCCTGCTGCTGCTTGATTCAATCACGCGATTATGCCACGCCCAGCGGCAGATCGGCCTGGCGGCCCGCGAGCCGCCGGCGACGCGCGGATATCCACCCAGCGTTTTTTCGTTGCTCCCGCAGGTTTTGGAGCGCGCCGGTCGAAGCCAGCGCGGCTCTATCACCGGATTTTACACTGTCCTGGTTGAAGGAGACGATTTCAACGAGCCGATTCCCGACGCGGTTAAGGGAATCGTGGATGGTCACATCTGGCTGAGCCGCTCACTTGCCAATCGTGGACATTATCCAGCGATTGATGTCCTTCAGAGTATCAGCCGCGTTCGCGGCGATGTCGTGAATGCCGATCAATCGCGCCACATCAAGCGTGTTCTCGGTCTGACAGCCGTTTTTCAGGACATCGAAGACCTCGTGAACATCGGCGCTACGTGCCGGGCGCGAATATGGAATTCGATCTCGCCGTTCAGGCACGTCCGCGGATCGTGCAATTTCTTCAGCAGGATTCGGCGGCTCCACTCACGCTCGAGCAATCGGTTCGTCAACTGGCGGAGTTGTTCGCGTGGATTGAACAATTGGAAAAGGCGCTGAAAGCGCAGGCTCTCAAAGCCAAGCCGGCTGCCGCGATGGCGAAATGAATTAATCGGACATGGCCAAATTTGTATTCCAACTCGAAGGCGTTCTGCGGCAGCGGACACACGTGGAGCAGCAGCGCAAGCGCGAGCTCGCCGTTATCCAGCAGCAGATGACGGTCCTCGATGCCGAGCTTCGCGCTCTCGACGCTTCGGTGCGAACCGCAGAGAAGGATTTGCGAGAAAACCGCCTCGTCGGACGCATTGATCTGGCGTTCCTCGCCGCCCATCGCCGCTATGCGTTCGCCATGCAGCGAAAAGCGATGGGCGTCGCCCAGAAAATGGCCGGCGTGCAAGTCCAGCTTGAAAAGGCCCAGAAATTGGCAGCCGAGGCTTCCAAGCAGAAAAAAATCCTGGAAAAGCTCCGCGAGCGCCGCTTTGCCCGCTGGCGGGAGCAACTCGAACGCCGCGATCTGATTGAAATGGACGAAATCTCCACCCGGCTCAGTTTTGAGCAAAACACGGACACTGAAATCGGCAGCACGGGCGCGGAGGTCGCATGAAAAAACTCTTCTTCGTGCTGATCCTGACCCTCGCGCTGAATTTTCTCGCCCTCGGCGGGGCGGTGGGATATCTGTTCCAGTCGGGGCGGTTGAATAAAGACAAAATCTCCAAGGTCCGCGAGCTCATTTTCCCGCCGCCAGGCTCCGCTGCCACGACCCAACCCAGCGCAGCGGCCGCCGCGCCGCAGCCGCTGAACCTGAGCAACCTTCTCGACAAGCATTCCGGTTCCGTGATTGAGCAGGTGGATTTCATTCGCCGCACCGTGGATGCCCAGATGCTGGAATTGGATCGCCGACAGCGGGAATTGGCCGATCTGAAGCGGCAAGTCGATCTGGCCAACCAGAAATTAGCCGCCGATCGAACCGCGCTGGATAAGCGCGAAAAAGATCTCACCGACCGCGAGCAGGCGGCCCAGAAGCTTCAAAGCGACACGGGCTTCCAAAACAGCCTCGCCCTTTACAACGCCATGCCGGCCAAGCAGGTGAAAGCCATCTTCATGACCCTCAGCGAATCGACGGTCCAGGATTATCTTACGGCCATGGATGCCCGCACCGCGAGTAAAATTATCAAGGAATTCAAGTCACCTGACGAAAGTGCTTTTATCGAAAAGATTCTCGAGCGCATCCGTCAGGCACAGGTCTCGACAACAGCCGGGAAGTAAACATGAACACCGTTTTGAATCTTTTGCCGCCAAATCCAACGCCTCCGCCGCCGCCCGCCACCTCCAATTCCACGGACAGCAGTGACGACACCGATTTCTCCCAGGAATTAAATCGCGCCAAATCCAAGCCGGCTCATCCAGCAGCGAACAGCGCAAATCGACATCGACGAACAAGACAGCCACCGATCCAACCGCGAAAAAAGCGACGGCCGATTCCACCCAATCAAAAACCCAGGCCAACACCCAGCAAAAGCAGCAGAAATCTCCCGATTCGTCTGCCGAAGCCGACGCGGATACCCAGAAAGCAGTCCAGGCTCAAACAACTGATTCAGCACAAACAGCCGAAAGCGACGCCGAATCGACGGCCCAGGTCTCCACACAAGCCAAGGCATTACGCGTTAAGGCCCATCCTGGTCTGGCTGGCACGCCGTCGCAGGCCGCCAGCGCGTCGGGAACAACAACATCCACAACCAAATCCACCGATGGGAAATCGCCTCAAGGTGCGGCAACTGCACAAACCCCGACAGACCCGGCATCGCTTCTCGCCGCCGCGGCAGCGCAGCAATCCGCGCCGCATCCGGCAACGCCGCCAAATCCCGCGTCAGCCGACGCAACTGACGATGCCGTTGAGAATCAGATCGTACACAAGCCCAACGTATCGCCGTTCAAATCCACTGATTCAGCGGGAACTTCCACGGATGCCAACACCAATGGCAACGCACAGGCCGCGGAGGCGGTAGCCCAGGCATCGGCTCAACTGCCAACCACCGGGAAAGCCGCCGACTCTCAGGCCGCTTCGTCGGTCGCGCCGCTGTTGACGGATTCGTCCGCCGTTCAGCCGCCGGCGCCAGCCGCCATCCAGCACGCCGCGCCCGCGCTGCCCGGCCGCCCCTCCACAGACCCCAGCCGCACAGTTTGCTGAAGCGAATCAGCCGTCGATGGTTTCCGCCATCACCGGCACACTGCTCCCAAGCGGCGGAACGATGAGCATCCGGCTCGATCCTCCGGAACTCGGCGCACTGCAAATCACGGTGCGAATGGAAAACGGCGTGATGTCCGCTTCGTTTCAAACCTCAAACGAACAGGCCACCCGTCTTCTCAGCCACAGTTTGTCGCAACTGAAAAATGCCCTGGAAACACAAGGCGTCAGCGTGGATCGCCTTCACGTCCACCAGGCCGCCCCATCCGAAGGTTCCTCCAACCAGAACGACGACAGCGACGGCAATCAGAAGCAAGCCCCCGGCGACCGAAGCGCCCAGCAAGACCAACAACGCCGCGAGGTGCTCCGCAGAATGTGGCGCCGCGCCCGTGGCGACCGCGATCCGCTCGATCTGGTCGCCTGAGGTAGGCCGCGCGATCTTTCGCGCAGCTTTCGCCGTGAAGCCGCGCAGCTTTGGCGCTTCATCAGATTACCCCGTCATAATTTTGCATTTGCCCTCGATCCTCTGCCGAAAGGTTCCATTATGAGCTCCATAAACTCCCTCGCGTCGGCACTCGGCACCGCAACCGGCTCTTCGAACTCTACCTCCAATTCGAGTTCGTCTTCCCCCTCCGCGGCGAATTCGCTGACGGCTAACGACTTCATTCAGTTCATGGTGACGCAGTTGCAGAACCAGGATCCGCTCGATCCGACGGATTCCAACCAGATGCTGACCCAGATGAGCGAGATCGGCCAGCTCGAATCATCCACCAATCTGCAAAGCAGTCTGACGACAATGGTGCAGCAGAACCAGATCGCATCGGCCGCCAACATGATTGGCAAATACGCCCAGGGGACGGATGTGAATTCGAATCAGACCAGCGGTACGATCACCGCCGTCCAGGTGACGACCAACGGCGTCAACCTGTCGATGGATAACGGCGACACTATGCCGCTCACCAGCGTGACGGCCATCACCAATGCGCCGCCGGCCAGCTCGTCAACTACACCCGGATCACAATAACGGCAGTGGGAAAATGCGATCGTGAAGCTGAGGGCCGTGGCGGAGTCGCGGCCGAAATTTTCTTAAAGCGGAAGAACTCAAAAACTCGGATTAGCCATGGCATTAACCAGCGCGTTGTTCACGGGACTGTCCGGCCTCGACAGCAACCAGACCTGGTTGAACGTCGTAGGAAACAACATTGCCAACGCGAACACCACGGCGTTCAAGGTCAGCACCGTCTCCTTCAGCCCGCAGTTCTACGTGACTGACAAAGCCAGCAGCGGACCCAATGGGGATTTCGGCGGCAACAACCCAAGCCAGGAAGGCATGGGCTCGCAGGTGGCCGCCATCACCACCGATTTCACGCCGGGACAACTTTCGACGACCGGCGTTGACACCAACATGGCGATCAGCGGCAGCGGATTCTTCGTTTTGAATTCGACCGCAGGCCAGCAGTTTACGCGCGACGGCACCTTCACTCTCAACGGCAGCAACCAGCTCGTCACCTCCAGCGGTGCTTACGTTCAGGGATATGGCGTTGACTCTAACGGAACTGTCATCAATGGCGGCCTGCAGAATCTTACCATTCCGATCGGGCAGGAAACGGAAGCTGCGGCGACGCAGAACGTCACGATGGAAGGGAATCTCAACGCCGGCGGCTCGGTCGCCAGCGGCGCCACCATCCTCACGAGCCAGGCGTTCAGCACCGTTGCCGGCACGGCTCCTACCGGGGCGGACCTCTTGACCAATCTGGTCAGCACCGCCACGCCGCCGGTCCCGTTGATGAGTGCCGGGGATACGCTCACACTGGCTGGCGCGACGCAAGGATCGCGCGACTTGCCGGCCAGTACATTCGATGTCACCGCCACCTCAACGGTGAGCGATTTGGAGAATTTCATCAATCAGTCGATGCAGATTGACACCACGGTTTCCGAGCCGGGAAACCCTACTCCCGGCGCAACCCTGCAAACCAGCGGCACAACGGCCCAGTTCACAATCGTCGGAAACACCGGGACGCAAAACGCATTGACGCTCGGAACGCAGGGACTCGTGGACACGACCAGCAGCACCACCCCGTTCACCATGACGGCAGGAACCGATGGCGGGTTTAGTAACAACCCCGCTGGCGAAAGCACCAATACAACCATCACCGCGTATGATTCACTCGGCAATCCCCTCACTATCAACTTGACCACCGTGCTCGAAAGCACGAGCAACTCGGGCGACACCTGGCGCTTCTATGCCTCCAGCCCGGATAACACCGCGGCCAGCGGTGCGATCCTTGGCAACGGCACGCTGACTTTCAACAGCACGGGACAACTGGTTTCTTCCACCGGAACGCAACTCTCAATCGACCGCACGGGAACGGGCGCGGAAAGTCCCCAGACCATTAACCTGAATTTCGGCACCGTCTCCGCGCTTGCCAGCACCACCTCCAACCTGGTGATGAACACGCAGGACGGCGAGCCGATCGGAACCCTCACCTCGTTTTCCGTCGGCGGCGATGGAACCATCACCGGACAGTTCAGCAACGGGCTGACCAAAACCCTTGGCCAGGTCGTGTTGGCGAATTTCAACAATGACGATGGCCTGATCAATGACGGAGGCAATCTTTACCAGACAGGTCCCAACAGCGGCAACCCACTCATCGGTCCAGCCACTCAGAACGGCACTGGCACCGTGGAATCCGGCGCGCTGGAAGAGAGCAACGTCGATCTCTCCCGCGAATTCATCAACCTGATCATTGCTTCCACCGGCTTCAGCGCTTCCAGCAAAGTCATCAGTACCAGCGACGAACTGTTGACCGATCTTCTGAATACACAAAGGTAATAGAGGAGTCCCGTGTCATGATTACCCTCACCCGTCTTAATGGCCAGCCATTCGTCATGAACGCGGACAAAATCCGTTATATCGAAGCAACACCAGACACGGTCGTTTGCAGCGATACGGGCGAAAAGCTCATGGTCCGCGAAACATTGGCCGAGGTGACCCGCCGCGCCATCGAATACGCCCGCATTATTCGCAAGTCGATTACCGATTGATTCATCGAGTTTCGTCTTTTTCCAGCCGATAGAGCCAGTATCGGGGTGACGCGCACGCCCCGGCTTATCGGACCCGCGAAAAGGATGGAATGAATCATGGCGGAAAAAGCAGAAAAAAAGGCCGATGCAGCCCCGGCGGCTGACAAGAAGGGGCCTGCCAAAGCCGAAGCGGCCGCACCCGCCGCGCCCGCGCATCCCCCAAAGGGTGGCGGAATGCTCACCAAAACCCCCGTCCTCCTCGGCGGCGTCATGGTGATTGAGGCCGTTGTCCTCTTCGCCGGATTCAAGTTCATCACCGGCGGAGCCAAGAACGCTAACGCGGCCGATCTGACTGTTCCCGACAAAACCAAGGTGGAAGGCGCTGCCGGTGCAACCGATGCCACCGCCACCGCCGAGATTCCGTTGCTCGATTCCCGCTTCCCCAACAAGCAGAACGGCCGCACTTTTTTGTATGACATCCAGATCTTCCTTTCCTGCAAGAAGGAGATGGCTGACAAAGTTAAACCGATAATTGCCGACCACGCGGCCTTGATCCAGGACCGTGTTCGGACCATAATCGCTCAATCCGATCCCGATAAGCTCGGGGGCGGATCTGAGCCGGGCCTTGAAACGCTTCGGCGGCAAGTGAAATATCAGTTGGACGAAATCGTCGGCGATGGAATGATCGACGATGTCCTGATTCCTCGGTGCATTCCGTTCCGCACCGATTATTGATGGATCGCTCAGCGTCGGTAAGAAAACGACGCGACTCCGATCACCAAGGATGGTGACACATGGCAGATCAACCCCCTCCGGCCGATCCCACTCCGCCAAATCCCAACGCAACACCGCCGGTTACGCCGCCTGCTGCCGCGCCAGCGCCGACTGATCCACCGGCCGTCGCAAGTGCGCCGGCAACGCCGCCATCGCCGGATGCATCAGCCACCCCGGCACCGGCAGCCCCGACACCTGCAACTCCGGCCGATGCACCCGCGCCCGTTGCCGCCCAAGCCGCCGCGCCCGTTGAGCCGCAGGCTTCCGCGCCTGGTGATGCCGCAACAGACGCAGCCGAGAACGATGTCGCCCTCAGCCAGGAATCCATCGACGCGCTTTTGAAGCAGGCCAACTTTGAAGGCCCGGACGCAGCGCAGGGTGATGGCTCCAAAAATCCTTCCATCGACCAGCTCTTGCAGCAGGCGAATTTTGAAGATGGCGCAGCCGTCGCTTCCGAACTCCCCGGTGCTGATGCCGAGGCATTCAAGCTCCCCAGCTTTCAGCAAGTGATGGCCGATGCGCAGGTTTCCAGCATCGATCTGCTCCGCGATGTTGAGCTGAACGTCAAGATCGAGCTTGGCCGCAGTCGAATGCTCGTTGAAGAAGTTCTTAAACTTGCCGAGGGAAGTGTTGTTGAATTGGACAAACTCGCTGGCGATCCGGTTGATGTGTTTGTGAACGAACGCCTCGTTGCCCGCGGCGAGGTTTTGGTCCTCAACGACAATTTCTGCGTACGCGTCAATGAAATCGTGGCCGCCATCAAAGAGGAGGGGCCGTGAAGTTGTCTAAAACCTTCGCGGTCGCGCTTCTTGCCCTTCTTTTGGCCGTCTGCCCATCTGCTCGCGCCCAATCCAAACCATCAGCTATCAGTGCTCTCTCAGCAGAGGATTCGCTGGAGAGTCAGCCGATTACCCCGGATTCTTCAAGCGCGGCGTTTAAACCATCTGTCTCTTCAGCGGCAACTTCGACTTTCGACGCCACGCGGGTCCTTTTAGCGTTGATTGCCGTGGTAGCTCTCATCCTCGTTCTCATGGCCGCCGCGAAACGTATTTTCCCCGGCGCCGCCCCGATCCGTGCTAACGCCGCGGTAAAAATCCTGGCCCGATGCCCGGTTTCTCCCAAACAACATCTTCTGGTCATTCAGTTTGGCAAACGGCTGGTGCTGGTAGGCGATACCGGCTCAAACCTCAACCCATTGTGTGAGATCAGCGACCCGGACGAAGCCGCCGGAATTCTGCGCAGGCCCGCGATGAATCCATGACCGCCGCCAAGCGATTCGATTCGTTCTTCGGCCTCGCCCGCAAGAGCTTCACCGATACTCCAGCGCAACCCGAGGAACAATTCGACGACTCACACGAACTTCCTACCGAAGATCCATCTCTCGAAGCAACGCGAAAAGAACTCGCCGGACTCTCCGACAAAGTTCGCGACGTGGCGCGACAACTTGGCAGCGCATGAACTGCGCCGCGAAAAAATAAAAAAAGCGAAAAGAAAATCTCAAGATTTCGGCGCTCGCTCTACCGTTTCACAAAACACTTGATAAATTAGCGCGCGTTGCGACACGAAGAGAAAGGATGCTCTCGTGAAACAGATCGTATGGGGTATTTGTTTAGTCTGTCTGATGCTCGCATTGCCGGTACGCGCACTGGCAGATGACGCTCTGCCCACCATTTCGTCCAATACCGCGATGCTCTCCACCACCGACAATCCGGTGGCGAGCGTCGGACGCCAGCTTCCCGATCTCACCAAGCGTGAGAACTTTTCCTCCGCGATGCAGATCATCATTCTGCTGACGGTGCTGTCGCTGGCTCCGGCGATTTTGCTGATGATGACCAGCTTCACGCGCATCATCATCGTGCTGTCGCTGCTTCGCCAGGCGCTGGGAACGCAGCAGCTTCCGCCCAATCAGATGCTCATCGGCCTGGCGATGTTCATGACCTTTCTGATCATGGGGCCAACCTGGCAGCGCGTGAATGACAACGCGCATTCAGCCATACCTCAATGGGACGGCAAGATGACCCAGACGCAGGCCCTGACCGAATGCCATGGAGCCCGTCCGCCAGTTCATGATCGAGCAGATCCATCAAAGTCGACAACGAAGACGATGTGGATTTGTTCATGCAGTTCGCGCATCAGCCGCGCGCCAAGACGTGGCAGCGATGTCGGCACCATCGACGCTGATCCCCGCGTTCATGCTCAGCGAACTGAAGACGGCGTTTCTCCTGGGCTTTCAGGGTTTATTTGCCGTTTCTGATCATCGACATGGTGATCTCGACGGTGCTGGTGAGCATGGGCATGATGATGCTGCCGCCGGTGCTGATTTCGTTGCCGTTTAAATTGTTGTTGTTCGTTTTGGTGGATGGATGGCACTTGATTACCGCCAGCCTGATGGGTAGTTTTGTAACCTGTAGTCGCTCGCAGATCAATTACGTTCATGGATGAACGTTTTGAGGCGATCGATCGAACACTCAAGGAAGGGTGTTTGCCATGTCTCCGCCGCAAGCCTCCGAACTGATTCGCCATACGTTGTTGCTCGCGCTGGTCGATTTCCGCGCCGATGCTGGTCATCGGTCTGGTGGTCGGCATCATCGATCTCGCTGCTCCAGGCGGTCACGCAGATTCAGGAACAGACCCTCACGTTCATTCCCAAGATCGTCGCGATGGTCGCGGCGGCCATCGTGCTGATGCCGTGGATGAGCCATCGTCTGATGGAATATGCGTTCGACATGTTCAGCAACAGTCACCGTTCGCTGATTGAAAAGGTCATGCTTCAGATCGCGCTCAACTTCATCCCGGTTTATGTGCTGGTGCTCTTCCGCATCGCCGGCATGATGATCTACGCGCCGCTGCTCGGAAGCGACGCAAATCCCCAAGCGCGTCAAGGCTCTGATCGCCTGCGTCCTGGCCGCAGCCGATTGCGCCGAACATCGCCATTCACGCAGTCGATTCCGCACGTCATCCTGGGACCTGGCGGTGGCAATCGGCGGCGAAATCATCTTCGGCGCTGGCGATGGGAATGATCCTCAGCCTCGTCTTCATCGCCGCCCAATGGGCCGGCGAAATCATCGGCCAGCAGATGGGGCTCAATCTCGGCGCAGACGTTCGATCCGCAATTCGGCGGCGGAGGCTCGGTCATCGGCGATCTCTATTTCTTGCTCACGCTGGTGGTTTTTCTCGCCATCGGCGGACATCTGGCCATGATCAAGGGCGTCTACGACAGCTTTCAGCGCTTGCCGCTGCTTGTCCGTTCGGATGAACCGGCCGCTGCTTGACACGATGACTTCGGCTGTTCAGGCGCGCGACGATGCTGGCGATGCAATTGGCCGCGCCGATGCTGGTCACGATGCTGTCGTCGATATGGTTCTGGGATTCGTCGGAAAAACCGTGCCGCAGTTGAACATCATGACCGCCGGGCATCTCACTGCGCGATGCTCGTCGGCATGATGGTGCTGATCATCGGGCTGAGTCTGACCAGCTCCATCATCCGCAACCAGATGCGGCGGAGCCCGTTCAACTTGTTTTGAAGCTGTACGCGCGCAATGACGGCATAAGGAATCGGATGAGTTGGCATATGGCAGAATCGATCGGGAGACAAAACCGAAGCCCCCACGCGCCCGCCGGCGACAGGAAGCGCGCGAGCAGGGGAACATCGCCCGCAGCCAGGATCTCACCAGCGCCATGCTCCTGATCGGCGCGATGCTATCTCATGAAATGGTTCGGACCCAAGCTCATCCTGCGACCCTCCGCGATGTGGTCGCACAGGTCTCTCCGGCTCGATCGCTGTCCGATTTCAGCATGCTGCATGATCGCCGGCAAGCTGATGCTCCACAGCATCGGCGAAGTCTGCCATCGCACTGGCGCCGCTGCTTCGTCGGGGCGGCTGTTCATCGTCATCGTCGCCAACATGATGCAGGTCGGGCTTCAATTTCACGCCCGCAGCGTCTCGCCCTCAATTTCGCCGCGCTCAATCCCGATCCGCGGGTTCAGCAAAATGTTCAGCACGGCCAGGGCGGCCTGCAACTGCTCGATGAACCTCATCAAGGTCGTGCTCGTCGGCTGGTCGCCTAGTCCGCCATCACGGCCGGCTCGGAGCAGATCATCTCCGTCCAGCAGCTCTCATTCCTGCAGATCTTCGGCCTCGGCGCGCGACATTCGTTTTCACATCGGCATCCGCGTCGGCGTTCTGCTGCTGGTCCTGGCGATCATCGATTACGTCTATCAGCGCTATCGCATCGAGCAGTCGCTGAAGATGACCAAGCAGGAAGTGAAAGACGAGATGCGCCGCATGGAAGGCGATCCCGTCATCAAGCATCGCCGCCGGCAGATCGCCATGCAGCGCGCACATGCAGACAGCTGAAGAAGGATGTTCCCAAGGCCGACGTCGTGGTCACCAATCCGACCCAATTCGCGGTGGCGCTGAAATACGAGCAATCGACGATGCGCGCGCCCCAGGTCGTCGCCAAGGGCGACGATTTCATGGCCCAGCGCATCCGCGAGCTGGCCATCGAGGCCGGCGTTCCGATCGTCGAGCGCACGCCGCTGGCCGGGCGCTCTATCGAATGGTCGATGTCGGCCAGGAAATTCCCGAAGAGTTTTACTCCGCCGTCGCGGAGATTCTGGCGTATGTCTACGAACTGAACCGGAAAGGTCGAAACGCCGCCGTACGGCTGTGTAAATTGTAACCATGGCAGCGATCCCCACCCATCCTTTTCTGATCAAGCTCCACGAAAACCGCGGGATGATCTTCCCGATGGCGTTCATCAGCCTGCTGCTGGTGATCCTGGTTCCGCTGCCGACGCGGCGTGCTGGATTCCTGCTGCTGCTTCAATATCACGCTCTCGGTGATCGTGCTGGTGACGACGATTTACGTGCAAAGCCCGCTGGAATTTGCGGTATTTCCGTCGCTGCTGCTGGCGGTCACGCTGTTCCGGCTGGTGCTGAACGTCGCGACGATGCGGCTGATTCTCACCGCCGGCGACCGGGCCGCCGACGCCACCACCGCCCATGCAGCGCGGGCGAAGTGATCTACACCTTCGCCGAGTTCGTCACCAACGGTCGCTGGCCGTCGGCATCATCATCTTCATCATCATCTTCGTCATTCAGTTCGTCGTCATCACCAAAGGCGCGACGCGAATCTCGGAAGTGGCGGCCCGATTCACCTTGGACGCGATGCCCGGCAAGCAGATGGCGATCGACGCCGACCTGAACGCCGGCATCATCAACGAAGCCGAGGCCCGGAAACGCCGCGCGAATATCGCCCAGGAAGCGGACTTTTACGGGGCCATGGACGGTGCCAGCAAATTCGTCCGCGGCGACGCCATCGCCGGCATCATCATCACCTTCGTCAATATTCTGGGCGGCCTCTACGTCGGCATGGTCGAGCACAACTGGGCGCTGATGGATTGCCTGCAGCTCTACACCAAGCTGACCATCGGCGACGGGCTGGTCAGCCAGATTCCGGCGTTCATCGTTTCGCTGGCCGCCGGCTTGATCGTCACCCGCACCAGCAGCAAGAACAATCTGGGCGAAGAAATGCTCACCCAGCTTTTCGCCAAGCCCAAGGCGCTGGTCATCGCCTGCGTCTTCTCGTGCTGATGATGTTCACGGGCCTGCCGAAGATTCCGCTGTTGGTGCTCGGCACCTGCTGCGGCCGGCTCGGCGTCACGCTGTCGCGCGAAGCAGCAAGAAAGTCGCCCGCACCGCCGCCGCCAACGAAAAAGACAAATCCGCGAAGAAAGAGCCGGAAAAGGTCGAAAAGCTGCTCGATCTGGACACGATGGAACTGGAAGTCGGCTACGGCCTGGTGCGGCTGGTCGATGCAGCCAAGGGCGGCGATCTGCTCGATCGCATCAGCATGATCCGCCGGCAGATCGCCATCGATCTGGGCATCATCGTTCCGCCGGTGCGCATCCGCGACAACATGCAGCTTGGGGCCAACGATTACGTCGTCAAGATCAAGGGCCAGGCCGTCGGCAAGGGCGTCACCTATCCCGAGCAGTTCCTGGCGATGGACAACGGCGCGACCACCGGCCCGCATCCCCGGCGCGACGCAAACCACCGAGCCGGCGTTCGGTCTGCCCGCATACTGGATCACCGAGTCGCAGCGGGCCCAGGCCGAGATGCTCAATTACACCGTCGTCGAAGCGACCGCCGTGCTGGCGACGCATCTGACGGAAATGATCAAGACCCACGCCCACGAACTGCTGACGCGGCAGGAAGTGAAGAACCTGCTGGACAATCTCAAGGTGCGCGTGCCGGCGCTGATCGAGGAAGTGATTCCGACGCAGGTCAAGCCGGGCGAATTGCAGAAGGTGATGCAGAACCTGCTCCGCGAGCGCGTTCCGGTGCGCGATCTGGAAACGATCATCGAAACGCTCGGCGATTATGCGTCGCGCACCAAGGACCTGGAAGTGCTCACCGAATACGTGCGCAACGCGCTGGCGCGCACGATCTGCAAGCAATATGTGGACGATCGGGATCGGCTCTGGTGCCTGACGCTCGATCCGGCGCTGGAAGAATTGATCAACGGGCATCTCGAGCGGCAGAGCGCGGCACGACCAACACGATGCCGCCGCAGACGGCGCAGCAGATCGTCCAGCAGATCGCGGCCAAGAGCGGCGAACTGACGCAGGCCGGTCGGTCGGCGGTGTTGCTGTGCGGCCCGCAGATTCGCGCGGCGGTGCGGCGGATGATCGAGACAGCGCGGCCGCAGGTGGCGGTGCTGGCGTACAACGAAATCGTTCCGGAGGTGACGGTTGAAGCGGTCGCTCTGGTTGGAATGAATGGATAAGCCGACGTATTGGGTTCGGCCGCTTTAAGTGACAAGGTGAAGGTGCATTGCTATGAATCTCAGGACATTTCAAGCCCCGACGATGAGCGAGGCGCTGACCCAGGTGAAGCAGGAGATGGGCACCGACGCCGTGATCCTGCACACGCGCACTTCTACAAACCGCGCTGGCTCGGCCTGCGCCGGCGCGAGATGGTCGAGATCACCGCCAGCCGCAGTGCTCGCACCGCAAAACCGCAGCAGCCCGCTCGCCCTGCACAACAACCCATCAAGCCGCCGGCGCCAGAGCCGCGCCGAACGCTGCTCGAAACCCCCGCGGCCAGAACGTCGCCATGCTCGGTCTCACTCAGGAAATCAGCAGCTTAAAGGGAATGGTCAAGGATCTGGTCAATCATACCTCGCCGCATGCGTTGCCCGGAGATCCCCGAAGAGCTGTTCGATTACTACACGCAGCTCATCCAGAATCAGGTCGCCGAGGAATTGGCCGGCGACATGATCAAGACGCTCCAGAAGCAACTCCGCCCGGAACATGCCCGCCAGCCCGAATTCGTCAAGCGAAGCTCGCCGAGCAGATCGAGAGACTTCTCCCAACGTCCGGCCCGATCGTCCGCACGAAAACCACCGGCCCGCACGTCGTCGCGCTGATCGGCCCGACCGGCGTCGGCAAAACCACCACCATCGCCAAGCTCGCCGCCAATCTGAAGCTCCGCGAGAAGCACAGCGTCGGGCTGATCACGCTCGACACCTATCGCATCGCCGCCGTCGATCAGCTCAAGAAATACGCCGACATCATCGGCTCGCCGCTGCGGGTCGTCGGCTCACGCCGAGGAAACTGCGCGACGCCGTCCGGTCGATGAGCGACTGCGAATTCATCCTGATCGACACCGCCGGCCGCAGCCCCAACGACACGCTGAAGCTCAACGAACTGAAAGGCCTGCTCGCCGCCGCCAAGCCGGATGAAGTGCATCTGGTGCTCTCCACCACCGCCAGCCAGGAATGCGTCGAGCTGGCCATCGCGCGCTTCAGCGAGGTGCGCGTGGACAAGATCATCTTCACCAAGCTCGACGAAGCGGCCCATGTCGGCGTCGTGCTGAACGTGGTTCGCAAGGTGAACAAGAGCCTGTCGTACATCACGACCGGGCAGGATGTGCCGGACGACATCGAAGTCGGCCAGGCCAAGCGGCTGGCGCAGCTGATTCTGTCTGGATCGGTGCAGTAAATGACCAAGATAGTCCAACAAGGAAGTCCCATGACTGTCATGATCGACCAGGCATCCCAGCTGCGGCGAATCGTCCGCCAGACCAGCCGCGCCACCGTGATCGCCGTCACCAGCGGCAAGGGCGGCGTCGGCAAGAGCAACATCGCCGTCAATCTGGCGATCAAGCTGGCGTCGGCCGGCAAGAATGTCGTGCTGCTCGATGCCGACCTGGGCCTGGCCAACGCCGATGTGCTCTGCAACATCGATCTGCCGTCCAATCTCTCGCACGTGATCGCGCGCAAGAAGGAGCTGCGCGAAGTGATGGTCGAAGGCCCCGGCGGATTTCGCCTGATCGGCGGGGCGTCGGGCCTGGCGCGCATGGCCGATCTGACCGACGACGACCGCCAGCGCCTCGTCAACGCGCTGGCCGAACTGGAAGCCGCAGACAGATGTGATCCTGATCGACACCGGGGCCGGCATCAGCCCCAACGTGCTGAGCTTCACGCGCGCCGCCGACCAGGTGCTGGTGGTGACCACGCCCGAGCCGACGGCCATCACCGATGCCTATGCCGTGATCAAGGTGATCAGCCGCGATGCCGCCGATCGGCCGCTGAGCCTGCTGGTGAACCAGGTGCCGCCAGCACGGCGAAGGCCGACTGGTGCACGAACGGATCGCCAAGGTCGCCCGGCAATTTCTGGGCGTCACGTGCTGGATGCCGGGTTCATCGTGCTCGGACGACCAGGTCCCGCCGCCGTGCGCCGGCGAACGCCCGTTCGTGTCTGGCCAGCCCGCGCTGCCCGGCCAGCCAGTGCATCAGCCAACTGGCCATGCGGCTGGAGCAGGGCGTCGCCCCCAACCTCGACGGCAGCGGCGGATTTTTCAATCGGATGAGCCGAGTGGTTCAGAAAATGAAGTAGATGCAATGTGAAAGTAGAAAATGGCAATTGGAAATAGGAATAGGACATTCAGATGCGGAGCTACACGCCATGGCCAATCTGCATATGCCGCGCGTTGCGTTGCCCTGCATCGTGTTCGCCGTTTGCCTGGTCGTCGGCGGCCTGGAGGCGGACAACACCTTCGCCACGACGGTCGAGCGGGCATTGATGGCGATGATGGCCACGCTGGTTATCGGACTGGTGGTCGGAGCGATGGCCGCAAGATGCTGGAGGAAAATTTAAAGTCCCACGAAGAAAAAATTAAAAAAGGTCTGGCCGCCCCAACCCAGGGCGACCGATAAACCAGAAGTGGCGCACCTGCCGCTGTCATGAGGACCCGATCGTGACCGGGAGTGATCGGACATGCTTCCAACGGACCGGGAGCTCATGCAATCCCAAAGACGGACATCAAGGAAGTCTGGATCGAATACAAGAAAGACCAAGACCGAGGCGCTGCGCAACATGCTGATGGAGAACTATCTCCATCTGGTGCGCTACAACGCCGAGCGGATTCACGTGAAGCTGCCCGACGAAGTCGAGCTGGACGATCTGATGTCCGCCGGCATCTTCGGCCTGATGGACGCGATCAACGCCTTCGACCTCGAGCGCGGCGTCAAGTTCGAAACCTACTGCGCCCCCGCATCCGCGGCGCGATCCTCGACGAGCTGCGCTCGATGGACTGGGTGCCCGCGCCTGGTCCGCTCCCGCGCCCACAAGCTCGACAGCGCCAGCAAGCAGCTCGAAGTCGAGCTGGGCCGCTCGCCCGACCAACGACGAAATCGCCAAGCGGCTGAAGGTCTCGATGGCCGAGTTCGAGAAGATGGCCAAGGACGCCAGCGCCGTCGGCCTGGTCTCGCTGTCGCCGCAAATGGTTCGAAACCGACAGCAACAAGGACGTCCGCGAGATCGACGTCCTGGAAGACAAGCGCGGCGCCGATCCCGTCCGCGAAATCCAGCGCAAGGATCTCAAGGAACTGATCACCAAGGGCCTGTCCCGGGCCGAGCGGCTCATCATCATCCTCTATTATTTTGAAGAGATGACGATGAAGGAGATCGGCGCGACGCTGGACCTGAGCGAATCGCCGCGTCAGCCAGATGCACAGCTCGATCCTGGCCCGGCTGAAGGCCCAGATGGCCGACCGCCGCAAGGAATTCCAGCAGGCGACGGCGGTTTAACCGAACTTCGCTCAAATCTTGGCCATGTTTCCGCTCGCCCGGCAACCGCTATACTATTCCCGGGATGGACCCGCACGCATCGACTTTATCCGCAAGATCGCCAGGCACGGGCGAACATTTCTCCTATTCCCGCGAAAGCCTCCTGGATCGCGCCTGCGCCATGGTCCCGCTTTTATCCGAAGCGCGCTTACCGAAACCAGCGAATCCCGCCGAATCCCCGAAAAAACCATCACCGATTTCTGGGATGCCGGCCTGTTCCATCTCCTGAAACCGAAAAAATTCAACGGCCCCGAAGTCCGTGCCGACATCGTCTTTGAAATCGCCTCCATCCTAGCCCGCGGCGACGGCTCCGCCGCGTGGGTCTGGAATCTTCTCGGCATGCACGATCTCTTCGTCGCGCTCCTGCCGCTCGAAGCCCAGCAGGAATACTGGGCCAAAGACCGAACCCTCGGCGCATCCAGCTTCGCCGCCAACGGCCGCGCCAAATCAGCCAAAGGGGGCTTCTCCCTCTCCGGTAAATGGTCCTTCTGCAGCGGCGTGGACTGCGCCGACTGGATGCTTCTAGGCGCCAAATGCGATCCACCCACCGGCAATCCCCAGGCCCCGGAAATCCGCTGGGTCCTCGTCCCCAAATCCGATTGCCGCGTCGTCGATGACTGGCATGTCTTGGGCCTTCGCGGCACCGGCAGCAAGAGCGTCATGGTGGATGAAGCCTTCGTCCCCGAGCATCGCACCGTCCGCTACGACCAACTGGTCACCGGCCAGGCCCCCGGCGGCAAGCTTCACAACAATCCTCTCTATCGCGCTCCACTCTGGGCGGTCTTCACCCTCGGCATTTGCGCCCCGCAGTCGGCATCGCCCGCGGCGCCAGCGAGAGCTTCATTCAGGAAATGAAAACCCGAGTCTGGGGCATGGACTATGCCCCGCAGGCAAAAAATCCGGCGATTCAATTACGCCTCGCCGAAGCCACCGCGATGATTGACGCCGCCGAACTGCTTTATCAACGATCACTAACACAAACGATCGACAAAATCATGGCCAGCGAAACGTTAGCCCTGGAAGATCGAGTCCGCAGCCGCCGCGATCAGGCCTACGCCGTAAAAACCGCCACGCGCGCCGTTGAAATGCTCCTGGACGCCCAAGGCGGCAAAGGCCTCTACGAAGGGGGCCAAGTCCAGCGCGCTTTCCGCGATCTACACGCTGTGTCAGCCCACATCATGGCCGGCTGGGACATGCCCGCTCTCAGCTACGGCCAAGTCACCTTGGGCGGTACACCGACAAACCCGTTTTATTGATTGCCTATTGCCAATTTCCTGTTGCCTATTGAAATGCAATGGGTGCAAGTGATCGCCAACGGTATCTGAAAATAGGCAATAGGAAATCACTACTGTCCGGTTAGAAGTTGAACAGCATCAACTGGTTGCGATTTTCGGTTTCGGCGATTTTCTGTTCGATCTCCAAAAAGGCCACGTTTATGGGTGTTTTCTCGAAGATCATGACGCCGAGGATTTGTGCGATTTCGTTGGGCGTTTGATGTAGGCCGTGGCGGTGCTTTAGCAGATGAATCAGGACGTATACGATCACCGCAATCCACAATTGCGTCTTGACCGCGTTGGGCGTTGTGCCGAAAAACGCCTTGATATGCAGGTGCTGCTTCATCCACTTGAACAGCAGTTCGATCTTCCATCGCTTGCGATACAGCAGCGCGATCGACAACGCGTCCAGCGTCAGATGATTGGTGAGGAACGTCAGCCGTTTGCCGGGATCCGGATCGACGTAGCGAATTCGCCGCAGCGTGTCGGGATAGAGCCCGCGTGACTTGGGGCCACGCAGCCGGATCAGCTGGTCGCGTCGGACCGGACCCTTGGGTTGGATCGGCAACCGCATACGCACTCGATAATCCGTCCGGCGTTTGCTTCTGGTGATGAAGAACGCGCCGGCGAGATGGATGCGGTAGAACCGCGCAAAGTCGACGTACCCCCGATCCATCACATAGAACGCGCCGGATTGAAACACGATCTGATCCAGCACCGTCAGATCGGCGATTTTGGCGTGGGAAACCCGCATAAACACGGGAATTCCAACACGCAGGTCGATCATCGTGTGCGCTTTGATTCCGGCCTTGCGGCGGCGAAAATGAGCCCAGGGAAACAACTTCAGGCAAAGGTCGATCGTCGTGGAGTCGATCGCGAAGGCGTGAATCTTCAGCCGCCTCAGTTCCGCATCGACGGGCAGTTGAATTCGCGCCGAGGCGATCATCGACAACGCCGTGTCCATGAAAATGCGAAAATCGCGGCGTTCGTTCGCCTCCGCCAGCGTGCTCCTGCGCCGGCAGGACGCGAATGCCGGAGTGATATCGACGCGACCCCAATGCCCGCAAGACAGGTGATGGTCTCCCGCAGGCTCGAGCGGCCGGTGAGCTGCGCAAAGATCATGCAGAGCAGTTGATCCATGCAGGAAAATCGACGGAGCTTTCTTCGCCCGGCGTGGCGTTGGATCGCCAACTCGAAGGCGCGGCGTGGGAGCAGTTCCAACAATTGGGCAAACACGGTGCGGCCGATGTTCATGGCCGAATCTTCGCCCAAAGCCGAGGTCAAGCCGTGGCCGGAAGTTCAACGAAAATGAAATCGTGCACCCTAACATTCAAACGCTCCCGCTCGGCTCCATTGACTGAAATTCACCCTAACAGAGATATTTAACCGGACAGTAGTGATTGGAAATAGGAAATCGGCAATTCCGCCATCACCCGTGCGTTTGACCCACCCCCGCCCGACCCTTTACCATTCCTACTGTTTTAGTATGGAGATCAGTAGTGCGGCTTTCAAAACGTACCGAATATGGCCTCAGAGCGGTGGTTCAATTAGCTAGGCTCTGGCCCACTGGATTCGTCCAGTCCCGTGATCTCGCCCAGCCTGAAGATCTTCCCAATAAATTTCTCGAGGCCATCCTCCTCGCCCTTCGTCGCGGCGGATTCCTCGAAAGCAAAGTCGGCAGCGGCGGGGGGTATCGCCTTTCCCGCTCCCCGCGAAATCGGCGTCGGCGATCTCGTCCGCAGGCTCGAAGGCAGGCTGACCATCAAGGAAAAAGAGGGGGTCGTTTCCGGCGATCTCTCGCCTGGCAAGGCCGCCGTTCGTCTCGTCAATGAGCGTCTCACCGAGGCGACTGATGCCGTTCTTGATAAAATGACCCTCGAACAACTCATGGAGCAGGTGAGCAAAAACTCCAACCTCCAGCAATCAATGTATTACATCTGATGATCCTCACTCTTGCCGCCTATTTTGAAGTCAAATCGGTGAAGGTCTGGCTCCTCAAAGGGAGCTACGGAGCTTTGTTCGGCCTGTTATTTTCCTGCGGCCTGGGTCTGCCTCTGCCGGAAGATGTGCCACTGCTTGCCGCGGGAATTTTGATCTACCACAAACAAATGAACCTGGCGCTGGCCGCGCCCCTCGCCTGGCTCGGCATCATCGGCGGCGACTGCATCCTCTACACCCTTGGATATAAATACGGCGAAAATATTTCGAAACTCCCGGTGATCGGCAAACACGTCACGCCCGCCCGGCTTCAGCGGGCGGAAGTTCTTTTCAGAAAATACGGCGCCTGGATGGTCGCCGTCGGACGCCTCTTCATGGGCATTCGCGGCGCGATGATCGTCGCCGCCGGCACCAGCCGGTTGAAATTTCACAAATTCATCATCGCGGACGGCCTCGCCGCCATCGTCAGCGGCGGAATGTTCATGTTTCTCGGCTACTGGGGCGGCGAATATGGCCCGGAGATGGCTCATCGCGTGAAGGAATTTAAATATTCCCTTTGGGCCGTTGCCGGCGTTCTCGCTATTCTGTTGATTATCTTCTTCTTCCGGCGTGAACGCCGCAAACCCGCCAGCCAATGACCATCCGCGCCCTGGCCATCGAAACGTCCGGAAGCATCGGCTCGGTTGCACTCGCTCAAGACGGCAAAACACTGCTGGACGACACATTCCCTCACGGCCTGCAGCATGCCGCCCGAATCATCCCAGCCATCGACGGCCTCTGTAAAAAACTAAACTGGACCAGCACCGATTTGAATGAGATTTACGTCTCCGCCGGCCCCGGCTCGTTCACCGGCCTGCGGATAGGAATCACGTTGGCTAAAACCCTCTCGATGGTGACAGGATCATCGCTTGTCGCGGTGCCATCGGTCGGCGTGCTGGTCGAAAATGCGCCGGCTGATGCAAAGAATGTGGTGATCGTTCTCGACGCCAAACGCGATCAGATTTTCAGCGCCGCATTCATGCGCAATCCCAATGGCTGGACCGAGCTTCATCCAGCCCAACTGACTTCCCTGACAGAAATGTTAGCCAAATCTCCTCGTCCCCTGTACCTGATCGGTGAAGGAATTCCCTATCACCGCAAATTCATCCCCGCTAACGATCCAGAGATTCACACAGTACAAGAATCACAATGGCGACCCCAGGCCCGCGTCGTTGCAACTCTAGGCTGGAAGATGGCCCGCGAAGGAAATTTCACCGACCCCGTGGCCCTGCGTCCTATTTACATTCGTCGCCCCGAGGCGGAGGAAAAACTAGATGGAATTTCCAGCGACTGAAGAGTGGTTCACGCCAGCTTCTGAAACAGATAATTCGGATTCTTTACGACCAACCGATAGTTCGCTAGAAGTTTGACTTCCTCAATGACCCGGCAGACTTCCCAGTGCGATCCATCGGCAGAATCATCAAACAGGACAAACCCGCCCGGCTCAAGGAATCGATCGGTATTGAGAAAATCCCGGCGCTAGAAGTCGTAGCCATGGTTGCCGTCGATGTAGCAGAAGCTGATGGGCCCGCCGAGCTTGGCCGGTCTGCCGAGTACGTCTGTAAAGGTTTGCTGATGCTCCCACGCGCTGAAGAAATCATCCGACAATAGTTCGATCGTTCGCGGCAACGCGGATTGACTAAACATCTTCACATTTCGAATGTAACTCGCCTTCACAAATTCGCGGTATTGGACGTGAGAAATATCCGAATCGCCGACGTTGCCTTCCGCGCCCTCGAATTCCCATTTGTCACAGGTAAATAGCTCGTTATCGACGCCATGTTTCCGCTTGAAATAGGCGATGATATTTGTGGACAGTCCCGAGAATGATCCGATTTCCACCATCGGATTCTTCGACGGCAAATTCCGTATCGCGTAATCGAAACAGAGCAAATTTCCCTTGTTCAGCATCCCGGCGTTGGCAAAGGAGAGAAACCCCAGGTAATCGTCCATCAGGTTGATGAACTCCAGGCCGCTGCCCGTGCGATCGAGGGGATAATCCTTGTAAAGCTCTTTGATGGGTCGATCGATTTCGAGCAGTGGCATGTTGAACCTCTTGAAATGATCCAGTACTCACGACGCGGTGAACTTCTGCCACAACGCGTCATTGACGATGTGGACATCGCGGCGCCGAGCCTCTGGAACGTTCGGGCGTACACGCGGCGGGGGGATCGCGAGTGGATCGCCTGTTTCAGCTTCATCGGCCGGATTCTTAAACCGCGCGGTGCTGCGCAAAAATCCCAGCGCCGCGCACGTGATAATCAGTCCGCTTCCGCCCGCACTCACCAGCGGCAATGAAAGTCCTTTCGTCGGCACGCTCACTGTCGCCACAGCGATATTAATCATCGCTTGCAAGCGTCACCATCGTCCCGACGCCAAACGCCAGCAGCCGGCCGAAATTGTCCGTCTTCATTTTCACCGTCTGCCACGCACAATACAGAACGCCAAGATAAAGCGCGATCGTCAGCATCGCCCCAAAAATACCCAGCTCTTCACAAATGACGGCAAAGATAAAATCGGTCGTATCCTCCGGCAGATATCCCAGTTTCTGAATCCCGTTCCCCAGCCCGCGCCCGGTCCATCCACCGGTGGCAAAGCTCAGCAAGCTCTGAATCATGTGATATCCCTCGCGTTGCGGGGCTGCGTACGGATTGGCAAACGCCGTGATCCGTTTCCAGCGATATTCCTTGTGCATGACAAACCACAATCCGGCCGCTAGCACGGGAGGAATTACGATGATCAGATGCCGCAATCGCACCTTGCCCGCGACGAGCATTCCCAGGGCGGCAACCGCGATCAGCACTGGCCGTCCCGAAATCCTGAATCACCACTAGCAGGCAAAGCGCCGCGATCGGAATCAGCAGCGGAAGGAATCCGGTGAAGAATCGATCCAGATTCCGCGGCCGCCGCGCCAGCAAAAACGCCAGATATAAAACCACGGCCCACTTGGCGAGTTCCGAAGGTTGAATCTGCATCGGCCCCAGCCGCAGCCATCGACGCGCCCCATTCACGGAAACCCCGATATGCGGAACCAGCACCAGCAAATTGGCCAGCACGGTGATGCACATGAGCCAGACAATCGGATTCCGCCGAAACGTTGGCCGTCACCCGCCCCAGCCACGCATAATTGAACATGCCAACAGCCAGAAAGGTCAAAATCCCCGCCCCGGCGAAGACAGCATCCTTGATCGCATTGGCCGACCATTGCCAACCCGAGCGTTCAGCCGCTCCGGCCGACGCCGATTGCACCATGACCACGCCCAGCAGCAGCAGGGCGAGCACGCAAAGCGTCAGCGCATCCCGCGTCCGCAGGCGATAAATCGAGACCTCCATATTGAAATATTATCGGACGCTCTGGCAGCAGAACTTGAGGTGTCATTTATCGCAATTTGATGGTCGCCAGCGCCAGCATCGCCAGCATCGCCCCAATGAGCCAAAAGCGGATGACCACTTGGGTTTCCGCCCACCCTTTGCGTTGAAAATGATGATGCAGCGGAGCCATCAGAAAAATTCGCCGGCCTTCGCCAAAGCGTTTCCTAGTGTATTTGAACCATCCCACTTGCAGGATCACGCTTCCCGCTTCCGCGACGAAAATGCCGCCGCACAGAATCAGCAGCAACTCCTGCCGGATGACAACCGCAATGTATCCCAAAAGTCCTCCCAGCGCCAGCGATCCCGTGTCTCCCATGAAAACAGCGGCAGGGGAGCAATTGAACCAGAGAAATCCCAGGCAAGCGCCGACCATCGACCCGGCAATTACCGCCATCTCCGCGCTTCCCGGAATTCGCGGCAGAAACAGAACATCAACCAGATATCTGCCGCCCACGGGATATCCCTGAAGCAGCGCCAGAATTAAAAACGTGAAGCTCACAATTCCCGCACACCCGGCCGCCAACCCGTCCAGCCCATCGGTGAGATTCACCGCGTTGCTCGTTCCCGTTAAAACCGCCGTCCCGAGGATGATGAACATCGTCGGCCCCAGCGGCGTGGCCAGATTCTTGAAAAACGGAAAATAGAGCGTGTGGCTGTGCGGATCACGGCTGTAAAAATAAGTGAAATATGAAAGCAAAATCCCCAGCCCGATCTGAAACAGGATTTTTTCCAGCGAGGTCAATCCTTGCCGGCTCACCGGCGGCCCGGTGGCAAAAGCTTCCCCCGCCGATGTACCGTCAGCTTCAGCCAATCATCCATCGCCCCCACCACTCCGAGCCAAACAAGGCAGATCAGCCCCATCCCAACATAGAAGTTACTCAGATCCGCCAGCATCAACGTCGTCAGCGCGATTGCGAAAATGATGAGGATTCCGCCCATCGTCGGCGTCCCCTTTTTCCCGAGCATCATCTGATCCATCTGTGCCTGATCGAAGTTCGCCTCGTCGCCGATCTTCTGCCGGCGCAGCCAGCGGATCACACCCGGACCCAACGCCGTCACCAGAGCAAAGCTCAAAATCACCGCGGCTGTCGATTGAAATGTGACGTCGTTGAAAACGCGCAGAAAACCGAAGTGATGCGATTCCAGCCAGGCGTAATGCAGTTTAACCAGCAGATAGATCATGTGTTCACGATGCCGCCGCCAGTGGCGGCCGGCGGCTTGCGACAACCTCCCGCGCGACGACTTCCAACCCGATTGCCCGCGACGCCTTGAGCAGCACGAGATCTCCATCCATCAAACGAGTAACGATCGACGAAGCCATAGCCGCTGAAGGAAAATGCTCGATCCGATTCGCCGGCATCCCGCTTTTCATCGCCGCTGCGGCGATCGCCTTCGATTCGTTTCCCACGCAGACTAGTAGATCGGGCGCGAATTCTTCAGCGATAAACTGTCCCATCTCTCGATGGCACTCGGCCGATGAATCGCCAAGCTCGCGCATGTCGCCAACCACCGCGATCCGTCGCCCGCTTGCGGGCAGCGATGCCAGCGTCCGAATCGCGGCCCGCATCGAAGCAGGATTGGCGTTATACGCATCGTTGAGCACACGAACTCCGCCGGCCTCCACCAATTGCAGCCGCATCTCCGGTCCCGAGCGCGTCGCAAATGCTCCAACATGGACGTGTCCTTGAGTCCCATCGCTTGCCCAACAGCAATCGCCGCGAGCGCGTTCACCGCGCTATGCTCACCCAGCAGCGGCACAAACGCCTCCGTGGCCAGCGGTTCGATCCTGAAATACGTTCCTTCCAGGGCACATCGCACATTTGACGCCCAAATATCATTGCGTTCCGAAAAACCAACCATCACCCGCCGGCCCGCAAATGGCCGCGTCGCTTCAAGCAAATCCGGATCATCGCCGTTGACAACCAGCACGCCCGCATCGGCGATTCCTTCAATGATGCTGGCATTCTCCCGTCGAACTCCCTCGAGATCGCCCAGGCCCTCGAGATGCTCTGCCGAGCAATTGGTAATGACACCGATATCCGGAAGCGCGATATTCGTCAGCACCTGAATTTCGCCGGCATGGTTCGTCCCCATCTCCAGCACAAGATAATCCCCCTGCGAATCGGCCGGAAAAATCGTCAACGGCACGCCAATGTCATTGTTAAAACTCTTAGGCGATATCGATCCCCGCAAATCCTCGCGAAGCAGCGAATGAATCAGATGCTTCACCCCGGTTTTCCCATTACTGCCGGCGACAGCGATGACTTTTCCCCGCATCTGCTGGCGCACATGCCGCGCAAGCAGCCCCATGGCCGATCGCGCATCAGCAACGCGAAGCAGCGGTAAATTCGCTGGCGAATTTCGCGGTTGGTGATCGATCATTGCCGCGACCGCGCCGCCTGCTGCCGCCTGACCCAGAAATTCATGGCCGTCAAAATTCTCGCCACGTAACGCGATAAACAGCGAGCTAGCCGTCATCCGCCGCGTATCCGTGCAGATTGCGGAAATCCGCGCATCACTGCCCGTGGACGCCGCTCCTGTCACCTGCTCAATCTCAGTCATCGAAATCGAATTCATATCATGCAATCCTGGAGTTTTATGAAAACGAACTTTTGCGAACGACGTCCATCGCCTCTTCAACGTCATCGAAATGGTGCTTCACATGCCCGACAATCTGATAATTCTCATGCCCTTTGCCGGCGAGCAACACCACATCGCCGTTCTTGGCATCTTCAAGAATGCTGGTGATTGCCGCGCGCCGGTCCGGCTCGACGACAACCGACCGCTGCGAATTCTGCTCAAACCCAGCCATGATTTCATCAATGATATCGCCCGGCTTTTCCGTGCGAGGATTATCACTGGTGACGTAAACCACATCCGCCAGCCGCTGAGCGACTCGAGCCATCAGCGGCCGCTTGGTCCGATCGCGATCTCCACCGCAGCCGAACAGCACCCGCAATTTGCCGCGCGTCAGCGGCCAAAGCGCCGTGCAGCACTTTTTCCAGCGCATCATCCGTGTGCGCATAATCCACAAGCACCGCAAATGGCTGACCGCATCGCACCAACTGAAGCCGCCCCGGCGCGCCGTGCGCATCCTGCAACCCGCTGGCGATCTGATGCACCGTCAGACGAAAGACTTCCCCAAGAATCGCGGCTGCCGTCATCGCGTTGGCGATGTTGTGCCGCCCGATCATTCCCAGGCTCACCTCCGCATTGCCATCCGGCGTATGCAGAATGAATCGCGATCCCTGGCTTGTCATCGCAATGTCCCGCGCGAAGTAATCCGCCAGATCCGAAAACCCGAATCGCACCACCCGCGCCTTACATCTCGCGCCATTCGCTGCGACCAGATATCATCCGCGTTCACCACCGCGATCGCATCTTCATCCAGCGATTCAAATAACTTCGCCTTGGCCGCCGCATAGTTTTCCATATTGCCGTGATAATCCATGTGATCGCGCGTGAGATTCGTGAAAGCCGCCCCGGCAAAGCGGATTCCATCCACGCGTCCTTGGTCCAACGCATGGCTGGATGTTTCCATCACGCATGCCTCGCATCCATTGTCACGCATCGAAGCCAAAAGCCGGGCCAGCTCGACAGCCCCCGGAGTCGTCATTATCGCCTCGCGTCGGTCGCGGCCATCGTCCGTTTCAACCGTCCCGATCAGCCCGCAGCGGATGTTCGTTTTGTTGAGTACGTGTCTCAGCACGTAAGTCGTGGTCGTCTTGCCATTCGTGCCGGTAATGGCGATGGAGCGGATCGATTTTGACGGATGGCGATAAAAGATATGGGCGAGTGTCGCAGTGATCGCCGCAGGATCGGGAACAAGCACCTGCGTCGCCGGGCAATCCAACGCCGGCGTCCCGGTGATCACCGCAGCCGCTCCGCGCTCAATCGCCTGCGCGATAAACCGAGCCCCATCGCTCGTTTTCCCGGCACGAGCTATGAAAAGATCGCCCGCCCGCAAAGGCGCGAATCCTCACAAATGCCGGTGATTTCAACGCCGGCAATGCCGGTCAGATCAAACTGGGGATCAAGCTCGCGGAGGAGTTGATGGAGTCGCATCGGGACGTCCTTTTCCCAACGACCGCAAAATGGCCGGCAACCATGCCTGCCAGACTAAATCTATCACTAATGGGCTTAAATGCAACCAAAGTCGGTGCGGCCAGGAAGGCTTCTCGATCATTCCCCGATATAAATCGATGCTCCGCTCTTGATCTGCTTCGTCGCCAGCGGCTTGCCGCGCAAATCCTCGGCCCGAACCGCCTTCAGCGGCGAAATCTCGATCTTCGCGTCCGGCTCCTTGCCCCGGTACGGCACTTCCACCCCTGCGTCGCGCAGCCACTTCGCCCCGCGGCGAATCTGATCGCGACGACAAGTCTCCGGCGAATCGACCCCTTCCGCGTTTTTCACCGGCGAGAATTCGTCCCAGCGCGATCGGTGGAATAAACCATCGCATTCTTCGCCAGCGGAATCGCGTCGAAGACAAACTGTTCCAGCTTCACCGCGTTAGGCTTGTCCGGCTTCACCAGTTGCCCGCGATCGTCCAGATATGGAACCTTCTTTTCCGCGCGATGCCATGGCAGCGCCAAACGGCCACCCTCATTCAGCCGCTCGATGAAGCTGACCCGCAGCGCGTGAATCGCGATCGACCCAGCATTAAACCGCAGCGACCCATCCGGATGCGTTTGCGTCGCCAATGATTCCGGCAGATCGCTGTACTCGATCACCTGCAACGTGCCGTCGCCCATGACGAAATTGCCGACCCTCTCCAGAGCTGTGGCCTTCGGAACGGTTTTACTGGACATTTCGCTTCCGGTGAGCTCGTGCAATCCCAGGAAAAGCGGATCGATGCAGTACACCAGCGGATTATCCACCTGGAAATAGGAGAGATGCTCCACGCCCCGGCTGCGCATATCGGCCATTGCTCCGCTCTTTTCCAGCGCCCGCAGGCTACCGCCGTGTCCGTCGGGAGAAAGAGCAAGCGAATCGCGTTCCGCCAGCAGCAAGTTTTCCATCCATCGAAAAAGCCGGCATCATTCCCTGCTGGAAGAAAAAGACGGAATCTTCGTCGTAGCCGAAGAAATGATGCTTGTGGAAAAACGCGCGGGTCTGCATGTCATTGATGTCGCTGGTCATGATGTACCAGGGAATCGTCCGCCCGGCCCGCCGCCCGTGCGCGAGCAGCTGCTCGGCGAATACCTGAAACAGCGGCTTGTTCTTCACCGGCGTGATCGGATATTCACCTTTGGGTCCTTCATACCCAAGCCGCGTTCCCTGCCCGCCGGCCACCAGAAATGCGCCGACTTTTCCCTCAGCTAGGATTTCACCGCCGCGCCGCTGCGCATCATCGTACAACTGACGGCGATCGGCATCCGGCTGATGTGGGAAGGGTCGCACCGGCTCGATCTGTGCCGGCAGCGCGATCGAAGGCTTGACGCGAACGTGCGTCTGCACCAGATCGGCAATGTTTTGGAAGTCCAGCGACTGAAGCTGCCGAATCAGGTTCTGCCGCCCGGAGGAATCCAGCGATTCATAAAATCTCAGGACATGACCCTGGCCGATCTCCGGCAGCTTCCTTCGCAAGACTGCGATGTCCATCGGTTTCTTCAAGATATTGGTACGAATATCGTAAACTGGACGCGCTGGCAACTCTCCCACGAATCTCTTGACGGCGAACCTCATTTGGGCTTTGCTGGAACCGCATGGGGAGGACGATCAGGAGCGATATGGCCACGAAATGGATCACCGCAATACTTGTCATTTTGTTGCTTGCTGATTCTGCCGGCGCAGTGGAAACCCCCGGCTGATGGGAAGTTCACCGAAGATCAATTGAAGGTATTTCTAGATACCCAAAAAGATTGGCTCGCTGAAAATATGAAGATCCTGCATGACATCTCCGCCGCGCAAACCGATGCCGGAAAACTCGCCGCGACGGGGGATATCAATAAAGAATATCAGGTGTGCCTTGATCGCCACCACATCAGCCGAGAGGAATTCGAATGGCTTTCCCAGCAGGCGCTGGCTGCCTGGAGTTCGCTCACCTATTTCGATCAGACTTTCAAAAATAGCCAGGACCAGATCGAATCTCAGACCAGGGAAAATAGCGACAAGCTCGCAGATGCGCAAAGCCGATTGGCGACCTATCAGAAAGCCGAGCAGGATGGCGTGCGCGTGATGACGCCCGACGACCGCGCCGAAGCGATCAAATCCGCGAAGGATGATCAGCAATCCGCCCTCGATGAAGCAAAGCAGCGGGGGGATGACGCCACTGCGGCGCAAGCCGAAGCAAAGCAGCATGAGGCCGAGGCCAAGACAGCTGATGATCTGGCAAGCAATCCACCATCGGATGTTTCAGTCGACGATCGGCCCGCGTATATCGATAACAAAAAGAATGAAGCGCGATCTCGCGGGAAACGGCCAAGGATGCCCGCAGCCGGGCGGATAATGCGGCAAAGGAACAGGCCGACGCCGAGGCCCGCGCCAAAGCCGCCGCCCAGAAGCTCGCTCATCCAGAAGTTCCTATCACCGATGACGATAAAGCATCAGTTAAAGCCGAAGATGATGCTGAAATCGCGACCGCGCAGAGCGACATCGCGGAATGCCAACGGCAATCGACCCAGATAACCGCCGCGTCACGGCAGTTGAAAATCAGCTCTCAGCAAATGACTAAGGATATTCCCGAGGAGAACATTGCAATTATGCGCAAATATGCCGACCGCTATCACGACCAACTCGCCAACGCCTTCAGCGGCGGGGCGACAACTCAACCGGCACCTTGAGATGGCTACCGGATTTCAAACAGGAATTCCGCCTCAACAGCCGCGTTCAGCGGCAGCGCGTTGACGCCGACAGCCACCCGCGGATGTTGCCCCGATTCTCCCAATACCTGCTGCAGAAGTTCGCTGCCGCCGTTGGCTACCTTGGCTTGATCGTGGAACCCAACTTCGCATTGCACGAAAACTCCCATGCGTATCACCCGCACCAATCGGCTCCAATCGCCACCCAATTCGCTGCCAACGATTGCCAGGGCATTCACCGCGCATTGGGCGACGGCTTTCTTTGCCGTCTCAAGATTAACTTCCGATGGAACTTTTCCCTCCGCCATCAGCTTGCCGCTCCAGAGCGGAAGCTGGCCCGCGATAAAAAGAAGATTGCCCGTGCGAACTGCCGGCACATATGCCCCGACTGGTTTCGGCGCAGCCGGCAGGGTCCATCCCAATTCCTCAAGTTTTTTCGCAATATCCATATCCGGCATGATACCTTGTGCGGCGGATAGTTGAGATCATATTGAATCCATGAAACATCGCCGCCCATCCAATGCCGCTTCCCGCAGATATCACGATCGCGTCGCTCGAAAGTACGATGCCATCTATGACGATCAGTATTGGGAATTCCACGACCGCCTGACCTGGCAGGCGATCCGGCCCTACCTTCCCACTGATTTATCCGCTCACTGCTGCGATCTAGGCTGCGGCACAGGCAAATGGGGTCTGAAATTGCTCAAGAGCGGTTTCGCCACCACGTTCGTCGATCATGCCGCCGCGATGATCGAGCAGACGCGGGCCAAGCTTCAATCGCTGGGCGGCAAAGCTGAAAAGGCGACGCTTCTGGTCGCCGACATCGTCGATCTATCCAGCATTGCAGCGGAACGATTCGATTTGATCCTCGCCATGGGCGATCCGCTGTCGATCTGCTCCGATCCCGCGTCAGCCGCGCGGCAAATGCACCGAATCTGCAAATCCGGCGGAACGGTCATTGCCACCGCCGACAACAAGCTCGCCGCTCTCGATCATTTCCTAGACCGCGGTGACATCGACGGCCTCGAATCATTCGTCAAAACGGGTCGAACCCAATGGCTCACTGACAACGAGCGCGAACGGTTCCAATTAACTGCCTTCACGCCAGGTGATCTGCGGCGTCTCTTTGAGCGGGCCGGATTTGAGGTCGTGAAACTGACTGGCAAAACCATCCTGCCGGTGCGGACATTCAAGCACCTTCTGCAAATCGAGGGCTCGTTCGATCGGCTATTGGAACTGGAGATCGAATTGTCCAAGGACTCCACGGCAGCGGCGAAGGCGAGCCATTTGCAGATCGTTGTCAGAAAATTTGCCCACGAAGATGCGAAGAATGAGATTCAAAGCCGCGGCGCAACATCCCCATAACCCGGCGGCCGCGGCTTGCGTCCAACCTGTGTGCTGAAGCTTTGCAGATACGCGATCCACATCATCGATAATCCAAAACTGTACGCCCCTTGAACGACCAAATCCATGTAGTGCTTGGTGGGGGGGATGTGATATTTTTCCACCGAAACGCCCTGGTATGTCATGGCCATCACCGGCTCACCCTTCCCCAGCGGAGCCACCTTCACCTGCGTTCGTGAATAGATTCCGATCTCCTTTTCCCCACTGGCGTCCAGCTTCCGGCCGACCTTGGCGTCGAGGACCTTCAGCTCAACGTCATTCAGATCGAACAATGCACCGGCAACATATTTGCCGGGATCGTAAACAATGTCCGCGATCCCGCCGCCGAAATATTCGCTGAAAATCGGAAAACAGAGACGGTAATTATCCAGCACTGCGGGGCGTCCTGGCTTAAGCGCGGGCTGACGGTGGCCGTAGTGACGGCACCATTCCGTTACCGCCCGTGAATTGAGATTCGACCCGTACGCAAAATACCACATGCCGTCGCTTCCAGAACCGCGAGGCATTCTTGCTAAAATCGCGCCGAACGCAAAGAGAACACCGATCCATGACCTTCGATACGATGCAAGTTCAATTGAAATCTCCACTCTTGCTGCTACCGGTGGCTGTCACTTCAAGTATGGGGAGCGCACTCCATCCAGCGCCGAAATAAGCCGGCAAACACGCCGAACCACGTTCGCCTCCGCCAGCAGCGATTGCTTTAACGCGATATTATTCAGGACGTGATACGCGATCAGATCGGCCACTTCGCGTGTCGGCAGTTGGCTGGAAAGGATTTTCTGCAATTCTCTGCCCGCCGCGGTGGTAGCGAGCTGGCCGCGTGAGAACATTTCCATCAGCCGCTGGCGCTCGTTGGTCAGATCGATCTCGACCACATTCGTTTCCAGGATCGGCTCGATGCGCGCCACGCGATAGGGTCGGGAATTTTCTTCCCCAATAATCCTTCCCCGCGTGCGCCCCTGCAGAAGAAAATTATATTTCCCATCGGCCAGCCGTTCCCAGCTCAGGATTTTCCCAACACAGACAACCGCCTCGACCCCAGGTTTTTGATGGTAATCTTTTTCCCAGCCTGGCTTGAGCAACGCCATCGCCACCAGCCGCTCGCCGGCCAGCACGTCCGAGGTCATCGTCTTATACCGCTCCTCGAAAATATGGAGTGGCAGCACAGCGCGCGGAAACAAGACCACGCCAGGCAATGGGAAAAGTGGAACGTTCAGAATCCGGCCTTCAACTGAATCCGAGGAACGTTCCATAGCGTCTATATCTTAGGCGCGGGAAGCGAGCATAGATCTCGCCACCCATTTAAGGGCCGCATTCGATTCTAAATATATAATCGCTTCGAAAGGCGGATCAGCCTTTGAGTTCGCGTTCAGCGCGAAGCCAGTTTTCCACCTGCGAGCCGCTCCGGGGGGAACGGTAGATTTCGTACGCCCGCTTGGCGATCATCTCATGTGTCACCGGGGCCTTGGCGGCAGGCATCGAACGCGGCACCGGCGTGTTGCGGGTGACGGTCGTTGGGGCCGGCACTTTGCGGCTGGGGGAACTCTTGGAATTCGAATACTTCGCTTTGAAAGGCTTCTTTGGCACGACAAACTCCTTCATCTTTAAGTGTTCTTGAGCGCGTAAGTTAGGACGGCGCCGGATGGCAATGCGTCCCTCTATCCCATTTTCTCACCCCGCGCTGCATCTAACACATCTATCGGCAAATCGCAAGTTACCAGGCAGTTGTTTTTACTTCCCGGCCAGCGCTTTACGCAAGAGAGAATTTGCCACGCCGGGCTCGACTGTGGTCCCATATGCTTTCATGAAGGCCCCCATGGCCTGCCCGAACTGTTTTTCCGTGAAGGCATTCTTTGCCACGAAGTCATAAACCAATTTCTCGGTATCAGCGGCAGATTCCTTTTTAGGGAGATATTCGTCAACCACCGCAATCTCAAACCTTAATTTTTCCACCACCGCCGCCTTCCCGAGCTTCTCGTATTCCTCCAGGCTCTTGCGCAGCTTTTTACCGTATGAAGCCACCACCTCTTCCGCCGTCGTCGGCTTGGGGGCAAGATCGATATTCTTCACATCGCTCAAGAGCATCCGGATCACGCTGAGCCGGTCCTTTTGACCGGTCTTCATGGCCGTCTTCATGTCTTCCTGAAGCCTCGTTTGTAAATCCATTATGATCTCCTTGTTTACAGTCTAGCTTGTTTCACGTATAATGACGTACTCTACCGTAGGACTTTCCCCATCGCACCTGTGAATTGAATGCAAACAGCGACTACCGCCTTAGAAGGCATATTGCACATTCCCGATGACCGCCACGACGGCCAGCTTCGGGATCCGGTGCATCCCCTGCGTCCCCTTCGGCGTGGCATCGTTCCGCGCAAGCTGATTCGCGATCTTCATCTGCGTCCGGGCCTTCTCCTCAAAGGGATACCTCGGGGTGAAGCCATCTTCCAAGTAGATTCCATCGAAGGCCGCAGCCCATCCGAGTACATTGATACCACAACGCTCTACGATTCCACGCCGCTCGACCCCGAGCCGATGTTGAAGTTGGAACACAGCCCAACCGAATGCACCACCCGCATCATCGACATTTTCGCCCCCATCGGCTTCGGCCAGCGCGGCCTGATCGTCGCTCCGCCCCGATCCGGCAAGACGATCCTCCTGCAAAATATCGCCAAGGGAATCCATCACAATTACCCGGAAGTGAAAGTCATCCTGCTCCTCGTGGACGAACGTCCCGAGGAAGTCACCGACATGAAGCGCAACGTGCCCGGCACCGTTTACGCTTCCAGCAACGACAACACGGTTGAAAAACACCTCGATCTCGCGCAGCTCGTCATAGAACGGTGCAAACGCCAGGTCGAATTCGGCGAGAACATAGTCGTGCTGCTCGATTCCCTGACGCGCCTCGGCCGCGCCTTCAACACCGGCGGACCCAGCGGCGGCCGTACGCTCTCTGGCGGGTTGGATAATCGCGCCCTGGAAATCCCCAAGCGGCTCTTCGGCGCAGCCAGAAAAATCGAAAACGGTGGCAGCCTCACCATCATGGCCACCTGTCTCATCGACACCGGCAGCCGCATGGATCAAGTGATCTTCGAGGAGTTCAAAGGCACCGGCAACATGGAATTGGTCCTGGACCGCAACCTGGCCAATCAGCGCATCTATCCCGCGCTCGACATCGCCGCCAGCGGCACGCGCAAGGAAGAAAAACTCCTCAGCGAGCAGCAACTTGCCTCCGCCCGAACCATCCGGCGATTGCTTACCAACATGCAACCCGCCCAGTCGATCAAAACCCTGCTGGATGTGATGGGCAAGCAAAAGACCAACGCCGCCCTCCTCGCCGCGGCAGGCGCAAAATTTCAGCCCGGCTGATTCTCTACGATTCGCGCAGCTCGGCTAAATTTTCCGATCATGGACATCCAGATTAGCGAAGAACCAATGACCGCTCTCGCGGAGCATGCGAGAATCCCGATCGCTTTCCAGGTCGATCGCGTTTTCGATCTGGTTCCTGAAAACGATGGCCCCGGCGGGTTCACGCAATTGGAACGTGTTATCGACGTTCCCTACGTAAAAGACTACGACGCAATCGAAAGGGAAGGCCCGGCGCGATGGGCGAAGCGATTCGACCTCTCAAAATGGGGACTCATCACAGCCTATTCCGGCGGCCGGCGCGTCGGCGGGGCGGTCATGGCGTTCGATACAACCGATGTGCACATGTTGGAAGGACGTAGCGACCTCGCGGTCTTGTGGGACATTCGAGTTATTCCTGAGTTGCGCGGGCAGGGAGTTGGTTCTGCTTTGTTTAAAGCCGCCGAGGCATGGGCTGTTGCAAGAGGATGTCGGCAACTCAAGATCGAAACCCAGAACATCAACGTGGCAGCCTGCAGATTTTATTCCCGGCAGGGTTGCGTGCTGGGAGCCATACACAGGTTCGCGTATCCCGAGTTTCCGAATGAGATTCAAATGCTTTGGTACAAGAATCTCCAGGCGGATTTAAGGATAGAATAAGCGGTTAAGACTTCATTCGCGCTTTCCTTTTCCCCCGCAGGGCGCATACTAATTAGCTCCAACAGTTTGTTCTTCAGGGAGATTACGTTTATGCGTATCGGAGTTCCCAAGGAAATTAAATCGGATGAATACCGTGTCGCGATGATGCCGGTCGGCGCGGAATTGCTCCTCAAGAGCGGGCATCAGGTCTTCGTCGAGACAACAGCCGGCGTATCGAGCGGATTCACCGATGCCGACTACGTCAAAGCCGGCGCGAGCATCGTTCCCACGCATGCCGAGGCGATCTCCGGCATGGAAATGGTCATCAAAGTGAAAGAACCGCAGTCGGCTGAAATATCGCTCTTTCGCCCAGGCCAAATCGTCTTCACCTATTTTCATCTCGCGGCTTCGCCGGAATTGACCCAGGAATGTCTCGAATCAGAAATCGTGGCGATCGCGTACGAGACGATCAAAGACCGCGCCGGCCGATTGCCCTGCCTCACGCCGATGAGCGAAATCGCCGGCAAGATGAGTATCCAGGAAGGGGCGAAATATCTGGAAAAGCCCATGATGGGCCGCGGCATTCTGCTCGGCGGCGTTCCGGGCGTGGCAGCGGCGGATGTGGTGGTGCTCGGAGCGGGGATCGTCGGGAACACATGCCGCCAGAATGGCCGCGGGGCTCGGGGCCAGCGTGGTTCTGATGGACGTGAATCTCGAGCGGCTTCGATATCTGGCGGACGTGATGCCGGCCAATGTGCGAACCATTTTCAGCGACGCCCACACCGTGCGCGATCATCTGCGAAACGCCGATCTGATCATCGGCGCCGTGCTGATTCCCGGCGCCAAAGCGCCGCGCCTTGTCACCCGGCAAGATCTGGTGGAAATGCGCAACGGCAGCGTCATCGTCGATGTCGCGATCGATCAGGGCGGATGCGTCGAAACCAGTCGGCCGACAACGCACCAGCAGCCGACGTTTGTCGTGGAAAACGTTGTGCACTATTGCGTGACAAACATGCCGGGCGCGGTGGGGCGGACCAGCACGATCGCCCTCTGCAATGCAACCTTGCCGTATGCACTCAAGCTTGCCGCCCGCGGATATGAAAAGGCGGCGGCGGAAGATCCGGGTCTGGCCGAGGGGATTAACATGGTGGGAGGCCGCGTCACCAACAGCGCCGTCGCCGAATCGCTTCACATGCAGCACAAGCCGCTGAAGATGAAGGCGGGATGACGATGAGCGCTGATTCATCACGCATGGAAAAACTTCGCCTGATGCTGGAAAAATCGCCGGGCGATACGTTTCTTCTCTACGCCGTGGCTCTGGAATACCGCAAATCGGGCGATCCCAAATCAGCCGTGGAATATCTGGACAAGGTGATCCAGCACGATTGGGGATATTGCTACGCGTATCACCAGAAGGGGCAGATTCTTGAATCACAGGGAGACATCGACGCGGCCAAAGAGGCTTATCGCCAGGGAATCGCCGCCGCCGCCCGCAAAGGGGATCAGCATGCCGGCCAGGAGATCGCCGCATCGCTGGAGATGATCGAATAAACCACGAGATGATGTTGTTGGATCATGTCGAATCAATTTCTCGACTATTTCAATAAGCCGCATTGGAGGCGGCAACACAAATGGCGCCGGGCGATCTGGCGAAACATGGCCCGCCTCGGCCTGACCGGTATGCACGCGCTGCCGGTCAATCGCCGCTGGGTGGACATTCATCGCAGGCCCATGCCCCTGGCGAATCTCGATCCAAGCATGGACGGCTGGAAAATCGTTCAGATTTCCGATCTGCATTACAGTCCCGTAGTCTGGCAAAAATATCTGATTCAGTATCTGCATTGGGTCAACGAGCTTGAGCCACAGATCGTCGTCATCACCGGCGATCTAATCACCGGCGGCTATCGATATGCAGACCGGATCGCGACATTGCTATCAAAGGTGAAGGCCGAGCACGGCGTCATTTGTACCTTCGGCAATCACGATTACAGCATCTACGGCAAACGCGTAAACGGCGAAGGCATTCGCCGCGCGGACTATCTGGAATCACGCCTCCGCAAGCGCGGCCTGATCGTACTGCGAAATGAGGTTTTGCGCATCAAGCCGCCGAAATCCAAATCGCCTCTTGTGATCGTCGGCCTCGATGATGAATGGTCCGGCAACATCGACCCAGCCAAGGCGTTCAAGGCGGTCGATGCGTCGCTTCCGATCATCTGTCTCAATCACAACCCAGCCAACGTGCGCGAGCTGATGGATTATCCCTGGCAATGGATGCTCAGCGGCCACACACACGGCCGGCAGGTGGCGACATCACCACTCGGCCGCAAGCTTTATCCGCATCGCTATCGCCATTACACGCACGGATATTATTCCGTCAGCGGCAGACATCTCTACGTCAACCGCGGCCTGAGCTACGGCCAGCGGGTCCTGGAATGGTGCCGGCCGGAGATCACGGTATTCAAGCTCGAATGCGAGACGAAACCAAATCAGCAGATGCGGAGATAATTTTCCGCTCTCATTAAGTTCCGGCAACGGTCATTGCCCGTATCTCAACCGGCCACTAAACTCCTGCCAAACCATGATCGAAAAAATATTTAAAGCGTATGATGTCCGTGCCACCTATCCCAATCCTCTCAACGAAGAGACCGCATGGAAAGTCGGCCATGCCACGGCTCAATATCTGAAGCGCAGCCGGCAGAATTCCCCCGATCGCGTCAAGCTCGAAGACACGATGGTCATCGGCCGCGACATGCGCCCAAGCTCCCCGTCCCTCGTTGCTGCACTCATCGAAGGCGTTCGCAGCGTCGGCATGAATGTTATCGACGTCGGCGTGATCGACACGTCCATGATCTATTTCGCGATCAACTATCTCGATACCGTCGGCGGCATTCAAACCACCGCCTCCCACAACCCGATCCAATACAACGGATTCAAAATCAGCGGCCCAAAGGCCAAGCCGATCGGCGCGGCCAGCGGACTTGACGACATCAAACGCATCGTCTCCAGCCTTCAGCGTGTCGGGCAGACGGGCCTTTCAGGGCAACTCACCCAGCAAGATCTCTGGTCCGAATACCGCAAGCATGTGCTGCAATTCCTTCAGCTCAAGCGCCCGGTAAAAGTAGTTATCGACGCCAGCAACGGAATGGCCGGCAAAATGGTTCCCGCTATTTTCAATAACATCCCCAACCTGCTAATCGTCCCGCTCCTCTTCGAAATCACCGGCAGCTTCACGCATGAGCCGAATCCCCTCGTCGAAGAAAATCTCGCCGCCCTGAAGGCTTTGATCGCCAAAGAAAAGCCGGACATCGGCGTCTGCTTCGACGGCGACGCCGACCGCTGCATGTTCGTAGATGAACACCAAAAAACGATCGGCTGCGACATCATTACCGCCCTCGTCGCCAAGGATTTCCTCCAACGTCCCGAGAATAAAGGCTCGACCATCGTTTACGATCTCCGCTCAAGTCACGTCGTAGCCGACGAAGTAAAAGCCGCCAGCGGCGTTCCGCGCCGCGACCGCGTTGGGCATGCTTTCATTAAGAAAACGATGTCCGAAACCAAGGCCGTTTTCGGCGGTGAACTCTCCGGTCATTTTTATTTCCGTGATAACTTCTTCGCCGACAGCGGGGCAATCGCCTTCGCCCGGGTCTTGTCGGTTCTATCGAGCCAGGCCAAACCCATCAGTGATCTGGTCGCTCCGCTGCATCGTTACAGCCAAACCGGTGAAGTGAATTTCCAGGTCGAGGACAAAGACGGCAAGATTCGCGAGCTGGCCGAGGTCTACAAAAAGGGCCATGTCGATTATCTCGACGGCATCACGGTCGATTTCGGCGATTGGTGGTTTAATGTCCGCAAGAGCAACACAGAGCCGCTGCTGCGATTGAATCTGGAAGCCAAGACTCTGCAACTGAAAGATGAGAAATTCACCGAACTAAAGAAGGTTCTGGGTGAACCCGCCCATGGCCATTAACGCTGTTTAACCGCGACCAGAAGGAAAGCGCGTTTCGCTGACCAAAAATCCCCCCTGAAGGCCAAACCATAAAATATTTCAACTTACCTCTTGACATTTCCGATATCACTCTAAATAATAGAGTACTCTAACAAGGAGCATTTATGACAGATACGCATCAGCTTCAACAGGATTTGAACTACGTCCGTCAAGTCGTCGTCCGAGCCGACCACGGTGATCGCAAACCTGTGGCGATCTACTGGATTTGGGCCCTTTACGTATTGATCGACTTCTCCCTGATCGATTTCGCCCCAAAATATCATCCGGCGTTCTCATTTGGCGGCTGGATCTTCTGCTTCGCCGCTTCCGCATATTTCGGATATCGATTCAAAAAATCGCTGGGCGTAAGGCCCGCTCATGACCATTCTCAATTATTCTGGCTCGGCGGCGCTCTCTTGATTCTGCTCTGCATCGTGGCGATGTCCGCCGCTATTCCAGCTCTTCGCGGCCAGCTTCTCGGTCAAATCGGCGTTGTGATGGTGGGCATCTTTTATTTCCTGGGCGGCGTTCACTATGACCGAAATTTCATGTGGCTCGGCCCGCTGCTCTGTGCATGCGGAGTGCTGGTCGGCTTCGTTCCGCACTACGGCTGGACAGCCCTGGGCGTCGTCTTATTCCTCGGATTGATCGTCCCGACCCTCTTCACGCCACGATTGTCGGAGATCACGCAGGAATCAACCGTGGCCTGAGCACCCGCAGCATTCGCCAAGGAATAATCATGGCCCGATCAACCAACTCCATCAATCACGCGCCTACTGGCCTGGACCAGCTCGATGCCCTCCTGCAGCATCGCGGCCGCCTCGGAGCCATGGTCCTCCTCAGCGCGCACAACGAAATCAGCTTCACCACCCTGCGCGATCTTCTGAGTGAATCGGACGGCAACCTCGGCGCCAGCTTCGCAAGCTCGAAGACGCACAGTACATCGCGGTCAAAAAGGAATTTCAGGATCGCAAGCCGGTCAGTTGGTACACGCTCACCCCGATTGGCCGGCGGGCGCTCAAATCCCATTTGGCCGCGCTCGAGGCCATCGTCCGATCGGCCAACGTCTGATAGACTTGCCGTCATGCGCATTCAATTCTGTGGAGCCGACCGCACCGTCACCGGCTCATCTCACCTGTTGGAAATGAACGGCCTGCGAATTTTCCTCGACATGGGGATTTATCAGGGCCAACGCGACGAAGCTCGCCGCATCAACCAGTATCTTCCCGCGGATGTCAGGACTGCCGACGCGATTATCCTGTCGCACGGCCATCTCGATCATTGCGGCAAGCTTCCGGTCGCCACCAAAGCCGGATTCAAAGGCCCGATTTATTGCACGCCCGCAACCGCCGAGGTCGCCCGCATCGTTTTGAACGATTCGGCCATGATCCAGATGGAAGATATCGAATACCTGAATCACCGCGCCCGCGGACCGGAAGATGCCCCCTTCGCCGCGCTCTACACGCCGCGCGATATTCCCGCTGTTCTCCAACTCATGCGCCATGTTCCCTACGGCCAAAAGACCGATATCGGCAAAGGCGTCAGCTTCACATTCTACGACGCCGGCCACATCCTCGGCTCCGCATACGTCGTCATCGAATGGACCGAAGCAGACCGCCAGCGCTCGCTCCTCTTCACCGGCGACGTTGGCCGATACCATACGCCAATCCTTCGCGATCCCCAGCCGATCCCCGCTCCGGTGGAATATCTGATCACAGAAAGCACTTACGGCAACTCGATCCACGCTCCGATGGCCGAGGTTGACCCGCAATTCCTCGACGCCGTCAAATTCTGCATCCAGCGAAAGAGTCGGATGATGATCCCGAGCTTTGCCGTCGGCCGTACGCAAACTGTCCTCTGGTACATTCAGAAATTCATCCACGACAAACAAATTCCGGAAATCCCCATTTTCGTGGATAGCCCCATGGGCGTGGAAATCAGCAAGATTCATAGCCAATTTCGCGAAAATTACGACAAGCCCACATTGGACGCTATCGGTAACAACGATTTATTTGGCCTGTCCCGCGTCACGTTCGCCTCGTCATCGCAGCAAAGCAAACAAATCAATTCCCAAACCGGCGCGTGCGTCATCATCGCCTCAAGCCCCACCTGCGAATTCGGCCGAATCCTTCATCATCTCACACAAGGCGTCGAGCAACCTGACAATCTCATCGTTTTCTGCGGGTACATTCCGCCGCAAACCCTTGGCCGCCGTCTTCAGGACGGCTCCAAGCGCGTTCGGATCTTCAACCGCTGGTACGACGTGAAATGCCAGATCCGCACGATCCATGGCTTAAGTGCCCACGCTGGATATGACGAGCTTCTGCGATTCTTGCGCCAACTATCGGAAAACAAACCTCATCCTTCATCGTCCACGGTGAAGTCGATCAATCCGAAGCCTTCGCGCATCGCCTGATGGCTGCCGGCATCGGCAGGGCGGCTATTCCCGGAATGGAAACATCAATCATCGACGACCCTGGAACCGTCCAACCGGTCCCCGGCGTTGGCAAAGCGGATGAATGAAAGCGCTCTGCCCAAACGAAATTATTTAATAGCCTCACCCGGCGCTTCCGCCAGCAGTTGATCCAGATCGAGCTCCCGCGTGTACATCTTCACCTTCCCATCCGCCTTCCGGGGCCACTGATCAACTGGCCGATCCCAATACAACTCCACGCCATTCCCATCCGGATCGCGCAGATAAAGCGCCTCGCTGACGCCATGATCAGCCGCCCCATCCAGCGGAATACCCGCCTCGATCAACCGCCGCAGCGCGTCAGCCAGCAGCGCCCGAGTCGGGTACAAAATCGCCAAATGATAAAGCCCGGTAGAATTCGCCGGCGGCGGGGAACCTCCCTCGCTCTCCCAAGTGTTCAATCCGATGTGATGGTGATAATCGCCCGCCGAAATAAACGCCGCCTGGTTTCCAATCCGCTGATTCAGTTGAAATCCGAGCACTCCGCGATAAAAACCGAGTGACCGCTCCAGATCAGCCACCTTCAAATGCACATGACCGATGCGCACCGCGGGATCGATCGCCGGAGATTCATTTTTCATGACGGGATTATACTCCCTGCGGTACGGGTGTTTCCCAACGCTCGATTGCTCTGCTACACTTCCCGCAACCAATCCGCGCCCCAAAAGCGGGACAACGCATTGCGCGGTTATTACCGACATACCAAAATCATAGCCACCATCGGTCCCTCCACCGAAACCCATGAGAAGCTTAGCCAACTCATCACCAGCGGCGTAGACGTCATCCGCCTCAACATGGCCCACGGCAGCAGCGAATGGGTCACGACCGTCGTCAATCGCATCCGCGAGGTTTCGCAAAAGGTCCAGCGCCACGTCGCCGTGATGATGGACGTCAAAGGACCGGAGATTCGCACTGGCGCTCTCGACGAATCAATGGACCTCAAAACCGGCGACACCTTCGAGTTTTACACCGCCACGCCAAATGAAGGCGTCCGTGGCGTCATCGTCAATTACCCCGGCTTCCCCGCCGACGTGAAGGTCGGCACCACCGTCCTCCTCGATAGTGGTCTGATTCGCCTTGAGGTCCTTACCAAGGATTCCACCCACGTTCGCTGCCGCGTCCTGACCCCCGGCAAACTCGGCTCGCGCCGCCACATCAATCTGCCCGGCGTCGATGTGAATCTTCCATCACTCACCGAAAAAGACGAACGAGACATTCGTACTGGCGTAGATGCCGGCATCGATTTCGTTGCCCTCTCGTTCGTCCGTCGCGCGGATGACATTCTGGTCCTACGGGCATTGCTGGATCATCTCGGCTCTAAGGCCCGCATCATCGCCAAGATCGAAGATCAGGGCGGCTTGCGCAATCTAGAGGGAATCGTCAAAGTCGCCGACGCCGTCATGGTCGCCCGCGGCGATCTCGGCATCGAAGTCGATTATCACACGCTTCCGCTGGTTCAAACACGAATCGTCGAACTCTGCCTTACCGAAGGCCGGCCCGTCATCATCGCCACACACCTGTTGGAATCGATGATCTCCGCTCCGATGCCAACGCGCGCGGAAATTTCCGATATCTCCACCGCGGTCCGCGAGCGAGCCGACGCCGTCATGCTTTCAGGCGAAACCACCACCGGCCTCTATCCGCTTGAGTGCGTCGAGGTGATGAAGAATATCGTCAAGACCATTGAACCCACCGAAAAGCGCGGCATCAACGAGGTCATCAAACTGAATGAACCCAAGGCAAAGATGCTCCGCTCCGCCGCCGTCCTCGCACAGGAGCTGGGCAATTCCGGCATCGTCGTCTTCACGCGAAGTGGAATGCTCGCCTACACGCTAGCCGCCCTGCGGGCCGTCGGTGTGCCGATTTACGCCTTCACGGACGACGAAGCCCTCTTCCGCCAGTTAATGTTGCCCTGGGGCGTCGAGCCTTTCCTCATGAAATTTAGCGACGATCCGGAGGAGACGATTTTGAACGCGATGGAATATCTAAAACGAAAGCAATGGTGCGAGGAAGGCGCGTGGATTGTCGTCATCACCAACGTCCTGGCGCATAACAAGGTCGTGGATACCATTCAGCTTCGGCAAATGGCATGAGTCAAGGAAGGAATCGCGTCACTCGGGCAGATTTTCAAGATCAAGCCGGTCCTTCGTTCTGTCCGAAGCCTGCTTCATTTGGCGCAGCCACGGAAGCGATACGTACCGCACGCCTCCAACCTCAACGCTCGTGCTAAACAGTTGGCGAACATCTTCGTGGGGAAGACCGGGAACATAATCAAAAAGGTCTAGAAATCCGTATTTGGTCCAGAGCATCATGAGTCGGGAGGCTTGGATAAACGGAAGAGTGACGGAATACGTTCGCTCGAATCCCGTGGCCGGATCGATTTCCTTGCCGATGTAGCGCGCATTCATGTCGGTAAGCGCCAGCAACAATTTCTGCTCCGCTTCGGGTGAGCGGTGCCACACGATGTCCGTATCTTCGGTGGCCCTTCCATAGCCGTGGAAGTTCACCGCATGTCCGCCGATGATGACAAACGACACGCCATGGCGCAGGAGAACGCCGAGAAGTTCCAATTCATCGGGCATCGCGGTTTCCGACGTCGATCGTGCGGCGTCTTAAAGTTGCGGCGAAGGAAATGCGCATACCCTTCCGGCGAACTCCGAAGCGTGGCCCACATGTTTTTCTGAATCTCCGCCATGTTGCGCACTCGCTCGGCTGGCGATTGCAGCCGCGCGAGCTTTCGCCGGAATCGATCGCGAACGGCTAATTGATCAGTCAGTTCGTCTGCCACATTCTAATTGTATGAAAAAAAACATGTAGCGAAAAGGCAAAAATAAACGCTAAGGCGACAAGATAACAAAAACAGACGCCAGGAAATGACATCTTTTGCGTCATTTCTGTGCGCCCTATGCGCATTCCTGGTCGTATTCATTGCTCGCACCCGCCCGCGCAGTCCCCCGGCAGAGATCGCATTCAAATCCATCTCCCAAACAATGCTCCAGCCGCTTATTCAGCAAATCCAGAATCAGATCATCAATCCCCAGCGTCGGCGCGATGTGATACGCTACGCCGGGATAATTTTTCGCCGCGTCAGCGGTCAGTCGCGGAATATCCTGCGTCCAATGTTTTCCCGGCCCAAGAAAAAACGGAACCACCACCACGCGTTTAGCTCCACGCGTCGCGCATTTTCCAAACGCCGTCGCGATCGAAGGCTCTCCCAGCTCCATATGAGCCGGCTCGACAATCGAATATTTCGATGCAAATCGCCTGGCGAACTGCGCAGCCGCTTCCTCGAGCATTCGATTGCTCTGCTCCAGCCGCGAGCCATGGTCCACGATCACGATGCCGATGGAATGTTCCTCTGCCATATCTTCCTATCCCTTGCGTTCCATTAATGTCACGTCGAATAATAGCGTCTGATTTCCCCGAATTATTTTCACCGTCACTTTTTCCCCCGGCTTACCCTTGGCGAGCGCTTCGCTCAGATCCATCAGATTCTCCAGCTTTTGATTCCCAAACTGGACCAGCAAATCGCCGCCAATCATCCCCGCCGCCGCCGCCGGAGTGCCCGGCGTGGTTCCCGAAATCAGCACTCCCACGCGCGAATCCTGCGATCCATAATCCGGAATCACCCCCAAAATTACCCGTTTTCCGCCTCCCGGATTAAAATCCGGACTCCCAAACAGGTGCATCGAATCTTTATCCGCCTCTAGCACATATGCATCGTGCGGCATTTTGGTCAGACCGTCGATTACCTTCGCCGTGAAATCCGCAACCTCGCCGATCCCCTCATAATTGATCTTCTCCGCCGTGTCGGTGGGGCGGTGATAATCCGCATGAATCCCGCTGAAAAAGAACATCACCGGCACATGCCGACGGGCGAAAGACATATGATCGCTCGGCCCGAGTCCTCCGCGCCCGATGCTCTTAAGCCGAAGCGGCGAATCCATATCCGCATGCCCGAGAACCGCGTCGAAATCCGCGGCTGTCCCCTGTCCGCCGATGTAAAGCGCCTGATCTCGGATGCGGCCAACCATGTCCAGATTCACCATCGCCACCATCTTCTCCAACGGCACCGGCGAATGCTTCACAAAATAATCCGATCCGATGAGCCCCTCTTCTTCAGCCGTAAAGCAGATAAAAATAATCGACCGCGCCGGCGGCAGGGCGTGCGCAAATCGCGAAGCCAATTCCAGCACGGTCGCCGTGCCCGAGGCGTTATCGTCCGCTCCGTGATAAATGCTCCCCGCCGGCCCGAACATATGTCCGAGCGTTCCCAGCCCCAGATGATCGTAATGTGCCCCAACCACGACAAACTCATCCGCGTGCGGCCCAGCGCCCGGCAAAACTGCCATCACGTTCTTCACATGAGCCGTCAGTGACTCAATCTGCACCGTTCCTGAAACAATCGGCGAAAAGAGCGAGATCGACCGTGGCCGAAATGATGCGTTGATCTGATCCCGCAGCGCTTTCAAATTCGGCACCCACTGCTCGTTCACAAGCGGCCCATCGGGATGGGTTTTCAGCGAATCCAAAACTTCTTTCCGCAATTCCTGCCGGTCAGGCGTTCCGCCTGTATTTAAAAGTTCGTCAGCCACCGCCTGCTTGATTTGTAAAACGGGAATCGTCGCCGGCGCGGCAAACGCCCCGGAAAATGGCAATAACAAATCCGGCTCCGAATCAGGCGGATTCACAAGCAGCAGCGCCGCCGCCCCATGTTCTGCCGCGGTTTTGGCCTTGGCCGAAAATGTCGCATGCTCCGACCAGCCCGATGCATCATCACGCGGCGCAAGCCGGCTCTGGCCATTCTCGTTCATTGGCTCATAGCGCATCGCGATGACGACTTTTCCCTTCACATCCATGCCAGCGTAATCGTCGTATCCAGCCTCGGGCGCGCTAACGCCATATCCGACGAACACCGCCGTCCCTGAAAACTTTCCCGCGGCCGAAAACCGCATCGGCAAATAATCCGTGTCCAAATTCAATTTCTTCCCGCCAATCGCTATTTCGGTTGCCGGCCCCGGACTCGCCTGTGTTGTGTAATCGAACGACTGAAAGAAATCCGCTTGCCCCGGCAGCGGCTGCAATCCATCGGCCGCAAATTCCCGCGCGATGAACTCCGCCGCCCGGTCCAGCCCCGGTAAACCAAGCCCGCGCCCCTGCAATTCATCCGAAGCCAGGTAGGGCAGCGTATCCTTCGGATCAGAATCCGAAGCAGCAGGTCCCTGAGGTGCCGAAACATTCACAGCAACCTTCGAATTATTCGGAGGACTCGCAGCGTCTTTCGGCCCCGAATGCGCTATGCACCCGGCAAGGCAAAAAATCACGCCGATTTGCGGCCAAAAGCGAATCATTTTCCACCAACCACCGACCATCCCATCGATTGTACGGCAACGTCCGAGAATATCTAAACGCTTCACCTTCATTTTGCCGATGAATGATTCGTATCGACATGCCCAAATCGCGATCGAAGAAACTGCGCTCCCCTCTCGGCCAAGCCCGGCCGCACGCACCGTTCCCCGTCCAACAATGATCCAGACCTGGCCGATCTCCTCGGCCGTCAGCCGATCAGTCTCGATACACCCGAACTTCAACGATTCCTCGCCGCCAAAAATGTGATCGTCACCGGCGCCGGCGGCAGCATCGGCTCGGAAATCTGCCGGCAGGCAATGAAATTCTGCCCGCGCCGTCTGATCCTTCTCGATCAGGCCGAAAACAATCTTTTTGAAATCGACCGCGAGCTGCGCCATCGCTGGGTCGGCGCGGAGATCGTTCCGGTCATCGCCGACGTCTGCGATGCCCGCCGTATTGGCCATATATTCGAGCACCATCAGCCGCACGTGATCTTCCACTGCGCCGCTCACAAACACGTCCCGATGATGGAATGCAATCCCGGCGAAGCGATCAAGAACAACGTCTTCGGCTCGCGCACGGTCGCCGATGCAGCACGTGATTGCGGCGCGGCCGCCTTCGTCATGGTCAGCACCGACAAAGCCGTGAACCCGACCAGCGTGATGGGGGCATCCAAACGATGCGCCGAACTCTACGTGCAATCCCTCAACACCAATGATTGCCCCACGCGATTCGTCGCCGTCCGTTTCGGGAACGTCATCGGCTCCAGCGGCAGCGTCGTTCCCATCTTCCGCAAGCAGATCGAAGCGGGGGGGCCCGTCACCGTCACGCATCCCGACATGAAGCGATATTTCATGACCATCGCCGAAGCCAGTCAGCTTGTCATGCAGGCCGGCGCAATCGGGCAGGGGGGTGAAATCTTCATCCTCGATATGGGCGAACCGATCAAGATCCTATCACTGGCAAAAGAAATGATCCGCCGCCGCGGCATGAAGCCCGGCAAGGACATCGCAATCGAATTCACCGGCATTCGGCCCGGCGAAAAACTCTATGAAGAATTAGCCTGCGCCGATGAACAAACTCGTCCGACAAGTCACAAAAAAATCCGCGTTTGGCAATTGGCACGCGCGACGCCGCAGCAGATTGAGCAAATGTTGAAAACGCTGACGCAAGTAACCCACGCCCCGCATCGCGACATCGTGCAGGCACTAGCGCGCTGCGTTCCCGAATACCAATCAAGCGCTGCCGAAATCCCCACGTTGAAAATCGTTGCCGACGCGGCGTAGAGCTGAATTACCGGGTGCAAATGGGGGACCGAACGGCCAGTCTTCAGCATATCTATTTTCTCTGTGACGCTCTGATTCCGGGGGCATGACCAGTGAATCTGGCACTGACATCGATAATCCAGTGGAATTTGACCAATTCGGCGTGGAGGCAAACGCTAATCCACCGTCTAGTTTTGAGTTGGCAGCGAATTCAGGCCAAAGAGACTGATAAATTTCGCCGAGAACCACGGCTTGTCCCAATCGTGGCGGGACACCTCTCCACCACCAGCTTTTAGGAGTCCGTGCGCTGGAATCCGTCCCGCGTTGCGATTCACCGGTGGAGAAGATAGTGCCTCCTCGACGCACATATCCGCCGAAGGTTCGCACTTCTCCGTAGAATGGCCGGACCATTTTCGAGACTTCTCCCCAAAAAAAGCTCATGTTTTCGGCCCATCCGGGTTGCGTCAGAGCGGCCGCCTCGATTTCAACTTCCACGAGATTGGAACGAAATCCCATTGGGCTTGCCCCAGGCTTGTCAGGCAATGCCCAATGGACGCTGGTAACCGGTCGGTGTGGATACCAAACCAAACTCAAGCGTCGAGGATTTGGTTCAAGGAAGGTAAGTAAATGCTCTTTTCCGGTTTCAGCATACAGATATTGAGGTGGCTCGTAGTCGCCGTAACGCCTCGGCATCGCTTCAGGCAGAAGGCTTTCCAAAATCGCAAGAAATGATTCGCGGCCGGTTTGGTCCAACAACGGACCACCCAGAAACCACCATGACAACCGAAGTATGGAGAACGTCTCACATTTTTCCGGAGTTACAAATCGCTTTACGCCGGATGGTGTCGTTGTGGTGTCTTCCTGATTGTCGAGAATAACCCCATGCATAGCCTTCGCGATACTCTTTGCTGTCGATCGCAGCAGATGTGTTGAAGCCTTCGTTCGTTTACCCTCCAAATTCATGCAGGTGAGCCAGCGAATTCCTGGAAGCAGTTTTGCGATTTCGGAGGGAATATCTTCCGGCAGGACCTTTTCAGATTCGCCAATCACAATTTGCCAGGTTGCGCCAGAATAAATCCATTGTGCTTCCTTCCGATGGTTCCAACGCTCCAGTTCAGCGAACATCGAGGATCCAAGGGGACGCACGGACCAAACTTGAAGATCGTAACTCACGATTGGAATTATATTTTATTTTGCGGCTGTGTACCCCGTTTTACAGGCCCGATTTCCGGGCGGTTCAATTAACTGGCAGCCCCCAACCCAAACCGCGTATGCACCCGTCTTTCCAGCGCGCAAATGCCAGCCGATCCGCAAGCATTCCAATGACCACCATCACAATCATTACCGCGACAACTTGTGAAATCTCGGAATTATCTTCCCCCGATTTCAGCAGAAATCCCAAACCCTGATGGTCCGCCACGAGAATCAGTTCCGCCCCCATCAGCGAACGCCACGCAAAGCTGAACCCCTGCCGCAAGCTGCTCGCCAGCGCCGGAAGCCCGGCGGGTAGCAGCACGAATCGATACAGCCGCCATCCGCGCGCCCCCATCATCAGCCCGGCTCGCCGATAAAGCGGCGGAACCGCGAGAAGCCCATCCCGCATCGACACCGCCATCCCAAACGCGCTTCCCATCACCAGCACGAACAGGATTCCGACTTCATTCAATCCGAACACAAGGACAGCAAGCGGAACCCAGCAAACGCTCGGCAATGTTTGCAAGCCAAGGCAAACCGGACGAAAAAATTCGTCGAACGGCGTCCATCGCCACATCAATACGCCGATCAACGTTCCAAGAATAATGCTGAGTGAAAACCCCACAACCAGCCGCCACGCGCTGACGAAATTCGCACTGATCAGCGGGCTGTGAACCACTCGCGAAGCCAGCGAATGCTGATGGGCCGATGCTTCCAAAGCCTCAGGCCAGCCTCGGTGCAATTTCTCCCCAAACCCCGTTTCAATTCCCAGCATCCCCAGCATCGAATCCAGAACATGGCTTGGCGCGGGAAAAATAAACGGCCGCCAGCCGATGATCCTATATGCCGCCTCCCATGTCGTCAGTAAAAGCACCCAGATCAGCGTCCTGGTCAGGCCGCCACGAATCTTCAGCCGCAAGGGCATTGACACGATTAACCTCGTCTTCAATTTCTTTTCGGACGAGCTTGGCAAGCTCGCTGATGTCCGAAGTGTCGAATTTTCGTGGATGCGGTAAGTCAACGCAAATCTCCTTGCGAATTCGACCTGGATGCGAGTGCAGCACGATAATCCGATCAGCCAGACGAACCGCCTCGCCGACCGAGTGCGTCACGAACAAAATCGTCTTCTGCGTTTCGACCCAGAGCGACTGTAGCTGATGGTGCAAGAGCGTCCGCGTTTGCGCGTCCAGGGCCGCGAACGGCTCATCCATCAGCAGCACCGCCGGATTCATCACCAGCGCCCGCGCGATGGCGATCCTCTGCTTCATCCCGCCGGAAAGCTCATGTACAAGCTTGTCCGCGCTGGCCGACAAATGCACCATCCGCAGCGCCGCAGCGACGCGATCGGCCCGCTCGGATGCGGACACGCCCGCCATCTTCAGCCCGAATTCCACATTCTGCGCCGCGGTCAGCCAAGGAAAGAGCCCATGCTCCTGAAAGACCATCGCCCGGTCCGGGCCCGGCGCGGAAATCATCTCTCCATCCAGCCCGCGGCGCCCCGATCCGGCTTGGTCATTCCCGCCGCGATATTCAGCAGCGTGCTCTTGCCGCAGCCGCTCGGGCCGACCACCACAACAAATTCTCCGGGCCGGCAATCCAGAGTGATGTTCTCCAGCGCCGCCAGCTCAGAATTGCCGAATCGCTTGCTGATTCCCTGCAACTCCAGCCGGCCCGCCCTGGGATCTTCCTCGAGCGGCGATCCGCGGGTGGACATGAAACTGGCTTTATTCAAGGTTGCCTCGCCGATTCCGATCCGCTCACTTTGCTGATGATACTCGTTTCAAACAGCCCAGTCAGGTCCGGCGCGGATTTGATGAAAGCCAAATCGTGCGACCATTGCTCCATCGTCTTGAAGGTATCGGGAAGCGGATCGTCCGTGAATTCCGTCCGGCCGAGTGCCGCACGAATCACGTCACTCGGAAGTTTTTTGCCTCCCAGAGCGACCAGCGCATCATTCAGTTGATCCGCATAATCCGCCGCATGGGCGCTCAATCTCTGAGTCCATTGATGATGCACGGTCAGGATTTTCTCAATGACATCCGGATGCTCGGCAAGAAACTTCGGCGTCGTGACAATCACCGTCAGGGAAAACTGATGGTTAGGCCACAATTCCTTCTCTTCGCCTACTAACGCCGCGCCGGTTTCGTTGATCAGCCGCGCTCCCCATGGCTCCGGCACCCAGGCGGCGTCGATCAGGCCCCGCGCCATCATTCCGCTCTGCTGGCTGTTGCGAATCTCCTTGACGTTGCTTGAATCCGCCTGCCCGAGCACCGCCGTTACATAATGCCGCGCGGATACATCCTGAGTATTTCCAAGCTGCGGCGTGGCGATTCGCTTCCCTTTCAAATCCGCGAATGAATGAATGCCCGATTCCTTAGAGGCGACAATCACAACACCATTGGCCGCCGACCCGCTGATGACGCGAACGGCCTGGCCGCCACTATTCACATCCGCCGCCAAAACCGGACCCGGCCCGACATATCCAATATCGACCGCCCCGGCATTTAAGGCCTGAATCAATTCCGGCCCAGCGTTAAACACTTTGGTCTTGAGTTGTGTTGGCCCGAGTGCAGTCTGAAATTCCCCTGACGCCACGCCAAGGACCGCTTGTGCATGCGTCACATTTGCGAAATACCCAAGGGTCACAGCACCAAGTGGTGGCGCCGCCGTTCCTACTGGAGGCGGATTCTTGTCGCACCCTCCGATGCTGAATCCAATCCCCACCAAGAATAAAAGAGGTATTCGCCAATTCATTTTGCCAATTTACTAGCAAAATTCCCCCATTGCAATAAATCCTATCAATTTAATAGTAGATAGACATAAAGCATATCTACAAATAATCTTATATGAAAAGAGTGCGGCGAAAATCACTCACCCAAACCGCTTAATAATCAAAGTATCGTTCTGCCCACCGAAACCAAAGCTGTTAGACATGACCACATCGACGGGCGCTTTCCGCGCCCGATTCGGCACGTAATCCAGATCACATTCCGGATCGAAATTATCCAGATTCGTCGTCGGCGGAAGCATGTTGTCGCGAATCGCGAGTACGCAGCAGATCAACTCCACCGCCCCGGCTGCCGCAATCAGATGTCCCATCATGCTCTTGATGCTGCTGACCGGGCACGCCTTGGCGATATCCCCAAATACCGCCTTGATCGCCCCTGTCTCATTCCCATCATTCTCACGTGTTCCTGTTCCATGGGCATTGACGTATTGAATATCCTTAGCCGATAGTCCCGCATCGGCCAGCGCTTCTTTCATCGCCGCGATCGCGCCTTCTCCCTCGGGATGTTGGTCCGTGATTCGAAACGCATCCGCCGTCGATCCATACCCAACCACTTCTGCCAAAATCGATGCTCCCCGCGCCTTGGCGTGATCCAGTGTCTCCAGGATCACCATGCCCGCCCCTTCGCCAAGCACAAATCCACCGCGCTGCGCATCAAACGGCCGGCTGGCCCGCGGCGGATTTTCATTCGCCGTCGAAAGGGCGGTCAATCGGTTGAATCCGGTCACCCCGAACGGATGAATCATGCTATGCGCACCGCCGCCAATCATCACATCCGCGTCCCCGCGGCGAAGAATCTCCGTCGCTTCGCCAATCGCCTGCGTGCTGGCCGCGCATGCTGTCAGGCAATTCATCGCCGGACCGCGCGCGCCCGTCATCAGCGCCAAGTGCGACAGCGGCATGTTCGGCTCCTGCTCCAACTCGCGCACCACATTCATCCGCTCGAACGCCACCTCTGCCCATTTCACCATGTCCACATCGCTGGTCTGCGTTCTCCAACCCGATAACGCCGCCCCGGTGTATGCATCAAAATCCAGTGAACCCTCTCCGCTCCCCAGATAAATTCCCACACGATCCAGATCGAGCTTGCTGGAATCCAGATTGGCCGCTTTCCAAGCCTGCGCACGCCCCAAGCGCAAACATGTGTATTTCGCCCGGCCCCGCCATGCGGCCCGATCTCCTTGATGAAATCAGTTACCCGGTAGTCTTTCACTTCCGCCGAAATGATTGTCGGAAAAGACCCGGCATCGAAAATCGAAGTCTTTGAAATTCCCGACTCCCCATTCAAAAGACGTTTCCACACACTTTCGATGGAATGCCCCATCGGCGTGACCCAGCCCATTCCCGTGATGACGACACGATTGTTCATTATTGCTCGCGTTCAGACTTTCCGAAACACCAGCGCCGCATTCTGCCCGCCAAGACTGTAGACACTGCTCACGCAAACGTCGATCTTCGCATCCCGAACCTGGCTTGATAAGTTCAATTTCATGCCATCAACCGGCTTTTTCGTATTGATCGACGGCGGGATTTTCTGCTCCGCCACCGCCAGCACCGCCGTTCCAACCTCGACGCCGCTTCCCGCCGCCATCGTTCCCGTTTGAGCTTTTGTCAGCGACATTGGCGTCTCCGGCAGATGTGTTCCAAGAGCCTGCTTCAGTCCCGCCAGTTCCACCCGATCATGCGACGCGATTCCCAGCCCATTGGGAATGACCAGTCCCACATCCGCCGCCGAAACGCTTGCATCCTTCAGCGCCTTGGTGATCGCCATTGCGTAACTATGCCCGCTTGGCTCCGGATCAGTGATTTTGTAAGTATCCTGGCTCGCGCCGAACCCCACCAACTCCGCATAAATCTTCGCACCGCGCGTTTTTGCCCGTTCATATTCTTCAATAATCAGCAATCCTCCACCCTCAGCCGGCACCATGCCGGCAGCCTCCGAATCAAATGGCCGAACCGCCTCACTCGGCCGATCGTTATGTGTTTCATTCATCCGCTTAAGCAGCGTATGCCGAAGCATCGCCATCGCGTTCACCTTGCTCTCGGCGCCGCCGCAAATCGCCACATCCGCCTTCCCGCGCTGGATCGTCCGAAACGCTTCGCCAATCGCCAGATGGCTGCTCGCGTCCGCACACGTGATCGTGTTGCTTGGCCCTTTTAGTCCATGAATGATCGTCACATGACATGCCAGCATGTTCGGCAAATATTTCAGCAGCCACAGCGGCGTGAGTTGAGTCATCCCATCCCGGCCCCATCGCTGCAAATCCAGCTGATTCGGCTCGGACTCCGCCCGCGCCGTGGTCATCGCCGCCGTCAATTCATTGAGTTCCGCATTGATCAGCCCCGCCCCGATATTGCAGCCGAAACGCTTGCCATCGAAATTGGGCGTGCTCCGTATACGCCTGCGATTTCAGCCCCGAATCCTTGAACGCATCGTCCGCCGCCACAACCGCCAGCTCGATATCGCGGGCCATGACTTTGGTCGCTTTGCGATAGGCTTTGGGAACAAAATCGCCGATCTTGAACGCCGGCACTTCCCCCCCGATCTGCACAGGAAATCCCGCCAGGATCGAACGATGAGATACGACGAATCCCCACCTTGCCCGACAATCAGGCCATCCCAATGCGCCCGGCTTCCGATGCCGATGGGTGAAATGATTCCAATTCCGGTGACGACCACTCGCCGCATAATCAGCTTCTATAACGGAATGTTCCCGCCGCCGCGATAGGTCTTGAGCAGTTCCTTGAACTGTTCCGTAAAAACGAAGTTATCCTCCGGAAACGTCACCCCCGACATATTCTTGTCGATATGGCTGAACATCAATTCAATCTCCGCCACCAGCGGCGACGTGTCCTCACCCCCGCATCTCACCACCCGCTGATCGACGCCCCATTTTCATTGAGTTGATCGATCCGTGCAAAATAAAAAATCGTATCCCCCGGCCGCACCAGCCGATGAAACTTCGCCTTCCCGATCTTCGCCAGAATCACTTTCTCAGCGAAATCCCGCGCCTCGCCCACCAGAATCCCCGACGTCTGGGCCATCCCCTCAATAATCAGGCAATGCGGCATGATCGGAAAGTCGGGATACAGATCATGCAGATGCTCTTCCGCCAGCGACACATTCTTCATCGCCACCGCCGAAGTCTTCGATGTGAACTCAACGAACTTGTCGATCCAGATCCAACGCATTCTCCGCGCTCTCTGCGATCTCCGCGGTAAAAATGTTCTGTACCCGAACTTCGATTGAATATAATTCACGATCGTATCCACGTTCAGCAGCGACTGCGCCTCTCCATCGACGGATTCTTATCGAATTCCGTAAAATCCGAAAACGGCATCCGCTGCTTCATCTCCGCGATTCCCTCAGCCGTGATCTTCCCATCCTTCACGTACCGTTCATCATTCATCAGCGCCCGCGAGATCATCTGGAAACAGCTCCCCGCGCGGAATTTTGAACGGCTTGGCCGGATCGGTTGTGAACGCCTTCTCCAGCCGAAAGATGATATCCAGAAAATCGATGCTCTCCGCTCCCAGGTCTTCGCGCAGCGTCGCTTTGGGGGTGACTTCCTCCGCGTCAACGCCCAGCGCATCCACCAGCACCTGCTGCACCTTCGTATAAATCTCTTCTCGGGACATTCCCATAACAATCATCCTTCCCTGTGATGTGCCTAGATGGCCGTCGCGCCGCTAATCGATATGGCGAGAATCGCCCATCGCGCGCGATTGTGTTCGATCAGCCGGCGATCGATTGCTTCACCCGATTCGCCCTGACTAGCCGAGAGATTGAAATAAGCCAATTCCAGACGGGCCGAGACAGCCGGATTTCCATTGACAGTTCCCGATGCCTTGAAAGTGCCGCCAGATTCCGAAAGCTTCACCGTTTCGACCTCCACTCGCAGCGCATTTCCCGGCGCGACGAATGTTCCATATTTCACGTTCTTCGCTTCCTTCAGCACGGCCATTGATTTTGCGAAACCGCTGCTTCGATGCAAGAGCCAGCCGGCAGCCTGCGTCATTGCCTCAAGCATCAGCACACCTGGAAGCACCGGAAACGTCGGGAAATGATCGGTCAGATATTCCTCGGCAAGACTGACGTATTTGACCGCCACCAATCGGCTTTCCGACACTTCTTCGATCTTGTCGATCAAATTGAATTTCACGCGTCTGGCCGTTAGGGCAGGGTTTTAGCGGTGGGGTGCGCCCTTTGCAAGCGCCGGACGACCCGCCGCGCATTGTTTGCGCATTGACAGCGCCGGCTGCGCGACTGGACAATCAATGACCTCCATGGAGCAAGGAACAGGATCCCAGCCAACTCCCTACGTCATCGTTGCCGGCTACGGATTGCCCGGCCGATCCCTCGTTGAAATCCTCATCCGCAGCCAAACCGAATACGTCGTGATTGAATTGAATTCTCAAACCTGCGAGCGAGCCGGCTCCGGCGGAGCCCGCATGATTGCCGGCAGCGCGGCCGATCCCGAAGTCCTCCGTCAAGCTGGCATCGAGCGAGCGACTCTGGTCGCCCTGATGGTTCCCAATGACGATGTGGTCCTGGCCGCGATCCCGCACATTCGCCGTGTCAATTCATCCGCCCATATCATCGCTCGCTGCTCCTTCACCTCCACCGGTTTGGAAGCAATGCGCCGGGCGCAGATCAGAGCATCGTGGCCGAGCAGGTGATCGCCCGCGAGCTTGAAGCCATCACGTTGCCCTGGTTCCCTCCCTCCGGCGAACCAGCTCCCCATGGCCGATAACCATTCATCCCATTTTCCCCTCAGCGGCTTTATTCTCCCTGTGATACCTGTACCGCTTCACCGCGTCGGACAGAGCCCCTACGACCCTTCTGGATGTTTGAATGCGGGCGATCCTTGTGGCACAATGCTGTAAGCCTAGTCAACAAGGGACCCCAGCGGATGCTTCTCCAAACCAATAGTTACGTCGTACCGCGTGACAAGCGTGCCGAGCACGCCCGAATCCTGCGCCGATTCCGCCAGGCCCTGATTCGCCTTGGCTGCGATCATTTTGAAGTGTTCGAGCAGGTGGGGCCGAATTGGAACAGCGCCGACACATCCGGCCGCTTCGTCCAGATCATGCGCTTCCGTGATCGCAAACATCAAATGGCCGTCCAGGCCGCCGAACGAAACGATCCAACCAGCCAGGCATTGCTGCGAGAATTCTGCGAGCTGATTAACGTCTCCTACCAGCAGCAGCAGGGGCTGTTCGCGGTAGGCTTTTACAGCAGCTTTCTCCGCATGCCTCCGCAGCCGCAAGGTTCCCTTCAGGCTGAGCCGCAGCAGGAGAATCACCAGGACCATCAGGCCGTCCCCACCGGCGTTCTTTCAATGTCCCAGCCTGATGAAGCGTCCGCAGCCGACGTGGCAACTGCTCCCGCCGCCGATCCGATTCCAGAGGAAGAAGCTCCGCAGCAACAAGCTTCCGAGGATCATCCAAACGCTATCGACTTCAATGCCGAATCGACGGGTGTGATGCCTGATGATTCCGCGGAATCCGCCGAGCATCACGCATTCTCGGCCCTTTCGGATTCCGATCTGCCCCAACTCGACGATCCGACCGGCGGATTCCCCTGAAGATCTGCAAAAGCCCGAGAATGACGGCGATGCGGAGATTGATCTCGACTTATCCGCCGAGGCGGGCGATCTTGATATGACCGGCGACGCCGAAACCGAAAACCGTTCCACCCCATTCAATTCGTAAGCCGATAATATCTGTGCCCGTCATCGCCGTTACGGCCCGTAATGCCCGCACAACAGGCGCGAAACCGTCCATTTCCGAACAAAATTGCTCCGACTCCGCCGAATGAGAATATAATTAGTGACCGATTCCACCTGCATCGCGCCGTCGCCTGTGCCTGCGCTGTCCATGTTGGAATTTGGTAAGGAGCAACCGTGAAATCGATCATCCGATTTCTAAGCGTGCTATTGATCTTGGCTGGTTGGGGGTTGGCCGCGCTGGCTCTTCACGTGGTCCGTACGCCAGACCCCTCGAATGCCCAGCAATCCAAGCTGGTCGTCATTCCCAAAATCAATTGGGATTGAACGACACATACGTTGACGCCCGCGGGTGGACGATGTCCGACGTCCGCGATCACGGCATGCTGATGCTCCGCGTGCTGCAAACGTCAAAAGCCGACGAGTTCAAATTTCTGGCTGACCCCAAAAGCAAAGATGATATCGCAACGCAATTGACCGATGCTCTGTCCGACCCCAAGGCGGCCACTGAAAGATCGGCCACGACTGCCCGAGCGACGTTCGGCCCGGGACGGCATTAAGCAGCCTGCGGCGGCTCAAACACCTTCACGCAGTTCCGAGTGCTATTCTTAGCCGCATACAACGCCTGATCCGCCGCCGCCAGCAGCGTCGTCAGCGTCAGGATATTCGCCGCCTTGTTCCGTTCCGCCACGCCGATGCTCAGTGTCGGGGGTTCTCCAGATGCGTGATTGCATCCGAAAAATCGACCGACAAAAATGCCTGCCGAAGCTTCTGCACCACCTGCTGCGCCTGAAACATCGGCGTTTGCGGCAGGGCGATCACAAATTCATCCCCGCCATACCGAAACGCCAGATCGGTCTTGCGCAGGGTGATCCGCACGCAATCCGCGAACGCTTTGAGCATGTGATCGCCCGCGGCATGGCCGTGGGTATCGTTGATCTGCTTGAAATGATCCAGATCGATCATCACCAGCGAAAGCGGATGATTGTGCCGATCGCACAGCGCCACTTCGCGCTGCAGCAGTTGCTCCATCGACCGGCGGTTGTACAGGCCCGTCAGGCCATCGGTCATCGATTGCTTCTCCGCCTCGGCCAGCAGATGCAAGCTCGTCAGGACCGAATGGGCGCTGTTGACGTACGTCTGCGCCAACTGCTGTCGCTGCTCCGTCCATTCTCGCCCCGGCGGCAAGCAGCATGTGCACGACCGCCTGCAGCTTGCGGCCGATATTGAACGGGATGCAGTAAGCCGGGTGGTTCGCCGGGAAATTCAGGCAGGCATCGATCGCGCATCGCACGGGCGAGCCATCGGGCCGAAACACGCGCGGAAGATTCTGCCGCAGGCACGGGCAAAGGGCTGGCTCCATTTCCACCAGCGGACCGGGGTTCGACCAGATCCTCCGGCCAGGAGGTCCGCAGTTGAATCGCAGGCATCGGACTCGGCCTCGCTGGTCAGGATCGCCAGCCCGGAAAGCCCCAGTTCCGTTCTAAGGAAATGAGTGAGAGTCGCGAAGATCTGATCCGGCTTGCCCGCCCCCTGGATGGTCTGCGAGAAGTCCAGCAGCCGATCAACTGTGGCCGTCCGCTCCGCCAGCGTCGCCTCGGCGGCCCGGGTTGCCCGGCTGCGGCCGAGTTACATAAATCAGGGCCGCCATGCCCACCAGCGCCATCCAGCAATAGAATCGTCAACCAAAATGGCGACATAGCCGCACCTCAACGTCGCTGGAATCGGCGCATTCCGCACAGACGTTACTGACGGTATCGGCTGTTCCGGCCATTCACTCAATTTCCTCAATTTTTTCCTTTCTCATTAAGTAGCCTCCCATTTGGCAACAACCTCACTCACAATCTGCCCAACATTTGACTATCCATTTTGCGTGCGTACATTATAGTCATGGACCCGAGTCTAACGCCTAATGTTCAAGCAATCCGCAGCGGCGGCTGACCAGGAATTATCCATCCTGACCGAGATCGGGCACATCCTTTCCTCCACGCTGGAACTGCGCGAATCCTTTCGAAAAATGATGCAAATCATTTCCGACAAGCTAGATATGCGCGCGGGGCGCTGGTCTTGCTCGATGAATCCACGGGCCGACTGCGCACAGAAGCGGCAGTCGGACTGACTCCGGAGGAAATCGAACGCGGCAAATATGCACTGGGCGAAGGGATCACCGGAAATGTGGTCGCGACCGGCCGGCCCGGATCATTCCCGATGTGCGAGCCGAGCCGGACTTCCTCAACCGCACCGGCCGCTTCACCGCCGAGACCAGCGACAAGGCCATCAGTTTCTCTGCGTTCCGATCAAGATCGAAGGCCGAACCGCCGGGGCGCTGTCGGTCGACAAGCCATTCGTCAGCGACGATCAGCTCCGCAGCGACCAGACGTTCCTGGACATCATCGCCGCCTTTCTCGCCCAGGCGATCCAGATCAATCGCATGGTCATGCGGCAGAAGGAAGAGCTGCTGGAGGAAAACGCCCAGCTTCGCGCCCAGGTGCGCGATCGCTATCGCTTCGAAAACATCATCGGCGACTCGCCGGCCATGCACGAAGTCTTCGCCACCGTCGGCCAGGTCGCCAACAGCCGGGCGACCGTGCTGCTGCTGGGCGAAACCGGCACCGGCAAGGAAATGATCGCCAAGGCGATCCACTACAACTCGCCCGCGGCGAGACAAAGCCGTTCATCCGCGTCAACTGCGGCGCGCTGACCGGCACGCTGCTGGAAAGCGAACTGTTCGGCCATGTGAAAGGCTCCTTCACCGGCGCCATCCGCGACAAGATCGGCCGATTCGAAGCCGCCGACGGCGGGACGATTTTCCTCGACGAGATCGGCACGCTCGAGCCGCAACTGCAGGTGAAACTGCTGCGCGTCTTGCAGGAGCGCGAATTCGAGCGCGTCGGCGATACGCAGACGGTGAAGGTGGATGTGCGCGTGATCGCCGCCACCAACGTCGATCTGCAGGAGGAAGTCGCCAAGAGCAACTTTCCGCGAGGATTTGTTCTATCGGCTGAACGTCGTGCAGCATCTATCTGCCGCCGCTGCGAAATCGCCGCGAGGACATTCCCCGGCTGATCGATTATTTCCTCGACAAATACAACGCGCCAGAACGACCGCAAGCTGCGGCGGATCAGCCGGGACATGCTCAACGTGCTGCTGCGCTATCCCTGGCCCGGCAACGTGCGCGAACTGGAAAACGCCATCGAGCGCGCCGTGGTGCTCAGCAACGACGAGGATTTCACCGAAGAACTGCTGCCGCTGAGCGTGCGCATGTTCGCCGCCCAGCGGCGGACCAATCAGTCCAGCGAATCGATCGAAACCCTGACCCGCCGGCTGGCCGATCAGGCCATCGTCGACTACGAACTGCGCGAAGGGGAGATTTATCAGCTCGTGATCGACCAGATCGAGCACGCCCTGATCGACCGCGCCCTGGCCAAATGCGGCGGCGTCAAGACCAAGGCCGCCGATTTCCTGGGCATCAACCGCAACACGCTGAATAAGAAGGTCAAGGACCTCGGCATCGAAACCGTCGGACTAAATCCATTTTCACATTCACCTCAGCGGGAATTGGCCGAAAGCGCCTTTATCTGGAAGCGTCCGGTTCGTATCCTTTCGCCCGAAATAGAATATGCGATTCAAATCCATCCTACTCTTCGGCGCCCCCGGCAGCGGCAAAGGCACCCAGGGCAAAATCATCGGCTCCATCCCCGGCTTCTATCACAGCGCCACCGGCGACATCTTCCGCTCCCTCGATCTGCAAAGCGAAATGGGCCGCATATTCTGGGAATACGCCGGCAAGGGAAAGCTCGTCCCCGACGAAATCACCATCCGTCTCTGGAAGCAGTACATCAAGGGAATGGAAATGATCAACCAGTTCCATCCCGACAGCGAAATCCTCGTCCTCGACGGCATCCCGCGAAATCTCAAACAGGCCGAGCTACTCGACGACACCATCGACGTGGTGAAGGTCATCCACCTCATGTGCTCGGATATGAACAAAATGGTCGAGCGCCTTCGCCGCCGGGCTTTGAGGGAAAATCGCTTCGATGACGCCAGCGACGAAGTCATCCGCCGCCGATTCGAAGTGTACGAGCGCGATACCCGGCCGGTCCTCGATCATTATCCCGCCGATAGCATCGTTCACGTCGAGGCGACGATGTCGCAGATTCGCGTCCTGCGAAACCTGGTAGAGTTCCTGGTTCCCCTGAAGGAAGAGCACGACCACCAAAGAGAACAGGCGACCGCGGCCCGTGAGCCGATTAAAACCCACTGAGCCGCAGACGCCAGCTTGCTAAGACCGCGGTGCTCGCGATCAGCGAATTAAAGAACCACTCATAGCCTGAATTGCCTGTCAGCGCCAACACCAAAATCCCTAAAAAATCATTTCTATTTTCCGATATCCCGGTGCATCGCTTCCTTGAAAAACTCCCCGCTCCCGGTCAGGTCATAATTCCATGATTTCAAAAGTTGCGGACCCCAGTCCGGATCATAAACCCACGCGACCCAGCTGATCCCTTTCTTCTCCAGGTACCGCGTGATCAGGTTCCCATAATCATTATCTCCAACCTTCCCGCCGGCCGGCAAACCAAACCCAATCTCCGTTGCGATAATCGGATACTGGCCCGCCGCGAAACCAAAATCCTCTTCCCACTTCTGCTCCCACGGCTTTTGTCGTTTGTTCGGATACGCATGCGTCACATATCCAATCCCATCCGCCGCGATCGGCTCCTCGCGCAGCGGCGTCAGGTCATACGCCCAGTCAAATCCCGCCACCAGCTCGATCTTCTCTTTGTCGTACCCCCGGATCAGGCCGATCATCTCCTCATTCATCTTCTTCCACTGGCCCCACGACGCCACGCCAAACTGTCCGCGCCCGGTGCTCGGCTCATTGAACAATTCAAAAAACGCGACGGTGTTGTTCCCCCTGAAATGCCGCGCCATTGTCTGCCAGAATTGATACGTCTCACGCTGCGTCGTGTCGTACATCGGCGCCTGAAACACTTCCATCTCCAGATTTCCGATCGAGTGCCAGTCGATGATCACATACATGTGCAAATCCGTGCACCACTGCACAGCCTGATCCAGCAGCGGCAGATATTCCGTCGCCGTACGCTGACGCCAGCTGGCCGGATGGACTGGCAGGCGAACAATCGTCGCCCCCATCTCCTGCACATGCTCAAAAAGCTCCTTGTTCCAATGCCCCTCATGGTCGAGCATATCCGGATCGCCCACCGCAACCCCACGAAACAAAATGACTTTTCCATCAGGATCGACGAAGTGATTCCCCTGCACCTTAATCAGCGGCAGCTTCTTCGCATTCGGATTGGGCCTTGGCCTTCCACCCCCGGACGGCTCCCGCCACCATTCATGATAAGGCTGTGTCGAGGGCATCGTCTGACCACAAACCACCGCACCCGAGCAACCTAAGACCAGCATCGCAACCCAAATCCGAGCAATCCGACTCATTCCATCACCTCGCCCAAAAGTGTAATTCGCCCTCACCAATTTCCATTCTCCACAAAATCCTCTGGCATGGCCATCCCGCCGTTACAATACCCCAATGTCCACCCGATCCCTCCTGGTCCCAATGTGGCTCTCGGCATTGCTAAGCTTGGCGATTGCTGGACTCTGGGTTCGAAGTTATTTCTATGTCGATAATGTGAGCTATCGGCTCAACCCACAAACCATCGTTGAATGCCTTTCTTTGGAACATAATTTGGAGATTTCATGCACGACTAACTTGCCGGCAACATGGCGACCGAGTTGGCGATTGAGTTCTGGATGGCAATCGGGCCAAATATCAAATGCCCATTTGGGACCGGGGAATCAAAGCCTTTTTGAATCAATCTTCTCTTTTAAATGGAACAATATGAAACAGAAGATGCCTTGGAGCTATCCCTCTTCAAATCAAATCACGTGGGTTACCTTACAGAACAGGACGCTCACAATCCCGATGTGGAGTCTGTTTCTTATCGCGCCATCATTGCCAACATGGGTCTTTTTCCGCAATCGGCGCAAAGAACGCTGGCGACTCCGAAAAGATATTCGCTGGATCAGTCCCCGCTTGCATTCGCGTATTGTACGTTTTGCCCTGTTCTCGACGGCAGGGGCCGTTGCCGGCATTCTGGTGTCGTGCTTTGAATCGCAACTCTCCCTAATACATACCAACTGGGAGGGAACGCTCCCCTTTATAGTACTGTTGCCAACGGTCTGCCTTCTGGTATTCCTGACGCGGCGCAGGATTCCGTTTCATAAAGCCCTGTTATGGATGTCTCTCGAAATCGCGGGGGCGACCTGCTTCTATTCCTTTGCCACCGAACGTACCTGGCATCACTTTGGGGAATATGGATTTGCCGAGCAGGACACCCCGCAAATGATCCTGTTCTTAGGCTTCACGGCCTTTGTTTGCGCCGCCATCATGCTCTTCTTTTTCCAATTGAAGCCCGAGCCCGTCAAACCCGGACCCTATTGCCCCCAATGCGGCTATTGTCTGATCGGCTCCCCAAGACAAATCTGCTCAGAATGCGGTAGGCCATTCACACACGATGAACTCGGCGTCACGCCAGAAGCACTAATTCCATCCGCAACCGTTCCACTCACGACCGGCTAAGATATTGCCCCGAATCTGTGCTGATCTTGATCTTCTCCCCGATCACAATAAATCCCGGCACGCGCGTCGTCAGCCCCGTCTCCAGCTTCGCATCCTTCAGTTGATTCGTCGCCGTCGCTCCCTTGATCACCGGCGGCGTATCCACCACTTCTAAATCCACTGCTGCCGGCAACGTGTAAGAAACAACCTTCCCGTCGTGGAACATCGTCACCATCTGCGTGTTCGGTTTCAGATACAAAATATCATCCCCAAGAACTTCTTTCGGAATCGTCGTCTGATCGTAGGTCTCCAGATCCATCACGACATGCCCGTCATTGTCGCTGTAGAGATACTCCACCTGCCGGCTGTCGAGCGTAGTCGTCTCGATATCGTCCGTCGCCCCGACGCGCTTGTCCTGAATCGTCCCCTTCGAAACGTCGCGCATCTTGAATTGCACCTTGGCCCGAAGATTGCCCGGCGTGTTGTGGTCCGCATTCGTCACCACAAAAAGCTTCCCATCGATAATGACTGCCTGACCTCGGCGAATTTCACTTGCTCGCATGAATCATCCTTTTTAATACAGAAAATGATATCCTCCAGACCGGCGGAGGGCCGCAAAATGTAACCCCAGCCGATGGCCCCGTCAAACCGGTTCCAAAACACGGCTCATTCAGATTTTGCTCCACATCCAGCGGTATGCAGCCTCAACATTTCTCGCAAATCTCTTCCCATCCATGAGCGGCGAGCGCCGCATCTTGTCTCGCAAGGTCGTTCGCCATTCACTTCGCCCGCTGAAATCCTCCGCCAACTCCGCCGCGATGCTGACAAACCGCTCATCATCCTCAGCCACCCATTGCGGCATTTGCAGATTCGACAATATGCTGAGTCCCGCCCGCCCGGCAGCGGTCTTTCCTACGCCTGTGACCACCGGCACTCCCATCCAAAGCGCATCGCACGTCGTCGTAATCCCATTATAAGGCTGGGGATCGAGACAAATATCGATCGCATCATACAGCCGCAAATATTCCCCTCGTCGCCGATGCCTCGTGAACTCGATCCGCGTCGATCAACCCCTACCCGCGCCATCATCTGGCCAATCTGCTGCCGCTGCCGTTCCGATTCCACGAGCAGGAAGAGCCGCGAATCGCGCACACTCGTCAAAACTTTGGCCCAAAGCCGCAGCGTCGAATCGTTCAGCTTGCACGGATTATTCAGTGATCCAAACGTCACCGCTTCGCGCTCGCGCGCCGCTGCTGGCGGCACACCCCCCAGCGGATGATAGCAGCACCAGCAATCCGGCAATCGCACCGATTGCTCCGCATAAAACTCATCCGCCTCGCCCGTTGGGTCCATCCAGTTATCAGTCAACCGATAATCAATCGCCGATAGCCCCGTCCCGCCCGGATACGCCAGCCAGGTCACCTGCACCGGCGCGGGCTTTTGTGCAAACATCGGCAATCGATTGAACGCCATATGCATCGTCAGATCGACCAGGATGTCGATCCGATCCCCCCGAATCTTTTTCGCAAGCTCATCGTCCGACAGATCATGCACGTCATGCCAGATATGGGCACAACTCTTCAAAAGCTCCGTCGCCTTATCCGGCCGCCGGACGCTGGCATAGCAATGCACCTCCATCGCGCGGCGGTCATGCCCCTCCAGCAGCGGCAGCACGAAAAAACACTCCGCATGCCCGTAAAAATCCGGCGAGACATACCCAATCCGAAGCCGCCGATCCGGCGAGCGATCATTTTCATATTTCACCGCCGCCGGCTTGCCGCCATGCCGCCGATCCCACTCGCGCAGCTCTTTGAACAGACCCGCCCGATCATATTCAGGATGAAAATGCAGCTTGTAGCAAAGGCTGCTATGGATCGCGGCATTTCCCGGCTCCATCGCGACGGCTTTCCGGCAGCAATCCACCGCCTCCTTGATCCGTCCGGAATCCTTCAGCACATTCGCCAGGTTGTTCAGTACCCCCGCCTGATTCCCATCCCGCGCCAGAATTTCACGGTAAACTTCTTCCGCGAGTTCAAGCCGTCCAGCTTCCTGATGGCCGAGCCCTTCTTCGAGCAATTGTTGAAGCTCGGATCGATCCATAAAATCAACTGTCGGAATTCATCGCGTACACCAACGCCGCCACGCATCTCGATAGGCCGCCTCCATTTTCCGCGCAAAACTAGCAGCGTCCATCAGCGGCGACTGTCTCATCTTCTCCCGCAGCATCGAACGCAACTCCCCCAATCGCGATCGATCCCGCGCCAGTTCCCCTGCAATCCGTACGAATTCATCCTCGCTTCCCGCGATCAACTCCGTAAGCCCGAGCGTCGTTAGAATGCTCAATCCCGCTCGCCCCGAAGCCGTCTTTCTCGGCAGCGTCACCACCGGCACACCCATCCAGAGCGCATCGCACGTCGTCGTAATCCCATTGTACGGCAGCGTATCCAGGCAAACGTCAATCGAATCATGAAGTCGCAGAAAATCGAGCCGCGATACCCGGTCCACAAACTCCACACGCTGCGGCGAAATCCCCGCTCTCTGAAACATCCCCCGAAGCTTATTTCGATGCCACTCACCCGACGCAAGAATCAAAATCGTCGATCCGGGCGATGTCTCCATCACCCGTCCCCACAACCGCACCAGAGGCTCATTGTTTTTGCACGGATTATTAAGCGATCCAAACCGCACCGGCCCCGAATCCCGTTTCGCAGCCGGCGGAATATCACACAGCGAATCATAACAGCACCAGCAATCCGCCAGGCGAATCGATTCCTCGCGATAGTAGGTCGCCGGCTTTTCCGGCGGGTCCATATACCCATCGGTAATGCGATAATCCATCGCATCCAGCCCCGTCCCGCCGGGATACGCCAGCCAGGTCACCTGCACCGGAGCGGGCTTCTGGGCAAACATCACGAGGCGGTTATGCGCCATGTGCATCCCCAGATCCACCAGCACATCGATCCGGTCACGCCGAATCTGCTCTGCCAGCTCAGCATCCGTCCTGCGCACCACATCATGCCAGATCACCGGCGCAGCCTTGTGCCGCTCCGTCTCCCGGTCCTGCGTGACCACGCTGGCATAGCAATGAATCTCGAATTGTGCGGAATCATGTTTCTGCAAGAGCGGCACAACGAAAAATGATTCCGCCTGCGAATAAAAATAAGACGACACATACCCCACGCGCAATCGCCGCTCAGGCGACCGATCGTTTTCATGCGATCGGATCGACGATCGCAGCGGCAGCGCAAACACATCATTCCACCGCCGCTGTTCGCGATACAACGATTCATCGTCGTATCCCGGATGAAATTGCAGCGTGTAGATCATGTTGCTGTGAATGCGCGGATCAGCCGGCCCCACCACCAGCGCTCGCCCGTAATACGAGATCGCTTCCGAAATATTTCCGCAATCCTTGTGCGCGTTAGCGAGATTGTTCAGCGCATCTCGCATCGTCGGCCAGCAGCGCGACGCAGCGCTCAAGCACCTTGATCGATTCATCCAGTTGCCCCACGTGCTTCAGCGCAATCCCCAGGTTGTTCAGCGATTCCGGACTGTCCGGAAGCAACTTCAGGGATCTACGCAGCAGGTCGATCGCTTCCTTGTGCCGCCCGATGATTCGCAATGCCCCGCCAAGGTTAGACATCGCTGGCGCAAAATCCGGATTGATTGCCAGCGATTGCTGATACGCCGCAATCGCGGCATCAATCCGCATCTTGCTCGACATCACGATTCCCAGCGTGTTGTGCGACTCCGCGGATTTCGGATCCACCGCGATGGCCTGTCGCGCGCTCGCTTCCGCCTCGTCCAGCCGCCCAAGTCGTTGAAGGGTTATTCCAAGATTCTGATGCGTCTCGGTCATGCCCGGCGTGATCTCCGCCGCCAGTCGATATTCGGCAGCCGCCTCCGCGAGACGCTCCTTGAGATAAAGCATGTTCGCCAGATTAAAATGCGCCTTCGGATGCCGCGGGTTTATCTCCGCCGCCTTCCGATAGCTCTCCACGCGTCATCGATCCGATTCCTGGCCGCATAAATCTGTCCGAGATTGTCGTAATAATCCGCGGCCGTCGGATTCAGCGCTATCGCTTTCCTAATTAGTTCAATTGCCGGGTCATGCAACCGCTGCTGAAACTGAACGAGCCCAAGGAGATGCAGCGCATCCGCATAATTCGGCTTCTCCGCAATAATCCGACGATAGACCTCCTCCGCCTCGCGCAGCCGGCCCGCCCGATGGTGCGTCACTCCCGTTTCCAATTGTGGGTCCAGACCCATTTATTTCCCTTTATTATTCAGCTCGGTAAAATCCCGTATTCCCTCGCCAACCACAAGGAGCGCTCCATGATGACCCATCCTATCGACTGGCTTCCTTTGCGCCGATCCGCCGCCGTGCTGGCCCTGTTTCTCGCCACCGCCACGGCCGCCGCGGACCAGGTCATCCTGAACAACGGAGATCAGATCACCGGCAAGATCGATTCCTCCGACGGTGGAAAGCTGATCATCGACTCGCCCATCGCCGGCAAGATCACCGTCGATCTCAAGGACGTAAAGACCCTTTCATCCGATGAACCGATCACCATTCAGTTCAATGACGGGACAGTTGTAAATCAGCGGATGGCCGAAGGCCCGGCTGGTCAATTCACCACCGCGCCCGGCACCGTTCTGCCCCAGCAAACCTTCTTCATCTCCAAAGTCGGCAAGATCAACCCGCCCCCGGTCGTCTGGACTGGCTCAATTGTCGTCAACGGGCTTTACCTTCAGGGTGACACCACCTCCGAGCAGTTCGGAGCCAGCATCGCTCTGCAGCTACCGCAGCGATTTCGATCGCATCGACGCCGGCGCGGCTTATCTGTTTGGCGAGCAAAAGGTCAACGGCATCAAATCAACCACCGCCGACAACTGGTACGCTCGCGGCGAATACGACTATTTCTTCACCAAACAATTCTTCGGCTATGGCAACACCCGCGTCGAGAAAGATCGCATCCAGAACCTCAATCTCCGCCTCACGCCCGGCGTCGGCGTCGGATATCAAGTCTTCGAGCAGCCTGATTTCAACCTAAATTTCTCCGGCGGTGTGTCCTGGGTCTACGAGGATTACAGCAATCTCTCCTCCCCAAACGAAAACATCTCCGCCCGCATTGCCTACCACGTTGACAAGTCGTTTTGCGATTCCCGGATCAAGCTCTTCAGCGAAGCCACGTATTTCCCCTCGGTCCAGAACGTCAATAATTATCTGGTCCTGACCACCAACGGCGTGCATCTGGCCATCACCAAAACAATGTTCTCGGAACTGAAGGCGGAAGTAGATTACGATTCCCACCCAGCCCCGATGAGCCATCGAACCAATGCCAAATATATTCTGGGCGTAGGCTGGACGTTCTAAGACGAAAGGCAAATTGAACCACTAAGACACGAAGAGCACAAGAAGAAAATTGTTTTCTTGGCGCTCTCGGCGTCTTGGCGGTTTCAATCTCTTTGATTAAACAACCTGCACGCGTCGCCCAGCCCGGCGCTTGCGGTTGATCATCTGCCGGCCCTTAGCGGTCTTCATCCGGGCTCGGAATCCAACCTTGCGGGCTCGTTTCACCTTGCTGATCTTGTGCGGATAATGCATCGCGAATTCCTGTAATGATCGTCCGAGGCTCTCTTATTGCCCGCGGGCCGACGCTGATTCAATCTTGAACACAACGGTCTGCAGCGCCAGATTACCGCGGCTGTCCGTCGCCCGGATGGTCGCCTGATGTCCCCCAACCGTCAACCCTTTGAGCGAAAATTTCACCGTTTCGGTCGGACTATCGAAAATCCCACCCACCGGCAGCACCGATTGCCATTCATCTCCCGAATCGACCACATATTCCACGTTCCCAACAGTGCTGGTCTTATCCGTCGCCACCAGAGAAATTTCCACTACGTCGCCTTCGACCTTGCATTGCAGATCGCTGATAGTGGGGGGGTGTTATCGACGATGAAATAATCACTTACCCGGCTGGCGGTCTTCGCATCCCCCGGCGGATTGGACATCGCATCCGATGCCACCACTTTCACCTGATATTGTCCATCCGCCACGGTGCGCGTGTCCCATTCATAGCTGGATTCCTTCAACTTATCCTTGAGCAGAATCCACGGCCCATCCTGATCGAGTCGAAAATAAAGCGTGTACAACAAGGTGTCGCTGTTGGGATCGGAACTATCCCATGTAATGCTCTGCACGCCGGTTCCGCCCGCCGCCTTGGCGCTGTCAGTGTGCCCAGCCGCCGCCGGAGTAGCGGCGCTGCTTGAAGATTCTGTTTGACTTGCCTCGGTTTGTCCGCTGTCAGTCCCGATCTTGATCGACTTGACCACCGGCGCCAGGTTTGGAATCTGATACGCCACGTCCACGTGATCCACCAGCGCCGTCTTGAGCGGATCATGCGTAGTAAACGTCAGCCGATATTGAAGAAACCTCGCCGACGGCGACGCAATCTTCATATATTCAATCGCCTGCGAGTCCTCCGTCCATTTGGACCAGCCCGGCGAATCCGCATCCTTCACATTTCCGCTTCGCGTGGAAACATTCAATTGCGTTCCCGCCGGCAAATGCCCATGCAACTGCATATTGCCAAACCGGCTCGTCTGTGTCGCATCCAGCACTGGACTGAGATACGTCCCCGACGACGCGTATCCACCCGTCATCGCCGAGATTCCCCCGGTATTCGCCAGCCCCATGATGATCCGTCCATCCTTCGCCGGAAGAAGGCACATCACCTGCTTCGCATCCACCTTGGCCAAAACGACTGTCTCTTCCGACGCGGGATTAACCTGGTAAATATTCCCTTCATCGCCCGTCCCCACCAGCAGCGAATCCCCCTGATGGATCATGCTGTAAATCACCGAGTTTTCCCGGAATATTTCCGTGACGAACCCCTCGGGATCGATCTTGTAAATCGCATTTCCCTCGGGAGCCTGCTGGTCCGACGCGGCGGGCGATCCGCCTGGTGAAGCCGGCTGATGATTCAGCGGCGTCGCCGGCGTGAGCGGGCTTTGCCCAGGACTCGGCTGATCTCCACCCGGACTATCCCCGCCGGGACTATCTCCACCTGCACCGGGATCATCCGTTTTGGACGTCATCACATCCATCATCTTCGGCAACCCCGCCATCGGGTCGCGCATCGATGACGGCTGATCCCCCGGCTTAAGCGGCCCAGGGTTTGGAGTCTTCGGAATCTGCGGCGGGGGATTCTGCTCCTCAGGCCGGCCCGACTTTTTCTGATCCGCCGGCGCGGCCTGCTGCGTCTGCCGATCGCTCACTTCACCCGTCGCCGCGTACAAATTCCCCGCATCGTCCATCGCCAGCGCGGTGATCTCAGACTCATTCGCGTTGTAAACAATAAACGGCTCTTTCGTCTTGCGGTTCAGCCGAATCACCATGCCGTTCGGATCAGTCCCCAGATACAGCAAATCCTTACCATCGCTGATCATACTGGTGATGTTGTCCTCGCTGCTTTTATACAACTGCTCATGCGTCCCATCCGGCTTGATCTGAAACACCTCGCCGTTCGGGCCGGTCGCCGCGTAAATATTCCCCTCCGGCGTCTCCTGCAGCGCCCAGACATATTGCACATCACCATCCGAAAACAATTCCTTCGGCTTATCCCCAATCTTGTCGATCTCCAGCACCCGCCCCTTGTCTCCGCCTGTCCCGATCAGGATCGATCCCTTCGCATCCACCATAAGGGATAAAATATTCACCGCATTATCGATCGTCGCGACGGTGCTGACCTTATCACCCTTCACCGCCAGCAAAATCCCCTTCGGACCCGTTCCGGCATAAACCGTCCCATCCGGCCCCTCGGCCAGCGCATTGACGGTCGTCACATTCGGGTCCTGCTCCTGAATCGTCTTGATCGCCCGCGAAAGCTTCACATCCCCAAGGTTGGTCACGACCACATCATGCAGGGTCCCACCCTGAAAATCCGCCTCATTTGATTGCACCCAATGCGAGGTAGTGACCCCGCGCCGAAAGCGAGAAAACTAAAACCGCTGCAACGATTACCGCGCCCAAATTCCGCAAAAATCGAATCATACACATTCCCATCTATTTACCCGGAACTATTTGCTTCACATTCACTTCAGCCTTAGACCCGGTCGGCTCAGCCTCCGTCTTCGGCGGCACTTCCACCTTGCGATGCCGGGCAACGCTGATCGTGAAGTCCGCCGACCCGCTCATCACGAATCCAGCCGGCACGATCTTCACCGTCGATGTCACAAACGGCGTAATATCGCTCCGCCCGGAATCGAGCATCACCTGCCGCTGGCTCGACGGCAGTCTTGGCATCGCCGTGTGGCCGACGGTCACTCCATCCGCTTGCCGCACGAGCCGCATATAGATCGAATCATGCCGAATTCGCATCACATCTTTAATGACGCTGAACAGTTCCCCGATTTTCGTCGCCGTGAATTGCCCCGGATTCGCCGCACGCTCGTCAGTCAGATAGCGCGTCCAGTCCGAAACGATGAACTGATAATCCCCATCCGGCAAATCACGCGGAAGATCCAGTTCCACCGGCAAAATCGCCTCGGCCGCATGGAACGGCAGATAAGAAATATACGCCTTCACCGTTTCACCCGGCTGATACTCCGTCCGCGGCACCATTACCGAAAGAATATCCGCCGACCGCGCCGCGTTGGAAACCCGAATCGTCCCCGACAATTTCGCCAGCGATACCCGCTCAAACGGATTATCCACAGCCGCCATCAGCGGCAGCGAAATATCACCGACAATCTCGCTCCCATCCCCATTCACGCTGCTGTTGACCACATGCACGCTCTGCCCGTTATTGAAATCCGCCGTGATGTCGTAATCCACCGTATGATACTGCGGCAAATTCTTCTCACCCGTCAGCACCATCGTTACGGCCGATCCCACGATCGCCGGCGTCAGCTTCGGATGCAACGCCGCCGAAAAGTGATACGTCTGGTCCACCGATCCGTCTACATACACGATATGCAATTCCACCGGCGCCATCGGCGCCGTCCGGCCGATCAATCCCGCGACGCCCACTGTCTGATCCGTCAGCAGCGCTCCACTCACCTCCGATATAAAACCCAGTTTGAAGCTCGTCTCCAGATTCGACACTACCGTCGCAATCGAGCCTGCTCCCACCGGCAAATCGATCGGCCCCTCATCATTGAACGGATGACCAAACCCGAAAATCCGGTCCCCGATCTTTTCAGTGCAGGTCCCAACCGCCGTCAAATCCATGTCCCCCGTCAGCAGCGGCACCGCCAGCACCGATCCCGGCTCCAGCTTCGGCATGTCCGGCCCATTCACCAGCCCGTTCCCGCTCCCAACCTGCATCGGAATCATCCCAGTCCCGGCAAAGAGCGGAGCAATGGCCGCCAGTGTCCGGGCGTTCACTCCTCCAGCCATCAGCGGCGTCGCCAGCGGCCGCATGCTCACCGTCCGCCCGCCAAGCATGCTGCGGCCCGTCGTCTCCATTTTCGGAATATTCGCCGGCCTCCCCCACGGTGCCAGCGGTACCTGATCCAAACTCCACCGCGGCGTCAGCGTGCTCTGCGGTGTTGCTCCATCCGCCCCAACATGCTGCGGCCCATTCGCCACCGCCGGCGCAATCGATTCATTCCCCGGCAATTCAAGCATGTACTCAATCGGCTGCACCCCAGCCAGGCATTCCTTCGCGAATGGCCACCCATACGCAAATGCCCCGACCATCCGTGCCTGCCCGGTATCGTCATACAGATAAATCGGCGACCCGCTCATCCCCGCGATCGGCCCCGTACCCTTCAAAAAATCCTGCGGGCATCTCACCAGGATCGCGTCATATTTCGGATTAAAATTCTTCACCACATCGACGACTTCAACGTCAAATTGCTCGATCTTCGTCCCGCTGAAAACGCTGAGCCCATACCCCTTCATCCCCGGCCTGACCTCCGCCACGCGCATATATTTCGCCGGATCGAACAGCGATGCCGTCGAATCCGCCAAACCCAGGCGCGATCCAACGAACAGCAAGACAACCAAGCTCAGCGCAGCGAACTTTCGCATAAATATCGCCTGTAAACGTCACATCAGCGAAGCAACCCTTTGCGGTCAATACTAGGTATCAGTCCGCGCCATCGCAAGCTGGGCAATCACTTCCAATTGACACCTTTCACGCTCCCATTTATCGTCTTTCCGGTGCATTTGTGAATACCGAAGCCCGGGAACGTGCCGAGAAAATCATATCTTACACGTTTCAGAACGCCGACTTGCTGAAAGAGGCCCTCACGCACGCCTCCGTCGCGGACCATCGCCTCCAGAGCAACGAGCGCATGGAGTTCCTCGGCGACGCCATCCTCGACCTCATTATCTGCGAAGCCCTCTACAAGCGTTTCCCCGAATATCTCGAGGGAGATCTGACCAAGATCAAATCCGCCGTCGTCTCGCGCCGAACCTGCGCCGAAGTCTCCAACGAAACAGGCCTGACCGATCTGCTCATCATCGGCAAAGGCATCAGCAGCCGCGAAGCAATGCCCAGTTCGCTTGCCGCCGCGGTTTACGAATCGATCGTCGCGGCCATTTATCTCGACGGCGGCTTCGACAAGGTCAAGGAATACGTCCTTCGCACCATGTCCCCCAAGATCGATTCAATCGCCTCCAACACCCATCAGCAAAATTTCAAAGCCGTCCTGCAACAGCACGCCCAAAAAATCCTCGGCGCGCCGCCCATCTACGAATTGCTGGATGAGAAAGGCCCCGACCACAGCAAATGTTTCGAGGTCTGCGTGGTAATTGAAGGCCGCCGATTCACTCAGCGCCTGGGGACCGAATAAAAAAATGGCCGAACAGAAAGCCGCTTTGTTAGCCCTGGAAGAACTAGGCGTATTCGATCCCGGCGAAGGAGATGAACCCCTCAGCAGAATCACGCAGGAAACTCCAGATAACGAAGACGATTCCGAAATTTAACAGTTCGAGAATTCAAGGCCGGGTTGTCGCACCACCCAATTTCGCACTTAGCCAATCCACATATTTCTGCTCAAACGCCGGGTCAGCCGCACTCCATTTCCCAATATTGTGCACCCCGCCTTTTAGCGTAATGAGTTCACACTCCACCCCGTTCTCCTTCAACTTCGCCATAAAATTCAAAGATCCCGAGTATGGCACACTCCGATCCGCATCCCCCTGCATCAATAAAAACGGCGGCAAACCACCCGTCACAAAATTGATCGCCGACATCGAACGCAGCATCTTCCTCGACTCATCATCCACTTCAAGCGGCTTGTTGAGCAGCGCCTGTAGCGACGCACTCAACCCCCCGCGTGCGGCAAGTCCAACTCCAGATCGGTAGGAGGCGCCAATCCCACCACCGCCTGCACGCGCGTGCTTTCATCAGCCAACACCGTAGCCAAACAAACCAATTGCCCGCCCGCCGAATACCCCACCAGCCCGATCCGCCCGGGATCACCCTTATATTCCCCCGCATGCGCCTTCACCCACCGAATCGCCGTCTGCATATCCTCAAAGCAGGACGGCCAGCGATATTTCGGCGCCAGACGATAATTAATGCTGAACCAGGTGAAATTCGCTCGCGTCAGCGCATCGGTGGGAACGTGAAACAACGCCGCCTTGTCCCCGGTTGACCATCCACCCCCATGCACCAGAATCGCCACTGGAAACGGCCCGACCCCATCCGGCACATTCACATCCAGCTCGAGGCTAAAATCCCCGACTTTCCCATACTCAACATCCTTCTTCACATCCGCCCGAGCGTAGGCTTCGGCAAAGGCAATCACAGCCAAAACAATGAAAACCGCTCTCATGATTATTTGCTGATCCCCAAATCCGTGGTAGTGAACAGCGCTTCAAACGTATACCCGGCCGATTCGATATTTTCCCTCGCCCCCTCCAGCCGATCGATGACTGCCACGATCCGATCGATCTTCGCCCCCGCATCCTTCAAAGTCTTCGCCGCCTCCAATACCTGCCCGCCGGTCGTCAGCACATCCTCCACAATCAGCACAGTCTCCCCCGCGTTCAGCACCCCTTCAATCTGCTTACTCGTGCCATAATCCTTCTTCTGATTCCGCACAAACACACACGGCTTTCCAGATGCCATCGCCGCCGCCGCCGCCAGCGGCACCGCTCCCAGTTCCGCCCCGGCGATCCGGTCCACCTTCGCCGTCACCTTGGCGGCAAACAATTTCCCCAACTCCACCAGAACATCCGGCTGTGTCTCAAACCGATATTTATCCAGATAATAATTGCTCTTCCGCCCGCTGCGCAGAATAAATTCTCCGCGTAAAAGAGAAACCTCGGCAATCCGCTGTGCAAGTTGTTGTCGCGTCATGCCGGGCATGATCCGATTGCATTGCCTCGGCGTCAATGTGTGATTTGAAAGAGACGGCTACCGACCCCTTCGGTTACCAACCTCTGGTCGGCGCTGCAATCGGGCACAATATTCCATTCCCCGCATAGCTGCACGCGCTGTGATAGTAGGGCCCGCAATACCCGCACGAATAAGAGCAACCCGACGTATAAGCCGAATGGTAGTAATATCGATCGGCATCATCCCCAAACCGCTGCGGCGGCGTGATCACCGAAGACAAATCCCCATCAAAATACCGCGGCCCGCCCGAAGCGGAGACGCTCGGCCCAACAATCTCAAACGTCGCCTGTGCCGCCGCTACCGGCGCTTTCGCCCGTTTCACAGGCGTCAAAATTCGCGACGCCCGTTCGCTGAGTAAATCTTCAATCTCAAATAGTCCCCGATCATCCCCATCGCTCTGCAACGTCCCGACAGTTTCACCCGTCCGAACCGAAACCATCCGCCCGCCAACCCGAAGCGTCTGATCGTTAACCTGCACGCTCCCAAAAATCACCACATCCGCATCCACGGACTTTCCCTCGGCGATCGCGGCATTCGCATCCACCGGCACAACTCCCGCAACGATGATCGCCGAGATCCCCGAACTTTTTTGTAATCCAGTCGCCAGCCCCTCCTGCAGCGCATGTCCCATCCATTCATGCCCGACTTCGCCGATCACATCGAATGGAACAATCGCCACCTTCACCGGCTGCGTTGCAGCTCCATCCGCAATCGCCAATGAAGGAATCGCCACCGCCGCCATGAAGAATGCCAGAATTGCCCGCAACATGCCCGCCATCATAACAAGCCCGGCCCGCTTTGAATCGCCAATCCTCTAAACCAGCCGATCCCGCTCGCCGCCCAAATGCCGTTCAGGAGATTTATTCCATCCCTGACGCTATTTTAAAGCATATTTTTGAAAGGCCCCCAACATGCTCCTAGCCGAATTCAGCATCTGGCCCATGGACAAAGGCGAAAGCGTCAGCCCCTACGTCGCCCGCTGCCTCGACATCATCGACCGCAGCAAACTCCCCTACAAACTCGGCCCCCTCGGAACCTGCGTCGAGGGCGAATGGCCCGAAGTAATGGCCGTCATCCAAAAGTGCTACGAAGACCTCTCCAAAGACTGCAACCGCATCGCCTGCACGATCAAGATGGACTGGCGAAAAGGGCATAAAGGTCGCCTGGAAAGCAAAGTCGATTCAGTCGAGAAAAAGCTGGGCCGATCCTTACGCAAATAACGCTCTCATGCCTCAACCAGATGCCGCAGCACCTTCCCGGCCGCCGAGCGTGGCAACGAATCCCGCACCTCAAAAACACGTGGAATTTTGTAAGCGGACAGATGCTGCCGGGCTAGCTCGCGCAGTTCATCAATCGGCAGATCAGTCGATCCCGCGCGAAGCGTAACAATCGCCTTCAAACGCAAAACCGTCTCGCTCTGCCGCAGCGGCACAACAATACAATCCTCAACAGCCGCATGTCGCATCAATACAGATTCCACTTCCAGAGGATTAACTTTCAACCCGCCGACATCGATGAGCAGCTTGAGACGTCCAGTGATAAAAAGCCGCCCCGCGTCATCGACATAACCAATATCCCCTGTTGGAAAATAACCATCGATCAATTCAGCAGTATTATTCAGATAACCGCTAAACATCGAATCCTGCGCGTATGGCAATCTCTCCGCTTCCCTCAAGCACGCGAATCGAAACCCCGCGCATCGCTCGTCCCACGCTGGCAGGATCAAACGGATCAGCCGGCCCATTAAAAGTCACCGACCCAATCTCCGATGCCCCATACAACTGACAAACCCGAACCCCCAGCCGCGCCCCAAACGCATCAAACACCGAACGCGGCAACGGCCCGCCGGCCGAGTAAGCCATCCGCATCTTCGGCGCAGCCACGATCTCCGACGAAGCCGCCAGCATCTCAAACGTCGAAGGAACCCCCGGAAGAATCGTGGCGTTTCGCAACTCCGGCAAGATAGCCGAAATCTGCATCAGCCCGCTGAGATGGACCGCGCTTCCCGCCCACACCGGAGCAAGCAGCCCATGTTCCAAGCCATAAGAGTGCGTCAGTGGAACCGTCATCAGCACCCGATCATCAGGACGAAACCCAATCGCCTCAACCATCGCCGGCGCAACCGCGTTCAGCGATTCACCGCTTCGCCTGAGAATTTTCGGCTCGCCTGTCGTGCCGGAGCTTTGCAGCAAAAGATCGCTCATTATACCCCGATCAATGGTCGCGTCTCCACCGGATGGCAGCGCCATAACTGGAAGGGCGATCCGCATCGAAACCCCAAGCAGCCGCAACGCCCGATCATCACCAATAATTCCAACTGCGGAAGAATCCTTCGCCGCGCACAACAATTCCCCGATCAGCGGCACTCGGCGAGATAGGAAACGCCGTACATCCCGCCGCCAGAATTCCTAGGAACGCAACCGGATATTCCACTTGATTTCCGCAGCAGAGAATCACGACCGACCCAAGCGGCAATTTTCCCCGCAGCACATCCGCAACCGCCGCCGCGCCCCCAGCTAACTCAGCCCAAGTGATTGAGCTAAAGCCCACGCAATAAGCCACAGCGTCCGGCCGATCCAAGGCATGTTGCGCCAATCTGGCAAGCAATGAGGACATGATTATTCTCAAATCATACTAACGCGAACCCCGCTCACCGCGCCGGTGAAATCCGTGCAAATCGCCGCCACGGCGTCGATTGTCTCATCACCCCTCGCCGATCGAATTCCACGCTCTTCTTTCCACGCTCCACCCAACAACGACGGCATTTTACGAGAAAGCAACACCGCCCCAAGCCCAACCAGCGGCGACACGCTAAACGATTCCGCCATGTGTCCATAGATCGCCGACACCAAACGCACTCCGTCCGAATGCCGAATCGCCGCCGCTTCGGCTCGATCGATCCATGTCCCGCACGCCGAGCTGAGAACATTCGCCGGATCCTTTAATCCCCTCAGCACGCACCCCAGTGATTCAATCGTCTGCGATCGATCTCCCGAGCAGGCAAATGTCGCATCAACGCGCCCACGCGCCCGGCCTCCTCGCCCATCAAGCGACTCACGCGACTCCAGAATAAAGATGACCGCCCCCGCGCCCGTAACGAAACCCTTCTCGCCGGAAAACGGCGCACATCCCTCCGGCGACCCGAGCCCGCAATGCCGAAGCGCCTCATTCACCAGACCGCAATATTCCTCACCGCCGCCAACGATAGCCCGGTCACACGATCCGCTTCGTATCCGCGCCGCCGCCATACCCAAAGCATCCAGCCCGGCCATGCGCGACCCAATAATGCTCTGACACCCCGACTTCAGCGACAGCATCAAGCTCAACTGCGCCGCCCCGGCATTAGGCACAGACTCCGCAAACAGCATCGGATTCGCCGCAAAAACTCCCTCCTTCACAATCTGCCGGTAATAATCCACGCTGAAATTCACCGACCCATACATCGTCCCCAGAATCGCGGCGCAATCCCCGGCAAACGCGGGCAAATCCTCGATCCCCGCATCCCGGCACGCCAGCGTCGCCGCCGCCAGCGTCAGCTTCACATAATCGCTCATCCGCCGCACCCGCCGCGCATTCAGCAATCCCAATATGTCCGAATCCGGCACGCCCCCAGTATCCCGATTCCAAGCCGGCGAAGAATTTCCAAGACGGGCAAGCAACGCCTCATTCCCAACAACTCCCGGCAGAATCACGCCAATCCCGGAAATCAAAACCTCCCGCTCAGGCAATCGTCTGGCCACAATCTTCTTCGGCGCAACCGATTCAACCCGCCCCAAAATCATGCACGTATTCGCGCCGCCAAACCCCAGCGAGATATTCAATGTCTGGCGGATTCGCCCCGGCCGCGCCTCCCCGGTCGCCAGTCGCAACCGGTCAAATTCCACATCCTCCGCTTTCACATTCGCGCACGTGGGCACAATCTGATCGCGCATCGCCATCGCCGATAAAATCAATTCCACCGTCCCCGCGCCGCCAAGCGTATGCCCCAGATGACTCTTGAACGCGACAACCGGCGTCTCCGCCAGCCGATCCCCGAAAACCTGAGACAACGCCGCAAATTCACTCGAATCGTTATCCGGCGTCCCCGTTGCATGCGCAGCAACCAGATCGATATCAGATGGAGCTAATCCGGCCATCCCGAGCGCCATCCGAATCGCCCGCACCGCCCCATCCCCCTGCGGATGCGGCTGCGTCAAGTGATGAGAATCCGCCGATTCACCCCACCCAAGAATCGTCGCCAGCGGCTTGATCCCACGCACCGCCGCATCCTCCGCGCGCTCCAGCACAACAATCCCATATCCCTCCGCCAGTTTCATTCCCTGCCGATTTTTCGTGAATGGCCGAAGCGGCCCCTCAGCAACCAGTCTCAAACTATTGAATCCGGCCCAGACGTATTCGCTGATCGGGTCATACCCGCCGGCAACCACCAGATCCGCCTGCCCATTTTGCAGCAGCGTGACTCCCAGCGCGATGCTCCCCAAGCTAGACGAGCAAGCCGAGCACGTCGTCGCGTTCCATCCGCGCATCACCGATTCATCGATAGCCGATTGAAGCGTCGTCCCCGCGATAAACTCGCGCAGCTCCCCCAGATCCCCGCTGCGCAAATACCGTCCCCCAGCCCGCATCCCATGCAATGTCGTCCCGAGCAAACAAGCACATCTCCGCGAGTCAGACGGCGGCGCCCCATCCACGCGCGCCTCCTCAATCGCCTGCGAAATCGCCCACTTCAGATACCGCGCCTCTCGCGGCAACTTCGTGCAAAATCCACCGGCAAATCCGCCGCCTGTCCCCCATCCTTTCCCGGCCCAAGCGGCGATTCCATCGCGCTCATCGGCCCCATCGCGCATCGTCCCTGCAGAACCGACTTCCACGTCTCTTCGCGCGACAATCCCAGCCCGGTCACCAGCCCGGCCCCGCTGATCACAATTTTGGAGCGTTCATTCATATCTGCGGCTTATCTTCCACGAATGCGGGATCGAGAAACAGCCATTGCTCCGGATATTTCGCGATGAACTTTTCCAGCACCTTCCCCCAGGCCAGCAATTGTGGATGAACCCCATCCCTCTGCTTCGCATCCGGATCGACATGAATCGCCGGCTCGACAAACAATTGGCTCCGGCCCGACGGCATCTTCACCACAAACACAGGAACAATCGGACTCCCGCTGATCTGCGCCAAAACAATCGGCCCCAGCGGCAGCGACAAATGTCCGTAAAGGACAGGCACCGATTGCGCCTTCTGCCCCGGCATCGCCCGGTCCCCCTGCATCACAACAACATGATTGCTCTCAAGCGCGTCCTTCAATCCCACCCACGTCTCCCACCCCGCATCCACCGGCGCTTCATGCACACCCAGCGCATCCCGAAACGTGCGGCGAATGGTCTCAAACCGATTCATCGCATCCCGTTTGAACACGACGTGAATATGCGGCTCATACGCCCGCAGCGCCGCCATCCCCACCTCGAACGATCCCATATGCGCCGTCAGGATAATCGCGCCGCCGCCCGCCCGGCGAGTCGCGAGATATCCCTCATGCCCATGAACCGATTCAACTTCAGCCCCAAGCTGTGTCGCCGAAATGGCCCCAAACCGGCCCATGTCAACAACAAAGTCGTAGAAGCGAGCAGTCACTTTCTTCGTAAACTCAGCGGATTGATCGCGGGAAATATTTGGCCCCAGAATCCGCCGCGCATTTGCCCGCGTCCCATTTTTGATCGGCCCCGAACACCGCACCGTAATCCAGACGATCGGCCGCTTCAGAATCCTCAGCATCCACGGCGCATGCCTCGACCAGAAATAAAAACGCCCCAGCCAGAAACGCGCGGCCCAACTCTTCGCACCCGTGACCGCGGCATTGGACTGATCCGGTTTTTCCAATTTGAATGGCGCCGTCTCACGCCGGTTTCTTTTCGCGGTGCAGCGTGATCGATCCTCTCGCCAAAACCTTCGGCCCAACCTGCGCCGTCACCTCGCACATCTGTAGCGCCCCAAGTACACGAACCAATTTCGAGCTGATCGCGATCTCCACCGGCGGCACCGCGGACTCCTCAAACCGAACGTCGATATGCGCAATCTTCCCCGCGCCGCTGTCCGCCGGCCCGGCGATCCCCGAGATTTGTGCCAGCGCTTCCGCGATCAAAACCCCGGGCACGATCGGCGATCCAGGAAAATGCCCCGCAAAAAAAGGTTCATGACCCGTAACAATCCAGGCCCCGCGAGCCATCTCTCCCGGACGAACTTCATCCACCCGAGAAACGAATCGAAATTCCGGCCCATGCGGCAATCGCGCGATCCAGTCGATTTCGGAGGACGATTTGCCCGAAGTGCGATGCGTCTGGATATACCCAGCCAACGATCCCAGACTTTGGAACGCTTCCTTCCCGACAGTTTCGTTCGGAATCTTCACCCCAAACTTCCGCTCGATGCTCGTCAGCAGCAATAGCATGTCCAAAGAATCCAGATCGACATTCCCGCCAAAAAACGGCATGTTCTCGGCCATCGGCTCATCGGCTGAAAGCTTCAGATCGCGCCGGACAATCTCTCTGATCTGTTGAACAAGCTCAGGATCAAGCAAATGAATCACCGTTGAAGGATAGAGGGCCTAAACCGTGAGAAAAATAGCCCCGCCGTCGATGGCCAATTCCATCCCCGCCGCCTTCGCCGCTTCCTGCAAGGCTGCATCCAACATGACAACAGGATCTTTGCTCACATCCAGCCGTCGCATCAGCCCTTCGCCCTTTTTGCCGCCGACGGTCAAAGTGATCTTCAGCCCGCGCCGTTTGCACTTCACCGGCGTCCCATCCTCCAGCTTCGTATTCATTGGCTTTAGATACGCATCGATAAAATGAACGCCGATACCCGACTTGTCTTCCGTTTTAGGAGGAAGTTTTTCCGTTGCCGTCGCATTAATGTCGCACAATTTGGTTTTCATGCTTTCACCTTCAAATATTCGTCGATCGCCGTTCGGAACAGCCGGATATGATCCGGCGTCGATCCGCAACATGCGCCCACAATGTTCGCCCCAGCCTCCAAAAGCGGCACAACACCCTTCACCATTTGCGCCGGCGTCTCGTCGTAAACCACCTTCATATTAATCAGCTTCGGCTGGCCCGCGTTGGGCTGAACCATGACCGGCAAATCCGTCGCCTGCTTATACCGCTCAACAGCCTTTCGCGCCCAGACCATATCCATTCCGGTCCCGCAGTTCAGGGCGACGATATCCGCCCCCTCTTCCTGCATGAATTCCGCCGCCCGTTCGGGATCAATCCCCATCATCGTGCGAAATGTCGAGCCGTCGGTCGTCACATCGTACGCCAGCGACCCGATCACGCAGGCCGCCCCGGCTTCCTTCGCAGCGTTGATCGCTATCCCCAATTCCTCAAGCCCGGTCTGCGTTTCAATAATGATTGCATCCGCACCCCCATCAACCAGCGCCTTCGCCTGTTCGTTCAACGCTACGCGCACCTCAGCTTCCGTGAAATCGCCGTACGGCTCCATGAGCCCGCCAAACGGCCCCATGTCTCCAATGACATACCCTTCACGTCCGCCAAACGCCTCTCGCGCAATCCGCACCGCGGCCTGATTGATCTCATCAACCTTGTCCCGGTTCCCATGCCGATTGAGCATGATCCGGCTGCCGCCAAACGTATTGGTCAAAATGCAATCCGACCCCGCCTCAGCATATCGCCGCTGAATCGCCAGCACCTTTTCAGGATGCGTCAGGTTCCATTCCTCGCCGCAGTTTCCCTGTTCCAGGCCGGCGAACATAAGCTGTGTCCCCATGGCTCCATCGCCAAGGAGTGGCCGCTGTTTGATTGCTTCCAGTAGGGGTTTTTTCACGGCTCTTTAGCTCCTGACATTGTACAATATCCCACGAGCCATGACGATACAAACCTCTGGAACGTCAGGCGCTAAACGTTTACTATGATTATCTATGGCGGAAACGAGACACCGGGTTCTACGCTCAGCGTCCCTTTTGGCTATCGCCGCATTAATGACCCCTCTCGCTCAGGCAGTCGATAGCCCCACAACGCAACCCGATTTGCCGGCACCCACCAATCATCTGACAGCAACCCAGGACCACCGCCGCATGATGCAGCTACTGAATCTCTCCGAGCCGGCCACGTTGCCGTCGCCGGCGGACGACCCCAACCGCCCGCCTAACACCCACCCCCAAGGCGGCCGCAGCAGCAACTACACCGACGATAACCACAACACGTATGTAAGATCAGGCTGGGGAAACTGGTCCAACTATGATGAAGCCAAGGCAAATCCCTATCCGCTTCCAGATCCGCTGATTCTGAAAAACGGACAACCCGTGAAAGACGCCGACACCTGGTGGAAACTCCGCCGCCCGGAAATCGCGAATGATTTTGCCATCGAGGTATACGGAAAAATCCCGGACAACACGCCGACGGTCACATGGGAAGTCACCAGCACCGATCCGAAAGCCCTGAGCGGCACGGCCATTATGAAAAAGATCGTCGGCCACATCGACAATTCCGCGAACCCGAGCATCACCCCATCAATCCCTATCACCCTGTACATTCCCGCCAGCGCCACCGGCCCCGTTCCGTTGATGGTGGTCGTCGGCGGTTTCGGCGGCGGATTCGGTCCTCCTCGCCGCCCCGCAGCATCATCTCCCACCACGCGCCCCGGCTTCGGCTCCTTTCCAACCGCTAGGCCCCTGGTCCTCGCGATGGGGTGGGCATACGCCAGCGTCGATACCGGCAGCGTTCAAGCGGATAACGGCGCCGGCTTTTCCCGCGGCATCATCGGCCTGATGTCAGGCGGCAAACCGCGCCAACCGGATGATTGGGGTGTTCTAGCCGCATGGTCCTGGGGCCTCAGCCGCGCGATGGATTATTTTGAAACCGACAAATCCATCGACGCAAAACGAATTGGCATCGAAGGCCATTCCCGCTGGGGCAAAGAGGCATTGCTCGCAGCCGCTTTAGATCCGCGCTGGGCCATCGTCTATTCCAGTTGTTCAGGTCAGTGCGGCACGAAACTCTCCTGTCGCGACTGGGGCGAAACCGTGGACAACGTCGCCGGCGAAGGCGAATACCACTGGATGGCCGGAAATTTCCTCAAATTCGGCGGCCACTGGAACGACATGCCTGTGGACTCTCACGAACTCATCGCAATGGTCGCCCCGCGCCCGATTCTCATCACCGGCGGCACATCCGATCAATGGTCCGACCCGCACGGCGAATTCCTCGCCGCCGTAGCAGCGGGGCCGGTCTATCGCCTGCTGGGTAAAGGTGATTTGGGCACAACACAAATGCCCGCCCCCGACGTCGCCCTGGATTCAGGAGAATTAGCCTTCCGCGAACACAACGGCGGCCACACCGACATGCCCGATTGGCCCGTCTTCCTGAAATTCGCGCAGAAATATTTCAGCGCCCCAATCCACCCTCAATAACCTGTTTAGCCGGCCCGCTCGCGGGCCGTTTGTCCCCAGCCAGATCCCGCTGCACCAGCGCATAATGAATCGTCTCAAAAACCAGCCCCCATTTATGCTTCCGATCCGCCGGCTCGCACGAACATCCAGCTCCCGTCGCCGGCCGCTGCCAGCTCAGCACATCGTTTAGCGGCTGCCCCAACAGCGGTTTCTCATGGTCGATCGCAACCATCAAATGCTCCGCATTCGCCATATACCGGCACATAAACGTATGTCCCTCATCCCCAGGCGCCGGCACGCACTTCTCATCCCGAATCGGATAACCCAACTCCCGCGGCCCCAGTGTCACATGAAAATCAAACCGGATCGCCCGCCCCATATTGCTGCACGTCGTCCCTTCATATCGGAACAGCGCCTTAACCCCTCCATCTTCGCTGTCAGTCAATGACAATCGTTCCTCCGCCCACCGCTTCAAAGCCTTCGGATTCACAGCATACTTGGCATCAGCATCCAGCGCCACCGGCGGGGGGCAGCCTGCACCGGCCGCTCCACCGTCCGCAATGAAACAACCGAATCAGAAAACTCCGGCGGCCGCCCATACGGAACTCGCCGATACTGACACGAATTGAACGAGCAGCTCTCGCACGGAATCAAATCCGCGGTCAGCCGCCGCACGCGCTCCGTGCGCCGAGTCATTCCAAACACCGCCAGCAGCGATTTCTTCGGCCGCAGCATCCCCGATTCCAGCACGTCGATCCGGCAGGGCGTTTGCGTCGCCGTCCGCTTCATCAGTTCCAACAATCGCGGCTGCTCGGAAATATCCCACTCCGGATAACCCGGACTGTAATGCGGCAAGATGCTCATCTCTCGATTCTCAGCCCACGCGCAAAGCCGCGCCCCGTCATCGTCGTCAAATGCTCAACCACCGCCGACCCAAATATTTCCAGAAAGAAATATTCGTCCGGCTTCTCCTCTTTCCAAAGCTTCGCCGCCTCATCCGCAACCTCCGGCCCAGCGCTCACGGCCACCAGGATCGCGCTGTGTGCCTCCGCCTCATGAAGCGTCTTCTGCAATCGAGGGCTGGTGAAGGTAACCCCGTCAATCAGAATCGAACCATTGATGATCGACAGGCTTTCCGATTGCCGCGCATAAACCCAAGGCTGCCCATTCTGCGCATACCACTGCCGCGCCCAGTCAGCCAGTTCCCGCCCGCCCCTCCAGCACGCTATCCGGCGGATACCCCAGCAGCCGCTTGTATTCAGCCGGCTGAACATTGGCTTCCGGAAATGCATCCAGCAGTTCGATCATCTGCCCTCATCCCACAACAGGATTGTTCGATTCCAGCGGCTTGAACTGGCATCCCTCGACAAAAAAATCAAAAAACCGCGGATGCGTCTCCAGCCGGCAATGCTCCACCTTCTTCACAAGCTGCTCCAACTCCGCGCGTTTCCCCTTGGAAAGCAGGGCGATGCACGCCCCTTCTATCGCGGCATTCCCTACCTGCACGATTTTCCCATCCGGAATATTTGGAATCAGCCCGATCCGCCGGGAAGCATCCGTTTTCAAATGCCGCCCAAAGCCGCCCGCGAGATAAAACACATCCAACTCATCAAAATCGATCCCATAATTGCTGCAAACCGTTTGCAGTCCCGCAACGTTCGCCCCTTTCGCCTGGGCCAGTTCATTCACATCACTCTCAAGAAAATAAATCCCATGCTGCGAGTCCAGCGTGATGCGCTGCGCCCCATCTTCAAACCGTCCCATCTCATTCATCCGCCCCGTCCGTATCAATTCGCTCATCAGATCGACAAGACCCGATCCGCAAATTCCCTCCGGCGCGATATTCCCAATCACTCCCAGCCGAAACGTCCCGTCAGGATTGATGGCAACATCCTCAATCGCCCCATCCAATCCCGGCATTCCACACGAAATCGCCCCACCCTCAAATGCAGGGCCCGCGGGACAAGATGCCGCCAGGATTCGATGCTTATTGCCAAGAATCAGCTCGGTATTGGTCCCAATATCCATGACCGCCACTAGCCGATCCTCATGCGCCACATTCACCGCCAGCATGCACGCCGCCGCATCCGCCCCGACATGCCCGCTGATGATCGGCACTCCATACACCCGCGCCTTCGCATGGATCGGCAGCAAAAGCCGCCGCCCGGTATCCGTCAGGCTAGTCGTCGTGCGCTTCCCGTCGCTCATCTCAATTTCAGTGATCGACTGATATGGATTCTGTCCAATCGAATAAACATTCTGCTTAAAGAACAAGTCGCGCATCGTCGAGTTCCCCACGACGACCATTTCATAAATGGTTTTCGGATCGACAGGAAACTCCTCAATCGCATGGCTCAGATACCCAGCCAGCGTTCGCATCAGCAGCCGCCCCTGATTATTCGTATCGTAAAAGATGCGCGACATCACATCGGATCCGCCAAACCGCTGTGGATTCTCAAACGACGCATCCGCAATCAATTCCCCCGTCTCCAGATTCAGCAGCCGAACCACCACTGTCGTCGTCCCCAGATCCATCGCGATGCCATGGATCGGCCCCGTCGAGCGCTCAATCTCTTCTCCATCAATCAGAATGCGATCCCCATCGCGCGTCACCGCCGGATCAATTTCCATCTTTTGACCGCTCGTCGGCAATCCCAGCGCCTGCCGCTCAATCCGCATCTGCCCGCGCCGCATCGTATGACAGCGAACTTCCCCAGAATCAGCCACAACGCGGCATTGGCACGACAGCCGGAAATTCCCCTTAAGATGCTCTTCCGCAGCGGTAGGGGCCGAGAGGCAATCCATCCCCAGAACAATCTCCATCATGCATTCTTTGCATTTCCCCTGTTTCTGGCAGGATGTCGGAACACGAACCCCAAGTTGCTCCGCATAATCAAACAGAGACGGCCCCGGCGCGGCCCCTGTTGCACGTCCATTGATGGTAAGCGCCACCGCCATTGTTTAAACACTCTACCAGTCGGCTTTCGCCACGAGTTCCGCTTTCACGGCCTCGGCCACCTCCTGGGCTGTGCCGTCACGCTCCTCTTCCTCGCTCCATTGCCATTGAGCCAGATAATCATCGGCGTTCTGCAACCCCTTCTGATGCGCCACCTTGTCGATCCGCTCCATAAACTCCGGCGGCATCTCCACGCTAATCTCATCCTGCGCATCCTCCACCTTGATCTGCGAAGGAATGTCCTGCCAGTAAAGAATTTTGTATGTCGCCATGAGAATCAATTCTTCTTCGCGAGTTGCAAAAACAAATCCACCGCCGCTGGACGCATTCTGCCCATACCCATCCGCGCCGATTTCATCCGCAAACATCTGGCTGATCGGCGCGCCGCCAATCGCCAATCTTGATCTCCTCCGCCCCGCCGCCTTGAATCCATCGATCACCGTCTTCATGTACGTCATCGTCGTCGTCAGCAGCGCGCTCATGCCAATGATCGTCGGATGCACCTGTCCGCCGCCGCCATGAATTTTTCAACGCTCTGGTCCACGCCAATGTCATGCACCTCAAATCCCGCCCCCTCGGCCATCATGCAAACCAGATTCTTCCCAATGTCATGCAGATCGCCGCGCACCGTCCCCATCAGCAGCACCCCGGCGCGATTCAGACCCCGCCCCTTGGCGTCAGCAGCGGCTTAAGCACCGCCATCCCCGCCTTCATCGCCCGCGCCGCGATCAGAACCTCCGGCACATAAAGAATATTATGCTTAAAATCCTCGCCCACCACGCTCATCCCCGCGATCAGCCCTCGGTCAAAACTTCCTGCACGCTCCGCCCCTCGGCCAGCGCATCCTTGGTCATCTGCTCGACTTCCTTGGCCTTGCCTTCGTAAAGGCACTGATTCATCAGAGCATAATCAATCATCGTGCATTCCCCGCGGATGACCATATGTTTCGCATTGTAATTCCTCCAGCGCCTCCAGCATCGCCAGCATATTTTCCCGCGGCATCCCGGGGCTGGTGCCGCCGCCGACCGATAAAATCATCCCTCGGTCGCCGCCTCCTTCCAGAACATCCAGCGTCGCCTCCTTCACTTCCTCCGGCGTGCCGCGCACCGCGATTTCCAGCGGATTCACATTCCCCATCAAACACATCCGGTTGCCCACCCGCTCCTTCACTTCGCGAATATCCTTCTGCTTTCCCCAGTTCAGCACATTGAACCCGCAGTCCGGCAGATGATCCAGACACGCATCCACTTCCGCGTCGTTGTGATACAGCTTCACCCAATCCTTCGGAAACGCATCGCAGATCCGCTTCAAATACGGATGCGCAAATTCCATGTAATGCTCTTCATTCACAAACCCCACGATGTCATCCAGAATAAAAATTCCCTCCACCGTATCGCCCATCGCCTTGTGCTGCGCCTTGAGCCAGTCAATGATCACCCGCGTGCAAAGATCGATCAGCTTGTGACATCCCTCCGGATTCTCCACCAGCTCAATCATCAAATTCGTCGTGCTGCGCACAAATCCCGCCGTACACAGCGGCCCGCGCGACGTGACCAACGGCAAAATATACCCATGATCCAGAATCCGCTGCCGGTGCATCTTGATCCGATGCAGCGTCATCGCCGCGAACGCATCCGCCTCCACTTCATATTCCGGAAATTGATCGATGTCCTCCAGCTGGTACAGCGTGTGATATTCGCTCGGCGTATTGTCCTCCCAGAATTTGATTTTCGCCCCCAGCACCGACGGCTCCGCCGCCATGCCATATTCCATCCACCAGGACGGCACAAAAATGATATCCGGAAATTCCCGCATGATCTTCAGGTTCGACTGGAACCACAGCTCCGGATCGAGGTAATAATCCATGTGCTTGATGCCGAGATAGCCGGGAATCCACGGGCTATCCACGATCATCGCCATCGGAATCTTGTCCAATTTTTCCAGTCGGGCCGCCCGTTTGAAGGTGTCCCATTGTTCCGGAAGCATGTCGGTTCCTTTTGTTAGGCAAAAAGGCCAATATTAAGCATTTTTGACCAAAGTAAACGGTTACTATAGAATAGCATTATAATCATTTGGACCGTCCGGGTCGAATCCCCGGGACCGGCATTGTCCGGCAAGGCATTTCATGTACACCTTGCGTGAAAAACTCACCGATCGCACCCGATTCCTGCTCGGCCTGGAACTCGTCACCACGCGCGGCACGATGGAAGAACGCCAAGCCATCCACACCCGTTCCTTCGCCAGTGAATTGGTCCACTCCGACCGGGTAGATTGGGTCTCCATCACTGACAACGCCGGCGGCAATCCCCAACTCAGTCCGCTCGCACTCGGCAAGCCCATCCTCTACGCCGGCAAGGAAGTCTTGATCCATCTCTCCTGCAAGGACTTTAACCGCAACGGACTCGAAAGTGCAGCCTGGGAACTCGCCAGCGAAGGGTTTCACAATATTCTCGCCCTCAGCGGCGATTATCCCGCCGCCGGCTATCACGGACGCGGCAAGCCCGTCTTCGACATCGATTCCGTCGGCCTCCTGACCATGCTCGGCGAAATGAATCGCGGCCTCTCCCGGCCCAAGCTCGGTCAGAATGGCCAGCCGCAAACCATTCAGGCCACCAACTTTTTCACCGGCGCCGTCGCTACCAATTTCAAACGCCACGAAAACGAAGTCATCCCCCAGCTTCTAAAACTCGAAAAGAAAATCGAATGCGGCGCCAAATTCATCATCGCCCAGATCGGCTACGATGCCCGAAAGAGCCACGAGATGCTCTGCTTCATGCGCCGCCAGCACATTGGCGATATCCCTCTCATCGGCAACGTTTTTCTCCTCACCGCCGCCGTAGCAAAGTTCTTCCGCGGCCAGACAATCCCCGGCGTCGTCATCAGCGATCGACTCTTCGACGAATGCCAGCAGCGTTCCACTGGCCAGGATCGCGGCTCGGCGTTCTTCCGTGAACTAGCCGCCAAACAATTGGCAATCTTCCGCGGCCTCGGTTTCGCCGGCGGCTATCTCGGCGGGGTTCACACAATCGACGATGTAAACGCAATCCTCGACCTCGAATCCTCTTTCGCTCCCGAAGATTGGAAGCAATTCGCCCGGGAAATCCAGTATCCGCTGCCCGACGAGTTCTATTATTTCGCGTCCGACGACAAGACCGGCCTGGCCGATCGAGTCACGATTAAATCCCGATTACGAAGCTTCTCTCAAGCGCCGCCAACCAACGCATAACGTCACGCTCGGATACCACTTCAGCAAAATGGTCCACCACGCCGTCTTCACGCCGGGTACGGCACTGAACAAGCTCGGCCGCCGCATTTACGCCTCATCATCGAATAGCCGGCAGGGCCCTAGGCCACTGCGAATTTTGGAACACGCCAGCAAATCCGCCATGTTCCGCTGCAAAGACTGCGGCGACTGCTCATTGCCAGACATCGCCTTTTTGTGCCCCGAATCCCAGTGCGCCAAAAATCAGCGCAACGGCCCCTGCGGCGGCACCCGCGACGGCAAATGTGAAGTACACGATTATGAATGCATCTGGAGCCGCGCATATGACCGGCTCAAATACGAAGGCCGCGAGCAAAGCCTTCTGGCCCACGCTCCGGTCATTCAGGACGAATCACTACGCGGCACCTCAAGCTGGGCAAATGCGTTGCTCGGCCGGGACCACGCCGCAATCGGAGAAAGCGAGAAAGCATCGAATGTCAGCGACCAAGCCATTGCAAAAACTCGCGTCGCCGCCGACTCACGCCCGTTTAAGCTGATCGGCGAACTCATGAACAGCTCCTTCGCGCGCAGCCCGCGCATGGAAAAGCCGCGATCTGGCAGGCTATCAGCAACTGGCCAAGGTCCAGACCGAACTCGGAGCCGACTACCTGACGCTCAACATCGACGGCACCCAATCCATGCGCGTCACACCAAAGGACATGTACGATTTCCTCCCCGATCTGATCCCCGCAATCCAGGAAGTCACCACCGTCCCGCTCTCATTCGACAATCCATCAATCGAATTCCACCGCCGATGCCTCGAAATCTACGATCGTTCAGAAAAGCGGCCGGCCGATTCTGAATTCCGTCGCCGCGTCGCGCCGCAATCTCGCCGGAAATGTTGGAACTGGTCGCCGCCTACGACACGATGGTCATCGGCATGGCCTCCGAAAAATTCATGGACGGCGGCTCCGCCCAATGCCTCTCCGCGGACGATGTCTACGGCGCATCCGATCAACTAGTCGAAATGCTCCAGGCCAAAGCCGCCCGAACCCGCGATCAGATCATCATCGACACCGGCCTGGCTCCCGTCGGGCGCCGACACCTACGGCCTCGTCAACATGGGCCTCGACGCCATGCGCCGAATCCGCGCCAATCCGAGCATGGAAGGCCTCCATCTCTCCGTCGGCCTGACGAATTTCTCCTTCGGCATGCCACGCGAAATCCGCGAACGCGTCGAAAGCGCGTATCTCACGCTGGCGGTGGATGCCGGCCTGGATTTTGTCCTGGGGAATCCCGAAAAAAATCTCCGCCTCCTCGATCCCGACGACCGATTCGTCTGTCTGTCGCCGAGGCCCTGGAATGCGGCCGTCCGGGCGACGGAGAAACACAGGAAGAAGCCGGCTTTCGACAGGCCGCCAAAATTATCGATCTCTTCAATGATCATGAAACGGTCTAATCCTCCGCCGGATTCCGATCTGGCAAAGCTCGAACAGTTGGCTCTCCTTTCCAGGAGCCGCCCGGTTTGGCTGCGCGTAGGCCAACTCATCGACGGCGTTTCCGATCGTCCAATTCAGGACGCGGATATCGTTTTTGAAGCGGACCAGATTCGTTTCGTTGGGTCCGATGAAAAAACCCCAGCCCGGCAAGATGTCAGCGAAGGACAGGAAACACCCGATGCGGTCCTTCCAAGTTGCACACTCCTCCCGTGCCTCATCGAAGCCCACGCGCACGCTTTTCTCGACGGGGCTCCAATCGCCTCACAGGAGCGTGAGCTATATTTGAAGAAATCTCCCAGGTGGATGCTAACGCGAGCCCGCGCCCGTTGGCCAAAAATAATGCAGTGCGGCATCGGAGCCATCCGCGATGCGGGCGACCGGCATGGCGTGGGACTGTCCCTATCTGCGGAACGCAAAAAAATCCGTAACAAGCTCGCGGAAACCCCGCTGATTGACAGCCCCGGCGCGGCCATTTACCGCCGCGGCAGATATGGCGCATTCATGGGGGAACCCATCGAAGACCATGCCAGCCCGGCAAAGTGCGTAGACGCCCGCGTGGCCGCGGGAGCCGACCGAATTAAGTTGCTCGTTAGCGGTATCATCAATTTCAAGGTCGGCCAGGTTACCGTCCCGCCGCAGATGACGGTCGAAGACGTAGCCGAACTGGTCCGCACCGCCAAAAGTCACGGCCGCCAAACCTTCGCCCACGCGTCCGGTGCCGAAGGAGTGGAGAATTCCATCCTAGGCGGCGTCACGACTGTCGAGCATGGCTTCTTCATCACGCATGACCAGCTCGCCAAAATGCGCGACAGCCAGATCGCCTGGGTTCCCACCTTCGCTCCCGTCCAGCTTCAAATCGATCGCGCCGCGGAGTTGGGCTGGGACGATCAGGTTGTGAGCAATCTCAAGCGGATCATCGAATCCCACCAGCAGATGCTCCGCCGTGCCCATGCGATGAAGGTCAAAGTAGTCGCCGGCAGCGACGCCGGCTCCTGTGGTGTCGCCCACGGGATAGGCTTTTTGCAGGAACTTCGCCACATGGAACACGCCGGCATGCCCCCGATGGCGATCCTCCGTTCCGCGACAGGAACCAGTGCGGAAACCCTCGATTTTCCGAACCCATCGGCCAGATCGCCCCAGGCTTCCGATCCAGATTCATCATCGCCCAGCACAACCCGCTCGAAACCGTCGCCAATTTGCAGAAGGACAAAACCATCCTCTTCGACGGCAATATCATCCAAAGCAGCGCCGAGATGGACAGCGAAGGACTCTAAACCCCACCACTCGGCTTGATCGCCATCCCGCTGAATTTCTGAAAATATTGCAGGCACGCATCCCGCCATTTTCCAGCATCAGCCACCTGAATTTCCAGACGCCGCGAAACCGCCAGATGCCGATCCGGATCGATCTTATCCGCCAGCGATTCCCACGCCGCCTGCAACGCCACCGCCTGTTGATGCCCCTGATAATATTTATCGCACAATTCCTGCCAAAGCGTTTTGCCCGATCGCATCCTGTAATCCCACGCCACCCGATGAAACCAAAGCAAAAGTTTCTCCGGACACCGGGTCAGATCATCGAACTCATCCCGAACCGACGGGAAATACTGCCCAACCGCGTTATCCCCATGCCGCGTCCGGTCAAATCCAATCCCATTTTTATCCGCCCGATGGTAATACGTCGCCGTCCAGTCGATCCGCGGCTCCTTCCCATTCCAAGGCATCGGCGCGTAATGATCCCCGCCAATCAGATGATGGAGCCCCAGCGGCATACTGTAATTCACAAAAGTTTCCCGCGACGAAAGCATCATATTCCGAATGACGTCCACCGCCGCCGGGTCGTTGGTGAAAGTCATATGCACCCATTCCTCAGCGATGTGCGCCGCGGGAATTTCATGATCCCAGGCTAGCCTGCCAAACGCATACCAATTCGCCTGCGAGAAATCGTGCCCGCACCAGTTCACATCCGAACCGGTGTTCGCCACCGCCGCAACGCCCGTCAGGCGATACGGATAAACCGATCCCTCGACCACTTTCCCCACATTCGATCCCGCCCGCGCAAACGTATCCGAGTCAAAAAATTCCTTCCACATCGTCCCCAGATAAACCAGGTGCTTCGATTGCCCCAGATATTCCTGCGCCGCCTGCACCTCCGCCAAGACCGGGCTCTCTTTCATCCCGCCAAACAGCGGATGAAACGGCTCGCGCGGCATGAAATCCAGCGGCCCATTCTTCACCTGCACGATCACATTCGACCGAAATTTCCCATCCAGCGCCGTAAACTCGATATACGCCCGTTTCACCCGATCCGGATCAACCTTCTCGTCATAAACAAACGCCCGCCACATCACGATCCCGCCATGCGGCGACACCGCATCCGCCAAAATATTCGCCCCATCAGCGTGCGTCCGCCCATAATCCTGCGGCCCAGGCTGACCTTCCGAATTCGCCTTGGCCAAAAATCCGCCAAAATCCGGAATCAGTTGGTAAATTTCGTCGGCCTTCTCCTTCCACCATCGCCCAACCGCCGGATCAAACGGATCGTTGGTCGCCAATCCCCCGATTTGCTGGGGACTTCCAAAATTCACCGACAGATAAACGCGAATCCCATAAGGACGCCAAAGATCAGCCAGCGCCGCGACCTTCGGCAAATATTCTGCCGAAAGAATGTGCGGATCGGTATTGACGTTATTAACAACCGACCCATTGATTCCGATGGACGCATTCGCGCGAGCGTAGTCGATATATCGAGGACTCAGCTTCTCCGGCAATTCCTCCCACCCCCAAAGCGACTGCCCCGCATACCCGCGTTCGATCGACCCATCCAGATTATCCCAGTGATTGAGCAGTCGAAGCTGAACCTTCGCCGTTGCCTAATCGAAAGTGGCGTGATCGGAGCGCACGTCTGAATCAACCGCAGAAAATGAAACGCCCCGTAAACAGCCCCAATCTCACTCTCCGACGCGATAACCGTCGCCCGGCGATTGCCGATAGCAGCAGATCGAATAACAAACCCCTCGCCCCCAACCGCAGCCAAATCCTTTTCCCACCCCAGCCCACGAACAAGATCGGAAGTACTCGGCGTCCCCGCCACAACCACTCCATCCTCCAACCCGTCACCAACCGCAACAGAATTCCCCAATAGCGATGAAAGCCCAACCCTCAGCTCATCACGAATAATCCGCGCAGTTTCCGATTGACCCTGAACGACAATCCGCCGCGCCATGCCCCGATATCGATCCGCAAGCTGCACAAGCGGGGCATACCGCAGCCAGAGTTTCGATCCGTCTTCCCCGATCACTTCGCGACAGCTCCAATGCGGTGAAAACTCTCCGGCGGACCCAGATAACTCGGCTTCACGCCTCCCAATCCCACCACAATCTTCTCCAGCACCACAGCCGGATCAACCATCCAGATCTTCAAAACATGATACCCGGATTTCGAGACAGCATGCGTCGATTGAACAACATGAATATTGTTCTTCACCATCTGCTCCCAGTCCCGCTGCGTGCTGCCGGCCATCGCATCAATCACCTGCGGCGGCTGATCATCAAACGAAACCGCCAGCCGCAATCCGCGCCCCAGGAACAAACGCCTGCGTCGGCGCAATCATCGCATAAACATCCACCGAACCGGGATCAAACAAATACATCCGATACTGCAAACAGGGTGAACCCTCCGGCGGATGAACGCTCGCCGCAGTCCCGGAAAAATCGTCATCGCGGACAAAGTCTTCCCATAATCCTCAATCCGATCCCACCGCGCCGCGCCGGTATCCGTCTTTGCCGTGAAATGCTCCGCCTCGATGGAAACACATCCATCGGTTTCCACAAATCCGTCCAGATTATCCTCCGTCACCTCAGCCGGATTCACAAGATTGACGGTCACCCTCACCAGATCGGCATTCGGCCCAGAGATAATCACGCTCCCGCTGCTCGACCCTGCGGCGCTTTGCTCCAATCAACACTCACCCCCAGCCGCAAATCTTTTTCGATGGAACCCTCAGCCTGGCTCAGAACAATCCAAGGCTGATCAGCCGTCGCGCTAAATTCAAACGCCGTCCTCCCCCGATTAAACACATCGATATACCGGCTCTGCCGATTAAACCGATCGATCTCCGCCAAAACCGGCTTCCCCTCCGCCCCCGGCCACGCCAGCCCCGATCCTTCCACCGCCACCCCCATCTTCCCTTCCTTCGGCACATCGATCTCAGTCACCTTCGGCATGATATTCCGAGTCGGCTGCTGCCAACCCCGGTAACCAATGCGCGTCTGATCCATCATGTGGTCCCACTTTCCACGGGCCAGCCATGGTTGTAATAGTCCGACATCTCCTGCATCCGCCTTGAATAGCCCCGCGCCTCTTCCGCAAAATCATTGGCGCTCGCCCGCCCCTGACTCGCATACAGCCGGTTCTTCGCCACCGCGATATACAGATCGGCCACCGTCGCATACGCCTTGGCCGGATGCACCACCAGTTCATAAAACGCATCCTTCGCGTCATCCGGCAAGCTGATTTGAATCTCTTCCGCCTTGTCGGTCGAAGATTTAAAATCCGCCGCAACCCGGTCCGCCTCCTGATAATTCACAACACTATACGTATCCGGATTAAGCAATTCCGGCTTACACCGCCCGTTGTATTTCGTATATTTCGAAATCAGATCAGCTATCTCCGCCGCATGCTGCGCCCCAAACTCCCGCGCCGCCCACAGCCGGGTGTACTCCAGATTATTATCCTTCGTCCATTTCTTCGGATCCCAGGCCAGAGTCAGAAAATATTCAATCGGAAATTCTTTCGTCTTCAAGCTGCCGACATTCACTATCCAAATCCGATCCGCCCCATATTGATACGCCAGCGTCATCTGCTCCCAAACCTTGGAGATCGGATTCGTATTATCCCATTTATAATTCCGCGGTCCGCCGACGTAATCAAAGTGATAATAAATCCCAGCCCCTCCGCTCGCGCTTGCGTTCCGCCTCCGTAGGCAAACGCCGAACATTCCCCCAGTTGTCATCGCACCACAGCAGCGTCACATCGTCCGGAACGCGCATTCCCTTCTCGTAATATTCCTGCACTTCTTTATAGAGTGCCCAAAGCTGCGGGACCTTCGACAGGTCCGGATTGATGCGATCGGCGATGATCTTTCGCTGATCGGCCACGATTTTTTCGAGGAGGGTGACGTTGGCGGCCATATCGCCCCCTTCGACCATGGGCATATCCCCATCCCCACGCATCCCAATAGTAATCAGACTCTCGAAATCCTTGTTGCGCTCAATCCCCTCGTCCCAGAACGCGCGAAGCTCCTCGGCGTTGGTCGCGTAATTCCACGGCCCGGTTCCATGCCGCTTCCATTCCTTCTGCGCCCGCAGCATCGGCTCATGATGAGATGTCCCCATCACGATCCCATACTCGTCGGCCAGTTTAGGGTTCAGCGGATCGTCCTCGTTGAACGCGTTATCCCACATGGCGGGCCAGAGGTAGTTGGCCTTCATGCGAAGCAGCAGCTCAAAGATTCTCTCGTAGAACCGGTGATCGTATCCGCCGTATTTTTCCTTGGCCCAGCGGGTGAGGGACGGGGCCTCATCATTCAGGAAAATCCCGCGATACTTTACGGCAGGGGGGCCCTGCACATATTTCCCAGGCTTTACATAAACCTCATCCTGATGCACGATGGGAACATCCGCCCACCAATACCAGGGGGAAACCCCCATCTGCTCCGAGAGATCGTAGATGCCATAAATCGTACCGCGTTTGTCGCTGCCAACGATGACCAGCGCGCTCTCGACGCCCGGCAGCGGATCGGGCACCACCTGCAGGAAAAAGGATTCCCACTTGCCCGCGATTTGGCGAGGATCGATCTTCCCATCCTGGATCAGGCGATCGATGATTCGGCTCTTTCCAAGAGTTCCGATGATGATCGTCGGATTTTGAAGGGCCGATGCCTTATGAACGATGGCGGCATCGCAATCGGTGACGCGCCGGATATCGGCGCGGAGATTGGTCACGGCGTAGTGGACGCCAAGAAAGTCGTCAGGATCGACATAGATGTCAGCGGGTGTTTTGGCCTGCACGACGGCAAAATCGCCCGGCCCGGCGAGCATTCTCAACATACCGCTCCTGCCCAATACCCAGGCAAGACGGCGCAAATAAGAAAGGACAGTAGAACCCAGAAACATTTAGCGGGCGACCAAAGGTCGCCGGGTTCCCTCACTCCGCCGCACAAAGTTGTCATCATTGCTCACGTCCAACGTAAGCGTTTACTCCCGCGGAATAGACAAGAAATCATCCGCGGGCGTGTGATCATCCGCCGCAGAATATTAGCCTACGCGATTGCCCCCGCCGCCACAATCTACCCCTCAAAACTGACCAGCAATCGCATATCCCCTCGCCCCATGTATTCATGGGGAGAGGGTTAGGGTGAGGGGCTGCATTGCACGCCTCTCAAGCATGCACATGCCGCCGACCCCGATCGCGCAGATGCACCGAAGCCGGCCCAAATTTCCGCTTAGCCGGACCCTGATTCCCACGTCTCGCCGGTGAGTGCGGCGAAGCCTGAGGCCCCGGATGACGCGCCGCCTGAGCCGCATGTTGCGGACGAGGCGCATGTTGAGGCCGATCCGCGTGCTGCGGATGAGCCGCCTGCTGTCCGCGAGGAGCATGTTTCGGATGATGCGCCTGCTGCGAATGAGGCGAATGCTGTGGATGAGATTCATGTTGCCCACGAGATCCATCACGAGATCCATGCTGCCCGCGCGGCGAGTGTTGGGCCGCGGGCGATGCCGCCGGCGCCGGCTCATTCTGATAAATCGGATGATCGTTCATCACCGGAATCGGTCGCCGAATCAATCTTTCGATCAGTTTCAAGATTCGGCAACTCATCCCGATCGCAGAAGGAAACAGCTTCCCCCTTCGCTCCCGCGCGAGCTGTCCGGCCGATGCGATGCACATACGTCTCGGGCTCATGCGACAGATCAAAATTCACCACATGCGTGACATCATCAATATCAATTCCGCGCGAAGCGATATCCGTCGCCACCAGCACCGGCGTATTTGCTCGCCCGGAAATTTTCCAGCGCCCGCTGCCGGGCGTTCTGGCTCTTGTTGCCATGAATCGCTTCCGACCGAATCCCATAAGTCTGAAGCTGCCGCACGACACGATCCGCCCCATGCTTGGTGCGCGTGAAAACGATCGCCCGAGACATCGGCAATATTGTTAAACAGGTGCGCCAGCAGCGCAGGCTTATTCCGCTTCTCAACAAAATAAACCGATTCCTTGATGTCCCTCAGCCGTCGCCGAAATCGGCGCGATCTGCACGCCCGCCGGATTACGCAAGCATCGAATCCGCAAGCCGTCGAATCTCCGGTCGGCATCGTCGCCGAGAACAGCAGCGTCTGCCGCTGCGCCGGCAAACGCGAAACGATCTTGCGAATATCATGGATGAACCCCATATCGAGCATGCGATCCGCTTCATCCAGCACCAGCGTCTCCACGCCGCGCAGATCAGCATGCCCTGACCCATCAAATCAAGCAATCGGCCCGGCGTCGCGACAATAATATCCACGCCCTGCCGCAGCGCCTTGAACCTGCGGATTCTGATTCACACCGCCGAAAATCACGGCAATGCGAAATTGAACATTCCTGCCATAAGTATCGAAAATCCCCGGCAATCTGCGTCGCAAGTTCGCGCGTCGGACAGAGTACCAGACATCGCGCTCCTGCGCCCCGATCGTCGCAGGGCCCGAAGTCAAACGATGCAGAATCGGCAGCGCAAACGCCGCCGTCTTTCCGGTCCCGGTCTGCGCGCAGCCGAGCAGATCGTGCCCCTCCAGTACGTGGGGAATCGACTCTGCCTGAACCGGCGTGGCGACGGGTATAACCTTCCGCGGCAACGGCGCGGAGCAGAGGCTCAGCGAGCCCCAAATCAACGAATTTCATGAACGGTCCTTTGGTGGACAATGCGCACCAGAAGGGCCACGGCAAACGCCGAAGAAATGCCGGTCGATGCGCTGCAACTGTGAGCTCAGAACAATCAGGAATGTGCCGCTATGGGCAATGCTTCGTGAAGGGTCAGGCGGGCAGTTGACTTGCTCAGTATAGCATATCGACACATCATTCATCAAGGATGTGCGGAAAATTCACTTTCCCCTCTCCTCGGTAATCCGGGGAGAGGGCAGGGTGAGGGGCGAAGCTGAATGGCATGAATAGATATCGACTTGCATGAAACGAGACACCCGCCATGTTCCCGTCCTGCTCAACGCTGTTCTGGACATTCTCAATCCCCATCCGGGGCAGATCATCGTCGATTGCACCCTCGGCCTGGGCGGTCATTCCGCTGCAATTCTAGAGCGAATCGCCCCAACCGGCCGATTGATCGCAATCGATTTCGATCCAGCCAACATTGCCCTCGCCCGAGAAACGCTCGCGAAAATCGGCGGCACATTCGAACTGCATCACAACAACTTCGCCGCACTTCCCACCGTGCTGGCCCAGGCCGGCGTTGATAAAGTAGACGCGCGTGCTGGCCGACCTCGGCGTGGCAAGCCCGCAGATCGACGATCCCTCGCGCGGTTTTTCCTACCGCCAGCCCGGCCCGCTGGACATGCGAATGGACCCCACGCGTGGCAGCTCCGCCGCCGCGATCATCAATCAAATCCCACAAAATGAATTGGAATCGACGCTGCTCGAACTCGGCGATGAAACCGATGCGCCCGCAAATTGCCGAACTGATCGTCGAGCGCAGAAAAATACGCCCAATCACGACGACAGAAGAATTAATGGCCATCGTCTGCGAGGCGCGCGACTTCACCTTGAAACGGGCCGCCGGCGCAAAACTTCATCCCGCCGCCCGGACATTCCAGGCCCTGCGCATCCGCGTCAATCGTGAACTCGCCAATCTCGATCGGCTGCTCACGGTTCTCCCAAGCTGCCTCAAACCCGGCGGCATTGCTGCCATCATCAGCTTCCACAGCGGCGAAGACCGTCGCGTGAAAACCGCCTTTCGCGACGGCCAGCGTAGCGGAATTTACAGCCAGATCAGTCCCGATCCGGTGATCGCCGATGCCGCCGAGATAAAACAAAACCCCCGATCCCGATCGGCCAAACTCCGTTGGGCAAAACTGGCATGACGGACAAACCAGACATAGCAATCATCGGCGGCGGGGCGGCCGGCCTCGCGTCAGCCATCTTCGCAGCCCAAACCGCAAACGGATCGCGTCGCATCCTCCTCCTTGACGGCGCCAAAACCCTCGGCGCCAAAATCCTCGTCTCAGGCGGCGGCCGCTGCAACATCACCCACGATGTCGTCACCCCGGAAGACTTCAACGGCTCGCGCCCCGTCGTCCGAAACATCCTCGCGGCCTTCCCCGCATCCGCCGCAGTCGAATGGTTCGCCTCCATGGGCGTACAACTCAAGCGCGAAGAAACAGGCAAACTCTTCCCCGTAGCAAATTCCGCGCGCGCAGTCCTCGATGCATTCCTCCGTCGCTGCGACGAATTGAAAATCGAAATCCGCGCCGCCAGCCGCGTGAACAAAATAGTAACCTCAACCCCCGAATCCCCATTTTTCACAATCGATTACGGCGGCGGAACGATTCAAGCCACCCGCGTCATCATGGCCACTGGCGGCCGCTCTCTTCCGCGCAGCGGCAGCGACGGCTCAGGCTGGGAAATCGCCCGCAATCTAGGCCACACCATCACCCCAACCTACGCCGCCCTCGCCCCGCTGGTCCTCGACGACCGAATGTTCCACGCCAGCCTCGCCGGAATTTCCCAGGAAGTGCAGCTCCAAACCTTCGTCCGCCGGCAAACTCATCGACCGTCGCCGCGGAAGCCTGCTCTGGACGCATTTCGGCATCAGCGGCCCAGTCGTGATGGACGCCAGCCGTCATTGGATCATCCCCCACGAATCGGGCGTCGAAGCCCGAATGGAATGCAATCTCCTCCCATCGGAAAATTTTGAATCCGTCGAGAAATGGCTGATCGAACTCGCGTCATCCCGAAGCGCGGTCAACGCTGGCCAATGCCATCACGGCAAAAATGCCCGAGCGCGTCGCCAAGGCAATCATCATTCACGCCAGCATCGACCCGGCAATCGTTTGCGGGCAACTCTCCCGCCAGTCCCGCCGGCAACTCGTTAATTCCCTGACCGGCTCTCCCGCTCCCCATTCTTCGCCACCGCGGCTGGAACTACGCCGAAGTCACCGCCGGCGGCGTCCCCCTCGACGAAATCAACTTCCGCACCATGGAATCCCGAAAAATCCCCGGCCTCTATCTCGTCGGCGAAATGCTAGACTGCGACGGCCGCATCGGTGGGTTCAATTTCCAATGGGCATGGGCCACCGGCCACCTCGCGGGAAAAGCAGCCGGAGCGCCGCATCCTCAATAACAATTTTAGATGCCGAAAAAAATAATCCGCGGATTTCGGCGAAACACGTCTAAAACTTTCACCCCGCACCTATAAGTATAGAGGGAGCACACTTTTTTCTATCAGGGTCAATCAATCAAGAGGTGAAGCGATGTTTAGCAACTCCAACTTTTCCGTTCATTCAGAGCGACTCTTCCTCGAGGAAGGTAACGCCAGGGGGCACGAAAATATGGGAACTTCTGATACCTTTTGTTACATTGTGGGGCATCAACCATTGAAATCGAACACCCGCACCCGTTCCCAATGCGACTTATTCCGCTCAATAAATTCCAGGTGAAGCGGATGCTTCTGATACACATCGTGCAGCCGCCGCATCCGGCAACACGACGGCCATGGCCACCGAATATGAATGATCGACAACATCCCGCACCATCCCCGCCGGCTCACCGGCCCAGAGCTGCTCGACGCCTGGAATCCGCCGCAAAAGCGATCGGCAATCCGCAACCAATCGTTCCTTCGCCTCTGTCGGCGTGCCCGGCTTAAGCCAGAAATAAACATGGTGAATAAACATGAATCTCCTTACTTTCCCGCATACCAGAATGCCCGCCGCCAGTTATGCTCCCACAGCTTTTTCTGAAGTTCCATCGGCATATCCGGCAGCTCGCTCACCGTGCAATTCATCTGCGCCTGCGCCACATTCCGAATCCCCGGAATGACAGTCCCAACCGCGTCATCAGCCAGCGCAAACTTCAGCGCCGCCTGTGCCATCGTATATCCACTCCCGGCAATTTCAGCTTTGACCTTCTCCGCCCGATCCACCGCGCGGCCCAGGCGATCGCCGGCAAAATAATTCCGCCGAAAATCATCCGCCTCAAACGTAGTAGCTTTCGTAAATCGCCCAGTCAGCGACCCTTCATCAAACGCCACGCGCACGATGATCCCAACATTCTTTTCCTTGGCGACGGGAAGAAATGCGCCGCCGGCTCCTGCTCAAAAATATTGTAGATCACCTGCACCACGTCCACCCAACCGCCGCGCATCAGATCGATTACGCAGTTCTGATCGAACTCCGGCGTGGAGATCCCAACCATCCGTAGCTTCCCCTCCTTCTGCATCTTCCGCAAAATCTCCAGCGGCTTGGGATCATCATTCCACGCCCGCGTCCACGTGTGCAACTGCAAAATATCCAGCGACTCCACGCCCAGATTCTTCAACCGGGTATGAACATTCTCCCGCAGATATTTCTCCGAATACCGATCCTCCCACCGCTCGCGCGGAAACGGAGGCCATTTCCCATCCGCCGGCGGCGTCTTCGTCGCCACATAGATCTTCTCACCCCCGCGCCTCCTTGAGCACTTTGCCAATCAGCCGTTCACTGCGCCCGTCCCCATAACCCGCGGCCGTATCGATAAAATTAACGCCCAGATCCAAAGCCTTATGCAGCGCCTTGATGCTGTCATCATCATCCTGCTTCCCCCAGCTCCCTCCGATGGCCCACGCCCCAAATCCAATCTCCGAAACATCCCAACCCAATGGCCCGAATTTCCGAAATTTCATCACAAGACTCCAGTGTTGATCGCCAAACAGTTAAGGCTTAAGCCATTTCACAAACCATTCGATCGCCGCCGCTTCCGAATCAGGATTCACCTTGTGCGCCGTCTTCTCCTCAATGCGCACAACGAAATGATCTTCAGCACCCGCTTGCCGATAAGCCTTCTGTGCCGCATCGATGCACAATCGCAAACCCGGCAACGGCGTATGCTCATCGCTGTCACCATTAATCGCCATCAGCGGCCGCGGAGCAATCAACGTCACCATCGACGGCCCATCAAATTCCCCATCAATACCCGGCACGACTCGCGCATAAAACTGACGCACAAAATCCATCCCGGGCGATGCGATCCCAGCCTCTTTGGCAATAGCATCAAAAGCATTCTGAATCGTTCCAATCCGCATTTGCCAGTCGTCGTTGTCCAAAGCCCATCTAAAACTCTCCAGCCCGATGCAGGGAATCGCCACCGCGACCCGCTCATCCACCGCCGCGGTAAGATAAGTCTCAATTCCCCCTTTGGAAACGCCATACACCCCAATGCGCGATCCATCCACGTCATCGCGCGTCTGCAGATAATCGATCAGCCGCATGACATCCCAAACCGTGTCATAATAAAACGGATGCTCGCCCGGCTCGCGCCATGCACGGACAATCGCCTGCTCATATTCGACAGTCCCCTTGCCCGCTTTGGTCCTCTCTCCGTGATACCGCGTATCAATAGCAACAGCGATAAACCCTCTTCGAGCCAGTTCACCGAGCAGCGAAATCTCATCCGATTTATTTCCGCCAGTCCCATGCAGCGCAATCACAACCGGCCTGCGTCCCGCCGGATTCGCTCCTTCAACCAATATCCCGGTCACGCGCTGTTGCGCATCCGATGCATACGTAAAATGAAATTCCCGCAACGAACCAGTAGCAGGCAATGCCGTCACTTCCACCGCCAGCGGCACGCGCGGCCGATCTATCAGCTTAAGAAAATCCGCCCGCACATCCGCACCCGGGTGCCGCTGGAAACCAACAAACAAATCGCCAGGACTGCTCGACTCGCAAATGATCGCACGGAGTTCATCGCGCCGAACATGATACTTGGTTTTCAATCTTCACCAAGTCTTTCTCCGCATGTTATGATGACCCCACAATATGAAAATCGAATCAATCACCGACTCCGTAAAATTAAACAATGGCATACAAATGCCCTGGTTAGGCTTCGGCACTTTTCAAACCCCGCCAGGCGCGGTCGCCGAAGAATCAGTCCTCTGGGCTCTCGAAGCCGGCTATCGCCACATCGACACCGCCGCACTTTATAAAAATGAAGCCGACGTCGGCCGCGCGATCCGAAAATCCCGCATCCCGCGGGATAAGATTTTCGTAACCACCAAAGTCTGGAACGCCGACATGCGCAGCGGAAAAGTCGTCGAGGCGATGAACGCCAGCCTGAAAGAGCTTCAGATGGATCACGTCGATCTCTATCTGCTTCACTGGCCCGTGCCCGGCAAATTTGTCGAATGCTGGAAAAAGATGGAAGCGATTTATAAACAAGGAAAAGCCCGCGCAATCGGAATCAGTAACTTTCTAGTGCATCACGTCGAGCAGGTCCTGGCTGTCGCCGAGGTTGTTCCAGCCGTGAATCAAGTCGAATGGCACCCGCTGGTCCGCCAGCAAAAACTCGTCGATTTTTGCCATGGCAAAGGAATCACCTTTGAAGCCTGGGCTCCGCTCATGCGAGGTCGTGTATCGGAATTTCCTGAAATCGTCATAATTGCCCACAACCACCACAAGACGCCCGCCCAGGTCGCCCTCCGATGGGGCCTTCAGCATCAGGTCGTCATGATTCCCAAATCAGTCCACAAGGACCGCATAGCAGAAAACGCCGGCCTATTCGACTTTCAACTCTCCGATGACGAAATGAAACGCATCGACGCCCTCGACCGAAACGAGCGGCTCGGCGCCGACCCCGACAACTTCAACTTCTAATGGCTGATATCCTCCTACTCGGCGGAAGCGGATTCCTCAGTGGCACATTCGCGCGCTGCGCCATCCAAGAAGGCCACAATGTCTGGACGGTCACACGCGGCCAGCGCACTCTCCTCGCCGGCGTCAAAGCCATCGTGGCCGACCGCAAGGATCGCGCCGCCTTCGCCGCAGCCATTCAATCAACCAATACTCGTTGGGATATGGTCATCGACTGCATCGGCTTCACTGGCGACGATGCCCGCCAGGACCTCGAATGCTTCACCGGCCGCGCCGATCATCTGATTCTTATTTCCACCGACAGTGTGATTAATCCGACGATCCGCCCTTGGAAAATCGACGAAACTTTCGCCAGCTTCCACAACAGCCCATACGCAATCGGAAAACGCGCAGCCGAAGAAGTCCTCCTCGGAGGCAGCGGTAAACTCCCCTTCACGATCCTTCGCCCGTGCCACATTTACGGCCCCGGCTCGCAGTTGGGTTGCATCCCGCAGGCATCGCGCGATCCACAACTGATCGACCGAATCCGCCGCGGCGAGCCGATCGTCCTCGTTGGCGGCGGCCACTTCCTGCAGCACCCGATCTATGCCGAAGATTTATGGACCATGGCTCGCAGTTGTCTCGGAAACACACGATCTTACGGGCAGATTTATTTCGCCGCCGGCCCGGACGTCGTCGAGTGCCGGGTCTACTATCGCCACATCGCCCAGACCCTCGGCGTCGAATTAACGATCAAGGAAGTACCAGTTGATCAGCAACTCCGCGAGCATCCGGACACCGCGCACATCTGCTCGCATCGAGTCTATTCTTTGGAAAAGGCCCGCAATCACGGCTTGATTCTTCCAGCCACGCCGCTGCGCGAAGGTCTCGCCTTCACGTCAAGTCAATACTCTCTCTAAAAAACAAAGACTCCTGAGCAGGCATCCCAGGCAGGACGCTGCAGCGGCCAAGCTATTTCTAGCGATGCTTATTGCTGTGAGACTTGGGCGGTGGTGGGGTGTGGTGGCTCAATACCACCGGATGAGCCGGGACGACAACAGTGGTCGGCTTTAGAACCGTGGGCGTGGGAGCCGTCGCGATCAGTAGTGTGGAGTTATTCTCGGGCAACGCCACGTCCGGCAGAGTGGCCTGTTGTCCCAGATTGCTCACCAGGAAGGTAAAATCATCTCCATTGACCAGGCCCGTGTAAGTGAAATCACCCTTGTCCCAGGCCATCACCTGTTTGCCCAAGTTGGCAACCAGAGCGGTGAAGTCATCGCCGCTGACGAGTCCGTCGAGATTCGTATCGCCGTAAATCGCATAGGTGATTTCAATTTCGCCGGAAGGAAGTCCGGCAACAACGCCATCAGCCCCGTCGGCTGATCCGACGCCATATTTTCCGCTGCTCGATGCCGCCGCCGAACTGTCGATCCCTGGGCCGTTCCATGTTCCCGCGTTGGAACCGCTTTCCAGGTACGACTGAATCGTCGTGATCGGATCGGTGCCGGCGCCGTAGTTGATGATCACCGCGTTTGAACCGATATCGACCGTGCCATTGCCGTTCAACTGCAGTTGCGCCACATGCTGGCTGCTGTCGAGCAAAACACGCCGCACCGTTTTCGATCGTAAGGCTGTAGTTGGCGAACGTGCCGGAAAGATCGACGCTGAGGGTGACAACGCCGGCGGAAACATCCAGCAACGGCGCGCCCGCAATCCAAGTGATCGTATATTGCGCCCCGGAACCAGTCGAAAGCCCGGCGGGATTACTGATCGTGAACGTCACCGGCGCTTTCGCCGGCACATAATTACTGTCGCCAGAATAGTTCGCCACAACCGTGTACGTGCCAAGGCCGATCGGCGGAGAACTCAACGGTGTGCCCGTCGTAGTCGTTCCGCTGTAGTAAACCAGGCTCGTCGATCCCGTGGGAGAGGGCGCACCACTGACTCCGGCTACATTGACCGTCGCCCAACTCGTCACGTCCGTCGTCCCGTCGTAGGGAATATTCGATGGCGGTGAAGCAATCGTCACGGTCGGCGTATGGATCGTCGGAGCGGCGGAACTGAAGTTACTGGTCTGCGCCGCATTGGCCGCCACGATCCAGTAATAATATTGAACGTTCGCCTTCGCAGAAGTGTCGCTGTAGGACGTCCCCGTCACCGAACTTTTTACTTCCGTGGCTGACGAAAGGGTATTGCTGGTATTTCGCCATACTTCGTACGACGTGGCTCCGTTCACCGCGTTCCAGTTGATCTGGGCGGGAGTCGTGCTCGTTGCCACCGCCGCGTAAGCCGCACTGGGCGGCGGCAGGCTATAGGCCCGTACGTAATCCACATCCATCGTCTGTGTGCTGGTAATCGTACCAGGCGCAAAGCCGCCTCCCTCGCAGACGTCCAGGATGATGAAGAAGGGCTGGCCATTAAAGACCCATTTGCCTCCCGAGGGAAGGCTCGAGGGAGTCAGTGTCTCAAAGGTCTGGCCGTCCACGGAAAACGAGATGGAATTCGGTCCCCAATTCACTGCAAAAACATGGTAGCTGGAGTAAAAGTCCCCCGAGATCGTATCGGGCGCCAACGCCTGAATTGTTGTTGTAATCCTGGCCGTTAGACAGCGGTCCATGAATCGTCGAAGAAATAGTGCTCGGATGAGCACCATCATTTTCCATGACATCTATTTCACCACTGGCCGGCCACCCAACGCTGGTGATGTCATCGCCCAGCAGCCAGAACGCGGGCCAGATCGCGCCGCTGTTATTTCCGCCGGGTATTTTGATGCGCGCCTGGATCTCGCCATATTCCATATTGTCGGCGATTCCGGACGGATCGAATTCCGTGGAGATTTCCGCCGAATCGTAAAATCCATTGTCGTTAGGCTTGGGCGTCAGCGACATGGCCAGCGCCTCTCCATCGGTGGCCTGGGAATCGGCAAGAATCTGCTCTGTCGCCGGATTGTTAGCGGTTGCCGTCTGATTGTTGGTGTAAATCACGTTCCCGTTGTTCGGATCAGTCGCATTAAAAGCTCCCCATGCCGAGCTGATACCCGTGGCGCCAAAAGTATCGTTCCAGACCAGAGTGCCGCCCGTGGCGCTGGCGATCGTGCTGAAGCCGCTGTTTCCCGAAGTATTCGATGCCACCACCCAGTAAAAATAGGTGGTTCCGACCGTGACCAGGGTATCGTCAAAAGATGTGTTGGTGACGCTGGGAGCAATATCTGTAGCCGAGGCACTGTTTCCAGTCGTGCCGCGCAAACCTGATATGACGTTGCGCCCGAGGCCGCGTTCCACGTGACTTCAACATCCGTGGGTGTTGCCCCGTTCGTCGCCAAAACGCCCGTAGGGGCCAATGGCGTCGCTCCCGACAAAAGCATTCGATCTTCGAGTGATTCGACTGAACAGCATGCGCTGGAGATGGACTGTAGCTTGCGGGAAATGGATTTCTTCGCCCGTTGCCGAGCGCCGCCAATGCTTCGAGAATGAACAACTGTTCTCACACGCAAAGGCTGGTACCTGCCTACTCGCCAATAACTTTCGCGATTTTACAAACTCACACAGCTCGCGGCATCCAATTTCCGGTCGAGTTTCCCGTTCCGCTCATGCTATTGTATGCCGCTTGCGGCGACCGAGGCATCCCAAACAAGACAAAGCGATTAAACCAACCGAAGCCGGCTCGGGGACTGTCACCGTCAGACCATTGGCGGCCGCGAAGGCATCGATCGCAGCGTAGTCAGCCGCGGGCAATACCACATCCGCTCCATTGGCCGACTTGCCAAGGTTCCCGACGAGGGCTGTGAAGTCGTCGCCGGTCACGGACCCGGTATAGAGGAAGTCACCCTTGTCCCAGCCGGCGACTGCCTTGCCGAGATTTCCGACCAGAATGGTGAAGTCGTCGCCAGTGACCAGACCATCGAGATTCGCATCGCCGAGGAGCGTGTATTTGACTTCAATCTGTCCGGAAGAAAGTCCGGTGACCACTTTGTCGGCTCCGTCGGCATAGCCGAGTGAATAGCCGTGATTGGACGCAGCCGCTGAACTGATGATTCCGCCGCCGGCTGAGCTGCCGCTCGTACCGTTCCAAGCTCCGCCGTTTCGGCCGTTGATCAGATACCCGCGAATTGCTGTGTCAGCGCTGGCCTGATTTCCAGCGGTATAGCTAAGGATAAAGTGGTTGTTGCCGACATCCAGGCTTCCACCCGTCGCGATCGACAGGCCCGAAAGCGTTTCGCCTCCGGTGCTCGAACCGAGTTGCAGCGATCCGCCGGTGATCGACACATTGCTGTTCGCCGGCAGGGCCCCGGCAGCGCCAATCACCAGCGTGCCGGCGCTGACAGTCGTTCCGCCGGAATAGGAATCGGCGCCGTTCAAAGTAACGACGTGAGTTCCCGACGCGGTCACTGAGAATCCGCCCGTGATCGCGCCGCCAACCGTGATATTGCCTGAAGCAGCATTCAGGTTCACATTCTTCTGCAGCGTCAACCCAACGTTGACGGTCTGCGTATTCGTGCTGTTGTTGACGACATCGCCGTTAAGTCCCACAGCGTTTCCGCCAAGCACAAACGCGCCGGCCGTCGAATTGAATTGAATGCCGCTGTAGACGGTGTTTGCTGCAAGATCATTGTTGTTCGTCAGACGAGTATTGCCGTCGAAGACGAGCGCGGAGGAAGGAGACACGGGCACGGTTCCACCCCAGTTGCCTCCGGTGGACCAGTTGTTATCCGCGCCGCCGCCGTTCCAAACGGGATTGGCGACCGTGTTGTCCACCAGGCTGGCGTCATCCACGAACAAAGACCCGGCGGCATAGTTCGGGTTATTCATAAACGCCATCCATTGCACCGATTCGGCACCCGCTGGCGCTGTGACAGTGACGCTGGATTGAATCCATGTGCTCAGTGGATCGCTATAGACCAATGGGTTTGATGTGACAAAAGTACCCAAGTTAGTCCCGGTGCCGCCGGTGCCTGAAAAGAAGATCATCCGCACATCGTCGGTTTGCGCGGTGTCATTGAAAGGATCGCTGGCATCGTCATCGAACCACGCGGAAGCGGTGTAGTTATTTCCCCCCGTGATATTCACGAATTGATAAATGCCGGCGTTGGGGCCGGAGAATGTCTTTCCAACCTGTGTCCCGCTGTGCGGTGTAACGCTGGTGGTGTAATAACCGGAGTAGGGGGCCACCCAATTATTCCAGCCCAGCCAAGGTCCCGAGACGGACATTGGTACGTCGCCCGCGGAGGCGTCTGGTGCTCCAGCAATGTTGGCTTCAAAACCAGGATCAAGCAAAAGATTTTGCGCCTTGGCGGACGAGGCAAAAGCCGCGCCCAAAATTCCCGCAGTGCATGCCGCGATGGCGATACGCCCACTATGATTGCGATTATTCCTCATGACTCCGCGCCTCCGAGAAGGGATGAAAACTACGCGTTTATCCGCAACACGTATGAATGAGAGTGTAAAACTTTCCGGACCGCCCGGCTATATTATATCGCGTAAATAGTTTAACGTTTTGCGGCGTAGGGGCTTTTGGCGCAATAGATGTCCTCGGTGCGTCAAATTCGAGGGATTTAATCGGACCGGAATAGAACGCGTCACGCGGCCAGTCGGGATAAAGGCGATAAACCAATGAAAAATGATCACTACTCGTACTGCACGTCGTCAAGATAAAATGTCACAGGCTTGCCATTGGCGGCCAGCACCCAGACAAATCCTGTTTCGATCCGATGCAGGTCTTTGCCAGTCAGATCGATGCTGTATTGTTTCCAATCGGTCGTCAGCGCGACATCCGGCAATTCCGCATGATCGGAATCAGGAAATTTCTTTTCCGCGCCGAGAATTCCCAGCTTGAAGGAAACAACTTCTCCGCCTTCATCTCCCCGCGCCCAGAAGGTCAATTTTTTCGCTCCGCTCAGATCAAGTCCGCCGGCCTGATCGCCCCAATTGTTGGCCGGATTCTGCCACGCGATTCCGCCGAAGCCGGTGGCTGCGTTGAATTGGCATTTCATGCAGGATGTACCGCTATGAGGGTTTGTTGTGCACTTGTCATCGACCGCCAGGGATTTGGAATCTCCCATCCAGCCTGAACCGACATAGGGTCCCGTCGTGCCATCGGCGTACAGAATGACAGGCAACTTTATGCCCATCGATTCAGGAGGTTTCGCATTCACGTGAAGCGACGCCACCGCGGTCGCGCCGCCGCCGTGACCGTCGTAAACATAGGCGTAAAGCCAATATGGCCCGACTCGATTGGGCATGTGAATTTCCGCGCCATGGATATCGCTGGAGGAAATCGCATCCGAAAATCACGCGGCTGTTCCTGGAACGCGCCGCCGGTTTGATATACCGCCGCATCGGAAGTGAGAACCCATTTAGCAGTCATCGAATGATTGTCCGGATCGGTCACATCAAGCGTGGCATGAATCGTATCGCCACCCTTAACATCGTCTCGATCCAATTTTATGGGCATCATTTGCGGGCAACGCTGCGCGGCGCGTGGCCCGTCCAGAGCTCCGTCATCGTATCGACCGGTTCCAGTCGTGTGCCATCTGGCAAGAACATCCCAAACCAGGTGGCTGTCGCCTCCTGCTTATTGCCCCATAAAAATGCGTACGAGCCAAGGCACAATTTCCCTCGCTCCGGCAAAACAGTGCCGCCATAGGTCTGACGATACGCTTCGTTTTTCGCCGTGCTGGTGAGTTCGATCGGCGCACGCCATGCGTTGAGCCCCACTTCCCAGGTGCCGGCCGGACCAAACTCCGTCAGGATGAACGGCTTGGTTCCACCGAGTTCTCGATACCGCTTTGCCACCGACGGGCCGCCCGCATAAGTATTGATGCCGACGATATCGATGTCCAGGCAATATTCGTCGATCGATTGAACGCGCTTGCCGCCGATCTCAGCGATCGCTGTCATCGTCGGATGATTGGGGTCAAGCTGATGCACGATTGCCGCGGCCTGCTCGACGACTTTCCAGACCGCCGGATCACCGCCGTCTTTGTACCCTTCCATTTCGTTGCCGATGCCCCAGATCAGGACCGCGGGATAATCCTTGTACTTCAAAACCGCCTGCCGCACTTTTTCAAGTTGTTCGGCGACTTGCTGAGGATTGTTATAGTCAAAGTGATGTGGGCCGCCGGTATGCTCGAGCCAGATCCCGACAGTGACGGTCAATCCCAACCGCTGAGCTTCATCGAGTTGGTCGCCGATATTATCCGCCCCCCAGGTGCGGACCGAATTGCCGCCGCAGTTCTTGAGCATTTCCCGGGAAGCATCGCCCCCAGCGCCCTGGATAAAAAATGGCTGCCCATCGCGAAAGAGTGAATAGCCGGTATCGGTCTTGCGCAACTCGACCTTCACCGCGCCAGTTGCGTCGGCCGGTGCCGAATCGGAAAATGCGAATATCCCAACGATTACCGCCGCTAAAGCTGCAACACGATGAACGTCGAACATGATGGGTTCCCGATTCCGTTTCCGCCAATTGTATGGCTGCAATAAAAGAAGAGGTCCAGTTTGAGCTGCGTAACTCAAACTGGACCGGAATTCCCAATAAACTGCATAATGCCCAAGAATCCGTTCAAGCTCGGCGTCGTCGAATCAGCATCGAAGCGCCGCCAATCGCCAGGAGGCCCAGCGAAGCCGGCTCAGGAACATTCACCTGTTCCAGATCAAAGTCATCCTCAAAGACACCGGTCCCCGAGACCAATTCCTGCGGGAAAATGGCGATTCCAAAGACCTGCAAAGAACTGGATCCTGCAGGCGCCGTAAAGACGCCTGTGCTGAGGGGAACCCACACATTTGGAGTGGTAGTGGAATCGATGTGATTGGAGAAGACCGCATTTCCAGCGCCAGTCCCGACAGTGCCCAGGTTGTTGCCGGTTGCGTTGTCACCGCTGAAGAACGTCGCCTGGATTCCGGCGAAGCTGGTGCCGTTGTTGGACCCACCGGCCGGAGCAAGCGGGCCGGTCGTGATGCCGTAAGCGGTGAAGATATATTGCGCGCCCGGCGTCACCCCAATGTTAGTGGTTTGAAACGCCAGCGGAACTCCGGAGTTCGCGCCCGCGCCGCCGTTGGTCACGTTCAGCGAGTTATTGCCGGTGTGTGAATCGAGCGGGTTGGTGTTCAAGGCCGCCCCATTCACAATGTTCCAGCCGCCGGTGTTTTCCGCGCCGGGCGGTGTCCCCAGTTCAAAACCGGGATCCACCAGCAGATTGGCCGATGCATACGAACTAAACGCCAGGCAGGCGATCGCCACGCTCAAGGGCGCAGCCAGCCTGCTCTTTTGCAATCGCGACAAAACGCTCATATTCCTCTCCATTCGTTGCGAAGTGTTCGAAGCTTTGAATGCCCAGCCCTCTGCTGGCATCACCGCAAACAGGGTACTCCATTGCCGCAAAAGCACCATCCCATTTTGCGTAAATCATTTAATGGTTCACGCCAATTGGTCGCAAAAAAGCGCGGATTTGCGCAGGGTGCGAATGTGGGTTAATTGTGGGGGTGATTCATACGGCTGGGACCGGAGTGAAAAGCCTGCGGGCCGGCTCGATTTAGCCGGCCCGCTAGGCGTTTTTTCTATTCGATTCGTGAGGAGATCACGGATTGACGTTGATATTCTTTCCGAGCAATTCCGTGTTGTAACGAGTCTTAAATGCGCGGGATTCAACATGCCCATCGCAGAAAAGGATGTTCGCCACGGTGTTATTCATATGCCGCCAGCGAATGTTCCCAAGGTTATTTTTCTGCGAGGCCCGCGGGTCGGGGCTTCCAGACGTAGTATCCGTGTTGTATCCGCCATCAATGGAGATACCATTATCCACGGCGGCACTGTACAAATAGAAACTTGCCGGAGGTGTAGTCGTGGGCGAAGTCGGCCCAGCTCCCGCGGCACCGCTGAGTGCCCAATTGTCCAGCGCAAATCCTGAGGCTTCGGCATACCAATAATTGGTATCGTATGGCCACACCAGCGTGTTCGTGGACGTCAGCGCCCCATCAAAGATCAGAGCGACTTCGGAATTGCGCTGGACGTGAGCCAATTTGTAAGGATTCCAGCCACCGTATGCATTTCGCGGCGACGTATCAGCGGCATTGATTCCAGTGTTGACATTAGGCATGAGGCGAGGATGCGCCGAATATTGAAGTTGTCCCGTGCCGATGGTCGTGTCGGTATCCAGGAAAATGCCTCTATTAAAAGATTGTAATCCGCCCGATGCTGTTTGATCCGCGAAGTTATTTCCCAATCGGCTGGACAGCAGGTTGGTTAGCAAAATGCCCCAGTCCGCTGCTTTTGTGTTGTCATAGCCGTACTGAGTTGATGTTCCGTCCCAATACCCGTAAGGAAGAATTCCCTGATTGTCTCCGACGTAAATGAAGATTGCCTGCCCGATTTGCCGGAGGTGCGTCTGGCAAGTAACGAGATTCGCCTGTTGGCGAGCACGACTCAGAGCCGGCAGCAGAACTCCCACGAGCAATGCAATGATCCCGATGACGACCAATAGCTCGACCAAAGTGAACGCCCGGACGATGCGGCGTTGGAAGTGGCGAATAAATTTCTCGTCTTTACAAGTATGTGCTGTACTTTCAATTACTCGCGCCATGTAACTACCTTCTGGCCAGAGATGCTGCATGTAGCCGACGTTTCTCCGATTACGCAGGCTACTCAATCACGAACAGCATTGTAATTCGCCGCGTGTCCGATCCTACGCCATTTTGCGTAAATCATTTAACGGATTACGCCACATAATTGCGGAGCAACACTGCTCCGGATGCTTACGGATTGACGTTGAAGTTTCGGCCGAGCAAATCGGTCTTGTAAAGTTGAGGAGGATTCAGCGCTGATCCTCCGGGATTGGGGCTGATGAAATGTGATTCAACATGTCCGTCCACGAAGAGAAAGTTTGCCGCAGTGTTACTCATGTGGCGCCAGCGAATATCGCCATCCCACGTAACAAAAGGGATGGCAACGAAACCAGAAGCGGTGGCATTATCAGAGTTACCGCCAGGATTGATGGGCTGCCCATCGTCCGCTGTGGTTTGGCCCGCGAGTTGGTAGCCCGATATGAAAAAGTCCGGCGAAACATTTTTCGCTCGCCAGCCCTGAAAGCGCCAGGCGTCGACACCAAATGCCGTGGAATTAGCACCCCAAAAATTGGTGTCGTTGGGCGTAGCGTTAGTATCGACCTGCACCTGCACGCCATCCATTATCAGCACAATCTCTGTCGATCTTTGAACATGCGCAAGTTTATACGGAACGCAAGCATTATAGGTAGTTCCGTCATTTTGACTAGTTGAAAGATTGGGCATGAGCCTGGGGTGGCATGAATAATGACAGGTTCCATCGCCACCTTGGACAGTGTCCACATCAAGGAAAATGCCACGATTGAAACTTTGGCCACCACCGGACGTAGCTTGATCGGCGTAATTTGTGCCAAGGCGACTCGACAATTCATTTGAAAGAAGTGTTCCCCAATCTCCTGCTTTCGTGGCATCAAGGCCACCCCGGTTCGCGGTGGGGTTGGGTTCGCCATTCCAATATCCATAGGGCAACATTCCTTGATTGTCGCCCGCATACATAACCACCGCTTGCCCGATCTGCGCAGATGTGTCTGGCAGGTAACAAGATTCGCCTCTTGTCGAGCTTTGTTCAGCGCAGGAAGCAGAATCGCCACGAGCAATCCAATGATGCCGATGACGACCAGCAACTCTACAAGAGTGAAGCCTTTCCGAAGTGAACTCCGACGGAGCGGCATTTCGCGCCCGCAACGATCAAAATCCCATTTGCCCATACCCGTCATAAACATTTCCTTCCGCTGGCGGAGATGTCGTTTGAGGCGTCGATTTGGCTAATGTGAACCGCCACTCCGAACACTATTGTATTGTAACTTGCCAAACGAAAGCTCCTACGTTATTTTGCGTAAAAGATTACATGCTTTGCGGCAACTGGTGATGGCAATATGCTTAGAATCGGTATCCAAGTTGACTTTGCAGGTGGATATGGCCGCGGCGTGCTGCGCGGCGTGATGGCTTACGCGAATTTGCGGACGGACTGGGAATTTGAGATGCCGCCGATGTATATGCTCTCTTCCCGGCGGGTCGATCTGCGGAATGTGGACGGGGTGATCGCCATGATTCATGCCGCGCGGAGTTTTGATCGCTTTCGCCGCGCCCGAGTCCCGATGGTTAATTGCGCCCGCACGATGTCGGCTCGCCAACTTCACAGGGCGCACGTTCCCACCGTTCTCCCCGACGACAAGGCGGCGGGGAAGATGGCGTTCATCTATTTCTGGGATCGGCTGTTTCGCTCGTTCGGATTTTGCGGACATCCGACCGCCTCCTGGTCCGTTCTCCGGCGCGATGCGTTTGCCGCTGAGTGCCGCCGCGAGGGTGTCTTTTTCAGCGAGGCCGCTGCCGCGGATGAAGTGCCGCAGGAATGGATCAAATCCTTGCCTCGTCCATGCGCGATTCTGGCCGCCAATGATCGCTATGCGTGGCATGCGATCGACGTCTGCCGCGAAAACGGGATTTCTGTTCCCGAAGAAATCGCCGTGCTCGGCATCGACAACGACACGCTATTGAATGAAATGGCGCGGCCAACGCTTTCCAGCATTGATCTGGGGGCGGAAAAGATCGGATTCGAAGCGGCCAAGATGCTCGATGGCCTGATGAAAAAACAGGCTGCGCCGCGCGAAGCTTTGGAAATCGCCCCGCACGGCGTCATCACCCGTCACTCGACCGACGTGCTCAGCATCGAAGATGAAGTGGTTGCCGAGGCTGCACAATTCATCCGCCAGCACGCATCGGAGCGGATCAGCGTGGAGGATGTTTTGAAGGAAGTCGCGATGAGCCGGCGAAATCTGGAGCGTCGTTTTCGCCGGGTGATGCGGCGAAGCCTGCTGGATGAAATCCGCCGGGTGCATCTTGATCGCGCCGCCAAGCTGCTGCGCGACACCAGCCTGGATATTCCCAGCATCGCCGAGCAATCCGGCTTCGCAAGCCATGTGCGATTCAGCACTGTTTTCAGGGAGCAACTTGCGGTGACGCCGACCGAATATCGCCGCAGTCACCGGGTTGGAATGACCTAGAGCCGATTTCATCGGCCTGTAGCGCCCTGCTGCCGGATCGTGTAGTCTCCGCGTGATCTGACACGGAGGTTTGATGGCGTATCCGATGGAATTCCGGCTCGCGGTCGTTACGGCGTATGAGGCGTGCGGGTCGTCGATCGAAGTGGCGGAGGAATACAACTGTTCCGCGTCATGGGTCCGGCGACTGCTGCAGCGGGAACGCGAGACCGGATCACTCGAGCCCAGGCCGCCGCAGCGTCCCGATACCAGCAAGCTCGACGACGCGGACCTGAACCGGCTCCGGGAACTCATCCTGCAAAAGCCGGACATGACGCTGGGGGAACTGGCGGCGGCCCTGAATAACAAAGTCAGTGAACCGACTGTCCTGCGGGCGCGGCGTAAGCTGGGGTTCACGCGAAAAAAAAGTCGGTCCATGCCGCGGAGCAAGATCGGCCGGACGTCAGACAAAAGCGTGACCCCTGGTTCGAGCAGTTTGCCGGCATAAGCCTGGAGAGACTCGTTTTTCTGGACGAATTCGGCGCGAACACGCAGATGACGCCCACCTACGCGCTGGCGTTGGCCGGCGAGCGTGCGGTGTGCCGTGTTCCACACGGTCACTGGAAGACGATCAGCACCATCGCCGCCATGAGCATCCGGGGAATAGTCGCCGCCGCCAGTTTTGACGGAGCAACCGACACCGAAACGTTCCTCGTGTTCGTGCGGGACGAACTGGCGTCGCAGTTAGAGGCGGGACAGATCGTGGTGCTGGACAACCTGCCGGCGCACAAATCACCGCACATCGACCACCTGATCGAAGCCGCCGGCTGCTCGGTGCTTCGCCTGCCGCCGTACTCTCCGGACTTCAATCCGATCGAAATGGCGATCTCCACAATGAAACGCCTGCTCCGCTCGATGGCCGAGCGAACCGTCGAAGGCCTGTTCATCGGAATCGACAAGGTCCTGCGTGCGGTGACACCCGACGACGCCATGGCGTTCATACAGCATTGTGGATACACCGCTACGACCCGATGAAATCGGCTCTAATCTTTCCGGAGGGCCGTGAGACTGAAGAGCACTTCCAACTGGCGAATGGTTCCACGCCGTTGAAAAATCTCGTGGCTGGTGCGGCGATCAAGCATTGACGATTCCAAACGTATCATTGAACTATCCGACTGCCAGATATGGATGCTTGTTGCCGATTCCGGCTGCATCGCACGATAGACAATGGGAATCTGACAGAAAGTGAATGCCGCCGTGCATGGCTTTAGATCGATGGATCGCTTTGTTCCATCCAGCGACACAAAGGAATAAGAAATCGCCTCCGTGAGCAATTCCTGTTTGCGAAGTAATCGCGGGTCAAAAGAAATTTCGCCATTGCGAACGCGCAGGCCCCATTCTCCAAGCCGGGTCAGGATTTCCTCTTTGACTCGTCCAGTCATGCCGGGCTGGCGGGCGCCGCCTTCCAGCGGGGTGTGTGAATAGGGATCCATCGGAAAGGCCCCATATTCCGCTGCCGTCTTGTCATATTCCAAGCCGGCCCGCACGCGATAATACGCGTCGGCGAGTGCATCGATCTCCGCTGCCGGTGCTTTCTGATCGACTGCTCGCCAGAAACATTCCTGCACCGCCAGCAGTAGCTTCGAGACCATGTGCCAATAGATGCAGCCGATGCCTTCGTAGCCGTACATAGTTCGCGATCGGCCGGTGAAGGAGCCGTGATCGAACACTTCGTCATAGAGCCGCAGGATCGCTGGTCCATTCGCTGCGACGAGATCCTTCCAGCGAATATCGACGGCCAGGCGTGCCAGGGCCTGTTTCACACCGCCGCTGTTTTGAAAGCTTCCGTTAAAGCGATGTAAGCCATCGGCATCTCGCGCGATGAGTGAGCGGTTTCCAACTTTGATCATTGCGGACAAAAGGGGCGATTGGCCGACTGCCTCGGTTGGTACAACATTCTTTTCCAAAAAGCCGGGAAGCTGACGCAATGGATACAGCATGAAGCTCCGCTGATCAGCTCTGAATAGCTTGCTGTTGAACATCTCCGTCAGAAGCGACTGGGATTTGCCCGCCCCGATCATGCCGGAATTCAAAGCCGCCACCTGTCCTTCAAGCATTTCATCGAGATGACGGATACCCACGCGTTGATCGCCCGATGAAAACTCGAGCATGTTGTAAGAATGAAACAGTCCGTCGTCGCGCCAGTTTGCTGCGAGTGAATGTTTGACGTATTTCGATGCCAGTTTCAAAAATTCAAGGAGTTCGTTCAATGGCCAGGATCGTTTGGCTGAAAAGCCATCTGCATAAACCGCGCGGCGATAATCTTCAAATGCCGCGCCCGAATTCATCCATGAACCGCCGCCGGTTTTCCGCTGAGAAGCGAGTCTTATTGAGAAGACCTTCATGATTTTGCAGCACGTTGTGAAGGTCTGTGCCCATTTCACCACCTCCGCGGAGATCTCAAAGCTTTCCTCAGTGATCGGCGTAAGAAGTTCCACAAGGAACGACACGTAATGCCCCAGCTGGGTCAGCGTCACCACGGAAACGCCATAACCCGGCAGGGCGTTATTGGCATCGTTCCACTCCGGACGCTGGGTGTTCATCCATATGCCGCCGTCGGGCACGAGATTGGATAGCTTTGAAAGCAGTGGCACGAGCAGCTTTTCCAGCAGTGTCGCGTGATAAACATTTCCCGCTGAATCCTGAAGAAGCTTGCCATCCGCGCCCATCGCCGCGATGCGAATGTCGATGCGTTGCGCCTCTGCCCCATCCCATTGAATCGTATCTCGTGGATTCCTTACGATTGCCTCATAGGGTTCGAGCCGATACGGGACGTTGGCATAGCTAAAGACCGATCGCCCAAGCAGCGATTCGAGCCGGCCGGGATAAAAATCGCGGGAAAGCTCCAGAAATTTCAGCAGGTAGCTGATCTGGTGGTCTCCCCAATATCCGATATGAGCCCATGGATCGTTAGGTTTCGGGACCTCCCAGTCGATTCCCTCGGATGTGATGCGATACGGATTAAAGCCGTCAACCGTTGAAGCGTTGACGAATTTCGAGACGAAACCGTCGATTAGCGCAGGATATGTAAGCGCAAGTGCCTCCCAGTTTTGAAAGATGTCCCGCCAGTTTCCTTCATATCCGATTCGCGCGCTGCCATCCGGATTGCGCGAGTGGATAGCAAACAAATTCCAGGGCCGACTCGGATCGCCATGGCGACGGCTGAAGAAAAGCGGCAGATATTCATTAGCCAGCCGGGTCAGATCATTGGAGCCCAACTCGCTCATCAGAGCGCCAACTCCGCAATCTCAAGTATATCTGGCAGCTTCTGCAACAAAGCTGAATGAGCGGTGAAGGCCGGGAGATTGCGATCGCGAACGAAGTTTGAGAATTCGCTCGCTTTAATACGTGCACGTTCCAACGGCACGCCGCCGCGCATCGCGTTGAACAATACGTTGCTAAGGTGATGGCGCATGTCATTCGATCATTGGAAATCTGTAATCCATCAACCTTGGCGACAATGCGCATCAGGCTGTCCTGGCTGCGATTGACATCTTCCCGCACCGCTTCGCGAACTCGTTCGCCCCGGTTGCGCAAAAGTGCTCGCGTTTTGGACACTTTGATATGGTCCTGATCGACGTCGCAGGCGATGTCCCAATCGGCTCCTTCGCGAGCGGAAAGATTGAGCGAGGTGTGCAAGAGAAACGCGCCGCGCTGCCCGAAGACAAGTCCGGTTGGCGTCAGCCGACGACCCTGGCGGAAATCATTTCTCGCCTCTTCGCGAAGCAGAACGGACGCACCCGTCAGCCCTCGGCTCCAGACAGTGGTTGTCGTCAATGCTTCGGAAGGCTCGGGCCGATCGGTTATCATTGCGGAGAGGTGATACATCGCCAGGCCCGTCACCGGGTCCAGCTCGCTTCGCTTATATGCATCGACCAGGGAACTCAGGCGCTGCTGCATTGCCAGATGTACGCCCGCGGGAAGAATGTTCAGAACGCCATCGAGTAATTCAATACTGACATCGGAGTCATCGTCATTGACGAGCGACGAGGTTCTGACAAATCCAAATCGCGTGCTGGTCGCCCAGGTATAACGGAATGTCAGGCCGAGTGGCCGATGGATTTCCTCGAACATCAATCGATTGCCGAGGGCATTTTTGTATAGGTTTCGCTCAATCCCGGGATCGCAGGGCGGGCACGCGAATGGCTCCCAGAGCGCCACGGTTCCCGCATCGCGGCTGATCTTCAGTAACGTCGCCGGTCCTGATACCCCATGTCCACGGTGCAGCCGATCAACCGACTCATAGGGAAACAGCGCGTGTTCCGCATCCACGCGACCGGCGGTCAGGCCGCTCGTTGACGAAATATACATCCATAGATCGGATTCACTGGTAACAGAGATCAGAAATGGTTCGAGGCGATCGTATTCCGGGATGCGGTACATCTCCAGGCCATCGATGACGACGAATCCTTCGCAGCGCACACCGCGTCCGACCGTTGGCACAATTTTGGAAGAAACCGTCATCGCGGTAGCTCTCTCCAACAGCCGGTGTCCAACAACCAATGACCCTTTTGAGCGATTGATCGCCCGGCTAAAAGACGCTAAATCTTACCACGGAAATCACGCCGCATTTTCGATTTAATATCATATTTTGCGTCATTTCTGCGGGGAGTTTTTGATCACTTTGAAGAGACATTGAGGCTGCTCGAGCGAGGTAAACAGCGGAAAATGACCTGCAAACTATGGGTATTTGTCTTTCACCTCCATTTCCCGTATCGTCTGGCCTTCGATGCGCACCGTGTACGACGCTTCGGACGTGCGGCGAACGATCGAAACATTGGTCGACCGCCTGGCCGTCGTTTTCTCCCCGCAATCTCCGTTGAATATCATCGGCATTCGCACCCGCGGCGAAATTCTCGCCGAGCGTATCGCCGGTGCCCTTCAGATCCCGCGGCTTCAACCACATCGGCCGGGGGGTGCTGGATATCACCCTCTATCGCGATGATCTGTCCGAGATCGGCCCCAAGCCGATGGTCCGGCCGACGGAAATCAATATCGACATCAATGCCCATCCGCTGCTGCTGGTGGATGATGTGCTGTTCACCGGGCCGATCGATCGCGGGCGGCGCTGGATGCGCTGAGCGATTTCGGCCGGCCCAGCGCCGTGCGGCTGGCGGTGCTGGTCGATCGCGGCGGGCGGGAGTTGCCGATCCAGGCGGATTTCGTCGGCCTGACACTTGCCAGCGATGTCCCGCGCGATCATCGCGTGAACGTCCGACTTAGCCGAGATCGACGGCCGAGACGAAATTCTGGTGGAACCCAAAAGCTGATGCGCACGATAAGCACCATGCATCGCAGACAATGCACCAAACCCGGCTCGACATTCGCCTGGACGCGGAAGCACCTGCTGAGCCTGGAATCACTGTCGGCCGAGGAGTTGGAGTTTCTGCTGAACACCGCCCAGTCGTTCCACGAAGTTTCCACCCGCAGCGTCAAGAAAGTTCCGGCCCTGCGCGGCCGGGTGGTCGTCAACGCCTTCTTCGAAGACAGCACGCGCACCCGCACCAGCTTTTCCCTGGCCGCCTCGCGACTTCGCGCCGACGTCATCGACTTCTCCGAAAAAGGCTCCAGCGTCAGCAAAGGCGAAACGCTGATCGACACCGCCCGCAACATCGAAGCGATGGGCGTCGACGTCATCGTCCTCCGCCATCCGGCCGCCGGGTCGGCCGAGGTGCTGTCGCGCGCCGTCAAGTGCAGCGTCGTCAACGCCGGCGACGGCGCGCACGAGCATCCCACGCAGGGACTGCTCGATCTGTACACCATCCGCGAACGGTTCGGGAAAATCGCGGGGTTGAAAGTCGCCATCGTCGGCGACATCGTCAACAGCCGGGTGGCCCGGTCGAATCTCTGGGGCCTGACAAAAGCTCGGCGCGGAGGTGATCCTCGTCGGCCCGCCGACGCTGCTGCCGCGCGCGTTTGAAACACTCGGCGCGACGAGTGCGTGCACGATTTTGATTCGGTCGTCGGCGAAGTGGACGTGATCAACATGCTGCGCGTGCAGTTCGAGCGGATCAAAAGCAGCCAGTTTCCGTCGGTGCGCGAGTTCACCCGTTTCTTCGGCCTGACGCCCGAACGGTTCGCCCGCTGCAAGACGGATGTTTTCGTCATGCACCCCGGCCCGATGAACCGCGGCATCGAAATCAGCTCGCACATCGCCGACGGGCCGAACAGCGGAATTCTGACGCAGGTGACCAACGGCCTGGCGGTGCGAATGGCGGTGCTTGTATCTGGTGACGCAGGCGAGCGGTCGATAAACAGAGAGTCTTCGCGGTTAATCTATGTCCACTCTCCTGATCCAAAACGGCACGATCCTCGATCCCTCGCAGAAGCTGGAGCGGCGGGCGGATCTGCTTGATTCGCGACGGCAAGATCGCCGGCATCGGCGCGAATCTTGGCAAAGCCGATCGCGTGATCGACGCGACCGGATGTTTCGTCACGCCGGGGCTGATCGACATTCATGTGCATTTCCGCGAGCCGGGCGATGAGGAAGAGGAGACCATCGCCAGCGGCGTCGGCGGCGGCGGTGGCGGGGGGGTTCACCACCGTCTGCTGCATGCCCAACACCAAGCCGCCGCTGGATAACGAGGGGCAGATCGAATTCATCCTGCGCGAGGCGCAGCGCGTTGGGCTGGCCAATGTGCTTCCGGTCGGCGCGATCACCAAGGGCCGCGAGGGCAAGGAACTGGCCGAGATCGGCTCGATGCTCCAGCGCGGCGCGATCGCCTTCAGCGACGACGGCGTCGGCGTCGCCGATGCTTCGGTCATGCGCAAGGCCCTGCAATACACCAAGATGTTCGACGCCTGCATCATGCAGCATTGCGAAGAGCCGACGCTCGGCGGCGGGTCGATGCACGCGGGCGTCGTCTCGACGACGCTGGGACTGCCGGGCATTCCCGCCGAGGCCGAGCAGCTGATGATCGCGCGCGATCTGCTGCTGAATCGCACGATCGGCTGCCGCTATCACGTTCAGCACATCAGCACCGCCTGGAGCGTCGAACTGATTCGCCGGGCCAAGCGCGACGGGCAGACCGTGACCGCCGAGGTCTCGCCGCATCATCTGCTGCTGACCGATGAATCCTGCCGGGACTACGACACGAATTTCAAGATGAACCCGCCGCTGCGAACCGCCGCCGATGTGGCCGCCTGCATCGAAGGCGTCAAGGACGGCACGATCGATTGCCTGGCCACCGATCACGCCCCGCATCTCGCCGAGGAAAAGGAACTGGAATTCCCCGATGCCCCGTTTGGCATCATCGGCCTGGAATGCGCGCTGGCGCTCTACATCAAAGCGCTGGTCGAGCCCGGCCACATCGACTGGATGAAGTTGATCGACCTGATGACCACCCGCCCGGCCCAGATCGTCAAACTCGACCGCGGCACGCTCCGCGAAGGCGGCGATCGCGGATGTGACGATCATCGATCCGAATCGCGCATGGACGATCGACGTGCCGAAATTCAAAAGCAAAAGCCGCAATTGCCCGTTCCATGGGTGGCACGTCAAAGGCCGCGCGGTCGCAACCCTCGTCGGCGGCGACGTGAAATGGGACAGTAAAAATTAATCCAATACGCTAATTCCCGGCAAAATATTATTCCCGGCAAAGTTGATGAATGATACTCTGCGCGCGCAGGCACGGGGCGTTCTTTATTGCCGCGGAAGCGCATCATGTCACATCAACGTCGTCTGAATATTCTGCTGCTCGCTTCGGCCGGTCTGACAACTTCCATTGCTAGTGCAGCTCAGAATCTTTTGCCCGGTGCGATTCATCCGGGCTCGATCGCAATTCAATTGAAAACAATTGCAACCGGACTGCCCGCTCCCATTTATGCGACTTCGGCTCCAGGAGATTCCAGCGACCTTTTTGTCGTGGATCAAACGGGAAAAATCGATGTCATCCATGACGGCGTATTGCAATCGACGCCGCTGCTGAACATCACTGGGCTTGAATCCGCGATCCCGCTGAGTCCTGGTTATGATGAGCGCGGCCTGCTTGGGCTCGCATTCAGCCCCGGTTTTTCTGATCCAACCAGCATTGGCTATCACACGCTTTATACCTACGAATCTGAAGCCGCCGGCACTGCTCCGGCCGATTTTGGGCCCGCGCCAGGGACACTGACGAGCGGCATCGATCATCAAAACGTATTGAGTCAATGGAAAGTCGAAACGAGTGATCCGGATGTTGTCGATACCTCAACCCAGCGTGATCTGCTGCGCGAAGATCATCCGGCTCTCAATCACAACGGCGGCACCATCGCGTTCGGACCGGATGGCGATCTATATCTCGGGATCGGCGACGGCGGAACTGCCAACGATACCGGCAACGGTCACCTTGCCACCGGCAATGCTCAATCGCTGAGCGTTATCATGGGAAAAATCCTTCGCATTGATCCCAACGGCAACAACAGCGCCAATGGCAAATATGGGATTCCTGCTGACAATCCGTTTGTTGGCGTTGCCGGCGATTTGCCAGAAATTTATGCTTACGGCTTCCGGAATCCATATAGATTTAGCTTCGATTCCGCCACGGGAAATCTGATTGTCGGCGATGTCGGTCAAAACGAAGTCGAAGAAGTGGACAACGTCACCAAAGGTGCAAATTACGGCTGGGCGACCAAGGAAGGGACGTTCCTCTTCAACCGCACCGGCGGAAGTGCCGGAACGGATAACCCAACCAACAGCCCCGGCTCGCCCGCTGGGCTTACCGATCCGGTTCTGGAGTACGATCACAATTCAGGGCAGGCCGTCATCGGAGGGTTTGTCTATCACGGCTCGCTGATTCCTCAACTGGATGGCGATTACGTCTTCGGAGATCTGAGTAAAGGGAGTGACAACGGACAGCTCTACTATTCAAATCTCAGCACAGGTCAGATCAATTCGTTCAACCTTACCGCGCCGCTTGGCATGTGGCTTAAAGGTTTTGGCGAGGATGCAAACGGTGAGATTTACGTCCTGGCTGGTAGCAACGAGGGACCAACCGGAAGCTCAGGAGTTGTTTTGGAAATCGTGCCGGAGCCCGCGAGTAGGGGTTTGTTCCTCCTAGTACCGCTGTTAGCTCAGCGGCGACGATCGGCACACTGTTCAATTCATGGCGATGGAGGAATTCGCGCGTGAGAATTCGCTGTGCCGCTTTTGCGATCTTATCACTCCTGACCTTCGCTGCCGCGATTCAGGCTGATGTAGCTGAAGCTGATTTTGGTAACGCGCGCGATGGCACGCAGGTGCAGTTGTTCACCATCACCAACGCGAGCGGCGTATCTGTGCGAATCATGACCTACGGGGCGGCGGTGGTTTCGTTGAAAGTGCCGGATCGGGCCGGCAAACTGGACGACATCGTGCTGGGTTATGATACGATTGATGGATATCTAGAGAACGATCCATTCTTCGGCGCTATTGTCGGAAGATGTGCCAATCGAATTCGCGGCGCGGCATTCACGCTTGATGGAGTCCAATATAAATTACGCGTCAATGACCACGGCAACACGCTGCACGGCGGCCGGGCGGGTTTGACAAGGTCGTATGGACCGGTGCCAAGATCGATGATAGGACCGTCGAATTCACTTATTACAGCAAGGACGGGGAGGAAGGATTTCCCGGCAATCTCACCGCCCGTGTGCGTTATTCCCTGAGCGATGCCAATGAACTGACGATCGATTATTCGGCCACGACCGACAAAGACACGATCGTCAATCTCGCGAACCATACTTATTTCAATCTCGCTGGCGCGGGGAACGGGGATATTCTCAATCACGAGCTTTCCATAGATGCTGGCCAGTTTACGCCGACCGATGCGCGCGGCATTCCCACCGGACAGTTGCCTGGTGTCGCCGGCACGCCTTTTGATTTTCGGAAACCGCACAAAATCGGAGAGCGAATCGATGCTGACGACGAACAGATCCATTTTGGCAACGGCTACGATCACAATTTCGTGCTGACGAGCAAAGAGGGTTTGCGTCTGGCGGCGACGGTTTATGAGCCGACCACCGGGCGGGTGATGGAGATCATGACGACGCAGCCCGGGCTGCAATTTTATTCTGGCAACGGGCTGGATGGATCGATCACCGGTAAGGATGGCAGAACATATGAGCAGCACGCCGGTTTTTGCCTTGAGCCGCAGCATTTCCCTGATTCGCCGAATCATCCGGAGTTTCCCACCACGGAGTTGAAACCCGGGCAGACGTATCACACCGTGAGCATTTACAGGTTCAGCACGCGACCGGTTTCGGCGAGCGCCTCCGCCGGCCATTAGTCTGGCGACGGGGTGGAAATTGATTCAGGAAGGCGTGGCCGAGGGATCGATCGAGCAAGACGCGGCGCATCCGTCAAATTCCGATCCGCACCTTTTGCGAATTACCGAGACAAAATCGGCCGGTCCCGGCGAAGGCCGCGCCGGCGCGATCAGTGACGTTCATTTTGCCGTTCACGATGGCGAGTGGTGCGATGTGGCTTTTTCAGCCGTTACCAGACGGGCTTCCATTGGGCTGGTCTTTTCGCTGGAAAATTCTGATGGGAAAGTTCTGGCGCGAACGACGTTGCCGGAGATCGGCGGCAGTGTTCGCGGCCGACGGGGCGCTGCAACCGCGCCGGTCGTCTGGAACAGATATTCAGTTGCCCTCCATGTGCGTGATTCCGATCCGAGCGCTCATGTGGTGATTACGCCAATCGAGCTGACCGACATTTGGATCGACGGCTTGACGCTGACCCCGCGCCAAGCTGAAAAATGAGCTGATACAGGGCATCGAGACATACAGAGATTCGACATGATCAATTGGATTCGCCATGCTGCTTTGCTCGGATTTGTTGTGATATTCATGACGGCCGTCGCGGCGTCCGCTCAGACTCAACCTGCGTCGGATTATCGGCAGGAACTGCTTCACCAGCTCGGCGGCCGAAATGTGCGCGTTCACGATCCATCCGCCATCATCAAGTGCAAAGACGAATATTGGATTTTCTACACCGGCGTGGGGACACCTTCGATTCATTCAACTGATCTGGTCAATTGGTCCGCAGGTCCGCATACGTTTGCCGCGCCGCCAGCGTGGGTAAAGCAGGCTGTTCCGGCCAATCGTGGTGATCTTTGGGCGCCGGACGTCATTCAGATCGGCAACCGTTACCTGCTATTTGTTTCCGCCTCCAGCTTTGGCAAAAACACTTCCGCGATCGGCGTCGCGACCAATACAACGCTTGATCCCGCCGATCCGGCCTATCACTGGAGTGATGGCGGCATAGTCGTCCGATCACGCGAGGATGATGATTTTAACTGCATCGACCCTTGCGCGTTTCGAGATGCCGACGGCAGGCTATGGCTTTCGTTCGGCAGCTTTTGGAGCGGCATCAAGTTGATCGAACTCGATCCCATCACCGGTCGGCGAATTTCCCCGGATTCGCCTATGTACAACCTCGCGCACTGGGATGCGATCGAGGCGTCATATCTCTATCATCACGATCAGTATTATTATCTTTTCGCCAGCTTCGGCATGTGCTGCCGCGGCGTTAACAGCACCTACAACACGCGCGTCGGCGCGCCGATAAAATCACCGGCCCTTATCTGGACAAGAATGGAAAGGACATGCTTCTTGGCGGCGGCACGCTCATTGCCGCTACGGATGGGCCAATGGTCGGACCGGGCCAGGCCGGCATCTTTCAGGAGAACGGCGCATCATGGTTCAGTTGCCACTTCTATAACGCCACCGCGAACGGGGCCAGCCAGCTTTCCATCCGTCCTCTCACATGGAGCGAAGATGGGTGGCCGGTGCTTGGCAAGCTCGATGCGAACTAACAAATAAAATCGATCAATGAAGTCGAACCCCTGAAAAACAAAATGGAGCCGACCGGGCTCGAACCGGCAACCCCCACGTTGCAAACGTGGTGCTCTCCCAATTGAGCTACGGCCCCGAAAACTTTCCTGCAATAGTCTATCGCACGCCCATCAGCACTTCCATTGTCAGCTGATCCAGCCGCTCATAGGGAAGCGGAGCTTCGGCGAGTTCAACGCGATCCAGCGGGGCGTCCAGAAGCTTCTGGGCATTGGACTTTGAATATTTCGCCGTCAGCTTCGACAGCAACGAATCCTGTACGTTGATCGTCTTGATGATCTGCTGGATTTCCTTATCGGCGTTCCAGCGCTGGGCCTTTTCCTTCAGGATCATGTAGGTACGCATGCAGCCGCGGGCGAATTCTTTTACGTCGGTGTAATTGCTCTGGCGAAAAGCGTGTGCGTCGAAATGGCGTGGGCCGTTGTACTTCTGGTCTTCCAGAAGTTTTACGAGGAAGAACGCGTGCTTGAGGTTTACGCTGCCGAAGCGGAAATCCTGATCGTATCGGCCGAATTCCTGATCGTTCAGGTCGATGTGGAACAGCTTTCCTGATTCCAAAGCGGCGGCGACCTGGTGGACGAAATTCAGGCCGGCCATGTGCTCGTGGGCGACTTCGGGATTCACGCCGCACATTTCGGGATGATCGAGCGTGGGGATGAAGGCCAGATAGCTGCCCGTGACGGCGAAATAAATGTGGCCGCGCGGTTCGTTGGGCTTGGCTTCGAAGGCGAACTTGTATCCGTATTTCTGCTCGATGTTGTACTCGGACAGGAAATTGATCGCCTCGCGGAAGCGCTTGATAGAGTCGATCGGGCTTTTGGTGGCATCTGATTCGACGCCTTCGCGGCCGCCCCAGAAGACGTAAATCTTCGCGCCGCATTCTGCGCCGAGATCCATTGCCCGCATGGTTTTCTGGATCGCGTAGGCGCGGATCTGGGCGTTGTTGCTTGTGAACGCGCCGTCTTTGAAAACAGGATCTTTGAAGAGGTTTGTGGTTGCCATCGGGACGACGAGGCCGTTGTCCTTGAGGGCTCGCTTGAAACCTCTGACGATGTCGTCGCGTTGGGTTTGGCCGGCGTCGATGGGGACGAGATCGTTATCGTGGAAATTGACGCCGTAAGCGCCAACTTCGCCGAGGAGATTGCAAATTTCGACCGGGGAAATGATCTCTCGAACGGGGCCGCCGAAGGGGTCGCGGCCGGTGTTGCCGACGGTCCAAAGGCCAAACGTGAATTTCAATTTCGGGTCCGGAGCGTAGTTATTAGACATATCTGTCAGTTCCTTTTTTGTGGCACGGCATTCTTATGGAAACGCGGTTATGATGCAACGGGGATGCAACGGCGTCATTTACGAGTTCAGATCGACCTGGATCGGGTGCGGGCGAATGTCCTGGCCATATCCAAGTTGGTGAATGTTGACATCATCGCGGTGGTGAAGTCCGACGCCTATGGGCTGGGTGCTCGCCGGGTGGCGAAGGCCATTGGGGATATTGTCTCCGGGTTCTGTGTTTTTAGCCTGAATGAAGCCAAGGCGGCATCACTTTGGAAAGCGGCGAATAAGCCGATTCTGGTGCTGGGGCCGACGACCGATGCAGAGCCGGACGAACTGGCTGAGGCACACGTTCGGCCCGCGGTCTGGACGGTTCCGGAGGCGGATCGTTTGCGGTCCGCGCGGCCGGTGCTTTGCGTGGATACCGGGATGCGGAGGTTTGCCTGCCCCGTCGAAAATGTGGAGGCGGTTTTGAAGGCGGGGGGGATTGATGAAGCCTTCACACACGCGACCAAGCCGGAACACGCAAAGATGCTGGCTGCGGAGCTAGGCGGAAGGGGACTTCGCCTGCATGCGGCGGCATCGGCGCTGCTGGATGAGCCGGAGGCAAGTCTCGACGCGGTGCGGCCGGGGATGGCTCTTTACCGCGGAGCGGTGCGGGTGGCTACGCGATTGGTCGAGGTTCGCAACGGCGGCTGCCCAGCTGGATATAGCGGGTTTATCGCGGAGCGGTTTGGCATCATTTTGTGCGGTTATTCGCAGGGGCTTCGACGCGGGCCCTGCCTTGTTGGAGGCGTGCGGCGATCGATCCTGGAAGTGGGGATGCAATCGGCGTTTGTTGAGATCGGGCCAGGCGACAATCTGGGCGATGAGGTTGTCTTGCTGGGGGATTCGCTGAGGGAGTTAGATGTTGCAGAGTCCTGGGGCGCCAGCGAGCAGCAGGTATTGCTGGTCATGGCCAATATGGGGCCGCGGGACGAATGACGGTTGCTCATTCGAGCAGCGCTTACATGCTGCTGTTGATCGAATTCCAACGGGCGAAGACCTTGGTGCCGAAGGAGCCGATGATCGCGATCGCGGCGATGGAGATGAGTCCGGCGACCAGGGCGTATTCGAAAACTTCTCCGCCGGTCTCATCGCGGATCAGGCCGGCGAGTTTTGAGATGAAAGACATATCGAGGTCTCCGTTGGGTAAGGTCTCATAAATTTCGGACCGCCGCACACACCGCGACCTTCCCAGTCGAGTCATGGTGCATCATCGGCCAGTGGGATCGCGAGCTTAATCCTCCTTGATGAAAACGAATCCGGAAGGCTCGCTTGAGCCTTCCGGATCGTTGCTTTTGAACGGGTTGTATCGCGAGGTCTGATTATTCAGGCGCGAGCGTGGCGTCGAGCCTTTTGCCAGGAGGCGAGGGCGATGACCACGACGCCCACTCCGGCCATTTCAGAGGAGGCCGGCAGGGGAACGGCAGCCATTGTGCCCGGATCGCAGCCACCAATTGGCGGCGTTGAATCACCCGGCGGGGGGGTGGGGTTGTTTGTGATCGTCGGCGTGTCGTTGCCCGGGGGCGGAGTCGTATTTCCGGACGGCGGCGGGGGAGGAGTCGTATTCCCCGACGGCGGCGGCGGAATGATGACTTTCACGTTGTTTACCACCACCGGCTTGCTGCCGATCTTGCAATCGTATGACCGGTAGAAGTACGACTTCGGCAGATTGCTCGTGCCGCTGCCGTTGGGGTTAAACAGGACGGTGTAATTCGAACCGGACTGCTCATAGTCCAGGTTTGAAGCGGCGGAGATCCCCGGGATCATGAATAGAGCGGCCGCAACGGTTGCTCGCAAAAACGTCTTCATATGATGCATCCTCTTAATAAATCTCGTTCACAGTAGATACATGCGAAGTGAATGTTTCACTTACGATCACCTCAACAATGACCCGGCAAACCAAGCGCACGGAGCTGATCCTCATGTATCTGAAAGGAACGTTGCTGGAGTATATCCCGGTTTTGGAACGCAAGAGGAAAATCCGAGGCATTTCGGGCGTTTTCGGGGGCAAAACGGCTTAATCTGGGGGACATTGTGCATGCGTAATACCTGCGCGGGATCGTTGGAATATGCCTTTGGCGATGCACAAAGAGGGCTTCGTTAAGCTGGTGAAATTGCAACGGCATCCGAATGGGACGGCCCAGGGGGAGAAGCGATCGGGGAGCAAAATTTGCACTGGATGAATGGGGCGGCAGGGCAACGAAAAAGGCCGGGAGGCGACGCGCCTCCCGGCCAAGTAGGGGATGCAGATTCGTAGTTAGGCGTTGATCGACCGGCGTGACCGGGCGAAAGCCATCAGGGCGAGACCGATGAGACCGGCGCCGCTCATGGCCGAGGAGGCCGGGGCCGGAACCGCGACCGGGTCGCAGCCGCAGGGCTCGCAGTGATCGTGGTGGCAACGATCGATGACGATATGGCAGTGATCGTCATACTTGTTCTTGTCGTCGAAGCAGAAGTCATGCTTGTCATGCTTCTTCCACTCGATCTTGCAGTGATCCTTGCCCTTGTCGTCCTTGTCGCATTTATCGCTCTTGCAGTCCTTGAGCTTTTCATCGCATTTGAGGTCTTTGCAGCCGTCTTTTTCAAGCTTTTTGCATTCCTGTTTGATGTCGTTGCAAAGATCAAGGCTGACGTCGCACTTATCCTTGTCGTCGTAGCTCTTGTCATGCTTGTAGTTCTTGTCGTCATTGTTTCCGTAATTTCCCTTGTCGGTTTTGATTTGACCAGCTCGGGTGACGCCGGAAAGAACGAGCGTCAGGCAGGCGATGCCAAGACCCATATACTTAACCATTGCAACGACCCTTTCGTTTGTTTAGACCCGTTCCAACCGCGAGATGCGCGAACGTCGCACGTCACCGCGTGTGGGCAGTTTTCTAAAGCAACTCAGCTACACTTCGCGAACAGCAGAAGTGTCGGACAGTGCCCAGAACATATCCCACGAATGGAGGTCGTGCGGAGAAAGCAAAAGAATTTTGGTCCCGCCAGTAGGGTGCAGTCATATGACTGGAAAAGCAGTGCTGGCGATGAGTTTTGTGAGGTCAATAACGGCTATGGCTTATGAGACGCCGGAGGGGCGCGGGGACTTATTTCCGGACCCCTAAATGGCCGGAGTTAGGAGAAGTTTGGAGCGGGATTTTGCCGATATATGAACAGGGTCGGGTTTAAGTAGTTGACGATGACAATGGATCCAATCAATCCTCTGGCCGGTTCTCTTCTTCAGGCTCCCGCGGCGGCGCGGCAGCAGGAAGTTTTAAGGACCAGCCAGCTCCGCAGCGCTCACGACAAGGCGAAGAATTCCGCTGCCTCTGATGAGGAGGAAGTGGAAGAGTCGGTGGCGAGCGCGGATGAGGTGCAGCCCATCGGTGACGAGCAGAAGGGGCATCCGCAACGCAAGGGAACTTATTCGCGGCATCCGGCCTCAGACCCCGAGCCGAATGTCGAGGGGGAACGCCTGGATTTAGAGGCGTGAGGAATTCGGCAGTTGACGAACCCTGGGCGGGGCCGCGAGCTTTGGCAGAGCAAACCTGTTTGCCGCTGATCAGACGGTCGTGAATATCTCAATTTATCTCACTATATCCCGGTATAGAAGAATTTTGGCAGATCCGGGCCGGGGAATGGATATCGAGAATGGCAGTTAATGAAGGTGAATCGGCGGACATTGGGACTCCTGATGAATCATTGACGAACGGTGATTGAGGAAAAAAGCATCTCCCTCTATCTAAGAGTACAATGGGTGAAAGTTTTGGCGCTGTTTTGGAAATAATTCCGGGATTTGTCGAATTAATTTTTTTATCGTGTGCGGGTTGTAGAATTAAACTATGGACCCGAAATTGGTGCATGCCATTCGTGTTGCCGGCGCTGTCGATAGCGGTGGCGTAATTGTTGATGCTGAACTATCCGACTATTTCGGAGTACCTTGCATTAAAGGGAGGTCATTAACACCCACACCACGACATTGGGCCACAGGAACTATTTTACATTTTCCGCTGGATAAAATTAGCAACATTACCGTCTATGAAAGCGAAGCGGCCTGGAAGGTGGGAATTAGGAATCACCGAAGAACCGCTCGGGTCAAATATTTGTCGCGGGTTGCGATGTGGACTGCCGCTGCCCTCCTTGTCGTTAGCGCACTTCTTGAAAGAAGATGACAAGAATCTCAAATTAGGGAACTACCGGTCTGCTTCATGGGTTTTTTTTAATGCGCGGGTGGTAGAATGAAGTCGTGGAATTGCAGCCGTTGGACTATGGAACCCGAGAACGCCGGGTACGGAGACCATCCCACCTTTTTGGCGTAGCCTCCACCTTCGCGCTGATTTTAGCTCTCGTATTTTGGGCGCTGATGGTGCAAGGGGTTCAAATATCTAATCTATTGCCTTTAACATTTGTTGGCGCGGGAATTATTTTTGGGATTATTGGATGCTTCGCTCAAAAAGGGCGCGGTTGGGCCATCCTGGGATTGGCTGGGAACCTTCTGATAGTGGGAATTGGGGCACTGGGTTTTCTGTTGCTTAATGTGATTCTTAACTCACGCTGAGATCAGTTTGAAATTAGGATACTGGCCCTTTCGGCAGTTTTTTTGCGCGGGTGGTAGAATTCTCTGATCCAACTACGAAAGGATAAACCCATGGCAAAGCCGAGTGATTTACCCAAGGAAGTTCAAGCGGCGGCAATTATCTCCGCTACCCAAGTTGCTCTGGCGCCGATATGCCAGGAAGGTAGTCCCTCCTTCAATATGCTGCCTAGCACCGAATTCATCGTTTCTAAAGCCATCGACATCCTGAAGGAATATGCAAAGCAGCAGGATGTGGAGTACTAGGTGAAAATTCAGATTGGGACACGACCCCTCGGCGGCTTTTTCATGCGCGGGTGGTAGAATCAATTTCCATGGCTTTTGCCCTCAATAAAAAGGCTCGAAAGCGAGAGAAAAGAAGCGCAAAACTCCTGGCGGCGGTGGCGGACAAGTTTGAGCGAGAAAGAACGGCTTCTCCAGAACATACAGCCATGGCGCGTGAAATGGTTGCTTCCAGGATCAAGTTCGCCCTCAGGAAAAAACGACGCCGGAAAAAGCCTGCAATTTCAAATTAAAGGCACTACCCTGACTGCGTAAGGGCAAAAAATGACGTTTGGCATAGAACTGATTGGCCTTGCGATCATAATTGCGATTGCATATTCGCCGTTTGCCGCTGTGTTACTTCCCAGAAAGTATGCGGTCCATATTATCTTCCACGGCTGCCTACTCGGCATGCTCTATTTCGCAGCCAGGGGTATGTCGCTGCCCGCGTGCATGCTTGGGATTCCGGTAATCGCCATTGGCTTAAAACTCTTGAGAACCGAACGGCCACGGAGAAAAAGCGACTCTTTGCTGGATTAACTGCTAACCCTCTTGCCTACTTTGTGAAACGTATAATTCCGGCCTGAAATTACTTTCGTCCTCGACCGTAGGGCTATTAGGACACCGCCCGCAGTTGGGTATCCGTTCGGCCAAGCTTTACAAACCCCGGACAATCACTAAACTTCCACGCCCTGCCGCCAATTGGGGCGTGCATTGGTTTTGCCTGATTTTCGGAGACTATACGTGGCTCATTCACTGTCGGCTAAGAAACGAATTCGTCAGAGCATCAAACGTCGCGCCCGCAACCGGGCCCGGAAGGAACTGATCAAGGATCAGACCCGGGTCTATCTGACCGCGCTGGCTGGCAATGATCTTGCCAAGGCGGAGACGGAACTGCGGAAGACCGTCGCCCGGCTCGATAAGGTGGCGGCGAAGCATACGATTCATAAGAACACCGCGGCCCGGAGGCGGAGCCGGCTGACATTGAGGCTGAATGCGGCCAAGGCCGGCAAGGGTAAAGGCGCAGCCGCGTCCGCCTGATCGCCCCAAGCGTGAAACGAACAATTAAACGTGAAACGTGAATGGGCGAACCACTTCACGTTTCACGTTTTTTTATTTTGGAGCAGTTGAGATATTTTACGGGTCTGAGTGGGATCGTGCCGACTGAAGTCGGCAGCGGCGACGAAGCACTCGTGATCCGGTGAATGAAAGGATTATCCCATGCCTGACGCATCGGTGATGGAACAGATCGTCTCGCTCTGCAAGCGCCGCGGGTTCATTTATCCGGCGAGCGAAATTTATGGCGGGTTGAATGGGTTTTGGGATTACGGGCCGCTTGGGTGTTTGCTGAAGAATAATATTCGGGACTGGTGGTGGAACCAGATGGTGCTCTGTCCGCCGATCGGGCCGGATGGACATCCGATTGAAATGGTGGGGTTGGATTCGTCGATTATTCAGAATCCGAAGACGTGGGTGGCGTCGGGACATGCGGGGGGATTTTCTGATCCGATGGTGGATTGCCGGGAATCGAAGCAGCGATATCGGGCGGATCATTTGTCGGTGATGGGAGATACACGTGAAGGGGATAACGGGACTTTGTACGCCTTTATTCCAAGGGGATGCAGAGAGCTATGAGAGGGCGAAGAAGAAGCTTGAAAAGCGGTACAAGATCTACAAATCCGCGCGGAAGTTTTTGAATTGCCGCTGAACAAATTTGATACTTCGCATTACAGCCGCGTGGTTGGTCCCGATGCTAAGGAAAAGGGGACATTGACTGAGCCGCGTCAGTTCAATTTGATGCTGACGACTGAGATCGGGGCGGTTGATCCGGTTAAAGCTTATCTCCGGCCTGAAACGGCCCAGGGAATTTTCCTCGAATTCAAAAACATCGTCGATACCACGCGCGTGCGGATTCCCTTTGGCGTCGCGCAGATTGGCAAGAGTTTCCGCAACGAAGTCACGCCGCGGAATTTTATTTTCCGGTCGCGCGAGTTTGAGCAGATGGAGATGGAGTGGTTCTGCCATCCGGATGAAGCGCCCAAATGGTATGAATTCTGGAAGGCGAAGCGGATGGAATGGTGGCGGTCGCTGGGCGTGGCGCGAATCGAATCTGCGGTTCCGCGATCATGAGAAGGACGAGCTGAGCCATTATTCGAAGATGACGGTGGATATTGAGTATAAATATCCGTTCACCGCGCCGGATTTTGGCGAGCTGGAAGGGATCGCCCATCGCGGGGAATTTGATCTGACGCAGCATTCGCAAGCATTCGGGGCAGAAGCTGGATTATTTCGATCAGGAATTGCAGCTGAAGTTGAAGGAGCAGGGGGCGAGTCCGATGAGGAGATCAAGGCGAAGAGCCGGTATATTCCGAACGTGATCGAGCCGGCGAGCGGGTTGACGCGGGCGGTGCTGGTTTTGCTTTGCGAGGCGTACACGCCGGATGAGGCTCGGCCGAGCAAGATGTTTATGAAATTCAAGCCGCAGTTTGCGCCGATCAAGGTGGGGATTTTCCCGCTGGTGAATAAGGATGGGATGCCGGAGGTTGCCGAGAAGCTTTATCTGGATCTGCGGCACGCAGTTCACCTGTGAATATGATGCGAAGCAGTCGATCGGGAAGCGGTATGCGCGGATGGATGAGATCGGCACGCCGTTCTGCGTGACGATCGATGGGCAGACGTTGCAGGATCAGACGGTGACGGTGCGGGATCGGGACGCGATGAGCCAGGTGAGGGTGGGGGTGGATCAGGTTCGCGGATATTTGCTGGAGAGACTGTAGAGGATTGCCAATTGCCGATTTGTAAATGAAAATTGACAAGCCAGTCGTCCTTCGGATTTCAGAATTTCGGCAATTCCCCGCTATCCTGTAGCCCGGGTATGTCCACGCAGTTAGATATCCTTGCTCTGGAGCCGTTTTACGGCGGGGTTCGCAAGGCGATGCTTGAGACGGTGATGCGGTGCAGCCGGCATCGCTGGACGCTGCTCAAGCTTCCGCCGCGGCGGATCGAGCGGCGGCTATCGGCGGCGGCGCACTGGTTTGCTGAGCAGCTTTCGCGGCATTGGATGGGGCGGCTTGATCTGCTGTTCACCAGCGAGGCGCTGAATCTGGCGGATTTGATTCGGCTGGTGCCGCACCTGGAGCGGAAGCCATCGGTTGTTTATTTCCATAACAATCAGCTTCAGGATCCGGATGGTCCGCAGACGAATGCGGCGCATGATCTGGTGAATCTGAATACCGCGCAGTCGGCGCTGGAGCTTTGGTTCAACAGCGAATTTCATTTGAATTTGTTCGCGTATCGGGCGGCGGCGATGGTGGAGCGGCATGCGGAGCTGTCCAGCCGTAATCCTGTGCCGGAGATGCTGGCTAAATCTCGGGTGATGCCGCCGCCGTTTGATTTACATCTGGCGAGCACGATTCAGATGACCAATCCGGTCAAGCGGCAGCAGCGGACGATTTTTGTAAATACGCGCGATGCAGAGATGGAATTGCTGAACCTGGGGCTCTCGACGCTTTCGATGCGCGGGGAGCGGTTTACCCTTTTGACGGTTGGGCCGCTGGAGAAGCTTTCGAATAATTTCGTGCGGGTTCCGATTGATGAAGGGGATGAAGTGGCGCAAACGACCGCTTTACTGCAGGCGGATATTTTTCTGAGCACGCAGCGGTGGGCGCCGGTGGATTTATTTGCGGTGCGGGCGCTGACGGCGGGGTGCTGGCCGGTTTTGCCGGAGGACGGGGTTTATACGGAGATGATTCCGAGGAAGTTTCGCAATAGCTGCCTGTTTGATGGAACGCCGGATTCCATGGCGAGCCGAATCCAGGATGTCTGGCATCTGCATCCGGAAGCGGATGGGATGGCGGAGGTGGCGTTTCAGGATTCGATCAAGGGATTTGATGCGATTACCGCTTGCAAGGCGATGGATGAACGGCTGAGCGCACTGGTTGCGCGGCATCCGGATGGACGGTGAAGCAAATCTTTTCGTGGGGATATCGCGCGGGATCGCGTCGCAGGCGACGAGGCTAAAAGGGGATTGAGTTCGAGATCGCGTCTCTTTTTTTTACGCGAGCGGAGCAGCAGCGTCTGCCCGTCCCTGGACGTTTCGATTTCGAACCAGCAGAGATTCAGGATGTTCGCCCATTCCGCTTCCAGGGGCGCGGCGGGAGAGGTCGTGGGATGTTCCTTCCGGCAGGCGGGTGCGGAAGGCCATTGCGGAGGAGCGCACGGCGATTTGCAGCTGTGACCCGTCCCATTTCCAGGCGACGTCGAACGATGCTCCCAGGGGAATCAGGTTGGGAATCAGGCGGCGCAGCGTTGTGCGGGCGCAGGCGACGGTCATGGGAGTGACGGCGGCGTCCTGCAAATGGGCCGGCAGGGACTTGGCGAGCCATTTTGCGGAGCCGGTTGTCATCTTGGCGGAGAAGCAGGCGGATTTCGCGTTTCTTCGGGGCGGGACGGAGGTTTCGCCCGATTCGAATTTGAAGGAATGTTCGGCGCGGTCGATCAGATCGGCGCCGCCATCTCCGACGGAAATACGCTGTGTATCCGAAGGGGTTTGTTCGAGGCGATGGCAGAGAGCCGCGGCATCTTCGCCGAAATTGAGCTTGAGGAAGGGGCGAACGACCGTGAGGGGGCGTTTGCTGTTTTCCTCGGCGACGAGAATGGCCTGCGTGGTGGCGGCGCGGATTTTCGTGTCGAAGAGCTGAGACAGGGAGCCGCGCAGGCCTAGCAATTCCAGGCTTCCCTCGACGGGCAAATCGATGACCATGTCGTCCGAATAGGCGAAGCCGAGCTTCGCTAATTGGTTGGCCAGGTGGACGAGGTAGACGGCTTTGCGAAGGGCCGGCGGATCACTCGGCTCGAAAGCTTTGGCCGGGTCGTGATGCCAGCGGATGGCCAGCGTGAGATCGGCGGGGAGCTTCCAGCGATTGCCTAGCATGGCTCCGATGGCGGTGTGATCGGCGCCGAATGCTTTTGCTTCGCGTTCGAGGAGTGATTGTCCATCCCCAGTGATGGTGGCATGCATCGCGGCGACCGGGTCATTTTCGCGGGAGTAAATCGCGAGACGGCCGACATCGTGCAGGAGGCCGAGCGTTGAAACGAACCCGCGATCGACATCGGGAACGCGAGCGGCGAGGGCGCTGGCGATGTATGAGACGGCCATGGAATGGACCCAGAGGTCTTCGGCGGCTGCGGCGGCGGCAGGGGTTCGCGGCGGAAGAATTGCTTCCAGGCGAAGGCGAACGACCATGCTGCGCACGGACTTGAAGCCGAGGAGGCTGACGGCCTGCGAGACGCTGTTTACTTTTTGAGATAATCCGAAAGCCGCGCTATTGACGGCGCGAAGCAGGGAAGCGGCGAGGCTGGGATCGTTCGCGGCGATGTCGGCGACTGTGCCGGCGCTGGATGAGGTATTCTGGATTTCCTTCAGGAGTTCCATCACGACGGCCGGGAGCGGGGGAAGGAGACTCAGGTCTTTCCGCACTTCGGGGTCGAGGGCGTCGAAGGAAGTGACATCCACATTGCTGGGGTTGGGCTGGGTCTTGGGCCGCTGAATGCGGAATCCGCCGGGGGCGATGATGACATCTTCTTCTACTTCAGGTGAAGGGGTTGATGCCGTGGATGTGACGGACTCCGGCTCTTCAACTGTCGGTTCGATCTCGAGTCCTGCACCAATCATGAAACGATGAAACAGGGTTCGGAGCCAGTCAAAGAAGCCCATGGGAGGAGCCTGTTCCTGCTCGGTAGTTGTGGTGTCCGGAGTCGTCATCGTTAAACCCTTTGAAAGAACGAAGGTCCGAGCTTGGCTAGAGACGGGCCTCTCCTATTCGTTTCGGGATATTGCCTGCGTGGGTTTATTTACAAACCGAGGAAATTGGCGGGATAAATTGGTCCGCGGCTTCGGGTTATTGGACCAAGCTGTTGATTCATGGGCATGTTACTTTTTCTAACCTCACCTAATGCTTATTGTCTGACGACTAAAGGTTTAGGAAGATATGAATTTACGTAGTCGCCGTGGCGGGTCTGACCTAGAATAGCACTCCACGGAACTGAAATATGGGTTGTGACGTTTGGCCGCGCGGTTGTTTTCATTCAGTTGGATGAAGGAATATTGGCATGTCGATTGTGGTTTCGGAAAAATCTCCTCAGCCGGCGGCAAGTTCTGCGCTACCGCTGCCGGGATTTTCCGGACGACAGCGGCGCATGCAGGCGGCGACCAATCGCGTCCGGCGCGATGGGAAATTTTTCCGCCTTGGGGAGGAAAAGTTTTACGTCAAAGGGGTCACCTACGGCCCGTTCAAGCCTGATGCTGATGGACTGCCGCTTGCCGAGCCGCGAGCAGACTCGAGCGCGATTTCCGGCAGATGCTGGATCTTGGGGCCAATTGCCTGCGGATCTATCACACGCCGCCGGTTTGGTTTCTGGATCTGGCCCAGGAGATGGGGCTGAAGATTTTCCTGGATGTGGCGTGGCCGAAGAATCTGACTTTCGTCGGCGATGAGGAATTGACCGCAGCAGGCGCACGAGGCTGTGCGAAGTGCGGCGCGGGCCTGCGGCAATCATCCGGCTGTTTTGCCATCAGCGTCGTCAATGAGATTCCGTCGGACATCGTGCGGTATGTGGGGCGGCAAAAAATCGACGAGTTCATCGATGACCTGGTGATGATCGCCAAGGCGGAAGCGCCGGATTGCCTGTTCACCTTCGCCAATTTCCCGACGACCGAATATCTGACGCCCGCTGCGTCGATTTCGTCTGCTTCAATGTCTATCTGCACGATGAAGAAGGTCTTCCGCAATTATCTGGCGCGGCTGCAGAACATCGCCGGCGAAAAGCCGCTGATGCTGGGCGAATATGGCGATCGACACGATGCGGGAGAACACGCCGGAGGGGCAGGCGGAGATTCTGACGAATCACGTTCACGCGGTTTTTGACGAAGGGCTCGTCGGCACGTTCATCTTCAGCTTTACCGATGACTGGTATCGACACGGATATCAGATCGACGACTGGGCGTTCGGCGTCACGACGCGCGATCGCGCAGCCAAAGCCGTCATTCGCGGCGGTGCGAGAGATCTTTCGAGCGCGTGCCGCAGACGGCGGATGTGAAGCTGCCGATGTGCAGCATGGTCATCTGCTCCTACAACGGCGCCAGCACGCGTGGAATCGTGCCTGCGCTCGATGCAGAAGCTGCGCTATCCGAATTTTGAAGTGATCTTCGTCGACGACGGCAGCACCGACAACACGCAGGAAATTCTGCAGAAGTTTCCGTGGGTTCGGAACATCCGGCAGAAGAACATGGGCCTGAGCTACGCCCGCAACGTCGGCATGAACGCCGCCAGGGGCGAAATCGTCGTCTACACCGACAGCGACTGCGAAGCGGATGAGGATTGGCTTTATTATCTGGCCCTGTCGCTGGTGCGCAGCGGATCACGTCGGCATGGGCGGGCCGAATCTGATTCCCGATGAAGGATCATGGGTGGCCGATTGCGTCGGGCTTTCGCCCGGCGGGCCGACGCATGTCATGATCGACGATCGCACCGCCGAGCACGTGCCCGGCTGCAACATGGCGTTCTACACGCGCGATTCTCAAGCAGGTGAACGGCTTCGATCCGCAATTCCGCAAGGCCGGCGACGATGTGGATGTCATCTGGCGCATTCAGAATCTCGGCGGCATCCATCGGCTTTTCTCCCGCGGCGCAGGTCTGGCATTATCGCCGAAATACGGTCAAGGCCTATCTCAAGCAGCAGCGCGGCTACGGCGAAGCCGAGGCGCTTGCTGAAATACAAACATCCCGATCATTTCAACACGCTTGGGCGCGAGCCACTGGCGCGGCAAGATTTATGGCGGCGATCAGATCGGCGTGCGCATCGGCGGCGATGTGATTTATCACGGCGTTTTCGGCACCGGGCTTTTCCAGACCATTTATCGCCGGCCCGCGTCGATCGTCGCGATGATGATGATGAGCATCGAATGGCATCTGCTGGCGGGATTCACGTTGCTATTATCGCTGGCGTTTGCACCGCTGCTTTATGTGGCGCTGTTGATGTTCCTGACGCCGGTGGTGCTGGCGATCGTGGCGGCGATGTCAGGCGCCGATGCCGCGACATCAGCACTGGCTGACGCGGCCGCTGATTGCGTATCTGCATTTCCGCCAGCCGATCGCGCGCGGCTGGGCGCGATATAGCGTGCCGGCTTCGGGCCAAGGTGCTTAAGGGTGAAGCGAAGGGTTATAAGCGTCCGCGGGAATTGCCGTTTGATCCTGCCGAGCCGGGGACTTTGCGGTATTGGAGTCATAATCAGGATCGCATGCCGCTGCTCAATCAGATCAGTGACGAGGTGAGGGCTGCCGGCTGGCGGGCTCGCCTCGACAGCGGCTGGCACAACTGGGACATGGAGATTTATGGCAGCCGGTATGTCAAGGTGCGTCTGACCACCGCGACCGAGCATCACAACGCGAATGGAATGCTGACGCGCGTGCGCGTCGAGCTTCGGCAAAGCAGGTTTGGCCAGGTGCTGATGGTGGGAACGCTATTGCTGGCCTGTTTGCTGCTGCTGCATGTCTGGCCGTTCAGCCGGCCGGCGGTGCTGATTCCGGTTGCCTGGTGGGCGATGTATCTGGTGAATCGTCGCCGTGTTTCGGCGCCTGTGCTGGGTCTGATCGATGCCGCCGCGGAAAAAGCCGGGTATTATCCGGTTCCGGCCCATCCTGTAGCCGATAGCAAAGTTGTGACGCCGGCGGCGCAGCCTGAGCCGCAGGCGCACCCGGATTTGGATGAGGATGGGGAGCTTTTGATTGCATGAAATCCGAAGCCATCCGGTTTTTGGTTTTGGATTTCCCCTCATATGCGATTTTATCTTCGCGCCATCGCCTATTTTCGTGAAGACCTCGGGTTGATTCTGACCTCGCTGGCGCTGATCGGCCTGTCCACGCTCGCAGGGGTTTTGCAGCCGCTTTTGCCGCCGATACTTCTGTCTCTTTTTTTCGCGGGGCCACCAAGCACCAAATGGATTTATCGTTCCTTCTATCGGATGGCCCACTCGGTGGGGATCCATAGCGACGAGCGGGTGCAATTGATCATTCTTCTTGCGGTTCTGGCTGTCGTCCTTCGTGTCGTCCAGGAGTTGCTGTCGATGGCGCAGCGTCTGATTAAACTTACATCGGCTATCATGGTCTTCTTCGGGTCCGGTGCGATTTGTTCCGAAAGCTGCAGCAATTGAGCCTTGGATATCACAAGTCGCAGCCGCAGGGCGATGCGATTTACCGGCTCAGTTACGACACGTCCGGCTTTCAAACCATTCTGACGGTCTTGGTGAACAGCATCGTGGTCAGCACTGTTACGCTGATCTTCATGACATGGATCATGCTGAGCATGAACTGGGCGCTGACGCTGATCACGCTGTCGGTTGCGCCTCTGCTTCTGTGGGTGACAAAACTGTTTGCCGGACCGCTGAAGAAACGCTGGCTGGAGGCGAAGGAAGTCGATATGCGGCTCACGACGGTGATCCAGCGATCGGTGGCATCGATCGATCTGGTGCAGGCTTTCGGCGCGAGGCTACGGAATTTGATCGGTTCCACGATACGGCCCAGGACAGCATTCGCGCCAATGTCCGTCAGGCGTGGCAGGATTCATATTACTGGCTGCTGGTGGGGACGATTTTCGGCGTGGGATATGCCGCCATCTTTGGATATGGCGGTTGGCTGGCGTCATGCTAGGCCGTCTGGCGGCCGTATGACCTACTGATTTTTCTGGGATACGTGAATCAGGTTTATGGCCCGTTGCAATCGATCAGCGGAAGCGGGGCGAGCATTCAGGGTGGAGTCGCCAGCGTGCAGCGAGTTTTTGACGTGCTGGATCGCGATTCGGATATCAAGGACGCGCCCAACGCTACGCACCTTCCGCGGCGGCCGCGCGTTTTGATGCTGCGGCAACGTCAGCTTTGAATATCGATCCGGTGAGCCTGTGCTGATTGATGTTGACGCGACGATCAATCCGGGGCAGATGGTGGCTTTCGTCGGCTCCAGTGGGGTGGGCAAGACTACGTTACTGAATTTGCTGCCTCGTTTTTATGATCCAACTTCCGGAGCGTTGACGCTGGACGACATCGATATTCGCACTGTTAAGATCAAAGATCTTCGCGCTCACGTTGCTCTGGTGCTGCAGGAAAATCTGATTTTGCCGACGACGGTGGCTGAGAATATTTCGTATGGCCGACCTGATGCGACGCAATCGCAGATTGAGGATGCGGCGCGCCTGGCTGGGGCGGCGGCTTTCATCGAAAAATTGCCGCAGGGATATCAGACGGTTGTCAGCGAGAGTGGCGGGAATTTATCCGGCGGCCAGCGGCAACGGATCGGGATTGCCCGAGCGCTTCTGACCGAGGCGCCGATCATGGTGTTTGACGAGCCGACCAGTGCGCTTGATCCCCAGAATGAAGCGCTCATCACGCGAGCCCTGCAGAATTTGAAGCGGCAGCGCACGATTGTGCTCGTGAGCCACCGTCTTAGCACCGTGATGGATTCCGATCAGATTTTCGTGATGGAGGATGGACGGATCATCGAGCGAGGGAAGCATGATGAATTGCTGGCGCTTCGTGGGGCGTATTTTTCGATGGCGCAGCAGCAATTGAAGGTGCAGGCGCCGACGGCTGTGTGACAAGAAAGATTTTCGAATGCCGCAACGTTGCAAATGGTCGGAAAGTGATCCGCTTCTTCTCAAGTACCATGATGAGGAGTGGGGCGTTCCCGAGCGGGATAGCCGGGCGCTTTGGGAAAAGCTCATGCTGGATGGGTTTCAGGCGGGGTTGTCGTGGCTGATCATCCTTCGCAAGCGCGACGCATTTCGTAAGGCGTTTTATAACTTTGATCCTGAGAAAGTTGCCCGGATGGGTAAGGAGGATGTGAAGCGGCTGTTGAAAAATCCCGGGATCGTTCGCTCGCGGGCGAAAATTGAGGCGACTATTGGCGGGGCACGCGCTTATCTGGCGATGCAGGATGCTGGCGAGGATTTCTCGAAATGGGTTTGGGGGATGGCGGGGGGAAAGCCGATCCGGAATGTGAAGGGGGACGTTCCGGCGAAGACTCCGCTATCGGAAGAAATATCGGTGTCTCTGAAGAAACGTGGGTTTAAGTTTGTTGGACCGGTGATCGTTTATGCGTGGATGCAGGCGACCGGAATTGTTAACGACCATTCCGCTGATTGCTTTCGGCGGAGCGCACGCGCAGGGAAGAAAAAGTAAGAGCTTTTATCCGTGCCGAACTTTTTCCTGAAATAGAAATTTCGTCGCACCGATGGTGATTTGATCGCCCTGGCGCAAGGATCGCCGAGCGATGGGGAGGCTGTTGACCAGCGTGGGGCTACCGAGAGGCAGATCTTCGATTTCTATTCGTCCATTAATCAGGTGAATTGCTGCGTGGCGGCGGCCGACTTTTGGATCGCGGAAGAGATAGATCTGGCAATCGGGTGCGGAGCCGATGTATGTGGGGTTGCGGTAGAGGATGAATTGTTTTCCCTTGATGACGCCGGCGGTGACGCGGAGCCATCCACGGCGGGCGGCGCGTTCGATGATTCCGGTGGCTGCGCCGGTGATTATGCCAATTGAGCAGATGGCGGCGAGGCGGCCGATTTCGGGGCTGCCGGTTAGTTGGGAAAACGGATCGAGGAGCAGTCCGCCGACCAATCCGCCGACAGCGCCGCCGGCGACGCCGATGTAGAATCGCTTGCGATTTTTGGCGACGACGCCGGGGGCGATCGCCACGAAAGAGCCGAGGACCGCCCAGCTAATCGACTGGGCGAGGTATTGGCGTAGGGCACCATGCTCGGTTCCCGCGAAGAGGCCATAGATCCGATCAACGACTAATGAAGCGGCCAATCCACCAAGCAAGCCCAGGCTGGCTCCGATTGCTCCGTTTTTCACCGCGGCATGTACGTTTCGGTCGATCACCGGGTCTGCCACGCTGAGGCAGACGGAGATGAACAAACCGCACAGGCCAAAACCGACGATGTGGCTGATCAGATCTTTCCAGTGATTGGTGCGGGCGATCGCATCGAGGCGTGCCTGCTTCTGGTCTGGCGTCAGCGATGTGTCGAGTTCGAGGGAGAGATAGGGATTATTGTCGGTGGCGACGAGGATATTTTTAATTGCCGCATCCGCCTGTCTGGAGGTGATGCCGTAGCCCTCCGGAGTTGTTCGCACGGCTTTGCGGATGTCCTGGACGTAGGTCATTGCCTGATCGGCCTGCTGAACCAGATCGGGCGTCAGATGCATCACCGCTCCGCCGGCCCAGGCCAGAATGCCGCCCAGGAGGCCGAAGGCGGCCAGGAGGAATGTCGAGTTGTACCAGATGGAAGATCGATCGGTTTTCTCGACAGTTACATCGTCGGCGGTCATCTGCGCATAGTGGCGATTACGCACCATCGCCTGCTGCTGGCGAACGTGCTTTTCAACCTTGGAGGTCTTCAGATCGGTCCAGGAAATTTGGATGGGTTCGTTGGCCATGCTGGAAGCAGAAGAAAATTCAGCCGGCGGTGATTTCCGGCTGCAGGCGCAACACGTCGCCGTCCTTTACCCCGACATCCGCCAGCGTCTGCTCGTCGAGCAATTGCTTTCCCGAGCCGCGGTGGTGAAATTTGTAGCTGAGGGGCTGACCGTCCGGGGCAAATTGCGGGAACATCATTTTTTCCAATAGGACCGCCAGGAGGCGATTAACCGGGGCATCGGCCGGCATTTCTACCATCCGGCGCTTGTTGCCGGTGGCGTCCCAAACCTGCACTGTGACCATGGCCATGAGAAACTCCAAATCGCGGTGATCGTTTCTACAACGAGCCTGTCCCGTTTTGCAATTTCAAAATGGGAAAGTCAGCGGAAAATAAGGGGTTGGAGTGTCATGTTGGGCCATTTTTAGGGCTGGGATGGCAGGATTGATGGCAAATGGTGGGTTTTCAGGCGCGGGACGTGATTGGCCCCGGTGGCGGCGGCTCCAGCGCCGGAGCCGCCTGTGATCGAACAGGGGGACGGACTTTCTGGGATGGGCGACTCTGGCTGTTGGTTGTGTGCGTCCTCGCGGTAATCGGACTGGCGATTTTTGCGTCTGTTCAAAAGCGCAAGAACAACGCTTCATCCGGGCGCGGATGATGAAGATCGATTGCCGTCATTAAACGGGGCAAACCTAAGCGCTCTTGACCACTTCGATGATCGCCTGGGTCTTAATGACCATCTGGTTTTCATCGAAGAGATGGAAGCTCTGCACGAGCAGCTCATGGCTGCGGCGCTCGATATCGAGCACGCTTAGCGACCCACCCGCATCCTGTTTGGCAGGAGTTTCGGCGGTCATCAATTCGCGCCTCGCCGCGTAGGTGGCGATTTCATGCTTGGTGGCATCGTAGAGCGTTTGAGTGAGCTGCTCTTCCTGAGTGCTGATCATGTAGCGGATGTTGCCATAGGTGTCTTCGTGGTATTTCTCACCTCGACATGGGGTCGAGAGGAGAAGTCCGCGATCGGTCATTGGCTCGCTCTTGGTGACGATGACTTCGGTCAGCGTATTTTTGCCCGCGATCAGGCTGATGACGTGGCCGCCTTCGACGAGCCAGATATCTGCTTCATAGGCGCGGCGGCTGACCCGCTCGGACGCCAGGATACGGAACAGTTCCGGATGAAGAGTGCGCTGGTACAGCAGGAGGGTCAGACCCCCCGATCGACGTTGTTTGGTGCGATTACTCATATAGCGTCCCTGCTCTTTCCTTCTAGAAGGGGAATCCCCTTCACATTGTGACAAAAAGAACGAAGTGCGTTCTGTTCGTCAGAGCCTTACATCTGTGCGGATAAACATGCTCGCCACGGGCGAGAGTTTCAGAAAAGTCAGGCATCCTGCCTGCACCTTTCTGATCCGCCATGCGAAGCACGACCCACCCCCAAAGGCGGGTCATCCACCGAGTCCTGACCAAGACTAAACACTGGTACTGAACCCGAGAACGTCGAATATTATAGAAACTTTAAACGAGAAATGTAGAAAATAATCAGATGTTAATGTGGGGCAAATGCTTGGATCGTAACGATGGTTATATCGTAAATTATATGGCATCCAGCAGTTACGCCAAATCCACGCGTCAAAAATAACCCCGCAAAATAGATGCCCGCAACTGTTCGAAATATGAAGCTTTGTCAGTTGAAATGATTCAGCACCCAAGTAATGGTATAGCGAAAACAAAACGGCGGAAGAGAGCACCATTAGTAGATTTGACAAAGACTTATGAACAATCAACAGGTCAGCTAGGATCATTGAAATTAGCGTCATTAGGAGCAATCGAAAGACAAATTCTTCATAAATGCCTGCGCCTAAAGACAATACGACGTTATCACGCCAGGGGCTTATATCCGCGAATAGCGGAACGTGGATGTTCCAGCGGGCCACCGCTGTTCCGAGCGCAAGCAGGGGAATCGCGAGCAGGCGAGCTTTCGATGAGCATTCCCCAGAGCGTTTCCATTCGCACTTTCCAAGGGTCTTTCCGGACGATGTGCCAGATGAGGAGAATCCCCGCCACGAAGAAGAAGGGAATGAAACGGCCGGTTGCCCCGAGCTGGTGAAAAAACAGTTGCAGCATGCGGAAGGCGATTGGATCGGATGGATGAAGGCTTGTTCCGATTTCAAAGAGCACCATGGCCGGCAGCAAGAAATACCAGGCTATGCAGCGGCAACTCTGAACGTTTGAAATAGGCTGTGGAGCCAGCCGGCCGGCGGAATCGATGGGCGGCTGGCCGCGCGGCTGGCGGCACGGGTCATTTGCCTTCTCCCGCGACCGATTTTTCGGCGGACGCATCCTGTGATTGTTGAATGATCCTGGTGAGCTTAATGGCGCGCTTGCCGCGGTATTGGCCGTATCTGGGCCATGAATTTGTTCTTTCCCTCGACCTGGATCAGAACATCCTCGGTGGATTCCTGCTCGGTGGTGATCAGATCGCCGGGCTGCAGCGTCAGCAGATCGTTCAGCTTGATGGTGGTGCGGGCCAGAAATGCGCGGAGCTCGAACCGGAGCGTTGCTGACGTTCTGCGTGAGGCGGCGAATGTGATCTTCCTGGCCGCCTTTGCGCTGATAGCTGAACCAGTTTTGCGTGGCCAGCATGCCCATGATCGGCTCGATGACGTTGTAGGGGATGCAGAGGCTCATCGTGCCGGCGCGGTTGCCCATCTTCAGCTCGAAGCCGACGACCACGACGGTTTCATTCGGCGGAACGATCTGAACCAGCTGCGGATTGCTTTCGAAATCCTCAACGCGGAATGTCACCGGCGTGAGATTGCTCCAGGCTTCGGAGAGATGATGCGTGGCGCGGTCGGTGATGTCGCTGCACGAGGCGCTGCTCGATCTGCGTCAGCGGGCGCTGCGGGATGAAGAGCTCGGCATTGCTGCCGCCCAGCAGGCGATCGATGATCGGGTAAATGATCAGCGGGCTGATTTCGAGACAAAGCTGGCCGTCCAGTTGCTCGGCCTTGAGCAGGTTGAAGCAGGTGGGATTCGGGCAGGGAGTGAATGAATTCGCTGTAGGTGAGCTGCTCGATGTGAGCGACGGAGACTTCGATGATGGTTCGGAGATAGCCGGAGATGGCTGCGCCGAAATTCCGGCCGAAGCCTTCGTGCAGGGCTTCGAAGGGCGCGCATCTGGTCTTTGCTGACGCGCTCGGGGCGTTTGAAATCGTAAATCGGATACGTCGGCCGGGGCTTTGGATTTAGAGCCGGAAGCGGCGGGGGCCGGTTCTTTCTGGCCGCCGGCGCCGTTATCCACGGCGGCGAGCAGTGCATCTACTTCAGATTGATCCAGTACGTCGCTCAAATCCGGCGGCCTCCCTGCCGTGGAATCCCGTATGTATTATCGGACATTCCCGTTGAATTACTACAGTCCGGAAGATTTGTGGATGTCGATCTCTTCTTTCAAAAGGCGGAAAGAGAGCTTTTCCACCAGGAAACAGACTGGTGCGGCTTGGCCAACGATCGCTTCGGCAGCTTTGGAATTTACGGTTCCGATGAGCGGGCGGCAGTTGTCGAGCGGGATGTTCAAACTGATTTCCTGTCTCGTTACGCGGTGAAGCCAGGGTTGGGCGCTCATGGCGCGATCCTGGGGGACGCAGTGCTCGAGCATTTTATGCCATGTCCCGAAGCATGTTTGCCATTCGCCTGTCAGGAGAGGTTCGGATGTGCGGCGAAACGTGGCATCGACGTCAGGCGCTGAACCTTCGCCGGAAATTATTTGAAGATGAAGGACATCATCGGCGGTGCGGAACATTTTGGCCTGGGCGGGGACGTGCATCGGCACGTTTTCGGCCAACAGCCGGGCGGCAATAGCGTAGCGCGTTGCGCTGATTGCGATGGTCAGAAATTGAATGCCGCGTTTTCCCGTTATGGAGTCGTACACATAGATTCGCCAATTGGATTGGATGGGTGAAGGCCAGAGGCGGCGAAGCGGTCCGAAACAACGGGGACCGAAATGGCTGTGTTGGAAGGTGAGAAAAGTGAACATGGCATAGCGGCCGTCCGGGCCGAGCGTTTGCAGTTTCAATGGTGAGACGAGAAATCGCGAGAGCCGATCAGCTTCAACGAGATAATTGACATAGACCACGTCGGTGATGTCGCTGTCCATGGCGAGAACCGGAAGGAGACCAATGGTTGCGCGGGCGAAGTGGCTGTTGCTGACCAATTCATAGAGACGCGGCAAGAGGCCTCGCGACGGATAACGCCAGGGGGCGTATCGGCTATGATCGGCGGGTGGGCGACTGCGGGCCAGAACGCCTTCGGTGATCTCGATCAGCCAGATCATCAGCAGAACGAAAGCGACGGCGTTTCCGGCGGAGACGACAATCATCGCGGTGGATCCCGCTTCAATTTTCTGGGTGAGCAACAGCATGGCGGTTGACAGAGTGAAAATTCCCCAGGCCGCGATGGAGAGGAAGGCTAGTCGTCTTGACCAGATGGCGGCTGCGGCGAAGCACCACGTCCAGCAAACGGCGGCGGCGATATAGCCCACCGTTCCCCAGCCGGCGATGAGTTTGAAGGTGTGCGATTCAAATCTTGCGTAGCTGTCAAAGTCGGCGAAGAGGGAGGCGTTGCGGGCGAAAGAACTGCCGGTCCAGGTCCAAAGGAATTGGCCAGTCTGATCGGGAATAATTCCGGCGATGGTTGCGATGAGGGCCAGGATCGCCGGGAACTTTGGAATCCATCGCGTGCTGAGCAGCGCAGCAGAGCAATACATCTGAGATGGCGGTTACTTGCCATGGAAACCAACCCAAACGCCATATCCATGGGTGGTCGCCGACATAACTGGCGCGGGCGGCAATATTAGTCGCAGCGGCTCCGGGCAAGCCGGGCAGCAATAGGAGGATGGAAAGCATTGCCGCGGCATGGGCGAAGAATGTGAACAATAGTGCGGCTTCGAGGAAACGAGGTGCGTGCACCTCATTTTGACCTCCGTCCGAAACGAGGGAGACCGATCTTCTAATGATTCGTCCCAACTTTCCCATATTTGACGTACATCTCGTTTTGGAACAACTCGTCCGGATCGTAATGGCGCTTCAGATCGAAAAATTGTTTAGCTTGCGGATAAGCTTGTTCGAACTGCTGAGCCGTTGCTTCCAGGCGATAAGGGAGATAGTAGCGACCTCTGCTGGCCAAGGCGGCATCGATCAATTGTTGTGTCAGTAGCCGCATCTGGGACTCGGCGGCATCGGTCATCGATTGGTTGAAGAGCAGGACCAGCGCGATCATGTCGCGGTCGGCATAGCGCATAAACGTGTCCGGGTCCTGGCGAACATCGCGCAGCGTAACGTTCAGCAAGTTCCCCTTGTTTTGCGGAATGATGATTCGCATACGGGACACGAAATCATCCAGGGCGGCGCGAGGGACGAAATATTCCTGCAGAATGTCGGTGGAATCCGCGGTGCGGTTGGCTAAGAGTTCCGCAGGCTGATTGAGAAGCTGATTACGGGAGTAAAATTTGCCGGCGATATGCGTCAGGAGCTTCGTTTCGGCTTCCCAACGCAGCTGTTTTCCGTAATCGCTATCAACAGACCCGCGAAAGAGCGTCCTTGAGAGTTCTTCCAATCCGAGACTGGAAATCGCCGGCAATTCACCTGACGCCGAGGGGGCGCGATTGAACGTGTAGAGTATCGCCTCATTTAGAAAATTGTCCGGTACAACCGCGAGGCGACCCAACGCCATGCCAACATCGGGAGATTGACCCACATGTTCATCCCAGGCGGAGAGAAATTTGTCGCTTGAAGTGAGATACTGACGCATTTGATAGCGTTCGTTTGGAACTACATGGAGCCGGGCATCCAGGATAATTCCGAAGAGCCCGTATCCACCCAACGCCAACGAGAATAATTGAGTGTTTTCAGTGCGACTGCAGCGGAGAACGGTTCCATCAGCCGTCATCAGGCGAAATGATTCGACGGTCGAAGCAATGGGTGGACGGCCGGGTTGCCAGCCGTGACAATTTACGCTCAAGGAACCGCCGATGCTGAACGAGTTGTTGGCCTGCATGACCGAGACAGAGCGACGGTGCTGGTCCAGAAACGGCACGACTTCGGCCCATCGCGCGCCGGCCTGAACGTCAAGCACGTTCTGCTCCTCGTTCAGCGTCATGCGATGATAGGGGAGCATGTTGATTTGAATGCCGTTTGGATAGAGTGTTTGTCCTCCCATACTGTGCCGCGCTCCGGCGATCGATACGCACAAACGCGCTCGCTTGGCTCGCGCCAGCAGGTCGCGCAGCTGTTGCTCGGCATCGTCTCCAGGGGGCATGTCCCAGAGTTCGGCGATGCTTGTAGCGTTGAGGCGGCTGGCATCGTCGGCGAAGCCTTGCTGAATCGGGCGGCGCTGGTCGCGATCAGACAACGCCGTATGAATCAGAAAGAAAACCGGCCGTCCGACAAAAATGAGCGAGATCCCCAAAATGAGTAACGGAATCCAAACCCAGCGACGCTTGCGGATCCAACGGATCATCACGCGCTTCTCCCGGCCGAAAATTTGTCTTCTTGCAGGAACACGAGGGTATCGACTTCCTCCCAAAGTTAAAACTCCGTGTTCCGAATCGGGATTTTATTCAATTCTTTGGGGATTTCTTGCGGCCACTCGGCATTTGGAATTGACCTCGTTATGATCTGGACATCATGAGCGAACGGATTCGAGTTGGAATTATTGGTTGCGGAGCGATCAGCGGGCGTTATCTGCAGACTAGCCGGAATTTTCCTGTTCTGGAAATGGCGGCTTGCGCGGATTTGAACCGGCAGGCGGCGGAGAAACGGGCGGCGGAATTTGGGGTTCCGCGGGTTTTGGAAGTTGAAGAACTTCTTAATGATCGGGGGATCGACGTCGTGCTGAATTTGACGGTTCCGAAGGCGCATGCGCCGGTGTCGCTGGCGGCGCTGGAGGCGGGGAAACACGTTTACATCGAAAAGCCATTGGCGGTTACGCGCGAGGATGGGCAGGCGATTCTGGCCGCGGCGAAGAAACGGAATCTTCTTGTCGGCTGCGCGCCCGATACGTTTATGGGGTTTGGATTGCAGACCGCCCGCAAGGCGATTGATGATGGATTGATCGGGCGCCCGGTCGCGTTTACGGCGAACATGATGTCTTCCGGTCATGAGCATTGGCATCCGAATCCGGAATTTTATTACGAGGTTGGTGGCGGGCCGATGCTGGACATGGGACCGTATTATCTCACAGCGCTGTTGAATTTTCTGGGGCCGGTGAAGCGGATCACCGGGCTGGCTTCGGTGGCGATTCCGGAGCGGACGATTCTCAGCGAGCCGAAGAAGGGGAAGAAGATTCATGTTGAGACGCCGGATCATATCACTGGGTCGATCGAATTTGAGCAGGGGGCTGTGGGGACGATCGTGACCAGCTTTGCGACGCGATTTGCGCCGTATGATGGGAAGACGCCGATCACTATTTTCGGGACCGATGGGACGCTGCTTGCGCCGGACCCGAATGGGTTTGGGGGGTCGGTTATGATTCGGAAGAAGGATGATGCGGAGTTTAAGGAAGTGCCGCCGATTTTTCCGCATCAGTATGAACGGGCTGTCGGGCTGGCGGATATGGCGATCGCAATTCAGAAAGGGCGGCCGGCCCGGTCGAGCGGCGAGCAGGGGTTTGCTGTGCTGGATCTGATGCTGGGATTTTTGGATTCATCGCGGGATGGAAGGGCTTATCGGCCGATCACGAAATATAGTCGTCCCGCGCCTCTGCCGATTCGGGCGGAATTTGGCGCTCTTGACGAATGAGATTTTTTCGATGTCGCGGTTAGAAACGCCGGGGGGATGGCGGTGGTGGTGCTTCGCGGGCGAGGTTTTCGAGCAAGCCTGCGATTGTCATCTGCAATACCGGATGGACGGCTTCGGGGGCGATTTCGCCTAGCGGTTGTAATACGAATCGCCGTTCGTGCATGAGCGGGTGTGGCACTACCAATTCCTGGCTGCTGATGATGTGGTCGCCGTAGAGTAGCAAATCCAAATCGATCGGGCGGGGTTCCCATCGTTCTCGGTGAACTCGGCCGATGTGCTTCTCGATTTCTAGTAGCCGATGCAGCAGGGCGTGGGAACCGAGCGTTGTTTTTAACTCGGCGGCTGCGTTTAGGAATGAGGGCGAGTTTGGGGGGCCGCCTACCGCGGGATTTTCCAGGAGTGATGAGACCTGCACGATTGAGATGCCGGTTGTCTGCTTAATTTGTGTAAGAGCGGAATGGATATTCTGCTCGCGGTTGCCGAGATTTTGCCGCAGGGCGATAAAGGCGGTGAATTCTGGCGGATGCCGCATTGCATTAGCCTACACGCTGGGTGCGAATTGGGGGAGGGGAGTAATGCTCATTGCCTATTGCCTATTTCCAATTGCCTATTGAAAGACACGGTCCGATGGCCTGCGCATTTGTAATTTCAATCGGCATTTGGCAATTGGCATTCGGCATTCTCACCCCTCACTGTCCTGGCGTCAGGGGAAACTCTTCGTCTCTCAGCGGGATTTGTATGTATCTACCGGGGTCGCGCTCGTTCAGGGCGTTGACGATTTCGTTGACGTTTCCGAGGTCGGCGTGGCGCGGTCGCCGGTTTCTGTGTCGTAAACCGTTCTGTAGCCGCGGATGACTTCGTCGAAGTCAGCGTTGCTGCGGTCGTTGATGAGACCATTGTGCTGGACGGAGTGGAGATAGTCATCGAAGGCGTCCTGTTTTTCTTTTTCGGCGTTTTCGAAGGCGACGAAGCGGGCGTTGGAGGCGGCGACGTTCTGGTTGCCATGCTCCATGACGACGGAATCGTTGAGCTTCCAGGATTTGGAGATGGTGAGCATGGTGGGGAGATCGCGATCGAAGGTGGCGTCGGGGGCGGTGACCTGGCTGCAGAGAATTCCCCAGGTGCCGTTGCCTAGCGGATAGCATTCCCACTGCATCCAGCTGCGCATGTGATCGGATTGGCCGTTCTGGGAATCGGTGGAGGAGAAATAGATGCGGGCGGCCTGGCCGTTTGGCAGCTGGGCGGGGACGGGATCGGTTTGGAGAATCTGATCGATGGAGAAGGATGGGCCGCCGTTATTTTGGGACATGTCGCTGAGTTGTGGCGTGAGATTTTTAAGGCGTCGACCGGGCCGGTGAAGGGGGCGACGAGCAATCGGGTGGCGGGGGTGAGCTGGCCGCTCTCGGCGAGTTGGCGCTGAACGCCGGCGGCGACGGAGTCGGGGGTGACGACTTCGAGGCCGAGGCCGAGGCTGACTTTTTGTTTGGTAGGGCCGTCGATGATGACGGTTCCGAGGTTGTTGGAGTTGGTGATTTTCCAGTCGGCGGGAATGGTAATGGTTCCCGCGCCGTCGCCGATGGATTGTTCCTGCATCTGGGTGTCCAAGGGGATGGCGGCGGTGAGTTTGGCCCAATCGGCGGCGGGGGCGTCGGCGCGATCGAAGAGGATGGAGATGGCGGCGCCTTTGTCGCCGATGCCGCACATGATATTTCCCTTGATGGCGTTGCCTTTATAGGTTCCGGTGAAGGTTGCGCCGCCGCGATGCTGCTGTTGGGCGTCGGCGAAGGCGCCCTGGACGGTAGGCTTGGAATCTAGGATGTGGGTGAGATCGTGAAGCGCGGCGATGATGGCGGATTGGACTGTCGTGGCGTCGGATTTTTGGGCGAAGAGGGAATAGCCGGAGTCGGCAGAGGCAAGGATGGTGTAGCCGGCGGCGGTGGGGTCGGTGCTGGTGGCGAGGGTTGAATTGAGTGGTGAATTATTTACGGTTTGGGAGTTTGCGGGTTGTGGGTTTTGCGATTGTGAATTGACGGGGAGTGAATTGGTTGGCGCGGGGCCTGTGTCTTCGCTGGCGGGTTCGGCTTTGATGGCGAAGATGACGCCGATGATGAGGAGGAGGGCGAAGGAGCTGGCGGCGGCGATGATGAGATGTTTCAGGTTCACGTCAGACTCCTTTCTGATCTTGGGTGGATCGTAGCTGGGTGGGGGATTTGGGACAATATTTATTGACGGAGTTTGACCCTTTGACTTTGATCCCTTCGGCTATGCTCAGGATCGATGACAGGGCAGGCCCCTTCGACTTCGCTCAGGGCGATCACGGCAAATGCCGTGATCGAAAACACGCGTTTTTAAGCGAATTTCCCACGACGACAAGAAGACCCTTCGACAGGCTCAGGGCAGGCAAGCTTAGGGTCTATGACAGGGCTCCGTGATTGGAAGCACGTTTTCGAGTGAATAATCCACGACGACAAGACGACAGGTTATTTGTGAGATAGTGAAAGTTTTGTGCGTGTTTTGTGCTTCCGACGACGACCCTTCGACTTCGCTCCCTTCGACTGGCGCTCAGGGCAGGCAGGGCAAGCAGGCCCTTCGACTTAGCTCGGGGCGAACACGGCCAGCGCCGTGATCGAAAACCGCGTTTTTACGCGAATTTCCCACGACGACAAGAAGACAAGTAGTTTTTGAGATAGTGAGGGTTTTGGACGGGTTTTGCGCGTGTTTTGCTTTTTTGGAGCAATCGATATCCCACTATCTCACGGAATCTCCCGTTTTAAGCGATTGTCTTTGGCCTTCTCGAACGGGTTCGAGGTGAAGGTTTTGTACGCGCTGGACTTCCCCATTTGTTCCCATAAATGCCCAGAAGTTCCCATGTTTTCGTGGGGGCGGCGCTTCGCGAGAAAGTTGAGCAGTCGATGTCTGACTTTGTCTGAAAATGTCCGGACTGCGCGAGAAGGTTGAGCCGCTCTACTGGTGATGGGAAAGCGCCCTCCTCTATTAAAGGGTCCAATGGGTGAAAGTTTTGGGTGGGTTTTTTCGGGAAAATCTGGTGGTGGTTGGTTTGTTGCGATTTCCGCAAGATCGATTAATTGTGCTTCTTCCTGATCAAATGGTTCGCGGTTACTCAAATTCTCACTATTTGTTGAAAGAGCCGTCCCGTTTCATGGCTCGTCTTTATGGGTCATGCTTTCAGTACGGATATAACCGCATGATTTCACCCAGAGATTTTCCCTTATGGAGACGTGCGAATCGAACCATACGACACCACTCGGGTTCCCGGCCATAGAAGGGCCGATCAGTGCTTTTTGAAAGACGTAAAGTGACTGATCGCGACGCTTGTTCTGTCAAGTCCTGGTCATCGAGATGATGGGCCAGAGATTGCGGATACCATCGATATTCAAGAAATGACACATCCTCAAAGCGATCTACTTTAAGCATGTCCGCTTCGCCAAGAATCCTGAGATTTGTACAGCCACGTTGACTGAATAGAGACCTTTCGCAGCGGCTTACAAGATAAAGCGTGCGTTCGATTTGGTTGAATATGCTTCTTCCTGTTATCCGAAAAATCGCGTTTACGCGGCGGGTTCCCAGAATTAAGGCGTCACGCCATTCATCTCTTGCCTCATCATGATATTTTTGTCCGTCGCACTCAAAGCCGACAGTGCGGCCTCCAGAAGTACAGACGAAATCAATTCTGTAAGTCCCGCATTGCGTTGCCACCTCGACTTGAGGGGTAAGCGTAGCGTTTGGCGGAAGATATTTAACTATATGCCAGGCGAATGAGTCTTCAATGGGCGAATCATATGGCGGTTCGTAACTTGGACACGACGGCGGATCTAGATCTATGGTCATGTTGACCTCATGATCGCACCCGATTTGCGTTGTTGATTTTTCAACTCATTATAAATGAGCGAACGGCCTATGTCGGTCTGCATAGGGTCCGCTTTCATAAGGCGAAACACATCGGGGGATTTCTGGCGTAGGTCGTCGAGCATTTTATCTATGCGGGCCTTCGGGATTTTGTTGAGAACCTCCGCAATCACTTTGGCTTCAACATCTTTTTCATTTCTCCACACAGGTGTCGGTGATGCAAAAGGGGTTCGGCGGTTATGTTCTTCTCGCAACAAAGTATGAAGCTTTCCCCTATCAAATGTTGCAGTCATTTGGGCATACTGTGAAACTACTACTTCGGCGGTATGTAGCGGATATTTTTCCAAGATCGTTTGCACTAACGAACGTTCCGTCGGTGCAATGTCTTTAAAATATTCCCCAAGTTTTTCTACAAGTAAGAAGGCGTCATGTGGATTCATTGGATTCCATTCCGAAGAACGAAATCCAGTTTGCCCAAGCTGTTGTGCGCTGTCAAGCCAAAAAAGCTAGTGGTTGTGGTTTCTTCAAAGTATGACGGAATCACATTATTTGTTCATAACAAATGTGGATAAGCTGTGTGGTGAAACGAGCTATGAACCGCAAGCTCTGACCCGCTGTGCTGTGCACCGCCGCTAAATGTTGGGGAGTGGGTCAGTTTGAGAATTAGACGATTGAAAATTTCCCAGGGAGCAGTTCGACTTGGCTCACTGCAGGCAAGCTCCGTGGGCTTTGGTTGCATGCGCGGTAGAGTTTCCATCTTAACGCGGCGCGGAATCTGATTCGGCGAAATGGGGTTGGGATTCGCTGCCATCAATAAAAAATGCTGTGCGTGGATTGCTCGCTGAATCAGCTGCGTTGCTATTTCATATATCGATATGAGTGATGTCGCTGATCGCCCTCCCTTCCCCAGCAATTTTTGCACTAAAAGCTGGAAAATTTCAGGAAAAGGGGTATAAACCGCCGTCCTTTCTTCATGAAGCGAAGATGAAAATACAAATCGGCAGCCGTCAATGTATCGTGGTTGGAGTTGGCGGTTGCCCTATTAGTGGTAGAGCCTGAAAGCGATTTTAGGTTCGGGAGCGTTAGTGCGAGCAGCAGGAGCAACAATATGGAAGACGGCACGACAATGGGAGCGGAGCGCGGATCCCTCAAACTTAAGCTGATGATCGCCGCTGTTTTGGGGGTGGTTATCGCGGCATTGGCGCTGATCAATTTGCCGACGGCTCCGACATGGGCCGAGCAGGTTGATCTGGGCTCGCCGCAGGGGCAGGGTGGGGAGAGTCTGAAGGTCAAACTTGGGCTGCTGCTGTTTTCTGACACGACTTTGTCGAATCCTCCGGGTCAGGCGTGCATCAGTTGCCATTCGCCGAGCGCGGGTTTTACATTTCCGGATTCCAGGACGAACGAAATTTATGGGATTGCGCCGGGGGCGGTGCAGGGACGACAGGGGAATCGGGCGGTGCCGACGATTGCGTATGCGTCGTTCATTCAGGAGGGGCCGCCACAGTATGACCCGTCTTTGACGGCTTATGTCGGCGGGCTGTTCTGGGATGGTCTGCGCAACCGATCTGGCGAACCAGGCGACGTTCCCGTTTCAGAATGCCAATGAGATGAACGATTTCGTTCACAACCTGTTCGACGTGGAACTTGTGGCGACGAAAGTGGCGAACAGCAAAGAGGCGGATTTGTTCCGGGAAGTATTCGGACCGCGGATTTTTTCGAAATCGGCGGAGACGATTTTCACGGACGTGACGGAAGCGATCGCGGACTATGAGAGGTCACCGGAGGTTTCGCCGTTCAGCTCGAAATATGATGCGTATATTAAAGGGCGGGCGAAATTCACGCCGGAGGAACTGGATGGATTGCGCCTGGTGACGGGAAGCTGGACGGGACGTCCGGGCGGGCCGGCGTATCGGAAGGCGGCTCAGTGCGTGCTGTGTCACGGGATTCCGGAAGACCCGACGACCGGGCCGGACCTTTGGACGAACACTTGCTACGCGAACGTGGGCGTGCCGAGGAATCCGAATAATCCGTTCTATAAGGAGACGAATAAGAACAGCGATCCGCTGGGGTACAACCCGCTGGGCGAAAAGTATGTTGATATCGGGCTGGGGGATTATCTGTATCCGCACATGGGATTGCCGTCGGGGAATACCGGGGCGGGGAATAATGGGCAAGGAGATTTCCTGTCGATCAATGGAGCTTTCAAGGTGCCGACGCTGCGGAATGTTGATAAGCGGCCTTATCCTGGATTCGTGAAGGCGTACTTTCACAACGGGGTGTTCAAGGACCTGAAGACGGTGGTTCATTTTTACAACATGCGCAATTTGACGACGGAGCCGGGCGAGGTGATCGATTTCACTCAGCCTGATCCGTATGCGAATCTGGAGGGGACGCCGCTGTTTCCGGAGCCGGAGTATCCGTCGCCGGTGACGCTGCAGAATCCGCAGGCGCGCCGGGGAGTTCAGCGGCGCAGGTGGGCAACCTTGGGCTGACTGATGAGGAAGAGAATCACATCGTGGCGTTTTTACAGACGCTCAGCGATGGGTATGACGATGGGCATTGATGGTTTATGGCGAAATATGTCAGCGAAGCGAGCTGGATGAAAATTCGCTGTAAGCCTGCAGTGTCGGGAACCAGCGCGAAATGCTGTTCATCCATGTAATTATCCAATGGAAAGACGCAGTGAATGGCCGAAGATCAGGAATATATTGAGGTCATCGGAACGACCAACCTCAAAGGCGCTCCCCGGCCCGTCTATCTGACAGGCGCACAGCCTGGAAGAGTCACTATGACGATTCTTATCGGTGAAAAATCAATCGTGGTCGTACTACCCATACAACAACTGCGGGAACGGCTGGACGAAGTAGAACATCGTTGATTACCTTTCATTGGCGGTACACTGTAAGTCCATATCAAAGGATCCGAGAACAGTTAGTCGGAGCCGGGTGCTGATGTGTTTGTCGAGTCGGCAAGGGGAAGGCCGGTTGCCGAGTGATTCCTTCCAAGTGAGGTATTGGCGAAGTTGGCGTTCCTTACGGATGAACATTCGTGGGCTTTGGTTGGATGCGCGTAGGAATGGGACCGGCCAAACGATTACAATTGGTTGGCTTGAGCTACGCCGGTTGAATACGAGCCTGTGGAGGACCTTATATTGAAAACACCTCGCACGATGATTTGCGTTTGTGTGTGCCTAATGATCAATGGCATCGCGACATGCGCCGAGCTCCCGGCATCAACGGCACCTTCGTCTACGCAGCCTTCGCTTGACCGGCACACGCCGGATGGTGCGATGAACGCTTTCTACCAGGCGGTTCAGAAGGGAGATACGGCGACTATTGTTGATTCATCTGAAAGGAGGGAGGACGTAGACCGATCTTGGCAAGAAACAAGAGCTTTGGCGCTCATCGCTGACGCCAAATTCTTTCACGCGGCGGAATCGCGATTTGGGCACGATGCGGCGGTTCGTATCTGCTACCAGTGTCGTTTCCGTAGTGCGCAGCCGCTACGTGAATTTATTCCAGACGATTTCAAACCTTTGTCGTCGGACGTGAATACACTCGTCGTAAATCCACTCATTGAAGCGGGGCCCCAGATATTGAAGCTCGACGCCGACGGAATATGGCGGTTTGCGGAGATTTATAAAATATCTCCGCAGATAAAAGCGTTCCAGAACAAAGTTGCGGAAGACGATATTAGTCGGAAGGAGGGGCTCATCAACGCCATTAACGCCGGGCGTGATCCAGCGCCGACGATTTCATTAGAGTGAACGCTCCGGCAGGATCGCCGGCGGATCTGCAGCGGGTTGCTGACGAACATGCAGCAGAAGCGCAACGGAAATTCATCGCCGATGCTAAGTCCGGAAGAAGCACCCTTGAGGGGACGATGATTGCGTATACGCAGGTCCTTACAAACCGCGCGAAATCGACCATGATCAGCTTTTTCTATTCTGATCTCGATTCGGATGGCAAGCTCATTGACGCCAACACGACAAGAATTCTCGCTGTATTGCGGCTGGACGAGGCCATCAATCAAAAGTTCGACAACCGCGGCGGAGTGCTTCTAGCTGGATTACGAGTGCTTTCACCGGCCGACCTGGGTTGGTGGGATGGCCGTGACAAGAAGGAGCAACGAGATTGCGCCACGGTTACGTTGGAGGATGGCAGTGAGCTTCGCTTCCGAAAAGTCGATGGGGCCTGGAAGCTTGACATCACTCCTGCCAAACCGCAGACGCCTTTGGAATTGGCCAACATAATGGAGCGTGATTCTAAAATCCTCGATCAAATAACGGCTGATTTATTGGCCGGAAAATATAAAAACCTTTCGGAAGTGCGCGATGTTGTAGTTTCCGAAAAACTGTCTTCCCAACCCGACGCCAATTATTTGGCGCATCCCGACGACGATTCGCCGGCCAAGTGAGAGTCCGGCTTCGCGCGAGGCGCTGTCAAACGATCAACGGGGTGGGCGGAGCGGTTAAGAAGCACTTTGCTTGGATGCGCGTAGAGTTTCTATTTTAACGTGGTGCGGAATCTGATTCGGCGAAATGGGGTTGGGGTTTTGCGTCAGATGTAAATTCATCTGTGGTACGAGGAGGATCTTGCGGCTGGTCTTGGCGTTGTGATGTTAGAAATCCACCCTAGGGAGCAGTTCGACTTGGCTCACTGCGGGCAGTTCGACTTGGCTCACTGCGGGCAGTTCGACTTGGCTCACTGCGGGCAGTTCGACTTGGCTCACTGCGGACAAGCTCCCTAGGCTTTGGTGAGTGAATTAGAGTTCGAAGGCGGCACTAGAGAGTGCTTCGCGATTTCGGTTAGGACGCGCTGTTCATCATTCACGTCTTTTGCGGCGAAGGTGACGCTGAAGCGGACGTAGGGGCCGGCGTCGTCCCAGGGGACTGTGCTGATGAGGTGCTCGGTGATGAGCCATTGGCTGAAGTTTTCGGCTCGCTCGAAGGTTGTGCGCTTGCCGTCTTTGCCGGCGGCGCTGCCGGGCTTTTTACGTAGAGGAAGAATGAGCCTTTGGGTTTGCGGGCTTGCAGGCCTGTTTGGGTTAGGACATTCTACCAGGCCGTCCATTCTGCGGGAATATTTGGTGGCGATGGTTGCGGTGATCTCGGGGTGGTCGAGGGCGTAGGCGGCAGGCTTCCTGGATGGCGAGGAATTGGCCGGAGTCGGTGTTGTCTTTTACGTCGCCGTAGGCGCGGACGAGGAGTGGGTTGCCGGCGACAAAGCCTAATCGCCAGCCGGTCATGTTGAAGCCCTTGCTCATCGAGTGGAGTTCGATGCCTACATCCATCGCGCCGGGGGTGGCGAGGAATGAGAGGGGTTTGCCCTCGAAGACGAGCGCGGCGTAGGCGGCGTCGTGGATGACGATGAGGTTATTTTTTTTCGCGAAATCGACCACCATCGCGAAGAATTCCGGCGTGGCTGATGCGCCGGTGGGATTGTTGGGATAGTTCAGAACCAGCGCTTTGGCGCGGCGGAGTTTTTCGGCGGGGATGGTTGCGAGGTCGGGGAGGAAATTGTTTTTTTCGAGCAGCGGGAGGTTTACGACTTCGCCGCCGTAGTACTGGGCGTGGGTTCCGAATACCGGGTATCCGGGCGTGGTCATGAGGGCGACGTCGCCCGGGTTAATCAGCGTGGCGGGGAGAATGGAGAGGGCGGCTTTGGTGCCGATGGAATGGACGATGTGCGTCGCCGGGTCGATGCCGGGGACGTTGCAGACGTTTTGCATCCAGCGAGCGGCGGCTTCTTTGAAGAGCGGCGCCGCCGTTGTCGGCGTAGGTGCGGTTTTGGGGTTTTGCGGCGGCCCTGGCGAGGGCGGCGACGCAATCGGCGGCAGCCATCTCGTCGGGCTCGCCCACGCCCATATCGATGAGTTCAGCGCCGGGATTGGCGGCGAGGGCGGCGCGTTTGGCGCGTTTGATTTTTTCGAATTTATAGATGGCGGTGGATTTGCCGTAGAGCTTTCCGCCGATGCGGTTTGCGAAGAGGTTTTGGATAAAAGAGTCCATGGAATTTGATTGCCTATTGCCTATTTCCAATTGCCTATTGGAAGAGAATGCCTAGTGCCGATTGCCAAATGCCGATTGGGAATACAAATATCAATCGGAAATCGGGGGATTCTTTATACATCGATGGCTACGAACTTGCGAATGCGGGTTAGTAGTTCGGGCATGTCGTAGGTTTTGTCTAAATCGAGGGGGAGGAAAACGCCCTGGTTGTGGTCGGAGGCGATGATGAGGTGTTTTTCGCCGTTGGTGGCGAAGCCTGTGTCCTGGGGTTGATGGCCGGTGATGAGGATGGTGGAGCTGACTTTTTCGGCGAAGGTGTTGGCGGTGGCGGAGCTCATGTTGCGGCCCCAGATGAGTTGATAGACCGGGCCGATGCGGCGCTGGTAGTCGTTGCCGGTGAGGGGGCGATCGAAAATTGTGAAATCGAAATTGGCGATCTGCGAATCGGTGGGGAGGCTGTGACAGAAGAAGAGGCCGTTTGGGCAGCGGACGGCGAGGGGGAGAGTGAGGAGGAAATCGCTGATGGCGAAGTTGACGGCGGTGCCGTGAGCGCCGAAGTCGCGCATGACGCCGGCGGTGAAGGCTTCGCAGACGCTGAGGCCGGCTTTCATGATGCCTTCGCCCTGGATCTGGGCCAGGTCGTGATTGGCGAGAAGAAAGTGTACCTGGCCGGAGAAAGTGGATTTGAGTTCGGCGGCTTTGAAGAGGGTTTGCCAACTGTCTTCGGCGCCGCTCGGGTCGTAGTGATCGCCGTGGATTAGTTCGTGCAGAACTAAGTGGCGGTCGGGATTTTGGCCGAGGTCGGCGAGGCGGATTAGTTTTGCGAAGTTGGTGCGGTGGTCGTGGATGTCGCCGGTCATCCAGACCTCGCCTGAATTCGGGAGGGTGATGGTTTGTTCCTGGCGCAGGGAGGAGAGACGGTTTTCCTCGGCGGCGGCTTCGAAGGTTTCGACAACTTCAGCGGCATTAAGTGGCATTGAGTTATTGGTAGGAGAATGATGGGAGTTCGTCAATGGGGGTGATCGTATTGGGATTGAGAATTGAATTTTGAGCGACGAATTAATGGAAAGAAGATGATCGTTATGATTTTCGTGACGATTTGATAGCGCTTACTCGAATAGGTGGAGGCGCTGCCGCTGTGGGTGCGGTTGGCTGGCCCGTTTTTGTTCGGGAATGCCTTTTGCGGGGTGGAGGTTTTGTCAGGAGTATCTGGCGGCGAAGGTGTCTGGGGTGTTTTTGGCTATGTCCTGGATGAATTGATCGTGGAGGAGGGAGCCGTAGGTGATGATGTCTCGGGCGGTCATGCGGAGGCGGGAGAGTAGGCGGGGGTTTGTGATGTTTCCTTTTTCGTCGAGGTCGTGTTCGCTGTTGATGGCTACTCCGTAGGGGAGGCTCCAGCCGTAGCATTGGCGGATGGCTAGGCGCATGCCTTCCATGGCGGTGATGCCTTTGTTCGTGGGAGGCGCAGAGGTAGCCGAAGAGTTTTCCGCTGAATTCGGACCAGTGATAGTCTAAGAAATTTTTCATGGCGCCGGACATGGTGCCGTGATAGTCGGGGGAGGCGAGGACGAAGGCGTCGGCCCAGGTGACGTCGGAAAGGACGCGGGAGACAAATTCGTCGGGCTGGGCGTCGGGGTTGTACATGGGGAGGTTGGCGGTGCGGAGATCCAGGAGGCGGGTGTCGCTGCCTAATTCTTTGGCCTTGTCGAGGACGATTGAGAGGGATTGCAGGCCGTGAGAGTTGGTTCGGAGGCTGCCGCTGACGCCCAGGAGTTTTAGAGTCATGAGAACCCGCGGTGCTTTGCACCGCCGCTAAATAGTGGGGGGTTATGCGATGTGTTGTTTTTTCTTTCGTCCGCTCAGATAGCTTTCCATGATGCAGGAGGCCAGTTCGCCGCTGCTGGTGTAGAAGGCGACGCCTTTGGTCAGCTTGGTGAGTTGATCGACGAAGCCGACCCAATCCATGCCCCAGTAATCTTCGATCAGGGCGAAGGTGCTGATGCGGCAGCCTTCGCGGACGGCCAGGACCGCTTCTTTCAGCGTGGCCACCGTGCTGCGCGGGTCGGGCGGATAGAGCAGATAGACGAAATCGCCCTCGACGTGGGCGGTGGGCTGGCCGTCGGTGATGATGAAGATCTGTTTGTTTTCGCTGGTTCGCTTGCGGAGGATGCGGCGGGCCAGTTGCAGGCCCATGTGCAGATTCGTGAAGTGCTGCGGGGCTTTGTCGAGCTGATCGATCGGCACTTTCAGGCGAACCTGATAATCGTAAATCGTCACCGGCTTGGGCATCGCCAGCGGCAGCATGACTTCGGGAATTTTGTTGGCGCCGGAATAGAAGCCGACGAAATCGATGGTGTCCTGCGGGAAGTGGGTGCGGACCAGCGCCTGCATGGCCATCGCGACTTTCTTGGCCGAGAGGAATCGGCCGTAGCGCATCATCGAGCCGCTCATGTCGAGCAGGACGACCGTGGAGCAACTGGTGACGCCTTCGTGCAGATGCAGCTCGAAATCGTTTTCGTCGAAGCGGATGCGGCCTTTGCCTTTTTGTGCGTCCGGCAGGCCGTGACGGGTGAGGGCGTTGTGGAGGGTTTGGTGCAGATCGAGTTCGCTGACGGGATCGCCGTATTGGTAGGGCTTGGTGCCTTCGATGCGTTCGCCGCCCGGGCCGGGGGTGATTCTTTCGTGGCCTTCGCGCTGTCCGTCGCGGAGATTGGCGAAGACTTCCATCAGGGCCTTGCGCTGCATCTTGGTGACGGCGCGGGGGTGAGGCGGAGCTTGCCCTTGCCGTCCTTGTCGAGCATGCCGTCTTTGAGCAGTTGCTCGAGCAGGTCGGACTGGGCCTCGATTCTTGGGGTCGTTCATCATCTGCTCGATGGCTTTGAGGGCTTGCTCGCCATACTCCATGATGAACTGCATGAGCTGGTCGAAGCCGAAGAGCTTGTCCTGGGTGGGGAATTCTTCGCCGTCGAATTCGCCGTAGAAATACTTCATAAGATTTGGTTGGATTGTAGCTTTGGTTTGGGGAGATGTCAGTAAATGTGGGTGAGAATTAGATGAATGAGTGAGAAAAAGATCAATGGATGAGAAAATGATAATCGTTGCGTTGTTCGTGACGATTGGGTGCGCTGACTCGAATAGGTGGATGCGCTGCCGCTGTGGAGACTGTTGGCTGTCCTGTTTACGTTCTGTTGGGCCGTTTGCCGCGGAAGGTTTTTAGGCGTGGCGCGGTTTGCGCTTTAAGAGGGTGAGGCTGGCGATGGTGATCAGGGCGGCGGATGTGGGTTCGGGGACGTCTGCCATCAGGCCGTGGGCGGCTGCGAAGGCATCCAGGGCGGCGTAGTCGGCGGCGGGTAATTGTATGTCGGCGCCGTTGGCTTGCTTGCCAAGGTTTTGCACGAGGGCTGTGAAATCGTCGCCTGTTACTGAGCCGGTGTAGAAGAAATCGCCCTGGTCCCAGTTGGTGACTTGTTTGCCGAGGTTGGATGCGAGGATTGTGAAATCGTCGCCAGTGACTAAGCCATCCAGATTGGCGTCGCCTAGCAGGGCGTAGGAGACCAGGACGGTGTCGGGGGCGACGATGCCGGTTTCGGATGCGTCGTTGCCGTCGGCCCAGCCGATGCCGTAGGAGCTGTCGGTTTGTGAACTGAAGATTGCGCCGGAGACGATGTAGCCGCGGATCGTTGAATCGATGGTTGCCTGATTAGCGACATTGCCATAGTTGATGACGATGTGGTTGTTGGTCAGGTCGAAGGTGGCTCCACTGGTGATGGAGAGAGACGAGAGTGTTTCGCCGCCGGTGTTTTGGGCCAGTTGTAGCTCGCCGCCGGTGAGGGTGACGGCTTGATTGGCGGGGAGAGCGCCGTTTGTTCCGATGATGAGAGTGCCGCCGGTGACGATGGTGCCGCCGGTGTAGGTGTTGACTGTGGAGAGGGTGGCTGATCCGGAACCGGATTTTGTGAGTGAGCCTGTTCCGGCGATGCTGCCAGTTCCGCTGAACGTGTAATTGCCGGCGCTGTTGTTGATGACGACGGAGCCTGGATTGACCGTCGTGTTGAGAGTGACGGCGTAATGGCCGTTATTGGAATCGTTGAAGATGACGTTAGCGTTGTCGCCGTAGGTGACGGCGGCGCCGGTGTTATTCCAGTTTTGGCTGGTGGTGTCCCAGGTCACGCCGTCGCCGGTGCCGGTGGTGTTGTTCCAGGTGACGGTGGTCTGGGGGATGTTGGTGAGGGTCATGCTTGTGCCGGTGGGGCTGTAGACGAGCGTGTAATTCTGGCCGTCAACGGTGACCTGGTAGGTTCCGTAGCGCCGGAGAAGTTGACCTGGCCATTTGCGCCGACGGTCAGATTCATCGGGGTGATGCTGCCGGGGATGGTGTAGCCATCGGCCTGGAGCATGGGGAGGAGCGTATTGGTGTAGAGGGAAGTGGGATTTCCGTTGGCGTCCATCAGCGCGCCGGCTTCGTAGCCGTCCAGGAATGAATCGTTTGCTTCGAGGGTGGACCAGAAATCCCAGACATCGAAAGTGGTGGCGTTGGGATCGCCGTAAATCATGGTGAAGGCGTCCTGAAGATCGGTGGCGGCGTTGGCAGCGGTGGTGCCGGTGGCGATGCCGAATTCCGTGAGCGTCAAAGGCAATCCGGTGACGGCGAGATTTTGCAGGGTCTGCTGCATGGTGGAGGGGACGAGCGGGGAAGTCGTGACGTAAAGCTCTGAGCCTACGCCGCTGACTACTTTTGAACCGGCGGCATTATTGATCGACTGGATTTCGTTGAGATACCAATTGGAATAGGCGTCGGCGGAGTTTTGCAGGACGTTGTATTCGTTGGTGTAGAGTTTGGTGTTAGCGCCAGCGGCCGCGACGTCACTGGCGACCTGACTATAGATGCTGGCGACGCCCGAGTAGCCGAGGGTTCCGATGTAGTTGGGTTGACCGGAGCCGGCGTGGAGGCCTTCGTTGAGGACGTCCATCTGCTGATAGGCATCGGTGCGGGGTTTGTTGTCGGCGAGGCCTGCTTGGGTGTTGTTTGCCGCGGCGTAGTATGCGATTCGGCTTGTCACCGCGGAATTGATGGCGGCTACGTTATTGCTGGTGAAATCGTTGTTGATGAAAGTGGGTTGCTGACTCTCGGCGACGAGGTTGTGCATGCGGACGTTGAGGTTATGCGCCTCGGCGTAATTGGAAAGCTGATCGACGAAGGTCATGTTCGCCGGGCCGTTGGCGGTGGTTTGTTCGCTGCTCCATTTTCCGGCGTTTTCCGGCTCGATGGTGGTGAAATTGTTCAAGAGGAACTGCTGGTATTTATAGGCGAGCGCGGCGTTGCCGGTGGAACTCGCGGTGGCGGTCATCCAGGGATAAGTGTTGTAAAAGTTGTTGCTTTCATCGTTGTCATAAACAGCGCTGCCCATGCTGAAGGAGTTGCTGATTTCCTTCACCTGAACAGGCGTGCCGGCGGCTATCGGAATATTTCCCGCGGTTTGGAGCGTGACGCTCATCTGGCCCTGGCGGAATTTGTCGATGTAGGTTTGTGAGGCATTCATCGCCAGGGTGCTGGTGTTAGAGTTGACGACCGTTGCGCCGGTGACGCTCATGCTGTTGACGGTCAGAGAAGGGGTTGCAGTGGCATTTTGGTTGTCGAGCTGCAGGCGGACCGCATAGGTTCCGTTGGCGTTGGCAGCGGGATCGCCGGGAAGATTGAGGGTGGCGGTGTATACGTTTGGATTGGTGGAGCTGACGGAGAAGGAGGTGTTCTCGCCGGCGACGGAAAGGGTCATGTCGGGGGCGACGGAGTTGGATGCTGTGCCGTCGGCGTTGATAGAGAAAGAGACCTGGCCGCCGGTGGAGGGAACCTGGATGTAGGTTCCAAGATATCCGTTGCTGCTGAGGGTCCAATCGGTTCCGGCGGCGGCGCCGGTGCTGCGCAGGACGAAGGCGTTTCCGTTGAGTTGGGCTGATGCAACGGCTGTCCAAGCTGTTGGAATTGCCGTCGCGGTTAGGCTGAGAATACCTAAATGACGTAGACCCCGGGCCCGCTTACAAAATGGCATACAAATCCTCCGCCGCCGTGCCTAGCAAACGTTTACTAGGGGAATTATACGGTGGTTTTGGGGGATAGCAATTAAAATCGTGTGGGGTATGGGAGCGTTATTTTAAGGCGGCCCCTCACCCTGCCTCTCCCCATGATTACATAGGGAGAGGAGTAGAGATGTGTGGGTTTAAGCCACCATGGCGCGGTCGAATTTTTCGGGGTGGGTGGCATTGGCGATGGCGTCCTGGCGGGTGATGTAGCCGTTGCGGAGAGCTGCTGGATGAGCAGGTCGAGCGACTGCATGCCTAGGCCTCGGCTGGTTTCGATGACGTTGGGGATTTCGAAGATGCGGTTTTCGCGGATGCAGCTTTTGACCGGCTGCGTTGCAGATCATGATCTCGACGGCGGGGATCATGCCCGGTTCGTCGGAGCGGGGGAGCAGGGTCTGGCTGATGACGGCCTGCAGCGTGTTGGCGAGCATCGAGCGGATCTGGTTTTGCTGGCTTGTCGGGTAGATGTCGATGATGCGCTCGATGGTCTGCGGGCGCGTTGTGGGTGTGCAGGGTGCTGAGGACCAGGTGGCCGGTTTCGGCGGCGGTGATGGCGGCGCTGGTGGTTTCCAGGTCGCGCATTTCGCCGACGAGGATCATGTCGGGGTCCTGGCGGAGCACGTGGCGAAGGCCGCTGGCGAAATCGGGGACGTCGCTGCCGACTTCGCGCTGCTCGATGGCGCAGTTGATGCCGGTGAAGGACGTATTCGATCGGGTCTTCGAGGGTGATGATGTGGCCGCTGATCGCGGTGGTTGATCGCGTCGATCATGGCGGCGAGCGTCGTGCTTTTGCCGCTGCCGGTGGGGCCGGTGACGAGGATCAGGCCGCGAGGCAGATGACGGTGAGCTTGGTGACGATCTCGGGGAGGAAGAGTTCGGCCAATGGGCGGACGTGATTGCAAATGGGGCGGATGGACGAGGGCGACCGTGCCACGCTGGAAATGGGCGTTGATTCGGAATCGGCCGAGGCCGGGGATTTCGTAGGAGAAGTCGGCGTCGCGCTTTGGCATGGAATTCGGCCCAGCGGCGGTCGTCCATCAGGCCCTTGGCGATGCTGTTGGCGGCTTCGGCGGTGATCGTGGGATATTGCTGGGGCGGACGACGGTATGGATGCTGAAGAGCGGGGGCGACCCGGCGTGAATATGTACGTCGGAAGCGCTGGCGTCGACGGCGGTGCGAAGTATTTCGTCGATCATGGGCCGATAATTGCGCGTGGTTCAGCGCCTCCCTCTGATGGTTTATCGGCGCAGTGGGCTGGTGGGTTGATGATCATTCGGTTGTTGCGGCGGGTCCGACGCTCAGGCCGATGGCGGCGGCCCAGGCGGGCTGGGGAAGGCGGCGGTCGATGGCGGATTCGATGCCGATCTTGGCTGTTCCAGACCATGCGGCAGATTGAATCGCCGATCTGGCCGGGGAGTTTCAATTGGTCGGCGATGTGTTTGCAGAGGCTTCGCAGTCGGGCTTCGCCGCCGACGAAAATCAGCGCTGCTTCGATTGGGAACTGAGGGAATTCCGTGATTCGCGACGGCAAAGGTCGAGTTCGTCGGATCGCGTCATTCGATTCCATGCTGCAGGCGGCATCGACGCGGTCGGCGATGTTCGCGCCGCCGGCGCCGAGTTTGAGGCGGAGCGTCCGGGCGTTCTGAAGCTGATTCCGAGGGCATCGGCGACGGCGGCGTGTGAAGCTGATCGCCGCCGACGGGGAGGTTGCGGGCGAACAAGAGATGGGTTCCCTGGGCGATCGTGGCGCGGGTGCCGCTGCTGCCGATGTCGACGTACATGCGGACGGATTGCTGGTCGCTGGCCCGGCGATAGACGCTGGCGAAGCAATCGAGCAGGGCCAGTGGCTGGCATGTTCATTCCGAGACATCGAGCGCGGCCTTGCGGGCGGCGGCGATATATTGATTGACCCAGCGCGTGTCGGCGGCCATGACGACGACGTGAAGGCGCGGGTGCATCGTTGTCGATGTGCTTGGCCAGCGACGGCATGGCGAATCAGCGCCTGGGCTGGATCGAAGGGAAGCTTCGGTTTGGCCTGCGCGAAGGATGGCATCTTTCAGGTGCTTTTCATTCGTCGTGCTCGAGCGGTCAGGTGCTGGATGTGAACGACGGAAGAGGGCAGGCCAAGGACCGCGCGGCGGCCGTGGAATTTGCCGTGGGTGAGAAGATGCTGGGCGGTTTCGGCGAAGAAGTGGAGATCGCGCAGCGGGATCGTCGCGGACATTGGGCGGGACATCGGCGCTGGCGGCGGCGAGGAGTTTGAAATCGTCGCCCTCGGACTGGACCTGGGCCAGGCGAAGCGAGTCGGCGCCGAAATCGACGCCGATCGGGTGCGCTGGAGGCGCGAAGATATTCTGGACGAATCCGAACATAGTTTTGCATGAGGCCAATCATTCTCGTGGGTTCGTATCGACGGTTAGGCGGATGTCGGTTAGGACGGGCTGGAGTCGGAAGCGGCTTCGAGGAATTCGGCGGCGATGGAATCGGCGACTGGAAGGCCGCGCTCCGATAAGCGAATCGACGTTTCTGATACGTCCAGCAGGCCAAGGGGGGCAAGGCGGGCGATGACTTCGGCAAAGAGGCGCGGGCGTCAAGGCCCACGCGGGCGGCAAAGTCGGCATGAACGATCCGCGTTGACAGGCGAAGCATGAGCATGGCGAGTTCGCCGGCGCGGTGGTGGGGGGTGAGGATTTCGATTTCGATGGCGGGAAGTTGGCCGGCGGTCGACGGCGTTTTCCCATTCGCCGAGATGGGGGCGGTTTCGCCAGCGGCCAGCCCTGGACGTGCGATGCGGCGGCGGGGCCGAGGGAGAGGTAATCGCCGCCATGTCCAGTAAAGGAGATTGTGCCGGCATTCGCATTCGGGGCGGGAATAGTTGCTGATTTCGTAGGAGACGAGATCCGGCGGCGGCGAGACGGTGGCGGGTTTCGCGGAGCATTTCGATTTCGAGATCGGGGTCGATGGAATTGATCTGGCCGAGACGGCGGCGGACGGCGATCGGGGTGTTGGGCTCGTAGGTGAGGCCGTAACAGGAAAGATGTTCGGTGCCGAGGGCGATGGCGCGCTCGAGGGAATGAGCCAGGAAGACAGTGTCTGGCCGGGGATGGCATAGATGAGATCGAGATTGAGCCGGGCGGATGCCGGCGGATTTGATGATGTCGAGGCTGCGGGGGACATCGTCGGGATCGTGATGGCGTTCGAGGATGGCCAGTTCGGCTGGAGTTGAAGCTCTGTGCGCCCATGCTGATGCGATTGACGCCGGCGGCGGCAAGCATGTCGGCAGTATTCGTGGGTGACGGTGGCGGGATTTGCTTCGACGGTCCATTCGATGCAGATTGGAGAAATCGAATCGATGGCGCAGGCCGTGGATGAGCCGGTGCATTTCGGGCAGTGGGAAGAAGCGTGGGCGTGCCGCCGCCGAAGAAGACGGTGCGTGGGCGGAGGTACTGCGGGGCGTGTTGGTCCAGAAATCGGCTTCGCGCGAGAATGAGATCGACGAAGCGAGTCATTCGTCGGGCGTCTGGCGGGTGATGGAATAGAAATCGCAATAATGGCATTTGTGGAAGCAGAAGGGAATGTGGACGTAAAGGCCGGGGATGATGGTTGCGGGAAGGGCCTCTGGGTGGAGGGTTGTGGATGACTGTTCGAGTGAAAGCATTTGGAATCTTTGAGTATTGTCTATCCGGGTCGCGATGCGGGCAATGATATGGGGATTTGGTCGTGCGATTACGAGCTTGCGCCACGTCCGGATAAAAGTGGATGGATTGCTGGGCCACATCCTTTTGCTGCAGACCAGGAAGCGACATCGGTGCGCACTGGCGGTGCTAAAAAGCTGATAATCCTTGGCCCACGCATGATTCGCAGCAGTTGAAACGGATGATTGATACCGTGCTGAGCGGTTTGGCTGCGGCCAGCTTGCTGGTGAACGGGTGACGCGGGTCATTCATTTGCGGGGGAAATTTTGTTGATGAAACCCCTCTGGGACACTAGAGTAAGCATTGGGTTTGGGAGAATGCATTTCGCCGAAATGTGAAGGAATTGCGATGCAGGTTGTCCTGGTAATGTTTCGAGCGGATGGCGAACGACGGAGCTTTTCGATCGTTCGCGATATGACCGTGGTTGGACGACGGGAAGATTGCGATCTGCGCATTCCGCTGGGGGAAGTTTCACGTAAACATTGCCGGATAATCAAGGATGGGGATTCGATCCGCCTGGAAGACCTTGGCAGCTCGAACGGGACGTATCACAACGGCCAGCGGTGCCGCGAGGCGACGCTTGGGCCGGGGGATACGCTGCAGATTGGGCCGGTTACGTTCATGGTGCAGGTGGACGGCGTTCCTGCGGATGAGGATATGCAGCCGGCGATCTCCGGGGCTGCGGAGCCTGGGATTGATGGGGCGGATAGTTTCTTTCCGGTGGACCAGCCAGAGCAGGAAGCGCCGGCGGCGGAAGGTGGCGAAGCGGGGGCGGCTGCGCCGGCCGCGGATCATGCTGTTGAAGGTGTTGAGGATGAACTTGAGTTTGATTTGCCCGCCGATGATTCTCATCCTCCGGGGTCGGGAGAGGATGCGCTGGAATTTGATGAAGAGCCAGAGCCGTCTCCTTCCAATGACAGGCCGGCGTAACTAAAAATCCGAAACCAGAATTCCGAATCAAGTCCAAAACCAGAATGACTGAGGCGGTATTGGTTTCGGATTTTTGATTTTGTGATTGATTCGGTATTCTGGTTTCTGATTTCCCCAGCTGGTATTCACTACTATGTCATCTTCAAAAGAAATATTGGATCGAGCGGCGAAGGTTTTGATCGGTAATTATGCGCGGCAGCCGGTGGTGATGGTGCGCGGGCGCGGGGCGGATCTTTGGGATGCGGATGGGAAGCAGTATCTGGATCTGTTCGCCGGGTTTGGCGGGGCGATTCTGGGGCATTGCCATCCGTCGCTGGTAGAGGCGGCGACGGCGCAGGCGGGGAAATTGTGGCACGTGGGGAATACGTATCATACGGAGCCACAGGTTGAATTCGCGGAGCGGTTGAATCGGCACGCGTTTGCGGGGCAGGCGTTTTTCTGTCACAGCGGGCTGGAGGCGAATGAGGCGGCGTGCAAGCTGGTGAAATTGCGCGGGCAGACTTTTTCGCCGCAGCGGTGGAAGATTATTTCGCTGAGCAAGAGCTTTCATGGGCGGTCGCTGGCGATGATCTCGGCGACGGCGAATCCGGCGGTCAGTGCAGGGATTTGGGCCGGAGGTTCCTGGTTTTGTTCATGTGGAGAGCGGATGCATTGATGCGCTGGCGAAGGCGGTGGATGCGGAAGTCGCGGGTGTGCTGATGGAGCCGATCCAGGGTGAGGGGGGCGTGAATATTTATCCGCCGGACTATGCGGCGGCGGTGCGGCGGTTGTGTGATGAGCGTGGGTTGAGCCTGATATTTGATGAGGTGTGGACCGGCGGCGGGCGGACGGGGCGGTGGTTTGGGTATCAACATTTCAAATCAGCGGATGGCGGAGTTGTTGAGCCGGATATTATGACGCTGGGCAAGGCGGTGGGTGGGGGATTGCCGGTGGGTGTGATGTTCGCGAAGCCGGAGACGGCGAAATTGCTGGTTCCCGGAAAGCATGGATGCACTTTAGGTGGGAATCCGATTTGCATGGCGGTGGCGCGGACGATTTTTGATGTGATCGAGCGCGATCAATTGCTGGCTCATGCGGCGACGCTGGGTGAGCATGCGATTTCGCGGCTGAAAAATGAGAGTAAAATCAAGGAGAAGGTTCAGGAGGTGCGCGGGCGCGGGCTCATGCTTGGAGTGGAATTGAAGAACCCGCCGGAGAAACTGGTTGAACGTGGATTGGAGAATGGGATCATCATCAATCTGACGGCGAAGAAGGTAATTCGGCTGGCGCCGCCGCTGACGATTACCGCGGAACAATGGGATCGCGGGTTGGATGCGCTGGTTAAGGTTATTCAGAGCGTTTAAGAACATGGAACCGCCAAGACGACAAGACGCCAAGGGTTTCAGGAAGAGGAGTCGGAAGTTCTTCTCGGCGCCTTGGCGTCTTGGCGGTTACGTTTGTCTCGCTTCGCTTTTCGGTTGTTCGGCGCAATCGCAACCATCTCAAAAGGATATTTCGCAGCCTGTGCCGATTATTTCCGGGGATGTCGCGCCGGCGCCGATTGAGGCGACTGCGCCGCAAACTTCCACCGGCGTTATCAACTCCGAGATGTATCAGCTTCAGATGCCGTTTGGGGCGAACAGCCGGGATGATGCGTTCTGGAAGCTGGTGGATGAGGATGTGGTTGATGTGCCGACGAACGTTTTGATGAACAGCAACGGTTTTCGCGTGGGGCGGGGGCGGGGGGGGGGATTGGCCGACGTTTTTGAAAATTCTGGAGCGGGAATCGGCCATCAAATCCGCGGAGCACCGGATCACGGCGCAGGCGGGGGTTGAGGATGCGCAGCTCGACATGTCGGAGCAAATGTCCGAGGAATTGCTTTGCATCTATGACGAACATGGGCTGACGATGCGATCGTATGATGATTGCCAGAATCGGTTGTCGCTGGCGTTTCAGTGGGCGCCGCGGAGGCCGGGGACGATTCGCGTGACGATCTGTCCGGTGGTGAAGTCTTGGCGGCAGCGGTTTGATTATTCGCTGGCGGATGATCCTCCGGCGACCAAATATCTGCAGCGGGATAATTTTTATAATTTGCATTTCTGCGCGGACATTGCGCCGGGGGAGTTTCTGGTGGTGGGGACTTCGCCGGCGACGGAGGATGTGAATCGCATTGGCAGCCGGTTTTTGACGCGGGATGGGCCGAACCAGCGGTATGAGGAGGTTTTGATTCTCGTTGGCAAGCCGGTGCCGATGAATGGGATGAGAACGCACTTTCCCCGGCCGACGACTCGCGCGGCTTTGAAGCCTTCGGTTAAAACCAGCCCTTGAAATTTGCTCGCGGAACGTGCAATCTTGCGGGCATGACTATATCCCCCGCGCGAGATTTCGGCGTTCAGAGCTATTGTTTCCGTCATTTCAAGGACAATCTCCAGGTTGCGGAACTGACGAAAAAGATTGGCGTTAAGAAGATTGAATTGTGCGCGATACACGCGGATTTTGATGATGTGGATGCATTCAAGCGGGTGCTGGATATTTACCGGAAGGCGGGGGTTGAAGTTGTTTCCATTGGGGTTCAGACGTTTGTCGGGGATGTGAGCCGGGAGCGGAAATGGTTTCAATGCGCCGAGGCGGCGGGGGCGAAACATATTTCAGCGCACTTTACGGTGGGGACATTTCAGAGCGCGGTGCCGGCGGCGGCTAGGCTTTGCGAGGAATTCAATATTCGCATCGGGATTCATTGCCATGGGGGGTATATGTTTGGGGGTTCACCGGATGTGCTGGATTTTTTGTGCAAGCTGGGTGGGCCGAAGATTGGGCTGAATCTGGATACGGCGTGGTGCATGCAGATCGGGCCGAATGGGAATCCGATTCAGTGGGTGCGGGAGAGGTTTAAGGGGAAGATATTTGGGATTCATTACAAGGATTTTGTGTTCGATCGGCGGGCGCAGTGGACGGATGTTGTTGTTGGGACGGGAAATCTGGATTTGCCGGAGTTTGTTAAGGCTCTGGAAGAGACGAATTTTGATGGGATGGCGGTGATTGAATACGAGGCGGATGTGGAAAATCCGGTGCCGGCGCTGACGGATTGCGTGACGAAGATGCGGGCGATTGGGAAATAAAAAACTGATCGCAGAGAAGAATTTTTAGCCACAGATGAAAATCAGATGCACACAGATGAAAATCAGTGTGAAGCGGTTTACTTTGTTTTATCCACTAGTCGGATATCGCAGATGGTCATTTTTTTGTCGATGGATTTGCACATGTCGTAGACCGTCAGGGCTGCGACTGTGACGGCTGTGAGGGCTTCCATTTCTACGCCGGTTTTGGAACTGATTTTGGCGATTGCTTTGATACGCAGCTGCACTGAGTCAGTGCTGCCTGGGCTTAAATCGGGTAGATCGAAATCGACTTCGATGCATTCTAGTGCGAGCGGATGGCAGAGGGGAATCAGTTCTCCCGTGCGCTTGGCGGCCATGATGCCTGCGAGGCGGGCGACGGACAGCACTTCTCCCTTGGGGACTTGATCGTTTCCAATCGCGTCCAGCGTGGATCGTTGAAGGGTGATGAATCCCTCGGCGACGGCGGTGGGCTGGGTGATGGGTTTGTGGCCGATATCGACCATTTTTGCTTTGCCGGATTGGTCTATGTGGCTGAGGGTGGGCTCGGGCATGGGCAGGATTATCTCTTACCCTACGCCACCGTCCAACTGATATTTCCGCATTTTCTTGTAGAGGGTGGTTCGGTTGATATCGAGCTCAGCAGCGGTGGCCTGGCGATTCCAGGAGTTGCGCTTGAGGGCGGCTTCGATGATGCGCTTTTCCGGGTCTTGCAGGGCTGCTTCCAGCGGCATGGGCGATGTCGGGATGTTGGAGGCTACGGCTATTGCGGACGTTTTTGGAGTGCGGGGGATTTGGAAGGATTCCGGGAGGTCCTGCACATCGATCATGGGGCTGGCGGCAGAGGACGACCGCGCGCTCGATGGCGTTTTCGAGTTCGCGAACGTTGCCGGGCCAGTCGTAGCGCTGAAGGGCGGCCATGGCGGCTTCGGTGAATCCGATGATTTCGCGGCCGCTGTCTTTGCAGAACTGGCGGAGGAAATTTCCGGCGAGCAGGGGAATGTCGCCGAGCCGCTCTCGCAAATTGGGGAGGCGGATGTTTACGACGTTGATGCGATAGTAAAGGTCCTGGCGGAATTTTTGGGCGGCAACGAGTTCGTTTAAATCGACGTTGCTGGCAAGGATCACGCGGACATCGACATGCTTGGTCTGCGAGCTTCCGACCGGCTCGAATGCCCGCTCCTGCAGGACGCGCAGGAGTTTTACCTGCATGGCGGGGGAGGCGGAATTAATTTCATCGAGAAAGAGAGTCCCCTGATCGGCGGTAAGGAATCGGCCTGGCTTATCAGCGATGGCGCCGGTGAACGCGCCTTTGACGTGGCCGAATAATTCGCTCTCGAGCAACGTTTCCGGGAGCGCGCCGCAACTGACTTCGACGAAGGGTTTATCGCGGCGGGGGGAACGGTGATGGATCGCGCGGGCTAGGAGGGATTTGCCGGTGCCGCTTTCGCCGGTCATGAGGACGGTGGTGCGGCTGTCGGCGACGGCTTCGGCAAGATCGAAAATCTTCAGCATCTTGTAATCGTGCCCGACGATGTTCTCGAAGCCGAAGCGTAAATCCAATTGCTGGCGGAGCGTTTGGTTTTCAAAGAGGAGTGATTGCTGGCGGACGGCTTTTTCGACCACCACGCGGATTTCGTCGTCCACGATCGGCTTGGTGAGATAGTCGAAGACGCCCATTTTCGTGGCTTCGACCGCGCCTTCGATGGAGCCGTAGCCGGTGATGACAATCATGACGACGTGCGGGGCACGGCGGCGGACATCGCGGAGGAATTCCGTGGATTTCAGGCCGGGCATGTTGATATCAGCGAGGAGGATTTCGATCTGGCCGTTCTCCAGGAGGGAGAACGCGTCGTCGGGGACGTCGCAGGTGCGGAGGTCGTATCCTTCGCGGCTGAGGAACTGGGAGAGGGATTGAAGGATGATGCGATCCTCGTCGAGGATGAGAATGCGCGGCTTATGGGCCGTGTTGGATTGAAGCATGATTGAAGCTCGTTGATGTTTCGTGAACGCAACGCTCGCCGCTTTTTAGCATCGGCAAAAAAGCGTGTTGACGGTAAGCGACAATTTGGATTTTTTGATGGGCGGCAGGGGCGGTGCCCGGGGGATTATGGGACGGCTGAGAGGCGAAGATGGATGTGGAGGTGATTTCCTGGTCTGGCCGATATGCGGCGCGAGCATACTAGAATGCGTCAGGCGTTAATACGGGTGATTGTTGCCCTAGGTGATGGTCGCGATTTCTTTGCCGGTCGTTTCTCCAATTTACCTCGTTAGTTACGTTTGCCGTGCTTTTTTCAGCCCAATTTACCTGGAATCCAATTGCCGCCTCAAAATTACTTTCAAAGTGAAAAAAATGAGGTTATTTTGATTGACGTTTGCGAACTCAGCGTTAAAATCGCCCCCATCAAGTCGAATTTTGCTATTTAAAGGAGGTTGGAGTGAAGCTGGCTAGATTGAATTTATTGGGCGGTATCGTCATTGCCGCAGTGGGGTCTTTGGGTGCAACACTTGCACAAGCTCAGACGTATCACTGGACGGGCAATGCCGGGGATAACAACTGGAATACACCTGGAAACTGGGATGTGGGAACCGTTCCGGATAACAATTCGACCGGCGTTTATCTGGATCCGCAGGCGAATGGTTCGATTCCGACCATCCCGGCAGGAACGACAGTGGATGTGGGTCTGAATGACACTGCCAACTCAACTTTTTCGCTGATTTTTGGCCCTGAATTTGGGCAGTCGCTGAATATTTATGGATCGCTGGTCAACCAGTGGTACCTTGCTCCCGTTGCCTTTGCTACTGCTCCCAGCGTGATCAATATGTATGGCAACTCGTCCTACACGGGCGAAGGGATTGGGCTTGGATATAACTGGTTTTTCAATGGTGCGCCGTACGTCACAATGAACGAGAACGACAATTCGGCCGTCAACATCAATTATTTCTTCTGGGGCGGTCACTTGAATCTCAATGGTGGAACGTTCAGCACCGCTACGGTTGATGATGGCAATTCGGATCAAGTTTCCGACCTTACCCGGATGATGGATATTTCGGGAGGCGAATTGATCATCACGAGTGGCGATGACACCGCCCAGGTTGATAGCTGGCTATCCAGAGGCATCCTGGAAGCGTACGGCGGCGCGGGAACGATCAAAATCGACACGACGTCAGTTCCGGGCGAGACGATTGTGAGCGGCGTACAGGTTCCGGAGCCAGCAACGATCGGCGTGCTGGCCCTGGGCGGCGCGGCGGTGCTCATGACGCGCCGGCGTCGTTCGGTTTGCTAAAAACGGTTGAAATTTTCTAACATCATCCGCAATACGGAGGGAAGCAAGAATCCTCACTTGCTTCCCTCTTTTGTTTCTATAACTCCGCTGTAACCAGGCTTGCGAGTTCTGATCGTTCACTCTTCTCCAGCGTGATGTGTCCGACGATTCCTTTGCCTTTGAGGCGTTCCACCAGATATGAGAGGCCGTTGCTGCTGCTGTCGAGGTAGGGGTTGTCGATCTGGGTTGCGTCGCCGGTGAGGACTAGTTTTGTGCCGTCGCCAACCCGGCTGGCGATGGTTTTTACCTCGTGCGGCGTCAGGTTCTGGGCTTCATCGACGATCATGAACTGGTGCGGGATGCTGCGGCCGCGGATGTAGGTGAGCGGTTCGAGGACGAGTTGGCCGCTGTCCATGAGTTGTTGGATGCGCTGCTCGACGTTGGAGAGGGAGGCGTGTTTTTCGTGGCTGCTGTCTTGGGTGAGACGGTTGGAGAGTAGGTAGGCGATGTTGTCGAAGATCGGCTGCATCCAGGCGTTGAGCTTTTGGTCTTTGTCGCCGGGGAGATAGCCGATGTCGCGGCCGAGGGGCATGATGGGGCGGGCAGAGGAGCTTCTGGTAGACCTCTTCGTTGAGGGTTTTGGCGAGGCCTGCCGCGAGGGCGAGGAGGGTTTTTCCGGTGCCGGCGGCGCCGATGAGAGAGACGAGTTTGACCGAATCGTCCATCAGGAGATCGAGGGCCATGGTTTGCTGGAGATTTCGCGGCATGATGCCGAAGACCGGGCCGCGGCGGCCGCGCACGGGGATGAGGGTGCCGTCGGATCGAAGGCGAGCGATGGCGGTGTGGTTTGGGTCCTGCTCGTCTTTCAGGAGAATGAATTCGTTGGCGTGGGGATTTTCCAGATCGAGGCGGAGCTGTTTTTCTGAGAAGAGTTTGTCGATTGTGCCAGCCGGGACGTTCATCTCCCGCCAGCCGGTGTAGAGGCGTTCGAAATCTACTTTTTGGGCTTCGAAATCTTCGGCGACGAGGCCCATCGCGTCGCTTTTGATGCGGGCGTTGATGTCTTTGGTGATGAAGACGACGTGATTGCCCTGCTGCTGGAGGGTGGAGGCGCAGCAGATGATGCGGTTGTCGGGCGTATTGGCGGTCAGGCCTGGGCAGAGTTTTTGGTCTTCTTCGAGAATCACGCGGATTCGGCCGCCGGTTTGGGGGAGCTTGACGCCTTCGGAGAGTTTTCCCTGGAGGCGGAGAGAATCGAGATGGCGGATGACGGTTCGGGCGTTGCGGCCCAGGTCGTCGGAGTTGGTTTTGAATTTGTCCAGTTCCTCGATGACATCGAATGGGATGATGACTTCGTTGTCGGCGAACATGAAGAGGGCGTTGGGATTGTGAAGCAGGACGTTGGTGTCGAGAACGAAGTGCTTGATGTGGCCGTTGGTTGGGGTCATGTAGAATCCGTTCAGTTTTGCTTCCGCCGATCCGTGTGCATCCGCCGCCGAGTTATGGCAAAATGCATTTATGTCTCTCTATCCACTTAAATTCAAGCCGCGCTATCTGGCAAAGATGTGGGGCGGTCGGAAGATCGAAGCAATCCTTGGCAAAAAGATTCCGCCGGGGCCGATTGGGGAGAGCTGGGAGTTGTTTGATTTTCCGCCGGGCGTGGTGGATGAATCATCCGGGTGGATCAGCAGCGAGGTGGCGGAGGGACCGCTGGCGGGGAAGACGCTGCATGAACTCGTGAAGGAATTTGGGCGTGAATTGCATGGGGATGTGCCGCTGGTTGGGCCGCTGGGGCAATTTCCGATTCTGATTAAATTTCTGGATGCGGCGCAGGATCTTTCGGTTCAGGTGCATCCGGATGAGGAGTATGCGAGGGCGAATCCGGGGGCGCATTTGAAGAATGAGGCTTGGTTTGTTGTTCATGCTGATGCTGGATCGCGATTGCTTAAGGGGCTTCGGCCGGGGGTGACGCGGGAATCGTTTGCGAAGGCGATTGCGGATGGATCGGTGGAGTCGTCGATCAATTCGATTACGGTCGAAGCGGGGGATTGTTTTTATCTGCCGAGCGGGACGGTGCATGCGCTGGGGGCGGGGATTCTGGCGGCCGAGGTGCAGACGCCGAGCGATACGACGTTTCGCGTGTTTGATTTTAATCGGGTTGATCCATCGACGGGAAAGATGCGGACGCTGCATGTGGAACAGGCGATGAAGTGCATTGATTTTTCCGCGGGGGCGGAGGGGTTGGAATCCGCGGTGGGGCCGGAATTAGTCAGTTGTGATTATTTCAGCATTAAGCGGGTTGCCCTTAAGAAGGGGGAGGAAGTTTTGATTTCTGGCGGGGAGCCGATTGTTCTGATGTTTATCGAGGGGCAGGGGCAGATTACGTCGGGCGAGCAGTGGAAGGGGACGGAGTTTGTTCGTGGGGATACGGTGCTGTTGCCGGCGCTGCTTCGGGAAAGTATTGCGATTGCGAGCAGCGATAGTTTATGGCTTGAGGTGAAGCTTGGGGGTTTGTGAAATCAAGCCGCTCCCGCCGGAATTTACCCGTTCGCGTGGATCAGTCGCAACTCTGATTAATTCAGAGTTGTTCCAGTTTCTTATTCCGAAACTCAGTCACGATCCGTATTAATTCGAAGTTGTGCCGTTTTATTCGTTTGCACTGTAACAAACGGTAGCGGATGCTATATGGGCGGTCAGTATAAGACATACACTTCAGTTTTTGGCGCGGTTTCTCCGATATCCGACCATCGCCATGAAAGGGGAATCCGTGAATATCAAACGAATCATGCGCATCATCGTCAGTACACTAGCCGTGGCAGCCATGCCATTATCGGCGGACTCGATTGTGGGGTTATACGATACAGGCGTCGGGAGCAACGGGGTATCACTGCCTGATGGCACGTCTCCCGATCCACATTACACAATTGTTTCTGGTGCGGATGGTTCCGTCGCAAGCACAACCAACATTTTCAATTCGGGTTTCTGGATGCCTGGCAGTTCTACGTCTGCATGGGTGACGCCGGGTGCCTCGTTCCAATATTTTCCAAACGGCCCCTTCGATTATCAAACGACATTTACTCTGCCGAGCGATGCGAACTCAGTCTCAATCTCGTTGAATCTGGCGGCCGACGATGAAGTACCCGGCATTTTGCTGAACGGCGATTTGGTAGACACGCCCCCATACCCTACTGTCGATACGTCCAACTACACGCCGATCAGTTTCAACAGCGGGGACGTGGTTCCTGGATTAAATACCCTTACATTTGAGACATTGAACTTTGATTCAAACGGCGGAAATAATCCAACAGGTTTGAGGGTTGACGGAATTACTGGCAGTTATACGGTTGTGCCAGAACCGTCTTGCATCGGCCTATTGGGATTCGCATCGGTGCTATTCCGCTACAGATTCAATCGCGTGTGAGTAAATGACATGAGGACCGCAATGAAATCAATCATCTGCACTATCTTGGCCGGATGCTTTTTGCTTGGGGCCGTTGCGCTCCATGCCTACATGACGCCGGTATTTTGTACGGGGTCCACCCGCGATGGCCCATCAGCTTTCGTTTTCGTGTCGCAGTATGGGCATACATACCTAGTCGACCGCGCTGAATTCATAAGACTGACTGAAGCACACAATTCACCTACTTCTGATGCCTTCGACGCGATTAAGTAGTGGCCGACCGTCTTGGGTCCAGGGACGCGCGTTCGGGAGCGCTGAGACGCGGCTAAACTGTTTCGCATTTGAGCGATTCGGCGACTTGGTCCATCACGTTGCCCCAATCGCCGGGAGTGGTTTGGCGGAACAATCGCATTGTGGGATACCACGGGGAATCGGAACGGTTCAGGAGGTAACGCCAATCGGCGACGTGGGCGAGAATTGCCCAGACGGGTTTGCCCATTGCGCCGGCGAGGTGGGTGACCGCTGATTCGATGCCGATGATAAGATCGAGATTTGCGATGAGGGCGGCGGTTTCGGCGAAGTCGTGCAGGTCGGCGGTCAAGTCAATGAGGTTCATTTCTGGGGGAGCTAAAGCGGCCTGGGCGGCGGCGGGGCCTTTTTGCAGGCTGAAGAAGCGGGCGGATTTTACTTTTGATAATGGCGCGAAATGCTCGAAGCGGGCGGAGCGGCGGCGGTCGTATTGCTGGGCGGGGCGACCGGCCCAGACGAGGCCTACGCAGAGACGGCCGTCGCGAGGTCCCAATTTTTCCTGCCAGGCGGCGATGCGATCTGGTGTCGCTGAGATATATGGAACTTCGGCGGGGATTGTTTCCAGTGTGGTGTTGAATGCGAGAGGGAGGCTCATCATTGAGCATTGAATGTCGAATGGGGGTAGCGGTTGGCCCTGGACGACGATCTGTTCGGTGCCTTTGACGGTTTTGAAGAGTGTGGCGAGTTCCGGGCGGCATTCGACGATTACTTTTCCGCCGCGTTTGGCGACGAGTGGGGCGTAGCGAACGACCTGGAGCATGTCGCCGAAGCCTTGCTCGGCGTGCAGGAGGATTGTTCGGCCGGTTAATTCTTCGCCGCGCCATTGCGGCTGGGTGAAGGGGCGTGGAGTCATTACTGCGGGGCATTTGGTTCGCCATTCGTATTCGGCCCAGCCGGATTTGAAATCGCCTAGCATGAGCAGCGTCCAGCTTAGGTTCCAATGAGCGCTGGGGTAATCGGGGCGGAGGGCGAGGGCGCGTTTAAAGGCGGCGAGCGCTTCGGTGTGTCTGGCTTCATTTCGCAGGGCTAGGCCGAGATTGTTGTGCAGTTCAGGCCAATTCGGACTCAATGCGATCGCTTTTTGAAAAACGGGGATTGCGCGGGCGAATTCGAATTGGGCGAGGAGGACACTGCCGAGATTGTAATGGGCGGCGGCCATGGAGGGATCGAGATCGATGGCGCACTGCAATGACTCGGCGGCTTCGTCGAACCGTTTGGTTCGGGCGTAGGCCGCGCCGAGATTGGCGTGGTATTGCGCGATGTTGGGATTGATCTGGATCGCGCGACTCAGCAGTTGGATCGATTCGTCGAGTTGTCCGAGATCGGCTGCCAGCGATCCGAGCATTTGGAGCGCATCGATTTGATCGGGGTGTTCAGCGAGGATTTGGCGGTAGATTTTCTCCGCTTCGCGCGGACGGCCGGCGCGATGGTGGGACATGGCGAGTTCTAATCGCTCGGGGATGGTCATTTGCAAATTTGCCTCAGGGCTCTAGTGACATCGGCGATGGGGCCGGTCCAATCTCTCAGAGCTTTTTGGCGAAAGAGTTTCAATGTTGGATACCAGGGTGTGTCGTTGCGATTCAGCATCCAGCGAAAATCCGGGACGAAGGGGATTAACACCCAGACTGGCTTGCCGATCGCGCCGGCTAGATGGGCGACGGAGGTGTCCACGGAAATGAGGAGATCGAGATTGGCGATCAGCGCGGCGGTTTCGGTGAAATCATGCAGATCTTTGGTCCAATTGGTGAGATCCATTCCAGGTGGAGGGGCGTCGGCCTGTGCGGCGGCCGGGCCTTTTTGCAGGGAATGGAAACGGATGGATTTTATTTCAGCTAGCGGGGCGAATTGTTCGAGGCGCATTGAGCGCTGGCGATCGTTTTTGTGATCGGGCCGGCCGGCCCAGACTAGTCCTACATTTTGATGATCCGAATGATCGCCGATTTTTTCTCGCCACGCTGCGATGCGATCTGGCGGCGGCGCTAAATAAGGGATATCCGCTGGGATCGTCTCGAGAGTCGTGCCAAATTCGAGGGGTAAACTCATCATGGGGCACTGTACGTCAAAGGGTGGGAGGGGATGGCCTTCGGGGAATACCTGGTGAATTTCTGTCATGCTGCGGAGAAGGGTTTCCAGGCCGGGCTGACATTCGACGATTGCCTTTCCGCCGCGTTTTGCCACCATCCGGGCGTAGCGGATGAATTGAATCGTATCGCCGGAGCCGAGTTCGGCGTAGAGTAGGATTGTTTTGCCGGATAATTCTTCGCCTTTCCAGCGGGGTTGGGTGAATTGGCGGGGGATGGTTACGCGCGGGGATTTTCTTCCCCATTCGAATTCTTTCCAGCCGGTGGCGAGATCGCCGAGAAGCATGAGGGTCAGGCCGACGTTCCAGTGGCCTTCTGCGAAATCTGGTTGGAGAATGATGGAGGCGCTGGAATGCTTCGAGGGCTTGTTGATGTTTGCCTACGTTGCGGAGGGCGAGGCCGAGGTTGTTGTGTAGTTCGGGCCAATTTGGATTTAGCTCAGTGGCTTGCTGGAAAATGGGGATCGCCTGGGCGAATTCGAACATCGCCAGGAAGACTCCGCCGAGGTTGTAATATGCCGCGGCGTTGTTTGGATCGAGTTGGATGGAGCGATTTAAGGCGGCGGCGGCTTCATTGAATCGTTTGCTCTTTGCGAAAATGGCGCCGAGGTTTGCGTGGTATCTAGCGATGGGGGGATTGATCTGTATCGACTTGTTCATCAATTCGACGGCGGCGTCGAAGCGGCCGATGTCGGCGGCGAGGGAACCCAGCATATGAAGGGTTTCGGCATGATTGGGTTGTTCGGCCAGGATTTGGCGATAGATGGTTTCCGCCTCGCGCAGCCGGCCGGCGCGATGGTGGGCGATGGCGATTTCCAGTTGCTGATCGTGGGTCATTCCTGACCTCTCAGGGCGCCAGCGATTTCAGCGATGACGCCAGTCCAGTCTCCCATTGTTTTCTGGCGGAATAATCTTGCTGTCGGATACCAGGGGCTGTCGGTTCGGTTCAGCATCCATCGCCAATCGGACTGATATGAGAGAAGCACCCAGACGGGTTTGCCCATCGCTCCGGCGAGGTGGGCGACAGCAGTGCAGACGCAGATGACCAGATCGAGGTTGGCGAGGAGGGCGGCGGTTTCGACGAAATTGTGCAGGTCTGGGGTCCAGTCGATCAAATTCATTCCGGGTGGCGGAGAGGCGGCTTGATCGGCTGCCGAGCCTTTTTGGAGGCTAAAAAAGCGGGCTGATTTCGCGTTTGCCAGCGGGGCAAATTGATCGAGGCGCATCGATCTTCGGCGGTCGTCTCGTTGTTCGGGGCGGCCGGCCCAGGCGAGTCCTACGCGGCGATGGCCGTTTGGATTTCCTAATCGCTCGCGCCAGGCGGCGATTCGGTCGGGCGGCGCGCTGAGGTAAGGCTTTGCGGGGATTGTTTCCAGCGTCGTGCCAAATATCAAAGGAAGGCTCATCATTGGACAATGGAAATCAAAGGAGGGGGGTGGATCGCCCTGGATAATGATTTGATCAATGCCTTCGACACTTTTAATGATCCCAGCGAGTTCGGGCCAGATTTCTACGATCACTTTTCCGCCGCGCTTCGCCAGGAGCGTGGCGTAGCGGATGAATTGGAGGGTATCGCCGAGGCCTTGCTCGGCGTGGAGGAGGATTGTTTTTCCTTCGAGTGTTTCACCGTGCCACTGCGGCTGGGCGAAATTTCGCCGGATGATTACATGCGGGCATTTGGTGCGCCATTCGTATTCTTTCCACCCTGTTTCGAAGTTTCCGAGAAGCAAATGGGTCATGCCGCTGCTCATGTGGGCTTCGGGATAATCTGGTTTGAGGGCCAGCGCTTGTTGGTGGGCGGTCAGGGCTTCGACCGGTCGGGCCAAATCCTCGAGGGTGACACCCATGTTGTAGAAATAATCGGCGCGCTCTGGATAAAGCGACGTTAACTGGCGGAAAATGGCGAGGGCTTCATCTGATTGTCCGAGATCGCGTAGCATCATTCCTAGATTGTTCAAATATTCCAGGTTAGCGGGATTAAGCGCTGCCGCCTGGCGAAAGGCGGACAGGGCTTCATGCGGGCGGTGCAGTTTTTGGAGGACGATTGCGAGGTTGTTAAATGCACTCGCGTCATTCGGCAGGAGGGTGAGCGTTTGCTGGTAGGCGGCCGCGGATTCTTCCAGGCGTCCTGCTTCGCGGAGGCGCCGGCCAGATTTTTGTGTGCGTCGGCGTAGTCGGCTTTTAACTGGATGGCGATGCGAAATTCGGCGATGGCGGGCTCAAATTGCTGCGACTTTGCCAGGGTGACGCCGAGGCCGTTGTGGTAGAGGGGCACATTCGCGTTCATCGCGATGGCCTGGCGAAAGCTGACGGCGGATTGATCCAGTTTGCCAGCATGGCGCAAATATTCGCCCAGGTTTGCGTGGTAATCTGGAACGCCAGGCTGAAGTTTGATAGCGCGGGTGATGTGATCGATTGCCAATTGCGGCTGGCCGGTCTGGCCCAGGATAACGCCTAGCAGATGGAGCGCGTCGGGATTATTCGGCTGCGCGGAAAGAATCTGGCGATAGATTTGTTCCGCGTCGCGCAGGCGACCTTCGCGATGGTGTGTTATGCCGAGTTCCAATTGCTGGGGGGAGTCATTCGCACCTCTGGGCGAGGGCGCGGGTTACATCCGCCATGACGGCGGGCCAGTCTCCCGGCGATGGCTGGCGGAATAATCGCATTGTCGGATACCAAGGGGTGTCGGTGCGATTCAGCATCCATCGCCAATCTGGCGCGTGGGGTAAAAGCAGCCAGACGGGCTTGCCGATTGCGCCGGCCAGATGGGCGATGGATGTGTCAACGCAGATGACTAGATCGAGATTGGTGATGAGCGCGGCGGTTTCAACGAAATCGTGCAAATCGCTTGTGAAATCTATGAGAGACATTCCTGGGGGCGGGGTGGCGGCCTGGGCGGCGGCTGGGCCTTTCTGGAGTGTGAAGAAGTTGGCGGATTTAATCTCGGTGAGCGGGGCAAATTGGTCGAGACGCATGGATCGCCGGCGATCGTTTTTGTGTTCGGGGCGTCCGGCCCAAACGATGCCAACGCGGTGGCGAGCATCCGGATTTCCTAGTCGCTCGCGCCACGCGGCAATTCGATCCGGCGGCACGCTCAGGTAGGGTTGCGATGGGATTGTGTCCGGGGTTGTGCCAAAGATGAGGGGGAGGCTCATGATGGAACTTTGCACGTCATATGAGGGCCAGGAATCGCCTTTGGTGATGATTCGGTTGATGCCTTCTACGCCGCGGAGGATTGTGGAGAGTTCGATTGGACATTCAACGATGACGCTTCCGCCGCGCTTGGCGACTTGGGGGGCGTAGCGGATGAATTGGAGTGTGTCGCCGAAGCCCTGCTCGGCGTGGAGGAGGATTGTTTTTCCATCTAGCGATTCGCCGTTCCACTGGGGCTGGGCGATGTTGCGGGGTTGTACGATCTCGGCGATTTTCTTCGCCATTCATATTCCGGCCAGCCGGTTTGAAAATCTCCCAAAAGAAGATGCGTGATGCCGAGGTTCCAGTGGCCCTCGGCGTAATCGGGCTTCAGAGCGATCGATTGTTTGAATGCGGCCAGCGCTTTGTCGTGTTTTCCCCAGTTGCGTAAGGCCAGGCCCATGCTGTTGTGTAATTCGGGCCAATTGGGGCTTCGGGAAATTCCGGCGGCGAAGGCGGCGACGGCGCGGTCGAATTCACCTTTGTCCGTGAGCGCGTTGCCGAGATTGTAATAGGCCGGGACGAGGCTTGGATTGAGTTGTATGGCGCGCTGAAGGGAGGGGATTGCTTCGTCGAGTTGTAGTGTTTGCAGATAGAGCGAGCCGATGTTGGCGTGGAAGAGGGGGATATTGGGATTGACCTGGATTGCTTGTTTCAACAGATTGATGGCCGTGTCGTATTGGCCGTTCGCTGCCGCGACGCCGGCGAGCAATTGGAGGGCTTCGGGATGATTGGGTTGGTTGGCGAGGAACTCGCGATAGATGGCTTCGGCTTCGCGCAGGCGGCCGGCGCGCTGATGGGTGAAGCCGATTTCCAGTCGCTGCCGGTCGGTCATTTGGATCTTTGCGCGAGTTCGCCAGTGACATTTGCCATCACGCTGGGCCAATCTCCCTGGGCGGGCTGGCGAAAGATTTTAGCGTGGGATACCAGGGGGAATCGGTTCGGTTTTCCATCCATCGCCAATCGGGGACGAATGGGAGGAGCAGCCAGACGGGTTTGCCCATTGCTCCGGCCAGGTGAGCGACGGAAGTATCGACGCAGATGATGAGATCGAGATTGGTTATCAGCGCGGCGGTTTCGGCGAAATTGTGGAGGTCGGGTGTCCAGTCAACGAAATCCATTCCTGGCGGCGGGGCGGAGCTTTGGGTTGCGGCCATGCCTTTCTGGAGGCTGAAGAAGCGGGCGGATTTTACTTCCGCGAGCGGGGAGAATTGTTCGAGGCGCATGGAGCGGCGGCGGTCGTTGCGGTGTTTGGGTTGGCCGGCCCAGGATAAGCCGACGCGGATGCGGCTATCGGCGGGGTCGAGACGGTTTCGCCATGCTTTGATACGATCGGGCGGGGCGGTTACGTATGGGATTTTGGCTGGAATCGTTTCGAGGGTTGTTCCGAATGCCAGCGGGAGGCTTGCGAGCGGGCAGTGGAATTGAAATGGGGGGAGATTTTTTTCGTCGGTCGCGATGGCTGTGATGCCATCGACGGTTTTCATGAGGATTTCGAGTTCTGGTTGACATTTGAGAAGGACGGTTGCGCCGCGGGCGGCGATCAGGGGGGCGTAGCGGATGAATTGGATTGTGTCGCCGAGGCCTTGTTCCCAGTGGAGGAGGATGGTTTTGCCGTTTGGGTCATCGCCGGTCCATTGCGGTTGGGGGATGTTGCGCTGCATGGGGATTTGAGGGCATTTGGCGCGCCATTCGTATTCTTTCCAGCCGGTGGCGAGATCGCCGAGGAGCAGACGGACGATGCCGGTGCTCATGTGGGATTCGGGATGATTGGGATTGAGGGTGATCGCTTGCTGGTATGCGGCCAGCGCATCCTGGGGGCGGTTTAGATCTTCGAGGGCGATTCCCATGTGGTAGAAATATTGAGCGTGATTGGGATTGAGCGCGATTACCTGGCGGAAGGTGGCGAGGGCTTCTTCGAGATGGCCGGTGTCGCCGAGGGTCATTCCGAGGTTGTTCAGATATTCCGCATAGTCGGGTTTTAGTTTGGCGGCTTGGTTAAAGGCGGCGAGGGCTTCGTCGAGCCGTCCTAGTTTTTGGAGGGCGAGTCCGAGATTGTTCAGCGCGCTGGCGTTTTGAGGTTGAAGGGCGACCGATTTGCGGAAGGCGGCTTCGGCTTCGGGCAGGCGGTTCAGTCGGCCCAGCACGCTGCCTAGATTGTTGTGGACGTCAGTCGAGTTGGGATTGAGGGTCGCGGCCTGACGTAGAGCATTTGCAGCTACTTCCAATTGTCCTGTTTGCGCGAGGGCTAGGCCCAGGTTGTAATATCCCGCGGCATGCTGCGGTTGGAGAGTTACGGTTTTTCTGAACTCGGCAATCGCATCCGGCAGGCGGCCCTGGGCCATCAGGACGACGCCCAGATTGAGGTGATAATCGGGAGCGTTTGGATTGATGACGATTGCCTGATTCAGCAAATCAAATGCGGCGTCGAATTTGCCGGACTGATGGGCGAGTGAGCCGAGCAGAAAGAGGACGTCGGCGTTTTTTGGCTGGGCGGCGAGAACGTGGCGGTAGATTTTCTCCGCCTCGGCGAGACGGCCGGCGCGGTGGTGAGTCATGCCGGCTTCGAACTGTTGTTGTGGGGTCATTTGCACCATGTGAGCCACATCTGACGATATGCGGATTCAATGTCTCTGGTGAAACGCTCGCCGTCCATGAGAGGGGAAGAGCGGGTGCGATCGCGGAGGGTTTGGCGCAGCTGGGCTAATCCTGGGATATCGGCGGCGAATTTCGCGGCGACTTCGATGAATTGCTCTGGCGTGGTGGTCGCCAATTCGGGCATACCGATGTTGGTTAACTGGCTGAGGCCCGCGCGGCCGACGACGGTTTTGCCGATCAGGGTCACGACCGGCACGCCCATCCAGAATGAATCGATGGTGGTGGTGTGGCCGTTGTATGGCAAGGTGTCGAGGCCGAGGTCAATCTGGTTATAGTACTTCAGATAATTCTGTCGGCTTGTCGCGGGACAAAATCGACGCGATCGCCGAGTATTTGACGGACCCATTCGCGGCGCGAGCCGGGCGGGGCTAGCAATAGCATTCGGGATTTTGGGACCGCATCGAGGACTCGCGCCCATAGCTCGAGCAGCGGTTGATTGATCTTGCAGAAATTGTTCAGGCAGCCGAAGGTGATGTAGCCGGCCTGTAAGGCTGGGAGAGGATTGATCGCCGGCATCTCGGGCATATCCATCGCTTCGGGGTCGATGCACCAGAATGTGTGCGGGAGGCGGATGGATTTTTCGGTGTAGAATTCGTCGAATTGTCCCGGCGGATCGAGATAGGGATCGGTGAGGCGATAGTCGATGGTCTGCAAGCCGGTGGTTCCCGGATATCCGAGCCAGGTGACTTGCACCGGGGCGGGCTTGCGTGCGAAGAGGAGCATGCGATTTTCGGCCATGTGGAGGGTTAGATCGATGAGGATGTCGATTTGATCCCGCTGAATGAGTCCGGCGACCTGGTCGTCGGTCATGGCGACAATGCTTCGCCAGGCGTCGGCCCAGCCCTGGGCGCGGGTGGTGAATGAATCGGGGGATTTCACGTCGGAATAGCAATAGACTTCGAATTCCTGGTGATTGTGGCGGGACAAAAGCGGGGCTGTGAAGAGGGCCTGGCAATGTCCCCAGAAATTTGGGGAGACGTAGCCGATGCGCAGCCGCCGATTGGGGGAACGATCATTTCGATGGGCGATTTCAGATCGCAGAGATCGACGCGTTGATCGTTCCAGTTGCGGTGTTCATCGAGGATTCGCTGCCGGTCGTAATCGGGGTGGTAGTAAGTGGTGTAGAGGAGATTGCTATGAGTGATCGATCCAAACGATTTCAGGTTGATGGCGTGCTTAAAAGAATCGATCGCTTCCTGCGGCATGCCGGTCTGGCGGAAGACGTTTCCCAGATTGGTGTAGGACTCGGGGCGGTCGGGCTGAATGCGCATGCCATTTTGCATGGCGGCTTCGGCTTCATCGACGCGGTCCTGCTCGTAGAGCGCGCGGCCGAGGTTGTAATAGGAAAAGAAGTGAGGTTTGGTGGCGACGGATTGTTGCCAGGTGGCGATGGCGTCGTCGGTGCAGCCCATGGCCTGAAATGTGGTGCCGAGATTGTTGAAGGCTTCGGAATAATCCGGCTTGAGCAACAGGGATTTGCGAAAGCAGGCGACTGCTTTTTCGAGCACCTGCTGGCGGGCGGTTTTGGCGGCCTGCGTATTGGCCGGGTCGGAGTCTATGCGCATCGCCATGCCTTTGCGCATCCAGCAACTGCCGAGGTTATAGATATAGAAAGGATGAGTTGGTTTGGCGGCTATGGCGTGCTGAAAGTGGGGAACCGCTTCGTCGAATCTTCCCAGGTCGCACAGGGCATTGCCGAGATGATTAAAGGTGTCGAAAGAATCCGGCTGGAGCGAGATCGCGATGTGAAACTCCGCGATTGCTTCCTCGATCTTTCGCGAGGCGAGCAGGGCTAGGCCCAGGTTATTGTGAAAGACCGACTGCCTGGGATCGACGGCGATGGCGCGGCGAATCCATTGTTCCGCCTCGGGTAAGCGACCGGCTTTTGAGGCAACGCATCCGAGAAGATGGAGGGCATCGGCATGCATGGGTTTTTGGGCGAGGACTTCGCGAAATAAAGCCTCGGCCTCGGGTAATCGTCCGGCCCGCAAGTGATCGGCTGCTTGATTTAATTTTTGTCGTATGTCCAAGGGTTACACCACTTAATTACTTGCACGCTCGCGTAAAGCTGCGGCCAACTGAGCGATGGGGGTATTCCAATCGCCCATGGTTGGCTGACGAAAGAGGCGCATTGTTGGATACCAGGGGGAATCGGGCCGATCGAGCAGCCATCGCCAGGCGGGTACGTGGCCTAGTAAAACCCAAACGGGTTTTCCCATCGCGCCGGCGAGATGCGCGACCGCCGTGTCGACGGAGATTACCAGATCGAGATTTTCGATCAGGCCTGCTGTGTCGGCAAAATCATTGAGCTTTTCGGTTAGATCGATCAACTTCATATTACCTGGAGGGGTGGCGGCTTGTTTGGCCGACTCCCCTTTTTGCAGAGTGTAGAATTGTACGCCGGAGATTGAAGCGAGCGGGGAGAATTGTTCCAGATGGAGGAGCGCTGGCGGTCGAGCTTTCGCCGGGGATTACCGGCCCAGACGAGGCCGACGCGCATTTTGCAGGGGGCGGGATCGAGGAGCTGCGCCATCTGGCGGCGGATTCGGGCGGGGATTTTAAATATGGCGTGTTTGCCGGGATCGTTTCCAGCCTTGTTTTGAAAATGGCGGGTAGGCTCAGGAGTGGGGAATGGTAGTTGAAATCCGGTAGGGGTTCGTCGCTGCTGATGACCTGCGCGGTTTTTAGTGAATTGCGCAGGAGCGAAGCCAGTTCAACCGGACATTGGAGGATCACGCGGCCACCGCGGGCCGCGACCATTGGGACATAACGGACAAATTGAATCGTATCGCCGAATCCCTGCTCTGCGTGGATGAGGATAGTTTTGCTATATAATTCTTCGCTATTCCATTGCGGCTGTGTGAATTCTCGCGGCCGGGATTCGATGTTGGTTTTCTTTCGCCATTCGTGTTCGGTCCAGCCGGTTTCAAAATCGCCGTGGAGGAGGGAGATGAGGGATAGGTTCCAATGTGCAAGAGCATAATTGGGGTTGAGTTGGATCGCTTGCTGTCGCGCACTGGTTGCTTCTTTATATTCGCCTTGCTGGGCCAATAGATTTCCCAGGGTGTTCCATCCCATGGCGTAGTTTGGGTGTAATTGGATTGATGTTCGGGCCGCGCGGATCGCTTCGTCGGTTCGGCCGAGTTCGCTGAGTGCGAGCGAGAGGTTGTTATATGAGACGGCGCTTGCGGGTTTTAATTCGATCGCTTTTTGAAATGAAGCGATGGCTTGCTCGTATTGCTCCTGATCGAAGAGGATGTTGCCGAGATTATCGTGCGCTTCGGCATAGTCGGGCTTTAACAGGATTGCCTTGCTTGCGGCTACCGCCGCCTCTGCAAATCTTTTTGTTTCCCTTAGGGCGTTGGCGAGATTGGCGAGGGCTTCGGGGTAATCAGGCTTGAGATTCAGCGCTGTCTGGTAGGAAGCGATGGCCGCATCGAATTGCCGCTGGTCTGTCAGGGCGTTGCCGAGGTTTGCGTGGGGCGTGGGTGAATTGGGTTGTAAGTGGATCGCTTTTTGGTATTCGGCGATTGCTTCGTCGAGTTGGCCTTTGTCTCGCAGGGCATTTCCGCGTCCGGTGTGGGCGTCGGCGTACATTGGTTGCGATTTGATGGCTCGATCGAATGCCGCGATTGATTGATCGAGATCGCCTTTGAGCCGGAGAGCGACGCCGATGTTGTAATGCAGCATCGCGGAATTTGGCTGGAGGGTCAGAGCCTTGTTGTATGCGGCTAGGGCGTCGTCGAGCGTTCCCTGGTCTTTCATCGCGTTGCCGAGGTTGTTCCAGGCATCGGCGAGGTTGGGTTGTAATTCGATGGCTCGACGGAGGGATGCGATGGCCGCGTCGAATTTGTTGAGTCGGCGATAGAATTCGCCGAGATTGGCGTGCATTGCGGGGTTATTGGGGTCGATGGCGATTCCGCGTTCGATTCGCTCGATAGCTACATCGGGCCGACCGGCTCGCGCGGCGACGATGCTCCAGACATGCCATGCGCCTGACATGTTCGGCTGTCGCTCCAAGATTGATTTGCATAGCTGCTCGGCGTCGGCCAAGCACCGGCTTGCTCGTGCCCTACCGCGAGATTCAGTTCGTCCTGGATCATTGCCGCTTGAATCCTCGCAGCGCTTCGGCCATTTCGGCGATGGGGGTGTTCCAATCATCGGGCTTTGGCTGACGGAAGAGACGCATGGTGGGATACCAGGGGGTGTCGGTTCGGTTCAGCAGCCAGCGAAAATCGCATTGGAATGGAATCAGGACCCAGACGGGTTTGGCCAGTGCGCCGGCCAAGTGGGCTATCGATGTGTCGATTGTCACGATGAGGTCAAGGTTCTGCACCAGCGCGGCGGCTTCGGCGAAATCTTTCAGCTCGGGACTAAAATCGGCCCAGTCCATTCCCGGTGGCGGAGGTTGAGTGGAATCATCTCCGGTTTGCAGGCTGAAGAATTTGATTCCGGGCACATCGGCCAGCGGCGCGAATGTGTCGATGGTGCGGGTTCGGTTGTCCGCGTTTGCGTAGCGCAATCCGGACCAGACGAGGCCAACCCGCGTTTTTGTTTCCGTGGACAGGCGCTCTTTCCAGTGCTCGACGCGATCGGCGGGCGGAGAGAGATAGGGAACCTGATTGGGGATATTTTCAAGAGTGATTCCGAGGATGTGTGGGAGGCTTTGAAGGGGGATTTGCCAATCAAAGGGTGGCAATGGCTGGCCGTGCGCGATGACCTGATCGAGTCCGGGAAAACCTTCGAATAGTGGAACCAGCGCGGGCTGGCATTCGAGAATTAATTTTGCTCCGCGCTTTGCGACCTGGGGCACGAGCCGAATGAAATGGATCGCATCGCCGTGGCCTCCCTCGGCGTGAAGGAAGATTGTTTTTCCGGAAGGATCAGAGCCATCCCACTGAGGCTGCGGAAAAGATCGCATCAGACCCAGGTGCGGCATACTCAGGCGTGAATCAAAATCCGCCCAGCCCTCTTTCATGTGTCCCAACAGGAGCAGGAGCCGGGAAAGATTCCAACGGACAATTGGCCTGCCGGGTTCGATCAAGGCGGCTTTGCGATAAAGCTCAAGCGCTTCCTGGAATTTTCCCTGTTCTTGAAGGATGTTGCCGAGATTGTTGTAGCCGGCCGGGGAATTGGGATCGATCTGAATGCATCGCTGTAAGCTGTCGATGGCTTCCTGGATGCGGCCCATGCGAAGGAGAGTGACGCCTTTGCTGCTGTAGGCCCAGACAAAGCCGGGGTTTGATTCGATCATTTTGTCGAAGAGTTTTATCGCCTCCTCGCGTAGTCCGGATTCGGCGAGGGCGACGCCCAGATCATGCTGGCTGTGGGGATTTGCCGGGTCGAGTCTTGCGGCCTCGCGATAGGCGATGGCGGCGAGATCGTGGCGATTTTTCTGGGAATATGCCATACCCAGGTGATGGTGATGTTGGGCGAGATCGGGCCGCAACTGAACGGCGGCGCGGGCGGCGGCAATTCCCTCGTCGATTTTTCCCATATTCACCAACAATCGACCCAGGGCGTCGAAAGCGGTTGAATTGGTGGGCTGCAGTTCGACTAATTTGCGATAGCAGGCTATGGCTTCGTTTAGTTGGCCGGCGTTGACCAGGGCAAAGCCCAGGTTTGAATAGTAGCTGGCGGCGTTTGGCTGCAATGCGATCGCTTTGCGGATCGAATCGATGGCTGCCGGGAATTGGCGGCGCTGGATGGAAATCACGCCGAGCAGATGAAGGGCGTTCGCATTATTCGGTTCTTGAGAGAGAACTTTTCGATACAACGTTTCGGCCTTATCGAGTTGGCCGGCCTGGTGAAGCTGCGTGGCGGATTGAAGAAGCTGTTCATTCATGTGCAAATCCGGCAAAGCCACGGCCCGCGGCCAGTGCGGGGAGTTTAGCTTGAAGGATTTGTGACAGAAAGGCCAATATCCATCGGCGGATGATGGTGATCAGCTTGTCGCATGCGAGCGTTCTGTGACGCGTTTAAGTGGGGAGGATGCGACGTCTTTGCCGGGCGAACATGGTGATGAAGCTGATCGCCAGAATGCTTGCTGAAGCCGGCTCCGGCACGTCGGCCATGAGGCCATTGGCGGCGGCGAAGGCATCGATTGCGGCGTAGTCGGCCGCGGGCAGAGTGATGTTCGCGCCGCTGGCCTGCTTGCCAAGGTTGTCGATCAGAAGCGTGAAATCGTCGCCGTTGACGACGCCGTCGTAATTGAAATCTCCCTTGTCCCAGCCGGTGACCTGTTTGCCGAGATTGCCGGTGAGGATGGTGAAGTCGTCGCCGCTGACGACACCGTCGAGATTCGCGTCGCCGTAGAGCGTATAACTGACTTCGATTTGGCCGGACACAAGACCCGCGACGACACCGTCAGCGCCGTCAGCATAGCCCAGGCCATATGAATGATTGACGATGGCCGAGCTGTCGATGCCGGGGCCGTTCCAGCCTCCGTGGGCGTAGCCGCTGACCAAATAGCCGCGAATGGTTGCGTCGATGGCGGCTTGAGTTCCAGGTGCGTAGCTGAGAATGAGAAGATTGTTCCCGAGGTCCAGCAAGCCGCCGGTGGCGATGTTGAGCGAGGTAAAATACTGAAGCCCGGATCCGTTGGAAATCTGCAACGTCCCGGCGGCCGCGATGGCCACGTCAACGTTTTGAAGATTGCCTTCGACGATCATTTTACCCGCGTTGACGGCGATTGAGCCGGTGTAATCGGGCTCGACAACGGTGAGCAGGCCCGTGTTGTTCTTGGTGATTCCACCCGCGCCCAAAAAACCGTTCAAAACCAGTTGTGTATTTGCCGCAACGTCAAAGATGGCATTGCCCTCGATGAAGGAATTGACGAATTGAAGCTGGGCGTTTGGATTGCCGGTGACGAAGAGTGTATTGGAGCCGATGGTGAGGTTCCCCATCTGCGCCACGGGCGAGCCGGTGACGCTGATGGTGGAATCGGAAGTAACGTCAACGTCATTGTCGTAGGTTTGCATCGCGTTCGGGTTGGTGGCATTGCCGCTTAGCGCGAAGATTCCGAGCAATCCGCCGCTGGTGTCCGTGAAATTGACGGACAAGAGAGTTTTGTTGGTATCGCCCGCTGGAAGGGTCAGGTCAAAGTCATATAGCTGTGGGAATCCGGAGCCTTCGTTATCGAATGATCCGTCGATGAGATTGAGACGGCCATTGATCGACAACGCGGCGGGGATAGCAGTAAACCAATCTGGAACGGCTTCGCTAAAAATGGCGTCGGAGCCATCGGTGAAATTCAGTTGGACCTGCGTCGAGGCGATTCCGTTGGCGGCCGCGGCCAAAAATGAAACCGTATTAAAACTGCCCGGGTGAGACAGTTGCAGCGTTCCCTGACCGCCATTACCAGAGATCAGAAGCACATTGTTGGAAGTGTATGGCTGGAGCGTGAAAGAGACCGCTCCGTTGGTGGCGCTGACGAAACTAGGGTTTTGCGGCAGGCCGGTATTGTGGCCCTGATAGCCATTCTCATAAAAGGCGAATCCGCTGGTGTTATTGGTCGAATCGAACGCGATCGTTACTGCCTGCTGAATATTCGTAGCAGTATTCTCGACAACGACATCCTGATTGAAACCGACGGCGTTCAGCGGGAACGAAGCCGAGCCGGCCTGCAGCGCCAAAGTACCGCCTGAGAGGGTGACTGGTCCGATGCCCAGCGGTGTGGTGGCCGGTGAACTCGCCGCGGAACCAGTGGCTACCGTGCCTTCGTTAATGGTGAGCCCAACATAGGAATTGTCAGGATTGGCAAGAATGAGCGTGCCCGTCCCATTTTTGGATATTGCTGCATTCCCCCTGATGACCCCGGATTGAGTGAGCGTGGTGCCCGAATCCGTGTTGATCGTACTATCGTTATATGCCAGCGCGATGGAGGTGTCGGATTGGAAACTTGCTTTGCTCTCAAGCGTGCCGCCGGTTAGGAGGACCGAGCCCTCGCCCAGGCTAGCACCGTTATAAACCGCGAGGGTTGCACCCGGGTCAGCTTCGAGAAGGCCAAAATAGGCCGAATTATCGCTTAAGGCTCCGAATGAGAAAGTGCCGGACTGGACATCGAGTTGGCCTGAGAAAAAAGAGACGAGATTGCCCGAGAAAGTGCTGTTGCCAGTCACTTGAAGGTCTGCCTGGCTGAGGTAAATGGTACCGCTGCCGGAGACCGAAGGGATGGTTTGAGTGGTTCCAGTGATATCGAGCGAATCGGTTTGATCCATCATGTTCACCGCCGCGGCGGGCATTTGGAAATTCCCCCCTCTGAAGCTAAGACCGGCATAACCTCCTTCCAGAATTATGCTGCCGCTGAAGTTGTTGACAGCGCCTTCAATAAAGGCAGTTGCATGATTTACCGTAAGGTTCTCTACATTGTCCAGGCGCCACTAATCGAAACAGCATCATAATTGGGATTGCTGGGATCTGGATTGGCAGCCTGGGAGTAGCTTTGAATCAGGAGATTGTTATTCAAGAGGTTCAGATCGCAACCGATCAGCGGGTTAGCAATAGCATTATTGCTTGCAATCTTACTACTGACGAAGATAGCGCCGCCTCCAAACCTGGACTCCAGAGTTAGGGGGTCATTATCAGCGTCGGGTAGCAAGACAGGCTCGTTCGTTGTTGCCTCGGTGCCGATGACGAGCGATGAGACAGTTTGTCCCTCTACTTGAATGTCCTCCTCACCCGAGAAAGCATTGGAAATCACGGCTTGCGCAAGGAAATTGTTGGGAACTCCGGAACTCCAATTGGCGGCATTATTCCATTGATAGCTGCCGCCGGCAGTGGGGAGCCAATTATCCTGGGCCCAAATGGGTGCGGTTACACCAAGGGTGATCGCGGCGCTCAATGCCAGATAGCGGCGATGCTTGGATGGTGATGAAAAAAGTGCATACGGCGACGGCGGACAAATTTGCTGGTGCATAAATTCCCTCCCTGTTCAGAATTGTGGTGAAGGTTCAAAGGTTGTTCTGGTGGAATATTAAAGGGCGGCGAACGCGGCGGCGAGCGGCGATGCCAATAGCGAAAACGAATAATCCGAGAGAAGCCGGTTCCGGCACATCAACCATGAAACCATGCGCGGCGGCGAAGGCATCAACCGCGGCATAATCGGCGGCGGGTAATGTGATGTCAGCGCCGTTGGTTTGCTTGCCGAGATTGTCGGTTAGGAGCGTGAAGTCATCGCCGCTGACTACGCCGTCGTAATTGAAATCTCCTTTGTCCCAGCCGGTGACTTGCTTACCGAGGTTGTCGGTCAGGATGGTGAAGTCGTCGCCGCTGACGACTCCGTCTAGATTGGCGTCGCCTTGAAGGGTGTATGCGATTTCGATCTGGCCGGAGGAGAGGCCGGTGACGATGTGGTCTGCGCCGTCGGCGTAGCCCAGGGCGTAATGGGTTTTGTTCGTCGCGGCGGCTGAGCTGTCGATGCCGGGGCCTGTCCAATTGCCGTTGCTGTAGCCGGTTTTGAGGTAGCCTGCGATGGTCGCGATGGGGTCGGGACTTCCAGTGTAATTCAGGATGATGTGGTTGTTGTTGATATCCAATGTGCCGCTGTTAGTGATGGCGAGGCCGGTTAAATCTACTTCGCCGATGTTTGTGCCGATCTTGAGCGTGCCGGGGCCGGCGATGGAGAGCGGGGCGGGTCCGGTGATTTTTCCTGCGAGGGTGAGGACGCTGCCGGAGGCGATGGTGGTATTCAAGCCCGAGGAAGTCAGGTTGATTGGGGCGCTGATGGTGTGGCTGCCACTGGTGACGGTGATGTTGGCGGGTGAGCCGGCGTTGTCGAGTGTTAGGGAGTAGCCGGTGGTTCCTGGGGCGATGGTGTAGCTGCTCAAGTTGTTGAACTGGATGCTGCCGACGGTGGTGCTTTCGTCCAACGTGACTGTTTGGGGTGCTGAGATAGCGCTACCGAAGACGGCTTGTACGCCGGGGCCGTCGGGGAGGGTGTTGGCGGACCAGTCGCCGGGTGTGGCCCAGCTTGCGCCGGTGAGACCTGTCCACGTGCCAGTCTGGGCGTTGGAATTGTTGCCCAGTACGAATTGTTCGTCGACGCCTGAGCCGGGATGGGTGGTGGTGAGATCAAAGAGGAATTGCACGTCGAGGTTTACGCCGTTCAGGTTTGCGTTTTCTGCGCCGAAATCCAAAACGGAATTTTGAAAGTAGCTGATGAGAGTGTTATTGGCGGTGAACGTTTGATCGATGGTGGTCGCTCCATTGCGTTCGACACGGAATCTCAGCGAATCTCCTGCTTGAAGTCCTGAACCGATCAGCGCGGGATTGAGGAGGCCGGCGATCAGGCCGTTGCTTGTGAGTTGGGAGTTGTTTTCGTTGACCTCCAGCACGGTGCTGTAAGTGCGGGACGCGCTTGTGCCGGTGTGGTAATTCTGCATGAGGGGCAGCATCAGGGCGTTGACGTTGTTCGCGTTACTGCTGAAGGCGCTGCTGACGTTGGCGTCGGATGCCCAGGCGGTAGATACGTCGGTGGAAAGCGGGGCGGCGACGACGAATGCGGCGGATTCGTAGTTGGAGGCTGTGCCCACGCCGGGGGCGCTTTGATTGGTGATATTGATGAAGGCTTCGGAGCCGGCGTCGCCAACGGTGGCGAGTGGGGCGATGGCGGTGCCTTGAACGAAAGAGAAAAGGCCCGTCGTGTTTGCGGCCTTGGCGGTTGCGCTGGCGGATGAACCATAGGCAAATGCGGCGGAGAGGACTTTGCCCGCCGCGGATGTGGTGGCTGACGCGGTGGACGTTGAGCCGGTGGCGATGGAGGTGGCGGTTCCGTTGGCGCCGCCGGAGGTTGAGGAAATTGCATTGGCGGTTGCGCCGATGGCGGTGGATGCCGCGCTGTCGTTGTTGCCACCGGTTGCGGTTGACGTCGCGATGGCGATGTTGCCGGTGGAATTGGCGAATGAATTGTTGATCGTGCCGCGTCCGGCGGTGGCATTGGATGTCGCGGTGCTGCCGGTGGCGTTGGACGTTGAGGTTGCGATTGCGCCGCCGATTGCGGTGGAGGTGGCGCTAGCGGTTCCTGCTGCGCCGAGGGAGGCGTTGCTGACGATGACGCCGGCAGCGCCGCCGGTGCTGGTGGCGGTTGCGTTGGCGTTGCCGGAGCCTGTTGAAGAAGCGTTGGCGTTGGAGGTGGCGTTGCCGCCGTTTCCTGAGAAGAAGACAAATCCGTCGCCCTGGCCGCCGGCGCCGCCGGTGCTGACGGCTGTTGCGTCACTGTCGTTTGCGCCAGCGCCGGTGGCGGAAGCCGTGGCAGAAGCCGCGCCGCCCGTGCCGCCGGTTCCCATTTCGGAGCCGGTGATGTTGCCGCCGGGTTGGCCGAATGCGTTGGCGTTGATGTCGACGTCGCTTGATCCTGATGCTGTGCCGGTGCTGGCACCGGTGGCGCTGGCGGTGGCGTTGCCGCCGTTACCGGCCGTGTATCCATTGCCGACGCTGATATTGCCGCCGCCGAGCGCGGTGGAGCTGCCAGCGTTGGCGAATGCGGTCACATTCTGGCTGCCAGTGAGGTTGATGGTGGCGGTGGAATTGCCGCCGTTGCCGGCGTTGCCATTCTGGACATCGCCACCGACGCCGCCGAAGACGTTGATGAAATCAGTGAGCGGCATGCCGAGTTGAACCGCTGTCAACGTGGAATTGGCATCGCCGGCGATGCCGGGAGTTGCGCCGTCGGTGCCGCCGGCGTTTCCACCGGTGGCGTCCTGTTCAGTTGTGATCGAGCCTGTCGTATTGGCGCTCACGTCATTGTTCAAGGTTTCAGTTGCCCCGTTTCCGCCGGCTGCGCCGTTGAGACCCGCGCCGCCGTTTCCGCCGACGGCTTGAAGCGTCAGCGTCATGGATCCTCCGGCAGAAGAACTGCCGGTGGCGCTGAGCGAGGCTAATCCGCCTGCGCCGCCGGTGAAGGTGGTGCCCTGGGCGTTACCGCCATTGCCGCCGGTTGCATCAGATGTGATGGAGATCAGAACGGAACTGGCATTACTTGCGGAAGCGGAACTGGTTGCATTGCCGCCCGCGCCGCCATTGCCTTGCGCGGTATTTGTTACCGCGCCACCCGCGCCGCCCCAGCTTTCGGCTTCGGCTTCTGCCAGGGCATTGTCGAGGGATGAAGTGCTCACGGTGCCGACGCGCGCGGTAGCGGAGGCATCTCCGCCGACGCCGCCGTTACCGGTGCCGGCGATGACGTTTCCACCGTTGCCAAGACTGACGATTGCAAAGGTGCTGGGATTGTTTGCCCACGCGGTGGCGGTGGCGGAATAATAGTTGGCGAGACTGGAAGTAGCGTTCGAGGTTGCGCCGGGACTCGCCGTTCGCATTTTGATCTGCGCCGCCATTGCCGGCATAGGAAGCGGCGTTAGCGGAAAGCGACATCGGCCCGTTGGAGGTTGTATAGGCAATGCCGACGGTGGAAGTGGCGGCGCCACCCTCGCCGGCGGTTCCGCCGTCGCTACTGCCGCCGCTTCCGGCGATGGCATCCTGCTCAATGGTGATGTTGAGTGAAGAGCTGTGCGCCGACAACGCTAGACAAGTTTTCAGCGGCTCCATTTCCGCCGTTTGCGGTTAAGACACCACTGCCGCCGTTGCCGCCGACTGCCGTTATCATGGAATCGGATACGCCGCCTCCGGTGGACACGCAGGCAGCGGTGCCGAAGGAGGCGACGCCACCCGCGCCGCCAGAAAATCCTGCTCCCTGCCCATCTCCGCCTGTTCCGCCGGTGGAGTCCAGGGTTAGATTGGTGGGGACAGTTGTGGACGTGAAGACAGATCCACTGGCGGTGCTGGAGCCGCCGGCGCCGCCGGAGCCCTCCGCGCCGCTGATAACGGAGCCGCCGTTGCCGGCGAGACTCTCAGCATCCCCGTTGACGCCAAAAAAGAGGGTGCTCGCGGTGCCGCTTCCGGTTGCATTGGCAGTGGCGCTGGAATTTCCGCCGGCGCCACCGGTGCCGATGCCATTGGTGATATCGCTGCCATTTCCCTGTGACGTGCCGCTGTAAGTTCCGCTCGGCTGGTTGGTGACGGCGATGGCGTCGATGGGGTCGCTGCTGGTTATGCTGGTTGAGGCAGTGGTGTTGCCGCCGGCGCTGCCGACAACGCTCAGAGATACGCCGCCGTTGCCGCCGATCGCTGTTGTTTGAACGCTTACATTTCCAAATCCGCTTTCGTTGGCGTTGAAGGTGGAGGTTCCATTGCCAGCGACGCCGGGATTTCCACCGTTGCTGCCGCCGCTGTTGCCGCCGACCGCCATTTGGTTGAGGGAAAGACCTGGGAGGAAGCCGCCGAGAGCGGAACCACTGACGGCGTTGCTGAGGGATTCATTGGCACCGTTGCCGGCTGTTGCCCCGCCGGAGGCTGCGCCGCCGTTTCCACCGACGGCTACCCCTGCCACGGTTATAAAGTTGGCAGCATCGGACGTTCCGGAGATTGTTCCAAGCGAGGCGACGCCGCCGTTTCCGCCGGTGATTGCGCTGTTATTGCCGCCCGTACCGGTGGCGCCGCCATTGCCGCCGGTGGAAGTGGCTCCGACATAGATATCCTCATTACCGATATCACCCCGTCCGGAAGCGGTGGCGGTGGAATTGCCGCCGTTTCCGCCGCTGCCGCCTTCTGATTTTGGGCCGAACTTGGTGGTGCTGGCGCCGTTGCCTCCATTTCCTCCCGCTCCGCCCGTGGCGGTGGCGATATTGGAGACATTCGCAACATATGGAAGCGGAGGATAGCCGGTTGCGACGGCGGTTGCGTTTGCGCCGCCGCCTGCGCCGGCATTGCCGGCGTTGCTCATGAGCGGACCGGAGACAGCGCCGTTGCCGCCCGTGCCGCCGACTCCGCCGGTGGCGGTCGCGCTGTTGAACGGATCAGAACTGGCGGCGTCCGGGTCGGCGGGCGTTCCACCCGCGGTACCGTTACCGCCCGGGGTGACGATGAATTGATTCATGGTGCCGATGCCGCCCGTTCCGTTGGCGCCGTTCATTCCCGGATCGCCGGTGACCGGAGGGGGCGAAACGGCATAAACCGGCATCGTCGCGCCGGCGACGATTGCCGCCATTAGAATCTGAATGCTTTTACGGGGAATGAACTTTTTATGACGCATAGTCTCTCCTCGCCTGGCCCGATTAGTGGCCAATACGCCAAAATCCCCGCTTGCTTAGTCTTTTGATGAGCGCAATTTACCGCATTTAGCGGCAGATCACAAGAATTAAATCAGGCTCAAAGGCAGCGATGAGAGGATGTTATATATTCACATTTTTACGCTTGGGGATGCGTCGTGCGAGCATTCCGCTGATAGCGATGAGCGCCAGCTCGGCGGAAGCCGGCTCGGGCACGGCAATGGTTGGAATCGCAAACCCGTTGGCAGTTGCGAAGGCGTCGATCGCGGCGTAATCGCTGGCAGGTAATGTCACATCCGCGCCGCTGGCCTGCTTGCCCAGATTGCCGACGAGGAGTGTGAAGTCATCGCCGGTGACTAGGCCGTCGTAGTTGAAGTCTCCCTGGTCCCAGGCGGAGACCGATTTGCCGAGGTTTCCGACAAGGATGGTGAAATCATCGCCGCTGACAAGTCCGTCGAGATTGGCGTCGCCGTAGAGGGTGTATTTGATTTCGACCTGGGTGGCGGAGAGGCCGGTGACCACATGATCGGCTCCATCGGCATAGCCAACTGCGTAGCTGTGATTGGCGGCGGCGGAGGAGCTGTCGATGCCAATTCCGGTCCATGTCGCCGTTGGCGTAACCGGTCATCAGATATCCGCGAATGGTCGAGGCGGGATCGGCGCCTCCGGCATGGTTGATGATTAAATGATTGTTGGTGAGATCCAGCTTGCCGCCGCCGTTGATCGTCAGCGACGTTTGCGCGCTGCCGCCGCTGTTGGTGTTCAATTTCAGCGTTGCGCCGGTGATTGAGATGCCTCCGGTTCCGGTGATTGCGCCTGAAGTGGAAATGCCGGTGCCGGTTACTGAAAGCGAACCGTTGTTGGTGATGCCGGCGGGCTGAGCGAAGGCGGTCGTGAAACCGAGTAACGCCCCCGAGCTAACGGTGATTGCCCCCGACGGAGCGCCGTTGTAGGCCGCTCCAACACTCAGCGATCCGGACTGTACGTTGATGGCGCCGGTGTTAGTGAAAACCAGACCCGGCTCCACGCTGAACGACCCGGTGACGTCGAAGGTTCCGCTGTTGGCGAAGGTATTGGTTGTTCCGCCGTTATTGACGATCTCACAGCTGCGCCGGAACCGGTGAGCGTTCCGGCGTTTGTGAAGGTTGCGCCGCTGCCGACTTCGAGAAAGGCGTCGCCGGTGGCGCCGATGGTTGCGCTTTGTCCCGTGGAATTGATCAGCGATCCGCCGGTGAGGAATACGTCGCTCGTCCCGTGAAAATCGATGCCGCCGTTGGCGGTGGTGGTTGTGGCAGTGAGCGTGCCAGCCGACCAGGTGAAAAGGCCCGTGCTGGTGAGTGTGCCGGTGGTGGTGACCTTGCCGCTGGAGATGGTGATGGATGGGAAGGTGATGCTGTTGCTGCCGAAGTTAATGGTGCCGCTGGAAACCACTACGCGCGTTGGTTCCGAAGTTGGTGATGGTGCTGTTGAAGTTAACGTTGCCGCCTGAGAAGGTAGTGCTGCCGGTGACGGCGTAGGTTCCATTGAAGGTCGTGGTGCCGCCGCCGGAGAAAGTGGTGTTGCCGATGCTATAGGGTCCGGCGACGGAAGTGCCGCCGCCGGAGAAAATCGACGCTGCCTGCGCCGGTGAGGCTGGATGCGGGAAGCGTATAGCTGTTGCCGAAGTTCAGAGTCGCCCCGGAGGAGACGTTGAATGTTCCGGTGGTTGTGGCATTGTCGGTGGCGCCCAGCAGAAGCGATCCGGATTGTACGTTGACGGCTCCGGTATTGGTGAAGACCAGACCCGATCCGACGGTGAACGATCCGGTGACGTCGAAGGTTCCGCTGTTGGCGAAGGTATTGGTTGCTCCGCCGTTATTGACGATCTCAGCACCGCCGGAGCCGGTGAGCGTTCCGGCGTTGGTGAAGGTTGCGCCGCTGCCGACTTCAAGAAAGATGTCGCCGGTTGCGCCCATGGTTGCGCTTTGTCCCGTGGAATTGATCAGCGATCCGCCGGAAAGGAATACATCGGTCGAACCATGAAAATCGATGCCGCCGTTGGCGGTGGTGGTCGTGGCAGCGAGCGTGCCGCCGGAGAAGGTGAGAAGACCGGTGGAAGTGAGTGTGCCCGTGGTGATGACCTTACGCCGGAGAGCGTGATGGACGGGAAGGTGAGACTGTTGGAGCCAAAATTGATGTTGCCGCTGGGGGCAACCAGGGCGTTGGTTCCGAAGTTGGTGATGGTGCTGTTGAAGTTGACGCTGCCGCCGGAGAACGTGGTGGTTCCGCTAACGGCATACGCTCCGTTGATGTTGACGCTGCCGCCGGAGAAGGTGGCGTTGCCCAGGCTGAAGGGTCCGGCGACGGAGGTGGTGCCGCCGGAGAAGATCACATTGCCTGCGCCGGTGACGCTGGATGCGGGAAGCGTGTAGCTGTTGCCGAAGTTGAGGGTTGCGCCAGAAGAGACCGCAAACGTTCCGGTGGTTGTGGCGTTATCGCCAGCGTTAAGCAGCAGAGTTCCCGATTGTACGTTGACAGCCCCAGTGTTGGTGAAGACCAGACCCGTCTCCACGGAGAACGAGCCGGTGACGTCGAAGGTTCCGTTATTAGCGAAAGTGTTGGTTGCTCCGCCGTTATTGACGATCTCAGCTCCGCCGGAGCCAGTGAGTGTTCCCGCGTTGGTGAAGGTTGCGCCGCTGCCGAGTTCGAGAAAGACGCCACCGGTAGCGCCGATGGTTGAGCTTTGTCCCGAGGGATTGGTGAGCGATCCGCCGGAGAGGAATACATCGCTGGTCCCATGAAAATCTATGCCGCCGTTGGCTACCGTGGTTGCGGTGGTCAGTGTGCCGGTGGACCAGGTGAAGAGACCGGTCAATGTGATCGGAGCCGCGGCGGCGGCTTTCGTGCCGGTGAGCGTTCCGCTGCTGAACGTGAAGGCGCCGGCGGTATTGAAGCTATCCACACTTGCGGTGGTGCCGAATGTGATCGTCGCGTTCAGGGGGTTGGTGGCATCATCGCCGGAGAGGGGCGGGTTATTGGTTGACCAGTTCGTGCCGGTTGACCAGAGGCCACCGGCGGCATTGCTCCAGGTATCTGTCGCTCCTTGCGCGGAGTTGGAAAATGTGACCATCAGCAGTGGCATGCCTAAGGCAAGCCGGCGGTATTGAGATCGGTTGCTTGATTTGCTCTTTCGGAAGTTCCGGTTTTTCTGGGGCATCATCCCTCTCCTATGATTGGCCCCCCAATCAGATTGAAAACAAAATGTTGCTGGGAACGTGACGCAAAAATCGATAAGTCTCAATTTGCGGCCAATGTAATTATTGCTAAATCGAACGGCGACGCCGCATGAGCGCGCCCGCTGCGAAAATTGTGGCGCAGCTTAGCGTCGCCGGCTCGGGGACGGCGAAAACTGGAAGCGCAAATCCGTGGGCGGCGGCGAAGGCGTCGACCGCGGCGTAGTCGCTCGCGGGTAACGTAATATCAGCGCCGTTGGCTTGCTTGCCGAGGTTGCCGGCCAAGGCAGTGAAGTCGTCGCCGCTGACCACGCCGTCGTAATTGAAATCGCCTTTGTCCCAGCCGGCGACTTGTTTGCCGAGGTTGCCGACGAGGATGGTGAAGTCGTCGCCGCTGACAATGCCGTCGAGATTGGCGTCGCCGATGAGCGTGTAGGCAACCTCGATCTCACCGGAGAGGAGGCCGGAGACGATGTCATCTGCGCCGTCGGCGTAGCCGAGCGCGTAATGGGGAGTGATTGCCGCGACGGAGCTATCGATGCCGGGGCCGGTCCAGGTTCCATTGTTGTAACCCGTCTTGAGATAGCCGGCGATGGTTGCGATTGGATCGGGACCGTCACCGTAATTGATTAACAGATGATAGTTGGCGACATCGACGAGGCCGCCGGTGATGGAGAGAGCAGCCCAATGCTGCGGGCTGGCGAGAATGACCGAGCCGCCGGTGACGTTGACGGCGAGCGTGGAAGAACTGGGGGAGCCAGCGTCGCTTTGCAACGTAGTGGTTCCGGCAGTGTTGTTTAAGTTTGTTCCCGCGGTCCAGGTTTGGCTTCCGCCGATGACGGCCGTGCCGCTGTTGGTGAAGTCGCTCTCCATCAGGAGGGATCCGGTCTGAAGGAAACTGCCGCTATTCACAATCGGATTCAAAGATTCCAGGAAGCCGGTGTTGTTGAAGGTGGCATTATTATTGATGGTGAACGTTCCGCCGGACATTAAGAAGTTTGAATCCGAGCTGCCGGTCATGGCACCGGTGGCGGGGATGGTGACATTGCTCTGGAAAGTGTTGTTGGAACTGTTGGAGGTAAAGGTGGCGTTGGTATAGACGCCGTCGAAGGTGACGTCCGCGCCGGTAGAGGAAATGGAGCCGGCGCCACCCACATTTCCCGTAAACTCGGCGGAGGCGCCGGTGACGGAAATGGTCTGGACGTTGTTGACATTTCCATTGATGGTCGAGGGTCCGCCGGAAAGGGTCATGCTTCCCTCGTGAAGCAGCGAGATTCCGTTGGTCAGGCCGCCGGTGTTGAAGGTTCCGAAGCCGGTAATGAGACCCGAGTTGGTCATGGGCTGGCCGTCGTTATCAAAAGTCCCGCCGTTGAGTTCAATGGTGCCGCTGTTGGTCTGAATCCCGTGGCCGGCGCTGACAGCGAGGAGCGTAGCGCCGTCATCGGCGATGAAGGTTGAGCTGCTATTGACAATGAGAATAGACCCGTTGAGCGTGAGCGTGCCGCCGGTGGCTTCGACGGTACCGGAGTTGTTGATGGAATTGGCGATGGTTCCCATTCCCTGAATGGTTCCGCTGTTTATGATTTCGCCGCCGATGAGATGTGACGCCGGGTCTGAAAGCTCGAATGAGCCGGCATTGTCGAAAAAGGTTCGGGTGATATTCAGCGTGCCGACGGGGATTTGCACAGTGCCGCCGGCATCATTGTTGAAATAGGCGCAATTGATCTCACCCGGCCCGTTGATCACGCCGCCCGCGGCGTTTTCCAGACCGCCGGCGCCGTCAATGACCGAGCCATCCAGACTGATTGAGCCGTTGTTGATCAGCCGATCGGTTGTCGGGCTGTTGGGCGTGGCAAGGTCGAGTTCGCCGGTGTTTATCTGAAGGACGATCGCGCCGTTGTTGGTGTAGGGAGTTCCGGCCATGCTCAGGACGATCGAGCCGCCCGATTCCACGAGTGATCCGTTATTGATCAGCGCGCGGAACCGGAGATGGTTCCTGCGCCGGTGATGGCGTAGTTATTGGTTTTGGTTCCATTGCCCGCAAGCGTCCCGCCCTCCAGCACAATGGTGCTTTCATTGTCAATGCCAGAAAGATTGACGGTGAGCGTGATGCCGGAGTTGATCGTCAGCTGCGTTTCATTGAGCATGCTGAAGGGGACGGTGAGGTTGGCATTGAGATTGGTGACGCCGTCGTTGGTGAAACTTCCGATGAGAGACCCGCCGGTGTAGGTCATGGTGCCGGTGTTGGTGATATTGCCGATGACCAAGCCGCCGCTGAAGTCGAAAACGCCCGCGTTGACGACGGCGGCAGAGCATGTTCCGTTGGACAAGTAGTAGGCCGCGGCCTGGTCAACATTAACCGCCGATGCGGTGAGGGTGCCCGCAGTCTGGGTCAGGGCGGTAAATCCGAGGCTGAACGCATTGGCGTCAACATCCACCGCGGCGGCGGTGACCGAGCCGCCTTCCAATTCAAAGGTTCCGGTGCCAAATTGCTGGCCGAGAATGAGCGATCCGACGATTTTGTTAGTGCCGGCGATCTGCAGGAAGTTGGCGTTTCCGTTAAATCCGACGACTTCATCGCCGGTTACGTCCAGCGTTCCAGTGGTGTCGAGCTGATAAATCCCGTTGCTCCCTTTCTGGTTTCCGATCAGAAGTTCCGGCGTTGTGACGTTGGCAGAGCCGGTTTGAGAAGCATTGCCCGATCCGGAGTTGCCGACGTAAAGGGTTACCGTCTCCGCGGGGTTGCCAATGATGACTGTGCCGCTGCCGGTGAACTGGGCGATGGCGTTGGTGACTCCGGCGGCATCGCCGATACTGACCGGTCCCTGCGGATATAGATTGCCCGTGCCGTCAACGAGAAGCTCGCCATCCTGGTTTACGAGGAGTCCAAATCCACTTCCGGTTACCTGGCCGGAATCATTCAATTCGAATGTGCCGGCGCGGACTTCCATGGACTGGCCCATGTCTGAATTGGAGGCGAGCATAAAATTTTCGCCGGGGGTGAATTCATGATATGCAGTGGCCGAGGCATTGTTGACGACCATGATCGCGCCGTGGAATGGATTCAATGAGCTGGAATTGGTGCTCTGCCAGTTGCCACCCGTCAGAAAATCGCTGAATCCGGTTTTGAATGTGAGGTTCGGTGACGAGCGATCGTACCCCAGAACATCCATAACGGTGCCATCCACGACAGAAAGGGTATTGGCGATGCTGCCGGCGCTTTGAGCGTTGAAGGCATCGGGTACATAGACGCCGTTGATATCGGTGCCATTGTCCCAGTCGGTCAGGTCGCCGTTAGCGGTGAGGGAGTTGAAGGCCTTAAGATTAGTGGCTCCGTCATCGATGGAGAAATAGTCGCCGCCCGCGGTGCCCGGCAGATCGCGCACACCGCTTGCGGTGAAGTGCTCAAGGTCATAGGGCAAATAAGATGGTTTTTGGTTGGCGAGGGCGCCTTGAAGACCGGCCCGGCCCATCAATTCGGAGAATTCGTGCTCGGATGTCCCGATGAGGTCGACCTTGCCCGCGACTGCACGATCATATGGATCGAGATTCCAATTGGAGATGTTCACTGTTGTGAAGGTATAGGTGCCGTCGCTGGGGGGGTAGGAAGCGGTCAGGCCGAGCGCTTTTCCCTCGGCGGGTGATACTCCCCAGACGGAATTGGACCCTGTTGGATCTGTCGCGGGCCAGTTGTCGTTGACGTTCGTTACCTGGTCTGGGGTGGTTTCATTGTTCATCAGCCCAGTTCGAATCGCTGAATAGGTGGTGGAAACAGTTACGCCACGATTGCTTTGGCCCAGGATATTCGAGGGGAGGCTCTCGGCATCCACGGTGAAGTTCAGCGTGATCGGATTGGTATACATCTCGCTAAACTGCGCCGCGGCATAGTTGATGGCTGCTTCATACGCACTCGCGTTGGCTAGACCGGTGACATTGGCGGTATACGTCAGGTTGATTGTCATGCCGTGCCCTGCCGCCGGTGTGATGGCCGCCACGGCCATCGCGAGCGCGAGCCGACGGTTGAGTTGTTTCGGGTGGGTCACCTTTTGCCTCCCTTGAGATTTGTGCCGATCGGTCATGTGCCGAGAACAGCCGAGTATAGTCAGCAGACCGTTTGTGGAAATACCTATTTCTAGGGGGGTGCCCGATTCATCGTCCGCGCAGGAACTTGGCCGCCAAGGCAGTCGATGAACGAACCCCGAAGTGCTGAAAGAGCGCTTTGACGTGCTCGTTGACTGTGTGCTGGGAAATCTTCAGCGAGTCGGCGATGGTTTTGCGTGAGTGGCCGTCCAGCAAGGAAAGCAGCACTGTCCGCTGGCGATGGGTCAGCCCCATCATCATGCTGGCGGGCAAGTCGCCATCGGCTTCAACTGAATGCAAAAGTGCCACGTGACGCAGGATCGTGTCGAGAATCAGGCGGTCTGTTTCAGTAAAGGGAGGCTTTCCGATCCGGCGGGAAAACCAGAAATTGCACCAGGTATCGGGGCCGCAATATCGCACGGCATGCATCCATTCGTCCATCGAAATGGTGTCGCCGATCGCCTTTCGCACTTCGCTGGTTTTCCATTTGGCATCGGGGAACAGATCGCGGCGGAGAGTTGCTTTCTGAGGGCGGGCGAGCGGGGCAAGCGGATTACGGATTTCCCGATCCATCAGCGGCGACAGGGCCAGCGTAGTACCATCCGCGCTGCACCGCCGCCGACCCACCGACCGAAACGACGGCTACGGGAACAACAGGCCCGCGCTCGGGATGCCCGCGTCCCCAGGCCCAGAATGTGAAATCGGACCCAACAATGCCGGCCAGACCTTTCACCAGCGCGCGGCGTCGTGTGTCGGCAGGGGATTGATCGGTAGTAAGTGGTCCGATCAATTCCACAACTTGCTGGAGGGCTGATTCCGAGGATGTTTGAGATTGCCGCATTGCCATTTTGTAACAGGAAATTGGTCGAGTGTCCGTTTTATGAAAAAGTTGACGAGCGCCTTTGACGCCGGAGCAGAATTCCGGTGGCCGCAACGGCGATCAGCGCGGCTGCGCCGGGCTCGGGAACCGGGAAAGTTGGAGCCGTCAATCCATGCGCGGCGGCGAAGGCATCAACCGCGGCATAATCGGCGGCGGGTAATGTGATGTCAGCGCCGTTGGTTTGCTTGCCTAAGTTGTCCGTTAGCAGTGTGAAGTCATCGCCGCTGACTACGCCGTCGTAATTGAAGTCGCCTTTGTCCCAGCCGGTGACCTGCTTGCCGAGGTTGTCGGTGAGGATAGTGAAGTCGTCGCCGCTGACGACGCCGTCTAGATTGGCGTCGCCTTGGAGTGTGTATGCGATTTCGATCTGGCCGGAGGAGAGGCCGGTGACGATGTGGTCTGCGCCGTCGGCGTAGCCCAGGGCGTAATGGGTTTTGTTCGTCGCGGCGGCTGAGCTGTCGATGCCGGGGCCGGTCCAGTTGCCGTTGCTGTAGCCGGTTTTGAGATAGCCGGCGATGGTCGCGATGGGGTCGGGACTTCCAGTGTAATTGAGGATGATGTGATTGTTGTTGATATCCAATGTGCCGCTGTTAGTGATGGCGAGGCCGGTTAAATCGACTTCGCCGATGTTGGTGCCGAACTTGAGCGTGCCGGGGCCGGTGATGGAGAGCGGGGCGGGTCCGGTGATTTTGCCTGCGAGGGTTAGGACATTGCCAGAGGCGATGGTGGTATTCAAGCCCGAGGAAGTCAGGTTGATTGGGGCGCCGATGGTGTGGCTGCCACTGGTGACGGTGATGTTGGCGGGTGAGCCGGCGTTGTCGAGTGTTAGGGAGTAGGCGGTGGTTCCTGGGGCGATGGTGTAGCTGCTTAAGTTGTTGAACTGGATGCTGCCGACGGTGGTGTTTTCGTCGAGGGTTACTGTCTGAGCTGCTGAGATGGCGTTGCCGAAGACGGCTTGAACGCCTGGGCCGTCGGGGAGGGTGTTGGCGGACCAGTCGCCGGGTGTGGCCCAGCTTGCCGCCGGTGGTGTGAGTCCAGGTGCCGGCTTGGGCGCTTGAGCTGTCGCCGAGGATGAATTGCTCGCCGATGCCTGAGCCTGGATGCGTTGTGGTCAGGTCGAAGAGGAATTGTATGTCGAGATTTGCGCTGTTCAGGTCGGCGTTTTCCGCGCCGAGATCGAACGAGGTGTTTTGGAAATAAGAGAGCAGAGTTGGATTTGTGGTGAACGTTTGATCAACGACGGCGGTTCCGTTTCGTTCGATGCGGAACCGAAGCGAATCGCCCGGTAGAAGACCTGAGCCAATTACATTTGTTGAAAGGAGGCCGGCGAGCAGACCGTTGCTGGTGAGGCCGGCGCTATTTTCGCTCAGTTCAAGGGCGGTGCTGTAAGTGTGGGATGTGCCGGTGCCGGAAGTGGGATATTGCATTTGCGCCAGCAAAATGGCGTTCACATTGTTGTCGCTGCCAAAGGCACTTTGAACTTTGAAATCCGAAGCCCAGAGATCATCCACATTTCCGGAGACCGGCGCCGCGACGATATAGGCGGCTGATTCAGTACCGTTGGCGCTGAAAAATCCGGGTGCGTTTTCGCCCGCATTGATCGTTGCCATTGATCCTGTATTGCCAGACACGTCGGTTGGAGCCGTGGCTTTGCCCTGAGCAAACGAAAAGAGGCCGGTGGTGGTTATGGCTTTGGATGTCGAGCTGCCTGACCCGCCGGTGGCAGTGGCAGTGGCGGATGATTGGATCACGCCCGTGGCGGTGGCGATGGCGGTGGCGCCGCCGATGATGCCGGGTGCTGCGCTGTTGGTGTAGCCGCCGGCGGTTCCCGCCTGAGCAGTCGCGGTGGAACTCACAATTGCACTGGGATCGGAGGATGTGGAGGTGGCGGTCGCCTGTGCGTTGGCGTTTCCGCCGTTGCCCGCGTTGAATCCGGATCCGACGCCGGCTCCGCCGTTGCCGCCGGTTGCGCTTGCGATGGATTGAACTTCATCGGGTCCAGCGCCGGTGGCTGAGGAGATGGCGCTGGCCTGCGCCACCGCTACCGCCGGTGCCGAATATACCGCCGGTGATTCCGCCGCCCGTTTCTCCGACGGCGGTGGCGGAGATAATAACGGCGCCGGCGCCGGCGAGGGTGCTCGTGCTGGCGCCCGTCGCGGTGGCGGTCGCGCCGCCTCCATCGCCGGCCGTGTAACCACTAAGGCCGTTGTCGATATTGCCACCGCCGGCGGTTGTGTTTCCAGCCGTAGCGGTAGCTGCGATCAGCCCGGAGCCGGTGAGGCTGATGGTGGCGATCGATGTGCCGCCGGGGTTTGCGTTGACGCTCTCGACATTGCCCGCGCCTCCGGCCTGCGCAATAACACTGCCGAGGAGCGAAGAGGCGTTCATCTGAGTCAGCGATATGATGGAGGTGGCGTTGCCGGCAAGCCCGGGGTTGCCGCCGTCACTGCCGCCACCGTTGCCGCCGGCAGCATTCTGCGCCACACCAATCGTTCCGGTTGTGGGGCCGGCCGCGAAGACGTTGTTGAGATTGACGACGCCACCATTTCCGCCGTTGGCTCCGGATTCTCCTTCACCGCCAGCGCCTCCAATGGCGTTCACCGTAGCGGAGATATTGCCGGAGGTGGAAGCGGCAGTGATGCTGCCGATGGATGCTGATCCGCCCGCTCCGCCGGCGAATCCGATTCCAAATCCTTGTCCGCCCGCTCCGCCGGTGGCGTCTGCCTCAGCCGAAGAAGATCCCGATATGGAACTGCTGGAGGCGGAGGCGATGGCATTGCCGCCAGTGCCGCCGCTGCCATTTCCTCCGAAGACGCCGCCGCCGGCTCCTGCGTAACTCACGGCAGCCCCGCTGGCGAAAGTGGAAGAGGAGGTGAGAATACTTTGTGCGCTGGCGACAGCAGTTGCGCTGCCACCAGCGCCGCCGTTGCCTCCACCTGCCGTGACGTTGCCGCCATTGCCCATGGGCAGACTCAGACTCGGGTAATTATTGTACAAGTCCGAATCAAAGTTGCTGATCGGATTAGCCAGGGCGGTGGCGGACACCGATCCGTAATTGACGAGGTTGACGGAGGCATTGGCGTTGCCGGCAGCGCCGCCGTTAGGCCCCGCGCCGCCCGAGCCGGCATAGTCGAAGGCGGTGCCGGTCAAGGTATTGGGCGAGGCAGACTGCGGCTGAGTCGCGTAGGAAATGGCGAGGGTGGAATTACCATCGCCGCCCGCGCCGGCGATTCCGGTGTCAGTGGTTCCGCCGTTTCCGCCGATGGCATCCTGTTCGAGCGTTATGCTGGCGGCCGTCCCGAGGCTGATGGCGTTCGTGAGTGATTCGGTCGCTCCGTTTCCACCGTTTGCGGAAAGTACTCCATTCCCTCCATTACCGCCGCCGCCAACTACAAAACCGTTGATAGAATTGTTGGGATTTGGGGTGGCGGTAATCAAGCCAAACGACCCGACAGCGCCGTGGCGCGCCGGAAAATCCGGCGCCTGAACCCTGGCCGCCGCGTCCGCCAAACGAAGCCACTGTCAAGTTGACGAAGGTAGAGCTCGACACACTGGTAGTGGCGAGGGATGAACCGCCCGCGCCGCCATTTCCGGCCGCGCCATCGAGGACAGAACCGCCGCTTCCGCCCCAACTCTCAGCGTCGGCCTCTGCGGCACCGCTTGAATTAGTTGCCGCGGCAGTTGCAGAGCCCGCGCCACCTGCGCCGCCGGTGCCAGAGCCCGCGGTAATGTTGCTGCCGTTTCCTCGTCCCGGGATTGTGACGTTGAGCCCGGTTTGATATCCGGTGTCGGAGATGAAAGTTTCCTGAGGATCGTTGGCCAAAGCTTCAACTGAAAAAAAGTTGCCGGCCGCACTGACACTGCTCGTGGCGGAGGCAGTGGCGTTTCCGCCTGCACTGCCGGTGGTGGATTGACTGTCTCCACCATTGCCGCCGTAGGCAACTGCGTCGCCCGGGTTCGTTAACGTGGATGTGCCGTTGCCGGCGGTTCCGGGATTTCCCGCGACGCTGCCGCCGCTATTTCCGCCGGCTGCCACTTGTGTGCCGGTGTCGGTGAGAGCGTTTGAAAGAGATTCATTGCCTCCGTTTCCCCCGGTAGCGCCGCCGAAGCCCGCGCCGCCGTTGCCGCCGACAACGACCCCGGTTTCAAAAAAGCCGATGCCAGTGGTGGTTTCACTGATGGTTCCGAGAAAAGCGACGCCGCCGTTTCCGCCGGTGATTGCACTTGAATTTCCACCGGTGCCGGTTGAGCCACCAGCGCCTCCCGCGGCCTCAGCCAGGACATTGCCCACTTCAAAGGGATAGTTATCGCCGGGATGCTGGGGATCCGGACCGATTGGGGCATTGCTGAGGCCCGTCGCGGATGCGGTGGCGTTTCCGCCATTTCCACCGCTTCCGCCGGCCGATTTGGCGCCGAACTTCATGACGACACCATTGCCGCCATTTCCTCCCGCGCCGCCTGTGGCAGTGGCCTCATCGATTGTGCTTCCGCCAGCGTAGGTGCTTTGAGAGGCTAGTGCGGCAGCGCCGCCGCCGGATGCTCCATTTCCCCCGGGGCTGAGCAGCGGGCCGGAGGAAGCGCCGTTGCCACCGCTGCCGCCCATTCCGCCGGTGGCGGTGGCTACGTTAGTAGTATCGCCACTGACGGCGCTTTTCTGAGCCGGCCCCGCCACTGGTGCCGTTACCACCTGGGGTGACGATGAACTGGTCCATGGTGCCGATGCCGCCGGTTCCATTGGCGCCATTCATGCCCGCCGCGCCAACTACAGGCGTAGGTGACACGGCGTAAACGGGAACGGCCGCAGTCGCGACGATCGCTGCCATCAAGATCTGAATGCCTTTACGGGGAACGGGCTTTGCACGATGCATATTTTCTTCCTCTCCAACCCTGATTTTCGTCAGTACGTTTGGAAAACTGTTTCTTCTTAAATGTGGCGTCGCAATTTACCGCATTTATAGCAATTACACAAAGATTAAATTTCGCGGACGATCATGTGCGATGATACGTTACCTTTGCGCATTTCAACGTTTATGCCGGCGTCGCGCAAGCATTCCGCTCACGGCTATGAGCGCCAGCCCGGCCGATGTTGGCTCGGGAACGGCAATCGTCGGAATCGCAAACCCATTGGCGGCGGCGAAGGCATTGACTGCGGCGTAATCGGCGGCGGGTAAGGTTATGTCAGCACCATTGGCCTGTTTGCCGAGATTGTCGGTGAGGAGCGTGAAGTCGTCGCCGTTGACGACGCCGTCGTAATTGAAGTCGCCTTTGTCCCAGCCATTCACCTGTTTGCCGAGGTTGTCGGTGAGGATGGTGAAGTCGTCGCCGCTGACGACGCCATCTAGATTCGCGTCGCCATAGAGTGTGTATTCGATTTCAATTTGGTCGGCTGAAAGGCCGGCGGGATTGCCGGGATCGGCTGAGTCGGCGTAACCCACGCCGTATTTGCTGTTGGCGGATGAGCTGTTGATCCCCAGGCCGTTCCATGCTCCATCTGCATAGCCGCTTTTTAAGTAGCCGGCGATAGTGGAGATCGGATCGGGATTGGGGCCGTAGTTGATGAAGAGGTGGTTGTTCGCGATGTCGAGGGATGAACCTGTTTTGAGGGTGAGAGCTGATTGAGCGCTGCCGCCGCTGTTGGTGGACAATCTGAGAATCGTTGCGGTGGCGCCGTTGCCGATGGTCAGAGAGCCGGTGCCGGTGATGCCGGCGATCAGTGCTGAAGGGCCGGTGACCGTGCCAATGCCGTTGTTGACATTGCTGATGCCGATCACGACTGTTGCGCCGGCGGCGGGGGTCCAGGTTGTTTGTGCGAAAGCTGAGCCGCCTTGTCCGTTTGATCCGGCTCCCTGGAACTCAGTGGCCGTGACGCCGTTGGCGGTTGCTGATGCGGTTGCTGTTCCGCCGATTCCGACGGTGGAGAAATTCGTCGCGGCTCCGCCCGCGCCGCCGGTGACGCTGGCGGTGGCTTGTGATTGGCTTTGGACAGAGTGAGCGGTGGCCTGCGCGGTGGCATTGCCGCCGTTGCCGGATTGAAATCCGGTGCCAGCGCCTTCTCCGCCGGCGCCGCCGGTTGCGGTGACGGTGGCGCTGACGGGATCGAGGCCGACGCCGGAGGCTGTCGCGGTGGAAGTGGCGATTCCGCCGGCTCCGCCGTTGCCGAGGACTGCGTTTTCAACGGAGCCGCCGGATTCGCCAAAAGAATCCGCTTCGACAGTGACGGCGCTGTTTCCGGCGACGGTGGATGTACCGGTTCCCGCGGCGGTGGCAGTGGCGTTTCCGCCGTTACCGGCTGAAAAGCCGTTGGCTCCGCCGACGATGTTGCTGCCGTGGTTGAGCGGGACACCCGAGCCGTCTGGTGTTCCTGCGAAAGATCCCAAAGAAGCATCGGAGGTGAGGTTTGTCATTGCGGTGGCGTTGCCACCAGCTGATCCGTTGACTCCCTGAACGTCTCCGCCGCCACCGCCGCTGGCGAAGGAAGAAAGTGTAATCTGCGCAGTTGTGTTGTTGTTCAGGGTCTGCGAGGAATTGGCGTTGCCTGCCAACCCTGGATTGGCGCCCACCGCACCTCCGCTGTTGCCTCCAAAAGCCTGTTGTCCCATTCCACCAAAGTTAACGACAGATTCGCTTATCGCATTGGTCAATATAGCGTCAGCGCCATTGCCGCCCGTGGCGCCACCAGATCCGGCGCCGCCGTTACCGCCCGTTACGGAAACACTAAATAGATCCAATTGCGTGGCGGTCGCTATCACGGTTCCTATTGAACCAGCCGCGCCATTACCAGCCGAGAATCCCGCGCCTGGCAATCGCCGCCGTTACCGCCAATGGCTTCAGCATATATTTCAGGCTCGGGGGAATCCGTGGTGATGTTCATCGAGACGGTGCCGACGGCTCCATTACTCGCATTGGCGTTTTGACTGGCTCCGCCGTTGCCACCGTATGCATTCAACTTGACCGACAGATCAGTGACGCCATTTTCGGTCAACTGTAAGGAACTATTTCCCGTTCCGGCAATTCCGCCATTGGAATTTCCATTGCTTCCTCCGCTGTTGCCGCCATACGCGGTTTGGGTCAGAGAGACAAATTCGGACGAGGACCCTGAAACCGCATTGTTAAGCGTTTCGTTTGCGCCATTACCACCGGTAGCGCCACTGGCCCCGAAGCCGCCATTGCCGCCATACGCCGTCGCGAGGACGATTGCGTAAGTCTGGCCATTGACCGTCGAGCTGGCGCTGGTTATCACAGCGGCGCCGCCCGATCCACCTGAAAAGCCGGCGCCTTCGCCCTGTCCACCCGCGCCGCCATACGCGGTTACGGCGCTGTCGGGCTGAGCGGCAAGTATAGATATGGAATCGGTGACCGTGGAACCGGCCGTGGCAATGCCACCCGCGCCGCCATTTCCCGCGACCCCGTTCTCCACAGATCCGCCCGCGCCGGCGGTGGCATAGACGGCGGCGGCACTGACACCGCCTGCGAAAGAGTCGATTCCGTCAATTTGAAGAGAGGCGGTGGCGGTGGCATTTCCGCCGGCACCTGCGGTAAAGCCATCAGCGCCGCCCACAATATTGCTGCCGTTGCCATAGACTGAAGCGCCATTTTTACTGTTGGCAATGGCGGCGATGATCGCCGAGTCGGTGCTGGCGGTGGCACTGATTACAGCCGACGCATCGCCACCAGCACCCCGTTGATATTTGAGCAGTCGCCGCCGCTTCCGCCATTGGCAGCGCTGGTCGCCATTACATAGCTATTCGGCAAGGAAAAAGAGAGGTTTGAAATGGCGTTTCCGGCTGCGCCCGGATTGCTGCTATTGCTGCCTCCGCTATTTCCGGCTGTCACGTTTTGCGTGGGGGACAGAATGAAATTTGCTGAGCCGGTGACGGAGTTGGAGATGGATTCGTCCGCGCCGTTGCCGCCGTTTCCACCATTGCCGGCGCCGCCATTGCCGCCGATGAAATTAGCGGTAGCCATGCCATTGTTGTTCATGTTGCTGACTTGGACAACGCCGCCGTCACCGACTGTCGCCGCTCCGCCGTTGCCTCCGTTTCCTCCGCGAGCGCCCGCTCCGCCGTTGCCTCCGGTTATAGTCGCGGACGCAGTGGGCTCTGAGGTGCCGAGTGGGCCTTGAGCGTCAACGAATCCAAGCGTAGCGTTGCCGCCGTTGCCGCCGCTGCCGGTGCCGCCAGAGTTAATGCCCGGTCCGCCCGCTCCGCCGTTGCCCCCGGTGGCGATGGCGGTGGCGGTCGCCGAGCCCGAGGTGTTGCTTCCGTCGTTCAGAGCTGTGGCCGAGGCAGTGGCATCCCCGCCATTTCCACCGCTGCCGCCGGCAGCAAGGAAAGTAGAAAGCGATTGTTTTGGGCCGGAGCCGCCATTTCCTCCAGCCCGCCTGTGGCAGTGGCCTGATCGCTCACGACTCCGCCCACAGGGTCGGATTGCTCGGCGGTTGAATTTCCGCCACCGCCATCGCCGCCATTGCCGCCGGGGCTGTGAAGTGGGCCAGAGGAAGCTCCGTTGCCGCCGTTGCCGCCGCTTCCGCCGGTGCCGTTGCCGACGTTTGAAGGATCATTCGTGACGGCGCCATTGGTGAAAAGATTATTACCACCATTGCCACCGGGCTGACCGGGCGTCACTTCGAACATAACGCCCACGACGCTTCCCACTCCGTTGGCGCCATTTGCACCATTCGTGCCAATCTCCATATCCGATCCGGCATAAAGAGGGGCCGTCGAGCAGGCGAGGACCGCTGCGATGGCAATGGACATACTTTTGCGCGGAACGAGCTTTTGGCGACGCATCTTCCCTCCCTTACTTGGCCTTATTTTGGCCGAAATGTTTCCATCAGGATTTTTTAGCGAACTCGGTTAGCAAGAAGCACGGCAGACCGCCTCGTTCGGATGATGCTGAGGAGCTGCTACTTAGGATGCTATTCCCTGTGTGCGTAGGCTTTGGACCGGACACATAAGCGGCTGATAAAAAAAGCTTTACGATTATCCAGCGAACTATGATGATCATTCCATGATTTGCCCGATCGAATATCTCCTATCCCACATGTGAACAACAAACTCGTGCAATTAGAGTCGCTCCCAGTTATCTTAACTGACTCGGGAATCCCAACAATCCCGCTAAACAGTGGGATCACATCCTGACATCCTTTGAGGGGCAAGCGGCTATGGAAGTGACCGTGGGCGAGATTTCGGCTGTCATCCGCCTCGTGCGCGAAGTATGCGATCGCTGGGACGACCCGCAGGTATGGCGCGAGCATCTGCTTCAGGGAGCATGCACGCTATTGGACGGGAATGTCAGCACGATGTTCTGTGTAGGCGCACCGATGCGCCAGGCCAACTGGGGGCAATTTATCCAATTGCGATTGTCGGCCTACCTGCACCCGAGCTTAAGGCGCTGGTTCATACTTCCACCGACCGTGTTTCCCATCGCGAGGTCAAAGAAACATCAAAGAACTTTCTACCTGGACAGGCAAAGTTCTGGGCAGAGTTTGATGAGCGTGGCTGGGTCACCGCCGCGCGTGATCAGTTGACTGACGTCGCCACATATCACGCATCGCCCGGTTACCAGCAGTTGAGGCGGCATGCCGACTGTGATGATTACCTGTGGTCCATGCGATTCGTGGATCTGCCTCAAAGGATCGAAATGTTTGGTCTCGATCGACCTCACGGCGCCGCGCCTTTCGGAGCGCACGAGGTGACGTTGCTCACGCTGCTACATGATGAAATTGCACCCCTCATTGGCATACGATTGGCGACTGAAGAACATTTATGCTGCGACGGACTTTCAAAACGGCTTCGGGAAACGCTATCGCTACTGCTTCAAGGAAAAAGCGAGAAAGAAGTCGCGTGCGAACTACAGCTGAGCCCCAGTACTATCCACGAATATATCACATCGATCTACCGGCATTTCACTGTCTCCTCGCGGGGTGAACTCCTGGCCTATTTTGTGCATCGAACGCCTAAACCGCGGACGGCCAATCGGGCCGGTATCGCATAGAGCGCGTCGGAATCACTCCGATTGTTGCGCTGAGCAGATGCGATTGGCTTGCACCAATTAAATCTGGCACAGGGTCAGTGATGGGAGGACGATATGTTTCGTATTTTGCGCATGGGCGTGCGTTGCCAGAGCATTCCGATTACAGCGATGAACGCTAATCCCGTTGATGCCGGTTCCGGGACATCAGCCATCAAACCATTGGCGGCGGCGAAGGCGGCGATCGCGGCGTAGTCGGTGGCAGGCAACGCGATTTCAGATCCGGTTGCTGTTTTGCCTAAGTTCCCGACAAGAAGCGTGAAGTCGTCGCCGTTGACCACGCCGTCATAATTGAAGTCACCCTGGTCCCAGCGCGTCACTGACTTGCCAAGGTTTCCCACGAGGATGGTAAAGTCGTCGCCGCTGACGACGCCATCGAGGTTCGCGTCGCCGAGGAGCGTGTATTTGATCTCGATCTGACCGGATGAGAGTCCTGCGACGATGCCGTCGGCTCCATCGGCATAGCCGAGGGCATAGTGTGCGTTGTTGGCGGGCAGGGCGGCGGTGGAGCTATCGATGCCAGGGCCGGTCCATGCTCCTGCGGCATAACCGCTGACGAGGTATCCACGAATTGTTGCTATCGGATCGGGATTCGTTCCGTAGTTGACGATCAACTTCGTGCTGGTCAGGTTAAAGATGCCGCCGATGTCGATGACGAGAGAGTTAACAGCGTTGGTGGCGCCGCCGCCGGTCAGCGTCAGTTCGCCTGTTGAAGTGATGGTAACTGAGGACTGCTGCAAGCCCGAAGCGGTGACACTGGCGGAGGCGTCGCCGACGTTGAGCGTGCCCGTGCCGGTTACAGCGCCGAAGTTGGCGGACCCGCCAGTCACGTTGATAGTGGCCAGATTGATGGTGTTGCCGGCAGAGACATTTCCGCCACTGATCGTGACCTCCGTTGCGGATGAGTTCCAAACCTCGAGCGTCCGGCCGACGGTCATTTGGCCTCCGCTTACGGAAAGGGTGCCGAAAACGCCGGCATTAGACTGGTTTCCGCCGACATAAACGCTACCGGCGACGCTCAAAGTGCCAGTGTCGCTGAGTGAATAGGAACCACTGTCTATGAAGCCGATGTTGAGGGACTGGCCAGCGGTGATGCTATTCGTTCCGCCGGATTGAATAAATGTACCAATGCCATAACGGCCGACGATTTCCTCGCCGCCGGTTATCATTCCGCCGCTGAGGCTGTAGATGCCGTTCGAGTTCAGTGCATCGCCAACATACAAGGTACCGGTGTTGATGTTGGTTCCGCCGCTTTGCGTGAACGTGCCCGGCCCGCCCCAGCCGACGATCTCGGCGCCGGTAGGCGCTGAGCGTACCCAGGCTCAAACTATAGCTGCCATTTCCGCCACTGGGCGAAGATCCACCGATAAACAGGCTCGCGTCGATGCTGTTCTCGCCGCCGGTCTGGGTGAATGAGCCGTTGCCGTCGTTGCCGACGTGTTCGTTGTTGGTGACCGATAGGTTTCCGGCGCTGAGAAGGTAGACGCCGTTCCCGCCGGCTTGATCGCCGATGCTCAGGCTGTTGCCGTTGCTGTCAAGGCCGGAGAAGCTGGCGGTTCCGCCGGTTTGGTTGAAAGTTCCGGAAGTTTCGTAGCCGACATAGCCGCCCAGGGTGCTGGTGCCGATGTTCAGATTGCCGCCGGAGAGGTTGTAGATGCCAGTCGAACTCTCCATGTAGCCGACATAGAGTGCGGCGCTGGCAGAGCCTCCGATGTTGAAGCCGCCGGTCTGATTGAATGTGCCCGAGCCGAAAAAATAGCCGATGATTTCGGTGATCGCGCCGGAGCTGGTGATGTCTCCACTATTGAGGGTATAGACGCCGGTGCCGTCAACGCCGATGGCGATCGAGCCGCCGGCGCCCAGGGAATTTGAATATCCAGCGTTGTTCTGAATGAAGGTGCCTGACCCCGTGCTGTAACCGATTTCTTCCACGTTGGCAGTGCTGAGCATGCCGTTGCCACTGAGCGTGTAAGCGCCTGGGCTATCCTGGCCCACGGTGATGTAGGAGAACGAGGCGCTGCCGCCCGACTGGTTGTAAACTCCGCTGGCCCCGATTTTGGTTCCGACATAAAGCTCGGCGCCGGCAGCAACAGTGCTGCTCACCGTTCCCGCAGACTGGGTAAACGTTCCGGAGCCAGCGGCTCCCACTTCGATGGTGCTGAAACCGTTGAGCGTTCCGCCACTCAGGTTATAGCTGCCTTTTGCGTTCGCGTTGACCCCGAGATCCAGAGCGGTAACGGTATGCGTGCCGCCGGATTGAGTCACCACACCGGTTCCGGAGTATCCGACATTTTCGGTGGCGGCAGTCAGTTGGCCAGTGCCGCTAAGTGAGTAAGAGCCGATGTCCGCCGGAGTGTACCCGAGTGACAAAGTGAAGGGGACGGTGTTATCGCCGTTGGATTGGATAATGACGCCGGATCCGCCGGCGCTTGAGCCGGAATCGCCGACGAATTCGGAACTGGCCGAGAGCGTAAAGCCGAGCTCAAGCAACAACGTATTGGTTGCGCCGACAGTGCCGCCGGTCAGATTCACATCCACTTCTGACAGGTTTTGGGGGACCGACTCATCATACACGGCAGTTTCGGGGGCGCCGGTCGTACTGCTGATGGAAGCGGAGTCATTAATCTCTTCGCCTGGAACGCCCGTGGGTGTCCAGTTGAACGTGTTGGACCAGAATTCTCCGCCCTCGACCCATGTGTAGGCGGTCGCAGACGCGGTCCGAGGCAGTAGCACTGCTCCCGTTGCCATGGCCAGCGCGGCGATGGCGGCCCGCGCCGTTTTCGGCCGGTTGGAATTTTGATTGGCACTACGTTTCCCACAATGCGCGCGAACCCAGCGCCCACCCTTTTCCCAACACATGACGCCTCCCTTTTAGATTTGGCTCAAGTCTGGAAGAAGCGGAGCACTAAATTATAATGCGCGCCGAAGCCGGACACAATCAATATCTACAAGCGGCCGGAACTCGCGCCCTGTGAAAAAACGGGGTAAAAGTCGTTATTTGCGTCTGCGTCGGCGGAATAAGCCCGTGCCGGCGATGGCGACGATCACAAAGGCACTTGGCTCCGGCACATCCGCCATAAGCCCGTTGGCGGCGGCGAAGGCATCGATGGCGGTGTAGTCGCTGGCGGGCAATGTCACATCAGCTCCCGTTGCCGTTTTGCCAAGGTTGCCGACCAATAGCGTGAAGTCATCGCCGGTGACGAGGCCGTCATAATTGAAGTCGCCCTGATCCCAGCGCGTTACTACCTTGCCAAGATTGCCCACGAGGATGGTGAAGTCGTCGCCGTTGACCAGGCCGTCGAGATTTGCGTCGCCTAGAAGTGTGTATTTGATTTCGATCTGGCCGGAGGAGAGGCCGGTGACGATTTTGTCTGCGCCGTCGGCGTAGCCGATGCTATAGCCGGGTGCGACGCCGGTTCCGGAACTGCCGGTTGAGATGATGCCGGTGGTGCCATTCCATGTGCCAGTGCCCCGGCCGCTGATCAGGTATCCGCGGACTGTTGCATCGGCTGTCGCTTCTGTGCTTGAGGTGTAATTGATAATCAGATGGTTGTTGGCGATGTCGAGGAGCGAATTAGAGGCGATGGTTATATTGCCTTCGGTGGCGAGGCCACTGTTTGCGGCCAACTTCACTGTTGAAGTTGCGCCGAGCCGGGGGTGATGTTCAACGTGCCTGTTCCGGTGAGGGATGACAGAGTTGCGCTTGCCTCGATGTTGGTGATTCCGTTGTTCGTGAGGGAATGGATCGTGTTGGCCGATCCTCCGGTGATCGTGAGCGAGCCTGTGGATTTGACGGTGACGGTTGTCTGATTCAGACTGGTGACGATCATGCTGGCTGATGTGCCGGATGTATTGCCGACGGAGAGAGAGCCTGTTCCGGTGACGGCTCCGAGGTTTGCGGTGCCGCCGGTTTGCTGGATGAGAGATGCGTTAGCGGTGCTGTCCGTGAGGAATGAGCCGCCCGATTGAGTGAAGGTTGCGCCGGCATTCAGGATGAGACTCTCGACGAGGGATGTGCCGTTGGTTTGGCTCCATGTGCCGCTGCTGGACATGATGACGCCGGAGCTTGCCAGCGTGCCGCCGCTCATGCTGAATGTTCCGGTTCCGCCGGCCTGGATCGCTCCGCCGGCACTTCCTTCTCCGCCGATGTAAACCCATGTTGGCGCTAATTCCTGGCCCTGCATGTTGTAGGCGCCGGTACTGGCGGCATGGGCGGCGATATCGAGATTGACGACCTGCACGTAAGCGGTTCCGGATTGGGTGACCGTGCCGTTTCCGGAATCGCCGACGTAGAGCGATTGGTCGGGCCCGGCGTTGCCGATGATGGTGTATCCGCCGCTGAAGGTTGCAGTGGCGGTTGCGCCGCTGGAATTTCCGACGATCAGGCCGCCGTCCAGCACAAACTGCGAGGGGCTGGTGAGGGGGTTGCCATTGGTATCGTAGGTGGTTGTGCCGGTGATGGTGAGTGAACCGCCGGAATCGAGAACTACGTAGTAGGCGTGACCGGAGATTCCCTGGGTATTGTCGAGGATGAAGTTTCCATCATTGATGGTCAGCGATTTTCCCTCGATGCTCGTGGTTGAGAAATTGACATTGCCGGTGTCCGCGGTGGTGGGGGCATATTCCGCTTCGCCGCCGGTGCCGATCACCAATGAAAGCGCCGATATAACTTGGGGTTAGTTGGGAGCCGTTCAACCAATGCGATGAATTGATCGAATTGGTGGTGGCGTCCCAGTTCAGTGTTCGGGCGGTGGTGATGGCGTGATAGCCGAGCACGTCCATCGCCGCGACGTCAGCAGGTGAAAGACCGATCTCGACGCCGGGACCTGTGGAATTATTGAAAGAATCGGGTTCATCGTCTTCCCAATCGCCGAGGTCGCCTCCATTGTCTCCGTTAAAATTCTTTAATTTGGTGGTGCCGCCATCGGTTGAAAAATCAGACGCCGGTGTCGGTCGCGTTCAGGCTGCGCAGTTCCCGGCGCGGTGTAACGGAATAGATCGTAGGGGCTGGAGCTTGACGTTCCGAGCTGGGAAACACGGCCCATGATCTCGGTGATTTCATGCTCGGCGATGCCAATGAAATCGAATTCACCGGATACTGCGCGATCGGACGGGCTGAACGCGTAAGACTCACTGGAATTGAAGGTGAAAGTTCCGTCCACGCCGGAAAAAGATTGCAATCCAATCGCCTTGGATTCAGACGTGGCCACCGCGAAATTGCCGCTGCCAAGTGGATTGGTCATAGGAAGGGTGGCATAGGCGGATGTGTCCGTGGCGGTGCTTTCCGAAGTGATCAGGTCCGAGCGTAGCGTGCTATAAGAAATGCCGGTGAATGTAGTGGTATTGCTTTCACCCAGGCCGCTGGTATTGGCTTCGACGTTGATATTGATCGTGATCGAATCGCTGAAGAGGCTGTCGATCTGCTGGATCGCGTAGCCAACCGCGGTCTCGATGGTGGATGCATTTGAAAGACTGGTGACGCTGGACTGGTAGCTTGGAACGATGGTCATTGCGTTGGTCGGCACATCCACCGCCAGAACGGCTGCGGCAAGCATCCAATATCGACGGGAAATTTGCGCAGAACTACCTCGCGATTTCTTCGAGCTCGTTTTGAACATTCGGATACCCTCCACCCTTTGCTCCGAGTGAATGGTATCAGCACTTTCTCAAGTGCAAAACGAGAAATCCGGAAAAACGACCTTATTTATTTTTAAGATATTGTTTTCTTCAGGGTTGGCCCCTGCGATCGATAAAAACCCGCTGTTTCCGGAGTTCGCGCGAGTTTCCAAGAGTTTGGATTTCCTGCAGGGTGGCAATTCGGACGGTGGGGCAGACCTTCAACTCGCCGCGGAGCTTTTCGCGGATTGCTTCCAATGCGCCGGATACTTCGCCGCGCCAGGCGACGATCACTTCAAGCTCGTCGGAAAGGGGGGTGGGGGCGGTGGCGATCATGACATAGTCGATCACTTGATCGACGCTCTGCAAAGCACGCTGAACGGCCGCGGGATAAACCATTGTTCCCTTTAGTTTCATCGCCTGGTCCTTGCGACCGAGGATTGGGCCGATGCGAGCGGTTGATAATCCGCATTCGCATCGCTCATGGGTTATGAAGGTCATGTCGCCGGTGGCGAATCGCACGAGCGGCATCGCCTGCACGCCGATGGTTGTTGCGACGAGTTGGCCTTCTTTGCCATCGGGCACGGGATGTCCGGCGTCATCGACTATCTCAGCGTGCAGAAGTTGCGGATGCAGATGGCCGCCTTTGCCAGCGGAGCATTCGCAAAACGAAGTGGCCAGTTCTGTGATTCCATAGGTTGAGAAAACTTGCGCGTTCCACTGTTGTGCGATGTGCGTACCGAGCGGACTGAGATTCCAATCTGACTGACGCACTGGCTCGCCGATGCAGATCAGCTTTCGCACCGTCGATGTCGCCAGTTTGATTCCCTGTTGCCCGGCGTATTCGGCAACGCGCTTGAGAAACGACGGGACTGATACGATGGCTGTCGGCTTCAGCCGATCGATCATGCTCAGGAGCATCGCGGGAGAACCGGCGCCGACGCGGATGGCGGTGACGCCGAGACGGCGCAGGCCCTCGAAATAGGCGAGGCCGGCCATGAAGCATTTGTCCATCGTCACCGCGAGAACGACGACATCGCCGCGGGATAAGCCGACGCGGTTGAAGCAGAGGAATTCATTGAAGCCGAGACGATCAAGGTCTGGCCCGGTCAGGGGATAGAGGGAGGGAATGCCCGTCGTGCCGCTGGTGGTGCAGAGATCGACGAAATTTTCAGGGCCGGTACACCAGAATTGTTCGTTGAACTGCGAAACTTCGTGCTTGGTGGTTAGCGGAAGCAATTGCAGGTCGGATGCGCGATGAACTTCCGGGGCGCTGGCGAGTTTCCGCTGATAAAAGGGGGAATGCTGCCGTGCATAGGCGACGGTAGCGGCTACGCCGGCATCCGAAATCGCATTGATTTGCGGGGGATTTAGATCGAGTTCGATGTCTTTCGCGTCGCCAAAATCTGTCACGGATGAAAATTCTATGGAGGCTCAGTCGGACCCGCAACAGGCCGCTCTGCTAGAAAAGCTGGAATTGAACGGATAACTTGCCGCTTGGCGATTTTGCCGATGTTATGAGCCGATTTCAACTGACCACTTTGCTTGCCGTCATTGCTCTCACAATTACGTCGCTGACGCTTGGCGTCCCGGCGCGGGATTGGGCTGTGCCGATTGTGTGGGGGATTTATCTATTGATCTGCGGGATTGGGATGGCTCTGATTCGAATGCAATTTTATGGCCCGGCTGTTTGCCGCGGCACCGTGGGGAAGATGCGGGTGGCCCTGACTTTTGATGACGGACCTGACCCTGATGCGACTCCGAAATTGCTTGATCTGCTAAGCCGCGAAAAAATATCCGCGACGTTTTTTTGCATTGGGAAGAATGTCGATGCTCATCCGCAGCTTGCCGCGAGGATTGTCGCAGAAGGACACCTGCTTGAAAACCACACGTACCGGCATCCCTGGTGGATCAGTTGTATATGGGGGCGGAGATTGTCTGATGAGACGACGCGCACGCAGGAGGCGATTCAAAAGGCCGCGGGAATCACGCCTCGCTATATGAGATCGCCGGCTGGGCTGACCAATCCGTTTTTTTCTCGCATCCTGAGACGGCTGGGTTTGACGTTGGTTGGATGGGATGTTCGCTCGTTCGATACGGCTGGTTCAACTCAAGGGGCGATTGAGAGAATCCGCCGGCTGACGCGCGATGGGAGCATCATCCTCCTGCATGATGGGGGATCATCGTCGCAGCGAATCCTGGAAATCGTCAGTGCGACCATTAAGGATTTGCGAGGCCGGGGATTTGAATTTGAGCGATTGGATCGGTTGATGGATGACGCGAAAATTTCTGCGGAAACTCAGGCGGCTTTGCCTAGGAATCGCTAGATGTTTTTCGCTTCGACCGGATTCCCTGGCTTGTCCAGGCGTGATAAATAACCATCACCACGAAAATTAAAATCGCCAGCAGCGGGCTCACGAACCATCCGAGGATTCCCGCGAGCATATACAACAGCACGCCGATGATCGGCCGGCTGAACTGTGCGGCGAATGTTCCCAGCGGCAGTTCACGTTTAACCAATTCCGGATGGCGATGGAGATATGGAAATATCGGCAGCCACGATGCAGACATCGACCCGGCGACCAGGGCGTAAAGTACGACGGCTGCTTTTTGGTCGGCCAGGTTGCCGGAACGGAAAGCGTTGGCCATCACACCGGTGGGGAAGGGGATGAGTGCCGCGGTGCCGAGGCCTGCGAGATTGATCCAGAGGAGAGTTGGATTCACCTTGCGGATGTGGCGGAAGATGCTGTCGTGATTGAGCCAGATGACGCCGACATAGAGGAATGCCAGGACGTAGGCGAGATAGGAGGGCCATTCGCGGAGAAGCTCGGCGGCGAGTTTTCCAGGAGCGGCGGCGGGGCGGTGAATTTCCAGAACCAGCAGCGTGATGATGATGGCGAAGACGCCGTCGCTGAAGGCTTCCAGGCGGTTTTTGTCAGAAAGGTTGGACTCAATATCCGCGGAGGATTCTTTCATGCTAATTCTCGACGTGAATCGCCACGGCGGTCTGGTCGTCGTTTGGCCGTCTGCCGAGTTGATGCGCGCTGAGCGATCTGCGGAGCCGATTGATTGCGCCGATGGCGTCGTCGCTGTAATCATGGAGCGAGCGTTCGATGCCTTCGGCGTCAAACATGGTGCCATCGGGCGATCTCGCTTCGGAGATGCCGTCGGTGTAGAGAAGGAGAGTCTGGCCGGGGAATAGTTCGATCGCCGTTTCATCGAACGAAGCACTTTCGATAATGCCGAGCGGGAGGCCGCCTGCTGCGTCCAGGAATCTTGTCTGTCGGCCGGCGAAGGAGGGGACGAGGGGCGCGGGATGTCCGGCGGATGCGTAACGCAACTTTCGGGTGGATGCGTCGTAGAATCCCATGAAGGCCGTGACGAATGAGCCTTCGATGCGTTTTTCGCAGAGCCGACGGTTGAGCATTTGCAAGAGATCGCCTGGGCCAGCGGAATTACCGGCGCAGTCGTGAAGGGTGGCCTGCACCATCGCCGCCACGACGGCCGCGGAGGGGCCGTGGCCGGACGCATCGCCGATGAACATGCACCATTGAGTAGCATCTTTTTTCAGCGAAATGAAATCGTACAGGTCGCCGCCGACTTGTCCGAAGGTTTCGTAGCTGGCGGCGAGATCGACTCCTGGAATTATGGGAATTGGGTCGGGCAGCAAGGATCGCTGGATTCGGGCCATGCGATCGAGCTCGGCTTCGATTTGAGCGTGTGCATTATTAAGCTCGCGGGTCACATGCAGACTTCCGAGAAGGGAGCCAACCAGCGTTGCTCTGACGACCGACTCTTCCAGATGATTTGGCGTGAAATAATCCGGCTCGCGGCTCATCCCGATGGACCAGTTGAGCGGAAGGGCCGGATTCAGCAGCGGCACGGCCATCAGTGAATGGTACGGACCAAACAGACCGGCGAAATTTGGATCGTCGCTCCAGTCCAGATCGTGCACCACATTGGGAGTCATCTGCTGGATGATTTTGGCCATCGTGCCGCCGGTGTAGATGGGCAGGTCGAGACTTTCCCATGGGTTATGCAATTCGAGTTGCTCGGTGCCGTCGTCGGAAAGAAATCGCCACAGCCGATATTGGCCGGGCGAAAGCCCTCGGGTAGAGAGGACCACATGCGCACGGCCGGGATTCACGTACCGCAAATAGCGGGTGTACATGAGGAGCGCTTCGTATGGACTCTGGCAGCTTTGAAGCGTCTGGGTGAGATCCATCAGGGCGCCGATGCGCTCGCTGCTGGAAAGATCGACGAATTTCATGCGGACATCTCCGTATCGTCAATCGTGGGAGCCATCCCAGTCATAGAAAGTGACCTGGCCGGTTGAAACATCGTTGATCGCGCCGACGATTTTGATCTGGCCTGATTTTTCCAACTCGTGCAGGATCGGACTGTCCGAGCGGAGCTTGGCGACGGTGCGGCGGATGTTTGCCTCGGTGACCAGCATGACGAACTCTTTGTTCTTTGAGTTTCGATCTCCCTGGACATCTTTCACGTCATCAACAGCCGGTTGCAGAGCCTGGATGACGGTCGTCAGATTTCCGAGCTGGACATTGTCGCACGCGCCTTTGATCGCGCCGCACTCGGTGTGTCCCATTACCACAACCAGTTTGGCCCCGGCGACCTTGGTGGCGTACTCGATGCTCCCCATGATGTCGGGCTGAGCATAGTTGCCTGCGATTCGCACAACGAAGAGATCGCCGATGCCCTGATCGAATACGATTTCAGGCGACGTTCGCGAATCCATACAGGTGAGGACGACCGCGAACGGATATTGGCCGGTGGAGGTTGCCTTCACCTGGGCGGGATAATCGCGACGCAGGCTGCCACCGGTGACGAATCGCTCATTGCCGTCCTTGAGGCGGGCGATGGCTGCGTCGGGATTGATGGCGCTTTGCTCGGTTTTGTCGATGGTGTCGGAAACTGCGGGAGCGGGGGCGGCATTGGGCGCGCAACCGATCAATCCGGCGATCATGGCCGGCGCGAGCATTGATAATAGGAATCGATTCCACCGGGATAGGCCTGGAACTTGAATCATAAACCATCTCCTGCTTTCCACTCCGTCCGCAACATTCGGCGTCAACACGGTCGTAGAGAATAGTACGATCCGGTCGAAGTTCAATTTTTTGCGGGCTGGAGCGCCAATTGCATTAAGATCAGGTCTTTGGCCCTGATGGGAAGCGCTCGATGTGTTGATCGCCTTTGCGTCCGAAGTAGATGACCTGACGGCCGGTGATCTGCACAAAATATCCGACGCAGCCGGCGGCGAAGGTTTGTTTGAGGAATTCGGGGTAGAAGATTTCTCCGCGTTGGGCTTGCCGGACTGCTGACTCGACTCCGCTTGCGGAGAAATTCTCAGCGATCGGCATCGGCGGATGGGGCAGTGGGACGACGAGCGATTCGCCGCCCGGCATGTAATAGGTGGATTCGCCGCGGGTGTAATCCGCGTGGTATCGTTCGAGGCCGATCTTCATCAGCCGGCTGACCACGTCGCCAAATGAGATTTTTCCCTCGATGGAAAGCCTCGCGCAATCCTGAATGACGGTAATTTGTTCCTGATTCATGATTTCTCCTTAAATTAAAGATTGGTTAATCCACGGGCACTTTGTTTAAGTTGCGATTGCGAACTATGTCTTTCAACACTGATATCAATGTGCCGCGCTGTTCGTCCGTTAAGTAGGCAAAGAATTCGGCATCGTTTTGATCCGCCAGGGCCGCGAGTGTCGGAACGAGCTTTCGGCCGGAGGGGGTCAGGACCAGCGATTGAAATCGCCGGTCATTTTTTTCAACGCTGCATTTGATGAGTCGTTTAGCGACCAGGCGGTCAACGAGCTTGGAGATGGCGCCGCGGGTCATTCCCAGTGTATTTGCGAGTTGGCTGGGATTGACATCCTCACCATCGAAGAGCGCGCGGAGCACGACCCATTCGGCGACGGTGACTCCATGAGACTCCACTTTGAGCTTGAATGCGTGCGAAACGTGGTTGGAGACAAACCGGAGCCAGTAGCCGGTGTGTGATTCTAATGAACTGACGGTTAATGCTTTGGTCATGGGTCGCGTTGCCACTAATGGTTTACTAGGAAACTAGTTTAGCGATGATTTACGAGTAGTCAAGTAAAAAAAGTCTTATCGCTTCGCCTTCTCAGCCAAGGCGGCGCGCACGCCCGCGGCGTATTCGGGGTGTACCTTCTGGAAATGGCCCAACTGTCGTTCGACGATCATGTCGGGAACGCCTTGCATGGCCGCGGCGATATTGGAGAAGAGCCGCGCCTTCTGAGCGGGATCGAAGAGATTGAAGAGCGCGCGGGGTTGAGAGTAATCGTCGTTGCCTTCGCGGTGATTGTAGCGGTCCGCATCGCCTGAAATCTTCAGCGGGGGTTCCGCGAGCTCAGGGCGCTGAACGGGGCCGTTGAATGAATTCGGCTCGTAATAGGCGTCCGCGTTTGGATTGTTTTGGAGGAAGTGCATCTGCCCATCTTTGTGATAGTGATGAACCGGACATTTCGGCGCGTTGACGGGTAGTGCTTCATAATGTGTTCCAAGGCGATGACGATGTGCGTCGGCATATGAGAAGATTCGTGCCTGGAGCATCTTGTCGGGAGAGAAGCTGATGCCTGGAACGATGTTTGATGGGGAAAAAGCGGCCTGCTCGATCTCGGCAAAGTAATTCCGCGGATTGCGATTCAGCTCCATCACGCCGACATCGATCAGCGGATAATCGCGATGCGGCCAAACTTTGGTCAGGTCGAACGGGTTGTACGGCGTTTTATTCGCGTCTGCCTCCGGCATGACCTGAATGGCGAAACGCCATTTGGGGTAGTCGCCTTTCTCGATTGAGAAAAAGAGATCTTCCTGTGTGGACTCGCGCGTCTTGCCGACGACGGCTTCGGCTTCGGCGTTGGTCCAATGCTTGTGTCCCTGCATGGTCTTGAAGTGGAACTTGACCCAGAACCGTTCGTTTTTGGCGTTCAGAAAGCTGTAGGTATGGCTGCCGTAGCCGTTCATGTTGCGGACGCCGACCGGCAGGCCGCGGTCGGACATCAGGATCGTGACCTGATGAAGCGATTCCGGGGAGAGGGACCAGAAATCCCACATCGCGGTAGTTGAGCGCAGGTTGGTTCTGGGATGGCGTTTCTGGGTATGGATGAAATCCGGGAATTTGTATGGGTCGCGGACGAAGAAGACGGGGGTGTTGTTGCCCACCATGTCCCAGTTGCCTTCTTCAGTGTAGAACTTGAGCGCGAAGCCGCGCACGTCACGCTCGGCGTCGGCTGCGCCGACCTCACCTGCGACGGTGGAGAAACGGGCGAGCATCTCCGTCTTTTTGCCGACGTGGGAGAAGATGTTGGCCTTGCTGAAGCCGGTGATGTTGTGGGTGACGGTCAGTGTGCCGAAAGCGCCCCAGCCCTTGGCGTGAACGGTGCGCTCGGCGATACGTTCGCGATTCTGGTGCGCGAGCTTTTCCAGGAGTTGATAATCCTGGATCAGAAGCGGGCCTCGTGCGCCCGCTGTTAAGGAATTCTGATTATCGGCGATGGGCGCACCGGCGGATGTCGTTAGTGTTGGCTTTTCAGCCATGATATTTCTCCTGATGCCCGGGGTTTCAAAACAGACGATGCCCTCGGGCAGTGCGCTCGAGCGGCATCGCATTTTTACCGGGCGAGCGTAACCTACCGGCGCTCTTGCCAGAGTTCAAATGCTTTTATGCTATCGTTGCAATGGATTCAGCGATAAAAGTCAATGAGCGGGCTTCTGCCGGTTCACAAGTTCCCTTATGACTGTTTCAAGAGGAACAACACCTTTCAGTGAATTTGCTTCGCCGCCTTCGAAATCGATCCAGCCTTCGTTGAAGCCGGTCAGCATCTGTATACGCGGCGTGGGGTTAGTCATTCCTTGCGATTTGAAGATTGCTTCCCACTTTTCGGGCGGGACCGCCTCTATCTTGATACTGCGGCCCATCGCTTTTGAAAAAGCTGCGGCGATGTCATTCGGTGTGAACCGGCGCGGTCCTTCTAGCTCGACCATCTTTCGTCCGTTCCAGTTTTCCTGAAGCAATTCGGCGGCAACTCGGCCGACGTCTGCGGTGGCGACCATTGGAAATGGTTTATCCAGGGGATGCAGGAAGCTGGGAATCACGCCGGTCTTTTTCGCTGGTTCCACATCCCATGTGGCGTTTTCCATGAACCAGGCGGCGCGAAGGAATGCGACGGGCATGGGGAGGCGTCCGAGCGATTGCTCCAGGATTTGCAGTTGGGTGAGCAGATTTGGCTGAGGCGCCTGTGCGCCGATTGTTGAGAGACAGACAATCTTGCCGGGGCGGGCTGCTTCGAGCGTTTTTTTCAATTCGGCGACGATAGCCGTTGCTTCGGGAAAGCCTTTTGATGGCTGGAAGATTGGTGGAAGAAGGACAAAGACGCCATCAGCGCCGGCGAATGCGGACTGAAGCGCTTTGGCATCGTTTACGTCCGCCAGGGCGACATCGCATCCCTGCTCTTTCCAGATTTTTCCCTTATCGGCGCTGCGCACTACCGCACGGACTGAATGGCCGGCGGCAAGTAATGTTCTCGCAACGACGCCGCCGACCTGACCCGTGATTCCCGTGATCGCCAAAGTCTGACGCTTGCCTTGTGGCTTCATAACAACGCTCCTGATGGTTGTTGTCATTGAATTATAGCAGCAACCTCCATGGGAACGTTAGCGCGTTCCGCCGGAGATATAGAGTGTTTCGCCGGTGATCCATGCTGAATCGGACGAGGCGAGGAAGACCGCGGCGGGGGCGATGTCTTTTGGCAGGCCGATGCGCCCGAGCGGAGATTGTGCTTCATATTGTTTGCGGAAATCGGCCTCCTTGTTCGCCATGCCGGACGAGCTTGTGCCTTCGGTCTCTACCATGCCGGGATTGATCGAATTGACGCGAATGTTGCGCGATCCGAGTTCCTTGGCGAGCGAGCGGGTGATCGTGTCCACCGCGCCCTTGGTGGCGCTGTATACCGACGCGTTGGGCGGGGCAAGCGTAGAGACAACCGAGCTGATATTGACGATGCTGCCGCCTGATTTGCCGAAATGGCGGGCTGCTTCCTGCGATGCGAGGAGCAGGCCGAGCACGTTGAGGTCGAATTGTTTGTGAAAGTGCTCGGCGGTTATGTTTTCCAGCGGTAGGAATTCATAGATGCCGGCGTTGTTGATCAGGATGTCGAGTGAGCCGAACGCTTTTTTTGCTTCAGCAAAGAGACGGCGGACATCGGCTTCTTTCGCGACATTCGCCTGCACGGCGACGGCTTTTCCGCCCTTGCCGGTGATTTCACGAACGACGCGGTCCGCGCCTTCCTTGCTGGAACTGTAATTGACGACTACGGCTGCGCCTTCGGCGGCCAGATGTTGAGCGATAGAGGCGCCGATGCCTTTGGATGCGCCGGTGACGATTGCTACTTTGCCAGTGAGTTTTCCGGACATATTGAATCTCCTGTCTTCCCTGGTCGGTCCAAAATACCCGGACGGTAGCACGCGCCACCTTTTTCGAGCCTTTTTGTACCGAACAGTAAAGATATGGCGATGGACAACGTGAGTCAAGTTGAATAATGTATTAATCGGTATGAAACAGAAGAACCCTCGGAATTTGCCGGGAAGACCTCGGGCTTTCGATGCTGATAAAGCCCTGGATCAGGCCACGCGCATCTTCTGGAAGCATGGGTATGAGGGGACATCGCTGCCGCAACTTACCGAGGCGATGGGGATCAACCGCCCCAGCCTGTACGCGGCGTTTGGAAATAAAGAGTCGCTATTTCGCAAGGTGATCGATCGCTACGTGGAAAAAGCCGGCGTGCTTATCCGCGAGGCATTGGCTGAGCCAACGGCTCGCGCGGCGGTGGAGCGGCTGCTGAAGGGGATCATTGTGAATCCTACACCGGGGAGAATACGCGGATGTCTTCTGGTGCAGGGAGTGCTTGCCTGCGGAAACTCGGCTGATCCCATCCGCAAAGAACTGGCGCGCCGTCGCGGGGCCGGCGAGCGGGCGCTGCGAAAACGGTTTGAACAGGCGGTGACAGAAGGGGATTTGCCCCGCGATTCGGATCCAGCGGCTCTGGCGAAGTATGTTGCCACGCTTCAGCATGGCTTGGCGGTGCAATCGGCAGGGGGAGCGGATCGGAAAGAACTTCTGGCCGCTATGGAAATTGCGATGCGGGCGTGGCCTGGCGGCGGTTGAGGCGGCGGTTGGCTTATTCGGTTGGGAAATCAATTATGCCAATTGGAAGCTCGCGAGCGCGATAGAGCTCGAGGACGCTTTGGATATCCACGTCCTGGCGACGGTCGGCGTTGTTGGTCGGCACGATTCGGCGGATCGCCTGATGCAATTCGCGGCTGCGATGGTGACAGCCTGGCCATTTCGCAAATCGAATGCCTGGCACAGGGCGAGTTGGACAATGGCGAGCACCGTTTCGGTCAGTTCGATGATTCGCAGCGCATCGCGGGCCGCGATGGTGCCCATGCTTACCTTGTCCTGATTGTGGGATTCGGTGCTGCGGCTGAAGACGCTGGCCGGCATCGTCAGTTTCAATGCCTCGGCTGTCAGTGCCGATGCGGTGATCTGCATCGCCTTGAAGCCGTGATGGCTGACCTGATCGGCGCCGTTGCGGGCGACCAGATCGGCGGGGAGGCCGTTGTTTGTATGCGGGTTGCAGAGCAGGACCATCTGCCGATCGACCAGATCGGCGATATTCGCCACGGCGATTTTGAGCATGTCCATCGCCATGCAGGGATGTCCGCCGTAGAAATTGCCGCCGTGCAGCACGTCGCCGGTGGCGGGATCGAGCAGCGGATTGTCGTTTGAACTGTTGATTTCGGTTTCGATGCAGGTCGCGGATGAAGGTGAGCGAATCGAGCAAGACGCCGATCACGTGCGGGGCGCAGCGGATGGAATAGTGATCCTGAATTCTGCCGTCGTGCTTGGAGCTCGTTGCGATTTGCGTATTCGATATCGTCGGCGATCCAGCGCGCGCTGGCGAGCTGGCCCGGATGCGGCTTGGCGAGGAAGAGACGCGGATCGAAATGCCCGCGATTGCTGCGAAGGACATCGCTGGCCATTGCGGTCATCGCTGCGGCCCAACGTGAAAGCCGCTGGGCGCGGTCGTACGCGAGGCACGCCAGCCCGGTCATGACGCTGGTGCCGTTCATCAGCGCCAGGCTTTCCTTGGGACGCAGTTCGATCGGCTCAAGTTGAGCGGCGGCAAGGGCTTCGGCGGCGGGCATGACGCGGCCATCGCAGAAGACTTCACGCTCGCCGATCAGCGCCGCGGCGATATATGAAAGGGGGGTGAGATCGCCGCTGGCGCCGACCGATCCCTCGGCCGGAATTTGCGGAAGAATCCGCTGGTTAATCAGTTCGCACATCCGTTCCAACAGGATCGGCCGAACGCCGGACCGGCCTTGGGCCAGGCTTTTCAGCCGCACGATCATGACCGCGATGGCTTCGGTTGCATCGAGAATTCGGCCGGTTCCGCAGCCGTGGAATCGCACTAGATTGGTCGCCATTGCCGCGGTGAGGTCAGCTGGGACGGGTGTTTCGCACGATGCGCCGAAACCGGTGGTGACGCCGTAAATGACCTCACCGCTGTCGATGAGGCGATCGAGCAGTTCGACGCTGCGATTTAATTTTTGTCTGAAAGCGGAGGATTCATCCAGAGCGATCCGGGCCGAGCCCATTGCCACCGCCATCACGTCTTCGATGCGGACTTTTGACGTTCCGACCGTGACAATCGGCCTTGCGTCGGCGGCGTTAGCTCTTTTCGCCTTGATGTTGTAAGTCTGGCTATCCAGCAAGTCGATCAATCATAATTCCCGGCGTGCGGCAACGCCAGTAGGGTCATGGTTGTTTACATCTCATGGCTCAATGGAGCCGTCTGTTTGGGGAATCCAGGACTGCTGGGTTCACAACATTGATCGGATTGCCCGCACAATATGCTGTGATTTGGTCAAAGATGTCGGCGAATTGAACTTCGTACTCATCCCGAGTGACGTAGCCGATGTGTGGGGTACAGACGACATTCTCCATCCCCAGCAGCGGGTAGCTTGTGTCCAATACCGGCTCTTCCTCGTAGACATCCACCGCTGCCATTCCTGGGCGTCCCGTCTGTAATGCGCGGACCAGGGCGCCGGGTTCGATAAGCGGGGCGCGACTGGTGTTGACGATGAGGGCTGTGGGTTTCATGCGTGCCAGGTCGCCCGCGGTCACGATGCCGCGCGTTGCATTGACCAGGCGGAGGTGCAGGGAGATGACATCAGATTCTTCAAAGAACGCTTCTTTGCTTTGAGCCGTTGGATAGCCATCTGTCCGAGCTCGTGCGAGGGAATCTTCGTTCGACCAGACGAGCACTTTCATGCCGAATGCTTTGGCGTATCCCGCGATCACGCTTCCGATGCGGCCATAGCCGAAAATTCCGAGCGTTTTGCCGCGAAGGGTATAGCCGACGCCGATTTGCCAACGTCCCGCCTGGAGCGCGGCCACCTGCTGGGGGATTTGGCGCATTGCGGCGAGAATTAATCCCCAGGTCAGTTCCGCGGCCGCGTAAGAGGGGGTGTCTGTGTGCTGATTGGATGAGACGATTATGCCAAGCCTGGTGCAGGCATCTATATCGATGTGTGGATAGACACTGCGCTGGCTGATGAGTTTCAGTTTATTCAGGCGTTCAAGCAGAGGAGCGGAAATTTTCGTTCGCTCGCGGATCAGCACTAACGCCTCGGTCTCTTTCAGGCGCTGGGTCAGCGCCTCAGTATCCTGAACATGATCGTTCCAGATTTGGACATCGTGACCGTTCAATTTTTTGAAACAGTCGAGCGTGCGTACTGTATCGTGGTAATCATCGAGTATTGAGATATTCATTCCGGGCGCGCCGTTCTATCGGGTTTTATATCCTGCGGAGAATTGTGCTGCTTGAGAAGGGCATGGCCTGATGGCGTAAGTTTGACGATGCAGCGTCCATTCACATCTTCTCTCAAGATCAGCCCACGATCATTCGCCTCTTCCCAAACTGGAAGCCTAGGGCATGATCAGCGCCAAGCTTCCATCGCTTCCTCGTAGCTTCTGTCGCGTTTGGAAAGCCAATCGAGAAGATCGAGAATCAGGGCATCCACCGGTGTGTTGACCATCGATCTCTCTTTCTGAGCGTCGGCTCAATATATCACGTGCTAGATCGCGGTAGAAGCTGCCAGTCGTCCGGCGGCGTCACCTGTGGCAAGGCAAATGCCGCTGGCCCGGCTCGAGGCTGCGGCTTCGGCCGTCGCGGAGAGACAGCATCCTGCCGCGAATAAGTTATCAATGGCCGCGCTCCGCAGCGCGTCGGGGGGGATGTCGTAGTGATCGCCGGTGGGGGGATAAGCGTATGTTGGGCCGCGGGAGATGTCCCATTTTTCGATTGGCCACCAGGCGTGGACTGCATCGGGGCCGTGCTTGCGGGCTTGCAGGACATCGTCTTCGCTCAGCACATATTTTCCGTGCAATCGCAGCCCGTCGCGCGGCAGGATTCGCGGGGATTTTTCCAGCACCCGCACGGCTGAGAAACCGGCGATTTCCCGTTGGAGAACTTCCACGATCTGGTTCGCAAATGATTCCGCCTCGGCGGCACCCGATTCATCCGGATTGACGGCTAGTTTGCAGACCCCTTCGCCTGGTCCAGGACCTGGATAAAAAACCGTAAAGCGGGCGGTCGCGGGCAAGATGCCTTTTTCAACGGCTTTTGCCAGCGCGTAAGGCGTTTGCAGACGCAACATATCCGGATCGCCGGTAAGGCCTGCCAATCGGATCGCGAAGCCGCCGAGCATTCGGCTAGTCATGTCATCCGGGGGCAGGTATGTGTCTTCGCCTGCCAGCCGCAAAATGTGACCGCCACCAGTGCAGTCGATCACAACTCGCGCGTTGATCCAGCCCCGGTTTTCCAATTGAACCGCCGAGAGGTGCGATCCCTCGCGCCGGACCGCCGTGACGCGGTTGCCCATTCGGAGATCGATCTTCGCCTGGCGCAGATTTCCGAAAGTGTTGCTTCCCAGGCTGATGCGGGAAATTCCAGCACCCAGGCTTTGCCGAATTGGCGTGGAATGACGGAAGATGGATCTTTGCGCAGCATTCGCTCGACGATGTTGCGCTGAGCGGCGCCGTTGAGTGTATCCAGAACATTTTTGGGAGGGCCGGAATAGAGTCCGCACATGCAGCGATGCATGGCCGCGGTGACGGAACCGCCGAAGCGATTGGTGCTATCGATCAGAACGACGTTGGATAATTTCCCTGCCGCTGCGGCGGCGCAGGCACCCGCGGGACCGGCGCCGATGACGGCGATGTCATACTGATCAGTATCCCGGGTCGTTCGGGTCATAGGTGATATCGACGACACTGTAACCCGAAGTGTATGCGCTGTCGTTGCCGAAGGTGACCAGGCCGACGCCCTTGTAATGGGCTCCCATTCGGACGTCGTCGCTGCCGCTGTAATGGTACGGAATGAATGCCTTACCCGTCTGATAGTGATCGATGCTCGTAGGCTGGCCGATCTTGGCGAATACCTCTTCCTGGCTCATTCCCACTTTGATTTTGGCAAGGATGCTGTCGGGCGGAATCGGGATGGCAGCCGCCTGCGTGGCGGGAGCATCAGACGATCCGCCTGAATGACAGCCGGCTAAAAAAACGCCAAGCGACAGGATGGCGGCGCATCCGAGCAAACGCGTTGTCATGGATTTTCCTGGTTCAATAGCCGGGATCGTTGGCGTCATAGGTCATATCGACGACGGAGTAGCCCGAGGTGTAAGCGCTGTCGTTGCCGAAATAGATGATTCCGACGCCTTTATAGTGGGCGACCAGGCGGTGGTCGTCACTGCCGCTGTAATGGAACGGGATAAACGCTTTGCCCGTTACATAAGCGCCGATAGATGTCGGCTGGCCAATCGCCGCAAAGACTTCATCCTTTTCTTCACCCATATGAACCTTGGCGAAGATGCTGTCAGGAGGAATGGGGGTGGAGAAGGCCTGGGTCGTTGGGGCAGCGGATGATGACGATGATGATCCGCTGGAACCGCAGCCGGCAAAAAATCCGCCGAGGGAAACAACCGCAATCATAGCGAGTAAGCGCGTGGTCATAGACGTGTTCCTCTGAAAAGTGATGAGCAGGAATATATCAGCGTAAAACGGAGCAGGCAATAGCTGAGTTGATCCCTCCGAAGGCGAAACTGTTTTTCAGAAACGTTGTGAACTTGTGCTGCCGTTTTTCTTGAACGTGCCCGATGCCCGCGCACGCGGGATCAATTTCCTGAAGATTGTGGGTCGGATAGATCGCGCCGGTGTTCATCATTTCAATCGTGGCCGCGAGCTCGATCGGGCCGGATGCGCCGAGGGTGTGTCCCATGTTTCCCTTGAGGCTGCTGAGCGGGATATCGGGCCCGAAGACGGCGCGAATCGCGCCGGCCTCGGCGATATCCCCCTGGGTGGTTCCGGTCGCGTGAGCGCCGACGTAACCGATGTCGCGCGGCGAAATGCCGGCGGCTTCGAGGGCCGTCCGCATGCAGAGGGCCATGGAGACGTCGTCCGATTGGCTGACGTGGATGCCGTTGCTGCAGGTGTGATACCCGATCACTTCCGCGAGGATTTTGGCTCCGCGGCGCCTGGCATATTCGTATTCTTCGAGAACGATGACGCCCGCACCTTCGCCGCAGACTAGGCCGTCACGGGCGGCATCGAAGGGGCGGGGCGTCTGGGATGGGGAGTCGTTAAATTTGCTGGAGGCTGCGTAAAGGATGTCGAACGATCCGACGGTGGTTTCGTGCAGTTCTTCAGCGCCGCCGCAGAGGATGATGTCCTGGCGGCCGAGGCGAATCTGGTCGTATGCCGCGCCAACGGCCTGGAGGCCGGATGCGCATGCGGCTGACGTGGCGGACACCACGCCTTTGACGCCGAGATATTGCGCGACATTCAGGGCGACAGTGTGCGACACGCAGCGGAAAAATTCGGATGCGCCGAGCATTTCGTATTCGTTGCCGGACAGGAGTGTTTCGTAGGTCTGCGTGATGGCGATCGGGCTGCCGGTGGTGGAGCCCATGATGCATCCGATGCGAGGGCTTGCCGTGACGGACGCGGGATCAATGGATGCCTGCTTCAGCGCCTGCAAGGTCGCCTGGACGGCGAAAATGCTCATGGGGCTCATAGTGCGGCGCAGGGTGCGGGGGATGGCCTTGGGATCGCGAAGCTCGACTGGAGCGCCCACCTGGCAGCGTAATTGGCCGTAGCGATTCCATTCCGGCGGCATGGTGCGCATGGCGCAGATGCCGGCGTCGAGGCTGCGCATCATCTCCTCCACCGAATAGCCGATGGGGGTGATCGCGCCGCAACCGGTTATGACCGCGCGCTTGAGAGGCATGTTTTGCCAGAAAGATATTCGCGGAAGACTTCAGGGCCCAGAATACGGCGGCAGACGAAAAATGAGGAGGTCATCGCCCCGAGAACGCCGGGCAATATGGCGCTCTGGCCGGCGGCGTAGATGTTCGCCAGTGGCAGCCGCCCAAAGAGATTGAACTGTCCCATCTTCTGGCGAATTCCGTAGGCGCTGCCATCGGGATTGTGGAGATAATCGCGGTAGGTCAGCGTCGATGCCGAATCGATCACCCGCATATCGCGGCATTCCGGAATGAACTGCTTCATCCGGCTTACCAGCGATTCCGTTCGCACACGTTTATACTCATAATATTCCGGCGCGGCGTTTCAATTTGCTTGGCGCCCATTGTTCGATGGTCTGGGGAAAGGCTACCTCGAGGGCTGTCACCGTATTCACCGGCCCGTCGGATCCGGTTTCGGGGCTTCGCAGGACCATCATCGGGCCGTCCACCGGCTCGGGGGAATGGCAAGTCAGCATCTTATTGAGATCGGTATCCGGCAAGATCGAAGCGAGCGTGGCCGGGCCTTTTTCTTTCATCTCATCGACTGTCGCGTAAAGGGTGAAAAAGCCGTTGGTGGCCTCAAAGTCCTGCACGCGCTCGCGGAAGGCCTTGGACGTGTTTTCCTCCGGCAGCACTGAAAGAATACTGTGCGGGTGAATGGTAAAGACGCATGTATCGGCGCTGACCTCCGAGCCGTCGGATAGGATAAATCTTCCGACTTTCCGCTGCTTCACGTCTTCGCATTTCGCGATCGTGCAGCGCGTTCGGATATCAACCCGATCATTTCGCAGGACATCGACGAGTGCGTCCACAAACGCGTCGCCGCCGTCCTCGACGCGAGCGAGTGATTCCTGCATTCCATAACATGCGCGGCAATGGGTTGAGAAGGATGCCTCGTTGGGGGGCGTGCCGTAACACATACAGAGCCCGGCGAGAACTGTTTGAACGATCGGATCGGAAATGCATTCATCCATCACGGACTGCAGGGTCACGCGGTCGGCTTCAAGCGGGGCGGGGAATTCATCGAAGCCCGAGACCTCCAGCGTCGGCGTATTCTCGATCACTTCCATGAAGCGCGTGAAATACCGGTCGATGCCGGCGGCATCGTGAGGGAAATCCCGCTTGAGCTGCGCACGCACGATTTCGGTGCCGCAGGGGACGATGTATTCAAACCCGCTCTTGGGGAAAATCATACGATGGTTGGCTTCGCGGGGAAAATAGATGGGGTGAATCCGCTCGCGGACGCCGAGCAGGGAGAGGATGGTGTCGAGAACGCCGGTGCCTTCGTCGTTGAAGCCGCCGGTGAAATGGAATCCGACATCGTATGGAATTCCCTCGACTCGAAACCGGGCGAGGGAGCCGCCGAGGATTGACGCCTTTTCGAGCAGCAGGACTTTTTTCCCATGCTGGGCGAGGATTCGCGCGGTGGTGAGCCCGGCGATTCCGCTTCCGACGACGATGCTGTCGTATGATTTCATGCGTGTCAGGTTGAAAGGCCGCCGTTGATTCCGATCACCTGTCCGTGGATGTACATGGACGATTCCCGGCAGAGAAATTCGATGACCGAAGCGACATCATCCGGCTGGCCGATGCGTCCGAGGGGAATCATCGGGAGTATCTGCTCCTTTGGCAAGCCTGAAGTGAGATCTGTTTCGATGAGGCCGGGGGCGACGACGTTCACCAGGATATTTCTTTTGCCGATCTCGCGGGCGAGGGCTTTGCACGCGCCTATCAGTCCGGCCTTGGCAGCGGAGTAGTTGACCTGACCAGCCTGGCCGACCTGTCCGGAGATCGAGGCGACAGCGACGATGCGGCCGCGCCGGGCCCGAAGCATGGAAAAGAGAACGGAATTCATGACGTTGTAAAAGCCGTCGAGATCGGTGCGGATGACGGCGCTCCATTCGTCCGGCTTCATCCAGACGAGCAGGTTATCTCGGGTGATTCCGGCGTTGTAAACGATAATCGAGGGAGCAGTCTGCTCGGCGCGATCGCGCAAGGCTTTTTCGGTGGCGTCGTGATCGCTAACGTCGAAGCAGAGCAATTCGCATTGCCGGCCGAGTTGTTGGATTTCGCGCTGGGTGATTTGGGCCTGCTCGTGGTTACTGCGATAGGTGAGCCAGATGTCGCAGCCTGAGCGGGCGAGCCGCAATGCGGTAGCCCTCCCAATCCCCCGGCTGCCGCCCACGACCAGAGCAATGTTCGAGAGTTCTTGCGGCAACGTGTCCTTCCGTTGGGCGAGTATACAGACGACTGCGCGATCATCAAATTTAGGCTGAATGGGGGGGTATGGAAAGATATTCAGAACCAGGGTGTTTGCGAAGAGGGGGGATCATCGCGTTTCGAGCGGGGGCGGGGAAGTTTCTGGGGCGGCGTTGGCGTAGTTCTTGGCGGAAAAGGTTTTGACGCGCCGGCCGAGGATCGTAATTGCGCGGCGACGGGACGTTTCGTGTGCGCTTCATGTCCGCCAAATCCGACCAGGAGTAGGCACATGCCACGCTCAATAAGGCGGCCGAGATGCGAACGGGCAACTCGAGATAAAGCGGCACATCGAAATAAGGGCCTTGGAGCGGGGAGACGAGAAGGACCAGTTTGAAGAGCGAGAGAATGCTGATGATAAAAATAATCCCCGCAGCCATGTGCTTGCCCCTTTCGACTGATTTGGCGCACATGAGAAGGATCACACCCGGCAGCGCATAGAGCGGCAGAGGTGGGAAAAGCTGGCCGATTAACTCTACGGGCTTTCCGCCTGTGGAATTGGAATAGAAAATCACTCCACAATCGATCACCCAGGCAGCGAGGGTTAGAAGCGCAACGATCCATACGGCTCGGGAGAGGAACGTGACGGTGTGAGGTGCGAAGCCCATGGGTTTGTCCGGAAAGGATTATCGGGTTTAATAGCAACCGGGTGTTGAACATATTACGGCCATGAATGGTTCCGTGAATCAGACATCCAGAATGGAACGGTTTTGAGTCCCGATAATCAAGAGAGTCCCGCCGAGCCATTCATTGTTGTCATGCCATCATCCGGGCCGCACAAATTGCGATGGGTGGATTATTTTCTGCTTACGACGTTCTGTGCGGCGCTGTTTGGATATGTCGCCATCAGCGGGCGGTCGATGACACTGCATGAAGCGCGGCTGCCGGAATGCTCGCGCGAGATGATGTCGCAGCATGATTGGCTGATCCCGATGAACGGCTCGCGGCCGTGGCTGGAGCGGCCGCCGTTTCCGCATTGGTGCATGATTGCTGTTGCTGCCGTGACCGGACAGAACTGCGACACCGAATGGTCGGCGCGGATCGCGCCTGCGCTGGCGGGGCTGTTGATCGTTCTCATGGTGGGGTGGATGGCGGCGCGATGGTTCGGGCGGGGCGTTGGCGTCGTTTCAGCGCTGGCGCTGGCGACGATGTTTGAATTCTACACGTACTCCACGTTATCCGAGGATGACATTTTTCTCGCGCTGCTGGTTGTCGCTGCTGTTTCGCTATTCGTTCGGATTGAATTCTTCACTGATCCGACTGTTGCGGATTCGAGGTTGGGTTTTTTCTCTTGGCGGCCATTCACCGTGTTGGCGTTCTTTATCTTGCTTGGCCTGACGAACTTGGCCAAAGGGCCGGTTGTCGGTGCGGCGGTGGTTGTTGGGCCGCTGGCTGTTTTTTTTCTGATTCCTCCGATTGAGTGGCGGCGATTGCGGCGATATTTGTGGGTTTGGGGCATCCTGATCGCGGCTGTTGTCGCGCTTGGCTGGCACGCTTACGTTGCCTGGCGATATCCCGGCCAGGGGGGGTATCTGGCGAATCTTCGGTACGATTTTTCGGAAACCAAAGAGTTTGATGAGGCGTGGTGGTATTACCCGCCGACGCTTTTGGGCGTGGGGCTTCCATGGATGCCGGCGGCTATTGTTGGATTGTTCATCACTGCCCGGGCGGCGTGGGGCCGGCGCGATCGGGTACTGCAATTCTTGTGGTGCTGGGCGATCGTGCCGATTTTTGTACTTTCGGTGCCGCATCGGAAACATCACCATTATCTCGTGCCGAGTCTGGCGCCGTGGGCGATTCTTGCGGCGCTGGGTGTACGGCCGATTGCTGAATATCTATTTAGAGGGGCAGCGCGGACTCGACGACCAACGTTTGGATTGATCCTTTTCGGCTTGCCGGCGACGGCGGGAATTTTGGTGCTGGCGTGGCTGCGGCTTTTGTCTCCGAGCCATAGCATGTCCGCGCAGATTCAATCGGCGGCCTTGCTGATCGTTTTGTGGAACGCCTGCGTCTGGATGTTCTATTACGGCATGTGGGCAAAACGCGGCCGCTGGATGCTTGCGGCGATTTTGATCGGCGTTGGCGGCCTTTACAGCTGGAAGCAGACGCATCTTCGCGACGATACGGTGGCTGACACGCAGTTTCTGCGACAGGATGTGGAGGCCGCTGTTCCGCGCGATAAGTTACTGGCCATCAACGCCGCCATAGGGCCGCTTGATTTCTTTCGTGTTCAGTTTTACCTGCGCGGAGATGCGCTGCTGCTGCATAATCTCAGCTTCTTGCGCAGCGATCATATTCATGCGCCGGAGGTATTTGTGGTGGGGCAAGTGGCCGACTTGCAGCCGCTGCAATCGCTGGGAACGGTGGAATTGGTCGCTCGATCGTCGCGGCCGAGCAAGGTGAACGTGCCGCCATTGGCGCTTTTTCATCTGATCTATGCGGTAGATTTGAAACGCTATCCGCCTCCGGCAGTATCGGCGATGCAGGCGATGATGCGGCAGGCGGGACCATGGTGCGGCCCGGAATTGCCGGAACCGATGTCGCCCGTGAAATGATTCTCTGGAGGTCATTCAACGACTTTGCGAAAATAATTTCAATGGGCGAGTTGTTCATCTTTAATCTCGGCGAATTCATGAAGACGTATAGCGCGGATACGTTTTTTGAGACGGGGACAGGATTCGGATTTGGTGTACAGTTCGCGCGGATATTTCCGTTTCGGAAGATTTTCTCTGTTGATATCGTCGCCAGTGAGATCGAGCGGCTAAAAGCGCCATTTCTTTGCGATCGGCGGGTTCAGTTATTCGCCGGCCGTAGCGTGGACATCATGCGGCAGGTGCTGCCGCAGGTTCCCGGCAATATTATTTTCTGGCTCGATGCTCATTTCCCCGGCGCATCATCAGCTTCAAACCTATGCGAGCGAAAGTGACGCGGACGTTCGCCTTCCGCTGGAACAGGAATTGACACTGATCAAACAGCTTCGCCCCGGTAAACGCGATGTCATTCTGATCGATGATCTGCGCATTTATGAGAAGGACAACTTTGAAGAGGGCAACCTGAGTGATCTCGGCCTGGAAAAACTCGGAAAATTCGATTCCCGCTTTTTATATTCGACGTTCGAGGAAACGCATCAGGCTCATCGAATCCTGAAAAACACCGGCTATCTGATGTTGTTGCCCAAGCCCATTGCCGCCGCCCCGGCCAACTCCTCGGCAACTCTTTGAATGACCGGTCCCCAATCCCCAGGCGTTTTCTGCCGGAAGAGCCGCATCGATGGATACCAGGGGCTGTCGGTTCGATCGAGCATCCATCGCCAATCGGGCGGAAACGGCAAGAGGACCCAGACTGGCTTACCCATTGCACCGGCCAGATGGGCAACGGCTGTGTCCACGCAGATGATCAGATCTAGATTCGCAATCAAGGCCGGCCGTCTCGGCAAAATCTTTTAGTGATTCGGACCAGTCCGAGAGAGCGAATGGAGAATTCGTTTCTCGTTTCATCTGAAGGCTGTGAAATCGAACGCCCCTCATATTTGCCAGCGGTGAAAAGTTTTCCAGGTGGATGGAGCGATTGCGATCATTGCGGTTTTCCGGCCGGCCGGCCCAGGCCACGCCAACTTGTAAGATGCCTTTTGATGGTTCGATTCGTTTTCGCCAGGATTCGATCGTTGTTTTGTCGGCGGCGAGATATGGAATCGGACCGGGAATTGACTGCAGCGTGGTCTTAAATAGTGCCGGCAACATCGCGACGCACATTGGAAATCGCAGTTGGGCAGCGGCGATTCCGTTGCTACAATCTGATCCACGCCTTGGAATCCCTGAAAGAGCCGCAAAAGAGGGGCGGGGCATTCCACGATCAGCCCGCGCCGAGCCCGGCCACCATCGGAGCATAGCGGATGAATTGGATTGCGTCGCCGAATCCCTGATCGCTGAATAAGAGGATTGTTTTTCCGTCGATTCGCGATCCATCCCAGAGCGGCACGGAAGCGGGGAGCCGCGGCACAACTTCCGGGCATCGCATCCACCATTCATATTCGGGCCATGCGCGCTCCAGGTTGCCTGTGACCAGTTCGGCGAGCGCCAAATTCAAATGGGCTGCGGGGAGGGTTGGTTTACGCTGGATCGCGTTGCGACAAGCGTGGATCGCTTCGTCGAATTGGCCGAGCATCAGGGATGCCGCGCCTAGGCTGGCATGTGCTTCCGGCAGATCGGGGTTCAGTTCCAGGGCTTTTTTTGCGGCTGCTTTGGCCTCTTCCAGTCGCCAGCTATCGCGGAGGGCGTTGCTCAAATTGGCATGGAGTTGCGCGAGGTTCGGACGCAATCGAATCGCCTGAGTGAGTGCATTGATCGCTTCATCAAATCGGCGTTGTTCGATCAGAAGGGCGCCGAGATTGTTGTATGCCTCGAAAAAATCGGGGTTGAGACGGACGGCTTCGGCGTAAGCGTCAATCGCCTCGCTGGGTTTCTTCGCATCTTTCAGGGCAATTGCCAGCACATAACGAATCTTTGAGTCGTCGGGAAATCGCGCGATCGCCTGCCGGCAAATCTCGATCGCATTTAGCGGTTGCTTTGACGTCAATTGTTCGGCGGCCTGTTGCAGCAATTGTGAAGCAGGATCATCAGCGGGCATTCGTTGATAATACTCTGAACTGAAACCGCAGATATAGAGCTGTCCTTAAAGATATAGCTAGACCCGACTTGACGGATTTCATTCCGCCGGAATAATCCGATTGCGAACGATCTTTTGTTCCCGTGGAGTAGCATGGATCGAACCGATCCGATTCCCAATCCAGCCGTCCGGCGACTGAGTCTTTATCTGCGCCAATTGGAAAGCTTCAAACGGAAGGACCGCCGGACTGTTTCGAGCAAGCAACTTGGCGAAAGCCTGCACCTGACCGATGCACAGGTTCGCAAAGACCTCGCGTATTTTGGCCAGTTTGGTCATCCTGGAATTGGGTATCGCGTTGATGATCTGATCGGACAGGTTCGGCGGATTCTTGGGACGGATAAAATCTGGAATGTGCTGCTGGTCGGGGCCGGCAATCTTGGCCGGGCGCTGATGGCTTACAATGGATTTGACGCCAAGGGTTTTCGGCTTGTCGCGGTGTTCGATTCCGACGCGGCGAAAATTGGCAAGCGGCAGGGGCCGTTTTCATCGCCAGAAGGAACCGATGCTTCCAAACCTAAACGGTTTTTCGTCATCCAGCCACTTTCGGAATTGAAATCCACGGTTGAAAAGATGGGGATTCGCGTGGCGATCCTGGCGGTGCCGGCTGATGCGGCTCAGGAACTGGCAGATCGATGTGTTCAGGCGGGAATTCGCGGGCTACTGAATTTTGCACCGGTTTCGTTGAACGTGCCGCGTGATATTGCGCTGAATGCGGTTGATCTTGCGGTTCAACTGGAGCAACTGTCGTTTCAGGTTAATTTCTCGCCGCTGATTCAGATGGGTTGATGGCCCGTTAAATCTGGAAGTTTCGCACCAGGCCCACGAACATTTGCATTCCGACGGCAATTGCCGCGTCGGTGAAATCGTACCGATCGTTGTGCAACGGAGGATGCCCCTTCACGTCCGGCGGCTCTACGCCTAAGAGAAAAAAACATCCTGGAGTCTTCTGGAGGTAATAGGCGAAATCTTCGCCGCCCATTGAAGGGCGGCCGACGGGGAAATAGCGGTCTGGCCCGAGTTCTTGCCGGGCGATCTTCGCAACATAGTCGGCCATCTCCGGATCATTGATCGTCGCGGGATAACCTGGGAGCCAATCGATATTGGCGGTGCATCCGCCGGCGGCGGCGATGCCTGTGATTCGGCGGAAAATGGCTGACTTGACCCGCTCGCCGGGAGGATTCACTTAGTGTGCGCGCGGTTCCTTCAATTGTTGCCTGATCGGGAATGATGTTCGTTGCCGTTCCGCTGCGGATGGTGCCGACCGTGATGACAGCCGGTTCGGTCGGATCGAGATCGCGGCTAACGATCTGCTGGAGATTCAGAACTGCCTCGCATGCAGCGACGATTGGATCGGCGCCCAGATGCGGGATAGGCCGCCGTGACATCCTTTGCCGATGATGGTGGCTTTGAAAATGTCGGTGGCGGCCAGCAGCGGGCCGGGTTTTGTCGCGATGCAGCCGACGGGCATTCCGGGCCAGCCATGCAATCCAAAGATCGCTTTTACTTGAGGGCCGATTCGTCCATCAAGGACGCCGGCGTGTACCAGCCGTTCGGCGCCGCCGCCTTCTTCCTCGGCGGGTTGGAATATCAGTTTCACGCAGACGGGGAGTTGGCTTTTGATTTCGTTCAGGATGGCCGCTGTGCCGAGCAGAATTGCCATGTGCCCGTCATGGCCGCAGGCGTGCATTCGTCCTGGATGGGTGCTGGCATAGGCGACGCCGGTTTGTTCCTGGATTGGAAGGGCATCGATATCCGCCCGGAGGGCAATGCAGGGTTTGGACGGGTCGCCGATGACGCCGATCGTTGCTGTCGGGGCATCGCTGACGCCGTCGATGTGGGAAATACCAAGGCGATCCAATTCGGCTCGAATGTTCGCGGCGGTTTTGAATTCCTCAAAGGCGAGTTCGGGGATGCGATGAAGCTGATGCCGCAGTTCGGCCGTGTGCGGGACATGTTTTTCGATGGCGGCGTCCGGATTCATGGGGACCATCTTATGCTTTTCGCGGATCGATTGAAAAATATGGGGATGCCTGAACGCGTGTGAAGCAGGCCGCACGCATGGCCTGCTTCAGAGTTTCGCAATCCCGGCCCTTCTGGCGAGAGGCCGGGGTAGGCGCATGCGCCTTTGGGAGTTTTAGTCGGCTGAGCCGCCGCCCGTGGTTTCTTCCAGCATCTTTCGCAGATAGGAATTTTCACGACGCGTGGCTTCAAGATCGAAGACCAGATATTTAATGCTGAGCCGCAGGTAATCGAGACTTTCCTGAAGGCTGCTGACGGTCTGGCGAAGCCGCTCGTGGCGGGCACGTGTTTCGTCAGCGAGCTTTTCAAGCTTCTGCCGCTCGCTTTGAGGGAGCGTGCTGATTTCGCCCATTAGTTCGGCCAGTTTCGATTGAAATTCGTTCTCGTTCATGTCATGTGTCTCCCACGATAAAGGGAGGATGAGCAAAGGTCATTCCACATCCGTGCACGAGTATCGATCCATCTGAAAGCCATCAACGCGACGGCATTTGTCCCGTAATCCGCAACTGTCGGTCAATTCCGTGCCGAGCCAGCTTTTCCGCTTGTCGCGGGGACGCAACGTTTGCACCCTTTTGACGACGCGAAAAGGCGACGTCAGAACCAGCAGTTGCATTTACACCGCATGATGGGAGTTTTTGTTCTCCCAAGCCGATTGTTATCCGACCCATACGGCGGCATAACCGACGGCGTTGTCCGGCGTCTGCGGTGCGACGGCGGCAAGGGTCTGGTAACTGCTTGTCTGTCGCAGCACCAACGCCTTGCTCGCTCCCTGTTCCAGACAGGCGGCCATCATAGCGGCAATCGCACCGCGCCGCAGGCATTGTTGCGAGTTCGCACCTCGGGAACGATTTTTTCTGGCGTCATATCCGTTACAATCCGCAACATCCGACGATCATTTTCCATTGCCCATTCCATAGCGGCCTGGCCGACGCCTGCCGGGACGAAACGGTAGTTGGGTCCATAGTGCGTCAGGTCGCTGCTGGCTAGATAAATTGCTGACAATCCAGAGGACCGCGACGAAGCGGGCGACCGATCGGTCCGAGTTCCACCGCCGATGGATCGGGAGGAACCTCGATCGGAAGAATCTTGCGCCTGCGGCCATGCTGCCTGGATCAGGGGCAATTCCACTTCCACCGCATGTTCGCGCAGGTGGAAGCGATCGTCGGTGACGAACTGCGCCGGCCCGCAGAAAGTTCCTGCCGCAGTGCGGTTACGTTTGATTCGCCGCCGGGAACGGCCCAGCGGGCGTGTGAATCAAGAACGCCGCGATCGATCGGGATCGGCGTGTGAATCGCGCCGAAAACGACCACCAGATCAACGGCGGGGCGCTGCGCGGCCAGCGAGACAATCGATTCGGCGGCGACGGCTCCGCTGCAGATCCATCCCGCGTGCGGGACGACTGCGCCGATTCCTGGTTTGCTACCGAACTGGGATGACATCTGCGCGATCGCTGGGCGAGCGGACTCGAGCAACTGTGTCGCCGCGCGACGGCATGCCGCCGCGTCGGCTGGATAAAACATTCCGGCAACCGCGGGACTTCTAACGGACTGGTCCCTTGGCCCCGACATCATGGTTACTATAATCTTACGCCTGGCGTTACTGGTAAGGTTGATTGATTTGGCGACAGCGCAATATTGGTTCGCATGATGGAGCCGGACCAGAATGATCCCGCGTTCGCGTCGTCCGAAAAGACGAAGAGCGACGCCAATTCCCCACCCGCCAGGATTCGCCCAGATTCTCCAACATCGCAGAGTCCGCCCGATGTGCAGCCGGCAGGGGCACTTTCACCCATGCCGCTGTTGAATTCTGTTCGTCCGCCGTCGGTTGGCTTGCCGCACTTAACGCCCAAAGCTTCTTCCGCGCCGGTGCCGCGATTGCGGCCGGTTGTCGCCGCCGGAGTCGGCGAACAATATCGGACCCGGTGCGATTTTGTCGTCGGCGCTGAGCGCTGCCGAAATTTCCGCGACGCAGGAGATTGCCGAGGCGCTGTCGACAGCTCAGTGGAGCGAGAGCAGGCCGGCGAGTGGTAAGGCAACTCAAGCGGCACCCTCGGTGGCTGGCGCGCCGATGGGGCGAACGCACTTTCGCAAAAGTGGTGTTGATCCACTTCGCATGCGGCGGACGATCATTCCGATTCTTCTGACCGGCGGTGTGATCCTGGCCGGGGCGGGTGTTTTGCTGCTGTTTGGCGGTGAGGATAATGCGCTGTCTGATTTGTTTCCCGGGTGGGTGCCGATCATGTTCTGCGTGCTGGCGTTTGTCTGCCTCGGGCTTGGCGTTCTGAATATGCTGGCGGTGAAGAACGCGGATATGCGGTAAATTCAGGCATTCATGTATTCCAGCCGATGATGAATCGCCATCACGGCCCGCGTTGACTCTCGCCGGGGGCACTTCTATTATGCAAGAGTACTAATATCAGGAGTTTATATGGCCGCTAATGGCGTTATGCAGATCACGGATGCGAATTTTGATCAGGAAGTCCTTAAATCGGACAAGCCGGTGCTGGTGGATTTCTGGGCGGAATGGTGCCAGCCCTGCCGGCGGCTTGCGCCGACGATTGAGAAGCTTGCGGGCGATTACACTGACCGGGTGAAGGTTGGGAAACTGGATACCGATTCCAATCACGCGACCGCCAGCAAGTTTGGCATCAGCGCGATTCCAACTGTCATTCTTTTCAAGGGTGGACAGGTTGCGCAGAAGTTTGTGGGCCTGCGCGGAGAGAAGGATTTTCGCGACGCACTTGATGCGGCGCTCTGATCGAATTGTCGCTTTGAAATAAAAAAGGCCTGCCGAGGTGAACCCGGCAGGCCTTTTTGATTGGCTGATTTTACTGACCCGCGGGCTGGGTGGTGGCGCCGCCCAATCCTTCGGCTTGCTGCTTGAGCTCAGCCGCTTTTTCTTCTTCGGTCTTGGCGCGGCGTTCGGCCTCGCTGGCCTTCTTCTCCACCGCGTCCTTTGCTTCCAGGTCGCTCAATTCTTTTTTCTGGTCGTCCGTGAGCAGGGCGGTGATGTCATCCAGTTCCTTCTGGCGGATCTGCTTTTCCTGCTGGAGGGCTTCTTCGCGAATTTCTTTGATCTTGGTTTTTTGATCATCGGTGAGATCCTGGAGCTTGTTGAAGGGCGAGCCGATACGCGTACGCGGCACATGCGATTCGTCCGATGGATTCGTCGTCGCATCGTCGGCAATGGCATGGACACCAACGCTGATCAGGATGGACGCAACTAAGATGGCAAGGCAATTCCTCAATTTCATAGCCGATGCTCCAAATGTGTGTACAGATGATGAATACAATTCCAGAAACGCGAGCGGAAGGATAACATTCCAATCATCAAAAGTTCAAGGGAAAAAGTGGTTTTCGGATATAGAGCCTTACAGGTCGCTTTATCGCTTGCGGGTGGGGGAACTCTCAAATAGCGGATTATTGATGGCCATCTTTCCAGGCGGCGCGGCTGGCTTTGGCTCTCGATTATCAGACGATTTTGCGGTCTGCGGAGCGGTTTGCGGCACGATTGGGTGCGGCATTTGAGGATGCGGCGGGGAAATTTCGCTGGGGCGTTCTCCAGATTCACTTGCTTTGGCTTGCGGGGACTGTCTGTCCGTTTGTGGGTTCGTCGCTGGGGGCGGTGTCGGGGCGATAGAGTCTGCCGTTGAATGCTTTTTGGTATTCGGTCCAGTTTGATTCGGCGGCGTTGTCGCCGCGGGTGATTTGCAATGCCATCATCAGTTTGGCGTCGAGATTTTCGATGACGTGAACGGCGATCGCTTCGGGCGTGGAGGGAACTCTTGCTGCGCCGAACTCCGGCTCGCCGTGATGGCTCAGAATGATGTGCTGAATCACGTCGATCAGCGGGCGGGGGATCGGCTCGCCCAATATTTTCTCCGCGCCTGGGCTTTTGCTTCGACCCAGATCGCGCCTTTGACGATGTGGCCGACGAGTTGGCCGCCGTCGGTGTATGAGAATGCGTTTTCGTAGCTGAGTTCCCAGGTTTTGGCGAGGTCGTGGAGGAAAATGCCGGCTACCACCAGATCGCGATTGAGCTTTGGATAGAACTTGCAGACGGCGTCGGCGACTTCCATGGCGTTGAGCGTGTGCTCGAGCAAGCCGCCGACGAAGGCGTGATGGAAATTCATCGCGGCCGGGGCTCGCAGGAAATTATTCATGAGCTCTTCGTCGTCGAGATAGGCGTGGACGAGGGCTTTGAGATGCCGATTGCGAAGGGAATCGCAAATCTCGAAGAGCCGCTTGCACATCTCATCGACATCGCGTTCGGTGTGGGGCATGAGGTCGGCGGAGTCGAAGGTTCCTTCCTTGGCGGGCCACATCTGCTCGATGATGAGCTGGAGATTGTTCTGGTAATTTTCGACGCGGCCGCGGATTCGAAGCAATCCGCCGTCGGGCATGGCGGCGAACATTTCACGGGTTGCGTTCCAGATGCGGACGGTCATCTGAGCGGAGCGATCGGAGCAGAAGGCCTTGATGTAGTATTTGCCGGAGGCGGTGGCGGCCAATTGCTTGTTGGCGATGATATAAACGTCCTCGACCACGTCGCCGGCCGCACAATCGCGAAGAAAGAGTCGCCGCATGGAGCGGGTTATATCCGGGGATGGGGAGGAAGGCGAATTTGGGATTTACGGAATCGGACAGAATCGGACAGTTCCGGGCGCTTTTCGCGGTTTTGGTTAGTGGACACTATTTACAATACGCGTTTTTGCGCGAATTTTCCACGACGACCGTTCGACTCCGCTCAGGGCCGTTCGATAAGCTCACGGCACGCCGGCAAGTAATTTGTCAGATAGTGAAAGTTTCGTGTGTGTTTTGTCCCGCGGGTCAATTGGGATTTTTCACGCGGCCTTCGACTTGGCTCAGGCTCTACGAGAGAACGCGGAGAAGAACTGGATGTCTTACTTTGTCTCAAAATGTCTCGTTAGAGAGCGGTTCAACTTTTCCTGTAGTGCCTGCGCAGCATTCCGCTGGAATGCTACCCTTCGGGTCGCCGCCATTTTCGGCTCATGCGTCGTTGTTCCTCCTCAACGACCCGTCTATTAGGGTCGCTTCGTCGTCACGCCTAGCCTGAGCCGCAAATGGCGACGACGCAGACGCTACAGGAAAGGTTGAACCGCTCTAGAAGCTCAGAGCGCGCAGTGATCCCTTATCGTTCGCTGGATCAGTCGTTGGGGACGGTGAGGGTTTTTAGGAAACGGGTGGTGGGATCGGCGTTGACGGCGCTGCGATCGACGATGTAGGCGAAACGCCGGGTGACCATGGGCTGGGCTTGGGCTGTGCCGACGTTTTGCCAGCCCTGGAGTACGACGTAGATGGTGAATGTGTCGGATCGGGTGGTGATTAGATTGCTGATTCGGGTGAGTTCGAGGCAATCACCCTGGTAATCCTCCTGCGTTCCGAGGGGAGGTGTTGCATTGGCAGCAGTCGTTGTTTCAAACGCGGGATCGGCGGGGCTGATCAAACCGGTTGCGGAAGTTGGGCCGGTGACGCTGATCGTTCCCTCAGCACTTTGGAACTGCGGAACCTGATTCAAATCAAAGATCGATGTAAATGGCCCGTTGGCGACTCGATATTGAACGATGGCCTGAGCCAATTGCTGCGTCTTCAGAGGACTATTCGGCACGAGCGGGAGCATGCTGAGAACTTTCCATGAAGCCGTGTTGATGTTGATGAGTCCCTCAACTCCGACGTTGTCTTGAGCCGTTTGGTCGGTGGCTATGGGATTGGCCGTCAGCGTAGGCGTTGGAGGTATGGGAGTTGCCCCGTTTTGCGGCGGATAGGCGAATGTTGGTGCTGTGGGGGGGCTACTCAGGGCAATGTTTGGATCAATGTTCGGCAGGTAAGTGTCGCTGCTGGACTGCACAGTCAGGTAATTAAAAAGGTTTTTTGTCCAGGAGTAATAGTCTGACAAGGGAAAACTTGTTCCCGCTGGAGGCGTTTTCGTTTGAATCGCATTCGCGTAGACGGACGACGCAGACATGGGGACGAATCTTCCAATATTCTGAGCGGGTTCCAACAAGGCATCGATTGCAGCATTGCCGGTTATGACAGCGGCAAGTGAACAATCCTTGGGAAGAGAATTTAATTCGAGGAAATATGGCGGAGTTGAAGGGGGCGTGATGAGTTGGGTATTCACCTGGTCCAGAGGACCTCCATCGATACGAATTCGATACGCGCGAACAAACGGAATATCTAACATATCTCCATTGCGCGCAAAGCCGCCAAGAGGGTGAAGATAAGTTTGACCCGGAGCAAGTGTGCTTGCCGGGTGTTGAGGTGAGACAACAGCATTTGGAAAGTGCATCCAGTCACCGGCGGCATTTCCCAACGTAGCGTTATAAATCTGAACGGGTGGAAAGTTGTTCTGATAGCTTCCCGTCAGAGAGTCAAATCCGAAAGACGGAGTAGCCGCAGTGTTCAGCCATGTTGCCAATCCTCCGGCAGCTATTTCGGAATCCGTTCCGGCTGTCGGGGTTGGCGCGGCCGCCTCTCGTGGCGCAGTAGGAGTAGCACTATTTACGGCATAGAAGCCCGGAAAGATTTGCTTGAACCATGTCGCAGCGACAGCCCCTTTTATACGTATGTAGCTCCAGGCGCTGCCGGTAGCCGAGGTTCCAACTGTCAGGCCGGTGAAATCATAAGAATCGACAGGGACAAGATCATACAGGTTTGGGTTAGCGATTGTTCCTTCATTGAAGGTATTTTGAGGATCAGTGGAAGCGGTATAGGTTCCATCGGCGCGGCGGGGCCGCAAAAGTACAAGTTCGCCACCGCTGGAAGCACCAGCAATTCCTGTCGTTCCATTAATGACGAGCTGTAGATTGGGAACATAAACGTCGCAGGTATTCGGGAGCACGGCTCCTACCCCTTGCCCGGTCGGGCCATACCAAATGCCTTGTTGTACGGCAGTTCCACTAGCTGTCAGCCAGAAGCTTCCCGGAGTAGCCGGTGGGGTGGCTACTGGCCCATGCGCCGCGTTGGCGGGGCGACACTGGGCATCACCCGGTAGTGGATTAATACCGTTCACATTGTAGTTTTCCAGAAGGGCATAACCGTGAGCTGGAATGATGATCGTTCCAGTAGGGGGCACAACAAGACTATCCTGCGTGGGATCATTGAGTGCCTGCATTGGCCCAATGACTGAAACGCTTGGAGTACTCGACGGCACGTTGGCTGGAAATGTCTGGAATCCCAGATTGGGGTAAACGTTCGGAAAATTTGGAGTGCCCACTGCACTGCGGTTGATCAGCCCTAGCTGCCAGTTTTTCAGCGTCAGCGTCACGGAGTAGGGATTATATAATTCGACTGCAACATACCCCTGAGGATTGGAAGAGGCCGGCAAGTTAGAATCCGGACCGATATATGTGTTCACGTACACTTCGCTGATAACTGGTTGTGGAGCGTTGCTATACACTTGAAGTTGGACCTGAGCCTGGGTGGGTGCGGGAGTGCCGCCATCAATTTGTGATTTATTCTGAAGAACGATTGTCCGGCTGATGACGTTCTGAGAGTTATCCCTAAGACCGAGCGCATTGACTGCCCCGAGAGCGGCGCGAAGCAGCATGACATTCGTATTCGTCACGGATGTCACCGGTGTTGCTCCTCCCGTGGTTGTGGGTATATCGAGGAGTGACACGTTTGCCGTACCGGAACCTATCGGATCGCGAAGCGGCGAGCGGAATACAGTCTGCGGATTTCCAACCGTCGGAGCGCTGGCGGTCGGCGCGATGGGATCGTAGATGTTGTAGGCATCGATGCCGGTGTAACCAAACGGCGTAGTATTCGATGGATTGCCTGCCATCACGCACCAGAAGGCGCGGAACAACTCGCGGAACGTGGCGGTGTTGACGTTGGCTTTAGTGGGATTCGTGGACCACGGCTGAAGCTGCCAATTGAGAAGTTGGGCAGCCGTCGGTGTGGTCATGACGTTGGTCGAATTGAATGTCGCTGGCGGTGGTTGGCCCGCTGCAAGGCCAGCAGGATTCACAACGATAAAGGTATAACTTGGTCCGGCATAAGGCGTGGTCGGAACCGAAGCTGGTACAGCGCTCGCGGGGGGATTGGGACCAGGAAAAACGACAATGTCATTCACATTGTATGTGGCGGTATCGCTCCACGCGCCCTTGAAATGGGGATTAGTCGGACTCGCGGTCGTCATCGGCGCTGTAGGGCAGCATGTAATTGGGCAGGATGGGATCGCCCGATGTTGGTCCAGCGCCGCCGTTAGTAACGAGGTTGTTGTTGTAGACCTGCTGGATGTAATTGGAAACTGGATTATGCACTACCAGTAGATCGCGAATCGGTAGCGTCGTGAGGCTGTCAGTTGCCGAGGGAGGGGGATACGCGAAATTCGATGCGAACCAACCTCCGGCCGTATTGGTTTGAGCCGGATCGTAGGGAACAGAGTTGTAAGCGACACCCGAAGTTGGTGGAGCGGGGGGCGTCTTCCAATACAACGAGTCGGGCAGCAACGTCTCAATTAGAGATTGTGGAGAAGAACTGCTCGAATTTGGGAGGCCGAAGTGATAAGCCAAAACAGCTTCGTCCGAGAGAGGAATCGCCTGGTATCGCAATCCGGTCGGCGGGGTGCCGCCGGTGTATGTGTTGTATCCGGGATTGGCCATCCGGCGAATGAACTGCTGGTAAAAGGCTTCGCCCTCACTGATGAAGTTGTAATCCTGTAGATGGGCCGTGGCGCTGGCGTTTATCGGTAAGCCGCGATCAGAAGCCTGGGGCGGACGATTGGCGCCGATAGCGGATTCGTCGATAGGATTCTGGCTGGCGGTGACGGCCGTGCTGTTGAATCGATAGGCATTCAGATTCAGGCATGTAGGACTGGTTAGAGCGCCGTTGAGATCACCGGTATTGACGAGCTCCTGCAATCCGACGCTGGTCTGGAAGAGAGACCAGATATTAGGAGTGTCGGTCGGTACTCCAGGGCTTCCAGAATAGATGAAATCCTGATCGCGGCTCCAGGCGGTGTTGACATTGATCGCGGAATTGTTGTCGATGATGCGAACGCCGGCGAACCAGGTTAGGCCGTCGAGGCTCAAGCCGGGCACAGGGAAGAGGAAGGAATCAGCGATCCCATCGCCATCAGCATCGCCGGCGGCGAATGTGGTCGCAGCAGTGTTGCCCGGCGGGGCAGTATTCGTCAACGCCGGAACGTTGGAGCCGTTGGCGAGCGTGATATAAGTTGGATACAGGGGTTTCGGGCTACTTGGAATGCCGCCGACCAGTGGCGTGGGGAGCAATAACGTAATGTCTACAGAGCCGCCGGCATTTCGGCCGGGATATGTGGGATCTTCAAATGGCGTTCCGAGAATTGAGGCCGGTGAAAAAGTGGGAGGGTTTCCAACAACGGCCGGCGGGATGGCCTGAATCGATTGCGTAAGACTGAGCCACACCGGCGCACCGAAATTGCCCCCCGGGTCAGGAATTCTGGTTGCCAGCCAGGGATCGCTGCCTTCGGCGGTAATCGGCAAATGTCCGTTCATTAGCTGCCAACCGGTGGCGGGATTCGCCGATGGAGCAACTGGAACTCCAGATGCAATGACACCGCCGCCTTGAGGGCGCTATAGAAGAGAGATGGATCGGCTGAATCATTGACGATGTCGCCCGGGTTGTAGCCACCGGGAGCAACGGGAACATTTGGCTGAATCGGTGGCGCATTCGGCGCAGCGCCGGCTTGTCCCTGATAACTATTGCGATTCACGATTGTTGTATTGCCGGCATAGGCGGTGTTGCCGTGGAGGTTGCCGAAGGTGTCGTTCAGGTCGTCTGAGATGACGCCCTGGCAGACTTCGGCTATGCCGTTGAGGGCGGAGTCCACGTCGGAACTGAGGACGTTTTGGGCGGAGGCTACGCGGCTGGATCGGGTGGTGGAGATGTAGGCTGCGCCGAGGATGGCGAGGAGGAGGAGGAGGACGATGACGATGATGAGGACTGAGGCTTGTCGGCGGCGGAGGCGAGTGCGAAGTTTTTGAGCGAGCTGGTTCATGGGAGTTTCTGGTTTTGTCATTTGTCACTGGTCATTGGTCATTGGTCATTTGTGTTTGCAAATGAATACTCCAACCCATAGGGGGTATCAGGAAGCCCCTCGTTCGGCATTCAAAAAAACGCCCCTCACCCTGACCCTCTCCCCATGAATACATGGGGCGAGGGGAAAATTTTATGGAACGGCAGAGCCACACAGGGGTCACACGGCCAGAGGCCATGGTTTCATGCTCTAATGACGAATGACTCATGACGAATGACGTTGCTTTCATTTTTATTTCAGCCGAAAGACATATTCGTACCAGGGTCCGTCCTTGACCTTATTATTCGGGTCGTCCACCTTGATGAGAATGCGGATCATGGCTGGCATGTCGTCGTGCCAGGCCGCGACGTAGCGGGGGGGAAGATTGATATTGTTGAAAACGTTGTCGTTGGCGCCAGCATTGGGGGCCATTGGAAAATTAACGGAGTTGGTGGTCTGGTTGTAATAGGCTCCGTAATCGTGGGCATCGTCGAAATTCACGTCCACTTCCCAGGGCGGGGAATAGAGAGAAGTCGGTGTTGAGCTGCGAGCTCGAGCCACATTGAGTAGTAGTCACGGAGAGGGATGACATCGGTGAAATAATTGAGGATACCGCTCGGATGGCAGTGAATTGGCGGCCTTGCCTCTGTCAGTCGTGTGATCGTAGCCGCGGATGAGAACGAGATTGCCGTTTGCCTGATCGAGATGGGGTGGGCCGGTGGAGCTTCGCGGCATGCCGTACCAGCGGATGTGTTTGTTGCCGTTGGCGTCGAGATAGAAATCGATCTGGCCGTCGGGGCCGAGCCGGTCATGTCGCCGGGACCGTTCCGGCGGTCCCGTGGTTCCGGGGGCAACCTGCTGCATGTAATCGCCGGCATATTCGACGACGAACTGGCTGCAATGCTGAAGGAAATAGGGGGCCATCTCGGCGAGGGAGGCGGCGGTGACGGGGGTTTGGATCAGAGGATTGCACTGGGGGCGGGCGTACCAGAATCCGGGATCAACTTGCTTGCCAGCGAGGGTCGGCATGGAACTTTTGAAGCCCGGCGTGGCGGGGTGGAATACAACGGAGAGGAATTGGGAACCTGGATTGGCACGGTGTAATACGGAATCGTGTAAGGAGCCGAAGTAATCGTCCGAATACTGAGGAGCGGTAGCCGGCAATTGCGTCAGCGGGAAAGAATAAACCAGCGGATTCCACCAGAGGGAGGCGGTGTTGGCATATCCCGCGGCCTGCCAGCCCAAATTGCGTTGGCGATGATGCGATCGAATTGATCGGGCGTGACGCCCGCGATGTCGTAGCGGGAGGATTGGAATTGAGTCTCTGTGTTGGTGCTGGTGTAGTGGTGGTTTGCTGGAGATCTGGAGTGCCGTAGCTGAGCGGAGACATATTGACGCCGAACGCATTGGGGGCGGCGCCGGCCAATTGATGGCGGCATGGTGGAATCGACGGCGTAATAATAATCGACCGATTGGTAATGGGTTGAGAGCCGCCTGCGTTTGTGCATTGGGACTTTCAGGAGGGTGATTCGGCGGGCGAGGACCCAATCGGAGGCGTATGCGCCGATGCGCGGGACGCCGGTTGCGGGTAATCCATTGATGTAGACCCGAAGCGGTTGTTGGGCAGACTGCTGGGGCCGTAGAAGTCGCTGAGATCGTTGGTGGGGAGTGCGGCGTGGCCGAATTCGATGAAGGCGTCGTTGGAGGATTCGGAGCCGATGTAGGTTCCATCGTTGCCGGAGCGGCGGTGGTAGTTGCCGTGGGCGAAGAATTTCAAGAGATCGGCTGCGGTGATTGCGGGCGCCAAGGATCGCGGGGGAAATGATGTCGATTGGAGTGTTGGTGCGATTGCCGGGTTGGCGTTGTTGCGACGTAGTTGCCCGCGTTGTCGGTGAGGATCACGGTCGGGATCGGAACTGGTTTTGGCGTCGTCTGCATTTATGAACTGGGTGACGAACTGGCTGGAGATGATGAAGCAGGGGGGATTTTTTGAGGCGTTGTGGAGGTCGTTGAAGAGGACGGGCTGGGTGGACTGGGCGTCGTAGTTGATGCTGTTGAGGGCTTCGCCGGCGCCGACGGCGTCGGTGGCGCTGCGGAAGACGAAATTGATGCCGAGGATGAGGATGAGAACCATGGCGAGGGAGATCATGAGTTCGACGAGGGTGAAGGCGGTGGGGCGATTGCCTATTTCCAATTGCCTATTGCCCATTGGAAATGCGCGCTCGTCGCCTGGCTGGCGCTGTTCAATTGGGAATTGGGAATGGGCGATGGGCATTTGTTTTCTCAGTTATTGGTGGTGTTGACGCGGATGAAGGCTGATCGCGACGCCGATGTCCTGGTTGGGGCCGGTGAAGGGGCCGGTGAATTCGCCGTGTGGGGCCTTGAACGGTTGGAGCGGCGCCGATGACGCAAGATCGTTGCCGTGAAGGTGTAAGGATTGCGGTGAACCGGTGGGCACGTCGGCGTCGGTGATATCATAGCCTGGCTGGAGATAAAAGGTTTGCGACCCTGAGACGGCGGAGGTAGTCGGGGGAACGCCTCCAAGGCGGAAGAATCGGCCGACCATGTACTGGGGCAAGGCCGCCTGTGCTGCCGACCAGGACGAATGCGCCGGTGGCGCCGTTGGGACACGTGCCGACGCCGAAGCCGGTTGGAGTACGGTCGTGACTTTCGACGTTCGGCGTCATAGCTGAAATTGGCGGTGATGGATGCTTGAACGCCAGCGGTGGGAGCGGCGGGCAATGCGGTTGGGGCCGTAAATGCCGAAGGAGTAGCGTAATTATATAGAAAAGGCGGAATCGGCGGAGCGACGACGGGGAGAATTGGCGGCGCGGGGTTGATGGCCGTTGTTTCTCCAGGAGCATATCTGGTCATGTAATTTGGGAAATTCGGATTTTGCAGGGCGATGATGAAGACCTGGGCGAAGGGGCTGGTGGCGGAATCGCGGCGGTAGAAGCCGACCCAGCCGAAGCGGCGATCGGCGGTGAAGAAATGTCGGAGCCGAGGGCTTGCATGAGTATTCGGAGAGAAAGCAGCCACTGTGGGATTGGCCGCGACCAAGGTTGGTTGAAAGATGGAATTGGTGGTGCCGGGCGTGGTGGGGGGAGTGCCGATGTTCTGAGTCGGCGGCGGCCTGAATTTTTTTGATGGCGTCGCGGGCGAGGCGGTGCCCTGGGTTTCGTCGGAGACGGCGGAGGTTTGCTGGATGGCGACGGGGAAGACGGCGGCGATCATGATGAAGCCGATGCCGAGGAGGATCACGGCGAAGAGGACCTCGATGAAGGTAGAAGGCCGATTGCCGATTGCCCATTGCCGCATTGCCGATTGCCGATTGTTGATTGCGAATCGCGATTGTGGGTCGCGAATGTCGCCCTTCAATAGGAATAGGCAATGGGCAATAGGAAATGCTCTCTTCATCATTTCGCCTTGATCAGTGAGCCGTTGAATGGGCTGACGAGTAATGCGGTGCCGTTTTGGTCGATCCAGTTTTCTTCGATGAATTTGTCCTGGGCCTGAAGCGTTGCCTGTAAATTGATTAGGCTGGTAGGTTGGAGTCGTGGGAGAATTGGGATTCGTGTAAAGGCTATAGTTCATGTCCCAATCGGTGAACGCGGCGCCGTTGCCGATTGGTGTGGGAGTATTGCTGACATTTACGGTCAATGACGCATGCTGGTTAGATATGCATCGTGATCGAAAATGACCAAGCCGACGGAGGAATCAGAGGGATAGCTGCTGGGCGTCCGGCGCTGATGAATTGCTGCCGATATCAATCTGCGTTCCTCGCCGAGTAAGCCATGCCGATCCGTTGGCAGATGAGATTGTCGGGATTCTGGTGGGCCAAAGCTGCCATTGCCGGGGTAAGAGAATCTTTAAAGCGGAATTCCGAAGGGAATGCTGGTCAGCGTTCCATCGGGAGCGAACATGATCATGCCGAGCCGACGATAGCGGTCGATCGCCGGCAAACCGTTTGGAATGCCGTAGGCCAAATAGTAGGTTCCATTTGGACCGGCCTCCTGAAATATAGGTATAGGTGTTGTTGTTCAGTGCGATGCCCACGCCCGCAGGAAGAAGCACGACGTCGCGATAGAAAGAATAATTTCCGGGGTTATTGGGGTCTGGATTGTTTACCAATTCAAGCGCTAGTTGGGCCGTTGGCCAGTTGGTTGTAACCGTAGACGTCCCGGTTGACGAGTCAAAGACAGTTTGGTGCTAGAACAGCGGCGAATATGAATTACCCACATACATCGGTCTGCACCTGTACTTCAGCCATCGCGGTTTGCTGGGTTTTTGGATCGATGAAGAAGCAGACGCCGATGGTTTGGCGGTTGTAGATGGCATCGGCGCGAGCGTTGGCGAGCAAGGCTGAAATCTGATTCTGGGCCGCGGCTACATTTGTGCCGCCCATCAGGGCGTTCCAGACTGGTATGGCGATGGCCAGCACGAGGATGATGATCGTCAGGACGGTGATCATCTCGATGAGGGTGAAGCCAGAGATGTTGGTCCTTTGTCCTTTGTCCTTTGTCATTTGTGTAGGCTTTCGGAACGTCATTCTGATTGCTCATTTCTCGTGCCGAGTTTTGATCATTTGAAGGAATAAATATTGTCGTCGGACTGGGTTTGAGTGTTTGTGGCTGCATTGGTGGAATTGACGAAGTTATTGAAGCTGCCGTCGGGTCCCGCGGAGACAAAAAAAGGCTGGTTGGTCATCATTGTGCCGGAGGGTGGATTGGCCGCGTCATAGCTGACCAGTGGAGGAGTTGCTGTTGAGACATTGGTAACCACTCCGGCGCTGGTAACGATCCCGTAGGTTGTCGTGTCCATCCAGACGACGCCAGTGGGAGGAAGGGCAGGCGCGACGACGGAGGCGGTGGCGAGGCCTAGGCCGCCGCCTGGAACGAACAGGATCGGATTGCCCCAGCCATCGAGGAGAAGGGGAACGGTAAATATATTGCTGACGCCCCTGCCAGTTGATAGCAAGGCGATTGAGACGTTCAGGGTTTTGCCCGCAGGAATATTGTTGAGGATCGCCGCATTTTCCGGCAGCGATTTCAGGGCATACATAACCAAGGCTGTATTGATCAAAGCCTGGGGCATCGCGCTGACCTTCATCGGAGTGTTATAATCGTTCGGATCATTTGATAAGGTTCCCGGCGCGACCTCTTGGCCGACAGTCCAGAAACGCGAAGTTGTTATGCTATTCCCCGGTCCGTTGGCAGAGATATTGGCTGTGGTGATAGCCATTGTTCCGCCGGAGCCGGCTGGGGGTGGTCGCGTCAGATGCGTGGCGGTGCGGTAGTTCTCAAAAAGAGTTTTACAGATGTCGAGCGTTGTTCTGGTATCGCGTTCCTTGGCTTGGCCAGTGATGACTTTTCCACCGACGAAAAAGAGGCCGATGAGGACGAGGATGATGCCGATGACCACCAGGATTTCGATGAGGGTGAAGGCTTTTGCGCGGCGGGGGGAACCCAACGGCGAAGCCGGGGGCTTTGAGGGGATAGAAATTGCCGGGGTTTGCTGGTTCATCTTTCCGCCTGAGTCATGATTCGTCGTGTCTTGTGGAGTCGGACAAGAGAAAGCGGGCAGATCATTGCGAAACATCGCCAAAACTCGTGATGTCATCAGCGGTTCCATAAATTCCGTCGGGGCCGGCGGAAATCAGGATAAATTGGTCCGCAGAGCGGGGACGAGCCGTGTTATTAATATAGTCACCGCTGGTCACGTTCGTGGGGGTGGTTGCCTTATTAGCGAAGTAAGCGAACGCATCGAGAACCGTTGTGCCGGGAGGGGGAATATTAGCGACCCCGCTTTTGGCGACCGGCGGATTTGGGGGCCACACGGGGGTTTCTATTCCATTGAGATAATGAGTCTTGCCCGTCGGCAGGCCGATTTGGGTGTTTGTATAACCAATGATGTCATCGAGATCATACTGGTATTGGGCTGGAAGCGTAGTAGTGGGGTCATTGGGTACGGTCTGGGCGTAGTTGCTTGCTCCATAAAATGAGACAACGCCTTTGGCACCGGTGCGTGCGCAGATAAAGAATCGGCATGGGACCGGGGACGGGGAAACGATCGACGAATTCAGGAATGCAAGTGTCGTTCGCTTTATTCTGAGCCTGATCGGTGAAACGCGAAGTAATGAGGAAATTGTAATAGGCGGGCTGATAGGACGTACTTTGGACGACGGGGTTCCCGGCGGCCAAGCCCGTTTTTTGGCACCACAACAAATAGGTCGAGCCGTTGGGGAAGAATGCCGGCGTGCGGCTAGGGGAGGCGGGATTCAAGCTGAGCGGCCCAAGGCCGACTTCGGTGGGAGACAAGGCCCACCTATTCGCCTGGTCGCCCGCGCGTAGGCCACCCATCAATCCCAGCACTAGATTTTCAGAGCCTGTAACGAGGGCCGGGGTGGGAGCAGAAAAAGTGTTGTTGGTATTGTTGTAGGTCTCTAAAAAAAAGAGCGGGAGGCGGTTGCTGTTTGTCTCGAGTTGGTCGTTGCTGAATGGTCCCGGGTAGGCATTGAACGTCGCATAATACTGATTGCAGGCGCTGGCGATCTGGTCGATTTCGTTTTGCGTGTCGGTTTTGTAGACCGCGATCCGAACGTGGCTGATTACTGGCAGAAGTAGCCCCATCAGGATGATGAGGATGCCGATCACCACCAGCAATTCCACCAGTGTGAATGCGGAGCGGTCGGCACGGGTTTGGGGCCTGAGGGTGGGCATTGTATTCCTTCGCCTGTGAGACGGTTTTCTCTGTGGCATTGTTCGCGGTGTCCAGTGAGTCTGGGCCGAGATGGCTCCGGTGAGCCAACCCTGGCTCTGTCATATCGACGATACAAGTGATTTTATGGAAATAACTTGCGCGAGGGGCTGGCGTCAAGCATTCATGACACAGAGAAATCGCATTTTGAACATCCAATATAGCCCCTCACCCGGCCTCTCCCCATGGGTACATAGGGAGAGGAGAAAGAGGGGATTGATCCATCGTTCACATGGGTCTGGTGACTACGAATTCGGCCATGGTGTCGAGGATTTGACGGGAGGGGGAATCGGGGAGGATTTCTAATCCCGCCCTGGCTCTGGAAATCAGCATTCGGGCTTTGGCGCTGGCGTATTCGACTGAGTCGCTGGGGAGGATCAGGTTGCGGATGCGCTCGACCTTGTCGGACTCGTGGCTCTTCAGGAGGGAACGGAGCAGGGTGCGGTGTTCCGGGGGGGCTGTGCGCAGGAAATGGATGATTGGGAGGGTTAGTTTTCCTTTTTGGACATCGAGGCCGAGGGTTTTGCCGACGGTGGCTTCGGCGCCGACGATGTCGAGGATGTCGTCCTGGATTTGGAAGGCGGTGCCGAGGCATAGGCCATATTGGCGGAGGTTTTCGATCGCGGTTTCGCTGGCGCCGGAGAAAGTGGCGCCCAGCAGGCAGCAGGCGGCGCAGAGGACGGCGGTTTTGCAGGTGATGATCTGTAGATACGTTTCTTCATCGAGGTCGAGATTGTTGCGGTTGTGGATTTGCAGGAGTTCGCCCTCACAGACCTGATTGGTCGTGCGGCCGATGACGCGGGAGGCGAATTGGGAATCGAGGCTTGAGCAGAGATGGAAGCTGTGGCTGATGAGATAGTCGCCGAGGAGGACGGCGGCTTCGTTGCCGCGTAGATGGTTGATGGTCGCGCCTTTGCGGCGGAGTTCGGCGTCGTCGAGGACGTCGTCGTGAACGAGGGTGGCCATGTGAACCATCTCGACGACGGTGGCTAGGACGGTGTGGGCGTCCGTTAGTTTGCCGGAGGCTTTGCCGGCCAGGAGAACCAATAGGGGGCGGAGCATTTTTCCGCGGAATCGGCTGACGTGCTTGCAGAGTGTGTTGACGCAGGGGAGTTCGCTGGCGAGTTCGGAATCGAAGAGTTTCTGTACGGCGAGTAATTCTGGGCGTACGGATTCGCTGAGAAGGTCCAGGACAGAGGTGCCCGCCTTTGACATATGTGTGGGGATTATAGGGATTGTGTGAGGAGAGCAAATTTAGGGCGCGAAGTTTCGCGAGAATTGAAAGTAAGCGCATTTGGAGTTTCTTCAGTGGTTGGGATTCCTTTAATTAATTGAAGATTATTTTCGGTTTCAGTTTTCGTGACGGCCGGATTTTTGGCTCGAATATGGCGCGTGTTGCCGCTGTGGGCGTTGTTGGCTTGCCTGTTTACGTTCTGGTGGGCCGTTTGCTGGCGACGGGAAGGGGATTGCTGCCTTCGGCGACTATTGCGAAGGACTGTTGCGCGCGTTTTGCGATGTTGTCGTGCGCGAGTGTTTGACGGGAGTGTATGCGTTTTCGACGCTGGACGGTTAGGGGAAGTGGAAAGAGGGTGGAGGGGGTGCGGGGAGGCGGGAGAAAAACCTTGGGGCCTTATGGGTTGTCTCCCGCCTCCTCTGCATTGCGGTTGGAATTGTATTTTGACCTTTGCGGCACCCCGGCATAATTTAAGCGTGTGAGCAAAATGAGCGATCCGGCTTTTCAGCAATGCATTAATCCTGCCTGTGCGGCTACGTTTGACGTGGCGCAGGTGCTTGTTGCCTGTTCGCGGTGCGGAAGTCTTCTGGATATTCGGTATGACTGGTCGAAGTTGCCGACGATCAAGGGGATGGGATTTTTTGAGCATCGGTGGGGGACCAAGGGTGTGGGGGTTGAGGGGACGTTGGATTTTTCCGGGGTGTGGCGGTTTCGGGAGTTGCTGCCGTTTTATCGGCGGGAGGAGGAGATTGTCACGATTGGCGAAGGGCGGACGGTTCTGCAGCAGGCGGATTTGCTGGCGCGGCAGCTGGGGATGGATCCGGGGAAATTGCTTTTGCAATATGAAGGGCTGAATCCGAGCGGGAGCTTCAAGGACAATGGGATGACGGCCGCGTTCACGCATGCGCGGATGGTGGGGGCGAAGAAAGTGGCTTGCGCTTCGACTGGGAATACCAGTGCGTCGCTGGCGATGTTTGCCAGTTTGGCGCAGATGCGCGGGATTGTGTTTCATCGGCAGCGGGAAAATTGCGCTGGGGAAACTGAGCCAGGCTTTGGATTACGGGGCGCTGACGTTGCAGATACGGGGGATTTTGATGATTGTCTGCGGCGGATCAGGCAGATCGCGGTGGATATGCCGGAGCTGGGGATTTACCTGATGAACAGCGTGAATCCGTTCCGGTTGGAGGGGCAGAAGAGCATCATGTATCGCGTGCTGGAGGCGATGGATTGGCAAAGCCCGGATTGGGTGATTGTGCCGGGGGGAAATCTGGGGAATTGCTCGGCGTTTGGGAAGGCGTTTTCGGAATTGAAGGAGCTTGGGTCTGGTTAAGAAAATTCCGCGGCTGGCGATCGTCAATGCGAGCGGGGCGAATACGCTGAATGAGCTGGTGGGCCGGCGGGGATTGAAATGGAATGGGGGGGAGTATGATGCGTCGATGGTGCAGGCGCATTACGCGGCGCTGGATGAGTCGAACTATCGGCCACATACGGTGGCGAGCGCGATTGAGATCAGCCGGCCGGTGAATTTGCCGAAGGCGCTGCGGGCGCTGGAGGTGATGAATGGGGTGACGCTGGAAGTGAGCGATGATGAGATTCTGGAGCATCGGGCGATGGTGGCGCGGTGGGGATTTGGATGCGAGCCGGCGAGCGCGGCGAGCGTGGCGGGGCTGCATCAGCTTCGTCGAATCGCAGACGATTGGGGCGGATGAGACGGTGGTTTGCATTTTCACCGGGCATGAGCTGAAGGATGCGAACGCGACGGTGAAATATCATACGGGGATTGATTTGAGCGCGGCTCAGGAATCGGCGCCGCGAAGCGAGCCACATGGGAAGTTGTCGAATCGGCCTGTGGTGGTGGAGGATGATTTGAAGGCGATTATTGCGGCGATGGGAGGGGAGAGGTGATAAACCAGAAATCCGAAACCAGAATGACGAATCAAATCCGAATGACTGAATGCTGGGATTTTTTTGCGCTGGGGATGGTTTTTTAGGTTTGGAAATCGCCCCTCACCCTGGCCCTCTCCCCATGAGTACATGGGGAGAGGGGAAAAATGGGGTGGGGATTTTGGGTTTCGAGGGAGGAGATCATGGCGGCCATTAAACTTGCCATCACTGGTGCGTGCGGGCGGATGGGGCGGCGGCTGATTGCGCTCGCGCATGGGGATAAGGCGTTTCAGCTTGTGGCGGCGATCGACCGGCCGGATTGTGTGGAATTGGCGCGGGATGCGGGGGAGCTGGCGGGGATCGGGGTGATTGGGGTGCCGATTACGTTTGATTTGCGGCCGAAGCCGGATGTGCTCATTGATTTTACGCTGCCGGCGGGGATGCGGCATTGGCTGAAGACTTGCCGGGATCGCGAAATTGCGATGGTCATCGGAACTACCGCGCTGAAGGAGAAGGATCTTGCCGCGATTGATGTGGCGTCGGCGGATATTGCGATTTTGCAATCGCCGAACATGAGCGTGGGAGTAAATGTTCTGCTGAAGCTGGCGGCTCAGGCGGCTAAGAGTCTTGGGGAAGATTACGACATTGAGATCGTTGAGGGGCATCATCGATTTAAGAAAGATGCACCGAGCGGGACGGCGCTGGCGCTGGCGGATTCGATTTTGAAGGCGATTGGGAAGACGCGGAAATCGCTGGTGTATGGGCGGCATGGGGATGAGACGCAGCGGCAAAGCGGGCAGATTGGGATGCATTCGCTGCGGATTGGGGATGAGGTTGGGAAGCATACGGTTTATTTCGCGACGCTTGGGGAGCGGGTGGAGCTGGGGCATGTGGCGACGAATCGGGATACGTTTGCCGCCGGGGCGCTGCGGGCGGCGAAATGGTTGCGCGGGCAGAAGGCGGGAAGATATTCGCTGTCTGATGCGCTAGGGTTGAAGTGAATGAAGGTGTGAATATGTGTTTTCGAATTCGTGCCTGCTTGCCTGCTTTGCTATTGATATTGGTGACTGGTTGCTCGGGTGGGGGGCCGGAGATTGTGCCGTCGCGGCCGGCGGTGATTCCTTCGGCGTTCAGCGATGCGGATTGGGCGAAGGTTTTGTCCGCTGTTGTTACGCCGGATGGGTATGTGAAATGGGATTTGATTCAGAATGATCAAGACGGGGTGCGGGAGACGCTGTTGAATTATGTGGGGCTGGTGCAGGCGGTGTCTCCGGTGAATCATCCGGAGATGTTCGCGACGGATCAGTATCGGCTGGCGTACTGGATCAACGCGTTTAATGCGACGTGCATGTATGCGGTGATCGAGCATCATTATCCGGGGGGGATGCTGGATGGGGATCCGCCGGGGGCGATTTTTTCGGTGGAGCGATTTACGTTTGGCGGGCAGACTTCGACGCTGAATGAACTGGTGGAGAAGAAATTGGAATCGGCGGGGGATGCGCGGGTGTTTTTTGCGCTTGAATTATTGTGCGCATTTCGAGCCCGCCGCTGCGGTGGTCGCCTTATGACGGGGCGGTGCTGGATGCGCAATTTGTGGATCAGGGGCAGCGGTATCTGAGCGATCCGCGGTCGGCGGTGCGGGATGGGGCGGCGGTGAAGATCAATGATTTGTTTTATCTGCATCGCGATGCTTTTCTGGCGGGGTTTCAGAAATTGATGGGGGTCAAGGCGACGGGGATTCTGGAGGCGCTGCAGCCGTATGTGCAGAGCGATTCGCCGATCGTAGGGGCGAGCGGCGTGGAGAAGCTGGGGTTTGACTGGAGTTTGAATCGGCCGCCGCGTTAGAGAGGGGACACGCGGAAACCAGAAACCCGAAATCCGAATGACGAATCAAATCCGAAATCCGAATGACCGAAGGTTGTTGTTTCGGATCTGCCGATGAACACGCACGACCTTCTTAAGCTTGATCGCCGTTATATCTGGCATCCGTTTACGCACATGCGGCAGTGGATGGAGGGGGAGCAGCTTGTCATCACCGATGCCGAGGGGATGTACCTGATCGACAGCGATGGAAAGCGATATCTGGATGGGGTGTCGAGCTTGTGGTGCAACGTGCATGGGCATCGCGTGGCGGAGATCGATGGGGCGATTGCCCGGCAATTGGGGCGGGTGGCGCATACGACGATGCTGGGATTGTGCAGCGAGCCGGCGATTGAGCTTGCGGAGCGGTTGATGAAGCTTGTGCCGCGGGGATTGGAGAAGATTTTTTACAGCGATGCGGGGGCGACGGCGACGGAGATCGCATTCAAGCTGGCGGTGCAATATTGGCATAACGTGGGGCGGGGGGAGAAGAATGAGTTTGTGGGGTTTGCAGAGGCTTATCATGGGGATACGGTGGGGGCGATGTCAGTGGGGCGGGTGGAGGCGTTTCATCGGCCGTATTTTCCGATGCTCTTTCCGGTTCATTTTGCGGCTTCGCCGGTGGCTGCGAATGTGCTCGGTGAACTGGAGAGGATTTTGCGGGAGCGGGGGGATCGGATTGCGGCGGTTTGCATTGAGCCGATTGTGCAGGGGGCAGGGGGGATTGTTGTGCATCCCGGCGGATTTTTGGCGAGCGTAAGAAAGTTGTGCGATGCGCATGATGTGCTGCTGATTGCCGATGAGGTGGCGGTGGGGTTTGGGCGGACGGGGAGAATGTTTGCGTGCGAGCATGAGGATGTTTCGCCGGATTTGATGTGTCTGGGTAAGGGGATTACCGGTGGATATTTGCCGCTGGCGGCTACGCTGGCGACGGGGAAAATTTTTGAGGCGTTTTTGGGAGAGACGTGGGAGGGGAAGACTTTTTTCCATGGGCATACGTATACGGGGAATCCGCTGGCGTGCGCGGCGGCGATTTCTTCGCTGGAATTGTTTGAGAAGAACAACCTTGTGACATCGGTGGCGGCGAAGGGTGCGAAGCTAGCAGAGATGTTGGATGAGATTCGGCCATTGCGGCATGTGGGGGAGATTCGGCAGAAGGGGTTTATGGTTGGGATCGAGCTTGTGGAAAACAAGGAATCGAAGCGGCCATTTGATCCGCAGCGGAGGATTGGGGCGGAGGTTTGTCAGCGGGTTCGACGGCATGGGGTGATTCTGCGGCCATTGGGGGATGTGGTGGTGATTATGCCGCCGCTGGCGATGGGGTTGGGGGATTTGAAGAGGATCGTTTCGGCGGTGGGGGAGGAAATCGCGGCGCTTAATTCGCAGTGATGATGATTCGCGCGTCGGTTGAGGAATCGTCGCGATAATGTGCGACGATCCGCTTGCGCGGGCGTTGAGTGGCTTGGGGCGGATTGAGTTCGCGCAGTGTCGAAAAGGCGATGGGATGGCTGGGGATATCGATTCTGATCGTGCTGTCGTCGGAATATCGCTGGATGCTTCGCACCGCTTCGATCTGGGTGGAGAGGGATGGGCCGTAGTTTGGGCTGCGCATTCCGGAGTTTTGGTGGATGGCGATGGCGATGGCGAGTGTTACCGTTAATAGCGAGGCTGCGTAAATCGCAATCATCCAGGGGTGGGCGTAACGCGCGAGGAGAAAGAGGAACGCTGCGTAAACGATCCAACTGGCGTTGAAGTAATGCGGGCCATCGTAAATGTGCTGGAATCCGTCGAGCGCGGATTGGAGAATGACGACAGTCAAGGCGACGGCGAGGATGTGATCGATTGGGGTTACTGTTGGGGATCGCCGAATGACACGCAATAGCCGGGGGATTGCGAGGATCATTGCAATCCAGACTGCAGGGAAAGCGATCATCGAAATCCATTGGGCAGCGGTGACGATGGGTGATCGATTGGCGAGCCAGTTGTCGCCGAGGATATTTTCCAGTCCGTACGCGGTAAGGTGATGCGCGCCGAAGAGGGGAAAGAGATAGCCACGCCATGGCGAGGTGTCGCCTGGGATACTTTGCTGGTGATTGTGCAGAAGGTTGGACCAGTAGGGCCAGGAGAGGGTTGTGGCTATCGCGACAATCGCCAGGAGGCTCCATTTGAATTTCCATAACTCGCGGGATTCGATGACGGCTAGATGGATGCCGATGGCGGCGATGAGGGGGATTGCCATTAGATGAAGCAGCAGGAGGAGCATGCTGCAGAGGATGGCTAATCGGAGTGACCAGAAGCGATGTGTGGTGATGAAATCGGCGTATGCGGCGAGCAGCAGGGCTGAGAGGGGGACGCAGAGGCTGTTGTCCCAAAGCTGGCGGCTATAGAGGTAGAGCCATGGTGAGAGCATGACGGCGATGGCGATCCAGGGGGTTACCTTTAGTGATTTGGTTAGCCAATAGAGTGAGAGGGCGTTGATCGCGGCGACGAGTGCGGCGCGGATGGCGATCATTGTGATTGGGTTGTGGGTGAAGATCAGGAATATCTGGTCGATCCAGACGGCGAGGGGGCCGTAGTGCACGCCTCTTGTGCCGATGAGGCCGTAGGGGGCTGGAGTGAATGGGAGTGGGATTCCGAGGAAATGGTTTGGGATGGAGTTCATGTAGAGGGCGCCGTGGAGGAGGAGGGGCTCGTCGGAAATCCAGGGGGAATCAGCTGAGTGGAATATTGTGCCGAGTATGATCAGGGATAGCGCTGAGGACGGGGAGACTGCCGGAATTTATGCGGTGCCTGGGGATCGGCATTTGGGAATCGTACTAGAGGTTGGTTTAAACTAAAGCTAAGTAGGTATTTGGCGATTGATTAATTTGGATTTTTGTCGTTGCAGTTTTTGTGACGGGTGAATGCGCCGGCTCGAATGTAATGGGCGTTGCCGCTGACTGCGCTCTTGGCTTGCCTGTTAACGTTCTTGTGTGCCTTCTCGCAAGGAGGCAAATGGGGTTTTGGACTCTGGACGACCTGCTTGCGAAGGTTACAATTCGTTTTTGGAGCGCCAGCGCATAGGAGGCTTTTCATGAGCAGCAGCGCGAAGGATCAAGGGGAGCAAGCATCATCGGGGTTTAGTCGCCGGCGGTTTTTGCAGGGGGTGGGGGCTGCGGGCGTGGGGGCGCCGCTGGTTGATCATCCGCTGTTGAAGGGGGCTGAGCAGGGGCAGGGGGATGATGCGGCTGGGCAAGTTCTTAGTGGGAATATCTCAATTACTCTGAATGTGAATGGGCAGAATCGTAAGGTGACTGTCGAGCCGCGGACTACGCTGCTGAATGCTTTGCGGAATAATCTTGAGCCGCCGATTACCGGGCCGAAACTTGTATGTGATATGGGGACTTGTGGCGGGTGCACGGTTTTGCTGGATGACAAGCCGGTCTATGGATGTCTCACGCTGGCGATTGATGTGGTGGGGCGAAAGATCACGACCGTTGAAGGGATTGGGACGCCGGAGCAGTTAAGCCCTGTACAGGCTGCGTTTGGGGAGAAGGACGCGATGATGTGCGGGTTTTGCACGGATGGATTTGTGACCTCCATTACCGGATTGCTGAAAGCGAATCCTGATCCGACCGAGCAGGAGGTTCGCGAGGCTTGCAAGGGGAATTTTTGCCGGTGCGGGACGTATCCGCGGATTTTCCAGGCTGCGCTGGAAGCGGCGAAGGGGCGATAGGCGATCTAACATGGCTGAAACGAATTCACCAACTGCTGAGACGCTTTCTTGGGGTCCGAACAATCAGCATCGCCTGCTGAACACGCGGTTGCCGCGTGTGGATTTTCCGTACAAAACCACCGGCACAGCTGTTTATACGCATGATGTGAAGTTTCCCGGGATGCTGCATGGTCGGCTTCTGGTTTCGCCGTATGCGAGCGCTCGGGTTATCTCTCTGGATTTGTCGCCCGCACTGAAGATTCCGGGTGTGAAGGCGGCCATTGTCCGGGTTGGACCCGGCGGAACGCTTCGGTTTGAAGGGGATCCGGTTGCGGCTGTTGCGGCTATCACGCCTGAAATCGCTGAGGATGCGATTCATGCGATTGATGTGAAATACGAAGTTTTGCCGTATTCGGTGACGGCTGAAGATGCGATCAAGCCGGGGGCGGCTCCGATTTTTCCGACGGACAGAGCTGTCAAGAATAATATCCGCCATGCCAATCAGCGCGGCGACGCCAGTGCCGTTGAGAACGCGCTGAACTCATCGGATGCGGTAGTGGAAGTGGAATACCGGACGCCGATTTTGCATCACTGCTGCCTGGAGACGCATGTGGTGGCGGTTGACTTTAACGGCGGGAAGACGGCGACGGTGTATGGCTCGACTCAGGGGACATTTTCCCTTCCCGGCGATGCGGCCCGCGTGCTGGGACTCAATCAGAGCGACGTCATCGGCATCGTTCATTACATGGGGGGCGGATTCGGATCGAAGGGGGGCATCGGCGTGGAAGGGCAAATGGCTTGCGCGCTATCTAGACAGGTGCAGGCTCCGGTGAAGATGGCGCTTGTCCGCCGGGATGAATTTTTGATGGCGGGAAATGGTCCGGGGAGCTGGCAGAAATTTCGGGCCGGCGTCAACAAAGACGGCAAGCTGGCGGCGGTGCATATCGAGCAATATTCGCTTGGCGGGCTTGGAACCGGGAGCCTGGCGGCGCAGCCGTACATTTATCAGGCAGAGGCGATCTATCGAAACGCCGGGGCGATTCATACCAATGAGGATTCATCGCGCCCGCTGCGTGCGCCCGGGCATCCGCAGGCTTGTTTTGCGATGGAATCGCTGATGGATGAACTGGCCGACAAGATTGGGATGGATCCGGTGGAATTTCGGATTAAAAACCTCGCGAGCGGCGACGATCATGTGCGCCAGCTTTTGCGCGGGGCAAAGGAAATTGGATGGGAACGGCGGAATCCGAAGGCCGGGGCGTGGCCGGGCGTTGTAAAGCATGGGTTTGGATGCGCATTCGGGATTTGGGGCGGGGGCGGGCGGCCGCAGTGTGTTGTGGATGTGCATATTGGCCGCGATGGGGCGGTGACGGTTTCGTGCGGATCGCAGGACCTGGGGACGGGGACGCGGACGTATATGGTTGCCATCGTCGCGGAGGAATTGGGATTGGAGATGAGCGACGTGCATGAGGAGATCGGGGATTCGCGGCTTGGGAATGCGAATTTTTCGGGCGGGTCTTCGACCGCTCCGTCACTTTCGCCGGCTGTTAAATCGGCGGCGGTGAACGCGAAGGCGGAAATCGCGAAGACGGTTGCATCGCTGCTTGGGGCTCAAGCTGAGGATGTCGCTTTTACCGATCGAACCGTCAGCGCCGGGGGCAAGACGCTTACGTGGTCGCAGGCGTGCGCGGCATTGCCGTCATCGGGAATTTCCGTGCGCGGGGAATTCAAACGGGGGCTTTCTTCCAATGGGACTCATGGGGCGAGTTTTGCTGAAGTGGAGGTGGATACGGAGACCGGGCATGTGCAAGTCGTGCGGATTCTCGATGTGCAGGATTGCGGGCTCCCGCTGAATCGGCTGGCTGTTGAGAGCCAGATCAATGGCGGGATGGTTCAGGGGATTGGGATGGCGCTGCTTGAGGGGAGGGTGATGGATCGCAATCTGGGCGTGATGGTGAATTCGAGTCTCATGGATTACAAGATTCCCGGATGTCTGGAAATGCCGGAGGAGATGTTGCCGCTGATTGACGATGATGATCCCCGTCAGCAGGTGGTGGGGGTGGGGGAGCCGCCTTCGATTCCGCCGGCGGCGGCGATTGCGAATGCGATCTTCAACGCTGCGGCGTTCGATTCCGCGAGCTGCCGATTACCCCGGACAAAATTATCATGGCTATGGCGGAGAAGGAGGCACGGGCATGAAAGCGTTTGAATGGTCCAGTGCTTCCAGCATCGATCAGGCCGTTAAATTGCTGGCGGAGGTTTCAGTCGAGGATGACAACGACACGCCGCGGCCGATGTCTGGCGGGCAGGATTTGCTGACGACGATGAAGGAGCGGATTCTGACGCCCAAGCGGGTGGTGAATCTGAAGACCATTCAGGGGCTTGATGGGATTCAGCTTAACCCTGACGGCGGATTGACGATTGGGGCGCTGGCCAAGCTGCACGAGATCGAACTGCATCCGGCGATCGTCAAGAATTTTCCGGGACTGGCGGAGGCTGCGCATTCCATCGCGACCGTGCAGCTTCGCAATCAGGGGACGATTGGGGGAAATCTGTGCCAGCGGCCGCGGTGCTGGTATTTCCGGCTTCCGCATATTGTCTGTCTGAAGAAGGGGGGCGATACGTGCTACTCGGAAAAAGGGGAGAACAAATACAACGCGATTCTGGGGGGCGGGCCTTCGTTCATCGTGCATCCGTCCGATCTGGCGACGATGTTGTCGGCGTTGGATGCGACGATCACGATCAACGGGCCCAAAGGACAGCGGGATGTGCCGATCGGGAAATTCTTCATTCTTCCGAGTGAGAATCCTTCTTACGAAAATATTCTGCAGGACGCGGAGATCGTGACGCAGATTCAGATTCCGGCGTCCGGCGTTTGCTGCCCGATCGACGTATCTGAAATTCAAGGAACGGTCGTCGCTGGATTTCGCGATGGTCGCTGCGGCGGCGGCGGTTGAACTTGCGCCGGATCAAACGGTTCGGCAGGCGCGGCTGGTGCTTGGGGCGGTGGCGCCGATTCCGTGGCGGGTTCCAAAGGCCGAGGCGGCTCTGATTGGCAAGCCGCTGACGGATGAGAATATCCGGGTGGCGGCGGAGATCGCTTTGGAAGGGGCGAAGCCGCTGGAAAAGAATGGGTATAAAGTTCCGCTGGCCAAGACGCTGATGCGGCGGGCGCTGGAAGTCTGAAGACCGCGTGACGATTTTCGCGGAGAATGTTATGAACGAATCGACGCTGCCTCTTTCGGTGCTCAAGACCCCATTTTGCGGGGATTTACGGTCGAAAAAGTTCTTTTTGTCGGATCAGATCGCTACGACAGCCGAGGATTATCTGGATGCCAGCAATCATTGCTGGTGCTATCATACTCAGCAGGTGGTGGGACCGGACGGGAACATTGTCATGCCGGAACGGTGTGTTCCGGGAAGAGGGTGTTATCGATCAGCGCTCGAGCCGCTCCGCGACGTATAAGGAATTGGAGACGCCATGAATATCGCAGTATTGATCGCGTCGATCTGCAGCCTTTTTGGGGCGAATCCGCAAGGGAAGATCAATGTTCCTCTGAGTGGTGATTATGTCGAGGCGCGCACGGCCAGCGTTTTCGCCGGGGCGTGTCACTACAACGGGGAACTTGTCACCACGGGTAATGACGCGGTGATGGCCTGGCAATTCAATACCGGGGCGTGGCGGAATGTTGATCTGGCGGGTGTTCGGGTGATGGCCGCGGTTAGCAGTGACGAGAATTTGGGGCAGGCTGGGGCACAGCGGAAATCGGAGATCATGATTGACAGCGCGGCGACGCAGCGGCAAGCGGATGCGGCTGTGCAGGCGATTGTTTCGCGCGATGGGGAATCGCTTGGAAGAATCGTTTCGGTGCGACGCGGCACGATCAGCTTTCAGAAATATGATCGGGACTATCATGTGAAAGCGGCTGGGTTTGGATCGATGGATGTATCGGGCATGCCGAACGATGAGTGCTGCAAGCAGCCGAACCTGGTTTGGTATTCGCCGCTGGTGCAGCTGGTGAATCGGAAGGTGGGGTATACGAGCGATGCGGCGTATGTCGAGGGGAAGATTGGGGATTCGTGGGAACGGTCGGATGAGAATAGCGCGTTTTACGGGGCGTTTGTGTATTGAGAGGTGAGCCGGGGCTGCGCGATGTAATTTGGGCATCGCTGCAGGACTGGCGTCTGCTGGAAGCGATTTGGATAACTGTGATTCGTGAGAGCCTGTCACTTCTCCGGCCGCTGGCGACGACGTGGGTTGTTTGCGCGTTGCTGCCGGCGCCGATGATTCTTCTGGTGGATCCGAGCGAGAATTCGGAAGTATCTTGTCTTTATCTGGGATTGGCGTGTGCTTACCTGGCCATACAGGTGATTCGCGCCGGGGGGATTCCTGAAGAGCGGTTTGAGTGGTGGGCGAAGATTGGGGCGATCTGTGTTGCGGTGGGGCTAAATCTTATTTTGTTCATCGCGCTTGGACTTGCGGCGGAGGTGCAGACACATCTTCCGTTTACGCTGACGGCGGTGTTATCGGTGATTCCTTCGATTGGGCTAGTTCCCTGGCTGGCGCTGAAGATTCGAAAGCCGCTTCATGTCATGGTGCTCGGGGCGGTGATTGTTCTGGCGGCGAAGCTGGTTGGGTGTGTAATCGCGCGGATGGTGTATGGACCTTACTTTAATGAAGAGGGATATATCGCCGGTGATTGGCGGACGGCTAAATTGATGATCTCGTTTTTCTGGATTTGCTCGACGACGATATCGCTTGCGCTTCTTCTGGTGGCGCATTGGCAACTAAGGCAGGGCGGCGATTCTGCGCGAAGGCAGGCGATGGCTTGAAAATTGAATTGCACCTCCAGCAATCCGTTTAAATTATTTTTTTTTTAGGTGATCGTGATAAAAATCGATCATCTTTTTGAGCCCCTCGGCGCGGGGGACGGTGGGGGACCAGTTCAGGATCTGCTTGGCGCGGGTGATATCCGGGCGGCGAACGCGGGGATCGTCGGGGGGCATCGGGTGGTGCGTGATTTTGCTTTTGCTTTCTGGAATCAGGGCCAGAATATCTTGCGCGATTTGCAGGATGGTGACTTCGTCGGGATTGCCGAGGTTGATCGGCTCGATGAAGTTGCTTTCCATCACGAGGTTGATGCCGCGGACGAGATCGGTGACGTAGCAGAGGCTGCGGGTTTGCTTGCCGTCGCCGAAGACGGTCAGGGGTTCGTTATTGAGGGCCTGGCGGATGAAGCTGATGACGGCGCGGCCGTCGTAGGGGTCCATGCGCGGGCCGTAGGTGTTGAAGATTCGGATGATGCGGGTGTCGACTTTTTGTTCGCGGTTGTAAGCCATCGTGCAGGCTTCGCTGAAGCGTTTGGCTTCGTCGTACATGCTGCGCATGCCGATGGGGTTGACGTTGCCCCAGTAATCTTCGCGTTGGGGATTGACGGCCGGATCGCCGTAACATTCGCTGGTGCTGGCCATCAGGAAGCGGGCATTTTTAATTTTCGCGAGTTCAAGCAGATTCCAGGTTCCCTGGCTGTTGACCTTGAGAGTGGCGACCTGATGCTTGACGTAGCCGATCGGGCTGGCGGGGGAAGCCATGTGGTAGATGCGGTCGATCTTTGATTCGATCCGGAGAGGCTGGATCACATCCGCTTCGACAAATTTGTAGCTTGCGCTCGTGCGGAGATGGGCGATGTTCTCGGGTTTTCCGGTGATGAAGTTATCGACGCCGACGATCTCGTGGCCCTGCGCCAGGAGCAGGTCGGTGAGATAGGAGCCAAGAAAGCCGGCGGCGCCGGAAATGAGAATACGCATATCAATTAATAAGTCTGGTCGAGTATTTCGACATCCTGAAGCTGCCACGGCGGAAGGAGATCCTCGTGGGCTTTTCCGGGCTGTTGCCAGGTGACGTAGTAGCCGTTGTTGTCTTCCGCTCCGTAATCGCTCTTGCAGGTGACGTTGCCGTACACGGCGAGCCAGGTGATGTCCTTGTTCGTGTCGTAATAAGCTTCATACCGAACCTTCTCGTCGAAGCGGGCGGTTTTTGGGAACCGCAATTGTTTTGTCACGACATCCCGCGTGAGCGAGGTCACGTCATATTTCCACTGATTCCGGACATCGAGCGAAACGAGATTACTGGAGTCGCCAAAATGGCCGGTCGGGCCCATCGAGTTTGAACTCGGCTGAGTCGGAACGCAGCCAGTCAGGCAAACGACGGCGACCATGATTGCTATTCGGTTCATCGGCATGGGAAGCGTCGGACATCAGTCCGAAAATCGGAATCGGATGATGGTCAGGATCGCCTTGACTCCATCCTTCCAGGTGATTTTCTTTCCTTCTTCGTAGCTGCGGCCGTAGTAGGCGACGCCCACTTCGTAAATCCGCAGCCTCGGGCGGTACTTGGCGATCTTGGCTGTAATTTCCGGCTCGAATCCGAAGCGGTCGCACTTCAATTGAATCTTCTCAAGCACCGATTTACGGAATACCTTATAGCAGACTTCCATGTCGGTGAGGTTGAGATTTGTGAACATATTGCTGAATGAGGTCAGGAACTTGTTGCCGAGTGTGTGCCAGAAATAGAGGACGCGATGGGGCTCGCCGATGAATCGAGAGCCGTAAACGACGTCGGCCCGGTCGTCGGCGATGGGCTGTAAAAGGCGGGGATAATCGCCTGGGTCATATTCCAGATCGGCATCCTGAATGAGAATGACGTCGCCGCCGGCGTGCTTGAAACCGTCGCGAAGGGCGGCGCCTTTTCCCTGATTCACCGGCTTATGGAAGACGCGGATTTCGGTTTCGGGGAAGAGATCTTTGAGCTGATCGAGCTTGGCGGCGGTGCCGTCGGTGGAGCAATCGTTGACGATGATGATTTCCCGCACCAGATTTCCAAAGAGCGGGGCGGCAATGACCAGGCCGACCAATTGCTGAATCGTGTGCTCTTCGTTGTAAACGGGGATGACGATGGAGACTTTGGTGACGATCAGCTTGGGCATTGGGGATTGCCTGTCCAAATGAGCCTGCGTCGCGGTTGAAACGCGTGATAATTCAGTTGCTTCCATCGTCATAGTACCCGCAACACTTCGGCTTCAATGCGGGGAGAATAGTACGAACCTTGGGCAAAAACTCAACATAAGGTTACCAGTGATTGGTTATCGGAACGTAGTGAGAAATTGGAACGTGATGAGAAAGATGATTTTCGGTTTCGGTGTTCGTGACGGCCGGAGGCGTTTGCTCGAATATAAAAGTCGTTGCCGCCGCGGGGGCCGTTGGCCGGCCTGTTGACGATCGGTTGGGCCTTCGGTGAGGGAGAAGGAAATCGATCGTCAATTTATCCTCGTTGATCTTGGGTGATGCGGCCGTCGTCCATGGTGATGCAGCGGGTGGCGCGGCGGGCGAAGGTGGCGTCGTGCGTGACCATCACAATCGTCTGGCCGGCGGCGTAGAGTTCCTGAAAAATTTCGGCGATGAGTTCGCCGTTGCGGCGGTCGAGATTGCCTGTGGGTTCATCGGCCAGCAAGACGCGCGGCTCGTTGGCGAGAGCGCGGGCGATGGCGACGCGCTGTTGTTCGCCGCCGCTGAGACGGTTGGCGCGGCGTTTTTGTTTGTCGGCGAGACCCAGGCGTTTGAGTAATTCGGCGGCGCGGTCCATGGCTGCGGATTTGGTGAGCTGGCCTAGCTTAAACATCGGCAGGGCGACGTTTTCCTGGGCTGTGAATTCCTTCAATAGATAGTGAAATTGGAAGACGAAGCCGACCATGCGGTTGCGGAGGAGTGCCAGTTGAGTGTCGTTGAGCAAGGCGGTGTCCTGGCCGGCTACATAGATGGAACTTGGGGGATCGAACGGTTTGCCTTCGGGGCCCAAGCGCGTGGGGCGATCGAGGCCGCCTAAGAGATATAGGAGCGTGCTTTTTCCGGAGCCACTGGCGCCGACGATGGAAATATATTCGCCGGGGTAGATGGCGAGATCGACGCCGCGGAGGATTTCGGTGGTGGCATCGCCTGAGCCGAGGACGCGGCGGACATTGCGAGCTTCCAATAGAAGTGTGGGGTGCGCGGTTCGCAACGGCGGCGATTGGAGGCTGGTTTCAGTGCGCGCGACGGATCACCTCCACTGGATCGTAGCTGGCGGCGCGGCGGGCTGGATAGACGGCAGCCAATAGTACGATCACCATCGAGCTGAAGAACGCGGAGATATACATCCCGCGGTTCTCGCTCATGAGGAGACCTTCGGATTTGATGAGGCCTTCGACCTGGATCGGAAGCCGGCGGAGGCCTTCGATACCGAGCTTGCCGATGATTTCGCCGAGGACGGTTCCGATGAGGCCGATCATGAGGCCCTGGTAAACGTAGATCCAGGTGATGTCGGCCCGAGACATGCCGAAGGATTTGAGGATGGCGATATCATTGACGCGTTCGAGGACGGCCATGACGAGGATGTTGAGGACGCCGAACGCGGCGACGATCAGGAGCGCGCCGGTGATGATGTAGGTGATGATGCTCTGGATGGCGAAGATTTTGAGGAAGTTGGCGTTGGTCTCCTGCCAGGATTCGGTTTTATAGCCGGCGATGGATTCGATCTGGGCCGCGAAGGATTGGGCTTTGGTGTAATCGGCGGTGCGGATGATGATGTTGTTGATGATATTTTTCTTGTCGAGAAGGGTCTGGGCGCTGTTGATGAGCATGTAGGCGCGGGAGTAATCGACGGGGGTGACGCCGGTGGCGAAGATGCCGACGACGCGGGCGGTGGTTCGGCCGCCGGTGTTGCTGGCGAGGCTGATCTCGTCATTCAGTTTGGCGCCGAGGAGGTCGGAAATTCCCTTGCCGATGATGAGGCCGTCGGCGGTGGTACGGAGGCGGTTGAAATTTCCTTCGACCATGTCCTTGCCGATGGTGGTGACTCTTAATTGTTCATCGGGATCGACGCCGAGGACGGAGATGTTGAGGGTTTTGGTTCCGTAGGTGGCGATGGCGTCGCCGTCCACTTCGGGGGCGACGGCGACGATGCCGCGGAGATGGCGAAGCTGCTGCATGAGGCCGGCGGCGTTTTTGATTTTCTTGACGTTTTCACGGGGTTTGACGTTGGTGACCGCAAGCAGGGCGTTGGGGTCGGTATAAATTCGCTCGAGGATTTTGGTGCGGGTTTCGCGGGGCTCATCGTCGATGGTGATGTGGCCGCTGGACTCGACTGTTTCGACGATGAATTTGTCCTCGAAGCCTTTCATGAGGGCGACCATGGTGATGAACATGGTGACGCTGATGGTGACGCCGGCCACGCAAACGAGTGATTGGCGTTTGTGGGAGAGGAGATATCTTAGGGCGATATACCAGCGCATGGTTTAGAGTATTCCTGGGGGTTCTATCGGAATTTAACCGCGAAGGCGCGAAGAGCGCGAAGAAAACGCGAAGAAATGTTAATTAGTTCTGGAATCCCTTCGTGTCTTCCTTCGCGCTCTTGCGCCTTCGCGGTTAAATTTTAGTTTTCATCTAAATCCCTTGAAAGCGTCGGCCGAGGTTTTGGGTTCGTTTAGGTCGGCGGCTATGACCGGGTCGATCCAGTGGGTTCGGACGGATTGGCCGGTTTGTAAGTCGAGGATTGGGCTGATGACCACCGTGTCGCCGTCTTTCAGGCCAGAGGTGATTTCTGTGCGCTCGACGCTTTTGAGGCCTATGTTGATGTCGGGACGTTCGAGTTGGCCGTCGCGGACGATCATGATCATTCCGCCTTGCACGGCTTGCGTTGGGACGATGGTGGCGTCTTGCCGCTGGGCGACTATGAAATTCAGTTCGCCGGTCATTCCCGCGGCGAGGCGAAGATCGGGGCGGTCGAACTTCACATCGACTTCATACGTTCGGCGGTCGGGGTCGGCTTTGTCGTAAATCTTGTCCACCGTTCCGGTGAGGATTTCGTTGGGATAGGCGTAAAGCGTCATCTTGACGACCTGGCGATCAGCATCCGTCGGCGGGCGGAGACTATTTTTGTCTTCCTCATCGACCTGCGCTCGCATGACGAGATGGCCCGGAGAGACATCGGCGAGTTGGAGGACGTGATCGTTGATGGCGACGCGCGTGCCATCGGAGACGGGCCAATCGAGGACCGTGCCGTCGATCGGACTGTGGATCGCGGCTTGATCTAGCTCCCACTGCGCGCTGGAGAGGGCGGCGCGTGCGACTTCCAGGTCACGCTGGAGATCGAGCTTGCGGGCGGCGATCTGGCTTTTAAACGCCTCGGCGTCACTCCAGAGAGTTTTTACGCGGTTCATGGATTGGTCGAGATCATTTTGTGAAGTCGCGCCGTGGCCCATGAGGGCGGTGACGCGTTTTTCATCGTCGAGGGCGATTTGGAGTTGCTCCTGGGTCGCCTGTAGCTTGGAGCGAAGTTCCATCAGAATCGGAGAGGTGGCATCCTGAGCCATCTGCTCTTTGCGACGGAGCTCGGCTTTGGCTTGTTCGACGGCGAAGCGGAGATCGGCGTTGTCCACCGTCGCGAGGAGTTGGCCGCGTTTTACGTTGTCGCCTTTGTCGACTGAAAGATGGAGGATTCCCGCGACGTTGCTGCGGACGGAGTATTCGTGTTCGGCGGAGACGGTTCCGGTGGCGTAGAAAGCCGCCACCACCGGACCTTGGACGACCTCCGTGACATCAACGCTTGGCCGCAGGAGGCGGAACGCCAGGAAGCCGCCGGCCGCGGCGATACCCACGGCGATGATGGTGATGGTCATCCATTTCATGGAGGAGACGGCAGCGAATGCTAAAGCATAGCCGTTTGCTCGGCACGGTTCGAGCGTGGCGAAGCAACTAACGGCTTGACATAAACTTAGCGTCCCACATACTGTTTTGTCAGGTCGCTTGCAGGAGCCGCCCACGATGTCCGTGCAGATGGAACTCCATAAAATCATCATCAGCGAGATGCAGGACTCCCAGATTATCGTCCTGAAGGAGGTGGACGGCGAGCGGAATTTTCCGATCGTGATCGGGAGCAACGAGGCGCTGGCGATCGATCGGCGGCTGAAGGGGCATCCAACATTGCGGCCGATGACGCATGATCTGCTGGCCAGCGTGATTCAGCAGATGGGGGGGACCATTGAGCGGATTGAGATTAACGATCTGGCTGACCATACCTTTTTTGCGATGATTCATATTCGACGCGATGGGGAATTGCTGCAAATCGACAGCCGGCCGAGTGATGCGATTGCGCTGGGGATCGCGACGACCGTGCCGATTTATGTTGCTGAACATGTTTTGAATGCGGTTGGCTGATGGGGGATCGCTATGACCCCGACGGATGCGCAACTGGGCGCTCAGCTTTTGCAGGCAGGGCGATGGGATGAGGCGATCGCGGCTTATCAGCGGCATCTGATCCATTCTCCCGCGGCTGCTGATTCGTGGCATAATCTGGCGATTGCGTTCAAGGCGAAGGGGATGCTGGCCGAGGCGCAAAATCATGTCTGCAAGGCTTTGGAATTTCAGCCGGATTTGCCAGAGGGGCACAATACGCTGGGGACGATTTTTGCCGAGCGGAATCAGCTTGATCTAGCTATTGGGGAATTTCGCGTGGCAGTCCGGCTTCGTCCGGCGTATGCGAAGGCTTATTCCAATCTTGGGGCTGCTTTGCGGAAGAGCGGGGAATGTGATGAGGCTGTGGCGGCGCTTCAGAAAGCTGTTGAACTCGATCCGCAATTGGTTGAGGCTTACAACAATCTTGGGATCGCTTTCAAGGCTGCCGGGCATTTGAGCGAAGCTGCGCGGGCTTATGAGAAGGCGCTTTTGCTGCGGCCTGATCTTTCGGGCATTTCTAATAATCTGGCTAATGTTTTTAAAGACGCGGGACAGATGGATGAGGCGATTGCGTGTTATCGCCGGGCGCTGGAATTGTCGCCGGAGAATATCGGGGCGCATGACAACTTGATTTATTCTCTTCAATTTCATGAGGGTTCCAGTGCGGCGGATATTTTTCGGGAAGAGCGGGTTTGGAATGATCGGCATGCACGGCAGCTAGGGAAATTCATCAAGCGGCATGGGAATGATCGTTCGCCTGAGAGGCGTTTGCGCGTGGGTTATGTCTCGGCATATTTTTACAGTCAGGCGGAGGCGTTTTTTGTTTTGCCGCTGCTTGAGGCTCACAATCATGAGGGATTTGAGATTCATTGTTATGCGAGCGTGGTGCGGCCGGATGAAATCACGGACCGGCATCGGCGGGCGGCTGATGTCTGGCATGATGTGACGAGTGAAAATCATGCTGAGCTGGACGAGCGGATCGCGGGTGATCGGATCGATGTGCTGGTTGATCTGACGATGCATATGTCGGGGAGCCGGCTGCTGACGTTTGCCCGCAAGCCGGCGCCAGTGCAGGTTACCTGGCTGGCATATCCCGGTGGTACCGGTTTGGATGCGATGGATTATCGAATTACCGATCGGTATATCGATCCGCATGATGAGAAGCCTGCGTGTTACACCGAGCGATCGGTTCGATTGGCGGATTGCTGGTGCTGTTACGATCCTTTGATTGATATTCCGGCGGTTGGGCCGCGCGATGGGTCATCGGTGACGTTCGGCTCGATCAATAATCCGTGCAAGCTGAATGAATCGTTGCTGCGGCTTTGGGCGGGGGTTTTGCTTGCTGTCGATCGTTCGAGGCTTTTGGTGCAGACGATCAGTTCGGAGCATTCGGCGCGGATTACGGAATTGATGGGGCAATTGAGAATTGATGCACAGCGGCTGGATTTTGTTGGCAGGCAGCCGCGCGAGGAATATCTCCGTTTGTACAATCGGATCGACATCTGTCTTGATCCGCTGCCTTACAACGGGATTACGACAACGCTCGATTCGCTTTGGATGGGGGTGCCGGTGGTGAGCTTGGCGGGGAAGCGGGCTGCGGGTCGCGTGGGGCTTAGCATTTTGAAGAATGTTGGCTTGGGTGAATTGGCTGCTGAGACGCCGGAGGAATTTGTGAAGATTGCTGCTGATCTTGCTCGCGATTCTGATCGTCGCGCGGAATTGCGAGCGAATTTGCGACGGCGGTTTGCCGCTTCGCCGCTGATGGATTTTGGGCGATTCGCTCGAAATATGGAATCGGCTTATCGCCAGATGTGGCGCGACTGGTGTTCTACCGCCTGAGCCGTCAGATTTTTCCCAAGAGCACGGCGAGCAGGCCCTTTTGGAAATGCAGGCGATTTTCCGCCTGATCGAAGATGATCGACTGGCTGCCTTCCATGACGGCGTCGCTGATTTCCAGGCCGCGATAGGCGGGGAGGCAGTGCATCACGAGAGCGTGTTTGGGGGCGACGGCGAGGAGCGCTTCATCGACGGCAAATCCGGCAAAATCTCGCTTGCGTCGTTCCTTCTCCGCTTCCTGGCCCATGCTGACCCAGGTGTCGGTGTAGATGACATCGGCCTCGCGGACCGCGTCGGCGGGCGTATGCGTGGTCTGGAATTCCATGTCGGGAATCAGGGACATGATTTTGTCCATGTCATCAGCGGGTAATTCGTATCCGGCGGGAGAGGCGAGGATGAAACGGACACCGAGCTTGCCGCAGGCGAATGAGAGAGAGCGGGCCATGTTGTTGCCGTCGCCAATGTATGCGAGGGTGCGGCCTTTGAGGTTGCCGAATTTTTCACGCATGGTCATGAGATCGGCCATGGCCTGGCAGGGGTGGTTGTAATCGGTGAGGCCGTTGATGACGGGGACGGTGGCCCATTTCGCGAGGTTGAGGATTTTTTCGTGCTCGAAAACGCGGGCCATGATTCCATCGCACATGGAAGAGAGGACCCGAGCGACATCCTGGGCGGGCTCGCGACGTTCGAGGCCGACTTCGTCGTTGCGGAGGAGTATGCCGTGCCCGCCAAGCTGCGTCATGGCGACGGCAAAGCTGACGTAGGTTCGCAGGCTTGGTTTCTCGAAGATCATCGCCAGTGTTTTGCCGGCGAGGATCGGATCGTTGCGGCCGGTGGAGCGAAGCTGCTGCTTGAGGCGGGCGGCGACATCGAGCATGTGCTCGAGTTCTTCAACGCTGCAATTGGCGATGGAAATGAAATGGGTCATGGAGGCACCAGGCTTTTCATGAGCGGACGATTTCAGTTCCGATGCCGGCTTCGGTGTAGATTTCCAGAAGCAGGGCATGCGGGATGCGGCCGTCGATGATGTGCGTCTTGGTCACGCCGGCTTTGAGCGCGGTGACGCAGGCTTCGACCTTGGGCAGCATGCCGCTGGAAATGGCGCCGGATTTGACGAGCTCGTCGATCTGGCCGACGGTCAGGTGACGGACCAGGCTGGCGGGATCCTGCGGATCGGTGCGGATGCCGTGGGTGTCGGAGACGACGACGAATTTCTCGGCCTTCATGTCGGCGGCGACGGCGCCGGCGGCGGTGTCGGCGTTGACGTTGAGCCGGTTACCGGCAGCGTCGCGCGCGATCGTGGCGATGCAGGGGATGGAGTCGGCCTGGACGAGGAGCTGGAGCAGCCGGGCGTTGACGCTGGTGACATCGCCGACGAGGCCGAGATCGATTCGGCGTCCGTCGGGGCCGGGCAGATAGGTTTTCTCGGCGAAGAGGACGACGCTGGAGAGGGAGTGCAATCCCATCGCCTCGCAGCCGGCGGCCTGGATGAAATTGACGATGAAGGCGTTGATCTCGTTGCAGAGAACCTGCTCGGCGATGGCGAGCGTGCGCTCATCGGTGTAGCGGCGGCCCATGACCATTTGCGGCTGCAAGCCGGCGGCCTCCATGCGCTGGTTGATCGCCTTGCCGCCGCCGTGAACGAGGATCGGCTGCATGCCGACGTAGTTCATGAAGACGATGTCGTTGAGGAGATTGGTGAGGGCTCTTTCGTCGTCCATGATCGAGCCGCCGACCTTGACGACGACGACTTTGTTGTGGAAGCGCTGGATGTAGCCGAGGGCTTCCACGAGCGCGGTGGCCTTGTCGATGGCGAGACTGTCGATGGCCTGATTCATATGCGGACACATCCGGGAGAGAAAACGAAAGCTCGGCAGTCTAGAAATTCGCCGGTGCGGTGTCAAAAAAGTGAAAGGATCGCTTCGTGAAGGAGTATTGCCGATAGGGCGAATTTTCAGGCGGGTTTTACTTTTGCGATTCCGCTCCCGATACTTAGTGGAATCAGGGAGCATAGCTCAGCGGTTAGAGCAGGGGTCTCATAAACCCTTGGTCCCAGGTTCGAATCCTGGTGCTCCCAATCCCGAAGATTTGCAACGCCCGGTACGCCTTCAGGGTATAGCGAGAGAATGAATACGGGGATGATTAGCTCTGGGGTTCAATAATCAAGATTGGCGCCAAAATCTGGTGTGCCGCGGGCTTTGATGGTTTGTTTCCATGAATCGAGCGTTGGGCCGCCCATGGTCCAGAATCTGTGCAAAGATCCAAATATTGAAGCACCACGTCTTTTTCGCCTTTTTGGAGGAGCTCGCGGGCGAGTTCCATGTTGGGTCCGAAGGAATCGAGTTGAGGCGAGCCACGTGTTTTTCCGGCGTCGAGCAAGCGGGCCTTGGCTGTGTCCACGTCGCCGGAGGCGAGAGCGATGCGGCCTAGGATCAGGTTGGCTGAGTGAATCGCGTTGCCGTAATTCCAGTTTCGTTTGAAATTCTGTGCCTGAGCTAGAAGCTGTTTGGCATAATCCGCGGCTTTTGCATTGTTGCCGTCGGCAAAGGCGGCTTTTGGGAGGGCCGTGAGAATATAAAAACGATTCTCGGGTGTTTTGGATAACGCGAGGGCTTTTTCGTATTCCGTTAAAACGAGATGGGCGCGATTCAATTGTTCGGCGGGTTTGATCGTCGGCGATGGACGCGAAAGCAGCTCGGCTAAATCCTCTGGCCACTGCGGATCGGTTGGCTCGGCGGACTCGGCACGTTTCAGGAGATCTTCAGCTGCTTGGGGATCCTGTAGGCTCAGGAAATTAGCGGCGTGTTCGAGGACGGCCGTCGGTAGTGAAGGTTTTTCCACCTGCTGTTTCCAGAGTTCTTTAGCGGCGACGTAGCCGTCGGGATCGATAGCCGGCTCGATTTCGCAGAATGGCGATCCGGTGAAACGGTCGGCGGGGCGGTTGCGAATCATCCAGAGAATCTGTTCTCGCCGAGCCTCGATGATGTTGCGCCCAGAGCTTTGATGAAGAAAGTAGTATCCGAGAAGTCGGGCTCGCGATTCGGCGTCGTCGGGATCAGCCTTCACTTTATCTTCGAGCATTTTTACTTGTGCATCTGTCAGATTGGATGAATTTCTTATGTCAAATTGGACTGCGGGCGGGGAACTTGAAGTTGTAGTCGGTTGGGTTGCGGGGGACTCGGCATGAAGCGCAGCAGCAGAAGAGGAAACATATCGCCAGGGTTTTGAGAACGGATCGGCTTTCGATTTGTATAACGCCTTCCATATGGCTTTCGCGAATTATATTGATGGTTTTTGTCGTCGGGGCATCAGGATTCCCACGCCTGCGAAAAGCAACATTGAACCCATTGTCGGCTCCGGCACATCGGCTATAAAGCCGTTCGCCGCGGCGAAGGCATCGATCGCGGCATAATCGCTGGCAGGCAATACAACAGCGGTTCCGTTGTCTGATTTACCGAGGTTTCCCGTCAAGAGTGTGAAGTCATCGCCGGTGACGAGGCCGTCGTAGTTGAAGTCGCCTTTGTCCCAGCCGGATACCGACTTACCAAGATTTCCGGTGAGGATGGTGAAGTCATCGCCACTGACGACACCATCGAGATTCGCATCGCCAAGAAGTGTGTATTTGATCTCGATCTGCCCGGAAGAGAGGCCAGCGACGACGCCATCGGCTCCGTCGGCATATCCGACGCCATAGTGTGAATTTGCCGCAACGGAGGAGCTATCAATGCCTGCGCCATTCCACGCTCCAGCGGCATATCCGCTGACGAGATATTGGCGGATAGAGGCAATGGGATCAGCGCCAGAGCCATAGTTGATGATGAGATGATTGTTAGCCAAGTCCAATGTCGAACCGGCGTTGATTGCCAACGAATTCATCGTGCTTAGAGCGCTGTTGGTAGCGAGGTGCAATGTGTTGACTGAGGATCCTGTTCCGAGAGTAAGTGAACCATTACCGGTTATTGCGCCGACAGTGCCGTTGCCGGTTACCTGTACCGAACCGTTGTTGACAAGACCTCCTTGAGTGAAATTGCTAAAGGCCATGGAAACACCGGATGCAATCGTGGTTGTACCACTGCCGGCCACGATGAAATTGCTATTGGATGCATTAATATTGAAGATCAAGGAGGCATTGTTGGTCACAATCGAATTTGAAGTAACAACAGCTGAGCCGTTAAAACTGACCGATCCTCCGTTCACGTGAAGATAAAGCGGGTAATCATAAATATTACCATACAGAGAGAAGTTACCAGTGCCGACTTTGTAAAGTCCGCCGTAGGGCTGGAGATTTCCCTCGAATTGCGTACTTTGATTGTTTCCCCCTACAGTTAACGTAATTGGACCAGCCGTCACGTCATACATGTAGAGACTGCTATAGCCTGAAAGTGCACCAATAGTGAATTGTCCAATCCCGGCGTTGAAAACAAGATTGGTAGAGACAGTCATATCCTGAGCGGCGGTTGCACTACCGAGTTGGAGAATTCCATTAGTCAGCGTGCCGGCAAACGTGTTTCCGCTGTTCGTGAGGAGAAGCGTGCCCGAATTAGTAAGATTGAGCTTACCGAGCGATGATCCACTCATGAGACCATTGACAGTTAACGTATCAGAAGTGGGGATGTTGATGCTTCCGCCATATCCACCAACTACAATGGGTCGAGGATTGCTTCCGCCGTTTTCCAACGCGAGAGATCCTGAAACCGATAGGGTGCCTCCAGATTCCAAATAGACGGGCGCGGCAGCGACGGGGGCGCCGAGGTTGGCGTCGCTGGAAATGGCGATCGTGCCATCATCGAGGTATGTGCCACCGGTGTAGGTATTGGCTCCAGTCAAAATCAAGTTTCCTCCGCCGGTTTCAGTCAAGGCTGTCGCGGAGGTGTTGTCTGCGATGATGGAGTCGATTTCCAGGCCACTTGAAGTTCCGGGGTTAAAAATGGAGGCGACAAGGTCCGCACCGGCAGCGCCTTTCAGCACTCCTCCCTGAATTTTGGAAAGATTGTTGCCTACGCTCTGTGCCACAAGGACGCCGCCGGAAGAGAGGGTATTCGTTCCGGAAATGGTGACAACGTAGGCAGCGGCGTTACTAAAACGCAGACTATTTGCGGTGGCGTTGGTTTGCGTCGAATTTGTAGTCACGGTGACGTTTGCCCCAGGCGACCAGGCATCGCTGGTGTAGGAAGCGAGTGCGGAGATATCGTTGGCGCCATTTGCGACCGCCCAATCCTGTCCATTGATTGTGGCCCAACCACCGATAATGCCATTGGTATTGGTCGTGGTCGTGGTAAATCCACTACTGTTGGCAACGGCGAGCGGAAAGAGGTTCGCTACGTCGCCAACGTTGTGGGTGAGGAGTCCGAGATTGTCCTGCACCTGCGCCAGCGGCAACAACAAGGCGGGATACTGAGCCATGTCGGGACCCTGCTGAATTAAGAATCCCGGGCCAGGTTCCATTGTTATGCCGTTAAACGTCTGTGTGCCTGTGGATAAACCCGCGAAAGATAAAATCTCACCGCCGCAGTCGACATGCGAAGTGGAAGGAAGAATATTATTTGTCGTTGAATCAGGAGCGCTAAAATCCAGCACCAAAGCGCCGCTGCTGATCGTGGTGGCGCCGGTATAAGAGCTTGAGTGGGTCAGGTATAAAGCACTCGTGCCCATGTCTACGTTTAGCGATATGTTCGCTGCGCCGCTGGCGCCGATCACGCCTTGATATGTATTAATGGATGATATGCCGCTTTGATGAATAGTCAGAGTTGCCGTCGGATTTGCATTGGAATTGATGACCGAACTTCCGCTGCCGTCAAATTGTCCGGTGGTCAACTCAAGTGTTTGATTAAAGCCATTCAGATCGACAGAGCCTCCACTTAAAGTGAATGTACCGCTGTTTGCAAATTGATTCGTCGCGCCAAATCGAAGAATCCCCTGATTCACAGCGGTATTGCCCGTATAACCGACGGCGTTGCCTGAAGACAAATAAAGCGTGCCCGGTCCAGTCTTTGTCAATCCGCCGCTGCCGGTGATGACGCTGCTGACGGTAAGGTTTCCAAAGGTATGGAAGATAGCTTCCTCTGATCCGAAATTAAGATCGGCGACGCCAATGCCGCCATTACCGGGTAAGGCCAGAATGGCGCCGCTGTTGATGGTCAAAGCGCCGGTTCCATTAACCGCTCCACCTGTATCAAGCCGAAGAGCGTTGATTGTGGTCGTGCTGCCTTTCACGGTTGAGGTGTTTGTTAAATTGATGTTCCGCAGGGTTGCAGAACTATCCAGGCTATCAGTGATTGAATTGGCATATTCCGACGAACTCAGGGCTCGCAGCCCGTTTGCAGATCCGATCCCGGTCACGAGACCATATTGCGCGTTTCCGGACAAGGCGAGGTCCTGGATGACGGCTAAGTTTTCTATGCTGATATTGGTTGTGCCGGCTGCTCCGGCCCCACCGATTTCGGGGGCGGTTGTTCCGCTCGAATTTACAACCAGCGTTGTGTTTCCCGCGCCCGGTATTGCTCCCATATTTTTACCGACCACGAGTAAAGTGGGATTGGTCGCCGTTGTAAAAGGACTACGGTTGATTGAAGTTGCCGTAACAATTGTTGATCCGAGGGCGTTCGGGTTGAGTTGAATGATGTTAGCCCCGTCGAGCGCAGTTATAGCGCCAAGCTGTTCAGTGCTGGGGCCGTTGCCGCTAATATAGTTGAAGGTTCCGCCCCACATCCCCAGGCCGTTGCCGTTCAAGCGATTGTTGAGAAGGGTCGCGCTGTTATCAAAGGTGGCGTAGCCACCGTCTTGCACGTCGACGGTGCCGCCGGTGAGTTGACCACTTCCATTGAGCAACAATTCACCGCCATAATCAGCCGTGGTGCCGACGTTAGCCACGGTTCCCGACACTTGAATAATTCCACCATCACTAGTTAGCCTGCCGCTGGTTTCGTTGAATGTTGACGGAATGGCCAGCGTTCCACTTGTGACATACGTCTGTCCGCTGTAGGTATCGTTTCCTGACATAATCCATGTGCCGGTGCCACTTTCAACTACGTTCATGCTGCCGGTGATTGCGCCACCGATCGTATTCTGGCCGGTATTGCTTCCGTCGATGTGAACAGTTCCTCCCGCTGGCGCCTGGATCGTACCCGCGTAATTCAGTGTCGCGGACGGATTGGCCGAGTTATTGGTCAGCTCAAAAGAACTTTTGGTTCCTTCGATTGACAAAGACGAATCGAAAGTCTGGCTGCTAGTGACGGTGGAATTCATCACGATTTGCCCGGCATTAGTACCGAGCAGACTTCCGCCGTTGAAGGTGTAAGACGCCGTGTTCGACGTGTCGAAAATGATGTCGTCAATATTACGGTTGGAATCAACGGCGATAGAGGTATGGTTGGCGCCCGCATTATTGAAAATCGCGGTATCACTGCTGGTTGTAGAGGTCGTGGAACCTGGGGCGGACCCATCAGACCAATCGGCGCCTGTGGCCCAGTTTGAATCACTCGTGCCGTTCCAAGTGGCCGTGGTGGCGTAAGCCGAGTTGTGGTCAATCAAAGCGGAAACTGTGACGGCTGCCGCGGCCCAGAGCTTGAATCGGTTGCGCAGGCTCGTTTGATTTGAGTTTGTTCGGAAAATAAAGATCAACTGGGGCCTCCTCCTGAGCCCACATTATAGTCTATTTACGTAGACTACAATTTAATTCCTAATTCATTTCGTTATGAACATCAGAGCAGAGAAATTCGAAATGCAATCAAAATCACAATGTCCGGCGAAAGAGTAGAGTGGCCAAGCCCAAAGTTATCACGGTGAAGCCGGTGAGGAAAGCGAGGTCGAAGCTGATGGCCATCGAGGCCCGTATTTTTCAAAACGAGTTCCTTGAACCCATGCACGGCATAGGTGAATGGGTCAACGACCGCGATGGCTTTCATCCAGCCTGGGAACGATTCGGTGGGATAGACCGCGCCGCTGGGGAAATACAACACGGTGTTCAACATTCCGAAAATGGCGCGCGGCACCAGCGGGTCGCTGATGCGCACCATGATCAGAAACATCATGCTGATCAGCGCCATCGCGGTCGCCACCACCAGTATCAACATCCTGGCCATTCGCAGCGGATTCAGCGGATCGGGAATTCCCGCGATCAGCGATCCGACGGTGATCAGAACAATCCGGCGATGATGGCCTTGGCCGCGCCGGCGAGGGTGAAGCCCAGGATCAATTCAAATTTGCGGATGGGCGTGACGAGATATCCTTCGTGCAGGCCGCGGGCTTTGTCGTCGATGAAAATGATGCCGCCGCCGATCATGGCCGAGACGAAAATCGACAGGGTGATGGTGCCGGGCAGCAGGAACTGGATGTAGGGGACGTAGGGATAAATCTCGACGACGGAAAGATCGACATCGGCGGTCGTGCGGGGCGGAACGCGCTGGCCCGTTGTAAGTCGACGAGCATGGCGCCGAGGCTGCCTTCCAGCGCGGAGGCGGAAAATTGATCGGTGTTGTCCTCCACCAGCGCGATGCGCGGATTCGCCCCTGCCAGAACCTTGCGCGAAAATTGCGGCGGGATGTTCAGCACGCCGTTGATTTTGCCGTTGCGCAGATCGCGCAGCGCGACGCGCTTTGTCGGTGTAGGAAATCGTGTCGAACGTGGCGGCGTTGGCGGCGACGGCCTGGCACATTTCCCTGATCTTGATCGCGGGCACGCCGTGGTCTTCATCCACGACGCCGACGTGAAGGTGCTTGATTTTTCCGCCGAACGCGTAGCCGAGGACGACGAGCTGCACCAGCGGCATGATGATGGAAACGATCACCAGAACCGGGCTGCGCCGAAATCGCCGCAGATCGCGTTCAATGATGGCCCAGATTCGGTGCATATCATTCTTCTCTTTCTAAGTCTCGCTGAAGCATGAACGGGCTGTTTGCACCGGTCGGCGGCTTGCAACGCGTCGCGCAATTGATGGCCGGTGTAATGCACGAACACATCGTCGAGCGTCGTGCTTTGCACGGAAAGCGAATTCACGGTCGCATTGGCATTTCGCGCAGCTTCCATCAGCGCGACCGTGGTGCGCGGGCCGTTGTGCGAGGAGATCCGGAAAATATTTTCATCCGCTTTGACCTCCGCCACTTCGGGCAGCGATTTCAACGTCTCCATCCAATTTTGCGGAACGCTGGAAAAGCTGACTTCCAGGATATTTTTGCCCGGGATGGAGGCTTTCAATTTCAGCGGCGAATCGAGCGCGACGAGTTTTCCGTGATCCACGATGGCGATGCGGTCGCAGAGCTTGTCGGCTTCGTCCATGTAGTGCGTGGTCACGAGGATCGTCAGATCGCGTTCGTGTTTTAAGCCGCGTGAGCATTTCCCAGACGGCCACGCGCGAAACGGGGTCCAGGCCGGTCGTGGGTTCGTCGAGGAAAAAGAGTTTCGGCTCATGCACCAGTCCGCGGGCGATTTCCAGGCGGCGGCGCATTCCGCCGGAGAACATTTTCACCGGTTTGTCGGCCCATTTTTCCAGATCGACTTCCTTGAGCAATTGTTTGATGGTCCGCAGCCGTTTTTCGCGGGGGATGCCGTAGAGCTTGGCGAAAATGCTCATGTTTTCCATCGCGCTCAGATCGAGGTCGGAGGTCATCGCCTGGGGAATGACGCCGATGGACTGGCGCACGTCGTTGGCGTGCGCGGACGATGTCGAAGCCGTTGACGCGCGCCGTGCCGGAGGTTGGCGGCACGAGCGTCGTCAACATGCGGATGAGCGTGGATTTGCCGGCGCCGTTGGGGCCGAGCAGGCCGAACACTTCGCCGTGGCCGACGGAGAAATTCAGTGCGTCCACGGCGGTAAAATCGCCGAAACGCTTGGTCAGATTTTCAACTTCGATGTCGAGCATGTATCACGGTTATTCCAAGCGGCAAGGTTACGTAGGCGGTCATTCCAACGGCGAGGCTGCGGTCGCGATTGTCGCAACGCAGGCGGATTTCAAAGGTCCTGATGTCGCGTTTGGTGCGGCTTACATCGCGTTGCGTGGCGTAATCGGCATCCACGCTGCGGTAAAAGACTGTGCCTTCGCGGATCGCGCCGGAGGGGAGTCGTCACCTGCAGCTTGTCGCCGAGATGGATGCGGTCGATGTAGGTTTCCTCGACATCGGCGCGCACCCAAAGATCATCCTCGTTGATGAGCGTGACGATCGCCTGGCCGGGATTTACGACTTCGCCCTGCAGGGCGGTGCGGGTGTCAACGATGCCGTCGAGCGGCGAGAGAATCTTGGTGTAGCCGAGCTGCACCATCGCCTTGTCTTTTTGCGCCTCGGCGGCTTCGGTTTGTCTGTTCAGCGAGTCAACGCGAGCGCCTTGGCGGCATCGTAGGCGGTTTTGGCCTGATCGTAAGTCCTGCTCGGAAACGCGCCTGCTGTTTGTACAAGGGCTCATCGCGCTGGAAGGTCAGGCGGGCGTATTCCAGATCGGCTTTGGCTTGAGTGACCTGGGCGGCCATTTGCTGCTCGCTGCTGGTGTAGTAGGCGACATCGGCCTGTTGCTCGAGCGGTTGAATGACCGCGAGCAATTCGTGTTTGGTGACGACGTCGCCTTCCTTGACGAGCAGTTGCTGCAGGCGGCCCTGGATTTCCGGGCTGACGATCACTTCATCCGTCGTCACGATGCCGGTCAGAATGATTTCGCGGGACTGGCGGATGCCGCCGTAATAAATTCCGGCGGCGGCGGCGATGATAATCAGAATCAGGATGGGAATTTTAAGTCGTTTCATGGCGGACAAGCTTTCGAATCGGTGAATAGGCCATGGCGAATGAAATCGAGCACTTCCTGTTTTCGCTGTTTCAGATTCGCGGCGCTATAGGCATTGGGATGACCCATTAATTGGAGCACACGGGCCGCGGAAAAATAAAAGACAATCAGTGATACAATCGACATAGTGGCATGAAATCGATCAACCTTGCGAAATTCCCCGCTGCGCATTCCGCGTTCGATCAATTTTCCGAGGGCTTCACCTCGCGCGGTGAAATATTTGCGAATCAGCCGTTCGAGGAATTTGCCGCCGGTCATAGTCAACTGCTGAAACAAGGGGGCGGATTGATGGCGGGCGCTGATGAAATCAATGTGCAGGCTTACATATCGGAGCAAAACCGTCCGTGCTGATCCCGGCGCGCTCAGTACTTCCAGGGCCTGGCGGTTGAATTCACAAAAGTGATCCTCAACCACGGCCTCGTACAATCCTTCCTTGCTTTTGAAATAGTAGTAAAGCAGCGCCTTGTTGACGCCAGCGGCGGCGGCGATGGTGTCGGTCCTGGCGCCGGCGAGGCCGGACTTGGCGAAAATGCGTCCAGCGGCGTTTAAAATCGTGGCGCGGGTTTCCTTGCTGCGAATGGTTGGGCCGGCCGAACTTTGAGTGGCTGTGCGTATCATTATTTAACTAACCAGATAGTTAAATTTACGATTCGTTTCGTCTCTGTCAAGGTGGAGGCTGAGCGGCGGGGACGAAATGCGTCGATCTTGATTCACCGTTGATATGCGGTAGTTCAAACGGTCTATCCGGAACATTCGGAAGCCCTGTTTGATGATCGAGTTGCAAGTATTCCACTATTTCTAAGACGCGGGAGCCGGCATTCCGATGATTCGATAGCGAGGGCCGGGCCAAGATATGCGGAGTGAAAATGAGGCAGGTGGAAAGGAACGATTTCAGTTCGCTTCCAGTTGCGTCCGCCCGACGGCGAACTTCGCCAATCCCATCACATCAAAAAACATGGAAGCTATGGATTAGGGACGTCGCGCATTGCTTGGAACCGCTGGAAGTGCGCATTCTTTTCAGCAGTGCCGCTGGATCTGTAAATGAGCTGGAAACCGGGAATCCGCCGCCGGCCCTGGCCCTGATTGATATTCGGCTGCCAGACCAGCAACTGCTGGTTCAGAGCCTTCCCAACATCACCAAGATTTTCTTCGACTCGGATAGCGAATCGGCTGCGAGCGTATTACAGCAGGCTGTCGATTCCGCCAAGACTTTTGGCGGGTCTCTGCAGTCAGTCATGATTTTCTCGCATGGGGAGCCGGGCGGGTTTGAACTTGGGGATGATCTCATCTCAAGCGATACGCTAAGCGATACCGTATCGTTGTGGAAGATGCTTGGCCAGGAGATGGCGCCTGGGAGGTCGATCGATTTATTTGGCTGTGACTCCGCGTTGGGGACCGCGGGGCAGAATCTGCTGGATCAAATTCATGCCTTGAGCGATGTCGGCGTATTTGGATCGACCAATATTACGGGCAAGGATGGGGACTGGACGCTGGAAGCCAGCTCTGTTGGCGCGGTCGAAACGAATCCGCTGCCGATGAACTATGCTCTCTTGAGCGAGTATCCGGCTGATCTGGGCCTTGTGACCATTCAGACGGCGGCATCGGCTAATCCATCCAATGTCGCGAGAATGACCAGCACCCTGAGCGTTCTGGCGGCGGATACGTCGGGTGAATCGCATGTTACCTATACCTGGTCGGCGACGGTCACGCCGCTTGGGGCCAATCCGATTTTCAGCGTCAATGGAAGCAACGCGGCGAAGAACACGACGGTTACTTTCAATCAGGCGGGGCTTTATACATTCACCGTCACGGCCAGCGATGGGCTATTTTTCGCGATCAGTCTTATTCCGGTGACGGTGACCCAGACGCTGAGCCGTATCGCAGTCGCGCCGAGCAGTGGGACGCTCGATTCGAATCAAAGCCAAATCTTCACAGCTACCGGCTACGATCAATTCGGGCAGGCGCTGACGATTCCTGCGGCGATTACGTGGTCGGTTGATGCCGGTGGCGTCGGTACGATTGACACGCTGGGCGTCTATTCTGCTGGAGCAATTGCGGGCTCGGCGACCGTGCGGGCTACGGATGGACTGATCAGCGGAATCGCCAATGTTGTCGTTACCGCCGCGGCTGCGCCGATCGTGACGTTGCCGACGCTGCCATCACTGCCTCCGGCTTTGCAGATACCGATTGTCACGTCGCTGTTGCCGGTTTTGCAGACCCAGGTGCTGGCGCCGTTGCAGCCGATTTTGCAGATTCCAATTTTGCCGGCGTTGCCACCAATTTTGCCGGTCCCGACTCTGCCACCGTTGCCACCGGTGTTGCCGTTGCCGCCGGTGGTACCAGTGGTGCCAGTGTTGCCAGTCGGGCCAGTGCCGCCCATCGTTCCCGTTGTTCCGGTGACGCCGCTTCCGCCAGTGCTCCCGCTTTCGCCGGTGCTTCCGATCCGGCCCATTATTCCGATTCCGGATGATCCGGTGTTGGTTGGTCTGATTCCAGCGCAGCCGGGTCTGCCGTCGTCAGGAAACGCGCCGATAGCAGCAGCGGATGCTCCGTCTGCCGCCGCGCCGGGGGAAGCGCGCCGTGGAGGCGAGAGCTGTGGAGACGATCGGTATAAGCGAGATGCCCACGGCGGTTTCTCCCAATATTTTTGTTGCCACCATCGCGATTACTACCGGAATTATCTCGCAATTGCTGATACCGGGCTCGTTTTTGGCCAGCATGTTTACATCTCTGCCGGCGTGGCGATGGTTTGATCCCATCTCCATTTTGAATGGGCGGGGCAGGCAAAAGACTCTTGGTAGCGGGGTGAATCGGAGTGCCATCAGTAAGAAAGTGGAATTGGAGGAGTTGCTGAAATGAGGCTCCATCATGTTTACAACAAATGGATATCGCCGCAGCGATGGTTGGAACGGGCAGGAGTTCGGGCCCCGATGCAGATTGTCATAGGGCTTGTGCTTCTGACAGGCTGCGTGCTGCAATTTGCTGCGGTGGCAGGGCTTCTTCCGAGTGATGATGAGATATCGATGCGGCATCGGATGACCCTTGCGGAGATGGCGTCGATGGAAGCTGCGTCGGCGGTGACGCATCAAGACTATGCGGCCGCACGTGAAATCCTCGATGCGATGGTTCGGCGCTACGATGACGTGCTATCCGCCGGCTTGCGGCGAGAGGATGGGACGATGGTGGTTCAAACCGCTAATCACGCAAAATATTGGGTTGGCGTGAGGCCCAATGTGAATACGCCAACGCGTATTCAGGTGTTGCTATACGAAAGCCAGAAGCCGTGGGGGCATTTGGAAATTTCGTTTGCTCCGCTTCCATCCTCGGCTACATGGGGCGCCTGGTGGTCCACGCCAGCCGTGCAGCGGACAGCATTCATTCTTGCCGGAACATTTCTATTTTTCTGGCTCTTCCTCTCGCACATGCTCAAGGTGCTGGACCCGTCAGCGGCGGTTCCGGATCGCGTGCAAGTGCTGATGGATACCCTCGTGGAAGGAATGGTGGTTCTTGACGAGCAGGACCGGATCGTCATGGCTAACCAATCTTTTGCGAGCACGGCTTTCCTGCCGGTTGAGCGATTGATCGGGCGCACGCTAACGTCTTTACCCTGGCTGGCGGATGAGGATGATCGCGCGCCGGAGGTTTATCCGTGGAAGGCTGTTGGACGAAGTGATCTGCAGCAGCGGGGCGTTCCGATACGGCTTCAGATAGGAAGCCGTCATGCCCGCCGGCTGACGGTGAACGCTTCGCCGATTCTGGATCGCGAAGGGACGAACCTGGGCGTGATCGTGACGTTTGATGATCAGACCGCGGTTGAAGCGGAGAATATTCAAATGGCTCAGCTTGTCGCGACATTCAAGAAGGCGGGCGACGATGTCGGTCAGCTTCTTGATGAGCTTCGATCGCATGCCGGCGATGGGCAGATCGAGAGGCTGGATCATCTGTCGCAGGTTGCCATTGAATTGGGCCAATTGTGCCAGTTCGCATCAAAAACGGATAAGGCCGAACAAAGCGACCCAGCGACATCCAGGTCCGTCTCATAAATGCCGGATGACGAGTTAGATTACAGGATGTTATTAACTTCAAGCGCCAAGGCTTCGATAAAAACAATGTTTGCCAGGGGAATTGAGGCTTCTGACGTGACGCGGAAAAGGTGTCGCCCATAAGGAGTCGAAATGAAAAGAGTAAAAGTTCTTCTCGCGGATGATAATCAGAACCTGTTATCGGCTCTGCACATTCAGCTCCGAGCCTACGGATTCGAGGTTGTCACCTGCACCAATGCAGATCTTGCCATCGCATATGCTCAGCGGGAAAAGCCGGATGTGATTGTGCTCGATGTACGGATGGATACTGAGCACCACAATATCCTGAGCTCGAAGGGTGATGGGTTTGGCGTTCTGGAACGGATGAAGAAACTTCCGGAGATTCGGGAGATTCCCGTTATTTATATTACGGGTGATCCATCTTCCCAGCTTGATCTGCGGGCTGAACAGTTGGGCGCTTACGGGCTCATACACAAGCCCGCCAGCCTGTCCGCGCTTACGACGATGATCGATTCCGCCGTCAAGGATCGCGATGCGGGAGATCAGCAGATTTTCCAAACCTTGACGGAGGCGAATTCTTCCCAAATCGTCAGGGGAAAATAATGGCCTCCGAAGATTCAGGCGTCGTCCGCTCGATCGTGATGATCGACGATGACAAAGATTTCCTTCACGTCTTGAAGAGACGCCTGCAATCACAGTCTGCTGAATATACGACGGCCGGGGCGGTGGGAATCCACACCTTTTCCGATCCGGTGGAAGCGCTGGTTCATTTGCCGGCGGAGGGAATCTGCGTTGTCTTCATCGATTACAGCATGCCGAACGGGACGGGTTTGGACTGGCTTCCGAAACTGGTCAAGGCCGATGTCGGGCCGGTGCTTTTGCTGACCAATCAGAATGATGCCAATGTTGCCGCGGAGGCGTTTCGTGCTGGCGCGGCGGATTACGTCGCCAAGGCTGATGTCATGACTGATGACAAGCGGTTGGGGCGGGCCATTCGCGAAGCGGTGCATCGCTATCGACTTGAGAAACGCAATACCTTGCTGACGCGTGAACTCAAGCTGGTTAACGTTGAATTGGAAGCCAAGAACAAGCGGCTGCGGGAACTGACCGATACCGCCCATCAATTCGTGGATGATGTGGCGCACGATTTCCGGACGCCTTTGACCGTTATCGAACAGTACGCATCCATCGTGGCCGAAGGGATAAGCGGCCCGGTCACCGATGATCAGCGCGATCACCTGACGATTATCGCGGAAGCGACCCGCGACATGGCTGAGATGGTGGATGATTTTCTGGATTCGAGCCGGTTACGTGCGAGAGCGCTTTCGATTCATCGTCAGAGTCATTCCGTGCAGGAGTTATTTGACGCGGTCGAGCCAATGCTGGCGGTGCGGGCTAAACCGAAACGAATATCGATTGAACGGACGATCGCTGAAGGGGTCACGCCATTTTTCGGTGATCTTTCCAAGGCCAGCCGTGTTCTGACGAATCTGGCTGTCAATGCGATCAAAGTGATGCCGTCGGGACGTTCGTTGCATTTGTGGGCGAAGCCAACCGAAGCAGGGGATGTCCGAATCGGAGTTACCGACGAAGGTCCGGGGCTGAGGCCTGAGGACCTTCAGGTTATTTTCGAGCGTTTCAAGCAGGTTGAAGAGCCACAACTGACCGGCGCGAAGGGATTTGGTCTTGGGCTCAGCATTGTCAAACAGTTGACCTGGCTCAACCTGGGGACGATCGAGGTGGAGAGCGAAATCGGCAAGGGGAGTACGTTCTTGTTCACATTGCCGGGCGATGATCTGTCTCGAATTTTGACTTGTTATCTCGAGAGCATTCGGTCGCTCGATCAAGAGGGTGATTTTCGGATGCTTCGAATCAGCTCGCGCGGAAGTTCGGGGGACGTATCCATGCTGCGACGGCTGGTGTCGTCATTTAGTCATCCGATGGATCTGGTTTTGCAGGATGCCGCGGCGGAGGCGGTCATCGTTGTGGGGATTGCTCGTGAAACCGATACATGGGCGAATCGGATTCGCGAAGAAGCCGTGCGTTTTTACCGGTCGATCGGAAACGCTTCGCCCCCGGAATTGGAGATCGCGACGGCAGGCTCGTGGCCGCGCAATACCGAAACGCCAAAACTTCATGCGGCGCTGCTGGAGAATTTGAGCGCAAGGACCGCAAATGTCTGACCGGGTGTTGATCATCGATGACGATCCGCGGCTCGTCGCGGCGCTGCAAATACGCCTGGGAGCCGCTGGATATGAAGTACACGCCGCGTTCAGTGGCGGGGAGGGGTTGGCCGCGGCCAAACGGTGCCGGCCGCAGGCGATCGTTTTGGATATCAACATGCCGGACATAAGCGGACATGAGGTTTGCCGGCGAACTCGGGCCGATTCGGAATTGGGCGCTGCGCCGATCATTGTTATTTCCGCGGTCGCGCATGAATCCGCGCGGCATGCGGCTATCGATGCCGGCGCTACTGAGTTTATTCCCAAGCCTTACCAGGTGGCACATGTACTGGCGGCGATCCGGGCGGCGATCGACAAACAACGGCCTACCAACAGGCCGGCGGCGGCTTGAGTGAGGATGAGATGGATTTGGGAAACCAACTTCGCCGCCAGCTTACGCAGTTCAGAGCGGGACTTGCGCCGTTCGTTTTCGCCGCTGTGATGGTCATCAGCTTGGGCGGGTTTCACACATATGCCTTGGCGGCGGAAACTCCCGGGCAAAGCGGTGAAGCTCAGCCCGATTCCGCCGGGCGCGGCGACGCTATCACGCAATTCTTCCACAGCGCTTTGGACACGTTGGACTTTAAGCCACTTTGGCGAAGCGGAAACTGGAGCACCGCTCATGCTTCGTTACATATCGCGGCGGATCTGACGATCTCTGCGGTGTATCTGCTGATACCGATCATTCTGTTTCACTTCATGCGGAAAAGCCCCGGTGCTGGTTATTCCGGACTCTTCTGGCTGTTTGTCGCGTTCATTTCGGCGGCGGCGATTGTCCATCTTCTGGATGCGCTGATGTTCTGGTGGCCGGCATATCGATTGACGGGTCTTGTCAAGGCGGGGACTTGCATGATCTCTCTGATTACCGCCGTGGTTTTGATTCGCGTGATCCCCAGAGCCATGACGTTTCGCAGTCCTGTCGAGTTGCAAAGCGAAATCGTTCAGCGCGCAGGACCGAGCGGGAATTGAGACAAGTTCACGCTCAACTTGAAGGAGTTATCGAACAGCGGACGGCCGAGCTTGCGTCGAAGAACGAGGAGATGGAGCAGTTTCTCAATACGGTGTCGCACGACCTGAAGAGTCCGGTCGTGACGTGCCAGGGGCTGGCGGGAATTCTTCGCGAGGACCTGCAGGCCGGGCGCACTGAGGATACACAGGATACGATCGACCGCATTGATCGTTCGGTCGGCCGGATGCGGCAGTTGATTGATGATCTGCTGCACTTGAGCCGGATCGGGAGAGTTCGCTTTGAGCTTAGCGAGGTGGATACGCTTTCGATCGTCCGGTCTATTCACGACGAATATAAACCAAGACTGGAAAAGATCGGGGCCGTGCTTCAGATCGAATCCAATTTGCCCCACCTGCAGGCGGATGCGCACTGGCTGACTGAAGTGTTTGAAAATCTGATTACCAATGCGATCAAGTATGGCTGCGATCATCCGCGCCCAACCATCCAGATTGGGTGTATCACCGACGAAAGAGAGCATCGAATTTATGTGCGCGACAATGGGAGCGGAATTGATCCCGCTCATCACGCTCATATTCTCGAGCCTTTCCGGCGTCTTAGGAGCGATAAGGAAGGAAGCGGGATGGGGTTGGCGATCGTGGTGCGGATTGTAAAAATGCACGGCGGGCGAATCTGGATCGAATCACAACCGGGACACGGAGCGACATTCTGGGTGGCATTGCCCGTCAGGGCTCCTTTTGGAACAACTCAAGCAACAGAAGTCGAGCATTCTTTACATGGAGTTTGACGTTTGAGCGCAACCCGAAACAAAATTGCAGAAGTGAGCGGCTCGACGACGCGGGCCACGATCCTGGTGACGGATGATGAAGCTGCGATGCGAGAGCTTCTGGTCCTTGCGCTGATCGCGAATGGATTTGATGCTGTTGGAGCCGCCAATATTGAGGAATCGCTTGCATGCCTGCAATCGAGGGACGTGGATGTGCTTCTGCTCGACCTCGCGCCTCGGCAGCGAAAATGGAATCGATCTTTTGAAAGCCATTCGCCGGATGCCAAAATATGAAACGCTGCCGGTGATTCTACTGACGGGATGCACGAATAAAACAACGGTGCTTGAAATCGCGCGATTGGGCGTTCAAGGCTACGTGCTGAAAAGCCAGTTTTCGCGCGATGATCTGGTGACTCGGATCAATAAACAGCTCGAAAATCATTGTCCGGCTTCTCCCACGATCAAGGCGGCTACTTCAACGGCCAAACCAGCGGGGGATGTGGAAGCTGTTACTCCGATTCAGCCTGAGGCGAATTCTGCTGTCGCCGATTCGCTTCGCTCGCTGCGCCGATCATGACCCGCGAACAGATATTTGAGAAAATCGACAAATGCCCCGAATTGAAAGCCCTCTCGCCAACCGTCGCACAGTTGATGAACATGACCATGCACTCGGGCCGCTCTTTGGAGGAAATCGCCCAGGTCATCAAGCGGGATCAGGCGATCGCACTGAAGATATTCACGATTGCCAATTCGGTTGCGTACAACCGCGGCGGCTCGGTGGACACGATGCAAAAGGCGCTATTGCGTATCGGCGTGGCTCAAATCCGGCAGGTGGTTCTGAATATCTCGGTGATCGACAATTTTCATTCGAACACAAAAGGCAAATATTTCGATAGCGAGGCATTCTGGGAACACGCGATAGCCACGGGACTGATCGCGGCGGCAATCACTCGCTTCCGGAATGGCGATGAAAGTGAGATCGACAGGGCTTACACGCTCGGTTTTCTGCATGATGTCGCACGATTGGTTTTTGTTGAGCAACTCGGGGATATGTACCAGCGCGTGGTGAATACCGCGTCTCGGTTGCAATTGCCGCTGGAGCAGGTTGAATCGCGCATGCTGGGGCTTAATCATGCTGACCTGATGGACCGCGTGCTGAACGCGTGGAAATTTCCCAAGTCGCTGATCGAGCCGATCGCGATGCACCATCTGTCTGTTGGGAATATCCGCGTCCTATCGCCTGAAATGGTTGCCGAGGCGAGCACGCTGGCTTTGGCGAATAGGCTGGCACACGCGCTCCTGCTCGGGTCCAGCGGCAACGACTGTCAATATGCCACCGATGAATTCGTGCAATTTCTCAAGCTTGAATCCGAGGCGATCAAGTTCATCGAGAAAAAGATTCCGGAGCAGACGGCCGAGGTCAAGGAGGCGATGCTTCAATCGAGCAATGGAGGAGCGGGATCGGACCGCCGCGAATTAGCGCTCAAGCAATTCAAGCGGCCCATCCGCTCTCTATACGTCAGCACGAACCGTGCGCTTGATGGATATCGCATTCTCTTTGATCGGCTGAGCGAACCGGCCGGCAATCAAGGCCCGAATGTGGCCATATTGCATTTAACGAATATGGGTGATCGGGAATCTCTGTTTAAGGTTCTTCAGGAAAGTGAGAGCCACGCAAAAGTGGAGGCGCTTCCACTGGTCATCATCTCACCATCTGCCAATTTGAAGCTTGAGCCAGGACTTTTGAAGGGGCGTGAGTGCCGAATCATTTCATCACCTTTTACGTTGTCGCGATTGATCGACGCAATTAACACCCTGCTTGTGTTTAACGCTGTGTCGGCGGCGAATCCGGCTGCATGACGGACTTCAACATCACGTCCATTACCGGCGATTTCAGGTCCACGCTGATGTGGGCCGGGCGTCTTTTGCCTGGCAAATCTTCTTCGATCGACTGACTGCGGATGATCAGTTCTTTTCCGTCGGTATTAAAATCAATTCTCACGGCTTGATCGTTTTGCCAAACAATCAATTGCGTTGGCGAGGTCTGTTTCCATTGTCCGAAGGTGATGAATTGGACGCCGAACGATGCGGATTTTGAGAAGTGGCATTCATCCTCGACAGTCAGCGAACCGGATTCTCTTCTGTCATATGTGAATGTTCGACGAAGTTGGGTTAATTCCGGCGCAGGATAGGCATCGTTAGATCCATGGTGAGTGTATCGATCGGGTCGCTGAAGTTACTGGTTACGATTTTTGCCTGGGCGCTGGCTGTGCTGGTCTGGAGCAAGCCGGCCACGAATGGGACGTTGTGGCCGAAGGAATTGAGCAACGCGGATTTATAGCGGTCCTTACTGAAAGTGCGGGCGGTGTAGACTTCGGCTCCGGGGTCCACCAGCAATGGAGTTTTGCCGACGACGAGAACGAATGAGCCAATGTCGTCGTGTCCGTGGCTGACGCCATTGTGGCCTCCTTTGATGGAGACGGCGAGGGTTGCATTGTGATTTGGGCCGGGACGGGAGGTGAGCACCTCGGCATCGGGGAACCAATCGCGGACCGTGATTGTGGCGGGAATTGCGGGACTTTTTCCGGTCGCGGAGTTGGGGGAGAAGAACATCAAAGTCTCGCTGAGGTTTCCGCCAACGCTGGTTGAAGGCGAGGTAATTTGCGGAACGGTTAGGCCGGGTAAGCCGAACCGGCGATTGACGAAATCGACTAGTGGCGGCCAGGGTTTGACGTCGAGGTGCGTGTCGCCGTAGGCGGGGTAGATGCCATCGACGATCATCAGTTTGCTCGGGAATTCGGCGATGGCTTTGACTTTTTCGCGATTAAAACAATCGACTTGGCCATTGGTGGTCTGGTACAGCGATTCGCACAGGCGCATGTAATTGCCGAAGCCGTAATTCCAGTATCCGAGGCCTTCGACGCAATAGCCGTCGGAAGCGAATCCATCGAGGTAATGGGTTGAATCCTGCTCGACCGCGGCGGCGAAAAAGAGCGCGATCGTGCTTGTCGGGCAGAGCTGCTAGGGCTGCGCCGAGAACGTTGGCCAGACAGACGGCGTTCCAGTTGTTGTTCGCCGTGATCCACCAATTAGGCTTACGGCTGCCGATCACCATTTCCCGGAATGGATCGAGCACGCGGCGGCGAACGTTCTGGTCGATCTGCTCGCGCGTGTGCGGACTCAGGCTGTCGCCGAGAATGTAGCTGGCATTGGCCAGTTCGCAGGCGAGCTCTGAGGAAAATAGGTCGATGTTGGTAGCGTGGCCGCGAAAATTTTCGAGTTGCGGGTCGTGCGCGGGAAGCATCCATAGCTTCTGCTCATCAATCGCGGCGATGAGGTTTTCAAGCGCGGGGATGAAGCGGCCATGGTGTTCGATGCATTCGGCGATTACCAGAGGCGTGAGGCGTTCGGTGCGATCGAAATATGCGGCTTCATAATTCTGGCGATTTCCGGTTCGCGAGAACTCCAGAAACAGATCATCGGTGAGCGGAGGCAGCGGCTTGGAGATGAGCAGCGTGGCCTTGGCGATCTGGCCGTGAAGTTCGGATTGATGAGCCAGTTTATTCCATGCGTCGCGATTACTGATGCGTGGCCCGAATGCAAAGACATTGTCGGATAACATTGTTGCGATTGCGTCAACGCGCTTCGGATCGACATCGGCCCGTGTATTGGCGCCGGTCAGAACGAGCATGATGCAGATGAGCATACAACGTTTCAATTCATCGTTCCTAATTAGCCGGCGACGCGATTGCGACAAACCAGATCCAGGCCGCTAAAACGCCCTGCAGCGGCAGGCGAATCCAGAGAAGCCAGTGGCTGAGGTGCATATCCGGGATTCGTTCTGGAGCAATGGCCATATAGATGTTGGCGGGTAAGACCGCAATCAGCAAGGCGATCAATCCCCAGCCAGCTGATTTGCGCAGCGGCGGGATAAGAAGTCCGATGCCGCCGAGGATTTCGCAGATGCCGCTGATGATGACGAGCAGATTTGGATCGGGGAATCCGGGGGGAACGATGGAGCGATAGAATTCTGGGTTGTGGAAATGATTGATGCCCGCCCCGATGAAGAATGCCGCTGCGAGGATGCGCAGGATGAGCCTTATGGCCTCTTGCATGGCAGGAGGTTACCCGAACTGGATGAGGCCGCACATTGGGAAATGTTATTCGGCGAGCATCATGTCATAGCTGCCGTTGAGCATTTCCAGGACGCGATTCAAAAGACGGGGCTCGTCGTTCAAGAGCTTTTCGTCAGATTGGGGATCGAACATGACTGGAGGCAGGTCGCACTGGCCGAGATGGTAGCGCAGCAATAATCGCGAGAGGATTCCGTTGAAGCTGGGGACTAGCGGGTCGGCCAGAAGCTGCGCATGCAAATGAGTAATCTCCTTGATCGCCGGCTGAAGGCGGAACTGGGGTGAGTTGATGAGATGAACCACGTTGTTGAGCCGCTGGATGTTGGTTTCGTCGAGAGCGGCGAGTGAGAGACCGCCGCTGATGGAGGTGTACCAGCGGACGACCAATGGGGTGCTCAGGGAATCACCGCGCTGGAGCGCGGATTCGATTCGGTGAAGAATGGCGACGTGGCTGCGGATGCGCTGGCTCGATCGGGATCGGAACGTTTTATGCGCCTGGCCACGCGCAGGGCGGACGTGACGTTGTGCTGATCGATCTGAATGCCTTCGAGCCGAAAACTGGCGACTGTCGCATTCGCGAAATATTCATTGGGGAGCGGCTTGCGGCGCCGCGAAGGGGCGCGTGTCAGAAGATGGCGCTTTCGCTGGATGAGGCGGAGCCATCGATGCCAATCGATGCGAACCTTCACCTCGGTGAGGCGGAGTGATTTTGCGAGTAGCCGGCCGAGCTTTGCGATCCGTCGCTGTTTGTTATCCATGAATGATCTACCGTCGATTTCGCGGTTGGATTCAGCAATGAGCGAAATTGCTGAATCTCAGGCGCAGCCGACGGCGGAATGCATCCGCGATCAGCCGTGCGCCGAGCCTGCCAAGGCAGCCGTGGAGTCACGTTCGTTATCGTTAATCAGCGTTGCGCCGCCACCTGCATATGTGGCGGAGAAAGCATCTTCAATGTTGTAGCCCGACTCGCCATGCTGGGAGAGATCGAGGCCGGCGTATTCGTCGCTTTCGTCCACCCGCAGGCCGAAGATCGATTTGACGATCATGAGGATGACGAGCGAGCCGACGGCCGCCATTGTCCATGCAACTCCGGTTGCAATGAGTTGGTGGAGGACAGTGGTGGTATTTCCTTCGATGAGTCCGAGTTTGGTCGTATTGCCGAAGCCGACGGGAAGATTCACGGCCGCGACGGCGAAGACGCCGGTGAGGATCGCGCCCAGAGTTCCGCCGACGCCATGAACACCGAAGGCGTCGAGGCTGTCGTCGTAGCCGAAGGCATGCTTGAGGGTGGTGGCTGCGAAGAAGCAGACGATTCCGCCGGTGAAGCCCATGAGCATGGCCCACATCGGGAGGGTGAAACCGGAGGCGGGCGTGATGACGACCAGGCCTGCCACCGCGCCGGAAATCGCGCCGAGTACCGTGGGCTTACCGCCTTTGATCCATTCTATGAATGTCCATCCGAGCGCCGCGCGGCGGCAGCGAAATGAGTGTTGATGAAGGCGGTGCTGGCCAGGGCGTTGGCATGCAGGGCGCTGCCGGCGTTAAAGCCAAACCATCCGATCCAGAGCATGGCTGCGCCAATGACCGATAGAACAACGCTATGGGGCGGCATGGGATGGGTGCGATAGCCGCGCCGCCTGCCGAGGACGATCGCGCAAACCAGCGCCGAGATGCCGGAGCTGACATGCACGACGGTTCCGCCGGCAAAGTCGATGGCTGGAATTGCTCCGCCCATCGATGAGTTAAACAGGCCGCCCTTGCCCCAGACCATGTGCGCTAATGGACAGTAGACCACCAGCAGCCAGACGGTTGAAAACGCGAGCATGGCGGAAAATTTCATTCGCTCGGCGTAAGCGCCGCAGATCAGGGCGGGGGTGATGACGGCGAACATCATCTGGAAAGCCATCCAGGTTGTGTGGGGAATGGTGGGGGCGTATTCAGAAGGTCCCGCGCCGACATTGCGAAGAAACGCGAAGCGCAATCCGCCCAGGAAGGGAGTGCCGACATCAAAGGCGAGGGAATAGCCGACGATCGCCCAGAGGACGCTCACGAGAGCCATCAGGATGAAACAGTGCATCATCGTGGCCAAGACATTTTTCCTTCGCACGAGGCCGCCATAGAACAGGGCCAACCCGGGCCCTGTCATCATGAGGACCAATGCGGTGCTGGTCAGCATCCAGGCGGTATCGCCGGTGTTGACGCGGCCGGGGTCAAAAATCTGCACGGGCTCGGCGGCGTGCGCGGTCGAGACGCCAAGCCCGAAAAACGCCACAAGCGCACCGCAGCGCGCAAGCGAAGCGCGATTCATATTCACTCCTCGTTTCCTCTCGTCCACCGGCGCTGAAATTACAGCGCTTGCTCGTTGGTCTCACCCGTCCGGATGCGAATGACCTGAGCGACGGGATAGATGAAAATCTTCCCATCACCCACTTCGCCGGTCCGGGCGGCTTCGACAATGGCGACTAGTTGCCTTCTCTGCCTCCTCCGACTTGACACAAACTTTCATGAGAACCTTGGGGACAAAACCGACATCCATCTTCGCGCCGCGATAGCGCTCGGTGTGGCCCATTTGCCGGCCGAAACCTTTGCATTCGATGGCGGTGACTCCCAGTATTCCGATCTTGGCCAAGGCCTGTTTGACTGCATCGATTTTGTGCGGCTTGATCACGGCTTCAATCATTTGCATGGTGGTTCCTCGGCTTAATATGCGAGCCTGACACTTGCATATCCACCGACGAAACGCCGATGGCGGCGAAAGTGTACTACGGAAGCCTCAGGTCCACCATACGCCAATGGGCATACAAGATTGATGCCAATTTGCGAATTGAAGCAATAGCGATGGGCACTTTGCACAAAAAGAATGCAAGATGGAAAAAGAGCCGTCGCAATGCCTGTGATCATCGCGTTAGTTTGCCGAGTTGCGTGATGGCGGCCCGGAAATCCTTGGGGAGTGGAGATTCGATCGTGATCTCGCGCCCGTCCGGATGCGTGAACTTGAGTTTCTCGGCATGAAGGGTCAAGCACCGATGAGCGGGCGTTCTTCCTGGCCGGCGTTGGGGCGGTAGTCCCGTTTATGGTCGCTCAGGAAAATTCCGATTCGGGAGCCGGGCGGTGTTGGGTTGTAGAGGGAATCGACTGCCAGGGGTAATCCGATAGACTGCAGATGAACGCGGATTTGGTGTGTGCGGCCGGTTTTCGGAAAGCAGCGCAGAAGATTGAATCGCCGCATGGGCCGCTCGACTTTCCAGGCGGTTATCGCCGGGCGTCCATGTTTGGAGACGGCCATTCGGTCACGCGAGGATGGATGCGGAGCGAGCGGGGCGTCGATTTCTCCTTCCTGTTCCGGCAGGCGTCCGATGACGAGTGCCAGATACTCTTTTTGAACCTGATGGTGTTGGAATTGGTTGGAGAGATGGCGCTGGGTTGGGAGATTCTTTGCCAATAAGAGAACGCCGCTGGTTTCTTTGTCGAGGCGATGAACGATCCGCAGGCGGGGATCAGCCGTGCCGGTGCAGGGGAGTCCTGTCTGGCGGGAGAGGGCTTGTAGGAGGCTGTCGGTTTCGCCGCGGCCGGGGATTGTTGCCAGATGCGCGGGCTTGGCGACGGCGATCAGATGCTCGTCTTCGAATAGGATGGGAAGCGGGGGTGACTTCATCGATTATCCGAACTCGCCGGTAAAAAACGTCGGTTGACGCCGGTTTTGGGCAGTTCTACTATGAACCACGAGAAAATGTAATTCCGGAAGGAGTTTCCTTTGCGTCTGCTGATAGCCGTGCCAGTCTTCAACGAAGCGAAGTATGTCGGGCGCGTGCTGGATAAAATCCGGCAGTTCTGGCCGGACGTGCTGGTTGTCGATGACGGCAGCACCGACGGCACCGGGGAGATGCTCTCGGCACGATCGGACATTCGATTGATCCGGCGGAAAGAGAACCGGGGATACGGCAAAAGCCTCATCGACGCGTTTGCGCTGGCTGATGGGGCGGGGTATGACTGGGTCATCACCATGGACTGCGACGAGCAGCATGAGCCGGAGATGATTCCGAAATTTATCGAGCAGATCGAGACGGATCGCTGGGACATTATCAGCGGGTCGCGGTATCTGGCTCCGCGGGACAGCGACGATCTTCCGCCGGAGGAACGCCGGGCGGTAAATGTGATGATGACGACGATCCTGAACGATCTGTTTCATCTGGGATTGACTGACGCGTTTTGCGGGTTCAAGGCGCATCGTGTTTCGGCGATGCGGCAACTGCAATTAGATGAAGAGGGGTACGCGTTTCCCTTGCAGCTTTGGCCACAACTGGCGGCGGCGAAATTGCGGATCACGGAGATTCCGGTTCGGCTGATTTATAACGATCCGACGCGACATTTTGGCGGATCTTTGGATGATGTGGGGAACCGGCTGCGGCATTACCTGGATGTGCTGAGCAGGGAAGTGGTCCGGCTGGCGGAGAATCCGCTGTTAGTTGTGCCGGAAACGGCGCCGGCGAATGAGACCTGCGGCTGCTTTTAAATAATCTTTATCTGCATGATTCAAGAATTTTCCTCTTATCCCGACTGGAAAGCACCGCAGGAAGATGGTGCCCTGGTCATCTGGCCGGAGCCTCAGGAAATTATTCGCACAACGGCCGACAATCATCGGCGTTTGGCTGTGGAGCGGTCATGCATGGTGCAGGGGGAAGCGCTTGGGGATTTGCGGAAGCGGCAGCGCGATGGGCTGCGGCTGAGCGCGGATCGGCCTGTGATGGCGACCGGGCATCAGACGGAATTGCTGCATCCGGGTGTGTGGGGAAAATTGGCGATGATCGGGGCGGCCGCGAAGGGGTTGGATGCCGATTGTCTTTTTGCCGCCGTGGATAGCGATGCGCCCAAGCATCTGCAATTGCGCTGGCCGGGGGAATCGCGGCCTATCACCGACGATCCGAGAATTACTGATGCGCCCTGGTGCGGGATGTTGAATGCTCCGTCGCCGGAATATGTGAAGGAATTGCAATCGGGATTGTCGGCGGCGGCCGCGAGTTGGTCGTTTACGCCGATGATTTTCGATCTGCTTAGTGATCTCGGAGATCTCTCGCCGGGAACGCAGGCGCTATCGACGGCTCTGACGGCGGCGATGTATCGGCTGGATTGGGAGCTTGGGCTGCGGCATCAGTCGATTCTGGTTTCGCGGCTCTGGATGAGCGAGCCGTATTTGACGCTGGCGCATCATCTGCTGGCAAATGCGGGGGATCTAGCGGCGGCGTATAACGGCGCGCTGAAGGAATATCGGGAAGCACATGGGATTGATGATCCCGGTCGGCCAATGCCGGATTTGCAGGTTTCGGATGCGCGATGCGAAGCGCCGTTCTGGCTGGACGATCAGAAAAGCCAGTCACGGCAGCGCGCATCGGTGAAGCGCGCGGATACCGGATGGATGCTGGTAATCGATGGGGATTCGTTTGAACTGGCGCCGGCAAAGAAGAGGCTGGGGCGGCGCTTGGGGAATTTCTGAAGCGGCACGATACACGGCTTTCACCACGAGCATTGACACTAACCATGTTTTTCAGGCTGCTGATTGTCGATCAGTGGGTGCATGGGATCGGCGGGGGGAGATATGAACAGGTCAATGATCGAGTGATCCAGCGGTTTTTCGGGATTGAGCCGCCCGCGTTTTCCGTGACGACGGCGACGCTTTATTTTCCGGAAGCGGTGGGGCGGACGCGGGCTTGCGTGCCGTGTTTGCAGCATGAGGGGCATCGGCTTCGCCATGCCGTGATGGGGCGGGAGAAGATGGAACTGGTCCGGCAGATCGCGGACTTGCCGAGGCATTCGACGCAGCGCCAGCGGGTATTCAGCGAAATGCACACCCGGCTCGCCCAGGCGGTGCAGATTCATCCGAGCATTCAGACCTGGCGACAGACCATGAACGAGGCAATGGAGCGAAGCGTCGCGGAACAGCGGGTCTTCGATCGCGAACTGTTCTATGCGATTCAGCCCAGAGAGAGATTGACGGGCCTGATCGAGCAATACGCGGCTAAGTTTTAGGCTCTTTCGCGGTTCACTTGCCACCGGCGCTAATTCCGCTACTCTACGAAAGTCCTTTTCAAAAACCTTTATTTTTCAGGAGTATAATTCGATGTCGCTCGTCGCGCCGCATGGGGGAAAGCTTATTAATAGAATCGTTGACGCCAATCACGCGCAATCAGTCGCCAAAGAGGCGGCTTCATTGCCGGCACTGGTTCTTTCGCCCCGGGAACAATTTGATCTGGAAATGATCGGGATCGGCGCGTTTTCGCCGCTTCAGGGATTTTTGGGTCAGGCGGATTTTGAATCGGTTTGCCGAAACACGAGACTAGCCAATGGAATCGTGTGGCCGATTCCGGTGGTTCTCTGCCCTTCCAACGAAGAAGCAGCCAAGATCCAGGTTGGCCAGAAAATCGCGCTGAAGGATTCACAGAATCGGCTGCTCGGCGTGATGATTGTGGAGGAAAAATATCGGCACGACAAAGAACTCGAAATTCCCAATGTGTACCGAACCTCAGACGATGCACATCCCGGCGTAGCCCAGGTGCGGAAGCAGGGGGATACATGTCTGGGTGGGACGGTGGATGTGATTCAGGCCAATTACGAGCCGGAATTTCCTGAATATCGTTTGCCACCGGTCAAGACGCGAGAAGCTTTCACTGCCAAGGGGTGGAGCACGGTTGCCGCATTTCAGACGCGGAATCCGATTCATCGCTCACATGAATATCTGACCAAATGTGCCCTTGAGATGACTGATGGACTGCTGATTCATCCGCTGGTTGGCGAAACCAAGTCCGATGACATTCCAGCCAACACGCGCATGGCCTGCTACAAGGCGCTCGTTGATGGGTATTACAACAAAGATCGAACGATGCTGACGGTGATGCCGCTGGCGATGCGTTACGCCGGCCCCCGCGAAGCGGTTTTGCATACGCTGATTCGCAAGAATTATGGGTGCACGCACTTCATCGTTGGCCGCGATCATGCCGGTGTTGGAAATTATTACGGCACTTATGATGCGCAGAAGATTTTCGATGAGTTTGACGTGCCGCGCGAGATCGGCGTGACGATTTTGAAATTTGAGCATACTGCCTGGTGCAAGGCGTGCGCGGCGGTCGTTTCGTCAAAGACTTGCCCACACGGCCCGGACCAGAAGGTCGCCCCCAGCGGGACCAAGGTTCGCGAACTTCTAAAAGCGGGACAGCGGCCGCCGACGGAATTCAGCCGGCCCGAGGTGGCGGATATTCTGATCAAGTGGTGCAATCGGTGTAAAGGCCATGGCGCCACAGGCGGGATTTCTGTCCAAACGATTTTTCACTTTCCGAGCCTCAACCCAGTTGCACACGGCGTGCAACTCGTTAGGCTCTGGTCTTCGTTGCCCATAGATATTTTATGATGCGATCACCAGATCCGGCCCCCCTGGGTGGAAACCGTCCACCTGCATCTCAACCGGGAGCGCCAGTGCGCGCAGCCCGCGGTTCCGATCTGCGCCCGACCAGCCTGGAACGCGATCGCCGGCGGGAAAACCGCAAGCCTGTGCAGGGCAAAGCGGTCCTGACCGTTCTCGACGGCGCGAATGTCGGCGCGACGTTCGATATTATGACCCGCGATCTTTCCTTCAGCGGAATTTCATTTCTGCTGCGGGAATTGCTTAACGTCGGCCAAACCTGCAAGATCGTTGTCACTGGCAACGGGGCGCCCGTGACTCATATGTGCGAAGTCGTGAGAGCGCGGCCGCTGAGCAATGGGAAATTTGAGATGGCGGTGCAATTTCGAAAACCGGGTCCGGGCTGAGCGACTCATCCGCACCCCGTAACGTTGCACCACAACCCACGACCACGCCGTGGGTTTTTTTGCTGGATGAATTGCTATACAATGTGTGATTGAGTTTTTGGAGGCATTGTTCAGTGGCACAGGCTGATATCGATATTGCGGATGAAAAGATGCTCCCGCGAGCCGTGGAGCTTCACAATGCCATCTTTCGCCCCAAGCGTGAGGTGGATTTTTTCAAGCGCCGGTTCATGGGGCGGTATAACACGCTGACCCTGATCGCCCGGATGGACAATAAGCCGGTGGGGTTCTGGATCGGCTTCGAGTTGAAGCCAGGGATGTTTTACCATTGGCTGGGCGCGGTGCTGCCGGAGGTTCGCCGGCATGGCGTCGGCCGACAATTGCAGGAAGCCCAGCAGGCATGGGCCAAGGATCATGGGTACGAATACATCCGCTGCGAGTGCATGAACCACCAGCGGGAATTCATTCATTTCGGAATCGCGATGGGATATGACATTGTCGGCATCCGCTGGGATTCAACGCACGCCGACAACCTAATCGTGTTTGAGAAAAACCTGTTGGAGTAAGCGGTCGTCACCCTGTTGGGACAGCCGGTACGCAGCGTGATCATGGGATGAAGCGGCTTTCTCGGAGGCATATCCCGGCGCTGGAATCGCGGGCCAGCAGGCTCTGTCGGCCTCGCCGATGACGGCGTGGCACCACCCCACAACCCAGATGGTTCCGATCACACCCATGACGAGCGTGGGAAATAGCATACGATGAAACAGGTCGGTCAACATAACCCTCCGTGGATTCAGCGCTAACCTCGACTTATCATACGGTTAGCGCAACCCGAATGTTTATCGGAAAAATTTCGTATGTCCCCAACAGAATTTGATGCATGGCTCGGCCTGCCGCATCGAAGGCCGCTGGTGATGGGGGTCATTAACCTGACGCCGGACAGCTTCAGCGACGGCGGGCAGATTTCCAGCCCCGAAGAGGCGGCTGACATCGCCGAGGGGATGACGCAGGCGGGGGCTGATTGGATCGATGTCGGGGGTGAATCCACGCGGCCCGGGGCGTTATCGGTTTCAGCCGATGAACAAATCCGCCGGACGGCTGGGGCGATCGGGGCGATTCGGCGTCGGGTCAACACCATCATTTCTATCGACACGACCGATGCCCAGGTTGCGGAGCGAGCTGCCGCTGAAGGGGCGAATGTCGTCAATGATATTTCCGCTGGCCGGAATGATCCGCATATGTTCCCATTGGTGGCCCAGCAGCGGCTGGCGGTGATCCTGATGCATATGCAGGGAGCGCCCCGGACAATGCAGGCGGCGCCAAGTTATGGGGACGTGACCGCCGAGGTTAGCGAATTTCTGGTTGGGAGGCGGGAGGCGGCGGTGGAGGCGGGGATCGAACGGCTGCGGATTCTGTTCGATCCGGGGATTGGGTTTGGTAAGAACGTGTCCCATAACCTGCAACTCTTGCGGGACACCGATGCATTGGCGAAGCTTGGCCAGCCCCTGGTGGTCGGGCCGAGCCGCAAATCGTTCATGGGGCAAATCATTGGCGAGGTGCGGCCGGAGCGGCGGGTGTTTGGGACGGCGGCATCGGTCGCATGGTGCGTCGCTAACGGAGCGGCTGTGATGCGTGTCCATGATGTCGGACCGATATCGCAGGTCGTGCGGATGATTCAGGCGATTTTCGACGTGAATCCCGCAGAATTTTCTCAAGAATAATTGGCCGATGGCCGGTTTATTAACATATAGTCGAATAGAAATGCCGATTTCCATTTACCAGCTATCCCGAGTCTGTCCGGCAAGGGGTGGCCGTCCGCTATGAATACCGGATTCGCGCACAACATCGTGAACTTTTACCGGGCGTTGTCCGGCATCGGATGGTGGCGGGTTGCGATTGAGCTGCTACTCATAGGGATGGTGGTGTTCTGGGTCATCCGGTTCCTCCAGGGGACGCGCGGTGCGCGCATGCTCAAGGGGATCGCGGTTGTTCTCATTGGCTTGTATCTGCTGGTTACCCTCGTGGGCCAGTATTTTGACTTGGATCGGCTCGTTTTTCTGTACGAGAAGTTTCTGCTTTTCGCGTCGTTCGCGTTGGCGGTTGTGTTTCAGCCGGAGCTGAGGCGCGGATTGATGCGGTTGGGCGAGACGCGGCTCTTCCGAGGCTTCACGGACGAGATCACCCAGGACATCGAGCAGATCGTTGAATCGGCGACCTTTTTGTCGCGGCGCAAGATCGGCGGATTGATCGCCGTGGAGCGCGAGGTGGGGCTGGGCGGTATTGCGGAGAATGGGACGCGGATCAATGCCGATCTGTCGGCGGATCTTCTGAACACGATCTTCTGGCCGAACTCGCCGCTGCACGATTTGGGCGTGGTGGTCAGCCAGGGGCGGATCGCTTACGCGGGCGTTCAATTTCCGCTGGCTGAGAGCGGCGAGCTGGAACGGGAGCTTGGCAGCCGGCACCGGGCGGCGGTGGGGATGAGCCAGGACAGCGATGCTGTCGTGATCGTCGTTTCCGAGGAGACGGGAGACATCAGCATTGCCGAGAGCGGCAAACTGTTTCGCAAGCTGACGCCCGAAGGGCTTCGGGGTCTGTTGGCTGATTTGCTTGGCGGAGGTGGGGGAGAGCGTCGCCCTTTTTTTAAGCGTCATTTGACGACACAACAGGCATGGACCTGAAAGTGGAAAACCAGCCCGAAGCTCCCAAGCCGGCGAGGCCAAAGCCGTCGCCGATGAATTTGTACGCCCGCATCGTGGCGTCGGAGATGCGCCGCTTTCGCAACGGGTTTACCCGCGAAAACATCGCGGCATTTTTGAAGAACATTGCCTGGACGATCCCGCTGACGGTTTTGATCTGGGTCTATGCCGAACGCGAGCAGGAAGTTCCGATAACGGACGTGGCCATCGCTATCGACGTTAAGAGCAACGATCCATCCAAAGTCGTTACCCTCGAATATCCGCCGGAGAAGATGATTATCTGCGACCTGAAAGGGCCGCGATCGAACCTTGACCGGTTTAGGGAAACGCTTCCGACGAGCGGGCCGATCACGATTAATCTGGATACGCGGCGGTTTGCCCAACCAGGAAGAGCCGATCCTGACGCTGGAATATCTGATGCAGAATCCGCGGTTCAAGGAAGCTGGCATTACGATTGAAAAGTGCACGCCGCCGACGCTTACGGTTTATGTCGATTCGTTGGAGACGCGAAAACTGCCGGTTGAACCGCCGGCAAACATCGCGGGATTGAAGAGCGCGACGTTTAATCCGCCGACTGTCAGCGTGACCGGGCCGAGCCGGATGCTGGGGCGGATGGCGCATGTGACGGCGGATATCAGGCGCTTTCCGAGCCTCAATCAGCCTGGTCCGCATCCGGCTGAGAAGGTGTCGCTGGTGGTTGATTCATCCTCGGCATTGAGCTATTCGCCCGCGCAGGTTGATGCGACGTTGACCGTTGAGGAAAAGGATGTCACTTATACCTGTAAGAATATTCCGGTCTGGTTTGATATTCAGCCGACGACGGCGGACCAGTTTGCAATTTCGGTGGTGAACAACAGCGGGTTTGTGCCGAAGGTGGAGGTCATTGGGCCGCCGGAACAAATCGCGCTCCTTCGTCAGGGGGAAAAGAGTCCGCGCGCGGTGCTGGAAATCGGGCCGGAGAACGTGCACAACACCAATCCTGTGCAGCTGAAGATAGAAGATTTGCCCCCTGATGTGCGAGTCAACGGGCCTCCTCCGGAAATCAGCTTTACTGCGACGCCAAGAAGTTAATCCAACCATCGAGACGGCAGGAAACGGCGGGATGGACGTTCAACAAACAATGGTACAGGCGACGGAGCATCTGCGGGCCGGCCGATTGGCCGAGGCGGAAGGGCTTTTTCGTCAGGTGATCGCGCAGCAGGGGAATCATGCGGATGCGCTGCATCTGCTCGGATGCACGGCCTCAAAATTGGGGCGGCCGGAGGAGGCGGCGGAGTTTATGCGCCGGGCGGTCGAAGCCGATCCCTCCAAATCGATCTATCACGTCAATCTCGGGGCGGTGCTTTTAGGTTTGGGAAAAAAAGAGGAGGCCATTCCTCTATTTCGAGCCGCGATTTCGCTTCGGCCGGATGTGCATACGTATTACCTTCTTGGCAATGCGCTTTGCAGCGTTGGGAAATTTGACGAGGCGGCGCCTTGCTTCAAGTGGGCCATAGCCGCTGAGCCTGAATATGCGCCGCATCACTTCAACCTTGGCAATTGCTGGCTTGGCAAGGCGGTGGGAATTCGGCGCGACGCTGCTAGCGAGCGAAATCAGGCATTTCAACAGGCGGCGGAATGTTTTGAGCGGCGGTTTCGCTGCGGCCGAGTTTCAAGGAGGCGGGGAACAATCTCGTTACCGCGCTGCAGGCGATGGGGAGGCTCGATGATGCGCTCGCTGTGAAAGCCAGGATCGCCAAGCGGGCGTTTTTGGTGCTTGGGCCGGAATCGTGTGGAAATCGGTTTGTGACCCAGTGCTGCATTGATGCAGGGTGTGATGGGGACTCAGGGCATGAACAGAGGTTTGATAAGCCGGATGGACTCAAGCGGGCGAAGGATGTCATCGTCTGGCGGCGCAGTTTGCCACATGGGGATGAGTGGCCGGATTTGGATTATCTCCTGAAGTGCTTGCGGACGAGCGGGTATAACGATGTGCGGGTCTTCGCGCTGCTTCGCACCCATTACTTCGCGGTTCGATGCAGGTTCATGGGAGTGAAAAACATGTCGAGACTTACGATGAAGCGGAGAGGAACATTTCCGTGCGCTGCGGCGAATTTCGTCATTTGTTTTGGAAAACAACCTGCCGGCGCGGTGGATCACCTATGAAAGCATCGTGGACGAGAATCAGCGGGAGTCTTTCAAGCGGGTGCTGACGGAATGGGGTTTGGATGCTTCGAAGCTGCCTGTGATTAAAGACGAAAACGCGAAATATTTGAAGAATTCGGCCGGCTCGCCGTCTCTTACATCCGTTTAAGAATCAGTCGTCGGATTCCAGGATGGCCATGAAGGCTTCCTGTGGGATGTCGACGCTGCCGACGCGCTTCATGCGCTTTTTGCCTTCCTTTTGTTTTTCCAGCAGCTTGCGTTTTCGGCTGACGTCGCCGCCGTAGCATTTGGCGGTGACATTCTTGCCAACGGATTTGATGGTTTCGCGGGCGATGATTTTTCCGCCGATGGCGGCCTGCAGGGGGATTTCGAAGAGGTGGCGGTCGATTTCTTCTTTCAGTCGGACCAGCAGTCTGCGGCCGCGCTGCTCGGCGTGGTCGCGGTGGACGATGACGCTGAGGGCATCGACGCGGTCGCCGTTGACGAGGATGTCCATCTTGACCAGATCGCCGGCGCGGAAGCCGATGAGGTCGTAATCCATCGTGCCGTAGCCGCGGGTGGCGCTCTTGAGGCGGTCGTAGAAATCGTAGATGACCTCGGCCAGCGGCATTTCGTAGACGAGAATGACGCGGGCTGGCGCCGATGTATTCGGTTTTTTTGTAGATGCCGCGGCGGTCCTCGCAGAGCTTCATCAGCGCGCCGACGCTGTCGCTGGGGAGGATGAGATTCATCAGGATGTACGGCTCGCGGATTTCTTCGACGTGCGTTGGGTTCGGCAGTTCGCTCGGGGCGTCGATTCTGCGTGACGGTGCCGTCGGTCAGTCTTGATTTCGTAGGTGACGGTCGGGGCGGTCTGGACGATTTCGATGTGAAACTCGCGCTCGAGCCGTTCCTGGATGATTTCCATGTGCAGGAGGCCGAGGAAGCCGCAGCGGAAACCGAAGCCGAGGGCATCGGAGGATTCCGGGGCGAAGGTGAAAGACTGCTGTCGTTGAGCTGGAGGCGGTCCATGGCGTCGCGGAGCTCGTCGTATTGCGTCGTGCCGCCGGGATAGAAATCGCAGTAGACCATCTGCTGGATCGGCTTGTAGCCGGGCAAGCGCTTCGGCGGCGGGGTTGGCGGCGTCGGTGACGGTGTCGCCGATGCGGACATCGTGGAGGTCTTTGATGGCGGCGACGAGGAAACCGACCTCGCCGGTGCCGATGCGCTCGACCTGCTTGGGGCGCGGCATGAGCTTGCCGAGATCGGTGATCTGGTAGAGCTTGTCGGTGCCCATGAGGCGGATTTTCTGGCCCTTGACGAGTTCGCCGTCGATGACGCGGACGTAGACGATGACGCCGCGATAGTCGTCGTAAATGCTGTCGAAGATGAGGGCTCGCGTGGTTGCTGTCGGGATTGCCGTCGGGGGCGGGGGAGTTTGTCGCAAAGCTGGGTGATTAAGTTCGTCGATGCCCTGGCCGGTTTTGGCGGAGACGAGAATTGCGTCCTCGGCGTGGAAAGCCGAGGACTTGCTCGATTTCTTCGGCGACTTCGACGGGGCGGGCGCTGGGGAGATCGATCTTGTTGATGACGGGGATGATTTCGAGTCCGGCTTCGATGGCGGCATAGGCGTTGGCGACCGTCTGGGCCTGCACGCCTTGCGTGGCATCGACAACAAGGATCGCCCCTTCGCAGGCCTGCAAGGCCTTTTGCACTTCGTAATGGAAATCGACGTGGCCGGGCGTGTCGATGAAGTTGAGCATGAATTTCTCGCCGTTGTGTTCGTGGAAGACGGTGACGGCGGAGGCTTTGATGGTGATGCCGCGTTCGCGCTCGAGATCCATGTCGTCAAGAATTTGCTCCTTGAATTCGCGTTCGGTGATGGCGCCGGCGCGCATGAGGAGGCGGTCGGACAAGCGTGCTTTTGCCGTGGTCGATGTGGGCGATGATGGAGAAATTACGAATCTGCATGCCACTCCGCTAAAAAACGGGGATGTTTCATTCTACGGGACATGGAGGGGAAATGCGAAGTTGTGCCGCGTGATTTCCGGCGTTGACAACCGCGGCGAAAAGTGAAGGCTTATTTGACGAGGAGAAACAACCCAAGGAGAACCAACGCAATGTCGAAGCAATATGCGCAGCCGCCGAAGATGGTGATTGATCCGAACAAGAAATATGTCGCGACGTTTGACACGTCGCGCGGGAAGATCGTTTGCGATCTGTTCGTGAAGGACGCGCCGGTTACCGTCAATAATTTCGTATTTCTCGCCCGCGAGAAGTTTTACGATGGAACCAAATTCCATCGCGTGATTTCAGACTTCATGGTTCAGGGTGGCGATCCGACCGGGACCGGCAGCGGCGGGCCGGGATACCGCTTTGCTGATGAATTGAAAGAGAATCCGCACAAGCATCAGGTGGGAACGCTTTCGATGGCCAACGCCGGGCCGAATACCAATGGAAGCCAGTTTTTCCTCACCCATGTTGTTACCGATTGGCTGGATGGGAAGCACACCGTGTTCGGGAAGGCGAAGGACAGCCAGAGCCAGCAGGTGATCAACGCGGTGAAGCAGGGCGATACTTTGACCAGCGTGACGATTGCCGAGGGGTGATGTCGTGCCCCGTTGGAAGGCGAGTTTACTGGCCATTCTCGCGATCGCGGGAATGATCGGGGTCGCGCCGGCGGAGGATTTGCCGCCGGATGTGCTTGCGGGGCTTTATCGCACTGAGCTGGGAAATCGGTTTAACGCTGTTGAGCTTCCCCGGCTTAACGCCGCGCATCAACTGCTGGAACGATATTTCGTGTCGTCATCTTCTGAAGAGCGAAGTGACATCGCAAGACAGATTGACGCGGTAGGGCTCGACCGGTCGGTCGTTGGCCGGATCGCGCGGCTCGATGACTGGGCTGCGCTGACGCCGGGGGTTTATTACATTAACGAAAAATCCGGCCCGCGCGAGATTCGATATTTTCTGGGGATTCCCAAATCGTACGACGTAACCAAGGCTTGGCCGCTGGTGGTGAAGCTGCCGGCCGCCAACGCATTTTTGACTTCCCCGCCTCCGGACGCGCAGCAGGTGTCGGATATTTATTCGCAATGGGTGACCGATGAATTGTCGGCGCATCCGGATGCGATTGTGCTAATGCCGCTGCTGAATCTGGATGAACTGTATGGCCCGGGTCCGGTTGGGATGAATCTGGTTATGCAGCCGATCTTTGACGCGGTGGGGCGGACGAATATCGATCCGGCGCGGGTTTATCTGATCGGGCATTCGATGGCTGCCCATGCGGTCTGGAACCTGGCGATTCACTATCCGACTTATTTCGCGGCGATTAATCCGATGGCTGGGTCGATGCATGATGCGTGGCAGCGGTTTCGGCTCGGGAACCTTCGGAACATCCTCTGCGTCGTCTGGCATGACACTTCGGATACTGAGGTGAAAGTTATCGAATCTCAAGAAATCGTGCGATATCTTCGTCATCTGCAATATGATGTGGATTACTCCGAGACGCAGAACGTTGGCCATGCGCCGCCGGCGTCGATCGTGGAGGAGGAATACCGGAAACTCCGCAGCCGCACGCGGCGATTTAAATCCCCGGCAAGTCTTCATTCAATCGAACAGTGCCGACACGATTTATAATCGTGCCGATTGGTTGCAGATCTATCAGCCGATGTCGCCCGGGAAGCTGGCGAAGGTGGAGTTTTCGCGCGGAAGCCAGGGGATGTATTTGTATCAGAACGGCTTTCGGGCTGAGGGGGAAATTGCCGATTCTCACACAATCAATCTGAACACGCGAAATGTTCGCGTAGTTCGGGTTTATTTGAATGATCAGATGGTTGATCTGAATCAGCCGGTGAAAATTACGGCGAACGGTCAAACCCGTTTTGAGGGAATGGTCCCCCAAAGCACGGAGGAGATGCTCAAGGATCAGGTCTTCCTGGGACGAGGCTGGCGGTACTACACCGCGGTGATCGATCTGGATTTGAGCCAAGCGCCGGTGACTCAGCCGAGTACGGCAAACGAACGGCAATAGGAGCAAATACCGGGTCGATTCCGGAGTTCTTGACGGCATACGTCACTGGCTCGTATGCGGCAACCTGTTCCCGCGTTCGCGGATCGCTTGCTTGCCCGATTACGTTCTGGCGGGCATTTTCGGGGCGACGAAGGAGTTGCCGCGTGCCGCGGCTTATGCGCCGGAGTTTCGAGCTCGGGCTCGAACTCAACCGTCGCAAGTCGACCCCGCTTGTCCGATCTACCTCTGACGCGATGTTGACTGCTCAGGGTCCGTGCGAACGTCATCGGGCCAGCCGACGGTCCGCGAACGCGGTGATAGGCTGCCGCATTCGAGCCGGTGTCGCTCGCCGGTGGGAAAACTGCAAACGAAAAAACGAATTTCCATGGGATGGGATCGCATTGGATTGGGCCGCGTTTGAAAGCTCGTCTCTTGACCCGGCGCTTACGGTTTCTACGATCTGAATACCATTCCGGGCTTTCTTTTCCATTCCAATCGGTCAAACGGCCGATAAGTCTGGGAGAAACGGAGTCAGCCTATGCGATTGGTCAGGGATGAACCTCTCATGGAAGCGGAAATGGAAAGCGTTCCCGATGCGGATGGGCCGGTGCAGGATACGGCTGAGGATGCCGAGCCTGATGAGGGGTTGCATCTGGTATCCGACGATGTGGATACCCGGCTGCTGGAAGCGCTGCTGCTTTCCACGCACCATCCGCTGACAGCGGGGCGGATCGCGGAGTTGATGGAATTGCCAGCCACCAAGCCGGTTCGGCAGGCAATCAAGGATCTGAATATCCAGTATGAGGAATCGCACCGGGCGTTCAGGGTGGAACAGGTGGCTGGCGGGTATCAGATTCTGACGTTGCCGGAATTCGGGGAACATCTCAAAAAATTGCACCAGCGGGAAATCGACGCGAAGCTGACCAAGGCGGCACTAGAGACGCTGGCGATCATCGCTTACAAACAGCCGATCCTGCGGGCGGACATTGAGGCGATCCGCGGCGTCATGTGCGGGGAGACGATCCGGAGCCTGATGGAAAAGCGGCTGGTGAACATCGCGGGACGCGCGGAAGAACCGGGGCGGCCGATTTTGTACGGGACGACGAAGCGATTTTTGGAAGTGTTTGGTTTGAATACGCTGAAGGATTTGCCGCAATCGGAAGATGCGCTGAAGCCTCGGGAATGATTCTATTTGATTCTCCATACGCTGTAGAAATTGTTTGAGCCGTGAAGGTCTGTAATCGCGGAGCCTTGAAGCAGGGTTGTCGTGTTTTCTGCTGGATTGTTTCCCACCACCCATACATGACGATAGGCGAAAATCTGTTGCCTGATCTGATCTCGCAGTGGGGTTGAAACAAACATCACGGGTATCTTCCATTCGCCGTTGTAATGTTCGATCGCAAAATAGGTGAACGCGAGATCGTCCGCGTCGCCCGCTAAGATGATGGCGTCGCCGGGGGTGAGATTGCTCTTCAAGAATTGTGCCGTCGGCCTGGGGTCTTCGATTTGATAGCGCGATGCGGTGCTCAATGCCGGCCCTTGCTGATAGCGCGCGATGCCGAAGGCGACGGCGCCGAACAGCATCACGAGCGGGACGATTTTTCCGATGCGGCCGGGCAGCGGCATGGCAAGGATCGCATAAACAGCCGGCGCGGCAATGAAAGGGTATCGATCGATCTGAAGAAGCCCGGAATGTCTGGACAGATCGACAGCCAGCACGATGCCAACCGTCAAGATCGTCCATAGCCACCAGAATATTTTGCGGCGATCGAAAATGGAAAAGACATAAACCAAAATGGCCAGCGCGATGGCCGAGGGCCATTTCATGAAATGAACCGGGCCAAACAATAATCTTTGCGGCAAATCGATTGTGGAGAGGAACGGTGTTGGCGTGAATTGAATGACGCCCAAAGCGTTGTGAAAAGCCTGTCGATTGTGCCACAGCTCGGGAGCCCATATTGCGCCGGCGATGGCGGCCGCGAGGGTAATGGTCATGGCGGTCTTGAATCGGGGCGCATCTTTGAATCTGAATAAGACATACACGATCGCGGCCAGCACAATTCCGATGGCGAAGTAATGGGTCAGCGCGATTGCCGCGACGGAAGCTGACAATGCGATCAGTTTCGTCGCCGATAGGCCGTGGCGTTCGATTCTTAGCAGAGCGGCGGCCATGACCAGACCCTCAAACGCGATCAGCGTGTAGGGCCGCGCTTGCACGGCAAAATCTATTTGAATTGGAGCGAATGTCATGATTGCCGCCCCGATCAATCCATACCAGGGCCCTCGCCAGAGGCGGATTGAATCGAAGAGCAACGGAATGCAACCCAGGCCAAAAATCAGGGACATGGCCCGGATGGACTGGTCGCTTTCTCCAAATAGGTTCACCCACCACCGCAGTAAAAAGTAATACAAGGGCGGATGCGTGACGCTGTCGAGTCCTGTCCAGGTGCGCCACCAATGAGTGCGTTGGCAAAACCTACAGCTGGAGGCTGGGTGAGCAGCGTTTGAGACGGAATCTGAAACAGAGCGTCGCCTCTGCCCGTGGCCAGATATAGCCCCCAATATTCATCGCGCCAGCTTCCAAAGCGGCCAAGATCCGGCAGGCGAATGAATGTTCCAGCAATCAAAAGCAGTGCGAGGCAGACGAGGTGATACCAGCGCAGCTTGATCATTGAATTCGGGGATTATAGAGATTGGACTGGTGAATTCCGATGGCGAAATGGAGGGCGAAATCCCGGCTTGCGGCGGGCGGGCATTTGCCGATGATATTTCGCCCAGGATAAGGACGGGAAACATAGGCATGATCATCACGATCGACGGCCCGGCCGGGACGGGAAAATCGACAGTAGCGCACTCGGTGGCGAAGGAGCTTGGATTTGATTTCCTCGATACCGGGGCGATGTATCGCGCGATCGGACTGGCGGCGCTGCGGCGGCACGCAAATCTGGAGGATGCCCGCGAGCTGGCCTACGTGGCGCGGCTTGCGAAGATCACGTTCGATTTTTCGATGCAGCCGCCGGGAGTTTCGCTGAACGGCGAGCCGGTGGGGCATCTGTTGCGTGCGGGAGAGGCAACGCGGGCGGCATCATTCGTGGCGGCTGTGCCGGCGGTGCGTGAATTGCTCGTTCGTCAGCAGCAGGAGATCGGGGCGGCCAGGCCAAATCTTGTGACCGAGGGGAGAGACCAGGGGACAGTGGTTTTTCCAAACGCGGAATTGAAATTTTATCTGGACGCGACGCCGGTGGAACGCGCCCGGCGTAGGGCGAATCAACTTCGATCGCGCGGGGAAGTGGTGGATCTCGCGGTGCTTCAGAATCAGATCATGGATCGCGATACGCGGGATGCCAAGCGGGCGGTGGGCCCGCTCGCGATCGCGAAGGATTCTGAGGTGATCGACACGACGAGCCTCTCTTTGCAGGATGTGGTGGATCGGATAGTGGGCCAAGCCCGGGAGCGCTATGCCAAGTGAGGGGGTGGATGAGCGTTCATATGCCTGGAAAGCGTTGCAGGTGATTGTGCGCGTGGGGACGACTCTCTTTTTCGATTTGAAAACCTATGGCCGCGAGAATGTTCCTAAGAAGGGGGGCGTTCTGCTGGTGGCCAATCATCAGAGCTATCTTGATCCGGTGCTGGTGGCTGTGCATCTCTACCGGCCGGTGAGTTTTCTAGCCAAGAGCGAGCTGTTTGAGAATCCATTTCTTGCGTGGCTGATTCGCTTGCTCGAGGCGTTTCCCGTTCGGCAGGGGCATGGGGATGTTGGGGCGGTGAAGGAAGTCATTCGCCGATTGGGCGAGGGGTATGCCCTGAATATTTACCCGGAAGGGACGCGAACGCTGACAGGCGATATCGAGCCTCTGGAAAAGGGAGTTGCCCTGGTCATTCGCCGGGCCGGGGTGCCTGTCGTGCCGGTGGCGATTCATGGGTCTTTTGAGGCTTGGCCCAAGGGGAGCATTATTTTCGGCCGCACCCGATCAGGGTGAAATATGGGAAGCCGATGGATTTTGACGGCAAGAAGGCGGATCAAATCGTCAGGGAATTGGAGGGGGAAATGAAAGCGCTATTAGCGGATTTGCGCAAGGCAAATTGAAGTGCAGCGGATAGAATATCCGTATGGCTGAAGACCCCACGCCGACCGGGCATGATATTCATCGGCTGATGGTGCCGGAGGAATTGCATCAACAGCTTCATGCGGCTACTGAGCGGCTCCACTCCGCCAGACAGCGTTTGGAAGAGGCTATGGATGAGACGGAGTTGGTCTTTCGTCACGAAGCCGGGGTGGAAGCCCGGCATGCGGACGTCCAACTGGCGGAAAAGGAGTTGGAGGAGATTTCCGTAAAAATTAAGGAGATTCTGGGGCGGACGGTTTAGCAGCACATTCGGAGACGGCGCCTTGTACGTTTACGATCGTCACAGACTCACCAGATCGATGGGTTTAGATTGCCTCGGAGTCGGCCTTGTCGGCCAGATTATTGGGGCGGTATTTACAGGATTCACGTTGGGGAATAATCAAAACCCGCAAAATCCGCTTAGAATGATCGGGTTTATTCTGCTGGTAATGGGGACAGGCGTCTTGCTTGGGGGGTGTGGGGTTTTTGCGCGATATCACCGCTTGGGTCGCTGGTGCGGATTGCTCGGATTTCTCAGCATTTTTGGCGTATTGATTTTGCTGGTATTGTCGCGGATGCAGCAGAATTTGCCCCTGATACCGGGTCATCAAAGACGCCATCGAGGGTTTGACGTGGTGTTTGCCGAGCCGTATCGGCGGGATGTATGGCGCATGGATGTGCGGGTGATATTAGATCAGAGCGTCGCGATGCGCCGTGCGCGAGCCGATCATGTTGCAACTGCCGCGCGGCGCGAATATTGGGACGGCCATGAAAACTTTGGCGAGCGTGATTCCCGAATTGGATAGCACGCCGTCGCCGGCTGAACGATTTACCATCAATGGAGAACGTGCCGACCGGAGGGCGGAATTGAGCCATGGGGATGAGCTGGCGGTCTCTGCAACCATCGCAGAGGGGGCGCATGGATAGGGCATGATGGCTTGACATCCCTTTGAGCCGCGCGTAGTTATCTGCCTCTTGCTAGAGAGGGTTTTAGCGTGATTGTGGTCCGAGAGTTGACCAAGGTGTACGGACAAACCTTGGCGGTAGATCATATCTCTTTCGAGGTCGGCAAGGGCCAGATCGTTGGCTTCCTCGGGCCGAACGGCGCGGGCAAATCGACTACCCTGAAAATGCTGACGTGCTATTTGCCGCCCACGAGCGGCGGGGCGACCGTCAACGGATTCGATATTTTCCATCAATCCGAACAAGTGCGGCAAAATCTGGGATATTTGCCGGAGAACGTGCCGCTTTATACGGAAATGAAGGTGCGGGAATACCTGGATTTCCGCGGCCGGCTTCGGAAGATGGACCGCGCCGGACCGGCGGAAGCGGATTGATTATGTGCTGGACCGATGCTGGCTAAAGCCTGTGGAGCATCGGACCATCGGCCATCTGTCCAAGGGGTATCGGCAGCGCGGTGGGGTTGGCTGATTCGCTGCTGCACAATCCGGCGGTGCTGATTCTGGATGAGCCGACGGTCGGGCTGGACCCGGCGCAGATTCGAGAGACGCGCAAGTTGATCAAAGACTTGGCGGGTCATCACACGGTTGATTTTGTCCACGCATATTTTGCCGGAGGTGGAGGCGACGTGCGACCGGGCGATCGTGATCGCGGCTGGGCGGATCGTGGCGCAGGGTTCGCCGGATGAATTACGGGCGAGCCGGCGGCTGACGGCGCGGGTGCTGGTGGAATGCCGCGGGCCTCGAGCAGGAAGTTGAGGCGGCTCTAGTCCGCGTGAGCGGCGTCAGCAAAGTGGAAATCCTCGACGGCGATACCGAAATTCGGCCGACGGAAAATATGTGACCGCTGCATTGCGAGCCAAGGAAGGATATGACATTCGCGAAGAGGCCGCGCGGACGGTGATTCAGCATGGCTGGCCGCTGCGTGAGATTCGATTGGAACACGCGACGCTCGAGGAATTTTTGTGCAGGTGACGGCGGATCAGGCCGTGGCAACGAGCCGGTGCATGAAGTTCAATGACATCGCACTCGGAACCATCGCACGACGGGAATTGACGAGCTATTTCTATTCGCCGATCGCGTATGTGGCGATGGCGGTGTTCCTGCTCGCCTGCGGGTTCACGTTCTGGGACGATTTTCAGCCGGGCGAAATCGCGGGGATGCGGAATCTGTTTAACTGGATGGTTTGGTTACTGGTGTCATCATTCCGCTGCTGTCGATGGGATTGCTGGCGCAGGAATGGTCGACCGGGACGATTGAAACGCTGATGACCGCGCCGGTGGGGGAGACGGATGTGGTGATCGGGAAATTCCTTGGGTCATTTGGCTTTTTCCTGGTCATGCTGGCGCCGACGCTGCTTTACGTGGTGGTTTTGGCGGCTTATGCGAATCCACGGATCGATTTTGGGCCGATCCGCAGCGGATATCTGGGGATTATTTTGGTGGGCCTGTTTATCTCCATCGGATTATTTTGCTCATCGCTGACCCGGAGCCAGATTGTGTCTGCGGTGGCGACCGCGGCCGTATTGTTCGCGATCACGATCGTGCCGTGGTGGGCGAGCGGGAAGATGCTGTCGGAGACTTCGGTCGAAGATCATCGATCAAACGGTTTTTAAGCGGTATACCGATTTCAGCCGGGGGATTATCGATTCGGGGCATGTGGTTTTTTTTGTTTTGACGACGGCCGTGTTCTGTTTCTGACGACGAAGGTTTTGGAATCCAGACGATGGAAATGAAATGTCAGCGACCCGAAGACATGACAAAACCGCTCCAGAATCCCAACACGAGCGATGGCTCAAGTACGGCGCGAACGTCGTCATCTCCAGTCTCGTTGTGGTGGCTCTGGCGATCATGCTGACCTGGATGGCCCAGTCGCATACGCTGCGCGTGGACACCACGGTCGGCCAAACCCAAAGCCTCCGGCCGCAATCCGTCAATTTCATTCAGGACCTGAAACAGCCGGTGCGGATCGTCGCGCTGTATCCCAAGCTCAAGAGCGATTCGCACGAGCAGGATTTCGATCAGCCGGTGGCGGATTTGCTAAACGAATATGCCACCAAGGGGAAGAACATCACCACAGAGCTTCTTGATCCCGATACGCAGAAGGATGATTTCAACAAGCTGGTGACGGACGTCACGAACAAATACGGCGGCGAGGTGAAGGGTTATAAGGAAATCCTCACGGCGCTGCCGGATGAGAACAAGCAGGTGGATCAATTTGTTCAGGATGAGGCGGAAAAGTTCCGGACGCTGCCGCTGGATCAGGTGCAGGACCAGCAGATTCAGCAGGATCTTTACGCGGCTTACTTGACGCTGGTGATGGCGCACCATCAGCTTCAGGATTTGAAGACGGCCGTGGATTCGGAGCTGGATCAGCAGGTTCCGAGCTACAAGGACGGCGTGGACGACGCCAAGACGACCTACACATCGATCTCGCAGCTTTTGCAGCAGTATTCGCAGGTGCTGAATACGTTCACAACCAACAAATCATTGAACAAGGCGATTCTGGACTATTCCCCGCCGGCGGCGGCACGCGCGGATGCGATGAGAAAAGTAGTGGATGGCGTGCTGGCGAAAATCGCCGGCCTCGGCGCTCTGAAAGAGTTGGATGAGTTCCGCACGCAGCTCAAGAGCAAGTCGATCATCGTGATGACGGACGCGGGATATAAGATTCTGTCGTTCGATCAGGTGTGGAATGTCCCGGAATCGAGCCGGTTTGCATCAGCCGCGCCGGGGGTTCAGCCTAAGCTGAGTTTTGCGGGTGAGCAGCAGATCACGGCGGCGATTGCGTCGCTGACTGGCGGCCCGAAGCCGATGGTGGTTTTCATCCGGCCGGGTGGTCCGCCGCTGGCGACGATCACGCAGCCGGGGCAGACGCCGATGTTTGCGGCGTTGGGTCAGCGATTGAAGGATGACAATTTCGATGTGCAGGAGAAAGACGCCAGCGGGCAGTCGGCGATGCAGGAAAATCCGATGCCGGAGCCGACGGATGCGCAGATGAAGTCGGCTGTCTGGATTATGGTGCGGCCGCCGTGGGAACAGCCGTCGGAGCAGCCGTTGCCCATGGATCAGATGCTGGCGGAACATCTGAAGTCGGGCGGATCGGCGATGGCGCTTCTCTTTCCGCTAAAGGATGCGATGGATGGGGCTCTGGGGTCGATGGGGATTCGGGCGAGGGCGGATTTTGTGATCGTGCATGAGGCCCTTCCGCCGCCGGAACGACGGTCGAATGATCTGGTTGAAGCGGCTTTGCAGGCGAATCAGTTTGTGTTCAAGCTGAATCATTACGGGGATCATCCGATTGCGACGCCGCTTGAAGGGTTGGATTTTCTGCAGGCGGGTTCGATGCCGATCATGACGACGGCGGAAGTGCCGGCGGGCGTGAAGGTGACGCCGCTGCTGCCGATTCCAATGTCGCCGCATTTCTGGGCGAGTGCGGATGCCCAATCGATTTTGAATGCACAACTCGCCGAGGTGGTGACGTTCAAGGCGACGGCTGATGTGGATAGCGGGCGGCTTTACGGGGATATCGATAACACGCCGGCTAGCCCAATTTATGGGGCCGCGGCTTCTGAAAAAACCGATGGCTCGCGGCTGGTGGTCGTCGGCAGTTCGCTTTTTGCCAGCAGCGATCTGGTTGATTTGCCGGATAATGAAATGCTGGAAAAGCATGGCCTGACGGTGGCGCGTTTGCCGGGTAATGGGGAGTTTTTTGTGAACAGCGTTTTGTGGCTGGCGCACGAGGATTCGATGCTGGCGATCAGCCCGCACGCGCTGCAGGTTGCCCGGATCAAGGAGATGCCGCCGGCGACGCTGGGATTCTGGCGCGTTGGCGTATTCACGATCGGTTTGCCGCTGGCGGTCCTTTTCGCGGGTTTGCTGGTCTATTCCAACCGGCGGGATTGAGTCACGGCGATGAACTTCAAAACGACAATAGTTCTGATTGTAGTGCTCGCCGTGGTGGGTGGTGTTTTCTGGTATAGCCAGCTTGGCGAGAAAAAAACGGCGGAGCAGACGACCGATCAGACAACGGCAGAAGGCGGCCAGAAGCTGCTCGATCTGCAGACCGATCAGGTCAAAGGATTCACTATCACCGATGCGGATGGGAATCATACGACGATCGAAAAAAACGGGGTGGCCTGGCGAATGACCGAGCCGGTGACTGCGCCCGCCGTCGATTGGCAGACGCAGGATTTCGTTCGTTCGCTGTGCGATCTTCGGTCGCAGGGCCGTCCGGCCAGTGCGCCGTCCGATGCGGGGCTGGATAAGCCGAAGTACAGCGTTGTCCTTTCCACGAATGACGGCAAGACCGTTCACATCACGATCGGGAATAAGAATTCCATAGGCGATTCGATGTTCGCGCAGGTGGATGGCGGGGATGTGAACCTGATTGATGCGAGCCTTGCCAAGACGCTCAAGACGGCGGCCAGCGATTTGCGCGATAAGCATTTGCTGACGGCGAATTCGATGGATGTGCAGCAGGTTCGCATCGAGACGCCGATCCAGAATCTTGTGCTGAATAAAACTGGAGCGAAATGGAAGATCGTTAAGCCGGTGGAGATGCCCGGCGACAGCGAAGCGATTTCTTCGCTGATCTCGACGATCACCGGTACCGAGGCGAGCGAATTCGTCAAGCCGGATTCGGATGATCTGGCGTTTGCGCGGTTTGATCATCCGACGATGCAAATCTGGCTGAGCACCGACGCGCCTTCCACGCAGCCGACAACGGCTCCATCAGGCGGGCAGACATTGACCGTCGGTGCGCCGGACAGTTTGACGAAGGATCACTATTTCGTGCGCACATCCGATGGGTTGGTGGCGAAAATCGCCGGGTCGTCTCTGGATGGCCTGAGAAAGATACCGCTGGATTTGCGGGATAAGGATGTGGTGACGATTTTGCCTGACGACGTGCAGGAAATCTCGCTGGTGAAGGAGACATATTCGGCCACGACGGCGACGACGCAAAGCAGTTTGCTTCCTAAGCCGCAGACGCAGGCGATTGCCCTGGCGAGGCGTCCGAAGGAATTGCCTCAGCCGCTGGGTCCGGCGCTGCCGTCGAATCTGAATGCGGGAGCGAGGCCGACGACCGGACCGGCGACGCAAGCTGTTCAGTCAATTTGGATGTTTGCTGAGCCGGATAAAAAGGGGCAGCAGGTGGATGATTCCAAGGTGTCCGCGGTTTTGGAGAAATTCAATCCGTTGCGGGCGGATAAATATCTGGAGAAGCGACCGAGTTCCGCGCCGCAGCAGACTTACGTTGTCTCATTCGTAACCAAAGGGCAGCGGCTGGAGGTGGAGTTTGTTCGTCCCGCCAATGGCCAGTCGGCTTATGGGGTTTACGACGATCTGAATTTCGAGATACCAACCACGTTGCTGGACGCGCTCGATGCCGACTTTCACAAGACGGGGCCGTGATGGCCAAGCATCTGGGGCGCAAATCGATTTTGACAGATCGGCAAATCGCCGCGCCGCGGACAATTCTGGATACGTTCGCCAATCCCAGGCCGGGGCGGGATTATGAGATCGAATTTGTTTTTCCGGAGTTCACGAGCATCTGTCCGGTGACGCGACAGCCGGATTTCGCGACGGTTACGTTGAGCTATGTGCCCGCTAAGCTCTGCGTGGAGATGAAGAGCCTCAAGCTGTATTTCTTTTCATACCGCAATAAGGGGATTTTCTACGAGGCGGTGGTGAACGGGATTCTGGATGATCTCGTGGCGGTGGTGAAGCCGAAGCGGATGACGGTGATCGGGAAGTTTGCCGTTCGGGGCGGGACTGTGGGGACGGTTACGGCGGATTTTGTCGCATCAGAAAAAGAGAATTGAACCGCCAAGCCGCTAAGACGCCAAGAAGATAATTATCTCGCAAATTAAGGCAATTCTTGGCGTTTTGGCGCCTTGGCGGTTTAATGTTTTGCAGTTCTGGGGAACCAAAGGGTAAACTGCGTATCTAGAGAACATCACATCGAGAGGTGCCATGGATTTTCAAATGCTCATGCGTTTCGCCGCCGAGCGCGGGGCGTCGGATATTCATATTCAAGCGGGTCTGTCTCCGAAGCTGAGAATTCAGGGAGTTCTGCATACGGTTGATCAGCCTGCGATGACGGACGAGCTGACATTCATCAATTCATCGCATCGATCGCGCCGGCGCGGCTGCGGGAAAATCTGGAAGATCGGCTGTCGGCGGGATTGGATTTTTCGTATGCCGCGGCGGGGATTTGCCGGTTTCGGTGCTCGGCTTATCGGCAGCTTGGACTGGCCGGGATTTCGATGCGGCTCATCAAGAGCAAGATTCCCACGATCGCGCGAATTGCATTTGCCGCCGGTCATCAGCGACATCGCGCTGTCGGGCCGCGGGCTGACATTGGTGACGGGGACGACCGGGTCGGGTAAATCGACGACGCTGGCGGCGATGATCGATCTGATCAATCAAACGCGAGCGACGAAGATCATCAGCATCGAAGATCCGGTGGAATATCTGCATACGCCGAAGATGGCGCTGATCGCGCAGCTGGAGGTGGGGACGGACACGCCGAGCTTCGAGCAGGCTTCGGCAGGCTTTGCGGCAGGATCCGGATGTGGTGCTGGTCGGCGAGCTGCGCGACATGGATACATTGCGGATCGCGCTGCGGGCAGCGGATACGGGGCATCAGGTGTTTTCCACCGTTCACTCGGCTAGTGCGCCGCAGACCGTTGAGCGCATCGTCGCGATGTTTCCGCCGGCCGAGCATAAGTTGCTGCTGACGCAATTGGCGGGGAATCTGGAGGCGATCATCTCACAGCGGCTGGTTCTGCGCGGGACGGGACGCGGCGGCCGGCGGCGGAAATTCTGCGCGGCGGGCCGGTGCCGCAGAAATATATTCTGGAGGGGCGAGCGCTGGAACTTGGGAGATTACATCAAGAGCGGCGGCAACGGCCAGCAGACGTTCGATCAGAATCTGCTGCAGATGTTCCAGCAGGAATTGATCACGCACAGCGAAGCGATTCAGAACGCGACGAACCGGGAATCGCTGGAGATGTCGGTGCGCGGGATCGGGTCTGCGAAATCAGCGATGGACGCGAGTGGGGGGCGGCCGAAGCCGATTGGGCCGCCGCGGTGAGAGTGGGATTCCGGGGTGTGAGGATGCGGCTTTTTAGGGCAGTTCCAGCGGCGCATTCGTGGGCTTTATTCAAACGACGTGTTAGGATTTATCGCTGTATGACACAACCACTTCCTCCAGGACAGGACCCGTTGATCCGCGTGGCGCTTTTGGGATGCCGCCAGGGCCTGTGGGTGGGCGAGGATGGCCGCCGCCGGGAGCGGGAATGCCGGGGCCGATGATGTTTCCACCGATGCCGCCTTATCCGCCGCGGCGGCGAACCGGATTGTGGATTCTCATTGTTCTTCTCGCGATTGGTCTTGGGATTTCCGTGCTTGCCAATATGGCTCAATTCGGCGTGACGCTCAGCGGGGCGGATATTCGCCAGACGGTGATCTCCGGCGAAGGGACCGACAAGATCGCGGTCGTGCCGATCGATGGGCTCATTGACGACAACAGCACGCAGACGTTCGACAAGGTGCTGAAAGAGGTGGAGAAGGACTCGGCGGTGAAAGCGCTGGTGGTGGAGATCGACACACCGGGCGGATCGGCGACGGCTTCGGATGAAATGTATCATCGACTCGATCGGTTCAAGAATGACAAACATATTCCCGTCGTGGTAGCGATGCGCGGGATGGCGACGAGCGGGGGATATTACGTCTCGTGCCGCCGGCGGATTATATTTTTGCCGAGCCGGGCTGCCTGACAGGTAACATCGGTGTTTTGTTTCCGCGGTTTAACGCTGAGCAAATTATTCGACAAGTGGGGCATATCGGAGACGACCCTGACAGCGACCGTGCCCGGGCATTCGTATAAGAATGCCGGGTCGATGTTCCAGCCGGAGAATCCGCTGGATGAAGTTTATCTTCAGGGGCTGGTGGATGGAACGTTCGCGCAGTTCAAATCGGTTGTGCTGACGGGGCGGAAAGCGAAGCTGATTGACAAGCAGGGGGATGTGTTCAGCGGGAAGGCGTTTATCGCCCAGGATGCCGTGGACCGCGGATCTGGTCGATCAAATTGGGTATCCGGAGAAGGCGTATGATTATGCGGCAAATGCTGCCAGCCTCACGAATCACTCGGTCGTGCGATACACCCCGAGTGCAACGCTGATGCAATTGCTGACGGCGCGGTCGAATATTCAGCGTGGAGAAACCGGGGCATCATCCGGGATGGTGAGCATCGACGGGTTCAGCGTGGATTCGCGGGCGGTGGAAAATTTATTTTCGGCGCGGCCGCTTCTGATGTGGCGAGGGAATTGATTTGGGTGATTGATGAAGAATCGCATGGAAATGGATTTTCGGGATTCTCCATGGGGGCGCCGTGGGCTTTCTTGCTGTATCTGTTTCGTGGTGGGGATCCTGGTGTGTGCGGAGTTTGTCCGGGCGGCGACGCCGGATGAAGTACAGAACGCCATCGATAAGTCGGTGCAATTTCTTTATGCGAAGCAGAAGCAGGGGAATTGGGAAGTTAAATCGACGAAATATTTATTCACCTGCGCGAAACCAGCCGGGCGGCATTACTGTCACGGTTGTCTACGCTCTGCTCTCCGGCGGGGAGACTTCGGAAAATCCCAAGCTCGCGGCTGCGATTGACTATCTTCGATCCAATGATTTCACCGGCGTTTACACGCTGGGGATGCGCTGCCAGGTTTTGCGCACACTTGGGACGGACGATGACTTAAAAGCGGCGCTCCGCCGTGATGGGCATCGGCTGGTGAAGGGGCTATCGCCCGATGGGATGTATGACGATTACCTGGGGTCTGAATCATCTCATCCCGATCATCGGCTGACCCCTTATGGGGTGCAGGGCGTCTGGAACTGTGCGCAGGATGGGATGGAAGTCCCGACGGCGTATTGGACGACCGTCGATGCCACGTGGCGAAAAATACAGAAAAGCGACGGAAGCTGGAATTACAGTCCGCAGCCAAAGATGGTTGATTTCAACCAGTTGTTCACGATGACAACCGGCGGGCTGGCGGCGCTCTTCATGGCCCAGGACCAGATTCCCGCGAACACGAATATTCTTCACAAGGCTGATCCGGGCAGCGATGAGATCGAAAAGGGGTTAGTGTGGCTGGGTGAACACTTCAACGACATTTTCACGATGCAATATCCGCATTACGCGCTATTTGGTTTGGAGGAAATCGGTGCGGCCAGCGGGCGTAAATATTTCGGCGGCAAGGATTGGTATGCCGAGGGGGCGGATTTTCTGGTTCGCTCGCAGAAATCGGATGGGTCGTGGAATGGCACTGCCACCGATACCGCATATGGATTATTGTTCCTCGCCCGCGGACGCGCTCCGGTGGGATTGAACAAGTTGCAATATTTTGTCACTACTGATGGACAGCAGGCTGAGGGAAATTGGAACCAGCGGCCGCGCGATCTGTCAAATTTCGATCAGTGGATGAGCCGGGAAGTCGAACTTGATCGGCTGCTCAACTGGCAGGTGGTCAATCTCGATGCTCAGGTTGATGATCTTCATGATGCACCGATTCTCTATATTTCCGGAGATGCGGCGTTGGATTTGTCCGATGAGCACAAACGAAAACTCAAGACATTTATCGAGCAGGGTGGGATGCTGCTGCTGAATGCCAATCGCGGCAGCCGGGAGTTCACGGCGTCGGTCAAGCAGCTAGCTGCGGCAATGTTTCCCGATATTGGGGAATTTCGTGAGCTTCCGATAGATCACCCGATTTTGAAAAGCGAGCAGTTCCAGGCGAGCGAATGGACAGACCCGCCGGTGATTCTAGGGCTGAGCAATGGGGTGAGAGAATTGATGATCCTCATGCCCAAGGCCGATCCGTCGCGGGCGTGGCAGGCGCAGCAGGTGGCGTCTCACGGGCCGATGTTCGAGTTGGGGGCGAATTTGCTTTTGTATGCATCCGGCAAGAAGAACATTCGGGAAAAGGGCGAAACTTATATTATTGAGCCGAGTTCGCGAGTTAAGGCAACTAGATCGCTGAAAGTAGCGAGGATCAAATATGACGGGATGTGGGATCCGGAGCCGGGCGGTTGGCGACGATTAGCGGCGGTGATGCACAATCGAGATCAGGTTGATCTGCAGGTTGAGCCGGTCGCGCTTGGCGCCGGCTGCCAATCTGAGCGATTACAAGGTTGCGCATTTGACGGGGTCGGGACATCTTAAGCTGAGCGTGGATGACTGGATTCAGCTTCATGCGTATGTGGAGAACGGTGGGACGCTGATCATTGACGCCGCCGGTGGATCGCCGACATTCGCGCAGGATGTCCGGTCTCAGCTTCCATTGGGATTTTTTGACGATGCCAATCAGTTGATGAGCCATTGCGGCCGGGGCATGTGCTCTACACTCGGATCGGAAGCAAGATTGATCAGGTGAATTATCGGGCGTATGCGCGGCATGTGCTGCAGCGAGGATTTAAAGATGCCGCGGATTCGCGGGATCAAGATGGGGGATCGGGTCGGCGTGTTTTATAGCGCGGAGGATATCAGCGGGGGCTTGGTGGGCGAGCCGGTGGATGGAATTATTGGATACGATCCGGATTCGGCCACGACGCTGATGGAGCACATGATTTTGTACGCTGAAAGCGGCGGGAAGCCGACGAAGGGAAATGGGGATGATGGCGGGGGATAAAAAAAAGGCCCACCGAAAAGTTTCGGTGGGCTGTGGGTCTATCTTTTATTTTCAAACCCCCGGGCCAGCGTGTCGTCCGACCGACCGCCGGTCGGACGACACTGCCCGTGGGAACCAACCGCGCTCCATGAATTTTCGAGTGACTCGCTCAGTCACCCATAACCGTCACCACGACGATTACGGGAAACAGTAAAACAAAGCCGATGCCAAAGCTTAATTACCGCGAAAAATGCGAGAAAATGCGGTTTTTGATGCAATAATGGGGATTGGGTTTACGAAGGCGTAAAGGCTGGGCTGGAGGGGAATTGTCATTTGTTCATCAGTGGGGCGGCTGGAGCGGGAAAAGCGCGCAGTTGGCGCGCAGTTGGGCTTTGGAGGTCATGATCTATAACCTGGCATGCTTTACATTTCCGAGCGGGTGGTTAACACTCTCGCCGACACAATGGCGGAACATTTAGATCTGTTCGGATGGAGCAGGTATTTGCTTCTGATTGGAGCGGTACTGCTTTACGTGGCATCGCGGGCTGGCGTGGACGCTCTGAGCGGCAGCCGGACGAGCCCGGGCCGCCGGGCGGTGGGATATTGGATTCCAATCGCGGCGACGGCACTGACGGCGATGGCGTTTCATCGCGCTGATCTGGCGATCTCCATCGTATTCGCGACCAGCGTCGGCTGTCTGTCATTGCTCGTGGGTTCGATGTCGATCGTCAGTCCCGATACTGACACAACGCCGCCCGCATTTCGGCGGCTGTGGCCTTTCGCGCTCCCTGCCGCGCTGCTGGCGCTATTGGTGGGATTCAGCGGCCAGTTTACATGGCAACAGGCGCTGGTGCTGCTGATCGAGGGTGTTGCGCTCCTGTTCGCATGGAAGGAATTGAGTGTGACGGGAGATACCGTGGTGGCGGTTGGTGAAGTTGATCCTGTTTCAGTTGCAAAATCTGGTTTGCGAAAACTCTCGGTGGTCAATCTGACACTTTGCGTTTGCCTGGCGATCGTCGGAGCGGTCGCGGGGATTTGGGGAGCGGAGCACATCAGCCGTGATCTCCCGCAGATTTCCGATATGGCGAGCGTGGTGGCGGTTCTGGGGCCGCTGCTGGTGCTGCCGATGTTGACCGGCGGAGCGGCGCTGGCGCAGAAGAAACGTGCGTGGGTGGCGATGACGTCCGGCGTGGGAGTCGTGCTGCTGAATCTCTGTTTGTTGCTGCCGGTGCTGATTCTACTGTGGTATCCGGTTAATGCGGTGCATCTGGATGGGTCGGCGTTTCTTCACCTGAGGCTCTCATCTCTCCGGTCGATAGCGCCGATGCCGTTTGCCTGGGTGACCTGGCGGCTGGACAATGTGGTGCTGGTTCTGCTCGCATTCATCCTGGTTCCGGTATCGATGGGGCGATGGCGGCTGCAGCGCACGGAAGGGCTGACGCTGATTGTGTTGTATGGTGTCTATGTGCTGATGGAAGCGGCTGGGAGCATGCGGTCTTGAAAACGCGATGCTCTTCGCATCGACAATCGGACGCGATTATTTAGGATGCTCGCCATGAATGTGGATGTCTCCAATATCCGGATCGAAAAGAAACCCGCCGAGGGTGAGACGTTTGACGTCATGGGCGGCTTTGCGCGGTGGGAAGTAAAGGTTCATGACCATGGGCTGGTGGCGTTGTGCGATGTGATGCCGCGGATGGCGCCGGTTGGCAAGACGGCGGATTTTGCGATCGTGCAGGCGGCGCGGGTTTCGTATGGGCAGGGAACCAAGCAAATCAATGAAGACCGCGGGCTTATTCGATATCTCGCCCGGCATCGGCATACCACGCCGTTTGAGATGGTGGAATTCAAATTTCATCACGTGATGCCGATCTTCGTGGCGCGGCAATGGATTCGGCATCGGACCGCCAATGTGAATGAATATTCCGCGCGATATTCGGTGGTGAAAGACCGGTTTTACAAGCCGACGGTGCAGAACGTGCGCAAGCAGAGCACGATGAATCGCCAGGGTGGCGAGGAACTAATCGACGAGATGACCGCCCGCGAGTTTTGCGAATATCTGGATAAGGCGGAGGCGCTTTATAACGCAGTACGAGAAATCTGCTGGAGAAGGGCGTGTCACGGGAACTGGCCCGGATTGGGTTGCCGGTGAACGCATTTACCGAGTGGTATTGGAAGTGCGATCTGCACAACGTGCTGCATTTTTTGTCGTTGCGGATGGATCCGCACGCGCAGCAGGAGATTCGGGATTATGCGACGGCGATGTTCGCGCTGATTCAGCCGATCGTGCCGATCGCTGCGGAGGCGTTTTTGGATTATCAGCTTGGCGGCGTGCAACTTTCCCGCTTGGAAATCGAGGCGATCAAATCAGGCGGAGGATTGAAAACGGAAAACAAACGTGAGAACGCTGAGTGGGACGAGAAGAAAAAGAATTTGGGATTGTAAATATTTTGTTGGGAGAAAGTAAATCGATGGATACGGATAACAGGGACGGATGGCGGGTTTTTCGCATTATGGCGGAATTCGTGGAAGGGTTCGAGACCATGTCCAAGGTGGGCAAAGCGGTCTCGATCTTTGGCAGCGCGCGAACCAAGCCGGGCGACGAATATTACAAGGCGGCGGAAGTGACCGGACGGCTCCTCGCGAAAGCGGGATACGCCGTCATCACCGGCGGCGGGCCGGGGATCATGGAATCGGCCAACAAGGGAGCGCTCGAGGCGGGCGGCAAGAGCGTCGGCTTGAACATCTCGCTGCCGCACGAGCAGGAGAATAACGCTTATCTCAACGTAAGCATGGATTTCCATTATTTCTATGCCCGTAAGGTGATGTTCGTGAAATACGCTTCGGCGTTTGTTTGCTTTCCCGGGGGCTTTGGAACGCTGGACGAATGCTTCGAGACGCTGACGCTGATTCAGACGCTGAAGATCGAAGCGTTTCCGGTGATTCTGTTTGGGACGCCGTTTTGGACGGGGATCGTGGAATGGATGCGGAAGGAACTTGCGCCGCATTTCATCGATACGGAGGACATGGATATTTTTCGCATCGTCGATCGTCCGGAGGATGTGGTGGCGATCGTCCAGGAGAACCAGGAAAAAGGGTGGTGGCATCCGCGAGACCGGAAGCTGGATCAGATCGCGGCGGCCGCGGATAAGAAAGGGCCGATGCAGGCGGAAGAGGTGGTTTCATCCGGCGAAGGCACGCGCTATGGCGTGCGGCCAAAACAGGCGAAGAAGAAGACTGCTACGGCGGGGAAAAAGCCGGCGCAATGAAGGCAATCCGCTTTCGCGGTTTGACGTAACCACAACCCATCCTTACCATCCTTTGCCCGGCTTTCGGTGGCGTTTTTGATTGAAATAGGGCCCCGGCCATTGCCGGACGAGGAACGTTCGGCATGTTCGCCATTGTCAGTGATATTCACGCCAATCTTGAGGCATTCACGGCGGTTCTCGCGGAGATCGACCGCCGGGGGATCCAGCATATTGTTTGTCTCGGGGATATAGTTGGTTATGGGCCGAATCCGATGGAATGCCTGGACCTGGTTTCCATCCGATGCCGGGCATCGCTGATGGGGAATCATGATTTTGCGGTTTTCTATGAGCCGTTCAATTTCAACCAGGGGGCCGAGCAGGCGTGCTACTGGACGCGGGAGCGTTTCGAGCAGGATCCGGATGCGGTACGGCGGGCGAATCGCTGGAAATTTCTGGGGAATCTTCCGGTGCGGCTCAGGACGAATGATTTCGTCGCGGTGCATGCTTCGCCGCGGCGGCCGATCAATGAATACATCTTTCCAGATGACATTTATACCAATCCGGGAAAATTCGTGAGCATTTTCGAGCGGTTCGACCGGCTCTGCTTTGTCGGGCATACGCATGTGCCGGGGGTTTTTCTGGAAGGGCCGGATTTTTACAGCCCGGATGAATTGGATTACAAATTTGATTTGACCGACGAGAAGGCGATCATCAACGTGGGATCGGTTGGCCAGCCGCGCGACCGCGATCCGCGAACCAGTTTTGTGGTGGTGACGGATACGCAGATCGAGTTCGTGCGGCTGGTTTACGATGTGGATACGACGGTCAAAAAAGTGGAAGCGATCGCGGAGCTGGACAATTTTTTAGGAAGCCGGCTGTTGGATGGGAGATGACCGCTCTCCCGAGGGGATAGCAGAAAAAGAATTTCATGGATAACAAGAAGACAGTCATAGGGATGGCAGCGGTTTTTCTGCTTTGCATGGGCTACTGGTTTTTTCTGGTCCATTATGTTTATCCGAAGCATCCGGAATGGGATTACGCCGGGACGCTGAATCAGCCGGCGCAGACGCAGCCTTCGGAGGCGAACGCGTCAACACAGCCGGGCAATGCAATGGCGGCGACGTCCACGTCGCCGTCGATTGGTTCGGCGCCGGGATCGATGTTGCAGGTCGCGACGACGCAGCCAGCCGGGGGGCCGAAAATCGTTGGATCGGTTCGGCCGAAAGATCCGGATTATGGGCTTGGATTGAAGATCAATCCGCATGGGGCGGGTTTGGATTCGGTCACGATCAATTCTTACAAGAATGCCGACGCCAAGGGGCTGTACGAATTTCAACAGCCGTACGCGGATGGAACGGATCGGCCGCTGGCGACGCGGAGCGTTGTCATTGACGGACAGAATGTTGATTTGAGCGACGCTAATTGGGCGTAGAGCCGGGCTCGACCAACACGACCGCGACATATGGACTAGACATCGCGGCGGCCAATCATTCGCCGCTGCTTCACATCAGCAAGACGTATGAGTTGCAGAGCCGGGGGCCGGAGAAGAATCGGGACAACACGGCTGCGGGCTATGAAGTCACCGTTACGTATCATCTGAAAAACGCGACGACCCGGCCACTGAATAATGTCAGCCTGGCATTTGACGGTCCGACGATGCCAGAGCGGGAGATGGAGCGGTCGGACGATCGGCAGATCGTTTCTGGTTACGACAAGGGAAATAGCGGCGTTGAAGTTACTCGGGATTTTCTCGCTGAATTCAAACCGGGCGTCGAAGAGAAAGACCTTTCCACTTACAAGGGATACAAGCTTCTGTGGTCTGGCACATCGAGCAATTATTTCGGGGCGCTTGTATTGCCGGTAAATCAGGGGCAGCTTGAGAAGGTGCAGGCCCGTTGCCTGAATTCGTCGGCTGAGTCGGATGAGCGCGAGGTGATGCTGGATTTCCAGACGGCCGGTTTTTCGCTGCCGGGCGGGGCGTCGCTGGACGTGCCGCTGAAAGTGTTCTTCGGGCCGAAGGAACGTGATCTTCTCGAAGGGGATTATTATGGCGAATTTCCCCGCACGTATAATCAGCTTCTGTCGAGTTCCAGCGGCATGTGCGGGATCTGCGCGCTGCCGTGGCTGGTGGACAAGCTGGTCGATCTCCTGCGATTTTTCCATTTCTTCCTGCGCGATTGGGGATTGTCGATCATCGCCCTGGTGGTTCTGGTCCGGGCGATTCTGCATCCCATTTCCAAGCATTCCCAGGTTTCGATGCTGGGTCTGCAGAAGATGGGACCGGAGCTTGAACGGCTGAAGAAGAAATACGCCAACGACAAGGAGGCATTGGCCAAGGCGCAGATGGAGATGCACAAGGAGATGGGGATCGCGCCATTTCTGGGATGTTTGCCGATGTTTTTGCAGATGCCGATCTGGTTCGCGCTCTATTCGGCGTTGCAGAATGACATCGTGCTGCGGCAGGCGCCGTTTTTGTGGGGATATACGTGGATTCACGATCTGGCCCGGCCGGATCGGCTCATGACGTGGGATCAGCATCCGTTCACGGTGCCGCTGCTGGGGATGAAGTTGGCTTCGCTGAACGTGCTTCCGATCATTGTCGCGGGGGTGATGTTCGTGCAGCAAAAAATGCAGCCGCAGGCGCCGACCATGACGCCGGAGCAGGCGTCTCAGCAGAAGATGATGCGGTATATGTCGCTGGCGTTTTCGCTTTTCTTTTACTGGATGCCGAGCGGATTGAATTTATACATCCTGACGAGCTCGTCGATCGCGATTGTCGAGAGCAAGCGCATTCGCGAGCATATCAAGGAGCGCGAAGAGCGGGAGAAGGCCGGCAAGGTGATCGTCGATGTGAAGCCGACGCGGCAGGGGAAGCAGCAGCAGAAACAGGATCCGCCGTCGCAGAGTCAGAAGAAGGGGGGAATCATGGGTTGGTGGGTGAGTCTTCAGGAGAAGGCGGAGGAGATTCGTCGCGAGGCGGAGAAGAAGAACCGGAAGTAAAATAAGCCAATCAGTATGTTTGTCGATGACACGATTGTGGCGGTCAGTTCGGCAACGGGACGAGCCGCTAGGATGGTGTTGCGCCTGAGCGGGCCGGATACTCTGAAAATTGCTAAGGGGCTTGGAGCGACGGCTGGGGAAGGGTTCAGCGCCACGAGAGATCAGTTGCGGTTCGCGGGGTTGTCGTGTCCGGCCTGGGTCTATTTATTTGTGGGGCCGCGAAGTTATACGGGGCAGGATTTGGTTGAGCTGCACGTTCCGGGAAATCCTCTGCTGGCGCGGATTCTATTGGATTGGATCGTGCAGGAGGGGGCGCGGCTTGCGGAGCCGGGGGAATTCACCGCTCGGGCTTATTTTAACGGAAAGCTGGATTTGGCGCAGGCGGAAGGCGTCGCGGCGGCGATTGCGGCACAGAATTCTCAGCATTTGGCCGCGGCGCGGCAACTCATGGCAGGCGAACTCGCGCGGCGGTTGCGCCCGGCGATGGAGAGGCTTGCGGAATCGCTGGCGCTTGTTGAGGCCGGGATCGATTTTGCGGATGAGGGGATTCAGTTTCTTACGCCGGCGGATGCTGGCAAGCAGATTGATGAAATCGTGGCACAACTTGATTCGCTGGTTGCCGAGAGCGGCCGGTTTGAGAAGTTGACGCACGAGCCGACAGTTGTGCTGGCGGGGCGGCCGAACGCGGGGAAAAGCACGCTGACCAATGTGCTGGCGGGACGCAGCCGGTCGGTAGTGTCGCCCTGGGCGGGAACGACTCGGGATGCGCTATCGGTGGAGATCTCGCTAGCGCGGGGCGTGGTGCGGCTTGTGGATATTGCCGGAATCGGGGAACTGGATGAAGCGATGCGATCATCGGCGGAGCGAGACATTGATCAGCAGATGAGCGAAGCGGCCCGCCGGGCGGTTGAACAGGCGGATGTGCTGGTGCTGGTGCGCGATGCGACTGACGAGCGGCCGGAACTGCCGCTGTCGCGAAAGCCGGATGTGCGCGTTACGTCGAAAGCCGACATGCTTAAGCAATTGCTGGAGCAATCCGAGCCGATTCTGATTAGCGCCTTATCAGGATTGGGCATGGATGATTTGCGCAGAGCGCTGGATCGGGCGGCGTTTGGATCGGACGCTCCGGGCGCGAGTTTGGTGCTGACAAGCCGGCATCTGCAATGCCTGGCGGAGGCTATGTCTGAACTAGCCCGGCGCGGGAGGTTGGAGATGTGCCGGAGTTGCTCGCGGCTGAATTGCGGGGGGCTTTGGATTCACTGGGGCAGATATTGGGGGTGGTGACGCCGGACGATATTCTGGGCAAAATATTTTCAAAATTCTGCATTGGGAAATGACGTTCGGACGGTGACTTGCTAACCTTGCACCGTGGGGCGGGTCATGTCAGGATGCACGGAACCTATCTGGAGATGCCATGCGATATGCGTTTACCTTCGTTTTAGCTGCACTGATTGCGCCGGCCGCCTCGTTTGGGCAGGCATTGGCGGACCGTTTGCCCGCGGATGCGGAGATTTATGCCGGCTGGAGCGGATCGGATTCGATCGGGCCGGGGTATGACCAATCGCATTTGAAGGCGGTATTGGATGCTTCGCAGATTGGGCAGTTTGTTCATGAATCGATTCCACGGCTGATTGCGACCATCGCGCAGAAAGATCCGGAATCGGCTCGGCAGGTTCGTCAGGCGCTGGATCTTCTTTCGCCGCTGTTTGTTCATCCGTCGGCGTTTTATTTCGGCGGGTTGACGCCCGGCGGGCCGCTGCCGAAGGTGGCTTTGATTTGTGATGCGGGGGACGATGCGCCGCACATCGTGACGCAGGTCAATCAATTGCTGCAGCAGGCGCAGGGCAATCCGTTTACTTGTCGGACGATTGGGACGCTGGTCGTGCTGAGCGATTTTACATTACCGGATCAGATCGAAAATCCGCTCTCGAAGGATAAAGATTTCTTGGCGGTGATGGGAAATCTCGGCAAAGATCCGGCAGCGGCGCTTTATGTTAATGCGACGGCCGTGACGAATACGATCGGTGACGCCATTCAAATGTATGCCCCACCACCGGTGCGGCAGAACTGGCTTCAAGTGCGAAACGGGCTTGGTTTGTCCGGATTGAAAACAATCGCCGCGACTGCTGGACTCGATGGGAAAAATTGGGCGGTGAAAGCGGACATACTCGCGCCGGCGCGCGGCATGGCCTGGTGGCGATGTGGGATGCCGATCCGCTGTCGCCGGATTTGCTTAAGCTCATTCCCGTGTCGGCAACTGTTGCTGGAGCCTTCTCCGCGGATTTTGATAAGTCGTTCACGGCGATACAGCGGCTTTTCGAGCAATTTGCGCCTGAGCAGTCGTCGCAGTTTCGGCAAGCCGTGGGGCAGGCGAACCAGATGCTGGGTTTTGATATCGACAAGGATTTCCTCGCCGCGCTGGGGCCTCAGTGGGGATATTACATCGATCCGGAAATCGCCGGAGACGGAATTCTTGGCACGACGATCGTCAATCGGCCCGCAATGCCGACCAATTGGAAAAATCGTTCGGCGCACTTGAGACATTGCTCAACGGCCTGATTCAACAGGGGATGCAGAACAACGATCCAAAGATCACAGTGGAATTTCGCCAGAAGACGATCGATGGAGCGAACGTTCATTTCCTGGCGATCCCGTTTCTAGAGCCCTCGTGGGCGATCAAGGATGGAACGTTGTTTATTGGATGTTTCCCGCAGGTGGTGGTTACAGCCATGGATCGACCGGCCGATGCGAAGTCGATTTCGGACAATCCGGATTTCCAGGCTGCGCTTCAAAAGCTAAATGCGCCGCAGCAACTGAGCAGTGTCGGGTATATGGATTTGCCCAAAACGCTGCCGGGCAGCTATCAAATGGCTCTTGCGCTGGACCGGCTCTGTTTTGGAATCTGCGATCTGTTTGGGGCGGAGTCGGAGCCGATGATCCTGCCGCCGATGGGCAAGATTCAAGCTGAAATGGAGCCTGCGGCGTCTGCTGGATGGAGCGATGATGCGGGGTTCCATTTCCGGGCCATTGAGCCATTCCCCGCGGCGAGCGCGCTGGGGTCAGCGCAAACTTTTGGGGGCGTTGGCGTGGGGCAGACGGCGCTGATGGCGAGCATCGCTCTTCCCGCCTTGGAAAAGGCTCACCGGCAGGCACGCAGGGTTCAGTCCATGAACAATCTCCGGCAGATCGGGCAAGGCATTATTATGTATGCCGAGGAGCATCAGGGAACTTGCCCGCCGGATCTGGGCATGCTTGTTACCGCCGAGCATTTGCCCATCGTGGTGTTCATTCGCCCGGATTCACAAAACGCGCCGCCGCCGAATATGCCCGCGGACCAGCAGGCGGATTGGGTCAATCAGCATTCGGATTACGTTTACCGGGGCGCGGGGTGGAGTTTGTCACAAATGCGAAACGCGCCTCGCATCGTTCTTTGCTATGACAAGGACGACAATCACGCTTCAGGTGGGATGAATGTGCTATTTTTGGATGGGCATGTTGAATTCATGACGCTGGAGAGAGCCCATCAACTAATTGAGAAAACCAATCCGCCATAGTCGAATAATGGGAATGCTGGCGACGGATTGTGAGGATTTTAATTCTGTGCCCATTCGTCAAAACGCGCGGATTTCGCTGGTGATTTTTGATTGCGACGGCGTGCTCGTGGATAGCGAATCAATCGCCTGCCGCGTGGATGCTGAATGCCTGACCGAAGCGGGGTTTCCGGTAACGGCGGCGGAAATGGCGTCGCGGTTTGTGGGGATGTCCGCCAAATACATGCTGGAGGTTTTGGCCAAGCAGTATCAGCGGCAACCTGCGGCCGGACTGAATGAACTTCGACAGGCTCGGATCATGGCGTCGTTCAAGACTGAGTTGCAGCCGATTCCTGGCGTCGGTGACGTACTCGCCCAGCTTCGAGCGGCTCGCTGTGTTGCATCGTCCAGCCATCCACAGCGGATCGCGCATTCGCTGGAATTGACGGGGTTGCGGCGTTTCTTCGGCGATCATATTTTCAGCTCGACCATGGTGGCGCGGGGAAAGCCGGCTCCCGATCTGTTTCTTTATGCAGCTGAACAGATGAATGCGGCCCCCGCGCAATGTGTGGTCATTGAGGATTCGTCCTTTGGTGTTGAAGGGGCAAAGGCCGCGGGAATGAACGTGATTGGATTTGTCGGCGGGAGCCATTGCCTGCCGGGGCATGCGGAGCGGTTGCGGGCTGCGGGGGCGGACATCGTGATACAGTCGATGGCGGAACTGCCGGAAATTGTGCCTCAGTGCTATACTCGCGCGTAAGTGTTTGGCTCTCATCTTTCCATCTCCGGCGGACTTCATCTCGCGCTTCTGGATGCTGAACGGCTGAATTGCGAAACGGTCCAGATATTTACGAAAATCAGCAGCAGTGGAAGTGCAAGCCGCTGACGGCTGAGGCGATTGAGCAATGGAAAGCTCATTGCGATCGGCTCAAATTTCGCCGCACGGTGAGTCACGATAGTTATCTGATCAATCTGGCTTCGCCGGATGATCGGCTTTGGAATGCCAGCATTGATCTGTTTATTGAGGAGCTTTCGCGGTGCGCGGCATTGGGGATTCCATATCTGGTGACGCATCCTGGCGCCCATGTCGGTTCGGGGGAAGAGGCGGGGCTGAGACGTATCGCGGCTGGACTGGATCAGGCTTATGCTGCGCCGGGTGTTCGGGAAGTTGTCACCTGCCTGGAAATCACGGCTGGGCAGGGGAGTTCGCTGGGGTATAAACTAGAGCATTTGGCGGAAATCATTTCGCGATCCCGTGAGCCAAGCCATTTTGGCGTTTGTCTTGATACGGCGCATCTGTTTGCCGCGGGTTATGATTTTCGAGGGCGCGGGTATGACAAATTTCGCAAGGAATTGGATGCGACCGTGGGCGTGGGTCGTGTTAAGGTTCTTCATCTGAATGATTCCAAGAAAGAGCTTGGGAGCCGAGTGGATCGGCACGACCACATTGGGCTTGGAAAGATTGGAAAAGAGGGGTTTATTCCGTTTATTCGCGATGAGGCATTTTTAGATATTCCGAAAATCCTGGAGACGCCGAAGGACAAGGATCCATCGGGGCGTTTTTGGGATGAGGTGAATCTGGAGACGCTTCGGTCCATGTTGAAATAAATTCGGTTTGAACCGCCAAGCCGCCGAGAGCGCGAAGAAGAAACTTGTTTCCTTGGCGATCTTGGCGTCATGGCGGTTGCGCTTCTCTTTTTTTGATAAATTTTATTACACTATTCCCCATGGCCGCATCTGTCGAGCAGAAAATCAAGAAACTCCGGCAGGAGCTGGAGCGTCACAATCATCTTTATCATGTTGAGGGGAAGCCGCAGATCAGCGATTTTGATTTTGATGCGCTAATGCGCGAATTGATAGAGTTGGAGAAGGCGCATCCGGAATTGCTGACGGAGGATTCGCCGTCGCAGCGGGTGGGCGGAGAGCCGCTGGAGGGGTTCAAGACGGTTGAGCATGCGGTGCCGATGATGAGCATCGATAATACGTATGATGAATCGGAGGTGCGGGCGTTTGATGCCCGGGTGCGAAAAGCGCTGGGGGACGGGGAGAAAATCAGCTACGTCGTCGAGCCGAAAGTGGATGGCGTTGCGGCGACGCTGCGGTACGAGGATGCGAAGCTGGTGCTGGCGGCGACGCGCGGGGATGGGCGGCGCGGGGATGATATCACCTCAAACGCGCGGACGATTCAATCGATTCCGCTGCGGCTGCATGGGGAGAAGGATGTGCCGCGGGTGGTGGAGATTCGCGGGGAAATTTATATGTCCACCGCGGTTTTTCAGAAGCTGAACAAGGAGCGCGAAGCGGCGGCGAGGAGATTTATAAGAATCCTCGGAACCTGGCCGTGGGAGCGTTGAAGCAGCTCGATCCGAAAATCACCGCGTCGCGGAAGCTGCGATTTGTCGCGCATGGGGCGGGGGAGGTTGAGCCGATGGAGAATCAGAGCTATTGGGAATGGCTCAAAATCCTTGCCCGCTGGCATGTGCCTGTGAGTGAGCATACCAAGCAGGTGAAATCGATTGATGAAGTCATTGCCGCGATCGAAGAGTTCGCGGAAATTCGCGGCAAGCTGGCGTATCAGACCGATGGGATGGTGATCAAGGTCGATTCGTTCGAGCAGCGGGAACGGCTCGGGGCGACGAGCAAGGCGCCGCGATGGGTGATCGCGTTCAAATATGCGGCCGAGCAGATTCAGACGGTCGTGCGTGCCGTGGAGTGGCAGGTTGGACAAGGGCGGAACGCTGACGCCGGTTGCGCGGCTGGAGCCGGTGTTTCTCGCGGGGACGACCGTTCAGAATGCTACGCTGCACAACATCGATCAGATCAGGAAGCTTGATTTGCATTTGGGCGATACTGTTGTTCTCGAAAAAGCGGGAGAGGTTATTCCGTATGTCCGCCAGGCGGTTCCGGAAAAGCGGCCGAGGGGGGCGAAGGCGATCGAGCCGCCGACAAAGTGTCCCTCGTGCGGGTCGAAGCTGGTGAAGGATGAAGATTCGCCATTTATCCGGTGCGTGAATCCGGAATGCCCGGCACAATTTCGCGAGCGATTGAGATCTTTCTGCGGCCGGAATCAGATGGATATCGAAAACATCGGCGAAGCACTGGTCGATCAACTGATCGACGCCGGATTGGTGAAGACTTTCGCGGATTTATATCGGCTCAAAAAGGAACAGATTCTGGAACTGGAGCGGATGGGGGACAAGAGCGCCAGAACGTGATCGATGGGATCGCCCAGAGTAAATCCCGGTCACTGGATCGGCTGCTGGCGGCGCTGGGGATTCGGCATGTGGGCAATCGCGTGGCGTTTGTATTGGCTCAACATTTTGGCGATCTGGATGCGCTTGAGCATGCGAAGGTGGAAGAGCTTTCATCGGTTCACGAAATCGGCGATGTCATTGCACAGTCGGTGCATGACTTTTTTCATGGCGAAGCGGGGAAGCATGCGATTGCGGAACTGAAACGAGTGGGGATTAATCCGAAGATGGAAAAAGCCGCGGCGACGGATCAGCCGCTAGAGGGGAAAACGGTGGTTGTGACCGGGACGCTGCAGCGGCTGAAGCGGGACGAGATTGAGAGATTGATCACGGACCTGGGCGGCCGAGCCGCCGGCAGCGTCAGCCGCAAAACCAGTTTCCTGGTGGCGGGTGACGATGCCGGCAGCAAGCTTGCCAAGGCGAAAGAATTAGGCGTTGAGATCCTGACCGAGGATCAGTTTCTCAGGAAAATCGGCCGCAGCAGCTAACTACTGGTTGGTGTAGTTAAATTTCTGGCCTCCGACCGAGGCTTCGGTCATTAAACCGCCATTGACGTTAATGAAGATGCTCATGCCATGTTCCCACTTGACGTCGGCAGCAGCGCCGGCCTTGGCGGCTACGGCTGAAGCATCGGCCGCGAAAGTGAGCTGGCCGGTCTTGAATCGGTTCAGGGCGTCCTGATCCTGGAAGAGGATCAACTCGGCGTAAGTTTCACCGCCGACGGATGCGCCGACGGTGGCCTGGGTCATATCGGCATAACCGACGCGCTTGCCCTGCTCGAAGACTTCACCGTGGCCGTAAGCGCCGCCGACACCGACCGCGCCTTTGCCGATCGAGGGGAAGATGGCGTAGCCGTAGGCATTATGGACCATGCTGTCCATGCCGGGATCAACCGCGATAAAATCCTTCACGGCCGCGGGGGAATCATTGTGAAGTTGAGCCTGTCCCGCATTGGTTTCGGGTTCGGTGGAACATCCACCCAGAAGCATTGCAGCCGCGCCGAAGGCGGCCAGAGCGAACATTGGAAAACGCATGGTTTTCCTCCATTTCGAGTTAGGTGATCAATCAGATCAGCCGGATCAACATCCGGCGTACTTGAGTGAGCCTATCACTTACGGCGAAAATGGAATACGGGGAAAACTTTGCGGGGAAAGATGCAGAGTATGGGATAAGCGGCTTATATCTCACATTCTCTCAACTTATCCCTTTATAGAAGAATTTCTGGATCTGGATTTCCGGAAATGAGGAAATACATGCTCCCCTCTATATCTATAGGCAGGAGGTGAAGGTTTTGGTGGCGTTTTATAAGAAAGCGAAATTATTTTTAAATAATATTCGGTTTAGAATCCATCAGGCAGCGTGGATGGAGCGGTGGCGGGGTGGGCGATGGAACTGGGATGCCAATGGACAGGGGTATCTGGAGCAAGCTGGCCGGTGATGCGGAGGAGATCGAGATAAAAGACCGTGCGGGCGAAATTCTCACTGGTGTAATTGAGCTGCGCGGTGAGGAGCGTGTCCTGGGCGGTCAGAACGTCCAGGGGGATGGCCAATTGGTTGGCAGTAATTGCTGAGACTGGTTGAGGGCGTCATTGGCGGCCTTGACTTCTTCGTTGAAGCTGACCAGGAGTTTTTCCGACGTGATGAGATTGTCGTAGGCGATCTGCACGTCGCGGTCGATCTGGCGGCGAAGCTCGGCTTGATAGAGCGCGGCTTGCCGCAGGCGCGACCAGGCTGTGCGCACGTTGGCTTCGATGATGCCGGCGGAAAAGATCGGAAGATTGGCGACGAGGATCGCGTCCCATTTGCTGGCGTCGTGAGAAATATTCGCGATAGAGAAACCCGGCGACGTTGATGCTGACGGATGGGTAATACTCGGCGATGGCGGCGTCGACGGCATATTTGGCGGCGCGGACGGCGGCTTCGGCGGCGAGAAGGTCCTGGCGATGTGGCGGCGGCTTCGGCACGGAACGCATCGACGGATAGAAACGTGATCGGGAACGGCAACTTCATCGATCAGGGGGCCGTCGATTTCGGTGACGCCGATGAGAAAGGCGAGCGTGTGCCGGCCGTTGCGGACATCGCTTTGGGCCTGGGTGAGTTCGGCTGCGGTGGAGGCGACCTCGGCGCGGGTTTGCGAGACTTCCAGCGCCAGGGCCAGATGATTTTCGAAGCGGCTCTGGGCATCAGTCGAGCCGGGCTTCCTGCACCTTCAGCGAATTCTGGAGAACGGCGACCTGCTGTTCGGAGCGGAGCACCTGGTAGTAGGTTTGGGCGACATTCAGGAGGACCGTGGCCTGCGTGTCGATGAGCAAGTTGCCGTTGCTGGACGATGGTTTGCTCGGTGCTTCTGAGGTTGGGGTAGGAGACGAAGCTGAGGTTCATGTCGCCGACGACGGGGGCCTCGAAGCGTTGCCAGGTATCGCCGCTGACGACGAATCCGCCGGCAGTGGCGGCGACTTGCGGCGTGACGTTGGCGACGCCGGATGGTGGTGCCGGTGTTGCCGGCCTGCTCGATGGTGAAATCGGGCTGCAAGGAGATGGTCGGCAGAAAGCTGGCGACGGCGCGGTTCTTGGCGATCAGGGCCTGCAGATAATTTTCGCCTTGAAGGCCGATGTGCTCGTTGTCTTCATTGGCCAGCGCCATGGCGCGGGCGAGGGAAAGAGGTTGGCCCGGCTGGTAGGACATGGGCCGTGGCAGGCCGGTATCAACGACCTTGCGGTAGGTCATGATTTCCTCCCGCTGGTTGACGCAGGCGAGAAGAGTAAACTACGAGCAAAATGACACGCGAATGACAACGCGCAATCGCGTTGGAGGCAATCGGTTGAGGCTCACCGGGTCCCGCCTCCTGATCCGCTGGCGGAAGGATCGAAGTCGCCCTGAGCGACCGTTTTGTTGGTTGCGAATCGCCGGAGTTGGCGACAGCCGGTTGGGCGGGTTGGCCCTGGCTGAGCGATCTGGCACTTCGATGCCTTCGAGCAATTTCTCGCCCGGATTGGTGATGACGCGATCGGTGCTGGAGAGGCCGCCGATCGACTTCAAGTTCTGGCCGAGGTCCTGTCCGACAGTGACTGGCTTGAAGTGGACATGGTTTTGGTCGTCCACGACGGCCAGTTGGGTTCCGTTGGCTTCGAACAGCATCGCCGCCGTGGGGACGGTCAGCATCGGGTGATTCCGATGCACGGTGATATGGCCTTCGCCGTACATTCCGGCCCAGAGCAGATGATCGTGGTTGTCGAAATCGAGTTCGGTGAGGAGGGTTCGCGTTGCGGGATCCAAAACCCCGGCCGAGCGGGCGACGTACTCCGGTAAACGCCCGATTGCCGTAGTTCGCTTGCGAGAGAGAAATGGACGGGCTGACCGATCTGAATGAGAGTTGACGTAAGCCTGCGGGACATTGACATAGATGCGCAGCCGGTCGGTGTCGGCGATGTCGAACATTTCGTGTCCGGCGGCGGTGTCGGTGGAAGAGATGCGGGCTCCGACGTCATAATTGCGGAAGGTGATGGTTCCGGAAAACGGGGCGATGATCTTTTCGAATCCCTGCTGGGCTGTCAGGCGCTCAACCGTGGCCTGTGCGCTTTTAACGGCGGCATCGGCGGCGGCTTTGTTCGGCGGCCGCCTGGTTGGCGGTCGATTGCCGCGTGTCCAGGTCCTGCTGGGTCACGCTGCCCGACTGGCAACAGCCGTGTAGCGCTCGTAGAGTGGCGTTGGCCAGCTTGAGATCGGCTCACGGCTTTGACGGTGTTGGCCTTCGCCTGCTGCAAAGCGGCCTTTGCCTGAGCCAGTTCGGCATCGGTGTCGGGGGCTTCAATTTCCGCCAGAAGCTGGCCTTTTTCACGCGTGATCGTTGATGTCCACGAGCCAGTGCTTCAGATATCCATCGACGCGGGCATAGATGGCGGTTTGCTGCATCGGCGCGGACATCGGCGGGAAGATTTAGGTCTTCCTCCACGGCCTGCGGCTGCTGGCAAGGCGACGTCGACGCGGGCGGAGCATTGGCTGCCTGATCCGCCTGGTTGTCGCAGACTCGCGGTGAATGCGCTGGGCCATGCATCGCGCAGGAACGCGATGACGATCACCAGAACGACAATCCCGCCGATGAGGAGCACTTTTTTCCGCTAAATTTCGGAAGATCCTGCGGCAGGGCGTCATGTCCGTGATCGGAGTCGGCAGGCTTTCCGTTAGATTTGTTGTCCGGTTGCTCATCGGGAGCGTGCCGGGCACGATCTTCATTGGAACGGGTGTCCGGGCGATTTTGTCACGAGTTCCATTATCGTAACTCCTCTTCCACTCTGCGTCTCCGGAGGCCTTCTCGCGCAGCTTGCTGTACACAACGGGAACAAAAAACAACGTGGCGAAGTTGCCATGGAGCAATCCGCCGATCACGGCGCGGCCCAGCGGCGCGTTCTGCTCGCCGCCTTCGCCGAGGCCCAGGGACATCGGAAGCATTCCGATGATCATCGCCAGGGCGGTCATGATGACCGGCCGCAGGCGCGTGATGCCCGCCGCCAGGGCGGCATCGTGGGAGTTCTTGCCTTCGCATGCCGCTGGTCGTTGGCGAAAGTGATCATCAGAATGCTGTTGGAGGTCGCCACGCCGATGCTCATGATCGCGCCCATCAGCGATGGCACGTTGATGGTCGTGCCGGTGAGGAAGAGCATCCACAAGATTCCCGCCAGGGCGCCCGGCAGAGCCATGAGAATGATCAGCGGATCAAGCCAGGACTGGAAATTAATCACCATCAGCAGATAAACAAGGACGATGGCGAAGATGAGCCCGAATGCCCATGTCGCGGAATGAATCGCGCATGCTCTGGACCTGCCCGCGAAGGGTGATGTTGCTGCCGCGCGGGAGCGATTTGCGGGCGTCGGCGATGATTCGTTCCACGCCCGTGGCGACGGAGCCGAGATCCGTATGCCGCACGCCGGCGAGGATGTCGAACGTGGGGCGAACCTGATAGTGGGTGATGTTCGACGGCGATCGCCCGGGTTGGATGTCGGCCAGATTGCCCAGAAGCTGGGTGCGCTGAACTAGCGAAGTTGTCTGAATCCAGCACCCGGCGGCACGACGGGGGTGTTGGCCAGCTCGGACATCGTATCCATCTTGTATTGCGGGGTCTGAACCAGCACGTTGTATTCGATGCCGGTCTTGCGGATTGATCCAGAAATTCGGAGCAAGCTGGGCGGTTCCGCTGAGGGATACCAGCAGATCGTTGGCGACCTGCTGCTGCGTGACGCCGACTTCGCTGGCCAGCGTTCGATCGACATTGACGCGCACATCCGGCGCATCGGGAACCTGCGCCAGCCGAACATCGGCCGCGCCGGGCAAGGCGCGGATTTTGTCGCAGCATCTCCTCGGCGATTTCGAGATTTTTCGTCTGGTTGGGCGTTGGGGCCGTCGATCTGAACGTCGATCGGAGCGGCGATGCCGAAATTCAGAACCTGCGTGACGATATCCGCCGGCTGAAAGTAGAAGATCTGCGCGGGGAACTGTTTGGGCAGATCGGCGTTCAGAGCTGGTCGATGTACTGTTCCGTCGGCCGATGGCCTGGCTTGAGCGAGATCAGGATTTCCCCATCGGCGGGCGACATCAGCGACCCATCGCTCAGCGACAGATTGATCGAGCTGTTGGGGATTCCCATGTTGTCGAGCAGCGTGTCGATTTCGTCCGGCGGAATATCCTTGCGGATGGCGCGTTCGACATCGCCGAAGATCACCTCGGTTTGCTCAATCGCGCGTGCCGGGCGGATTGCGGACGTGAAGGCGAATCTGGCCGGCATCGACGGTGGGGAAGAAATCCGTGCCGATCAGAAAGAACAGGCAGCAGGAAACGAGCACCATCAGCGGCGAATGCGCACACCGTCGCGAATCGGTGCTCCAGCGCCAGAGTCGAGCAGTCCGCCGTAAAAATTGCGGAGTTTCTCAAACTGGCGGTTGAATCCTTCGTGAAATCGCCAGATGAGATTGTTGCCGATGAGATAATGAATCAGCGCAAGCGACACCAGGGCCAATACCAGATAGATCAGATCCCATTCCCAATCCAGCGATTTCAAAAAGCCATGGACCTCGCCGATGAAACGCGATCCATTTTCCGGCAGCGATCGCGATGACGCCGACCAGAACCGCCAAAACCAGCAGCACGGTTCCGACGCGGCTCAGTACCCACCAGATGCTTGCCGACAGAGTTAGATGTGGGTGATGGAGGTGCGGATCGAGCTCGTGGGCTTTTTCGGGATCGGCATGCGGATCGTTGGGATCGAGCTTGCCGCCGTAGATTTCTACTTCGCTGGCCAGCAGATAGTGCACCATCGTCGGCACAAGCGTTCGGCTCAGCAGATAGCTGGTGAGCATGGCGAAAACGACCGCCATCGCCAGCGGAGTAAACAGATATTTGGCGGCGCCGCTGATGAACAGGACCGGGACGAAGACGATGCAGATGCAAAGCGTCGAGACGAACGCCGGGACGGCGATCTGCGATGCGCCGTCGAGAATGGCCTGCACCAGCCGTTTTTTCTGGCCGAGATTGCGGTGGATGTTTTCAATCTCGACCGTTGCGTCATCCACCAGAATTCCGACCGCCAGCGCCATGCCGCCGAGGGTCATGACGTTCAGCGTTTCGCCCAAGCCAGCTCAGGACGATGATCGACACCAGAATCGAAAGGGGGATGGAGATGATGACGATCAGCGTGCTTCGCCAGCTTCCCAGGAAGATCAGGATCATGAGGGCGGTCAGGCCGGCGGCGATGGCCGCCTCGCGTTCGACGCCGTTCACCGATGCTTCAACGAAAATCGATTGATCGAAAAGCGGAGCGATTTTCAGGACGGGCGGAGCACTGGGCTTCGATGCTCGGCAAAGCGGCTTTGAGGCGCTTCACCACATCGAGCGTGGAAGCCCCGTTGGCCTTCAAAACCACCATCAATACGCCGCGCTTGCCGTCCTGATGCACGATGCTCTGCTGAACCTGAAACCCGTCGCGGACGTGGGCCACATCCTTGATGTAAACCGGCGTGCCATTGACGGTTTTGATCGGCAGATTGTTCAACTCGTCGATCGACTGTCGGGCTGGCGTTGAGCAGGATCGGCATTTCGTTGGTGCCGAACTTTGCCGTGCCGGCGGGAAGAATCAGGTTCTGGGCGGTGATGGCGTTGACCACCTCCGAAGGAGAAATGTCCCCAGGCGTAAAGCCGTTCGGGATCGAGATCGACCATGATCTGCCTCTGCTTTGCCGCCATAGGGATACGGCATCTGGCGCCCTGCACGGATGCCAGCGTTGATCCGGACGGTGGTGTTGGCGAGTCGAATATATCCTGCTCGGACAGGCGATCGCTGCTCATGCCGAGTTGAATGATCGGAACGTCCGAGGCGCTGTATCGGATGATCAGCGGCGGCTGGGTGCCCGGTGGAAGCTGGCGCAGTCGCGGTTTGCGAAATCGCGGTGACCTGGGCGACCGATTCCTGAATATCGACGTTCGGATGGAAGAAAATCTTGATGACGCCGATGCCGTTGAGCGACTGGCTTTCGGTGTGCTCGATGCCGGCGACGGTGGTGGGAAGGATGCGCTCGAACGGGGTGACGATGCGCGTTTCCATGTCGCTCGGCGTCATGCCGGCATAGTTGAACGCCACCGCGATGACGGGAATGTTGATCTCGGGGAAAATGTCCGTCGGCATGCGCAGAATCGTCAGCACGCCCAGGATGGCGACGAGCATCGCCGCCACGACGAACGTATAAGGCCGACGCAGAGCAAGACGAACAATCCACATAATCACACTCGATCAGGAACGATTTTTGGTCGACTGCCGGCGACTTCGGACGCCAGACTGTCGGCATCGCTGCCGAAAATTTCCCCAAGCCATCGCATTGCTTCGATGACGCTCTCTTTTTTCTTTCCGAAAGCCCCGCAAACTGCTCGCTGAGCTGGAGCTGCGTCGCCTGCGCGGGACTCCAAAAACGCCTCGCGGCCCAGCGGAGTCAGCTCCAGCGAAACCTGCCGGCGGTCGTGGCAGCATTGCTTCTCGCCCGACCAGATTTTTGGCAACCAGCCCATCAATCATGCGCGAAGCGGCCGGCAGCGAGGAACCGATATAATCCGCGACGCGTGGAGAGGGATGCATGCGGCGCAAAAGCTCAGCAAGCCCAAGGCCCTGAACTGCGGGACCGAAAGGTCCGGCAAACGATGCTCGCGCATCATCTTCCGGATGGCCCGGGCGACTGGCGGGGCGACGTCGAGCACGAGCCTCGGCACACTCATCGCGGAGCGCTTCATCAGTTGGCCGGAGGACGTCAGTCCGCGATTTATTTCCATTCGGCAACAATTGCATGCGTCAACTATATCCCGCATTATCGCGATCAGGCAACTCGAACGTCTGCTCCGTCTCACCTGTCGATCCGCGAGTGCCGTATTTCAAAAGTCTTTTACAATAAAACACTTGTGACCTATACATCTCCCGGCGGGAAATTTGAACGCGTCCGCCACTCTATAATTTCGTCAGATGGAAAACAAAGTCCACATTTATATCGTATATTCCGATGTAACGATCCTCCTTCCCTGGGTGCCGTGGAATGCCGAGAGGTCCACGGCACCTTTTTTTATTTTCTGTCACTGTCGCATTCGGATTCGCGGAGTTTGATTTGCCGACAGTCAGGTGAGGCAGGTCACAATCCGGGTTGTGACGATCGTTTTCGAGAAGCTATGAACGCCGGACGCGACGCGGCTCACTTCTCCCCGATTATCGGAAACGGGGCCTTCATATTCGAGATAATGTCTGCGATGGTGCGGCAGAGGGGTGAAATGGTCATCTCGCCTCGGGTGGCCAATGCGGGACGCGCCAAGTTGCCAGACTCCGAGCCGGGCTCGAGCTCCAACATCAGATCGTAATGCGGCTCGTCGATCCGGTGTGATGCAGAACGACGTATCGCAGAGGCGGCATTGACAATCTCACGCCATCAGTACCGGCGGCGGAACATAGCTGCTGCGGACCGATCCCGTCGGCGAGACGCTGCTCTTGAGATCGCACGGATGGGCTTCGTCGCCGAGGTCCCAGTCGCGGGCGTAATCCTCGGCGAGCTGACGCATCTCCGCTTGCGACAGATTCGGCTTGTCCACCGATTCGGCCGCTTCGCGGATTTCTTCCTCGTTCAGGAACGTGCCGGTGATGCTGGTCAGGGCAGGATCCATCAGCAGCCATTTGCAGGCGAGTTGATGGACGGTCATGCCATGATCGGTGGCGTAATGGCGGACGAGTTCCAGCTTCTTCAGGCCGTAGATTTTCCAGGACTGATCGCGGAATTTGCGGTGATCGTTTGCGGCGATGTGCGTGTCGATGCTTGACCTTGTCCTTGAGAATGCTGCTGTTGTCGTGAACGCGGGCCAGGACGCCGGCGCGCGTGGCGCGGGCGGTTTCGCAAAATTCGCGGCCGGGGTTTTGCTCGAAGAGGTTGTAGACCGTCTGCACGGCCTTGGCGTTGTGATCGGTCATGGCCTTGATCCCTTCCTCGCGCCAGCCGATGGCCGGGCCGAGCGAGACGCCCCAGACTTTGATCTTTCCTTCGTCCTTGATCTTCTCCAGCTCGGCAAACAGATCGTCGCGGAACTGCGGCAGCTTGATGTTGTGGGCCATGTAGAGATCGATGACGTCGGTGCCGAGCCGCTGCAGCGATTTCTCCAGGGCGAAGCGCAGGAATTTTGGGGAGAAATCCTGCTTTGCGTTCGCGTGGCTGCCGGGCTCGCCGGGATCGGTGTAGAAGTCGTAGCCGAACTTTGCCGCCGATCTCGACTTTGTCGCGCGGGACGGTTTTGAGGAATTTGCCGAAGAGGGTTTCGGCCCGGCCGTTGCCGTAGGCGTCGCCGTTGTCGAAGAAGGTGATGCCCTGATCGAAAGCGAACTTCATCAGCCGCATGGCCTGCGTCGTCGGTGTAATGGCCCCACCAATCGACGCCGAAGATCCAGCAGCCGAGACTGATGGCGGAGACTTCAAGATTCGTGTTGCCGAATTTGCGTCGTTCCATGATTGTGAGAAATGATAGAAGTTTGGATGGGGGATTGCCAGAGTTAACGTAAGGCAAAGTGGCGTTACAGATCGTCAGGCCAGTTCGCTTTGTGATGCCTGACAATATCTTCGCAATGTTTTAGTCGTTCGGCTAAAACATGGAGCGATAGGGCCTGAGCTTTGCGGACTGCCTCATCTCGCGAGGCGCCGTACGTCAACACGCCTGGCAACTCTGTCACCTCAGCTATCCATCGGCCATCGACTTCTTGTTCGACTTCGACTGAATACATTCTGTTACCATTTTAATATGAGTTGACCTTGGCTGGTATCCACAAACCTGAGGCTTTAGGATGCGTGTAGGATAATAGCCCCTCACCCCAACCCTCTCCCCATGAATTACATGAGGAGAGGGGGAAGATGTAGAAGCCATCTGAAATGCTGACCCGTCCGCAAATTCCCGGTCTTTTTATCACTGGCACTGATACCGGCGTTGGCAAGACATTGGTGGCTGCGGCGATCGCTAATTGGTTTTCGCGGCGGGGGGCTCGGACGGCGGTTTGTAAGCCGATGGCGACCGGATGCGTCCGGCGGCGGGAGGGGCTTGTCAGCGAGGACGCGGAGTTTCTGGCTCATCATGCGGATGCGAAGTTTTCGCTGAATACAATTTGCCCGCAGAGATTCGCCGAGCCGCTGGCGCCGGCGATTGCGGCTGAGCGGGCGGGGGAGAAGATTGAGTGGAACGCTATCGATACGGCGATTCAGACTATGTGCCGGCAAAGCGATGTTTTGATCGTCGAAGGGATCGGCGGAATTCTGGTTCCGGTGGATCGGAAGTTGACTGTTCTTGATATCGCCCGATGGCTTGGGCTGCCGACGGTGGTGGTGGCGCGGGCGGGTTTGGGGACGATCAATCATACGCTGCTGACTGTAGAGGCTTTGCGTCATGCGGGTGTTCCGGTGGCGGGCGTGGTGATTAATCAATATCCGTCCGAAACGCCGCCGGCCGCGGAAGAGACCAATCCGCGCGCAATTGAGAAGTGGGGGAAGGTTCCGGTTCTTTGCTTTGTGCCGCGGTTTAGCGGGCCGGCTATTCCTGATCTTCCGGCTGATGTTGTCGCGGCGATTGATTCGGTGGATTGGTCTGTGAAAGCGAAGGAACTGGATTAGCAGATGATCGATCCGCATATCGTCAAGTGGATGGTGAATGGAATTTGGATCGTCTGGGCGATTGTCTGGATCGTCATGGCGTTTGGGACCAAGCGAAGCACTTACAGACAAAGTTGGTTTTCCCGCTGGGCGTATCTTGGGGCCAGCGCGGGTTTCTGCGTGTTTTGGATGTATTGCATCAGGTGGCGGCTTCAACTTTATCCCTACAGCATCACGAGCCAGATGGTGGGAGTCATCCTGTGCGCGGCGGGAATCGGTTTGGCGATCTGGTCGCGGTTCATCCTTGGTTCAAACTGGAGCGGGATTATCACGCTTAAGGAAAATCATGAACTGATTCGCCACGGTCCGTACCGATTTGTTCGGCATCCGATCTACACTGGCTTTATTCTGGGCGTTTTGGGATCGATCGTGGCAGTCGATCCGTGGCTGAGCGGATTGGCGATCGTCGTTTTCGTGCTGGTCATGCTGAAGATCAAATCGCTTCAGGAAGAGAAAATCATGATCGCCAGTTTTCCGAATGACTATCCGCAGTATAAAAAAGAAGTGAAATCTCTTATTCCGTTCGTCATATGAAAAGGGTTGGCAAAGCTGCCGCTTGCGGACTATAACGCGAAGCGATGGACCGGATGGAACTGCTGTTTCTGGGTACGGGGACTTCGGCGGGGATTCCGATGATCGGGTGTCATTGCCCGGTCTGCTCGAGCACTGATCCACACGATAAACGGATGCGGCCGTCGGCGGTGGTTTCCTACGGTACGACGCGTGTGCTGATTGATTCTTCGCCGGAGCTTAGGTTGCAATGTGTTGGCAATGGGATCGACATGATCGATGCCGTGGTTTTTACGCATGGGCATGCGGATCACATCATGGGTTTGGATGATCTGCGGCGATTCAATGCGCTGAAGAAGGGGCCGCTGGATATCTGGGCGGATGAACTGACGGATACGGCGCTGACGCGTTGTTTTGGGTATGCGTTCAAGGAGCCCGAGCCGGAGATGAAGGTCTTTCGGCCGCATTTGGTTCGACGAAAGATCGATGGGCCGTTTGAGATTGGGGGATTGACGTGGACGCCGGTGCCGCTGTTGCATGGCGATTTGCCGATTCTGGGATTTCGCGTGGGGCGACTGGCTTATTGCACAGATGTGAATCGAATTCCGGAGTCATCCTTTGATCTGTTGAAGGATTTGGATGTGTTAGTGCTGGATGCATTGCAGCATCGCCCGCATACGACGCATTTTTCGGTGAGCGAGGCGGTGGAGGTTGCCGGACGGATTGGGGCGCAGAGACCTGGTTTACGCATATCGCTCATGCGTTGGGGCATGAGGCAACGAACGCGATGTTGCCAGCGGGGGTGCGATTGGCGCATGATGGGTTGCGGGTTGAAGTTGCAAGTGCTGTTGGCAAATCGAATTGAGTCGCTTGTTTATGCGGAATTAAGATTCTGAGTTTTGACAGCGCTTCTCCGGCGCATACACTGCCGCCCAAGGCGGACCTCAGTGGCTTTCCGCCTTTTAAGAAATCACACAAGTTCGTCCGATAACCAATGAAGGGCCGAAGTCTCTACTTCGGAACTGAATTATGAGCGGCTGCATCGAATACATTCACGGCAGGCAGATCCTCGACTCGCGCGGCAATCCGACCATCGAAGTGGACGTCGTTTTGGAGGATGGCACCCTTGGCCGGGCGGCGATTCCCAGCGGGGCCAGCACGGGCGAGAACGAAGCGGTTGAGCTGCGCGATGATGATAAGAAGGTTTATCTTGGCAAAGGGGTTTTGAAGGCTGTCGAGAATGTGAATGACAAGATCGCGCCGGAATTGATTGGGTTGGATCCCGCGACCAGGAGGCGATCGATCGGCTGATGATCGAGCTGGATGGGACGCCGAATAAATCGAAGCTGGGGGCGAATGCGATGCTGGGTGTGTCGCTGGCGGTGGCGAAGGCGGCGGCGGAATTTAGTCAGCTTCCGCTTTACCGATATCTGGGCGGCCCCGGCGCGAAGACGCTGCCTTGTCCGATGATGAATATTCTCAATGGCGGCAAGCATGCGGACAACAACGTCGATTTTCAGGAGTTCATGATTCAGCCGTGGGGATTCGATACGTTTTCGGAAGGGATGCGGGCGGGCGTTGAGATTTATCACTCTCTGAAAAAGGTGCTGCCAAGAACAAGATGTCCACGGCTGTCGGCGATGAAGGTGGATTTGCGCCAAATCTGAAGGACAATGAAGATGCGCTAAAGGTGATTGGCGAAGCGGTCACCGCGGCGGGGTATGAATTCGGCAAGCAGGTGTTTGTGGCGCTTGATCCGGCCGCCAGCGAGTTATGGGATAATCAGAAGAAGGGATACAAATTCTTCAAGAGCAATCCGGACAAAATCATCTCCAATGACGAGATGGTCGATTACTGGGCGAAATGGATTGAGAAATATCCGATTCGCTCGCTTGAAGACGGGCTGGCCGAAAATGATTGGGATGGCTGGAAGAAGCTGACCGATCGGCTCGGCAAGAAGATTCAGCTTGTTGGCGATGATCTTTTCGTCACGAACGTGAAATTCCTGGAAAAGGGAATTAAGACGGGCACGGCCAACTCTATTCTTGTGAAGGTCAACCAGATCGGCACGCTGAGCGAGACGTTTGACGCTGTGAATATGGCGATGCGCAACTGGATATACCGCGGTGATGAGCCATCGCAGCGGCGAGACTGAGGATTCGACTATCGCGGATATCGCGGTGGCGACGAATTGCGGGCAGATCAAAACGGGCGCACCGGCCCGATCGGATCGTGTGGCAAAATACAATCAGTTGTTCCGTATCGAGGAACAGCTTGGGTGAACAGGCGCTCTACGGCGGTAAGCTGTGGCGCCGATGAGTGGCGTGTAGAACGGTTCCTCGAATACGGGCCATGGAGGGCTTGTATATGGTACTCCGATTAGGACGCGGTCAATCGGGTCAAAATGTTCCCCTTCCCTGGGAATCCGTGGATTCTCACGAAGGGGAAAAGCCAACTACCTGGGAAGGTGAACCCGCAACAGGGTGGTTTCTCGAATCGCCGCCCGGCGATTGGAAGATGGAGTCGCCTCTGGCTCTACAGGGAAAGCCGGATGCATCTGCGGCTGATGAAGAACTAGCCGTCTCGCCAGTTGATTCTGATTCTGTTGAGCAGGAAGAAGAGGATTCCTTTCCAGCGGCCCCGGATGGCGGAGGGTGGACGGTGGCGATTCTCTGCATTGGAATGAGCTTGATCGCGGCTTGCGCGATTATCCCGCAGGCGGATGCCAATCGCCGGCTGGTGTATGAGCGCGAAACGCTTCGGCAGGATCTTTCGCAGATTCAAAGTCAGATTTCGGTAAACCACGAATTTTTATCGAAGCTGGAAAGCGATCCACAGCTCACGGAGCGGCTCGCGCAGCGGGAGATGCGGGCTGTGCCGCAGGGACAGAAGGCGCTCGATCTGAAGTTGAAGGGAGATTCGGTTGCGACTGAATCGGCTGCGGCGGGGCGGATGTCGCCGTTCAGCATTGTGAATGTTCCGGCGACTGCTCCGCTGGAAGCGTATAAACCGACGGGCGGGGAATTTGCGGAATTGTGCAGGACGCCGCGATCGCATGGAATTGTTCTGGGAGCGGGGATGATCATGATCGCGGCGGGGTTGGTGTTGGATGGACGGGTGGGCGGGAATTCGTAATTACTTCGATCAAAGTTTTTTTGCAAGTTTCATTGCGTCGTCTTTTGTTGTAATACGTCCCTCGAGCTGAGCGTCGTACACTGCGTCGAGAATTCGCCGAAACGCGGGACCAGGCGAAAATCCGGCTGCGATCAGTTCGTCGCCGTCCAGCAGTGGGACCGGGGCAACGTCTTGAAGACTTAAGCTGGGCAAATCTTCCTGTAAGCTGGCGATCCGATTCAGATGTAGCCCGACCGCGGCGATTGATTCCATGAGTTGGCGCGACAGGGCCGACTTCGGGGTGGGCCAGGAAGCGTTTTTTCTGCGCGAGCGTCGGCGGAGTTGGTTGTAAGATCGGCTCGAGGTTAGACAGCGTTTGGGACATATCATCACTTTCGTCGTTGCTGATTCGCAGGGATTGCCGCATGGCGCGGACGGAGCGGGAGATTTCGCTTTTTGTCAGCAGCGGTAAAAGGTCAGTCAATGATTCGGCCTGTGCGCGGGTGCAGAGACATGCCGCTGCTAGGGATAGGCCGAGCGGAATGGGGCGTCCTTTTTCCAGTTTGAGGAAAATCGAGCGGGTCTGGTCCAAAGTTTTGGGGGTGGCGGGCAAAAACCGGAAGATTTCGCTGGCCAAATTTAGATTCCAAAGAAGCATCCACGCGACATCGCGTGTTGGCGGCGTGAGCATCAGGCGCAGTTCCTCGGCGATTCGTTCCGGGCTGATTCCTTTGATTCTGGGCGCGTGGGAACGAATCGCGGCGGCCGTGGCGGGTTCGATGTCAAATCCCAACCGGGTGGCAAAACGAACCGCCCGGCAGCATGGCCGAAGATGATCTTCGCCGAATCGCTCGGCCGGTGAGCCAATGGCGCGAATCCGGCGGGCGTTCAAATCATCGCGCCCGCCGACAAAATCGATGACGCGATTTTCGATCGGATCGAAGAAAAAGGCCGTTGATCGTGAAATCCCGCCGGCGGGCATCTTCCTCGGCGGAGGTGAAGCGAACGCTGCTGGGCCGGCGGCCGTCTTCGTAGGTGCCGTCGGCACGAAAAGTAGCCACCTCGACGATGCTGCTGCCGCTGCGGACCAGAATGACGCCGAAAGCCGCTCCGACCGCCTGGGTCGAGATGAAACAGTTCTCGGCACGCGGTCCGGCGGGGCATCGGTGGCGACATCCCAATCTTTGGCGTCCAGGCCCAGCAGCACATCGCGCACGCATCCGCCGGCGAAATAGGCGACGTGGCCCGGACTCCGGCAGACGGTTGAGACCGCAAGGGCGTCCTCGCGCGTGCAGGGGGGTTTGAGTGTGGGATCGTTGGGAAGCTCATTGCGGGTGGATTCTATCGGAAATCTTTTGGTTTTTGTTATGATGTCGGGTTCCCCATGGCATCGCCATGGGTTTTGCTTCGCCGGGAGTTTGGAATATGAGGCGAATTGCGTTTGCTTTAGTGGCGTTGTTGTTCGCGGCGGTTGGCGGGTGCGCTTTCATGCATCGTCCATTCGGCCAATCAGGCGGCGGTGACGCCGGATACAAATTCGGCCGCGGCTTCGCCTGATGCGCGGCAAACGAAGATTCCGCCATGCCCGCTATTCCTCAGGGGGCGCAATTCACTCTGCATTGCATCACATTCAGCGATCCGACTCACATCATGGATGCCAAGCGGATCAAGGACTATTGGTTCGCAGACCGGCTCGAAGGATTGCTATATCGTTCACAGCGCGGAAGAAAGCGATCTCTATTACGGGTTTTACAAGACGTTCGACGATCGTTCGCAAATGGCGGAATACACGCGGGCCCAAACGGACCGGGCGAAAGTCTCGTCGCTGGTGGACAACAATGGCGACAGGATGTTCCCGCAGAGTGGTTTTCTGCCGATCAGACGCCCGATCCCCGGCTCCCAAGGAATGGGATTTAGCCAGCAATCGCGGATATTGGACGCTTCAGATCGCCGTATACAAGGGCAGCCCGGAGCGGAAGCAGAGGCCGTGGATGCCGTGAAGGGATTCCGCACGCCGGCGTCGAGGCCTATTTCCGCCATGGGCCCTCCACCAGCGAAGTTTACATCGGTAGCTGGCCTCGAGCAATGCCGTCGCTGAGCAGCATGCGGCGGTTGCGGAGAGCGACGATCCCAACCAGCCGCTGCTGGTGCTCCGGTTCGCTTCCAGGGCGTCGAATTCGACAGTATATACGCCGGACGGCCGCAAGATGAAGGTGGTCATGCCCAAGCTCGAAATCGTCGATCCGAAGCTGAAGAAGGTGGCGGCCGAATATCCCTATTATTACGTCAACGGCGAGGTGGCGGGCAGCGGGTGCAACTAGCCGATCACACATGGCAGACGATTCCCTGGTCCTCGTATCTGATCCAGGTTCCGCACGAGGATGGCAACGATGATGATCCGCCGGTCAAGGGGGACCTCGGATCAGAACTCGAATGATCAGCCGTCGGATTCGAGTGGTGGTGCACCGACGGCGGTGCCGGGTCTTGGCGGGTTGCGATAGGGTGGGACCATTGCGGCTTCTGATCGCCACCACCAATCCCGGCAAAATCCGAGAATTCCGCCAGATGCTGGATGCGGGCAGCGGAATTCGATGTTACCGATCTCACCGAACACCCCGGAATTGCCCGCCGGTTGAGGAGACCGGCCAGCACTTTCCTCGCCAACGCTTGTCTAAAGCGGCGAGTATGGCAAATGCTCAAAGATCTGGGCCTGGCCGACGACAGCGGCCTGGCGGTGGATGCTTGGATGGCAAGCCGGGCGTTTCAGTGCCCGCTGGGCAGCGATCCACAAAGCCGGAGCCGGGGATGCGGATAACAATGCCTTATTGCTTCGCCAGCTTGCGGAAGTTCCGGGCTGAGCGGCGAACCGCCCGGTTCATCTGTTCGTTGGCTCTGGCGGACCCGCGGGAAGGGTCATTCTGACCGCCAGCGACACTGTTGAAGGGCGAATTCTGACCGAACCGCAGGGGGCGGGGGGTTCGGATACGATCCGCTTTTCTCGTGGAGGACTGGGAAAACGACCGCCGAATTGCCGGCGGACAGAAACACCGGATCAGCCATCGCGGGAAGGCATGCGCCGAATGAAGTCGCTGATGGACAGGGCCGTGCTGACCTCGGTTGGAGCACCCCTTTCAGATCGTTGAAATCCGGCTTACACTATCCCCATGAGCCGGATTCTGGTGGCGGTCAGCAGCCCCTGGGCGGCGGAAAAGGTGGTGATGCCGCTGGCCGAATCTGGCGAATCGACTGGAGGCGGAGGTGCTGGTCGTCCACGTTTCGCGACCCAGCGGCGGGCAGATGCGCGAGCAGGAGCAGGCCGACGGCGAAGCGGCCATCAGTTTCCTCCGCGAGCAAGCTCCAGGAGCGCGAAGTGGCCGTGCAAACCCTGCTGATGTTCAGCGACGACATCGCCCGGGCGATTCTGAACACCGCCGCCGAGCGGGAAGTGACTGATCGTGCTCGGACTGACCGGCAAAAACATTTTTGCACGGCTGCTGGCGGGAAATGTGCCGGTGGAATTGATCAAGAACACAAAAATTCCCGTCATGCTGCTTCCGCCGGACTGGAACGGGGTGCTTTAGAGCGTCTTGAATCCCTCAAGGGTGGAATTTTTGAAAATCCTGTGCATCAAATTTTGCGAATTCTTTGCGTGCGCGGCAATGACGATATAATCCCGCCTCCGCGCAGTTGAGAGATCGCGGCGAGAAGAGCTTAACGGAGAGTCTAATGAATGGTCAACGGCGATGATTTCATGCCCAAGGAATGCTTTTTCACCAAGGGCGTTGGACGCCATGCACAGAAACTGATGAGTTTCGAGTTGGCGCTGCGTGATGCGGGGATCGAAAAGCAAAATCTGGTGCGCGTTTCATCGATCTATCCCACCAGCTGCAAGATCATCCCGATGAAGGAAGGGCCAGCCGAAGCTCAAGCCGGGCCAGATCACCTTTGTCGTCCTGGCCGAGGCGGCCACGGATGAGCCCAACCGCCTGATCTGCGCCGGCATCGGCCTGGCGATCCCGCGCAATCATGCTCACGGCTACATCGCCGAGCATCACGGCTACGGGATGAGCGAAAAGAAGACCGAAGATCTCTGCGAAGACCTCGCCGCCACGATGCTGGCGACGACGCTGGGCATTCCCTTCGACGCCGACAAGAACTGGGACGAGCGCGAGCAGCAATACAAGATGAGCGGCGAAATCGTCAAAACGCGCGCCGTCGTTCAAACCGCCGAGGGAGACAAGAGCGGACTCTGGACCAGCGTGATCTCCGCCGTCGTTTTCATCCTGGATAAGAACGGCAACGGCGGAAAAATCGCGCTCCGGTAAGGCGGTGGCAAAGCCTCCGGAAAAGACCATTTCCGATCGCATGGCGGGACTGAAAGATCTTCAAATTCGAGTTTTATTTCGGCTGCTGCTGGCTCAGGCAGTGAATCGCGCCCAGTCCCCAGATCAATTCGACGCAATCGATGCCGATGACTTTGTGCTTCGGCAGATGTTCCTGAAGAATCGCCAGGGCTTTGCGATCATTTTTGCGATCGCGATAGGTCGGGACCAGCAGTGCGCCGTTGATGAAATAGAAATTGACATAGGTGGCGGGCAGTCGCTGGCCGTCGTGATCGACCAGGCCCGGCATCGGGATTTCGACGATCTCGAATGGCCGGCCATCCTGATCGCTCAGCTTTTCCAACTGTCGGCGGGCATCGCGTAAGAATGCGGTAGTTCTCGTCTTTCGGATCGTCTTCGATGCCGATGACGATTTTCGTCGGGCTGATGAAACGGGCCAGATCGTCGACATGGCCATCGGTGTCGTCGCCGGCGATGCCGCCGGTGAGCCAGCAGACGTGTTTCTGGCCATAATAATCCTTCAGATATTGCTCGATCTGCGATTTGGACAGATTCGGATTGCGATTTTTGTTCAGCAGGCAATCGGTGGTGGTCAGAACCGTGCCGGCGCCGTTGAAATCGACGGCTCCGCCTTCCATGACGATCCTGGGATAGAAAACCGGCAGCTTGAGCTCCTCCGCAATCCGCGTCGGCACCGCATCGTCATCATCGTACGGCGGATATTTTCCGCCCCAGGCGTTAAATCCCCAATCGACGATCGCCAGTTCTTCGGCCGCGCGTTTTCGATCACAAACGCCGGCCCATGATCGCGGCACCAGCTTTCGTTGGTCTTGATGTGATGGAAAAAAATGTTCTTCAGCGGGCAGCCGTGTTCGCTTCAATTGCTCCTTGACCGATCGTTCGTAATTGCCGTTGGGAACATTGATGTGCACCTTCTCGCGCGGCGCGATCTCGCGAAAATCCGGGCCAGATTTTCCGGAACCGTGTGATATTTATCCGGAAACGAAATCCCCTCCGGCCGCGGCCAACTGAACCATGTGCCGGCGTGCGGCTCCCATTCCGGCGGGAAATGAATAGCCCAGCGAGGCGGGGGTCTGGTTGAGGATTTTAAGTTTTGCCATTTCCAGGACGCTTTTCGGTGCCGCTGATCCACACCTTGCCGCGTCTAAGCTGTTCGATGCGAACGATGTCGTCAAAGCCAAACCTGTCGTAGCTTTTGGCTTGATGAGTTCCCGGTTTCAGTCCGATGAAGACCAGCACGCCATAACCGAGTAAATGCGCGACCTCTCGAAATGGAACATCCGAATTTCTTGCCATTTCGGAAGTGCAATCGCAAAGGCACGAATGGTTCGCGCGTCAATTCCTGGCTTTCACTTCGTCTTAACATGAGCATATTGGCTTCCAATCGAGCTACGAACGCAAGCTGCTCCAATCGTTCGATGTTTCGCAATGCCACCATATCGTAATCCGCTCTCCTTGCTGTCGCGGAATCTGAAAGATCAGCATCGCAGTTCTTCAGCAGCCATGCTACGCCAGGCTCACCGATATCGATCGTTTTTCCGCTCACCAGATGCATCCTAAACGGAATAAACGGCGATTTCTCGAGTTCCGATCGCACGTCTTCGCTTGTCACTATTTCTATCCTCTTCATGGGGGAGTCGATATCCACAAATCGCTTCGTCAAATCCCCATACGCATCAATCCGCCGATCGCGCAGAAACGGCCAGTGCGTCCGGCTGAATTCCACCTTCTCCAGATCGCAATCGGCACGACCAGAATTTCTTCCTTGCTCGCTCGAGCCTTCTTGACGATCTGCCCATTTGGAGCGGCGACGAACGATTGGCCCCAGAACTCGATGCCGTCTTCGTTCACCGGCTTGCCGTCTGGCGCCCAGGATTTTTTCCAGGCCGATGCGATTGGGGGCGCAGACGTAACAGCCGTTGGCGACGGCATGGCTGCGCTGGATCAGTTCCCAGCTTTCGTGCTGGGCCTCGCCGTATTCGGCTTTTTCGCTGGGATGCCAGCCGATGGCGGTGGGATAGAAAAGGATCTCCGCGCCCTGCAGGGCGGTGAGCCGCGCGCCTTCGGGAAACCATTGGTCCCAGCAGATCAGCACGCCGATTTTCCCGTATTTGGTGTCCCAGGCGCGGAAGCCGGTGTCGCCGGGCGTGAAATAGAATTTCTCGTAATAGAGCGGATCGTCGGGAATGTGCATCTTGCGATAGATGCCCGAGAATCGAGCCATCGGCATCGATGATGGCGGCGGTGTTGTGATAGAGGCCGGCGGCGCGCTTTTCGAAAAGCGAGGCGATGATGACGACTCGATGTTTTTTGGCGAGCTTGCCAAGCGCATCGGTGCTGGGGCCGGGGATCGTCTCGGCCAGCTTGAAAAAGCGGTGGTCTTCGATCTGGCAGAAATATTGCGAGCGGAACAGTTCCTGCGTGCAGATGATTTTTGCGCCGGATTTGGCGGCGCGCTCGACCAGGCGGAGCTGGTTTTTCAGGTTCGTCTCGCCATTAGGCCCGCATGCCATTTGGGTGAGGGCGACCGGAATGATGTTATTTTTGGGTTTGGGCTTTTTTCGCTTCATCGAATTTTGCCAGTACTTTCCGGTTGCGGCTGCAATTCATTGGCCAGCGACAATAGAAACCGCTCGACATTCTCAGCCGCGTCGCCGACGCCGGTTTTGGTTTGGTAATCGATCTCGGCCAGCAGATCGACGGCTCGTCTTCGGCCATGCTCGCCAAGGGATTGTACGGTGTCCACGAATCTCTGCTGGACGTCGCGTGGCCAGATGCGGAGGGCCTGGCCGATGGTGAAGGTGTTTTGGCCCTCGCGGAGCATGGTCAGGGCTTTGCGGACATTTTCGAGCCAGATGCAGAGCCAGGTGACGGCGCGAAATTCGGCGGATGAATCGCCTTGAATGAGTTGCCGCCAGCGGCGGACTGCTTCGGCTGGGTCGCCGCTGCCGAGGGCGTTGGTTAAATCCCACATTTCTCGCTCGCGCTGAAATGCGACGCTTTGGGTGATCTCATCCGGGCCGATTCGCGCGAGGAAGAGGCCAGGGCTAGTTTGGCCAGTTCGTTGTCGATTCGGCCCAGATCGGCGCCGATGAAATCGGCCAGCAAATCGGCGGCTTCAGTGGTGACAGTTAATTTGTGGGCTGTTTTGCCGCGCTGAATGATCCAGCCTTTCAGGTCTTTCGGCGGCTGGCATTGAATCGATCTGTCCGGTTTTGGAGATCGCTTTATAAATCCGCTGATTTGACGGAAGCGAACTGAATCGCAGCACCAGCGTGGCGCTTTCGGACGGATGGGCGACGTAATCTTCCAGTTGTTCGCGGAAGCGCGAGACGAATTCGTCGGCATTGCGAACAGCCACCACCTTGGCGCTGCCGAACATGGCGAAGCTGCGAAGCTCATCGAGAACGTCGGCGAGATCAGCGGTTTCTCCCTCAGTCTCGACTGCGCTGTGCATCGGGCGGCAACTGCGCGAATGATCTGCATGCAGCGCTTCCTGCTGAAGCAGCGCGTCGGAGCCGACAAGTGCATATACAGGCTTTGGCATCCGTCCGGTTTTTACGCCCGGCTCGATCATGCGTCAACGATAGGCGCGGCGGGACGAGATCGAATTACTAAGATGGCCGATGTCAAGCGCATTCCAATTAAACTTTCGATCCTCGCACTGAAAGGCCCGCGGTGGTCTTTCCCTGCAAAATAAATCCGCTACACTCGGGTGACTGGGACCGATCGAGATTTTAGGGAGCCGGCCCTGGATGGGAGAGCGCATGTCAAACCCGTACTCCTCGTTTTGCGAGGACTTCTACGTCAACATGCGACTGGGCTCGCAGTTGAATCTGCCGCACCAGCGCGAAACCGTTCTGCACTTCTTCGAGCGCATTCAGAAGGAATTTCCGTCGATGACCCGATTTCGCAAATCGGACAGCGGGGAATTCAATCTCGAAGAGGATCGCGGCAGCCAGGATTATCGCTGGGTGAGCCTGGAGGCCAAGCGTCTGAGCAGCGGGCATGTCAATCCGGCACAGCGTTGACGATGCGCTGCAAACTGCATCGACCTTCTGCTCGAAATGGCTCCGTATCATCTGGGCATCAGCCCGGTGGAGATCGATTATCTGGATGTGCTGTTCGGGTTCGATCTTGCGTTCAGCGGAAATCATGACGAAATCATCGCCGAGAGCCTGCTGGCGGATTCGCCGCTGAATTGTCTGACGGAGGAAGCCGGAGCCAAGGCGGTGGATTTTCAGCCGACGGTGACAGTGGCCCTGAGCGATGATTGCCGGCTTCAGGCCCGCATCGATATCGTGACGCGGACCAACAGCTATCAGGTTCGCACCGGCGATTATTCTGACGATGTGATCAGCGTCTACCTGATCCTGCGGCGATATTGGGGAGATCGCCCGCGCACTTCGATGGAGGATTTGCTGCAAAGCATGACGGACCGGGCGATTCAACTGTGCGATCGGCACATTCTGCCACGGGTCGTCCGGCCGATCTCCAGCGCTATCGCTTCCCGCTCCTGAACGCCGGGGGCGGAAAATGCGTTTGGCATCGATGGGCTGAGCCAGTAAGATCACCCGCGATGGCAGGTCAATCCGCGGATTCTTTGGAGCAAGAGGCCGGGCGAAAGATCGATCGCGTTCTGATCGAGCTTCGCAAGGATGCGGAGGAATTGGAGGCGGAGAATACCGCGGGCAAAAGGGAAATTATTCAAGAGGGCATGTCTGATCTTGCCGAAGTCATTAGCGGACTTGAGCATCTGCGGCAACTTCTGATAAAGTGCTGAGGATGCAAATCGACGGCGGGGTATTCGGGTTGAGAGGGTTTGGATATGGTCGATAGTACGGAAGCTGTCCCAGCCGACCCCACGCCGGCGCTCGTTGTTGCCAAGGCGGGGCGATATTACCGCGTTGCGCGATATCTTATGACTATTCTGCTCATGGGGTATGGGGCCTGGTCGATTTACGATGGTTTTGTGAGTTGGCCGAATTGGCCGGTGACGCATCCGCTGGAAAAGCCGAAGACCGACACGGATATCATGTTGAACAAGGTGCTGGGGGTGCTACTCCCGCCGATGGGGCTGATTATTCTCGGCTGGGCGATTTATAGCTCGCGTGGGGAATATCGACTGGAAAACGGCGTATTGCACATGCCCGGGCATCCTCCTGTGCCGCTGGAAAATATCCACTCGATCAACCGCGAGGCGTGGGACCGGAAGGGGATCGCGTATGTGGATTACGATCTGGGGGATTCGTCCACGAAAGCCGCGAAGGGGACGTTCAAGATCGATGATTTTGTCTATGAGCGGGAGCCGGCCGATCAGATTTTCAAGGCGATAGAAGGTTCACTGCTCAAAGGACATTTGCCACCCAAGCCGGCGATCCAGCCGCCGCAGACGACAAAAGTTCCTCCGCGTACTCGTTGAGCGAATTCTCCCGCGTATCTTTTAGACTTATCCCGGATCCATCTTGATCACGCCGCGCTGGCGTTTGACCGCGATCACGCGCTGCTTCAGAATTTCGTAAAGCGGGCGTGGATTGGGGAGCCCCCAGAGAGTCAGCGTCGGCAGCTTTTCGTCCTTTGAGATAACCGTGATTGTGCCCACGTTGAGCAGGCGGTCGATCAGCGACTGATGGAAATGTAAATCTTCGATGTGCCAGAGCTCGATCGTATCAATATTCTTATTCAGCAAACCCCGCTCAAAATCGATGCGATAGTTGGTGATTCGAAAACGGATGCTCGTTGCAAACAGGCGGGGAATCCATGGCACGATCAAACCAACAACAATAATGCCGGCGGCGATCCACCAGGGTCCCCATCCCTTATGGATCAGCAATCCAGCGATGGCGAGGAGCGCTATCGCAATCAGAATATACAAGAAAAGCTTGCCAGCCTTGGCCCGAATGAGCGGCGAGCCCGCGAAATAGACTTCTTCACGATCGTCCGGCTCGGCGTGCGGGGCGGCGCTTGCGGTGGGTGATGAAACAAAATCCGGGCCGGAGGTGCTCATGGTTTTTCCTCAGCCAGTTGCAGTATTCGCTTCCACATTTTTTCCGGGACAGGGACAACACTCAGGCGGCTGATGCGAATGAAATCCCAGCCGGCGAATGTGGGATCGGCCTTGATGTCGGAAATGGTGACACCGCGTGATAGTTTTCGTTTGGGCTTGAGGTCCACGACGACTAGCCGATCATCATCTTCCTTTGGGTTGGGATAAGGATCGGAGGTGATTTCGGCGATGCCGATGGCGGTTCGCTCATCGCCGGTATGATAGATCAGGGCGAGATCCCCCTTTTTCATTGTGCGGATGTTTTTCAAAGCAGTGTTGTTGGCTACGCCGTCCCAGGTGGTGCGTTTATCTTGGACGAGATTGTCCCAGGAGTAACAATCCGGTTCGGTTTTGAGCAGCCAGTTGGCCATGGATTCTCTCCCGAATCGTGTTAGCTGAGAGGCGTACCTGCCGGCTTCGGTCCTGCGGTGCTGCGGCGGTATCCGCCAGCGGGCGTTGATAGGTCTGACTGATCTTGCGCAGCAGATCGACGAATTCCACCTGGGCAAGGTTGAGATTTTTGATCTTGATATGCGAAACGATCTTGGCCTGCAGCGATTCCAATTGCATGCGCTGGGCATCGGTGACGGGCCGGCCCTGCTGTTCCTGACGACCGAGGGCTTCGAGCTGCCGCTCGAAATCGGCGAGCATCCGGCCGGCGTCGGCATCCTCGGCCACGGCTTTTTGTGCGGATTTGAAACGTTCGGCGGCGGGGTGCTGCTTGAGCAGCTGTCCGAGTTTCTCGGCCATCTGAAGGATTTGCTGGGTATCAACGGGCATGTCGCTCCTTGTTAGCAAGCCACTATAATCGACGGATCGGACTTTTGTCATGGGCAGATACGACCGCCAGCAAATCCTGCCGCAAATCGGGCCTGAGGGCCAGGAGCGATTGGGGCGTGCGCGCGTGCTGGTGGTGGGGTGCGGGGCGCTGGGATCGATCGCGACGGAAATGCTGGTTCGCGCGGGCGTCGGTCTTGTTCGCATCGTGGACCGTGACCTGGTGGAACTGTCGAATCTGCAGCGGCAGGTGCTGTTTGATGAGAGCGATGCATCCCGGGAATTGCCCAAGGCGGTCGCGGCTGCCGATCGATTGCGAAAGATCAACTCGCAGGTGCGGATTGAGCCGATCGTCGCGGATGTCAACGCGACGAATATCGAGTCGATGGCTGAGGGAATCGAACTGATTCTCGATGGGACGGATAACGTCGCCACGCGGTATCTGATCAATGATCTGGCTGTGAAACAGCGGATTCCATGGGTTTATGGCGGATGCGTTGGCGTGGTTGGCCGGGTGTGGGGAATTTTGCCGGGACGAACGGCGTGCCTGCGATGCATATTTCCCGGATCGGCCGCGGGCGGATGAATTGCCGACGTGCGACACAGCCGGCGTGCTGGGGCCGGCGGCGGCGATGGTGGGGGGATTGCAGGCAGCGACGGCTATCCGATTGCTTGTTGAAGGCGGCGAACGACTCGGCGAATCGGCTGGATTGATCTCGCTCGATGCATGGACAGGGCAGTACCGGGCAATGGCTTCCGCGGCTGTTCCCGCTGCGGATTGTCCCTGCTGCCAGCAGAGAAATTTTCCTTATCTCTCGACGAACGGGATCGATTTCACTACAAACCTATGCGGAAGACAGGCTGTTCAGGTGCTTCGCGCCGGCTCAGCCGAGCGGATTGATCTGGATGTGACGGCTGAGCGATGGCGAAAGATCGGAACTGTCGCGACATCGCCGTGGTTCGTTAAATGCAAGCTGAATGATCCGGCTGGAATCGATCTGACGCTTTTCCCCGACGGGCGACTCGTGGTTCATGGATCGGCCGAGCCGTCACGGGCGAAATCGCTCTATGCAAGATTTGTCGGAAGCTAGAGTTAAACTCACGGCTTGACTGAATTCTACTTACCCATAGCATTATCGGAATTTATGGGAATTGTCGCTGCCCGTCCTGCTGAACACGCTCGCTCCGTTTTGGAGTTGATCGGCAACACGCCGATGCTGCGGTTCAAGCGCATTTCCAAGGACGCGCGGATCGGTTGAATTGCTGGCCAAGGCGGAGTGGTACAACCCCGGCGGAAGCGTGAAGGATCGGGCGGCCCTGAGCATGATCCTCGATGGCGAACGGCGCGGGCTGCTGACGCAAAGACAAAATTCTCATCGATGCCACCAGCGGCAACACCGGAATCGCCTATGCCATGATCGCGGCCGAGCGCGGATATCGCGTGAAGCTGGCGCTGCCGAAAAACGCCAGCTCGGAGCGAAAGCAATGCCTGCTGGCTTACGGCGCGGAACTGGTTTTGACCGATCCCGACCGAAGGAACCGATGGCGCGCAGCGGCATGTCGAAAGGCTTGTCGACGGCCGATCCGGACAAATATTTTTATCCCGATCAGTACAACAACGACGCCAACTGGCGAGCGCATTACGAAACCACCGCGATGGAAATCTGGAACCAGACCGCAGGGCCGGATCACGCATTTCGTCACCGGGCTGGGAACCAGCGGCACATTCATGGGCGTGACGCGGCGGTTGAAGGAACTGAACCCCGCATATCCAGTGCATCAGCATGCAGCCGGATGCGCCGCTGCATGGGCTGGAAGGACTGAAGCACATGCCGACCGCGCTCGTGCCGGGGATTTATGATCCGAATCGCTGGCGGATGAGCAGGTTGAAGTCGCCACCGAGGATGGCGCATCAAATGGTGTTGCGGCTTGCGCGGCAGGAAGGGCTTCTGGTCGGCGTTTCATCCGGCGCGAATCTGTTCGCCGCGTTGCGGATCGCCAAGGGATTGAAAGAAGGGGTCGTCGTCACGATCTTCTGCGACTCGGCGGCGAAATATCTGTCGGAAAGTTTCTGGCAGGAATCGAGCGAAGCGGAGAATTGGCCATGAGCCTGATTTTGACTCCTGAGCAAGTGGCGCAGATCGAGCGCGAAGGGTCGGCGGCTTATCCGAACGAATGCTGCGGCGCGATGCTCGGGCGAGACAATTCCACCGGCGCCGGCGGCAATCGGATCGTGCAACGGCTTGAGCCATTGGTGAACGCGTTTCAGGCTGATGAGCAGTATCATCGCTTTTCGCTGGATCCGCTGCAGTTGATGAAGCTGGAAAAGACCGCATCCGCCGCGGGACTTGCGGTGCTGGGATTTTATCACAGCCATCCCGATGTCCCGCCCGGCCCAGCGAATATGACCGCTTGCACGCGTGGCCGTTTTACAGTTATGTGATCGTTTCGATCGTCAAGAAAATCGCCCGCGGATATGACGAGTTGGCAATTGGATGAAGTCACCGAACAGTTTAAGTCCGAAGAAATTATTCGCGGTGGCGAAAGGAACCAGCATGAGCACCGAATACGCCCATCCCGAGTTGCTCGTCAGCACCGGCTGGGTGGCCGAGCACATTAACGACCCGAAGGTGAAGATCATCGAAGTGGATGTCGACACCACCTCTTACGATAAGGGGCAGTTCGCAACGCGATCGGCTGGAACTGGCAGACGGATCTGAACGACCGCGTGCGCCGGGACGTGATCGATCCGCAGACGTTCGCCGAATTGAACCGCGCCGCCGGCATTCGCAAGGACGACACGATCATTTTCTACGGCGACAACAACAACTGGTTTGCCGCCTGGGCGCTGTGGCAATTCAAATACCACGGCCACAAAGATGTGCGCCTGATGAACGGCGGGCGAAAGAAATGGGAGCTGGAAAAGCGCGAGCTGGTCACGGAACGGCCGACGTTTCCGCCGAGCGACTATCCGCTTCCATCCACGGATGAAACGGTCCGGGCCTATCGCGAGGAAGTCATCAACACGCTGAATAAGACTCGATCAATCTGGTCGATGTCCGCTCGCCGGATGAATTCACCGGGAAAGATCATCTCGCCGCCCGGAATGACCGAAACCGCCCAGCGCGGCGGGCATATTCCCGGAGCCAAGAATATTCCCTGGGCCAAAACCGCCAATGAGGATGGCACGTTCAAATCCACGCAAGAACTTCGCAAGCTGTACGCCGACGCGGGCGTCGATTTCGCCAAGCCGACGATCGCCTATTGCCGCATCGGCGAGCGGTCGAGCCATACGTGGTTCGTGCTGAAGTACCTGCTTGGCGTGGACAACGTGAAGAACTACGATGGAAGCTGGACCGAATGGGGCAACCTGGTCGGCGCTCCGATCGAGATCGGCGAGGATGCGAACTGGTCGGGTCCGACTGTGAAATGTGAATGATGTCGCGTGTTGCGAGTTAAAGACGAAAGCGCAATGGCTGTTTGTTATAGAGATTTGATCGTTTGGCGCAAGGCGATGGATCTCGTGGTGAAGGTTTATCGTGTGACGCGGGATTTTCCTGACTGTGAGCGATTTGGATTAATCGATCAAATGCGCTGCGCGGCGGTGTCGATCCCGTCTAATATTGCCGAAGTACAAGGGAGGAGATTGCCAAAGCAATTCGCGTTGTATCTGAGAATGGCCCGAGGCTCTATCCAGGAGTTGGAGACACAACTTCTAATCGCTGGTCGGTTGGGATATGTACCCTCAGACGCCGCTGGCTCAATACTCGCATCGGCAGATGAGACTAGCCGTCTTTTGTCCGGCTTGTTACGCTCGTTGAAAGTTGAAAAGTTATGACTTTTGCTCGCAACTGGCCACACGCAACTCGCAACTGGAATACAGGAGTTAACCCATGCCACTAAAACCCCAAGGCCGAATTTTCAACGATATCACCGAAACCATCGGCGGAACGCCGCTGGTGCGCCTGAACCGGCTGATTCCCAAGGAGCACGCCATCGTGCTGGTCAAATGCGAGTTCTTCAATCCGCTGGGCAGCGTGAAGGACCGCATCGGCGTGGCGATGATCGAAGCCGGCGAAAAGTCCGGCAAGATCAACTAAGGATACGGTCATCGTCGAGCCGACCAGCGGCAACACCGGCATCGCGCTGGCGTTTGTCTGCGCGGCCGCGGATACAAGCTGATCCTGACGATGCCCAGAGCATGAGCATCGAGCGCCGGCGGTTGCTCAAGGCGCTGGGCGCAGGTGGAACTGACTCCCGCGGCCGAGGGAATGCGCGGGGCGATCAACCGAGCCGAGGCGATTCTCAAGGAGAACAAAAACAGCTTCATGCCGCAGCAGTTCGACAATCCGGCCAATCCCGAGATCCATCGCCAGACGACCGCCGAGGAAATCTGGCAGGACACCGACGGCAAGGTGGACATTCTCGTCGCCGGCGTCGGCACCGGCGGCACGATCACCGGCGTCTCCGAAGTCATCAAGCCGCGCAAGCCCAGCTTCAAGGCGATCGCGGTCGAGCCGGTATCGAGCCCGGTGATCACGCAGACGATGCAGCATCGAGCCGGTCAAGCCGGGCCGGCACAAGATCCAGGGAATCGGCGCGGGATTTGTCCCGGACAATCTGCATACCAATATCGTCGATGAAGTGATTCAGATCACCGATGAAGAGGCCTTCGACTGGGCCAGGCGACTGGCCAAGGAAGAAGGCATTTTCGGCGGCATCAGCTCCGGCGGAAACATGGCCGCCGCCGCCAAGGTCGCCGCCGGCCGGAAAACAAGGGAAAGATGATCGTCACGATCATGTGCAGTTTCGGCGAACGGTATCTCAGCACGCCGTTGTTTGAGGAGGAATAATGGCTGAACAAAAAGCAACCAACGTCACCTGGCACGAAGGCTCCGTCACCCGCGATGAGCGGCAAAAGCTTCTCGACCAGAAAGGCGTCACCGTCTGGATGACCGGCCTGTCCGCTTCGGGCAAGAGCACCATCGCGTGCATTCTCGAGCAGATGCTGCTTCATAAGAAGAAGCACGCCTATCGCCTCGATGGCGACAACATCCGCATGGGGCTGAACAAGAATCTCGGTTTCTCTGCCGAGGACCGGACGGAAAACATCCGCCGGATCGGCGAAGTCGCCAAGCTGTTCACCGACGCCGGCGTGATCGCGATCACCAGTTTCATCAGCCCGTATAAAAAGGATCGCGATGCGGTCCGGGCGGGGATGAAGCCGGGCGAGTTTATCGAAGTGTACGTGCAGGTTTCGCTGGCCGAAGCCGAGAAGCGCGATCCGAAGGGGCTTTACAAAAAAGCCCGCGCGGGACAAATGAAGGGATTTACCGGCATTGACGATCCATATGAAGCGCCGGAAAAGCCGGAGATTCTGATCGAGACGGAAAAAACGAATGCCGGAGATGCCGCCGCGGCAGTATCGCAAAATATCTTAGAGGATCGTGGGTATCTCCGGGAATAGAGTCGTTTTGCGCGAATCGTATGCCCAGCAACTTTGTCGATCTTCATTGCCATTCCACCGCCTCCGACGGCACGCTCTCGCCGGCGGAGGTGGTGCGACTGGCGGCCGAAGTCGCGATCTCGTCCGCGCTGGCGCTGACCGATCACGACACCATCGCCGGCGTCGCCGAAGCCGCCGCCGAGGCCAAGCGCGTGGGGATCGATTTCCTTCCCGGCATCGAAATCAGCGCGCGAATATCCGCAGCCCGGCACGATGCATCTGCTGGGCTATGGCGTCGATCCGCACAAGCCCGACTCTTGCGATCTCTGACCGACAACACTCCTGGCCGGGCGGGACGATCGCAATCCGCAGATCATCGCCAAGCTGCGAAGCTTCGGACGTCGCGATCACGATGGCGGAAGTCGAGGCCGAGGCGGGCGGCAAAGTCATCGGCCGGCCGCACATCGCCGCGATTCTGATGCGAAAGGGATACGTCACCTCGATCAAGCAGGCGTTCGACAAATATCTCGCCCCCGGCGGACTCGGCCTATTATCGACAAGGAGCGCCTGTCGCCGAAGAAGGCGATTGAAATGATCCTCGAATGCGGCGGCCTGCCGGTGCTGGCCCATCCGGTCCAGCTTCGGAACGAGAATGACGCCCAGCTCGAACGCATCGTCAAAGACCTGATGGACCTGGGCCTGGCCGGCATTGAAGTGATTCACAGCGATCACGACGCCCAGTTGATCGAAAATACACGGCGCTGGCCGACCGATTCGGACTGCTCAAAACCGGCGGCAGCGATTTCCACGGCAGCAACAAGAACAGATCGATCTCGGCACCGCCAACGGCCGCCGCATTCCGCGGGAGTTTTTTGATGATTTGATGGCAGCCGTGCAAAGCCGAAAGCAGCCGATTCGGCAATGACAAATGACTAGGACAAATGACCAGTGACCCATGACGACTGACACTCTTCCAAACTCGATCTGCCGACCTTGAACCAGATGTTCGAGACGTCTGATCCGCTGAAGATCGTCGAGTGGTCGGCTGCGCAGTTCGGCGATGATCTGGTGATGTCCTCATCGTTCGGCGAAGATTCGGCCGCGCTGATCCATCTCGTCCATCGCGTGAAGCCCGGCATGCGGATCATCTTCGTCAATACCGGCTATCATTTCCCCGAAACCCACGCGTTCATGGAACAGCTTCGGCTGCGTTTCAATCTGAATGTCTGGATCTATCGCACGCGCAATGATCCGATCGCCTAGCTGCATCATGCCGGCGAGGAGAATCCCGCCTGGCGAAAAGACATCGACGCCTGCTGCGCCGCCAACAAGAATGAACCGTTCCAGCGGGCGATGAAAGAGCTTGCCCCCAAGGCGTGGCTGCGCGGCATCCGCCGCGATCAGGCCAAGACGCGGCCGCGGCGCCAATTCATCGAATGGAATCAGAGCGTTACAATTGCCATGCGATTTCGCCGCTGCTGAACTGGACGGCCCGGGAAGTTCATGCCTATCTGAAGAAGCACGATCTGCCGTACCATCCGCTGTGGGAAAAGGGGTATGCGTCGATCGGCTGCAATCCGCTGAGCTGCACGCGACCGATTGGCGAAGGGGAAGACCCGCGCTCCGGCCGCTGGGCCGGACAGGACAAGGTCGAATGCGGGATCAACGTCGACAAGAATTCGCTGGATTCGGCGAATCTGTAGCCGCCCCAATTGCCCGTTATGTTTTCATTCCATTCGGACCTCGTATATAAATGGCTCCCCGGAAAATCCCGGGGATAATTGGAGTTGAAATGGAACGAACGCTCATCATTCTCAAGCCAGACGCGGTTCAGCGCGGGCTCTGCGGGCAGATCATCGACCGATTCGAAAAAAAGGGCCTGCAAATCGTCGGCACAAGCTGATGAAGATCAGCCACGCCTTGGCCGAGACGCATTACGCGCCGCACAAGGGGAAGCCGTTTTACGAGGGCTGGTGAAATTCATGACCAGCTCGCCGGTGGTGGTGCTGGCACTGGCGGGCAAGGATGCGATCGCGATTTCGCGCAAGATGATGGGGGCGACCTTCGGCTCCAAGGCCGAGCCGGGCACCATTCGCGGCGATTTTGGCGTCAGCAATTCATTCAATCTGATTCATGGTTCGGATTCCGCCGAAAGCGCCAGCGGGAACTGGGATTGTTTTTCAAGCCGGAAGAATTGCTCGAATGGAAGCCGGCGATTCAATCGTGGGTGTATGATTTTGCCAAGGGCCAGCCGGAGTGAGCCATGGGTTTTCGCAATGTTGTCAGCGATGGCTCATCGAATGAGCCGCGGTTGCGCTTGCAGCAGTCCATGCAGGCTTTAGATCGGTGGGGATGCGAGTCAGGTTCTGGACTCGGATCGCGGGCGGCGGGTTTCTGGGATTTGAAGCAGATTGCCGAAACGAACAGCATGCGGATGAGCTGGCAATGATGCTGCGTGACCGGGGGCTGGCGATCGGTTACATGGCCGTGGCGGCGAAAGCGGACGATCTTTTGAATTCGCTGGAACTGGCGCATCGGATGCGGGCCGATTATTTGTCGGTGCGCGTGACGGGATCGTTGAAATCCTCGCCGGAGATCGCGGATGTTTTGGAGGAGATGTACGAATTGGTGAATGATGCGGGATTGCCGCTGTTCATTGAGACACATGCCGGGAGCGTGACACAGGACCTTCGGCGGACGGTCAAAGTCATCAATCGATTCAAGAAGGTTCGCTTCACCGGGGATTTCAGCAGCTACGTAGCCGCCTGCGAACTTGGGGCGGACTGGAGCGAGGATGTCTGGGATCATTTCCGCCAGATCGCCAGGCGCTGCGGCATCTGGCATGGCAGGCTGGGCAAAACTGTTTCAGGCGAAATGACTCAGCAGATCAAAAAACTTTGGACATCTGGAATGGGGCAATGGCTGAATAAAGCGCGGCCGGGCGATGTATTGCCCTTTTGCTGCGAGTCAGCGCTGGCGAGGATATTTTGACGATCAAGCGAATGGTCGAAGAGGCATGGACTGAAGCAAAAACCGAACGGCAGGCTGAGGATGATCAACTCGCCGCCGAGTCTGCCGGCCCTGCTGAAATTGCGGCCGATCCGGGTATTCATTAATTCTTGAAATCAAAAAGCCCCAGGATGCGATCCGGGGGCTTTATCCACTTCAGCATTTCAGCTGGACAAATCTCTACGATCCCAGCTTAGCCTTTGCATCGGCCGGCAGATCGATCTTGGTCGTGCCAACGTCCTTGATTTCTATCGTAGTTGTCCGGTCCACGTCATTGTCATTGCCATTGAAGCTGACCGTTCCGGTCACGTGAATTTCGATTTTTGAAAGGCTGCCATCCTTGATCGAGAATTTGATCGATCCCTTGGGGTTCTGGACATCGATCTGCGGAGCATTGGCATCCGGATTGGTGGTGGGGCGACGACGACGGAAAGTGAGTTGCTCTTTGGCCGCATCGGGCGTCAGATCGGCGCTAAACCCATCATCCGTTTTTTGAATGTTATCCAGCTTGCTGACAAGGTCTTTGCTCATGGTGGCTGGAGTCCGGACGTTCTGCACCATGAACATTAGCATTCGCTCGGGCGAAGGCGGCCCGCCGCCGCCATCATCATTTGCGGCGGCATCGGCCAGTTCTTTTTTTGACTTCCACCCATCGTCGGTCTTGACGGCGGCCTTGTCTCCATTGGTAACCAACTCGTACGTGTTGTCGCGCATCTGCACGGAAATCCAGGTCGTCCCATCCTGCGTTTTTCCTTCCTGCGGCCCGCGCCGAAAACCGCCTTCAACCGTCTGAGTCCAGCTATAGTTGCCTCCGTCGGCCAGCTTCTGCAGCGCCGCCTGAATGTCGTCCTTGGGGTCGGCCTGAACAATGGCCGCTGAAAAAGCCAAAAGCGAGAGGGTGGTGATCATGATGCGCTGAAGCATGAAAGTCTCCTTGAATGAAGGGATAAAACGTACCGCCGGGCGGATGATACTCCCGGCGGGCGAAAAAATGCAATGATTTTTGCTTATCCCTTCTCAGGCATGCGGTGGCGGCGCGGTCAATCTTCAAGGCTGATGATCGTCGCTCGTGGTGATTTTGACGGGAGTGGATTGGCCGCGATGCAGGGAGATATTGCGGATTTCGATCCATTGGTTCATGGGGCGGGATTGCAGTTGCCACTCTTTGATCGATAAAACGAAGGCATGGACAGTGTATTCGATGATGAGGCCTCCGGCAGTTCCGACGCTGGACCACCCTTCGGCGAGAATTTGATGGCCGCCGCGGTCAATGGCGATCAATCGCATAGAGTCGCGCGGGCGGGGTGTTCGGTTGTCGATGAGGCCCACCACGATATGGGTTTGACCGTCAAGGGCGAATGGCCTGCTGAAAAGAAAAGACAATTGCGGGCCGCCGGTGGCGAATTGACCCGTTCCAGGTGCGGTGCAGATGGTTTTCCATGGTCCGGCCGCCACATCTGCCCGCAGGATGGCGCCCGCGGGGACGCCTGAAAGCTGGAAGGCGCTGGTTTCGAGGATTGAATTTCCAATTTTTTCCGGATCGGACAACATTGATGATTCGGAATTCTGCCAGTACCAAACAAGTGAGGCGGGTTCTGAACTTCCATTAGCCGACAGATTGGTTTTGATAACCGCTTCACGCGAGATCAGGCCGGGACGCGACTTAATAGTCAATGATGCCGGAGCGTGCGGAGGAGAAACCGGCTTGCCATCGGCTCCCCACCACGGTTTGCCCGTGGAAGGATTTTCGTTGAGGCCCAGGACTTCAATTGAGACTCCGTTGGCGAGCCGCCCTACGAGATCGGAGGATTGATCCGGCGCGGTTGGAGTGGGGGCGTTGGGGGTTGCCTGCAGCGTGGGCCCATTCGTCTGATCGGCGAGGAGCCTGACGGTTCCGATGCTGATTACCGTGGCGCCGGTGAACGCAGATAAAAACCACATGGCGGCGATGATCTTTTTCCATGTCATCATATGAATGACTCCGTTTGCGATGGCGAGGCTGGCCGGCGCAGCGACGGCCGTGGTGGCCGCCGTGGTTACGCTGTGAGCCAACGCGGCGGGGGCCGCGACTCGGGGGATTTGATCGAGGATGACCGCCAGCGACGAAGCTGGCGTGAGCGATTTTTCGCGGGTGAGTAATTTCCGCAGGTGATCGAGGGCGCGTGTGATTCGCTTGGCCGCGGCTGGCTCGGAGATTCCGAGCATCATTGCTGTTTCAGTCGTGCTGTTGCCTTCGAGGTATCGCAGGGTGATGGCGGTGCGCTCGGTTTCGTTTAACCGGGTCAGAGCCAGGTCCAATTGCGGCCAGATATTTTCCCATTGAGGCGTCATGTTCTGCTCCATGCGCGATTGAGCCAGTGCCGCTGCCATCTCGTGGCGTTTTCGGCGCGATTCGATTTTGAGGGCGTCCCGGCCGGCCAGGTGAGTGGTCTTCACCAACCAGCCTGCGAGCGAAACGCGATTTCGCAATTGGGCCGCTTTTCTGGCGAGGATAATGAAGACCGCCTGGGTGACATCCTCGGCAAGTTGCGGATCACGCACCTGCCGACGGGCGGACGCATATACCGCATCCATATGCCGTCCAACAATTTGCGCGAAGGCTTCCTGCGATTGGCTCGAAATAAATCGATCTATGAGTTCGTCGTCACGCATCTGCAGTCAATTGTATCCGGACAGCCGACCGGGGATTCGGACATGAATTTGTGAGCATCAGGTTAAATGGACGAAAAGGATTTTCGCGCGAATTTTTATGAATTTGTCGTCTTTCAGGAATATTCCGTCTTGAAGGGAGGTCTCATCTATCGGATCGGTCTAAACAAATCTCTCTCGGAGGAACGAGTTATGCGGATTCCACATCTTCCAGGCCTAGCCGGTTTATCATCGTCCCTGCTCATCGCTGTTCTGGCTTCGTCCAGCCACGGTGCCGTAGCCTGGGACGAAAGCGTCAGCGGCGATTTATCGAACAATCAGGCGACGCCCACCCCCCTTACCTTGTCATCCGGGATCAATTCCGTGATCGGCACCGTGGGTGGAACCGATAAGCAGGATTGGATTGCTCTAACGATTCCGGCAGGATTTCAACTAAGTTCGGATGTTTTGGAAGCTTATCAATCCACGGATACACAAGGGTTTACCGGCGTTCAAGCTGGGTCGAGCTTTGTGGGATCTGTGAATACCCCCGGCTCCTATCTTGGTTACAGCCACTTCGGAAACGTGGTGACCAATGGCTCATTGCCGCCGGCCAATCTGATTGGCGTCGATTTGCTGCCGCTGATGGGTGACAATGTGAACGTTTCGGCCGGTTCGGCGGGCTTCACGCCGCCGCTGTCCAGCGGAACCTATACGTTTTTGATCCAGCAACTGGGTGCAACCACGTCTTATCAGTTTGATTATGGCGTGACATCGGTTCCGGAGCCGACAACTTTGGGATTGCTCGCCGGCGGGGCGATGCTCGCACTGCGTCGGAGAAGCCGCCGGGCCTGAAGTCGCCTGGGATATCGGATAAAATTTAGAGGCCCGCTGACTCATGTCGGCGGGTCTTTTTCTATCCGGTTGGCTGTCGGACTATTGGAAGTAACGCGACCCGACCCCGTCGGGTTCGTAGTCCAGTCCATCGCCGGCCCATTCCATTCCTGGGTATAACGTTTGGACTACTGCGGCACTTATGAGATTTTTAAGTCTCCCATTTCGACCATGCCCGGTGTCTCGGGCTTAACGTATCCAATTAATCTCAAACGATTTGGCCGGCCAGTGTCATCTACCTGGGTCACCGCCATAAGCCAGTATTCATACTCCGGCACCAAATCTTTGGCGATGAAGAACCCATCTTTATCCGTTCTGACTTCCCCATCAAAACCGGGCTTCCAGCTCCTGTGGCTCTGACCATAACGAATCCCGTATTGAACAGCGGCATTGGCCAACGGTTGGCCCTGCTCGTCGAGGATTCGTCCGCGAATTGAAGCCGTGGTGCCTAGTTTTATAGTCACCGAGTCTGTTGAGCGGTTGACCAGAACAATTCCGCGCATGCCATTCGGCGCGGCAGCCAGGAGATAAAAATCGCTCTTGCTATGCAGTCCGAAATTGAAATTGCCCTGGGCGTCCGTCGTTCCCTCCGGTGCTCGGATCGGTTCATGATCGATGAGCTTTCCCATTAGATTTGCTTCTGCTATTCCTATTTCTGGCTCGTTTTTGCTTACCACTCGACCTCGTAGCATGCGCGGCTCGGTCCGAAGTTCGTCGGCGTGCAAGTCAATTTCAACTTCCTTTTCGTTTGTGATGTGAAAGTCATTCTGGATCGGTCCTCCGACACCTGCCCACCAAACAAGTTGGTGTTTTCCGGAACCTGCATAAAACTCAAATTCGCCTGCCGGGTCAGATGAAATCTGTTGGTGAATTGCCGGTGCGATGAACGGACGACCGCTTGTTTTTTGGTGGAACTGCTCGTCCGGAGGAAGCTGGCGGTAACCCACATCATCTTGCACCGTAAAATTCAGGCGCACGTTGTCAGACGCAGGCGCGTTGTCGGGCCCAACTGTCAATTTGCCGTGAACTCGCGCGGCAGTTTCAAGCACAAGTCGGATTGGTTCAAACTTGCCATCCTTTCGTATCATTCGGGTGTGAGGTGATGATGCCTCGCGTTCGTTGTAGGCCACAAAAATGTAGAACTGATCCGGATCGACCCTAATGTGAAAGATGCCGCGTTCGTCGCTAGTCACTTTGCCGCGAAATCTGTCGAGCGACAATCCATGTCCGCCGACATGTACAACGGCGTTGACCGCTGGCTTTCCGTTGGAATCCATGACGCTTCCCTCTACCGCAACAAGCGGCATCATGAGGGTCTTCAATTCGCCAGTGCCGGATTTTGGATCCCACAAACAGCGTGTTGGCGCGCAATAGTCTTTTAGTTGAGTCCTGAAAATAACCGTCTGATGAACGTCCGCGGGAATGAACCGAAATTCCGCAACTCCAGCGGCATCGGTTATGCGAGAGCAACTTACGACTGAAGTCAGGTTCGCACTGTCCCCCTTTTTAGGTTTCATTAAAAGCCAAGGTTTGACCTTCACACCGGAGAGGGCGCGATCCATGTCGTCGACAACACGTATTCTGACGACGGACGCCCCGTTCAGGCAAAGGTCGATTGGCCCGGCATAATCCGGGGCCAGTCGATACGGATCGCTTCTTGCCTGGTTCTTTTCCCAGAAGCAGAGGTAGTCGAATCCACTACCGTCCTTCATTGCCAGCACATACGACAGTGAAGCATCTGGCGGAACCAGTACAATTGCCTGCCCGGCGTGATCCGTTAAAGCCCGGGCCAAGGCGATTAGATTAGAGATAACCTCAACAACGGCGCCCGGCACCGGCTGACCTTCAATGTTCCTGACGCCGATCACCAAACGACGGGCTGGACCAACCTGCATTGTTAAATCGAGCGGCACATCGAGGGCCATTTTTTCGGGCGAGACCCATTCGTGAGCCATCATCGTGCCGTCCAGCGCGCTGGCCGTGATCAGGAAAGTCTGAAAGTCGACATGAAAGTTAAATCGACCGTCACAATCCGAGCGAGCGGTGACAGTCTTCTCCAATGGCGGGTTGCTAACCACCACCAATACGTCGGGTATCGGTTGGCCTGATTCACTGATGACTCGGCCCGTGATGATGGTCTGTTTGCCAACGTTCATACGTCGCCAAGTAATCTATACCTGGTAGAAGAAATAGGGTAGGACGCGGTTGGCGCACCGCTCATGGACTTTTTTGCGCCATATTAAGGCGCGATATGAAAAGAATCGGAATAAAAAGAACGGTCACACCAGCATCATGCCGGGCTGTTCGAGCGAGGATTTTCAGGGTTTTGAGGAAGTCGGCGGCGGTCGCTCCGTCAACTACTCGGTGGTCGGCTGACAGCGTCAGGGTCATCATTGTACGTGGGACGATCTGGTCGTTGCGGACAACGGCACGTTTTTCCGCGGCTGCGATGGCGAGAATCGCCACCTGCGGCGGATTGATGATCGCGGAAAATTCGCGGATGCCGAACGTGCCTAGATTGCTGACGGTGAATGTCCCGCCGGTCATTTCATCCTGCTTGAGCCGCTGGCGCGGCGCGATCGACGAGATCGACGCTTCGCTGGCGGATTTCCTTGAGGCCCATGAGGTGAATATTTCGCAGGACCGGGACGATCAGGCCATCGGGGATAGAGACGGCCATGCCGATGTGAACATCGCCGTAGCGGGTGATTTCAGAGCCGTTGAAAGTGGCATTGAGCGCGGGATGCCGCAGGAGGGTGGCGGCGACGCCTTTGACGACGAAATCACCGAGGCTGAGGCGGATTTTTTCGGGTTCGAGGAAATCATTCAGTTTTGCCCGGAGATTTACGAGGTCTTCCACATCCACGTCGATCGATTCGTAGAAGTGGGGGATATTCTGCTTGGAGGCGACCAGGCTCTTGGCGATCGCAGACCGCATTTTGGTCAGGGGAATCGTCTGCTTGTCACCGCTGCCAAGTGGCGCGGGGGATGTTGGCGACGCCGGTCGTCGCGGGAGTTTGCGACAACACATCCTGCCTGACGATTCTGCCGCCGGGGCCGGAACCGCGAAGGGGATGAAGATCGATGTTCTTTTCCGTTGCGATTCGCCGGGCCAGCGGGGAAATAGCGATGCGGCTTCCGCCATTGCCCTGGTGATGAACGGGTGGGACGGATGTTGCGGCCTGGCGCGTTGCGCCGTGGCCGACGTTGTCCGGCTCGCGGATCTCGCCATTGCTGGCCTGTGCGTAACCGGAACTGTGCATGGCCACAGCGCAGCGCGGGCTTTCGCGAGGCGGCGACCTCTTCCCGGGAGGACGGCCCCGATGCAACGACTGGAGCTGCGACGGCTGGAGATGCGGCGGCGGAAGGCGCGATCCGATCTTCTTTTTCACTTCCGCCGGATTTTCCGAGCCCGTGGCGATCACCGCCATCAGCGCTCCGACGGCGGCTTTTTGCCCCTCGGCTACGACCAATGCGGCGACAACGCCGGCGTCGAAGGCTTCCATTTCCATGACCGCTTTGTCGGTTTCGACTTCGGCGATTTTTTCGCCGGAGGAGATTTTTTCGCCTTCTTTTTTCAGCCATTTGACGAGGGTTCCCTCGGTCATGGTGTCGCTGAGCTGGGGCATTGTGATGTCGGCGGACATTGATATTACCTGTAGCAGGCTTCCTTGACGGCGGTGACGATGCGATCGACGCTGGGCATCATCGCCTCTTCGAGCGGATGGGAGAAGGGGACGGGAATTTCGTCGCTGTGAACGTATTCGATGGGGGCGTCGAGATCGTCGAAGCATCGCTTCTGGAGTTTGAGAAGGATTCCCGCTCCCATGCCGCAGTAGCCCCAGTCTTCGTCGATGATGACGCAGCGGTTGGTCTTTTTCGATCGACTCGGCGATGGTTTCCACATCCAGCGGGCGAAGGGTGCGAACGTCGATCAATTCGACATCGATGCCGTGATCCTGCTGCAGGTGCTCGCCACCGCTGGGCGGACGACGCGCTGAAGCGGGCGGCCATAGCTGACAATCGTGACGTCCGCGCCTTGGCGTTCGACATTGGCCTTGCCGATGGGGAGGAGATATTCCTCATCGGGCACTTCGCCTTTTTCGGCGAGCATTTTTTCTGATTCCAGGAAGATCACGGGATCATCGCAGCGGATCGAGGCTCTTGAGCAGGCCCTTGGCGTCGTATGGCGTGCTGGGGGCGACGACGACCAGGCCCGGGATTCGGGCGTAGACCGATTCCATGCGATGGCTGTGCGTCGCGCCAAGCTGGTGGGCGATGCCGTTGCCGCCGCGGAAGACGATCGGGACTTTGTACTGCCCGCCGGACATATAGCGGACGTTGGCGGCGTTGTTGACGATCTGATCGAGGCAGACGAGCGTGAATGACCAGCTCATGAATTCGATGATGGGCCGCAGGCCGCAGCAGGCCGCCCCGACGCCGAGCCCGGAAAAGCCGGCTTCGCTGATGGGCGTGTCGAAGACGCGGCGGGGGCCGAATTTCTCGAGCATTCCCTCGGAGACTTTATAAGCGCCGTTGTACTGGGCAACTTCCTCGCCCATCAGGAAGACGTTTTCGTCGCGTTCCATCTCCTCGGTCATCGCGGCTCGGAGGGCTTCTCGGAATTGAATCACGGGCATTGGATCTCAATATTACTTATTTGGTACTGCAAGCCGGCTCGTGTATGTGGATCGCAGCAATCTGATTTTTCCGGACGATCTGAAGATCCCGGTCTTTGGGCAGCACAAGCACAACTGCGCATTCGCTCCCATTGCCAAGTTGAAGTTGCTGGCGTACTTCGTATCGATCACCGCTTGTTGTCACGATATCGAAAGGCACGAATGGGGTCGCGGTGTGCATACCGACGCATTTCGTCTTCAAAATCGGATCCGCTCTGGTACGTCTTCCGCCATTACAATTACCTCGGCTCGAACGGATATTTCTCCGTCAGCACGTCATTGAACCGGTCTTCCAAGGCGGGGAACGGATCGGCATCGGCCTGCTTCGTGGCCTGATCGATTTCCTCGGGCGCACCGATTGCTCCATTTCCTGAAGCTGCTGGTCGGTTACCAGCCCCGCGTTTTTCAGGCGGTCGGCGTAGAGGGTGATCGGATCGCGAAGCTTGGCGCGTTCGGCCTCTTCCTTGGTGCGATATTTCAGCGGATCGGACATCGAATGGCCGCGGAAGCGGAAGGTGTTGGCGACGATATAGCTCGGTCCTTCGCCGGCGACGGCGCGTTCCTTGGCTTTGCAGAATTCCGCGATGACGATATCGAGGTCGTTGCCATCGACGGCGTAGTGGGGCATGGCAAATCCGCTGCCGCGCTTGGCGAGATCTTTTTCGGCGCTGGAGCGCTCGACCTGGGTTCCCATGGCGACGCCGTTATTTTCGACGATGAAGATGCAGGGGAGTTTGTAGAGGCTGGCGAGATTGAGTGATTCGTTGAATGTCCCCTGATTGATCGCCCCATCCCCCATGAAGCAAAACGTCACGCCGCCGGTTTTCTTATACCATTGGGCGAACGCCATTCCCGACGCCGAGGGGAATCTGGCCACCTACGATGCCGTGGCCGCCGTTGTTTCCGACTTCGGCCTGGAAGAGGTGCATCGAACCGCCCTTGCCCTTGGAGCAGCCGGTGGCTTTGCCGAATAGCTCGGCCATCGCCGCGTGGGGGCGACATCCCGAGCGCGAGGCTATGCCCGTGGCAGCGGTAGCCGTTGATGAGGTAGTCCTTGCGTTGAGTCGAAGATGGCGGCGGTGCCGACGGCGATGGCTTCCTGGCCGCTGTAGAGATGGCAGAATCCGCCGATCTTCTGCCCCGGCCGGGTGTATTCCTGATAGGTCCGCTCTTCGAACCGGCGAATGAGCATCATCATCCGGAGTCGGTCGCGTTCGAGGCGGCCATCGGTTTTTTGCCGCGGCACGCCGGTCCACTTGATCGGCTATGGGCATTTCAACAGCTCCATTGATTACTTGAGTGGTCATGATGATTTAAGCGATCAAAACCGGCGGAACAAAAAGTGCCTTCCGGGGCGGCGGTTGCCCCAGTGTAATGGATTTTAGCCACCCCTTCAAAGTTCCCGTCGACGTACCAATTTATCCTTCTTATCGGCCGGAGCTGGAATTACTCAATTGCAGGTCCAGTCAATAGTTTGGCGTCACAGGATAGTATAGGGAATCCGGATAAAAAAGTCGCCAGAGTTATGGCGCCGTGGTGGCCCCAGCGGCCTGCAGGTCCCCCTGTATCGCCTGGAGGCGGGTGGCGCACCTTCCCATGTAGGTCAGGTAAGTCTGCCGGTCGTCATGGTAGTCGTCTCTGGCCTGGATATATTGATGGGTTACCGGGTCGGTTAAATATCGGGTTTTGGCCTCCTGAGCGGCTTTCAGGGTTGGCAAATAGACACTTGGGTCGGCCAGCTCGATGGTGGCCCGGTTAAATTGCTTCCCGGTACTGGGGTCTTTGGGGAATGTTTCCGCCGCGACCGGCTCGTCGATGTAATACTTCAGAATAGTGACCGCAAACTGAAGCATGGCATTGTGATACGCCACGGCGGCGGACTCCAGCAGCCGGCGGCGCTCCGGACCGCTCGCGGTGGCGGCGGCGAGATAATCGTGGTCGGCCCGCATCAATTGCTCGCCGCTGATCGCATCATCCACATGGACGAAATAGACCGATGCGATGCTCTTGTACCGTTCGATGTGCTGCTGGAATTCAACCATCGCATCGTGGAACAGGCGTGATGCCAGCGCATAGCTGTAAAGAGCGGCGTCATAATCCGCTTTGTCCGCTGGTGGCTTGTCGAAGGCATCGTCCGCTGTGGGCTGTTCCAGTTCGACCGGATCGGCGCTCTCCGGAACGCTGAGGCCCCACATGCGCAGTTCATACCGGCGGCCGCGTTCCCATTCATCCTTGGCCCAAGTCCTTGAGCGTCAGAGCGGGGCGGGCGTCGACGACCGTGTCGCCCGTCTGGATGTGATGCTGATTCCAGAGGAGCTGAAGAAGCTGGCCTCGCTTGTAATCGTTGTACGCCAGCGCCAGCGTGGAGATGCCGTAAGGGAATGGCTCATATTGTTTCAGAAATTGCAGGGTTGAGCCGTCATACCATTCCTGCGACGCGGGCAGATCATTCGGGCGCGGGTAGCGGGGCTTTCAAAAGATCAGGCAGGATGTGGCCGTTTTCGTCGAGCATCGGATCGAGGCGAACACGCCGCCAGGTGGGATCGTTTTGCTGGGAATCCCGGCGAGTTTCCGGGGCAAATGTGATGCCGGGGCCGGTGAATTCCTTGACGAGCTGTTTGGCGAAAATGGGTTCGAGCACCACCTGGTCCAGGTTGGTTTTCTCATTGAGCGAAATCGGCGATTCGTCCTCGATCCAGCCGGCCTTGGTGGCCAGTGTGCGGAATTCAGCGGCGTGGTCGGGAGGGAAGGTGACGCGCATGAGCGTTTGCGATTCGCGGCGGATGCGGCTGCGGTAGTAAACATGTTCCTGGCTGGTGCCGAGCTTATCGCCATAGAGCTGCGCGACCGCGGTGATGATGTTGATGTCATCGGGCCGCTCCCGTTCCACTTTCTGGCCGTAGTCGATGGCGTCGAGAATGGTGGTGTACTTGTTCCGCAGGCTCGCCATCTGGACGGAGATGTTGTACGCCTTGTTCCAGATCTGGAAGAGATGGACAGTGTCGAACTCCGGCTGAAGGAGACGAATCCATTCGACTTTCGTGTCGAAATCCTGGAGATCGTGCTGCTGCTTCTGGGTTTCGCTGCTGGTCCAGAGGATCATGACCAGCGGCCCGCGCAAGCCGCCCAGCAGCAGGGCGGTGGCAAAGCTGGGCATCGAGCTGAGGCCTGAATCGGAGGAAGCGACCGGGCGCGGAAGCGGCCGTTGTTGCGGATGGCGTCGTGATCGGCGATGCCCAGATCGCGGGTATAACTTGCCGGCAATCAGAAGCCAACACCAGCAATACGACAACGACCACACGGCTGCGCGATATTTCGGCGAACCTGGGCTCTCTGGCGAATGAATAGCGCTCATGGCGCCACCTCCTTATTGCGAAGGAGGATGTACGCCATCACGATCGCGGGAACGCCGAACGTGCCCAGGACCGTCAGCGCCTGCAGAAGTTTATCGCCGGAAATGCTCATGCCCTGCTCGATATCCTCGATGGCGTCGAACCTGGACGTATCCGGCAGCACATCTGCGACAGTAATTCAGCACGCGCGAAAGGGAGTCCACGCCGGTGCTGACGACTTCCGGAAATGGCCACATCGGTGAATTTGAAATCGTTGACGATCTGCCGTCCCAGCCCGGGACCCGATAACATCGGCCACCTGATCGACGCCCCAATGCCCCAGCAAGATCAGCACCGTCAGCACGATCGCGATCGGCCAGGAGAGAAACGTGCTGCAGAGCACCGCCAGCACGATCACCAGAATGCTCATCATCCAGATAATCAGAAGGCTTTTCATCAGATTCAGTTCGAAATACTGGTGCGACGTGACCAATTGCAGTGAGCTGGGGAAAAGCCCGATGCTTTGCTTCGCTGTTTTGACAATGGAGCAGGATGTGGAAATTGCCGCTGGTGATCGACGCGCGGAATGCTGAAAAACGCCGGCAGCCGGCTTTCGACAAGACGGGCTGAGTCAGCTTGGTGACTTTTTTCGTTGCGTCATCGATCACATCCACATCGAGTCGCGGTCGCATCTTCGTGGCCGGCTTCCACGTCGGAATTGGAACGATCCACCTCGAGGTTGATCTGAAAGGGGATTTGCCTCGATCTGCCGGCGGCGGGGGAGCGTTGCGGAAGCTGTAAATCGCGCCGTTGCTGCCGGCGCATCGTTGCCGCCGCTCATTTCCTGATCGAAATGAAATCCCAGATTTGCCGCGGAAGGCCATCAACTCATCGGCGCCGTCCGATTCCCGGCAAGCGGATCGATCTTCGTCGCGTGCGGACATCGATGTCAAACTCGTCCGGCTTGATTCCGGGAACGAAACAACTCACCGGCTTGGGGCCGACCAGGATAATCCACATGGCGCTGCCGCCGACTATGCGAACCTAAAATCTCGGCTGATCGAAAGAACCCACCGCCTCTGTCGGCGGAAGCCATGCGTAGGCGTATTGACCCGTGCCTCCATCGGGAAGCTTGACGGGTTCGCTCAGCCGAACGAAGCCGCTTTGGGCGGGATCGATTTTTGTCGTCTTCAAAAATGGGCGATATTCTGACGCAGATCGCCGGGGCTTGAGCCGCCGACCATAGAGGCTCGCGAACATGCTGTCGAAGTTCTCGTCCGAAGCTCGATCGAGACACGCGGCGGCAACATCCGTTGGCCGTCGGCGCTTTTCCGAACACTGGCCCGAATCGGTTGCGACGACCTGCGGTCTGATCATCCGCCGACCCGTGCGGCGGGTATCGAGGATGACTCGGATCACCAGGCCATCTTTCGCCGACGCCTTGATGGGCCCAATCTTCTACGTCTTCCTGCGGCGGCCCGAAGACAGCAGCGATCCACGGATACCCGACGAGCACATCCTGATCTCCCTCGTTGCTGATGACCCGCACGGGATGAGTGGGGTCAGGCGACTTCGCCGAACATCCCCAATTCGTCGGCCGACCCAGAAGCTGCGGGCCGTCAGCAGGCCGGTGTGATCGTATTCGCTCGAGCCGATTACGCTCGGTGTCGCTGACATCCCCTTCCTGCAGGCGGTAGCGCGATCTGCTGCCGTTTTTGTTCGCGCTGATCCGCATGTAGCCCCAGGTGAAGAGCCCCATGATCACGACGATCGCCAGCGACACGCGGGCAAATCCGATCACCTTTCCCAGCACCAATTCCAGCCGGGTCGTCGGCTTGGTGACGATCGTGTAAATCACCCGGCTTTCGATTTCCTTGGGAAGATTCGTGCAGGCGAGAATGATGCTGGTGAGCATCACGACCAGCGCCGGTGGCGAAGAGGCAGATTTTCACGGATTGCCGGACGGCGTCCTGCTCGTCGAGCGCGCGCTGAAATTGCGTGATGCCGATGACGCCGACAATCGCCAGCGGCGTGATCCAGAGCACGCGCTTGCGGATCGATTCGGCAAAGCAGACGCCGGAGATGGCCCAGGTGCGCGTAAGGCTGAACCGCCGAAGGTCATCCGCGCAGCCGACCACGAGCAGGCCGAAGACGACGATAGCGCCGGCGACGATCCAGCCCCAGTTGTCGGCGAGCCAGCTGATGGCTGCCAGCGGCGAGCAATGTGATCGTGCGGATACAATTGAGCAGACCTCGAATCGAAAGGGTGGCACGGCACCACGGCGGCAATTTTAGCCTGATCCAACCGACGATTGCCCGCCGGCGGTGTTCTCGCGCACGATGCGGATGAACAGATCTTCCAGCGTCGTCGTCGGGTGCGTGACGACCGTGTCGTTGACGCCCATGCGCGACAGGAACGCCTTGATCTCCTCGATCTGCTGGTCGTTCATGCCGCGCGTCTGAATCTGCGTGATATCCTTCACCTGAAGCAGATCGCGCACCTGGCCGATCGTCTGCATCTTGCCGCGGAAGAGAATCGTGATGCGGTCGCAGACATCCTGCACGTCGGCCAGCAGATGGCTGCAGAGCAGAACCGTCTTTCCCTGCTGCTTGAGCGAGAGGATCAGGTCCTTCATCTCGCGCGTGCCGATGGGGTCGAGGCCGGTGGTCGGCTCGTCCAGCAGAATCAGATCGGGATTGTTGATCAGCGCCTGCGCCAGTCCGATGCGGCGGGCCATGCCCTTGGAATATTCGCGCAGCTTTCGCTTGCGGCTCTTGGCGTCGAGGCCGACGGTGTCCAGCAGGGCCGGCACGCGGCGTTTCAGTTCCTTGCGCGGGAATTTTGAACAGCCGGCCGTAAAATTGGAGCGTCTCTTCGCCGTTGAGAAAGCGATAGAGATAGGATTCTTCGGGAAGAAATCCGATGCGCTCGTTGATGGCGGTGCTGCCGGCGGGCATGGCCCAGGACGGTGGCGCTGCCGCGCGAGGGGAAGATCAGGCCCAGCAGCAGCTTGATCGTGGTGCTTTTGCCCGAGCCGTTGGGCCCGAGCAGGCCGAAGACTTCGCCGCGGTGGATGGTGAGATTGAGGTCGTCCAGGGCGCGGACTTTGTCCCGGCCCCAGAAATCCTTGTAGACCTTGGTCAGATGTTCGGTATGAACCGCTTCGTCGTTGGTTGCGATCATGATATCGAAAGGTCGCGTCCGCTCGCGTGGCCTGGATGGCGATGCCACGCTGATAAAAGATATGCGCCGAGCTATCACCGAAGTTGCATGATCAACGGAAGTTACCGACGGGTAGCGCCCATCGGCGGCTTGCGCGTGGTGCGGGCCTGCCGCCGCCGCTTTTCGCTTGGCTTTTCGTAATACGCGATCCGCTTGATGTCCTTGGTGAGACCCTCTTTCTCACACATCTTCTTAAACCGTCGCAACATCTGCTCGGCGGTTTCATTGCCGCGCGACTTCACCTTGATCATCGAATACAGTCCTTTCCACTATCCGCGAAAGCCGGTAGTTTAACGGAAGCGATCAAATGTTCAATACCCACACAATTCCGATCCGCGTCCGCTACACGGAAGTGGATGCGATGGGATATCTGCATCATAGCCGGTATTTGCAGTATTTCGAGATGGGGCGGATCGAACTGCTGCGGGCGCATGGGGTGCAGCTATGCCGAACTGGAGCGGGAAGGGGTGTTTTTCGTCGTGGTGAAGGTAGCGGTGAATTACAAATCCCCGGCGAGATATGATGATGAATTGACCCTGACGACCCGCATCGAACGGCAAACGCCGGTGCGGATTGATCATGTGTATGAGTTGAAGAAGGGGAAAACGCTGGTGGCGGAGGGATCGACGACGATTGCCTGTGTGGGAAGGGATGGGCAATTGATGGCGATACCGGAATTATTGCGGGGGGATGGGGAGGGTTGAGGTGCAATGACCGTGATAGAATTTGATACAAACCTGCGCCGGCTTGCGGTTCCGTAGATCGGTTATGTAGTCATGTATGGACATTCAGTCCCGATCCTTTAGATTTTCCACTTCATGGTTCAACAGGCCGATTTTAGAAAGCTCTAAAAGTCTTTGGGGTGGTTCTGTCAATGGAGGCCCCCACCCCCAGGCCCGCGACTGTAACATATATTCTGTATAAAAAACTAAGCAATAGATGCTTAACATAAGAAAAACTAACGCGATGGCGAACCTATCCGGATTTGTACGTGGTATGCGTCCGTCGATTATCAATAACCACGCAGAACATAAACTGCATAATGCTGCAATAAAGAGACCCACGAACCCAAACAGACCAAAAATAGAGAATATGTCGTCCTTTAAAAACCAAAAAAGCAAAAATCCAACCGAGCTGATGACAATGCTTGCTACTGCTGAAAACAATGAGGAACTACCCCGCACATAACCAGGTTGCGGGCGGTTCGACATATAATCGAGAAGCCGTTTGTCGCCACTCATTGACATCCGCTTAAAGACTCGATGCTACAGACCAAGTTGTAGCGAGAGTGTGACATCCGCCAATATTGCGTCGCTTGACCTATCTCAACTAACCTTCGACCCCGCCACAGCCGCCTCCGATGGCGTAACCACAATTACCCGCCCGGTTGGCACATCCGTCGCCGCCAGCAGCATCCCCTGACTGATTTCCCCGCGCATCTGCCGCGGTGCCAAATTCGCCACGACAACGATCTGCTTCCCCACCAGCGACAGCGGGTCAGCCACATGCTGGCGCAGCCCGGCACAAATCTGCCGCCGTTCCGTGCCGAGGTCGATCTGAAGCACCAGCAACTTATCCGCATTCGGATGGGGCTTACATTCCAGCACGGTCGCCACGCGCAAGTCGAGCTTGGCGAAGTCATCGTAGTTGATTGTGCCGGGCGAGGTTTCAGGCGCAGGGGTAGTCATATCAATTACCTTCCATGAAACTTGTTCCGGAAGCAGTTTATGTTGCCGAGGCTGCCCCGCCAAGACACTCGCCCCGACACTCATCTGGACATTGATCTATTGCGGGTCATCCTGACTAAATTCAACTTTGTGCTTTCCCGTAGCTTCTGGTAAATTTCACCGTTCATGCGCTGCCCATTTTGCGAGGCCGAGAAAGATAGCCTGAAGGTCATTGATTCACGGACCTGCGAGGGGGGAAAGCGATCCGCCGGCGCCGGCAATGCCTTAAATGCAGGAAACGATTCACCACCTACGAAAAAATCGAACAAAACATCCGCCTCAGCGTGGTAAAGAAGGACGGCCGGCGGGTGCCCTGGGACCAAAAGCGAATCTTCAGCGGGCTCGAGCGGGCCTGTTTCAAACGGCCGGTTCCCGACAGCGAATTGCAGCGCGTCGTGGACGAGGTGGAAGAGGAAGTCTTCAAAACCTACGACCGGGAAGTGCCATCCGATGCGGTGGGGCGGTTGGTCACCGAGCGGCTGCGCCGCATCGATCAGGTGGCGTATGTGCGTTTTGCCAGCGTCTATAAGCAGTTTAAGACGCTGGAGGAGTTGGTGGACGAAGCCAAGGCGGTGATCGATTCCCGGCGATATGAGGACCCAACCCAGGGTCGGCTGTTCGTCGATGCGTCCCAGCCGCCGCATGCAGATGGCGAAAATGGAAACGCTTCTCCGCCCAAAGTGGTCAAAGGGCGTTCCGGCCGCGGCAGGGCCGGCAAAACGGAGCATTCACCGGCGGTTCCCTCCCAGGCGTAAGCGATGTCATTGGTTGTTCGACAGTGACTCCTGAACTCATGAGAAACCACTGGCCGGTCCGATAATTACTGGAGGCCTTTTATGCCGCGATGGATACAACGCACGATTTTCAGTGGAGGGTGCGGTATCGCGTCGCCGCGCTATTGGCCGGCTTCATAGGTTGCAGCGTCAAGCCCGCGCCGCCGCCGCCGAAGGGACCGCTCTGGCCTACCTTGCCGATGCAGCAGGTTCCCGATTTCATGCAGGGGACGCTCTATCAGCGCGTTCGATTTTCTGGTTTGGAAGAAATGCCGGTCTACGGCTACAGCCTCGTGGTCAATCTTCACGACACCGGCGACAGCAATGCACCCAGCAACGTGCGCGACTACATCATCAAGCAGATGCTGCTCCGCGGCTTCGACAGCTACGTGATGGGGACGTATCAGAATGTCACGCCCGAGCAGATGCTTCGCGACAAGCGGGTGGCGATCGTGGAAGTGGAAGGCCGCTTTCCGGTTGGGCGCGGGCCGGGCAGAGCTTCGATGTGATCGTCCGGGCCCTGGAACACAACAACACCAAGAGCCTCGCCCATGGCGATCTGTATCAGATGGATCTCAGCGACATTGGTCGCTTGGAGCCGCAGGGAATCGGCGCACGTCTGCAGGCGTATGTCCCCGGCGGTCCGGTTTTCGTGAACCCGGCATACGCTCTGAGCGAAGGGCGCAACGACGCGCCGGGAACGCCGGCCGCCTTACGCGTGGGAACGGTTCTGAACGGCGGAGTGGTGCGATTCGATCGCCCGATCGATCTGCAGCTTCGCCGCCCGCAGGCCAGCACCGCACGCCTGATCGAACAGGTCATTTCGCAGCGATGGCAGGCGCCGACGCAGCTTGGGATGGTTCACGGCGACGGAAGCGATCTGGTCGCCAAGGCGGAGAACCAGGGATTGGTTCTCGTATTCGTTCCGCCGCAATAAAAGGGAGATTGGAAGCATTTTCTGGGCGTCGTCTCGCATCTTTATTTGAATCAGTCGCCGGAATTTCTGGCGAGCCAGGTTGCGGGAGCTTGGTCGAGATGGCGCAGAAGCCAAATGCTCCGCTGGCGGATATTTCGCTCTGCTGGGAGGCGATGGGCCACCGAAGCGCTGCCGAGGTTTGAGCCGATTGATCACCGATCCGAATCCGGACGTGGCGTTCGCGGCGGCGCAGGGCGGCGGCGTTTTTGGGCGATGCGCCGGCCCGCGAAGCGCTGCTCGCAAATGGCCTTGGACCCGGCAGCAGCACAATCAGCTCGAAGCCGTGCGCGTCCTCGGCGAATTGCCGGATTCACCGGAGATCGATCAGATGATCGCGCAGCTTGCTGGATTCCGATCGTGCCGATGTGCGCATCGCGGCTTATCGGCTGTTGGTGAGCAGTCCCGATCAGCAGACGGAATCGCCCAGCGAGAACACCGACGGCGAGACGCGTCACCATTACGGGATCGTCACCTACAACATCGCCCATCGCTTCCTGCTGGATATCGTTCCGAGCGAAGGGCCGCCGATGGTTTATGCGACCAGCACCGGCGTTCCGCGTATCGCGGTCATCGGCCATCAACTTTTGCTCCGCACTCCGCTGACTTTCACCGCGATGGATATGCGGCTGAGCATTTCATCCAGCGACGGAACGAAACTGCTGACGATGTTTTATCGCGATCCACTGGCTCGCGATCCGATGAAGGTCGCAGACGCACAACGATCTGCCGGAGATTCTGGCACGCCTGGGCGGCGAAGGCCCGAGCGATGATCAGCAGAGTTTTGATTTGAGCTTCGGCGACGTGGTCGCGGTCGCCGAGCAGATTGGTCGGCCACGCATGAGGTGTACGGCGTCGAACGTGGCGGACAACGACCCGGCAGGAATGCATTTTTGAACTGGAGCATCCGATGCTGGAAACCGACGACTGGACGAGCATTCCGAAGGAGAATCGCGAAGGCCGGCCGCAGGGTGAAGCGGCGTCGTGACCGGTCCACGCTCCCTCGGCAAGAGCAGGCGGGTAAATGAATTGGAAAATGAAGCCCAACTCGGTTAAGCTCGGAAAGCACGGCCAGGGATTCGGCCGAGCAAATTCGATCATGGAGGACCGCAACGCCATGCGACTGAAAAAACTCATCCTGCACGGGTTCAAGAGCTTTGCCGACCGCACCGAGTTCGTCTTCGACTCGCCGATCACCGGCATCGTCGGCCCCAACGGCTGCGGCAAAACCAACGTCGTCGACGGGTTCAAATGGGTGCTCGGCGAGCAATCCGCCAAGAGCCTGCGCGGCGACGCGATGATGGACGTGATCTTCAACGGCTCGTCCGCCCGCAAGCCGTCGGGCATGGCGGAAGTGGCGCTGGTCTTTGAAAACCCGCAAGCGGCCGACGGCAACCGCGCGTTGAATCTCGATGTCGATGAAGTCGCCGTCGGCCGCCGGCTTTTCCGCGACGGGACCAGCGAATATCAGCTCAACAATTCAACCGCCCGCCTGAAAGATGTCCGCGAACTGTTCCTCGACACCGGCGTCGGCGTCGATGCCTACAGCGTCATCGAGCAGGGCCGCGTCGCGGCCATGCTGGAAGCCAATCCCGAAGAACGCCGGCTGATTTTTGAAGAGGCCGCCGGCATCTCCAAATTCAAGGCGCAGAAAAAAGAATCGCAGCGCAAGCTGGAGAAGGTCGATCAGAACCTGCTGCGCGTCAACGACATCGTCGAGGAAGTCGAAAAGCGGCTGCGCAGCGTGAAGATCCAGGCGGCCAAGGCCCGCACGTTCCAGGAACATTCGACCAAGCTCGGCGGAGCTGCGGCTGAGCTACAGCCTGCAGGAATATCACACGCATCAGCGAGTCGACAGAAAGAACTGGAATCAGCCAGCGAGGAAGACGCCAATTCCGCCTGGACGATGTCACCGGCGATCTTGCCGACGCGCAGAACGCGCTGGCCGCGAAGAAGCGAATTGTTCGAATCCGTGTCGCAGAGCACGCCAGCGGCTGGAATACGAACTGGTGCAGGCGCGGTCGCAGATTCAGTCGGCCAAGCAGCGGCAGCAATATGCCGCGCCAGCAGCTTGCAGCAGATCGCCGAGCAGCTCGACCGGCTTCGAGCAGGACAAGATCGCAGATCGAAGCGAAGCTGGCAGGAGGTGCGCGAATCGCTCGAGTCGCGAAACGCAATCGCTGGCCGCGCTGACCGCCGAGCTGGAGGAGCAGCGGCAGCTGATCGAGCAGCGGCAGCAGGCGTTCGCGCGACGGGCAGCTGCAGCTGAATTCAGCCAACCAGCAGATCGAACAAACAGAAGTCCGCGATTCTCGATCTGATGCGCAAGCTGGCCGCGATCGGACAGCCGGCTCGGGGCGATCGAGATCGAGCGGAAAAACATCGCCGCGCAGCAGGACCGCGCTCGGCCGAGCGGCGCAGCAGATCGTCGATCGTGAACTGGAAGCGCTGGAAGCGGCCGAGCGCGGAACTGGCAGGCAAAGCTGCGAGGCAGATCACGACCACAATCGCCGAGCAGCAGGCGCGAGCTGGAAGCCAGCGAGCCGCAGCCGCGGCGCTCGGCAAGCAGATCGCGCAGATCGGCGAGCAGCTTGGCGCGGCCAAGGAACATCGCTCCGGCCTGATCTCCCGCCAGAAATTGCTGAAGGATCTCGAAGCCAAGCGCGAAGGCGTCAGCGAAGGCGTGAAATCCGTTCTGCGCCAGCGCGAAACAAAATTTCCGTTCATCCGCGGCTTGGTCGCCGATGTGCTTCGCGTGGATGTCGAGCATGCCCACGTGATCGAAGCGGCCCTGGATGGCCGCGATCAATGGCTGGTGACGCACGACTCGGCCGCCGCCGACGCCGCCCGCGAAGCGCTGGACGATCTGGAAGGCCGCGTGAATATTCTGTGCACCGATCGGCTGCAGCGGCGCCAGATCGAAGACTTACGACTGGAACCGCATCCGCAGTCGCATTCGCCTGGCGATCGATCTGGTGCGGTTCGAGCCGGACGATGCGGCCGATCGCCCGGCATCTGCTGGGCCGAACGATCGTCGTGGATGATCTGGCCGCCGCGCGCGGACTTGCATGCGAATCGGTCCGACGCGGCTATCGCTATGTGACGACGGCCGGCGAGGTGCTGGAAGCCGATGGCACTCTCCGTGCCGGCCCGCTGACGGCCGCGATGGGATTGCTCTCGCGGCGGTCGGAACTGGAAGCGCTCGGCCAGCAGATCGCCGAAGTCGATCAGCGCATCGAGCAGCTCGGCCGCGAGCTCGCCGAGGGCAACACCGCAGGCCCAGGCGCTGGAAGAAGAAATCGCCTCCTGCGCAACGCGGTCTATCAGTCCAACACCGCCAAGGTGGAACTGACCAGCCGGCTGGCGCAGAACGCGATCGGCAAAACGCCCTGCGGCGCGAGCAGCCGGTGCTGGATCGCGAACTTGGCAGTCGCTGACCGAGCAGATGGCAGAGGCTGGAAGCCGAGAGCAGAATTCGCTCGCCGAACAGCACAAGCGAACTGGAAGCCGACCAGGCGTCGGCCAGCAGCGTCGGTGGAAGACGCTGACCGCCGAGCAGACACGACTTGCCGAGGAGCTTCGCAGAGCTTGGCGAGCAACTGACCGCCTCCGCGTGCAGCTCGGCCAGGTTCAGGAAAAGCAGCTTGCCTGCGCAGCAGCCGGTGCAGCGGCAGACGGCCGCCCAGGCGGAACTCGGCCAGCAGATCGACGCGTGATCACGAGCCGCATCGGCAACGACGTCGCGCCGCGCGCGAAGTACGAACGCGAACGGCAGGCCGCCGCGCATGACGAAGAGACGCTCGTCGGCAGACGTGGCTGCGGATGAAGAGCAAATCGGCCAGCCTTGCCGATCAGATCGCCGAGGCGGCCAAGCTTCGTCAGCGAATTGACCGGCCAGGTCGAACAGCTCGCGCGAACGCACGCGAGAGATCGAGCAGGAGCTGCACGATCTGCGAATTGAAGTCCGGCGAAGTGCGCGTGCGGCTCGAAACGCTCGTCCAGCGCACGATGGAAGAATCTGCAACTCGATCTGCCGGCCGAGTACGCGGAATTCGACCGCCGACGGCAAGGCAGTACGAGCCGGCCGAGATGGATTGGGACGCGGTCGCCGAGGAGATCAAGGAGCTGCGCGACAAGATCCAGCGCTGGGCAACGTCAACGTCGATGCCATCGGCGAGCAGGATGAACTGGAGAAACGCCGAGCAGTTCCTGGCGACGCAGGTGACCGATCTGACCGCATCCAAGAAGCAGCTCGAAGCAACTGATCGACGAGATCAACGTCGAAAGCGGCGTTCGCTTCGAGCAGACCTTCAACGCCGTCCGCGAGCATTTCCAGGGAATGTTCCGCAAGCTCTTCGGCGGCGGCAAGGCCGACATCTATCTCGAAACCGAACTCGATCCGCCGAAAACGCGCCGATGCAGCTCGACGATGCCGGCCAGCCGATTCCGCCGCAGAAGATCAAGGTGGATATCCTGGACGCCGGCATCGAAATCATCGCCCGTCCGCCCGGCAAGCAGCCGGTGAGCATCAGCCAGCTTTCCGGCGGCGAAAAGACGATGACCTGCGTCGCCCTGCTGATGAGCATCTTCAAAGCCAAGCCCAGCCCCTTCTGCATTCTCGACGAAGTGGATGCCGCCCTGGACGAAGCCAACAACCAGCGGTTCAACCTGATCGTGCAGGAATTCCTGGAGCAGAGCCAGTTCATCGTCATCACCCACAGCAAGCGGACGATGCAGATCGCCGACGTGCTGTACGGCGTGACGATGCAGGAGCAGGGCGTCAGCAAGCGCGTGGCGGTGAAGTTCGATCAGGTCGATTCGCAGGGGCGAATCAGCGAGCACGCCGCGGCGTGAAAGAGGGTCGGCCCGGTTTCGCCGATATGCCGCTATCGCTGCTATGATTGTCTGCTGATGATCCGGCCGAATCAGAAACTTCGCATTATCGTTGGCGGACTTGTAGGCCAGTTCCCCCTCGGCGGCGTGGCGTGGGATTACTTCCATTACGTTCTGGGCCTCGATCAACTCGGACACGACGTTTATTACCACGAGGACACCTGGGTCTGGCCGTTCCATCCAAAGCTGCAATACGCGACTGACGATCCCACTTACACGGTGGAATTCTTCCAGAATTTCTTCCGCGCGCATGCGCCGCATCTGGAAAAGAAATGGCATTACGTTCTTTGCCATGAAAAGCATTTTGGGATGTCGCAGGAAGAATTTCGCGAGGTAGCGCAGACGCGGATATTTTCCTGAATGTCAGCGGCGCCTGTTTCATGCCGGAGGAACTCGGACCCAAATGTGTCAAAGTCTTCATGGATACGGACCCCGGCTACAACCAGATCATGCTCAGTGAGAAATTTGCCTGGTCTCAAAATGCCGAGCGGTGGTGCGCAGCTCGTTGCCGATCACGACCGGCATTTGACCTACGCGGAAAACATCTATGGGACGGATTGCCGGGTTCCGCGATTGAAATTCGACTGGCAGCCGACGCGTTGCGTGGTGACGCTGCCGCAGTGGAGCGCGGTGCGTGATTCACCGCCGCCCGCGGATGCGCCGTTGACGACCGTAATGACCTGGGACTGGTTCAGAGGTCCGCTGACCTATCAGGGCGTGGAATATTTCGCCAAGGCGGCGGAATTTGAGAAGTTTCTCGATTTGCCGAATCGGATTAAAACGCCGCTGGAACTGGCGCTCAACGGGCTCAAAGCTCCGCTTCCGCAATTAAAAAAAGCCGGCTGGCAGGTGGTTGAAGCGCAGGAGCAAACGCTGACGCCGGAGAGTTATCAGCAGTTCATCGCGAGCAGCGCCGGCGAATGGTCGGTGGCTAAAAATGTTTATGTCGCGATGCGCACGGGCTGGTTCAGTTGCCGGACAGCCTGCTATCTGGCGGCGGGAAGACCGGCGGTGGTGCAGGAGACGGGATGGAGCCGGTTTGTCCCCGGCGGACGCGGCGTAATTCCATTCAGCACGATGGAGGAAGCGATTGCTGGCATAGAAACTGTGATGGCCGATCCAGTCAGCCAGCGGAATGCCGCGTATGAGATCGCTCGGGAATATCTCGCGCCGGATCGTGTGTTGCCCCAGATGATTGAATCCATCTTCAAAGAGAATATGGCCACAGATGAAAAATCAGATGCACACAGATGAAAACAGGATTGCCTTTATCTGTGTGCATCTGATTTTTATCTGTGGCTAAATTGAATTATGCCGCAGCCCCTCACCATCGTCGTCGGCGGATATATCGTCGCCTATCCCCTCGGCGGAATGACCTGGCATCACCTGAATTATCTGCTCGGCTTGCACGAGCTTGGTCACGAGGTTTGGTTTCTCGAAGACAGTGGTTCCTATTCCTATCCGTACAACCCGGTCACGTGGCAATCCTCGGCTGACTCAACGTATGGCCGGGAATATCTGGAGCGGACGTTCTCCCATTACGGTTTGCCTAAGCGATATTGCTATTACTCACAGTTCGAGGATGCCCATTACGGTCTGAGCAAGTCAGAACTGAATGATCTATTGAAGCGGGCTGATTTGCTGCTCTGCGTGAGCGGCGTCACGCCGATGCGCGAAGATCGTCCCCGTCCGCGCCGCACGGCGGTGATCGATACCGATCCGGTGTTCACCCAGCTTCGGATGACGCACGATGCCGAACTTTTGGGCTATTACCGGCAATTCAATGCCACCGCGACGTTCGGGCGATTGATCGGAACGCCCGATTCCACATTGCCGACGCACGGCTTCAATTGGATCGGAACGAATCAACCGATCGCTCTGCGGCATTGGCCAATGACGGCGACCCAAAGCAAAGCATTCACCACCATCGGCAAATGGGAGCACACGACCGACCGTCACTTGGAATACGACGGCCGGAGGTATTTAAGCAGTAAAGGCGTGGAGTGGATGAAGATGCTGGACCTGCCGCGTCGGGTTCCGTGGAAGATGTCGATGGGGATGCAGGCAATGCCGCCGGCAACCGCGAGCGAGTTTTCCGATCACGGCTGGAATCTTGTGGATGCCGAGAAATCAACGCTGAGTTGTGAAGCCTTCGGTGATTTCATTCGAGACAGCGCCGGCGAATTCACCGTGGCCAAGGAAATTTACACCGGCCTGCCCAGCGGCTGGTTCAGCGACCGCAGCAGCGCGTATTTGGCCAGTGGCCGCCCGGTGGTGGCGCAGGCCAGCGGCTTCAACCGATGGTTGCCAACAGGTGAGGGGCTCTTCTCATTCAGCACGATGAACGAAGCCGCGAATGCCCTGAACAAGATTGCGGGAGACTATCCGAGCCATGCCGCGGCGGCGCGGAAAATCGCTGAAAACCATTTCGATTCAAAAAAAGTGCTCGCCGAGCTACTTGCGGCTGTCTTATGAACCCGAATTATTTCGCCGGCTTGCTCGGATCCGGCGCGTCGATTCCAAGCGCATCCGCCAGATCCGTCAGATGATCCTGCTCCTGCACGATGATCTCGCGAAGCGTCTCGCTGATGGCAAACTCACCCATCGCGTCCGCCTGGCGAATTCGCTCGCGATAGTTCACGATCGTCACCCGCTCGTTTTCCAGATCGAAACGGAGCATTTCTTCCGCTTTTTCCGAGGTCTTGACCAGCTTCGGAGTGACGGTCGGCGCTCCGCCGAGATAGTCAATCTGTTTGCAAATCTTGATCGCGTGCTCAAGTTCCTCGCCGGCGTGCTTTTCAAGTTCCTTGGCGATATCCATGTACGCCGCCCCTTTGAGAACCTGGCTGTAATTCACGTAGGCGATGATCGCCTGAAATTCGCGAGCCAAATCCTCATTGAGCAATTCAATCAAGGCTTTGCGGGTGAGAGGCTTTTCGGTTGACATTAAAATAGTCCTTTCCTGTTTTTGAATCGGCCCGGCAGTCAGTATATCACGGGTCCGTTGCGAGCGAAGCAGAGAAATCGCGACTATTGCGGCCCCCGCGCGTATGTTCATGATAGTCCCCTCAACTGAAAGGTGGATGTGCTCGATTTCAGACGATGTTTTTGGCTCGCGGCTTGCCTCACGCTGGCTGCCTGCGCCGGACAGAATGCCTCATCCGGCGACCAATGGACCGGGCCGAAGGTGCTGGCCCCGGTGAGCGTGAGTGATGCGGCGCCGTCCGATCCCGGTAAGGCCGAAATGATTCGGACGGAGCATTACTCCATTTATTCGACGATCCAGGACAGGCCCGATCTGCTCAACCGCGTCGGCCAACTGATGGAAGGTGCGTACGGCGTCTATAAAACTCTGGCGCCGTCCGTGCCGCCGACCGATCACCCGATGCAATGCTATCTTTTCAACACTCGCCCGGAGTGGATGGATTTCACCCGGCTTCACACCGGCCGCGATGCCAGCATTTATCTCCAGATCAGCCGGGGCGGCTACACGATCCACGACTGGTACGTCGCCTATTTTATCGGTGACATCGGGACCTATTCCGTCGCCGCCCACGAGGGATGGCACCAGTTTGTCGCCCGGCATTTTAAGGGGCGCTTGCCGCCGTTCCTCGAAGAGGGGATGGCCTGCATGTTTGAAAACGTGGAGTGGGACAATGATCTTCCTAAGTTCAATCTATCGTTGAATCCAGCCCGCGAACTCTCCTTACGAAAGGCGGAGGATGAGGGGGAAATGTTCCCGCTGAAGGAACTCGTCACCCTACACGCGGGCCAGGTGGTGGGGCGGTCGGACGTGCGGATACAGGCCTGGTACGCCCAAGATTGGGCTTTCGCCCGATTTTTGAGGGAGGGAGAGAACGGAAAATACCGCCCCGCGCTGCAGAGACTGCTGGCCGATACAGCCGCCGGCACTGTCTATGACCCGACGGGATCGCTCAGAGTCCGGTATTTGGGCTGGAATCCCGCTGGCGTCATCCCTCTTCTGGAACATTACCTCGGCGAGGATTTGTCCGTCACCGAGGTGGGGTATAAGGAATTCATGCATACAGTGGCATATGAGGAGATGAAGGAGCAATTTCAGATGCAATGATTGTTTGTCGATAAAATATATATTGGTGACTGAAGGGGTTCGCGTTATATTTGCGCTATGGCTCAGTCGACCCACCCAAAACATCGCCGTGAATGTCGATTCAGCGGGCGGGTTCAGGGGGTGGGGTTTCGGTACACAGTTACAAACTTAGCGATGCAGTACGACGTGGGGGGCTACGTCCGAAATTTGCCTGATGGTCGCGTCGAATTGGTCATGGAAGGGCCGGATTGCGAGATGGACAGCCTGCTGGAAGACCTGAACAGGAAAATGGACGGCTACATCCGGGGGGTCGATCAGACGCAAGCCAACGCTACCGGGGAATTTGATTACTTCGCCATTCGGCATTAAACATATCTCAGTGTACCGAACGCTGGTCATCCTTCGATATACGTTCCTGGAAACGGTTTTGCAGCCGATCTATTCGCTGCTCATCACCGTCGGCGCGGCCATTCTGATCATCTTCGGCCTGCTTCCGTTCTTCACGCTCGGCGAAGACACCAAGATGTTCAAATCTGTCGCCCTCGACGTGATTCTTCTGCTGGTCCTGCTGGCGACCCTCTTCGCGACCAGCAAATCGATCTATGAAGAAATCGAAGACCGAACCATGCTCACGCTGATGAGCAAACCCGTTCGCCGCTGGGAAGTAATGATCGGCAAATACCTCGGGATCATCACTGGCCGCCGCGATGGGCGTCGCAATTCTTGGCGCGGTCGTCATCTTCGGCACCTGGCTGAGAATCCCCACCGATTATCTCCTGAATGCCAGTTCGCTGAACGACGTCGTCAGCCAGGCAAATCCTGGATTATCGCCTCATGCATATTTCCGGTCTAATTCCGCAACTGGTGCTGACCTGGCTGCAGATCAGCGTGTTGGCAGCGGTGGGAGTGGCTCTATCAACCCGGTTCTCGCTCGTAGTGAATTTGCCGTCGGTAATCATCCTCTATCTGGCCGGCAATCTGACGCGATTTTTACTGCCAATCGCTGGGGGCCCTCTGAGCGACAAATCGGAAATCGTGCGCGGCATCGGCCGGGTCGTGGCCCTGGTTCTTCCCTACCTGGCGACGTTTGATTTGAAGGACGTGACCGTTTTATCAACGATCAAGATCGGAAGTTTCGCCGCTGATACACAGGCCATTCCGCTGGGACCGATCTGGCAATATGTGGGTGTTGCCGCGATCTATGCGGTTGCTTACAGCACATTCGTCCTTTGCGTCGGAATGTGGAGCTTCCAGCGCCGCGAACTGGGCGGCGGCGAAGGATAATGAGCAACCGTTAAGAACTCAGTTTTTCCTCAAAAAATAAAAATCTAAATCGCCCCAAATTTCGCGGGCCGATTCTCTATTCCGGACAAACACCCGCGCGCTGGTATATTATTAAGCATGAGTGCACCCACGCGGGAGCAGTTCGTCAACGAAGTTTTGAAAGTGGTCGGCGAGAAATTTCCCCTGGTGAAGATTTCCGCGCGGAGGAACCATTCTCCATGCGCGTCAATGGCCATGTCGCCTCGCTGGAAAATCTCTACCGGATGTCGGTTCTTCGTCCCGAATCCACGCGCCGGCATGTCGAGCGCTGGATCGTCGAACTGCTGCGGGCAGCCGAGGGGACTCCCGACCTGGATGGAACCTTTGAAGAACTGCGGCCACGCGTGTTGCCTATGGTCGTCCCCGAAAGCGCCGATCCGCATCACATCTCCGTGATGCAGCCGCTGGTGGATGGCTTATCCGTCGCCTACGGCATCGACAACGACCGGACGATTTCTCACGTCACCCACAAACGCCTGAAGAAATGGAAAATCTCGGTCGATGATCTGCATGAAGCCGCGCTGGAAAATCTCACGCTGCGCAGCCAGGCGATCAATGCGCATGCCGCACAAGATGAAGAGGGGGATATCGAACTGATCCTGTTCCAGACGATGGACGGCTACGACGCCAGCCGGGTGCTCCTGCCCGATCTGCATGGCAAGCTGCGCGAGCACCTGGGCAGCCCATTCGCCGCCGCGATACCCAATCGCGACATCCTGCTCTGCTTCCGGAACGATGAGCCGACGGTGAAGCGGCTTCGCCCGCAGGTTCACAAGGATTTCGCGCAGATGCCGCACCAGGTGACCGACAGGATTTTGCTGGTAACCGCCGATGGAATTGCCGTGAGGGAATGAGGCGGAAATGCCCATTGCCAATTGCCAAATGCCGAATGAAGGGGCCGATTCCAATCGGCATTTGGCAATCGGCACCTGGCATTCGCTTACTATTCCCAATCTACGTTCCCCACCCTAGAATCCGCCCATGCGCCTCGGAATCTGTGCCAAAATTGAACGCGCCTTCGAATTGCGCGAGGCCGGGGCGGATTTCGTCGAGGAGAATGTTCAGACATTTCTTCAGGGCTTGACCGACGACGCTGCATGGGACGGGCTGAAGAGGACGAAAGAATCAGCTCTGCCGGTGCTGGCCGCGAATTCATTGGTTCCGGGCGATCTGAAAATTGTCGGCGAGACCGTGGATTTTGAGCGCCTCCGCCGTTACATCGGCATTGTCGTCTCCCGCGCCAAGCGAGCGGGCATAAAGGTGCTGGTTTTCGGCAGCGGGGCGGCGCGGAAAGTGCCGGAGGGATTCGATCGCAAGCTCGCCCGAGATCAGATCGTCGCCTTCTGCAAAATGGCCGCAAAAGGATGCGCCAGCGCCGGCATTACGCTGGTGGCCGAGCCGCTGAATCGCGGTGAATGCAATATCATCAACACCGTTGCCGAAGCGATGGAATATGTGAAGGCTGTCGATCATCCGAATTTTCAATGCCTTGTGGACAGCTATCATTTTTGGCTGGAGAATGAGCCGCTGGAAAACCTGGTGGCGGCGATGCCCTGGATTCGCCACGTTCACCTGGCTGACAAGGACGGCCGCGTTCCGCCGGGCGAAAGCGGGACGGCCGATTACCGTCCCTTTTTCCGCGTGCTCAAGCGGGCGAACTATCAGGGCGCGATCTGCGTCGAAGCGCTGGGTTTCGACGATTTTCAAACCGTCGGAAAGCGAGTCGTCGCATTCATCCGGCGGCAATGGGAAGAGGCCTGACTTTATTTAAGCAATCTTTATTTCAAGGAAATAAAATATGTCTCATCGGATTTTTAATTTCAGTGCCGGTCCGGCGATGTTGCCAACCGAGGTTCTGGAGAAATCCGCCGCCGCGCTGCTGGATTATCAGGGCAAAGGATTTGGCATCGCCGAAGTCAGCCATCGCGGCAAGGAATTTGAAGCCGTCAACGACGAGGCGATCACGCGCTGCAAACAGCTCCTCGGCTTGGGCGACACGCACGATGTGATCTTCCTCCAGGGCGGCGCAACGCAGCTGTTCACGCTCATCCCGATGAATTTCCTGCACACCAGCGCGGATTATCTCGTCAGCGGCGAGTGGAGCAAAAAGGCCGCAGTCGTTCGGCAAGGAAGTCGGCAAGATCAACGTCGTCGCCAGCAGCGAGGCGAGCAATTTCGATCATTCACCGGCTTCCGGCGAATGGAAGATGTCCGCCGATGCGGACTATTTCCACGTCTGCACCAACGAAACCGTGCATGGCCATCGCCTGCCGACCTGGCCGAAGCATCCGAATCTGATCGTCGATGCCAGCAGCGAATTCATGTCCCGGCCGCATCCGGTCAAGGATTGCGCGCTGGTCTACGGCGGAGCACAGAAAAATCTCGGCCCGTCCGGCGTCGTGCTGGTGATCGTGCGCAAGGACATGTATCCGAAGCAGAAGAAAGTCCTCGAGCAAGCTCTGGAGCTTTAAGGATCAGGCGGAGAACAAGTCGATGATCAACACGCCGCCAACGTTCGGCGTTTATATCCTGCTGGAGATTTTCCGCTGGCTGGAAGCCCAGGGCGGACTGGCCGCGATGGAGAAACGCAACGCGACCAAGGCCGGGCTGATCTACGGCGTCATCGACGCCAGCAATGGATTCTATAAAGGCACCGTCTCCAACAAGGAGCAGCGTTCACACATGAACCTGACGTATCGGCTTCCGAGCGAAGAACTGACGGATGAATTCGTCAAAACGGCGGCCAAGAACGGAATGGTCGGACTGAAAGGGCTATCGCACCGTCGGCGGAATCCGCGCAGCATTTACAACGCGATGCCGGTGGAAGGCTGCCAGGCGTTGGCGCAGTTCATGAAGGATTTCGCGTCGAAGAAATCATAACGGTCACGTCCGGTTCGTCAGTCGGGCGACTTCGAGGGTGTCCAAACCAATGTCCGATCGAATCCATCGAATCGCCCGCAGGAAAATCGCGTCTTTTCCCCGCCATCGGCGGATTCTCCGCCAAGGCATGGATCAAATCGCGCGCAGCAGTACGACCAGATGTACCGCGAGTCGATCGATCAGCCGGACGAATTCTGGGGCAAGATCGCCGGCGAACTGCACTGGTTCAAGAAATGGGACCAGGTGCTGGAGTGGAAGCTTCCCAACGCCAAATGGTTCGTCGGCGGCAAGATCAACGTCGCGTACAACTGCCTCGATCATCAGATCGACCGGGCCGCGGCGACAAGACCGCGATCCTCTGGGAAGGCGAGCCGGAAATCGCCGCCGGCAAGGGCGGCGAAGTTCGGCGGATCACCTTCGCCAACTGCGCGATGAAGTCTGCCGATTCGCCAACGGCCTGAAGAAGCTCGGCGTGAAGAAGGGCGACCGCGTCACGATCTACATGCCGATGGTCCCCGAGGCGGCCGTCGCGATGCTGGCCTGCGCGCGGCTCGGCGCGCCGCACTCGGTGATCTTCGGCGGGTTCTCCAGCCAGGCGATCGCCGATCGCGTCGAGGATGCCAAGAGCGAGATCATCATCACCGCCGACGGCGGCTGTCGCCGCGGGCAGGTCGTGCCGCTGAAGGACAACGTGGATGAAGCCGCTGAAGAAAACCGATCGCTGCTGAAAAAAGTCATCGTGCTTCAAGCACACCGGCGAGACGATCGAATTGGATCGAAGGCCGCGATGTCTGGTGGAGCGATGTGATCGCCGGCCAATCCGCCGATTGCCCCGCCGAGCCGATGGACGCCGAGGACCCGCTCTTCGTCCTCTACACCAGCGGATCCACCGGCAAGCCCAAGGGAATCATCCACACCACCGGCGGCTACCTGGTCGGCACGTACATCACCACCAAATATGTCTTCGATCTGCACGAAGACGACATCTACTGGTGCACCGCCGACGTCGGCTGGATCACCGGCCACAGCTACGTCGTCTACGGCCCGCTGGCCAACGGCGCGACGACGCTGATGTACGAAGGTGCGCCGAATTTCCCCGATTTCTCGCCGGTTCTGGGCGATGATCGAGCGGCACAAGGTGACGCGTTTTCTACACCGCGCCCACCGCCATCCGCGCTTTCATGCGAGCCGGCCGGCGAACTGGTCGATAAGCACGATCTCTCATCGCTGCGCCTGCTCGGCACCGTCGGCGAGCCGATCAATCCCGAAGCGTGGATGTGGTATCACGAGGTCATCGGCCACGGCAAATGCCCGATCGTCGATACCTGGTGGCAGACCGAAACCGGCGCGATCATGATCACGCCGCTGCCCGGCGTAACGCCCACCAAACCCGGCACCGCGACGCTGCCGTTCTTCGGCGTCGATGCCGCCATCGTCGATCGCGACGGCAAGGAACTCGGCCGCCAACCAGGGCGGGCTGCTGGTCATTCGCAAGCCCTGGCCGTCGATGCTGCGCGGCATCTTCAACGATCCCGATCGCTACGTCAGGCAATATTGGACCGAGTCCCCGGCATTCTATTTCACCGGCGACGGCGCCCGCCGCGACGCCGACGGATATTTCTGGATCATGGGCCGCGTGGATGATGTGATCAACGTCTCCGGCCATCGCCTGGGCACGGCGGAAATCGAAAGCGCCCTGGTCGTCCCACGCAGCGGTCGCCGAGGCCGCGGTCGTCGGCATGCCGCACGAGATGAAGGGGCAGGGCATCGCCGCGTTCGTCACGCTCGCAGCCGAGTCGCAAGCCCAGCGAAGAGCTGAAAAAGGAACTGATCGCACGCGGTCGCCAAGCAGATCGGCAGCCTCGCCAAGCCGGATCAGATTCGCTTCACCGATGCGCTGCCCAAAACCCGCAGCGGCAAGATCATGCGGCGGCTGCTGAAGGAAATCGCCGCCGGCGGGGAAGTCAAAGGGGACACGACGACGCTGGAGGATTTCAGCGTCCTGGCGCGATTGAGTGAAAAGGAAGAGGGGTGATTAGCAAATCATCACCGCACTATTGCGACGCCGCAGAAGGAGTCCGCTGGCCGCCACAGCGAGCAATCCAGGCGTTCCCGGCTCTGGCACCACGGCAATTCCGTAGACTGGGCCCAATCCTGAAATCAGCGCAGAGTTAACTGTATCGCCCGAGGTCGTATATTCGCCGACGGTACTGATTCCCCCCGGGCCATTCACCACAAACAGATCGTTCCCATTGACCGCCAAGGCGATAGGTACGTCAAACCCCGAAATGAGTGCTGCATTCACAGTGTTGCCCGACGTTGTATATTCGCTGACCGTTTCGCTGAAAGTATTCGCCACGAACAGGTCATTTCCTTCCACGGCTATTGCCTGTGGCCCCTCCAATCCTGAAATAAGCGAGGCGTTTTCCGTGCCACCGGAAGTCGTATATTCGCCAACCATTCCTGGAGGAGTCGGAAACGGCAGCTGACTAAATGTCACGAACAAATTTGTTCCCTGCGCCGCGAGGGCGGTTGGTCCAGGAGATTTACCCGTAACTCTGGTCGAAATAAGCGATGCGTTTATTACGGCGCCGGAAGTCGTATATTCGCCGATGATTCCGCTTCCATAGTTCGCTACGAAAAGATCATTCCCTTCCACCGCCAAGCCAATAGGCCCGGCCAATCCCGAAATGAGGGAGGCATTTATCGCTGCGCCCGAGGTCGAGTATTCGCCGACTGTGCCGAGCGAAGGGAACGCGACGAAGATGTCGTCGCCTTCCACGGCGAGCCCCCAAGGCTGTGACAATCCCTGAACGAGAGACTTATTCACAACCGCCCCCGAGGTCGCGTATTCGCCAATGGTTCCGGCATTATAGTTTGTCAAAAACAACTGGGCATGAGCGCTATCGACCAGCCCAATGCACAATAAGAGAACAGCCAGAACGATGTCATACGAAGCGCACCGGCGGTTTCGCCGCGGAAGGAACGTCTGTGATTGTGAGATTCCCATATAAATCATCTCCCGTTAAATTCTTTGATCGACATTCTGGCATCGGCCCGGGACCCAACCAATGGCAAAACGATGCATTTTGGGGTCGGATTTTCGCGCAATCTGATATAGGGAAAATTCTTACCTCATGAAATGAATAGGCACTTTCGCTTGCAGCTTGCCACATTCAACTTGTACCCTTAGGTCATGCCAACAGAACGGACTCTGGAACTGGCGACCGAACATCACAAAGCCGGGCGGCTGACTGACGCCGAGGGGTTGTACCGAGAAATCCTGAGCGCTGAGCCGGAAAATGCCGATGCCCTCCATCGGCTCGGAATCCTGGCGATCCAATCGCAAAACCATCAGGCCGCGGTTGAATTGATCGGACATGCCGCGAAACTTCGGCCGCACAGCGCGATTATCTATGCCAGCCTGGGGCAGGCTTTTTCCAGCGCGAATCGCACCAACGATGCAATCGCGGCATTCCAGCGATCGCTGCAATTGCGCCCTGATTTAGTGGATTCCCTCTTTGGTCTGGGCCTCGCGCTTCACGCGGCGCAGCGACGGGAAGAAGCGATCGTGGTCTATCGCCGATTGCTCCAAATTCGCCCGGATTTTGTGCCCGCGCATAACAATCTTGGAAATGTCCTGTTCGCTCTCGGGAAAGTTGAGGAGGCGGCAAATTCCTATCGCCGCGCCGTCGATCTTCAGCCGGAGTATATCGAAGCGATTGGAAATCTTGGCGGCGCCCTCCTGAACCTGAATCGCACCGACGAAGCCATTGCGATGTTTCGTCACGGCCTGAAGATCAACCCGGATAATGCGCCGATCTGCAACAATCTGGGCAATGCTCTGCATGCCCTGAAACGCTACGATGAAGCGATTGAAGTGCTGCGACACGCGCTCGATCTGAATCCCGATTTTGCCCAGGCGGCGTACAACCTCGGCAACGCGCTCCAGGGCCGGGGAAAATATGCTGAGGCTGTCGAAATGTTTCGCCGGGCCATCGCGATCGACCCCAACGTGGTTGACGTCCACAACAATATGGGCAACGCGCTGCAACTGCTCGGTGATTACAAAGGGGCCGCCGAAGCCTACGTCGCGGCACTTAACCTCAAACCTGATTTTGTCGTCGCATACAACAACCTCGGCGGCGCGCTGCGAAGAGTCGGCAAACTGGATGAATCCATCGTAGCGTTACAGCAAGCCATCAAAATGCAGCCGGATTTTCATCCCGCCCACTGCAACCTCGGCAACAGCTTCAAAGACGCCGGCCGGTTGGATGAAGCGATCGAATGTTACCGGCGGGCCGTGGAAGTGAAGCCGAATGATCACACCTCCCACAGCAATCTCGTCTTCGCGGTTCAATATCATCCGGATTACGACTCAGCGGCGATCCTGCGCGAAGCGCTGCGATGGAATGTGCTGCACGCCCAGCCGCTCAAGCAGGAGATCAGGCCGCATGAGAATGATCCGGCGCCGGATCGCCGCCTGCGGATAGGCTACGTCGGCGCCGATTTCCGCGAGCATTGTCAGTCGCTTTTCACCATTCCGCTGCTGTTGAATCACGATCGCAACGCTTTCGAGATTTTCTGCTACGCCGCACGTCAGCCGGCCGGACGAGAGAACCGAGCGAATTCGCAGTCTGTGCGACGGCTGGCGTTCGATCGTCGGAATGACGGATGCGGAAGTGGCACAGCAAATCCGCGAAGATCGCATCGATATTCTTGTCGATCTGACGATGCACATGTCCCTCGGCCGCTCGCTGGTCTTCGCACGAAAGCCCGCGCCAATTCAGGTGGCTTGGCTCGCCTATCCGGGAACGACCGGCCTCTCAACGATGGATTACCGCCTCACCGATCCATTCCTCGATCCGCCGGGAATGCACGATCATGACTATTGCGAAATATCAGTTCGCTTGCCCGATACCTTCTGGTGCTACGATCCGCTTAGCGAAGAGACTGAGATCGGCGAATTGCCCGCTCTGCGCGACGGTCATATTACATTCGGATGTCTGAACAATTTCTGCAAAGCGTCGCCGCGCACGCTTGAGTTGTGGGCGCGGGTCTTGCAGGCGGTGAAGGGTTCCAGATTCCTTTTGCTGGCGGTGCCTGGCCAGCATAGGCAAACCATTCAGGATTTTTTTCAGAGCAAGGGAATTGAAGCCGATCGCCTGGATTTCGTGGAATTCCAGGCCCGGCCCGATTATCTGAAAGTCTATCGCCGGATCGACATCGGCCTCGACACGTTGCCATACAACGGCCACACGACGAGCCTGGATTCATTCTGGATGGGCGTCCCGGTCGTCAGCCGCATTGGGAGCACGGTGGTAGGCCGGGCCGGATGGAGCCAGTTGTGCAATCTCGATCTGAAAGAACTGGCAGCCCAAAGCGACGACCAATTCGTAAGAATTGCCGTGGACCTCGCCGGTGATCTGGAACGATTGAACAATTTGCGAAAAACCTTGCGAGAAAGAATGAAGCGCTCGCCGCTGATGGACGCCCCAAAATTTGCGCGAAGCGTCGAATCGGCATATCGAACGATGTGGAAAACGTATTGTGCCTCTCCCGAAAAATCAGGATCCAGCTAGTTTAAACCCGCAGCCTGAAGTTTCCGTCGTGGCCGGCGCCAAGCGGCAATCAGTCCGGCCGCTGCCAGCAACGCCACAGAGGGTTCAGGAAGCGTTGTGGTTGTCGAAACCACGTTACCAACCTCATCATAAGTGGTGTAGCTGACCGTCCCGGGCACATCCACGGTCTCAACGACGTTGCCCTCGGCATCGTAGTAAGTAAGGCTGCTCTGGCCGGCGTCGCTCACTTCGGCGACTATTAACTCATTTCCATTATCATCGTACGTTGTGCTCGTCACCTTTCCGAGCGGATCAATGGTTTGCACCACGTTGCCGTCGCCATCGTAAGCCGTGATCGTATTGCTAATGGAATCGGTTTCGTAAAGTAGATTGCCGTCTTCGTCATAGGTGGAATAGGAAACTCTACCCGCCGGTTCCGTTGATGTAACGACGTTGCCCGACGGGTCGTAATACGTGACGGTGCTGTGGCCGAGCGCGTCAACCGTGCTGACGACCAACTCATTGCCAGCCTCATCATACGTGGTTGCCGTCACCGATCCGGGCGGGTCAATGCTTTGAACCACGTTCCCATCGCCGTCATAAGCATGGATCGTATTGGTGGAGGAATCGGTTTCGTACAGAAGACTGCCGTCGGCGTCGTAAGTTGAGTAAGTCAATTTTCCAGCCGGATGTTCGGTTGAAATGACGTTGCCATCCCCATCGTAATATGTGATGGAACTGTGGCTCGACGCATCAACCGTTGTGAGGACTAACTCATTACCGTCATACGTCGCGGTCGTCACCATTCCGATCGGGTCAATGGTCTGAATGACGTTGCCGTCGGCGTCGTAGGTGTAAATTTCCTGGACTGGGTCAGCCTGACATGCCGGACCGAGCAAAAAACCAAGCACCAACACCGCCCCGCAGGAAACAACACGCATCGCGATCAGATTTCGCATGACTCACCTCCAAAGGTTTTAAGAACACGGCATTTGAAGTGATGCTTGAAACAGGATCTTTTACGCCGTTCGCAACAGGCATGAAGATAATCCGATTTCAAGCAATTTGGTTGGTTTATCCTTATATCACGGGACCCATAAAAGGCAATATTTTGTCGCGGCTCGGTAATCCTTTGACGCGTTCGTGGACAAAAACGAGCGAAGCTATGCCAATGGCTTGATTTCCGCGCGTTCGCAAGCGAAAAACAAGGTGAAAATTACGAAGATCAACGGCCCCACGGCAAAGGAGTGCCACATGCCCGGAGAAACAGACCTTCACAAAAGGTTAAAGAAGGAAGCCTGCCGCTGGCTGCTGCGCATGGGCTATCGTTGCATCGCCGCCGAAGTTCGTCTTCCGCCGCTCGGCATCATCGATTCTGTCGGGACCGGCGTTTTCCGGCCCTATCAGAATTACCTCGCGATTCCCCGCGAGCTTCCGCAGGTCTGCTTCATCGAATGCAAAGCGACCCGCAGCGATTTCCTGCGCGATTTCTCCAACGACGGACAACTCGAATTCAGCCTCATGGAGCGGCGGCGCATCAGCAAACGAAAACGGAAACGAACGCTGCGGCGAAATGTCGGACTGGGAAAATTCGATTCCTGCCTGATGCAGCCAATGGCCAATCTGCATTATGTCCTGGCTCCATCCGGAATCGTGCAGAAAAAAGATTTATCTCCCAGGTGGGGATTGCTCAGCTACGGCGAAATGGGCGTGAGCGTGGTTGTGAAACCGCTCTGGCAGGAATCAGCCCTGTCACAGTACGTCGAATCCGCGATCGCCCGCACACTGACGGGCGATATCTTTCGCGCAGATGATCGGGCGATGGCATCAGTCAATCGCGAACTCTTCGCGCAGCAGATGGCCCTGGCGGATCGGATTCGCTCCATTCGCCCGCGGGCGATTTTCGCGCCCAGGGGCGATCAGCCTGTGACGCAGCCGGCAGTTTGAAATCAAAAATCATTAACCGCCAAAGCGCCAAGTCGTCAAGAAATTCAAATCATTGGAAATTGATGTTCCGCTGGAATTTCTTGGCGTCTTGGCGCTTTGGCGGTTCAATCCGTCTTGATTGAGAATGACAGAATCCCGCCCCCAGCCTACCATTGCTCCAGCGTGCGATTGGTCAGCTACAACATCCTCGACGGTGGCGAAGGGCGGGCTGATCCGCTCGCTGAAGTCATCGAGGCCCAGCGCCCGGATCTTGTCGCGCTGGTCGAAGCGGATAATGCGGCAGTCGTCGAACGCATCGCGGGCCGGCTCAAAATGGAATTTATCCTGGCAACGGGACGCCGGCATGGGGCTGCGATTTTGTCGCGCTGGCCGATTCTTGAATCCGTGAATCATTCCCTCCTGCGGGAAGAGTTCAGCGATTGCGTGCTGGAGGCGACTGTTGAAACGCCGCAGGGCAAGCAATGGACTTTAGCCGCAGTTCATTTGCATCCTCGTGCGCGGCTGGAGGATGAAGCGAAGCGCAATCGCGAGATCGACGAGATTTTGGACATATTCTCTGCGCATCGAAAAGAGAATCGGCCGCATTTGTTAGCCGGAGATTTCAACGCAAACTCGCCGGTCCAGGCGATCGATCCTGACAAATGTAAGCCTGCGCACGCGCGAAGACATCGCCGCCAACGGCGGAGAATTGCCCCGATCTGCGATTCAAAAGCTTCTGGATGCGGGATATATCGATTCCCTTCAGACGCTTCACGGAACCGCCGCCGGCAAAATCGGAAGCTTCACCACGCAATATCCCGGCCAGCGCGTGGATTACATTTTCACCCACGGCATAACTCCCGACCAACTGACCGAGGCCCGAATCGAGCAGGATCGGTTGGCGCAATTCGCCAGCGATCATTTTCCGGTCGTAGTGGAAATTGGTCGAGCGGAGCGAATGTCGTGAGCTGGCGTACCTCCACGGATTTTTTGAAGCGAAAGGATATCGCCTTGAAACTTGCGGCGGGTCTGGGGCGCGGCCGTGGAGGAATGCGCTGGCTGGATCAGTTAAACCCACCCGCGCGGGCAAGGATCACGCCGGATTTCGCGGGGTGGGAAGATCGTAAACTCTCGGCCGTTTGGATTGGCCACGCCACCGTGCTGCTGCGCGTTGGCGGAATGACCGTTCTGACCGATCCGGTCTTTGCCAATCGGGTCGGATTGGGCTTGTTTCTCACGACTCTCGGTCCGCAACGTTATATCGCCGCCGCCGTTGCACCTCGCCAGCTTCCGAAGATCGATCTGGTCATGATCTCCCACGCGCATTTCGATCATCTCGATCGTCAGAGCCTCGCGGTCCTGGATAAGAAAACGCCCGTGATAACCGCCCACCACACACGCGATCTCATTTGGGATCTGGGCTTCCGCGACGTCAGAGAACTTCGCTGGGGGGAGCAGACGCGACTCAACGGCCTGGCGATCACCGCACGAGAAGTACAACATTGGGGAGCACGCACCTTTCTCGACAAGCATCGCGGTTACAACGCATATTTTTTGGAATCCAGCGGCAGCCGCGTCATCTACGGCGGAGACACCGCGTATCAGGAATTTTTCAAAGACATCGCCGGGGTCGATCTGGCGATCATGGGTATCGGAGCATACGATCCATACATCCACGCACATGCGACCCCCGAGCAGGCCTGGACGATGGCCAATCACGCCCGCGCGGATTTTGTGCTCCCGATGCATCACAGCACATTTCGATTGAGCCATGAGCCGATGCACGAGCCGCTGGAGCGGATTTTGACGGCCGCAGGAAACGACAGCAGCAGAATCGCCATCCGCGAGCCGGGTGGTTCCTGGACCGCCGATTGAGCGTGCAAGCATCGCACAGGCGAATTACGGCTCCCATTATGGCACAGGTTGGTCAAATAGTCGGTTTTCCGTACGAAATAGAGGGATAAATCGGGGTTCTGCGGGGTCTTCCTTAATAGCTCGCGTATAATATTGGAAGCTACAGGAGCGAATTATGAAAAGGTTGATGGTCTTCGCGGCAGTGATCTTCCTTGGGGGATCCTTGGCGGTGGCTCAGCCGACAACTCTTCCGTCGGCCCCGCTTGCGAAGGTGCTGATCGTTCCGTTCAAGCAGATGGGCGATGTCAGTTCTCACGCGTGGGTCGGCGCGGCGATTCAGGAAAACCTGATCTCCGATACCGCGGCCAATCCCACCGTTCAGGCAATCGCGGCCAATCAGCCGCTGGCCAATATGGATTCGCCTGATGCGGTGAAAGTAGCTCAAGGCGCCGGCGCGTCGATCGTGGTGTTTGGCAGCTATCAGCTTTCGGCCGATCAATTGCGCGTGACCGGACAGGCTTTGGATGTCGGATCAGGACGCGTGCTGGCGACCTTGCAGGTGACCGGCGCGGTGACCGATCTGTTCAAGATTGAAGATACTTTGGGATCGCAATTGGACGCGGCGCTTCCGCAGCCGCCGAGCAATCTCGCGCAGGTGACGTATGGTCCGAATACAGCGGCTGTCGCGCCTGACGCATCGAGTGCGCCGGCCCCAGCCCCTATCGATGCGGCCAATGGAACCGCCCCCGCGGGTCAGGCATATCCCGATGCGTCACAGACGTATGCCTATCCATCAACGACGTACGTCTATCCGCCCACGTATTACTACAACAGTTATCCCTATTACTATCCGTACCCGTCCTTTTACTTCTACGGCGGATTCCGCCCCTATTACTACGGCGGCCATGGATTCATCTGGCATGGTGGCGGCTGGCACGGCGGCGGTGGGAGTTGGCACGGTGGAGGCGGCGGCCACTTCGGCGGCATCAGCGGCGGACACCGATAACGATCGGCTGCCGAATAAAGTCACCAAATAAGATCAGGCCCACGTATATGACGTGGGCTTTTTTATTCCCGCATCAGAGCATCGTAAGCATTAAACCAACCGCATCTTTTCCAGGATTCAAGCCCGCTAATGGACATTCGCGGGTAGAGTCGGGTATCGTTTCCTTGTCCAAATGGCAGCAAAAGGAACATCGAGCGTCTTCGCCGTGGTGCTCTGCGCTCTGCTGCTAAAGATAACTACCGCAACCCGCGCCGACGCCACCGATACAACCCCAGACGACATCTTTCGAGCAGACGGCCTGGCGCGCCAGGGCAAGTGGCTGGTCCTGCGAGCCGAGAGCGATCTGCACCAGCGGGTCTGGACGCTGCAGCAATCCGACGAGGGAGTTCGCAAAGCGACCACCACCCATCGGAGCCTCCTGCCCGAACTGATTCGCGGAATCGACATGTTGCAAGAACTGGACGACCAAAGCGATGCGGTGCTAAAGACAATTAACAGTTCAAAGGACAAGAAAGATGACGAGTCAATCGACGCCCATAACAACGCCGTAACTCAATTCGATCAGTTACGGTACAAAAGGGTCAATGAGGACGAAATGCTCTCCGGCCTCTATGAGCGCGAGGGCCAGGTTGAGGAATCGCGGGCGCGATTCATCGGCGGAGTCATGGATATGCAGGCCAAGGCCGAGTCAATTGCCCGGACTTATTCCAGGCTGGCTCAGGATGCGGCGCTCGCCGGCGCCATCGCGCAGGCCAATGCCGGCGCAGATTCGCCCGTAGCGCTCGGGCCGTCGCTGCAGTTTGCCAACGACCAGGAATTTCTGCGGGATGCGGCGCAAAATATCATCAGCGGCTCGGTACCGGTTCAGAAAACCAACACGGTCGGCGGCCTTCACGTTCAGCCGACCATTAACGGCAAGTTGGCCGTTTCCATGATCTGGGATTCCGGCTGTTCATGGTCACAATTGAGTTCCGAGACGGCCGCGTCGCTCGGCGTGAAGATCACCGATCGAAATCCATCGACCGAGGCGATCATCGCCGGCGGGACCAAAATCAAGGAAAAGATCGCCGTGCTGGATTCCGTCCAACTCGGTCCTTTTACGCTTCACGACGTTTTGTGTGTGGTCATGGAGGACGATCACGGGTCGTCCGTGCCCGACCTCCTGGGCAACAGTTTCCAGAGTCATTTTCTGAGCCGCCTCGACCAGAAAAGCGGGCGGCTTCAGTTGACGCCGATCGATTCCTCCGTCGATATCGCCGCGGCCGGCGAGCCGCGGCCCAATGTCGAAGCGCACACCCGGATTGCGCAGAATCGCCCACCGGCCCGGCCAAAAGACTTTGATCTCGCTCGCCTGGCGGCCGTGGCGGCCACCTCGACCCAGGACGGGTCCAGTCCGCGCGGAGCGATCGACGGCATCGTCGCCGGCGGTCCCGACCATCCCCGCAACGAATGGGCGTGCGACCAGCCGACTGGCTCCATCACCCTCAGTTGGGATCAGCCCGTCACCGTCAGCTCCGCGAAATTGTGGGACCGCGTTGATGGAACCGATCATATCGTCAGCGGCCAGATCGTCTTCGACGACGGGACCACCGAGCCTTTCGGCGAACTGCCGGCGGATGGAACTCCGCTGACTATGAAGTTCACCCCGCGAACGGCCCGGCGGATTCGTTTTGAAATCCTCACCGTGGGCTCCGGTACGCAGCATCCGGGCTTTGCGGAAATTTGTCTGTTCGAGTGATGGAATCATGACGCGAGCGCGACTGGTTATGGCTTTAGCTCTCGGCTTCGCAATCACTGCCCGCGCGGATCCGGCAGGGAGCGATTCCACTTCGCCGCAAGACGTTTTCGACAAGCTCGGGCTGACCCAGTCCGACATCTGGCTCGTTCTGCCGTATGAATCGGGCGTCCATGAAGACGTGGGAAAGGTAAAGCACGACGCCGAAACGGTTCACGTCGAGACAACGTCGCGGCGCGATCTGCGATTCGAAATCCAGGGAAACAAGCACAATATACAAAGGCTCCTGAGCGAGCTCGTCGACGCCGATACGCAACTTAGCCAGCTCATCGCCACGCGCCGGCGCGTCAGCACCGACGATCCGATTTACCCACAGGTAATCGACAAGTACAACGCAGCCGTTAAGCGACGCGACTCGCTTTCGCAGCAGGTCGATGACCAGGAGACGGGGGAAGATGATGCAAAGACCCGACTCGGCAATGTGCCGGATTCGCGCGCGGAGTATGTCAACCAGGTCATGGAGGCCGCCGCGCAAGCCGAGTCCGTCGCTAAAGCTTATGCGGCGCTCTTCCAGGATAGCCAACTCGCGCAGGCGATCGCCAGCACGAACACGACCGCCAGCCCGCAGTTGAAGCTGGGCCCGAGCCAGACCTTCTCAGCCGACCTGGATTTTCTGCGCAGGGCGGTGAAGGATGTGATTGATTCGCCGATTCCCGTCCACGAGGGCTCCAACACGGACGGACTTTACGTCAAGGCTGTTATTAACGGCGCCGTCACGGTTGACATGGTGTGGGATTCCGGCGCGGATGTGGTTTCGCTCAGTGCCGACACGGCCAGGCAGCTTGGAATACGATTCGATAGTCACGATCCGACTGTTGAACTCGACACCGCCGGTACCAAAACCATCAAGGCCCACGAGGCCATACTCGGTTCGATTCGCCTCGGCGCATTCACGGTGCGCAACGTGCCCTGCATCGTGTTCCCCGAGAGTTCCGGCGCCCAGGCCGACGACCTGCTCGGCGATACCTTCCAGACCCACTTCGTCAGCCGCATGGATCAGATATCCGATCAACTCCAGTTAACCCCTGTGGATTCATCCGTCCTCGTCGGCGCGATTCCGCAGAGCTCGCGCCGGCGAAATAGGCCCGGCGATACTCATAGAACATCCGCGGGAAATCCGTGGCGCAATGTATTTTCCGTGATGCAGCGCGGAAGCAGGAAATGCCGCAGGTAGTCCGGCCCGCCCGCCTGTGTGCCGCCGCCGGAGAGCTTGAATCCGCCGAACGGCTGCCGGCCGACGAGAGCGCCGGTGATTTTCCGGTTGATGTAAAGATTCCCGACGCGGAATTCACGCCGCGCCCGCTCGATATTCGCGGGGCTGCGCGAAAATATTCCGCCGGTCAGTGCATATTGAACGCCGTTGGCGATCTGTAGTGCGTGATCTAAATCGGTTGCCCTCATCACGGAAAGGACCGGGCCGAAAATTTCTTCGGCCGCCAGCGGACTGGTCGGCGGAACCTCCGCGAAGACATGGGCGCGACGAAAAATCCCTCGGCGGCGAGCGAACCGGCATCCCCCGCAAAGACGAGACGGGCGTCCCGCTTGCCGCGCTCGATGGCAGCTCGAATCCGCTCAAACGCCTGAGTGTCAATCACCGGCCCGACGCCGCACGATGGATCTTCCGCCGGAGCAATTTTGAGACTCGCAACAGCCTGAACCAGCCGGGCGAGCAGCGCATCATAAACACCGGCAAGCGCAACGACACGCGAACAGGCGGAGCATTTCTGGCCCGAATACCCGAACGCGCTCGCAACAATGCCCGCGATCGCCTCATCCAGATCGGCATCGTCATCCACGATGATCGCGTTTTTCCCTCCCATCTCGACGATTACCCGCTTGACGTGATCCTGTCCGCCATGCGGTTCGGCGGCAAGCTGGTTGATCGAAAGCCCGACCGCCCGCGACCCGGTGAACGCGATCAAAGCAACGTCGGGATGGGCGATCAACGCCGGACCGATCTCCTCGCCGATGCCGGGAAGATAATTCACAACGCCAGCCGGCGCGCCAGCCTCTTCAAAAACAGCGGCGAGACGCCAGGCGATGAGTGGCGATTGCTCCGCCGGCTTAAGAATGACGGGATTCCCCGCGACGACCGCAGCCGCCGCCATCCCGGTCAGAATCGCGAGGGGAAAATTCCACGGCGCGATCACGACAGCCGGCCCGCGCGATTCATATACCCATTGATTCTGTTCGCCCGGCAGATCGACGCCATGCGGCGAAGAAAGCCGGCGCATCTGCCATGCATAATACCGACAGAAATCGATCGCCTCGGCAATATCCGCATCGGCGTCCCGCCAAGGCTTGCCGCACTCAGCGATTTCAATCGCCGCCAGATCAAAACGATCACGCTGAAGGATGTTCGCAATCCGATCTAGCAGGGCGGCACGATCGTTCGCGGAAACATCCCGCCAGGTGACGAACGCCGACTTCGCCGCAACCACCGCCTGCTCGACATGCTCAAGACCAGCACAAGCGCACCGGCCTACCACGCGCGATTTGTGCGAGGGATTCACCGATTCGATCCATCGTCCGGTCATGACTCGCTCGCCGCCAATCAACAGCGGATGATCAATGCTGGGTTCAGCGTCAAAAGATTCAATCGCCCGCGACATCGCCATCCGATTGGATTCGCGAGAAAAATCCGACGGCGATGCGTTGGAGAATTCAGCAACCGGCCTCGGCGCAGACGATGCCGGACGCATATGCAATTCTGGATTCATGAGCAACTGCTCCTCGGCGCGTGCTCGACAAAGCCGGCCCGTAAGAAAGATTCATTGGACGTATTTTCCAGGAGTCGCCGGACGAGATAAGCCATGCCCGGCAGCAGTTCACCAACCGGCGCATACACGCGGACGCGCTGATTCATATCCACCAGCGCAGCCTTAATTGGGTTGGCCATACCGAACAGCATCTGAAATTCTATTTCAGCGGGACGCGCGCCGAATTCTTCGGCATGGGCGAGGGCAGCGGCGATACTGCGAATGTTATGGCTCGCGATGGCGGGGCGGAGAAGTTGCCGCTGCTCGATCAAAAATGCAGTGCACGATTCAAAATTCGCATCAGTAGCCGATTTATCAGTAAAAACTGGAACTGGCCACCCATTTTGCGCGGCAACGACAGTTTCAAAATCCCAATAGGCCCCTTTGACAAGCCGAACTCCCACAGGCGCGCCGTGTCTATTCACCCAATCCGCCAATGATTTCAGATCGTCCAGCGTCGATCGAAGATACGCCTGAATCGCAATTCCAACATCAGCCCAATCGCGAAATTCCTCTTCCATCAGGATCGACTTGAATATCTCGATCGTAAGATCCTTGAACGCGAATTGCTCCATATCGAGGTTGATAAACGCGCCGCTCTTTCGAGCCGCCCGCATGATCGGCCGAAGCCGACGAGAAACGCCTTCAGCGGTTCCAGCCGGATTCAGCGGATCAAACTGGCTAAAAAGCGCGGAGAGCTTCAGCGAAATATTCGCCCGCGGGATCGGTCCAGCGGCATCGCGATCAATCAGACGATCCTCAGCGAAATCCGCGATGCGAGCAGGGAGCGATTCAACTAATTCAAGATATCGCCGCTGATATTGCTCCGCTTCCGACTTGGAGATCACCGCCTCGCCCAGCAGATCGACCGTAAAAGCCAATCGGCGATTGCGAAGCCGGCCAATCGCTCTGACCGTATGATCCAGATCAGGCGCAGCGATAAATTTGCGCGCCATCCGCCGAACATTGAAATTCGCCGCCGCCGCAATCACCGGCGACAAAAGCCCATCACTCAACGCCAATCGCAACGGCAACGACAGCCGCTCCGAAATCGGCGAAAGATATTCCCGCAGATGCCGGGCGACGGCCGCTGACGATCCCAGCGTGGGCAGCACATCAACAAACCGGAATAACTGCGATTTCACGACCTCGTCGCGCATCGCCAGGTTCATGAATGCGTCGTCGATCCGAGCCAGCGGGGAGGGAAAGGCGCTCAGCGTTCGGACGCGCGAAAATCTCGTGGCCAATCTGGAAGATTCGATCATCAAGCTTTGCCATGACCACGCGCGCGGTTCAATCTGATTATCACCGCCAACGGGAAGAAATACATTCTTATCGATGATTGACCGCCAGCTCAGGCGGCGTCTGGGCCGTTCGCGTGATGATGTTGCTGGGCGGCGGATCGAGATAAAGCGTGCCCCAGGTGTTCGGCCGAAGCTCCGTGCGCGTGGATTTCGGGGCCGACCAGAAGAAGTTCGTCGCGGTGGTGAAATCGCGAACGTCCAGGTTGAACGCCAGCGTGCGCTGATGCTGTGGATCGTACCCATGCAGGGATTTGGCGGGAATGAACATCTCGACGATGTAACGGTCCGGGAGAATCTTCACGATGTGACGGATGAACGGCTCGGGGATGACGTTGTCCTTCAGCGCGTCCCCGTCGCGATGCCACTGCCCGACGACCGCCGCATTCCCGGCGGTGGGGTCCTGCGGAACAACGAAAAACTGATGACAGTTGACGTCATATCCATCCTGATCCGGCGTAACCGGCCGCGTAGAGATGAAGAATTCGATGTTGTCGCGGGTCCACCACCAGGCGTTCGCCGGGGCACTTTCGATGTGGCTGTCATACACCTGCACCGCGAGATATAACCCATCGTGCGTCCAGCCAAGAAAAGCATCCGGCGCGAAGCTTGAGCCGATCCAGATCAACCGTCTCCTCGCCGCGAATTCCCTCAATGCGGGCGGTGTCAGGCCAACCCGCAAGACTTCCATCCAGAGCCGGAGCCTTGGTGAGGAACGGGACGTGCATCACCGGTTTGACGGAATAGCTTTCCCGCCAGATATCCGATTGCGCGTCAGAGCCGCTGTTCGCATGCAGCGGATTGAGCATCGGCATCGTCTGCCGGATCGCATCAACCAGCAATTCATACGGCTTATCATGCACATCGACGACGCCAAAGTTCACGTCTTCCCCATCGCTGCTGCGCCCAGCCGGCGGCTCGTCGCACCACTGAAACCAGTCAGCCCCAATGATGTATGGAACGCGCGCCAAACGTGTGGTCATCAGCCGATACCCATCCGCCCGAGCCTGTTGATCCGACACCTGAGCCGAAAACCCAACCGAGTCCCGATTTCCACTTCGACCATCCAATGAATGAAACGAATATTCGCTGATGATGATCGGCTGGCTCGAGCGCATATACATCATCCGGAACATTTCCGAGTCAAGCTGCGCATCGCTGACGTAATAATTCAGTGACTGCGCATCCGTGTAATCGCGCGACGCGGAAACAACTTCCTCCGGAGCAAACCCTTTGAATCGAACACCAAGGATCAGATGGTTCGGGTCATATCGCCGCACTAGCGCGGTCGTGTAGCGGAAATAGTTCAGCGCCAGGTGAGAAAGCCACGCATTGCTCAGGCGGTCATACGCGCGGGCTTCTTCACGCGGCAAGACCGGCCAGTTTTCCAGTTGCGACCAGTCACTCAGGTTGGCGTTCCACGCCATATTGAAATCATGCAGTTCCGGCCAGACCCAGTGAATCGTCTGCATGACCTGCTGCCGGTTGGGATCAGTGTTGGGCAGGTTGTCGAAATATGCGCCGGGACCGGAAAATCCATCGCCCCATTCCAATTCGTTGTCGAGGAAATAGCCGACAAGGGTCCGGTTCTCCCGCAGCGGAAGCACCTGGGCTTTCACAGCCTGCTCGGCGGCTTCGTTCCAGCCGGGCGAATAAAAGCGTTTGGAATCGTCGTTGACCCATGCCCAGAGATTCAGGTCCTGGCTCATGGGAATATCCAGGCGATGAAACGCCGGGTTGCACCAGGCCCCGAGTCCCTTGAACCCATAATCCTGAACCCGCTTCACCGTCGCCTTAGCCCATGAGTTCAGGTCGGCATCCTGATATTTGCCGTCCCAATCCGAAGAGACAAACCCCACCGCCCCATGCTCCCGCCCCGATTGCTCCGGCTGAACCGTGGTCACCGTATTGAGAAACTCCCGCTGGCCCGACGGCGAAACGAACCACCAGACGCCAGCCTGATCCTCCCCCAGCCGCCAGAACCCATCATGGCCATGTAGCTGACGGAGCGGGGGGGACGAATTCGGGGATACGGCGGAGTGGCTGAGTGTGCTCTGAACCGCGGCATGCGACCGGGAATCCGAGGAATAGGCATCCGTCAGGTACGGATAGGCGAACCATCCGACCAGGAAGACGATTTCGGCGATAATAAGAACAACTCTTCTCATGAGTTCCTTCATGAGTAGTACGACTGTTGGGCCGGCTGGGTTGCCCGGCTGAGCTCGCCGCGAGAAATCGTTCACGAGGGGAGCCCAGCCTGTGGGACGCATTTGGGTCAGTTAAACGGCCCCGGGTGGTTCGGTCCGACAATATTTGGTTTTTTGCCCCGTTTAAGCCGAATACGAGGCTTATGACGGCTCCTAGGCTTATCGGCCTCCATTCGCCCGTTGGTTAAGCGAAATCACGCTCCAAAAGGGTCTAAATGAAAAAAAATGAGGGTCTCACGGAGGCTTATTCAAAACTTAAAACCCCTTTTCTTATGCCCTTTGTCCCCTCGCCCCGGTACGCCGGGGAGAGGGATAGGGTGAGGGGCGGTGTTCGACGTTCAAAATCGCCCCTCACCCTTGCTCCCCTGAGTATGTGGGGCCACGGGAAATTTTCTGGAACGGCAGCGTCACGCGGCCAGAGGCCATTCCACGTTAATGAAGATCGCGGTTGAGAACGCTCAATCGCCGATAAACAGAGCGCCGCTTGACGATTAACCGCCGGCGATTACATTACTCCGCTCTTTTGATCAGCCCCGACGTGGCAGGAGCGAACCTCGGCCGCCGCGGGGACGTACTTTCGATTTCGTTTTGACGAGAAATGGCGAAGGATTGTTATGGCTCGCGACCTGACCAAGATTCGCAACATCGGCATCGCCGCTCACATCGACGCCGGCAAGACCACCGTCTCCGAGCGCATTCTCTATTACACCGGCAAGATCCACAAGATGGGCGAAGTCCACGAAGGCACCGCCGTCATGGACTTTGACGAGGAAGAACAGAAGCGCGGCATCACCATCAACTCCGCCGCCACCACCTGTCCGTGGGACCGCAACGGCGAGCGCTACACGATCAACCTGATCGACACGCCCGGCCACGTCGATTTCACCGCCGAGGTCGAACGCTCCCTGCGCGTGCTCGACGGCGCGGTCGCCGTGTTCGACGGCAAGGAAGGCGTCGAAGCCCAATCCGAAACCGTCTGGCGGCAGGCCACCAAGTACAACGTCCCGCGCGTCTGCTTCATCAACAAGATGGACAAGGTCGGCGCCGATTTCGATTTCAGCTTCAACACCATCCGCGAGCGCCTCGGCGCGCCCGGCCGTCGCCGTGCAGATCCCCATCGGGCAGGCCAGCACCTTCAAGGGCATGATCGACCTGCATCCGCGGCGTGGCGATCTATTACAACGTCGGCGACGACAAGGACAAGGGCAAGACCATCATCGAAAAGCCCATCCCCGCCGAAGAAAAAGAACGCTACGAAAAATGGCGGCACGACCTGATCGAAAAGGTCGCCGAGACCGACGATCGACCTGATGGAAAAGTATCTCAACGAGCGAAGAGCCCACCGAAGCAGGAAATCCGAAGCGCCCTCCGCGCGGCCACGATCGCCTTCAAGCTCCATCCGGTCTTCTAGCGGATCGGCCCTGAAATACGTCGGCGTGCAGCGGCTGCTCGACGGCGTCATCGATTATCTCCCGGCTCCCGATGGACATGCCCGCCATCAAGGGGCACGACGTGAAGGATCCCGACAAGATCATCGAGCGGCACTCCGATCCGGATGAGCCGTTCTGCGGCCTGGTCGTTCAAGATCGTCAACGATCAGCACGGCGATCTGACCTACGTCCGCGTCTACAGCGGCAAGCTGGAAAAGGGCAGCCGCGTGCTCAACAGCAACCGCGGCAAGCGCGAAAACATCAGCCGCATGTTCCAGATGCACGCCGCCGACCGCAATCCGATCGACGTCGCCGAGCCGGGCGACATCGTCGCCTGTATCGGCGTGAAGGAAGCCCTGACCGGCGACACGCTGTGCGATCCGGACAATCCGATCATCCTCGAGCGGCCGACCTTCCCCGAGCCGGTCATCAGCATGTCGATCGAGCCCAAGACGGCCGCCGACAAGCAGAAGCTCGGCGAAGCCCTCACCACCCTCAAGCGCGAAGACCCGACCTTCCAGGCCAGCTACGACGAAGAGACCGGCCAGACCATCATCGCCGGCATGGGCGAGCTGCACCTGGAAATTCTCCGCAACCGCCTGACCCGCGATCACAAGGTCGAAGTGATCGTCGGCAGGCCGAAGGTCGCGTACAAGGAAACGATCACCGGCGAGCGCCATGAACGTCCGCGGCAAGCACGTCAAGCAGTCCGGCGGCCGCGGCCAGTTCGGCGACTGCATCGATCAACATCGAGCCGTTCGACGGCGACCGGCGTCGATGCCGAGACCGCTCAAGAAGTGGGGCTGGAAAGACGGCTTCGCCTTCGAGAACAAGGTCTTCGGCGGCTCGATCCCCAAGGAATACATCCCATCGGTCGAATACGGCGCCCGCATGGCCGCCAAGACCGGCGTGCTGGCCAACTATCCGCTGATCAACGTCAAGGTCACGCTGGTGGACGGCAGCTATCACCCGGTCGACAGCTCGCAGATCGCCTTCGAGCTGGCCGGCCAGATCGCCTTCAAGGACGCCTGCCAGCAAGGCCGGCCTGACGCTGCTGGAGCCGATCATGAAGGTCGTCGTCACCACGCCGGAGGAATTCGTCGGCAACGTCACCGGCGATCTGAATCGCCGCCGCGGCATGATCGTCAACAGCGACCAGCGCGGCAACACGCGCATCGTCGAAGCGGAAGTGCCGCTGAGCGAAATGTTCGGCTACACCACCGAACTGCGCTCGATGAGCACGGGCCGGGCCAGTTCGGTGATGGAGCCGCTGAAATATGCTCCGGTGCCGCAGAATGTGAAGAACGCGATTTTGGAAGAGTTGAAATAGAGGCGGACAAGAATTTTGTTGAACAATTTCCGCTGGAAATGGATGCTCAGGTTCTCGTTACCACGCTTCAGAGTTATTTATGGGATCGACAATGGCGACCCGCTAGTAACCGAAGTTGCCGATCACAACTCTCAACCGTCCTCTGGGCCGATTCTAAAACCGAGGAATGGAATAGGCATAATTTTTCACCGTCTTACTCATTGTCTCTTCTGAATAAAGTAAAGCACCACGTCGTCCGCGATTTCCGGTCCACTCGCCACCTTGATATCACTTACACCGACATTTAACGCCTGTGTAAGCTGTACTCTTTTCGGCTCGATCCATTCCTGTCCCGCACGGTTCGTCTTATGTTGGTAGAATGCGAGAACATCCTCCGGCTTCATGTTCCGCCAGATAGTCTCCACCTCGACATTCAGGATATGCCGAAGGTCCGCGTTATCCTGCGGCTCGAGCCCAGTGTCTGGGTCAAGGAAAATTATGCAGCGCTCCGCGTCGAATCCACGAAAAAATGCGATCGCGCCTTGTTGATATGCACCTCGATCTAGAAAAACAGTGTCGTAAATGGTAATTCGAATCTGAGAGTGAAGGGCCGCCGCACCACGAATGTCCCGAAATAGACCTAGCACTTCGGCTGGTACCGCCGTTTGTTGGCCATCGATTATTAAGGGATCAAGCGCACTCGGTCTGTAATACGCGATTTGCAGGATACGACGAGCATCAAATCTTTCGGCAAGTTTCAGTAGCACACCCCATTTGATAACATCACATTTGTCTCCAAACCATTTATCCTGCATGATTTGCTCCCATCGAAAACGCGGTAGATTTAGCGCCCTAGAGTCCTGATGCCGCGGAGCCCTTCAAAAAATGCTAAAAAAGTGATCCCCCATTGTCGCTATATTTCCTCATTTTTTCAGGCATTGCTTCGCGCACAAATACTAGAAGTCGCCGCTTGTTCAACTTCTTTTGATTTCCGCTATTTCTAATATGGCCGCTTCTCCGGCGGCAGTGCCGTAACCATAACGACCTCGAATTCCCTCAGCAGCTGAGCCTGGATTTCTACAATCAGGATTCCGTCCGAACATTGATATTTCCACTTCTCGAAATCGTTCGAATAGGAATCGTCCACCTCATCAGGTTTTCCAATCATCTCATTCCATTTTTCCAGATCTGGAAACCTATAAACCTGAACATTCTTTACCGGAACCTTTTTCATCTTTGCGAGCAACTCATCCATCGTTCCGCGGTCAGATGCAACTGCGGACGATCCTTCACCAGGTGTGGGTTGCCCGGCGCCCGCCGCAGGGGCGACGGAAACTTCATTGACCGTGGATTGCGTCTGTTTTGGACCAGAAGATGAAGTGAAGGGGATTGTAAGCAAGTAAAAAAGAAGGGCAATCGCAACTACAGCCCCGTAAATCATAGCGATAACGAGAGCAATCTTGCGTACCTTACCACCGCTCTTGTAGTAGCTCCGAACTCGCCCAATAACGGCCGAAAGACCAATTCGCCTGGACGGCTCGATTTGTGCCATAAAATCTTCCTATCCGAGAGCGTGGATTTTCGAGTTGCTAGTGCGCCTACACTCACGGCATTTCCCATTTGATTGTGGCCATACGCGTGACGTGACACAACAGATGGGATTATATCGGGTGTTAATTTTTGCCGTTCATTCCCCTTATCCTCACACTTCCGTTGTTTAATAGGGGTTTTGCTTCAAGTGTTCCTGGATCGTCGATGCGGCTTTCTCGCCAGAAATGTGCAGGCTCCCAGGATGAGCGACGCCAACGTCGCCGGTTCGGGGACGGGAACGAGGGCATAGCCGCTGAATGTGCCGGCGGCGATAGCGTCGAAGCCGGCCGTGGTGGGAGTGTCGGTGATCGCCCCGGAACCGCCGTCGTAGCCCCACGCGGTGATCGAACCGTCCGACGCCAAGGCATAGCCGGCGTTATACCCGGGCGTGATCGCGGTGAAATCGGTCCCGGTCGGCGCGTCGGAGACCACTCCATACGCGTTGTAGTTCCACGCGGTGACGGCGCCGTTCTTCAGCGCAAAGCCGTTGAAATTGCCGGCGGCGATGGCGCTGAACCCAGTCGTCGTGGGGGTCGTGGATACTTCGCTATAGGTGTTGTCGCCCCAGGCGGCGATGGAGCCGTCCGAGCGGAGGGCGTAAGCGAAGAAATCTCCGCCGGCGATCGCCGTATAGCCCGTGCCGCTGGGGATGCCGGTGAGTTCACCGGACTGGTTGCGGCCCCAGCCGACGATCGTTCCGTTTGCGGTGAGAGCGTAACCGGAATAATCGCCGCCGGAGATGGCGATATATCCGGTGCCGGCGGGCACACCGGAGACTTCACCATAAGTGTCATCGCCCCAGGCGACGATTGAACCGTCGGCGGTCAGGGCGATCCCATTGTGATCGCTGGCCGCGACCGCTTTGAACCCCGTGCCGGTCGGCGCATTGGACACCTGGTTTTCCAGATTGTTTCCCCAGGCGACGATGGAGCCGTCGGACGTCAGCGCATAAGCGTTGTACGCGCGAGCGGCGATGGCGACGAAATTGTTTCCGGTCGGCGCGTCGCTGACTTCGCCAAAATTGTCGTAGCCCCACGCGACGATCGAGTCGCCGAAAGCGCTCCGGCTCAGTAAGGCTCCCATTGCAAACCCCAGTGCAAGAAGTGCGAATTTCCGCATGATGATCCTCCTTATTCCTGATTGCCGCAGCTCGACAGAAATCTCCGCGGCGCCTATTTCCCTTTGCCCTATCCGGGTGATCTAAGCCCGTGCGATGCAAACGTAACTGCGCGATGATGGGAAGAAAAGAGAAAAATTGCCCGCTTGCGAAAATCGGCCGCGGCGGTTTTGCGCCAACCGCGTCCCCAATGGCGACTACCAATCATCAAGCCGCTTTCCCATTCGCGTGGTATCTTTCGCATCATCAGGATGAAAGGCGCGGCCCTATCGATCGGCGCCTTCATGGCAAGTCGTTTATTTTGATTATCAAATCTCCTTCCTTCGAATGATCATTTTGTTTCTTAAATGCGGGCGAACGCACAGGAGCTTGACGAAGCCATCAGGGTCATCGGCTGGCGCATCTGCAGGGGAAAGCAAAGGGGGTACGCGGCTATTTGCGAATGCTCGGTCAGGAGGGCCGCCACGGTCGGAGTGCTCGAAGCCAAAACCAACAGACGCCGCCGCGCCGAACTCAGAACTGCCGATCAAAAATACGGAACAACGGCTCCAGCAATCGCTCCCTCAGCGGTCGATTGCTCCAGCGCTCGTAGGTGATCCGCGTGCTGTTTTGAAGGTCGTGTTGAAAATCATTTTCCAGCCGCGTCGCCATTTCCCCGCCGCGCACCGCGACGTTCACTTCGTCATTCAGCCCCAGCGATCGATTGTCAAAGTTCGTGCTGCCCACCACCGACCAAAGCCCGTCCACCACCATCGTTTTCACGTGAATCATCGACGGCTGGTACTCATATATTTCAGCCCCCGCTTTCAGCAGCTCGCCATAACGCCGCCGCGATGACGCGCGCGTGAACAGATGATCGGCATGCTTGCCCGGCGTCAGGACCACGACCTTCACCCCTCGCTTCGTCACCGCCTTGACGATTTCCGCCAGCGTGCTTCGGTCCGGCAAAAAATAAGGCGTCGTGATGTGAACCGATGCATGCGCATACGCCAGCAAAGTCTGATACAGAATATGCGCTCGCGTCCCGCGCGCCGCCGAGGGCGTGCTGTTCACCACGATGCCCGACGTCTGCACCTCCGGCGCGGGCGATTCGCTCCGGGTCAGCGGAAAATAATCATCATCCGCCAGGATTTCCCCGGAAGATTCCAGCCAGTTCTCCGCAAACGTGGATTGCAGCCCAGAAACCAGATTTCCCCGCAGACAAAACACCGTGTCCCGCCAGCTTGGGCTGCCCTTGCGTCCGTACAGCCAGTCATCCCCGATGTCGGCCCCGCCCACAAAAGCCTTCAGGCCGTCGATAATGATCAGTTTTCGATGCGTTCGGTTGTTCCAGCGTTTGAATGTTTTCCATCGCAACGGCTGATACCATTCGACCCTTCCCCCGGCGTCGCGCAATGGCTTGAACGTCTCGTCCGAAGTAAAAAGGCTTCCGATCGCATCCACCACAACCTTAACGCGAACCCCGTTTCGTGCCCGTTCGGCGAGCGCCTCGATGAATTGATCCGCCACGCGGCCGCGCTCGAAGATATAAGCCTCCAGATGGATGTTGTGCGCAGCGCCGGCGATCGCCGCCAGTTCTGCTGCGTAAAAGCTGGATCCGTTATTTAAAACTTCGACAGGATCACAAGCGCGCACCTCGGCATCGCACAGCGCACGAGCAGGCGCAGAAACTCAGCCGAATCGATCGAAATCTCCCGCGGGCTGATTCGATAATGAAGGCCCGGCTCAATAAGAATCAGGATCACGAGAAAACAGACCAGCCCAAGCGCCAGCACCCCCAGAATGTCAAACAGCCAGTGTCCCATCAGCGGATTTTAACTGAGCGGCAACAGCAATGGTAAAACGAAATAAAGAGAACACGATTCATTCTTGGGCCGAACTAAACGTGGCGCGAACCACAATCCAACTCATTTCGTATCGTCCGGTTTGGATCAAGCTACCAGAGGGATGTTTGAACTGATCGATATAAATCCGGCGGTGGAAAAGCGGCAGCGGGGACGCGATAGAGAAGTGTCAGATTCTCTTACCTCTGCGTGCCGCTCAGTCTCGGTTATCGCCTCTTGAGTCGTGGTTTGTCGGACGGGCTCTGACTGACAGATTTCCGGGATTTTTTGACCGCTGCCTTTGGGACCCGCGTTTTAAGGTTCTTCTTTACGTCGCGCTGCTTTCGCTCGGCCTGTTTGCGCACCGTGATGTCACTGATCATGGCCACGATCCTGACGGTTCGGCCGGTATCATCCCGCAGAGCAGTCCCGTTGACACCAACCCATATGAGGCTTCCGTCCTTCCGGACGCAACGTTTCTCAATGGACCATGAATCAGTCTCGCCGCGAAGCACCTGCGCAAGTTCATTCAGGTCTTGCAGGCTATCCTGAGGATGAGTAAGGCCAATGTAGGTCTGGGTCAGCAATTCTTCGGCTGAATACCCCACAATCTCACAGAACTTCTGGTTGACTTTGGTAAAACGGAGGGCGGGGGTATCGGCCTGGATCATGCCAATGCCGGAAAGCTTGAACATGGCATTAAATGCCGCGTCGCTGTCCTGCAACGCCTCCTCGACCCCCGGAGCAGCAGAAATGCGATCTTCTCCTCCTTGCTCATCTGCCACCGTCCTTCCGGCTGGCTTTCCCCGCCTGAACCGGTGGCCCTTGTGGTTTGTCGGGGAACTCTATGCCTCGGTCGGTAATGACGTACGACTGGCGGCGATTGGAATGCGCCGAGCCCCTGGACTTTACGATGAAGATCTGACGGTTAACCCCCTCGTCGGTCTCGACAAAACGGAGTTGGACGACCGCGTCAACCACGGATGAAAATCCGAACCCGCTGAGTTGCTCATCGTCACCTGCCACGCCGTTGACCTGGTTGGTCAGGATGCTGGTAATGCCTTGTTCCTTGACCACGCTGATCAGCCGCATCATGAAATCAAAAGCCGCTTGTTCGGACCCCATGCGGATGCAGGCGGAGACCGCGTCAAGGATCAAGTGGCTCGGCTTGAAGCTTGCGATCGTTTCCATCGCGCGATTCAGGTGATTATCAGAGCCTGTGCTTTCCGGCATGGCGGTTTGGATCAGCAACTTGCCGGCACGAATGGATGGACGAAGGTCGATCCCCGGGCTGAGCATCCCGCTGATCATCGCCTCCTTGGATTCCTCGAAATTCAGATATAACACCCTCTCGCCGCGAAGGCAGGCGGCTCGTGCGAACGTGCTCGCCAGCGTGGTCTTGCCCGTGCCGCTGTTGCCCGAAATAAGAATGCAGGATGCGCGCCGGAAACCTCTGTCCAGCATGAGGTCCAGCCCCTTTAATCCCGTGGAGACCTTTGGACCCAGCGGCTGATGCGTCAGTTCCGCCATGGTCAGCGGAAACAGGACGATCCCATGCTCGCCAAAGACGTAGGGATACTCATTGGTCCCGAAGCCCGAGCCACGATACTTGATCACCCGCAGCCGGCGTGTCGCCACTTGCCCCATCACGCGATGATCGAGGCGGATCACGCAATCCGCCATGAAGTCCAGGAACTCGTATTGAGCCCCATGGTTTTCGTCGCGGTGAGTCTTCACCGAAAGGACGCTCGTCAGCCCCCGATCAATCAACCAATCATGAAGCCTGGATAATTCGTTGTGCTCGCGCTTCGTGTCGTCGTACACCCGCAGGAGCACGTCCAACGCATCCATCACGATCCGCCGGGCGCCAATCCTCTTTACATGCCCGCCCACGATCGCCAGCATTCCCTGGACGTCGAAATCGCCGGAGATGACTTCTTCTCCCGGCAACCGAGCCTCAATGATGGCCATCTTGCCGGCCTTCTCCAGGGCCGCCAAGTCCCAACCCATCGACCGCGCGTTAAGGCGGATGGCCTCTGCTCTCTCTTCGAATGTAACGAACACCCCGGGCTCACCCGCCATCGCCCCACGGTAAAGGAACTCCAGACCGAGCACCGTTTTTCCGGACCCCGGTCCGCCACTGACCAACGTGGTCCGTCCTCGAGGAAGTCCGCCCTCCAGAATCTCATCCAGACCGGCAATTTTGGTTGGCACTTTCGGGATGGGGCGACGCTTTCCGCGCATGCTCTACTCTTTTCTGTAAATTCACTTTCGCATCTCAAGCCTGCGAATCCCCCGCGCGGTTCCGGACACTCAGACTGAACTCAACAAAAAAGCCGACGTGAACGAACGCCCTTGAGGCATTTGTTCACGTCGGCTTACTGTCCGACTGGCCCGTCGCCGAGCCCTTCATCTAGTCATCCGAACCACACTTCGATCGGAGCTGCCTTACAGTCCCGGCACACTCCAATCAGCCGCCGTATTTTACGTTACCGAAGGGGGGATAACAAGAGGTTTTTGTCTCACCCATTCCCAGTTTGGCTTGGCAAATGCTGGATAAGAACCTGCCTCAGCAGCACTTCGCCGGCCGAACTAAAGTGGCGCGAACCACAATCCAACTCATTTCGTATTTTGGGCAAAAAATGTGATCCCCGCTCTGCGTCCATCTCAGCGTACTCCGCGTCTCAGCGGTCCAATTCATTCCTACGCGACTACCAGCCACAAAACACGTCCAAAACTTTCACTGTCTCAAAAACAACTCGCTTGCTTGCCGTGAGCCTGTCGAACGGCCCTGAGCCTGTCGAAGGGTCTTCCTGTCGTCGTGGAAAATTCGCTCAAAAACGCATATTATATGTATAGTGTATACTAACCAAAACCGCGAAAAGCGCCCGAAAGTGTACGATTCTGTCCGATAGCCCTCGCCATTCAATCGTAATACGACTCATACTCCAGCGGAGTGATCCTCTTCTCCGTCGGCTTCATATCCAGCCACCACGGATGTCTGAACTGATCGATATACACCCGGCGCCGAAAGGGCGGCAGCCATGATATGTAATCAACCGTTCCAAAACGCGAAACGGCCGTATCCGCATCCGGGCCAAACTCCACTCGGTACCGAGGCTTCAGCGTCGGCGCATAACCCTGAAACTCGTTGAACGCGTGCGGCGGATTGCGGATGCCATATCGGTTGATATGGCCGGCTTGTTCAAGCTGGGTGTAAAAATCATATTCGAAGCCAGCCGCGATCTCAGTCGAAGGCACGCCCGCCGCTTCAAGCCGATCAACCGCCGCCCGGCGATCCCGTGCAAGCGCGAGATTGTCCTGCGTCGATGCCAGGCCGTAGGCGATATAGATTGCCAGCAGCGACCACGCGATGGCTCGGGGTTTGTAAAACCGCAGCAGCGGAATGGCCAGACAGACAATAAGTGGCAGGCAGTAGCGATCAAAGACCAGGTCCTGCCCGGATCGAAGAATCATCAGCGCAAAATAAACCAATCCAAAAATCGCGAGCATCGGAAAAACAGGCGGCCCCTCGGCGTAGAAGTTGCGCAAACGAGTCATGGAAATGCGTGGCTCGCAAGCGAACTCGATGAAGCGGGCGAGCAGGAGATAACAACTCGCCAGAACAAGTGCGGAGATGCTGCCACGAGCCACGAAAGGCAGCGCGACGGTGCGATGACCTGACAATTCAAGGCTGCCGATGACACCATGGATAGAGATGATATTGAAAAGCCACGGCGCCATTCCGAAGGATGGATGCACGCAATCCCAACAGAAAGCAGACAGATGACGACGGCGGTGATCGCGCCGCGCCAGGTATTTCGCAATCGCCAAAATCTGATCATCGCTGCGCAGGCGAACGGCAAAGCAGCGGGCAACACGAACATGATCGTTGTAAAGCAAACCATCACGAGGTTAGCGAAAGAAATCCCCGGCTGATGAAAGCCTTGTCGCAGCGCGACAAAAATCGGCGGATCAAGATAAACCCACGGTTGGCGATCGAACCATTGCAGGCTGAGATAGACATCGGCGATGACGAGCATCCATCCGACGATGGCGGCGACAACGAACCAGGAGTCACGACGACGAAGCCATATGAGGTAAGGGACGATCGAAAGCGGAACAACCCAGACCGTCTGCCGACCCATGCCGCCGATGATGCCGAATAGAATGCCGACCACGAGCCAGATCAAAGCGTGTCGCGATTGAGCTGCGCGGACAAAGGCATAGAGACATAACAACGTATAAAAGAGCGCGGGAACATCGGTCATGAAGGACAGAGCCAAGGGCAGGAAGAGCGGCGAGAGGCCTAACAACAAGAAGAAAAAAAACGCTCGGGCACGGGGGATATCAGCGCTGCGCGCAGGAGATAAGCGAGGATGCCACAACCCGCCGCCAGCGGCAACGTGCTGAATCGCAGCGCGACGAAAGAATAACCAAATATTTTGGCGAAAAGCGCTCCCCAGAAAACGTGCGTGATGATCAGGGGCGCGGCCCAGCCATTGTAAATCAGATGACCGCTTTGGATCAGTTCCCGGACCGAAAACGCATAAGACCAGTCATCATCGAATGGCATCTGGGCAAACGGATTCACCAGAAGGAACGCCACGGCCATAACGATGCCACAAATCAAGGCATTGCGCACGTCGTTTCGGGCCATTGGGGCGAACGTACAGCAGAACGATTGGACATTGCAACAATCGCCCCAATGGGTGACTTGGGCAAAATAACGCCTACAATGGCCTTGACATCGTTTTGGGCATCTGTAGATTGTTCCCTCTTTCCTCCGTTGCTGGCAAGACTTGCGGCAAACGGGGCTCAACAGGAAGTACGGAAATATGCAAGGCGATCGGATTCGAATTCGGATGGAAGCGTACGACCACCGGGCGCTGGATGCCTCGGCCAGGGAGATTGTTGACCACGCCAAGCGGACCAACGCTCGGGTGTGCGGCCCGATTCCGATGCCGACGCGGATCGAGCGGTACACCGTTCTGCGGAGTCCGCACATTGATAAGAAGAGCCGCGAGCAGTTCGAGATGCGGACGCACAAACGCGTGATCGACATTTTCGAGCCGACGGCGCGGACGGTCGAGGCGCTCAATCGCCTGGTCGTGCCGGCGGGCGTATTTGTGAAGATCAAGGCTTAATTTTGCCGTGATATAACGCCCCTGATTTAAGGGGCGTTTTTCGTTATCCGGACCGTGGGGTTCATCCAAGAACCCGTTTGCCCGAAAGGGCCGCGTGTCGCGAGTGTGTTTTGTCGTCTTGAGAGAGTTGATCGGACGTCGGATATGCTATGACGCCAGCACTGCTGGGCACCAAAGTCGGCATGACCCGCATCTACGATGAGAAGGGCACGTTGTGCCCGTGACCGTCGTTCAGGCGGGCCGTGTCATGTCACGCAGGTGAAGACCGTCGAAACCGACGGCTACAACGCCGTGCAGCTTGGCTTCGGCGATTCAAGCCGAAGCTCAGCACGTTCCCGCTGATCGGCCATGCCGCCAAGGCCGGCATCGGCCCCAAGCGGCATTTCCGCGAAATTCGCCTGAAGGAAGCGACGACACTTGACCGCCGGCGCGACAGGTCGGCGTGGAACTTGTTCAACGACGTGCAATACGTCGATGTCATCGGCACCAGCAAGGGCAAAGGAATCGCGGGCGTCATGAAGCGGCATCACTTCGGCGGCCAGTGCGCTTCGCACGGAACCGAACGCAAGCACCGCTCGCCCGGCTCGATCGCATCGCGCGCGACGTGGCGCGGCCAGTGCGGTAAGCCCAAAAAGGGCGTCCGCATGGCCGGCCACATGGGCATGGATCAGCGTCACGACGCGAAATCATCCGCTCGTGAAGATCGATACCGAAAACAATCTGTTGCTGATCAAAGGAGCTTTGCCAGGACCAAATGGCGGGCTCCTTTTTGTTCGTAAGGCCATCACCGCCGAGCGTGAAGCGAGTCGAAGAGTAGGCATAGAAGGACGTAGCCATGATCGAAGTTCCAGTATTTGATCAGACCGGCCAGAAGGTCGAGAGCTTTCAGGTCGACGAAGCCAAGCTCGGCGGCGAAGTTCAGCAAGAACCTGCTGAAGCAGGCGATGGTGGCGTATCACGCCAACAAGCGGCAGGGAACCGTCCGGACTCTCGCCCGCGGCGAAGTCGCCGGCGCGACGCGAAAAGTGTTCCGCCAGAAGGGCACCGGCAACGCCCGCACCGGCGGCATCCGCAACCCGATCAAAAAGGGCGGCGGTCATGCCAAGCAGAAGCGGCCGAAGGATTGGCGGCAGGCGATTCCAAGAAAGTCCGCCGGCTGGCCCGCGACAGCGCCATCCTGCTGAAGCTGCAGAGCAACGACGTCCGCGTCGTCGATCGAAATCAAGCTTCCTGAGCCCAAGACCAAACACATGGCCAGAGTTTACAAGGCGCTGGGCATCGATCGGAGCTTGCCTGCTGGCGATTAATGGCCGGGATGAGAATCTGTCGAACGATCGGCCCGCAATCTGGATCGCACGACGCTGACAACCGTTTCGCAGCTCAACGCCTGGGACATTCTGAAGAATCGCACGCTGCTGATGACCAAGGCCGGCCTGGAGCAGATTTTGGCATAGGCAAATTGCCGAGCGAACCAACATGGATCACATCAACGTCATCATCAAGCCGCTGGTCACTGAAAAGAGCACGCACCTGCAGGAGACGCGGAACGTTTATGCGTTTCAGGTGGCTCGCGGGGCGAACAAGACGCAGATTCGCCAGGCCGTTGAGGCGATTTACAACGTGAAGGTGATGGATGTGCGCACGATGAATCGCAAGGGCAAGCCGCGCCGGTCGCGGTTCAAGATGGCCACAGACCAGCGACTGGAAGCGGGCGATTGTGACGCTGGATGAGAATTCGAGGATCGAGCTTTACTAGAGCAGAAGTTAGATGACTAGACGATGGCGATTAAATTTTACAATCCGACATCCGCCGGCCGACGTGCCGGCTCGGTGATCGATTACAAGGCGGTCCTCACCAAGTTCAGAGCCGGAGAAGTCGCTGCGTGTGAGGCCAGCATCGCGCCAACGGCCGCAATCATCACGGCGTCATCACCGCCAAGCATCACGGCGGCGGCAACAAGCGGCTCTATCGCATCATCGATTTCAAGCGCAATAGCAAAGATGGCATGGTCGCCAACGTCGAAGCGATCGAATATGATCCCAATCGCAGCGTGCTTCATCGCCCTGATCAAATATGAAGATGGCGTCAAGGCATACATCCTGTGCCCCAACGGCCTGAAGGCCGGGGCGAAAGTGGTCAGCGGGCCGGATGCGCCGCCGGAACTTGGGCAATTGCATTCCGCTGGCGAACATTCCGACGGGGCTTGAAATTCACAATATCGAAATGAATCCCGGCCAGGGCGGCAAGCTGGTTCGCACGGCCGGCGGCGTCGGACGGCTCGGGGCGCGCGAAGGCGAATGGGCCGTCATCATTCTGCCCTCCGGCGAAATGCGGCGGGTTCGCAGCGCCTGCCGGGCGACCATCGGGCAACTGGGAAATCTGGACTGGATCAACGTCAGCATCGGCAAGGCCGGCCGCAGCCGGCACATGGGCATTCGTCCGCACACGCGTGCCAAGGCGATGAACCCGATCGACCATCCGCTGGGTGGCGGCGAAGGCCGCAGCAACGGCGGACGTCATCCGGTGAGCAAGACCGGCGTTCCGTCCAAGGGCGGCATCACCCGCAGCCCGCGAAAGAACAGCGAAAAATTGATTCTGCGTCGCCGGAAGTTCGGCACGCATCAGCAGCGTCCGCAGACCGTGAATCAGTAATTGAATGTCGAATAATCGACGCGGAGCAACGATGAGCAGAAGTGCAAAAAAAGGTCCGTTCGTGGACGAGAAGCTTTACCGCAAGGTTTCCAAGCTGAACGAGAACCGCGCCAAGCAGCCGATCAAGACCTGGGCGCGGGCGTGCACGATTATTCCGGAATTCGTGGGCCACACGTTTGAGGTCCACAACGGGAACAAGTTTTTGAAGGTGTTCGTTCAGGAAGACATGGTCGGGCACAAGCTCGGCGAGTTTTCGCCGACGCGGATGTTCAAGGGCCACAGCGGCAAGAAGGCCGACTGACTGGCCCGGCGCGCGGCAGACGCCGGCGCCGGCGGCATCGTGAAGGCAGTAGCGATGGAGTTGATTATGCCATTTCAAGCCAAACATCGCTTTGCCCGAATCGCTCCGCGGAAGGCGCGGCTGCTGATGAATCTGATTCGCGGCCGCGACGTGGATGATGCGATCACGCATGCTGCGTTTCGCCAAGCAGCGGGCCAGCGGGATGATCGAAAAGGTTGTCCGCTCAGCGGTGGCCAACGCGGCCGAGCAGGATGTCCGCTCGCGCAACGCGCTGTTTGTCAGCCAAGTGCTGGGTCGATCCGGGTCCGGTGATCAAGCGGTTTCAGCCGAAGGATCGCGGCAAGGCGTATTCGATCATGAAGCGAACGAGCCATCTGGTGGTGACGCTGGACGAGCGCGAGGACAACGAAAAGGTCCGCGGAAAAGTAGGCGAAATAGCCTGGAGAGAGTAATCAAGGACGTTTATGGGTCAAAAGGTCAATCCAATCGGATTTCGCGTCGGAATCACCGAGGACTGGAAGAGCCGCTGGTATGCCCCAAAGTCGGCGTTCGGCGACTTCCTGGTCGAAGACTTCAAGGTCCGCAAGCACATCGATCAGAAGCTGAATCGCCGGCCGCCGTTTGCGGCCGTGAGCGACATCCTGATCGAGCGGACGCGCGAAGAAGTGACGATCACGCATCAAGACCGCCCGGCCGGGTCTGGTGATCGGCCCCAAGGGCGCGGAAGTCGACAAGCTTCGCGAGGAGCTGGAAGACCTGATCAAGCGCAAAGTCGCGCCGATCAAGGTCATCGAGATCAAGAACCCGGATCTGAACGCGCAGCTGGTGGCCGAGGCGATCGCCGAGCAATTGAAAAAGCGGGCGAGCTTCCGCCGCGTGTTGAAGATGCGGATGGAAGCGACGATGCAGGCGGGCGCCAAGGGCATCACGCATCAGCGTCAGCGGCCGGCTCGGCGGGGCGGAAATCGCCCGCAGCGAAAAGGCGACCGTCGGTTCGGTTCCGCTGACGACGCTGCAGGCGGATGTGAATTACGGATATGCCATCGCGTTCACGACCTATGGCGCGATCGGCGTGAAGGTCTGGATCTATCGCGGCATGTACGGTGAAGAAGTTCTGGAAACAGATGTGCGGCCGCGGCGGCGCCGTGCCGCGGCGACGGTCGACAGGTAAATACGTTGCGACGATCGAATGAGAATCGACGTTGAGCGATACGTGAGAATGAGGTGTCGTTATGCCAATGATGCCCAAGCGGGTGAAGTTCCGCAAAAGCCATCGCGGCAAGATGAAGGGCAATGCGACGCGCGGCAACACCGTGGCGTTCGGCGAATACGGCTTGCAGTCGCTGGAGGCGGCGTGGGTCACGGCCCGGCAGATCGAAGCCGGTCGCGTGGCATGCAGCCACTTCCTTCGCCGCGAAGGCCGCATGTTCATTCGGATTTTCCCGCACAAGCCGGTCTCGGGCAAGCCGCTGGAAACCCGCATGGGCAAGGGCAAGGGCGAGCCGGAATATTGGTGCGCCGTGGTGAAGCCGGGAACGATGATGTTTGAAATCACCGGCGTGGATGAGCCGACCGCCAAGCGGGCGCTGGCCCGCGTGGCGCACAAGATGCCGGTGCCGATGCCGGTTTGTGCATCGCAGGCATGCGGTTGCATGAGGATGTAATTGTCATGAAGATGAAGGAAATTCGAGAAAAAGAGACGGACCATCTGCAGCACGAGTTGGCGGAGCAGCAGAAGCATCTGTTCACGCTGCGGACGCAGTCGGTGACCGAAAAGCTGGAAGATCCGAGCCAGTTGCGGCAAGGCCCGCAAGGCAGATCGCGCGGCTGAAGACGGTGCTGCGGCAGCGCGAACTGGAAGCGGCCAAAGCGCCAGCGGCGAGCGAAGCCGCGCAGACAGATTGCATCGGCGCAAATAAGTACGAGATCAATGGCAGACACCAAACCAACAACCACCGACGCCCCCGAACGGGCGCTGCTCCGCAAGATCATCGGCGTCGTGGCATCCGACAAGGGGCACAAGACGATCAAGGTCGTGGTCAACTATCAGACCCGGCACGCGAAGTACGGCAAATATCTGAAGCGCCGCACCGTGCTGCATGCTCATGATGAGAAGAACGAGGCCAAGGAAGGCGACACGGTGGAAATCACCGAATGCCGGCCGCTGAGCAAGACCAAGCATCATCGCCTGCTGCGGATCGTGCAGAAGGCCCCGGAGCGGGCGGTGCAGGTGTCGGCCGAGGAAGTCATGACCGGCAAGGCGCCGGAAGACCGCAGACGGAATACAGAGGAACTACAGCCATGATTCAGCAACAGACATATGTAGACATCGCCGACAACACCGGCGCCAAGCAGGCGATGTGCATCAAGGTGCTGCGCGGCAGCAGCAGCAAGGGCAAGTTCAAGCGCAAGGTGGCGCACGTCGGCGACGTGATCATCTGCGCGGTGAAGAAGTCGCTGCCCGGCCGGCGAGATCAAGCAGGGCGAAATCATCCGCTGCGTGGTCGTGCGCACCAAGCATCCGACGCGGCGGCCCGACGGCAGCTATGTGCGGTTCGACCGCAACGCCGCCGTGGTGATCGACAAGGAAAACAATCCGCGCGGCACCCGCATCTTCGGAGCGGTGGCCCGCGAGCTTCGCGACAAGAACTTCATGAAGATCGTGTCGCTGGCGAGTGGAAGTGGTTTAAGAGACGAGATAGCTTGCGATATGCCGCGACATATTAAAACAGGCGATCAGGTGATGGTGATCACCGGCGCGGACAAGGGCCAGACCGGAAGAGTGCTGCGCGTGCTGACCGGCAAGGACCGCGTGGTGGTCGAAGGCATCAACCGCGTCTGGAAGCACGTGCGGCCGTCGCAGCGAAATCCGCAGGGCGGCCGCATTCAGAAGGATGCGCCGATCCACATCAGCAACGTCATGCCGATCGATCCGACGACCGGCAAAGGCGCGCGGGTGCGGTTTGAAGATGCGCGAAGGCGCAAAGCATCGGATCGCCGTCGGCAGCGGCACGGATCTGGGAACCGTCGGCAAGAAGTAGATTCGAGCAGACGTCAATTCGAGGCAAGTATGTCGGAAGACAGAAAGAAGACAAACAGAAAGCAGAAGCCAAAGGCACCACAAGGGCGATGGCAGCACAAGGCCGACAGGCCAGGGCGAAGGGCTGGCCAAGGCCGCCGACAAGCAGGGAAGGCCAAGAGCCGCGGCCGCAGCGCAGGCAGACGGAGACGCCGATGCTGGCCCGCAGGAGCCGGCCGCCGACCGCCGCGGCTGCTCATGCATTATCCACGAGAAGGTGGTTCCCGAGCTTCAAGCAGAAGTTCGGCTACAAGAATGTCCTGGCCGTGCCGCGGCTGGAAAAGATCGTGATCTCGATGGGCGTCGGCAAGCTCGCCACCGCCGGCGAGAAAGGCGAAGATCGAGCAGGCTGAAAAGGAGCTCGGCGTCATCGCCGGCCAGAGGCCGCGTGCGCTGCAAGGCGAAAAAGAGCGTGGCGAATTTCAAGGTTCGCGAAGGCCAGGAGACCGGTTTGAAGGTGACGCTGCGTGGCAGCCGGATGTACGAATTTCTGGATCGGTTGATCGCGCCTGGCGATCCCCCGCGTGCGCGACTTCCGCGGGTTGTCGCCGGACGGGTTCGACAAGACCGGCAATTACAATTTCGGGTTCACCGAACAGACGGTTTTCCCGGAAGTGAATGCGCGCCGAGGTGACGTTCCAGCAGGGAATGAACATCACGATGGTGACGACCGCCGCCAATCGCGGAACAGGGCCGGGAATTGCTGCAAGCAGTTTGGTTTTCCGTTCCGGTGGACGGAAGAGCGGAAGGACGAAGTAAAGCGATTGCAGAACGATCGGAAGAAGGATTACGTATGGCAACAAAAGCCTGGATAGTGAAGCAGAAGCGTCGCGAGGCGCTGGTGAAGAAATACGCCGAGCTTCGGCGGCAACTGAAGAAGCAGAAGAATTTCGCGGCGCTGGCGAAGCTGCCGCGGGATTCCAGCCCGACGCGGTCGCACAACCGGTGTCAGTTGACCGGCCGATCGCGCGGCGTGCTGCGGAAGTTCAAGGTTTCGCGCATCATGCTGCGGGAGCTGGCGCTGGCCGGAAAGATTCCGGGACTGAAGAAGGCGAGTTGGTAGGCGCAAGGATCCGGTTGCGAATGCTGACACGGTAACTAACAAGAGCAGGAAAACAAGATGCGATGAACAATCAAGATCCCATCGCGGACATGCTGACGCGGATTCGCAACGCCAATCGCGTCGGCCGACGAATGGTGCTCATTCCCAAGAGCAAGATCTGCAGCGGCATCGCGCAGGTGCTCAAGGACGAGGGATACATCGAAGAATTCGACGTGATCGACGACGGCCAGCAGGGCCAGATCCGCGTCAAGCTGAAGTATTCGCATCAGCGGCGAAAAGGTGATTCACGCGATCGACCGCGCAATCGCAAGCCGGGCCGCCGCGATGTATCGCAGCGTCGACGATCTGCCCAAGGTGCTGAACGGCATGGGCATCGCCGTGGTCAGCACGAGCAAGGGCGTGATGAGCGACCGCAAGGCCCGCGAGCAGAATGTCGGCGGCGAATTGTTGTGCACGGTGAGCTAGTTGATTCTGAGAATGCAACTGAAAGCAGACTTGACTCATGAGCCGAATTGGAAAAAAACCTGTCCCGATCGGAGCCGCCAAGGTGACCGTGCAGGATCACCTGGTCAAGGTCGAAGGCCCCAAGGGCAAGCTGGAATTGCACGTGCATCCGCTGATCAAGGTGGCGCTGGACGCGGCCAAGAAGGAACTGGTCGTCACCCGGCCCGATGATGAGCGGCAAAGCAAGGCGCTGCACGGCCTGACCCGGTCGCTGCTGGCGAACATGGTCGAAGGCGTCACCAACGGATACAAGAAAACGCTGGAAATCCAGGGCGTCGGTTACAAGGCGGAGATCAAGGGCAAGAACCTGGTGATGTCGGTTGGATACGCCAACACGATCAGCGTGCCGATTCCGGTCGGCGTGAGCGGTGGCGGTGGAAGGCGCTCAAGATTCACGTGACCGGGCCGGACAAGCAGTTGGTCGGTCAGTTCGCCAGCGACGTTCGCCGCGTGCGCAAGCCCGAGCCGTACAAGGGCAAGGGCATGCGGTATGAAGGCGAAGTGGTCAAGATCAAGCCGGGCAAGGCGTTTGCCGGCGCTGGCGCCAAGTAAGCGGCATCGGACACGTAAAGGATCGAGTGAAGCCATGGCTGACAAAAACAAAAAGAAACAGGTGCGACTGCAGCGGCGGAAGTGGTCGGTGCGCACGAATGTGTTCGGCACGGCCGAACGTCCGCGGCTGAGCGTGTTCCGCAGCGACAAGCATATTTACGCCCAGGTCATCGACGATTACGCCGGGCAGGACGCTGGCGGCGGCGGCCAGCACGAGCGCGGAAGTGCGCGGCGGCGAACTGAAAAACGGCGGCAACATCGCGGCGGCCAAGAAGGTCGGCAAGGCGATCGCCGAGCAGGGCGAAGGCGGCGGGAATCACCGCGGTCTGCTTTGATCGCGGCGGACGGCGATATCATGGCCGGGTCAAGGCCCTGGCCGATGCGGCGCGCGAAGGTGGATTGAAATTTTAACGCGAGCGAGCGATATTATGGCTGACAGAATCTGAGCAGACCGAACTGCAACAGACAGACTCAGCAGCGCCGGCTGCCGCAGCATCCGGAACCGCGCCGGCAGCAACCGCCTGCGGCCGGCAGCCGCAGCAGCCCCAGCAGGCGAGCGCGACGGTGGCGGCGGCAGCGGTGGCGGTCGGTGGAGGCGGCGGCAGTGGCGCGGCGGCGGCGGTGGGGTCGGCAGGCAAGGCGGCGGGCAGCGCGGCGGTCGCGGTCGGACGCGATCGCGGCGGCGATGAAAGCGGCATCGAATCGTCCGTCGTGCGAATCTATCGCTGCTCGAAGGTCGTCAAGGGCGGCCGAACGTTCAGCTTCGGCGCGCTGGTGGTCGCCGGCGATCGCAAGGGAAACGTCGGCATCGGATACGGCAAGGCCAACGAAGTTCCGCCGGCTGTCGAAAAGGCCACCAAGGACGCCCGCAAGCAGATGTTCAAGGTGAATCTCAAGGGACGACGATTCCGCACATCGTCAAGGGAACCAGCGGCGCCAGCACGGTGGTGCTGGTGCCGGCCCGGCCGGGTACGGGCGTCACGGCCGGCAAGAGCGTGCGGCCCTGCGTGGAATTGGTCGGGATCACGGACATTCTGACCAAGGCCTATGGATCGACCAGCCCCAAGAATCTGGTGAAGGCGACGATGGCGGCCCTGCGGCAGCTTCAGAATCGTCGATCAGGTCGAGCAGAGCCGCGGCGTGAAACTGGAAAAGGGCGCTGGCGAATTGGTATCGGCTTGAATGATAGCGGTTGCAGTTGGCGAATGAGATCGGTGAATGACCTATGAGCATGATTCACGACATCACGCCGGCTACCCCCGCAACAAGCTGCGCAAGCGCAAGGGCCGCGGCGAAAGCAGCGGTCACGGCAAGACATCGGGCCGGGGCAACAAGGGCTCCAAGGCGCGCGCAGGGCACGTACATCAAGCGCGGCCATGAAGGCGGCCAGACGCCGATCTTCCGCCGATTCCCCAAGCGCGGGTTCAGCAACTATGATTTCGCGCGGCGATTTCACATCGTCAATCTTGCCGATCTGAACGGTTTGACGACGGGCACGATGGTGGATGCGGCGCGTTGCTGGAGAAGCGGGCTGGTGCCGGATGATTCGCGCCGGTGAAAATTCTCGGCGAAGGCGAACTGACCAAGAAGCTGACGGTCGTGGCGGGCTGGTACAGCAAGTCGGCCCATGCCAAGATTCCGGCGGCCGGCGGAACCGCGCAGAATCACCAAGGGCGAGACGTTTGAATTTCCCAAGCCGAAGAAGAAATTCATTCCGCGCGAGCCGGTGAAGAAGAAAGCTGCGGCCGAAGAAGCCGCCGAAGCCGAAGCCGGCCAGCAGAAGCGCAAAGCCGGCAGGCAGGCCAAGCCGCGAATCAAGCCTCCGAAGCCGGCGGCGGAATAGACGCTATGTTCGGCACGACTGCAGCCGTATCAGTCTGCGGAGTCGGAGCCGGAATCTGTGGCGGCTATCCGAAGGGTTCGTGAAGCATGATTCAAGTCGTTATTGAACATCTTCCGGGTTCCTGAGCTGCGGAACAAGGTGCTCTTCACCTTTTTCATGCTGCTGATTTACCGCATCGGTTTCTGGGTGCCGCTGCCGGGCGTGGATCAGACAGGCCATGCAGGAGATCGCCAAGAACCAGGACGACTCCAGCGCCGCCGGCCGGATTGGCCAGCTATGTGTCGATCTGTTCTCCGGCGGAAGCCTGCCGCAGAGCACGATCTTCGGCCTGGGGATCATGCCGTACATCTCGTCGTCGATTATTTTCAGCTGCTGACGACGGTGGTTCCGTCGCTGGAGAAGTTGCAGAAGGAAGGGGAGACGGGCCGCAAGAAGATTCAGGAATGGAGCCGATATGCGACGGTTCCGCTGTGCATGATCCAGGCGGTTTTCTTGCTGAATTACATGCAGTCCGGCCCGAGCGGAACGCCGCTGGTGCATGCCGCTGTTTCAGCGGCACTACGCATTGCAGTTTCTGGGTGATGGGACTGCTTGTCGCTGACGGCGGGCAGCATCTTCCTGATGTGGCTGGGCGAGCAGATCGATGAATACGGTCTGGGCAACGGCGTCAGCCTGATGATCCTGGCCGGCATCGTCGCCCGCATGCCGGGGGCGATCGCGGAACTGGCGCAGCAGACAACGCTGACCGGGCAGGCCATGCGGCGTCAAGCAGATCACCATCGGGCAAGATCATATTCCTGGTGGCCTGTTTCGTGTTTGTGGTCGCCGGGATCGATCCTGATCACGCAGGCGCAGCGGCGGATCCCGATTCAGCAGGCCAAGCACACGCGCGGCCGGCGGGTTTACGGCGGGCAGCGGCAGTATCTTGCCGCTGCGGGTCAATCACGGCGGCGTGATGCCGATCATCTTCGCCCAGTCGCTGATGCTGTTCCCGGGCGTGCTCTTGGCTAAGCTGGCTGAGATGGCGATCCTCGGCGACCGGATTCATTCACGGCTTCATCTGGCTGAACGACGAATTCAGCCGCGGGCAGTTCATCTACCTGGTCACCGAAGCGGCGATGATTTATTTCTTCGCCTACTTCTGGACGACCGTGCAGTTCCAGCCGAAGGAAATGGCCAATCAGCTTCGCGATTACGGCAGCTTTATTCCCGGCCTGCGGCCGGGCAAACGCACAGCGATTACCTGGAAAAGGTGATGATGCGGATCACTTACGTCGGCGCGGCGTTCCTGTGCATCATCGCGGTGGTGCCGGTCGACGGTCACGAGCATGGCTGGGCATTACCCTTCGCAGATCACGCGTTTCTCGGCGGCACCGGATTGCTGATCGTGGTCAGCGTCGCCTGGACATGGTGCAGCGAATCGAAGCGAACCTGCTGATGCGAAACTACGGCGGTTTCCTCGGCGGCGCGGGCAGCAAGGGAAAGACGGATCAAGGGAAGACAATATTGAATCAGGAGCCAGTGCGAGTTGCGAGTGGTCGATTGCAGAGTCATTTGCAAATGCGATTGCCATCAGTCGCAACTGCTGTCAACTTCGTGATTCGCACTGATTTTCCCATGCCCATCATCATCAAAAGCCGCTTCGAAATTGAGCATGATGCGGCGCGCGGGGCAGGTTGGCTATGAGATTCTGGCGAAGATGCAGCGAGGCGGCCGTGCCGGGGGTCACCACGCATGAGCTGGATGATCTGGCCCGGGCGGAACTGGAAAAGGTCGGGGCGAAGGCGCTGTCCAAGAATTATCCGACGTATCAAGGCCCGGCGAAGGATTTCCCGGCTACACCTGCATCAGCGTCAACGAGGAAGTCGTCCACGGCATTCCCGGGCCGCGGACGCTGAAGGATGGCGATATCGTCACGCTCGATCTGGCGCTGTCGCTGGATGGGTATTGCGCCGACACGGCCACACGGTCGGCGTGGGCAAGATCAGCCCGGCGCTGCAGCGGCTGCTGGATGTGACCAAGGAAACGCTGGATCTGGCGCTGACGCAACATGCGGCCGGGGCGGCGGTGGTCGGATATCGCCCGGCTGATGCAGCATTACGTGGAGAAGCAACGGATACAACGTGGTTCGGGAATTCGTCGGTCATGGAATCGGCCGGGGGATGCACGAGGACCCGAAGGTGCCGAATTTCGTCACCGCCGAGCAGCTTACGCGGCGATTTCGTGCTTCGGCGGGGGATGACCCTGGCGGTGGAGCCGATGGTGGTGGCTGGGCGGCGGGAAGTGGACTTGTATCGGGACGGCTGGACGGTCTTTACGGTGGATCGGCATGCCGGCCGCCCATTTTGAGCATACGGTGGCGATGACGGATACCGGCGTGGATATCCTGACCGATGGGCGGCCTCCGGCGGCGGAATTCGCCGCCGATGGCGATGTGCACCGCACCGGTGACTTGAGGCCTGAGCAGCGAATGTTGTGCTATAATTTCCGATTCGCACGGTCGCGAAGACCGTGAATTGCAGCGTCGACGTGAAACGGTGATACAGACAATGAAAGTTCGAGCAGCGTCAGGCGGATTTGTGAGAACTGCAAGATCGTGCGCCGCAAAGGCATCGTGCGCGTGATCTGCACGAACACCAAACACAAGCAGAACAGGCAGAGGTTGAAACTCTATGCCGCGTATTTCAGGCGTGGACATTCCGGCGGACAAGCCGATCTGGATCAGCCTGACCTATATCTATCGGGGTCGGCCGGACCAACAGCCGCGTGATTCTGCGGGAAGCCGGCATCGATCCGCAGCGCCGGGCCAAGGAACTCACCGAAGACGAGCTGGCCAAGATCATCGGCATCATCGACCGGGATTATCTGGTCGAAGGCGCGCTGCGTCGCGCGATTCAGCAGAACATCGCGCGGCTGCGCGACATCGGCAGCTATCGCGGCAACCGTCATCGGCGATCGCTTGCCGGTGCGCGGCCAGCGGACGCGTTCCAACGCCCGGACCCGCAAGGGCCCGCGCAAGACGGTCGCCGGCAAGAAGGGCGTCAAGGAACTCGGCAAGTAACAGGAAGTAATGAGGCAAGTAAATCGTCAGCGAATCAAGCAAAATTTGCGGCGGTGATAGCACCGGCAATCCGCACGAAAGGCGATCCATGGCGAACAAGCAAACCGCAGCCGGCGCGAAGGCCGGCAGCGAAGAAGAAGATCCGCAAGGGCGTCACGCGCGGCATCGCGCACATCAAGGCGACGTTCAACAACACGATCGTGACCATCACCGATCCCAACGGCGAAACGATCGCCTGGGCGTCGGCCGGAAAGGGCGGATTCTTCAAGGGCGCCGCAAGAGCACGCCGTACGCCGCCGGCCGCGCCGCGGAAAACGCGGCGCAGATCGCCAAGAAGGCCGGGATGGTCGAAATCGAAGTGAAGGTCAAAGGTCCCGGCGCCGGCCGCGAGCAGGCGATTCTGAATCTGCAGAACGCCGGATTGAAAGTCACCGGCATCGAAGACGTGACGCCGTTGCCGCACAACGGCTGCCGGCCGCCGAAAAAGCGGCGCGTGTAGAATCGGTCGAGTTCGGTTAATTGCAGCGACGAAGATACTATGTAACAACACATAATCAAAGCATCTCGCTCGGCGAGGCGGAAGACAGATGGCCCCTAACGGTTGGGGCGGTAAACTTCCGCAATCCGGCGGGAAGCACAGCTGCAGGAGAACCTATTATGAGAATTCGTTGGCGTGGTTTGGAATTGCCGTCGCGCGTCGTTCGCGACGAGCAGGTTTCAACCGATACGTATGCGAAATTTACCGCCGAGCCGTTTGAACGCGGCTTTGGCACCACCGTCGGCAACAGCCTGCGGCGAATTCTGCTTTCGTCGCTGGAAGGCGCGGCGGTCACGCACATCCGGCTCAAGGGCGCGGAGCACGAGTTTTCCAGCCTGCCGGGCGTGATGGAGGATGTCACCGACATCATCCTCAACATCAAGAGCCTGGTCGTGAAGCTCGACAGCGACGACGACCAAGGAAATGAAGCTTGTCGGCGACAAAGGCCGGGCCCGATCACCGCCGGCATGATCGAAGCCGATCCGTCGATCACGATCGTCAACAAGGACCATGGTCATCGCCACGCTGACCGAAGACGTGCCGTTTGACATGACGCTGACGGTCTCCAAGGGCCGCGGCTATGTCACCGCCGCGGAGAACATCGCGGACACCGAAGAGCAGGAGATCGGCCTGATCGCGGTCGACAGCATTTATTCGCCGGTGACTCGCGTGCGCTACAGCACCGAGGACGCCCGCGTCGGCCAGAAGACCGACTACGACCGCTTGATCCTGGAAATCTGGACCAACGGCACGCTCACGCCGGAGATGGCGCTGGTGGAAGCCAGCAAGATTCTCCGCAAGCACCTCAATCCGTTCGTGCAGTATTTCGAGCTGGGCACGCGAGACCGCCAACGACGATGCGATCGCCGCTCTGCGCGATGCCAACAAGGCGATGATCGATCCCGATCTTCAGCAGAAGCTGAACATGACGATCCAGGAACTGGATCTGTCGGTTCGGGCCAACAACTGCCTGGAATCGGCCAAGATTTCGACCGTTCGCGATCTGGTGAGAAAGACCGATGCGGATCTGCTGAAGGTCCGCAGCTTCGGCAAGACCAGCCTGCGCGAAGTGAAGCGAAAGCTGGCCGACATGGGCCTGAGCCTGGGCATGGATCTGGATGCGGCTCCGCAGCAGTCGGCGGCCACGATGCCGGATGACGATGAGGAAGAGGAAGCGGAAGAAGCCGGCAGACCAGCGGCAGGCCAGCGCGGCGACGGATACTTCCGACAGCAGCGAATGATGGCAGCATGTCGGAGAGAGCAATGAGTAGTCACAGGTTATTCGGGCCGGCAGCTCAGCCGCGATTCCGAGCACCGCATGGCGATGCGCCGCAACCTGGTGCAGAGCCTTTTCGAGCATGGAAAGGTTCGCACGACGCTGCCCAAGGCCAAGGAAGTCAAGGCGATGGCTGAGAAGCTCATCACCCTGGCGCGCACGGACACCCTCAATGCCCGTCGGCGGGTGATCTCGATTCTGCAGGATCGCCGGCTGACGGATGAGGAGCAGGAATTCACCGGCAAGACGGTGGTGCAGAAGCTTTTTGATGAGATCGCCCCGAAGTTCGCCGACCGTCCCGGCGGATACACCCGCATCATCAAGCTCAGCGATTTTCGCATCGGTGATGGTGGGAGCCTGGTGCTCCTGCAGCTTTTGACGGAGCAGAACGCGCCGCGCGGAACGATCCGCCGCAGTGCCGGACGCCGGCGAAAACGGAACGAACGGCGGCATCAGTTCGCGTCTCGCATATTGAAAAAGGCCAAGCCGGAAGCGGCCGACGCCAGCCGGTGATAAGTCATCCGAAGTCGCAGCCTTCGCCCGCTGAATAAGAATCTGTCTGGATTTTGAATTCCCCTTCACCCCGATCCTGGCACAACAGCCACTGATCGAATTGGAGGGGAATTTCGTTAAAAGCAGGCAAAAGCCAACCGGCTTGCCGAATGCGCGTCGCTGCCATCCCATCCCGCCTTCTCGATTTCAAGCGCAATGAACATTGACACAAATTTAGTAAATGCTCTACAATCGCGCCGCCGTCGGGTACGAAGGGACGACGGAAAAAGGGAACCGGCACAAAAGTCCCTATGCTTGATCGCATTTCCGACGACCTGGTGGTTTTCTTTTATATCTCCGTCTTAGCGGTCGTGGCCGTTTACGGCTTCCATCGCTACATCCTGGTGTACCTGTACCTCAAGCACCGGCACGAAAACTACCAACCCAAGAACTCAATTCAACGAACTGCCGCGCGTGACCGTGCAGCTTCCGATGTACAACGAACATCTGGTGGCCGAGCGCATCATCGAGGCGACCTGCCAGATCGACTATCCGCTGGAGAAATTCGAAATTCAGGTGCTGGACGACAGCACGGATGATTCGGCCCGGATCGCCCGCGAGGCGTGCGAGAAATGGGCCGCCAAGGGTTATCCCGATCAAATATATCCACCGGGACAACCGCACAGGATACAAGGCCGGCGCGCTGGCCGAGGGGTTGCCACAGGCGACCGGCGAATTCATCGCGATTTTCGACGCGGATTTCGTTCCGCCGCGCGACATCCTGTACAACGTGGTGGATTATTTCACGGATGAGAAGGTCGGCATGGTGCAGGTGCGGTGGGATCATCTGAATCGCGACGCGTCGCTGCTGACCAAGAGCCAGGCGATTTTCCTCGACGGGCATTTCGTCATCGAACATACGGCCCGCAATCGCAGCGGGCGGTTCATGCACTTCAACGGCACTGCCGGCGTTTGGCGTCGGAAAACCATCGAAGATGCCGGCGGATGGGAGCATGACACGCTGACGGAAGATCTCGATCTGAGCTATCGCGCGCAGATGAAGGGGTGGCAGTTCGTTTATCTGCCGCAGTTCTGTGCCCCGGCTGAGTTGCCGCCGGAAATGATCGGATTCAAGCAGCAGGCGCACCGCTGGACCAAGGGAAGCGTGCAGACCGCCATCAAGTTGCTGCCGAAGGTTTTGCGCTCCAAGCATCTTCCGCTTCGGATCAAGACCGAGGCGTTCTTTCATCTGACCAACACGATTGTTTATGTGCTGATGGTGCTGCTGACGATCCTGATGTATCCGGCGTTCCTGAGCTTTTACAGCCCGCTCAAAGAGCATGCTCACACATGGGGCCAATCGCTGTTCAGCTTAAGCCTGTTCATTCTTGCGACTTGCTCGGCAAGCACATTTTTCATTTTCGGACAGCGCGAATTGCTCGGTCGCGTGGCGGGGTGGAAGACGCTCTTGTACATGCCGGTGCTGATGGCGCTGGGCGTGGGCATCAGCCTGAATAACGCCAAGGCCGTGCTGGAAGCGATCTGGGGCGCGATTCGCCGCAAGCCGAGTGAGTTTATCCGAACGCCAGAAATATGGCGTGACGGGCTTGGCCAAGCGAACCTGGCATAGCGCCAGCGTCTGGACGCTGCGGCAACTGAGCTTGCCGATCATCGAAATCGCGTTTGGCTGCTATATGTCGTGCTGGATCTTCATCAGCATTTACTACGATTTCTGCTTGCAGGCGGTGCCATTCCTCGGGATTTTCGCCGGGGGATATTTCTATGTGGGTTTCAACAGCCTGTATGCACTGTACAAGATGCACCAGGAATCCAAGGAGGCCGCTGCCGCCCTGCTTGTTGAGACCGCGGTTGAGCCGCTTTCCACCTGATCATGCCTTTGGAATTGCCACACACCTCCGGCTGCCTGGTGTGCGGGCCTGCCAACGCTCGCGGATTACACCTGAGTTTGTACGTCGATCCCACCAGCGGCGTCGTGGAGACGCGGTATGTGCCGGCCGGCGAACATATTGGATTCGAGGGGATCGTGCATGGCGGGGCGGTTGCCACCGTCCTGGATGAGGCGATGGTCTGGGCCGCCTCGTGGCATGGCAAGCGATTTTGTGTCTGCGGTGAGATGAACGTGCGGTTTCGGCAGAGCGCGAAGATTGGTATGGCCCTGGTTTGCCGTGCTCGGGTGGACTCAAGCCGTTCACGTTTGATAGTGACCTCCGGCGAAGCACTGGATGAGTCGGGGAAAATAATCGCCTCCGCCACCGGCAAATACGTGCCGCTATCGCCGGCTGAAAACCGCGCGTTTGTTGCAACATTTGTCCGCAGCCCGACTTCGGAGGCCGCCGCGGAAATAATGCGGTCCGGCGATTAGTTTGTGGGGGTAGTTCCATGCCGGTGCATCGGCGATAATCCTGGGCTGCGGTTTGGAGGCGCCAATGTCGCGATATTATCTGGTTCTGGGTGAGGTTTTATTCGTCTCAATCCTGTGCATCGTCGCTTTTGTTTTGTTCCGCCAACATCCGAACATCCCAAACGCTGTTCACGCGGACATCAAGCTGGCCGATACCAAGGCTCAGGTCTATTTGCAGCGAGATTCCGCCGGGCACTATCAATATTTCATCTGGCGTCCCGGCGGATCGACGGAAAAGATAACCGCGGAGGAATTATCCGACCGGCTTTACAACGTCGGCGCGAATGGCGGCATCGCGTCGTTTCTTGGGACGGCTTCAACGAGCGTTATGGTCTGGCTTGGAATCGGACTGTTCGGACAGTTGCTCTTTACAGGCCGAATGGTTGTTCAGTGGATCGCCAGCGAGCGTAAGGGCTCGAGCGTCGTGCCGCCGATGTTCTGGTGGATGAGCCTCATTGGCTCGCTGCTGCTCCTTGCATATTTTCTGTGGCGACGCGATCCGATTGGTTTGCTTGGGCAAGCGTTTGGATCGTTTGTTTACCTTAAAAATATTCTGTGGATACTGGAGGGGAAACGGCTGGCGCCCGTCGATGCGTCTGACGCGGCAGAATCGATGGCGCAAGGCTGAGCCGCCAATAAATACCTTGCCGGCTCATTCATTTTCACGTCCGCGCCGAAACGGATTTTCGCGATCGAATTCCAGAATCTGCTGCTCATCCGGCAATTGCGGGTGGGCGGGGTTTCGCGACTTTCGCCGCGGCGGCAGAAGATTAATTCCGTGCTTACGCAACCATGGCCGCACGCGCCGTCGCGTCTTCGGCAGGATTTTCAATACCAGATTGATCGCAAGCAGCATGACCAATGTAAGGATCCACGCTCCCACAATCGCGACTGCATAGACCGCACACAGCCGTAACAGGCTTATCTGGGACGGATGGATAATCGGATGCCGCTGAAAAGCCAGAAACCAGACCGCCGCGGGCGGGAGCAATAATGAAAAGGCCAGCCGCCACATCAGCGCCTTGCGTGTGTAAATCCTGATCGGAATGCCACGAAGCGCGCTGCTGGTGATATGCCGCTTGCCAGGGAAAGTGATCAGCGCGAAACCGATCAGGAACATCGGTGTCCCGAGTGGGATCGGGAAAACGCTTCCGACCGCGATCGCCGACAGCATGAGAACCCAGCCGACGACATTCTTAATGATAATCCAGGCATACCGCTCGAGGTATTTGGCCTCGGTGGCAATCTTCTCGGGTTTTAAAGGTTTGCTGGGATCAGACATTTAATTAAGTGGAGTTCGTTGTCGACCCCTGATCAATAAAGTGGAAATACTGAATAGCATAGTCGGCAGCGTCGCGGCGTCGGAAAAAACCAATACGCCAATTGTCTGCTGCGGAAGGGTCAGGGTGAATGGGTTGCCGAGCCCGTTGAGTTTTTGGACGGTGGGGGGAGTAATCGTTGAACCGGAAACATTCGCCGCGCCAAATAGATAAAGCGTTCCGCGTCTGGTCACTGATGGCGCTCCCACGACGGTCGTGGTGATCTGGCGATCCTGAGATTGATCTGCGGCCGCGCCGTCGTTGACAAACATGATCGCCACGGAGCCGTCCGGTCGCTTAATCGCATGAACACGTAGCTTCGGATCGCGACAGACGGTGGAGATGAACCGATCGCCAGGCGATGCAAAACGGCGCACCAATTGAATTCCGTAGAATTCAGAGCCCGGCATAGGCGGGCCGTCGCCCAGGTATGTCTTTCCGATCATTTCCTGCATGTCCATGTTGCGCACGCCGTTCTCAAATCCCGTCACGTAGGCGTCGGCGACAAACAGTGCGTAGGAAATCGTGGAAGCATTCTGGGGAGAATAATTGAATTCGGTGATGGTGACCTCAAAATTCCCGAGCCCTTTGTAGGCGTTGATCCGAGCGGTTGTGCGGAGGTTGTCCACCAATTGACTCAGGGAGAAAGGTCCCGTGGTGATCACACCGGGAATCGCTGCCGGGGGGTTATTAGCATCGGGACCGCCGGGATACCAGTGAATGATGCCAAAGTCGATGAAATCGCCGGCGACGCGAAGCAACGTCTGGTCGCCGCTGTCGTTCCGAACGGCGGCAAAGCCAGTGCCGATTTTAATAGTCGGATCCACCAACTTCATCAATCGCACGAATCGAATGAAATTGTGCCCATACGTGACGGGAGAAAGCAGCGGATTGTTTTTCCGGCCGGCATTGTTTTTGGAATCCCCATTCTTGTACGGCGCGTGCAGGTCATACTCCCATTGTGGGCCGTAGTAGCCATTGCCACCGACTTCGTTGCCGATTTCCCAATATTTGATATGAAGCGCAGTCGGTCGATGAATCGCCAGGAATGAATAGGCGGAATCGTAATCGCCGGAGGGGGTTGCCCATGACTTGTACTGCTCTGGGGTCGAGGATCGGAGTTTTGCCCAATATCCGGCGGTGTACCAATTGACGCTCGCCGCGTCTTTCCCGAGCGGCACATCGGCAGCGGAGCCATAAATACCTGGATCGGAGTTGGCGTAAGCGACCCAGGCGCGCCGCCTCCTGTGGCTGTCCACCAATCGTATTGGTTGTATTAGAGCCATAGTTGATCGTTATCACCGCGGTCGTGTGGGATTCGTCCATCACATGGATGAAATTTCCGAAATCAGAGTGAGCGGCAATATATACGCCGGCATTTCCAGTCCCTGTTGACCAATTGTATTGATCCGCGTAACTGCCCCCGGGATACCTCAACGCCTGCACACCTGATTCCTTGACCAATCCGGGGAGAGATGGATTTCCCCACTGGTTTGCGTAAACGGATGTGCCCAACCCCAATCCGGTGGCCGGCACTGTCGTGTCGAGCAACATATTTGAGTATTGCAGCGGCTTATCAGCGAGGATCGTCACGCTGGTTGATACCTGTGCGCTGACAGAGTTGGCGGCGACCCCAATCCCCAAACCAACACCAAAAGCCCAAGCGGCCCGCGGCAGGGAGAGGGCAACCATTACAATATTCTCCTCGTAGATTGGTTGCGCGAAGTATACCTTGAACGGGCGTGCCTGACCAACGAACTTCGGGAGTTGGAAAAACTCAATTGCGTGATGGAGTCATTCACATCGGCGAGGGATGCGGCTCGTGCATCCGTTGCCGCAGGGTGGTCATCATATCGCGGACTTCCTGGGCCATTCGCGTGTTGGGGAAATCGCTCATAATCTCCTCGCCGAGACGAACGGCCTCGGCGATCCGCTGCTCTTTGACCGCCTGCGCGAATCGAATGCGAAGCGCTTCCCGCTTCTCCTTGAACACATTGCGGGCGATTTCCTGCATCGATTCCGCTTCGGCGGGGGTGAGATACATATCCAGCTTTTTGAGGATTTCGATGCTGCCGTCCACGTCGTGACGGTCGATGGCATCCTGCCAGCTTTCGCGAAGCTGCTGCTTTCGCAGTTGGCGACGGGATTCGATCTCTTCGGGAAGACGTTTGACATGCTCATCTTCAGGGAATTGCTCCATGATCTGTTGGGCTTCCTGCAGGGCGGTGCCCCAGGCTTCGGCCTTGATATGGCGATCGACGGGCGCCAAAAGCCCGGTCAATTGCCGGCGCTGAAGGTCAGCGCGTTTGCTGGCGATTTCAGCGCGGAACTCGTCGGCCTGCTGCTTGTAGCCGAATTGGTGCTCAATATCGTTGGCAAGGAGATGGGCGGCATCCCAATTGTGGCGGGCAATTTCCTCCACGACAGCACGATGGACCGCGTCGTGATCTTTCTCGCGAAATGCCACCGCTTTGGCGCGGTCGCTGAGAAGCTGCTGCTCGCTCATCAGGTTCATTAAGATCGAGATGCCTTCAAGACGGTCGCCGAGCGCGGTCATGAACTCGGTTTGGTGCCGAAGGTTATTTTGGCGGGCGGCGACGAGGTTCAGGGCGATCGGAAGGGAGACCAGGATCGCGATCAGACCAAGATAACCGGCGGCGAGGAGGGCGGCTCCTGTGGCGAGGGAAGCACCATCGGCTGGGATGTGCTTCAGCAACGAAATACCTCCCGCGAGGGCGGCGATGACCGCGAGGAAAGCAATTGCGAATATCCAGGTGAACGTCGGGACTCTTCGATGCTGCATGAGACCCTCGCGAGTGTCGGACGTGCCAAGCGTTATTCTGTAAGTAGCCTATGTCGGGTGACAGCGACAAGTCAATTCTTGACCTTGGTCGCCGCCGACTTGGCAGGGGGACTATCGGTTGTGGCGGCTGGGGCAGCCTGCTGCACTTTCTTGGCCTCCCGGCGAAGTTGGCGTTCCAGGTCTCTGACCATTTGCGCCCGCTCCGAGCCCATGAGCCGCAACATGGCCCAGCCGCACACAACACAACTGATGACCAGGAAATAGTTCATATTTCAATGCCTATCTGTTCATCGGAAGGTAGAGGAGCGGGGGTTTAGAATCTCTTTGACGCGGCTACGCTTTTCGCAGCACCGCGAAGTATCCGCCGTCGTGATAGCTCTGTGAATCAGTGGAACTGGGCAAGATCGATCGCTGATCGACCAGTTCCAGGCCGGGATGGCGGTCCATCAACAGCCTGATTTGAAGTTCATTTTCTTCCGGCCAGACGCTACAGGTGCTATAGACCAGCAGACCGCCGTTTCCAAACCAGGGGAGGGTGTCGTCGAGGATATCCCGCTGAAGTTTGAGGAGGCAATCGAGGCCGGAGGCGTATCGGGCCTCGGGCCGGCGGGCGAGGACGCCGCTGTTGCTGCATGGGACGTCGATGAGGATACGATCGAATGAGGTGGGGATTTCTGCTGACACCGGGGCCAGTTTTCCAACCTGCAGAACCTTCACATTGGAAATGTGGCGATCTTTCAAAGTTCGCGTCAACGCGGCGCACCGAAAGGCGGATGGATCGACGGCGAAGACCTCTCCGCTTGGCCCGACAAGTTCTTGAAGCTGAATCGTTTTGGTGCCCAATCCGGAGCAGCGGTCTAGCACGAGCTGGCCCGAAGAAATTTGCATTTTCCCGACAACTGCCGCTGCTGTTGCATCCTGGACCTGCGCAAACCCTCCCGCGCCCATTGAGCCAACACCGCACGTCGAGCCTCGCGGACGACAAATAGTCCGGGCTCCTGATGTGGAAGAATTTCGACACCGGAGGCCGCGAGTGCCGATGGTTCAACGCCTTTGAACAATCGAACAATCGTGGGCGGCTCGGCGTTGTTGTGACGGCAAAATTCCAATGCTCGCCCGGTGCCCAGCAACGAGACCAAGCGGCGAAAAAGTTCCGACGGATGGGATAGAACAAATTGGGCATATCCCTCCGGATCAAGATTGGCATCGGGAACGGGCGGCGGTGGTTGGCGGCCGACATTCCGCAATACCGCATTGACGAATCCAGCGGAACGGCGTTGGTTAAATCGTTTGGCTTGCTCGACCGCTTCGTCAACAGCCGCTGACGCTGGAATCCGGTCGAGAAATTTCAGTTGGTAGATTGCGATTGCCAGAATCTTTACAATCAGCGGATCGATCTTCGCGGGGGATTTGCCGGAGTAGTGCTGAATATCTCGCTGCAATGACAGAAGCGTCTTGACCACTCCGTTCACAATCTGCTCGGCCAATGCCCAATCTCGTGGATCGCTGGGCTCTGAGGGATTTTGCTCACGAATCAGGTTCGGTTTCCATCCCGGAAGCCGTTTTTCGTCGAGTTGAATAAGAGCAAAATCGCGAGCGTTCAACGGACTCTCGCTATCTCGTGTAGAGGGTGACACGCAGAACCATCGGCGTGGATGTGAAAATCAGGCCCCAGTCGGTCTGGTCGCCGTTAAGGATTCGGTATGGTTTGAACAGGCCATTCTCATATTGGCCTTCTTCCACACTCAGATATTGCCATGGCTTTCCGACGTTTGATCCGGCCGAGAGGAAGCCAACGCGGGTATACAATCCTGTCACTAGGAATTGATTCTCGCCAAGTTGAGCGACGAGCGCCCGGCCATTGGGTTGAAGAGGAGTCGCGGGCCGCGTGGATGGGCCAAGCCCGCGCCGCATCGGACGATGCCAGACTGTCACATCCCACGTTCCAAAATGGAGGATTTCATCCGGCGTTTCGAGTCGCGGATTTTCCGGGTCAGCGGTTGATGCGGGAGGCCGGGTTGTCGGTGCTGCGCCGGCTGGCATTTCCGGCGAGTTTCGTTCATCAATTGACGTCTGGATCTTGCCTTCAAAATTGAGGCGTGCAATATCGCGCATCATCGGGCCGATTAGGGCGTAGTCGAGTGCAATCGGCGCAAACGCCTGTTCGGGCGTCATGCCGGTGCCCGGCGGATAGTCGAAATTGCGAGTGTAATCCAGGCCGAATGGGGAATATCCGATGGCGCCGCGGCCGAGAGCGGCAAACAGGAATCGAGCGTATGCGCCCTGGCCGATCGTTTCTGGAATGAAAAGTGGATTGTCCGGACGACTGTAGTAATCGAGCACTTTCAAATAGTGGGCCGATTCCCGCTGGTAGATGTCGGGAGCCAACAGATCAATGGCGGGGGCCTCGGCTTTCCAAATTGGGAAGACATTGTCATTCGGTCCGCCGACTTCATATTTTGGCGGATGACCCGGATTCAGCGGATCACGCAGCGATGCGTTGACGTACATCGGCAGCGGATAGATCGCTTTGCCGGCTGCTGCCACCTGGCCAATATATTTCGAGACACACCAGACTTGGAAATATTCATCCGCATCATCGCCAAAGGCTTGCGGCCAATTGGTTGGCTCGGGTATGCCGGTCTTTTGCATGGCCACCAAAACTTCTGTCGGCACGGGTTTTTCGAAGAGTTGCTGCGCGGCCGGCGAATAATCGCGCACCGCGCCCATGCGCCTGATTCGTTTTCCACCTGCACCATTAAAACCGTGTGCTGCGGATCGGTTTCCTTGAGATGGCTCATCAGCGCTGAGAACGCCTTGATATCAGCGGCGAGCGCCTCCTTCGCCAGCGGGCTCGGGGAATCCACCTCCTTGCCATCCGGCCCGATGATGTTGGGATATCGATTCGAGTCGAGCTTCATCCATCGCGGCATGTAATGGTTGCTGCCATTTTTCCATGTGCCAAACCAGAGCAGCACCAGATGAACTTTATGTTCGCGGGCCTGGGTCAGAAGCGTATCGACCACGGAATAATCGAATCGTCCCTGCTCGGGTTCCAACTGTTCCCAATAAACGGGGATTTCGACCGTATTGACGTGCAGGAAATCCATCGCGGGCCAAACTTTGGGCAGAACGGCGGGCCATCCGCTGGAATTGTTCACCTGCGCGCCCAGGATCAGATAAGGCGCGCCGTCGACGATGAGGGCGTATCGACCGTCCTTTTGGACGATGTGCGGAATGGCCGCCTCGTCGGCCCTGGCGGAGGGATTCAGCAGAGAGATAATTGCGGCGAAGATGGCAACCCGCCAAATCGGAAGACGTGCGATCATATCGATTCCAATTTCATTCCGGGCATCCAGTGATTTCCGCGGCGGTAATCAGACAGACTCATCGCCCGTTTGTCATCCGGTTGAATTTCAATCAGTTCAACGGCTCCCTCGGCGCAGGTGGTGAATCCATCGCTTGCGATTTCGCCGGGATGCCAGCGCGGGCCTTCGCTTTCGGCGGGGCGCGCGCGAACCAGCGTCATGCGGGCACATTCACCGCCGGCTGCGTCAAGCAATCGAACGCGGCACCCGGGCCAGGGATAGAGGCCGCGGATTTTTCTGGAAATCTCTGTTGCGGATGATGTCCAATCGATCATGGCGGACTGGCGCGAAAGCTTGGATGCGATGGTCGCCCGCGATTCGTCCTGGACGATTTCTTTGACTCGTCCAGCTCGCAGTTCTTCAATCGTCCGGCACATCAGCATGGCCCCGTCCGTTGCCAATCGGTCGTGCAATTCACCAGCGGTTTCCAGTTCGCCGATCGATAACGACGATTGTGCAAGGATATTGCCGGCGTCCATTTTCTGGGCCAGACGAATGATCGAGTTTCCGGTTTCTGTTTCGCCGCGAAGGATAGCCCAGTTGATCGGGGCTGCTCCGCGAAATTTTGGGAGGATCGACGCGTGAAGGTTGACGCTGCCGAGTTGGGGATGGTTCACCGCCGCCGGCGCGATCTTTTGGCCGAAGGCGATGACGATCATCAGATCGGCGGGAGGAAGCTGCTCGGCATTGATGTTAGCCGTGCGGATCACGGGCAGCGAATGTTGTGCGGCGAACTGTGCGATGGTTGTTGGAGTGAGCTTGCGACCCCGCCCGGCGGGGCGGTCGGGCTGCGTGCAGACCGTGACGATTTCCTGACGCGCCTCCAGCAGCGCGGCTAACGTCGGAACGCCAAACTCTCCGCTGCCGGTGAAAATGATGCGCATGGGCTATTTGGCTCTTCGGCCGGGCTCGTCGCGATTTTCGGCCACGTATTTCTCTTCCAGCTCCTTCAAAATCTTGCGATTCTCAATCTTGGCCGTCGGACTCATATGGTCGATCAGCAGGATTCCGTTGAGATGGTCGAGCTCGTGTTGCCAGATGCGGGCGACGTAGTCGGTTTCGGTCTGCTCAATGGGGTTGCCGGCAGCGTCCCGGGCCTGGATTTTCGCGGTTTTGGCGCGAGTCACTTCTACATTGATGCCGGGAAGGCTAAGGCAGCCTTCCTGGGAGATTTCTTCTCCCTCGGCATCGAAGAGTATGGGATTGACGTAAACCCGATCATCCTCTGGCTTTTGCGTATGGTTGACAATGAACAATCGGATATTGTGGCCTACCTGCGGAGCCGCCAGGCCGACCCCGTGAGCCTCGCGCATCAATTCAAACATCCGGCGAACCAGAGCGCTAATTTATCTCCGAAATTGTCAACGGGTACGCTGACGCGGCGGAGGCGCGGATCTGGATAAGAAATTATTCTTAATTCGTCAAACATCATGAGACTCGAACTGTTGACCGAAAACGCATATTATACGGGAGTTTAGACAGTAGATCATTTGGTTGACAGGTTCAACCGCACTCGGATAAATTGCCGTGTACAACCGTGTAGGTCAATGACGCTGACCCCCCTCGGCCTGTACGGCTGCCTATCTGCATGGGGTGGGATTTGAAGGGAATGGCAAGTGGCTGAAGCTCAAGTTGAAGTTCCAGAAGGATACAAAGAAGTACCACCCGAAGATCGGGCGAAGGCTAAAGTCTTTTTTGATCGGGGTCGCACGGTCGCTGGAACTGGGAACTATGAATATGCCATCTCGATGTACCTCAACGGTTTCGAGCTTGATCCCGATGCGATCGAAGCTCATCAGGAACTGCGCGACATTTCAATGAACGCAAGGCGAGCGGCGGGAAGCCGATCGGGATGTTTGAAGCGATGAAGCTCAAGCGTCCCACCAGCGACGACAAAGCGAACATGCTCAACGCTGAGAAGTTGATGTCGTTCGATCCGGGAAATACGGATCCGATGCAATTGCTGCTTCAGAGCGCCTATCGCGGCGGGTATTGGGACACGGTGCTTTGGATCGGCCCGATCTTTCAAAAAGCCAATGCTGACGACAAGAAACCAGATTTTAATAAGTTCATTGTCCTGCGGGATGTCTACAAGGGCCTCAAGCGGTGGAAGCTGGCCGCGGACGCGTGCCAGTACGCGCTGATGCTTCGTCCCAACGACATGGACCTGACAACCGAGCTGAAGAACCTTGGCGCGATGGATACGATGCAATCGGCCGGCTATTCCAAGGGTGGAAGCTTCCGCGACCAGATTCGCGATATGAAGAAGCAGACAATGCTTCTGACCGGCGACAAGGATTTCGCTGATCTGGATGCCCAGCAGGCGATCATCGCCCAGGCTGAACATGACTATAAAGCAGAGCCGCACGATCCGAGCAAAGTGATTCGGCTTGTCGATGCTCTGGAGAAGACCGAGCATCCGGAATTCGAAGGCCGGGCCGTCGAACTCTTGCAGGAATGGTTCGATAAAACCAGGCAGTTTCGGTATCGCCAGCGCATCGGCATCATCAACATGAAGCAGCTGAGCCGGATGGAACGCGGCAAGCGCGAAGCGCTGATGAAGGACCCGAAAAACGAAGAGCTGCGAAGCGATTATTCGCAGTTCATTCGCGAGCAGCTCGAATTTGAATTGAAGGAATTCGAGTTGGCGGCTGGAGCATATCCGACGGACATGCGCTGGCGTTATGAAATCGGGAGAAGGCTGTTCAGGTTAAATCGGTTCCAGGATGCCATTCCCGTCTTGCAGCACGCGCGAAGCGATCCGAAATTCCGTGTCGATGCCGGGATCATGCTCGGCCTGGCGTTCTTCCAGGCGGGCTTTGATGATGAGGCTGACGATACACTGGGGCAACTCATCAAGGATTACCAGATTATGGGCGATGACCGGTCGAAGGAAATGTTTTATTGCGCGCCCGAGTCCTGGAGAAAAAGGGGCTTACGCCCGATGCGCTTTCCCTCTACAGCAAGGTCACGATGTGGGAATTCAATTACAAAGACGTTAACGCTGCGCGTCAAAAAGCTGAAGAGCTAATGCTTTTGGAAGCGAAAGACGTGGGGCACGCATATGGCGATCGGGTCGCCTTGCGCGGGGTATCGGTTTCGCTCGATTCGGGGCAAGTCGTAGCACTCATCGGCCCTAATGGCAGTGGGAAAAGCACGCTGATCAAATCGCTCCTCGGTCACATTCCAGCGACCGGGGAAATTTCCTGGCAAGGGAAAAGTATTAGGGGCTGGCGGCCGCGTGAATTGGCGCGCGTCGTTGCCTATTTGCCGCAATCGCCTCGCCATGAGCCGGGGCAAACGGTCGCGGAAACGCTTCGCCTGGGCCGGGCTCCATACTGGGGGGCGTTTGGTTTGGAATCGAGCGCGGATGAGCACGTTATTCTCGACGTGGCCAAGCTTCTGGGACTGGAAGATTTATTGGATCGGTCGATGGACCAGATGTCGGGCGGGCAGCGCCAACGGGTTTACATCGGCCGCTGCCTTGCACAGGAGCCGGCTGCTTTGCTGCTCGATGAGCCCAATACATTTCTCGATCTCAAACATCAGATGGATCTTTGGCAGCTTCTGCGCGACCTGGCCGGCAAGAAAAATCTGGCTGTACTACTGGCATCGCACGAGCTCAACATCGCGGGGGCGCATGCGGATCGGCTGATGCTTTTGCATGATGGATCGCTGGCGGCGTCGGGAAGCGCTGACGCGGTTTTGCAGCCGGAGATATTGTCCAATGTTTATGGGGTTGGAATTCAGCGCTATGGGGACGCCGCCAATCCTGTTGTTGTTCCGCGATTCTAGAATCGAAAGAAATAAATGCAGGCCGCGAAGAGGCAGCCAATAGAGCCGCAGACGATGCCAGCGATGGCCATCCCGCGGCCGCCACGGTTGGGGGATTCGACACTCGCGACCTGCCGGAGACCGAAGATGCCGAAGATAATGGCGAGCAGTGGGGGTATCACGAATGGCGACGTCGGCAGGCCGATGATTCCCAGCACCAGTGCGGCGACGCAAAAGCCGTTGTTGGCGCCGATGGCATCGACGGTGGTTCCTTCCATCGTGAACGGCATGCCGCAACTCTTGCAATTGTTGTGAGTGATCGGGCTGCTGGCCGAGCAGCGGGGGCAGATGATGAATTGTTTTCCGTCGCTGGATCGCTGGATTTTAGGGGCCCGTGCGCCGGCGGCGGCGTAGGCGTGAACCGGATGCGGGTCTTGCTTGATAATCTGCCGGGTCTTGGGGTCAATCAGACGGTTGTAGCGGTCGAGGATCGGGATGGTGATTTGATTGCCGCAGGTTGGGCATTGGCCTTCCTGCGCGGCCATGGATTCGGTGGCTTCGAGTCGGCTGGAGCAATATCCGCAGTTGAAGCCGTATCGCTTGCCGGAAAATCGTGAACCACTAGGGCGCTGCGGCGCTATGGCTGGGCTGATGCCAGCGGTGATCACGGCGCCACCGCCTCCCGAAACGCCGCGCCCACTGCTTCGGGAACCGGCACGCGGAGCGTTGTGCGGCAGACCGGGCATCTGAGTAATTGCCCCGCCTGGGCCGCCTCGGCCGACAAGGATGTCCGGCAAATATGGCAGGGGAAGACGATCATGGGGTGCTCGAATTTATCGCTTGCGATCCGCCTTGATCTTGAGGCCCTTGAAGCGGACACATTTCAGCCTTTTGCAATGACGGAGAGCAGCGTCTGAAAGCGCCTTTCTCAAAATCTGGGTTGTGTCGGCCGAAGCGAATCTCATTGCGTCAAGGCGTGCTTCGACGCGGCCATCGCCAACGGGATAAATATGGAAAATGAGATAGCCTGCGGGCTTATCATCAACGAATGCCGCCAGCACGATCTGCCGCGCGGAGAGCCAACCGTCTTCGTCCAGAAGCAGGGCATCTCGATCGCCGAGCCGGCCTATCAATTTAAGTATAGCCGGCCAGCGCGCCATGGGAATGATCGGCGGTTTCAACCCGCGGCTTTTTGATCGCGATCCGCACCACGGCGGGGCGGGCGGCTCTTTTTTTTCTCTCGATGCGCATGACCAAATGCCTCAATTCACCTGAACTTGACCCGTTTCGGATTTGCGACCACCGATGGTATCAATAATTGTGCCGCAGAACAGGTGTTGCTCCTTCAAAATCGATTTGCTGAGAGAATATATACGTAACCCAGTAGAATTATACCCATGACTCAGACCAATCAACCTCGCGTGGCTCTGATTACCGGTGGGGCAGTCCGGGTGGGAAAAGCGATCGCTCTGGAACTGGCCGACGCGGGGTTCGATATCGCAGTCACTTACTTGAATCATGCTGATCCCGCGAAAGATTTAGCCCGGGAGATTGAAAGCAAATCCCGGCGATGCGTTGCGATTCGCGCGGATTTGTGTGATCCGGTAACCGCGGTAGCGGCGATCAACGCTCAATTCACAGCGAGTTTTCAACGGCTGGATGTGCTGGTGAACAACGCATCGCTTTACGAGACAGATGCTATTGGCGATTCGTGCAGGCTCGGCGATTGTGGGCGATTCATGTGGAATCTCCGTTGCTGCTTTGCCGGCAGTTTTCGTCGATGCTGAAATCGGCGGAGGGGGCGTCGTGAATATGCTCGATTTGCTGGCCGAGCGGCCGATGCCGGGATATTTGTCTTATTGCGCCAGCAAGGCGGGGCTGTGGAACCTGACGCTGGGTTTGGCGCGCGAATTGGCTCCGCAGGTGCGCGTGAATGGCATCGCGCCGGGCGTGGTGGAATGGCCGGCGGATTTGCCTGAGGATAAGCGGGAGCAATATCTTCGCCGTGTTCCGCTGGGGCGGGCGGGAACGCCGGGGGATGTTGCGGAGGCGGTGCGGTTTCTCGTCGCGGGCGCGAATTACATTACGGGGCAAATTATCCGCCTCGATGGGGGACGGTCGATTGCGTGATAATTCGAAGAACAATTTAAACCGCCAAGCACGCCAAGACGCCAAGAAATCAATTATCTATGGCAAATAGGCATTTCTTTCTTGGCGTCTCGCGCCTTGCCGTTCGACAGGCTCATGGCCCTGAGCGAGTGAAGGGGCGGTTCAATTTCTTCCGCGTTGAATTTGGCCTTAGAATACGGTCATGACGAATGCTTCCGCGGAAGTTGCGATCATCGGGGCTGGGCCGATTGGGATTGAATTGGCTGTCGCTCTGAAAAGGGCGGGGATCGAGTATCTGCATTTCGATGCCCGGCAGATCGGGTACACCATTTCGTGGTTCGCGCCGCAGACGCGATTTTTCAGTTCCAATGAGCGGATTGCGATCGCGGGGGTTCCGCTTTTTACGCCGGATCAGACCAAATGTACGCGAGAGCAATATCTGGCGTATCTGCGGGCGATCGTGGTGCAGTTTGATTTGAAGATCAACACGTATGAGCCGGTGGTGAATATTCAGCGCGATGGCGAGGGTTTTTGCTTGACGACCCGGCGGGGGGGTCGCGAGGCGAAATATCGCGTGAGGAAAATTGGTGCTGGCCACCGGCGGCACGGAGCGGCCGCGGCGGGTCGAATGTGCCCGGGCATGATCTTGCCGCATGTCAGCCGTTATTTTCAGGATCCGCATGCGTATTTTCAGAAGGATCTGCTGATCGTCGGCGGGCGAAATTCGGCGGTGGAGGCGGCGTTGCGATGCTCATCATGCCGGGGCGCGGGTGTCGATGAGTTATCGCAAGCCGCAGTTCGATGCGGCCAGCATCAAGTATTGGCTGTGGCCGGAGATGAACGGGTTGATTCAATCCGGACAAATTGAAAGCGCATTTCAATACGACGCTGAAGGAGATTCGCCCCGGCGGGGCGGTGCTGGCGGATGCGATGGGAGGGAGATTGAAGTCGCGGCGGATTTCGTGCTGCTTCTGATTGGTTACGAGGCGGACATGACGCTGGTGCCGCATCGGCTGGGGTGGAATTGAAGGAGGCGGGGCAGATGCCGGTTTTTGATCCGGCGACGATGCAGACGAATGTGCCGGGCGTTTATGTCGCGGGGACGGCGGTGGGCGGGACGCAGGAGAAGATATGCGGTGTTCATTGAGAATTGTCATGTGCATACGGAGCGGATCATGGCTTCGCTGACGGGGCCACGCCGCCGCCGCGCCTGCGCCGGTGGATCGGCCGGAAAGCTGAAGAAAGCACGCAAATTGCGTTTGGTTGCGAATTCTCGGCTAGAATTGTTCTATGAGCCGGATCAATGGACTTGGCATTTCGAGCGTTCGCCTTCGTGCGCCAGGCCGAGGCGGAGCCTGAGCATGTGATCGTGCAGCGGCCGCTGGATCGCATTCTTTCGGTCACGTGGATATTCCATCGACGATGTCGTGAACAATCCGATCGCCAAGCATGCGGTGCTTGGGTATTACAAACTATCGCGGCAGATGCAGCGCGGGTGCGAAATCGTTGATCTCGAGCGGCAATGGAACCCGATATAAATCGTCGCCGGCGATCACCGGCATCGGGCTGTTACGGTCCTGGGGCTATCGCTGGCGAAACGTGGGATGCGCTGCTGGCGGGGCGGTCGATTGCGGATCATGCGCGCGTGAGGGTTTTCGGGGCCGGATCGGGCGGTGCCGATGGCTGGCGGCGGCTGGCGGAAGCGCTGGCGAATGCGGGGTGGCGCCGGCGGATTGCGGGAAGAGTGATACGGGGCTATTTGTCGGGACGAGCAAGGGGACGATCGAATGTGGATGCAGCCGAGCTTGCGGCAAACATCCGGAGTTCTTGGGACTGTCGCAGATCGATGTCGAGCTTCGCGGGAAGTTAAAATTCGGCAACGGGCCGCGGCTGACGATTTCCTCGGCCTGTTCAAGTGGATTGCACGCGCTGCTTCGGGCGGTGATGGCGATCGAATCGGGCGAAGTTCGCCGGGCACTGGTGGTGGCGGTCGAGGCATCGGTTCATCCGCTGTTTATTTCGAGCTTTCAGACGATTGGGCGTGCTGGCGCCGGAAGGGCATGGATGCCGGCCGTTTGATCGAGGCGCCGGGGATTTATTATCAGCGAAGCGGCGGCGGCGGTTTGTCTGGACATCGGCAGAAGCGCGAGTGGGCGGCCGATCGTGCGGATCGACCGCTGGGCGACGGGCGGGGATGGGACGCATCTGACCGGCGGCGATCCGGCAGGCGAAGAGCGCTGGGAAATTGCTTCGGCGCGTTGGCGGGCCGGATTGTGATCTGGTGCATGCGCATGCGACGGGGACGATTGTGAATGATCCGGTCGAACTGGCCGCGATCATCTACTGCGGGCGAATCGCGGCCGATGTTGTATTCTCACAAGGGCGCGCTGGGCCACAGCCTGGGGGCGGCGGGGATGGTTTCGGTGGCGATGAATTGTCTTGTGTCATTCGCACGGCAGGGTGCCGGCGAATGTGCGATCGACCGAGCCGCTGGGGATGGAGAATTTGCGGTTTAGTTCAGACGTTCGGAACGGCCGATTCGTCGGAGCATGGCGATTGCGGCGGGGTTTGGGGGACCGCTGGCGGTGGTGTCGCTCGCGTCTGATTGAACGTCAGATATACTCCCCGCGAGAATCAATTCGGAGGATCATGTGGCCGGCAACGAATGGTATTACGCGCAGGATAATCGGCAGCTAGGGCCGGTGACGATGGAGGCGTTGATCGAGATGATCCGGCAGGGTCATGTTCAGCCGACAGATCTGGTCTGGACGGAGAGCATGACGGAGTGGCGGGCGGTTTCGAGCGTGCCGGCGCTGATGCCGGCGGCGGGGGTGGCAACAGGAGTGGCGGGGGGGGTTCGTGTTTCTGTTGCTCCTTCTTCGTTGAATTATTTTTCTCCGGTTGGTTCGACGGTTGTTTATGCCGGTTTTTGGCTGCGGTTTGTGGCGGCGATTATTGACGGCATTCTTCTGACGGTGGTCAATCGCATCCTGCAATTCTTCGCGGCGACGGGTGGGGCATCTTATTATTCTCTCGGTCCCCGAATATTTTCACCCGCATTGTTTTTGGTAGCCATGGGTTTGATGTCCGCGCAGATCGTGGTGGGGTGGCTCTACTTCGCTTTGATGGAGTCGTCGGAAAAACAGGCGACGCTGGGAAAAATGGCGCTTGGTATTATTGTGACGGACATGGAGGGGCGGCGTATTCATTTCGGGAAGGCGACCGGGCGATTTTTCGGTAAGTATATTTCATATCTGACACTCTTTATCGGTTTCATGATGGCGGGGTGGACGCAGCAGAAGCAGGCATTGCATGACATGCTGGCGGGGTGTTTGGTGATTCGGAAATCTTAAGGGGTCGGGTGGTTAAATCTCGTCGCGGAGCCGCGACGGCTAAAAAGGGGACTTCGATTGCGCTCAGTAAACTTCTACTTTGCTAGGTAACACTTTGTAACAGAAGTTCCCATAAGTCCCCACATTTCGCTGCCAGGTGAAAGTTTTGTCATGGTCATTTATACGGGCGAGAGAGGTCGCGGAGGTTGTTGGGGTTTGGGGGTTCATGGTTGATGATCGGCGCATGGGGTGAGCTCGCGTGAAAAAGCGCTACTCCTCTATAGAGTGTGCATTGGGTGAAAGAATTGGACGTGTTTTGAAAAAATCCGCCGATTTTATTTTTGTGATGCGCAGATTTATTTGGGGCCGCGAAAAAAATCACCAGTTTGGGGGGATCATAATTGACAATAGATCATCGCGGAACGCCCTGGACCATGGTGATCATGAATCGGCGCCTGGGGGTGGGGGAGAGCTTTGGGCCGTGCTGGCTTAGGAATTTGCGGGCTTCGATTTCCCAGGATTGATCCATCGAGCCGCGGGAGAAATGGATCATCGGCATGTCGCAGGCGACGGCGAGATTCAGGCCGGCATGAAAGGCGCGGATGCAGAAATCGGCGTCGTACAGGTGGCGGCCGGTATAGCGGACGGGATCGAAGGGATTGAGTTCGATGGCTTTTCGGGTGGCGGCGAGGAAGACGCCGTCCATGGATTGGATTTTGGGGACGGCAGGGGAGGGGACGGCGAAGATTTCGACGGTGAAAGTGCCATCGGGATCGGCGTGGGCGACCTGGCCGAAGATGTGGGGCGGGCCGGACCAGCTCCACATGGGGTGGGCGAGACGGGTGGTGCCGGCGACGCCGATGATGTCAAAGCGGCTGAGATGGGATTCGAGTTTTTGGCCTAGGTCGGGGGAGAGGAATTCGACGTCGTCGTGACTGAAGACGAGGAGTTCGCCGCGGGCGGAAGCGAAGCCACGGGTGAATCCTTCGGCGGCGGATTGGGAGTCGTGGATGCCGATGATCTCGTGGGGATGGCCGTGCAAAAGACGGCGGTACATGGCGGTGACGGTTGCGAATTGGGCGGGGCGGTTGCTGTTGATGATGATGGAGATCATTTTGTGGTGGGGTCAGCGGGGATTGGTTTGGGGGTTGGGCGGTATTATCCGGGTGGTTGTGAGAAATTGTCAAACTTGTTTTGGTGTTTGTGAGCGGTTTTTGCGGTGGTGCGAGTTCCCCAGGGAGCAAGCTCCCTGGGCTTTGGTTTGGGTGCGGTAGAAAAACTCATCGGCCGGAAAGCTGGCTCGTGGGACGAGTCTGACAAAGCGAAATTAAACTGGTTTTATTCTTTCGTGCCAACCCACATTCTGATTTTGGCAATGTTTTCTGCCGTCCTTGGTGGTCCGTTTGCTGGACCCGGCAATTCGGGGCCAGTAAAAGCCCCTGTGATTCCAATATCGACCCCCTGCGATTTGAAGGCGGCAACAAGCTGCATTTGCGACCGTTGAGTCCTCGCCCATCATCATTTCCACTCCGAGCCCCGAAAAAGATGCACCATATGGGCCGACCGACCAGCATTTAACCGACCATCCAGACATAGCAAGAACCCGGATGACCTGGCTTTCAAAGCGTATAATTTCGGTAGTTTCTAAGCTCGTGAACAAATCAATTTTATGTCCCGCAAATCGAAGCAATGCCTTTTGTATTACAAGTCCCTGTTCGGGGCTTATAGATCGCGGGGTAAACTTCTCTTCCAGTTTTATTCGCTCTAACCGTTCCCGCTCGGCTTTTTCATTTGCTTCCGCTGGTGCGTCTTAAGATCGGCGATTTCAAGTTTGACAGCTTCCGACTCTGTAAATGCAGCCAATGTTTCTTCGCGATGGCCGAAGAATCCCATATATCAATCCAGAGGCATCTAAAAGCACAACGGCAGCCAATATGGATATACCAATCCAATTCTGTGGACTCTCACAAAACTCTGTAATTACGTATATGGCCAGCCCGACGTTTCCAAGAATCAAGAGCGCATTTGAAACCGCGATCTTGCGGCTTGGGGGTTTATTTGGCCGGCTATACATCGTTGCGAGATTAAGATTCGTCGTGATTGCTTTGTCACTTTCACGCAATAGTGATCATGATATACGACCAACCGACGCCCATAACAAGAAATTTAAGGAACTACCGGCGTTGATAGATTAACATACGCAGCATGGCAGATATTCATCCCCTGGAATATCGTCCGCCTACTTCCGCTTCGCTTCCCCCAGCTCGCTCCATCATTCGGCCCCTCACGTATTTTGTCGTTTTTTGTGCGGCCTCGTCGGCATGGTTTTGCTGCGGTCCTTAACGATACTCGGAGACTCGGAAGAAGGACTAATCCTTGCGCCAATATTTACCATCTTATTGATCGGATGGCTGATATCGTTCGTCTTCTTAATCTTCGCTTGTGCGTCTCGGTTTCGCAGAAGATGGAAAACATTTCGTGTTCATTCTGCCTGAGCAGTACAATGAGAACATGGCAAATAAGAAATCAAAGGCAAAGTGAGTCACCAGCCACCCATTGACTTGAACTACGAGCCACCGAAAGAACCTCAAGGGTTCAAATTTTTATTCACGCTGTCGTTTCTGTCGTGCCTGTTCGCCGTCCTCGAATTACCCTGGTATTTTGCCGTCGTCACCGTGGCTTGGTTTATGCTTGGTGATCCTAAACCTACAAGCGAACAAACCGCGATGTTAGAGGCTGTTGTGGTATTGCCCACTATCATCGGGGCAATATTGGGCATGTTCGTCCCTATGCAAATGATCGTAACAAGGCGAGCGAATATCCCGGTTTTAGTTATAGCGATTGCTGGCGTGATCGCTTGCGGGGTGGCTTTCGTCTATGCAAGGAACGGGATTATCCACGGCTAGAAAAGACGCTAAACCGACGAAGACGAGGGTTCGTTATGAGAAATCTTCCATTGTGGGCGTGGGGCGTAATCTGCGTGGCCATTAGCACTATTTCTGCTCGATTGATGCCATCCGGAACCGGCGGAGAAAGGATTAGGCGCGGTCTATTCATTCCTCTCATCCTAGAAATTGGCATTGTCTGTCTTGTCATTTCCGGAGTTCAAGCGTTCTTGCGAAAGAGGAAGAATCGCTAAACAGGGGGGTCGCATTTCGCTTCGCTATATGGTCAAGAAAACCAGTAACGAAGCCCAAAATGCGATGGACGGTCGCGCCACTAGAGAGGCGGCTTCCTTCCAACACAAAACAGCACCATATTCGCAGCGGGGATAGTCTTTCGCGTTACGGCTTTCCACTTCTGTCTATCAGTCATGTGGATGCCGGCCTTTCCCATCGCCTGTCCTATTGCCTGCATCTTGATGATATCGCCGTTTGTAATCGGCTCGGTAGTCCAAACGGAGACGCCACAAGGAAAAGCATACGGAATTGGGTCTTTCGGAATTTCAACTATTCCAAACCATCCACAATCTATCAATATCTTTGCAAGATCATTTGCAAATTGCTCTCCGTCGGTATTTTCATACTCCCGATACACAACAAAATTTTGACCTGCATAATCGGGAGCAGAAAGGCTTTCCTTAATCGCAGCCTTGCTCCATTCGGAAATGCGCCATGGTCCGCTTTGACGCCACAGATCGCTGGTTTTTTTTTCGTTTTCGTTAAGCTTATCTTGCAGCGCTTTAAGCTCGCGATTGCCGAACCATTTCGAGAGCCAATCAAACGCGACAGCTGCGAGTCCAGCGGACGCGGACGTCATCCAAAGTTGTCTAGAATGCGGATTTTGATCGCCGATATTGGTCGCCAAAAACCAGGTGACCGCTACCACAATAGCCAAGCAACCGCTACCACAATAGCCAAGCAAAGGCAGATAATGCTAACGATCTTGGCTACAACTTTTTCGATGGGGGGTGTAATCCAATGTTAATTGTTTCCCGCTATTTCGGCTTCCAGAATACGATGAGCGCCAGCAACATCGCTCCCCCAAGAATCGCCAATACGACCCAGCCCGGAATCTGATTTAAATGACTATGAGAATAAACCGCCAACGCCATGGCGGGCATTCTACCGCCAGCGAATGAAAAAGCCGGTGCGGGGGTCGATCTGTGTCGAGTGGATTTACTTTTGCTGCATTCCCACATTGCTCTTATCAGCAGTGCCCAAAACAATAGTTGGAGGATGAATCCGCCAGATAGTAAACCAATTGCGGCAATGCCCACGGCTTGAACGAACTAGCCTGCAATCGCCGCATCCCACCGCAAGTTCTCCCTACTGATTTCATCGGGCGATGAGGAGGATAAGTGCCGCGACATCCATCGCACCACCGATGGCTGGATAAATAACAAATCCTAGTGGAAGGGGATGGTAAAATGCGACTCATCATTATTGCTGCAGTAATTCAAGCGCCGGCCATTTCGATCGAGTATACCCACAAAAACATGAAACTTAACATAACATGGATTATCGGACGTTGCGGGGCGGTGATTCCTGGGGAAAAACAAGGGGTTCTTCTGTGGGGGATTTTTGGGGCGATCCGTCTTCTGGTGTGGGTGTGGAGGTTGGAAATTCTCCCTGCCGAGTAAACTCAGCAGGCTTTGGTTTGGATTGTGACAAGGACGTGGTTTTGGTTTTCAGTGTTCGACGGCTTTTTGGACTGCTGTGCGGTATTCGGGGGCTACGTGCAGGCGGCGGAACATGAGTTGTTTGCTGAGGGCCTGGGTGAATGGGGAGATGGTGGCGAAGGATTCTAATCGGCCGGTGGAATCATGGATCAGGATGTCGGTGGTGGGATTTTGGCCGTCGTAGATTTCGTAGGGGGCGTCGCTGGGTTCGTCGTAGAAGAGATCGTATTCGGGATCGCCGCCGGCGGATTTTACGGCGCTGGTGGCGGCTTGCTGGGCGGTTTGAAGGTCTTTGGGGTTTTCGATTGAGCTGATGTCTATGGTTTTGTAGAGGCGGCGATTGAGCAGGCCGTGGGAGAGTTTGGATAGGGTGGGGTCGGGGGTGCGGGTCCATTGTTTTAGGCAGTGGAGGAGGGAGACGTCGTCCAGGTCTAAGAATTCTGCTAATGCTAATTGCCCCCCTACCAGGGATCTGAGTGCGCGATCATCGCGGCTTGGAAATGAGAGTTGATTGTCGCTGGCTAATTTGCGAGCGCGGCGGAGGGCGAGGCGCGAGCATTCCCTCGGCGGTGCGGACGACTTTGTGGAAATAGACGTTGCGGTACATGTGATAGCGGGATTGCAAGTAAGCCTCGGCGGCGCTGACGCCTTTGCTGGTGACGGCGAGGCGGGAGGTGGATTTGTCGATGGTGAGGGCGTGGAGGAGCCAGTGGAGGTCGAAGCCGCCGTACTGGCTGCCGGTCATCAGGTTGTCTCTTAATAGATAGTCAAATCTGTCGGCGTCCAGTTGGCTGGAGAGGATGTCGTTGAAGAAGGTTCGATTGGGTGTGGGTTTGAGGAGCTCGGCGACTTTTTCTGGGAGCGCGCGGTCGTGAGCGGCCAAGGTGCGATGGACTTCGCTGGTGGGGTCCTCGATGATGTTGGTGGTGAGCTGTTCGTGGGGGACGTTGCCGATATATTCGAAGACGTGGCTTAGGGGGCCGTGGCCGAGATCGTGGAGGAGAGCGGAGGCGACGCAGGCGGTGGCGTCGGCTTCATCTATTTTGGTGGAGCGAGCCAGATGCTCGAGCATGTGGCGGGCGGTTTCCATGACGCCGAGGCTGTGGCTGTAGCGGGAATGGTCGGCGCCGGGGTAGACGAGGGAGGCTAGGCCGAGTTGGCGGATGCGGCGGAGGCGCTGGATTTCTGTGGTGTTGATGAGGCGGAAGAGCATGGCGTCCATGGGACGCTGAAGGTTGAAGGCGATGAGATCATGCACGGGATCGCGGATGATCTTTTCAAGGGACATAATTTGAGGAATGTAATCTTAAACGGGAAAATCTGAAACTAGAGCGATGGATACCGGTCTAGTTGGAAGCAGATGATCGTTTGCGATGTTCGTGACGGCCGACGTCGTTTACTCGAATATAACACGCGCGGCCGCTGCGGGTGGTGCTGGCTGAAACTATGAAGCAAGCCTCGATTCTGATGTACGAGGTCATCCGGTAAAACGGACGCCTCAACCGAAAGGAGGCTTGCATGTATCACGTTGGCGTCGATTTGGGCGACAAATGTTCTTCAATTGCCATTTTGAACGATGAGGGCAAGGTCTTCAAGCAGATCGAAGTCAAAGGAGGCTGGGGAGCCCTGCTGGGACGGGTGGCGATGCTGCCGCGGCCGATGGCGATCTGCTACGAGGCTTCGTGCGGGTATGGGTATTTGCACGAGAAGTTCTCCAGGCTCAGCGATCGAGTTCAGGTGGCGCATCCGGGTCAGTTGCGGCTGATCTTCAGGGCCAAGAAGAAGCACAACCGGGTCGATGCGCTGAAGCTGGCCAAGCTGCTGTACCTGGATGAGGTGCCGCGGGTGCATGTCCCGAGCGTGGATGTGCGGTCGTGGCGGATGATGATCGAGTTCCGCCAGAAACTGCTGGCGCGACGGGTATCGGTGAAGAACCAGATTCGCGGGATGCTCAAAAGCCAGGGGATTACGTCGGGTGAGATTGCCGGCGGGAAGTCGCTGTGGACGAAGAAGGGGATTGCCTGGCTGAACGGGGTGGAGTTGCCGGAGCTGGAATCGCTGCGTCGGGAGATGATGATCGATGAGCTGAAGGAACTGGGCGGGAAGATGAAGCGGGTGGAGGTTGAACTGGCGAAGGTGGCGGACAGGCATCCGGGGGTGAGCTTGCTGATGACGATTCCGGGGGTGGGGATCCGCACGGCCGAGACGTTTGTGGCGTACGTGGATGATGTGAAGCGATTTGATCGGCTGAAACAGGTGGGAAGTTACTTCGGTCTGGTACCGTGCCAGGACGCGACGGGGAATGTGAATCGGCTGGGGCATATCACGCGGGACGGTCCGGCGACGATGCGGAAGCTGCTGATCGAGGCGGGCTGGCAGGGAATCCGGCGAAGCGTGACGATCCGCGCGTTCTTCGAGCGGGTGATGCGGAAGGACAAGGATCGGCGAAAGATTGCGTTGGTGGCGACGGGGCACTGGCTGTCGCGGGTGATGGCATCAATGCTGCGTAGCGGAGAATGCTGGCGGGAGCGGGTGAACTGATGTTGGGCTCAAGATGAGTTTGCCGAAGCGAGTTTGAAGCGGGAAAAACAGTCGGACCCCGGAACCAGGCCATGATGAGGCGGCGAAAGCCGTGAACATCGCTTGGCTGAATGGGGCTGGCTTCGAATAAAAAGACATGAGACGCTCGAATCGAGCGATCTCGGATAGATGGTTGGAAATACCCCCTTCAAAGTTCCCGCTTCAGGCTTGACAACGGCTTGCTCATAGATGGCCTGTTGATTTTCTGGCGGGCCTTGGGGTGGTGCGGTTTTAAGATTTTAGATTCGAGAGCGTGATCAGGCGGCGTCTAGTTGGGCGGTTACTGAGGCCAGAAATTCTACGCCGGCTGAGAGGGTGTTGACGTCGCTTTTGGTGGAGCGGGTGACCCAGACGACTCGGGCGGGGATCATTTGGCGGCGGTTGGCGAGGGGTTGGCCGGTTTCGCTTAGGCCCACGTGGACGCTGAGGAGTTTGCCGGGGCGGACGTGCATGCTTGCGGGAAGTTCGAGGCGGAGGCCTGTGGAGCTGACGTCCTGGGTTTGGCCGCCGAAGTAGCGGGAGGTGGTGGGCTCGAAGACTTTGATGGGGCGGGCCTGGTTGATGCGGAGGCCGCGACGGCGTTCGATGCCATCGTCGATTTCTGTATCTTCAGTTGTGGCGGCTTGCGAGAGGGTCATCATTGCTGCCTCCTTAATCTGGCCCGAAACCTGACTGGATCACTTCCAATAGAGTTATCGGGCCGATGGGCTGGGGAATTGAAATAAAATGGGGAGGATGTGCCTTGAAATCCCGCCCCTCACCCTTGCCCTCTCCCCGGATTACCGGGGAGAGGGGATAGACGGGGTAATTCCATCCTATTAAAGGGAAGGCACTTGGCGTTATATTCAGGCTCTATGCCCTACAACTTCACCGCGATTGAGAAGAAATGGCAGGCTTATTGGCTTGCTAACGGATCGTTTCGGACGCTTGAGCCTGGCGAGGCTGGGTCTATGCCGAAGGCTTATGTGCTGGATATGTTTCCATATCCGAGCGGGGCCGGGCTGCACGTGGGGCATCCGGAGGGGTATACGGCGACGGATATCTCCGCGCTATCTGCGGATGAAGGGGTTTAATGTTTTGCATCCGATGGGGTGGGATGCGTTTGGGTTGCCGGCGGAGCAGTATGCGATCAAGCAGAATGTGCATCCGCGGATTACGACGGAGCAGAACATCGCCAACTTTCGGCGGCAGATTCAGATGCTGGGATTGAGCTATGACTGGGAGCGGGAGATCGACACGACTGATCCAGCTTATTACCGGTGGACGCAGTGGATCTTTTTGCAACTGTTCAATAGTTATTTTGATCCGATCGATCTTCGGGCGAAGCCAATCAGTCATCTGATCAATCAATTGCAGAATGAGAATCTGGTTGTTGGGCCGGATGGGTCGGTTCGTCTTAATCCGACGCAGGAGGGAATGGAAGCGATTTTTGGGGAGGTGCGGATTGAGCGGCTTTGGCGCGAGCTGGATGAAGCGGAGCAGCGGGATGTGATTGATGGGCAGCGGCTGGCGTATATGGATGACGCGGCGGTGAACTGGTGTCCGGGATTGGGGACGGTGCTGTCTAATGAGGAAGTGATTGATGGGAAGAGTGAGGTGGGCGGATTTCCGGTTGTTCGGCAGCCGATGCGGCAGTGGGTTTTGCGGATCAGCGCGTATGCGGATCGGCTGCTGGATGATTTGGAGGGTTTGCAGTGGCCGGAATCTCTGAAGGATATGCAGCGGAATTGGATTGGTAAGAGTGTTGGGGCGGAGGTGGATTTTGATATTGATCCGGCGAGCATCCCCCCCGCCGGGGATGGGGAGGAGGAAGAGCTGGAGGTGACCGTCTATACCACTCGGCCGGATACGCTTTATGGGGCGACGTATATGGTTTTGTCGCCGGAGCATGAATTGGTTTTGCGGATTACGTCGGCGGAGAACCGGAAGGGTGTTGAAGATTATCGGCAGGCGGTTTCGACGCGATCGGAGCGGGACCGATTGGCGGAGACGAAGGAGAAGAGTGGCGTGTTTACCGGGGCTTATGCGATTAATCCGGTGAATGATGAGAAGATTCCGATCTGGATCGCGGATTATGTTTTGATGGGGTATGGGACGGGGGGGATCATGGCTGTGCCGGCGCATGATCAGCGGGATTTTGAATTTGCCACGAAATTTAAGTTGCCGATTCGGGCGGTTGTTTTGCCGGATGATGGGTGGTTGAAGTCAACTACTGCGGGTAAATGGAAGACGATGGAGCCACAAATCACCAAGGATGACAAGGTGATGTCGATTGAAGACTTGAGCGATGTGGTGCGCACGAAGGTTGAAGAATGGAGCGCTGAAGAGCAAGGACGCATGACAGATCTCATTCAAAATGCGGAAGAAAGCGTTGTTGAAGAGATGCGAAGGGCTTATCGGAAGAGTCCTGAACTTTTTGGCGCCGCATTTCCCGGGGAGGGAATCGCGATCAATTCATTGGCGATCAATGGAGTTCCGACGGCTGAGGCGAAGGAGCGGATGACGCATGTTTTGACTGCTGAGGGGACTGGCCGGCGGGCGGTGAAATATAAATTGCGGGATTGGATTTTCAGCCGGCAGAGATATTGGGGTGAGCCGTTTCCGATTATTTTGGATGAACTGGGGAATCCGCTGGCGGTGCCGGAGGATCAGTTGCCGGTGGCGCTGCCGGAAATGTCGGACTTCCGCCCTACCGGGACGATGGAGCCGCCGCTGAGCAAGGCTAAGGATTGGATCAATGTGATTGTGGATGGGCGACCGGCGGTGCGGGAGACGAACACGATGCCACAGTGGGCGGGAAGCTGCTGGTATTACCTGCGGTTTATCGATCCGCATAATCCGGATCGGTTTGTTGATCCGGAGAAGGAAAAATATTGGATGCCGGTGGATTTGTATGTGGGTGGAGCGGAGCATGCGGTTTTGCATCTGCTTTACTCGCGGTTCTGGCACAAGGTGCTGTTTGACCTGGGGCAGGTTTCGACGCCGGAGCCGTTTCAGCGGCTCGTGAATCAGGGGACGATTCTGGGAGAGCCGGAATACACGGTGTTTGAGACGGCGGGCAAGCGGGCGGTGAGCGCGGCGGATGTTGAGATGGTGTATGAGGCGGCTTCGGATACCGCGGAGGCGAAGATCAAATCATCCGGCGAGAAAGTTTTTCCGGGGCAGATTGAGGAGGCGGAGGTTGAGCGGACGAAAGAGGGTTGGGTGTTGAAATCCGATCCGGCTATTCGGGTGGATTCGCGCAGTTATAAGATGAGCAAGAGCCGGGGGAATGTGGTGAATCCGGATCTTGTTGTCGGGGATTACGGGGCGGATACATTTCGGTTGTATGAGATGTATATGGGGCCGCTGGAGGCGCAGAAGCCGTGGAATACGCGGGACATTATTGGGATGTCGCGGTTTCTGAGTGCGGTGTATCGCAACCTGGTTGGGGATGATGAAGCCCTCAAGGCGGCGAAGATTACTGGTAACAAAATTCCGGATGATCTGGATCGGCAGATGCACCGGACGATTAAGAAAGTTGGGGAGGACATTGAATCGCTGCGGTTTAACACGGCGATTGCGGAATTGATCAAATTGAATAATGAATTCGGGCGGCTTTCGGCTGGAGTGCCGAAGGAATTGGCGGAGACGTTTACTTTGCTGCTTGCACCGCTGGCGCCGCATCTGGCAGAGGAGATTTGGAATCGGCTGGGGCATGGTGAAAGTCTGGCGCGTGCTACGTGGCCGAAATTTGATGCGGCGAAGCTGATTGAATCGACGTTGGAGTTGCCTGTGCAAGTGAATGGGAAACTGCGCGGGACGGTTTTGGTGCCGGCGGATGCCGCGGAAGCGCAGGTGCTGGAGGCGGCGCTGGTTGTGGCGAGTGTTAAGCCCTGGCTTGAGGGGAAGACGCTTGCGAAGCGGATTTATGTGCCGAAGAAGCTGGTTAGTTTTGTTGTGAGATGAAATTCTAAATTGCCCCTCACCCAGGCCCTCTCCCCATGATTACATGGGGAGAGGGGAAAATATGAGCACGGAAATCGAAGCGAAAATTAAAGTGTTGGATTTGCCGGGGGTTCGGCAAAAGCTTGAGGCTCTGGGTGCGCGGCGCGGCCGGAAGGATTTGGAGACGAATAGTTTTTTCGATACGCCGGAGCGGTCGCTTCAATTGGCGGATCGGGGTTTGCGGATTCGGGTGGCTGTGGATGAAAGCGGGAAGAGCAGATGCGTCATCACCATGAAAGGGGCTGCTGAGCCGGGGCAATTTAAGAACCGGGAGGAGACACAGTTTTCGGCTGATGATCCGGCGGCGGTGCGCAAGCTATTTGAGAATCTTGGGTATCACCTTACTCTGTCGTTTGAGAAGCGTCGGGAATCTTGGAAGCTGGGAGAGTGCGAAGTGGACCTGGATGAACTGCCCTACCTAGGCACCTACGTCGAAATTGAAGGGCCTGGCGAAAGCGCAGTGGACGCGGTGCGGCGATCGCTGGGGTTGGAGAAATTGCCGCTGATTAAAACGGGATATATTTCGATGCTTGCGAAATATCTTGACGAACATCAGATCAAGGACCGTCAGATCCGGTTTTGAAGTTGGCGTGCGGTATGACGGATAAATCATTTCTTGTGCAGAAATTCGCGAAGCTGCCGCTGGGGCAGATTCATGTGGTTGGGTACAGCGTGGCGGGCGAAGAGACGCTGGTGCAGGTTCCGGAGCTCAACGTTTGCTTTGATATCGGGCGGTCGCCGTTTTTTGCGCTGACCAGCGATATTGTGTGCATCACGCATGGGCACATGGATCATATCGCGGGGCTCCCCTATTACCTTTCGCAGCGAATCTTTCAGGGGATGAAGCCGGGGACGATTTTATTGCCGCGAGAACTTCAGCGGCCGGTGGATGCGCTGCTGCGCTGCTGGCGGGATGTGGAGCGGCAGGCGACGCCGTACAACCTGATCGGGATGTCGCCGGGGGATGTGCATCTGGTGCGGCGCGATTTTTCGATTCGGTGCTTTGCCACGCATCATGGCGGCCCGAGCCTGGGGTATTCGTTGATCAGCGTGCGGGAAAAGTTGAAGCCGGAATATCTGGGCGTTGCCGGGCCGGAACTGGTCGCGATGAAAAAACAGGGCATCGAGATTCAGTATCGGCTGGAGGTTCCGCTGGTGGCGTATCTGGGTGACACGACGATGGGAGAGGTTTTCGATCATCCGGATGTGCAGAACGGCCGAGGTGCTGATTACCGAATGCACGTTTTACGAGACGGATCATAAGCAGAAGGCAAAGGTGGGTCGGCATCTGCACGTGGATCATTTTGTCGAGGCGGTCGATCGGCTAAAGAATCGGGATATCGTGCTGATTCATGTGTCGCGGCGAACGGGGGTGCGGCGGCGCGCAGGGGTTCTGCGCCGCCGGTTGGGGGAGGAGCGGATGAAGAACATTCATTTCCTGATGGATTTTGAGGGGTCGGCGGATGGCGGGGATATTGACAGCATCACCCCGCCGCTGGCTGACAGCGCGGAATGACGGGCGATCTTTCCTGATATCTTGAGACAAACGAAGCTGGCGAGATACGCAGCGATCACGAACAATCCCAGCGACCGGGTTCCCAAAGCCATGCCGGCGTATTCAAAAAAACCGCCGACGGTGGCACCGATGAGATTGGCGCCTAGTATCGTCGCGGGCTCGCTGGCTGAGCGAAATGTTGTGGAAAAAATCAGGCCCGCAAAAAAGATCGGGAGGGGAACGATGAAGATGGACCAAAGGAGGCGCGCGATGATCGGCAGTCCGAGGATTTGATCGCGAGGCATCGCATATAGCCCTGCCAGACTTAGGAGCAGAGGGAGATACATCCAGTTTGACGTTCGTGGGAGGCGCATGGCGAGGAGATTCGCGGCGAAAACCATCAGCAGGACGCCGGTGACGACCACCATCGTCACGAACCAGGTCGTGCCGAAATAGAGTGAGCAATCGCCGATGCTTTTGGTTTCCAGCAGAAGGAAGGCGGCGCCGAGGAAAAAGAAATGGCCTTCTTCGGCGACAACAGTTGAGCCGTGCAGAAATGTTGAGTCGATTCGACGCAGGCTGACGACCATCGCGATCGAGAGCGCCATCAGTGAGCCGATGATGATGAGATAGTCGGGCGGTATCGTCCGGTGGGAGAGGTAAAGATATGGCCAATCATCCGTCGGAAGATCGATGGCTGGGATCGGGGTATTGTCGAGCTTGAACGGGCCGATTTCCGCGGGAGTTGAGGCGGGTCCGGCGTTTCTGGATACGCATATGACATACTGGGAGCCGCTGGTGTAGACCAGGGGTTGCCTGCCGGTGGCGTTGAGGACCATCGCCTTCAGCTTATCTCCGAGCCAGGTTTTTCCCACGTTGAATGAAATTGAGAGAATTCCATCGGGTTTCAGGAGGTTGTAGGCCTTGCGTATGCTTTGAACGGTGTAGATGTAGCCGTCGAGGCGGATGTTGCTGGAGTAGCTAAAGAGTGCCTGGGAATCGAGAAATCCGAAGACGACCATGTCGTAGCCGCCGGGGGAGGACTGGAGAAATGCGCGGGCGTCGTTGATATGGACGGTGACGCGGGGATCGTCGTAAACGCCGGCCGCGTTGAACTGACGGGAAATATCGACGAGGGTTTGATCGATTTCGACGGCATCGACGGATTGGCGCCGGACAGGAGCGCGGCTTCGACGTCCATTCCACCGCCGGCCCCCACCACACAGACTTTAGATGCGTGAGGATGGAGCTGATGTGGGAGGAAGTATTGGGAATTCAGGTGCTGAATGAAATTCGCGAGATTGTGGCCCGGGGTGTATCGCTGAAGATCAAGCGTTCCGTTGATCTGATAGAAGTTGGTGTTTACGGAAACGTAATAGACTGTGGGATCGAACCTGCTGCGGAGATTGGGGATGGGGTGATCGACGGGCGGCCGCGCTGTGCTCCAGGGGTGGACGAGCACGTAGTAATAGGGAGACCAGAATGCTTCGCGCTCGGTGGAAAGGGGGACGAGTATGAGGACGAGGGCGAGAGATGGGATGGCCCAGAAGCGTTGGGATCCGCGCACGGCGAGAAGAAAAACGGCGCCGATGAGGGCGAAGCCAAGGATTGGGGAAAAATAGAAGAGAGAAAACAGGCCAAACGTGACTGTGCCACAGAGGCTTCCCGCCAGATCGCAGGCATAAGCATGCAGGGGCGGCATTGTTTGGAAGAGGCGTCCGATGCTTTGGCCGAGGGGGACGAACATCGCCACGTTGAGGACGAAAACAGCAGTCAGAATCAGGGTGTTGAGCCAAAGCGGGCCGCTGGCGGCAAAGCGGGCTTCGACGCCGAATTCGGGGAGGCCGATGAATCGGCGGCAAAAGACCAGCACGGCGATATTCAAAGCAATGAGAACAAAAAAATAGGAGATTAGATTATGGCGACGTTTTGCCAGCATGGCCCCGAGGCCGAGCCCCAAAAAGGAGCTGATGAGCATCAGGTTCGCGTAATAAGCGACGACGGGGACGACGGCGGGAACCCAACGAATGATCATCAACTCCAGGAAGAGCGCGATGAACGAAAAGGCGAACAGGCGCAGGCCGCTGTACGATTCGAGCGGCCGGAGCGTCATTGTCGTTTCCCGAGTTCGACCGGAATCACCGCGCCATGCAGGCTACTGAACCTGTATCGCTTCGCCGGTGTAGCGCAGCGTTTTTTGGATGGGTGCATCGAATTTGAAGCCTACCGGCTTTTGTCCTGAAACGAAAATAACGTTGAAGGTTCGTGACTGGAGCATGCCGGGGAATGATCCTTGGCGTTTGCCGATGGTTAGTTTCTTTTCGGTTTCGTTCCAGTGGATTGGGATTTGGGTGAAGCCGCCCTTCTCGCAGGCGTAGGTCAGGCCGTCGTCTTCGTATAGGTTGAAATCGGCGTCGGCGCCTTGATAGACATAGAGTGTGATTGGGTCGGCTGTTTTTTCGACGGTGTATTGGATCTCGGGGCCTACGGGGATAATTGAGCCGGCGCGGACGTACAGCGGGATCGAATCATAGGGGGCGGCGGTGTTGACGGTTTGGCCGCCGTCGAGGCGGATGCCGGTCCAGAAGTCGTACCAGCTTGCTGCCGGTGGGCAAGATAAACCTCGCGGGTGCGGGCGTGATAGGACGTTACGGGATTCACCAGGAATGCGGGGCCAAACATGAACTGGTCGGTGATTTTGCGTGCCATCGCGTCCTCTGGGGAAATCCATGACGAGGCCGCGCATCATGGTGTCGTTGTGCAGCGTGACTGCGCCGGCGAGGGAATAGATATAGGGGAGCAGGCGATAGCGGAGGCGATCGAATTTGAGTTGAGCGCTGAAGGCCTGGCTGGTGTCGCCGCCGAATTCCCACATTTCGCGATAGGGGAATTCGCCGTGGACGCGGAGCATGGGGCAGAAGGCAGCGAACTGGAACCAGCGGGTGTTCAGCTCGCGCCATTCTTCCAGATCTTCGGGGGTTGGAGTCGGGGTTATTGAATCGTTCCGCGACGGAGAAGCCGCCGAGTCCATGGTCCAGTAGGGGACGCCGGAGATGCAGAAGCCGATGCCGGCGGGGATTTGTTTTTGCATCGCGGTCCAGTTGGAGGTGGTATCGCCGGACCAGCTTGCGGCGGCGTAGCGCTGCTGGCCTGCGTATCCGGAGCGGGTGAGGATGAAGACGCGCTGATCGGGGCTGGCGGCGCGCTGGCCTTCGTAGACCGCTTCGCTTTCCATGAGCGGGTAGGCGTTGAGGACGCGCGAGCCGGGGCCGAGGACGTGGGGTTCATGTGCGTTCGCTGGCCATCGAGCGTTGGCTGGGGAAGGAGATCCGGCTCGGTGGCGTCGAGCCACCAGGCGTCGATGCCTTTGTCGAAGAGGGCGGATTTCATCTGCTGCCAGAAAAGCTGGCGAGCCTCGGGATTGAACGCGTCGAAGAAGGTGTAGCTGGTCGCCGAGCCAATCTTTCACGTTATCGTTGATGGGGCCGGAGTAGAGATAGCCTTGCCGATTGCATGGCCTTGAAATTGTCGGTGCCGGGATAGAATTTTCCCCAGACGGAGATCATCAGCCGGGCGTGTTTTTCGTGGATCGATTTGATCCAGGCGTCAGGGTCGGGGAAGCGATCGGGATCGAAGAGATGGGAGCCCCACTCCCCTTCCGGCCAATAGCGCCAGTCCTGGACGATGTTGTCGAAGGGGATGTTTCGGGAACGGAAGCCGTCGATGACGTCGAGGCTGGCGTCGGCGGTTTCGTAGCGCTGGCGTGATTGCCAGAGGCCGAAGATCCAGACGGGCATCATCGGCGCGGGGCCGGTGAGTTTGCGATAGCCGGAGATGACGTCGTCGATGCTGCGGGCCGTTGACGAAATAGTAATCGACCCCCTCCCCGACTTCGGACCAGAGAGATGTTGCGGCGGCGGTGTCGGGGGCTGGGGGTTTCCACTGGAGGTCGATAGTTGAGCCGTGCTGACGGGACCAATCGACCTTGATTGAATATTGATGGTTGGCTTCGAGCGGAATTTTGACGAGGTCTTTCCAGGGGAGCCAGCTCTGGCGCCAGTGGTTCATGACGAGATTTCCGTCGATCCAGACTTTGATGTCGCCGTCGGAGAAGGCCTGGAATTGATAGTCGCCGGTGGCGGTGGGAGCGAGGGTTCCTTCCCAGCGGATGCTCCCCTGACCGGGCGGGAGGCCGCGGAGGGGCATATCGGGCTGGGTGGTTGGGGGATCGGATGGGCGATGGCGTTCGATGTGAACGCGAGTTTCGGGGCGGGTGAGTAATTGATCCTGGAAATCCGCGCCACTGAAATAGGAGGCGGTGAGTCCGCCGGGTTTGCCGTTCGCATCGAGCAGGTTTTCCGGCGACATGGGGGCGAACGGCCGGAGATCGCCGAAGCGGGTGAAGGAGGGGTTATCCCAGAAGATTCCGTAGCCGCGGCTGGAGACCAGGAGGGGGACGATGATCGTGCCGTTGTGCTGCCAGAGATCGAGATCGTAGCCTTTGATGTCGGTGATGCCGAGCTGGTTTTCGCCGAGGCCATAGAGGGATTCATCATCGACCGGCTGCCATTGCTGCTGGACGTGATAGGTATCCTGACCCTGGACGGTTGCGGCTTCGAGGTTGCGCGCTTTTTCGGCGAGGAGGACTTTGTCCTGGAGATCGGTGAAGGTGATGTTGCCGGTGGCGTAATTGACTCTTGCTTTGAGCTTTGCGGTGGTGAGGACGAGTTCGTCGGTCGTGGATTGAACGCTGGGGCGGAAGGTTTTGCCGGGGAGGACAGCCAGGCTGGGCTGGGCGAAGAACTGGCGGTCTTTTGAAAAGGTGACCCGAATGATGTCATCGGAGACGACCTGAAGCCTGAGCCATTTTTCTCCGAGTGAAATTACGACGCCATCATCATCCAGGGTGAACCGGTTCATCATCGTATTGCTCGATCCGCCTGAGCCGCTTGGGGCACAGGATGTGATACTCAAGAACAAGGCTCCAACCAGCAGGAGCGTACTGGAAAACGGCCGGGTGCGCAAGACTGGGCACGTTATAAAGGCCATAAACTCCCTGAGTAAACGATTACGCTGATCCTCATTCCGCAGGAAAAAGGCATGTTACTTCAGAAAACGCTTGATGCAAAGAAAATGGGCCGTATACTGAACAGGCGGAGCGGTCGGGTCAGGCGGTCCCACCAAAACCGTCATTTGTCGCGGGGTTAATTCGGAGGCTTCATGAGTGCGAAGCGGAGGCCGGGTTCGGGCGGATATTCTAAAAATCACAAATCAGCGAAACGGATAGGCCGCGCTGTTGGTTGCGTCGAACCTCTTGAGGGAAGACTGCTGCTGAGCGCGAGTACGTACACATGGCAGAATGCGGCGATCGGGGCGGGCGGATTCGTCGATGGGATTTTTTACGATCCTAACAATCAGAATGTGATGTATGCCCGCACGGACATCGGCGGACTATATAAATCCACAAATGATGGGCAAAACTGGACGCAGCTGCTGGATTTCGTTGGGAACAACACAGGGACTTCGGGCAACGGTACGCAGCAGCAGGAAATCGGGGTGCTGAGCTTTGCGATCGATCCGGAAAATTCAAACAATATTTATGCGGATGTCGGGGAATACACCGGGACCAATGGGGCTATATTTTATTCCAGGAACGGCGGTCAGACGTGGGGACAAACCAACCTGAGTTTTTACGTTGGAGGTAATTCCAACGGCCGCGGCGATGGGGAGCAAATCCAGGTTGATCCCAACGACAGTAATATTCTTTTTCTGGGAACGAATAACGCGGGATTGTGGGAGAGCACGAACGCGACCGTGGCGACGGGGCCTACCTTCACCCGCGTCAGCACCAGCGTCTTCACCCCGACCAGCACGACGTTTGTTCTCTTTGATCCATCGAGCGGGACGGCTGGGAGCCCGAGCCAGACGATTTATGTCGGGAACGACTCGACCAGCACGGGGACGAATCTTTACAAGACGATTAATGGGGGAACGAGTTGGACGCAGGTCGCCATCACAAGCGGGACCGGGCCGACTAAATTTCTGCCGGGACATGCGGTGCTTTCCGGCGGGTATCTGTATCTGGGTTATGCGAACGCTGAGGCGCCGAATGGATCGATCACCAATGGCGGGGTTTATCGATATCAGCCGAGTACCGGGGCGTGGGCGAATATTTCTCCGCTGGCGACCGGCGGGAGCTTTGGCTACGACAGCGTGGCGGCCGATCCGGAGAATCCGAATACGGTCGTGGTCACGTCGTTTGATGATTATTCCGGGCCGGATCGGATCTGGCGAACGGTGAATGCGAATGCGGCGACGCCGACGTGGACTGAGATTTATGACTACTCCGCCCAGCAGAATTTCGGGTATGGCGGGTTTAATACGACGCGAAACGCCTCTGACGCTCCGTACGCTGAGGAATCGGGTGATGGGATCAGCAACTGGGCGGCGACCGTGGCGATCAATCCGTTCAATTCGAACCAGCTTATGTATGGCACGGGGCAGGGAATCTGGGCCACTGATAATGCGAGCAACAATGGCACGAATACTCAATTGACCGAAGCGAACAGTTGGTATTTCCCGGATGACGGGATTGAGTTCACAGCTGTTGGCGATGTTGTGGCAGGGTCGGCAGGCGTTCCGCTGTTCAGTGCGATGGGTGATATTTTTGGTTTCGCGCATACGACGCTTACCTTTTCGCCGGCTCAGGGAGCTGCCAACGGACTTAGCAGCGCGAACAGCGTTGATGAAGCGGGGAATGTTGCTGTCATCGTTGGAAGCGCAACGGTTTATTCGACCAATGACGGGCAAACGTTCCAGGCGTTTGCCGGCGCTCCTCCGGGGGCGGGTGATAATTACGGCACGGACACGGTCGCGGTCTCTGCCAATGGTGCGACGATTGTCTGGTCGGCATCCGGTCTGGCTCCCTATTATTCGACCAATGACGGGGCATCCTGGACGGCTTCAGGCGGCGGGATGGCTGCGAATGGGCAGGTCATTGCTGACCGGGTCAATGCGAATGATTTTTACTATCGCGTCGGCAGCGATGTTTACTTCAGCAGCAATGGCGGGGTTTCGTTCACGTTAGAAACATCGTCGGCGCCGAGCGGCGGGCAGATGGTGGTGAACCCATTTGTCAGCGGCGATCTTTGGATCGCTTCGGGGGCGCTATACCACTCGACCAATTCCGGCGCGTCGTTTACGCAGGTGATTTCAAGCCTTAGTTCGACGAACGGGGTTATCGCGCTCGGCGCTCCAGCGCCGGGACAGACCGTGCCAGCGATTTATGTGTTCGGCACGATCAGCAATTTCCTGGGCATCTATCGCTCTGACGACGGCGGCGCGACCTGGACACAACTGAACAACACCAGCGAGCAATGGGGCGGACTGATTCAGACGATGGCGGCTGATCCGAATGTCTTTGGGCGAGTTTATATCGGGATCAATGGCCGCGGGATCATCATGGGGAATCCCGCGAGCAGCTTGCCGGCCGGTTGGGTTGATACTGATATCAATACGCCGGGCAATCCGGGGTGGTCGACCAGTTCGACCACACTTTCCAACGGAACCGTGAACAATCAGTGGATCCTTGATGGCGGAGGGGGCGGGCTGACGGGCAATTCGATGGCGGTGACGTCCATAACCGATGTGACGGAATCATCGGGAGAAGTGTTCGCCCAGGCGGTTACGGCCTCAGCAAATGGGCTGCATATTGGCGATATTGTGACGATAGCCGGGGCTAATCCGAGCGGTTATGACGGGACATTTGCTGTTGCATCGATCGTGAATTCGACCACGTTTACTTATATCACCGCGTCGGGATTGGCTGCGGCGAGCGGGACTATTACTGCTACGACGAACGATCAATTTAACTTCGCGTATGAGCCGGTGAGTGGCAATGCGGTTGCGTCGGCGCAGCTGGTTAAATTGACGAATGCGGATGAGGGGAACGGGACGCCGGTGGCGGGCGTGATGATCCGCAGCAGCACCGACGATAACGATCCGTTTGTGGCGATGGTGCAAACGGCGAATAATTCTCTGGAGTTTGAATATCGAGTGGCGACCGGCGGCGCGGTTACTGCCGTTACGCTTGGCAGTATTCCGGTTGGTTCGGAATATGTCGAGATCGTGCGGAGCGGGAATAATTTCAGTGGCTACTATAGTTCTAATGGGATCAACTGGACTCAACTTGGCTCGACGGTGGCGATCGCTGCGATGCCGACGACGGCTAACGTGGGGCTGGCCGCGACCGCTAATTATAATTCGCAGCTCACGAGCGCGACGTTTGCGAATGTGAATGTGAGCACAGTCGTTGCGCCGGTTGTCTCCGGATTCCAGGTTAATGATGGGAGCGTTCAGCGTTCGATGGTGGATTCGCTGACCGTGACCTTCAATGAGCCGGTGACGTTGAGCGCGGGGGCGATTACGTTGAATTTGCTTTCGCAAACAGGCGGAGCTTCCACGCCGATGAGCTTTACCCTGACTCCCTCAAGCGGAGCTAGCACGACATTTGTGCTGACGTTCACCTCTCCGAGTTATATCGGCGGGTCGCTGCCGGATGGGGCGTATGAAGTGATCGTTTCTGCCGGCGGCGTCGCCAGCGGGCAGGGACAGAATATGAGTGCGACTCAGGACTTCACGTTCTTCCGTCTGTATGGTGATTTCGAGGGGAACGGAACTGTTAACGGCGATGACTTCACGACGCTTGCCACCTTGCTTGGGAAACAGACGAACTCGAACAACTGGTATGTGGATTATGACGGTGACGGGCTGATCACGGGTGATGACTTCACCGCGCTGATCAGTCGGTTGGACAAGTCGATCTCGATTCCCGCCCTGCCGAGCGTGGAAGTGCTCGCGGCGGCAGCGCCTGTGACAACGACGAAGCAGACGGCGACTCCGACGGTCACCCCAACCATTACGCCGACCCCGCAGCACGCGGCGAAAAAGAAGCCGCGGATTGGGCACGGGCGCTAGCCGTTCATCTAAAGACCTCCATTGGAAACACCGGATGGCCTTCTTTGCAATAAAAACGCGTATTTTACGTTCAGAAAACGCTTGATGCAGGGCAAAACTAAGATATAGTGTGGTCGGAGCGGATGCGTTTGCGGCAGCCATTTTTGGGGTGAGTAAAGCGGAGGTTGCATGAGTGCGAAGCGGAAGCCGGGTTCGGGCGGACATTCTAAATTTCGATCATTGAAGAATCGCACTCAGCGCCGGGTTGCATCGAGCACCTGGAGCGGCGGCTATTTTTGAGCGCGACGACTTACACCTGGCAGAATGCCAACATCGGGGCGGGCGGGTTTGTCGATGGGGTCTTTTTCGATCCGAACAACAACGGCGTGATGTACGCCCGCACGGACATCGGCGGGCTTTATAAAAGCACCAACGGCGGAAACAACTGGCAGGAGCTGCTCGACTTCGTCGGCAACAGCACCAGCAATTCCGGCAACGGCAGCGCATCGACCAATTTTCAGGTGCTTGGCTTTGCGCTCGATCCGGAAAACTCGAACAACATCTATGCGCTGGTGGGCGGCGCGGTGCTCTATTCCAGAAACGCGGGACAGACCTGGAGCATCGACAATACGATTCCGAGCTTCTCATCCAACGGCAACGGGCAAGCGCGAGGAACGGGAAAGCGCATCGCGGTCGATCCGTTCGACAGCAATATTGTGTTGATCGGCTCCAACATGTCCAACGGAGTTTGGGAGAGCACCAACGCGGGGGTTTCTTTCACGAAGCTCACGACGGTTGCCACGGGTAATGAGATTACGTTTGTTGCGTTCGATCCGTACGGCGGGACGGCTGGAACCCCGGACTCGACGATTTTTGTGGGGATCCAATCCAATTCCACGGGGAGCAATCTGTTTGAGACAACGACCGGCGCGGGTGGAACGTGGACGCAGGTGGCTAACACGAGCGGACCTGCGTCGCAGTATCCGATGCGGCTGGTTTTTGATTCGAGCAATGACGGCGTCTTTTACATGACCTACTCGAACCAGGTTCCGCCGGAAGGGACGATTTCCACTGCGGGCGGAGTGTGGAGCTACAACCTCGGTACTTCAAGCTGGGCGAATATCACCCCCCCTACCGTCAGCGGTTATGTCGGGCTTGGCGTGGACGCGGAGAATCCGGGCACTGTCGTCGTTACCACGTTCGATCATTACAGCACGGGCGATTTGATTTACCGAACAACCAACGCCAATGCGGCGACTCCGACATGGACTGCGCTTTATGGCGGCACGACAACGCGCAACACGATGGATTCTCCGTATCTGGCGGCGTTCGGGGATGGAATCGGCAACTGGGCGGCCACCGCCGCGATCGATCCATTCAATCCCGGCATATTGTGTACGGCACGGGGCAAGGATTGTGGACGACGCTGACGGGAAACAGCAGCTCGACGCTGACAGCGGCGAACAGTTGGTATTTTCTGGATGACGGGATCGATTTTACCGCGGTGCTGGGACTGAACGGGGCGACTTCGGGCGTGCCGTTGTTTACGGCGGTCGGGGATGTCAACGGATTTTCGTTTACGACAATGACGACTTCGCCCGCTCAGGGAGCGATTCTGCCGGGCGGATCCATCGGCACGATGAACAGCATCAGCTCAGCGCCGACCAATCCGGTTGATGATGTGATTGTGGGAAGCACGGGGACAGAGGATGGGGCTTATTCGCTGAACGACGGCCTGACCTGGACGGAATTCGCGGCCAAGCCGAGCGGTGCCAGCAGCGGCACTGTCGCGGTCAGCTCCACGGGCGGATCGAACATGACGATCGTCTGGGCGCCATCCGGCAAGGCTCCTTTCTATTCCACCAACGATGGCAACGTGGACGGCATCCGCAGGCGGCGCGGCGACCGGCGGCACTGTCCTGGCCGACGATCTTAATCCCAGCGATTTTTATTATTACGCCAACGGCAAGGTTTACTTCAGCAGCAACAGCGGAGCGACGTTTACGATTGAAACCAGCTTCGGGCCTGCCGGCGGGTCGATGGCGGTGAATCCGTATGTCACGGGCGATCTTTGGATTTCGTCCAGTTCGGGGATTTTTCATTCGACCAATTTCGGCACGACCTTCACGGAAGTTTCAACGGGCATTACGCCGACGAACCTTTTTGCTTTGGGGGCCCCTGCTCCCGGGCAGACTGTTCCGGCGATTTATTCTTACGGCACGATCTCCGGCTTCAAGGGATTTTATCGATCCGATGATGGCGGTTTGACGTGGACGATGATCAATGACACGAACCATCAATTTGGAGGGATCATCGACACGATGGCTGCCGATCCTGAGACGTTTGGGCGGGTGTATATCGGCGTCAACGGGCGCGGCGTGATTGTCGGGACTCCGGCGAGCAGTCTGCCGGCCAACTGGGTTGATACGGATATCAATACGCCGGGTGATGCGGGGTGGTCGGACAGTTCGACGACGCTCTCCAATGGGACGGTCAATAGCCAATGGACTGTGGTTGGAGGGGCGCGGGGATTACCGGGAATACAATTTCCGTTACCTCTATTGTTGAGCCGCGGGGTGCTGGGCTACCGACGGTCAGCACGGCGACGCCGGATGGGTTTAATGTCGGCGATCTGGTGACCATTTCCGGAGCTACGCCGACGGGATATGACGGGACATTCGCGGTTGCGGCTATTCTCAGCCCGACGAGCTTTACTTATGCAGACGCACTGGATTGGCGGTGGCGAGCGGGACGATCACGGCGGCAACCAACGATCAATTCAATTTTTCATCCACGCCACTGACGGGGAGCGGCTTGGTTTCAGCGCAACTTCTAAGCCTGACAAATGCGGATGGGGCGGTGGGGACGCCGGAGGCGGGCGTGATGATCCGGGCAAGCACGAATGACAACGATCCGTTCGCCGCGATGCTGCAGACGACGGGGAACAGTCTTGTGTTCGAGTATCGCACGACGACGGGCGGGAGCGTGACTTCGGCGACGCTTGGCAGCGTGCCGGTGGGCGCGGAGTATCTGGAGATTGTGCGGAGCGGGAGCAACTTCAGCGGATTTTATAGTTCTGACGGCGTCACCTGGACGCAGTTGGGATCGACGGTTGCCATTGCGGCGATGCCGGCGACGGCTAACGCGGGATTGGTTGCCAGCGCGAATTTTAATTCACAACTTACGACGGCGACGTTTAATAATGTGAACGTGGCTAATGGTCCGGTCGTTGTGCAAGCTGCCGCGGCTTTGCCAAGCCCTGTTACCGGAACGTCAACCGCGCTGACTGTCCTTGGGTCGGAAAATGGCAGCGATACGGGACTGACGTACACTTGGGGCGTTACTGGTCCGACGGGTGTTACTTACACCAACGCCACCAACGGAACCAATGCCGCTAAAAATATCACGGCGAATTTCACGCAGGCTGGCAGCTATAACTTCACTGTCACGATTACCGACTCCGGCGGTTTGTCCACCACCAGTTCTGTTGGCGTCACTGTTCAGCAAACCCCCACCGGCGTAAATGTCACGCCGTCATCTGTCACCGTTGCACCGGGTGCGCAGGAGCAGTTCTCGGCGAGTGCCACCGATCAATTCGGTAATGCAATCAGCTCGCCGGTGTTTACCTGGTCGATCACCGGCAGCGGCAATTCGATCGATGGAACGGGATTGGCCACGCTTGGCTCGACATCCGGTGCGTACACCGTCACTGCTACGCTTGGAAGTGTCAGCAACAATGCCGGCGTCACCGTCGCGGCTACTCCGGTCGTTTCGGCGTTTCAGGTCAACGACGGCAGCGTTCAGCGCACGATGGTTAATTCACTCACCGTTACATTTAATGAGCCGGTGACGCTTAGTCCTGGCGCGATCACGCTCAATCTGCTCTCGCAAACGGGCGGGGCTTCGACGCCGATCACCAACTTCAATCTGAATTCTCCCGATGGCGGCACGACCTGGGTGCTGACTTTCACCGATCCCAGTTATGTCGGCGGATCACTACCTGATGGCGCTTATGAAGTGAGCGTCTCGGCTACCGGCGTGACCAGCGGGCAGAGCCTGAATATGTCCGCAAGCCAGAACTTTACCTTCTGGCGTTTGTATGGAGATTTCGAGGGTACGGGCACAGTGAACGGCGATGACTTTACGAAACTTGTCTCATTGCTGGGGACGCAAACGAACTCGAGCGACTGGTACATCGATTATGATGCTGCTGGTGTGATAGGCGGAGATGCCTTCACCGCGCTTGTCAGCCGTCTGGGTAAATCGATCTCGATTCCGTCGCTGCCGAGTGTTGTGGTTCTGACAGCCGCGGCGCCGGTGACGACTTCAACGACGACCACGGCGCCGAAAAAGGCTGCTGTTTTGAGCCCGCCTCCTGTTGTCGCGCCGGCGGTGAAGCCGGTGAGTAAACCAAAGCCGCGGCATGGGCATGGCCGATAGCAAATAGATTGGAGCAGAATTCAAGATGATCAATGGCCTCGCACGCTTCGTCGGAAGCGTTGTTCTGATCGGGTGGATTTTTCTTAACTCAAATGCGCGGGGGCGGAGGTGATTTCGCTGGCCGGGAACTGGCGATTTGAATTGAACGGGCCTCATCCCGCGGATTCGCCGGGGACTTTGCCACATCTGAAGCTGGATGACCAGGTCGAATTGCCGGGGACGACCGAGACGAACCGCAAGGGAAAACCGAGCGGGCCGGGGTGGGATGGGCAGTTGTCTCGCGCTTTCAAGTTTGAAGGGGCGGCGTGGTATCAGCGGGATGTGGATGTTCCCGACTCTTGGCGAGGCAAGCGGATCACATTATTTCTGGAACGAACGAAATACACGCAGGTTTGGGTGGATGGAAAGACGATTGGGGCTGGGGATTTTTTTTGTACACCGCAGGAATTTTTGCTGAGGCAGCTTGAGCCGGGGCGGCATCAACTGACGATCGTGGTGGATAACACGCGATTGCCGATTCAGACCGAGGCGCATCAGTGGTCGGACAACACGCAGACAAATTGGAATGGGATCATCGGGCGGATCGAGCTTCAGGAGACGGACCCGGTCTGGCTGGATGATGTTCAGATCTTTCCGAATGTGCGGGATCGCTCGGCGAAGGTGCGGATCGATATCGGCAACGCGACGGGGCAGGCTGGAAAGGGGGCGGTTCATATCGGCGTGGCGGGTGCGGGCGTGAGTGGCGCGTCGCAGGATGCGGATGTCACCTGGACGGCGGTGGGCGGGTCGGTGGAATTGAATATTCCGCTTGGAGCTACCGCAGCGTTGTGGGATGAATTTCATCCAAATCTATTATCGCTGACAGCTAGTTTGAGCGGGGATGGGATCGCGGATCAGCGGAAGGCGATGTTTGGGCTGCGCGATTTTGCCGCTGATGGGCCGCAGTTCACGATCAACGGGCGGACTACATTTCTTCGAGGCAAGCATAATGCGTGTGTTTTTCCGTTGACCGGGTATCCGCCGATGGATGTGGATGGTTGGGTTAAATATTGGCGGATTTGCCAGGATTACGGGATCAATCAGAACCGGTGTCATACCTGGGTTCCGCCGGAGGCCGCGTTTGAGGCGGCTGACGAAGTGGGGATGTATCTGCAGCCGGAGTTGCCCTTCTGGGGGGATTTCGATCTGGAGACGAAGCGGGTGATGGAGCCGGAGGCGAAGCGGATTTTGAAATTTTATGGGAATCATCCATCGTTTGTGATGTTCACGATGGGGAACGAAAACCGAGGCAGCCGTGCGGTGATCGCTTCGCTCATCACGGATTTGCGAAATCAAGATACGCGGCATCTTTATGCGCAGGGCTCGAACGCATTCGCGTGGGATCCGGTTTTGCCCGCGGGCGATGATTTTTTGATTACCGCGAAGGCCAAGGCGTCGCCGAGCGCGAAGTCGTTGCCGGTGCGCGGGAGCTTTGCTGACATTGACGCGGATGATGCACACATTCAGTATGGGCCTGCGGGAACGGATGTTGATTATTCGAAAGCGATTGAGGGGATTGCCAAGCCGGTTGTGGGGCATGAGGTTGGGCAGTTTACGGTTTATCCGCGATTTGAGGAGATTGAGAAATATACCGGCGTTACTCGGGCGCATAATTTTGAGCACTTTCGCGATCGGCTGAAATCGGCGGGGATGCTTGACCAGGCAGATGATTTTTCCCGTGCATCCGGCGCGCTGGCGGCGATCTGTTACCGGGAAGAGATCGAAGCGGCTTTGCGAACGGACCAATTTTGGGGGATTTCAGCTTCTGGATTTGCAGGACTTTCCTGGTCAGGGAACGGCGCTGGTGGGGATGCTGGATGCGTTCATGGATTCCAAAGGGATTATTTCGCCGGAGAAATGGCGGGAATTTTGCTCGCCGGTGGTTTTGCTGGCTCGGTTTGAAAAATATAGCTGGACGCAGGGAGAAACATTCAGTGCGGAAATTCAGGTTGCGCATTATGGAGAGGCGGATTTGCCGGGGGCGGTGCTGGATTGGAAGCTGACGGGTCCGTTGGGGCAGGTTGTGGCATCCGGGAAATTGCCGGCGATGAATATTGAGCAGGGAGGTTTGCGATCGCTGGGGACGATTTCGGTGGCGCTATCTGGTTCGCCGGCGCCTGCGAAATTGATGCTTGAGTTGGCGCTGGAGGGGACATCGATCAAGACGAGTTATCCGATCTGGGTTTATCCGAGTCAGGTTGATGTTTCGGCGCCTCCGGGCGTGACGATCGCGCGGACGCTGGATGATGTTGCTACGGCGGCGCTGGCGAATGGGGGGCGAGTGGTGCTCGTTGCTGACAGCTGGAAGACGTCCGCTGCTTCACACTGTTGGCGGCGGGTTTCCGACGGATTTCTGGTGCTGGCCGATGTTTCACAATAAGCCAGGGACGATGGGATTGCTTTGCGATCCGGCGAATGCCGCGCTGGCGGATTTTCCGACGGAGTTTCATTCGGATTGGCAATGGTTTGAGATTGCGCGTCAGAGCCAGCCGCTGATTTTGGATCAGTTGCCGAGCGGATATCGGCCGAATGTTCAGGTGATTGACAATCATGGAGCGCGTGCATCGGCTGGGATTGGTTTTTGAATTAGGTCGGGTCCGGGGAAGTTGCTGATGTTGTGCGAGCGATCTGATCGCGATGAAAGACGATCCGGCGGCGAGGCAATTGCTTGAATAGTCTTGCTCAAGTATGCGGGCTCTGAACAATTCAATCCGCAAACGGCGATGGAAGTGGAGCGATTGAAGGAATTGCTCATGTCGAAGAACCGATGGACGGGGTGGCGTCGGCATCATCGACATTGGAGCAGAGCTGGCGGAATTTCCAGCCGTGACCGGGCGATCGATGGCAATGAATATACGCAGTGGAATGCCGGCGGTCATGTCGCCGAACCAGTGGTGGCAGATCAGTTTCAATGCGCCGAAGGATCTGTCCGGGGCATGGAGATCCTTTGGGGGCGAGGATCGGGGCGGGATATCGATATACTTGTTAAGGGATCAGTGGATGGACCAAATTGGCAGATTCTGAGCGACCAGAGGGAAAATTCGTTTCCCGGGGGCGGCACCGGCTGGAATTTGCAGGCGAAGGGGTAAGGGCCGTTCGGATTAAATTAACGGGGTTGCCGGCCGAAATTCTGGCGAGTATTAGCGGAGATATCGATTTTTCTGATATAATGATCTTGCATCAAACGGCATCTCCTGCGTATAATCGTGCAGCAACCGCTTGCCGAAGTCATGAGCAAGCGGCCCATCTATATGGCAAGGGCGGCAGCAATCTCATGGAGTGGCCGGCGGTGCTCCGTCGGCCCAATCGACTGTCAGCCGGGTTTTGAACAATTCCAAGCATGGGCGGTTCTCTGTTTCGACAGGCGGTGCGGGACAGAATTCTAAAGGTTGCCCAGGAATTGAATTACCGCCCGAGCATGGCGGCACGGAATCTGACCGTCAGCAAGACAAATTTAGTCGCGGTGCTGGGCGTGCCGGGAATCTGGTCGGATCGCGTCGGCCCGCTTGAAGAAGCGGTCGGCGCAATGGCCAAGTCGCTGGATGAATCGGGTTATGAAATCTGCGTCCAGTTCATGAGCCTGCGTCACGGGCCGTTTCAACTTCCGCCGCTGCGGGTGGATGGGGTCGTGGCGGTGGGTCCGACGAGCCTGGATGATCTCGAGACGCTGGATGCCAGCGGGATTCCGTATGTGAGCCTGGACGGCGTTGTGGCGGACATGGCTCGCAGGTTGTTCCTGATGATGCAGGCGGAACGCGGATGGCCATGCGAGCATCTGTATGAACTGGGGCATCGGCGAATCGCGTATCTGGATCATCCATCGGTGGATGCGACGCATCTGAGCGTTTTTACGCGTCGCGATGCGTTTGCGCAGGCGGTGAAGAGAGTTGCGGTTCGAGACTCCGAAGGTGGAAGTTCCGCAGCTTGTCGGGCCAGTTGCCGTGGGATTCATATTATGAACCATTCCTGCGCCGGGCCGTAATTGAAGGTAAAGCGACGGCGGTGCTGGCGTATTCGCACTATGGGCGCTGTCGCTACTGAGAACGGCGCACGACCTGGGCTTTCCGTTCCGAAGGAATTCAGCCTGGTCTGCTTCAATAATGAGCCGGTGATCAGACTGTCGATACCATCGCTGACCGCGGTGGACGTGCCATCAGCGGCGATGGGCGAGGCGGCGGCCCAGATCCTGCTGCATGAGATGGGCGGAGAAGGAACGAATGGAGACGGCACGACGAAGCCGGTTTGCCGGAAACTGGAGGAGCGTTTGATCGTGCGGGAATCGACGACAACGCCGAAACGGACGAGTTGAGCAGCAGAGTCGAGAGTAGTTGGTGGACGAGCAAAATACGTTGAACTGAATCCGGGTTGGAGTATATTACGCAGGCCCAGTTGGCGGATCTAACATGTCGAGGAGTGCATCATGAACAGCAAGCGCTTTCCGAGAGGCTTTACTTTTGTGGAATTATTGGTGGTGATCGGGATCATCGCACTATTGATCTCGGTGTTGCTGCCTGCGCTGCAGAAGGCGAGACAGCAGGCGAACGTGATTTACTGTTCGTCCAATTTGCGAAACATCGGTAATTTGATTCATGAGTATTCTGCTGAAAATGGCGGATATCTTCCTTACGGATTTGGACTCTATAACCAGGGAAATGTTAATTGGGCACCGCCGGCAACTTGGGGACCCAATGGCCATTTTTACAGTTCAGCCGGATGGATTTGGTGCGATACCTTGAGCTTGCTGGCTTCTAATCATCCTGCCGATGTGCAATATCCTGGCGCGGCAAATCAGCCCCTCGATTATGCCGGAGTGTTTCATGATTTGGATACTCCTGATCTACCCAGAGCACTGCGGGAATCAGACTATGCCGGCAATTTGCGGCAGTTTTTATGAATCAATGGGATGCGGATAATTTCATGAATTACAGCGGCGTAGCGGTGGCGGGTCCGAGAGGAACGTGCAAATGCGCCCCCTCAATGGGCCCGCAGCTATTTCCTGCGTCAAATCGGCAGCATAAGATATTCGTCGCAGGTGGCGTGTGTTTGGGATAATGCGGCATCAATCTGACCGACAATCCGCAGGATATTGGTCAAGGCGTCGATGAAAGTCTGCCCATCGCGATAGATCACTGGCAGTATGATGCGCTTCCGGGAAGTTGGGGGGGTGGCGCGTACGGTTATGTTTACGACGAGTCATTCGGATATCCATACCAGCACCCAATCGCTCTCGGTGGAGGAAATCAGACCGATGGCACCACTTGGAGTATTTCGCCACCCGCAACAGTCACACTTGCGGGCTTGAAGTATGATAATGCCGACTTCACGGTTCCAGGTAACACTGGTAGCGATCGTGGTGACGAATACTGCTGTCAGATGCGTTTCAGGCACCTGAGCAATACCGCTGCAAACCTCTTGTTCCTAGATGGACATGTGGAGACTCGTGCGTTGCGTGAAGTAACAGCACGGGATCTGGCTGTTACTACGGCGGTCCCGAACTGACAATCCCAAAATTGGTTTTTCTTTTCCGCGGTTTAAATGATAGACGAAGGAACTTCGTCTATCAGAATCCAAAATTCATTCTTAAATAAGACCGCCCAGCGGAGTTAAGATGGGTCTGCGCGAAACAATCAATCAGAAAAAATCGATTTCTTATATAGGTGCAGTGTTCCTGGTTGTTATCGCGGGCGGAGTTCTGGCATACACACAGTGGCCCGCGAGAATTCCCAAGGGTGACACGGCGTACTACACAGACGATGATGGGCAGACTTGGTTCACGGACAGCGTCTACAAAACACCGCCGTTCGATCACAACGGAAAAACAGCGGTTCGTGCATTGGTTTACACATATGAAAATGGCCACAAGACGTTTTGTCCGGTCTTGGAGCGATATAATTCGGCGATGAAGAAAGAACTTGATGAAGCGATTTCCGCTGCTAACCACGACGGCAAACCATTGTCATCAATATCGATTTTTAATGCGCCGGGCACTGTCTACCAAATGGACGTGAAGTTGGCGGGCTCTGGCCATGAGTGGGTTTCCCGTGGCAATATGACACAATCCAACAAAGTCTTTGAGGCAGTTCAAGCCCCGGATGGAAGCACAGTGGATTTGGCTATCCCCTAGTCAGAGCCAGCATATTTTTCACACCTGAATTGTTAGCTCTATGGATGAGGGTCTAACAGGTTGTGAAGTGACGCATGGGCAATTATCGAGCAACCACAGGGTTGCGTGAAATCATCAATGAAAAGCGGTCGGTCTCCCTAGGCGTGGCGATTCTGATGCTTATTTGCGCCGGAGTTTACGCCGGCTATACGATGCATGGACCCCGCCCACGGCCTAAAGGGGACAAGGCTTTCTACACGGTGGACGACGGAAAGACTTGGTTTGTTGATAGTATTTACAAAGTTCCACCATTCATTCACGACGGAAAAACCGCGGTTCGGGCATTGGTTTATTCGTACGACAATGGACAGAAGCAGTTTTGCCCTACTGTTGAGCGATATTCGCCGGAGATGGAAAAAAAAATGGATGATGCAGTCATTCAAGCCAACCGGGACGGAATGCCACTATCATCGATCTCACTTTTCAATTCTCCGGGAACGTTGAATGAGATGGAGATCAAACGCGCCGGTACGGACGATGATTGGGTTTCGCGAGGCGACCGGGACAGTTCGTGGAAAGTGTTGAGCTCGATAAAAGCTCCAGACGGAAGCGCGGTGGATCTTGTTATTCCGTGATTCAATGAACTCTCTAGGGCTATTTCGCATTTCACGTTGCCATCTTCTGTGCCTGATTTTCACAGCGATCAGTTCGTTCAATGGGAATGACGTGGCGAATGCCGCCCCGCCGCGATCGGAGCCTTATGTCTGGCGGAATGTCACTGTTGTCGCTGGCGGGTTTATGCCGGGGATTGAATTTGATCCGGCTCAGGCGGGGTTGGCTTATATTCGGGCGGATATTGGGGGGGCTTATCGGTGGGACGACGGGCGGAAAAGTTGGTTGCCGCTGATCGATTGGGCTGGCGTTGGGGAGTGGAATGATTTTGGGATTGAGAGTCTGGCGGTTGATCCGTCGGATGCCAATCGGGTTTATATCGCCGGGGGGACTTACACGAGTGATTCGGCGGGGAACAGCGTGATGCTGCGATCTGATGATCAGGGGCGGTCGTGGCGTGGGACGGCGATGCCATTCAAGATGGGGGGCAATGAAGATGGGCGGGCGATGGGGGAACGTCTGGCGGTCGATCCGCATGATGGGAACGTGCTAATTTTTGGGTCGCGGCATAATGGGCTTTGGACCAGCATTGATCGCGGGGTGAACTGGAGCGCGGTGAAGGGGTTTCCGATTCATGGAACTGCTGGCGGGATTGGGATTGGGTTCGTGGTTTTTGATCCGCGGTCGAGCGCGGCGGGATCGGCGACGCCAACTATTTATGCTGGCGTAGAAGAGGGAAATGTTCCGCTTTACCGAAGCATGGATGGGGGGAAAAGCTGGGCGGGTGTGGCGGGTCAGCCTGTGGGTTTGATGCCCCAGCATGCGGTGTTGAGTTCTGATGGGATGATGTATGTCAGCTACACCAATGCTCCGGGACCTAATGGCGTGACCAATGGGGCTGTGTATCGATATGACACCACGGATGGATCTTGGACAAACATCACGCCGGTGACGCCAACGGGATTGGATGATTCGAAATTTGGATATTCAGGGCTGGCGGTGGATGCGCAGGAATCCGCGGACGGTGATGGTGGGGACGATGGATGATTGGGTGGCGGGGGATGATATTTTTCGCAGCCTGGATCGGGGGAAGACCTGGAAATCGGTTCGGGATCAGTCGGTGATGGATGATTCGATGACGCCCTATTTGAAATGGGGAAAGCCGGCTCCGAAATTTGGGTGGTGGCTTGGGAGCGTGGGGATCGATCCGTTTGATTCCAATCATGTGTTGTATGTCACCGGCGCTACGGTTTGGGGGTCGGATGATATTTCTGGGATGGATGCGGGTCGGAAGGTGCATTGGTCGGTTGCGGCCAAGGGGATTGAGGAGACGGCGGTGATTGATTTGCTGAGCCCCCCTGCCGGGCCGCATTTGATCAGCGCGCTTGGGGATGTGTGCGGATTTCGGCATGATGATTTTTCGATTTCTCCGCGGGGCGGGATGATGAATAATCCGATCTTTGACACGACGACCGGGATCGATGAATCGGTGGCCGACCCATCGCTGATCGTTCGGACGGGTTATAGCCCTGCTATGCATGGGGCTTATTCGACGGATACCGGGGCGACGTGGAAGCCGTTTGCGGCCGAGCCGAAATCCGTGGAGGGGGGCTCGATCGCGATTTCCGCTGATGGGCGGACGCTGGTGTGGGGGAGCGATCATGCGGCGGCTTCGTATAGCAACGACATGGGGGCGCATTGGTCGGCTTGTCATGGGGTGGGTGAAAAAGTTGTGGTGGTTTCGGACCCGAACGATTCGAATCGGTTTTACGCGGTGGATGAGCAAGGAGGGACGTTTTACATCAGCACGAATCGCGGTGTGGATTTTAAGGCTGAGGCGACGGGATTGCCGCGGCCTGTTAGCCGAATCAGGATTTCTACCGTGAATGGTGATATCTATTTCCCTGGGGAAGGCGGCGGGATGCTGGTGTCGATGGATCGAGGGGCGAGCTTTGCGAAGATGCCAGATATTGAGCAGGGAAATGCCATTGGTTTTGGCGCCCCCCCGCCGGGGAAGAATGATCCGGCGATTTTTCTGGCGGGGATCGTCAGCGGCGCTCAGGGTGTTTTTCGGTCGGATGATAGCGGATCAACGTGGGTGAAGATCAGCGATGATGCGCATCAGTATGGATGGCCGCATTCCATCAGCGGTGATCCGCGGATTTATGGGCGCGTTTATCTGGGGACGAATGGGCGGGGAATTTTGTACGCCGATCCAGCTGCGAGATAAGTCTGCAATTTACCGTCGGCGCCGGCGTGCGAGGACTCCTGCGGCGAGTACAAGCGTACCCAGCGTTGCGGGTTCGGGGACGGTTACTGAAAGAGTTGAGAAGGTTTCGCTGGCTTCGGCCTCGGTGGTGTCGTCGCCAATGAAAACGAAATTTGGCAGTGTATAGGGAGCGCCTTCGGCGCTGTCATCGCGCGTGGAGCCAGTGAGGATCGGCGTGCCGTCGGCTGAGAGGGTGTAGGTGCTGCCGAGGATTGATAGATCGTAATGCTCGGATGTCAATTCGGTGTTGAAGGTTGCGTCTTCGCCGTGCGTGAAATCAAAATTCTGGGCCCAGATGTCGTCGCCCCAAAAGCCCAGCTCTACACCTTTGTCATCGCTGCCGAGGACGATCAGGTCGAAGCCGGCACGATTGGAATTGACGGTGGTTCCGATTGTGTGGGATTCTGAATTGATTTGGACGTCCAAGCCGACGGAAAAGCCGGTGGCGGGATTCAGAGTGGGGAAAGATGAGTAGAACAACTGCGAACTTGAGTAGCCGTCCTTGAGATTGTAATCGCTTGTTGTATCGAGCGTGGTGGCTCCGGCTGAGGAGCTTGCCACTGCGCCGGTTGTCACGGCGACGATTGCGGGCAACCCTGGCGGGGTATTCCCCGAGCCCTGGTAGAGGAAGGTGGTCTGCGTGGCGAAAGTTGGGGAGATCGATGCCAGGCCGCATCCGCTGGCGAGAAGCCAATTCTTCAAGCGCATTTTCAAATCCTTCTCATTCAAGAAATCCCCCTGCGATGAATAACAAAATTGGGCCATGCGTGGCAAGAGTATGTGAGGCGTTTTCCGGCAAAAAATCGAGCGAATTGCGAGTCGCGCCCTGATTGGTGGCGAGTGAGAATAACTTACCGCATCGGCGACAGAACACGCGTGAGTTTCACTCCTGTCGCGGGCCATACTGCTTTTGTCGTCAATTTGAACTTTTCGCGCGACACTTTGGGAAAGAGCCGGAGGGTTTGTTCACCGATCATTTAGTGGTTAGAGTCGGCTTTCCATCTCAGGTGACAGCGCGACGATGAGCGAAACTGAAAATCCGAATCCTGACGACCGTGTGGATCGAGCGGCAAACGCGTTTTTTCAGACCTCGGAGCCGCCCAAGGAGCCGGGGGATCAATCGGGGTCTCCATCAGGAGTTGAGATTCCGTTGTCCGAGGGTTCGCAGACGGTCATTGGGCGATTTCGCCTGCTGGAAAAAATTGGCGAGGGGGGATTCGGGGTTGTTTATGTCGCTGAGCAGAAGACGCCCGTGCGCCGGCGGGTGGCGCTGAAGATCATCAAGTTGGGGATGGACACGCGATCGGTCGTCGCGCGCTTTGAGGCGGAGCGGCAGGCGCTGGCGATGATGGATCATCCCAACATCGCCAAGGTGTTTGATGCCGGGGCGACGGACACGGGGCGGCCGTATTTCGTGATGGAACTGGTGCGCGGGATTCCGATCACGGACTACTGCGATCAGAATAATTTGCCGCCGATTCATCGCTTGAATCTCTTCATCGATGTTTGCCAGGCCATTCAGCATGCGCATCAGAAGGGGATCATTCATCGGGATATCAAGCCGTCGAATATTCTGGTGACGCTGCATGATGGGGTGCCGGTGCCGAAGGTGATTGATTTTGGGATTGCAAAGGCGACGCAGGGGGATTTGACGGACAAGACGATTTACACGCAGTTTCAGCAGTTTATGGGGACGCCGGCTTATATGAGCCCTGAACAGGCGGAGATGAGCGCGCTGGATGTTGATACGCGGAGCGACATTTACAGTCTGGGCGTGCTGCTTTATGAGCTGCTGACGGGGACTACGCCGTTTGATACCAAAGAGTTGATGCAGGCGGGGATGGATGAGATGAGGCGGAGGATTCGGGAGACGGATCCGGTACGGCCATCGAATCGGCATCAGCGGAATGACGGGGTCGGATTCGACTTCAACGGCCAAGCGTCGCGGGATGGAGCCGCAACGGCTCATTGTGCTGCTGCGGGGTGATCTCGACTGGGTGGTGATGAAGTGCCTGGAGAAGGATCGGACTCGGCGATACGAGACGGCCAACGGACTGGCGCTGGATATTGAGCGGCATTTGAATAACGAGCCGATCGCGGCGCGGCCGCCGAGTTCGGTCTATCGTTTTCGAAAGATGGTTCTGCGGAACAAGCTGGCGTTTGGGGCGGCGGCGCTGGTGCTGGTGGCGCTATTGCTGGGGGTTTCCATGAGCGTGTGGCAGGCGGTGCGGGCGACCCAGGCCAAGCAGGAAGCACTCGCGGCGCGGCAACTGGCTGAAGTGAATGAAGGAAAGGCGACTGATGCGCAGGCCAATGAGAACAAATTGCGCCGGCAAGCTGAAGCCAACGAACTGGCCGCCCGGCAGCGGGCTTACGCATCAGATATGAACGTCGCGATGCAGGCGATGGACCGGAATAATCTTGGGCGGGCGCTGGATCTGCTGAACCGGCAGCGGCCTGCTCCGGGCCAAAAAGATCTGCGGGGGTGGGAATGGCGATATCTCTGGCAGCAAACGCACAGCGATGCTTCGTTCACGCTTTGCAAGGAGGCGGCCGAGATCAATTCGCTTGCGGTCTCTCCCGACGGCCTCTCCGTGGCGATCGGCTCTTATCACCAAGGCGGCCTGTCGGTGTGGGATTTGCGGACGCGGCAGGAAGCGGCTCGTCTAGCGACGAACGAAGACTATGTTCTCTCCGCCTTCTCGCCCACCGAGCCTCTCCTGGCATTCGTCGGCACAGCCTATTCGCCTTCGAGGGATGAGCAGGACACTTTACATCTCTGGAATACCGCGACGCGACAGATGGTTGGCGAATTTCCGTTGAATGATGGCTGCATAGGTTTGGCGTTCGCGAAAGACGGACGGACTCTGATGACTTCAACGATCGAGGAACCTTCCCACAACGGGCGCACCACTCTCTGGCGCGTTCCCGAAGGAACCAAACTGGCCAGTTATGCTTCGACAGCATACGAAATTGGACCGTCATCCGGATTTGCCGCGACGGCGGACTTGAGCCTGGCGGCTTACGCTTGCGGACAACCGCCACAACAGATTCGCGTCATTGACGCGCGCACCGGCAAGGAGCTTTGGACGGCACAGGGGCCAAAGTTTTTGTGACCGCCCTGGCGTTTTCACCCGATGGGAAAACTCTGGCGTCGGCGGCGGGATTTGCCGAGTCGGGGATCAGTTTATGGGATGCCGCCACCGGCAAACCAATCGGACAACTGGAGGGGCACGGCTCATGGGTGAGTTCGCTGGTGTTCTCGCTGGATGGGACAAAACTGATCTCGAGCAGCGCGGACCAGACGATTCGCCTTTGGGATGTTGCGAGTCACACCTGTGTGGATGTGCTGCGCGGACATCGTCAGGAAGTGTGGAGGCTGGCCTTGCTGCCGGATGGCAAAACGCTGGTCAGCGGCGGCAAGGATGGCACAGTTAGTTTCTGGGACACGTCCATGACACACCAGAGGCAGCCCCGCATCACCTTCCCGGAGAAGGTCCTTACGTGGCGTTTTGCGCCGGACGGTCAGTCGATTCTTACTTTGAATACGCAAGGGCAGGTGTCGCGGTGGAGCGGGACTGATTTTCAGCAGAAGGAACCGTTGCTGGAAATCGGGCCGACCTTGTCCTACCTCCTGCCCTTTTACCAATTTTCCCGAGATGGGCGGTTGCTCGCGGCCGGTTCGGATCACGGAGTCTTACAGATTTGGGATGTGTCGCGAGGGGTTCTGGTTCATCAGTGGACGATCGCGACGGGCCGAGTGTTTCCGGGAATTTTCCTTGCTGGTGGGAACAAATTGATCGTCTATTCTCGGCCAGATGGCCGGGTGCTTGAATTGGAGACGACGACGGGACGGGAGTTGCAGTCGTGGCAAATGCCAATGGCATTTCAAGGCGCAGCCGGTCTTTCGCCAGATGAGCGACTGTGCGTGATCGTCGGTTACGAGGGGGAAACGGTTCTCAGGAACCTCGCCGACAAAAGCCAGACGACAGTGGATATTAATATCCTGGAAGGGAGTGGAGCGGCTTTCTCTCCCGATGGAAAGCTTTTCGCCGCGTCCAGCGATCTGGGTTTTGCCCGCGTGTGGGACTCGGCGACGTGGCGGGAGCTGGCGATGCTTGGGGGTTTTCTGAACGGCGCTCAGTCGGTGAGCTTTTCACCGGACGGGAAACGGCTGGTGATGGCCAGCGGCGGCAAGGAAGCGCTGAAACTGTGTGATACGGAAAGCTGGCAGGACGTGCTTACCCTGGAAGGTCAAGGGTCTGATGGGCATGGTTTGAGGTTCTCACCTGATGGGAATGACATCGGATGGCTGAACAGCAGCGGTGTCCTGCAAGTCTGGCAAGCGCCGTCGTGGGATGAGATCGCGGCGAACGAAGCGAAGCAATAGAGACAGCCGCCCCGCCGCCGGAGATGCATCCCGCCTCGGCTTGGCCTTGGTTTCTGAATGGACCGGGATTCTTCGCTGCCCTATCCTATCGCGCTATGCCAACAACATTTTCTGAACCATCAAGCATGCTGACCGATCTATCCAAATTCGTTTATGGCACGACGCGGCTGGGGGATGACAAGATTCCGTTTGCGGATCGGGTGAAGATGGCCCATGTGGCGATGGAAGCCGGGGTTTGGTTTCATACCAGTCATCAATATGGGGATGCGCTGAAGGTTTTGGGGGCGGCGTTTGATGAGGATCGGAAGCGGGTGCCACGGATGATCTTTAAGATCGGGTGGAGCACCATTGAAGAGTTGCGCCAGACGATTCGGCTGAATATCGAGCCGCTGGGCGTGGATCATATGGATATCGGGCAATTGTGTCTTGGGGGACAATTGGCGGAGGAATTTGTTTCGGGTGGGAAGTGTTATGACGATTTCCGCAAGCTTCGGGATGAGGGGCTGGTTAAGCGATTTGTTTTTGAAGTGTTTCCCTGGACGAGTCAGGTTCCGCTGAAGGCGCTGCGGGCGGGATATCCGACGGGGGTGATTGACGGATATATCTTTTATCTCAATCCGCTGCAGCGGTTCGCTTCCAATGAATTGTGGGATCTGCTCTTGGAGCGCAACGAGCCGATTATTGCGATGCGAACGGTTTCAGGCGGGGATGTTCATCGGCTGCGTGATGTGCCGGGGGCCGCGTGGAAGGATTATCTGCGGCAGCGAGCGGTTGAAGTTGCGCCGCTGTATGAACGGTCGGGATGCAAAAGCTGGCCGGAGTTTTGTGTTCGATTTGCGTATGGATTTCCGCAGGTGAGGACTACCGTCGGGGCGACGAGCCGGGCGGAGAATTTGCGGGCGTTTCTTGATGCTGTGAAACACATCAAGCCGCTGGCGAAGGAGATTCAGTCGGACATCATTCGATTGCAGCGCCGGTGGTCGGATGAAACTGACGTGCATGCCGAGCCTTGGTCGATGTAGGTTTATCGCGAAAGCAGGCTAATTTTATGCATTTTCTGATTCACTTCCTCGCTGTGGCGGGAAGCGTGGTTGTTGCGCTTCTCGCGGTGGCGGCGCTGTTGCATTTGATTCCGCGTCTTGGAAGTGCGGGCCGGGGACTTTCTGCTGCTTTTTGTCATGCGCCAGCGCTGGATTGGGTGGTCATGTACTTTACGGTTGTGCCGCTTGTTGTTGGGCCGATCGTCGGGGGATGGGCGGGATTGATCGGCGCGATTACCGGACAGGTTGCGTCGGTGCTGATTTGGACCTGGGTGCAGGAGTTGGTTCATCGCAAGCTCGGGCCGCGCCGCGGATTGTGGAATTGATTAACCGGATTGTCGGTCCCTGGCGAAATTACGCTTCGCTCTGGCTGACGGCGATTGTGACGCCGCTGTTTACGCTGATTCGACTGGCTGAGGTGGTGATCTATCCGCCGCTGCGGTGGCTGGTGAATTTTCCGCGGTATAACGATGCGGACTGGGTGAATGTTTCGCGGCATAAATTCAACGGCCTGATCGGGCATGATCTGATCTGGTGCTTGTACTGTGACTGGATGACCGGTGTTTGGTCGCTGGGATCGGAAATGCTTCGCAATGTCGAATCGTTCTGGTGTCCGATTCGTTTTGACAGCAGCAAGAAGTGCGCGAATTGCTCGGTTGATTTTCCTGATGTGGCGAATGGTTGGGTTGCCGCAGATGGGAATATGGCGCAGGTGATTACCGCGCTGGAGCAGGCGCATGGCGGAGCTGACCATGGGTGGTTTGGACATCCGGTTCGGATCACCGTGGATGGGAAACAATTGGAAGGGACATACGAGCAGGCGTAGCCGCGACGTGTGAAGAATCGTTTGATATTTATTTTTTTAACCGGGAGGTCCCATGCAAGTGCAACCGTATCTGTCTTTTGATGGCCACGCTGATGAGGCGATTGAGTTTTACAAGAGCGCGGTGGGCGTGTAAGGTGAATATGTTGATGCGATTCAAGGATAGTCCGGAGCCGCCGCCGTCTGGGCAGTTTCCGCCGGAGATGATGAACAAGGTGTTGCATGCGAGCCTGACTATTGGGGAGTCAATCGTGCTGCTTTCTGATGGGCGATGTATGGGTAAGATGAATTTTCATGGCATCTGTCTGACGCTTTTGGTTTCGAGTGAGGCTGAGGCGGAAAAGATGTTTGGCGCGCTCAGCAATGGGGGCAAGGTGACAATGCCTCTGGCCAAGACATTTTTCTCGCCGCGTTTTGGGATGCTTGATGACCGCTTTGGCGTTTCCTGGATGGTTTACGTGGAGAGTTAAGCCATTGGCCGCTTCGGGGAATCGATCACGTCTTTTTTTAACTTCCGTGCGAACTATTAATTTTTTAGTTGACAGATTAAAATCGCCACGTATCATTCAACTATTAATTAGTTAGTTATTCGCAGGAGGCACCATTGGCCCGGAAAAAATCGTCCAATCTGACTGAGGCGGAACTTCGCCTGATGAATGTGTTGTGGAGGAAACGAATCGCCACCGTTGCGGAGGTGGCGGAGGCGTTGCCGAACGATCCGCCGCTCGCCTACAGCACGGTTTTGACGATCATGCGGATTCTTGAAGCCAAGGGGTATGTCCGACATACCAAACAGGGGCGGGCATTTGTATATGAGCCGGTGGTGGAACGGGCGCAGGCGAGCACCAAGGCGACCCGGCATCTTATTACGCGTTTCTTTGGGGGGTCGGCCGGACAATTAGTATTGAAGCTTCTTGAAGAAGACCAGCTTGATGCTGAGGAAATTGCCCGGATCAAAAAACGAATCAATGAAGCCAAGTGATGGATTGCTTGAAATAAATTGGAGGCTCCGATGACGAATTTACTGAACGGGTTATTGCAGGGAGTGGTGCTGGCGGCGGCGGTTTATCTGCTACTGATGCAGTTTCCGCGGCTTAATGCGGCGACACGGTATGTTGTGTGGTATCTGACGTTGTTGGTTGTCGCGGCGCTCCCGTTGCGGCCGATTTTCGTGGGGTCAGGCGAAGCATCGCATGCAATTGGCGTGCAGCCACAGTCGGTTTTTTCGCACAGCGAGCCGGTTCACACTCACGTTTTGTTGTCCCGAGCATTAGCCGTGCCTTCGGTTGAGGTTATTCCTCCGCCCGCTGTGAATGCTTTGCGCACATGGCATCCGATTCAGCTGGCGGTTGGGCCTGTGAGGGTGGGGATCATTGTGATTTGGAGTATTGCTTCCGTCGCGCTATTCATTCGGCTTGTGGCCGGGTATCGATCGCTGCTTCGACTGAAGCGACGTGCGCGGTCGGCTCCGGCGTCGCTTGTCGCGCGTGTGCAGTTGCTGGCGGCGCGTGTGTTGCCCGGCCGGCGGGCGACGCTGTTGGTTTCTGATGATGTTGCTGCCCCGATGGTGCTGGGATTGTTCGAGCCGGTGATTCTGATTCCCGCGTCGCTGGTGGGGAAGATTGGGTGGAATGATTTTGATCATGTGACGCTGCATGAGCTTGCCCATCTGCGGCGGTATGACGATTGGATGAATCTGCTGCAAAAGTTGCTCGAGGTTTTGTTACCTATTCAGCCGGCGCTGTTTTGGATTGGGAGACAGATCTGCCTGGCACGAGAGACGGCGTGTGATGATTGCGTGATCGCGGCTACGGGACATCCGAAGCCTTATGCGGAATCGTTGACGCGGATCGCGGAATTGACGTGCGGTATTCGGGTTGGCCTTCTCGCGAGCGGCGCTGTTGGGAATCCGTCACAGCTTTATCGGCGCGTGGCGCATCTGCTGGATAGACGGGGGAATGTAATGCCGGGTGTGCGGGTGGTGCCGCTGACAGTGGTGGTGAGTGTCATTGCGATTTTGGTTTGGATGACTCTTTATGCGCCGCAAGTGGTGGCGGTTGAGCAGCCGGCGCGGAGCGCGATCGTTCGCGCCGGCCGTGCGATTGGACGCACAAACCCCCGCGGCTTCAGCGCCCGTGGATGTTCCGGATGAGCCGGGGACGGTGGTGCGATCGTTTACGGTGACGCCGGACAGTAAAATTGTGGTTGATGCGGACTGGGGCAATGTGAAAGTCGGGACATGGGACAAACAGGTGGTTCAGATCATTGTGAAGCAGGCGGGGCCTGATCTTGCCCAGTATTTGAAGCACCATTCCATTTCCATCATACAGGAAGGGAAGGAAGTGAGTGTGAAAGCGATCGGCGATTCGTGGTTTTCATCGCATGATTCGAAGGTTAAAGTCGAATATGAAATGACCATTCCGATCAAGCTTGAGGGGTCGATTAAAGATGGAGCGGGGAATATTGAAATGACGGGAACGGGGGGAACGATCAATGCGACGACCGGGGCCGGGAATCTTGATTTCTCGGGAATTTCCGGACCGATGAGTTGCCGGAGCGGCGCGGGGAATATTGATGTTTTGGATTGCCGGGACAAATTGGACGCGAACACAGGCGTGGGGAATATTGACATCAATGCCTTTGCCGGGCCTTTGATTGAGGCAAAGACAGGCGTCGGTAACATTGATGCCGACCTGGTCAATCAGATCAAAGAGAATTCGACCCTCCGTACGGGCATGGGGAATATTTCCGTGACGCTCAAGGCGACGATGGCTGTCAATCTGAGGGCATCTACCGGCATGGGACGGGTGGACTCGCAGTTTCCGACGAGGACTTTGAATGGCGGCGGCCCTGATTTGAGCATCAAATCGGGTTCCGGAAATGTTGAGATTGAGAAAGCGCCATAAGCGAAAATGCGGCTGGCTTTATCGAACTTTCCTAATGCGTTCGCCGGCGTCTGAACATGCCCGCGGCTGCGATCACGAGAATCGATCCCGTAGCCGGCTCGGGAACATCGGCCATCAAACCGTTGGCGGCGGCGAAGGCATCGATCGCGGCGTAGTCGCTTGCGGGCAACGCGACGGAGCCGCCGTTCGACCGCTTGCCGAGATTGCTGACGAGGAGGGTGAAGTCGTCACCGTTGACCAGGCCGTCGTAGTTGAAGTCCCCCTTGTCCCAGGCTGATACCGATTTGCCGAGGTTGACCGCGAGGATCGTGAAATCATCGCCGCTGACGATTCCGTCGAGATTGGCATCGCCGAGGAGTGTGTATTTGACTTCGATTTGGCCGGAAGGGAGTCCGGTGACGACGTGATCCGCACCATCAGCATAGCCGAGGCCGTAGTGGGTAACGTTCCCGGGCAACTCGGCGACAGAGCTGGTGATGCCGTGGCCGGTCCATGTTCCGCCGTTGTATCCGTTAATGATTTCATTGCGAATCGTGGCGATTTGATCGGTGGACACGTTGGTGTAGTCGATCAGCAAAATGTTATTCATAACATCGACTGTTCCGTTGTTAATCAGCGTGTTCAGCTCCAGCACGGTGCCCGTGCCAGCGATGGAAGCGGTTGCGCCCTGCGCGACGGAGAGCTGGTGGGGATGGGTTGAGCTGCCGAAGGACATTGTGGCGTCTAATCCAACGGTGACGTTTGATTGATAGTTGACAGTGCCGCTGCCGCTTTGCGCCAGTGAAGCCCCGGTGCTGAGCGTTACTGGATTGGCGATGATCAGCGTGGCGCCGCTGGCGACGTTGAATGTGGTTTTGCCCGCAATGGTTAGGGGTAGAGCGATTGCGTCGGTTCCCTGATCGACTTGCACGCTAGCGCTAAGGCCAGTGATCTGCTGCAGCGTGAGCGATCCGGTTCCGGAGATCACGTACTCGCTGGGGTTATTGAAATGCAGAATGCCGGCGGTGATAGCGGTGCTTGAAGTAATTGTCTGCGTGGAGTTGATTGCGTTGAAGAAGTCGGCTTCAGCTCCGGCCGAATTGGGAACGATTCCGGTGGACCAGTTTCCGGCGACGTTCCAATCGCCGCCGCTATTGACGGCCCAAATCGCCGGATTTTTTTGTGAACCAGAAGCTTGCAGGTCCGCATCATCGACAAAGGCGGACTGAGCGCCGCCGACAAACCCTCCTCCGGTCCAATCGAAGCCGACGTCCACCTGAGTTGCTCCGGCCGGCGCGACTCCAGCCACCATATATTGAATCCAGTAACCGGTGGTCGTCGTCACGGAACTGCTGGGAATATAGACTGCGTCGGAATAGCCGTTGGAATCGACTGGCCCGACCGGCTGGTTCGAGGCGTTCTCGAACTCGATGCCGAGATCTGAGACCTCACCCGGTATAAGCGGCTCGTTGGGTTCGAAATAGTAAAAGCAACTGAGCGTGTATGTCGTGCCGGCGGTGACGCCGCCAACGACCTGGTAGATTCCGCCGGTCGGATTAAACGCTTGCTCCCAGAAGCTCCACTGGCCGCCAGGAGTATGGTTCTCGAAGTCGCCGCGGGCGCCATCTCCATAAATTGTCCATCCGGTTGCGGTGGAATCGAAATTATTGCCGCTGGTATCGGCTGGATTTTCGAAACCAGGATTTTCCAGGAGATTGGGCCCAAACGGTTGCGCGTTTGCCTGAAACGCCATTCCAGAAACCACTAGCGCGGCAGCGCCGCTCAATAAGCCGGCGTTTATTTTGGAGCGGCGTACAAGACGTGATTTGCTAAAACCCATTTTCTCCTCCCTTTGAATCGAACTTCAGATCGCGGATTACCAACAGCAACCGATATGATTCCTCACTTTGGCTTTTCTTCGCGGCTAACCTTTATACACGTACTGGGCTGGAAATGACAGATAATTGTTCTGAACGCAAATGATCGCCAATACCAGATGAGACACCTGATTCGACAGATGGACACTGTCGAGAGTAAAGGGCTCAGCTATTTCCAAATACCGGAATGGCGGCACCATGAATCACTTTCCCGCTATCGCCGCACAGGAACACGATGACATGCGCAATGTCCTCGGGCTTCGGCCACTTCGTGAAGTCGGCCTTGGGCATTGCTTTGCGGTTTGCATCTGTATCAATGATGTTGGGGAGAACCGAATTCGCGCGGATTCCGGTTCCTTTCAGGTCTTCGGCAAGAGAATCTATCATGGCAACTGCCGCCGCCTTTGAAGCGGCATAGGCAGCGGCGCCGGCATCATGCTCGAAGGGCAGCTTTGGACGCGATGTTTACAATCGCCCCACTCCCTTGCTTGAGCATTGCTCTTACCGCGGCACGCGACAACACATAACCCGCACGCAAATTCAGTGCCAACATTTGGTCGAAGACCTTTGTATCCATCTCCCATAATTTAACGCCGCCCGCGTAACCGCCGACCGTGTTGACCATGGCGTCGAGTCGTTCGTGCTGCGCGACAATTCCTTCGACGAGCTTACTTACTTCCGCTTCATCCGTGACATCGACATCGTAGCCGTCGAGTTGGGAACCGTTACCGCCGGCCAGATTTTTCAGGGTGTCGAGCTCTTCCTGCTTTCTATAGGTGACGACGACGCGGGCGTCTTCTTCCAGGAACGCCAGACTTACGGCGCGTCCCAATCCGCCCGTGCCTCCGGCGACCAATACCACTTTGGCTGTTGATGTCATTTTGGATTTCATATTCTTTTATCCTCTTATCTGCGCGAGCAAGACTATGTATCTCGGCAATGTAGCCGCCCGGAAATTCCACGATGGCGGTGGTCCGATCGCTCGTCTTGTAAGGCGCGGATAGTATCTTCACATCGGCCGCCTTGGCTTTTTCCAGCGTCACGGCGAGATCCTGCACCTGGTATCCGGTTATTTCATGGCCGAATGGGTACGGCAGGTGGCCATCCGTTACCAGGACCAGCATGTTGCCGAAGAGGGATGTTATGCGAATGCGACGGTACGTCTCTCCCGGGCGGCCGATTTCGCCTGCGTCGGCGTGCTGGTCATCCGCGACGATTTCACCGTGCGCGAAGCGCACGAAGCTATCGACGAAGTTATCAGCTCGATCGCGCGACACATAGACCCGGTTATCTGGAATCGTTTCAAGCGGCGGGTATTTGGGTGGGGTGAAATGCCAATACAGTTGCATCTTCAGGCCGCCGGGCCATTGAATGACGGCATCGAGTCCGATGGGATCCTTGAATGGTTCGACGATGATTTCCGCTCCGGCTGCACGAGCGGCTTTGATCGCCTGGTCCATATCAGTCACTAGATATCCGGTGCGCTCCTGTCCGAACGGGAACGGGATCGGCGTTTGGAACGCGAAGATGGAGAGCGTACCGACAGGCGTCAATAAAAATTGGAACTCAGTGCTGCTTGGCACCGGCAGGACATTTGTCACCAGGGGCTTGAACGGCTGACCGCCGAACGTGGCGGCGAAACTGTTGACGAACGCTTTCAGATCGCTGGGGGCAACGTATACGTGCGTCGAATCGTATTGCGGTCCCACGGCTACGTTCGGTGCCTCCTCAGCAGCGCGGGCGACTGCTTGCGTGTTAATTGACAGCAGCGGCAGATGGGCGCCTGCGACAGCGAGAAGGACTGCGGCGGCGTTTGTGGCAAATGATCTGGGCATACGCATCGGAATCTCCTTTGCCGGGCGATGGATGGTATCAGCCGATAGGTAAATATGGCACAGACCCTGAAAGGGGAAGGGTTCGGGAACAGACGATCCATTGAAGTGAAGAATGTTCCCGGTGGGGCTCGAACCTACAACCTTCGGCTTCGGAGGCCGACGCTCTATCCAATTGAGCTACGGGAACTTCCCTTAGTGGGAGGGGTGAGTTTAACCTTTGGCTGACTGGGGCGTCAATTCGTGACCAAAGGTACATTTGCCTGGGGGCTGTCGGTACAATTCTGTAACAAACATTCCCAAGGAGATTGCGATGCCAAGCACTGATGATGAATTGAAGAAGGCTTTCGGGCTTTTAAGAAACGGATGAAACTTACCCGGCTGGATGATGATTCCAAGGTTGGGCATGGGCCGCTGAGCGGAGGGGCGAAGGGGTTGGTTGTTGCGATTCAACCGCCTGCTGGGTTTGGGAAGGAGATTTGGGAAGAACTCGCGGATAAGGGGTTTCTTAAGCGCGATACGATTGGGTTTTATGAACTCGTCGAGGGGAAATGATCGGGTAAGCGCGTCGCAGGCGACGCGGCTAAAAGGGTTCAATTCGCGCGGGCCTGGGCTACGGCCAGGGCGTGCTGGTCCAGGGCGTGGACGATGCGTTCCTGCAGGACTTTTGCGCCACTGTTGCTGCCTTCGGGGATGCCGTTGAACATGATGCTGAAGCAGTACCAGTTGTCGTCCTTGGCGTGGAGGTAGCCGCTGAGGCAACTGACGCCGTTGACGAATCCGGTTTTGGCAATGACGCGGCCGCGGAGATCGGAGCCGTGAAATCGTTCGGCGAGTGTGCCGTCTTCGCCGGCGACTGAGAGGGATGAGAGCCAGGCAGCGGAGTTGGGGCCGAAATAGTTGTGGGTCAGGACGGTTACCATCAGGTGGGAACTGATCCTGTTGTTTTTTGAGAGTCCGCAGCCGTCGTCGAGGGTGTATTGGGATGCGGGGATGTTGAGCGAATTGAGGAACCCCCCTACCGCTTCCGTGCCGGCTTGCCATGTGCCTTGGCCGGATTTGGCGAAACCTAACCGCTTGCAGAGGCATTCGGCGTAGAGATTCATGCTGTCTTTGTTTGCGCGGTCGATGACGCTAAGCAACGGCGTTTCGTGGACGGCGAGGAGCGTCCAGGATGGGTCGTTGGCCTGTCGGGCGGCGAGGTATGCGTCGCGTGCGGTTCGATCTCGTTTGACTGTTCCTGAGAGGGAGATGCCGGCGGAATTGAGCGTTTCGGCGAGAAGCGTGCCGGCGTACATCGGCGGATCGTGAATGGTGACCCAGACGGGAACCGCGTTGGTCCAGCGAGCCGTGCCGCGAAGGGTGAGATCATTGGTGCCGGGCTGGCGGGAGAGCCAGATGGCGTTTTCGTTGCCGGTGACGCAACTGTTTTTGATCGAGAAGTAATGGGTGGCGGGGTCGGTCCAGAAATCGACGAGTTGGCCGAATGCTCCCGGGTGAACGTAAATGTCCGCGCAATTGGCGTTGAGATTCAGGCCGGCGATTTCGGCGACGTAGCGCTTCTGGGTTTGGTCGGGCGGCCAATTGGGGTGAAGGAATTCCTGATCGAAAATGCTGTCATCCACTAGCAGATCATGGGCTGAATGCAAATTCCTGGCGAGGCCCGTGGCCCAGGTTTTGAAGACGGTGTTTACATCCCAGCCTACTTTTTTGAGGAGTTCGGCGTCGCCGAATGTTGGATCGCCGTCGCCGACCAGGATCAGATCGCCATTGTGATAGAGGAGCATGGTGCGGAATTTGAAATTTGGGCCGAGTTGCTCGAGGGCGGCGGAGGTGGTGATTACCTTTAGATTGCTGGCGGGCACTAGCGGGAGCGTGGGATCGGTGTGATAGAGGGTTGTGGTGTCGTTTGCTGAGTCGCCGAAACGGACGATGTCGATGCCGACAGCGGCGCGGTTGAGGAGCTTATCGTTCAGGACGGTTTCAATATCGTTAGAGAGATCGGCCCGGGCGGTTGCAAAGGCCGCGAGTTGGCCAATGACACAGATAAAAGCGAGGAGAGCGCGTCGTCCCATCCGTGAAACCTCGTGTGACAAATCCGTTCGTCTTCCATTAGGTTATCGGGAAATCGGGCCGTGGCAAGTTAATCGGGGGAAATACTTGAGCCTGCTAGCACAAATTTCATGGGAATCTGTTGTGACTTCTAACAATTCTTTGAAATGCTCTGATAGCTTGTTAGAAGACGGCATGATCCGCCGCTGACCATCGGCGCGATCTAATCACCGCGAACCACTGACAAACCGAATGGAGGATTCCAATGCCATATATTACCGTGGGGAAAGAAAATTCGGGGAATATCGACCTGTTTTACAATGATTGGGGAAGCGGGCAGCCGGTTGTTTTCAGCCATGGGTGGCCGCTGAGCGCGGACGCGTTTGAAGACCAGATGTATTTTCTGTGTTCGCGCGGGTATCGGTGCATAGCGCATGATCGGCGCGGGCATGGCCGATCAAGCCAGTCGTGGGGCGGCAATGACATTGACACGTATGCCGACGATCTGGCGGTGCTGACGGAAAAGCTGGATCTGAAGAACGCAATCCATGTTGGCCACTCCACCGGGGGTGGGGAAGTGGCGCGATATATCGGGCGGCATGGGACCAAGCGTGTGGCTAAGGCGGTGTTGATCAGCGCGATACCGCCGCTGATGCTGAAGACCTCCGCCAATCCGGGCGGGCTTCCGATTGACGCTTTCAATCAACTGCGTTCGGCGGTGCAAGCGGACCGGTCGCAGTTCTGGAAGGATTTGAGCATGCCGTTTTATGGGTACAACCGGCCGGGGGCGAAGATTTCGGAAGGCGTGCGCGAATCGTTCTGGCTGCAGGGGATGATGGCGGGATTTCCGGCTTCTTACTTTTGCATCAAGGCGTTTTCGGAGACGGACCTGACCGAAGATCTCAAGAAGTTTGATGTGCCGACGCTGATTCTTCATGGGGATGATGATCAGATCGTGCCCATCGGGGCGGCGGCGATGCTTTCGTCCAAGATCGTCAAGAACGCCAAGCTGAAAGTTTATCCGGGCGCGCCGCATGGGATGTGCACGACTTTGAAGGATAAGGTTAACGAAGAACTGCTCGCGTTTTTCAAAACATAGATACGAACAGGTGCATCATGTTAGCGGCATACACGCTTTTCCACGTCGCGATCAGCCTGGTGGGAATTTTATCAGGGCTCGTGGTCATGTACGGGCTGCTGACGGCCAAGCGGCTTGATGGGTGGACAGCCATCTTTCTGGCGACCACGGTGGCGACGAGCGTGACCGGATTTTTCTTTCCGTTCCATGGCTTTAAGCCGTCGTATGTGTTGGGGATTCTGTCCCTGATTGACCTGACGCCGTGCATTATTGCGCGGTATCGGCATCACCTTGCTGGCCATTGGCGTCTGGTTTACGTGGTGACGGCGGTCATTGCTTTTTATTTTAATTTTTTCGTTTTGATAGCGCAGGCGTTTATGAAAGTGCCGGCTTTGAACGCGTTGGCCCCGACGGGATCGGAGCCGCCATTTTTGATTACGCAGGTTATCGTGATGGTGGTTTTCATCGTGATCGGCATTGCCGGGGCGATTAAATTTCACCCCGCGCAATCAGAGCTTCAGGCAGTTTAGTTTGTGGCGTAAATCAGGATTGGAGTTTTTTATGCCAAAAATGCGTGCAGTGCAGGTTGGTCGTGCGAAGGGACCGCTTGAAATAGTTGAACGGGATATTCCCGAGCCGGCGGCGGGAATGGTGCGGATCAAGGTTCAGGCTTGTGGAGTTTGTCACAGCGATGTGGTGACGAAAGAGGGACTCTTCCCCGGCATTGAATATCCGCGCATTCCTGGGCATGAAGTGATTGGAGTCATAGACGCCATCGGCCCCGGCGTGAAGCAATGGAAGGTTGGCCAGCGAGCGGGAGTGGGATGGAATGGGGGATATTGCGGGTATTGCAACACGTGCCGCCGGGGAGAATTTTTTGCATGCCAGACGTCAACGCAGATGACGGGCATCTCCCGTGACGGGGGATATGCTGAATATATGATCGCTCCGGCGGAGGCGGTGGCTTTGGCGCCGGAAGGATTGTCGCCGGTTGAAGCGGCTCCGCTGATGTGCGCGGGGGTCACTACATTTAATGCGCTGCGAAACAGCGGGGCTCGGCCGGGCGATCTTGTTGCGGTGCTTGGGGTGGGTGGGCTTGGGCATCTTGGGGTTCAGTATGCCGCGAAGATGGGAGCTAATACGGTTGCAATCGCGCGAGGGAAGGACAAGGAGCCGCTGGCGAAAAAGCTGGGGGCGACGCGCTACATTGACAGCCAGACGGAGGATCCCGCGGCGGAATTGGCCAAGATGGGGGGAGCGAAGGTCATTATCGCAACGGTGACGGACAGCAAAGCGATGAGCGCTGTTCAGGGAGGTCTGGGCGTCAATGGAACGCTGATGATTCTGGGCGCGCCCCCGACGCCGCTGGAGGTGTCCGCGTTTGGATTGATCAGCGGAAGCCGTTCGATCAAGGGGTGGTATTCGGGGACGTCGATGGATTCACAGGAGACTCTCGCGTTCAGTGTGATGGCCGGCGTGAGATCGATGAATGAGGTGTATCCGCTGGAACGGGCGCCGGAGGCATACGATCGGATGATGAGCGGCAAGGCGCGATTTCGAGTGGTTCTCACGATGGGAAAATAACGCCCTGCTTAAGCAATTTCAGTCCGGGAGATTGAGATGCCGAAACATAAAATATTTCCGACGCAAAATGATCTTTCGCCGGCCGTGCGGGAGAAGGCGATCATGCTTCTCAATCAGCAACTGGCGGACACTTCAGATCTGTATAGCCAAACGAAGCAGGCTCACTGGAATGTGAAGGGGCTTCAATTTTATCAGTTGCACTTGCTGTTTGATTCGCTGGCTGAGTCGGTGGAGGAGTATATCGACCTGATCGCGGAGCGGGCGACGGCATTGGGCGGGACGGCGCTGGGGACGACGCGGATGGCCGCTGCGGCCTCGCGGTTGCCGGAGTATCCGCTGGATGCGATTGAAGGTCCGCAACATATCGAGCATCTTTCGGCGCGGTTTGCCACCGTGGCGAAGACATCGCGGGTGGCGATCGACACGGCTGCATCCTTTGGGGACGCGGATACGGCAGATGTGTTTACCGAAATTTCGCGCGGTCTGGATCAGCATCTCTGGATGCTGGAATCGCATCAGACTTCGGCGAAATAAAGGGGTTGCGCGTCAACGGGTCGTGCGTTTTGGCAGGGTGTGGATGGAGATATTGGTCAGCTTCAATCCGTTCAAGGATTTCCATAATTCTGCGTGAATTTGATCGCTGGCCTGTTTTGGTGTCTTGAGATTGCCGGCCTCAATCGCAGCGGCGGCGTTTTCCAGGATTGCCCGCGTTTCGGTATTTACCTGGATGAGCGCGTGGCGGGAATCGCGTTGCAACGGCTCCAAGAGAATCTCCAATCTGACCGAAGCAGGCGCATCGAGTTGCCATTGGTTTCCGTGACGCCGCATGATTAGCGATGCGCCGACCCAGGAGCCTTGTCCATATTCATTCATTTCTTTGGACGGAACATGAACGCGGATAGTGGCGGTTTCATCGTCGATCTTTACATCGCCCGGTTTTAGATTGCTCAGGGTTCGATCGAATATTTCTTCGAAGCCTCCGTGCAGGCCGGGGAAAATGGTTAGTTCGAATCCTTCGATTTTCATGTGATGGCCGAAGGCGGCAGTCCAGGCCTGATCGATCCGGCAGATGGCGGCGCTGTGGAGAAAGCTGGTGCGGATGGCATCGCCGGTTTCCTGATTGGCGGGATCGGAGAATGAGGCGCAGGCCTCGATGTCGTTCACATTGTCCTGGCGAATGGCGGTCGAGAGTTTGCGGAGCGCGGCTTCGGGCGTGGACTGATCGAGCGGTTGGGGCGATGGCGATGTGGATGGTGCAACCTCGATGACTGAATGCGCCGCGGTTACGGGATTTGAGGCGGGCGTTAGCTTGGCGACAACAATGCTGGCGGCGATGAGTCCTGTGATCGTCAGGACGGCGGCCGTGGCTTTTGCGGCGGAGTGCATGAATCTTGGCCGTAGAAGCGGATGAGGTGCGTTGATCGCTGCTGAAACTACGGAATCCAGTAGTTTGGGTGAGGCGGGTTGGACGGCGGCGGAGAGGCTTGCGGTTACGACTGTTGACGGGACTGTCAGGCCGTTGGCGCGAAGTAGGCGCGGAGTTTTTCGACGGCGCGGGAAACGCGCTGTTTGGCGCCGTCTTCGGAGACACCCAGTTGTGCGCCGACGTCGCGAAGACTTTGGCCATTGAAGAATCGGCAGATGATGGCGTCGCGATCGCGCTCGCTCAGCCTGGCGAGCGCATTATCCAGCAATGGCTCGGCATCGGCGAGGAGGTCGTGGGAAGCCGGAGATGTTTGTCCGATCATTTCGTGTTTCATCTCGGCAGCTCTCCGTTCGTGGACCAGTCGCCGGCGTTCAGTTCTGCGATCGCGAGCGCAAACATAGCGGGCGGTTTTGAAGAGCCATCCGCCCAGCAGAACGCCGGGGGGCAATTCGTGGGCTCGGCGGGCGAGGGTCATGAAGACCAGTTGGGTCGCTTCTTCGGCGCGGTCTGCGTCGCGCAGCTGCCGCCGGCACTGGGAAAAGACTGCGTTGATGTGAGCTTCCACCAATTGCCGGAATGCCTGGGGTGAACGGGTTTCTGCGTATTCTTGTAGCGCGCTATTCATGAGGTTGCTCTGGGGTTTGGTCGGGACATTTCAGTCCTTTACTTATAACTGCCCGGGGGATGACAAAGGTAACAGGGATTTTGACGTGGTGTGCGCAAGATGTGGCCTCCGTGCAGGCTGGTGTTGCGTAGTCACCGGCCTGCCGGAGGCCTTTTGATGTTCGCCCCTCGGGTTGTTAAGGGGGGGCGAGTTTGAGGCAGAGTTATTTCTAAGAGCCGTTACTGTCCCTGGCGGCTTTGCTGGCCACGGTTTTTTTGCGAGTCTCCGCTCGAGTTGCCATGCTGGCGGGTTTGATCCTGTTCGCCTTGACCGCCCTGCTCTTGCTGGCGCTTGGTATCAGACTGTTTGCCTGATCCGGATTGCTGTTTGGAGCCACCGGATTGCTGACCGGATTGGCCATGGCCCGTATTTTTGTTTTGATCGCTGTTCATAAGAAACTCCTTTGTGATGTTCTGGTTGATGAGCGCGTTACGGAGAACATCTCAGCCACGCGTGCCAATCCAGAACGATTAAATGCGTCCAACAAAGTCATCACTGGCTGGATATTAGAAATGAAGGGGCAAACCGTACTATCGGGGAAAAGCTGATAAAACAGGCCAGTCTCAAATGAAATGAAACTGTGGAAATATGACAGCAAACGGGCTCAACTGGAGATAAATCAATTATTTTGGTTATTGATCCGTTGACCTCGGTTGGTAAAATGATGGTGCCGACGCGTCATCGCCCCTCGAATTTCGAGAATCAAATCTGCTGGTGGGAGGGGATTGTCGTTGAGTCTTCGGCAATTTGTAAATTCAAAATCAAAGGAGAGGAGAATCATGCTTAGCACAAAGCGGGTTGCCCGGGGTCGCATTTTGATTGGTCTGGCAGCGGCGATGGTGTTTTGGACAGCTTCCGGGCGTGCAGCGACAGATACGGAGAATGGGACACCGGGAGCAACGGGAACGACTGGAACTGGGAGCACTCCAGGTGGGACCGGTTTCGCGGGCGGCACCGCCACCGCTAATGCAACCAGCACGGATGCTTCCAATACGGCGACCGCAACCGGCGGCGTAGGCGGGACCGGTGGAACCGGTGGCGCATCAGCCCATGGTGGCGCTGGAGGCACTGGTGGCGCGGCTAGCGCCACGGCTCAGGGTACTACCGCGGTAGCGGCGGCGGCGTCAGACAGCGCCACCGCCACCGGTGGAGCGGGAGGCGGTAATGGGACGGGTGGAACAGGAGGCAACAGTGGGGGAAATGGGGGCAACGGCACAGCTACAGCCGGTGGTTCAAACTCAACGACGGACTCGGTCACCATTTTGGCGAACTCGGCCGGGGCGCGGGTGGACAAGGGAGTGGCACTGGCTTTTCGGCCGGTAGCGGTGGAACTGCAACGGGGACGGCGACGGGTTCTTCAACGGGAGGAGGTTCGGTATCGGTTCAATTGAAGGACTTTGGTGGCAACGGAGGTTCTGGGCAAAGTGGAGCCGTGGGAGGGAGTGGAGGCAATGCTTTGGTGACGGGGAGCCAACTCATCGGCACGACGAGCGGAAATTTAACGCTGGAAGGTGATGCGTACGGGGGAAACGCCGGGGGCAGCAATGGAGGCTCGGGAGGGACGGCGGGGACGGGAACGTCGAACATCACATTGAACCAGAATGGGATGTCCACATTGACGGGAAATAGTATTGCGCAGGGAGGGAGCGGTGGAGATAGTAATAATGCCGCGGCAAGCGCGGGGGCGGCGGCGAATGCGACGATCAGCCTGACGAGCACGGCCTCCGGCTCAATCACGGCGAACGCAGGCGCGAACTTTTATGGCGGCGGCAATGGCTTCAGCGCGGGTGGAATCATCCTGGCGGGCACGGGAGATAATGGCGGAGCGGGTGGAAACGGCTCGGCAACGGCAACGGCGACAGGAACGGCAGCATCGGAAGTCTCTGCAAATGCCTATGGCGTCGCGGGAGCGGGAGGAGGGGTCATCAATGGAGCCACCGGCAACGGCGGCGCGGGCGGAACCGGATCTGCCAGCTCGACGGCGACGGATGGGGGGAGCGGCAGCGTGAACGTGCTTGCACAAACGGAAGGGGGAAGTGGAGGACAAGGTGAGGGGAGCACTTTTATTGGGGGGAATGGTGGGGCCGCATCGGTTTCATCCGTAACAGGCAGTTCAATGGGAGGGGGCGCGGTCTCGGTTTGCGCGGAGGTTTTTGGAGGGAATGGCGGTTTTGGTCAAACCGGCGCCGTGGGCGGCAACGGAGCGAATGTTACTCTGTCGAGCAATCAGGTGAGTGGCACGACCAGCGGAGGTTTAACGCTGGAACAGGATGCGTACGGCGGAGATGCTGGTGGAAGCAACGGCGCAACTGGAGGGGTGGCGGGGAGTGGAACATCGAACTTCATTTTGAACCAGAATAGCCTGTCTTCATTGACGGGTCTTAGCGTCGCGCAGGGAGGGACCGGCGGAGACAGTGATAATGCCGTAGCCAGCAATGGAGGCGCGGCGAATGCGACGATCAGCCTGACCAGCACAACGGCCGGTCCGATCACAGCCAATGCAGCCTCGAACTTTTTTGGCGGTGGCAATGGCTTCAGCGCAGGCGGGATTGTTCTGTCAGGCACTGGTGATCACGGTGGGACAGGAGGAAGCGGCTCAGCAACGGCGTCAGCGTCGGGAGCTGTTGCATCCGGAGTCACGGCAAACGCGCACGGCAATGCAGGAGCGGGAGGCGGAGTCATCAACTCAGCCACGGGCAACGGCGGAGCGGGTGGAGTTGGAACGGCATCTTCGCAAGCCATTGATGGTGGAGGGGGTACCGTGACCGTACTCGCTGAGCCGGTCGGCGGAGCCGGCGGACAGGGAGAGGGAAGCAGCTTTGCCGGCGGCAATGGGGGCACCGCATCGGTGGTGACAGCGACGGGGACTTCAACAGGAACCGGCTCTGTCTCTGTACGGGCGGAGGTTTTTGGGGGGAACGGTGGTTTTGGTCAAACCGGAGCCATGGGAGGGAATGGAGCGAATGTTTCTCTGCTGAGCAATCAGGTGAGCGGCACGACCAGCGGAAGTTTATTGCTGGAGCAGGATGCATACGGCGGAAATGCCGGAGGAAGCAACGGCGCATTTGGAGGCACGGCGGGGAGTGGAACATCAAACTTCATATTGAATCAGAACGGCATGTCATCGATCACCGGCTTCAGCGTTGCGCAGGGTGGCAGCGGAGGAGAGAGCCAGAGTTTCATGGGGGGGAGCTCAGGAGGGGCGGCGAACGCGACGATCAGCCTGACCAGCACAACCACGGGCACGATCACGGCCAATGCGGCCGCGAACTTTTTTGGCGGCGGTAATGGTTTTAGCGCTGGTGGAACCGTTACGAGCGGCACAGGATATAACGGTGGAGCGGGAGCTATTGGCTCGGCGACAGCTTCGGCGACGGGAACCGCCGCATCGGGAGTAACTTCAAACGCGTATGGCGTTGGGGGAGAGGGAGGGGGAGTCATTAATGGAGCCACGGGGAATGGCGGAGCGGGTGGAACCGGAAATTCCGGCTCGATGGCATCTAATGGCGGTAGTGGGAGCGTGAGTGTCTTCGCGGAATCGGAAGGAGGCGTTGGCGGACAGGGGCAGGGAAATGGATTTTTGGGGGGCAATGGAGGGAGTGCATTCCTCAGCGGAGCGCTGACGGGTTCGTCGTCGGGAAACGGCGCGGTATCGGTGCGAGCCGAGCTTGCTGGCGGGAACGGGGGTTTCGCGCAGAACGGGGCGCTGGAGGTAATGGCGCGAGCGTTTCGCTGACGACGAATCAGGTCAGCGGGACGACCACTGGAAATTTAACACTGGAGCAGGATGCGTACGCGGGTAATGCCGGCGGCGCTGCTGGAAACGCCGGCGGGACGCCGGGAAGCGCGACCTCGAACTTCACGCTGAGTCAAAATAATGTCGCTTCGCTGACCGGGTTGAGCGTTGCGACCGGCGGGTTCGGAGGAAACAGCTCAAACTTTGCCGGCAGCGCGGGAGGGACGGCGAATGCGACGATCAGCCTGACCAGCACGACCAGCGGCGCGATTATGGCGACCGCGGGGGCGAACTTTTTCGGGGGCGGCAACGGGTACAGCATGGCGGAGATGTTACGTCGGGGACTGGTTCAGGAGGAGGCGGCGCCATTGGTTTGGCTACTTCCACCGCCAATAACACGGGCGCCGGCAGTGCGGATGCGGCTGCCAACGCCGTGGGCGGAGCCGGCGGGTATGGTTCAGGGAGCGGAGCCAGGGGTGGCAATGGTGCAAGCGCGACTGCGATGGCGACCGCGCTCACCGTGTCAGGCCAGGCGCAGGCGACTGCCACCGCGACTGGGGGGAATGGCGGGATGGCGAATAATTCAGCAATCGCGGGCATTGCGGGAAGCGCAACGGCGACGGCGGTTACGCATGGCGTGACCGTGACCGATGTCTTGCCAGTCGGGCAAGGCGGCACGGCGGCTGGGCAGGTGACCTGGACATCGGCCTCGGGAGATACCGTTGTGTTCGGGCCCAACAGTGTTAATAGCGGTCAAGCCACGGTGACGGGGCCAGTGGCGCATATCAATACTTTCAGCGGGAGCGGCACGATTACGGTAGGCAATGGGAGCAGCGTACATTGCTGCAATTCAACCCGTTTACGGGTGGAAGTTCGCAGGGAGGTTTGACGATTACGACCAATTCGACCCTGGATATCAGCGACGATCATCTATTCATCAACTATGGAAGCAATCCCGATCCGGTGGCGACGATTCGTTCGTATCTCATCAAGGGATATAACGGCGGCGCGTGGAATGGGACGGGGGCGGCGATCGATACATCCGCTCCGACGAGTATCAGCACGTATGGCGTGGGTTATGCTGACGGGGCCGATCATGTCGTCACGGGTCTTTCGTCGGGGCAGATCGAGATTAAATACACGCTCGTTGGAGATGCGAATCTCGACGGACTGGTGACCGGCGATGACTTCACACTTCTGGTGGCGAACATCGGCAAGGCTGCGGCCGCGTGGGATAAGGGAGACTTTAACTATGACGGGTTGGTCACCGGGGATGATTTTACAGCGACTCGTCGGCAACCTTGGCAAAGCGGCCAGCGGAGCGACGGTGGCAATACCTGCCAGCGATTATGCGGCGATCGATGCGTTCGCGGCGGCGAATGGCTTGACGGCGGATGTTCCGGAGCCGGCGACGGCGGGATTTTTGATGACAGCCGGAGCGGTGTTTATGACACGACGCCGTCGCAACGGACGATTGATTTAGGTTCTAACGGCGGGCGCGCCGTTGCCGTTCTTTTCTTCGAGTGTTTCCAGGGCCTGGCTGGTCATCTTGTCGGCCAGTTCCTTCAGTGAGGCTCATTTCGGGCATTTTCGGTGATGGCGAAGCCGCTCTTTTCGGCGACCAGCAGAGCGAGCAGCGTGCCGAGCATGCCGCCGCCGGATTGACTGGCCATCGGCGGGCTGTACAGCCGGCGGTGAAGACGCGATCGGGGACGAGAGGCTGGGTGGATTTGGAGAGATGCTCGGCGACTTTCGCCAGGGCGTAGAGCCGCGGGTCGCCGAAGCTGGTGATGCTGCGGAGGAGGACCGTGGCCTCGGCGAGACCGACTTGCAGGGCTCGGGTGGATTCGCCGCGGCCGGCGAGGATGCGGGATTGGCTGTCGGCCTGGGCGGTGACGACCGTCTGCTCGGCCTGGCGGCGCGAGCGGGCGAGTTCGGCTTCGGCGACGACGACCGTTTGCTCGGCTTGTTTGCGGGCGCGGGCGAGATCGGCGTCGCCCTGGTTTTCGGCGATGCGGATTTGCACCTGCGAGTTGGTCAGCTCCGCCTGCTTGGCGGCGATGGCCTGGGCTTCGGTCAGGGAGCGGAGTTTTTCGGCCGCGGCGCGCTGGCGGTCGTAGGTTTCCAGTTGCTCGATGCTGAGCTGGCGCATGCGGAGTTGTTCGAGCAGGGTTTCGATCTTGCCGGACGCCGGTGCCTTCGGCGGTGTCGGGCTTGCCGATCAGAACGTCGACGCATTCGATGTCGAATTCGTGGAAGCGCCGTTGCAATTCGTTGCGGGATTCGATCTGGATTTCGTCGCGATGCTGGAGAAGTTCGAGCATGGTTTTCTTGTGGGCCACGTCGCGGAAATAGGCGCTGAGCATGGGGTCGAGCGTTTGGGTGATGAGTTTTTTCACGTCGCCGAAACGCTGGATGACGTTGGGGGCGCGCTGGTAGTCGATGTGAACGACGATGCTGAGGGGCAGCAGCGGCTCGTAGGCGTCCTTGGTGACGAGGTCGATGCTGCTTGAGGCTTTCATCGTAGTGATGGCTTTCGCTCTTTCCGGTGATCCAGTGGAGGACGAAGTTGGTGGTGGGGACGAGGATGAGTTTTCCGGCGTAGGTGTTGAAGGGATATTTGCCGGGCCCGAGGGGTTTTTCCCATACGCCGCGTTCGCCGCGGGCGACGCGTTCGCCGTGGCGGAAGGCTTCGCCGGAGACGTCGGCGCCCATGGGGCCGTAATAGCTGACGACGACGCCGACGTAGCCGATGGGGACGACGGTTTTGGCGATGATTTCGATGGTGGCGAACCAGCGGTTGATGAAATAGGTGCCGTCGGTGAGGGGGACGTATTGCCGGCCGCGGCGGCCGCCGGCGCGGAGGAAGGCTTCGGGGTCCTGGAAGTTGTTGTGATAGTTTGGATCGGTGCTGTCGTTGCCGACGGCGGGGGCGATGATTTCGCCGGGGGCGAGGCTCGGGCCGTCGTGGATGGTGACGATGCCGATGCTGTCGACGGTCATGGATTTGCCGGGCGTGAGCTGGTCTTCGGTGGTGACGGGCGCGCCGATGACGACGGGATCGAATCCGCCGATGTCGTTGAGTTCTTTTTGCCAGCCGACGATGGTGGCCAGTTCCTGGCGGCCGTGTCATGTCGAGGCGATAGACGCGTCTTCGGTGACGACGACGAAGAGGGCGAGGTTGATGGCGTAAACGCCTTCGCGAAGGATGACGCGCTGGCGGCCGCGCTGGCCGATGGCGGCTTGCGGGCGACTTCGAATCGCCGAGGAATTTCGGGCGTCCTGGAAATTGTTGCAGTCGACGACGCGGCCGAGGGTTTGGCTGGGGGGCAGGGTTCGCCGTCGCGGGCGTAGACGTAGCCGATCTTTCCCTGGGGGATGGTGACGAGCGGAGACCTTGTGGATGCGATATTGCAACGGCCAGATAGAAAAGATGGATGCCGCCGCGGAGGAGGTCGGCCTGATAGCCGGCTTCGCCGTTGAGGGCGATGATGCGGCCGTCCTTGACCGATCCCTTGCCGGACCATATTTTCTCGATGATTCCGACGCAGTTGTTGGGAATGGATCTGATGCCGAGGAAAATGTAGATAAGAATGATCGCGGCGACAGCGTAGATGAGCCACCAGACGGCGGGTGGTAGGGAATTGGCGCTGGGCATATCCATCGCGAGTAACGAAGAACAGAACATGTGCAAGGCAGTCATCTGAGCCTCCCTCGAATTGAACTACTGACAGAGGATATTGTAGCGATTTCCGGGTGGGACAAGTAAAAGGGCCGATTACAATCCGGGGGATAATTTAGAGGCGGTGATGGGATTATCTGCGATTGCCGTGGCATTGGCGTTGCGATAGTTCTTCCCGATGTATTTTGGCTTGGTTACCGCAAATATGCTTTTTTTCTTCCATTTGGTAGCCAAATAGGGACGATATAGCTACACATTGATTTATACTTTGGGCAGGAGACTAAGCAGGGCTCAATGAACTCTTTGGAGGGGGAAGGATGCGACTCGGAAACGTTAAGATTGCGTTTGCAGCTTTCTTCATCGGATTCATCATCATATCCCGGGTTGCCTCCGCAACCTTACTCAGCATGGAGATTCAGATCACAGGTACGCCATCCCAAATCTATTATTCAGCCACCCTCATACCTTCTTTCTTCCCGGGTGATTCCAACCCTCAGGATCTTCAATTTCAGACCGGGCTGATCTCAAGTTCTGACGGTCAATACACGGCTACTGGTAATTCACCAGGAGTCTGGAACCTGAAGGAACCAGTTTTCAATAATTTCAATTCCTTTATCAGTTCTCTTGAACAGCCGTGGAACATCACGCTCGATGCGGGCCTTTCATCCCAGCGTCTGTATACGATGTCGCTTGATGTGGGCGCGCTGGCCACTGCAAACTTTGTTCCGCCGGTGATTACGTTTCCACAAAATCAATCCACAATCAGCCCAGGCCTGACAACCTTTACATTCACCCCGCCCACTCCGCAGAATTCGGTTTTTCTGCAGCTTGAGCACCTTCCGAATCATGCTACTGTGGGTTCATATGTATTCGATGATCAGCTTTCGCTTCCCGCCGGAGCCACGCAATGGTCCCCCTCTTCGCCGCTCATTCCTCAAACCCAATATTACATGGATTTACTGATTCAAAACATTTTTCCCCAGAATTTCGCCTTTTCCGATCCCACCGATTCACAGGGCAAAACGATTCCAAATTGGTCGAGCAATGGGAACGTGACGCTTGAATCCGATTCCTTCTTCGCTACCGGAGTTCCCGAACCTGGCTTCATCTCCATCCTCATTGCGGCAATCCCAATTTTCACGCGGTCAAGATTGAGGCTGATCAGCTCTTCAAACGCCTAGCGACAAGATGTTTGTACGTGATTTGAATTAGCGAGCCTGTCAGGGCGTGACACGGCGGAGATCCAAGCTGCCATTGGGGCGTCGCTCGGCGATGAAATGACCGCCCGGGCTCAGGAAAGTCATCATCTGATCATATTGGCGATACCACTGCTGGGTTGAATTTTGCCAGAGGGCGCGGAGTTCTTCGGTCATCAAAAGACAGATGTTGCGGAAGTTGAGATATTCGTTGGGGTCTAGCCGGCCGGCACGCAAGTCCGCATCGATTTTGTCCACCCAGGGATTTCCGGTGCCGAGATTGTCCGGGTGATGGTGATACAACTCGGGAGAGATGTGACGCGTGGCGTTGGCTGGATCGAGAATCGGGATGCCCAATTCCGTGGCTTTTTCCCGGCCGTAGTTTACCGGGTCGCGCATCAGCGAATCATAATCGAAATAGCAGACCGGGAAGTCGCGGAAGAAATAACGGACCGCGAGTTGATGTCGGGCGAAAAATCGGAGCCAGCGGTTGAGGCTTCCGGGAATGACGGCCCGGTTTGATTTGAAAACGGCGGACGGACTGCGCAGCGTCACGATTATTTTCAGATTGTATCCCATTTCGGTCAGGACTTCGCGCCAGAGAGGGAATGTGAAACAGAGACGCTGATCTTTGGCGCCGGCCCATTTGTGATCGCCGAATTCCTGGAGAATTTTTTCCTTGAGAACAGGGCGACGGGCGGCGAACGCCGCGGTCTGATAATCCGATTCGATGGGTAGGACATCATCGATCTGCCTGATGTCCCAGGTGGCGAGGAGCTGCTCGTTGAAATCGAGGACCCATTTGAGTTCGTAGAAGATTGGGTTGTGGGTGAATTGTTTTGGATCGAGGAAATGAGATGGGTCGCCGAAATTGACGCCGAGGTTATCGAGGAATTGGGCAACGGTTGATGTGCCGCTGCGCTGGATGCCGACGATCAGGAAAAAAGTCTTTTGGGAATCGGCCATATCGTTTTCCCCCGATAAAGTTGGGAACAGGTCTCCGTGTGGTTGCATAATATAACGGATTGGGGATGGGGTGGGGAAGGATTCTGGTGATAGGTCTTTCGCTTGTTCGCGGGACGGGTAAACTTTGGGTCAATGCCTGTTGATGCTGAACTTCAGCCCCATCGGACGCTCGACGACTACTATGCCGGCGCTTCGGCGAAGCGCGGATTTTTGCGTGGTATTTTTGACGTTACCGCGCCGGATTATGACTATATCGAACGGATGCTTTCGCTGGGGAGCGGAAGCTGGTATCGGCGGCGGGCGCTGTCGCGGGCGGGATTGTGCCAGGGGATGAAGGTGCTGGATGTGGCGGTCGGCACGGGGCTGGTGGCGCGCGAGGCGATGACGCTGATCGGGCCGACGGGGCATATCATCGGCCTCGATCCGAGCGCGGGGATGCTTGAGCAGGCTGTGGCGGCGATGAATATTCACGCGATCCTTGGAGTGGCCGAGCAGCTTCCGATGGCGGATGAGCAATTTGATTTTCTGTCGATGGGATATGCGCTGCGGCACCTATCTGATCTGCACCGGACGTTTTCGGAATTTTTCCGCGTGCTGCGGCCTGGGGGGAGATTGTGCTTGCTGGAAATCACCGCCCCGCCGGGGCGATTGCCGCGATGGCTGCTGCGGATGCATATGCGATGCGTGATTCCGATGCTGACGCGGATCGCAACCGGACGAGCGGCATCACAGGTGCTGTGGCAATATTACTGGGATACGATTGAAGCATGTGTGCCGCCGGAGACGTTGATCGCTGCTTTGAATCAGGCGGGTTTTGTTGAGAGCCGGCGAAGTTTGTCGCTGGGGATTTTTTCGGAATACACGGGCGCAAGCCGGGCTAACTGAGGATTGCAGGTGGTGAGACGCTGGGGAATGGCCTGGACGGTTTTTATTCTTTTGGGTGTTATTTGTCCGTTCGTTTTTGGCGACGTGACTACCCTGCCGTCTTCCGAGCCTTCGCCCGATCCATTTCCGCAGGGGCTTTGGACACTTGAGACATTCGGTTCTTACGGCAATCAGCCGTGGATGCGCGAGCAGCTTTACTCCGGCACGGTTGGAGTCAGCTATTATTTCTGGCCGAACTGGTGCTTTGGATTTGAAGGCAAAGGATTGTACGGATTTCAGCCTGATGAGAATGTCGTTTCCTATGGCGGGAATTTTCTGCTTCGAACGCACTTGCTCGTTGAGCAAAACTGGTCGTTCTTCACGGATTTTTCGCCGGGATTGCTGGAATCGAGCCATCGCATTCCTCCCGGCGGGACGGATTTTAATTTCACGATTGAGACGGGGGTTGGATTTACCGCTCATTTGTGGGATAGAACCGATTTGCTGACCGGATTTCGCTATCTGCATCTTTCCAACGCCCGGCAGGAAGGGGCGGATCGCAATCCTTCGCTGAACGCGTTCGAGGGATATATCGGACTGCTATTCAAATTGTAATTCAGGATGTCATTTGTCACTTGTCACTGGTCATTTGCGAAGGACTCGCTCGCGATAGCGCGCTTTGGATTGCTGGCAATTGACGAATGACAACTTCCAAACATTATTGCACGACAGCCAGACATGTTTAATAATGCCGCCATGCCAACCAATGGTGAAGCCGTGAAGGCAACGGACGTGTGGGATGCGATCATCATCGGCGGCGGGCCGGCGGGTTCGATCGCTGCCTTGGCGCTGGCCCGGCGCAGGGAGGCGCGCGATTGTTCTGGAGAAGGCCCAATTCCCGCGGTTTCATATCGGCGAATCGTTTTTGCCTGCTACATTTGATCGGTTGAAGGAGTTGGGATTGGAACCGGCGCTGCGCGAATTGCCGCATGTGCCGAAATTTGGGGCGGAATTTGCGATGGGGAATGGGGGGACTCATCTGGAGATTCAGTTTGCGGATGGATTTTGTCCGGGAGCGGAGACGTTTAATATTGAGCGCTCGGTTTTGGATACGATGCTGCTTAAGGAAGCTGCGCGGGCCGGGGCGGAGGTGCGGCAGCCGGCTATCGTCAAACAAATTATTTCGATGGCAGACGGGGACGTACGGGTTCAGACCGATTCCGGTGAAATCCGGGGGCGGTATCTTCTGGATTGCAGCGGGCAGGGAACTGTTGTTGGCCGGCATCTCGGGACCCGAAAAAATGCGGACGAGCCGCATCTGCGGAAGGTGGCCTACTTCAGCCAATTCGAGAAAGTCGTGCGTCCGGCCGCGCCGAAGGAGGGGCAGCCGCTCATCGCGATGATGGATGAGGGTTGGTTTTGGATGATTCCGCTGAACGAGCGGATCACGAGCGTGGGAATGGTGCTGGATGCGGATACGGCACGCAGCGTTTTGCAGAAGGAGAATATCAAGCCGGATCAATTGCTGGCCTGGGGCATCGCGAGGTGTCCGGCGGTGAAGGAGCGGATGATAAATGCTGTCGGAACGAATATGAATCAGGTGCTGGCGGATTTCAGCTATTCGTGCCGGCCGTATGCGGGAGCGGGATATTTTCTGATCGGCGACGCGGCGACGTTCATGGACCCGATTTTTTCGACCGGCGTATCTGTGTCGGTCAATAGCGCGATGGCCGTGGCGAAGTATGTGGATGATATTCTGGCGGGGCGCATTTCCGTGAGCCGGGCGCGGAAAAGATATATTGCCCATCTTGAAGAGAGCACGGGGACGCTGTTTCAGATCATCCGGCAGTATTACGATCATTCGTTCCGAGAACTCTTCATGAACGGCACAGGTCCGCTGGAAGTGCATAAGGCGGTGATTGGGGTGCTGGCGGGAAATGTGTTCCCGCGGCCGCCGTGGAAATTGCGGTGGCGGTTACGGTTTTTCGACTTTCTGGTGAAATTGAATCGCAAGAAGCAACTGGTGCCCCGCCGGCGGCGGTTCTCTTTGATCAAGAGCAATCCGGCGCCGGTGGAACAATCTGCTGTCAGCCGCTCGAATAGCTCCACATCGGCGGTTGCGGAAATCCAGGCTGGGTCTTAGACTGAAATCAGCATTTCCATGAAAGGACAGACTCAGACGTGGGAACCGTGAAGACTCTGGATGAGATCAAAGAGGAACTTAAACGGCTCGTGGTGGAAAACCTTTCCCTCGAAGACCTTAAGCCTGGGGACATCAAGGATGATATGAGCCTGTTCGGGGATAACGGGGTGGGATTGGATTCGCTGGACGGGGTGGAAATCGTCGTTCTTTTACGTCGGCAATACGGGCTGGATGTGAAGGCCATGCAGAAGGTTCGAGACATTTTTACTCGATCAATACGTTGGCTCCGTATGTGCTCGCCAACGCGACCAAATAGAGGTCGGCCGTGGCCATAGAGCGGTCTAGCGTCTGGATTGCGGGGGTTGGGGCGGTCTCCAGCGCGGGTTCGGATGTTTCTTCCACGCTTGATTCGTTTTGGAATGGGCGGCGAAACGTTGCAACCACCTTGCCATTTGAGAGTTCGATTGCCTGTCCTACATTTCAGGTTGCGGGTGAGCTGCCGACATTGCCGCCGGTGGTGAATCGGAGCCGGAGCCTGCGGCTGGCGATGAAGGCGGTGCGCGAAGCGATGGCGGAGGCGGGGATCGCGGAGTTTGGAGATCTGCGCGTGGGGGTTTGCATTGGAACGACAGTTGCCAGTCAACTGAACAGCATTCCGTTTTATGATGCGTATCGCCAGGAGGGGAATCCGCCACTGGAGGCGGTTTATGATTATCTGCGGGCGAATTTGGCACAGGCGGTGGGCGAATTGCTGGGGGCGCGTGGGCCGCGCATGACGATTGTGAACGCCTGCTCGTCTGGGACGGATGCGATTGGCATTGCGGCGAATTGGATTCGCGCTGGATTGTGCGATGTGGCGGTGGCGGGCGGCGCGGATGAATTGAATCGCGTGGCGATGGCGGGATTTTGGTCGCTGGGGGTGATGAGCTCGCGGCCGTGTGCTCCGTTTGATCGTGAGCGGGATGGACTGAATCTTGGCGAGGGTGCTGGGATTGTTGTGCTGGAATCGGCTGCGCAGCCGCGGAAGCGCGGCAAGCGATATGGGGTGGAAGTGGCGGGATTTGGCGCGGCGTGTGATGGGCATCATTTGACTGCGCCGCATCCGGAAGGGCGCGGGTTGGACGCGGCGATTCGGACGGCGCTGTCCCAGGCTGATGTGAAGCCAGAGCGGATTGCGTTCATTAATGTCCATGGGACTGCGACGATGGAGAACGACCGGGCCGAGGGAAAAGTGATGAGCCGCATTTTTGGTTCGCGGGTTCCGCTGGTGGCGACCAAAGGATATATGGGGCATACGCTGGGCGCGGCCGGTGGGCTGGAGGCGGTTTTTACTGTGCTGGGATTGCGGAAAGGCTGGATTCCGGCCAGTGTGGGATTTGAAAATCAGGCTGAGGATATTGCAGTTGCGCCGGTGCGTAAGCGCACGACGATTGATGGGGAGTTTGCGTTATCGACGTCGCTGGCATTTGGCGGGAATAATGCGGCTGTCGTGATTCGGAGGAGCGAGTGAATACTCTTCCGTCAGTGAGCGTTGTCGGCGTCGGCGCGGTGACTGCGCTGGGGCGTGATTTGATCGCGATACGGGAGGAATTGGATAAGCCAGCCAGGGCCGAAGAAAATGTTCTTCGCGTGAATGATGATTTGCTCTCTGATCCTGCCATCGGTGGACGCATGCGGCGGGCGGATCGGTTTGCGCGGATGGGGGCTCTTGCCGCGCTGGATTCTTTTGCCGGCATCGATGTTGCGAAGGATCGAATTGGATTGATTGTGACATCGGGGTTCGGGCCGCACTGCCGTGGGTTTAAGTTTCTGGATGGGATTTTGGATTGCGGGGATAGTGATGCGCTGCCGACGGATTTTTCGCATTCGGTGCATGGGGCTGCAGCGGCGTATATCACGGAACTGCTGGAGCTGCGCGGTCCGTCGTTGACGACGACCGATTTTGAGATCGGGTTTGAGCAGGGTGTCTTGCTGGCGCAGTGCTGGCTGGATCAGGGAGTTTGCGATCGGGTGATTGTGGGGGCGGTGGAGGAAATTGGAGAGGTGATGATTCATTGCGCTTCGCGGATGTTGCGGGAGAAAAAAGTTTTGGGGGAGGGGGCGGTTTTTGTGACACTGTCGCCGCTAGATGAAAAGGGATTTGCGCGATTGGAAGCAACCGCCCCGCCGCCTGAGGTTGATCTGGCGATGATTGATGAGCCGGTGAATCCGGCATCTGGGATTGAGCGTTCTGCCGTTCAGGCCCATCAGACGACCACGTTCAGTCCTTATTTCGGGCATTCGGCGAACAGCTCGGCGTTTCAGCTTCTTGGAGGATTTCTGTCGCTTGTCGCTGGCCGGGCGCTGGGGCGGATTGAAAAGAGTTCGTCGGTTTCTCTAGGGGCTGTTGACAAAGTTGCGACGTTCAAGCCATCATGCGGAGCGAGCATAACTTCGTTGCTGATGACAAGAGCTTGAAACCTGTCGTCGCGGCTTTCACCGATATCGCAAAAGGAATACCTGTGGCAGATGCAATTACCCTCGAAACGATTCATCAACAACTTTGCACCGAAATTGAAACACTCCTGTCCCTTAAGTCCGGCAGCATCAAGACGGATACCGATCTGACGGTGCTGGGGATCGATTCTCTTCGGTTCGTCTCGCTTTTGCTGGCGATCGAGCAGAGGTTTGGCGTGAACTTGATGAAGACCGGCCTGACGAATGAAGACACCAAGACGGTGCGATGTCTGGCAGCGGCGGTTCAGGCAGGACGAAACGTTTGAAGGTTTCTTTTCCATACTCCCCAAACCGCCGGTATCTGACCGGAATAGATTATCTGCTCGGCACAATGGCGTATGGGGCCGGCTGGCATCACAGGATCGGGGTTTATTCGCAGGCGATTATTGAAGTGAAGGGGAGGCTGTGCGAGAAAACACTGCGCAGCGCGTTGGATCAGATTTTGACGCGGGTTCCGCTGCTTCATGGGCAGATGGCGCGAGATTGGCAAAACCTGCGCCCTATTGGAAGGTTCCGTCTGCGGCGCGGGATGCATCTATTCCGCTCCGCGTGGTTGATCTGGCGGAAGATGAGGCTGAGCGAGCGGATCAATTATTTACCGATCATGGGAATGTGCCGTTTGATGCGGAGTGGCGGCATGCGCGGTTTCTGCTGGTGCGGATCGGGCAAGAGCGATCGCGGCTGGGGGTGGTGTTTGATCATCGATTGCTTGATGCGTTTGGGGCGGAGGTGTTTTTCCGGCTGATCGATCTCACCTGGCAAGGGCGTCTGAATGAAGTTGCGCCGCGCATCAAACAAACTGAGCCGGCGCATGCGGACAACTGGATCAGGCGGTTTAAGTCGGGGCAAACGCTGAACCGGCTTTATCTGGCTATGAAAAGGTTGAAGGTTTGCCACCTGACGATGCCGCCGGGGCATGCCTTTTCGCCGAACCGGTTTGTGCATGACAGCTTGAGCGTGGAGGAGTCGGCGGGCTTTATCAGGAGAGCCGGGGAGGAGATCGGACTGCCGATTGTTTCGCCGTCGGCGACGGCGCGGGCGGTGCTCGCGGTACACAAAGTGCTTCCAGCAATGTCGAAGACGGGGCTGGATTACATGATTTTTACGACCGCGAATTTGCGGACGCCGAATCAGGAATGGGAGACGTTTTTATTCAATCATATCGCCCTGCTTCCGTATTGGCTGCCGGCGGATCGGGACATGACGGAGAAGGAAGCGGCGATTGATTTGCGGGATCAGTTCTTCGACCACATGAAAAAACAGGTTCCTTTCGCGCTGGACGATGCGGCCGGCCTCGGGCGGATTGTTCCGCACATCATCGGCGGCCCGATGCTACGGACGATGGCTGAGGGGCGGATTTGTTCGTTTTATTTCGCATGCCTGCGCGACGCAGGATATTCAGGGGAGACTTTTCTGGGGTTGCCGGCGGTGGATTTGATTCACAAGCCGCTGGCGCTCTCGCCGCCGGGGCTGAATATGTGCCTGACGTTCTTTCACGGACGATTCAACCTGATTGTTTCGTATGTCGAGGGGGCGGTGAGCGATCGGTCGGCGAAGAGGCTGATGGAGGAGTTCAAGTCGTCGCTGCTGCGGTAGAGGAACGGGCGAGCTTTCCGCTGACGGTTTTGGGGAGGGAATTGACCTCGCGGAATTCGACGGGGACTTTGTACGAGGATAGTTGCTTGAAGCAATAGCCGCGAAGTTCTTCGATGATTTTGGCCGGGTCGATGATGTTGGGGGCGATCACCACCTGAGCGATTGGCGTCTGGCCGTATTGCGGGTGTTCTTTTCCGGATACGAGCGATTCTTTGACGCCGGGCATTGAATTGATGATTTCCTCGACCTCCTCGGGAAATACTTTCATGCCGGCGCAGACGATGACGGTTTTGCTGCGGCCGAGGAGGGAGAGGCGGCCCTGCTCGTCGATGCGGCCGAGGTCGCCGGTGTCGAACCAGCCGTCTGCGGAGGCATTCTTCGCGCAGACGCCAGGGGGAAAAGTAGGCGTCGAACATTCCTTTGCCTTTGACGAGGACTTCACCGATGCCGTCGTGATCGGGGTTTTCGATTTGCAGCTGATAATCGGGGAGAGAGTCGGCCGACGGTGTTTTTGCCTGCCGTGCCGGGTTCGGTGTTGATGAAGGGAAGGCCGATTTCGATGATGCCGTAGGCTTCGGATGGGGTGAGACCGAATTTCTCGGAGAACTGGGTGAAGATTTCCGGGGCCATTTTCATCGATGTGCTGATGGCCATGCGGACGTCTTTGCAGTGCCTCGGGTGAAACCAAATTTGAGACGGCGAGCAGGTAGAAATGGACCGGCGATCCGTAGATGAATGTGAGGCGGACATTTTTGGCGGCTTCGAGGACGGAGAAGGGAAATCGCTGGTTGGCGACGACGATGGTCGCGCCCTGCGAAGGAACAGCAGGATCGATACGACGAAATGATGGCTCATGCCGAGGACCCAGAGGATCACGTCGGAATCGGAAATCATCAGACCGCGATTGGCGGCGTCGGTTCGATCGACGATTGAACGATGAGAGATGACGACGCCTTTGCTTTCGCCGGTGGTGCCGGAGGAGAAGCGGATGAAGGCTGCGCCGAGATCGCGGCAGCGCTGGTCGAGTTGGGGATCGGCTTTGCGCGGTCGCCAGAGGAATAGGTCGTCGATCTTTTCGGCAAGTTCATCGCCGGCAGCCGGCGGGAGTTTAGAATTGGTCAGGATGCCATTGACGTCGATGCGCTCGATGGTTTCGAGGATTTCGCCGGCGGTGAGGGAATCGGCGACGGGGACGACGGCTGCCCCGCAATCCAGCAGGGCCAGGGCGCCAATCACATAGTCGATGCCGTCGGCGGAGCGAAAAGCGATGCGCTGGCCTGGGCCGACATTCCGCGCCAGAAAGAAGTTTGGCGAAGGCGGTGATGCGGTTGAGAAGCTCGCCATAGGTGATGGTGCGAGCGCCTTCGACGATTGCCGTTTTGCCCGTATGCTTTGTGCGTTTCCTGGCGGATCAGCTCGACGATATTCATGTTTGATTCCCCGCGAGAGGCATGGAACGGAATTGACGGGCGATAGAATAAACCAATAGCGCCAGGCCGGCGAGACCAGGAAAGCGACGATGTGCGATCCGACAAACCATTGCAGGAACGGGCTGACATTGGGATGCAGGACCGATTGGCCAACGGTCATGCAAAATTCGGGGAGTGCCGCGAGGAGGCAGATGAGTAAACCTGCGAGCACCATGATTTTGTTGAGATGAAGACGCATGGCGACGTATAGCACGGCGATCGGGCCCCAGGGCCACAGCAGCGATGCTCAATAATACGCTCAGGGCGGCTGCGGCGGCGAGGCCGAGCGGGCTGGAATTTTGCGTCCACAACTGCTTGAGCCATTGGGCGGGGGTTTTGCCGGGCGAATTGGAATTGCCGGCGATTCGTCGGTGCGGAATCGGCAGAAGCTCCCGCAAGACCAGTCGCGTGTGGAGCAGAGAAATTCTCAGGTTGTCGAAGAATGGATGAAAGCTGGGAAACTCTTTTCGCGGCATCGAGATATTCGACGCGGATCGGCACGGATTGGACGGCTAGGCCAGCCCAAACCGCCCGGGTGATGATCTCCATCTCCAGATTGTAATGCCGAGAAGCCCAATTGGAGATTGAGGGCGGGCTTGATGGGATAGGCGCGAAATCCGCTTTGCGTGTCGCGGAGCATCGGCGCCGGCATTCGATACAGATCCAGAAATCGGAAAAATCGCGGCCGAAGTGGCTGGAACCCGGCATGTTGCCGATGATTTTTTCGCGGCTGCCGATGAGGATGGCATCGGGCGCAAGGCGCGGAAGGAAATTGGGGATGTCTTCGGGGAAATGCTGGCCGTCGCCGTCCAGGGTGATGAGATATTCGGCGCCGTGTTCGGCGGCATATCGAAACGCGGTGAGAAGAGCGACGCCTTTACCGAGATTTGTTGGATGGCGAACGACGGCTACATCGAGGGGTTTGAGTAGCTCGCGCAGATCGGCGTCGGTGCTGCCATCATCAACGATGATTACATGTTCGATTTGCTCGCGGCAGCGCCGGGCCACCTCGGCGATCGTGGCGGCGTTGTTAAAAACCGGAATGCCACACCAGATCTGGGTCATGCTCGCTGAACCATCAATTGAAACTCGCGGGCCAGTTGCAATGGCGTTGCGTCGGGCCTGGAGAGCAATGCGGAAATATTCTCTTCGCCCGGCCCGGCGTCAATTGCCATGCAGACGGCAGCGTGGGGATCGCTCCAGAGGGCGAGCATTCCGGCGGCTTCCCAGTCGGCGACGAGCCGCTGGGCGTGCCGGGCCAGCGACGGCAGCGGGCGGACATCGTCATGAATAAACAGGCTCGGCCCGGTGAGGGACAGGACGATGGCAACCTCGCCGAGCACGCTGGTGGCGAGAGTGTAAATGAACAGATTGCCGCGTCCAAGGGTTCGGCCGCAGGCGACGTAGTCGCGGAAATATTCCTGATTGGCGGCGAGACATCCGTCGGAACCCGCGGAGACGATGCCGATCTCTGGAGCATGTGAATCCTGCCAATTGGTGGCTTTCAGTGCCATGCTGGCGGCGCAGAGGGCAAAGCGGGCTTCGGTGGTCATGCGCGGAAGTAGTTGACGGGCCGGCCGATTAATTCGAGTGCGTTTGCGGATGCGGAGAGCGCGGGAGATGGGCGCTGCCATGATTTGCCGGCGGGCGTGAAGAGGCCGTGATGGTCGGTGCAAAACCAGGAGACGGTGCGGATCATGATCGATCCCCCCTGCCGAGGAGGATAGCGGTATTGACGCCGCCGAAGCCGGAACTGGTTGAGAGAGCCAGCGGGACGCGGCCGATTTTTACTGACGTTTTGTGTGCCCAATCCAATGCGGAGGGATCGGGGACGACGAGGCCGACTGTTGGCGGGATGATGCCGAGCGACATTGCCCTTGCGGCGACGAGGATTTGCACGAGTCCGGCGGAGGCAAGGGTGTGGCCGACGCCGCCTTTAACTGAGAAGATTGGTTTGGGATTGTGCGCGATGCCGTGGAATGCGAGGAGTTCCATCGCATCGCTGTAGAGCGTTGCTGTGCCGTGGGCGGCGATGAAGGAGATTTCATCGACGGTTTTGGAGGCCATGGCGCAGGCTTTGGCGATAGCGCGGGATAGGCCCTGAGCGTTGCGATCCGGAGCGGTCATGTGGATGGCGTCGGTGGTGTTGCCCCAGCCGAGGATGGATGGCGCATCTTCGGGCGGGGTATCGTCGGAACTGAGCAATGCCCAAGCGGCCGCTTCGCCGAGGGTGAGGCCGCTGCGCTGGGCGTCGAATGGGCGAGCGGGGCCGTCGCAGAGTGAGAGCAACGTTGAAAAGCCGGAATAGACGAACTCGGAGACGGAGTCGCAGGCGATGACGAGGACTTGTTTGGCGTCGCCGTGGCGGATCATCGATGCGGCGCGTGAGAGCGCGACGGCGGAGGATGCGCAGGCGGATGAGATCACCATTGCACTCCCGCGGAGGCTGAGTAATTGCTTGATCCGTTGGAGCAATACCTGTGGCCGGGCATCGGCGGCTAGGTCGGGCTTATGGTTGAGGATCGCCTGCTCGACGTATTCGATCTCGCCGACTGTGGTGGCGAGGATCAGCGGCGTTTGTGGATCGATTTTCCCGATGAGGGGAGAGAGGAGTCTTTTGGACATGGCCATCGCGCGGGACTCGGCGGCGCGAACTTCCAGATCGGGAATCATGGCGGCCTGATTGCTTAGAAATCCTCGGTCTGCGAAACGATCGGTTGGGCGGATGGCGGTTTCATTGCTGAGCAGACCGTCCCATAGCGCGTCGAGGCCCCAGCCGTACGCGGTTACCAGATCGGATTGAGAAATGACGACGTTCATTTCAAGCCGGCGAATTCGCCAGCCCTCCAGCGTTTGCGGCAGGTTTCGAGCATTGAGGGAGTTGCCATCAGGGGTGTGCCGGTTGAATCGACGAACATCTGTACGCTATATCCAGAGGCGGCCAGGGGGCCCTGCTCTTTGTGAATATGGTATTCGGTGTCGATGCGGGCGCCGTCGTTCCAGAACAGTTTGCCAGTGATTGTCACTAGCTCGCCGAGAATGACCGGAGCGAAATAATCGACGTGAAGCTGGACAATGGGGGCTTGCAGGCGATCGCGATTAAAATCGGCGTAGCCCATTCCGCAGGCGCGGCCGAGTTCTTCGCTGGCCTGCTCGAAAAGATGGCAATAGCGGCCATGCCAGAGAACGGCCATGGGATCGACATCGCTGAATCGGACGCGGTGTTTGAGGCGGATGATCAGGGGCACGGGAGCGTCGGATTCGATGGCGAAGTAGCCGCCCTTTTGGCGCCGGAGGGGTTGGGTCATGGGCGGGCTCCTTGCTCGCGTGAGACAGGGCGAGCCACGAGGGAGAATTCCGCGCATCGTTTATCAGAGACTGACAATTTTGCTTTGATGTGAAAATCGCCGTCATTCACGGGGATCATTTCCGCATCGATGGTGACCTGCTGGCCGGGTTGGACAGGCTTGAGCCATTTGGCGTTTTTCAATTGATGAACGCAGAGGTCGGAAGCCCCCTGCCACATCGCGCCGGCGAGAAGAACCGCCTGAATCATGCAGATTCCGGGAAGGATCGGTCGATTTGGAAAATGGTCGGGCAGCACGTTTAAATTTGGATCCAGGTCGAACAGGGCGCGAAAGCCGCCTTCGCGCGGCTCGAGGCGAAGCATGGAGCGAATCTGCTGGCGAACCGGATTCATTCGACTTCCCAGTCTCGATTCTTCACGATGATCCGGTAGTGATACCGGCTATTATCCATGACAATTCCGCGCGGGTAAAGAGTGTTGGATGAAGTGGCGTACTTAAAATATCCGACGTGCCAAATGGTGCCGAAGAAGCCGACGAGTCGTTTATCGAGCAGGATCGGCGGATCGCCGCCGACTTCATAGACTATTTCGCCCTGCGGCGTTTTTTCGGTGAATTCGATGGAGGTTGGGCCGATGTCGGTTTCGGCGGCGCTGTCCGGGACTACGTTGAAAAACATTCTGCGGATGTCCTCGGCAACGGCGAGGAGCAGGTCTTTGTGGGTCATTAGCGGAGGGACGGCGAAGCGGATGGTGTCGCCGTGGGAATCGCCCGCTAAATGGAAGAGTTTGACGCCGAGTTGGTTGAGGCCGACCAGCTCGAATGTGCCGGCTGGGCGATTGACGCGGAGGACGCCGAGGACGGCCAGGTCGTTGCGGAAGGGAGCCTGGATGATGACGGTGTCATCGGAGGTGAATTTGTCGGGGAGGGTTTGCGCGAGGGCGGTGCGAATGTTTTGGGGATTGGGATTTTTCAACGGTGGCAATGGCGCGCGGGTGAAGGGTTCCACGGTGCAGCCGGTGAGGATCGCGAGGAAGACGAACCAGACCCTGTTCATGCCGCCTCCTGCTTCGGCCGGCCGGTCAAGAGGTAGCAGATGCCGGGGATAACGAAGAATGCGACGATATAACCGCCGAGGAGGCCGGCGGTGAGGCTGACGGCGACGTAAAAGAGCGCGGGATGTTTGGCGAACATCATGACTGCGGTGCCCACTAATGTCGCTCCGAAGGACAAATGCACCGACGCCATTCCCTGACCGAGGATTGTTTCGCGGCCTTCGTAAGCATAGGCGGCGAATACGCCGTAATCACTGGTCAGCGCCAGCACGATGATCGCAGCGACGACGCTTAGAACGCTCAAGGACATCGACATCATTGTCAATACCGCAAGCATGGCAACGATGCCCGCGACGACCGGCAACATGATGATGAGCGATTTGACCCAATTTCGCGTCAGGGCCAGAACCGAGAGGATGATGAACGCGACGCTGATGGTGACGAGGAGATAGGTTTCGGAGATGGCGGAATCTTTGAAGGCCTGGGCCAGCACGCCTCGCGAGACGACCTGAGTGTCCGGGCGATCATGCAACACGGCGCGGACGGCGGCGAGGTTGGCGGGAGTGTCCTCAAAATAGTTGAGCATTTGCCAGTTGCCATTGGAACGGGCGGTGAACTGTTCGCCAATGTCGGAAATAATCGGAGGGATTTCGTCGCTGGGCGGACTTGCAATGCTTTGGAAGAAGGGGTCGAAGGCGGCGGCGGTGAAGCCGTAGGGCTCGCCGGCTGTTGCCAGGTCGTGGCGAAGCTGTGCGACTCGCTGTTTGGACCAGAATTCCTGCCAGCGGCGTTCGTTGGCGTGGCGCGTGGCGGATGACGGCCAGACGCTGCTGATCGATACGAAATCACCATCCGGAAGTTTGGGGATGATTCGATAGATCTCGTCGTTTTGCTGTTCGGGGGCATCGCGTGTCGGAGCCGTGACGACGAGCAGAGCCAATTGGTCCTGGGTGCGGCTCCAGGTTTTCTGGAAATCCTTTTCGGCTTGTTTGACGGAATCACTGACGCCATCCATGCGGGTGACGTCGGAGTCGAATTTGATGTTTCGGGAAATATAAATGCCGGCGATTAGGAGAATAGCCGCGAGAATGGTGGCGGGAACCATTTTGCTTCCCCAGCGGTCGAGCCGCATGCCGCTGCCCAGGCCGATGATTTTTCCGCGGGAGGCTCGCAACATTCCCGGCAGGACGAAGAGAGCGCTTAGGAGAGAGAGAATCAGGGCGATGCTCGTGAGAAAGCCGAGTTGGCGGTAGGCGGGGATTTTGGAGAAGGTGAATGCGACGAAGACGCCGAGGGTTGTCAGGTGGCTGATCAGCAGCGGGCGGCGGATGCGGCGCATGTCGGCGTTGGCGTCGGTTCCCATGCGGACGGCGGTGTATACGTAGATGCCGTAATCGACGGCGCTGCTGGCCATGGCGAAGGTCATGGCAACCATCATGGTGCTGAGACTGGGGTGGACGAGGGCGCACAGGCCGATGGTGAGTGCTGCGGTTACCAGCGGGAGTAAAAAAACGGCGGCGACACGCCAGTCGCGGGATACGAGCAGAAACAGGGCGAGAAAAATAACGGAATTGATAGCGCCGGCGAGATGAACGTCGTGCCGCATGAGTTGTTCGTTTTCAACGGTGTGGATTTGGCCGCAGATGGGAATAATTTGGATTCCGGGCGGAGCAGCGGCGCTGAGATTATTCAGATGAGTGACCAGGGCTTCAGAACTGGCCATGCTGGTGGCGGTGGTTGTTGTTTGCAAAACGAGGAGGAGTTGGCGGCCATCGGTACTGAGGAGATGGCCGTCTTTAATTTGCACGCGATAGCCAAGGCCGTTTGAGAGTGCGTAAAGACGGGTGAGAATCCGGGTGCTGATGCCGAGCGGATCGCGGCGGATGATCTGCTGGAGGAACGAGCCCTCGGGTTTAACGAGTTGTACGTAGCATTCGCGCATCCGCTTTTTTAGGGCATCGGGCGCGGTCGCTTTTTGCAGATCGTCGAGGTCGTTTTGGTCGAGCAGTTGGCCGGCATGATCGAGCAATCCGATGGCTTGATCGACGGCGCTGGATTCGCTCGGCGCACGAATGACGCGGGTGATGAGATTAGGGTCGAGGCGTTTTTCGGTTGCATCGGCGGCGGCGATCAGATCGGAGACGGTGCCGTTGCCGGTGAGGCGGAACCAGAGGACCGCGTTTGCGGCGAAGCTGGAGTCTCGAAGAAAAAGAACGGTTTGCTTGGCGTCGCTGTTTTCCGGCAGGAGCGGTTCCAGGGAGCTATCGACGCGGAGGCGCGTCCAGCCGAAGGCGGAAACGACCGCTATCGCGAAAATGCAGAGGGCCATCCATTTCCCGCGCGATCGGCCGGCGTTTCCTTCAATGCTCATTCGGAGGCATCCTCCAGATATCATCCTTGATCGGTTGATTCAGTTGGGTGTGGACGAATTCGAGCGTCGTGGTGTCGCCGCCGGATTCGGTGACGACCATTTTTTCTATGTATCGTTCATCAGCAGCGAAGGTGAGTTCGATCTGCTGGATGATTTTGGAAGCCATTGAATCGCCTTGCGGGGCGAATCGCAGAGACAGGGGATTTTCGCTGAGGACATCGACCGTGTAATTCTTGGCAAGGCCCTCGTAATCGCCAAGGAACCAGGCTTGCATCTGCTCGGTGATGGCTTTGAAGGTTGGATCGCCGCCCAGATGGATGACATCGACGTGATCGGTGTCCTCGTCCCATTGGCGGACTTCATCCCCTTCGACGCGGATGGCATACTTCACGGGGTCGTGAACGATCCAGATGAATTTGTCCGGTTTTTGAAGGGCGAAATGGCCGGTGATCGTCAGAGTATGGTTCAGGACCGCGAGATTTTTCTTTTCGACGAAATCGGCTTCGACCGTGGTTACATCCTTGAGCTGGCTCTGGAGATGTTGAAGCAACTCAACGGAAATCTGCGTGGTGGCGTTCGTCGAGGGTTGGGTCGTGGGTCCAGCGAAGGCGGAGAAGGCCGCGAACGTTAAGCATATACAGGCGAGGATAATTCGAGCGATCGCGTTCATGGATTGATCACCTGCTCGCTGCTTGGCCGCCATATTTTGATCTGGCCGGTGGCGATGAGTCTCCCATCTTCATGATGGACCTCGCCGTTGACAACGCCAAAATCGCCGAAGCGGGTGACTTTGCTGACGCGGATGGTCAGGCGGTCGCCGACGCGGGCTTCGCCGGTGATCACAAAATCCCTGGCCCCCAGCAGGAGGCCTTGATGGGCCAGTCGTTCCTCGCCGAAAAGTTGAAAGCCGTGGCAGGCCGCAAAGGACTGGGCGATCATCTCGATATAGGCAAGCTCGTCAAGACGGCCTGAGGCGTCAACGAAAAGCGAATCGGGTTTGACGAGGAACTCGGTTTGGGCGAAGCGCTCGCCGACCTGGACGAGCTGGTCGATCATGCGGATCGACTTGCCGTGCGGGATCAATTTTTCTGGGCCGGAGGGGAGGGATTCGATTTCGACGCCCTTGGCTTTCCAGCAAAGTTGATCGCCGGCGAGGTAATCGCCGGTGAGTTGGTAGGCGGCGCCGCGGCAGCCGTAGCAATCGGTGGTTTTGGAGCAGGTTCGGCAGGGTTCCTTGACCTTCTGGCCAAAGACTCGGAGATTTTCCAGGACTTCGCTGAGGTTCAGGATTTCGGCCAGCGGCTCCTGGCGGATGTTGCCGAGTGGAATGGTGACGCCGACGCAGGCGAAGATCGTGCCGCAGGGCGTGACGTGGCAGGCGAATTGATGCCGCTTGCAGGAGCGGCCGATGAGCGAGGGCGGGGTTTGCCAGGTTCGGGAGAATTCGTCGCGATCGATTCGGCCGAGTTCTTCGAATAGCTGTTTGGCGCGATCGGGCTCGATGATTTTTGGGGATTCGCCCGGCTGGCTTCGCGGCGTGATGATCTGCAGGTATGGCTCGATTTTCTGGGAGCGGACCCATCGCCAGAGGTCGGGAATCTCGTGGATGTTTTCGTTGCTGATTTCTGTTCGGATTGCGAGAGTTGGCTCGGGCGATTCACAGTAGCCGGCTTGTTTGAGATTGGCTATCGCTGATCGCGCGACATTGTTGGGGGCCAAGTCAAGTGAATTGAGCTTGAGAACGACCGCGACTTCATGCTTGCGCAGGAATTCTGCCATTTCACTGGTGATCCCATCGCTGCTAGCGAATAGTTCGACCCGCATGTTCTGGTTGCGGATGTCATCGATCAGCTCCTGAAGATCAGGATAAGATGCTGGCTCGCTATCGACGAGCAGAACTCGCTCAGCGCCGAGGTTTTTGGCTTGGCCGATCAGGTTGTGAATCTCTTCCAGTGACAAGGTGGATCGCGGCGCTGATTGGCAAGCGATGCAACTGCATTGCCCTGGCATGCCGAGATCGATTTCGATCGACAATAGGCCCTGGCGCTGGACGCAAGCGTCGATTTGCTCGGGCGTGAAGCCGAGGCCTTCGATTCGAATTGAGCAATCACCACGCACGTTCTGCTCCAGACAATTTCACGCGGGATCGGCATCGAGGTGTTGCCGGATTCTTTCGCGGACCAGGTTTTTCAGCCTGAACGTTGTCATGTCTTTGTATTCTTCATGGGTGAGCGCGGGGAGCTTGGAAACGGTGATTCGGCCGGGATGCAAAATCACCGATCCGCGGCGGGGAATGTTTTCGTTTCCCGCGATAGCGAGTGGGACGATGTTGGCGCGGGTTTGCTGGGCGAGCCGAAAGGCCGAGCCGTGAAACGGGCCCAGCTTTCGCGAGCCGGAGCGCGTGCCCTCGGGGAAAGCGATGATGCAAACGCCGTCCGCGAGAAGGCGCGAGCCGGCCTTGATGAATGCTTCAGGCGACATCTTGCGAACCTTCAAATAGCCGGCGATCCAGGCGACCGGGCCGACGACGGGGAGCTTTGACGGCCAATTGTTCAAAACCTGGATGCATTCAAAGGGAAGACAGGCCATGAGGAATGCATCGGAAGCCGAGCGATGATTGGAGACGAAGACAAACGGCGGCGATTCCTGCGGGGCGAGGTCGATGTAATGGACCTTCACCAGCGGCCAGCCGCATTTTAAGACGAGGGAGCCGTAGTGGCTGATGCTTCGGCGAACGAGCCACTTGCCACGGCGGCGGTTGCGGACAACCAGTAGGAATAAGCCCACATAGATCGTTGCGCAGGTGACAAAGGTAGCGGTGACCACCACGACGGAGGTCCAGAAAAAGAGATTGAGCCACAGGGTAGAGATCAGCGAATTGGACGAATCGGCTGGTGCCCGGGGCGGCGTCATTGCGTCAGGCCTTTTTTTGCTCGGCTTTGACCATGATGAGGTAGGTGTAGAGGTCCTGCAAGCTTCGGATGGAGCGGATTCGTTCATCATCGCGGACCTGGATGCCGAATCTTTTCTGGATCGCCGCCACGAGATCGACGACATCGAGGCTGTCCAGGCCAAGGTCGGCGAAGATTTGTGCCTCGGGTTTGATTTGCTCGCGTGGAATCTCAAAAGAATCCGCGAACACTTCGTTCACCGCATCAATCACTTCAGAATCGGTCATCCCTTATCGCCTCACCCGCATTGTCGTGCGGAGTCTAACAATGGGGCCGGTTGAACACAAACGGGGGGAGAGTGCCGAATGAAAAAGCGATGTATTTGCCGATCTGTGCGGCATTTGGCAATCGGCATTCGGCCTTATTGTCTTATGGTTCGGGCGGCTGTTGCGTTGTGCCGAAGCTTAAGAGTTTTTCGACTCCGACTCGCGCGGCCCAGCGGAGGAAGATGCGCGAATACTCGGCTCCCGATAGAGCCATTCCCGCAAGAAAGTACAAGTGAGACATTCCATAAAGCACCGGACCGCCGATGGCGGCGAGGAGCGGCATTCGCAGGTGTACTGAAATGCCGGCCAGGACGCTGATCGCGGGCCAGCACATGACGAAGCTGAAGCCGATGAGGAATACGCCGAAGAGAATTCGGAAGGTTGGACGGCCTTTGAAGGGGGTGAGATCGGCGCGGTCGTCGATGGCGCTTCGGACGAATCCGATGCGGGCGAGCCGGAGGCCAATCTTGTACGCAAACTCGTTCACGGTTATGTTTCCGAGGAGATTATCACGATCCGTATAGACCCCTCAAGGTCTGAGGATGACAGGTGACGATATCCCCGCTTCTGGACCCGAGCGAGAAGATTGACCAGTCGCTTGCCGCGGCCTGGGGGAGCTTCGACCAGATCTACTGTATTTCTCTTTCGCAGCGGGTGGACCGCCGGGAAAACGCCCAGCGGGAGTTTGCGCGGATCGGGCTGGGCGACCGGGTTCAATTCATCATTGTCGATAGCCATCCCACCGACAGCGAACAGGGGATTTTTGAATCTCATATGGCTTGTCTTCGCGCGGGACTGGCGGCTGGGCGCAGCGGATCGTGGTGTTTGAAGATGATATTTTGATCCGCCGGTTTTCGCCGAGGGTGGTGGCGAACGCGGTTCGGTTCATGAAATCGAACGTCGACTGGGATGCCTTCTTTTTCGGGTGCTTCGTGCGATCATCGCGGAAAACTTTGTTCGATTCGGTGCTTCAGGTGCGTTATCGTTGCACGGCTCATGCGTATGTGGTGAATCGGGCGTTTGCGGAAAAGCTGGTGGAAATGCCCTGGCGCGGCGTTGCGTATGATGATCTGCTGCGCTCACTCGACGACGAACGATTTTTCACGTCTTATCCGGCGTTTGCGTTTCAAAGCGGATCGTCAACGGATAACCATAAGCTGCGGGGAATCGACCGGGCGCGACGATTGAGCGGGGGATTTTACCGGCTACAGCGGTGGAATGAATTCAGCAACCGGCACCTGTTCATGCTGATCCTGATTCACGTTGTCGTCGCACTTCTGCTCTGCGCCGTTCTGCTCTATCACCGTTTTGGGTGATGAAGCGGCGGCGATAAACCAAAACAATTCCTGATTGTCGCCGGACATTTGGACCCGGGTGATTTGAAAGCCAGCTTTCTCGATTGTACGGCGGATTTGATCGACGGATCGGAAATAGGCTGTGATGCCATTCAGCTTGCGCGTGAGTTTGTCGAGGTTCCAGAGGAATGATCCGAAGCCGTTGGGGCGTATCAGGGCGCGAAGGAAGAGATAGGCGCCGTCATCCAGCCTGGCTCGAATTCGCTGGAGGGTCAGATCCAATTCCGCATTGCTCAGGAAATGAATCATGTCGAGGGCGAAAGCTGCATCCATGTGATGCGGGAAGGCGGGCGATTCGAAATCGGGCGCGGCGGCCTTGAAGACGCGGGCGCGATCGCCCAGCGCCCGGGCGGCCGGCCTGGATACGCTGGAAATTTGGGTCGATCGCGTAGAGCTTTAGTCGCGGGGAACCATTCCAGGAGCGAGCAGCCGACGACGCCGTGGCCGCAGCCGATGTCCATCGCTGTGCGGGCAGCAGCGGGCATTTGGCGCATGAATTCAGGAAGCTCGCGGAACATCGGATCGAGGCGGACCTTGGACCGGGCGAACATCCAGGCGTATGTGTCCTTATCCTGATATCTCAACTCGACACGGTCCTGCCAGCGCGCGGGGCGGCGGCGGTGACGCCGAGATAGAACCGGAGCACGCGGGGAATGAGCAGCAGTGTGACGATCACCAAGCTCTCGACGAGGAGGCAGGCGATGAGAATATGAGCTGCGGAGAACCTCATAATGAGAACGAGCGTTGATTATTGATTTTCGGCGGCGGGTTGGCAATGCGCTAAGTTTGGCCGTGAACGTTTCAATTCTTATTCTGGTCTTGATCGTTGTGATTGAAGAGCCCGTGGATGAATGAGCCGGCTTTGTCCAGGCCGGTGCCGACGGCTTTGACGCCCTTTTCGGTGATGTTCTTGGCTCCTTCCACAATCGGCTGGCCATTCCCCCGCTTGGTTTCAATCTTCAAATCTCCAACCGTGCCGGAGACCTGATAATACAACAGTGAATCGCTCGCATTTTTAATCCAGTTGCCCACCGCCCCCATGCCGGCCAGTTTTGAAATCGGGCCGCCCGTCAGGGTCAGATAGACCTCACGATTCAGGGTTACATACCCTTTGCCGTCGGCCCCAAGATCCTCACCCTCATAATGCAAATTGGAAATCGAGATTCGATCCCTATCAAACGTGCAGACTATTTTCGCCGTCTCCTTTGGCACGACCACTTCCGGCTTATCCTTGTCCTGCCGATGGAATAGATCGGTAAAAACCGATTTCGCGATGTTTCCCATTCCCTGGATCAGCTCAAATCCGATCAGTCGCGCCTGCGTCAATTCGATGTCGGCCCAGCCCCAATTTGCCGGCAAGCTGGCATCGGCCAGGATCCACGAAGGATCCGAATCAGACGTCGGCGGGGAAACTTTGGCAACAATCACCAGAATCGGAGCCCGGATCAGTTCCACATTGGCGTGAAGCGCGCCGATGAGTTGCTTTTTAGGCTCGGAGATTTTGTCAGCCATAAGCGATTGCAGAAGCATTCCATCGACGGTCAGCCTCAGCGTCGAAGTGAGACGGTCGTTGAGCGTTACTGTTCCAGTTAAGTTTGCGACTCCGCCTAGCGCTTCCACCGTGGGGCCGCCCAGCTTTGTGGCATCCTGGAAAAAGACGTGTCGGCGTGCGAGCACGACCGGCAGCCGTAAGTGATCGATCGGAATTCTGTAGTCGCCGGTTGTCGCGGCGAAGGAATCGACAAGCACGTCTGCTTCGATATCGGCAGCCGTGGGGTTCAACAGCGGCAGCATGCCAGACACGTTTACGGCGAGCGAACCCGTGGGCTCATATTGGCGTAACTGCGTCTGCACCTGCGGCGGAAGATAATTGCGGGCGTCGCCGCTGATGTGGGCCTTGAGATTCAACTTCAGGGGATCAGCGATCATCGTATCAACGTTGATCCGGCCGGCGAGTTCGAGATTGAAATTCGGCTTGGAGGGGACCACCAAATCAAAGCGGTAGGCGTCCGCGGCCATGGAATCCATGTCTATTTTCGTACTGATGTTTTTTAACGACAGCGGAATGGTGTGTTCGATTCGGGGGTCGTAATAGAGCGAAGCATCCGTGAGAGATAGGGACCGAAGGCGGAAGATTTCGCTGAGCCTTGGCATTGGTTCGGCCGGCATTGTGGAAGGAGGAGTTGTTGTGGGAAGTGTCGCCGGCGACTGGCTGGCTGCGAGATTTTGAAGAGCTGAAAAGCCGGCCAGCTTTTTTGACTCTGGGGCCATTGCGACGGCGCGAATCGCTGGATGATCGATGACAATCTGATCGACGGCGATTGGCTTTCCGGGCGCTGGAAGGGATGGTAGGACCACGCTGAAACGGTCGCAGGCTACGAAATCGAGAGGCGAGCCGGGGGTGATCGGATTGTCGGTGGTCAGGCGCAGATCGTGAATAGTGACGGTTGCGGCAGGTTCATTGGGTAGGCCCGGGACGGCGCCCAGGGCGACCATAATTGGAGATTGAAGCTCGATCGCGGCGCTGAATTTTGTCAAAGTCGTCAGCGCCGGTTGATTTGGCCTCAAGGTCATGAGGAGCGGCTCTATTTCCACATTCTTGAGCGTCAGCGTTGTGTCGGTGTCGAGGCAGTTGTTCAGCTTCACGAAGCCGGAAAGATTAAAAACGTTGTTCAGAGCGGCTATTTTTATGTTTTGTTCAACTTTGCCATCGTGCAACGCGCGGAGATTGAAAAGTCGTCCACCGGAATATGAATATCGCCCTGGTTGAGCTGGATGTTTCGAACGTCCATGTCGAGGTGTGCATTGCCCCGTACGAGATCGGAAGCGGCGACAGATGCGGTGGCTTTAACGTTTAATTTTCCCTGGGCGTGGGTCTGTTTCAGGATCAACTGCAGTTGCGGCGGCAGGAAATCGAGTTGGTCTTGCGTCAGGTCGGCCTGAACATCGAGCTTGAGGTTTTGCAGGCCGGGATCGTCGATGTTGATTCCGCCGTTGATGTCTAGGCTGAAGACGGGCTTGCGGGAGATGTCGGTGCTGACTTTGTAGAGGCCGGGATTTTGGGGATCGACGTTGAGGGCGGTGTTGATCTGATCGAGATGCATCCGCTGAGTGCCGGGGATGCGCGGGTCGTAGATAATTTTGGCGTTATTAAGCTGGAAAGTTTTGACGCGGAGCAGATCACCGAGCTTTGGCATTGGGGCGGAGGGGCCGGTCGTAGCGGCGGGCGTGGAGGGGGGAAGATTGGGGACGCCGACGAATTGCGAGGAGCCGGGGGCGACGGCTACGGCGGAGACGGCGGGCTCGTCGAGGATGATTTTGTCGATGACGATCGGCTTGCCGGGAAGAATCGGCTCGGTCATGGCGACATCCAGGAATTTGCAGGCGACGACGTCGAGTTTTTGTCCCGGATTCACCGGATCGTCAGCAGAGATATGGAAATCTTTTATGCCGATGGCTGCCAGCGGCGCGCCGGGTTTGGCGGGCGCTTTGCCGAGAATGCTCATCAGCGAGCCGGCGACATTGAAATCGAGATCGAGCCGGGCGGGCGATGCCGAGGCGAAGGCTGGATTGGCCAGTAATTTTTCGAGCACCATGCCGGCGACTTTGAGATGTAAGTCGGCGTCGAGACGGTCGTTCATGGTGGCGGAGCCGGACAGGTCGGCCGAACCGCCTAGGGCGATGATTTTCAGGGAGGAGAGCAATGCGTTGCCGTCATCAAAGCGAGCATTCAGGCCTAGGTTATCGACGGGGATGCGCAATCCACCCATCTCAATGTTGGCGCGATCCAGATTGACGGATGCGGTCATCTGGCCCTTCATCGGGTCCAGGATCGGCATGGCGCCGGTTATCTCGACGTTGAGTTTTCCCCTGGCGTCGTATTGCTTGAGCATCGCCTGCAATTCGGGCGGCAGGTAATCGAGCTTGTCCTGTCCGAGATCCGCCAGGAGATTGATGTCCACATCGCGGACGCTGAATGAATCCAGATTGAGCAGGCCGGCCAATTTCAACTCGAAAACCGGCTTGCGGGCGATGTCCGTATCGAGCTTGTACCAGCCGGCGTCGGCCGGCTCGATATTGAGCGAGGTATTGATCTGATCGAGCATCATCGGCACGGTGCCGGAAATGCGCGGGTTGTAAACGATTTTGCCGTCTGTGATCTGAACGAGGCGCATCTGGAAGATATCGCTCAGCTTTTTTGGAGGCGCGGATGTGGTTTGATCGGGGGTGCTCGATGAGCCGTTGCGAACCAGATTGGAGAAGCCGACGAAATCCTTCGATCCCGGTGTGATGGCCACCGCTGAGATAAGCGGCTGATCGAGGATGATTTTCTGGATGATGATCGGCTTGCCGATGGCGGGAATCTCCGCAAGAGAGACCGTCGCGTGCTGGGCGGCGATGATGTCGATGGTGTGGCCGGGATTCGCTGGGTCATCCGCAGTCAGATGGAGATTTTTCAGGGAGACGGTCAGCGGATATTCGTATGCGAGATCGGTGAAGGTGAGTTTTGGATTTAGATAGGAGTTAGCAATGTCCTGAAGCTGTGCTCCGATCCAATCCTGGATGGTTCCCGCTCCCATGTGATGGAGGATGATGGCAAGGACAATCGCGAGAACGACCAGTCCGCCGCCGGCTAGCGTCGCAATGCGGATCAATCGTTTCTTCATGGCTTCCCTCAGGGGCGCTATACAAGGATGTGATATTTTCCTGATATGAAACAAATTATATTGGCCGGTGAATTGAGTTGCCAGCCGGACAAACCGTTAGATTTTTTCCTTCGCACGAAAGAGAAGCCAGAGGAAAAATGGGCCGCCGAGCAGGCCGGTTAACACGCCGACGGGTAACAGGTTGGCCAGTAAATGTTCTCCGCTGAGATATCGGGAAAGCGCATCGGCCGCCATGAGGAGGATTGCGCCGATGGCGGTTGCGACCGGAAGAAGCCGGCGCTGATCCGTGCCAACGAGCAGGCGTCCTACGTGCGGGCAAAGGAGGCCGACGAATCCGATTGGGCCGCTGATGGCGACCGCGCCGGCGGTCATCAACGATGCAGCGATCGAGCGCAAGCCATCTCAGACGATGAATGCGGCACGCCGAGGGATTCGGCTTCGCCGTCGTCGAGGCTCGCGACATTGAGTTGTCCGCTGATTTGCAGCAGGACAATCCAGCCGATGGCGATGAGGCTGAAGGCCGCCCAGCGTTGCTCGCGCTTGATGGATTGGATGCCGCCGACGAGGAATCCCATGGGGCCGCCGTTGCCGGGTAATTGTTCGACCAGCGCGTTGATCAGCAGGAATAGCGAACCATTCACTGCGTTGACGATCACGCCGACGAGGAGCAATGTCACGGGTTCAAGTCTTCCGCGGCGGCCGGCTAGTCCCAGGACAACGCCGACGGCGGCCAGCGCGCCGAGGAAGGAGAACGATTGCTGGCTCAGGGGGGCGAGGAAGCCCAATGCGCGGACCATCGAGGCAAAGACGGGGAGTTGCCAAGCGTAGGCCATGAGAGACGCCCCGCTGCTGACGCCCAAGAGATATGGATCGGCCAGTGGGTTTCGCAGGACCGCCTGGTATGCCACGCCGGCGGCGGCGAGGGCTGCGCCGATGAGAGCGGCATTCAATGCCGATTCGGTGCGAAATTGCCGAATGCCCATTTGTGGCCAGCCGAATCCTGTTGATCCAAAGGCCATGCAGAGGGCCATCACGCCTGCCACGCTTATGGCGCAGAGGAGTAGTGTGAGGATCAATCTTGGGGCACTCCAGCGTTTCATTTATTTGCGAGGCTCCGGAGATGGATCCGTTGTTGCTGTTTCCGGATGCAAAATGTCGGCGATTTTTTTTGCCAGATCTCCGATTCTGGAGCCAGGCAATTCGCTATACCATTCGGTCAGCACATACACACGATGGTTTTTTACGGCCGGTAGATCGGTGAGCGTATCCCAAATGCGATCGCCCTGCTGCACGACCTGCGGCTTCTGGTCGCCCTCCGGCACGAGTCGGATCACCACATCCGGAGCGAGGGACATGATCATCTCGCGATCGACTTCCGGGTATGGCTTGTGCAAAGATTCCGCGGCGTTTTGTCCGCCAGCGATTTGCAATAGTTCATCCAAAAATTCACCCGGCCCGGCGAGGGCAAAGCTTTGATCATCCGTCACCACGAGCGTCCGAACGCGCGGCTGGCCGGCGACGCGCGATCGCACCGCATCCAGCTTGGCTCGCAATGCGGTTGCCGCTGCTCGGCCCTGATCAGGCCGGCCGATTGCGCCGGCGATGGTCATCATACCCTGAGCAATTTCATCGATCGTATCCAGCTTCAGGTTCACGATCTTGATTCCCATGTCGGCGCATTTTTTGCTGGATGTATGGCGGCACACGATCCTGGGCGTATTGCAACAATAGAACATTGGCTCCCAGACTGGCCAACTTCTCCCAATTAATGTTCTGGTAGTCGCCGATGCGGGGTTTACCGGTTGTTCCTTCGCGATCGCCGTCAAAGTTGCTTACGCCGACGAGGAGATCGGCGGCGCCGATACTGATAGCCAGGTCCGTACCGGCGGGTGTGATCGAAGCGATTGCCGGCTTATTGGCCGGGGTAATGACATTTGTCTTCCGGTCCCATCGACCAATGAGCAGGATTCCCCCTACCGCGAGGATCGCCGCGGCCGTCATGCCCAGAATTCGATGTTGACCCATTTCGCGCGGATGGTAGATTTGTTGAAAATTCCTGTCAAACTACGCCGCTTCAGAACCAACCCCGGCGTGTTTTGCGATACAATCCGGGCTTACGTAACCCGCACGGAGGCTTTCATGCCAGAAACTGACAATTTTCTCAATCGTATTGGACGAATCTTCAAGCGCGCCCCCAGGGGCAACGGCTTTGAGCCCGTTGACACCAAGCCGGGGGTCACCGTGGAAACGCATCCCTTGATTCGCCCGCCGTGGAAGAAAAATACCGCGGCCATCGCACAGCTTCAGGAAGGGTTTCATTCGTTAACCGACCTGATGGAAGAAATCCGCCAGAACATGGTGTCCCAGGGGCGGCGGCAGGATGAGTTGAACACATATCTCTCGGCTCTGCCGAAGCTGCTGGAAACGATTCCTGAGACCAATCGCATTCAAGGCGAAACGCTTAAGGCGGTGCATGAACAGCTTCAGCGGCATGCCGACCAGGAGCAGACGCTGGGCGAGATTCTGGAAAAACTGACGGAATCGGGCGGCGATCAGAAGGATTTGCTGGAAGGACTTCGCGAACGCGTTGAGACACTGAGCCATCAGGACGCGGCCATGGCTGAGAATATGCATTCCGTCAGCGTCGCGCTGGAACAGACGAGCCGGCATTCGGCTGTCGGGACGCAGGTGCTGGAGAACCTTCGTGAAAATATGCGATCGCGCGATGGAGAGCTGCAGCGGGTGATTCAACGGCAGAACATGCGGTTCACGACGCTGCTGGTGGTGGCGATCTGCGTGTCGATCGCGGCGCTGGCGGCGGTATTTGTGATGGGATATACGATGACGCATGGCGGGATGAAATAGATTTCCGAGGTCTTGCGCCCTCTCTCCTTACCTCTCATCCATACACCATTCCGGTGAATGCTTGAAATGCCCAGCCGCGCATTGTTGACAATCAAGTCGCAATTGGCTGACATTAAATATTGAGGCCCTTATAGGTGGGAACGGCAGTGACATTTCGAACGCAATTCATCCGGTCGATTGTGGCCGTAATTCTGGGAATATCGACGAGCGGCGCATTGGGGGCCGGGATGATCGAACGGACCAAGGTGCCCGTCGATCTTGCGGATCTCCAAAGCGGAAACAAAGCCGCCGACCAAAAAGATTACATCCAGGCGTTCTACTTTTACGAAAAGGCGGCGGAGGTCGGGAACCCGGAGGCGATGTATCACGTCGGTGCGTTCTACGCAAAAGGATTGGGGGTGGCCACGGATTATCCGAAGGCCTTTGACTGGATGCAGAAAAGCGCGGCGACCGGTTACACGGACGCAATGACGGGGCTGGGCGCTTTTTACGCCCAGGGATTGGGAGTCGCGCAGGATACTCAACAGGCTCTATCCTGGTGGCAAAAAGCCGCCGCCGCCGGCAATGCCAATGCGATGCATAATTTGGGTGTTTTGTATATCCAAGACGGGATCGTCCCGCGCGACTATCAAAAGTCCATGCAATGGTTCCTGAAAGGCGCGGGCCTGGGAGATAGTGACTCGTTGGCCGCCATCGGCACTATGTACGCTCAGGGGCTGGGAGTTCCCCAGGATGATCGAAAGGCATTGGATTGGTATCGCAAGGCAGCCGACAAAGGCAATTCAGATGCCATGTTCTACATGGGTCTGTTTTATCAAGACGGCCGGGCAGTACCTCAGGACTATCATGAGGCGGTGGAGTGGGAGCAGAAGGCCGCCGCAGCCGGCTCTGTAAATGCGATGGCTATCCTCGGTGCGAATTATACAAAGGGTCAAGGCGTCCCTCAAGATTTCGACAAGGCTGTCGGGTGGTATCAAAAATCGGCTGAAGCGGGGAATGTCCCCGCAATGGCCAGCCTTGGCTTTGCCTATCGAGACGGCATTGGCATTAAACAAGACTACAAGAAGGCGATGGATTGGTTTAAGAAATCCGCTGATGGCGGAAACACCATGGCGATGATGGCCATCGCGAATCTGTATGACACCGGTCGAGGCGTGCCTCAAGATGAATGGCAGGCAATGACCTGGGTCAAGACTGCCGCCGACGCGGGCAACATTGAAGCAACAACGCAAATCGGCGCGATGTACATGGAGGGTCGCGGAGTTGAAAAGGATCCGCAGCGCGCGGTGGATCTATGGACGAAGAGCGCGGTAGCGGGAGACTCGAACGCGATGGCCGAACTTGGCATGTGCTACTTAAAAGGCATGAATGGACACCCGGACTACAAACAAGCCAAAGATTGGTTCGAAAGGGGCGCCGAGGCGGGGAATGCGGACGCTACAAATGATCTCGGCTATTGCTATATCAATGGGTTGGGTGGGCCAAAGGATATGGCGACAGGGATCGAATGGGTAAAAAAAGCCGCGGAGTTGGGCAATGCGAATGCGAAGAGCGCGCTTGCTGCATGGGCGCGGCGGCCTCAGACTCGTGAAAGCAATTCCACCACTGCGTTGCCCACAGAATCGGAACGGGCTGTTGGGGAGAGTGAATATGAACAGGGGAATGCGGCGGCAAAATCTGGGGACATGCAGAACGCGGCGATTTTATGGAGAAAAGCAGCGGAGTTCGGCATCCCCGAGGCGATGTACAGGACCGGGCAGGTATTTGAAAAAGAGACTGCGGGAAAACCTAGAGATTACGCTCAGGCTGTTGCCTGGTACACCAAGGCCGCAAATGCCGGATTCGCCAGGGCGATGTACAACATTGGGTGTCATTATCACGCTGGCGAAGGGGTGCCGCAGGACGACGTGCCGGCGCTGAGTTGGTTTGAAAAGGCCGCGGCCGCCGGAGATGCCGACGCCATGAACAATTTAGGCACGTTTTACCAGCAGGGTTGGGGAACGGCAGAGGATGATCCGACGGCTTTGTTGTGGTACCAGAAGGCGGCCACGGGCGGCAGCGTGATGGCGATGGATAACATCGGCATCGTTTATCACATGGGGAAAGGGCTTCCGAAGGATGATAAGCTCGCGTTGGAGTGGTGGCTGAAAGCGGCAGCTTTGGGCCAGCCCGCAGCCGTGGAATCCGTAGCCGAAGTTTATGATTTTGGCGAAGGCGTGCCGATTGACTACAAAAAGGCGGTGGAGTGGTATTTGAAATCTGCGGCGATCGGTAACGTGCTAGCGATGAACAATCTGGGCAGCGAATATCGAGATGGCACCGGTGTTCCGCAGGATGACGCAGTATCCGCGCAATGGTATCAGAAGGCCGCGACGGCGGGTTCCGTGACAGGAATGCGCAACCTGGCAGTAGCGTATCGAGACGGCGCCGGCCTTGCACAAAATTACCAGCAAGCGATGGAATGGTATCGGAAGGCTGCAGATCACGGAAACGCCGATGCCATGAATGATATTGGCAATCTCTATGACACGGGACGCGGGGTGACGGTGGATTATCAGCAGGCCATCTCATGGTTCAAAAAGGCGGCCGCTGCGGGGTGCACGGTTGCACTCAACAACATTGCCTTCGAGTATCACAACGGTCGGGGTGCGGCCGCGGATGACCGGCAGGCCGTCGATTGGTGGAAGCAGGCCGCCGCAAAAGGGGATGGCGTAGCGATGGGGCACGTGGGGATGATTTACGCGATCGGCGGAATCGGTGTTCCGAAGGATCAAGTAGAGGGCGCCGCCTGGTTCCTCAAGGGAGCCGAAGCTGGCGACAGCGATTCCATGTTTCTATTCGGCTTCTACTGTTACGACGGCATCGGCGTGCAAAAAAACACCGATCTCGGCACCAAGTGGTTGGAACAATCGGCAAAGCTGGGAAACGCACGGGCTGTGGAAGAACTCAAAAAGCATCCGAACTAATCGCTTCGGCTATCGCCTCGATCACATCTCGCGCAAGGACGCTTCGTTGCCCCAGTTTTTTCCCGGCGATCTCGCCGGCGCGTCCGTGCAGGTAGACGGCGGCGCAAGCAGCGCCGAAGCGGTCCATCCCCTGACCGATCAGCGATGCGAGGATTCCGCTCAAGACATCTCCGGCCCCCGCCTTGGAGAGCGAACTGTCGCCTGTATGGTTGACGTATAGGCTCTTCGCATCGGTCACTACTGTTTGATGGCCTTTCAGGACCATGACCTGGCCGAAGGCTTTGGCTGCTTCGGTGGCAATTGCGATTCGGCCTCGTTCATCTTCTGGAACGGTACTGCGGCCAATTAGTTTTCCCAGCCGTTTCATCTCGCCGGGATGTGGCGTCAGCACGGCTTTAGCGGCGAACGATTTCGGCCAGGTTCGCAGCGATGCCAGATAATTCAGAGCGTCCGCATCGACGACCATTGGTTTGTTCATCCGAAAAAGCTGATCGAGCCGCTGGCCGATGGATTTTGACTGGCCGAGTCCGGGGCCGATGGCGAGGACGTCGGCTTTGTCGGCGGCTTCGAGCAGTTTGCCCGTCGAGGCCTTGGTTTCTTCGAGAGAAAGACCGATCAATTCAGGCACGACCGAGAGCGCGATGGCCAGCACGGGGGCGGGCATGGCGATCTGCACCAACCCGCTGCCCATGCGCAGGGCGGCTGCGCCGGCCATCACGGGCGCGCCGATCATGTCGAGGCTGCCGCCGATGATCAGCACGCGGCCGAACATGCCCTTCTGTCCGGAGACGGGCCGAGGGGGGAGTGAAGGTGGTCGCTTAATTCGATGCATCGATGAATTGGCTATGTGGAATGGCATCGAGATCCAATGGGCTTGTGCGGCCGGCTGACAATAGCACATCCGCCAATCCGGCGATCATGGCGGCATTGTCGGTGCAATATTGCATCGGCGGGAAGAAAACCGGAAGGGGGAATTTTGACATTGTTTTTCGAAGACCGCTGTTGGCGGAGACACCGCCGCCGATGATGATGCTGCGGGCTGAGTATTGCTGAGCCGCGCGGCGGATTTTTTCCGACAGCACATCGACGCAGGCGGCTTGAAATGACGCGGCCACGTCGCGGATTTCGGCGGGATTTAGATTCATTGTTTCGCGTCCCTGATATCCCCGGACGTGATAGAGCACGGAGGTCTTGAGCCCACTGAAAGAGAAATCTAACGAATCTCGATTGAGACGGCTGCGGGGAAATCGAATCGCGGCTGGATTGCCCTCCTCGGCGAGTTTGTCGATGATCGGGCCGCCCGGATATCCCAGGCCGAGGATCGCCGCCACTTTGTCATACGCTTCGCCGACGGCATCATCCAGCGTGGAGCCGATCAGTTCGACATCGAGAAAATCGCCGATTCGATAAAGCGCTGTGTGGCCGCCGCTGCAAACCAGACCCACCGCCGGCAGTGGAATCTCCACATCCGATTCGAGTCGCACGCTGTAAAGATGAGCGTGAACATGATCGACGCCGATCAGCGGCTTGTCGAGCGCCCAGGCGAGGGTTTTCGCGGCTGTCACGCCGATCAGGAGCGATCCGATCAAGCCGGGGCGATGCGCGACTGCAATCGCATTCACATCGGCGAGTTTCACACCGGCTGTTTCCAGCGCTTCTGTAACGACCGGCAAAATATTTTCGATGTGAGCGCGGCTGGCGATTTCCGGAACTACGCCGCGATAGCGAGCGTGCAAATCGACCTGGCTGGAGACGACGCTGCTGCGGACGTGCAGGCCACCTTCAACAACCGCTGCGGCGGTCTCGTCGCACGTGGTTTCGATTCCGAGGATGACGGTTTTCATTGCGCCGCCGGCATAGTCGCCGCCTGATCGGTTGGCTGCGACGTTGCGTGCTTGTTGGCATCCAGAATTACGAGGCCGACAATCGTCGCCAGGGCCTGCTGAAATTGCGGATCGGTCGGCGCGGTCGTTGGCTGCGTCGTGGGTAAAGTTGACGGGTGATAGCGGATCGCTTCCTGACGTTCCATCAGGTCTTCGATAGCGGCTTCGCCCTGCTCATCGACCGGGACGACGATCTGCGGATCGACGCCCCAATCCTTGGAATCTTTTTTGCGGCTCACCAACCTGCCGCTGGGCAAATACCAATGCGCGACGGTTATCTTCAGCGTGCCGTCATCGGTTCCGAGTTGGATGACGCGCTGTACCGATCCTTTGCCGAATGTGCGCTGGCCGAGCACCAGCGCGCGATGATTGTCCTTGAGGCTTCCGGAGACGATCTCGGCGGCGCTGGCCGAGCGGTCGTTTACCAGCACGATCATGGGGAAATATGGCAATGTTGTTGCCTGCGGGTTGGCCCGGTCGATTTCTTCGGGCGAATTTCGGCCACGGGTGGTGACGATCACGCCGTCTTTGACAAACAGGTTCACCACCTTGATCGCCTGCTGAAGCTGGCCGCCGGGATTGAAGCGTAAATCGAGAATCAGCCCCTGCATTCCCGCGGCAATCAGGCCGCCGCTGCCGTCGGGGCCCATGAGAATATTCTTAAGTTCATCGAACGTATTTTCATCAAACTGCGTGACGCGCAGATAGGCAATTTTGGGATTTTGCGAGACGAAATAGTTCCAGGAATCATCGCGATTGCGGTCGTGACCTTTGACGGTGGGAAGGACGATCTGAGCGCGATGAAGTGTGAAATCGATCATCTCTCCGTGGCGATCGATGGTCAGCTTCACGGCTGATCCGAGCGGGCCGGAGACGCGTTTCACGACTTCGTCGATGGCGAGGCCGGCGATGGATTTGCCATCGACCTTGACGATGATGTCGCCCGCATCGATGCCGGCTTTGTCGGCGGGGCCGCCTTCAATGGGTGAAGAGACGATCATTTTTCCGCCAACCTGGTGCAGCGAGATGCCAACGCCGCTGAAGGTGCCGCCGAGTTCCTTGTCGAATTCGGCTTCGTGGTCTGGCGGAATGTAAATCGTATATGGATCGTCCAGCGCATCGAGCATTCCGTCGATGGCCTTTTGCTTGAGGAGCGAATCATCGACGGGATCGACATAATTTTCGACCACTTGCCGATGAACTTCGACGAGCGTGCGCATCCAGGAGTATTCGTCGTCGCGCTGGCCGAGCGTTCCGGGCAATTGAAATGCCAGGATCGCCATCAGAATAATGCTGACCAGCCACGCCAGCCGTTCTTTCTTCATGCTCGTCATCCTATTCTCGTTTGCGTCGGTTGTACCTTACCGGTGAAGGGTTGGGAATGGGCCGGCATTCTTCAAATTGAATGGCGGGCGAGGGCGAAATGTCAATTTGGGAGGCTCTTACTTTTTGACGTAGATCACTTCGCCGCTGGTGCAGGCCAGATCGCCGCAGACGCATTGCACGATGACGCGGGCCACCTCGGCTGGATCGAGGGTTTTCTCCGTGGGAAGCTGCTCGGTCGAGATGAGGGATCGGAGCATGACGGTTTCCGTCGCGGCCGGGGCGACGGTATGCACCCGCACGTTAATCGGCGCTCCTTCGCGCGCCAGAGCCAGACCGAGCAGATTCACACCCGCTTTGGCTGCGCCGTATGGACCGAGCCCCGCGAACGGATCGCGCGCGGCAGCCGATGAAATGTTGACCATCACGCCGCCATTTTGCCGCCGCCAGATCGGCCAAAGGCGGCGGCCGAGATAGACAATGGCGGACAGATTTGTGTCGATCATCTTTTGCCAGTCGGCTGGGGAGAGCTCTTCGACCAAGCGCAGCAGAGCCGCGCCGGCGCTATGAACGACGGCATCGATACGTCCGAATTTGGTGTTGATCCCCTCGATCAACTGATCTACCTGGTCCGCGCGGGAGACATCTGCCGGGAATACTTCGGCTGAGCCAGGAGCGCAGAGTCTAGCGGTTTCTTCAAGCTCGGCGGCTGTCCGTGATACCAGGGCCAAACGATATTTGCGTCGCGATAGTTCGATGGCCGTGGCGCGTCCAATGCCACGTCCGGCGCCGGTGATGATGGCCACTTGATCGGTCATTCAGTGCTCCTCTACTACGTAATGATGCGCGTGCTCATGCGATGGGTTGCATTGGCGGCCAACTCAACCGCACAGGTGCGGGCGTTGGCCGTTTCGACGCAGACCATTTTCTGCCATTCATCCTTCCCCATGTCAGCCATCGCTGCGGCCTTTTGATTCCACGGGTTCCAGACGACGGTAGCATCGGAGTGCTGCTTTTCAACGATGATTGACCGCTTCAGCACGGGATCATGCACGGTTGCTTTCGTCGCTGAGGTCAAATAAAGGCGATCTGTCTCTCCGGCAAATTCAATTTGCTTTGCCTCCTCTTTCTTTCGCTTCTCGCCATCTGTGCGATCGATAAAATCAGAGCCCTGTAAGCCTTCGACGGAAATCTTGTGGATGTCCCCTACCGCCAGATAAGTGTGTAGAGCTTCCTCAAAACGGAAACTGACCTGCGACGTGTTTTTTACTTCCAACGTCACATCCAGAACATTGGAGACGATCACGATGAGCCGAAGGGAAAAAGTGTGCGGCCAAAGGGGCAATGTCGTCTGATCGTGGGCGGTGGCCAGAACAATCTGGACGGATTGATCGGAACGCGCATTACACGATTCGACCTCCCATTCCCGCGTGCGCGCGAAACCGTGCGGCGGTAGAGTGGGCAAATCTGCCCGAGGGCCAAACCAGGGAAAGACCAGCGGGATTCCGCCGCGAATCGGCTTATGCCCGTCAAAAATGCTTGTGCTGCTGAGAAATATGACCGGAGCCTGGTCGCGCGGCTGAAAATGCGTGACGTGCGCGCCGTGCAGATAAATTTCCGCGGACGCCTGTTCCGTTGAAATCACGATCTTCGGCATCGAGCCGAGGCCGGCTTCGAATCGCACTATGCCGCTCTTTCCAAATTTCCGTTGCAGATCATCGATTTTTGACATGTATTTCCCTTTCGGATGTCTGGCCCGGTTAAATTTATGCCAAATGTGTGAAAAGAAACAGTGAAGCATCGAGCGTGGCCAATTAATCGCGTTGCCGCTAGACTTGACTGACCGGCGATTTCACAGATGAGTCGAACGAAGCCGGCGTTTCGCCGCCCTTATGTCCGACCCAGACACACCGACAAAGCTGGCATACGAACAACCGGATGATCAGCGGCCGGCGTCCGCTGCCGCTCCTCCCGAAGAAATTCTCTCGCCGACTCCGGTTCGTCACGATCCCTACGCGGCCCTGCGATATCGGGATTTCTGCTTTTTTCTGATCGGCTGGGCTGTTTCGGTGATCGGCGGCCAAATCCTCGAGGTGGCGGTCGGGTGGGATCTTTATCAGCGGACCGGCAGCGCTCTTACGCTGGCCTGGGTTGGCCTGGTCAGTGCGATTCCGATTATTTTGTTCGCTCTGCCGGCCGGGCATCTGGCTGACCGGCTCGACCGGCGAAAGATCATGCTGGTTACGCAGGCACTCTCGACTTTTTGCGCAATCGGCCTGGGGATTCTGGCGTACTATCACGGGCCGCTGGCTGCGATTTATGCCGCGCTATTTCTGGCCGCGATCGGTAAAGCGCTTGGCTGGCCTGCGCGGTTGGCGCTGGTGCCGTCGCTGGTTCCATCTTCAATTTTTGCCAATGCCATCGCGTGGAATACCAGCGCATTTCAGATCGCCGCGACGACCGGGCCGGCACTGGGCGGATTGATCCTCGCGTGGAACCATACGGCTGCTTATTTTGTGGCTGCGGGATGTGGAGCGGTCTATATCCTGATGCTGATTCCGATGCGGACCCGGGGTGCGCCGAAACAACTGGAGCCGGCGACGCTGAAGAGCCTTGCCGCCGGGATTCGATTCGTTGTTGATACGAAAATTATCCTTGCGATCATCACGCTCGATTTGTTTGCCGTCCTTTTGGGAGGGGCAACGTACATCCTCCCAATATTTGCCACGGGGATTTTGCATGTGGGGGCAACCGGCTTTGGATGGCTGCGGGCTTCCGCGGCATTGGGTGCACTCCTCGGCGCTATTTTCATGGCTCACCTGCCGCCGATGAAACATGCCGGCCGCGCGTTGCTTTGGGCCGTGGCTGGGTTCGGGGTGGCGACCATTATCTTTGGACTTTCGACCAGTTTCTGGCTGTCGATCACGATGCTGTTTCTCACCGGCGTTTTTGATAACGTTTCGGTCATGGTTCGGCATACGCTGGTGCAGGTTTTGACGCCGGATCATATGCGGGGACGCGTGTCGGCCGTTAATAATATTTTCATCGGCGCGAGCAATGAATTGGGTGGCTTCGAAAGCGGAGTTACCGCGAGAATCTTCGGGCCGATCATTTCCGTTGTGGGCGGTGGGATTGGAACGCTGCTCGTGGTGATGGCGACGAGCGTCATCTGGCCGCAGGTGCGGAAGTTTGGTTCGCTCGTCGATGCGCGGCCTGAGAAAACTGAATAGCCGAAGCTGAGATTGTTTCCGATTTTCACTTTCCCGCCCTACTATCTCCCATATGAACGCCAACGAACGAATCAACGGTTTCCTGGTCCGGCGCGTCACGCGGATGGAGAATTTGCGCGGCACGAGCTACGAACTTCTCCACGAGTCGAGCGGAGCGCGCATTCTGCATCTTCATAATGATGATGCGGAGAATCTTTTCTCGGTCACATTCCCCACGCCGCCGTCGGACGATACCGGCGTGCCGCATATTCTGGAGCACAGCGTTTTGGCTGGTTCGCGCCGGTATCGGGTCAAGGACCCGTTTTTCGAGATGGTCAAGTGCAGCATGGCGACCTTCATCAACGCCATGACCGGCAGCGATTACACGGTCTATCCCGTCGCGAGCAATGTGCGGCAGGATTTTTATAACCTCGCCGAGGTTTATTGGGATGCGGTCTTTCATCCGCTGCTGACTGAAAAAACGTTTGAGCGTGAGGGGCATCATCTCGAATTCGCGGATAAGAAAGACATTGCCAGCGACTTGATCGTCAAGGGAATCGTTTTCAACGAGATGAAGGGGGCGCGGTCGAGTCCTGATGCTCGGGTGAGCGATCTGATCGAGAAGAAGTTGTGGCCGGACACGCCGTATGGGAAGGATGCCGGCGGTGATCCGGACAAAATTCCGGACCTGACCTGGCAGGGATTGCGCGAATTCCATCGGCGGTTTTATCAGCCGGCCAATGCATTCATATTCCTGTACGGCGACATTCCGACGGCCGATCATCTGGAATTTCTGGGTTCGCGGCTGACTGAGCTTGCAGGCGGGAATGTCAATGTTCATTTGCCATCGCAGCCGCGCTGGACGCAGCCGCGCGTTGTGAAGGATGTTTATTCGGTTGCTCCGACGGATGAGACCGCGAGAAAAACGTATATCGTTCTCAATTGGCTGACCGGATCGGGAATCGATGTCGGTGAAGTGTTTGCCTTCAGCGCACTCGAGCGAATCCTGCTCGGCAATCAATCGGCGCCGCTTCGCAAAGCCTTGATCGATTCCAAGCTTGGGGAAGACCTGGCGCACAGCGGATTCTGGACCAATGGCATCGATACGTCTTTTCACACTGGGCTCAAAGGGAGCGAGCCGGATCGGGCCGATCGCCTGCTCAAGCTGGTGCGAGATACACTGAGCGAGGTTGCCGATCGTGGCGTCACGCGCGAGCAGTTTGATTCCGCTTTGCAGCAATTGTCGTATCGTTATCTGGAGATCGCCCCATCCTTTCCGCTGCACCTGATGGGTTATGTCACGAGCATGTGGTTGTATGGGGCTGATCCGCTGACTCTACTGCACGCTGAGAAGCATATTCAGAAATTGAAGGACGATTTTGCGGCCAACCCGCGATTTTTCAGCCATCTGATTCGGCATAAACTGGTGGATAATCCGCATCGGCTGATGCTCGTCGTTCAGCCGGACCGGGATATTCAGCGCCGCAAGGATGCGGAATTTTCCGAGAAGATGAAGAAGCTGAAGGAGTCGATGACATCGGCGGATTTGGAGCGTGTCCGGCAGAATCAGGAGGAATTGGATGCGCTGCTGGATCAGCCGAATTCGCCGGAGGCGATCGCGTCGCTGCCGCAGCTTCGGGTGAAGGATTTGCCGGCCAAGCCGAGACATATCAGCACGAGCGTGGAGAATCTCAACGATGGCGGCGTGCTGCTGAGGAGCGATGTCTTTGCCAATGGCGTGAATTATCTTCAAGTGAGCTTTGATCTGACCGGGCTGGCGCCGGAGCTTTATCCGTATCTGCCGCTCTTCGGCGACTGCGTGCATAAGATGGGGGCGGCCGGCCAGGATTATGCCGCGATTGCGCAGCGCGTGGCCGCGTTTACCGGCGGCGTTGGATTTTCCGTCGCTCTCAGCACGCGCGTGGATGATCCGAGCAAAATCGTTCGACAGGCGACGTTCACCACGAAATTCCTTGATGACAAAGCTGATGACGCCCTATCGCTTTTGCGCGATTTGATATTCGAGATCGATCCGCGCGATGTGCCGCGACTTAAGGATGTTTTGTTGCAATCGCGATCGCATCAGCGGATGCGGCCAACCAGTGACGGCATGGGGCTTGCCCTGCGTCATGCCGGGCGAGGGATTAATCTGGAAGGCCATCTGAATGAGATTCTTGGGGGGATTCCGCAGATTAATCTTTTTGAGAAGATTACCGACGCTGTGCCGGATCCTCTGCTGGAACGCATCGAAGCGATTCGGAAATTCCTGTTGAATCCGGCGCGAATGAACGTCAGCTTCACCGGTGCAGATAAGCCGGCCGGTCTGGTGCGAAAGCGCCTGACGGATTGGAGCGCGGCGATGAAACATGAGCCGATCCGTGAAACCGCTTCGGATTTCCGGCCATCGACGTCGCCACGACGCGAGGGATTGGCTGCGCCGATGAACGTGGCGTATTGCACGACCGTTATGCCCGCGCATCACATCTCGCATCCGGATGGCCCGCGGCTATCCGTTGCAGCGCGGCTGCTGAGCCTTGGATATGTGCTGGAAGAAGTGCGATTCAAAGGAACCGCGTACGGCGGCGGCTGCGGATACAACGGGGCGGCACAGGTTTGGTCATTCCATTCCTATCGCGACCCGTGGATCAACCGCACGCTGGATGTTTATTCGGCTTCGCTCAAGCATGTGAAAGAAGCTAACTGGTCGCAAGGGGATGTTGATCGCGCAATCATCGGAACGGCTAAGGAAGGGGAACGGCCGATTCGTCCGCCGCAGGCGACGGGTACCACGCTCTGGCGATATCTGCTTGGGGATACGCCCGAGCGGAGAAATGCCCGGCATGCGGCGATGCTTGGCGTCACGCTTGCGGATGTTCGGCGGGTGCTCATCGAGCAATTTGAATCGAACTGGGGCAACGCGTCTGTTTGTGTGACTTCGAGCCGGAAGAAGCTGGAGGAAGCCAACGGCGAGCGGCCTGAGAAAACACTGGAAATCAGCGATATTCTCAGCACAGTGCCGGCTTAAGCAGACGAGTACATCCGGTCCGAGAGCTCCCGCGTATATTCACGGGAGATTTCATTATGCGCCTGATTTGCATTCCGATTTTCTTTCTCGTCGCGGTCTGGAGCGCAGGCTGCTTCGCCGCTTCCACGACCCAGCCGATTGACTGGCAACCGTGGACGCCAAATGTTTTTAAGGAGGCTGCGCACGAGCACAAATTTGTACTGCTCGATCTCGGCACTCAATGGTGCCATTGGTGCCATGTGATGGATGTGCAGACGTACGCCGATCCGGCGGTGCAGCGGTTGATCGCGGATAAATATATTGCCGTTCGTGCTGATGCGGATGCGACGCCCGATCTGGCCAATCGATATGAAGATTATGGCTGGCCCGCGACGGTGGTCTTCAACGCCAGCGCGGGCGAGATCGTGAAGCGGCAGGGATTTCTTTCGCCGCGGGAAATGTCTTCGATGCTGCAGGCGATCATCGACGATCCGACGCCCGGGCCGTCGGTTCGACCGGCGCAGAAGATTGAATATTCGGACCAGAATGCGCTCAGCGAGGTCGTGCGGGATGAGCTGATTCATCGGCATGTTTCGACGTACGACATTCAGCAAGGGAGCTGGGGTCACGGGCAGAAATTTCTCGATTGGAATCATGTTGAATGGGCGATGCGGCAATCGGCTGGTGATTCAAATGAAGAGCATATGGCCCGCCAAACGCTGGACCAGCAGCTTCACCTGCTCGATCCGGCCTGGGGCGGGGTTTATCAGTATTCAACCGACGATGATTGGGTTCATCCGCATTTCGAGAAGATCATGCAGATGCAGGCGGAGGATTTGCGGATTTATTCGTTGGCGTATGCGAAGTGGCACGAGGCGACATATCTCAATGCCGCGGAGGCGATCCATCATTTTCTGATTCGATTTTTGCACGGCGGCGACGGCGGGTTTTATACGAGTCAGGATGCTGATCTGGTGGATGGCGTGCATAGCGCGGATTATTTCAAATTGTCTGATGCCGATCGGACGAAGCAGGGAATTCCCCGCGTGGATAAGCATCAATATGCGAGAGAGAACGGCTGGGCGATTGCCGGGTTGGCTGAGTTATATGATGCGAGCGGCGATCAGGCGGCGCTTAGCGAAGCGATCGCGGCTGCGAATTGGGTGTGCGATCATCGCGCGATTTCCGGCGGCGGTTTTGCTCATGATGAGAATCATTCGTCGGGGCTGTATCTTGGGGATACGCTGGCGATGGGACAGGCATTTCTGGAGCTTTATATATCTACAGCCGATCGTGCGTGGCTGACCCTGCGCAATGCAGGCGGCGGATTTTATCAATGCTCATTTTCTGGAAGCGGGGATTCCCGGAGTGATGACGGCTGATGTGCATGGCTCGGAGTTTTTTGGGCCGCAGCAGGAGTTTGACGAAAACGTTGATGCGGCGCGGTGGGCGAATCTGCTGAGCCAATATTCCGGGCGCGAGAGCGACAAGGCTTTGGCTGCGTCCGCGATGCGGTATCTGGCGACGCCGGCGGTTGCGCTGAGCCACCGGGTGGACGTAGCCGGTGTGCTGCTGGCGAATGATGAGTTGAGCAGGCCTGCGGTGCATATCGCCATTGTCGGCAGCAAATCTGATCCCGCAACCGCGGCTCTTTTCCATGTCGCGCTGGCATTTCCAACGACATATAAACGGGTGGAGTGGTACGACTCGGCCGAGGGGCCGCTTCCGAACTCGGATGTGCAATATCCGAAATTGCCCAAGCCGGCTGCGTTTGTCTGCACGGGGACCGCCTGTTCGCGACCTGCCTTCAGCCCGGATGATTTGAATCATCGGCTGGAGCGCGTGAAAAATTAGTCGCATAGCGATTAGTGTTTAGGGCATGGCCGACCAATCCATCGGAATATGCCTGCTGGGCTGCGGCACCATCGGGACCGGCGTGGTTCGCATCATTCACGAGCAGCGTGAATTGATCGCCAAACGGACCGGGCTGAATCTGGAGCTGCGGCACATCGTTGAGCCGCGATCCGGCGAAGGCGCCGGCGTTTGCCAAAATCCCCATTCATTCCGATGCCGAACGGGCCATTGACGATCCCCGGACTAATATTGTCATTGAGCTGATCGGCGGCACTGAGATCGCAGGTAAATTTGTCGAGCGAGCGCTGCGACTCGGGAAACCGGTGGTCACTGCCAACAAGAGTTTGCTGGCCACGCCGGGGAGCGCAGCTATTTGCCCTGGCTCGGGATCACAACGCCTGCATCGGGTTTGAGGCAAGCTGCGGCGGCGGCATTCCCATCATCGCGGCGCTGACCCGTGATCTGATTGCTAATCGCATCGACGCCCTGACGGGCATCGTCAACGGGACATGTAATTTCATCCTCACTCAGATGACCCGCAACGGCTGGGCGTATTCACAAGCATTGGCTGAAGCGCAAAAACTCGGATTTGCCGAGGCGAATCCAATCATGGATGTTTCGGGACGCGATGCGGCTCAGAAGCTTTCGATCCTTGCCAGCTTAGCGTTTAACGTTCAGGTCAAAGAGGAGAGCATCTATCTCGAAGGCATCGACAAGCTTCAGGATGCCGAGATCAAATTCGCCGGGGAATTGGGGTATGTGGTGAAGCTCCTGGCGATTGCTCGGCGGGTGGGGACGAAGATATCGCTTCGCGTTCATCCGACGCTGGTGAGGCGGGATGATGTGCTTGCTGACGTCAGCGGAAGCTTTAACGCGATCAGCGTTTATGGCCATGCGCTCGGGCACGCGTTGTTCTATGGCCGGGGCGCGGGGCAGATGCCGACGGCCAGCGCAGTTGTGGCGGATGTGATCAACATCGCGCTTGGCGTCACGCCGCTGGCATTCAAGCAATTGAAAATATTTCCCGATCATACTCCCCCCGCTGATGTGCTGGCCGCGGAGGAATTTACCAGCCGATATTATTTCCGCCTGATGGCTCGCGATGAGCCGGGCGTATTGGCGCAGGTTACGCGAATTCTCGGCGAGAAAGGAATCAGCCTTTCCGCGATTCTTCAGCATGAGGCGAATGATGGGCAGACCGTGCCGGTGGTGATCACGACGCATCTGGCTCGCGAAGGATCGGTGCAGGCGGCGCTGAAGGAGATTGATAAGCTGAAGGAGATTGCCCCGCCGACGGTTTGCCTGCGGATATTGGATCAGCCGAAGGAATTTGGCAGCTAACGTGCTGCGAATCTTCGATTGCCCTATAATGGAATCCAGACAAATGGAAGCTTTGATACTAAAGGACGTTCGCTGCTTTGTAGATCCGGCTCCCGCGCCACTAAGGCCATTGACTCTTTTGGTTGGAGAAAACAGCTCAGGCAAATCCACATTTTTGGCGGCGGCGCGGCTAGCGTGGCAGCTAGGGACAAGAATCGACACGCCAGATTTCAATGAGGAGCCTTTTGCTTGGGGCGCCTTCGACCAAATAGCTAATTATCGTGGTGGAAGAATTGGCGGAGCAAGAATTTTGGATCGGCACTGATATAGTGACCCCAGGCGCACTTCCAGCATCGGTGAAAAGACAATTACCATCTCTTCTTAGGATCAAAGGCAGATTCGGAAACAGTAGCTCCCAACCATTCTTGCGCGAATGCGAGCGCAGTGGCTGGCCCGTATGCCTTATCATTCGAACAACAATCCCCAACAAGCCAAGTATCGTTTAAGCTTTTTTTTCCCGGCGGAAATATTAGTGCATCTCTTGCCGACGTGCTGCCCCGCCCTCGCTGGAGAAACTGATTTTCTAATCCATTTTGTTCTAGCCTACCAAGGTCAGAAAACGGCCCAGCAGGGCGTTACTGGTGACATGCCATCCGACGAACACCGACGAAATCTAATTGAGATCTTTGGTGGTCTGATGCGATCTTTACCGGGCGAAGTTCATGCGTCGCGCCTATCCGTACCGAGCCAAAGCGTACCTACGAACCAACTAAGGATACTCCACGGCCATCCGGTGGTCATGTGCCTATGACTTTGGCGAAAACTTATGGAGGAAGCGCATGCACGGAATGAAGGAATCGCTTGAACGTTTCGGTGATGCTTCCGGTCTCTTCCACGGCCTCGATGTAAAGCGACTCGGACGACAAGAGAGCAGTCCCTTCCAGATTTTGATTAAAATCGCTGGACCCGCGTTCAACTTAGTCGACGTTGGTTACGGAGTTAGTCAAGCTTTGCCGATTGTGGTGGATCTTTTGCAAGGTAAAAAAGGTCAGATGTTCCTTGTTCAGCAACCAGAAGTACACTTGCATCCACGGGCTCAGGCGGAACTTGGCACCCTGCTTGGGCAATTGGCTAAAGCCGACAAAAAACGAATCATTGTTGAAACGCACAGTGATTATCTCATTGACCGCGTACGTATGGACGTCCGAGACGGAAAAATATTGCGCCTGAAGACGTCAGCATTCTCTATTTTGAGCGCGGCCGTTCAGGAGTGGAGATTCATCACTTGACTATAGATGAGTCCGGAAATCTCGAGGGTGCGCTTCCTTCATATCGAAGTTTTTTCCTTGATGAGGAACGACGGTTCCTTGTACCGAGCACATGATGTGTTTGATTGTTGATGCAAACGCGGCATCACAGTTTTTTCAGCCACATTCCGAAGCCTTGCCTGCCTTTGATTGGGTAGACAAGGGCGGCGGTTGCCTCGTTTATGGCGGAAAATTAGCCAATGAACTCGATAGACTCACGAACGCACGTCGTTATTTACGGGCATGGTACCAAGCCGGAAAGGCACGTTTGATAGATAATCAGCAGGTGGTTCAGGAGGAGACACGACTCGGACGCGAGGGGCGATGTACTTCAAATGATCTCCACGTCGCGGCTTTAGCACGTGTTAGCGGCGCTCGGTTATTGTATTCCCATGATCAAGCACTCCATTGTGATTTCAAAGACTCACATATAATTAATAATCCGCGCGGCAAAATCTATACTACCTCTGCGCACGCAAATCTCCTTCGTCATACTCGTTCGTGCGGTCGTGGCAATCACAAGCGTTGAATGAGTTTTTCCATGAAATACGCGATCATTATTCCCGACGGGGCGGCCGATGAGCCGCTGAAGGAACTTGGCGGCAAGACGCCGCTCGAGGCGGCGCATACGCCGAATATGGACGGATCGCCATGGAGGGCCGGCAGGGAATTGTGCGGACCGTGCCTGATGGATTTGAGAGCGGCAGCGATGTCGCGACGATGTGCTTGCTTGGATATGACCCGGCGGTTTATCACACGGGCCGAGCGCCGCTGGAGGCGGCGGCGCAGCATATTCCGCTTTCGGCGACGGATTGGGTGTTTCGATGCAATCTGGTGACCGTTGTCGATGGGGTCATGAAGGATCACTCGGCCGGCGGGATCACCGATGCCGAGGCGAAGCGACTGATCGGCGATCTGTCCAAGCAACTGAAATTGCCCGGGTTTCGAATTTCACACGGGCGTGAGTTATCGCAATCTGCTGGTCTATCGCGGCAAGGAGGATTTCGAGGTGACCACCCGGCCGCCGCATGAGATTCCCGAGGAGCCGATCGCGAATCATCTTCCCAAGGGTAAGGGGAGCGACATTCTTCGGCGGATCATGGAGCAGTCGGCGGCGATTTTGGCTGACCACGAAGTCAATCGCGCGCGGCGGCAGGCGGGCAAAAATCCGGCGACGCAGGTTTGGCTCTGGGGGCAGGGGCATGCTCCAAATATGCCGAAGTTCGAGGACAAATTCGGCGTCGGCAGCGGGTGCATGATCACCGGCGTCGATCTGCTGCGCGGGCTGGCGGTGCTGCTGGGCTGGGATGTTCATGAAGTGGAGGGGATGACCAGCTTTCACGACACCAACTATGCGGGGCAGGGTGTGGAAACCGCCAAAATGCTGGACAAATATGATCTGGTTTTCAGCCATGTCGAAGCGCCGGATGAAGCGAGCCACCAGGCGGATTGGAAGACGAAAGTTCAGGCGATCGAGCACATCGACAAATTCGTCGTCGGTCCGGTTTTGGAGAAATTGAAGACATTTCCGCAGTGGCGGATTCTGGTCATGCCGGATCATCCCACGAACATCGCGACGCGAAAGCATGGATATGCGCCGAGCCCGTTTGCGATTGCCGGCACCGGCGTGAACCGCGTCAATCCCGCAACGTACAATGAAAGGCATGCGACGGACGGCGGACTGTTCATCCAAAAGGGCCACGAGTTGATGGAATATTTCCTGCGCGGCGCGGGACGCTGAATTGGCCGGCGGAAGCGAGGCTTATCTCCATGCGACTGGACGACACGGCTCAGCTTCGCCGGATCATCCTGCGAATCATGCTGGGGGCACTGGCGGTTTCGGGGGCGCTGGCAGTGCTTGGGGTGCTTGTCGGCCGGAGTAGCGATCAGGCAGGTCGCATGATCGGCACCGGCGTCTCGGCAGCCATCACATCCGGCCTTCTTCTGGCTTCGTGCAAATTTTTTGATTCGGACAAGTATCGCCGGACGGGCCTATTCGTCATGGCGATGATCCTCGCGGAATTCTTACTCGTTCTGCTTGTGTTCTGGGGCCGCGCATGGATACCCGCTTCATTTGTCATCGTAGACACCCTCGCAATGACGGCCGCAATATTCCCCGTTGCATGGGTGCCGGCCTCACTCTTTTTTCACATCCATCAACTTCGAGGCGGGCGATTGGCCGGTCTACTCGGGATGGCATTTTGCGGTTTGGCCCTCATTTTTTTTCTCATGGGCACTTGGGGCGATCGACCGCCAATGTGGCGCGGTTGGATTTACTGGGAAACAGGCTGGGCCTGCTGGTTTTTTGCATTTGCTGCCGTTGCTTCATTGACGGGAGCCGGCGTCGATCAACGGCATTGGCGATGGATCGGTCTGGCCGCCGCCGTTCTGGCGTTCGGATTGGGCGTACACGATGTTTGGGAGAATCGGGAGACGACTTCCACTCTATTCGTCGTCTCGACGACCGTGGCCATTCTCATCGGCCACGCAAATCTTCTTCGGCTGTGCAAGCTGAAGCCGGGACAACTCCCGCTGCGGTGGGGGACGGCGATTTTCGCATGGATTGCCGGAGCGACGTTTGATTACGCTGTGCTGGGTCATGTCGATGAAGACCTGATCTGGCGCATCGGCACGGCGGCCATTATTTGCGGCGGATGCGGGACGGTGGCGGTGGCGATCCTCGCGGCATTTAATCGGCGAGTTGCGCCGCGGCCCACGGGTGAGATTGATGCCGGGACAATTGATCTGATCTGTCCGATTTGCCATAAGAAACAGACCGTGCCAATTAAAGATGGGGTTGGCGAAAGCAGCTGCGCTGGTTGCGGCGTGATTGTCTCCATCCGGGTGCGAGCCCCGCGTTGTCCTTCATGCGATTACACGCTTCTGATGCTGCATGCTGATCGATGTCCGGAATGCGGGACGCGCATATCCGGTTCGGCCGCCGCCGAGAGTTTGCTGCCCCCCGCTGCCGAGGCATAATCTGACGAACGATGCTCATTCAATATCAAAATACCTTTGAGGAATATGTTGAGGCATCCGAAGCGCTGGCGGCGCGGAAGAGAAAGAAACGCCGCGCCAATGCCTGGGTTTATACACTTGTTATGGTCGTTTTCTTCTTCGCAGCCATGTGGCTTTATCAAACAGTCGGCCATGTGAATCAATTTGTGGTGACTTTTCAGCTTTTTGCGCCGATCGCTTTTTCATTCGCCATCGTGGCCATTGTGCTGTGCGTTGCGTCCGTGATGTCTGGAAGATTGCCTCGCGGCGCTTCCCCGGCGGTCAGGCTGGGCGTTTTCCTGCTAATGCTTACCCCAGTTTTCATCTTGTATAGATCATTTCCCACGATCAATCCGCGCTCGCCCCGTTTCATCTGGCATTGGACGCTTCTTCTGCCGCATACGACATGGCTATTTTTCGTCGCCTGGATCACCATTTTGACGGTCAAAGGACAGCGAAATAAGACGAAAATCCTATGGGACGAACAGCCAAGCCTGCATCGCGCAAAACCGTTGAGATTTCCGCCGAAGGGGCTGTCATCACTGATACCGTTTCCCGGAGGGAGGTTCATTGGAATGGATTTGTCGGCTGGCAGGAAACGAAGAGGCTATTTGTCCTGTTTTACTCTGAGCACAGGATTTTATTTTTTCCCAAGAGCGCTTTCGCATCCGCGGAGGAACTTGAAGGCATGCGGGCGCTGCGCGATTCATCCCCGCAAGTGCTGCGACGGCATTTCCAGTCATTCAATACGATGCCGGAATATCGACTCCACCGCCGCTGCCGGCGCAGGAAAATTTATCCACGTGATTGGGATACAAACCGGCCGTAAGGGATGAAACGCCCCACCTGCCGGCAATAATCCAGATATGGCTGGCCATGAACGCGGGCGAGATATTGCTCTTCGCGCCGGGCCTCGAACTGGAGCAGGACGACGTGCACGATTGCGACCGCAATCATCAGCGGAGCCGGATCGGCTGCGACGGTCGCGAGCATCAGGGCCGATGACAAGGCATAAATCGGATGGCGGAGATAGGCGTATGGTCCGGTGACGATCAGTGATGTTTTCTCGGCGGGATCGATTCCCATTCGCCACGACGAGCCCATCTGATTCCAGCATATCCAGGTGAAAATGAGGGAGAGGGCCGCGATGGCAAAGGCGATCCATCCTAAGCCGGGGAGCTGGAATATCGGCTGGAGAATCCAAGCGCGGGTTTGAATGAACGGGCTAATCAGCGGAATGAGAATCCACAAGAAAACGACGGGAAACCAGAGGCGCGGGTGATCCATCCGAGCAGGCCGGGCGGGACGACGTTTGCCGAATGGCCGGCTTTGCGGCGGATTTTCCGCATGAGGCGGAGCACGGCGCCCAATAGGTTGCGACAATCAGGCCTGTCAGTACGGCGGGGAGATTGCTCGGCATCATGAGCCGCTCCCTGAGTGCGGAGAGGTGATCTCGACGCCGCCCGCGACAATGGTGTGGACCTTTCCGCGCTGGCGGACGATGAGCCGGCCGGAATTGTCCACGCCTTCGCATCTTCCGACGATGGCAGGCTCGCCGGGACTGCCGGTGATGGTGACAGTTTTTCCGGCCAGGGCATCGTGGTGGGAATATTCTCGCACGAAATCTGAAAATGGGAGTTCCACCCTTCGGCGTATTTCGCGATGCAGCGTGGCGGCGAGGGCGATCAGGACATCATTCATGTCGAACGATTTGCCGGCGATGCAAAGCAGCGAGGTGATCTGGCGTTGCAGCGGCTTGGGGGCGTGGGCGGGATCGACGTTTACGTTCAGGCCGATGCCGATGAGGTCCACATTGCTGATCCGCTCGCAGAGGAGGCCGGCGAGTTTCTGGCCTTCGTGCAAAACGTCGTTGGGCCATTTGAGCTGGATATTTCGCCGACTGGTCAGTTCGCGCCGCTGCTCCGCGAACGGCCAGACCGGCGATCAGGGGCAATTCCTGCGGCGGGACGCGATCACGCATGGGGACGGCGAAGGTGACGGTAAGGACGCCGGTGTTGGACCACCAAGTGTTGCTGCCGCGACCGCGGCCGGCGGTTTGGCGGCCGGTCAGGACGACCGCGGGGGCATAGAGCGGCCCTTGCGGCGCAATACGGCCGCGTGATCGTTGGTGCTGCGCAGGCGGGGGAACCAGTGGAGGCGGAATGGTTTGAGTTCGGCTCTGAGGCGGGCGAGGTTGAAAGAGGTGTCACTGGTCATTTGTCATTAGTCATCGGTCATTTGTTTTAGTGGCGAAAGCGCCTGCACACAAATGACCCGTGACCAATGACAATTCCTACCCTTCCAGCACGACCAGCAGATCGCCGGCGCCGATGATCGAACCCGGCTTGACCAGCACATCGCCGACCGATGGCATCGCGCGGGCAATAGACCGCGGTCTCCATCTTCATCGCCTCGATGGAAAGCAGCCGCTCGCCGGCTTTCACCGCCTGCCCCTTGGCTACGGCGACGCTGGAGACTTTTCCCGGCATCGGCGCGGCGACGTGATTGGGATTGTCCGCATCGGCCTTGGGATGTCGCGGCAGCGTCGCCTCGCGGGACGGTCGGTGACGACCACTTCGCGCGGCTGGCCGTTGAGCTCGAAGAAGACCGTCCGCGTGCCATCCTCGCGAACATCGCCGCTGGTGAGATATTTGATGATCAGCGTTTTTCCCGGCTCGATCTCGACGGAAATTTCCTCGCCGCTTTGCAGCCCATAAAAGAATGCGGGCGTCGGGAGGACCGAGGTGTTGTCGTATTGCGCGCAAGTGCTTCTGGTAATCCAGAAATACCTGCGGATAGAGCAGGTATGACATCACGTCGACATCGCGCACGTCGCCGGGCATTTTGCTTTCGAGCTCTTTGCGTGTTTTCTCGAAATCGGCCTTGGGCAGCTTTGCGCCGGGCCGGCCTTTGATCGGCTTGGCGCCGGCTGTATCGAGGATGATCTTCTGCAGCACCTTCGGCCAGCCGCCTTCGGGGAAGCCGATCGCGCCCTGCATCATCTCCACGACGCTCTTGGGGAAATTCAGTTTCTTGCCGGGATTCAGCACATCCATCGCGGTCAGGCCGTTGGTGACCATGAACAGGGCCATGTCGCCGACGACTTTGCTGGATGGCGTCACTTTGACGATATCGCCGAAGATCTCGTTCACCTGGGCGTACATGTCGGCGATCTCGTTCCAGCGGTCTTCCAGGCCCAGGCTCTTGGCCTGCTGGCGGAGGTTGGTGTATTGGCCGCCGGGCATTTCGTGGTGGTAGACCTGGGCGGTGCCGGCTTTCAGGCCTTCCTCAAACGGATAATATTGCTCGCGCACGACTTCCCAGTAATCGGCCAGATCGATTCAGCGCCGTCAGATCCAGTCCGTATCGCGCGGGGTATGCTGCAGCGCCGCGACCAGCGAATTGAGATTCGGCTGGCTGGTCATGCCGCTCATGCTGGCGATGGCGGCATCGGCGATATCCACGCCGGCGTCGCTGGCCCGGAGAATGCTTCCGGCGTTGATGCCGCTGGTGTCGTGCGTGTGGAAATGGATCGGCACGTCCACTTCCTCGCGCAGCGCTTTGACCAGGGCGTGAGCCGCGTAGGGCTTGCACAGCCCGGCCATGTCCTTGATCGCCAGGATGTGCGTCCCCATTTGCACCAGTTCCTTGGCCATCTTCACGTAATATTTCAGGCTGTATTTGGTGCGCTTGGGATCGAGGATGTCGCCGGTGTAGCAGATGGCGGCTTCGCAGATGGCGTTGGTTTTTTCGCGGACGGCCTCCATCGCCACCTTCATGTTTTCGGTCCAGTTCAGCGAATCGAAGATGCGGAACACATCGATGCCATGCTCGGCGGAGCGCACGACAAATTCGCGCACGACATTGTCCGGATAATTGGTGTATCCGACGGCGTTGCTGGCGCGCAGCAGCATCTGAAACAGAATGTTGGGCACTCGCGTTGCGCAGCTGATCGAGCCGATCCCACGGGTCTTCCTGCAAAAATCGCATGGCGGTGTCGAACGTCGCCCCGCCCCACATTTCCAGGCTGAAAAGCTGCGGCGCCAGATGCGACGACCGCGTCGGCGATGGCCAGCAGATCGTACGTCCGCACGCGCGTCGCCAGCAGGGATTGATGCGCATCGCGGAAGGTGGTGTCGGTGAACAGCAGGCGCTTTTGCTTGCGCGACCCACTGGGCAAAACCTCTCGGGCCCCAGCTTCTGCAGCTTTTGACGCGTTCCATCCGGCGGCGGCGGTGCCGCGGGATATTCGGGAATCGGCGGATCGATGAACTCGCGCTTGGGGTCGATCTTCCCCTTCACATCCGGCGCGGCCATTGACGATCACATCGCCGAGATAGCTGAGGATTTTCGTCGCCCGATCGCGCTTGGCGCGGAAGCGGAAAAGCTCCGGCGAGTTGTCGATAAACGTCGTCGTCGCCTCGCCTTTGATGAAACGTCGGATGCCGGATCAGATTTTCCAGGAACGGGAATGTTGGTCTTCACGCCGCGCACGCGGAATTCGCTGAGCGAGCGGTCCATGCGGTGGACGGCTTCATCGAACGTATGGCCCGACGCGGTGAGCTTTCACCAGCAGCGAATCGAAATAGGGCGTAATGACCGCGCCGCTGAAAGCGGTGCCGCCGTCGAGGCGAATGCCGAATCCCGCTGCCGAGCGGTAGGTCGTCAATCGCCCATAATCCGGAATGAAATGATTCTGCGGATCTTCGGTGGTGATGCGGCATTGGATCGCATAGCCGCGCGGCTCGATCTCGTCCTGCGCTGGGATATTCATCGGCGGCTCGTGCAGCTTGTGCCCCTGGGCGATGAGAATCTGGCTCTTGACGATGTCGATACCCGGTGACGACTTCCGTGACGGTGTGCTCCACCTGGATGCGCGGATTGACCTCGATGAAATAAAACTCCTCGCGATCCAGATCGAGCAGAAATTCGACCGTTCCCGCGTTGCGATAGTTCGGCCGCCCGGCACAGAGCCGGATGGCGGCATCGCAGATCTCGCTGGCGCAGCTCCGCGGCAGATTGATGCTCGGCGCGACCTCCACCACTTTCTGATGCCGCCGCTGCACGGAGCAATCGCGCTCCCAGAGATGGACGAGATTGCCGTGATTGATCGCCAAGGATCTGCACTTCGATATGCTTGGCCCGGCGGATATACCGCTCGATGAAATACTTCGGCCCGGCCGAACGCGCTGCCGGCTTCGCGCTGCGCCTCTTCGAGTTTGCGGGATAAGTTCATCCGGATTTTTCGACGATCCGCATCCCGCGTCCGCCGCCGCCGAAGCTGGCCTTGATGATCAGCGGAAACCCGATCTCCTTCGCGGCCGCGCTGATCTTCGACCGGATCGGCAAGCGCATCATCGGTGCCGGGAATGGTCGGAACGTCGGTTTCCGGGCCAGTTTCTTCGCGGCGGTCTTATCGCCAAAGATCCTCAGCAAATCCGGCGTCGGCCCGACGAACGTGATGTCATTGTCGATGCAGGCCTGCGCCAGATCGGCGTTTTCGGAGAGAAATCCATAGCCCGGGTGGATCGCATCGACGCCGTTGGCTTTGGCGACATCGATCAGCGCCTGGATATTCAGATACCTTTGACCGGCTCGCCGCCATGGGCGGGGCCGATCTGGTACGATTCATCGGCTTTGAACCGATGCAGCGAGAAGCGGTCTTCGTAGGTGAAAACCGCGACCGTTGCGAGTTCCAGTTCGGTGGCCGCGCGGAAGACGCGGATGGCGATTTCACTCCGGTTGGCGACGAGCAATTTGCGCATGAACGATTCCTGAGGGTAAAGCCTGTGCCGCGGGGAAAATCCGGCGGTATTGTGGGCAGAAGCGATTGCAATTTGCAAGCGAGATGAGTTTGATGGCGGATGACCTGAAAGAATGGGTGCTGGCGGCAGCGGGCCAACCGCGGCGTGCGGGAGGAAATACGCCAGCTCTACGCCGACTTGCAGATTCGAATCGATCGGCGCCGGCCGCTGTGCGTGATGTCCGGGCGATGCTGCCGGTTTGATGAATATGGCCATCGGCTCTATGTCACGACGGCCGAACTGGCGGCATTCACGGCGGAGTTGGCCGAACTGCCGGCGATTCCCGCGCAGGCCGTGCCGGTCGGCCTGATGCGCATTCCAAACCGGCAAAATCTGCCGGGTGCATCCGATCCGGCCCATGGGATGCCGCGTGTTCTTCTGCGATCCCACGGCACCGAGTGGCAGCAGGCGGTTTATGAGCGAATTTCATGGCCGGCTCAAGAAACTCCATGAGAAACTGTCGATACCCTATGCATATGTGGAATGGCGGTTTGCCTGCCGGGCGATGGGATGGCAGTTGTAGAAGCGTCAATCATTTTGACAGGACTCGATTGCCCGTTACACTATTTTGCGGCCGGAATGGCTGTGAAAACCCATTTTGTGAGGAAGGCGAGGTTATGAAGCTTTTTACCGGTTTGTCTTTATTGGCGGCGGCGTTCGCTCTGGCAGGGTGTACCGCGGATACTCCCGCGTATTCCGCCAAGGAACGCTTTGCCCAGATTCATCGCAACTATAACTTTGAAGCCGAGGCGATGAACGACGACATCGACAATCTCCTGTTGTTCCGCCCGAGCAACCAGGAAACGATCTGGAACGTCTATCATCGGGACTAATCTGGGCCGGTATTTTGGCCTCGGCCCCCGGAATGTTCAGTAGCGACGAAAAACAATGGCTCCGCCAGCCTTGCGTTTGCGATGCGGCGGAGCCAATTTTGATTTTGTGAGATGATCGAAGCTGGATTCTAGGAAACCAGGCGAAGACTGGGGGTCTTGCGAACCCAGGAAGCGATCCGGGTGTTGCGGTTTTTCGCCCCTTCCAGATGTTCGAGATATTGCTTCAGGGCTGATTCGTCGAATTGAGACAGGAATTCGACGGACAGCCGTGGTATTGTATTGGCGAATGTCTTCGATGAGTTGACGTTTATTCATGTCAGACATACTTTCAAAAAGAGCCGTTGGAAATGCCAAACGCATTGGCTGCTATTATGATCGGTTATTCGGACGTTCATCACTTGAAACTGAGCGGCAAATGACGCAAACCAATCTGCCATCATCCACACGAGGCGTGACCTGCCGATCCGGCAGCGGACCGATCCCTGCTGCACCTTCACAAAATGTCCACGACCGCCGGCCTGGGAAGCCAGGATTATGTCGCGGTGAACGTGACTTCCGTGGTCGCGGTTCTGTTCGGACTGGCCAGCCTGCTGGCGATCGCCAGCCCGGTTTTGCTCGTGTTTCCGATCGTCGGCGTCGTTCTTGAGCCTGATCGCCTCCGGCAGGTTCGTAACAGCAATGGCACTCAGACTGGCAAGGGACTGGCGATACTCGGGCTGGTCCTATCCGGGATCATCACCGCGGTGAATATTCTCCGTTCAGGGATTGCAGGCGTATGCATCGCCGGGCCGATGAGCAGGCGGTGGCCGACCTCGTGCCAGAAATATGGCGAGCTTGCTCACCCAGCAAAAATTTGCTGAGGCCTATGACTTGTTCGACACGGATTTCCAGAATCGCGTCAGCAAGCAGCCTTCATCGTTCATCTCTCCGCCATTCAGCACAGGCAATGTGCTTCCGCCGATAGATGGCATCAGCTGGAACGGCCTGGCCGAGTTCCACTCCGGCGATGATGGCGTGGAGACTGCTGACTCGGTGTTTAAGATTCATTACAAGGGCCTTGACAGGTGAAAACCGCCAGGCGGCATCACTTTCATAAAGCAAATCGGCGGCCCGTGGCAGATCGACAACATTCCCGATCAATTTCCGCCCACCAAGTCGGCGCTCCGGGCAGTAAGCGTTCTCTCGTTTAGCTCTCCTCGATTCAAGGCATTGACGTTACCGTCCGATAATCGGATATCAGCGGGGATACTCCGTCAGCGGCTCACCCGCCGCGGAATTCCTGCCGATACCGCCGAAGGGCGTACTCTACGTTTTGGAGCGCCCACGCGAGGCGTACAATGGTTGCAATTGCATTGGAAAATCCTTCGTTGGATGCTTGCCGGCGGGGCATTTTGTCTGTCATTAACCTGTCCGGCTGCATCGTCGGACGGATAGGCCGGCAGTCAGTGCCGCGGGCACACCCAGCCTCGCCGGCGTAACGCCGTCGGGATCGACCAACATCGCGATGGCGACCGATCGCGTCGGTGCTGTCACCCGTCTTCCGCGAACGATACGGGAACCATGGCGGCCCCAACCGTCAACGTCTACGGCGAATTCAACGGCGTGCAACTGGCCGCCGGCCAAGGCTCACGGCAACGGCGGGTTTCAAGAGCACACCTTCATCTGGATGAAGGGTTCGACAGCGATGTCACCCTCGACCCCACCGGCAAATGGATGGTCTTCACCAGCACCCGCGACAGCGATCACCCCAATATCTATCTCCAGCGAAGTCGATGGCATGTCGGTCATTCAATTGACCAACGACGAAGCGGACTATGCCTTCCCTGATTTTCAGCCCCGACGGCAAGCAGATCGCCTTCTGCTCCACCCGCGGCGGCAATTGGGACATCTACACGATGGACATCGACGGCAAGAACGTCGTCCAGGTGACCAACGATCCCATGCAGCATATTCATCCCAGCTTCAGCCCCGACGGCAACTCGACTGGTCTATTGCTGCCTCGGCGGCAAGAGCGGGCAGTGGGAACTCTGGACGGTTGATCTGACACTTCCGAAAAACGAATGATCGGCTTTGGACTCTTCCCGACCTGGTCCCCCACCAAGGGCGTCGATCGCATCGCCTTTCAACGGGCTCGCCAGCGCGGGGGCCGGTGGTTCAGCCTTTGGACGCTCGATCTGGTTGACGGCGAATCCCGCCGGGTCACCGAAGTGGCGGCCAGTTCCAACGCCGCCATCGTCTGCCCGACCTGGAGTCCCGATGGCAAGCAGATCGCGTTTGCCACGATTGCCGAACCGAACAATTCCACCGGCGCCAAGCCGCTCGGACAGCAAGATATCTGGACCGATCAACTGCGACGGCTCCGACCGGCATCGCGTCACGGACGGCATCGGCATGAATCTCGGCCCTTGCTGGGCGGCTGACAATCGAATTTATTTCGTCAGTGATCGCGGCGGCGCGGAATGCGTCTGGTCCGCACAGGACACGGATGCGCCGTCGCGGGTCGCCAGCCAGGCCGATACGTCGCCGGTAGCGAACCAGTCACAGCCCATGCCAGCAGAAACGCCGATGAAAACCGGCGGATAAACCCGCTCCGACGGTCAGGATGCCATTGGGTCGGCCGGAATCGCGTGCGAATAGTCGCCCCGCGGATGAGATTGCCTTCCGCCAGCTTCAAGGATGAAGCGATGAAAAAACTTAAGATCGGCTTGTCTGGTGATTCGTGGCTCGGCATCGCCGCCGGATGCCCTCGCATCAGCCCAAGCCGTACGGCGAAGAGCAGCAGATGTTCCTTCCCGGCGCAGCATCGGCAGGTCTGGGCGATCGCCCCGACGATCAACATCAGCGGGCAGAGCCCAGATCGATCCGCTGCTGCAAAGCGATCTGGTCTATCAGCAGATGCAGACAAGTCCACGGCCTGACGGTGATCCCCGTCGATCGCGTGGTCGAGGTATACGCCAGCCTCAAGATCGACAAGATTCGAATCGAGCAGCAGGCGTATGCAGTCTGCCAGATATTGGGATGCGACGGGCTGATCGTTCCGACGGTGACGGCATACGACCCGTACGACCCGCCGAAATTTGGCGCGTCGCTGCAGTTGTTCATGAAGCCGGGAACGTTCAAGCGGCTGCCCGAAGGTTGATCCGCAGGCTCTGGAGCGCAGCCGACGACGTCGGGCGCTGCCGCCGATGCCCAGACGAAGGACATGGCCCAGGTCGTGGACATATACGATGCCGGCGGACGGAACCGTGCGTGACCGGGTGACGGCCTATGCCAAGGGCCGCACCGATCCGAATGGACCGCTGGGAGCGCGAATGAGATCACAGTGAGCATGGATCGATATTGTGCCTTCGGCTACCACGAGCTGCTGAATGAGCTGCTGGAGAACATACAGGACGCCAATGCACAACGATTCAGGACCAGAATCCAGAGCCCGGAAAGAAGCTCGTTCAGAAACGTCCGATATCTCAGGAGTGCAGATGGACTCGATGAAGACCTGAGCCTGGTCAAAGGCCGGCATCACTTCTGTTTTCGTTACGAGGTCGGGCCAGGAAGCCAAGGTGCTGGATTCACTGGTGGAAATGGTCAATCGGCGCGATGTTTGCCTTCGATTGGTTTGATGCCGCGGTGCTGTCTCATCAACTTGGTCAGCATTTGGCAAAAGAATTGAAGGCCTATTTGCCGAAAAAGGTAGCATGAAGGATTATCGGGTCGTCAGGCCAGGACGCACCGGACCGTGAGACGGTTTAGATCTCACAGTGAGACGGGGACCGTCTCACTAGCGGGCCACCGGGATTGCCGGGCGGGTGGCAATATTTCGTGTCTGAGTTCTCGCCCCATGCGACCGGTTTTATGAACCCCACCAACGAATTGTCACGTCTCCGCTCCTGCGCCTAATCGCGCACTAGTCGGTCCAGTGAAAAGAATTTCTCCCCGCTGGTCACGCCAGTTTCTCGACTACCTGAAGCTGGAGAAGCACTTCAGCGACTACACCGTCAAGAGCTACGGCGCGGACCTGATCCAGTTCGGCCAGTTCCTGGCCGGCGAGATCGGTCGCGGCGAACGCCAGCCCGCCGCCGGGACAGAATTGCCGATGAGCGCCACGTCAAGTGCGAGCCGCTGACCATCCGCGAGTTCCTCGCCTATCTCTACGGCCAGAACTACACCAAGAGCACCACGGCCCGGAAGCTGGCGACGCTGCGCAGCTTCTACAAGTTCCTGATCCGCCGCGGCATGGTCAGCGTCAACCCGCTCTCGACCATCCGCACGCCCAAGCAGGAAAAGCGCCTGCCCAAGTGTCTGGACCTCGAGCAGGTGCAGAAGCTGCTCGAAGCCCCCGGCGACGCCGATCTGCTCAGCGCCCGCGACAAGGCGATGCTCGAAGTGCTCTACTCCAGCGGCATCCGCGTCAGCGAACTGGTCGAACTGGAAATGGCCGACATCGATCTGCAGGAAGGCGTCCTGCGCGTCCGCGGCAAGGGCCGCAAGGACCGCCTCACCCCGATCGGCAGCCAGGCGATCAAGGCCCTGCAGCGCTATTTCGAGCTGCGGTCCGTCGATACCCGCTGCCAGGGCTCGCACGCCCACCGCGTCTTCCTCAACAAGCACGGCGAATCGCTCTAGCACGCGATCGGTCCGCCGCAAGCTCGACAAATATCTCCTGTCCGCCGGCCTCGATCCCGGCATCAGCCCGCACACGCTGCGGCACAGCTTCGCCACGCACCTGCTGAACAACGGCGCCGATCTGCGCAGCGTGCAGGAACTGCTGGGCCATCAGAGCCTGAGCACCACGCAGATCTACACGCATCTGACGACGCAGCGGATGAAGGAAGTCTACGATGCAGGCCCATCCGCGGGCAGGCGAGCCCGCGATTCCGCATCCATCTTCCACGGAGAAGCCGGCTCCGCCGTTTTATCCGTCTAAAGTTGGATGAGATTTTTCTGTAATCAAATGAATTAGCCGCCTCCGGGCGGCTTTTTTCATGCGCGGGTGGTTGCTAGAAAGGTGTCCGATATGTAGACCGCATCTTTTTTCTTCGCTGAGCCGTTGGCATCCTGCCACGGCATGAATAAGTCCCAACTTCCTAGCGCCGAAGAGAGTGCGCCAGATCATCGGCGGGCAACGGCCCAGCCGAATGAGCAATTGTTCGTGACTTCGGACTACACGGCACCGGTGCTTCAGGTGGTCGCGGCAATGAATCCGTTCTGGGAGCCATCCATAAATTAAGTTAACATCGTTCAAATGAACTCCAGATTTGCTCTCTCCTGCATCGCTTCAACATTTCTCGCGTGTTCGGCCGCCGCGCAGATTACCATCGACAATCATCCTCCCACGTATTCCACCGAGGGGATCTTGCAACCCTGGACCTCCTTCGGCGACGCCCTCGAAAGGGAGATGGGCTATTACCTGCGCTGCCCAATCGAACATGGCTATCCTCGTTTTGTCGTGATGACTTTCATGAATAAAGATTACACGGCCGTCCCGCATCGCTCCGACTTCATCCCCGCCATGCAGAACGGCATGGGCATTATCTCCTATTTGAAATACTACAAATTCACCGACAAAAAGGATCCCGAGGTTCTTCGTTTCGCGCGATATATGGGTGATTATCTGGTCAATGAATCGCTGACGCCGGATACCGGCCACTATCCACGCTTCCCCCGCTCAACCGGAATCAGCGAGCGCTATCCACAGCCCGAAGATTGCGGATCACAAGCCGATCATCCGTATGAAATCCAGCCGGACAAAGGCGCTATCGCCGGCTACGCCCTGGCTCTTCTCTATGAGGAGACCGGCGACCATCGCTATCTCGACATGGCCGTTCATATTGCTGAAGTGCTCGTCAAGAACATGCAGCCTGGCGACGCCACCCATTCCCCGTGGCCATTTCGCGTTGACTACCGCACCGGCGAAGGCCGAGGCCCCATATCGGCCGACATGTCATTCCCCCTTCGGCTGTTCGACAAGCTGATCGAATTGAAACATCCCGAATTCGCCACCCCGCGCTCAGCTATGGAAATGGATCGTGGACTTTCAGATCCGCAGCATCGAAGAGCGAACAATCCACCGGCAGACCTCTGGGTCCAGTTTTTCGAAGACCATGCGGAGCCGAACAACCGCAATTCGTGGTCCCCCCTGAATCTGGCACGCTATCTGCTGGAACGCAAAGACGCGATCGATCCCGAGTGGAAGCAGCACGCCAAAACCCTGATCGATTTTGTCAATCGGACATTCACACATGTCGTCTGCGGCGTCGCGATTTGTGGCGAGCAGGACAGCGACCACAACCCGTGGGGCGGAGCCAACACTACCTACGCCGCCGTGCTGGCAATGTACGCCGCCGAAACCGGCTCCGACGAATACAAGCTGGTCGCTCATCAGGCCATGACTTTCGCCCTTTATGCGATCGAAGATGATGGCCATCCCTTCGGCATCATGGGCCCGCAGCGCAACGATTCATGGCAGGAAGACGCTCACACCGACGTCGTACACAACATAGTGGACACGTTGCAAGCCTTTCCCGAATGGCGGTGAGGAATTGGCCCTCTGTCGCGCTCTCGTGCCATCTGGCCCAAAATCGTGAGCGATACGCGAAGTGCACTCCAGATACCGCTCACCTAGAAAGTGCCCGCAGGAGGGTTCGTTCGCTGCTGGAACCAGGCCTCGCGCCATGCCGGCATATTTCGCGAGTTGGCCGAGGCCCACAATCCAAGCCGCTTCTTTTTTGCCTGGCTCTCCGCCTGATCGACTGCCCCGTGAAATGCGAAGGGCATCCGCCGGTCATCTAACGCCAGTCCCTCCCCCACCAATTCCGGACTAAGCGGTTGAGCGTCTTCGGTGAAGACGTAAGCGAGCAAGCGATCTTGCGAATCGCGCGTTTGAGTTGGCTCGAGGAGCAAGGTTAGTTTTCGATTGGCCAAAAGCGAATTCAGCCGCCGCGTGGACTGGCGATCCCACTGAGGCGTAAACGAAGCGACTCCGAGGAGTCGAACTGGCGTGACGCTGCCGTTTCGCTCATCGCGAATGGCAATCGATTCGCCATCAATCGCACCGGCGAACGCGAACTGTTGTCCGTCAAAGCGAAGCCAATCGTCGCCCCGGCGGTTTTGTGCCTTAAGATGATCGAACAGGATGGAAAACAGAAACAGGCTGGAGAGAACGAGCAAAAGAATACGCCATCGCCGCCTATTGCGCAATCGCGACTCGGACGTTGCCTCATCCCATTTGGCGACATGAACGCCCATACGTTCATTTCATCTTCCCCAGCTCAAACGCATCATGCACGATCTGCAGCGCCCTTGGCCTCCTGCTCCTTGTCGATGATGCAACTGATCTTGATCTCGCTGGTGGTGATGTTCTGGATATTGATCTTCGCGTCGGCCAGGGCCTTGAACATCCGCTGGGCGACGCCGGTGTGGACTCGCATGCCGACGCCGACGACGCTGACCTTGGCCAGGTCGCCGTGATAGATCGGCGTGCGTTTTCCCGCCGAGTTCCTTGCAGAGCTCGATCGACGACCGGCTTGATGTCCTGCAGGTCGCCGTGCTCGACGGTGAAGCTGATGTTGGCGGTGTTGTCGTCCATGACGTTCTGGATGATGTCATCGACGACGATGTTGGCCGCGGCGATGTCGCCGAAGATCTTGGCGGCGATGCCGGGCCGATCCGGCACGTTTTTGATCGGTGACGCGGATCAGGTCTTTTTTCAGGGCCGCGCCGGATACGACGATGTGTTCCATGTTCGGGGTCTCCGCGACGATCCAGGTGCCTTCGTTTTCGTTCTGGCTGTTGCGCACGTGGATCGGCACGTTGTATTTCTTGGCAAACTCCACCGCCCGCGTCTGCAGCACCGACTGCGCCCAGGCCGGACAGTTCCAGCATCTCATCGTAGCTGATCCGGTCGATCTTGCGGGCGTTTTTCACGATGCGCGGGTCGGCGGTGAAGATGCCATCGACATCGGTGTAATTTTCGCAGACATCCGCCTTCAGCACCGCGCCGATGGCCACCAGCGTCGCATTGCTCCCGCCGCGGCCCAGGGTGGTGTAATCGCCTTCGGGCGTCACGCCCTGAAACCCGGCGATGATGACGATCTTTCCCGCTGTCAAGCTGCTCGAAAATCCGCTGCTTGTTGATCGATTGGATGCGGGCCTTGGAGAAGGCGTTGTCGGTGACCAGCCCGATCTGCCCGCCGGTGAAGCTGATCGCTTCGTGCCCCTGGGCGTGGATGGCCATGGCCATCAGGGCGATGGTGACCTGCTCGCCGGTGGCCAGCAGCTGGTCCATCTCCCGCTTGGGCGGGATTCGTCGCAGATCTGCTCTGGCCAGTGCGATCAGATCATCGGTGGTATCGCCCATGGCGCGAGACGACGACGCAGACCTGATTGCCCTTTTCCTTGGCGGCGATGGCGCGCCTGGCCGCCCGATGGATTTTCTCCGCATCCGCCACGCTGCTGCCGCCGAATTTCTGAACGATTAGCGCCATACCCGATCCACTGTTTCTCCGCCTTGTAAACGGGAGAGGGGATTATAAAGATGGGCTGGGAAGTCTCAACTGCTACGTTTTCGGCAATACTGGAAAGCCACCGGCACCGCTTATGATGCGGGATGCCAGCATTTCCGCAATTCGACTATTTGCTCCACAGACGTACTACGCTTTGGAATAATCACGCGGTTACGATCCGAAGATAGCGCCACGAAGAGATTTTGCGTCTCACTCCATCCTCGAAATGAGGCCCAGTTTAGTCGATACGAACTCAAAGGATTTGAAATACAAATCCCCGTTTCATCCAACGTCAGAGTTTGGGGCTGCTGAAATGAAGCCGTCCGATGCCAGAGACGCCGCCATCTACGCTTACTTGCCAATCTTGGGTTCGCGATGATTATGAGGGTCGAAAGAACCAATACTCCTGCCAAACTCCGAAAACTGAAGTTAACGTCAGAGGGAATTGTCCAAGGATGAGCCGATCCAGATGACTCTGATTGCCACCAAATCACCCAACCTAAATTTATAACAACTGCCACTAATATTATAAATTGCACAACCTTTTTTTGAAAAAAAGGAACCCGATTGAGGGGATCATGAATTTTCGCGCGAAAGGCCTCGATGAAATCCTCGGGAGTATAGGTGCATTGGAGTTGCATCGCGTGGGTTGCGTGCAGGTATTGTCTCCGATAGAAACGATCGGTCAACGCATGCGATATAACGGGCTTCTTTCAGAATAGATCAAGCCCGTTTTGCCGGCACATTACTCTTTAGTGACAGCAAATTGCCGAACGGATCTCGGAAAAACGCCAGCCATACGTCGAATCCATTCCAATTACGCGCGATGACGTGGGGATCGCTCTCCACTTTTATGCCATGGCTTTTCAGTAGAGTGACCTGTCGGTCAATTAAACCTGGCTCTCCCGGCACGCTAAAATATATGCACGAATTGGGAGGGACCGAATCACCCTTGAACAGCACGATATTGACGCCATCGCAGTCGAAAAACTTCATCGTTCCCGGCACATCGCCAGCGAGGCGAAGACCCAAGACATTGCAATACAATTTCTGCGCTTCATCTAGATTCGTGCAGGTCAATCCGATCTGATCGATCGGGCCCAGCTTTAGCGATTGCTTTGGAGGCATTTTGTCTCCTGTTTGAAATGGCGCACAAGAGTATCCCGCGCGATAGTGCAGTCAAATTCTCTCGCGGATATGGTGTGGTGCAATCGGGAGGTTTTTCAGAGAACTTAAGCGGCTTCGGCCTGGAATTGGGAATAACGATTGTGAATGGCCAGGAATTTCTCTTCGGTTTGAATAAACGCCTCGACCAGTTCCGGAGCGAATTGGGCTCCTGCTTCCTTGAGAATCATCGCCCTTGCGATGTCGTGCGTGAAGGCGGCCTTGTAGACACGCTTGGAGGTGAGGGCATCGTACACGTCGGCCAGCGCGACGATTCTCGCACAGAGCGGAATGTCGCTCCCGCGAAGCCCGTTGGGATAACCTTCACCGTCGAATCGTTCGTGATGGGCGATGGCGATGTCCCTGCCCATTTCAAGGAATTTGACGCCAGGGAATTCACGCAGGGCGGCATCGAGCGTTTGCGCGCCGATCGTCGTGTGGGTTTTCATGATCTCGAATTCGCGGTCGCTGAGACGGCCCGGCTTGAGCAGGACAATATCAGGGATTCCGACTTTTCCGATGTCATGAAGCGGGCTGGTGAGATAGATCAGACGTGCGTATTCAGGGGTGATCTCGTCGCGATATTCTTTTAGGCCGCCAAGGTGCTGAGCCAGCACGCGGCGAATAACTACGGACGCGTTCGAGGTGACGCGCCCGTTTCCGGATCGCGGCTTTCGGCGAGCTTTGCCATCGCGAAGATCGCCACGTCGCGCGTCTCCAGCGAAAGGACCCGCTCGGCGGTGCCGATGCGGGCTATCAGCTCCGTTGTGTTGTATGGCTTGCCGACGAATTCGTCTGCGCCGGCTCGCAAGCCTTCGACGCGTTCTTCGGGTGTATCGTGTCCGGTTAAGAGAATGATGTAGACGTATCCCCGAATCTGTTCCGCGCGAATGGCTTTGCAGAGCTCGACGCCAGTCATTTCCGGCATTTCCCAGTCGGAGACAACCAGGCGGCAATTGCCTTGCCGAACATGCTCCAACACTTCCCGGCCGTTGCGCGCCGTGATGACATCGTACCCCGCCTTTTTCAGCGCTTCCTGAAGCACGAGCAATGCGATTTCATCATCATCAGCAATCAAAACCCGCATATGACTTCCCTATTTCGATTCGGGCACGTACGACTGCAGTTCTGAACGCATGTTCGGCAGATAAGTCAGGCATCGCTGAACTTCTTGGCGAAGCCTGGCGAGACTTGCCTCAGCCGCCGCAATCGCGTTCGAGCGGCTGGCTTCCTCCATATCAGCCGCCGCCTGGCGAATCGATTCAGCGGCGACAATTCCAGCAGACCCTTTGAGCGTGTGCGACAGCCGGGCGCACTGATTCACGTCCTTTTCCGCGAGCTTCGCTCCAAGCTCGTTGAGCAGCGACGCGGTCTGCTTCTCGAACTTCTCTAGTATCGTCAATGCGAGGGTCGAATTACCCGTGCATCTTTCCAAAAATGCTTTGATATCAAGCGGTGGAATTTCCACAGTCTCATTTGGGTTATCGGACAGAAAGGACTGGACGGTTTCCAGCAGTTCCAGGGGCTTGAAGGGCTTGGGGCAATAGCCGTCCATCCCGGCTTCGCGGCAACGGGTGCGATCTTCACCGGAGGCATTGGCCGTCAGGGCAATGATGGGGATCGCGCCTGGATTGACCTGAGGCCGATTTCTCATATTCCCGAATCGCGCGGGTCGCCTCAAAGCCATCCATGATCGGCATCTGGCAGTCCATGAGCACCACGTCGTACTTGCCCTCGATAACCGCCTTCACGGCGCTTTGGCCGTCGCCGACCACCGTTGCCTGAAAGCCGGATTTCGTGAGGAAATCGACGGCCACGATCTGATTGATCTCGTTGTCCTCAGCCACCAGGATTTTGGAATTGGCGCCGCGCACCACGGCCTTAACGGGTTGAGGTGACGTCTCGGTTTCCTGGCTTTTGAATCCCAATGCTGAGCAAATCGCACCGAGCAGTTGGGTGCGGCGGACTGGTTTTGTGACGCTGGCCGAGACGCCGGGCGGACATTTTCCTTCTTCAGCCAGAGAATCTTCAGGGCTCGTCAAAAGGATCGTCGGAATGGTCCCTTTTCCCGCGATGAGATCGCCGACGCCGCTTGCGCGCTGATCGCAAAGGATCACATTGAATGGCTCGTTGGCTGCCGCCGCATCGGCGATCATTTTCCTGGCCTCTTCACTGCTGACTGCGCTGGCAGCATATATTTTACTGCTCGTCAATTGACGGCAGACGATCTCCGACACCGTTTGATTGGGTATGACCGCCAGAACGCGACAACCTTGAAGTTCTTCGCGAATCGCCGTCGCCGAATTGTCCTTAGCTTCCAGCTTCACATTGAACCAAAACGTCGAGCCTTTGCCCGGCAGGCTCTCAACGCCGATGCCGCCGCCCATTAACTCGGCCAGTTGCTTGGAAATCGCCAGTCCGAGACCGGTTCCGCCATATCGGCGGGTCGTGGAGGCATCGACCTGGGAAAATGATTTGAAAAGCCGATCGAGCCTCTCGGGCGCGATTCCAATTCCCGTGTCGCTGACGGCGAATCGAACCATCCGCTTTCCATCATCGCACCGCTCGGACGTGACGCGAACAATAATATTTCCGCACTCGGTGAACTTGATCGCGTTGCCAACGAGGTTCAAAAGTATTTGCCGCAGGCGCAGTCGGATCGCCACGCACCGCCGTCGGCACGTCCGGCCAAAGATCGGAAGCGATTTCGACCCCCTTGCTGAACGCCTTTCGGGCCATCAACTCGAGAACATCATCCGTCACCGAATGAACGTTGAAATCGAGCGTCTCCAATTCGAGCTTGCCTGCTTCGATCTTCGAGAATTCCAGGATGTCGTTGATGAGGGTCGTCAGCACCTGCGTGGAGGTTCTGACCAGTTCGGTATAGTGCCGCTGGCGATCGTTGAGGTTTGTGCCGAGCAGCAGGTGGGTGATTCCAAGCACTCCGTGCAACGGAGTGCGAAGCTCATGGCTCATGTTGGCCAGGAATTGGCTTTTGGCTTTATTGGCAGCTTGCGATTCTTCCACCATGCGCTGGAGTTCGCGCCGGGCCCGCAATTGGTTCACCATGTCGTTGAACGCGGTAGCCAATTCGCCAAGCTCATCACCCCGGCTGACGTGGATGTAGGAATCGAGATCGCCGCCGGCAACGCGCCTGACGCCTCGAACCAGTTCATGAACCGGGCGAGTGACCGCGCCGCTGAGCAAAAAGCTCAGCACGGCCGCGAGAAATAATCCTCCTACCGCGGTGGCGATCAGATCTCGCAATACCGAATTGCGGATGGCGGCCCCTTCGCTCTGGCTGCTCTGAATCAGCATCGCGCCGACCTGCCGGCCGGAGCAGGGATCGATGAGCGGCTCGAGCGATGAACGATAATCGATGCCGGAGAGTCGAACGGTAAAGGGAGTCTCCATCGGCCAATGCCCGGCGTGGTATGCGACAAGAAGCTCAGCTCGCGATGCCTGGGGAAGGCTGCACGCAAGAATCGAATCCGCGGAAAGAAATCCGATTTCGCAGTCGTGGCTGTCGCCTAGCTCCGACGTTAATTGGTCGGTCCAGGCTGTCGCGAGAATCAACGCGCCGCTTACGGAAGAATCCATTGCATCGTCGCCGAATACGAGCGGCAATCCGACGACCTGATACAGCTTGCCGTGATAGACCCAAAGACCAACCTGCGCCTGGACGCCTTTCGCATGGTTGCCGTTCTGGCCGGCGCTGAATATTCGCTGCACGAGAGCCGGACTCTCGGGCGACGAGGCGAGATATGTTGAGAGGTCCTTCAGCATCGGCCATGGCGAGCCATGATTTTGCGTGATGAGCCTTCCCTGATCGTCGAGCACACAGGCGGCGTCCACATCGACCAGTTGCGCCAGGTTGTCCAGCCGTTCCTGCAGGCTGGCCATGTTGTCCGTGGAAACCTCGTAGCTGTGCTCGGCAATCAGAGCCCGCAATTCGGGGATGTTCATCACGAGCACGCCGGCTTCACGCATCCGGCTGACCCGCTCGGCCTGAAGGGTGTGCAGGCTTTGCCGCATTCCAACAAAGTTGGCGTCGGCGATGCGATCGAAGCTGACCTGAATGCTGTGCAGCGCCGGCAACAGCATCCCCAGCAGCAATAGGATGACTACGCCGGCCCACCAGAGGAGTAATTTGACTCGGAAGCGCATGTTTGATTTATGGGTTCGATGGAGCGGGCTGCGAAGCCGGGTGGGCGTCCTGCACAACCGGCAGACCCAGATGCTCGCGTTTCACTCCGAGGCCTCGCCCGACGCCATATCCGCTGTCGTGATTCGGCGGATCGTTTTGCATCACGGCCTGACGGTTTTCATTCAGATGCAGAGCAAGATCGACGGTCGCATTTGCGCCAACTTCGATTGTCTGCCGCTGATCGCCGGTCCGATCGCTCCATGCGACCAGTTCATAATTTCCTGGTGGCATTCCTTTCAGCTCGAAATGACCGCTGGCGTCAGCCCGAGTGAAAAAGGAATTTGGAGTGACCAGAATGATCGCCCGCATGGACGGATGGATGTTGCAGAACAATTGCACCACGCCAACCTTGTCGAAATATTTTGTTTTTGAATATCCATAGGGATAGCGGTCCAGATCAAATGCCGGCGCGGCGGCCGAGCGGCTGAAGACGTTGTGGTCGAAATGATCCCAATTTGGGAATTCAACCTGTGCTCCTTTGGGAACCACAATAAAATTGGGCACAAAGGTGCGATTTTGTTGGGCCACGGTAAATGGCTTTGTGGGAACAGGCATGGAATCCAGCGCCGGGCTGGAGGCCAGATAGACGACAACGCGCGATAGATTGGGCTTTTGCAGGCTTAATAATCCGTCGAAATCGACAGTTCCGCGGATCGTTTGTTCGGTGGGCATCGTGCTGGGCACAGCGGCGATATCCGGCTGCGTGGTGGAAACCACGGCGCGATCGGCCACGGCTGCTGCCGCGAGGGCCATTGAAGTGAGTGTGACACACGTGACTATCATCCGTCGCATCGCAACGCTCCTCTTTCTTAATTCTGATCAGTATCCAAACGTCAGGTGGACCGAGACCGAATTAATGCTGCTGAACTTATTGCTGACATCGTGTCTGAATTCGGCGCAGAATTCGGCACCGGGTAGAAACTGATACGCCACTCCCCCGCTCCCTTCGGACATAATCTGAATGTAGCTGGTGACGAACCATCGATTGTCGTTCAGGTAACTCCAACGGGCAAAAACACGGAGCCGGTCTGTAACGTCGTAGTTCGCCAGTGCCATGAATCCGCTCCAACCCGGCTTCTGCGCGGAGGAGCCATCCATCGCCAGGAGCCCTTCGGCGGACAAAGTCAGGTCCGGTGTGGGAAGCCAGGTGATGTGGCCGTCCGCCAGATAGAGCGTCCCCTGGATCGCGTCGTAATCGATGTTTGGTCCAACCCAATTTCCGTAGGAATATCCATCTTGCGTGTAATCGACCTCCCGGGGCGGCGCCGGGTTTGAATACCGGCTTGGCCATGAAGTATCCGGGCCCCACCCAATTGGTGAGGGCCATGCTCAATTGATGCACCGGACGATACTCGGCAATCACGCCGCCGGATGGTGGCTGAGTCAGATCGGAATATCCTTCGAGATTGGTGGACAAAAATGGACGCAGCGTGATGCCTGTGTCGCCCAGCGGCTGCGTCATCATGACTCCGACCAGATCCTGTGGCTCGGCGCCGAAGAGCAGGCTTGTCGTCCCGCCGAATCGATCCCAGGCATTGCGCGACTCGACACCGGAATTGGCGTTGAACTTTCCGATGCTGATGAGCGTTCCCTCCTTGGGCCAAACGGCGGCGGTAACAAAAGCCTGTTCAAGAAACCCACGGCTATCGTTGTCTTCGTCGATGAAATGGATGTCGGCGGTCGCGGCCAGATTGTCGCCAATCCGTTCCGTCGCTCCGAACGCGAGGTCCGTTTCCCAATAGTTGGGGTATTCGAGATTGCTATCGTGAAGGTCTGAAAACCAGCCCCAGACATTTACTTCCAGATTCTGCGCGAGCGACGGGGGCAATAAATCCTGGAGGGCGGGATGGTTGTTGTAGTTACTGGACGTGTCGTCCTGGACTTGGGCCAGAGTTGAAGAGGTTGGCATCGTGGTCTGGGCGATGCAGCGCGCTTTGCATCGCTGCGCCGGCCAGAACGGCGGAAAAAAGAAGAGATATCCGACGCCTGATCAACATGAGGCGATGGTCACGAAACAGTCCCCACAAAACTAATGCCGCTTTGTGTGAAGCATCGGCTGGATTATCGGGGCGATTTAGATGCTTTGCCGACCGAGTTCATGCCGAGGAAAGAAGTTAGTTCACTTCCCATAAAGTGGGCTTCATGTATATTAATCGCATGGATTCAGCGCACTTGCGGCTTCTTTCCCGCCTGGTGATTTGCCTTATGTTTTGTATCCCAATTCGAGCAGCAGCGGCCGGAGGTACGTACCCCATGCTGGAAGCCTCCTTTGATTTGCCACAGGTGAAGGGGAACCCATTCAACTTCACGCAGAACGATGTGGTCGTCACTTTTGCCGGGCCGGATGGAAGCGAGGCGAAGCGTCCGGCATTTTTTGATGGGGGACAAACTTGGCGCGTGCGTTATACGCCGACGTTGCCGGGGAAGTATGACATTCGGAGCGTGTCGCTTAATGGCCGGGACGCCCAGCCGCAACAATTGACGCCGAGCGAATTCGACGTGAACGGCTCGCCGCGACCGGGATTTGTTCGTCTTGATCCGAGCAACAATAAGCGGTTCATGGTGGATGATGGGTCGCCTTATTATCCGGTGGGTTACAATTTGGGATGGCATAGTCCTGATGCGCCGCCGTTGACAGAATCGATCGCGCGCATGGGAAAAGCTGGGGTGAACTGGACGCGCATTTGGATGTGCTACTGGGACGGGAAGAACCTGGACTGGGCCCAGGACAACGACGTTCAAACCAAACTTGGATATCTCAGCTTACCGACGGCGAAGACGTGGGATCAGATCGTCAGCGCCGCCGACGCCGCCGATGTGCATTTCCATCTGGTCCTTCAACACCATGGCCAATACAGCACGGCAACCAATCCTAACTGGCAGATCAATCCATGGAACAAAGCGAACGGCGGCTGGCTGAAGACGCCACAGGAATTTTTCACCGATCCCAAGGCGATCGCACTCACCAAGAGCAAGTTCCGTTACATCATCGCGCGGTGGGGATATTCGCCGTCCATTATGGCGTGGGAATTGTTCAACGAAGTTGAATACACGGATGCATTCAAGACCAATCTCGATGATGTCGCGGCCTGGCACGTCACGATGGCGAAATTCATTCGCGAGCAGGATCCGTATCACCATCTGATCGACACCAGTTCCCAAGTGACCGAGCCGAAGTTGTGGCCCGCGATGGATTACTACGAAGCTCACATTTATCCGCCGGACGTTCTTTCCGCCATTCAGGTGCTGGATGACGATCAGCTTGATCGGGCTTATTTCTATGGCGAGTTTGGCGCGCTGGTCGATCCGCATCCCGAAAGCGGCGAGGTGCTGCATAGTGGGCTGTGGGGAAGCCTCATGAGCCAGTCGAGCGGAGCGGCCCAATACTGGTTCTGGGAAAACGTGGAATCAAACAAGCTGCTCTTTCACTACACGGCTGCTCAAAAATTCATTGAGCAATCGGGATTGCTCGCTCAGGAAGATATGAAGCGGATCGAAGTCGCCTCTGAAACGCCATACCGCGGAACATTGCGATTTGGCCCCGGCACCAGTTGGGGGCCAGCCCGTCAGACGGAATTTACGATCAAGCCGAGCGGGTTCGTCGAAGGGCTCGGCGGGATGTCCGCCTATCTTCAGGGGAATGGCAAGAACAAAATGATGTTTCCGTATGCCCTGTTTCACGTTAATTACACAGCCGCGGGAACGTTTGCGGTTCACATTGATGAGACAACGCCCGATGGCGCTCATGTGCAACTGATGCTGGATAACAAAGAGATTGTGACGCTCGATCTGGGGGCCGCGCCTCCCCCGCCACCGGGATTTGGCGGCAGAAACCTGCCTCCTCGCAATCCACGTCCGAATGCGACGCTGGAACTTCCGGTCTCGCCGGGGAAGCACACGATTCGGCTGGACAACACCGGCGCGGATTGGCGCATCTGAGTGAGTTTGTTCTGACTCCTTATTCGCCGGAGTTGGGTGTGCTTGCGAAGAGCGGCCGGGATTTGACTGTGATATGGGTTTACAACCGCGCGGCGGAGAGTGGCCGGTCGGTTTCGGGAACGCTGCAGGTTCCGGGGCTGGCGGCTGGGTCTTATCACGTTGGTTGGTTTGACACGCGTTCTGGAAAAATCGTTTCGGAAGAAACGGCGAGCGCAACGGGCGCGGAGCCACTGATACTGAACACTCCGCCGATTGCGAAGGATATGGCGGTCTGGATCAAGGCGCGGAGTGAGTACGGTTCAAAATTACAACTTGCGCGAATCGTATGCCCAGTGAAGCAGCGCCTGGCGCTGTTTCGGGCGGCAAGTGAGATCGCGGGGAGAGCAGTTGACTCGAATCTGAGCGATGTGCCGCCGAAAAGCGATCCATCGCTGAATCTGGCGATCATCGTCGGGGCATCGCCGGCCCTGATAATATCGGCAGTACCACTGAAACCAGCCACGCGGGTCCGCAGGATAGATCCAGCCCTTCTGCCGCCAGTAGGAAAGCGGCTTAGACGCGTTGATGCCGAATAGATTGATCGCAGGATCGTGACGTTCGTGACAAAGCTTGGCGTTTTTGAACCAACTGGTGGGAAATTCTTCGGCGCAGTCGGTCATGTACTTGCCGCCGAAGACGCCCAGCTCCAGCATCTGCGTTGGCGTTAGTTGCGGGCGAAATAACGGATGAAAATTTCGGCCGGACGGCTCAGTCAGCACATACGAGTACTTCTGCTGCATTAAATCATGTACTTGAACCCGGCGGCCTTTCATTTGCGATCTACTTTATCAGAACCTTCAGGCACAACCATTTTCAGACACCGGATCAACTTGATCGCCTATCCGCAATCCTTTAGCTTGCCAATCGTGGCGAAGGGAAACATCACGAGATGGATGGGTGTACTGCTCTTACTGGTCAGTGCGATGAATAGTCCCGCGGCGGAAAACAAATTGCCTCCCGCGAATTCCTGGGTCCAATTTAAATCTTTCAGTTACAGCGGGATCGATAATGCTTCGAAATCGCTGAAATCTCCGGAGGATCAGTTTCTCAATCCGATCCTCGCGGGGTTTTATCCCGATCCGAGCATTTGCCGGGTGGGCGACGACTATTACCTGGTTAATTCTTCGTTCTGGTATTTCCCCGGAATACCGATTTTTCATAGCCGTGATCTCGTCAACTGGACGCAAATTTGATTAGTGCTGGATCGATCCTCTCTATTCGATTCGATGCACGCGGCTGATGTTTCACGCGGGATATTCGCACCGGCCATTCGCTACCATGACGGACTGTTTTATGTCATCAGTACGCTAGCCGAAGGGTGCGGGAATTTTTATGTCACGGCTGACAACCCGGCCGGGCCTTGGTCCGACCCGCATTGGCTCAATTCGGTGGATGGAATCGATCCCTCATTTTTTTTCGATGATGATGGACGGGCTTACATCATCAACTGTGCCCCGCCTCCCGGAAATCGGCCGCTATATGATGGACACCGAACCATTCGCATTCACGAATTCGACTTGAAAACCGGCAAGACCGTTGACGGGGAGAAGATTCTCGTCGATGGCGGGACCGATATTTCCAAAAAGCCGCACTGGATCGAAGGCCCGCATATCTTCAAGCGAAACGGAATTTATTATCTGATCGCCGCCGAGGGGGGGGAACGGGCGATGCCCATTCGGAAGTGGTGTTTCAATCCGACTCGGTTTTGGGGCCGTTCACGCCATTCAAAGGCAATCCAATATTGACCCAGCGGCAACTGCCGGCCGATCGGCCTGATCCTGTGACATGCGCGGGCCACGCGGATTTTGTCGAGACACCGGGCGGCGAGTGGTGGGCGGTTTTTCTCGGCTGCCGGCCTTACGAGCGGAATTGGTACAATACGGGGCGCGAGACATTTCTCCTGCCGGTGCGATGGGAGAATAATTGGCCGATCATTCTGAACGACGATCAAATCGTCCCGAGAATCGTCCAGCGGCCCAATCTGCCAGCGCAGCCGGATGCTGAGTTACCGCTACACGGCTCGTTCGCATGGACGGACCCTTTCGACAGTGATCGGCTGAATTTGCGCTGGAATTTTTTGCCAGCGCCGGCGCGGCAATGGTATTCGCTTAAAGAAATACCCGGCTCAATTTTGATCGCGCCGCGTCCGGTTACGCTGACATCGCTGGGAAACCCATCGTTCATCGCCTGCCGGCAGCAGCACGCCGATTTCTCGGCTTCCACTGTCATCGCGCTAACTCCGACCACCGCGCCGTGCGACGCGGGCCTCGTTGCGTTTCAAAATGAATCTCATTACTTTTTCCTCGGCGTTCGGATCGATGGCGGCGGAGCCAGGGAAGTATTCCTGGAGCGAGTTGCGGGCCGTTCAGGCGATAGCAATCGAGCAACAGAACCAGAAATACTGGCAACCGCCCCGCTGCCGAAGGGATCTGAGGATGTGGAGCTCAAGATCGAAGCCGCCGGCCGACCTTATTCATTTTTCTTTTCCGCCGGCGGTGAATTCAAGCCGCTCATGGAAAAAGTAGATGGGAGCATTCTCAGCACCGACATAGCCGGAGGATTTCAGGGCGTTATGGTGGGGATGTACGCGCAGCCGGTAAGAAAAACGCCGGCGCGGCCGCTGGGTAAGCAGGCCCAGGCCGCCGAGGGCCAGCAGGCCAATGCTCATCGGCTCGGGAACCACCGCGATAGCCGAAACGGCGTAGAACCCGTCTAGATTCGGATCGTTGTCGATGCTCATATCGAAAGCGAGGAAGTTGTCGGAACTCGTGCCGGAATTGAAATCCAGGAAGAGATTGTACTGACTTGCGAATGGGCTGGAGTCGGTGACTATCGGCAGATCAGCATAGGCAGCCGCCGCTGTCACACCAACTGAAGCCGGAACGATGCCGTCGCCGTCGTTGATGGTGTTGACGAGAACGGCGATCTCAGCCGGTGTGGCCTGGGTGCCGCCGTCGAGGACGTCGATGGCGTAGATTTCCTCATCGGTTCCGGGATTAAATCCATTCGCTTCCACATAACCGGTTGAGGTGAAAAGGCCGGTTACCTGTGCAAGGTTGTAATTGCCGTCGTGGCCAGTGATGGGCAGCGTACCTTGCGACGAGCCATACCCAAGTGGAACGCCGTTCGAAGCTGGTGTGAGCGAGATGATTGAATGCTTAGGGCCAAAAGTGGGACCAATGTTAATCACCAAGGCCGGCAGGATTCCAACCACGTCCCCGGGCTGGTTGAATTCCTGAGCGGCATAACCGGATGCAACGGAGGGAGATCCCTGCTTGGTGTTCACCCAATAAGTGGTTTCAACGGTTTGAACCGAGGGTGAAAGAATCACTGTTCCAGCAGAAGACGCCGTGTAGTTCAGAGAGTCGAAGAAATCAGTGGCGTTGGAATAGGTCGCTGTTGCGGCACCAAATTGTGCAAGGACTGACGTGCCTGCCGCACCCTGAGGAACTGGATAAATTGGATCGCTTCCGGAAATTGCGAAATGATCTCCCACATCGCCGCCATTGGGGCCTGTGGGGGAGATGTCGCCTTGTGTGTTCTGAGACCAGTTGGGACCAGTTCCGGTACCGTTGTTCGGCGGAAGAACAGGATTGCCACCCGCGCCATTGATCGCGACGGTGCTGTTGTAGTCGGGCGCTCCTGCGAACGTTCCGGTGGGAGCACCGTTCGTCACCGGAGTCAGAATGCTGGCAGTCGCATCGGTTGAAGCAACGACCATGCTAAGGGAAGAGAGCCCGAGGTAGGAAGGTTGAATGGACTGGACCTTCGTTGTTTTGCCAGCGTTGACCGTAATTGTTCCGGTCAATTTACCGCCGTCCGGATTAACGTTGTTTGTCACTACCGCGTCGATGCCAAACTCGAGAATGTCCCCTACAGCGATGTTGATGGAGGTTGGTCCAGTGTAACTGACGCCGTTGTTGGTGTTACCCGATCCATAGCCATAGGATTGAACAACCGTGTTGGTGCTGAGGTCATAATCGATAATATTGTCGTAGTAAATATTAAGAGTCGCGGCATGAGCGGCTCTCGCGCTCAACGTTGCGGCGACCGCCATCGACAATACCGACGAAACCTTCATCTTCTTGGCTGTTTGCATGTCAGTCATTCCCACTTCACGAGGTTGGAGATAACAGTCAACGCGTATTAGCGGTTATTTTTGCCGGCGCGGCCGCTGCGTAAGCAAACCCAAACCGCCGAGGGCCAGCAGACCAAGGCTCATTGGCTCCGGCACCGATGAGATATTGACTACCAAAGATGGCAGAGTGCCAGCCACGTCACCGGGCTGAGTAAACGTCGAAATCTGGTAGCCGGATGCAACGGTAGCAGATCCCTCCTGCGTATTAATCCAATAAGCCGATCCTTGGAGATCCACGAAGGGTGAAAGAGCCACTATTCCAGGATCGAGTGCGGTGTAAGCCAGGGAATCGAAGAAGTCAGTTGCATTGCCAAAACTCGCCGCCGCGGCACCATATTCGGCGACCGTGTTGGCGCACAAATAAGGTGTTTGAAGATATGGGAAGATCGGTGGAATCAAAGATCCCAAAACGATCTCCAATGTCTCCCGCAACGCTGCTACCGGGAACAATGTCGCCTACAGTATGCTCGGTATAGTTGGGAACAAATCCACCGGGATTGTTATTGGGACCGATCGAAGTTCCGAGACCGCTTTGATTGTTGAGTGATGCCGTGCTGTTATAGTCCGGCAATCCTCCGAAGGTATTGCCATTGGGACCGCTGGTATTCGGAACAAGCTGGCTGGCATTCTTGTCGGTTGAGGGAACCACGATGCTGAGGCAAAACATACCCATATACGAGGGTTGGACAGCCTGAGTCTTTGTTGTCTTGCCTTCGTTAACAGTTATTGTCCCGGTCAGCTTGCCTGCATCCGGGTTGATATTGTTCGTAACGACGGCATCGATGCCGAATTCAAGAATGTCCCCTTGCGCGATATTGATGGAGGTAGGCATCGCGGAATAGTCTCCGCCGGTGCTGCCATAGCTATACGACTGAACGACCGTCGATGTCGCCGGATTAAAATCGATGATGTTGTCGTAGTAGAGTGTGAGCGTCGCAGCGTGAGTGGCTTTCGCTCCCATGGTTGCGGCAACCGCCATTGACAACAGCGAAAACGCCTTCAATTTTCTATTTGATTGCATATCCCGCCTCCTGAAATGTATATAGAAATCGTCCTCCCTATACCCTCGTCGCCAAAGAGCCATATCTCCAAGCGTGATTGCGACTCTTGAGTGGGATTTTACGACGATCATTGTAAAAAGCCATGGATAAATCGCTTCACACGTAGCATTTTGTATGTGAAATTTTGGTTAGGAAGAGGATTTTGGGCGTACGCCATTCAATAGACGTTGGATTGAAGGCCATTCTCACCGAATGGCGGCAATCAGCGCCGCTGACAGAGCGGTATCGGAAAGAACGACCGGATTGAAACGCATGCTGCTGGCTTTCCGGGCCAAGGCGACCATTTCTGGAACGTCGGCGGGACTGAGGCCGAACTGGCTCAGCGGCGGGATGTGCATTTCTTTCAGCAGATCAGCCGTAAAGCTAACGCACGCGTCGATGGTCTGTATCTCAGTCGCGTTTTCTAATCCGGGCAGTTGCCGCCCGATGTTGGCGTATCGATTCAAGACCGGAGCGCGGACGGCTGGAGGTTGTTCGCGAAGGGCGCGAATGTTAGCGGCGATGATATGCGGCAACAAAGCTGCGCAAATCGTTCCGTGCGGAGCGGGAAAATTACGCCCAATGGAGCGGCAAATCCATGAACGGCGCCGAGACCTGCGCTCGTTAGCGTCATCCCACTGAGCAGCGCGGCCATTGCCATCGCCTCTCGCGCTTCGAGATTGGTTCCGTCGTGAAAAGCCTTCGGCAGATGTCTCGCGGCCAGGTGAATGCCGCGAAGCGCGAGGATATCCGTCAGTGGTGACGCGCCGGTGGATGTAAACGATTCGATCAGCTGGCAGAGCGCAGTCCATGCCGGAGCTGGCTGTGACCGATGGCGGCACCGTGACGGCCAATTCCGGGTCGATCAGGGCGATTCGCGGAAGAAGCAGCTCGCTGCGAATGCTGGCCTTGAATCTTTTTTCGGGAAGGCCGATCACCGCGTTGCGCGTTGCCTCAGCGCCGGTGCCGGCCGTGACAGGTATGGCCATCCAGGGGGCGGCGGGTTGCTTGATTTTCTGGCCGCTGCCGACGATTTCCATGTAATCGACGGCTGATCCGCCATTGGTGAGAAGGCCGGCGGTGGCCTTGGCGGCGTCGATGGCGCTGCCGCCGCCTAAACCGATCACGGAATCGCATTTATTCTCGCGCACTTGTTCGATCGCTGCATCGATATCGGCAACGGTCGGCTCGCCTCGCTGGCGGCGAATGGTGATGGAGAAACCAGTGAGGGATTTGAGCAGGCGATCGACCGCGGCATCACTGTTATGAATGAGCAGCGGCGATTTGCCAAATCCGGACGCCAATTCACCGGCGCGAGTAATGGTTCCGCGTCCGAAGACAATTTTTCCTATGCCGTAAAATTCGAAAGCACTCAAGCAGGTTCGTCTCCAAAAAATACCGTGTTGTGCTTGACGCCCTGGCGCGGCTCGGCCATGAAATCGGAGACGGTTTTCTTCCAGCGGAAATAGTGATCCGTCTGCTGATGGCGGATGAAATCGTCCGGTGTTTTGTACGCCTCATACAGCAGGAAGCGATTAGGGTCCGATTCGGCTTGCAGCACATCGAAGCGAACGTTGCCCGGCTCCAGCCGGGTGTTGCGGGCGTTGTCGAGCGTGGCTTCGATGAACTCAGCCAGGAATTGCGGCCTTACGAATATCGTTACGCTGACAACGAACATGGTTTCTCCGATTTTGCTGAGCGAGCAGTCCGACAATTAATCCTACCATTTTACGCCGCAGAATGATTGCCAACTTGATTTCAACTGAAGCGTGAAAGATCATCTGAAAATTAGACCTCGTTAAGGAGAGAAATTGTCCAAACACCGAGCCAGCGGTTACATCCCCGCAACTATTTTGTGCCTGATCCTATCGATACCCCTGATCGCTGACGCGGATAGCGATTTGCGAACGGGGCAAGCAGCCATGGGAGATTGGACGACTGATGCGCCCGGCGTCCGCCGCGTGATTGGCGTGGCCGATCTGCCCGCGCCTTACAATACGCCATCGACTGCCAATGGCCCGAAGGTAGTTGCACGGCCGGATGGGGCGTGGCCCAAGGTTCCTGCTGGGTTTCAGGTTGATCTGCTGACGACGGACCTGGGGAATCCGCGGAAAATCGTGACCGCGCCTAATGGCGATCTGTTTGTCGCCGAAAGCGCGCCGGGCCGCATCAAAGTGTTGAGGCTTGGAGCCGATGGAAAACTTGTCAGTACGAATGTTTTCGCGGCCAAGCTGCACCAGCCGTTTGGCATCGCGTTCTATCCGCCGGGGCCGAATCCGCGGTATGTGTATGTCGCCAACACCGATTCGGTGATGCGATTCGCGTATCAGAACGGCGATCTTTCTGCTCGGGGCGAGCCGGAAATGATTGTGCCGGACATCCCGGGCGGCGGCCTGCTGCGGGGCGGCGGGCACTGGACGCGCGACGTGGTTTTCACCCAGGATGGGACGAAAATGTTCGTCTCAGTCGGGTCGCACTCTAACGTCAATGACGACGCGAAGGAAAAAAATCGGGCGGATATTCTCCAATACAATCCGGATGGGACGGGATTCCGAATTTATGCCTGGGGAATCCGCAATGCGGTGGGTTTGGCGATTGAGCCGCAGACTGGGGAATTGTGGGGATCGGTGAATGAGCGCGATGAGCTGGGGGACAATGTGCCGCCGGATTACATCACGCATATTCAGGAGAATGGGTTCTACGGCTGGCCGTGGTATTACATCGGCGATCATCAGGACCCACGGCACAAGGGAGCACATCCGGAACTGGCCGACAAGATTATCGTTCCGGACGTGCTGATTCAGGCCCACTCGGCATCGCTCTGCATGACGTTTTACACGGCCGCGCAATTTCCAGCCGCGTATCATGGTTATGCGTTCGCGGCCGAACATGGATCGTGGAACCGCGCAAACGCACCGGATATAAAGTCATCTGCGTGCCGATTGTGAATGGGAAAGCCGTCAACGGCGGAGAATATGACGATTTCATGACCGGGTTTGTGACCGATTCAGGAGATGTCTGGGGCCGACCCGTGGGTGTGACTGTTGATGGACAGGGTTCGCTGATCGTTGTGGATGATGGAGGGAACTGCGTTTGGCGCGTGCGGTATGTAGCTGGCGCGAATAAGTAGGGCTTTGTCAGTTCCGATCCAGATCGCCCCATACGCCCAGGTTCGGCGTAACGTTTGTATTGAGCGCGTTGGCATTGTTCGACGACGAGAATGCGCCGTTGCCGAGCTTAGCCAGGTCGGCGGCGAACGTGCCGCGCTCGACGTAGTGGGCGGAGCCGTCGCCGTACAAGGTATTGACGCCGCTGCTGTGGCGTTCGGCGACGAGTGCGGATGTTGAGACGATGTCCGCGGCGATTGCCAGACTTTTCATTTTGGTAAGCCGCGGCATCGGCACGGGAACCGTGCTGCTTGGCCAATAAACCACCGGCCGGCAACCATAGGCAACATATCCATCAATCCCCCCCACCGGCGGCCATGGATTTTGCGGGGTGTTGAATTGATATCGCGGATTTCCTTCGCTTGGACAATAAAAAATCTGCGGGCTGGTCATCAGGTTGGCATCCATCAGCAAGCCAAACAATGTGGTGAATGGACTGTTGGGCGGATCGGCGCTGTTGTGGAGAAGGAAGTCGGATTGTTCCGGGCCGTTGGTCGGATTGGCCGGATCGGAGCCGTCGTATCCGATCGGAATCTGGTCATTGAAATTCTGGGCGTAGAGCTGATAGCAGAGATAAACCTGACGGAGATTGGCAAGGCAGGCGGTGCGATTGGCCTGCTTGCGCGATTTGCTGAGGGCTGGAATGAGCAGGCCGACCAATACAGCGATGATGCCCATGACGACGAGCAGTTCGATGAGCGTAAAAGCCCGGCGTGTTTTGCGAACCGCATTCATCTCAGCCGCTCCGTTGCGTTACAGGCCGCCAATTCCAATGTTATAAGCGATCCGAAATCGCGGCCAGTCTTGGTCGGAAGATGATGCTGCAAATGGGGTTGGGGGATTACAATACAGGCTCACATGACTGCTCAGCAGCAAATCGCATTCGGTTGGTCGCACCATCAGGCAGGCCGATTGGCGGAGGCGGAGAAAATCTACCGCGAGGTTTTGGCGAAGCAGCCGGATCATGTGGATGCCTTGCATCTATTGGGAGTGCTGGTGGCACAGGTTGGCCGGCCCGACGCCGGCCGTGGAATTAATCCGGCAGTCGATTCTGCTCAAGCCAGATTTCGCGGAAGCGCATGAAAATCTCGGCAATGCTCTAAGACGTCTCGGACAACTTGACGAAGCGATTGCAGCCTATCGTCAGGCAATTCGGTTGAACCCCGACCTCATCATATCGCACAACAATCTCGCAAACGCATTGAAGGACAAGGGACGGCTTGACGAGGCGATTTCATCCTATCGCCAGGTCGTTCATCTCAAGCCCGATCTTGCTGAAGCGCACTGTAATCTTGGAAACGCATTGCAAAGCGAGAGGCAATTTGAAGAGGCGATTGCATCCTACCGCCGAGCCATTCGGCTCAAGCCTGATCTTGCCCAGGCGCATAACAATCTCGGAAACGCGCTAAAGAACAAGGAGCAGATTGACGAGGCGATCGCTTCTTATCGTAAGGCCATTCAACTTAAACCGGATTATGTCGAAGCCCATTACAATTTGGGCAATGCCTTCCAGCAAAAAGAACAACTTAATGAAGCCATTGCCGCGCTACGGGAGGCTGTTCGACTTAAACCCGATCTTGCCGAAGCACACTGCAATCTCGGAAATGCTTTGTATAGCAAGAAGCAATTTGATGAGGCCGTCGCTTCCCTTCGAGAGGCCATTCGTTTCAAGCCGGATTTCGCTGAGGCTCACGCGATTCTTGGCAATGTATTGAAGGAGATTGGGCAAATTGATGAAGCGATCGCCGCCTATCGGGAGGCCGTGCGGCTCAAGCCCGCTTACGAATTGGCGCACGGCAATCTGATCTACGCACTGCATTTTCACCCGGGCTATGACGGCCGGATGATCTATGAGGAACATCGGCGCTGGAACGAACAACATGCCAAGCCGATCAAGAAATTCATTAAACCGCACGCCAACAGCCGCGACCCTGATCGCCCACTGCGAATTGGGTATATATCACCGGATTTCCGCGAGCATCCGGTCGGGCGGTTTCTTCTTCTGTTGCTGGCCAACCATGACACCGATCGTTCCGAGATATTCTGTTATTCGGATGTGCCGCGCTCGGATCAGATAACAGATCTGTTTCGCCAGCTCGCGAAACAATGGAGAAATACCATCGGGTTCACAGATGAACGGATGGCCCAACTCATCCGCGAAGATCAAATCGATATCCTGGTGGACCTGACCATGCACGCAGCTGGGAATCGCATGTTATTATTCGCCCGCAAGCCCGCTCCAGTCCAGGTGACCTATCTGGCGTACTGCTCCACCACCGGGTTAGAGACGATGGATTACCGCCTGACCGATCCTTATCTCGATCCGCCCGGAACCAATGATGCCTTTTATTCTGAAAAATCGATACGGCTGCCGGAAACCTATTGGTGTTATCCGTTGGACAATCAGACTCCGGATGTCACCCCCCTGCCGCGCTGAGCACCGGTGAGGTGACCTTCGGCTGCTTGAATAACTTCTGCAAGGTTTCGTCGGACGCCTTTGAAGTCTGGATTCAAGTGCTGCGAGCATTGCCAAAATCACGGCTCATTCTTCATGCACATGAAGGGAGCCATCAACAGCGATTACGAGATGTGTTGGAACACCGGGACATCGATCCGCAGCGGTTGAAGTTTGTCGGCAAGGTTCCGATGTCCGAATATTTCAAACTTTACGGGCAAATCGATATTGGCCTGGACCCTTTCCCCTGCAACGGCGGCACGACGACCTGTGACGCGCTTTGGATGGGAGTGCCGGTGGTGACTCTAAGCGGCCAAAAGGCCATCGGCCGCGGCGGGGTTAGCGTGCTGCGGAATGTCGGATTGCCGGAACTCATCGCAGAAACGCCGGAGCAATATGTTCAGATCGCGATGAACGTTGCCGGAGATTTGCCAAGATTGGCCGATCTGCGCCGTACTTTGCGTACGCGAATGCAGGGGTCGCCGCTGATGGATGCCCCGCGTTTTGCTCGCCATATTGAAGCGGCTTATCGGCAGATGTGGCGGAACTGGTGCGCGACAAAGAAGGCGAGTAGGCGGATCCCATCGGACACCGCAGCGCAGGATTTAATAACGATTGCTGCCATGCTACAACTGAAAGACGATGCATCTTCCCCTTATCGCAAGCACGACCGTTCGTAATTCCCCCGAAGTGGTGGCGACCAGGACTTCCGATATTTTCCGGTCAACCGTTCGCGAATCCCGCGCAATTTCGGAGCCAAATTTTCAGCTTATTGGCGTCGATGATCTTGCGCTGATGTTTCAGCAATACGACCAATTGTTTTTTGAGAATCGGCTGTCAGATGCGATTACTTCCATCGCGGCCGCCCCGCTCACATTTCGGCTTTCTTCAAGAATGACCCGCGCTGGAGGCAAGACCATTCGCACGCGGGTTGGATTTCGCAAGGGCACGCCGGCTTCTTACTTTGAGATCGCCATCGCCACCCGGATGCTCTTTATGAATTTCAGGGAACCACATCGGCCGGTAACGGTCTGCGGCCTGGTTTGCTCCAATCGCCTTGAAGCTCTGCAGCGGATCATGGAACACGAGATATTGCATTTGGCGGAGATGCTTTGCTGGGAAAAATCCAGTTGCGCGGCGATGAGATTCAAAATGTTGTCCGCGAATATTTTCGGGCATTCCTCCAGCAAGCACGAGCTGATCACGTCTCACGAAGCCGCCGCCAGTCAATACGCTGTAAATATCGGCGCTCGGGTAGAATTTAATTTTGACGGCAAACGATTGATTGGGCTGGTTAATCGAATCCACCGCCGGGCGACCGTGCTGGTCGAGGCCCGGGATGGCGTGAGATATCGCAGCGGCAAGAGATACCAGAAATATTACATTCCACTTCCGTTATTGCGGGTTTGTGGACAATGCTGAGATCGGGCCCGATTGATCGCAAAGCAGAAGCGCCAGCACGCAGCGGGACGGGCCAGCGATTGATTTTGCTGGGAGGCTGGATTTTTGTCATCGCGGCCATTGGTTATTACACATGGCGCGTGGCGGGTATTGGATTGGATCTCCGCCAGGATCTTTGGGCCTGGTCATCGCCGAACCATGTTGGATGGGGAGACCTCGATAACGCGTTGCATCAGGGGAACGCCGTCCTGCGCGAAGCCAAGGCAATCGCGGCGGAGGATGCGAAAAAAGAATCGCCACTTGAACGGCAGCGCCGAGCCGGTGAGATTCTCGCCGGCCGTCGATCCCCCATTATTTGCGCAACCGGGACCTGGCCTCTTCGACTCTCCGCTGAGCGGTCCGATTGTCGTCGAGCGATGGAAGCGTCTTCGTCCTCTTTACGGGCAGATCCTGCGCGGATGGGTCGCGAATTATGAGCATCTGCAGAGCCGAGTTGGCGACGGCGGAAATTACGGCTTGGATTATCCCCCGTTGCGGTTGCTGGTGATTACATTCTGGACCTGGGACGTCCAGACGAAATATCCCGGCCTCAATAATTTTCCTCGAACGCCGCGAAGAATGGTTGATCTGCGCCTCTCATCAGGCGATTGTCGTAACAACGGATATCGCGCAGCCGCTATTAAAGCTCAACGCCTTTTGCGAAGGCGTGTCGGCGGTATCTGTTTTCCTTCTGGTGTGGCTCTGGATGGGGACAAACGCGATTGAGGAGACGCCCTGGTGTGATCGCTGGGGAGATCCGGTTCTGCTGATTCCGGTGATCGTTTTTGGAATCTTCATGGTGCTACGGCCCAATTTCACGTGGCAGATGTCGATGCCGGATGCCGCGGAGATTTCTGCGGTCGATGCCAGGATAAGCAGTGCCGGGTGGTGGGTCTTTCTGTTGGTGCGATTTTTGTCAGCCGTTTGCCTGGCGCGATTTCTGCCTCGGCCGTTTCGCGCGCCTTTGTGCGGATTGGTGGCAGCAACGATGGTGTGGCTGAATCCAGCCGCGATACTGGACAGTTTCGGTTTCCCGCAGTGGGACGCGTGGATGCCGCCGTTCTTTCTTTTGGCGGCCGTGCTGGCGACGCTGGATTGGTGGATCGGCGCGGGGCTGCTCCTGGGTGTGGGTTGCATGTTTAAGGGGCAACTGCTCTTCGTGGCCCCGGTGCTGGTGCTCTGCCCGCTGCTGGCGGGTTGGCCCGGAAGATTCGTGCGCATCATTACTGGCCTGGCGGCCGGGGCGGGGCTGGTCGTTTGGCCGTGGCTGGTCACGAATATCGGCGCGTTGCGGTGGCTGTTCATCGCCGTTTTGGTTGCGGGGTTCTTCTGCGTGTTTTCCAGCCTGCGCGGGTTATTACGGCAACAGTTCATAGAGTTGGCCCGCGCCGGCCGGGCACGGTGGCGCAGGTTCGTCGAAAAATCGTCTCCGGCAATCGCGAACTTCTCGCTCTGGGTTGCTGCTCTGGTTGCAGGGGCATTCCTTTACATTATCCTGAATTATTGGAGACCATCGCCGGCAGTACTGCTGGGCTTGAGCATCGTGATCGTCCCCTGGTTTTTGCCTCGGCGGATGATCGGAACATGGCTGCTGCTCATATTTACATCAACGCTCTGGCTTGTGGCGTTCCAACTCGGCGGAAGTTGGTCCTGGTTGAAAATCGGTTTCCTGTTCGGAACCGAAAAACACCAGGTCATGCAACTGGCCGGCGCCAGCTTGAGCAATCTCAGTTCGATCCTTGGCGAACGATACGGCTGGCAGCTGCACGCCTCCGTTACAACACTGCATCTCCCCTGGCTGGGCGCAATGGATTTGGATTTGCGTGGCTTTCTGGCATTGATCTATGTTGTGGCGCTGATCCTGTGCGCGATGGCGGCGGCTATGCACCTGAGACGAAAGGACCCTCGGTTTCTCGCCGCCCTGGCCGCGCCGTGGGCGCTTTTTCCCCTGCTGCTCACGCAGATGGCCGCCCGCTATACGGTTTTGCCGGCGGTGATCGGATCATGTCTGATCGCGGTGTCGGCCGAATTGAGCCTCTTGCCGTTCGTGCAAACAGTCCTGGCCTGCACGATGCTGGGAAATCAGATGTTGACAGTCAATCATGGCACTTCTCCCATGGCTTGGTCAATCACACAGCCCACGCATCCGGGGATTGCCTGGGCAATGATGATGGTGGCGGCGATATTTCTTGTTACGGCGATCATGCCATCGCGGCGGTTAGCATCTCAATTCGAACTGCTGTGATTCGGCCGGAGCCAAAAAGCGCGCTGAGACTATGGGATGAAGGTATACTTGCGACCCGCAATGCGGCTGTGGAGTCGAGATTTTCATCCAGACAAAACCATGAATTCGAAATCAGTCGTTTCGCTTCTCACCGTTCTTATCATTTCCATGCAAAGTATTTTGTCCTTTGCAGCGGCAACCCCTTCTGGCGGTTCGGGTCAGGCAGCCGATCCGGATTTTGGTCCGAACGTACTGATATTCGATCCATCGATGACAACCATTCAGAAGCGGATGGATGCCGTCTTCGCGACTCAGGAGAGACGAGAATTCAGTTCCAATCGTTACGCCTATCTCTTCAAGCCGGGACATTACCATCTCGACGTTCAGGTTGGTTTCTACACGCAGGTAGCGGGGCTCGGACAATCGCCGGATGATGTCTCCATCACGGGCGCGGTGCGGTCCAAGGCAACCTGGAGGAAGGGGAATGCCACCGTGAATTTCTGGAGATCTGCTGAAAACATTTCTGTAACGCCAACGCAAGATGAGAACGTGAACGTTTGGGCCGTTTCGCAGGGAACGGCCCTTCGCCGCATGCATGTAAAGGGAAATTTGAGGCTTTCAGACGGCGGATGGTCCAGCGGCGGCTTTATGGCGGATTGCAAAATCGAAGGCCAGGTCAATTCCGGATCGCAGCAACAATGGCTTTCCAGAAACACCCAATGGGGAGGGTGGGACGGTGGCGGCTGGAACATGGTTTTTGTCGGCACGACCAATCCGCCCAAGGGAACCTGGCCTCTTAAGCCGTACACCGTCGTCCCGGAAACGCCGATCATCGCTGAAAAGCCATATCTCTTTATTGACGGCGGCGGACACTATTATGTCATGGTTCCGAGCCTCAATTCTAACGGGACGCAGGGGATCACCTGGGAACATGGGGCCACTCCTGGAAAGGCAATTCCGATCGATCAATTTTTTCTGGCTCACCCCGACCGGGATAATGCCGACAGCATCAATGCCGCATTGAACGCTGGAAAGAATCTGCTGTTTACACCCGGCATTTATCATCTGCTAAGCAGCATTCGCGTGTCACGACCGGACACTGTGGTTCTGGGCCTGGGATATCCGACGCTCGTGCCGGACGGGGGACATCCCGCGATGGTTGTCTCGGATGTCGACGGCATTAAAGTGGGAGGCCTCCTTATCGATGCGGGAGCGGTTGATTCACCAACGCTGCTGGAGGTTGGTGAGCCGGGCCATTTGGCGTCCCATTCAAGCGATCCGATTTTTCTTTACGACATTTTTTGCAGGGCTGGCGGCGCAACGCTCGGAACGGCCAGCTCATTCGTCACCATCAACTCCAATAATGTCGTCGGCGACAATTTCTGGCTCTGGCGCGCGGATCATGGCAAAGGCGCGCGATGGAACTCGAACATAAATCAAAACGGCTTGATCGTGAATGGGAATGACGTCACGCTTTACGGCTTGTTCGTTGAACATTGCCAGGGGTATCAGACGATTTGGAACGGCAATGGAGGGCGAGTCTATCTTTACCAGTCGGAGATGCCGTACGATCCGCCGAGCCAGGCCGCCTGGTCGCACGATGGCATCAGAGGATACGCTTCATACAAAGTGGGCGACGCGGTGACGACGCACGAAGCATGGGGTCTCGGCGTATATTGCGTCTTCTACTTCGGCCCCCGTGATCGCCGACACTGCGATCGAAACTCCAACGTCTCCCGGGATCATGATGCATCACATGATCACGCTTCGATTGGGCGGACGGCCCGGCAGCGGCATTAATCATGTCATCAATGCCAGAGGCGGCGCAGTCATCTCGACCAATGAAGCGAGAGTGGAATAATTGCAGAATTGATTTACTACGCGCAGGCAAGATGTTGGTTCAACATTCGACGCTATTTGAATAAGGGTGACCGACGGGGCTCGAACCCGCGACCCCAAGGACCACAACCTTGTGCTCTGCCAACTGAGCTACGGCCACCGTATGAACCTCTGATCTTATCACCCCAATTATATCCTTCAAGGTGATTGCCGGATGAAACGCTTGACATGTCGGGTGCGTCATCGAAAGTTCAGGGATGCGTGAAACAGCAAAGTGTTATTCCTTTCGCAAGGCTCGCGGGGATTTTGACAATTTTCTCCGCGGGAAGGGGATCGACATCGGCTGCGGAAATGATCCCCTCAAGGTTGAGAACGGATCGGTGCGGCCATGGGATGTTCCCGATGGAGACGCCCAGGTGATGGCCGGCATGCCGGACGGCGATCTTGATTTCGTTTACTCCTCCCATTGTCTTGAGCATATGCGCGATGTGCCGACGTCCCTGCACCACTGGGCGCGCATCGTTAAGCCGGGTGGGTTTCTCTATTTTGTGGTCCCGGAATACGTTCTATACGAAAAGATGACCTGGCCGTCGATGTTCAATACGGACCATAAGCAGAGTTTTTCGGTGCTCATTTCACGCCGGCTTGTTCAGCGGCCCAATCACTTTCATGCCAACGAGGACATGGTCCCGCTGATGACCGCGCTGGGGCTGGAAAGCGTCCGCATCACGCTGGAAGACACCGGCTTCAATTACAACTGCGGTTACCTCGATCAAACCCTTCAGCATGCGATCGCGCAGCTCTGCTTCGTCGCGAAAAAGAAATAATCCGCGAGCGCTCGCCAGGCTATTGGATCTGGCATTTCACCAGCGCCATCGTATTGGTGGCTGTCATCGAGCCTGTCGTGCTGGATTGAATTTTGACGATTGATCCGGGCACGTCGTCGCTGCTCCATGTTTTGGAAGTGGTCTTCATCCCATTTTGCTCGCTTGTCACTTCCGTCCATTTGCAGGAGTAGGTTTTGCCGTCAACCTGGACGTCTTCCGTTCCCTGCTCGGTCTTGGGAGCGTCACCGGCAGCCGGCGGAGCCGGGGGACGTTTGATCTTCGAGGTAATTTCCTGCGTCTGCGGCGGCATGTCCATCTTTTTGCCGCCGACCGTCATTGAACTCTGAATCACAATGGTGGCTGTGTCGGGAGTAAGAGTCTTTAGCGTTTGCGTTGTGATGATGGTGTTCTTGTTCCCCATCGCCTCGCTGTCCGTTTGATATTCCACCCAGGTGCCGACTTTAAATTTGGCCCAGGATTGATACGCGGGATTGTCGATCATGTCATCATCAGCATGAACGACAGCGACGAACGCGAAACAAATCAGGGCGGCAAAAAGAGCAGCGAATTTTCGGGGACGAATCATGGAGGTCTCCTTTGGTTTAAATGAGAAGTGGATTATACAGCGAACCGGACTGAGCCGGGGGATATTTCCGGCTTTTAATGTGGTAAACTTTTTTGCTATTCAATCCGAATGGCGCTTCGTCAGCGCCGATTCGGTTCGAATAGAGAAGCAAAACACGTACACATCCGTTATGGCAACCCTTCTACCTAATTCCAGTGTCTCGCGTCAAAAACTGAAGGGCTATCGTGTTTTCGTATTCTCACACGACCACCCACTTCCAGCTCACATTCATTTCGGCAAACGAAGGGCTTCAGCAGTTGGGACATTCAGCAATTGAAATGTACCGATCCGGATAATTTCTCTACGTCGGAACTCGCGGTCCAGCGGTCTCTTTTGATACAATATGCGGAAGAGATTCTTAGGAGTTGGCATGAGCATTGGCACAATCAAAACACCCACTAATCGCGCCAAAGGCCTGCGATTTGAAGCCAATCGGCTCATTGTCGTTTTCCGCGACGGCCGCGAGATACACATACCGCTACGACTTTATCCCAGCCTTCTGGCAGCAGCACCCTCCCAACGCGCAAAGTGGATCATGATCGGGCCCGGCAAGGGATTTCACTGGCCGGATTTGGACCTGGATCTCTCCCTTGATGGCTTGATTCTTGGATTGCGCGAATCGATTCCAGCGCCGCCTCGGACCAGAACTCGCCGCAGCGCCTGAGTTGGTAAACCGATTGTCTTTGCGGTTGTCCCTGTCGCGACGGTAGTATCCTTGCGTGCTCGCCACAGTCCATTCCTACGTCTTGACCGGCATCGACGCGATCCTCTGCGAAGTGGAGGTCGATGTCAGCCAGCGCGGCTTGGCCAAAACGACAATCGTCGGCCTCGCGCAAGCTGCGGTCAAAGAATCGATCGAGCGCGTTCGCCGTGCGATGATCAACGGCGGATTTCCATTTCCGGGCCATGCGCTGCTGATCAATCTCGCGCCGGCGGATGTGAAGAAGGAAGGGCCGAGCCTCGATCTGCCGATGGCCATTGGGCTTCTTCGGGCGAGCGGGTCGATTGAAACCGATGTTCATAAGCAATTTCTGATCGCCGGCGAATTGGCCCTCGATGGCCGCGTGCGAAAGATCAAAGGGGCGCTTGTCTCTGGCGCTGCTGGCCAAGGAAGCGCAAGATGCGCGGCGTGATTCTTCCGGCGGAGAATGCGCGCGAGGCGGCAGTCGTGGAGGGGATCGAAGTTTATCCGGTCAGCCAACTGTCGCAGGCGGTTTCGTTTTTGAATGAGAGATTGCCGCTGGAGCCGTTCGAACTGGATGGCGAGCAAATACACGGCGTCCGTCGCAATCGGCGGAACTGGATTTCGCGGATGTGCGCGGGACAGGAAGCGGTGAAGCGGGCGATCACGGTCGCAGCGGCAGGCGGTCATAATTTATTGATGATCGGCCCGCCGGGGACTGGCAAGACGATGCTGGCGCAGCGGATGGCAGGCGTTCTTCCGCCGCTGAGCCGCAGCGAATCGCTGGAAACAACGCGAATTTATTCGGCGATGGGATTGCTTCCGGACGGCGTGGCGCTGATGGATCAGCGGCCCGTGCGCACGCCGCACCATTCGGCGACGGCCCAGGCGCTGGTGGGCGGCGGCACGGTTCCGCGGCCGGGGGAAGTTTCGCTGGCGCATCATGGGATTTTGTTTCTCGATGAATTGCCGGAGTTCAGCCGATATGTGCTGGAAACGCTTCGCCAGCCGCTGGAAAGCGGGGAAGTAACGGTCGCCCGCGTGCATGGCTCGATGAAATTCCCGGCGCGCTTTATGCTGGTTGCCGCGATGAATCCAACGGCACGAGGGTTCGCCTCGGAGAATCCACGGGCTCGCGATCGATATCTGGACAAACTGAGCGGCCCGCTACTGGATCGAATCGATATTCACGTCGAAGTGCCGGCGGTCCCCTATCCGGAACTGACTGGCAAGAACCGCGGCACCGACAGCCAGACCATGCGCCAGCGCGTTCTGGCCGCCCGGCGAAATCCAGCAAAAGCGATTCGGCGATGCGACGATCAACGCGCCACATGACCTCGAAGCAACTTAAATCGTGATGTGATTTAAGCGAGCCATGTCTGCTTTTGATGAGGCAGGCGATGAATGAACTGGGACTGAGTGCGCGGGCGTATGACAAGGTCCGGCGCGTGGCGCGAACGATTGCGGATTTGGAACAGGCAGCGGATATTCAGCAGCATCATCTGGCGGAAGCGATTCAATATCGTTTGCTGGATCGGCGGCTATAACGTTAGCAAGGTCTAATGCAATTTGCAATGAACCTAGATGCGATCATGGATTGACGTCTGGCTTTGCGATCCTCGGGCGTCAGCGATTTGTCTCGATTGCGCTGACTCTTGCATGGCGATGCTGCGATTTATCATGTGAGTCCCACCGGCGACGACTCTGCCGCAGGCGATGCCGACCATCCATTTCTAACGATTTCCCACGCAGCGGGATGGCGCGGGCGGGGGACATGGTTCTGATCGCCCCCGGCGTTTATCGGGAAAGGGTCGCGTTTGCACATTCGGGCCAGCAAGATAAGCCAATCACTTTCGAGGCCGAGAAGGCGGGAACGGCGATAATCACCGGAGCCGATCCGCTAACGATCTGGACGTCAGTTTCGGATCATGCGGGGCAATATATCACCGATTGGCCGTACGATTTCATCATCGATCACAATGCCGATGGATCGCCCGTGCGCGATCATGGCGCGCCGCCGCCGGTCGGGATGTGCGGAGCAGGTTCTTTGGGAATCGCATCCGCTTCGCCAGGTGATGAAGGCGGATGATCTGACGCCGGGGAGTTTTTTCGTTGATTGGGAATTTCACACGCTGACGGTTTGGCTGCCGGGCGGAATCGATCCGCGGACATCGCAAATCGAGGGAAGCGTTCGCTCGATATCTGATTTCGCCGATGGAGAAGGATGGAATGTGTTTTCCGATGCGCGGAATATCGCACTTCGCGGATCTGGTTTTTCGCAATGCGGCGAATTTCGCCCAGCGCGGCGGCGTGATTCTGGGCACCGGCTGGCATGCGGATAATTGCACGGTCGAAGTAAACAACGCCGGGGGGATGAGCCTCAATGGCGACAACATTCTCGTCGATCATTGCACCGCTGCAATACAACGGATTCTGCGGCATCAGCGGTCGGCGGCAATAATAACACCATTCAGGATTGCATCGTTCGCGGAAATAACTGGAAAGGATTTCCGCCGGACTGGGAAGGGGGCGGCGGGAAATTCTGCCGAACACAATCATCTTCGCGTCATTCGGCATACCAGCTATGAAAACACCGGGCCAGGGCTTTGGCTCGATATCGACAATCGCGATTATTCGATCATGGATTCGACCTTTTACGGCAACCACGGCTTCGACGCCGACTGGCAGGGCAGCGGCATTTGTCTCGAGATCAATCCGGGTCCCGGAGTCGTCACAAACAACATCATTTACAGCAACACCGGCGGCGGGAATTCTGCTGGCGGAGAGCGAACACATCTCCGTCACCGGCAATATACTGGTGGATGATGGCTACGGCATCGAGCTGCGGAACATGCCGGACCGGGATAATTATCATCTCCGCTTTCTGACGATCACTGGAAATCGGTTCAAGGAATGGCGCAAAGGGGCGATTGGCACCGGGCTGGGGCAATGGACGAACAAATCCGCGCAGGATTGGGGGATCAAAATCGATGATGATTTTTTTGATCCACCGCACGATGGACCGCTGGCGTCGTGGGCGGATAAGCCGGTGGCTGATCTGGATACGGATGCGCTCTGCCCTTGGCCTGGAAGCCGGCGGATCGATTCAATCGATCGACTTCGTTCACAAGCTGGAAAATGCTCGGACGATTTCCGATGCCGACCGCCCCACCATCGCCAAGGCTTTGAAAGATGCTTTTGTTGGAAAGGCGGTGACGATTCCGGTCAGTTGCCGCTCGCCAATCATTGATGGTAAGAACTGTGCCGTTTTCGATCAGGATAATGATTGCGTTATGCTGACGATGTCGGCGAATGGACAGGATCACCTTCAGCGTGTGCTATCGATTTCGCCGGTGGCGATCCCCGTATTACTGGATGTGCGGATCGATCAGATTCAACCGGGCCGGGATGTTCGCGCAACGCTCGTGGCCGTGAGATAGAACGATTGTTTGTTTTTTTTTGTTGCGGATAGGTAGAATCTGCGCCAGTGCGCGGAATCCTTTCCATCATCATTGGCATCATCTTCATTGTGAGTGGGCTAACCGGGAGCTTTGTGATGAGGGGAACACATAGCGGAGGACAATTGGCCCTCCTCGGCTGTGTCATTCTGATCATCGGACTGATTCGCGTGGCCCGGGGATAGCGTTACGAAAGAACCAGCTTCTCGCGAAGATCACGCTGGCCGGGCTGCGTTTTCAACGGCAGGATGACCCAGAACGTTGCCCCCTGGCCTTGAACGCTATGTACGCCAATCGTACCGCCGAGGAGCGCGACGAGCTCGCGGGAGATCGCCAGGCCTAAACCGGTGCCGCTGTGTTCGCGGGTGACCGAGCCGTCGATCTGGCGGAATTTCTCGAAGATCACTTCCTGTTTTTCGCTTTCGATGCCGGGGCCCTGATCTTTGACAGTGATGCGCACGTGCTCGGCATCCTCGGTTTGAGCCGTGAGATCGATGCGACCGGCCACCGGAGAAAATTTGATGCCGTTGGAGAGCAGGTTGTACAGCACCTGCTGAAGCTTGGCCGGGTCGGTATGAAGGATCGGCACGTCGGAGGCGACGGAGGAGATGATCGTCAGTTCCTTCGCTTCGGCCAGGGGTTTCAGCAGATTAATCAAACCTTCAAAAAGATCGGCCAGCGGAAGCGGCTCGGAGCGAATTTCCATCCGCCCTGCTTCGATCTTCGCCAGATCGAGAAGATCGTTGATCAACTCGAGCAGATTTTTGCCACTGGTGAGAATGTTCTGAACATAACGCACGGCTTTAGGATCAGCGTTTTCACGCACGCTTTCGCGAAGCAGATCGGCAAAGCCGAGAATCGAATTCAGCGGCGTGCGCAGCTCATGGCTGACGTTGGCGAGAAATTCGCTCTTGAGGCGGTTGGATTCGTAGAGGGCGACATTGGTTTCTGCAAGCTGACCAAGCTTTAGATCAAGCCCTTTGTTGGTGGAGCGAAGCTGCTCGTCGCTGAACTTCAGGTTGGCAAGCATGATGTTGAACGTATCGGAGAGCTGCTCGAATTCGTCGCCGGTGCTGATATCGGAGCGGATATTGAGATCTCCCTCGCTGACTTTTTCAGCGGTTTCCTGCAGAATTCGCACAGGCTGGAGAATCAGGCGGGTGATGATGATGTAGAGAACACCCGTCGCGAGTGTTCCGGCAATAACGCCGGCAAGCAGGATGAAAGCCCGGTTGAGAAACATCTGATTCTCATTCACCTGTGACGGAATATCGGTGACGACAATGCCAAGAAGCTTCCTGGCAATCGGAATCGCGGTGGAAGCATCGGCTGACGGCTGTGTGCCGGCTGTCGCTTGCTGATTGCCGCCGTGGCATTGCAGGCAGGCGGTCTGGTCGGCAGCATAGAGCGGCATCGCAAGGCGATAGCGATCGACATCATTCAGGCGATACGTTCGCGCATAAGTGGACTCAGCAGGATGGGTCCAGAAATAGCCCAATGCCGTCGCTTCAAAGTGGCCAATTGGCATCGATTTTGGCGGACTAATCGGAATAAGGCGCGGAGCGAAGTAGCCGGCTGACGCCATCAGGAATTCTTCGTTCTGGGCAGGACGCGTGGTGGAATCAGGTGAGTGCGATTCTGCGCTCGCGTACGATATGTTCGATCTTGGCTTGCGAGGCGAGTCCTTGCGCGGTCTGGAGATTGACCATCTGGATCAGGCCGTCCATTCGCTTCCAAGGTACGTAGAGAGCGGCGCCGATGATCAGCACAACGGCCGCGCCGAAAAGGATCTGGCATTTGGCGGCCAGGGAGATGCGGAGATTGCGGAGCCATTTGAACATTGCGGAGCTGACCAAGATTTTACGGGGAAGCGGAGCGCGTGTCGCGGGTTGGCCCCTCGGCCATTATTGCGCGTCCAATGTCGCGGAAAGAAGCGCGGCGACTTCGGCAGCGGGAATGGGTCCATCCTGATCCGGAAAATCACCGATCAAGACTGCTTCGCCAGGCGATGCCAGGCCGTGACTTCCTTTGACCAGTGACAGATCTTGCGATGTACCGTTCGTCGTTCGATCCCAAAACAGTTCCGTTGGGTCGTAGCCGGGCTTGCGGTGAATATCTACCGTTTTGGCAAAGGCTGGAGCATCAGCGGGATCTGGCCACCAGCGATAATCAAACCATGCATTCGGCTGAGCGAGCAGGATCAAATCGCCGGCTCGGCGATGGTGAATACCGGCCACGGACCGCCGCAGGATCGAATGTACATTGGCGACATGGAGCGTCTTCGCAACGGCCTCGATATGTTCCGGCTGTTTGACGTAGATATGCGCAATCTGGTGATCGACCATGGCGAAGGCGGTTGATCGATCGATGTCGATTAACGTGCCATCAGGTGTTTTACGTGTGATCAGCAATCCATTTTGTTCGAGGATCACATTCGACTGCACAAAAGCATTCACATCCTGCATGGCATATTCGCTCAGCAGAACGATTTTTCCGCCACTGCCCAGAACTTCGGCGATTAAAGGCTCGATGGCCGTAGCCATATCGCGGACGGCCGATGCCGCCTGTGGAGAACCTGGGCCAAATTTCTGCAGGTCGTAATCGAGATGCGGGATATAGACCCATTGAAGCTCGGGATGATGCTCGCGCCAGACGATGGATGCGGCGCGGGCGATCCATTGGGTTGATGGAAGTCCGGCCATCGGGCCCCAATAATTCATCAGCGGAAATGGGCCGAGTTCCTTGAAGAGACGAGGCACAAGGTCGGCAGGCTGCGACCAGCAGAGACTTGTGAGTTTGCCATCAGGGCCGTGATCGGGCTTTGGAGTAAGTACGATGTCCGCGGCCGGACGGGGCGAACCAGCGAAGCCGGGCATGGAATTTTGAAAAAATAGCAGGGCTGTTTTCCAGCGGCTCTTGCCGGTCGAATCCTGCCAAAAACGCGGGGCATCCAGGAATTGATTCGACTGCTCCCAGAAACTGATTTGCCGGCGGTAGTCGGCGAAGTTGCTGGAATCGACGAGGGCCTGGTCGTCGGCCGACAGAAACGTTGGCAGGCCGTTGGCGATGATGCCGTGCTTATCCGGGTTTACGCCGGTGGTTAGTGTCGCCTGAACCGAACAGGTGACAGCCGGAAAGCTCGGAGTTAATTCGACGATTCGCTGCTTGGATAGCCAGAGGGCGAGCGCCGAAGTCCTGGGAATTTCCTTGAGCAGGTGGCGGGACAAGCCGGGAATGTCGATGACACAAATTCGACTGGGCATCTGATCTCCTTTGCAGGGGTGCTATGGTATCGGTAATGTCGCGGAAAGAGGATATGCGAAAAAAGTGAGATGTGATGATGGATATTGAAGTGGTTTTGATGCCGAAATATCTGGGGGATTCGCCGCTGGCGGAAAGAACCGTTGTCGTCTTCGACGTACTGCGGGCGACGACGACGATCATTGCCGCACTGGCGGCGGGCGTTCGGAGCGTGCGGGCGTTTGCTGATTTGGCAGAAGCGAAGAGTGCAAAAGTAGCGACGCCGGAAGCCATTCTTTGCGGGGAATTGAACGCCCTGCCGGTGCCGGGTGTCGATATGGGAAACAGCCCGGGTCAGTTTACGCCCGAGCACGCGGGCCGGGATGTATTGCTGGCCACCACCAACGGGACCAAGGCGCTAAATGCGGCCCGATCGGCGGCGGCGCTGTTCGCCGGGGCGCTGGTGAATGCCAAATCAGCGGCAAGGACAGCAGCTTCGGCGAATCGAGCGGTGCTGCTGCTGGGATCGGGAACCAATGGCGAAATATCGATGGAAGATACGATTGGGGCCGGCGCGGTTTGCGACCATCTGCTCCAAAGTGGAAAATATAGCTTGGCCAATGATACGGCGGCGGATAGCTCATCGGCTGTTTCTCGCCTGCCGAAATGATCTGCCGGTGCTTTGCGGGATTGCCAGGGTGGGCGAAATGTAACAAAGGCTGGACTGAAAGCGGACATCGATTTTGCCGCTCGGCTGGATGTTTTGGATATCGCGGCGGTTGTTGATGGGCGAAATCTGCTGATTCCGCGCTGGCCGTAAAGACGAACATGGCACTGGACGAAGAAAAGCCCGTGGATCGGCGGCGATTTTTCCGGCTTGGGATTGTCGGAATTGCTTGCGTCCTCTGGCATCGGCGGCCAAACCGCTGGAGCGGATGGCTCACGAGCTTGGCAAGCTCGATCAGCCGCCGGCGGATGCGGCCCGAAGTCTGGCTGCGCCGCCCGGCTCGCTGCCCGAAGCGAAATTTCTCCAAACTTGCCAGCGCAATGGCGATTGCGTCGCCGCCTGTCCCGGTGCAAAGCGATCAAGCTCGATCCCACCAAGGCCGGCGGCGTGCCGTATATCGATGCCGACACATCCGCCTGCGTTGTTTGCACCGGTTTGAAATGTATGTCCGTCTGCCCGAGCGGGCGCATTGCTCCCCACATCGATCAATGACATCGACATGGGCACGGCCGTCTGGCATTCCTCCACGTTGCCTCCGCACCAGCGGCGAATCCTGCACGATCTGCGTCGACAAATGCCCGCTCGGATCCGCCGCCATCGAATTGAAAGCCGGCCAGCGTCGCGGTGAATCCCCTGGGCTGCATCGGCTGCGGCGTCTGCCAACAGGAATGTCCGACATCGCCGAAAAGCATTGTCGTGATCCCGATCGCGGCGAAGACGGCGTGAGATGCTGCGCGATGATGACCGAGCCGGTCGGCAATGACTTGGCATACCGCTGGGCGCGGGTTTGTCCCGTCCAGGTTTCAAATTGCGCCGCGGCCTGGCGGACGAACATTTCCACGCCGCCGATCGTTTTCGCGCCGCTGTGCCTCCGCTTGGGCCAGCAATCGCGTTTTCATCGGATTATAAATCGTGTCGAAGACAAGCGTCTTCGCCGAAAATGGCGGCTTGACGATCGCCCAGCGGATTCTCATCGATCTTCGGATACATGCCGACGGATGTGGTGTTGATGAAGACATCGCAGAATCGGCGGCAAAGATCGTCCAGCGACATCGCCGAGATTTCCGCGCCGTTGAATTCATCGGCCAACGCTTTGCGCGGTCTCGCCGGTTCGATTGGAAACGATAACGGTCGCGCCGTAATGCGCAGCGCCGCGACCGCCGCCCGGCCTGTGCCGCCGGCGCCGAGAACGGCGACGCGCAGATCGTTCAGTTGATCGCGGCCGATTCTCAGCGCTTCGGTGATGCTGTCGAGAATCGCCGCATAATCGGTGTTCTTCCCGCTGAGCTTTCCGGCGACGCTCGATCGAAATCGTATTGATCGCGCCGATGCGCTCGCCCAGTTCTTCGATTTCGGACCCAGTTTCCTTCAGATATCGCAGCGCGTTCTCCTTATGCGGGATCGTCACCGACAGGCCCGAGAAGATTCATCCCGTCGAAGTGCTGGAAATCGTCAATGAACGATTTGAAGCTCTCATAATCCGGCTCGACGAGCATCGGCAGATAAATGCCGTCGAATCCAACTTCCGTGAACGCCGCGTTATGAATCGCCGGCGACATCGAATGCCGAACCGGGATGGGCGACGACGCCGAAAACTTTGGTGCTCGGGCTGATCGCGTCCCAGCGATAGAGATTTTTCATATCGGCGATCGTCACCTGGCCCGGCGCGGTCGCCGATTCGGCATCCAGCGATGCGAAGGTCAGGAATGCGCCGAATTTTTTCGCCAGCACCCGGCTGATCAGACCCGCTTCGCCCATGCAGAGGGCAATCGTTGGGCGTGTTGGAGTTTTCAGGAGTTTCGAAGGCGTCGAGATTGTCGCAGGATATTTCGCCGCCTTCCAGACGATTTTGTTCACGTGCCGCCGAGATGCCGATCGCATTTGCTCGATGATCTGTGCAAGATTCGTCCGGCTTTCGCCGAGAAATCGTGGAAGCTGAGGATGAGCCTTGTCGGATTGAATGTCGGCGGGCAAGCTGATTCATCCCTGGACGCGCGTTCAATTCGAGATCGACGCATATGTGCGCCGCCGCCAATTGCGGATCGCAAGGCCGATCGCTCGGCATCGTTCGATCGGAAAATCCGCCTTCCCATTTCGAGCGGCACGTAACGATGGCTGGTACAGGATATTGTCTTCCAGCACCAGCCTCAGGATGTTGATGTCCCGGAGCTTGTCGATCCGCAGCTCGACCAGATCCGCGCCGGCGGCCAGCAGCGGCGGCGATGTCCCGCCGGGCCTGTCGGCAGTTCCGTTACGAAAATGGGAACGCACAGATGGGTCATGCGGCACCGCGAATCATAGCAACCGGACGCATCGGCGTGGCACGACATACCTCTTCATGCACTGCTCGATCTGCTTTTTGGTGCCGTCGCTGGCTTCCCAGAGCGGGAAGTCGAAGTTCGCCGGTATCCAGCCCCGCCGACTTTCATGGCGTGCTTGATCCCGACCGGATTGCCATCCAGGAACATCGCCCGCATCAGCGGAAACAGCTTGCGATGCAAGTGCCGCGGCCTGATCGTATTGATTCGCCTGGCACAATTTCGTGAGCGATTTGATCTGTGCCGGGAATGACGTTGGAGAGAACGCTGATGACGCCGCGGCCGCCGATGGACATGAGCGGAACCGTCAGCGAATCGTCGCCGCTGATGATGGTGATGTCGCACAGCGCGCGAATTTCGCTGGCGATGTTCAGATCGCCGGTGGCTTCCTTGATGGCGACGATATTCCGGTGCTTGGCCAGCCGGGCGACGGTTTGCGGGGACATCGTGATGCCGGTGCGGCCGGGAATGTTGTACAGCACGATCGGCAGATCGACGCGGTCGGCCAGCGTCATGAAATGCCGATACAGCCCTTCCTGCGTGGGCTTGTTGTAATACGGATTCACCGACAAACAGGCCGGTGCGCCGGCCTTCTTGGCGATCTGGTGCAGTTCCAGCGCTTCGGTGGTGGCATTGGCGCCGGTGCCGGCGATGACCGGAACCCGGCCGGCGGCAAATTGCACGGTCAGTTCGATCACGCGGCCATGTTCCTTGAAATCGAGCGTCGGCGATTCGCCGGTGGTGCCGACCGGCACCAGGCCGTCGATTCCGTTCTTGATCTGGAATTCCACCTGCTCGCGCAGGCGGTGCTCGTCGACCTTCCCTTCGCGGAAGGGAGTAACCATAGCCGTCATTGCGCCTTGGATATTCATAGCAAAGCGATTCTAGGTCAGTGGAGCGGGTTGGACAACACGGGGCTAAAAGGAACCCGCGAAGTCGCACCGCCGCAAGATACTTGCGCTGACCGTTTCGGACAAGCCAAATTCCAGCGCATCGGCGATCAGGGCGTGGCCGATCGAAACTTCCAGCACATTCGGCACGGCTCGCAAGAAACGGGCCGAAGATTTTTCAAATTCAAATCATGCCCGGCATTCACGCCAAGGCCAAGTTCGCTGGCCCGGCGGGCGGCGGCGGCGTAAGGCTCGGCGGCGTCGGGCTTTTCGCTGTTGCAAAATCTTCGGCGTAGGCGCGGTATACAACTCAATCCGATCGATGCCCAACTTCGCGGCCAGATCCATCGATTCGGGATGCGGATCCATGAAAACGCGACCCGGCAGCCAAGGGATTTCAGTTCATCGATGACCGGCTTCAGGCGATCCGCATCGTGCGTCAGATCCCAGCCATGATCGCTCGTGGAAGCCTCCGGCGAATCCGGCACCAGCGTGCATTGCGTCGGGCGGAATCGCTCGGCGTATTGCATGTAGTTCGTGAAAAGGATTGCCCTCGATGTTGAATTCAGCCTTGGGATAACTTTTCAGCAATTCGGCCAGATCGGCCACATCGGCCGGCCGGATATGGCGTTGATCGGGCCGCGGATGAACGGTGATGCCGTGTGCCCCCGCGTCCAGGCACATCCGCGCCGCATGCACGACGCTGGGAATGCCGATCGGCGCGCGTGTTTCGCAGCGTGGCGATTTTATTCACATTGACGCTAAGCTTCGTCATGGAGATTCATCCTACGCGGAACGGGCGGCCTCCATGACCAATTCACGCGGGCAGCCAATGTCGCCGACCGATACCTACCAAGATATTTCCGCGCCTCCGGCTGGTCAAAGCCGATTTTCTCCGCGACGAATGTGATCGTGCGCGTCGCGGCTTTGACGCAGGCCGGGCCGAGCGGGCGGCCGGTATCGCAATCCAGGCCGCTGGGGATATCGATCGCCAGGACGGGCGCCGCATCTTTTCAATCGCGGCGACGAGATCCGCAAACGGCGGCGCGCGGCGGCTGGGTCAGCCCGGTGCCGAAAATCGCATCGACGATCAGAGCCGGCCCGCTTCCGGCGATCGCCTCCGGCCGTCGCGTTGGCCGACGGGCAGCTTCATCGCCTGGCAAATATCCCAGTTGGTTTTGGCTTCGCCGGCATATTTCGCCGGATCGGTTGTGAGGAGAATCCGAACATCATATCCGCGATTATGCAGATGCCGGGCGACGGCCAAGCCATCGCCGCCATTGTTTCCGCCGCCGCAGAGAATCAGCACTGCGCCCTGTCTGCCGGGCTGAATCATCTCCACCGCCACGTTCGCCGCGGCGATGGCGGCGTTTTCCATCAGCACCACGCCGGGGATGTGATATCGCTCGACCGCGAGCCGATCGATCCGGCGAACTTGCTCTCGCGTGAGACGAATCATGCTATCCATTATACTCCCGGCACATGCTGATCCTCTTGACCAATGACGATGGAATCTCCGCCCCGGGGCTGGTGGCGCTTTATCACGAACTGCTCGAACTCGGCGATGTGCAGGTGGTTGCGCCCGCTTCGGTGCAAAGCGCGACAGGCCATGGCATCACCCTGTCGACGCCGCTGCTGACGACGCCAGGTGAAATTGCGGACGCTTTCACCGGCAGTGCGCCGTGGAAGGCCGGCCCGCCGATTGCGTGAAGCTGGCGATTTCGCATTTCTTGCCGCGCCCGCCGGATCTGGTCGTCAGCGGAATCAACAGCGGGGCCAATGTCGGAATCAATGTGATTTACAGCGGAACCGTCGCGGCGGCGATCGAGGCGGCGTTTCTCGGTTTGCCGAGCGTCGCGGTTTCGCTGCATCTGCGGCGGGGAGATCGACCCGAATTATAAGCGAGCCGCGAAACTGGCGCGGCAAACGATCCAGCAGATTCTGGCAAGCGGGCTTCAGCCGGGGCAAGTCGCCACCGTCAACATCCCGAGCCTGAAGCCGAGCGAGTCGCCGCCGGGGTAAAAATCGTCCGGCAATGCACGCGGCCCTGGACGGACACCTATGAACGCCGGCAGGACCCGCGCGGGCGCGACTATTTCTGGAACAGCAGCGTTTTTACCTCGGCACCGACGGATGATGACACCGACGTGGCCGCGCTTCGCGACGGATATATCACGATCACGCCATTGCAATTTGATCTGACGGATCATGTCGCTGCTGGCGAAATGGGCTGGCAAAAAGTGGAGCGGATTTCAGAAGGGTTGTAATCCTCGGAAGCGTTCTTGCCGATCGCGCAGCAGCGTGATCTTTTCCAAAATCCATTGATCGCCCGATTGCTCGTAATCCATCTGCCAGGTGCTGGTGATGGGGCGGCCCGCGTGGCATCCTGCACGCTGTAGAGTTCCAGGGAACTGTGATAAGCGTTTCGGTCTGCTCGCTTTCGATGCCGATGACCGAGACCGATTTGACGTATACGATCGACGGCTCTCCTTGACGCGCGAGCGACGATCCCGATCCCGGCCCGCCACGATGACGTCGCGGGATTTGAACACGACGACGGTATCCGGATCCAGCAGCGACTTCAGCTGCGTTCCAATCGCTGATGATCGACGGCCTTGGACGATTGCCCGGGATGCGCTTTTCCATCTTTCTCGCGGGCGGTGGGAAAGAAGAACCGCAGGGAGCCACAGAATCACCGGCAAGCGCGATCATGGCCATGCCGATGCGCTGGAGTATTCTTATCCAGCCGGCGGTTTCCCGCGACAGGAAAAGAGCGATTCCCCCCGCCACGACGACGCCAGAAGCCACCAGGAGGAGTGAAAGAGTAATTCGTTCATGAAAGACAGATTGATTCAATGTTTCGGGGCCGAACGTCCGATAAATAGGCTCAGAATCCGCCGTTTTGTTCGCCCCGAGCGTCCAGATAACCAGCATAGGCGGATCGCAAGCGACCAGCAATGATCAGCGCGGACCGATCCATCCCAGCGGATTCATTCTCCCGGCGGATGCCCCCCTGCTTTCCAATCTCGCCGCCCTTTGGGCGACCGAGCCAAGGTTGCCGAAGGCGTTGAAACTGCACTTGAAGCCGAGGGATACGTCCTTGAGCAATCAAAATCGGGCTGGCCCGACCGTTTGCGGTGCGAACGACCGACGGCACGGAGCGCGTATCTCCACAGCCGATATGAGCCGGTCAAGGAAGCCGAGCGGCTGATCGAATCCGATCGCGTTCGAACAGAAGACTGACGTTTTATGTGCTGGGCCTGGGGCTGGGGTATCACCTGGAACTGATGTTCGAAAAGGCGAGCGACGAGGCGATCTTCTGCATCTTCGAGCCGGACATTCGAATGATCCGCGCGGCGCTGGAGAGCCGCGATATTTCGAAGATGATCGCGCAGCCATCGGCTGCTGTGGTTCTGGGAACTGGAAAGTCGGCTCTTTTCCGCCGGCTGACGCCGCATACGGCCCTGATTTCCGTCGGCACTGAAACCGTTCGAGCATGGGCCGAGCGTGCAGTTGCATGATGCAGTTTTATCAAGCAGGTGCGCATCTGGCTGGGCGAATTCGCCTCGTTCTGCCGGACGAACATGAACACGCTGCTGTTCAACAGCGAGCAGACCGCGCGCAACATCGCCAGGAACATCGGCTGGTATGCTGCCGCCGGCGGGATCAAGGCCTCGCTGGGCGATATCGCGGCTCGCCCGGCGGTGATTGTTTCGGCCGGGTCCGTCGCTGCGGAAAAATAAACATCTGCTTAAAAGATTTGAATGACAACGCCGTGCTGATCGCGGTGCAGACGACGCTGCAGCCGCTGCTGGAGATGGGATGCGAGCCGCATTTTGTGACGTCGCTGGATTACCACGAAATCTGCACGCGATTTTTCGAGAAGCTGCCAGCGAAGATTCGGACTGAATTGGTGGCCGAGCCAAAGGCGACGCCGCGCGTGTTGGAGATGATGACCGGGCCGGTGACATCTGATCGGCAACGATTTCGCCGAGGGTCTGCTGCGCGAAATGAAGGTCGAACAAGCCGTGCGCTGACCAGCGGCGCGACGGTGGCGCATCTGGCGTTTTATCTGGCGGAACATCTCGGCTGCGATCCGATCATTTTCATCGGCCAGGATTTGGGGTTCAGCGATGGGCTCTGCTACACGCCGGGCACGAGCTACGAGGATGTCTGGCGGCCGGAGCTGGGGCGATTCTGCACGCTGGAGATGAAGCAGTGGGAGCAGATCGTCCGCGACCGGCCGATCCTGCGGAAAATTCCCGACTATCAGGGCCGGCCGATGTACACCGAGGAGCGGCTCTTCACCTATCTCCTGCAATTCGAGCGGGATTTCGGCAAATGCAAAGCTCGAAATCATCGACGCCACCGAAGGCGGAGCGATGAAGCGCGGGTCGGAGCCGTCATGCCGCTGGCGGATGCGATCGCGAAGTATTGTCAGACTCCGTTGCCGGAAATTGATTCGGATGTTCCGGAGCTGCGCTGGGATCTTCTCGGACATTGCCGGGAGAGCATTTTGCTGACGGAAGAAGGAGGCGGGAGAGATCGAGCGAATCAGCCGGGAAACGTTGCCGCTGCTGGAGGAAATTCGCGGATCATCTATCGGACCAACGCCGGGTGAATCGCGCTGATCGCGCGAATGGACGAGCTTGCGGGCGAAGATGGATGCGTTCGGCCGGACGTATGACCAGGTGATGCAGTTTTCGCAGCAGACGGAATTGAAACGATTCGAGCGCGACCGGCTTCTGGCGGCGGCGCGGCTGGAAGGAATCGAACGCCAGAAATGGCAGGTGGAGCGGGACATGGAAAATGTTCGCGCCGTCGATCGTCGCGCCGCGGAATTGTTCATCGAAGTGATGGACCGAAGTCGCAGAAGAACTCGAACGGCAATCGGTCCGCGCGGAAGGAGGCGGCGTGAAAGTCGCCGCCGTCCTATCGATGCTGCACGAACCGGCGGGGAGCCCGAACAGCGCCACCCGCGATTTCGCGGCGAAGCGCCGCTGGCGTGGACGCTGTTTCGGCTCGGGCGATGCCAGCGGGTGTCGCAATCGACCGTGATCTGCTGGGAAGATCAGGCGGAGGCGGTTGCGCCGATTGCAGAGGAAATGAATGTCGAATACTGTCGCACGATCGGCGCGGATTTCCGTCCCTCATCTTGAGGCGTGGCCGCGGCCCGGCGCTGGGCGGATGGCTGGCGCGGTGGATTGCTTGGGACGTGCGAGTTTGACCGCGGATTTCATGGGCCATCGGTCGCAGAAATCCTCGAGAAGACCGGATGCGGATGCGGTGCTGCTGGTCGATCCGTCGGCCGGTCTGGTCGATCCGGATCTGATCGATGGATTGATCGAGCATGCCGAGTCGCGGCCGGAGATTGATCTCTGTTTTTCGCAGGCAGCGCCTGGTTTGAGCGGTGCTTTGCTGCGGAAGACGCTGTTCGAGCAGCTTGCGGTCGGCGGAGCGCATCCTGGAACTCTGCTCTGCTATCGCCCGGATCTGCCGGTTCACGATCCGATCTCCAGCCGTCCTGTGCGCCGATTGTGACGCCACTGGCGCGGACAACTCACCGGTTCACGCTGGATTCTGAGCGGCAAATCGATCGGATCGCTAACGCAACCATACATCTGAATGGGCAATTGATTTCCACGGAGGCGGAGCAATTGCGTTCGCTTTCTTGATGCGTCTCCGGAGACGATCGACACTGCCGCGCGATGTGGTATTGGAATTGACCACCCGCCGGGCGACCAAGCCGATTTATTCGCCGTTCGTCGCATATTAAATTCGATCGGTCCGATCTGACGCTCGAAACAGCGCAAATCGCTGTTTGACGGAATTAGCGGTGGCGGACGATGTCCGCGATTGTTCTCGGCGGCGTCGGCGATCCGCTGCTGCATCCCGAATTTTTCGCGATCGTTGATCGAGGCGCAGCGGGCCGGCATTGGGGCGATCTCGATCGAAACCGATCTGCTCGGAATCGAAGCGGACGCGATCGAACGGCTGGCGGATTTGCCGATGGATATTGTGTCCGTGAATTTTCCGGCGATTTGCCCACCAACTTATCAGGCGATCATGGGCGTCGATGGATTCAAGACGGTCATGGCGAACCTGACGCGGCTTGATTCGACGGCGGCAGGCGAATCGGCCGCGGCACGCCGCTGGTGGTTCCGACATTCATCAAACTGGCCGCGAATTTCGCCGAGATGGATGCGTGGTACGACCACTGGCTGCGCGTGCTCGGATGCGCGGTGATCGCCGGGCCGACAGATTTCGGCGGGCAGATTCCGGATGTTTCGCTGGCGCAGATGGAGCCGCCACGCCGGCGGGCGTGTGCCCGGATCGCGCAGCGACTGACGATGCTCTGCGATGGGCGCATCGTTTCCTGCGAGCAGGATTTTCTCGGCCGGCAGAGGCTTGGGACGCATCGGCGAGAAATCGATCAAGGGCATTTGGACCGGCGGCATGCCGCGCGCTGCGGCGCGATCATGCTGCGGGTGAATGGAAGCGGCATCCTGTTTGTGCCGCGTGCAAGGAGTGGCATCGACCATGAACATCTCTGGGAGTCATTTTGGCCCGGGCGGGAAGCGAGGGGCTGAAGGGAAAACATCTCCGGCCGCTCTGCGGGAGGCCGGTGATTGAATATACGTTCGATCATGCACGGCAATCGAGACTGCTGACCAGAACCGTGGTCTCAACCGATTGCCCGAAGATCAAGGAACTCGCTCGGTCGCGGAATTTTCAGGTCATCGACCGGCCCGCGGAATTGGCGACGGCATCGGCCAGCGTGCAGGATGCGATGCTTCATGCGATGGACGCGGCGGAATCGGATGGAAGTTTTCGAGCCGACGGGCTGGTTGTTCTCTATGGAAATGTTCCGATCCGCGAAGCAGGGGATTATCGACCGGGCGATCGAAATGCTGCGAAAGACCAGATGCGATTCGGTGCGATCGTTTTGCCCGGTAGGGAAATGGCATCCGGCATGGATGTCAAGGCTAAACGGCGATCGCGTTGAGCCGCTGGTGCCCGGAAGCATTCATCGCCGGCAGGATCTTGACGCCGATGTATCTGCATGATGGCGCGGTCGTGGCGGTATCGCGTGAATCGATGCTGCGTGGCCGGGAAAATCCGGGCGATCCCCACGCATTTTTCGGCATAGACCGGCGTGGAATCATCACCGGAGCCGGGCAAACTGTGGAAATCGATCGAGAACCGAGATTTGTTTCTGGCCGAAGCAATTTTGCGGGAGGACGATGCATTCGCAAGCGAGGGTTGCATGAATGCGATTGAAATTGGCAGAGTCGAATTTTCTCGAAGCGGCCGAACGATGGTGATCGCCGAGATCGGCGTGAATCATGATGGGAGCGTCGATCGCGCGCTGGAATTAGTCAACGCCGCCGCCGAATGCGGAGCCGATGCGGTGAAGCTGCAGATCTTCCGCGCGGACCGGCTGATGCATGAGTCGTCGGCGTTTGCCGAATATCAGAAGAGTTCGATGCTCGATGCCACTCCGATCGACATGCTGCGGCGATATGAGATGGAGGAGACAGGAACTGCGCGAGATCGCGACGCAGATTAAGACCGCGGGAATGATGCCACTGGCGACGCCGTTCTCCGCCGGAAGATGTCGACTCTGATTGAAGAGCTGGGTTTGCCGGCGATCAAGATTGCTTCGCCGGATATCGTGAACTGGCCGCTGCTTGAAGCAGGCGGCGAAGACGCGGCGTGCCGCTGCTGATTTCCACCGGGGCGGCGACATTGAACGAAATCAGTTCGAGCGTCGCATGGCTGCGCGGCTGGGAGGCTGCGGTTTGCCCTGCTCCATTGCATCAGCAGTTATCCGACGCCGGCGGGTAGCACGAATCTCTGCTGGATTCGGGAACTGGCCGAGCGGTTTAACGTTCCGGTCGGATTTTCGGATCACACGACGGAAGTGATGGGCGGCGCGCTGGCGGTGGCGGCCGGCGCGGTGATTGTGGAGAAACATCTGACATATGATCGCACTGCTGCCGGGCCGGATCACGCGGCCAGCCTCGATCCGGAAGATTTCGCGGATTACGTGAGCCTGATCCGTCTGGCTGAGCGAGATGCGTGGCGGCGGCGACAAACACGTGCTGGAGATCGAGCGCGATGTGCGAACGGTCAGCCGGCAGAGCGTTGTCGCCGCGCGCGATATTCCCGCGGGACATCTCATTCAGGAAAACGATCTGATGGTGCAGCGGCCGGGGACGGGGATTCCCGCGTCGGCGTTGCCATCCATCATCGGGCGGCGCATCGGTCATTCCATCAAGGCGGGCCAGATGCTGAGCTGGCAATTGATTTCCGATGCCGCGTAAAGATTCCCGATTCTTCACGCCGCCGGATATGTTTCGTGACGGGGACGCGCGGAATTCGGGTTGATGGAATCGGTGCTGAAAGCGATTCGCGGCAATCGCCGGCTGCATCTGCAAATCATCGTGACAGGGATGCACCTGGATTCAAAACGCGGGCGGACGATGAGCCGGATCGCTGCAGAGGGTTGGCATATCGATGCGGCGGTGCCTTGGCGCGGGGCGAATCGGGCCGTGGCGACGGGAGAAGCCGTCGCGGGACTGGCGCGGGAATTCGCGCGATTGAAGCCGGATATCGTGCTGGTCGTCGGCGATCGCGTGGAAGCGCTGGCGGCGGCGACGGCGGCGCATTTGTGCGACATCGCGGTGGCACATGTTCATGGCGGGGACCGGGCGCTGGGCCAGATGGATGATTCGCTTCGGCATGCGATCAGCAAACTGGCTCATGTGCATTTCCCGGCGACTGCGCGGAGTGCTCAGCGATTAGCAAAAATGGGCGAGGACCGATGGCGGATTCATCGCGTCGGTTCGCCGGGGATTGATGGGATTCATGAGTTGGCTGCCCCGCCGCTGCTCATTCGCAGGCAATTCCCAGAAATCAAACCGAGGCGATTCGCGCTGCTGGTTCTGCATCCGATCGAAGCGGATGAATCAGCCGAATTTCAGCGGGCAAGTGCTGTGCTCAAGGGGATTTCGAGCATGGACCTCGAGCGGATCGTCATCATTTACCCAAACAACGATCCGGGCGCTGCCGGGATTGTCCGCTGCTGGGAGATGATTTCGGGCGATTCGCGTTTTGTCATTCGGCGGGATGTGCCGCGGGCGGTTTTTCTTGGACTGCTTCGAGATGCGGCAATGCTGGTGGGAAACAGCTCCAGCGGGATCATCGAAGCCGCGAGTTTTCGGACGCCGGTGATCGATGTCGGTCCACGCCAGCTTGGACGCGAGCGATGTAAAGATGTGCTGAATGTGCCGTATCGGCAATCTTCGATTGCGGCTGCCGTGGGGCGGCTTTTCAATCGGGGGAAGCCGCTTCGAGGCAAATGCGCAAATCTGTATGGCGGAAAAAACGCTGGTTTGAAGATCGCAGCGATCCTGGAGAGGCTGACCCTCGACCGGCGGCTGCTCAGAAAGATCATTAGTTATTAGTCACTCCGCATTGTGGTTCAATAGACGTTATCGCTAAAGATCGTGGCAATTCCCCACGATATTTTCGAATATGCCGACAGCCACTGCGACCGATCCCCGCGCCATCGTGCGCGATGCGATTAAGAGTGTCACCGCCCTTGCGACGCTGCCGGAGGTAACGGCACAGATCATCGCGATGGTGGAGGATCCGCGCAGCTCCGCGGGGAAGTTGCACAAGATCATCGCGCATGATCCGTCGCTGTCGTCGCGAATTCTGAAAGTCATCAACAGCGCGTTTTACGGAATGTCCGGGCAAGTCGGCAGCGTGGAACGCGCGATCGTGCTGCTGGGGCTGAATGCGGTGAAGAATCTCGCTGTGTCGGCCAGCCTTGGGCAACTCTTCCGCGGCGTGAAGCTTGGCGAAGGATTCAGCGCCAAGGATTTGTGGACGCACTGCATCGCCGTCGGAGTCACGGCGCGGCAACTGGCTGTCTGCCGGAAGATGTCAAACGCGGATGAGGCATTCGTGGCCGGCTTGATTCATGACGCGGGGATGCTGGTGGAATTGCAGATCTGGCCGGAGAAACTGCAAAATATTTGCCGGGTTTCCAAAACAACCGGCGCGGATTTCTGCGAGACGGAACGGAAACTCCTGGGCGTGGATCACACGACGCTCGGGCAGGTGCTGGCCGATCAATGGCATTTCCCGAAGTACTGCCAGGAGGCGGCGGAATTCCATCACAATCCCTCGGCTTTGGTAGAGGGAGATCGAACGATTGTGGGACTGGTTTATGTCGCCGATACGCTTTGCTGTCAGTGCGCGCGGGATTCAATCTGACGGCCGCGGGACAGCAATTAGACCCGGCGATCCTGGCTGAATTGGGGATCAGCGATGCTGACATTGAGAATTTGAAGAGCCAGATGGCCGTCAATATTCAGAACGCCATGGCTGTGTTCGCGTAGGCGAACACCGTCAGATTTCAAATCAAAAATTCAAACCGGTTATTTGGTCTTGGTGAAGCGCTCGTCGGCGGTTTTCCAATTGATGACATTCCAAAACGCCGTGATGTAATCCGGACGGCGATTTTGATATTTCAGGTAGTAGGCGTGTTCCCACACATCCAAGCCCATGACGGGGAAGGCACCCTCCATGATGGGGCTGTCCTGGTTGGCGGTGGAAATGATTTCCAGCTTGCCACCCTTCCTGATGAGCCATGCCCAGCCAGAGCCGAATCGGCCGGTGGCGGCAGCGGCGAACTTTTCCTTGAACCCATCGAATGAGCCGAAGGCATTGCCGATGGCCGTGCCAAGCTGGCCGACCGGATTGGGGCCGGGCTTGCCGGCGGGGTTGAGGATTTCCCAGAACAGGGTGTGATTGTGATGGCCGCCGGCGTTGTTCCGGACGGGCGTCCGGATCGCATCGGGGACGATCGCCACCGTATTGGCGAGCAGCTCTTCCAGCGTTTTGCCGGCCAGTTGTGGGGCCTGCTCAAGGGCTTTATTCAGGTTGTTGACGTAGGCAGCATGATGCTTGCCATGGTGGATTTCCATGGTCATCTTGTCGATGTTGGGCTCGAGGGCATCGGACGGAAAAGGCAATGGGGGAAGAGTAAATGGCATTGAGGGCTCCTTCAAAACCACACAGTAGCCAAGCCGCAAAAGCCCGTCAACCCATGTAATCATAAAGGGTTGCTGATTTTAACCGTCGATTCGCATATCCGTGTCATTTCATAACTTACGGGTTTTCATTCCAGATCGAAGCCGGGCACACCCGAATAAAAGTAATAGATGGTGTCATATTCCTGCCAATGGCAAGCAGTTGCGAAGAACATCTTTGACGGGGGATTGGCATAGCTTTAGACTACGGGACGCGGTTTCTATGATTGTTGATTGTCACACGCATATTTGGCAATCGCCTGAGCAGCTTGGGCGGCTCGACCTGGGCGATATCTCCCGATCCGGCCAAAAGCGGCCGGCGCGGCTGGCGATTGGGGCCAAGCCAAGCTGGCGTTCGGTCCCGGCGGCTGATCCGGACCATCATTGGGCGCAATCTTCCCTTGTGGATAAGTCGATCGTCCTGGGGTTCAAAAGCAGATATCTCCAGGCGGAGATCCCCAACTCCTATGTCGCTGAATATGTGAACCGCTTTCCGCAGAAATTGATCGGGTTTGCGGGGATCGATCCGACGGAAAGCTCCGCCCTTGATGAGCTTCGGGCGGCCCGGGCGCATTTGCTGCTTCGGGGGATCACCCTTTCGCCGGCCAACCAGGATTTTCATCCGTGCGATTCACGGGCGATGCGGGTTTATGCGGAGGCGGAAAAGCTGAACATGCCGATCCTTCTGCACCCGGTGGGCCAGTTCACGGAGCAGAGCAAGCTGGAATTCGCGCGGCCGTACCTTTTTGATGAGGTGCTGCGGACGTTTCCGGGCTTGCGGATCATCTTCGCGCAACTGGGCCAGCCCTGGCTTGAGGAGACGATCTGCCTTCTGGGCAAGCATCAGAATGCTTATGCGGATGTCAGCGGTCTGCTGTCGCGGAAATGGCAGGCGTATGGCGCGCTGGTTGCCGCTCATGAATCGCAGGTGATCGATAAGCTGCTCTTCGGCAGCGATTTTCCGTATACGTCGGTGACGGACTGCATCGAGGCGCTTTACAGCATCAATCAACTGGCTCAGGGAACGAATCTGCCCGTGGTCCCGCGGGAGGCGCTGCGTGGAATCGTTGAACGCGATGCGCTGGGATTGCTGGGCCTCGCGTGATGGAGGATTGCTGGTGAAACGCGGGCAATTTTGGCGATCAATACTCCTCCTTCCGGCTCTCCTTTTCATCTCAGCATATGTTGGAGGTTGCTCGTCCGATGAGGGGACGCTGCGCCTGGCGAGCCAGGATGGGAGCCGGGAATTCGCGCAGAACTTTTCGCAGGCTTACATCGCGCGGGACCAGGCGGGCGATGCGGATATTGTGCTGATCGAGGATGAGATTCAGCCGAGCCATGTGGACCCGACCAAACCGTTGGCCCCGGATCGATGGAAGATGCCGCGGCAGTTGGTTCATATCCGGGTTTTCTGGATGCCGATGAACGGAGTAAAACCGGACCATCCCGCCAATACAAATGCTTCGATTCACTGGTGTCTGGTTTGTAATGACAGCTACAGCCCTGGCGTCGTTGAATACCGCGGCTCGGGACTGGTGGAAGTGGATGATACTTCCAGCGGAGCGACGGTGACGATTCGCAAAGCGTGGATGAAAGTCGGACGCCAGCAGGGGCAACTGGTCGATCCGCTGGGGCCTTCGATTTTGCAAGGAACGTTTCATGCGATTGGGGATCCAAAACAAGTGAAATCGGTCATCGCGGAAATCAAATCAGCGGGGTCGAGCGAGCAGATTCAGGCAGGGTATGTGCCGCCCGTGCAGCCAAATAACCTGGCTGTTAATCCCCCGAATTAATCTTCTCCAATTTTGACAATCGCTCGGCGGCGTCTTTGTACTTCGACGAGAGTTCTATCGTTTTTTTCAATTCTGCGCGGGCGTTCTTCACGTCGTGCTGCTGCTCAAAAAGCAGGCTGAGGAAATAGTGCGGCTCTGGATCGCGCGGATCGGCGGCGATGGCGGATTGAAAATCGGACTCGGCGTCTTGGTAATCGCCCCGGCTGGCCCTGAGGTTTCCTCGCTCGACATACAGATCGGCCGCGATTTCCGGATGATCTGGCAGCGATTGAGTATACAAATCCTCTGCATCCTGCGGTTGCCGCAACTCCTTGTACGATTCTCCCAGGCCGAATATCGCGTAGTTAATCGTGGGATCGAGCTTGAGCACGATCTGAAATTGCTCGGCGGCCTGGGCGGCGGCGGCGAGGGCCTCGGGCGAGCCCGGCGGAAAATCGATGCTGAGTTGGGCCCAGCTTTCGGCTAGATCGCCGTGGGCACGCGTGTTGTTGGGCCGCTTGGCGACGGTGTCTCGCCAGATGCTGATGGCAGTTGAATAATCGTCGTTTCGGAGCATCGTCAGGCGTCCGAGGCCGAGGATGATTGCACATGCCACCAGAGCGGCTGGGAGACGGGCCCATTTCCAGCGAGATAGGAGGCTCCAGGCGCCGACGACTACAAAAATCACGATGGCTGCCAGGGGGAGATACATCCGCTGCTCGGCGGCGGCTTCCTGTTTGATCGGAAGAAAGCTGGAGGTCGGGGCGAGGATCAGGAAGAACCAGGCGCCGAGAAATCCCAGAGATGGTTTAGCCCACACGGCGATCAGGCTTGCGATCGCCAGTGCGAGGACGCACCAACCTTGCAAGGAAACGTCGGACCAATTCCTCGCGATAGGCCAATCGTAGTAGTCGAAAACCAAATCGTTCGGCCAAAACGCTAGACGAAAGTAGTGAGCTATGACGTTTAGTTCGGTGCACGCGTAATCTAGCGTGGAGATGCCGAGGTGATAGCCAACCATTGTTTCGCGCCCGCCAGTGTGGAGGGAGAAGAGAATCAAAATCCATGTCGCGGCCATGCCGACGTATATTTTCCAGCGAAGCTTCCAGGCGGCCTTGAATGAACCGGCGAGAAACGTGCGGTCGTAGAGAAGGGCCAGGATCGGAGCGGCGGCGGCGATTTCTTTGCTGCCCATTGCCAGCGCACAAGCGAGAACGGCTGCGCCCCCCCACCATCTGTTATCCGCAGCGCGAATCAGGCAATAAATAGTCGCCAGGATAAAGAGGCTCGCGAGTGATTCGGATCGTTGCACGATGTAGGTGACCGCCTGCGTGCCCAGCGGGTGAGCGACCCAAATCGCCGCGGCGATTGCGGAGAGCCAGGTCGCTGAGCCGACAAAGCGATCGATTCGCAGCAACGTTCGGCGAAGGACGGCATAGAGCAATGCTGCCGTTAGCAGATGGATCAGCAAATTGGTGACGTGATACGGCTCAACGCGCAATCGGGAGATCGCGTAGTTGATTGCGAATGAAAAGATGGCAACCGGCCGGCCTGAGATGGCGGTTGGGCCGTCCGAGGGAAGTTTAAATGGGATCAGGCTGCGGATTTGCGGGTTGCGCTGGATCGAAATCGTGTCGTCGAAGATAAATGGGCCAGTGAAGCTGTTGGAATAGGCGAGGCCGCCGATGAGGATCACCAGCAACGGCGCGAACCATCGTGCTGAATCGGAAGTCGAGCGGGTCATGGAGAATTTCTGCTCGGTTGAGTGGCGGCTTGGAAATCCGATTGTGCGCCGTCTAAGTCCCCGCGACTGGCGCGGAGGCGGCCGCGCTCTGTGTGAGCTTCGCGCGAAAAGGCGGGGAATGTCTGAATTTCACGGGTAAAGAAATCCTCAGCGGCCCGCGCTTGTCCTGACTGTTCCAACGCATGGCCAAGCTCTCTCGCGGCGGCGTAATAATCCGGAGCGAGGTTCAGCGCGGCGCGAAATTCAGCAGCCGCGGCGACGGGATTGTTCCGGCCCATCAGCGAATAGCCAAGGTTGAAGTGCGCCCGCGGATTCAGGGGACGCTCGGCGACGTTGTCGGTCCAGATGATTTGCGGATCACGATATTCAGCATTGCGCGCGAATGTGCGCACGGCAAGGATCACGACTAAAAACAACGCGACAACCGCAGCAACGAGTCGAGTTGCCGTCCCACGGGCCAGCAATGCCCATCCGCCGACGATGATCAGTGCGATAATCGCAATCAGCGGCAGATACATTCGCTGCTCGGCGGCAATTTCGGTAAAGATCGGAACCACGCTTGAAGATGGGGCCAGAATGATGAAGAACCACGCGCCAGAAATCCGAGCCAGGGTTTTAGCCAAAATGCTATGACGAAAAAGATGATGCCCAAAGCGACGAGGCAACTACCGGCTTCGACTTGCGTCCAATTCCGGGTGATTGGCCAGTCGTAGTAATCCAGCACCAGCTTTTGCGGCCAGAGTGACAGAAATACGTAATGTGCGATGACTCCCAATTGGGTTCGGGCATAATCGAGCGGGGCAATTTGGCCGAGCGAAGAACTGCGAGCGCCGCTGAATACTAAGGCGATGAGAATGGCCCACGTAGCGGCGAGCCCCAAGTAAAGTGAAGCTCGTTTTCGTATCGCAGCGGCGAACGATCCGGAAATGAATGTCCGATCGTATAACAGCGCGACGAGCGGCGCGGTGGCCATGGTTTCTTTGCTTGCCATGCCGACGGCGCATGTGAAAATGGCCGTGAGTTTCCATGCCAGTCGCGGCGTTTCGGCGTCACGGATCAACGAATAAATAACCACGAGATAAAAGAGCGAGGCCAGAGATTCGGCTCGCTCGACAATGTATGTGACCGCTTGTGTATTCAGGGGATGAACGAGCCAGATGGCTGTCACCACTCCGGCCAACCATGTTGCTGATGTTTCGAATCGATCGCCCCAGAATTGGCGATTAGAGAGATTTCGGCGAATGATGCCGAAGAGTAATGCTCCGCATGCCAGGTGAATCAGGAGATTTGTCGCGTGATAGACTTCGACTCGCATTCCGCTGATTGCTTCGTCGGCTGCGAAAGTTAGAAACAGCATAGGCCGGCCCGACAGCGTAGTGGGAATGGATTGACCGGAATCATGCAGATTTCGATTGATCTGTGGATTGTTCCGGATCGCGTCGATGTCATCGAAAATAAATGGGCCGTGGAAGCTGTTGGAGTAGGCGGCAAAGCCGCAGAGCAGCGCCAGAATCAGCGGCGCCGCCCGCCATGGCGGTGGGCTCTTTAATTCGGCCATTGAAATCATCTCATCGGCTGAAGATGGCTGAGTCAAGCTGGGAAAATCAATGCAATCGCGGTGCATTTCCATTCCACGGGCTACGATCTTAGAATTTATGCCATGCTGCAGGATTCAGAATTAGCCCGGCGAATCGACGGCAAGGTCCAGATCAGGCCGGGCGGGCTGCGCTTGCGGTGGGAATTGAACGAGCTGGTGACCGCTGACGGGCATTCCGCGCGGGGGATATTTACCGGGACAATTCGGGCGCTTCCTGAGGTGAATGAACTGAAAATGCTGGAGGAGGCGCTCTTGAGCGGCGGCTCTGCCGCGAGCGGCGCGGATGTGGTGCGGCATTTCGCCGGGGCGATTTCGGTGGCGGCGCGAAAGTTGCGCGCGAGCGCGATGCTGAAACGCTGATCGGCAACGACGGACGCAGGGGAATGCTGGTTGTCATAGTTGAAGCGGCTCGCGCGGTGGCGTTTGCCAGCGGGGTTGAGGTCATTCCACCGGTTCAAGTGGAATTGGATTGTCCGACGCTGAAGCGGGAGCAGATCGAGGCTTTGGAACGGCAGGCCGTGCAACGGTGCGCGGCCGATCAAGTCGATTATCTTCGCCGATCGGCGGAACTTTTTGGCCAATTTGAGGCGATTCGGGCGGCTTCGCCCGGATTGTCGCCGGGACAGGTGCTGAGCCGGATGGGGGCGGCGGATCAGGCAGATGTTTTTCGTGCCATCCTGGCGGCTTCGTCACAAACTTCAAAGAGATCACAGCTATGGGGCGTGGCCGGACCCTATCTCATACGGATCTGACGGGGATGAGTCGCCCGCGCGGAATTGATTTCGGTTCCTGCCGATCTCGGTCCGCTGCGGAGCGTGCGCGGGGAGGGAGATGGGGGATTGCTGCTCGGTTGCCGCGCGGGGGTGCTGCGGGTGAATCCTGAAGCGCCGGCGAGGCGAAACAATATTGCGATCCCGGCGTGACGAGCCAGTTGGGATTTAATAGTGCCGCGGTGCGCGATGGATGTATCTGGGCGGCGCATGGGGAAGCGGGATTGGTCTGCTGGGATCTGAACCAGCCGGGAAAGCCGCGGCAGACGGTGCGCCCGAGCTTGGTCCGATTGCTGGTTTTTCGCCGCGGAATCTGACGGCGACCGAATCGAATCGTCTGGTTTTCAGCAGCGGGTCGCGGATGTTTGTTGTTGGGGAAGATGGATCGCCGGCGCCGATGGGGGATGCGGGGAATTCGGATGTCGTTGCGATTATTTCGAGGTTGGCCTGCATTATTGCGGTGCACGCTGATGGAGAAGTCCGCTCCTGGTCGGTGGAGGATTTGAAGCTGTGTGGGCGGCAACACCGGGCCGGGCGGGTTGCGGCGGCGGCAGGACTGCCATGGCTGGGAGATGCGCGAATATTGCTGGCGGCGGAAGAGGGACCGATGGTTTGCGTCGGAATGGACGATGAGCTGATGACGCAATATGCCAGCGCGTACCGGGGGCTGCGGATGGCAGCCGGCGCGGTGGACCGGGTTGCGGCAGTTTCGGCCGATCGGCAACGCATCGTTCTTTGGCGCACTTGGGATGGGCGAAAGCCGTTTGCTGACTTGCATGTTTTTGGTCAGGCAAAGCATCGGGTGGCTGATGTTGCGTTTGGATGATGGGTGTGCTTGCCGACTTTAACATTTTGGATGCCGGGCTCGGTGAAGCAGCAAGTGGAACACCCCATAAGTTCCCATAATTCCCCATAAGTTCCCACATTTCGATAGGGGGTCATGGGAACTCTGTTGGACATAGACCGGACAGAACGAATTTTAGAATTGGATTGAGAGGTCATTGTTTTCTACCGGCTGAAGTTCTGGGATGCGAGCGTTACGAAAAAGGGTGAACCCTCTATTAAAGTGTCCATTGGGTGAAAGGATTGGACGTGTTTCGCCAGAATCCGAAGATTTTTTCGAGATATTTTTTCGGAGCGATCGACCTGACACGGGTTGCTTGACTTCCTTCAGGGCGTGAGGCAAAAATATCATGCCGTGGCGAAATACAACCTACGTTTCATCTTTACGGTGACAGTGCTGGTAATTGTACTGCTGGTGTCGATCTGCCTGATTGGGATTGCCTACGAAATCGCGGCCAGTCATGCGATCGGGCGGTATGCCCCGATTGGCGAGCCGACCAATTTCAAACATAAGTGATTTTTTTCGACGATTATTTCTTGCCACTAGCTTGATTTTGTGCAAGCGGAATCGTAATTTCGCATTCGACAATTCGTCTGAAACGGTTTCCGAAAGGATGGTCAAGGATGGCCAAAGGGAAACGCACGGTAGCGTTGTTTGAAGTCATCAACAAAGACAAGCGAATGGAGCGGATCGCTCCGGCTGCGAAAAAGCCGGAGAAGGGTTTTTCGCGCAACATGGCGGCTCACGCTGTCGATCTCTGGAGACGCAAAAGAGCTGATCCGGAGACGCTGACGGGGCCGGCTCCCGCGCCTGTCCGCCGCGTTCGCGAGCCGGTTCTTATCCCCAAGCTGAAGGCTGCCTGGCACAGTTGGACTGCGCGGCTGGCCGCGGCCGCTGGAACGGTGCGGCAATGGGTGGACCGGCAACTCGGCGGCGCTCGATTGGCGGCGGGACGGCGGTTTTGGTGATCGGCGGGATGCTGCTGGCGCGGCATCTGTCTCACCCGGCCCAGAATTTGTCTATCGAGCAACGGCTTCAGGATGGGCCCGCCCATCCGGCGGTGCTGGTTGGGCCGGATAAAAAAGCGGCTCTTGATAATTCCGCTGATTCGCCGGAACTGGCGGCGGATGTCATTCAGGCGAAAGCCGACTCTTCCGGCGCGCCGACCCGGTTGCGAAGCCCGCGGGGCGGATCGTCAACATGCATTATGTGCTCTTTCAGAGCTATCCTGAACAGAAAATGGCCGAGGAGGCCCGCGATTTTCTGAATCAGAATGGTGTCGCCTGCACAATTGAGCGCGGGGTAAAGGGGTGGCGGATGGATTTCTACCAGGTGATCGGGCTGCAGGGATTTGCGCATATTTCATGGGGATGAGTATGCCGCCTATCTGGCAAAGATCAGGGATTTGAATATCAAGGTTTCAAAGAATCCGCACAGCTACAAGCATTTTCAGCCGGAGGCGATCAAGTGGTGAGGGGTGGTTTTTCGCGCTTGCTGAGGGCGAAGCTGAGCGACTTCGCGGCTCGTGAGATGACGGAACTGGCCGGGGGATAGGCCGTGAAGGGTGAGCGTTCCCATCCGCACGCGCGTCAGGTCGCGGAGCTTGTGACCCATTTTTGTGAACATCTGGCGGATTTGGCGGTTGCCGACTTCGCGCATGGTGATGTCTAGGACAGTCGCGATCTGGGTTCGAGTGACGATTTTGATCTGGGTGGGTCCGGTTTTGGCCCCCCCGCCGCCTGGGTTGGCCAGCCATATTCCTTTTCCCAAAATTTCGAGCGTGCGGGCTTCGACGAATCCGTCAACGACGGCGCGATAGGTTTTGGCTACGCCGAAGCGGGCGTGGGTGAGGCGGTGGGTTAATTCGCCGTCATTGGTCAGCAGGAGAAGGCCTTTGGAATCGGCGTCGAGTCTTCCAACGGGATAAACGCGGCCGGGAAGATTCGGGGGAAGCAGGTCGATGGCGGCGGGTTTGCTCCCCCTGGGCGACGTTGGTGGTCACCACGTTCTTGGGTTTATTGAGGAGGATGTAGATACGCGCCCCGCCGCGATCAGATTTGAGCTTGATTGGCTCGCCATCGACTTCGACCTTGTCCACCTCGGGATCGATGAGGATGGGGAGATCGGTGACGATGCGGCCGTTGAGGGAGACGCGGCGCTGGCGGATCATTTCTTCGACATTGCGCCGCGAATCGACGCCGGCGTTGGCGAGGAGTTTTTGGATTCGCTGTTTCAATTTTCTTTCGGCGATGCAGATAAAAAAAGAAACCCAGGGACGAGCATCCCTGGGCTTTGGAAAGCATTGTCAGAAATTAATGGCTGACGACCAACGACTGCTGGAAGCCCTGCGTATTGAGCAGGCGATTGACCGCGGCATAGAGGCAGTTGCTCAGGACCTGGTTGTAATTGCCGGGGTCGAGGCTCTTGCCGGTTAATTCGTATTGGCCGCTGGTCGTGGCGGTGAAAAGAACCTTGCCGTTCTTGTCCTGCACTTTGATGACCATGGTGATCTGACCGTTGTAATCGCTGTTCTCGTTGACCCACAGGACGGTAAGGGCGACGTTGAGCATCAGATCGGCATCGTCGGCGTTGTTCACGATGTCTAGGCCGTTGCTGTGGAGGATGTCGCCGAGGGTGTCATGGAGCCAATCCGGCGGCGCGGGGAGCCCGGAGCCGACTGGGACAACTTTAGTCGGGTCTTCGAGGTTTTCGCCGAGCTTGGTTTTATCTCCCTTGCGCTCGTCATCGATAGGAAGAACATAGATTTTTCCCTGGCCGGGCGGGAGTTGCCAGGCGTTGCTGATGGTGTTGGTTGGGGAATAGGCGAGAGCCACCGTCAGCGAAGTTGGGCGATCCTGACATGCGGTGAAACAGGTGCAGAATAGCAGGCCGAATAGAAGCCAACTACTCAAACGCGACAACTTATAGAACGTGAATCGAGATTGCATATGTTGCCCGTCGCGGCTCATGACGTGACTCCCTTTGTTTTTTACGAAGGGCGAAAATTAGCAGGTTGGGGGCCTGAGTTCAAGGGTGGTGCATGGCAGATCGTGCTGCCGGAATTCTGTGTTTGGGGGATGCAGAAGCTGGTAAACTTGGTGGTGGCAAACGGGAGAGAAGCTATGTGCTCTTGGGAGAAGATGGCGCGGGCGTGGGGAGCGGTCTGGATCATTGTTGCCGGCGAGAATGGCGGCGGCGCAGACGTGGGATGGGTATGCGGGAAATGCGCAGCATACGGCGCTGTCGACGGTGGCGTCGCAGCCTTTGGATGCGATCCGGTGGGAGACGCCGGTGGATTTGGATCCGCAGTTTACGGCGGGCGGGGATTTGCTGATTCATTATGGCTCGCCGGTGATTACGGCGCAGAATACGGTGATCGTGCCGGTGAAGACCGGAGCATCCGGGGGATTTGAACTTCAAGCGTTTAATGGTTCCAACGGAAGCCCGCTCTGGACACAGAGTACCGATTACACTTTGCCGCCGATGGGTCAGGGGGCGGCGTATACGTGGACGCCGAGCTATAGCCCGACGCTGGCGAATGGGAATACACTCTATTATCCGGGGCGGGCGGGACGGTTTATGAACGGGGTTCGCTGAACAGCCCTGGATCGGTGACGCCAACGCAGGAGGCGTTTTACGGATCGCTCTCGACATATGAGGCGAATGCGGCGGCGTATGACGCGGGGGTGGCGATCAGCACGCCGATCACGGCTGATGCGCAGGGGGACATTTATTTTGGATATCAGACGAGCGATTCGGCGGCCGGGAGGATTGACCAACGGGATCGCGCGGATCAGCGCGAGCGGAGTGGGGTCTTTTTTTGAAGCGGATCAGTTGATGGTGAACGGCGTGATCGGCGGGGATGACGCAGGTGGCGACGAACTGCGCACCGGCGGTAAGCCGAATGGAAGCACGGTCTATGTCGCGATGAGTAATGGGAATTTCGGGACCGGCAGGCTGGTGGCGCTGAAGCACGTCGACGCTGACGCCGACGGCGAGCGTGGCATATGTTGATCCGAAGACGAATACGCGGTGCGCAGGTGCCGAAGATTGGAACTGCTTCGCCGCATGATCGGGCCGGATGGGGATGTTTATATGGGGGTTTATCGATGACAAAGGAACGAGCCGGGGATGGATGGAGCATTATTCAGCTGATCTGTCGATGACAAAACCAGCCGGGGGATTTGGATGGGATGACACGGCGTCGATCATCCCGGCGTCGATGGTTCCATCCTATCACGGAGCGATCGAGCTATCTGATCATGACGAAGTACAACAATTATGCCAGCACGGGTGGGAACGGGGCAGAACATGATCGCGATCCTCGATCCCAACGCGACGGAGACGGACACGCGATATAACTCGAATGGAGCCGGGGATGACGATCATGCAAGTGGTGGAAAGCATCATCGGTCCGACGCCGGATCCGGATTTCGATCAGCAATATCCGGGGGCGGTGGATGAATGGTGCATCAACACGGCGGCGGTTGATCCGGCTACGGATTCGGTCCTGGTCAATAACGAGGATGGCACTCTTTATCGATGGAACCTGGCGACGGATACATTGACGCAGCAAACCTCGATCACCAATGGGCTGGGGGAAGCATATACGCCGACGGCGATTGGGCCGGATGGGACGGTTTATGCGATCAATAATGCAACACTGTTTGCTGTTGGTGCGCCGACGTCGAGTTCGGCGGTGTATGCGACATGGGCGGCGACGGGCAGCGGAAGCTGGTCGAATGGGGTGAATTGGACGCTGAATTCTCCCGGCAATGCGGGGGACACCGCGAGCTTCAGCATCACCAACTCAGCGGCGACGACGATTTCTCTGGATGGAAACCGCACCGTGGGGACTTTGAATTTTAGCAGTGATTATTCGTACACAATCAGCCAGGGATCGGGTGGATCGCTGATGTTGGATAATGGCGCGTCGGCGGTGCAGATCAACGACTACAATGGGAATCACACTATCTCCGCTCCGGTTGTGTTGAATTCCAATACGACGATCGCTGTTGAGGAGGCTGGCAACGTTTTCACGATCTCCGGGAATATCAGCGGCGTTGGCGGGATCACGCTGGCTGCAACTTCGGCGCTGAATGCGGGCACGGTGCTGCTGAGTGGCTCAAACAGTTATAGCGGCGGAACAACCGTGACCAGCGGCACGCTGATTGTGGGGGCGAATGGGGCGTTGCCTGATGGAAATGTTTCGATCACCGGCGGAATGATGAAATTGAATGCTGGAACGGGATTAGCGCGGATGACCGGGCTGACGATCAGTGGCACTGGTGTTCTGGATATTGGGAACAATCATGTTCTTCTGAGTTACAGCGGCGCGTCTCCGATATCGAGCATCGCGCAGTACGTCGCGTCTGGATACAACGGCGGCGCTTGGAATGGGCCGGGGATTGTGTCCTCTGTTGCGAATGCCAGCTATGGGGTTGGGTATGCGGATGGAGCAGATGATGTGGTTGCGGGGCTGGCTCCCGGCCAGATTGAAGTGACTTACGCGCTTTATGGCGATGCGAATCTTGATGGCATTGTCAGCGGGGATGATTTTACCATTCTGGTTGGAAACCTCGGTAAATCGGCGTCGGGCTGGGACCACGGGGATTTTAATTATGATGGGGTGGTGAGCGGGGACGACTTTACTCTTCTCGTCGAGAACCTCGGCAAGCAGGCGAATGGGGCTGACGTGACGTTGCCCGCGGCGGATTATGCCGCTATCAATGCGTTCGCCGCGGCGAATGGTTTGACGGCGGATGTGCCGGAACCGGGTTGTGGCGTTGCGATGGTGGCGGGTTTTGCTCTGATTCTGCTTGTGCGAACCCGGCGGCTATCGCCTGCCCGCTAAATGCAAAAGTGAGAGGTTTTGCATTCGGACTATTTCGGTATTAGCATTCTTTCAGTAACTACTGAAACTGGAGGATGCGATGGCGGTTGCCGAAGCGGCTCGTTTAAATCTTTCTCCCGCGGTTGCGACGCAATTGCGGACGGCGCAGGACCTGTTCATCCGTCGATGGGGAGAGATGGGGCAGACCTGGGGAATCAACCGGACGATGGCTGAGATTCACGCGCTGCTTTATGTGGTCGCGGAGCCGCTATCGACGGATGATGTGATGGAACGGCTGCACATCAGCCGGGGGAATTCGAGCATGTCGCTGCGGGCGCTGTGCGACTGGGGAATCGTGCCGCCGGCTGCATAAGCTTGGTGAGCGGCGGGAATTTTTTGAGAGCCTGACGGACGTGTGGGAGCTGTTCAGCCTGATCGCGGCTGAGAGAAAACGGCGCGAGATGGACCCGGTTTTGCAAACGATCCGGCAATGCCGCGATATGCTGGATGAGAAGGTGATCGGCAAGCAGGCGGCGCGCGGGCGGGAGGTTCAACTGACGCGCGAGCGGCTGGCTGGGATGGAAGAATTCATGGAAGTGACGAATAAGATTTTTCAACAGTTTATCGGCAATGCGCGGTCGGGGCTGACGCGCGTGGTGCGGGTGCTACTTAAGGCGTTTTGAAAGAGATTGGAACCGCCATGACGCCGAGAGCGCCAAGAAAACAATTTTCTTCTTGCGCTCTCGGCGTCTTGGCGGTTAATTTAGTATTTGTTTTTATTTCGACGGTTCCTTCGCTAGGGATTCATCCTTGGCTTTTTCCATTTCTGACTGGAAATCCGGGGTTTTCATCATTTGCTGAAAGATAGCTTTTGCCAGGATTCGGCCGGCTTCCACGTCGCTGGGGAAATGCTCGCCGGCCATCTCGCGGTCGTCGCCGACCAGCTTGGCGCGGGCGATCAGGGCGTCGGCATGCTCGGGAAACATCTGGGCAAGCGTCAGCGCCAGAACCATTGACCGCGTTGAATGGCCGCTGGGATATGAGAAAGTCTTTTCTTCTTCCACGCAGGGTTGAATTCGGGGATCGACATTGAAGGGGCGCTCACGCTTGAAGAAGTCCTTGGCCTGAGTGTTGATCGCATTGGCGTTCTTCATCACCTTGATGAGAAATTTGGCGGTTGTCGGCAGGTCATCCGGATTAAACCAGGAGCCGAGGACCTCGGAGAAGATGAAAGGGGTCATCTTCACCTCGGTTTTGATGCGCGCTATATCCGCGTCGGTGCGTGTGGCCTGAAGCTGCAACAGTTGGTCGATTTCATGATGGGTCTGATCGGAATCTTTCGCCGGCGGCGGCGAGAGGATTGATTTGATGTCGATGTCGCCAGGCTCGACGAACGTATCTCCGGCCCTGGCGGTGGCGGCGAATACGGCGGTCAACAACAGAATTGGAAACAGCCTGCTGCGAAACATCTCCTGCCTCCTCTAGCTCTTGAGCGCTTGCCAGCCGATGTCTTTGCGGTAATGCATTCCGTCGAACTTGATGTTGTCCATGGCGGCATAGGCTCGGCGTCTGGCGTCGGCGATGTTGCTGCCCAGCGCGGTGACCCCGAGGACGCGGCCGCCGTCGGTGACGAGGGTTTTGCCATTTAATTTTGTGCCGCTCTGGAAGACTTTAACATCCGGCGTGGCGTCGGCGCGATCGACGCCGGTGATTGGAATGCCTGTCGGATATTCGCCGGGATAGCCTTTGCTGGTCGCGACGACGCAGATGGCCGGGCGGCGATCCCAGTCTAAGCTGATCTGGTCGAGCTTTCCTTCGCACATCGCCAGGAGGACTTCGAGCAGATCGGTTTTCAGGCGCATCATCAGCGGCTGGGTTTCGGGATCGCCAAAGCGGCAATTGAATTCCAGAACTTTTGGACCGTTGGGCGTGAGCATCAGGCCGGCGTATAAGCAGCCCTGGTATTCGATTCCTTCGCGGAGCAGGCCATCGACGACCGGAACGAAAATATCGCGCTCGATCTGGGTCAGAAGCGCGGGTGTAATAACAGGCGTCGGAGAATAGGCGCCCATTCCGCCGGTCATCGGGCCGGTGTCGCCATCATCGACCGGCTTGTGATCTTGGGCAGGTTCGAGCATGTAGATGGTTCGCCGATCAACGAAGGCGAGGACCGAACATTCGGGGCCGGAGAGTTTTTCTTCGATGACGATTCGCTTGCCCGCTTCACCGAACTTGCCTTGCCTCATCATGATGTCGATCGCGTGGAGGGATTCGGTGGGGTTGTGGCAGATGGAGACGCCCTTCCCCTTCGCCAGGCCAATCGCCTTGATGACGATGGGATCGGTGCGGTCCTTGACGTATTCCTCAGCGGAGCGGGGATCGGTGAAGGTGTGCGCGTCAGCGGTGGGAATCGCCTGGTGGCGCATGATTTCCTTGGCGAACCATTTGTCGGATTCGATCTGGGCGGCCGCCTTGGATGGGCCGAAGACCATCACGCCGGCGTCGCGAAGGCGATCGGATAAGCCAAGCGCGAGCGGGTCTTCCGGGCCGATAACGACCAGGTCCACGGCGTTGAGGCGCACGAATCTTTCGATTCCGGCCAGATCGGTGACGGCGAGAGGAACGGAGTCGGCCAGTTCGGCGATGCCGGGGTTTCCAGCGCGCAAAACAGATCGGTTATCCGAGTGGACCCCGCCAATTTCCAGGCGAACGCGTGCTCACGTCCCCCGCTACCGATGATGAGTACCTTCATTCCTGCATGTCCCGCGAAAAAAATCGAGCGGGGCGTAACTTATCAGTCTTGGGCGGCAAGGCAAGCATTCCGGATGTTTGACGCGGCGTATCGGCGTTTGTAGCTTGATTTAGCCGACAAATTGAAAGTCTCATGCCCCTTCCCGAAATTAATATTGTTCATACCGTCATGAATGAACATGGCGGAATTTTCGGGGATGTCATTGAGCTCTTGATCGATTGCTTTGAACAGCTTGGCGTCAAAGTTCATCAATCGACCAATCATTTCGTCAATCGGACGTTGAATGTCGTTGTCGGACATACCGCGTTTTTGAATAAGGCGACCTTTGAGGCGATCCGCCGCAGCGGATACCGGTATGTCATCTTTCAGATGGAGGCGCTTGACGAAAGAATCGGGCTGGCTCCGGAAGTTCCAATTTATCTTGAATTTCTGCGTCACGCGCCGCGCGTGTGGGATTATTCTTCGAAAAACATTTCGTTTTTAGCTGCGCAGGGTTGCCAGAACACGCAATATATCCCGCTTGGCTATTCCCGCCGGCTGGAGAGGATTGTTCATTCGCCGGTGAAGGATATCGATATTTTATTTTACGGCGCGAACAATCCCCGGCGTGGGAAGGTGCTTGATGCACTCGCGGCCCGAGCCCGGCTGCAAGTTCTTTTTGCGTCGTATGGCGAGCATCGCGACCAGGCGATTGCTCGATCTAAAATCGTGCTGAACGTTCACCAGTTCGATACATCGCAGCTTGAGCAGGTGCGGCTATCGTACCTCCTGAACAACCGCTGTTTTGTCGTATCCGAATCATCCGAGGGGAATCCATATTCGGATGGTGTAGTTTTCAGCGACTACGACAAGATCGTGGATTGCTGCATTTCTTATCTTCGGCCGGAGATGGACGCGGAGCGTGCGCGGATCGCCGAGGCGGGATATGCGAGGCTTCGGGAGATTCCGATCGTCGCGAATATTCGGGCTGAATTGGAGCAATTGGAAGGGATGCCGCCGGACAAAAGTTGACGCACTAAGACGGTGGCTGTAGCTTGCTCGAAATAGTAGATGTCCGGGGCGTGGCGCAGTTTGGTTTAGCGCACTTGACTGGGGGTCAAGAGGTCGCAGGTTCGAATCCTGTCGCCCCGATTTGACAGAATAGACTTTTTTCTCCGGCGAGATTACGTCCCCATGCCTTTGTCCGACCCTCCCTAGGGTGACTACTTGTTGTTCGACGAATTTACGAACAACCAACGAGGATTCAAGACTTACGATCGGACAGGTGATGGAATATGAACTGCTCGCGGTCGTCAGTTAATTTCACGTGTGGCGGCCGGCAACTGGAATCTATGCTTCAGCTGCTCGACTGGCCTGATGGGTTTGTGTCATAGGAAAGAGGGTAAGGCGTTTTATCGCTGGTGCCAAGAAAAATGGAGCTATCATGAATCCGAACAAGGCGCTGTGGGAGAAAGGCGACTTTACCGAGATTGCTGTGCTGATGCGCGATTCTGGAGAAGACGTTGTTAAGTCTTTGGGGATCAAACCGCCGCTGCGGGTGTTGGACCTCGGTTGCGGAGATGGGACGACGGCGATTCCTCTCGCCCGGTTGGGGGCTGAAGTCGTCGGAATCGATTATTGCAAAGAACCTTGTTGAAGCCGGCAACAAACGCGCTGCGGCGGCGGGTCTTAAGTGGCTGACATTTCAAGAGGGAGATGCCTGCAACCTGCAAGGGGTCGGCGACCATTCGTTTGATTTGACCCTCTCTGTATTTGGCGCCATGTTCGCGCCAAAGCCCTTCGATGTAGCCAGAGAGATGGTACGCGTTACAAAACCGGGTGGCCGTATCGAGATGGGAAATTGGATCCCAAACGATCCCACTTCATTCGTATCGCAGCTGCTGAAAATCAGCTCATCATTTATGCCTCCGCCTCCGGAAGGCTTCATCAGTCCGATGACCTGGGGCGTGGAAACGCACATCATCGAACGGTTTGGCCAGGCCGGTGTGCCCGGGGAAAATATCTCAATGGTGAAGGACACCTATCACTTCATGACGCCTGACAAAACCCCAGCCCATGTAATCGAATCCTTCAGGCGATTCTATGGCCCGACCATGAACGCGTTTGAAGCGGCGGAAAAGAATGGGAAAGTGCCGGGACTCCACAACCAGCTTCTGAAGCTGGCGGAAGAACATAACACGCGAAAAGACGGCGGCACCTCAATCGCTGCGACCTTCTTGCGTGTGACTGTTCGTCGGTAAGCCGGCCGGTTTAACGACACCCGCGCAGATGCGGGAGTCAATCATCGCCGCATCCAGGAGAGCCCAACAAGCTCGATTTGAGATGATTTCAAAATCAATATATTTTTTTTACTTGATATATTCCCACATCGGAATATACTAATTTCATGGCTCGGGCAGCAACAACCTCCGATGTGTTCAACGCCATCGCTGAACCCCGCCGGCGGCAGATTGTGGACCTGCTCGCCCGGGGGGCTGAGCGGGATGTGACTGAACTGGTCTTCAATCTCGGTCTTCCCCAGCCCGCTGTTTCCAAGCACCTGGGTGTGCTGCGAAAGGTGGGCGTGGTTGCCGTTCACAAGGCTGGGCAACGCCGGTTGTATCGGCTGAACCCGCAGGAGCTCAAACCCGTGCATGACTGGATCCAAAATTTCGAGCGTTTCTGGACCGACCAACTGGCCAGCATCAAGGAAGCCGCCGAACAAAAGGTCAAACAACTTGCCGCGCAGGATCGCGGCGCATCTAACCATCAATCCAATTCAAAGGAGCAAGGTCATGGCCGCTGAAGAAAAAATACCAAAACGCTGCATGTCGTCAAAGAGGTGCAGATAGCCGCGCCGGCGGATGTGGTTTTCGAAACCGTGCTGGAACCACACGGCCCGATGAAGGACATGAGCATGAAGCTGGAACCGTGGGTCGGCGGGCGCTGGTTTCGCGATTTGGGCAACAACACCGGGCACTTGTGGGGTCATGTTCAGGTGATCAAACCACCAAAACTGCTGGAACTGGTTGGCCCGACGATGATGTCGCACCCGGCGGTCTCGCACATTCAGTACCGTCTCACCGAACAGGCGGGCGGTACGCTGTTGAAATTCACGCATCAGGCCATGGGTCTGATCCCGGCCGATCTCGAGCAAAACGTGAGCAAAGGGTGGGGAGAAATGCTGAACCTCATTCGCGCAGCCGCGGAAAAAAAACACGGCTAGAAATAGATTCCAGAAACGTAATATGACACGATTTAATTCAACCCATTTTTAAAGGAGTACCAAATGTCTATCGCAAACGCCATGCTTGGCGAATTCGAACATGAGTCCAAGATCACCCGCAAATTTCTGGAGCGCATTCCACAGGACAAGCTGAAGTGGAAACCGCACGAAAAATCGCATACCACCGGCGAACTGGCGCTGCACATCGCCAACGTGCCGGGAAACGTGGTGCGGACGGCAATGGTGGATGAGTCGCCGGTGCCCGATTTTGCCGCGATGTTCAAGCAACCCGTAACCGTGCAGGAGATTCTGAGCAGTCACGAAAAAAGCATCCAGACGGTGAGAGAGATTCTCCCCACGCTGGATGATGCCCGCCTGATGACCAACTGGTCAGCCATGCTCGATGGAAAGCCGGTCATGACCATGCCCAAGGTGATGTTTCTGCGATTGATCATGTTGAACCATTGGATCCAGCATCGCGGACAACTGGGTGTATATCTCAGGCTCGTAGGCGCAAAGGTCCCCGCCAGCTACGGGCCAAGTGGTGACGAGCAGTAAAACAGCAACGACACGAATTGAACTAAGGAATCATTTTATGAAAAAGGACGAAAGCGCGATCAAATTTCCGAAAGTCGTTGATCAGGCTGAATGGCAGAAGGCGCGTGATGCCCTTCTGGTCAAGGAAAAGGCGGCAACACGGGCGCGCAATGCGCTGGCTGCCGAGCGCCGCCGGCTACCAATGGTGAAGATCGATAAGAAGTACACCTTCACCGGACCGAAGGGCAAAGTGAGCCTGCTCGATTTATTCGAAGGCCGCCGCCAGCTCATTCTTTATCATTTCATGTTCGCGCCGCCGGTCCCCGGTTGGCCGGATGCGGGATGCGTGGGATGCTCGATGGTGACCGACCAATTCGGCCATCCGGCGCATTTTCACGCCCGCGATACTTCCTTCTGCCTGGTCTCTCTCGCACCCTTGAAGAACATTGAGAAGTTCAAGAAACGGATGGAATGGACATATCCCTGGTACTCCTCCGAAGGCACCGACTTCAACAAGGACTTCGGCCTCACCACCGACAAGGGGGAGAACTATGGCCTGAGCGTCTTCATTCACGACGACAAGGAGATATCTATCGCACCTACCATACCAACGGTCGCGGCGTCGAGGGGCTGAACATCTGGACATTCCTCGACCTGACACCACTCGGCCGGCTGGAGGAATGGGAAGACTCCCCGGCCGGCGGGCCACGGACCAAGCCGTTCGTCTGGTGGCGTCGCCACGATGAATATGGGAAAGACTCCGCAGGAGGGCACTGATGAGCAATTGCCCGCTCTGCAATCTTGATCCGGGGCCAACCGCGGAGTCAAACTCGACGGCGCCAAACCCAGGCGACGGCAAACGACCAACTGGTCTTCTTCGTCGCGCCTGGCGAAGCATTCAATGGCTCTTCCCCACCGCCCTTCTGGTGTTGATGCCCAAATGCCCGCTATGCGTGGCGGCGTATATCGCCCTCTTCACCGGCGTAGGCGTTTCCGTCTCAACCGCCCGATGGATCCAAATTGTAATGCTGGCGTTTTGTTTGACGTCGCTGGTATATCTTGCCGTCAGGCTCTGGCGTGGGCGCTCCAAGGCGCATGGATTTCCAGCTTCTTAGATGATTGTAGGAACTAAAAGGTTTATGACCTTATAGACATCTATTCGAGGCCAAAAATCTTGATTTTGGCCTAGAAAATGCGGGAATAGTTCACCCCTGCCTTGCTATTCCGATTGGTTTTTCCCAAAGTATTTTGCCTTCAGTCGAATTCTTTACATTTAGGATATGTGCTAGTAAAAGCATGTGTCTTCGTCAGTGAAATCACTACACTTCGAAGCGCTTGTTTCCACTTTAAAGAGGTTTTTATGCAACTCGCCGAACGTATTCATAAGGGGTCGGCCGTTGTCGGCGTGGTTGGGCTTGGCTATGTCGGCTTGCCGCTGCTTCGGGCTTTTTGGCTCGCGGGAAATCCGGTCATTGGGTTCGATGTTGATTCCACCAAAATCGATGCGCTGCACAGTGAGCAGAACTACTTGAAACACCTCGGGAGCGACTTCCTGAAAGGGTCGATCGCCTCGGGACGGTTCAATGCTACGGCGGATTTCTCACGGATGGGGGAAGCAGACGTGCTGATCTCCTGCGTCCCCACGCCGCTGGGGCCGCATCTTGAGCCTGATCTGAGTTTTATTGAAAAGACGGCGGATGACATCGCCAAGACGCTTCGACCGCAGCAACTGGTCGTGCTGGAATCGTCCACCTATCCGGGAACGACGCGCGAGGTCATGCTGCCACGGCTGGAGGCCAGGGGATTGAAGCTTGGAACGGACTTTTTCCTGGCTTACTCGCCCGAGCGCGAAGACCCCGGACGCAAAGATCACAATACGCAGACGATCCCTAAATTAGTTGGCGGAGTGGATAAGGCGTCGGGCGATCTTGCCACGGCACTCTATCGGCGGGCGATTAAAGAAGTGGTGCCAGTGGAATCGGCAGAGGTGGCGGAAGCGGCGAAGCTTTTGGAAAATATCTATCGCGCAGTGAACATCGCGCTGGTCAATGAGATGAAGGTGATCCTGACCGCGATGAAGATCGATGTCTGGCAGGTGATTAAGGCGGCGTCAACCAAGCCGTTTGGGTTCCAGGCGTTTTATCCCGGTCCCGGACTTGGCGGGCACTGTATTCCGATCGATCCGTTTTATCTGACGTGGAAAGCACGCGAGGTGGGACATGCTTCGCGCTTCATCGAGTTGGCGGGAGAAATCAACCGGGCGATGCCTGACTTTGTCGTTCAGCGCGTTGTGCTGGCGCTCAACGAGCGATGCAAGTCGATTCGGTCATCGCGCATTCTGATTCTTGGGCTGGCTTATAAGCCTGATGTGGATGATGTGCGCGAAAGCCCTAGCTTTGAGTTGATCGATAAGCTGGAAGAGCTGGGCGCGCATGTTGAATACAACGACCTGCATGTTCCATCCACTCACAAAATGCGGCGGCATGATTTGAAAATGAACAGCGTGGCTCTGACACCGGCTTCTCTTAAGTCGTATGACTGCGTCGTGATTGCCACGAATCACTCGGCGTATGACTGGAAGATGATCGCTGAGAACGCGACCCTTATCGTTGATACCCGCAACGCCCTGGGGAGTTACACCGGCAAGCGCGATCATATTTTCTCAGCGTGACGGCCTTACGCATCAGCGGACGGCTTTTGTAATAGCAAGACAAAGCTGGGCAAAACCATTCCCACGGATACACGCAGGGGCGCAATACGCGCTGAGCAGCGCGCATGGTTGCCATTCTGCCTTTTCCCCATCCTTCATCACGTTTTGACGCGAAGAAGAGTTCGGGTTGATCGAGCAGGACGTTTCTATACTGGCGCATCTTCCGAAGAATCCAGAAAGGATTCACGCTGTCCTGGTAATAATTGGGAACGTAATTGATGAGCCATTTCCCGGAATGCGCTTCACGCGGGGAGAGACGGTTGCTGGTTCCGTGGATGACCAATTGGCCTCCGGGCTTCAATACCCTGTCAAGCTCGTCCAAAACTCCGGCTCGCTGATTTGGCGAAACATATTCCAGGACGCTGTTCAAAATCACAATGTCGAAATTGGCAGGCGCAAAAGGCATTGAACGCGAATCGGGCACGTAATGGAACTGAATATTTTTTTGTCCATGCAGTTCGGCGTTCAGTCGTGCCTGGGCGACGGCGGCTTCATTCACATCGACCGCACAAACCTTGGCACCTAAATCGGCCGCGACAATCGCCGTCGCCCCGATATTGCAGCCAACTTCGAGAACGTTGCGGCCTTCGACGGGACAGGCCTGGCGAAAAAAGCGGCCGATGTGCTGCCGCTCGTGGTTCAGGTATCCATCAATGGACCTGAAGATTGTCCGATGTTCTTGTATTTTTGTGGGCATGGGTACTCTGCGACTTATTTCCTGTCTGCGGTCAGAGATATCCCATGTCGCCGGCGAGGAAGGACCAGTCTTGAATCAACTCTGTGCCGCGCTGGCCCTTCAGTTCCTCACTGAAGTGCGCCACCAATCCAGCCGTGGAGGTGCGTCGCTTGAATCCGAAGCGGTGCAGGCGATTCTCAAACTGGGGTAGGTTCATGAATTCGCATCCGATGGATGAGGCATGATTCGCCCTTGCCCAGCGGATCAAAGCGGTCAGCAGGTCGTCGGCTGATTCATCGTCAGCAGCGATAAAATCGGTCAGGGCAACCTGGCCGGTATCTTCGAGATGGCAAACAGCATATCCGTCGAGACGCTTGCCATCGTCGCGGACAAGGCCCAGTATCGTGTAACGAACGAGGGGAAACTGGGCGTATCTCCACTGAACAAATTTGGACGTACGCCGACAGACGACCGGGAATTGGCTCGCCACGCGCTGCCAGAGGTCATCCAATTGTCCGTTCAAGTTTGTCAATTCGACGACGGTGCGGCCACGGTGCGGCATCCAGGTTTCGCTTGAAACGGCGCGAAGAACGAGATCGCCCGCCATGCCGGCGATACGGCGAACGGGTTTGGGCAGATCCAGATATTTTTCTGTTTGAAGGACTTTGACCCGGCGCACCAACTGAATCGGACCCTGGTATCCAAGGCGTTTAAACACCGGCAGCGCCTTGGTGTTGGGCAGTCCATAGATAAAGTCCACTCCATCGGAGAGCGATTCGAGAACAGCTTTTTGCAGCATTAGCGCGGGCTGGAGAAACCGGTGTTCCTTGTTGACGGCGAAGTCGGTAGCTAAGCCGGCCACGAGTAATTTGCCCCGGCGCAAATCCGCCGCAATCCCAAGCCTGATGTGCCGACGACTTTACCGCTGGGCTCGTGGATAAGGAGCCAGCAGCGGCCCTCGCCGGCTGCGTTGATGCGATATTGCCAGGCAAATTTGGCCTGGCAAATTTCGAGATCCGGAGAGGAGAGATTCTGCGACCAGACCGACATGATCTCATCGCGATTGCGATCGAGATTTGCTCGCACGACATGGTAGGCGTTAGGTTCCACGGATGAGTCAGCTCTTTGGGATTATTCGGCGGTGATCGTCGCTTCTTGAGGAACGTCGGACGCAACAGCGCCCGGCTGCAGGATGGCACTTGGAGTTGTGGTACTTTGGCTGGGCGCCTGAACGATTTCGTCGGTCCCCCAGAGGCCTTCTTTTCCCAATCTTCGCGTGTACCAGCGGAACAGGGTCCGGGCGAGTCTGCTGCCGGGGCGGCTTTCTCCTTCGACGGGCAACCGGATGGGCCGTTCACCTTGGACCATCAGGAGTTCTCCGAATTGTCGGAAGAAAGGAAGCACCCCGAGGCATCGGGAGACCAGCAGCGCCAAGGATAGCGGCAACCGCCGGACAAAAGGAAAATTCGGGCGGACCTGGCGAGCTCGGAACTTCAGGAAATAGGGACTCAGCTCTCGGCGGATGGCGGGGATGTCGAAGTGCTCTATCAGAATGCCGTCTTTGGAGTAGCGCCGCAAGAGGGGCAGACCCAAAGTACGGCGCATGAGATCATCATGTTCAACGCCGCTGACGACGCGGCCATCTGCCGTGAGAGCATCCGCGATAGTGCGGTACATCGCCATCCGTTCGTCGCGCGTGTCGAGGGGCGTGGCGGAAAGGACCCTCTCAAAGCTGCTGGGGCGGATATGCAGATGATTGATGCTTGCATGTACCAGCCCGACGCGGCCACGCAAATCCGTGCCAACGAGGCGACCGCCAGGCTGATAGGCCGTCGGGGCGATCCCCGTGGGCAATCGCTGGGCCATCTGGCGAAGAGCGCCGATGGAAAAATCGACCGCCAGCACCCGCGCTTCCATCCCGGCCATCAGCATTGTGAAACGGCCGTCTCCACAGCCAAGCTCCAGAACGGTCCGTCCGCGAAGCGGCTGGAGAGCTGCGAGATGCGGAGGGATTTCCAGGTGGTCCATCAGCACCGACCGCCAGCCGGATTCCGGCGGAACAAAAGGCCCGGTATAGGTGTAAAATGTTCCTGATCGCGAATTGTCCGTTCGTGCTCATCTTCGGCACTGAGCGAATCGATCATGAGGCGCGCGATGCCATCTTCGATGCGAAATTCGCATCCGCAGTTGGCGCAGCGCAGCCGTGCCTCAATTATGCCGAACGAGCCAGAGAGCGATTCCCCCTCGATAGAGAGGGGACCGCCATCCCGGCTGCACCTCAGCAATGGCAAGAGGTCGTCAGGAAATTCCGCTGATACTGCTAAGTTTTTCTGCATCTCCGATTCCACCCTTTTTAAACCGAGAAGACATTACTGCCGCATTCAGGCGACATCTATATCCGCGTGCCAACTTTTTCGATCGTCTCGACCAGTTGCGGCCCGAGGTGTTGATAGCGTGTTGTTCGCCGCTTACTCAAGATATCTTTGTACACGCGTTCAACCTGCGCGATCGTAAGCCCAACCGCAGCGGCGACTTCCGATGTTGGAACGTCGTTATTCAGCGCAAAAAGACACAAGTCCATTTTGTCATAAGGTAACGTGAAGTAAAACTCTTCCTGCGTCTGGGCAAGGGAATAAGTGTCGGTCGTGGGTAGCCGTTTGCGAATTTCCGGGCTTATTCCGAGGGTTTCAGCCAATTGATAGACTTGACTCTTATATAAATGAGCGATCGGTTTAAGATCGGCGGCGCCGTCGCCGTTCTTCACGAAAAATCCCATCTCGTATTCCTGACGATTGGGCGTGCCTGCCACGGCGTAGTTGAGTCGGTCGGCGTGATAATATTCGAGTTGCTTGCGCGTCCGCTGCTTCATGTTTGTCGCGGCGACAATTCCGAGGTAAGCGGCGAGCGGCAAACGGGCACGCTTTTGCTCGCCGTCCGGACTCTCAACGACCAAAGCGAACAGGTTATAAGCGGCGGACTGCGCCGGTCAGCACGATCTTGCATTTCCAATCATCGCCATATTCCGGGAAAACCTGGCGGACGAATTCGTCGCGTCTGCGATAGCACCCCATGGCATCGAGGGTTGGGGTGATGTCTTCCAGGACGGTTGCGATCCCCAGTTGCCCGGCGACGACGCGGCCCAAGTGAAGGCTTTCAGATTCGGAATCGCGCTCGGGCATGAAAACGCCGAAGACACGATCCGGGCCGAGCGCTTTCACGCAGAGGGCCGCTACTACGCTGCTGTCCACTCCACCGGAGAGACCCAAGACGACGCCATGACGGCGAAGATTGCTTAGAACGGTGTCGCGTATGGAGGCGGAAATTTGTTCCGCCACCTTAACGGCATCGATGTGAAGTCGCTCACTGGAAAATCCGGTTGTGGTCATCTCGCGTTTCCCATCTCAGGTGACAATGCTCGTTGCGGGCTTGGCCGCCAGCGCCTCAGCCTGCACTTCGGACCGGCGGATTTTGCCGGAATCCGTCTTTGGCAATTCCGTGCAGAATTCAATGATCTTGGGGACCATGAAGTCCTCCAACTGCCGGGCGCAGTGGCGAATCACGTCCTGGTCGCTCAGACAGCCGGCTTCGGCCGGGACGATGACCGCCTTGAGAGCCATTCCCAGAACCGGATCGGGCACGCCAACGACGGCGGCTTCGCGGACTCCGGCCAAGCCGTAGAGTACATTTTCGATTTCCTTGGGACTCACTTTTTCGCCGCGGGTTTTGATGATGTCGTCCTTGCGTCCCACGAAATAGAGGAACCCTTCCTCGTCCATTTTGAAGAGGTCGCCGGTGTATAACACTTTTTCCCATGGATGCGGGCCGGGGCGGAGTATTTTGTTGGTAGCCTCCGGATTTGCCCAGTAGCCCTTCATGACGTGTCCGCCGCGGATGACCAACTCGCCAATCACGCCCGCGCCAACGCGCTGGCCACTATCATCGACGATGTAAGCCTCGCTGTTGGGGATCGCTTTGCCGACCGAGCCGGGGCGGATCTTCAATTGTTCCGGCGGGAGATAGGTACATCGCTTGCATTCGGTGAGGCCATACATTGAATAGATGCGCGTCGTAGGGAAGAGTTCCTGGAGGCGTTGAATATGCGCCGGCGGTAGCGCGGCCGCGGTGTTGGTCAGGTATCGCAGATGCGGCAGGCTTCCGGGGGCGAGATCCTTCATTTGCAACAGGAGCGCGGCAATCGTCGGCACCACTGGAAATCCAGTGGCTTTCTCTTCCGCCAATTTCTTGAGGATCACGTACGGAAACGCGAATGACTTTTCAAGAATGATCGTCCCGCCGAATTTCACGGCCATCAGAACCTGATACAGCCCATAGTCAAAAGAGAGAGGCAGGACGCTCAAAATAATGTCGTCCGCCGTGTTTTCCAGATAAGTGCTGATCGACGTGGCGGCATGTTCGACGTTCTGATGCGTCATCATCACGCCTTTAGGAAATCCGGTCGATCCCGAGGTATAGATGATCATGGCTAGATCAATGTCGATTCCATCGTGAGCCGGCGCTGAGGGAGTTACCGCGGCAAGGGCCGATTCCAGTGGAATCCATCCGGCCCGAGGCGGCGCATCGCCCGCGACGATCGTCGTAATGACGGATGGGGCCTGAGCGATAGCATCCGCGGCCACGGCGGCCAGCTTGGCGTGCGTAATGACCCCCTTCGCCTGGCAATTGTTCAGGATAAACGCCAGCTTGTCCGTCTTGGTTGTAGGGTTGACGATGCAGAAGATGGCGCCGGCTTTGGCGGTTGCGAAAAGGGAAACAACCGCCTCAACCGAATTGTCGAGGAAGATGACGACCCGGTCGCCGCGATCGACGCCCTGCTGGCGCAGAACATGGGCGAGGCGGTTTGCCTGATCGTCCAGCTCAGCGTAGGTCAAGCGCGATTTGCCGACCACCAGCGCTGTCTTGCCGCCGGAGTGGCGGGCACTGTCTTGTAGAAACCGTTCAATTCTCATGGGAATTTAACTTGGTTGCGACGTATTTCGCGATGCACGCGATGGAATCCAGATTTTCCGGAACGACTTCCTCATCGGCGATTTTGATGGAAAATTTGGTCTCCAGAAATACGACCAGTTCCAGAACCCCGGTTGAATCGATCATTCCGGATTCCAGAAAGGATGTTTGATCGGTCAAAGCCTCGGCCTCCGCGCCGTATAAAAGCTTTTCCGTGACGAACTGACGAACCACCGGCTCAATTTTTGCATTCATAACCAGATGCCTTAATCCTTACTGGTTGCACTCACGGCAACCGATGTGTCATTTCCCGATTTCTGGCGCACAAACTGGCGGTCGAGCAACTGCACAGAGAGTATGCCAACGAGGGACATGTTGTCCCGGAAGCCGAGCGCTTCTTGATTTCGGCACTTTTGGACAAGCTTCTCCACCGCTTTGGGGTCGAAGTAGCCCGTTTCGGCCAGCGCGCGGTGCGATAGCATCTCCTCGACGTATTCGGGCGCTCCCTTGCCGAAAAAGGATTGGCTGTCGGGGGCTCGGTAGGGTTGCTTGCGGCGGTCGGCGATGCTCTTTGGCAGACGATGGCCGATCGCGCGCCGAAGTATGTGTTTTTCGTCCAACCCGCGGAGCTTGAGTCGCGGCGGAATGCGTGAGGCAAACTCGACGACCCGATGATCCAGAAACGGAAACCGGCCCTCCACCGCGTGAGCCATCGAAACGCGGTCTCCCTGCGACGAAAGGATATATCCCGGCAGCAAAAGACCCGCCTCCAGATATTGCGCCTGGGAAAGCCAGTGCCAATCGCTGTAGTCTTTCGGCAATTTTTCCCGCAATTCGGTGACGGCGTCATATCCGGCCAGGGATCGGCGCAAATCCGGGGAGAAAAATGTTTTGAGCCGTGATGTCATCGCCCAGCGCGGCATATGAGAGAAAAAGGGATCGAGCGGCTTGTCGAGGCCAACTTTGAAAAAGGCCTGAAGATACGCCTGCGGCTGACCGCTCAGACTGGAGAGATAAGGATAAAGTCGCCGGAGCAGCAGCGGCCGCCATGCCGATTTCGGTTGACGGGCCCAGAACCGCCGGACTTTGGTTTCCTTGAAAATATCGTAGCCGGCGAAAACTTCGTCGGCCCCCTCTCCGGTCAGCACGACCTTGAATCCGTTCTCCCTGACGAAACGAGCAAGTTGGAACAGCGGCGCCGGCGCCGTCCGGAGGATTGGCCGCTCGGTATGACGAATCACGTCCGGGAACATCTCGCCGATGTTCTGACTGGTACAGAGTATTGATTGGTGATCTGTTCCCAGCGCACGCACGACCTCCTGTTGAAATTGGCTCTCATCAAACTCGGGGCTGTCGAAACAGACCGAGAACGTTCTAAGCCGGTTAGACGTGTCGCGCTTGATCAGCGCGGTTACCGCGGAAGAATCCAAACCGCCGCTCAGATACGCACCGACCGGCACATCCGATCGAAGACGAATTCGGGTGGCATCGACAAGCAGCGACTCCAGCTCTTCCGCGATCTCTACCTCAGTCCGCCGATCCGTGCTGGAGTCCCCCGCCGCCGCTGGATATTGGAGGCTCCAATACGGCCGCACGGTAATGCCGCTTCGATCGGCGACGAGAATGTGGCCCGGCGGCAGCTCGTGAATGTCCTTGAACGCGGTGCGCGGCGCGAGCGGAAACCAGAAGGTAAAGCATTGATCCAGCGCGATCGGGTCAAGCTCGGCGTGGACGTCGGGATGCTGAAGAATCGCCTTCACCTCCGACGCAAAGATCAGCACGCCATCCCGCACGGCATAAAACACCGGGCGAACTCCCATGCGATCGCGCGCCAGCACCAGCCGTCCGCGGCGTTTGTCTACGATGGCGAAAGCAAAATCGCCGTTGAACGCCTCAACGCAGGCCGGTCCGTCATCTTCGTACGCATGAACGATGACCTCCGTATCGCAGCGGCTGCGGAACACGTGCCCCCGCGCAATGAGGTCTTTGCACAACTCAACGTAATTGAATATTTCTCCGTTGAACGTGACCCAGACCGATTCATCCTCGTTGCACATCGGCTGCTGACCGGTCGAGAGATCGATAATGCTGAGGCGCGCGTGTGCGAGGCCACCGTCGGCGTCGATGTGGAAGCCTCCTTCATCCGGCCCCCGGTGGGCGATCGCGCCGATCATTCGCTGTAATACTTGACGCGAGGGGATCTGCCGTTTGAGCGGATCGAATATGCCTGCAATTCCACACATTTTTATTATCGCAAAATGAAGATAACGATAAACCGGATCAACGCCAAAAAGACCGTTGTCACGCGATGGGGCTTCCGTTTGGCGCGACGGCCTGTTTGGAAGCCTGTGGCGTCACAGTGGAAGCGGCCGATTTTCCGTTCCAGGTCAGCTCAAAATCACGGGCGTCAGCCACCGAGCCGGTCCAGCCGGACTCTGCCGCGCGAGCGAGGTTGTACATTTCGCGGGCCGTCACATAGTGAAAGTGAAAATTGGTCGATTCCGCGGCACGGCGGCCGAGTTCGCGATGGAAATTCACCATCGGTTCGTCCAAGACAGCGCGCTGACCCGCTTCATTGGCCCCATGGCAATGAAGCTTGACGAAGAACCAGTCGGGCCGCGTTGGAATTTGCACCCTGGCCCGCATCCAAAGATCAAGGCGATGCAGCGTGGGGAGCTGGTTGTGCTGAATGCAGGCATTCTCGATGCGAGGCATCAATCCCCATTTTCGATTTCCCCAATCCAGCAGCAGCGGCCCCTGGATCAGCATCAATGCCTTTTCCGGGGCTGCCTGCGGACCGACATCCACGCCGGTGTTATGGGATTTGGGTTGCGATGGATCATCAACGGCATAGTAGATGCTGTTGATTTTTCGTGTCTGGCACAAACTGGGCGAAGCCGGAAGCGTGAAATCCGCATAGCAGCCCGTCTCACGCAGGATATCAAGTTCGTTGTTGATGCCGCACCCTTTGCCGTCCGGGTGGGAATTATCGAGCGCCCAATTGCCGTGAACGAATGCGTAAGCAAGCTCGCCGGTCGAGCGGTTGCGCGCGAGCAGTCCCTGTCTCGATGCGAGCAGGTGTTTGTAATGCAGCAGGGTCTTGCGGAGGTTTTCCTCGTTGTCCTTGTCGTGATGCAGATGGATTTCAACCTCGCCGAAGCCGGCGCGGCAGAGGGAAGCGAGAGCATCAAGATGAACCGGATTGTATTGCTCGATCGGAAAGAAGAATGTATGCCGGGGAGGCTGGCCGTCGTTGTCTCGGAAGTTGCCGAATAAAGCCGGATAACGCTCGACCCACCGCTCGACGCGGGCCTGCGCCGGTCTTCGCCAACTCCGCCATTGCCCGGCTCGAAATGATCGGCGATGCAGAGCAGCACGTGGACTGCCTCATTGGTGGGAGCGGGCCGGCGCTTTCCCGTCTGAAGTAAATAAGAACCCATCCAGCGGTGCAGACCGCGATTGCGGATGACGTGGATTCCGCCCGCGCCGCCGAGGGCAACGATGCAGAAAAACCCGAACAACCCGGCGAGATAACGGCGAACGTGATGAATGGCATGGACCGTGCCCATGGGCTGCAGATTTGTCGGCAAGTATGCGCCAAGGTCCCACTTGTTATTCGCCGGCCGTGCGGTCCCGCTGATGTCCGTAGCCGGCGCTTGCCGGGGGGATGGCAAGCTGGTCCCGATCCCAATCGCCGGACTCGATACGCACAATCGATAATCGCCCTTATCCGCGTTCACGAATAAATTGGCGGGATCAGCGATGATCGAGTGCTGATCCTGCCCGGTCTGACTTTGCCAGGCCGGGAGCTTTACCATGTCTTCGTCGTTCGGCGAAAAGTGGCCGTCCACCGTGTTGTAGTCACTGGTAAAATGATCGAGGCTGTCCGCGGCGATAGTGATCGAGCCATGGGCGTAATTTTCGTTGAAGAGAATGTTGTTGTAGACCGTGTTCCCGGTGGATGCGTTTTTAATGTTAATGGCCCAGCGGGAATTAGAGGCCATGATGATCGTGTTGTTGACGACAACATTATTCAGTCGCGCCGGCGGCGGCATTGGTTCGATAGAGAGAAATGCCGCTGGAATGGTTGCCATAGAGCAGGTTGTTCTGGATGCGGGAGTCGCGAACGCCGTCACAGTTGATGGCAGAACCCCCGGCGTCCCCGTTGTCGTAGATGATGTTATTTTCAACCAAAGCGCCGGTGATCATGCCCGCCCCACCCTGGCTGGCATCGCCGTTCATGTGGATTCCGCACATATGGTTGGAGAAGACACGGTTGCCGCGAACGATCGGGCGGTCACAGGTGTTGGAGACGTAAATTCCATGCTGAATCTGTGTGTGACTGGCAACGTTGTTCTCGAGGAGCAAATCATCGCTGAACGAGGTGAAGAGACCCCACGTGCCGCAATGGTCGGCCGTATTATTGCGAATGATGATATGCGAGCCGTGCGTCGCGCGAATGCCGGCGCGGCTGATGGAGCTATCGGCGTTATCGATGGTGAAGCCGTCAATGATGATAAAGCTGGCGCTCTCGAGATTGATGCCGTCGGGGGTTTTGGGATTGCGCGAATGGATCACCACGCCGGGGTCAGCCTTGAAGGTGATGGGAGCGGAAGCGGTGCCATTTTGCGGATTGTCCCAGCCGAGGATGAAGCCTTTATATTCGCCCGCTTTGACGATGACGGTGTCCCCCGCGGCGACAAATTTGGCCGCTCGCCCCAGCGTATGCCAGGGGGCGGATGCCGTGCCCGGATCGGTATCCGCGCCTGATGGCGATACGTAAAAAGTCTCCGCGGCCCGGGACGCCTGCCCGAGCGCGATTGCCATGCAGAACAATGCGATCGATCGCCATCGCATCATGAACGGCTCCCGGAAAGTTCAGCAACGCGAAGCGTCCGGACCCAGATGCCCGTCTGCCGGCCGCGAAGCCACCTGAAGAAGCCTACAAACAACGCCGAATTCATCAACGTGAACATAGCGACCAGGCGTAGCACCCGCACGAGCAGATTGCGTCCGGGAATCCGCGAAAGCGGAATGGAGAGCAGAAGAAACGCCAGCTCTCCCCCTAAAAGAACGCGGTAGAACATCTGGTGGAAGAGGATGGCCGAGCAAACGAACATTCCGATCATGAAGAACGGGCAAAGCCAGCGGAGCACTTTATGAGAAAGGAATGAAAGCGCCACCCATCCCCGGCGGGGATCGAGCAGCTTCCAGAGCATTCCGATGGCCTGATATCCACCAGCGCCGATTCGCGCACGGCGGCGAAATTCGTCGCGGATTGTCGGAGCGATCTCCTCATGCGCGATTGCCTCGGGCTCGTAGACAATCTGGCAATCTGTATTCAGCTTTGCCATCAGCGGAATGACAAAGTCATCCACGAGCGTGTCGTTCGGAACAGCGGGATATACAATTCGGCGGAGGGCGTAGATCGCTCCGTTTGCGCCGAGAAGCGCCCCGAGCTTCCCTTCGCATTTCTTGATGAATGTCTCGTATCGCCAGTAGAGGCCGTCCATGTTCTGGCCCGTATGCCGATCGCTGAGCACCAGCTTTCCGCAAACGGCGCCGACTTCGGGATCGCTGAACCAGGAGACCAGCCGCCGGGCGGCTGAAGCATCAAAAAACGTGTTGGCGTCGGAAAGGATCACGATTTCAGAAGACAAATTCGCGACGGTTACATTGAGCACGGTCATTTTCCCGCGCCGCTGCGGATAATCCATGACGCGGACGTTTTGATCTGCGTAGCGTTCAGCTATTTCAACGGTCCGGTCGTCGCTTCCATCGGAGGCAATGACGATCTCCAGCTTCTGACGGGGATAATCGAGGGCCAGCGCATTCTGAATCCGCTCCTCAATGATGCTTTCCTCATTATGGGCCGCGATCAGGACGGAAATCGTGGGAAGATCATCGGATTCCACGTAAATCGGTTGCCGCCGCGCGAACTTTTTGGAGATCGCGTAGATCAGCGCTGGATAAAATCCGTACGTGTAGAGGATCAATCCGGTGCAGATCCAAAAAAGGATGACGGCGGCGAATTCGATTGGGGACATAGCTCTATTGCTGCTTCGCCCCGTTGGGCGATGTGAAGAGATAAATATCGATTCGATTGAACTGCCATTTATGGCTCACTTGGTAGCGATGCTTCTCGAACAGCTTGACATATTCGCTGCCCGGAGTGACCGGCACGCATTGCACCAGATAGACGCGCGGCGAGGAGAGAATCTGGGTCGTATAGTCTCGAGCCACTGGATCCATGCGCGTGCCGTTTTCCCACTTGTCTGCCATCAGGCGTCCGCCGCGGGCGAGGCCTTCGGGAATTCCGAACATCAGTTGCGGCATCTGCGGCGAAGAGTGCGCGTAATATCCAAAGCTGATGATTTCAATGGACGTATCGAAGAGAACCGGAACCTGGCCGTCGCTTCCGGAAAGAATCACCGGCGCCGCGTCGCGCCAATCATCTTTCAAGGGAACTGTTGCATAACGCCAGAGCGATACGCCGGTGGCCGAGAGAATGATGACGCACAGGATCATGCGGATTCGGGCTTCAGACCGCGAGATGCCGTAGCCGAGCAGCATCAGAAATACCGGCAGACAGACGCTGGCGGCGCGGTGATGAAAGAGCGGCTTTCCGGCCAGAGCGGCCATGAGCGGAAGAACGTAAGGAATGGCCAGCCAGCCGAATGAGAGACTCGCGGTCAATCGCCGGTCGCGGACGCGCCAAAGGCCGTAGAGTGCGGGGGCGACAAACGCCACGAGCGATATGAGCATCCCACCCGCCAGCATCCAGGAATGGGAGTCCCGCCAGGCAAACGTGCGGCCAAGCGAAAACGCCAGCGGCGTCACGACAAATTGCAGCGGCCAGCGATCGCCGTAACGGGCGAGGTTTCCCGGCTGATGCAACTGTCTCAGGAACGGTCTAAGCCATGGCAGCCAAAGAACGCCGGCGATCGCCATCGCGCCGAGCCACGGCACGATCAGCCGCCGATGCCGAGGCGTGGAGGCGAGCATCAACAGGTGCGCGGGGAATATAAGGAAGGCGTAGTAATGGCAGTAGCAGCAGAGAAACGTCGTGAGACTATAGCCAATGAAATCGCCCCACCGCCGCTCGTCTACCCATCGCATGAGAAAGAGCGCGTTAATGACGATGAGCAGATGGAGCAGCGCGTAACAACGTGCTTCATCAGACAACTCGATGGACAAGGGAGATATGGCCCACAAAACCGCCGCGAGAAGCCCCGCTGATGCTCCGAATAACCGGCGGCCCAATAGCCCGATAAGCGGAATCGTCAGCACGCCGCAGATCACGGAAAAACTGCGGAGCCCGTCTCTGAACCCCCGAACAATGAGGACCAGATCCGCATGATGAGCCAGTACAAGGGGGGATTGCCGTCGTCACCCGCCGCGGCGGTGGCCAGGGCGCGAAGCGGGAATCGCGTCAACATCGCGGTGTATGCTTCGTCATACCAGAAACCGTTCTTGTTGATGGCGAAGCATCGCAGAGCTACGCCGGCCAACGAAATCCATGCGATCGCGGCAGGCCATTTGATGCCTGGCGATGAGACTTTTTCGGGTATTGAGAGCTGAGCAGTCATGGGATGATCTATGGCGTCACCGCTTCGGCCTCGGTGGGTAATACTATTTCAGTTGGATCCTGCAGCAGATTTGGCGTTGCCCCATCGAGAACGAGACGAATTCCTTTATCAATGCCGACGAGTGCGTGCCAGCCGAGCAATTGTTCCGCCCGCCGGCAATCAAAAGTGCGGCGTGCCATCGCGGAGCGGAGGCGATAAAGAGATAACGGAGACTGACGGCCAATCAGACGGAATGGGAATTCTGAGAATTTTCCGAGGGCAAAAACAACGACGCGCGGAATGCGGATCGTTTTGCCCTTAGGATCGCTGTGCGCCAGCACGGCATTTTGCGTCAGCCGCCGGCTGTCCACAAGCTGGATGATTTCGCCATTGACCAATGGGCCGTCCAGCGCCGTCATCACGGCATCAACCACATCATCCATATGAACAAGCGGCAGCGAAATCTTTCCATTGCCCAGAATGAGCCAGCGTTTTCCGAGCCTGTGCGCCACCGCCCCCGTCATCAGCGGAATGCCGCCGCCGAAGATCTGGCCCGGACGCAGAATCACCGTCGGCAGAGCATGCTGCTTGCAAAATTGGGTAACCAATCGCTCGGCTTCGAGCTTGGCGCGGGTATAAGCCGCGCATTTCGGCATGCGGCTCCAATGGCGAATTTTCGGTGATCGGTTCATCGATCTTGCCGCCCGCCCAATCCACGACGGACATGGAACTGATGTGGACGAGCTTTCGCACGCCGCTGCTCTTGCAGGCATCCAGCACATTTTGCGTCCCGACAACCGTGGCTCCAAGATGTTCCGGCCAGCCCCCTTTCATCGCTGCGCCGCAGTGGATGACGGTATCCACACCCGCGACGGCTCGGGCGACGGCTTGCGGATCGCCGAGGTTGCCCAGGGCAATTTCAACGCCATCAGGAATCGTTTGTGGAACCCGACGGACGAAAATCCGAACGCTTCGACCCTGCGCCCGCAGACGATCCACCACCGCCCTTCCCAGCGCCCCTGATGCTCCGGTGACCAGCACCGACGCTCCCTTCAACTGCGGAAGGGTTTCCAAACGCCGAACGTGATCCTCATCGGCCAGTCTGGCGATCCGCTCCGTCCATTCGACAACGCCGGCGGCATCGGCAACGGTCACCGGCGGCCGATCGCCGACCGCGAGCGTCCGGTAGAATTCCGCCACCAGATCTCCGAGTCCGTGATACGGTCGCAATTTTTTCAGCGCGAACTTAGCCACATTGATCGGAACCTGAACCATCGGCTGCAACGAATCGTTCATCGCGTTGACAATCCGCTCAACTGCCTTGGGAAGCGGCGTAGAGGCGCGAAGTGACTGGAACATCAGAAAAAGGTCCACGCGCAACTGCCCCTTGGTTCCGTGGATAATCAACTGGCTCTGCAACGGCTTGCTGTTCCACGACAATTGGAATTGACCCATCCCATCGCGGCAACGGACCATCGCGCGCCATTCATCAAACGCGAGATTCGGATCGCCCCCCAGGCTGGTCCAATCGGCATGAACGTTTTCAATCGGGCCGAGAAACGCTTCAAAGATGTACAGGGCATGGACGCCAAGATCGCGGAAGGGATATCCAGCGGTTCGGTAATGCGGCGGGGTCGGCCCCCCCTCGAACGGAGGATATTGCGAACTCCGCAAAATATCGACCGAACGAATTTTCCCCAGCTTGCCGCTTTTGACAATCGCCAACGCGCGTCGAATCTGCGGATCGAACAAGAGAGAATGGTTGACGCAGACCTCCAAACCTTTTTCCTGTGCTTTTTGTTGAATTCTATTGCAGTCTTCCACATCGACAGCCAGTGGCTTTTCAACCAGGACGTGGCAATTTCTTTCTAGGGCTTCGATCGCGACCGCCGCATGTGTATTGGGAGGTGTCAACACGTGAATGACGTTTGCACCGGCCTGATGCAGCTCGTCCAACGAATTAAACGCACGCGTCTCCAACCTGGAAGCCAGGGCTGACGCGCGGGCCGAATCCACGTCGAACACGCCGATCAGTTCAACATTATCGAGACGGCGCACCGCCGCGACGTGATACTCGCTGATATAGCCCGCGCCGACCATTCCCGCCCGAAATTTCTTTTTGTCTTCCATTTGCGGTTAATTACTCCAAGAACTTTGAATGTGTTTGTGCAACCCGTCGAAGGCGATAGCGGAAGCGGCTCATGCGCCGCATTTGAGAATATCCAGGATTCGGACAGCGGCGTTCCCATCCCACAGCTCCGGCACGCGGCCGCTTTTGGGAGCGGCGAGCGCTTGCCGCCAGGCTGCGGCGATTTTTTCCGGCTCTGATCCGACGAGAATGTTGGTTCCCTCGCTTACGGTCACGGGCCGCTCGGTGTTGGATCGGAGCGTCAGGCACGGGACGCCGAGAACCGTGGTTTCCTCCTGGATTCCGCCGGAATCGGTCAGCACGATCCTTGCCCGCGCCACCAGCTTCATGAAATCGAGATATCCCAGCGGTTCAACGAGCCGCAGGTTGTGCATGTCGCCGGCAGCCCGGCCATTCAGCGCCTTGCGCGTGCGCGGATGAACAGGGAAAATAATCGGCATCTCATGCTGCAGTTCTTCCAGGGCATCAATGATCCGGCCAAGCGCCGCAGGGTCATCCACATTTGACGGCCTGTGGAGCGTCACCACGGCATACCCCTGATCCGAAAGCTCCATCTCCTTCTGGATGGTGGATTTTTCGATCTGCGGGAGCATGGCAAGCAGCGTGTCGATCATCACATTGCCGACAAAGAAGACCCGTTCATCCGGGATTCCTTCACGGCGAAGATTCTCCACGCCACTTGGCTCGCTGACGAAGAGCCACCGGCTGATGGCGTCGGTCAGGATGCGATTGATCTCCTCGGGCATCGTCCGATCAAAACTTCGCAGGCCGGCCTCGACGTGGGCAACCGGCACGCCCATCTTGATGGCTGTCAAGGCGCAGGCGATCGTCGAATTGACGTCCCCCACGACCAGCAGCGCATCCGGTTTCTGCTTGGCAATGATCGGCTCGAATCCTCTTCATCACCTCGGCGGTCTGAACGGCATGGGAACCGGAGCCGACGCCAAGATCGATATCGGGACGAGGAATCTTGAGCTGCTCGAAGAACAGCTCCGACATTTTCTGATCGTAATGCTGCCCGGTATGGACCAGATAAGCATCAATGTCGCGTCGGCGCTGAATCTCCCACATGATCGGCGCGATCTTCATGAAATTGGGGCGAGCCCCGCAGATAGCCAGGATTTTCATTTTATATTCCCTGTTTCACAGTGGCGTGACGAGATGACTGCCGACCGGAAACCGGTTTTGACGATCCGCTTTGATGTTGAACGCACATGACCCGCGCCACCCAACTGAGTCACTTTTTCTTCCCAGGTTTCGCTTCGCATGGCATCGCTGTGCCGCCGGCGCAATTCAGGGCTTCCTTCCGCGATAACTTTTGCAATCCCACGCTCGAACTCATCATAGTTGGAAGCCACCACGCACCAGTCGCTGTAGTACCCCACTTCAGGTAGCGCGGTCGAAACAACCGGCACGCCGGCGCTGAGATATTCCCGCAACTTGATCGGGTTCACGTTAAACGTCAATTCATTCACCGCGAATGGAATAAGCCCGGCGGCAAACCCCTTGCAGAATTTTGGCAGGTCGGCGTACGGCTTGCGGCCGAGGAAATGAACATTTTTGTACTTCGATAATTTGGAGACATCGACCGATGTCTTACCGATCATCACAATGCTCCACTCCGGATGCCGCGATGCGATGTGCTCGATCAGATCAAGGTCGATCCACTCATGGATCAGCCCGAAAAATCCGATGACCGGCTGCGGCAGCGACGCGATCTCAGGGGCCGTCGGCGTGGCATCAGATAATGCCTGTGAAAACAACTCGAAATCCACTCCATGCGAAGCAAGATGCGTTTCCGGATTGAAGGGCCTCCGACGCTCCTCAAGCGATTTGGCCGTTGCGAAAACCACGTCCGCCTTGCGGCAAAGCACTTCTTCCTGGGCCGCCATCTTCGCGCCGTCGAGATAGGTGAACTTCGACCATTCATCGATGCAGTAGTAAACCACCATCGATTCGCCGAGCTTGCCGACGAATTCGACGGCATTGGGGAGAAACGTCCAGAGCTGGAACTCGCGCATTTTCAGCTTCCAGCGCAGGTATGTGAGCATCGCCTTAAGGACTAACTTGTTGACCGCGATGGCAAGCCGGTTGTGCGGAAACGGCATGACGATCGGCGTATAAATCCAAAGACTCTCCGCGACCCGTTTTGGCCCGCGGAAAAAGGCGGCCAGCTTGCGACCAATCTTTTTCAGATCGCGGCCAGCTCCCCAGCTTTGGGGTGCGCATCGAGATGGAGTTGAGCCACAGCACACGGTTATCCCGAGCCAATAGCCGCATGACGTGGTTGTTGCTGGTCGGGTCTTCATCCCAGTCTTTGGCAAAGCAGATGATGTTCTGTCCCCGCATTTTTTCATCGTGCGGCGGCGTTTCCGGCGCTTCAGTCGCCGCAGCGCGCGGAGAATCCTTCAGATTGGTACCGTAAATCACGCTCATTGAGGTTTCCCCTTTTGGCTTATCAGTAAATCCTGCGAATTGATTGCTCCACCAGACGCCATCCGCTGCGCCACGGGCCGGAACTCAGTGTCTGCTCAGGCTGGCTCGCGGGAATCTGTTCCACATCCATCTCGGTAAATCCTGTAGTCTGGAACTTGTCTGTGTTTTCCGACAGAAATCGGCAGAGCCATTCGAATCGCTTGATGGCAATGGAATCCGGCTGCGGATTCTCGACCAGCTTGCGGCGGCGTTTGAGCAACTCGAACGTATGCGAAACGATCGTGAATGAATGCCAATTGTTGTTCCATGCCTGCATCAGCGCCGATCGCATCTCGCTGGATGAACAGGCGGTGATTTGCGCGGGCCGGGCGATTTTGGCCCCGTCGTCGAAGACAGTCACCGGAAACTCCCAGACCCCATTGAACTTTTTCGGCTGAAGCAACGCATCGGAGGTTTGCAGCTTGCATTCGCGGTGCAGGTACGCGGCATTGTGACTGCTGTCGAATAATATCCCGTTTCGGCCAATCGCCTTGAGGGTCGTAAAGTTGGCGCCGAAAGTTCCCGCTCGGAATGCACAGATATCTTTGACGCCGCAATCACGAAGTTTTTGGAGACCATAAGCAATCAGCGCCGTCTGATCGTCTTCAGAAAAATTGGTGAGGTTATTCCCGGTTTTTTCGGGCAGGATGGTGTTCTGAATCCATGCCAGCCACTCTGTATGGAGATGAAGCTGGATTTCCTGTCCGGCGATCTGGATCTCGTGGACGACTTTTTGCAGCACGTCCATTCCCGCCGCGGCGGCAAAGAGCGGCTCCACGAAGAAGACCGCCTTGAGCGAGTAACGGTTCAAGACCTCCAATTGATAGAGCAGCCCATATTTTCCCTGGGGCGTGACGCCGTACATATCGCGATCGATATCGCGTTTGAGTCCGGTCTGTCGCCAATTCTGCGTAAGAGGCCATATTTCGGTATCAATGGTCAATAGAACATTTAACATGTTGCGGTCGCATTAGAGGCCACCCCCACGGTGGATTCGCCAGTTGTATTGTGGGCCGCCGGCGAACGAGCGGCAATGGTGGATTCGATTATTTCCATTAAAGCCCGGGCTGATTGTGTCCAGGTCATGCTTTGGCCGGAAGTAATGGCTCGGCCTTTTTCGGCCAGGGAAGCGCCGATGGCGTCCGCCATAGCACGGGCATCACCTGCCGGGAATAGACGATTCGATTTTCCAGCTATTTCGGCGATTCCTCCCACTTCACTGGCGACGAACGGCGTGCCACAGGCGAGGGATTCCCGCAGAACGTTGGGGAGGCCTTCGGACCAGCTCGACATCACGAAAAGGTCAGCTGCGCGATACCAATCTCCAAGATATTCCGGAAGACGCTTGCCAACGAAAGTCACGACATCCTGCAACCCGCGGCGATCGACTTCCGCTTCAAGAGTCTTCCGCAATGGACCGTCGCCGACCAGAAAAAGACGAATGGGCGTTTTACGGGCAACTAAAATCGAGCAAGCCTCAAGCATGACCTCCAGCCCCTTGACCGGGACCATGTGGCCCACCCAAAGCAGGACCGGCGGACCCTGTTTAATGCCCAGGCGGTTCCGTGCCTCGGCTTGATCGCCCGGCGAAAAGACGGCTTCATCAACCCCCTGCTGCCAGACATGAACTTTGTCAGCGTCGATGCCCAACTCAACCACCCGCTGCTTCAAATGTTCGTTCACCGTCACAACGAAATCGAGTGAATGCAGAACAGCCTGCACGCGCTTTCGGCGAGAACGGCTGTTGGTAATGAGCAGGACGTCGGACCCTCCAACAATGACGCCAGCCGGCACGCCAACCTTGCGAGCGGCAGTTGCCGCGGCCTGGCCATCCGGGTGGAGCCAGTATCCAAGAACGGCATCGGGACGCCAATCGGACATCAGTTCTCGAACGGTTGCCCGGATTGAATGTTCGTAGAACCAGCCGTACATGCTGCGCAAGATTTTTGGTGTGTAGTAATAGCTAGGATAAGAGACCGACATTCCATCCACCTGGGCATGACGATCCGCCGGCAGCCGAACGTTTCCAGCCCGCCTGGCCTGCCATTCGTCCGTCCACGGCACTGGAGAGACGATGCGAAGATCGTGACCCGCCCGCGTCATGGCTCGCGTGAGATGAAGATTGAACGTCCCCTTGGTCGGCTTCAAGGGGTTCGGAAAGACGTTGGCGATGAACAGCAGTCGCATGGTTATTGGCTTTTATCGCTGCAAAACGAAGGGTGAATCATCAATGACTCAGTGCGCCGGCGATTAACGATGCTGTTTCCGAACACATTCGTCCGAGCCCAAACAACCGGCTCACGCGATCAAGATTTGCCGACGCAAGCTTTGTGCGGAGCGACGGATCAAGCGCCAATCGAACGATTTGCCTCGCCATGGCCTCGGCGTCACCGATCGGCGTGAGGCATTCCCCGCAATCGGATCCAAGCGACTCGCGGACACCCGGAATATCCGTGGCGACGACCGCCAGTGGAGAAGCCATGTATTCCAGCACCGCATTGGGGCATCCCTCGAGCCGGGAGCTGAAGACCCCGACATCCGCGGCGTTGAGCATGGACGAGACATCGGAAACCGATCCCAGGAATTTCACGTTGTCCTGAATTTTGAGTTCCGATGACATCGCTTTAAGCGATTGGGTTGTTCCATCAGATCGGCCGGCCAGCAAGAGCGTTGCCTTCATTCCGCGCTGTTCTAATTTGCTCATGACAATCGCCCAGGCCTGGAGCAGGGTAACGTGGTCTTTGAATTTGTGAAGATTAGCGACCATGCACGCAACGAAATGTTCCGGGGAGATATTGTGCGCGTCGCGCCATTGCTGTCGCGGAATCGCCGGGGCCGGCAGCTCGATTCCATTTCTCACGACAAAGACACGCCGCCGATCGGCCCCCATATTGCTGTCAAGAAACTCCGCGCCGTGCACTGAATTGGAAATGAAAAGCGGCGTGCGGTGAACAGCCCATTTTTCCGCGAGCCGTCCGACCCGGCCTCTTCCCTCATCGCGCTGATTCCAAACGCAGACCCGGCGCCGGAGTATTTCCATGTCAGGCCGCAAATGATGTTGGGGCTCATGGTGTACGGCAGGAGGACAGTCGGCCGAAATCCCCGCATTTCTTTCACGAAACGAGTCAGCCCGATCAACTTGGAAGCCGGGCCGCCCTGCAACGGCGGGTCAATGGATCGGCAGGTGATTCCGCGCTCCTGACAAAGCTCGGAGACGCGCCCGGCCGGGGAAAATCCCCATATCTCCAGCGCCGATCCAAATTCGCGCTTGAGATACGACGCGAGGTGCATCGCCTGTCGTTCCGCTCCTCCCAGTTCCAGTGAGCTAAAAACGAAAATGATTCGGGCGGCGGCAAGCAATTGCCGCGTCGTGCCGTTCTGAACATCATGATTTTCAGCAGAAACGTCGGCCAACTTCGGCCGGGCATCAACTGTCCCAATTACGTTCGGCATCGCTCAATCCCCTTATACGTTTCTTCAGTCGGCCGGAATGTCGCGGCAAGATCGTCTCCATTTTCAATGCTCGCCACCGGAACCGTGGCCAGGGCGAATCGAAAAGCGCCGAAGTTTTCTCCATGTTCCGTGGGCACGCGCGGAAGGCGATACGGGTTGTCAGCACCCACGGCCGCAGGACGAGGGAGCAAGCCGGGAATATAGGAGAAGGATATTTCAAATCCCGCCCGCTGGATTTCCTCATCCGCCTCGCGTGACATCGCATCCGCCGACCCGAACGGATAAGCGAATGCACGCGGCGATACTCCCAGATGCGTGGCCAGATCCTCGCGGCTTCCAGCGATTTCCTGACGCAAGACTTCAGGATCGTCAACGTGCGACAGCATCGGGTGATTGCGGGTGTGAGCGCCACTTCCATCCCGGCCGCAACTAAACGCCCCGCCGCCTCCCAGGACATGAATAATTGTCTCTCGGCGTATTGCTCGGGCTGGACGCCTGTCGCCTGCTCGAGAAGCGTCAGTTGGCCCTGCAGATCGGACCAGGGCAGCTTGCGCAAATGTTGACGGAAACGCCTAATCGATTTTGGCAATTGCTCGCTTGTAAGATCGTATGGTGAATCGCCTTCAGCGAAAGGTGACGGCAACGTCTTCACCCGCGATTTTTTCAGGCAGCAGACGAATCGCTCATACCAGGGAATTTTTGCTGTCCCAACAAGCTGGCTGCAAATAAAGAAACAGGCAGGCAGCCCGGCTTCGCGGAGCAGCGGGAGCGCCGATCTCCTCGTTGTCCCAGTATCCATCATCAAAGGTGATGACCGCGGGTCGCTCCGGCAGGAGACTTGGGTTTTCCAGCCCCGCCAGCAATTCGGCCATCGAAATCACATCCAGGTTGTCGCGCAGATATTTCAACTCGCGGGCAAATTCTTCGGGAGTCGCGCTGATCAATTCTTCATTGAACGGGTAATCGGATAAGGGCACGGGACAAATGCGATGATACCCCAAAACCGCGATGGTGCTCTTCCCCCTGTGCGCGCGAGCATCTCGGGCGCTGGAGTCAGCGCAATGGCGGCTTTGATGGCTCGTTTCAGATTCAAGATATCACCCAAGACATCACTTTGCCGGCTCGGCGCCAGCGCCGGCTGGCTCCCCAGCAATTCGAGGTAATGCTGATGGTATTCGCTGGCCATCCGGCTGATTTCAAATCGCTGCTGGACCTTGGCGAATGCCGCCTTGGAAAGTTCCCGGGCGAACGCCGGTTCAGACAATAATTTATGAAGGGCAGCAGCAAGACCAGCCGCATCTCCGGATTGAAACAACAGACCGGTCTGTCCGTCATCCACCAGTTCCGGCAATCCGCCGACCCTCGAAGCAACCACCGGCACGCCGGTAAACGACGCCTCGATCGCCGCCTGCGGCAAGCCCTCGGTCCGGCTGGTCAACGCGAAAATATCCATCAATTGAAAATACGCCGCGGTATTCGACTGGTATCCGGCAAAATGAACGCACTCGCTCAGGCCGAGCGATGTCACCAATGCAGCCAATTTCGATTTCAGCGGACCATCTCCCACCAAAAGCAGGTGAGCGTTTGGATGATCTTCTCGCAATTGCGCGAACCCTCGAATCAGCACATCCTGACGCTTGACCTCGGCAAGCCGGCCCACCGTTCCGATCACCGGCGCGTCGGCTGGTATTCCCAGATCGCGGCGAATCAACGCTGTGTCGTGGCGCTGCAAAAACGGCTCGGCGTCGATGCCGTTGCATATGATCGCCACCTTGCTTTCAGGAACCACCGCATTTTTCAAAACCGTCCGGGCCATGTCCACCGTAAGGCAATAGAACCGCTGGCAATATCGTCCGGCGATCCGGCCCAGCCATTGCGAGCGGCGCCGCGCGGTGAAATCTTCCTTGCCATGTTGCGTATGGATCACCAGGGGCACGTCTGCCCGAAGCGCCGCACGGCCGCCATAGAAGAGCGACGCCAACTGATGCGTGTGAACGACATCGGGCTTTAACTGAATGAACAGTGATTTAAGCCTCGCGAAAAGTCCCAGGCGAAGCCCCGGCGGCTTGTGCATGGTGATGACGCGTCCGCCCAAAGCTTCGACTTGCCGCGCCAGCAATCCCGGACGCTCCAGGCAAATCACGGTCGTTTGCTGATTCAATCGTTTCGCGTGGCGAACCTGATTCACAACATTCCGCTCAAGTCCTCCCACATCGAGCGAAAGCACCACGTGAACCACCTTCAGCGGAACAGTTGCCGCGGCAACATGCTCCTGTGAGGCGACCCGACTATCCCCTGTAAGATGAGCCGATGGTCCTGTCGCAGGCTGGACGAGGCCGCGCGCGACAGCGGAGTATTCTGGAAACATGCCAAAACCCTTATGACCGAACAGGCGTATGCCTTGCATGCGCCTATCGAAATTACCCCCTTGGATAAACATCACCCAAGTGGCCTCGCGTGCGAGACTGAAGATGGCAGCGAAACTTCGCTCGACGGATGCTCAGATTCCTCCGCCTGATCGGCCCCCGTGTCCAAATCATTCGCCGGCTTGAATGCCGCCGCCCCACCGCCTCCGGCCGCTCGAAGAAGTTTTCGCACGGCCCTGCGCGAAAACTCAGCCGCCGCATAGGCTGTGGTGCGGAGATTCAGCCGGGTTACGTGAACATCAGCCAGCGGTTCTGAGCCTGTTCCAAACCTTTCCTTAAATATAGTCGTCCCTTTCAGATGATCGAAGACGGTGACGCCTTTCTCGGCTAGATGCCGCATGAGCAGAAACCAGGCCGCATTGCCGGAACTGTGAATTCCCGCGGTCCGCATCGTGTTGACGCCCTGCTGATAGCAGTGAAATTTTGGCCCGACCCGATGCCCGTAAACGACCGCCAGCGGAGCGTTCTGATATGACAGGCGGGCAATCCCCACGTCCCCGCTCGCCGCGCCGGCGCGCACCAGCGTGCGATGAAACTCCGCATGCCGCGGCGAAAAGCTGCCGAACTTCCCCTTGGCATTCCAGCGCTTGCGGTGCAGTTCGACCATTTCGTCAAAAAACACGTCGGCCGTTTCGGCGTCGGAGGCAACCTCGAATTTCGCCCCGGATTTCTCGACTTGCTGAATAACCCTCTTCACGTTGCGCCGGCTCATGGGGGAGAGCCGCTTGGTGTACTCCGCGAATCCGCCGGTCATGTCGAAAAGATGACAATGGAACAAATGACTTTCATGCGCCCGGCACAATGGCCCGGCATAATCGCGACTCAGCGTCGTCAGCGGCGACCCATTCGGCATATCCGCCAAAACCAGTTCGTCCCACCGCAAGCGCGGCGATGACCGAAGCATCGGGGCAATGGCCTTTACGCATTGCTCCCCTTCGCCCGGCGCATAGAGAAGATCGAGATACTCCGTGCAAATTTCTTCGAAGTCCGCGGCGCCGGTGCTGGTAAAAATCAACCGGCTGACAGAAAGACCCGCGATGGATTTGCGATTTAGATAAAGCGGCAACACGCCGATCAATCGCGAGCCGCGCCTCACGGTGATGATACGCAATCCGCGGCCATGATCGCCATAAACTTCGCCATACAACCGCCACCAGTGATGCACCCAGTTCCACCGCAATGGCGGGGCCGCCGACTGGCTGGTGGCGAACAGTTCGTTCCATTCGGATTCCAGGCCGTTTAGCTTTGTCTCATCGTCCACGATCGAGACATCCAGGCCGGAAATGCTGGTTATTTCACTGGATTGGCCGTGCATGCCACTGATCTTTTGCAAAAGAGCCAAGCTCCTCGAAGGCGCGTTCGATGCAATTTGCCACCGCGGCCGAAGGCTCGGCCTGCTCAATGTAATAGCGATGGTTCGCCTCGCGCATTCGTGCCGTCCGGGCCGGGTCGCTGAGCAATTGCGCACATTGCGCCACGCATTCGTCCGGGCCGCTGAAGTTCATGTAGTTAACGCCCTCTCGGAGAGGAACGTAAAGCTGATGCCGGATCGGCTCGGAGACAATTGCCTTCGACGAGGCAAGATATTCGCCAAGCTTGAACGGGGTGGAGTGGTGAAGCCCGCGGGTTGAGATTCCGATTGAAGCGGGCTTGCTCATCGCGATGTATTCAGCTCGTCGGTGCGGAAGACTGGTAATCACATCTGGGAAATGTTTCAGTGCGAAAGGCGTCGGCACAATGCCGCCATGGAATCGTTCGCCAAACTCTCGCCGCAGAGCGCGAACCAGCGCCGCGCGTCCCTCGTTGATTTCCATCACATCGTCGTTTGACACGTGTCGCTGTTCCCACACGCGAGTCTGAAACAGGATGATGGGCTCGGCCTTCTCCGCTGGACCGGCTTCATATTCATCGGCGGATGGCAGAAACAGAAACTGACTCAATATATGCCGGTCATCAAGGAACCGCTCGCGATCACACACAGCGCAATAGGTGAATCGCAGCCAATATTCGAGGCCCATCGATCGCAATATCCGAGCGGACAGGCCGCTGACGCCGCAGGGGAAATATGGCCCGCTCGGCAGCATCTTTCTTTGTCGATCGGGACGAAGAGCCCGAATATCGCGGGCGTCATAACTTCTCTTGAAGTAGACATCCAGGTTATCCAGCATCTTAAGGATGATCTGATCGCTGCGGTCCTGAACATCAATCCCCAGCCGGCAGGAAACGTCGTCGTCCCGGACGATCTCCATCATGAGAACGCATGGATGAAGTTCATCGGAGCGTCCCACGACGAAACGAACAGTCGCCACGCCCCGCGCCTCAAGACGCAGCAATCCCACCAACAGTTTGCTGCAGGCATAAATACTTTGATGCGGATGAAGCGAAACCTGAATCGCGTACTTGGCGCTCCTGTGCATCTTGCGAAAGAGCCTATTGCGCGGGTGCGCAGCCTCGCTGTTAGCGGACGCATCATGAATGGTTTCGATGGAAGGGGTCATTCCAGACTTTGCAGGCGCGATCAAACCCAGCCGCGCAAGTGGTACCATTGATATCCGACAGCCTCATGCAGCCAGTCGCGAAATGCTTCTAGCCGATCCGTTGGCGCTTTCAGGCCCTGGATGTCATACATCCGCTCTTTGCACGGCGAGCAGATGACTTTCACCCCCGCCTTTTCAAATACCCCTGCAGCGCGGCGCATGTGCCAGATATCGGTCACCAGAATAACCCGGTCCCAGCCGCGCTTTTTGATGAGTTCTGACACAACCACGGCTTCATCATGGGTGTTCGCCACCGGCCCCACTTCCTCGATGGGAAATTCAAGCCCCATGGAATGCATCTGCGATTGCACCGAAGAAGCCCATTCCTGATGGGGTTTGGCCGAACGGGTCAAAACCAATATACCCGCATCCCCTTGCTCCAGAACCTCGAACCCGTGCATCATGCGGTTCTGAGCGCCAGCGCCGAGCGTGCCGTCGGGAAGAAGATAATCGCCCAGCACCACAACAGCCGGAGCCTTTTCCCTCGGATCGCTCCGTTCAAGCCCGCGCATCAAATACAACGTCAGCGGCGTGTAAGAAACGACGATCACCGCCAGCATGGCCACCGCGTTGATCGCCCAGAGTAGCGGACGAGCACGCGTCAGCGCGATTCCGGCTCCGCACAGCGCAAAGATCGGCAGAAAGTAATCCCCGCCCGGCACCACAACGTCGATGTTCAAAGCGCACACAGCCAGCGCGAAACAACCACCCAGAATCAACCCCTCGCCGATCAGCTTGGCGATCACCGCGCGGCGCTGGTGATCTGGAGAAACAATCGCCGCAATGCCCGCGGGTTGACTCGGCATGTCATGCTGCGATCTCATGCTCGCGCTCGGGTCTGTTAGAAGTTCAACCATATCGCCAGCGCCAACAAAATACTTAGGGCCTCGGTTCTCGGATTGAATTTGCGATAAGCTGCGCCTGAGCCACTTATCCACGGGCAATGGCATGGAACTTACAGCCAGCAGCTTCCACGGTTTCGTTCTCCAAGGATCGTGCTTTAGTGAGTAGAGCAGATTACGTCGGCCTTCCGGGCGATTCCCTTCGTGGAGGTAGGCATCGGCAATCCACTGATACACCTGCCCCCAGCGCTGCTGGATCATCCGGGGAGGCAGATCGATCCCCTTTGCGGACTCGAGATACGGCTTAAGGGTTTTCAGCAAATTGATCGCTACGTAGGAGAAGTATTCCGGCCGTGTCAATTGATCAGCCATGCCGGTTTGATAGGTCATCGTCGAGATATTGAGCAGGCCCACCGGGCCGGCCTGAGCAGTGCGGAGGTGAAAGTCAAAATCCTCCCCCGTGACATTCAAAGCGAGATTGAAGCCATTAATCTTTTCCAGCCGCTCCCGCGTGAGCAATGTCGTGGACGTATGCACCATGTTTCCTAAAAACATGGAAGAGAAAATGTTCCCCGAATAAAAAGTCGCGCCGGGCAATGTCGCGCCCGTATTGCCGACCTTGCTGGGCAGCGTTACCCCCGGACCAAACAAACTTTCCATGGTCGGGAAAAATTCCCAGGCGTGATACATCCTTCGGAGGTAGGTCTTGCCGATCAGCTTGCCATTCACGTCAAGCGCTTCCATGTCCGACCAGACCATGCCAACGTCTTTCCGTTCGGCAAAGCAGGCGAGCTGCAGTTCCAGTTTCCATGGAAACCAGATGTCATCCGAGTCGAGCAGGGCGATGTATTCGCCCTTCGCCATCGCAAACCCCTGATTTCGCGCCGAGCAGACTCCCTCATTTTTCTGATAATGGTAGCGAACGCGGGGATTCGAACCGAATGAACGGTGGATCAAATCTTTCGTGCCGTCGGTTGAGCCATCATCAACAACGAGGACCTCAAGATTTTGATGGGTCTGATCCAGCGCGCTCTGGATCGTGCGGGCCACGCAATATGCCCGGTCGAACGTTGGAATCACGACGCTTACGAGTGGTTCTTTCATTTAATGCTCGGGTGAGTGTTTCGATTGAAGAGAAGGAACCGTTTTTTTCGAATTTAAGCCGGATGCCGCGGTCGGTTTTAGTTGAAGGCAGCGCAGGATCATCACAATCAGCGACTTGATGCGAATATACCGGGGAACGAGTCCCCCATCGCTGGGAAACGGCGCGGGCCAGAGAAACAGCGATCGCATGATCCTTCGCAAGGCGAGGGACTGCATGCCGCAATAGGAATAGTCCGTGGATGCTGAATATGCGTTGTAGCTCAGCGCCCGCCGCCTCAAGAGACGATTGCGGATGGAATTCTGAGGGAAATGGCGAGTGATGATCCGGGAGGTGGCCATCTCCTGCTTGCCTGCGAAACGCTGCGAGCCCTGATCGGCGTGAGTTCGCGCATAGAGATACGGGCCGCCGGGGCATTTGGTTAAAGGATAGGATTGCGAGATGCGCATCCAGTATTCGAAGTCTTCGGCAGTATCGAACTCCGGATCAAAATGGCCAACCGTCTCCCAAACGATTCGGCGCCACATCACGCACAATCCGACACCATTCCGCCAGGCCAGAGCTCGATCGGGTTCAGGCATGTTGGCCATGCCTTCCACAATTGCTCCGCTCTCGGTGATGCCCTGAAGATTTGTGTACGTCAGGCCCGCCTCGGGCGTCGATTCGAGGTGATTCACCATGGCCTCAACCGCGTCTTCACGGAAGAAATCATCCTGCGCCAAGCGCACCATGTAATTGCCGCGAGCCGCGTTGAAACCAGTGTTGAAGGCGCGTGACACGCCGCCGTTTTGATCCCGCCGGATGACGCGAACGCGGCTGTCTTGCCGGGCGTACCCCTCGGCGATCTCGGCGCAATTGTCGGGGCTGGCATCGTCAACGACGATGATTTCCAATTCCCGGTGCGTCTGCCGCAGAGAACTTTCGATCGCTTCCCGAATAAATCGTGCGCCCTTGTAGCAAGGGATGACAATCGTCGCCAAACGAGACGAGCGATCGCCTTCGCTGGCAATCGTGCGGCCAGCGGCATTGGGATCCGATGCATCCATTCGGGAATTCATCTCAATTGTACTTTCACCTGGCAACAACATGTTCTCCCCTGAACGGTTAATCACGCACGCCCCTGTTCCTCGGACATAGCGGTCAATTGCGGATGCGGCGCTTTCAGTCCCAGCATTCGCAGCAGAATGATTCCCAGCACCTTCAGCCGATCCGTCGGGGTTTTAAGATGCTCACGTTCATACCGAAACGGCCAGAGGACGAGCGATTCGAGAATCCGCGCCAGCGCCGTCGCCTGGTCGTCCGCCGTCGCATACAAAACGCTGGCCATGCAAGCGGCACAGCTAAAAGCCTTGCGGCGAAGAATGCGGCGTCCTTTAAGGACATCGACCTGATCGAAAAGATCCTTGAGCATTCGCCGATCGGCCAGGTCCATGCGAACAGGGTCGTTGGACTGATTCAGGCCATGGCTGCGCCGAACGCCAGCGGAAGATCCAGCTTGACGATCTGATAACGCGAAGCGAGGCGCACAAACATGTCCCGATCGTCCGCTCCGGAAATTTCTCGGCGAAACATCCCGACCGAGTCAAAACAGTCCTTGCGAATCAGAACGCCGCTTGGCAGAAACCGGGAGTGAAGCGCCAGTTGCTCGATCGAGAACGATTTCACCGCCGGCGGCCAGGATGGCGGCAGGGTCGGCCAGCCGCCGCTTAAATCATTGACAAATTCGACGGCCACGACGCCGGCATTCGGATTCTCCGCGACGTACTTCATCTGCACCTCGATCTTGCGCGGATGCCACATATCATCGGCATCCAGAAGCGCGATGTATTTGCCGCGCGCCAGTTCGATGCCCTTGTTGCGCGCCCGCCGACGCCTTGATTTTCCTGATAAACGTAGCGGATGCGATCCATGTACGGCTCGAGGCGCTTGCGCGTGTTGTCCGTGCCGCCGTCGTCGATCACGATCAATTCGACATTGGGGTACGACTGACCAAGCACGCTGCCAACGCAATCGTCCATGTAGCGCGCGTAGTTGTAGGTCGGAATAATCGCGGTGACGAGCGGCTCGCTCATGGATGTGTCTCCCGCACGATGAAATTCCCGGTGCTTGCCGATGCCTCAGCCTTTCGTTTTTTCCCGCGGCGCGGTTTCAACTTCCATTGGTTAATGACTGTTTGATAAAGTTCGCTCACTTGCCGGGTCATCCGCTCTACCTTGAAGTCTGTTTCCACTCGCCGCCGGCCCATCTCGCCGAGCACACGGCGCCGGGCGGGATCTTTAAGTAACTGGATAATCGCATCAGCCAATTCGCCGGGCGATTGGGGTTTGACCAATAAGCCGGTCTTTCCATCATCGATGATTTCCGGGATACGCCCGCCCACGTGCCGACGACGGGGGTTCCCCATCGCATCGCCTCTAGAAAAACCAGGCCGAATGATTCGTAGAGCGACGGTGCGACAAAAACATCCGCCGTCTGCAGCCACTGGGTCACCTCATTGTCCGGAATATGGCCCAGCAGCTTGATCCGCGCCTGCACTTCCGCGGGAAATTCGTCCCGAAGATATTGCGCGTGGGTCCGATTTCCCGGGCAGTGGTCCCGATCGCGCCCGATCAATGTGAATCGTGCCTCCGGCACGGCCGCGAGAATTTTTGGAATCGCATTCAAAAGGTCCACTGACCCTTTGCGCGTTTCCAGACGACCCAGAAACACGACGTTGAGCTCGCTCGTGCGCGCTTCAGATCGCTTAAACTGTGGATCGACCGGAATTCCGTGCGGAATAACGGCGATTCGATCTTTGCTGATGCCAAGTTCCTCGGCCATTTCCCGGCGGTGAGCTTCTGAATGTGTGACCAGCGCATCAGCCATGAGGGCCTGCCACCGTTCCCGCTTCGCATCCCATTTCACTTCGCCTTCGATGGGAGTTCCATTTATGGAGTGCGCTTTGCGCGATGACGTATGAAGACGGATGACCATCGGGATTGATCGCCGCCAGCCGAACAAGAGTCCCATTCCTTCCCAGTTCGCCATCTCGACCACATCAAGCCGCTCGCGTTCCACCATGCGGCGCATTGCCTTACTGATGTGGTAGCAACTACCCGAACCAGGCAGGAATCGCTCGACGACAGGAAAATAATTGGAGGATGTCACGTTCACGGAAAGAGGCCCGTCGCGAAAGATTCTCGCCGGCGAGCCGCAGGTCAGCACGTGTACATCATGCCCCATCTCACTAAGCCCATATCCGAGATGGGCGGTATAAGTGCCAACGCCGGTTTCCCCGGTGACACCCCGAAATCCTGGACTGTAAATTCCGATCCTCATCAGGAGTTTTTCAACTCAAGCTTTTTTCAACGGCGGGAACGGTGCGAACCGCGGCGCTTTTGATATTCTGCACGGCCGAGGGGACCGCGGGAGTTGCCGGCGTCAGCCGCCAATGAAAATCGGGAAGAACAACGCCCTTGCCCACGCACTCGGCCGAGGCCGTATAGTGATATGGCAATTGAGGTGACACGGACAAACGGCAAGCATTCTCATATCGATCGACGGCCCCTTCGCCGGTAACGATGTACAAATCAAGCCGATAAACCCCCGGCTTCAGCCAAGGCGTGGACATTTCAAATGTCCCCAGCGTCTCCGGCTGGTCATCCGCCCACGCGCGAACGAGGCGCGAATCGCATTGAGCGACGATCACGCCAAAATCGTCAACCACATGCGCCGAGACATACATTCGACCGATAAGACCCTTGCGGCGCTGGATGGAAAATTCGACGCTGATCGTTTCGCCCGGATCGAAGACAGGCTGAGATGTTTTGACCCACGCGAAACGATATTCGCCGCTTCCGGGCCGCCGATCGGCATCTGAATCGCATTGAACGTCAACTGCGAAGCTGCGCGTGTAACGCTCAACCACTTCGCGCGCGGTGCCGATATGCGCCACTTTTCCCTGCTGAAGATAGACGCCCCGGGTGCAGAGAAGATTGATCGCCTGCATGTTGTGGCTCACGAATAGCACGGTGCGGCCCCCGCTGGCGACGTCTTTCATTTTGCCGAGGCATTTCTGCTGAAACTCCGCGTCGCCGACGGCCAATACCTCGTCGATGATCAGAATTTCTGGATTCAGATGCGCAGCCACGGCAAAGGCTAGCCGGACGTACATACCGCTGGAATATCTTTTGACTGGTGTATCGAGGAACTGTTCGACGCCTGCAAAGTCGATGATCGCGTCAAAGTGTTTCTGAATTTCTTTCCGCCGCATCCCAAGGATAGCGCCATTGAGGAAGATGTTCTCCCGGCCCGTGAGTTCCTGATGAAACCCCGTACCGACTTCGAGCAGGCTGCCGATCCGCCCGCGAACTTCAATGCAGCCTGCGCGTGGGCTCGGTGATTCGGCTGAGAATCTTAAGCAGCGTGCTTTTCCCGGCGCCGTTGCGGCCGACGATCCCCAGCACATCTCCTTTGTTGACGTCGAAGCTGATGTCACGCAGAGCCTCGAATACTTCGCCCTTGCTTCGGGCGAATGGATTGCGAAGCCCGGCGACAAGCTTTTCCGCAAGCGTCGTGTGCTTCTGCTCGTGGCGAATGACATAGCTCTTGCCAAGATTCTGGATCGAGATGGCAACACTGCTAGGAGACATCCACAAACTGCCTTTCCATTCGTTTATTTTGTCGGCGGCATTCGGCCAGAACACCCTTGTGCCCGCCCAGCGTCGCCATGCCGCGATGCGCATTCGCTCATCCTGAAGCGCGCAGCCGGCCACGCACAACAAGGCATTCTGGAACCAGTCGCGAATCGCCCAGCGCGGCATCCCCAGCCAGTAAACCCCGTCCGGCAAACCCCGCCGGCATACGCTGATGGAGCCTTCACCCATGTACCAATCCCAAACGTACCTGAAGGTCATTCGCTCAGTCGGAACCCAATGGCGAACCCTGGCGGTGCCAACCCATATTCCCGTCAACCCCGCCTGCTTCATGCGGTCAACCACGTCCATATCTTCGCACCACCCCTTTTTGTTGCCGGTTTTGCCCAGAAGCGGATTGAAGGGAAAATTCCTGATCACATCGCGCCTAAATGCCATGTTTGACCCATTGGGGTATTCGCGTGGAGCAAGCGGCCGAACCGTCTCATCATATTGGCAAAGTCCGAAACAGTGAGATACATGCGGCTGATTTCGCTTGACCCAATCCGGCGGCGAAGACTCATACAACGGATCCACGTGCCCGCCCCAAAAAGCCGCATCGGGCGACGCCTCTATTGCGTCCCGGTATATCGTCAGCCAATCCTCATCGACAAGCACATCATCATCTGTCCACAGAATGACATCACCCTTTGCTTCACCGACCAGAAGGTTGCACGCATATGACTTTCCCTGACGTGGCTCAAAAAGTCGCCGGATTGGCAGCCGATCCGCATATCGCGCGATCACGGCATCCGTGCCATCAGTGCATTTGTTGTTGGCCACCAAAACTTCCCACTCCAGTCCGGCGGGAATCCGCAACTTAGTTAAGCCCTCCAGTGTTCGCTCGAGTAGAGCGGCGCGGTTCCAGGTCGCAATACCCACCGTGATTCGCATGATTCGAACCTGCATGTGAAGGGCTATTCACATCCGCGCCGCCGCCTCCGGCGGTGGAGCTGCGATGACTTCGCCTCGATTCGATGAGTTCGCCCCATGAAATCGCCGCCTTGTGAAATTCCTCGGCCCAATTCGATTGGCCCGTGACACGATACCACAAGGCCCGGCATCGATGGAAAATATGGCGTCGAATCAACCAGCGGGGCATCCCAAACCAGCAAATACTCTCAGGGAGCCCATCTCTCCGCGTTCCCGTAATTCCCATTCCAACCCAGAAATCCCAGATGTATTTCCGGGTCAGACGCTGACGCGGAATAAAATGTTTCACGCAGGCTGTTCCGACCCAGATGCCCGATAGCCCGCGGGCTTTGAGCAACTGTATGACTTGTAACTCCTCGCCGCTGATCAGTGTATCACCCACCCGGCCGAGTTGAGGATCAAACGCGGATCGCTGAAGCACGCCGCGCCGGAATGCCATGTTGGCGCCAAATGGGTATTCGTCTTCGTTCATCACGCGGACATCCGATCCCAATTGCCGTTCCGCAAACGGAGACAACTTCGGATTTTCAACAATCCATCGCGCGGGCTCGCGCTCGAACCAGGGTTCGATATTCCCGCCGAAGTACGCGGCCTGCGGCCACCGCGCCGCCGCCTCGCAATAAGCGGCAAGCCAGCCGCGATCCACCAGAACGTCATCATCGGTCCACAAGATCAAATCCCCGGTAGCAGCAGCCAATCCGCAGTTGCGGGCATTGGAAAGACCGGCTTTCGGCTCGAAGAGTCGCTTGAGCGGAAGCTTATCACCATGTTTGGCAATCACGGCTGCGGTATTGTCCGTGCAACAGTTATCAATGACGAGCAGTTCCCATTCCACGCCATCCGGAACGACCAGCTTGTGCATCGCTGTGAGTGTCTCATTCAGCAGCCGCTGCTCGATTCCAGGTGCAAATCACAATGCTAACACGCACGCAACGGACCTCGGCTAGATAACATCCGCAAACTGTTTTTCCATCTGCTTGAACATCGATGCCCCGGCGATAAACATCCCGAGCGATGCGACCGCGGACCACGCGATGGCCGTCGGCGACGGCGCCACAGATCCCAGCACCGACCAACGGAAACCATCAAGCATGCCCGACAGAGGGTTAAGGAACAGCACAAACTTCCACTTCTGCGGGACCGCGCTGGCCGCATACGCAACCGGCGAAGCGTAAAGCAAAAGCTGAGTGACCACCGGCATAATATATTGCACGTCGCGATAGCTCACCGTTAGCGCCGCCGCCCAGAGCCCGATGCCAAGCGACATCATCAGAAGCATCGCCATCCAGACCGGAACGACCATCAGCCGCCAGCCGGGGTTGATGTGATGCGTTAAGAGCAGAACAGCCATCATCCCGCTCGCCACCACGAAATCCACCAGCACCGATCCCACCGTGCCGAGCGGCAGGACCAGGCGCGGAAAGAAGACCTTGCTGATCATCGGCGCGTTGCCGATCAGGCAGGCAGAGACTCGCGTCAGTGTGCTGCCAAAAAGATTCCATGCGAGTTGGCCGGCAAAGCTGAATACGAAGTAGGGAATTCCATCACTTTTTAGCCCGGCAATTCCGCCGAAAACGATCGCGAAGATTCCCGCGGCCAGCAGCGGTTGCAATATGACCCAGACAATCCCCAGGGCGGTTTGCTTGTACCGGACCTTGATGTCCCGCTCGGCAAGGGAAAGGAGCAAATCGCGGTAGGCCCACAATTCCCGAAGATTGATGACCGCCCATCCGCTTGAAGGCCGAATGAAAAACGGACGATCGTTTACTTCCATTTCCGGGGGCGGGACCAAAGTTGAATCGATCAATTGGCTCATAGGGTTCTAGGTATTTAAACGCACAAAGATGTAATGGCCAATCAGCACAAGCAAGCTGACGCGGACAAGCGCCAGAACGCGCTGCGGTTGAACGCGGGAATAGCGGCCGGAACGCGCGCGGCCGCGAGGCGGGCATATACCGCCGCCACTCCAATCAGGAGATACGTCGGCACCTCGTAACAACGCGAGGAAGATAACAGCCCGATCGCGTAACCGACAACGATCGCGATGATGTACGCGCCATCCGGAAGAACTCCGGATTCTGCAACTGCGTCTTGAACGATTCCAGGCGGTAAAGCGGCACGATGCTGAAGTAGAACAATCCCACGAACAGGGTTCCGCCAACCAGGCCCAGTTCAATGAAAGCGTGGATGAAGGAATTATGGGCGACGAGGCCTCCGGTGATATCCGGATAAGTGTCCATTCCGGTGCCAAAGATCGGCGAGTGACGCAATTCCACCAAACCATCTCTCCAGAGCAAAATGCGATCGTGGGCCGTCTCCGTGTTGGTCGAGATTTCAGTTTGCCGTCCCGTGGATGCCAGCAGCAAAACCGGAAGGAGCAAACCGGCCAAGAGCATCGTCTTGAGCCATCCATAGCGCAGCAATATCAGGATTCCCAGTCCGCCCACCAGCGCGAGAAATCCTCCGCGCGAATAGGTCAGCGCGTTGGCATATCCCAAAAGCAGAATCGGCGCGGCCCACAGAAACCGCAACGGGCCAAACCGGCGTTCACCCATGCAAAACATGCATATGAACATCGCCACCACCACGATGCGGGAGAGGTCGTTGGGATTATCGAAAATGCCCAGGCTCGAAAGACTGCGCCAGGTCGATGATCTGGCCGCTGTCCTCGTCCGGTTCATCTGATTGCCGCTGGTGCATCGCTGACAGCACCGGCAGATCGATCAATTGATGGTATTCCATGACCGAAAGCGTCGTCATGACCAACGTGAAAATCATGATGGCGAACAGGAATTTCCTCAGCCGGCTGAACGAGTTCAAATGCACGATCAGAAGCAGGTAATAGACCACCAGCTTGAAAAACCGGAACCCATTCGCGTGCGCGTCAAAAAAATCGAAATGAGTCAGATGAGCCAGCACAACCACCGGTAGGAGCCCGACAACGCAAAGACTGATCGGCCACCGCTTCAGCGACGAAAGCGACATTTCCGCGACCAGCGATGGCAACGAGACCAGCATGCATAAAATGATCAGCACTTCATAAATCGGCCAGCCCTCAAGCGAAATGAGTAATTCCGAGGGCCTGATGAAGAGGGTGGCATTGATCAAGATGAATAGAACGAAACCAAGCGTTGATAGTGGGCCAGAGTTGCTCCCGCGCGAAACGGCGCTGAACGATTGACGCGGCTGAGCAATCGCGGCTCGATACATGGAGCTGACCGTTGTTGGTCTATAATCCGTCATGATGCTGCCGATTCAAACATTCGCATGTTCATTGAAAGAATGCCAGTCGATCTTTCAACTGCAGGAATAGGCGCTCGACCAGAAAATAGGATGCGATGGCCGCCGAAAAGGCCAGTAAAACATTAAGTGGCCAGGGACATAGCCACGAATGGGTCGTGTAGGTCGGGAACATAAAAAGCTGCTGCCACAGATAAAGGCTATAGGAAAGAACCCCGAGGGCGACGAGCGGTTTTGAATTTAAAATCTGGCCTGAGATTCCGCACGCGTCTTGCGCCAGGAAAAAGATGCAAGCGGCGATGCAGATCGCCTCGAATGGATTTTCCACAGTCAATTGATATTTTCCGGACCTCGCCAGGAAGCAATGCGACACAATAAGCGCCGCCACTGAAAGCATGAATAAAGGCAGCGGGTGTTGCCGCAAGGCCGACGTCCGCGCCCAGAATTTGCCGCTGGAAACCAGTAGTGCCAAAAGACAACCGGCAGCAATGGTATCGATGCGCGTCAACGTGAAAAAATCGATATCGACATGATGCCCGAACCGCCACCAGAGATAACGGTTCACGGGAGATAAACAGAGCACGGCGATCACGACCTTCACCGCGCGGCGCCGATTCATGAACAGCATTACCAACGGCCATAAAAGATAGAAATGCTCTTCAACGGAAAGCGACCACAAATGGGAAAAGACCCATGAGTTGTAGCTCCAGTGAGGAATGATGCCGGCCATAAAGGATGTCGTAAACGTCAAAGCGCCCAGCCATACGCGCCAATCCCCCACGAAGATCACTCCGCATTTAACGAGCACCGCGACGACGAGCATGTACAAGCAGTACGCCGGCAGAATTCGCAATGATCGTCGCGCATAGAACGCTCGGAGAGAGATCGTTCCGCTCCGCTGCCGCTCGCGCAGAAGCAGCAGCGTAATCAGAAATCCACTGATCACAAAAAAGATATTGACTCCGGTCGTACCCCAGGTCTTTGGCCAATTCAGAAAACGAGGCGAGGAAAACCCGCGGGTGTCCATCTGGTGCTGCAGAATGACCAGAAGAATTGAAATCGCACGGATCCCGTCCAAACAGGGAACCCGGCCGCGCGTCACCCACGCGGGAGCTTCCGGCGTCGCCGCGGCTCTGATCGCCGCGCCTTCGTGAGATTCCAAAACCTTTGAAACGGTCCCGGCAAACTGGCCGTTATCGCGATCCCCCGGAAAAGCCTCGGCCGAATCGCCATTTTGAGAAGCTAAAATATTATCGCGAATCATCATAAACCCTATACGCCTGACAAACGAATTTGCACGTATTGCGCTGGCAGCCGTGTAGCCTTCCGGCCTCCACGATCGCTCGCCACCCGCAGCGCTTTGCTCCGCAGCCGCGCCGTCGAACGGACGTCGTCCCGCACCTGAAATAGTGTTCAGAAACATGGCCCCCACTACCAATCAAGCAATTGCCGGCGGCTCTGAGCCGTCTCCCCCGACCTACGCTGCGCGCTGGCTCTCCCCTTCAGCGTCGAGCGTCATCTCTACTGTCTTTCCATATGAACTGACCAAGGCCTTGCATAGTCCGTTGGCCGCGGCGGCCGCAAAATAGAACATCGTGGAAACCGCGATCCGCATGTCCACCATAAAACTCAATTGGCGGACGTAATAAAGATCATGGGCAACTTTACGGTGAACATCATCCAGGTCGCTGTCGGCGGGCAAACGCATCTGTGCCAATCCGGTGACTCCGGGACGCACGAGCATTCGCGCTGAATAATTGGGAATGACGTCTTCGAGGTGCCGGACGATTTCCGGCCGCTCGGGGCGAGGTCCAATCAGGCCCATATGGCCGCGTAAAATATTCCAAAGCTGCGGCAATTCATCGAGATGCGTGTCTCTCAGAATCTTTCCGATCGAAGTAATGCGAACGTCATTCGCCTTGGCCCAAACCGGTCCGGTCTTGGCCTCGCAATTGTGGGTCATCGTCCGAAGCTTATAGATGCGATAAGGCCGCCCTTTGAGCCCGAGGCGGGTTTGAGAATAGAACGCCGGACCAGGCGAGTTCATTTTTACAAGCGCGGCAAGTAGGAGAATCGCCGGCGACATCACGATCAGCAGCAGCACCGCGATCAACCACTCAACGCATGCCTTGATGGTCAAATAGGGACGCCACTTCGGCTCTTCACAAACGAAAGCCTTGTAGCCGCGATCCATGAGCGGCGCAACAACGCTTTCGGGCGGTGTATCCAGCGTTACCGACTCGGCATCGCTGTCTGAGAGCGCAACGTTCTCAGACGTTGAATTTGAAAAATGATTCTCTAGCACTTTTAGCTTAACGGGGATCGAACGATCTCCGCGATATGGCAACTGGCTCAATCAGTCAGGCGGCGCCTTTTTCGGCCATCAGCGCCGGCAGTGACATCGCAACAGCATTAACCACGGGTCCAAAGTCCAGCTTTCTGGTCTGTTTCACCGGCTCGGGCGTTCCGTTGTGAGATCGCATCGATGAGGAAACCGGATAAGAGCGGGCGAAATCGCTCATTTTGGCGCGGTTATAAACGACACCCAACAATCTGTGCGCCCAGGAAACTGAGTTGATTCAAAGCACGTTTGGCCTGCCCGGCTTTTGGCCGCGCGAGACGATAAAGACCACGCCATCGACTTCCGGCGCGACCACCGAAGCCTCCACGCTGCCAAGGATCGGCCCGCAGTCAAAAAAGATCGCATCAAAGTGGCTGCGGCATGCACGCGTCAGCCGCCGAATAAAAGCCGGCGCGATCGTGCAGGCATCATGCGCCTCGGCGTTGCCGGTGGTCAGTATGCTCAAGTTACTCGCGAACTTCTGCAGCGACAGCCTGCCAGTCGTCAGCGCTTCTCGAAGGCCCGGGTTTCCCTCAGCATGTAATCCATGCGTCAGCCGTTGGCCCACGAGATCGCAATCGATGAGCAGCGTGCGCGCCCCTGATGCCGCGTACGACATCGCCAGCGACATCGCCACGCTCGTCTTGCCATCGCCCGGCGAAGCGCTGGTCACCAGGTAAACATTGCCCCGGTCAGTGTTCTGGGTGATCTGCATGCGAGCGCGCAACTGGTGAATGCACTGGGCCGTGTCGGCAGCCTGTTCCGGGTCGTCCACATCGTCCCGCATCGCGGGCAAGACGCCCAGCATATCGAATCCCGCCTCCCTGACGGAGAGATCCGCGGCCGCTTCATCCGCGTAGCGGAATCTCCGCCGGATCGTTCCAAAACCAATAATCAGTGCAGCCGGGATGACCGCCCCGGCAACTCCGCCCGCGGCTGCCGCATACAGACGATGATCTGTCATGGGAGCCACGGGAACTTCGCCGGTGCTGACGATTTCAAGCCTGTCGCCGGCCGCCGATTCCACCTGCAGCGAATCGCGCCGCTCGGTGACTTCCGTCAGCTCGCGATGCACATTCTGCATGTTGGACGCGATGTCCTCCAACTGCCGGCGCTTCTCGAAAAGGTTTGGAAGCTCAGCTTTGATTTTCTCGTACGCCTGTGACAAGGCGGCTTCATTTTGCCGCAAAGTGTCAACTGTTTGCGCGTTTGATGCCACCGTTGTTCCCGGAATTACGGTTGGATTCACGCTGGTTAACGTCGCAGTGGCCGCATGCAGCAAACGATATTGGTTTGCGTAGTTCGCGACACGTTCCTGCGCGCGTCTTATTTTGTCCACGGTCATGACGACTTCGGGATTTTTTCTCTCCAATCCAGAGGCGTCAAGATCGGCGAGATGGTCCTGCAGGCGTTCCTGGTCAGCCAAATACCCCTGCATGATTGGATCCGTCATTGCGATCTGATCGACGGATAAATCCGCCGCGTGTTGGGCTGTTTGCGGCACGTTGACCGTTGTTCCCTGTGCCTGTGTTCCCTGCACCTGTGCTTGCTGCTGGGGTTGTTCTTGCACTATCGCCAGCGCCAATCGCACCGCCGCAAGCTGGCGGCTTAAATCCAAAAGCTGCTCATCTTCCGCGTCATAAGTCCGCTCGAGATCGACGCCGCCGAATTCCTTGGAAATCGCGCGTGATTGAGCCTCCAAATCGTCGGCCTGATGCTGCAAATCATCCTGCCGCTCCACCAGGGTCTCGAGCCGCTGTTGTTGGATGTGCGCCTGCCGCTTGGTGTAGTCAGCCGCGAAGACATTGATGATCGATTTGACAGCCGCCGCCGCACCGATGGGATCGTCGCCGGTGAACGTCACGTGCAGCGTATCGGTACTATTCGGATGGTCGACGGCGAGGCCGGTCGCAAACTGATGCACATCTTCAGGCGAATTACCTTTGCCCGTGACCTGCCATGCGGGATCGCTGAGTGCCAGGTTGATCAAACGCCAACTCTGCATTCCAACCGCTTCAGCGTGCAGAAACGCGTCAAACATCTCGATCGGGCCATTCTGGTCGGTCTGATGCATGACCGATGGCAGCACGTAAGCGATGCGAATCAAGCCTTCGCATTTGTATTTGGGGTGAACAACGCGCCATCCCACTATTGCGCCTAATGCGCCGCAGAATAGCGCGAGCACAACAACCCGGGCATAGAGCCCTCGCAGAGGCCGCAACAAGCCGGCGTAATCAAACGCATTCGGCTCATGTTGCTCCACGAAACCCGGCGCGGACCCTTCGCGATGCTGCACGATTGAACCGCCAGGACCCCCTTGGCCGCCAGCCACGTAGACTACTGGCGATTTAACAGAACGATTATCTATCTCAGATAAATTCATAAACTTAAACCACCCGACGCAAAACTCATCGAATCATATCGCTGAAACATGCCCCCATCCCACTACAACTTACTCGTGCTTACTTGTAACGATTCATCACGATGCAAGTCGAAAGCTCCGCTATTCTCGACTGCGCTTCATACTAAGCGCACGATTCTCCCGTCTCCTACTTCTCTATGTCCAGACCTCTAGAAATGCTCTAATTTGCCGATTCATCCGGCAACAGATCGAGCAGTCTTCCGTCAATTTCCATACTGACTGCACGTCCGAGCATTTCCACCTGCAAAACAATGCGATTCATGTTCGCCGGATCTTCGACAACGCCCTGAAGTCCTCTGAACGGACCCGCGCGCACTTCAACCCGGCATCCTTTATCCAGCAACCGGTGCGGACTCAGCGGCGCTTTCAACTCCAACGCCAGCTTTATGTTGCGAAGCTCCAGATCAAATCGGTTTTGGTCGCGCACGGGGAGAATACTCACTACCCGGCCCGTTCGTTCAGACCGATACAACTGCTCTCGGGTGTCATGGAGAAACAGGTAACCTGGGAAGAGCGGCGCGGATACGATAAATCGGCGCTTGCCGTAATATTTAAGGTCATTTCTCTGCGGCAAATAGTGGCCGATGCCCAATTCGGTCAAATCCTTGGAAAGTGCCTTTTCCTGGCGGCTTTTCACGTAAAGCACATGCCACAGAACGCTCAAGTCGCGCGTTTGAGAAAAGCAATCGCGTTCTTCACTTCGAAGTGAAAGCGTATCAGTTGTCAATCCCAACATGACAGGTTCCATGACTTATGCTCGGGGCGATTTTTGGTCGCCTCACACACATTGCCTAAATCGCAGCCGAACCTCGCCCGAAGCGCGGATTCGAGCGCGAACAGATAACACAAAATCGATATATGTCGTGCGCAGTCTATGAATTGATTCAACTCAACTGCGCAGAGATGCTAACTCGTAGATTTGAAAGCCCTACTTACACCTCACTGCCATGCATTCTCCAATTTCCCCTCGCATGCATACTTCCGTAAATGCAACGAGATGATATCAGCAACTGTCCCTTAAACCCACGAAATGTACGCAGCTATAATACAAATCAGAAATCACATAGCAAGAGTATTCCAACTTTTCACAGCTTGACTGTAAAATGCTTTGGAAGCTAGAGATATAGTGATATTATCGACTATCTCATCAGAATTTAGCACACTGTTATAAAACGTGTGGCTTCACGATGTAACGCGCAAAATTCACTCCATACAAATCAAGCCCGCTTGGCCTGCATGTATTTGCCAAATGATGCCGGTATTTTTAATTCTTGCGGCTCTGCAAAGCACCCTTTTTATCAGATTTTTCGCGCTCGCTTTGCCCGCTCATTTTTTGATGGCGAGGTCGGTGAAAGTTTTGGCAAGAACAGTGGCTTGTGACATTGGATCCATTGAGAGTTCTTTGCCGAACCTGGTGACGAACGCCGTGAAATCCGATCCGGTGATAACATCCTGGCCAATGTAGGATAAGTACCAAAGGGAGGGACTCAATTCTTGAGCAAAGTTCGTTACGAGCATCGTATAATCCGTCCCATTCACATCGCCTTCGCCTGTGAAGTCACCATACAAACGCCAGAAGGAAAAGGTCTGATTCGCTCCGGTCATGACCAGGCCGTTCTGAACACTTGTGACTCCACTGGATGAGATGATCAGGCTGTACATTCCGTCCGGCAGCGAGCTGCCTATGTAGTTCGACGCCGTAAAACTCAGCACCCACTTCAGCCCACCGTCAGGAGTGCTCAGACTGAAGGTCATGGGTGTTGGTGAACCACCGGTGGGTGACAACAGATCCAAAACGATTGCATTGCTCGCCAGCTTCACAGGCTCATTGAAGGTGACGGTCAGTGAATCAACCATAGATCGCTGTACATTGCCGTCGTTGACTTGGAAACTGGAAACGGTCGGGCCCGTCATCGTTGTCTGCTGCAATTCATAAGCCCCGATATCCCAGTTGGCTCCACTGGGTCGCGCATTGCCAAGCAGGTCCACCGTCGGTGCGCTTTGGGCATTGAACGAGGAGACGCCCGCGTCCACTGCCGCCGCCCCCGCCACCAACTGGAAGTTGCCCGACGTTGGATTGACGAAAAGGGTGGCCAAGGACGTTGGAGCAATGATCGAATGGGTATCCTGTCCGGTTGCGGTTCGCCACTGCGATAATGTCTCGGTGTTTCCGGTGTCCTCAGACTGATACAGGTTGTCCACGACATTGTAATCACTATGCAAACCCGACATGCTGTCGCTGCTGATCCGGATCGTTCCCTGTGACCCTCCCAGCAGAATGTTGTTGAAGATCGTATTGCCCGTGCTTCCATCCAGGATACGGAGCCGAGCCGGAAGCCGAGGCTGTGTTCACGATCGTGTTGTTCACGATCAGGTTGTTTTCGCTTCCTGCTGAGGCGTTGCTCTGGAAAAGACAGATCCCGTAGTTCTGATACCCGTAGATGAGGTTATTTTCGATTGTGGAACTTTGCAGGCCATCCGCGTTGATCCCGTTCTGGCCGTTGTTGTAAATGATATTGTCTTCGATCAGCGCATTGGTCACCAGGCCGACTCCACCTTCACTCACGTCGCCGTTGACGTGGATTCCGATGTAAGTGTTATTGTCAACGGTATTTCCTTTAATGACAGCTCCGGTCACTGTTCCCGAGAGATAGATTCCATGCCCGAAATTTCCATTTCCCTGATCACCGGTATTGCTAACATTGTTCCCCTCCAGCAGAACGTTGTTGGCGTTGTCCGCAATGATGCCAAACCCGTAATTCACGTTCGTCACGGTGCAATCGATAACGCTGTCATTATTCCCGGTAACTTTAATCCCCTCTCCGTAATTCGGATATTCCGCGAATCCGCCGCTTGATCCATCCACCGTCAAACCGATCAGGTTTACATAATTGTCGCCCGGCTCAAGATCGATGCCCGCCTGCGTCTTGTTGTCCCGCTGATTGATGACGACCGCCCCGCTGGCAGCGGGATCAGCCTGGATCGTAATCGGATGTCCGGCTGTTCCTGAAATGGTTCCATACGTTCCGGTGGTGTCCCATCCCAGGATAAACCCGGTGTACGTTCCCGGCTCAACGTTGACGACATCCCCCGGCTGCAGCGAGCCCACGATGTGCTGCATCGTCGCGAACGGAGAGGTACTTGATCCCGCGTTGCTGTCGCTGCCTGTTGTCGAAACGTAATACGTGCTCAGTAAAATTCGCGATTCCATCGGCTCGATCACCGATGAAATGCTATGGTGAATTTTCTTTACATCCTTCTTCACATCTTTCAAATTTCGTCGAAAGAACTTCATGATATTTCTCCAATTGTGGCACAAAAGGGTTACAAAAAATGACACAAAACCCATTCCCAACGGAGACTTGATCAAAGATGTGATGGCTGCGATTCAATATATCTCTCACTATGGAATGCTAATGGGTCAAACTGTGGCGACAACGCCAGAAAGTCGAGAAACCAAATCTTTTTCCAGCTATTCGTGAAGGCTTTTTTAAGCGGCGCAAACTTTCAATTAAGCAAGCGATCGCGACTGCGCCATGATTGCCTCTGCACAAACCCAATGCATAAGCAATTTTTGTTACGCCTGTAGAAATCGAAACGTTCACGCTAAATCCAGAATCAAGCATTAAATTTGCAATTACCCGCATTACGAGCAGGAAACGTCTATCTGAAGTGCTTGAATTGAAGCTGGAGCCCACCCCGGAATGACAAAGTCATCCATTGTTCCATTTATAATTGGCAGGAAAAATCTCGCGCCTGCGCTCGCCGTAGCAGCGTTATGACTCGCGCCGGTTATGCCGGATCACACACAGGGGCGCTCTGTCGAGGAAGATGCTCGGCCACGTCGGTGATGGAGAATGGAAAACCCCGCAATCATCAGCACAGCGGCGCCCGGTTCCGGAACATCTGCCATCAATCCATTCGCCGCGGCAAACGCGTAGATCGCGGCATAGTCGGCGGCTGGTATCGTCACATCCGCCCCATCGGCCGCTTTGCCCAGGTTTTCGACGAGAAGGGTGAAATCGTCGCCGCTGACGACGCCGTCATAATTGAAGTCGCCCCTGTCCCAGCCGTTGACGGCTCGGCCCAGATTGTCGGTCACAATAGTGAAATCATCGCCGTCAACAACGCCATTCAGATTCGCATCGCCATAGAGCGCATAGGCCACTTCAATCTGTCCGGGGGCCAGTCCAATCACGACGCCGTCCGATCCGTCCGCATAGCCAACGCCATATCGCCCACCGCCGGCTGCGGCAGCGGAGCTGTCTATGCCGGGGCCATTCCATTTTCCTCCAACGTAACCGCTGCGGAGATACCCGACGATCGTGGCGATGGGATCAGATCCACTGTAATTGATAATGATGTGATTGTTGGTGATATCGAGCTTGGCCGCGCTGTCAATGCTGAGAGATGAGAGCGTCGCGAGGCCGGTGCTCGGCGCCAGTTGCATCGTGCTGTTTCCGCTGATGACAACACTGCTGTTTGTCGGAAGAGCGCCGTTCGCGCCGATGATGAGGGTGCCGGCGCTGACTGTGGTTCCCCCACTAAAAGTATTATTGCCGCCGGTCAGCGTGAGCGTGTTCGAGCCAGTTTTCGTCAGAGAAAATGCTCCGCTGATGTTGCCTCCCACAGCCAGACCGCCCGCAGCCGCGTCGAAATTAATATTCGCCTGAAGAGCGAGATCCATGTTGAGCGTCTGAAGGTTGGGACTGTTGTTGACGACGTCGCTCCCCAAAGCGATCGCATTGCCGCCAAGAACAAACGATCCGGCGCCGGCGTTGAAAGTCACGCCGTTGAATTGCATGCCGGCGGCATAATCGTTGTTGTTCACCAGTCCCGTATTCCCATCAAAGGTCAATGGCTCCGGAGAAACCGGATTGCCGCCAATCCAATTTCCCGCGGTCATCCAGTTGGCATCCAGGCCGCCGCCCGACCAGACCGGATTTAGATCCAGAACAAGCTGGAGTCCGTTGATGGAAGCGGTGTTGTTTCCGCCTCCCTGGGAGGTGTTCGTCAGGGTGATCGTGCCGCCGACCGGCGTAATGTTCGAGAACTCGACATAGTTGCCCGTGATGCGATTGCTCGAATCGGTGTTATTCGCCAACGTAAAGGGGGGAGAGCCAGCTCCTAACTCGTCGGTGATGTAATAAGTGGTGGAGCCGGCCGTTAAATCGGCGTTGACTCCCGCCAAATCGTTTTCAGTGTAGGCGATCAGAGCGTAAGTGCCGTCCGGAACGCCGTTGAATGTATATGTCGAGGTGAGCCCCGGCGGTGAGGTTTGCCCTCCTGATCCGCTCTTATCTTCACCGCGCAGCAAAACGCCATTGGGTGTCGTCGTGAATGTGTTCGTATGGAAACCATCGTGAGAAACGTGCGTTAACGTGATCGGCGTGACGTTGCCATTGGCATCCATCAAATCGTTTGTAGTCCCGCTCGTTCCCGCGCCTGCAGTAATAAATACCGGATTAAAATCCCCTTGAGGAATGACGCCTGTGACGTCTGTACTGTTAAGCGCTGGAGCCGCCAAAACAAATTGAACGCCAACATATGGATTCAGGTTTCCAGCCTTCGCAAAAGTGCTGGCCGCAAAAATTCCCCCGATAAATGCGAACGAACCAAAAACCTGGCGGCGGTTGATCATCGCGTACAACATCTACTCTCCTCTGCGTATCCCCCGAGGCCAGTCAAAACGTGCTAAAAGGCGCGTAAGAATATGAATCGAATCCACTTCCGATATGGGTAATAGGCTAAGCAACAATATCGAGGCGGAGCTTACTTGGAAAACCCCGCAAAATCAAGGTGATTATGCGAAAGCCCGACTGTAGTTTACAAAGAGATGATTATAACGAATAGGCAATGTTGAGAACGAAATGGGCTTAGGCGCAACACTACTTATAACCGAACGAAATCATGACCTATCGCAAGGCGCGATAGCCTGTTATGCCAATCAATTCCGCCATTCCCCCAAGCAACCTCAGCCGACAATTTCTGCCAATACAGCCGAGGTGCTGCCCGCCAGTATGCCGGATCCGTTGTAAACGGCAGTTAGGTTATGCGTACCGCCGGCTTGAAAACTCACGAACCCTGTTGCCGTGCCTGAACTAAGAGCCACGGTGCCAATGAGTGTCGTGCCGTCAAAGAAGCTGACCGATCCGGTGGGGCTGCCACTGCCCGATGTCACGGTGGCGGTCAGAGCGATCAGTTGTCCAGGTGAGATCGGGTTCGATGAAACCACCAGCGAAGTCGCACTCGCCGGCAGGCCGACAGTTACAATTTGCGTTGACGAAGTGCTGGTCGCGAATCCAGTCGTGCCATTGTAAACCGCAGTAATGTTGTGTGCCCCGGAAGCCTGCAGGCTCACGAAGCCCGTTGCCGTGCCTGAAGTAACAGCCACGGTTCCAATGAGCGTCGAGCCGTCAAAGAAGCTGACCGTTCCAGTGGGGCTGCCGCCGCCCGACGTGACCGTGGCGGTCAGTGCGATCAATTGTCCAGGCGAGATCGCGCTTGACGAGGTCGTCAACGCGGTGACCGTGCTTGCGGTCGCGTTCACCGTTTCGGTGACCGCTGCCGAGGTGCTACCCGCGTAAGCGCCGGACCCGTTGTAAACCGCGGTGAGGCTGTGCGTCCCGCCAGCTTGCAGGCTCACGAAGCCCGTTGCCGTACCAGAACTAAGAGCCACGGTGCCAATGAGCGTCGTGCCGTCAAAGAAGCTGACCGTTCCAGTGGGGCTGCCGCTGTTCGACGTCACCGTAGCGGTCAGCGCGATCAGTTGCCCAGGCGAGATCGAGGCAGACGAAACCACGAGCGAAGTCGTACTCGCCGGAAGTCCGACTGCTACGTTTTGCACCGACGATGTGCTGGTCGCGTACGCAGCCGAACCGTTGTAAACCGCGGTGATGCTGTGTGTCCCGCTGGACTGCAAGCTCACAAAGCCGGTTGCACTGCCTGAACTAACAGCCACGGTTCCAATGAGCGTAGACCCGTCGAAGAAGCTAACCGTTCCAGTGGGGCTGCCGCCGCCCGACGTGACCGTGGCGGTCAGCGCGATCAGTTCTCCAGGCAAGATCGTGCCTGATGAGGTCGTCAGCGCGGTGGTCGTGCTTGCGGCTGCATTCACCGTTTCTGCGACTGCTGCCGAAGTGCTGCCCGCGTATGAGCCGGACCCGCTGTAAACCGCCGTGATATTTTGTGCGCCGGGATTTGCCAAAACAACGAACCCGGTCGCCGTGTGCGTGGTCGAATTGACGGCCACGCTGCCAATCAGCGAGGTGCCATCAAAGAAGCTGATCGTTCCCGTTGGACTGCCGGTCGCAGGGGCATTCGCGGTGACGGTGGCGGTCATGGCGATGAGTGTCCCAGCCAATACGATATTCGACGAAGTTGTTAACGTCGTGGTAGTCGCGGCGGCATTGACCGTCGCAACGGCTGCCGCTGACGTACTGGTCGCATATCCGCTTGAACCCTGGAATACTGCCTTAATATTGTGATTTCCGACGGTCAGCCCGGATGTAAAGCCCAGGGCCTGCGACGTGGACGAATTCACCGCCACGGTGCCGATGAGCGTTGTCCCATCATAAAAGGCGACCGTTCCGCTCGGAGTCCCGCTGCCGGGAGCATTCGTCGTAACGGTGGCAATCAACATGACCATCTGCCCGAACACAATCGGATTCGACGAAAGCGCAAGCGTGGTCGTAGTCGCGGCCGCGTTGACGGTGACGCTCGTCGCCGCCGATGCGCTGGTCGAATAGCCAGTTGCGCCGTTGTACTGCGCCGTTATGTTTTGAGTGCCGGCCGGCAGCGATGACGTGGAGAGATTCGCCTGATGCGTGCTGGTGTTGATCGCGACGGTTCCCAAAACCGTCGAACCATCCATGAATGTAACTGTTCCACTCGGAGAACTGCTCGGCGCCGTCACCGTCGCGGTGAGCCCGACGATTTGCCCAAACACGGTCGGGTTCGGCGAAACCGCCAACGTCGTGGTCGTCGAGGAACTGACCTGAACGCCGACGGTGTTGCCGGCGGAGTGTGAGCCGGTGCTGTCAGTGCCGGTCGCGGATACCGTGTAGTTGCCCGGCGTGGAATAGGTATGGTTCACCGTCGCCGTCGTCACCCATTTGCCGTTTGACAACACTTCACTGCCCGCGGTCACGTTTTGAGCGGAGCTGCCATCGCCCCAGTTCACGAGCCAGCTTGTCATTGAATCATCATCCGGATCGCTGCTAGCCAATGTCAGCGAATAGTTGTTGCCGGCGGTTCCGGTTGATGCTCCGCTGATCGTCAGCGTCGGGGCAGGCGTTGACTGCTGCAATTCATAAGCCCCGATGTCCCAATTCGCCCCGCTCGGTCGCGCATTGCCAAGCAGGTCCACAGTCGGCGCGTTCTGGCTGTTGAACGCGGAGACGCCCGCGTCTACCGCCACTGCCGCCACAGCCAATTGGAAATTGTCCGATGTCGGATTGATGAACAGATTCGTCAGCGTTGTTGGAGCAATGATGGAGTGCGTGTCCTGCCCCGTCGCTGTTCGCCACTGCGCCAATGTCTCGGTGTTTCCTGTATCCTCAGACTGATACAGGTTGTCCACGATGTTGTAATCGCTATGCAGGCCAGGCAGGCTGTCATTGCTGATGCGAATCGATCCCTGCGATCCTCCCATCAGAATGTTGTTGAAAATCGTATTGCCCGTGCTGCCATCCAGGATGCGGATCGCCGAACCGGAGGCCGAGGCGGTATCCACGATCGTGTTGTTCACGATCACGTTGTTCTCGCTTCCCGCGGACGCGTTGCTCATGAATAGGCAGATGCCGTAGTTCTGATATCCGTAAATGAGGTTGTTTTCGATCGTGGAGCTTTGCAGGCCGTCCGCGTTGATCCCGTTTTGTCCGTTGTTGAAAATCAGGTTGTCTTCGATCAGCGCATTGGTCACCAGGCCGATTCCACCTTCGCTCACGTCGCCGTTGATGTGGATACCGATGTAATCGTTGTCGTAAACCATGTTCCCAATGACGACGGCGCCATTGACCGTGCCCGAGACATAGATTCCATGACCGTAGTTGCCATTCCCCTGGTCATGCGTGTTGTTGACGTTGTTCCCTTCCAGCAAAACGTTGTTGGCATTGTCAGCAATGATGCCAAACCCATAGTTCACCTGCGTGACGGTGCAGTCGATAACGCTGTCATTATTTCCCGCGACCTTGATTCCTTCACCGCGGTTTGGGTATTCCGCGAATCCGCCGCCCGATCCATCCACCGTCAAGCCGATCAGGTTCACATAATTGTCGCCCGGCTCAAGATCGATGCCCGCCTGCGTCTTGTTGTCCCGCGCATTGATGACCACCGCGCCGCTGGCAGCAGGATCTGCTTGAATCGTGATCGGATGTCCGGCCGATCCTGAAATGGTTCCGTACGTTCCGGAGGTATCCCATCCCACAATGAATCCGGTGTACGTTCCCGGTTCAACATTGACGATATCGCCCGGCTGCAGCGAACCGACGATGTGCTGTATCGTCGCAAACGGCGAGTTGATCGACCCCGAATTGCTGTCGCTGCCCGTCGTCGAAACGTAATACGTGCTCAGCAACAGCCGCGATTCCATCGGCTCCATCACGGACGAAACGCTGCGGCCAATCTTCACATTCTGTTTCGATTTGCGGCGAATGAACTTCATGATATCGTTGCCTTTCGGTCAATAAAGTCTACGTCACACGCATCGGCTTTTTGCCAAAAGGGCTTGATCGAACCAGTCTTAAAATATGCTGCAAGGCCAATTTACGAGAGAATCTCAACTGCGGCATGGCTTCCCAAACCGCATATTCGGTCGATGCCTTACAGTTTCAATTTGATCTTAATCAATGGCTCTGCGCTGCAAAGGAAAATTGCGGCCACTTTGCGAAATGATTTTTAGAGCGGTTCAACCTTTCCTGTAGCGTCTGCGTCGCCGCCATTTGCGGCTCAGGCTAGGCGTGACGACGAAGCGACCCTAATAGACGGGTCGTTGAGGAGGAGCAACGACGCATGAGCCGAAAATGGCGGCGACCCGAAGGGTTGCATTCCAGCGGATCGTCTCGTCACTCTTCCTTGCATCCGACCCGTTGGAATGCAACGCAGACGCTTCAGGAAAGGTTGAACCGCTCAGGATGCGCCCGCCCCGAGATTCGCAGTTGCTACAGAGTCACGTCAATTCCTGACGATACCACTCCATCGTCACACTAAGGCCGTCGGCGAAATCCTTAATCGGCTCATAACCCAACAGCCGTCGAGCCACCGTAAGGTCGGCCAGCGAATGCTTCACATCCCCGGCCCGTTCCGGCAAATGAATTGGCTTCAAATCATCGCGCTTCAACCATTGAGCCATCAGCCTCGCAAGTTCGTTCACCGTAATTCGCTTCGCGCAGGCCACATTGATGACTGCCCCTTCAATCGCTTGCGGGCAACGGGCGGCCAGAAGATTAGCGTGAACCGCGTTATCCACATACGTGAAATCGCGCGATTGCTCGCCATCACCGAAAACGGTCGGCCGCTTCCCCATGAACATCGCCTTGGCGAAAGCAGCAATGACCGCCGCATATGCGTTGTCCGCCCTCTGCCGCGGGCCAAAAATATTGAAATAGCGAAGGTTCGCCGTATCGATCCCATACCCGCGCTATACGCCGCCAGCATCGCCTCCCCCGCCAGCTTGGCGGCCGCGTAAGGACTCCGCGGAGCAACCGGCATCGACTCGATTTTCGGCAAAGTCGGACTGTCACCATACGCGCTGCTGCTGGCAGCGAAAATGACCCGGCGCAATTTGTTCTTCCGCGCAGCTTCCAGCACGTTAAGTGTGCCCGTTGAGTTCACCTCGTGATACAACCGGGGTTCCTCCAGGCTGCGCGGAACCGATCCCAGCGCCGCCTCGTGAAACACGAACTGCCGCCCTTCGGTGCATTGATCAAGCAGCGATTGATCAAGAATCGATCCAAGAACGAATCGAACCCCTCCCGGCAACTCCTTCGGATCCCCCCCGCCGCTCAGGTCGTCGAGCACCGTCACCTTCGCACCCAGCTCGTTCATCGCAAAAGCCAGATGCGAACCGATAAACCCCGCTCCGCCGGTGATCAGTACGTTTTGTCCCTCGAATGCCGAGCCGTGCAGTTTTCGCCAATCATTTGTTTGTGTCATAAGTATTCAACCAAGACGCAACATGAAGAACAGGTGTTGCAGAAAACGACCAAAATTTCTCCCGTCTGACTAGCGTTATGATAGCTGGTTTTGTTCCTCGGCAACATTGCTCCCGGATTTCGACCGACCAACGGGTTGCCGTCAGCTTTGCGATGCTTCTGCCGACTGCGCCGGGATCATAGCTGGCCATTCCCGCAATTGATAAACTCTCCCGTGTGACTTCCACACCCATTTCCGGCCGTATCGTGATCGCGGGCGGCTCCGGTTTTCTCGGCATTTCCCTCGCCAAACATTTTGCCGCTTGCGGAGCGCCGGTCATCGTTCTCTCAAGAACCGCGCCCAAAATCGCCGGCCCCTGGCAGCATGTCGCGTGGAATGCCCGCACCCTTGGCGATTGGAAACGTGAACTCGACGGCGCAGCTGTCCTGGTCAATCTCGTTGGCCGCACCGTCGATTGCATCAAGACTCCCGATCATCAGGATGAAATTCTCCGCTCCCGGGTCGAGGCAACGCGCGTGCTTGGCCAGGCAATTCGCCAGGTTGATGCTCCCCCGCCGGTCTGGGTGCAGATGAGCACAGCCCACATCTACGGCGACCCGCCGAATGTCGTCTGCACGGAAGATTCACCCTTCGGCATGGGATTCGCGCCCTTTGTCGGCCGGGCGTGGGAGGAAGCATTCCAAACCAGCGCACTACCGAATCAACGCAAAGTCATTCTGCGAACCAGCTTCGTAATCGGCCGCGACATCGGTGCGGGCGGCGGCGCACTTGCCCGGCTCCGAACGCTGGTCCGCTTCGGCCTCGGCGGCAGAGTCGGTTCCGGCACACAAGGGATGAGCTGGATTCACCAAACTGATATCAATCGCCTCTTCGAGCGAGCCCTCACTGATGCGAATATGGAAGGTGCGTTTATCGCGACCGCTCCCAATCCGGTTTCGCAGCGCATTTTCATGCGCGAATTGCGCAAGACGATGGGAATGCCGATTGGTGTACCGGCATTTGGGTGGATGGTTCGGATTGGTGCGCCACTGCTGATGCGTACTGATCCGGAACTCGCCTTGTATGGCCGGTATCTAGTTTCGGAACGACTGCGCGAGATGGGATTTGAGTTTCGGTTTCCGGAATTGCCAAGCGCGCTAGCGGATCTTCAGATGGAGATAGAGTGATGACAGTGACGAAAAAATACAACAGCTGCAACACCCCCGAATCTCGCCCACTTTATGCTCTCGCTTTGCGCGGCTTTTTCGTCATGCCCAAGCGGCGTTTCAGCTCTTTAAGCGATATCCCTGGCCTTCCATCATCTTCTTTGCGAACCTTTTCAAGTATCTTGATATCAAGCGCGTCCTCAATCAGTTCTTCGATCGCTGAGAAATCGTGGGCCGTCAGAATGACGAATTCAGTCTTTCCGTTCTTCTTGAGAAATTCCGGTTTCAGCTTCAGCATAAACACCTCGACACTTCAATAGGCCTCGGAGCGATGACGTACTGCGGCACGATAATGAGGCGGCCTTCCACGTCAAACAATACGCGCCAGTCGCCGACCCGAAGCCGGTAACCAATGGAATAGCTTACCAACCGCTTCACATCGCCGCCAAGATTAGTTCTCAATTTCTCGATTTTGCGAACGATGCGTCTAGCGACCTCGGGTGAAAGACGGTCGATATCGCGCAATGCCGAGGGGCGGATGTCCAGATTATAGTGCATCAATTTGTGTGGCGATTTGTACAGGCTTTTCCTCATCATCGCCAGTTGGCTTCCTTCCCATTTTGCCCACCCCCACCGCCGTGGTAGAACCTTCACGAACCACCACGCATCGCGCTTTGAAGGAGGCGTCCGAAAATGTCCGAGTCCAAATATGAAGCGATCATTCAGCAGGGACTGACTTCCACCGGGAAATCCGGCAACGTGGTGATCGTCGGCGCCGGGATGGCTGGGCTGGTCGCGGGGTATGAGCTCATGCAGGCCGGGCACAATGTAACCCTGCTCGAGGCGCGCGGACGGGTTGGCGGGCGCGTGCAGACAATTCGCTCGCCGTTTGAGCATGGTCTGCATGCCGAGGCTGGGGCGATGCGGATTCCTTCGGCGCATCGTTTGACGATGGGGTATACGCAGAAGTTCGGGCTGAAGCTCATGCCGTTCACGATGAACAATCCCAATGCCTGGTATTACGTCGGCGGGCGAAAGCATCGCGTGAGCGAAACATTGACGGACATCAACTGCCTGGGATTTGATCTGACGGAAGAAGAAGCCAAGGAAACGGCCAAGCAGCATTGGCACAATGCCCTCAAGCCGATCATGGCGCAGCTTTCGGCGCACGGGGATGCGGCATGGCCGGACATCATCAAGCAATGCGACCGCTACTCGACGCGCGAATTTCTAATCGAGAATGGCTGGTCCGAAGGGACGATTGAGATGTTCGGGGTTCTGGAGAATCTTGAATCGCGAATGAGCGCATCATTCGTCGAAGTGCTGCTGGCTGAACTCGGGCACGCGTTTTCGGACATGTCGCAGATTGTCGGCGGGATGGATCAGTTGCCGCAGGCTTTCTTGCCGGCGCTCCGCGGCAAGATTCGTTTTGGATGTGCGATCACGGCAATCGACCAGTCACCCGAGAAAGTGACGATCCATTACAAAACCGTCGGCGGCAAGCAACAGATCGAAGCGGATTACGCGATCCTCACCATTCCATTTTCCGTCCTGCGGCATGTCGAGGTGATCAAGCCTTTCTCCCGGGAAAAACAGCGCGCGATTCGCGAATTGCACTACGATTCCTCCGCCAAGATTCTGTTTCAGTGCCGCCGGCGGTTCTGGGAGGAAGATGATGGAATCTTTGGCGGCGGCACCATGACAGATTTGCCCGTGCGGAGTATTTATTATCCGGATCATGGGCGGGAGACCGGGCGGGGAATACTCGTCGCGAGCTATACGTGGGCCGAAGATGCGCAGCGATGGGGATCGCTGTCACATGCGGATCGTGTGTCGCAGGCATTAGAAGATGTGGCTCAGATTCATCCGCAGGTGACCGAGGAATTTGAGGTGGGGACGAGCAAGATGTGGCATGAGGATGAATATGCGTGCGGGGCGTTTGCGCTGTTCGAGCCGGGTCAGAACGTGCAACTGCACAAGAGCATCATCGCGCCGGAGGGACGCATTTTCTTTGCCGGCGAGCATGCGTCCCTGGTCCACCGGTGGATTCAGGGCTCGATCGAATCGGGATTGCGGTGTGCCGAGGACATTCACGCAGCGGTGGGCAAAGGCTCGATTTCATAATCATGTTTGAGCCGGAACGAAGGGCAATTCGCGAGGTCTTCAAGCTGCCGCGGGCGACGATGCGCGAATCGATGATTCTCGCGGCGATCTATGCCGCCCAAGCGGTGACATGCACGGCATTGCTGACCTTCGGATATCAGCGCGCGAATGCGGCGGGACTTGGATGGGCGATCATCTCGGCGATCATCGTACTTCAGCCCGGCTTGCAGGCGTCGCTGGCAACGTCGGTCGCGCGGATTTGCGCGAATATCGTCGGCGCGGTCATCGCGGTGGCGGTCGAGCATTGGGCGGGAGGCGGGACTTGGCAGCTTCTGGTCGCAATCACGGTGATCGTTTTTGTCTGCGAAGCCCTTCGCCTGGACATGGGATTCGCGCGGCGTGCGTGTCGGCGGTGATCGTAATGACCTTTCACGAGAGCCGGGTTGTGATGACCAGCGTCGAACGTTCGGTTGCGGTCATGGTCGGATCGGCGCGTAGCGGTAATCGTGCAATTTGGCGGCACGAGATTGAAGCTATGGATTTTGGCAGACCCCCGGATGATCCCCCATCTCCACAAACAAACTGATAGGATTCTCTCATGCGAAACCATCTTCACGGTTGGCTGGCGAGTGGATTGATCCTTGCAGCGATTGGATGTTCGAGTACGCCAAAGACGCCAACATCCAATTTACCGGCCGGATATCTCGGTAAACCATATGCGGATGTCATGTACAAGAGCGGCCCGCAGGCGATTCCGGGCAAAATCATGTGCGCGTACTACGACCTCGGCGGCGAAGGCGTCGCCTATCACGATACGACACCTAAGAACATGGGAAGCGGAACGCTCAACCCGGCTGATGGAACATATCTCAACGAATTCCGGATGCACGAAGCGGTGGATATTTCTTACACCAAGTTTCACGATGAGATTGACAACAATCCGTACGACGTCGTTCAGCCGCCGGAGGGTTTGCTCTATGTCGGCTGGACCGAGCCTGGCGAATGGTTCAACCTGACCGTTGATGTCGCGGAGGCGGGCGTTACACGGCTGATCTTCTCTACACCTCAAATCGCCGCGGCGCAATTTCACTGGACCTGAACGGCGAGCCACTGACCGGGCCGATTGAGATTAAGACGACCTACGACGCCGCGGACAAAACGGCGTGGCGACAGTGGCATCACTGGAACGTGATGAAGGATGCGATTCAGGTGGACTTTCCCAAAGGGATCAGCGTCTTAACCGTGCATATCGTCTCCGGCGGAAATATGAATCTCGCGACGATGGATTTCAGGCGTCAAGGCTCGTGACTCTTGCCGGAGGATCGCATGAGTAACTTCCTGCTTCACTCAACCAAATACGACGGCACCCTGCACTATCGTTATCCGGTGCAGCTCGTTCAGGAATCAAAGGAAAGATTGGTCACCTACACTGGCCCGGGCATTCCGGTCCAGAGCCATCGCGGATCGTGGACAGGGACGAAACATATCCTGAGCCTCTTCTGGCGTGAGCGGCCTGTACGTTTTGCACGTCCGCTGGGAGAGTGAGTGGCAACCGGAATTCCTTTATGTTGATATTACAACCAATACCAATTGGGCTGATGGAATTGTTCGATATATCGATTTGGATTTAGATCTGATCCTGCGGCACGATGCCACCGCTGTTCATCTGGACGATGCCGACGAGTTTGAGACGCATCGCGTGGCGCTGGAGTTATCCCGAGGAACTCATCAAAGGTTGCTGGACCGCGGTTGAGGAAGTCCGGGGACTATTGGAGACGGGGAATGAGCCATTCGCAAAGTCGCTGTTTGCGTGGCGGCACGGGGAGCCACTCTGGGTCTGAAATCATTTTCCACTCCAAGCTTTCCCTTCTCATATCAGAGAGGCAAACCATGACGATCGTGTATCGAGACGACCTGGCGCAAATCGATTGGAAGAAAATCAAAGCTGCACTCGCCGCTGACGATTTCGATAATGGCCGCACACCTGAGCAACTGAGAACTTCATTTCAGAACAGCCAGGGTGTCTGTATTGCATGGTCCGATCATCAAATTGTCGGAACCGCCCGCGTTCTTTCGGACGGCGTATGCAACGCGTACCTCGTGGACGTCTGGACGTTATCCAGCTTCCGCCGGCAGGGAATAGCAAAGGAGATGGTCAACCGCCTCTGCACGAAGCTTGCCGGGCAGCATGTCTACCTTCAGGCGGACAGCGATGTGGCGGAAGTTTATCGTCGTCTCGGGTTCGCGGAGCAGCCGCTGGGGATGAGCCGGGTCATCGGACGCTGGCTCGTCAATGATCCTGATCCATCGGCGACTGGCGAGCATCTTGCGAAAGATTAATCCACGCCGGATATTGCTCGCTTGCAGCATGACCCAATTTACGATCCGAAGCGCTCTCAATCTGGCACTGCAGCACCATCAGGCCGGGCGACTGCAGGAGGCGGAGCAACTGTACCGGCAGATTCTCGCCCACCAGCCGGAGCAACCGGATGCGCTGCACTATCTGGGGTTGATCGCCTTTCAGCGCGGAGAAAATGACGCGGCGCTGGATTTGATTCGGTGCGCCATCGCGATCAATCCGAATTTGGCCGAGGCTCACATCAATCTTGGAATCGCATTGGCGGGCAACAGAAAACGTGACGAAGCCATCCCCGCTTTCCGCAAGGCCATCGCGATCAATCCCAGCCTGATGCAGGCTCACTATAACCTTGGCACTGCATTGAGAGAGCAAGGAAAACTGGATGAGGCAATAGCGTCGTATCGCCAGGCGATCGCTCTTAATCCAGGATTGGCCAAGCTTCACAACGATCTTGGCATTGTGCTTACCGAGCAAGGTCGGCTCGATGAGGCGATTGCCGCGTATCGCCAGGTCATCGCCCTCAATCCCAATTTGCCCGAAGCCCACACCAATCTTGGCAAAGCACTGACCGACAAAGGGAAATATGATGAAGCGATTACCGCTCTTCATCAGGCAATCGCTCTTAATCCCAACCTGGCAAAGGCTCACAATAATCTGGGGATGGCGCTGGCGGGCAAAGGTCAACTTGAGGAAGCCATTGCCGCTTATCACCGGGCGATTGTGCTTGATTCTAAGTTGTCCGAGGCGCACAATAATTTAGGCAATGCTCTGAGAGATCAGGGAAAGCTCGATGAGGCCATCATCGCGTATCGCAACGCTATCGCGCTCAATCCCAAACTGCCCGAGGCTCATAGCAATCTGGGAAACGCCCTGAGAGATCAGGGACAACTGGATGCGGCAATTGCCGCTTATCGCGTGGCCATCGCACTTGATCCCGATCTACCCGAGCCTCACAACAATCTCGCGATGGCGCTGCTATCGCAAGGCGACTTTCAGCACGGCTGGGCGGAATATGAATGGCGATCCAAATGCAAGGACTTTCCCTCGCCGCGGCGAAACTTCACACAGCCGCGGTGGGATGGCAGTCCATTACAAGGCCGAACAATTCTGCTTTACGCCGAGCAGGGTTTGGGCGATGCGATTCAATTCATTCGCTATTTGCCACTAGTGATGGAGCGTGGCGGAAAGATCATTCTTGAATGCCAGCCCGAACTCCAACGTCTCTTCCAGTCAATCGACGTTCCATTCCAAATCGTTGCCTCGGGGCAACCGTTGCCGGCATTTGATTTCCAGTCTCCCCTGCTCAGCCTGCCATCTATTTTTGGAACAACGCTCAAGAGCATTCCAAAGCCGCAGCCCTTTTCAATCCAAGATTCCGAAAATTGGCGACAACGATTAATCGCTAACTCTCCCAAAGTGAATGTGGGACTGGCGTGGGCAGGAAGCCCAACTCATAAAAATGATCGCAACCGCTCGATGAATCTCACGAGCTTGACTCCGCTGGCACAAGTTCCAGGGCCACGTTTCATCAGCCTGCAAAAAGGAAACGCGGCCGCAACGCCACCCACGGGCATGGAACTGCTCGATTGGACACCTGAGCTAAAAGATTTCGCGGACACGGCTGCGCTAATCGCCAATCTGGACCTCGTGATCACGGTGGACACTGCCGTGGCGCATCTCGCCGGCACGATGGGCAAGCCGGTCTGGACGATGTTACCATTCGTTCCAGAGTGGCGATGGCTTCTCGAGCGCGAGGAGAGCCCGTGGTATCCATCGATCCGATTATTCCGTCAAAAATCGCTCGGTGATTGGGAAAACGTCGTCACGCGGGTCGCCGATGCGTTGTCCCTCTGGATCAAGAATCGCGCCTGAACCTGGAAACGCTTATGAACACTTCCGTTCTCATTGTCGGCGCCGGCCCGGTTGGCTTGACGATGGCGGCCGAACTGGCTCGTTATGGCGTCACGGTCCGCATCATCGATAAAAATGCCGAGCGTACCGATAAATCAAAAGCCCTCGTGGTCTGGAGCCGCACCCTTGAGCTCATCGACCGGATGGGTTGCACCGCTTCTTTTATATCAGCAGGGTTCAAGGCGACCGCCGCCAACATTATTGCCGGCAGCAAGCGGGTCGCGCATATCCGCCTGGATACGGTTGAGACGCCGCATCCCTTCGCATTGATGCTTCCACAAAACGAGACCGAACGGTTGATGGAAGAGCATCTCAACTCCCTCGGCGTGGCAGTGGAACGGCGAGTAGAACTGACGAAATTCACTCCCGATGCCGATGGAATCACCGCAACTCTCCTTCACCCCGATGGGCGCGAGGAAACGCTTCGCATCCCCTGGCTCATCGGCTGCGACGGCGCTCACAGCACCGTACGCCACGGCCTCGGCATGCAATTCGAGGGAAACACCCTCCCGAGCGATTGGATTCTCGCGGACGTTCATCTGGCCGGCGTGCGCTCCAAACCTGACGAAGCGGATTTTTTCTGGCACGCGGACGGTGCGCTGGCTCTATTTCCGATTTCGCCGGGACGATACCGGATTATCGCCGATGTCGGCGACGCACCCGGCGATGCACATCGGCCCGATCCAACGCTGCAAGAAATCCAGGCGGTCCTCGACCGGCGCGGACCCGGTGGAATTCAGGCGTCATCGCCAATCTGGCTCGCGTCGTTCCGCATCAACGAGCGCAAGGTGGCCGACTATCGCGCGGGCCGCGTGTTCCTCGCCGGCGATGCCGCTCACATTCACAGCCCCGCTGGCGGACAAGGCATGAACACGGGAATGCAGGATGCCTGCAATCTCGCGTGGAAGCTGGCGATGGTTCATCGCGGGTTGGCGCCTCCGGAACCGCTGCTGAATAGTTATAGCATCGAGCGCAGCGCCGTCGGGCGGCAGGTGCTGAAGGACGCCTGCCGTTTGACCATGCTTGCGGTAATGCGCAGCGGCATTTTGCAAGGTGTGCGCAATCACATCGCATCGCTGGTGTTCGGCCTGTCCCCGGTTCGCAAAACCATGGCGAATAAGTTGTCCGAACTGTCAATTGGCTATCCGCAAAGCCCGCTCACGCAGGCCGGCAATCACACTCACGCTAGCCCCGCGCCAGGGGAGCGAGCGCCGGTGCTGGATGCGGCCCATCCGGTCGGGGCCGGCGACACGCCGCGATTCGCGTTATTCGGAAATGCGGACTCGAAAAGCGGCGGAGTTGATCGTGCGCGACCCGAAACTGCTGGAACCGGCAATCCGGCCGCCGTTTTCAACGGATGGCATCTGGCTCGTGCGGCCTGACGGCTATGTCGCGATGACCGCTGCACCCGGGGATTGGCAGAGCGTTCAGACGTATCTACAGAACATCTCCGCCGGCGCAAAAACTGGCCGTTCCGTCTGACAATCAAATCCGTCAATTCGCAATCATATCGACATTTCTTAAAAAAGCGCAAACGAAAATTTTGGACGTTCTCATCCTTGTGGCAGCGCGCGATAGTGTCCCGACTATTCGTCTGAAGGGAAATTAGGGACGGACATTGCCGCAGATCTTTCATCCGAGCGCTAATGCCATCGCAAAGGCATCTATCTTCGGTTGCCTGGGAGGAGCACTCATCTTCGCAACCATAGCGACCATGGTGGATTTTTCTCCCTACGTGACGAACCAGAAGGTGTTGTGCGCGATCAGCCCGTGCCGTTCAGCCATGAGCATCACGTTCATGATCTGGGGATTGATTGCCGGTATTGCCACACTTCGGTAACCGATTCCAGCTTCGCCGGATTGCCGCCGACCAAGACCTGCATGACCTGCCATTCGCGAATCTGGACGGATGCGCAACTTCTTGAGCCGGTCCGGAAAAGCTGGAGCGATGAGATTCCCGATCAAATGGACCCGCGTCCACAACCTGCCGGATTTTGTTTATTTCCCGCACGACATTCACGTCAACAAAGGGATCGCCTGCGTCACTTGTCACGGCGCGGGTGGATCAGATGCCGCTGATGTTTCAGGCAGGCGAGCCTGCAGATGCGCTGGTGTCTGCGATTGCCATCGCAATCCGGAGGAATATCTCCGCCCGCGCGATCAGGTTTTCAACATGGAATTCACGATCGACGACAAGGTGAAGCGGAAGTTTTCCGACTCCCACGCATCAGGTGACGGATCAGGATTCGCTGGGCAGGCGCTGATCGATCTTTACCACATTCCGACCGATGGCCGGATTACCAATTGCTACACGTGCCATCGCTGAAGACTATGAAACGTTCATCGAGCCAATCTCAATCCGAACGATCCAGCCGTTACTGGAAGAGCCTGGAGCAATGGGAGAATACGCCGGAGTTTCGGCGATTGATGCAGGATGAATTTGCCGCCCGGGGCCATGGATGGCGACGATGGGCCGTCGCGGCGAACGTTTCTCAAAGCCCTGGCGGCATCAATGGCCATGGCGGGATTGGCCGGGTGTAAGCCGAAGATCAGCGAGACGATCGTGCCCTACGTTCGCCAGCCGGCGGAAGTGATGCCGGGCCGGCCGCTCTATTTCGCGACGGCAATGACGCTGAGCGGATATGCCCAGGGCATCATCGCCACGAGCCGGGAAGGCCGGCCGATCAAGCTCGATGGAAATCCCGATCATCCCGCCAATCTCGGCAGCAGCGACGTTTTTCTGCAGGCAGCGCTTTTGGACATGTACGATCCCGACCGCTCGCAGACGGTCACGCGCGCCGGAGTCATCAGCGATTGGGACACGTTCATCGGCGTCGATCCGCCCGCAGCTGGCTCAGAAAACGGCGCAATGGATCGGGGCTGGCGATTCTCACGGAAACGATCACCTCTCCGACGCTGCTGAAACAAATCCGCGATCTGAAGAGCGAAATATCCCGGAAGCCGGTGGTTCGTGCACGATCCGCTATCGCGGCGAAATATTCGCGATGGATTGCGCCGCGCCACCGGGCGCGAAATCCTGCCGCATTTCGATTTTTCCAAGGCGGACGGTGATCGTCTCGCTCGATTGCGATTTTCTATTCGAGGAACCGGGCCACAGCCGATATGCCCGCGATTTTCTCGATGGCCGGCGAATTCGCGAGGGGACGAACGCAAATGAATCGCCTCTACGTCGCTCGAAAGCACGGCCACCATCACCGGCACGATGGCGGATCACCGCTGGGCGATGCGGCCGTCCGCAAATCGCGGCAGTCGGCCGAGACGCTTGCCGCGGCGATTCAAAATCCATCCGCCGCGCAAGGATGGGCCAAAGCGGTCGCCGACGATCTGCTGGCAAACAAAGGTCGCGGGCCTTGTGCTGGCCGGCGCGAGTCAGCCGCCGGCGGTTCATGCCGCTGTTCATGCGATCAACGAAGCCCTCGGCAATATCGGCAAGACAGTCCTTTACGCCGACTCCGGTTGAAGGCGATCCCGACGGATCGCTCGCCGATCTGATGCACCAGATGGATGGCGGCACGATCGACACACTTTTCATTCTCGGCGGAAATCCATGCTACACCGCGCCGGCCGATCTTGCCTTTCGATTCCGCGCTCGAAGCATTTTCCAAACAACACGGATCGCAATCTGACCGTTCGGCTGGGACATTTACGACGATGAAACATCGTTCAAATGCCAATGGCATCTTCCGCAAACGCATTTTCTGGAAGAGTGGTCCGATGCCGCGGGCATACGACGGCACGGTCTCGATGGTTCAGCCGCTGATCGCTCCGCTGTATGCCGGCCGATCCGCGATTGAGGTGTTGGATTTGCTTCTGACCGGATATCTGCGCGGCGGTTATGAAATCGTCCGCGAATTCTGGGCGGCCCAGCACGCGCGAAATGATTTTGAATCGGTTTGGCGGCGATCGCTGGAAAAAGGAATCTGGCTTGGCAATTTCAACGCCGAATCACCGCCACTCAAACCGCCTGCGACTACATCCGCCGGCCCGCCACGTCCGCCACCGGCGACTTTCGATCTGATTTTCCGGCCCGATCCATGCGTCTGGGATGGCAGCTACACCAACAACGCATTTCTCCAGGAGACTCGCCAAGCCGCTCACCAAACTGACCTGGGACAACGCGGCCCTGATCAGCGTGAACAGCGCGCAAAAGCTCGGCGCATCCAACGGCGACATGCTGCGAATCACCAGCGAGGGCCGGTCGCTGGATATTCCCGCATGGATTTTGCCCGGCTTGCCGGATGACACCGTCACGCTTCATCTCGGATATGGCCGCTGGCGCGCCGGCTCGGTCGGCACGGGAACGGGGTTCAATGCTTACGAGCTACGCACCAGCGATCATCCGTGGTTTGTCACCGGCGCGGACGTGCGGCGAATCGAGCGGAACATATCCACTGGTCGCCACCCACACGCATCAAACCATCGCCGACCGCGAAGTTGGCGATCTGGATGCCGAAGTCGTGCAGCGTCCGGGCGATGACAATCTCGACAATCGCAAACTCGTCCGCGTCGGCACGCTCCAGCAATTCATCGACGATCCCGAATTCGTCAAAAAACTCGATGAATCCGAAGACCGGCATCATCTCACGCTCTATCCCGGCTTTGGCGACACGTACAAAAATAATCTCGCCTGGGGAATGTCGATCGACATGCAATCATGCATCGGATGCAACGCCTGCATCGTCGGCCTGCCAGACGGAAAACAATATTCCGGTCGTCGGCAAGGAGCAGGTTTCCCGCGGCCGCGAGATGCACTGGATTCGCGTTGATACGTATTACGAGGGAAATCCCGAATCGCCATCGGCCGCTTTTCATCAGCCGGTGCCCTGCCAGCAATGCGAGAACGCCCCGTGCGAACTGGTCTGCCCCGTCGGCGCAACGGTTCACGATGACGAGGGGATCAACAACATGGTTTACAACCGCTGCGTCGGCACGCGGTATTGCAGCAACAACTGCCCATACAAAGTTCGGCGATTCAATTTTCTGCAATATGCCGACCGGACGACTGAAAGCCTCAAGCTGATGCGCAATCCGGAAGTGACCGTGCGCAGCCGGGGCGTGATGGAAAAATGCACCTATTGCATTCAGCGCATCGTGGCGACGCGGATCGACATGGAAATTCTCCAGGTGCAGATGGATGAGCAGGCGCGGAATGCGGGCGGCCCCGATGAAGCCGCAGCAATTCAGCGAAAAAGCGCCGAGCTTCGCCAGCAGAAGCTCGACACGCTCCAAACCGCCTGCCAGCAGGCGTGCCCGACGCAGGCGATCGTTTTCGGCAATCTGAATGCGAAGGTCGATCCGATTCATGATATTTCGCCCGATCATCTCAGCGAGGTTGCGCAGCTGAAGCGGCAGCCGCTGAATTATTCGCTGCTGGCGGAATTGACCACGCAGCCGCGGACGACATATCTGGCGCGGATTCAAAATCCCAATCCGGCACTGGCAAAGGAGACGTCTCAGTCATGAGCACGGCTCCCACGGATATCGCCGTCTCCCGCGGATCGGATGTTTTGGCCCCCGGCCACACCTACACCACCGTGACCGAGAAAATCACTCGGTCGTGCTTGACCCGCAAATCCGGACTGGCGTGGAAATTCAGCTTTCGCGGTGGCGGCGCTTGTTGGTCATGGTGCTCACGGCTGCAGTTTCTTATCTATTTCTGCGCGGCGTGGGGATCTGGGGCATCGATATTCCCGTCGCCTGGGGATTCGCCATCGTCAATTTCGTCTGGTGGATCGGGATCGGCCATGCCGGCACATTTATCAGCGCCATGCTCTTTCTGATGCGTCAGGATTGGCGCACGAGCATCAACCGATTTGCCGAAGCGATGACGCTGTTTGCCGTCGCCTGCGCGGGAATGTTTCCGCTGCTGCATCTGGGCCGGCCGTGGGAATTTTTCTGGCTGCTGCCCTATCCGAACACGATGTGGCTCTGGCCGCAGTTCCGCAGCCCGCTGGTGTGGGATGTTTTTGCGGTCAGCACGTACGCGACGATCTCGCTGGTGTTCTGGTACGTCGGATTGATTCCCGATCTGGCGACGCTGCGCGACAAGACGCGATCCTATTTCGGCCGCATCGGCTACGGATTTTTTGCCCTCGGCTGGCGCGGATCGGCACGGCATTGGCAGCGATATCAAACCGCATATCTCCTGCTCGCGGGCCTGGCGGCGCCGCTGGTCGTCTCGGTTCACAGCGTCGTCGGCATGGATTTCGCCGCCGCACAATTGCCCGGCTGGCACAGCACCATCTTCCCGCCCTACTTCGTCGCCGGGGCGATCTTTTCCGGATTTGCGATGGTGCTGACGCTGGCCATTCCGCTGCGCTGGGCATACGGCCTGCAGGATTTCATCACCATCCGCCATCTGGAAAACTGCGCAAAGCTCATGCTCGTCACCGGCCTGATCGTCGCCTACGGCTACGCCGCCGAAGCGTTCTACGGCTGGCTCAGCGGCAACGAATTCGACATGTACATGAACGTCAACCGCATGGTCGGCCACTATTGGCTCACCTATTGGGTGCTGATCTTCTGCAATGTGATCTACGCCGCAATTGCTCTGGTTCCGCGCCGTTCGCCGCAAGCGTGTCGCTGCTGTTCGTGATTTCGTTCATCGTGCAGATCGGCATGTGGATGGAGCGGTTCGTCATCATCATCACCAGCCTGCACCGTGATTTTCTGCCGTCGAGTTGGGGAATGTATTACCCGACCCTCTGGGATTGCGCGACGCTCTTCGGCACCATCGGATTCTTCGCCTTCTGCTTCCTGCTGTTCGTTCGGATTCTGCCGGCGATCTCGATTTCCGAGATGCGCGAACTGGTTCACGAGCAATCCGGAGCCACAAGGAGGCGGCATGACAAGCGCGCACCGACTGTATGGCCTGCTCGCGGAATTCGATTCCGCCGAAAAGCTGGTCGAAGCCGCGCGGCAAACGCGCGATGCGGGTTATATCCGGCTGGATGCGCTGGCGCCCTTTGCCGTTCCGGGACTGGATGAAGCGTTGCGGCTTGCCGCGAAATCGCGTGCCGCTGATTTTTCTGATCGGCGGAATTTTCGGCGGATTGGGCGGATTCCTGATGCAGGTTTATGCCGCTGTATACAGCTATCCCATCAACGTCGGCGGGCGGCCGCTCTATTCCTGGCCGGCGTTTATTCCGATCACTTTTGAATTGACGATCCTCGGCGCGGGTCTTGCCGGCGCGTTTGGCATGCTGGCGCTCAACGGTTTTCCGCATCCGTATCATCCGCTGTTCAACGTTCCTCAATTCGATCTGGCCAGCCAGAACCGCTTTTTCCTCTGCATCGAATCGAAGCGATTCGAAATTCGATCTGAAGCAGACGCGGGCATTTCTGCGATCGCTGAATGCGCTGGATGTCTATGAGGTGCCGGCATGAGGCGGCGCGGCATCCATCATTCGCGCGCTGCTGACGGTCGCCCTGCTGCTCGCGCGCGGGTTGCTGGAAAGAGAACATGGGCTCGCAGCCAAAGGCCAAGCCGATGCAGGAGAGCGTTTTCTTCGCCGACGGCACGACGGCACGGCCGCTGGTGGAGGGAACCGTCGCCCGCGGCGATCTCGAATTGGATTCGCATTTATACCGCGGATTCGTGGACGGAAAACCGGCCCTGACATTTCCCGAGCATTATCCCACGCCGGACGGATGGACCATTCCCCACGCGCGGGCCGGCACTCGGTTCGATCCTGCAGCACGGGCAGGAACAATTCACGATCTATTGCGCCATGTGCCACGGCGACGCCGGTGACGGCCACGGCATCATCGTGCAACGCGGGTTCGTGCCGCCGCCGAGCTATCATCTCGATCGTCTCCGCCAGGCGCCGGTCGGACATATTTTCGACGTCATCACCAACGGTTACGGCGCGATGTACAGCTACGGCGATCGCATTTCGCCCGCAGATCGCTGGGCCATCGTCGCATATATCCGCACGCTGCAGATGAGCCAGGCCACGCCAGTCAAGCAGCTTGACGACTCTCAATTGCAGGAACTGGGGGAAGCACGATGAACACGCGCGTGCAACGGGGAATCGAGCTGGCCGATCGATACGCACTGGGCGTGGGATGCGCGTCGCTGGTGCTATGCGTCGTCGCCGGCGCGTGGCCGGCGATGCGCGGGCAATTTTCAACTCTTATCTCTTCGCCTGGCTCTTCTGGCTCGCCATTTCTCTCGGCGCGATGGCCCTGACCATGATGCATCATCTCACCGGCGGCGGCTGGGGTGTGCTCATCCGCCCCATCACCCTCTCCGCGGCTCGGGTGCTTCCGCTGCTATTCCTGCTCTTTTTGCCGATCTTTTTCGGCATGTCGATCTTATTTCCCTGGGCGCGGCCGGCGGAATTGCGCGCCGATCCGATTCTCCGGCACCTCCATTCTTATCTGAACCCGCAGTTGTTCGGCATTCGATTCGTCATCTACTTCGTCGTCTGGATCGGCCTCGTTCTTGGCCTGACATATTCGAAGGATGAAGGACTGCTGCGCCGGATCAGCGCCGGCGGCCTGGTGATCTACGTCGTCCTGATGACGCTGGCCGGCGTGGACTGGATCATGTCTCGCCAGGCACATTGGTCCAGCAGCATTTTCGGATTCATCATGGTCATCTCCCAGTCGCTGACCGCCTTGTGCTTCACGATCGTCATTCTCTGGAGCCGGGTCGATCATCCGGCGATCGTCGAGTTCGCCAAGCCCAAACATTTCATCGATCTGGGAAACCTGCTGCTGATGTTCGTCATTCTCTGGGCGTACATGAATTTCGCGCAGTATCTGATCACCTGGACCGGCAACGAACAGCCGGACATCGGCTGGTATGTGCAGCGAACCTATGGCGGCTGGCGGTTCGTGGCGGGGATCATCATCTTCATCCATTTTCTGGTTCCCTTTTTTCTGCTGCTGATGCGACCGCTTGAAAGCAGGACATCAATCGCCTGGGAATGATTTGCGCCGCACTACTTGCTGCTGCGAATTCTCGATCTCTACTGGAATGTCGGACCGCAGGCGCAGAGCGATCCGCACGGCGGATTTGTTCTGTCGCCGCTGGACGTGCTGGCATGGCTCGGCGTCGGCGGGTTCTGGTACGCGGCGTTTTCCTATTTCTTGAAGAGGACTCCGCCGCTTGCGCTGCCGAATGAAAATCGTGGATCGACTTATGGAACATCCGAACCCCAATCCGCCTGAATCCGCGCCGGTCGGCCACGAGATTCGCGATGCCGCGCCGCGCCCGATCCTCATTTTCGCCGTCTGCCTGGTGGCGACGCTCGTCCTGGTGCATCTCGTCGGCTGGGGAGCGCTGCGATTTCTGCAGCATGCGCCAGGATACGGAGAACCGTCTCGTATTTCCGAATCATCCGTTATCGCTGGCGATGATGCCGGCATCCGCCGGAGCCGCGTCTGGAACCGGAGCCATCGCACGATGTGCTTCCGCATGTCGATTTGGCCGAAGTGCAGGCGCGGGAGCAGGCATTGATCGGCGAGCACGCCTGGGGCTGGGTCGATTCCTCGCATCAATTCGCGCGCATTCCCGTTCAGCAGGCGATGAATCTCGCAGTGAAGCAGGGCCTGCCGACTGATTCTGCCCGCGACGCAGCCATCAGCGCAGCCCTTTATGCCGCCAGCCAGCGCGTTGCACGGACCCGGAGGTGTTCCATGAAATGGATATTGCTGATCACTGATGATGCTTGTTCTGGCCATTTCGAGCCAGTCGATCGCGCAAGATTTCCCGCCCCGCCGCAAACGATGGTTCCCACCGCGAACAATCAGCCGTCGATTCTTCAGAACGTCGGCATCGATCAGAAACTTGGCGACAGTCGTTCCTGCGGAATTGGTCTTCAACGATGAGCATGGCCGTGCGTTCGACTCGGCGACATCTTTGACAAGCGCCCGGTCGTTCTGGTGCTGGTCTATTACCAGTGCCCGATGCTCTGCACGATGGTGCTGAACGACCTGCTGCGCACCATGCGGCTCGATGCCCGAAACGGTTGGGAAGGATTACGACGTCATCACCGTCAGCTTCGATCCGCGCGATACGCCCGAACTGGCGAAGCTGAAGAAAGAAGACCTATCTCGCCCAATACAACCGGCCCGGCGCCGAAAACGGCTGGCATTTTCTCACCGGCCAACAGACATCGATCACGGCACTAACCGATGCCGTCGGCTTTCGCTATGTCTGGGACCCGAAGTTCCAGGTCTACGCCCACGCCAGCGGGATCATGGTCCTGACCCCCGCGGGGAAAATCTCCCGCTATTTCTTCGGCATCGATTACGCGCCGAAGGATCTGCGGATCGCGCTGACGGAAGCCTCCGGCGGCCACGTCGGCGGACTGGCGGATGCCATCCTGCTCTACTGCTTTTGCTACGACCCGGCGACCGGAAAATACGGCCTGGCCATCAGCCGGCTCCTGAAGATCGGCGGCGTTGCTGACGGTTCTGGTTTTGGGAAGTTTCGTCGTGATCGCGCTTCGCCGCGAACGCGGCTGCCAAACCGACGTGAGGCATTGCCACGTGGACACAACCTTCCAACTTTTCCCGCAGCAGGCCTCGCAAGGCGCGGCACAGGTCGATCATCTGGTGCTGTTCATGGTCGGCGTCAGCGTGTTTTTCACGCTGCTGATCTTCGGGCTGATCGCTTTATTTCGCCATCCGCTATCGCCGCCGCAGTCCCGACGAACGGCCGCCGCAAATTCACGGCAACATTCCGCTGGAGATTCACCTGGACGGTCATTCCCGCTGCTGCTCACCGTGGTGATGTTCATCTGGGGCGCGAAGGTGTTTGTCGACGCCCATCACGCCGCCGGACGATGCGATGGAGATTTTCGTCATCGGCAAGCAATGGATGTGGAAGGTCCAGCATCCCGAAGGCCGCCGCGAGATCAACACGCTGCATGTGCCGCTGGGCCGGCCGGTAAAACTCGTCGCTGACCAGCCAGGATGTGATCCACGATTTCTGCGATTCCCGCGTTCCGCATCAAGCAGGACGTCGTGCCCGGCATGTACACCACCGAATGGTTCGTTCCGACGCGCCTCGGCGAATATCACCTGTTCTGCGATCAATATTGCGGGGCCAAACACGCCGAGATGGTCGGCACCGTCGTGGTCTGCACGCCGGCGGATTACGAGCGATGGCTCGCCGGCGATCTGTCCGCCGAGCCGCCGGCGCTGGCCGGGAAAAAATTATTCACGCTCTACGGCTGCAATACCTGCCACGGACAATATGGTCCCACCCTGGCCGGGCTGTACGGCAGGCCGGTCGACGTCATCGACGAACACGGCAACCGGCGAACGGTGATCGCCGATGAGGCCTATCTGCGCGAATCGATTCTCTATCCCGACGTCAAGCTGGTCGTCGGGTTATCCCAACCGAATGCCCAGCTTCAAATCAACGCTCAGCGAAGAGCAGATTCTCGATCTGATCGAATACATCAAATCGCTCAGCGGCGCAGCCCAGACCGCGCCGTATGTCGGCCCGCCGCTCGGGCCGGCGACGCAGCCGAGCGATGCCGAGCCGCAGATCGGAAATCCGCCGTTCTTCCAATTACAGGACCAACCAATGATCGAGGTGAGCCGATGGCTTCCATTCCCTACATCCCCGAATACGCCATCCGCGAGACATATCTCAACTCGCGATATTCGATCGCCTCCTGGCTGCTGACCAAGGACCACAAGCGCATCGCCGTCCTCTACATGATTTCCATCACGCTCTTCTTCGCCGTCGGCGGCGCGGCCGCGGTCATCATGCGCTTGCAGCTGCTCACGCCGCATTCCACGCTCGTCGAAGCTGAAACCTACAACAAGCTTTTCACGCTGCACGGCATCATGATGGTCTTCTTCTTCCTCGTCCCCTCGATTCCCGCAACGCTGGGAAATTTCCTCGTGCCGCTCATGATCGGCGCACGCGATCTGGCCTTTCCGCGCATCAATCTGCTCAGCTGGTATCTCTTCATCATCGGCGGCATCGCTCGCACTGACTGCCCTGATCCTCGGCGGCGTCGATACCGGCTGGACGTTTTACACGCCCTACAGCAGCACCTTCAGCAATACCCACGTGGTGCTGGCCATCATGCGGCATTTTCATCGCCGGGTTCAGCTCGATCTTCACCGGGCTGAATTTCATCGTCACGATTCACAAGATGCGATGCCCGGGCATGACCTGGTTTCGCCTGCCGCTGTTCATCTGGTCGATGTACGCCACCAGCATCATCTTCGTGCTGGCCACGCCGGTGCTGGCGATCACGCTGACGCTGGTGGCGCTGGAGACGAATCCTGGGCGTCGGCATTTTCGATCCCGAACCTCGGCGGCGATCCCATTCTCTTTCAGCATATGTTCTGGTTCTACAGCCACCCCGCCGTTTACATCATGATTCTTCCCGGCATGGGCGTCGTCAGCGAACTGATCACCTGCTTTCTCCCGCAAGCAGATCTTCGGCTACGCCTTCATCGCCATGGCCAGCCTGGCGATCGCGATCCTCGGATTCCTGGTCTGGGCGCATCACATGTTCGTCGCCGGCATCTCCATCTACGGCGGCATGGTCTTTTCCATGCTCAGCTTCCTCGTGGCGATTCCGTCCGCCATCAAGGTCTTCAACTGGACCGCCACGCTTTACAAAGGCTCGATCTCGCTCGACACGCCGATGCTCTATGCCCTGGGATTCATCGGCCTCTTCACCATCGGCGGACTGACCGGCCTGTTCCTCGCCACGCTGGGCATCGACATGCACGTCCACGACACCTATTTCGTCATCGCCCATTTCCATTACATCATGGTCGGCGGCGCGGTCATGGCGTACATGGGCGGCCTCCATTTCTGGTGGCCGAAGATGACCGGAAAACTCTATCCCGAATGGCTGGGGACGAATCGCCGCCGTCATTCTGTTCTTCGGATTCAATCTCACGTTCTTCCCGCAGTTCCTGCTCGGATATCTCGGCATGCCGCGGCGCTATTACGCCTATGCGCCGGAATTTCAGGTCTACAACGTGATGTCCACCGCCGGCGCGTCGATTCTGGCGATCGGATATCTCCTGCCGCTGGGTTATCTGCTCTGGTCGCTGCGCTGGGGCAAAGACGCCGGCCCAAATCCATTCAAGGCCGCGGGCTTGGAATGGCAAACCGCCTCGCCGCCGCCGCCGGATAATTTCGACGAAACTCCCGTCGCCGGCGAACCCTACAACTATCACGAAATGGATTTTTCAGATGTCTGAACTCGTCGCCCATCAATTCGACGATCTCGAACAGCAGACCGAAGCCGGCACCCTGGGCATGTGGACGTTCCTGGCCACCGAAGTGCTCTTCTTCGGCGGTATGATCTGCGGATATGCGATCTATCGCCATCTCTATTTCCCAGCCTGGCATCAGGGAAGCCTGATCGTGGACAATTTCCGATTGGCTCGGCATCAGCAGCGGCGCATGGAATACAGCCGTGCTGCTCACCAGCAGCCTCACCGTGGTGCTGGGCGTGCGCGCGGCCAAGCTCGGCGACAACCGCACGCTTTCTGCAGATGCTCGCCGCGACGCTGCTGCTCGGCATCGCATTTCTCGCAATCAAGGCCGCGGAATACACCCACGAATATCGCGAAGGCGTCGATGCCGTGCTATGGCGTGTTTCATCCCGATAATGAAATCTCCGCCGATCTTCGCCGTGCCGCGACCGAATCGCATACAGACGAAATCGCCCTCCGCCACGAATTCCAACTCTTCTGGGTCTTTTATTTCTTCATGACCGGCGTGCACGCGCTTCACATGGTCATCGGCATCGGACTGTTTACATATCTTCTCATCGAAGCACGCCGCGGCCGATTCACGCCGCAAAAACAGCGCCCGTCGAGATCATGGGACTCTACTGGCACTTCGTGGATCTGGTCTGGATTTTCCTGTTTCCCCTTCTTTATCTGGTGCGCTGAGATGCGAAGCGATGAGCACAAAATCGACGGCCTCGGCATCTACTTGCTGATCTACGTCCTGCTGATGGCGCTGCTGGTCGCGACCGTTGTCGCCGGCTCGGTGGACCTGGGCGCTGGAATGTCGTCATCGCCCTGGTCATCGCGGCGATCAAGGCCCTGCTGGTGATCCTCTTTTTCATGCACGTGCGCCACAGTTCGCGGCTGACATGGATTTTCGCCGGCGCGGCATTTCTCTGGCTGGGGCTGTTGCTGGGCCTGACTATGACCGATTACGCAACACGAGAACAACCCACGCCCAGCAGCACCGCGCAGATCACCGCCGGGAATAATGTGAGCCATCCGTAGCGTAAACCTGTCGTAGAACAATCTCCGCCGGCACGATGTTCCACCCCTCGCACAGCAGCTTCGGATTCTCGTTTTGCAGATACTTCGTATCGACTTCGATACGCACAGTTTTGGTTTCGCCCGGCAACAGGCTGAAATAATTATCCTCATAAAACGCCGGCAACACCCGCCGCCCGGATTGTGCGCCGACCAGCTTCAGGCGAATCATGAGTCCAACCGAGGCAGATGGATTACTAATCGTCGCAAGCAAGAAATTTTGATTTCCAGCAACGGTCCGGCTGATGGACGCGGAAAGAGTCACCTTTGGCAATGTATCCAGTCTGGAATAGTCGTGATCTTTCCGGCTTACCCAATAGAAATTGTCCGAAAGCAGTCCGCCGCCAGTGAGTCTCAGCTTGATGAAATAGACCGCAGAAAGATTCGCCGGCGGCTCAAGCGGGAAACAAACCCGCGCGCTGGCCGATGGAACATCAATCACTGCTGAGCGCTTCCAGCTTTGCTTGCCGGAAAAATCGTAGATTTCCGCCTCGGCGGTAACGTTGTGAAGATCGCTCAACGTGTCGTTTGCCACCTTGATCTCGTTCGTGTGACTGTCCCACAGGATATGAACCGGCTCGCAGGCCTTTTTGAATCCGAAGTACGCCGCGGTCGGTTCAAAATAATAATCGTAAGCCTGACAAATCAGCGAGGGCCACGCCGACTGTGTCATCCAGATCAGGCAGCCGCTCCCCTGTTTGCTCTGCCAGGATTCCAGCATCGCCTTTGAGCATTCCATGTTGAGCATTTGCGCCTTGCGGCAGAAACCCTCGAGATTGCCCGAGCGGCCATAATATTTCTCGATCTGCGCGAGATACGCCGGACCGCGCGCCTGGCTCAAATCGTGCAAACCCCACAGATCGTTGATCGGCCACAGCTTCTCCGGCGGCAACATGGCGCGCATACTTTCAGCCGGCGGCACGGCAACAATCCCAAGCTCGCTGTGCAGCGACGCACCCCGATTGGCAAAGTACCACTCCGGAGCCTGCATCTCGTATGGCCCGTGGCCGGTCACGATCCCGGAGGCGGAGTCAGAAAGATAAAAGCGCGTGCCGTCCAGTTCTTCGGTTGCGCGGCGCATGGCCACGTCGAGGTCTTTAGGCGGCGCCCCCTCATTTCGCCCGCAATAGAGCATCAGCGACGGATGATTTCTGATCCGGCGAACCTTGTCCCGCGCGTTGGCGATGAACATGCCGTGATCCGTCGGATCAGGTCCATCGACAGGATTGGCGAGCCAGAAGTCGTCCCAGATCAGGATGCCGTATTTATCACAGGCATCGTAAAACTCATCATTGCCGGTCATGCCGACCCAGTTGCGGATCATGTTGAAGTTCATCTCTTTGTGCAGACGAACGCGATGGTCATACCCTTCCCGATCGCATCGCAGCAATCCTTCCGGCATCCCCCAGTTGCCGCCGCGGATCAGCACCCGGTGGCCGTTGACGTAAATGAAGAGGATGTTGTTATGAACTTCGTAAGTGAGCTTGCGGATGCCGAACGGGATTTCTTTTTCATCGTTGATCTTTCCAGCGATTTCAAATTTAAGATTAAGCGAGTACATCGCCTGCTCCCCCATCCCATTGGGCCACCAAAGCCGGGGACGATCGATCGAGAGTTGATTGATGACGATTTGCCGGGTCGCGAGTGCGTCAAGACTGACCGGCTGCGTGAATTGAAGATCGCCGATCGAGCCGCGAAGTAATCCCTGAATCGGATGCGAAGAATGATTCTGGACATCGACGCGCACCGTCAGATCGGCACGCGATGTATCCGGCAAGTCAGCGATGATAAACGGATCGTTCAGTGATACGTCGCCAGTTGTGCTGAGATACACCTTGTTCCAGATACCGATTTCGCGGCCCGGAATGGTTGGAAGCCAATTCCACCCGACGCTCGCAAGGAAAGTCGGGCTGTCGAGTCCAAGCGCTCCGCCGTTGGGGTCCCAATGTTTCAGCGATTTGGTATGCATCGTGCCGGGATGGGCAACTTTGCGAATCAGGACGGCGATGCAATTGGATTTCCCCGGTTGCACGAAAGGGGTGACATCGAATCGCCCCCGGATGAATGCCCCACCGATGCGTCCGACGGGGTGGGCATTTACGAAAACCTCAGCTTTCCAGTTGATGCCGTCGAAATTGAGCCAGATTCTTTTGCCGGCAAAACGGTCCGGGATGATGAATGAATTGCGATACCAGAAATCATGATTGGTGAAAAAGTCGTCGGAAATCTGAAACCGCTGGTCGGAATAAAACGGATCAGGAACGGCGCCGGTGTTGATGTAACTGGTCAGAACCGTCCCCGGCACGGTCGCCTGAATCCATTTGCCGTCATCAAAATCCGGCGCTGCGATCTGCTCAGGCGCAGCCGGGAGATATTTGCTGTTTTGTACTTTCCAATTGGAGTTGAGCCGGAGCATGCCATCTGAAACGATATTTTCATCAGCCGAACTTGGCGGCACAATCGCCATCAATAGCGCAAGAATGACAAAAACACGCGGCATCCTTTTAAAGGCTTTACGCCAACGCGTCCCGAATGAACTTGATGTCATCCGGACTCATTTTTCGTCCCACCCCGGCAAGATTGCATTTGGCCTGCCGCTCGTTGCGGAAGCCGGGAATCACGCAGCTCACCCGCGGCATCGCCAGCAGATAATTGAGCGCCATCGCCGCCAGATCTTCGGTCGTCTGCCCAAAACGCGTCTTAAGCTTCTGAAGTTTCGGCTTAAGCTTGAGCAACTCTTCAGTCTGAAACCTCTTACTGTCCTTGCGGTGATCCCCCGCCTCAAACTGCGGCGGCTTGCTCGGATCGAACTTATCAAGCAGCAACCCCTGCGCCAGCGGCGAGAAAGCGACGAACGTCATGCGATATTGATCCATCAACTTTTGAAGCCGCCCGCCCGGCCTCACAAATTGATCGTCCATCGCATGCGCCCAGCTTTGCAAAACAGCCGGCTTAACCACCGGCACGGCCCGCTCAAAATCCGCATCGCTGTACGCGCTCTGCCCTTTGACGCGAATCTTCCCTTCCTTCTGCAACCGGTCGAGAGCATCAGCCGCCCCGGGAAGATATTTAGCGTTCGGCCCGAAATCGCCGTGATGGAGATAATAGATATCGATATAATCCCGCTTCAAATTCTTCAGCGACTGCTCGCATTGCTGCCGTATATGAAGCGGATCGTACGCATGCTCAGCGGTGCCGGGGAAGTGGCCGATCTTCGACGCGATAATTTGTTTCTTAGAATCGACGCCAAGCCGGTCAAAGACACGTGCAAGCATCCGCTCAGCCCGGCCATTGCCATAAACGTCAGCGTTGTCCCAATGATTAACGCCGGCATCCAGCCCAGCCTTGATGCCAGCAGTGATCTCATCCTCATTGACGTTAGCCCAGCCGTTTGGAGAGCCATCCACCCAGTTCAACCCCCCCATGGTCCAGCACCCAAAGCTGACTTCTGAAACGCTGACGTCTGTGTCGCCGAGTTTGCGGTAGTTCATGTTTGGTATTGTGGAGGGTGGAGCGGCATATTTCCAGTTGGGAATCGGTACGTGCCCATTCACTTACAATGAATACGTTTCCCAATTCGTTTCACAAATAGCGGCGTCGGCGAACAAGAACTCCCGCCGTCAGCAAACCAAGCAGCCCGGCGGATGCAGGCTCCGGCACATCGGCCATCAAACCATTGGCCGCAGCATATGCGTCCACGGCCGTGTAAACAGCCTGGGGGATCGACACATCAGCTCCAGTCGTACTCTTGCCGAGGTTGTCCACAAGAGCGGTGAAGTCGTCGCCAGTAACCGAGTTGTCGGAATTGTAGAGAAAGTTACCCTGGTCCCAGGATTTGCCGCTCTTGCCAAGATTGCCGACGAGGATAGTGAAATCGTCGCCGGTGACCGAGCCTTCTAGGTTGGCGTCGCCGAGCAGCGTGTACTTGATTTCGATCGTGCCCGTGGCAAGGCCGGCCGGATTGCCCGGGTCGGCGGAATCGGCATAGCCGAGAGAATAGCCGTGAGTGAGCGCTACGGCAGAACTCATAATGCCCGGGCCGTTCCAGGAACCCCCGTTAAAGCCGGTCTTGAGGTATCCGACGATCGATGAGATTGGATCCGGATTGCTGCCGTAGGTGATGAACAGATGATTGTTAACGATGTCGAGTGAGGAGCCGGCGTTGATGGTGAGCGCCGACTGCAAGCTGCCCCCGCTGGATGGAGTGAGTCTGAGGAGCGTTGGACTGGAGCCGTTGCCAACGGTGAGCGTGCCGGCGCCGTTGATGCCGGCAATCAAGGCGCTGGGACCGGTGACTGTGACAGCGCCGTTGTTCACATTGGAAGAAGAAGTCCCCACGCTGACGGTCGCGCCACTGGAAAAAGTCCACTTTGCGCCAACACTGGCGGCGCCGCCCGCGCCGCTCGGGCCGGGACTGGAAACCTGAAGAATGGTGACGCCGTTGGTTGTGGCCGAGGCGCTGGCGGTTCCGCCGATGCCCATGCCGGCGGAAGAAGTCGGCGCGCTGGAAGCGCCGCCGGTGGCGCTTGCGGAGGCGCTCGCCGTGCCGACGAAGGAAGTGGAATTAGCGGTTGCCGAAGCGGTGGCGTTGCCGCCGTTGCCGGAGGAAAAGCTCGAGCCCGCGCCAGCGCCACCCGCGCCGCCAAGAGCGGTGGCGGTGGCCTGCTCGGGATCAGGTCCGGCGCTGTTGGCCGTGGAGTTCGCATTGGCAGCACCGCCTGCGGCGCCGTTGCCCAGGACTCCGCTGCCGGTGGGAGCGCCGCCCGCCTCGCCGGTGGCATTGGCAGTCGAGGTAACCGCGCTCGAGCCGGAGATGCTTCCGGTTCCGGTGGCGGAGGCATTGGCGGTGGCATTTCCACCAGTGCCCGAGGCGAAGCCGGAGCCGCCGGTGACGTTGCCCCCCTGCCCGACGGCGGGAGCATTAAGAAACGGAAGACCGGCGATGGTCGTGCTCGCCGTTGCGCTGACGTTGGCTTTTCCGGAGAGGGTGACGGAGGCGGTGGCGTTACCGCCCGCGCCGGCATTGGCGTTTTGATCGCTCCCGCCGCTCCCCCCCATGGCTTCGGCAACAAGGGTAACGGGCGCGGAGCTTGTGGAATTCAGCGTGAGAACGGAAGTGGCATTACCGGCCGTGCCGGGATTCGCGCCTTGCGCGCCCCGCGCTTCCGCCGATCGCGGCCTGGCTGAGGGAAAGAGATCCCGTCGTCGAACCAGAGAGGATATTCGTGACCGAGACGGTCGCACCGCTGCCCCCGGTTGCGCCGGAGAGGCCCGCGCCGCCATTGCCGCCTTCGGCAAGAGCGGCGACGGAAACAGCGCCGCCGCCGGTGGACGTGCCGGTAATAGAGCCGAACGTTTCGCCGCCGCCGGCCGCGCTGGTGGAGCCGGCCCCTTCACCGCCGCCCCCGTTCCCGCCGATGGAATAGGCCAGAACATTCACCGCGTCCGGCCCGGAACTCGAGGCACTGGCTGATGCATTAGCAGTTCCCGCCGCGCCGCCGTTGCCGGTAGCGCCGCCCGTGACGCTGCCGCCGAATCCGCCCCAGGCAATCGCCTGGGAAGTCGCGGCGCTTTTCCCCATGGCAGTTCCGGTGCTGACGGCGGTGGCCGACGCGGTGCTGCTGCCGCCGGTGCCCGCGGCATCGCTGGAACCGGCGGTAATGTTCCCGCCATTGCCGCCGGTATGTAAAAAGGGATTTTCTAAGTAGCCGTTGGCGTCCGCGCCGGCGGTGGTGTTGCTATTCGACGTGCTGTCGGCAGAGGCATTGGCATTGCCCCCAGCGCCGGCGGTGGTGTTTTCGCTGGTGCCGCCGCTGCCCCCCGAAGCAAGCGCCAGGATGCTGAGACTGGAAGGACCGTTTTGGCTGATGTTCAAATTGGAAGTGCCGGCGCCGGCCGCGCCCGCGACGCCGCCATTGCTGCCGCCCCCATTTCCCCCCACCGCATTTTGGGCAAAATTGATCGACCCCGAAGTTGAGCCGCTCAACAGATTTGCAAGCGAGACGTTGGCGCCATTCCCGCCGTTCGCGCCGGTGTCTCCGTAGCCGCCAGCGCCTCCGGTGACATCGAGTTCCAGGCCCACGGCTCCCCCACCGCTGGAGATTCCGCTGATGGTTCCGATCGAGGGGGCTCCGCCGTTGCCGCCTGAGTTGCCCGTTCCTTCGCCTTGTCCCCCTGCGCCGCCGTGTACAGTTGCAAGGGTTCCAGCGGGATCGGACGAGATATTGCTGACTGATTCCGTGACGCTGACGTTTCCACCGGCTCCGCCATTGCCCGTCGCGCCGCTGAGCACCGATCCACCGTTGCTCCCATTAATGAAACTATCTTCAGATACTACACCATTTCCGGCGGCGCCGGTGCTGGTGACCACGGAAGTCAGCTGCGCGCTGCCGCCCGCGCCGGCATTACCCGTGCCGGAATCGATGTTGCTTCCCTGCGAGCTGACCCCGACAACGTCGTTGGTTCCCAGGACCGCATCAATAGAGCAATTGTAGCTGATATCGATGGTGGTATTGGCATTGCCCAAAGCGCCTCCATTGGTATTTTCGCTGGTCCCGCCGGAGCCTCCCTCGGATTGGGCGGAGAGGAACATCGAGTCCAGCCCGCTTTGGGAAAATGTGTAATTCAGGCTGCCGGAACCGGCCGTTCCGGGATTGCCGCCGTTGCTGCCGCCGCTGGCTCCGCCGACGGCGCTTAACAAAACGTTATCGAAATTTCCGGGAGCGGAATAGATGATGGGGTTGCTCAGGGAAACACTGGCGCCATTGCCCCCCGCGCCTCCTCCACTGCCATGACCGCCGCTGCCACCGTAACAGTATGCGCTCATATCGAGGATGCTATTGGTGCCGGAATCTTCGGCGTTGACAGTGCCGAATTGAGCCGCGCCGCCGTCGCCCCCGGCCGCATTGACACCTTCGCCGTTTCCGCCGTTCCCTCCGTAGGACTGGGCGGTCAGGTACATGACTGTCGTCCGTTGCGTTGCGGGGGAATCGGTTGTGTCGAGGCTGGCGGAGGCCATCGCCGCGCCCCCGGCCCCGCCAGCGCCGCCGGCGCCGGTGGCGAATTTCGCGCTGCCGCCGGCCCCCCCATTACCGCCGTTTCCGCCGGTTGCGGTGGCAGAATCGTCGGCAGCGTCGCCGATATTGTCGTTTTGTGACGCCGCTGCGGTTGCGCTTGCACCCGCGCCGCCGGCGCCGCCGTTGCTCACTTGGGATACGCCGATGAAGGCCCCGTTGCCGCCCGTTCCGCCATTGCCGCCGGTCGCCGAGGCCGTGTTGCTGTCGTCGTTGGAAAAGGCCGTGATATTTTCGCCCGTGCCGTTGCCGCCCGGCTGACCGTTGGTGACCCCGATCAAGCCACCGCTGTTGATGACCTGGCCGTTAGCCCCGTTGGCGCCGTTAGCGCCGGTTCCCGATTCGCTGTCGGCAAAAAGCGGCACGACGGCACAGGAAACAACGGCCGCCAAACTGATCACCGAAAGACTTCGCCGTGACAGACTTTTGTGCGCAGACATAGCGGCATTTCTCCTCACCCCTTGGACATTGCGATTTAATTAAAACAATTGAGAAGAGCTCGGATTTGCTGCTATACCAAATCAGCCTCTCCTGGTGTCGGCTCTCTACTTCCAGCAAAAATCGAATGCGAGGACAATTACGCCGCAGACAATTCGGGAAGTCAAGCAAAAACTTGCTCGGGAACAGCCCTGAAAGATCCGGCGGCCCGTTTGGCGGACGCAGAGAAGATTGATCGTCAAATTCCGGCGCAGCAGCCAAAGCTGACTTCTGAAACGCTGGCCGCCACGCGGACGTACTTTTATGTCACTCGCCGATATGGAGAAGACATTTTTCGTGCCATATTCCCGGAATACCTTGAAGGTGATAAAGCTCATCTCCACCGTGGTAAACGGAAGCCTTTTCTACTGTCGCCTCATTGCCCGCAAAAGCCAGTTGCTGTTCATCAATAGGATGATGAAATTTCCAGCCGGGTCGTTTGAATTGAAGAAGTATCTCTATGGCGGCGATTCGTACAATCGTGCCGGGCGGAAAGTCGGCGTTGTATGGACCGTTCCTTGTACCCATGGTTGCATGCGAGTTTACTCTTTACTCGGATAATTTTGGCGTGACTATGCCCAATTGGACTTCGTATTCATCAATATAGTATTTGACGGGGTCGGCCAGTTCCCGCGCGGGTAACTGATCCATCATGTCGGTTGACCATGTATGGACGATTGCCCATCAAGGCGTATCGCGTGTTTCTTGTTTCATGGTAAATCCGCGACCCCCAGAAAAAAACCCAACCCCATGTTCTTTCGATGGTGTGTTCGTCAACAATTATTAGTTCGTCTCCAGACGCTACTCGCTTCGTCGCAATCCTCTCCGCAACGAGTTGGCGAGCTTGTTCTCTTGTGAGCATGAAGCCATCCCTATTTTCGTCGTTTCTTCCCCGCTTTTTCCTTCGCCAGTATCGCGTCTACCTTCGCCTTAGGAATGCCGAAGGCATTCTTGATTGCCGCGCCCGTTCTCCGCATTGTCTCTACGGGATCATATACCTTGAAGTCTGCGGCCTTTGTCGTGAAGGCATTGTACCGCGCCACCACGCAATTTGTTATGATTTCCGGATCGGTATGGCTGACTGATCCTTAGCATGATGGTCTTCGTCGCGTTATCGTTCACCTATCCGATGCCGCGCCGGGATCGGCCCGGTGGATAGGTGAAGCATGTCCGCATCGGATGAAAGACAGGAATTGTGCGCCGAAATTGGCCGTCTGCTTAATTCTGCTGGGGATTGGCTACATCAACGGAATTATCCAGACTCCCCACCGATCTATTCCGATGGCGACTGGCAAAAACACTTGACGATGCAGGTCGCTGCAATCAGCAGGATCAGAGAGGTAATTAAACTCAATGTCGATCGCTGGATAAGCGTCATTCTTGGAACACTGCCGGGCCGTTGGACCACAGATTTACTTGATACTCTCCGCAAGATGCAGATGACTCTTTCCGCAACAAATCCGGCAGAGAAACAAATTGATCGAAGCGCGGATTTGACCATTTTGGAGGAGTGTCTTGGTGATCTTTATCAACGGAACCTGCGATTAAGGGATCTTGACCTTTCGGGTTGGGTCGATCCCGAGGATGAACAGGCAATACTCTCAAAACGGGGAATGGTATTGGCGTATGTTGTTCGTCCCAAAGTCCCGGATGGCACTACGCATCGCGTTCCCAACGGCACTTTTGCCAACATGGTTGTGATACGCCAGCCATCATCAGGAGGCCAAGAAGCTGTAGTGCTGAACACTGGAGATTTCGTTCCGGCCAACTTCACATCGGTTAGCAACATTCCTGAGCATCCATCGCCAGAACAGGTTTATATTTGGTCTGACCGATTCTATCAGACGGTTTTCACAACCAGCGAACTGATTATTAGCCTTGAGGTTTTGGTTAATACCGCCGGAGACCTTAACAAAGAAAAGGTAAACGAAATACTTGCAAAGATTGGAAAGCTACTCCATGAATCGTGTGAGTTGGGTTCACTTCTGATCAGTCTTGGGGGGCGCATTTCATCTCCCGTTTCGGAAATCGAAAATTTTCTGATTGAGCCTATTCTCGTGAAAGATACCGGTGGCGCTGCGATCAATTGTGCAAAGAGGATTGCGGTCCAGTTCGATGCTCGCAATCGGCCTATTGCCATACCCACACAGACGGGGCTAGTTGTCCCGGATGAACCCTTATTGCCCGCCCAATGTACCCTTATAGATATCCGCACGGCCTATCCCACCCTCAACGAATCTGCCATCGAACGAATTAGAAAAAACCTTGACCATGCAGTCGGGAACAACAAGCGATTAGGTTCGTTGGTATTCGACGCTGGCAATGAACAAGTGAAGGCTTATGACGCTGAATTAGTACGCAAAAAAGTCGCCCAAGAAATCAAAAGCCCAAATAATAGTTTCCGCGATTCTCCGCCCAATTCTCCGTGAGACTTTCCGTCAAAAAATAATTGCGAAAGTTTTGTGGGACCTTTTTGGCGGAAACAGTTTCCGTTGGCGTTTCCGCCAAAATCCAGGCACATCTATCGCTAGTAATTATCTCAACTTAGCGACGGCGTGATCCGGGCAGGCCTCTCTATTAAACAGGGGTGGCCTGCGGATGTTCGAGCATCCCAGGCCCGGAAGTGCCGTAACCGAAAGGACTATTCGATGCGATACCGAAGGTTCGGTAACGGATACTTCATTGCCCTTTGTATCCGATCCCTAACCCCTTCAAGCACAAAACGCGGGCGAGCCGGGAAAGATTCCCGGCTCATCAGCGGGGCCGCCAGGTTCGGTCGCAGGGCTTTATACACCCACGCGTCCCGGTTCAACTCCGGGCGGCTCCAATATAATGCTCTCGGCTCAATAGCCGTTTGGCAAGCGCCATTAATTCCGATCTCGCCCAAGCGCTGCTTTCGAAACCGAACTAAAGATGGCGCGGCCGAACTGAACGTGGCGCGAACCATCATCCAACTCATTTCGTTTTTGACCGAAAAGCATCCTCTCCGCTCTGCGTCGATCTCTGCGCTCTCCGTGTCTCAGCGGTCCAATTCCATTCATCCGCAGCCACCAGCCACAAAACACGTCCAAAACTTTCACTATGTCACAAACTACTTGCCTGCACTGAGCCTGCCGAAGTGTCTTCTTGTCGTCGTGGAGAATTGACTCAAAAACGCGACTTCGCATCACACGTGCCTGCTTGCCGTGAGCCTGCCTGCCGTGAGCAAAGTCGAACGGCCTGCCCTGTCATCGACCCTGAGCGCAGTCGCAGGGAGCTTGCCTGCACTGAGCTTGCCGAAGTGTCGAAGGGTCATCTTGTCGTCGTTCGCTTCCCACAAAACACGCACAAAACTTTCACTATCTCAAAAATAACCTGTCGTCGTGTCGTCGTGGGAAATTCGCGCAAAGACGCGTATTGAAAATAGTACCCACTAACCAAATCCGCGAAAAGTGCCCGAAAGTGTCCGATTCTGTCCGATGCTTCTCTCTCGCCCGTAATGCAATTATACGCCGACTGGAACCGGAACAACCTTTGACGCCAATGGAATGCGGAATTTGAAAGTGGTGCCGCCGGATTTTGGGCAGGCGAACTCGATGCACCCTCCGTGGGCTTCAATGATGTTTTTGGTGATGGCCAGACCCAATCCCGCTCCCGAAGGGCCGTCGGAGGCGGGAACGCGGAAGAATTTTTCGAAGATGCGAGGACGGAATTCGTCCGGGATACCAGGGCCGGTGTCGGAAATGCTGAAGAGAATCGATTCGCCTTCCTCGGCGACGGCGACCGTCACCTTGCCGCCGGGCGGAGTGAACTTCAGCGCGTTGGATAACAGGTTCGTCAAAGCCGAGTGGACCGAGATTGGATCGGCGCGCACGAGCGGCAAATCCGCCGCCGCGGTGACAGTCAGATGAAGATGTTTTTCAGTGAAAAGCTCCCGAATCGGATCGACCGATGAAAGAACGATCTCCCGGGGAGCCATCGGCCGAAACTGGAACAGCGCCCGCCCAGATTCAATCCGGCTGATGCTGAGCAGATCATCAATCGTTCGATACAGCCGATCGCTGTCCGCCTTGGCGACTTCCAGCATTCGTCTCTGACTGGCTGAGAGCGTGGGGCCAACGCTGGAGATCAAAAGACCCAGCAGCAATCGTTGGGAAGTCAGCGGCGTCCGCAGCTCGTGCGAAACCGTTGAAACGAGACTGCTCTTGGCTTCATCGACGTGGCGGAGAAGCGTCACATCGACGAGGATCGCGGTGACGCCGAGTTGCCTGCGATCGGGGCTGAACATCGGAACGGCGCGGGGAAGGAGGAATCGTTCCTTGCCGTTCACGAAGAGCTGAATCGCGGATTTGTATCCATCCGGTTCGACGGGCCGTTGATGAAGTTTGACTTCCTCGTAAAGCGGAGCAAGCCAATTGAGGCCGAGACTGCAAACCTTGCGGCCCGGCTCGATGCCGAAATAGGACCGGGCGGCGTCATTCGCAATTTCAATCGTGTCATCCGGGCCGATCACAAAAACGGCATCGGGAAGGCTGTCGATGGCGAGTTGCGTTGTCTGCCGCGAGCGGATCAGGCGGTCGTGATCGAGCCTCTTAAATTCGCGAAGGCGGGAAGCCATCGAATTGAATGCTTCAGCAAGCTTTCCGACCTCATCGCGGGATCGCATGGGCAATGAAAGTTCGAGATTTCCGCTTTCGATCTGCCAGGCCGAGCGGGTGAGGTCTTCCAGCGGGCGAAGGATGGTGAAGCTGGCGGTCCAGACGACGATTCCCGCCAGCGCCGTGCCGGCGATCACAAGAACGAGCAGAGCATTCCGCACGGAGACGAGGGTTTGCTTGGCCTGGCCGTCGACAGAAACCATATTGGACATATTCATGTCCGCAATGTGCTGAGCCACTTGCTTGAGGTCTTCATATCTCGGAAGCAGGTCCTGCTTGAAGAGGTCGGAACGAGCCGACTGCGACGAATCGTTGAATTGCTGATAGTGGATGCGGTATTGCAGCCACAATCCGGCCAGACGCCTGCTCTCTTTCAATTCGCCCGGCAAGGTGCAGTTGTTTAACTGCGAATGGAGGCTGTCGTCAAAACTGTTTTCCAGACCGGCGAAATCGATCTTGCGCGCCGCCGGCTCCTCCCAAATCATTTGCTGGGCACGCGTGTTGAGTTGATCCAGCGACTCCTTCATGGAGTTGCAGTAAATAGCGCTGTCGTAATTCTCCCGGAATACCCGCTCGAGCGCATGGCTATATCGTGTAAATACGATGACGCTTAAGGAGCTGACCACGAGAAGAATGAACAGGAGACAGCCGAAGCCGAGCAACAGCCTATTGCGCAAGCTTGTCATGCTGGGCCTCCATCTTCGCGCGCTTCAATCTGCGGCAAAGGGCGCTGGCGTTGAGACCGAGAACGGCGGCGGCCCGGCGAATGGTTTTCGCGGACGCTAATACCTGCCGGATATGCGCCTCTTCGATGACGGATAGAGGAACCAGATCGCCGACCTGGTAAGCCGCCAGCACAGCTTCCTTTGTCTTGGCGGTTGCGTTCATGATGTCCACGGGCAAGTGTTCCAACCCGATGAATTCCGACTCGCACGTGAGCACCGCCCGTTCGACGACGTTTCGCAGTTCCCTTGTATTGCCGGGCCATAGGTGCGTTTTTAGAACAAAAGTTGCGTCGCGCGTGAAGCCGACGATCGGCTTGTGATGCTCGCGGCTCAAAAACGCGAGGTAGCGCTCGGCCAGCAATAGTATATCCTCCGGCCGCTCGCGAAGGGCGGGAATATCGACCTGTCCGACGCTGAGGGCCATCAGCAGATCGCCGCGGAATTTGCCGGATTCGACGGCATGCTCCAAATCGGCGCTGGTGGTGGCGATGACGCGGACATCAGCCGGACGGCGGACGAACTGATCCTGCTTTTCAAACTCCTTATCGCGGATCACCGTCAGGAGACGAAGCTGAAGCCGCATCGGCATGTTGCTGATCTCATCGAGCAGGAGCGTTCCGCCATGACAAAAGGCGATAGCTCCGACTTTGTCTCCGATCTCGGGGCCGGAACCGAATAGTTCCACCTCAAGGTCATCAACTGAGCGGCCGTCGAAAGAAATGGTGGCGAACGGCGCGCTGGCTCGCCAGCTCCATTCATGAATCGCGCGGGCGAAGCGTCCTTTGCCGGTACCGGCTTCGCCGCGGATCAGCACGGGGGAGTTTGCGGTTGCGATGCGACGAGCGAATTCGATGGATTCCCGCCAGATGGGGCTGGAGGTTGTGAAATCAGATTCGGGATCCATCGAGCCAAGCGTCTTTTGCAGGGCATCGACCTTTCGCTCGAGCAGGCGCCGCTCGGCCACCTTGCGGGTTAATAATGTGAGTTGCGCAGCTTCAAAAGGCTTGGAGAGATAATCGCTGGCGCCTCTCTTCATCGCCTCAACCGCGGTGTCGATGGATGCGTAGGCAGTGATGACGATGATCCGTGCCCAGGGATTCTCGTCGAGCAATGACTTAATGTAATCCAACCCGTTTTGCGTCCCGAGGCGAACATCCAGAAAAATCAGATCGAACGCCTGGCGGGCGGTTTCTTCCAGAGCTGCCTCGATGGTTCCCACCGCGACGACTTTGTGTCCGTCGGTTTCGAGACACATCGTCAGGGCAAAGCGAATATGTTCCTCGTCATCGATAACAAGGATTCGAAGTGCCCGCAATTCCAATCGTGTCTCCGCCATGTTGTGCTTAATGTCATCCCCCGCCGCATAATCGCTTTGCAAAGCCAATACCGCTGGCTATTGCTACAGTAGCAGCCGAGCTTGTTTATGCCTCAAATTTCGCTGTTTTTGAAGGATACAGTCTAATCATTCGGCGCGGTGATTTCGGCATAAGTGTAAATTCTATATGAGTTTGTGTCGCTGCATTACCCTATATTAGCATGACACCACATCGGCAAATTGGAATTGCGGCAGATTCGCGCATTTGATGAATTAATGCGACCTGCTTGCGACCAAAAGCGAGGCCTGCAAACGTTTTTATTCAACAGGTGCGCGACAAAGAGGCATTTTCCATAGACCGATACATTTTCTGCCTCATTACAAGCAGAGGAGAAGTGCGCTTTTGTTTGTTACTTCTGTTTTGGTGGCTGTTTGCGCAAAGCACATCTTTGTGATTTTTAATCTCAATAAATAGGCAGAGACGACTAGTTAGTAAGCCGTCGCCAGTTTTTAGATGATGATTGGCCATGTTTCCTTCAGCACTTGTCTAACGACGCTCCATATCTAATAGGCAATAGTGGATCACGGAAGTACCGACTGGCTATGGTCAAACAAGACAACTGATCGCTTGCGTACATGATCTTCATGAGCATGTTCGACACCTGCCGTAGGCCACCGGCGCTTGTGCGTGGTTGGCGCGCACTCAATGGCACACTGCCTCGCAACTAACACCCCGACGGCATCTGTCCAGTTGCTCATCTATTTGTTCACTGAACTCGAGATGATGGCATCGACTTTGCCAAGACGTTCTTCGGTGAAGTGAAAGTGTTTACGCCGGCCGTAACGCTTTTCAATTCTCAATATTTTTTCCTGGCGCTGTGGGCCGAGTGTTCGGTCGCGCACTGGGTGCGCCTTGTTCGTTCAGGTGGCGAATTACGCAAGGAGCTTCGCTATGAGAGCAGTCGTGCGAGATAAAAAAACCAAACTTTCGTATGGGGAAAAAATTTCCCGATTGCGTGAGCGCCTACGCGATCCAGAATGGCGCAGGTACTTTAAAACAATCATTGTAGGCAAGGCGATCGGCATGGTCCTGCTGCTTGCGGTGGTTGTAGGCATTGCCGTGATCCCATCTCTGCTGAGCGGAACCGCTCATGCACAGGCGGCTGCTGCCTCGCAACCGGCGGTTATGCCGGTCATGCCCGCGGATTTGCTGGATCAGACTAAGAACCCAGCCATCAATCCAATCAATACAGCCTGGACTCTCGTGGCAGCCTTCCTGGTGTTCTGCATGCAGGCCGGCTTCACCATGCTTGAAGCTGGATTCTGCCGTTCGCGTGAAACCGTAAACGTGCTGGTCGAATGTATTTTCGACACGTGTCTTTGCGGATTCCTGTATTACACCTGGGGCTATGCGTTTATGTTCGGGCAGGGCAATGGCTTCATTGGCTGGCACGATCCGAACGATACTGTCGGCGGACCGGTTAATAACTGGTTCTTCCTGCAACATGTCACCGCCCTGACCTTATATGGCAGCACCGGCGTTCCCGTGCTGGCGCACTGGGTCTTCCAGTTTGCCTTCGCGGACTGCGCTTCAACCATCTGCTCCGGCACGATGATCGGACGCACCGATTTCATCGGTGACGTTCTTTACTCGGTCTGCGTGTCAGGATTCATCTATCCGATCATCGGCCACTGGGCCTGGGGTCCGGACGGCTTCCTGGCCAACATGGGCCAGAGCGCCACACCTAATGCATTCACTCACTTCCTCCCGAACTTCGGGATGAACTTCCACGACTTTGCCGGTTCGACGGTCGTGCACTCGATTGGAGGATGGATCGCCTTGGCCGGCGGCATCATGCTTGGGCCTAGAATTGGCCGCAAATTCAAGCGCGATGGCGGTGCTCCGATGCTTCCGCACGATCTGACGGTCGCCGTCATCGGTGGATTCCTTCTGTGGTTCGGTTGGTACGGCTTCAACCCCGGTTCGTCGCTCTCGGCGATGGATTACGGCGGTATTGGCCGAATTTCAGCGAACACCACCTTGGCCGCCTGTACCGGCGGTCTGGCAGCGGAATTCTTCATGTACTTCCGCATTAAAAAGTGGGACTGCGGCATCATTACCAACGGCTTCCTGGCCGGACTGGTTGCCATCACTTGCCCCTGCTATTGGGTCAGCCCAACGGGAGCATGCATCTTGGGAGCTATAGCGGGCGTGATCGTCGTGCTCGGTATTGATCTCCTGGAATTCCTCCGCATCGATGATCCAATCGGCGCGTGGCCCGTGCATGGCCTGTGCGGCCTCTGGGGCACGCTTTCGCTCGGCTTCTTCGCCTGCGGTCAGTACAGCGCCGCTGGTAGCAGTCCGACTGGCATCCCCGTAACAGACGGGACGGCTGGTTGGGCTCTGACAGGGCTGTTCTATGGCGGCGGCACGAAGGTGCTTGAAGCCCAGGCGATTGGCATCCTCTGTATTCATGGCGCAACGTTCATCGTCGCCATGACCGTGTTCGGCGTGCTGAACATGTTCGGCAGGCTGCGCATCTCGCACGAAGGCGAATTGGAAGGCCTGGACCTTCACGAGCATGGCATTTCGGCTTACCCAGAATATGTCATCTCAGCCTTGGCCGCCCCACAAGGTATGCCTCGGGATACCGTGGGTTATATTCCCAAGGAAATGGGAGCTTCGGAACTGGTGGGCTCGAAACATTAACGAGCCGCCTATTCAGAAGATCCGCTAAATCTGATCGGCGGGTTGGTTGTTCACATCCAGCCCGCCGATCTTTTACAAAACCTTCAAGGAGTGAATTGATATGAAACTGATCATTGCCATTATTCGTCCGGAGAAGTTTGAAGAAGTGCAGGATGCACTGGACCAGGAACAAGTTCACCTGATGACCGCCACCGACGTTCGCGGCTGCGGAAGTCAGCGGGGATATGCTGAATCGTATCGTGGAAATAAGGGGGTTATCCGACTCCTCTCAAAGGTAAAGCTTGAGATCGCTGTCAATGAGGCTTATGTTGAGCCGACCGTACAGGCGATTCTCAAGGCGGCGCGCTCATCACCAGGTAAGATCGGTGATGGCAAAATCTTCGTCTTGCCATTGGAAGAGGCCTTTCGCATTCGCACCGGCGAGAAGGGCAGCGTGGCCATCGGGCCGTGAACCGAGGGCTTTCGCCTCACGATTTGGCCATTTGACATGGTCTTCACGAGCTCTGTCTAGCGGAATGAGGGATTGCTCTTGACAAGTCCCCCGTCATCCACGGGCTTTGATGTTGCCCGACTGCCGGAGACCAGCGCTTCGCACAAAATCGACGTGCTGGTGGTGAGCAGCGTTGCGCTGGCCTTCATGAGCTTCTGGCGGGCGGCGTCGATCGTGCTGTGCGATCTCGCGAGCACCGCCTATTACATCGGCGGGATCAGCGAACAAGCTGTCGGAAAGGCAGCGCCCTGGTTTATCCTGGGCGTTATGCTTTTCGTGTACCCGGTTACGTTCGGTGTACATGGAAAGCTGCACCATGTTCACACGCGGGGGCGTGTACAAGGTGGTGAAGGGAGCCGTTGGGCGGCGGGCTGGCGAAGCTTTCGGTCAGCGCCTGATGTTTGACTATATCCTGACTGGCCCGATCAGCTCGGTCGCTGCGGGGCAATATCTTCGTGGGATTGTTCGGCGATCATGCTGAAGCTGCTTACTTGGCACACGGCACATCCAATTGTATTTGACGCCACTACGCATCCGGATGTGATCGATCTTCTGACGATGCTGATCGCCATCGGCATCACTGCTTATTTCTGGCGGACGAATATCATCGGCATTCACGAATCCAGCGACAAAGCGCTGCGCATCATGCAACTGACGACCGTGATGGCGGTGATCATCTTCGCCTGGAGCGGCGTGACGCTTTGGATCAAGCACACCGGAATTCAGTTGCCGCCGCTGCATCCGGTGTTTACCAAAGCAGCCTGGATCCGACCAAGCAGCCTTCCTCGGGTTGGCTGGAGCATTTTCCCAAAATTTTGGGTGCGCTGGGAATTCTTGTGGCGTTTGGACATTCGCTGCTGGCGATGAGCGGCGAGGAATCGCTCGCGCAGGTGAATCGTGAAATCGAAGCGCCGAAACTCAAAAATCTGCTGCGCGCCGGGTTGGTGATTTTCGTCTATTCGATTGCTGCTGACCGGCATGATCAGTTTTCTGGCTGTGCTGATTATTCCGGATGGGAAGCGGGTGATCACGCAAGTGGTCAACAACGGATACGCCACGTCCGATAGCGCTTCGCGGCAGGAATTGGTGGGAGGTTGATTATCTGCGTCCGCCGGATGCGAATCATGCCGGTGATTGGGGCAAATTTATCGAGCGGTCGGTCGATCCCAGAGGCCGCGAATGAATGCATGCACCACGGACAAGGAAATTGTGATCGACGCGCCTATCAGCACGTCGAGCGCGACAACGGCGGATATCGCGACAATCTCATCAACGGCCTGGTTCATTACCTCGTTGGCGCCATCCTGGCTCAAGATCGTCATGGAATGTTTTGTCGTGATAGTTGGATTTCTGATTCTGGCGGGCGCGGTCAATACCAGCATGGTCGGGTCCAACGGCGTGCTGAATCGCCTGGCGGAGGATGGGGTACTGACGCCGTGGTTTCAGCATCCGCACAAGCGATTTGGAACGACTAACCGCTTGATCAACCTGGTCGGCACGATGCAGGTGATGGTCATTGTCGCCAGCCTCGGTGATGTCAATACGCTGGGCGAGGCATATGCGTTTGGCGTCGTCTGGTCATTTGTATTTATGTCGCTGTCGATGGCGGTCCTGCGATTTAAGGATCGGTCGCCGCGTAAATACAGGTGCCGCTGAATATTCCGATCGAAACAAACTCGGGACGATATCGAACTGCCAATTGGGATTTTTGTGGTCTTCCTCATTCTGTTCAGCACGGCCTGCATAAATCTGCTGACGAAGCAGACGGCGACGATCTGGGGGTTCGGCTTCACGGCGGTTTTCCTGGCCGCTTTCATCATTGTGGAGAGGATTTCGCATCGGCGGCATGGCGGAAAGCATGAGCATCTCGAACAGTTCAATGAGCGAACGAGCGAAGAGGTGAACGTTGAAGTGCTGGGTTTGTCGCATCCGCAGCCGATTCTGGTTGCGGCGCGCGGGCCGCGCAGTTTGCCGATGCTGGAAAAGATTTTGACAGGAAGTCGATACGAATAAACGGGACGTGGTTGTCGTGACTTGCAAGGTGCTTCCGGCACGCACGCTTGGCATCACGGAACAGGAAATGTCCATGGATGATGGCGATCGGGAGTTGCTCACCGGCATCGTCAACGTAGCCGAACACGTTGGTAAGCAGGTCTATCCGATGGTCCTGCCGACCAACAATCCTTTATATGCCATCGCGACAACGGCCCGCGATCTGAAAGCCACGGAAATCGTCCTGGGGGTCAGCGAGAAAATGCATGCGGAAACACAGCTCGAGCAATTTGCCATGGCATGGGGAAGCGCCACTGCTGATCCGATGTACCACGACATCGCCAACGAACTCACCATCCGCATCCTCGGCCCGCAAATCGAGATGAAATATCAATTTGAGTGACCGCTAAAGCCTTATCGTTCCAATCGGATTTTCCAGCCAATTCAAAGCCTTTATCAACGCAGAGCTTGCGATTCGCATCGTGCGAATTTGGCTGATTTCTGATGCATTAAAGGATTGTCGGTGCTATACTTGCGTGGCGAGGTTGGCGGTTTCAGTAGCACCATCATAGGAAAATCACATTATGTTGCGTAAATCGTCCAGACAAAAGCAGTGTCGGAACAGGGGACGATTGGCCGTGGCGGGTATTGAGGCGCTGGAACAGCGCTTTCTATTGAGCACTGTCAGCTGGGTCGGCGGCAGCGGCTCGTGGAACACCGCGAGCAATTGGAGTTCGGGCGCAATTCCAACATCTGCGAACGTCGTTGTCATCAACCAGCCGGGAAATATTCAGGTTACCCTGACCGGTAATGCGTCGGTGGGAAGCCTTTCTGTCACAGGGGATACGTTAAGTGTTGTGAACGGAACCTTAACTGCCGCGACGAATTCTTCATTCAATGCCTCCAGCAGCTTGTCGCTCAGCAGCGCGACATTGACCACCGCATCCGGCGCGAACCTGACCAACAGCGGAACGATCAGCGTCAGCACGGGCAGTGATCTGAATGTCGGCGGCACTTATAGCGAAAGCTCCACCGGCACGCTGACGCTTGCCTCGGGAGCTCTGTCCAACGGCGTGGGATCGAATCTGTTGAACAATGGAGATTTTACAGCGCCAACGGGTGCTGGTGGAATTCCCAATGGCTGGGGTAACTGGGGCCCCTCCGTCATTAGCACGACTTACGCTTTCAGCGGCTCACAGTCGGTGTTGGAAACCGGAGCTAATGCCGGCGTGAATCAATCCTTTTCCGCTACGCCTGGCACTTCGTACACCGCCACAGTTTATGGAACCGTTGCAACGAAGCTGGTAGGCAATGCGGTTGGGGTTTTCAATCTGCTTTTTTACGATGCCAATGGAAATCAGCTCAGTGGATCTGTTGGAACACAGACATTTAATTCGAGCAGTGCAACGAGCGGGCCGCAGGCAGGGGCGACAGGCAATCTGGGTTGGAATTTATTCACGATGACAGCGGTTGCTCCGAGCAATGCGGTAACGGTCACCGTTGCACTGCAGGAGGGCGTATACAGCGGTTCGGGAAGCGGAACGATTTATTACGACGATGCGCAATTTGGGCCGACCGGCCATACCACCTCTTTGTTCAAGACCGCGAGTGTTTCCAATGGCGGAGTCATCACCGTTGGCGTCGGCGACACCCTGAATGACACCGGAACTTTCACGCAGACCAGCACCGGCACATTGAATTCAATACTCGGCGGCACGTCCTCAACTGGATTATTCGGGTCTGTCGTCGCCGGCGGGGCCGCATCACTGGCCGGTAAGCTCAACGCGACACTGGCGAATGGATATACACCTTCATTGAACGATGGATTCAACCTTCTCACGTATTCCGGAGAAACCGGGGTTTTCACGACGGTTCTAGCTCCATCCGGCGCATCGTATGCGTTTCAATCGGCCGTCGGTCCATTTGATACGGGAATCAGCGCTTTGCCGCTGACCACGTCCACGACGGTCAACATCGGCTCGGTGATCGCCGCAGCACCGCCGGCGGTGGTGGGCGTGAATCTTGCGCTGTGGGATGACCAGTTGACGACGACGCAAACCCAGCAAATGGTCGAGGCGGCGGGCTGAATATGTTTCGGTTTCCCGGCGGGTCGGATTCGGACGACAACCACTTCAATACGTCGAGCAACGACGGTGATGCCAGGCGCGAACACCATCGCCCAATTCGCGGAGTTTATCCAGGCGGTTGGTGGAACGGGACTGGTCACCACGGATTATGGTTCGGGCAGCCCGCAGGAGGCCGAGGCTGAGTTGGCCTATTTAGAGGGCTCGCCTACCGATACGACAGTGATCGGCACAGGAATTGAGTGGAACGATGGCACCGGCGCGTGGCAGAACGTCAACTGGCAGACTGTTGGTTATTGGGCGAGCTTGCGCCGCGTCGCCGCTTGGGACCGATGACGGCCTGAATTTTCTGCGGATCAACCATGCGGCCGCGTTTTCGAACATCACGTACTGGGAAATTGGAAACGAGGAGTATGGCAGTTGGGAAATCGATCATCACGGAACCGCGGGGCCGGGTGGAGTCAGCACCGGCGCGCAGCATGATCCGACTACCTATGCGAAGTTTGCCGAGGCGTTTGCCAGCTTTGTTGCCTCCGATCACCAGACAATTTTCCCAACCCTCCATATCGGAATCGACAGCGGCGATCCAACTGGCAATTCAGATAACAACTGGACCAAGGGTGTGCTGACGGCTGGCGAAGCAATCGGATTTGTGCCCGGCTTCATATCCGATCATAACTACGTGCAGGGACCCGGATCTGAAAGCGATTCATTCCTGCTGAACGATACCGTTTCAGATGTGGGCAGCACTCTAAGCTGGGCCACCCGCGACAGCGATTACGAAACGATGCTTAAGCAGATAGTGGGAAACACCGCCGCTGCCGGCGTGCTGGTGATGGCGACCGAGTACAACTCGAACTATGGCGTTGAAGGCAAGCAGATGACGAGCATTGTCAACGGCTTGTTCGTCGCGGACTCCATCGGCAGCTTAATCGACAGCGGGTATTCGGCCGGGCTTTTCTGGGATCTCCGTAATGGATGGACGACCAGTGGAAATAATTCGCCGACTCTTTACGGCTGGCGCCAGGGAGGAGACGAGGGATTGCTGGGCGATCCGAATATCACCAATGATGCGCCGTCCACCGGTCCGTATGTCGCTTACCCCAATTATTTCGCGGAACAATTGGCGTCAAAGATCGTGCAGAGCGGAGGGGAAGTCGTCTCGGCGGTCAGCAATTACAGTGAACTGGCTGTCTACACGGTTCTGGAGGCCAACGGGCATCTCGATCTGATGGTGATCAACAAAAATCCGGACGCCAACATCACTGAGCAATTCAGCTTGCCGGGATTCAACGCGAGCGGTCAGGCTCAGGTCTGGCAATATGGCGAAAAAGAGGATTACGCCCAAAGCCAAAGTCCAACCGGCGCAGCAGCGCTGACGAACTTCACCACCAATCTAAGCTTCACCGGCAGCAACTTCAGCTATGCGTTCCCGGCATATTCGATGACGGTGATTGATCTGACGCCTACACCGGTGGTCGTCAACGCCGCAGCGGCGGATTCCAATCCCGTAAGTGGAATCTCAACCGATCTGAGCGCGCTCGGATCGGAAAACGGAAACAGCAGCGGCCTGACTTACACATGGAAGCGCCACAGGCCCGGCCAGGCGTTCTTTACACCGGCAACACCAACGGCACGAACGCGGCGGCGAATATCACCGCTCAGTTCAGCATTGCGGGCAGCTACACCTTTACTGTCACAATCGCCGATGCCGCCGGAACATCCACCACAAGTTCGCTGGATGTGAACGTGCAGCAGACTCCGACCACTGTGACGGTCACCCCGTCAACCGCCACTGCGGCCCCTGGCGGACAAGTGCAGTTCACAGCAGCCCTTACCGACCAGTTCGGCAATCCCGAGAACGCTCATCCATTCAACTGGTCAGTCAGCGATCCCGGCAGTATGGGAAATTCCATTAACGGAAATGGCTTGGCCACATTCACCCAGACGCCCGGCGTGTATACCGTCACCGCGGGATTCGGTTTTGCGAGTGGTAATGCCACTGTGACCGTCGGGGTAGCTCCGGTTGTTTCCACATTCCAGGTAAATGACGGAGGCGCTCAGCGATCGATGGTTGATTCGCTCACCGTGACCTTTAATGAACCGGTAACGCTCAACGCCGGCGCGATCGCGCTCAACTTGCTATCGCAAACGGGCGGGGCCGCGACGCCGATGAGCTTCACGCTTACGCCCAGCAGCGGATCGAGCGCAACCTGGGTGTTGACCTTCACAGGTTCAAGTTATATCGGCGGCTCGCTGCCGGATGGGGCGTATGAATTGATCGTCACGGCCAGCGGAGTCAGCAGCGGGCAGAGCTTGAATATGTCCACCAATCAGGACTTCACGTTCTGGCGTTTGTTCGGCGATTACGCGGGAACTGGAACTGTCACCGGCGATGACTACACCACGCTTGTGGGATTGCTTGGCAAGCAAACAAACTCGAGCAATTGGTATGTGGATTACACCGGCGACGGACTGATCACCGGCGATGATTTCACGGCCTTTGTCAGCCGGCTGGGCAAATCGATTTCGATCCCGTCGCTTCCAAGCGTGGAACTCCTCGCGACGACCACGCCCACGACGGCGACATCGGTAAAGACACAAAAGATCACCGTAAAGGTCGTGACCACACCTACTCCGCTCAGCAAAAAGAAGCCGCAGCATGGGCATCGTTAGGCGTATCGTTCCCGCGAATATGTGAGCTGGATCACAAAAGTGATTGTTACTGGGCGAATGCCTGATTGAACGCACCACAAAAAAGAAAACGCCGCAACGTCAGGGGTTGAACGTGCGGCGCTTCCATCACGAAAATTCCAGACCTGCGAAACCTATCGGCTGAATGATCGCGAAAATTAAAAACTCACCGCGACTTGATTCGATTTGGATTTAGCCGCGGCGTATGCGGCAGGAATGATGCGACGCACCTCACACAATGAAGCGCAAATTCATCAGTGAATCTCGGCGGCGATCAGTTGAGTGAGCTTCATCGCATCTGCATTGCGGAGTCGTTTGAGGACATGGGACCACCGGCACGCATGGGATCCTGCCGGGTCCCAGGGGCGGTGCTTAAATAGAGTATCGAACGCGCACGAATGCTTAAGGTATTCTTCCTTGGTGTGAACAAAACGATCGAGGAAACCCGAGAGATAAGCATTGATGAACTGCTGGCGATCGGTGACAAACTCCAGCCGCCTGCTGATCGGACGGGCGTATTCCGAAACGCGCCCTTCTAAAAAACCGGTCCAATCGACAAACGTGCCAACGTGATCGGCAACCATGATATGGCCCGGCAGACCAGAAGAATTCTCAATGACGATCTCATCGCCGACGTCGAATACGGCTTCGCCGCTTAATTCAGCGCGGCCGACAATCAGGTTGGTGGCCGCTGCCTGCCCGAACAGGCGGGCAAAAGCCGCGGCATATCCGGGGTCGGCGAGCTTCCGCGCCGGGATCTGATCGGTGGGGATGCCTGAGATGTAGTCGCGCTGAAAATACGGAGACCAGATTCGATACCCTCGATAATGCAGATTGGAACCATCGTATTCCTCGCTGACTTTCAGCGCCCGCTGGGAAAGCACGATATTCATGCCCAGCTGCCGGCAGGCCAGGCGGCGATCCGAGATATATTCGGTATATCCCTCGGATTCGATCATGGCGTCTTCGAGGTTCTTATGTATATCGAGGCGTTCGCGGACGCCCCACTTTTGCATGCGAATGACCTGCAACACCTCAGCGGAAGCGCGGCGCTGCTTGATCTGCGCCACATACACCTCCGCCCGCCGCCTCGTAGTTCGTTTCGCCTCGATGAAGGGAAAACGCTCCCCAGATTGATGTATTCCAGATCACCGAACTCCTGCACCAGATTCAGGATCAGCCCGCGCACGACGGGAGAAACCTGCTTTTCCTGCTTGTGGCCATAGCCATCCTCGATGGCGGGATCGAGGATCAATTCGCCCTCTTCAATTCGCCCGCCGGGGAGCCATTCGACCCGCATGGAGAAATCCGGGTCGAGGCCCATGCTCTGCTCGTCCGCCAGCGCATCGATTCGCTGCATCATCAATCTCGCGAAGATGCGCATACGCCAGCTCGCATCATCCAAATCGTCGATCTGATACGCGACGGGAACCTTGCTCCGCATTTTCCCGCAGAGAGCATCAAATGCGGAACGAAGCTCCTCGGGTGGCACATTGCTGACAAGCTCAAAATCAGCGGCGTTGATGCCGGGATCGGCCATGAAGAATTCGATCTCGCAATATCCGTTGCGGTTACGCTGCGAACTGTAAGAGGCGATTTCGGCAACATGCTTGCGCAGCTCCGCATCGTCGAGATCAGATAGTTTGCGAAGACTCTCATAGGTCAACAGCCGCGTTCCGGTGACGGGGCTGTAGTAGTAGATCGCGCGGCCCTCGATGGCGGATCGGGCCTCGACGATCGTTCGGCGAATTTCCTCCAGCGTGGTGGGCGGCCGAAACATCCGCCAGCATTCTCCCCTCTGCTTCAGCACATCGCGGACACGGCGATCGTTGAGCCCCAGGAATTTAATCAGCGGCTTGGGCATGATTTCCTGTAGCTGTTCGTCCGCGGCCAGGGCTAGATCCATCCGCAAAGGATCAGGCCGGATGAACGCCCCCTGCTCTTCGACGAACAGATCGACGGACTGCTCCATCTCGGCACACTCTTCTTCCTCGGAAAGCGGCGGTTGCCCTTCTTTCGCCCGCGCGGCGTTGAGCGAATCAACGAACGCCATCCGCTGATCTGCATGAATGCCGGGAACCGTTACAATGACCCTGGAGTGAGGGAAGATCGTCGCTATGCGTGAGCGCAGCTCTCCGTTGGCATCGCGCGCGGTCAAACCCTCGCCGATGAACTTCAAGATGTTGTCCTCCTTGAGCGATGCCAAATACACGTTTAATTATATGGCGATCCATTGGCAATGGCATCCTTTTCAACCAGGCGGGGATGAAATACCCTGTGAATGCGATTAATTTTTATTTGTGAGCCTTGATTCATGGAAATCCGCTACAACATGGTGAGTTGTTACGTCGCCCGCCCCACCGCCGATGGGGTCTGCCACGAGTTTCTGCAACTCCGGCGCAGCAAGGACGATTTCATGGGCGGAACATGGCAGGCGATGTATGGCCAGAGCGAGGAGGCGAAACGCCCGTCGCTGCCGTGCTTCGGGAATGAGGGAAGAAAGCGGGACTTGTTCCGGCGGAGCTGTATCGACTCGACCAGGTCAGCGTTTTCTACATCGCGTCCACGGACACGATGTGGCATTGCATTCCATTCTGCGCGATCGTCACACGCGAGCAGTTGGTGGTTCTGAATGACGAGCATGATGCCGCGCGGTGGGTTCATATTGCCGATGCTGAGCGGCTGTTTATGTGGAAGGACAATCGCGACGCGATTCGGGATATCCGGGACCATATCCTGACGGATAGCCTCGCCAAGCCGTTTTTGAGGATTCCGCTGCCGACAACCAATTGTTAAGAACAATAGTTTGCGTCCCGTCCGGGCCGCAAACGGTCATTTCTTTCCGACCCTGGTTTAATGGTATATTCATTGTCGATGACCCTGCGGCCGCCTCATCGCGCTTATCCCACAAACACGACAGCCGCGAATCGCTGCGCCTGGCGGCCATCGATGTCGGGTCCAACAGCATCCACATGATCGTCGCCCAGGCGGATGCCGATGGCGGCATCACCACGCTCTGGCGTCTGAAGGAACCGGTCGGCCTGGGCCGGCTGAGCTTTCCGTCGCGCGACTGACGGCCGAAGCGATGGACCGCGCGATCACGGTGCTGGAGCGATTTCAGAAGGCGGCGCAGCAGCGGCAGGCGGAAAAAATCGTCGCCGTCGCCACCAGCGCCGTTCGCGAAGCGGAGAACGGCGGCGATCTGATCGAGCGCGTCCGCGGCAAGTTGGGCTGCTATATCCGCGTCGTCAGCGCCCGCGATGAAGCGCGGTTGATTTACCTCGCCGTGCGGCATGCGATTCCGCTGCGGTCGCAGCCGCATCTCATGATCGACATCGGCGGCGGCAGCGTGGAATTCATCGTCGGCGACGACAAACAGCGCGACGCTGCTGGAAAGCCGCAAGCTCGGCGCGGCGCGGATGACGGCACAGTTCGTCAAATCCGATCCGATCAGCGAGGACGATCATCGGCAGCTCGCTCAAGCATTACGACAAGGAATTGACGCCGCTCATGGAGCAGATCGAATCGCTTCATCCCGTGAAAGCGATCGGCACCAGCGGCACGCTGGAAAACCTCGCGGCCATGTGCGGGTCGGAGCCGTCATCAGAACGGGGACAAGGACATCATCCGCAGGTGATCGAACGAGCGCGGTTTGAAAAACTTCTGGCGGAGCTGCTGGAAAGCCGGTCGAAGGACCGGGCGCGAATCCGCGGGCTGGACGATCAGCGCAAGGATCAGATCGTCGCCGGCGCGGTGCTGGTCAGCGAGATTATTTCGCCGGCTGCGGCTCAAGCGCATCGAGATTTGCCCATCGGCGCTGCGCGAAGGGATTTTGCTGGATTATCTTTCGCGGCATCTGCCGGATTTGGCGATTCGCCGGCAGCTTCCCGATCCGCGCCGGCGCAGCGTGATCGACCTGGCCCGCCGATGCGACTGGCACAAAACCCACAGCGAGCAGGTGGCGCGAGATCTGCATGAAACTGTTCGATGAGCTTCGCCTGCTGCACGGCATGGGGGCCGCCGAGCGCGAATTGATCGAATATGGCGCGCTGCTGCACGACATCGGCTGGCACATCGGCCGCGACGGGCATCACAAGCACAGCATGTACCTGATCCTGCACGGCGATTTGAAGAATTTCACCGACGAGGAGATCAAGGTCATCGCCAACATCGCCCGATATCACCGAAAAGCGACGCCGAAAGGCAAGCATGACGCGTATGCGTGCATTGCCGGCGCGAATGCGGCGGATGGTGGATGTCGGGGCGGCGCTGCTGCGGCTTTCGGACGGGCTGGATCGCAGCCACAGCTCGGTGATTCAGGACTTGCGATGCAAGATTGAGAATCAGAAAGGTCAAATGCATGCTTGACCGCCCGATCGGATGCCGAATTGGAGATCTGGGGAGCCCGGCGAAAAAGGGAATGGTTTGAAGAAGTCTTTGGGCGGTCGATTTCGTTTGAGCTGGCGAAAGAAATGAAAGCCCGACAACGCTCCATGATCGTTTATGGATTCACTGTTGATGCCGCACAATTTTCCCGGAAAGCTGATCATCGTCGAGGGGATCGACGGCTCCGGGAAAAGCACGCAACTGCAACTGGCGATGCGCTATCTCCAGGCCAAGGGGCTTGCGTCCGTTTTTCACCGAATGGAACAGCGCCGATCTGGTCAAGACGATCACCAAAAGGGGAAGAAGAAGATGTCGCTGACGCCGATGACATTTTCGCTGCTGCACGCGACGGATTTTGCGCATCGGCTGGTGCATAACATTCTGCCGCCGCTGAAGGCGGGGATGATCGTGCTGGCGGATCGATATGTTTACACGGCCTTTGCCCGCGACGTGGTTCGCGGCTGCGAGCGGGATTGGGTGCGGCGCGTTTATCAGTTTGCGCCGCGCCGGACCGGGCGTTTTATTTCAATGTCCCGATCGATGTCAGCGTTTCACGGCTTCTCTCCGGACGGGCGAAGTTAAAGGATTACGAAGCGGGGATGGACCTGGGCCTCTCCACCGATCTGGTCAGCAGCTTCAAACTTTTCCAGGGCCGGATTCTCGACGAATACGCCAAGATCACCAACGAATACGGCCTGACGGAAATCGACGCGACCCAAAGCATCGGCGAACAGCAGCAGATCGTGCGCAAATTCATCGATGAAACACTGGAGGATTACAAAGTCGCAGCGGCTGAAGGGGTGTGAAGGGTTATCAGGAATTTGAATGATGGTGAACGATGTCAGCTGAAATTTCTACGAATTCTCAATTCCGCTACATGGGCCACGCGATGCCCTACCTTCCGCGCGAAGGGTGCACGGGCAAGCTGATCGTGATCGAAGGCACCGACGGCTGCGGCCGCAGCACGCAGGCGTTCTGCTCAAGGAATGGCTGGAAGTGCAGGGATATGCCGTCATCGACACCGGCTGGACGCGCAGCAAACTGGTCGGCAAGGCGATCACCGATGCCAAGGAAGGCCATTCGCTGCATCGCCTGACCTATTGCCTGATGTACGCGACTGATCTGGCGGACCGGATGGAATATCAGATCATTCCGGCGCTGCGCAGCGGATTCATCGTGCTGGCCGATCGATATATTTACACGCTGCTGGCGAGCGGGAATCGCGCGTGACGCGGAGAAAGAATGGCTGCGCGATCTGTTCGGCTTCGCGGTGCAGCCGGATCTGGTGTTTTATCTTCAGCTTGGCGTGGAAGATCTGGTGCCGCGCGTGCTTGAAGCCGGAAAGATGAATTATTGGGAGAGCGGCCTGGACATGAGTTATGGCGACGATCTGTATGACAGCTTCGTCGCCTATCAAACGGAATTGATTCAGCAGTTCAATATCCTGTCCGAGGAATTCGGGTTTCATTGCGTCGATGCCCGGCAGGACCCGCGGGCGATTCAGCGACAGCTTCGCCGGGAGGTGACGGCATATCTCGATAGCTGCAATTATCCCGCGCCGGGATCGCTCAGCGCCGAGAAATAGTCAGGCAGGAAACATATCACGTATTTGTTTTCGCAGCGGACGAGCGGGCCAAACAGCACTAACGTACAAACTCTATCGCAAGTCAAACAAGACGAATGCTCACGCCGCGCTGTGCGAGGAATTGTTTGACTTGTTCAATCGAATAAGTCCCGAAATGGAAAATACTGGCGGCGAGAGCGGCGTCGGCTCGGCCGTTGGTTAATACATCGAGCATATGCTGCGGGTTACCCGCCCCACCGCTGGCGACGACGGGAATTTTTACCGCTTCGCTGACAGCGGCCGTCATTTCAAGATCATATCCTTCGGTGGTTCCGTCGGCGTTCATGACGTTCAGGACGATTTCGCCGGCGCCGAGGTCCTCGGCTTTTTTGACCCAGTCCATCACGCGGATTCCAGTGCCCACGCGGCCGCCGTTGATGAAGACTTCCCAGGTTTCGATGCCATCTTTGATGACGCGATTGGCATCCAATCCCAGAATGGTTGCGCAGCGGCCGAATTTGCGGGCCACTTCGGCGATCAATTTGGGATTCTGCACGGCTGCGGAATTCAGGCTGACTTTTTCCGCGCCAGCCTGAATCAGGCGAGTCGCATCATCCAGCGTGCGGATTCCGCCGCCTACAGTCAGTGGCATGAAGATCTCGTCCATCACCTCGGCAACCAGATCGGCCATGATCTCGCGGCCTTCGTGGCTGGCGGAGATGTCATAAAACACCAACTCATCCGCGCCGTCTTCCTGGTATTTCGCGCCTGCGCGACAGGATCGCCCGCATCGACGTGATCGAAGAATTTCACGCCTTTGACCACGCGGCCGCGATCGACATCGAGGCAGGGGATGATGCGTTTGGTGAGCATGTCTTGATAATCTTAGGCGCTAAAATCTTCCGCGGATCAGCCGCCCCGCTTCGTCGCGGACGCGATAAACGCCGCGACGTTTTCCTTCAATTGCACGAGCGACTCCGGATCGTGATAGATCATGTGGCCGCTGTGATAGAACGTTTGCGTAACATTAGACTGCAGGCGATCCGTCAGATCCAACCGGTCAAAAGTATATTTGGTAGCCAGGAACGGAGTAGCAAGGTCTTCGTAACCGCTGCAGACCAAGACCTTCAAATTCGGGTTATCGAGCATTGCCGAGCGAAGATCGCCGGTGACGTTCAAATATCCAAAGCCGCCTCGGCCAAAATCCCAGGGTCCGACGCTTTCGCTGAGAACCTTGTAATCGAGGTCCGATTCATATTTGAGCTGGCGGTGGACGTAATCGTTGATCGTGCTCGCGTAGACCGGCAGATAAAGAGAGAAACTGGGATCATAATCCGGCGCAGCCGAGCCAGGGTCGGCATCAAGGCCGGTGATTCGCGCATCATATCTGCCGAGAATCAGACGCTGGTCGTTGAGCAACTGCTTGCGGAACATCGTAGGGTCGATTCGCAGATTCGCCTTGTCGATCAGATCGGGCGATAGGCCGGTGTAGCGGGCCAGATGTGCGATCACATCATCCCGGCCATCCTTGGTGAGGGCCGCACCTTTGGCCAGGGCATCCAGATATTCGTGTGTGGCGTATTGCTGAACCTCGCCGAGCAATAAATCTTCCTGGGCGGTTTCCAATTTGTGGTGATAAATCGCGATGGCGGTATATGATGGCAAATAGAGGGCATAAGGAAGATCGTTGCCGTCCGCGGGTTCCAGCGTTTGAAAATTCAGGACCGTGGAGATCAAAATAATCCCATTGAGATCGATTCCGTAATTGTGAAGAAGATGGGCCGAGAGCGCCGCAGCGCGGGTGGTCCCGTAGCTCTCGCCAGCGAGGAATTTAGGGCTTTCCCATCGCTCGTAGCGGGTGAGATAGAGGCGGATGAACTGGCCGATGGAATCCAAATCCTGCTGAACGCCATAGAAATCGGACGCCTTTTGCCCCTCGGCCGGGCGGCTGTATCCGGTGCCGACCGGGTCGATGAAGACCAGATCGGTGTCGTCGAGCCAGGATTGGTCGTTGTCGATCAATCCATGCGGCGGCGGGCCGGGAATTCCGTCATGTCCGAGGGCCACGCGTTTGGGACCGACCGCACCGAGATGGAGCCAGACAGCGGCCGCGCCGGGTCCGCCGTTGAAGACGAACGTGATGGGCCGATCTTCCGGGCGCGTCGTTGGCTCTTTGGTGTAGGAGACGAAAAAGAAATTAGCGCGCGGCTTGCCCTCTTCGTCCTTCATCATCATCGTGCCGGCCATCGCTGTGTAATTGATTTTTGTCGCGCCGATCTTGACGGAATGATGCATCGTTATGGAAATCTTGTCGTCGGATGGCGCATGATCGGTGTGGGCCGTCGGCCGGGTGGCTGGCTGTGTCGAATCAGCCTGTCCTCTTGCCGCCGCCGTTGCAAAAACGATTACCGCGATCGCCATCCACCGCATACTGTTAACTCCTTTGAAATCTCAAATTTGAGATTTCTGTCGTCCTCCCATGATAGCCGCAACTGGGGTGGGCGTGGTACAGTCAGCAGATATCATGATTGTGACCCAAACCATTTCCGATACACGCACGGAGCGGGAAAAACTTGGCCGGCTGGCGCTGGTGCCCACCATGGGAGCGCTGCACGCCGGGCATTTGTCGCTCATTGAGCTTGCCCGAAAACATGCTCCGAAGGTAGCGGTAAGCATTTTCGTCAATCCGACGCAATTCGGGCCGCGGGAGGATTTCAATAAATATCCGCGTCCGATCGAGGATGATCTGGCCAAATGCCGGGAGGCGGGCGTTGATTTGGTTTTTAATCCGCCTGCGGAACAGATGTATCCGCCCCAGTTTTTGCCCGAGGTTCATCTTGATATTCCCAACCTCAGCAGCGTGCTCGAAGGGCGAATCCGTCCAAATCATTTCAAAGGTGTTTGTCAGATCGTCGCCAAGTTGTTCAACATTATTCGGCCGGATGTAGCGTGCTTTGGCCAGAAAGATTACCAGCAATACCTGGTGATCCGGGCGATGGCTGAGGCGCTGAATTGGCCAATCGAAATCGCGCCGGGAGAAACAATTCGAGAGCCGGATGGCATAGCGATGAGCAGCCGGAATCAATATTTATCGTCCGCTGAACGGGAGCGGGCACTATCAATCAGCCGTGCCCTGTTTGCGGCGCGCGATGAATTCGCCAAGGGGATTCGCCAGACCAATCGCCTCCTGGCGACGGCTCAGAATATCCTGCTCGATCCCGGCAGCCAGGGACGCGTTCCGCTATCGATTGACTATGTGGCGGCAGTTAATGCGAACACACTGAAAGATGTCCAAGTCGTAAGCGGTCCAACGTTGATCGCGGTCGCGGCGCGCGTTGGAAAGACCCGGCTCATCGATAATGTCGTGCTAATTCCTTGAACCTGCCCCCTCCCCTACAATCGGATAGTCATGCTCCAGGAACTTTTCCGCATTCATCTCTTTGGACATGAATTTCCCATCTATGGCTACGGGCTGATGCTGGTAGTGGCGTTCCTGGCGTGTGTGAAACTGTCTCAATGGCTCGGTGTGCGCAAAGGAATCAAGCCGGAATTGTTCGTGGATGCGACCCTGATCGCGTTGGCCACGGGCCTCATCGGCGCGCGGCTCTGCCATGTGCTGGAAAACCTGCCTGAATACACCCGCGGCGATCTGAGCATCCTTCAAAACCTTCGCAATATCATCAACACGCGTGAAGGCGGATTAACTTTTTACGGCGGATTGCTGCTGGCAACGCCCTGCTGCATCATCTACGCGTATCTCCGCAAAGTTCCGATCCTGCTGGGAATGGATGTTGTCGCCCCGGTGATCATGATTGGACTTGGGTTTGGGCGCATCGGCTGTTTCCTAAACGGCTGCTGTTATGGCGAGCAGTGCAATGCGCCCTGGGCCGTGCGTTTTCCCTATTTCTCGAATGTGTATGTCGAGCAATATCAGCAGGGAAAACTCGCCGCGCCGGCGGATCTGCAAAGCACCGCTGGCCTGATGAATCCCGCATCCCGCCAATCAGCAACAACCCAAATCTCCATGCCGAAGCGGCAGCAGCCAGCTCTCTGCCGGTTCATCCGACTCAGCTCTACAGCGCCTTCACCGCGTTTTTACTTTGCGGCCTATTGATCGCGTACCTGAGTCTGCCGCACGCGGATGGCCGGGTTTTCGCGCTGATGCTGATTCTGGAGGGATTCTCGCGATACGTCCTGGAGATGATCCGCGTGGAACCAAGCGTGATTACGCTGCACTTTCACGGACAACCGTACGGCCTGAGCATCAGCATGATCTTCGGCATCGTTGCCGCTTTGGCAGGCATCATCATGTGGAATTTGATCGGCCTAAAGATGGGATCGGGAGTTCGGCTTGATGGAGTCCCGCACACCGGCTAATATCGCGGCGCGTCGGGCGATTAGCTCAGTTGGCCAGAGCACCAGCATGACACGCTGGGGGTCACAGGTTCGAGCCCTGTATCGCCCATTGAATGCAAAATCCGCCGAACGCTTGATTTAGCGTACCTGTCCGTGTTGGGCAGAGCGGCCTTGAATCGCAGGGAAAAACGGTATGTACCGTTTTGCGCCCCCGAATTGAGGATTCCGCTATGCCCAAACTCATCAACGCCAACCCTTCGTATCGTCATCATCGCCCCAGCGATCAGGCCGTCGTCACTATCGACGGTCAGGACTTCTACCTTGGCCTTTGGCGATCCAAAGTAAGCCGCGATCAATACGACCGCGTCATTGGTGAGTGGCTCGCCAACGGACGGCGACTATCTCCCGCCTCCGGGATCGGCGATTTGCAAGTTACAGAGCTTGTTGACCGGTTCTGGACGCACGCACTGACCTACTACCGTCTGCCCGATGGCACGTCCACACTAGAGCCGGAAAATTTCAAGCCGGTCCTAGCGCTTTTGAACCGACTGTATGGACCCACGCCCGCCCGTGACTTCGGCCCACTGGCCTTAGAAGCAATCCGAAATTCGATGATCGATCTCGGATGGTGCAGATCATCCATCAACCGGCAGACCGCCCGTATCCGACAGGTGTTCAAATGGGGAGTGTCCAAGGGACTTGTTCCCGCCAATGTTCACTACGCACTTTGCAGCGTATCCGCCTTGCGAGCCGGGCGAAGCGAAGCCACGGAATCAGAGCCGGTCAAGCCCGTGGCCGATCATGTCATTGATGCGACCTTGCCCTTCCTGTCCCGCACCGTAGCGGCCATGGCGCAATTGCAGCGCCTGACCGGCGCACGCGGTGGCGAAATTTTCTCGCTACGGACAGGGGATATTGACCGATCCGGCAATGTGTGGATTTATTCACCAGCCCAGCACAAGACCGCCCATCATGGCCATCGACGGCAAATCTTCGTCGGCCCGAAGGCCCAAGAGATTTTGAAACCCTTTTTGAAGCTGGACCCCACCGCCTATTGCTTCTCGCCTGCTGAAGCTGAACAGGAGCGGCGGGATATCCTGCACGCCGAGCGTAAGACACCAATGACTTGCGGCAATGTGCCCGGCAGTAATTGTCGCCGCACGCCCAAGATAATGCCCGGCGAGCGATACACGACATCCTCCTACCGCCGTGCGATTGCCCGCGCTGTTGATCTGGCTGACCAACGGGCTAAGGGCGGAAGGATTATCGCCAACGCCGAGCGAGTCATTCCGCAATGGCATCCGCATCAATTGCGGCATTCATCCGCGACGGAAATCCGCAAGCGGTTCGGTTTGGAGGCGGCGCAACACGTTCTCGGTCATGCCAGTTTAAGCATGGCAGAACTCTACGCGGACAAAAATGCCGACGTTGCCCGGCAGGTCGCAGCGAAGATCGGCTGATCGACGTACTTGCCTCGCAGCCTGCGGTGCAATTAGCTGTGATCTGCGGATATAATATGCCCCGCAATGAGTCCGGTTAATCTTATGTGCGTGCACCATGGATGACGTGATCGACGATATCGTTCGCTTGGCTAAACGTTGCGAACGTGCGGCGCAGCGTTTCAACCAAGAGCCAATGCGAGGTGTCAATGAAGCACTCGTTCAGGCCATAAGATTGGTCGAAAGTGCGTGGGGCGGTTCTTGGCTGGGTTACCAAGCGAATGTCTATACATTCGACCTTCATGCCCGATACCCCGGCGAATATTTTGATACACAGTATGGTCAGCCCGTCCGAGGTAAATGGGCCGAGTTTTCTTACGAGGGAATAGTCGAACAAATCCTGGAGCGTGCTAAATTGAATCGCTCTGAGTCCGACCAAATACAAGTGGTCGCGGGCGAAGTCGAAGCAATTGTTCAAGACACTAAAGACGAGTTATTGCCGCTTTGTGATGCAGTGTTATCTTCGGTGGATGACCCTCGGCTAAGAGAACTTGCTGATGCCATTCGTAAACTCCCCTTACGTTCCATGCAAGCGGACCTTTTAGTGTCGATGATGCCGAGAAACCCCCGCCTTATAAATGATATGCGGGCCCTACAGGGTGGAATGCAAGCACCACCTCACCTCGGATTGGAGTGCTGGCTGATTTCGCAAAACTCAACTGCGCATTATGCGGGTGAGCTTGCGAAGCAAGCCCGATATATCGCCAGGTACTTGGAGAAGTCCATGAAGATGAAAGGTCGCACCGTAGCAAAACTTGATGGTCCCATTTTCATCGGCCACGGACACTCGGTCCTTTGGCATAACCTCAGGGACTTTATCCGAGATCGCCTGCAGCTACCATGGGAAGAATTCAATCGTGAGCCACAAGCCGGCAGAACCAATAAAGAGCGGTTGACTGAACTGCTAGACAGGTGTCCGTTTGCCTTTCTCATCATGACGGCGGAAGACGAACAAAAAGATGGTAAGCATCACGCCCGGATGAATGTCATTCATGAGGCCGGACTATTTCAAGGCCGGTATGGGTTTGAACGTCGCCATTATCCTTTTGGAGGATGGTTGCGAGCAGTTTTCCAATTTGTATGGCGTTGGCCATATCCCATTTCCAAAAGGAGATATCAAACCTTCCTACGAAGAAATTCGCCGTGTTCTAGAGCGGGAAAGGATTCTCTAACATGGCGCAAAATACACATCTCATTCAACGTCTTGAAGCAATTCAGCAAGCGTTGATGGCTCAACATCACGGCGGTCACGGCCTTCCAAATGCCGTCATCGGCACTGAACGCGAGACGTTCCTCCGAGAATTCCTGCAAAAACTCTTCCCCGCCCATCATCGCTTTGCAACCGGCGTTGTTACCGATTCGGACAACGCTTTGTCGGGACAGATCGATATTGCAGTGGAATATCCTTTTTTCCCTAGCTTCCCAATGCCAGGCTCCTCACATGAACGACTTCTACTCGCGGAATCGGTTGCAGCCATAGTTGAAGTGAAGTCCGATCTTTCCGGGCAATGGAATCAGGTTTGCCAGACCGTTCGGCAAGTTAGACTTCTCAAGAGCAAACTCAACCCAATCATGGTCACAGGGCCAAAACCGCCGAAAACAATTCCTGTTTTTGCTGTAGGCTATACGGGCCACACGACTCTGGATGGGCTGAAGCACCGTTTGGACTCCACACCCGCCGATGAGCGACCCGATGCAGCGCTGGTAATTCAGTCTGGAGTATTCATCGGATACGGCATAGCGGCCTCAGGCGCATGGGGATTGTACTCCCTGTGCGCGGTGCTAACCCGAATATTGGTTAGCCTGACAGCCACATCACCCAATTTGTTCGATTACACCGGCCCATGAAATTGCGAAAATAAATTGTCGTAATCGCCCGGCAAATAGCGGCGCATTTTATATATCCACAAAATAGTTCGCGGAATTCTAACATCAACCAGTTCATTTTATTGCCAGGATTTGCTAAATCACTGATGACGAACGCGGTGTTGTGCCTTGGGTTTGTTTCCCGCTGGAGATAAGCCGACGTTGCCGAGCAACGGGTGTAACGCAAAGCGTTCCAGTGCTGGCCGAGCCGGCGCGCATTTCAAATTTCCACTTTGTCCGAGATGAAGTGGAGACCGCCCGAGGCGGGAATCCCAACTAACAAAAATGGAGCGCCCAATGAGCGCCGTAACTTCCGATCTATCGGAACGCCTAATTCCTTTGCGGGATGTTCCCGGCTTGCCTTGGCTGCCGGGCCGACGCAGCGGCGCACGTTTGAATTACGCGACACTATGGAGATGGGTCCACCGGGGAGTTGCCGGTGTGCGTTTGCCGACATCGCATGTCGGTGGCCAATGTTGCACAACTGAAACCGATCTCCGCGAGTTTTTCCGAAGTATCTCCGCCGCAAAATGCGGCCAGCCCACGATGCCTATGCCCGTCGTGCGCTCGCCGGGCCGACGCCAGAAGGATATCGACACTGCAAAGAAGCGGCTTGCGGAGGCGGGAATCTAAACCAATAAAAATTGCCGGTCATGCGATTGTGTCTGGAAAACTAAATCGCGAGCCGGCAAAGAAAGCACTCTATGTTATACCCGATATGCAACGAGAATTTCAAATCTCCAAATGGCAACGAATTCGTTTTGCGGTATCTCAACCGCGACGAGTTCGCCCAACTGATTACTCCGCTGGTGGATGCGTGGAACGCACGTTGCGAACATCAAATCCAGAAATGGCGGCGGCGAGCGATGGCCACTACAGCGCAACTCAATCGAGAACGGTTCGCAGATCATCGTCGGGCAATGTTGGAGCAGGTTCGCGCCGAAGCCGAGGGAGGCGAGTTGTGAAACGGCGGCCAGTGTACGATCCCAAGCCCAAACCGACCGCGCGCACGGATGTTGGGGCAGCCCCACCCGGCCACTTTGATTTATTCAATGATTTCATCGACTTCGGCTGGCAGCGTCGTCTTAAGCCCACTCAAGTTACTGTGTTCAATTCGTTGCTTCGGCACAGAAACAACAAAACGGGTCTAAGTCGGCCGGGCGTCGATCTTCTCACGCAAGAGGCAACAAGCAGCCGTCGTCAGACGCAACTGCGCGTTGCGATCCTTGGAAAAGGCGGGCTTGTTGGTTGTGGCTCACCACGGTGGCGGCAGCCGGGCGACTGAATACATCCTCAACGTGCCAAGAGGGGCGGCAGTTTCTACCGCTGCGGCAGATTTTGCCACCGGCGGCAATTCCAAACCTAGAGGGGCGGTAATTTCGCGCCGTGACCGGCGGCAAAAACATGCCGAAAGGGGCGGTAGAAACTGCCGCCCTAACAGCAAAGAACAGAATTTGAACAGCCAATCAACAGAGGATGGCGTGGATGGTTTTGATGATGGCAAGGAAGATAAGGAAACAAGCGAAGCAGTGACATACCTGTGTGACCTTGGAGTAAACCGGAATACCGTCCTTGGTGCCTTGAGAGAATTCGGCCCCGAACACGTTGGGGCTATTGCGGCCCTCGGTGGTGAACGCGACGGCGATGACACGCTTCGCAACCTTGCCGGGCTGCTTGCAAACAATCTCCGACGCGGCCCGGCAGCCCTGAACGGAAACGGTAAGACGCACGCGAACCGAAACGGCCACAACGGCCACGGGAAAAAACATGTACATCGAATTGGTCGGAACGGCCAAGATCATTTTGACCCAGAGGGCGAGGATCGCCCGATGGTGAGGGTCGCGACGGAAGATGGGTTTGAAATGATTCCGAAAGACGAATTATGACGGCAACGGATGTTCCGTTGCCGAATACGCTTTGAATCGCACCGGCCCAAAAAAGGAAGGCCGGGCAAAACTGGAGATCGAACATGATCGAACAATATGTGGACCCCGACACAAATCTTTTGACAAGCCGGATGGCTAAGAACTCGGCCCGGCCCGCGCGGCTGCTTAATCCGCATGGCCTATTGGACGGGAGCGCCACGGAACCCATGAACCCTGGAGAACCACGAAATCCCTTTGCCGGCGCGATTGATCGGCAGTGTGAAGAGGTTTCGGCTGCCCTTGACGGCCACATAGCGGCGCTCAAGGGCATCGCTGCTAATCGCATGTTGGCCGTTCCGGGCCGTCAGGAAGCGACCGCCCAGCTTCAGCGAGATACCGGCAAGGCGTTGGATAAGTTGTACTCCGCGAGGAAGGAGGGGCTTACCCATGAAATTAATAAGGGGACACAAGCCCTACCGAAAGAGCCACCCCGCCCCAAGCCTGAACAGCACGCTCTCGCTGGTGAGGTCCGCCAGCGGCTTTTGCAGATGTCCGGAAGCGATAGGGCGGCAGATCTTAAACGCCTAGCTGACAACGGTGCTGATGATTTAGCTTCGTTCGCACTGGCTTCTGCTTTTGCAGACCCTTTGGCTGCAACGCTGAAGGGCGTTGATAAAGCTGACCTTGTGGATCGATGGCAGGCGTCTGCGCACCCTGAAATCCATTCCAGGCTAAATAATGCGAAGCGCGCGTTGGCTGTGTATGAATCCAATCATGCCAGCGCAAAGAAAATCGCCGGGACAATGACGCTTAACGATCAGCGCGTCCGGTTGTGATTGTTTCACGTCTGGCGCTCCGTCGTCCCGGCTCTTGGAATTGTGGCCGAAGCCGGGCGGCGGTTTTTGTAGATGCAGATGAAAAGACCAATTTATAATCCGCTGCCGTTAAATAACGGCGAAAAACGGAACCTTAACGGGCGATTTATGCCCGGATGCAAGCCCGGCCCCGGACGTCCGGCTGGTTCGACTTCGGAGATGAAACACGAGTTCGCGGCTGAGTTCGGGCCGGGCGAGATTGCGAAGCTTGCTAAAGATCTAAAACGACTTGCCCGGCAAGGTTCATGCCGCGCGATTCAGATTTTGCTCGATAGGTTAATCGGACCAGTGCGACAGTATGAGGCAACGGAGCATAAATGGAGCCAAGACGACAAATTTTTGTAGGAGATACACGATGCAAAAAAAAAGAACGAAATTTCAACGTCTGAAAAGTTGCGGGCGGAATTGACCCGCACAACCACCAAAGCCGACATCAAGATAGTCGCAGAAAAACTCAAGGCCGCGGTGCGCGGTGGAGATATTGACGCGATACGTGTCTTCCTCGATTTCACTTTGGGAGGCACGCCGGATAGGTGGGGCGACGAGGATTGACTGCGCTGGCCGGCGGCAAGCCACAATTGCAAAGGGCTTAGTGTGCCGTAAACTGTATTTTACGGGCCAAATCAATCTCTATGAGAAAACGTCTAATTCGGTTTGGGGAAACGATCCGATTGAAACACGCCGCAACGGGGCGATTTCTGGCATCGCTTCCAAGGAATTACACCCATGCGGGGTCTTCACAGCAACAAATGGTTGTTGGCAGAGAGCCGAAGGACAGCGATTCTCTTTGGATGATTCAGGGTCCAGACGGCCAGCCGCCCGAATTCAGAAACGGAACTCCGCTCGAAGATGGGGATCACTTCCGATTGCTCCATACCAATACGGGCAGGAATCTACATAGCCATGACGACCGCCCATCGCCAATTACCGGGCATCAGGAGGTCACCGGCTTTGGGACACGAGGGATAGGAGATGACAACGATAATTGGGAATTAATGATCGATGGTGGTGGGCGTTGGCAACAAGATAAGCCATTTCGCCTTCGGCATGTCCGCTCACGGCAGCTATTGCAGTCCCAATTACACGACCCGAGCGCGTTGACGCATTTCGAGCAAGAAATCGCCTGTCAAGACCAACAGGGACCAAACAACCTATGGACTGTTCCTTTGGCAGAACAAAATCTGAATTTATTGCCCGGTCTTTCGAGCGTGGGCGCGAAGAGAGCCTTGGACGTGCTCAATCTCGTTGGCGCAATTGCTTCAATTACGGGTTGGTCGATTGTGACCCTCCTGGCGACAGTGTCGCCTGTCTCTCTTGGAGTAGTGGCAAGCGACATTGTGAGCGTATTGGTGGTGTTGGGGGCATGTAGCGTAATCGCATCTAATGCGATGTCTTTTGCAGGACGTTACTTCCGTTCGCCTCGTCCAAGTTTAGAAAAATGGGGGTTAATCCTCCTCACGATCGCATTTGCAATTATTGCAATGTTTTTGATCTTTCTCCTCATTCCATATCTTGCTATTCACGTGTTTTTGCGACTTTCGCCCTTCAAATAGGACTATTCTAGCTGCACAACCTTTTCCTCGCGGCTACGCTTCAGAATCGACAGCGCTTAGGCTTCCGCTAAATCCCCTCCGCGCTGCGAAGTTTATCGATTGCTTCCTCACGCGAACCAGCGAAATAGATCTTACCCTCCGGCTGAATCATTGCGGCGTATTGTCCATTTTTTGACTGCATCGACAGCACTTCGTTAGTGCCAAATTGATGCTTCTCCACAATCACTTTATCCATTCCCGACCGATACGTCCGAACGATCCGGCTCAACATCCGCTTCATGTCATCGATGAACTTCGGAAGCGCCGCCATGCGCAGCGGCCCGTCGCTCCCAGGGTCGAAGGCGACATAATCTGTCATCGTGGCCGCCTCCTCCAATAATTCGATGAAGCGGGGTAACTCGCGCGGCCCAAACGCAGCAACCTTTTGCGGCCGATTTAGCTCATCTGGATTCCAGATGCTGAGCACTTTCTGCGCCAAATCCTTTGACGTGAATAGAAGGAGGTAGCGTTGGCACGGATCATCGGCCCCCTCCGGATTTTTGACTACAATCAGAGCACCGCCATCCATCACGGCCAACCCGAACAGCGGCAGATCAAGCCGAACTCGCTCCCTTCCGTCAGCAATCTCAGCCTCGCCCTTTATCGGAAACATGGGAGCGAGCGATTCAACCACGCACTTCTCTGACTCCGCTTCGTCGATGCTTCCGTCAAGGGCACGGATTGCAGGCTTTAGAACCCGGTCTCCCAGCGCCCTCACGCAGTGCTCGGAGCACACGAGCCAAGTGAGCCGAGGTGTTGCCACCAGCAAACCCGGCAATATCCCTTCGGCAAGCGCATGATCGCCCGGCGTAGGCTTTTCCGATCCCATTGCCAACCGGCAACAGTGATGGATAGCACCCGCAAGGAGGTCAGCCGCTTGGATCGGCATAGATGTCATCGAATCCAGCAACTCAAACTCGGCGATGTGCTCAATGTTCATGTACGCCATATCCGAGTGCGGGAACCGGGCAAAGAGACGAGGCATACCCTTATGCATCTGGAAAATCCGCTTGTAGCCTTCCCCGTAGGTATGCTGCTGGTCGTGGAACATCTTTATTGGCCGCACCAGACCCAATCTCCCTAGGTTCTCGACCAGCATGAGAAAGCTCACCAGACAGGGCATGTTTAATGTCCCGGCCACGTCGCCGAGCGATGATGCCTCCGCTTCGACCCGTGCAATTTCCTCAATGTGGTTTCTGCTCCCAGCGATTGCTTTCGCCAGTTCGGGCGACACGTTGGCCTCTACCGTTGCCATCACATTCCGAAGCGCTCGCTCAAGGGCAGTAGCCGTGGGGCGCGGTACGCTTCTGCAAACTGGGTAATTACATTGTCCGGCAGGCGCTCATATAGGGTGTTGGCGATCTCCTGCTTCGATTCGAAGTCCATAGTAAACGAATGTTTCAGGAAACTGTGATACTCGGGGTCAAGGAACGTTTCGACTATCTTCGCCGCGACGCAAAACCGCTTCTCGGCGATTAGGTAGAGTGGTACGCAGTCGAGTTGCCCGAGGTCCGAAAATAATTCGGCACATTTCCGCTTAGCGCTGTCATTTCGGAGCATTCCGACACTCTTCAATTCCTCTCGCTGCCGGAAATGCTCATGCCGAAACTTGTCGATTTTGACCGATACCTCTACGACCCGCTCATCTGGAATCAGCCAGCCAGCGAGAACATAAAACGGCTGTAATGGGTCGATGTAGTTTGGCCCAGAATTGCCAGACTCGTCGCAATAAACCGCGGCGCGGCTCGGAACGGTAAAGCTCTCCGGTACTAGCAATCCTTTGGAGGTTTTAATGAAGTGCGCCATCTGAAGGTATTTTACCTGCGGCGTCCGGACATACGTATCCCCGGCATTCAAAATTGTATTGTGCGGATTCGAGCCGCTACAAACCAAGGATATCGATGCCTCAAGTACCGGCCGCCGCAACGCCGCCTTCCTGATAGCAGATTGCGAGGGGTGGAACGCCCCGCCGCAACGCACACCGCTTATTCCCCCGCCCACCATGCCGACGTAGCCCAGTCATGCCCCGAACGCGGCAGCGTGCGAGCCATGCGGAATTCCTCGTGAGCAGTTGCTTTACGAAATGTATTGCCGGTATTTACCGTTTTGGATACTGCGACCCTACCGTAAACCATTGCAATTCCACAACGCGTTTTGCAACCACTTGCAATGTCCGTCGCAAGTCATAAAATGCTGGAAAAGCAGTGCGATTCGTGAGCTTCTCGGTGGTCTAAATTTTCGCATGACACGCTGGGGGTCACAGGTTCGAGCCCTGTATCGCCCATTGAATGCACACACAGCCGTTCCTAAGCACCTTGAACGTGCGGTTCGTCGAAGGCTAATCCTGTTCTTAACGTCGCCGCGATACGGAATTTATTTCTGTCAATTTGGCGATAATTTTCCTAAAATTGCGCCCCGATTTTGCTCGATTTTGGGGTGAAAAGTGAATTTCATTCGTTGCCCGCAATCGTGTGTTATTCTATTTCCAATCACCATGCGTTCCCAAAAGCAGCTTCAAGCTCGCTGGCTGGCGTTTTGCGCGGGCTCAAGCTCGTTTGTTCCGCATGTTATGGCGATCATCACCTTCGGCGGGACAGGCAACAACTTCACTGCTCCTCCAAATAACCTCGCAAGTTTTGAAGGCCTGCTCGGCACCGGCGCGGCCGGCACAACGATCTCATCGCGGCTCATGCTTACCGCAACCCACGTTTCGGGAAACACCACGGGGAACTTCACCTTTAACGACACAACGTATCCGATGCAACTTGAGGCGACGCTGGACGATCTGGCCATGTGGGAAATCGCTCCGAATGACACCGGTACATTTTCAACGTTTGCGCCGCTCTACAACGGCAGCAACGAAACGAATTTGCCGCTGGTTGATGTGGGTTATGGTGTTCAGCGCGGGCCGGCCGTCACCGGGGGCTGGCTGTGGGGCGCCGGCAACGGTGAGTTGTCATGGGGAAATAACACGGTTGCCGCGATCGACACCGATACGCAGATCAATGCCTCAGGAAATTTCGGCGGTGACTTCCTCCAATACGATTTCGACAATAACCCAACGGACCCCAATGAGGGCATCGTGGCTCCGGGCGACAGCGGCGGCGGAGTGTTTGTTTTGAATAACGGCGTCTACCAGCTTGCGGGAGTCAATAGCCTTGTCGATACGGTGTTGGACTCAAATGGCAATGAAGTCATGGCGGCCCTTTACGATCAATCCGGCTACTACTACCAGAAAACCGAGAATGGCCCGCTCATACAGATCACGACTGATACTCCGGATAGTTCTTATGCAACCCGGATTTCCTCAAAGACGAACCTGCTTGGCGTGGTGCAGGGCACGATCACGCCCGCCAACGCGGCGTCATTTCCTATCAATAACGACGGGGCCATGTCTGTTTACACTAGCATGACCACGGGAGCCATTACCGGCGGCGTTCAGCTGTCGGTAGGAACTCCGTTCACTCCCGTCGTCAGCGACACATTACAAATCGCTCCGAATAGTGGTGAAAGCGATCTCTCTTCGCTCACCATCGCTGCAGGGTGCGACTTGGATCTCACCAACAATCATTTATTTTTGGATTACGGCATCAATCCGGATCCTGTTTCCACCATTCGAGGATATCTCGCCAGCGGCTATAACGGCGGGAAATGGAATGGCCTGGGCATCAACAGTTCAGCCGCAGCAGCCAATTCACACTATGCGATCGGCTATGCGGATTCGGCCGATTCCGGGAATCCGGCCGGACTCGCTTCCGGACAGATTGAAATCAAGTACACACTCTATGGGGATGCCAATCTGGATGGCCTGGTGAGCGGGGATGATTTCACGATCGTGGCTAGCAACCTGGGTAAGTCGGTCTCCGCCTGGGACGAGGGGGACTTCAACTACGATGGAGTAGTGAACGGCGACGACTTCACCTTGTTGGTCGGCAATCTTGGCAAACAGGCCAACGGAACCGATTTTGTTTTGCCTGCGTCGGATTACGCGGCGATCGATGCTTTCGCCGCCGCGAATGGTTTGATGGGGAATGTGCCGGAGCCGACGTCCTTCGGGTCAGTTGGTTTGGCTGCCGCGGGTGTTCTTGTTCGTCGACGCCGTTCCGCGTGAACATTTGCTCACTGACAACCTGACGCATCCGGCAAGATGTATTTTGAGCGGCACTTTTTCCCTTCCGAGACGGTTGATAAATAGAACAGTCGTGTTATACTATATGCCGTTGTGACAGAGCCTGATTGGGTTTGACCATGGCAGGCGGCTGTCCAACAATCTAAGCAAGGTCAAGCCGGCGAGGAGAGACGATGAAGCTGCCTGTATATGTTGTAATCGGGTGCCTCCTCGGTCTTCCCTGCCAATTGCTGGCACAGGGCGCTACCGTCCCCAAGACCAATCCTATCCCGGTTTACGTCCACATGATGCCATGGTTCCAGACCCCTTATACGCTTGGCGCGAATAACTGGGGCTTCCACTGGAAGATGAACGACCGCAACCCCAACATCATCGATCCCGACGGCGAGCGTGAAATCGCTTCCAATTATTACCCGCTCATCGGCACTTACGATTCAAGCGATCCGAACGTCATCGAATATCAGATGCTGCTGATGAAGGTCGCCGGCATTAGCGGAACGATCGTTGACTGGTATGGCACAAACGGCACCAATGGCGACATCAATTCGCTGCTGAGCGCTTCAAATAAGATCGTCAGCGCGACGCAAACCTACGGCCTGGGGGTCGGCGTCATGCTCGAAGACCGCTTTGCTGGATCCACCAGCGATGTGTCAGCTAACATCAATTATCTCGACAATAACTATTTCAAGCAGTCTAACTACATCAAGGCGGGAACCAGCAATACCCCGCTGATGATGCTCTTTGGCCCGGAGACGTTTCAACAGCCCAGCCAATGGACCACCATCATGAACGGCGTTACCGGCCAGAAGCCGGCGATCGTGGCTTTGCCATATCAAGCATCGCAGGTTGGAGCCCCCGCCACCGGAGAGTTTGGATGGGTCTATCAGGATCCGGGAACGTCGGATAATCTGACGGTTCAGCAGAATTTTCTCGCCAACGAAGCTCCGAAGTTTAGCAATTCCATCGGCGTGGCGTATGCAGGCTACAACGACTACTACGCACAGGGCGATGACGGAGCGGGCTCTGGTTTCGTTATCCCGGAAAATAATGGGCAGACGCTGGAAAGCACTCTCGCACTGGATCAAACCTATTCCAAAAATATCAACGCGATACAGATTGCGACGTGGAACGACTATGGCGAAGGCACACAGATCGAGCCAACCGTGCAGGATGGGTTCACCGATCTGGAAGAAATTCAGCAATTCACCGGCGTGCCATACGGACTTTCGCAACTTCAATTGGTTTACCAGCTATACGAGGCGCGTACGGAACTCGCTGGCAACACGGGCGGACAGGCAACGCTGAACCAGGTTTCCAACGACATTAATCAGCTCGATTTTACCGATGCCCACACGTCGCTGGCTGCGGCATTGTCCTCGGCTCCTTCTTCGATCAGTTCTATCAATGCCCTGACCCTGAACGGCACCGCAGCGCTGGACCTGACCAACAATCATCTCATTATCCAATACGCCCCCGGTTCCGATCCCATCGCCGCGATTCGCGCTTTATCTGATCTCCGGACGCAATGACGGAACCTGGACTGGACTCGGCATCCAAAGCTCAACCGCGGCCTCCAACATGTCGTATGCCCTCGGCTACGCCGATTCCGCCGATCCGGGAAATCCTGCCGGATTAGCCACCGGCACGATCAAAATCATGTACACGCTGCTCGGCGATGCGAATCTCGACGGTGTTGTCAGCGGGGATGACTTCACCATCGTAGCAAGCAACCTGGGTAAATCAGTCTCCGCCTGGGATGCGGGCGACTTCAACTACGATGGCGTGGTCAATGGCGACGATTTCACTGAACTAGTCAGCAACCTTGGCAAACAGGCCAATGGCACTGCCGTGACCGTGCCCGCCGCCGACTACGCCGCGATCGACGCCTTCGCGGCCGCCCATGGTTTGATGGCGGATGTGCCAGAGCCTACATCCTTCGGGCTGCTCGGTTTGGCTGCGGCCGGCATTCTCGCTCGACGTCGTCGTTTCGCTCGAATATACGCCACGCATTCGTGATAGGTACGTCGCGGATCAAAGCGATCGCTGCCCTTAGTTCAATTCAGCAATTCTTCCTTGCTTGACTTGTTTTTCGCTCCAACTATCGTGATCAACGCCTGCAGGTGGCTTGCGTAGCCCGTTGCGAATTGATCGCAACGCAGGGAAGTCGGTGACGGGGCAATGGCTTCTATTCCGACGCGGACGCGCCGCTGTGAGGGACTTTTTTGCTCTCGATCATTCAGCCACTGCCGAGCAATCGGTGGGAAGGCGGTTGAGTGTTGTCCCAAGCCAGAAGACCGGCCTGCAGGGCAAGCATCCGGCGCAACGTGCGCCTGGATCGATCGGAGATGTCCTCGCGAACAGGGACGCCGATGGCCCGGTATCCGCGCTTTCCGCGGCAATACACCTTCGCGGCCTTCGTTATCGCCCCATTCGCATAGCGACATTTGACCCAGCCACCCCGCGCGAATCGGGGCAGGAGTTGATTCATGTTCCGCTTGCTTATTCCACGCCCGAATCACCGTGATAATTTTGCTTCCGACTACGACTGCCTTCGCCGGGCAAATCACGGTCGGTTCTGGACCGGATGCTGTGCAGGTTCTGTTCAATTGGCCAGACGGGTTCGTGGCCAATTACGATGTGAATTACACACCCGGCACCTCCGGCACGATCGACGGCTACGATGCCACCGAAGCCGCCACAGCTGATCCCAATTTGATCCTCAATTGGAGCAATTTCAGAACCGCTTCCAATCCCAATTATTTTCTCAACATCGCCAGCTATACCGGCGGACATATCGGCAATGGCTCAACCTACAACGGCGTCACCGCTCCCAACAATTACTGGCACGAGTGGTACAACAACGGGGCCGGCTGGATTTTCGGACATGGAGCATCGGTGGACATGCTCAATAACGGCGGCGAAATAGGCTGGGTATTCGGTAGCAACGCCTTGCCCACTTCTGAGCCGACGCTCAGCTGGAACAACACCAGCGGCACAGGCGACGGACAGACCTGGGATACAACCAGTCAAAACTGGAATAGCGGCGACGCCACCACCTATACCGACGGCTCCAATGTCATCTTCAATGATTCCAACAACGGAAATTATCTGGTGACTCTCAACACCACCGTGCGGCCAGGTTCACTGGCTGTCAATAACAGTTCCGGAAATTACACGATCAGCAGCACCGGTGAAATTGCCGGCTCAGGCTCATTGACCAAAACGGGCGGCAGCACGCTGACTCTTTCTACTATTAACACCTACACCGGCGGTACCACGGTAAGCGCCGGCACGCTGGTGGCTGGAATCAACGGCGCGTTGCCGAGCAATCAAGCTGTCACGCTTGCAGGCGGAAACCTGCAACTGGCTCCGAACACCGGCGGCGAAACCGTCTCGTCACTTGCGATTTCCAGCGGAAGCACGCTCGACCTGACGAACAATCACATTGTCATCGACTATAACAATCCAGCAAATCAATTAGCCGTCGATTCGTCCATCCGTGGCTACATCTCCTCCGGCGCAATTTTCAGTTCACAAGCCAATGGCTCATACGGCGTCGGCTGGGCCGATGGAAACGACGCATCAGCGTCCGGCATCGTGGCCCCCAATAGCGTTCTGGTCGCCTACGCACTATACGGCGATGCGAATCTTGACGGCGTCGTCAGCGGTGATGACTTCACCATCCTTGTCGCCAATTTGGGCAAATCCGCAACGCGATGGGATCAGGGTGACTTCAACTACGACGGGCTGGTCACTGGCGACGACTTCACTAAGTTGGTTGGCAATCTCGGCAAGCAATCCAACGGGGCCGGTGTGCCATTGCCTATCGGCGACTACGCCGCCATCGACGCCTTCGCGGCAGCTCATGGGTTAATGGTTGATGTGCCGGAACCGGCATCCTTAGGGATGCTCGGCTTGGTGATGTTTGGCGTTTTCACCCGCCGACTACACAAATCCCATATTTGGCCACGCAAATAAAAAAGCCTCCTCGTCAGGCTTATTAGCTAAGCTCTGACGAGGAGGCTTGAGGAGATTGGATTACACCGGAACCCTCTCGCGAGGGAACGGTAATTTATCGACGGCGACGGCGTGCGAAGAAGACGCAGCCGAGCACGGCCATTCCAAACGAGGCGGGCTCGGGAACGTTTACGCCCGACAGATTAGTCCAGCTCACGTCGTAGGAATTGGCCACTCCGTTCGTGGCGCCCGGATCGAGTTCGAGGTGATACGCGACGATCGAGGTGAAATCGAAGGTCCCGCCGCCTGCAATGATGCCGCTCGGGGAATTCAGGGGCTGCTGCAGATTATAGCTGCCGGGACCAAACCCGAAGCCCAATGCATACTGCCATTCGTCTCCTTCACCGTCGTTCAGATCAACCAGGAAGCCGGCAGTGCCCGAGTTGACGGTTACGTCAAGCTGGAGCGTGCTGCTGCCGCTGAGATCCACGACCTGGGGATAAATCTGATAGTAATTGCTGCCGTAACCAGTGGCAGTCGTTTCCCAGTGGTCAGGGAAGGAAGTGACGGTGGAAGGATTCCACGCCGCGAAAACCGCGTTCGGCGGTGTGGTCGCGGGGTAGTTGTTGAAGTCCGTAATCACCTGGGCACCCGCCATGGACGCGACCATGCCGATAGTGCCTAAAGCAGCCAGTATAGCAAAACGTTTCATATGCTTTTCTCCCTCAAATCGTGTTGCTCTCACGAGCGGACATGAAGATCGAAACGACCCATAGTCATTTCCTCGACGCATAATGTACCGCACATGGCGAGATCCGTCAAGAGAAATTCTAACGCGCACGTTATAATTTGCTATGGCCATTTTAGACCAAAGTCGGCCACTTTAGCGGATTACGTCTTTAGCGCAGTAGAAATGACAGAGGCCCCAAAAGGGGCCTCATATTCGTTTTAAATAGTAAATTGAACCTGAATCGTGGAATGATTCAGGCCGTTCGCCGGCGTCGGCTGGCGCTCCGATTCCTCCGAGCACCATCAACCCAATCGTAGCCGGCTCTGGGACGCTCGGCAGAGTCAGCCCATTGGCGGCCGCGAAGGCGTCGATGGCAACATAATCCGCCGCAGGCAAGACCACATCCGCTCCGTTGGCTGATTTGCCGAGATTGCCGACCAACGCGGTGAAATCATCGCCGGTGACCAGTCCGGTATAGAGGAAGTCGCCTTTATCCCAGCCGGAGATCGACTTGCCGAGATTGCCGACAAGGATCGTGAAGTCATCGCCGGTGACAAGCCCGTCAAGATTGGCATCGCCAAGCAGCGTGTATTTCACTTCAATCTGGCCGGAAGAGAGCCCGGTAACAATGTGATCGGCCCCATCGGCATAGCCAACGCTGTAACCAGCAGCGACTCCTGTCCCGGAACTGCCGGTGGAGATAATGCCAGTGGCACCATTCCATGCTCCGCCATTCCGGCCGCTGATAAGATAACCGCGTATGGCCGCATCCTCCGCCGCCTGTGTCCCGGCAGCATAACTCAGGATGAAGTGGTTATTGCCAACATCAAGTGTGCCGCTGGCGATGGACAACGACGAAAGCGTTTCTCCGCCTGTGCCGGCAGCGAGTTGCAATATGCCGCCGGTAATCGATACAGCACTGTTGGCGGGAAGTGCTCCGGCTGCCGCCGATGATCAGCTTGCCCGCGCTGACGTTTGTGCCGCCGCTGTAAGTATTGACGGTGGAAAGCGTCAGGGTATCGCTACCCAATTTGGTCAATGAGCCAGTACCTGCGATGCCGCCGGTGCCGCTGATAGTGTAGTTGCCTGTGCTGTTGTCCACCGTTACCGAGGCGGGACTGACGGTGGTATTGAGTGTGACGTTATACTTGCCGTTATTGGTGTCGTTAAACGTCACGACGGAACCGTCCGTGTAGTTGGCCGGTCCGGTGCCGTTGTTCCAATTCTGATTAGTGCCAATATCCCACGTAGCGCCGTCTCCGGTGCCGCCGGTATTATTCCAAGTCAAAGCCGCGGAGACGGTCACGCCCGAAATGTCGTTCCAATCCACATCGTAAGATTGGGTGTCGCTGCCTGGATCAAGCTCAATGTTGTAACCCGTGATTTGAGAGAAATCGAAAGTGCCCGGACCCTGGGGAATGTCGGAGGGTGCGTCAAAGGGCTGCTGCAGAATATATTCATTGCCGCCACCGATGCCGCCACCCGGCACAAAACCGAACCCGAACGTATAGGTAAATTCGTCACCTTCACCGTCATCAAGATCAACTGAGGAATCCAGCCACACCCGAGTTGACGGTTACATCAAGCTGGAGGGTATTGCTGCTACTGAGGTCTACAACTGCGGGATATATCTCGTGATAACCACTGCCATAACCCGTCGCGGATGTCTCGAAGTAGGTTGGGTGAGAGGTCAGTGAAGAACCGGGCTTGGACCAGGCATCATATCTTAAGGTCAACGCATATGGGCTGTTGAAGGTTTCCAACTCCTGGGCGCACCGCTACGGAAGCGACGAGACCAGAACAAGCACTCAATGCGGCAAGAATGACAGAGCGATTCATAGACTACTCCCTCGCGATGCGCTCATTTATGAATGTGGAATATTGAAATTGGCCCAAAGCCATTTCCTCCAACTCCACATTACTTCACAAGGCGGAAACCGTCAAGGGAAATTTTAACAGTTGTGTTATAGTATGCAGAAATAAACATTCCCATTTTGGGAGGATTATTACAGTCAAAATACCTGGGCGGGCTGTTTAGACCGGAGTGCGGATGGGGCCGGTCGATTCTCCCTGAACGAATTCTGATCGGGTCGGTTCCAGGCGCCTGGTGCCGATCCAATTGCAATCATCAGTGAACCAGTCAAAGCACCTTCCGAGCAGATTCGACAGGTTCGGCGTATCCAATCCCGTCACCGAAGGCGTCATGAATCTTGCCGGCGCTTCTATATTGATCGCGAAGATCGATACATCTCGTCCAACCACCAACCCTCGCTCCCAACAGGCGCGAATAGCGCCAACGGCCGCCGGAAATGTTGTGCCCACAAACGCGGTCGATTTCAGTGGTCCCTGCTCGAGCAACTCGCGCATCACGTCATGAGCCGCGGGGGTTGCATCACCGAACGAGCGGGTCTGGCGTTCAAGAAATTCACCGGTCATATCGTGACGTTCGAGCCACTTTCGCCAAAGGCGAATGCGCCGCTCGATCTCCGGATTGTGGTACTGCGTGCTGATACAGCCGATACGCCGGTGACCGAGCTGCCGCAGATGATCGAAGATCTTGATGATGTGTGAATCAGGGAAAAGACAGATCGAGGGAACATCCTGATCGCTTAAGTCAAGATCAAGCGAAACGCATTTGCTCGACCGAAGCATCGCCAGAAGGTGCTCCGGCACATCGACCGCGCTCGGCATAAAAATCAGCCCCGCCGGATTCGTCGCGGCGCTGGCCACAACAGGATCATCCCAGTGAACGTACTGCACGGGCCGCATGCTGAGTCCGTACTTTTCGGCCGCTTCAAAAACCGTTTGCCGCAAATGGATGAGGTGTGTCGAGGCATATGCGGGATACAGAAGAAGGAAATGTGCCGAGCCGATATTCCCCTGATGCTTTGGATGAATATCCAATAAACCGTTGGGCCGGCGAATCAACACTTTTTGCTCGAGGAGCCCGCGCACCGCCTTGCGCACCGTCATGTGGCTCACACCCGTTTCCTCTGCGATTTTGCGCTCGCCGGGAATCGGACTAAGAACGTAATCGCCCTGGAGAATCCGCTGCTGGATAACGGACATAACATCTTTGAATTTCTGCCTCCGAGGCATCCAGAGTCTCCTTTTATGTCACTCTATTTTACTCGATAACATAACTATAACGTATTAAAATCGTTGACAGGTATAGCCTCCTCGTATATAGTACAGCAGTGTTATAGTTCCCGAAGGCGTGGCTTGAGGGATAAGATGAATATGACGCGCTCTCTGCTTCGACTCCTGGCCATCATCGCGCTGATTCAGCGCGCCGATGTGGCCATGGCCGGACGGGGGGCAACCTTGCCATGGATCACATACGAGGCCGAGAAGGCGGAAACAAACGGCACGGTGCTTGGTCCAGACTATACAGGTCACACGCCCGCCCGGGAAGCGAGCGGTCGCCAGTGTGTGCGTCTCGGCGCAACCGGCGAATTCCTGGAATTTACAGCAACAGCGGATGCCCAAGGATTGGTCGTTCGCTATTGCATCCCAGATTCACCAGATGGCCACGGAGCCGGTGCGTCGCTCAGCCTCTATATCAATGGTAAACCGCGGACTAAACTGCCGATGACATCGAGGTACACCTACCTCTATGGCGCGTACCCATTCAGCAACGAGCCTTCCGCCGGATCACCTCGCCACTTTTGGGATGAACTGCGGCTTATGCCCGGCGAGATCCATCGCGGAGATGTCATTCGAATACAGAAGGACGCTGACGATGCCGCGACACAATACCTGATAGACTTCGTAGACCTAGAGGCAGTCCCGGCGCCGTTGGAAAAGCCCGCCAATTCCTTCTCCATTACCGAATTTGGCGCAACACCAAACAATCAATCCGACGCGCAACCGGCATTCCTCGCCGTCATCGCCGCTGCCAAGGCTCAGCACAAGACAGTTTGGATTCCACCCGGTCAATTCGTGGTGAAGGGCCCGCTAGAGGTCAGCGACGTCGCCATTCGCGGCGCGGGTATGTGGTACTCAACACTGGTTGGCGCCGACGACTACACGCCTGGCAATCGAGTCGCCATTGACGGCAACGGATCTAATATTACGCTTTCGGACTTCGCCATCATTGGAAAGCTCAACTACCGAAGCGATTCAGAGGCCAACGACGGACTCGGCGGCTCGTTCGGCACGGGATCTAGCATTCACAACATCTGGGTAGAACATACCAAGACCGGCGCATGGCTTGTCAATTCCGATGGTCTGCTCGTCGAAGGCTGCCGCTTCCGCGATACCATCGCCGACGGCATCAATCTCTGCGTGGGTATGCACAACACGATCGTCCGTAACTGTACCGTTCGCGGCAATGGCGACGACTGCTTCGCTATGTGGCCCGCAACTTATGCGAAGTCGATCTACCACGCCGGCTCCAACCGTTTCGTCAATTGTACCGGGCAGCTTCCGTTTCTCGCCCAGGCTTTTTCAATTTATGGAGGAGATGGAAACAGCGTCGAAGACTGCGAAGCCATCGATATCCCCTACGGCGCGGGTCTGCTTGCCAGCACCATGTTCCCGACTGAATTTGGGTTCAGTGGAATGACGACCTATCGCGGAATCAGCATAACCCGCGCCGGAGACAATGACGGCGCTATCGCTGTCATGACAAACCTTGCCGACCTGGTCGGCGTACATTTCGAGGACATCGAAGTAATCGACAGCCCAACCGACGGCATCAAATTCGCCTCGATCAAAGGCCGCCCTCTCGGTGATGCCACGTTCGACCGCATCCAGATCGTGAACCCCGGAATCGGCGGCGCAGGATGCGGAATCGTACAGGCGAAAGGGGCCGTGGGATCGGCCACCATCACCAATGTGACGGTAGTTAATCCCATGACGATTGGTTTTCAGAATAATTCATCCGCGTTCAATTTGATTCGAGGCGCGGGCAATGCAGGAGTCGAAAACAAGGATCAGTCGAGCACGGATTTGACCGCTGCACGACACGCCTCCGTGGTTCCGTGATGTTGCGGATGTTTCTTTTAGCGGCGTCGTGCCGCATGAGAACATGTACCACATGGCGGCAGTACAGATGGTGAAAATATGTCGTATTCCTTCGGAGGTCGCATGCGTAAGAAAGCCGGATTCACGCTCGTGGAATTACTGGTGGTGATCGGGATCATTGCTCTACTGGTTGGGATTCTATTGCCCGCCCTCGGCCGTGCCCGCCAGCAGGCCAATTCGCTCTGGTGCATGTCGAATGAGCGGCAGCTCAGGCATCGCTTTCATTGCATACGCTCAGGCAAGCAATGATAGGCTTCCGCTATTTTATTGGAATGGCGACGGAGATCCTGGCGCCAGAGGCGCTACTGACTGGAGCTTTCTCATCCTTCCGTACCTGAACAAAGCGGGCACAACAGGTGTCTATAGCGGCTCAGACGCGGGGTCGCTGTCGGCGATCTTCAAGGATAAAGACACTATCTCCGGCACATATGTTCCCGCGGGGCCGACTGCCCCATTCCCCAATTATGATCCCGAAAAAGTGCAGACCTATAGCGTCCTGACGGCGCTCTTCCGCTTCACACCCGGCAAACTCGCCAACGACTTCTCGACTTACAACCATGCCGCCGCTCAACCCGGTCCGCAGGATGACGGCGAAAGGCCATTCAAGCTTCAGCAGATTAGACGACCAAGTGAATTAATCATGCTGATGGATGCCGCTCAGATCGGCAACCAGGGATTGACCGGAACTCTCAGCGGCACATGGGCCACTGACGCTGATCTCTGGCTCATCCAGGGAAGCAACTGTCAGTGGCTGTGGAATCAACCAGGTGGCCTCTTGCCTTATTGCGAGAATACCTGGCCGCAAGGCCCTGATGCGGGAATGAATAAGGATTACGGCACCTATAACGCCATGGAAAGCGATACAGGCCCCAACGGTGCGTTTGGAAACGACATGCGCTTCCGCCACATGAATAATACCCTGGCCAATGCCCTCTTTTGCGATGGCCATGTCGAATCGTTCCATTGGAAGCACCGGGAAGCGGCGGCACCGACATGCAATTCAAAAACTTTATCCTTGATGATTACCGTATTGGGGACCTAGGTCCCTGGGAATCGGCCAACCACCCCAAGTAAATAGAGGCATCGCCCGCGAGAATGATCGATCGAAACGACTGACCGATCATCAGCCATATCGCTGCGCCTTTCGCCTCCATACGCAACATCGGCGCAAAGAACCGTCTTTCGCACCATCAGCGAATGGTGGCGCTGGCATCCCACTTCAAATCCATCTGTAATTCACGGAGGTTGCTTTCGTCCGGCGATCCAATTCCCGGTATCATGGGGGCAACAGGTCGTACGGCGTAGGTGACAATTCGGATTTAAGCTGAAATAGTGAGAATACAACGATGAAAATATTCCACAGGCTCGTTTTCCCGGTCGCGCTGGTTGCACTGATAACGCATGCTCCGTCGATGGTGATTGCCGATTCAGCCAATGAAACCCCCGATATTGAGGTGCGAATAAATGATCTGCTCGCCAGGATGACTCTTCGGGAAAAGCTCGGGCAGATGTCGCAGACCGGGTTTCCGGAAAAGCTGACGGACAAGATCAAAGGCGAGCTGCGCAGCGGCAGGTGGGGATCGTTTTATGGCGGCGCACCGACCGGCGATGAAAGCCGAGAGTTCAGCACATCGCGATGAAGGAAAGCCGGCTCGGCATTCCACTGATCTTCGGCGCCGATTTGATTCATGGATTTCGAACCACGTTTCCGATCCCGCTTGGAGAATCCGCCAGTTGGAATCCGGAATTGATCCAGCAGGCGGCGCACGAAACGGCGGTCGAAGCCACCCGCGAAGGGATTCACTGGACCTTCGCCCCGATGATGGACATCTCCCGCGATCCGCGCTGGGGCCGGATTGCCGAAACCCTTGGCGAGGATCCCTATCTATCAGGCGTATTGGCCTCGGCGATGGTGCATGGATTTCAAGGCGAATCGCTGGCGGACGCGGATTCGATCGCCGCGTGCGGAAAGCATTACGTCGGATACGGGGCAGCGGAGGGCGGCAGGGATTACAACACGACCTGGATTCCCGAGCCCCTGCTGCGCAATGTCTACCTGCGGCCATTCGCGGCTGCGAGACAAGCTGGAATCGCCAGCTTCATGTCCGCATTCAATGACCTCAATGGTGTACCCGCCAGCGCCAATGCGTTCACGCTGCGCCAGGTATTGCGCGACGAATGGAAATTCGATGGCCTTGTCGTCAGCGATTACGAATCAGTCAAGGAGCTGATCGAGCATGGCTATGCCGCCGATCGCGCGTGACGCCGCGCTGAAGGGGATCGCCGCCGGCGTCAACATGGAAATGGTGAGCACCACCTACTATGACAATGGCGAATCGCTGATCAAGAGCGGCGAACTTGATCCGCGCCTGATCGACGAAGCCGTGCGGAATATTCTGCGGCTTAAGCTGCGGCTCGGGCTGTTCGGCCCCAAGGGAGACGCGATGCCCGAAGGACCGTTCGGTCCCGACGCCCGAGGCGTTGGCCGTCGCCAAACAACTGGCCGAGCAAAGCCTCGTGCTGATCGAAAAATGATCATGGAATCCTGCCGCTCGCGAAATCCGTCGGCAAAATCGCCATCATCGGCCCGCTGGCGAATAGGCCGAGTGGATCAACTCGGGGCATGGGCGGCTGACCGCGGAAGCCCGTCGATCACGCCGCTGATCGGCGTTTCGGAAAGCCTTCGGTGATGCGCAGGTAACCTATGCGCAAGGTTTGAAGAACAGCCAGGACGAGAGTCACGAAAAATTTCCCGCGGCGTTGGAAGCGGCGCAAGTGCAGATGTGGTGATCCTTTTTCTCGGCGAGGGTGAAGATATGAGCGGTGAGGCCAGCTCGCGGGCTTATCTCAATTTGCCCGGGCGCAGGAGGAATTGGCGACCGAAGTGGCCAAGATCGGCAAACCGACGATCGCGGTGATCATGGCAGGCAGGCCGCTGACATTCCATGACACGATCGCAGAAAATGGACGCGGTCCTGTGGGCATGGCACCCCGGCAGTGAAGGCGGCCCGGCTATCATGGATACGATTTTCGGAGATTCAGTCCCTTCCGGAAAATTGACAGTCACTTTTCCCAGAACCGTCGGACAAGTTCCGATTTACTACAACCACATGAACACCGGACGTCCGGCATCCGTCAGCGGACCCTATCGCCGACGAAAAATATACCTCCAAATACATCGATGTGAGCTTCACGCCGGAGTATCCATTCGGATATGGCCTCTCCTACACCACGTTCAAATATTCGAATCTGAAAATTTCATCGCCTCAACTGGACTTGGGCGGCCAACTCACGGCTTCCGCCGACATTACCAATTCGGGTCACGTCGCGGCCGATGAAATCGTCCAGTTCTACACGCACCAACTCGTCGGAAGCCTGACCCGGCCCGTTCGCGAACTCAAATCCTTCCAGCGAATCCATCTCGATCCCGGAGAAACAAAGACGATTGATTTCATTCTGAAATCCGATGACCTCGCGTATTTCAACGGAAACGGAAAATTAATTACGGAGCCAGGAAAATTCGACCTCTGGATCGCACCCGATTCCGCTTCGGGCCTGCAAGGCGAATTCACACTCCGTAATCCAGGCAACCCCTAAAGCGATTGAGCCGCGGTTATACTACATAGATATGGATGCAATGGAATCGCCTCTGCCCGAAGAACCCATTGTACGATCTAAGCGTCCGTCCGGAATCTACGCCTGGCGTATAGCTGGCTGGCTTCTCATCGCGGGCATCATCCCGATTGCCATCATCCTGGGTCTGCGGCTTCGTTACTGGGCCTTCCAGGCTGCTGATCCGATCCGTTTTCTCGACGACATGCGCCGCGGCACGTTCTGGGGTCTGCTTGCCAGCGGCCCTGAAGGATATCTCAACCAATATGAAAAGATGGACCCGCAAGTCCCCGAATGGCAGGATTCGCGCTGGACTCCATGGCTCGATTACAGCCCGCTTCGATTATTGGTGATGCGCGAGTGGGGCGCATGGCAGCGCACCATCATCCGCCCGAATCCGGACGTGCCGCTGATGGATGCCTGGCAGCGGCCATATTGGTTTACCGCTCCGGTGCTTCGATTCAACACGGTTCTTGAAGGGCTTTCCGCCATCTTCGCATTTCTACTTACCCGCTACTGGGTCATCCGCGGAAGCGGCGGCGAAAAGCACGGCCATTTCCACGGCATCTGGCAGGGAATCGTCGCCGCTCTCCTGATCTGGTTCAGCCCGGACATGATCATCAACGCTCACTCCTGGCCACAGTGGGATACATGGGTGGTCCCCTGGTATCTGCTCGCATGCCTGCTGGCCAGCCTCGACTGGTGGTTCGCGGCGGGCGTGGCGATCGCAATCGGCGCGAATTTCAAAGGGCAGATGTTTTCGATCACGCCGATCTTCATCATCTGGCCCCTCGTGCAGGGCCGCGATCGGAGCAGCGCTTCGATGGTTATGCGGCGCCCTGTTTTGTTATGCTCTCATCGTCTCCGGATGGCTGATCACTTACCTTCCGCCCGATCTTTTGGCCACTGCGCAGAATCAAGCAAGAAGGGCTGGCCACAACTGAATTTCCGCAGAACCTGTTTGTGATCCCCCGCAGTTTCGATTTTCCCGCCGCTATTTGGATTTTTGAGATGCTGCTGGTGGTCGCTGTCGTGCCATGGCTGCTGCGACATACATGCCGGTTTCATCGGAAAAATCCGACTCACGATGGAAGACGGTTTTGCGTTCACGCTGGGCCTGGATTTCCGCCAGCGTGATCCTGATCGTCGCGGTGGTCTACTGGCCCTGGCTTTTGCAGAGAAACCACTCAATCTGGTGTTTTGGTCTACTTGCGGGTGGCACCGCGACCGCTAGCGCCTGCTGCTCCCCCGCCGCAGCCAGGGTTACGTGCTTGCAGCCGTTGCCGGTGGAGGCCTCTTCGCCTGCATGCGGCTGTTTCATGGAAGCACTTGCTGGTGGGACTGCGCCGTTCACTACGGAAGCATTCATTGGCCGTATCTTTACACCGGCCCCACCAGCAATATCCCCGCCGTTTTTCAAATTCGCTTTGGCTGGCCGCGCGAGCATCGATCAGATCGCCTTCACGCTCCCGGCCATTCACGGACACTGGCCAAGCTTCATAAGCAGCCGCTTTTGGTGGCCGGCCGCCGACTTCGATGTGACGGCAAAAGCCATGTTCAACACGATCTACGGCATAACGCTTCTACTCAGTGGAATCGCGATCGGAATCCAAACCCGCCGCAATGATCGCCGCGCGCTCGTCGCATTTGTCACGCCATGGATCATGTTTTTCCTCTTCCCCGTGCAAATTCAGGAGCGATATCTGCTGTATGCGGTCGGCGTGGCCGCCTGCTGCATCGGCAACAGCGTTGGAACCGCCCTGCTTGGACTTCTGCTGACCGCATTCAGCGTAATGATGCCGATGAAAATCCTGGTCGATATCGGCAGTTCCGATCTGGACCAGTTCGGCCAGAATCTGTCGGATGCCATGCCCTGGCTTTTCTCGCCGGACTCAGGGCACACGATTCAGCATTATCTGGATGGCACCCAACCGGACATCGCCTGGGGAATTCTGATCATCGGGCTGGTGTTTCTGTATTTGTCGCTGACACCTTCGCCGCGCCGGCAACTCCAGCGATGAAGACTGTCATCCTTTCATTCCGGTCGTGGCAATTCCTTCAATGAAAGATTTCTGCGCCAGGAAAAACAGCAATAAAGCCGGCAGGATCACCATGACACTCGCCGCCATGAGAAGATGCCACGACGTCCCCCCCGCTTTGCTCTGAAAATTGTGCAATCCGAGCATCAGCGTGAATTGCTCTGGCCTCTGCAGATAAATCAGCGGGCCGAGAAAATCATTCCACGTCGCCAGAAAAGCGAACAGCGCGACGACCGCGAGCACCGGCTTAGAAAGCGGCATGATGATCCGCCAGAAAATTCCAAATTCGGTGCATCCATCCATCCGGGCGGATTCGGATAGCTCGGTTGGAATCGTGAGGAAGAATTGGCGGAGAAGAAAAATATTGAATGCCGATCCAAACCAAGCCGGCACCCAGAGCGGTTTGAACGTCCCCAGCCATGGCATGCCGGAGTGATCTCCCAGCCAACGGAACAGCGCAAAGAGCGAAACCATCGTCACCGGAAACGGCAGCATCATGGTCGAAAGCATGATGATGAAGAGCGCATTGCGCCCGCGAAAACGAAGCCGGGCAAATCCATACGCCACGATCGCGCTGGAAAGCGTGGTTCCCGTCACAGCCAGGGCCGCTATGATCACGGTGTTGCGCGTCCAGAGTAGGAAATCCGCTTTTTCGCTGTGAAATACGTCTAAATAATTGTGCCATTGGGCCGGATGCGGCAACAGTTTTGGCGGGTATTCGGCCGTCTCGGGAAGGGTTTTCAAACTGGTCGAAAGCATCCAGAGAAACGGAAGGAGCGCCCGGCGCAGATAGAGCACTAAAACGGCATGACCGGCGAATTTCTTCTGTTGTGACGTTGTTGTCATTTGCGAGGTCATGATGACCATCCAATTTCTTGATCCGAGACTAATTTCCCTGGTAATGCACCCATCGCTTGCTCGACCAGGCGGCCAATGCCGTCAAAGTCAGCACGATCAGAAGCTGCACCCATGCCATCGCGTTGGCGTATCCCATTTTCACATAGCTGAACGCGTTGTCATAAAGATACATAGTGTAAAAGTAAGTGCTGCGGGCTGGGCCGCCCTGAGTCATGATGAATGGAAGAACGAAAACCTGAAGCGTGCCGATGATTCCAATAATGAGATTGAAGAAAATAACCGGCGAAATCAGCGGCAGCGTCACATGCCACGCTTTGCGCAGGGCGGTTGCGCCGTCAATGCTCGCCGCTTCGTAGAGTTGCGCGGCACGTCCTGCAAGCCCGCAAGAAAAATGACCACCGTGTTCCCAATGCTCCACAAACTCATGATCACCAGCGCCGGCATCGACCAGTGCGCATCCGTCAGCCATCCTGGCGGGTGGGAGATTCCCGAGCGCGCAGCGCCACGTTAATCACGCCCAATTTCGTATTGAACAGCCAAAGCCAGAGCATCGCCGAGGCGGCTGCTGGAACCAGCGACGGCAGAAAGATGATCGTGCGGTAAATCGACTGCCCGCCGATTTTCATGTTCAGCAGCATCGCCATGATCAATGCCGCGATCAGCCCCAGCGGCAGCGCCATCGCCGCGTAAATCGCCGTGTTCGTCACCACTTTCCAGAAAACCGGATCCTCGCACAGCATGCGATAATTTCTCAGCCCCTTGAACAGCGGCGGCTGTAGAAGGGAATAATCACAAAAACTGTAATAGAGCGACAAAACGATCGGCACGAGCGTGAAAACGAAAAATCCAATCAGCCACGGAGATAAAAAAGCCATTCCCCGCAAGAATGCCCGAGTTTCGGAGTGAATTCGCGCCATAATCAATAAACTAATTTCCGCCGTTCGCGCTGGTCTTCCATGAACTGGTCATATTTCTGTTGTAAACGCTCCTGCACCTGTTTCAGCCCTTCTTCCGGCGTGACCTGCAATAACATCAGTTGCTGCGTAAAACTCAGCATTTCATCATTGACCTCGGGCAAGATTGGCACGACTTCCGTCGGATGCGCGTTCGGGCTGGCGGCAAGCTTATCGAAAACACGAATATATGGGTTGTTGTGATGGGATAGAAATCCCTCGCTCACCTTCGTCAGCGGAGAAATCTTGCAACCAAGATTGGCCAGCTTTTCCATCTCATCCTGCCGATTGACGAACACCATGAATTCGAACGCTTCTTTTTTATGCTTCGCTCCTTTGGGAATCACCAGCACGTCGCAATTGCAATAGGTCACATCTTTCAACTTCGGATCGTCAGAAGGAAACGGTGCCACCGCCCAGTCGCCGTCCATGGATGGTTTGTCCTGATGAATCATATTGGCAAAATAAGTCCCCTGCTGCACCATCGCGATGGCGGGAGCCATGAACAGGTTTTGCGGCGAATCGACCGCTCCAAATCCAGCCGACTGGAATTCCGCAACCGATTTTGGATTCAGACGCCTGGAGTAGCTCTGAATCCACAGGTATGCGCGCACGACCCCGGGATCGGTGAACGTAAATTTCTCACGGGCGTTGTCCCACCAGCTTCCGCCAAACCAGATGCAGGTGTAGTTGATGAACCATCCCGGCTCCCCTGGAAGATAGCCGGCTTGTTCGATTCGTCCGGATGGATCGATCCGCTCGATCGCTTTCGCGTATTCATCTAGTTCAGCAATGGTGCGCAGCGCGCGATTGGGATCGAACCCCCGGGCCTCAAGCTGCGCAGCGCCCGACTGGAACATCTTTTTGTTGTAGTAAAGCCCCAGGTCGAAAGCCGTGCTGACCAGGCCATAAAGATGATTGTCGTAGCAGCATTCATCCCAGAAGACCTTCTTATATTCGCCGGCTGTGATGCCACGCTCCGCGGCAAGACCATCCAGAGGCTCCAGCGAATCCAAAGCGCCGAACTGCGGGATATTCTGGTTGTACAACCCCGCGACATCCGGCAGCACACCGGCGGCTATCGATACCAACGTCTTCTGCTCGATGCCGCTGGTTGAGAGATATCGAACATAGATATGCTTTTCACTGCCGACGGTGGAATTGAAATCGTCAACGATCTGCCGCATCGCCGCTTCTTCGGAGCCGGTCCATTTCTCCCAATAATCGACGACGACGCAATCTTTGGGGAATTTGTCTCCGGCACGCGGGCCGAATATAAGCAGCCCGACCCCTGATGCCACCAGAACGACAATGACAAGCTGTTTGATTCCGCTCAGAATTCCCGTGCCGAACGATGACATGCTGGCCCTTGTTCTCAGCCCATCCGCGGTCAGGCACGCGGATGATGAGTGCTCCCGAATTTAACGTGATTGCGATTGTCGTTGCGATTCAGCGCCGCGGAAGAGCGCGCTGCTCTTCTGATCCTGTTTCTGATCCGTCAAAACAGTATTGGATGAAGTGGCATTGTTTTGCGTCAGCACCGTGCTGACGCCTGATAACGGCTGAACCGTGCTCGGCGAAAGTGTAACAGCAACCACGCTCGGTGTGCTGAGGGGCAACACAGCAGCGGCGGCATTGGATTGTTTGCCAAGGTTGCCGGTCAATAAAGTGAAGTCGTCGCCGCTCACCACGCCGTCATAGTTGAAGTCACCCTTATCCCATGCGGAGACCGATTTGCCGAGATTGCCGAGCAGGATGGTGAAGTCATCGCCGTTGACGACCCCATCAAGATTTGCATCGCCGAGGAGCGTGTATTTGATTTCAATCTGGCCCGAAGAAAGTCCGGCGGGATTGCCGGGGTCGGCTGAATCAGCGTAGCCGATGCCATACCCGCTGTTGCCTGCGACCGCCGAACTGTTGATCCCTGCGCCGTTCCATCGTCCATTGGCATAACCGCTGGTCAATAGCGATCTCACCGATGCGATCGGGTCAGCGGAGCTTCCATAATTGATGAGCAGAGTGTTGGCTGCCCAGATTCAGCGTGCCGCTGCTGGAAAGACCGTTCACTTCCAAAACCGTGCCAGAGCCGCCAACGGTCGCCGTCGCCCCTGCCGCGAGCGAAAGTTGCTCGGCATAGGTCGAGTCGTTGAACGCGACGCTCGCGCCGGTTTCCACGTTGACGGTCGATTCATACGTCACCGTCCCGCCGCCGGTCTGCGTCAACGTCACCCCTGGTTCAATCGTCATTGGATTGGCAATGATCAGCGTCGCACCGGCGGCGACGTTAAATGTCGTGTTGCTCGCCAGCGCAATCGGCAGATCGAGTTCGTCCGTTCCCTGATCCACCTCAACCAAGGCATTATTCGAGCCGGTGGCCTGCAGCGTCAATGATCCGCCTCCTGCGATGACCCATTCACTTGAGCTATTGAAATGCAGCGTGCCCACAGTGATGCCTGTATTCTGAATAAACCGTCTGAATTGGAGGACTGCCATTCAGGAAATCCGCTTCCGCGCCGATCGAATTGGGTATCGTTCCGGTTACCCAGTTGGTGGAAAGATTCCAGTTGCCGCTGGCGGTGATGGCCCATGCCGTCGGACCGGTCTTCGATGGAAACGCTTTAGCGATCGCCTGCTGCGATGCCGCGCTTTGCGAGAACGTGTTCCAAACCAGATTGGACCGGGAATTCTCCGCGGAGATCAGCGTCATTCCCACGTCGATTCCCAGCACCAGCGTGCTCGTCCAGCTCTTCAGCGGATTGAATGCATCGACGAATCCATATTTCAGGTAGGTCGTGCGTCCGTATGTCTGCTTCATGTTTTCCAAAGCATTGATCGAGATGCGCGGATCAAATTCGAGACTGCCGCCCGGCGCCGTTGGAACAACCGTTCCATCAATCGGACCATTGGCAGGCGGCCCGCCCCAGACGGTGTATCCGCTGATTCCCTCCGACGGCGTAAGCCCCCACATATTCGGGCCGTAGTCGGAGTACGTGGAGCTGAGATTGATCATGAACTGCCGCTGCGCCAGCGTCGCGTTCTGCGAATTCGTGTAGTAATTCAATCCCTTGCTGTCCGTCAAACCCTGCAGGTCGAACCAGGCCTGCGGATACTGTTCCGTAAACAGCGCTGCGTCATCCGCGGTGATGAATGTATATCCAGCGTACGTTTCCGATGGTGACCGTGACCAGGAATTCCAAGCCGCCTGGGAGATCGGATCCGTCGGCGAGCCGAGTCCAAGCAGGTAAAGAAGGACCGCCTCGCTGAAATCTCCATAGCTGCCGGAGAATCCGCTTTCTGGAGTCCATGCGCCGTAGAACACGCCGCTGCTCTGCTCCATCCATGGCCAATTCACGCGGTCGTACAACTGAAGCGCGACGGTTTGAAGCGGCGTTCCCGCCCAATATTGGGCAACATCCAGCACGCCGGCCATGAGTTCAGCCGTATCAACCGATGAAACTTCGCTGGTTCCATATCGCGCCCGGTCGTCTCGTTCAGGAAGTGGTAGAAAAATCCGTTGACGTTGGCGCCGCTGTTATAAAGGAAGTTGATCGTGGTCAATGCCCGCTGATAGGCGTTGGCGTGGGAGAGCCAGCCGCGCGCATCACCGATCGTCAGGGCCGAGAGGCCAAAGCCAACCGCCGCGATGCTTGAATCAGCAGAGGGACCGCCGCCGCTGGCGAGGGCATTGTCGGGAACAAGGCCGGTGTTGGGATTGGTTTCGTCCCAGATAGTACAACACTTCCCGGTCTTCCAGATCGTTGAGGAAAAGCTGATCGGAAGCACTATAAATTCCCGCGCCCGGCGCCGGACTGCTTCCAATGCCGGTGCTGCTGAAGGTGGCCGTGCAGATCGCGCCGGTGTTGTGCGATGTGACAGCCAAACCCGCCAGAGCCGTCGTGTTCAACGCGACAATCTGACTCGGGCCGACCTGAATCCAGTCATGCCATCCGTTGAGTAATATGCGGTGAAAGAGCTACCCGCGCGCGTAAGCTTCAATCCCACCGGAGCGGGAGTGGGACCGCCCGCTGGTGAACTGATTTCCTGATTTGCCGAGCCGCCGGCAGTGGATCGCCATTCAAACGTGATGCCGCTCGTGGGAGAAACCAGCACCGCCGCAAACGCCGACCCCGCCGTCGTATCGTTCCGGATCATCACTCCCGCCTTGGCCCAGGCGTTGGTGTTCGTGATGGAATCGACATACGTGAGGACGCTGCCGTCGCCGGTCATCGTCGTGCTGGCGAAATTGAATTGATCGGCGGTTCCCCAGATGTCCGACCCGTTTCCGGAAATCGTGTAGGTATCGCTCGGCGCATCGTAATCGGCCGATCCGCCAATTGCGGGCGAGCCGATGTCGTGTGTCGGTCCAGCCGCCTTCAACAAGGTTCACATCAGAAAAAGTAGCCGTATTCTGTGCCGAGGCGTTATTCGACGAAACCCATAGACCGGCAAGTGCCGTGGCGCTGGGCATGGCGATCGCCTGCGTGGTCCCCACCTGCGTCCAGCTAACATCGTCGCTTGAATAATACGCCGCTGAAATTATTGCCCTGATCGCTCAGTTCCAGCCACACGGGGGTGCTGACTGCCGCCGATGATTGAGAAACCGAGCCGCTCGCCGAACGCCAGTCAAACGTGATGACATTCTGCGGCGAGATCGATACGCTGGCAAAGAGTGATCCCGCGGTTGTGTCGGAGCGAATCATGAGGCCCGCTTGCGCGATTCGGATCAGTATTGGTCAGCGAATCCACCAGCGCGGAAACCGTCGCACTGCCGGTGATGGCATAGTTGGTGAAGTTGAATTGATCTGAACTGCTGCCGATGCCCGATCCACTGCCCGTAACCGTAAAAGTATTGGCGATCGAATTGTATCCGGCCCATCCGGTCAGAGGTGGCGATCCAATGTCATTATCCGACCAGCCGGTCGGAAGAACGCTCACATCGGAAAAAGTCGCCGTTGTCATGGTGGAACCATTAGCGGAAGCGACGCCGATCCCCACAAGCGCGCTGGAACCAAGGGTGATCGACTGTGATCCGAGCGATGTCCAGGTGATGCCATTGCTTGAGTAAGAGCCGCTGACTGTCGTTCCCGATAGCGTCATCTCCAGAAATTCGGGCGAATGAATTCCAACGGTCGTTGATTGGTTTGCGGTTCCGCCGTCGGCGGCGCGGGAGATGAATTCGACTCCGCTGGCGGCCGTGACGAAGATTCCCGCCAGGGCGGATGAAGCGCTGATATCGTTGCGGAACATGATTCCCGCTTGCGCCGGAGTTGGTGTTCGTCAGGGAATTGACGTCCGCAATGATGGTTCCGTTGCCGGAAAAGTTTTCGTAAGCGAAATTGAACTGATCGGAATTTCCCCCGACACCGGCGCCGCCGCCAACGACGGTGTATAGTGCCGTTGGAATAGGAGGATGATCCCGGCCTGGGCAGGTAAGCCGATGTCCTGATCAGATACAAGCGGGCCGGATGAAAGAAGCAGCCTGCTTTCTAATACTTCGATAACGGCGTCACAGGCCGACGTTAGCTTTTGACGGTTGATCCGCACAAATCACTCCCATGGATCATACCCCATATCGGGCCGGGACGTGGCGCAAAAAGCCCCAACTATTGCCGCCCACGAGTGCCAGGCAGCGGTAAAATTAAAACCAGGGGAAGTGCCTGGTCACGCGTCGCCGATGTCGGCGATGTGCGCCAGGCACTTTCCCCCGGTGACGGAGGAGGGTGTACTGCCCTTCCTGCCTGAAATTAAGCGGTCCGGCTTCGACGACGCCCTAACAGCGCCATTCCACCAAGCCCAAGCAGGCTGAGAGTCGCCGGCTCTGGAACAGTGGTGAAGGTCGCGTCATCCGCGAAGGCCGATTGACCTCCTGTGTTGCCGTCGAGACCTCCATTATTCCAACCGATCAGCAATTCCGCCTGGGTAGCTCCAGCCGGAGCGGTTCCGGTCACGGAATAGGGCAGCCAAGCCGTTGCGCCGGCCTGAGGACCACTGGTCTGGTTGTAAATGGCAACGGATCCGGCCGGGATATTCGTAATGGCCGTTCCGATGTTGATCCCGCGGGAGTTCTGCCACTCGATCTCAAGATACGAATTCAGATCGCCCGTGTTTGGGCTGATCGGGCTGGCTTCAGTCTGGTTGGCCAGGGTAACGGCGTTGTAGCCCATTCCCGGCCCGGTTCCATCCTGAAACGACATTTGGGATGAGAAGGTATAAGCCGTCCCACCCGTTATAGCCACGCTGTTGTCCGTTTGACTAACGGTCTGCGAGGCAAAGCCCGATTGAGTGAATGTCTGAAGCCAGAAGCTCCAGCCAGTTGCTGGCGGACCCGGATTGACGATCGGCTCAACACTGTAGAACTGATCGCGCTGACCAGGATTCGTGTAACCGAAATTCGGGTTCGAAGCCGGGGACATATACCAGCCACCAGCGGCGCCTGGCGTATTCGTCCCGGCAGCCTGTGCGGTTTGGCTCGTACCGGTGTCATTGTTTGCAGGGGTGCTATTGCTGTTAGGCAAACCCCAATTTGCATTCGCGACTTGAGCGCTTGCTGATGTGCCGGAAAGCATGAGAAGTGAACTACCAGCGACAGCAGCTGCACTGAGACCTAAAAAGCGACGCATAATACCTCCTTAAGATATGCAATTGTTCGGCGATTCGTCTTAAGTAAACGCTACTCAAGTCCAAGTAGCCGACCAAAAAATGTAAGCTGATGTAAACATCCTATCCTAAAACAAGAAAACAGTCTCGTAAAAAACGACGACCTAATTTCAAAAAAACACCTCCTTTTGCCTGGCGCCTCCGCCGGCCGTTTAATCTTCAACCGCCGTTGCCGGCGGTAACACTGTTAGTAAAGAGTGATGTTGTTGCAGTGGCATCCGAAGCAGCGAGCGGCCGAAAACCCGCGACCTTGAGGGAGGCGCGAGCTTCTGGACTCGACATGAACGTTTGCCACACAAACCCGCTGCGGCAGTTTTCTGCCATCAGCACCGAAGGACCTACATCGATTCCCAGGACGTCGGGGTTGTACCAACCCTTGGCTGGGTTGAGCGCATCCACGAACCCGTACTTCAAATATCCCTTTTTGCCATAAGTCGCGCGAAGATGTTCAAGCACATCCAGACAGAGCCGCGGCTCAAACGCCAAACTTCCCGCCGTCGCGGCAGGAACCACGCTACCATCGATTTTGTCATCCGGCGGAGATGAAGGCCCGCCCCACGCTGTGTAACCATCCGCGCTGTCCGATGCCGTCAAGCCCCAAAAATTAGGACCGTAGAGCGAGAACCGCTTGCTCAGCTCATCAATGCTCCACTGCCTTTGCGCCAGTGTGGCAAGCTGCGAATTGCGGAAGTAATCCGCATAATCATCCCGCATCCCGCGGAGATCAAACCAGACCTGCGGATACTGATGCGTGAAAAGCGGCGGACATTGCAAGTATGTCAGACCCGCATAAGTTTCCACCGGCTGCCGCTTCCACGCCTCCCATGATCGCGCCGTCAACGGATGAGTCCTGGACCCCATCGCCAGCAAATAAATCAGCGGCCCTTCGTTAAAATCTCTCCAACGCGCCTTGATGAAACCCATGCTCAGGCGTCCATCCCATCGAAAGCGTCCCGTCGGGAGTGGTCGGCCACGACCAATCGACGTGCTCATACAAATCATCCGCGATGCTCGCCAATTCGGTGCCGGGATAATGCTGGCGAACGGTCAGCACACCAGCCATCAGAAGGGCTGTGTCGATATCTGAAACTTCGCAGTTCCAGGCCCGTTCGCCGGTGTGCATGTCCAGGAAATGATAGAAAAACCCATGCTCTCCAGGCCCATGTTCCTTTAAAAACCGCAGAACACGGAGTGAATGTTCGTAAGCATCCTGGTGCGATATCCAGCCGTGGTAATCGCCCACGCAGATGGCCGTCAGCCCGAATCCCACCGAGGCAATACTGGCGAATTCGGTTGCCCCGCCAGTGGCTTTGGAGCGATCCGGCATGAGGCCGGTGATCGGATCCGCCTCATCCATGAAGAATTGGATTCCCCGCGATTCCAGATCGTCGAGAAACTTTTCGTCTTTGGGTGTAAGAGTCGATTTGCCAGGGGTGGATGCGGGATTCTCAATGGCCGCGTCATTCGCGGCAAGTTGAACCGCGGACATCACCGGCTGTACCGCGCGGGCGTCAGGAGCCAGCCCAATAGATATCACGGCGAACAATGCCGCCGCGAACCATCGAATTGTTCCGTTCCTCTGCCCCATCCTCTCCGCTGCTCCTATTGATTCACGTTGATATTTTTCCTAAGTAGGTCTGTTGTCTGATTTTTCGGATTATAATTATAGTTTTCTACGTGCCCGTCCACCATCAAGGCGTTCGCCACCGTGTTGCGATTATGGCGAAACCGAATGGTCCCTAAGTTGGGAGTCTGATCTGTATTAAAATAGGCAGGATTACTTGTCGCATTATTTCCGTTACCAGAGACCAGACTGACCGGATCGCCCGGACTTATATTAGTGGTGTCAGTGGTGGCGGTTTGCTGATACTGATCTGTTAGACAAGTTCCAGTTCGCATTATAAAGCAATCCATTATCTAAACCATCAGCGTCCGCGGAAGTGGTCCAAGCTCCGCTGTTATTATAAACAGATGCGTCGAAAATCAACGTGATTTCAGTCGGGCGTTTGATATGTGCAAGCTTATATCCCTGCAGAAGCGGCGCGGTGCCAGTGAATCCATGCCTGCCACCGGACGCCTGCGCCTGGAGAAGTTTCAACTCGTCGGTTGTGCCAAGATCCGGCATGATCCGTGGATGCGAAGAATAATCAGTAAAGTAGCTGTTAGCAGTGGACTCAGGCGCCGCGGGACATACGAAGTAACCACGGAATCCTGGAGCATCCGAACTGGCTTTTACCGTATTGAAATTACTACTGCCGGCCAGCGAACTAAGTTCATGGCTAATTAGCATGGTCCAGTCGGTAAAATCAGCACCATTAGCAGCCGTTGGATTTTCCAAATCGACATAGCCGGCTAAGGCACCGGCTGGCGTTAAACCCGGCCCGATTGGGTCACCAGTTTCCACGTTACCGAATGGCAACAAGCCTTGGTTATCGGCGGCATACAAAAATAATGCCTGCCCAATCGTGCGAAGATTGGCCATACACTTAACCTGATTCGCCTGATCGCGCGCTTTGCTCAGTGCCGGTAGCAATATCCCGACCAAAACTGCGATAATCCCAATTACAACCAATAGCTCCACGAGCGTAAAGCCTCGGCCTGATGGCCGGGACACCGTGGCCTCATGCGACATTCCACTAAATTCTGTTTTCGAGCGAACCATCGCTCCTCCAGGACAAAGGACTTGTTAAGCCATCATCGCCGTGAGGTGTTCAATCATTCAACCGCACTCATCAAAACATCTCTGTCCGACAAGTGCGATGGAAAACCCTTTCCGATCGCATCCACCTCTTAATGCAACCTCGAACTCTTACTTTCCTTCCCTGCCGACGACGTCCGTACGACCAGCCGGACCTGAAGTCGATGTCCAGCCGGCTTTTGATTCCGCGTAACCAGTTCAACGGCCCATCGAGCCGCCACCTGACCCATCAGCCGCATCGGGCAAGCCACGCTGGTCAGCGAAAGATGTGCGGCCGCATCGACGTTGTCATAGCCCGCCATGGCCACATCGCCCGGTATGGATACGCCGGCACGATGCAATTCATTCACCATGCCGATCGCCATCGCATCGTTAAAGCAGAAGATGGCATCCGGCAGCGGGCACGTGAATCGACCAATTCCTTGGCCCGGCGGTTGCCGCTGGCCATCGTAAAACCGCCCGGCCAAACCAGGTTTTCATCCAGAGTCAGCCCAAGCCGTGTAAACGCTTGCCGGCATCCCAGCAAACGCTGCTCGGAATCATAATTTCCTTGTGGTCCCGTCAACAGCGCGATCCGGCGATGTCCCTGCTCGAACAAATGCTCGATCATCGCTTCCGCGCCGCCCACGTTGTCCATTCCGACAACCGGGAGCTCCGTGCCGCTGATCACGCGGTCAATCAGAATAATAGGCAGCTGCGCCACAGTTTCAGGCTCAAGGTCCGCAGTGTCATCCAGATTCAAAATGAGCAATGCATCAGCTCGCCCCTGCCGGAGAAGCCTGTTGACCAGTTCCGGCCGGCTGCGCCGTTTGCCGACAAACGAGGCCAGCACGTCGAAACCGCTTTCAGCCGCGATTTCATCAATTCCGGCAAGCACATCCGCGTAAAATCCACTGGCGATTTCGGGGAAGACCGCGCCGAGCGTCTGTGTCCGCCGGCCTGCCAACGCTCGTGCGGCATGGCTCACTTCGTAGGAGAGCTCCTGGGCCGCATCCAAAACCCGCTTGCGGATTTCCTCGCTGACCCGCGTCTTGCCACTGAAAACACGCGACACCGTTGCGGTGGAAACGCCCGACAATCGACTCACGTCGTAGAGCGTAGCCTGACTCTTTCGTGTGGTGGCTGTCGATATCATGGCGTCATGTATCGCAAAAGCGGGCAAATGTGTAACCGCTTACATTTTCTCCAGCATTACCATTTTGTCAAGGAAATTTGACACTCCGTTCAGCCATCAAACTCAATCGACTGGACCGCAGATCACAACTCAATTCGCACCAGATTCTCAGATTGCACCAGCGACTTCTCAAATTCACTCTTTTTGATTCGGATACCGCCCGGGCGATAGGCGTTTTTCGCTCGAGCCAGCGGAGCAATCTCTCGTCCGTTCACGCAGATTCGCTGAACCGGCCCCGAATTCGCCGCTTACCCCGAACTGATATCGCACGGGCCGGCCCTGATAGGGCAATTCACACTCGATTCCATCCAGTTGGCGAGGCAAAACGGGATCAAATTCCATGCAGTCAAAATGCTGACGCAGCCCAAATAGCCGCCGGATCACCAGGCTGGTGTATATCCCCGGCCCGCTGGAATAGATTCTCCACCCGCCGTTGACGCTCACTTCCCCGCGGCGGAGCTTTTCATAATCCCGTGACGCTTCATATCGATCCACAAAAGCGGCATCGGAACTGCTGAAATAACAGTTTCGCTGCCGCAGACCTGCGTTTTTCACGATTTCAGTCACCCTGATCGGGTTCACGACATCCAGGGCATGCAAAAGCTCCTCGGCGTTGCCCACGCGCCGCCAGTGCCTCGGCGTATCGCAGGTGTGCATGCACATACTGAAGCCCGATTTCACGGCCAAAAAAGGCCGCTGATTCCGAGCGGCGAAAGACCGATTCCCGTCCTCCTTGATACCGGGTCGGCTGGTCCATCAACCGCGCTCCATCCGCGAAAAGCAGGTGTTTTTTGATCAAATCGAGATGCGTTTTAGCCTGATCGGCCGAAAATATGTTGCTCAGAATTCCGCGTGTCATCGGGATCAGCCGGTAGTGAAGCCCCGTTCGCGAATCCGACGGATGCAGCAGATATTGTTCCGGCAAGGGCGAATGACCGTCAAAAATCGCAAAGCCCGCCACAACCCCGTCGAGAATCAAAAACCGCTGAAAATCAGCGTGAATCTGCATCGGCCATCCCCAAAACCGCGTTCGCGCGTTCCGTTTCCCCAAAATGATTCCAAAGCAGCCCCATAGCTTCGGAGCGTTTGATACATCAAAGCGGTGGTCCATGAACTGACCATCCGCTCGCCAATTTCCGGGCAAGCCGGCTGGAGCGAATCGTCCCAGTCTCCTTCCCCATAGCGCGGAATCGACAAGCCCGGAATGAATTGCCCGCGCAGTGCCTTCCAGAAGCCGGTCCACGTGCTCCAGGATGGTTTCGTGCCGTTCGGTGCGTGCGAAACGTCTCCTCATCCGTGTATGGCAGCCGATGTTGCAGAATCTCGCCATCGCCGCTCTGCTCCAGATAATCGCAAAGGGCCTTCAGCGGCCAAATCGCGATATCCCCATGGCATTTGCTCGATTGAATCTCCTGAAACGGCGGAAACATGAACCACTGGGGCCAATCACCCCGCCGCGTCATATTGCTGTGAAAACAACTCGTGGAGAATGGTTTTTACAACGTCCGTCCGATCATGGCTGAGCAGGAATTCCACCGGCCCCTGGCAGACATCGCGCACGCCCCAGGCGCCGCCATTCGCCTGTTCCAAGCCGCGCGGAACGCTGAAATGAATGATCGCATCGCGGGCAAACCAAGCCAATGCATCATGGATTTGAGCCCCATTGCCGTGCGAACCTGAGGAGATCCGAACGTCGCGGAATGGTTTCACTCCAAAACGTGCTTTTCTCCAGCCGTTTCCAGCGGCGATTTAGCCTCCAAGGCCTCATATTTTCGGCACAACGATTCGGCCCGATGACCGCCATCCAGCGAGCCGACAAAAGATAGCGTAAGCAATTTGGTCGGGCGGCTGCGGATGGCAAAATATGGCAGCGGCGGCGATCCGGGATTCGACGCGATGAGCTCATCGCCCCCGATCGCCTCAATCGCCTGAGGCGTCGAGCTGACCGCGTGGAAAATGATCCCAGGCATCTCTCCGCCAGCAGCGATCGCACAGTCAGGCCGGATGGTGATCCGACATCGCGCGAGCATCAACGGACAATCTGGGCGAAGAGTCATATTCCTGTGGCCCAGCAGCGATTTCGCCGCAGATCAAGAACTCGGCCGGCTGCTTTTTTCGCGCGAATCCTGTACGTAAAAGCCGCATCTTCATCCGACGCAGTGCAACTGACCGTCAAAACGTTCCCATTCCCCTTGTAATGCCAGCGGCAATAGTTCGGCGCCATCTCGAACGCGGATGGAACAGCCAGCTAGCGCCAGCGCCGGTCGAATGATGCCGCACGAAAATCCGAAGGCCGCTCGACCGGATAATATTGAGCGGGTCTCGAACCGTTGATAGAAATTTCCCGAAAACCGAGTTACCCAAGGCCATTTGCGAGGCAAAAACCCCCGCGGAATAGCATGCACACGACATGACCTCGGCATTAGGCAGGAGACCCCGCCCGCTTCGCATGATATGACCGTGCGGACGCGCCACGGCAATCTCTTTCGCCTTCAGAACGATATGACGTGACTGCGGATCACAAAAGAACGAGAGTCTTTTCGAGCCGTCAAATTCCTCGTGCCTGAGCGGACCCGGAAATTGCGACCGGATATCGCTTTCGTCGAAGTCTTCAGCCTCATACAAATCCGCTTTTTGAAAAAGGCTGCGGGCTGATTTGACCGTTAATGCTTTCTCCGAATCCGCCGGCTCCGAGGCCATTTCTCCGGCGGATTCCCGCCAATTTCGCAGTTTCGCACCATCAACATCCAAAACCGAGGATGCTTCGGGATGATCCGCGACAAAATTGGAAAAGAAGCTGAAAACAGAGCGATTTTCCGGCTGAATGTCATCATTTACTGACTGGAGAGCCGTAAATCCAGATTCATATTGTCGAACCCGCTGACCGATCGTGCTTCTCGAAAGCGCCGCTGGAACGCCATCCATCTTGTATCCGACCCCAAAGAAATCGAACCCATCAGTCGTGAATCCGGCGGCTCCCGGAAAACACCCTTGCAGCAGCCACGGATGCGTTTCACCCGGCTGCGGGAGATTCTGCCGGGACATCACCAAATAGCCCACTTCTGAATGCCATGTCGCGAAATGGTCCAGATACTGTGAGGTATAGTTTTCGTTGTTCCGAACCTGCCCGCGCGTAGCCAAGCCGATGTCCTGCACCATCACCACGTCGCAATCGATTGCTTTATCCGATCGATTGTCTACCTCAACCCGAAAAAACCAGGCATCGCCGACGGGCGATAGCCCGCAGATGCAACGATACTGCAAGCCGCGCCAAGATCCGGTCCAAACGAATCGATCCAGCAGCAAAAGCAAACTCACTGACGGCTCGAGGACCGACAATTTCCACAAACGAATGGCCGCCGTCTCGCTCGCGAATACGCAGGTAAATCCGGTGAATTCCGCCGCCCAACGGGCTGGCCAGAATCTGGTTGACCAGAATGTCCCCCTGCTCAATTGAATAGATGCACCCATTGCGCAATGCTTTAATCGTAGTGCCGTTCGCACTGAGGGCGCACGTTTCAAAAGCGGATTCGCCGGCAAGTTCAATCTGCAATATCTCCCCGGTCTGCGATGCATCCGAGATCGAGATTTCGTCCAATTTGCACCTCCAACAGATGATGCTGTCGAACGAAACGAGGGGCGCTTCAGATTCCCGTTCTAATCGCGGCTAAACAAGAAAGCGGACCAACCCTGAACACGATTCTAGCCCATGAGTAACCGGTTACAAGAAGATTCGAGGATTGTTCACAACATCCGCGCACATTCATGTGGGAATTCAGAATCACCTCTTGCATGACAACTCAGCATTCATTGGTTTTAACGATTTACTGCGGATCATTTTCCCCGGAAATCAGGCGTCCCATAATTTTTTCCTTGACAGTGTGTCGCCTTGTGAGAAAATGAAAGCGGTTACATTTGCCAGAGCATAGTAGGCGAGAGGCTAAACTGGCAAGTGTCTTTTGAACACCGATCATCTCTTTTTAGTGCAGGAGGATGGAATGCGTCATCATCTCGGAAAAAAAGCCGCTTCGCTTGGCAGTGCTGTTGGAATGGTTGTTGCCTCGATGGCATTACACGCCAATGCGGCAAATCTTTTGACCAATCCTGGGTTTGAAAGCCCCAGCGATACCACTGGTGCGAGTACGGATACCACCGTATCCGCCTGGACTCTCTATGGCGGAGACGCCGTACGTGCGAATTTCCAGAATCATACCACCGGCGGCGAATGGAGCATCTGGGAACAGACATTTCAGCCCGCTGACGGTGGAGTTTACCAGAACGTCGGCGGCATCACCGACGGCACCGCATACACTCTGACCGGTTACTACTACTTTGAAATGCCTTTCCGACCATTCCCAATGAAGTTTCGGACTTGGCTCTGTCATTCCTGAACGCATCGGGATCCGTCGTCAATCCCAATGCCAACGGTTTCTCCAATGAGACGGACATTCCCGCCACTTCCGTGACAACCACAGGCGCATGGATCCAATATAGCGTCAGTGGAATTGCCCCGGCCGGCGCGACGCAGGTGCAGGTGAGCTTCGATTTCGTGGGCGGATCGACCGTTACCGGCCAACAGGCCGCATTCGTTGACGATGCCGATCTTGAAGGCGCTGGCACTCCTCCAACCATCGCGCAGTGGGCCGTCAATGGCAGCGGCAACTGGAACGCCAATGGAAACTGGACAACGGGAAACACCCCCAACGCGCCCGACCAAGAAGCTGACTTCTTCGGCGCCATCACAGCCCTTCAAACGGTCTATACGAACTCTCCCATTACTGCGGGCACGCTGCATTTCAATAATGCCAACGAATATGTGATCGCTGGCGCTCCCAGTTTGACGCTGCAGACCACAACCGGAAACGCCGCAGTGCTGGTTGATCAGGGAACCGACGATCTCGACTTGCCCCTCACCATCGCCAGCAATACCGTCTTCACCGTCGCAACCGGCGCTAATCTGATCGTCGCCAATCCGGTTACGATCAATTCCGGCAAGACATTGAGCCAGGCCGGTGGCGGCACGGTCACCTATCAATCAATCATCAAGGTCGGAAGCACGGGCAGCGTCGCTTTCGGGAACTCGACACACGCGCATGAGCTTGATCTGGCCGCCGGCTCAACGGCGAGCGTCGGAGGCACGGGAACCGTATTGGAAGTGGACACCCTCTCCGACGGCGGAACCCTCAACGTTCAGAATAACTCTGTGATCGTCAACTACGGCACATCCACCGACCCAGTCGCGACAATCCGCTCTGAATTGATCAGCGGCCGAGCGGGCGGAGCATGGACCGGCACCGGCATCAACAGTTCCACTGCCGCGTTGTCCGCCAACAATGCTCACTATGGCGTAGGTTACGCCGATGGAGCCGATCACATCGTGACCGGACTCTCTTCGGGCCAAATCGAGATCAAATACACCCTCCTCGGTGACGCGAATCTCGATGGCCTAGTCACCGGCGACGATTTCACCATCCTCGTCGGCAACCTCGGCAAGGCCGTCACCGCCTGGGATAAGGGCGACTTCAACTACGACGGCCTAGTCAATGGCGACGACTTCACCGCATTGGTCGGCAATCTCGGCAAGGCATCCAACGGCGGCTCAGTCGAGATTCCCGCTGCCGATTACGCCGCGATAGACGCCTTCGCGGCTGCCAACGGCATTAGCCTCAGTGTTCCGGAGCCCGCAACCTTCGGATTACTCGGCTTGGCTGCCGCCGGCATGCTTGTCCGTCGCCGCCGACCAGTGTAAGCACTTTTAAGTGGCAAATTTTCATGTTGGTCAAAGACCCGGTCACCACGACCGGGTCTTTCTTTTTGGTCAGTAATCCTGACAGCGGACAACAGAGAGTGTTCGCTTGCGGACTATCCTGAATGGAGAATAATTGGGGAAGCCCCATGGCCGCCTGCACCGCCCAATCCGGGAAAGATCGCCTTATCGCTCGTCTGCGCGCCACATGCATCCTCATCTGGATCATGTCGCTGGCTGGGTGTGCCTCGTCTCGCCAAGCGCCGCCGCCGTTCGAGATTCCACTCGCCCAGACGTCCACGACGCATTACATCGGAACACCCCTTTCCGGACCGCGAACGGGAAATATCGCGGACATTTCGTTTACCGATGCGATTGATTTGCACGCAACCTGGTTCGCGATCGAGCAATTCAAGGGAAATAATCTTCCGCTCCTCGCGTCAAACGCCCGTCTGATCACCGCTACGCAGGGCGGAGCCGCAATCCTGCCGTCCGGCAGTCTCACTTCAAACGCGCGCATCGTCTGGGCCAATTCAACGAATGATCAATTGACGCAGCAATTCATGGGTTCGGGACGCCGGGCAAATTTGGGAGAGTCGCAGGCTGCTTTACCGCGCGGCGTTACCGTTTCATTCCGCGCAATCGACGGCGGCGGATTGACCGATCAAACTCTCATCCGCCCAGAACTCCGATTCCTCGAAATCTCCGTCGCCCGCCTCCCGCATCCCGAGGGCGCGTAGCGAAAAGCTGCAAATCGCCGTGAGCGTGGAGGATGATCAGCCCAACGGAAAATCGTCATCCGCTGACGCAACCCCAAAGATTTTCCAACTGGAAACCGCCGTTCTGGAACATTCCATCGAGCGATATCCAACAACGCTGCTCGTCATCGTTCCATTCAATTTCACCGGCCCACCCAGTCAGGCCGCCGCAGTGGTGATCACGATTGCTCCCGCTACCGCTAACGCTGACTTCGCCAAAGCCGTCTACCGCTGCAAGCTTGATCTGCAATCACCCGATGCGGAGCATTCCAGCGCGCCGATCTGGACCGAAGGCCTCAAGCGCGGGCTCGATTCGCTTGACGATCCCGATCGCCGCCGGGCAGGTCTTGTTTTTCTCGCCAGCCAGAGCGGTGCGAAGATTTGCCTGGATGTCGCTTCAGTCTGCGACGACGCTTTGCTCGAGCAGATATCCAAAGAGATTCAAACCAGCGCTCCTGTCGCCCTGAATGATCTGAATATCGATCAGTTCGCCTGGATCATGGATCGATCCGCCATCGCGGCGATGCAGCCAAAACTCTCCGCCGCAACACTGCCCGCTGAATTATTTGCCGTCTTAACATTGCACATGGGCGAGCCCGGCCGTCATGCCGCATCGGTCGATGCGATCATGCGCGGAGCCAGCAGCCAGCAGGGTTTGCTCCACCGCCTCATCGCGGAAAACTATATCTATCTCGAAGACAGCTCCCCCGCCTCCCGCATGCGTGCGTATCAGTGGCTTCAATCCCACAACATCGCCCCAGCCGGTTTCGATCCACTTGCCCCGCCGCGCCAGCGGAGAATCGCCCTCGATAAGGCACTCGACGCGGGTCCCACCACCCTTCCCGCTGGAGGCGCACCATGACCACGCCCGACCCAGCAATTCCGTCTCCCAGGAAAAATCGTCGCTGGCGGCGGCGAATCATTATCGCGCTGGTGGTGTTTATCTGCATGACATTCATCGTCCGCTTTCTCCTCTCTGCTCTCCTGCCGTCAGTGCTCAACAAGGTCGCGAAAACTTACAATCTGACTTGCAGCTACGACCGCCTGGACATCAATCTCATCGGCGGAAACGCCGCGATCTGGAATCTGGACCTCGCGCCAAAACCGGGTGATGAGCCGATCTTTCACGCCGACTATTGCCAGGGCGACATCTCAATCTATAACCTGCTCAAAGGCCGGCTTGTCGTCTATCGCGTGGCGGCCGATGGTGTGGATTTGACCGTTGAGCGCACCGCCGACGGGCGAATCCCGCTGCTCGAAAGGTTCGCCTCCTCATCCTCATCTCCATCCAAGCCCGTGCCTGCCTCAACAGCGACCACGCGGCCATTCGACCTCGAAGCGCCGCTCCGCGTCGATGCTTTGCGCCTGCAACACGTGCGAGCCCGATTTCACGATCAATTCGTTAAGCCCGAATTGGAGGCCCGCCTGGCTATGGATTTTCGCTTGTCGAACTTAGGCACACCGGGCCAGCCGACGCGATTTGAATTGGATTTTGATTCCGATCCGCTGCTGGATTCCCTACAAATCACCGGCCGAGGCAATTCAGACGGCAAAACACTGACCGCCTCGCTGGAGGTGCTGATGCGCGGGCTGCACCCCAAACCGGCGGCAGGATATCTCGCCCTCATCGGCCTTCGTCCCACTGCGGATGTGATCTCTGCCTCCATGAACGGTTCATTGAATGCCTCTGTCGCTCCCGATCCCCGCGACGGCTTGCAGGCCGCGTTTAATCTCAAAGATGCGCAAATCACCTGCGACGGCCAAACCGCCGCGGCCATGGATCATCTGTCGCTCGATGTTCAGTCGCTCGCCCCCGGATCGGCAAAGCTGGGAAAACTGACCGTCAGCGGCGTCCGCATCAGCGCCGTCCGCGCCGCGGATGGAAATCTCGGCGCGCTGGGCCTGGAGCTTTCCCCATTAACACCTCCACCCGTCGCAGCGCCCGCATCTCCACCGCCGCCAACATCACCCCCTGCTCCCGCGTCAATTTTCCGCTGGAGCCTACAGCAATTCGCGCTGGAAGATGTGCATGCCGGCTTCGCCGATGCCTCCATGTCTCCGCCAGTGGTCATGGGCATCGACCTGAAACGCCTCGCCGCTGAGAATTTTGTCTGCGATCCCGATCATCCGGACGCCCCGGTCAAATTTGCCGCCGACATCTCCGCACCTGATTTGATTCGAACAATCAAATTCTCCGGCCAAGTCGAGCCGTTTGCATCGAACAAACCGTTCAAGCTCACTGCGGAGATGACGGGAATCGCCCCAAACGTGATTGAGCCATACCTCAAAGCCGCGGGCTTGGAATCAGAATGGCACGATGGAACCTTCAGCCTGGGCGCGGACGGATCCCTTACGTCCGGCAGCAACGGCAAAGTCACCGCCGCCGCGCATCTAAGTAATCTCAAGCTCGCCGATGGCCGGCAGCTTCTGGAAATCTCCAACGCAAACATCACCGGCGCGAGCCTCGACCCAATTGCCAACACCATCCACGTCTCCGCCATCGACATCTCCGGTCCCGACGTGAATCTCCAGCGTGACAAAGCCGGCGATCTTCACCTCCTCGGATTCAAAACCACAACCCGCCCGACAGGCAGTGTTGCTTCCGCCGCGCCGCCGCTATCAACCGAATCCGCACCATCCCCGCCGCCGCCAAATATCGAAATCGATCATTTCTCCTGGAAGAATATTCACGTAGCCATGACGGACAGCGCCGTCCAACCCGCGGCCACACTGGCTCTCTCGAACGCCGGCATCGACGTTGAGAATTTTGCCATCTATCCACACGGCGACGCACCTTCCACAAAACACGGCAAGATCCACGCATCGCTCGCCGTCCCTGGTGTCGCCTCTGACTTGTCACTCGACGGAACCGTCACTTCCTGGTCTCGCCAAACCAGCATCGAATTCGACGTGCGCGGCAACGGCATTCACGACGAAGCGCTCTCTCCCTATCTCAAAATGTCGGGAGCTGAACCAACGCTGAAAAACGGTTCGCTTCAGCTTCACACAAGATTGAATTTAGACAATTCGCACGAAGGCCTGGCGATTTCGCTATCCGGCAGCGATTGGAAATTCAACGACGGCGATCAATCCCTGGCATCTCTTAAATCTCTGCAAGTGGACGGCCTCCGCTTCCGACCTGGCGAGTTGAACCTAGACGCGATCCAAATTGGCTCGCCACACATGGCGCACGCGCGATGCCGACGGAACGCTGGAAATGGCCGGCCTCCATTTCATCGGAAAACCGCCGCAACCTGATACTCCACCCCAAGCCGTCACAGCAGACCCGCCCCCCTCTCCGCAAACACCATTTGTCGCCAATATCAAAACGATCAGGGTGCGCGACGCAGCCGTTGAATGGGTTGATCAGTCCGTTCACCCAGCTGTCGATACAGTTGCCAGTTCGAATCTCGACCTCAACGATTTCCAATTTGGTCCCAACGCGCATTCCGCATCAATTCGCATGAACACGTCAATCAGCGGCTCGCTCGATGAGTTGGCCGCCGAAGGCGCTCTCACAATCTCCCCCGATGACCAGACAATCGCACTGAACGTATCAGCCCACGGCATCCGCGCTGGGCCCGCCCAGGCCTATCTTCCGCCCGGCATGAAAGCAACTATGCAGGATGGCCGGTTCCGCACCTCCATCGATTTTTCGACGATAAAAAATCCGCGCGGAGGCAAAGCGGTCGAATTGACCGTTGCAGGCCTCGACCTGCGCGATGGCGAAGCAAAATCGTCGCTGCTCGACTTCGATTCATTTCACATTAAAATTTCGCGCCTCGATCCTGACGCAAAATTGATCGCACTCGATGATGTGACTCTCAAGGGCCTCGATGTCGGTCTTCACAAAACGCCAACCGGAATGGATGTATTGGGTCTGGAATTACAATCCAAGCCGGCGGACAATCCCCCTGCTCCGGCGGCGACCAGCCAACATCGCGCACCCGCCGCGATAATCCCCACCCCACAAGTAAACACCCTTTCCCAGATCGTCCAAAGGCGGGGTCGATTCCCGTTGGTTCTGCTCCAGTCCCTCAATCTGGGTGTCCGGAAAATCACTTTCAGCGATGACACGCTCGATCACGCCGCGCCATTCGTGGTTTCTGATTTGCACCTCCACAACACCAGCAAAATCGCCTGGCTCGGCCGAGACACCGAAGCCAATCTGCCCACGAATTTGGAATTGACGGGCCGCCTCGATCCGCTGGCCGACCTGCTCAAAATCGACGTTCACGCCGTCCCCTTCTCCCGGCAAAAGACGCTCGCAGTGGACATCGCGCTGACTGGCATTCATGGGAATGGGCTGACCAAACTCGATCCAAAACTCGCCGCGCGTATCGATCCCAGCGAGTTAAAATCCGGCCAATTCACTGCATCGTTGACCGCCGCGTTAAAACTTCAAACAGTGGAACCCACCGATTTCGGATTGCAATACGGCGGCAAGCTCGATTTCGATCTGAAGGATGCCAACTTCCGCGCCGACCCCAGCGGCCCCGTACTCGCCGGCGTCGGAGAAATTCGCTCCGACGGAATCATCCTCAAGCCGAATTCCGCCGGCATTGAGCTGCGCGAATTTGAAATCGACAACATTGCCGGCCAGGTGGTGCGCGACAAAGATGGAATTCACGCGCTCGGCCTGACGATTAAAACTCCCCCACCCCCCGCGACAAAACCCGCCGCAGCCCCGGCCCCAAGCATCTCTCCGCCAAGTCTACCCGCAGTCGCAACGGCAACTCCACCTTCATCAGTCATAAAGATCGATCGCCTCCTCATCAGCGGAATGGATTTCCGTTACGAGGATCAAACGACAAATCCTCCGCTCCTCGCCCCCATCAACGGGCTGGACGTCGAAGTCCAGGGGCTTTCCAATCAGGCCGCTACTCAGGAAATCCCGATCCGCTTCAGCGTGCTGATCAACTCCGCCAAAGTCCCCCTCCCCTCGCTTCAAAATGGCCTCGCTCAATTGCAGGAGCGTGAACTTTTCTCCCAGATCACCAGCAACGGAGAAGTCTCGCTCTACCCCAATCCCAAGGGCTGGGCCAAAGCATCAGTCAATGGCTTCGAGCTCGTGAGCCTTCATGGCCTCGCCCAGCAGGAAAAACTCAAGCTCGGCGGCGGCACATTCGACGGCGACGTCGATATGCGTTTCCCCGGCGATGGATCGGTCGATACCAGCACGCGGCTTGTCCTGACCGATCTCTCTCTCTCAGAGCCGCCCGATGGAATCATCACCCGAACGCTCAAGCTTCCCGCCTCCCTCGATATTGTAATTGCCGCTCTTCAGGATCAGGACGGATCCATTACGATTCCCCTCAATATTCCCATTCAGCACGGGAAAGTTGATAGCGCTTCAATCGTCGCGTCCGGCGTTGGGGCGATGGCCCAGATCATTGCCACCGCGATTGCTACTTCGCCGCTCAAGCTTGCCAATCTTGTCGGCTTTGGAGGAACCGGTAAAGATAAGCAGCCGCCACTCGTCGTCTCATTTCCTCCCGCATATTCCGGCCTGAGTCCCGAGCAAATGTTCGGCCTGCAAGCGCTGGTTTTGCGTTTGCAGGATGACAGCTCTCTTCAGGTCGCGCTCCGGCACGATCTTGGCAACGCCGACATCGCTCTCGCCGCCGAGCGCGTTAATCCATCCGCGGACGATGCTCTGGCCCTGGCCGGCTCATTGAGCCGCCGCCGGACGGCGCTTTTATCCGCTCGATCGATCGCCGCCAGCGATGTGCGTGCGCTCTTAGCTTCCGACGCCGCTGATGATGCCGCTCGAGCCGTCGAAAGATTGCGCACCATCAACCGCCAACTGGCCGACAACGATGACGCGCTGGATCACATCTACGATTTCCTGAAAGTCGGCTCCGATCGCCAGGCCCTGCGCCGTACGCGCAGCGCGAGTCTTGCTATCGCCAAAGCCAGGCTTGACGCCGTGCGCGACTATCTCCTCCTCCTCGGCGGCAAGAAGCTGTCTCCCGACAGAATTCACGTGACCAATCCGCAGTTTACCCCCGCCCAGGACAATTCATCCGGCAGCGTGACGCTTCTGGTCGTAAAAACGAAGTGACAGGAACGTCCGACAATCCATTCCCATCGCTTCAGCCAGTCACGCCTTACGCTGCTAAGTCCCTTGTCCGATACAATTACAGTGCGGTCGTGCCATCTTTACGATGCGGCGGGAAACAAGATTCTCTGGCTCGATGGCGGGGATTCCGACGGTCAAACCCATTTCGATCAATTAAGGGTTACCGGTCGTGAACTCTTGCAACGATTCGACTTCGGCCAGGAGATGACGGCCATTCTCTATGGCTCTCCGCAGCGTCCGCGCCTTGTTTTGGAATCGCGATGGAACCACCGAAAATATGTGCGGCAATGCCATCCGATGCGCGGCACATTTCATTTCCAACGAGTCAGACCGGATTGATCGAGTTTCCATCGAAACTCCTCACGGGCATTATCTCAGCCGCAAATTAGACGCGAATCACGGTTCGGTGATGATCCCGGCTCATGCCGTCCGAATCCTGCAAAAAATGAAAAACGGCGATATCATTGTCGATGCCGGCACGCCGCATCGAATTCGGGTTTTAGACCGCGAGTGGCCCAACGATGTTATCAAAGAAGCCATCGCCTCCTCGAACGGCCCCGAGCCGATCAATTTCAATCTGGTGCGTCAAACCAGCCCATTTCATTTTCGCGTTCGAATATTCGAGCGCAGCGTCGGCGAAACCGCCTCGTGCGGTACTGGCGCGGCAGCAATTGTTGCCGCCCTGGGAAAATCAGGGAATAAAACGCATCCCCACATCGTCCAGTTTGCGTCAGGTGAACAACTGACCGTCACCTACAACGAGCCTCTGGAATCCTTTGAAATTGGCGGCAGCGTAAAACTGTTAATGGCATCGTCAATCGCAGACCTGGCTCGCACGTAGGCAATACCGTGTGGAAATCCAATACCTTTTGCGTTTACGACTGGTCCGACTGGCGCGAGTTCCTCATTCTTTCCGCCTGGTCCACGGCCCGGCGTATCCCCGCAAATTTCAATGAGAGCCCGCATCAGGTTGCAGCCCGCCTGCCCGCTAAAACCAAATTGCTGCTGGTCCATCTCGATATCAGCGTCATGTCGCCGTTCATCGCGGATGCACAGGAATTCATCGGTGTTCTCTCAGAGCGAAATGTCCGTGTCCTTAACTCTCTTCCCCAGGACATTCGAAAGCGAACGATTCAATCCCGTTGCCGCGATTTCGGCCTGCCAACTGTCACGGCACCGCGTAGCGGATCCCGTGATGAACTCCTCATCGTAAAAACCGATCTGAATTCCGGCGGATCAAGAGAACAGTTGCTTTCACCACCCCAAAAAGCCCTGTTCGATTTAACAGCCCACCCAGGGCCAATGAAACGCCCGGAAGATTACTTCGTCACCCACCGCGGCGATCTCGCCCCTGAAACCTGGGACGACAAAACGTTGGTTGTTGAACGATACATAAAAAATTCACAAGATCGATTCTTCCGAGTTTACGCCGCGGCCAACGCCATTGTTATTTCCGAAGCCTATACCGACGCACACGTGAAACGAATGGCCGGACCAATTCGCCGTCATAACCATCGGCTGTGGCGCGAAGGTGAGCGGATATATTCAGATTCACACGCCACAACCAAGCTTCCGCCGCGCCTCTTGCAGACAGCCGGTATCTTCCTGCATCGCTTCCAACTCGACTACGGCGCGATCGATATTGTGGAAAGCCACGAGGGGGAGTTCTGCGTGGTCGATGTCAACATGACACCCTTCTGGGGCAATGAAAGACAAGCCGGGCTAACCGAACACCTCCATCTCGGATTCTCCAAGGCGATGAAGGATTTGACTCCAACCCTCACCCGCCGATAAAAGCCATCCACATCAGATCCTGGCCATACCCAAATTATGTTACCTTTCACCCACGGCCGGGTGTTTATATCCAACGTAAAGGTCGTGAATCAGGAAACGGACAATGCACGCCATTGAGATGGAGAATGTGACCAAGACGTTCGGCGCCCATACCGCCGTCGGCGATCTGTCGCTGCGCGTGCCGGTGGGAAGCATTTACGGATTCATCGGCCCCAACGGCTCAGGCAAAACAACCACCCTGCGGATGATCATGCACATCATCCACGCCGACCGGGGCAGAATCGCCGTGCTTGGCGAGCAAACGTCGAACCGCCGCCAATGATCGCGTCGGCTATCTGCCGGAAGAGCGAGGGCTCTACCGGCAGATGAAAGTCGTCGAATTGCTTCGCTTTCTTCTCGCAACTCAAAGGTCACGATGCCTCGCGCGCCGAAATCAATCGTTGGCTGGAGCGAATGCAGCTTTCCGACTGGGCCGATCGCAAAGTCGAAGCACTCTCCAAGGGAATGAGCCAAAAGGTGCAGTTCATCGCGACGGTGATCGCCCAGCCGCAACTGCTGCTGCTGGACGAACCTTTCAGCGGCCTGGACCCGATCAACGCGGAAGTGGTCCGGGAGATTCTGCTGGAACTGGTGCGGGCGGGAACAACGGTTCTTTTCTCCACGCACGACATGCTCACCGCCGAGACGCTTTGCGACTGGATCATGATGATTTACAAGGGGCACAAGGTACTCGATGGAACACTGCAACAGATTCAGCAGGAACACGGCCGCGACGTTCTGCGCGTGCGGATCGATTGGCCAAACGGATCCAACCGCCAACTAACCAATCTGCCCGGCGTCACCAAAGTAACCGACCTGGGAAATATGCAGGAACTTGGCCTCTCGCCCGGCATCAATCGCCAGCGGATTCTGGAACTGCTGATGCAACGCGGGAAAGTCGAGCATTTCGAACTCGACGCGCCCCAGCCTGAAGGATATTTTCCTACAAATCGCCGGTGGGGGTGAATCATGAACATCCGCAAGACGCGTATCATCGCCTCCCGCGAATATTTCGCCGCCGTGCAAAGCAAATCCTTCATCATCATCCATCGTGCTTCTGCCGATCTTGATGAGCGGCGGAGTGATCGCACAAAAAGCTCGGGCAGAAAATCGGCGACACAACCGACCTACCACATCGCCGTGATGGATTGTTCGCCCGGCGCCTCTCTTTACGGCACGATCGCCGATGCGGTGCAATGGCATAACGAGCACGACATTTCCGACGCCTCAGGCCGGCAAGTGCGAGGAAGATTCGTTCTGGAACAAGCACCGCCGGTCGATTGGAGCGACACGGCGGCTCTGGACCGCCAGCGCCTGAGCCTCTCCGATCGCGTCCGCGCTGGCGAATTGCTGGCTTTTGTGGAAATCGGCCCGGACGGTTCTGAGGCCCGCCAAAGCCGGCGGAGATGACGCGGCGACAATCCGTTATTCCACCAATCGCCCCACCTATCAGGATTTTCTTTCCCTGCTGCGCAGCGCGCTTGCCGTCCGCCGTCATCCAAAAAAGAATCGCCAACGCCGGCGCGGAATATAAAAAACTTAAGCCCCTGCCTCTGGCCCCCATACGTCGTGGAAGGCGGACTCGCCGAGAGCAATGACGGGAAAATCAAATTTCAGTCCGCAATCGGGCCAGATCGTCAATATCGCCATTCCTATCGTGATGATCATGCTGATATTCATCGTCACGTTGATCGGAACCAGCCCGATCGCCGCGAACGTCGTGGAGGAAAAGCAACTCCGCATCGCCGAGGTGTTGCTCGGCAGCGTGACGCCGTTCGAGTTGATGTTCGGAAAACTCCTGGGCGGCGTGGGCGTATCGCTCACGCTGGCGGCGATTTTCTTCGGCGGCGCGTTCTATCTCGCGCATTCATTTGGAATGTCCCGCTATGTCTCCGGCTCCTCGATCGCCTGGTTTTTCTTCTTCACCATCGTCGGCACATTCATGTACGGCTCGCTATTCGCCGCCGCCGGCGCAGCTTGCTCGAATATCAAGGAAATCCAGAGTTTCATCATGCCGGTGATGCTGTTGATCGCCCTGCCGATGTTCGTTCTAGGCCCCGTGCTCCAAAACCCCTCGGGCGCGGTGGGGATGACGTTATCCTTCTTCCCCATGTCCGCCCCAACAATCATGGTCATGCGGCTGACGATTCCGCCGGGCGTCCCCATGTGGCAGCCAATCGTCGCGGCGGCTTCGGCGCTGGCGGCGACCATTGCATTCATCTGGGCCGCCGGGCGAATCTTCCGGGTTGGCATTCTCATGCAGGGAAAAGGCGCAAATTATGCCGCCGTCCTGCGATGGATTTTGCGCGGTTAAATTAAGTTTTGAGGGTGAAGACGAAGGGCTATCGCTCGTCCGCGTACTGACCGGCCGCGATGGACGTTTTCCCTTCTGCGACCAGACGCTCCGCCTGATCGCGGATCGACGCCACATTGAGATATCGCCCCGGACACTGCGTTACTTTCGTCTCCCCATGACCAAGAATGCGATCAGCGGGAATGTCGTATTTTCGCATCAGATAAACAACGAGCCGAACCAGAGAATGCAACTGCTTCGGCGTCGGCCGCGTATCGTTGAAATTGCCGACAAGACAGATGCCGATGCCGCTCGTGTTATACCGGTTGTCGAGCGCATTATCGTGAGCCCCCCACTTCTGCTTGGTCCAGCGCGGCCCGACTTCAATCTGCCCATCTCCGCTGTTCGTACCGTTGCCGATGACAAAATGGTACCCAAGCTCGTCAAAGCCGCGATCACGATGCCATTTATCAATGATTGCAGCCGATCCGTAAGAGCTGTCGCTGTGATGGATGATGATCCAGGTCCAATGGTTGGCCGGAACCTTCGGTACCCAGGATGAAGGGACGCCCGAACTGGCTTCAGGTGCAAATCGGCTGGCCGCGGGCTGAGGCGCCGGCATCGCCCTCGGCGGCAAACCCGCAACCGGGGCCGGACGATATGGAGCGGGCTGCGGAGCAAGCACAACCGGCGGCGCAAGCCGCACCGGTGGCAAATCCGCATCCGATTCCATCTGGCAGCCGCCCAGCAATGCCATGACAAGAATCAGCCCGCGCGTCACAAAAGACACCGCTCGTGAACGGGATTCTGCCTCTCTGGATTCCGTCATGGTCGATCTCCCTACCGGTAGTCGGCCGACGCTTATCGGCAAAAGATGCCGCTGCGCAACAATCAAGCCTTCTGGCGAGTCAATTGAATCGGCGGATAAGTTGCTGGTGAGTTGAGCCATCCTTGGCCTTTTGGCGAAATCCTTAATTCGTATGTAACCCCAACCCCAACGATTTTCCAGTCCGAAAACGCGCAAAATCCGCTTAAATCCCGCTATGCTGGGGCCATGATCCGACGCGATACGGCCGGAGGCCTCATTCTCATCAATCAGCACGACCACGCCCAGCTTTCCGGCCAGATGGCCCGCCAATTGGGCAACGCACTCTTCGCCTCTCCGCTGCCATTCGACGCAACAGTAGCAGCCATCGCCGAACATGACTGCGGCTGGGTCACGCATGACCTCTGGCCCGTTCTCAACGACCGGGGCCTCCCCTCCCACGTCTTCGAAGCTGAGATCGCCACGGCCCTCGACGCCTGGGGAAAATCGGTCGATCAGGTCGTCGCCAAACATCCATACACCGGATTGCTCGTTAGCCTCCACACCATGGCCCTGGCAAACCGCGCCAGCATGCGCGAGCCGGAAGGTTCCGATGAAATCTCCCGCCAACAGGCCTTCCGCCTCCGGCGATTTGTGCATCGGCAAATCGAATTACAGGAGTCGCTCCGCGATCGGCTCGGGATGCGGATCGATCTTCCCCTCCGCGGCGGCTTAGCCGAACCCGGCCGCTCTCCGGAGGAAGATTTGCTCCGCTCTAATTTCTTTTTGCTCGAATTCCTCGATCAACTCAGCCTCAACCTCTGCTTTGACCGCCTGGTCTTTGCAAGAATCGAGGTGATCTACCCGCGCCCAGGCGAAGGCCCGATCGGCGCACGAATGAGCCGGGAAGAAAATGGCGTCATCCGCCTCGACCCCTGGCCGTTCAACAGCGAGCAATTGGATTTGAACCTCCCAGCCCGGTCGATCCGGCCAGGCCCTTACGCAAATGTGGAAGCCCTGAAATCCGCTTTCGACGCCGCCGAGCCAACCAACATCCCAATGAGACTGTGCGCATGGGGAAGCAGCGGCTATCATGCCTCGCCATGAACCGACTATTATTTCGCTCTGGCGTTTTATTGATGGGATTATTTGCGGTGGGCTGCTCCAGCTCACAAACATTTGACGTGACGGTGACGAACAAACTCTCCGATCCGATCACTGTCTGGATGACCAAGGAAAAATTGGCTGCGAATGACGAAACAGAACCCGGCTGGGCATCACCCGAGCAAATGGCGGTTGCAACAACCGAATCACAGCACGTAGGCGGCGTAGCCATCGATCCGGGCGACACCGGCCACACCACACTCAAGGGCCATATCGCCAAAGATGACGTAGCCGTGCTGCGCGTCTATCGCGCATCAGACCTCAATATGATCCTGACCCTTCACCGAGGAAGCCCCGACCGAATCGACATACCGCTGGATCCGGGACCAACAGATATCGATATCACAAAAGACAAAGGAGAGATGATTTTCGTCCAGCACGGATCGCCAACGAAGTAAAGAAATGCATATTTGCCACAGATGAAAATCGGATGCACACAGATGAAGACCATTCATCTTTGGCATTTATCTGTGTGCATCTTGCTCTGTCTCAACGCTCATAGATTCGCGACGATCATGAGGTTGTGGGTGATTACACGCAAAAGCAGGTCTCTCTTACGGCCCCACGCCGTCCGCGACCGACACGCTGAACCCAGGTTCCGCTTTACCATGCTATTGACCGTCTCAACCTGCCAGCGTTGTCCGTAATGCTTTTTGTCCGGGTTCCGTTGCAGCCGTCGTCGCATAAGGCGGCGATAATATCCTCTCGGCTTTCCCGGCCGTCCGCACGTCGCCGGGATCAACGAACGAATCTTCAGATCCCGCCGTGCCGCCTGATGGTTGGATTCCGAATCGTATCCCGCGTCCGCCACCACCAGACTCAGGCTCATGCGTGACGCGGCACGTTTCAGCAATGGGATGAAGTGGGGATGATCGTTGCCCAAGCCGGTCGTGGCCCGCGCCGCGAGAATCAGATGCGATGCGGCATGCACCGCCAGGGAGAGCTTGGGCAGCCGTCTGGCGGTTTTGGATCGCCGGCGATTTGCCTGGGCCGATGTGGATTTCCCGCGGGCCTTGAGGCGGCTTTGATGTCGCCGGTTGTCAAAATACCGGCTCACGTGATGCGATTCGAACATGCTCGAGTCCAACGCCGCAAACCGGTCATGACGCGGGCCTCTTTTTTTTCGGCTGCGACGCGTCTGTTGGCGATACGCCTGTTGGGCCGCCCGCACCGACAGGTTCAGCATCGTCTCGATCATTCGCGGCTTGACCAATCGATGAAAGGCACGGCAAAATGTGTTGTGGTCGGGCACTTTGGTCAGGCCGATGTCAGAGCACCACTGCGGAACATCCCGCAGGAGCGCCACCAGCCCGCGATAGCTCTTTTTTTGATGCTCCCGCAGCACCAGACAGGCGAAAAGCTGGGCATCGGTAAAATCCTTGCGGCTGAACTTGGAGCGGTCCCTCTTAAGACAGGCCGTTGCCAACGCGTACGCGGCATTCAGCACCGTCCGTGGCGATTTACAGGTTTCCATCCTGCATGGTGTAGCAATAGTCGCGTCATCGCGCAAATATCTTTAATGCACATTATGCTAGGATCGAGACAGAGCATGTGAATCTGATTTATATCTGTGGCTAAAAATCTTCTCCGTGTCTTTCTCCGCGGCCTCCGCGGTAAAATTTTTTGAGCCAAGCAATGAGCTATCAGGAACATCGCAACAGCGCCAAATCGATCAAAGCACGATGCGCCATCGTGACGTTAAGCGATACGCGAACGATCCACGATGACCTAAGCGGAAAGCGCATCGCCCAATTGCTAACAGCCGATGGCCACCCTGCCAACGAACATCGAGTCATTCGAGACGATGCCGAAAGCTTGCGCCCTGTTTTAGAAGAATTGCTGGGTCTGGAAGAAATCGACGCGATCCTAACCACCGGCGGAACCGGCATAAGCCAACGCGATCAGGCGATCGGAGTCATCGAATCCGCAATCGAAACCCATCTCTCAGGCTTCGGCGAACTATTCCGAATGCTAAGCTGGCAGGAAATCGGCAGCGGCGCCATGCTGAGCCGGGCGGTAGCAGGAATCGCCAGGAAAAAAGCCCTCTTCGCCATGCCGGGCAGCACCGCGGCCGTTGAACTGGCCATGACAAAACTGATCCTCCCCGAACTTCGCCACATTCTGTTCGAGATCCGCAAGTAACCCAAAAACAGATTGAGAGACCCATTTATTGACGCCCGATTCCCCGCGCGTAGGATGAAGCACGTCCTGGAATTTGATCTGAATCTGGCCCCCATCGTCTAGTGGCCCAGGACATCTGGTTCTCAGCCAGAGAACAGGGGTTCGACTCCCCTTGGGGGTACTGAAAAGCCCGGTTTTTCCGGGCTTTTTTCATGCGCCAAAACAATTTCATCTACAAGCGGCGGCCCTCGATTACTCACGAAATCACATTCTGTCAGGCCGAATGAACCGCCAGCATGGAACAGCAAAAGAAGCCCCCAAAATTGGCGCGATTAGATATACCCAGAGCGAAGTTAAATGACCGGATACAACTGCGGGGGCAAGAAGATCGCGCGGGATTCATCGACGCTCCGCATATAGGACCGGCGAACATCGCTTCAAGTCCGATCACACCCCCGACGGCGATCCCCGCCATAACACCTGCTTCCTTCGGACCCGTAGACACATTTAAAATAACGAACATAAGCAATCCCGTCAGCACGGCCTCCAGGGCAAATGATTGCCACGCTGAACCGGCTGGGATGGTCGTGCCCAATGTTGCGCGATTGCCGAACATCGCCAGTAACGCCACGCTGGCGACAAACGCGCCGATGAGTTGTGCAAAGATATACGGCCCGACATCCCGGCCCGGCAGACGGCGTGACAGCCAAAAACCAATGGTGACTGCCGGGTTCAAATGACGCCCGACACATCGCCAATTGCATAAATCATCGCCATAACAACAAGTCCGAAGGTGAGTGCAACGCCGACATGCGTGACAGCATGCGTTACGTCATCGATAACAATTGCGCCAGTTCCGGCAAACACCAGTCCGAACGTCCCAATCGCTTCAGCCGCGTATCGTCTCATTCGGTCCCCCGCGTCGCCTCAGGAATCCATTTTTGCATTGCGTCGGAGATTTCGTCACGCACGCGGCGGAATTCCTCAAGCTGCTTCATTTCGCTCCCGGTTACGGCCGCGGGATCGTCAAAGGGCATGAACGTGCGGGAAAAAGAGCCGGGCCAGATTCGCGGGCACGACTGATTTGCGTTGTCACAGACAATCAGAATGTGACGAACGGCCGCTTTGTCCAAAAATTCTTTGATGTCTTTGGGTCGCTGCTCGCTGATGTCAATCCCGATTTCATTCATCACCCGTACAGTAAGCGGATGTACTTCGGATTTGGGTTGTGTGCCGGCACTGGCGACAGTAAATTGATCCCCTTTGTACTTCCGTAAAAACGCTTCAGCGATTTGACTACGGGCTGAATTCCCCGTGCAAAGCACCATGATCAACGGTTTATCTGCCATGTTGACTCCGACATAAAAGCCACGCGGTGAGACTAAACCCACCTCGTGGCGATGCTGCATCTACTTGCCGGGACACGGACGTCCCGGAGGACAACACGGACAATGCGGCGGCTAGTCGGGACAACAGGAAAGCGCATGACGTATTGCCGTTCATGGTAAACCTCGTTTTTAGACGCAGTTCGATTGCCATCGCACGACGGCAAACTCCGAACCGTTGGCATAGTGTAGAGCTTGAACCTTAGTGCAAGGTCAAGGGCCTGCGTGTGGCAGAGCGGGGCGATGTACAAACGACAGATTTCCAGTTCTTTAACCGCTCGATTTCATCGCACCAGTCCGGGCCGCCTTTGCAACAAGACTTGAGAGCAGCAGACAGCGTGCGGTCAATGCGCTTCAACTCGCGAAGCCGCTGCTTTACATCGTCGAGCCTGTGCCGAATGAGTGCAGCAACTTCATCACATGGCGCTTCATCAGAGTAAGTTAACGCCAGCATTTCGCGAATATCTTTTAGGCTGAATCCGGTTGCCTGTGCCGCTCGAATGAACTTCAAACATTCGGCAGCACGAGCAGAGTAAGTGCGATAATTCGATTGGGTTCGTGCATCGGGTTTTAACAGACCACGACGTTCATAATCGCGCAGCGGTTGAAGTTGGTACATGAGCTGCGCGAGCAAGTTGACCGATGGTGTAGCTGATGACAGGTTCCACGAACTGCATTTTATTCTTTTCTTTCGGTGTTTGCTTTCATCCCCCAATTTTGTTGTAGTAATCTCGCGATGGCTGCCCCCCAAACAACCAATGGGACAACCGACCCAACCACCGGAACTGAATCAATCGCCAACCTCTCGGAACGCGAAAACCCCACAGATTTGGCATCCCTCTGGTTTTTCCTAAAACCCTTCATCGCAATTCGCAAAGCCTTCGATCCCCAATTCCGCCGATTCGCCGAACGCTGGCGACGACCAGCAATTCCTTTTCAGGCCCGCCTCGAAAAAGGCCGCGTAGAACTCTCCCGCTCCGCCCGCTTCAAGCAACCCGTGCACTTCCACGGCCAGGGAACATTATCCATCGGCATGGAAGTGATCCTCGGCTGGCCAGCCGCCGGAATGGTTCAATCCCCGATCCTTCTCCAGCCGCGGGAGAAAGTCTCGTTGCTCAGCATCGGCGATAACACGCTGATCATGAACGGCTGCGAATTCATCGCCTGCCGCTCCATCTCCATCGGCAAGCATTGCCTGATCGGAGCCGGCACGGTGATTTACGATTCTGATTTTCACACCCTCGACGCCACCCGCCGGCGTGAGCCGGGCAAAACGGTTCCCGTCACGATCGAAGACAACGTCTGGATCGGCCGGGGGGCGATGATCTTGAAAGGCGTCCGAATTTCCCGCGACGCCGTCATCGGCGCCAATTGCGTCGTCACCAAAAATGTTGAAGCAGGCCAGATTGTGGCCGGAAATCCCATGCGACCAATCGGATCGGTCTACTCCTGAACCGTCAACCTGTCCATCAGCCGCTATCAATTCCTTTGTGATTTTCGTCACGAACAAACTTAATTTTGATTCGCGATTATGCGCTCCGCCCGCGCTGATGTGGTGTAGAATAGTCATAGCGGACAAACATACCGGAGAACCACATGGCGGATATCGCGACTCCTGATGGATCAAGCGGATCGCTTTCAGTAAGAACAGCCTTGCGGCTGGCATGGGTAACCTGGGTGGTCTTCTTAATCATCCCGTTCTTTCTTTTCCTCGCGATCGTTTGGACATTGGGAATGGGCGAAGGAGCAAAGCTCCACGCGAATGAGGACCATTGGTTTTTAGGAGCATCCGCCTATCTGCTCGTGGTCGTGCCCCTTTCATTTTTTTGGCGCGGACATGTCTTCAAAGCATATTGGACCGGGCAAACCATTCCTCCCATGTCATATCTCTATGGAATGCTGACCATGTGGGCGGCACTGGAATTCGGCGGAATTTTCAGCATGCTCGGCTGTTTCGTGGACCATGCACTGTTGCCGAATTTGCTCCCGGCCCTGGTCGCTTTCATGTTTTACGTAACCCTCTGGCCAAGCGGACGGGCGATGGTCAGCCATATGGGTGATAAAGAAGATGCCGGAAAATATGAGCAACCCACATAAGCGGGCATAACAAGCAAGTCTTGCCAAGCGATCTGAAAATGGGACGATTGGGCGCATGGCAGTCGGACGCTTGTCCCTTTCCGGGCCGATGGTGGAAGAGCCCGGGATTGTCCTCCAATGGCTCGTAAGCCTTCGCTGGTGGGCCTTGGCCGGACAGGGCCTGGCCACACTGGCGGCTGTCGAAATTCTTCAAATCAAATTGCCGCTGTCGGGGATGGGGAGCATCATCGCCGTCACGGGGGTCAGCAATTTAATTTTGCAGGCCTGGACCAAACGCCGCGTTCCAAGCTGGCTCGTGCCGGCGGTGCTAATGCTTGATGTCTGCCTGCTGACGGCGCTCCTGCTCTGCGCCGGGGGAAAAGCCAATCCGTTTTGCGTGCTCTATCTCGTCCACGTCGCGATGGCGGTGGTAACCCTCGCCGAGGGATGGTCCTGGCTCGTCGTGGCGGCCACGACAGCATGCTACGGCCTCCTCTTCTGGTGGCCCGTGCCAGGACTGGCGCTTTCAGGAAGAGCGCGGTCGACTGCGCAGTGGATCGCCGTGGCCCTCGTTGCGACAGTCATAGCCTACTTCGTCGGCCGGATGACGCGCTCGCTCAGACGCCACGAAAAAGAACTGGCAACCGCCCGCGAGCGTGCGAGCGCAGCAATGAGCAACTCGCATCCCTAACCACGCTCGCCGCCGGAGCCGCCCACGAATTGAACACGCCGCTGAGCACCATCGCACTAGTCGCCCGGGAATTAGAATTACAATCAGCCAAGCTCGAGCGCGGCGATGAGCTAGCTAAGGATGCGCGGCTGATTCGCCAGGAGGTCGATCGCTGCCAGTTTATTCTGGGCCGGATGCGCGTCGATGTCCTCGGCGGCGAATCCCCAAAGCCAACCCCAATGCCGGTAGCCGATTTCGCCGCTGCCCTTGGCCAGGAAATGAAATCGGTCGCGGGGGATGGACTGGAAATCAGCTGCGCGCCGGAATGCGAGAGGTCTCATTACCCCTGCGCGCAGTGCAGCAGGCGGTGGGAATACTCGTCGATAATGCGATTGACGCTTCGCCTCCGGGCAAGGGCGTCAGGCTGTCGATTCATCAACGGGACGGGCGAATCGTGTTTGAAGTGAAGGATGAAGGAATGGGAATGCCGCCGGAAATTGTGCGGCGGGCGGGAGAGCCATTTTTTACAACCAAACCCCCTGGAAAGGGAATGGGGTTAGGGCTATTTTTGGTCCGTCTGGTTGCCGAAAGATTGGGCGGATGCCTGCGGCTGGAATCAGAGTTGGGAAAAGGAACCCTTGCGATATTAGAATTGCCACGCTGATGGAAAAGCCCATGCGAATGATGGTTGTCGATGATGATCGCACGTTCCGCGAACGGCTCGTCTCCGCGCTGGAAGCGCACGATATCGAAGCGTGGGGCGCGGCATCGTCCGAGGAAGCAAAAGAATTGGCCCTGCGAACCGAGCCGCGCCGAGCCGTGGTCGATCTTCGCATGCCCGGCGGGTCGGGACTCGACCTGGTAAGCGAATTGCTCGATATGGACCCGGACATGGAGATCGTCGTGCTGACCGGCTACGGCAGCATCGCAACAGCCCTCGAAGCAACGCGCCGCGGGGCGCTCGATTATTTGATGAAGCCGGCTGACGCCGATCAGATTTTGCAGGCATTCGAAAAAAGCGGACGCAAGACGACTGAACGCGGAACCGTTCCTTCACTCGCCCGGGTGGAGTGGGAACATATCCAAAGAATCTTGACCGATTGCGGCGGAAATATTTCGCAGACCGCCCGAATCCTGAAGATCCACCGGCGGTCATTGCAAAGAAAATTGAGCAAGTACCCGCCGGAACCTTAGCAGACAACAATTGAATTCAGCGCGCCGGCATTACCTTCCGTAACTTGGCAATGACATTCGGAAGCACGCCCAGTGTTCGTTCGATTTCATCCATTGTCGTCATCCGGGAAAGGCTGAACCGAATCGCTCCATGCGCTTTTCGCGGGTCGATCTTCATCGCCTGCAATACCGGCGACGGATCGAGACTCCCGCTGCTGCAAGCCGCCCCGGCGCTGGCGCAAATGTCCTGCTCGCTAAGAAGCAAGAGAATCGCCTCAGCTTCCAACTGCGCAAATGAAATATTCGTCGTATTGGGAACGCGATTCCGCGATGCAGCCATTGACCGATGTATCAGGAATTCGTTTCAGAATTTCACTTTCCAAACGATCGCGAAGTTCCGCGACCTTCGCCATGTCCGGCAAATGCTGCTTGGCCAGTTGCGCAGCCTTCCCCATACCAACGATTCCCGGAACATTTTCAGTCCCGCCGCGGCGCTGCCGTTCCTGAGGTCCGCCTATGAGAAGCGGCCGCATGCGCAGTCCTCGCCGGGCATACAGCGCGGAAACGCCTTTCGGCCCATGGAATTTGTGGGCCGCGAAACTCATCGCATCAATATTCGCCGCCTGCACATCGACAGGGATTTTCCCAACCGCCTGCGTCCCATCCACATGAAACGGAACGCGCAAATTACGGCACAACTCCGCGACCTGCGAAATCGGAAAAATCACCCCGGTTTCATTGTTGACCCAAAGCAGAGAAACGAGCGCGGTCTCTTCGTTCAATGCAGCTGTGAGAGCAGCAAGATCGAGACGCCCCTCATGATCCACCCCAATCTGGCAAATCTCGCACCTCTCCCGGGCCAACTGCTGGCACAATTCACGAGTCGCTGAATGCTCGCTTGTACTGATAATGATCCGCTTACGCGGAGCGCGTGCAGCCAGAATTCCGCGAATCGCCGTGTTAACCGATTCCGTCCCGGCGCTGGTAAACGTCAAATCCGCATCGCGGCAATGGATCAACTCGGCAACGGACAGGCGAGCTTCATCAATGGCTTTGCGGGCAAGTTGCCCGAACCGATGCACGCTCGAAGGATTCGCATAATACTCGGACAAAAATGGAAGCATCGCTTCCACAACCTGAGGGTCGGTGCGCGTCGTAGCGTTGTTGTCCAGATAAATGACGGAACTCATAGCGCGAAATCCATTCTACTGGATTCTTCGCAAAGAACTGGTTTGGGTCAACGAAGGCACATGTTTACGCGGCCCGAGGATAAGGCTGTGGAATATCAAGAACCTCAGCCGGCGATGCCGCCGCCGGTCGATCCGCCCGCCTGACCGCGAGATACGCCAGCAGCCCAGTCATCAACAACACCGGCCGAAGCAGCGAAAACGGCAGCGGCGTGAAAAACAGCCCATGGCAGATCACCAATCCTAAAATTGTGAACGCCAGCCAGATAAATCCCTTGCTCTGTTGCAGCATCGAAGGCATCAGCAGGCCAATAGGCGCCAGGAACAGGACATCCGCGTACGAAATCCGCGTCGGAAGAAAGAAATCGACCGACAGAACGCACAAGAAAGCCGCCGCGAGTTTCTCAGCCGGCCCAAGCGAACTTCGACGAAGGGCAAACGGAAAGAGCAGACAAACAAGCCCAGCTCCCACTCGGCTGATCAGTTGCCATCGATCCCGCCCCGGCATCCAATGAAAGCGATCCGCCATCGGCTGCAAAACATCGATTGCCAGCGTCACATCCGCGCACGGCATATCGATCCAGTGCTTGAACGTCACTCCCTCCACCATCGCCGGCAGCACCGGAAGCTTGGCCCGCTCGCTGTTCAGATAATCGCTATCCAGCCGCAACTGCGATTGAATCGATGCGTTGCGAAAATAGCTTTGCCATAGTGCCGGACCGCCAAACTTCAGCGTGCCGCCGACGCACAACCCAAAAACCACCGTTGCCCCCACCGCCGTCCGGCGAAACCCGGCCACCCACAGCGGCAATAACGCCGCCAGTGGAGTCAGCCTCAGCGCCGCGGCAATTCCCAGCGGAATCCCATTCCACCAGTGATCGCGCGCGGCACATTTCCGCCGATGGTGGACTTTCCAACGCAAAGCCAAGCCGTCAAAGAAAACAGAAAGCCGATAAAAACGTAATATTGACCCCGCTCAAGGTGAAGACGCCAGAATACCCCGCCAGCAAAAAAAACAATCGCGATCGCGGTGAAGACATTTTTGATCAACCGTCCCGGCAGAATCGCACGCAACAACAAAATTGATCCAGCTAGCGCGCACCATTCGATGGCAAACCAGATATATCGCTGCTGCTGATACGGCAACTTCGCCAGCGGCATATAAAGACAAAGCAAGCTCGGGGTATAGGTGCAGCGCGTGCATACCGCGGCATACCGATCAGGATCCTGTAATGTCTGAATCTGATCCGTCTTCGCGGGCATGAAGTACGGATCCATCCCCAGCATCATCGCCCGCGCCCCCACAACCCGGCAGCGTAAATCAGTCCCGGGACTCTCCGTCACATCGCCAACGGTCCCAAAAAACGCGGCCAGCGCAATCCCCGCCAGCACAAGCCAGAAAACGGCGCGAAGCCGCCCGGCGACGATCTGGGTGAAATGTTCTTCTGTAGCAAGACTCATCGTGGAAACACCGCCGCTACTGCTTCGGCATTTCTTCGAGGCGGATTTCGAGAGGGGATATTAGTGCGAGAATAGGTCCGATATTCCTATCGGAATTGCGAGAGTTCAGATTCCCGCCGGCGGTGCTGCTCCGTCGTTTTGCGAAGCGTCCGCCGTTCGTGCCAGGTGAGAGAGGGCAATCCGCGCACGAAACCTTCGCCAGAATGGCGTCGATCCGGTCCCGGGCGGCCTTTTCCGCATGAGCGATCTTGCGCGCCTTGCGAATCGCCCCCCGGCTCAAACGTCGTCGTTTCGGCTCGCTCGGCGGATCGAAAAGACTCTGGCTATAATCAAACGATTCCCGCCAATCTTCCGGACCATTTTCGCGCAGAATCAATCGCTGGCGATAAGATTCGTACAAGCAGAAAATCATGAACGCCGCGATGAACCAGTATTGCGACGCCATGGATAGAATGCCGACACCGACAGCCCCAATAATCCCAGCAGTCGTGGCCACGAGCAGCGAACGGAAATTTCCAACTGCGGTCCACAAGATAGATTGAAGTATGTGGCCGCCATCCATCGGGAGGATCGGCAACAGATTCATCAGCAGAATGCGGTAGTTCACCGTGAAAATCGCCCAGCAAAAAAATGCCGGATCAGACCACCGGCAATGAAAATCCGGAAGTGGCCCGTGCAGTGGGCTCAGCGACACGAGCACGTGTGCGGAATGCGGAAACGCGCCTTGTACCGGCGTCAAAAAATAAATGCCTGCGGCCGAGCCGCGCAAAGCAATAGATTCATCGCCGGCCCCGCGGTAGCCGTCAAAAAAGTCGGCATCGGCTTATGCGGCGGATCATGCGGCGCCAGACCGCCAAGCGGCCAGAGCAAAATTTCATCCGGGCCGCCGCCGAATCTTCGGGCGACAAAACAATGCCCCAGTTCATGCAGGATCAGCGCACCGGTCCAAATCGCCATGCTCAGCGCGAAGCTGGATTGGAAACGCTTTGTCCCAATCGAGCAGGATGACGGCGAGAATAAAAATCAGCAACGATGCCTGCGCGAAAGCGGATGCCGAAGATCCGGAACATCGGCAGCGAGCCGCTGATGAGCCACACAAGTGGATTGGTGGACGCGCCGCTGCGATCGCGGTAATGAGGTCTTTCATCCCAGGCCATACGTGCAATCCCTTCACGTGCGGTCGCGGTGGAATCGGTCGAAAAACAGGAGCGTGGCAATCGTCTTTGCGTCGATGATCTCGGCGGTACGGATCATCTCAATCGCTTCGTCAAACGACACCGGCATTATCTCTATCTCCTCGTCTTCTTCCAAGGCGGCGACTTTCTTTTCCAGATCGTAGGCAGCAAAGGCATGTAACTTCTCGGTCAGAACTCCCGGAGAAGAAAAAAAGGAGATCAGCGGCTTAAGCCGCCCAGCCAGATATCCCGTCTCCTCCAGTAGTTCCCGACCCGCGCAGTTCATCGGGTCTTCTCCTTTTTCCAAAGTCCCGGCCGGCAATTCAATCAGCGTATGCTGGGCGGCATAACGATAATTGCGAATGAGCAAGACCTTGTCAGCGAGAAATGGCAAAATAACCACCGCCCCCGGATGAACGCACAGTTCCCGGCGAAATTCCCGTTCTGTCTCCTCGTTGAGCAGGCGATGAACTTCCAGCTGTACCTTTTTACCCTTGTAAACAATCTGTTTTTCAATCAGGCGGTGGAACATCAGCCGGCTCTCCTTATCCGGAATTATACCGATTGCCCGCAAATACCAATCCGTGCAAAATGCGCACCACAAAAGATTAGCTGCCCGATTGGTTCCCCATAGGCAGCAATTGTGGGGTCTGCTAAGTTAACAGTGGGGGAAAGGAGCCGTTCAGTGCGTCTGGGAATGAACCGCGCAAGCTTGATCTATCTCGTAGTCTGCGCCGTATTCACCTTTGGCATCTGGACGATTCTGGAACTAGGGACAGCGTTTCTAACCGCCCCGCGCGATCTGGGTGGCCGCTGGACGCTTGAGGATGCGGCCACGCCACCAGAGACTACGCCACCAGAGAAAAGCTTTTCCATCAGCCAATCGGGGGAATTTGTCCGTTTCTCACCTGAAAATGGCGGACAGCATTTCGACGTCGTTTTGACGCAAAGCTCACAATCTGCCGAAAAAACGGCAAATCAAACACTCAAATTTGACGGCGACGGCTGGCACGTCGAGGCAGCTGCCTCCGGACCCAGCGATACGATAAAATTCACCTTCCAGGGACCGACTGGATTCGACGGCCCGCAATCCGGAACGTATCGACTTGAACACATGAATCCAACCCCACCACCAGCCAAGCCTTCAGAACACAGCACTCATTAGTAACCCATATGGCGGCAAGTCAGTTCATCCTCTTACTGGTGGTTCAGACGGGCCTCATCCTGGGCCTCAGCAGGATGATGGGGTTTCTGTTCCTTCGCCTGCGCCAGCCGCAGGTGATGGGTGAAATGATCGCGGGGATCATGCTCGGGCCAAGCCTGTTTGGCTTACTCCTCCCGGGAATGTTCAAGCAGGTCTTCCCCGCAGAAAGCATCCAATACCTTAACGCGCTGAGCCAAGTCGGCGTGATTTTCTTCCTGTTCCTCATCGGCCTCGAGCTGGATCCAAAAATGTTGCGCAATCGCGGGCCTGCCGCTGTGGTCATCAGCCACGCCAGCATCCTGACCCCGTTCTTCATCGGCGCGCTCCTGGCCCTGTTTCTCTATCCAAGGTTGTTCAACGCGACCCCGGCGATGCGATTCACATCGGTTGCCCTGTTCCTCGGCGCGTCGATGAGCATCACCGCATTCCCTGTCCTGGCGAGAATTCTGACGGAACGAAATCTGCATCGGACCCCCATCGGCGCAATCGCCATCACCTGCGCGGCAGTAGATGACGTCACCGCCTGGTGCATGCTGGCCTTCGTCATCGCCGTGGCCCGGGTCGCGGGCGTTGGCCCGGGAATCATGACCGCGGGGAAATCGATCCTTTACATCGTGATCATGCTTTTCGTCGTCCGGCCATTCCTCAAACGACTGGAACTGGTCTTCGAACGAAGCAACCACCTCAGCCAGAACCTCCTTGCGATCATCCTGATCTTGGTGCTCGGCTCGGCCATCGCGACGGAATTGATCGGCATCCATGCGCTTTTCGGCGCGTTCATGATGGGCGCGATCATGCCCAAGGGAACCGCCTTCGTCCGCACCCTGACCAACAAGCTGGAGGATTACACGGTCGTTTTCCTCCTCCCGATCTTCTTCGCTTACACAGGGCTTCGGACACAGGTTGGCCTCCTGAATCATACGTCCCTCTGGATGTATACCGGGCTGATTATTCTGGCGGCCAGCGTCGGCAAATTCGGCGGCTCAGCGGTCGCGGCAAGAGCATGCGGGCTTTCCTGGCGCGAAGCCGGCGCTATCGGCGTTCTCATGAACACCCGCGGATTGATGGAACTTGTCATCCTGAACATCGGCCGCGACCTCGGCGTCATCACCGACGCCGTCTTCGCGATGATGGTCATCATGGCCATCGTGACCACCGCTCTGACGACGCCAATACTGCACCTGGTCTACCCAAGAGCGCAGGTGGATAGCGAAGAAGCCGCCGCACGGGAACAGGCGGAAAGACGCCCATTCACCGTGCTGATTCCGGTTTCTCTTCCTGCCAGCGGAGCCCCGTTGGCGAAGATGGCTTCCCTCCTCGCCCCTCCCCCGCCGCTCGATGCCGGCCGGCGAATCATCGGCGCTCCATCTGGAACGACTGGCCGATCACGATCCCTATTCCGTCCGCATGGCCGAAACGCCGGTTCAGAGAAATGAAGCGCTAACCCCGCTGCTGGATATGGCACGCGAACTCGATGTCGCCGTCGAGCCAATCGCCTTCGTCAGCCGCGACGTCCCTAGCGATATCGCCCGTTTCGCCCGTCTCCGCGCCGCCGATCTGATTCTGATGGGGTTTCACAAGCCGGTCTTCGGACAGGCGATCCTCGGCGGAACCGTCCATCGCGTCATGACCGCCAGCGACAACGACGTCGCCGTATTCGTTGACCGGGATTTCGAGTCAGCAAAAAAAATCCTCGTCCCATTTCTCGGTGGAAAGCATGACCGCCTGGCTCTCGATCTTGCCGGCCGCGTCGCCCGCAACGGCGAGGCATCCCTGACCATCCTCCACGTCGTGCCGCCGCACCGTTCGGAGAGCGATACGGTTTTGAATGCCCGCGCAACCGTGGAAAAAACGTTTGCAGATCCCACTCAGCCGACGCCGGTGAATTTTCAAGTCATTGAAGATTCGTCCCCGGTGGAAGCGGTCATACAGGCGGCAAAAGAATACGACCTGGTCGTCATCGGCGTGGAAGAGCAATGGGGCATGCAATCGCAGCTTTTCGGCTTTCGGCCGGAACGAATCGCCCAGCAGACTGCCACATCCCTGTTGATCGTCCGCAAGTACGCGGGCCCCGCAGCTACTGGTAATTCCAAGGGACAGGCCGAAATCATGGCTGCACATGCTTAACGATAAATCCCTCTAATACGGCACTCGTCAAGCCAATTACACCACAGGTTGTGGAAAACTGCGTAAACCTTTGCACTTTATCGGACAACTTGCTACGTACTAACGGAGAGGTCATGAAGTACAAGATGATCGCCATCGACCTCGACGGGACCCTCCTGTCTCCCAGCAGCCAGGTGACGCCCCGAACCAAGGCCGCGATTCATAAGGCGCTGGGAGCAGGGCTGCTCATCTGCTTCGCGACCGGACGAAATTTTACCGAGTCTCAGACCGTGCTCGACGCGATAGAACATTATGACTCGGCGGTTTTTGTGGGCGGCGCCATGGTGATGGACACTCGGCAGCGGGTCACGCTGCATCGAACGCTGATGGATGCAAATCTTGCCCGGAACTTGTGCGAATTTTTCGAGTCTCACGGCGAGGCCGCCCTCGCACTCCAGGATACAGCCACGGCCGGCGTGGATTACATCGTCAGCCATGATATCGAGCTGCACCCCACCGCCAGGCAATGGTTGAAAGATACAAAAGTAACAAGCCGCCGAGCGAACGATCTGGCGCGGTCTTCCCACGAGCATACGATCCGCGTCGGCATTGTCGCGCCAACAGAGATTGCCCGCCCGATCCATGCAAAGCTCGAAGAGGTTTTCGGCGAACGCATCATGAGCCATTGCTTTTTGGGCGGCGATGTCAGCGTTGTGGAAGTGTTCGATCCCTCCGTCAGCAAGTGGCAGGGAATTTTGCACATTGCCCGCCGGCATGATGTTCAGCCGCAGGAAATCATCGCCATCGGTGACGGCATCAACGATGTCACCATGGTCAGCAGCGCCGGCCTCGGCGTGGCCATGGGCAATGCACACAAAGATCTTTTGAAATGCGCCGCCAGGGTCATCGGCAAAAACAGCGACGACGGGCTGGCGGTATTTCTGGAGGAATTGCTGGCGACAGGCGCTGTCGAGCCGGCAAAACAAAATTAACGCCGCGAAATTACAAGCGGCATGCTGCGAATCATGGAAGGATGCGAAAGGAGTCGCAGGCTCTGTCGGCCGGTACACCGGAGGTGTGCCGGCCGATTTATATCACGCCTGTTCTTTAGCTCGCTGCCCACAAACAACCCCGCCGCATCAGCTCCAACACCGGCGGCAGCGCAACAATATTCGCCTGATGACCCAGCGAATTATAAAAAACCCGCCCTTTCCCATACATCTTGGTGAAGACAACCGGCATATCGACAGGACCATTACTAACATGCGGCCCTTCGGCAACCGGAAATCGCGTCGTCGCCAGAACTTTCACGGCCGGGTCCACATGCAGATAATACTGCTCGCTTTTGATATCAAAATCCGCAACGCCTTCGGTGATCGGGCTTTTAGCCGGCCCCATTTTCACCCGATAGGCAACCCCATCATTACCCGGATGCGAAACCCATTGAGCGCCGGTCATGAACTGCCATTCGGTGGCTTCACGAAATGAATCGCACATCCCGCCGTGACAACCCGCTATCCCAACTCCACTCTCAACAGCCGACAAAACCGGCTTGAGCTGCTCCGGTGTGATCTTTCCCATCGTCCAGACCGGAACGATGAGATTCAGCTTTTTCAGCTTCGCATCATCCTTGAATGCATCAAGCGTGTCCGACACCTCAACATCGAAGTTCTCCCTGGCAAGCAATCCGCGAAAAATCTCCGCGACTTCCTTAGGCTGATGTCCGTCCCAGCCGCCCCAGACAATGAGTGCTTTTCGATTCATGATTGCTTTATGCTCCAAATGGCCTGAGAAGTTTTACCAATTCCTTCGCTTTGGCCGAACGCTTGCGCCCTTTGTTCAAATCCACGAGACGGCCATTTTTCACGACGATGAAAGGTGTGCCGGTAACTTTCGATAGTCTTCGGGCATCTCGCGCGGCCTGCCGAAGTGCACGCATCTCACGGCGAATATCAGGATCCGACGAACTAGCCTTTGATTTTGTCTTCATGGCTTTCTTTCAATTATCGAGAGCTTTTCACCCGAGCTATCATATACGACCCAACTGTCGACCATTCCGCGATAAACCCTATCAAAGTTCTTCTTGCCGAGTTCAAATCTTCTGCGAATCACTGGTTCGGGCACGCCGTGGCCACCCTGAGTCATCCGAATTTTGACTCGGGCAACCGCCGCGTCGGCCGACGGCAAAGCCAGAAATATTAGCCTGACATGGTATCCCTTTTTTTGCCAATCCGGAATATGGCGTGAATAATTCAGCCCGGACAATGTTGTCTCAAATAGAAAACTCTCGTCGCAAGCAACTTTTTGGTGGATTTCTCGTAACATCACTTTACCGGCCTCAATGGATGCTTTCGCTGGATCAAATGGAGAAAGTCCGCGAGCAATCATGTCGGCATTGATGAAATCTGGCAATCCTGATTGGCTAAGCAATAACTTCTGAGCAAACGTTGTCTTTCCAGCCCCATTTGGACCGGCAATAATAATGATTCGTTTGGCCCCAGATTTCTTGCGCATGAAATATTACTGATCCTTCTGCAATTCCCCAGTCGCCGCATACGTAGCCGATCCCTTGGTGCCATCAGGCCGCGTGTAAGGAATCTTGTAGCTCGAAGAGCCATCATCATTTGAAATCTTCTGCGGGCTGTTCATCTGCGCGTACGGATGTTCGGTATAAAATGCCCCCTGGACCGCAGCGGGAATCTCATTAGTACCAACGCTCTGCTGGGACGTGTTCGATGAACATCCAACTGCAAGCAGCGATGCGGTCGCAATCATTAGCCAGATTCGCATAAAAATCCTCCCTGCAAAAAAATCACAAATGAATCGCCCGTCCATCGGCAACACCGGCGGCTTCCATGATCGCCTCGCTAAACGTCGGATGCGGATGGATCGCTTCGATAATCTCCGCCTCAGTCGCTTCCAGCTTTTTGGCAATGACCAATTCAGCAAGAATATCCGTAACATTTTCCCCGATCATATGCACGCCCAGCAATTCGCCATACTGCGCATCGAAGATCAGCTTTACGAATCCCTCCGGCTCGCCAAGGGCCAATGCCCTGCCGCTGGCACTGAACGGAAATTTGCCGATCTTCAATTTCCGATTCAGCTCGCGGGCCTTGCGCTCGCTGAATCCCATGCTTGCAACCTGCGGGTGCGTATACGTGCATCCCGGAATCGACTTGTAATCGATCGTATGTTGCGAAAATCCGGTGATCCGCTCAACGCAATTGACCGCTTCATGATGGGCCACATGAGCAAGATCGGGATGACGATACCCCCCCATCCCCTCCTGCTCCGGCCAATGCAGGCTGATGCAATCGCCAACCGCCCATACATTGGGCAGATTGGTCTGGTACTGCGGATTGACCTTCACCCGGCCTTTGAAGAGTTCCAGCTTCGATTCCGGCCCAACCAGACCATTGGTATTGGCACTCACGCCAATAGCCACCAGCACAACATCCGCATCCACGACGCCAGGCTTGGCGCCTGACAGCGTCAGCTTCACGCCGCTGGAAGTCACCTCCACCTTATCCGTCTTAGTTTTGACGCGAACGTCGATCTCCCGCTTCGCGAAAACACGCTCAAGAAGAATCGACACATCCTCATCTTCATTAGGCAGCAGATGGTCGAGCATCTCGACGATAACGACCTCAGTGCCGACGGAATTATAAAAATCCGCAAACTCGCACCCGATCGCCCCCGCTCCAATGATCGCGATTTTCTTCGGCTGCTTCGGCAAATTCATCGCTTCGCGCGAGGTAATGACTTTCTTCCCATCAAAACTCACGTTCGGAAGCGGCGTCGCCTTCGCCCCGGTGGCGATGATGATGTGATCCGCCGTCACTTCCCGGCTGCTCGCACCAGTGGTGATCTTCACCCGGTGCGGAGCCAACACTTGCCCCACACCCATTTCACGCTTCACTTCATATTTCCGAAACAGATGCTCGATCCCCTTACTCAACTTATCCGCAATAGCCCGGCTGCGGCCGATTAGCTTTGAAAAATCGATCGAAAGATCCTTGTACGAAACCCCATGCTCGCCCGCATGCAGCCGAAGCTTGCGAATAAACGCCCCATCATCCAGCAGCGCCTTGGTCGGAATACATCCCCAATTCAAACAGGTCCCGCCAAGCGTTTCCATCTCGATGCAGAGGACGCGCTTTTTGAGTTGCCCAGCTCGAATCGCCGCCGCGTATCCAGCCGGACCGCCGCCGATGACAACAATATCAAATTGATAATTCCCCGGCTTGGACACCGGCGCCGCGGCTGAATTCGCCGCCGGCTTGGATGCCGCAATTGGCGCAGGCGCTGGAGCAGCAGCCTTTGGAGCACTCGGCGCTGGAGCGGGAGCCGCACCAGCAGCATATTTCTTCTTAATCTCGTCCGGCTTATCCGAACCCGTGGCGATCACCCCAATCACCTGCCCCACCGACACCTTCTGCCCTTCCCGAGCCACAATCACCGCAAGCGTCCCGGAATCAAACGCCTCCATCGGCATCGTCGCCTTGTCCGTCTCGATCTCGGCGACTTCCTCTCCGCTGCGGATTTTGTCCCCCTCTTTCTTGTGCCATTTAACGACCGTTCCCTCGGTCATCGTATCCGACAACTGCGGCATCGTAATTTCTACAGGCATGCAATGCGTCTCCAATTTCTTAGCAAGGACAAAAGATCATAGGAAAACGCTTTAACGTTGTCACCCCGCGGCAAAAGTGTCCCCTTCACATCAATTCTTCACTTTCAACTTCGCCAAACGGTCATACAGCGCCGCCGCCGTACGAGCCCCCGAATGTAGCGCATCCAGATCGAATTTCTCATTAGGAGAATGCACGCAGTCGTCCGGTAATCCAAAACCCACCAGAAGCGTATCGATGCCGAGATTGGTTTTGATGAGTTCGACAACCGGAATACTCGCCGCCCCGCGAATCAGCACAGGGCGAATCCCATACCCGACTTCAATCGCTTCCGATGCAAGCTCGATCCCATCGCTATGCCGCGGCACCAGCACCGCCGGCGTCTGTCCATGACATTCCATCTCCAGCTTCACACATGAAGGACAACGCTGCCGCATCGCTTCGACAAACGCATCGCGAACCGCGACGGAATCCTGATTCGGAACCAGCCGCATCGACACTTTCGCCGACGCCTTCGATGCGATCACCGTCTTCGCCCCGGGCCCCTGGTATCCGCCGGTGATGCCGTTGATATCACACGTCGGCCGCGTCCAGAGCCGCTCGAGCGCGCTATAACCAATTTCCCCCGCCAGCCCGGGCAATCTCAATTCCGCCGCGTATTGCTTCTCATCAAACGGCAGCTTCGCCCACATGATCCGCTCTTCCGCCGTCGGCGGCATCACCTTGTCATAAAACCCCGGAATATTCACCCGCCCATCACGATCATGCAGCGAAGCCAGAAGCTCGCAGAGAATATTCAGCGGATTCGGCACAGCCCCGCCATACAACCCGCTATGTAGATCAACCGCCGCCGCCGTAATCGTCAATTCCATATAGACCAGGCCGCGCAAGCTGTACGTAATCGCCGGAATCCCGCGCCGAAATGAATCGTGTCACTGATGACCGCGATATCCGCCCGCAGCGCGTCCCGATGAGCCGCGACAAACTCGCGGAGATTCTCCGAGCCGACTTCTTCTTCCCCCTCGATCAGCACCGTCAGATTCACCGGCAAGCCGCCATGCGCCTGCCACGCCATAATCGCCTCAATATGAGCCCAGACCTGCCCCTTATCATCCGCCGCCCCGCGGGCATAAATAGCATTATCGCGCACCGTCGGCTCAAAGGCCGGCGTCGTCCATAACTCCAGTGGCTCCGCCGGCTGCACATCGTAATGCCCGTAATACAAAACCGTCGGCCGCCCGGCCACATGCTTATTCTTCGCCACAACCGCCGGATGCCCCTTCCCGCCGGCAACAGCCATCACCTTCACATCCAGCGCCGCCGCCAAAAGCTGATCCGCCACCCACTGCGCACCGCCGCATATCCGCCTGATGCTTTGGCTGCGCACTGACACTGGGAATCGCCAAAATTCCTTAAGCGCCGAAACCGCCTGATCCCGCCGTGAATCAATCGTTTGTAAAACAGCTTGAAGCATCCCCGGAGATTACTCCCCGCGCTTCAATAGGCAATAGGAAATTGGCAATAGGCAATCTCTACTTACAGCCCCGCCGGATGCCGCAAGGGATAAACTGTCCAGAAATACATCGCCAGCAGCACCAACATCCAAAGCGCGAAAACCACGCAAAGCACCTTAAACAACCCCGGCCGAGGCTTAAGCTGCGGAAGCGGCACCTCCGCCCTTTGGTCGGGCGTCCCTTTTGGCGGTTTTCCCGGCTTGGACATTATTGCGATACGATGTGGTAGTTGGATTCAAACGCTTTCTTGAAATCGAAAACGTCGCGGAAATCCTCGATGTTGTCCTGCGGTGTCGTTGACATCACCTTCTGCCGGGCCAGCGAAAAAACAATCTGCCCGAAATCGAACGTAGAGGTGATGTTCCACCGGTACAGAACGGTCTGAGCCAGAAACCCCCACTGCTTCGTCGCCAATTCCCTCAGCCCGTGACACAACTGTTGCCCCGTCACATGCCGGCTCACCCGCGGATTCTTCGGCGGCCCATACACCCGGTTGACCGTGTAGGCCAAACCCTGATGCACGAATTCGTACGCCGCCATTGGATATTCCTGGAGATCAATGCCAGGCTCGGCAACCATCTGCTTTGGATCGTCACCTGAAGGGGGCATGAACTCGTTTATATCACGCCACCCCGCCCTACGACAAGAGTTAAAATGACGCGCACCAAGGGGAGACATACACAGTTCATTTGTTATTATGCTCTGATGGATTGCAGAACCGCTCTTGGCGCTGGAATTGTGATATTGGGAACGGGTCTGGGGATTATCGGCTGTGATCTTGCGCCGCCGGATGTATTCGATCCGCGGTTGTTCCAACAGGACGAGCGAACCCACGCAACCCAGGAAAAAGTTCAGGCTCTGCGCCCCCTGCCGACCACCCGCCAAGGCGCCTTCGCCGATATTGGCCCGCAGGGACAGACCGAGCGTAACGGCCACCCGATTCGTCCCACGACCGGCCCCGATTTGGATACCGACCCCATCGTCCGGATGAGCCTCAATGAGATCATCCACCGCGCGGTCGCCAACAACCATGATGTGAAGGTAGCCGCCTATCAACCCGCGATCGAAGGCGCCCGCGTCATCGAAGCTTCCGCCAACTTCGATCCCACTTTCTTCACCAACTTCCAGTATCAGAATAAAAATGACCTCACCGGCGGCAGCATCTTCAACAGCTTCACCGGCGGAGCCCCCTTCGTCTCCCTCAGCAACGATACCGAACAGGGAACGCTTCAGACCGGTCTGCAACAGAACCTCCCCAGCGGCGGCCAGATTCAGTTGCAATATCAATCCAGCTACAACTGGTTCAATCCGCAGCAAACGCTCTTTAATCCGTTTTATGAGAGCGATCTAACTCTCTCCCTCAATCAGCCGCTGCTCCGCAACTGGGGATACGACGTCAATCACGCGCAGATCACCATTAATCGCATCAATCAGAAGGTCGATCTGCTGGAATTCCGCAAAGCGGTCGAACAGAACGCCTCGGATATAGAAAAAGCCTATTGGCAACTCGTGCAGGCAGTTCGCGACATCAAGATCGAGGAAGATTTCGTCGCCCAAACGGAAGCCACCTACAACATTCTTGAAAACCGCCTGACGCAGCACATCGACGTCAGCCCGCTGCAAGTTGCCCAGGCCCAAACGCAGCTTGAGCTCCGCCGAAGCCAGTTGATCTCGTTCAAGGCGCAGGCCCGCGATTTGTCCGATCAACTCAAGGCGCTGATGAGCGATCCGGAATACCCCGTCACCTCCGACGTCATCATTCTGCCGGCCGACGCCCCGGTCGAAGATCGAATCGAATTCGATCTAAGCGACGAAATCGACACGGCAATGGAAAACCGCCTCGAGCTCGGCGAGCAGCAATTGAAAGTCGATGCCGCGACGGTCACCGTCGGCGTAGCGAAAAATAATCTCCTTCCCGAATTAGATTTCATCGGCTCAGCCGGTCCCGACGGAGCAGCCGGAAACCTCGGCCAGGCCATCAAAACCAATTCCGACTTCAACCATTGGGAATTCACCGCCGGCTTTAAGCTTCAAGTCCCGCTCGGCAATCGCGCCGCCCGCTCGATCTGGCGGCGTTCCCTTCTACAGCGTATGCAGGCCATCGAGCAATATCGCTCCTTCGTCGAGCAGGTCGCGGTGGACGTGAAGATCAATGCCCGCGCGGTCAATACGACTTGGGACATCATCCGTTCCAGCCGCCGATCCCTCTTCGCCGCCCAGGACGCACTGACGCGCATCAACACCCGCGAGCGCAGCGGCGAGCCGCTCACTCCCGAGTTCGTCCAGACCAAACTTCAGCTCCAGGACACGCTGGCCGAGTCTCTCCAGAGCGAAGCCGAAGCCATCGCCAATTACAACATCGCCCTCGCTCAGTTGGAAAAATCCAAAGGCACGCTCTTGCGATACAACAACGTAGTGCTGGAAGAAGAACCGCTGAAGATGGAAACCGATGGCCTGATCCGCTAGCGCCAGCACAATCAGGGCGAGCGAACATCAATGAAATTCCAGGTCATAGGCCAGAATCGCGACACCGGCGCTCGCATGACCTTGGAATTCCAGGCCGAAAGCAAAGCCGCCGCCGAGCGCAAGGCCCTCACCCAGGGAATGTCGGTCCACAGAGTAGTGGACATCACCGACGGCTATCCACCCCTCGCGCACGAGCCAAATCCCCGAGCCGGAAATGCCCACAAACCCCGCGGCGGGAAACTCAAAGCAATTTTAATCCTGCTGATTCTGCTAGCTATCGCGTGGTACTTCCGCGCGTGGATCATGCAGCGATTGGGCATGCATTCGTAACAAGAGTCGCGACATTGCGCATGACCTGCTCGCACCGCTGAGCCCCAGTACCCGCCCGTGGTTTAATCTTCGCCACCGTCACTCAAAAAAAATAATGCCGCGAATCCCGGAATTTTTTCCAAAACAGCGCCAAAACTTTCACCCATTGAACACTTATATAGAGGGGGAATACTTTTTCCTCCCGCGACTTCTTTCAATCCCGGCCCGCAATCATCTTTCCGGAGACGGCCATGTCCATCCGTTCGCCTTCATCCATTCCCAACCACGATCCCGACGGACCGATTTCGCCAGAAATTCTCTAAACCGGGATATGTTGGGAGATATTGAGAGATTCGTGACCACCAATAACTGACGATGGGCCGCTTTCAATTCTCAATACACGAGCACGTAGTTTTATTTTGCAGGCGTTAAACGAAACATCGCCACATCATGTGACGCAATCTCGCCTGCGTAATCAGTATCCGTGTCTCCAAGATCCTTCGCTGCCCAGAGATCTGCGCACCCGATATTTCCCGCCGTTCAGAAATGTGAGATCCTTCCAGCTCAGTTTCAATTGGGCGGGCGCGGTCGTAGCATTCAACAAACAAACCGCCCAATCGCCGCTCGATAATTCCCTGTACCAGACTTCCCCATTCTCATCGGCCCGGAATCGTGTCCCTTCCTTGCCAAGCGGATCCTGATCCACCGCGATCACTTCACGATTCGTGATGATATCGTGTGTCTCCGGCGTCATCTTCCGCACGTCGTTGCCGGCGATCAGCGGAGCCGCCACGATGCACCATAAACTAAAATGCGATCGCCACTCGGCAAATGTCATTCCCCTGTTGCCGACTTCCAGCATATCCGGATCGTTCCAATGCCCCGGCCCGGCATACTGCGCAAGAGGAATCTGTTGATCGAGCAACACCTTCCATCCCGTTTGCCACTTCTTCTTGCAATCCCAACACGAAGCGATATCTCCGGTCGTCCGCCAAAGCTGGCCGATCCCATTGGCCCAAAGCCACGGCTTGCTCCCGCCCCACTCGCAGATGCTGAAGATGATCGGCCGTCCCGACGCAACCAGCGCCTCGTGCATTTTCTTATACGCTTCCGGCGCCTTCATCCCTTCGGTATGACACCAATCGAATTTAAGATAATCCACGCCCCACGACGCATAAGTTTTCGCATCCTGAAACTCATGATCGCGAGCCCCGGGATATCCCGCGCAGGTCATCGTCCCCGCGCAATTGTAAATCCCGAATTTAAACCCGCGCACATGCAAATAATCCCCAGCGCCTTCATGCCGTCCGGAAACCGCTTCAGATCGCCGACCAGATTGCCGTCGGCATCCCGCTGCTTTTCCGACCATCCATCGTCCAGGTTGACGTTGATGTACCCCGCGTCGCGCATGCCGTTGGCGATCATCGCGTCAGCGGTCGATTCGATCAGGTGCTCATCAATCCGAGTCTGAAATGTGTTCCAACTGTTCCACCCCATCGGCGGCGTCGGGGCAAGGTCCTGCCCCCCGCTCGTCCCCCCGCAAAAATCGCCATCGCACCGCAAACCACTACCGCCAAAGCGCTCCTCTTCATCGTCTCTTTCCTTTCAAGAAACCTGCTCCACCTGTCATGAACGGATTAAACGGTATCGTCCGCCAATGCTCTTAACAAGCTTGCCTCTGGCCAAAACTCGCCTCGGTGCGGCAAGCGGCCTAATATATATGAACGCGGCAAAAATTTGTTGCTTTGCGTCAGATCGGTGGTTATAAGTCTAGCAAATGTGTTGTTGTGCGAACGATGCATCGGGGTCAGAGGTAGTTGCCTCGTCACAACATTATTTGTTCCAGGAGATGGGAGACCGGCGAATACGGCTGAGTCGCGGTGCTTTCAGCGGCATATTCTAAGCCGCTCCGCTGGCACTGCCATTCACCCACATTCGCCAAAAGCGGACGAGGGAAAATATGTTGCGTAAGCGGTCCCGACCGGGTCGGCATCAGGCCGACATTCAACAAGCAATCTTTTCCGTCGAAGCCCTGGAGACGCGTACGCTCCTTTCGGTCAGCATCAACGCGGGGACAGTCGTTAGTTCCGTGCCGACCGACTTTGAGGGCATCAATACCGCGCCATGGGATAACGCATTATCCCCGCTGAGCACAAATGGATCACAGACTCTCAGTTTGTCCGAGGCCGCCGGCATCAATGGCGTCCGTCTTGGAGGTGGGTCTTACGTCGATGGGAGCTCCTCCGTTGTCAGCGGTAAAACAGTCATCACGACTGGCTGGCATTTCAACGTCAACAATCAATCCACCACCATCGGCCAGATGGCCGAGTATGCCGCGGACCTCGGCGCGAATGCGATCGTCGACGTCAACTACGGAACCGGAAGTCCGGAAGAGGCCGTGGCGCTCTGGGCGTATCTCAACGGCAATCCCAACGATACCACCAGCATCGCGAGTTTATTTGGCAATAATGCGGGTGACAGCGAGCAGTGGAGCACCAGCTCCCAAACGTGGGTATCGGAAAATTGGCAGACAGTGGGATATTGGGCGAGCCTCCGCGCGGCCACCCCGCTCGCCACCGATGACGGGCTGAACTTCCTGCGCCTTAACGGCAATGGCACCACCACGATCAATCACCCCGCCGCTTTCAACTTTACAAATTGGGAAATTGGCAACGAAGTCTACGGCAGTTGGGAAATCGACGAGCATGGCGTCGCTACCGACACGCTGCCCATGCCGATCGAGAATGGCACCCAGACCAAGGCCAAGGCCCACGATCCCACGACTATTATTTCTTTTGCGAAACAATTTCAAACCGCCATCAACGCCATCCTCGCGGATGGCATGGAGTCTACGCAAGTCCGATCTCCATTGGCATCGATAGCCAGGCGGTGGACTCCTCGTCCAATAACTGGATTACCAAAATTCTTCAACAAAGCGTCACCCAGGGTTTCACCCTCGGCTATATCGCCGACCACTATTACACCTCGGTAAGCCCTGGTAGTGAAAATGATGCCACCCTCCTTGGGACCCCGAACACTTCCGCCACGGGGAATACCTATGATATCTCACAGCGAATCAACGATTATGATTCGCTGATCAGCACATACGACCCTGGACAAAACGTCAAGCTTTTCATCGACGAATTTAATTCCGTTTCCTCGAGTCCCGGGAAAGAAAGCGTCAGCATTGTCAACGGTCTGTTCGTCGCGGATGCCTTTGGGGCCGCTCTGAATACCACAGGGTCCAACGGCCTTGGCGGAGCGCAAGGCATCTGGGTCTGGGACCTGCACAATGGACCTCCGAGCCCCAACGGTAATACGAGTTCCAGCCTCTACGGCTGGCGCACGGAGGGCGACTATGGAATTCTTGGCAATGGCAGCACCTATAGCGTCAATGAACTCTCGCCCGATTACATGGCACTTGAGCTTGTCTCCAAATTCGCACAAACTGGCGGAACGGTGGTCTCCTCAACCTTGGACTCCACAAACAAAATCGACTCCTACGCCATCCTGGAACCGAACGGCGATTTGGATCTGCTCGTCATCAACAAAAACCCGCCAGGTGGAACGCCGCCGACGAATACGCCTCCTCCAACGATTTCCGAAACATTCAATATTTCGGGCTTCACCCCATCCGGCGCGGTGTCGATCTGGCAATACGGCGTCGCCGAAGATGATGCACAGGATCTCTCCAGCACCAAAGCGGCTTCGCTGACCAATATCAACACTAACCTCTCCGTCAGCAGCAACAGCTTCACGTATAACGTCCCGGATTATACGATGATGGTGTTTCAACTTGCTCCGCAGACCGGCCCCACCGTCGTCCAGGCAGCGGCAGCCAATCCCAGCCCTGTCACTGGAACGACAACCACCCTGAGCGCGCTTGGTTCCGAAAACGGCAGCGGGGCCGGGTTGAATTACACCTGGTCGGCGACGTCGGTGCCCCCCGGCGTCAGCGCGCCACGTACAGCTCCTCTAACGGCACCAACTCCGGCTCGTCCACCGTCGCGACATTCTTCGGCGCAGGCCACTACACGTTCCTCGTCACCATCACGGATGCAAGCAACATTTCCACGACCAGCTCCGTCAATGTCACGGTCAATCAGACGCCCTCTTCCATCGCCGTCACGCCATCCAACATCACCGTCGCCACCGGCGCACAGCAGCAGTTCTCCGCCACCGCCACCGATCAATTCGGCAACGCCATTAGCTCGCCGACCTTCACCTGGTCGATCAGCGGCAGCGGCAACTCGATCAACACAACAGGCTTGGCCATGCTCGGCTCCACCACCGGCGGATACACCGTCACAGCCATGTCCGGCAGCGCCAGCAATACAGCCAGCGTCACCGTTGCGGCAGTTCCGGTCGTATCGGTTTTTGAAGTCAACGATGGCAGCGTCCAGCGCGCGATGGTTAATTCACTCACCCTCACCTTCAACGAGCCGGTAACGCTCAGCCCCGGCGCGATCACGCTCAACCTGCTCTCCCAAACAGGAGGAGCTTCAATGCCCATCACAAATTTCAATCCGAATTCCCCCGATGGTGGCATGACCTGGGTGCTGACCTTCACCGATCCCAGCTACGTCGGCGGATCACTTCCCGATGGCGCTTATGAAGTCAGCGTTTTGAGCAGCGGCGTCAGCGCCGCCGGCCTGAACATGGATGCAAACCAAAACTTCACCTTCTGGCGTCTATACGGAGATTTTGAAGGAACGGGTACAGTCAACGGCGACGATTTCACGACACTCGTCGGATTGCTCGGAACACAAACGACCTCGAGCGATTGGTATATCGATTATGATGCCGCCGGAGTGATCGGAGGCGACGCCTTCACAGCGCTCGTCAGCCGGCTCGGCAAATCAATCTCGATCCCGTCGCTGCCAAGCGTTGTGGTTCTGGCAGCCGCGGCACCGGTGACGACTTTAACTACGACAACAACTCCAACTCCGAAAAAGGCAACCGTCGTGAGCCCACCGCCGGCCATCACACCCGTAGCGAAGCCGGTCAGTAGGCCAAAGCCCCGGCACGGACACAGATAGGAAAATTGTTAAGCGGCCACCTGGTAAGGCACGAAGCGGGATTGGGCCAGAAATGCCTTGAGGGCCGAGACAACGACCGGGCAAAGTCCGGGGCCGGCTTCTCGGCTGATGATCGTTAGCGCTTCCTCCGTCGTCCGCTCCTGCCGGTAAGGCCGCTTGGCCGCGAGCGCTTCATACATGTCCGCTACGGCAAGGATGCGCATCTCCAGCGTGATCTCATCGCCCGAAATACCCCGGTGATAACCGCGCCCGTCCAGCCGCTCGTGATGTCCCGCGGCCATTTCCGCGAATTCATCGAACCCCTGCACGCGGCGTAATATCTCGTGCGTATAAGTCGTGTGCCGCCGCATCTGGATGATTTCGTCCGCATCGAGCTTGGCCGGCTTGTCGAGAATCAGGTTGGACACTCCTAGCTTGCCGATATCATGCAGCAGCGCCGCCCACCGCAGCTTCCGAAGCCTTCGGCCTGTTATGTCCAGGGCTTTGCCGATCCCCTCAGCCAGCGCAGCCACGCCGCGCGAATGCTCATACGTCCAGGGCGATTTGGCATCCACGACTTCGCCGAACCCAAGCGCCAATCGCTCGAGTTGGTCATCATCCGCCTGCAGCGTCACGTCCGGCGGCTCCACGCCCGCCGCGGCGCTCGCGGCATCCTTCTCCGCGAAATTCTCGAGCAGTTCCGGATCATTTTGAAGTCCGAGGAATGCGCCGACCAATTCCGGATCGAACCAGCTTGCGCTTCGCTCAACGGCCATGTCGCAGGCAGCGTCGATGCCGTCCCGTTGCCAGAAGACTTCGATCGTCTGCGCCAGGTTCATGATCCGCGCCAACCTGGGAATTTTCTCCCCGGCCAGTCCGTCGGGATATCCGCGTCCATCCCAATGTTCGTCCAGCGAATGAATCGCTTGCGCGGTGAGTTCCGGCAAAAGAAGATTGCGGGCGATTTTGGCCCCCCGGTCGCAGCGGATCTGCACCAGCTCGCGCGCCGTGTTCGATCCCTCCGTTGCCAGCGCCGCAACCCGGGTCACTTTTCGCCAGATGGATGAGCTTCCCTGCCCCACGTTGCGAAACAGGTATCCGACCGAATCGAACATCCGCGTCCAGTTCGTCGTTTTCAAATCCCGCTTGACGGTCCGATCGTCCGAACCAAACAGGCTGCACACCTTGGACGCATTACTGGAGCAACCCAGGTCCTTCATCAGCAGCCCATAGAATAGCGCGGTCTTTTCCGGCTTGGACATCGAAAGTTCCTGGGCGATGCGCATGCCAATCAGGCACGATCGCGCCGCATGTCCGACAGGTTGGCCTTCGGTGATATCCAGGGCATAAGAAAGCGCCGAGATCACCTCGGAAAAACTGATGCTCAGCTTCGCAACGGTGCGCTGTTCGACAGGAACGCTCATATCCACTCCTAAAGCGCAGACAACCGGCCCATATGGGCCGGGCAAGTGTGATGCATCCCATATTTCGGCTGAGATGCAGCCCCAATTGCGTCCATCGTAGAATTGTCCTGATCGCGCCCGGATATCCGTCAGAGCCGACACGGACCATCCTGTCTGATAACCTGAAATTGCCTCAAAGATTCCCCGGATTTTTCTTGACCCCCTCCCACAGGCGATTAGAGTCCAGTAAGCGTTTACTTATTCGGTGATTTCAGACTTTTCATTAGACTTTCAGTGGTGGCGGCCACTGATCCACGGAAGTTGACCCGACGAATCGCTGATAAGAGTCCGCCGAACATTCCATCAGGTTGTCAGTTTATTTGGGAGGATGCGATCTATGAAACGATTTGTGGCCTGTTTCGTGATCGCGTGTGCAATCTCCTCTCCAGCCTTCGCGCAAACCATAGTTAACGGCGACAACATGGCGCTTCAATCCAGCGGCACCGCCAGCGGCTCCGCCTGGAATCTCAACAGCGATGGCTATGTTGGAACTTACATTCAGGTTCCCACCAGCGGCTCGACGGTTTCATTCGATCTCAACGCGGCGGGTATCTCATCCCAGGGTGTCCTTCCGGACGTCACCCTTTCAGTCGCGGGCACGAATGTGCCCTTCACCGTCACGACCGCGAGCAACGGCGATTACCTGGCAAACGTCACCCTCCCCGGCGATGCCAACGCCACCAATCCGAACGGCAACGGAACCTATTTGGTTCGCCTCCAGTTGGACAATCAATCCGCAACGGCAGTACCGACCGTGAAAATCAACAGCCTGAGCGTTACGGCGCAACTGTCCTCAATTCCAACACGGACGCTCTCGCCCTGGATTCGGCGCAAACCTACGCCGATGAATTCCGTGCCGGCCCCGGCACGATCACCCTGAGCAATACAAACGGCGTCCACCTGGGCGCTGGAACGTCCGTGCAGGTCAAACTCATCAGCAACGCTTTCAATTTCGTGGCCGCTGTATACGGAAACACCACCGGCGACGCCTCATGGATCAACGTCGGCTCCAACGGCCAGAACCTGGCGCCCACCACCACTGAGCAGATCAATTATCAAAAAGCCCTGCTCGCGAATTTCAACGGCATTGTGCCGTCCAACGGCGGCAAGTGGGCCAACAACGAACCGACGCAGGGAAGCCCCAACATGAAGTTGGTTGACGCGATGGATCAATTCGCGGGGCAGAACAACCTCATGATGCGCATGCACAACGTGATCTGGAACAGCCAGCAGCCCGCGTTCGTAAACAACCTTTTTTCCGGCACACCCGGCACGCTCACTACCGCCAACAAGGCAACGCTCAACAGCGATATCACCAGCCGCATTGCCTACTATGCCGGCCCAAATGCGATCAATCCAAATACGGGAAAAACGCTTGCCAGCAGTTACTCGGAAATAGACGTCTTGAACGAAGCGTGGCACGGCCAGAGTGCGCAGGACAATTACATCGGAGCCAATGATCTCGGTGTTTCCGGCGTCGCCAATGTGTACGCACAGATGGCCACGGCGGTAGCTGCCGCTGGCTCCAACTGCGCGGCTCTACACCAACGAGTACAACGTCCTGCAGTTTTCCCCTCAATCCATCAGCAGCACCGGCGTCGCCACCGGCTCTGATCCCTACGCCAACTGGTATCTGAACGACATTCAGTCTTTGCAACGCGCGGGCGGGCCGGTCGGCGGCGTGGGCATGGAACTTTATGTCAACACGAACAATGCCGTCAGCCCGACACAGATGCAGGAGGCGATGGGAAACTTATCCGTTGCCAAAGATCCCAACGGCAAACCCATTCCGCTGACGCTGTCTGAATTCGGCGTCGCCTCCGGCCAGACCCCAACGGCGGCCATGTATGACTCTGATCTGACGACGGCGCTGACAATGGCCTATGGTAATCCTCAGGACACGACATTCGGATATTGGGGAGGTGTCGGCGGACCCCATTACGCCGGCGCGGACAGCATCTACGCTCTCTACGATTCCAACTACAATCTCACAACAGCCGGACAAACGTGGCAAAGCTTCATGAACCAGATCAATACCAACGACACCCTCACCACCAACGCCAACGGCCAAGTTTCCTTCGACGGCACCTACGGCATGTACGACGTGATCGTCAACGGCGTCACCTACACCCTCGACCTCCAACCAGGAACCACCAACTACGGCCTGATGACTCCCATCTCCAGCGTCACCTGGAACGGCGGCGGCAACGCCAACAACTTCAGCTCCGCAGGCAATTGGGGCGGCGTCTCTCTTGCCGCCGGTGATTCGCTCAGCTTCGCCGGCACGACCAAGCTCACGCCCAACAACGACACCGCCGCCAACACCGAATACGCCGGCATCACCTTTAATTCCGGAGCGGGAGCGTTCGTCATCACCGGCAACGCCATCAATCTCGCCGGTGATGTCATCAACAACAGCTCTACTCTCCAGACGATCAACCTCAATCTCGCGATGCAGGCGAATACAAACTTCAACGCCGCCTCCGGCAACCTCGCGATCGGCGGCAGCATCAGCGGCGCATTTGCCCTCACGAAAACCGGCTCGAGCACCGTCACGCTCAGCGGCGCCAACACCTACACCGGCGGCACCACCGTCAGCACCGGCACGCTGGTCATCGGCGCCAACGGCGCTCTCCCCGCCAATAGCGCGGTCGCCATCAATGGCACCAGCGAAATGCAACTCGCTCCGAATACCGGACTGGCGACCCTCTCATCCCTCAACATCGCCACTGGCGCGAAGCTCGATATCACCAACAATCACATCATCATCAACTACACGATCGGAAACGATCCCATCAACACGATCGCCAGCTATCTCGGCGCCGGCTACGCCGGCGGTGTCTGGACCGGCCCAGGAATCGCCAGCTCGGTTGCCGCCAGCAACGCGGGGTACAGCATCGGCTATGCCGATGGAGCGGATGGCGTCGTCGCGGGATTGCCCGCGGGTGAGATCGAAGTCGCGTACACCCTCGCCGGTGATGCGAATCTCGACGGCATCGTCAGCGGCGACGACTTCACGATCCTCGTCTCCAACCTCGGCAAATCGGTCAGCGGCTGGGACAAGGGAGACTTCACCTACGACGGCATCGTCAGCGGCGACGACTTCACCCTGCTGGCCACCAACCTGGGCCGCACCGCCAGCGGCGCCGACGTGGCAATACCAGCCGCGGATTACACCGCGTTGATTGCTTTTGCCCAAGCCAACGGATTGATGGCCGATGTGCCGGAACCGGGAACGATATCGCTGGCGGCTATTGCTGGATTCGGCTTGTTCGGCCGGCGACGAGCCAGACGCTGATCCTCAAATTCACTTCACCCAACCATCGCCTCCGCCATTTCTGAACGAGTCGGAGCGCGATCGATTTTATGCCGCGGCATCCAGCGCGAAACGAGCAACTGCAAAATCGCCACCGCCAGCATCCCAATGAAAACCCAATGCAATCCCCCGTCGATCATCCACCCGGCCGAACGGATGGTTTCCGGTGAAAGCAGTGACCGCAGATGCGGATCAAGCAATTTCGCCGGCGTCACGCCCGATGATTCCAGCGTCGCCAGTTTTGGCAGCGTCAAAATATTAAACACTGCGCCCAGGATTCCGATTCCCAGCGATCCGCCGATCGTGCGAAAAAATTGAATGCTGCTGGTGACAATGCCGCGCCGTTGCAAAGCTTACGGCGTTCTGAGCCGACAACAAAAAACTCATCGAAGCCGGCCCGAATCCCAGCCCGGTCAGGGCCAGCACCGCCGCCAGCACCTGTTTCGACGCGCCGTAGCGCGGTGCAGACCAAAAGCCCGCTGAATCCCAGCACGATCAGCACCGATCCAAGCATCGAGACGTTTCGAAATCCCCACCGCACCACGAGAGGCGCGGCGATGATCCCGGACATCGCCCAGGTCAGCATCACCGGCGTAACCACCCAAGCCGCCGCCCCCGCCCCGCCGCCGCGAACGCCCTGAACATACAGCGGCACAAAAGTATCGAGGCTCAGAAACCCAATCCCCAGCAAAAGGCTGCCGAGCAACGATGGCCCAATCGAACGATTCATCAAAAGATCCACCGGCATGATCGGATCGGTCGATAGGCGTTCACTTCTGACAAAGAAAAACATCGCCAGCGCCGAGATTCGCCGCCAGCGCCAGCGACACATTCAACGGCCAACCACCCGGCCCCAGCCGCGACACCAGCATCAACAGCGCCATGCACCCCACCGCCAGCGATCCGATCGCCGCCAGATCCAGATGCACCGCGCGCGGTTGCTCCTGATCGTGATAGGTCTTCATCAGCACGATGAAACCGATCAATCCGAACGGCAGGTTCACAAAAAAGATCGATCTCCATCCGAGCGTCACAACTGAGAAACCATCCCAGCGCCGGCCCCGCCAGCGCAGCCGTCCCCCAAACCGCGCTGAATAAACCTTGAATCTGCGCCCGCTCTTCCAGCGTAAAAATATCGCCGAGGATGGTCAGCACCACCGGCATGATCCCGCCCGCCCCGAGTCCCTGCAGTCCGCGATAGGCGATCAATTCCGCCATGCTGTGCGCCGTCGACGCCAGCATCGAGCTCAACGAAAACAGCGCGATGGAAAATAGAATGACTCTCTTGCGACCCAGTGCATCAGCCAGCCGGCCATACAGCGGCATGCTGACGGTGCACGCCAGCAGATAAATCGTCGCCACCCAGGAATAATGTTCCAGCCCATGCAGAGACCCGATGATCGTCGGCATCGCGGTGCTGGTGACGGTCTGCTCCATCGAAGCCAGCACCATCACCAGCATCAGCGCCGCGGTGACCCATCGCCGATCCATCCGCGGCCCGATCTTCGCAGCCGCCGCCAACTGCACCGGCGAAGGCGGAACCATGTCCACGGACACGGGCCCGCCATCAACCTTTCCATCCACCGGCTCCAAACACTCCTGACAACCACTCATATGCGCACAAAGTCCTTCCCATACGACTGCTACGGTACAAGGTACAAGATCGGAAAGTATAGGCGGTTCGCGTTATCGGAAGTCGCTTTTCCCATCGCGATTTATGGATGTATCAGCAGCAGTTTTAGGATATCCTTGTTTGCACAGGGTTAGCCCATTTGGCCTTTACGGGAGTGGGTATGGTTTCTCTTCGACAAATGCTGTCTGCTTCGGCGGTGGTTCTGACCATGGCTGGATCGCTTCAGGCCCAGGTCACCTTCAACATCGACCCAACCAAAGGCCAATCGGCGATTTCACCTTTCATCTACGGTGTCAACGGTCAACTCAATCAGACGCCCTATCAAAACATGAATTTGACGTTCGAGCGCCAGGGCGGCAATCGCTGGACCGCTTACAACTGGACGAACAACGCCTCCAATGCCGGCAGCGACTATCTCTACGAGAATGACAACTTCCTCGGCGGTGGAAATACGCCCGGCGGTGCGGTCTTGCCATTTCTTCAGGCCGCTCAGAATGCCAACGCCGGCGCGCTGATCACCATTCCCATCAACGGCTACGTCGCCGCTGATTTCAGCGGGCCGCAGAATCCCTCAATTCCGCCGCAGGACTCAACCCACTTTGTGCCGGAATATCCGACACCCGCGCAAGACCCGGCCCCCGCCGCCAATCATGTTTACGAAAACGGATTCATCCAGCTTGTGAAAAACGCATTTGCGAGCAATCCGAATCAGCCGCTGGCGATCGATCTCGATAACGAGCCCGACCTTTGGGACAGCACGCATCAGGAAGTACATCCCGCGCAAACCACTTATGCTGAGTTGCTGCAGGATTCCATTGCCTATTCGACGATGATCAAATCAGTCGATCCTAATGCGCTCGTATACGGTCCGGTCAGTTACGGCTGGGAGGGATTTGAAACATTGCAGAATGCGCCCGATGCGGCCGCTGATGGCAACTTTCTCAACTATTACCTGAAGAACATGGCCGCCGCCTCCACCGCGGCCGGCACGCGCCTCCTCGATGCGCTCGATCTTCACTGGTATCCCGAAGCCACCGGCATCAACGCATCCGGCCAGAGCACTCGCATCACCGATGATGACACATCCCCCGGTGTGGATGCGGCTCGGTTACAAGCCCCGCGCTCGCTGTGGGATCCAACCTATTCCGAAAATAGCTGGATCACCCAAGACTCCGGCTCAGGCCCAATCCAGCTCATCCCGCGGACACAGGCCCAGATCAACGCCAACTATCCCGGCACAAAGCTCTCGATCAGCGAATACAATTACGGCGCAGGCAACGACATCACCGGCGGACTCGCCGAAGCCGACGTGCTCGGCATTTTCGGCAAGTACGGCGTTTATTCCGCAAACGAATGGCCCCTGATCTCCAACGAAAATTTCATCGACGGCGCGTTCGAGATGTTCCGCAACTATGACGGCAAGGATTCCACCGTCGGCGATACCGAAGTGCAGGCGATCAACAGCGACACAACCGATACCTCCATCTACGCCACGATTGATTCAAAAAATCCCGCGCACCTGACGCTCGTCACCATCAACAAGGAAACTCAGGCAATCACTTCGACAATCAACATCGCCGACGGCGTGAATTACAAAACCGCCGCTGTTTATCAATTGACAGCCGCGAGTTCGATGCCGGTCTTTGTCGGCGATGTCGCGATCACCAATCCACTCTCATTTACCTATTCAATGCCGGCATACAGCGTCAGCACCATCAGCTTCTTCGTCCCCGGACAAACCGTCGGAACCTGGGGCATCGCCAGCGGCGGAAGCTGGAGCACGCTCGGCGATTGGAGCGGCGCACCCCCGCAAACAGCCGGCGACACCGCGAATTTCACCAGTTCCATCACCGCTGCCTCCACCATCAATCTCAACGGCAACTGGTCCGTCGGCACGATTAATTTCAATAACACCAAGTCGTACACGATCAGCCAGGGAAGCAGCGGCGCGATTACCCTCTCCAATCCTTCCGGCTCCGCCGCGATCAACGATTCCGGCGGCACGCACTTCATCACCGCCCCGGTCGTCCTCGGCTCCAGCACAACCGCAACCGTGACAAACAGCGGCGACGGCCTGCAAATCTCCAGCCCGATCAGCGGCGCCGGCGGCTTAACCATCGCCGGCAACGGCACGGTCACACTCAGCAGCTCCAACACCTATTCCGGCGGCACAACAGTTTCCGGCAATCTCCTCGTCGCTGCCGCGCCGGCACTTCCCGCCAGCGGCGGCCTCACCATTCAATCCACCGGCAAGACACAATTCGCGTCAAACATCGGCGGCGTCACTCTCTCTTCCCTCTCCATCGCCACCGGCGGCAACCTCGACATCGCCAACAATCATCTCATCATCAACTTCACCGGCGCTGACCCCATCTCCACAATCGCCGGATACCTCGCCACTGGCTACGCAGGTGGAAATTGGAGTGGCCCCGGCATCGACAGTTCTGCGATAACCAGCACTGCATACGCCCTCGGTTACGCCGACGGCGCCGATGGAATCGTCACCGGCCTTCTTCCCGGCCAGATTGAAATCAAATACACGCTCTATGGCGATGCGAATCTAGATGGCCTCGTGAATGGCGACGACTTCACCATCCTCGCCGGAAACCTCGGCGAATCCGGGACCGGCTGGGACAAAGGGGATTTCAACTACAACGGCCTGGTCAGCGGCGATGACTTTACCTTACTCGTCAGCAATCTCGGCAAACAGGCCAACGGAGCTGACGTCGCGCTCTCCACCGCCGATTACGCCGCGATCGACGCCTTCGCCGCGGCCAACGGTTTGATGGCTGATGTTCCGGAACCAGGCTTGCTGAGCCTCAGCCTCATCACTCTGACAGCATCGCTCATGCGCCGTAAAAAGATTGCTAAAATGCCCTGAAATACGTATAATTACTGCTCAGTGGCGATTTTATAAAAAAGGGAAGCACATCTCAGCACCCGCGGTCATCCGCCAGGTGGCTCTCGGGAGAAAAATGCACCTCCAAAAACAGACCTCGCGGAAAAGCTGCGCATTTATAATGGCGGCAGCGCTCGCAATCGGAAGTTTGCCATCCCTTGCGGACACGAGCTCCATGACGGGAACCTCAGGATCCAACGGCGCGGCCGGCAGCGGCACAGCCGGGGGAACCGGACAAAACGAGACGGTCAGTGAGGTCACCAGCGATAGTGACAATAGTTCCACTGCCATCGGCGGCGCCGGAGGAAACGGCGGCTCCGGCGCGGCAACGCCGCCTGTTGGCGGAAGCGGCGGTGCTGGAGGCGCGGGTGGCGTCGCCGCGGCCACTGCCACCGATACAAGTAACACGGGAGATGAGGGCGCGTGGGCCGTTGCGACCGGTGGAAACGGCGGCAATGGCGGCAACGGCGGAGTACCCGGCAAAGGCAGTAAGGGAGCCGGCGGAGATGGTGGGAATGGCGCTGCTGCGTCCGCGCAAGCCACCGCCAACGGCAATGACTTCGTTTTTGGAGAATCGATCACCGGCAGTTCACAAGCCACCGGTGGCAATGGTGGAAATGCCGGAACTGGAACCGGATTAAGGGGACCCGCATCCGGCGGCGATGGCGGCGTCGCCACCGTCTCCTATACCTCCTCAACCTGTGCTGTTAACGTTCCCGTTGAAGCCGATGCGACGGCCATCGGCGGAAGTGGCGGAAGTGGCGCCTCCGGCGGCGCGGGCGGTGACGGCGCTTCCGAATCCCTCACCAATATTGTCTCAGCCACCTCCGCTGGCGACCAGATCATGCACCAGGAAGCATTTGGCGGAAACGCCGGCGCTGGCAGTGGCGGCCTCGCCGGAGTAGCCGGCAATGCTTCATCCAGCCTCACGCTCAATTACTCCAGCGGAATCGGTTTTCTGGCGGAGGTCGCCTCAATTGGAGGCAACGGCGGAAACAATCAAAACAGCAACGCTACTTCTGCAGGCAGCGCAAATTCCACGCTGAATGCAAACGCCAACGGCTCACTGATCGTGACCGCTCTCGCGGGTTATTACTTCCCAAGTGCGCCCGGCTTGGGTGTCGGCGGCACCGTCTCTTCCGGCAATGGCAACGGAGGCAACGGCGGCGCGGCAACCGTCAATCTCACCGCCAACAGCACCGGCGCTGCCGGAAATGGCGGTATCAACGCTACGGCTGAGGCAGTCGCCGGAGATGGCGGAAGCGGACTCGGCATCGGAGATGGCGGCCCCGGCGGAGCCGCGACCGTCAGTTCCACGGGGAGCAACAGCTCGTCTGACGCCATTCAGTCGGTGGTTTACTCCGCTGGTGGAAATGGCGGCCAGGGCGACGGCGCGGGTTATTCGGCCGGCGGTGGCGGAAGCGCGTCTCTGGGAACTGTGACCGCATCTTCCACCGGTGGAGCGCCGGTTTCGTTGATCGCCGGCGTGTGGGGTGGCAGCGGCGGCAGCGGTTTCAACGGCGCCGATGGCGGAGTCGCCGCCAATGTCACCCTCAACAATGCGATCAATGCTCCCACCATGGAGCAGGACGCCATTGCTGGCAACGGCGGCGACACAGATACGGGCACTCCCGCGCCGGCGGAAATGCCTCCTCAACATTGACCCTCTCGGGAAGAGGATCCACCCTTCCCGGAAGCATCACCGCGATCGCCAATACTTCGGGAGGTGAGGGCGGAGACGGCAATCTCGCGGGAGCAGCGGGAGGCAACGCCACCTCTAACGTCAATATTTCCAAAGACGGCACGGTTCTCTCCGAAGCGTTCGCCAATGTGCAAGAAGCCTTCTACAACATTAGAGACAACCCCATTGGCAATGGAGGAGATACAAACCAGGGAACCGCCGGAGCAGGCGGCTCGGCCACGGCATCCGCGGTCGCCAACAACACCGCATTGCTCTTCGGAAGTCCTACCGCGACGGCAATTGCACAGAGCATAGCTGGCAATGGAGGCAATACCGAGCTCGTTGATGCACAAGTCAATGGAGGAGCCGGAGGAGTCGCCACCGCGAGCGCATCGGCTACCGATCATAACGGCGCGGAGGCTTCCGCGCAGATCACCGCGCAGGGCGGCTTCGGAGGATTTGGCTCTGGCGCTGGATTTTCCGGTGGCAACGGCGGAACCGCCGTTCTCAATAGTAGCTCCGCCAACTCTTCCTCCGGCCTCGCCTCTGTGATCGCCGCCGCCACTGGTGGAGACGGCGGAGAAGGTGTCGGCGGCGCTATTGGCGGAAATGGAGCAGCGGTGACCGTCACCAACGCCGTCAGCGGTTCAACAAGTGGCGAGCTGGATTTGACTCAGTCCTGCGCAAGGCGGAAATGGCGGAGCCAGCACCACCAGCACGCCCGGAGCGGGCGGCAGTGCGACATCAAGCCTTACTTTGACCGCCTCCAATGAATCGCTGGTCTCCGCGTCGATCCAGGCGGCCGGTGGTGCGGCCGCGGCTTCGCAGAATCTGTCCGGGGCAGCCGGAGGGTCGGCCACTGCATCCGCAAATATTTCCGCGAACGAAAATCTGACGATCAATTCACAGGCGACGAGCGGCTCCGGCAGCAGTGGCACGGCCGCGGGCGCTGCCGGAACCGCCACTGCCACTGCAACCGGATCAAGCTCCGGAACAACATCCGGGCAAAGCGCCGTAAACGTAACGACAACCGCCACCGGAGCGCCCGGAGGCAATATCGTCAGTTCCATCGGCAGCGGCACGAATGGCGGAGCCGCGACGGCGACCGCCTCCGCCAACGGCAACGGTCCGGACAATGTGAACGCCACGGCCACCGCGACCGGGAGCAGCGGCGGCGCGGCCGGCGGTCCGGGCAATCAAGCCGGCAATGGCGGCAACGGATCGGCCACCGCATCCGCAAATTCCACAATCGGAGCCGCCCACGCCATTGCCATCGCCAACGGCGGAGCCGGCGGAGCCGCCAGCAATGGCGCGACTTCGGGCATCGGCGGCAATGTGATGGTATCGGCCGCCGTCAATGGCGCGACCATCTCACAAGTTTTAAATTCAAGCGCGGGACTCCCCGCCAGTTCACGGGTCGCCGCCCTGGCGAATTCCCCCGCCGTTCCCGTGACCGTGTCGATCGGAACCAACAATCAAAACGCCGGTGCGGTGACGGTGACCGGCCCCAATGCACTCATCGTTGGAATCACCGGCGCAGGCTCGCTCACCGTCGGAGACGGCGTCAATCCAACCACCCTGCAACTCGCCACAAACAGCGGCGGCAGCTCCGAGTCATCCCTCATCGTTCAAACCGGCTCAACGCTTGATGTCGCCAACAATCATTTGCTGATCAACTACGCCTCATCCCCCGATCCCATCGCGACCATCGCCGGCTATCTAAAAACCGGCTACAGCAACGGCAACTGGACCGGCCCCGGCATCGATTCCTCTGCCGCCGCCACAAATAAAACCCACTACGCCCTCGGCTACGCTGACGGCGCTGATCACGTCGTCACCGGCTTATCCTCCGGCCAGATTGAAATCAAGTACACACTTCTGGGCGACGCAAATCTCGACGGCCTCGTCAGCGGCGACGACTTCACCATCCTCGTGGGAAATCTCGGCAAGGTAGTAACGCGATGGGATCAGGGCGACTTCAACTACGACGGACTGGTCACCGGCGACGATTTCACGCTCATGGTCGGCAACCTCGGCAAAACGGCAACGGGTGCCGACGTGGCGTTGTCAGCCAGCGATTACGCCGCGATTGACGCCTTCGCAGCCGCAAATAATTTGATGGCTGTTGTCCCCGAGCCCGCCTCCACGAGTCTGGCCGTTATCGCTGTCATGGGAACGCTCGCGCGACGCCGCACCATCCGTAAAATGTCGAATACGTAACGTCTTCCCATCGCTAACCTTGGCCGGATTTTATTCTTGTGATCTCCTATTAAATGCAGTAACTTGCGACGATCAAATTTTGAAACAAGTCGGGATTTGCACCTATTGGCTATTGATCAGGTCAGGCGAGGGAGAAACTATGGATCGCAAGAAGTTCATTCCCCATAAAAGCATTCAGATTCTGATGACGGCAATCGTCGCCGGCGCGGCGATGCCGGTTTATGCCGTGTCTCCCCCGCCGGTCACCGGCACTGCAGGCGCGAATGGCGCCAACGGAACGGGTGGCATCGGCACCATGGGCCAAATCATCGTCACCCCGGGCGGTAACGGAACCAACGGCGGTGGCGGCATCGAAACCGCCGCCAGCGGCGATGACACTAACGTGGCTTACGCCACCGGCGGAGTGGGTGGCAATGGCGGCAACGGCGCTGTCGAGGGTCCAATGGTCAGCCCCGGCGGAAACGGCGCAACAGGCGGAGATGCAAGCGCGACCGCTACAGAAACGGCCTATCCCAGTGACAGCGGATTCACAACCAGTTCCGCCACGGCAACAGGCGGCGCCGGTGGAAATGGGGGTAACGGCGGCGCTATCAAGTTCGGAGCCAAAGCCGCCGGCGGTAGCGGTGGAAATGGCGGAAACGCCACCGCTTCAGCGACCGCTGAAAATGATGCTTCCAACTCCGGATCGGCCACTTCAAACGCCCTGGCCGTCGGCGGTAATGGAGGATCGGCCGGCAGCGGAACAAGCACCAGTGCGGTCACCGCCGGCGATGGCGGCGTTGCCTCTCTCGGATCAGTCTATTCCACTTACGCTTCAAATGGTTACGCGGTTGTAAACGGCACCGTCGTCGGCGGCAGCGGCGGCGCTGGGCTCGGCGGAGCCACCGGCGGCAACGGAGCCAGTGAATCCCTCAGCAATGCCATTAATGGTTTTCCCGCCAATGGATTTGCCATCGGCGTCACTCTCACCCAGGTTGCGGTTGGTGGTAACGGCGGCGGCAGCGCCAGTGGAACTCCCGGAACAGCCGGCAACGGCACTTCCACCATGAACTACACCATCAACTACGCCGACCCTTCATTTCTAACGTCATTTTTCGAGGGAGAGGCCAACGGCGGAAACGGCGGAGCATCTCAAAACATCACCGGCAGCGCCGGCGGCAACGCAACCGTCAACATGAACATCTCCGTCAACGTTGGAACGACTGTTAAAGCCGTCACCAATCAGCCAAGCGCTCTTTATTCCAGTGGAGCCGAAGGCGATGGCGGCAATATTACTGCCGGCACAGGCGCCGGCGGCATCGGCGGAAATTCCATCCTCAGCACCAACGTCACTCTCAACGCAGGCTCGTTTTTCTTGGTAATGGATCAGGGCTATGCCGGTAATGGCGGCTCCGTCATCGATGGGGCCGCCGGCAATGGTGGCAATGGCGGCGTGAGCACCGCCAGCGGAACCGTTAGCTCTTCAGTGAATCAATTCTCTGCGGAAACCGTGGAGTCCACTGGTGGAAATGGCGGCCAGGGAGAAGGCGCCGGATATTCAGGCGGCGCGGGTACGCCCGGCGCCTTCGGCACGCTCAGCGCGTCCAACTCGGCCGGCGGTGGAGCCGGAATCACGGCAATTGCCACCGGCGGCAACGGCGGCAACGGCGTCGATACCGCCAGCGGCGGCGCGGGGGCCAGCCAAAATCTCGTTAATGTCTTCACTAGTATCTCTTCCTCCGGATCTTCTGACAACTCTATCCAACTCGAACAGGACTCTATCGCCGGCAGCGGCGGCAGCAGCGACGGTGGAACCGCCGGAACGGGCGGCACCGCTAACTCCGGTCTTCTTATCAATTACAACACCCCCTCCGCTCCTAATCTGGTCCGCGGAACCGCCAACTCCTACGGCGGTAACGGCGGCGCAAATCAAAATGCCAACGGCGCTCCTGGAAGTAATGCCAATGCCGGGGTCTTAATCACCGGCTATTACCAAGTCGATAGCGAAGCCAGCGTGAACGAACGATCATCCATGCTCAACGGCGGAATATTACCATCGGGCAATGGGGGTAATGTCAACGCCGGCACCGGCAATGGCGGCGCGGGCGGCAATGCCACTGCTACTGCCATCGCCAACACCTTGGCCACCACTCCAGACAACTCGTCCTCCTCGTCTGCTGAGGCCGATGCTTGGGGAGGAAACGGCGGGTCGGTGATGGGCTCCGCAACAGGCAACGGTGGCGCTGGCGGTAGCGCCACTTCCACAGGCACCGCCAGCAATGCCAATATGAATTCTGCCTCTGCGGAGTTGAGTGCAACAGGTGGCAATGGCGGTCAGGGACAGGGCGCCGGATTCTCCGGCGGAGCGGGCGGCTCTGGAATGATCAACAGCACATCAGCTACCTCGACCGGAGGAGGCGAGGTCGATGTCTTAGCAAGCGGCGTCGGCGGAAACGGCGGCGCGGGCCTCCAGGGCATACCGGCGGAAACGGCGGAACCGAAAACTTGAACAATATCATCAGCGGCAGCACAACCAACACTCTCACGCTCGAGCAGGACGCCACCGGCGGAAATGCCGGCGGCACCGACGGCGCCAGCGCGGGAGTCGCAGGCGATGCCACCTCTATTCTCAACGTCAATCAACCCAACGCTATCGCGATCACGGGAATCGTCAACGCCATCGGCGGCATCGGTGGCGATGTCCAAAGCAATAACACCATCGGCAGCAATGGCGGCAACGGCGGAAATTCCACCGCCACGCTCAGCATCACCGGATCCACCAGCGTCATCGGCACGGTCGTCGCCGGTGATCCCGCTTCGCGCGGCGCTGGCGCCGCTACGAATGGATTCACCGGCGGCACGGGTGGCAACGCAACCGCCAGCGCCACCGGCGCCAGCACCGGCAGCACAACCGGATTTAGCGGCCTCACGATCACCGCCACCGCCAATGCAGAACCCGGCGGAAACGTCGGCGCTACGACCACCGGCACAGGCGGCGTCGGCGGCGTCGCCAACGCTGCCGCCTCCGCCACCGGCGCCGGACCGGACGACGTTGACGCGACGGCCACCAGCACCGGCGGAGCCGGCGGCCAGGGCTCCGGATTTATTTATAATTCCGGCAACGGCGGCAACGCCATCGCCAATGCCACGGCTTCTTCAACGGGCAACGGAAACGTCAATGCGATCTCCCTCGCCACGGGCGGCACGTTCGGTCCCGCTGTCACCAACGCCCTGAACGGATCGGTTGGAAACGCGACCGCCACTTCCGCGGCATCGGGTGGCAGCAGTCCCATCTCATCGGCCACCGCCACCGGCAGCGTCTCGATGGCAACCTCCACCGCGACCGGCGGCGTCAATTCCAATTCATCAGCCACCGCAACCAATTCGCCGCAGGCTGTCATCGGCAGCAACTCGACTGCGATATCCACCGCCATGGGCGGGAGCACTTCAAATTTATCTACAGCCACCGCTACCGGCAGCACCGCCAGCGCAACCTCAACCGCCACCGGAGGCCTGAGTTCCACCGCATCCGCCACCGCCACCGGCAGAACCGCAACCGCAAATTCCATCGCGGGGGTCAATGGCGTGACCATCTCACAGATTTTGAATTCAACTAATGGTCTTCCCACAATTTCAAACGTCGTCGCAACCTATACGCCCCCCAATTCACAGGTGACAGTCTCGATCGGAACCAACAATCAGAACACCGGCGCGGTGACGGTCACCGGCCCAATCGCGCTGATTGCCGGAATCACCGGAACCGGATCGCTCACCGTCGGAGACGGCGTCAATCCAACCACGCTGCAACTCGCCACCAACACCGGCGGCAGCGCTCAATCGTCGCTCATCATCAAAACCGGTTCCTCACTCGACGTCACGAACAACCACCTCTTGATCAACTACGGCTCATCCTCCGATCCAATCGCAACAATCGCCGGCTATCTAAAAACCGGCTACAGCAACGGCAACTGGACAGGCTCCGGCATCGACAGTTCCACCGCCGCCGCGAACAAAACCCACTACGCACTTGGCTACGCCGACGGCGCAGATCATGTTGTCACCGGCCTCTCCTCCGGCCAGATCGAGATCGCGTACACGCTTCAGGGCGACGCGAATCTCGACGGCGTCGTGAGCGGTGACGATTTCACACTCTTAACCGACAACCTCGGCAAACAAGTGACCGGCTGGGACAAGGGAGATTTCAACTACGACGGCGTCGTCAGCGGTGACGACTTCACACTCTTAACCGACAACCTCGGCAAACAAACCAACGGCGCTGACATCACATTACCCGCGGCCGACTACGCCGCAATCGATGCGTTCGCGGAGGCGAATGGACTCATGGCGGATGTTCCCGAGCCGGCATCGGCGGGGTTGGCGGCTATCGGGGTGATCGGAATGCTGTCGCGCCGCCGGCGACGTTGAGGGGGGATGGGGTCCAGATCAGTTCAGTCAGTGGCCTCTATCGGAGTCGAACCGATACGCCCTTTCGGGCATTGGATTTTGAGTCCAACGCGTCTGCCAATTCCGCCAAGAGGCCTGATTCGGTTTTTCGGTTGGGAAACGAGGCGATTCAGCGCGGTTTCCGAACGTTCCGCGCGATCTTACTTGATCTGTTTTCGGTTGGCTAGACGGGTACCGCGTTTATAAAACCGCGTTTTTGCGCGAATTTCCCACGACGACAAGAAGACAAGTAGTTTTTGAGATAGTGAAGGTTTTGTGCGTGTTCCGCGCTTCGCGAGAAAGTAGAGCAGTAGACAGTGGAGCAGTAGATATCACACTATCTCTCGGAATCTCCCGTTTAAGAAGCGGTTCAATCTTTCCTGCAGCATGTGGGTTGCATTCCAGCGGGCCAGACGGGTGTCGGTTTTGGACGTGTTTTGTGGGCGATCTCTCACTTTTTCCGGAATTTTCCGGATTTAGAGAAATTATCGCGAGGGGTTTTCTATTGGCGGCTTTCTGGCGGTGGGTTTTCGTTGTGTCTGGAAATGTCTGAAATTGTCCGATGCTGCGCGAGCGTGGAAAGAGGGATTGGTTTTTATGCTTGCCCTCTATTTAGGGTAACAACTTACTTGACAACTCAATGTGGCGTCTGCTCAAATTGTCCACATGTCCGGACCCGTACCAAAACCAGAATCACCCGAACTGCTGCCACTTATGCTCACGGGGGTTGATGCAATGATAATGAACGCATACGACCCATCAATTCCGATTAATCCCGGTCAGTATGATCCTAAGGAGCATTTTCGCGACCGAATTAGCATGGATGATGCGCGCAGCGTTGGGATTGTTGATGCTTGTGAAGACTTTGAAAAAAACCGGCGACAACTCATTAGCTTAGCGCATCTTCCATCTGAGGCGTATGTATATGCACTTAGGCTTCACAAACTTAGGGAAGAATTCAAGAAAGGAACGATATCTCCAGAAGGAGTATTTTTTGCCGACCATCCAGACCAATCTCCGTTCTCGGCTTTCAGTAAATATGTGCGTGAATGGGGCGAAGGCAAACACGAAGTTGATCAACTGTCACAAGATGAATTAGTGACCTATCATCAACTCTCTGAATTGGCCCGACTAGGAAACCCGGATTTGATCGGCCCCTGCATAAAAGCCTTCGCCATATCCATTTTATCTCAGTGCTGGCAGGCCTATGAAGTCTTGTGTGTTGATCTTGCGACTCAGGCAATTTCAAGCAATCCCAGTAAACTTTCCGCCGCACTTCTTCCCATAGAAATATTCCGCGGTCCTGGAGGGGAAAACAAGGGAATTCGAGTTACCTATGCAAAAGTTTTTGGTGGCTCCGCTGGAGGGATTGTGTCGGCGCTCGCCGATCAGCATTTGGATTACACTTTTGCAATCAGAAATCTATTCGCGCACAAGGCCGGAAAAGTAGACGACAAATATCGTGGAAAGGTAAAAGAACTTAATCTGGCTAGGATAATCCGTCCGAACGAAGGGGAAGAATTTCCATTGACTGGCGGCCTTGTCCAAGAATTAGGTAATAATTGCTTTTCTAGGGGATATCACCTCATTCGCGAAGTCTATTTATGGCTAAAACGATAAAATAATACTTGACAACTCATGAGTTGACCGCTATCTTACTTGCATGAACACAACGAATTCAAATAACGGCAGGCATCCGAAAACGCTTCTGGCGGCGATCCGCTATTTCTCCGATCAGCAGATTGCCCACGATTTCTTTGTGTCGATGCGCTGGCCGAACGGCCCCGTTTGCCCGCGTTGCGGGTCTATCGAAGTTGGCTATCAACCAAAGTATCGACGATTCCAGTGCAAGCATGGGCATGAGGGACGCCAGTTCACCGTTAAGACGGGATCGGTCATGGAAGATTCCCCGCTCGGACTAGACAAATGGGCGCTCGCACTGTGGATGGAAGTCAATTGCAAGAATTCTGTCAGCAGCTATGAGGTTCATCGCGCTGCCGAAATCACTCAAAAGTCGGCGTGGTTTCTACTTCACCGGCTTCGATTCGCAATCAAGCAAGGATCGTTTGAAAAGGTCGGCGGCAAGGGATCGGTCGTTGAAGCGGACGAAACGGTAGTCGGCGGATTGCGCACCAACATGCACAAGTCAAAGCAAGCCAAAATGCCCAAGGGTACTGGCATGACCGGAAAAACGGTCGTTATGGGCTTGCTGGACCGGCATTCGACAAAGAACAGCACGGTTCGCGCCGTGGTTCTAGACGGCAACGTCAACAAGGCAACGCTCCACCCGATCATCCATAAGCACGTTGAGCCGGGGAGCGAACTCTATACCGATGCACATGGCGGTTATCGCGGCCTTGATCCGACGTTCATTCACAAATTCATTGACCACGCCGAAAAGTATGTCGAGGGCGCGGTACATACGAACGGGATCGAAAATTTCTGGGCACTGTTCAAGCGCTGCATCAAAGGAACACACGTTAGCATCGACCCATACCATCTTGCCGCATACGTTGACTCGGAAGCATTCCGATTCAATCACCGGAAGGCGAATGACGGCGAACGATTCGTCATGGCAGCACAAGGATTGCACGGTAAGAGATTGACTTACAAGGCGCTCATCGGCGCATCGGAGGGAGCCCCCGGAGCCGACAAGGGCGCGGACAGCGAAAGACTTCCAAACTGAAAGGCCCGAATGAGAAAAAAGAAATCTGAACCCCCAACGGATTTTGAAGTTGATGACGCCGACGATGCGTTTCGTAATTTCGAGAACGCTACGCGCCGGATTCTGTCTGTTCCCAAAAAGAAGATCGACGCCATGCTTGCGAGGGAGACTCGCGCGAAATTGAAGCGGAAGAAATAGAGTTGGCGGCTCGGAAATGCCGCGTTATCTCACCCCCAAAACGCATTTGAGTTGTCAAGTAAGTTGTTACCCTATTTAGAGCGGTTCAACCTTTCCTGTAGCATCTGCGTTGCATTCCACCGGGTCGTATGCAAGGAAGAGCGACGACGCGACCTCGAAAGTATGGTCGTTGAGGAGTGATGACGCCGCAGACGACCCGCTGGAATGCAACCCTTCGGGTCGCCGCCATTTTCGGCTCATGCATCGTTGCTCCTCCTCAACGACCCGTTTATTAGGGTCGCTTCGTCGTCACGCCTAGCCTGAGCCGCAAATGGCGACGACGCAGACGCTACAGGAAAGATTGAACCGCTCTGAGGGCGCTTTGGGTGAAGGTTTTGGGTGGGTTTTGCAAAATCTTGGGATTTTTATTTAACCGTGCGTTCGAGCGCATGTGCGACACCTGGCAAGGAGCGCCGTCGCAGCCAACATCAGGACGGATGTCTGCACGGGCTCAGGCACATCGTCGGGCGCGGGCTGTGAATAGTCGAAACCGGATTGCGAGGAGACCGTCCAATCGGTGATCGGCAGCCCGGTATCCGGATCGATGACGTCGGTGATTCCACCCCAGGAGAGTGTGTCGGAGAACTGAGCGGAGAAGAACGAACTCACGGTGCCGGGGGCACTGGCATAGGTCGTCACGGATGCGCCCCCGAAGGTTGTCAATTCTTCACCGATATAATCCGCTTCACCGACCGGCACCATGTAACTTATAGGAATCACCATATCGACAATCTGCGTATTGAGCGATTGGATAATGTCGCCAGTACCTCCGGCAAGGAGCGTGGTGCCAGTTGCATTATTATGGTCGAGCAGGCCCAGGCCCGTCAGTTTCACGGCAACGCTCCACGAGGCGAAATGTTGATTCGCCACGACAGATCCAGAGGCGCCAGCAGCATAGCTACCCTTTAGCTCAAGAGCCGCGTCAACCTTTACCATTGTTCCGTCAGCAATGGTCGGGACGTCGATCGTGGAAATATCATCCCACTGTGTATCGACGGTTGCGTCGGCTTCGGCATTGGTGGAGGAAATTAACAGCCCGGACGTCTCGGAAGAAACCGAGCCACCCACGGAGGATCCCAAGCTTCCGGGAGTAGCGTGACCGGAATAACTGACTGACGCGGAGTCGCTGTGCTCAAAAAGCCCGGCATTCACGTCCTCAAATTGGAACGAGTCAGCCGCGGAAAGCGGACCGCCATCGGGATCGTCCAGCGAGTTCGCTTCAGTATTACTCGGTGATAATCCGCCGGTAATTGCAGCGTCAGCGTCGTAATCGAGGTGTGTCCCGTAGACATCACCTCGCGCTCGCGAAGCAGATATAAAGAGCAAAGAGAGAATTAAACTGGCAGAGGTCGAGATTTGTGGCCGCATTCAATCACCGGTCAAATTCCCCCCTTCGGGAATATGCCGCGCAGCCGCAATACCTAAGCTGATGGCAAAGTCTTAACAAATGCCCGAGCCGATGTAAAGCAAAAAATTAATAAAGCGATTTATCTCATGCGACTGACCCGCGGCTCATTGTCAGCCGAGGGCGGGAAGTGTGTTTCCGTTTAGGGGCTAACTGGCGGGGCAGGAAAAATCGCTATACAACTTCAGGGAGTTCAGCGGGTGTGAGAAATTCGGCATGGAAGCGATAACGACGCGCGAATTTTTGAAAGTGGTTTTCCAAAGCCCAAGGCCATGAACAAACTGACTATACAACTTCCCGAATCGCTTCATCGAAGCATCAAGGCGCTGACGGAACGCGAGGGGTATTCGATCAACCAGTTTCTGGCCAGCGCGGCGGCGGAAAAGATGGCAACGCTGCGCACGCTGGATTATCTGCGGAACGAGGCGGCGAACGGGCGGCGGGAAGACTTCGAGCGGTTTCTGGGGACCGCAGCGGATCAGTCGCCTATCGAAACCGATCGTCCGTCTGAATAAGGAATTGCACCACCGATCATGAATGAAGCCGAAACCAGAGCGGAGCATATTGACGCCGCCCTGAAAACTTCCGGCTAGGGTAACGTAGAGGGAAGCCGCAGGTGAACGTTTTTGGGTGGGTTTTGGAAAAATGATCGGATTTTCGAACAGTATTTCGGGATTTAGAGTCATTGCTCCATTCAACCGGCTGATGCTCCCACTTTTCCAGGAAAATTTAATACGTCAACATAAGACGGTCGTGTACTACTTCGTTCTCCAGCGTCTCTCCGCCCATTTGAAAACGAAGCAGCATTGATCGCCCGCAGTTGACGAATATCTCTCGTTCGAAAAGACCATCCGGTATTGGTAGTTCACAAAGATGCTTTCCAGTACGTTTCATTCCATCGATACTTAAGGCGACATACACGCCTCTTACCTTGCACTCCGCTATTGCCAGGAAGAGTTGCTGCAAGCTGAATGATTGCGCCCATAAAGAATCGCTTGGCTGTACGTGTACGGCGGATCACAGTAAACCACGTCGCCTACCTTCGCACTGCCCATGATTTCTCGGTAGTCGGCGCGAATGAACTCTGTATGCTTGGTGCGTTCGTGCCAGTCATCAACTCGTCTGGCAAAACTCTCCGGCGAGATTGGATCGTGAACTCCACACGGAGTGGAACAGTAACCGTCACGCTGTCGAAAGCGAACAACGCCACCATAGCAACTGCGACAAAGGAAAAGTAAGTCCGCGCCATTCGGCTTTGCGTTATAGCTGGCTTTGATACGCTCGAACTCTTCAACCTTTTTTCCTGCCTTGAACGTCCGCCAGTGCTCTGCATACCATCGCTTAAGCGTCTCTGGTGAATCGTGGAGTGTTTGCCAAATCTCTACCAAAGGTTCAAACACATCTGATCCAACACCACGCTCCGGTGCGACCGTTGCTAAAACCGCACCGCTACCGATGAACGGTTCATAGTACGTGCCATAATCGGTGGGAAAGTATGACGCGATTTCATGCGCAAAGCGCTGCTTGTTGCCAATCCACTTGAGCAACTGCGCCTTAAAAGGCTTGACGTCTTGAACGAGGGATTCACCAAACAGCAAGTGTTGGAGCATCGGAGAAATCATATGCACTTTTTGCATACGTGTCAATGGCCCGTAGCCTTCGACTGTGAATAAGGGCAGGGCGATGAATGACAGAGAACGGTTGGCGGAGTTGCTGCGTCAGCTGCGCGTTGACGTGCAACTGCGACAGGTAGATATGGCTGCAAAACTCGACGAGCCGCAGTCGTATGTGAGCCGATACGAATCAGGAGAGCAACGGCTTGACCTAATCGAACTGCGCCGCATTTGTAACATACTGGGCATCTCTCTTACTTATCTTGTCGAGAGATTCGAGCGGGGCCAATGATCGCTGACCGACGTTTTTTAAACCAACCTAAAGATTTTTGGGCACATGTTCGGTCGGTGAGCCAAGGCGTTGGCTATAGCGTGCGCGGCCAGCACCTAGTGAAAGCGCCTTCGATCGTTGAGGCGGCGAGTGCGCTAAAGAAGCTTGGACTCAACACCAGCCATATCGCGATCAACGACAAGGCCACTAAATATGGCAATCTTATAATCACGTATCTCGCTCATCGTGCGACTGTACTGAACGAATACGTTAAACCACGTCTCATGAATCCAGAGAAAGCAAGAGGCGTATTTGATGATCTCTGCACGAAGCATCAGTCCGATGCCTGCGACATTCCTATAAACAAGCAAAGCGGTAGCAAAAAAAAGCCAAATTACCTGCAAGCGATTATCAATATTCTGATTCGCGCTAACTGCAACGGCCTAAAGGCGAATCTGACACCGCGATCACTAACGACCATCACGCGCGACGGCAAACCACTTCGCACACTTGCTCGATGGATTGACGGTGCGTTTCCCGACACCGTGAATCCCATAGCTATTTGGGAAGTGAAGGAACACTATCACACTTCGAGTTTCGGCAGCCGTGTCTCGGGCACGGTCTATGAAACACTCCTAGATGGTATGGAACTCGATGAGCTCCGCGTCAATGAAGGTATTGATGTTAAACATTATCTCATGGTTGATGCGTACGACACATGGTGGGGAAAAGGCCGTTCGTATCTCTGTCGAATCATTGACATGTTGCATATGGGATTGTTGGATGAAGCGTTGTTTGGCTACGAAGTCGTGGAACGGATGCCAATAATCGTCAGGCAATGGGTGAAGATTTATCGCGACCGTGAAGCAAAAAAAGACAGCGCCGCCGTTGAACCTGGCACGAAACCGGCAGGCGCGGGAAATGAACCCAAACCCAAGTGACCAATACTACTCGGGCGAGACGTCCCTCATGCAGAAATCGCGAGTTTTTTTAGTGGGGAAATTTGCCCTCTTTCGTCGGATTTCGATGAGCTTTAGCTGTGCTGACGAATTTGCTTCGGATGAATCATGCTCGGGCGGGCGGGGATTAAAAAATGCCCCTCACCTTTGCCCTCTCCCCGGTGTACGGTTCGACCGCGCTCACCGGAGCCCAGGGAGAGGGAGCGGCGCGGCGCGAGGGGCGATCCGGCTAGGGTTTGCTTGCCCGCAGATCAAACGCATGCGGCAGCCGGTGTAAAGTTTCGGCGGGCATGTTTGGAAACTCATCCCAAAAAGGTTCGGGATACTCGTTTAGCTGCTCAATCCTCATGCCGGACTCGATCACGGTGTTAACGATTTCACCTAATGTCCACTGATGGCCGCGCGGCACAAACTTCGTCTTTCTTGAAAATAGCCCTTCCTTCAATTCATTGGAAAAGTAGCTGCCATGCTTTGGGTCGAGGACGTATTGACTCGCTTTTGAATCCCAAAGCCAATTCAAAGGATGTGCCTCGTAGATATACAATTTGCCGCCGGGGGCGAGAAGTCGCGCGACGACTCTTGCCCATGCTGAAAGGTCCATCATCCAGCAGAGCGCGCCTTTTCCGGTGTAAACGAGATCGGCAGTTCCATTCAAAACTTCAGGCGTCTGCAAGATGTCGGCACAATGCCAGGTGGCAGAGGCGCCAAGCGCCTGGGTTTTGCGCCGGGCTACAGCCAGCAGCCGCTCACTGATATCCACGCCGACAACCTCCTGTGCGCCCTGGCGGAGCAAAGAGAGAGCGTCGTTCCCATGCGAGCACTGCAAGTGGATGGCTCGTTTGCACCATGGTTTGAGGTCGCCCAGTTTTTCCCGCTCCGATGCAAGCAGGTAGTTCCCACCCGATTGAAGGAATGCGGTAGCCTTGCGTTCGTCTCGCTCGGCGTAGGTGTCAGCTATTTCGTCCCAGAATGCGCCCGTCTCCTGATGGATTGATGAGATGTTCATCTGGTGTGACCGTGTTGGAATTTAACTTATCGGGCGATGGTACACCAATGTGCGCTATGGCTTCAGGATCTATTGCCCCTCACCGTTTCCCCAGCATCTTGGCGTATCGCGCTGCAAGTTTGCGAGTTGCGATCAATGCCCCTCACCCTGTCCCTCTCCCCGGTGTACCGGGGAGAGGGGATAAGTCAGGTCGCGCTTGAAAGATTATCGCCGCTGGCGATAATTCCCCGCACAGTTCAGGTCACGGCGTTCTGGCCCCGGCTCGCCTCGGGGAGGGATGCCTTTTTTTGGCGGCAGCGGAGCGAAAGGAACATCCCGGTGCATATTCTCGCTGACAGCGGTCATCTGCTGAATCTCGGTAAAGTCGATTACCTCATTTTCATCGTGTACTTCGCCTTCGTGCTGGGAATCGGCTTTGTCATCAAACGATTCATCAAGACGGGCGATGATTTTCTCCTCTCCGGGAGATCGATGCCGGCGTGGATCGCGGGGCTGGCGTTTATCTCGGCCAACCTGGGGGCGCAGGAAATGATCGGCATGAGCGCCAGCGGGGCGCAATATGGAATTCTGACGACCCACTTTTACTGGCTCGGGGCGATTCCGGCGATGGTGTTCCTGGGGATCTTCATGATTCCGTTTTATTACGGGTCGAAGGCGCGGTCGGTGCCGGAATATCTGAAGCTGCGGTTTGATGAAAAGACGCGCGGGTTTAACGCGTTCAGCTTTGCGTTCATGACGATCATGTCGTCGGGGATTTCGATGTATGCGCTGTCGGCGCTGCTGCAGATTCTTTTGGGGTGGAACTTTAATGTGAGCCTGTTTGCCTCGGCGCTGATTGTTTTGATTTATACGTTTCTCGGCGGCCTTACAGCGGCGATTTATAATGAAGTATTGCAGTTTTTTCTGATCGTGCTGGGTTTTTTGCCGCTGGCTCTTTTGGGATTGAAGGACATTGGGGGGTGGAATGGATTGATGGAGCGGCTGAATGGGTTGTCGCTGGCGAATCACTATCAGCCACAGACGCTGACGACGCTTTACCGGCATCTGGGGTCGCCGCATGATAATCCGATGGGTGTGGATTGGTTTAGCCTGGTGTTTGGGCTGGGGTTTGTGCTTTCGTTTGGGTATTGGTGCACGGATTTTCTGGTGGTTCAGCGGGCGATGGCGGCGAATTCGATGGGGGCAGCGCGGCGGACGCCGCTGATCGCGGCGTTTCCGAAGATGCTGTTTCCGTTCATCATTATTCTCCCCGGGATGATCGCGGCGGGATTGAGCTTTCATGCGGCGCATGCGGGCGGCCGATCTGGCGGCGTACCACTTGCCGATGAAGAACGGGACGTTTGATTACAATATGACGCTGCCGACGCTGCTGGGACATTATTTTCCGACGGGGATGCTGGGCATTGGGCTGACGGCGCTGATGGCTTCGTTTATGTCGGGGATGGCGGGGAATGTGACCGCTTTCAATTCGGTCTGGACGTATGACATTTACGAAGCGTATATCAAGCCGGGGCAATCGGAGCAGCATTATCTGAATGTGGGGCGGGCGGCGACGATTTTTGGGATTCTGGCGAGCATTGGCGCGGCTTATGTCGCGAATCAGTTCAACAACATCATGGATTTGTTGCAGCTGGTGTTTGGATTTGTTAACGCCCCGCTGTTTGCGACGTTTGCGCTGGGGATGTTCTGGCGGCGATCGACCGGGCATGGGGCGTTCACGGGGCTTTTGTGCGGTACGCTGGCCGCGGCGGCTCATCATGGACTGACTTTGCCGTATGGGGAACATGTGGGAGTTAAAGGCGGGTGGCTGTTGATGGGGCATGCGCCGCTGCATGTTTATGATTCGGGGATGGCGCAGAGTTTTGTGACGGCGGCTTGGGCGTTCAGCGTTTCGTTTGTGGTGACGCTGTTTGTTTCTCTCTTGACGAAGCGGACGAAGAGCGATGATGAGCTGCGCGGGCTGGTTTATTCGCTGACGCCGAAAATTAAGGAACATGAGGCGCACTTTCTGGCTCGCCCCGCGGTGTTGGGCGTGATTATTCTTGGATTGACGCTCGTGCTGAGCATTATCTTCTGGTAAGGAGTCGGATCATGGCTCTGGATCTTCGGTTTCCACTGGGTTTGATGTTCGCGATTCTTGGCGTGATCCTGACGGCGGTGGGGATTCTGCGCCGCAGGAGACGCTTGGGGTTAATATCAATCTCTGGTGGGGATTGGTTTTGCTGGCGTTTGGGGTGGTGATGCTGCTGCTAGCGATGCGGGGGAAGGGGAAGCCGCAAATAAAGGGGGGCGTTGTGCTGGAGAATCCGGAGCATCCGGGTCGGTGAAGGGAATCCGCCGCGAGGCCCCCTTCGACTCGCTCCGTTCGACAAGCTCACGGCATACAGGGTAGAGCGGCGGCTAAACGGATGCGGGAGTTCGAGAATTGCTCGTGCGTTCGTGACGCGAGCGCGTTTGATCGGGGATCACTTCAATTCGACGATATCCTTGCGCGTTCCCTCGATTACGGCGAGGACCTCGGAGCGTTCCTGCGCGGGGACGTCGAATTTGGCGAGGGAGGCTTCCATATCGGCCTCGATGGCGTCGAATTGGGTGTTGGTGATCTGCATTCCGGCGTGCACGCTCTTCATGTCGCGGCCGCTGTAGCCCTGGGGACCGCCGGTCGCGGCTTCGAGGAATTCAACGAGGTGGGCCTTGAGCTTCTCGACATTTTCGGGAGTGGGATTCCATTCCTGGCCGGTTCCCTTGCGGGTGAAATTGACGCGTGGATCGCCAGCCGCCCTGCCGACAAAATCTTCGACGACGACTTGAATCGTCTGTTCCCCGCCGAGGCGATCATAGAGCGGCTTGGGGGCGTTGGACGCACAGCCAAAACCGAGCGCCATCATCAGACAGGTACATGCGCTCATGGCACATGAGGCAACCCACTTCTTTCCCATCGCAGATTCTCCTTCCCTAAACGATCTGAAATCAAATTCCGCCGCATAGAGATACTCATAGCGGATGCTTACCGCAACTTTTGGGGCTGATTGGCTTACAATGGCATTATGAATTTGCCCGACAGCACTCCTGAGTTTCCCGGCATCGGCGGGTCGATCAAGCAGCGTGCCGAGGATTTTTTTGTGCAGGAAATTCCGCTGTATGAGCCATCGGGGGAGGGGGAGCATGTTTACTGCGAGATCGAAAAGATCGGGACGACCACGTTCGACGCGATCGATCAGGTGGCGCGGGCGCTGAATGTGCATCCCCGCGACATTGGGTATGCGGGTTTGAAAGATGCAAACGCAATTACCAGCCAGATTTTTTCCATTGCCGGGACGACGGAAGCGGCGGTGATGAATTTGCGGTTGCCGCGGATGACGATCAAATGGGCGGTGCGGCATGGGAATAAGCTTCGGCTGGGTCATCTTCAGGGGAATCGGTTTGCGATCAAAATCCGGGATGTGAATGCGACCGATGTGGTGAAGCTGACGCCGCTGGTTCGGCATATCCAGCGGCGTGGGATGCCGAATTATTTTGGGGAGCAGCGATTTGGGAGGCGGGGGAATAATCATCTGCTGGGCGCGGCGCTGCTGCGTGATGATAGCGCGGGGGTGCTAAAGCTGTTGCTGGGGTCGCCCGATCCGGCGATTGATGATGGGCAGCAGTCGAAGGCGCGGCAGTCATTCGATCGGAACGATCTGGCGGCGTCGATGAAACAGTGGCCCCGATCGAGCGGGATGGAACGGCGGATTCTGGCGCGGCTGATTAAAACGGGAAATCCCACGGCGGCGGTGCGGGCGGTGGATGAGCGGATTCGCCGGCTTTGGATATCGTCGCTGCAATCCGAGCTTTTTAATGCGGTGGTCGCACAGCGGATTAAGACGTTCGATAAGCTCATCCCCGGCGATCTGGCTGAGAAGCATGACAGCGGCGGCGTGTTTCGCGTGATGGATGTCGCGGCGGAGCAACCACGGTGTGATGCGTTTGAGATCAGCCCCACTGGGCCGCTGATTGGGTATCGGATGACTATGCCGGAAGCCGAGGCATTGCAGATCGAGCAGGAGGTGTTTGATGGCGCGGGGGATTCGTCCAGGCGATTTTCGCGTCGCAGGCCGATTAAAAGTCAAAGGCGCTCGGAGGTCTCTGCGCGTTAAAGTCGCGGATGTAGAGCTTTCCGGAGGCGTGGATGAGCATGGCTCATACGTTACCGCCGCTTTCACCCTTCCCGCCGGTTCTTTCGCTACTGTCTTCCTGCGTGAATTGATGAAGGTGAATTCCGATCCACCCGATTGAATTTGAGACCTAAAAAAAGGAATTGCCTCATGACGACCATCGCCCGTGCAAAGGCCCCCGCTCCTTCGAATTATCATCTCACGGTTCTCTACAATCGATTCGCACTGTTTGCGAACAGATGGCAATCGCCGCTGCTGCTGCTCGTGCGAGCCTACATCGGATATGAGTGCATGGTTTCCGGGTGGGGACTTCTGCATAACATCGATGCATCGACAAAGTACTTCACGGCGATGCGCATCCCGTGTCCCGAAGCGAGTGTGTATCTTTCTGGATCGACTCAACTCGTCGGCGGGGCATTTCTGTGCGCGGGCTTCTGCTCGCGGTTCACGGCGCTCGCGCTGGCCTGCAATTTTTTCGTGGCGATGCTGGCGACGCAACTGATGGCTTTGGGATTCTCTATGAAAGTATTGGGGAATCACATCCTCGCAGACCAATCCTCGATCTTTGGCCATGCCGCATTCCCGTTTTTCGCCGCCGCCGTGCTGATCTTCTTCTTCGGACCCGGGTTGCTGTCGATCGACGGGACCTTCAAATTCCTTCGCCGGAAGAATTTATAGTTCGAGAGGGGAAATCGAAATATCGATCCACGTTTTCGGACGGCTCCTTTCCACTGGCCAAACTCATCCAGAGTAGCCGATTTAGCGTATGATGGTTTAAGAAGGAGTCATCATGCCTGAAACAGTCCGCGCAGCGCCTCAGAGCCGATCGAATGTCACCGTCGCCGCCCTTTACACCCGCTTCGCGGGTTTTCTAGACAACTGGCAGTCGGTTTTCCTGCTGCTCATCCGCATCTATATCGGATACCAATGCATCATCTCCGGCTGGGCGCATTTGCATCATCTCGAGGGCACAACCAAATTCTTTACTACCCTGCACATCCCGTTTCCAAAACTGAATGTGATTATGTCCGCCACGACTGAATTATTCGGCGGCGGCCTGCTGCTCGTCGGCGTAGCGTCGCGCCTCGTCTCACTTGTTCTGACTGGAAATTTCCTGGTCGCGCTGCTGACCGTTGAACTCTCGAACTATCACTTTTCCTGGAAAGAACTCGCGCCCAAATCTGGGCGGACCAGAGTCCCATTCTCAGCGACACCGCGTTTCCATTCCTGGCCACTGTGATCATCATTCTTCTTTTCGGTCCAGGTCTGTTTTCAATCGACGGCATCATCAAAGCCGTGCGCGGCAAGAAATAGCCGCGATTAAAACCGCGTTCCTATTTTCGCCAGCGAGATGACACGCATGTTCTCGCGCGCCTGAGCTAGCGTGACTGGGAATGCCGATCCTTTGCGGATCGATTTATATAGCTCAACCCAGAAGCTCATCACGTTTGTTGGCGCGGCTGGGAATTCTTCCTCGATCCATTTAATCTCATCGCTGCCGGAGAAATGCGAACCCCCGCGGCCTGTTGGGGTTTCTCCGCTTGCTTTCAGCTTTGGCAATCCCTTCGGATCGAAATATTTGAGCTTGCACTGATTCTTCGCGTCGATCACCAGCGTCCCGGTTGTTCCCATCAAAATCCAGGGGGGCTGGGTGATGGCCATCGCACCGCTGATCTCGATATCGGCGACGATTCCCGTCTGGCCGCGAATCAGCAGTTTCACATGATCCTCGGCATCCCCCGCCGCCGCGATGCGTTTCAAATCGGACCAGACACTCGCCGCCTTTCCACCGACGAATTGCAGACCCCAGTCCACCAGGTGCGGCCCCCAATTAAGCAATTGGCCGCCGCCGAATTTTTTCAGGGTCTGCCAGTCGGCCCGCCGTTGAAATCCACCCTGCCGAAGCTGGACTGCGAACAGCTTGCCGATTTTTCCGCTTTTGACGATTTCCATCGCCTGCAAAAATGGCAAATCGAATCGCCGGTTTTGGCGGACGTACAATTTGCGGCCCATTTTCTTCGCGGCGGCGATTAATTTGTCAGCGCCGGCCAGATCCAGGGCCATCGGCTTTTCCACCAGTACGTCCCGCCCGGCTTTCATCGCCTGCATGGCCATCGCGACATGCTCATGCGAGCGTGTGGCGACGATGACAAGATCGAGTTCATCATCCTTGAGCATCTGGGCATAACTGCTGTAGACGCGGGATGAACACATTTCAGCCAGTTGCCTGGTTCGTTCTTCGAGTAGATCGAATCCAGCGACGACTTTGATGTGGGGGAGTTTCTGGAAATCGCGCAGGACCATGCCGAAGCCGGCCCGGCCTATGCCGCACAGGCCGACGCGCAGGGCGTCTTTCAATTTTTCGATGGATTGGCCGTTGCCGCCGGTCTCCTTCAAAGTTCCCTCTTTTGATGATCGGGTGCGATCGGGCAAACGGACAGGACTGTTCATGGGCGAGGATTATACCGGTGTTGAGCGCGGGTGTAAGGTGACGGGCACGTCGGTTGGCTTTCAGATCAAGCTGTTCGTGGAACATATAGGCGACAAAGGTATCCTATGGCCCACGCATGCACACATTGCCCGAATCAGTTCGCGCTCTGTTCAGCCGTCTCTTCCAATTGTGGAGCAAACGCAAATCTCTTTCACACTCCGAGAAACTCGAAGAGGCCGAGATCTTACAAAAGATCCGTGAGTTTACTGAGCCGGCCGCGATACCTTTACTCTTTGGACTTCTTTGCAGTGAAAGAGAGCCGGCAGGAGCTATTGCAGCCGAGACCATTCAACAGATTGTTGAAAAGTGCGATATTTCTACACTCATTCAACTCGACGCCAAAGTCCGCACCTTGTCCGATTGGCGGTTTCCACCACTTACCGATTCCAAGATAATCCGCCTGTCGCGCGGCCTGAACGGCCCGCTAGGCTTGCTCTCGTTTCATGGCAACGGTTACACGCGAGAAGGGGCAATCCATGCGCTGTCTAGTGAGCAAAGCGGCCAGGAATTACCCTTTCTGCTGATCCGCCTGAACGACTGGGTTTCAGAAGTACGCGACGCAGCTAAGAAGGCGGTTGTCGCACGCATCCGGACGGAATACGTTGTCCATTTCATCCAATGTTTGCCGCTGATCTACCGGCTTCAGAAACAATCGAGAAAAGATCATCGCCCACTAGTCGATTCGATAATAAACCTAATCTGCAGTGAAGAAGCCCACCCGGTGCTGCAAGAAGCGGTATTGCAAGGGGGTCGACAAACGCGACGGTTGGCGTTGCGGCTGCTGGTCGACCATCCTAGCAGTGACTTGCTTCCATTTCTGGAGGAATTGCTTGAATCACGCGACCCTGTGATTCGTTTAAGCGCCGCGCGTGAATTGCGCACTCGGCTGGCGGGTGATTCGCTGCTCGCCGTGCTTGAGCGGCTTATCCACGACAGGCTTATGCCAGTGCGGCGTGAGGCATTGTATGGATACGCCAACAAATTTCCCGAATTGGCACAGCAATACCTGCGTGAAGCGCTGCTTGACTCGTACAAATCTATTCGAGAAACCGCCCGCTTTTATTTGTCCAAGTCGGGTCCGATCGACTTTCGGGCCTTTTACTTGTCAAATCTTGATGCTGCGGATGAATTTAAACGCGCCGCGGCAACATCAAGCCTCGGTGAAGTGGGCAAACCGGAAGATGCTCCGCGGCTTTCACTCCTTTTCCAAGACGCCAGTGCGCGGGTGAGAAGGTCGGCCGTTCGTGCCGTCGGCCGTCTCAATCCCGAAATTTTTGCAGACCAGATACTAGAGATGTTGGAAGACACTAAACCGGTCGTCGCGAAAGCTGCACGCGAAGTATTCAGTGCCCGGCCTGATCTGCTGAAACCTCAGCAGTTATGGAGGATGTTTGAGCGGGCACAGCAACACCGCACGCGCCACGTCATTATTTCGCTCATCAGACTCCTTCAATGGTGGGATAGCGCTGCGTTATTGGTTTCTGCAACTGGATGTGGAGACAGCGACGCCGTCAAATTGGCAATCAGCTATCTCGAGCAATGGCGCGGAAACAATAGGCGCATGACTAACAAGCCGACAAACCAGCAGCTACACGTGCTACGAGATGCGGTCCAGCACAATCGCCATCAACTGCCTGAAAACATCGCGAATGATCTGGAGGCTCATATTATGCTCGCGACGCGTGCTAGATCGTAAGCAAAAGCACTCTTGTCTATCCCTATGGTTTTATGCCTTTAAATTCACGCCACTCGTTGTACTCTTCAACCCGGCTCTTTTTCACCGGCGGCTTGTGCAGGCCGAATCTCCAGAGCCGCTTGCGGGCTCGCTGGAATGTTTCTGATGCAAATTCCCGCGCTTTGGCGAAATGATTTTCCAGTCTGATCGATCGGCACAAGCATTTTGGCCAATTCTACTGCCGCGAAATCCGGCTCGGTTTCGATCCGGGCCGACCATTCCGCCTGCTCGTGGAAAGACTTTTTTGCGTAAATATCCTTCCGCATGGCGGCGGGAAATTTGACCGCTGTCAGCATGCGCACCAGTTGAACGCGGTGTCCCGCCAGGTGAAAACGCTGCCACAGGTCGGCCTCGGGGTCCATGTCTTCCAAATCGCACCAGTGTTTCCAGCCGCCCAGCTTGATCGCGAGTTCACGGCGATGAACGACGCCTGTCGGCGGGATCCACATCCCCGGCTTGTATTGCATCTCCTCGGGCGAAAAACGGCGGCCTCGTGTCGGGCCGCACCATTTCCGTCAATCCATAAGAAAGATCCGCCCCGCCGTCGATAGTGGCGACCGCCAGTTCCAGATGTTTCGGCAGCCACAGATCGTCGTGACCCAGATAAGCGGCCAATTCGCCGCGGCCCTGCCGCAGCCCCTCGTTGTTTGGCCCGGATTGATGTCCGACATTTTTCTGGCAGGTTAATCCAGCGGACCGCGGATCGCTGATGGAGTTGACGACCGACTCTGACTCATCGGTGCAATGATCGCCGATGACCAGCAGTTCGAAATCGGAGAATGTCTGCCGCAGCACACTCCGGATCGAATACGGAAGCACCTGCGCATAGTTAAACGTCGGGATGATGACGGTCACCCGCGGCATGTCGGCTACCAACCCAGTTTCTGCTCAAACTTGTACGGAATGACGTCGTTCTCCAGCGGCAGACGAAATACGTCCGGGCTCGCGTGATTATACGCCCGCGTCGGCATGCTCACGAAGAGCGCGTCCGTCGTGCCGACGTTTTGATGGGCGTGCCAGACAAATTGCGGAATGACCATCACCGAACGATGAAACTCGGAGCGGTGAATTTCATTGACCAGACCAAACGTCGGCGAATCTTTCCGAGGATCGTAGAGCACCACTTTGACGGTTCCCTGGCTGAGGAAAATGCGATCATCATGCTCGTGGTGCTGATGCCAGCCTTTTGCCATGCCGGGGCGAATCGTGAATTGATAGACGTAAGTGAACGGGGCGGGATGCACGTTCCAGTCGGGCCGCAGAATCTCGCAGAGCGTTCCGCGATCATCGATTTGGGTCGTTGCATAGCGAATGACCACCCCTTCGATGAGCCGGCCGACGGGCTTGCCATCGGGTTTTACGGTTTCGACATCCTGCTTCGGCTGCATCGCCATACGATTCTCCGCGGTGACGTGATCCGCCCCCAGGTCGATCCACGGTTAATAATGTCGGCGATTTCTGAGCTTGGGCTTAATACCATTGGCGATTCGGGCGTGATTTCAATTTGAATCGGGAGATTAAACGCGGAGAACGCGGAGGACGCGGAGGGGTTCAATGAAATTAGGAATCGTTTCATCGATCCGAATTTTTGCGGACGTAGTTCTGGTTATCGACCCGCTTCACAACGCTGCGCAAGGTTAGCATCGTCAGTTCCTGCATGACGATTTCGGCCGGCAATTCGGTGCGGCCGATGATTGTGTCCAAGGATGTTGGTTCGAGATCGATTGCCTGGACGATTTGCTGTTGACGATCGTCGAGCGAAATCGGCATTGGTGCGGGCGCTTTTGATTTCGGCGGGCGCATCCAAACCTGGCAACGTTGTTTGATGCGGCAGCGGGCCGAGATTGTCGATGATGTCCTCAAGGCTCGTCACCAGCACGGCCCCGTCGCGAATCAGCGCATGCGGGCCGGCGGACATTGCGTTGTCGATGCGGCCTGGGATCGCAAAGACGGGGCGATTGTGGGAATCGCAGGCCTGGCGGGCGGTGATGAGGGCGCCGCTGGCGACATCGGCTTCGACGACCAGCACGCCGCGCGACAATCCGCTGATGATGCGATTGCGGCGAGGAAAATTTTCGCGGAGCGGCGCGGTGGAAAGGGGAAATTCGCTGATCACCGCTCCCCGCGTCGCGATCTGATCGAACAACGCATGATTCTCCGGCGGGTATGCGATGTCCACGCCGCACCCCAGCACGGCGAGCGTGCGACCGCTGGGTAAAGACATCGCGCCGCGATGGACCGCGGAGTCGACTCCACGTGCGCCGCCGCTGATCAGCGTGAATCCCGCCTGTGCGAGCAACGCCGCGAAACGCTCCGCCTGTTCCCGGCCATAATGCGTGCACTTTCGGCTGCCGACGATCGCGAAACCGTTCAGGTCGCGCGGCTCAAGCTGTCCCCGGACATACAGCACCGGCGGCGGATCGGGGATGAGTTTGAGGATTTCCGGATAGGCTTCATCGTCCAGGCAAATCAGGGAAACGCCTGCTGCTTTGGCTCGGTCTAATTCCGATTCAACTTCTTTGGCGGCGCGGCGGAGGCTGTCGAAAATCTGTTGCGATTTGGACGGTCCGATTCCCTCGATGGAGCGGAGAAGAGTTGCGTTCGCTTCGCATGCTGCCTCGGCACTGCCGGCCGCTGTGACAAGGCGCGACGTCAGGATCGGGCCGATGCCTTCGGTGAGCGTTAGTCGGAGCCAGTGAGAGAGCGGCATAGGTGGGCTATTTCAATGACTCCAGCGCTTCCAGGATCAGGGCCGGCGGAACGTCATCACGAATAGTTGCCCGGCCAATCGATTCAAGCAGCACGAGGCGAATCTTGCCGGATTTGACCTTTTTGTCGAACTGCATCGTCTCGAAAATTCGCTTCGGATCGAGCTGCAATCCATTTGTCGGCAAGCCCGCTTTTTGGATCGTTGCGACGATCCGCTCGCGATCCACGGCGTAACCCAGCTTTTGCGAAGTGTACGCGGCTGCGCACATTCCCAGGGCAACGGACTGTCCATGCGAATAGGAAAATTTTGAGACTGATTCGATGGCATGGCCGAATGTGTGCCCGAAGTTCAGATGGGCGCGATCCTCTTTTTCAAACGGATCGGCTTCAACGACTCGGGCCTTGATTGCCACATTGTGCGCGATCAGTTCCGTCAGGGCTGCCATGTCCAGCTTCAGCGTTCGCTCGATGATTCCGTCGAGGCGGGTAAAGGCGTCGCCGTCGCGGATAAGATCGTGCTTGATGCACTCGGCCAAGCCGCTTTGAAGTTGGTCTTTGGGAAGCGTCGCCAAGCGTCTGCGGATCGGTGAAGACGGCAATCGGCTGATGGAACGCGCCGATCAGATTTTTCCCTGGGCGTGATCGACGCCGGTCTTTCCGCCGATGCTGGCATCGACCATTGCAAGCAGCGTGGTGGGGACCTGAACGAACGGCACGCCGCGTAATATCGTGGCCGCGAGAAAGCCGGTCATATCGCCGATGACGCCGCCGCCCAAGGCCAGGATTGGCGTGGATCGCTCGATCTTCGCGGAAAGAAATTGATCGTAAACCGGCAGCAGCATCGAGAGCGTTTTATGTTGCTCACCTGCCGGGATCGTGGCGAATATTGTTTGAAAGCCTGCTGATTTCAGCGACTTTTCCAGGGCCTGAAGATGGATCGTGCCGACGTGCGAATCGGTGACGATGGCGGCCTTGGGCGAGCCGGTCAGTTGCCGCAGCATTGTGCCGACGCCGGCCAGGAGACCTGGGCCAATGGTGATGGTGTATTTCCCGGTGGGGAGGTTGACGGTGACTGATTCCGGGGGCAGTCGCCATGGGCTATAGCATGATATACTGTAGATAATCAAGGTAGCTCCAATGGTGACGTACGAATCCAAGCTGAATGACGACCTCGATTGGGCACTGAAAGAGGGCAGCATGCATTTCGACGAGCGCGAGTGCCGTTCATCAGTCGCTGCAGAAAATCGCAAAACGATTGGCCGAGTTGCAAATTCCTTACGCCATCGTTGGCGGCATGGCTATGTTCTCACACGGATTTCGGCGCTTCACGGAGGACGTGGACATACTGGTCACGCCGGAGGGCCTGCGCGAAACTCATCAGCAACTAGAGGGCCTCGGATATGTCGCGCCATTCAAAGGAAGCAAACAACTGCGCGACGCGGAAACCGGCGTTCGGATCGAATTTCTGGTCACTGGCCAATTCCCTGGTGATGGCAAACCCAAACCCGTCGCTTTTCCCGATCCGGATTCCGCGGGCATCGTCATCAATGGCATTCGATATCTGAGACTTGAAAAGCTGATCGAATTGAAATTAGCCTCTGGAATGACAAATCCGGGACGGCAGAAAGACCTCGCTGATGTGCAGGAACTAATTCGCGTCCTGAAGCTCGACGAAAATTTCGCGTCGAAGCTCGATCCGTATGTCCGTGATAAATTCGCCGAATTGCAAAAAGGCTTGCAATCCGATCCAGGTGAATAAACTCACACGCTCATCCCGCTCGCCGCGTCCGTCTGGCGGGCCGCCTGCAGTGCGTCCCACTCCTCCACGGTAATCAGCGCCTCGCGCGCCTGGCTTCCCTTATAGCTGCCGACGATTCCGCTCGCGGCCATCGCTTCGATCAGCCGGCTGGCGCGGGCGTATCCGATCGTCAATCTGCGCTGCAGCAAGCTCACGCTGCCGCGTTTGGTTTCCAGGACCACCCGCACCGCCGGCGTCGAACAGATCATCCTTGGCCGCCTCTTCATCAACCGTTGTCCCCGCCTTGATCTGCACCAGTTCCGGCTCGTACTGCGCATCGGCCAGAGTCTTGATGAGCTTCACGCTCTCCTTCATCTCCTTATCGTCGATGAACGTCCCCTGCCCGCGGATCGGCTTGCTCGCGCCGGGCGGCAGGAAGAGCATGTCACCCTGGCCCAGCAACAAATCGGCGCCGTTCTGATCCAGCACGATCCGGCTATCCATCTTGCTCGCGACGCGGAACGCAATCCGGCTCGGCATGTTGCTCTTGATCAGGCCCGTCACCACATTCGCCTGCGGCCGCTGCGTTGCGACGACGAGATGGATTCCGACCGCGCGGGATTTCTGCGCGAGGCGGACGATGAATGCTCTCGACTTCTTTGCCGCTGGTCATCATCAAGTCGGCCAACTCGTCGATGATGATCACGATGTACGGCAACTGCTTGGGAATTTTCGCTTCCTCTTCTTCGGAGGCGGGTTTGAATCGCTCGTTCAGTTCCTCGCGCGTCAGGCCGTTGTATCCCTTGATGTTCCGCACGCCCGCCTCGGCCAGGATTTCATATCGCTCGTCCATTTTCTCGCACGCCCATTCCAGCACGCTCGTCGCGCGGCAGGGATCGTTGATGATCGGGCACATCAGGTGCGGAATGTCCTTGAACGGAGCCATCTCCACGACTTTCGGATCGACGAGGATCAGCTTCACGAGGTCCGGCCGCTGCTGATACATGATGGACATGATGATCGAGTTGATGCAGACGGATTTGCCTGATCCGGTCGTGCCGGCGATCAGGCAGTGCGGCATCGCGGCGAGATCAGTAATCAACGGCTCGCCGCTGGCGTCTTTGCCGAGATAAAGCGGGATCGCCATCTTCTTCGTCGCGTCGGGGGCGGCCTGCATCAGTTCCTTCAGGCGCACTTTTTCCTTCTGGGCGTTGGGCGCTTCGATGCCGACGGTATTTTTCCCGGGCACTGGCGCGACGATGCGAACGCTTTCCGCCGCAAGGCGCCGCATGATGTCGTTTGACAGCGCGGTGACGGCGGACACTTTGATACCCGGCGCCAATTCCAATTCGTACATGGTGATGACCGGCCCGGTATCGATCTCGACGACGCGGGCGTCGATGTTGAATTCCCTCATCGCCTGCTCGAGCATGGCCGCCTTCTCGCGGACGAATTTTTCCTGGCTCTCGACGAAGCCATACTCCGCATTCTCCAGGCAATCCCACGGCGGCAGGTGATATTCGCCAAGCTCCGCGGGGGCGATGGCGGCGGGCTGATTTGCCGCGATTTCATCATGTTCGGCAGCTTCACGATGATGTCCGCGCGAGGCGCGAGCGGGATCACGGGTACCGGCTCTTCATCCTTTTTCTCGTTCTTCTTCTCGTCTTCCTCTTCATCCAGATCATCAAATCCATCGAGCTGAGCGCCCTTTCACTGTTTTATCCAGTTTCAAAAGCACGCCCGGCTTTTCATCGTCCTCATCATCATCCGAAACCTTCGGCGGGGCTTTTTCTTTTGGCGCAACCTTTGCCGCCTTCACCGGCTTGGTCGCCTGCCGTTTGAATGCCTGCGGAAACGACGGCCAGGAGAATTTCATTCTCGGCGCGCCGTCTTTGACTGTCGAATACGCCTGTGCTGCCAGCCCCGGCGCACGTAAAACCAGATCGTCCGCCGCCAGCAGCAGGCCGACCAGAATCGCGGTGAGCAGGATCAAACTCGTTCCGACGGTATTGAAATGCGACTGCAAAAACGCGGATGTGCTGATGCCGATCACGCCGCCGGAGCCTTCGGGAAATCCGGAGGTTGATCCCGGCTTGAAATGATTCACAAACGCCGCGAAGGCGATGGAGAGCATGACCAATCCCATCGCCCGGAGCCATGGATCGCTCAATCGGGTGTGATAAAACGTCATCGCGAGACAGACGCCGCTGAAGAAGAGGAGCGGAAAGACGCCCTGCCCTATGGCCAGATAACTCCAATACGCAATGAACGCCCCCACCGGCCCGCAGATGTTTTGCGTTGCCGGATAGGGATAGACCGCGTGGCTCGGCCAATCGGTGGCGTGAAAGCTCCCGAGCGCGCAGCATCAAAAATAGCCAGGCCGCCGTCGCGAAAAACAGCGCCAGGGGCTTGATGATATGTGATCGTTGCAGCATGAATTTAACCGCGGTCCTTTAAGCCGCGTGCGTCTCTCTAATGTCCCGTATGTCCAAATCCGCCTTTGCCACGAACGGTTGAATCCAATTCCTCCACTTCCACCATTTTCACCGACGGGACGGCCATGATGAGCATCTGCGCAATGCGCATGCCGCGCTCGATAGTGAAGGGCGCGTGGCCGTGATTGACCACCGGCACGCTGACCTCGCCGCGATAATCGGAATCGATCGTCCCCGGGCTGTTGATCATGGTAATTCCATGCTTGCTCGCCAGGCCGCTCCGCGGCCGGACCTGCGCCTCGTACCCTTTGGGAATCGCCATCGCGAACCCGCAGGGAATCAGCCGAATCTCGCCCGGCTTGAGGACGACCGACTCGGGAACCGCGGCGGCGAGGTCGAAACCGGCCGAGTCCTCGGTCATCCGGATCGGCAAGGACAGACCCTCACCACCGGCCAGACGCTTTACCTTAACTGTTATCGGACGATGCACACGCCACACTCCAGCGAATGCCAGAGTCCATCGACTGGCCCACCCGAGTGGATTCAATCGAACAGCTCGGCAGCTCGCTGGATGAGGATATCGGCGAACTCCCCTTTTGGCCGCGAGGGCAGTTTTACCTCCCGCCCGTCCGCGTAAATCAGCGTTGGCTCGATCAAATCGGAGGAAATGGTCTGAGCCGGATTGTAAACGATCAAATCGAGCTTCTTTTGCCGCAACTTGCTTTGGGATCGGGTGAGGTCGGACGTTGTCTCGAGGCTGAATCCGACAGTCCGCTGATCCGATCGCTTCATCCGCCCCGCCGCCGCGATGACATCTTCGGTTGGCTCGAGGGCGAGGGTCATTCCTCCCTCGCGCGACAATTTGACGGCGCTGGCGGAAGCCGGGCGGTAATCGGCGACTGCTGCCGCCATGATGAGGAGATCGTGATTGGGGAATTCGCGCGTGACTGCGTCGAACATCTGGGCGGCGGTTTCTACGTCGATGCGCCGTGCGGATGAGGGATATGGAATGGCGACCGGGCCGAGGATGACGCTTACGTGATGCTTTGCCTTGATCGCGGCCTGGGCGAGGGCGGCACCCATTTTTCCGCTGCTGCGGTTGCCGATGTAGCGGACCGGGTCGATGGGTTCGCGCGTGGGGCCTGCGGTGATGAGGATGCGCATGGGGTTATTCTAGCGAACTTCACAAGATTGGCCGGTCTCTACTAGAGCCGTGGCACTCTCACCCAGTCCAAGGCCAACTCCAATATGCCCCGTGAGGGTTGATGCAACGGGACTCATCGGCGATCCCGCATCCGGTTTTCTTACCTCCAGCATTGCGCATTCATTAAATTCATGAATGCAGATAGGTGCAGAACCCGAAATTGCCTCTGTCAACAAGCGGCACAGCCGCCGTATGGCTCGTTTGCGCGATCGGCCCATTGAAATACAATGAGTACGTCTTTTGGGCGAAGCTTTTTCCAAGCCGTCTGAAGTTGCTCGGGACCCACGCGCAGATTCTTTTTTTCTTAGCACCACCATCGGCAATTCCATTGCACGGGTCGAATAACACGACCATGGGAGCACTAGTTTGTTCACCATTAATAAGGTGGCATAGCCCTTCAACATAGTTGATACGAGAGGCGTAACTATAGCGACTACGAAACGCACGGATGCGCAAATCAAGCGTCTCAATCCTCCAGATATCCATAGACTCACCGCCGTCGACTTTCGTGCGTTCCTGGTCGAAAAATCTGGCAACATCTGCACGCGCACTAGGCCAATTTTCTCGACGATGACCATGTCGGCCGATATCGGCAACTTCCATTGCCGCATACACGATGATCGCCGCCCCGACATTGTCTGCAACGTTCAAGACGGTCGACCATTTGGGCAAATTCCAGACGTCGATGCTCAACTCATTCCGCATTCGGTACCTTTCTCTATTCTTAATCTGAGACGCCCTTTTCCCAGTCGATTAACAGTTGAGATAACGCACTGGATTCTGACCTCCACGCTTAAAATTTGATGCGACGGATTTTCCTACGAAGCTTATGAATGGTTCAGATGCAGTAATACCTTGAAATCGCCTCCGACCCTCTTCGCCTGACTCGCCCCAGTTTCGAGCGATATACGCACCTCGTACGAGACCGCGCCGATCGCTAGAACGCATTGCGCTCTTTCGGCGCAGCGAATACTGATTTTCCAATTCCCACAGACCGCTTTGTAGATTTCGTTGGAAGGAATTGCGTTTTCGGCACCGTACTCTGCCAACAACTTTGTCCATCTTCTCTCGATCTTAATGAGAAGAACCGGAAGATCCGTCGACAATGGCGCCGCGCACAGGGCCATAGCCAAATCCTTCGCGTCTATGATACCTTCTGAGACTCCATGCCCAGAAATCTGGTTTGTTAGGGTTTCCGGCTTTATGAGGTTGACCATGTCAATTAATGCAGCCTCTACGGACAAAGCTTCTTCCTCCGATAGGCCGAACCGAATCACCTTTTGTATCACTTGTCTGCCACTTCGCTTGATGTCGTCAATCAATTTGGCCTTTAAAGACATGGGCTCTTGAGAAACGATTTCATCAGCCAAACGACCCGCAGTGTGACTAAACACCCGATTCCCAACACCCTTACCAATATAAAATGGCCAATTTGGTTCTGCGGAATCAAACAACGCGTAAACATAATAGCCGAGTTGCTCTTGTGCATTCGCGTCGAACATTGGCCTCACGCTGGGCAGAAAAAATCGTGCTAATTCGGATGGCTAGCGTAGATCGATCGGCAGTGAGGATGCTATCTCGCACTTCGAAATTTCTCAAACGACACCAGTTGGTTCAACATCTCCAAATTTTATCCTTGCAACCCCGACCCATGTTAGGTATTGGTTTGGTGTGACTAAAAATGCTATTTTACCCATTCTGCGCAGTTGTAGAAAGTACAGCCATGCCACTATTACCCCCCAATTTCTACTGTTCAACTCACTCCCCTCTACTCTCTAGCCAAGCGACCCCACCCCCCTCCCCCCGGAAATGGGACATTCTGTGACACGATGTGACTTCTGATGGCCCAGACAGCACCAAATCCCCCCTCAAAAAATGTGTTATCCTATACCCCCGGCCGGGTGTTCATAAGCGACAGAAAGGCGCAACCATGAATGACATACTGAGTCAGTATATTCAAACCCGCTCGGCCGACGCGTTTCGACAGATTGTGGAGGCGAATATCAATTCGGTCTATTCGCAATCCCTGCGAAAGCTGCACAACGTCGCACTGGCTGAGGACGTGGCCCAGGTGGTGTTTGCCACGCTGGCGCAGAAGGCGGCGAAGTTGCCGGCTGATGTGGTTCTTGAGGGGTGGCTCTTTACGACAACCCGATTCTGCTGCTCCAACGCGCAGCGGGCGGCCGCTCGACGCAGCGCCGCGGAACACAAGGCGGCAATCATGCGAAATGAAACAACCATCCCCGCGGCCTCCGAGAACGCTGCTTCAGCTGAGACCGAAGAAATGCTTGACGACGCCATCGCGCGAGCTTGGGGACCGCGATCGGAATGCGGTGGTGCTTCGATTCTTTGGGGGCCGCAGCTTGCGCGAGGTTGGGGATGCGATGGGCGTATCGGAGGATGCTGCGCGGCAACGGATCTTCCGGGCCATCGAGCGGCTTCGGGATTATTTCAGTGCCAAGGGGATTACCGCGGAATCGGCGACGATTTCTGCCTGGCTCGGGATGGCGGTTAAGCCGGCCGGGCGCAACTGGCTCATGCGGCGATTCAGCTTGCCGTTGCCAAGACTGCCGCGGGGACTGCGACATCGGCTGCGGGGATTTTGTCTCGGCTGACGTGGACGTGGCCGAAGATCGCCGCGGGGATTGCCGCTTCGGTTGCGGTGACGACCGCGACTGTGGTTGTCGTGAGCAATGGAGGAACGCCAAAGGTTCCGGCCCAGCCGCGATCTGCGGCTGGTCGCGTTGCCGATCACGGGGCCAATCATGGCGGATGTTGCCGCGGCGGATGCGCAGCCGGCTTCGGATCAATCCACGCCGGCGGATGCGCTCAAAAAACTTTCCAATGCCGTTCAGAACAACGATCGCGCGGCCATTACCGCGTGCCTGTGTGATGATGGCGTTGATGCCGGCGAGGCTGCGTCGGGCGCGGATATTTCTTCGAGCAGGCGGGCGTCTGGCAGCTTCGCAAAGCGTGGCGGGCCAAATTCGCCGAGGCGATGAGTGTGCCGGGATTGAATTTCGAGGATTTCCCCGGCCGCGGGACTTTTGAAACGATGCTGGCGCGGATGGTTGAATATCCATCGGGCCTGGAAGCGACGATCGACGGGGACAACGCCCAGCTTAAAGTGCCGCTGCCGCGCGATGCGTTTGTCTCGGTGGGTCCCGATCGGCTTCTGGCGCTGGGCCGGTGGTCGGGCGCGATGATGGTATTTAAGCGGATCGACGGCAACTGGAAGCTGGACACCGACCGGACGTTCACATTCATCGGCGGCATCGCCCGGCAACTCGGCAACGGACAGGACGCTTCGGTGATTCATGCGAAGGTGGCTTCGGAATTGGGAGATGGGCTGGCCGCCGTCGCAGCCGACATTAAGAGCGGGAAGATTTCCACCCGGCAGGAGGCGATCACGGCGATCGTGGCCGCCGCGACGAAAGCGTTCAAGGCTGCCCACGTCGACGGCACCACGCTCATGACGCTGCCTGTCATCGGGGGATAAATTCCCCTTGGGTTTCGCCGATCAGTCGGTATGCTTGACGCCCTGATGCGGCGAACGATCGGAAAACATCATCTCGGTGTGATCATCGCGGCGATGGGGGCGATTTTGTCGCTGGCAACGGCCGTGCGCGGCGACGATTCAACAACCCTCAGCAGCGCCGACGGGCGATATCATCTCATCATCCCCAAAGGGTGGAGCGCGGCCGATTTTCACGTGGATAACGTTCAGATCGGGGCCAGCTATCCGCGGCATGGAGAATATGCGGAGGTTGTGGCCGACCCGCAGGAGGATTACGTCGGCTCGCTCAAGCAATTCGCCGAGGCGAAGCGCGACACGATGGCGATGAGCCTCGACAATCCGCGTCTTTCCGCCGGGCAACAACTCAAGGTGAATGGGCAGGATGCTTTCCGGTTTGAGCTGCATGGCACGCTGCCGGGGACCAGTGTGTCGGTTGGTTATTGTCTCACTATTCTGGCGACCAGGACGCATTACATTCAGGTAATCGGGTGGACGGAAGATTCCCACTTCGCGGAAAACCGGGATGAGCTGAATTTATTGGCACAGGGGTTTTCGGAGAAGGCTGACGCTAAGAATTGAATCGCAGAGAATTGAACCGCCCCTTCGACTCCACTCAGGGTCGCGAGCCTGTCGAACGGCAAGTTCGCGGAGAGCGCCAAGCAAGACGAAGAGAAGAAATTGTTTGAATGAGATGTTTTCTTGGCGGCCTCGGCGTTCTTGGCGGTTAATTTTGATTTTTGAAATTTAAGAAACGAATAGAAGATCGGAAACGGTCAGCGTCGATTGCTGAGCGTGACTTCATCCCCGACGCGCAATCGGAGCGATTTTTCGGCCGAACCATCGCGCACGGCGATTTCCAGCAGGCCGGAACTGCCGAAGAGAGCCAAGGCCGTTCCCGGCGCGGCATCTGTATATGTACGCTTCAATCGCCCGATTTGTTTTCGGCCTACTTTGATCGTCAGCTTGTCGAGCGACTTCAGCGAATCGCGCGGGATGTTGGTTGTCGCGTTTCCGAAATGGTCGATGTGAATGATCTTTCCCGATTTCACGGGCGGCTTTGCGGGGCGAATATTCAGCAAGAGGGGATCACGAATCGGCCGGGCCAATTCCGCTGGTTTCTTTCCCGCAGCCAGCATGCCGGCGACGGGGGCCATGATGTCGCGGCCGTGGAAGGTGTTGCTGAGGGTTTTTGTGGGGCTTGCCAGATGATTTGGCGCGCTGTTGCCGGGCCGGGGCGTCGCCAGGCCCAGGTGATCAGGCCGTTATCGGGGCAGAGGACGATGATCCGTGGATGTGGATGACAGGAGGCCGCGATTGGTTCCGACGCCGGGGTCGACTACGGCGAGATGGATCGGCCCCGGGGCCGAATCCGTCCACGGCTCGTTCCAGCGTGATCGAGCCGCAAAGAAGGTCGCCCGGCGGGACGTTGTGGGTGACGTCGATGAGGGCGGATGGGGTGTGGCGAAGTAGAACCGCTTTCATGGCGGCGACGTAGGAGTCGGAAAGGCCGAAGTCCGTGGTGAAGGTGACAATCGGATTGCCGAATTCGGCTTAGGCCTCATATTGGGATAGAATACTGGCATGAACAAGTTGGTGAAATAGCACCGCAGGAACAGATGATCCGCAGCAGATGATCGATCGGGGAATCCGCGATGAGCTTGTGATCGCGGCGATGCGGGCGGTGCCGCGCGATCGGTTCTTTCCCGAGGGATCGACAACATCGAGCGCTTTGCGGACCGGGCTGCGCCGATCGGGCATGGGCAGACGATCAGCCAGCCTTATATGGTGGCGCTGATGACGCAGCGGCTGGATTTGCAGCCGGAGCACAGGTTTTGGAGATCGGAACCGGCAGCGGATATCACACCGCGGTTCTGTCCAAGCTGGCGGAAGAGGTTTATACGATCGAGCGGGTGAAGCCGCTGCTGGATGAGGCGTTTGAGCGGCTGATGTATCTGGAAATCCGTAATGTGCACTTCCGGCATGGCGATGGAGCGCTCGGCTGGCCGAGGATGGCCCCGTTTGATCGGATTTTGGTTGCCGCGGGCGCGCCGCGTATGCCGGAAAGCATGACTGAAGAGCCAATTGGCTGATGGCGGGATTGCGGTTATGCCGGTGGGAGCCGACAGACAAGCAGATGCTGATGGAGTTCACGCGGGCCGGGGAGAAGTTGGTCTGCACGGATATCTGCTCTTGCCGGTTCGTGAAATTGATCGGCGAAGAGGGCTGGACGGAGCAGAGGAACGGGCTAACAATGTTCTGAATGCAACCGCAGAGACGCAGAGACACAGAGACGGACGCGGAGAATAGGAAAACCAATTCTTCGCATCCTCTTGGCGATCTCGGCGTTTTAGCGGTTAATCTCTCTGCCGGACCGCACGGATTGCAACCAGCTACAAAGAATGTTCTACTTCGGCCGATCGAGATTAGCTAAGATTGGGCCCGCGCCAAAGGAATTTCGACGGTTGCGGTAACAACGCTGGGCGAATCTGCTCGAATATTTCCCGCGTGATTATCAGAATGAATCGGAAGAGAAGACGATTCGCAATTGGCGAGAAGAAATCGGGCTCGCTCGTGGGGAAGTGACTGCTGTCGATTACATCTCGGGGCAGGGCCGGCCGCGGTTTGAGGCGACGATTTATGAGGGCGCGGAATCGGCTGGGGTTGGTTTTGTTTCAGGGGCGTATCTTCGGCGGCAGATTCATCCGGGTGATGTGCTGCGCGTGCAGGGATTGGTGCAGTATTTCCGCGGCATTCCGCAAATGATGAATCCGAAGTGGGAGATTGTGCAGGCGACAACGGAATCGGTTGAAAAGGCCAAGTTGCGGGCGATTTATCCGGCGACGTGAAGCTGAAGAGTGAAACGATCGAGCGGATCATCGCGGAGAATCTGGAGGCGGCGCTTGCGGCGTGTCGGCGAATGGTTTGATCCGGAATTGCTGGCCACGCGGAAGCTGATGGGCGGCGCGGAGGCGTATCGGGCGATTCATCGGCCGGTTGATCGCCGCAGGCCATTGAGGCGCGGCGGCGGCTGGTTTATGACGAGTTGATGCTGATGCAGCTTGGACTGGGGATGAGCAAGCGGCTGAGCAGGGGCGAAATTCAGTGGGCCGGTGATGCAAGGTGGATAAGACTCTGGACCGGCGGATTCGGGCGCGATTTCCGTTTCAACTGACGGACGGGCAGCAGAAGGCGATCTGGGAGATTGTGCCGGATCTGAAGAGCGGCGGGCCGATGAATCGGCTGCTGCAGGGGGATGTGGGCAGCGGGAAGACGGTGGTTGCGGTTTATGCGATGCTGGTGGCGGTGGCGAACAAGATGCAGGCGGCGCTGCTGGCGCCGACGGAGGTGCTGGCCGAGCAGCATTTTCTGACGCTGCGGAATCTGCTGCGGGATTCGAAGGTGGTTATCGAGTTGTTTACATCCCGCACGCGCCGGCTGAGCAAGGGGGCGAACGCGGGACGGCTTGCCGAGGGACAGGTGCATATTGCGGTGGGGACGCAGGCGCTGCTGCAGGAGCGGATATTGAGTTTGCCAATCTGGGCGTTGTTGTCGTGGATGAGCAGCATAAGCTTGGGGTTCGGCAGCGGGCGACGCTGAAGATAAGGGGGCGTTCGCCGCACTATCTGGTGATGACGGCGACGCCGATTCCGCGAACGCTGGCGCTTTCTTATTTCGCGGATTTTGATGTGACTGCGATTGATGAGTTTCCGCCGGGCAGGCAGCCGATTGAGACGACGCTGGCTGCGGCCGAAGCAGTCGGGCGGATGCGTGGAAGTTTGTTCGTAAGCAGGTGCGAGCCGGGCGGCAGGCGTATGTTGTGGTTCCGCGGATTGATGATGAGGGATCGACGGATGCAAAATCGGTGATGCGGCAGTATGAAACGTTCGCTGCAAGGGACCGCTTGCCGGGTCTGCGGCTGGCCGCTGTTGCATGGGCAGATGGCAACCGAAGGAAAAGAACAGGCGATGTGCCGAGTTCCGTGAGGGGCGGATCGATGTTCTGGTCGCGACGACGGTGATCGAGGTGGGCATCGATGTGCCCAATGCCGACGGTGATGGTGATCGATGGGGCGGAGCGGTTTGGGTTGTCGCAATTGCACCAGCTTCGAGGGCGGGTTGGGCGCGGGGAATGGCCGTCGTATTGTATCCTGCTGTCCGATGCGACCGACGCCGGGGGCCGAGGCACGGCTGACCGCCATGACTGTCGACCAGCAGTGGATTTGAGATTGCGGAGATGGATTTGCAATTTCGCGGGCCGGGCGAGTTCTTTGGCACGCGCCAGCATGGATTGCCGGAGTTCAAGCTGGCGGACATCACGAGCGAACTGGATCTTCTTCAACTGGCGAAAGAGGACGCGCAATTTCTGCTGGCTGATGATCCAAAGCTGGCAAATCCATCGCGAGCTTCGTTGCGAATTGCACTGTTTGCTCAATTTGGGAAGACGCTGGATCTGGTCCATGTTGGATAAAGTGTGATTCGAACGAAATACCACCGATAGGCCCAAATCTGCCCTCAACACGATCTGTACGAAATTTTTTTAGTTTGCCTGGAATCTGGCAATTCCATGGATCAGTTCGCTTCAATTCGCGGACGGATCAAATATTTTTTGTGCCTCATTTAAACCGTTGTGGATCAATAATTTATATTTGAGACGTCGATCACAGCCATAGCGGCCCCAGCTGTGGGTGAGTTGAACTATCCAGACGAAGCCCCGTACATATGAGGCAGCGTTTTATGGGCAGGAGACCCTTGACAGGTAGCTGTTAGGTCCGGAGACTGCCCCGCCCTGGCCGACGTCGGGTCCAGCTAATTCGTGAAGAATTGCCATGGATCGGTCGATACGAGCCACGGTCGCCAATAAAAACGGCCCGCGGCGTCGAACGTAAACCCATGGCACGCAAGAGCGGAAAACATCTCGTCATCGTCGAATCGCCCGCCAAGGCCAAGACGATCAACAAGTACCTCGGCGACGATTACATCGTCAGGGCCAGCATGGGGCACGTCCGCGATCTGCCCTCCAAGGGCATGGGCGTCGATCTCAAGACCTTCCAGCCCGACTACGAAGTCCTCGAAGAGCCGCAGCAAGGTCATCAGCGAACTGAAGAAACTGGCCAAGGACAGCGACGAAGATCTATCTGGCAACCGACTTGGACCGCGAAGGGGAAGCCATCGCCTGGCATCTGAAAGAAGCCCTGGGCATCCCCGATGACACGGGCCCGCCGCGTCATCTTCAACGCCATCACCAAGACCGAAATCCAGAAGGCGTTCCTCAACCCGCACGGCGATCGATATGGACCGCGTCAACGCCCAGCAGGCCCGGCGAATCCTCGACCGCATCGTCGGCTATGAGATCTCGCCCGCTGCTGTGGCGGAAGGTCGCCAAGGGGCTCTCGCGCCGGCCGCGTGCAGAGCGTGGCCGTGCGGCTGGTGGTCGAACGCGAGCGGGAGATCGAAGCGTTCATTCCCGCCGAATACTGGAAGATCGGCGGCGATCTTCACCGCCAGACGGCCAGACGGCTGCCAGCAGCTCGCCGGCCAGTGGATCGATTTCCTGACCAACACCGGCAACGGCGAGCGCACCAAGATCGAGCGCGAGAAATGGCTCGCCGAGCACGACGCGTTCGTCGCCGAGCTGGTCGAACTCGGCCGGCAAGAAATTCGAAGCCAACAACAAGGCCGACGCCCGCAAGGCCGCCGAGGTGCTCGGGTTCTGTCGTCGACAAGGACAACACCACCGAAGATCCGCCGAGGCCAAGGGCCCGGCCAGAAATCTGACGCAAATTCGAAGGCCGGCTCGGCAAAGTGCCCGCCGTTCATCGTTCGCGTCGATCGAGAAGAAGCGCGACGACCAGCAAGCCGCCGGCGCCGTTCATCACCAGCACGCTGCAGCAGGCGGCCAGCAGCCGGCTTGAGCTTCGGCGCCCAGCGGACGATGCGGACTGGCCCAGACGCTGTACGAAGCCGGGCACATCACCTACATGCGAACCGACTCGACCAATCTGTCGGCCGATGCGCTGACGATGGCCGCGGTCGTACATCAAGCAAGAATTCGGCGACCGAATATCTGCCGGAGAAAGCCGAACGTCTACGCCTCGAGCAACAAGAGCGCCCAGGAAGCCCACGAGGCGATCCGCCCGACGGATGTCGACTTTCACGCCGGCCGATGCGCACGGCGAAACTCGGCGCCGATGAATCCAAGCTCTATCAACTGATCTGGAACCGCTTCGTCGCCTGCCAGATGCCGCCGGCGGAGTTCGACCAGACGACCGTGACGATCGCCGCCACGACCAAGCGCGGCGACGCCGTCTTCCGCGCCACCGGCCGCAAGCTGGTCTTCGACGGCTTCATGAAAGTCGCCGGCGTCAGCAGCGAAGATCAGCTTCTGCCGGAACTGGCGGAGAAGCAAGCCGGTCTTCCCGATCGAGATCGATCCCACGCCAGCATTTCACCCAGCCGCCGCCGCGGTTCACCGAAGCGAGCCTGGTGAAGGAGCTGGAGCAACTCGGCATCGGCCGGCCCAGCACCTACGCCAGCATCATTCAGACGATTCAGGACCGCGAATATGTCGAGCAGATCGACCGGCGATTCCACGCCACGATGCTCGGCTCGATCGTCACCGACAAATTGATCCAGGCGTTCCCCGACATCATGGACGTGAAGTTCACCGCCGGGATGGAACTGAAGCTCGACGAGATCGAGGAACAGCATCTCGACTGGATCAAGCTGCTGCAGGATTTCTACGGCCCGTTCCACGAAGTCGTGGACGGCGCGCTGGACAAGATCGAACACGCCGGCGGAACGCCCTCGCCCTACAAGTGCGACAAGTGCGGCAAGCCGATGGTCTACCGCATCAGCAAGAACGGCTTCTTCCTCTCCTGCAGCGGCTATCCCGAATGCGACGGCACACAGCCGGTCGACAAGCAGGGCAAGCCGACGATGCGCGAAGTGAGCGAATACAAATGCCCGGACTGCGGCCGCGAGATGATCAAGACGCAAGGGCCGCTTCGGCGAATTCCTCGGCTGCACCGGCTACTCCGTCAAAGAACCGAGACGGCACGCCCGAGCTGCACGACGATCATCAATCTCGACAAGGAAGGCAAGCCGCATGCCGCCCAAGCCGAAGGTGCTGACACGACCGATCAAGTGCGAGAAGTGCGGCAGCCCGATGATCCTCCGCGACAGCAAGCGCGGCCCGTTCCTCGGCTGCTCGCACCTTCCCCAAGTGCCGCGCGACGCAAGCAGGTCAAGAAGCTCGACCGGCGACGATCTCAAGCAGGTCGAGGCCCTGATCCCGCTGCTGAAGGAAGGCGGCGACAAGGCCGCGGAGATGGTCGCCAAGATCACCGGCGAAATCCCGCGTCGCGCCGGCAACGGCAAAGCCGGCCCGAACATCGCCACCGACATCGACTGCGACGAATGCGGCAAGCCGATGATCATCCGCAACGGCCGCCGCGGCAAATTCCTCGGCTGCAGCGGCTATCCCAAGTGCAAAAACACCGCCGAAGTCCCCGCCAAGCTGCTCGAAGAACTGGGCCTGAATGGCAACGGGAATGGGAACGGCCATGCTGCTGCCGATGCCCACCCTGTCCCGGCGCCTGCGGCCGAAGAAGACGATAGCTGAAGTCTCCGCCTCCGCCTGTTACTATCCCGCCATGCCTCTTCCGCGTCTTTACATGGTCCGCCATGGCAACACCGAATGGTCCGAGACACATCGATTCACCGGGCGCACCGACCTGCCGCTGAATGCACGCGGCGAAGCGAACGCGCGATTGCTCGCCTCGCGTTTGGGCGGCCTGACGTTCTCGCATGTTTTCACCAGTCCCCTTCAACGCGCCCGCAAGACCTGCGAACTGGCCGGCTTTGGCTCGGCAGCGGAAATCGATCCCGATCTGCTTGAGTGGAACTACGGCGAACTCGAAGGTCGATTTTCTCCCGACATCCATCGCGAACGGCCCACGTGGAATCTCTTCACCGACGGCGCTCCTGGCGGCGAATCGCCCCAGGATGTCGCCAGCCGCGCCGACCATTTCATCGCCAGGGTTCGCCAGATAACCGGGGATGTCATCGCGTTCGCCAGCGGTCATATCACCCGGGTGATCGCCGCACGCTGGATTAGCCTGCCACCCGATGGGGCGGGAAAGCTGCTCTGCTCAACCGCGAGCATCGGCATCCTTTCCTACGAGCATGATCTCAAGCACCCCGCGATTCAATTGTGGAACGACGACAGCTCCATCCCGCGATAAAAAGAAAAGCCCACGGGATTGCCATGGGCTTTTCGAGAATCAAATTCAGAATCTAAAAACTATGCTCCAGCCTGCGGCACCACTTCGCCGCCGGTTGCCGGCTGCTGCATACGCTGCACCGGGGTCGGCTCTTCGATTTGCGGCGGCTGAGCCAGATGCTTGATCTTCAGATTCAGGTGCGGCGAGAACGCCGTGCCGGCTGGGATCAGGTGGCCAAGGATCACGTTCTCCTTCAGGCCGACCAGCGTATCCACCGCACCGGCCAGCGAGGCCTCGGTGAGGACCTTGGTCGTCTCCTGGAAGCTGGCGGCGCTGATGAAGCTTTCGCTCTGCAGCGACGCCTTGGTGATTCCCAGCAGCAGGGTCTTGGCACGGGCGGGCTTGGGCTTCTTGCTCTTGGCCGGCTCCTTGCCCGCGGCCTCGGCGGCGTCGTTGGCTTCCTTGAACTCGGTCTTGAGGACGACGTCGCCTTCCTTGAAGCTGGTGCCGCCCGGCTCGGCGACCTTGACGCTCTGGGTGAGCAGCTCGTTGCCCTGGCGGAAACGGAACCGATCCAGCACCTCGCCCGGGAGGAACTTGCTGTCGCCGGCATCCTCAACCTTCACCTTGCGGAGCATCTGGTTCAGGATGATCTCAATGTGCTTGTCGTTGATCTTCACACCCTGGCTGCGATAGACGTTCTGCACCTCGGCCAGCAGATACTGATAGAGCGATTCCTCGCCCTTGATGCGAAGAATGTCGTGCGGAATGATCGGCCCGTGGATGAGCGGATCGCCCGCCTCGACGGAGTCGCCGGCGTGAACCTGCAATTCCTTGTCGTTGGGGACGTGGTGCTCGCGTTCCATGCCGGTTTCGGATCGGACGATCATGGTCGTCTTGCCGCGGCGTTTTTCCGAGCGGATTTCCACCATGCCGGAAATTTCCGCCAGCACGGATGGATCCTTCGGCTTGCGGGCCTCGAAGATTTCCGTGACGCGAGGCAGACCGCCGGTGATGTCCATCGTGCCGGCCGCTTCGCGCGGCTGGCGGGCGAGCATCTGGCCCGGGGTGATCTTCTGGCCGTTGCGGACTTCGATACGGGCCTTGGCGGGCAGGTAATGGAAGTCGAGGATTTTGCCGTCGTCGCCTTCGATGGTGATGCGGGGATGCCGCTCGCCCTTGTGCTCGATGACGACGAGCTTGGCCTCGCCGGTACCTCCGGTGCTGCCGCCCTTGCGCTCTTCTTCGAGGCGGACGGTTTCGCCCTCTTCGATGTCCTCGTAGCGGACGATGCCGCCCTTCTCCGCCAGAATCGGCGTGATGTGGGCATCCCAGACGACGAGCTGTTGCCGCGGCTTGACCTTTTCGCCGTCGCCGACGAGCACCGTTGAGCCGTAGGGAACTTTGTATTTCTCAAGCTCGCGGCCCTTGGCATCGACGATGGCGATTTCGCCATTTCGCTTCAGAGCCACCAGGCGCTTGATGCCCTCGGCATCGGTGACCTGCACCGCGTTGATGTCGTGATGCTGCACCGTTCCGCCGGCGACGGCCTTGATGTCGTTTTCGATCAGGCTTCCGGTTGCGACGCCACCGGTGTGGAACGTACGCATGGTGAGCTGCGTGCCCGGTTCGCCGATGGACTGGGCGGCGATGATTCCGACGGCCAGACCTTCCTCGACGACCTGGTTGGTGGACATATCGACGCCGTAGCAGGCGGCGCAAACGCCACGCGGGCTTTCGCACGTGAGCGGCGAGCGGACGCGGATGCTTTCAAGCTTCAGGTCCTTGAGCTTGTCGGCGATCTCGTTGGTGATGATCTGGTTTTCAGTGACGATTGTCTCATCGGTGATCGGATTGCGGATCGTATCGCGAGCCGTTCGGCCGACGATCATGTCCTTCAATTCCACTTCGACGGTTTCACCTTTGTAGATCGTGGTCTTGGTCACGCCATTGAGCGTCTTGCAATCGAGCTCGTTGACGATGACGTTCTGCGCCACGTCGGCCAGCTTGCGGGTGAGGTAACCGGAGTCGGCGGTTTTGAGGGCGGTGTCGGCCAATCCCTTGCGGGCGCCGTGCGTGGAGGAGAAATATTCCAGCACCGACAGACCTTCGCGGAAATTCGCCTTGATGGGCGTTTCGATGATCTCGCCGGACGGCTTGGCCATCAAACCGCGCATCCCGCCGAGCTGCCGCATCTGATCGACCGATCCTCGGGCCTTGCTGGTCGCCATCATGTTGATGGGGTTGAGATATTTCAGATATCCCTTCTGCTTGGCGACATCCTTGCTGACCGGCTTGCCGCTCTTCGTCGCGGTAGTCGTTTTCCAGACCGGTCATCAGATCTTCCGTCACCTGCTTGCGGGCGTGGCCCCACAGATCGATGAGCTGCGAATAACGCTCCTGATCGGTGATCGCGCCCATGCGGTAATGCTTCTCGATCTTGTCGGCTTCCTTCTGGCCTTCGATCAAGAATCGTCTGCTTGGATTCGGGCGTGCGGATGTCGGTCACGCCGAAGCTCAGACCGGCCAGCGTCGAACGCTTGAATCCGAGCGACTTCATGTCGTCCAGCAGCTTGATCGTCGCCGGGCGGCCGAGCGTGGCATACGTGTCGGCGATAACGCGGCTGCCGCCGGCGCTGGTCAGGGCGTAGTTATAGAACGGCATCGCGTCCGGCAGGATGTCGTTGAAAATGCAGCGGCCGACGGTCGTCAAAACCACCTTGCCATCGAAATTCTTCGGCTTGGGCAGGGGCTTATATTCCGGATTCTTCCGCTTGCGATGCGTTTCGATCGTCTTCCATGCTTCATCCGAGAGGGGCGTCGGCGAAGCTTTTTCGCCCGTCACGATCTCGCGTCCGCCCGCGCAGGCGGACGAAAATCCGCGAGTGCGTGGAGAGTTTTCCAAGCTCGTACGCCAGCATCGCTTCGCGCTGGCTGTTGAAGAGCTGTATTCGCCCTTGTCGCCTTCGCGGTCGGCGGTGATGTAATAAATCCCCAGCACGATGTCCTGCGACGGCGTGATGATCGGCGTGCCGTTGGCCGGCGAGAAAATGTTGTTCGGCGCGAGCATCAGGACGTGCGCCTCTGCCTGAGCTTCCACGCTCAGCGGAAGGTGGACGGCCATCTGGTCGCCGTCGAAGTCGGCGTTGAAACCTTTGCAGACCAGCGGGTGAATCTTGATCGCGTTGCCTTCGACCAGCACCGGCTCAAACGCCTGAATGCCCATGCGGTGAAGCGTGGGAGCGCGATTGAGCATCACGGGATGCTGATAGATGACTTCTTCCAGAATGTCCCAGACTTCCGGATCGCGGCGCTCGAGCATTTTCTTGGCTGACTTGATCGTGTCGGCCAGACCATGCTCCTTGAGCTTGCGGATGATGAACGGCTGATAGAGCTCGAGCGCGATCTTCTTCGGCAGGCCGCACTGATGCAGCTTGAGTTCCGGGCCGACGACGATGACGGAGCGGGCCGAATAATCGACGCGCTTGCCGAGCAGGTTTTCGCGGAAGCGGCCCTGCTTGCCCTTGATCATGTCGGTCAGGGATTTCAGCGGGCGATTGCTGCTGCCGAGCACCGGACGACGGCAGCGTCCGTTATCGAACAGCGCGTCCACGGCTTGCTGGAGCATGCGCTTTTCGTTGCGGATGATGACTTCCGGCGCATTCAGGTCCACCAGCTTTTTCAGGCGGTTGTTGCGGTTGATGATGCGGCGATAGAGATCGTTCAGATCGCTCGTCGCGAAATTGCCGCTTTCGAGCAGAACCAGCGGGCGCAGATCCGGCGGGATCACCGGAATCACGTCCATGACCATCCATTCGGATTTGTTCTCCGAATTGCGGATCGCCTCGACGATCTTCAAACGCTTGGTGAGGTCCTTGATCTTCTGCTTGCTGTTGGTCTTCTCGATGTCGCGGCGGATTTTTTCCGCTTCGATATTCAGATCGAGCAGGCCCAGAAGCTTCTTGATGGCCTCAGCGCCCATCTCGGCTTCAAATTCTTCGCCGTATTTTTCGTAGGCGGCGCGATATTCGTCTTCGGTGAGAAGCTGCTTCTTTTTCAGCGGCGTCTTGCCCGGATCGGTGACGACGTAATCCTGGAAGTAAACGATCTTCTCGATGTCGCTGGTCTTCATATCCAGCAGCGAACCGAGGCGGCTCGGCAGGGCCTTGAAGAACCAGATATGGACGATCGGGGCGGCGAGGTTGATATGCCCCATGCGCTTGCGGCGCACGCGGCTGTGCGTCACCTTCACGCCGCAACGGTCGCAGATGATGCCCTTGTATTTCGTGCCCTTATATTTGCCGCAGGAACATTCCCAATCGCGCTCCGGGCCGAAGATGCGTTCGCAGAACAGCCCATCCTTCTCCGCGCGATACGTGCGGTAGTTGATCGTCTCCGGCTTCTTCACCTCGCCGAAGGACCACGAACGAATATCGTTCGGGCTGGCGAGTTGAATTCGAACCGAGCCGTAATCATTAATCCGATCGTAAACGCTTTCAGCCATGGTTCTCTTCTTTCTTTCGTGCTATGGACATCCCGTCCATGTTTGGTTTCATTAAGAGGCGTCCGGCGAATCAAGGCCGACGCCTGGAGACTCCCATCACATCAAATCCGCGTCTTCATCTTCTCTTCCAGCGCCCTTCTTCTTTTCAAGCTGGATATTCAAACCAAGCCCGCGGATTTCGTTGCAGAGCACGTCAAAGCTCACCGGCGTTCCGGCCTCCAGCGTGTTGGTGCCCTTGACCATGCTTTCGTAAATCTTCGTACGTCCTTCGACGTCGTCCGACTTCACGGTCAGCAATTCCTGCAAGACATATGATGCGCCGTACGCTTCCAGGCCCCAGACTTCCATCTCACCGAAGCGCTGGCCGCCCGTGCGGGCCTTGCCGCCGAGGGGTTGCTGGGTGATCAGGCTGTATGGGCCCGTGGCTCGGGCGTGAATCTTGTCGTCAACCAGGTGGTGCAGCTTCATCATGTAGATGTAGCCGACGGTGGTTTTCTGCTCGAACTTTTCGCCGGTGCGGCCGTCGATCAATTGGATCTTTCCGCCCCACGGCATGACGACGTCCAAATCACGCTCCGCCAGCGATTTCCGCTGGCTCTTGCGCTCTTTGCGCCGTTCGCGAATCGCATCGTTCGATTCTTCGACCGCGGCGTGAATCTCATCTTCCGTGGCGCCATCGAAGACAGGCGTCGTCGCCTGCTGGCCTAGCACGGCCATCGCCCAGCCCAGATGTGTCTCCAGGATCTGACCGACGTTCATGCGGCTCGGCACGCCCAGGGGATTTAGCAGGATGTCCACGGGCGAACCATCTTCCAGGAACGGCATGTCCTCTTCCGGCACGATGCGGGCGATGACGCCCTTGTTGCCGTGCCGTCCGGCCATCTTGTCGCCGACTGATAATTGCCGCTTGGTCGCGACGTAAACCTTCACCATCTCGAGCACGCCGCTGGGCAGTTCGTCGCCGCGCTTCATGTGCTCCATGCGGCGATTCTTTTCCTTGAGCACGGCCTGCACGCGCGGCCAGAATCGGCTGTGCGTGTTCTGGCCCTGTTCCTTGGCTTCCTTGTTGCCCTTGATCCAGTCGGCGTTGAATCCTTCGATCTGCTCGAGAATGACGTCCGCGTTTTCGGATTGGCCGACTTTCTGGCGAGTGCTCGGGTCGACCATCTGCTGGCCCGACACTTCGTTGATCTCGGCGACCATCTGCTTGAAGATGCCGATCGCTCGCTGATTCATGTCCTTTTCGTATTTATCGATGTCCTTCTTCAAAGCCTTCTTCTGGTCGTCGGTCATGTGCATCCGGCGGCTGAACCGCTGGGTGTTGATGACGACGCCCTCTTCGCCGGCGGGCATTTCCAGCGAATCGTTCTTCACGTCCTCGCCGGCGCGGCCGAAGATCGCATGCAGAAGCTTTTCTTCCGGCGTCAGCTCGCTCTTGCTCTTGGGCGCGATCTTGCCGACCAGGATATCGCCCGGCCCGACGCGCGTTCCGACGCGCACCACGCCGTTCTCATCCAGGTTGGCTAAGGCACGCTCCGAGACATTGGGAATATCGCGAGTGAATTCCTCGCGGCCGAGCTTCGTCTCGCGGATTTCGACGTCGTATTCCTCGATATGGATCGAGGTGAAGATGTCTTCCTTCACCAGCCGCTGGCTGATGACGATGGCGTCCTCGAAGTTGTAGCCGTCGAAGGTCATGAACGCGACGAGCACGTTCCGGCCCAGCGCCAGTTCGCCCAGATGCGTTGCGGCGCCGTCGGCGATGATCTGGCCCTTCTTGACGCGCTGGCCCTTCTTCACGATGGGCTTCTGATTCAGGCAGGTTCGCTCGTTGAGGCCGACGAATTTGCGCAGCACATATTCATCAGCGTTGTCGATCAGAATTCGCGAGGAATCGACGTAGGTGATCACGCCGGCCCGCTCGGCGCGGACGACCATGCCGCTGTTTTGCGCGACGGGCCGTTCCATGCCGGTGCTGATGATCGGCGGATCGGTCCGCAGAAGCGGAACCGCCTGCCGTTGCATGTTGCTGCCCATCAAGGCGCGGTTGGCGTCGTCGTGTTCGAGGAATGGGATCAATGCCGCCGAGACGGAAACCGTCTGCCGCGGGCTGATGTCCACATACTGAACTTCCTTGCTCGGCACGGTGGCCAGATCGCCCTGCACGCGAGCCAGCACCAGCCCCTTGCGAAGCTGGCCGTCCTTCTCCACCACGTCCGGCGGAGCGAGAATCGCCTTCATCTCTTCATCGGCTCGCAGATATTTATGCTCGCCGTTGACCTTGCCATCCTTCACCACGCGATAGGGCGTGATGAGGAATCCGTATTCATCGATGTCGCTGTAAATCGACAGCGACGCGATCAGGCCGATGTTCGTGCCTTCCGGCGTTTCGATCGGACAGATTCGGCCATAGTGCGAAATATGCACGTCGCGCACTTCGAAGCCCGCGCGCTTGCGGTTCAAGCCGCCCGGCCCGAGGGCCGACAGACGGCGCTCGTGCGTCAATTGGCTCAGCGGGTTCGTCTGATCCACGACCTGCGACAGCTCGCCGCGGCCGAAGAAGAAATCGATCGAGCTGCTGATGCTCTTGGAATTGACCAACTCGGCGATGCGCCCGAGTTCGTTCGGGTCCTTCAGGCTCATGCGCTCCTGGACGGTGCGCTTGAGCTTCAGGAATCCCTTGCGGAGTTCTTCGCCCGCCAGCTCGTCGATAGTGCGGAGCCGGCGATTGCCCAGGTGATCGATATCGTCGATGTATCCTTCGCCGCTTCGCAGCTTGAACATGTACTTCAGCGAATTGACCAGATCCTCGCTGCGGAGGGTCATCACCGTTTCGGGAACGTTCTGGTCGAATTTGCGGTTGATGCGGAAACGGCCGACGCGGCCGAGCCGATAGCGGTTTTCGTCGAAGAATTTTTCTTCGAAGAGCGTTTGCGCCTTGTCGATCTGCGGCGGATTGCCCGGCCGCAGACGGGCGTAAATCCGCAGCAGCGCGTCTTCGTGGCTTTCGGATGGGTCATCCGCGAGCGTGTTGAGAATCAGCGGGTCGGTCACCTTGGTGACGACGTTCGACGGTCTTGAGATTGCTGGCCTGAATCTTGTTGATCGCCTCGCCGATCTGGCGCCGGACTTGACCAGTTCTTCGCCGCTCTCGGCATCGATGATCGCCGCGGCGGCGTAATAGGTGGCCTGAAGCTGGCCGACCTTCACGTTTTCAACCTGATAAAATTCCTTGATGATCGCTTCGCTGGTGCTGTACTTCTCATCCAGCGCCCGGAGGAATGTCGTCGCGGGAATCTTGCTGCTCTGGTCGATGCGGACGGCCAGCGCGTCCTTCTTGGTGACCGAGCATTCGATCCAGCTTCCGCGCTCGGGGATGACGCGGCAGCCGTGCAGCGGGCGGTCGCCTTCCTGCACTTCGACCAGGAAGTCGACGCCGGGCGAACGGTGCAACTGATTCACGATCACGCGCTCGGCGCCGTTGATGATGAATTCGCCGCCGCCGATCATGATGGGGATTTCGCCCAGGTAGATCGAATCTTCCATCACCTCGTCCTTGTCCTTGCGGACGAAGCGCACCTGGATGCGGAACGGCATCCCGTAGGTCAGCCGCAGAGCGCGGCATTCATCGGGCGTATATCGCGGCTCGGAGAGGTCGTAGCTGATGTACTCCAGGCGGAGGTTCCCGTCGTAGCTTTCGATCGGGAAGACTTCGCGGAGCAGAGCTTCCAGCCCTTCGTTTTTTCGATGCTTCTGGTCGGTACTTCCTTCTGCAGGAACCTCTGATAGGACTCAATCTGAACGTCGATCAGATTCGGAATCGGCAGCGTGTCACCACGCTTGCTGAAATCGCGCGGCTCGTACGACTCGCATCAGATTTTCCTTTTCCCAAATTTCCTAGGCAGGCCGTTAATTCGTGCTAACCCGATAAAATTAGCCGCTTTACTAAAACGTGAAGCGGCCTGTTGGCCAGGCGCTGTTCTTTGGCGCCCGGCAAGTACTCTATTATAATAGGCAACGCTAGCAACTTAAAGTTGCCCGTCAAGCGCAAAAACAAAGACCACGAACTCCTCCGCCTCGTCCGAGTCGGAAGATTCATGGTTTTTTACACCGAGATTATTTTGTCCCTTTTTCCAAAAGCGACTGCCAAATTTATACGGCGGTCGCCCCTGCAAATGTCAATCGAAAAATGCGAAGGCCGCACGAACTCGCCATCCGTGGGCTTCCTGACGTTCTAGAGAACTGACCTGGCAGGTGAATTACTTCAGCTCGACCGTCGCGCCCTGCTCTTCGAGTTCCTTCTTGAGCTTCTCGGCGTCTTCCTTGGGCAGATGCTTCCTTGACGGTCTTGGGAGCGCCTTCGACCAGGTCCTTGGCTTCCTTCAGGCCCAGGCTGGTGGCGGCGCGGACGACCTTGATGACCTGGATCTTCTTGTCGCCGGCGGCCTTGAGGACGACGTCGAAAGTGGTCTTCTCTTCGGCCGGCGCAGCAGCCGGCCGCGCCGCCAGCCGCCGGGCCGGCCATCATCCCACGCCGCCGGCGGCCGGCTCGATGCCGTAGGCTTCCTTGAGGTAGGCGGCGAATCGACGGCCTGCTTGAGGGTCAGACCGGCGAGCTTGTCGCCCAGTTTCTTCACTTTTTCAGCATACTTCTGCCATGACTCTATCTCCAGAGGCCGTATCGTGGCCCAACCGTGTCGATTCGCATCCCGCCGCGATGCCCGCCTCACATTGAAGCGGTTTAACCCGTGAGGGACATCGAGACCAGTCGGACGCTCTTCAAACGCATTTAATTCTCAGTCAGCCAGCAGCCGGTGCCGCCTACCGCGGCTGCCGCTTCCTTTCTGCCTTTTCTTCGATCGTCTTGAGAATCGCCGCCGAGCTTGCCGCCCGGGCCCTTGAAGCGCCGGCCAGCTTGCGGCCCGGGCCAAGGATCGACGCCACGATGCTGGCGATCGCTTCTTCGCGGGTCGGCAGCTTGCTGACCTGCTCGACGCCTTTGTCGCCGACGTAGACTTCGCCGTCGAAGAAGATGCCGCGAAGCTCGAGCGTCTCGTCGTTCTTCTTTTCGTCCAGCAGCAGCCGGGCGATGGTCGAGATGCTCGGCCTTGCCGTAGATCACGGCGCTGGGCCATCCAGCAGCTTGTCGAAGCCCTTGAGCTTGTCCGCTCGCCGACGGCGCGCTTGGCCAGCGTGTTCTTCACCACGGTCATCCGCAGCCCTTTTCGCGAAGGCGGCGGCGAAGCGGTTGTTCTTGATTGCCGTCGATGCCGCGGGGTTGATGACGCGCGACGCCGTCCAGCGTCCTTGAATTCGCGGTCAGTTCCTTGTCGATCAGGTTTTTGACTTTTTTGCTCATTGATCCTTGTTCATCGTTCGTTGAACTCTTGCACGACTACAGATACACCGCCGGGGTCATCGTGCCCTTGAGGACGACCTTCTTGAAATACAGCGCCCTTGCTGGTCTGCGGCTTCATCTTGCGGATCTGGGCGATCATCGCGTTGATGTTGTCGATCAGCTTCTGCTTGTCGAAGCTGACCTTGCCGACGACGCTGTGAACATTGCCGCCGGCGTCGTTGCGGAATTCGATCTTGCCGGCGGCGTATTCCCGGACCGCCGCGGCCACGTCCGGCGTCACGGTGCCGGCCTTGGGCGAGGGCATCAGACCCTTGGGGCCGAGCACCTTACCGAGCCGGCCGACGAATCGCATCATGTCCGGCGTGGCGACGGCGACGTCGAAATCGGTGAAGTTTTCCTTCTCGATCGCTGCACCAGTTCCTGCCCGCCGGCCCGAATCGCGCCGGCCGCCAGTCGCCAGCGGCAACCAGATGCTCGGGGCAGAAGGCGACGACGCGCTTGGTCTTGCCGACGCCGTGCGGCAGCGACAGCGAGCCGCGGATCATCTGATCGGCCTGCTTGGCATCGATGCCCAGGGAGAAGATCAACTCGACCGACTGATCGAACTTGGTCGGCGGCAAAGCTCTTGAGACATCGATCGGCCTGTGTCGACGGCGACGGGCTCGGCGACCGCCTTCTTGGCGGCTTCTTTATAGCGTTTGGATCGTGTTGACAATGACAGGCATGTGCTGCTGTCGCTCCTTTGCGCGGGACAAAAGCCTCCCGCTGAAGCTCCCACTGTTACGGCCCGTGGTGCGGCCATCAATCTTTGACTGACAACTCACCAATGATTGTGCCGATTCGCCACCGGCATTCAACCTTCATCCTTCGACCGTAATCCCCATGCTCCGCGCCGTGCCGGCGATGATCCGGGCCGCATGATCTTCGTCGAAGGCGTTGAGATCCTTGATCTTTTCCTTGGCGATCTCCTTGCACTGGGCCATCGTGACCTTGCCGATCTTATTCTTGTTCGGCTCGCCGCTGCCCTTCTCGGCCTTGACCGCATCCTTCAGCAGCACGCTGGCCGGCGGGCTCTTCAGTTCGATATCGAACGTGCGGTCCTTGTAGACCGTCACCAGACAGCCGATGACTTTGCCCTTGAGGTGGGCGGACATCGCGTTGAATCGCTGAATGAACTGCCCGGGGTTGACGCCGTGCTGGCCGAGTGCCGGGCCGATGGGCGGCGCGGGGGTGGCGGTGCCGCCGGGGGCCTGGAGCTTGAACTGAACACTGTATATTTCTTTCTTTGCCATCGGCCTAACAATTCTGTGCGACTCGCAGTCTGCTAGCTCATCAAGCTTTCTCAATCTGCCAGTATTCCAGTTCCAGCGGCGTCGGCCGGCCGAAGATCGTGGTGATGATCCGGACCATTCCCTTGTCGGGGATGATCTCGTCCACTTCGCCCTCGAAGTTCACGAACGGGCCGTCGGTGACCTTGATCCGGTCGCCCTTCTTGAATGCGGTCTTGAATCGTCGGGCCGCTGTCGTCGGGCGCTCGGCTTCTTCGAGCATCTTCGCCTGGTCCTTGGGGCTCATCGGCGGTGGGCTTGCCGTTGGAGCCGATGAAATCGCCGACGCCGTCGGTTTCCTTGATCATGAACCAGACTTTTTCGGGGATCATCCCGTTCTTGTCCAGTTCCAGCTCGATGAAGACATAGCCGGGATAGAGCTTGCGATCGGTGTCGCGGCGTTTGCCGTCCTTCATCTGGCGGACGCGTCTCGACGGGGACGAGGATCCGGCCGACCTGCGCTTCGAGGCCTTCGATCTTGACCTTGCGGGCCAGCGCTTCGCGCACGCGGTCTTCTTTGTTGCTCGCGACTCTGCAGGACGAAAAATTGCATATGCGCTGCACCGAGGCTTTCAATGCTTGCCCGAGAAAAACGGCGGCGTTTTCAGCACGCCCAGACAGATAAAAGATCAACTGGAAAAACAGATCATACAGAAACAGGAACAGCGCGATGAAGAACATGAACAAGATGACGATCTTGGTCGAGCCGATCAGTTCCTTTCGGCTGGTCCAGTTGACCTTCTTCATCTCGCTGTCGGTGGCGATCAGGAAATCGACGTTGGTCGGCTTGTTCATGAGCCAGAACGCAATGAGCCGCATAAGCCAGCGCGAAAATCACCGACCAGCAGATAGGCACGCGTGGGCTCCTGCAGATGGATGTCCTGCAGCAGGTGCTGAGCCATGTCTCGGCGAGAATCCGTCGAGCTCCGATAGAGGAAATGTACGCGGTCAGCAGATCCAATCAGGCCGACGCCGGCGACCGTGCCCATGCGGGTCCAGTATCCCTGGCCTTTTTTGTAGATGTGGAAGAACCCCGGCTTGCCGGGCTGTCTGCCGACTGCGGCGGATCCGGACCGGAACTTGGCCTTCGGAGGTCGATCGCGCGGCGGCTTTCTGCGATGATCCTCGGTCATCTGTCAGGCTGCGTCGGCTCCGTCCATCTGCGTCCTTCGACGTCTGGCGTTCTGTGCTTGATCGCATTCCATAGTCTACACACGCCAGGAGGGAATCGAACCCCCAACCTGCCGCTTTGGAGACGGCTGCTCTGCCAATTGAGCTACTGGCGTAGATACAGAGTGCTGGAATGCTGACGTAGCAGTGCATCTGCCAGACTCAGCAATCCACACGCCAGCATTCCGCTCATTACTTCCTCTTGATCTTATGCAGCGTATGCTTGCGCAGCGCGGGCAATATTTCTTCAGTTCGATCTTCTGCGCGCCGCCGGCGACCTTGATTTCCGTGCGATAGTTCAGATCGCCGGTCTCCGTGCATTGAAGCCAGACCATTTCTCGATTTTCTTTTGCCATGACAAATCACTCAAACAGTAGCCAGTGAGTCAGTGCCAGTGGATCAGCGGATTCACGACTTCGCTGCGTCCATCGCCATCTGCATCACTGCCTACTGCATTTACTTACGCCAGAATCTTGGTCACGACGCCCGAGCCGACCGTCTTGCCGCCTTCGCGGACGGCGAAGCGGAGCTTTTCTTCCATGGCGATCGGAGCCTGCAGCTCGACTTCCATCGGTCACGTTGTCGCCGGGCATGACCATTTCGGCGCCGCCCAGCAGCTTGGCCGCGCCGGTCACGTCGGTGGTGCGGAAGTAGAACTGCGGGCGATAGCCGTTGAAGAACGGCGTATGACGGCCGCCTTCTTCCTTGGTCAGCACGTAAACTTCCGCCTCGAACTTGGTGTGCGGCGTGATGCTCTTGGGAGCCGCCAGCACCTGGCCGCGCTCGAGATCTTCCTTTTCAACGCCGCGCAGGAGCACGCCGACGTTTTCGCCGGCCTGGCCTTCGTCCAGCGTCTTGTTGAACGCTTCGATGCCGGTGACGACCGTGGTGCTTGTTCGGCTTGAGGCCGACGATTTCGATCGGTGTCGCCGACCTTGCACTTGCCGCGTTCGATACGGCCGGTGCCGACCGTGCCGCGGCCCTTGATGCTGAAGACGTCTTCGATCGGCATCAGGAACGGCTTGTCGATTTCGCGCTGCGGAATCGGGACATAGTCGTCCAGCGCCTTGACGAGATCGTCGATCGGCTTGCAGGCCGCGTCGTCCTTGGGATTCTGCAACGCCGGCAGCGACGAGCCGCGGATGATCGGCGTGTCGTCGCCGGGGAAGCCGTACTTGGTCAGCAGCTCGCGGATTTCCATCTCGACCAGCTCGAGCAGTTCCGGATCGTCGACCAGATCGATCTTGTTGAGGAAGACGACGATCTTGGGCACGCCGACCTGGCGGGCCAGCAGGATGTGCTCGCGGGTCTGCGGCATCGGGCCGTCAGCGGCGGAGACGACCAGGATCGCGCCGTCCATCTGGGCGGCGCCGGTGATCATGTTCTTGATGTAGTCGGCGTGGCCCGGACAGTCGACGTGGGCGTAGTGCCGCTTGTCTGATTCGTATTCCACGTGGGCGGCGGAGATGGTCACCGTCTTGGTGGCGTCGCGTTCGGTGCCGCCCTTGGCGATGTCCTTATAGTCCTTGGCGGTCGGTGCCGAACTTCGCCTGCGACGCGGCGCTGAGCGCCGCGGTGAGCGTGGTCTTGCCGTGGTCGATGTGACCGATGGTGCCGACGTTCACGTGCGGCTTTTTCCGTTCGAATACTCCCTTTGCCATGTCCGTAACCTCCAGATCAGTTGTCTTCTGCAAAACCTCTGAAGAATTCCATGACTCTACAATCAATAAGCTGGCACAGGGGCTTGAACCCTGGACCTCCACCTTACCAAGGTGGCGCTCTACCACTGAGCTATGCCAGCGCTTTATGCCAGGCTGCTCTCACGTCTCTGGCAGTGCCGCCGACGCTTCCGACAAAAACGCCGTTCCAGCGCGTACCGGAAGCCGGAAGGGCGGAGAGTATAAATCGCCCCAACCCAATGTCAATGAGAGCGATGCCGTCAAAAAACTCGAGCATACTCGGATTTTCCCAGTTCGCAGAATCGCCTCAAATCGCCACTTCGCCGCTCACCTCTGGCACAATTCCCCTTGTTTATCGACGCTGCACCCATTACGCCGCAAAACCCACCGATCCAACAATCGTATACGTGCAAACCAGCATTGCCACAATCAACCCCGCGCTGATCGCCGCGGAGGTGACAGTCGCATAATCCGGCTTGGCTTTTGCCAGTTGCGTGCCGAATCGTCAGCTGATGGCCATACAACATTTCCAGCGCGGCCGTGGTGGTCGTCGTCGCCACCAAAATCATCGGCAGCGGCCGTCACCCAGAAGATATTTCCGCTTTCCTTCTCTCACCAATACGACCGTGACCACCGCCAGCGCGATCACCGCCAGCATCTGATTGGCGATGCCGAACATCGTCCAGATCGCCGCGAAGGAATCGGCGTTGATGAAATACGCCCAGCCGACGACGATCAGCGCGTGCTGACAATCGATGCCGGGCCACCAATCCGTGCCGTCCGAATTTCGGATTCACCGGCCGAATACTTCCTGCAGCAGAAACCGTCCGATGCGCGTGCCGGCGTCGATCGTCGTCAGGATAAACAGCGCCTCGAACATGATCGCGAAGTGATACCAATATTTCCACATCGCTCGCATCGCCGACTGCCGCCGGCACGGTGAATCTGCCGCCGCCTCCTCGAAAATATGCGCCATGCCGACCGCCAGCGTCACCGCCCCGCCGGTGCGGCCGCGCAGGGATTCCTGGGTGTAATCATCGTAAACATTCAGATGATCCACATCCGCGCCGATCTGCACGAGTCGCTCGTGAAACGCCGGCATCTTCGCCAGATCCATGTTCATCGCGTAATAATCCCCCGGAGGCAGCGTCGCGGCGGCGATCATCGCGACGACGCCGACGAGCCCTTCGATCAGCATCGCGCCGTATCCGATCGTGCGGGCGTCGCTTTCTCGCTGGATCATCTTCGGCGTCGTGCCGCTGCTGACCAGCGCGTGAAATCCGCTGATCGCGCCGCACATGATGGTGATGAAGAGAAACGGGAAAATCCGCCCCGGCACCATGGCCGATCCGCTGCCGACCACCGGCCCGCCGCCGGCAAAATCGCGGTTGAACATCGGCGCCTGCAGCTTCGGATTGGCGATGATCGTGCCGATCACCAGCACGACAATCGTTCCGATCTTCAGAAAGCTGCTCAGATAATCCCGCGGCACCAGCAGCACCCAGACCGGCAGAACGCTGGCCACGAATCCGTAAATCGCCATCGCCCAGACGACCTGTTTTGCCGTGAGATTGAACCATGCGCCGATCTGATGCTGTGCGATCCATCCGCCGAAAACTGTCGCCGCCAGCGTCAGAACGCCGCCGATGATCGACGCTTCGACCACGCGTCCCTTGCGGATGCGATACATGTACAAGCCGACGAACAGCGCGATCGGAATCGTGCAGGCGATGGTGAATGTCCCCCACGGGCTGCCCGGCACGACGCGAACTGCTCCCGCCGGCAATGCGATCCGTCCACCGGTTGTCGAAACCGATCCGGCCTTGATCTCCATTGCTTCGCTGTATGTGACGCACTGACTTGCCGCTATTCCACGCCAATTACGTCATCGGCGGAACCTGAACGATTCCCCGCTGATCAGGCCCCTCGAGTTTTGCTCCCGCCGGCAAGATCAATTCGCTGCCCGCGGGCATTGCCACTGTTCCGTCCGCCGAGGGCGTTGACGACGACTTTTCCCAGCCCCGCCAGCGCGATGATGAGGATGAACAGAATCGCAATCATCGCCGCCCACCCCGCGACTTTTCCGATTTCGTCGTAGGCGATCTGCGCCAGACTTTTTCCCCCGCGCCGGATGCTCATCGCCAGCACGAGAAAATCCTGCACCGCGCCGGCCAGACAAACCCCGATCACAATCCAGAGCAATCCCGGCATATACCCAAACTGCGCCGCCAGCACCGGCCCGATCAGCGGCCCCGCCCCGCTGATCGCCGCGAAGTGATGCCCGAACAGAACCCACTTGTTGGTCGGATGGAAATTCTGTCCATCGTTGAACCGCTCCGCCGGCGTCGCTCGCCGAGTCATCCAGCACCGCCACCTTCGCCGCGAGAAACGCGCTGTAATAGCGATAGGCGATCGCCATCACGCACAGCACGGCGATCATGATCGGCATTGCGTTCATAGAATAAATTCAGGTTCCAAATCATACAGCATTCGCCTGGGATGCGTTATCCTTTCAGTCATGCTGGCCATCTGGTGCAACACCAACATTCCCGACGCTGCCCATTCGCGCCTCGCGGCAGGGGTCGGCCCGAATCGTCTTATTCTCAGCCCGCAACGAACAGGCAATCTCGTCGCCGCCGGTCCTGATCCGACGCTGGCGGAGGCGGATGTCGCTTTTGGGCAGCCTGATCCTGATCAAATTATTAATCTCCCTAAGCTCAGATGGGTTCAGCTCAGCAGCGCCGGCTATACGCGTTACGACCGGCAGGATATTCGCGATGCTCTGCATCGCCGCAATGCGATGATCACCAACAGTTCATCGGTCTTCGATGAGCCCTGTGCCGAGCATGTTCTGGCATTCATGCTCGCGCACGCCCGTGCGCTTCCTCCATCACTGGCGAATCAATTCGGGCCTCGTGCATGGCCGACGGCAAACCTCCGCCCCCGCTGCCGACTGCTTACTGGGCAAACCGTTTTGCTTCTGGGATTTGGCGCGATTGCCCGAAGACTTGCCGAAACGCTCCAGCCGCTGCGAATGAATGTCTCGGCTATTCGCCAAAAGCCGCGCGGCGACGAATCCGTTCCTACCCACGCGATTTCGGAATTGGGGAAATTGCTTCCGCTGGCTGACCATGTCGTGAACATTCTTCCCGCCAGCCCCGCGACCGAACATTTCATGAGCGTCACCCGTTTCGCCGCGATGAAACCGGGTGCGGTTTTTTACAACATTGGACGCGGAACCACCGTCGATCAAAAACCGCTGATCGAATCACTCGCCAGCGGCCGTCTCGCCGCGGCATATCTCGACGTCACCGATCCCGAGCCGCTTCCTCCCGATCATCCGCTGTGGCGCGCTCCCAATTGCTTTATCACCCCGCACACCGGCGGCGGACACATCGACGAATCCGATCGCATCGTCGAACATTTCCTGCAAAACCTGCGGCGATTCCAGTCAAACGAGCCGCTGCAAGACCAAATACTCAAATGACTCAACCGGCCAAACAATCCAGCCAGCAAATGCTCGAGGAACTCTCCCGCTACGTCATCGCCGAGCCGTATCCGTTCGTGCTTGATCTGGAAAAATGTCACGGCTCTTGGCTTGTCACCCAGGAAGGAAAAGAAATCTTCGACTGGGCCGGCTATTTCGGATCGAAACTGATCGCCCACAATCATCCCGGCCTGAGTGAACCGGAATATCTTCGCAAGCTGATCATCGCCGCGAACAATAAAACCGCTAATCCTGATTTTCTCACGCCCGAGTGTCTCGACTATTACCGGCTGATCCACGAACTCGCCCCGGTCTCCATGCGAAATCCACGCCTGGAAGTTTACACGGTCAATTCCGGCGCGGAGGCTGTCGAAAACATGATGAAGTATCTCATTAATCTTCATCATCAAAAACTCCGCAAAATTGGCAAAGGCCCGGGCTTGGGACGGTTCATTCATTTTGATCAGGCATTTCATGGCCGCACGATTTTCGCCCTTAACATCACCCAACTGACCGACGATCCCCTTATCACCAAGGATTTCCGCGACTACATTCCTGGCAACATCAAAGTTCCGTTTCCGTTTATCGATTCCACGCGGTCGGACGCGGGAAATCAGGCCGCTGCGGATGAAAGTCTGGCCGCCATCGAAAGCGTACTCGAAAAATATCGCGACGAGGTTGCCGGCATCATTGTCGAACCCCTTCAAGGCGCAGGCGGACATCGCGTTGCCCTTCCCAGCTTCTTTCAGCGACTCAGCGAACTCGCCCATCGCTACGACACCTATCTCGGCTTTGACGAAGTGCAAACCGCCGGCGGGCAGACGGGCACGTTTTGGGCGATTGACCAGTTCAATCTCCCGCACCCGCCGCAGGCCGTCGCCTCCGCGAAAAAGCTGGGCGTCGGCGTCGTCTACATGCTTCATCCGATGGACGACCACGGCATTCTCGACAGCACATGGGGCGGCCATCTTGCTGACATGGTTCGATTCGTGCAGGAGATGAAAATCGTCCGGCGTGAAAAGTTAATCGAACAGGTTCCTGAGAAGACTGCCCGACTCCGTGCGGGGCTGGACAAACTGGCCGCAGCTTATCCGAACATCCTGTACAACCCCCGTGGCATCGGGCTTTATCAGGGGTTCAGTTTGCATCCGCCGATCAAGAAATCCACGTTTCTTGATACTGCTCTGGAGCAAGAATCGCTGCTGTTGCTTGGGGCGGGGACTAATAGCATTCGCTTGCGCCCGTCATTGAGCGTGACTAATGCAGAGATTGATCTACTGATTGACAAACTGACTTGCTGCACCGCTCGGTTTGCCTAAGAAATTGAACCGCCAAAGCGCCAAGACGCAGAGAAGATTTTAGCCACAGATGAAAATCAGATGCACACAGATTAGAAATCAAATCGCATTTTCATCTGCGTGCATCTGATTTTCATCTGTGGCAAATAGGTGTTTCTTCATAGCACACTAACCGGATCTACATCCACGGCCACCGCCTCCGCCTTCGCCAATCCCCCCGCTTCCCGAAACGCATGCAGCACTTTCTGCAGCGGCTCAACCCGCTCGCTGCTGAGCAAAATCTGGCTCCGCTCAAAGCCGGCGATTCGTCCGATCGCGCACGGCATCGGGCCGCGCATTTTTACGCCGCTTTCGCCGCCCGCCCCGGCTGCTTTCAATTTCTCCGCCAAATCCTGGGAAATCTTGTGCAGTTCGTCTTTTTCCTGATGCCGGATGATGATGCGAATCATTCGCGCAAATGGAGGCAGGCCAACCTCGCGGCGGTTTGCCAATTCCGCCGCGGCGAACGCCGGGTAGTCCTGCTTCAGGGCCATCCTGATGGTTGGATCGTCCGGCAGGAATGTCTGCACAACGACCCGGCCGGCTGCATCGCCTCGCCCGGCTCGGCCTGCTACTTGCGTAATGAGCTGAAACGTCCGCTCGCTGGCCCGGAAATCTGGCAGCGATAATGCCGTGTCCCCGCTGATGACGCCGACGAGCGTCACGTTCGGATAATCGAGCCCTTTTGCAATCATCTGCGTCCCCAGAATCACCTGCAATTCCCCCTTGGCGAACCGCGTGAGCGTCGATTCGTAATCCTTGAACGTACGCATTGAATCGCTGTCCACGCGGGCGAATTTCAGATCGGGAATCTTTCGCGCCAGTTCCTCCTCCACCCGCTGCGTCCCCAAACCGAACAAGCTCAATTTCTTGCCGCAAGCCGGGCATTTGTCAGGCAGCGCCGATGTATTCAAACAGTAATGACAAAGCATCTGCCCCGTATGCACAGCCTGTGCGTGCGATGCTCCCTGTGCATGCGCCTCGACCGAGCGATGATATGTCATCGTCGTGTCGCAATATTTGCACTTGATCGGCTCCTGGCACGATGAGCAGAAAACGAAATTGGAATATCCACGCCGATTCAGGAGCAAAATCGCCTGCTGGCCTTTCGACAGCGTTGTCTTGAGCAGATGTTCGAGGCGCTGCGAGATGAGATGCACGCCGCGATGTAGACGCCGTTCCTGGTGCATGTCCACGAGTTCGGTCGCCGCCAGCGCCAGGCCTCGCACGCGGCGCGGGAGCGAGAGGTAATGATATTTACTGTCAGCCCCCCGCTCGGCGCGGCAGAGGCGATACATCTCCAGCGACGGCGTCGCGCTGCCAAGAATAATCGGTACATTTTCAATCTGCGCCCGCTTGATCGCGACATCCCGGGCGTGATACCGGGGCGCCTGATCCTGCTTGTAACTCGAATCGTGCTCCTCATCGACGACGATCACGCCCAGATCGGGCAGCGGAGCGAAGACCGCTGACCGCGCCCCCACCACCACGTCGGCGTCGCCCTGCATGATCTGCTGCCAGAATTGATGCCGCTGCGTCGCGGTCAATCCGCTGTGCAGCACCGCGACCCGCTTGAACCGGGCCATGAATCGCAGCACCGTTTGCGGCGTGAGGGCGATCTCCGGCACGAGCACCAGACCGCGCTTGCCGCGCTCCACCGCCTCGGCGATGCAGCGGAGATAGACTTCGGTCTTTCCGCTGCCGGTCACGCCCTGCAGGAGATTGACGCTGAAGCCTCCGTCGGCGACGCGCGGGCGCAACTCATCGAATACTTTTTGCTGGTCTTCGTTTAATTCCAGTTGCTTCTCATTGGCCCGTCCTTCCGGCTGATTCTGCGTAAGCCGGGGCAAATCAACCTCGGACCGAATTGTCACGAGCCCCAGCCCCACTAGCTTGCGAACCGTCGCCGGCTTCACCCCAGCTTCGCCGGCGAGGCGAACGAGATCGATCCCTTTGTCTTTTTCCACCTGCAATAATCGCGACAAGACCGCCCGTCGTTTGCGGGCCTTGGTCTTTTCCAGAAATTCCTGAATCTTTTCCGGCTCCTGCGCCAGTCGAACGATGCTGTTGTACCCAATACCGATTTTCTTTTTCACGGCTGAGGGAATGACGCTTTCCAGCACTGTGCCGAGCGGAGCCGCGTAATATGTTCCGATCCACCGGGAGAGTTGCATCACCGGCGGGGAAACCAGAATCCGCTCATCATCCACGCCAAGCAGGTTTTTTATTTTGGCATGCTCGGTTGTCGGATGAATCGAAACCACCCACCCGCGCACGGGACGATTTTTTCGCCCCAGCGGTACGCGCACGCGCATCCCCACATGCACCTGACCCACGAGCCGTGGCGGGATTGCGTAATCCAATACTCGATCGACGCTCTGCTCGAGCGCAACGCCAGCGAATGGGCCGCCCGTCGCGACGGGTTGCTCCGGCCGTTCGAGATATGGAAATAATGTCGCTGACTCGCCCAAAATCATTACCTCTTTGCCAAACTTTATTCCTCAGATATGCGTTAGGCAAATGTTAGTGGCAAGACTTTTCCTGTTATCCACTATAAACTGCGCGATATGGCGGAAGATATTTCATCGCATCCACATGTTGACGATCACGTTTTCGGGCAATGGGTTTTGGGCCTCGTCAAACCGAGCGGAACCAGCGCACGCGTCGGGTTGATCATCGCGGCCATCGTCGATTTTGCGATTGTCAGCGTTGCCTCGCGCTGGTTCGCTCTGCCGGCACTTCCCGGATTCGACGGGAGCATTCTCCATCAGCCCTCGCCGATTGCCGCTTTCGTCACCATCGCCATTCTGATGCTGATTGCAACGCTGCTCGGCACGATCCTGGCTGGTGCGGTTCGATTTGAGGCCGGATTGTTCACGGCGACCTTATCCCTCGTCGCCATCTCGTTTCGCTGCGGGACGATGCAGTCTGTCCTTCTCGAAGCCGGCGGAAAGGAATCGGTCTATAACGGCCTCATTCTCGAACTATTGATCTTCTCAGCGTTCATCGTCGGGCTTTGGATTCTTCTCTGGATCCTGGGCCGGGCGAATGTGGCCCGGGCCAACTCGCTTCCTGATTCCGACCCGGTCGAAAATACTCTCGTGGAATGCCTCACCGCCCTCATCACGCAGGCGGTGGCCACCGGCGTGTTCATGATGTTTCTCTGCCAGTCCGAAGCCAAGAACCAGGCCTCGCTTCGGTTGGCATCGCGTCGTTTCTGGCCACTGTCATTGCCTACAAATACGCCCCGGTACGGCCCAGCATCTGGTTCTGGTCGGGGCCGCTGATCATCGGACTGCTCGGATACATCCTCGCGGCGATGGGACAGGATGCGAACCTCGCCATCGGGAGCCCCATGGGCACATTCGCGTCCCTGGCACGCCCGCTGCCGATCGACTACGCCAGCGTCGGTCCGGCCGGCGCGATCCTGGCATATTGGATGATGCGGAAAAAAGAAGTGGTCAGCGGCTGAATCCCAAACACGCAAACGATTCGGATTTCTGGTTTCTGGTTTGATTCGTCATTCTGATTTCGGGTTTCTGATTTTCTCCTCACCCCATCACAAGAAACATCGTGAACATCGCGAGCCAGACCACATCCAGAAAATGCCAATACCGCGCCGCGAACTGGACCCCCATGTAATTTTCGTGGTCGTATTTCTGATGCCGGGCTTTGAACGTCACGATCGTGAGCGCGACGATCCCGCCGACCACGTGCAGGGCATGCACGAGGATCAGGAAAAAGACCAGGCCGTAAAGCGAGACGAACGAATTGGAGGTGTTCCGCACCTTCGCTTCGATCGCGCGATGCGCATCCAGGACCTGGGCCATGCAGGGAGACTGCAGCACCAGAAACAGCACCGCGATCGCGCACGTGATGTAAAGAAATTTCAGGCAGGTCGCCAGCCGCTCGCGGCGAATGGCCACGACCGCGCGGTGAATCGTAAAACTGCCCGTCAGCAGGACCGCGGTGCTGCCCCAGGCGAGGCCCGGCATATGAATGGGATCGCTGGAGATTCTGCCGAAAAAGTGGAGCCGCATCAGCACGTAGAGCCACATGCTGGAGATGAAGAGCATCCCCAGCGCGGCCAGGAACAGCCACATGCCAATCGCAGACGCCCGGGGCGGCGCGAAATCCCGATTTGCTGCCGTTCATTACTTGGATGCCAGGACGCATTGCTTATTGCGCGTGGATCGCCATCGGGGTGGGCTTTAGCTGCGGCTGATACGAGTGCGAATCGAGCAGAGCCAATCCGATGAAGACCGACACGAAAAATAGGGCTGCGATCAAAATCACGCCGTTGAACGGGCTGTCCCATCGCAGGTGCATGAAATACATCACCACGAGGCCCCCCTTGATCACCGCGATGAGCAAAGCCACCCAGATATTCGCCTGCCCGAGGTCGATCATCGACGCGCCGACCGTAATGGCGGTGAACACGATGAGTAGTCCGTACACGCCCAGCAAGAGGCGCTGGGCACGGCGTGAACGCCGTGCGGGTCGTCTGGTCCCACATCATCCGCCACGGGGGCCGGAACATCATTCGAATGCGTCAGGCTCATATGCCACTTCCCAAAGTTACATCAATGAATCAAATACAAAAGCGGAAACAGGAAAATCCAGATCAGATCGACCAGATGCCAATACAAACCGACCAGATCGACCGGCGTAAAATATTCCGAGCTGAAATCATTCTTCAGCGACCGCATCAGGATCCAGGTGATCAAGCCCATCCCGACGATCACGTGTATTCCGTGCAAGCCGGTCATCAGAAAATAGCAGCTGAAAAAGGTGTTCACGCGCCACTGATCGGAATCGGACAGCTCGCGATATTTCACATCGGCGTCTTCCGGAGAATCTTTTTCGACCACTTCCTTGACCGCGGGGGGCTGGATGGTCTGGCTCAGCGGATAGTCATAGCGGGGCATGATCTGGCTGATGTCCGCCTTGGCGTTCCCGTCGGACGCGCCAAGCATTGCCGCCGCCACGGAGGCAGGCGCGGTGATCGACACCGCGGAGCGGGTCGTCGGCTGGGCGGGCGGCGAGACACGGTAGGAGGCGTCGCTGTCGCCGTTGTATTTATTCCACTGGCCAACCCAGACGTGCTCATTCCACTTATTGGTGTATTCGATCGACTTGACGACCAAAAATCCGGCCGCGCCTAGGAGAGTCAGGATCAGGCAGGATACCAGTAATTTCTTTTGATTAAGCTGGGCGGCGCGAACGCCCCACGCCATCGTCAAGCTGCTTGTGATCAGGATGACGGTGTTCAACGTTCCCAGCTTCGTGCTCAGGAACGACTCAGCGGCGAATTTGAAGACCAGCGGATGATTGTGGCGGTAAATCGAATAGACGCAGAACAGGCCGCCGAACATCAGGATTTCCGTGCCCAGAAAGACCCACATGCCGAGCTTGGCGGATGTGAACTGCTGCTCCGGCGTATCGAAATGGTGCGCCAGATGCGGATCGTGATGCGCCCCGTGCCCATGCCCGTGCGCTGAAGTTTCAGTTGGTGCCATGCTCATTCGATTCTCTTTTCCCTTCGTTCCAGCACTCCTAATGCGTCACCGGCCGGGTCCGATCCGCCGGCGCGGCCGCCGGATCGGTCTTGCGCGGCACCCATCCCTCGATCGATGCATCATATTCCCACGCACCGAGGTTGTACGGATCATCCACCACGGGAGGCGTTGGGAAATTGTCATGCGGCGGCGGCGAGGGCGTGTGCCATTCCAGTGAATTGCCGCCCCAAGGATTCGCCGGGGCCGGCTTGCCCCACATCAGGGCCGTCACCCAGTTCGCGAGAACCGTGAACAGCGAAATCGCCATGATATATGCGCCGATGGTGGAGATATCGTGATACGGCTGGAATTCCGCGGGATAGGTCGCCCATCGCCTGGGCGAGCCGTGCGTGCCCATCACGAATTGCGGGAAAAACGTCACGTTGAAGCCGATGAACAGCATAATCGCAGCCGCCCGGCCCCAGTTCTGGTTGTACATCTTCCCGAACATCTTCGGGAACCAGTGATACATCCCGCCGAGGAACGCGAAGACCATGCTTCCCACCATCACGTAGTGGAAATGGGCGATCACGAAGTAGGTGTCATGGAGCGGAACATCGACCGCCAGCGCGCCGAGGAAGAGACCCGTCAGGCCGCCGATGGTAAACAGCAGGATGAACCCCAGGGCGTACAACATCGGCGGCGTGAAGCGGATCGACCCGCGATAGAGCGTTCCCAGCCAGTTGAACACCTTCACCGCCGATGGAATCGCGACGCTGAACGTCAGGAGGCTGAAGATCGAATCCGCCAGGTTCGATTGTCCGGCGACGAAGAGGTGATGTCCCCACACCAGGAACCCAAGCAGCGCCAGCGCCACCGAGCTGAGGGCGATAAAGCTGTATCCGAAAATATGCTTTCGGCTATGCACCGAAATGATCTCGCTGATCACGCCCATCCCGGGCAGGATCATGATGTAAACCGCCGGGTGCGAATAGAACCAGAAGAAATGCTGGAACAGCACCGGATCGCCGCCGATCGAGGAATCGAATATTCCCACATGCAGCAATCGCTCCGCCAGCAGGAGCAGCAGCGTGATCGCCAATACCGGCGTCGCGAGGATCTGGATGATGCTGGTCGCGTAGAGCGCCCACAGAAACAGCGGCATGCGGAACCAGGTCATCCCCGCGGGCGCAGCGTATGAATCGTCGCGATGAAGTTCACGCCCGTGAGGATGGAGCTGAACCCCAGGATAAAGACGCCGAACACGACCGCGACCATTCCATCCTCGGCCTTGGACGTGCTGAACGGCGTGTAAAACGTCCACCCGGTGTCGAGCCCGAATCCGAAGGGGATGTGAATATTGAACAAAACCCGGATGATGCCGCCGAGAAGAACGTAGGCGACGAAGGAGGCGCCGATCAGGTAAATATAAAAGCTGAGCAGATTGATTCGTGGAAAGGCCACATCCTTGGCGCCGAGCATCATGGGCAAGACGAAATTACCCAGGATCGCCGGAACCGCGGGGATGATGAACATGAAGACCATCACCGCGCCGTGCAGGCTGAACATGTTGTTGTAAAACAGTTTTGCCTGGGCGTCGTGGGCCGGGTCCATCGGAAACATCCAGTGATTCGGCGTCAGGAGGGATGTCCGGAGCAGCACCGCGAACATCCCGCCCAGCAGGAAAGCCGACAGCACGAAAACCATGTAGAGCAGCCCGATGCGCTTGTGGTCGAGCGTCAGCGCCCAGGACTTAAAGCCCCGGCTGTGCGTCAGGTAGTTATCCGGCTTTGATTGCTGGCTCGAGATACCTTGTGCTATAGACATACGACACTCCCGGACAAAAACTCATTTCGACGGCTGGGATGCGCCTGAAGGTATCGCCGGATGATTCGGCGGTATCACCGGCTGACCCGGCAGCTTGCTTGGATGATAATTACTGCTCAGCGTCCTGATATACGCAATAATATCACTCATGTCCTTTTCGTTGAGCAATCCTTCGGTCGGCGGCATGATCGGCTGAAAGCCGGCGATCGGATGCAGATTGGGGTGCGAGATCACGTCGTGCAGATAATTTTCATCGGCCGTGTATGTCCCATCCGAGGCCTGTACCTTGCTCATGAACAGCTCTTTCCAGGTGGGCGCCTTGCCAGTGGCGGCCCCATCCACGCTATGGCACATCGAGCAGCCGCGCGTCTGCCACAGAAAATGGCCCCGCTCCGCCGGCGGCAAACTCCCGCCGCCCACTTTCGCCAGCCACGCCATGAAATCATCCCGGTTTTGCACGACGATATGGTTGCGCATCGCCGAGTGTTCCTGGCCGCAATATTGCGTGCAGAAAATATCGAATGTCCCCAGCTTCGTCGCCTGCACCCAGATCTTGTTATAGCGGCCGGGGACAATGTCCTTCTTGAGCCGGAAGACGGGCATGTAAAAGCCGTGAAGCACATCGTCGGAGCTCATCACAAAGACCACCGGCGTGTTCACCGGAATGTGCAGCTCGTCTGATTTCTCGCCATTCGGATAGGTGAAGGTGTAAGACCACATCCGCGCGGTGACATCCACCTCATACGAATCCGGCGGCGCTACCACCATATGCAGATAGCCCTTGAATCCATAGAAGAAGATGATGATGACGATGACCGTCGGGATGAATGTCCACGTCAGCTCGAGCGCGGTGTTGTGCTTTGGGGCATCCAGCATCGGCTGGCCTTCGCGGTAGCGATACTTCCACGAAAACGTGACCAGCAGCACCAGGATCAGCCCGAAGAAAAAGACACAAATCCAGAAGATGAAGAAGAAGAGCCAGTCAATGTCCCCGGCCATGTCCGAGGCCTGAGGCGGCATCCAGAAGCTGCCACCCACGTCCGCCAAAATGTTCAACATCGCGCCCATCAGTTCGTCCCGGTTTCCTCGTTGAACGGCTTCGTGTGCGAGCCGTGTTTCACCATCCAGAAAATCGCGCCGCCCAGCACCATCATCGTCAATACCCCGCCGACCCTCATTAGATTCATAGCCGCCCAGGAATATTTTCCATCGTTGGGGTCCCAGTGCAGGCAGATCAGCAGGATCTGATCGAGCGATGTGCCGATCTTTCCCTGCGATGCCTCGACCAGCGACAGCCGCAGCGTCTGGGATGGAAACGTCACGCCATAGAGATAACGTGAAATCTTTCCGTCAGGGGTGATGACCATCGCCACCGCCGGGTGGGCAAACTGCCCGTTCGCCGCCGGCTGATACCGGAATCCCACCGCCCTGGCGAGCTGCTCGATTTCCTTTTGCCGCCCCACCAACACGTGAAATCCGTTGGCTGAGCCGGACCGGTCATATTCGGTGACGTAGCTGTCTTTTTTCAATCCGGCCAGGTCAGCTGAATCGGATGGATCGATGCTCACGAAAACAAAATCGAAATCCGGCCCGATATTCAGCCCGATTTTCTTGGATGAATCGATCAGCCCGCGCGAAATCGTATCGCAGAGCATGGGGCATTCGAGATATCCAAGCTGAAGCAGCACCGGGTGTCCGGAATGGAACATGTCTCCAAGCCGCACGTCCTGCGCCTTCTCGTTGAAGAACTTCAGGTCGAGGGGAAGCTGCGAATTCAGATGCTCATCGACCCCGACGTTGCGGTAAGCATCCGGCAATTGGGTTTTCCCGCTGGTGTCGGGCGCCCAGACGGCGCGCGCCGCCACGGCGCTGATCATAATCAGCATCGCCGCGAGAAAAGTCTGGGCCATCGTCTTCATATTACGGCAGCGCCCCACCATGATTTTCCAGATACGCCATGGCGTCGTTGATCGGCATCGCCACGCGCGTCTTTTTCTTTTCATCGACCCAGTGCGGCTTGGCGGCCAGGGCATTTTTCTGGCCTTCCTTCAGCTCCGCGAAAGTCGCGTTGGGAAGTCCGATCGTCGTCGCCCGCTCGGCCGCATCGTTGCTCTTGAGAGCAATTTCGTCCTGCTCTTCGGACTGAAACCATGCCTGGGTTCCGATCACGGTCACGAGCAGCAAAATGCCCGAGACGATCCCGATCGTCATCACCAGCGGAACATTCACTTCCTGCTTATAAGCCATGTCTCACCAAACAATCTTCGCTCATCGCCGGAGCTAGAAATTCTCGAACGCCAGCGAATCCGCCAACCGCGGATCGTGCATCGCCCGCACCGAGTCGTGCGATGCTTTTCGGACCACGAACGCCACAAACACGCCGCCGATTCCCACAAACGCCGCCACATCGATCAGGCTGAAGGGGGCCGTGCGGTAGGGAAGATCAAATTCCGGCATAATGAGCCAATACATATCGAGCCAGCAGAAGACCAGGATCCAAATCGCCCAGAACGTCAGGATCTTGGGGTTCCGCTTCACGTGCCGCGAGAGCAGGCCGGGAAACGGGATCAGAAAATGCCCGAAGAGCAATGCGATCACCACCGGCGAAAACGCGTTGGGATGCAGCGTTGACGCGCCGTGGTGCATGAACCAGATCGTTTCATCGGGAATATTGCCGTACCACTGCAGCATGTACTGGCTGAAGGCGATATAGCCCCAGAAGAACGTGAACGCGAACATGAATTTGCCCAGATCGTGGAAATGCTCGATCGTGACGCTGTTCTTAAGCAGCCCCTTGCTCTGGAGAAGCCGAACCGTCAACACCAGCGCTGAAAACACCGCCAGCGCGCTCCCGCCGAAAAAATAGACGCCGAAGATCGTGCTGTACCAGCCCGGATCGAGCGACATGAGCCAATCCCACATCGCGAATGTCAGCGTCAATCCAAAGACGATCAAGCCCAGCGGCGCCCACCACTGCATCTTCAGCGTGAGCTCGATCCCCCCGACTTCATCCTGCTTCACCGACTGCTTCCAATACCAGACGCCCATCAGCGACCAGACCAGAAAATAAAAGACCATCCGGCAGAGGAAAAATGTCGGGTCGAGATAGAAGCCCTTGAAGCCGGGGGCATTCCAGCCGGACGATGCCCATGGATAAAGCTGGCCGCGCTCAGCGCCACCGCGATGAAGATCGGCGCGGAGAGGACCGCCATCATCGGCAGGCTCGATGCGAACCACTCCGCGATACGGCGGATGTTGACGCTCCAGCCCGCCTTGGTGGCATGTTGGAGGAGGACGAAAAAGAGCCCGCCCAGCGCAATCGCCAGGAAGAACATGAACTCGATCAGGTATGAAAAGAAAAATCTGCGGAAATTGTCGTCGGCGAAATATCCCAGCAGGACGGTGGCCACCAGCCCCACCACGCCGAGGACCTGTGCCGCCACGTACAACGGCCACGCCTGCTCGCGCAGGTTGAGCCATTCGATTTTATCGCCGGGATTATGACTGTTGGTCTGCACGTTCATTGTCCTTCAATCGCCTTCTGCTGGTCCGGCTTCAGGATCGACGTCGGGCCGCCGCCCTGGCTTAACTGGAGGGCCCTGACGTAGGCCACGATCGCCCAGCGATCGCTGACGGGAATCTGCGGCCCGTACGCCGGCATGGTTCGAATCCCATTGGTGATCGTGTTAAAAATCTTCCCGTCGGGCTGCGCAGGATCACGTCGGATGTGAGCTGCGCCGCCGGCGTCCAGGTCACGCCGATCGGATGGGCGGTATCGGTATCGATCGCCTTCAATTCCAGCGCCCGCTGGTTCACCGGGCCATGGCCCGAGCCGTCATATCCGTGACAGACGTAGCAATAGATATTGAATCGTTCCTGCCCGCGCTTCAGAAGGGCCTTCATCGTCACCGGCGAATCGGACATGCCCGAGGGAAGCGAGGTGACGAAAACGACGGTCCATTTCCCATGCCCGTCATTTTGCCGCACGAAACCGCGGTAATAATTGTCGTCTTCCTCGAGCGAGCCGCGGGCAACCGTGCCGGGAATCTTGGGGCGCATCGCCCGGTCATCGGCGAAGAGCGAATTGGTCATCTGCTCGCGGAATTTTGGCTGAATGCCCATGTCCTGCAGAAGTTGAATGCGCGGCTCGGTCATCGTCGAGACCCGCGCCCGGGCGATGATCGCCAGCGGGAGCCAGGTCGCCACCGCGAAGATGATTGCCAGCGACACCATCCAGAACGGCGGCCGCCCCAGCCGCGGCATCGGCATCTCCACCGGCGCGTAATAAGTCGGGCCGTATTGCGGCTCGTCTGAATCGGGTTGGCCATGCTGCTCAGACATTGAAGCTAATCCTCAATTCGTTCCACGGAAGCCGCCCCGGCGGACACCAGGAATTCCGCCGTCGATTTCTCATCGAACTTCACATCCGTCGCGTCGATCCAGATGAAAAACCGGTCGTCCGTCACGCGCTTAAACCGCGCGCTCTTGAAAAGCGGGTTGTAAAGCAGCGGCAAGCGATTCAGCGCCAGCATTCCAAACACCGCCGTCAGCGCCGAGAAGAGCACCGTGCATTCAAAGATGACAGGGATATCCGCCGGCAGGCTGAACAACGGCTTCGCGCTGACCAGGTACGGATAATCAAATGTATTGGTAAACCACTGCAACCCTAAGCCCGTCATCAACCCAACCAGCCCGCCGCCCAAAACCAGCCAGGGAAGAATCGTCGGGCGAATTCCGATCACCGCGTCGATGCCATGAATCGGGAACGGGCTATGCACGTCCCACACCTTGTAACCGGCCGCCCGAGTTTTCTTCGCGGCCTCGACGACGCCGGTGACATCCGTGAACTCTCCCAACAGGCCGGTCAGGATCGGATCGGTCGATTCGATTCCCTCGGCCTCGCCGTGGGCGTCGTGAGTTTCTTTTAGATCGGTTGTCATATAACTCGCCTCACCGATTCGCCAGCCTCGGCGCGTCCGTGTCGGGATTAAGGTGCTCATCCGGGCGATAATCCGTCCGGTGGGCGTCCGGGCCATGCGATCCATGCGCATGAGCCGCGGGCAACATCGTCTTCACTTCCGCCATCGCCACCGTCGGCAGATAACGGCAAAAGAGCAGGAAGAGCGTCATGAACAATCCAAAGCTTCCGCCGAGTGTGCACAAATCGACCCACGTCGGCCAGAACGCGTGCCAGCTCGACGGCAGAAAATCACGCGTCAGCGATGTCACGATGATCTCGAACCGCTCGAACCACATGCCGACATTTCCGCACATCGCCGCGATCCAGAGGATCCAGACGCTCTGCCGGCATCGCTTGCTCCAGAGCACCTGCGGAGCGACGACGTTACAGAACGTCATGATGCACCAGCTCCAGCAATACGGGCCAAGCACCCGGTTGTGGAACGTGAATGATTCATACCGATTGCCGCTGTAGCCCGCGACAAAAAACTCGGTCATGTAAGAGTATCCCACCATGATGCCGGTCGCGAGCATGATCTTGGCCATGTTATCCAGGTGCCGCTTCGTGATGATGTCCTTCAGCCCGAACAATTCCCGCGCGGGAATCGCCAGGCAGAGCACCATCGCAAATCCGCCATAGATTGCCCCGGCCACGAAGTACGGCGGAAACACCGTCGTATGCCAGCCTGGAATCTGCGACACAGCGAAGTCAAAACTCACGGTTGAGTGCACAGACAAGACCAGCGGAGTCGCGATCGCAGCCAGCATCAGATACATCCGCTCATATCGATGCCAATGCCGGCTCGATCCGTTCCATCCCAGCGCGAGTATTCCGTAAACAATCTGCTTGATCCGCGTTTTGGACCGGTCGCGGAACGTCGCGATGTCCGGCACCATTCCCACGTACCAGAAAAGCAGCGACACCGTCGCATACGTTCCCACCGCGAAGACGTCCCACAAGAGCGGCGAGCGGAACTGCGGCCAGAGATTCATCTGATTGGGAATCGGAAACAGCCAGTACGCAAGCCACGGGCGGCCGACGTGAATTCCCGGAAATGTTCCGGCGCAAATGACGGCGAAAATCGTCATCGCTTCGGCGAGACGGTTGATTCCCGTCCGCCAGTTCTGCCTGAATAGATAAAGGATCGCGCTGATCAATGTTCCCGCGTGGCCGATACCGACCCAGAAGACGAAGTTCACAATGCCAAAGCCCCATCCGGCCGGCTGATTGTTGCCCCACACGCCGACGCCCGTCAGCACCAGGTATCCAATCATCGCTCCGAAGAGTCCCAGCAGGGACATCGATATTCCGAGCGCGATGTACCACGCTTTCGGCGGCGAGGGGCGCTCGGCCAGATTCGCCACCGTTTCCGTAATCGACGCGAAATCCTTGTTGCCCGTCACCAGCGGGCGCGGAAACGCGGATCATCAATGGTGTTGTCGCCCTCCGTCTGTTGGGCGATGCGAATGAATTCAGTTGAAGGCATTGTTGCCATGGTTTCGCCTTACCTTTTACACCTCTACGGGATTGCTCACCTTTGCCAGATATTTGTTGCGCGGCTTGGTATTCAGCGCCTCATCGAGCAGGCCATACGCCCGATCCTGCCGGTGCCAGCGCGATACCTTCGAATTCCCATCATTCAAATCGCCGAACACAATCGCCTGCGTCGGGCACGACTGCTGGCAGGCGGTCATGATCTCGCCATCCTTCAACGGCTGGTTATGCGCCCGCCTGTCGATCGTGGTCTTGTGTATCCGCTGAATGCAGAAGGTGCATTTTTCCATCACGCCGCGCATCCGGACCGTCACTTCCGGATTGAACATCATCTGCTTCACCTGCGGAATCGTCTCCAGTTGCTGCTGGTCCGGGATTCCGAGATACGGCTTGGGATATTTGTCATGCCGCGGGTCCTGGCTTTGCCAGTCGAGATAATTAAATCGCCGCACTTTGTACGGGCAGTTGTTGCTGCAATATCGGGTTCCGACGCAACGGTTGTAGACCATCACGTTGAGGCCTTCGGAGTCGTGCATCGTGGCGCCGACCGGGCAAACCTGCTCGCACGGCGCGTTTTCGCAATGCTGGCAAGTGAGTGGCTGGAAAACGACCTCAGGGCTTGGATCATCCGCGGCGCCTTTGAAATACCGGTCGATGCGAATCCAGTGCATCTGCCGATTCTTCAGCACCTGGTCCCGTCCGACGATCGGCACGTTATTTTCCGCCTGACAGGCGATCACGCACGCATGGCATCCAATACACCTCGACAGATCAATCGCCATTCCCCACGCATGCGGATCATTGAATTCCCTTGGCGCTTCATACAACTGAAGCGATATGCCCCCTTCGGCATTTCGCGCAAATACATGCGGATCGCGCTTCAATGCAGCGACCGTCGTCTCCTTGATGATTTCCGCGCTCCTGAATTTATCTCCAACCCGCGCCTGCCGTTCATCGATCCCAATCGTGTCAAACAGATGATGGTCCTGCGTCGTCGCAAGCTCGTAGGTCGAATCCGTCTTGTTGACATCGCCCGATGTGATAAACATCGCGCTGCTGGTCCGTAGCGAATAGGTGTTAATTCCGACATCCGAGCCGATGTGTTCACCCATCGTGCGCCCATATCCGAGGGCCAAGCCAATCACGCCAACGGGTTGCCCCGGCAGAATAAACGCCGGAATCTCCACGCTTGCCTGTCCGATGGTGATCTTCACCATATCATCGACTTGCAGATCAAGCCCCGCCGCATCTTTCGGCGAGATAATCGCCGCGTTGTCCCACGTGATCTTCGTCAGCGGATCAGGCAATTCCTGAAGCCACCCGCTCGTGGCGAATCGCCCATCGTACAGTTTTGAATCCTGGGCAAATCGAATCTCGTATCCTTTTGGCTCGGGGGATATTTGAACCGCCGCCGCGGTGATCGACCCGGACACCTTGCTGAACGCGCTGTCTGGAATAAGCCCGTCATTGAGCGCCTGCCGCCACGCTGTGTCATCCAGCGAATCCGCGAATGTCTTGCGCACAATCGCGTCGGTTTCCGTCTCCGGCTCCTGGGCGAGCATGGCCAGAACCTGATCGCTCGACTTCCCGTTATAGAGCGGCTGAATCAGCGGCTGACAAATGCTGACCGTCCCATCCCACGCCCGGGCATCGCCCCACGCTTCGAGATAATGCGCCCGTGGCACATGCCATGTACACTCGTGCGATGTTTCGTTGTCGTACAAGCTCAAATGCACCGAGGTCTGCGCCGATTTGATTGCCCCCGCAAAATCCAAATCCACCGGCGCATCGTACGCCGGGTTTCCGCCGAGGATGAAGAGCGTATTGATCTGCTTCGCCTTGAGCTGCTTGGTTAAATCAGCCAGCGAATCGAAATGATGCGGCCGGTCGCCGTTCGGCTCCTCATGCAGGGTCAGCGTCTTTCCGATCGCCCCGATCTTGTCATTGATCGCCAGGGCGAGTGCATGCAATGCCGGCTCATGATGACAGCCGACTGCCACCACGCTCTTGCCGAAATGGCTCGCGATATCCGCCAGCAGATGCTTGATGAATGCTTCTTCGTCGCCGCTGAGCTTTGAATCCGCGCCACCCGCCGAGCCGAGCCGCGATGGCTGACAAAATCGCCGCGATGCGCGACGGCCTGACGCCGAGGCGACAATCGGCGACGCTTCCGGAAATCGTGAACGCGGTTTCAATCGCGTAGACCCGGCTCATTTCCTTTTTCTTGTTGGGACGATACGACGCCCAGTCTCCCGCGTATTTCACGTGAGCCGGATGAGTCCCGAGCGGATCGGCATCGATCAAAACCACCACCGCCGCCTGATCCAGATGCAGAACCTGCCTAGCCGGCCGCCCCATCGCCAATTTGGCTCCGGCAATTTCATTGTCGCGGCTGAGCGGCTCGTACTCAAAAAACGCCGCCTTCGGCATGCGCCAGCAATGCTTTTTTCAACCGCTCTGTCGTCACGCTGGAAGTTGATTCGCTCAGGATCGCCAGCCCTACCCCCTGCGAGGCGGTCAGCGAATCAATCGTCGAGCTGATCGCGCCGTTAAATCGGTCCCAATCGCCGGCGATCGACTGGCTGCCTCCGCGATTGATCACCGCCTGGCTGCGATCCGGATCGTACATTTCCAGAATGCTCGCCTGCGCCATCGCATCGGCGGCGCCGGCACGGTCTTTCACCGTCATCGAATACGGATGCGTCGGATTTCCCTCGATCTTGATCGGCCGCCCATCAAAGCTGGTGACCAGCAGCGGACTTCCCACGCCGCTCAACTCGAGGATCGTCGCATACTGCTCGGGAATTCCTGGAATGCGGTTGGCCGGATTGCTGGTGTACGGCGCTAATTTTTCCTGCGGCCAGCGGCGGCATCCGCTCAGCGTCAAACCCGCCAGGCCCATCAATGCGCCCATCAGCTTCATGAATCGCCGCCGCGTGACGGATGACATCGTGATCATCCCGTCCGGCTCATACGACTCGAATTCATGCGCGGCCGACTCCTGAATCGCCGGCGTATTCGCCAGGTGCTCCAGGCTTCTCCAGTAGTCGCGTTGCGCCAAATCGTTCTTCATAAGGTCTACCGATGACAGGTCGAACAGCTCTGCATGTACGCTTTGTCGTGAATCGAATAATCCTTCAGCAATTGCTCCGGACTCTCCTCAGGCGACGGATCAGCCGGCGGGGTCCAGTTCATATCCGTGATCGCCACGTTCTTCGGCCGAAGATGCGGACCCGGATCGCGATGGCAATCCAGGCACCATCCCATGCTCAGTGGCTTGGCCTGATACACACGCTCCATCTGATCGATCCGGCCATGGCATTCGATGCAGCCGACACCGTGCGTCACGTGCGCCTCATGGCTGAAATAAACATAGTGGGGCAGATCGTGAACCTTGATCCACTCGACCGGCTTGCCCGTCGCCCAGCTTTCCCGAACGGGAGCCAGCGCCTGGCTCTGCGTCCGGATGTTGGTGTGGCAATTCATACACGTCTCCGTCGGCGGGATCGCCGCGAAGTTCGCCTTCTCCACCGTCGTATGGCAATAGCGGCAATCAATCCCGAGCTTGCCCGCGTGCAGCGCATGGCTGTACGGAACCGGCTGCACCGGCTGATATCCCACCGCGGTCATTTGTGGAGACGCCCCTAATCCAACGACGGTCGGGACATAAAATAATCCCCCGACCACCGCGACCACAATCCCGGGCAGCAGGTAGTTCGCCCACTTGGGGAAAACAAACGGCTGTTCGTACCATTCCTTGGTCATGTCTTTCGTCAATCCAATTGTGGCGCCCCGAGCGCCCGATCCGAACTGCCGGAAGATACTACAAACCAGTTGCCATACCAGCGATACCGAGAGGGTGCGGCATTTGGTCGCACGGGAAATCTCTCAAACATTGTGATGAATTGCAAGGGATGCGCAATACGAATCCATTTGAACGAAACAAGAAATGTTTAACGGGAGTGTGGCATTCCGCGCGATGTAATTACAAATGTATCACCAGGAATGTGCCAAGAAAAAATGGAAATTGGATCGGTTACGTTTCTCGTGACGATTGTCGGGATAGACTCGAATAGGGTAAGGCTTGGCCGCCGCTAATCCCGCTGGCTGGCTCGAAAAAGTTCCGGACGGCCTTTTGCCGCCGAAGCAAAATATTCTGCCTTGGGCTGCTCGCATCGGCGCTTTACGCCGTCACGCCACCGCGCTACGATACCTGCATCATGGAAGCCCCCATTCCCGCCTCCCTCGGGCGGCTTGTCGCTGCGCGCAACTAAAAGAAGTCGCAACCGTTCTGCGCGAGCAGCGGGCTGCGGCGGTTTCCGGGCTGTGGGGAGCCAGCGTTGCCGCCGTGATCGCCGCGATGCGGGCCGATCTGAATCGCCCTACCCTGCTGATCTGCGGACATTTGGATGAAGCGGAGGATCTGGCTGACGACATTGAGCTTTTCACAAACCATCGCCCGGAAATTCTTCCCGCTCTTGAGCTCGCTCAGGGCCTTGGCCGCGCCAGCGAGGAGCAGGTCTCCAATCGCCTCCGCCTCATCGCCCGCCTCGCCACCAGCGGCAAATGGACCGATTCCGGCGTCCTGATCGCTTCCGTCCAATCGATCATGCAATCGGTCCCATCGCCAAAGCAGTTGGGACAACTCATGCTCGCCCTCCAGCCGGGCCAAAAGCTTGAGCCGGAGAAATTGATCGTCTGGCTTGCCGAGCATGGATACAGCCGACTCGATCAGGTGGAGGTTCCCGGCGACTTCGCCGTCCGCGGCGGGATCATCGATATCTATCTCCCCGGAATCTTCGCCCAGGCCGGCGAACAATTCGGCCTGACCGTTCGCGTCGATTTCTTTGACGATCAGATCGAATCCATTCGCCGATTCGATCTCGATTCACTCGGCTCGGGCGATCCGCTTCCCTCCGTCTCGATCATCGACATCAAGGGACAATTGCCCGAGACCGGCGAATCGACCAGCCTGTTCAACTACCTGCCGGAAGACGGCATCGTCGCGCTCTGGGCGCCGCTGGAAATCGCCGAGCAATCGAAAAGCTATCTCGACCGCCTGCCCGAGGTGAAGGGAATTTATCCGCTCAACGGCGCTGCTGAATCTCGCGTCCCAGTTCACGCGGCTGGAGCTGAGCCAGTTCGATCAGCAGGCGATGATGGTTGGAAACAATGCCCCGCACATCCGCCTGCCGGTTGGGTCACTGCAGAGATTCGAGACCGAAGCGAAGAAGGCAATCAAGGAACTGAGCGAGATCGCCGAGACGCACGATGTCACGATCTTCTGCGAGAACGACGGCGAGAAACAACGCTTCATCGAATTGATCGACGGAGAAGTCCCCGGCCTGAGCAATCGGATCGAAACATTCATCGGCTATCTGCACCGCGGATTCGTTTGGGAATTCGGCGGCACGCGCAAACCCGGCGCTTTCCTCGGGCATCACGAACTCTTTCACCGCTACGAGCAGCGCCGCCGGGTTGGCAAGGTAATCGCCTCGCGGCCCGTCGATTCGTTCCTCGATCTCAAGGAGGGAGATTACGTCGTTCACGTCGCGCATGGCATCGCCAAGTTCACCGGCATGCACGCGATGACCAAGGACGGGAAGAACGAGGAATATCTGACCCTCCGATTCGCCGACAACGCCGTCCTGCACGTGCCGGCCGCGCGGATCAATCTCATCCAGAAATACATCGGCGGATTTCACGGCCATCCCAAGCTCTCCCGCCTCGGCAGCGGCGTCTGGGAAAAACAAAAAGCCAAGGTCTCCGAAGCCGTCATGGACATGGCGGCGGAATTGCTCGACGTGCAGGCCGCCCGCGCCGCCGAGCTGGGCGTCGCCTATCCGCCCGACACCGAATGGCAAAAAGAATTCGAGGCGGAATTTCCCTACGAGCCGACGACCGACCAGATCATCGGCGCCGAGGAGATCAAGCAGGACATGCAGAAGCCCCGCCCGATGGATCGCCTGCTCTGCGGCGACGTCGGATACGGAAAAACCGAACTCGCCATGCGGGCCGCGTTCAAGGCTGTCGAATATGGCAAGCAGGTGGCGATCCTCGTCCCCACGACCGTGTTGGCCGAGCAGCACGAGCGATCCTTCCGCGAGCGGATGGTGAATTATCCGTTCCACATCGAATCCATCAGCCGGTTCAAGAGCGGCCAAGGAACAAAAGGAAACCGTCCGCCGAACCGCCGCCGGGGAAATCGACATCCTCATCGGCACGCATCGAATCCTCAGCAAGGACGTGAAGTTCGCCGACCTGGGCCTCGTCGTCATCGACGAAGAGCAGCGCTTCGGCGTCACGCATAAAGAGCGGTTGAAGCAGATGCGGCGAACGGTGGATGTGCTGACGATGTCCGCTACGCCGATCCCGCGAACGCTGCACATGAGCATGCTCGGCCTGCGCGATATCAGTTCGCTTACCACCGCCCCGCAGGATCGCCGCAGCATCGTCACGGAGGTGATCGCCTACGACAAAAGCCGAATCCAGATGGCCATCATCCGCGAGCTGAACCGCGAGGGACAGGTCTATTTCGTTCACAATCGCGTTTACAACATCGTCGAGGTGGCCGATGAGATTCAAAAGCTCGTCCCCGATGCCCGCATCATCATCGGCCACGGCCAGATGGCCGAAGGGGAACTCGAAGATGTGATGCTGAAGTTCATCCGCCACGAAGCGGATATTCTGGTCTGCACGACGATCATCGAAAGCGGCCTGGATATCCCCAACGCCAACACGATCTTCATCAATAAGGCCGACCGATTCGGTCTAAGCGAGATTCACCAATTGCGCGGCCGAGTCGGGCGATATAAAAACCGCGCCTATTGCTATCTGCTATTGCCAGCCGACCGCCCCGTGACGCCCGTCGCGGCCAAGCGATTGAAAGCGATCGAGGAATACAGCCATCTCGGGGCGGGGTTCAAAATCGCCATGCGCGACCTGGAAATCCGCGGCGCCGGCAACATCCTCGGCCCCGAGCAGAGCGGGCACATCGCCACCGTCGGCTACGAAATGTATTGCCAGCTTCTGGAGGAAGCGACGCGTCAGCTCAAGAACGAGCCCAAGCCGACCAAGCCCGAGGCACACGTGGACATCGGCGTCTCCGCCCTCGTCCCCAAGCAATGGATCGCCGCCGATCGCCAGCGAATGGATGTCTATCGCCGATTATCGCGCTGCACATCGCTGGAAATGCTGAACCTGCTCGAGCAGGATTTAACCGACGCCTTCGGCGCGCCGCCGCGCCCGGCGGTGCTATTGCTCGCGCTGACGGAATTGCGCCTCCTCGCCGGGATTTTCGGCATCGAGAGCATCATCAAAAAAGACCCGGATGTAGTCCTTACCGTGCGTAACGCCGCCCGGGCCCAGGCCGGCCTGACCGGCGCTGCCGGCTCGCTGCGCGTGATCGATGAGAAAACCGTCTATCTGCGCATGCCCAAAGGATTTCTGGAATCCGACACCCTTCTGATGATCCTCCGCAATCTGCTGAAGGCCGCCTACGAGCGCCAAACGCCGGAGCAGAGCGACGCCGCTGTCGGCGCACCCGCGCTTAATTCTTGAATTTTTTAATCGTTATCAATTCCGCATCAAACTTTTTGCATTATTCGGGTTGATGATGGAATAGCCCCCATGCTTTTGAGGTTGTACCTCGTGAACGTCACATGAAATCACGTAAAGGAAGCCTCTCCATGAAAAAGTCCATCTCTCTCTTCTGTGCGGCAATCGGCGCGGCGGCAGCTTTTGCGATGCCACGCTTTGCATCCGCTGTCACATCCGAAAATGCCGGCGGCCATATCGCCAGCACCTCGCTCGGCAGCGGCGAATGGCAATATGACATCACGCTTACCAACAACTCCAGCGCCGACAACGCCGACACAACCGTCGGAACCTTCTGGTTCTCCTGGGCTCCGCTTCAAGAATACATGGAGGCGACGCCGACCAGCATTCTCGCTCCGGCCGGCTGGACCGCCGCGATCACCGGCAACACCGGCCCGGGCGACGGCAGCGGAATCCAATTCGTCGCCATGTCCGGAGATCTGCTTCACGCGGGCCAATCGGCGGTATTCCAATTCGACAGCACCGAAACCCCTGCGCAGTTGGCCGGCCCCTCATCGTTCTTTCAAAACCAGCCTGAGACGACCTCGGCCGCTTATGTTGGCGCACCGTTCAGCGATACCACCACCGCCGGTGACGTGTTCACGCTTTCCGTCGAGCAATCGCCCACCAATCCAATTCCGCCCACCGGCGGCACTGGCAGCGGCGGCGATACCGGCACGGGTGGCGGCACATCGGCTGTTCCGCTTCCAGCCGCGTCCGGGCAGGCTTTGGCGGGTCTGATCGGCCTTGGGCTCATCGCCGCGGGCAAAAAACTCGTGAAACGGCCTGAAAGCGACTAAAAAATAATCGTTGACCGAAACCGCCGCGCCAGCGGATAATCATCGCAAAGTGAAAGGGGTACTATGCGATCGTTGTCCATGCGCGGCTTTTGTTTTGTAGTCGGTCTTCTCCTCTCCAGCGCCGTGGCGTCCGCCCAGTTTGGCGAGTACACGCTCGGAGCCGGCTATTCGCACATCCACACCGGAACCAGTCCCGGACTTTTCTACAATAAAGACGGCGCCTACATCGACGGCGACTTCGCCTGGCACATTCCGTTCCCCGGCTCTCCCGTCCTCCTCGGCTTCGGCCTCACCGGCTCCGGCAACTGGGATAGCCAGGACATCCCCTTCACCAACGGCAACAATTTCTTCGGCACCGCGAGCCTCGACTCCGATCTCGACAATTTCGAAATCGAACCCCGCCTCGCGGCGGAATTCTGGCTTCCCCGCACCAACCTCTTCATCAAGCCCCGAATCGGCGCGGGATTGCTTGTCAACAACTACTCAATCGACCAGGCAACCCAGGTCAACAACTTCACCGTCTTCAACACCGTCTATCACACCGGCGCGGCATTTGAAGTCCGCCCGGCCATCCAAACCGGCCTGACCTGGGGCCCCGCCGCCGCCGGGCTGGAAGTCTCCGTATATGGCCGCCTGGGGCGGTTTCGGCGCGTTTGGAAACCACGCCGAGGAGTTCCGCGCGGGCGCGTTCATCAGCATTCGATTCTGACGCGTTTATTTGCAATGAATCGCATTACCCTTTTCCCCCTGTCGCCGCAGCGATAAACTGTTGGCGTGCTCACTCTGCTGGTATTACAAGGTCCGGACAAAGGGCGGCGATTTGAATTGCCGGATGCGCCGGTTCTCATCGGCCGCGACAGCCGCCAGCTTCCCATCTCCGACAACACCGTCAGCCGCCAGCACGCCGAGCTTTTGCCCAACGACGGCAACTGGGTTCTGCGCGACATGGGCAGTTCCAACGGCAGCTACATCAACGGAACCCGCGTCAACAATCGCTTCTCCCTGAAACTCGGAGATCAGATTCGCGTCGGCCGCACCCTGATGGTCTTTGGCGCCCAGCCCGGCGTCTCGCGATCGAGCAGCGGCAACGTCGCACTCACCGGCGTCGAAGCGGGCATGGACAGTTCCATCATGCACACGGTTCCGTCGGCGGACGATTCGATGGTCCTGGCCGTCCCAGAGCCGGCCGCCGTCGCGATGGCCAATCTCAAGATTCTCTACCAGCTAGGCGCGGCCCTCGGCAGCAGCTTCGGCGTCGATCAGGTTCTTGAAGTCGTCATGGACCTGGTCTTTGAATATGTGAAAGCCGACCACGGAATTATTTTTCTGTACGACGAAAAGAAGGACGAACTGATCCCCAAAGTCGTCCGCACGCGCGAGGATGAATCCGAGAAATCCAAGACCCATGATGATGAGCCGCGCATCTCCGTCGAATCCGACCAGAAGCCGATCCCTGAAAAAATCCACGCCTCACGGACGATCATCAATCACGTCCTCAGCAGCGGCGAAGGGGTTCTGTCGAGCAACGCCATGGCCGACCGCCGATTCTCCGCCGGCAAGAGCGTTCACAATCTTGGCATCCGCAGCGCTCTCTGCGTTCCGATCAAGGCAAGCAAACTCTCCGGCAAGAGCGAGGAAGAAATCATCGGCGTCATTTACGTCGACAGCTCCGTCAGAAATTACACCTACGCTCCGGATCAGCTTCGCCTGCTGACAGCTATCGGTCTGCAGGCAGGTCTGGCCGCCACCAATGCCAAGCTCTATCAGGCGGGCCTGCAGGGGGAACGCCTCGCCGCCGTCGGCGAAACCACCGCCGCTTTGTCCCATTCGATTAAGAACATTCTCCAGGCCCTCCGCGGCGGCGCGGATGTGGTTGAGATGGGCCTTCGCGCATCAAATCTCGCGCAGGCCGCCAAAGGGTGGCGCATCGTCGATCGCAACCTGGAAAAAATTTACAACCTGACGATGAACCTGCTCGCGTACAGCCGCCCGCGCGAGCCAAAGCTGGAGCAGATCAACCCCAAGGTACTGATCGAGGAGTGCTTGGAATTGGTCGCCACCGCCGCCAACGAAAAAGGGGTCATGGCGGTCGCCGACGTTGAGCCGAATCATCCCGCTTTCCCCGCCGACCCGGACGGGCTTCATCAGGTGATGATGAATCTCCTCAACAACGCCATGGACGCCGTTGAGCCGCAAAAAGGCCTCATTCGCGTCGTCTGCCGCTACAACAGCGAAAATCGCGAATCAATCATCGAGGTGATCGACAACGGCGTCGGCATCCCCCCCAACCTCATGAACCACATGTTCGAGCTGTTCCATTCAACGAAGGGAAATCGCGGCACCGGATTGGGCCTCGCCGTCGCAAAAAAAATCGTCGATGAGCACGACGGCAACATCAGCTTGAAAAGCACCCTTGGCGAAGGCACGACGTTCACCATTCGCCTGCCGGTTTACTCCCCGACCATGGGCGATCCGTCCCACACGCACGGCCCAGCGAAATGAAAAATCCAAGATTTGAAATAGGAAATACGAAGCAGGAAACCCAACTCAAGCCATCGCTGCGTCCGTTCTCGCGCCCACCTTCTTAAACGGCTCTCGAGGCCGCAGCCCCAGCAGATTCAGCAGCGCCGCATCCGCGTTGTAATTCGGCGACGGAACCGCCTTGGTCAGCATCTGCCCATTGTCGCTGGAAAAAATCGAATTCGCCCCGGCCAGGAAGCAAAGCGCCTGATCGCTCACCGATAATTTGGCCCGTCCTGCCGACAGCCGCACGACCGACGCCGGCATCAGCAGCCGGGCCACGGCGATCATCCGCACAGTCTCCGACACCGGCACATCCGGCTGGTTTGCCATCGGCGTCCCCGGAACTTTCGCCAGGATATTGATCGGCACCGATTCCGGATGGGGCCGCATCGTCGCCAGCGTTTGCAGCATCGAGAGGCGATCTTCCATCGTCTCGCCGAGCCCCATGATCCCGCCCGAGCAGACCGTCACGTTTGTTTTGCGCACCTGCTCGATGGTCTTGAGCCGATCGGCGAATTTCCGCGTCGTGATGATCGTTTCGTAAAACCGCTCAGACGTGTCGATATTGTGGTTGTAGGCGTACAGCCCGGCTTCTTCGAGCCGCCTGGCCTGATGTTCATTGAGCATCCCCAGCGTGCAGCAGACTTCCAATCCCAGTTCCGTCACGCCGCGTACCATTTCCAGCACGCGATCGAACTGTTGATTGTCTTTCACCTCGCGCCAGGCTGCCCCGAGACAAACCCGGCTCGCCCCCGCTTCCTTCGCCCGCCGCGCGTTTTCCAGCACTTCTTCCTGGGCCATCAGCGCAGTCGCCGCACATCCGTTTCATATCTGGATGATTGCGAGCAGTAAGCGCAGTCTTCCGGACAGGCCCCGGTTTTGATCGAGATCAGCTTACAGACCTGGACTTCGCGCGAGTCGTGATAGCGGCGATGAACCTCCGCCGCGCGGAACACCAATTCCAGCAGCCCAAGCTCAGCCAGCTCGCAGATCTGCGGCTCGGTCCAGTCGTGACGAATCTCAGGCATGTTGTTCGCGGAGCCCTGCATTATCGAAACGCATCCATCACAGGCCGGGCCGCCCGCGGAATCATCGAGCGCGTATTGGGATCATACGTCAAAATCACGATCAATCCCGTCCGGTTGTCGAGGATGTAAAGCCCATCTCCGCCGCCCTGCACGCGGGAGGTGACCGCTTGATAGTCATGGCTGTTCACCGCCACATCGGCCTTGGCCACGGGCGACACAAAGTTGATGATCATCAGCGCCATCGCCGAAATCGTCAGCACGCAAATCGTAATCAATTTTCGGTCCATGTTGACCTCTTCAATGTCAGTTGAGTTCAGAGGGAATCAGCGTTGCACGGCCGCGCCGTAGACGCGGTTGAGATCGATCTCCGGCATCGTCTGGAGCACGCGGCTCGATTCATCGTAAGCCATCGCGCCGAGGCGGCCGTTGGTGGAATCGATGATATAAACCACGCCCGTCGATCCGCCATTCACCTCGCCGGGGATGAGCAGGTAATCCGCCGGCCGATGGACCTGCGCCTGTGCCGTGCTCAGCCGGTTAAACTGTCCGGCAAATAAAAACAACAGTATCGCGTTCAGGCCGACCAAGGCCCATAAGACAGTCGATTTCATCGATGCCTCCGGTTGATGGTTTAGCTGCTTGAGATAAATCCAGTTGAGGTTAATCCAGGTGAGAACGCCTGGCATTCTTGAACAGCGCGCCCACGGCAATGACGCCCAATCCGACAAACAAAAAATAAGTCAGCGCCGTCCCGCTGCTATCGAGGGTCACCGGCTGCGCGTAGTCGTCCAGCCGGCCGTCATAGCTTTTGGGCGCTGCGTCGTCCGCCATCGCGGAAAGTGGCGCAAGCGCCACCGTCAGCAGAACGACCAAAAGAGCGAATCTTCGCCGCATGTTGCACATCATAACCATGTCTCCAGCGGGCGGGCAAGCGAGCGAAATTCCCGCACCGGCAAACTGACCGTTTCCCACTTGGCAGATCGCCGCCGCATGTGCACCGGTATTCCGCCAAATCGATCCCCATGATCAGATACCACTTGTCCCGATGCTGGAACGCATCCGCATTCACGCTCAGCGGCTGATCGATCCAATAAACAAACATCAGCACGGCCTTAAACCCCTCGCCAAACACCTGCTCCCATTCCATCAGGTCGTTGACATCATGCTCCGTCGCCCATGTCTCATACCCCGCCCGGTCCGAACGATTGCGACGGCTTCTCCCCTTCACATCAATCAGCAGATTTGGCCCGTTTTTGCTGTAGACCACAAAATCAAACGACTTAAGCCGGGCATTGGCAAACAGAGCCCGCTTCGCCTCATCGACAGCGACATAGGGAATGCCGCGCTCGCGCAAGCACGCCTCGAAAGCCGCCTCATAATGTACGCTGCGATCCGCCACGAAGGTTCGATTCTATCGAAATGGGGTCGGAATTGGCTACATTTATCCAATGCGCATCATCGCCGGCGAATTTCGAAGCCGAAAGCTGCTCCCCCCCGTCGGCGATGCCACCCGCCCGATCACCGATCGCGTGAAGCAATCGGTCTTCGACATTGTTTCCCCCTGGCTGGAAAGCGCCGTGGTTTATGATCTCTTCGCCGGCACGGGCAGCATGGGTTTGGAATGTCTCAGCCGCGGCGCGGCATCCGCCACTTTCTTCGAATCCGAACCATCGGCCAGCGAGCTTCTGCAAAAAAACATAGCGAATTTTGGAGTGCAAAATCGCTCCAAAATCGTTCGCAAAGATTTGTTCGGTTGGTTCGTATCAGCCCCCGAGCCGGCCAGGCGAGTCGATGTCATCTTCCTCGATCCTCCCTACGCTTTCCTGAAGAGTCGGCCGGAGGACTTGAAAACCCTGGCCACTCAGATCACGGCCAAACATCTTTCCCCAAAAGGATTAGTCGTTTTCCGCCACGATGCAGCGGATCATCTGGATTTACCATCCCTTCGCCCGCTGGATATCCGCGACTACGGATCGATGCGCGTCGAATTCCTCACTCCCCCAGCGCCCGCCGCTGGTGCTCCATGATCCCCCGGCATCCTTTCGTCGCCATCTCCAGCATTTCATCCATCCGCGAGCGATCAAATCCCAATCCATTTTCCGCACTCGCCTGAATCTCGACGAATTTACCGGAAGCAGTGTACGCGATATTCATATCCACTTCGGCGCACGAATCATCCTCGTAATCCAGATCGAGCAAAACTTCTCCACCCACAAGTCCGACGCTGATCGCCGCGAGTTGATTCTCCATCGCCGCCGCCGGCTTGTAGAGCGACGCGTCATATCGCGGCAACGTTTTTCCGCTCATTGGATGATTCACGCTCTTGCTCAGCATCTTGGGCATCGGCATCGAAGCCGGCAATTTCGCCACCGCATCGCGCAGCGCCACATAGGCCGCCGAGATGCAGGCCGTCCGCGTTCCGCCATCCGCCTGCAAAACCTGGCAATCGACCGCAAACGTATGCGGCCCGATCCGGTCCAGATCGATCGCCGCCCGGAGCGAGCGCCCAATGAGCCGCTGAATTTCCGTCCCGCGCGAATCGGTATGCCCGATCTTCGGCCATGGCTTCCGCTGCGGCGTCGAACCCGGCAGCATCACGTACTCAGCCGTCACCCAGCCGCCGGCCCGCTCTTCATTGAACCAGGGGGGCAAATCCACCGCGACGGAAACGGTACACAGCACCACCGTCTTCCCCTGACTCCAAAGCACCGACCCGGCCGGCGTATCCGTAAACCCCCGCCGCACGGAAATCGGCCGCAATTCATCCGCTTTTCGCCTATCGGTTCGCATGCACCAAGGCTACCTGCCGCACCCCCATTTGCAACGCCCCGCGGGAGGGGCCAAATCCTCATGTTTCACCCCCGACAGTTCCGATAACTCCGAAGATGAGCAACTCCGACAGTTCACAACCCGGCTGGGTCGCGACCGCTAACAAGCTGCGAAAAGTCCGCGGCGCGTGTTTGATGTTTCTCGACCGCTGGGCGGTCACGCAGCTGTTAACCGACGCCCCAGCCTTCGATCGTGTCGCTTATGACGTCGAATCGCAGGTTGAGGCCGCTATCGCCGATCCGAAGAATAAGAATTGGTCTGTCTTATATCGCGGGAGCGTTCTGGACGATTAATAGAGCATGGGCACGATCACATCAAACGTCGGTCTGATCAGCGGGATCAACACCGGTGCGATCATTGATGGGCTGATCTCCATCGATTCCGCTCCCAATCAGCTTCTTCAAACACAGATCACCTCCGCGCAGTCCCAGGAGCAGGCTTATAAATCGCTCGAAACACAACTGACTGGCATGCAGCAAATCGGCCAGAGCCTGGCGCTGCCGCAGACGTTTCAGAACGCCACAACCAATAGCACCAATCCGAATGTCCTCACCGCCACCGCGGCCGTGGGCGCGGCCGTCGGCAGCTATCAGTTTCAGGTTGCGCAGCTCGTCACCACCCAACAGAGCATCAGCACCGGATTCTCCGATCCCAACTCCACTCCCATCGGCACCGGAACCCTCACGCTCGAAGAAGGGGGCGGCGAAGCCTCATCCCAGACGCCACTGTCGCAGCTCAACGGCGGCGCGGGCGTCTCCCCCGGACAATTCCGCATCACCGACAGCGCCGGAAATTCCACCGTCATCAATACATCCAACGACGTCACGCTCGATGATGTCGTCAACCAGATCAATAACTCCGTCGGCGTCAGCCTCCACGCCACCGTCACCGACCAGGGCCTGGTCATCAACGATCAAAGCGGCGGATCCGGCACGATGACGATTCAAGACCTCAACGGCGGAACAGCGGCGGCTTCTCTCGGCATCGCCGGAACCGCCACCGGCGCTACCCTTACCGGAACCAAGATTAACTTCATCAGCCCCGGCACGACGCTGGCGCAGCTCAACGATGGCAACGGCGTCGCTACCACCTCCGCCGGTCAGAGCGATTTCACTGTTACCGCTCGTGATGGAACGCAAATCGCTGTCTCCCTCAACGGCGCGAAAACCGTCGGCGACGTGATCAACGACATCAACACCGTCGGCGGATCGAAGCTCACCGCTTCCATCAATTCCGCCGGCAATGGCATCACCCTCACCGACAACACCGGCGGAGGCGGCCCACTCACCATCACCGCCGACAACGGCTCAGAAGCCGCCGCCGATCTCGGCCTCACCGCCGCCGCCAGCGGAAACACGGTTCAAGGCGCGCCGCTTCTCGCCGGGCTTGATTCCGTACTTATCAGCTCTCTCAAAGGGGGCTCGGGAATTCCGCTGGGAACGATTTCCATCAGCGATCGCGCCGGCCACTCCGGCACGATCAATCTCTCCGGTGCTACTTCCCTCAGTGATATCATCAGCGACATCAACAACAATACTTCCGGCATCAAGGTCACCGCATCGCTCAACGCCTCCGGGACCGGCCTGCAAATCGTGGACAACAGCGGCGGAGGCGGCAACCTCGTCATCGGCGACACCAATTCCACCACCGCGGCCGCCCTCGGCATCGCCGGCACCTTCACCCCAACCACCCAAACCGTCGATGGCGGAAACCTCCAGCGCAAATATGTCTCCCTCAACACCCTGCTCAGCAGCTACAACGGCGGCGCAGGCGTTGCCCTCGGGCAATTCCAGATTCAGAATTCCGCCGGAGCGACCACCGAAATCGATCTCACCCAGGGAAGCATCAACACCATCGGCGACGTGATCAACGCCATCAACACCAAGAACGCTGGCGTCACCGCTTCGATCAACGCCAACGGAAACGGCATTCTCCTGACCGATACCGCCGGCGGACCGGGAACGCTCACGGTTAAAGATCTCGCCGGTGGAACCGCCGCCGCCAACCTCAATATCGCCGGCACCGCCACCGGCACGACGCTCGACGGCGCGCTGCAGAAAACCATCACCGTCAGCAGCACCGACACCCTCGCCACGCTTCAGGGGAAGATCAACCAACTGGGCTTCGGCGTCACCGCCAGCATCATCAACGACGGCTCCAGCACGTCCCCCTATCGCCTCTCTCTCACGTCAGTCAATTCCGGCGAGGCCGGCCGCGTCCTGATCGACAGCGGCACGACCAACCTGGGCGTTCGCAATCTCGTCAGTGCACAAGACGCCGCTGTTTTCTACGGCGGCTCGGGCGGCACACAGCCCCTGCTCATCACCTCCAACAAGAATCAACTGACCAATATCATCAAGGGCGTCACCGTCTCTCTTCTCAGCGCCAGCAGCAGCCCGGTCACGCTTAGCGTCGCGCCCGATCCGAGCAATGTCGTCGGGCAACTCCAGAATTTCGTCAGCGATTTCAATTCCCTCGTCGGAACCATCACCACCGACACGCAATACGACACCACCAACAACGTCGGCGGCCTCCTGCTCGGCGATTCCACCACCCAGCAGGCACAGGAAGCCGTCTACAACATGATCAATGCGGTGGTGCAGGGCGCCGGCCAATACAAAGATCTGGCCGATATCGGCATCACCGTTGACGCCGATGGCGAAACCACCACCGGCACGACACTCACCTTCAACCAGGACACATTCGAAACCGCATTCGCCAACGACCCGACTGCCGTCCAGAATCTCTTCAGCGACGCCACTATTGGGCTGGGAAATATCATCTCCAACTCGATGGATGCCCTGACCGATCCGGTCAACGGCTCGATCACGCTGCAGACTAACACGCTGGACACCCAGATCGCCCAGTACCAGGACCAGATCAACGAACTCAACACCATTCTCGCGGAGAAAAAAACGCAGTTGCAGAACGAATTCAACACCATGGAGAGCACGCTCGCTTCGCTGCAAAGTCAGGGAACGCTTCTCTCGGCCCTGGGCAGCCTCAAGGTCTCCACCGCCGGATCGAGCACCGGCCTCGACTCTCTCGGATCCAGCAGCGGGTCGTCCAGTTCGTCCGATTCGTCCAGCAGTTCCAGCAGCTGATGATCGTCTGAGCATCCAATATGAATCCAAATGTCCAGTCCCAAAAATATCTCCGCACCAAGGTGCTCACCGCCACCGCCGAGCAATTACAGCTCATGCTCTTCGACGGCGCGATCCGTTTCGGCGAGCAGGCCCGCGTCGCCCTCCAGAACAAAAATTACGAAGTAAGCTATCAGCTCCTGACCAAAACCTCGGCCATCGTCAACCAGTTGATTTGCGCCCTCAAGGAAGATGTCTCGCCCGATTTGTGCAAGAAGCTGAAGGGCCTCTACGCCTACGTCTACCGAAAGGTCGTGGATGCCAACTTAAACCACCACATGGAATCCCTCGAGGAAGCGATCGGCATCCTGAAACATCAGCGGGAAACCTGGGTCATGCTCATGGAGCAATTGACCAAAACCAAAGCCGCCGCTGCTGCGTCGAGCATCCCAATCCCCGGCCCCGACCCGCGCATGGAAGCCACCATCAGCATGCAGGGCTGATCTAGCGGTAAAACCGCATCGCATTTTTCGTCGTCAATCCATCCAGCTCTTGCAAAGTGATGTTCCGCGCCGCCGCGACTGCCGCCGCCGTGTGAACCACCAGCGCCGGCTCGTTGGTTTTCTGCTTTCGCATCGGCTCGGGAGTCAAATACGGCGCATCCGTCTCCACTAGAATCCGATCCGCCGGCGCCTCCGCCACGATGTTGCGCAGCGGCTGCCCGTTGCGAAACGTGACCACGCCGGTAAATCCGGTCAGATACCCCGCATCCCAAATCCGCCGTGCTTCCGCGCCGGTCCCCGTAAAACAATGAAACACCGCCCGCACGTCCGGGAACGCCGCGAGAATCGCCAGGCAATCATCCACCGCTTCCCGGCAATGAATCACCACCGGCAACTTCACATCCCGCGCAATCTCCAACTGTGCCTGAAAATACTTGGCCTGCAATTTGCGATTCGCAAACTGATGGTGATAGTCCAGCCCCATCTCCCCAATCGCCGCCACTGCGGGCGACTGAGCCAATTGCCGTAACCGCGCAAGCTCCTCGAATTCGATCTCATGACAATGATTCGGATGCGCTCCACCGCGCAGCGAACATTCTCCCGCCCCTTGGCCACGGCCAGCGCTGCGTCCCAGTCCGCCGGATATGTTCCAATGGTCACGATCCGGCTAACCCCCGCCGCCGCAGCCCGCTCCAAAACCCCCGGCAATTGCTCCATCAACCGGGGATCAGTCAAATGGCAATGCGTATCGATCATTTGGAACAGTCATTTGTCATTGGTCATTTGTCATTTGCAAAGGCGAAAGAACGAATAACAAATGACAAATGACCAATGACATTCCCTAAAACGTAGCCTCAAACGCGTCCGGCGTATGCCGAATCTGCGGGTCTCTCCCGGTCGGCCAAACAATCGCCACCACATCAAACCGCGCCGGCGGCTGCGGCGTTCCATACCGCGACAGATAAAACCGCGCCGCTTTCGTCAGTTGATGCCGCTTGACCTCATTCACCTGATCTTCCGGCGTCGGATCATCATACGCCCGCGTTTTCACCTCGACGAAAACCAGCGTCTTCCCATCGCGCGCGATGATGTCCACCTCACCCACCTCGCACCGAAAGTTCCGCTCGATGATTTTGTACCCCTGATTGCGAAGATGCCGCGCAGCCATATTCTCCCCGCGCTGCCCCAGCGCATTGCGCGGATCGGTAGGGGTGAACTTCTTCGTCAGCCACTCAAACATGAAATAGGATTATGCTCGCCGGAAATTTCCCCGCAACCCTAAATCTTGCCACAGACAAATGCGCTATTGGCCACAGATGAAAATCAGATGCACACAGATAAGAATCCGTGCAATTCTTATCTGTGTGCATCTTGCTCTGTCTCGATCCTAGCATAATGTGCATTAAAGATATTTGCGCGATGACGCGACTATTGCTACACCATGCAGGATGGAAACCTGTAAATCGCCACGGACGGTGCTGAATGCCGCGTACGCGTTGGCAACGGCCTGTCTTAAGAGGGACCGCTCCAAGTTCAGCCGCAAGGATTTTACCGATGCCCAGCTTTTCGCCTGTCTGGTGCTGCGGGAGCATCAAAAAAAGAGCTATCGCGGGCTGGTGGCGCTCCTGCGGGATGTTCCGCAGTGGTGCTCTGACATCGGCCTGACCAAAGTGCCCGACCACAACACATTTTGCCGTGCCTTTCATCGATTGGTCAAGCCGCGAATGATCGAGACGATGCTGAACCTGTCGGTGCGGGCGGCCCAACAGGCGTATCGCCAACAGACGCGTCGCAGCCGAAAAAAAAGAGGCCCGCGTCATGACCGGTTTGCGGCGTTGGACTCGAGCATGTTCGAATCGCATCACGTGAGCCGGTATTTTGACAACCGGCGACATCAAAGCCGCCTCAAGGCCCGCGGGAAATCCACATCGGCCCAGGCAAATCGCCGGCGATCCAAAACCGCCAGACGGCTGCCCAAGCTCTCCCTGGCGGTGCATGCCGCATCGCATCTGATTCTCGCGGCGCGGGCCACGACCGGCTTGGGCAACGATCATCCCCACTTCATCCCATTGCTGAAACGTGCCGCGTCACGCATGAGCCTGAGTCTGGTGGTGGCGGACGCGGGATACGATTCGGAATCCAACCATCAGGCGGCACGGCGGGATCTGAAGATTCGTTCGTTGATCCCGGCGACGTGCGGACGGCCGGGAAAGCCGAGAGGATATTATCGCCGCCTTATGCGACGACGGCTGCAACGGAACCCGGACAAAAAGCATTACGGACAACGCTGGCAGGTTGAGACGGTCAATAGCATGGTAAAGCGGAACCTGGGTTCAGCGTGTCGGTCGCGGACGGCGTGGGGCCGTAAGAGAGACCTGCTTTTGCGTGTAATCACCCACAACCTCATGATCGTCGCGAATCTATGAGCGTTGAGACAGAGCATGTGCATCTGTTTTTGATCTGTGGCTAAAAATCTTCTCTGCTTCTTAGCGTTTTTTATGCCGCCCCGGACGCCGCCAACTCCGGCTTGTCCGTCCCCTTCGCGGCATCGTCCTTCTTCGCGATCTTTCGCTTCTCGGTGAGGCGGGTCGCCTTGCCGACGCGGTCGCGCAGATAGAAGAGCTTCGCACGGCGTGTGTCGCCGCTGCGCTTCACGGTCACGTGCGAGATGAACGGCGAGTGCAGCGGGAAAATACGCTCCACGCCCTCGTTGTTCACGATTCGCCTGACGGTGAACGTTTCGTTCGTCCCCGACCCCTTCTTCATGATCACCATGCCGCTGAAGACCTGAATGCGTTCTTTTTCGCCTTCGATGATCCGGGTGGCCACGTCCACGGTGTCGCCGACGGCGAACTGCGGGACTTCCTTCTTAAGATGCGGCTGTTCGACGAGCAGAAGTAATTTGTTTGTCATGACCGACTCCGATTCACCGCTTCACGCGGAACTCTATTCTATACACCTATCGGCCCGACTTGCTGCGAGCCGCACTTAAATACGCCTGCCACAAATCGGGCCGGCGTTGTTTCGTTCTCTCCTGCCTCTGCTCCAGCCGCCATTTGGCGATCTCAGCATGATTTCCGCTCAGTAGCACGTCCGGAGCCGCCATTCCCCGGAATTCCCGGGGCCGCGTGTACTGCGGATGCTCCAGGAGCCCGTCGGCGAACGACTCATCAGCCGCCCCATCCTCAGCCCCGAGCGCACCCGGCAAAAGCCGCACAACCGCGTCCACCACCACCATCGCCGCCAGCTCGCCGCCGCTCAGGATAAAATCGCCGATGCTGATCTCCATCGGCTCCAGGCCCTGCGAGATCCGTTCGTCAAACCCTTCGTAATGGCCCGCGATGAGCAGCAACCGATCCTTCGCGGCCAATTCCTCGGCCACGCTTTGATCGAATTTGCGTCCTTGCGGGGTCAGCAGAACTCGCACGCATTTGGCTCTGTCGTGTACGGGGTCCTGCCGCTCGATCGATTCGACAGCATCAAACAGGATTTGGCACATCATGACCATCCCCGGACCGCCGCCGAACGGTTTGTCATCCACCGATTTATGCGCATCAGTCGCAAAATCGCGGATGTTCGTCAGATGATAGCTGACCAATCCTTTCTGAGCGGCCCGCTTAGGAATGCTCGTCCCCAGCACCGCGTTAAACATCTCCGGAAACAACGTGAGAATGTCAATCCGCACGACACCCTCACAGCAAGGCTACTTGGCCTCCGCTTCCTGCTTTTCCTGTTTCGCTTCGGCTGCCGGCGCTTCCTTCTTCTCGCCGCCTTCTTTCTTGGCCGCCTCGGCCACCACCGGCTTGGGCTTGCCCGGCTTCGGCAATCTCAACTGTTTATGATCGAGCCCGTTCTTTTTCAGGAGTGATGAAACCGTCTCGGATGGGATCGCTCCGACATCGAGCCAATGCTTGCATCGATCCAATTTCACGACGAACTGCTTGGCAGCGTCCTTGGCGCGAGGATCATAGAATCCAAGCTCTTCAATGACGCGTCCATCGCGTGGCGACCGCGAATCGATCGCACTGAGCCGAAAAAACGCCAGATTGCTCCGGCCCATCCGCTTAAATCTCAACTTGACTGACATGAACGCTTCTCCAGAGTCCGTAAATTGTTGCGAATTGGTGAGTATACCAAAGGGGAATGGGATGGCAAGTTGGGCCAGATCGGCCCAATCCTGGGCGGCAAATCTCAATTCGGAAATCTCTCTGGCGAGAACTCGGTTGAAGGCGTTGTCGTCGGATCGGGGTTGGAAACATCAGCCTTATACCACGGAGCGTTTTTTACAACTGGATTATCATCAGTCGCCTTAAAGGGGTCGTATCGATCGATCATGATTGCTCTTTGGCGAATTATTGTCATGGATGGCTGAATAACGGGTTGTGGTTTTGGCCGAAGCAAAATAAATCCCAGGATAACCGCCGCCGAAATGACCGCGATTCCAGCTATCCACAATCGCCTGCGTTTTCGGGTTGGCGGCGTTTCGTAATCAAGAGGATGTGGCACTCCGCCATTCTAACAATCGCCTGAGAAAATGCCGTCTCACGTAGCTCGTTTCGAGATCCGGGCAAATCAAAGGGGACGGGGCAAATCAAAGGGGGGCAAATCAAAGGGGACGCGAAGGCAAATCAAAGGGGACGCGAATCTTTTACCACCCTTACCCTGGGCCTGCCGCGCGGACGTAGCGTCCATTGCAGATCGAGCTTGCTCGCGGTTCGCTGAATCCAGCCGGGTGAACCGAACGGGGACGAACGTTTTATCGCCATCCGCAACACTTCCAGCTCGATTGTCGTCTCGGCGCGATTCACCCACCCGGTCCAATCTCTCGGGACATCCACCGGCCAACCACTGAGCAGCGGCCCATGGATTTCGGACTTCATCTGCCGCGCCCAAAGGCTGCTCCACCGCCATTCCTCAGCCCGCTTGGCAAGGCCGGCCCGCACCGCATTTCGCTCGACATACCGCAACACGTTCAGCAGGTGTTCATCCCGTTCGATCGGAAAACTCTTGAATCGCCCTTGATACACGTGCCCTTGCCCGGCACTTCCATGATGAGCGTGCCAACGCTGTGTGTGCGTATGAGTCAACCAGCGAACGAATGCGGTGAGCTCGCCATCCTCCCGGGGCCAGATAACCAAATGCCAATGATTTGGCATCAGACACCACCCGAGCAGTCGCGTCGGCGTTCGAGCGATTGCCTGCAGCATCACTTTTTCAAACGCCAGATAATCCGCTTCTTTGTGAAAGAGCCGCTGGCGGCCGTTGCCGCGGTTGATCGCATGATAAACAAGCCCGCCCGGAGCTGATCGCGCCTGTCTTGGCATGTGCATATCTTACTTATCCTGCGTCGTTAGTTCAATAAAAGATTCGCGTCCCCTTTGATTCATCCCGCGTCCCCTTTGATTCATCCTTTGATTCATCCGCCTTTAGGCGGAACTGCCATCTCTTTCACCACTCGGCTATGAAACCAAAATGATAACGGGAAAGAACAGTGGAGACATCCCTGATTGGAAAAATGAATTGGTGAGAATCCACGACAGGCTGTTAAGTTAACAATGACGCACAGGCCGAACAGCGCCCTGCCAATTCAGTCTGCATACGGGTATATAAACGACCATGGGACAACCTGAGCAGAGCAGGCGAATCCCGGAATTGGATGGTGTTCGCGGCATTGCAATTCTCTGCGTGATCTACTGGCATTATTTCTGCAACCCCGCTGTCCGGAATTTCGATCCCTTCGTTCTATTCCTCCGCCGAATCGGGGTGTTTTCGTGGGGCGGAGTCGATCTTTTCTTCGTCTTATCGGGGTTCCTGCTTGGCGGGATCCTTCTGGCAAACAAAGAATCGCCGAATCTGTTCCGTGCGTTTTATGTCCGCCGGTGTCTTCGCATCTCCCCGCTTTATTTTTTATGGCTGTTTCTGTTTGTTCTGCTCAGGCCGGCGATTGGGCAGCGTTATCCATGGCTGATGAAAGAACCTTTGCCTTTGGGATGGTACGTCACATACTTGCAGAATTTTGGCCTGGCGATACGAAACAGATGGGGCGATGCGAACTGGTTAACCGTGACGTGGAGCCTGGCCATCGAAGAACAGTTCTATTTATTGCTGCCGCTGCTCGTATTCTGGCTCGGACCCAAGAGCCTCGCGGGATTTAGCGTGGGAGCCATCCTGTCAGCACCGATTGTCCGATATTTCCTCGTTCAATCCGGTCATGATCTTGGCGCCGAGGTTTTGCTGCCAGCTCGGTGGGACGGCCTGTTTCTAGGCGTTCTTGGAGCATTGTTCCTGTCGCGAAAAGGGGCAATCGACAAGTGCCGGCGACATCCCATCCTGATTCAAATCCCGTTCTTCATTTGTCTCGCGCTGGCCGTCCTCTGGATTTGCAAGCCATTGATTTGGCCCTGGCTCGTTTCGTTGCAAATAACACTTCTGGGGGCATTCAGCCTCGCCATGATTTTTGCCGCCCTCTTTGCACCGTGGAGGGCAATCTTCCGCGCACGATACCTGATGTGGATGGGATCCATTTCCTACGGCATCTATATGTTCCACCAGGGAATCAGCGGCCTGGTACACGCGAGTTTCAATCATCCCATTCCATACCTATACACGTTTGGCGATCTCGGACTGATCATGATTGCATTCGCGGGGACTCTCACGTTGGCATACGTTTCTTTCCGATTTTTTGAATCGCCGTTGATTCGGCTGGGCCACCGCTTCAAATATTGGCCGGAAAACTTGTCGCCGGAATTAACCGGCAACACGCAGGGGGAAAGCGATAAAGGAATATCACTGAGTCGGGATTAATGACATCCCTTTGCCGTATCTCAGGCATATTTCGACCGACGCCGCGCCAGCAACGCCGGCGCCGCCATTAACAACAACGTTGCACTCGCCGGTTCCGGCACGCTCGTCTCGACGAACGAGAAATTAAAACTCCCCGTCCCGCCATCTCCGGCATCTTCCGGTCCCTCCGTGCTTAGCCCATCAATCGACGCGCCGCTTTCAGTGCCGCTTTGAAGAAAAAGGGTATAGCTGGTTCCCGGCTCTAATATTTCACTGAAGGAAAAGGGCTGTGCCGGCATAGCCGCCGTTGCGCTCTGGACGAAGGTGTCGAACGAAACCGACTCAGTCGAATTGCCATTCGAATCCAGCTCGCCGGTGAGTTGAATCCCCGTGGCAGCCGGAACCGTGAAGGTCACCGAAAACGAGCACGTGGCCTGTGCCGCGGAGCTGTCCTGGATAACGCCGCTGATATCAACTGACGTTATCGCCGACCCCGTTCCGGAGAATCCCGTGGTCTCGATATCCGAATCCTGAGACGCCATCGCGGATGTGTTGATTGAGTCGCCGGTCATGTCGCTGGGATTTCCAAAGTCGGATACCGAGTTGTTGTAAATCCCCGGCGTGCTCACCCCGTCGTTATCTCCAATGCTGACGTTTGCGTAGATCTCCCGATCTTCGCTGCTCAACGTGAACTGGGCCATCGCCCGCTGCGCTCCCGCGGTCAAACCCAAAACGGCGACGACGCCCGAGATCATCAAACGTGCGGACCGTGCATGAGATTGAACCGAGCCATTTACGAGTGCCATTTTTCTCTCCTTCAAGAGTTGATGTGAAAAGACGTGACAAGTAACACTGCGGAGCAATAGCACGATATATGCCACCAGCGTCGCAGCAGTCTCATAAATATAAAATTTGATTCAGAAACGACTTGCGAATAGAGAGGACGCGAAAGCTATCCGATGCGATTGGGATACAACCGCTCGTTTCAAGCAGCGGCAGAGTTAAACTAACTACTCCGCGATGCCGCGCAGAGATGAAAATAAAATGACGATCGTCAGATTTTTTTGCAGAAAAGACGCCCAAAACCTTCACCCCGCGGACACTGAATAGAGGGGGAGCATTTTTCTTTCACGGACTTCGACAATGACTCGCCCGGATTCCCGCCATGCTTAAGAGGAGTTGCGAAAATCTTCTAAAACCGGAACTTTCCGGAAATTATGGGAAAGGTGATCATCCTCATGGCAAGATGGGCGAGGTAATTGAAAATCAGCCTCGGAATTATAATAAGAAGCCGCACCGCTTTCTGATATCCTTAACTTAGCTGCAGCGCGATTCCAAGTCGCACAAACTGATGACACATGTCCTCTGATCTTGCTGATTTATCCAGAGGAAGTTCACAACCGCCGACCATGGGTGCGCACGTTGGCAGCTGTGTGATCCTCCTGATCGTCCTCGCCTTCGGACTGGTGTTTCTCTTCCTGATGGGAAGGGAAGTCTATCGAATCACTCAGGCATGGCGCTGGCCGGCCGTGCACTGCGTCATTGAATCCTGTTCCATCGCCAATCACTCAAACAACTATCAATTGCAGGTCACCTACCGCTACGAATTCGCCGGCCAGACTTTTCGTTCCGACCACCTGGCGATGCACAGCAGGTCTTCGTCGGATTACGCACCGCTGCAAAAGCTGGCCGATACGTATCCGGAAGGCGCAACGGCGCTATGCTTCGTCAATCCGAATAAACCGGCCGAGGCCATCCTGCAGCAAGACAGTTTGTGGATTCTCCCGTTCGCCATCATCCCGCTCATCTTCGTCGTTATTGGCGGCGGCGGGTTGTACGTGATGTGGTTCGGTGCGCCAGGTAGTTTCGCACCGCGACAGCCGCCTCTCACGGGTAAAAAACCAAATGCCGCATGGCTCTTCGCCATTTTCGTCTTAGTCGGTGGGATCACTTTCTATGCCATGTCGGTGCGCGTGCTGATCGACATCGCCTCCGCACGGCACTGGATCACAACGCCATGTGTGATCAAGTCCAGCCGCGTGCAGTCTCACAGCAACTCAAAAGGCACGACGTACAGCATCGATATTCTCTTTGCATACGACGAGAACGGCCGGCAATATCGTTCAAATCATTACGACTTCATGACCGGCTCAACCAGCGGCCATGACGCCAAAGAAGCCATCGTGCGTGCGCTGCCTCCCGGCATGCAAACCGTCTGCTACGTCAATCCCAACGATCCAACCGACGCCGTACTCAAGCGCGGCTTTACCAGTGAAATGCTCTTCGGCCTGATTCCACTCGGATTCCTCATCATCGGCCTGAGCGGCATGGTGTGGCAAATCAGAAAGCAGCGAATCCAATCCCAATCTCTCGATTAGCAGCCCGATTACGGCGACCCAATTACGACGTTTGACCCGTCACGCTCCCCTTAAGCTTCGCCTCCATCGCCGTCTTGCCCGGAACGCTCACGTTCCAGGCCAGACCGACGAGGCTCATCGCGCGGATGATCAGATAGGTCGAATCGAACTGCCACCAGCCGTAACCATGACGGGCGCTGGCGGGGAAAGCGTGATGATTGTTGTGCCACCCTTCTCCAAGGCTGACGATGGCGATCGGGAAATTGTTGGCGCTGTGGTCAAACGTTTTGAATGGCCGGCGTCCCCACACATGGCAGACGGAATTGACGCTCCAGGTGACGTGCTGCGTGAGGCAGATGCGCACAAATCCGCCCCAGATCATGCCGGAGACGAAGCCGTTCCAGGAATGGTAATACAAACCCAGCGCGATCGCGGGCAGGATAATTCCGATCGCGATCCAGAGAAAATAAAGCTGATCGACAATCAGCAGCGCCCGGTCAGCGAGAAGATCGGCAACGCTGCGGCTAAGGTCCGGCCGGTCGGCCAGGAAGCACCAGCCGACGTGAGCGTGCCACATCCCGCGCAGACGCTCGAAAAAACCGTCGCCGTGCAGATGCGGGGAATGCGGATCGCCATCGCGGTCGGAAACCTGGTGATGCCGGCGATGCGTGGCGCACCAGCGGATCGCCATCCCCTGTCCGGCGGCCGAGCCGCAGATCGCCAGCAGGAGCCGCATGAAGCGCGAGGTCTCAAACGACCGGTGCGTCAGCAGCCGATGAAAGCCGATGGTCACGCCGAAGCCGGTGATGGCGTAGGTCGCCAGCATCACAATTATTTCCGGCCAGCCGACGCCGATGCCGCCGAAATTTCTTCGCCAGAGGAGAACAATTGCCGTGACCAATCCGGCGAAGGGGCCGACCACGGAGAGGAACATCACGACTTGCTGCAGGATGGGCATCCGGTCGGCAGGCGAAGGAGCGACCTCCGGCACTATCGACGATTCGGCGGCTGCCCAATTACGAGCGGGAGTTATCAAATCCAAACGATCAAACCTGCCTAATCTGCTGCTTTCAACATCAGGACCACGAGACAACAACTATAGGTCAAATTCATACTACACGATTCGATGAAAATTAAAGAGGCATGAAGTTTTAGTGGCTAACATCGTCAAACCGCAAGCTCACGCAACTCACACCGAAGAGACTGCTGGACGGCGCAGCGGAATGAGCGCCCGCAAGCGGGGATCGCGCAGGAACAGCCCGAGCCAAACCAGCACGCCCGCCAAAACCGGCGTGACGAAGGAGGGATCGCTCATGCGAACGTGAGTCGCCGTTGCGCCGCCGAGATATCCGGTGAGCAGTATCGCCCCCAGAACGGAGGTTTGCGGAATCAGATAAATAACCGTGCAGCTGAGTTCGACGATCGCAAGAACCCGAATCAGCCGCTCGGGATATCCAAACTTTTCAAACCCCTGCACCACGGCCGGCAGCTCCGCTAGTTTCATACACCCGCTGAAAATAAGGATCAGGCAGGGGAGCGCGCTGATGATCCGGCCGGCCCAGATCGCCTTCCGGGATGGCGCCGCGGTGATTTCTGTCATGGTCTGCATGGTTTTTCCTTTCTGATTGGCAACATTTGAAATTGTATTCCGCAAGTAGTCGTTTCAGGGACGTCGAAATCGACAGAAAATCCGCAAAGCCGCCGCAGGTTAAAATGGCCATCCGCTGGCCACTTCTATCGCGGCTCTTTCCCGCATATCATTCATCGACACGATAAAACCATGTTCGACACACTTAACCGACAAATTCAGCGGCGTATTCCGATCGCTCTCGGGCCGCGGGCCGCATCAGCGAAGAAAACATCCGCGAATCGATGCAAGAGGTCCGCACCGCCCTGCTGGAAGCGGATGTCAATTTCAAGGTCGTCAACGATTTCACCGAACACGTCATCCAGAAGGCCATCGGGCAGGAGGTCATCAAGAGCCTGCAGCCGGGCCAGCTGATGGTGAAGATCTGTTACGACGAGCTGCTGAATCTGCTGGGCCCGGTGGATACGCGGATTTATTTCGTCCAGCCCGGGCCCGACGGTCATCATGATGTGCGGCCTGCAGGGCTCGGGCAAAACCACCACCTGCGGCAAGCTCGCGAAATATCTTGCTGGCCAAGGGCCATCATCCGCTGCTGGCCGCCGCGGACTTGCAGCGCCCCGCCGCCGTCGAGCAGCTTCGCGTCGTCGGGCGAGCAGGTGGGCGTGCCGGTTTATACCGATGACACCAAAGATCGCCCCGCATGGGCAGGTGGTCAGCGGGGCGGCGGTCGCCGTTTGCCGGGCGGCGATCGCGCAGGCGAAAGCCAACGGGCCGCGATGTCGTCATTCTCGACACCGCCGGCCGGCTGCACATCGACGATGAATCTGATGGGCGAGCTGCGCGAGATCAACACGCAGCTCAAGCCGCATCAGATTTATCTCGTGCTCGACAGCATGAGCGGCCAGGACGCGGTCAACAGCGCCAAGGCGTTCAACGAGCAACTCGAACTCGACGGCCTGATCCTCACCAAGTTCGACTGCGACACCCGCGGCGGCGCGCTGCTCTCGGCCAAGATGGTCACCGGCAAGCCGGTGAAATTCCTCGGCGTCGGCGAAAAGCTCGACGCCCTGGAAGAATTCCGCCCCGAAGGCATGGCCTCGCGCATCCTGGGCATGGGCGACATCGTCGGCCTGGTCACCGAGGCGCAGGAGAAATTCGACAAGGAAGAGACCGCCAAGCTCCAGGCGAAGATGGAGAAGGGCCAGTTCACCCTCGACGATTTCATGTCGCAGATGGGCCAGATCAAAAAGCTCGGCCCGATGGGCAAGGTCATGGGGATGATCCCCGGCATGAGCGAGCTGACCAAAGCAGTCGAACATGAACGACGGCGACGTCGAGCGGCAGATGGGGCACATGCGGGCGATCTACGATTCGATGACCCGCGAAGAGCGGAAAAAGCCGGACCTGCTCGACACGGCCGCCGCCGCCGGGTCGCCGCGCGGGGCGGGCGTGGCAGTTCAACGAGGTCGGCCAGTTCATCAAGCAGTTCGAGAGCGCCCGCGACATGATGCGAGCCGTCGGCGGCAGGGAATGATGGGGAAAATGAAGTTCATGAAGTCGCTGATGTCCGGAGGCTTAAGCAACCTCGGCATGCCCGGCGGGCCGATGCTCCGGACGAAGAAATCGGGCTTCATGGAGAAGAAGGACCGGAATAAAAAAAAGAAACGCCGTTAATTCCAGACAATCAACCCCGGCTCAAACGGCGTCGCCAGATCCGCATTGCCCGGCAGGACGCGGACCGCGAATCCCTGCCGGCCGCTGGTGCGGCAGTCGATCTTGCCGCTGAACACGTGCCGCGTCCGCGGCGATCTGCTTGGAATGTGTCCATCCGCAGAACCTGCGGCGTGCCGATCTCGCCGGTGGCGGTGATCGGGCCGGCGTAGAGTTGCACCGCGACTTCGTCGGGATCGATGTCCGGCAGATCGACCAGGGCTTCGACCTGCATGATTCGCCGACGTGGAAATGCCCGTTGCCGCTGGTGTGAACGCCGACGATCTTGATGCCGCCCCACCGCTGCCGAAGCATGTCCTTGGCCTTGGCCAGGGCTGATGGAGCGCTCGAGGTTGTCGGCCGCGAGGATTGCGGCCGCGAACGTCGGCGGGAACGTAAAACTTCTCGGCGTAGTCGCGCACCATGCGGTTGGTGTTGAAGACCGGAGCGAGCTTGCGCATGCAGTTTTTCATCCGGCCGATCCATTCGCGCGGGATGTTGTCGACCGTCCGCTTGTAGAACAGCGGAACGATCTGCTTTTCCAGGAGGTCGTAGAGGGCCTGGCTTTCGACGCTGGTCCTGATAGTTGCCGTCGGAGTAGGTTTCGCCGCGGCCGATGGCCCAGCCGAGATCGGGGGCATATCCTTCGACCCACCAGCCGTCGAGGATCGAGCAATTGAGCACGCCGTTGGCGGCGGCTTTCATGCCGCTGGTGCCGCTGGCTTCCATACCGCGGCGCGGGCGTGTTGAGCCAGACATCCACGCCCTGCACGAGATAGCGGGCGATGTTGATGTCGTAGTTTTCGAGGAAGACGATCTCGCCGGCGAACGGCCGGATTGCGGGCGAAATTGACGATCGCCTTGATCAGTTCCTTGCCTTCGTGGTCGGCCGGATGCGCCTTGCCGGCGAAGAGGAACTGGATCGGGCGCTTGGTGTCTTCGAGCAGCCGCTGCAGGCGATCCGGATCGCGCAGCAGCAGCGTGCCGCGCTTGTAGCGTGGCGAATCGGCGGGCAAAGCCGATGGTCAGCGCTTCGGGATCGAGCACTTCATCGGCGATGGCGACGTCGTCAAAGCGACGCGCCGCGGCGGATGAGTTGCTCCTTGCAGCATGCTGCCGCGTCCAGCCGACCAGCCGCTCGCGGCAGCGCTCGTGGCAGCGCCAGAGTTCTTCATCGGGAATCTGCGATGACGCCTTCCCAGACGGATTGGTCGGTCGGGTCGGTCAGCCATTTGCCGCTGAGATAGCGGTCGAGAACGTAAACCGATGTCCGGCGCCAGCCAGGAGCGGACGTGAATGCCGTTGGTGATGTGCTTGATCGGCACTTCATCCGGCGGAACCTGCGGCCAGAGGTTGTGCCACATCTTGCGGCTGACATCGCCGTGCAGTTCGCTGACGCCGTTGACGCTGTCGGCCAGGCGAATCGCCAGCACCGCCATCGAGAATCCCTGCTTTTTGTTGGTGACATCTTCGCGGCCCAGGGCGAGGAATCCTTCTTCATCGAGCTTCAGCGACGGGATAATAATTCTTGAAATATTTGGACCATCAGGTCCGGCGAGAACGTGTCGATGCCCGCCGGCACCGGCGTGTGGGTGGTGAAGACGTTGGTCGCCATCACCTGCTGCCGGGCCTCGATCGAAGCGTCAGCGGGCTGTTTTCCAGCAGCACGCGAATGCGCTCCAGCGCGAGAAACGCGCTGTGGCCTTCGTTCATGTGGAAGACGGTCGGGCGTGATGTTCAGCGCTTCGAGCGCGCGCACGCCGCCGATGCCCAGGACGATTTCCTGCTTGATGCGCATCTCGGTGCCGCCGCCGTAGAGCTTGGCTGGTGATTTCGCGGTCGGCCGGGGAATTTTCCGGCAGATTGGTGTCGAGCAGATACAGCGGCACACGGCCGACATTGGCCCGCCAGACTTTGCAGAAGACCGCGTTGTCCGGCAGATCGACGCGGACCTGCACGGGCGAGCCATCGGTGTATTTCATCGGCTCGATCGGCAGGTTGTAGAAATCCAGTTCGGGATAGGCTTCCTGCTGCCAGCCGTCGGCGGAGAGATATTGCTGGAAATATCCGTTGCGATAGAGCAGCCCGACGCCGACCAGCGGCAGGCCGATTTCGCTGGCGCTTTTGAGATGATCGCCGGCGAGAATTCCCAGGCCGCCGGAATAGATCGGCAGCGATTCGTGCAAGCCAAACTCCGCCGAGAAATAGGCGACCATGAACGGCTTCTTCTGCGCCTGGCAGCCGCATGCGCCTTGCCGAACCAGCCGGGTTCCTTGAGATGGTCCTTGAAGGCTTCGTAGACGCGGTTGAGCTGGGCCATGTAACCGTCGTTAGCGGCCGCGTCGGCCAGCTTGCTTCTGATCGATGATCCCCAGCAGCTTGACGGGGTTGTGATAGACCTCTTCCCAGAGGTTCGCGATCCAGCCGGCGAAACAGCTCCACGGCGTCGGGATGCCAGACCCACCAGAGATTGTTCGCCATCTCCAGCAGCGGCTGAAGCGGGTTCGGGAACGTCCGGGAAAACCTGGAATGCTTTGATATTTGGAGTCAGAAAACTCATGGCCTTTGCCTTCTTAAAAATGGAGCACTGGCGGTGTTATCTTCGGCTATTTTGCCGCGCCGGTAAAGTCGGCACAGTACCTATAAATCATCCAATTTCACATCGCCACCCGCGATTTGTGATCCGGATCACTTATCCCCAGCTTCCAAACGTTTGACATAAAACTGTGAATCGGTCGCGCGCTGCCCGATGTAGTGGAGGTTCATCGGATATTTGAGCAAGCAGCGCCGGAAAAAATCCCAAATACGTTCGCCGTGGCGAATCTGCCGCTCGAGATTCTCATCGATCTGGTCCTGCAGCCCGGCGGTGATGATTCGCTGGCGATCGTAATCCCACTGCGGATCGATCCGCACCAGCAGATGTGCCTCGTCCCAATCGATCGGATACCCCTGAAGATACCCCTCGCCTGTCCGAGGCGTATAAAACCAGAAGCAAAGGAACCGATCCTTCCAGACGGTCGAAGTAGCGTTGTCCGCGCCGGTGATCAATGCTGCATGAGATGTGCGAATGGCTTGCCCGCCCAGCGGCTTGGCAACCCACACCTTGCGTTCGCGGCAATCGTAGAGCCCGACATGCGGATATTTTCCGTTGAACCGATCCGTGCAGAGCTTGGCGCTGACGCGCGGCGCCTTGTTCTCGCTGCCACGCTTACCGAACCCCAACATCGATCGCGTCCTTCATGATAAACGGCCAGTTCAATGTGAAGGATAAAGTTCTAAGTAAAAAACGCAACCAATCCAATCAGTCACCGAGGGATAAATGCAATTTCTCCCTATCCCTGTGTACGCTGTATGGACCGGGGACATGGGTAACAGGTGTTCGGAGACATGGGTGACACTTCACCGTTACTCACTTTCATCACGAAGATCGATTTTGGCAACCTTCTGATGACAATAAAAAACATCCATTACGCCATCGATGTCGCTGGAACGCACGGCGACCGCCTGGCCGACGAAAGCGCGTCCGACTCGGTGCGGCTTACCCCGCAGCGAGATCTTTCCCAATACATCCACCTTCCGCACCGTATCGCCGGGTCCATATTCCACCCTCGGCAGTGTCTTGGGATACAAACGGATTGCGGGTCGATAACGCGAAGCCGGCACCTCCATCCCCAGGGCCTGGTGCGGACGCTGATGATTGTAAATCGGACGGAACTCGTCGAACACTTCCTGGACCTGCGCAAGGTCGCGGAAGCGACGCGTCCCCAGGACCTCGGCCCTGAGCGTACGATGAAAACGCTCTTCCTTGCCTTGGGTCTGCGGATGCGACGGCCGGCCATGAATCAGCGTGATCCCCAGCCGCACCAGCCATGTGCCCAGTTCCGTCCACTGGCTCTCTTGGCTGCAGCTCCCCCACGGAGAGCCGTTGTCCGTCAGCAGGGAACGCGGCATGCCGTAACGCTCGAAGGCCGCAATCAACGCCGACTTGACCGTGGGATTCCGCTCGTCGCCGCAGGCCTTGAGCGTGAGATTAAAGCGGCTGTGGTCGTCCAGCATCGTCAGCGGATGACAGCGTCCGGCGTCGGTGGCGAAGTGGCCCTTGTAGTCCATCTGCCACAAATCGTTCGGTTCGTTCCGCTCAAAGCGTTCCCACGGCCGATGTTTGTCGGACTGCCTGGCATCGATCAATCCATGACGCACCAGAATCGCGTGCACCACGCTCGCCGCCGGCACCCGCTTCTGGCCCAGGTCCAGGAGCCTCCGCCGCAATTTACGCCCGCCCCAGGCCGGATGACGATGACGCAGCTCCAGCACGCGCTGCTCCAGTTCGCCATCCGTCCGTCGCGGCGACGTGTGCGGCCGACGCGAACGATCCGACAACTCCGATCCTTCGCCAAATCGCTCAAGCCATTTGTAACCCGTCTTTCGGCTGATCCCGAACCGACGGCACAGTGCCGCTATGTTTGCTTCCGGATCGCTGGCGAACGTCACGAACTCATGGCGAAGACACATGGCCGATTCCACCTTCCAGGGCACCTGTCACACTCCTTTCAAAGAAGTGCGCAGTCTGCCCGAAAAGTGTCACCCATGTCTCCGAACACCTGTTACCCATGTCCCCGGTCCATACAGTACGCACGGGAAGAGGGTCGGGGTGAGGGGCAACTGTCGATCAACCAGTCGAATACGAGCTTGTTGTTTTCATCGAAGTTGCGTGATCATGCAATCCCAATCCACTATATTATCGTTCAAACGAATTAGAGGCGGCCAAATTGCAAGAAACTCTATGCTCCTCTCAGAAGCAATGAAAAAGGATACTGGCGTCTACCCCGGTGACGGCATTGTCGGTCATGAACGACCGATTTGGTATACCGTCGCAACTTTGCCGGTTGAATCGGGAGGGCTCGATGTCGCCGATCTTCCCCAACCCAGTCAAGTTCGTGTTTCGCTTCCCAACGGCATCTACTGTGTCGAAGCTCGACTGATCGACTTCGGCGGCGGTCTACGCGTTTCCCGGTTGCGAGTCCGTGCGGATGTCCCCAACGTCACTATCGGAAAGCAACAGGGCAAAGTAGCCGTCGATTTTGGACACATCAAAATTGCGGATTTCCAGGCCCTTGAAAATGGCCTGTCCCCGCAGGAAATCGAAGAACTCGCCGAATTATGCGGAAGCTTTATGAACGTCTGTTGTGATATCTGCCAGTTGAATTTCGAAACGAAGCCGGTTTCTTTCGTCGTATGCACGTCCGGGCTTGGCGACGGCGTCTATCCCGTCTTCGCTCTAAACCATGGCGATGAAATCGTGGGCCTCGAAATCGAATTCATCAGGGATGGACGCGTGCTTTAGAATTTCGACTGCAGAAAATCGTTTTCCGGAAAGGATCACATCCATGAAAACTCGCCTAACAACCTGGGATGCCGCCGTTCAATTGGCTGCGAAGGCCGGGATCACGCCTCAAGTAGCCAAAGCGGTTCTGCAGGCACAAGCAGAACTGGCCTATCAGCACGCAGCCACCGGATACCCCATCGCTGGAATCGGCATATTGTCCAAAGTTGAGCGGCCCGCGAGAAAATTGAAGTTGATGTTTGGGCCGAGAAAGGGAGAGGAGGTCATACTCCCAGCAAAACAAGTTCTGAAATTGCACATCGCTAAGGTTGCAAAGGACATCGTCTTCAAGCGCGGCGCCATTGCCCCAGATGTAACCAAAGTCGATCTGGTCATTGACGATGAAACCCCCGACGATAAAGAGTGACAACCAAACCCACCCGTAACTCACCACATTCCCCTCGCCCCAAGTAAGCATGGGGAGAGGGATAAGCAAGTTCGCTTCTATCTAATCATAAATATGACCGGCGAAGCGAGCATCAGCGGCCGATGTTGAAGCAACATCAATTCATCCAGTTCCAAGCCGAGCGCCTGCCGCATTGAAGGGCCGAGAGCGGCAAACAATCCCTGCGCTTCCAGTGACGTTCTCGGCGAAAACCGCGTGATCGAATCATCATCGCCGTCTTTGCTTGAGCCGTTGATCAGTTCCGCCAAAGTTTTTGGTTCGGGAAGCACGCGGATATCGTAATCACTCGGCTTCAGGTCAGCCTTTTTCGCCGCGTAGCCGATGGCATCCTGAATTCCGCCGATCTGGTCCACCATGCCCAGATCCTTCGCGTCCCGGGCGGCGAAAATGCGGCCTCGGGCGACCGCGTCGATGTCCTTGATCTTCCCTTGGCGGGTCGTCATCACCCGTTTGGTGAACTGGTCATACGTGTCGCGCATCCAGCGGGTGAGTTGTTCCCGCTGCTGATCGTTCCATTCGACGGTAGAGCTGAAGAGGTCGGCATTTTTCCCGCGCACGAAGGTTTCGGTGTTGAGCCCGATCTTGTTGAACAGATCGGTCAGAACAAACTTGCCGCCGACGACGCCGATGGAGCCGACGATCGCCGTCGGATCGGCAAAGATAAAATCCCCGCTGGAGGCGAGATAATATCCGCCGCTGGCCGCCATCGAGCCGACGGAGATGATCACGGGTTTGATTTTGGAAACACGCCGCGCCGCCTGCCACATCGCTTCGCTGGCCAGCGCGCTGCCGCCGGGCGAATCGATGCGGATCACCACCGCTTCGACCTTGTCATCCTTCTCCGCGGTGCGCAACGCTTCGCGCATCGTGTCGGAGCCGATGTTCTGCGTCTGGCTGAAAAGTCCGCCGGCGCTCGGCCCATCGACGATCATCCCCTCGGCATAGATCACCGCGATCGCCGGCCGATTCGATTCCTGCGGCTTTCTTGCCAGCATCGCAAAGACAGCAAACGGACTCGAAAGATCGACCTGGGTTCGATCGGTGTCGCCGTAATCGGTCACCAGATTTACTTTCTGCCCAAGCTCGGTGGCCATCAGATCGCGAATCCCGCCGACATCGACGAGATGATCGACCAATCCCTTTTCCTTGGCCACGTCGCCGGGAATGAGCGAGTCATCCATGATCGCCTTCACATCCTCGGTCTTGAGCTTCCGGCTCGTGCTGATCGTGTCGATGATCTGGGCGTAGAGCGAATCGGCCAGTTTGTTCAGTTGTCCCTTCAATTCCTCGCTGGCATCGGTTCGCGTGAATTCCTCGTCGGCCCCTTTGTATTCGCCGATCTGCACGAAGTCGGCTTTCACTCCGACCTTGTCCAGCAGCCCCTTGGCGAACATCGTTTCAAACCCGACGCCGGGGATCATGATTTCGCCACCCTCCATCATGCAGACATCGGTGGCGGCACTGGCGGCGATATAGCTGCTTGTGTCATACGAATCCGCGTAGACAAACGTCCGCTTGCCGTCCCGATGCAGCGCGGTGAGTTCATCGCGTAATTCCATCGCCTGCGAGAGATTGATCGCCCCGTCGCCAAGGCGAAGCAGCACCGCGGGAACATCGCTATCCTGCCGGGCCTTTTCCAATCGTTCGATCAAAGTCCGCAAGGTCAGGGTCGTCTGATCGTTGCTGAAAAGGTTGAAATCCGCCGGCTTTTCAGAGATGGATCCGGACAGATCGAAATAGACGACCTTCGGCCGATCGTCCACCTTCTTCTGCGCCGCCTGGATTTTCGCCATCAACTCTGCGGGCGTCGGAAACTTATTGGCGGGCTGGGTTGTCGGCTCCGAATCGGTCGGCGACGGGCGCGATGTGGATGCCGCCGCATCCATCTTCGCCGCGCAGCTCCCCGCCCAGCCCGCGACGAACATGGCCAATACCAAAACCCAGAATTTCATAAATACTCCTTGATGCTGCCAACACCTAAATGGAACGACTCGGGATTATAGCGGTGCGGCGACCGATTGCGGAGTGCATGCCGCTCTTTGACGCTTCACCCGCCGTTTCTATAATGCCGCCCACCGCTTTTGCCGCTTGTGTTGGCTGCATCGGGAAGGAGCCTGATAGTGCGTTGGACGAGGACCGGCCTCGGCTGGATTCTGATTGGCCTCTCCATTTTCGTCGCCTGCGTAACGCCCGCACGCGCCGGATCAACTACAGCGAAAAACTTCTCATCAAAGCCTCCGCCGCCGCCAACTGGTCAAACGGGCCGGCCAATATTCTGCAGCTTGAGGGACCGGTCACGATTGTTTCCGATGGAGTCAAATGCTCGGCGAAACGGGCCGTCATCTGGCTCTCGCCCATGCCGGGCGGTTTGCTTCAGGAACAGCAGGTGGACATCGTCCTCATCGGCGACGCCACGCTGCATGCGACTGACAATCACCTCACCCGCACCGCCCCCGAGCTTCTGGTCAATCTCGTCGTCCGCGGCACGATCCAGCTTTCCGCGACGGCTAGAGTCGCACAGGATCTTTCGCAATCTCCAACTTTCGCCGAGGCGAAATCGATCCGCGCGGCGAGCCAGGGTCCGGATCAATCCGCGCCGGGCCACGGCTTGGATGCCCCATTGACCACGACCGCCCTGCCCCCTCCGCCGGCGGTTGGCGGAACTTCGGTCTCCGGCGTCGTTCAGCCGACCCCAAGCAAGACCGGCTCGATCAGATTTCACGCCAGTCTCATCGAACCTACCGTCACCGGCGACGGAACCAAAGCCCTGCAACTTGGCGGCGGGGTTACATCACGCAGACTTCCGACAACGGCGATTTCCTGGAGCTTCTTGCCACCAATGTCGTTCTCTTCAGCAGCGATCGCGAAGGGGATTCCACCACTAAGCCGTCTGCCGGCAAACCTTCTACCGGCGAAATGGGCAATCATTTCACGGCTGCTTATCTGGAAGGAGACGTGCGGATGAATTTCACGCCCGCTTCCTCCAAAGACCCCGAGCAGCAACTGACCGCCGATCGGGTCTATTATGATTTTGTCACCCAGCGAGCCATTCTCACCGGCGTTGTTTTTCATTCCATCGATCCGGTCACGCAGATTCCGATCACCGTCCGGGCGGAAACGATGCGGCAGCTCGCCCATGGCGAATTCACCGCTGAAAAGGCGGACATTCACCACGAGCAAATTTGCCGTCCCCACCTACAGCATCCGAACCAGCTACGCCTACATCCACCAGGAGCCGCAGGACCCGGGCAATTTTGACGTCACCAGCAAGGATGACGTGTTCAAGATATTCGGCGTTCCGGTTTTCTACTGGCCGTACTGTCTGGGGAACCGATCAACAACAAGCCGTTCTCCGCTTCGTAATTTTGGCAACGGAAATTCGAGCCGGTTCGGATATACCGTTCGCCACCGAATGGGGACTTGTTCGAAACGCTCGGCGAGACGCCGCCCAAGGGGCTCGATATTTCCTATCACCTCGATTATTTCTCCGAACGCGGCTTCGGCGGCGGATTCGACGGTAAATATTCCGGCGGATTCATCACCGATGCCGACGAGCCCTGGAATTACGAAGGGCGATTTCAAGACCTACATCATGAGCGACAAAGGAATCGACAACCTCGGCGGCGCTGCGAACCTGGTCGATCCCCCCACCGAATTGCGCGGCCGATTTCTGTGGGAACACGAGCATTTCCTCCCGGATGACTGGCAGGTGCAACTGCGCTCGGCTATGTTTCCGATCCCACGTTTCTTGAGGAATATTATCAGGGCGAATTTCGACACCGGCTTGCCGTACAACGCCGAGTTTTACGCCAAGCGGCAGGAGGATACGGAAGTCCTCACATTCCTGGCCGAATCGGACACCACCCGTTTCATCACCAACTCCGACCGCCAGCAGGAACAGTTCGACGTCGCCCGGCTTCCGGAAATTACTTATCAGCGCATCGGCGACAGCTTTGCTGATGACCAGCTCACGCTCTTCAGCAACAACAGCGCGGCTGCCCTAAAATTCGACCAGAGCGCTTTCACCCTCGCCTCAGCAGGGATATACACGGGACTATCACCCGGCCTTCCCTCCGATGGATACACCGGCACAACCGGCAACATCATTTTCCGCGGCGACACCCGTCAGGAAGTCGATTGGCCCTTCTCCCTCGTCCGAACTCAGGTTCGTCCCGTACGTCATGGGCCGAGCCACCGAGCTATTCCGACAGCCCCGGCGGCGACGGACAGAACCGCCTGTTCGGCGGCGTCGGCATGCGCTTCACAACCACCTTCTGGCACGTGGATGACTCGATCGATTCCGATCTCTTCGATCTCCACCGAATCCGCCACGTCATTCAGCCGGAGGTGAATCTCTTCGCCTCCAGCACGACGGTCGATCAGAGCAAGCTTTACATTTTCGACCCCAACGTCGACGCGATCAACGACATCACCGGCGGGCAATTCGTCCTGCATCAGCACTGGGAAACCATGCGCGGCGGCCCCGGCCGCTGGCAAAGCGTCGATATTCTCGACTTCAATGTCGAAGCCGATCTATACACGCATCAACCACCCGCCTCCGTGCTCAATCCCGGTTTCATTCCGCGGACTGTTCTTTCCGTCCGAGCCGGAAACCTCCATTCCCCGTCAGGCGATCAATTCCGACCTGACCTGGCATATCGGCGACGACACCGCTTTCATTTCCGATGTGCAATGGAATCTCGATCAGCGCGAAACCGCCATCGCCGAGGCGGGCATTGCCATCAATCGCGGAAGCCGGCTCAGCTACTACTTCGGCGACGCCTACGTTCAGCAGCTGGAATCTCAAATCTTCAGCTTCAACGCCAACTACAATCTGACGGAGAAGTATCAGGCGAGCATTTACCAGGCCCTCAATTTCGGGCAGTCCCGCGCCGCCGTCACGTCGGTATCGGTGACCCGGCGATTCGACACGTTTGCCATTTCCGCCTCCATCTATCATGACGGCATCGCCAACACGAGCGGCTTCAACCTCAACTTTTTCCCGGCCGGCCAGGGGGGCTTCAGCCGGCCCTGGCGAGCCAACGATTGAAAGGCCCGATCGCGGGCTTTGTGCATAAAGCCCGGCTCTTGTATCCTCGCGATATGGAACCAAAACAGCGGGCCGGCGAAGCGGCTTTGCAGCACGTCAAGGATGGAATGATCATCGGCCTGGGCACCGGCTCGACCGCGCGATATTTCATTGAAGCGATCGGACTGGCCCTGAAAAGCGGACAATTCCGCGACATCCGCGCGGTCCCCACCAGCGTCGATTCTGAAAAGCTCGCGGTTCAGTTCGGCCTCTCCAGTCGTCACCTTCGCGCAAATCACCAAGATCGATCTCACAGTTGATGGGGCCGATGAAGTCGCTCCGGACCTCACGCTGATCAAAGGGCTTGGCGGCGCTTTGCTGCGAGAAAAATTGGTCGCTCAAAATACCACGAAGCTCGTCATCATCGCCGGCGCGGAAAAGCTTGTCACCAAGCTCGGAACCAAATCCCCGCTTCCGGTCGAAGTCACACAATTCGGCTACGAGGCCAGCGAAAGATTTCTTCGCGATCTTGGCTGCGTCCCCACGCTGCGGCGTAAGCAAGATGGATCGATTCTGGTTACCGATAACGGCAACTACATTTTCGATTGCAAATTTACGGAAATCGCCGATCCGAGAGAATTGAACCTGAAACTGGCTACCCGGGCTGGCATTGTTGAATCAGGTCTTTTCATCAACCTGACTCACACTGCGATCATCGCGGATGATACAACGGTCTGGACGATCGCCAAACCATAAAGACTTATCAATGCGACGGCGTGGTCTGCGGGGGAGGCTCAACCTGCACTTCGCGGTCCACAGTGAAAACAGCGTGCGTCAGGGCATCCGTAAACGTCACGCGGGCCTGCAGTTTTTCATGCACTGGAGCCGTCTGCCACGGGCAGGATAGAACATACGTATAGAGCAGCGCATGACCATTCCAGTTGGCCTTGGCTGTCTGCAAATCGAAATCCCATTTGCCGATCCGATTGGTCGCCCCAAGAGCCGGATCGAACAGTTCAACCTCGAACGACCCGGCTGCTTTGATCTCATCACCTTGGCCGTCAATCGGGACGACGTAGACTTTCAGCATCGTATCACCCGGCTGATTCGGATCGGGGTGATAGCCGCCCGTCAATCGGCCGAATTGCAATCCGGTGGTTGTGAACAATTGGTCCAGTTCGTCTTGCGGTAAAATCGGAACAGTTGTGGCGTGGCTTTGCAAGCCGCGGATGGTCGCCACATCCGCATTGTGGCGGAGTTGAAGATCGTTGATGGTCGCCGAGAGCTGCTGATTCTTCTTCCGCAGCTCGATGTTCACCTTGCTCGGGGGCCGCGCAGCCCGGAATCAGGATGAGACTCCCGAGCATCGCCGCCACCGCGGCGGGCCTAGTCCTTGTCCTCATCCGATTCCTCTCGGCGATGGGCGGAAGCGATCTCCGGCACGCGGTCCCAGACCCGGTCGGCGCACCCATATTCAACCGCTTCCTCGGCAAACAGCCATTTGTTGCGGTCAAAGTCGCGGTGAATCTGCTCCGGCGGTTTGCCGGTGTATTCGGCCATCAGTTTATAGAGCCGATCGCGCAGCCGCAGCATGTGCTGCGCTTCGATGCCCAGATCGGTCGCCGGGCCTTGCAGCACGCCGCCGATCAGCGGCTGATGCAGCATGACCTGGCTGTTGGCCAGCACCGCCCGCTTGCCCTTGGTGCCGGCCGCGAGGAGGCATGCGCCCATGCTCGCCGCCATGCCGATGCAGGTGGTGGCCACATCGCAGCGGAGGAACTCTCATCGTGTCGATGATGCCAAGCCCGGCCGAAACGCTGCCGCCCGGCGAGTTGACGTAGAACTGGATGTCGGTCTTGGGATCGTCGTTGGAAAGAAACAGCAGCTGGGCGATGATCGCGTTGGCCGATTCATCGGTGACCGGGCCGCCGAGGATGATGATGCGGTCCTTCAGCAGGCGGGAATAGATGTCATAGGCCCGCTCGCCGCGGCCGGATTTTTCGATGACGATGGGGATCAGTATTTTGCAGTCATTTCGATTTCTCGTTTCTCTGCACAATTTGAAGTTCGTTTCCTTCGGGGTCGCGAAAGGCGACGAGTCTTTCCGCCGCCCATCGGCTGTGTCGGCTCGAACAAAAATTTCACGCCCGAGATTCTTCAGCCGTCCGGTACGCCTCGTCGAAATCGCTCACCCGCAGGGCCAGGTGCCGAAATGCCCGGCTGAAACCTCGGCGTCTCGGCGGGCGACGGGCCCGGATCCCGCACCGGCATCAGTTCGATCATCGGCCCCGCTCTCCTTCGATACCCGAGCACCACGGCCGGCGGCGTTTTGTTGTTGCTGGCGATCGCCTGCATCCCAAATGTCGGCAATACCATTCCACCTGCCTATTCACGTCGTGGCAGGCGATCGCCGGATGATCGATGCCAAGATAGAGCATGGATTCCACGGTTATTTCGGCTTGTTCCCATCGCTGGCCGCCACCGCCGCGGGACGAATCCTCGCCGAGGACTTCGTCGCAGATGCCGTACTTCACCGCCTGCTGGGCGTCGAAGAACCGGTCGCGCTCGCTGTCCTCGCGGATGCGCTCGATCGGCTGGCCGGTGCATTGGCCATGATCGTTGATCAGCGTTTCCTTGGTCTTGAGAATCTCCTCCGCCTGAATCTCGATGTCGGCCGCCTGACCATACACGCCGCCGAACGGCTGGTGGATCATCACCTTGGCGTTGGGCAGGATGAAGCGTTTGCCCTTCTTGCCGGCCATGAAGACGATCGCCCCGCCGCTCTCGGCGCGGCCGATGCAGTAGGTGGCGACATCGCAGGTGAGGAATTTCATGATGTCATAGATCGCCAGCGTGTCATCGACGACGCCGCCGGGGCTGTTGATGTACAGGTTGATGTCCTGATCGCGTTTGACGCTCTGAAGATAGAGCATCTGCATGATGATCCGGCTGGCGCTGACGTGATTGATCTCGCCGACGAGGAAGAGCACCCGGTTTTCCAGGAGCATTTCCTCGAGGGTCATCTCGCGATAGCGGTTGTATCCGCCTCCCTGCGCCGGGCATCGCCACCGGCATATTCACGGGCACGGCACGGGGATCGGAGCCAAGATATTTGGCGGCCCGATCCAAAAGACGGCTATCCAGATTTTTCGGGTCAATATTCACCATTCGTCTCCTCAAGTCTTGCGTCGCTGGCGATGTTATGCAGTCCGCGCGGCAGCGTCAATTGACGGCATTCGATTCGTACGCCTCAACATTCGCCGGCACCAGCAGGATTAATATCGCACCGACAAGCAGCGAAGCTGAGACGACCAGCAAACCCGCCGTAAATCGCCCAGTCGTTTGTTTCGCCCATCCGATAATAGTTGGCGCCACGAATCCGGAGAGAGCGCCGGTGGAATTGATGATGGCGATGCCCGCCGCCGCGGCGGCGCTGCGCAGGTATCGCGTGGGAAGCGCCCAGAACGGGCCGAGCGTGCCGAAGATGCCGATCGCCGCCACGCAGAGGGCGACAATGGCCCATACCGCCTGATCCGAATTGCAGAGCCCGGCGATGCCGGCTGCGCCGAGCAAATGCGCATCCGGCGACATGCCATCGCCGCCGGCCTGAGCGATCGGCCGAGATTCCGATCGCCACCATGCTGACCGCCGCGACCAGATATGGAATCGCCGTGACCAGCCCGACGTGAAAATCGTCGCCGTGCGTGAATGATTTCACGATGGTCGGAACCCAATAGATGAATCCGTACAGCCCCATGATGAGCATGAAATAGATGGCGCTGAAGAGCCACAATCGCCCGTCGGCAGCCGCCGCGCGAAAATCGCTGATGTGCTCGACCTGCTCCCGCGAATGATCGCGGGCCAGTTCGCTTTCGATCCAGAGTCGCTCGTCGGGAGTGATCCAGCCCGCGTCCGCTGGAGTGTCAGGCAACAAATCGGACGCGAGAATTGCGATTCCCAATCCTACCGCCGGTAATCCTTCGAGTAGAAAAAGCCATTGCCAGCCATGCAGGCCGGCGATGCCTTCCATTTTCATGAGCAAACCGGCGACCGGTGAGCCGATGAGGCCGGATAGCGCGGTGGACGTCAGAAATGTCGCGAGAATTCGCGATCGCTGGGTCGCTGGAACCCAGGCCATCAGATAAAAAACGATTCCCGGAAAAAATCCCGCTTCGGCGATCCCCAGCAGGAATCGTAATAGGCAAAAGCTTGTCGATCCACGCACGAACATCATCGCGGCCGAGAGAATTCCCCAAGAGATCATGATCCGAGCGATCCAGCGTCGGGCCCCGACGCGATGCAGGACCAGATTGCTCGGGACTTCAAAGAGAAAATAGCCGACGAAAAATAGCCCGGCCCCGAAGCCGTAACTCTTATCGTTCAGGTTCGTGCTGCTGAACATCTGCAGCTTGGCCATCGCCACGTTGGTTCGGTCCAGATAATTAACGATGAAGAGCAGGCAGAGAAACGGAATGAGCCGGCGGGTGATTTTTCCGATCGCTGATGAGCCATCCAGGATTTCCGCGCTCATCGGCTCTTCCAGAATCGGCAGACCACATCATACAGCTTTCCGTTATGTCGAGAGGCGACAGAGGTGTCCTTGATCATCGCGAAATTCACCGCATCACAGGAGAATTCCGCGTCGAGGTTGCTCTCAACGCCCCGGCCCATTCCTTCGAGGATAACCAGATCCGCGTCCTGCGCGGCCGCGTTTAGCTCCGGACTGATGGCGCTCAGGTCGATCAGCGGCTCGCCCGTCCCACTGCTGACCAGATCGATCGAAAGATCGGCGATAGAGGGTTCCGCGTGAATGATCTTCGGCCACCACGCGCGAACATCGGCGATCGTCATGTCATTGAGCGTGGGCCGCTCATTGGCCGTTAGTACGACGTGCGTTCCGCGCTTTGCCAGCCAGCGGATCATCGGCATGACGCCAAGCATAAAATCGCTGCCGGCGTTATCCACGAAAAAGACCGCCTTGCGATGGACCGGGCCATCGAGCAATCGCCGGGCGAGTGGGTCGTAATCGTCGATGAGCCAGGGCCGGAGAGCGATTTTCGATCGTGTCTCTAAAAAATCGGGGCTGGCGCTGAGAAAAGCCTTGGCCGTCGCATCCGCCCCCATGTCGAAAATATTTCCCGCGAAAAGACCCAGCACCAGCGTTTCCAGTTGTTTGGCCGGCGGAAGCAAATCGATCTGCCGGCAAATGCCCGGCAGCGATGGCAGCATTTTCTCGTTCTCGCGGTTTTTCAGATCGGCGAATGGATCAAAAAATCCCCAGCGGCGAAGCAAGTCATCCCGCCAGCGGTCGAGGGTCAGGATCGTCACCCGGCCAAAGCGAGAGGGATTCGCCGCGAACGTATCGAACGCCGCGTAAAACTCCCGGCGGCAATTTTCCGCGCGCTCCTGTGCCGCCTTTTGGCTTCCTCCATTTTTGGCAACGGATTCCAGGCCCAGCTTGAGCATCGTATTCAAATGTCGTTTGAAAAATTCCACCCAATGGGTGCGACCCGCTTCATCGGCCGTCAAATCCCATGAGCAGGCGACATATTTCGCCGCATCCGCCAGTTTGCAAAATGGAACCGCCGGGGGAGTAGGCATGCTACGACTGCTTGACCGCCCACGGATACGGCCATCCGTGTACGAACTTGTGCTTCTCGAGCGCCTTTTGCTCGTCGGGCGAGAGCAATTTGCCGTCGGAAACTGCGCAATTCGAATCGACGTGTGAGAGCCGCCTCATGCCGGGGATGACGGTGGAAACAGCCGGATGGCTCAGGCAGAATTTCAGGGCCAAGGCCGCAAGGGTTGGGCGGTCTGGTTTGAGGAATGGTTTCAGCGCCTCCACGCGCGAGGCGGCCTCGCGGCGCCGTTCGGGCGTCAGCCACTTCGATCGCCAATCGGTCGGGTCCATCTTCACGTCAGGCCCGAAATTTCCGGTGAGAAGTCCCTCTTCAAACGGAACGCGAGCGATGATCCCCACTTTGGCTTCGATGGCAGCCGACAAAAGTTTTTCCGCCGGCCGCTGCTCGAAGATGTTGTAGATCACCTGAACGCTGTCGATCAGCCCACTTTTGGTCAGCTCGGTAGCGCCATATGGATCCCAATCGTTGGCCGACACGCCAAACGATTTGATTTTCCCCTGCTTCTTGAGCTTCTGGAATCCATCGAGCCAATCGGTTTGATGAAGAAACGCCGGCGTCCAGGAATGCAATTGCTGAAGATCGAGACAATCGATTTTCAGATTCGCGAGCGAGCGCTCGGTGATCTCGATGATCCAATCGACAGGAAATACCTGCTTGATCGAATCGGTTTCGATCGCCTGCCGGCCGATCTTAGGCGGGATTTTGCTCGCGATGGCGACGTTCTGTCGCCGGCCTGCGATGGCTTTGCCGATCAGCTTTTCGCTGTGGCCGTCACCGTATACCGCAGCGGTGTCGATGAAATTCACGCCGAGTTCCATAGCGCGATGGATGCAGGCGATTCCCTCGGCGTCATCCTGCTTTCCGAATCCGCCGCCGATTTGCCAGGCGCCGAATCCGATCTCGCTGACCTTAATGCCGGATTTACCGAGTTTGCGATAGAGCATTTCCACTTCCGTTAAAAACCGGACGGGCACGATCCGGCTCTGTTGTCTTACCACGCATATGCTTCGGGCGCTTCACCGCCGGGGCCGGGCCAGATTTCATTCAGGCGGCGATGGGCTTCCTCGCTGATCTTGATATCGAGCGCGGCGAGGGAACCTGTGAGTTGATCCATCGTTCGCGGCCCGATGATCGGGGCGGTGACGGCCGGGTTTGAAAGCAGCCAGGCCAGCGCCAGATCAGCCGGCTTTTGTCCCGCTTCCTTGCAGAAATTTTCCCACGCCTGCAGTTGCGGGCGCATCCGGTCGATTCGCTTCTGGACCTGATCGCCGGCGCGGCGGCCGCTTTCAAGTTTCTGCAATACGCCGCCGAGCAGACCGCCATCGAGCGGGCTCCAAGGGATGACCCCCACGCCGTATGCCCGGCAGGCGGGGAGAACTTCCATCTCCACCATTCTGGCCGCGAGGCTGTATTTGCTCTGCTCGCAGACCAATCCCAAAAATCCGCTTGCTGCGCCGCTTCGTTCGCCTGAACGATATGCCAGCCGGCGAAATTGCTGCTGCCGACGTAAAGAATCTTGCCCTGCTGAACGAGGACTTCCATCGCCTGCCAGATTTCATCCCACGGCGTTTCGCGCGAGATGTGGTGCATCTGATAGAGATCGATGTAATCGGTTTTCATTCGCCTCAGGCTGTCGTCGCAGGCGCGGCGAATTTTCACGGCGGAAAGCCCGCGCTTCATGGTCAGGTCATTGGGATCGCCGTCCATATCTCCAAAGACTTTTGTCGCGAGAATGGTTTTTTCGCGCCGTCCGCCGCCTTGCGCGAACCAAGTGCCGACGATTTTTTCGGTGATCCCCTCCCCCTTCTTCCAGCCATACACGTCAGCGGTATCGAAAAAGTTGATCCCCAACTCCAGCGACTTGTCCATGACGGCATGGCTCTCTCCCTCCGGCGTATGCGGCCCGAAATTCATGGTGCCCAGACAGAGGCGGGAAACTTTCAGACCCGTTCGACCCAGCGTTGTGTATTGCATCTAAAACCTCGTGGGAAAATGTCAGCGGTCATTTGTCATCGGCCATTCGCATATGTTGTAGTGAGAACTGCCGTTTTCGACAAATGGCAAGCGATGAGTAACAAATGACACAATAAAAAAAACAGCGGCTGGCCACCCCTCCGGCAGCCGCCGCTGTTAAACAGTAACTTTTTCGAGCAGCATCCGCAGAGTCGGCAGTCCTGGCATCCAACGGATCGCCCATCGGACCACGATCAGCGTCAACGCCCCCGCGTAATTAAATTTAAATTCTCGCGCCGCGTGAAGGGACACCAGACACAGCGCCTCTCGCCTATTCGAGGTGGGGAGTCTAGCGGCATTCGTCCGATATGTCGAGAACTTTTTTAGCTTGCGTCAGGAAAAATTGAAATTAATCGAGCCTTATTGTCCCTGGTCGGACGCCACCTTCGTTCGGGCATCGTCATATTTCTGCTGGGCGGCATCGACGGCCGTTTTGGCTGCTCTATATCCCTGGTCGGTAGACAATCCCTGCTGAAATTTCATTTTCAGGAGATCCACATTGCGCTGGGCGGCGGTCAGGTCGCTTGCAGCAGACTGAACCCCCGGGTCATTGCTCAATACATCGTTTTGAACCTTCTTCAGCTTCATGCTGGCCAGCATGGAAGCACTCGCCAGAGGCGAAAGAATCTCCGGAGTGGCGTCGTCGCTAGCCTTGGCGGCGTTTAAGGCGTCCACCGCTTTCTCCTTCGAGGTGAGCGCATCCTGATAATCCTGATTGCTCGCCAGGGCTTCGCTGGCGGCTTTTTTGGCGGCTTCAAGATTGGATTGCGCATCCGCCAACTTAGACTGAGCGGCTGTCCAGTCTGGTGTTTGCTGGAATTTCGACCAGAGGTCATCGCTCAGGGTTTGGAGGGCCTTAGTGTCGTTCGTCAATTCCGTGTTGGCGGCAACCTCAGCCGCTTGATCAATTGAAAGCTGCGACGGAGCCGGCGGCGGTGTTGGTGCGGGCGAACTCTCTGGCGCGGAGGCCGGCTGAGATGAAGCCTGGTGATGATGATGGCTTGAACTTGCTCCAAAAACAGATGTGCCGGCCAATCCCACTCCGACGAATGTGACACACAAACAGCGCGTCCACATGATGGCTCTCCGCTCTGAATTCCGCCGCTGCAATTATATCACAATTGCGGAACGCCAGGGATGAAAAACGAGGGAGATTATGTGCCGGATGGGTCCTCCACCCGCCCCAGGAAAAGCAGGGCCCCGCTGGTTCGATCGCGAATGACGAAGAGAAACGGATGGTCAGCCGTGAATGTCACTCGCGGCATAAATACAGCGGTGGGCGACATGGTGATTCCAGTCGCGGCCGCCGCTTCGGTCCCTTTTTCATCCACGGAAATAAACGCCTTATGCTGAACGTCGGAGATAAATAAATCGGGCTCGCCATCGATGCCGGAAAAATCCGCCTGTCCGGGACTGAACGCCGCGGTCATCCCCATCTCTTTCAACTTCTCGGCAAGACCGATCCCGGCGGAGAATTTGAATTTGGGAATCATCACCTCGGCCTTCCCTTTCTGCATTCCTCCGGTCACTCCGGCCAGAAAATCTGCGGAGAGGCCGGACTCGAGCTTGCCGAGCCCGTCGATCGAGCGCGGAAGCAAAATCAGCATCGCGATCTTTTCGCCCTTGTACGGCAATTCGATCGCCTGGAACTGATCGTTCTGTGCAAACGCGAAGAAGCCGCTTTGTCGCATCATGGGCCTTTGCGATGGATTGGCATTTCCCGCGACATGGAAATTTCCGTCGTGTGTATGATCCGGCGAAAATGGCGACAGCCAATCCGCCTTGAAATAGATAGCGTTCGCCAGCACCATTCGCGCGTCGGGCTGAAGAGTGGCCGGCGAGAAAAGCTCCGCGATCTTTCCTTCGGTCTGATGGCTTACCCAATCGTTGATCGCTTTGCTCGGCGCGATGGATCGCGGAAATCGATTCCCAGGATGTCCGTGTGATAATCATTCCGCATTAAATTCTGAAATGCCGGCAGACATTTAAACCCCTCTTGCGCCACAGCGCGCTGGCGATGTGAAGCTGAAAATCCTGATCCGAGTTTTGAAGCTGCGCGAGCAAAAGCGATTCGGCGGCATGAGCCTGCGGCGAGGAAAGATCGGGCACGCCCAGGACTTTGGACATCTGGGCAGCCGTTTCGCCGCGGGCTCCGGCGGCGGTCATCATCAGGGCGGCATGAACGCTGAGCGGCGAATAGATCAAATTCCCCTGTCCAGCGGAGAGCCGCCCGTACAAGTCCGTCGCAAAGCGATTCATTTCCTCAGCAGCGGAAGGCTGCGTGGGGGGCAAATCCGCCGCGAGGGCCAAAATCCCGCTATTTACGAGCATATAACCCGCTATCAGCCATTCAAACGCCCGCATGATTCTCCTGTCTGTGCTTGTTCTTACATGATCAGACCACCACTTTGGACGCGCCAGCCGGCAAAAAGGATGTTGAAAAATTTTGCTTTCCCATTTCTCCTGCCGGTAGAACGGATATAAAATGATTTATCTCACAAGAGGCATCTTATGCGAATGGCCTTCGGATTAGGCGGGCTGCTGGTGACGATCGGGGTGATTGTTTGGATCATGGGGAAGGCAGAGCTTCCCTACGATCAGGCTGCCATCCACGCATCCCAGCAGGCCTCGACCGCGATCCAGCAAGTTTCCGGCCGAGATGAAAACGGGAATAACATCGAGACGACTTATTCCGTCTTCGCCGACACCCGCAGCGACGGCAAGCTCCAGGATCTCCAGGTCACGCAACTAACCCCCGACAGTCCGCTGGCCCATTACTTCGGCCTGCAGAAGGATGATGTGATTCTCGCCTGCATCGATGGGCATACCGTCCGGACTGATATGGCTGGCCTGAACGATGATCGAGCGGGCAAGGACGCCATCTGGGATGCTTACACACAGCAGGGTCAAATGATTGTCCAGCGTGGTGAACAGCAACTCACGCTTCCGGTTGTTAAAACCCAGTCGCGCCGACGCCTCAGCAGGCTCCGTCGCCAACCGTCACCGCACAGCAGAGCCAGAAAGCGCAGCGGACGGAGCAACAGCAGGAAGGCAAATCCAACGACGGGAGCACGGGCGGCTCGATGGATGAGATCCGCCAACGGCTTCACGCTTTGCCGACCTATTAGAAAATCGGATGGCTCTTTCCCATCTTCATGAGCCAGGCAACGCGATCTAATAATCCAATTCCGAATCAATCTGCTCAGTCTCGTCAGAAAAATCGGTCGCGGCCGATGTTCCCGCTGGTGGTTTGTATTTTTCTGATCGCCGGCTTTTCATCGACGGCGTGGCTGGCATCTCTTCACGAATCCGCGACAACGGATGAGCCCGTCTCGCTGTTCAGCGCATGGGCTTGCACGCATCTTCATGATTTCCGTACTGATCCGGAGAATCCGCCGCTCTGGAAATACTACGTTGGCCTCGCAACAGGTAAAGATGATTTTGAAGCGCAGGTTCACTCGCCGAGGTGGCCGCAATTATTGCAGGATTCGCATGTGGAGGGGCCGCTGGCTTCGGAAGCGCTCTATTCCACGCCGGGGGTTGATGCGACCGCGCTGCTCCGTCGCACGCGGGCGAGAATGATTCTCCTCGGCGCTATTCTGGGCGCGATGATCGCCTGGTGGGCGTGGCGAATCGCTGGCCCCGTGGCGGCTATGGTCGCGACCGCGTTCTTCTGTCTCGATCCCAATTTTCTGGCCCATACGCCGCTGATCAAGAACGATGTTCCCGTCGCCCTCGCATTCCTCTGGTTGATGGGGATGGCGTGGCTTGCAGGGGAACGGGCAACGTTTTCTCGCCTGACATTGCTGGCACTGGCTCTGGCTGCAACCGTGATGACGAAATTCTCGGGAATGCTTGGCATCCCGATTCTGGGTCTGCTGCTTTTGCTTCGATCTATTCTTCCCGCGCCGTGGACCATCGGCCCATGGATTGCCGGCACGCGCTGGCGCCGAGCAGCAGGCGCAGGAGCCATTTTGCTTTGCTCGCTGCTGATCTGCTGGGGGCTTATCTGGGCGTGTTATGGTTTTCGTTTCGCTCCGACGAACGATCCGAGTGAATCGTTCAATTTTCAAAGCGAGCTTGAAACCTGCGCGGCACATGAATGTCTCGCTCAAAGCGGCGATCCGTTCAATATTCCGCCGCAGGCTGTTCGGGATTTCGTAAGCGCCTGGAAGCCGCCCGCTTCCGTTCGGATTCTGCTCGCGGCCAATGCACACCACCTGCTGCCGCAAAGTTGCCTGAGCGGCCTGCTCGGCGTATTCGCATGGTCGCGAGGACGCGTCGCGTTTTTGTGTGGGGAATCGTCGGTTGTCGGATGGTGGTATTACTTTCCGCTGGCAATGACGTTCAAAACGCCGCTGGTGACTTTGATTGGGCTGGGAATCGGCCTGATTATTCTCGCGGTTCAAAAACGCCGGCTTGATTCCGTGGGCGTCTGGACGCTGGCGGTCATCGCCGTCCCCCCGCTGCTTTATCTCTCCTACGCGATGAGTTCCAAGGTTGATGTCGGCATTCGCCACGTTTTTCCCATTTATCCTTTTTTGTTCATTCTGCTCGGCGTGGCAACGTCAGTCACATACCAACGATTTGGCAAACCAGTCGCGGTGATCGCCGCCGTCTTTCTTCTCGCCCTTGGAGTTGAGACTTACTCCGCCTTCCCGAATTACATTCCGTTCTTCAATATCGCCGCGGGCGGGTCACGCGGCGGCCTGCGGCTGCTTAGCGAATCCAACATCGATTGGGGCCAGGACCTGCCCGACCTCGCGGAGTGGCAACGCCGGAATTCCGACCGCCAGATGTATCTCTGCTACTGGGGAAGCGGCGACCCACGATATTACGGCATTCATTACATGGACATGACCGCCAGTGACGCACCGGCGGATCAGATCGTCGCGACGCGCCAGCCGCCGGTCTTTGTTTTCAGCGCGGTCGCATTGACCCAGCCGGGGTTCCGCAAGCTTTATCAGCCGCTGCTCGATTCACTTCAGAAACATCCGCCGATCACCGTTCTGGATGGCTCGCTATATATTTACGCGGGATCGGAATAATAAAAGCAATAACCTATTCGAGTCACCCGAGAGGAAACCATGAGCAATCGACTGACATTTGACGAGCTTCGCGAGGCGAACGTCGCGAGGATTCCACAGTTTAAGAATCGACTCGGTAAGCCAGCCCATCCTAAAGCCGATGGGTCTGATTGGTGCTTAGCAGTGGAGCAATGCGGTCTGTGGAGAGCTCGGGGAAGCCGCCAACATCATTAAAAAGATCGAGCGCGGCGACATTACCCTGGAAGAGGCGCGTCCACATCTGGCCAGGGAACTCGCGGACGTGCAGACGTATCTCGATATTCTCGCCTTCCGGGCCGGTGTGGATTTGGGGGAAGCGACAATTCAGAAATGGAACGAAGTGAGCGAGCGCGTGGGGTGCAATCTCAGACTGGGCAAGCGAGGAGCGTAAGCTCACTCCGCTTTCATATTCAGATTATCCATCACGACGCTGCCGCTGAATTTGAGATCGGTAATCAGCGTTCCCGCCGGAACTTCAAATGCCAGCCACACATCCACCGGCCGTCCCTTGCCCGTGGCAAGCGGCTCCAGATGGTTCTTGTCGTCAAAATTCATGTAGTTGCAGACGAGATAATGTTCGGCCCGAACCTGCACGGTCGCCCAGGCCCCAACGCATTTGTAGGTATGATCAGTCGCGTCGGCGAGTTCGAAATCCGACACCCGCCGCGTCCATGCCCACATGTCGCTCGCCGACCCTGCCGTCGGCGGGGCCAAATGCACCTGCACCAGGACATTGTTCGGATCGACCGCGAGCTCCTGAATGTTGTCATCGACCGGCGTGCCGAGTTGCTTGATCGGCGTGTCGCTGGTGACGCTCAGCCGGCGCCATTTTCGATGCTCCAGTTCTCCGCTGACGCCATTGGGAAGCTGTACCGTTCCAGCATCGTTGCCGGTGCCGGCATTAATCGGGTCCACCAGCTTGCTTGAGGTTTCAATACCTCCATAGCCAAGCCCGGAATCACCGAGGATATGCGAATCGCCCGGGGCCGCGGTATTGCCGGATGATGGACTCTGCGAGCTTTGGGCTGCCGGCGGAAGGCGCCGACCAGGCCGCGCCGCCACTCCAGATTCCTTCGGTCTTGTCCAATTGGAGCTTCACACCGGCCTTGCGAAGCATGCCGACCTTGTCCGGATTGGGGGGCGGCCCGAATTCAACCGTCTTGCCCGAGAGATCGACGACGCTGTAGCGCTTGAATTCGACGAAAGCTCCCTGCGGCAAATGAAATGGCGGCTTGGATTCCTCGCCGCTCATCACGTGATCGCGATCGACGACAAACACAAAATCGAAAGTATGCGACCCGGTACTCATATCGGCGATGAGATAATCATCCAGCCTGCAGGCGACCGCGACCCCTTTGCCATCCAGCGTGGCGACGGGATTGTAATCCTTGAACGGGACGCCGTTCTCCGGCTCGCCTACCACCAGCCGCACATCGCCTGCCGAAAAACGCAGGAGGTTATCAATCTCGTCGGCAAGCTGTTTGCCGGAGACTGTCATGCGGACCACCAGGGCAATCTGGTCCGGCTCGATCTTGAGGGTCGTATCATTGATGGCCAGATCAGTGCGCATCTGCTTGATCTCGCCGTCAATCTGCGGCAACGCATGGAGAGGCGTATAAACGCCGGTGACATCCACATTGTGATTCTGCTCGGTTGAAACCGCGGTATGTTTCGCCCCGGTCTGAACGCCGAGGCGCTGGCCGTACAGTTCATCTACCAAATCCGGATGAATCGCGGCAAATGATTGATCCGTCCCAAGCGAACCCGAGCCTGTCACCTTGTTTTCAAGCCCCACCACGAAATCATCCTGCCTGATCCAGAGATGATCCGCATTTTCGGGTCGATCTTATCGACAGTGACCACGTCATGAATATCGGTGTCCTGCATCTGGCCGAACTTGCCCATGTACTGCCCCGACTTGTCGGAGACATCGAAGCGGGAATACGTGGCAACCGTCGGTCCAAACGGCAGCGCATCGGTCGCCACCGCGACGATGCCCGTGCTCATCAGCCCGGCGATAATCCCCATCACCGCCGCCCCGACTTTATCGACGATGAACGGAACGCGAACGTTGCCAGGAATAAATGAATCGCAGATCAGCCGCGGAATGAAATAGGTGACGGCAAACAGCACGACCAGCGAAATCGACGCGGCCTGATCGTAGAACTTGATGTTGAAGAGGAGCGGAGCGACCTGCTCATACCAGCCCAGCGCCACGGCCGCCGCAATGGTGGCAAGGATGGCGGAAAGCGTGGCGGAAAAGATCCCCTGGATGTACTGGAAAAACGCGATAATCGCGCAGAGGGCGAATAGGAGTAAACTGAGAATCATAACTTCACTCGCTGAATGTCATTCGAGCCGCGCACGCCAACTACTGCACACTTTTAGGGTCCGGCTTGCCGGGGCTGGGCTGAGCGCCCGCGCGCTGGGGCTGGAGGAGCCGTGCCGCGCGACGATGGCGGCGCCGTCGCGCGGAGGCGAACCGCTTGGCGGCGCGGGCGGAGAACTGCCCCGCGACCGTGATGATGTTGAGCCGCCCGATTCCGAATCGTGCTTCAGCACCCGCAGCACTTCCTCGACGCTTGTCTCGCCGGCCTGCACCTGCGCCAGCGCCACTTCCTGCAGCGAACCGGCTACGCTGCTTTCGCTGGGCCTGCTTGATCTGGGTATCGGCTCCGCCGGCCTTGATCACGTTGCGAATTTCATCGTCGATGATCATCACCTCGTAAATCCCAAACCGGCCCTTGAACGCCAGATCATTGCAGAACGTGCAGGGAACGGCATTTCCTTTGGCATCGCGCATCGGCTCCTTGCGGGCTTGATACAGCTTGCCAACCACGTCGGGATTCATGTTGAGTTTTTTGAGAGTGTTGGGATCGGGCGTATATCCGACCTTGCACGCCGAGCAGAGCCGCCGCACCAGCCGGCCGACGATGATCATCTTCAGATTTTTCATCGCCAGCGAGTCATCGCCGACCAGCTTTCGCCACTGCTTGAGCGCATCCAGCGTGTTGCCTGCCCGCATGCCGACATAAACCCGCCGTCGCCGATCGGCTGAATATTCGCCAGGTCCTGCGCCTTTCGGATTCTTCCACCGAAGTCACCAGCAGCACATCCGGTTCCTGGCTGACGACCCAATTCATCTGCTTGGCTTCCTCGGCCGGCGAAGCATTCGCGGCCAGGGCATTCTGCGTGATGCCTTCCATGATCGAATTCCGGGCCTCGCTCAATCGTGTGAACGTGAACAAAAACGCATCGTGATCGCGAACCATCGCATAACACAGGCTCGTCAGCCCTTGTCCGCGCAGGCGCCGCAGTAACACAAGGCCGCCGCCTTCCTTGCATTGCGCTTGATCGTCGCAAGCTGGTCTTCGCTGAACCCCATCGCTTCCAGCTTGAAATTCTGCCGGTCCTTTGGATTGGTCATCAGCCGAACGGATTCGCCCTGATGCGCTGCCGAACGAGGTGATCTGGATCGTGTATTTCTTCCCGTCCATCAGGCGCCTTGAAAGTGCCCGGTCTGCGGCTTTCGCCGCTCGTTCATGTCCAGCCCCGCCACTGTCCTTGAGATATTGCACCGCCGCCCCGGCCTTGTTGCGGTCCATCGCCTCCCCGTCGTATTTCATCCCATCGACGTGATAGTTGATGACCGTCGGCTCGCCCGCGATCAAATCCAATGCGCTCCGCCCCAAGCCGCAGCGGCTTGGTGAGGAATAGTTGTGCCGCCTCGTATTGAACAAACTCAGGCGTGTCGATCGGCCGGCGGAGCGCTCGGCCGCGCCGTTCTTGTCCATGATCAGAACCTCGCCAACCACGGCTTTGACTTGTTTCTTCCTCCCCGTTCTTAGCAGGCCGTTCCACCAGTCAATGAATTGCGTTCTGAGGTCGCCGAGCCCGATCGTGCGCGACCGCATGAAGAGATACACGCCGATATCGACGGCAAACAGGCCGACCAGTACCCCAATCGCGAGTCCAAAACCCGGCAATAGAAAGAATAAGAGATATCCCCCGGCGAACCCGGCCAACATCATGCTATTGACGAACTCGCGATTGAGCCGGGCTTCGACCGAGTCTTTATCGATCCATGTCAGCAGCTTCACCCAGACGATCAGCAAGACCAGGATGATCCCCGACCTTCCACGGGTTGACATATCCCCCAAGTTGAATCACGGCCAGAGCGGCTAGCGGCATCGACACTCCTCGAACCAATAAACTCATCTTGCGACACCGGCTCCGCCCGGGACGCTCACAGACCAATCATTGTACGGTCAGATCACGTTCAGTTCCAAACCCGGTGTCCTAATCCAACGGTAAGGGGCCGGTGGCATCCGGCTTAGGGGCGGAGGGCGGAGGGGGCGATTTCATGGCCGGATCATCAATCTTGAAAACTTCCGGCTCTTTTTCCCCCCGAGCCGCCCGACGGTGAGCTGCGGCCTCGGCGGCTTGAGTCGCCTGAATTTTCCGCTTCGCTTCGTCGCTGAGGGGAATGATGATTTCCTTCTCGGTCTCTCCCCGGCGAAGGACTTCGATCATGTCGCCGCCCAGTTCACGGAATGTTAATCCACCGGTCGAAAGGACGAGCATGATGATGGCGATGACCTGAGCCAAAGCGGCCAATACGTAAAAGACGGCCCGTGGAGCGGCGCGGTTTCCGGGAACATATGAGCGACCGCGTCGAAAAAGATGACGCCAATGGTTGCTATCAAAGCGATGTAGTATTGATTCTTGTTTTTAACGAGCGACGGCATCGCCAGGCAGAGAAAGATGAACGCTACGACCGCAGCGGTGACTCCTTGCATGGACGGAAAGATATCACTTCCCGCCCGTCGCGACTACCTCGAAACCGATTTGTCGGCCCAACTGATGGGCGTCGCGCTGGGATCGAGAACCTCCATTTGATCGACGGCCCGAACTAAAGTTCCTGCATCAGGGGCCTCTCCATTCAGGGGCAAAAGAACCAAATGCCAGCGAAACAGATTCACCGCCGGAAGGCAATAGGGGGCCGGCTCGTTCAAGACGTAAAGGTTTTGGGGTTCTTTTGAATCCGTTAGCCTCGCGTCGATTGCCGCGGCAGCTCGCATTCGCGAATCATCTGGCAATGAGTCTCGCCAGAATCCCCGCTCGTATGCGAATGAATAAATGCAAGCGGATGCGATCAGCAGCATGGATACAGCCGCACGTGCCGCCACCGGCCGAACAAATCGAGCCATCGCCAGAAAAGCCGCCAGCATCAAAGCCACGTCAGCGAAGAGCGCAAATCGCGCGTATTCTCCCGGTTTGTTCCAGGCATATAACGTAAACTGAGCGAGAACGATGACGGCCACCGGGCCGAGCAGCCAGCCTTCGCTTTTCCTCATCAGCAGCAACCCGATCACGCCAACTATCGCCAGCGGCCACGACATTCCGATCGCGACAAGGCGAGCGGCGTTTATCAGGCTCGGCCCAATCGGCCCAATCGTATACATCGCGCGTGTGTTAGCGAAATTCGAATCGAGGACTTCCCGATTATGAATCAGATGAATCGCGACATACGGATTGGAAACAAAATAAACACCCGCCGCGATCAAGACGCCGACGAAGCAAACGGCCACGAATCGTCCTACACGATCCTTCCGCAAAATCGACATGAACGGCAGAACCGCCAGACTTACTACGCCAGACAACACCATCCCCGCAGCGGCCCCGCAGGCAATCGCCGTCCAGACAATCCACTTCCAGCGGCCCGTCTCGACATATTTCCCCGCAGCCAAAATCGCCAGCAGCAGAATCGCCGTCCCGGCCAAATGCGGCTTTGCTTCATGAGCCAGATCCACCGCCACCGGCATGCAGACAAAGCAAATCGCCGCCGCCGCTGGCAGGAGCAATCCCACTGCCACTCGCCGCACGAGGGCGAAGACGGCGAGCATCGCCACCAATCCCCACACCGCCGAATACGCCCGGGCCAGGATATAAAATTTCCCGAATGATCTCCGGCGAATCGACGTAATATGCCCTGTCGCCGCTGAGTGTTACATAGTTGACGAGGGAAGCTGCTTTGAGGATTGCGCCAACCGGATAAATCCACAGGCCGCCGTATTGATACAACTTTGGATCAAAATCCAATTGCCCCGGATGCATCATCGCCAGCGCCGGAAGGTAATCATTTCATCCGGCTGATAGCTGTATAGCCGATACCGCCGCAGAATTCTGGCCCGGCTCACGGCATCCTGCTTTATTGCATCAGCCAGACCCGGAAAATGCTGCTGGTTATATGCCGTGAGATATTCGTAAACGGCCCGATGGGCTTTGAGCGCCCGGCTGCTGGCTTCCTCCTTTTTCTCGTCATCTCCGCTCTGGCTCGCCAAAGCAAAATGCCGATCGTCCGCTTTGGCTGCCGCCATAAGGCCGGCCAATTTCTGATCTCCCTGACCGATCAGTTCCTCGGCGGTGGTTTCGTGAAGGTTTCGAATCAGCGTCACCGGCTGCGACCGGTCACCGATGGGATGCAGGGCCACATCCGCGGCGACATTGCCGGTTTCGTCCCAATCTCCCGCGAGCCGATCGATGCCAGCGCCGGTGAGGCGATAGGTCTGGACTGAATTCATCGCGGAATTCGCTCCGGAGCCGAACAGGATCGGATCGATTTCGTGCGATGGCAAACCCCAATTGATCCCAACCCCGAAAATCCCAATCGACAAAATAAGCAGTCCCCCGACCACCCATCTCCGCCAAACCGTTTCACTCATCGAACGAGAGTGTAAAAGAAAACCCTGACTGATCAAAATTGGGCCGTTTTCTGAAATAAAATGCGAAACGAACTTTTCATCCCTCTGGTGCGACGTTCTCTTTAGAATAAGGGCCCCGTGAGCACACGAGACATCGAACACCTTTATCGTGCCCATGGACCTGACCTGATCTCGTACCTTCGACGCGGCTTTGGTCGATGGGCCGCCGCGGAAGATCTGCTGCATGAAACCTTCGTGCAGGCAATCCGGCATCAGGATCGTTTGACCGAGGCGGATTCGCCGCGGGCATGGCTCTTCGGAATTGCCCGGCATGTCGGGCTGACCGCGGCCCGGAAGCACCGCCCCACCGATCCTCTTGATGATGCGCCTCAAAGCAGCAAAGTGCGGGATCCACAAATCGAGGCGATGTCCGACGCCATTACCTCCCTGCCGGAAATCCTGCGTGAAACGATCGAGTTGCGGCTGCGCGAGCAATTGAGTTACGAGGAGATCGCGCAGGTGATGCAGATTCCCGTGGGCACCGTGCGATCACGCCTGCATGCCGCGATGAAAAAACTGCGGGAAATTCTCGACGCGGAAAAACAATCGGAGCGCAAGCCATGAACGAACAAACCCTCGAACGACTCATGATCGATGACAGCCTCGGCGCGTTGCCGCCGGATGTCAGTGAACTCCTGGCGGCGTACTGCGCGGATAAGGGCCATGAACAGCAGCGGCAGCAATGGGAGCGACTGGCCCTCATACGCGCGAAGCCCTTCAGCCGCGAATGCCGGAGGCGATTCCGATCTTCCCGCAGTGCGATGCGCGTCTGCGATTTCAGCGCGGGCGCAATGGTGTTTTCAGCGGCCGCGGCGCTCTTATTTGGGATCGGGATCGGATTCTATCTCCACGCCGCGCAACCTTCGGCCGGCCCTGCCGTGATTTCGCAGGTGACGAGCCCGCCTCCAGTCGTGCCCACGGCTGGGGGGGTATCCGATATCTGGTCTTCAAATCGTCTGGTCGCCGCCGCTCTGGAATCCAAACATGCTGACCAGCCTCAATGGCGATGGTCTTCACCCGTCACTCAGCCCCAAATCGGAGGCATGCAATGAAACATTGGAGATGGCTTACCTGGACGGCGATCGCGATCATCTTGGCCGGCTGTGTTGCCAAACGATACGAATGGTCGCCGGATGGAAAATGGATGACGGTGATCAGCGACGATGGGCTTCGGATTGCCGATGCGCATGGAAATTTGCTGCCGGGCGTCGTTGAAGGGGTCGAGGTCGCGACGTGGTTTGGCGATTCCAAACGCCTCCTCATAGCGAGGAAGGAATTGGAGCCAACCTGGAACGCGCTGGTGCCTTATCTGTCCGCTGATGAAATCAAGACGATCGCCGACGCCAGTAACCACGCCCGCGATGCGCTGATGACATATGACTGGACAGCGCCCAATGCCGGAACCTGGCAGAATTTTACGGACGCGTTCAAGCAGCAGGAAAAGCTGGCGAAGCTCGACACGCATTTTGACGATTCATTTGCCCTGGCGATCGGTCTCTATTTGCGCGACCACGCGGACAAGGCCCTGCAAGACAAAATCCCCGCGCCGCGATGGAAGGAATTGGGTGATCTCATCCAGCCGGTAATGTTCGTTCAGATTTGCGACGTGAGCCCATCCGGTCCCGCGGCGGGGACAACGCTCATGACGACGCTGAATGGCGTACAAGAGCTGCGCGTGTCGCCAATAGGCAACGCGGCGCTGGTCGTGACCAGTGGGCGAAACGATCACGTCTGCAATTTGTACGCGATATCGACCGATGCCAAACGCCCTCCGCTTCAGATCAGCGATGCGGCGGCCTGCTATCCGGATTGGACGCCGGATGGGCATAGCGTGGTCTTCACACGTGCCATCACTCCGGACATGCAAAAAGAAGACATGCAGCTTGGCTCGCTCAGCCGAGTGGATGTGGTTGACGATGAGGGGAATTTGGCCACTCAAATCAAGGAGCCCAAAGACCTGGCTGCTTTGTTGTATTCGAGCCTGACGCGGGTGAGATGTTTGAAGGATGGACGCATGATTTTCCTGACGGCCGGCGTCACGTTACCAGCGACCAACGGGGACATGCCCGCGCGAGCGGAATTATTTGTGATCGATCCATCTAAGCAACTGACGGTCTCCCGCCTGCTGAGCGCCGATTTTTCGACGACCATCGGCAACTCCGCACCGTATTTTGAAGTCAGTCCGGATGAGACGCTCATCTCGATTCCCGATAATTCCGGAAAAGTCTCGGTCGTCGATCTGACAAAAGGAACCGTCAACTTTGTGCAGGATAAGCCGGTGAACGGCGGATTGACGACCGTTCCGGTCTGGCGAATCGGCAATGAATTGACCCTAATCGCTCCGGACGCCAATGGCCATCCGAGCGTTGTGGCATGGACGGCATCCACAAGCCAGACCAGAACCCTTAGCGGCAACTGGCCAATCGGATTGATAGAGGCCAAGGCTACAACGAAGCCCTCAACAGCTCCTTAACCAAAAGCTCCTTGACCAAATCCTTCGGCATAACTACTTTACCGGCCCGTTTTGGAACGGGTGAGACTTGCGAGCGAATTGACTTTGTGCAAAATATCACAAAGTCTCCTGCGGAGCATTCCATGGCCAAGCAGGATGATGATTCCAACCTGGGTAAGCTGGCCACCCTTGGATTGGAAATCGGCGTCGGCGCCGCTTTGGGAGCCGTGATCGGAATCTGGGTGGATCGCAAATTGCATAGCGACCCCTGGGGCCTTCTGATCGGAATCGTTTTAGGTTTATCAGCCGGCATGTACATGTTGATCAAGGCAGCGATCAAAGCGAACAAGGATTAGCCGCACTAAATCATCCGCGGCTGACGGAAATGAAATCTCTCCTGATTATGCTCCTGATTGTTGCGACGGTTTTGGCCGTGCCAACATTGGTTTTCGCGATTTGCGGCGTGCGCATTAATCCAATTGATTCCTTAACCGCCGGAGTGATTGCCGCCGCCGCGGGAGCAATGGGTCTTCTTCCGATTCTCGCGGGTCGTCGCAAGGATGCCGTCGGAATCTTTCAACTTGCCCTCGTCGGAACCGTGCTTCACTTATTCTCGGCTGTCGCACTGACCGCCACAGCGGTGGCCATTCACATCGTCGCGGTGCGGATGCCCTTCATGTGCTGGCTGATGCTCGGATACTGGGTGTCGCTGATCACGCTCGTGTGGCAACTGCGGCGTTTGCTTCTGACAACGGCCGGTCTTAGCCAGGATGGAACCTTAGCATGAACGCGATTCTTGCCGTCGATCCGATGGAGCATGTGCTCTCCCACCCGATGTTCGGGGAACATCTGACATGGTTCACCAACCAAAGCCTCATGGCGCTGGTCGCCGGCGGGCTGATGCTGCTGATTTTCCCCGCGCTTTTTCCGAAGCCCGACAGCTCCGCTCCAACCGGCGCAAAAAATTTCTTCGAATCGATCCTCGAATTTCTCCGCCTCGAAGTCTTCCGCCCCGCGCTCAAGGAACACACCGACAAATTCGTCCCGTTCCTCTGGACGGTCTTTTTCTTCATCGCTTTCTGCAACATGCTCGGGTGCATTCCGTTCGCGGATTTCTTCGAGCTCATTACCGGCGGCCATGTCGAGCACCTCGGCGGCACCGCCACCGGCTCGATCAACACCACGGCGACGCTGGCGATCTGCGCTTTCTTCTTCATCCACTTTCACGGCATCGACACGATGGCCCGCTCCCTGATGGACGGCACCTACGGCCAGCACGGCCATCACCAGGAACACAGCAGCAACGGCCATCCGCCGCATGAAGCCGCCCACGATCTGGAGCACATGCGCGGCGAAGCGTTGCCCGCCGATGTCCCCGCCGATCCCGATGCGCTGGTCAATCCGACGCAGCACTATCACGACGACGAATATCCGCCGGTCCGCACGAAAAAGCCGCGGCCCATGAGTATCGACCAGCGAGCACAAGAAGCTGACGCCCGGCAATGGCGATCCTGCTGGCGATTCCGCTCTATCTCTGGAATTTCGCCCCGCATCCGTTCCGCCCGCGGCCGGGCGAATCGAAGGCGAAATGGTTGCTGGAGTTCCGTTCTTCCTTTTCCTGCTGGTGCTGGAATTGGTCGGCGCGGTGATCAAGCCGTTCGCGCTCTGCATGCGTTTGTTCGCCAACATGGTCGCCGGCCACGTGGTGCTGGCGGTGCTGATCAGCCTGATCGTCGCGGTCGCCGTCGATCTGGGGACAATTGGCGGTCGGCGTTCCGCTCGGCTTCTGCAATCTGGCGATTCAGTTTCTGGAACTTTTCGTCGCCGTTTTGCAGGCGTATATCTTTACTTTTTTGACAACGCTGTTTATCGCCAGCGCGGTGGCGCCTGAACATTAAAATTTCCTGACGGACCTCCCCGGTTCAGCCGACACCCGGGCCTTCCCAAACAAAACGTCGGCATTCATATTCGGTCCGGGCAAGATCCCGGAAGGAGTTCGTGATGCAGACTGTTGAATATTTTGGCGCAGACGGCGCCGCTCATTTCCGACAAGGGAGTCGGCGATCGGCGGCGCGGCCATCGGCATGGGACTGGCCGTCATCGGCGCCGGTCGCGGCATCGGTCAGATCGGCGGACAGGCCTGCGAAGGCATCGCCCGTCAGCCCGAAGCCGCCGGCCGCATCGGCACCAACATGCTGATCGCCGCCGCGCTGGTCGAAGGCGTCGCCTTCGCCGCGATCATTCTTGGCTTTCGTGCTCGCACACAGTCTGTAATACCGCTGCCGCCGGGCCAAACCGCCGGCGACGGCTTTTTCTCCGGAGATCGCAGGCGATCATGCTAGCCAATATTCCTGTCTCGCCGACGGCGACTTGATCGACCTCGAACCTCGGCTCGGCCGCTCTGGGTCCTGGCGCATCTTCCTCGTCGTGGCATTCATTCTCTACAAGACCGCCTGGAAGAACGTGCTGGCCGGCCTCAAGGCCCGCGAGGAACGCATCCGCAAGGACATCGCCGACGCCGAAGCCGCCCGCGTCAAGGCCGAGGAGACGCTCCGAGCAATACGATGCCCGGCTCGCCGAGGCCGAGCAGAAGGTTCGCGACATTCTCGACAAGGCCGCCGACCGACGCCGAGAAGATCGCCACCAGCATCCGCATGCAAGCCCAGCAGGAAGCCGAGGAGGCCAAGGAACGCGCCACCAAGGAAATCGAAGCCGCCAAGCAGCACGGCCCTGACCGAGATCTACGAGCAGACCGCCAATCTGGCGACCAGCGATCGCCGAGAAGATCATCCGCCGGAATCTCAATCCCGACGATCAGCGCGATCTGGTGCAACCAGAGCCTCGAAGCAACTTCAAACACGTCGGACAAAACTGATGCGATCATGCACAAGGACAATCACCATTCTCCCCTGGCCATCGCCTACGCCCAGGCGCTGCTCGAGCTGGCCAACGAAGCGAACAACGCCGAGGCGATCGGCGAGGAACTGCGCGACCTCCGGCAGATCATCGACACCAACCCGACTGTTCGCGCAGGTCTGGCCGATCCGGCCATCGGCAACGAAGAGCGCGGCCAACTGCTCCACCGCGTCTTCGACGGCCGGGCCTCCAAGCTGATGCTGCAATTTCCTCGGCTGGTCAACGAAAAAGGCCGGCTCAATTCCTGCCCGCGATCGCCGGCGCGTATGACGATCTGCTCGACCAGCAGACGGCAAGATCGAAGTGGATGTCACCGTCGCCCAGCAGGCTCAACGATGAGCAACTGGAAGCGGTGCGGCAGAAAGTCAGCGAAGCCCTGAAACGCGAGCCGTCGTGCATCAATATGTCGATGCGTCGATCATCGGCGGCATGATCCTTCGCGTGCAGGACCAGCTGATCGACGGCAGCGTCCGCGCCCAATTGGCGGCGATGCGGCGAAAGCTGTTGGCGCGCCCGGTCCGAGTTTACGAATCAGAGAAAACGAGAATTGGCAAATGGCAATCAACGTCGCGGAAATCACCAGCATCCTGAAGCAGGAAATCGCCGGCTTCGAGCAGCAGCTGCAGATCAACGAAGTCGGCACCGTCATCGAAGTCGGCGACGGCATCGCCCGCATCTACGGCCTGCGCAACGCCATGGCCGGCGAACTGCTCGAATTCCAGAACGGCGCCATGGGCCAGGTCTTCAACCTCGAAGAAGACTCCATCGGCGCGGTCATCTTCGGCGACTATCTCGACATCAAGGAAGGCGATACCGTCAAGAGCACCGGCCGACTGCTGGAAGTGCCCGTCGGCGACGCCGTCATCGGCCGCGTGGTCAATCCGCTGGGCCAGCCGCTCGACGGCGGCCCGGCCGATCGCATCCAGCGAAACCCGCAAGATGGACATCGTCGCCCCCGGCATCGCCGAGCGTCAGCCGGTGAAGGAGCCGCTGCAGACCGGCATCAAGGCCATCGACAGCATGATCCCCATCGGCCGCGGCCAGCGCGAGCTGATCATCGGCGACCGCAAGACCGGCAAGACCGCCATCGCCCTCGACACGATCATCAATCAAAAAGGCACGGGCGTGAAATGCTTCTACGTCGCCATCGGCCAGAAGGAATCGACCGTCGCCGGCAGGTCGTGGAAGTGCTCAAGAGCCACGGCGCGATGGAATACACGACCGTCGTCGTCGCCGGCGCCGCCGACCCCGCCCCGCTGCAATACATCGCCCCCTACGCCGGCTGCGCGATGGCCGAATATTTCATGTGGAAGGGCGAGGCGACGCTGTGCGTCTATGACGATCTTGACCAAGCAGGCCGCGGCCTATCGCCAGCTTTCGCTGCTGCTCCGCCGCCCGCCCGGCCGCGAGGCCTATCCCGGCGACGTGTTCTATCTCCACAGCCGACTGCTCGAACGCGCCGTCAAGCTCAGCAACGAAAAAGGCGGCGGCAGCGCTCACCGCCCTGCCGATCATCGAAACCCAGGAAGGCGAAGTCTCGGCCTACATCCCGACCAACGTCATCAGCATCACCGACGGCCAGATTTATCTCGAGCCCGACCTGTTCTTCGCCGGCGTCCGCCCGGCCATCAACGTCGGCATCAGCGTCAGCCGCGTCGGCGGCAACGCCCAGACCAAGGCGATGAAAAAGATCGCCGGCTCGCTGCGGCTCGACCTGGCCGCCTATCGCGAACTGGAAGCCTTCGCCCAGCTCGGCACCGAACTGGACAAGGCCACGCAAGCGCAGCTCGATCGCGGTGCCCGGCTGGTCGAACTGCTCAAGCAGCCGCAGTACAAGCCGATGCCGGTGGAGCAGGAAGTCATGGTCATCTACGCCGGCACGCAGGGATATCTCGACGATGTCCCGCTCGCCCGCGTTCAGGAATTCCAGACCGCCTTCCTCGACTATGTCGATGCCAGCGCCGCCGATCTGCGCAACGAGCTGGCCGACAAGAAGGAATTGACCGCCGACCTCGAGGCCAAGCTGAAGCAGGCGCTGAGCGACTTCAAATCCAAGGTCTGGAAGAAGTAGGCGAAGTCATGGCTCTCTGGCGATTCAAAGCCCGGGGATAGCATCCCTGGGCTTTTGTCGCATGAAAATGCCGCGATATGAAAGCCAGACTGGAATAGGGGTTGCTATCACGCCCTATAATGCCGAAAAGATGCGCCCCGATAGAACGGAATCTGGGCACGGGGCGTAGAGTCTGCCCGTTTTTAATTCACAAAATGGGTTTTATGGAAGGAAATCGCCGGAATGAGCAACAATATCATTGGTTTAGCGTATAGGGAGATGGAAGGGATTTCGTGAATATGTCCAGGATTATCCAAAGGCCTTTGAGTGTCCCACATACGTGGGGAAGAATATCAGCAATGAGCAGTTCGTCGATTGAACATTCTCGAAAGTGCAGTCCCACGCAGCCTTTACGGCTACGAGGTGATCGACTTCCTCGGCGAAGGGGCCGGCAGCATGATCTATGCCGCCAGCGATCCCGGCACGAATCAGCTCTATGCCCTCAAGCACGTGGCCGTTAAAGGGGAAAAGGATCAGCGGTTCGTCGAGCAGCTCGTCAACGAATTTGAAATCGGCACCAAGGTCCACGCACCCCGCGCTTCGCCGCTGCATCGATCTGAAATTGACCAAAACGCTTTTGCGCAAGATCACCGAAGCGGCGCTGGTGATGGAACTGGTCGAAGGAACAAGCTGCGAAATCGCGCCCGCCGACGGATATGTATCTTTGCTGGTCGATGTGTTCCACCAAACCGCCAGCGCGCTGGCCGCCCTGCACCAGCAGAATTTCGTCCACTGCGATCTAAAGCCGAACAATATTCTGGTCACCGTCGACGGCAAGGTGAAGATCATCGATCTCGGCCAGGCCTGCCCGATCGGCTCGGTGAAGAAGCGCATCCAGGGCACGCCGGACTTCATTTCGCCCGAGCAGGTTCGCTGCGAGCCGGTGACGGTCCAGACCGATATTTACAATCTGGGCGCGACGTTCTACTGGCTGCTCAGCGGCTCCAAGCTCCCGACGCTCTTCACGCTGAAGAAATCGCAGAACAGCTTCCTCGTCGCCGATGCGATCCCGCAGCCGCACGAGTTGAACCCCAAGGTTCCGGAAAATCTTTCCAACCTGGTGATGGAATGCGTCCGGATCACGCCATCCAGAGCCCGGCCAGCATGCAGGAGCTTTGCCAACGGCTGGAGATCATCCGGATGACTCTGCCGGGGCCGAGCCCCACCGAATCTTCCGCGATGATGGCCTGACACTCGCGGTCAGTGGTGCTTCCCAAGTCCCCCGAGGCCCTGCAATAATCCGTTGATCACCGCCTTTTTCGCCCCCTGCTGCACCGTCTGCGCAATCGCCTGCGTTAAATCCAGCTTCGGATGATTCATATCACCCTTCACCGGCACAATCACCTGATCCGGCACATACCCTGCGCATCCGCCGGCACCAGCTGCGAAAATAGCGCGGACGGAATATAAGCAGTCATCGGCGCGAACTGCTCCGTCGCCAGGATAACCACGCCGGTGATACGCAGTGGCTTGTTCCCGTCGATCATCAAGGTCGTGTCCTCCGTCGCCCGGCCGTTCTGGATATTCACGACGGCGTTGTTGATCTCCGCCGACACCGATGAATTGCCGAACACGGCCAGCAACTCGCTGCCGATCTGCAACTGCTTCACCGAATACTGCACCTGGGCGATCCCCTGATTCTGCGGTGAAGTTTGCAACACGAGGTCGCTCATTGGAATCTTCTGCAACTTCAGAACCCAGACGCTCACCAGACCGCGCGATTCGTTGGCATTGGCAAAGGCCGGATTGTTCAGGATTTTTCCCAGGAACGATTTGGCCATAGCCGGATTCAGCGACACATCCCGAAGGACGTAATGCGGGTGCGCGGGATCGGCATCCATCGACAGCAGCATCGGGTCAGTCCGTAAATCGGCACTGATCACTCCGATGTCCAGCGTGCCCTCGTTGCAGGTCGCGGGCTTGGGAGCGTTGCTTCCTTCCGGCTGATCCGGATAGACAGTCCTCATCACGCCGCCCGTCAGATAGAGCGGCAGATCGAATTTCTGGATCGTGATCCCCTGTGTCGAGAGGCTATCAATGGTCACGTACCCGCCGACGTTGATCATCGCGACCGCTTCATTGAACGGCTTGTCGGCCGGATAGCTGCCGGAGATCGTGAACGTCCGCTGCTGATGTCCCGTGATCGTCAAATCCGCCAGCGTTTGCTGCGTGCTTGGCGAGAGCAGCGGCTTGACGATAGTCCACAACTTGGCCAGATCGTAATTCGCCTGGATCCGCACCGGATCGCCTGCGGGAATCTGCCGCTTCAGCGGCAAATCGCTAATCGTTCCTGTGATTTGCACCGCGACGCCCCGTTCGATTCGAGCGAAACCGAAATCGGATTCGCCGGATCGATGATGACTGAATAAGTCCCCAAATCGAGATCGAATCCGTTATGGATTGATATCTTGTCCTCCGAAAACGCAAGCTGCGGCCCCGGTACCGGTTGTCCCTTCACCGCCGGCGGCGTGTTAAACGCCTGGAACTGCGTGATCGCCCCACCGCCGAGGATGTGCAGGCGCGGATGCGATGCGTCCTTGGCGACCGATTCATCGAAATGATAATGGCCCTTATATGGATACGCGTTGAGCGGAGCCGCGGTGAACACTTCCGCCAGCCGCGCCGCCGGCTCGACGTCGCCATCCACGGAAATTCCCCCCTGCATGAGCATCGTCGCCAGATTGCCCAAGCCGCTGGCTACGATTGGCTTGTCGCCCGTCAGGCCGATCTTGGTGATGCCCAGGTCCGCTGACAATGCCGTCACCGACACTTGCGCTAATTGCGAGAGGAGTGCCATTTGGCCGTCGGCATCGGGAAGCGTGTCCACTTCGGCCAGCACCTTTGCGGTGATATCGCTCGGCCACGTGTAGCTCTGTTGACCGGTTTTAAGAACCAGGCCATGCACCAGCACTTGGCTGATATTAGCGGTTGTCGCATCGGCCTGGCGCGAGACATTCACCTTCAGCGTAGCTGTTCCGCCGGTGATCTGGGCCGGCAATGCATAGACTACGACATCCTTCTCACCAGGACCGGGCGGCGGTGGTTGCAGCAGATGAGCCAGCCCATCCACCTTCGCCAAATCCAGATCGTCAACCTCCACATCCACGGATCGAACCTTGTCAAACAGCCCAGTGGGAACGAGAACATTTCCCTCTCGCGTGATCAAAACAATTTCGCCGTTGCTGATGCTGATGTTTTTGGCGAATGAACTCTGGATGGTCAATGATGTGCTATGCACCGCCGAGAAATCGCCCGCCAGTGTCGCTTCGGCTACCAGATGAACGGTCTCATTGTTCAGAACTTGTCCGATAGTGAGCGAATTAATCGAAATATCCACCGATGCCTTGGTTGCATCCGCCGCGCGCTCAAAGCGAATCGCTCCGCTGACCTGCCCGCCGGTGAGTTGCTTCAGCGATGCCACTTGCTCCGGCGGCAAAACGAGCGACGCCAGATTCAGCAGCTTCGGCAAATCGGCGTTGGCAAGCTGGACCGATCCGGATGCCCCAATCGTTCCCGCCTGCGTCAGCGCCACATCCAGCGGCGCCTGCGGATCGCCAACGATCTTCAACTGATCTCCCACCTGCAGCGAAAGCGTCTGCAAATTGGCATGCAGGCCGTCGGCGAAGGAGACAGATCCGCCAATCGTCGCGGCCAGCGTTTGGTTCTCGATCGGCTTGCTCCCTTTCTGCTCGAGCGAAAGATTGGCGATCGAAACAGTCAGCGGCTGGGAGATCGTGATCGTCGTCCCATCGCATGAAGCCAGCATCGAAGCGGACAATTTTCCCGACGTGCAGACCAAAAGATTTTGCGCGATCAGTTGTATGACCGATGGCTGTGCCGCCGGCGCGGAAGGCAACTGCGGAAGCACCAGCGGGAGGAGCGGCCCAAACGCTGATTGCAATCCCGGCAAATCCCCCTGGCATTTGCTCAATTCGATTCGCGAAGCGGACATTGTTCCGCCGCCGGCCAGCTTGGCCGTGCCCGTTGGCGAATCCGGATTGGCGATCGCGATCATCGCATCGGTTGAAAGCTGCGATGAAAAGAGCGGGCTGTCGTTTGTTCCGACGGTCACCATCACGGTCAGATTTTTAACTGTCGCAATGCTCTGATCGCTGACTGATCCGCTTCCGGAAACGACGAGCGACATCGCCGGTACATGAACCGTCTGCACCGTTCCGAGTTCATCCGTCACGGTCAAATCCGTCGGCTGGACCTGAATCCCCAGCGGCTGCGAAAAACCAAACCCGCCCTGATCGAATTCCCCCTTGCCGGAGATCGTGACGCTACCGGAACCGATCCGCACGGAATTGTCGGCAATCCGCTGCAGAAGATTCGGCATCTGATCGGGATTAGGCGCGGGAACAAATAGCGAAAGCGCTCCGCCGAATTCCTCCTGCACAAGGCGCAGATCGATAGTTCCCTGCGAGATAGCAAATGATGGAATGCTCGCGCCGAATTTCCCGCCAAGCTTCACTTCAGCGCCCGCCTGGAATTTGATCGCTGGCGACTGCGCCGAGATCGTCAGATCATGCACAGCCTGCACAAATTGCGTAGCTGTGTGATGTAAATTTCCGCCAATTGTCGCGGTGAACGAGGGCTCGTTCACGGACCAGCGGCCAGGGGATATTGATGTTCAAATTCTTAGCGCTAAAATCCGCGCCGACGGCGACCTTGCTGTCCGCTGCCGTGAAGTCGCCGTCTGTATGCGCGTGGAACGTAAGCGTGCCGTCGAGCGATACGTGCGAACCGGCCGGCGCAAGCAGCATCGAATCGAGATCGACGACCTGGCTCAATTGCTGCTGGAGATTTTTCAGATCGCTCGTTCCCTGGAAATTCGTTTTCCCAAGCGTCTCGCCTCCGCCCTCCATGCTGGCGAAAGCACTGGCAAGACTCAGCTTGATATTGTGAAGATCCGGCGATGGCCCCGCCGACAGCCGTCACGCCCGCTGTCATATCAATATTGCTCAACTGAACCGGATGTCCGGCATTAGTTCCAGTGAAATTCTTCAAATGCGTTTCGGTCGCGATCACAGCCTGACCATTGGCCAGCGTCATCGTCGTCTCATGCGTCAATTGCCCGCTCGTCAGGCTCGTCCCTTTTTCCAGGTGAATGAGTGCGGAAGCCTGGCTCACCAGATTGGCCACATTCGAATCCGCGGAGATTTTGATATCGCCCGCACCGGCAATCGCCACCGTCTCCGTCGTCCCGTGCCGGCGCTTCGTCAGATGCGCTGCAATCGCCTGGAAAACATCCGCCGTCCCCATCAGCGAATCTTGCGGAACATCCGCATGAACCGTGACATGATTCGCCTGCCGCCGATCCATTCGGCTGCGGCCGTGATCGGCAAATCCAGCTTGATCGCCGCGTTTTTCCCGCCGGTCGAAATCACCGAAGCCTTCAATCCAAACTGGCAACTCTAAATCGCAACCGTATCTCCCGCCAGTTGCTTTCCGCTCCGCCGACAGATCGGTCGAAATCGATCCCCACATCCGCCGAAATATTGTCCAGCGTGTTGATGGTCGCGGTGATTTTGCCGTTCATTTTCCCCGTCACGTCCAGATTCAGATGCATACGCATGCAACACCTGCGAAACCGCCGCCAGATCCCCATCGGACAATTCAATCGTCTGATTCGCCGCCAGGTGGTCGATATCCACCAGATTGTTCTGAATCGCCGAAACCGTCCCCTCCACCTTCACCTTGACCAGATTCTTTTCCTCCAGTTGAAGCCCGAGATCGACGCTGTCTTCGATCGGCTGATTGATATCCTTGATCGTGACCGTCACGTTCAGCGGCGATTCTGCGGACAACCCCACCGTCACCTGGTCCACATCATCCTGAAACGTCCCCGTCACATGCTCGAGATGAATCGTCCCCTTAACGTTCGGCAATTTGGATGGCTGATTGCTCGGCGGCGTGTATTGCTCGGCTTGATCGCCTGCAGGAAATTCAATTGCCCTTGCGAATCGATCCGCGCATTAAAATCCACGCCCTTGACGATGACATCGCCCAGATCGATATTCCCCATCGCCGCCTTCAGGAACGAAATCGGCGTTGATTTCCGCCACCGAAAGCAGATGCTCATTGTTGGCATCATCGAGTTGCACTGCCTTCAATATGCACCCCGCTCGTCCAGCCGAACGACCAATCTTTGATCTGCAGCTTCCCGTTCAGCGCGGTGCTGTTGATCTGCCCGACGACGATCTCGCGAACAATCCCCATGCTGATGATCGTCGGCGCGAGCAAGACCAGCAAGACGATCAGCACAACCAGCCCCGCGAGGGTTTTCAAAATCCACCGCCGTTTTTTTTTCTTCGGCTTTTCCGCGGGTTGCTCGGGACCGTTGGCGGTCGGATCGTTCCGGATCGGACTCCGGATCACCGGCGCCGGATTGATGCTGTGTCATATTTATCTTTCCAAAGGCGCAATCAAAACCATGCCGAGCTTATCCAGCACAGAGACCGGCGGCGCGATTTCCCCTGGCGATGCCGCGATCGACGGCGTCATCCCATTCCCTGCCTTCAGGCGCATTGTGCGAGGAAGCGGCACTTCCCACAAAACCCAGGCCGCCCCTTCTGATACTGAAATTGCCGAACCCCGCCCGAGCCCATCAGACTCGCGTCGATGTTCAGCGTCACATATTTCCGGTCGCCCGACACCACCGCCTGACCGACATTCTCATTGACCCCAACGATCAGCGTTGCTGATCTGCGGCTCGACAATCGTCCCGGCTCGCATAATAAAACGGCACGGGTGACAGAATCATCCGCGACCGCCGGCCCGCCACATGACAGGGCAAATAACAAGAACAGTACACCCGCCAAGCCGCGGAGACGCCAAGATAGACCGAGAGAAATTCCGCTCTCTCTTTCTTCGCTTCCTTGGCCTTCGCGTTTTGGCGGTTAAATTTCATTTCCACGTCAATCATTGCAACCCCGCTCATATGCCGCTAATTTACTTTTGATGTCGCAGTCATTCGGAGCATACTCATGCAATCCAAAGCGGGCAAGACGGCCCTGATCACCGGCATCACCGGCCAGGACGGCTCTTATCTCGCCGAGTTGCTCCTCGACAAGGGGTACGACGTTCACGGCATCGTCCGCCGCAGCAGCTCGTTCAACACCGACCGCATCGAGCATCTCTATCGCGATCCGCCACGATCCCGGCGCCCGGCTTTTTCTTCATTACGGCGATCTCGTCGACGGCATCGGCCTGCGCGAAATTCTCACCCGCGTGCAGCCCGATGAGGTTTACAACCTCGGCGCACAATCGCATGTGCGCGTCAGCTTCGATCAGCCCGTTTACACCGTCGCGGTCGATGCCCTGGGCACCATGAATCTTCTCGAAGCGATCCGCGACACCGGCCTGCCCATCCGTTTTTACCAGGCCTCCAGCAGCGAAATGTACGGCAAAGGTCGTCGAGACGCCCGCAGAACCGAAACGACCCCCTTCTATCCCCGCAGCCCCTACGCCTGCGCCAAGGTCTACAGCTTCTGGCAAACCGTCAATTATCGCGAAAGCTACGGCATGTTCGCCTGCAACGGCATTCTCTTCAACCACGAAAGCCCCCGCCGCGGCGAAACATTTGTCACCCGCAAAATCACCCGCGCCGCCACCCGCATCAAGGAAGGACTGCAGAAAAAACTGTATCTCGGCAATCTCGACGCCAAGCGCGACTGGGGATTTGCCGGCGATTACGTCGAGGCGATGTGGCTCATGCTCCAGCAGGAACAGCCGGACGATTTCGTCATCGCCACCGGCGAAACCCACAGCGTCCGCGAATTTCTCGACGAAGTGTTCGGCTATCTCGAAACTGGACTGGCAAAAATATGTCGAGGTCGATCCGCGCTATTTCCGCCCCGCCGAGGTCGATTTGCTGCTGGGCGATGCCGCCAAGGCCCGCCGCCTTCTCGGCTGGAAGCCTAAGATCACTTTCAAAGCCCTGGCCAAGATGATGACCGAAGCCGACTGGCAACTGGCCAGGCAGCGAACGAATGCTGGCCGAGCAGTACGAAAGCAATATGAGCATCTCTCACACAACGATCGCATCGTCGTCACCGGCGGCGCCGGCTTTCTCGGCAGCTTCGTCGATCGAGAACCTCCGCGCCCGCGGCTATCAAGAACATCTTCGTCCCCCGCCGCAAAGATTTCGATCTCACCAGCGAAGCCGACGTCCAGCGGCTTTACCCGAGCAGCGCCCCGACGTCGTGCTGCACCTCGCCGCCGAAGTCGGCGGCATCGGCGCCAACCGCGACAACCCCGGCCGATTCTTCTTCGCCAACCTCGCCATGGGCATGCACCTCATCGAGCAGGCCCGGATCAGCACGCATCAAAAAATTCGTCGCAGGTCGGCACCATCTGCGCCTATCCGAAATTCACGCCCGTCCCCTTCCACGAAGCCGAACTGTGGAACGGATATCCCGAAGAGACCAACGCCCCCTACGGCGTCGCCAAGAAAGCGCTGCTGGTCATGTGCCAGGCCTATCGCCAGCAATACGGCCTCAACGCGATCTATCTGCTGCCGGTGAATCTCTACGGCCCGCGCGATAATTTCGATCTGCATTCCAGCCACGTCATTCCCGCGCTGATCCGCAAATGCGTCGAAGCCCGCCTCCGCGGCGAGCGCAGATCACCGCCTGGGGCACCGGCTCAGCCAGCCGGGAATTTCTCTACGTCGAGGACTGCGCCGAGGGAATCGTCCGCTCGCTGGAAAATATGATTCTCCCGAACCGATGAACCTCGGCAGCGGCCGCGAAATCACGATCAAGGATCTGACCGAACTGGTCGCCCGCCTGAGCCGCTTCAAGGGCCAGATCATCTGGGACCCCACCAAGCCCGACGGCCAGCCCCGCCGATGCCTGGATGTGAGCCGGGCGAAAAAGGAGATTGGGTTCATGGCACACACAACTCTGGAGGAAGGTCTAAAAACGACGATCGAGTGGTACGAATCCCATCGCGGCGAACTGACCGAGCGTGACTATGCACCGGCAAAGGCTTAAAGCCCACCGGCGTACGGAGATGCGTCCGCATGGGCGATAACGCGTATGGCCAATCAAAGACTCCTGCCCTGTCTCGACCCTTTTGATGAGTCGAATTTTGGGATCTTTGGACCGAAGGCGTAAAATTGTGCTCAAGAAACAAAGCAAATCTCATTATTTAGATTACGAAAACGCGCTCGCCTTTAGTGAGAAAACCGTGGAAGTCTAACGCGTCGAATTGTAGTTGGGTCCGGACTGAGCTTGGCTTTCTTGGTCGCAACTGTGTTCTTCTTGGACCAAAATTCCGTCATCGGCGAATTACTTTTATTTCCGATGGTGCTAGTACGTTATTTGATAAATCCTAATGCTTCGCGTGAACAGGTGATCTACGCTAACAGCCTCTTCTGGGGGTTTGCGATATCATTCGCCGTTCGAAGACGCCATATTTAACGTGGAAGGTATCCGTTGCGGTGTGCTTGCTCCCGCCGCATAGGGAAAATAAATGGTACCGGCAACAACCGTCTCGCCGTCGTCACGAAATTGCCATGGAATTGATATATTCCATCGGCTGCGAGATCGGCGTCCTGGTCCATTTGGATTTCAAGGCGGAAGTCTTCGCTGAAGATTTGCGCTTGGCATAGGCAGGCCCTTTTATTGAGGTGACATAGCGGACAATTACGCGAGTCGCTGTCCGGCAAATTCATGCTCCGCAAATTTCAGGTTTTTTCAAATGCGCGCGATGAAGAAATCATGAAGAAACGGCAAAGACTTGGCCTGCAGCGGTTCAAGAGCTCCTTTGAACATTAGCGGGCAAATCAACCCATCCGGTCGTCATCAAGCCTGCAAACGAAAATCTTCCCGCTCCTCATTAGCTGAGGCAATGGCGCACATTAATACTGACGTTAGCCTGATGTTTGGGCTAGACAAAAAAGCCCCTCTTGCCGTATGGCGATCACCATCCTCAACGATAGCCAAAAATCCCAAAAACAGCGATGGATTCAAAAAACTGGCTTAATGGACGTTTGTCAGGTTCGATAACTATTGCTTTTCCTCGAATGCACCCTTAACACTAAGAGTAAGTTTCATTTCAACCATATAGAAGCTGGCGATTTTGGACGATGGACGAGGTAACTATGGCAAATTTAAAAGACAAAGTCGTTGTCTGTGGCGCAGGGGGATTTATCGGCGGTCACCTGGTGAGCGATCTGCTCCGCCAAGGGACACAAAAATATCCGCGCCGTCGATATCAAGCCATTCGGCGAGTGGTATCAGCGATTCCCCGAGGCGGAGAATCTCCAGCTCGACTTGCAGGAGAAGGACGCCTGCTACAAATCGCTCAAGGACGCGAAGACTGTTTACAACCTGGCTGCCGACATGGGCGGCATGGGGTTCATCGAAAATAACCGCTGTCTCTGCATGCTCAGCGTGCTGATCAACACGCACCTCTGCATGGCCGCGAAAGACAGCGGCGTCGAACGCTATTTCTACGCCTCCAGCGCCTGCGTTTACAACGCGCGACAAGCAGCGCGATCCGAATGTCACCGCGCTGAAGGAAGAGGATGCATATCCCGGCCAGCCCGAGGACGGCTACGGCTGGGAGAAGCTTTTCAGCGAGCGGATGTGCCGCCATTTCCGCGAGGATTTCGGGCTCAAGACGCGCGTCGCTCGATTTCACAACGTTTACGGCCCCAACGGCACGTACGACGGCGGCCGCGAAAAGGCCCCCGCCGCCATCTGCCGGAAGGTCATCGAAGCCAAGCTCTCCGGCAAGCACAACATCGAAATCTGGGGCGACGGCCATCAGACCCGCTCGTTCATGTACATCGCCGATTGCCTCAAGGGGACTCAAGACCTCCTTGCGAGCGACATCATCGAGCCGATCAATCTCGGCAGCAGCGAACTGGTTTCCATCAACCAGCTCGTGGACATCGTCGAGGAGATCGCCGGCATCAAGCTCAAACGCAGTTACAACCTCAAGGCGCCCAAGGGCGTCAACGGCCGCAACAGCGACAACACGCTGATCAAAAAGCTCATGGGCTGGGAGCCGAACACGAAGCTGCGCGTCGGCATGGAAAAAACCTATCGCTGGATTTACGACCAGATGACCAGCAAACGTAAATCCGCCTGAGCGGCGATATCAAGAGATCGATGCCTCCCATTCCGGTCCAGCGCAAGACGATTCTGATCGTCAGCCAGGTCTTCGTTCCCGACCCGGCCAGCGTCGGCCAGCACATGGCCGACGTCGCGGTCGAACTGGCCCGGCGCTTTCAGACTGGCGAGAAATATAATCTCCGCGTCTACGCTTCCGCCCGAGGGTATGAAGACCCGACGGTTGAATATCCCCGGCAAGAAACCATCGGTGGCGCGGAGATTCGCCGCTTTCCGTTCGCATCCTTCGGCAAAAAATCGATGCCGCTGCGCGTGCTTGGCACCGCAGTCTTCATGATCCAGGCGTTTTTCGCCGTCATGTTCACGCCAAATCTCGCGGGGATTTTTTTCAGCACTTCTCCGCCGCTGATTGGGCTGCCGCTGAGCATCGCCGCTGCGTTTCGGCGTGTTCCGACGGTCTATTGGGCGATGGATCTCAACCCCGATCAGCTCATTGCCCTTGGCAAGCTGAAGAAATCCGACTGGATTTGCCGGATGCTCGAGGCGACGAACAAATTCATCCTGCAGCGAAGCTCGCTCGTCATCGCGCTGGATCGTTTCATGGCTGAGCGTTTGGCCAGCCGCAAAATTCACGGATTGAAGGTGTGCATCCTGCCGCCCTGGCCGCATGAGTCGCCATCCGACAAAGCGCAGATCTCGGGCGACAACCCTTTCCGAACACGCCACAAGCTCAATGGCAAATTCGTCATTATGTACAGCGGGAATCACAGCCCGAGCAATCCGCTGACGACGATTCTGAATGCCATCGTGCGCCTCAAGGCCGAGCCGGACATCCGTTTCCTGTTTGTCGGCGGCGGCAGCGCCAAAAAGCAGGTTGAGGAGTACATTCGCAATCACGAGCTGACCAACGCGATTTCGCTTCCGTATCAGCCGCTGGCTGACCTGAAATATTCTCTCTCCGCGGCGGACGTTCATATCGTCTCCCTCGGCGAGCCAATGGTCGGCATCATTCACCCCTGCAAGATTTACGGTGCGATGGCGGTCGCCCGGCCGATTCTTTTCCTCGGGCCGCGTCCTTCGCACATCAGCGACCTGATGGATCAGCATGAAATCGGCCTGCAAATCCGTCACGGCGACATCAATGGCGCCGTCGATGCCATCCGCCGGCTTCATGGCATGAATTCAGGTCAATTGCAATCCATGGGCCGTACCGCGCAGACGGTTCTGCAACAATCTCTGAGCCAGGAACTGATCTGCGGCCGTCTTTGCGACGCCGTCGAAAAGGCACTGCGCGTCAAGCGTTAAAAAACCGCCAATCCACCGTTGTATTATTTCCCCCGCTCCGGCTAGACTCCCGTCCATGCACCGCTGGCTCCTCGCTCTTTCGGTCATCGCTCTGCTTGCAGCGGCCATCGGTTGCGAAAAAACCGTGCGCGAGCCGGGCGAACCCGAACACGGCGGCATGTTCCTCTACGGCACGCCGTCCACGACCTCTCCATAACGCAGATTCGGTTTTTTGCGAAAGTCTTTCCGATGAATCGCCTGATCTATTGGTCTGTGTGCGCATTGGCGAGCGCTGGATTGCTCTCTGCCTGTGACAGCGCTCCAAAAGACGCCGGCTATGGCGACGTGCGGCAACTCGTTTCCGATCGCACGGGATTGGTTGTGCAATGGGACTGCGGCACCGCGGACGACCAAGAAGTCGCGATGGCCGTCGCAAAAATGCTTCACGTCCAATTGAATGCGGATCAGGCGGCTCAGATCGCGCTGCTCAATAACCATCATCTCCAGGCGACGTTTGAGGATCTCGGAATCGCCCAGGCGGATCTGGTGCAGGCGGGGCTGCTCAAGAACCCTGTCTTCGACCTCGGCGTGCGTTTCCCGGACCGCGCCCGGCCGGAACCTATCTCGATATCGGCGTGACCGAAGATTTTCTGGATGTCGCTCTTCTGCCGGCGAGGAAGAAATTCGCGGCTGACCAGTTTGAGGCGGCGAAGGCAATGGTATCTAATGAAGTGTTGACGCTTGCCGCGGAAACCAGGGCTGATTTTTATGTGTATCAGGCTGCGGAGCAAATGCTCAAGCTTCGTCGAACGGCCGCGCAGGCCGCGGCGGCGTCGCTTGATGCCGCGATAAAGCTGCACGATGTCGGAAATATGACGGACCTGGATTTTGCCAATGAACGCGCCGACGACGTTCGCGCCAAGATCGAACTATCCGATGCGGAAGCGGCCAACGCGGAGGCCCGCGAGAAAGTCACCGCACGCATGGGTCTGTCGGCGGCACAAATACAATGGGCTGCCGTGCCGCTTCCCGAAATTCCATCAACTGAGATTTCCGATCGCGGGTTGGAATCGGCGGCATTGCAACAGCGACAGGATTTGGCCGCTGCCCGGCAAAACGTGCTTGCGCAGGCTCAGGCATTGGGGATGGCTGCGGATTTCCGGTTCTTCAGCGATACCGATTTGGGCGCGGAATTCGAGCGGGAAACGGATGGGCAATGGCGGATTGGCCCGACATTGTCATTTCCCCTTCCGCTGTTCGATCAGGGCCAAGCCAAAGTCTCCCGCGCGCAGGCGATGCTTCGACAGAGCGAGCAGCGTTGTCTTGCCCTGGCGATCGATGTGCAATCCCAAGTGCGGGTCGCCCGCACGAAATTATTCAACGCCCGCATAAAAGTATTGCTGTACCGCGACGAAGTGCTTCCGATCGAGCGCGATGTTTTTCACCAAACCGAGCTTCAATACAACGGCATGTATCTCGGCGTCTTTCAGCTCCTGCAGGCTAAAGAAGAAGAAATCGACGCGTCGCGGCAATACATTGAGGCGTTGCGAGATTACTGGATTGCACGAGCGGAACTGGAACAAGCGCTCGGAGGCCGCCTGCCACCGGCGACACCAACGACCCAGCCGGAAAAACATGGAGACCCATCATGATGACCCGACGCGAAATGATCAGCGCGGCTGCTTTAGCGGGCGGGGCCGCGATCATCGGCCGTGTTCCGAGCGTCTTCGCCGATGACGCACCCGCTAATAAGCCGAGCACGCCCACTCCGGCTGACTCCAATCAGACTTACACGCCAACCTGTACGCCCAATGGCACAACGCTTCCGTTCAAAATCGTCGATGGCGTCAAAGTCATGAGTCTGGTCGCGGGAGAAATTGAGCACGAATTCGCCCCCGGATTGCGGGCCCATTGCTGGGGATATAACGGCCGCACGCCGGGTCCGACGATCGAGGCTGTCGAAGGGGATCGCCTTCGGATCTACGTCACAAACCGTCTGCCGGCCCCGACAACCGTTCATTGGCACGGCATCCGAATCATCAACGGCATGGACGGCGTCAATGGCCTCACACAGCCCGCCATCCCGCCGGGCCAGACCTTCCGCTATGAATTCACGGTCCCCGACCCTGGCACGTTCATGTATCACCCGCACTTCGATGAGATGACGCAGCAGGCGATGGGACTCATGGGGATGTTCATCGTTCATCCGCGCGACGCGGCACGACGCCGCCCGATCGCGATTACGTCATTATGCTCAGCGAGTGGCGGATCGATCCTGGCACGAGCCGGCCTGTGACGACCGAAATGATCGAGTTCAATATCCTGACGATGAACAGCAAGGTTTACCCAGCCACACAGCCGATCGTCGCCAAGCTGGGCGAACGGGTTCGCATCCGCTTCGGAAATCTCGGCGCGATGGATCATCATCCGATCCACCTGCACGGATTTCAGACATTTCTCGTCGAAACCGATGGTGGATCGATCCCCGAAAACCTCCGCTACTCCGCCAATACGGTCCTGGTTCCCGTCGGCAGCACGCGAGCAATTGAATTCATCGCCGACAATCCCGGCGACTGGCCCATGCACTGTCATATGACCCATCACACGATGAATCAGATGGGACACAATGTGCCGAACATGATCGGCGTTGATGCCGTCGCGATCGACCGAGTTGTGCAGCCAGTCCTTTCCAATTACATGACGATGGGAACTAACGGGATGGAGGAGATGGCGGAAATGTCGATGGCGGCGCCGAAGAACAGCATTCCAATGCTGGGCGGCAAAGGGCAATTCGGAACAATCGATATGGGGGGTATGTTCACAATCGTGAAAGTGCGCGAGCAACTCACCGGGTACGACGATCCGGGAGATTATCAATTTCCGCCGGGTACGGTGGCGGCTGAGGCGACGAAAGATGAGCTGCGACGGGATGGGATTGATCTGGGCTGAACAGAACTGAACACTTCTGAACACTTTTCGGCATTTTGATTAGTATTCACTAACTATTTTTGCCAGACTCACACGGTTTCATGGCTATCAAACCGCGTTCGCATGATATAATGCGGTAGCAAAGGATGACGTTATGGTAAAACGCGCAGCGGACGTGGTTCAAAGGATCGACTCCCTACCACCAGAGGAGCAGGAGTTATTGGCGAAATATCTTTCGGACCATTTCGACGACGTGCTGGATGAAGCACGATGGGAGCAGCTTTTTTCCCGCTCTTCCTCTACGCTTGATCGATTCGTAGCGGAAGTGGATGAAGCCATTCGCGCGGGAGATGTGGCTGAGCTGAATCCGGACGAGTTGTGAAGTCGTTCCGAACCGCCAAGTTCAAACAGCTATTCGTAGAACTTCCACGTGAAATTCAGGACGCTACCCGTAAGGCCTACCGGCTCTGGCTGGCCGATCCCCGACATCCCTCTCTCCACTTCAAACCGATTCGAGCAGACATTTGGAGCGTGCGTATCTCCTTGAATTATCGCGCTGTCGGCGTTTTAGAGCCGATTTCATCGGGTCGTAGCGGTGTATCCACAATGCCGTATGAACGCCATGGCGTCGTCGGGTGTCACCGCACGCAGGACCTTGTCGATTCCGATGAACAGGCCTTCGACGGTTCGCTCGGCCATCGAGCGGAGCAGGCGTTTCATTGTGGAGATCGCCATTTCGATCGGATTGAAGTCCGGAGAGTACGGCGGCAGGCGAAGCACCGAGCAGCCGGCGGCTTCGATCAGGTGGTCGATGTGCGGTGATTTGTGCGCCGGCAGGTTGTCCAGCACCACGATCTGTCCCGCCTCTAACTGCGACGCCAGTTCGTCCCGCACGAACACGAGGAACGTTTCGGTGTCGGTTGCTCCGTCAAAACTGGCGGCGGCGACTATTCCCCGGATGCTCATGGCGGCGATGGTGCTGATCGTCTTCCAGTGACCGTGTGGAACACGGCACACCGCACGCTCGCCGGCCAACGCCAGCGCGTAGGTGGGCGTCATCTGCGTGTTCGCGCCGAATTCGTCCAGAAAAACGAGTCTCTCCAGGCTTATGCCGGCAAACTGCTCGAACCAGGGGTCACGCTTTTGTCTGACGTCCGGCCGATCTTGCTCCGCGGCATGGACCGACTTTTTTTTCGCGTGAACCCCAGCTTACGCCGCGCCCGCAGGACAGTCGGTTCACTGACTTTGTTATTCAGGGCCGCCGCCAGTTCCCCCAGCGTCATGTCCGGCTTTTGCAGGATGAGTTCCCGGAGCCGGTTCAGGTCCGCGTCGTCGAGCTTGCTGGTATCGGGACGCTGCGGCGGCCTGGGCTCGAGTGATCCGGTCTCGCGTTCCCGCTGCAGCAGTCGCCGGACCCATGACGCGGAACAGTTGTATTCCTCCGCCACTTCGATCGACGACCCGCACGCCTCATACGCCGTAACGACCGCGAGCCGGAATTCCATCGGATACGCCATCAAATCTCCGTGTCAGATCACGCGGAGATTACACGATCCGGCAGCAGGGCGTACAGGCCGATGAAATCGGCTCTAAAAAACGGAGCCATTTATTGGCACTGGATCGGTCCGCATGAAGCATATGAGCGGATCATTAGGGGGTAACGCTCAAACCACTTTCCCCAGCCGATCCACCGCTGCTATCGCCTGCCTCACATAATCCCCGCCGAACAGCATCACGTGATTGAGCAAAAAGTAGAGCTGATAAATCAGCTTGCGCAGGCGGTGATATTCATCGGTCAATCGCCGCCGCTGCTGATACGCTTTCAAAAACGCCGGCGTTGAGGTTTGGAAGAGGGACATGTACGCGATCTCCGCTTCGAAGTGGGCGTATTTACAATTCGGGTCGAGCAGGGCTGCGATTTTCCAATGTCCTGTGTCGTCTGGCCGGGCCAGGATGTTGGTGGACCAGACATCCCAGTGAACCAGCCGCGGGACTTCATCATGCTGGAGAAGGCGATCCAGATGGTCGTGAATTTTGCCGATCTGCTTTCGGGTTTTGATCGGCAACGACGGCGATTTCAAAACTTCCTTGCAGATCGGATCGAATATGTTGCGGTAAAATGTTGGCCAGGAACCAAACTGCGACGGAGCGGCGCAATTTCCAAGCGGCCATACTCCGTTGCCGTCCGCTCATGCAGCGAGAGCAACATTTCGGCCAGTTGGGTTTGCAGTTCGTCAAATTCCTCGGCGGAGCATTTCTGCTTCGCCTGGTGAAGATTGAACCCCTCGACGAACTCCATCAGGATGTAGCTGAACGGGTCATCCAGCGAACCAATTTTTGCGGCATACACCTCTGGCGTCGGCAGGCCGAGCTCGGACATGAATTTCAATTGATGGGCTTCGTTCACATAGCTGCGATCGACGCGATGCGCGGAGATTTTGCAGACGGCCTTGCGGCTATCGGTTAATTCCACTGCTGCGGTTGTGCTGATACATCCCCCCTCAAGCGGTGTGACCTGGGCGATTTGGGCCGAACTGCCTCCCCATTCCCGTACAATCCGACCCAATACCTCCCACGAGATGTCTATCTCCTGTGACATCGTGGTGTCACTACTATCGCATGATCGCCCGATTGGCACAAATGAAAAATTAGATTCACCGATCTTGCGCGGTGGGCACCAGATAACTGTCATAGTTATAGGCCGGTCCCACGCTGTTTCCGATGAAGCCGGGGACATCGAGCGGCGGGTGGCTGGCGGTCAGTCGATGCGGAGCGAGGACAGTGTAGATATTGTCGCTGGAGACGCCGCAGTATGGGGTTGATTCGAATGACACGTCGCCGGCCGGGTGAAGGATATTCTGGCCCGCCTGCTGATGGTTCGGAGAATTTCCTTTTGCCAATTCGAACGGCGGCGCATCACGGGCCGGGCCGAGTACGCGAATTCCATCGCAGGCGTAGCCGGGATTTTTGTCGGCCATCACGGCGTATTCGGCGGGAAGCTGGTCGCTGCTGAACATCACGTTGAACGCATTAGTGAATGGGGATGCGTAGGAATAGCTAAGGTTTCGCGGCGAACGAAAGTTGCCACGCTTCAGCGCCGAGACGGGATTGCCGGTGACATCCGTCAACCGGTCCGGCTCGTCGGACGTGCTTGGACAAATGAATGTGGCCGGATCTTTAACGTATCCCTCGCGCACCAGGAGCCAGATTGATGCGGTGATGTCATTGGCCTGGACTGCTTTGGGATCATCTACGCCGGTGAAGGCGATGTATCCCGTTGGTTTATGAACCGGGTCGTAAAACGTTTCGGGCATGGGGAGATTCGGCCCGTTGTCGTGTGCATAGCGCCGAAAAGCTTCCTGAATCTGGCCGAGATGGGCATAGCATTCGGTTCGGTGCGCATCCTCCCGCACCATGACCATGTATGGCAGGATGATGGCGATCAGAATCGCGATGATGCCGATGGCGGCGAGGAACTCAATGAGAGTGAAACCGGACGGAGAAATCCTCCGAGCGTTCCGCCCGGTTCGGATTTTCTTCACGGCTGGCCCCGGAAGAACTGCGAGCGATCGTCTTTGTCCGCTTCGATCGCCTGGGCGACTTCTCTATTGGTGAGCAGATGTCCTTTGAAATCGTTCAGCGTGATCGGCGCTGCTTCCGGCTGAGTGGTCGGGACAAGCTGAATCAAGGCGAGCTTGTAAAACATCATGTCGGCTCCGCTGACGCGGTCGGCGACGAGGCCGACGCTTCCGCCGGGGATGATGATCGCGCCGATCAGGCTGGTCCCATCCCACTGCGGGTCGATCGAGAATTGAACGCTGCGATATCCCGGCCTTTCGATCAGCACCTTATGCGAAACCCGGCGCGTCAGGCTCAGATCGGTCGGAGACGTATACGGCTTGCCATCGACGATCACGGTGGCCGGGGTGGGAACCGTCTCGAAGGTCATGGTTTCATGGGCGCCGCGCAGGACCGTGTCACAGCCGGCGCAGAGAGGGACCGATAAAATCGCAATCCAAAGGCGTCCAATTCGCATCGCGTCTCCAGGTAGAATTCTAACTCTCTATCGACTTGCCGATGGTGATCTGGGCCAGTTTTTCATTCCTGCGAAGCTGACCGCAGGCGGCGTCGATGTCGCGGCCGCGGCTTTTACGGACATGGGCGTTGACGTTGTTCTCGCGCAAGATCGTTTGAAACCGCATGACCGACTCCGCCTTGGGCCGAATGAACGGCAGGCCCTGGACCTCATTATACCGGATGAGATTCACATTGGAGCGGACCGATTTGCAGATGCCGGCCAGTTGCCGGGCGTGCTCCGGCTTGTCATTCACATCCTGGAGCAGGATGTATTCCAAAGTGATTTCGCGGCCGGTCTGGTCAAAGTAGTAGCGGGCGGCTTCGAGAATATCTTCCAAAGCAAAATGCTCCGCCCAGGGAATCAATTGCTTTCGGAGTGATTCACTCGCGGCATGCAGCGAGATCGCGAGATTGAGCTGTAAATTTTCTCTCGCGAGCTCGCGCATCTTTGGCGGCACCCCGACGGTTGAGATCGTGATCTTTCTGGCGCCGATGTTAAAGCATTGCGGGTCGTGGAGAATTCTCACGGCCTGCATGACGTGCGCATAATTCGCGAGCGGTTCGCCCATTCCCATGAAGACGATGTTGGTGATATGCTCTTTTTTTGTGGCGAGAATTTTGTTGAGCAAAAAAATCTGCTGTACGATTCGATCGGCTGAAAGGTTCTGTTTGACGCCATCCACGCCGCTTGCGCAAAACTTGCATCCTACCGGACAACCGACCTGGGAACTGATGCAGGCGGTACGGCGCGGGCCATCGGGAATTATCACGGATTCCGCCATCGCGCCATTTTCCGGCCATGTCACGAGGATCTTTTGCGTGCCATCGGTACTGCTTTGCTGCTGTGCGACCGAGCCGACGGCGAAGGAAATTCGCTCATCAAGCGTTTGGCGGTCGAGTTTTGAGAGGTTGAGCATTTCCCGCGGATTTGCCACGAGTTTGTGGTAAACCCACTGGTAAATCTGCGCGGCGCGATAAGTGGGCCATCCCCATTCCGCGACGAGGCGATTGAGCTCATCCGGTAAAATTGCGAAAAAATTGAGATTGTCGGATTTCTGCATCAAAGTGAGCATATTATGTATGTAGGACTAGGTAGAGCAATGTATGGGTTAACAAGAAGGAGGCCCTGATTGCAAAACCTTAGAAATGGCGCGAGCGTCTCTTTGCAAAAACGGGATCGGACAATTCCCATAGCTGATTCCAGTGATGGGAAAGTTTTCCCGGTCACTGTTTCGCTGGATGTTGATACGGCGGCAGCCGCGAAGGTGGCCACTGCGACTATCAAATCAGCCACGCCGACCGATGAAGAGCTTCTGATCTCTTACCGTCACGGCGATCGAGCCAGCTTTGCGACACTATTGAAACGCTACGAGCGCGAGCTATTTCATTTCCTGGTGCGCTTCACCGGCGACCGCGCCACGGCCGAGGATATTTTCCAGGAAACATTTTTGCAGGTGCATCAGAGCGCCGATCAATTCGACGCCCAGCGTCGATTCCGCCCCTGGCTTTTCACGATCGCGGCCAACAAGGCACGCGATCTTCACCGTTCACAGGTCCGCCGGCAAACGAGCGCGCTTCAAGCCGCGATCAGTCCCGGCAACGAAGACAGCGGCGTATTCATCGACCTGGTAAAGAGCGCACAGGCGGCTCCAGGGGACTCGATGGAAAAACAGGAGTTCCAACAACTCGTTCAAAAGACGGTCATGGATATGCCCGTCAACCTTCGTGAGATCTTAATCCTTTCTTATTTCCATCAATTTCCATACAAGCAAATCAGCGATATTCTCGAGATTCCGCTAGGAACGGTTAAATCGCGGCTGCACGCTGCGGTGGCATTTTTCGCAAATCGTTGGAAAATGCTGAACCAAGAGAAATCTGATTCGTAGTGATCCGGAGATGCATAAAGCTTTGTCATGAATTTCATATATTTGAAATTATGCCAAAGTAATGTGTTGTTTTTGTAGGTTTGCTTTGAAACTCTATTCTGTTCAGCAACTTATGTTTTGCGGTTGGATGAGCGGGAAAGGCGGCTTGGTGGTAATCGCGCCATCGGCTGCGGATTGCGGGATCGTTATGAAGCTGAGTGATGATGATGGTCAGATTGTTGATTTGCTTCTCGACCGCCCTAACGCCGATCCGGCCAGCGGAGCTTTTGTGAAATCCGTCGATGTACAACCCGAACGCGTGCAGATGATCAAAAAGGTGCTGGGCCTATTAGATGGATTGCCGGTAGAGGATCCACCGGCCGATTTGATCAGCCGTACTCTTTCCAAGGTTGAGAATGCGATCGACGCGGGAAATTCCAGCTTGCGCCCGCCGCCACCTGCTCAACTCGATGATAGTCAGACGCCCGCCTGACTATCCCGTCACGATTTGGACCAGGCGATCGATTTCCTCTTCCGTATGCTCGCAGCTCAACGTCAGGCGTAATCGACTCGTCCCCCGCGGAACGGTCGGCGGCCGAACCGCTCCCACCAGCAAATTATTTTTAAGCAATTTTTTCGCCAGATCGAGGGCTGCTGATTCTTCGCCGACGATGATCGGCACGATTGGCGAATCTCCCTCCGGCAAGACCTTTCCCTTTTCACGCAATTGTTCACGAAGCTTTCGTGCGAGCAATCTGACGCGCTGCTGACGCTCTGGCTCATCGCGCATCACACTGATCGCCGCTTCGATCCCCGCGGCAATCGCCGGCGGAATGTTGGTCGAAAAAATATACGCCCGTCCGAGGTTCACCGCTGTCTGGCAGAAATCCTTGCTGGCGCAAATCGCCCCGCCGACGCATCCCGCGGCCTTAGAAAACGTAACGACAAAAATATCCACCGCGTCCGTGAGTCCATATTCCGCGGCTAAACCAGAGCCATTCGGGCCATAAACACCGCTGGCGTGCGCTTCATCAAGCAGCAGAACAAACGGCCTGGCATGCTTCATTTCCGCCAGCAATTTCAGGTCGGCCGCGTCACCGTCCATGCTGAAGATCGATTCCGTCACGACGATCTGCAATTGCTTCGGATCGGCCTCATCGAGGAAGCGCTGGAGCTTGCCCATTCCGTTGTGAGGAAAGATGCGCCACGGCGCATCGGTAGCGCGGATCGCGTCGAGCAATGACGCGTGAGCCAGCTTGTCTACGAGAAACCGCACGCCGCCGCGAATTTTTCCGGCGCTGCCAGTGTTTGGATTGCCGCGTGATTGGCTTGATACCCACTCGGCAGAAGAATCGCGGCCTCGGTCCCCTTCCATGCAGCGATGGCTGATTCGGCAGCCGCGTGCTCGGTGAAGTAGCCGCTGATCAATCCCGCCGCACCGGCGCCGGCACCAAATTTGACGGCTGCTTCCGCGACCGCCGTCACGACGCGCGGATGATGGGTCAGCCCGAGATAATTATTGGAGCAGAAATTAACGCGGACTTGTCCGTCAATTTCAACATGGACCGCGTCGATGGGTGTAACGATGCGGCGGGTGCGGAGTTGATGCGCCTCATCAAGCCGCGCGAGCTCATCTTTCAGAAGTGAATCAAACGACTCCGACATCGGATGCGGCCACGCCCGGAATGCGGGCCTATTCGTCCTTGTCGTCATCATCCCCGGCGTCGCTCATCTCGGCGATATCACTCGCCTCATCGTCGATCACGCCGCCCGTCAGGCTTGCAAGCCTTTGTTTCATGAGCCGTCCGACTTTGAACTTGACGGTTCGCTTTTCGGGAACCTCGACTGGCTCGAGTGTCTTGGGGTTCTGGGCCTTGCGGGCTTTGCGAATTTTGGTCTCAAAGACGCCGAAGTCACGGAATTCCAAGCGGTTGCCTTTGCCGAGCTCGTTAACGATCTCGTCGAGGAACTGCTGAACGACCTTTTTGACCTGAACGCGACGCTGGGCCGCGTTGTCGGCTATTCGATCAATCAATTCTTTCTTGGTGATTGTGGCCATAGAGCCCTCGAATGGATTTAACATGCGACGGGAAACAGACTTAAATACTATCACTTACAATTTGATGGATTGCAAGAATAAACCGAACTGGTGACACCCCAAATTTTGATAGGAATGATTCAGCGAGTGATAATTCCTGATGTCTGGGCGATCGCCTGACGCTGGTAATAGTCAGGATTGAACCCCCGGCCGAGAGAGCCGCCACCCCCCGTAAAGTCCGAATACCAGTCATTTGTGGTCAGGGAGTAATAAGTGGTCGTGGCATCCTCATACCCCAGAAAGGCCGACGCCCCACGATCACCCCGGGAGAGGTCCAACTGCGGCATCCCCGCCAGGGCCGGCGGATCAAACGCCAGGGCCGCGGCCGTCGGGGCATTGTCATAAACATGGCTCTGTTGCACCGGCAAGACGCCGGCCGGTTGTGAAGCACAACCCGCAAGTGCCAGAGCCAGGAATGTCAGTCCAACGCATCGCATGTACAGGTCATGTCAAATTGAGTGCCACGCCGCTCAAGTACTGATATCTCCTGCATTTTAGCGTCCAATACAATCCGCGGCGAATGAATTCCGACGCCGCTCAGGTGGGCGTGTTGCTTTGCGGCAACATCGTCTGTTGCAAATTTGCAACATGCCTAGCGCTGGAGGGGGCGATGTTGGGTTACTTCACCTTGAGGTGTAAGACGCTGATGGAGTCGGGGGGAAATTCGTGGGAGAAGCGCGTGCCCGGGAAATGGACGGTTATGCGCTTGGGAATGAGCTTGTCGGGGGTGTTGAGGGTGTTGATATCGCCGGGAACGCCGGACATGACCTCTAGCGTGCCTGTGTCTTGCAAGCCCGATGCGCCGTCAAGTGAGATATCCAACTGCGACGATTGAGGCATTGCATTGACGACCTTCAGGATGAGATCCCCGGTTTTATTGTCCCGGCTGGCCGCGGCGGACATGGTAGAACTGCCGGCCGGCATGGTGCGGCGTTCGGCAGCGGTGAGGATTGGGGCATTGTCGAGATAGCAGATGATGTCTGCGCCCTTTGACTTCGACGCGGATGTCGTACCAGCGGCCGGTTTCGATGCGATTGGCGATGAGGCCTCCGAGTGGCACCTTGCCCCCATCGATGGTTTGCTCGACGGCGGTGCTCGAATCGCTCCAACCTCCGAGATTCCACCAGACATAATTGCCGTCATCAGCGGCGTGGACAAGGATCAGGAACCCTTCGTCGCCGCCGTTCTTTCTTGGCCTTGAGCGTGAGGGTGTAATCGGTCCAACTTGGATCGCCGGCGATGGCGGTGCAGCCGATGGTGCTACTGGTCTGGTGGAGCGTTCCCCGGTCGGCCTGCCATGTGCCGGCGCCGATACGCCAGCCATCGGTTGACTTTGAGAAATCGCTTTGAAACAGCACGGCGCCATCGGGGGCGGTGACTTTGATGTCTTTGTACTCGACATCCGTGCCCCAGGAACCCACGCCGATCGCGCCGTGCAAACCGGATTGGCGTGAGAGATCAACTTCCGGCGGGGTCAGCTTAACGGGGATGATGGTCTCCCCTTTATTCAGGTTGAACATGCGCAGCGCGTAATACGAAGGGGAACCGAAACTGGAGAGTGAATCATACCCAATCAGATCAGCGGGGTGCTGAGCTGCGCCGCCGTTGACGTTGATGAATAGCGGCGCGGCGGTTGCCATAACTGACCACATCAGCATTCCGCTGGACATTCAGCATCCAGGACATGTCAGCCAGCGCGGCGTGGAGTGTTTTCGTGGGATCACCTTCCTTGGCGTTGAATTCGGTGGCGTAACGCGGGCCGGTGCGGGAATAGGAATCGTAATGATTGCTGTCCTCCATCAGCTCATTGGCGGTGGGATAAAATGATTCGTGAATGATATCTGGCGTGCGCGTGGTGGCGAGGTTCATCCATCCGATCAGCTTGAGATTGGGATATTTGGCCTTGATGGCGTCGTGGAACTGCGTGAAGCGAGCATCATACGTCCCTTTGTTATAGAGCTGTTCATTGTTCCCGATCTGGACGCGTTGCAGGTTGAAGGGATCGGGATGGCCATCAGCAGCGCGGCGAGCACCCCAGGGGGTGGATTTGTCACCCGTAACGTATTCGATTTCATCCAGAGCGTCTTGAACGTATGGCTGGAGAGCCGGTCCCGGCTCGACTTGCTGGCGGATCGATGTGCCCGCGTAGATCCCCAGAATCGGCTCCGCGTGCAAGTCCTCGCAAGTCAGAAGGAATTCCATCAGCCCAAAGCCATTGCTGGTGTGATGCCAGGTGGAGTATTGGGCGGAACGTTTTTCGACGGGGCCAATGGTTTTTTTCCAGTCAAAGCGGCGGGCGATCCTCCCTCCGAGAAGGGAATCGCCACCCGGAAAGACAATAAACCCTGGCTTAAGATCGGCGAGCTTTTCCATGAGATCAATGCGGTTGCCGTTGGGGCGATTGTTGAATGTTGGCGGAAAGAGTGAAGCCTCGGTGAGCCAGAGAGTTCCTTTGGTGGCGGCGGAGATGACAAATTGATTGGTCAGGGATAGGGCGACGTTTTTATCGGTTTTCAAATCCACATCATAACGCTGCCAGGATGTTGTGATTTTATCGACGGTGGCGCGGGCATAGGTAACAGCGTTGTCATTTGACTCGATGGTGATGGAAAGCGGGCCGGAGAAATCATCGCTGCACCTGGCGTAAAACGAGGCGTGATAGTGCCAGTCGGGTTTGACTGGGACACCCCAATAGCCGGCATTGGCCACGCCGGCACGCTGGTCCGCGCCGATCGAGGAAATTGCTAGTCGAAGACTACCCTGGGCGGCCGTGTCGGTTGGGAACGTTGCCGAATCGACGTCCATAGTGGCCTGGACGGCTTTGGATTTGACGAGCAACCAGTTTACGGGAGTCTCGATTAGTTGCCCCCCAACGACAGCCCTTCGGCCATTCACGACGACCAGCTTGCCGTTGAGGATGCTGCGGTTTATCTCCGAGAGGTCGCGGTTGGGGAGGAGTTCCGCGTAGAGGCCGCCGTCGAGACTGTGGTTAATTTCTTCCAGCGAGAAACCAAATAGTGTCGGACTAATGTCGCCGCCGGGCCGGTCGAGAGAGACCGTGAGTTCTCCAGTTGGAATGTCGGCGACAGGAGTGGCCGAATGCGGGGATTGCGAATCATCCAAAACATCGCGCGGCGACGATTTCCCGCGGAGTGGCGTTTGGATGAGAGGTCCAAACGATGAGGCACCCGGCAATCAAAATAATGACGACAAAGATCGCCAGGGCGATGATAACCCTCGGCGAGCGGCTTTTGGGCGTGGGTTCAGGTGCGTGGCTCAAGCCTTCTCCGATCCCTTCACAAAACAACGCGTGAAGCGCGAAACGGGATCATTCACCGCCGATGGCGGAATCCTACACACAATGACGGAGCCGATTCAACAATTACTATACTTTTGTAGGTCGAGTGGTAATTATTATACTCCGGCGGTTCTGGGGAGATTGAAGCCTGGGGTGGAACGATGAGTCTCTCGCCTTCTGGTCACCCGACGATGGCTCTCACAGCCGATTCTTCTGCAAAAGCGGACGGGCCTTCCCACAGTTCCCGTTCATGGACGAATGCATCCCGATGCGGATTCGAGTTGCCATTGATTTTGGGAATCGCCGGAGCGCTGGCACATGACCGTTACACCTCTGCCGGGAATATCTTTTCAGATACGTCGATGAAGACCAGACCTGCATGTGGTACGCGGCACATGATCTGCTGCACGGACGAATCGCGGAGCCGGCATTTTACGGACAGGATTACAACAGTTGCCTGGAGGGTTTTCTTGCCGCCCCGCTGGTCGCGATGCATGTTCCGTACAATATCGCCTGCCCTCTGGTAACGGTTCTGTTGGGATTGTTGCCGTTTATTTTGCTGGCGCCTGGTGGCGTGGCGGCGCGGAAATTTTCTCGCCGCCGCCGGTGCATTGTTGATTCCGCTGATGATGTCCAATCGTTATGGAATGATCTGTGGAATTCCCCGCGGATTCATCAACGGCATCGCTGTTGCGGCAATACCAATGATTCTACTGCTTCCACGGCGAACACAATCTAGCCAAATCGAAGCAGCGCGGATTCATCGGCTTCTCCGAATAAAAAACGTCGTTGGCCATGCGTTGTGCCGGAAGGCCTACGATATTTTCTCGCAGGCGCATTCGCCATCGTCGCTCTGCAGGTAAACCCGAACTGCGTGATTTTACTTGGCCCGTCGCGGTATATGCCCTATCGACAAGGTTTTTGGATTGGAAGATGTGGGTCTTCACGCCCGCTGGGCATCGCGGCGGCGTCGCCCTACCCATGGCATGTGCATCAGTTCTATCACGTCTATCATCCCGACTACATTTTGTATCTTCGCGACAATCATTTCGGATGGGGCTGCAGCAATTTCACGTTCACTATCTCAACTTCATCGTGCCCACGTCCGGACCAAGTCCCGTGTTTGCCGACCTCGTCCCGATCTTCGTCACGGCTGTTCAAGCGCCGATGTTCCTGATCCTCGCGTTTGGCGTGCTAGCGATAGCTTCTTTTGATTCGCCTGCGCATCGCGGCCGTCTGCGCCATCCTGGCCGGCGCGGCGATCATGCTCGTCAGCTTTGCCTTCGAACGCGTGAGCATCGGCGAGCCGAGCAATACCGCGTCGTATCCGTATTCCCGCATGTGGCTGGCGCGTGCCGGTGGTTTTTGCGTGGCTTTTGTTTCTGGTGGCTCAACAACCGTGGCGCGGTTTCACACAAGAAATGGACGAGGTGGATTACGCGGGGCATTCTGGCTATGCTGCTGTGCGCCGCTTTATATTTCACGAGCGTCAAGGAAAAACAACTGCCCGATGCAATCGACGCGGAACTGAATCCGCCCGGATTAGTCATCTGCCCCGCCGTTCCCGTCGCGAATCTCTATGCCATGGCTCGCGAGGTCAAAAAAGTCGCCGATGCCCAACATGCTGATTTGCTCATTGTCGGCGGCGGCGACCGGCAAAAACACGTCGACGTACGCCATCCCCGCCCTGCTCGGCATCGAGACGATATTTCCCCGATTTCGAGCGGCGCACCTTCCGGTTGATCGAGGAAAGCAAAGCCAGGCATGACAAGATTCTTTTGATATTCGACCCTTACCTCGGCACGCCCGTTGGAGGCGGCCGTCTGCGTAGACGCTAACCGCGGATGGAACCGAGGTGAGTGCAGACGGTACACAAGACTCCAACGGCAAACCGCAGACGCATCCTTTCATCTTGCCAGTCATCACGATGATCGACGCGGCTGGTCGCAACGCGTACGAAATCCCGGAACTGGAATATATGGATGCCGAAGAATAATTGCGGCCCAAGCCGACGCCGGGAAATCCGCATCCCGATCCGCGGGTATTTCGGCCGCCGTGGGAGTTTCAATGACGGCCCATGAATCGCCACCGGAAAGTTGACAATCCCCCTGTTATTCGCTTTAATAGTTTCCGATATGCAACTAGCACTCCTCCCTTCTCGACTTGCCCTGGCCCTTCCGGGCCTTGCACGCGCGCGATCGTAGGAAGCCTGATTCATCACTGTTGAAGACGAGGCCCTGCGATCCAGATCGTAGGGTTTTTTTGTTGGTTGGTTTTTGAGTTTTGGACCGAAGGAGCATCTTATGGAAACCGTCCGAATTTTCGACACGACGCTGCGCGACGGCGAACAATCTCCCGGCGCCACGCTCACCCGCCGGAAAAGCTGGAGATCGCCCGGCAGCTCGAGGCGATGGGCGTCGATATCATCGAAGCCGGCTTCCCCATCAGCTCCGACGGCGACTTTGAATCGGTCCACGCCATCGCCGCCGAGATCGGAAACAGCGTCGTCTGCGGCCTGGCCCGCTGCACGCCCGAGGACATCGAGCGGGCCGGCGAAGCCGTCCAAGCATGCCGCGCAACGCGCATCCACGTTTTCTGCGCCACCTCCAAAATTCATCGCGAGCACAAGCTGAAAAAGGGACGCGAGGAGATCATCAAGCTGAGCGTCGAATCGATCCAGCAGGCCCGCGAATACACGGACGATGTGGAGTTCTCGCCGGAGGATGCGAGCCGGACGGAGTTGGAGTTCCTGGAGGAGATCGTCCAGGCCGCCGTCGAGGCCGGGGCAACGACGATCAATCTGCCCGACACCGTCGGCTACGCCACGCCCACGGGCTACGGCCAGATCTTCTCGCACCTGCTGGCGAAGCTGCCGATCATCAGCAAGAAGAACATCGTTCTGTCGTCCCATTGCCATGACGATCTGGGCCTGGCCGTCGCCAATTCGCTGGCGGCCATCGAAAACGGCGCGCGGCAGGTCGAATGCACCATCAACGGCATCGGCGAGCGCGCCGGCAACGCGGCGCTGGAGGAAATCGTCATGGCCCTGCGCACGCGCCACGATTATTACAAGATCGACCACCCGCATCGACGCGACCAAGATCTATCCCACCAGCCGAATGGTCAGCACCCTCACCGGCCTGATCGTTCAGCGCAACAAGGCCATCGTCGGCGAAAACGCCTTCGCCCACGAAGCCGGCATCCACCAGGACGGCATGCTGAAAAACCGCGAAACCTACGAAATCATGGACCCCGCCACCGTCGGCATCCCCAAAACGTCGCTGGTGCTGGGCAAACATTCCGGCCGCCACGCGTTCCGCGACCGCGTCGAGTTCCTGGGCTACACGCTGACCGATGAACAGCTCGAGGCGGCGTTCGCAAGATTCAAAGCACTGGCGGACAAAAAGAAGGAAGTCTTCGACGAAGACATCGAAGCGCTGGTGGACGAGCAGTTGGAAATTGACCAGCGGCCTGTGGGAACTGGCCGGCCTGCAGGTCACCGCCGGCTCCAACACCATCCCCACCGCCACGGTCACACTGCGCGACAGCAACGGCGAAATGGTCCAGGACGCCAGCATCGGCGACGGCCCGGTCGACGCGATCTATTCCGCGATCCAGCGCCTGACCGGCATCAAGATGATCCTGACCGATTACCGCATCCGCGCCGTCACCAAAGGCAAGGAAGCCCAGGGCGAAGTGCAGGTGGAACTGGAGCACAGCGGCCGCAAAATCCGCGGCCGCGGCCTCAGCACCGATATTCTCGAAGCCAGCGCCCTGGCCTACCTCGCCGCGATCAACCGGCTGCGCAGCCTGAGCAACCGCGAGAAGCCGAGCCCGCAGGATTCGCCGGCACAAACCGGCAATCAAGTGCAACCCTCGCGCGCACATTTGATCTTGCGCCGAGGCTGCTATTCTCGGATCGAAATATCGGCAAAACCGTCGGTTAGAAAAGATCGGACGGGGTGTAGCTCAGCTTGGTAGAGCGCTTGGTTCGGGACCAAGAGGTCGCAAGTTCAAATCTTGTCACCCCGATTAGCAGAATCGCCTTGAAAATATGGGCGATTCTGCTATTTTTCTTTTCCGTAGGCCGTTCCAATTTCGGCCCGATAGATTCTGTAAACTACAGAATTAACTCGTGACGGGAGGCGCAATGTCACGCCCTAAAGGATCATCAGCCACCCCTGGCTACTGCCGGCACAAGTCCAGCAACCGCGGTTACGCCACGATCGACGGGAGCGTGATTTACTTCCCCGGAAACTTCGGCACGCTCAAGCCGATCGGCATACGACCGGCTCATCGGCGAATACCTGGCTAACGGGCGGCGGCTGTCGAGCGCCAGCAGTGCCGGCGACATTACCGTGACCGAAGTCATCGCGGCGTACTGGAAGCATTGCGAGAGTTTTTACAGCGGCTCCGAGGCGACAGTGATCAAGATGGCGTTGCGCCCGCTGAATCGGCTTTATGGTTCGACTCGCGCGGCGGCATTCGGCCCTCTTGCGTTGAAGGCGGTGCAGATGGACATGGTGGGGCTGGGCTGGTCGCGCGGCGTCATCAACAAACAGATTGTGCGCGTGCGCCAGATGTTCAAATGGGCGATCGCGCAAGAAATGATACCGTCTGCTATTCATCAGGCATTGACGGCACTCCCCGGCCTGAAACGCGGCAAGACGGATGCGAGAGAGCCCGCACCAGTGAAACCCGTCCCTCGGCCGCACGTCGACGCGGTTCTCAACGAAGTATCGCCCATCATCGCGGACATGATCCGGCTTCAGCTTTTGACGGGAGCCCGCCCGGGTGAAATCTGCGGCATGAAGGTGGGGAGCGTCGACACCCGCGGCAAGGTGTGGATCTGCAAACCGATCGAGCATAAGACGGCTCACAGGGGCCATGGACGGGAAATTCGCATCGGGCCACTGGCGAAGAGATTATCAAACAATACCTCAAACCCGACGTCGGCACTTACCTCTTTTCTCCCAAGGATGCCGAGGAGCGGCGCCGCGAGCGGATGCGCGAGCTTCGCAAATCGCCGGTGCAGCCATCGCAGGTTTTACGATCCGAACAGGCGCAAGAGACGCCGCCGGCAGCAGATCGGCGATCATTACAAGGTTTCCGCTTACCGCCTGGCGATCTGGCGCGGCTGCGATAGGGCAAGTCCCCCGCCGCCGCCTCTGGCGAAGAGCGACGGTGAGACGTTGGAGCAATGGAAATCCCGGCTGACCACGAAACAGCGGCAGGAGCTTCGCCAGTGGCGTTCGGATCATCGGTGGCACCCCCACCAGCTTCGTCACAACTTCGCAACTGAGGTTCGGCGCCAGCACGGTATCGAAATGGCCAAGATTATTCTCGGCCATCGTTCAGTTGCTCAGACAGAAATTTACGCTGAGGCTGACGTGCAAAAAGCGACGGAAATTATGGGAGCGATCGGATAGAATGTCTCAATCGGGAACGGCGGATTGATCCCCGCCGACGGCCCGGCCAGCGGTTTACGGCAGCATCATCCCCGTGAGCCCTGGCCCGGGCCGCCCGCTTGAAAGGATGATGCAACATGCCACTCGCTAATTCTGATTGGTTCCAAAACGCCGGCCAATGGTGTCAGGAGAACCCGCGATGGAAACGATTGCGCCCCTTTGACCCCGGCCGGCAGCACAACGAGATGGTAAGCCACACTTATGCGAAAGATTATGGTTCAAAGCCTGGCACTGGCAATCCATTTTGGGCTGGCAGAACCGATACGAAGCATGGGCTTGTGATTGATCCTCGGCACAATCCTTGGGCTGAATATCGCCTGAGTGATTGGGATGTCGAAGTGCTGCATCGATATTTTCCTGATTATGACGGCACAAGTGCATTCGCCCACCTGCCCGAATTAGAAGGCTTGCTATTGACTAAATTCAGTGTCAGGCCGGCAGACCTGCCGTCGCTCACCTGGCCGAACATCATCGCAATCCTCACGAGCCAAAACCAGCCGCCCGATCCCCATGGCGGCAATGGCGAACCCGCCGCGCCAAGTCGGCTGATCTATCAAACACGGTGAATGATGAGCCTGGCGCGATGGCATGGAAGGATGGCAAGAAAATCTACCAATTCAAAAGCCGCGTTCTGTACGATCTTTGGACCGTTCTGATATCTGCCCGTGGTAAACGATTCACCCTTCAACAACTGAGGGACCGCGTAAAGCGATGGAACGGCAACACGTCCACTAACGACGCGACGATTACCTCGCACGTCAAACTGTTGCGGAAGTTTTGGAGAGACAAAAACCGCGAGGGCCTGGCCGACAAAATCACCACGGTTGGCGGTGCTGTTGGGTTTGACGTTCCAAAATACTGAAAAAAACCATGTAATTCACCATTCCCTTCACCATTCCCTTCACCATGCCGCTGTTACACCAGTGACATGGAATCTGAAATCAGAATCCCACCGCCGGAAGAAATCAAAGCCCGCATCGAATTGCGGCGTGAGGAAATCCGCCACTTAAAACGGATGCTGCAATTGTCCTCGTCGGGCAACGCTGCAGAGATGCTATCAAGGTCAATGAATAAGTCGCACGCTGCCGAAGGGGGGAGCGATGGCCGCTGAATCCTCCGTCGCCGATGACACCCGCATGATCCGCCTGGACGAAGTGAGCCCATCGAATATCCCGTGGCTGCCTGCGCCGATCGCCCGGGCGACGATCTATCGATATGCAGCCGGTGGACCCAGCAAACCGCGATTGCAAACCTATCGAATAGGCGCACATCGGTACACGACTGCCGCCGATCTTCGGGAATTTCTAGCCACGCCGACAATCGGAAATCAGTCAGCGGCACCTAGGCCGGCGGCGCGGCGGCGATCTATCGAGCGGGCAAAGCGCAGCTTTCAGAGGAAGCCGGGATTTGAAATGGTGATGGCACGGTTGCCCGACGAAAGGACCGTGCCATCAAAAGAATCGAATGAGCAAGCAACCTTACACATCACGGACGGAGGATTCAAGCGGACGTCGGCGATTGTCTCGGGGCGAAATTGAAGCCTGCGCACTCAACATGGCAGAGATGGACAGCGGAACACAATTCGATTTGCTTTCGTGCATTGCAGGGGATTTCCTTCGCGGGATTCCGATCGCGCAAAGCGAGGGGATCGGGCCAGACTGCTTTCACAATGATCTGAAAATAATCTATAGCGGCTTCGAGGTGGGATGCGAGGGCAAGCTCGACCTGTCGCGCACGTTGGTCATCATAAAAACGGCTCTGACTGAGGCGAGTTATTGGGATGAGACTGAGATTGCCGCCAATCTGTTCAGTTGCCAATGGAGTTCGGAGAAGTTGGTTTTCCTCACCGAATTGTGGTTTCACTCCGAAGAGGAAATTCGCCAGCGCTCGCAAAAACTTCTACTCATCATCGATCGCATTGCGCCATCCACCGAATGAGCGGCGATCTGATGGCGACCTACGAAGATTTTAATATCGAGCTTGTAGGCACGCCACGGGCGCCGGTAAGAACCGAGCGGATGCGGAACGATAGGCCGGTCAAGTGGGTTGGATTTTTGCGCGGCGTCAGGAGTTCGAATGCCCCCTGATGCACACATTGAATTCGCTACAGAGGTCGGAAACTGTGAAAGGTTCATCCGGGAGCACGGCGAGAATCTCCGCTATTGTCCGAAAAATGGTCATTGGTACGTTTGGGAAGAACCAAAATTTCGGGTCGATGAAGTCGGCCAAGTGGTTGAACTGGTGAAGGCTTGCCATCGCAAGTTATGGGATTTTAGGGGAACCCCAGAAAGCGAGCGGCCCGAGCGAATCAAATTTGCTCGCGAGAGTGAGCGCGAAACCAAAAATCAGAAATGTAATCAGCCTGGCAAAGTCCGTCCCCGCCGTGGTTGTTCGGCAGGAACAACTCGACGCAAACCCCATGCTCCTTGGGTGTCCCACCGTGATCGTCGATTTGAAAACGGGGGAGTTCCGAACGGGCAGGCGCGAGGATCTAATAACGAAATCCGTCGCGGTCGATCCGCAAGATGTTCCCTGTCCATTGTGGCTATCGGTGCTCGATCGCAGCTTCGCCGGCAACCAAACGCTCATCGCATATATCGGCAGAATTTTCGGGTTGTCTCTCACCGGCGTTTCTACTGTTCAAGAGTTATTCATCTTCCACGGCGCCGGGGCAAACGGAAAAAGCCTGATACTCGACACGTTGCTTGGGATCATGGGTGATTACGGCGCTATTGCGTCGGAAACGCTGCTGACAGCACGATCGAGAGATGAGCACCCCACCGAAATTGCCGACACGTTCGGGAAGAGGTTAATAGTCGCCAGTGAAACCGAAGAGGGCGCTAAACTCCGCGTCCAACTGGTCAAGAAACTGACGGGAGATAGTCTCATTAAAGGCCGGTTGATGCGACAGGATTATCAGCAGGTGCAGCGCACGTTCAAAACCATTCTGGTCACCAACAATCGACCGCGGGTTGCCGAGCAAAGCAATGCCATCTGGCGGCGCGTCAAACTGATTCCATTCGATGTGACAATTCCGACCGATGAGCAAAACCCTGATCTTCTGGAAAAACTAAAAGCCGAATGGCCCGGCATTCTCCAGTGGTGCATCAGCGGTTGCCTGGACTGGCTGGCGAACGGCATGCAGACCCCACACGAAGTGCTGATGGCCACGGCGGCATATCAGGATGAGTCAGATCCGTTGGCTGAATACATCGCCGATCGGATCGTCATGGGGCCGAATTGCCGGGCATCGAGGAATGAGCTCTATGGCGATTATCAGGCGTATTGTGTTCAGTCTGCAGAGAAATCCCCGCTGAGTCGCAACGTGTTCATCGACCATTTTCGGAAGCTCCCAGGCGTGTCTGACAAGCAATGGAAGCCCCTTGGAACGACCGTTCCCGTCCGGGGTTTTGTCGGGCTCGGATTGCGTTCTGATGCTGAAAACGAAGAAGTAGCAGATATTAGCCTGCTACCAGCATTGTCTCTCACATGCGCACGTAATACAGGATTAACCGGAAATGACTGCTACCAAGTGCTACCTGCTACCCAACCCTCTACGGAGGGATCGCACCGGTGATCCACAAACCCTCAATCCAGAGTGAAGCGATCCGCGCAGACCTGCAGCGTGATTGTGTCTCTGTTGGTTACACCCCTGGCGACGCAGGCCGGCTCGCGGGCCGGATCATGGATGGCAATTTATTTCCAGGTCTGGCCGTCGATCTTCGCGGGGGTCGGCTCCGTTCTAGTGCACATGATTTCCCGCGGCCCGGGGAGGTCGCGCGATGAAATTCTATCGAGGCGATCGCGATCCCAATGGCCTGCCGCGCGTAGTGGTTGCGGAGCACAACCAGCTTCGCCAACTCGCTCCGCGATTGGATTTGTCACAACTCAGCACGTGCGATTTTGCTTGGGGATGCCGCGGAACCGAATCGCTTTGTCTGGCCGTCGCGATCTGCGCGGATGCCATCAGCGAAGCGAACGGCGCCGGCGATCAGGGCGATTCGATGGCGATGCAGGTTGCTTTTGATTTTCTGGACTGCGTGATCATCAGCTTGCCCCACGATCGATTCGAGCTCAGCGAAATGGAAGTGCTGAAGGTCATTGATGCGATTCAGCGCGAGCGTGGCAGCGTATGGTCATCAGCATCGACAACAGTGGAGGCGCCACGTCGATGACGCGCAAGAATTCCATCCTGTCCGATATCGACCGCGCGGAGATGCATCGTAATCGCGCGAATGCCGAGCAAGTTATTTCCGAGGATCGCGATGTGAGGCGGCAAAATGCGGCGATAAAAACAACCGTCAGATTTGAACGCCTTGGTAAAGGCAAGCAAACCCGATGGATAATAGCCTTACACGAAGCGGCCCATGGACTTGCCGCAGCGCATTTTGGGGTGTCGAGCCGCCTCTTCCTCTCCCGCGCTCGAGGTCTATGTGTACCAAGTTCCAACCCATTCACTCGGGGTCAAACTGCGATCTACATGCTGGCGGGAAACATTACGCGTCTCTGGCCCATAGCATGGCCATGCGAATGCGGCATCGTTCCGAGAGGGCGCGTGAAATCCAAAGGCCGCTGGACGCGCCGATTTCGCAAAATTACTAGCGATCGACAGCAAGTCGAAAATATCAGAGAGGCGAGCGAGGTACTGCGCGACGATGCGGAGCTTTTCGACGTCGCGTATGAGAATTGGTTGCGCCAAGCCAGGCGGTTCGCGCTCAACCATCTCGCGGAAATTGTTGAGGTAGCAACACGGCTATACATCGCTGGCCGCGCAGGCGTGCCTGCAAAAACAAAACAAACCGAAGGTCCGGTGGAACTTCTGCCGGCCGAAATCAAACCCATTGCCGCGCGAGCGGCGGAAAGAATCTCATGAGCAATTTCAATTTGATCGACAAAATCAGAGGCGTTCGGACGAAGAAAAGTCAGAGCGCCAGGGAAGCCTATATTTCGGCGTTGCACAGCGGCGATGCTGTTGCCATTGCTGAGGCATCCACCGCCGCGGGCATAAGCGAGGATGCCATTGCGGCCGATCTGGCAATCCTCGAACGAGCCGCATCGCTAAGGCCGGTTGCAGAAAAGATGGCCAGAATCCTGAAGGCCAAATCGGAGGCGCAGTCGGCTTACGACTTGGCCGAGCGTCGATTGAATGAAGAAATCGAAAAGTTGACGCCAGCAGTGCAGCGGGCCGGCGATGACCTGCTTCAAGCCCGAGAAGAAGAAAAGCTTTGCCGATCCGCAGTACAGGAATTGGACAATATTTACAGCAACTATCCCGAGCTTTTAAACCCCGCGGCTTTGCCCGCGTCCATCCGCGAATTCCGAAGAGCCACGGCTTCCCAAGAATCTTCGGAACATAAAATCCATGCCGCCCTCAATCGCGTTCGTGAATGTGAGGATCGGCTCGCCGCTGCAAAGAAAATACTGCATTGTGCTCAGTTCGGCGGCACGTACTATGGCATGAGGACCTCCATCAATCCGGGGAGCGAAGAGGAAGCGATCAAGCTTGCGAAGGCCGAAGTGGCTGCAATAGAAAAGGAATTGGACGAGGCCGTTTCAGCTGCTGATAAAATCACCGGCAGCAAGGCGTGATCCGTGTTTGTTCTGGACCGACACTTTTTAAGTGACAAAAGCCGGCGGGATGCCCACCGGCCGACATACAACCTTCGCCCGGCAGTTATTTTACAGCACGCTACTCGTGCAGGAAGAACATCATGAACGACTTGACCCAAAAGAGCGGGGGCGCAGCCTCCGATGGAAGGGAATCGGCGGCCGACGAAGCCCGAGGCCGATCCAATTGCTCAAAACAAAAGACCGCAAACGGTCGAGGATAAGCTCGCCGAGACGCGGCGAGCTCAGTTACAGAAAACCCTCGATGCCTTTCAATACCAGGAGTCGCGCGATTTGTTCTGGAGAATTTTCACCGGGGGGCATCTCGCCTGCACTAATGACCATCTCAACGAACGGCTGCGGCCATTGTTTTCTTCCGGCCTGATTCAGAAGGATCCGCAGACGGGACATTTTTCTGTGAATCCACAAGACACCGGGTCCGCGAAAGCGATCTATGCCGCTCAAATCGCCGACAAGAATTTATCCAGGTCCCAAGTGTGATCCGTGACGCCAACAGGCGCAACAGCCGGCATGGACCGGCAAGGAATGATGCGATGGATATTATTGGAGTTAGGGAAGGGGGATTCAGATTAACCTCGGATCCCATCACTGCCGGCAACGCCCATCCGAATCCGTTGGAATTTTCGGCGTGGCTCATGGCCTCGTATGACATGGAGGCCGACACGCTCACACCAGAGCAAAAGGAAAAGTTCGAGGCTAAGTTTTTTCAGACACCCGTCCACGGAATTGAGCCTGACAATGGCTCACCTGCCGCGGCAGATGAAGAGGACGACGGTGATTGATTTCAGGGCGACTTGCATCGTGCAGGTTGCCAAAGCGGCTCGGTGCTTTCAATCTAGTGCCGGGCCGCTCATTTTCGCGGGTTACTGTTTGGTAGGATGAGTGGTGGTGTCCTAACTTGAAATTAAAAACGAAAATCCTCTATAGCATTTCGCGCAGGCTGAAGTCGAAGTCCATCGAGCTCACGGTTTTCGATGAGGATGGAAGCGCGATGATCAAACTCTCGCCGGAGATGGCTCAGCAGATGGCCGCACTACTCGTTTGCCCCGATGATGGTGAGAATGGTGATGATCTTGTTGCGCTCCGGCGTCTTTCGTCTCCGAAATCTCGGTTGCGCATGGTAAAATGTCACGCTCCGCAAAAGCTCCGTGCGTGAGAGCTTGCGGTATGCCATGACGTGATAGGTCATGTTGTGTTTTTCGTCACGAATCGTACTTTTGATGTGAGCGATATGTGGAGTGCATTCCAGACACCGCTAGCTCAGCGTATGGTATGTGCGGAGCGGCTTATCGACCGCGCCGGTGAGATTTTCGCACACGGGAAATCTTGGCGTCTGCGACGGTGGGCGAGCAGCACCAGCGAGCCGATTGCGAGCAAGCTGGCCGAGGCGGGTTCGGGAACCGCGGTAATGATTATCTCGCCTTGGGGTAAGTCGTCGGGGCTGTCGATGCCGGAAACCTCGGCGAGGGTCGCTATGGCAGATGAGTCAATGAACGAGCCGCCACCGCCGCCACCGCCGGGAAGAGTTGTGGCGTCAAAAGCTCCGCCGCCTCCGCCGCCGCTATAGCCGCCGCCGCCCCCGCCGAAGCCGTAATTTCCGCTAAATCCCCCTCCACCCCCGCCTAAGTCGCCAGCACCGTTAGCAAACCCGGGAAAAATCCCCCGCCTAAGTCGCTCAAGCCGCCGGCACCGCCGTCTTCAAAGCTAAGCCCACCGCTACCATAAGGAGTAATTGCCGTTGGTGTCGTCAGTGTGGAGGCCGGCGCCGCGCCGCCAGCGCCTTCACCTTCGATTATTGCGTAGTCGATAACAGACCGGCCACTGGTGCCGTCAGTGTAGAAACCACCGCCGCCACCAGCGCCCTCACCAGCATTTGATCCGAACGAGCCGGTTAAAGAAGGGTCGCCGCCAGTGCCGCCGCCCCCGCCAGTGCCACCGCTGCCGTAAGCATCGCCGGCGCCTCCGCTGCCGTTGGTGGTGATGGTGGCATTGCCGCCGCGGGCGATGGTGTCGGCGTCCCCGTCGAAGGCGGCACCGCCCCCGCCCCCGCCGGCGACGACCAACGGTGTGCTGCCTTGGACAACAAAGCTGCCGCCTCCTCCGCCCCCGCCGTTTCCGTTGGAATACGTATCAGCGAAGCCGCCAACGCCGCCCACCAGGAGAGTGAGGGTCGTGGGCGTTGAGAAGTTAAATTCAGCGCTCATCTCGGCTCCCAACCCTCCGAAACGGGCATTAACGACCCCGCCGCCCAGAGCGCCGTAGGCAGTGATGATAAAAGTGCCCGGGTTCAGCGTGACATTCGTCTCCGACCCGGTGTAGAGGTATTCGGTGGTTTGGGCGTAAGCGGCGAGCGCGCCGAATTGCAGGACGACAGTAGTGACAACGCTACAAAGTGTGGTTTTGGATTTCATGAGATCTCCGTTGTGGTCCGATTTAACTTCCCGATTTGGCTGATTCGACATTGTTCCACCGGACTCGCCTGCGGAGCAGGCCCAGCGAGCCGACGGCGAGCAGTCTGGCCGAGGCTGGTTCGGGGACAGTAGCCTGGCTTAGCTCATTCAGGTAAAGGTCTCCATAGCCGGTATAGGAATAACCTTGCGCAAGGGCGCCGAGTCATCGTCGGCGCTAGTTGGAGCGGCGATGTTAGTCGGTTCGATCTGCGTGTCTTCGTGCCATTCGTTGAACGAGTTGACCATCAGGATGTTGTCGGCGGCCGGATCCAAGTTTGGCAGCGCGGCGACTTTTAACTCATCAGAGAAGAGCGATCCTTCTTGCGAGCCGGGAACATCGGTTTCATATCGCGGCGCCGCCGGATGACCTGACCGTACCGCAGAGTCGTTGAATCCCGGAGAGACCGTCGGAATAAATCCGATGTTGTCCGCGTCCGCCATTTGTTTGGCCGCTTGATACTGGCTGGCCAACTCGTTCACGGCGGCCTTCGTCGAACCGAGACTTTGCAGGACGCTGCCATAGACGTCGAAATCAGTGATCGAGTCCCACAGCGCGCGTGCGCTGCGGGTCATTCTGCCCAGGGAACACATCGTCTCCGATCAGGTACGGATTGATGCCGTACTGTTGCTCCATCGCCTGGCGCAGGGCTGCAACCGCATTCGCCCCCGCCTGACCATTAAAATATGCTCGTGTCAGGTACATGAAGACCACCGGCCGGCCGTCAATTTGGAGATAATTGGGATTCTTGAAGTAGTCCTTGGCCATGTACTGAAAATCAGGGATCAGGTTTGAATAGGTTGGGTTGCTGGAGCTTCCCAGAAGCCCGGTGGACTCGAACTGAATCGCGTATTTCAAGTCTCCCGCCAACGGATTCGTCAAAACATAGTCCTGAAGGGTGACGTCCTCGGCCGAGCCCGGGCCCCACCAGCTCGTCGCCCAAAAGCCGATGTTGCCCTGAAGGCTGTCTTCGATCTGCGACTCGATGGTCGCACTGCTGCGACTGCTATAATACCCCTCGGCGGGTGACTGCTGGGGCACAAGGTTTTCCCGTAGCGTCTGGGTCCAGGAGTGACCGCCGGGATACGTTCCGTACCATGGATAGTAATATGCTCCCACCAGAGGCGCCGTCGATGCACATGCGCAAAATGGCGCTAAGACCCATGTGGCCGCGGTGAACATGCCAAAGGCGTGTAGCAGAATGGTTTTGCGATTCATTCGATTATTTCTCCACATAAAAGTCCCGTCAAAATGGCTAACTTCCTATTGCCCCACGCCGTAAGGCGTGAGGGGTCCATTCTTCAATGCGAGAGACAGCTTCATCGGGGGACAGGATTTTTTGGGGGTGATCGACGAGCGCAAAGCAAACTAAGTTTTACGGCTGGGATCCGGGGTCTGCTGACATCGTCGCCGGCACCGTCAGAGCGGTTGGGGGCGCGGCGTTTCCAAGAATCACTCGCCGCGCTTCGGTCGCAAAGAATCGTGGCTCGCGAAACCGGGATGGAGTGGTGGTCGCCCAGTGTTCAGCCTGTGCGAGGGAAGCACGGGCGAGTTCCGGCCGGCCGGATTTAAATTGGGCCAGCGCCAGAATGTATCTGGCAAATCCCAGATCGTTGGGGCCGATTTGCTGCGCTTCTCAAGCGCGTCGATTGCTCCCTGAAAATCTCCAGTCTGGTAGAGCGCGGCCCCCAGGTAAATCGAAAACAATTGAATGCGCGGCGAGCGTTGAAGGGCGGCGCGGGCAATGCTGGCCGCGGCTGCCGGATCGCGGACGGATTGGTCTGGACAGAGGGTTAAGGGGTATAGAACCGCCAACGTCCGGGCTGGAGCATCGTTATGTGCTTCATAGATCCGGCGCAGTCCGTCCCGCGACTTGATGTAGGCGTGATGCGCCTCTGCGAATCGCCTCTGGGCGAACAGGCTGTCGCCAAGGTTTTCGTTTAAGTAGGCAAGCTGCGTCACCATCAGGTTGTATTGCGAACGCCGTTGTGCAATCGGTTCAATTTCGACTATCGCCTCGCGTATGAGCTTCTCCGCCTCCTGCGGCCGACCAATGTCGTTGAGCATGCCGGCGAAATACACTTTAGTACCAGTGAACAAATAGGTCGTCCATTCGTCGTCCGGACGCGCCACGTGAATCCGCCCCTGAATCAATATCGACGCGCGAAAATCAGCTTCAGCCTCGACATAAGACCCCGTTCGCGCCGCACAGTCGCCCATTCGGTGACGGACTTGGGCGACGGTCCCGGCAGTTTCCATGTCGTCCGGAGCCAGGGCGGCAAAATGTTCGCTGATCTTCAAGGCCTGCTTCAATTCCACCAGCGCTTCCGTATGACGGTCGCAGGCCATGAGATCATTTCCCAGCTCCAAACATGCCCAATACATGTAGAATTGTGCATCGTGATTCTCGGGTGCTGAATCGAACAGCGGTCGAAATAAATCCTTGGCGCGTCGATACGCCTTTTGGGCCGAGGCGTCGTCGTTCAACTCGTACTGATAGAGCCGGCCAAGATCGGTATAGCAGTCGCCAAGCTCCGTCTGGTATTCGCTGCGACTCGGGTGCGCGTTATACAGGCCTTCGACCAGCGCGATTGCCCGAAGGTCGTGCGCTTCGGCCTCCCAGGGCTGCCCGATGGTGGAGTGAAGCGTCGCTGCCCGGCGTTCCGCTCGCTCGGCCTCGATGATGACTGCCGGGTTGTCGCTGCGAGCTTGCGCAAATGTTCCATAAAACTTCGCGGCGTCTTCCAGCATGTCGCGCCGGACCCCGGCCAGATCCGACGCATCCATCAGTCGATTTTGTGCGATATCCGTCAGGCGGTCGACCGCATCGTGCGCCAAACCGAAATTCGTTTCCGCTTGTTCCTTCTGAACGCGTTCGTTTTGCCGAGCGAGTTCCGCCTGCTGCCGGGCAGTCCGTTCCTGGCGGTACATGATGGACGAGACGACCAGCGCGGCGAGGATGGTCGCCACGATGGCGCTCCCGGTAATCACCGCACCCCTGTGGCGACGGTAAAACTTTTTCAATTGGTAGGCGGCGCTAGGTGGCGTGGCGTCCACCACCTCGTCGCCGAGGTAGCGGCCAAGATCGACGGCGATGTCGTCGGGAGTTCCATAGCGCCGTCCGCGGTCCTTCTCCAAGGTCTTCATGACGATCCAGTCGAGGTCACCACGCACCATACTGTCGAGCTTCTTTGGCTCAGAACTTCGCAGGGCGGCAACAGATGCAAGCGTCGCGGTCGAACGACTCAAGCGGGTGCTCGGTTTTGGCGGTTCGTCTTCGCGAATGATTCGACGCATCTCGTCGTGCGCGGCTGAGCGAAGTTCCTCCGCGCTGAAGGGCGTTGCGCCGGTCAGCAATTCGTACAGGAGCACGCCCAGCGAGTAGATATCCGTGCGTGTGTCGATATCCAGAGAACCGGCCGCCTGCTCGGGCGACATGTACTGCGGCGTGCCGATGAACTGCTTGAATTCGGTAAAAAGCGTTTTATCCGTCAATTGCGCCGACATCGCCTTGGCAATGCCAAAGTCAATTACCTTGGCCAGGGGCCGGCCGTCCTGCGTGCTCACCAACACATTCCTCGGTTTGATGTCGCGATGGATCACACCCTTCTGATGCGCGTGCTGTACGGCGTGGCAGACTTGCGAAAACAATTCCAGGCGTTCGGGGATTGTCAGATGGTTTTGATCGGCATATTCCGTGATGGGCTCGCCCTTGACCAGTTCCATCACAAAGTAGGGACGCCCGCTGTCTGTGGTGCCCGCGTCGAAAACTCTGGCGATGTTGGCATGATCCATCATCGCCAAGGCCTGCCGCTCGGCTTCGAAGCGCGCGATCACCTGCCTGGTGTCCATCCCCAGCTTGATGATCTTCAGTGCAACCCTGCGCCGGATGGGCTGCTCCTGTTCGGCCATGAAGACGCTGCCGAAGCCGCCTTCGCCGATCAATTGAAGTAGTTTGTAAGGACCGATCTTACCGCCGGGACCTTCCTGACCGGGCGCTCCGCTGATCGCCGGGGACGAGGCGCGTGTGGGAGAGCCGAGAAATTCGCCCGCCTTTTCGGCGGCCGACAGTAATGCTTCCACCTCCGCCCGAAGCGTGGCATCGTTGCCGCACGCATGGTCCAGAAACGCGGCGCGCTGATCGACCCCGATCTCCGACGCCTCGGCGAAAATCGTCTTGATTCGATTGTGTGGCACCTCAGCCATGCAACATTCCTCGGCGACGCTCGCTACGGGCCGCCAAGCAGGCGAAACAGGAAGGCGCGGGCATAGGCCCAGTCACGCTTGACCGTGCGCGGTGATGCGCCCACTGCCTCCGCGACCTCTTCAATGCTCAGGCCGGCATAGAAACGAAGCCGCACCACGCGCGACATCGGCATCCTGCTGCTCAAGGCGAGAGATCGCTTCGTCAAGGGCCAAGATTTGTTCTGGGTCGTCCGTGGCGGCCAGATCGACGATATCCAAGGGCCATTTCTTTAATCCACCGCCGCGTCGCGGCCCTTTTTGGGCCCTGGCATGTTCGATCAGAATCCGCCGCATAGCCTCAGCCGCAGCGGAAAAGAACTGTGCGCGATTGGCCCAGGGATAGTTGCGATTACCGACCAACCGAATATAGGCCTCATGCACCAGCGCAGTCGCTTGAAGCGTGTGGTCCGAGCGCTCCGCCGTCATCCGATGGGCTGCAAGCTTGCGGAGTTCCTCATAGACCAGCGGAAGCAGTGCTGCAGCCGCGTGGGACCGGCCCTGTCCGGCCTCTTCGAGGAGGCGAGTGACTTCATGGATGACCTTGCCGTCCGGCGGGATGATTTTTGCCATCGGCTCCCCTGATCGACTGGCATACGATCGCGATAAGCGATTTCAACGCAGGTGGTTTCTACACGGCTAAGGTTCGCAAGGTATTTTCCAGCCTACTTGCGTGGAATGCAACAATGAAATGAACGTTCCGCCGGCCGGACTATCCATCTGAGGAGGCCGCATTTCGCCACTTCCACTGGTCCGGCAACCATTGGTCGAGTTGGCTGATCGGCGTGGCCGGCAAGTTCGTCAACAATTGAGTCAGGTAACGCTGGGGATCGATGCCGTGCTGGCGGCATGTGCTGGTCAAGCTGCTGAGGATCGCTGCCGTCTGGCCGCCTCGCTCATTTCCGACGAATAATGAGTTTTTACGATTGAGACAGATTCGCTTCATTTCTCTTTCCGATTGGTTGTTGTCTATCGGGACCGCTCCGTTCGTCGCGAAAACGTTTAATTCATTCCATTGGTTCAGAGCGTAACTCACCGCCTCGGACATCGGATGTTTCGGCAGCAACTGATCGCGCCAACGGAAGAGTTTGTCCTTCAACATGGTCAGGATCGGGACCGATTCGCGCTGGCGTAGTGCTAGGCGCGCCTCCACATCCACCTCCTTGCCGCGTTCCTCGACGAGATACAGCCGTTTGATCATTCCCACCGCCTCAGCGGCGATTGCCGGATGCGTCTTTTCTGCATCGACAAATTTTCGTCTCGCGTGCGCCGAACATCCGGCGCGGGTGATGTCGTTGCCCACCACGACGCCGTCATACCCACCATAGGCATCGGCGACCAGCGTTTGCTTGTATCCCTTGAGGAAGGTCATGGGTCCGTCGCGGCCACGACCCAAAGTAAAGTGGAAGAAGTTGTATGGATTGTGCTCATCGCCGATGCAGACCCACATTCTGGCCTGCTTGGTTTTGCCGGGCCACAACATCGGCATCACCGTGTCGTCCGTGCAAATAACATGGGATTGCAGAACCCTCTGAACCATCAGATCAAAAAGCGGCTTGACGATATCGGCCACATCTCCGCACCAGACGCTCTGGGTGGCGCGGCTGATCTCCAGGCCGTTCCGCTCGAAGATCGTTTCCAATCGGTATAGCGGGAGATAATCGGAATATTTACTGGTGACGATGTAAGCCAGCAACCCCGGACCCGCCATTCCCTTGTCAATCGGCTGGAGGGGTTTGTCCGCCAGCATGATCTGAGGATTCTCGGCATTCTGCTCGCACTTGGTGCAGGCATACTTGATCCGCACGTGCTCGATCCGCTCGAAGTGCCCGGGAATGAACTCTACCTGCCAACTGGTCTCCTGCCCGATTCTTTGCCGCATCTCGCCGCAGCAAGGGCAGGCCTTCTGGTCTTCCGGCAGATCGTGTTCATTACGGATGACTGGCAGATTCTCCAGCGCCGCTAGGTTCCGCCGGCCCCGACGAACCCGTCGTACCGTGCCAACTTCGGGCAAAGGTTCATTTGGCTGAAGATCGTTTGGATTCACCGGCCGTGATTCCAACTCGGTGGCGAAGGTCAGCAACATCTGGGCCACATCGCCGGGGTTTTGGAGCCGGTCGGCCCGCGGGCCGTAATACCACTTCTTCAGCCGAAGCAGTTCTGTTTCGACGCGTAGGAACTTAACGTGCCAGTCGTCACGCTCACGCGTTCGTTCATCTCGCTGGCGAGCGTTCTCGTCGCGCTCGCGCGAAAGATTGAAAATGATTTGCTTTAGCGATTGCGGATCATCCGGCAGAGATGTGATGACTGATACATCTTCCATGACAACGAAAAAAGATACGCGCTGTCCTGTGAACTGTTTCAGGCAGTTTGTTTTTTCCGAGAATATCTTTTCACCCGCCTGACGCTTCGCAGGTCGATGCCATCCAGCATCATCGCCAGCTCGCTGGCACGCAGTTCCACGCTCATGGCATCACCATCGATTCGCGGCATTTTGAAGACCCCTTCCTCCAGGCGCTTGTACCAGAGGGCGTAGCCGTCTCGATCCCAGTAAAGAATTTTCAATCGGTCCCCACCGCGACCGCGAAAGAGAAATAGGTGCCCGTCCATGGGGTTCTGATTCGTGACAACCTGCGCCAGTTCCGCCAGGCGGTCAAACCCGCATCGCATGTCCGCCGGCGCCGTCGCCAGCCAGATGCGCGTTTCCGCAGAGCGATCCATTACGGCCAGTGACGGAAGGCCGATCACGCTATCGCCTCAAGAGTGCGGACTAAGTCCATCAGCAAATCGGGGTCGAATCCACGTCGCACCAGCAGGCGACGCCCGCGACTCAGGCAAATCTCGATTGCTTCAGACGCCGACGTCCTTGGAGGCTTCACCTCGACGAACACACGCGCGGACGAACGATTCGACTTAGCCGGCGAGCGCAATCGCCGTTTCCAGGCATAGAAGGCGCTGTCTTTGATTCCGCGATCGCGACAATAGGCCGCCACGGTAAGCCCGCTGCCCCGCTGTCCGTCAATGATCAGGCGCCATTCTTCGGCACCCAGAAGTTGTGATTTGTTCATGCCGTGGCAGAATGCCAACTGCTCAGGGAAGAAAACAGATGCGGTTCATGTATCGCACACCTTTTGATCGTGGGCTGAATCTGCACAGGTTTTTCCCTTCTCCGGTGGCTATTGTTTGGCGACAGGCCATCGGAGAGTTTATTTTACGAGCGCTGTCAGATTGCCGCCAGCAATTCCCCCAATTCCCAAGCATGATCAGCGCTTCCCACACTGCCGTGCCCGTCTTTATCCCGAATGCTTTGGCTTCATAGCTGGCGGCAATGCAGCATGTGTAATCGGTTTGCACCGGCGCCACCGCGATCGGCTTGCCGCGGAGCTCCGGCCGGTCGTGCTGCTCGCACGATGCGAAGTAGGAATTCATGTCGATGAACAGAGCCGAGAGCATCGACGGCCAAAATAGGATGGTTGAGGGGCCCGGCAAAGAACGATCTTGCGGATTCGTTTGTTGAAAATTAATCAGGCCGGCACGATTGGAGTATCTTCCGCCAAAAGGTGGGCTCGCTGGCGTTCTATGGGTCCTTCCACGGCTTTGCGGCCTCGAGACTGTGTGGCGTAAAGTCAGAAGCCTCAATATTTCGTCCGTAAATCGTTAAATTACATTGCTGGCATCAATTTCAGCGATCGAGGTTCTATGCCAGCACCCGAGCCGCTGCTGAATCTCGCCGGTCACGCCAGGTCCCACATTCCCGCCAGCGCTTGCAGCGCCACGAGAGATTCGACGCCGGGCCGGGCGACTGGAGGGTGGAAGTGGCAGATTGCGAGCTAATGGGATTCGGGCTCCGCATTGCCAGGGTCAGGCGTTCCTGGCTCGGCGATGAGCCGTATCCCCTCAATCGAAATCACGCCCGGGCTTTGCCCCATGGCCCCGATGAAAGTCCGCAGCTGCGTGATGGAGGCTTGATTCTGTCAGAGAACCCGGAGCGCCTTCCTCAATCACGATTTTTTCGATGATCCATCGTCGCTTTGTTGCCATGGCCAAGTCTCCCAAAACTCCGCTGAGGTCACAACGGCCTGAGCCGATTTGCGATCGAGAGTTAATTCTGCACTCTACAGAAATAATTTCTGTAGATACAGAGATTCAGCCAGAAAACGCGAGATTATGTGAGACAATGTGCGGGGACTGGATTCAATCAAAATGCTGGTTTATTCAGGGAAATATGCGCATTTCGTCGCTGCCTATGGGCTGCTTCGGGACCAAGAGGTCGCAAGTTCAAATCTTGTCACCCCGATTGCGGAAAACAGGGCGATTCGCGATGTTTTGAAACATCGACCGAACTGTAGGACTCCAATTCGGACTACCGTGAGAGTCATAAAGATTGTTCGTCGTTGGGAGATCATGGGCTAATCTTAAAGTTTTCCTTGGATCAAAAAGTCCCACCGTAGCTTCGTGGCAAAGGATATTGGAAAGTCAGACGCGATTCTTGATCCAAAGGGACAGTGAGTCGGCCACCCGTGCAATGACGCTGTCCCAATCCCCCCAAGAAGGCTGGCGGAATAATCGCATCGATGGATACCAAGGGCTGTCCTCTCGCTCCAGCAGCCATCGCCAGTCGGGAACAAGTGGCAACAGCGTCCAGACGGGCTTTCCCATCGCACCAGCCAGATGCGCGACGGCCGTGTCCACCGCAATGACCAAGTCTAAATTAGCAATTAGTGCCGCGGTATCGGCAAAATCCTTCAACTCCTCGGTCCAATCGACGACCTCCATTCGCGCCGGCGGGGTCTTGCTTTTCGCGGCCGCTTCACCCTTCTGCAGGCTAATGAAACGCACGCCGGGCACCTGCCCAAGCGGGGCCAATCTCGCCAACTTCATCGAGCGGTTGCGGTCATTCTTGTTAGTTGAGCTTCCCGCCCACGCCAGACCCACATTCACGATTGGCGAATGATCGGCCAGCCGACGTCGCCACCTTCCGGTGTCCTCGGCATCGGCCTGCAGGTAGGGCACCGTTGCGGGAATGTTAGCTAACGTCGTCCCGAAAACATGGGGCAGGCTTAGTAGAGAACAGTGGGAATCAAAGGCTGGCAGAGGCTGGCCCAGAGCCACAATTTCGCATCCATCGGCCATTGTCCGGAGTAGTCGTGGGAGTTCCGGCCGACATGCGATAATGATTTTCCCGCACCGCTGGACCAGCAACGGCAAGTAGCGGATGAATTGCACAGCATCCCCAAAGCCCTCATCGGTGTATAGCAGAAGGGTGCGACCTTCCAACGCTCGGCCATCCCACTGTGGCTGAGTGAGATTTCTTCCGAGAGAGGGAAAATCCTTGCATTTCAACCGCCATTCGTACTCTTGCCAGCCCCGTTGGAAATCCTTTTGCAGCAACAGCGCGAGAGCGAGACAGTAGTGGGCTTCGGGCAAACTGGGCTTGATGGCGATGGCGTGGTCATGGGCGGCAATGGCCTCATCGAGTTGCCCGTTGCCAGTGAAGGCAATGCCTAAATTGGTATAAGCGGCTGCATAATTGGGCTCGATGGCGATGGCCCGGCGATAGGAGGCGATGGCTTCATCAAGTTGTCCCCTTTCCGCCAGGGCAATGCCGAGAGCGTTGTGAGCTTGGGCGTAGTTGGATCTTAGGACGAGTGCCTGGCGATAGGTGATGATGGCCTCATCGAGCTGCCGATTGCTGGCCAAGGCGACGCCGAGATTGAAATGGGTCTCCGGCAAGTTGGGTCTGAGTGTGATGGCTTGACGATAGGAGGCGATGGCCTCATCAAGTTGTCCTTTGTCTCGTAAGACGTTGGCAAGGTTGCTGTGGGCTTCTGGCAAGTCGGGCTTCAGGGCGATGGCGTGGCGATGGGCGACAACGGCTTCATCGAGTTGTCCATTGCCTGTCAGGGCAATGCCTAGATTGCTGTAAGCTTCGACATAATGGGGCTTGAGCGCGATGGCATGGCGAAGTGAGGTGATCGCCTCTTCAATTTGTCCCTTTTCCGCCAGGGCAATGCCAAGAGCGTTGTGAGCTTCCGCGTAATTGGATCTCAGGGCGATCGCCTGGCGACAGGCGATGATGGCCTCGTCGAGTTGGCCATGGCGTGCCAAGAGAGTGCCTAGATTGCTGTAAGCTTCGGCGTAATTGGGCTTATTGGCGATGGCCCGGCGATAGGAGGCGACGGCCTCATCAAGTTGTCCTTTGTCCGCCAGGGCAATGCCAAGAGCATTGTGAGCTTCCGCGTAATTGGATCTGAGAGCGAGCGCCTGACGACAGGCGATGATGGCCTCATCGAGTTCGCCATTACGTGCCAGGGCAACGCCGAGAATGTAATGGGCCTCGGGCAAGTTGGGTCTGAACGCGATCACCTGGCGATAGGCAGCGATGGCCTCATTGAGTTGTCCCTTGTCTTGCAAGACGTTGCCGAGATTGCTGTGGGCTTCGGCATAGTCAGGCTTGATAGCGATCGCCCGGCGGATCAAATCTACAGCTATGTCATTCCGTCCCGCTTGATGGGCTATGACGCCCATATAATGCAGCGCATCGGAATGCTCCGGCTGCTGTGCTAAGATTTTCCGGTAAATTTTCTCCGCCTCCGCCAAACGACCTGCACGGTGGTGCTGCAATGCCAGATCAAGGGCGTGTGAGATCGTAGGTTGGCTCATGCGGTTCAACGGCAGTATCCGGGACGAGCCAATTTCTAACAAGAAGAGACTCTAACAAACCTCATCTCCCACAAGTTGGGTGCGGTGCGTAAAGCTGCGACTTTCAGAGGGCGATCGGACATAATCGGACACTTTCGGACACTTTTGGCGTTTTTGTTAGTGTCCACTAGTACAGTAATGTGCGTTTTTGAACGAATTTCCCACGACGACACGACGACTAATTGTTTTTGAGATAGTGAAGGTTTTGGACGTATTCCGCGCTTCGCGAGAAAGTAGAGCAGTAGAAAGTGGAGCAGTGGATATCACACTATCTCTCAGAATCTCCTGTTTAAGAGCGGTTCAACCTTTCTTGTAGCATATGTGTTGCATACCAGCGGGTCGGGCGGGTGTCGGTTTTGGACGTGTTTTGAGAGAATCGGTGAGGAATTTATTTTTGGAGGAGTGATTCGCAAGGTTTTGGATGGACGGATGATGGAAGTGAACCTGACCCCCTGCCTTATGTGCGCGATACCAGTTGCGCCAGTGCAATTCGCCCTCCGATTTGAAGCGCGTTCTCTTTAATTGTCTAATGCGATGATCGTTGAGGGTAAAGATTTTCTTGCGATGGATGCGAGTAACAACGCCGTCAACGTCTGGCTTTTCGGCATAGCGAATCGACACCCATCTTGTCGGCTCTAAAGGACAAACTCACCGAATTCTCCGATAATCCTCGCCTTCGACTGTCGGGATGTATATAATGCGCTGCTTGTGGAGCTATTTGTTTGTTAGCTCCCGTCAATTATCGAAGCCTTCGGATGACTAAATAAGGGGTAATCCGGCCATCTGCCGGGAAACCCGTTAACGAGTAAGCCGACGTAAATGAATCCCGATGTATCGGGGATTTATTTGCGTCGGCTTTTTTTGTTTCTCCGAGTGTTGTTGCTTAAACAAAATGAAGGGAACGTTGCCATGCTCTGGACTCTTGCACTCATACTTGTGGTGTTGTGGTTGCTCGGAATGATTACCTCGTACACGGCCGGTGGGTTGATCCACATCCTGCTGGTTGTAGCCCTGGTTGTTATTGTCATTCGTCTTGTTCAGGGACGCAGACCCCTGGCGTAGACCCAGACGTGCCCCGGCCTGCCTTGATTGCGAGCCATACAGCCGCAATTGGGTGACTCCCAGCGGAGGCTTTGGGACCGGTTCTGGAGATCTCGGTGAACTTGATGATCCCCAATTTTCTCTGTTGCAGATGGTGAACACCATCCAGGAGATTCAGATGATTCGGTTTCTGGGCATGCTCGTTGTGCTATCCGTTTTGGTCGCCGGCATTGGATATTACCGCGGCTGGTTCCGTGCGGCATCGATTGATACCAATGGCCAGGACACCATCAAATTGACGGTGGACAAGGACAAGCTCAACCAGGACAAGGCCAGTGCGCAGCAACAAGTGCAGGATTTGGGACACAAATAAGCAAAACTGCCGATCGTCGTGAACCAGGTGCTATCGATGATCGTTGGATGTGAGCCATGTAAGAGCACCTCGAACAACGCTTTTTTTGGGAGGTCTTTATGATTCACACGCGTTCTTATTTTTTCCCCATCATGGGTGCGCTCGCTCTGATGATTTTGAGTGGTTGCGCGACTGATGCATTCAGTAACATCCCGGGAAATGCCATTGTCGCCAGCTCGGGCGACGATCATCTTTCCTACACCGCGCCGTCTTATGGCAGGATCTGGGTGTACGATGCGAGCAATGATCGCATTGATTATTCCGGTCCGATAGCAGTGAATGAGGCGGTTACGGTTGACCCGCGCAGCAATTCGGTCAAGATCAACGACCGTGTTGTCGCCGATACGCTGACGCCAGGCGTACACCACCGCATTTACTTTGTGCCCGCACAGGGACCCCCGGCGTCGTAATCCAACCGGCCGACCACGCAGGACGAGCGACGATTTGTGGAACTAAAGTCACAGGCTTTCGAGGAGGCCGGGGACATGGCTCGAAGCGGGCGCTTTGACACAAAGAACTATTGGCGGCGAAGAACAATCCAGTTGGCATCGATCGGTTCGCTCTTCAGGAAAGCCGCGTCGGAATGGCGACAGGACGATGCCCTGCGGCTCTCGGCGGCTGTTTCCTTTTATGCCGTTTTGTCCCTGGCGCCACTGTTGGCCATCGTCATCCGAGTCATGGGAATCGCCCATGCCAGCCAATTTGCCCGCGAACAGATCCTGAAGCAGACCAAAAACCTGATAGGCGCGCAGGTGGCCGATGCAATTAAGCCAATCATCAACACCACTCAGAGCACCGGCTATCTGACGACGGCGGTAAGTACGGTTGTATTGCTCTTTTCCGCTACCGGTGTCTTCATTGAATTGCAGAATTCGCTGAACAGCATCTGGGGCCTGGAATTCAAGGCACACAAGGCAACCCATACACATCATGCCGTTCTTGCGTTTATCCGCACCCGGCTGCTGTCGCTGGTGATGGTATTGGGTCTTGGGCTTGTGCTCGTCCTTTCCATTTTTATCAGCGGAATTATCACCGCCTTCCAACAGCGCATCGCTCACGTCGATCATTGGCCGGCCTATCTTGCCGGAATCGTCATTTCATTAATCGTGGAATTCACGCTTTTCGGCGCCATTTTAAAGTTTCTGCCGGCGGTGCATCTAAGATGGAAAAATATCTGGCATGGGGCGTTGATCGCCGCGATCCTGTTTAGCGCCGGCAGGTTTGGGCTGGCCATTTATTTCAAGCATGCGCGCATCAACACCACGTATGGCGCGACCGGGTCGCTGATCGTGGTATTAACCTGGATTTACTACTCGTCTTTCACCCTCTTCTTCGGGGCCGAATTCGCGAAGGTCTGTACGCGGAGATCCGATCCGAGTCACAGGTCAGGGGGCCATCACGGCGAAAAATGAAATAGTCCCTCGCGGCGTCGATCACCCCGATTTTGCCGAGGGCAAAATAGAGCAGTGGAGCGGGAGAACAGTTGAGCAGTAGATAAGACGATCGCTCCGTCGTTCATCTCAGACGGCGACCGGACAGAATCGGACACTCTTTGCGTTTTTGTTAGTGTCCACTAGTACAGGAATGTGCGTTTTTGAGCGAATTTCCCACGACGACAAGAAGACAAGTAGTTTTTGAGATAGTGAAGGTTTTGTGCGTGTTTTGGTTCTCGCTCGTTCGGATTTACCGCCGAGGTTGTGGAGAACGCAGCCTTCGACTGTGGGCTCAGGCTCTACGAGGGACGTAGAGAAGAGATTGAGCCCGGGTGAAATGGGGTGGGATTTCTGACTTTTTCTGAAAGTTTCCGGTTTTAGAAAAAAAGTTTGTGATGGCATCTGTTTTCTGTGGGTGGATGACGCGGCAGGAAAGGTTGAACCGCTTTGGATTCGCAAGGTTTCGGAATGGGCGGTTGACGGAAGTGAACCTGACCCCCTGCTTATGCCTGCGGAGACCAGTTGCGCCGGTGCAATTCGCCCTCGATTTAAATCGCGTCCTCTTTAATTGTCTTATTACTGCAGGTTATGCTTAATCTATGTCTCCAATGTGTGTTAAATTTGATCATTGCTCAAAAAGGTTTGCGCTTAGGAAGCTGCTAAATTTTGCCGCCTTGGGTATATTTGCATACCTTGGAAACGCTTCTTCACTTTCAGCTCAAAAAGTGGAAACAGATACTTCATTGATTCTTAGCACTCAACCCTCGGTCTATTACCCTTCGACCAAACCCGCAAGTTTGAATTTTACGCTGTTCCAGACCACGAAACAGATTCAGTTGCTCCCCGGCGTGAGCGCATCCTTCCTATTTGGCTTTATAGCCAATCCGACGAATACGTATGGGACCAGGAATGCCAAGTAACAATAAAGGTGCCAGACGGCCGTCGTTTTTGTCATTTTTCTCATTATACGCAGGCGATCTGCGTTAATTATCAACTAGAGAACGTGACTATTTGGGCCTTAGGTGAGCCAGAATCTCTTTTAGACGCAACAAGGACAACGGAGGGTATTCTTGCCGACTGGAGTGTGCAGCCTACCGATGGTGTGAACAACGTTTTAAAGGAAATGAAGGATGCTCAAAAGCGACAAAACCGCACCGTCAATGACACATCCGCTACCGACCCAAGCGCAAACATTCGCGTAGTTCATCCGTTACCAGCGTATTGGTCGGGAGCGATGGGCGCGATGGATATTAGCCCAGATGTATGCCTCGAATTAAACGTACGTCCAATGATAGGTGTCCAAGATAGGTATGCCGTGATGATTACCATTGCTCCGTCGAAAGCCTGGACGGCTGCTCATTGGCCAAAATCGACAAAAGCAATAAATGCGTCCACCCAAGAATCAATCGTTCAATCGTCGTTATCGTCACCCACCAGACCAACGCAGCCTGACACGGCATCTCAGAAAAAGAACTAGAATAGTATTGGCAACGCTCCGTGGCTTCATTAGCGGAGGTCCCTGCAGATTGCGATCCGCTGGGCAAATAAAGAAGACGCGATTCTTTCCTGACGTCACATGCGGGTCGTAAGATGATGAACATGCGACGGAGTTATGCCGTTGTCGATTCTGGTGTCGATCTGCATGGCGCATTCAGCGACAGTGGATTTCTCTTGTCTCCTATTTTGTCACCCGCTCACATATCATACTTTCGGATCAGGCGCAGTTTTGGCTCTGCCCTTCTCTTGTACACACGCCAGGGTGGGATTTTGCGATTGTGGTTGTCAACTCCAAAATCCCTTTGGCCGGGAAATGCTCTAGTATGGATCGCGGCACGAAGAATCTTACGAAGGCTTGGCGCACGTGCCATCCCATTCCGCGAGCTTAGACGAACCCTCGGTAAATCGGGATTGGATGGAATTTCAAATTAGCACACCGGGAGCGGACCCAAAACCAGTTGCCTCCCCTCATCATGTCCGCTCCCGTATCATGTCCCGCTTGACTTTGAATTCACCTCACGAAGTTCCAGCCAGCCCGCAGCCAGTGTCTCCGCCGCTCGTTCTGACGCGCGGACGGGTTTGGATCTGGATGATTCCATCGCTGGTGCTTGCCCTGCTGTTGACCGTTCGGCTGACGCCCGATTTCGCCAGCAGTGCGGACCTGGATATCTCTTTCCGCATGTTCTGCCATTATGCGTTCGCGCATGACTTCCAGATGGGCAGGGACTTCATTGGCACGTACGGACCCTGGGGATTTGCTGACGATGCGTTCTACGATCCTAAGACCTTCGCATGGCTTTTATTCAGCCAGGCGATCATCGGCCTGGGGCTTTTCGCGGGCGTCTGGACCATCGGCCGGCAACTGGGATTTCATCCGGCCCTGTGCGGCGCGTGGGTGCTCCTGACAGGCGTCTGGGGTGACCTGACTTTCTATGACGGCCAGACTTTCAATGACGGTTTGGTCTGCGTGATGTGCCTTTTGCCGATCTTGATGAGGATCATCTCCGGCAAGGATCGCGATCGCCTGGCCGCCAAAGTCGTTGTGGTTGCGCTGGCTATGGCGGGGTTGTGCAAATTCACGTTTCTCGTGGTGGGCGTCGGCTCCATTGCGCTTTTGTCGATCGATGACATCGTGCATCGCCGCTGGCCGCGATTGGGCGTCTGGTACAGTGTGGCCGCTCTTTTCTTCTGGCGTCTGGCAGGGCAGCAATTCTGGGGGGTTCCTATTTATCTCTGGGCGCGATTAAGCTGGCAAGCGGTTACAGCAGCGCCATGGGCCATCCCGGCCTTAATGCCTTCATGCCGCTTCTTTACTGCATCCTGTCGGTTGTGATCATCTGTCTTTTAGTCAGCCGGTTTCGCGACAAAGGCCGATGGACAGTCCTGGCGTTTTTCTTCAGCGCGCTGGCGGTCTGCTTCTTCACCTTCAAGGAAGGATTCATCCGCCACGACATGCACGAAGCGGTGGCGACCAGCGGTTTGACGGCGATGGCGACGCTTGCCGCTCCGATTCTCTGGACGATTGGGGGTGTGAGCCTACGCCGGCGTAATCTGTTTCGCGTGCTGGCCGTCCTTCTGATTGGATCTTCTATCTGGTGCCTGTCGCGCACGTATGTCGCGTTTTTTGAGCCGCGGCGTCTGCAGACGGACCTCGTTAAAGAGTTTCCCAGGATTTGGACGCGGGCAGTGGACGGCGGCCGATGGCTTTGCCATGGCGATTCTATTTTCGACGCGCAAAACCAGGCGGCGATGGCGCTGATCCGGCAGGAATATCCGCTGCCCTCCCTTTCCGGATCGGTTGACATGTATGGCTTGAACCAACTGGCAATCCTGGACGCGGGCCTTGATTATCGCCCCAGGCCCGTGACGCCCGGATACCATGCCTGGACGCCGGGACTGATCGAGATTAATCGGGCTTCGCTGTTGGGGACGCGCGCTCCGGAGAATATTCTGCTGACGCCGGGCTCGATTGATTTCCGATTTCCCACGATGGATGACGGGGCTCTCTGGCCGTCGCTATTGAGCGGATACGATATCGTCGGGCTGACCACGACGGATTATGCGGTCCTGCGCCGCCGTTCTGAGCCGCGCCCTTGTGCGATGAGTTTGATTTCCTCGGGAACCTATCGCCGGGGCGAAGAGATCCCTGTCCCGGCGACCGATGCCGGCGCAATCTGGGTGCAGATCAAGATCACGCCGACGCTGTTTGGGAAGATCGGTACGATGCTGTATCGCTCTCCTTCAGTGTGGCTGAAATACAAGACCGCCGCCGGAAGCGAGGGGATGGACCGCATCATTCCTGGCATGTGCGAGGATGGATTCGTTCTTTCTCCCTACATCAGCGACGTGGGAGGCTTTGTGGCTCTGGCGGGCCGCGCTTCGCACCTCCCGGACCTGACCTCGATAGCGATCGTTCTGCAGGATACACATAACCCAACCTGGTGGTATGAGCCGGATATAGAGGTTACGTTCGAGCGACTGATTCCGCCCCTGCAGGATTTGAGCGCCTATCCGGCCCTGGAGGCGCGGGCCAATCTGGCGGAATTGGCACGGACCAACACCGATCAGTTCATCGCGCTCTCCTTCTTCAGCGCACCCGACGGAAAGATCGCGCTGTTTTCCCATCCTCCGACGCACATGCAACTTTTAGTCCCTCCGGGAAAGCGGCGATTGCACATCGGCTATGGCATCCGGCCGGAAGCATGGGATAAGTCGCAGGGCGTGATTTATCGCGTTTCGGAAATCGCCGGAGACGGGTCGGTCCATACGCTGTGGGAAAAAGAATTGTTGCCGGCTACGAGGAATGGGGACCGCGGCCAATTTTATGCGGACGTTTCTCTGCCATTAGCCCGGTTGTCGCGCATCATGCTCCAGACCCTTCCCGGCTCGGGAATAGTATATGATTGGGCCTATTGGTCTGACGTGCGGTTCAAATGAAAGAATCGCACGTGGAACTCCCTATGAATAAAATCCCTGGTCAACGGACGGTTCTGTTATTCGTGTTTTTTGTCGGCGTTGTCCTGGGACAACAAGCAGCCCGGGCGGGCTACGACGACTTTTTCTCGCCGGAAATCGATCCGCCGAACAGAACCGTCGGCTCCATCACGCGCGGCGTCATCGTTGAGCAGCAGTTCGTTCCGATTCACGATGAGATGAAATCCATCCAGATTCAGGCGGCCCAGGTGGGGCCGGGCCATCAATCGACGATGATTCTGGAGCTGCGCCGGCAGGGAGATCCGACGCTCATCAAATCAGAAACCATTCCCGCCTGGTCATTCGTGGCCGGCGGGATGTATCGCATTAAATTTCCGACGCAGGCCGATTCGTGCGGAACGACTTACGTTCTGACGCTTCGCTCGCCGGATGCGGATGCGGCCAACGCGGTCAGCGCGTATCTGCGTCCCCATACCGAAGATACCGATACGCTGCGGGTCAATAATAAACCGATGCGGGGCCGGATCAATCTGGTCGTTGAATACACAAATTCGCCGATGCTGATCGGCGTGATCGTCGTGGGGATTGTTCTGGCGGTTGGCCTTGGCGTCATCTGGACCGCGGCCCGTCCGAAAAAATTGCGGGGAGTTGTGCAGTTCGTTCTTTGCGCCGCCTGCCTGGTCCCCATGATTTTTGTGATCTGCATGATTCAACGCGGCGCACTCACCTACCCTTTTTGGGATGAATTTGAACTCCGCACCTATTTCTTCCGCTATTACCATGGAACGCTCGGCGTTCTGGATTTCTTCGACTCAGCCAACCATACCCGTCCCGCCGTGTTGCGCGGGGTTTATTTTCTCAATGGGCTGCTCACCGGGTGGGACATCCGCTCAGAATACGTGATTCACACCGCGTCGATCTGTCTCGGATTTTTCGCACAGGGATGGATTCTGTTCCTCGCGCTGGGCCGGCGGTTTTCCGTCCTGTTCTGCGCCGCGTTGCTGATTGAATCATTCCTGGTTTTTTCGCCGGTGGGACACAACAACCACTGGTGGCCGATGATGAGCCAACTGACATTCGCCAGCCTCTTCATCGCGATCGCTTTGGGCTGGATGGCGGTATCCGGCCGGCAATTGTCGGGGCAAATCTGGGCCCTGATCTTCTGCGCGCTGGCCATTTTCACCATCACCAACGGCCTGGTCGCGCTCTTGACCTGCGCCATCATGTCTCAGTTGCTCGAGAGAAACCCCCTGCGGCCAAGCTGGCGCACCGCGTTCTGGACCGTGGCCTGTATTCTCACCCCCGTGCTTTATCTGCGGCATCTGGCGGAAGGCCCGATGGACAATCCGCACCCCAGCTTCATCCAGCTCGTCTGGTTCATCTGCGCTTACATCGGCACGCCATTGGCCGCTGTTTTCAAATTTCCGTATCACGTGAATTTTGAAGATCCGGATCCGAAGATTGGATTGCAGACCACTCTCGGAATCGGGCTGATTCTCTTTTCGATCTATTCAGCGTGGTTGCATCGGCGCCTGCTGCAAAGCCGCGGCATCGCCGGGATGTTTTTCGTGGGATGCTTTCTCTTCGCGCTCGGCAGCGCCGCGGTCACCGCCTGGGGGCGGGCCAATATCGATAAGTTCGGCGCGGCCAATGCCACCGTCTCGCGATACACGATTTACTCTACCTTTTTGCTGCTGGGGCTTTTGGTGTTTTGGTGCGCAGCGATGCAGGATACTTTTGATCGATGCCGGACTGTGCCGCTGCCGCTTTCGCTGGAATGGTATCGCCTGATCGGCTGCATCATTTTTGGCGTGCTCGTGAGTTTTTCTGTCAAAATGTATATCAATTCCGTGCGCTGCTACGAAGCGAGCCATGTGTTCAACCAGATTCTGGCCCAGGCCTATGAACACGCTGAATCGCAGTACGACGACAAGATTTATCCCGACGTCGTGACGGCCCGGGAGGGGAAGCTGGAGCTGTATAAATTGCATCTTGGCCCCTATAACAACCGCCGCTGATTCGGCCCGGCCTCTTTTAAGAAATCCGCGGGCCGATCTGTTATCATTTGCACAATGGCGCTCAAGACGCTGACGGTGGTTTGCCCCGTTTACAATGAAGAGGAGACCATTCCGCTGTTTTACCAGCGGCTGCGGGCCGTTTTCGATTCACTCGCGGAGCGGTATCACACGCAACTGATTTTCAACGACAACGGCTCAACCGATAAGTCGATCGCGGTCATCAATGAAATCTGCGATCGCGATCCGGACACATCGCTGATCGCGCTGAGTCGGAATTTTGGCTATCAATCTTCGATCGAATGCGGCCTGCGTCATGCCGGCGGCGATCTGATGATGGTTATCGACGTCGATTGCGAAGACCCGCCGGAAATGATTCCGCAATTTCTCGCGCAGCATGAAGCGGGATATGACATTGTCTACGGTGAACGGGCCGACCGGCCGGAAACGTTTCTCATTAAGCTGGGCCGCAAGGCGTTCTACCGCTTCACCCGCGCGGTGGCTGATGAGCGATTTTTCCTGGACATGGCCGAATTTTGTCTCGTGACCGCCGAAGTGCGGAACGAAATCATGAAGGACAACAATTCGTTTCCGTTCATTCGCGCGTCGATTGGCCGCATCGGGTTCAAATCCAAAGGCATTCCATACACCCGGCACCGCCGTGTCGCGGGCAAAACGCATTACAATTTCCGCCGGATGACGATCTTTGCCATCGCGGGCGTGCTTTCCTCCTCCACGTTTCCGCTGCGCATGCCGGCGTATATCTTTCCATTCTGGTTTGCGCTCATGCTCATCATCGGCCTGACCGGGGTGATCTCGGGCGGTTCGCGCAGCATCGCCCTGCTGCTTCTGGTCGGATTCACTTACTTCGGATTTGTGCTGGCCTCGATGAGCATCTATCTGGCCCGCGTCTATAAAAATGGACTGAGCCGGCCCAATTTTGTCATCAATACTAAGCTCACGAGATTGCGCCAGCCGTCCCAGATGGCTCAGCCGACCGACAAATCCACTTTGGAATATTCGGCGTCATGACTTCGCCGGCCGCCTCCACGCGTTATGTCAGCTTCGACGGCGGATTCGAGGCCGAATGCCCGTCGGTTCGGCCGGATCGTTACCGCTTTTTTGACGCCCGCCCTTTTCCTAGCCCCGCCATCCCGCGCGGCGCGGGACTGTCCTACGCGGCAGCATCGTTCGATCCGTCCTCGGTCACGATCGACCATTCGGCCTTTAATCGCTTCCTCGCCTTTTCCGAATCGGAGCGAACTGCAACCGTTGAAGCCGGCATGACGCTCGGCGAGCTGGCCCAGCTGATCATTCCGCGCGGGCTTTATCTCTCCGTGCAGCCCGGCCATCCCAGCATCACCATCGGCGGCTGCGTGGCCGCGGACGTACACGGCAAAAACCATTTCCGCGATGGAACATTCATCTTGCAGATTCAATCTCTTCGACTATTTCATCCCACTCACGGAACGCTGCAACTCAGCCCCAACGAAAATCCGGATCTGTTCCGCCTCACCTGCGGCGGATACGGCCTGACCGGCAACATTCAATCCGTCACTCTTCAATTGCAGCCGATCCGCTCGGGAATGGTGCGCGTGACGACCACGCCGCTTGAAGAAATCAGCCGGCTCCCCGAATTGCTCGCTGGCGTCGCGCAATCGGCCGATCTGGTTTACACCTGGCACGATTTCACCAGTACTGACGACAACTTTGGCCGAGGCATGCTGACAGCCGGCGTCTTCGCCGATCATGTTCCGGCCCCCTCGGAGACGCCAATTCCTCCAACCCGCGCGCTCCGCTCGGAAACGCGGGGCCGATTCCCCGGGCGATTTTTCAATCGATGGACAACGCCCGCATTCAATCGGTTATATCGACGCACCACGCTTCGGCGCGGCGAGCCGCATCTGATGCCTTTCTACGATTTCTGTTTTCCCGTGCACGACAAGCAGATTTATTTCAAGCTCTTCGGCCGCAGGGGATTTCACGAATTTCAGCACGTCGTGCCGATCCCGCGATGGACGGAATATGTTACGGCGATCAAAACCCGCCTCGCGGCCCATCCGCTGCCCGTCACCCTCGCCTCCGCGAAACTCTTTCGCGGTGAGCAGGATTTGCTGCGATTCACCGGCGACGGCATCTGCATGGCGATCAATATTCCGCGCATGGATGGATCACTCGAATTCGCCGCATTTCTCGACGATCTGCTGCCAAATCTGGGCGCGATCCCCAACATCATCAAGGATTCACGCCTTCCACAGCAGGCGGTTGCGCGAACCTATCCGCAATACGAATTATTTCGCGAGCGACTGCGTGCTTTCGATCCCGAGCGTTTGTATCGCTCGGAGTTATCACGGAGGCTGGAGCTATGAACATGCTCGTCATCGGCGCCTCGGCGGGACTGGGAAGCGCGCTGGCGGAATCGCTCGCCCGCGCCGGTCACAATCTGATTCTCGTCGCCTCCGATGAGCGCGATCTCGATATTGTTGTCCGCGATCTCCGCCTGCGTTTTGGCGTTCGCGTGGAACCGGTCGCCTGCCGAATCGTCCCCGGAACGGATTGGCTGAACCTGATCGTTGAAGCCTCAGACCGAATGGATTCGATCGACGGACTTTTCTATCCGATCGGATTATCCGACGATGAAGATCGCGGATTGCTCGATGATGCCGGGTCGCGGGCAATTGTCGAAGCCAACTTTTACGGCCTGACCCTCATCACGTCTCGTTTCCTGCCCGCCATGATACAGCGAAAAAGCGGCCACATCGTCGGCTTCGGTTCAGTGGCGGCCGTCCGTGGCCGCGCCGCCAATGTCATCTATTCCGCCTCGAAGCGCGCTCTGGCTAGTTATTTTGAAAGCCTCCGCCATCTGACTGCTTCCGCGAAAATTCGCGTTCAGTTCTATCAGCTTGGATATCTGGACACGCAGCAGGCGTACGGCAAAAAACTTCTCTTCCCAAAGGCCGACCCGCGCGTACTAGCCAATCGCGTCGTCCGCGATCTGAACCGCGATTTCGGCGTTCGCTATTACCCGCGTTTCTGGTGGATGATCGTTACGATTCTGCGACTGGTTCCCTGGCCGCTGTTTCGTAAACTTCGCTTTTAGGCGCATTCTATTGGCTCGACAATTTTTGGATGACTGTCGTCCTCGCAGTTCGATCATTTTTGACAAGGTTCGTTCTTTTGAAGTATGTTCCAAAAACAGGAGGAATTGTGCCAGGGACATTCCGTGCGATTGTGCTGTGTGTATTGATTTTTGGTCTTTCGGGCCCCTTGCGAGGCGAAGATACGACTCAGCCCGCAGGCGACGCCCCGCCGTTGTTGCCCGATGTCAGCTCGATCCAAACGCAGATGGACCATGAAGACTACGTTGGCGCCTCGGTCCGTCTTAATCAGATCCTAAAACTGACGGGCAGTGATGCGACTGCGTACAATCATCATCAGGTCGTGATGATGCTGGTGGAATGCCGCCTCCACCAGAAGCAACTCACCGAAGCATTGGCGTTGCTCAGGTTTGAAAAAGGAGATTCTCAATTAAAAAACAACTGGACCGCCAGGGCCGAAGCATATTCACTTTATGAGCTGCTCTTTGAATCGCCGGCATTAGTTTACACTCCAGCGGAGGGAACGGATCAAAACCCGCTTAACCTGCTGGATCTGGATCAGCGGAAGCTGGCATACGACGATCTTTTCAAGGTGAAACTTGCTGCGTTCATAGACAAACTCCACGATGCTGCCGATTTGGGGGACCTGACAGTAGTTTCCAACGCTGCCGACGATTTCTTGCTTGTTCGTTGTTTGGAACAAGTTTCCAAATCAACGACGAAACAGACAGGGAAGATCGGCAGTAAGCTTGCCGCTTGGGCAAACAATTACATAAATTTGACGCTCAAGTCCTACAACTCGCGCGTAACTGACATCGAGGGCGTGAGCAATCTCAACACTCGCGGCCGGAAAGACCCGAAGAAACCCGCCGGACTAACCCCCGACGAGCGAAGAGAACTTATCGACCTTCGGGACAAGTCCAGCGAAATCAAAGGCGTGGTCGCGAAAATCAATCAATCCCTGGGCAATCCGATTACGATCCAGCTTCCAAAAATGTCGTTGATGCGGCCAACCTGGTCACCCGCATCAACGCATTGCTGAATATTGACGGCCGAATCGTCAAAAATCGTCGGGATTAATCCGTTTAGTTCAATATTCTTGAAACCGTACACTGATTCCCTGGACGAGATTCCGCTATAAATCGCGCGGCACGTTTCATCCCACCAATCGACGTCTGGTTTCAATCCGCCCTGAGCCGCACAGCGTTCAGCGACAGACGTCCAGCCCCGGTATGTGCGTACCAGGGTATCACGTAGTTGTATTCGTAACGCGAGGCGGCCGATTTCCACGGACCCAAATAAAATATCTTTTCCTTCAATCATGACGATCGCCTGACCAGACGCGCGATGATTGCGGTAACTCGGATTCGATCGAGTGAGTTTCGGCATGAGCAGCTCCTAAATCAGGGGCCAAAGCGGTAAATACCGTCTTAGCTTTCGATTCGAAGGCCGCTCTGCCGCATGTGGGCAGGTATGACTTCAACGTTCGGCGTGTTGTACAAGCAATCGGGGTGACAAGACACCAGTTGAACTTTTCTGCGTTCTTTGCTCGCAAATGGGGGTGTTAAGCGACTTGCTACATCGCTCGTCATGACGGTCTGGTTTCGTTATTCCCGGACAGGTTACTTGGCCTTCTTCGCGAACGTATCGTATTCGGCACAAAGGGCCTGAATGAGCTCGTGAACCGCATCATTGAGTTCACCCATCGCTGCCCTCCGCCAGGCCAGGGAACGCTCCGGTTCATTGGCAGGCCGCGCAGCGGATAGTCCGCTGCAACCGGTGTTAGGCGTTCGTGTGCCCTTGGCGCCGTAGGACGACATGCGCGGCCTTCTCCGAAGGTACGAATTCAACGCATTTGTATCCCAGAGCCCGCAAGTCAACCCCTTCGAACAGCAGCTCTCCCCGGCCGAGCAGGACCGGCGAGATAGCAATGTGCAGTTCATCAATGAGGCCCTCACGAAGATACTGCTGGATCGTGTTCGGCCCACCGCCGATCCGCACATCCATTCCGGCAGCGGCCTCGCGTGCACGGTCGAGCGCCTCGCGAATGCCTCCTGTTATGAAGTGGAACGTCGTGTTGCCTTCCATCTCGATGGGGGGACGAGCATGATGGGTCAAGATGAAGACTGGAACGTGATACGGTGGATTGCCTCCCCACCAGCCTTTCCAGTTTGTGTCCGGCCAGTCCCCACGAATGGGTCCGAACATGTTCCTTCCAAGAATCCAGGCCCCCACATTCTGAAAGCCACGGGCGGCGAAGTCATCGTTAACCCCGGTGGTACCGCCGTCCTTGCCGAACAAGGTCCGCTGGAATGTGCGTGTTGGGACTAGCCACTGGTGCAGTTCCGTCCCGCCAACGCCGAGCGGATTGTTGATGTCTTGATTCGGACCTGCTCCGTATCCGTCGAGCGAGATGGTGAAGCTTGCAACGCGAACTCGTGTCATCGTTTGCCTCTGTTTAGACGCCTACCTTCTGATTATCTTGCAAGACCTCAATGATGCGCGAACAGCAGTTCGGCAGAATTCTTCGCCTGTGGCTGCCGGCCACATAACGAAAATCCAGGCCAATTATTAGTTGAAAAAGTCGGAGTGACAAGACACCGGTTGAACTTTTTCTGCGTTTTTTGTCCGGAAATGAGGGTGTTGAATGGTCTCCTGCAAAGCAAGCCATAATCGCACACCGGTGATCACCAGATTTCTGCTTCGGTGCCATCACTTTCGGTCGGGGGTACTCAGCGGCCAAATTGCTGCAGTGCGGCCAAATCGGTGGCGACCCGAAAGATGAGTGGGCGCAACGTCGCCGTTTTGCTTTTCCTATCTGGGGTCATTTCGGTGGCGCTGGTGCGAGGTCGTCGCCTGACTTAAGCTTCAAAGCGGTGCCTAGGTATGTTCAGCTTCCACATCCTGCTGTCGTTATGGACTGGAACCTGCTTCGGTCCATGCGAGCGTCTCACGACGTGCCACCGGAATACGCCTGTGTTGTTCCCGACCATGTATTCCATGAGATTGCGACCACGGACTCTGGCGATCCAACCGGATTCATACGAAAGTTCGGCTTATGGGCAGCAAGGAACGTATCACGATTGTGGGTTGGCCGTACACTGGGAGACCTCATCAATCTCCAGTGGAAAAGGAATGGTTGTCCTCTATCAATGCAGGACGTCGCGCATCCAATGCGAACACTCCAGATGCGAGAATTCGCGAGGCAACCGAAGTACGATTGGTCGAATTTTCTAAGAAGCGTCCAGGAAGGCGAGTCAATTGATAATGTGGTGAAGGGTATCAAGCAACTGTCGATGCGATGCACTCGCATCGCGGAAAATGGTCCAAAACGTATCCGGGCAGAGCGCTAGCCACTCCCGAGGAACAAGCCGAATGGATACGTCGCCCAGACCTGATTAAGCCTTTCGTTAAGGGGCCGTATGCGGGTCGCTGGCGTGCGGAGTGGACAGATACCCTTGCCGTTAACCCCAATCGTTTTGCTCTGGTTCGATGGACTCGATTCGTTGGCTGGTATTGCATGCGACGCGTAGCGGGTGAAGCAGGCAAGTTTGAGAATAACTTCGACGACGCAACCTACGGCTTGTTGGCTTCTTACACCGGCCACCTGGGAACGGACGACCGTGGACTCCAACGGGCTGCGAAAGCGATTTTCCCGGGGATAAGATTCCTTGGCCAACAAGGCTTGATTGAAATATCTCCCTAATCGAATGACGAGATGGGGCACATGTACTGGGCGGGGGATGAAGAATCGCCGACGATTATGCGTGGATGAAACGCTGGTGGTTCTCTGGTTCGACGATTGCACATCTCAGACTTCCTGCTTCGTCGCCATCACCGTCGGTCGGGGTGACAAGACACCAGTTGAACTTTTCCTGTGTTTTTGCGCGGGAATGCAGGACTTGATCACCTAACCGGGTGCTTTTCACGGAAAAAGGACGAGTGGTAACGTCGATTGTGGCAATTCTCAACTGCTACGGCAACTTTTCATCCGTCGCTCTCCTACGTGCAGCCGCCTCCCGGTTGAAGGCATAAACGCTCTCATGCAGACCCTCTAGCGGACGAATTGGAGTATTATTCCTATCCAATTCGAAAACGCCAAAATTTGTGCCTGCGGCTTCCGTCGGACCGGCGACTGAGTCATCCAGCATTACGCAAATATGAGACAATAGAGTGATTTGCATTTCTCGAACAACAGTCGTTAATTCATCAAGCGAAACGCCAGCCGCCAGTATTCGATCAATCGCCGCGACGTGGGGAGCGTTTCTGTTACCGCTGCCTGGCTTCGCCTTCTCGGACATTGCAAACCGCCGCCGTTGCCGATCGATCCAACTGGGGTCGGTGTGGCTCACAACGGCGTGCCAGAACTTAAAAAGCAGCCTCGCGCACTGTAGCTGTGGAATGCCTTCTTTGATCTGAGACGATGCCCAGCGCTCCGGGCGTTCTAATCCAAGCTTGCGGAATTCGGTTGTCAGCGTTTCATAATCGTCTGTCATATCGCTCCAAAAAAGAGTGACTGAAAACCTGCCTCTTTTACGAACGAAGATCGCGTTTCCGGGTCAATTTTAGCGATAAGTTCAAATCTCGTCACACCTCCAACGAAAAACCCCTTGTCATGAAAGGGGTTAAGAAATCATCGGAGTAACAGGATTTGAACCACCGCCAAACGCTCCCATCGGTTGACGCGCTTCCCGATCAGTTGCGCTTTTCAAGCCACCGCCAAATCCGCCACAGCGACGATCGCCTGCGCATTAAGAACCCCATCATATCGACGACCATTGATGAACAATGTTGGCGTCGTATTCACGCCACTGCGGACGCCTCCTTCAAAATCCGCCCGAATGCGCCGCTGATGTTCTTCGCGGGTCCTGCCAGTCTCAAATTTGTATATCTCCAGACCCAAATTCAGAGCGAGATGGCTCAGATCAAGCTCCGCAAGTTCTTTTTGATGCCGGAATAACGCCTGATGCATTTCCCAGAACTTTCCCTGCTCGGCGGCGGCTTCCGCGGCCTCGGCCGCCATGCTGGCATGGGGGTGAACCGAGCTTTGCGGAAAATGCCGAAAGACAAAACGCACCCGGTTTCCCAGGGCTTTCCGCACCTCTTCCATGATCGGAACGGCATTGAGGCACGACGGGCATTCATAGTCCCCGTATTCCACGATAGTCACGGGCGCCGCCTCCGGCCCGATGGCATGATCCTGGTCCGTTACCGGCTCGGCCAACACATGTTCCTGGGTTTTCAATAGATTTTTCATGGCTCTGGTGCTCTCAACTGTAAATTCATGATCGTCTCTGGACGTTTATGACATACAATAGGCTTATGAACGAAGAATCAGCAACCGCATACGATCAAATTGCCTTTCCCAAGCTGGATTCGGGCGACCTCGCTTCACTGAGGCGCTTGGCGACCTCCTGCTCCTTTGCCGATGGCCAAACTATTTTCCGCGCGGGCCAGCCCGATCTGGATTTATTCGTCGTCGAATCCGGCGGCATCGAGATATTGAACCCGTCCGATGACAATCAGCACGTCGTCACGCACGGCCCCGGCCAATTCGCCGGCGACATCGATCTCCTCACCCGCCGGCCGGTTATCGTGACCGGCGTTGCCCGCGGTAAAACGCAATTGATGCGCGTCGCCAGCGCACGTCTGCGTGAAATTCTGAACAAAGTCCCGCATCTCAGCGAAAAACTGCTGATCGCCGCCCAGGAACGCCGCCGGCTTCTCACGCAGGCGGGCGTTCTCGGCATGAAAGTCGTCGGCCCGGGCAAATGCCGCGACACGATGCGCGTGCGCGAATTCCTCTTCAAGAATTTCGTCCCGTTCACCTGGTACGATTCCACCTCCGCGCAGGGGAAAAAGCTGATGGAGAACTGGGGCTCGCCGAAAAAATCGCCCGTCATCGAATTCGGCAGCGGCGAGCGCCTGATCAACCCCAACCTGCGTGAATTGGCCGAAGGCGCGGGCGTCTGGCGGCATTGCCCGACGGATACGGTCGATCTTGCCATCGTCGGCGCCGGACCGGCTGGCATGACCGCCGCCGTCTATGCCGCCTCCGAGGGCGTCTCAACGGTCGTTCTCGACCGGCTCGGCCCCGGCGGCCAGGCCGCGGGATCCTCGAAGATCGAAAACTTCATCGGCTTTCCCAGCGGCCTGACCGGCGCGGAACTGGCGACGCGCAGCGTTCTCCAGATGCTTAAATTCGGCGCCAGGATGGTCGCCCCTGTCCTAGTGGAACGGATCGATTCCGGCGATAAGCCGGGCGATATGCATGCCCTGCATCTCGACTGCGGCAATGTCATCAAAGCCCGCACCGTGCTGATCGCCGCCGGCGTGCGCTGGCGAAAGCTGGAAGCCGAAGGCGCCGAGCGATTTGAATCCGCCGGAATTCACTACGCCTGCACGTCCGTCGAGGCGATTCTTTACGATACGCAGGATGTCGCCGTCGTCGGCGCGGGAAATTCCGCCGGGCAGGCTGCGATGTTCCTCGCCGAGTGCTGCCGCGACCGGACCGTTCATCTGCTGATTCGAAAACGCCTTGGGCCGGCCATGTCTGAATATCTCGTCGGCCGGATTCGCAACGCTCCCAATATCACCGTGCATGAAGGCGTGGAGATCTCCGCCGTGCATGGCAAGCAACGATTGGAGGGCGTCACTTTGCGAGCCTTCAACCCGGATGGCGGCGCACAAAAGGTTGACGATTCATCCTCCGAAACCCTGCCCATCTCCGCCGCTTTCGTTTTCATCGGCGCCGAGCCGGGCTGTTCCTGGCTCCCCAAAGACATCGCGCGCGATTCGCTTGGATATATCCTGACCGGCATGGACGCCCTGAAATCCGGAAAGTGGCCGCTGAAGGATCGCGAACCCTGCCCGCTGGAAACAACCGTCCCCGGCATTCTCGCCGCCGGCGATATCCGCGCGGGATCAACCAAGCGGGTCGGCTTCGCCGTGGGCGATGGATCGCTGGCCGTGACATGCGTTCATAAATTGACGGCGATTCGCACATAAGATCCACCCAATGACGGCTTAAGAAACTTCAATTACGATACCGATCTATGGATAAGCCAGACGAATCGGCAGCCAAGCCCGTAGAGTCAGCACCGCCGGCATCGATCAGTACCCCCAAACCGGCCGCCCAAAAACATCCGCTGCGCATCATTGGCGGTATCGTGCTTTTACTTGCCGTGCTGGCCGGCATTTATTGGCTGATCGAGTCGCTCAACACGGTTTCAACGGACGACGCGTACGTGAACGGGCACGTCACGTTCGTCGCCCCGCGCGTTCCGGGCCAGGTCATGCGGGTTCTGGTCGATGACAATAATCGCGTGCATAAGGGCGACCTGCTCGTGCAGCTCGACAAGGAGCCGTACCAGGTTCAAGTCAACATCGCCCAGGCCGCGATCACTGCCGCACAGGCCGATCTGGTGACCGCGCAGGCACAGGCCCGCGGCGTCGAAGGCCAGATGCGCAGCTTGCGGTTCAGCCTCGAACGGGCCATCGAGGATGTGGACAACCAAGTCTCCCTGCTGCGATCCAAAGTAGCGACCCTCGATTCCCAGAGAGCCGCGCTGACCAAAGCCCAGGCCGATTACGATCGGGCCGTTCCACTGCTCAAATCGGGCGCAGTGGCCCAGGAAGATTTCGATGCCCGCACCGAAGCCCGGTCGGTGGCGCAGTCGCAGGTTGAGGAAGCGCTTCAAGGGGTTTACGAAGTCCGCGTCGCGCTGGGTCTTCCGCCAAAGCCAGTGACTGGCGACGACCTGGCGCAAGTGCCGCCCGATCTGGATCAAACTTTCTCCTCAGTGCGGCAAGCGCAGGCCAGTTTGATTGAGGCGGCCGCGCAGATTGGCGTGACCGACTCATTCAACAAGCAGCCCCGGCAGATGGTGATCGACTTTTACAAACGCGATCCGCAGGGAGACATCGACCGAATCTACGCGAAGCTTCTTCTCGACGCCCCCGCCGTCAAGCAGGCCGAGGCCAAACTGGTCCAGGCCCAGCGGAATCTCGATCAGGCCAATTTGAATTTGCGTTATTGCGATGTCGTTGCCGAGATTGATGGCGTCGTCACCCGCCGCGATGTGAACCCCGGTAACAATGTCATCGCCGGCCAAAGCCTAATGGCGATCCGGTCACTCACCGAAATCTGGGTTGATGCCAATTTCAAGGAAACGCAGCTCGCCAATTTGCGAATCGGACAAAGCGCGGATTTGGATGTCGATATGTATGGCCGCGTCCAGCGTTTCAAAGGACGAATCTCCGGCTTCACGATGGGTACAGGCTCAACGCTCGCCCTGCTGCCGGCGGAGAACGCGACCGGGAACTTCGTTAAGGTCGTGCAGCGATTGCCCGTGCGAATCGACCTGATGGATTACGATCCGGACAAAATTCCGCTCTTCATCGGCCTGTCCGTCACGCCTTATGTCCACATCAACGAAGAGCCCACCGGACCCGACGCGGGGAAAGTATTGCAACCCTATTTATCGGGAACGTCTCCGACCTCCGAGCCGGACACGCGGCCATGACCGCCGCCGCGATTGAAATTTCATTGCCACTGGCACGAAGGTCCGTCAATCCCTGGATTGTCGCGGTCGCTGTCGTCATTCCGACCTTCATGGAAGTGTTGGACACCACCATCGCCAATGTGGCGCTGCGCTACATCGCGGGCGGATTATCCGCGCCGGTCACCGACAGCGAGTGGGTCATCACCAGCTATCTCGCGGCCAACGCCATCATCCTGCCGATTTCCGGATGGATCGGCGACAGCGTCTTGGCAGGCGGAATTATTTCCTGCTGTCGATCGCGGTCTTCACCATCGCCTCGGCACTCTGCGGCATGGCCACCAGTCTCAACGCACTGATCGCATTCCGCGTGCTCCAGGGCCTGGCCGGCGGTGGGTTGCAACCCTCCAGTCAGGGGATTCTCCTCGACGCGTTTCCGCCGGAAAAACAGGGCACGGCGATGACCGTTTTCGGTATCGCCGCCCTGCTCGCTCCGGTCGTTGGGCCGACGCTCGGCGGGTACATCACCGACAATTATGGCTGGCGATGGATCTTCTATCTCAATTTGCCAGTCGGGCTGCTCGCTCTTTTATTGTGCCGGGCCCTGGTGATTGATCCGGATTATCTCAAAGCTCTCCATGCCAAATTGAGCAAGGTGCACGAACGCTTCGATTTGCTCGGCTTATGCCTGTTGAGCGTCACCATGGTTTCGTGGGAAATCATGCTGAGCAAAGGACAGGAATGGGACTGGCTCGGCGACCCGTTCTACCGCATCCAGACGCTTCTGGTTCTCTTCATCGTCTGTCTGTCCGGCCTGATCTATCGCGAGACGCGGATCGCAAATCCGCTGATCAATTTCCGAACATTGCTCGACAGAAACTTCCGCGCCTGCTGCATCATTATTTTCTGCGCGTTCGGCGTGTTGTATGCAAACACAACCACCCTGCCCGGCCTCTTGCAATCGCTCTTCGGCTATGACGCGACGACATCGGGACTGGTTCTCTCGCCGGCGGGGATCGGAGCGGTCATCATGCTGTTTGTCGTCGGAATCCTGATGTCGCGCGGCGTCGATGCGCGCTACCTGCTGGCTGTCGGGCTTTTCATTCTCGCTCTTGGAAACTATTGGATGTCGCAGTTGAATCTATCCATCGGTCCGTGGCAGGTGGTCTGGCCCCGGGTAGTCATCATCGCCGGCCTGTCGATGATCTTCGCTCCACTGAACGTGGCGGCGTTCTTATACATCCCTAGGGAAATGCGAAGCGCGCGGTTGGATTACTTGCGCTGCTGCGAAATGAAGGGGGCAGCGTGGGGACTTCAGTCGCCCAAACCATTCAGGAACGCCGCGAACAATTCCATACCCTGCGGCTCAATGAGCAGCTTGACGCGTTCAACCCGGCAGTCAACCAATTTTTCAAGCAAGGCCAGGCCTTCTTCCTCCAGCACAACGGCGATGCGCCTCTGGCACAGAAAATGGCGTTGCAGGCGTCGAGCACGCGCGCAACACGCAGGCTTCTTCTCTCGCGTATTTTGATGTCTTCTGGGCCTCCACCGTGATTGCAGCCTCGCTGATTTTCCTGACCCTCCTCATGCGCCGCTCGGTGGCTGAGAAAGGAACTCACATCGCCGCTGAGTGATTCATTCCTCAACCGGAAATCTAATCCGCTTTTTCGATCGCTTCAACAACCATCTGCCCCGGGGCGCGGACGATCCCTTTGATGATATGGGTTTCTTCCACTTTGCCGGTGGAATACCCCTTGGCCTGCCTGAACAACCGCTCGACGCGGGTGGCGACTGGCGCATAGACGCGAATGGGAAGGCCGGGGCTATCGACGCCGTCGGGACCGCCGACCAGCCAGCAGGAGTATTTGTCCTGCGTGATGTCAGAAAGATTCCACTGATTGTCGGAGCGCTCGATGGCGACTTTCAGCGAGACGCGTTTCCCGTCCAGCTTGTTCCATTCGTCCGCGTTGGCGGCGGTGTCCCAGGTGATGTCGGTGTAATCGTGGTGCTCTTCTTCACGCGTGACGCCTTCGAATTTCACGTCGAGCTTGAGCGGGCGAGCGCCGGCGGTGCATTTGGCGTTTTTGGGGAATAGGGACATGGCCAGAGTGCGATCGTACGCGGGGGCCATCCCATCGGCGGATTTGCCGCCGGTGGCGATGAGCGGCTGGCCGAGGATTTCGCGCACCTGGTTCCAATCGTCCATATCCACTTTGCCGGAGACGTAGGCGGTGCGATTGAGATAGACGTCGAACCATTTCTGATCGAGCGGCAGGCCCGGAATCAGAAGCTGGTTGTTCTCGCACTTTTTCCAACTGAGCTGCGTGAGCTGCGCGAAATTTTTATTATCGACGACCATTTCGTCTTTGGTTTGATAGACCTCGGCCCAAAGATTGTGGGCGAAAACGTTATTCGTCAGCTCAACATCTTTCGGGTCGGCTTCGAGCCGGATGGCATGCTGATCGGCGAATTCGAAGATGTTGTTATCGACGACAGCGGTGACATTGACCTCGAGCATTAGCAAGTCGGCGGTGATGCCGTGGCCTGAGCCAAAGCGTTCTTCCCAGGCGAAGGCGACGGTGTTGTTCTTGAAAACGAGCGGGACAGTGGGCGTGAACCCGGCTTCGATCTGGACAACGTATTTATAGTGATTGAGGAAGATGCAGTTTTCAATGGTTTGGGCGGCGGTCATGCGGACCGCTCCTTCAGCGCCGTTGACGAATACACAGTTGCGGACAACGCAGCCAGGGCGCGAGAGCCAGAGGTGCGGGGATTTGTCCGATTCCTCCGGCATGAGATCGCCGGTGTCTTTATATTTGTTGTTGAATTTCTTGTCGAAAACGAAGCCGTCGAGGACGAAATTGGTGTGATCATCTGAGCCCTGAAGGGTGTAGCCGCCGCGGGAGCCTTTGAAATTTTCTGGGGTGTAGAGAAGTGTCGGATTCTTCCAGGGATCGCGGGTTTGGAAATCCTGATCGTAGCCGCCGAGCATGGTGATGTTGGGGCAATCGACGGTCCAGTGGCCGGCGTGAAGCCTGCCGACGTATTCGCCGCCGGTGACGTGGATCGTGTCGCCCGCTTCGCATTTTTCGAGAGCGAGGTAGGGATCGCGGAATGGTTTTTCCTTGGATCCGTCGCCGCCTGATGCGCCGGCGCGAACGAACCAGTCGCGTCCCTGAACTTTTGCAGCAGTGGCCGCGATGGGCTGATAGGGAACGATGGATTCGATCAGAAAACCGGCTTTAGGAACGCTGTGAACGACGTAAGCGATACCCTGGACTGTGTAGAGTTTGTCCGGCTTGCCGCTGCCGGAGTAATAGCCGGAGTTGTCGCTGACAAAGCGATTGACGGTGGTTCCTTTTTTGTAGAAGCCGGTGATCTGCGTGTTGCCGGTCGGATCGTGAATATTGATGCCTTCGTAATCGTCCTGCTTATAGGTATCAGGAATACCTGTGATGTTGGCGACGCTGGAAATAGCGACGGTCATTTCAAGGGATTTGCCATCAACTGATTCAGGATTGTCGGCCCAGGTGGCGATGTCGCTCTTCTCATAGTTTTTGGCCGGACCCGCGACCGTCGCGCCAGCGAATTTGACTTCGAGTTTGAGAATGCGAGCGCCGGCTTTGATGGAGTCGTCCTTGGGAGTCATGAGGGCGACGGCTTTGTCGAGCGAGTATGCGGGAGCGATGCCGCTGGCCGCTTTTCCACCGGTGCCGATGAGATCGAGACCCAGCGCCTGCCGGGCTTTGTTCCAGTCATCCATGTTGACTTTGCCCGGCTCGGAGGCGGTGCGTTTGGTGGTCGATTCCATCCAGGCGGGATCGAGAGCCATGCCGGGGTTGGCGGTCTGATTGCCGCCGGACGCTTTGAGGCCGGTCTCATCCCAGAGATCGGAGGTTTTGTCATCGACGGTGACATCCTGTCCTTCGACGAAGAGTTTGAAGTTAGAAAAGAGGTTCATGAAGAAGACGTTGTCCGTGATGGAGGAACGCTCGGTGGCCAGCGTGGAGAAAATGGCGTTGTTGTCGCTGAAGCCAAATATATTGTTGGAAATGTTGGCGGGACCGCTCATGTAGATGGCGTTGCCGCTGTCGCGGCCGGTGCCGGGCGCGCGGTCGTCCCACGACCAGAGGAAAGTGTTATTTTTAACGATGGCGGGCGTTTTGTTTTCGGAGGTGCTGTTGATCTTCAGGGCGTTGTCGAAGGTGTTGAGGAAAAGATTGTTTTCGATGGTTGAGCCACACGGGCAAACGACACCTTCGCGGCCCGTGTTGATGAAGATGCAATTGCGGACTGTGCCGGGGAGTGCGAAGCGGATGATGGAGGTGGCGTGATCGAGGGATTTTGGGGTGCGGCCGGTGTCGTCGTATTCGTTTTGCTCGACGCCGTCGAGGGTGAGGCCGTCGATGACGGGGCCGTTGGTGGTGGCGACGATCCGTTCATCGGTGGGACTGTTCTTGGAATTCTTATCCCAGACGAGCATGGAATGATATTTCCAGGGATCGCGTTCGGTGAAATCATCGTTGTAACCGCCAATCAGTTGAACGCCGTCGAAGGGGATGTTCCACTCGCCGTTATCGAGTTTGCCGGTGTAACGGCCCTGTGCGATGTGAATGGCATCGTTGGCTTCGCACTTATCGAGGGCTTCGAAGGGATCGCCGAAAGGTTTTTCTTTGGAGCCGTCGCCGGAGGAGCCGGCGCGGACGAACCAGTCACGCGCATGCGCCGGAGACGCCGCAAGCAGGAGCATTAAAACGACCATGAACCGGATGACTCGAGTGGCGGACATGGCGTCTCCTTAAAAAATGAAACTACGCTGAATTGACAGATTCCCCCTGACGAGGGGAATTGTATCTAAACAGATTGGATACTCAATTTCAAAGACCGATAGCTCATCGTCCTGATGTGACCGCAATCAAACCCATCGTCGATGGGGAAATAGCTCGGATCGGCACCCCGCGATCAAAATGAAATCATCCGAGCCGGACGCGTGCATCCTAATGATGCCAATCCGCCGGATCGTCATGATGGACATGGTGCTCGTCCTCGTACCCGCCGTGCCATGCATGGTGATCGTCGTAATACCCATGGTGGTGATATCCATTCGCATCAACGATTTCGATCCCCGGCGGCCCAACGACCACCGCGCCTGGCGGCCCGACGGGGCGAACCTCACAGCCGCCGCTGAGCGTCGCGATAGCCATCGCGCCGATACAACCGCTTAGGCACCAGGCACACCACTTTGCATTCATAAGGGTCCTTTCGTTAAGGAACGATCCACTGTTTGATCTTAAACCGTAAGCTCTTTGGCTGTCGATGGGGAAAATGTCTGAGCCTGGTGGGTTTCGTCAATCCGTTGCAACCCAAGCACAGTTAGGTTAAATCACCCTGTAACCCAACCCGCAGGAGATACCATGAACAGGTTCGCTCTCAGCCTCGTTACCGTTGCCATGACCCTCCTTGTCGCGACGCCGCTGATGGCGCGCTTGAGCCCTCATGACACCATCAGTTCGGTGATCGACGGCAATCGCGTCATGATTGTTTACGGCCGTCCGTATACCAAAAATCCCCGGACCGGCGAAGTCCGCAAAATCTGGGGCGGCCTGGTCCCATTTGGAAAAGTCTGGCGAACCGGCGCGGATGAAGCGACGCTTTTCATCACCCAGCAGCCGCTCACCCTCGGCGGCGCGACGGTTCCTGCCGGATGTTACACGCTCTGGACATTGCCCAACGAGGATGGCACCGCCAAGTTGATCATCAATAAACAGATCGGCCAGTGGGGAGTCGATCCGCACGAGCCGTCCAACGCGTATGATGACAAGCAGGATTTGGCCCGCGTCGATCTGAAGAGCGACCATCTGGATCAATCGGTGGATCAATTCACGATCGCGATCGACAAAAATCCCGACGGCGGCGGCCTGCTGAAATTGTCGTGGGAGAACACGCAGTTTTCGTGCCATTTACCTTGCAAAAATAGACGCCTGTTTCGACGGGGATGAACACAACCATATCATTGACGCGTAATCGTCGATGCACGCGCTGGCTGTCATACTTTATTGCAGTTCGCGCATGCGTTGTGATCAGTTTGGCTAACGGCGTACGCGCCGCTGAAAGCGGCCCAGCTATTTTGCAAGACCTGCGGAGCTTTAACGAACTCGGCAGCGTTCTCTACGTCGCCGCCCATCCCGACGACGAAAACACGCAACTGATCACTTATCTCGCCCGAGGCCGCGGATATCGCACCGCCTATCTCTCCCTGACGCGCGGCGACGGCGGCCAAAACGTCCTCGGCCCGGAATTCGGCGATGAGCTCGGCGTCATCCGCACCCAGGAACTTCTCGCCGCCCGGCGAATCGACGGCGGCCAACAATTCTTCAGCCGGGCCCGGGATTTCGGATACTCCAAAGATTATCGCCAGACTCTGACCAAATGGGATCACCAGCAGGTGCTGTCGGATATCGTCCGCGTCATCCGCACGTTTCGGCCCGATGTGATGATCACGCGGTTTTCCACACTGCCGGGCACCGACGCACGGGCATCACACCGCATCCGCGATTCTCGCTCTGGAGGCGTTCAAAATCTGCGGCGATCCCAATGCGTTTCCCGATCAGCTTGATCATCTGACCGTCTGGCAGCCGAAACGAATTTTCCTGAATGGATTCGGCGTCGGATTCCGCCGTGCCGATCAGGTCGTTCCCGGCGCAACCACCGCTCCGAGCGCGAACGCCATCCGCATCGACATCAGCGGCAACGATCCGGTGCTGGGATTATCCTTCGGCCAAATCGCCGCGATGAGCCGCGCGATGCACAAAACCCAGGGCTTCGCCAACTACACCGGCGGCGGAGGAGGCGGACCGAGATATGAATCCTTCCAACTTCTCGGCGGCGAACCAGCCGAGAAAGATATTCTGGACGGTGTCGATACCACTTGGGGCCGAGTGACAGGCGGCGATGAGATCGGCAAATTAACCGACGACGCAATCGCGACAATTCAACCCGCAAGACCCGGCCGCCAGCGTGCCGGCGCTGTTGGAAATTCGCAGGCGGTTGATCGCGCTGCCGACAGACCCGCTCGTAAACGATAAACGCCATCAATTCGACCGCATCCTGCAGGCATGTCTCGGCCTCGAAGTGGAGACAACCATACCGCAGGCGGAAGTCGTGCCCGGCGAACCGCTCAAACTTCAACACACGGCAATCGTTCACTCCAATGTCCCGGTACGCTGGGTCGGCGTGAACTATCCGAGCATCGGCAAAAGTCCGAACGATGCCCCGATCCAACTGACAGCGAACGAAGCCGCAACGCGCGATTCGACCCAGGAATTGCCCGCGAATACGCCCCTGAGCCAGCCCTATTGGCTGCGCGAACCGGAAACCGAGGGAATGTTCCGCGTAGACGATCCCGCGCTGATCGGTCGTCCTGAAAATCTCGCCCGCATTTCCAATCGAGGAAATCTTTGAAGTCGGCGGCCAAACGCTCGTCATTCCCGATCAGCCTGTGGAAAAAACAACTCACCGCCGGCTCGATGTGATTCCGCCGGTGTCGCTCAGCTTCGCGTCGGATGTTCAACTCTTGCCCCCGGCTCTGCGCGCCCGGTTACGGTGCATCTGACCGCCTATCGCGACGATTCCGCCGGCATGCTGCAATTGAACGCCCCGGCAGGCTGGATTGTCACACCTCCGCAGCAATCATTCGATCTTCACGCGGTCGGAGATCAGACAGCACTGACATTCACCGTCACCGCCCCCCCGCAGCCAACGACGGGAAGCATTACCGCCCGTGCCAAAATCGGCGATGCGACATACGACAACGAGCGCATCGAAATTCGCTACAGTCACATTCCCGTGCAACTGCTTCAGCCCCCGCGCGATTGAAGGCGGTTTGTCTCGACCTCGCAATCCGCGGCCGACAAATCGGTTACCTGCCGGGCGCCGGCGACAGCGTCGCACAGAGTCTTGAGCAAATGGGCTACACGGTAACGCCTCTCACCGGCGCGGATCTGACGCCCGAGCGGCTTCACAACTTCGACGACGTGGTGATCGGCATTCGCGCGTTCAACGTTCGCACCGATCTCGCGGCTGGCCTGCCGGCCCTCTTCGCCTACGTCGAAACGGGGGGCAACCTCATCGTGCAATACAACACGCCGAACGACCTCAAGACCACCCGACTTGCCCCATACGACCTAAAACTCTCCCGCGATCTTCCGCACAACCGCGTGACGGATGAAAAAGCCCCCATCACACTCCTCGTCCCGGATCATCCGGCCTTCACCACGCCCAATCGCATCGTCCCCGCCGACTTTGACGGCTGGGTGCAGGAACGCGGCCTGAATTTCCCCAGTGAATGGGACACCGCTCACTTCACCGCATTGCTCGCCTGCAATGACGCGGGCGAAGCGCCGCTAAAAAGCGGCCTGCTCGTCGCGCAATATGGAAAAGGATATTTCGTTTACACCGGACTCTCCTGGTTCCGTCAACTTCCCGCCGGTGTCCCCGGTGCATACCGGCTCTTCGCCAACCTGCTGTCGCTGGGAAAATGATGCCCACACCCGATCCATCCGCCACGACTGAAAGCGAAACCACCGGCCTGCCCGGCCTTCGCACCTGGCCCAAAGTCTATCTGCTCGTGACCATCATTTTCGTCGTGTGGGTCGTCCTGCTCGTCGCGCTAGCGAGAATCTTTTCGTGAACGCGCTCGATTACGTCGTTCTGATCGGCACGTTGCTCGGCATCGCCCTCTACGGCATGTGGCGAACCCGCGGCCGCCGCGATCTCAAAACCTATCTCAAAGGAGACGGAAACACCCGCTGGATCGTCATTGGTCTGAGCGTCATGGCGACGCAGGCGAGCGCCATCACTTTTCTCTCCCTGCCGGGGCAAGCGTTTCAGAAAGGGGACGAAGGCGGCCTGAGCTTTGTGCAAAATTATTTCGGCGCTCCATTCGCCCTGATTATTATCGCCGCTGTTTTTCTGCCGATTTATCGGCGTTTGAATGTCTACACCGCTTACGAATTTCTCGGCCGCCGATTCGATTCCAAAACGCGATTGCTCGGCGCGGCTTTGTTTCTCATCCAGCGGGGACTCGGCGCGGGAATCACCATCTACGCCCCCGCCATCGTCCTCTCCACCGTCATGGGGTGGCGGCTCGATGTCACGATTATTTTCAGCGGATTAATCGTGATTGTTTACACCGTCGCCGGCGGCAGTGAAGCGGTGAATGTCACCCAGAAATATCAGCTTGCCGTGATCTTCGCCGGGATGATCACCGCATTTGTGGTGCTGGTGGAAAGATTACCCACAGGCGTTTCACTATCCGATGCCCTAACGCTTGCCGGCGGGTTTCACAAATTGCGGGGCGTGGATTTTTCGCTCAGCATTCACCGGCGATATACATTCTGGTCAGGCCTGCTCGGCGGCATGTTTCTCGCGCTCTCTTATTTCGGCACCGACCAATCGCAGGTTCAGCGATATATCTCCGGGGCATCCCTGCGCGAATCTCGTCTCGGATTGATGTTCAACGCCGTCTGCAAAATCCCGATGCAGTTTTTCATTCTCATGCTCGGCGTGATGATCTTCGTCTTCTATCAGTTCGAGCAGCCGCCGATTTATTTCAACCGTGCGGCTCTGCAGCACGCCGGACACCTGCAAGGCATCGAAGCGGACTTTGCCAAAGCTCATGCGACGGAACGGCAGGAACTGCTCGCGTGGCTGAAAGCAAAACACAATGGCGATCTGCATGCCGAGATAACCGCCCGCGCGGCGGCCCTCTCCGCCCAGCAGCAGAGCGACGAAATTCGCGCCCGGGCCGAAACCGCAATCAACGGGAAATCCCGCACGACCACCAACGAAGCGGATTACGTATTCATCACTTTCATCCTCGACTACCTGCCCCATGGAATCATCGGCCTGCTCGTCGCGGCATTTTTCGCGGCGGCGATGTCATCCAAAGCAGCCGAATTGAACGCACTTGGCTCGACGACAACCGTCGATTTTTATCGGCACATCATTGCCCGCACGGCCAGTGACGCCCATTACGTCGCCGCTTCAAGATGCTTCACGGTCCTTTGGGGACTGATCGCGATCGGTTTCGCCCTTTGTGCGAATCTCGCCGAAAACCTCATCCAGGCGGTCAACATCCTCGGCTCGATTTTCTACGGCGTCGTGCTCGGCCTCTTCCTCGTTGCGTTTTTTCTCCGGCGGATCAGTGGCACCGCCGTCTTCTGGGCTGCGCTCGCGGCGCAATTGCTCGTTTTCGCTCTCTACTTTTCCCTCAGCATCAGCTACCTCTGGTATAATTTCATCGGATGTGCCGCCTGCATGTTGTTCAGCGTTGTGATCCAATCCGCGATGCCACGTGAGGATGCGGCCCCATCTGTATGACAACTCCGCCCGTCATTTGCTTCGGCCAGCAACCGTGCGGATTTTTTCCGAAGCGATTCCTGTTCGCCAAAATCCAGACAGCCCGGCGTCTGCAATCCGAGCTCGGCGGCGAGATCGTCTTCTTCTACCATGACAGCGATCACGATCCCCGCGAAACAAAAACGATCCTCCGCCATCGCAAATCGGACGAACGATTTGACCTTAATTTCACATTTGAAAATAAGCTGCAACGAAAATTCTCGCCGTTTCATCTCAAACGGGTCATTCCCGCCTGGCATGCCAAGACCGCTCTGCAGCTTCCCGCGTATGTCGATAAACTTTGGGTCGAGGCATTCACCAAAACCGCCGTCACCAACGTGGCCGACTTCTGCCTAGCGATGTACCATCACATGGGCCTGCTCGAAGGCATTCGCGTCGCGCGATCGAGCGATCCGGCTTTCCGTCGAGCAGCCTGCGACGTGGCGGAGTTTTATGTCGATGTACCCTACGAGGACGAAATCGTGCGGGCTCGCCCCGCCGGCGGCGAATTCAGACTTCATTCCGGCGGAGAATCGTTCGTGACCTTCCCGATTACCAGTTTCACCAAGGAACAGATCAGCCCGACGCGCGACAGCCGCCTTCGCTGGATGCAATCGGTATTGCACTGCACGCACTACGTCGCCGGCGCCGGCGAGCAGGCTTATCTGCGAAAACAGGACGCCCCTGAAATCAATTACGTCAGCCGTGATACAATCGAGCGATCCGATGAAGCCTACACCGAACTCTCCCGCTGATCTCGCCCCGCTGGTCGCCTTCGGCGCGCACCCGGACGACATCGAATTCGGCTGCGGCGCGGTCATCGCGCTGGAAACGCCGCCGGCCGGCCGGCACATCTGGTCGTCTGCTCGCGCGGCGAATCCGCAACCCACGGCACTCCCGATCAGCGGCAACGCGAAGCTGAAAAATCCGCTGAAATACTCGGCGCGACCATCGAATTTATCGAACTGGGAGGCGATGCGCACTTTGAAGCGCGGCCGCAGCACGCCATCCAGACTCGCGGGCATTCTTCGTCGCCTTCGTCCCGGCATCGTTCTCGCCCCCAGCGTGGCCGAAAATCAACATCCCGATCATTCTCGGCTTGGAAGCATGGTGCGCGATGCGGCGCGACTCGCCCGTTACGGCGGCGTCGAGGAATTACGCGATTCACCGCCGCACATAATCGACCATCTGTTTTTTTACGCGCAAACTCCCGAATCCGAGCCGCGGGATATCACCCCCTTGCTTATCGATGTCTCCGCGCCAGAGATTCTCAGTGCCTGGAAGCAAGCAATGGAAGCGCACGCATCGCAAACTAGCTCCCGCAACTACATCGAACTGCAACTCACCCGCGCGCGTTTGCACGGACTTCGGGCGGGGGTCGAGCACGCCATCGCTTTATTTCCGAACGATCCGCTCGTTTTAAATTCGCTGGCCGATCTTAAAGAGAGCGCTCGGCGGTTCTGATGCCCAAATCCCTTAACATCGGCATCACCTGTTACCCCTCCGTCGGCGGCAGCGGCATCCTCGCCTCCGCCCTCGGTGAAGAACTCGCCCGGCGCGGCCACGAAGTCCATTTCATCGGCTACGAACGGCCCTTTCGTCTGCCCGATGGCGCACCTAGACTTCACTTTCATGCAGTCGAAATCAACGATTATGGCCTCTTCAAATATCCGGACTACACGCTTCCGCTCTCGGTGAAGATGGCGGAGGTTAGCCGCGCTCACAAGCTGGATATTCTTCACGTTCATTACGCAGTCCCTCACGCCACCGCCGCTGTGCTGGCCAAGTCGATGCTTTTGCCGCATGAGCAGCCGCGGATCATCACGACCCTGCATGGGACCGACACGATGCTTCTTGGCATCGATCCCGGCTACGGCCCGGCGATCCGCCACGCCCTGATGTTTTCCGACGCGATCACAACGGTTTCTGCTTTTTTGAAAGAACAGACGAAAGAGTTGCTCGACATCGATCGGCCGATTGATGTAATTCACAATTTTTTTACCCGCGCCGCCGCGCCGATCACGGCAGGAAGTGCGTGCCGAACTTGGGCTGCGTGATGAAGCGATGATCCTGCACGCATCCAATCTTCGCCCGCTTAAACGCATCGATTTACTGCTGGAATCGGTCGCCCGCATCAGCCCGCGCGATTCCTTCAAACTGGTGATCCTGGCCGGTGAGCCGTTCGCGCCATTTGTTGACGAAGTCCGAAGGCTCGGCCTAGAAGACCGAATCATTGTCCGCGAAAAAGTGAACGATATTGAAGATTATCTTCAGGCCGCCGACCTTGGGCTATTCACGTCGGACATGGAGAGCTTTTGCCTGAGCATTTTGGAGGCGATGTGCTTCGCCTGCCCAAGCGTCTCGACGCGCGTCGGCGGCATTCCGGAAGTCGTGCAGGACAACGTGACCGGCCTGCTTGCTCCGCCGGGTGATGCTGACGCACTCGCTCGCAATGTCGAGCAACTGATCCAGAACCCAGCCAAGCGCTCGGCGATGGGACGCGCGGCTCAAGCGAGTGCCCGCGAGCAATTCTCCGCCGAGACAATCGTGCCAAAATACGAATCGCTCTATCACCGCGTGTGCGACTGATCATGCACGTTTCGGCCGGCAGCCCATCAGCCCCATCGCCGATATCGCCAGAAGAGACAGACACCCCGGCTCAGGCACGCCCGGCGCCACCAGCGAAAGATCCTGGCCGAATTCCCCGACATTCCAATCCAGTCCCGTGTTGTTCACGAGATAAACATCATACGACTGATTGAGGAAAATTCCGTTGAAGTTTCCATCCGGAGCGTTCGGCTGAGGATAAGTGCCGGCAATTTTGATCTGAAAATTAACCTGCACGCCTGCATCTTTATCGGCGTCGTTGGCGGCGTTGTAGTTGTACGCACCGTTCGCCGCAATCGTGCTGTCCGGCGTATAGAGATCTTCAAATGAGCCGGTCAGCACAGCATTCGGCATACCGGCAACGGTGTTCTGCAAATAAAGCGTCCAATTGCTCGGAGCGGCCACGCCGGGGTTCAGTATTCCACCCGGAGTCAGATTTTTCAGATCCGTCGGATCGCTGAACGGAAGCAGGATCGAAAAGACCGGGCTTCCCGGCTGCTGACTTCCCGCGCCGTTTGGATTCAATTGCGTGGGATCAAACCCGCCGACGCCTGGGACGAACGTCTGAAAGTTCTGCACCAGCGGCACCGGGGTGCCGATCCCGCTTCCAGCCACCGGAGGATACGGATCGGGAAAGACCGGCGGAGCCAGGGTAGCATCGTTCTTCACCGCCACAACCGTATTGGGCGTCGATTGAGACGAAGTGCGATTCAGATTCGTCGCGACATTTCGAAGGCCGCCATGATCTGTCACGTAGAGCATGAACTGCTGCTTGGCCGGATTCGCCGCTCCGCTGATCGCGCTGCCTGCCAGCTGAATTTGATTTTGGAGATTGTAAGCGTCCCCCGGATTCTGCCAGGGAGCATTCCCGCCGTCTCCGATCGAAGAGATCTTAGTCAGTGCCGGGTTCACTCCAGTCTCCGCCGCAAAATTAGTTTGGATCGTTGTGAGCTGATTCACGTCGTTATTCGCAGGGCCGCCAGGCTGGCCGGCATAGACCAGGATTTGACGTCCCTGAACGACCGCCGCCGCGCCCGCAGGCTTCAATAAAAACAAGGCGGGATTCAATGTGCCGCCCGTGATCGGGCTTTCCGAAGCAGCTTTGCTTGTCACGCCGCCCTGAAAGACCGTCATTCCGTTGTTGCCTGCTCCCGGCGCGAGCTTCATGGAAGCGCCCGTATCAAATCCGCCATAGATCGCTAACTGGTACGGCGACGTGGCCGAGAGGACAGCGGTATTCAATCCGGTGAAGTCGGATGCCGCGTTTCCGCCATAGCATTCCGTCAGAGTCACCAAAGACTGGGCCGCGTTGGGAACGTTGGCTTGCATCCAGGTCGATACATCGTGAGCAGGGATGCTCGCGTTATAAACACCCACTGGATAGGTGTTTGGGGTAGCGGCTGAAAGCGTTCCCACGATGATATCGGCCATGGCGGGAATGCAACCGGCGCCGAGTAAAACCGAAACGAAACCCAATTGATTCCAACCAGCGCGGAAAAAGCGAACCCGAGATTTTGAAGACATGTGCTGCTCCCTTCCAAGAGATCTGAAGTGGTTATTCCGGAAACCGCGCGGCGATCTTAGAAGCTGGTTTGAGATATTGCAAAAAAGGTTAAAACAACTATCACAATTCTTGATGTAGTTCGGCCTGAAGAGGGGTTGGAATCGATGATTTTTAGCCCCAACCATATGGATTTCAGAATGTTATGAATAAATGGTTATTCGTCTGAATAATTCGCTGCTATACGTCATTTATTTCCGGTTTTACGTCAGACTCGGTGTGCTCGCCAGCCAACGCGAATGCCCCTTCTCTCTAATCAGACGATAATTACTATAAATCGGTCGCTAACATGGTCATGCCGTCCACCGCGCCGCTCACCTCTCAAACTTGGCTCGACGCAATGTGGCCCGCGGTATTTTCCACCACCCGACATACCGGCGCTTCAAAGCTTTATCTCAGCGATCCCGCCGCCAGAAAGCTCGCCGAGTTTTTCGAATCCAAGGGCCTCCCCGCTCTCCGCCAGGAAGAGCGGCGGGAAGAGTGGTACGACGACTGGCTCGCCTATCAGGCCCATCACCGCCTCTACGCTTCCGTCCTTTCGCCGAAACAATTTTCCAACCACGGCAACCAGTTCGATCTACTCCGCTACGCGCGTTTCCTCGAACTCTTCGCCTATTTCAGCCCCAGCCACGGCTACAGCCTGCAAGTCACCTTCCTCGGCCTCTTCTCAATCCTGATGGGCTCAAACAGTGAATTGAAAAAAGAAGCGGTCGCCACCCTGGAATCCGGCGGCCAGTTCGCCTTCGGCGTTTCCGAGAAAACCCACGGCGCCGATCTCTTCGGCAACGAGTTCGTCATTCGCCCCGCCGCCGCCGGCCGTTTTGTCGCCAACGGCTCAAAATATTACATCGGCAACGCAAACTGCGCTTCCATCATCTCCATGCTCTCCCGCAAGGAAGATCCAAATTCCAAGGACCATCACGGCAAACGCGCCCCCTTCGTCCTATTCGCACTCAGGCCCAAACAATCCAAAGGCTTCACCAACCTCCGAAAAATCCCCACGCATGGCGTGGCGCCGCGTTCGTCGGTTCATTCGACGTCAAAGATCACGAATTCCCCGATTCTGATCTTCTTGCCGAAGGCCGAACCGCCTGGGACGCCATCTTCGGAGCGGTCAACTTAGGGAAATTCTTCCTCGGCTTCGGATCGATCGGCATCTGCCAGCACGCCTGGATCGAGGCGATGACTCACATGAATCGCCGCCATCTCTACGGCAAACCCGTCATCCAGATGCCGCACATTCGTTCCCTCACCGCGCAGGCCACCGCACGACTGACCGCGATGAAACTCTACGCATATCGCGCCCTCGATTACGTCCAGGCCGCCAGCGCGGCCGATCGCCGCTATCTACTCCATTGCGCCGTGCAAAAGGCAAAAGTCAGCACCGAAGGCGTGAAAGTGATGGCCCTCCTCTCCGAATGTATCGGAGCCAAAGGGTTCGAATCGCAGAATACCTATTTTGAAATGGCACTCCGCGATATCCAGATGATCCCATCCCTCGAAAGCAGTGCGCACATCAACCTCGCCTTCGCCGCCCAATTCATTCCCCGATATTTCGCCCGCGAAGCTCCCGATCTTTCCGATCCTCCGCCGCTGACCGCAGCAGCCGCATCACAGGAAAACCCCTACCTGATGGAAGCCCGCTCCAGCGCAATCAGCGGCATCGTCTTCCCCGCCTACCGCAAAGCCTACGCCCCGCTGATCGATGTGCCCAACGTCCGCCTCTTCGCCATGCAGGCCAAGGCCTTTCGGCTATTCGCGCAGAATTCATCCCGACCGCAGCACCGAAAATCAACTTCCCCTCGCCCTCGGCCAGTGCATCGCGACAACCGCCTACGGCCAACTGATCGCTGAAAACGCTGTGAAACTCGGAGTTGCGCCGGAAATGGTTTCCGTGATTTTTCACCTCCTTATCACTGATCTGACCGTATACGCTCTCGCCATCGCTCCGTTGCCGGAATTGGATTCGGTAAGCCGATTTCTTATTCGAAGAATGGTTGTGATCCCCAGAACTGCCGGTGGCGATTGGGATTTTGTGTCGAATCACCAGGCCAATTTTTCGCACTAGCTAGCAGGGAGGGATGGAAATTAAAGTGTCCCAATTCAACTCTCCTCCGAGACCTTCCCCAATAGCCGCGGCGTGAGCTTGCCATACAACACCGAGGTTCCCAGCAGCAATAATCCAAGCGCCATGAAGGAGAAGATGCGATACCCGCGGCCGACCTGGGACATATCCACGAGTACCACTTTCAGGAGCGTCAGCCCAAAAAGTCCCAGGCCAAAATAGCGGACCGCACTACTGCGTACGTGGAAGCCTGCCGCTATTGCACCGGTCGCAAATAGCGACCAATAGATCGACCATGCGACTTGCTTGGCAAGCTCTGCCCGAACTCCCATCCCCGCTGCGCCTGCGAGCCTTTCGTAGGCGCGATCGATCTCCAGGGTGCCGCACCACAGAAGCACCAACGCAGCCAACACGGCAGAACCGAACTGAAGACGAGTACCGGGAACTCCCGACTCATCCGGCCAGCGGCCCACATACCACGCCAACGCCAGCCCACCCACCACCACCAGCGCTGTAACCATTTGCAAATTGGCCCCCACCGTGGCAAGTGCCGCGCCATCCATGACTCGAAAGAACAGCGTATCGATCAGCAGGAACTTGGCAGCCAAAAAGAGCGGCATCCGCGCAATCGTGCGCACCCATCCACTACGTTGCTCGGGGCTCTCCACAAAAAATGCCAATCCCACGAAAACGCATACCGCCAGCGTCCACAAAATCGTCCAGCCCATTTGCTTGAGTTGCCCCGGCGGCCAGATCATGGGACTTCCGCGCATCAACGCAAGCTCAACTACACGTTCAATCTCGAAGCTCAGGCCAAATGTTACGATGGCAATGACCACTGCCGCGCAGAGCAGGAATGAGCGCCGTCCATCCAGTTCGGGGCCGGTCCAGCGAATGAGAAAATCCCACAATCGCCGGCGGAAAATCCAGAACTCCACCACCATCGACACAGCCAGCAGCAATCCCATTCCCATGAGAGGATTCAGTACCGGTGTATAGTGCAGGGCCCAGATAGAGGCCGTCGGCGCTGACCAAAAACCGATCAACATGTCGACCAGCGCCCACTTGATGACAGCCACAACCAGCATTCCCATGGAATGCACCGCCCAGTTGCCGCGCCGGTCCAATCCAGCCGCGACTGCAGCCAACCATGCGAACACAGCCAGCGCCAAAGTCGCGCCCAGGGGTTCGAGCGCGGCCACGGCGGCCGCCGCCCAGACGGCATCAGCTACGATCGCCACGCGCATCAACAATGGATCAAGATTGTTATCCGGCGGCGCGGTGGTCGATTCAAAACGGCGGCCGTTAAGGGATGCGATCACATGGCCGGCAAGTGCAAGTAGCCACGCGATAATTGTGTAATCACGAAACGCCGTGCCGCCGATATGCAGCCAGACTACCGGACCGCGCCCCTCCGTGCCGTTGATAAAGTCATGTCCACCGTCCGTGGCATACCAAAGCAATGCCATCAACGATAATGACCAACACAGCAGCGCAAAACTTCGCGCCGATGGTAGATTGACGACCGCGCCATAGACCGCAAACGTGAGCGCCATCGCTCCCCACCCCAACGGCACGTCAACCCCCTTGAACATCATTGGCACCGCCAGCACGAGCAGCGCACCGGCCTGAAGCCAATAACCTGGCGACAATCGCCGGGGTAGCGCATCGGCACTTCCGAGGCGCAACAATGCGCCGGTTAAGGCTGTTGCCGCACATGCACCCAACACCCATGCGCCCCGTATGCCCGGCGCGGCATTCCATTCCACATACAACACCGCCGCCATGAACCCTGCGGTGATCAGCATCGCAAACGATCCGCCGTACTTGCCAAGCAAATCGTTTCCCCGCGCCGCGGAAAGAATTAGCTCTATGTGATAGAGGAGCGCAAAGATGACGAAAAATCCTAGAAGCACCGCTGTGGCGGGTAAATTGCGCCCATCGTTCAATATGGCTGCCACCCATAAGCTGTTCGTGCCCAGCGAGACAGGCGCAGGGTCCACCACTTGCCATGAGTCCCATGCCAGGCCAGGAACAAGGCAACGATCTGTAGCATGAGCAGGTAGCCGAAGAATGACGGTATATGAGTGTGGTCGGCTGTTAGTACCAATGGCGCTACGTTCCCGCCGATCAGCGCCAGCACTGCAATGGAAACCATGTCTCCGCGCATGGCCACCGCTGCTCCAATCAATGTGGAGACCGCCATCAGCACAAAGGCGCTGTCGCGGCTGTAGAGTCCATAAAAAGCATTACCGGCGTAGCTGACGAGGAAGAAAATTGCGATCCCGGCGCCAAAGAGACTGGCAGCTGCTACGACATTGATTCTTCGATAGACCCACTCGCCCGCGCCAATCAATATCACTCCACCCAGCGACATCATCACCAGACGAAACTGTGGCGGCACTCCCTGCCACCATCCCTGGTCGTACGCAAATTTCACAGCCAATGCTCCGCCGATGACCAACACGATAGCGCCGATCCAACCGGCCCACCTGAGACCGATGGCCTGTTCCAAATTGGTGCGCCGTGGAGGCGCTTGATTTGAGTGAGTCTGGTAATTGAGCGTTGTAACGACCTGGGTCGGAAGCGGGGGTGGTTGCAAATGCGCGACTATCGCTTGCTCCTTTGCATGAAGTGCTTCTTTCAAGGCTGCCGGCTTTACTTCCAAGACTGACTGCAAGGAGTCTTCCGCTATAGCAGCCGCTTTTGCTGCAAAAGGCGGCTCGATGATCGGGGGCAGCAACGACGGGCCAGTGACCATTTCCGGCTCTGCCAGTCTTTTCTCAATCAAGGCCAGCCTATGTTCCAATTCCGCCAGGCGTCTTTCCAATTCCTCCGTTCCCATTTCGCGAACCAGCTTACCAGATGCGAGCAAATGCCAGCTATGTTCACTGCTTCCGTAGAAGTAAAAGTGGACGTGCTGAGTTCCAAAATTTTCCTCTTGCAAAATCGCCGTATATTAGGTAAATGTTTGGGTTATCGATGGGGTGTTTCTACGCAACTGCTTCGCTCAATTGATCTGCTTCCATGAAATTACAAATGGCCAGCATCTTCCCATCGCTCTCTCACGTACTCGCCTGCCTCCTGCTCCCCTCTCTCGCGAAGCGACCCCCACCCCCCTCCCCCCGTAAATGGGACATTCTGTGACATGTTGCGACATCTTATTGACGCTGGCGAATGAGTGACGCCGTCACGGGTTTGTTGCGCTCTGCTTCCGGTATGGCCGACGCGGCACAATTTGCCGGCCATGAAACCCTGTTCTTTTGACGCTAATCCGGGATATTTATCGCTTTTTCGTTGAATGCGAATATAGTCTACAACTTCACGGTCAATTGAATCGCACCTTCAATAGCAGCGGAGGCAAGTCAACCGCGGAATTCTCAGCGGAAGAAGGAAAACTAAATGATCCACTCAACCCACTTGGCTCGCCGGCGCGGACTCGGCGCCGCGGCAACTCTCCTGACTCTGGCATTGTTCACGACGATCGCCGCCGTAGCGGTCTATTACATGCTCGTTGCCACGCCACTTCAGGCGAAATTGGCCGATGCGAATAATATGGTCATTCGTCTCAGCGGCATGGACAATGCGGTCAGCCACAGGCTTGATTCCAAATACGTTGACGTCAACGGCGATCTGCTGGCAGGCGTCCCGGCCGATCCGGCACAGCAGATCGATCCGCCAATTCTTTTTTTTAGTTACGTGTTTGCCGAAGACCAGTCTGCTTACAAACAGGCGTTTGCTGAACTGATGGCTCATATCAGCAAGGCGACCGGCAAGCCGGTGCAATATTTCAGCGCCGCCACAGCCGAAGACCAGCTTCGCGCGCTGCGGGATGGGAAGTTGCAGATCACGGCCCTCAATACGGGCAATGTGCCGGTTGGCGTTTGCGAAGCGGGTTTTGTGCCGGTGGCGGGATTGGGCGATGCCGCCGGTTCCACCAAATATCAGATGGAAATTCTCGTGGCCGCGAATTCGCCGATCCAAACGGTGGATGATCTTCACGGACACGAATTGACGCTCACCGACCCGAGCTCGAATTCCGGATACAAAGCGCCGCTGGTTCTGATCAAAAGCGATTTTGGCCTGCTGCCCGGCGCGATTTCGGAATCCGCTATTCCGGCGGACATGAACAATCGATCCATGGTCTGGCCAACGGCACATATGAAGTGATTGCCGTCGCCAATGACGTGCTCAAGCGTGAAGTGGCGGCAGGCACGATCAAGCCGGCGCAATTCCGTTCGATTTATAAGTCGGAGAATTTTCCGACGGCCGCCATTGGATACGCCTACAACCTCAAGCCCGAACTCGCCGCCAAGATTCGCGCGGCAATTCTGGATTTTGACTGGAAAGGGACCGGATTGGAAAAGGAGTTTGGGGCCTCAAACCAGACCCGTTTCGTGCCTGTCGATTATAAAAACGATTGGGCGCTGGTCCGGCGAGTCGATGACAGCATCGGTTTTCCGTACCAGATTAAATGATGCTGCCTGATCGTTTCCGCCGAAGCCGCGGGGCAATGGCATAATTAAGGAGCGCGGCGAGGTATCATTCATGGGCCGACAAACAACCCTGGGCAAGCTTCCCGACGGCACGCCATTTCACTGCATCAACAAACTGGAAATGCTTTTCTGCTACAAGGAGATTTTTAACTCCGGCGCCTATGACAACTCGCAGATTAAATTCAACGACGGCGATGTCATTCTGGACGTGGGGGCGAATATCGGCCTGTTCCTGCTTTATGCGAGCCGCCAAGCGGCGAACTGTTCGTTGTATGCGTTTGAGCCGATCCCGCGCATTTTCAGCGCTCTGAATCAAAACAAGCCCTCGTTCCACGGGCGTGACGTCCGTCTATTTTGCTGCGGATTGTCGGACCGGGCCGGCGAAGCGACGTTCATATTTCTGCGTAATGTCACCGCCCGCTCGACGATGTTTCCCGAAACCTCTCCGATTGACGATTCGCCGCAGAGCCGCGAGCGCGAACTCGGATTTATGTTGCAAACCTTCAAGCAGGTCCCGAATACGCCGCTGCGGCTGGGGTTGGCCGCCCTACCCGGTTTCGCCCGCCGGCGGCTTGCCAGCGGGCTCGTGAAATTCCACGCTAAAAAGCGGCGAGTTAAATGCCCGCTCAAGACGCTTTCGCAGGTGATCGACGAAAACAAACTTGAGCGCATCGACCTGCTCAAGATCGACGTCGAAGGGGCCGAACGCGATGTCCTTCGCGGCGTTCGCGACGAGCATTGGCCGCTCATCCGCCAACTGATCGTCGAAACCCATCCCGGCCCCGGCGATGTTCTTAGCGATGTGCGTTCCACGCTGGAAAAACAGGGCTTCCGTACGGTCGTCGCCGATCAAACCCTTCACCCCGCACCCACCGTCTTCGCGACGCGGCCTTAAATTATGATTTCCATCATCATTTGTTCGGTCGATGACGCCCGCTTTGCGGCGGTGTCGGCTAATCTCGCGGGGTTGCTCAAGGACGAGCCGCGCGAGATCGTCCGCATTCCCGATGCCCGTTCTATTTGCGAAGGTTACACGCGCGGAATCGCCCGCAGCCGTGGCGAGCATCTTGTCTTCTGCCACGATGATATTGAGATTCTCAATCCCGACTTCGCAGCTCGGCTCAAGCAGCATTTGAGCCAATTCGATCTCGTTGGAGTCGCGGGCACGAGCCGTCTGATCCGCGGCGAATGGGTCGCGGCCGGGCCGCCATACATTTTCGGTCAGGTCGCGCAAAAGCATCCGCAGGAGGGATTCATCGTGCGAATCTTTGCGCGCCTTCCCGCTCCGTCGGCGGGATTCAGGCGATGGATGGCCTCTTCTTCGCCGCTCGCCGAACCGTCGTCGAGAAGATTCCGTTTGATGCCAAAACGTTTGATGGATTCCACCATTACGATCTGGATTTCTCATTCGCCGCCCACCTGGCAGGATTCCGGCTGGGGATCGCCAATGACATTCACATCATTCACGGATCGTGGGGATTGCAAGATCAAAGCTGGAAAGAATACGCACGGCGATTTGAGCAGAAATACGCCGGACGGCTAAACCCCATGCCGCCCCGCCGTTTTTATTTCGCATGGGTTCACGTTCGCACAAAACAGGAAGTGCTGGAAGTGATGAATGCGACATGCCCATCGTAAAATCAGACTTCTCCGCTTTCTTTCACCGGATTTTCCTTGAGCGCGTCATATCCCTCGACGCGGTGAATCAGTTCGATCAGCGATCGCACCTGCCGCGTTACGTCCTCAAGCGGCTCGGCCTGCATCACAGCGGTTTCCACGCGTGCCGCGGCTTCGGTGACGGGCATGAACCCATATATTCCCGCCGCACCTTTAAGCTGGTGAGCCACTTGCGCCAATTCCTCCAAATTGTTCCGATCCACCAGCTCAGCCATCTGGCTCGCTTTGACGGGCAGATCGGCGATGAATGCAGGGAGAAACGAGCGCGTAAACTCTTCATCGTCGGTCGCCGTGCTGCGCAAAACCTCTTTCGCGATCGCTTGTCCCATGTACGCGCCGAGCGTAGCGATCAGTTGCTTCCGATCGATCGGCTTGGAGAGATAATCCGTGCAACCGGCGTTGATGCATCGATCTCGATCGTGCGACATCGCATGAGCGGTGAGGGCAATGATCGGCCCCGTATATCCCTGCTGGCGCAGAGACATCGCCGCTTCATATCCATCCATCTCAGGCATCTGCATGTCCATCAGAATCACATCGAATGGATTCTTCGCCGCCAAGGCTTCCATCGCCATATCGCAGGCAATGCGTCCGTTGGTGGCCACCGCGACATCGATCCCAGCTTTCTTCAGGTAGAAGCTGATGGCGCGCTGGTTGTGAATCCCATCTTCCGCCAGAAGCGCGCGCCGCTCAACTGCACCGTAGGCGGAATCTCCGCCGCTGTTTCCTGAGGTTTGATCGCTTCGTATTCTCCTTGCAGCAGCGGCACGCCACTCAGGTCGCCCGTACTGATGGTGACAGTAAAGCAACTTCCCTTGCCGGCCTGGGTTTGGAGCGTGATGTCCCCGCCGAGCATCGCCGCGAGGCGCCGGCAAATCGAAAGGCCGAGCCCTGTTCCGCCGAATCTCCGCGTGGTCGATGTATCGGCCTGCTGAAATGGCGTGAATATTCCCTTGGCCTGCTCCGGCGTCATTCCGATTCCAGTGTCCACCACGGAGATTTCCAGCCGCGGCTGTTCGACGGTTTCATTCGTCAGGCCCAAGACCAACTGAACCGTGCCAGTTTCGGTGAACTTGATCGAATTGCCCACGAGGTTGATCAAGATCTGCCTCAATCGCGTTGGATCGCTCTTGATCGTTCGCGGAATGGCGGTGGCATACGTAACGAACAGCTTCAGTTTTTTCTCGACCGCACGAACGCGCATCAGCGAAAGGACATCCCCCACGATCTGCCGTGGATCGACGTCGATGTTTTCCACGGAGAGTTTGCCTGCCTCGATTTTCGAAAAATCGAGGATGTCATTCAAAATGGTCAAAAGGTGTTCGCCGTGATGGCGGATCACCCGGACTTGTTCGACCCGGTCCGCGGCGGATGTTTCGGGGTCGAGCAGCATGTCCGCATAGCCAAGAATCGCGGTCATCGGCGTGCGGATTTCGTGGCTCATGTTGGCCAGGAAATCGCTCTTGGCGCGATTGGCCGCATGCAAATCGTCCCGTGCCCGGGCCAGTTCCTGGTTGCGCAGCACGGCGGTCTCGTATGTTGAGAGCAGCAGATTGAGGATGTTTAGTCGGTCGGCAGTGATGAAATGCTTTTTGCCGTTGAAGAAAACTTCGACTCCGATGGCGGTCTGATTGGTTTCGCGAATTTCGGAATTAATCAGCATGAACTGGATGCGGGCGAGGAGATGCCGCTCGTCGTACGGCTTGATGATGAAGTTGTCGGCCCGGCATTCCAGGCCGTGGATCACATCCTGCGGATCGGCCAGTGTCGTGAGCAGAATCACCGGTACGTCTTTCAATGCGGGATCGGATTTGATCTGGCGGCAAAGCTCGTAGCCATCCATTTCCGGCATCAGAACGTCACTGATAAGGATCGTGGGTTTGTGAGCCCGCGCCGCCTCGATCGCGTGCCGGCCATTCACCGCGATCGTTGCTCGATAACCCTGGCGCTCGAGCGTGTGCTTCAGCAACTCAGCTTGAGTTGGGCTGTCTTCGGCAATCAGGATATTCACGGGCTTTTTGCCCAGTCGATCAGGAATCATTTTAATTTGCTCCCACCAGCGGCGAATGTGAATTGACCGCATCCACCAGCGCCGGTGCAATCTTGTCCGCCGGCAACACGCAGCAGGTAGCGCCCAGCGCGATGGCTTCGCCCGCCATGCCATGAACGACCGATGTCTCACGATCCTGGGCGATAGTGAATGCGCCGCAGGCTTTCATCTGGCCCAATTCCAGCGCGCCGTCGCGGCCCATTCCCGTGAGCAGCACGCCGACAGCGCCGGCTGCGAAGGCCGTTAGGGATCTAAACAAATGGGCAACGGAAGGACGAGAGCCATATTCGGTTTCCGCGGCGCTGAGCGCAATTCGACTATCGCCCATCGTCATGTGAAGATCATCTGGCGCGAGATATACATGTCCTGGCAACGGGACCATGCCATGTGCGGCAACATGCACCTTTAATCCGGTGGTCTGGTCCAGCCATTCGACCATGCCGGCGAGAAAGCCTCGGGAAATATGCTGGACGATCAGCACGGGAACCGGAAAATCCTTGGGAAGACCAGCAAGAATGCTCTGCAACACGAGCGGACCTCCCGTGGAAGCGCCGATGCCGATGATTTGTACACCAGAGGCCCGTTGCCGGGATGGCGGCGCAATGGCCGAGACGCCGGATGTCTTTCTATGCCGGCCCGGCGCCCAGCGGCGGACGACGATTACTTCCGACATCAGCTTGATGGTTTGCACCATTTCCGCCATGGCGACATTGAATTCATTGCCGGTCTTGCCGATGGGTTTATCGACCCAGGCGACCGCGCCCGCTTCCATTAAACGGAATGTGCCGATGGTTTCGCGCGGGTTGTCGCTGTCTCCGCAGATCACGATGGGGACCGGCCGCGTCTCCATGATGCGGCGGGTCGTTTCGAACGCATTTGACTCTGACAATCCGATGTCCATGAGAATCACATTCGGAGATTCCCGTGCGAGAAGCTCCATTGCTCCATCGCTGCTTTGAGCTGTTCCAATGACTTGAATCCGCGGATCCGAATTGAGGATATTGACCAGGAGCGTCAGAAACGCGCTCGACTTTTCCACCACCAGGACTTTGATTTTTTGTCGATCCATGATTTTCTTGCATATCAGATGAGTCTGCGGACTACTTCGAGCAGGTTGCTCTGGTCAAAACTGCTCTTGATGATGTACGCGCTGGCTCCGACGTCGATCCCGCGCTCTCGTTCCTGACGCGATTCCAACGCTGTGACCAGCACGACGGGAATTTCCGCCAGGCTCTTATCTGCCCGGATTTTCGCGGTTAAATCCACGCCGTTCATGCGGGGCATTTCGACATCCGAGACGACCAAATCGAACTTTTCTTCGCGCAATGCGGTGAAGGCCTCTATTCCGTCCACGGCGGTTTTCACCTGATAATTTGCCGTTTCCAGGATGCCTTTCAACAGCGTCCTCGATGTGATCGAATCTTCGACGACCAGAACTTTTTTGGATGGGGCGGCGGCTTGTTTCTTTGGCGCGACGATCGTGGTGGGCGCAACGCCATGCTTGCGCGCGGATTTGACGAGATCGGCGATGTTAAGCACCGGCACAGCTTTGCCTGAGCCAAGCACTGTTGCGCCCGAGACATTTCGCAGGCGGGCCAGCGGCTTGCGGAAGGGTTTGACCAATACTTCTTCTTCCCGCAGGACATCATCCACGGCGAAAGCCACGCGCTGGTCCCCGGAATTCAGGACGATCACTGGGATGATCAAGGGATCGCTGCCGCCGGCGGTTCGAGGGGGAAGTTCCAGTACGGCTTCCAGGCGCACCAGCGATACTGCACGGCCGCCGACGGAAATCGTTTCGCGGTTTTCGACTGATTTGATTTCTGATGTCTTCACTCGCAGCACACGCTCCACGTTCATCGTCGGAATTACGAACATTTGTCCCGCGGCCGAGACAACGATTCCGCGGAACGTCGCCAGGGTGAGGGGCAGCGTCATGCGCAGAGTCGTTCCCGCGTGAGGTTCGCTCTCAACGATGACGTTTCCACCTAATTTTTCGGCCTTGGCTCGCACGATCGCCATGCCGAGACCGCGTCCGGAAATTTCCGTGATCATCGGGCTGGTCGAAACTCCGGAGTGGAATATCAGAGATGCGGCATCGGGATCGGTCAGGTTTCGCGCTTCGGTGGCCGCCAGAATTCCGCGGTTCACCGCTGATTTCTTGACGTTTTCAACGTTGATGCCCGCCCCGTCGTCGGAGACTCGGATTTCGACCTTGCTGCCGTTCACTTGCCGGACGGCGATGGTGATCGCGGCGCGCGCCGGCTTGTTGCGGCGTGTTCGTTCCTGCGGCTTTTCGACGCCGTGATCGACGCAATTGCGCAAAATGTGGATCATCGCATCCTTCATTTCCTCCAGGATGCGTTTGTCCATCGCGATGTCGCTCCCTTGAATCTGGAGATCGGCCTCTTTCCCCTGATCGGAGCAAAGATCGCGAACGATCTTGGGGAACATGTCGGCGATGGTTGAGAATGGCAGCATCAGGAGCTTCTTGGAATCCTCCAAAAGGTCGTCCACCCGTTTGCCGACGCCGATGTGATCCTGCTGCGCCTGGGCAACGGCTGAATTCAATTTGTTCTCCAGCGAGTGAACGTAATCGAGGTTCCAGTCCAGAAAATGAAGAAGCGAGCCGGAGCGGGAAGTTGAGGGATCTACGGCGGTCTTTTGTTCGAATTCGCGCCGCAGGACGCGGAGATCAGCGGCTAGTTTGTCCCATTCCTTGCCCCACTGCTCGAAAGACGAGGTTATTTCACGAAGCTGCACAACACGCGAGGCGGCCATAGCTTTGACGGCGAGCATATCCTCCGCCTGTAACAGTCTTGAATCCAATTTGGCGGTGGAGATTCGCACGGTTTCGGGAACGGCCGCGTTTGTGAGCCTGCCTTCGGCGAAAGCAGGTTCACGCGGCATTGGCTTTTTCGAATCGACCGGAGCAATTGGCATTGGCTCAATGTCCGGCGGCGATTTTTCGTTCGTATCCGCGGTTTCAGCGGAGATTACCGGTGGATCGGCCGACTGAAGGGCATCCAGCGAGTGGACCAATTCCGCGAGCCAGGGTCCTTCCGGGCGGCCCGATTTTTCGCGAATGAAGCGAGCATGTCCCTGATCGCATCGAGCGTCTTGTGCAGCGCGTCAAACGCCTGCCGGGACGGGGTGGCTGATTGCCGCTTCCAGGCGGCGAAGACACCTTCCATGGCCTGGCAAATCTTTTCGATGCTCGATAGATCCACCGCACGCGACGCGCCCTTGAGGGTGTGGGCTTCCCGATAAATGCTTTCGATCGCCGATATTTCCTGAGCCGGCGACAATGATTTCTCGAGTTCAAGCAGTAGGTTGGAGATGACCTGGACGTGCTCCTGCGCCTCGGTGGCAAAGGTGGCCTGGAGTCTCTTGATGAATTCCTGATCTTGTGTCGGCATAACTGTGCCCTCAGATTTTGTATCGCGCGACAGTGTGTTGGAGCTTTTGGCCTAGGTCTTTCAGATTATGCGCGGCTGCTTCCAGTTGCTTGGCGCTGGCCATGTTCTGGGTGCTGGCTTCCTTGATGCTCTCCATTGCTATCGCCACCTGATCCATGCCGACCAATTGCTGCTGGCTCGAGGCGGCGATCTGCGTTGCCGCCTGGGCCGCTTCGATCACGCTACCGGAGAGCATCTGGATCGATTGGCCGGCCTGGCCCGATCGCTTCACGCCCACATCGACCGCTTTACTCCCCTGCTCCGTTGCCATCACCGCGGCGCTGGTCGCTTTGCGAATATCCGTCAGGATATTTCGGACCTGATTCGTCGCTTGTTGCGATTGTTCGGCGAGGCTTTTCACTTCCTGGGCGACGACTGCAAAGCCTTTCCCCTGCTCGCCGGCCTTGGCGGCTTCGATCGATGCGTTAACCGCCAGGAGGTTTGATTGAGCCGCCAGGTCTTCCACTGTCGCGACGATCCGGCCGATGGTTTGGCTTTGATCGCTCAGCCGGACCATTGTGTCGCCGATGGATTCCATCTGCTGTTGGATCAGGTTGATTCCCTCGATTGTTTCCTCCGTGGACTTTGTTCCGGTCTGTGAGATTTGCGTCATTTTCTGCGTGCTTTCAGAGACCGATTTGGCCTTTTGGCTCGCAAGTTGCGCGGTTTGACGAACCTCTTCGACGGTTGTCGTCGTTTCGTTTACTGCTGTTGCAGCTTCCGCCGATGTGGTCGCCAATTGAGTTGTGGAGGATGAAATCTGACTTGCGGATGTACTCAGGACATTCACGCCCTCGGCGATCTGGTTCATCAGGAGGCGAAGGTTCTCAATCATCAATGCGAATGCGTTACCCAGAAGCCCCACTTCATCCCTTCGCCGGCTCGCGGATATCTTGGCAGTCAGGTCGCCCGCAGCAACGCGTTGCGAAATCTCGGTTATCCTCTTCAGCGGCTTGGAAATATTCCGCGTGATGACAAAGCTGACGATGGAAAGAATGGCAAACGCCGACAAAGTTCCCGCAACAATGATCGACACGGTGGTTTGCGCGCTGACCTCAGTTTCGTCCGAGCGGATTTTCAGCAGGCGCAGTTCCTCATCCCGCATATCAGAGACGATTTTTCGGACGTCATCCATTTCTTTTTTGCCCTTCCCGGTCTCAACCCATTGGCGAGCGGCATCCAATCCCTTGGTCTTTTGAATGTCAATCGCATCTTTGAGCGAATTCAATCTCTGCGCGACGAGTGGCTCTAGGATATCCATCCGCTGTTGTTGATGCGGATTATCCACCGTCAAACTCCTGATCTCGCGCATATATTGATCGACTGCCGTTATGCCGGTGTGGTACGGTTCCAGATAGGTTTCGTCAGTGGTGATCACATAACCGCGCTGGCCGGTTTCAGCATCCGTCAGGGATTGGATGACCCCACTCAGGTTTTCCAGCACCTGGTGAGTATGGGTCATCCACCACGTGTTGCCATTCAGCTTGGCGGTGCTTCGATAGGAAGCGCCGCCGATGAGAATGAGGATTGCCATTGCTAGTGCGAATCCGCCGCCGATTTTTGTTCCAACTGTCCATCTCATCTTTGATTCTCCAAAATTCAGATCTTGTATCGCGCGACTGTGTGTTGAAGCTTTTGACCCAATTCTTTCAGGTTGTGCGCGGCCAATTCCAGTTGCTTGTGCGCTGGCCATGTTTTGCGTACTGGCTTCTTTGATGCTCTCCATTGCCAGCGCGACCTGGTCCATGCCGACCAACTGCTGCTGGCTGGAAGCCGCGATTTGCGTTGCCGCCTGAGCAGCTTCGACGACGCTTCCGGAGAGCATCTGGATCGATTGGCCGGCCTGGCCCGATCGCTTCACTCCGGCTTCGACGGCTTTGCTTCCCTGCTCCGTTGCCATCACGGCGGCGCTTGTCGCTTTGCGGATATCCGTCAGGATGTTGCGGACCTGATTCGTCGCCTGTTGTGATTGCTCAGCGAGGCTTTTCACTTCCTGTGCCACGACTGCGAAACCTTTTCCCTGTTCGCCCGCCTTGGCTGCTTCTATCGACGCATTCACTGCTAACAGGTTTGATTGTGCCGCCAGGTCTTCCACTGTCGCGACGATGCGCCCAATCGTTTGGCTTTGATCGCTCAGCCGGACCATGGTGTCGCCGATGGATTCCATTTGTTGCTTAATGATGTTGATGCCTTCGATTGTCTCCTCCGTGGACTTCGTGCCGGTCTGGGAGATCTGGGTCATCTTCTGGGTATTTTCAGAGACCGATTTTGCTTTCTGATTCGCCAGCTGCGCCGTTTGACGGACTTCTTCCACGGTTGACGTTGTTTCGCTCACCGCTGTTGCCGCTTCGGCTGAGGTTGTCGCCAGTTCCGTCGTGGAAGAAGAAATCTGGCCGGCGGATGTGCTGAGAACATTCACGCCCTCGGCGATCTGGCTCATCAGGTTGCGAAGGTTTTCGATCATCGACGCAAATGCGTTGCCCAACATATCACGGGGAGACTGGGGCTTGACGTTCACCTGAAGATCGCCGTCGGCGATTTTTTCTGCCGTCTGAGCCATTTCCCGTAGTGAATGGCCCATTCGGGTGAAGGCCTGCGATAAAACGCCGACTTCATCGCGCCGCCGGCTTGTTGACGCCGGGATGTTGAGGTCTCCTTCGGCGATTTGCCCCGCCAGAATTGTGATCTGCTTCAGCGGCTTGGAAATATTCCGGGTGATGAAGAAGCCGGCTATGGAAAGGATTGCAAACGCCGAAAGACTGCCCGCGATGATAGTCACCACCAGGTTTTCCGCGCTAGCCTTGGCTTCCTCATTCCGAATTTTCAGCAGGCTCTGCTCCTCGTCGCGCATGTCAGCGACGATTTTTCGGATATCATCCATCTCCTTCTTCCCCTTGCCAGTTTGAACCCATTGGCGAGCGGCTTCCGATCCCTTGGTCTTCTCCACCTCGATCCCGTCCTTGAGTGAATTCAATCTCTGCGCGAGGAGCGGCTCAAGGATGTCAAGCCGATCCTGCTGATGCGGATTATCCGATGTTAAGTGTCTTACCTCGCCGACATATTGCTCCGCTGCCGGCACTCCGGAGTGATACGGTTCCAGATAAGCTTCATCCCCGGTGATCATGAAACCGCGCTGTGCGGTCTCGGCATCCGTGAGAGCCTGGATCAGGCCGCTGAGTCTTTCGAGCACCAGGTGCGTGTGGGTGACCCAATCAGCGGTGTCCATGAGTTTGGCCGTGCTTCGATAGGATGCTCCGCCGATGAAAATGAGGATTGCCAGCGCAAGCGCGAATCCTCCGCCGATTTTTGTTCCAACTGTCCATCTCATGGCTAAATCTCCGCAAAAAACTTGAAGTTCGCGTTAGTCTTCCACTTCCTCTTGCACGATGGTTTTGGGATCGTTCAGAATGCTTGGCACATCGAGGATCACTACATGCTGATCCGTTACGCCCTTGAGATATTTGGCGCGGATGCCCGTTAATGTCGGCAACGATGGCTGGCAAAGGGCCTGCGGAATCGATCGCACGCCGGAAACCGCATCCGCGAGAATGCCCAGTTCCATTTCCTCGACATGGACGATGATCACCATATGCAGGTCGGTGATTCCCGCCTGCGGCAAATCGAAGAATTTCTTGACGTCGATCACCGGAAGAATCTGGCCCCGGACGTTGATCATGCCCAGGACGAATCCCGGCGTGCAGGGCAAAGGCGTTAATTCTTTCAGCGGATGCACCTCGCGCACATATTTCTGCTCAACCGCATAGCGCTCCTGGGCCAGCCGAAATTCGATGACATTCAATATCTCGCCCTGGCCGTCTTCATCGCGTTTTGGCGGGCGGGCCAATGCGCGGCTCGTGATTTGAGAATCTCTCTGGCGGCATCGGGAATTGTCGTTTGGTCGTTCATGCTCCAACCTCCATTTCCGTCAGAGAGCCGATAATCTCGGCCAATCGACCGGCGGTTACACCGTCTGATTCAGGGAGAACGGTTTGCGGGGAATAGGTCCGCAGCAGCCGAAGCGCGTTGGACAAGTGCCTGCGCGATTCGAGAAACTGATTGCGACCACGGGCGAGATTGCCCATCGCAAAATGGGCCAGGACATGTTCGGGATCGAGATAAAGTGCACGACGCAGTGATTGAACCGCCTCGAGCATCGCCCCCTGCTCCTGCAGCACGATCGACCGCAGATAGTGGCTGGCGGGATTGAGCTTGTCCGCGGTAATCCATTGGTCGCAGCAGCCGAGCGCGGCTGTCAGATTTCCCTGATCCGCAAATGATCGCGCTTCAACGCTTAGAGCGGCGGATTCGGGGGCCGTCACTATCACGGGCAATTCAATCAATTCATTGGGCGTTAGTTCGGGTTGAAGTGGCAAGACGAATGGGATGTCGATGCATATCGGTTGTTCTTCCGGCGGCTCGAAGACGGCCGGCGGGATCTCGAAAACGGCGGTCGCCGGTTTGTTGCTGTCCTTTTGATACAGGAATGCGCCGTCTAGATTTACAGGGCAATAGGGTGAGAAGAAGCTGTGGGACAATTCGCTGGGGCCGACGATCAACCAGCCTTGCTCCGACTGGGCCTGGTGGAACTTTTCGATGACCTTCCTCGCCTGCGATGGCGTGAAATACATTAGTACGTTGCGGCAGAAGATCACGTCCATTGGCCCGGATTCGCCAAGGACCGACGCATAGTCGTCGCCGGCAAGGTTCAATTGGGCAAAGCGAACCATGTCGGCAATTTCGGGCAGGATTTTGAATCTCCCCTCCGGTGCGGTGCAAAAATACCGGCTTTTGAGCCAGGCCGGTGCGCCGCGGAAAGACCATTCTCCGAATATGCCTGTTTCGGCTTTGCGCAAAAATCGCTGATTGATGTCGGTCGCCAGTATGGTGATCTTCCATTGCCGCCAATCGGCAAGTATTTCTCGAAGCAATATCGCGATCGAATAAGGCTCTTCGCCGGTGCAGCAGCCGGCGCTCCAAATGCGCAATTCACGATTAGCTCGCTGATCCGAGCGCAGCTTGCCCGCGAGATTTTCGAATGCCTTGATGTCCCGAAAAAAATAGGTCTCGCCAACCGTGAGATGACTCGCTAGGCGATCGATCTGCGGCTTTGTTAATGCTCCCGACAGGCAGCCGTGTGCGCAGTCGGCGGCGCTATTGAAGCCGAGCTCTTTCGCTGCTGCTGCGATCCCTCTTCGCAGATCGGCATGGCGGGATGGCGGGTAATCCCATCCCATTGTCTGGGCGACGAACTCTCTGACGCGCGATAACAATATTTCGGGCGTTTCAACGTCCATGATCCCCCGCTTCCGTCAAAGCCAATTCCAGCTCACGCTCTTCGTCAAGGGATAGAAAGCGGTCCAGATCGTGAATGAGGAGCAAATCATCGTCGAGCCGAACGAGGCCTTCGATTTGTTCCAATTGCTGAAGGACCTTGCGGGCTGAGACGATTTCGTCCGCGCGACGTTCGATGACGCCGAGCGTGCTATCCACCACCAGAGCGACGCTTTGCCGCGATGTGCGGGCGATGACGAACTGGTCGTCCGGCCCGATCTCGCGATCGGCGAAGCCAAGGCGTCTTCGCATGCTCAGCACCGGGACGATGTTTCCATGGAGATCGATCGCTCCGCACACGATTGACGGAGCGTGAGGCAAGGGCGTTGTATCGACGGCGCGAACGACGCGCTCCACCTGAGAAAGATGCAAACCGTATCGTCGGTCGTTCAGGCCAAACGCCAGAAGTTGTACGTTGGAATTCATTCGACGCTGCCGGTAAATCAAAACCCACAGATGGCGATCTGGCTGATACGCGAATCTGGGTTATCCAGAACAAAGAAACGATTCAGTCCATCTATCGGGTCAGCTTTTCTAATTCTTTACCGAGCAATTCGGCTTTTCACCGGCGCGAGAAATGAGACGGTGAGATGGCTCACACGTACTCTGCAACATCAGTCATCTTCAATGGTAGATGAGAGGAGCGGCCGTTATTTGTTTCGGAAATTCAGGTATGCCCGGCGTTCTTCATCAGAGGGATTCATCACACAGTCGAATCCGGCCCGCGCGTCGGCTGTGACCAAGGGGGAGTAGCCAACCCGGTGATTCTGACGATGGGCAAATGCGGCCAGCCATGGCCCGAGGAGTTCCAACGTTGCTTCCCGCGGCAATTCGGCGAGTACTGTTCGCAAGAATTCTGTACGCGCAATGAAATATGCGGAGTTGGGACATTCGACGGTTTGTGGCTTCAGTGCGATTGCGAATGCTCCAGGCTCGTGGGCAAGCATTCCTCGATATGGCGAAGAAAACTTCCCGGAGGAATCCACGCGCTCCGCGCCGCCAAGCACGATCTGATCCGGATTGATGATCCGCCCGGCCAGTAAGCTCATATCCGGATGCAGGGTAAATAATCCTTGTGCTTCCCAGAGCCAATCCTGCCCAGTAGGCGTCAATTCTTCGCGAATCACGGCTATCAAAGATGAATCTGAAGTCGCCGCCGCGTCAGCAAGAGAAGGGATATCTTTCAGCGACATTAATTTCGATACGGGATAATTCCTGCTGTAATCCGAGGCTTTCTTTGTCGAGGCCGATTTGGATATCACTGCGATGTCAATTGATGCTGGCTTGATGTGTTTCCGGGATAGCCAAAATTCTTCCGCGCCGCGGAAAATGGGGAACTGCTTAATTTCGAATAGATGTCCATCCGCCCGGGACGCGAGAAATTTCTCCAATAGATGCCGTTGCGATTTCAACGAACCTTCATGCGGATCGGTTTTGTTGGTGTGGGAAGCCTGATGGGCACGCCAGTGGTAGAGCACTTCGTGGATATGGACCGGCGGATGACCGGCTGCAACGAAGCGAAAGACTGTATCCCAATCGTGGCACCAGTTCGCCGCTTGATCGGTGTAGATACCAAGCTCGAGGGCAATGCGGCGATCGAAAGCGACCAGGTGAAAAATGTAGGAGCTGGAAAGATTCAGCAGCGGGTCCCAATCGGGGCGAAAATAGGGTGATCGCGGCTGCCCGTTCACCAACGAGTCTTCATCCGAATAAATAAATGGAGTGGGGTGTTGTAACCGGCTGGCTAGCACGGTCAGCGCATCCGGTGTCAGGAGATCGTCGGCATCGAGAGGGATGGCGTATTGTCCGTGGGCTTCTTCAAGACATCGCCGCATGCCTCCGATGATCCCGAGATTTTCTGGTAAGCGGATAATTCGGATGCGAGAATCGGACTTCAATTCGTTCAGGAAAACATCTAGTTCTTGCGAGACAGGACCATGAGCGAGGATGATCCACTCGAAATATTTTGACGACTGATCGAGGACCGACTTGGCTGTCTCGCGAAACACCTCTGTCGGTGTGCGCTCGTACACGCCAGTCAGCAGTGAGAATTGTCCTGGTGATGCGGACGTTGAGAACTGGCTCGCGCTTAGCGATGCGATCCGTGAGCCACTGCTGATATTGACTAGGAGAAGGTGATTTCTGAACTGGCGAGGAGCGACCGGATAATCTGTTTAATATTCCTCGCACACGACTGGCGAAAATCGGATTCATGCCGGATTGCCGCTAGGAACGGTGCGAGAAGAGAACTTTTTCAGAAGATTCACGCTGGAATTCCGGGATCGGCTGATAAGCCTGCTCCGGAAGCAAGCCGAAGTGCCGGCTGTAGAAACGCTCGTCCGGAATGACATCGGCGCAGGTTTTGGAGAAGGCAACCATCTCGTCGTGACTCACGCCGGGGTCTACGTCGAAATCGGATTGTCCTCTCAGAAACGGGCTGTAAACGATGCGCTTGCCCGAACGCCGCGCGCTGGCGGCGGCCCATGCGCCAAGAAAGAACCAGGATATCGGCGCGGCGGCAAATTCCGTGATCACTTGCCGCAGGAATTGAGTGTCGATCACGCATAGGTGGGTTGAAACTCCACTGACGGATCGCTGTTTCCACATCCAGGCGGAATATCCCGGATCGGATATGTGCCGGCCCCGATCGGGACAGCCGAACAAGCCGCCGAATCCGAGAACGCGCGGAGCATCGATCGTTCGCTCCTGCGGATTAAGCACCCACCCGCCAATCATGACGGTATCGGGATGCAGTTCGGTCAGCCCGAGCACTTCCCATGGCCACTGCGGCTGAGTCAGTTTCACCGAATCAAATGTGATGCAGACCAAACCATGGCGGTCCTTCAGCAGCGGAAGCAATTCGCGCGGAGATTTGCGGGCGTGGACCACTTCCACCTGATGATTGGGATAATTGGTCGATGCCAGATGTGAAGCGGGATTGGTTTTTTCGGGTTCAAGAGATAGCAGCACAGATAGCAGAGAGGCAGGTTCAATTGGCTTGCGAAAATACCACCAGTCTGGCGTGCCGTTGAATAGCGGACTTTTTTTCAATTCGTAGCGATCGGATCTCGGCCGCGTGCTTAGAAACCGGCGAAGAACCGACTGATGCGATTCGTGAATATAGTTTTTGGAGTTGATATTGCCAGCCGTTGAGTTTGAGTGCATCCGCCAACTGTAGAGCATCTCCGGAATATGAACCGGTTGATGACCAGCCAGCATGAATCGCAGAAAAGTATCCCAGTCGTGACATCCCTCGCAGGTCTGTTCGCCATAGGCATCCAGTTCGAGCCCTCGTTTGCGGTCAAAACATCCGAGATGGGCGATGAAACAGGAATTCAGGAACAGGACCGGGTCCCAGTCTGGTTTGAAATAGGGCCAGCATGGCTTGTCGTCCTGAAGCTTGTCTTCATCCGAATAAAGAACGGGCGGATAATTATTACGCTGAATGAAATGGGTTAGAATGGCAACGGCATCCGGATATAGCGTGTCATCTGAATCGAACGGAAGAACATATCGGCCGGTGGCGTGGTTGAGCGCGTGCCGCATGCCGCCGATCAGGCCCAGGTTGGTTTCTACCCGGAGAAATTTAACGCGCGGGTCGGTCGAAATTTGATCTCGCAGATAGCGGATCGTCTCGGGGTTTGTCGAACCGTTGTCGAGGAGCACCCATTCAAAATCCGAAACAGACTGGCGCGCAAAAGACTTCGGCAAGCCGCTTCGAGATAGGAAACCGGCGTGTTCCACGCGGTAGTGATGAACGAGAGCAGCCCTTTTTCGCCGCTGGCTGGGTATCGGTTTCGGCGGACCCGAAGGCGGTCATCGATCCACGCTGGATAATCACCCGGCGGTTGCATGACAAGTCGTGAGACGGAATTCGCCACGCTGGAAAGAACCGGGAGTGCCGCGATGCGTCGCAGTGTTGAATTCTGGCGGGCACGATGAATGAAGCTTTTCGCAAGTTCATGCATCAAGACATCCCCCGCCTGTCGTGTTGATCACCCATCCCGCGCAGAATATCCGGCGGATGATCTATCTTCAATGTACGGCGATCAATGCTTCGCCGTTGCCGCACACCGGCGCCAAAACTCGACTATGCTCGGAATCATCGGCTCGAAGACTTCATCCCAGGTGGAAGGGAGGCTGATCACCGAATTGGCCCGGCGGGATTCGATATCGCTGCTGCGCAGTGCTCGCCTCCATCAATCCATCCACCACGGCTTCCAAGCGCGGCGGCACAGCGATGATGTTTGGACAATATCGATGCAGCACCTCTTCGGATTTGACTGAAAACGTGGTGGTTACCGGCAACATGCCGCAGGCTCCCATTTCAAGAGGCGGATAACTTGGGTGCGGCGACAGCATCAATGACAAACCGACCGTGGATGAACGCAACAGCCGAGCATAATCTTCGTAGCTGCTCCAGGGCGCCTGGTGGATAACGACATTGTTGCCCAGACGTACTGGCGGAAGGCTTTCGCCGATGAAGAGCAATTCCCATAGGTCGGGTCCGAACGCGCCGCGGTCGACCGCCTGGCGCAAAGCTTTGATGCCAAGTTCGTACAGATTACGCGGCGCCGCGGGGCGAGCGTAAAAGAGCAGGCGCTGCTTGCCATTATTTTGTCTTAATTCTGGAAAGAAGAGTCGGCGATCGAGGGCCGGGTCGAAAATCAGGCATTTTTGCGCGAAAGCGGGATCGGCAAATTGGCCCACCTTTTGAGAAAACAGATGGTCGGACAGTGTGCGTGAATTTATGATGCAGAAGAAATCCATCGAATAGGTATCCATCGCCAGCGCATATCGCGTTGACCAGGCATACAGGCCCGGCTCGTAATCCTGGATCATGTAGATGAATTGTTTTGTCCGCATCCGGGGCATCACGTCCTTGATCATCTGCACTGTCCACCAGGCGGTGCCGAAGAATACGTCCGCATCGCCGATTTCCGTAGGGACACTGCGATCGTGGGCGCTGACCAGTTCGACGTTTGGAAGACGGCGATCAATACCGGAGACTTTGGAGAAGTGGTCCCACAGGACATTGACGTCTGCATCCATTTCAACGTCGGTGGAAATAAAGCGGATCGGCACGCCGTGACGGGCGAGACGGTAGGTGAGATTGAAGGCGGTATTGGGACCGCCGGACATTGCCCTCATGACCAGGCCGGGAATTAAAACGTTGAGACGTGGTTCGCGACCTGGCACTGGACGCAAATTCATCGGCACGACATCCGGAAGGGAAATGCCCGTGGAAATCGGAGGGGCTGCGGCGTCGCTGGCCGGCTCATACCCTTCGGCATATCGTGCGACCAGATTGGCAAATTTCCGTGGAGACTTTGCCATCTGCGAGATTAATACCGCGGATATGCGGGCAGCGCGAATGATTTTCGGCTGGCGCTTGATCATCAGGCGATCCAGTTCAAATCGGCCGGCAACTTCGACGGGATTAAAACGGATTGAAGACGCAGTGCGCGGCAGATCAAACGCCAATGTGTGTGGCACTGCTTGAGGCCCGGCGGTGAGCGAGCGCATCGCGATAGACTCACTTTCTGAAAACTGGCCGGCCTGGTCGGCGAAATAGAGTTTCATCGCGGTCGGCGGCATCCCATCCAACGCCCGGCCAATGAAAGAAACGATGTAACGCCCCGGACGAAACGGGCCGGTGAGGTGAAACCATGGGCTGTCATCGGCGCTTTCCCACAGCGTTCGATTCAAGGGCCTGAGGTGGGGACTGTGTTGCAATTTCATGGCGCGGCGGGCTCGGAGCGACCTTTTCCAACACGATCCAGCAAATGCATCAGACGCACCATTCGACGGGCGTGAAGATCGTTTAGTTGTTGCGCGAGCGCGGCGCATTGGCGCTCAAGTTCGGCGTGTTGTCGCTCAAGCTCGGCATGCTTGGCGGTTAAGGCGCCCAGTTCCGCGGCAACCAAATCCATACGTCCCTGACGAATCTCTAACTCGGTTTTAAGCTCGTGAATTTGCGTATCGCGATTAACCAGCGTTTGCTGAGATGTTTGAATCTGCGCGGCGGACTGGCGAATCATTGCCTCGAGGTCGGCGATATGCTGGTCTTTGCTGGAGAGGAATTGCCTGGCTTCTTCGGTCCACTTTTCGATGGCTTGAATGTGCGCATCTTTTTTCGCCAGTGCCTCCTGGATTTCCCGATCCTGTTCGTCGAGGTCGCCAATAAATAGTGACGCGATGCTGCGAAATTCCAGGTATTCGTTTGGATCCAGCCGGCCGGTTCGCGATTCGGCATCGATCCGATCGACCCAGGGATCTCCTGTGCCTGCATTGTCCGGCTGATGGTGATAATGTTCGCGTGACAAATGACGCGTCGCCTGCTGGGGATCGGGCATCGCCAGCCCCAGTTCCGCGGCTTTTTCTTGCCCGTAATTCACGGGATCTTGCATGAGCAGGTCATAATCAAACCGGCAGACCGGAACGTCGCGCGTGAAATATCGCACCGCCAGAAGGTGGCGAGCATAGAACCTCTGCCAGCGGCTTAATCGCCCGGGCATCAGAGCCCGATTTGACTTGATGATCGCTGACGGGGTACGAAGGGTCAGCACGGTTTTGATCGCGTATCCCAAATCGGTGAGCACGTCTCGCCAGATGGGGAATGTGAAACAGATGCGGGGGTCTTTGACGCCGACGACCGGGCGATCGCCAAATTCCTGTTGGAATTGTTTGCGAAGCTCGAGCCGAAGGGGCTGAATTTCCGGGCGATCGAAATCGCTGTCAGCCGGCATCACGTCTTGTTCATAGGTGCAATTCCAAGCGCAAATCACGCGGTTGTTGAAGTCATTGATCCATTGGAGTTCGTAGAAGATCGGATTGTGCTTCAACTTAGTCGTATCGAGAAAATGAGCTGGATCGCCGAAATAGACGCCGAGATGGTCTAGGAATTGCGCGATGGAAGAGGTGCCGCTGCGAGGCAGGCCGACGATCAGGAAACAGGTCTTTGGGGTATCAGCCATGAATTATGCCGGAGAAGAAGAGGCGGCCTCCGTGGTTCCGAGTGTTGAGGCAGACTCCCGCACGGCGCGTGGGGAGAAATCGAAATCGATGAATCCGGTTACTTGGCGATCAGCTGGTTTACGAATCTGCACTGCCAGCACATCAACTACTCGGGCCAGAAATCCGTGGTAATCGCCATGTGATCCGGTGACGCCGCAGTTCAGATAAAAAGTTCCGGTCAGCAAACAGGCGGTGAATTCGAACGCGACTTTAAAAACCGAGCCGCGCGGCACTTTTCGTTCGCCGAGACCTGGGGCTGCGTGAGCGGTGCCGCCTAATTCCGTTCCGGTCGCATTTTTGATCACCATTCCAAAGAGTACCTGGCTGCAATCTTCGTGAAAAATGACGTCGTAGCAAAAGCGATATCTGAAATGCGGTACAAGAACGTTCACCTGGCGGCCTTCGAGCGTCTCGATACGAGCATTTGAAATTTCCGCGCCCTGCGAAGGATAGACGACCTGGCTCTGCGGCTTCAGATGCGGCGCAAAATCCCCATCGGCGTGTTCCTCAGACCCGGCTATATTTTTGACGGGCATTGGTAATTCCGCTCCGGCCGAACCTTGACGGAGCAAGCTTTCTCGAAATGCTGAGCGCTGCGGCTCACGCATAAAGAGAAACTTCTGATAGTTCTCAACCACCGGCGTGCATTCACCGCCTTGAATCAACTGTCCCTTGTCGAGGAACAGGGCGCGATTGCACAGTTCCTTCACCATTGCCGCGGAATGCGACACGAAAAGCGTGGTGCCGCCGCTGGCGCGGAAATCTTCTAGAGCCGCAAAACATTTTCGTTGGAATAATTCATCCCCGACCGCGAGCGCCTCATCCACTATGAGGACTTCCTTTGGCAACGACACCTGCAGTGCAAAGGCGAGGCGGACGCCCATGCCGGAGGAATAGGTTTTCACCGGAGAATCGATGAACTGTCCGATGTCGGCGAATGCCAGCGTTCTCTCGAACAACTCGTCGAACACATGATGCTGGATTCCCAGGATGGCCGCGTTGATGGAGATATTCTGGCGGCCGGTTAACTCGGGATTAAAACCCGCACCTAGTTCCAGAAGGGCCGCTACTTTTCCATTGACGCGAACGTCGCCAAGTGTGGGCGTCAGGACGCCGGTGATGAGTTGCAATAGCGTTGATTTACCGGAGCCGTTAGCCCCGACAATTCCGACTGTCTCACCTCGCTGGATCGAAAATGAAATATCCCGCAGCGCCCAAAATTCGCGGTAATACTGTTTTTTGCCGAAGAAGATGGCCTGCTTCACGCGGTCCACCGGCGCGGCGTATACGTGATAACACTTGCTGAGATTCTTTACCTCGACCATTACGCTCATGTCTGCTGCGCCTTTGCCAAGTGATATCGGCCACTTGTTTGGAGCCGATAGCGGGTTATTCTATCAAATCGACGATTCGACACGAGCGCATATCAAATGCTACTTAGGTGAATACCTTGATTGATCATTGCACAAAGCAATTTCGACTGACACTTGCATGGCTTTGCCTTCTGATCATGCTTTTGGGCAACTGGGCTAGCGTTGTCAAAGCCGATGGGCCTGACACCGCCACTTCAATCAATCCCGGAGTTCCTTGGCCCGGCATTGATGCGCTGGGACGAAGCCTTCCACTTTCCAGCGAAGTTGGCGGACCGCGAACGGATCGCTTTGTCGGCATTTTCTATTTTCTGTATGGGGGAGAGAAAGTTGATTATGGGCCGTATGACGCGACCAAGATCATTGCCGCCCATCCGGAAGCGCTGACGTCCACGAATTGCCCTTTTTGGGGTCCGAGTAAAAAGCATAAATGTTTTTGGGGCGAGCCGCTTTATGGTTACTACAGTAATGTCGATCCCTGGGTGCTGCGGCGTCATGCCCATCTGCTGGCTGATGCCGGCATCGATACGCTGATCTTCGATACGACCAATTCCGTTACCCACCGCGATGTTTACATGGCATTGTGCAAGGTGTTTGAGCAGGTGCGACAGGAAGGGGGCCGAACGCCGCAGATTTGCTTCATGGTTAATTCGAAAGCGGGTCAGACCGCGCAGGAGATTTACGACGATTTGTACAAGCCCAATTTATATCCGGACCTTTGGTTCCGCTGGCGAGGCAAGCCGCTGATAATCTGCGATCCGCAGCAGGCGACGCCGGGGGTTGCGTCCTTTTTCACGCTTCGCGCGGCTCATTGGCCGAACACATTGCTGAATACGCCATATGCATGGCACTGGGAATCCACTTATCCGCAGGTCTATGGCTATACCGATGATCCGAAAAAGCCGGAGGAAGTGAACGTTGCTGTCGCCCAGAATCTTCGGGCGAGTGATGGGGTTGTGACGCAGATGAAATTCGGGGATGGCCGCGGGCGCAGTTTCCATGATGGACGAGAAGATCCGAATCCGGAGGCGGTGAACTGGGGATATGGTTTTCAGGAGCAGTGGAAGCGGGCGTTTCAACTTGATCCGCCATTCGTCATGGTGACCGGCTGGAACGAGTGGACTGCTAATATTACCAACAACATTCACGATGAATGGATGTTTGGAGATCAATTCACCGAAGAATACAGCCGAGATATTGAGCCGATGAAGGAGGGATATGGAGACGATTACTATATGCAGATGATCGCCAACATCCGGCGATACAAGGGTGTTCCCGCCGTCCCCGCCGCGTCGGGGCCGAAGAGTATTCGAATGGACGGCGATTTTCGGCAATGGGACGAAGTCGCGCCGGTCTATTATGGTCATCCGGGCAACACCATCGCTCGCGATTTCGATGGCTTTGGTCTGATCCATTACGTCAATCGGACTGGACGAAACAATCTGCTTGAGATGAAAGTCGCCCGCGACGATCGGAATGTATATTTTTACGCGCGAACTGCCGCGCCTATCACGCCGCACACTGATCCGAACTGGATGATGCTCTTCATCAGCAGTGGCCGTTCAAGCTACGTTATAAATCGCACGCCGCCGGGTGAGAAAACGGCTTATCTCGAACGGAATGCCGGAGGATGGAATTGGACGAGCGTCGCCGACGTGAATTATCTCGTGGAGGGGGATCAACTGCAGATCGCGATTCCTCGGGCCGCGCTGGGATTACCTGATGGCCCGGTCAGCCTGGATTTCAAGTGGGCTGATAATCTCCAGCATCCCGATGATCCGATGGATTTCTTTGTGAGTGGCGATACGGCCCCAGACGGTCGTCTTGAATTTCGATATATCGCCCAATAGCGTCGATCAAACCACATCGGCGAAGTGTGGGCGTAAACGCTTGAAGACCAGCATTCCAACCACGAGGAATGCCAGCGTCACTCCCCAGAAATAAATCGTCAGGAGCCAATGCTGCCAGAACCAGACGCCTGTGCTTGCCCCCAGCGATTCGCGATATCCCTGAACCAGATAGAAGAGTGGATTGGCTTCGAGAATCGGGAGGACAAATGGTCTTTTGGCTGCCGATATTGTGGTCGGCGCCCAGAAGACCGGCGTGAGCCAGAAGAGGAATTGAGTGACGACCGCGATCACCTGAACGGTATCCCGCAAGAACGGCATGAGTGCTGAGGTCAGGAACGAAATTCCCAGACACAAGCAGCAGCCAGCGAGAAAATAGTATGGGATCTGCAAACTATAGATCGGGATCGGCCGGCGGTAGCAAAGCGTCATCACCAGGATCAGCCCGACGAAGATTATGTGGATCGGCACGAGCGCGAGCAGGCGAACGACCGGCAACATGTTCACGCGGAAAACCACTTTCTTAACTAGAAATGCATTCTCCACAATGGCTGTCGCGCCGGCGCCGATGGATTCTGACAGGAAGAAGAACGGAACCAGGCCGCACATGAGCCAGAGGACGAACGGCACATTGCCGATGTTGGGATTTCCAAACGCCAATTGGAGGACGAACCAGTAAAGAACGATGATGCTGGCGGGATGAACAAGTGCCCAGATGAGTCCGAGGGACGAGCCGAGGTATCGATTGCGGAATTCGCGAAGAGACAATTGAGCGATCAGTCGCCGGCTGCGGAAGAGGTCGCGCACGAAATAACCAAAGCCGCGCTGCAATTCAACGGCTTGGCGTAGCGTGGGAGATTCCGAAAAAACACTCATAATGACTTTGGATGGCGCATCGACGCGACGACCTGTTCCAGGCCGGCCGTTAAATCATACCGGGGTTGCCAGCCAACTTCACCCTGTAACCGGGTTGTATCCGCGAGAATTACTGCCGGATTTGCCGGCGTTGCCGGCTGGCGTTCGACGGTGAGCAAGTCTTCGCGGCCGACGATTTTCGCCGCGCGACAGCTTACTTCGCCGAGCGTGATGCGGTTTCCCGATGCGATGTTCACGATGCCAGTCACGTCGCTTTGGAGCAGCGCGACAAACGCTGATGCGACATCGTACACGTGCAGCAGGTCTCGCACGTGATCGCCCGATCGGCAAGACGCGGGTTTACCTTCAAGTAGGGGTTGCAGGATCGACGGTATCAGGCGATTGGGATTCTCATCCGGCCCGTAGAGAAAAAAAATCCGGCCCCAGGCGAGAGATATGCCAGCCTGCGATGCGTATCCCTGCACGACCTGCCGGGTGGCATTCTTGCAAATGCCATATAGGCTGTCGGGCTTGCATGAAGTTTTGTCTTCCACCAGCGGCTCTGATCCGGCCCAATCGTATTCGGCGCACGATCCAGCGAAGACCGCTCGCCGACCACCGGCTTCGGCGAATGATTTGAATAATTGGATCGATGCTGAAACCCAATCGAGGTTTAGCGGTGAGGACCAGAATTTTCCGTGCTCGGCGTACCAGGCAAAGTGCAGCAGGTCTGTCGGTTTAACGGTTGTGACCAGTTCCGCAACTTGCTTTGCGTCCAATAGATTCGTTTCATGCCAGATTACATTCGCCGCCGCCGGCGTGGGTCGCAGGTCTACGGCGTGAACCTCGCATCCTTGCGATGCGAGTAATGCAACGGCATGGCGTCCGATGAATCCAGATGCGCCTGTGACCAATACCCGTTTCACTTGGCCGCCGCGCTGTAGAGGGCGTAGTTGCGATCGCGTTCGGAGATGACGGAAACCTCCAGGGGCCAGCGAATGCCGAACGCGGGATCGTTGTAGCGCACGCCACGCTCCGCCTCGGGGGCTGCGCCATGCGAACATGTCGTAGAGCACTTCCGCAGAATCGGTCAGTGTTTGGAAACCGTGCGCAAAGCCGGCGGGGATATACAGGCTCCGATGATTTTCGGCTGATAAATCAACGCCGAACCATTTCAAATGGGTCGCGGACTCCGGGCGTAGATCGACGATGACGTCAAAAATCACGCCGGCGGTGCATCGCACCAGTTTCGGTTGGCCCTTTGGGGCGGCTTGAAAGTGCATCCCTCGAAGCGTTCCGGTTCGATGGTTGAACGATACGTTGGATTGGAAAACTTCTTCCGGCAAACCATGCTCTTTGAACATAGCACGGTTGAAGCTGTACGAGAAAAAGCCGCGATCATCGCGGAAAAGCTCCATCTCGATGACAAATGATCCTGCAAGAGGAGTGGGATTAAACTTCATCGAATATTTCCTATGGAAATACCGTTACGCGCGGAATAGCGACTACGAATTTGCCGCCCCAGGAACGGATGTGACGCATCTGTTCCATCACTTCATCCTTGATGTTCCAGGGAAGGATCAAGACAAAATCCGGGCGAGTTTCGGCGATTTTCTCCGGAGCGTGAATCGGAATATGACTGCCGGGGAGAAAACAATTCTGCTTGTAGGGATTTTTATCGACGGCATAGTCGATGAAATCGGTCCCGATGCCGCAATAGTTAAGAAGCGTATTCCCTTTTGCCGCGGCGCCGTAGGCGACGATTTTCTTTCCGTCACGCTTGGCTTGGATGAGGAACTCCAGAAAGCCCCGCTTGGTTTCTTTCACACGCCGGTCAAATGCACGATAGACGGACAAATCATCCAGCCCGCTTTTGCATCGAGTTTCTGCATCGTCTTGACGCGATCCTCGACATGCCGGGCAGATTCGGCATGGCAGGCAAAGACACGGATCGACCCGCCATGCGTAGATAACTCCTCGACATCGAATATTTTCAGTCCGTGCTTCGCAAAGATTTGTTGCACCGTGCCGAAACTGAGATACGAAAAGTGCTCGTGGTAAATGGTGTCGAACTGATTCTGCTCAATGAGCCGGAGCAGATGCGGGAACTCCATCGTGATGATTCCGTCCGGCTTCAGCACGATCTTCATGCCCGCGACGAAATCGTTGATGTTTGGTACGTGGGCCAGAACGTTGTTACCCAATAGCAGATCCGCGCGGAGGTCTTCGGTTGCCATTTTCCTGGCCGAATCCGTGCCAAAGAACTCCACGCGTGATGGGATGCCGCGTTTTTCCAGTGCGACTTTCGCGACGTTCGCGGCCGGCTCGATTCCCAGCACGGGGATGTTTCGCTGCTTGAAATATTGCAGGAGATAGCCGTCGTTGCTGGCAATCTCGACCACGCGCGATCGCGGGCCGAGCTCAAAACGGCGGGTCATCATTTCGACGTAGGTCTGCGCGTGCTTCAGCCAGCTTTCGGAATAACTGGAGAAATAGGCATATTCGCTGAAAATCTCCTTGGGGCTTTCGAATTCTTCCAACTGCACGAGCCTGCAGCTACCGCAAACCCAAGCATGCAGCGGGTAAAACCGCTCCATCGCGCGGAGTTGCTCGGCTTTCAAAAAGGCGTTGCTCGGCGGCGACATCCCCAGATCGGCGAATGTCTCGGTGAGTTTCATTCCACAAAATCGGCAGCAGCCATCAGGCATCAATCCGCTCCAGACGAAAATTGTTCGATTTGCCGCAAGGAAAACTTCCGCATGTCCTGGCCGTCATTCCAGGCTTTGTACCAAGCTACCGTCCATTCCAGGGCAGCGGGAAGAGCGAGCTTTGGATTCCAACCGAGTTCGGTTCGCGCCTTGCTCGCGTCCAGCCGCAGAGAAAAAGCTTCGTGAAGCTGCTGGGGTCCGGTTTGCTCCCATCGCGCTTTGTCGCCCCACAGTTCGACCATGCGACTGGCGATCCATCCCACAGCCTGGCTGTCATCCTCACGCGGCCCGAAATTCCAACCTTCGGCAAAACGCTGACCTTTTTCCACCAGATGCTCGGCGAGTGTCAGGTATCCGCTGAGCGGTTCCAGAACATGTTGCCAGGGACGGATCGAATTGGGATTGCGGATCGGGGCCGGTTTTTTGGCGGCCAGGGCGCGGATGATATCGGGGATGAGGCGATCTTTCGCCCAATCGCCGCCGCCGATGACGTTTCCCGCGCGGGCTGACGCGACGGCTGTTTTTGTGTCGCGGAAATAGGAGCGGCGAAACGCGCGTCGGTGACCAGTTCGGCGCATCCCTTGGAGCTCGAATAGGGATCATGGCCACCCATCGCTTCGTCTTCGCGATATCCTTCGGGACGCTCGCGATTTTCGTAGCATTTGTCGCTGGTGACGACCACAACCGCGGCGACTTTTCCGCCGGCGGACCGGACGGATTCCAGCAGGTTGACTGTTCCCATGACGTTGGTGGCATACGTGCCCACCGGGTCCTGATAACTATCGCGCACGAGGGGCTGAGCGGCCATGTGAATGACGATCTCAGCGTCCGCTTGTCGAATTGCGGCTGATAGGCTGGGAAGATCGCGGACATCACCCAGTGTGTTTCGAACCCGTGCGCCTGCATCCGCCAAGCCGTATAGATTCGGTTCCGTCGGTGCTGCCAATGAGTACCCATGAACTTCTGCGCCCAGGCGATCCAGCAGGAGGCAAAGCCATGCCCCTTTGAAACCGGTGTGGCCGGTGACGAATACTTTTCTGGATTTCCACCATGAAGCGTTCATGACATGCACAACATCAATCCCAGACGCGCCATGGCGCCCGACCGCTGACCCACAATTCTTCAAGATGGTTTTTGTCCCGCAGCGTATCCATCGGCAGCCAGAAATCGTCGTGCTGATACGCCATGAGCTGGCCGTCCTGTGCCAGTTGATGCATCGGCTCGCGTTCCCAGGTGGTTGCGGGGCCTTCGATATAATCGATCGCCTTGGGTGAGAGGACGAAGAATCCGCCGTTGATTCGCCCGCCATCACCGTGCGGCTTTTCGACGAACCGGGCGACGCGCGAGCCGGATAGCTCGATGGAGCCGAAGCGGCCCGGAGGCTGAACGGCCGTCAGTGTCGCTAGTTTGCCGTGCGATTTGTGAAATGCGATGAGCTTGGCGATATCAACATTCCCGACGCCGTCGCCGTAGGTGAGGCAGAAGGCTTCGTCGCCCTGCACATAGCTGGCGATCGCTTTCACGCGGCCGCCGGTCTGCGTTTGATCGCCCGTATCAACCAGCGTGACCCGCCAGGGCTCGCTGTTGCGCTGGTGAACTTCGGTCAGGTTTTGCTTGATGTCGATGGTGACGTCGGAAGTATGCAGCCAATAGTTGGCGAAGTATTCCTTGATAAGATACCCCTTGTAGCCGAGGCAGATAATGAAGTCGTTGATGCCGTGGGCACTGTAGACCTTCATGATGTGCCAGAGAATGGGCTTGCCGCCGATCTCGATCATTGGCTTGGGTTTGACTTGAGTCTCTTCGGAAATTCGCGTGCCGAGCCCGCCCGCGAGGATGACTGCTTTCATTACCATAGAACCCAATTGTGGATGTTATCGACTGCGGGGGATGGGGACAAGAAATGTTGAATGGGCGTTGCCTATTGCCCATTGCCGATTGAAATGTCATTCTTTGCTTTCAACATTCACGATGTCCACGCCTCTGCGAATTTCCGTCGCTCTGTGTACCTGGAACGGGGCCAAGCATCTGCCGGAGCAGTTGGAATCGCTATCTGGGCAAACTCGAAAACCGGATGAGTTGATTGTTTTTGATGATGCTTCCACCGATGGGTCGGATGACCTTGTGCGGCATTTTTCGGAATCGGCGCCATTTCCCGTTCACCTGCATGTCAACCCGCGCAATATCGGCGCTACCGAGAATTTTCAGCAAGCCATCACGGCCTGCAGCGGCGACGTGATTGCCCTCTGCGATCAGGATGATGTCTGGTTGAGCGAGAAATTGCGGCTCATCGAAGCGGAATTCGTGCGCGATAAAAACCTTGGCTTTGTTTTCACGGATGCAGAGATCAGCGATGAAGCGGGTGACCCGCTTGGGTATACGCTTTGGCAATCGGTGCGATTTACACCGAGCCTCCAACGACGAGTGAATGACGATCATGCGTTTGAAGTGATCCTGCGGAATAACATCGTGACGGGGGCGACGATGGCGTTTGCTTCGCGATTCCAATCGCTGATTTTGCCGATCGATCCGCTTTGGTTCCATGATGGGTGGATCGCCCTGCTGATTTCCGCTTTCGCGCCGGTGCGGATCATTCAGCAGCCGCTGATCCGCTATCGCCAACATCCGGCTCAGGCAGTCGGCGCGTTGCAGCGCACGTTTTACCAGGAGTATCTGGCAGCGAAGAAAATGGATCGGCATGTTTTTGCGGGTCAGGCACGGATGTATCAGGCGGCTCTAACGCGGCTGGAATCCTGGCATGAATTGCCGCTGCGCCGGGGCGATTTGTTGCAGATGCTGAGGGAGAAAATCCGTCATTATCAGATTCGGTCGGCCATTCGGCTTCGCGAGCGCAGCCGGCTGGCGCCGAGCATCGTGGAATTGCTGACGCTGCGGTATCGGCGATATTCGCTTGGGTGGAAGAGCTTTGCGCAGGATCTTTTTCTATGAGTCCTGAACCCGCAAATCCGTCAGGCGATCGTCTCTCCGTTGCCTTGTGCACGTGGAATGGCGAGAAGTTTCTTCGTGCTCAGTTGGATTCGATTGCGGCTCAAACGACCTCGGTGCAGGAGATTGTTATCTGCGATGACTGCTCAACGGATGCGACTCCGCGGATTGCCCGAGATTTCGCTGCCGTCTCCGGCATTCCGGTGCGATTTGAGATCAATGCCAGCCGGCTTGGCGTGACGCGGAATTTTGAAAAAGCGATTTCGCTTTGCACGGGCCAGACTATTTTTCTCTGCGATCAGGACGACATTTGGCGTCAGGATAAAGTCGCGAGTCTTCTCGGTTGTTTTGCTGATCCTGCGGTCGGCCTGGCATTTTCCAATGCTGAGGTCGTCAATGAGGATCTTTCCGAAGCCGGTTATAGTCTTTGGCAATCGATCTGGTTTGATGCCGCGGAGCAGGAGCGTGTGCAGTCGGGCGATGCTTTGCCGGTTCTGCTTCGTCACTCGATTGCGGCTGGATCGACCCTCGCATTTCGCGCGAGCCATCTTCCGCTGATTTTGCCGATTCCGGATTTACCGCATTGTCACGATATTTGGATTACTCTTTTGATTGCCTGTGTTGCACGCATTTGTCCGCTGGATAAAAATCTTGTGCGTCATCGGCTGCATTCGACCAATACGGTGGGCATGCAGAATCACAACCTTCTTGGCCAGATCAAAATGGCCCGGTGGCAGGTGAGCAGCGGCGCGTTCAAGTATGCCGCGGACTTGCACGAAGCAGCCTTGGATCGGCTTCGGCAATTCTGGGCTAACGATCGAAATTTCGCCCTGTTTTCGGAAAAAATTTCCCACTCCCGTCTTCGCCACGACATGCCCCGGCCGTGGCTCCGTCGTCTTGGGCCGATCGGCCGCGAGATTTGCGCAGGCAATTACCACAAATACTCTTATGGATATAAATCAGTGCTGCAGGACCTATTTTTGCGATAGTGTTCGCATGTCATCCGTCGCACTTGTACAACCCTGCTTTTCACCCTAAAATAGCCCTCTTTCCCACCGGTAGGCCAAAAACGCCGGTTCTTCCAGGAGATTGCCTTGATCATCGTTATGAATTCGCACGCCGCCCAGGCGGCCATCGACCGCGTGGTGAGCGAAATCCAGCGGATGGGGTGTCAATCGCATCTGAGCCAGGGGAAGTTCCGCACCGTCATCGGAGCGGTCGGCGAAGAAGGACTGATTGACCAGAACCATCTGGCTTCGCTGGACGGCGTTGAAAAAGTCGTTCCGATCATGAAGCCTTACAAGCTCGCGAGCCGCGAGTTTCATGAGGATGACTCGATTGTCGAAGTCGGTGGCGGATCGGTGCCGAAGGTGAAGATCGGCGGCTAATCATGCCGCCTGTATTGCTGGGCCTTGTGCGGTTGAAAATCAGGCGATGCTCAACCGGATCGCCCGCGAAGTTCGCGACGGCGGCGCGACGATTCTCCGCGGCGGCGTTTATAAGCCTCGCACCAGTCCCTACTCGTTTCAGGGACTTGGCGAATCGGCCCTCCGCTGGATGCGCGAGTGCGGCGATGAGCTGGGCATGCCGATCTGCGTCGAGGTGATGGACACGCGGCAGGTCGAGCAGATGGAAAAGTACGTCGATTGCTTTCAGATCGGCGCTCGGAACATGCAGAATTTCGATCTGCTCCGCGAGGTCGGCAAAGCGAAGAAGCCGGTTCTGCTGAAGCGCGGTTTGGCGGCGAGCGTCAAGGATTGGCTGCTCTCCGCGGAATATGTTCTGAGCCAGGGGAATCGCGGCGTGATTCTTTGCGAGCGCGGGATCAAAACATTTGAAGATAGTGTGCGATATACGCTGGACGTCACCAGCATTCCGGTGCTGCAGAGCTGGACGCATCTGCCGGTGATCATCGATCCGAGCCATGCGGCGGGGAAGCGGGATTATGTTCCATCGATCGCGGCTGCGGGAATGGCCGCGGGGGCGCATGGATTGATCGTCGAGGTGCATTATTGTCCGAGCGAAGCGCAGTGCGATGGGCCGCAGGCTTTGCTGCCGGAGACATTCAAGGAATTGATGCAGCAACTGCGGAAGATCGCCGCGATCTTCAATAAGGAATTTGTTGACGCGAGCGAACCGGCGCGGGCATAACCAGGAGAGCTGGCAGTTTAGGCGAGCAAGCATTTCATGAGTCGTATTCCGTTTGTTGCGGGTAATTGGAAGATGAATACCGCCAAGGCCGGCGCCATTGACTTGGCCAAGGCTGTGGCCAAGGGCGTTCCGCAAGGGGTTCAGGTGGGAATCGCCCCGCCGTTTGTTTATCTGGATGCGGTGGCGCAGGCATTGCCGGATCGCCGTTGCTTCTTGGGGCGCAGGACGCTTATTTTGAGAAAAATGGGGCCTTCACCGGCGAAATTTCGGTGGAGATGCTCAAGGATATCGGCGTGACTTTCGTACTGGCCGGCCATAGCGAACGCCGGCATGTTCTCGGCGAAAACTCGGCGCTGGTTGCCAAGAAGGCGCAAGCGATTTATGGCGGCGGGCTGACTCTTGTTCACTGCGTCGGTGAAAAGATCGAACAGCGCGATGCGGGGCAGACGTTTGATGTCGTTCAGCGACAACTCGAGGAGTTGACCTCCGCCATCGAGGATCCGAATCGGCTGGTGATCGCTTACGAGCCGGTCTGGGCGATTGGCACGGGTCGCAACGCGACCGACGCACAGGCGCAGGAAGTTCATGCGTATATCCGCAAGTCGATTGGCCGGCGGTGGAACAAAGATTTTGCCGATCGGGTGCGGATTCAGTATGGCGGCAGCATGAAGCCGGAAAATGCCACGCGGACTGCTGGCCCAGCCGGACATTGATGGCGGGCTGATTGGCGGCGCGTCATTGAAAGCCGACGGATTCCTGGCGATTGCCACGTCCGCCTTATGAATTGATACGGAGATTACATGCTTGTTTTATATTGGATCATCATGCCGTCGTTTCTGTTTTTGTCGTTCATCATGATCATGCTGGTGCTGATTCAGAAGGGCCGCGGCGGCGGTTTGTCGGCGCGTTTGGCGGATCGGGCGGAAACACCGCCTTCGGAGCCAAGACCGGCGACGTGCTGACCTGGGCGACGAGCATTGTGTTTGCCTTGTTCGTGGCGCTGGCGGTGATCCTTAATCTGGTCTGCGACCGGCTCCCTAATAATGTCGTACATACAGCGCAACAGACGCAGCAAGTGCCGGCTTCGCCGTCGCCGTCATCATCATCAACTCCAACTCCCGGCAAATAAGCCTGTCATCCTTTCACGGACACATCGCGCATGATCGTCAGCATGACCGGATTTGGAGACGCGACCGCCGAGCGCGACGGAACTCACTATTCCGTTGAAATCCGCTCGCTGAACAACCGTTTCTTCAAATCCATCATCAAGCTGCCTGACAATGTCAGCGGATTGGAGCCGGAAATTGAAACGGCGCTGCGCGAAGGGCTGGGCCGAGGCTCGATCACCTGCATTTTGAAGATGCGCACCGAACAGCGCCGAGGCTGCGTATCACATCAACATTCCGGCCCTGACGGCTTATCTGCAGCAACTGCAGCAGATCAAAGGACTGGACAAAATGGTGCAGATCGATCTGGCCAGCCTGGTGCAGCTTCCGGGCGTGTGCCAGGAGCCGCGCGATGAGACCGATGAGATCGAACGTCACGGCGATGTCATTCGGCAAATCACGCGGGCTGCGATCGCCAAGCTGGCAGGCATGCGTGCAAAGGAAGGCAGTGCCCTTCAGGCCGACCTGCTTAAGCATACGAAAGTGATCGCATCATTTCTGGCGCAGATTCAGACTCGGGCCCCGAGCGTCATCGACGATTATCATCGCAAGCTGACTCAGCGCGTGAATCTGCTGCTCAGCAAGGCGGAATTACAGGTCAGCCAGGATGCTCTGCTGAAGGAGATCGCGGTCTTCGCCGAGCGGGCGGACATCAGCGAAGAGATTCAGCGGCTCACGAGCCACCTCGAGGCTTTTGAGCAGGCTTGCCGCAATGATGAACATGCCGGGCGGAAGCTGGATTTCATCGCGCAGGAAATGCTACGGGAAGCGAATACGATCGCGAGCAAGGCTAACGACGCCGCGATAGCCCGTCACATTGTTGAGATCAAGGGAGCGATCGACCGCCTTAAGGAACAGGTTCAGAACGTCGAATAAATTACTGGCATAAATGGCTCATTCATCAAAAGATTCCGGCCTGCTGATCATCCTGTGCGGCCCATCGGGCGTGGGGAAGAGCACCATCTCGCGCGATCTGGCCGAGAAATATTCGGTCAGCTATATCGTCAGCGCCACCACCCGCCCTCGGCGCGAGGGGGATGACAAAGGGAAGCAATATCAGCACATTTCCAAGGAAGAGTTTTTTCGCCGGCTTGAGGCGGACGAATTCCTGGAATATGCGCAGAATTACGATGATTATTACGGAACCCCGAAGCATCCTGCGCTCGATTTGCTGGCTAAAGGGAAGGATATTTTGCTGGAAATCGACGTTCAGGGGGCACTTCAGGTCCGTTTTCAGTATCCGCAGTGCCTGGCGATCTTCATTCTGCCGCCGGACGAGCCTACACTATCTGCGCCGGCTTGAGACCCGCGGTCGGGATAGTGCGGACGAAATCGCCAAGCGTTTCCGGGCCGCCAAGCGGGAAATTCACATGGCCAAGGGAAGCCGGGCATTTGACTATATGGTGATCAACGACGATCTTCATCGCGCGGTTGAGGAGATCATCAAAATCATTAAACACAAACGCAGTGGAGGCATCTGATTTATGATTGAAGCATTGAAGAGCGACGAAATCGTGGCCAAGGTCGGCGGCCGATTCAAGCTGACCGCACTGATCCAAAAGCGCATGCTCGAGTTGATGGACGGGGCGCGCCCGCTGGTGGATCGCGGCAACATGACCGATCTTGAAGTGGCCATCCAGGAAGTCCTGCAGGACAAGATCGCCATCGATTACGAGGCCAGCGGGCTTCGAACGCCTGAGGTCATGATCCAATGCCGAGCGGCAATGCGCCATCTCCGAAGCTTAAGGGCCGCGAGATCATTGTCGCTGTCTGCGGGGGAATCGCCGCTTACAAAGTGGCGGACCTGGTCAGCACGCTCGTGCAGCTTGGGGCGGGCGTGACGGTCGCCATGACGGCCGAGGCGCAGAAGTTCGTCACGCCGCTGACGTTCCAGGCACTCTCGGCCCGGCCGGTGCGCACGAGCATTTTCGAGCTATCCGACAGTTCCGATCCCCAGCATATTGCACTGACGCAGCGGGCCGACCTGATGCTGGTCGCGCCGGCTACGAATCACACCATCGCGAAGATTGCCGCGGGATTGACGGATGATCTGGTCAGTCTGATGGTTTGCGCGGCTGCTTGCCCGGTGGTGTTTGCGCCCGCGATGAACCATCGGATGTGGGAACATCCGATTGCGCAGGAGAATGTCGCCAAGCTGGTGGGGCTTGGCTACCGGTTCATCGGTCCCGAGCCGGGCTGGCTGGCTTGCCGGAACGTTGGTCTTGGGCGGATGACCGAGCCGAAAGAGATTGTTGCCGAGCTGATCAAGATGCTTGGTGAAACTGACAGTTCGCCTGCCAAGACATCGAAGAAAATCAACCGCTAATGGAAGACGCTGAGCTCCTCCGTCAATTCGAGGATTGCAGTTTGCCATTTGAGCAGTGGACCCATCGGGCTCACGTGAAGGTTGCTTATCTCTATTTGCGGCAATTCGCTTTTGACGAGACTCTTGATCACATTCGCCCGCGCATTAAGCGATATAACGCGGCTCATAACGTTCCCGAGGACCTTCCGACGCGCGGATATAACGAAACGACGACGCGTGCCCTGCTGCATCTGATCGCGGCAGTCATGCAGGCGTATGAAAAATCGCATCCGGTCCAGACTGCGGATGAATTTTACGATATGCACCCGCAATTGCATTCCAAGCATGTGCTGCGATTCTTCTATACTCCTGATCGGCGGATGCACCCGGAGGCCAAGACCAGGTTCATCGAGCCGGATCTTGCCCCCCTGCCACGGCTTCAGCGTCCCTGACGGTTTAATTGCTATCCGAGGCGTTGGCTATTAACATCCGCGACTCAATTTTCCGAGGAGTTTTCAATGCCAGAGCCGCTCAAAATGATTTATGAAAAAGATGCCCCGCTGGACGCCCTGCAAGGGAAGACGGTGGCCATTCTTGGCTTTGGATCGCAGGGGCATGCCCATGGGCTGAACCTGCGCGACAGCGGGATCAAGGTCATCGTCGCCAACCGCAAGGATAGCCCGAACGGCAAGCTGGCGATTCAGCAGGGGTTTGATCCCGTCAGCGTCGAGGATGCGGTGAAGGCGGCTGATCTGATTATCGTCACGCTGCCGGATGAGGTTCAGCCTGGCGTTTATGCCAAGAGCATTGCGCCGCATCTTGAAGGCCGGGAAGGCGTTCGGGGCGACGCATGGGTTCAACATTCATTTCAAGACGATTGTTCCGCCGAAGGACGTGGACATTGTCATGGTCGCTCCCAAGGGACCGGGGCATCTGGTTCGCAGCGAATTCGAGCGCGGCGGCGGCGTGCCGTGTTTGCTGGCGGTTCATCAGAATGCCACCGGAAAGGCTCGCGACATCAGCCTGGCCTGGGCGCGCGGCATCGGCGGTGCTCGCAGCGGAGTCATCGAAACCAACTTCAAGGACGAATGCGAAACCGATCTGTTCGGCGAGCAGGCTGTTCTCTGCGGCGGACTTTCGGCACTCATCAAGGCCGGGTTTGAAACGCTCACCGAAGCGGGTTATCCGCCGGAGATGGCTTACTTCGAATGCGTTCACGAAGTGAAGCTCATCGTCGATCTGATCTATCAGGGCGGACTGGATTACATGCGATATTCGATCAGCAATACCGCAGAATATGGCGATCTGACGCGCGGGCCGCGCGTTGTGAATCCGGCTGTTAAAGCGGAGATGAAGAAAATCCTGGCGGAGATCACCAGCGGTCAATTCGCCAAGGAATGGCGAGCGGAATACGAAGGGGGCATGAAGAATTTCAAGAGGCTATACGAGCAGGACAATAGTCATCCGGTTGAAGTCACCGGCCGGCGGTTGCGGAAGATGATGCCGTGGCTGAAGGCGAAAGAACCGCCGAAGGGTTAAACCTCATCGCCTATGGAAGCGACGCATCTCGATTATCAGATCAGTGATGATCGCGGCCGCGTGGATTTTGGCGTCGTTCATTCCTGGCTGACAGAGACGTACTGGAGTCCGGGCATCTCGCGGGAAAAAGTCGAGCAGGCGGCTCGTCATTCAGCGCTGGTCATCAGCGCCTGGCATGGCAAGGATCAAGTCGGGTATTGCCGGGCTGTTTCAGACCGAACTCGTTTTGCGTGGCTGGCGGATGTGTTTGTCGATCCGGCCCATCGCGGCCGCGGACTGGGACGGGCGATTGTTAAATTTACTCTGGATCATCCGGACCTGGCGGATGTGTCCAACTGGCTGCTTGGGACGCAGGATGCGCATGGGGTTTACGCAACGCTGGGATTTACACCGCCTGCGGAGCCTCAGCGGCTGATGCAACTCCGGCGGAAGAAATAACATCCTCATATACCGGCCGGCTGATCAGAACATAGTTCGTCTCCCGTATGCCACTGATTATCGGGGCGCTGCTGGTCTACCGGCATCAAATCGGAGTGACGGGATACCGGTTGAACTTTTCTTCAAGTCCTGCGCCTTCGGGCGACGAGACCGCCGATCCCCAGGAGCAACCCCATCGAGGCTGGCTCGGGAACTGGTGGGGTGAACTGGTCAAACTGGCCGGTGCCTGAGAAGGTGCCGTTCCCCGAGCTCAGTGTGTCGTAAATCAGCGTCGGATCCGCGCCTTGGGTGCCCAGCGAAAGAGTGTACGTGCCGAAGTTCTGGAACGGACTGAAATCGTAAGAGGTAGTGCCCTGTGTGAACGTCGTGGCACTGGCGGCATCCAGCCCGACCGCGCCGGTCATGGTCAAACCGTTGGCCGAAACTTGCCCAAAGCTGATCGTGTAGTCGAACACGACGTTCGGTGCACCGGCGGGCGTCAGCGACGAAATCCCGTACTTTGTGTCATTCAGATTCGGGGTGAAATGCCCCGACAGGCCGGGGATATCGCTCGTCAATTCGGTGGGGCTTAATGTCAGCTGGGCGAAGGTTGCTGGCAACGTCGGCGAAATGATGGAGCCGTCGATCCTGGTGACCGAACTTGCCGGGTCGAACGTCACGGCAAGGACGCCATTAACATCAACCGCCGTGTAACTGAAGTTCACACCGTCGAGTTCGTTGGTCATTACGATCGCGGTGCGTGCCGAAAGCGTGGTAACGCCGAGCAGCAACGCGACGAAGCCGAGTTTGTGCCAGAGGCGAAGATGCAGACTCTGGGGATAAAAGTAATTGCGCATTGTTCCACTCATCTCCAAATATGTTTGCAAGGAAATGAACCACCCACGCTCAAAGCAGACAGCCACTCCTCCAGAATAGGCGACGCTCAGACCAATTCACGCAAGAACTAATTAGCCATGTTGATGAGGCGAGATCAATCGAAAAGTTGAGCTTTTCCAGCGAAATATGGCAATTTTTGCTGGACGCCTGATGCTTGCTTCCGGTCGAAATGCGGAGGTGCTCATGACCTCCAACGCGATGAACATCGCTTCTGTCGCAGACAAAGGTGGGCGCTGTCGTTGATGCGTGCAGCGCCGCCGAGCCCGACTTGCGCAACAGGTGCAATTCGAAATTAAATAGTTTTTTTGCACAGTTACCCAGGCAATTTGTCCCGAATCTAATTAAAGGTTCGCGTCACCTTTAATTCGTCCGGTTACCAACAGCAAAAAAGAAGCCCCGGATGCATGATCCGGGGCTTCGCGATTAGAACTGCTGAGCTGCTAAAGCAGCTGCGTGGATCGCGGGAATCTCACCCGCGAAAGCTGCTTACAGCAGCCCACGTACAGTCAGAATTGGTCACGGATCACCTCCCGTTCTTGCAGAGACACACGCGACTCGCGCGGTGCTCAGTGGTTTTGCCAAGCCGTCGCGGGCGCTATTCCAAGGTGACTGTCGGCACGGGTTGGGAGCGATTTCACAATCGTCCTGGGACACCGGCCTTAGTATGCGGATGAGGCTATTTCCCATCCGGCCTTGTACTGGCCCGCCGCCGGGCTCTTTCTCCCGGAAACGCCTTTCCGGGAACACCGCCGCCGCCGTGGAGTACATCGGCGAGCGACATGTGATATTTTATCCTTCAATTGCGCAATTTCAAACGCTGATTCTGTACAATTGGTTTATGCCGGATTCAAAGGAGTCTCTCGATCAAACTTTTCTGAATATGCGGAGCCGATGCCTGTCGCTGGCGGCTGATCTTGATCGGCTGGATCGCGCCAGTCTTACCGATCCGCGGCTTCTGCAATTTCGCGAGGCGTTTGCGGTGCTGTTGGAGTCAGGCGCCGATCGTGCTGAGCGGATTCAGATGATTTTTTCCGATAAGACCCCCCCACCGCCGCACCATCAGAAATGAAGCTGATCGATCCCCATATTCACTGCATCAGCCGAACGACGGATGATTACCAATTCATGGCCCGCTGCGGCGTGGTCGCGGTTTCCGAGCCCGCGTTTTGGGCGGGATTCGACCGGAGTTCGGCTTCCAGTTTCGCTGATTATTTTCATCATCTGACTGATGTTGAGCCTGCCCGCGCGGCTCAATATGGGATCGAGCATTATTCTTGGCTCTGCATCAACGCCAAGGAGGCGGAAAATGTGCCGCTGGCGCGGGAGGTTATTCGGCTGATTCCGCCATTGCTGGATCATCCGCGCGTGCTGGGGGTTGGGGAGATCGGGCTGAATAAGAATACTGCCAATGAGATCATGATCTTTGAGGAGCAGGTTGATCTGGCGGCGGAGCACAATCAGTTGATTCTGATCCACACGCCACATCTTCAGGATAAGCACAAAGGGACGGCGATCATCACGAGCATTTTGAAAAACGATGGACGGATCGATCCGCGGCGGGTGCTTATCGATCATTGCGAGGAGCATACGATTCGGATGGCCCGCGAGGCGGGATTCTGGTGCGGGCTGACGATTTATCCCCGCAGCAAGCTGACGCCGCAGCGCGGAGTGGACATCCTAGAGCAGTTCGGCTCGGACCGAATCTGCGTGAATAGCGCCAGCGACTGGGGAGAATCGGGGCCGCACACGCTGGTTGATACCCTGCTTGAATACCGCCGGCGGGAACATACCGAAGCGGAGGCGGGCGAGATATTCTTCAACAATCCGTGCAAATTCTTCGGCCAATGTCCAAAATGGAAGCTCCGCGCGAATTGCGGTAATATAATTTTGTAGAGGGCAGGGGTCTGAAGTTAGAGGTTTGAATTTGATGCAGACGGCCTATTTGGAAATCAAGGATGCCAAGGGTCCGCGGCAAATCCCGCTGGATGGGGGGACGCTGACCGTTGGGCGAAATTTCACCAATCTGCTGGTGATCGATGAGCCGATGGCGAGCCGATTTCACTGCGTCATTGAAAGATCCTCCGATGGGTTTCATTTGCGCGATCTGGAATCTCGCAACGGCACGCTTCTCAACGGCAAGCCGGTGCATCAGTCGCTGATTGTCAGCGGGGATGTGGTGGCTATCGGGAAGACCGAGATGAAACTGGTCGTTCCCGCTGTGCGGTCCTCCGGCGTTCCGAACTCCAAGGCTGCGGCAGAGACAGCTATCGCTGAACTTGCGCATCTCGTCAGCGATGAGGATGAGACGGATGATGATAAAGAGGCTGCATCGGAGCCGGTTGTCGCGGCGACCGAATATGAACGGCAACTTCGCGAGCGGGCCGAGGCATTGGCGGACAGGAGCTTTAACGAGCGGCAGATCGCGCTGATCAATGCGCGGGGCAAAGTCGCTTATCCTGCTGACGCGAAAAAAGATGTCGGTGAGGCGATCACGATTCTTCGGCTGATCATGCTGGTCTGCTTCCGCAGCCGGGCGACGGACATTCACATCGAGCCGAAGACGGATGATGTGCATGTTCGCATCCGCGTGGATGGAACGATGGTGGATGTCGTTCGGCTCGGGAAGGAATTGGGAGTGAAGCTGCTGTCGGCCGTGAAAGTAGTCAGCGACATCGATATCGCGCAGCGGAATATCGTGCAGGAAGGGCATTTCAGCGCTCGGGTGCCGACGAAGAAGAAAAATGAGATGGTTGAGCGCCGCGTGGATTATCGCGTGAGCTTTGCCCCGGCGATGCATGGGCAGAAGCTGGTGATTCGCGTGCTCGATACGTCGAATGCTCCGCTTCATATCGATGATTTGCAGCTTCCGGCGAAGGCGCGGGAAATTATCCGCCGGACGGGCGAGCAGGATGCGGGGATGATCCTGGTCTGCGGGCCGACCGGGTCTGGCAAGACGACCACGCTGTACGCGGTGCTTCGCGACATTGATATCACGCAGCGGAATGTGGTGACCATCGAAGATCCGGTGGAGATTCAGCTTGAGGGCGTCACGCAGATTCCTGTGAACGACTCCCAGGGCAACTCTTTCTCGGCGCTGCTGCGGAGCGTTCTGCGGCAGGACCCGGACGTAATTCTGGTCGGTGAAATCCGCGATGCGGAGACTGCTCGCGTCGCGGTTCAGGCGGGCATGACCGGGCATCTGGTTTTCAGCACGGTTCACGCGCGCGATGCGATCAGCGGGATGTTTCGGCTGCTTGATCTGGGCGTCGAGCCGTATGTGGTTGCGTCCGGGCTTCATGTCGTCGTCGCGCAGAGATTGGTGCGGCAGCTTTGCCCGCATTGCAAAGTGGGTAAGGCGCCTACTCCCGATCAGGCCAAGAAACTTGCCAGCTTTGGGCTGACCGGCGTGAAGCTGGTGTTCCAGCCGAAGGGTTGCAAGAAGTGTTTTGGAACCGGGCATTTTGGTCGGCGCGGGGTTTTTGAGATTTTGGTGGCGACACCGAAGCTTCGGGACGCGCTGTTGAAGACGCCGACCATCGAGGGTTGCCGGCATGCATTGTCGGCTGAGAATTACATCACGTTGGAAGAGAGCGGGTATCGGCTGATCGCGGAGGGGGCCGCGGGGTTTGATGAGGTTGAGAAGACGATTGCCTGAGGGGTTTACTGAGATTGGCATCGGACAGAATCGGACACTTCCGGACACTTTTCGATGTTTGGTGTCCCAGAATGTCCCAAAAGCTCCCATATTTGGGGTGAAGTCGCGGAATATTCTTGGGAGTGGATCAATTGAACATGGGTTGAATGCAAAAAGCGCGAACATATGCGCGTCCTGATGAATAGCCCGGGGATGATGATGAAATAGCGCTTGCCCTCTATACAAGGGTTCAAAGGGTGAAAGCTTTGGGCGTATTTTGAAAAAATCCGTGGATTTTTTACCTTTTTCCCGAAAAATTAATAAAAAGATACTTGCTTGAAATTATCGGTGCGAGATAGATTGAAAACAAATTGCTCGTATGCAGGTGAGGCGGATTCGGGTTTTGACGGCAATGGGAGGGTATCATGTCCAAAGGGCGCTCCAGGCGAAAAATTGCGGCGGCATTTCTTGGTGGGAGTGCGGTATTCATCGCAACGGCGCAAAGGCCGGAAGCGATTTATGGAATAATTCTGCTGGAGGCAATTGGACTGACGGGACGCAATGGAGCAATAGTGCTCCCCCTGCCAGCAGCGACGATGCGGTATTTAATTTGAATTCGTCCGCGGGATACATCGTGACGATGCCGTCCTCCCAGAGCGCGGACAACCTGAATGTTGAGACAGATAACACCGCTTTGAGTTTTGCGGTCGCCAGTACCTCGCTGACGCTGGGTGGGCAAATCGATGTCGGGCAGGCCGCTGGTCAAAACGGTTCACTTTCGCTCAGTTCCACAATCACCGGTTCAGGCGGTCCGCAGGTGAACAGCGCCGCTGCGTGGCTGGTTGTGCAAATGGGGGAACCGGCTCCTTAAATATTACGAATATCAACGGAGACCGGACCACCGATTCAAATATTTACGTTGGCATCGGTAGTGGGTCTAACGGCACGCTGAGTTCAACCAACTCCGCGTTGGGTTCGGACTCCGTCGACAACGGCGCTCTCGTGGTCGGCGGCATAACAGGTACTACGGGCAGCGGCGGGACCGGCAGCGCTTCTTTCTTCGGCAACGGGATCACAAATTACGCGGGGCTTTTTGGTTCTGGAATTTACATCGGAAGGAATGGAACTGGGACTCTCAACCTTACGAACGGGGCGGTGCTCATAAATAATGAGGGCGGCTCCAAAGAACTCGTAAGCGATATCGTCATAGGCGATATGGCAAGCGGAAATGGAACGGCCACGCTGGCGAACGGTAACTTCAATTCCAACGGCTATATTTCCGTGGGAGGCGGAGAGCGAAGCATGGCGATCACCGCTGGCGGGGTGGGGGTATTGGACTTGAATACCGGCTCAAGCACAGATGCAAGCCTCGGGTACATCGTCGGGGCATCAGGCGGAAATGGAACGATCACGCTGACTGGAAAAAGCGGGGCGAACCAGGCAGCAACCATGATGGGGTTTGGCAGCATTTCCGTCGGCGATGGCGGAACCGGCGAGATAAACGCTGAGGCTTATTCGTCTGTGACCGGCGATGGCCTGTTCATTGGTGGAAATGGTGGCACTGGAACGGTCATTTTTAGCGGGGCCACAAGCCAGTTCGCCTCTGCCAACCTTTTTGGTGGTACAGGAGTAGTGATTGGAGCAAACAGTTCCGGCGCGGCCGGGACTGGAACTCTGGACGTGGAATCCGGAAACCTTGTCGAAGCCAGCTCAGTAAGTATTAAGAGCGGTGGAACGCTCAACGTTGAATCTGGAGGAACGCTCGAGGCTCATCAATTGAATCTCACGCCCGGCGCAACGATGAATCTAACCGGCGGGATTATTGAAATGGCCGATGTTATTTTTACTTCTGGCACTAACACGATTACCGCTGCGAATTTTGATCTATCCGAAGGCGGCACACTGGAGGGCCAAGGCGAAGTTTCCGGCAACGTGATAAACGAGGGAACAATTAACGGCGGATTCGAGATAACCGGAAATCTCACGCAAACTACGTCTGGAACGATAGTGGGCAATTTGTTCGGCGGCGCTGTTCGTATTGACGGCAATGCCTCCTTCAATGGCACATTTGATATACCGTTTCCAGCCAGCAATCCTTTTCTGAGCGAACAGTTTCATGTGTTGAGTTTTGGAACTGAAACAGGGGCGTTTCAAACCCTCGATTTGCCGGCCTTACCGAATAACTGGTTTTGGAACACAAGTAGCCTTTACACAACGGGCATAATCGTCATTGTGCCCGAACCGAGATCTATAGCCATCGCGATGGGGGCGAGTATTTTTCTGATGAGGCGGCGCACGAGCGCGTATCGTTATAAATGAGATCGCGCCGAGGTAAGTCTGCAAGCCGCAGTTATAGGTTTTTAGATCATCTAGTTTTCACTAACCAGAACCGGACATTTCTGAACACTTTTCGGTAATTGATATCCCAGAATATCTCGAAAGTCTCAGTAAATTTTTGGTTTGGCGCGGGGCCCTCGCGATTGCATCGTTCAGGGAGAGCATTGAACGTGAGAGATATAGACGGTTTCCGGTCAAAGGTTGAGGCAACCCGCGGTGCTTTGCACCGCCGCTAAATATGCGGTGGTTGTTGTGGAATTCCGGCTTTTTCAGCGCGAATCCTTGAAATATCGCGGCGGATTTTTGTCCCCTTGTCGCGGCGGCGTCCGTTATCTCGTTGATATAGGACATGCGGAATGGGTGAGCCGATGGTTTCAACACAACACGCTTCGGTCGATTCCCGGGACGGATTTGCGGAACTCGTGCGGGATCATGCCGACCTGGTTTATTCCGCGGCGAGGCGGCAACTGGGGAATGCCGCGATGGCTGAGGATGTGGTGCAGGCTGTGTTCATTCTGCTGTGGCGAAAAGCTGGATCAATTAAGGGATCGGTCGCGGGATGGCTGGTGAGGGCGACTTATCTGGCTTGCCGCGACGCGCGGAAGCTGGCGATGCGGCGTGAATATCACGAGCGGGCGGCGGCCATGATGAAAGCGGAACAATCGAATGTCGGGACGGAAGGGGAATGGGAGAATTACGCGGCGGTTCTCGATGAGGCGATGGTTCGTCTGAGAATCAAAGATCGGGACGCGGTCGCGCTGAGGTATCTCCGTGGATTGAGTTTCAAGCAGGTGGGTGAGGCGCTGGGAACCGGGGAAGATGCGGCCAAAAAGCGGGTGGGACGCGCGATCGAACGGTTGCGAGAGACGATGTCGAAGAAGGCGGCTATGCCGGCGGCGGCGGTGCTATCGACACAATTGGAAGCGCACGGAATTGAGGCTGCGCCGCAGAGTCTGGTGATGTCCGTGACGGCATCGGCCGGATCGGGAATGAAAGGATCGTTCGCTGGGGAGATCGCGCGAAAAGCGGTGATGAGAGAGGCGGGGTTCGGGGCCAAGATTGGGGCGGCGCTGCTTATCGTGGTGGTGATGGGCGGGTTGCTGGCGTATTTTGCATTGCAATCGGGCGGCCCAGACGCGGCGACTGCGCCGATGTCCGCGAATCAGCCGGGCGACGAACGGCCCATCGTTTTGAAAATCAACGCCATCATCGACGGCAGTGACGTGCTGAACATCACGCCAGCGGGAGTTACGTGGACACACGGGGCCTATAAGCGGCCCTTGAGCGTTATGATCAACGGAGCAGTTTTTGACACACGCGCGGGATCGACGCTCGCGAAGATCGGGTTGGGGGAAGCGGACCTTTCGTCAGCTGAGGTCATTCGGCGCAGCGGGCGCGGCACGGTGGCGATGGAGAAGACCGGTGACGGCATCGCCATTCACTTTGCAGATTCACAACCCGGCGCGGCGCCGTACGAGATCAGCGTAGGATTTACGCCCAAGTCCAACGCCTTTGTGGCAACGCCGGTGGCACAGCCCACTACGTTGCCGTCGGCTGACTCAATCTTTCTGGACGTGAAGGCGAGCATCGCCGGGAGCGATGTGCTGACCATCACTCCTCAAGGGGAGAACTGGCGACATGTGGCTACGCTTTGGCCGACGGATGTGATGATCAACGACCAGCCGTGGGATATTCGGATGCGACCGAGCCTGGACGACGCCGAATTGGCGAAGGCGGATCTGACATCGGCGGAGGTCGTTGAGCGCAGCGGCCGCGAGATCGCGGTGATGGAGAAGACGGGAGACGGCGTCACTGTCTACTTCGGCGACGCCGTGGGCGGCGCGGGGCAATATGAGATCAAAATCCGTTTTTCGCGCAAGCAATAGGTTTGGGAATGAGAAATCGAAATGGCGCAAACGTCTAGTTTTTAGTACGCCAAGATATTTATCGAATCGGACAGAGCGCCAGGCGGAATCCGCGATAGGCGCTGGCCTCGGCGGGTGGGTTTTTTGCGCGGGCGGCGGAGCGCTCGGAACCTGGGCCGCTGCCGAAGCTGCCGCCTCGGTTTACGCGATCTGTGCCTGTAGGTGGGCCGATTGGATCGGTTTCGGCTGCCGCCTTTGAATGGGCCGTACCAATCGCGGCACCATTGCCAGATGTTTCCGGTCATGTCGTAGAGGCCCCAGGCGTTGGATTGTTTTTGGGCGACGGGGCGCGGGCCGCCGGTGCGGCCGGAGACGGAAAAGCCTTTGCCGACGTAGCCGTCGGGGCTGTTCGCGTCGTACCAGGCGATTTTGTCGAGCATGGGGGAGTCGTGGCCCTGCAAGATGAGGGGGCCGGCGTAGGTGGCGTCTGTTGTGCCGGCCCGGCAGGCATATTCAAATTGGGCTTCGGTGGGAAGATTGTATTCATATCCGACCGGCAGGCGTCCGGCGGCGCGTTCCCGCTGGTTTAGTTTTTTGCAGAGTTCCATCGCGTCGTTCCAACTGACGAAATAGATGGGAAGATCCAAACTCTTCGCCGGCGAGATATTGGACTGGATCGGCGTCGCGGGAGAATCGCATGAAATCGCGCACGGTCTGTTTTTTGCCGCCTAAGTCGTAGAGCGTGTCGTCGTGCAACACTTTGTTTAGTTGGCCGCGCACGTCCAGGCCAGTCAGATTTTTCCATTGTCCGATGGTGAAAATCGTTTTGCCGATCCAGAATCCGCTGGTGAGGGTGACTCTGAGTTTGCGGGCGTTCATCGGGGCTGGACATCGGCTCGGATCGCGGGCTGCCCATCATGAAGGAGCCACGCGGAATCCAGATCATGTCCAGCGATGCGGTTGCGGATGTCGGGAGGCTCCAGGTCTGACCTTTCTGCGGGACCGAGATTGGAATTATCGTTGTCGAAAGTACATTCGCCTGTTGTTGCGGTGCGCAGGAACTGATTAACAGCAGAGACATGGCCAAAAGTGCGGCGATCGGGGTTTTTGTTTTGAGCATTTGCGGAACCTGCCAATTTAATGACTTTGCATTGGCGGTGAGAGAGAGACGTCTTGCATTTCGAATCCGTCTGATTTGTCTTGATCCAATGCCGGGCCATAGGCATCATCGCCGGGCGCGGACCAATTGATTCGGCTGTTGCGGATTGAGAGATTGTGGGTTTCACGGACATAGACGCCGGGGAGCTTGGATTGGAAGACGCCTTTGAAGACGCCCTGCGGGCGGAAGTCTTCGAAGCCGCCTGTGCCTGTTGCGGGTTTGGTTAGATCGAGCTTGATATTGTCCAGCACGATGTCGTCCAGTGGATTGCCCGGCCAGCCCTGGAAGATCAGGCCGTTTTCGCCCCGGCAGAGAATGTTGCTGAAGCGGATGTTGCGGACGTGGCCCAGCCTGGTTTCCGGGGTGCGGGGGAAATTGGTGACCTGGATCGGCTCGCCGGCGCCCCACCATTTGTGGGGTTGGAATTTTGTTTCGACGACGATGTTAGAAAAGATCACGTTTTCGATGTTGCCGGCGTCGCGGAGCTGGATGGCGAGGCCCCGGTTGCTGTGGTAAACGGTGCAGCCGTCGAAGATAATGTCTCTGGCTGTGCCGGTGTAGATTTCGTCTACCTTCAGAGCGGCGCTGCGGGAGGCCAGTATGCAGCCGGTGACGGTGATGTGCTCGCAATCGCCGTAGGATTCGAAGTTGGGGGTGTTTTTGATGACGATGCAGTCGTCGGCGCAGTCGATGAGGGAATTGGTGATTCTGACGTTGCGGCAATGGTCGATGTCGATGCCATCGTTGTTGGCGACTCCCCAGGAATTTCGGATGGAGATGTCGGAGACGGCGACGTCCTGACAGCCGACGAGATGGACGGTCCAGCTTGGAGCGGCGCGGAGGGTGATGTCGTGGAGGCGGACTTTGTCGCAGTTGATGAAGATGAACATCATGGGACGGCCGCCGGTTTTGTCGGGCTCGCCGGGCTTTTTGTCGAAGGGCCAGTAGTCGCCGATGAAAGAATTCGGCCACCAGCCGGCTTTATTGATGTCTCCGCCGGCTTCTTCATCCGCCAGTTTTTGCCAGATGGGGGTGTCGTTTCCGTCGATGGTGCCGCTACCGGTGACGGAGACATTTTGGGCGTCTTTTGCGAAGAGAAACGATCCGCTGGGGAGATAGGTTCGCCAATCGGGATTGCCTTTGAGAACGGCGCCGGTGGCGATGTGGAGATCGACGTTGCTGCGGAGGGTGAGGGAGCCGGATAAAAATGTTTTGCCTGGGGGGAGAAGCACCTGGCCGCCGCCATTTGCGTTGCAGGCGTCGATTGCTTTTTGAATGGCGAGGGTGTCGGTGGTTTTTCCGTCGCCTTTTGCGCCGAAATCCATGACATTCAGGACGCCGTTGTCGCCGGCAAAGGATGAAGAGCCAGTGAACAGGATACATGCCGGGAGGAGAGTCAAAATCATCAGGAGGGACTTCATGTGTATATCCTTTCAGAGAGATAAAAAGTCGCCTTCTGATCTATTGCGTTGGACTCCCGGCTTGGGCACACTATTCAACAGTTTCGCCAATCGCAAGGGTACATAGCTCGCATGAAAATCCCAACACTTATTGCAATTGTGATCTGCTCTCTTGGCCTTGTTTCCAGAGGCGATATCGCGCCTGGGGAATTGACTGTTGATGTGCAGAAGCCGGGCGTGAAAATCAGTCCGATTTTCTATGGGTTGATGACTGAAGAGATCAACCACTCCTATGACGGAGGGCTTTATGCTGAGCTGATTCAAAACCGCGTCTTCAGGGATGATGCAGCCAAGGCGGCGCATTGGTCGGTTGTCGGCAGCGGCGCTGCGGCGGCGAAGATTACGTTGGATGATGAGAATCCGATTGAGGGGACGGCGCTGACCCGAAGCTTGCGGCTGGATATTTCCTCGGTTGATCCAGGGCAGCGGGTTGGTATTGCGAATGATGGGTATTGGGGCATTCCTGTCCGGCCGAACACGGAATATCGCGCTTCGTTTTTTGCCAAGGGGAGCGAAGGATTTTCGGGGCCGCTAGCCGTAGAGATTCAGAGCAAGGATGGGGCGACTGTTTATGCGTCGGCTGCGGTGCCGTGGCTGGGGACGAAGTGGAAGAAATATGAGGTGATACTGAAAACCGGTGATGTGAAGCCGTCGGGGGATGGGCGGTTTTTGATTCTGGCGTCGAGCAAGGGATCGGTTTGGTTTAACCTGGTGTCGCTTTTTCCGCCGACGTTTGGGGACCGGCCGAATGGGAATCGGATCGATCTGATGCAGATGCTGGGTGATCTGCATCCGGCGTTTTTGCGCTTGCCGGGTGGGAACTATCTGGAGGGGGATACGATCGAGCAGCGATTCGACTGGAAGAAGACGATCGGGAACCTGGAGCAGCGGCCGGGGCATCAGGGGCCGTGGAGATATCGATCATCGGATGGTCTTGGGTTGCTGGAATTTTTTGAGTGGTGCGAGGATTTGCACATGGAGCCACTGCTGGCGGTGTATGCGGGATATTCGCTGAAGCAGCAGCATGTTGATCCGGGGGCGAATTTGCAGCCGTTCGTGCAGGATGCATTGGATGAGATTGAATATGCGACGGGGGATGCCTCCACGAAGTGGGGGCAGGAACGGGTCAAGGATGGGCATGCGGCGCCGTTTAAGATTGAATATGTCGAGATTGGAAATGAGGACTGGTTCGATCGGTCGCGGACGTATGATGGGCGTTTTGCGCAGTTTTATGATGCGATCAAGGCGAAGTATCCGGGCCTGAAGCTGATCGCGACGATGCCTGTCCGATCACGGAAGGCGGACGTGGTGGATGACCACTACTATCGATCGGCGCGGGCGATGGAGCGGGACGCGGGGCACTATGATAAGTATGACCGCTCGGGGCCGAAGATTTTTGTTGGGGAATGGGCGACGACGGAAGGAAATCCGACGCCGGATATGAACGCGGCGGTTGCGGATGCGGCGTGGCTGACGGGCTTGGAGCGGAATTCGGATGTGGTAATCATGTCGGCGTATGCGCCGCTGCTGGTGAATGTCGGGAGGAACGCCGGGCAATGGGGGACGAACCTGATTGGGTATGACAACTTGAATAGTTTTGGATCGGCTTCGTATTACGCGCAGAAAATGTTTTCGCAGAATATGGGGGATACGGTGCTGCCGGTGAAAATTCAGGAGCAGCCACATACGGAGCCTGAGCAGCCGATGCCATCGGGGCGGATTGGCGTGGGGACCTGGGCGACTGATGCGCAGTTCAAGGATATGAAAGTGGTGGATGGGGATCGCTCGCTGTTTCAAGCTGATTTTTCGAAAGGGATGCAGGGATGGCGGCGGCTTGCGGGTGAGTGGCAAGTTGAGAATGGAGGCGCTCACGCAAACATCAACGGATGAGGGATGCCGGATTGTCGCGGGCACGACTGACTGGGAAAATTACACGTATAGCCTGAAGGCGAGGAAGGTGAGCGGGCAGGAGGGATTTTTGGTTCTGTTTCACAGCCGGGGGCGGGATAATTTTATCTGCTGGAATATTGGCGGGTGGGGAAATACGCGGACAGTTTTGGAACGAACGGCTGATGGGAACACCGAGGAGTTTGGGACTCCGTCCGATGTGACGGTTGAGGCGAATCGGTGGTACGACATTCGAGTTGAGTTGAAGGGGCGGGAGATCAAATGCTATCTCGACGGCAAGTTGATTACCGAGGCAACGGATTCGGGAGGCCCGGCGCCGGCGGCGGTGTATGCGGCGGCCAGCCGAGTGGATTCGGATGGGACGGTGATTTTGAAGGTGGTGAATACGGCTTCATCGCCGCAGCAGCTTCAGATTAATCTGGCTGGGGCGAATGATGTGGAGAAGAAGGCGGCTTTGTGGGTGCTGACGGGGCAGCCGAAGGATGTGAATACGATTGAGGAGCCGCGGAAGATTTTTCCGGAGGCGGGGGATGCGGGGGATGCGGGGGCTTCATTTTTGCATGAGTTTCCGGCTTGCTCGGTCAGTGTTTTCAGGTTTGGGGTGAAGTAGAGGGAATAAAAAAGCCCGCCGACCGAATCGACAGGCTTTTTGCTTTTGGTTGTTTCATTTCCCGGTTACGCGGCGGCGTTTCGGTATTTGGCGACCGCGCCGGGTGAGAATGTTTCGGGGGGGACGACTAATCCCGCAGCTTCGAATTTGTGCATGAACTGCGGGCGCAGGCCCATCGGTTGCAGGCTTCCCTGGACGGTTGCGCCGGCGGCAGTGGGGATTTCCTTAAAGCGGAAGAGTTCCTGCATGAGCACCTTGTCGCCTTCCATGCCGGCGATTTCGGTGACGTGGGTGATTTTTCTTGAGCCATCACGCATGCGGGATTGATGGACCAGCAGGTGGATTGCTGAGCCGATCTGCTCGCGGATGACGCGGACGGGGAAATCGATGCCGGCCATCAGCGCCATTGTTTCGATACGGGAGATGGCGTCGCGCGGGCTGTTGGCGTGGAGCGTGGTGAGGGAGCCGTCGTGGCCCGTGTTCATGGCCTGGAGCATGTCGAGAGATTCCGCGCCGCGACACTCGCCGACGACGATGCGCTCGGGACGCATACGCAGAGCATTGCGGACGAGCTCGCGGATGGTGACGTCGCTGCCGCCGGTGTCGCTGCCGCGCTTGGCTTCGAGGGTGATGACGTGATCCTGATTCAGTTTTAATTCGGCGGCGTCCTCGATGGTGACGATTCGTTCATGAGCGCCGATGCATCCGGAGAGGATGTTGAGGAGCGTTGTTTTGCCGGAGCCTGTGCCGCCGCAGACGACGATGTTCAGGTGCGCCTGGACGCAGGCGGTCAGGAAACCCGCGACGGGCGGCGTGAGGGTGCCGAAGCGGACGAGATCGTCCATCCCCAAGCGCGTGCGGCTGAATTTTCGGATGGTGATGCAGGGGCCGGCGATGGCTATCGGCGGGACGACGACATTCACGCGGGAGCCGTCCGGGAGACGGGCATCAACCAGGAGATTGTTGGCATCGAGGCGCTTGCCGAGGGGCTTGAGGATTCGTTCGATGATTCGGTTGACGTGCTCATCATCGTCGAAGGTGACGTTGGTGCGGGAGGTCTTGCCGTTGCGCTCGACGTAGACACGGTCGGCGCGGTTGACCATGACCTCGGTGACGGTGGCGTCATCGAGGAGCGGCTGGATGGGGCCGAAGCCGAAGAGTTCGTTGATGACGGCGGTGACCAGCTCGGCGCGCACGGCATCGGTCATCGCGGCATCCTGAGAGCGCAGTGCTTGCGGGATTTCCGTCTCAAGGGCTTGGCGAGCGGCGGCGTCGCGGACGGGATCGCCGGTGGCGGCGGCCTGCTTGGAAAACTGCTCGACCAGACGGTGTCTGACCTTACGCAGTTGTTCTTTGACCTGTGGAGAGACTTCAACCGGAGGATTGGTATTGGTGGCTTCGGGCATATCCTGTCTATCGGCAAGGCGGGCGCGGACTGTAATTAGAACGAATGAAGTCGGCTTACACGCTTATCGGGCGTGGATGCCGGATTGAAATAGCGGCAGTTTAAGGGCGGGTGGTGGGGATATTGCGAACGAGCGATTTTTTGAAGCAGTGATCGAAAAAATCATAAACCGTTGCCAGGGTATCGCGGCTTTTGAACCAGCCGGTGCCGTGACCTGTGTGCGAGAGAACGATCAGCTTTACGGCTGCTCCGGCTTTGCGGAGTCTTTCATAAAGAATCTGGCTTTGCTGGAGCGGGACGAGCTGGTCCTGATCTCCGTGCATGATGAGGAATGGGACGACAAGAGAACGTCCGACCTGCTCGGCGGGGCTGGCGAATTTTGCCGCGGCATCGTGGTGGGCGGCGACGCCGCCGAGAAGTTGGTTGATCACGGCTGCGCCGGAACCGGTGAGGTCTTTCCACTGGAGGAAGTCGGAAGGGCCGAACCAATCGCAGACGGCCTGGACATCGCTGGAGACGGTAGGCAAGCCGAGGGCGCCTTCGTATTCCCTGCGGCCGTTGGTAGCGCCGAGGAGAGAGGCGAGTTGTCCGCCGGCGGAGCAGCCCCAGACGCCGATGCGAGCCGGGTCGATGTCGAATTCCCTGGCGTGCGAACGGAGAAAGCGAACGGCGGCTTTGCAGTCATAGATCTGAGCGGGGAAGACGGCTTCTCGCGAAAGGCGATAGTTGATGCTCGCGACGACGTAGCCGCGCAGGAGCAGACCCATCCCGGGGGGCGCGGCTTTGTCGCCGGTGGACCAGCCGCCGCCATGAATCCAGATCATTACCGGCCGGGGCGCGGTGGGGAGATCGGGGACATATACATCGAGCGTTTGAGATCGGCTGCGCGCGGGACGTATGGCACATCGCGGATGGCGTGAAAGCCGGCGGGAATCCATTGTCGAACGATGAAAGTTGAGGGGTGGGTTGTCGGCGAAACGACGCTGGCTTTGGCGGTCGCGGAAATCGCGACAGCGCAGATGCCGATCCAGCCGAAAATTTTGACCTTCAGTTGCTTCATGATCTCCGCTTTGATGCGGCGCGAATTATAACCAGAGGATCACGTAAGTCCTAATAGAAACGGGTGAATTTGAGGCATTTGATGGCCGGGACAATGATCCCTTCTGCCGGTAGACTTTGGCAAACCGGTATGGCTGGAGAGTGGCTCAAAACCCGACTGGCCAGCGTGGTGCACGAGTATGCGCGGCTTGATCTGCGCGCTTCTCATATCATTGTCGCGGCGATGATCATCGCGGGGGCGATCACCAACCTCGTCGTGGCCCATGGATGGACGGTTTGGCCGTTTGTGGGGGCGTTTGGGGTGCTTACCTATATTAATGAGGCGGCCGACCGGAATGGGCAGGGAATTCCGCCATTTCAGGTCTACGCATTTTTCTTTGGGGCGGTTGCGCTCTGGATTCTGATGGTGCTATTGCTCAGCTCGATCAATCCGATCATTGTCATTTTGGGGATTATGGCTGTCGGGTATCGGGCAGCGCAGGCGTTTATTCGTCAGCGGGAGCGGGATCGGTTGATTGCCGCCCGGGCGCGGATGGGCGGTGTATTCATTGTGGGGAGGTGTTTGATCCGAATGGGATTGTTTGTGAATCGTGCGGGGAGGAGCCGAATCCGGATGAGGCATTGCTGAAGCGGGTGGCGCAAATTTATCGGAGTCCGCAGGAGATGGCGCGAACACGGGCGACGCTGAGCCGCGGGGCAACGAATGCTTCGACGAAGGAAAGCGCGCTGCTGGCACGGCGGCGGCCGGGGAAGACGACTACGCCGGCGCCGCTGCCGAAGGCGGCGAAGCTGGGTGGATCGACGGGTGGGGGATCGCGCAAGCCAAACCGAAATTAGGCCGTTCATTTTCCGCGCGTTTTGGTGTGGGGCTCGACCAGGATTTTGCGCCGGCGGATGAACCGAGATTCAGGGGCTTGCGTCCGTTCACCTGTATTAGGATTGAATCGCCCTGGGCATCGCGATCTTTCAGATGAAGTTTAGCGCCTGGTACGAGGCCGTGGCTGTTGGCGTAGCGCAAGAAGCGGGAATCCTGATCGGCGATGCGGGCGATGCGGAATCGCGCGCCTGCGCCGCAGGCGATCAGGGGCTGCACGCGGGAGCGGGATAACTTCCCAGTTGCAGTGGGGATTGGATCGCCGTGGGGGTCGAAGGCTGGGTGTCCCAACGATTCGTCGATCCGGGCCAACAGTTTGTCGCTGATGGAATGCTCGAGTTCTTCGGCCTCGGCGTGAACTTCGGACCAGTCTACTCCCAGCACTCGGACGAGGAACAATTCTATCAAGCGATGTCGGCGCAGGACGTGCAATGCGAGTTTTTCACCGGCGGGGGTGAGACGGACGCCTTCTCTGGGGCGATAGCGGGCGAGGCCGGACTCGCTGAGGGTTTTGACCATGGTGGTGGCGGTGCCGGGGACGACTTTCATGATCTTGGCGAGTCGGCCAAGAGTCACCAGACCGCGCCCGGCCTGCGGCTGCTCCATGTAAATTCGCTTGATGTAGTTTTCGACCGTGCTGGTTGCCATCGGATACCTTTTGCCCTTATCGGCTCAAGCTTATATCGATGTAAGCCGATTGACAATTATGAGACTGCCCGTTAATTATATTTTGAGTACTCAAAATACAAATGTTGATAAATTGAAGGGCGGCTCCGCCGAGGCGGACATGCCGTGGATTCCACGATGACGGAGAGAACTTCCAATAGTGCGATGATTTCGCCGGAATCGGGTGATGCTGGTGGAAGTCATCCGTCTCTGGAAGGAATGCATGGCACGGTCGAGGTTCCGCATTACGATGCGGCGTTCTGGAAGCAATGGCGGGCGTATGTCGGGCCGGCGCTGCTCATCAGCATTGGGTACATGGATCCGGGGAACTGGGGGACGGATCTTCAGAGCGGGGCGCAATTCAAATATGGACTGCTGTGGGTGGTGGCGCTGGCGAGCCTGATGGCGATCTTTCTTCAGGTGATCTCCGCGCGGCTTGGAGTGGTGACCGGGAAGGATTTGGCGCAGTGCTGCCGGGATTGGTATCCCGCCTGGACGCGCTGGCCCAACTGGCTTCTCTGTGAACTGGCGATTGGGGCGTGCGATCTTGCCGAGGTGCTGGGGAGCGCTGTCGCGATCAATCTCCTCTCACATAACCATATTCCGCTTTTCTGGGCGGTGGTAATTACCGCGGGGGACGTGCTGCTGCTGCTTGCTCTACAGCGATACGGGATGCGGAAGATCGAGGCGGTGGTGCTGGTGCTGATCTCGACGATTGCGCTTTGCTACTTCATTGAGATTTTTGTGATCCCGCAGACCAAGCCCAGTTTTTTGGAATTGGGGCATGCGCTCTTTACGCCGGGGTTTCGGAAGGCGGGGATGTTGTACATGGCGATCGGGATCATTGGGGCTACGGTGATGCCGCATAATCTTTATTTGCATTCGGCATTGGTGCAGAGCCGGAAGCTGCAGAAGGATGAGGGGGCGATTCGGGCGGCCATTCGATTCAACACGATTGATTCCAGCGTGGCGCTTTTTCTCGCGTTTTTGGTGAATGCGGCCATTCTGGTTTTGGCGGCGATGGTGTTTTATGGGAAAAAGCATCTGACGCTGGCGAGTGGACGCGTTGTCACTTTTGATAATGACACCGATTGGATTCGGATCGCGTATTACACGCTGGCGCCGCTGCTGGGGGTTGCGGCGGCGAGTCCGCTGTTTGCGATTGCATTGCTGGCGAGTGGGCAGGCGAGCACGATTACCGGGACATTGGCGGGGCAGGTGGTGATGGAAGGGTTCATGCACTGGCGGCTGCGGCCGTGGGTGCGGCGAGTGATTACCCGGCTGCTGGCGATTATTCCGGCGGTGCTGGTGATTGGGATTCGCGGGGATAATAGTACGACCGATTTGATTAATCTCAGCCAGGTGGTGCTGGCGTTGCAGTTGCCGCTGGCGATGTTTCCGTTGCTGCATTTTACGAGTTCGCGGAAACGGATGGGGGAGTGGAAGAGTGGGTGGTTTTTGCTTATTGCCGGGTGGGGTAGTGCGCTGGTGATTACTGCGTTAGATGTTTATGGGTTGCCTGAGGCGATTCGAGAAGCCTGGCGTGTTATCGCCGGAAGTTAATTCAATTCAATCAGAAGAAGATAATGATCGATTACGGGGTTGGTGACGGCCGAGTTCGTTTACTCGTATATGACGTGCGTTGCCGCTAATGGGCGTTTTTGGCTTGCCTGATGTCGGTCGGTCGGTCCTTTTGCCGGCGAACGGAATGATTGGGAGCCTTAGGCTTGCAGGGGCCTGTAGGCGACTAGGTAGGCACCGGCTACGATCAGGGCTACGCCCAGCCAATTGAGGGGGAGGAGCTTTTCATTTTTCAAAAATAGGACGGCTAAAACGACTGTCAGTGGGACGCTGAGCTTGTCGAGCGCGGCTACTTTTGAGATTAATCCGCCGGGGAGGGTCAGGGCATGGTACTCGAAGAGCCAGGAGGAGACGCCGGCGATTCCGGTCAGGACCATGAAGATGACGCTTTTGGTGCTGAGGGACCGGGCGTGGGGCCATTTGTTGAGGATTGTCGTCACCAGGAGGACGTAAAGCGTGCCGACGGTGGCGCGGATGGCGGTGGCGAAGGTGGAGTCGATTCCTTCGGTGCCGACTTTTGCGAAGATTCCCGCCAGTGCCGCCATGAGCGCGCCGAGCAGCGCGTAGATGAGCCAGGGTGCGATTTGCATTTGCTCAAGTATATCTTCTAGAAAGTCAGCGAAGGTATTTGTACGATAAGAGGAGCATGGACGCTGCTTTTTCCCAGACGCGAATGGATTCGCCGGCCGCCAGTCAATTCCGGGGCAAACACGTGCATTTTATCGGAGTGGGAGGGACTGGGATGAGCGGGCTTGCGCATGCTCATCGATGCGGGAGCGATTGTGAGCGGGTCGGACCCTCGGCCTGGGCCGCAAACGTTTGAACTTGTTCGCCGGGGTGCAAAAATTTCGCGGGATCAAATTGGGGAATTGCTGAACGCGGAGGTCGATCTGGTCGTGCGGACGGCGGCCGTGCCCGATAACAATGGGGAGATGATCGCCGCGAATCATTTGCGGCTGAAGATCGTGAAATATGCGCAGATGCTGGGGATGGTGATGGGAGAGCGATTTGGCGTCGCGGTCGCCGGGACGCATGGGAAATCGACGACCAGCGCGATGGTGGCCTTCGCCTTGCGGGAATGCGGGGCTGATCCGAGCTTTGTCATCGGCGGGACGGCCCCGCAGCTTGGCGGATCGAGCCATTCGGGCAAAGGACATATCTTTGTAGCCGAGGCGTGTGAATTTGACCGGAGTTTTCACAACCTTCGGCCGCAGGTCGCGCTGATTACCAACGTCGAATCGGATCATCTGGATTATTACCGGGACATCGACGAGATCGTGAAGAGCTTTCGGGAGTTCGCGGGACGGGTGCCGCGTGATGGGCTGATTATTGCCAACGGGAAGGACCGCCACGTCACGCAGGCGCTGAGCGGGCTTTCGTCGCCGGTGGAATTGGTTGGGATGGATCAGGAATTTATTTGGTCCACGCGTATTTTGGGGATTGACAATGGGTGTTATCGCGGCGAAGTATCGTACCGAAGCCGACCCGTTGGAACGTTGCACCTCGCGATAGCCGGGGAGCACAACCTGATGAATGCGACGATGGCAGCCGCGGCATGCAGCGCTTGCGGAATCGATCCTGGCGAGGCGATCGAGGCGCTGTGCCGGTTTGATGGCGTAGATCGCCGGATGACGGTGATGGGGCGTTATCACGGCGCGACGGTTGTGGATGATTATGGGCATCATCCGACGGAGATTCGCACGACACTGAAGGCGCTGCGGGAACGGTTTGATCCGCGGCGATTGATTTGTATTTTTCAGCCGCACCAGCACAGCCGCACGCGGTCGCTGCTGGAGGATTTCGCGGCGAGCTTTGTGCTGGCGGATGAGACGATCGTGCCGGACATTTATTTTGTCCGGGACAGCGAGGCGGAACGGCAGCGCGTGACGTCGGCCGATTTGGTGGATCGGGTGAAGGCGAATGGGCAGAAGGCCATGCATCTGGCTTCGTTTGGGCAGATTGTGGAATATTTGAAAACTAACGCGCGCGAGGATGATCTCATCGTGACGATGGGAGCGGGGAATATCTGGGAAATCGGGAGGGATTTGACCGCGGTTTGATGTGGCGCGGAATACGCGCGTCGCAGGCGACGCGGCTAAAAGTGGATAGTCATGTTGAAACTCTCTCAACCATTTTCTGGATTGGATGCGATTGTCGAGCAGAATGTGCCGCTGGCTCGGTTCACCTGGTATCGGATCGGGGGGCCGGCGCTGGTTTGTTCGGCCGAAGTCGATTGAGGATCTTCAGGAGGCGACGCGGCGGTGCGCGGAATGGAATATCCGGCCTTATGTGCTGGGGCTGGGCGCTAATCTGCTGGTGAGCGATGCGGGGGTGGATGGGGCGGTCTTTCGGCTGGATGCGGAATTTTGGCGGCGGGTGCAGTTACGCGAGAAGAATTTGCTCGAGGTGGGAGCCGGGGCGGATATGCAGAAGCTGGTGCTTCGGACGATCCGGCAGGGATTGGCCGGGGTGGAATGCCTGGCGGGGATTCCCGGGACCATCGGCGGCGGCATTCGGATGAATGCGGGCGGGAAGTTTGGGGATATCGGGTCGATTGTTCACAGCGTTCAGTTGCTGGATGCGCATGGGAATTTGTATACGCGCAGCAAGGACGAGCTGGTTTTTGACTATCGCAGCACGAATATTTCGGCGCCGTTTATTCTTGGGGCGACCTTGGAACTGGATGAGGAAGACCCTGAGCGAATTTTGCGGAAGACCAAGGAAATCTGGATGTATAAGCGGAATACGCAGCCGCTGAATACCAAGAATGCCGGGTGCATTTTTAAGAATCCGCGCGGATTGAGCGCTGGGGCTCTGATCGATCAGGGGGGGCTGAAGGGGATGCGAGTGGGCGGAGCGGAAGTGAGCGAGAAGCATGCTAATTTCATTATCGCGCATCCCGGCTGCACGGCTGATGATGTGATGACGATGGTGAAGCTGATTCGCGAGAAAGTTTTTGACCGGAATCAGATTCATCTGGAAAGTGAAGTTCGGATCTGGCCTTGATGAAATTGCCTATTTCCTATTTCCAATTGCCTATTGAGAAGAGCGAGTTTCATCGGGCAATTGGAAATTCCGGGAGTGGATTGTGAAAATAACGGTTTTATTTGGCGGCCCGAGCGCGGAGCGCGAGGTGAGCCTTGTGAGCGGGCGGGCGGTTATCGATGCGCTGAGCCGGATGGGGCATGATGTTTTTGGGAGCGATGTTTCGCCTAGCGATCTTTCGGGGCTTGATCGTTCGGCTGATGTGATTTTTCCTGTTTTGCATGGGGCGTTTGGGGAGAGCGGGGAATTACAGGAAATTTTAGAAGAACGCGGGCTCCCGTTTGTTGGAAGCGGGTCCAAAGCCTCGCGGCTGGGGATGGATAAGGTTCAGACGAAAAAGGTTTGGGAGAAGGCGGGTTTGCCGACGCCGCCCTACCGCGTGGTTCGCCGGGGGGAAAAAGTCAGTCCTGCGCCGGGGTCTTGCGTGGTTAAAGCGATCGACAGCGGAAGCAGCATTGATGTTTATGTCTGCAAGGCGCCGGCTGAGATGTCATCGGAGGCGACTGTGGCGTTGGAGCAGGTGCTGAGCCGGCATGAGGCGGCGCTGGTTGAGAAATATATCGATGGGGTTGAGTTGACTGTGGGGTTGCTGGAGGAGAAGGCGCTGCCTCCGATTCGGATTGTGCCGAAGCGGGAATTTTTTGATTACGAGGCGAAATACCGGGCTAGCGATACGGAGCATCGGTTTGATACGGGGTTGCCCCCTGCTGTTGTTGAGCAATGCCGGGAGTTGGCCGAACGGGCGAATGCGGCTGTGGGGGCTCGGGATTTGGCGCGGGTGGATATCATGCTGGATTCGGAGAATCTGCCGTATCTGCTGGAGATCAATACGTTGCCGGGGTTTACGCCCAAGAGTCTTTTGCCGGAGGCTGCCAAGCAGGCGGGGATTGAGTTTGGTCCGCTGGTTGACCAGCTGGCACGACGGGCGCATGCCCGCGGGGCGAAACGGGTAACGTCCCACCCTTCAAACGTCCGATAATAGGAATATGTCGAAGGCCAAACGGTCGGCTTCTGCGCCGAGCCGGAAATCTTCTGCTTCCCGCGAACTGCGGTGGCGCGTTGCGCTGCATGCGATGATCTTCGTGATCTTTGCTTCGGGGATCGTTTCACTTTTTCGGATCAGCGAGATTTATGTCGATCGGCGATTGGCGTTTCCGACGCGGCCGCCCAAGGTGGTACTGGCGAATCGGCCGGCTTGGATGAGCGATTTTCTGAATGAGCAGATCATCAAATCGACGCAGCCGATTGGTTTGCATTCGGCGTTCGATCGGCAATTGCTGGTGGATACCGGCAAAGCCCTGGCTTCGAATCCGTGGATCAAGCGGGTAAACCAGGTTCGGCGGATGTATGCGCAAAAGCCGGGGGATACGCTGGAGATTGATTGCGAATATCGGTCGCCGGCGGCGCTGGTGAAGTGGGGGCAATACTATTGGCTGGTGGATGATCAGGGGGTGAAGTTGCCGGAGCAGTACACGGCGGATTTGCTGCCGAAAATCGTGCTTGGCGCGGATGGGAAGATCAATATCCGGATCATTGATGGGGTATCGCATGATCCGTGCGAATCGGGGCGGGTTTGGCAGGGGGATGATCTGGCCGGCGGATTGGAAATGGCGCGGTTGCTGGCCGGGCAGAATTGGGCGGAACAGATTCGGGATATCGACGTGAGCAACTTTGGGGGCCGGCGCGATTCTCGTGAGGCGCAGATTGTCCTGGAGACGCGGTTTGGGACACAGGTGCGGTGGGGACGGCTGCCGAGTGCGAAGGATTCGTTTATCGAAGTGCCCGCATCGCAAAAATTGGCGGCTATTGAAGCGATTTATGGCAAGGATGGGCGGGTGGATGCGGGTGAGCCGTGGATCGATCTGAGATTTGACCGGGTGACTTGTCCGGGTCCTGTTCAGACAGCGACGGCGCAGGTGGATTCGCCTGTCAATGCGCAGTGATGACGCTTCGGGTAATATTCTGACCCGAAGAATCAATGACATTATCAGTGAAACAAAGCAGGAGAAGCAGCGGTCCTGTTGCCGCGGCGCTGGGGATTTGGCTGATCGTACAAGTCGGGGCGCTGGGGGTTTGTGCTTTGCGGGTGATGTTTTGGGCGCGATCTCCTCGGGCTGGGGAGCAATTGGGGCTTTTTGTCATGCTGGCGGTGCAAGTGGCGGCGGCTTCGCTGCTGTTTCCGGTTCTTCTGCAGAATTGGCGGTCGATGGCGATTGCGGTGGTGACGGCCTGGCCGTTTGCGGAATTGGCGGGATTTCTGGCGGATGCCCAGCGAAATCAGTGGGTTGCGGGGGAAGTTTATGTTTCGGTCTGGCTGGTGACGCTTTATTTGTGGGCGGGGATTTTGCGAAATTCGTGGGTCAGGCTCTTTGGAGTGGCGCTGGCGGCGATACTGAGCCTTGGGGGGCCGGTGCTTTTGTATTTGCGGAGCGAATTTAGTGAGGGAGGAGAGATGGCGACGGGGCGATTCGCTTATTTCGGCCCTATCGCGGGGGCGGTTTCCCTGACGTTCCCTGATTGGTCATTTCGCGTGTGGGTCATGCCGATGATTTTCTTTTTGTCCGGGGTGATTGCCTTCGCGATGCACTGTGCCAGGTATCGCGACAAGTTATCCACATAGATTATCCACAAATGCTTTTTTCTGAGCGCCATTGCGGGTTCTGAAAATGGGTTTTTGGTGCTACGCGTGGGGATGGACGAAAACTTTAGAAAATTTGCGCAGAAAAAGTGTTTTTGTTATTGTAAATGTGGGGGAAGGTGGTAAAAGTTCCCAATCTTTAACGCCAAGGTGGTTTAAGGTCCCTTGAAAATACCTTTCTTCTTTGGAGAGCACGAATTAACGATCGACCCGAAGAACCGGCTGCTTATTCCATCGCAGGTTCGCAGGAATATCGATCCGGAAACAGATGGAACGTCGTTTTTTGTCACTTTGAAAGGCCCTATACCCTGGTTTTATCCACGCGGATTTTACAAACAGTTACTCAATATGCAGATCGGCCCGAACCTTACTCCCAGCGAACCGCTTCAGAGATATACGCATCTCAAGCTGGCATTGGCCGACGAACTGGAATGGGACAACCAAGGCCGCGTGGTTTTGACCGGAAGTATATTAAGCCGGTCGAAGCTCGGCAAGGGTGATGAAGTGACATTGATTGGATCGAAGGATCATCTCGAGCTGTGGCAGCGTGCAAAATGGCTTGAACGCAAGGAACAATTGATCGCCGAGAGCCCGGAGATCGAGGATTGGGCATTAACCACGCTCAAACAGCCTGACTCTGGAAATGGGCAAGGGTCTTAAGCGACCCTGAATTTTGAATATATGAGCCAATCGCGAGCAGCAGATGGAAACTGCTGATCAAGTCTGAGTGAGTGAAAGTATTCGCGACGTGGAAATCAACAAACGCCGCGAATCAGGGAAGGGAGAGACATCCTGGAAGGACCCAGGTCTCCCACATATTTGTTGTTGTACAGATTAATAAGCGAAGCCGACGGATGCGTGGTCGGCGAACGAATATACCGCGCTCATCGGCCGGTGTGTGCAGGGCAAGGACGCCCTTTGTTTGCACTCGCCGGCGTTGGAAGATGGGCCGACACATTTTGCGACGGCGGTACGGGTTGTACGTCGTCTCGAAATGGAGGGGCCGGTTTGCGTCGGGGATTTTGCTTCGCGGAGCGAAGCGAGATCCCCGACGAGGGCGGCTTTAGCAATCACGTGTGGAGCCGTTCTTATGGACGGGGCCCTCGCCGCAAACGAGGTGGGCACGGATGCCCGGCTTCACTTTTATCATCCCGCAGGATGATTCGACTCTCTTACAATCCTATACGAACATCAGCCTAACGTCTGCCTATTTCTATTTCAAGCGAAAAGTTACAAGGGCAGTATTTTCTCCGCAACGGCGAAAAAATACGAAATTATCAGATCGGCCCCGGCCCGCTTGATGGCGAGCAATGATTCCATGACGGCGGCATCGCGGTCGATCCAACCCTGACGGGCGGCGGCTTCGAGCATCGAATATTCGCCGCTGACCTGATAAGCGACAACGGGGACCGTCACTTTCTGGCTGACGGCACTGAGGATATCCAGATAGGGCATCGCGGGTTTCACCATCACCATATCGGCCCCCTGCTCGATATCGAGCAATGCCTCGTGGATGGCCTCTTTGGCTCCGCGGGCGGGGTCCATTTGATACGAGCGGCGATCACCGAACTGGGGGGCGGAATCGGCGGCGTCTCGAAAGGGGCCGTAGAAGGCGCTGGCGTACTTGACCGAGTAGGAGAGGATGGCGACGTCAGGGAAACCGGCTGAGTCGAGGCCGTGGCGGATTGCGCCGACGGCGCCGTCCATCATGCCGCTGGGGGCGATGATCGCAGCGCCGGCCTTGGCGTGATTGATCGCCTGTTCGACGAGGCGGGAGACTGTTGGGTCATTCAAAACGGTTGATTGGTCATCGGAGAGAATGCCGCAGTGGCCATGGCTTGTGTATTCGCAGAAACAGAGGTCGGTGATGCCGACCATGGGTATTTTTCTGCCGGTCACTTCGCGTAAGAGCCGGCAAACGACGTTATCCGGGTCGAGGGCGGCTGAACCGGTGGCGTCTTTGCGGGCGCGATCGATGACGCCGAAGGCGAGGTATGCGGCGAATCCGGCGGCTGCGCGCTGTTGTAGCCAGTCTGCCGCGACATCGACCGACATTTGATGAATTCCCGGCATGGAGGGGATTTCGTTGCGGATGCCTTTGCCGTCGCGAACGAAGACGGGGAGAATGAGATCTTTCCGTTGAAGGCGGACGCCGGCGAGGCTGCGTCGGAGGGGGGTGAGCAGCCGTGTCCGGCGCGGCCTGCGGGGTAAATTGAATTCGTTTCCCATCGGCTTTGATTCTAGTGTGGACGAGCGGCTGGTTGCCAGTCCGGGAACTTTCCCGGTTTTTCGCGTCAACCGCCCTGCCGGTAACTGGTAACTCATTCATCGGCGCTTACAATCCCGATCCATGCAAATGCGGTGGTTTTTGTGCGCGGTCTTTTGCCTGGTCCTGACTGAGGGGGCGAAGGGGGATGCGGATCGCACCTGGGAATTTCGGGAAGGACGCTGGCTGGAGATGGCGTCGCCGCCCCCTTCCACCATGCCGGTTGCACCTGATCCGCAACTCGATCAGGCTGAGCAACTGCTTTCCCAGCATGACTACGAGACGGCGAAGAAAATTTTAGTGGAATGGGTGAAGGTTCATACGCAGATTCGCACGCCGCAGCGGGACCGGGCAGTTTTTCTGTTGGCTGATGTTTTTTATCAGGCGGACGACCGGATCAAATCTTTTTTTTACTGCGATGAGCTGATGGATGAATATCCGGAGAGCAAATTATTTTCGGCGGCGTTGCAGAAGCAGTTTGACATCGCTGATGCATATTTGAATGGATACAAAGACCGGTTCCTATTCATGCGGATTCTGGATGAGGGATCGGAAGCGGTACAGATGATGTGGCGAATTCAGCAGCGGTCGCCGGGATCGCCGCTGGCGGAACAGGCGATGCTGCGAACCGCGGATTATTATTTCAACGACCGGGATTACGACCTGGCGGAAGACACGTATAACGCATTCTGGCATAACTATCCCAACAGCGATCAGGTTCCGCGCGTGAAACTTCGGGCGGCGTTTGCATCGCTGGCGCAGTTTCGCGGGGTGAAATTCGACGCGACGAACTTGATTGACGCGCGGCGCAGCTGATGGAGATTCAGCGGAGATATCCCGATCTGGCGGCGGAGGAGAACGTGCAGACGGTGCTGGATCAGATCGACAGCGCGTTCTGCAAGAAGCTTTTGGATACGGGGGAGTTTTACGAGCGAACGGATGAGCCGCATGGGGCGGTTTATGAATATCGTTTTTTAGCGCAGACGTATCCGAGCTCGCCGGAGGCTGCTGAGGCGCGGCGGCATCTGTCGCACATGCCGGCATTGGCGCTGGCGGATGCCCCCCCGCCGGCGGCTGGCGGTTATGCTCCTGCCACTGAGCCGAGTGCCGATGCCAGATAAAATTGCTGAGTTGTCGAGATGAATCAATTAAGAAATTTCTCCTCCGGACTCCGCCTCTCTGCGATTCCTTTGATTTTGGTTTTGCTGTTGACGGGATGCGGGTATCAATCGGGTGAAGATAGCGGCTGGCACTGGGGGTCGGTTCATCGGCAGGACATTCATAGCGTGGCGCTGCCGGTGTTTACGACTCGGGACTACCATATTGGGGTGGAATATCAGTTGTCAGATGCGCTGGCGAAAAAAATTGAGGAATTTACGCCATATAAAGTTGAACCGCGTGAGCGGGCGGACACTATATTGGAGGGGGAGATTGTTCGGAGTAACGCCGACGACTTTGACACTGAATCCTTTCACGGCGACGCCGCAGGAGCAGCAGTACACGATTGTTGTCAATTTCACGTGGAAGGATTTACGGACGGGCAAAATTCTCGTGACGCGGCAGGCATTTGAGCAGGCATCGACTTATTTTCCGTACCTGGGCGAGGGGCAGTATGTGGCGACGCAGGATGCGGTGGAGCGGCTTGCTCTGGGAATCGTGAACGAAATGGAAGGGCCGTGGTAGAGCATTTTCGCCGGACTGAGGTGAGTTTTTAACGTTTGCAAGGCCTGTATCGGGATTGAGGCTGGAAAATCGGCGGGGACAGGCCTTATGATGGCATGGATGCCGATATTGAATCGACGCCCGTTGAAACGTCGCCGATGCTGTTTGCGTTCGGCAATTGTGTTGTTGCAAAGGGAATTACGGCAAGGTTAGAGGAACGATATGTCAGAACCGAAACCGCCAGAGCGACCCTTTCGTAAGAATGGCCGAACCCCGCCCAACGGAGGCGGAATGCGCGTCGGCCGGGGATTGTTCGGGTGGGTGCTGTTCATCAGTCTGGCGATCATGCTGGTGATGCTGCTCAAGAGCACGAGCCAGCCTTATCAGAAGGTGGCGTGGTCGGATTTTGAAAGCCTGTTGCACGACAATCGAGTGAAGGAATTCACGATCGATGGAGATGAGATCAAAGGGGAAGTGAAGGACAACGTCCAGATTCCCGCAGCGCCATCCGGCACGAAGCAATTCGATACGGAATATCCCGCTGGGACATTTTCCAACGGGGCTTATCTGGCTGAGCTGCGGAAGGACCGCGGCGACGCCAAAGGTGAGGCGGAGAATAGCTCGAATATTCTAATGAACATCCTGGTGCCGCTGGTGCCGTGGCTGCTCATCTTTGGGTTTATATGGTTCTTTGTCTTCCGGCAGTTGCGGAACAGTGCCGGGGCGGGCGGGATGCTCGGGAGCTTTGGAAAGAGCAAGCACAAGATCACCGCCAAGGATCATACGAACATCACCTTTGACGACGTGGCCGGCGTGGAAGAGGCCAAGGAAGAGGTGATGGAGATTGTCGAGTTCCTGAAGAATCCCAAGAAATTCCAGCGGCTGGGCGGGAGAATTCCGCGCGGCGTGCTGCTGGTTGGGGAGCCGGGGACCGGTAAAACATTGCTCGCCAAGGCGATTGCCGGCGAGGCGGATTGCCCGTTCTTCAGCATCAGCGGCTCGGATTTCGTGGAGATGTTCGTGGGCGTCGGCGCGAGCCGGGTGCGCGATCTGTTTAAGCAGGCGAAGGACAACAGCCCGTGCATTATCTTCCTGGACGAAATTGACGCGGTGGGCCGCCGGCGCGGGAGCGGATTCTCCAGCGGCGGACATGATGAGCGCGAGCAGACGTTGAATGCGATCCTCGTTGAGATGGATGGATTTGACACCAATGACCAGGTGATTGTCTGCGCTGCGACGAACCGGGTGGACGTGCTCGATCCGGCGCTGACGCGGCCGGGACGATTTGACCGGCAGATTGATGTGCCGCTGCCGGATGTGAAGGGCCGACTGGAGATTCTGAAGGTTCACAGCCGGAAAGTGAAGCTTGGGCCGAACGTGGATCTGCAGCGATTGGCGCGGCCACGCAGTGGATTCAGCGGCGCTGATCTGGCGGCGACGATCAATGAATCGGCGCCTCGGCGCGACATTGGCCGGCAAGGAATTTATCGAGCAGGATGATCTGGAAGAGGCGCGCGACAAAGTGCGATGGGGCCGAGCACGCAAGTCGGCGGCCATTGATGAAAAAGACAAAATCGCGACCGCCTATCACGAAGCTGGACATGCGGTCGTGCAATATCTGGAAAAGGATGCTGACCCGATCCACAAGGTCACGATCATCCCGCGCGGACAGGCGCGGGGTTCGACGATGACTTTGCCGGAGAAGGATCAGCTGAACCACTCGCGGAAATGGTGCATGGCTTGGATTCGAATGGGCCTGGCGGGGCGAATCGCTGAGGAAGCGTTTACCGGCGACATCAACACCGGCGCGTTTGGCGATATCCGGCAGGTGACCAGCCTCGCTCGCCATATGGTCCGCGACTGGGGCATGAGCGAGAAGATTGGCTTCGTTTATTACGGCGAGGACAATTCCCGCCCGGGCTTCGATTTTGGCAATTCGCGGGAATATTCCGAGGAGACCGCCAAGGCGATTGATGAAGAGGTCAAGAAGCTGATCGACCGGCTGCAGGATGAGACCCGGCAGATCCTTGAAACCAACAAGGAACGGGTGGAAGCGATTGCCAAGGCGCTGTTGCGGTACGAGACGCTCGACGCATCAGAAGTGGATCGGATCATGAAAGGTGAAACCCTCACGAAGCCGACTGTTGGTGATCTGCTGGAAAAGGAACAAGGCCGGCGTGGAGTGACGATTCAACCTACGCCGGATTCCAAAGGGCCTGATCTGACGCTCGGCGGCGGCCCGCTGCCTTCGCCGGGGTAAAGACCAGCCGGCTCGCAGCAATCATTTCATTCGTTCGAGTACCGCTATGGATTGCACGCGCACTACGTGTCGCCAGTGCTGGGTGTCGCGCAGGATCTGGTTGTAGAGATTCGTGACGCCTTCGTAGGTTCCGATGTCGTGCAGGACGAGGAGCCCGTGTATCGCGAGGCGAGGGGACCAGACAATGAAATCCTGGGATGAGGCTTCGTAGGAATGATCCCCGTCGATGAAGAGGATGCGGATTGGGTCTCGCCAGTTGGCGCCGATTTCTGCTGAGGAGCCGGCATGCACGTCCACGATGTCGCTGACGCCGGCGGCGGCGATGTTACGTTTGAATGCTTCCAGGGTGCTACCACTCGTGGCGATGTCCTGGTCGGGATGAGTGCCTTGCGGCTGATGCTCGGGTGAGCCGCGAAAATGATCGACCGCAGCGATGCGTCCGCCGGGGCCGGCTTTGATTCCCCTGGCGAGATAGCAGGTGGACTTTCCTTTGAAGCTGCCGATTTCGACGACGAATCCGCTGGCGGGCCAGTGGCGAGCGAGCCAGTAGAGGGCGAAGCCTTCGAGGGGATGGAGAAAGCCCTGGATTTTTTCAAGCTCAGAAAGGTTCAGGAAGAACCCGACGGCGGCAGAGAAGGCGTGGTGCAACTGCTCATCCAGACGTTGAATGTAGCGGCGGCGAATCTCCTCTTCGTATTGCCGGGTTGCCTGGGCGATGCTGCCGTTGGCTTCTTCTTCGGAGAGATAGAGCATTTCAAGTTTGCCATCGCGCATGACGGCGCGATCGAGGAAGAAATCGAAATGGCTACCGGGGCGGACGGTGTATTTGAGCATCGGCTTCTGGAGCTTGGCGATTTTCCCGGCGACGAGGACTTGCTGGCGGAAGATGCAATCTTCGCCGGCGCCGCGGCCGCGGAAGGCTTTGTCATCGGGAAATCCGCCGACCTGACGGGCGGTTTCCGTCCGGACGATGAGGTCTCCCGGAGCGACTTCCTCCATGGCGATCTTTTGCCACGGCTCGATCGGGCGGTGGGAGTTGATGAATTCGATTTCACAGAAGATGGCGACGAGGGTGGGATCGGAATCGAGCTTGCGTTTGGCGCTTTCGAAAAAGCCTGGGGCGTATCGATCATCGGTGTCGAGGAACGAGATGAATTTTCCTCGGGCCATGCGGAGGCCGGCATTGCGGGCGGCGGCTACGCCCTGGTTTGCCTGGGAGATGAGAAGGACCTGGTGGGGATATTCGGCCATCAACTGCTTGGGCGCTGGATGGAATCATCGGTTGAGCCGTCATCGACGATGATGACTTCGGTGTGGACTTTTTGGGCCCAGACACTTTGGACGCAGTCCCGGAGATGTTCGGCGCTGTTAAAACAGGGGATGACTACGGAAAAGATTGGATCGCTCACCGGAATGGTTCTCCGCCGTGGTTGGAATCGGTGATTCGATTTTGGCGTTTTTTATTGCACTTGCAAATCGACCATGGCTTGGTGGAGTTGGCCGTTGCGGAGGATGGAGATGTCGGTTCGTCCACGGCGGCTTGCGATGGCGGCGGCGAAGGCAGGCCCGTCGCCGACGGTTTGGCCGCCCAGACTGAGGAGAAGATCGTCCTGCTGGAGGCCGGCGCGCTCGGCGGCGGAGCCGGGGATGATCTCGCGGACTCTGAGGGCCGGGGATGTGCCGAGGGCGGGATAGCGCTCGCGGTCGGGATCGTCGGGGGTGACTCGGGTGATAAAGACGCCGAGGATCGGGCGGTGAACGACGCCGTCTTGCATGAGTTCGGCGACGACTGGGGAATAGGCGCCGGCGGACATGAAGCGTCCGCCCTTGGTGAAGCCGGCGATCGATCCGTCAATATTGATCAGGGCGGCGACATCGGGTTCCCAGCCTTCCCAGACGGTCAGCCGATTGGCGGCGGGATTCAGGGACATTACCAGCAGGAGCGACCCAGAGCCGAGCTTGCTCGGGGAGATGGCGGCGGGTTTGGTTTTGGCGCCATGGAGCTTCAGGAGCGTGAGATCGGTCTGGCGGTCGGAGGCGACGAAGGTGGCAGTGGCATAGCGGCCGTCGCCGATGGCGACTGGAATGGGATAGGCGCAGGCGGCTTTATCGACGTAACGGGGGATCAGCAGGTGATTGTCGCTGTCCATCACGATGCCGATGCTGTTGGGAGAGAAGCGGTCGAGTTTTAAAATGATGACGCGATGGCCGATGGTTGGCTGCGAGCTGGAGGGATTGGTGGTTGGGCGAATTTCGGCAGTGGCGAAGGATGTTCCGGGTGCGCGGTGCTGCAGCTCGACCAGCCGGGCCAGCGATTGCGGATCGAGACGATCGGCCCATTTTGAAAGCGGATCGTCTGGAACGAGGGAGATGTTTGTCGGCATCGGCATCTGGACGCGGACGATGCTGGGGGCGATCTGCTTGAAGAGATCCTGGGTTTCCTGATTCAGTTCGCTCAGGAGCGGCCGAGTGGTTGGGGTTTCAGTTAGCTGGGCCTGGAGCAACGCGGGGGAAAGAGTTAGCAGCGCGATGAAAAACCCCATGGCGGTGCTATGGGTTTGTGGTTTGGGAAGCGGGTTGAGGATTTGTTGCTCGGACATTTTTTTGAATGCCGACTGGAAATTAATATTTGTCCATTGCGGGGACCGTGGCGGTGTCGCCACCATCGGGCGGCGCGGAGGCTCGGGACGCGCGGAAGTCGTGGACGAATCGGTTTGCCTCATCCATCGTGTCAAATTGGAGATTGACCATCTTCCCGGTGGCATCCTCGACCTCTACGGAAACTTTTCCGCTGGCGGGCATATCAGTACTTAGTGAGGAGGCGACTCGATTTGGAGTGTTTTGGGCAGCGCTGGCGGTGATCTGCGGGGCGATGTAGCGTTCGCGGCCGAGCCAGCCGACTGTGAAGCCGAAGAGAATCAGGGCCGCTACGGTGGTGATGATTCTGCTGACGTAATGGAAACGATCGAGGAGGTCTTCACGGCGGGAGGCGCGATGATGCGCGATTCGACGCGGGCGACGGCGTGGTCGTCCGGATCGAGGGTGGACCAAGCCATTCCCCTGACGGCGTGATCGGCGCGGAGGGTGTCGAGCTCGGACATCAACTCGCGCTCGATGGCGAGGCGACGCCAGAGGCCTTCGCACTCGGCAACGGGAAGTTCACCGTCAAGATATGCGCTTAGAAGCTCGTAATCGTTCTCATTTACCGCCATGGGTCTCCCTGCTCTTGGACAAAAAGCTACGCTCCTTCATACCTGCTCGGCGTATGCCCGCAACAGCTCGGCCAATTGACGCCGCCCGCGATGAATCCATGTTTTGACTTGCGGGATGCTGGCATCAAGTGATTCGGCGATTTGGGCATAAGACATTTTTTCATATTCACAAAGCACCAGGGCCGCTCGGAAATTTTCAGGCAATCGGTCGATCGCTCGGCGGACCTGGAGGACGGTTTCGCTTTCGATCATGTGCTGGCCGGGCGACTGCGAACGTCCCTGGTCGCTTGCCTCATCGGGCAAGACAGACATGTGAGGCTGCCGCAGGATTCGGAGTGCCTCGTTGACCACGGTTCGCCGCATCAGGCCGCCGGGCTCGCGCCAATCATATCGGTCGCGGTGGGTATACAGGTTCATAAATGCCTGTTGCACCACGTCTTCTGGAGAAGCACGATTACCCACGATACCCCGGGCGATGGCCAGGAGCCGTCGTGAATGTTGCCGCACCGCACGTTCAAATAGTTCGTTCGTGCTTTCGGCGGCTTCAGGTAGCCGTCCTTTCTCATCCATTGACACGCGCTAACTCCAGCAAAGTTACACCCTAAAGAGGCCTATACTTGTATCTTATCGCCCGTGGTGGGCTTTGTCTTTTAACATCAGACACCGAAGGGAATGGAACGGCATGGACAGGAAAATACCTCGCCGGAAGCTCGGAAAATCGGGTTTGACGGTATCGGCAATGGGTTTGGGATGCATGGGTATGTCCGAGTTTTATGGGGCCCGCAACGATGAGGAGTCGATCCGGGTCATTCACCGCAGCATAGACCTTGGAATCGATTTTCTCGATACGGCCGACATGTACGGCGTCGGCGTTAACGAGCAACTGGTCGGGCAGGCGATCCGCGACCGCCGGGATAAGGTTACCTTAGCGACAAAATTCGGCAATGTTCGCGGGGCGGATGGGAGCTTTAAGGGGGTCAATGGGAAGCCGGAATATGTTCGGTCGGCTTGCGAGGCGAGTTTGAAGCGGCTGGGGGTGGAGGTGATCGATCTTTATTACCAGCATCGGGTTGATCCGCAGACGCCGATTGAGGAGACGATCGGGGCGATGGCTGAATTGGTGCGAGAGGGGAAGGTGCGATTTTTGGGGATGTCGGAGGCGGCTGGGCCAACGCTTCGCCGGGCGGCGAAGGTGCATCCGATTTCGGCATTGCAGACTGAGTATTCGCTTTGGAGCCGGGAGGTTGAAGCGGAGATTTTGCCGACTTGCCGGGAACTGGGGATTGGATTTGTTGCTTACAGCCCGCTGGGCGCGGGTTTCTGACTGGGCAGTTTAAGAAAACGGATGATCTTCCGACCGGGGATCGACGGCGCGATTTCCCGCGATTTCAGGGGGAGAATCTGCGGCAGAATCTGGAGCTTGTGAAGAAGATCGAGGAGATGGCGGCTAGGAAGGGGTGCAAGCCGTCGCAATTGGCGCTGGCTTGGGTTTTGGCTCAGGGGGAAGATATTGTGCCAATCCCTGGGACCAAGCGGCTGAAATATCTTGAGGAGAATGCCGCGGCGATTGATGTGAAATTGTCGGCGCAGGAGATGGGGGAGATTGAGGATGCGCTGCCGGCTCATGCGGTCGCTGGGCTCAGGTATCTGGAGATGGCTATGCGTGCGGTGAACCGGTGAGAGAACGCTGGAGGTTTTGATGGCGCTTTCAGTGGGCATGTTGCTGTTTGAGTCGATGACTCAGTTGGATTTGACAGGGCCGTATGAGGTTTTTTCGCGGATGCCGGATACGAAGGTGTTGCTGCTTGCGCCGCGCGTTGAGGGGATTAAGAGTGAGTATGGATTGCGGATCATGGCTGATTGCGCGTTTGCCGATGCGCCGGCGCTTGATGTGCTGTTTGTGCCGGGCGGGAGTGGGATTTCCGGAGTGATCCAAAGCGTGGAGACACTGAGATTTTTGCGGGAGCGGGCGGGATCAGCGCGGTATGTCACCTCTGTTTGCACGGGAGCACTGGCGCTTGGGGCTGCGGGACTTTTGCGCGGATATCGGGCGACGACGCATTGGATGAGTTAGGATTTGCTTCCGCTGGTTGGGGCTGTTCCGGTTTCGGCGCGGGTTGTGATTGATCGGAATAGGATCACCGCTGGGGGAATTACCGCGGGGATTGATTTTGGGTTGATGATCGCGGCGGAAATTTGTGGGAGGAAAGTCGCTGAGAAGATTCAGCTTATGCTGGAGTATGACCCGAAGCCGCCGTTTGATTCGGGATCGCCGGCAACTGCGGATGGGGAGGTTGTGGAGTCGATTCGGAATCATGGAAGGGCTTTTGAAATTCATGAAGAGAGGAAGAAGTTGCTTGAGAACGTTTTGGGTTGATTGATGGTTAAGACATGCCGACTGAAGTCGGCATGCCGCGCTGGATTTTTGGGGTGGGGATTGTCCTTTAGCTACTGTTGCTGTTGTTGCTGCTGGTGTTCTTGTTGGTCGCCCGCTGTTCCTCTGAGAGCTGCGGCGCCGTTTGGGTAGGCGGGGACTTCGAGGGATTGCATGCGATCGGCGGCTAGTTCCTGGGGGATAAAGGGGAGTTCTTCGGATTTGATGGCTACGTCGATGGATTCTTCGACATCGCCGCGATAGACGCCGCGGTTGGGGGGGACGTCGCGGAAATCGCGGCCGACGGCGACTTTTACGAAGTTGCCGCCGACGACGCAGCGGTTGGCCGGGTCGAATCCGATCCAGCCGGCTGAGGGGAAAAGCAATTCGCACCAGGCGTGGGTTTGGGTGTAGCCGCGGTATTTGTCGGCGTCGGGGTGGATCAAGCCGCTGACGTATCGTGCCGGGATTCTCAGGGCGCGGGCCAGGCCGATCATCAGGTGCGTGAAATCCTGGCAGACGCCGGAGCCGGAGGCGAGAATTCGGTGATGGGGCTGGCGGCGGTGGTGACGCCCTTTTTGTAGGTGAATTTGTCGTCGATCAGATGCAGCATGCGGAGGCCGAGTTCGCCGAGCGCTGATGCCTGGCTTGGGGGCGAGCATATCGGCGAGGTCGCGAAGCTGCGGGGCAATCGACGATGGGGCCGCCGAACTGTAGGAAATCGTAGATGGTGTAATCGTACGCTTCGGTGGGAATGGGCCAGGGTCGCGGAAGCGCTCGGGCTCTTTGCGCGGGCGGTCGGTTTCGACGACGCTGGTGGCGACGATGCGAATCTGCTTGTGAAACGCGTTGACGCTGAAGGGTGGACGGTGTTGCCGAGCCAGTCGAAATAGCTGCTGACGGTGGTGGGCGGGCCGATGGCGAGAGTCGAAGGAGAGGCGGTGCTGGTCCTGCTCCTGGCGCGGGACCATGCGCAGTTCCATGACCGATTCGCTGATGAAATCGGAGTAAAGGACATCGGTCTTATGGGTGATTTTCAGCAGCATAGTTGCGCTTGCCTTAATGCATGAAATAGGAGCGCTGAACGGCGACCGCGGCGTCGTGGACGGTGGCGACGATGCGCTAGAGATAGTTGGCGATTCCTTCGGTCAGAATTTCGGAGATCTCGGCGTATTCGAGCTGGGCGTCGAGCCGGCCGAGGATGCGCTCGGCCGGGTCGATGGTGCTGCCGCGGGTTCCGATGCGGATGGCGCTGATGGCCGCAGTGCGCCGCTGATGCTGAAGCGAATGCTGCGCGGGAAATTGCGCTCGAGGATCAGAAACGCGGCGAGCGGTTGGGTCCATGTCGCCGAATGTTCTGGCGATAGGCCTCGATCGAGCAGCAGCTTCGCAGCACGGCCATCCAGTGGATGTTGCGGAGCGTGCTTTCGAATATCTGTTCGTTGGCGGTCAGGAGATCGTATTTGGTCTCGATCATGCGGCAGGTGACGTCGATGCGCTCCAGATATTTGGCGAGCTGGGTGAAGAGCCAGCGCTGATCGTGGGCCAGCGTTTGATCGGTCAGGCCCTGGAAGAGCATCGAGCCGGTCATGACCGAGCGGTAAAAATCATCGGGCGATTCCTCGAATCGCGCGGGGCATCGTCGCTGCGGAGCGACCAGTAGAGCGTGTTGAGGTTTTCCCACATCTCGGCGGAGATGTTTTCGCGGATGCCGCGGGCGTTTTCGCGGGCGCGGGTGAGGCAGGTGAGGAGGCTGTTGGGATTGTCGGGGTCGAACGTCATGTGCTGGCGAACGCGCTGGGCGATGTCGGGACCATCGGGCAGCTCAGGAGCACGCATGATCGTGAGCAGGCTTTGCCACTGGCGGGCCTGGAGAGCCGGAGCGAGATCGCCGACGTCGACCAGAAGATTGGAATTGACCAGCAGCAGGCGGGCGACGTGCTCGGCGCGCTCGACGTAGCGGCCCATCCAGTACATGGCGTCGGCATCGCGCGAGAGCGAGCGGGCGTTGCCGGGCTTGAGCGACGACAGGGGAGGTGATTGCCGAAGGTCGTGAAGGCGGAAGCTCGAAAATGGTTCGGATGCAGTCGGTCATGTTTCCTCTTCCAGCACCCAGGTGTCCTTGCTGCCGCCGCCCTGGCTGCTGTTGACGACCAGGCTTCCCTTGCGCAGGGCGACGCGGGTCAGGCCGCCGGGCATGACGATGACTTTTTCGCCGTAGAGAATGTACGGGCGAAGATCGACGCGGCGGCCTTCGAAACGGTCCTCGACGAAGCTGGGATGCTGGCTCAGCTCGACGACCGGCTGGGCGATGAAATTGCGCGGATCGTCTTTGATTTCTCGGCGAAGTCCTCGCGCTCTGCTTTGCTGGCCTGATGGCCCATCAGCATGCCGTAGCCGCCGGATTCGTTGGTGCTTTTCACGACCAGCTTGTCGAGATTCTCCAGAACGTATTTGCGATCGGAATCGCGGGCGCAGATGTAGGTCGGGACGTTGGGCAGAATCGCTTCCTGGCCCATGTAGAACTTGATCATGTCGGGGACGAAGGGATAAATCGCCTTGTCATCGGCGACGCCGGTGCCGACGGCATTGACCAGCGCGACATTGCCGCCGCGATAGGCGTTCATCAGGCCCGGCACGCCGAGGACGCTGTCGGGGCGGAAGCAGAGCGGGTCGAGGAAATCATCATCCACCCGGCGATAGATCACATCCACGCGGCGCAGGCCGGCGGTGGTGCGCATGTAGACGAAGCCGTTGTCGACGATCAGATCGCGGCCTTCGACCAGTTCCACGCCCATCTGCCGGGCGAGGAAGCTGTGCTCGAAATAGGCCGAGTTGTAGATGCCCGGCGTCAGGATCGCGATGTCGGCATCGTCCGCATGATGCGGCGCAACGTGCTTAAGGCACTGCAGCAGGTTGTACGGATAATCCTCGATGGCCCGCACGCGATAGGCGCTGAAGAGGGCCGGGAAAACGCGCTTCATCACCGCGCGGTTTTCCAGCACGTAGCTGACGCCGCTGGGCGTGCGGCCGTTGTCTTCCAGGACGAAATAGTTGCCGTCCTTGTCGCGGATCAGATCGGTGCCGCAGATGTGGATGTAGATATTGCGCGGCACGTTGACGTGGAACATCTCGCGGCGGAACATTTTCGCGCCGTAGATCAGTTCCGGCGGAATGATGCTCTCGCTGAGGATGCGCTGCTCGTGATAGATGTCCTGGCAGAAGAGATTCAGCGCGGTGATGCGCTGGACCAGGCCGCGCTCGATGAGGTCCCATTCGTCGGCGGGGACGATGCGGGGGACCAGATCGAACGGGAAGATTTTTTCGACGCCGCGGGTATCGCTGTAGACGGTGAAGGTGATGCCCTGGTTGCGGAAGAGGACATCGGTCATGCGGCGGCGGCGTTCGAACGCGGAATTGCCCAAACCCTTGAGTCGGCTGACGAGGGAAGCGTAATGGGGACGGGGCCGTCCTTCCGCGGCGAAAACTTCGTCGAAGAGGCCGTCAACCTGATAATTCTCGAACATTGCTTCGGGATCCGATCTCCCGCACCCATCCGCCGCCGGGGTGATTCTAAGGAACGGGGGTTGGGAGGGCAATCTTGGGTTTTTTTGGAACGGTTTAGATTTCTAAGCTCTAAATTGAACCGCGGAGTGCGCGGAGGCCGCAGAGACAGACGCGGAGAAGAGTGGATCGTTTATGCTGATGTCTGGAAATGCCTGAGATTGTCTGGAATATACGAATTTTCCTGCTCTCTATGTTGGTTTTGGGCCGGGAATCTCGGGCAGTCGAATTTTGGATTGCGGTTGGGAAAGCATGCTCCCTCTATACTAGAGTCCGTTGGGTGAAGGTTTTGGTCGGGTTTTTTGGAAAAAATGTGGTGAGTCGAAAAAATATTTCGAGAACGCTTCTCATGCTTTGGAGGGTGGAAGGCCACAGCTTGCAACCGGGAATCTGTCCAATCACAATGCTGTGATGTTATTGACCAAACATGACGGCGCGACTTTTCAGAATCAGACGATTTACATCAGTGGGCAGGCCTTTGTGCGGTGCACGTTTGTGGCTTGCACGCTGGTGTTTCGGGAGACGGTATATCACCTAGAGGGGTGCACGTTTGACCGGTGCAACTGGCACGTGGATCGCGTGCTGATGTGGGGAAGCCCGGAATCGCTGCAGGAAGTGAAGGCGCTGGTGGCGCTGATTGAGAATACGCAGCAGCAGCAGGCGGCACTGCAGGCGCCGGGGGCCGAGACTGTTTCCGGGCAAAATCCGTAATCATGGGATTAGTTTCATCGATCAAGCTAGAATTCCGCTCGTGACGTTTCATCGCCTTATTTACGTGCTTGCGGCCATTGCGTCTCTGCAAGGTCTGTTCGTCGCGCATGCGACAGCGGCTTTGCATCCTGATGAAATTCTGCTGATCACCAATAAGAATTCGCCAGACAGTGGGAAACTGGCTGAGATGTATTGCCGGCTTCGCGGGGTTCCGGCTGACGCAGATTGTCGCGCTTGATCTTCCCAATGAAGAGGAGATGTCGTTCAGCACGTATGAAACGGGGATTGTCGCGCCGGTGCGGCAATTTCTTGAGGATCATCAGCTGCGGACGAAGGTGAAATGCCTGCTGACGTTTTATGGGGTGCCGTTTCGGATTCGGGCGAAGGTGAATTCGTTTGAAGAGCAACATGAACTGGCGGAGATGCAGAGGGTGCAGGGATCGCTGATCGATCAATTGAAGCAGACGACGCTGAAGCTGGAGAGCGAGGCTGGGGCTTCGGATCCGGCGTTTGTGCCGGGGGTGGGGGATTCGGTGCAGGCGCTGATCGCGCGTGCGAATGCGGCGACTTTGGCGATTGGGACAAAACTTCCCGATATCCCTGATGAAGCGGCGCGTAACGAGAAATTGAAGGAGTGGCTGCTTGGGGTGGAAACGATCGGCGGCAAGGCGGAGATTGATGCACGCATGGGGGCGGCCGAGCGGGGTAATCCGAAAAAGACCGATGCCCAGCGACAGTATTGGACTGATCTTCATCAGCTGATTCTGGATGCGGCGCAAGGCGGAGCAGCTTCAGGGGATGCGCTGGGACAGCGAGGCGCGGGCGGGGTTGCGGACGGTGTCGATCGCGAATTTTGGGATCGTGGGGACCTTGCGCGTGCTGGATGCGGAAATCAATTACCTGTCGACGGAGGGGACGGGATCGGCGACGGACAGTGAGCTAGCGCGGCTGTGGGATGATTATTATCCGCGGCAGCGATGGCTGAGTAATCCGCTCAATCTTCAATACAGGAATGAGCCGACGAATACGCTGATGGTGATGCGGCTGGATGGGCCTGATCCGGCGACGGTGCAGCGAATGATGCAGGCGAGCGTTGATGTTGAGAAGACGGGGTTGCAGGGGATTGTGGCGATTGACGCGCGGATTGACGCCGGTTGATGACCAGGGAAAGCCGAGCGCGTTTGGGGAATTTGATCAGACGCTGCGCGATCTGGCGTATCTGATTCGGGTGAAGACGGATTTGAAGGTGAAGCTGGACGATCAGGACCTAGTGTTTCCGGCGCATTCGGTGAAGAACGTGGCGCTGTACTGCGGGTGGTACAGCGTGAACAAATATATTCCTGGCTGCGATTTCAATCCGGGGGCGGTGGGATATCACATTGCGAGCTTTGAGATGGTGTCGCTGCATGTACCCAGCCCATATTGGGTGCGGGGGCTGCTCACTGATGGGGTGGTGGGAACGCTGGGGCCGGTGGCGGAGCCGTATCTGGGGGCTTTTCCGAGGCCGGATGAATTCTTTCCATTGCTGCTAACGGGGAAATTGACGCTGGCGGAGGTTTATTGGAAGACGGCGCCGATGACCAGCTGGATGATTAACTTCATCGGGGACCCGCTTTATTGCCCGTATAAGGTCAATCCGGCCCTGAAAATAGAGGATTTGCCGCCGCGGGCAGCCCTGGCGTTCAGCCCGGCGGAATCTGCGACATTTAACGGTGCAACCGATTCAAGCCATACCTCCAACTGACCGATATGGGAGGTGGAGCACCCCAGTATGGCAGTTCAGATTATTTGCCCTAACTTGCGATGTCGGAAGATTTTATCAGTTCCTGACGATGTCCGGGGCAAACAGGTTAAATGTGAGCATTGCCAGACGACATTCCGGGTTCCGGAAGTTCGTCGGCCGCCGGTTCCTGCCGGGCCGAATCATCACGGCAAGTAGACCCACCCGTCACCCTGATTACTCAACCTAAGCAAAACAAAGAGGCACGGGAGAAATCCACGGCCTTAATGAGCACTTCTCGCACTGACAATTGCTGGCCGGCATAACAGCAGACCGATGCAGGCGATAATTAACAGAGATAACGCCGCCGGTTCGGGAACGGCCACTACCGATAGCTCGCCGGTGGTTGCGAGTTGTGACACGTTCCATTCCAATCCTGGTTGAAGCGTGGGGAGATCAAAATTGGCGAACTGACCGGTGATGGAGCCAAAGCTGAGGATTTTAAATGAGTCGCCGAGCGCGGGGGTAAAGCCGTCAAGATTTAGCTCTAGCGTGCCGTCTAGTGTCAGGAGGCCGCTCACGGCGAGGGTAGAGTCATCAGACGGGGCGGTTCCATCGAGATTGAGTAGGAGAGTTGAATCGGGCTGCGCGAAGTAGTTTCCGGAAACGTTCAAGATAGCCGGGGCGATGCCGGGAGTAACCGTACCGCCGGCCGCGACAACGTTGCCATAGACGTGGCCGCCGCCACTGAGGGTGGCATTGTTACCGACGATGAGTTCGTTCGCGACACCGAGTTGGATGCCCTGGGGAATCTCAAAATTGAGTGGCGAACCTGAGCCGGAAAGCATAATGCTTTGAACCGTGGTTGAAGCGCTGACCGTGACTGTCTGCGCCGTTGCGCCAGAGTCGTTAATGACGACGCTGCTGGGTGTGCCGGGGGTTGAATTTGTGTTCCAACTCGACGCAGTGCTGAATGAGCCGACGGCTGCAGTGGAAATGTAATTCTGCGCGACGGGAGTGACCATCCGGACCATCAACTGGGTCGGAGTGGTCGTGTAATCCAATTGAAATGCGACGTTTGAAGGGAGGGTTGGTGGAGCGACGAAACTGTAGGCTCCCGTGTGACTGGCATATGTCTCGATTAAGAAATTCTCCCCCACTGCCGGGACGAAATCGTTGATCAAATTCAAATTAAGATTTCCCGCGAGACTGGCGGCCTGGGAGATGTTTACCTGATCGTTTCCAGTCGAAGGTGAATCGCCGGCGATGCGGATAGAGGTGGTGGCCGAGGCGGATTGGGTGTAATTGCCGTCGATTGTGGTCGTGCCTATGGCCCCGGAAGGCGCGCCGGGGGCTAGCGTTCCGGCACCGGTGTTGTTGAGGTTAAACGGAATGGTGGGCGAGCCGAAGGTTGCGACGCTGAGTGTTCCGCCGGTCCAGTTGAAGTTCGCGGAGCCGGTTCCCGCGGTGATGCTGCCGACGTAGAAGACTCCACCACCGTAGTTAATCGTTCCTGTTGATGAGTTACCACCGAGAAAGATTGAATTGGCATTGATGTAATTATTGGGATTGCTGCTGATGGTGAGCGTTCCTGCTTCGTTGCCGGGCAACGCATTTTTGTTTCCGATGATAACGTTTCCGAAGTAGGCATTCAGGGTGGCATTGGTGAGGTCGAGAGATCCACCGTAGGTGGCGTTGGTGTTTGTATTGCCAACCGCCATTGTGAGATTGACGGGGGCGGTTGCGGATCCGAGGTTGAGTAAACCGCCGCTGGGGATTGTGACTGAAGCGGTGGAATAATCCTGCCCGATGGTGAGCTGATTGGTAAGGATGGTATTGGAATGACCGAGAACGAGACTGTCCGTGCCATTGCCGCTGGAACCTACAGTGATGCTGTTTGCATTAATGGTGTTGGAAGCGGCGAGCGTTACTGCGCCGTTAACTGAACCGGCAGTGGCTGTGCCGATGGCGAACGTGTTGAGATTGGCGGTGAGCGAGCTTAGGCCGCCGAAGTTTACGATGCCGTTCGCGGCGCCGGTGGTGGTCGAGTTACCGACGGCGATATTCGCGGTGGTTGTGCCCGCCGCTCCGATGACGACTGAGCCACTGTTGCCGGCGTTGAAGGTTCCGATCATGTTGCCGTTGCTGCCGATTTCCTGGCCAACGGTGAGGGAGCTGAGGTATCCAGTGAAAGAGCCCTGAGACAAGTCCAGGACCCCGGTATATTGGTTAGGAGAATTGTTGTTGGCGCTGGCGATGGTGAGGGCCGTCATACTGGATTGCGATCCGAGTGACAGCGAACCGCCGGCCGGCAGAGTGACATTTCCATTGGCAATGTTCTGCGCGATCGTGAACTGACTGGTGAGGATCGTGTTGCTGTGCCCGAAGGTGAGTGAGTTGGTGCCGTTGCCGTTAGATCCGACGGTGATGCTGTTTGCGTTAATAGTGTTGGAAGCGGCGAGCGTTACTCCGCCGTTGACTGAGCCGGCGGTGGCTGTGCCGATGGTGAATGTATTGAGATTGGCGGTAAGTGAACTTAGGCCGCCGAAGTTTACGGTGCCGTTCGCGGCGCCGGTGGTGGTCGAGTTACCGACGGCGATATTCGCAGTAGCCGTACCTGTAGCACCTATGACAATCGCCCCGCTGTTGCCGGCGTTGAAGGTTCCGATCATGTTGCCGTTACTGCCGATTTCCTGGCCGACGGTGAGTGAACTCAAGTATCCGGTGAAAGAGCCTTGAGAGAGGTCAAGGATACCGGTGTACTGGTTTGGGGAATTGTTGTTGGCGCTGGCAATCGTGAGAGCCGTCATACTGGACGGCGATCCGAGTGACAGCGAACCACCGGCCGGCAGGGTTACATTTCCATTAGCTATGTTCTGCGCGATTGTGAACTGATTGGCCAGAATCGTGTTGCTGTGGCCGAGAGTGAGTGAACTGGTTCCGTTGCCGCTGGAGCCGACGGTGATGTTTGAAGCGTTGATTGTATTGGTAGCCGCGAGTTGCACGATTCCGACGGCGCCACCACCGATGCTCGTGCCAACGGAGAACGCGTTGAGATTGGCGTTGAGGACTGAAAGTGAACTGAAATTGACGTTACCCGTTGCTGAGCCGCTGGAGTTTACGGAGTTACCGACTAAAAAATTGGCTGAGTTTCCGGGTGCTCCGATATCAATAGAGCCAGTGCCGGCGGCAAAGGTTCCTGAAGTGCCACCGGCAGCGCCGCCGGTATCCTGCCCGACAATCAATGAACTGAGGAAGGCATTTAGCGAACCATCAGCCAGGTTGAGGGTGCCTGGATAGAGATTATTGGTGTTGATGCTGTTATTGCCGATCTGGAGCAGAGTGCGGGCAGAGGCGGATCCCAGCGCGAGCGAGCCGCCATTGACGATGGTTACGTTTCCAGTGGCATTATTTTTGGAGACGTCGAATTCGGCGGCGGCGATCGTGTTACTGAGACCGAGGTTCAGTGTGCCATTGGTGTCGCTGGAACTATTTGACGCGCCGACCTGAATCAACTGAGCATTGATGGTGTTGGAGGGTGAAAGAGTGAGGGCGCCGTTTGCCGTACCGGCGGAACTGGTGCCGACCTGTAGATTTTGTACGGTTGCGCCGAGAGAAGTCAGGCCTGAGAGGTCGGCGTTGCCATTTGCCGAGCCTGATACGCCAGTGCCGACATGAATGCTGGAGGATGCACCGGTGACATTGAGAACGCCGTCGAGGATAGTGGTTGTGGTGCTGGAGTTTTCGTCGGTGTTGAAGTTGAGATTGCCGGATTCAGTCAGGGTGAAACCGCCGAGATCGAGGGTTTGATAGTTGCCGGCGGTATTGGAGAAGGCTAAACCGCCGATGGTGCGGTCGGCGTTGAGGATGCTGGTGACCGTGCCGGGGATCGAAACGGAGGCGGCATTGGTGAAGCTGGCGGTGTCGGCGGTTCCGGGGCCACCGGCAAGACTCCAGCTTGCATCCGCCCAGCTCTCGCCGCTACTACCGGTCCAGGTGACAACTCCCGCATGGGCGATGCGGGTTGAAAAAAGAAGCATCAATACGAGGCTGACGAAACCGGCGTAGCAGCGACAGCCAAGCAGTCGGCGCAAGATGAGACGAGCGAGCATGATTTCCCTCCTGAATGATGAGAACGGAATTGTCGTTTCTGAACCCCCGTTTGGCGTTCAAAATTGATATGCCTGCATTTGAACGGATATTCAGTTAATGACAATAAAAATTGGCTTAAAATTCCCGCGATTCATTGAAATTGTTGTTGGAGAAAATGCGACGGATCAGGGAATCATTGCGACACGGATGGAAGAATTCGATGAATTCTGTTGCGTTATATCGCGGCAAAACGGTTGTTTCGACCGCGAGGCTCTCGGCTACTGCAAATCCATTTCGCGCGCGTTGTTCAAGCTAATAGCCAAACTCTCAAACGGATCGCGCTGGCAGATGTCCTGCTCGATGATAAACCACTGAACGCCTGCTTCTCGACAGGCTTGGAGAATCGTTGGCCAGTTTAGATTTCCTTCGCCTATCTCCGCCATTTGCTGCGTGCTGTCGGGGGTGATCGCCATGTCCTTTAAGTGAACGCAGGGGATACGGCCGGCAACTTTGTTGATCCAGGCTGCGGGATCTCCGCCGCCGTGCTGGATCCAGTAGGTATCGATTTCCATCCAGATGTTTGGGGAGAAGTGATCGAGCAGAATCTGGAGGGCGGTTTTGCCTTCAAATCGGGCGAGCTCGTGGCTGTGATTGTGATATCCGATGGATAGGCCGGAGCCATAGAATTTGGCGGCGACGGCGTTAAAGGCGGCGGCGAAATCGGGCCAGTCGGCGGGGGTTGGTTTTTTGGGGAAGAAGCCGCCGATGGCTGTGTATTTGCAGCCCCAGAGGTGATGCTCATCGATTACCTTTGATGTCTCATCGCGCAGGCGTTCCAGCGATACGTGGGTTGCGCAGCAGATGAGACCTTCTCCCTGGAGGATGGCGGCCAGTTCCTGGGGATCGATTTTTCCGAGGGCCGAAAGTTGGACGGCGTCATAGCCGATCTTTTTTACGCGGGCGAGGGTTTGGGCGATGTCGCGCGGTTTCTTGGTGAAGTTGCGCAGCGTGTACATTTGGGCGGCGATGGTTGAGGGCATGTTTTGTGTTCCTTTTGCAGGAATTATTTTCGCTGCTACCATACAATGCCACAACCGCGATATGAAGCTTGATGAAAGGATTACAAGCGCCAATGACCTATTGCCTGGGTATCGTCACAAAATTCGGGCTGGTGATGGCCTCGGATTCCCGCACCAACGCGGGATATGACCAGGTCAATACTTGCCGGAAGATGTACACGTTCGTCACGGAAGGTGAGCGGGTTTTCGTGCTGCTGGCCAGCGGGAGTCTTTCCTGCACGCAATCGGTGATCACGCTTTTGCGGCGGGAATTCGACAAGGGTGAAGGGCTTGCCCAGGCGACTTCGCTGTATGACGCGGCGCGGATCATCGGGAATGAAGTTCGACGGGTTGGGGAGATCGACCGGCCTGCGCTGGAACGCGACGATTACAAATTCAATGTGCATTTTCTTCTTGGGGGGCAGGTGCGCGGCGAGCCGCCGGCGCTGTTTCTGATTTATCCGCAGGGAAATCCGCTGCAGGCGACGGAGGAATCGCCCTACCTGCAGATCGGCGAGACGAAGTATGGGCGGCCGATTTTGGACCGGGGGATTCGGTATGACAAAACGACACTTGAAGAGGCGGCGAAGTATGCGCTGTTGTCGCTGGATTCGACGATGAAATCGAACGTGACGGTTGGGCCGCCGATTGATTTGCTGGCGTATGAGACCGATCAACTGACGATCACGCATCAGCGACGATTTAATGCGGATGATGCGGACCTGATGAAGATCGGGCAGCGCTGGCAGCAGGCGCTTCGGGGGGCGGTGGCGCGGTTGCCGAATATTCGCTTTACAGTTGGGAAAGCTCAGGAGAAGACGCAGGAGTCGATCCAATTGGTGGAGACGCCTACCGCGGAGACCGGGCAGGATCTTCAGCCACAACAGGAGACACCCCCCCGCCGGGTTTGAATAATGTCACTTCCTCCGGACCCTCTTCAAACTCCTTTGATGCGCAAGCTGGAGGAGATGCGGCAGCGCTATCTGTCACTGCAGGAATCGATGAACGATCCGGCGGTGCAGGCCAATTCACAGAAATTGGTGGCTGCAAGCAAAGAGGCGGGCCAGCTTGAGCCGATCGTCAGTAAATTTGAAGAATACCGGGCGAGCTTGAAATCGATCGGGGAATTGCAGGAGATGGCGGGAAATCCGGCGGATGCGGAGATGGCCAAGCTTGCGGTGGCGGAATTGCCGACGATTCAGACGCAGGCGGCTGAACTGTTTGATTTGCTGACCGATGAATTCATCGCTGCGGAAGATAATGCGGTCACTTCGTTCTTTCTGGAAATTCGGGCCGGGACCGGAGGGGAGGAGGCGGCGCTGTTCGCGCGGGTTCTGTATGAGATGTATCGGAAATATTGCGAATCGAAGGGGTACCGGTTTGATGTGAGCGATTTTTCGACTTGCGGATCGCGGGCGGGTTCAAAGAAGTGATCGTGAATATCCGGGGGAATGGCGTTTATCGCCGGCTGCAGTTTGAGGGGGGCGGGCATCGGGTGCAGCGGGTTCCGGAGACGGAGGCGCAGGGGCGGATTCATACGAGCGCGGCGACGGTGGCGATTTTGCCGGAGTTGCCGGATGTGAAGATCGATATCAATCCGAAGGATGTGGAGGAATTTGGATGCCGGGGCGGCGGGCCGGGCGGGCAGAACGTGAACAAGGTGGAGACGGGGTGGCGGATTTTGCATAAGCCGTCGGGGTTGCAGTTTAAGATGACGGAGCACAAGAGCCAGACGCAAAATAAGGAGCGGGCGTGGGCGCTGTTGCGGGCGACGCTGTATGAGGCGGAGCGGGCGAAGCAGCATGCGGCCGTGACCAGCGCGCGGAAGGCGATGATGGGAAGCGGGGATCGGAGCCAGCGGATTCGAACGTATAATTTTCCGCAGAATCGGTGTACTGATCACCGGCTTGGCGGCGAAGGGGGCGGGGAGAAGAATTTCAATCTCGATCAGATTCTTCAGGGAATTCTTGATCCGCTCATTGATGCCCTGCTGGAGCTGGATAAGCAGCAGAGGCTCGACAGCCTGTAATCCGGGTGGGTTTCGGGTAACATGGCGGGTATGGCGAACCAAAAGAAAGCGGCGAAGCCGCAGGGAAATTCCAAGAAGAGTTCAGAATCCAAGCCGGCATCGGCTGCTCCGGCGGCGCATGGGATCGACCCGGCGAAGTCGGCTGCATCGGCGGCGGCGATGGTGGCGCATAAGGTTTCCAATGCGACGCCGGCGGCGGGACCGAAGGTGGAATCGAGCGGGTTTAAGAATTTGAAGGAATCGCTGGCTAAGCCGCAGGCGCTGGGTGGGCTATTGGATAAGCTGACGCCAACGGGGCAGAAGAAGTCTAATCTTCCATTCGCGGCTTCGAAGCAGGTTGGACATAATCAGACGTTTGGGGCGGATGTGAGCCGGCGGAGTGTTCCGCGGAGGACGGGTGGGTGATTTTGGGCGGAGGAGCCCCTGCGGCGTTCGCGCCACGCTATCGGAGACTCCCGAATGTTTTGATATTCTCTTCGTTCATGAGCACAGTCACCCACAGAAATGCTCGACGACGGAGATTGGCCGGAAGCGTCCTGATTTGCATATCAACTACGATTGCGACTCCTTTTCACCCCTGTAATTATAAGTATTCGAGACGCGGCAGACGAGGGCGTCGCAATTTCCAAGTACAAGGAACTTATCGCGTCTTCCGCCGTAGTTGAAAATCCATCCGCAATCGCAAATGTCACCGGCAAGTCAAATGACTGGACGGCAGTGCCGCGCTTCCTCTATGGCAGGCGATCTTTATTCGATGTTGCGGTTTTGGCCATGTATGTTCCGACCCTGATCACCCTGGTAATCTCATTGACAATGTTGGTGGCTGAAATGAAGTTGCGGAGTGAAGACGGGAACGTCGCGACCTGAGCCGTCCGGAACTCTTGATTTAGTTCTCACCTGGAACTTTTTGCCATTCTGCTTGGGATTTATGACAAGCCTCTTTTCTGGTGCTTGGGTCGGTAAGATTCCGCACGGCAGCGCCGTGGGCTTTATTGTTTGACGGTCTTCGGAAATTAGATCACTTGGATTAATTCGAGTTCCAGGATGGTGCGCGGATCGAAATCGATTCGTTGTTCGAAGATGCCGCTTAGGCCGGCTTTGCCCAGGGCGATGATCCATCCTTCTTCGATGACGAGATCGTCGATGACCCGGCCGCCGGTGAGGGTTGCGCGGCAGACTGCGGTGTATTTTCGTTTGGGGGCGCCGTGGGCGACGAGGAATTCCCGCCATTCGTCGGGGAGGTGTTTGGCTAATCGGTTTCGGGGTGCGCTGCGGGACATATCAGTTGGCTTGAGTTGCCGGTTCGCAGGAGTTTACTTCGTCTGCGGCGTTGGCATCGGGCCATACGCCTGGGCCGTTGTTCGCGTACCAGCGATTTAGCACGTTTTGCCAATCGCGCAGGCTGTGGACTGCTATGAATTCGTGCTTCACTTCCGCGGCTTCGGGGTGGAAGCGGCTGTATTTGATTCCCATTTTTCGCATTCGGCGGCCGGCTAATGATTCGCCGTGGATTTCCATCGCGATTTGGAAATGGTCGATGAGGGCTTCGCGCTGCTGGGCGATGGTTGGGGGGAGGATTTCGGCGGCTGGGTCCGCGAGCAGTTGGGCTGCGTGCTGGAAAATCCAGGGATTTCCGATGGCTCCGCGGGCGATCCAGACCATATCGACGCCAGTCTGGCGGTACATTCGGACGGCGTCGGCGGCGGTGAAGACGTCGCCGCTGCCGAAGATGGTTTTTGCTGGATAACGGCGTTTCAGGTCGGCGAGGAATGGCCATCGGGCGGAGCCGAAATATTTTTGCTCCACTGTCCGGGCGTGGACGCGGGCGGCTGCGAAGCCGAGGGACCACGCGGTTTCGATAATTTCGAAAAAGCGATCTTCGGCTTCGGGAGAATCGTCGAAGCGCGCGGCGGAGGCTGATGGTGAGCGGGCGATCGGTTATACGATCGTGGACTGTCTTCATGATGGAGAGGGCGCGGGGGACGTCGAGGAGCATGTGGCCGCCGCGCGCTTTGTTTTTTATTTTTTTCACGGGACAGGCGAAATTGAGGTCGATCACGTCGTAGCCTGCGCCGGCCATGATCGACGCGGCGTCGGACATGATTTCGGGTTCGCTGCCGATGATTTGGCCGGCGATGGGATGATCTTCGCCATTGATGTCGATGGATTTTCGGAGTCCTTCGCCGCCGTTGCAGAGGATGACGTCGAGAAGGGCTTCGGTGACGGCGTAGGCGCAGCCGCGGCGGCGAGCGACGAGGCGCATGGCGCGATCGCTGTAACCGGCCAGGCCGGCCTGGACGAAGGGAGAGGATAGGTTGATTGGGCCGATTTGCATTTTTGAGCTAGTGCCGAATGCCGATTGCCAAATGCCGAATGGAATACATGTCTTTCATTTGCGCTTGGCAATCGGCATTTTCTTCACACGCTGACGCCGAATTCGTCGGCGCGGTTGGTTAGTTCGTCGGCGATGAGCGATGCTTTTTCCAGCGCGTTGACGGAGCGCGGGTCTTTCATTCCCTGTTCCTGGTAGAAGGCGATTTTGCCGTCTTTGGCGATGATGACTGTGCCGCGCTTGGTGCAGTTGTATGGTTCTTCGCCGGCCCACATGCCGTAGGCTTTGGCCATCTTGCGGGTTGGGTCGGAGAGGAGGTCGTAGGGGATGCTGTATTGCTTGCGGAAGGCGGCATGGGAGAAGGGGCTGTCGCAACTGACGCCGAAGACTACGGTTTCGTCGTCCTTGGCGATGCGGCCGAGTTCTGGGCCGAAGGTGCAATGCTCTTCGGTGCAGACGGGGCTGAAATCCATGGGATAGAAGAGGAGAATGATTTTTCGCTTGCCGCGATAGTCGGAAAGTTTGACCTTATTTTTATCCTGATTCATGAGTTCGAAATCCGGGGCGTGCTGGCCAATCTTTAACGGTGGATGTTCCATAAATAATAACTCCTTGTGGGAAATCGTAGGGCAACGGATCGAAGATGAAAAGCGGCTATTGAATGCCGTACCTCCCTTTATATCCGCTTCAAATGGATTCTAATGGCTCGATCATGAAGTTCGGGCGAATCAAACGGCAACATGGGCGCGTGGCGGGGTTGGATGTGATTCTGGACCGGATCGTGGCGCAATGTCCGTTTGTTTCGCGAATTGTGCCGGGGCGGATTAAGGTTCGGCGGGGGAAGGGGTCGCTGAGCTTTAAGTTTCAATATCAAACGCCAGCGGGGCTGAAGTGTCTGTATGTGGGGACCGGGACGGTGCAGGAAGTTTTTCTGATTTGCTCGGATGGACCTAAGGCCATTCGATGGCTGGAGGAGCAGGGATTCACGGAACCAAAGAAATGACCCGCAAACCGGCCGTATTTGGGGTTTTTGTCCGTTCCCGCGCGATCGTAATTGGTTTAGCTTCTGGTTATGAGAATTTCGATGCGAATTATTATTTGTCTCCTGGGTTTGGGGATTCTTTTGGCGTACACGCCTGGTTGTCTGGTTGGACATCCGGACGATCATGGCGGTTGGGACCATCATGACGACCACCATGATTTCCATGATGATCATCATTAAGATCGTGGGCCATGCCCATCGAGCCGCGCCCGGAGATTCGCAAGGCTGTTGAGATTCTGCGGCATGGAGGGCTCGTGGCGTTCGCCACGGAGACCGTCTATGGCCTTGGCGCGGATGCGACGAATCCTGGGGCTGTGGCGAAGATTTTCGTTGTGAAGGGGCGGCCGGCGACTAATCCGCTGATTGTTCATGTTGTGGATCAGGGGGTGGCCAGGCGTTATGTGGGAGCTTGGCCGGAATCTGCAGAACGTCTGGCTCGGGCCTTTTGGCCTGGGCCGCTGACGATGGTTTTGCCAAAGGGGAATCAAATCGTGCCGGCGGTGACGGCGGGTTTGGCGACAATGGGGATTCGGTGTCCGGATCATCCGCTGGCCGGCGAGCTCTTGCGGGAATTTGACGGGGCGGTGGCTGCGCCGAGCGCGAATCGATCAACTCGGGTGAGCCCTACCACGGCGGATCATGTGCGGCGGGATTTGGGGGATGCGGTGGATTTGGTCCTAGATGGGGGGCCCTGCCGGGTGGGGATCGAATCGACGGTGATTGACCTGACTTCCTCGAAGCCGACGATTCTTCGGCTAGGGAGCGTGGGGCGCGAGCGGCTGGAGGAGATTGTTGGGCCGGTTGAGATTCATGACCCTTTGGCGGCGGTCACTTCAGCAGTAAAAAGTCCGGGGCAACAGGCGATTCATTATGCGCCGGTGACGCCGGCGTTTCGGTTTGCGCGAGAGGATGCGCTGGGGGAAAGAAATCTTTTCTCAACTATTTTTGAGTATCAGCTTGGCAGAAAAGCGATATTTCTGATAATTCATGGATCAGCAATGGCGGCGCAGTTGCCGCAGTGGGCCGATCGTGACGCGATTATGGAATTGCCGTCCGATGCCGCGGAATACGCGCGGCGGCTGTATTCGGCCCTGCGTGAAGCGGATGACCGGCACGTCGATATGATCTGGATCGAGGTTCCGCCCGCCGGTCCTGAGTGGGACGCGGCGCGGGATCGGGTCCAAAGAGCAACACGCCCGGCATCCGACGCATCGTAGACCGGCAGATCTCATGCATAACAGGTTGAACTCGCCATCCGAGACAGATCAACCGCCGCATTTGAAGCGGCAGTCCCCCGCCGCTGTGCGTCCGGTCTGGCATCACAATCACCCGGCAAAATTTAATATCTTTCAGCGGCTGGCGCGGCAATGGGATGAGATGCATCCGTACAACGGCGCGCAGGTGATCAAAATCGGCGGGCGGGCTGATCTCGCGGCATCGCGCGAGGCTTGGATTGATGCGCTGGAAGGTTTGAATCTGGGGGCGCTCTGCGTTTCGGATAACTCGTATCATTATCGATGCCTCAACGGCGAGGCGAACACGCATGGAGTGATGCTCTGCCCTGAGGGAACGAAACTGGATGAATGGATTTCGGATGAGATGAACCGGCCATTCGAGGCGTTTGGGGGCGTGCCGTTCCGGCCGTTTTTGATCCAGGAAGCCGGGCATTACTGGATGGGGGTTTGTTATCAGCATTGGGTGGCGGACAGCGCGTCGATCCGGATGCTGATGCGGGAATGGTTTGTGCATCAGTTCGATCCGCCGGCGGCGACGAAGCGGCCGGTGAGGCTTCATGCCGGGGGATATCTGTCGCTGTTTGGTCCGCATCGGGATGGGTATGGGGCGGCGGAAGCGCTGGTGTCGTCGGTGCGATGGCATTGCCAGTTCCGGCGCATCCGGCGTATCGAGGACCGGGAGAAATTTCAGGACATGACGCAGCGGTTTGAGCTTTTTAATACGCCGGAGGGGTTGATCGATCGAATCTGTCTGGCGGCGCGGAGTGCGGGGGCGACGGTGAATGATGTTTTCCTCGCGGCGATTGCGCAGGTGTGTGATGAGCATGTTCCGGCGCGGCGGAAATTGCGGCGGCGCGATCTGGCTGTTGGGACGATTGTCGATCTGCGGCCGAGCGCGGGGAGGCCGCTGGGCGATGTGTTCGATCTGCTGCTTGGATTCACCAGCATTTGCGCGGGCGAAACATCTTGAGGATTGGCGAGCACTACTGGCTTCGGTGGCGAGGCAGACGCGACATCAGAAGCTGGGCGGGTTGCCGCTGGCGAGCAGTTTCCGGATGCTGGCGGGACTCATCGCGGGGAAATGTTTGTCGCGGGATGGGATGATCGAACTGTATCGCAAGCGGGTGTCGCTGGCGGGGGCAAATTCAAACGTCAATCTGAATCGCTGCTGGCCGGCGAAATATCATGGGGAGCATTTGCTGGATTATATTCGGATAGCGCCGACGGGACCGATGACGCCGATGGTGTTCACCACGACGACGCTGGGGAAGGGGTTGTCGGTGGGGTTGACGTATCGTCCGGCGATTATTTGTCCGGAGCGGGCTGCGATGTTGGGGGGGACGTTCATTGAGCGATTGGGGGAAGCGGCGCAGTGCCAGTTGTAATCTCCGTCGCCACAGCGCCGGTTGCCTGCGATTCAGGTCAGGCAGCAGAGAGCCAGGCACGTCAGCGTCGCTAGAACCATCAGGCCTACCACAGTATCCAATTTTGGGAAGGCAGCCTTGGAATGGCAGGGATGTTTGCACGAATCGCCACAGTCCTGACATTGCCATTCATGGAGGTCGGTGGCGAGACTTATCCTTCTCACCTTGTGGCTTTGGCAACGATTACAGGAAAAACGCCCGCTCATGGAAGTTCCTTTGTTTCTCTGGCTTATTAGACTCTGGTTGGGAGCTTCGCGGGGGTATAAGGTGGAATTGGTTTTATAAGCCTGCCGGAGTTCAGGAACGTTGCCCGCAATCTTTATTGGAGGCGGATCTGCTTCATCTCCCCCTTTACTTTTGCGCAGAGGACGATATCTTTTGACAATTAGAAAACTCTACCGGACGTAATTTGAGCGGCCGGTTTAATGGATTGCCCATTCGCACATGGAGGTGCCGCAATGTCCTTCCGAACTCTTCTCGTAGCCATCACGTTGTCGGTTGTTCCTGTCGCGGGAGCACTGGCGCAGGATGCTGTTCCGCAACCAACGGTTGCTAATTCCAAATACCAGATCGACGGCGTTGTGAATGTCGATTCGGTTTACGTCCGCAGCGGGCCGGGCGAGGGATATTATCCCACGCAGACGCTGGCGAAGGGGACGGCGGTTACTGTTGTGGGGATCAAGTTTGACTGGCTGAAGATCGTTCCGCCGGCCAACAGCTATTCATATGTTGGCGCGGTGCTGGTGGATCAAAGCCCCAACGGGACGACCGGGAAGATCAACAGCAACAACGTGAACGTTCGGGCGGGCAGCCTGGTCAACGCGATGAAGACGACCGTGCAGACGCGGCTGAATTCGGGCGATCAGGTGGAGATCATTGGCAAGGAAGATAATTATCTCAAGATCAAGCCACCGGCAACGGCGTATCTGTACATCAACAAGCAATACGTGACGATCGCGCAAACGGCGGTTGCGGATACCTCGACGCCAACCACTGCGACGCCGATGTTGCCTTCGGGTAAGCCGGATTTGACGGCGGTGAATAGCCAGAAGACGGGCGCTGTGATCAAGACGGCTGCTCCGACGGCTGAAGCAGCGGGAACGATTGTGACTCAGGCGCCGACGACCGCGCCGTCTCCGGCTGCGGTTATGGCAGCGCCGACAACCAATCCATCATCTTCAGTTGCAAGTGCGGCTCCGGCGACGCAGCCGGCAGTTGCCGCCGCCCCGCCGCCGAGCGATGAGGAATTGTTCTCCCAGTATGAAGCGACATTTTCCACGATGAGCAAGCAGCCTTTGGATTCGCAGCCGATTGACGATTTGATGACCAAGTATCAGTCGATTGCCAGCAGCACGACGCTTTCGGAGGAACTGAAGAGCGTGGTGAATATCCGGCTGGCGACGCTGAAGGCGCGATTGGATAACAAGGCGAAGCTTGTGGAGATTCAGCGGCTGGAGAAGTTGGCCACTGCGCGGCAGCTTGCACTTCAGGCTGAGCAGGAGGAACTGGCGGAGAGATTGAAGCAGTCTCAGATCCAGGTCTTCGTGGCGGTTGGGCAGCTTCAGCCCTCGAGCCTGCAAGTAGGCGGCGGAACGTTGTACCGGCTGGTTGATCCGGCTACGGGTCGAACCGAGATATATGTGCGGACCAGCGATCCGAAGATCACGGGATTGATGGGGCAGTTTGTTGGAGTGAATGGGCGCACATCGGATGATCCTCAGTTGAGCCTTCGGGTGATTGATCCGACGGATGCGGCGGGTGTGGATGAGTCGAAGGTGAATACTTCGGTGATGGCGAGCATTCTTCCGCCAAGTTTATTGGCTCGGCAGGCTTCGGCGAATTGAGGATTTTTGCACGCGGAGGCGCGGAGTTCGCGGAGGCAGAGAAGATTGTTACTTTCTGACGCCGCTCTTTTGCGAGGCGTTTAAGAGCCGCAGAAAATCTTCCGGAGAAACAGATTCCGGGCGATCTTTCGGATTGATGCCGACGGATGCGAGGAGTTTTTCCGCGTCGCCGCTGGCCAGGGCGACCGCATTGCGTAGGGTTTTTCGGCGGGCGGAGAAGATTCGCCGAACGAAAGTGCCTAACTCCGCAGCTTGGTTTCCCAGACGATCTTCCCGGGTTAATCGCACTAAGGCTGAATCGATCTTTGGCCTTGGCCAGAAGGCTTGCGGGGGGAGGGTTCTCAGCATTTCCACTCGCGATAGCAATTGAACCATGATGGAGAGGGTTCCGTATTCGGGGGAATTCGGGGTGGCGCGGAGGCGGTCGGCGACCTCTTTCTGAACTGTGCAGGCCAGCACATCGACGCCGGCGATCAGTAATTCGATCAGCAGGGGTGAGGCGATGTTGTAGGGGAGATTTGAGATTAGCCGGACGGTGCGGCCGGCTTGCTTGGCCTGGCGGACGGAATTCAATAGCCGTTCGTTCAGTTCGTGCTTGGCGGCGAGGGCATCGCCTTCGATTAACTCGAAATTTCCGGATGCCGCAAAGCGGTTTCGCAATAAATCCGCGAGGGCGTGATCGATTTCTACTACCAGGACTTGGGCGTGCTGGAGGAGTTCTTCGGTCAGGGTTCCAGTGCCGGGGCCGACTTCGATGATTAGATCGCCGGGCGCGATCATGCCGGCTTCGGCGACGATGCGGACGAGGTTGGCATCGATCATGAAATTCTGGCCGAGGCGGTGGCGCGGGGTGGCGCCGGCGTCGGCTAAGAGCGATTGGATTTGCTGCTTGGTTTGTGCCATGTCATGGCTGGTTCGGGGGCTGTATTGGGGGCTGCGTCGTCGGCTCGGTGGCCGGGGAACTGTCGGGGATGCCGTCCTGGCGGGCGCGGAGGGCTTCGATGGCGGCTGGGGGAGAATCGAGCCTGCCGTTATTAATGTCATCAGCTGTGCGCTGGATGGCTCCGGCCAGTTGCTTGAAATAACTTCCCGAGGCTGGGAATTCGGGGCTGTGGCGAAGCCAATCCATGTTGAGCTTCCAGTGTCCGTCGGATTTCACCATCTGGATTGAGCCGGCTTCGGGGCCGCTGAGGAGAGTTCCATCAGGCTGATCGGTTTCGGTCATCCCGTCGACGCTGTCGGGAGAAGCCATTTGGGGCATGATCATTTCGACGGAATCGGGGCCGAACTTTTTCGCGGTCGCAGCCCGCAATTGGCTGATGGCCCTGGCGATGGATTGGAAATCCTGGACGAGGGAACGGGATTCGGGTTGAGTGGCCTGGCAGAGATCGGGGAGTGCATCGGATTTACCCTGAGAGAGATCGGAGAGATATTCCCTGAAGGCATCTTTGGGGCCGGCAGGCTGGGTGGATGGGACATCGGCGGACGCGCGGGCCAGTGCGAATAACAAGGCGATGCAGAAAATGTGGCGGCCGATTGATTTAGGAGACATTTGATTCCTCCAGACGTTTCTGAGCGAGGCCATGGGCTTTTTGAGGGTTAGAAAAATATAAACCGGTGAAGCGAACGTCATCGCGTTATCAAGAATTCCTTTTTAATTGCAAGGGCCACAACGATTCACGGAACTACCGCCATGCTTGAAATAACCCTGAAAAGTTCCTGGTCTCCCTCGATCCATTCTGGAGGGCGTGAGCCAATAATAACAAACGGTCCATCGAGGCCCTCATACTATGTGCGATAGTAACCTTCGAAGACGACGCACTTCATCACAAATGAAGTGCCCTCCTTAATGGGGTGGGCGGGAATAACTATGACATACACCCCGTAACGCCCTTTATACTGAGTACAGGAGTAACCCTTGAAGACAATAGACTTCACGAAATGACCGCTCTGATCAAGTTGCGTGTCAGGGTCCCTGAACTCGGTCGAATCTTGATGAGTGCAACCGCCAAGAAACAACGAAAGTGCGAAAAATAGAGCCAAAAGGGTTTTTATGCTGACTCCTTTAAATATTTCGGAATTTATATCTAATATACGTCTTGCCGCCAGAGGCTACAATTCGGGTTATGAAATCGCATGAAGTCATCCGGAGCGCGGTGGATGAATTGGGAGTCAAGGCGGTGGCCGCCGGTCTCAAGGTTTCGGCTGCGCTGGTTTACAAATGGTGCGAGGCGCCTGCAGAGCAGATGGACCCGGAAGCGTCGGGGGCGAAGAATCCGCTGGACCGGGTTCGGGAGATGTATCAACTGACGAAAGACATCCGGCTGATCCGGTGGTTATGCAATGAGGCTGGGGGATTTTTCGCGGCGAATCCGGTTCCCGATCTGCGCAAGAGCGCGGGAGCAACGATCTTTGACGAGACGCGGACGATGGTGCGGGATTTCAGCGAACTGTTGGATGCTATTACGGAATCGCTTGAAGATGATCAGCAGGTGGATGCGGAGGAGGCGGACCAGATCCGGCAGAAGTGGGAGGATTTGAAGGCGTGCGTGGAGGGGTTTGCACTGAGCTGTGAAAAAGGTTTGTACCGCGGGAAATAAAACGAATCGGGATGCGAATACTTTCGCCGGCAAAGATCAATCTGCATTTGCGCATTGGGCCGCTCGGGGCGGACAGGTTTCATCCGCTGCTGAGCTGGATGTGTACGGTGGGGTTAAATGACACGATTGAGATGGAGAATTCGCGCGAGCCGGGGGTGAGGCTGAGATGCGATCGAGCGGATGTTCCGGTGGATGGAATGAATTTGATCGTGTGCGCGGGGGAGGCGATGCGACGGCCGCAGTTGGGGGCTGAAGTCCTGTTGCATAAGAAAATCCCCATGGGAGGCGGGCTGGGCGGGGGAAGTTCTAATGCGGCGTTTGCATTGCGGGGATTTAATCAGCTTTGGGGGCTGAATCTTTCCACGAATCAGCTTGCGGAAATCGGGGCGCGGCTGGGGAGTGATATTGTTTTTTTTTTACATGGGCCGAGCAGCGTTTGTGCGGGGCGCGGCGAGCGGGTGATGCCTATTGGGCCTCCGAAGCCGAAGGTTGCGGTGCTGATTTTTCCGAAGATGCATATGTCCACACCGGCGGTTTACCGGCGGTTTGATGAGATGAGATTGGGATCGAATGATGCGATTGAGCGGCAGCCGGACTGGAAGGTTTGGGAGCGGTTGCCGGCGAAGGAATTGTTGCCGCTCCTGCGGAATGATCTGGAAGCGCCGGCGTTTTCGCTTTGTCCGGAGTTGGGCGAGCTTCGGTTGAGCATCGAGCGGCAGGTTGGGCAGATCGTCCGGATGAGTGGGAGCGGGAGCACGCTGTTTACATTGGCTGAGGATTCTGATGCCGCGGAGGGGATGATGGAACGCATCCGCCAGCCTGGGATTGAGGTGAAAATGTGTGATTTATCACCGAATTTGGCCGAAATCTAAGGGATGGCAAAAAGATTGACGATAACGCGTGAATATCGTAGGATTTTGAGCGTTATGGCAAGTTCTAACCTGATTCTTCGGCAGCTTACGGTAGTCGTACGTTAGGCCGGTCTGGCGGCCAGCCTTGCTGGCACAACCGGCCCACCTCCGCGTTATTTTCTTCCAGATAAATTAACTACAACTGAGAGAGATTCTTATGGCAACGCTTCAATCAGACGCAAAGGTGACTGTCGCCGATTCAAAGGCCAAGTATAAGGGCAAATCGGGGGCACAGATTTTCCACGAGATGCTGATCCAGCAGCACAAGGTGGAAGTGATGTTTGGATATCCGGGGGGAGCGATCCTGCCGGTGTTCGATCAGCTTTATCGCACGCCTGCGAAGTTCATTTTGAATCGGCACGAGCAGGGAAGCGGGCATTGCGCGGATGGGTATGCGCGGGCGACCGGGAAGCCGGGCGTTTGCATTGTCACCAGCGGGCCGGGGGCGACCAATACGATTACGCCATTGGCGACGGCGCAGCTTGATTCGATTCCGCTGCTGGTTTTCAGCGGGCAGGTTGCCACGAAGGTGATTGGCAACGACGCGTTCCAGGAAGCGGATGTGACGGGGATTTCGCGGCCCTGTACGAAGTGGAATTACCTGGTGAAGGATGTGCACGAGCTGCCGCGAATTGTTAACGAGGCGTTTTTGGTGGCGACGAGCGGGCGGCCCGGGCCGGTGCTGATCGATCTGCCGAAGGATGTCACGACGAATATTTGTACGCGTGAGGTCGAAGATGCGCCGCGGCCGCATATTCAGAAGCGGAAGACCGCGTATATGGCGGCGCATACGCGGCAGGTGCAGGAGGCGGCGGAACTGATTAACCGGAGCGAAAAGCCCATTCTGTATGTCGGCGGCGGTGCGATCATCAGCGGAGCTTCGGCTGCGCTGCGCAAGCTCGCACAAAAGGGAAATATTCCGTGCACCACGACTCTGCTGGGATTAGGTGCATTTGATGAGCTTGATCCGCGAGCCCTGTTTATGCTGGGGATGCACGGATCGGCGACGGCAAATTACGCGGTGCAGGATTGTGATTGTCTGATCAGCATCGGGGCGCGGTTTGACGATCGGGTGACGGGAAATCTGGCTACGTTTGCGCCGAAGGCGAAGATCATTCACATCGACATCGATCCGAGCAGCATCAGCAAGACGGTGGATGTGGATGTGCCGGTGGTGGGCGATGCCAAGGCTTCATTGGAAGCGATGGTTCCGCTGATCGAGCATCGCGATCGGAATGCGTGGTGGGCGCAGATCAATGCGTGGAAGCAGCGATATCCGTTCCATTATCTGGATGACAGCCCGACGGCCAAGCCGCAGTATGTGATCGAGGAGATCAACCGGCAGACGAATGGGGACGCGATCATCACGACCGGCGTGGGTCAGCATCAGATGTGGGCGGCGCAGTTCTATCGCTGGCGGAATCCGAGGCAGATGATCACGAGCGGCGGGCTGGGGACGATGGGATATGGATTGCCGAGCGCGATGGGCGCTCAGCTTGGGAGCCCAGGGAAGGTTGTGATCGACATCGACGGCGATGCGAGCTTTTTGATGACACTGTCGGAACTGGCGACCGTTGCTGAGTACAACATTCCGGTGAAGATCGCGATCCTGAACAATGATTTTCAGGGGATGATCAAGCAATGGCAGGATTTGTTCTATCAGAAGCGCTACAGCAGCGCGGCGATGAAGAATCCGCCGTTTGCGAAGGTGGCGGAAGCGTTTGGCATTCGCGGGATTCGGTGTGAGGATAAGGCGGACGTGCCGAAGGTTGTGAAGGAGATGCTGGACCACAAGGGTCCGGTTTTGGTGGATTTCCGCGTTGAGCCGAACGAGCATGTGTATCCGATGGTTCCGAGCGGGAAGGGATTGCACGAGATGGAGCTTGGGACGCTGGCGTAAGCCTTATATTCAGCTGTTTTCAACATTAGAACGCACTATGCGGCCTGCCGGGTTCACTCGGCAGGCCGCTTGGCAATTCCGGGGGAGAATCGGCCGATATATCGGATGTGACGGATGGTTCGGTGGACGCATCGCTTTTGCATGCGCCGGGGCGCGTGTTTCTTTGCCGCGCTGTGCCAGCCGGTGATTGTGCCGCTGTTTTGTTTTACTTTGTTTTGCAGTTCGGGGTTGCTGTTTCTGGCTGAGCCGATGTTCGCGAAGATGGTGCTTCCGCTGCTGGGCGGGACGCCGGCGGTTTGGAATACGTGCATGGTGAGTTTTCAGGCGCTCTTGCTGGCGGCTTATGCGTATGGGCATTGGTCGATCAAGTGGCTTGGGGATTCGGCGGCAATCGAAGGTGCAACTGATCGTGCTGATCGCGGTGGTGGCGGCGCTGCCGGTGGCGATTCCGCATGGGTGGCAGCCGCCTGCCGGACGTAATCCGATTTTCTGGCTGCTGGCGATGTTGCCGATCGGAGTGGGGTTGCCATTTTTCGCGGCGGCCAGCACCGCGCCGGTTTTGCAGCGGTGGTTTTCGTCTTCGGGACATCCGGCCAGCGGCGATCCGTATTTTCTTTATGCGGCGAGCAATCTGGGGAGCATGGTTGCCTGCTTGGATATCCGACGGTGATTGAGCCGCTGATGCGTTTGGCGGATCAGAGCCAGCTTTGGTCGAGCGGATATTTTGGGTTGATCGCATTGGTGGGATGCTGTGCGCTGTTCATTGGGCCGGCGAAAGAGGCTACGCGCGTTGTGGCGATTGAGAAGATCACTGTACCGCCGGCGCGTGCGATGGATTTTGCTGGCGATGATTCCGTCTAGTTTGCTGCTGGGGACGACGACTTTCATTACGACTGATATCGCGGCGGTTCCGCTGCTTTGGATTGTGCCGCTGGCGCTGTATCTGCTGAGCTTTATTCTGGTGTTTGCTTCGCGGCCGCTGGTTTCGCACCGGCTCATGATTCGTTTGCAGCCGGTGGTGGTGCTGGGGGTGGCGCTTTTCATGCTCGGGCGGGTTGGGCAGCCGGTTTGGATGGTGCTGGCGTTGCATCTTGCCGCGCTGTTTGTTTCGTCGATGGTGTGTCATGGGGAACTGGCGAAAGATCGGCCGTCCGCGCTTCGGCTTACTGATTTCTATTTGACGATGTCGCTGGGGGGCGTGCTTGGGGGATTGTTTAATGCGCTGGTAGCGCCGGTGATTTTTCAGAGTGCGGTGGAATATCCGATTGCGCTGGTGGCTGCTTGTGCATTATGCCCGCGAGCCGAATTGATTGCGGGCAGGAGCCTGTGGAGTCGCCGGGCTTTGGATGTGATTTTGCCGATTGCGGCGCTTGTGCTTGCGTGGGGTATGCCGCGCGGGGTTATGGCGATTCTTGGACATGATTCGACTTCGCTGCGGATGATCGCGCTGGGCGTAGCGGTGATGGTGGCGGGGACGGCGATTCGGCGACGGCCACGATTTTGGCGGCGCTGGTGGCGCTTTTCTTTGTGGCTGGGCTGGGGGCGGCGAAGGGGGAAGTGCTGGCGATTCGGCGGAGTTTTTTTGGGATTCATCGGGTTGTGCGGAATCCGGATGGGCCGTTCAATGATCTGTATCATGGGACGACGGTGCATGGGCGGGAGTTTGTGAGTGGGCAAGATGGGATGCCTTCGCAGCCGACGACCGGTTTGACGTATTACCATCGGACTGGGCCGATTGGGCAGCTTTTGGTGCAGCGCTCGGCTGCGGGAGAAGCGAATCGTATTGGAGTGGTTGGGCTTGGCGTGGGGAGTTTGGCGGCTTATGCGGGTCGCGGTACTGAGCTTACTTACTACGAGATTGATCCGGCTGTGCGGTGGGTGGCGGAGGATTCGGGATATTTTTCATTTCTTCGATCGGCGGAAGATCGCGGAGCTAGAGTTCGGATCGTGATGGGGGATGCGCGATTGACCCTGCGGGATGCGCCGAGCCATTCTTGCGATGTGCTGGTGCTTGATGCGTTTTGCGGCGATGCGATTCCGGTGCATCTGCTGACGCGGGAGGCGATGCGGATTTATACGGACAAGCTGGCCGGCGGCGGGGTTCTGGCGATTCATATTTCCAATATGTATCTGGATCTGCTGCCGGTCTGTTCGGCGCTGGTTGCTGATGCCGGGTGCGTGGGGATATATCAGAATGATCTGGATGTCAGCCCGGAGCAGGCGGCTGAGGGGAAGTCGGCGTCGCAGTGGGTGATTGTGGCGAAATCGGGAGAGGCATTTGCGGCGCAGCGGAAAGATGCGCGATGGAAGAGCCTTCCGGCGGCCTCCAGAAGCAGCGTCTGGACGGATGATTTTTCGAATATCCTGAGCGTGTTTCGCTGGCGATAATGGCCGCAATTTTGTGATTCCAGCCTTGTGCAGCGAACTCTCGTGCATAACCCTCATAAGTATCCGTATCTAAATCAGTTATTGGATAACGGTAGCGGCCCTGCGCTCAAAACCGGTCTGGATTTTTATTGCCTGGGGCTAAAAATGGGCTATCGTTGGAAGGCACGGAGATAGAGGAGAAGTGATGGCCGTCTGTTTGAGCCACCGGATGCGGGCGATTTTCGCGGCCGCTAGCGCTGTGAGTATCGGTACGTGGACGGTACGGGCAGCGACCATTCCAGACGGGGCCAATCAAACTGATTACGCAAATCTTGGGGCGGAGCCGCAGTATGCTTCATCCGGATATGTTTATATCAATGGCCCGGGGATAGCGGGATCGGGGACGCTCATCGCGCCGGGGTGGGTTTTGACGGCGGCGCATGCTGTCACGCAGAATGATGTAACCAGCTTTCCGACTTACGCGGTGTCGAGCATTTCTTTCGGACAGGGAGCGACCGCTGCATCTTTGCCTGGACCGGATTCGGTGAAGGCGGTGTTTGTTGAACCGGGTTGGACGTTCGACTCGTCACAAGGGAACGATCTTGCGCTGATTGAGTTAAATACGCCGATTACGTCGGTTGCGCCTGCGCCGCTTTACACCAGCGCGATGCCGACTGAGACGACCCAAACGGCGACGATGGTGGGATATGGGTATACGGGGACGGGCTCGACGGGATATTCGACGAATACCTTCGGGACTGCGCCTGGGGATTCAAAATGTGATCGACGCGTTTGGAAACCAGACGGTCACGACCGGGACCGGGTCGCTTATTTCGTTGTCGAACTTCAGTTCCAATTTGATGTTCACCGACTTTGACGAGCCGGGCGATCCGTCGATCAGCGCGATGGGGGGAACGACGCTTCTATCATTGGAAGGGGCTTCTTCACCCGGGGACAGCGGCGGCGGGTTATTTTTGACCGAGAATGGAACGACCTATCTGGCGGGCGTGACGGATTTTGGGACGACGATCAATGCGACGACGTTCAACGCGTCGTACGGCCAGGTCAATGGTTATACACGGCTTTCCGTCAGCGATTCGAGCAGTTTCATCGATTCGACGCTGGCGGTCGCGGGGACCTGGTCGGCGACCGGGGGCGGGAGCTGGGCGACGCCGGGCAAATGGAGCAGTGGGAATATTCCTCAGTTTGCCGGGGCGAGCGCGACGTTTGGGATGCCATCACCGCGGCGGCAACGGTTACTCTGGATGATAGCTGGTCTGTCGGATCGCTCACGTTTAGCAATGCTCATTCGTACACACTGGCGGCGGGAAGCGGCGGAATGCTGGTGATGGATAATGGGAGCAGCAATTCCACGATCAACGACAGTAGCGGGAGTCATTTCATCTCGGCGCCAGTGACGTTGAATACAAATACCGGGATTATGGTGGCGACTTCGGGGACGTCGCTACAGATATCGGGGGCGATTGGTGGGAGCGGCGGGATCACCATGAGCGGGAGCGGGACGCTGGTGCTGGATGCCGCGAATACGTATGCCGGCGCGACGACGGTTTCCGGCGGCAAGCTGGTTGTGGGAGCAGCTCAAGGGCTTCCGAGCAAAAACTCACTGACCATCGGTAGCAGCGGGAAAGTGCAACTAGCATCGGGGACCGGGGGGAGACGCTTTCATCACTGACGATCAACACCGGCGGCGCGCTCGATTTGACGAACAACCACATCATCATTGATTACAGCGGGTCTGATCCGGTTTCGACGATTCGCGGGTATCTGACGAGCGGATACGCCAGCGGGAGTTGGAATGGGATTGGGATCGACACATCGGCAGTAGCCAGCGGGTATGGATTGGGATATGCGGATGGAAAAGATGGCGTTGTGACCGGGCTTTCGTCGGGGCAGATTGAAATTAAATACACGCTTTACGGGGACGCGAATCTTGATGGACTGGTCACCGGGGATGACTTCACCATTTTGGCGAGCAACCTCGGGAAATCGGTATCCGCCTGGGACAAAGGGGATTTCAATTACGACGGACTTGTGAGCGGCGACGACTTTACGGAACTCGTGGGCAACCTTGGCAAGACGGCGAATGGCGGGGATGTTGTTTTGCCAGCGAGCGATTTTGCGGCGATTGATGCGTTTGCGGCGGCGGATGGCTTGATGGTGGATGTGCCGGAGCCGGGGACGGTGGGGTTATTTCTGGTGGCTGGGGTTGGGATGCTTGCTAGACGCCGCCGGTTCTGATGGACCAGCCCTTTCAGGGCCTCGAATATACCTTCTTTTATATTGAGTCTGTTTAATACTTTCGATAAACTGTGCTGATATTTCGTGCCGCGTCGAGCCGTGGAGGCCGATTGAGCGGCAAATGCGCGGGGGGGCTGGGTGCATTACCTTCTCGCTGCTGACAACAGATCGATTCTTGAGCCGGGAGGCGAAAGTGTGAGGGAGGGATATGCGCTTGAGAAAAATTTTATCACCTGGAAAATTATCCGCGATCAGTCTGGCGGTTTTCATGTCGCTGAGTACCGCGCCTTGTTGGGCAGCGACGGATACTGAATCCGGTGTAGCCGGTACTGCGGGTGCGCAGGGTGCCAACGGTTCCGCTGGCTTGGGTGGCGCTCCCGGTGTACCGGGAAATCCCGGCTCGTCGGGTGGTCCCGGCGGAAACGGCGGAGTTGGCGGAGCTGGAGTGCCCGGTGGGAGCGGCACATCAGGCGGCTCTGCCGTAGCCAGCGCCGTCAGTTCCGATGCTTCCAACATCGCCACTGCGAACGGGGGCGTCGGTGGCGATGGCGCGTCCGGCGGCAATGGCGGCAATGGCGGTTCCGGCGGAAATGGGGGCAATGGCGGGAATGGAAATGTTGCTGGCACCAATGGCGGGACTGGCGGGTCCGGCGGGAATGGTGGAAATGGCGGAGCCGGCGGAGACGGCGGGAATGGCGGCGCTGGAGGATCAGCGAGCGCGACGGCCATCGGCACAACTGTCGCTTCCGGTATTGCCAGCGCCGATGCATACGCCACTGGGGGCTCTGGCGGGGGCGGGGGCAGTGACTACTACACCGGCGCGGGCGGCAATGGAGGTTTTGCAGGTGGAGGCGGCTCCGGTGCCAGTCCGGGCTTTGGCGGCGTGGGTGGGCAAGTTGGCCCTTCTGGCATTTCCGGAAGCGGCGGCGCTAACGGTACTGCAGGCAACGGCGGCAATGGTGGCCAAGCTTTCGCTCAGGCCAACGCCTCCAACAACACCGCGGATCCCGTAACGGTCTTGGCTGTTGCAGCAGGTGGTGCTGGGGGAGGCGGTATCATCGGTGGGAACGGAGGCATCGCTTCATTGAGTATGGTCGCCGGCTTCTCTACCGGCGGTGGTAACTTGTCGGTCACTGCCGCACTACAGGGCGGCAGTGGCGGATCTGGTACCAGCGGCGGAAACGGTGCGAACGAAACGTTAACGAATGCCGTCGGAGGCTCGACTACTGGCTCGTTGACTCTGATTCAGGAGGTAGAAGGCGGGGGCAATGGAGGCAGCAGTTATGGAGGGGTGGCTGGCACTGCCGGAAATTACAACTCAACCCTGATTCTCACGCAAAATGGCCAAGCGAGTTTGACCGGCTCCTGCATCGCGTATGGCGGGAGCGGCGGCTTTAGCGAAAATACCGCTGCCGCAGCTGGCGGCACGGCGAATACGTCAATCAATTTAACGGCAGACAGTGATATCGTCGTCAACTCGTTTGCCAACTATTACGAGGGCCGCAATGAAACCTTCGATAGCGGCGGAGGAGATTACAGTACCGGGCCGTATGCTGCGGCCGGCGTCGGTGGTGCGACCAGTGCGGCGGCAGTGGCAACTGGGACAAATTCATTGCACGGCTTCATGCAATCACCGTCACTGCTGGTGCGGCTGGTGGCGATGGGGGTGATGCGGATCAATACTCGCCGCTCCCCTTAAGCGGTGCCAACGGAGGCGCAGCCACCGCATCGGCCATCGGCTCCAACGTAGGGCCGGATCAAGTTGCCGTGACGGCTAATGCCATTGGCGGCTCCGGAGGCAACGGATTCGGCAATGGCTCTATCGGCGGTAACGGGGCGGCCGCTTATCTTGGACAAGTTAGTGGTTCCTCTAGCGGTGGCGGCAATGTGACGGTGACAGCCGATTTAACTGGGGGCTCGGGCGGCATCGGCTACAACGGCGGCAATGGCGCCGATGCCAGTTTGACGAACGCATTGAGCGGCTCAACCAGCGGCACTTTGACGCTAACCCAAAATACCATTGCTGGAAGCGGTGGCGCTGGTAGCGGGGGATCGACGGGCATCGCCGGAAACGCAACTTCGACATTGAACATGAATCAGAACGGTTCGGCCATCTTGTTCGGCTCCACCTCAGCTACCGGTGGATCCGGCGGAAGCAACAACGGCGCGAACGGCGCAGTGGGGGGAACCGCTTACTCGATGACCAATGTGACCGGCAACGCCATTGTTGGTGCCACTGCTTGGGCCGCCGGCGGCAATGGTGGCGCAAGTAAATACGTCGGCGGCAACGGTGGTAACGCAACGGCCACCGCGGCCACCAACACGATGAGCGTGGTGATCCAATTGGACGCGATGGCAACCGGAGGCACGGGTGGGTCGGGAAATACCAACGGATTGGGCGGTTCCGCAATCGCCACAATCAGCGCAAATTCCCTTACGGTAGAACAGGACTCCCCTGCATCCGGCCAACAGGGCGGTTATGCATACGTCAACTTAGGAGGGGGCACTCTCTCCGTGGGAAATGCAAACACGAATAATGGCATACTGACCCTCTCCGGCAGCGGTGCGGCAAAGATCGGGGGCATCAACGGCACCGGAAGTCTCACCATCGGCGATGGCAGCACATCCACGATTCTTCAACTGGCCAACAACAGCGACGGCAGTTCGCAATCGGCGCTCACAATCAATAGTGGCTCAATGCTGGACATCACCAACAATCACCTCCTCATGAATTATGGATCAAACACTGATCCGGTTTCGACTATCGAGAGCTATCTAAAGACGGGATACAACCATGGCGCGTGGAACGGTGTTGGCATCAACAGCTCCACCGCCGCAGCCAATCATGGTTATGGTCTCGGCTTCGCTGATGGAGCAGACGGTGTTGTCACCGGCCTTTCCTCGGGCCAGATAGAAGTTGCGTACACACTTCTGGGCGATGCGAATCTTGATGGCATTGTCAGCGGGGATGACTTCACCATTTTGGCCAGCAATCTCGGCAAATCCGTGACGGCATGGGATAAAGGGGATTTCAATTACGACGGCGTTGTCAGCGGCGACGACTTCACAGCTTTAGTCAGTAACCTCGGCAAGAAAGCCAACGGGGCTGATGTGGTTTTGCCAGCGAGTGATTTTGCGGCGATTGATGCGTTTGCGGCTGCGAATGGTTTGATGGCGGATGTGCCGGAACCGGGGTCGGTCACACTGTTAGGTTTTGCGGGGTTGGGGATTCTTATGCGCCGGCGGCGGGCGATTCATTTCTGAAACGCTGACTTTCCTTTTTTTATGCTCTGTGCGTGGCTTTCCCGTGATGACGGGGAGGTGATGGGCGAATCCACGTGTTCGCGATTTGCAGCACTTTTGCTGAAACCGCTTTTGCATGGGGCTGAGGCATTAGGACGGGATTGAGCGTTGTCGTTGCGGTCACGGCGGTTACGGTTGCGGCGAGGTTTACGACGCTGGGGATGGCGACGTCCGCTGCATTGTCGATTTTGCCGAGGTTGCCGGCTAATAGGGTGAAGTCGTCGCCGTTGACGACGCCGTCGTAGTTGAAGTCTGCTTTGTCCCAGCCTGTTTCGGCTTTTCCTAAATTGGTAACGAGGATGGTGAAATCGGTGCCGTTGACGACGCCGTCGAGATTGGCGTCGCCGTTCAGGGCGAATTGAATTTTGATCTGGCCGGGGGAAAGGCCGGTGACGATGTCATCGCTTCCGTCGGCATAGCCGACGCTGTAACCCGGGTTGGTTGCGACGGCGGAACTGTCGATGCCGTCGCCTGTCCAGGTTCCATGGTTGTAACCAGTGGCGAGATCGCTTGCGATGGTAGAGATGGGGTCTGAGCCGGTAAAGTCGATAGTGAGGTGATTGTTGCCGACGTCGAGCGTGCCGGAGCCGGTGATGTCCAGAGCGGTGACGGTTGATCCGCCGCTGTTGGTGGCGAGATGAACGGTTCCGCCGTTGATGGTGAGGGATGCGATGCTGAATCCTGTGCCGGCGGTGGGATTGCCAAAATTGACGATGACGTTAGTGGTGGCACCGGGGACGGTGTCGGTGTTCCAATTGCCGGCGGTGTACCAGTTGTTCGAGACGGCGCCGGTCCAGATTTCTGTTGGTGAGAATCCGGCGAGGGCCGGGACGAGGAGGGCCGCGTTGGGGGAGCCGAGGCCGGTGGCGAGATCGTAGCCGACGGTGGCGGGATAGCCGTTGTTTCCGGTTGTGATGTCGTGGAAATCAGTGGTGGGGAGGTTGTAGAGCATCGGCAGGGTCTGGGTGGGTCCGTCGAGAGACGAGAGGCCCCTGAGCGCGCGGCCCTGGTTGACGATGGCGATGAGGCCGGCCCACATTGGGGTGGCGAGGCTTGTGCCGCCGATCTGGGTGTAGCCGCCATCGAAGGAATCGAGAACGATCACGCCGGATTCGGGATCGGCATCCATGGAGACGTCGGGTGTGGTGCGCAGGCCGGTGTCGTTGATGCTGGCGCTTTGATAGCTTGGCTGGGCCTCTTCAATACTGGTTCCCCCCCCGCCGCCGCTCCAGGCGCTTTCGCCGAGATAGGTTCCGTCGGAGCCGATTGTCAGGGTGGTTCCGCCGACGGCGACTATATTGGGGGAAAGTGCGGCATATCCGACATTCGGCGCGCCATCGTCGCCGGTGCTGGCGAGGAATGTGACCCCCTGATGACCGGTGGGCGTGGTGAATGTCGAATCTTCGCCCAATTCGGGATCTCCGCCAGGGGCATAAAAGTCGAAGAGCTGCGGGGTGCCGAAACTCATGGAGACGACGCTGACCCCGGTGGTATCCGCCGCGGTGGCCGCGGCTGTGAAGAGGTCGGAGGTCGCATCTGTACTCGCCTCGAAGAGAATAATATTCGCATCGGGAGCGATCGCATGTGCATATTCCACGTCGAGCGATTCCTCGATGTCCCAACCGCCAGGGGTGGAATTGGAGGGGAGGCTGGTTCCGCCATTTTCATTGAGCACCTTGAGAGTGGGATCTCCAGCGCCGTTGAATTGCTGGAGGCCAAACTGAGCGCTGAAGGTGTTGGCGTCGGAGATGATGTCGGGATCGTTAAAAGCGTCAATGATCGCGATGGTTTGGCCGGCGCCGTTGCCAACCACCCCGTTGAAGGAAATATCGTTGACGCCATAGGCATCGATGATCTGGGCGGGATCATACGGCGCGCTGGTGGCGGAGGCAGTTGCAGGGGAAACGGGGCCCAAATTGATGAAATCCGGGGTGGCAATATCTGAACCTGAAGTGAGAGATGGCAGCTTGAGGCTGGCGGCCAAAATCAGGGGTGACGGCGAAATAACCGCCGGGGAATTTGATGGGGAGGCGGATTGCACTTCATAAGCGCCGATATCGACCGTGCCGCTCACGATGCGGGGGAAGCCGGCGCCACGCTGGTCGGTGGTGAGCGCGTTTCCATTGGCATCGACGGCAAACGCGTTGTTGCCGGCGTTGATGGCGGGGCTGCCGGTTTGGAGGGCCATCGTGTTGGTGGAACCTCCGTTGTTTTGAAGAGCGCCGAGTTTCGGATTGGATCCGACGATGTTGCCGCGAACGCCGTTGCTGAGTCCGCCGGAGCCGCCGGTTCCGATGAGATTGTTGGAGCTTTTGGCCTGGCCGCTAGCCAGACTGTGATCGAGCGTACCGGTGATATCGCTAGCGGTCGTGTGATTGCCAAGGGTGTTGGTAGCAACGATGGTGTTGTAGAGGGAGGCGGTATCGTTTGGGTTGACATAAATCCCTCCGCCGCTGGCGGTGGCGATGTTGCCGGCGATGGTGGAATTGGTGATGGAGACCGAGCCGAAGGAAATCAGCCCTCCGCCGTCTTGCGCCTGATTGCCGGCGATGGTGCTGTTGGAAATGAAAGCGGTCCCGCCGATGAGCAGATGCCCCCAATGGCCTCCGTGCCAGTGCCTGGTTCCACGATGTTGTTCTGGAAAGTGCTGGCGGATACGACGAGCGTGGAATTGGCGTCCTGATAAATCGCGCCGCCCAGCTCGGCTTCATTTGCGGAGAATGTGGTGGATGCGATGGTGACGGTGTCGGCGAAGATGTACATCGCGCCCCCTGCATCAACATTGAAATTTCCGTTGTTGCTGAAGGTTGATCCGGTCACATTGAGGGTTCCGGCGAAATCAGCCAGGCCGGCGCCGACGAATATGCTGGTGTTGCCGTTGAAAGTGCTGCCGGAAATCGTGGTGGTTCCCTGATAATTGAAAAGGCCGCCGCCAAAGAGGCCATCGGCGGTGTTTGAGGCGATGGAACTGCTGTTGTTGATGGTGAGGGAGGCGTCGGTGAAGTTGAAGATTGCGCCGCCGTACTGATCGGCGGTGTTGCCTTGCAATGTGGTGGAGTTAATGACAAGGGTTCCGTCGGCGAGGTTGGCGATGCCGCCGCCGTAGGTAGTGGCCACGTTGCTGGTGACGGTGCAGCCGGTGATGGTGAGGGTGCTGTTTTCGTTGCAGATTCCGCCGCCGGCTTCCTCGACGGCATTATTTTGCGTGATCGAGCTGCCGGTGATGGTGACGGTTCCACCGGCGGTGTTGAGGAGGCCCGCACCCTGCTCGGCGGTGGAGTTGAATAGTTCACTGTTGCTGATGTTAACAATTCCGCCGTTGTTGTAGATCGCGCCGCCAAGATCGGCTCGCGAGCCGGTCATGGTGGTTCCGCTCATGTTGAGCGTACCGGCGGCATCGTTGAAGATTCCGCCGCCGTCGCCGGCATCGCCGCCGGTGAATCCCAGGCCCGTTGCAACGCTGACGAGAGCTTCGTCGGCGGAGAAGGTGGAATTGGTGATGGTGAGAGAGCCATCGTTAAAGATGCCGCCGCCATCACCGAGGCCGGCCTGGCCGTTGGCAATTGTTAAGGCGGAAATGCCGACGGTTGCGCCGGCGGAGATGGCGAAAATGGTGCTGGCATTGTTGCCGCTGATGGTGAGGTCGCTTGCGCCGAGGCCCGTGATCGTGAGGTTTTGTCCGATGGTTATTTCGCCGGTGGTGAGGACGATCGTGTCGCCGGATAGAGAAGAGGCGAATTGGATGGTGTCGCCGGATGCGGCGCTGGCGATGGTTTGGCGCAGTGAGCCGGCGCCACTGTCGCTTATGCTGGTGACGATATCGGTGGAAAGAAGGCGGCGCGGCTCGAGAGCTTCAAGGGCGGCCTGGCTAATTTGGCAGTGCTGGCGGGATTTAGACCGCGAGCCTTGCCGACGGGATCGACCGTACCACATATTTCACCCTCCTCACGATCAAAACAACACGGCCGACTCAGACAGGCGCGGCCTGACTGGATTATACCACATACTGGCGTACCCCGGATGACGGCAAATTTTGCCTATATTCTCTTTTCTATGGCCATAGACAAAAGGATGGGGGGGCATTACGATGACTGCGGTTGGTATATCAGAAGAATTAGATTACGAGACAGTTGTATGTCTGCCCGCAGTCTTTTTCCCCACTGCCTCCCACCATTTTGGGCCTAAACGATGGCCTCTTTTCTTTCGACCTGGAAAGTAAAATACGGGTCCGTTACCCAACTCTTGAGGAAATCAAATGGGTAAGAAACTGTATGTCGGAAATCTGAGCTACGATGTTGACAGCTCGGCTTTGGAACAATTGTTCACGCCCCATGGGACAGTGACCAGCGCACAAATCATCAACGACCGTGACACCGGCCGAAGCAAGGGATTTGGATTCGTGGAAATGGGCAGCGACGGGGAGGCACAAGCGGCCATCTCGGCACTGAACGGCAAGGATCATGGCGGTCGAGCACTGACCGTGAATGAAGCCAAGCCACGCGAGAGTCGCCCATCGGGCGGCGGTGGTGGCGGTGGTGGTTACGGCGGCGGCGGTGGTGGTCGTGGCGACCGCGGCGGCTCCGGCGGCGGCGGACGAAACCGGTATTGACACCGGCGCATCCCGCGCATTAAGAGTAAAAAATGTGGAGATCCGCCCTGCTCCAGTGGCAACAGAACCTGGTGATGCGCTTGGAGTGCGCACTGGGCAGGGAGTTGGTGGTTGCGGATCTGGATTGCATCGCGTGGAACAGCGCGACTCAAGCGCTTACCGTTGAGGCGCCGCTGCTCCGCGAGTTGCGGTCCCGGAACCTGATTTCCAATGTTTTTCGAAGCCGCAATGTCGGGCGGCAGGAAGTCGATGGCTCACATGAACCATGAAACCAGCCGGCGCGGCGATCTGGCGGAGAGCGCCAACGCCGACAGAGTACGGAAAGTGATCGAGGATGTCTGCAAAACCGCCGGCGCGTCGGTGGCGGTTGAGCAGCGCCTCAGCGAAGGTGATGAGAACCAGCCTCGTCAGCGTCTCCATGTGATCTACACTGGGGAACAGCCGATGCCCTACGCGAATTGGTTCAAGTTGGTCGATACCATTGATGCCGCGCTTGATTCTTCGTCTTCCGACCTGATCGACTGGGAATCCAGCGAGCTGAGCGAAGAGACGGAGCAGGAGCGTATGGCGACATGGACGATCGCCTCGGCCGCGGAACAATAGGTCGAAGCCCGGACCGGGCTTTTGCCTGCCGTCAGGAGCCACGTTAATGACCATTTACCGGATGTACGCTGATAACGGCAATCGTGCCGGTTTCTGGGTACAGCACCGTACCTGGAGCAATGCGTGGCGCAGATTCAAAGCATTGCCGGGCAACGCAACGGCAAGCTACCGGGCTTTGCACCTTTGCATGACAATGCGGAGGTGGTGATTCGGGGGTTTGACGTTCGGAGCGGCCGGCCGGTGGAACTTGGGGCTCGCCTTGAGACGCCGCAGGACCACAACTATACGGTGATTGCCGAACCGGGATGGTATCGGGGAAGCGTTGAAATCCGCGTCGGCGCGGAATAACTTTCACAGCCGATGGAGAATGGAAAATGACGCAAGAGAACACGGCGCCGGTTGAGCCGTGCGCGAAAACGGGCGACGAAGATTTGTCGGCCGAGATTGCATTGACCGTCGCGAAGAAATCGATCGAGCATGTCACTTGCCGGCGCGTTACTGCGCAATCATTACCGGTGCAACTGGTGGACGCCGGAGAACATTGGGGAAAATGGGAAGCCGATCCGGGAAGGATTACTGGTCATCACGAGCCGGATTTGCAAGAGCCGATTTTTGCATGTGACTCGCAATGCCAGCGGCCTTGAGATTTTGGAAGTCCCACCGGGCAATACCAATACCGTACAAACGTAGCGCCGGCAGGTATTGATAAGAGTCTATCGCGCGGGGTGATTTTCAGATCCGGGGTTTGTGCTTCTGAGTTCCCACTACGGAATTCGGTTTGGTTATTGGCGTTACCACATCTGTCGCAAGAAGATTTTGATTTTCTGTTGGGGTGATGATCGATGCGCCATTTGCGGCTTTTCCGAGATTGTCTGTTAAGAGGGTAAAATCATCGCCGGTGACTAGGCCGTCGTAGTTGAAATCGGCTTTGTCCCAGGCGGGGGCTGATTTTCCGAGATTTCCGGTGAGGATCGTGAAGTCGTCGCCGTTGACGAGTCCGTCGAGATTCGCGTCGCCGTAGAGGGTAAATTTCACTTCGATCTGTCCGGAAGATAGACCTGTCACGACGTGATCACTTCCATCGGCGTATCCCAACGCATATCCGCTGATCACAGAGGAAGAGGAAATGCCCTTGCCATTCCATGCGCCGTTGTTGTAGCCGGTCGTGAGGTATTGGCGGATGGATGCTATGGGGTCTGGGGCGGCGCCGTAATTGATGATCAGTTGATTGTTGCTCAGATCGAGCGTGGCATTTCCGGTGAGGTTCAGGGATGTGACGATGAAATTGCCGGCGCCGGGGGCGAGATGCAGCGTGCCGCCGGTGATGGTTAGTGCGGCGATGTTGAATGGGGAACTTGCTGTCGCGGGAGTGTTGATTGTTGCGCTGGTTGCGCTGCCGGGGGTCGCGATATCGCTCCAGTTGTTGGGGTTATTCCAATCTGTTGAAATCCAGCCGGTCCAGATGTCTGTTCCAGCGACTGTGAAACTTTTTGAATAGGCACTGGTGAGGGAGCTGTCGGAGGCGGTGAGAGAGTAAGAGCCGGTTGCGGCGAGCGACAGATTGGTGAAGTCGGCTGCGCCGTTTTGGGCTTGAATTGTGAGTGTACCGTTTAGCACGCCGGGAATTCCTGTTGCCGCGAGGGTTATGCTGGAGATGTCGGTTGTCACGATGTGGCCATTTTGGTCTTCGACATCAACGATCACCTGCGGGCTGATGGTGTTTCCGGCAGTGGTGCTCGTTGGTTGCTCGACGAAGACGAGGTGATCGGTCGGGGCGATGTTAAATATCACCGTGGCAGTTGGAGAAGTTTTTGAGCCATTCGTGGCGTCGTATGTGAAGGTCAATTGCCCGATGAAATTGGTTGCCGGGGTGTAGGTGAACGAGCCGTTGCTGCTGAGCGCGAGCGAGCCTTGAGACGGTGGGGAGATTAGAACCGCGGAGAGGGCTGCGCCGTTTGGAGAGATGTCGTTTGCGAGGAGGCCCTGGGCGGCTGTGACGGTGAGAGCGGTGTTTTCGATTGCTTTAAAATTGTCGGGATTGGCGATTGGAGTTGTTGGAAGAGTGGCGTGGCCGAGCTTGTCTATGTCGAAAGTGGAGAGGCCATTGGAGAAGATTTCAACGTTTGCGATGTCGCCGTCGAAATAATCCCAGGTGCCGCCGCCTTCGTTGCTGTCGCGGCCGATGGTGGTGGATTCGGTGCCATTGGTGATTCCGTATGGATCGGCGGATTCACCGGCGAGGACGCCGTCGATAAAGACCTTGAAATCCTGGCCGTCGTAAACACCGGCGATGTAATGCCACTTGCCGTCGGTGAGGGCGGCGCTGGCGGTGCCGGTGGCCTGGTTATTGGGATTGCCTCCGCCGGTGAAGCGATAGGTTCCGAAGTTCACGGTTGTGGGGCTGGTTAAGTCGAGGAAGAAGGGCGTATCAAGTCCGTCCCAATCCTGGCTGACGATGTCGGCCTGCGAGGTGACGGCGGTGGGTTTGATCCAGGCGCCGATGGTGATCTGGCCCTGAAGATTGAGCTTGGCCGGCCTGCTGAGATTGACGTAGCCGGTTGAGCCGTCGAAAGCGAGTGCTCCCCCGCCGTTTGGGCCGGAGAGGCGAGTGACGCCGCCGACGATTGTGCCGTTGGCGGGATTGGCGGCGGAGTCGAGGACTGTGCTTCCACTTGATTCTTCGAAGTTGTATTCGGCGATGGGGGCGAATGCGGGGGTGGTTGTTGCCGGCGCGGTGACTGCAGTGGATGTTCCTGTGGAATTGAACGCGGCGACCTTGATGTAGTACGTCGTACTGCCGTTGAGATCATAAATTGGGAGGATGGTTGCATCGGCCGCCGCCGTGAGAGTCTGCACGATTTGCGTGAAGGCGGAATCGGTTGCGACTGTAATGGTGAATCCGGTTTCGGTGAGGGAATTGTCGGACCAGGTTGCATTGATCTGGCTGCTGGAGACGGCGGAAGCCGCAACGTTGAACGGGACCGACGGAATGGCGGCGGAACTGGTTGTCGAGGCGGTGGCGGCTGGGGATGGGGCGGCGTCTCCCGCATCGGATGTGGCGATGACCTGGAAATAATACGCTGTTCCCGGCGACAGGCCGGTGAATGACCAGCTTGTGTCGTTTCCGGGCGCGATCTGCGTTATCAGGTTGGCGGAGAGGGTGCTGCTGGTGGAGGCTTCGACGCGGTATTCCGTCGCGGTGGGTGAAGCAGAACTCCATGACAAGTTTACTTGCGTTGAGGAAACGGGCGTGGCTGACAGACTGGTTAGAGCTGTTGGGGCAAGCGATGTGCGCGGGGCGTTGACCGCGTCGCGGAAGCCAATTTCTTTTGCGTCGAAGAGATCTGTTTGGACATCGGCGATCTGGTAGTCGCCGTATTTGTCGCCCCAGGGTTTTACGTTGCCGGTGTAATAGATGATGGTCCCGCCGCCGTGGGCATACCAAGCCTGGTAATATTCTTCGAGAAACGTGCTGAATCTGGGGTCGGTTTCGGCTTGTACTTTGCTTGTGGATGTGTCTTGAAATCCGGAGAGATCGGGGCCGGATTCGTAGCCGTCCATTTGCAGGCCGTATTGATTGGCGAGGGAGAAGAATGAATCGTACAGACTGGTGAGAGCATATCCGTTGGCGGAGAGATCGTTCAGGACATCGGTGGCGCTGAGGTTGGGATTGTTGTTGCCGCCGTTGAGGGTGTTGGTGGAATTGCCGGGGCCGTCGAGGTTGGCGTAGGGGGCCATTGCCAGTGCGTAGAAATATTTTGAGGGAGCGCCGAAGACGGCGTTGATGTAGGTCAATTGGGCTGAGGTGACGGATGGGATCGGAATGTTGGAGAGAACCGGACGGATGCGGGTGTTGATCGCCGATTGGCCAAAGACGCTGGCGAAATCGTTGCTGATCTGTAGCAATCGCCGGGCGGTCCATCGGAGTTGCCAGGTACCGGCGTTGACGTAGGTGCCATCGGAATTCTGGGCTAGCGAGAGGTTGTCGTAATTGAGATTGGATGGGGTTCCACCCGACTGTGCGCCGGCTACGACTTCTGCAACCGCGGCGTCAGTGGCGTACTGGTAAACCTCGTTGCCGGCGTTCCAGGTTTCGTTGGCGTATTCGATGTAAACATTGAGATCGGGGCTCAGAGGCGGATAGGAAACGCCGTTGATGGTGTCTCCGTTTTTGATCAGGCTTGCTAGTTGCTGGACGTAATTGTCGTTGGCCTGGGCCGGGATGTTGATCCACATGTCGGCGTGGACTGCATTGGCGAGCTCAATGGCATATTCCCAGGCGACGCCAATCGCGTTTCCGGTCTGGTCCACGGTTCCGTTGTAATTGTAGAGCGTGGCGGATTCGGTTTGGGTGGCGTAGCTGGGCATAGCCCGCTCCGCCCAGGTGGCGACGGGATTGTTGTTGGTATCGTCCCAGTTCATGAAGCGGAGCACCGTTGGATCGAGTGATTGCAAATAGCTGATGTATGTGGTGGTGAAGACCGGCGGATTGGTGGTGCTGTAGCCGGGGCGGATGAACTGAATGTTGGTGGCGCCGGAACCGGTGTTGGTGACGGTCATCGTTACGTTTCCACTGCCGGGAACGGTGACGCTGGCGGTGTAGACGCCGCCGGTGTAGGTGGCGGTTCCGAGGGTTGCGCCAGAAAAAGTTACAGTGGGCTTCTGAGAGTCGGTCATCTTGAGGGTGTAGACGCCGGCATCGAGAGATGTCGGGGCGAAAAAGCCGGGCATCGTGAAATCGGTTGTGGGCCAGCCGTTGGCGTTGACTGTGACCGATTTGCTGGTGTTGGAAATCTGAAAAAACCCCGTCGATTGTTTGATGATGTCGACCCAGATTGGCTGCTGGGGCCAGGGTGCGGGGGAGTCGGTATCGAGGCCGATGGAGGCGTCGGCGGTGACGGAGACGCTGGAAAAGTGCGCGGTTGCGAGTGTGCTGGAAGTTCCGCTGGAGACTGCGAGGCCCATCAGCGCGTTCGTAGAGCCAACGACTGGCGCGGTGCCAACGAGCGTCCAGGAACCGGTGGAGGTTGTAGAGATATAGCCGCTGACGGTTGGGCCGTCGCGCACGAGTTTGAGCCATTGCATGCCGGAATCGGAAATGGTGGGGCTGACGGCATCGGCAGTTCCAGTATTGGATCGCGAGATGAATTGGACGCCGGTGGCGGTCATGTCTACTTCGGCGAAGGCTGAGCTGGTGGTGGTGTCGCCACGTAGCATGAGACCTTCGGTGGCTGAGCCGGTTGGCGACGCGGTGATCTGGGCGATCATTGTTGTGTCGCCGGTGATGGATTCGGAGACGTAATGAAATTGATCGGAGGTTGAGCCAGCGCCGGTTCCCGCGCCAATGACGGTATATTGGCCACCTGCGGCGTAGGTTGAACTTCCCGCGGTTGTGGGTGAGCCGATGTCGGTGTTTGTGGGTGGGTTGTTTGCGAATTCCCAGCTTTGAATGATCTGGGTGATTTCGCTTGATCCGGAGTTGCCGGTGAAGCCGACGTAGGCTGGGCCGCCGGTTGCGGCGGGGATGTTGACGTTGGTGTAGGTTTGGGTGCTCGTGACGGGGGTGAGAGTCGTTTGATTATCGGTTTCGGTTACCTGCAGTTTGCTGCCATCGTATTCGATGTTCACCAATAGCACTCGGGCGTTGCTGAGGTCGATGGTGGATGGGGTGATGAATGTGGGAGTGGTCGCTACGCCGTTGATGTTTAGTTCGGTTTCGGTTCCGGAAGATGTTGCGAGGAATTCGATGGCGACGCTTTTGGCGATGCCGTCGGAGCCGGCGTTTCCCGTGCCGAGGGCGAAGGCGCTGCTGCCTTGAAAAACGAGGGCGAATCCGGAAGTGGATGGGCCGCTGAATTGGACGTTGAAGTTTGTGGCGAAGGAAGAGACGTTGTACTGCTGAGAGGTGAAGGCACTGCGCGATTCGCCCGCCCCGCCGTCGGTGAGCTGGAGCTGGCCTGCGTAGTTTTGCTCTGAAATGGCCGCTCCGCCGTTTAGCGTGAGGCCGGCATTGTTGAAATTGCCTAACGGGTAACTGAATGCGTCGCCCATGAGGGTGGCAGAGAGTTGGAGCCGGGGTTCGAGGACTTCAACAATGGCTTTGGTGATTTGGCGCCTACTGCTCACGAACATTGCACCTGACTATCGCGCGGGAACTCATAATTCAACTTATAAATCCACCTTGGAAAGGAATTTACGAAACCATTCCCTGGAAATTCGCGATCGATAGTTGAACGGAGTAAACTATTGGTTCCAGGAAAATTTCATGGCCAGATTCCTCGATCAACTGACGCCCGAACTTCGCGACTTTGTCGCGCGGCAGCATGTCTTTTTTGTCGCGAGCGCGGCTGCGAGCGGCGCGTGAATTTGTCTCCGAAAGGGATGAATACGTTCCGCGTGTTGGACGATCATCGGGTGGCTTATCTTGACCTGACCGGGAGTGGAAATGAAACCGGCGGGCATATTCTTCATGATGGGCGGCTTACGATCATGCTTTGCTCGTTTGATGAAAAGCCGCTGATTCTGCGTCTGTATGGCCGGGGGCAAGTCGTTCATCCGCGGGATCCGGAATGGGCGGAACTCATAGCTCATTTCAGCGAGCTTCCCGGGCAGCGGCAGATTATCGTTCTTCATATTGAATCGCTGCAGACCTCGTGCGGTTTTGGGGTTCCGCAATTCACCTCCGCCCTGGAGCGGCAGACTCTGATTGAGTGGAGCGTCAAGAAAGGGCCGGAAGGGATTCAGAAGTACTGGACTGAAAAGAACCAAAAAACGATTGATGGATTGGAAACGAAACTTTTGGAAAGTTAAGCCAGAAATCGCATGTCTTCCTTTTTTGCGGCCGCACATTGGTTAAATGAGTACGCCAATGATGATGGACGATTCGCAATTGATCACTTCTTACGCTCACAACCGGGCAGCCGGAGCATTTGAGCAGTTGGTTGAGCGGCACATCGACTTTGTTTATGCCGCGGCATTGAGGCAGACTGGGGATACGCATATCGCTCAGGACATCACGCAGGCGGTTTTTTTGCTTTTCTCGGAGAGGGCCGGGCGGCTGAAGCCTGGGACGCTGGTGAAGGGGTGGTTATTTAACGCGACACGGTATGTCGTTGCCAACGCCCGGAGGGCTGAAGCCCGGCGAAAAATTCATGAACGGGAGGCTGCCGCGATGCGCTCGGAAATCGTTCTTGAGGATCATTGGCCGTCCATCGCGCCGCATCTGGATGATGCGCTCGCGGAATTGTCGGAAAAAGATCGGCGGGTTTTGCTGCTTCGGTTCTTTGAGGATTTGCCGCTGGCGGCGCTGGGCCAGACGCTGGGGATTTCGGAATATGCCGCTCAGAAACGGGTGGCGCGGTGCTGGAGCGTTTGAGATATTTGCTCGTTGGGCGTGGAGCGACGGTTGCCGGGGCATTGCTGGGCGGGATGTTGCAGGTTGGGGTGGGACAGGCTGCTCCGGCTCATCTGGCGAAAGCGACGATCGACTTGGCGCTGCACAGAGCTTCCGCTGTTGCCCATTCGACTTCGGCGTTTTCGCTTTCAAAAGGTGCTGCGAAAATGATGACTCGAGCCCGCGCAAAATTGCTGGCGATTCAGATGGCTATCGCGGGAGGAGTGATCGGAACAGCCGTCGTGCTGGCCGCTCCGGAGTTTCGATCGGCGCTGCCAACTCATCCGGTAGCGGCACCGATGACGGATGCTCCGGGCAGTACCAAGGTTTCTGATGAGGAGTACAACGCCTGCCGCGGGGTGTTGGAATCAATCATCGATGCTTATGACCATAATGATGCAGCCGTGGCGCAGGCACTCTATTACTTCAAACCGGGAACTGATCCCGGAACGATTGACGCCATGAATCGAATTTTGGAGTTGGACGTCGCGGCTTATCGGCTTTCAAATGCGGCGATCTCCAAGTTTGGAATGCACGGGACGTTGCTCATTACTGACATGTACACGCCTCCGGTGATGTTCCTGGAAATTCTGTCGCGAATCAGTCCAAAGGACGTGCGGGCTGTGGATGGCAATACGCTGGCTTTGACGCCGCGAGAGACGGCTGGCCAGAATACATGGCCGGAAAAGCCAATCTATTTTGAGCGCAGCGACGGCGCGTGGAAGCTGGACGCGGGGCGTTCCTTCCGCATCACCTTTCGCGCCGTTCGGCACAAGCCCGTCGCGAGGGAAACACCCGAGCAGACATTTGCAGCCGCGACGCGCCAGCTTGCGAGGCAATTCGATCTGATCGCGGACGACATCGACAAAGGCAACGTCGCTGATGTATCCGTAGCGCAAAGACGGATAGATGGGGCCTGGCATGAATTGAACCTTCAGTTCCGCGATTTCGGTTGCGACACGATGCACCCACGCTGAATCCGTTTGGGCGGTCGAGACAATATGATTATCCGCATCGAAACAATTCTATGGGTGATCGTTTGCGTATTCGTCCCGGCAGTTTTGACAACGCCGACGACGATGGCGGACGCAGCGGATGCTTCTCAAGCATCTGAAAAGGATTACAACGACTGTTGCCAGGTGATGAAGTCGATCATCGATGGATATGACCGCAACGACGCCGCCGCCGTGACCGCGCTTTATTATTGCAAACCGGGAACTGACCCTAAAACGGTCGATGCGATGGGATTGATACTTGAGTGGGCTGTCGCGGACTATCGGCTGACCAGCGCGGCGACTTCGCGATTTGGCGTGCATGGAGCCATGATTCAAACGGCGCTTGAAACCGACCCAGCAACATTTTTGAGTGTTCTTTCGCGAATCGGATCGCAAGACGCGCATAGTTCGGGAAACGCGATGACGATTACTCCGCCGGCGACTACGAACTCCGAGGGTTGGCCGATCTATTTTGTAAAAACGCAGGATGTATGGAAGCTCGACTGGACGCGCACGGTAAGAGTGACCATCCGAGCGACGCGGCGTAAGCCGATCGCGGGCGAAACCGCGCGGCAGACGATTGCGGCGGCGATTCATCTGCTCGTCAATCAATTTGACGCGATCGCGGACGATATCGACAAAGGAAATATTTCGGATGAAGCCGAGGCCCAAAGACGGGTCAGCGCCGCCTGGGGTGATTTGGACTCGCAATTCCGCGATTTTGGGGTTCATAGCGCCAAACCACATTGAAACAGCGCACGAGGGAGCCAAAATAATAATGATCCATAATCGAACTAAACTTTTGGCGATTCAAGGTGCAATTGCCCAGGCAGTGGTAAGCAGCAGCGCCGCACTGGCTGTGACCTTGATGATGCGGCCGTAGTGCAGGTGCGTCTTTTTACTTCAAGCCGGGGACTGATCCTAAAATAATCGCTCTCTCAGATCGGATTCTGGAACTCGATGTCGCGGCCTATCGGCTTTCGAATGCGTCGCTGGCCCGATTTGGAATACACGGGTCGATGCTGCAAACCGGCGTAAGCACGAATGCGAGGATGCTCTTGGATATTCTGTCGCAAATCGGCCTGCAAAACGCGCGCATCATGGGAGATGTTCTGACCATCACGCCGCCCGGGATTACGGGGGGAAACGGGTGGTCCCAGAAGCCAATCTATTTTGTGCGTGTGAATAACACCTGGAGGTTTGACGCGGGACGCACGTTCCGATTGACCTTCAGCGCGGCAAGGCGACAGCCCGTTCCGGGGGAAACGGCGCAACAGGCATTTGCGGCCGCGGTCCACTTGTTTGCCACGCAATTCGATGTAATCGCGGATGATATCGATAAAGGAAACGTCCCCGACGAGGCCGAAGCTCAAAGAAGCGTATATGTAGTCAGGGCGGATTTGAGGGCACAATTCCGCGATTTTGGCTGTAACACCAATCCACGCTGAGATATTCAGGCATCGCCCCCCTCAATAGTCCCGGCTTTAAACCATCTCCGGTTATCATGGAATAATTGAGAATCCTGTCTCAACGGCTTCCCCTCTGGACATTAATAACCTTTTAGTGAGGCGAAATGTCCGTGTGTTCAACAGCCACCCCCAGCGACGGCGAACTGCTCGACGCGTTTGTTCGCAATAACTCCGAAAGCGCATTTCGGTCGTTGGTCGAGCGGCATGCGCGCTGGATGTTTGCCGCGGCATTTCGCCAGTTGCGCGACCGCCAACTCGCTGAAGACGCCGCTCAAGCCGTCTTCATTATTCTTCTGCAAAAGGCTCACGCGATGCCGCCGAACACTCAATTATTCTCCTGGCTTTTCCGTGCGCTGCAGTTCACGGTGAAAAACATCCGGCGCGCCCAGCGCCGCCGCGGTTTCCACGAGTTTCGCGCCGCCGTGGCACGGGATATCAATGGCGTCGCCAACCCCGCGGCAGCGCGTAACGATCTGACCGACCGGCTCGACATCGCGGTGGCGTCCCTTCCCACGCCGGACCGCGCCACCATCCTTCTTCGGTTCTACCAGAATCTACCGTTCGATCAGATCGGGCGATCCCTGGGCATTTCCGAAGCCGCGGCCAGAAAACGGACGCATCGGGCGATCCATGCTCTGCGGCGAAAACTCGGCGCGGACGCGACCGCGGGCTCGATTTCCCTTTCCGCCGCTTACGGGCTTAATCACTCTCCGGCCGCGCTAATCCACACGATCACCTCAGGTGTGTTCGCCGCCAAAGCGGGCGCGGCGATTCCCGGAACTATTTTGACCGCAACGAAAGGAACGTTATTTTTTATGGCCGCCACTAAAGCTAAAATCATCGCTGTTGTCGTCATTATTTTTTTTCTTGCCGTGCCGGGAACGATTGTTGCGATTCATTACGCTCCCTCTTTTTTTGATGATTCTCAGGCGGTTCAACTCGTTGCCAAGCCGGTGGAAGCCAACCAGGCGGGTGAATCCTGGCAAGTTGAAAACATCAGCTCCGACAGAGTTGGGAGGCTCGCGCCGGAGGTCAGGATATTGCCTACAAAATTTCCACATTCTCAACAAACCCGCGTGGCTGGATTTGCCCCGGGCAGCGACAAATATGTGGGAATTCGGGTCACCTCAGCCGATATCCTGACCATTGCATATAAATGGCATTCGCAAAGAATAATCTTCGCAAACGGGCTGTCACATGATCGGTATGACTTTATTGCAACTCTGCCCCAAGGCTCATTAGAAGCGTTGCAAGCGGAATTGAAAGACAAACTCGGACTGGTCGCGCACCCGGAAACCCGCAACGTCGACGTCTTGCTGCTCAAGGTTAAAAATCCGAATGCTCGCGGTCTCAAGCCGCCGACTAAGGGGGAAGATTTCTACTTTCAAACGGATGACAACAATGCCGACATTCATTGGGAAAATGATTCTCTTTCGCGAATCCCGGATGTCCTGGAAGGATACTGCGGAATGCCGATCATTGATGAAACAGCTCTCACACCACATTTCAGCATAGATGTTAGATGGAAGGAACTCGGTGAGCGCGATCCCAACCATGCTGCGTTGAAGAAGGCGCTGCTGAACACACTTGGCCTGGAACTTGTTCCAGCTCGCGCGCCTGTCGAGATGCTGATTGTTGAAAAGGTGGACCACTAATAATGCTTCGCTACGGATGTTTTGATCCGTTTCGTATAATGCGGGCATGATCGCGAACCAGCACAATTGGGCGAATAACTACACATACGGTGCCGCCCGATTGCATGAGCCGGAGACAATTGAGGAAGTTCGGGAGATTGTCGTCGGGAGCAAAAAGGCTCGCGCGCTTGGGACACGTCATTCGTTTAATGGGATCGCGGACTGCAATGAGGACCTCATTTCGTTACAGAATCTTGATCGGGTGGTGGAGCTTGATGAGGCGCGCGGTACCGTGATGGTTGACGGGGGCATTCGATATGGGGAGCTAGGTAAATATCTTCATCAGCATGGTCATGCGCTGCGCAACTTGGCATCGCTGCCTCATATTTCCGTCGCCGGTGCTTGCGTGACGGGGACACATGGATCGGGCGTCGGAAATGGGAATCTGGCTACGGCTGTTACCGCGATGGAAATGGTCAGAGCAGACGGCGAGATGGTTGAGGTGTCGCGTAATCGAATCGGAAAAGCGTTCGAGGGAATGGTTGTCGGGCTGGGAGGATTTGGAATTGTCACGAAGCTGACGCTTGAGATCATTCCGACATTTTCGGTGCGGCAGTACGTCTATGAAAATTTGCCCGCGACGGAATTGGAGAAACATTTCGACGAAATCATGTCTAGCGGATACAGCGTCAGCCTGTTCACGGACTGGCAAGGGGATAGCGTCAGCCAGGTTTGGAAGAAATGCCGCGATGCGAAGAAGGTTACCGCTGGGAAAGAATTTTTTGGAGCGACGCCGGCACCGGTGGATCGGCATCCGATTCGATCCATCTCGGCGGTCAATTGCACGGCTCAGATGGGGGTGCCGGGGCCGTGGCATGAGCGGTTGCCGCACTTTCGGATGGAGTACACGCCGAGCAGTGGTGAGGAATTGCAGACGGAATATTTTGTTGGGCGTGAAGATGCGGTTGCGGCGCTGGGGGCGATTACACGATTACGGGAAGAGTTGCGGCCGCTTCTGCAGATTTCGGAAGTGAGGACCGTGGCTGCGGATGGGCTGTGGATGAGCCCTTGTTATGAGCGGGCGAGCGTCGCGATTCATTTTACTTGGAAGAAAGACTGGCCGGCCGTGCAAAAGCTGCTTCCAGTGATTGAAGAACAACTTGCACGGTTTGATGGGCGGCCGCACTGGGGCAAGCTGTTTACGATGACGCCGGCGCGGCTGCAATCGCTGTATAAAAGGTTGCCGGAATTTTTGGAACTGATGCGGTCCCACGATCCGCGCGGCAAGTTTCGGAATGCGTTTTTGGAAACGTATCTCTTTAGATCGCGCTGATTAAACGCGAGCCGCGCTTCGCCTGCCTCGACGCGTGAGCATTCCGATGCCGGCGGCCAGCAATAATCCGGCTGATGCGGGTTCCGGAACGGAGATCGTAAAGCCGTTAGCGGCGGCGAAGGCATTGATCGCGGCATAATCCGCCGCGGGCAATGTGACGGAAGCACCGTTGTCCTGCTTGCCGAGGTTTCCAACTAAGAGGGTGAAATCGTCGCCCGTGACGAGGCCGTCGTAGTTGAAATCGCCTTTGTCCCAGCCGGTGACGGTTTTTCCGAGGTTTCCGACGAGGATGGTGAAATCGTCGCCACTGACGATGCCATCGAGATTGGCGTCGCCGTAGAGGGTGTATTTGATTTCGATCTGGCCGGAGGAGAGGCCGGTGACGACGCCATCAGCGCCGTCGGCGTAGCCGAGGCCGTAATGTTTGTTGGCGGGGAGCGCGGCGGTGGAACTGTTGATCGCTCCGCCAGCGCCGCCGATGCCGCTGGTTCCTGTCCAAGTTCCGCCGTTATAGCCGTTGATCAGATAGCCGCGGACAGCGGAATTGATGGCGGCCTGCGTGGCGGAGGTGTAGTTGATGAACAGGTGATTGTTGGTGACATCGAGGGCTCCGCCGGCGGCAATTGCAGTGGCGGGAGTTGCCGCGGGCAATTGCACGGTCACGCCGCCGATGCCGCTGGCGAGTTGCATCTTGGCCCCGGCGGCGATGTTGAGAACACTGCTGGCCGGTGAAATGGCCTGGGAAGCACCGATGACCAAAACGCCGGAGCTGACGACAGTGCCACCGACGTAGGTGTTGGCGCCGCTGAGATCGACGGTTCCGTTTCCTTGAACGGTCAGGCTGCCGAGGCCGGAGATTGCGCCGGAAATATTAACGGCGTCGCCGGAGTTGTTGACGGTGATGGTGGTGTTGGTGTTGATATCCACCGGGGCGCTGATGTTGTGAGTGCCGCCGGAATCGTTGATGGAGGAGATGTTGGAGCCGCCGGCATCGAGCGTAAGTGTTCCGCCGCCGGAGCCCTGGGCGATCGTGTATTGATGAGAGTTATTGAAATTCAGCGTGGCCAGGGAGCGGTTGCCGTCCAGAGTGATGATGGAATTCCCAGTGATCGCGCTGGTGAGGTTGGCGGTGTCGAGCGCGTATTGGGGGATTCCGGGGGACCAATCGCCGAGGGTGGACCAGCTTCCGCCGGTGCTGTTGGCCCACGTGCCGATGGTGGTGGGCCCGATGGCCTGAACGTTATCGATGTAGACATTCAGTGCGCTGTCAGACGATTTGTTGAAGTAGAACTCGAAGGAAGAGGGAGTGAGCTGCGAGCTTGGGTCCGTTCCGAAGACACTGGAAAATGGGACATTGGTGTCGAACGTGATGGGATTGTTTATCGCAATCAGCGGAATCGTGAACTGATAGGTTCCCGGAGCAAGATCGATGTTGCTTTCAGAAGAGGCAACAGTTTGCACCTGTGCGCCGTCGATTGGATTGCTGGGATCAGAATCATTGTTTCCGAATTCGCTGATGCCGATCCGGGCGAAAGCGCCGGTAAAATTTCCAGTGGCGGGAACCGTGAGGTTGAAAGAGATCGCAGTCGTATTGGGATCATTGATGATCGAGGGGACAATTTCGGTCTGCGCACCGGTGAAGGTTGCGCCGCCCACCTGGGTGAACTCCATCGAAAAAGATCCCTGGGTGACGCCGATGGTGCTTTGGGTCACGGTAACGCCGCCGCCGTTGGGGTGGAAATCATCGGGGCGGGTGCCAGCGGGATTGGGAGTATCGGTGGCGTCGTAGAGGGTTTCGAATGAATAGACCAGGGTAGCGGCAGCACCGGCCTTGGAAGCGGCCAGCGCGATGGCGGCCATAGCAGCCGCGGAATTGATCAGCGAACGCCTCATAATCAACCTCCCCTTCCAAGGGTTTAAGTAAAAGGTGATGGGATGTTAATTTAATGAGGTTATTTATGCAAGTAAAAAGTCGGGAAGTTTGGGTGGCAACCTTTGTTGGCAGCGATTGAGCGGGCTCTACTTGAGCGACCTGGGTCAAATCGATGAAAGCTCGTTTTCTCCCCTAATTTCAGGGATTTTTTGCATTATTTATCCATACCAGATGCGCGGCGGTTTAGGGATTTTGGGAGGCATCTGCGGCGCGTAAATTAATATCAAAATTGATAATAAGTGGAGATATTGCGTCTGGCGCTTTAGTCTGTCAGCATCCATTTTCCGGGCCTGCTTCATTCATGGCATATCGCTCCATCACCGTTCGGCTGTGCATCATGATGTTCCTGGAATATGCCGTCCGGGGAATGTGGTATCCGTATCTTGCGAACTACCTGACGCGCCCGCGGTCGGTTCATGGACTGGGTTTTACGCCGGGGCAGACGGGGTGGATTTTAGGATTCGCCAATGCGCTGGGCGCGTTCACCGCGCCCATCATCGCCGGTCAGGTTGCAGACCGATATCTCAACGCGGAAAAAATGCTGGCGGGCCTTCACTTTATTGCCGCAGCGCTGCTTTTCCTTAACGCCTCATCGACGACGTTTGCCCAGTTCTTTTGCATCATGGTCTGCTTTTCGATCGCCTACGTGCCAACACAGCCGCTGACCAATTCACTGGCCCTGAGCCACCTGATCAACCGTGAGCATTCCTATCCGCGCTGCGCATGTGGGGGACGATGGGGTGGGCACTGACTTCGGCGTGCTTCACCTATATCGTGCTGCGGGGCAACGACCACGCAGCCAACATATCGCGAATTCCCTACGCCATGCGGACGGCGGCAATATTGGCCATTTGCTATGCGTGCTATGCGTTATTCGCCCTTCCCGCGACTCCTCCGCGTGATACCGATCGCCAACGAAGGATTTCGTCCCAGGCGTTGCGTTTATTTCGTCAGCCATCCGTTCTTGTGCTCATGTTGATTGCGATGCCGATCGCGGCGATCCACACAGCTTATTACCTGAACATCGGACCTTTCCTGTCGGATGTCGTCGGGATCCCGCTCAAATTTGTCGGGCCCACATTAGCCCTCTCGCAACTGAGTGAAGTTGTCTTTCTCTTCACTCTCGGGCCGCTGCTTGGGCTGTTCGGATATCGAACGATCCTGACAATGGGCGCGGCTGCGCAGGCCTTTCGGTTCGCTATTTTCGCGATTAATCCGCCGGCGCCGGTGGTGATTGCATCCCTCTGCTTGCAAGGGATTGCGTACGCCTGCTTCTTTACCACGGCGATTCTTTATATCGAGCAGGTGTTTCCGCCAAAGGTTCGGCATTCGGCGCAAACCGTATTTGGGATTGTTCTGTTTGGGCTGGGGCCGGCGCTGGCTGGGCCGTATTCGCAATTATTTGATCGATTCACGAAACAGACGGCCGGTGGGGTTGTTCCGGATTTTCGGGCGGTTTGGTGGACACAGGCTGGGATTGCGACGGTTTCGGCGATCGCCCTTCTTTTATTTTTCGTCCAGGTGCCGCAAGGGTTGAACATGTTGCTGAAGCCGGCGCGACACAACCGACGGAGATGTAATTTCGTTTCGGCGATGGCCAGATGTTTTTCTGTGGACTTTTCATTTTATTCCATTATTATCTGGCAAGATAGAAAGCGGGCGGCCATGTGTGAGCCTATTATTTAGCGGGCATCTGGGGGAAGGAAATCGAGCTAATCAAATGAGTAAGAGTCGATCGCGAGCGCGCAAGAGTTTGTGCGAGCCTCTTGAGGCTCGAATGCTGCTCTCAACAACTCCTATCGTGATCGGCTATCTTCCCGATTACGAATTCAGCCATTTCAGCAGCGTTGATTTGGCGCTCTCTCGCAAATCAACTATTTTTCAATCACCGCGAACAGCAGCGGTGCGCTCAGTATATCCATGGCGGATGAATCTCAATTGCAGACCGTGGTGGCCGCTGCACATGCAGCTCCTTCGAGAGTTTCCGTTAGCGTCACGATCGATCCGGGAAGCGCATTTCAGGCAATTGCGGATAGCTCAACGGCAACAACCGCGTTTGTGAACAATGTCATCACGTTTTGCGCGAACTATAACCTCGACGGGGTGGATCTGGATTATGAGCCGCAGCCGCCTGTGGCTCCGCTGACAACCACGCAGATGAACAACTATGGCAGCTTGCTGGCGGCACTCCATGCACAAACATCGGCGCATGGGCTGATTCTGTCGGCGGCGGTGCAGGTTTCCCAAATGATTGTTCCGAAGGCGGATCTTTCTGACATCGATCGCTACTTGGTGATGGATTACGATCTGGAATACAACTCCAGTGCGCCTTATAGCGAATCCCTCAGCTATCTGGCCGGCTGGGCGAATTATGGCGTGCCCAAGGCAGACTTGTTCATGGGCGTGCCGTTTTATGGCCGCTCGGGAACGGGCTGGGGCAACAGTACGACCGAGACGTATCGGCAGATTCTCAGCGCTTATGCGGCGGCCAATGGGGGCGCTCTTCCCTCGCCCAATGCTGACAGTGTTACAATCGGTACAACGACTTGGGGTTATAACGGTGTTGCGACGGTTCAAGAAAAAGCGCAATACGTTCTTCAGAATGGTTATGGCGGAATGATGGTCTGGGAAATGGGGCAGGATCAGTTCTCGGGGAGCGGGTATGGCAGCCAGGCGTTGTTGCCGGCGATTAAGAGCGTCTTTGCCGCGGCTTCGGAAACTTGGATCGGAAATGTGTCGAATGCGTGGGGGAATGCGAGCAACTGGAATTTCGGGGCCGTGCCGGTGGGAACGACTAATGTTGTGATCAACAGCGGCGCGGTGACGGTGAGTTCAGCGTTCAACGTTGCATCGCTTAGCTTGAACGGCGGAACGTTGACATTGGCCCCCGGCGACGGTGTTTTCAGTATTTCTTCGTTGACAATCAATCCGGGAGCGTCGCTGGATCTAGGGAATAATTCGCTGATCATTGACTATGGCAACGCGGCTGATCCGATTGCCACGATTCGCGGCTATATCACCAGCGGCGACGATGGCGGGCATTGGAACGGAACGGGAATCGACAGCTCGGCAGCGGCGGGTACTTCCAATTATGGCGTGGGATATGCCGATGGGGTTGATGGTGTGGTCAGCGGACTTATCTCCGGTCAAATTGAAGTTGCCTACGCGCTGTATGGCGATGCGAATCTCGACGGCCTGGTCAGCGGGGACGATTTTACGATCCTGTCGACCAACCTCGGCAAGCAGGAGACGGCGTGGGACAAGGGGGATTTTAACTATGACGGCTTAGTCACCGGCGACGATTTTTCGTTGCTAGTGGAGAACCTGGGGAAGAGTTCGAATGCGGCTGCTGTGGTATTGCCAACGAGCGGCCTGACGCCACTTGATACGGTTGTTGTGAGCTCGCCGATTTTGACAACGGCTGCCAGCACGAGTTCATCGCCGTTTTTTCAGAAGCAGACGATTGCCGCGCCGCATCACGTGGTGCTTGTGAAGCGGCATCACGTTTGAATCATTTCGTCACGTGCGGTGGTGCTTTTTCCTGCCAGAGCTGATCCTGGAGTGATGCCCATTCTGTTTCCAGATCGGAAAGTGTCGCGGTTTCCTCCCCCGCCGTTTTGACCTGAGGCAGTTTGGATTTCAGTTGCTGGATTTGAGATTTCAAATCTGAGATTTGCACGTTGATGATTTCCTGGGGAAAGGTTTGCGGAGCGGAGCCGCAGGATTTGGCGACGGCATCCATCAGCGGGGCTTTGTCGTCTGTAAAGATCCGCGCCGAGGTGCCAGATCATGACGCCGGCGCAGCCGAGCTTGGCGGCGTATTCACATTTGCGCTGAATGGATTTGGGGTTTTCGTAGACGACGACACTGCCGCCGGCGATGCGCTCCATGTAGGGCATCGCGGCCTTTTCGTCCCAGAAATCAGCGTATTTTCCGGTGTGCAGAAGAGCCATCGCCTGGGCGTAGGTGATGTTCATGCTGAAGCCGGGGCCGTTGATGGGGAAATGATCGCCGATGTGATCGACGCTGAATCGGCTGGGCCAGAAGGTCATTCCCATCAGGAGTTTGGCGGGTGGGACTTTGTGATTTTCGATCAGGTTCTGCATGCCTTCGGCAACGGAGAAGGTTGGCTGGGGTGAATAGGCGCCAGCCGGGAAGAGATTGGAAGCGATAATCGGCGCGGCCGCCCCACCCGCCGCTGTAGTCGTAGGTCATTACGTTTACGTAATCGACGTTGTCGGTCACGTCTTTCCAGGAGAAATGGCCGATCCAGTATTCGCTGGCACCGAGTGCTGTGGTGATGATGCGATCGGGGAAACGAGCGCGGAGGCTTTTTAGAAAAGAGACGAATAGGCGAACCCATCTTCGGTGGTGATGGCGGAGGGTTCCCAGTCGATGTCGATGCCGTCGTAGCCGTGATCGGCCAGGAGATTGTCGAGGTTATCGCAGAAATTCTGGAAATAATTTTGGATGGCGGGCGATGGAGAGCCAGTTGTCGGCGTTGGATGCTTCGCCGCCGAGTGACATCAGGAGCTTGACGCCATGTTTGCGGGCGAGCGACTCCATGGTTTTGTTGAAGTAGCCATCGGGCATTTCGATGGTCCCGTCTGGATGTGGGACGAGAAATGCGCGGGCCAGATGGGTGATGGCGTCGAAGTTATAACATTCCGGGCGGTGAATTCGGATCGCGCCACGTGGCGGAGTAGCCAAGCACGATCCGGTCGGGCTTTGCCTGTATGGCTGGAGCAAGAAATGCGATCAGGAGTAATGAGACCAGTGGGGCGATTAGTTTTTGCATGAGATGATAAAAAGTGGCTGTATAGGCGATATTCGATAGTGGGCATGATACCTTGGACAGCGACTGCTTTGCAATCGCGAAGTTGCGAATTTTGCTAGAATTTGCCGGATCATCTGTTAATATTGCCGCTGTGCGTCCGGATGCTTCAGCGATTTGAGAGTGCCTGCCAGATATTATCATGAAAGTGATTAAGTGGTTCATTTATCCTGCTGATCGTGGTCACGACCATCGGGCTTCTGGCGTTCGGGCCGCGCGCGAATGAATCGCTGCCGAAGAATCGCGTGGTGATCGATTACTGGGAGAAGTGGACGGGCAACGAAGAGCGCAGATGCGCGTGATCGTTGATGATTTCAACAATACGGTTGGGGCGGAAAAGGGGATTTATGTTCGTTACGTTTCTTCCAGCACGATCAATCAGAAGACGCTGGTGGCGACGGCCGCGGGAGTTCCGCCGGATATCGCGGGGCTTGTTTGAAGTAAATCTGGTTCAGTTTGCGGCGATGGGGGCGCTGGAACCGCTGGAGGATATGGCGCGCGAGCGTGGGATTACTGCCTCCTATTACAAGCCGGTTTACTGGAACGGATGCAACTATGACGGCCATCTCTGGGCGCTGATCAGCACGCCGACGGTGGTGGCGCTGCATTACAACACGCGGATTTTCCGGGAAAACGCGGCTGTTTTACGCGCCGCTGGGCTTGATCCGGATCGGCCGCCGCAGACGATCGATGAGCTGGATGCGTATGCGAAAGTGCTGACAACTCGGGATCCAAGGCGGCGGGTGATTCGAGCCGGCTTTTTGCCGATGGAGCCGAATTGGTATGTGAACTACATGCTGCTATTGGTTCGGCGGCAACTTTTGGGATGCCGCGAATAAGCGGTTTACGCTGGACGTCGCCGCCGGTTGTGAAGGCATACGAATGGGTTGAGAGTTATGCAGCGTGGATGGGGAAAGACGCGATGAGCGATTTCCGCAATGGTGTCGGCAATTTTGATTCGCCGCAGAATGCGTTCTTGGCCGGGCAGGTGGCGATGGAAATGCAGGGGCCGTTTCTGGCGAATTTCATTTATCACCGCAGGCCGTCGATGTCTACTGTGCTCTGGCCGCGGGAAGTGGAGATGACCAAATCGCCGAGCGAGCGGCTGCGGAATTATGAATGGGCGGTTGCGCCGTTTCCTTCGGCGGTGCCGGGGCTGAAGGACGTGTGCTTACTGCGGATTTGATGTGCTGGCGATTCCGCGAGGATCGAAGCATAAGAAGGAAGCGTTCGAATTCATCGCCTACGTCAATCGGCAGGACGTCATGGAGAAACTAAACAAACTGCATTGCAAGAATTCTCCGCTCGCGAAAGTGAGCGATGATTTTCTGAACAATCATCCGAACCCGTACATTCGGATTTTCGAGCGGCTGGCGAGCAGTCCCAACGCTCAAACGGTGCCGCAGATTCCGATCATGCCGGAAGTGGTGGATGACCTGAACGCGCTGAGCCAGCAGATTTCGCTTCTGGAGGTGAAGCCGGCGAAGGCGCTGGCGGAATTGCAGGTGAGATTGCAGGCGCAATACGATGAGTTTGCGCGGCAGCAGCGGGTGCGCGGCTCTACGGCGTATTGAATCGCCGGTATTGCGGCAATGAAATGGGAGATCGACGTTGCGTTCTGATACGAGAAACCTGATCAAAGGCCTGGGATTTATCTCGCCGTGGCTGATCGGCTTCGGCGCTTTTACGCTGCTGCCGATTTCGCTGTCGCTCTATTACAGTTTTTGCAATTATCCGCTGCATGCAAAAGCCCGTCTTCGTCGGACTGGATAATTATCGCGGGTTGATGCACGACGCGATTTTCTGGACAGGCGAATTACAACACGTTTATTTATGCGATTTTGGCGCTGCCGGCGGGATTGCTGATCGCGCTGGTGCTGGCGCTGCTGCTGAATGTGAAGATTCGGGGGCAGGCGATTTATCGAACATTGATTTTTCTGCCGTCGCTGATTCCGGCGGTGGCGTCGGCGATGCTTTGGCTCTGGCTTTTCAACAGCAAGCTGGGGCTGGTGAATTTCGTGCTTCGCGGGATGGGGATGAAGGAGCCGCCGGGCTGGCTGACGGATGTGCACTGGGCACTGCCGTCGCTGGTGATCATCAGCTTTTGGGGCGTGGGGAATACCGTCGTGATTTTCCTGGCGGGATTGCAGGATGTGCCGAAGGAATTGTACGAGGCGGCGGATTTGGATGGGGCGAACAGGCTGCAAGCGCTGCGGCATGTGACGCTGCCTTCGATTTCGCCGGTCATCTTTTTCAATTTGATCATGGGGATCATCGGCACGCTGCAGGTGTTTCGTGCTTCCGTTCATCATGACGCAGGGCGGGCCGGGGCGGGCGACGTATCTTTATACCGAGTACATGTACGACAACGCGTTCGGATATTTGAAGATGGGCTACTGCAGCGCGATGGCGTGGCTGCAATTACTGGTTGTGCTGGCCCTTACCGGGATCGCATTTCTGGAGCAGCAAGCGATGGGTGCATTACCAGGACAAATGAATCCGAAGCGAGGAAGTCTCGTGGCATGCGAACACTTGAATCGAGTGCGAGCTGAAAGCGGCTGGCGGAGGAATCCGTTCGCTGCAACATCGGCTGACGCATTTGGTACTCATCTCTGGTTTGCCTGCTGGCGATCACTCCGTTTGCGTGGATGGTTTCGACGAGCTTGAAGACGGGGGACAATGCGATCCTATTATCCGCCGCAGATTTTGCCTAAGCCGGTGGTGCCGCACAATTATCTGGAGGTGATCAGCGGAGAAAGGACAAGTTTTCTGCTTTGGGCGCGGAATTCGATGATTGTGGCCGTGCTGACGGTGATGGGGACGACGCTTTCCAGCGCGATCGTTGCGTATGGGTTTGCGAAGATTCAATTTCGCGGAAGCAGCGTGCTGTTTGTCATCATGCTTTCAACGATGATGATTCCGTTTCCGGTGACGATGGTGCCGCTTTTCAGCATCTTTCGCCGGCTGGGCGATTGGACTGGGATGGCGTGGCTTGGGACGTTCAAGCCGCTTTGGGTGCCGGCCTGGTTTGGGTCAGCGTTCAGCATTTTTCTCCTGCGGCAATTTTTCCTGACGATTCCGGGCGAGCTTTCCGAAGCGGCGCGCATTGACGGGTGCGGCGAGATCGGAATTCTGTTTCGCGTGGTGCTGCCGCTGGCGCGGCCGGCATTAGCTGTCGTGGCTCTTTTTTCGTTCATGGTGGTTTGGAATGATTTTCTGGCGCCGCTGGTTTACCTGCAGAGACCGGAGCAGTTTACGCTGGCGCTGGGATTGGATAATTTTCAGAGCGCGGTGGGAGGGACGCCCTGGCACTTGCTGATGGCGGCCAGCGTGCTGGTGATTCTGCCGGTAGTTGCCCTGTTTTTCCTGGCTCAGCGGACGTTCATCGAGGGGATCACCACGACGGGAATCAAAGGTTAGTCGGAAATAAAGACCCAAATAAACGGATCAGGGCGGAAATTGAGAAATGGCGGGCGGAATTTCTTTGACGCTGAGGGGGCGTCTTCATAGGATGGGCGAAGATATTAGTTATTGAGATAAAAAGTAACTGGACGTCGGCTGAACAAAGGACTGGAACAGGAGTATTCATGATGGTGCGCGCGAATGGCTCAATCAGCATCCCAACGTTGCGATCGGCGGCGGGATTGGGGTTGTTCTTCTGGCGATCGTCTGCATTGTTGTGGAGGTGAGATCAGGAAGACATCGGTATCCGTCCGGGTCGCCTGACTCTTATTTTACCGTGGATGATGGGAAAACATTTTTCGCGGCGAGTTCGGATAATGTGCCGCCCTTCGATTATGGTGGGCAACAGGCTGTACACGCTTATGTTTTCCAATGCGGGAATCAAAAATTTGTGGGGTATATGGAGAGATTTGCGCCTAAATACCATGATCTCGTGATTGCCAAAGGTATAACGCCCGAGGCCGTAAGATATGGGCGGGAAATTAAAAAGCCGGGGGATTCTAAATGGTTTCCAGTGCGTAATTTGGACGAGGAAGCGAAACTGACTGAAGTTCACTGTCCTGATGGAACCGTCGGTCAACCTGAGTCGATCGAGCCATAAGAAAAATAACAATAATTCCGATTTTTTTGTTTCATTTATTATTCGTTATGATAAAAAGTAAAGCCGTCGAATGAGCAATGTCGCGAACAACGAGAGAGATGGCGTGTTCCCGGCGAAGACTGCAAGTCAAAGTTCTCGAATTGAAGAAGAGGCCAAAGTGATCCCATTTGAACACGAGCCAGCGAAGTTGGGTCAGTTGGAATTGCTCGGACGACGATCACCCATTCGAGAACGCAGGCCTACTGCCTGGCAAGGATTCACCCTTGTTGAATTGCTCGTCGTCATTGGAATCATCGCGCTCCTGGTCAGCGTATTGCTACCCGCGCTGAACAAGGCACGGCAACAGGCGAATCTGATCGATTGCGAATCCCGCCTCAGGCAAATGGGACAAGCACTCAATATTTATGTAACAGAAAACAACGGTTTACTTCCGCTAGGCGATGTCAGGCATGATCCGGGTAGCTCAACCGCTTGGGAAAGCCCCATATCGGATCCGCAAAACCAAGAGTTCAGTTGGTATTGGACCTTCACTCTTTCAAAAGAAGTTCAAGCAAACCTGACGGGACCGGACGGCTTGGTTCACAATTTGTCTCCGATGTTCCATGACCTCGATACGGTTGACACAGGTACTTACTATCGTTACATCAACCACTATACGTGTAATCCACGCATCTTTCCTGATAACTGGGAGGCCGAAACCCAGCAAGATGGGTCAGCGATATCCGGCCCCTATATAACGAATCGTAAGCTCTCAAATATAAAGCCCAGTTCAGTATTCCTTTTCTGGGATGCACCGCAGTCCCAGGATTGGAACAACAATGCGTATGAGCAAGCCACGGAGATAGATGGAAATGGGTTGGAATTTGACAGTTATCTATTCCTCAATTCACCGGTTCCCTCATCGTTTCAATATAACCGGCCAGTCATACCGGGCGGCATTGGCCAAAGTCAGTCGGTAACAATCTCCGCGGCTCAGCAAAAGAAGCTTAATCAGGACTTATCGCTACCTGCCTTAGGTGGGGTGAGTTATTTCAATAGCCATCTGCGATTCCGACATATGGGCAATACGGTGCTCAACGCGCTTTGCGTCGATGGGCACGTAGAAAATCGAACTGTGGGAACGTTTATGCTCTTGGATATCTGCGTCAAAGCTCCCGGATAAACCGGGAAGCTCTTTTTTTTATACGAGCGTCCGATAAAAGTCAGATTGGTTTGCGTGGATGCAAGTTGAGCGTGTGATGCATGAATGAAGAACGATCAATGAACCTGAATATACCCATATTTTTAAACTTCGTGGGTTTCCTGTGTTATATGCAATGACGGGGACACCGGTTGGTGTGGCCGTCGCTCATTTTCTTTTTTAGGAGGTTAAGATGCGGCATTCTCTATTAACTGCGGCTGTTGTGGCCGCGATGTCTATCGGCGCGGCTTCGGCCAGCGCTGGGACTTTGCTTTACTCGTTCGAGACCGGCGATGCGGCTGGGCCGACGGATGGGTTCACCAATAATGGAGGCGGGATCACTGTCTCGCAGGCCACGATTGGGGCTACCGTGGGTTCCAACTCAATGGAGAACTCGACGGTTGCAGGGGCAACATTCACCGGCGCGCTGACCGGGACCGATGTTCCGGCGGCACTGAGCGATCCTTCCACGGCTTCGATCTCGCTCGATTTGACGGTTGCGCCGGGCGGCCAGTTTACCGGGCGCGTTCGCGGACATCGGGATCACCATCTTCGGCGCCCTCGGCAGCGGCGCCAGCGAGACCTTCGGCAATCAGTACCAGGTTGACGCGTCGTCGGAACAGAACGTGGATCTGGCCCCGGGAACGTATAGCCTGACCATCCCGCTCATCGGGACGGACCCGTCCAACTTCAGCTTGCATCAGCCGTATTCTGAAGTCCTGGGCAATGGGTTTATCCCGACCGGGTTCGAGTTCTTCTACAGCAAGAGGCGCTGATGCCCCGCTGGATGTTTTCGTTGATAATGTGCAGGCCGTTGCTGTTCCCGAGCCGGCCTCGATCGGCATGGGCGCGATTGGCGGGCTGATGATGCTCGCGCGTCGCCGCCGGAAGATCTGAGCGACGATTCACGGATGATCAATTTGGTTTCCCCGCCTATAACGGGCGGCGGTTGGGATGGACCTCCCCTACCGCCGCTCTTTTTTTGCGCTGGTGTCGAATCGAAAATGGGTCAGGTCTTGGCGGCGGCTTTTTCCCGTTCGGGGGCTGGGGTCATTGTCGTGGGTTCCCAGGCGTCGGTGTAGAGATTGGCCAAGGCGGCCCAGCCGGCAGTTTCGGCTGATTGGAAGGCTGGTTGATCCCACAGGTCGATCCGGACGCGATCGGCTAGTTCGGAAAGGAGCATGCCGCGGATTTGGCGGATCAGCGGGACGCTGAATGTTTCGTAGCGGAGCAGATTGCTGACCAGCACCAGGCGATGGGGGCGGACGAAGTTGACGCTGTTGGCGATGCCGGTGGCGAGCAGTTCGAGCATCTTATCGAGCGAGGGGAATCGCTCATCCATCGAGAGAATCGATTGCAATGTCAGCTCTTTTGGCAGGCCGTTCCGCCGGAGGAAGCTGGTGGAGCAGATGACTTCGAGACAGCCGGTCTGTCCGCAGTAGCAGTCGTCGGTTTCGACGGGCATGCGCGTGTGGCCAAGCTCGTTGCAGGCCATGACGCATCCGCGATTGGGCTTGCCTTCGATCAGCATGGCGGCGCCCATGGAACCGTCGACGAATCCGACGAGCAGCACATCGTGGGAGATTTCTGCGCGATGGGTGAGCATCCAGCGAATCGCCAGAGCCTGCATGTCGTTGGCGAGGACGAGGGGACATTTGGCGGCGGCTTCGTAGATGGGCTGGAGAGAGATGGCGCGCTGATCGGGAATGGCGGAACTCATCAGAATTTCATGGGCGTCGGCGTCGATGAGGCCGGCTGCGCCGAGGCCGATGCCGACGGTTTGATCGTCCACCATTTTTTCGAGCATGCGGGCGGCGGTCGCTGATCATGTGCTGGGAACGGGCGACCTCGCGGCGAATTTCTTTGCCGATGAGGTTGCCGTTGAGGTTGAGCCGGCAGACTTCGACGGCGCGCTGGGCGATGAGGACGCCGACGACGTGGCGGCTGCTGCGGATCGAGCTCAAGCGGAATCCGGGGGCGGCCTCCGCTGGAGGGTTCGGCGCGACATTCGCGGAGCAGGCCCTGTTCGAGCAGGCTGCTGACGACGTTGCCGACGCCGTTGGGCGTCTGGCCGGAGCGTTCGTGGAGTTCCCACCGGCTGAGGCGTCCCTGATTCCAGAGGATTTGGACGATTTCTTTTTCGCGCGCGTCTAGCACAAACGCTCCTTGGCATCGCTGAGATCACGAGATGCATTCAGATCAGGCTATTCGAGACGACTTTTTATCATTTCAGCACCATACTTTTACCATACAGGTTAACCAAAACCCGACTCGGATGCTGCATGAGAACACTTCCGATCGCCGCCTGTATTTGCAGCTGAGCGAATTATGAGGCATATTTTGACACCATTGCAGGACGATTCAGCAACTGCAACAGGCGAATAGGCGTCGAGGATCGATTTGCAGGCAATTATCTTGACACTTTTTACTAATTGAGTATAAAAAGTGTCTGCGGGTTCGCCGGAGGCATTCATGGCTGTCCATGGCCGAAAAGAGCAGATCAAGACCCGCATATTTTCCGATGCGAAAGACGCCAGCATCAGCGTTGCCGCCGGAGATAGCGGCATTGATCCGCAAACGGGCCGCGGAGGGGAAGCAATGCGTTCTGGGGCTGGCCACGGGATCGACGCCGGTCTCGGTTTATGCGGAGCTGGTGCGCCGGCATCAGCAGGAGGGGCTGTCGTTTAAGAACGTCATCACATTCAATCTGGACGAGTATTATTCGATGAAAAAGGAAGCACCGCAGTCGTACTGGCGCTTCATGCACGAATATCTGTTCGATCACATCGATATTCCATCGGCAAATATCCATATTCCCGAGTGGCGAAGCTGCCGGTCGGATAAGGTCGGGGCATATTGCGAACAATATGAGAAGGCGATTGCGGAAGCGGGTGGGCTCGATCTGCAGCTTCTGGGGATTGGCCGGACCGGGCACATCGGATTTAACGAGCCGGGATCGGGGCGGGATTCGCGGACGCGATTGATCGCGCTGGATAAGGTGACGCGTCTGGATGCGGCTTCGGATTTCTTCGGCGAGCAGGATGTTCCGGCTCGGGCGATCACGATGGGTGTTGGGACGATTTTGTCGGCGAAGCGGGTAATTCTGGTGGCGTTTGGCGAGGGAAAGGCGGCCATTGTTGCTGCCGCCGTTGAAGGGGACCGCTTACGGATTCTGTCGCGGCATCATTTCTTCAGGAGCATCCCAACGCGGAAGTGATTCTTGATGAGGCGGCGGCGGCACGGCTGACCCGGCGGCAATCTCCCTGGCTTTTTGGGCCGGTTTCATGGGATCGGAAGTCGATCAATAAAGCGGCGATCTGGCTGGCGCGGCGGACGGAGAAGGCGATTCTGAAGCTGACGGATGAAGATTACAACGAGGGGGGATTGCAGGACCTTCTGGCGGCGCATGGGCCGGCATACAACATCAACATCGAAGTGTTCCGAAATCTGGCGGAGACGATCACGGGCTGGCCCGGCGGAAAGCCGGTGGATCGCAAACGTCAGGGGAGACATCGATCGGCCGAGCGACGCGATTTTTCCGAAGCGGGTTCTGGTGTTTTCGCCGCATCCGGATGATGATGTGATCTCCATGGGCGGCACGCTGATTCGGCTGGTGGATCAAGGGCATGAGGTTCATGTCGCGTATCAGACCTCGGGCAACATCGCGGTGTTTGATGCGCGATGCGATTCGTTTTGCGCGATTCGCGGCCGATCTGATGAAGATGTTCAGAGCTGGAGAGCAAGGCGGCGCTGAACATCGGCGAGCGAATTGAAAACGCGGTGAGCACGCAAAAAGCCGGGCCAGCCGGACGCCCACGAAATGCAGCAGATCAAGACATTGATTCGCCGGAGCGAAGCGATTGCCGCGGGACGGCAGGCGGAGCATTTCCGTGGATCGGCTGCATTTCTTGAACATGCCTTTTTACGAGACCGGAGCGGTTCGCAAGAAGCCGATCGGCGAAGCGGATATCAAGATTATTGAGAATCTTCTGGAATAGATCCGGCCGCACCAGATTTACGCGGCTGGAGATTTGTCTGACCCGCATGGGACGCATCGCGTCTGCCTGGCGGCGATTCTGGCGGCGATCGAACGCGTAAAGGATCGGCCCTGGTTTGAGCATTGCGAAGTCTGGCTTTATCGCGGGGCGTGGGAAGAATGGGAGCCGGAGCAGATCGAGATGGCTGTTCCGCTTTCGCCGCAGGAGCTTTTGCGCAAGCGGCTGGCGGTCTTCAAGCATCAATCGCAGAAGGACAAAGCGATGTTTCCGGGAGTGGATGAGCGTGAATTCTGGCAGCGTGCTGAAGACCGCAATCGGGCGACGGCGGCGCTGTATGACAAACTTGGGTTTGGCGGAGTATGAGGCAATCGAGGGGTTCGTTCGATGGACGCACCATGAGACACCCTGCGGCGGAGACTCACTGAGAGAAGTTTAATGATCGCATTAGGAATTGACATCGGCGGAACAGCGGTAAAGGCGGCGGCTCGCAAAGACGGGCGGGTGATCTGGGCCGCTCAGAGTCCATTTTACGCCAAGCCCACGACGGAGGTATTGCGCGCGGCGATTCGCCAGACGGTGGCCGGGCCGGCTGACCGATTTGCATACGGTTGGGCTTTGCGTGCCGGGGCTTTTTGACAAGGCCAGCCGTTCGATCTCGATGGCGGTCAATGTGCCGGGACTGGTGGGGATTTCGCTCGATAATCTGGTGCCCGATACGCTGGGGCTGACCGTCGACGGGACGGCGCGGATTCTGAACGACGCGCGGGCGGCGGCTCACGATATATATTCGACGCGACAAATGAAGGGGCGACTGCTGGTTATGGCGCTGGGGACGGGCGTCGGCAGCGCGGTGCTGGACAATGGCAAGCCGTTGATTGTCGAGGAAGAGCTCGCCGGGGCATATCGGGCAGATCGATGTGTCGGTGCCGGGTCACGCAGTGGTCGGCCCTGACGGCGGAGCGGGTGGACTGGAAGGATATATTGGCGTGGCGGCGTTGCGCGAGCGATATGGAGACGGATGTTTCGGCTGCGCTGGCGACGTTCAAGGGTGACGAACCGCCGATGCTTGCCTTGGTGCGGGCGATCCGGATTTGCCATGCGATCTATCGGCCGCATCATATTTGCCTCTGCGGCGGAATCGGAATTCGCCTGCGGCATCTTCTGCCGGTGCTGAAAGAGAAAATCGATGCAAAATTGACGAGCCTGGCCCGGCCGGGATGGACGTTCACCACGGGTGAAGATGATTTTCACGCGGCCCGGGGCGCGGCGGCGCTGGCGGGAAACCGCGCTGGGATTGAGAATCCTTAAGTTCCGGGGATTTCAAAACGAGATCGGTTTATTCGGAGGCGGGCGCGGCGTTTTTTGCCGTCGAAGAATATTCTCCATTGGTCCCCGGTGGGCGAGATTCAGATTCCTCGTCAGTTCCTTCGAAAGCCCGCGTCAGATGAGCGATGGCTTCAATGAGCTGCCGCGGTTCCACCGGTTTGGTCAAGTGCATTTGAAAACCGGCGGTGAGGGCGCGTATTCGATCCTCGTCGCGGGCGTAGGCCGTCAGGGCGATTGCGGGTATCTGGCCGCCATGGTCTGGGGGAAGTTGGCGCAGTCTGCGAATCAGTGAATATCCATCTTCTACGGGCATAGCGAGGTCGCAGACAAGAATGTCGGGGATGCCACCCGCCAGGTGCTCCAATGCCTCGCGCACGGAAGCAGCGGCAGAAACATCGGCATTGGATCGGTGAAGAATCTCGCGGACCAATTCGCGGGCGTCCTTTTCATCATCCACGAGGAGGACGCGTTTTCTGCCAAGGTTGAGAGGAACATCCTGCCGGGGCAAATGGGAAATGGCCGGGGTTTGGGGGACGTGCGGCGAGTTGGCCACGCTCGACGGGATTGTCGTCGGCAGGCTTACCGTGAATACGGCACCCTTGTTCAGGCCGGAACTGTTTGCGGAGACCGTGCCGCCGTGCAGTTCGACGATGTGGCGAACGATCGTGAGGCCGATGCCCAGGCCGCCGTGCGTCCGCGTGGTGGTGCTGTCGGCCTGGCGGAAGCGATCGAAAACGAAACCGAGGAATTCCGGTTCGATTCCCTGGCCAGTGTCGGAGACGCGAATGCGCGCATGCGAATTGAAGTGATCGAGCGTGACATGCACCCGTCCGCGGGCCGGTGTGAATTTCACGGCGTTGGAGAGGAGGTTCCAGACTACCTGCTGCAGGCGATCGGGGTCGCCCGCTGTCCGGACATCTTCGGCATGGTCGAAGGATAGCTCGATGCTCTTGGCCTCGGCGGCCGGGCGGATGGCGTCGAGCGTCGCATTAATGATCGGCGAGAGCATGATGTTCCGCAGATTGAGCCGCATTTTGCCGGTGGTGATGCGGGATACATCCAGCAGGTCTTCGATCAGCTTGGTCTGCGCCTTCACGTTGCGGTCGATGACATCCAGTCCGTGGGTTGCTTCGTCAGGGAGCTTTTCCATCCGAAGGAGCTGAGTCCAGCCGACGATGGCGTTGAGTGGCGTGCGCAGTTCGTGCGAGAGGGTTGCGAGAAATTCGTCCTTGAGCCGATTGGCTTCGCGTTCCTGGGCGAAAATGGCATTCTGGATGGCGATGGAGGTGATCTGGGCCAATTGCATCAGGATCGCTTCGTCGTCGTTGGTGAATTTGCCGGCTCGCAGTCGAACAGGAGAAGCAGCCCCAGATTTTTTCCGTGGCGGTCGGTCAGAGGCGCGGCTAGGAGGCCGCCCTGCACTACCGGCGTTCCGAGATGCCGGATGGTTTCCCAGTCTGGATGCTCGCGCAGTTCGGCGTCGCTCAGTCGCGTGGTGGATGGGGTTTGGGCGATGACGGTGGATGTTGCGGCTTCCAGGTTTCCATTGCGATCGCGCCAATTGGCGTATTTGTCTGAGAAACTGACCGCTGAGCGAATGCGGCCATGCGATTTGCCGGAGGCGGGATCGGCCCAGAGGAGGGCGAGGCAAGCTGGCTGCCGATGACTGTCGCGAGCGTGCTGGTGACGGTCTGGAGCATCTGGTCGATGGCGACGGCGCTGTTGATCGCCATGGATGCGGCGGCGAGTTTTTGCAATTGGGTGGCACGGCGACGTAATGTTTCGGCTTGCCGCCGGACCTGGGCGTTTTTTTGATAGAGATCGACGAAGACGCTGACTTTGCTCCGGAGGACCTCGGGCATGACGGGGGCCTGGATGTAATCCACCGCGCCGAGGCAGTAGCCGCGAGCCATGTGCATCTCATCGCCGAAGGCGGTGATGAAAATGATCGGGACGTGCTGCGAGGCTGGTTGCGCTGGCGGATCAGCGCGGCGGTCTCGAATCCATCCATGTCCGGCATGTTGACGTCGAGCAGAATGACGGCGAATTCCTCGGCAAGGAGATGGCGCAGTGCATCCCGGCCGGAGCAGGCGCAGACGATTTGCTGGCCGAGATCTTCAAGGACCGCTTCCAGGGCCAGCAGTTTCTCGGGCTTGTCATCCACGATGAGGATGCTTGCCCGTCCGTTATGGATCGGTCATAGCTCACTCAATTATCCCATTCTACCGATACAGCCACACTCGCAGCAGCCCCAGAAGCTGCTCGGTATCGACCGGTTTGGAGATGTAATCCGAAGCGCCGGCCTCGATGCATTTTTCGCGGTCGCCTTTCATCGCCTTGGCGGTCAGGGCGATGATCGGGCAGGGCGCGGAATTTGGCGAGCTTGCGGATGGCCCGCATGGTGTCGTAGCCGTCCATGTCGGGCATCATGATGTCCATCAGCACGACATCGATGTCGGGTATGCGCTGCAGCATTTCGATGGCCTCGCGGCCGGTTTCGGCGGACAGACGTGCATCTGGTACGGCTCCAGAATGCTGGTCATCGCGAAGATGTTGCGGATGTCGTCATCGACGATCAGCACTTTCTTGCCGGCGAGAACGGCCTCGGCCTGGTGCAGGCCGCTCGAGCAATCCGCGGCGTTCCGTCAGTCATCTGCGCCACCGGGCGATGCAGGAACAGGGAGACGTCGTCGAGCAGCCGCTCGGGCGAGCGGACATCGTTGAGCACCGTCGTCTGCGTCAGTCGCTTGATGTGCATCTCCTCTTTCTTGGTAGTGCGGCTGCGTGGAATAGAGCAGGATCGGGAAGTCGGCGAGCGCGGGATGTTCGCGGATTTCGTCGATCAGATCGAAGCGCTTTGACGTCGGGCTGTCCCAATCGAGGACCATCAGATCGAACTGGCCGCCGGCGAGTTCGCGCCGTACGCCTGCGCCGTCGTCGACGCGGAATGATCTCAACATCCGGGCCGCCGATCAGATCGGTCAGATGCTCGCGGCTTTCTCCGTTCGGCAACCGCAGCAATAGGCGATAGGTCTTGCGGCTCGAATAGCGTGGCTGATGCGGGCGAAGTTTCGTCGAGCGATTCCTTGTTCACGGCTTGGTGAGGACGCCCATCGCTCCCATGCGCAGGCCGCGTTCGCGTTCTTCTTCGGTGGTGATGACCTGCACGGGAATATGGCGGGTGGCGAGATCGTCCTTGAGGCGGTCGAGCACGCGCCAGCCGTCGATGTCGGGCAGGTTGATGTCGAGGTGATGGCGTGGGGCTAGAGATCGCGGGCGAGGGTGATGCCGAGGCGCCGCGGGCGGTGACGATCGCTTTGATGTGGTTTTCGTGGGCCATTTCCACGAGGATCCTGGCGAAGTTCGTGTCGTTTTCGACGATGAGCAGGACTTGATCGCCGCTGCCGATGATGTTCGCGTTCATCGCCGCAATTGCTTCGCAGTCTGGACGGTGGGAGATTCTTCGACCGATCGGCGATTCGGCTGCAGGCTCGCTCGCAGTCGGGCGGCAACGACGGGCGGTGCCTCGGCGGGTCTGCGGCAAGGATTGTTACCGGGGCATAAGTCTGCGGCAGATAGAGCGTGAACGTGCTGCCTTCGCCGGGCGATGCTGGTCAGGCGGATTTCGCCGCCGAGCAGGACCGGCGATTTCGCGGCTGATGGCCAGGCCGAGACCGGTGCCGCCGTATTTGCGGCTGGTGCTATCCGTCGGCCTGCTGGAAGGCTTCGAAGATGATCTCCTGTTTTTCCGGCGGGATGCCGATGCCGGTGTCGTTCACCGAGAAGGCGATGACCGACTTGGCGCGATTCGAGAGCATCTGGTTTTCCGTGATTCCAGCCGCTGGTGACGGTGCTCACATCCAGCGTAACCGAGCCTCTGTCGGTGAACTTGAACGCGTTGGAGAGCAGGTTCTTGAGAATCTGCTGCAGGCGCTTGGCGTCGGTGTGCACGTGGCGGGGCAGGTCGGCGGCCATATCCACGACGAAATCGAGCTTCTTGCTTCGGCCACGTGGCGGAAGGTGCGGTCGACGTAATCGTGCAGATCGCGGAAGGTGACGTCGCCGACATCGACGATGACCGTGCCGGATTCGATCTTGGAGAGATCGAGAATGTCGTTGATCAGTGCCGAGCAGATCGTTGCCGGAGGAGTGGATCGTCCTGGCGAATTCGACCTGGCGGCCGGTGAGGTTGCCGTCGGTGTTCTTGGACAGCTGATCGGACAGAATCAGCAGCTGAATTCAGCGGCGTGCGCAGTTCGTGCGACATGTTGGCGAGGAATTCGCTCTTGTATTTGGAGGTGAGGGCGAGCTGCTTGGCTTTTTCTTCCAGGGCCTGGCGGGCTTGTTCCACTTCCTTGTTCTTGCGTTCCACTTCGACGTTCTGATCGGCCAGCAGCTTGGCCTTGTCTTCCAGCTCGGCGTTGGTCTGCTGCAGTTCTTCCTGCTGGCTTTGCAGTTCGCGGGCCAGGGACTGCGATTGCTTGAGCAGGTCTTCCGTTCGCATGTTGGCTTCGATGGTGTTGAGCACGATGCCGATCGATTCGGTGAGCTGATCGAGGAATGTTTCGTGCGTTGGGCTGAATCGGTCGAAGCTGGCCAGTTCCATGACGGCTTTCACTTGTCCTTCGAAGACGATCGGGAGCACGATGATGTTCAGCGGCTTGGCTTCGCCGAGGCCGGAGGTGATCTTGATGTAATCGTTGGGGACGTTGGTGAGCAGGATCTTTTCTTTTTCCAAGGCGCACTGGCCGACCAGGCCTTCGCCGAGCTTGAAGCGGTTGTCGATGTTCTTGCGTTCTTTGTAGGCGTAGCTGGCCAGCAGCTTGAGGAACGGCCTCATCCGTCTTGGATGAGCTATCCATGATGTAGAAGACGCCTTGCTGGGCGGCGACCACGGGAGCCAGTTCGGACAGAATGAGGCGGCCGACGGTGAGCAGATCTTTTTGCCCCTGCAGCATTCGGCTGAATTTGGCGAGGTTGGTTTTGAGCCAGTCCTGTTCCGCGTTTTTCAGCGTGGTGTCTCGCGGAGATTGCGGATCATCTCGTTGATGTTGTCTTTGAGCGCGGCGACTTCTCCCTGGGCGGCCACCGCGATGGAGCGCGTCAGGTCGCCCTTGGTGACGGCGGTGGCGACTTCGGCGATGGCGCGCACCTGCGTCGTCAGGTTTGCGGCTAGCTGGTTTACGTTATCCGTTAGATCTCGCCATGTTCCGGAGGCGCCGGGCACGGATGCCTGGCCGCCTAGTTTTCCTTCGACGCCGACTTCGCGGGCCACGGTTGTTACCTGATCGGCGAACGTTGCCAGCGTGTCGATCATGCTGTTGATCGTGTCGGCGAGCTCGGCGATTTCGCCTTTGGCTTCCACCGTCAGTTTTCGCTTTAGATCGCCATTGGCGACGGCGGTCACGACTTTGGCGATATCGCGCACCTGGTTGGTTAAGCGTTCGGCCATGAAATTCACGTTATCGGTGAGTTCCTTCCAGACGCCGGCGACGCCTTTCACTTCGGCCTGGCCGCCGAGTTTTCCTTCGGTGCCGACTTCGCGGGCCACGCGGGTCACTTCCGATGCGAAGGTGTTTAGCTGGTCCACCATCGTGTTGATGGTGTGTTTCAGTTCGAGGATTTCGCCGCGCACGTCGACGGTGATTTTCTTGCGAGAGGTCGCCGCTGGCGACGGCGGTGGTCACGGTCGGCGATGTTTCGCACCTGGTCGGTGAGGTTGCGGGCCATGAAGTTCACGTTGTCGGTGAGGTCCTTCCACGTACCGGCGACGCCGGGCACGTTGGCCTGGCCGCCGAGTTTTCCTTCGGTGCCCACTTCGCGGGCCACGCGGGTCACTTCCGAGGCGAAGGATCGAAGCTGGTCCACCATGGTGTTCACGGTGTTTTTCAGTTCGAGAATTTCGCCCTTCACGTCCACGGTGATCTTTTTGGACAGGTCGCCGGCGGCCACGGCTTTGGTCACGTCGGCGATGTTTCGCACCTGGTCGGTGAGGTTGCGGGCCATGAAGTTCACGGAGTCGGTCAGGTCCTTCCACGTACCGGCGACGCCTTTCACTTCGGCCTGTCCGCCGAGTTTTCCTTCGGTGCCCACTTCGCGGGCCACGCGCGTCACTTCGGCGGCGAAGCTGGAGAGCTGGTCCACCATGGTGTTGATGGTGTTTTTCAGTTCGAGAATTTCGCCTTTCACGTCGACGGTGATTTTTTTGGAGAGATCGCCGTTGGCGACGGCGGTTGTCACGTCGGCGATGTTTCGCACCTGAGCCGTGAGGTTGGATGCCATGGAGTTCACGGAATCGGTGAGGTCTTTCCACGTGCCGGCGACGCCGCTTCACGTCGGCCTGGCCGCCGAGCTTTCCTTCGGTGCCCACTTCGCGAGCCACGCGGGTCACTTCGGAGGCGAAGGAGTTGAGCTGGTCCACCATGGTGTTGATGGTGTTTTTCAGTTCGAGAATTTCGCCTTTAACGGGCACGGTGATTTTCTTGGAAAGGTCGCCCTTGGCGACGGCGGTTGTCACTTCGGCGATGTTTCGGACCTGGCCGGTGAGGTTGCAGGCCATCGAGTTCACGGAATCGGTGAGATCTTTCCATGTACCGGCGACACCTTTCACGTCGGCCTGTCCGCCGAGTTCACCTTCGGTGCCGACTTCGCGGGCCACGCGGGTCACTTCGGAGGCGAAGGAGCTGAGCTGGTCCGACCATGGTGTTGATGACGTTTTTGATCTGGAGAATTTCGCCGCGGACGTCGACGGTGATTTTCTGCGTGAGGTCGCCGTTGGCGATGGCGGTTGCGACCTTCGACACGTCGCGCAGCTGAACCGTCAGATTCGACGCCATCGAGTTCACGGAGTCGGTGAGGTCTTTCCACGTACCGGAGACGCCGCGCACTTCGGCCTGGCCGCCGAGTTTTCCTTCGGTGCCGACTTCGCGGGCCACGCGGGTCACTTCGGCGGCGAAGGATGAGAGCTGGTCCACCATCGTGTTGACGGTGTTTTTCAGTTCGAGAATTTCACCCTTCACGTCCACGGTGATCTTTTTGGAGAGGTCGCCGGCGGCCACGGCTTTGGTTACGTCGGCGATGTTTCGCACCTGAGAGGTGAGATTGCCGGCCATGAGATTCACGTTATCGGTCAGGTCTTTCCACGTGCCGGCGACGCCGCGCACGTCGGCCTGGCCGCCGAGTTTTCCTTCGGTTCCCACTTCGCGGGCCACGCGGGTCACTTCGGCGGCGAAGCTGGAGAGCTGGTCCACCATGGTGTTGATGGTGTTTTTCAGCTCGAGAATTTCTCCCTTCACGTCCACGGTGATCTTCTTGGAGAGGTCGCCGTTTGCCACGGCGGTTGTCACCTGGGCGATGTTTCGCACCTGAGACGTGAGGTTGCCTGCCATCGAGTTCACGGAATCGGTAAGGTCTTTCCACGTACCGGCGACGCCGTGCACTTCGGCCTGTCCGCCGAGTTTTCCTTCGGTTCCCACTTCGCGGGCCACGCGGGTTACTTCGGAAGCGAAGCTGTTGAGCTGGTCCACCATGGTGTTGATGGTGTTTTTCAGCTCGAGAATTTCTCCCTTCACGTCCACGGTGATCTTTTTGGAAAGATCGCCGTTGGCGACGGCGGTTGTCACGACGGCGATGTTTCGCACCTGTGCGGTGAGATTTCCTGCCATGAGGTTCACGGAGTCGGTTAAGTCCTTCCAGGTTCCTGCCACGCCCTTTCACGTCAGCCTGTCCGCCGAGTTTTCCTTCGGTTCCCACTTCACGGGCCACGCGAGTCACTTCCGAAGCGAACGAACGCAATTGGTCCACCATGGTGTTGATGGTGTTTTTCAGTTCCAGAATTTCCCCTTTGACGTCGACGGTGATCTTCTTGGACAAGTCGCCATTGGCGACGGCGGTGGTGACCTGAGCGATGTTGCGGACCTGGGCGGTGAGGTTGGCGGCCATGGTGTTCACGGAGTCGGTGAGGTCTTTCCATGTACCGGCGACGCCGCTGACCTTTGCCTGTCCGCCGAGCTTTCCTTCGGTTCCCACTTCGCGGGCCACGCGGGTCACTTCCGCGGCGAAGCTGCCTAGCTGTTCCACCATGGTGTTGACGGTGCGGGCGTTGCGGAGGAATTCGCCGGCCAGGGGGCGGCCTTCGATTTCCATCGCCATTGTCTGGGAGAGATCGCCCTTGGCCACGGCGCCGATCACGCGGGATGTTTCGCTGACTGGATAGACCAGGTCGCTAATGAGGGCATTGACCGAATCCACGGAGGCTTTCCATGAGCCGGTGACGTCGCCCATCTCGACGCGCTGTGAGATTTTTCCTTCCTTGCCGACCATCCGGCTGAGGCGAGCCAATTCCTCGGCCATGCGTTGATTCAGTTCGACTACTTCATTGAACGCATCAGCGATTTTGCCATCCATGCCTGGCAGGTCCATTGGCAATCGCGCGGTGAAGTCACCCTTCTTGAGGGCGAGAAGAGCTGTGAGGAGGGTTGTTTTGCTGAGTTGCTCGGATTCACTTTTTTGAGCACCGAGAAGGTGCATGATGGAGGGTTGCCCATCGAGCGATTCTTCTGATGGCTTGCACCGGCCATTTCCATTTTCAGCATGTTTGGTTTTGGTGGTTTTGAGAGGACGCGTTTCGCCGCCGATGGATGCGCCCTTCATGATTGAATCTCCGACTGGTTTGAGATGCCGTAACCAGGAATGCCTTTTGTGGAAACAACCCGTGACCTATCCACGCGGACAGGGATTTTTTTGAATATATTCAGGTATTCCGCGATTTGACAAGGTACAAAATTTGGCTGTTTTAAATATTGTTGACGGATGGATTACTCCGCCGCTAAAAAGGATTTATGACTGACAAGTCGGGATTCCCTCTTCGTGTTTTTTTGTTGCTGATTTGAATACGCAGGGGGAGTTGCGGCAGGTGACGGAATACGATTATGCGACCTTGGAACGCATTCCAAGAGCCTGCGATCTGATTGGCCGGTGCTCGGGGGAGTTGTGGAAGAACCCGGAACAGATGGAGGTTGCACTGAGCGATGGGGGCCGGACTCTGTTGCGATGGCGGGCGACGGCGGGGAGTGCGGGAGTGGCGACTGTGCGGCGGGCCAGTGGGGATTTGGTTTCCATCAGCCTGCTCGCTGCTGGACGGGATCCAGAAGCGGATAAGACGACACTTGGGGTTCTCCAGCAGCATCTGGTGCGTGAACTGCGGCAAACGCCATTTGAACCGGCCTTTGATTTAATCGAACTCAAACAAAGACCGCTGCTTGCAACGATGACCTTCGTGGCCGGTAGCGATCAGGGAGAGCAGATGATTGAAGCATTGGCCGATCGCTCATTCGCGGCGGCATATTTTCGATACTTGGGATTGGCCTGAGTCTCTCGTTTCGGCGCAAATATTGCGCCGCGAATGCTACAAAGGAGAGATGCTATCGCCCCGCCACTTTTCCGGGGCATGCATTCGAGGGTCGGCCAAGGTCTGCGAGAGAGCTTCCTCAAGAGCGGCACGTATCTGATCGAAAGTTGCGGCACTCTTGATCAGCAGCGAATTGACGTTCAGAGATTTGGCCTCATCGTACAGCCTGCCCGCGATCGTGCCGGTCAATACGACCACGGGGAGCGAAGAAAGACGGTGATAGGAGCGAACCGTTTGAATGAGCTGAACGCCGTCCATCTCCGGCATCGACAGGTCCAACAACAAAACATCGGGCGTTCGATCGATGACGGAAGCAAGCGCTTCGCGACCGTTGACCGCAGTGGTGACCTCGTATCCGGTCAACTTCAGCAGTAGTGACATCGCTTCCAGGGAATCGGCATGGTCCTCAACAACTAATACTCGAGCCATTTCCAGAGAATGCCTACGTAACCGTGTTTACGTCAATGGTAAAAACTGAGATTTTTCGTTTATTATCGTCTCCCTTTCCACAAGCTTGGCGGGGATATAAACTCTGTGGCAGTTTCGGCGTCTGGAGAATGACCAATGGCCAGGGTTTTGGTTGTGGACGACCATCGTGATATGCGAGAGGTTGTCGGACATTTGCTTAGCTTGCATGGCCATTCCGTTTCCATGGCGGAATCCGGCGAAGGGGCGTGGGAACAGATACAGGAATCGCCACCCGATGCGGTGGTGATCGATCAGCGATTACCCGGTATTTCGGGGATGGAATTGTTATTGCGAATCCGGCAGACTTCGACGCTGGCGCATCTGGATGTGGTGTTGTGCAGCGGGGATGATTCCGAGCGCGATGCCGCTCAATCCGCCGGGGCATTTGGCTTCTGGCTTAAGGGGTCGGATGGAATGTTTGAGGGCCTTGAGCAACTGGCCAAGCGGCTGAATCGTGGCTAACGGGGATGCCGGTGGGTCGCGAGGCTTGCGACGACGGCGGTGAGTTCTGTGGGCTCGACCGGCTTTGCTACGTGAGTTTGATATCCTGCGCGGAGGGCGCGTGTTCGATCTTCGGCTCTGGCAAAGGCTGTCAGGGCAGCCGCGGGAGTTCTCCCCCCTGCTTCCGGCTTTAGCTGCCGCACCTGCTTGATGAATTCATATCCATCCTCGCCGGGCATTCCGATGTCGCTGATGATCATGTCGGGCAATTCTCGCTGAAGCGTCACGAGCCCTTCCTGAGCGGAGGCTGCGATGAAAACGCGAGCTCCACATTCCTCTAAAACGCGCTTTAAGAGGACTCTGGCATCCGGCTCATCATCGACGGCGAGAACGGAGATGCCGTCGAGCGAAGGATGATCCGTGGTTGCCGCCGTTCCCTGAACGGCGCGCGGATGCGCTCGGGGGCTTTCAAGCGATGTAGATTGAATCACCACCAGGGGGAGCTCGATGTAGAAAGTCGCACCCTTTCCCTCCCCATCGCTCTTGGCGCGTACAGAGCCACCGTGCAGTTCGATCAATTGCTTGACGATGGAAAGACCGAGACCCAAGCCGCCATGGCGTCTGGTGGTTGACGCATCGGCCTGCCTGAATCGCTCGAAAACGTGCGGGAGAAAATCGGGCGTGATCCCCTGGCCGTTGTCCATGACGCATACTTCGACATGGCTGTTGACCCGCTCGAGGCTCACCTGCACTTTGCCACCCTTGGGTGTGAACTTGATGGCATTGGCGAGAAGATTCCAGAAACACTGCTGGAGACGGTTTGGATCGCCCCGCACCGGGCCGGCGAGGGGATCGAGCACGACATGAAGCCGAATCTCTTTTGCATCCGCTGAATGGCGCACGGAAGCGATGGCGGCGCTGAGCACATCCTGAAGGTCCACCATCTGCACATCCAGGCGGATTTTTCCGGAGATAATCCGGCTCATGTCCAGAAGATCCTCAATTAACTGGACCTGGGCCTTGGTGTTTCGCTGAATGACGGCGAGCCCTTGCTGGAGATCGGCATCCGTTCCGGCGCGAGTGGAGAATTTGCGACCAGCCCAGGATCGCATTCAAGGGTGTGCGAAGCTCATGCGAGAGGGTGGCGAGGAACTCGTCCTTCAAGAGACTCACACGCTCGGCTTCGCTGCGGGCGACCCGTTCGGCTTCGAGGAGGCGTTCTCTTTCGGCCGCCGCTTTTTTCATGTTGTCGTAGAGACGTGCGTTGTCGATCGCAACGGCGGCCTGCGCGGCGACGCCGACGACGAGGCGCTCGGACCGATCGGTGAAAACGCCGACTTCCGGATGGCCGAAGAAAAGACCTCCGATGACCTCGCCGGAGCGGGAGATGACCGGGACCGCCAAATAGCTTCGGACGGGCAAATGTCCTTTGGGCATGCCGTGGTGTGGCGGCATGGCTCCGTATCGTGGGTCTTTTGTGATGTCGGGAGACCTGACGACGCCTTCACCGCGAAAGGTTGGATTGAAGACGTTGGTGTTTCGGGGTATTCCGAATTTTTCAAACGCTTCGCGCGGCGCTCCGGAGAGGGTGTAGAGCAGAAGGGCTTCGCCGTTTTCGTTGATAACGTTGTAGAAAAAGGCGCCGAATTGTGCTCCGCTCAGTTGGGTGGCCGAGTCGGTGACCGATTGTACGAGGTCTTGCAAATCGAGCCGTGATGCGATGGCGGTCCCGGTCTCGTTTAATATTTCAAGGACCCGGGTTTCGTCTTGTAACTTCTCGGCCATCAGTCTACGTGCTGTGATATCGCGAGCGATTTTGGAGACGCCGATGATGGTTCCATCCGTGGCCTTGACTGGGGAAACGGTGAGCGAAACATCGAGAAGCGATCCGTCTTTTCGCATGCGAACGGTTTCATAATGTTCGATTCGCTCTCCCTGGCGAAGACGCGAGAGAAAAGTCGCTTCTTCGGGAACCCGTTCGGGCGGCATCAGGATGGTGATGGACTTGCCAACGACCTCACTCGATGTGTAGCCGAACATCCGCTCAGCGCCTTCGTTCCAGGTGGTGATGACCCCTTCGAGGGTCTTGCTGACGATGGCATCATCTGATGATTCAACAATTGCTGCCAAACGAAAGCGGACTTCCTGGGCGCACGGCGCTCGGTGATATCCCTGATGCTCCAGACGCGACCCAAGTTTTGGCCATCGATGATTTGGATCCTTGTGAATCGCTCGAAAACACGTTTATCGATCAATTCCAGCACGTCCGTGGTTTCGGAAGGGGAAGAGTTATAAATTTCTTCAATGCGGGCAAGGAATTTTTCCGGAGCATTAAAGCTCTTGCTTAAAACCTCCAGAACCTGACGGTGATCCCCAGAATTCATAGTTTGAGGAGGTACGTGCCAGAGATCGATGAATCGCTGATTGAATCCGGTGATGTGCCCCTTGGGATCAGTAACGAGGATTCCATCGGTGGCGGCTTCCAGAGTGGCTCGCATCATGGCGACGGAAGTGGCGAGCTCCTCGGTCTTTTTTTCGAGGGCATCCTTGGCTTGCAGAAGTTCCGCTTCGGCCCGCTGGCGGGTGGCGAGAATGCTCTGCTCGTTCTGAAGCGCTACGGAACGTAGTCGCTTTTCCTCGTCATCATCGGCGGAGGCCATTTATCTCCCAATAGCTTTTGCGGCGAGAGCGGTGCCAAGCACTCTGGACCGAATCTTCGCAAAGGCCACGTCCCGAGTTGTTGTCGTGTCGTCACAGAACGGCGAGAACCCACAGTCGTCACAAGTGCCAAGCTGGTCGGCAGGAATATATTTCGCCGCCTCTAACACTCGATCGCGGATTTCTTCCGGCGTCTCAATACGTGGGTCGATTGGCGATACAACGCCAACAAATACCCGCTGCCCGGGTTTCATGTTCTCGCGAATAATTTTTAACACGCGGCCGCGATCACTTTCTCCGGCCAAAGCTATATAGAAATTACCAGCCCTGAGCTCAAAGAGGCTAGGTAGTAAATCCGCGTAATCCACATCGCCGCTATGTGTTGAATCCCGGTCGCTGCCGGGGCAGGTGTGGACGCCAATCCGCTTCTGGTCCTCGGCGGAAAATCGGGAGAGCGCTAAATTATTGAGATCTATGAAGCTATGGAGAAGCTTTCCCGAAGGGTCGATTTTGACGGCGAGCCTTCCTTCAGTGAAATCGACCTGAACGCAATGGGCTCCTTTTTGCAGACAATTGCGAATTTCCGTCTCGTGTTCCTGAAGCAACTCGCGAATGAACTGCTCACGGGGATAGCCGGGAATTTGTTGCGGCGGATACATCAAACTGAGGGCTGATGGGGAAATAACGGCCTGCTTCACCGGCACGTGAGCATATTTGAGTGCGAATTCAAGGTAGCTATCGGCCCGCCGCAGATAATGGAAAGGTCCACCGGTCAATCGCAGCATCCGGCGGGTATGGCCGGCTGAGAATGGAATCTGGAAGCCATCGGGGGCCGTGTTGGGTAGGCCCTAGGTCCAAAAGTTATGGTACTTGCGTTGCTCGCCGTCGGTGATGATCGGTGATCCCGTGGCTTCGAATCGCTCGATGGTGTCTCGAATCGCCTCCTCATAAAGAGGCTCCAATGATGGACCGGAACCCTGGTGGGCGGTGACCGCTTCAACGAGCCGAGGCGGCCGCGGGATACTCCCGATGGGCTCCGTGGGTATCATCATGAAATCCTCTTCAGTTCAGTTTGCGAGGGCGTGTAGGGTACCGCGCGGGAGAATGCGAACCAAACATCGCGGTCCGCCGGCCGGTCGTCCATCAAATTGATTTCTGTTGCACCGGAACTCTGGAGAGCTAAAATCGTCGGCTGATACGGTCACGTCCTTTCACATCGATTTGCTTATGATTCAAAAAGTTCTTGTTCTGGGCGCGGGAAGCGCGGGGCTTATCGCGGCGATTTCGCTCAAACGGAAAATTCCACGCCTTGAAGTGTGCGTCGTCCGCAGTCCGGATATCGGAGTGATCGGCGTGGGTGAAAGCACGACACCCGCCCTTCCCAAGCATCTCTTTGAATACCTTGGCATCAGCCGCTCCCATTTTTATGCGACGGCGCGACCGACCTGGAAGATGGGAATTCATTTTCTGTGGGGGCCGAGACCCTGTTTTGAGTATGGATTCGAATGGCAGCTCGATGTTCAATTGCCGAACCTTCAGCGTCCGAACGGGTTTTATTGCGATGAAGAGTTTGAATTCGCGAGCCTCAACAGCGCGCTGATGACGTGCAAGAAAGCATTTCCGCGGCAGCGGAATGGGGGTGGTCCGGAAATCCCGCACTGGCATGCTTTTCACCTGGAAAATCCGAAATTTGTCGCCTGCCTTGAAGCGGTTGCACGTGAGATTGGCATTGAGTTTATCGATGCGAAAATCAGCGGCGCCGAGCGCGGGCCGGCCGGGATTGCCGCCGTCGTGCTTGAGGATGAGCGGAAAATTGAGGCTGATCTTTTCATTGACGCAAGCGGGTTTCGCAGCGAACTATTGGGCCGGACGCTGGAGGAGCCTTTTGTCAGCTTTGACAAGTCGCTGTTTTGCGATCGGGCGGTGGTTGGGAGTTGGCAACGCACGACCGAACCTATTTTGCCGTACACGACCGCTGAAACGATGGATGCGGGATGGTGCTGGCAGATTGAACATGAGGAGGCCATCAATCGCGGCTATGTTTTTTCGTCCGGCTCTTTGTCGGACGAGGAGGCGCATGCTGAATTCATGCGAAAAAATCCCAAAGCTAAGACATGGGATCGCGTTGTGAAATTCCGATCGGGGAGATATCAGCGCGCATGGGTGGAGAATGTCGTGGGGATCGGCAACGCCTGCGGATTTGTCGAGCCACTGGAATCGACCGCGCTGATGGTGATATGCGGCCACAGTCAGGCCCTGGTGGAATTTCTGGTTCAGGGAGAGCTTTCGCCCACCCCGACGATGCGCGATCTATATAACCGCATAGCGGCGGGAACGTGGGATGAGCTCCGTGATTTTCTGGCGTTCCATTATCGCTTCAACACGCGGCTGGAAACTCCGTTCTGGAAACTGTGCCGCGCGGAAGTGGATGTTTCGGGCTCAGCCGGGCTGCTGGAGTTTTATGATGAGAATGGTCCGACCGGATTGTGCCGGCATCTGATGCGAAATATGTCGGGGACCGGAAACCAATTCGGCCTTGAAGGGTTTCTGGTGATGTTGGTGGGAAACCGTGTTCCGTACCGCGGCAAGCATATGGCGACGGAAACTGAGCGCCTGAACTGGAATCGTCACCTGGCCACGTACCGGACTGAGGCTGAAATGGGGATGGACGTGAAGGAAGCGCTTGGGTTTGTGCATCATCCCGGATGGCGGTGGAACGCCGGGACTTGATCGCGCCGATGGAAATTCAGCCATAGAATTAGCGGGATCCAGAGCAACGGCGATCGCAAAACCACCTTCCACACTAATGAGCGCCTATTTGCATTCAGCCTGAAAATAATGTTATAGATTAGCCGGTTTTCGGTCCCCGAATGTGGAGGAGTCATGTTGAAACTCCGTGCGAAATATTTTTTGATCATCGCGCTCGGTATCTGCGCGGCTCGGACGACGTTCGGGGACGCAGTGCAATTAAAAACGGAGCCATTTGATCTAAGCGAAGTGCGGCTGCTGGACGGGTCGTTCAAGACAGCGCAGGAGGCGGATGCGAAATATATGCTTTCGCTGGATCTGGACCGGTTGCTGCACAACTTTCGGGTGAATGCGGGATTGCCTTCGAATGCCACGCCGCTGGGCGGATGGGAGTCGCCGGACTGTCAGCTTCGGGGGCATTTTGTCGGGCATTATCTCAGTGCGTGTTCGCTGATGTACAAGAGCACCGGTGATGAGCAGTGGAAGAAGCGCGTTAATTACCTGGTGACGGAATTGAGCAAATGCCAGGATGCGCTTGGCAGTGGATATTTGTCTGCCTTTCCCACGTCCATGTTTGATCGCCTTGAAGCGGGCGTACATGTCTGGGCCCCCTACTATACCATTCACAAGATCATGGCGGGGTTGCTCGACGCTTATCAGCTCTGTGGCAACGCCGAAGCACTGGAGATGGATAAAAAGATGGCTGCCTATTTCGGCGGACGCATTGCGAAGCTGTCTGATGATCAGATCGAGCGGACGTTTCACACCATCGGGCCCGGGCCGGGGAATGAATTCGGGGGAATGTCTGATGTTCTTCATAGTCTGTATGCGATCACCGGCGATCCGGCGGAATTGAAGCTTGCGAATACGTTTGACCGTGATTGGATCGCCGTGCCGCTGGCGGCGGATGAGGATCATTTGGCAGGGTTGCATGCCAATACGCATATCCCACAGGTAGAAGGATTCGCGCGGCATTACGAGGTGACCGGCGACACGAAGTATCACGATGCGGCCGAGCATTTCTGGGAGATCGTCACGGGACGGCATTCATTCGTCACGGGATCCAACAGTTTTAACGAACATTTCGCGAGGCCGGGTGTTGAGGCCAGCCAGCTTTCGCCTAACACGGCCGAGACGTGCAACACTTACAACATGCTCAAGCTGACGCGGCATTTGTTTGAGTGGGATCCCAAGCCGGAGTATGCCGACTATTACGAGCGGGCGTTGTACAACCACATCCTTGGCTCGATCGATCCGCAAACGGGAATGACGATATATTTTTTATCGCTCGTTCCCGGCCACTTCAAGGTGTATGGCACGCCGACGGAATCGTTCTGGTGCTGCAACGGAACGGGGATAGAAAACCACGCCAAGTATGGCGACAGCATTTATTTCCATAATGATTCAGCGCTGTGGGTTAATCTTTTCATTCCATCGGTTTTGAATTGGCGAGAGAAAGGGATCACGATTCGCCAGGAAACGAAGTTTCCGGAGGAAGAGGGGACGACGCTGATTTTCCAGATGTCGCAGCCGACGCAATTGGCTGTGAATTTGCGAGTGCCGTATTGGGCCACCCAGGGCGTTTCCGTCAAGATCAATGGAGAGATGCAGAAGGTTGATGCCTCGCCGGAGAGTTACCTGACGCTGAATCGGAAGTGGAGCAACGGCGACCGGGTGGAGATGTCGATGCCGATGAGTTTGCATCTGCATCACGCCAGCGATTTGAAGAATCACGTTGCGATCATGTATGGGCCGATTGTGCTGGCAGGTGAGATGGGCCACGACAAGATGCCGCCGGAGCAGGAGGCTCGAGATCAGAACGTATTCAATCGGGTTCCGCGCCCCTCGCCGCCGTTTCTCTTTACTGATGATGAAAACTTCTCCGACTGGCTCAAGCCCGTGGCGGGAAAGCCGCTGACATTTCAAACCACCGGCGTAGGCAGGCCTGAGGAGATGACACTGATCCCGCTTTATGAGGTGCAGCATGAGAGATATACGGTTTATTGGAAAATGAGTACGCAATAAAATCGAGAACTTTGAAGGCCTTTCCCAGGCAAGCTCATCGGCAAGAAATCATTGACAATTGGCCAAGAATCAATTATTTTCACCCTGATAGAAAATACGCTGCCTGAGTCTGTGGATCGCTCGGCGGCCAGGAATTAGAGTTTGCGGAGTGGCATTTCATCAGGTTTCCGTTGGAGGAAAGATCATCATGCGCACATGGATTACCTTGCCTTGCATCGCGATCGTTTGCATGACCCTGGCGATCGGCTGCGACAAAAGCGAAACGTCGGCGACGGCCAAGAAGAAGATCGAGGTCGCCTTCATCACCAACAATTCAGCGGATTTCTGGACTGTCTGCCGCGCCGGCTGCAATAAGGCTGTCGAGGAGAACCCAGATATTGACGTGAATTTCCAGATGCTTGCCGACTCGAGCGCTGCCGGGCAGGTGCGCGTGATTGATGATCTGCTCGCGCACGGCGTGCAAGGGATTGCGCTGAGCCCTGTCGATCCGGTGAACGAAGTTCCAAAGTTGAATGAAACCGCCAAGTCCGTTGTTGTCTTCTGCGCCGACAGTGATGCACCGACCAGCGATCGTTCCTGTTATATCGGGACCAACAATGTGGATGCCGGCAAACAGGCGGGCGAGCTGATTGAGAAAGCGATTCCGAATGGCGGGAAGATCATGGTCTTTGTCGGAACGCTGGATGCTCAAAATGCCCGCGACCGCCTGGGCGGCATCAAGCAGGTCCTTCAGGATCCGAAGTACCAGATTCTCGATGTCCGCACCGATCAGACCGACACCACCCGAGCCAAGGCGAACGTGGCTGATACGCTGGTGAAGTATCCCGACATCGCCTGCCTCGTGGGTTTGTGGAGCTACAACGGGCCGGCGATTTTGGGGGCTGTTCGGGATGCCGGCAAGGCGGGTCAGGTGAAAATCGTTTGCTTTGATACGGATGATGAAACGCTCGCGGGCGTTAAAAGCGGGGATATCTATGGAACCGTTGTTCAGCAACCGTTTGAATTCGGCCGGCTTTCCATGATTAATCTGGCCAAGGTGATCGGCGGCGACAAATCGGTCATTCCTGATTCCAAACAGATCTTTATTCCGACGCTGGCGATTACCAAAGACAAAATCGATGACTTCCAGGCGAACCTGAACAAACTACTTGGCAAATGAAATGCGCGGCTGGACACGGTCTTTGCGGTAATGCGTTATATTATTTGCGATGACTCCCTCTCCCATCCTTCAACTCAAAGGCATCTGCAAGCGATTCCCCGGCGTGATCGCGCTGTCTGATGTTTCGCTTGAAGTAGACCGCGGCGAGGTTGTAGCCCTCATCGGCGAAAACGGGGCGGGCAAAAGCACGCTCATGAAAATTCTCGGCGGCATCCATCAGCCGGACGAGGGGCAGATTTTTGTCGATGGCCACGCGGTTTCAATTCCGAACGTGTCGAATGCAGTGGGGATGGGAATTGGGTTTGTTCATCAGGAATTGAATAACCTGGACAACCTGGAGGTTGCCGCGAATATTTTTCTGGGCCGCGAGCCGCTGTGGTGCGGGCCGCTGAAACTGATTGATCGCGGGGCGATGATCGCCGGAAGCCGGCCGTATCTGGATCGTCTTGGGCTGGAGATCGATCCGCGGACATTACTGAAGACGCTTTCGCTGGCTCAGCAGCAGCTTGTGGAGATCGCCAAAGCCCTTTCGCAGAACGCGCGCATCCTGGTGCTGGATGAGCCGACCAGTTCACTGACCGCGGGTGAAACGGCGCGGCTATTGGCGACGGTCAAGGATTTGCACAGCCAGGGCGTCAGCGTCATTTATATTTCGCATCGGCTGGGGGAAATCTCGCAGGTGGCGGATCGCGTTGTCGCTCTTCGCGACGGCCGCAATGCGGGTGAATTGTCACGCGATCAGATTACGCATGAGGCGATGGTGCGGCTCATGATCGGGCGGGATTTGCGCAATTTTTATGTGCCCGCCACCGGGAAACGGCAGGCTGCGCGATTGCAGGTGAAAAATGGCCGCACGCCAGCTTGGCCGGCGAGATCGGTCAGCTTTGATGCTGCCGGCGGTGAAATATTGGGATTCGCCGGATTGGTTGGCGCAGGGAGATCGGAGTTGGCTGAATCTGTATTCGGCGTTCGGCCTCTAATCGAGGGAGAGGTTTGGCTTGATGGCGTTCGGCTGCCTATTCATCATTGCCGCGATGCCATTGCCGCGGGGATTTACCTAGTTCCGGAAGATCGCCGGAGAACCGGATTGATCACGTCGATGACGGTGCGTGAAAACATCACTCTGCCCGGGCTTTGGAATTATACGCGGGCAACGCTGATCAACCGCCGCGCCGAATCGGTGCAAGCCCAGCGGCAAATCGATTCGATGCGCATCCGAACGCCCGGCGTGGAAACGCGCGTGATGAACCTCAGCGGCGGGAACCAGCAGAAAGTCGTGCTGGGCAAATGGCTCTCGATGGAGCCGAAGGTGCTGATCGTGGATGAGCCGACGCGCGGGATTGACGTGGGCGCCAAGGCGGAAATCTACCGGCTTCTGCGCCACTGGCCGATAACGGTGTCGCCGTGATCGTCATTTCCAGCGATATGGAAGAGGTGCTTGGCATCAGCGATCGGATCGCCGTCATGCATGAAGGGGCTATCGCGGGAATTCTCGATCGGACTGAGTTCAGCGAGGAGAAGGTGATGAACCTTGCCTTCGGGAAAATGGCCGCAGCTTAGGAACCGCAATGAAAAAAGAACTTGGAATAGGCGGATTGCTGCTGGCGTTGTGCGTGACGTTGGCGCTGATTCCTCAATCACATTTCCTGTCGCTGGCCAACTTGCGCAATCAGGCGCAATTGATCGGAATGTTCGGGATCTTCAGCATCGGGATGGGGATCATCATCATCACCGGCGGAATCGACCTGTCGGTCGGATCCGTCTTCGCGCTCCAAGGCGTGATTCTTTCCATCCTTCTGGTGGAATGGCATTGGCCGTGGCCCATAGCGACGCTTGCGGTGATTGCCGGCGTTGTATTTCTTGGCGTCGTTCATGGATTTCTGATCGCCAAAGTTCATCTGCAGGCGTTTATCGTTACGCTTTGCGGCTTGCTGATCTATCGTGGTTTGGCGCGTTACATTGCTAATGACGAAACCAAAGGTTTTGGAGAAAGCAGGTTTGGACTGCTGCGGTCGATCGCGGCTGGATATATCGGGCCGATCCCATCATCGTTCGTGATCCTGATCGTTGTCACGATCATCATGTTCATCGTGCTGCATCGCTCGGTCTACGGGCGATATCTATACGCGGTGGGACGGAATGAGGAAGCAGCGAAATTTTCCGGCATCAATACCACTCTGGTAATCGGCAGCGCCTATGCATTATCGATGCTGCTGACGGCGATCTCTGGAATCATTTTGGCGTTTTACACCAACTCGATCTCCCCCAGCGGACATGGCACGTTTTATGAACTTTATGGCATCGCCGCCGCCGTGCTGGGCGGATGCAGCCTTCGCGGCGGGGAAGGATCAATCATCGGGATTCTGCTGGGAACCGCCCTGCTTCAGGTTTTGCAAAACCTGGTGAACCTGCTGGGCATCCCCAGTTCGCTGAATTTCGCGGTGATGGGAACCGTCATTCTGCTCGGTGTGCTGACGGATGAACTGCTCGGACGGCGCGTGTCACGGCGCGGCACGGCGGCCCCAGCGGCCAATCCCGCTTCGGCAGCGGCTCCGTCAACGTCAGGGGCGGCCTGACCGTCGTCGCGACCTCTTCCCAAGGCCGGCCGGACCGACTGTTAGGACATTGTTTTTCATTGACATTCAATGACTGAACAAATAGTTTCGCTCAGTCTGAAAGCTACTCGCATCGCGTTCTTGGCAAGGCATCGCATATGAGCGGTAAATACACACTGGGACTCGACTTCGGAACCAACTCGGTGCGGGCTTTGATTGTCGATGTACGCGATGGACAGGAGTTGGCCTCGTACGTTAGCAATTATTTGCATGGGGATGTGGGGGTCATTATGCGGCCGGATCAACCCGATCTGGCGCGGCAGCATCCGGCTGATTACATTCGCGGGATTGAGGCGGCGATCACCCAGGCGATGGAGTTTGCGGCTGCGCATAGCCCGCACGATTTTTCACCGCGGCACATTATCGGGATTGGCGTGGATACGACGGGAAGTACACCCTTGCCGGTGGACAAAAATGGAAACGCGCTGGCATTGCACCCGGATTTTGAGAATGACCTGGATGCGATGGCGTGGCTGTGGAAGGACCATACCGCTTACGCCGAGGCGGATGAAATCACGGCGGCGGCCCAGCGGCAACGTCCGGCGTATCTCGTCAAATGTGGCGGGCGATATTCTTCGGAATGGTTTTGGGCGAAGATTTTGCGATGCGCACGAGTCGCGCCTCGAGTGTTCGATGCTGCGTATACCTGGGTAGAAATAGCGGACTGGATTCCGGCGGTGATGTCGGGCACGACAGCGCCGGACAAGCTACGACGCGGGGCATGCGCAGCTGGGCACAAGTGCATGTACAACACTCGCTGGGGCGGATTTCCGGATAAAGCGTTTTTGTCCTCGCTGCACCCGGGGCTGGCGCGAATTGGGCAGTCATTGCCGGCAAAGTGCGCGACCGTGGCGGATGCTGCGGGCGGACTGAGTCCGGAATGGGCGGTCAAGCTTGGTTTGCCGGCGGGAATTCCTGTGGCGGTGGGAGCATTTGACGCGCATCTCGGCGCGGTTGGCGCCGGAATCTGTGAGGGGACGCTGGTGAAGGTGATGGGAACCAGCACTTGCGACATCATGGTGACGCCGATGAATCGGCCGCTGGCGGATGTGCCGGGGTTGTGCGGGATAGCGGATGAATCGGTGTTGCCGGGATACTTTGGCCTGGAAGCGGGACAATCGGCGGTTGGTGATATCTTCAACTGGTTTGTGAAATCGATTTGCCCTGGCGGAGTGGAACTGGCAACACATGAGACGCTCACCGCCGCGGCGGAAAAATGCGGCCGGGGGAAAGCGGATTGCTCACGCTTGACTGGCACAACGGGAATCGCACCGTGCTCGTGGATCAGCGGCTTACAGGTCTTACGGTCGGCCTAACTCTTCACAGCTCGCCTGGAGAAATTTATCGATCGCTCATCGAAGCGACGGCGTTTGGCGCTCGCGTCATCATGGAACGTTTCGAGGAATATGGCGTTCCGGTCAAAAAGGTTGTGAACTGCGGCGGCATTGCGGCACGCAGTCCGCTGGCCATGCAGATTTACGCTGATGTGATGAACCGAACAGTGGCTGTTTCACGGAGCACGCAGACGTGCGCGCTGGGGTCGGCCATCGCGGCCTCCGTGGCGGCGGGAACCGATCGCGGCGGTCATGCGGATTTTCTATCGGCGATCAAGGCGATGAGCGGCGTGCCGAACGTGGTGTATGATCCGCGGCCGGCGGATGCGGTTGTTTATGAAAAGCTATATAAGTTGTATGTTCAGCTTCACGATGCCTTCGGGGTGCGCGATCACCAGGCGTCGTTGTCTAACGTAATGAAGGACCTTCTGGACATTCGGGATGCGGTCAGGTCGCACTGAAAAAGCGATAAATTCCGCCTTGATGTTCCAGGGCAATGGAAAAATGATTCAACTTGGGCGTCGCGAATATTGGTACGTTACGGGAAGCCAGCATTTGTATGGCGAGGAGACGCTGCGCCAGGTTGCGGAAAACGCGCGGCAGGTGGTAGATGGATTGAATGCCGGCGGGCGGTTGCCGGCACCGCTGGTGTTTAAGCCGGTGGTAACGACGCCGGAGGCGATCCGGGCGATTTGCTTGGAGGCGAACAATACGGCTGCCTGTGCGGGGCTGGTGCTGTGGATGCACACATTTTCGCCGTCGAAGATGTGGATCGGGGGATTGACCTCGCTTCAAAAGCCATTCGCGCATCTGCATACGCAGTTCAATCGCGATTTGCCGTGGGACCGGATCGACATGGATTTCATGAACCTGAACCAGTCGGCGCACGGCGACCGGGAGGCGGGTTTTATGCACACGCGGCTGCGGCTGAATCGAAAGGTGATTGTCGGCCACTGGTCGGACCAGGAAGTGCAGGATCGGCTGGGAACGTGGATGCGGGCGGCGGCGAGCGTGGCATGATCTGCAGGGGGCGCGGTTTGCCCGATTCGGCGACAACATGCGCGATGTGGCCGTTACTGATGGAGACAAGGTCGCGGCCGAAGCGAAATTTGGGTTTGCCGTCAATGGATATGGGGTTGGTGATTTGGTGCGGCGCGTTAATGAAACTTCGGATGCGGAAGTTGCGAAGCTTTGCGCGGAATATGAGGAGAAATATTCGGTCGCGGCGGAATTGCGCAAAGGAGCCGCTAAGCATGAATCGCTGCGCGACGGGGCGCGGATAGAACTGGGGCTTCGATCGTTTCTGGAATCGGGAGACTTCCGCGGATTCACCACAACATTTGAAGACCTGCACGGACTTCGCCAGCTTCCGGGCCTGGCGGTGCAGCGATTGATGAATGACGGCTACGGGTTTGGAGCCGAGGGGGACTGGAAAACAGCGGCATTGCTGAGGGCGATGAAGGTGATGGCGGCCGGGTTGCCGGGCGGGACGTCGTTCATGGAAGATTACACCTATCATCTGAATCCCGACGGCTATTTGGTTTTAGGCGCGCACATGCTGGAGGTGTGCGAATCGATCGCGGCGGGAAAACCTTCGCTGGATCATTCATCCGCTGGGGATCGGGGGCAAAGCTGATCCGGTGCGATTGGTGTTTGACGCGAAAGCCGGGTCCGGCGATGAATGCGTCGCTGATCGATCTGGGAAATCGATTCCGGCTGATCGTGAATGAAGTGGATGTGGTCGCCCCGCCGCATCGCATTGCCGAAGCTGCCGGTGGCGCGGGCGGTCTGGTCGTGCCGGCCGGATTTCAAAACCGCGTGTGCGGCCTGGATTTATGCGGGGGGTGCGCATCACACGGGCTTCAGCCTCGCGTTGAAGACGGAGCATCTGCGCGATTTCGCGGAGATCGCCAATGTTGAGCTGGCGGTGATCGATGGGAGGACAGAATTGGAGGATTTCCGCAAGTCGCTGGCTAACGCGGAAATTTATTATCATCTGGCGCCGGGGCTTGGCCGGATGTAAGCGGCGGTATAGAGTCGTTCTTTCCAGCGCTGCATCATGAAATATCAATTTCTCAAAGAGCGTGTGCATCGGGCCAATCTGGAACTGGTGAAATCCGGCCTGGTCGTGCTGACGTGGGGAAATGCCAGCGGAGCGGATCGCGAGGCGGGCGTGATGGCGATCAAGCCGAGCGGAGTTCCGTACGATCGGCTCAGTGTGGATGACATTGTGGTGTTGTCGATTGAGAGCGGTGAAGTGGTTGAAGGTTCGACGCGGCCCTCGTCGGATACGCCGACGCATTTGCATTTATACCAGCAATTCCCGACGGTGGGTGGCGTGGCACATACGCATTCAACTTGCGGGACGAGCTTTTGCCAGGCATTGCGAGACATTCCCTGTTTCGGGACAACCCATGCGGATAACTTTTACGGGGCGATCCCGGTCACGCGGCAAATGACGGATGCCGAGATCGGGCAGGATTACGAATTGAATACCGGGCGCGTCATTGTTGAGTGTTTTGAAAAACGCGGGCTCGATCCGGCGCAAATACCGGGCGTGCTGGTGGCGAGCCATGCTCCGTTCGCCTGGGGCGCGACGGTCGAGAAAGCGGTGGAGAACGCGATCGTGCTGGAGTTTTCGGCGGAGATGGCGCTCAACAGCTTTTGCGCTTTCTCCGGAGGCTTTGCCGATCTCCAGACGCTGCTCGACAAACATTTCCTCAGGAAGCACGGTCCCAAAGCCTATTACGGCCAGAAATAGGGGCGAAGAACTCCGTGCAAAAAACAGGCGTGATTTTTGACATGGATGGGGTGCTGGTTCTGTCGGAACAGGCCCATTGGCAAAGCTGGTGCGCGGCAGCGAAAACTCGCGGGGTTCAGATCGATTATAAGGTGTTTTTGTCGTGCTTCGGGAGAATCAATTCGGATTGCATCGCCATCATGTTCGGCGGGGATATTCCACCGGAAGAATCGGAGCGGATCGCTAATGAAAAAGAGCGGTCCTTTCGTGATATCCTGCGTCAGAACGTGCCGCTGGCTCCGGGGACAGTGGAGCTTTTGAAGGGATTGCGGGAACGCGGGATTGGGCTGGCTGTGGGATCTTCAGGACCGCGCGAGAATGTGGAGTTGATACTTGGCTCCGGGAAGATCCGTCAGTATTTCGACGCTGTCGTGCATGGGGGCGAAGTCACGCGCGGCAAGCCGGCGCCGGATGTGTTTTTGCTGGCGGCTGAGCGGCTTGGGATTCCGGCGCGGGATTGCGCGGTGATTGAAGACGCTCCGGCGGGGATTCGAGCTGCGGTGGTGGCGGAAATGACGCCGATCGGCGTGACTACGACGCATGATTCCAGGGATTTACAGGAAGCGGGAGCGATTGCGGTCTTCGCCGATCTTCAGTCCATTCCCGTAGAGACACTCGCGAATCCGGGTCGGCTGCGCAAAGGTTTGTAACTTTAGACGTCTACTGAGAAGAGTACACGATCGATGCCGGCGCAGATCATGCCGGCCATCCGATGACGTGGTGAAATGCTGGAGCCGAACTTCGCCAAGACGGCTCCAGAGTCGTGTGACGACGAACCTGCAGGCAAAGATAATCGTTAACGGCGATGCCCGGGAAATCTGAAAAGAAAGCCGGTGAATATAGCATTAGCGATGCCTTCCACATTGAGGCGCCGGCGACGGTGATGGCGGCGGCATCTAGTGAAGATTTGAACCAGTCGGGCATGCCATGATGTTCGACTTGCGCGACCAGTGCGTCCAGCTTTTCAGGCCGGCGTTGTCGTAAAAACTTTTGAGGAGACCTTTGCGGGAAATGAGCGTTTCAGTGCATCCGATGGAGCCGCAACCGCATCGCCGATCGTTGCCCAAGACCGGCGTATGGCCAAGCTCGCCGCTCAGGGGCGAGATGGCCGGTTTCCAGCTTCGCCCCGACGATGGACGCCCCGCCGATGCCGTCTCCGAAATCGACCAGAAGGAAATCCTTCAGATTGGGCTCGATGGCAAGTTGGCCCAGGGCCAGGGCGCGAATTTCCTGAAGGAAAACGACCGGCAAACGGGCGATGGATCTGATGCCGGAGGTGAAGTTCGCCTGTCTCGGCCCAGTGGATGTTGGGGCAGAGCAGGACGCGTCCAGCCGCCTCGTCAACGACGCCGGGACAACTCATGATGATCGCATCGATGCCGCGAAGAGGGATCTTCCTGCAGGCGCGGGCGAGCTTGGCAAACCATTCTTCCTTTGTAGCGAGGGGTATTGAATTCGATCTCCCATCGATCCATTTCGGGAATTGCGACAGGCATGGCCGCCAGCCGCGTTTGCCGGACGCCAAGATGGATCAGCAGCAACCTTCGGCCTGGCACGGTCTAATTCGAGGAGCTTGACGGGCGTCCCAACTGGGGCGGATCCGGGATTCGCGGGATAATCGGCGGAATCCACCTCCGCCAAAATCGATTGGGTGATCAGATCATCCACAATGCGACCAACGGTCGCCTGGCTCATTCCCGCGATTTCCGCAAGTTTTGTGCGCGAGGCGCTGCAATGCAGCCTGAGCATGGAATGGACGATCTTACGCTGATTGATTCTCCTCAGATGAGACGAGGTCGCCATAACGCTAAGCAAGTAATCTCTCATAACGAATCGAGTCAAGAACTTGCTCGTATCGTGACCGGCGGACTCTAGCCGTAGCTATATCCAGTATGCTCCAGACTACCGAGACCTGAGAACATGGAGTCCGCGGCGTTCCCGATTTCGTCAGGCCGTGACCTCTTGCCTGCGGCGACGGCGGCTAAGGATTCCAAGCCCGCTGACCACACCAGACCATGCTCGGCTGGTTCCGGAACATTGGCAGCCAGATTATGCGGCTGCAAAGGCGCCGTTCGCGGATCCAAATCACCCGCTGCGGCAGCCAGAGTCGGCCCCGGTAGCTGATTTACCCAGATTGGCTAGAACGGCGTGAAGTCTTCGCTGTTCACCGTTCCGTCGTAGTTGAAATCGCCCTGGTCCCAACTCCCGTTCTTGCCCACATTGGCTGAGAACGGCGTGAAGTCTTCGCTGTTGACGATGCCGTCAAGGTTGGCATCGCCGAGTAGAGTGAACATGATTTCAATCTCGCCGTTAGGACAGGCCGGCGACCGTGCCATCGGCGCCATCGGCATAACCGATGCCATAACTAAGGCCGCTTGCGGCATCGTCCGCCGGAACTGTTTATGTCGCTGCTGATGATCTGCGCGGCTAGCCAGATCCACGTGCAGCCGTTGCGACATTGATCAGGTACGGCGAAAGTCGAATCGACCGGGCCTCGTGGCCGGCGGTGTAGTCGATGATCACGTGGTTGTTGCCGATGTCGAGCGTACCGCTGCCGGTGAGCGACAACGACGTGATGATTCACGCTGCTTGTGCCTAACGGGAGCCAACTGCACGTTGTCGGCCAACTCCGCCGTCACCGCTGCTGACGTATTCGCCGGTGGCCAGGGCGCCACTCGCCGCGACGATCAATTTACGTTGGTGACGTTGGTACCGCCGCCATAGGTATTGACGCCGGACACGGTAAAGGTGCCGCTGCCCGTCTTGACAATGCCACCTGTACCCGAGATGGCCCCGGCAAATGTCTGTATTGTGTTGTTGCCACCGGTTGTAAGGAACCCAGATCCGAGCTTTACGCTGCTGCCGGCCACACCGGCAAGAGAGCCGATGGTCTGGTTCTGATTATTAAGGTCCAATGCCGCGCCGCTTGCGGTAATGTTGACAGGGGTGTTAGCGGCAGGAACTGCCCACCGCCGCCGACGCTCGTTACCGTATTGGAAGAGTAAAGCTGTCCGATCTGCGTTGGATTCAAAGCGACGTTATAGAAATTGAGATCGTCCATATTGCCCGAAGAAGTCACGTTGCCGTCGCCCGCGAAGAAAGTATCGACGTTAATTCCGATTCGCGTAAGCGTGCTGACATCCGTGCCCGAGGCTCCCGTCACATTGAGGTTGGTGTTGACGCCGTCCATGTAGATCGACTGGTTTCCGCCGGAATCCACATACGTCACCATGTGCCAGTTCCCGTCACTAGCGTGCCCGTGGTTGGCGGGTGCCCTGAATGAACCCGGCCCCGAATCGCACCGCCGTGGGGTAGCCGTTGTTATTCCAGGCATTGGTTTCAGAGCCGCCGCTATTGGGCCCACATAGTAAACAGTGTTGCCCGAAGCCCGGCATGTATCGGCGCGCGACTGTTCTTGCTGGTCATCGTCGCTCCCGGCGTGCTGGTCTGAACCCAAGCCGAGAAAGTCCAGTTCGCGCCGCTGCTCTGATTGATAATCTGGGATGGAACATCGATGGAGGTTCCAGCGCCGTCGAAATTCACAGAGTGGCTGCGACCGGCGAAAGGCCCTGTTCCGCATGCGGCAGTAGTGCCGCTCGCCGGTCCGCTCCCACGCTAATGTCCAATCCGCAATGTTCACAGTGCCATTCAAGGCCGAACCGCCCGATCCGTGAATTCGTGATCACCTGGCCCGGGTTAAGCACACCCGGCGTATAGCCATCAAAGGAATACGAGGCGACCGGCACCGGAACACCCGGAGCAGGAAGCTGAAGGGTCCCCGTGTTGATGATCGTGGCTGCCGGTGTATGTTGATGCTCCACCAAGCTGGAGCGTTCCAGCACCGTTCTTCGTCAACCCGCCGTCAAGCGTTGCCCCCAAAGCAGCGGGATGAAGCAGAGGGCTGCAAAACAGTGATGTTATTACCATTGGTATCGATGATGGCGCCGCCGGTCTGCACATTGGCGGCGGTGAGGCCACCCAGGAATCCGGGAGTGCTGGCCGCGGCGCGCAAAGTTCCGCCGTTAAGGTTCAAGGTGCTCGTGCCCGAAAATGCGCTGATCGCGGGGGTCGTGAGCGTTCCGGCATTGAGGTTATAGGTGTAAGTGCCGGTGCCGCTTGCACCCAGAACGATGCCTCCCCCTCCGCCAATCGTGGTGCCGCCGTCGCTATAGAAAGTGACCGCTCCACCGTTCTGGTTGAACGTGCCGACATTCTTGGGCCGCCGCCGGCATCAGCCGAATTCGAGGGTTCCATTATTGTCGATGTTGATTTGTCCGGTGCCGCTGAGGTTGACGGTGCCGTTTCCTCCCGGGAAGACCGCGATTTCAAACTCCGAGACGCCGAAACCGGCCGGGTTGGTGTTCAAAACGCCGCCGGTCATGTTGTAAGTACCCGTACCGAACGTTCCGACGGAGAACCAATAGCTGGAGTTAATGACTCCGCCACTCTGGTTGAGGGTGCCGTTTCCGCCGGCGTAATTGCCCGGATTTCCGCCTAGGACGGTCCTGCCGGAATTCCAGGTTCCGTTGTTCACATCCCACGTTGCGGTGTTTCCGTAGGCCTGGGCGACATAGGTGTCCCCGGAGTTCCCTAAAGAGGGGGACTGTCCAACTGAACCGCCTGCGAACACCGTGGTGCCGTTGTTCAGGTAGTTCCAGCCGGTATAGGTATTCGTGCCCGACATCACCAGAGTCCCCGCTCCGCTCTTCAAGATATCCGTGCCTCCGCTGATGTTGGCGCTGATCGTCAACGTTTTCGTGGGGCTGGCATTATCAAGGAAAAGCTCATTGGTGGCCGAGCTTGCCAAAGTGCCATTCTGAATGACCGCGTTTCCGCTGGCGCCGGCGGTCATGAGAATACCCGCGGTGATCAGCGTACCGGTGCCGAGATCGACGGTGCTGGCTGCGCTGTTGAAACGCAGGCTGCTAACGGCGGTTGACGCCGGACAGACCCACGTGCTGGTCACCACATCAGCATTTCCAGCGAGGGTCGTGGCCGTGCTTGGGGTGTAGAAACCGGCAACCGACGAAGCGGCGACAATGTTGTTGCTGCCGACCGGTTGACCGCCGCCCAGTCGGTGCCGCCATTAACCGTCGCGAACGCCATTCCGCCGGTATCGACCAGGAGTCCGCCCGTGCTGGTTGTGGTGCCGAATGTCTCGGACGGATAGGCCCCGCCGGCAGCGCCAAAGGTCATCGAGACCGTTCCCGTCGTGGGGAGCGTCACATCAAGAGAGCTTGCCCAGTTGTGCGTCAGCGCGCCCAAATTCACCGACAGTGACGCCGCGCCGTTCTGATTGAGCACGATGCTGGAGTCGCCTATTTCCGTGGCTGTTCCCGAACTGAAGGTCTGGCTGTTGGTTTGGCCGGAAGCGCCGTTGACAAGCAGATTGCCGCCCTGAAACTGAAGATGCGTAGCGCCCGCGTCGCCAAGCCCGTCATCTCCAAGGATGTTGGTTGTTGGCGCCCCTGGCTGACTAAAGTCGAGGTCCAGTACACCATTATTGACCGCGACGACGCCCGTGAGGTTGGTGTTGTTCCCTCCGAGCACGAGGGTACCGTTACCAGCCTTGGCCAACTCATTGAAATTGTCGCTGCCGTCGGAAAGAGTAGCATCGATCGTGACGACCTCCGTCTGCCCGGCCAGTTGGTTCACGGTAAAAAGGTTGTAGTTGGCGCCGTTGAGATTCAGCGGCCCGCCCGTGCCATTCGTGATCAACCATCCCGCGTTGCTCGCCGCGTTGGTATTCCCGAAGGTCATGGCTCCGACGGTTTGGCTTGCATCAAGCGTGACCGTGCTGGTGGTGGTCAGGCTTTGCTGGCTAAAATTCGCCAGCGCTGCCGCGGTGGGGACAGGCCCCGCGCCGGCGTTCCAGTTGCCGGCAATGTTAAAACTCCCCGACGCATTTCCGGCGTTGTTTGCTGTCCACACATCGGTCTGTGCCATCGCTGAATGGTCCAGCGCCAAGAATGCCGCTTGAAAACGCTGCCGCTACCGCCGCCGATATAGCCTTGTTCCTGTGACGCATGTCTCCTCCAAATATGTTTCGACCAGTGACCTAGAAATGATCTGGGCGGATCGCCGGAAAGCTTAATTTTCCGGTGAAGCGCCTCCTCGACGCGTTTGGGATTATACCGATTTATTTTCTGTGTGAAAGAAAAAAATGCTTGCGAAATTTCTTTTTCATGTGTGTATTCTTAAATCTCACATTTGTGAGGAAACAGCCTGGGCACCGAGATTCCGGGGATTAACTTGAGGCAATCCAAGTGATTAACAGCCTGATTGAAGGCGATATTGCTGATGCTCTGCCTGATCGTTATCGGCCAGTCAAAGTCGGGCGAGGCGATGGCGGGATTGAAAATTCGTTGCGCCATTTCGATAGCCGCCCTGCACATCACCGTGGCTTTGAATTTTGAGAGCGCGGAGGTTTTAGTATGGACGTCGAAACGCTTTTACCTTGTGGAGCTATTAGTCGTCATAGGCATTATTGCTGTGCTGGTGGCATATTGCTTCCGGCCCTGACAAAGGCGCAGGAATCAGGCGATGATCGTTCAGTGCGCATCCAATCTGCGTAACATCGGGCAAGCGATGTTTAGCTATGGTGCGGACAATGCGGGCAATCTGCCGCAATTTTTCGCCGATCCTGAGCATCCCTACTGAGTATCCCCGGCGGATACTGGATGTGGGACATGGAAATTCCCGACCGCGATGCGCTGGTTAAGTATGGAGTGACGCAGGCGGCGAGTTATTGTCCAACAAACGCGGACACGATGAATGCACTTTCGGCATCGGGTCAAGACCTGGAATTTTACCTCAGTTCCAACTGAAACCCCCTGCTCCATCGGATATGCAATCATGGGTTACGTTTGGTTGACCACCCGCCCTGAAGGAATCATAGACGACGAATCCTTCCAGCCAAAAGGAGTCACCGTCAATTTCAACAGCTTTCCAAACAATACTCTCGACAACCCCAGCGGTGCGCTGTTCCATTGGGATTACCAGTCAAAACTGCGGCCCAACAACCACATATCCGGAACTTTGGTGGCATACCATACTCCGTCCACCCATCTCATCAGAAACTGAACTCGTTATGGACCCGATTATTTGCGCATGATCCCAATTACCCGGTCGCTCCCCTACAATTTCGGCCCGCCAGGGGGCTTCACCATTCCCATGCCAAGTGCTCACCTCTATGGAGCCACACCTGACGGCGGGAAACATCCTGTTTATGGATGGACATGTGGATTGGCGGCCATTTAGGCAAATGATAAACACGCCTATGCTGGTGCACGGTACGGGTAATCCTACTTCTGGTGGTAGCCGCTTGACCGGGCGGCGAACGAATGACGTATGACCGGCGGTGACATTATTCGGAGAACCGGGCAGGCGGCATTCGTACTCTCGCACAATAGCTAATATCTATGCCACTTTAATAGAGGACCATCGAGATGAATTGGCAGAGCACTTTTCCTTTGCTTTGTTTCCTTCGCTTTTATTATGCAACTCAATTCCGTCGCGGACACGGTCAAGATCGACTCTCACAAAACCGGCGAACCGATCTCGAAATATATCTATGGACAGTTTGCCGAGCATCTGGGTAAGTCCATCAACGGCGGGATGTGGTCGGAGATGCTTCAGGACCGCAAGTTTTATTTTCCGGTCGATGGATCAATTCGATCCTTGGGGAACGGCCACCGATCCTAAATGGGACACCGGCCCCTATCGTTTTCTCAAGGCGTCTCCGTGGAAAGTCATCGGCCCCGCCGGCACGGTGACGATGGATCAGCGAACATCCAATTACGTAGGGGCGCAATCGCCAGTCATTCATCTCAAGGGAGATGGAAAGCGGCATGGGAATTTCGCAGGATGGGATGGCTGTTTCAAGGGCCAGAAATATACGGGGCATATCGTTTTGTCCGGCGATGACACGGCGGCTCCAATTACTCTGCGATTTGTCGCCGATGACGGAGAGAGCGCGACGCAGACATCGAAAGGTCACCAAAGATTTCCAGTCTTATCCGTTTGAGTTTACCGCCCCGCTCGACTCAGAATCTCGCGCATGGAGATCGTCAGCAGCGGCAGCGGAAATTTCACGATCGGAACGGTTTCCCTGATGCCCGCGGACAATATCGACGGATGGCGTCGCGATGTGGTGGATCTTCTGAAGGAATTGGATTCGCCGGCTTATCGCTGGCCGGGCGGGAATTTTGTCAGCGGATACAACTGGCGCGACGGCATCGGTGATGCGCGACAAGCGGCCGCCGCGCAAGAATCCCGCGTGGAAAGGCGTCGAGCCCAACGACGTGGGCATCCACGAATTCATGAATCTGATGAGCATCATCGGGTCCGAGCCTTACGTGGCGCTGAACACCGGCCTGGGCACGGCCGAGCAGGCTGCGCAGGAAGTGGAATATCTCAATGGCGACGGCAGCACGCCGATGGGAAAGCTTCGCTCAGATAACGGGCATCCCGATCCGTTCAACGTGAAGCTTTTCGCAGTCGGCAATGAAATGTTCGGCGACTGGCAACTTGGGGCACATGTCGCTGGAAGATTATGTGAAAAAGCACGATCAGGTGACCGATGCGATTTGGAAGGTCGATCCGAACGTCCAAGCTTGTCGCGGTCGGCAACGTCGGCCCGTGGGATGAGACGATGCTCGCCAAATGTGCGGATCACATGAACTTTCTCAGCGAGCACATTTATGTGAAGGAAAAGACCGCCGTTCATGGCGCACGCGGCACAGCTTGCGGATGAAATCCATCGCGTCGCCGAAGCCCATCGAAAGTATCAGGAGACAATTCCTGGGCTGAAGCGATCACCACATTCGCATCGTGATGGACGAGTGGAACTATTGGTACGGCGATTATCTCTACGGCGAATTGGGCGTGCCGATATCACCTCAAAGACGGGCTTGGGCGTGGCGCGCGGACTTCATGAATTCTTCCGCAACAGCGATCTATTTTTCATGGCGAATTATGCCCAAACCTGCAACGTGCTCGGAGCGATCAAGACCAGCGGCACGGCTTGCGAGCTGGAACCGACGGGCCTGGTGCTGAAGCTTTATCGCAATCATTTCGGGACCATTCCCGTGACGGTCGAGGACCAGCCGAAGGACCTGGATGTTTCAGCGGCCTGGACCGATGACAAAAAGGCGTCTGACCGTCGGCATCGTCAATTGCACGACGATCCCGCGTCAGATTACGCTGGATACCGGCGGTGCGGCGTGGAACGAAAACTCGCAGGAATGGGTCATTACCGGTGTAGGACCCGGACAGCTTCAACGAGCCTGGCAAACCGCCGCTGTCGCGATTGCCGAGCAGAGCGCCGCGGCCACAAACGGCAAACTTGATTCGCCGCCTTATTCGGTCGTCGTATATCGCCTCGATGCGCACTAGCATGTGGGACGTCTCAAACGGATTTGACGGTACGTCCGATTTTGCGACTTATGCACCTGTTTCGGCGCATTTCATCACGGTTGCGACCTTGGGCGGTCATCTTCGCGGGTTGATTCGTACTTCAGCAGCATCCACGTCCTTCATAAGGACCAAGCGGCATAATAATTTCACTTTGAAATAAATTCATTGACGCCCCGTTTAGACCATGTGTAAAACACTCGCGCGGAGCGCGTACCTCTATTTTTTATCGCAGAGGAGTCTATGGATAGCTTGCGATCTGCCCGGTTAATTTCAAGGGCTTGTGCGTGTGCGCGCTATGGCATCGCGATCTCCTCTCTTGGATTGTTGTGGTCCCGCCCCGCTGCTGCCCAAACGCCTTTGCCGGCGTTTGGCGTCACCGGCGCTCATGATCCATCCACCCTCTGGCCAACCGGGAATAACAGCTTTATCTATTTCGCCACCGGTCAGGGACTCGTCTCGCGCACTTCGGTGGATATGGAGCACTGGATCGCCGGCCCTGCCGTCTTTAGCACCGCTCCCGCATGGACCACCACCGCCGTGCCGGGAGCGGATGGAGACTTCTGGGCTCCGGACGTTTCTTACTTCGATGGCATCTATCACCTGTACTATGCCGTCTCCACATTCGGCAGCCAGGTGTCCGCCATTGGAATGGCCACCAACACAACGCTGAATGACCTCGACTTCGCCAACTACCATTGGGTCGATCAGGGGCCGGTAATCCAATCAACAACCGGCAGCGCGTACAACACCATCGATCCCAGCGTTCTTGTGGATACCAACGGCTCCGTCTGGATGTCCTTCGGCTCGTTCTGGAATGGCATCTATCTCGCACAAATCAATCCATCCACCGGCAAGATGCTGAATTCCACGGTCAAGCAGATCGCGGATAATTCGATGATCGAGGCTTCCTATCTCTATCACCAGGGAAATTACTACTATCTCTTCGTTAATTTCGGACTCTGCTGCATGGGGACGAGCAGCACCTACAACATACGCGTCGGCCGCAGCACCAGCGTGAACGGACCTTACCTAGACCAAAACGGCGTGCCCATGACCCAAGGCGGTGGCACGCTGTTGCTTGGCAGTGAAGGGAAATATATCGGGCCGGGACAAGTCGGCATTATGCCGCAGGGGAACGTCGATTGGATGAGTTACCACTATTACGATGGGACCAACAACGGCACGCCAACCTACGCGTTGCAGCAGTTGTATTGGAACAATCAATCGTGGCCGACTCTCACCACCCCCACCGCGGAGGGGATCACCTGGGACAATGCCACCGGCAGAGGAGATGGTGTTAGTTGGGACGTCGAGGCAAGCCAGAACTGGCAAGACAACAGCGGAGCGGCGATCTATGACGAAAGCGATGCTGTCACTTTCAGCGATACCAACAACGGCCACTATGCCGTCACTTTAAATACCTCCGTGAATCCAGGGGCGGTCGTCTTTAACAACAGTGCCGGCAACTACACCGTCAGCGGCTCCGGGAGCATCGCGGGAAGTGGTTCGCTCACCAAAATGGGAACCGGCTCCGTGACGCTCTCCACAGTCAACACTTATACCGGCGGCACGATCGTCAATGCCGGTATTCTGATTGCTGGAGTCAGCGGCGGCGCTGCCGAACCAAAGCGTCACCATCAATGGCGGAACGCTTCAATTAGGAAACGGGATCGGCGCGACCCATATAACGTCGCTCACGATTGCGTCCGGCGGTGCATTGGATGTGGGGAATAATGAAATCATCCTTCCCGATCCGGGGGGAAGCATTGACGCGACGATCCGGGGATATCTGATTAATGGATTTAACGGCACAGCCGGTGGCGCAATTGTCTCGTCCGCGGCGAGTGGGGCGCTGTTTGGCGTAGGCTATGCCGACGGCGCGGATGGAGTTGTCGCAGGTCTTTCGTCTGGACAGCTTGAAATCAAATACACGCTTTATGGAGACGCGAATCTGGATGGCCTGGTCAGCGGCGATGATTTCACCATCCTGGCCGCAAACCTCGGCAAGTCGGTGTCGAATTGGGACCAGGGGGACTTCAATTACGATGGTTTGGTCAACGGCGATGATTTCACTCTGCTCGTCGGGAACTTAGGTAAGTCGCTCAGTGGGGGAGACGTTGCTCTTCCCGCCGGTGACTACGCCGCAATTGATGCCTTTGCCGCCGCCAACGGATTGATGGCTGATGTGCCGGAGCCGAGCGTGGCGGGTTTGTCATTGCTGGCTGGGGTTGTGCTGCTTCCCAGACGCAATCGCCGTGTACTGACGTCATTCACATGTTGACGTTGGTGCAAGACTTGTTTTCTATTCGTCCGCGATCTGCGCCGTTGGCGATCATCTGCCTGACGTTATTCATCTCTCGAGCACATGCTCAGATCGGTGATATCCAGAACGTACACGACCCTCGTATCATAGAATGCGGCGGTTCATTTTATCTCTATTCCACCGGTGCCGGCATCCCGATCCACCGATCGAAGGATCTAATCACCTGGCAGCGAATCGGCTCTGTATTCACCGATCCCCCCGCCTGGGCGGCCAAGGAATATCCGCACACGCGATATTTTCTGGCGCCAGATATTTCCTATTTCGCACACACCTATCACCTCTATTTCGCGGTATCCAGATTTGGAAAGAATGACTCCCGCATCGGCTTGATGACCAATTCAACCCTTGATCCGCAAGACCCGAATTACAAATGGGTCAATCAGGGAAAGGTGGCGGAGACTCATCCAACCGACAATTGGAATGCGATCGATCCCAGCGTTGTCTTTGATAGCGATCGCAATCCATGGTTGGTCATGGGCTCGTTCTGGCAGGGAATCAAAATGCACCGCCTGGATGCCGACACTGGCTTGTTATCGAAGGAAGATCCGAAGTTTTATTCCCTTGCACGGCGCGTTGCTCCTGACGCGCTGGAGGCGGGGTATATGATTCATCACGGCGAGTTCTTTTATCTCTTCGTTTCGTTCGATTATTGCTGCCGCGGCATCCGCAGCAGTTACAAAACGATGGTGGGCCGATCCAAAGAGATTACTGGTCCATTCATTGATATCAGCGGAAAGCCCATGCTCGATGGTGGTGGATCACTTGTATTGGCGAGCCACGACAACGTGATCGGCCCCGGCCACGCCAGCGTGCTTCAGACTGCCAACCGGGATTGGCTTGTCCATCATTTTTACGATGCGGGCAATCACGGACGTGCCACTCTTCAAATCCAACCGCTTGCGTGGAATAGCGATGAGTGGCCGGTTGCTGGTCCGGCGATCGCGACGCCGTCGCCGACAACGCAATCGGCCACGAGGAATGCCAATTAAATTCAGCGTGACAGCTCAAGCCGCCGCATTCTGGGATTCGGGTTGGGTTTCTCGGGCAAATTCGGCGACCGCCTGGCGCAGAAGGGTCCACGACCGTTCGGTCTCGGCGGACCGCAACAACTTGGCGGCTTGCGGGGCCACGTTCTTCAATCCAGCTGCCGCCGCCTTTCCAAGCATCAATTGTGCAACTTCCTTCATCTTCTCGCGGTCCTCGCGCTCTATGGCCTGCCTGATCTGGGCAAGCTCGTCGGGAAGTTCCTGGTAGAATTTCTGGGCCAAGGCGCTTGGCCTGCCGCGGCTGCGGGAGTACTCTCCGCAATCGCGGGCTCCGAAGAAGCAACTGGGACGACTTTCAGATAGCGGCCGATCGCCTTGAACAGCTTTTCCATCTGAATCGGTTTGGTCACGAACTCATTACACCCGGCGTTGAGGCACTTGGTGCGGTCGCGATCCATGGCATTTGCGGTCAACGCGATAATGGGGCCGCGGTATCCTTTGCCGCGAAGCTCGAGCATGGCGGTGAAGCCGTCCATTACCGGCATCTGCACGTCCATCAGAATCAGATCAAACGGCTTGCCGCGCCCGGCTGCCGCTACTGCTTTTTCGCAGGCAATTTGACCGTTGGGAGCGAGTTCGAGCTTCAAACCGGTTTCGCCTAGCTTGGCGGCGATCAGGGCCTGGTTGTCGATACCATCCTCCGCCACCAGAACCGACCCGCTGATGCGGACCTTCGGCCCGGAAAAGTTATCTTGCGCCTCCATCGTCTCTTCGGGGTGCTCGTTAATCGTTGCACCGGCGAGTGAGTCGGTTCCGACTGTAACCGTGAATGTGCTGCCGTGCCCAGGTTCGCTGCTTACGCGCAATATTACCGCCCAGTGCCCTCGCAAAATGCTGCGAGATCGCCAGCCCCAGCCCGGATCCTCCGTATTGCCGGGTGATGGATGCATCACCTTGCACGAACGGCTGGAACAGCGACGCCTGCCGATCAGGCGCGATGCCAATTCCGGTGTCGGTGATTTTCACCTCAAGCAGCGGATTTTCAGAATGCATCGCTGGCTGGATCGATACCGCGAGGCTCACGCCTCCCTCTTTCGTGAATTTGATGGCGTTGGCGACCAGGTTGATCAGCACTTGCCGCAGACGGGTTGGATCGGTCTTGACCATCATCGGGATGGGACCGTTGAAGGTCACATCCAGAGTCAAACCCTTTTCGGTGGCGCGATGGTGCAGCAGGGAATAGACGTCGCCGACGATTTTAGCGGGACAACAGAGAACCCGATCGACGGACATCTTTCCCGCTTCGATTTTGGATAAATCCAGGATGTCGTTGATGAGGCTGAGCAGGTGCTCGCCGTTTCGACGAATGATGCCGGCATCAGTCTGCCGCTGCTCGTCGGTTCGTTCGGAGTTCAGGAGCAGTTCCGCGAAGCCATTGATAGCCGTCAATGGTGTGCGAATTTCGTGGCTGATGTTGGCAAAGAACATCGACTTGAATCGATTGGCGGACTCGGCAGCCTCCTTGGCAAGCTTCAACTGCTCCTCGGCCCGCGTACGCTCCGCGTCCATCCGCGACAATCTTTTCAGATTGAAGCAGACGATCAGGCCGAACGCGACTGTTACTGAATAGATGAACAAAACGAAGCAGGTTTCCAGTTCGTACCATCCGCGGTGGACTCCGAAGAACAACAACCACCAGATCAAGGCTGGCGCGACCACGCAAGCGGGAAGCAGCCGTCGGGCCACCGGCGCGTCATTTCATTCTGCGGCCTCTTTGAGTTGCCGAAGGGGTCAATGACCGTTTTGACGCGATTCAGCGCCAACTCTGAAATGTTTGGAGCGAGATAATCCGACGCAGGTGTATTCTGTTCCATGGCAATTCCGATTTCCCGTAATAGGGCCTTCTGGCGCAACCCCATCCGTAGAATCGTCCTGGAACACTCGTCCGTTAAGGATGATTGTGAAAATTACAACAGATAAGCGGTAAAATCAGGTTTGATTACCGGACGAACGGCAGTAATTGCTTGTGTAGAACTAATTAGCGGGAGAAGGTGCGAAAACGAATTAATGGGCGATACAGGGCTCGAACCTGTGACCTCACGGGTGTGATCCGTGCGCTCTGGCCAACTGAGCTAATCGCCCTCCGGTTTTTTGCAATCGTATCGCTCGGGCAGCGGTTCTTCAAGTTGAATCGGGTTGCAGCAGGCTACGGCGCTGATATATAGCCCCTCATGCTCGATCCACGCATCGACAAACTGGCGAAGATGCTTGATCAATTATTCCTGCGCCGTGAAGAAGGGGGAGAAGATTCTGATCGAGGCGATCGATGTGCCGCACGCGTTCAGCGCGGCCTTGATTCGCCATGCCGGCGGCGGGCGGGCATCCGCTGGTGATGCTCAAGAGCAATGAGATCAACCGGGCGCTGATGCTAGATGGGCAATCGGAACAGTGGGAACTGATCGCGCGTGTGGAAAAGCTGCAGATGCAAAACGTGCAGTGCTATATCGGGGCGCGCGGCAGTCCGAATGTTTCGGAACTTTCCGATGTCCCGGCGGACAAGCAGAAGCTTTATGAATCAACCGTCTGGGAAAAGGTGCATCGCGATGTGCGGATCACCAAGACGCGGTGGTGCGTGTTGCGCTGGCCGCATGCCGTCGATGGCGCAGATGGCGGAGATGAGCACCGAGGCGTTTGAGGATTTTTATTTCAATGTCTGCACGCTCGATTACGCGAAGATGAGCCGGGCGATGCAGCCGCTGAAGAAGCTGATGGAGAAGACGGATCGCGTGCGGCTCAAGGGGCCGGGCGAAACGGATCTTACTTTCAGCATCAAGAGTATTCCGGCGATCTGCTGCGACGGGCGGGTGAATATTCCCGATGGCGAAGTCTTCACCGCGCCGGTGAGGACAGCGTCAATGGCGTGATCCAGTTCAACTGCCCCACCATCTATCGCGGCACGACCCACAACGATGTCCGGCTGGTTTTCCGGGATGGAAAGATCGTCGAAGCACCAGCAGTGCGACGCGAAAAGCTCAATGAGGTTTTCGATACCGATGCCGGGGCGCGATATGTCGGGGAATTTGCGATCGGGTTTAATCCGTATTGCACCAAGCCGATGAAGGATATTCTGTTTGATGAGAAGATCGCCGGGAGCATTCATTTCACGCCGGGGCGTTGCTATGACGAAGCGAGCAATGGGAACAAAAGCGCGATTCACTGGGACCTGGTGATGCGGCAAACGCCGGAAGTCGGCGGCGGGGAGATTTGGTTTGATGAGAAGCTGGTTCGCAAGGATGGACGGTTTGTAGTGAAGGAATTGCGGGGGTTGAATCCGGAAAATCTGAAATGATTTCCGGCGAGTGGGATTCAGGTGACGCTGTCCTTTACAATCCTTGGCGATGACCTCCCTGCTGATTGATGCGCATCTGCCGGAGATTGTTCGGCGACTTCGGGAGGCGAAGTCGCTGGTGATCGTCGCTGAGCCGGGGGCTGGGAAGACGACGCGGGTGCCGCCGGCGATTTTGCGAAGTGGAATCCTTTCCGCGGAGCATCCGAATCTGGTGATGCTTCAGCCGCGGCGGGTGGCGGCGCGGGCGGCGGCGCAGCGGATCGCGGAGGAAAATGGGTGGGAAATCGGCGGGGACGTGGGGTATCACATCCGGTTTGAAAAGCGGATTGGGAAAAATACCCGGCTGCGCGTACTGACGGAGGGGGTGCTGACGCGGCAGATGCTGGATGATCCGTTTCTTGAGGGTGTCGGTGCGGTGGTGCTTGATGAATTTCATGAGCGTTCGCTGCATATCGATCTGGCGATTGCGATGTTGCGGGAAATGCAGCAGACCGTTCGGCCGGATTTGCTGCTGATCGTAATGTCGGCGACTCTGGAGGCGGAGACGGCTGCGCAATTTCTGGGGGATTGTCCGGTGGTGCGCGTGCCAGGGCGGACGTTTCCCGTCGAGATCGAATACCAGGCGCATGGAGGAACGGCGCTGGCGCTGCGCGTGGCTGCGGCGGTTGAGGAGGCTGTTGGGCGTGCGGATTCCAACGGGGATGTGCTGGTGTTTTTGCCGGGGGCGCAGGAAATCAGGCGGGTAGGGCATCTGCTGGAATCAGTGGGCGAGCGGAAGAATCTGGTGATTTTGCCGCTGCATGGAAGCCTGCCGGCTGAGCAGCAGACATTGGCGCTGCGGCCATCCGGGCAGCGCAAGGTGATTCTTTCTACCAATATTGCTGAGACGTCGCTGACGATTGAAGGGGTGCGATGGGTGATTGATAGCGGGATGGCACGTGTGCCGGCATTTGATCCGCGGCGCGGGCTGGATCGATTGGAGTTGAAGCGCATCAGCAAGGCGTCAGCGACGCAACGGGCGGGACGGGCCGGCCGCACAGGGCCGGGAACGTGCGTGCGGCTTTGGTCGGCGAAAGAGCAGGCGGAGCTGGATGATTTTGAATTGCCGGAGGTGATGCGCGTGGACCTTGCGGGGGCGGTGCTGGATCTGCATGCGTGGGGGAAGGCGGATGCGGCAGCGTTCGGATGGTTTGAGGAGCCGCCGGGTGTGGCGTTGGAATCGGCGCAGCGGTTATTGGAGATGCTCGGGCGCTGGATGATGGCGCGGTGACGCCAATGGGGGAACGGTTGATTTCGCTGCCGCTGCATCCACGGATCGGGAGGTTGCTATGTGCGGCAGCGGAGGCTGGGTGCGTTGAAGAAGGGGCGACACTGGCGGCGTTGCTGGGCGAGCGGGATATTCGGCGGCCGGATTTCAGTCAGCCGATGCATGCTCCTAGTCCGGCGACGCAGGGGGATAGTGATTTGCTTCTGCGGATGCAGGATTTGGAGGAGGCACAGCGGCATCGCTTCGCGATGCATTTGAACGATCGCGGCATCGATCCGATCGCGGCGCGGCAGGTGGCGCAGGTACGGGATGAATTGCTGCGGATCGGGAGGCGCTTAGGTGATGTGCCTCCCAAGCGGCCATCGGATGAAACGCTGCTGAAACTGTTGCTCTGGGCGTATCCGGATCGCGTTTGCCGGCGGCGGACGGGGGACCGGGCGGCGGGCGCGATGACAGGCGGAGGGGGCGTGCGGCTGGACGCTGAGTCAGTCGTGCGGCAATCGGAATTGTTTCTGGCTCTCGATGCCCGGGATGATCCACGATCCGGGGCTCGCGAAGCACTGGTGCGCATTGCCAGCGCGATTCGCGAAGAGTGGCTTTTGGAAATGTTTCCGCAATCGGTTTCGCGCGAGCAGGCAACCGTATTTGATGAGCGGAGTGGGCGCGTCGTGGGGCGGAATGTGGTTCGGTATCGCGATCTGGTTCTTTCGGAGGAGAGCGGCGCGGCGGTTGATCATTCGGGCGAGACTCTTGCGTCAGCGCTGCGGCCGCGAGCGGCGGAGTTATTCGCAAAAGATGAGCGGGCTGGGAATTTTCTGGCGCGGATTGCATTGTTGCGCAAATGGATGCCGGAACATCCGTGGCCGGTGTTTGAAGCTGATGAACTCAGAGATGTTCTCGCTGAATTGTGTGCCGGGAAAAAGAGCGTGGCGGAAATCGAGCGATTGCCACTGGCCGATGCGCTGGAAGGACGGCTGGGATTTCCACTGGATCGGCTGCTCCGGGATCAGGCGCCGGAGACGATTGAAGTGCCGAGCGGAAGCCGGATTCGGCTGGAATATTTGGCGAATCAGCCGCCGGTGCTGAAGGTTCGACTGCAGGAAGTTTTTTCATGGCGTGAGACGCCGCGAATTGCCGGGGGGCGGGTGGCGGTGGTGCTGCATCTGCTGGGGCCGAACTATCAGCCGGTGCAGATTACCGGAGATCTGCGGAGTTTTTGGGCGACGACTTATTTCCAGGTTCGTAAGGATTTGCGGGTGCGATATCCGAAGCATTCGTGGCCGGATGATCCGCTGACTGCAACGCCGCAGGCGAAGGGTGGGAGGCGGAGGAATTAGCTGTGCTGGCACCATTGCCGCCACATCTGGCGATAGGCTGCCTCCATGTCTTGCGCGAATTGCCGGTGGTTCATCAGGGGTGACTGTTGCATCCGCTGGCGGAGATCGTCTCGTGGCGACAGATTGGCGGCGAGTGATTTGGCGATCGCTATGAACTGCTCGGGATCGCGTGCTGTCATTTCACCGAGGCCCAGGTTCATCAGGATGCTTGTGCCGGCACGACCGGCGGCTGTTTTGCCTGCTAGCGTTATGACCGGTACGCCCATCCAGAGCGCGTCGCAGGTGGTGGTGATTCCGTTGTACGGAAGCGGGTCAAGGCAAATATCGATCTTGTCGTAGAGACGGAGATATTCGCTGCGGGCACAGCGGCCGACGAATTCCAGTCGATTGGATGCGATGTTTAGCGATTGAAAGAGGGTCAAGATTCTCTGGCGATGATTCTCGCCGATCACCTGGACGAGCAATTGGGAATCGGGAACTGCCTGCATGGCTCTGGCCCACAGTTGCAGGAGCGGCTCGTTCAGCTTGCATGGATTGTTGAGCGAGCCGAAGCGAATCGGGCCGGGCGTTCGCGCGGGAGCCGGTGAAATCTCCGTGAGCGGATCGTAGCAGCACCAAGATTTCGGCAGGCGGATCGATTGCTCGCGATAATATGAATCGTTCTCGCCGGGTGGATCGATCCACGGGTCGGTGATGCGGAAATCCATTGTGTCGAGGCCGGTGCCGCCGGGATAGGCGAGCCATGCTCCCTGGACCGGCGCGGGCTTTTGGGCGAAGACTAAGGCGCGGTTACGGGCCATGTGCATTGTTAAGTCAATCAGGACGTCGATCTGGTCATGGCGGATTTGTTCTGCGAGCTCGGCGTCGGTCAGGCCGAGGGAATCATGCCAGGAATCGGCGCAGCGGCGCAGGCGATCGGTGATGGCGTCCGGGCGGATGACGTCGGCGTAACAATGGATTTCGTATCGAGTGTGGTCGTGCGATTCAAGAAGCGGCACTACGAAGAAAGACTCGGAGTGAGAATGAAAGTTGGGTGAAACGTAACCGACGCGGAGCTTGCGATCGGGGGTGCGATCGTTTTCGTGGGGACGAATGAGATGCTTTACCGGCTCGGCGTAAAGATGGTTCCAGCGGCGCTGCTCTTCGAAAAGTGTTTGCGCATCGCAATCGGGAAGAAATTCCATCGCGTAGATTTTATTGCTGAGGATGGCGGGTTCGTTGGGCTTTAGAGCCAAGGCGCGGTCGAAGGAGGCGATGGCATCGGAGACCAAGCCATCATCTTTCAGCGCGTTGCCGAGGAGATTGTGGACGCCGGCGAGATTCGGGGATAATTCGAGCGTTCGGTGCGCGGATTCGATGGCTTCGGCGACACGGGAGACGTCTAGAAAAATAGTGGCGAGATTCATGTGGGCCGCGGCGAGATTGGGGGAAATAGCCAGGGCGCGCTGAGCGGAAGCGGCGGCTTCTTCGAGTTGGCCGTGATCGCGAAGGACTTTGGCGCGATTGCTCCAGGCGCGGGCGTAGTCGGGGCGCAACGCGACGGCCTTGTCGAGGGCGGCAATCGCTTCGGCGAATCGGCCGCGGCGGAGAAGGCCCAGGCCCAGGTTGTTATAAAGCTCCGGCATATCGGGCCTAAGAGCGATGGCCCGCTGGAGTTCGGCGATGGCTTCATCGAAGCGGTCCATGTCGCACAGGACATTGCCGAGAACGCCCAAGGCCTCGACGTAATTCGGCTGAATCGTTAGTGCTTTTTTGCAGCAGTCGAGTGCTTCAGGAAGCTGCCCGCTGGCGTATAGGGCATTCGCAAGATTGGACCAGGCGCTGGCGAAAGTGGGCTGAATCTCGACGGCGCGGCGATACGCAGTGATCGATTCTTCGATGCGGTCGGCGTTGAAGAGGAGGGTTCCCAGATCGTTGTGCGTCTGCGGGTTTTCAGGCTGAAGCGCGGCGGCCTGCTGGTTGGCGATGATCGCCTCATCCGTTTTTTTTGCGGCGGACAGGACGCGGGCGAGATTGGAGTAATAACTGGCGCCTGTGGGATATAGCGCAATGGCGCGGCGGATCAAATCGATCGCGGGCTGGTGCTGGCCGCGTTGAAAATGAATAACGCCCATGAGGTGCAGCGCATCGGGGATGTTGGGATCCTGCGCGAGAAGCTGGCGATAGATATTTTCGGCCTCATCAAGACGGCCGGATTTTTGGAATTCGGTTGCGGCAGCGAGGGCTTCCTGGAGGGTCATGGTTGGCATGGCGCAGACCCCATTTTAGAGCAGAGGCGAAAGGAGCGACACCGCGCGGTCGGTCAGTTCGCTGGCGATCGGGCGATGCTGCCAATCTGCTAAATTCAACTGGACGGACTGTGCTAGATATTGGTTCTGGATTGTGCGGAGGCGGTTGGTGATCGCGTCGCCATATAGGAGGACGCTGAGCTCGAAATTTAGAGTGAAGCTGCGGACGTCGAGATTGGCTGAGCCGAAGAGAGCGAAGGCGTCGTCCACGGTTGTTGTCTTGGCATGAAGGAGCGCCGGCTTGTAGAGATGAATTTCCACGCCGGCGCGGAGGAGCGAGAGGTAATGGGCGCGGCCGGCTGCGGCGGCAAAAAAGTGATCGGCGGTTTGGGGGACGATGAGTTTGACCGCGACGCCGCGATCGGCGGCCATCATCAGTGACAACAGAGTGGTTTCGTCGGGAACGAAATAGGGAGTGGTGAGGATCAATTCGCGCCGCGAGCTTTGGATGGCCGCGAGGAGCAGGCGGCGATAGGTTTCGTCCGGCTCGGTCGGCCCGGTGGGAACAACCTGGGCGAGGACATCTTCGGGCGGTTCGTTCTGGGATTGGCGGCCGGCAGTGTCGGGATAGAGGATTTCTATTTCCGTGCCGGTTTCGAAAGCCCAATCCTCGGCAAAGATGGACGCGAGTTCGCCGACGATAGGGCCGGTGAATCGGGCTGAGAGATCGATCCAGGGATTTCCGCGGCGGCCGCCGTAATCGGGATTGATGATGTTATGGCTTCCGGCGAAGGCGACGTGACCATCTATGATGGCCAGTTTGCGATGATTTCTCAGGTCCATCCGGGCGAGATGACGGCGAAAGGGCGTGACGGGCAGAGCGGGGATAACTTCGACACCTGCGGCGATCAACTTTGGCGCGAGGCCGCTTCTATGGAAACAGGTGCGCGACGCCAGGGCATCTAGCAGCAGACGGCAGTGAACGCCGCGCTGGGTCGCCTGGATTAAAGCATCGGCGACGGTGGCGGCGGTGTGATCGCAGGCGAAGATGTAGTAGAGCAGATGCACGTGCTGCTTGGCGGCGGCAATTTCCGCGACGAGACGCTGGAGGAATTGAGCGGAGTCGGGAGTGAACTCAACTTGATTGCCGGCGAGGACAGGAAGGCCGCTGATTTTTTCGGCTTGAAGCACCATCGGCTGATAGATCGGCTCGGCATTCGGCCGGGTCTGATGCGGAAGCCGGCCGGGATGACGGGCGGGATCGCGGAAGCGGGCGGTGACTTCGCGATGGTGCTCGATCCGGTGCGGGCCGAGGCGGCTTTCGCCGACGAGCATGTAGAGGACCAGCCCGATGTATGGGTGTAGAAAGACGATGCCGATCCATGCGACTGAAGCGCCCGGCGCGAGTTGCCGGCGGAGGATGACAACCAGCATGGTCGCGCAGGATTCCCCAGCCGATCAGGGAGTAGACGAGGTAAAAGAGGAATAGTGCCATCGCGTGGAATGGGGAGGTTAACCGGGGCTTGGGCTGTGGCAAAGTCTTTCGGGCTGAAAGACTTTGAATCGCTGAGACGCAACTGAGGAATTACGCGGCTGCTTTTGCCGCTGTGGTCGAACCCAGCAAAAAGATTGAGAGCTTTTCCAGCGAGATTGAGGTGGCGGTGGTGACCAAGCCGCTAGAGGCTGGAGTTGTTTCCGGAGCGGGATTGATGTGCAGGGTTGGGATTTTGATGTCCGGCGGCGGAGCTTGCGGCCGGGCGAGGATGATGGCGTCGTGGGCGCTGGGATCGACTTTGTCCGGGAGCTTTGCGAATGTGGTTACGGTGGCGAGCAGATTCAGAGCCGCCGCCATGGGATCGAAGGCGGAGAAAATCGGGTCGCGGATGTAGAGGGCACGCTTACGCGTGGGCTTGAGAAGCGGCTGCATCAGCTTGGCCTGATCGGCGGCGGGGAGATTGGCCATCATGCTGGTCAGTGCCAAAATCTGGCCTCGAACGGATTCGACATCCGGCAATACCGGATCATTTTTCCCGAACAACTCGTGGAACATTGTTTTGGGGACGGGGGTAATTGAAGAGCTGATGGAGGCGGCCATCATGATTCCATTGGCGAACAGATCGGCCAGGTGCAGCACCCGGGCGAGTCGGTCGGTCGGCGGATGGGTCGTTCGATTCGGGGAAGCGTGGAACTGGTCGATGGGATATCGGATATTTTCCGGCAGGCCGAGCTTTTTGAGGATAATGGCGGCGAGTTCGCCCTGCGTGATGCCGAGCATTTGCTGCTCGAGTTCATACATGGAGCGGCCGGTTTGATTGTGGGCCTCGAGAATTCCGGCGTATTCCTTGCCGAATTCGGTGCGAAAGAGAATTTCGCCGAGATCGTGGCATAAGCCGATGAGATAGGCGACGGAGGAATCTTTTTCATCCGGGCTGGCGATGCAGAGATGCTCGGAGAGGAGCGCGACGGCGAAGGAATGCTGCCAGCTTCGGATGGGATTGAATCCATCGGCCTGTGCGGTGGGCATGACTTCAATGATCCCGAGGGTCATGGCGATGTTTCGGATATTTCCGCAGCCGAGTTGTTTGACGGCGTCGGGGAGGTTGGTGACCATTTTTCGTGAGCCGCGGAAGGCGGTGCTGTTGGCGGTGGTGAGAATTCTTGCGGTGAGGGCGGGATCGCGGCCGATGACGGGAGCCAAGTCGTTCAATTCGGAGCGGGGTGAATTCACGAGCATCAAGACTTCGGTGACGATGCCAGAGAGGGCGCGGCCTTCGAGTGCTTTTTCTACTCTTGCGAGACATTGATCGCGCTGAAGCGGAGGCAGGATTTCTGTCGCTGGGGCGGAATGAGTAGCAGCTTCTAATACTGTCGGCTGGGGCGAAACGGGTTTGGCGAGAGGGAGATATTTGGCGACGCGCACCAGAAGGTCAGTAAGCGAAAAGTTGGATTTCAAAAGATAATCGCGCACACCGAATTGAACTGCCATCGCCAAAACACGGCGATCGGACATGCCGGTCAGGAGTATTACCGGCGTTGATCCTAAAGTCGGATGACTCCGGATGAACTTCACGACCCCGAGGCCGTTCATCTTTGGAATGGCGATGTCGAGAAGGACCAGGTCAGGACGCTGCTTCTGGATGATAGAAATGGCGTCCTGGCCATTATCCACCTGAAGGGTGCGATACCCTTCGGCGGCCAGGCGAGCGGCGATGGGCTCGCGGATGATGGCCTGATCATCCACCACTAAAATGAGCGGCTTGGGACATTCGACTGGCACGCTGTCCGTCATGGCATTCTTCCCCGGTCTCGTGACTCTTTCTCAAAATGATATCGGCGCTATTTCGTGTTGATTTGTAGAAAAATGATACTGTGATTTATCACACAGATACGGCGTAATAGCTGGGTTTGCGGCTATGGGATTTTATGGGTTGGGTCATGTAGAATGGCTCCTCGCGAATATGATTGCCCGGACCGCCCGAACATTGCTCGCCCTCGCTGCCGCCGCCATTGTCGTATGGTCATTTTTTGACGTTGGCCGGCGGGTGATAGCCCAGCATCGAAACAACCGGCCGATCACGCTAACGGTGCTGCATTGGGGGGCACCGTCGGAAGACAAGATTGTCGCTGACATCATGGCGGCATATGAGCGGACCCATCCGAATGTGCGAATCATCCGGATGAATCCCGGGGATCCGGACGCAACACGAAACAAGCTGAAGACGATGCTGGCCGCGGGGCAGCCGCCGGATGTGTTTTATCTGCCGCCGGATATGTTGCCGGAGTTCGCGACGTTCAAGATTGTTCGCCCGCTCGATGATTATGTCGCCAAGGAGAACAAGGCCTGGATGGACGATTTTGTGCCGGTGGTGCTGAACGCGTTGCGGTTTGATACATCGACTGGCGCGTCGGGACATGGGCCGCTGTATGCGCTGCCGAAGGATTTCACGACCACCTGTTTTTATATCAACATCAACCTGTTCGAAGCGGCCGGCATCGACTGGCGGGACATCCAGAAACATGGATGGACCTGGGATCGCTTTGAAGCGGACATGAAGAAGATCACCGCGCTGCGCGATCAGCCGGAGTACAAGGGGCGAGAGATTTTCGGGACTTATCTCTGGCTCTGGGGAGATACGTTTCGGGATCTTCTCTGGACGTTTGGCGGGGAATTTTTTCATACCGATGCCAATGGGAATCCGCTGTTTCGCGAAGTAGCACTGAACACGCCTCAGTCGCAGGCGGGGATGAAATTCATCCGCAAAATGCGGCTCGAAGACCAGACCTCGTACAACCCGACGGGGATGGCCAAGGATGGCTCGCAGGAGTTTATCAACGGAAATATCGGCTGCGTCGGACCTGTCGGGGTCTGGATGGCGCCGACGTATAAGTCGATTACCGATTTCAAATGGGACATTGTGCCGGTGCCTTACCAACTCGCGCCAGCATCGCAGGTCTTCCTGACCGGCTGGGCGATGAGCAGCCAGTGCCGCGAGCCAGACGCGGCGTATGATTTGATTCACTTTCTGTGCGGCGTGGACGGGCAGATATTGGCGGCGAAGATGGGACTGGCGATGCCGTCGCGGCAGAGCGCGATGGCAACATTTCTCAACCCCCCGCCGCCGGATGATCCGCATGAAACGCCGATCCCTCCGTATGACCGGCAAGTGTTTGTCGATGCGGTTGCACACGCCCGCATTCAGCAGTTGCCGGTGCAAACTGAATGGGATCATATTCTCACCGATAACGATCAGCGGGCGATCCAGCTTGGTTTGGACAGCACGGAGAAATCGGCGAAAGATGTCCAGCAGCATTGGCTGGACGAACTGGATTCGCCGACGCGGAGCGATGCGGGCGGATTGATGCCCTGGACGCGGATTGTTTTGATCACGGCGGCTGTGCTGGCAACTGTGGTTTTATTGTTATGGATCAAAGCACGCCGGGAGAAGCTCGGATCGCTGGATCTTGCGCAGGAGCGGGCCGGTTGGATGTTTATCATGCCTTGGGTAATCGGTTTTTTGGCGCTGACGTTGGGGCCGATGGTTTTGTCGTTCCTGCTGGCGTTCACGCGGTGGACGGGGCTTACGCCGCTGAGCGGAGCGATGTTTGTCGGTGGGGCAAACTTTAAGCAGCTCTTTACGCATGATGTTACGTTTCCGATCTCTTTGAAGGTGACGTTTTATTTCGTGCTTGTTGCAGTGCCGGCAACGCAGATCGCCGGGCTGGCGGTGGCGCTGCTGATGAATTCGAAAGTGCGAGGGATCACGATTTTCCGGACGATTTATTTTGTGCCATCGGTGGTGTCGGGCGTTGCGCTGGCGGTGCTTTGGCTGCAGGTGTTCAACAACGAATATGGGATGATCAATCATTTTCTGCGGCCGCTTTTGCATCCGCTGCATTTGACGCCGCCGAACTGGTTCGGGATGGATATCTCGACCAACCCGCCAACCAATGACGCCATGCGCTGGGCGGTGCCGGCGCTGACGATCATGAGCCTTTGGGGCGTTGGTGCCGGGATGATCATTTATCTTGCGGGCCTCAAGGGGATTCCAGATTCGCTTTATGAAGCGGCGCGGCTGGATGGGGCCGGGCCTTGGCGGCGGCTCTGGAACGTGACGCTGCCGATGTTGTCGCCATTGATTTTTTACAACGTCGTGATGGGGATCATCGCGAGCTTTCAGATTTTCACGCAGGTTTATGTGATGACCGGCGTGGACAGCTCGACGCGCGGCGGACCTGACAATGCCACTCTTTTTTATGTTCTGAGCCTGTATCGGCAGGCGTTTGAATTCCACCATATGGGTTACGCCAGTGCGATGGCGTGGGTGCTGTTCGTGATCGTGCTGCTGGTGACGCTGCTGATCTTCCGCGGGTCGCGGAAGCTGGTTTATTACGAGGGTCTCAAGGCATGACCCAGGCACTGGAAATAACTGAAACGCCGGCCGCGCCGGTGGTGGTGCAGCGGAAATATCGTCCGGCCGGGCGCTTTCGCCCGGGCAGCGATATGCGATTTATGTGACGCTGGTTTTGGGGTCGCTGGCGTTTTTGCTGCCGTTCTACTTTATCGTCAACGGGTCTTTGAAAACCAACGTGGAAGTGGAGGCGGGGAACTTTACTTCGCTGCCAAAGAATCTTTCGGATATTCAGTGGTCGAATTATCCTGATGCGCTGGCTCCCGACCGGATGAATTTCTGGCCGGCACTGGCGAATACGGTGGTGATCACGACGCTTTGCATGGTTGGGCAGATCATCAGTTGCTCGCTGGTGGGGTTTGGGTTTGCGCGGTTTCGGTTTCGGGGCAAGTCGATTTTGTTCATGGTCATGCTCAGCACGATGATGCTGCCGGCGCAGGTGACGATGATTCCGGTGTTCATTCTGTTTCGGTCGCTGGGGATGATCGACAGTTTTTGGCCGCTGGTGATTCCGGCTTGGCTGGCTAGCCCGTTTTTCGTCTTTATGTTCCGGCAGTTCTTCGCGCAGATTCCGGAGGAACTGGTTGAAGCGGCACGCATGGATGGGGCGAGCCACTGGCGAGTTTACTGGCAGCTCATGCTTCCGCTGAGCGGGCCGGTGATTGCGATCGTGGCGATTTATACGTTTCTTGGGGCTTGGAACGATTTCATGGGGCCGCTGATTTATCTGAACAGCACGGAGAATCGGACGCTGACGCTGGCGCTCAATGGGTTCAAGGGGCAGTATGGGGCGATGGAAGCGCATCATCTGATGGCGGCGAGCGTGGTATGCATGTTGCCGTGCGTAGTGCTGTTTTTCGCGGCACAGAAATATTTTGTGGAAAGCGTGACGATGAGCGGATTGAAGGGATGAGAGAGAGAAGGCCGATCGGCAGCGAGACGATATGGAATCCACAGGCGATGAAGGGGCGGCGGAGCGGGCGCAGTTGCTGGCGCGACTGGTGAGCGATGTGAGAACCGCGCGGGCGGCGGGGAAAATGGTGGATGATGAGTTGATCATTTCGGGTCACCCGAATTTGATGCCGGAGCTGGGGGAGGAATTGCGGAAGCTGGGGAAAGTTCAAGTGGGTAGAACGACTTCACGGACGGGAAGCGTTACGTCAATTCCCATGGATGCGGGGGCCACTCGATTGCCGGGATCGGATGTGCCGACCGCGGCCAATGTGCCGACGATTGAAGTGCCCGGGTACAACGTGCTGAAAGAGTTGGGGCGCGGCGGGCAGGCTGTGGTTTTTCTGGCGTTGCAGCTAAGCACTGGGCGCAAAGTGGCGGTGAAAGTCACTTACGAGGGGCCGCTGGCGGATGAGCGGTCGCAGGCGCGGTTTAACCGTGAAGTACGGGCGCTGGCGGCGCTGCAGCATCCGAATATTGTCGCGATCCTCGATACTGGCCGCACGGCCGATGGGAACCGGTATATCGCGATGGACTATATCGCCGGGTGCTCGCTGGATGAGTACATGAAGTATCGGCATAAGAAGGATCCGGCCGATCCGAGCAAGTTGCTGCGGATGTTTTTGAAGATTTGCGCGGCGATGAATGTCGCGCATTCGCAGAGCATTATTCATCGCGATCTGAAGCCGACGAATATTCGCGTGGATGAACGGGGGGAGCCGCATATTCTGGATTTCGGGCTCGCGCGGTCGATGATGGACCGGTTCATCAGCGGAAGCGATCGGCCGGTTAGCATCACCGGGGAATTTCTGGGGAGCATTCCGTGGAGCAGTCCGGAACAGGCTGAGGGAAATCCGGACAAGATCGATATCCGGACGGATGTTTACAGCCTGGGCGTCATTCTCTACCAGATGATTACTGGTGGATATTTTCCATACGAGGTTGTGGGGAATATCCGGGACGTGCTGAATAATATTTTGACGGCCGCGCCGATGCCGCCCAGCAAGGCGGCGCGATTGTCGCGGGCGAAACAGCCAAAGGCCGCGGAAACACTTCCGCGGCATGGGCCAGCCGCCGTGAATGAGGCGCTGGAAAAAGTGGTGCTGAAGGCGCTGGCGAAAAAACAGGAGCAGCGATATCAGTCGGCCGGGGAATTGGGGCGCGATATTGCCAATTATCTTGCCGGCGAGCGGACGAATGTTCGGGAGATCGCGAGCAATCAGAATGCCGGCAACGCTGCGATGCGCGGCAACGTGCGGCGGATGGCAGCCGTGGGCATCCTTGGAGTTTTACTCGCCTGTGCGGCGGGATACAGCGGATGGCATTTCTGGCGAACAAAGCCGACGCCGAATCCGGTGGCGAGTGCGGACATTGTGCCGGTGTCGGTTGCGCCGTGCCAACTGTGCCGGCGTCAGTTGTTTCCATTCCGACTCCCCCACCGGTGGTGAAGACGGCCCTTGATAGCGAAGGACGATTGCCGACCGTGATCCATGGCCGAACCCGGCTGGAGGGGAAGGATCTTTGCCTGACTCCGATTGGCCCGGGCGAGGCGGTGTTTTTGATCGGCAGCTTTAAATGGTCTGACTATGACCTGACACTCAAAGCAATCACGAACAGCCAGGGCGGGTTTAACATTTTGTTTCACTGGACTGCGCCGGGAACTTTCTATGCATTTTGTCCGGGAAGCGTCAACAACCGGTATGCTGATCTCCACAGGAAGCAGGAGACTCTTTCGGAGCGGGCGCCGGGGCAGCTGCGATTCGGAAGATTGGAACCGGACCGGTGGTACGATCTTCACCTGGAAGTTCGTGGGTCATTTTATCACTGCTACGTTGATGGAAAAGAATGGTTCCAGACTCAGGACGAAAGTTATGCGCATGGAAAGGTCGGCCTCGGGGTTACCAATTCCAACAATCGGTTTCGGGACATCAAGGTGACAGCTCCGGATGGAACGGTCATGTGGAACGGACCGCCGGACTTGAGCAATTTGCCGCGGTTTGCGCTGGACCGAACCCGTTTGCCGATCACGCCGCTGGCGAAAAATGATTTGCTAGCACAGACGGAGCCGGATCGGGATACGCTTAGCGGCACGTGGAGCATGAGCCAGGGATCGTTGAACAGCGCAGCGGCGGCGGCGCAGATTGAGTTTCCCTATTCGCCGGCAGGTGATTATGACTATCGCGTCACCTTTTTGCGGACGGTGGGTGAATCGCCGATCGCGATGATTTTTCCGGTCGATGGGCGGATGTGCGATTGGGCCGTTTTGGGTCCGAAGCGAACGACGAGCGGTTTTGGCTCGTTCAGTGGGAGCGGTTTTGACGGCAATCAAACGACGAATCGTTTTAACCGGATGCAATTGGAAAATGGTGAGCGGCATACGCTGGTGATCGCGGTTCGGGGACACGCAATTTTGGCGTATATCGACGGAGTACAAATGAATGCTCTGCGGATTGACCAGGATCATATGGCGCTGGACCCGTCGATTGTGCCGCTGCATGGGAATTGTGTGGGACTTCGGATTGGGGGAGACGCAGTGACGGTGGAATCGGCGGATATTCTTCCGGTGGCGGCGAGCGCGACGACGCGAGCGGCGCCGCTGCGCGCGGGGCGGCGACTGAGCCTGGGGCGAATTAGGAAATCTTCCCGGACGCTGGCGTTAGCGAACAGCCTGCAACGGGACGATTTTGTTTCCCATATTTTCCGGAATGTTCCGAATTTACACGATTATTCGGGGGATCTCCGTTGATTGTGGCTGGTTGGGTAAAGATGGATGATGAAGTCAGTGGTCATAGATGGCTCCTTCGTGATGGACGTCTAAACGAGTGGTGGCAGAAAAAATGCAGCACCCTCTACTAAAGTGTCCGTGGGGTGAAGGTTTTGGTCGCGTTTTGAAAAAATCCGCGGGGAATTATTTTTTTTCTACTGCATCGTAAGCGTTTTTGATTTGATCTTGCAATGAAATTTATGGCGGACCAGAAGGAGATGAGTCCGTTTGGGAATTTCCTGACAGTTTCGCCGACATCAAAGCATCGCGCATGCGATCAATTTCTTCGTATTTGCCGGCCGACACATTGGCTGTTATCTGATCTAGGATTTGCGAATCATGCTCCAATATTTTGGCCAAGTTCACCGGCGTTTGGGGTTTTGCGGGCGTGATGTCGAGTTTCCAGATGCCATCGACTTTTCGACAGGGGAGCTCACTATTGTCCTCAAAACCGATTGTAGCGCGGTCTCCTTGCTCCTTCACTGGACTGCCCCACCACGCAATATCGCCTGGCACGCTCAATCCCACCGTTAATATGAAATCATTCTCGTGTTCATCGCGAATCCGAAAATAATGATCAACCGTATCTTTCAAACGCAACGTCGATAGAATTTTCCCTGTGTGAGCGCGAACAAGCCTGCCATCGGCATCGGCGTCAGAATAAAAGAAGTCAGCAATCCCTGACTTGTCACGCTTCGTAAATGCTTGGTAATACGCGCCAATCGCGCCTTGAAGATCCCCCCTGTCGGCCTTCGTGTTCGGGGGTATAAGCATCTTGCCTTCCGTCTGCGATTGCGTGATGCGCTGCTGATTCGGTTGCTGGTCCATTGAAGACAGCGCCTTGGAAGACACCGCCTGGATCAGAGCGTCAGGACTTGAGTATTGTCCTGTGTTGATTGCCTCGATAAGAGCTTCCGTCAGGGGACTATTCTCTTTTTCACGATCAACCTCGGCCTGCATGCGAACTCGGTTTAATCGCGTAGTGAGTCGCCAGATTCCATCAGGACCTCGATGCATTGGCGGTGCTGTACCCCTTGGATTCATAGTCCCGAAAACCATATCCGACTGCTGTGGTAAGGTTTGAAAATCATCTGGCGTAAACGTGCGAGGCGGCTGCTCTATTGGAATACCGCAATCCCTGCAAATGAGCACCGCACCGTCAGGGCCAAAACGTGCGGTCGCGGCGTTGAATAATTTGGCATCTGCCATTAACCCGCCGATCAATACTCGTCGATCATTTGCATCTTCAAGTGTTGGATTGTCGGGCAATTCTATCGAATCGACGGCCATGGCGGTGTCGCCTTTCTCGATTGCCTGCCAATACGAATTCAGCGCGCCGTAAGGCGTATTTCTGTCAAGTGACGATTGAGCCGGCGTGATTGTTGATATCGGATTTTCAGCACACCCTGCCACGTACATGGCCAGCAAGCAAAATGAGGCGACCACCCGTAGAGAATATTTGAATATTGAGGACATCGACCGATACATCACCAGGGATCGGATCGACATTCCAGTCCGCAAATAGATGTTAGTCATGCCTAACATAATAACCGCTCGCGAGAATAAAGTATAGCCAGCCGATTCGATTTTTCCGGCCTATTCCACTTTCATCTTCACATGTTGGACGTCCTGGGCATACTTGACCACGCGATCCAGGACTGTCTTGAGCTCTTCTTCACTCAGCGGAGTTCTTGAGCCATCGGCGTTGAGCCAGGGTTCTACGCTGTCGCTGTAGACGGTATAGCCATTGGCCCAGGTCCAGATCATTTGCGTGCGCCGGCCTCCTTCGGTGTAACGCAGCGTTTCGCCGCGAAAATCAGCTTCGATTTGAAAAACATCGGTGAAGAGGTGCGGGGGAGTGCTGCTCATGTGGTCCTCGCTATATAGTGATGGTTTCTTCGCGTATGTGGATGGCCCTATTTCAAATCCTTTGCCTGCTCTGCGACGCGGGTGCTGTATTATACCTTTTCAGCGTGCTGGCTGATCATGCCGGCATCCATTGGCATGGGGCTCCGAGCCTGATCTGGTTGTCCGCTGCTTTGATCTTATTGATGATCGCAAGTGTGATTTTCCGTTTCGTCGGCTATTCCGGAACCGGTTTGGCCGTCGCGGCCCTTCCAATTGTCCTGGCGGTTGTCAGTTTTAGTTTTGTTCTGGTGATCAGTCTGATCAGTTCCACTGGGAAGTGATCGCTGAAAAAAGAATGCGGCTGTAAAACGTTCAAGAGGGTTGCGTCTGTAACTCTTCCAATAATTTACCCACGGTCTTGATCAGAATGTCTAAATCGACGGGTTTTACCAGGTGGGCTGAATAGCCGGCGGTTCGAGCGTTGATCACGTCCGCCTCGCGTCCGTATCCAGTAAACGCGATTCCCTTAATGTTGCAGATTTTCGCCAGGTCTCTCATCAGATCGTAACCGTTGCCATCCGGCAGGCCTATGTCACCGAGCAGCAGGCTGAATGTGTGCTCTTTGCATAGGCGGATGGCTTCGGCTTTTGTCCCGGCCACAGCGACATCGTAGCCAGCGCCGCGCAGGACCATGGCGGTCACTTCGCGGACGTCATCGTGATCTTCCACTAGAAGAATGCGTTTGGTTGTATCACCCACATCGGTAGATTAGCCGCTGGAAATGGAGGCGCGAAGGGGCATTTTTGTAGTGTGGGGTAATTGTGTTGTTGGACAATGGGCGGAGCCATCGCTACGCCCGGAGGAATGGGCGAAGTTGCAGGCTTCGGGATGTCGGAGGATGCCGCTGATTGTGAAAATGGGCGAAGCTGAAAATCGGCATTTGCCGGGTGAGTCGTCATGGACCATGCGGCGATTATTTTGCCTGAGAATTATGCCGGCCTCTTTTGTTCCCGACGGCGGCCAAGCATACCCAATCCAGCCAGCATAATGACGCTGACGGACGCTGGCTCCGGCACATCAGCCATCAAACCGTTGGCGGCCACAAAGGCATCGATCGCCGCGTAGTCGCTTGAGGGCAACGTGACATCAGCTCCGTTGTCTTGCTTGCCCAGGTTCCCGACCAAGAGGGTGAAATCATCGCCTGTGACGAGGCCGTCGTAATCGAAATCGCCTTTGTCCCAGCTGTTGACCTGTTTGCCTAAGTTGGCCGCCAGGATGGTGAAATCATCGCCGCTGACGATCCCGTCTAGATTCGCATCGCCGTAGAGTGTGTATTTGACTTCGATCTGGCCAGCTGGAAGGCCGGCAACGATGCCATCAGCCCCATCGGCATAACCCAAGGCGTACTGCTTGTTGGCGGGCAACGCCGCTGTGGAACTGTTGATCCCCGGTCCATTCCAAGTCCCGCCATTGTAGCCGCTCGCCAGGTATGCGCGGATCGCGGAAACCGGATCGTTTGCACCATAAGTGATGATTACGTGATTGTTGCCCACATCCAGCACACCGCCGGAGGTGATAGACAGATTCGTCATCTTTGCCAGGCCGGTGTTGGTTGCCAGTTGCAAAGTCCCGCTGGCGCCAATGGAGACATTTCCGTTGGGCAAAGCGCCGTTTGCGGCGATGTTCAGCACGCCGCCATTGACCGTGGTGCCGCCGCTGTAGGTGTTGACCGTGGACAAGGTCGCAGTGCCGCTCCCCAGCTTGGTGAGCGAACCTGTTCCCGCAATCCCGCCCGTCCCGCTGATCGTGTAGTTGCCCGCACTGTTATTCAGGGTGACCGAGCCGGGGCTGACCGTTGAGTTCAGCGTGACCGAATAATGGTGGTTGTTGTTGTCGTTGAATAATACGTTGTCGTTTGTGCTGAAGAATGCCGGGCTGCCATTGTTTATCCAGTTCTGGCTGGCGGCATCCCAGAAAACGCCGCTGCCTGTTCCGAGGGAGTTGTTCCAAATGAGCGGTGTCACCACATTGACGGTGACCGAGCCCAACATGCCCGCGCCGGTCGGAGTGAAGGAATTGCCAAGAGAGTCAATGTAATCAGAGGTGGCGCCTCCGCCGAAGTTCAAATCGTTTTCGCCGACATCAAAAAATTGGAGGGTGAAGGATGATCCCCCCGTCATGTCAGATGCGTTGAGGGTAATGGCGGCGAGTTGGCCGTTGTCGGATACCGTGGTGGCCGGCGTGCCGTTGGTGCTGATGCTGTCCAGTCCCATGAGCCCGTCCGGCGACACGAAGAACGCATTGCCCGAATTATTGGCGAGAAAGACTCCCTGGGTCATATCAATGTTGGAGATCGTGGCGGCGACGGGCCCCCCGTTGTTGGTGGTGCCGAGATTATCGGTGCCGCCGTCGTTAATCTGGACGTATAGATCGGATCCGGCGATCTGCTCCACGCCGCTGATATTGACATTGATAACCTGATTGTCGGTGTTGGTGATGGTGGTTCGATCAAGCGTCAGATTTGCCGCCCAGGCGCTCGGCGTCATCAACGCCGCGCACGGAAGCAAAACAAATCCGCCTTGAGTGAACAATCGAAAGGCCATATCGCGCCGAAATCGTCGCATTGTCTCATCCTCCCTCAAATACTGGCTGCTCCAACGCCGGGTATTTGAGCACGGCTGTTCAAAGTTACTCTTTACAGACTCAAAACTTCCCGCACCCATGAAGCGTCCAGCTTCTTGGTCGAGAAGAGGGTTTCCGAACTCACGCTGGTATTGACGGCCACCGCGGCAACTCTGGACTGGCCAGTCGATGAAGACGGCTTCTTTGACTTCACGGTTTTTCCAGATGAGGTCTGATTGCCCGGCGATGCCGGTGTCGTGCCGACGGTGGCGATCAACGGGACCGTTTCAGCCGTCCCCAGCACCTGAATCGCGGGAGTCTCTGGGATGCTGATTAACTGGAGCACGCTGCTCGAAGCCACGGCATCCTGAACAATGGTCTTGTCCGCGGCAGTGACGCGTCCATCACGATTGAAGTCGTAGAGATTGGTGATTCCCACAACCGCGGGGCCGATGGCTGCCTGGGTGGCTGACACATCCGCCGCGGTGACCTGTGCGCTCGAGGGTGATGTGCCGGTCGAGCCGATCGCATTACCGTAGTAGAAGACGTCAGTGCTGGAGAGACGCGTGTCGCTGTTGGCCAGCACCCGTACCTGCAGCCATTCATTCTGGATGGTGTTGTCTCCCCAGATGATATCGGCAAAGGTGTCCCCATTGGGACCGATCCAGGTAGTGAAGGAAGTCGGGGTGGGTGCGGTAGTCCAGCCGGAACCGGGACCAGCGCTCGTCGGCGGCGTGCTGTTGTCGCCGACATTGAATTGGAAGTCGCTGGCCGATATCGCCGCGGGATTCGCCAGGTTGGCGAAATCGATCAGAATGCCATTCAGGCCGCGAGAGTAATTCGTGTAGTTGGCGAACGTCGCCGTACCTCCCGGAAGTAGTGCGGACTTGTTCGTGGCGATCGCGTTGTAATCACTTGTGTTGCTGGCCGCATTGTTCCCGTCGAACTTCGAGTTGTTGTAGAAGACATACTCATTCGCAACAGATGGCGTTTCGATATTGACGCTGCCGTTCGTGAAGTTCGTGACCAGGCCGCCGCCATTCAGATCGCCGGTGATCGACACGGGCGCCATTCCGGACGCAGCGGTTGGCAAGACCGTGAATTGCAGATTGGCGACGCTGCCCGAACCCCCGCTGAGCGGCTGGCTCGTGCTGAAGAAGTCAAACTCGTCATTGGCCGGGTTAAAGAAGACGGCGAAACCAGGATCCACCGAGCCCGCTGTCACATTGGTCAGAAGCAGCTTTGTCGGATCGATGCCGAGCATGAACAGTCCGCTGGCCAGATTCGACGCATCGTCGATATTGACCGGCAGATTGATCGTTGTGCCCGGATTAGCCAGAACGTTCGTGGGAATGGAAATGTTTGGATCAGTTCCGGTGGCCACATGACCCGAAGGCGTATAGCCGACGGGTATCGCCGGAAGAACGTTGCTCAGGCCGATCGCTTCCTGTGCGACCAGAGAAGCATCCTGCCCGGAGAGTGTTCCGTCTTCGGTGGCATCACCGACGATCAGCGGATCGGTCAGCGGATAGGCGTCAAATCCCGCGTTCGGATTGCTGGCCAATTGTTGAACGACGACATTGTCGATCAGGAAGGCATCGAACGGATCGTATGCCCCCGTTCCGCTGGCGTTGCCGAGCAGTGCGACCTTTTCCACGGCCGCGCCGGCCGTAGCGGCGATCGCTCCTTCGTTGATTCGCAGGCTGCTGATGTTCAGACCCGCGCTGGCGCCATACGTGGCCGAGAGCGGTACGGTGGAGGCGATGTTCACCAGATTTTGCGGACCCGCGCTGAGGCTGGTCAAGCCGAACACACTGATCGCCAACTGGCCCAGGGCCGCGTTGTTGCTGAAGTTGACGGACCACCCGGCGGGAAGGCCCGACGCGAGAGTCACATTGCTGATTGACAGATCGCTCGGGTTGTAATTCAGAACGAAATCCACGTCGGTCACGCCGGCGCCATTGCTGATGGAGATCGGCAATCCGGAGGAACCGGTGTATGGCGTGTTCACAGCCTGTCCCGGTCCGCGGGCGAAGTCGGGCAGATTCACCACATCAGTCGGAGCTGAGACGGTGAACGATGTTACGTAATTCGCGGAGGTATTGTTGTCCAGCCCATCGAGTAGATTGTTATTGATATCCTCCCACGCGGAGCTTCCGCTGACGAGAGTAAGGGTATATGTGTCGGCAGCGAGAACGCCGCTGGTCTTGATGAACTCGGCGGTATTCGTCGAGGGATTCCAAATCAGGGAACCTTCCACCTGGCCGCCATGCTGGCCGACCAGTGTGACATCCGGATGCCGTAAGGCCCGGAGCCGCTGCTGTAGAGATTCAATACATTCAGATTGGCGGCGCGGTTGAAGGTCACGTCGAAGCCGCTGGCCGTCGGGGTGAGCGAGGTTACCTGGAACGTCGAGGGCGTGACATTGACGCCGAGCGTCGCCGATCCGGTTGTGCCGAAGGCGTCCGTGACTTCAACCTTGATCGTGTAATTGCCGGCCGCGTTGTAATTGTTCGAGAGCGTAAAAGTATTGTTTGGGTTAAGCGTCAGCGGGGTAAAGCCAGGATCGCCGACCGCGCCAAACTCGTAATCCACCTCGGCGGTATACGGAGCATCGTTGCCAGGGTATGTGAACGAGCCGGTTCGGGTGAACGTCGCATTTTGGTTTGCGCTGGCAGGGTTGGGGGTGCCGAGGTTCACGTCTGGCGCCACATCGTTCACCGTGATGTCGGTTGAATAATCCGTGAAGTCGCCGAAGGCATCCTGAATCCGCATGACGACGAGCTTCTGGCCTGGGGACGAGAGGAATGAAGCCGGCACCATGGCGGAGCTCGAGCTGCTGTTCTGTATCTGGAAGATGCCGCCGTCAGTGGGACCGTTGTTGAAGTCAAAGCTGTATGTGAAGCCCAGGCCCGATTCATACGTGGAAACCGACATCGGATTGGTCAGCCCGACGAGGCCCGCGGATCCGACAGTCACTGTCGGCAGGAAATTCTCCGGTGTTGCGGTCGGAGGAACATCGTTCACATTCACGTCGAATGCGCCGGCCAGCGGGGAATTGTTGACGATCAGGACGGCATTGTGGGGACCATCGCTGTCGATGATCGTGACCGTGACGCCGTCGGACGCATTGGGAATTTCAAAAGTGTGCGTAAAGGTTTGATTGGCTGGGCTGCCGCCCGAAATCGCCTGCGTCAGGGTGGTGTCACCCCAGTCGATGATATAACCGAGTACGTTGTTGGGGCCTGGGTCGGTCACGCCGTTGATTGTCAGGGTGTACGTCGATCCAACAGAGGTGGATGTCGCGCTTCCCGTCAGATCGACGGTCGGTGGATTGAAAGCGACGTTAATGGACTCCTGCTGCGAGACGCTTGCGGTGCCCGCATCGATAACATTCACCGAGAAGGTGATGTTGGAATAGGAGTGTGCATACGTGTGAGTTCCCAGCACGTTGTAAACACCGCCGCCCGTCGCAACAAGCGTGCCTAATGATGTTTGCCCGTCACCCCAATGGATGGTGGTCGTCAAATCGCTGGGATTGGAATCACTTCCGGCCCCATCGGTCAATGTGCCAACCACGACGTTCGTTAGCGGCACCCCTTCGACGGGGCTCAAAGGATTCAGCGACAGCGAAAGCGGCGCATCCGCAACGCTTGCCATGCTGTTGGAAGTAGTTGTACTCCCGCCGGGGTTGCCGTCGCTGTCGATGTAGGTGACGTGAATCGGATAGCTGCCGAATTCGGCATAGGTGTGCGACCCTTCCACGACATAAACACCGGTATTGCCGTTCTCCACCAGCGTGGCGGCGCTGCTGGAACTATCACCCCAATTAATAATGGCGGAGAGATCGCCCGGATTGGAGAAAGTCCCGGCCGCGTCCGTCAGCGTCGCTACCTGGACGTTGTTAAGGGCCTGGCCTTCCGTCGCATTGACTGCCACGCCGACAGCGTTCAGGGCCGCGTCGGCAACTGCCGCCGAGCTGGTCGTTGAGACGTTTTGGCCGCCCACATCATTGATGGTTATCTGGATGGTGTAGTCGCCGTATTCCGCATACGTGTGCGAGCCTTCAACGCTGTAGACACCGGTATTGCCGTTCTCAACCAGCACGGCGTTGCTGCTGGAGTGGTCACCCCAATCAATTGTTCCGGAAAGATCAGTCGGATTCGAAGAACTTCCCGCCGTGTCCGTCAGGGTCGCAACGGTCGCGTTGCTGATGCTCTGTCCCTCGGTGGTATTGAGGGTCACGCCGCCGGTAATATTCAAGGGCGCATCGGCGACGGCGATCGTCACTGTGTTAGACGAAATCGGCTGGGCGGAACTCGGCGTCGCGGAGATCGTATAGGTTCCGAATTCCGCAAAGACGTGCGTCACATTCGCGGGATCGCCGCTGACAACCTGCGTGTCCGGATTGCCGACGGGGCCATCCCCCCAGTTGATGGTCCAGCCCGTGATATCAGGCGATTGGCCAAGCGCCAGCGTGTAGGTTGCGCCTTCAGTGCCGGTGGCGGGACCGGAGATGGGCGCGAAGCTGATGTTCGCATCCGGAACAAATCCAGGAGCCGGCGGCGCGTTATTGTGGCCGCTGGTGAGCCATGGCGTAAAGACTGTCGAGCCTGGACCGGTGATCGAATCGCCCTGCGAGCCGACATTGTCGGTATTGCTCGCGGCGGTTGGGCCATTGGCGCTGTTCCACCAGTTGTTCGAAGCATCGACGGTAATGCTTGATTCGTTATCCAGGCCGGCGGTTGCGTTGCCGGAGATCGAGTTATCATTGACGGGAAGAGTGGCCGCCGAATCGGCAACCGAGCTATCCACATAAATGCCCGTGCCGGTATTGCTCGAAATCAGATCGTTGTGAATGTTCGAGCCGGAAATATCTCCGAAAAGATCGATTCCGTCCCCAGTGTTATCCGCCGCTCCGCCATCGCCCACGCCGCCGGAAATCGTGTTGTGGCCAATGTCGTAGGCGCTGCTGAAGCCGGGATCTTCATCAACAAGGATGCCAGCGCCGGGCGATCCGGTAATCTGGTTGCTCGTGATTGCCACCGCTCCCGTTGTGTCGTCGACATCTATGCCTATATCCGAACCGCTGATCGTATTGTTGGTGACGGAAGTGCCTGCCGCGCTTTCGAAGAGGAGGATGGCCGCGCTATCGGCCGCTGAAGCGCCGGTATAACTGTCGCCGCTGACGGTATTGCCGTTGATGATCCCGCCCGCGCCGAAACCGACCTGGATTCCATTCTGAGCGATGAGAGGCGTCGCGCCCGCGCCGGTGACGGCATTACCCTCAACATCCACGCTGAGCCCGGCGCCAGAGAGCGCCATGCCATTCTTTTGATAATTGAGGATCGTGTTGTTGGTGACATCCAGTGTACGCGGGTTACTGTCCGCATTGTCGGCGTACAGAGCAACGCCATTTTGCACTCCATTGAATGGGCTGTTCTGCACATTCTCAATCGTGACATGAGCCACGGAGCCGCCGGCGTTGTAATAGCCGATGCCCACGAACCCATCTCCATAGCTGTTGCCGGAGGAATTTCCGTTGACGATCAGGTTTTCGATGACGACATCATTTGCGCCAGCATAGATGACGGCGAATTTATTTCCGGACCCGGTGGCGAACTGACTGGTGATGGCCGCCGGCGCCACGATGGTAGTGCCGCCCGCTCCATTGCCGGCCCCGTTCAAGGCAAGGTCCTGCCCGACGCTCACCGCGCCGGCAAAGTTTCCGGCCGCGATATCAACGGTGTCATTTGGAAGTGAATCGTTAACAGCTCTTTGCACCGCGCCCGCGGTCGTGCTTTCACTGAGCGACGTCACAAATTCATAACCGCTCTTGATGCGCACGTAGCCGTCCGCGGGATTGTCCAGATTGTCCACGATGCGGTCTTCGATGCCATAGAGCGTCGCCAGATCGCCGGGCGTAACTGGATTAAGCACGCTCGGTTGATTGCCGCTGAAGGTGGTATTGGGATCGACGGTCAGATCGATGGTCTGCGGGCTGAGGTCCTGGATGTAAGTGGTTCCCGCGAACTTGTTGCCGTCGCCGACGCTGACGGCCCCCGCGGTGGAATCGACGAGAAGGTCGGTGCCATTGGGACTGCCCGTGAAGTCGTTGCCGCTGACCGTCGCCGTTGCGCCAGAGGTCAGTTCGATGCCGTCGCCGTTGCCGGAGATGTTGTTATTGGTGATGCTCGCGCTGCTCGTCCCCGCGACCGCTCCGGTGCCGCCCGAAACGTAAACGCCGTCGCCACTATTGTTGGTGATGTTGTTGCTGTCCAGCGCCGCTGACGCAGTATCGCTGGAGGTGTCGGACGGATCGCGCTCAATATCAAAGCCCGTAGCCGCATTCTCGATGGTGTTGTTGGTGAATGTGGCCGATGCGTCGGCAAAACCAAAGCCGAGCAGGCTCGTGGTCACATAAGCGCCGGTGCCCCCCGCAACGCTGGTGAGATCGACCGTGTTATTGTTAAAGGTGATATTTGGAGCGGATGGCCCCTGTGATCCGAATTCGGCCAGACCCACGCTCACGCCGCTGATGATGTTGTCATGCACGCTCACGCCGCTGTAAGGGGCGAAGACAAAGATTCCGTATGAGCCAGCGGTTCCAAGCGAGATGTTATTGCCGGCAATGACATCGTTGGAGCCAAATTCGCCGCTGTTATCGGTATGGATGCCGCTGCCTGAATTGGTAATGGTGTTGTCGAGGAACTGCGTTCCTGTGGACCAATTTGAAGAGATGGCGTCTTCGGCATCGGAGACAATATCGTGGGCCATGATGCCCGAGCCGCCGTAGTTGAAGATCGCGATCGCCTCGTTTGGATCACCCGCGACGTTGGTCACCGAGTCATATTCAAAATCAAATGTACCGCCGCTGGAGGCGTAGAGGCCGCGCAGATAAATGTTCTGCACGGTCACGTGATTGACGTTGAGATTGTTGAATACGCCGGCGTTGTAATTCTCGATGATGCCGTTGCGCGCGTCCACATTCACGCCGTGGCTGGTCAAGCCGCTGCTGATGTTGGGATTGTTGCCGTCAACGGTGAGCTGGGTGATGGTAACGTCATCGGCTTGCACAAGAATAATGTCGCTCTCGCCGCCACCAAGAGAGCCGCTGCCGGGGCCTTCGGGATTGGGGTTAGCCGTGGCGCTATAAATGATTGTCAGCCCTTGGCCCGCGCCATCGAGGGTGATGCTCTTATCGACGATGACGTTGTCGAAATAAGTTCCGGCTTCGATGTTGACGGTATCGCCGTCGCTGGAAACATCGACCGCGCGTTGGATGGCGCCGGTGTCATCCGCTGCCGGATTCAAGAAACTATTCGGCGTCACAAACACGTTGTCTGCATGGATCCGAATGAAACCAAGACCCGTCTGGTCAATGGCATCGACGAGCTTGTCCTCAATGGCATAAAAAGTCGGCAGGTTGCTCGGATTGACAGCCAGCAGCGCGGCGTTGGCGCCGCCGAAAGTCGTGCTAGTGTCGCTGGAAAGATCGAAGCTCTGGCTTGAGAGATCTTCGATGTAGTCGTCTGTGGCGGCGAACTGGTTCCCATCGCCGATGGTGACTGCGCCCGCGCTGGAATCGATTTCCAGGTCGGTGACATTGTCGGTGCTCCCGGCGAAATTGTTATCGGTGACCGAGCCGCTGCCCCCATTCGTGAAATCGATGCCGGTGGTGTTGTCGTAAATATGGTTGTTGGTAATGGCCGCGCTGCCCCCGCTGACCTGGATGCCAACGGCGTTGCCAAAGATGGAGGCGTCGTTGCCGGTGATGTCGGCGCTGGCGTCGGATCCGCTTACTAGAATGCCGGTTCCGGAGCCGCCGGTGGTGATGGAAGTATCGCCGGTGATGGTCGCCGTCGCGGCGACATCGTTAGACCCTCGCGATGCCTGAACCTCGATGCCCACGGCGCCCGGGGCGGTTGAGATCGACATGCCGTCGATGTCAACGTTGATCGCGTTGGCAGGTCCGGTGTAGCTGTTCGAAGTCAGGTTCGTAGTACCGACGGGATTGAAGTTCAGGTTATCAGTGAGATAAACGCCGGCGATCGTGGAGCCGCTGATGGAATTGGTGCCATCGAGCGTAATCACATCGCTGGTGGAGACATTAGTCAGCCCAATGCCGTAACCGGTGCCGCTAATTGTGTTGTTGGTGAAGTTAATGCCGTCAGAATTTTGGACGGTCGTGATGAGGACGCCGAAGTTATTGGCGACGGCGCCTGTTGCGGCGGAAATCTGATTATTCTCGAAAGTGAGCGGGGTAGCACTCCCGTACTGAAGCCAATAAAGCAGACCGGCGGCATAGCTTTGAATGTTGTTGCCCGAAATGGTCCAGGCAGCGGGTCCGCCGGCAAGGTGGAAGTCGTTCAGATGGATGCCTGTCCAGACGCGAGTCATCAGGTTGTTGGTGACATCAGCGTAAAAGCTGGTGCGAAGAGAAACGGCATAGCCGAAATCGAAATTACCAATGCTGTCGAACCAGTTGTCCGTGATCAGGCCGCCGGTGACGGCGGTGGTTGAGTTCACGCCGTCTCCGCGCATGCCGATGAACACGTCCTTGATGACGTCATTTTCAACGGTCAGATTTGAAACCGCGTCCGGATTGGACGATGCGCCCGTTCCCGCCAGAACGCCGTACAAAGCGTTCGAGTTCACGCCACTTGCCAATGTTCCGCCGCCAGCGACGGCCGCGTTCCCCTCCAGATAGAATCCGTCGATCGTGACGTTGCTTGCCGTGACCTGGATGATCGCGTCCTGGTTTCCGTTCGTGAGGATTTCAGTTTCGTTGGCGGCCGATCGAGTGGGGCTCAGGCCGGAAGCGGAGGCACCGCTCGTGCCGGCGTAGGCGCCGTGCAGGGCGACCGATTTATTGACGGTCAAATTATCCTGGAACAGGCCCCCCTGGACGTAGATGCTATCGCCGCTGTTGGCAACGTTAATCGCGCGCTGGATCGCACCGGCATTGGCGGTTTCGCTGGAGTGAGCGACAAAAAGATCGCCGCTCTTGAGGCGCACAAGCCCCAGCGTGCTGTCATCGAGCGCGTCGGTGATCTTGTCTTCAACGCCGTAAAACCCGGCCAGGTCCGAGGGATTGCCGGGATCTTCGCTGCTGCCGACAAAACCGTTGAAACTGACGTTGGAGGCGTCGATGCTTTGATTGAGCTCAGCGCCGCCGCTTAATGCAATGTAATTGCCGCTGACGGTGGAAATGGATGCCGGAGCAGCGCCGGAAAAAGCGAGCGTGGCGTCGGGACCACTGAGGTCAATTCCGTCTCCGCCGCCGGAAATCGATGTGTTTCCGGTTAATGTCAGTCCAATGGGCGCATCTGAAGCGATGGGAAGACCATCCTGAACATATACGCCGGCTACAGTGGATTCGGTGATCGTTACGCCGTTCAAGTTCGCTTGGGTTGCTGAAGCTGCGCCAAAGCGAGGATCGTTATTGGTGGCATATACGCCGTAAGTGTTTCCGGACAGTATGCCGCCCTGGAGAACAACCGTGCTGCTCGTAGGCAAATTCCACAGTTCGACTCCATATTTGAATCCTGAAACATTGTTGTCCTGGATGGTGGAGGTCACACCGCTCTGCAGCGACTGCACGAGAAGGCCGACGTTGTAGTTGAAGTATTGGTCGGTGGGAGTACTTAGGCTTGAGTCATAACCCGCTGGCAAATCGGCGGAATCAAACGTGATGGTATTGCCATCGACGGTGAAGCCAGTGGAATTTGAATATTGCAGGTTATCATAAATTCCCCGAAAGAATGCGCTGACATGGTTGTTGCTGATGGAGCCGGCGCCGGATGGATCCGCGAGGAAGTCGTTGCCGGTTTGAATGCCAGTGCGAACCGCGGTCAGGACGTTGCCGGTCACGCTGGCGTAGAAGTTGTCGTAAATCAGAATGCCTTCGCCGGCATAGGCGGGAGTGTCCCAAGGAATGTCCGTGACGTAGTTGTCGGCAATGACATTTCCACCCGACGCTGCGCCGTCACTCGTGTCGCCGTAAATTCCGACCCATTTGAAATCCTTGACGATATTATTTTGAACCGTCAGGTTGGAAATATCCGTAACGCTGGACAGATCGGAATTTACCGCACTGGCGACATTGGCCGCATTACTAATGCCTGCACCCGCGTACACAATTACACCGCCGGGTAAAACGAAGCCGCCACTCAGCGAGGAATTGCTTCCTTGAATGGTCAAGCCTGCGATGGTGACATTGTCGGCTTCGACAAGGAAAACGCTGCCGCTGTCGGCGTTGGACCCTGATCCGGGTTCGACAATCGCCTGGGCGTTCGGGGGCGTGAGACCGCTATTTGGATCGAAAGCTATATTGGGACCGAGAATCGAAACTGATTTGTTGACGATAACATTTTCGGCGTACGTTCCCGCCTCGACTTCAACGATTCCATTTGCCGCAACGGCATTCACGGCCGCCTGGATGGTCGCGAAGGCGTCCACCCCAAGCGTATGTTGCCCAAAGCCGTCGGTGACATTCGAGCCGGGCGCGCCGGTGAATGCGTCATTTACGTAAACGATGACCGGGGCAGACACCGGACTGACCAAAACATTGGCCGTGAAGACGGCGTCGCTGAAGGAATTGTAATTGGCGGCGGCATTGGTCGCGATGTTCGCGAACGTATTGCTGCTCCCCTTGGTTTGATCCCAACCCTGAACGGTGAGGCTCGACGTGCCCGTATCGCCGATCGTCGGCACAAATCGAATGACATTGCTTGTCGTGGGCGCCAGAAGCAACGCGTTATTGACGCTGACGCCAGTGATGGGATTCCAGTTTGAGCCTGCATCGGTCGAATATTCCCATGTGCCGAAGGTGTCATTCGCGGCTGTAATGGCAAGCCCGACGCTGTCCCCGTCTGGATCGGACAGACCGAAGCGCGACGCGAGAGCCGCGACGGTCGTGCCCGCCGGCGTGGGGTCGTTTTCCGCCACGTTATCGAGCGAAGCGGTGGCGTTGGCGGCCACGGGCGCGTTGTTCGCGATATAACGAGCAACCGCGATGTTGTCCGGAATCGATCCGGCGCCGGTCGATCCCGCAACCACAATTTGTCCATCAGATTGAACGGCGACGCCTGTCGCGATATTGTCCGCCGCGCCGCTGGAAAAATCGGTCGTTACCGTTCCGCCGGAACCAAAGGACGTATCGAGGGTTCCGTTGGCGTTGTATCGGACCAGGGCGAATAACTCGTTGCCGGTGACGCTGTCCACTTCCGAACCCGCCACCACGATTTTGCCGTTACTTTGGATCGCAAGAGCGTTGGCCGCGGCGGAACTGCTTCCAAATGACGTTTGAATTTCCCCGCCGCCGGTTCCAAAACCGGAAACCAGCGCCCCAGCTGCATTCACTTCGGCTAGCACAAAGCTGGAATTCGCGACACCAGCCACCAGGTAGTTGCCCGAAAGCCCATAGGTTGTAATGGCGTTGATTGAAGCGCCGCCGCCGAGGCTCACCACTTCGCCCAGCGGAGAAGCGTTTGGATTGAATAATTCCGCGTTTCCGGATGCCACCTGTCCACCGGCGGCGATAACGCCGCCCGTGGATGTGAGTGTGATCGCGTTTGCGAAATCCGCGGGTCCGGAGGAGACCACAATGCCGTGATTTCCGCCAAACATTCCGGCGTCGATCGAACCCGTGCTTGTATAGGCAAGAATAAAAGCATGTTCGGACAACCCGCTTCCGGTTTCGCCCGCAACGACGATATCGCCGGTCGGCGTGATGGCGACGGCATTGGCAGAGTCACTGGCCGGGGCCGCGTGAGATCCGATGGCGGTATTCAGATCGGTCACTTCATACCCGCTCGAGCCCGGGTCCACGGAGGTGGCGGAACCCATAAATGATAAATCCTGCTGCAGCGTGTGGCCGACAATGTTGTAACGTGCAACCGCGATATCCTCGCGGGTTGCGCCATCGGCGACCTGACCCACGACAACAATATTTCCAGAAGAATCGATTGCCACGCCGTTGATTTGCGCCGAGGACGAGCCGTTGATTTGGGTGGAAATCGTGCTCAAAACATTGCCGGTGGGATCAATGAGAGTGACGGCAAAATTGCCGTTCGTTGATCCGCCAACGACGATATCCCCGTTGGATGTAACTGCGAGGGCGCTGCCGATATCGTTTCCCCCCAGATCGACGATCTTTTGGCCGTTGAGATTGAATGTGGTGTCCAGTGTGCCGGCCGCCGCGCTGAGCAACTGCCGTTGTTCGAGCTTTTCCAGAACCGGCCCGATTGACCTCGCCAAATTCACGAGGTTACGTTCACGTTTTGAGTTGACGGAATTTCGGCGAGCCGGGATATGATTGCCACCATTAGACATAGCTGCTCCCTATGCGGCATATAATTATGCCGCTCGAATGGGTTCTATGATGACGTATGTCCAGAACCGCGAAGGCTTTAGGTCCTCAGCAGCGGTGGCATGCGCCGTTCACAAGAACGCCACAAAAAAGATTCATTTGGGGATAAATTTAGCCCAGGCAAATCGCGCTGATTTTCCTCCCTGATTTTCTTTCCCTTTTTCTTCTATATCACCGCAACGAATGGAGTTGCCACCCAAACCATTCGCAACTGACCTGAATTGTTGTACGACCGGTCAAAAAACTTATGTGGAGAAAAGAACCCGCGCTGCAAGAGCTGACCCGGCTCGAATTGCGGCGACGCACAGATGGACGTTCTCCCTCCCAATACTCAAGATGAAACGATTGTAGTTTTCCCACAACCTAAGCCAAAAACGAACATAGTCGTCATATCTTCTCATGTCAAGATATTTCGTTTAATTGCGCCGAATATAAAAAAACGAATGCGAGAAAAAGTCCGGAATGGATGATATGGCAACGAAGATCAACGTCGAATTCAATGGTTCCGGCTTCGCCAACGGTTCGTAACGAGTTGTACAAACAATAATGGTCTTCTGAATAAATGGTGACTCCAATCTACCGATCTATGCGTCACAATTAGTAGCGCGCATGCCGAGATCAGCAGAATTGCGTCGGATTTCGTGCGCTGGCCCCCAATTGATAGAGGCATTTTCAGGAGTGTTAATGGGCGCGGTAGGATTCGAACCTACGAAGGCAGAGCCATCAGATTTACAGTCTGACCCGTTTGTCCACTTCGGTACACGCCCTCAATTCATTTGCCGCTTTTTTGCGCGGGGCGGGATTATCGCCTACATGGCGGGATGTTGCAAACCGGGGATCGGGCTTGCATTAGAGCGGTTCAACCTTTCCTGTAACGTCTGCGTTGCATTCCAGCGAGTCGGATGCAAGAAAGAGCGACGAGGCGGCACGCCTGCGGCAGCTTCCGCAGGACGGAGCGATGACGCCGCGGACGACCCGCTGGAATGCAATCCTCCGGGTCGCCGCCATTTTCGGCTCATGCGTCGTTGCTCCTCCTCAACGACCCGTCTATTAGGGTCGCTTCGTCGTCACGCCTAGCCTGAGCCGCAAATGGCGGCGACGCAAACGCTACAGGAAAGGTTGAGCCGCTCTATCGCGGGTTTTATTTTGCGAAATCGAAGGTGACCGTGTAGTTGTCGGCAGGCTGGGTGCTGGTGAAAAGGAGAGTGTCGTGCAGATTGCCTCTGAGCGTGACATGCTTGGGGCCTAGCTTTTCCACGAATTGGCCATTCTGCGTGAACGTGATGAAGACATTGAGGTATTGGTCTGAATCGGAGATCGAGCGAAAGTTGAGCTGGACGTCCAGGATGCCCATGGCGTCCCGCTCAACAGGGCTTGGATCGATGCGGATGTTGGACTCGAGGCTGATGTCGGTGAAAACGACGTGATGAGCGGCTTGGGGTTTTGGCTGGACCGGCGGGAAGGATTGGATGGACTGCGAAATATCCTCGCAACCGGCCAGGAAGGAGGCGATCACGGCCAGAGTCACAATTCGGAAAGTTGACTTCAATGGCTCGGAGATCCTATGGCGCTTCGGTGGCGACCAATGCGGTCGTCACGGCTTGGGGCATCGGTGCCTCGCCGTTGAAGAGTGAGCCCTCTTCCACCTCCACTTGCTCGGGGAGGAGCAACGCTCGGGTTTGGTAATCATGGCCGACCTGGTGAAACTCGACCTCGTAGGCAACAGATGGGGCGAACCAGGTGCTGCGAACGACGCCTATCTCGCCACGAATCAGGGCCAATTCCGGTATGTCCGCGGTGAGGCGGACAAAATCATCGATATGCGGCGACCTCATGGCATCCTCCATGAACGTTGGATAAAATCCCCACCCGATCTATCCATTAATGCCCCGACCAACCCCTTCAGAGCGACAAAAATAAACCTTTTTTTCGGACTTGCAAATTAAAGTCGTAAAAATCTTCCCAGATTAACGTAATGAAGAAAGAAGCGAATACGGCCGGGGCGAAGCGGGCGGAGGGGATCGCGCGGGTTGCTGAAGTGGTATGAGGGGAACCGGCGCGATCTACCCTGGCGGCCGGCGATGGGGACGACGGCGCGGGTTGATCCTTATGCCGTGCTGGTGAGCGAGTTTATGCTGCAGCAGACGCAGGTGGCGACGGTGACGCCGTACTTCCTGCGGTTTATGAAGGCGTTTCCGACTGTTCGCGCTGGCGGAGTCGGCCGAGCAGGAGGTGCTTCGGCTTTGGCAAGGGCTGGGGTATTACTCGCGGGCGAGAAACCTTCGGGCAGCGGCGGGGATGATCGTGAGCGAGTTTGAGGGGTGTATTCCCTGCTCGGTGCAGGAGTTAATAAGGCTGCCTGGGGTTGGGAGATATACGGCTGGGGCGGTGGCTTCGATCGCGTTTGAAGAGCGAGCACCGATTTTGGATGGGAATGTGGCGCGAGTACTTTGCCGGCTGGAATTGATCCGGTCTGATCCGAGAGAGCTGAAGACGCGGGAGATGCTTTGGCGGCGGGCGGAGGAGATTTTGCCACGGAAGTCGTGTGGGAATTTCAATTCGGCGCTCATGGAGTTGGGGGCGATGGTTTGTACGCCGCGGTCGCCGAAATGTTTGGTTTGTCCAGTGCGGCAGTTCTGTCTGGCGGCTGAGGCGGGATTGCAAGAGGAAATACCTAAGCCTCGCACGCGCGGGCCGACCCCCCTGCTTACTCGGTGGACGATTTGTGTTTCGAGGGGGGATCGGTGGTTGATTGAGCGCCGGCCGGATAAGGGGCGATGGGCTGGCTTGTGGCAGTTTCCGACAATTGAGGGTTCGGAGGGGAAAGCTGTGGCGGCAATTGTTGGGCGGAGGATTGGTCTGCCGATTCGAAGGCTTCGAGAGATTGGGGAGGTGCGGCATGCGCTGACGCATCGGAGATATATTTTTAATGTCTTCGCCGCGACGGTTGCGGGTAAAGGGAAAATTCAATCTGAGGCCACGCGCCAGTGGATCAAGTTGGGGGAACTCAATGAGTATCCGTTGTCGCGGCCGCAGGTGAAGATTGCGGAGATGATTTTGGCGCTGTGACGAGTGATTAAACCTGGACTTTGCTTTGCAGAGCGGCGGCGAGTTGTTCGAGGACGAGGGAGACATTCACATTGGCGGCGAGGTATTTTCGGCGAGGGAAATCGCGTCGACCGCGTCGCAGATCTGGTCGAGGGAATCTTCACCTAGGCCAGAGCGAAGAACGTGGCGGGCGCGGCCGGCGGCAACGGAGAGATAGACACCTAGGCCTGTGCGGACGGCGGAATCTTTGCTGGCGAGCTCATCGCGTTCTAGAGCTTTGGCTGCGTAGGCATCGGCGCCTTTTCTAAGTAGATCGGCGAGGTCGGCATTTTTACCCGCGAGGATTTTGTCCATCGAGTCGGCGATGGTAGTGGCGTGGGCGAGGATGCCATCTTCGATCCAGCGGAGGGCGACGCCAAGGGAGCCGTTGGAGAAATCGGCGGCTTTGGCGGCGGTTGCGGCGTCAATGTCTCGCCGCTGGAGTTGGGTGGCGACCAGCTTTGTGGGCAGTGATGCGAATTGCAGGGTTTGGCAGCGGCTGCGAATGGTTGGCAAAAGCTCGGTGGCGTGGGTCGTCAGTAAAATGATCAGGGTGCGGCCAGCGGGTTCTTCGAGAGTTTTAAGCAGCGCGTTTTGGGCGGCATCGGTCATTAATTCCGCCTGCTCGACCACGAAGACTTTTCCGCGACCGAGAACTGTTTTGCGGCTGGCGGGCTCGGCCAGATCGTGGCGGATCACGTTGATTGAGAGTTGGGTGGCTTTGCTCGATCCACTTTTGTCGTGAACGCGGGCGAGTTCTTTGGTAATGACGTGATAATCGGGGTGGTTGCTGCTGGCGATGGCGTGGCAGCTTCGGCATTTTCCGCAGGCGTCATTGGGGCCGGGATTTTCGCATAGGAAAAGCGCGGCGAGGGCGGCGGCGGTGGTGGCTTTACCGATGCCCTCGATGCCGGCGAAGATCAGGCCGTGCGGCAGGCGATCGGCGGCCAGGGCGGCGCGAAGGGATGCGACTGCGGCGTCCTGTCCGAAGATGTCTGTCAATCGAAGCATGGATTATCACTGGAGCTTGGCGAGGAGTTTCATCACGTCGGCATGGACCGGTTCGACATCGCGGCTGGCGTCAACGATGTGGTATTTGAGGCGATGGTTTTTTGCCTGCCGAAGATAATTCTGGCGGACCATCTCATGATATTCCTGCGAACGGCGCTCGATGCGGTCTTTCTCTGCGCCGGCGGCGGGATCGTCCGGAAAGAGGGTGAACTTCGGGCGGGTGCGAGCCATGCTTGTCTCCACCGGGAGGTCGAAAATGATTGTGGCGTCGGGCCAATGCTCGTGTACGGCGGTTTTGCCGACGGCGAGAATTTCCGCCTCAGTCAGTCCGTCGCCGCTGAGTTGATAGGCTAGGGTGCTGGAGATGAAGCGGTCGCTGATGACGAGAAGGCCTCGTTTGAGAGCGGGCAGGATAATTTCTTTCATCATCTGGGCGCGGGCGGCCATGAAGAGGAGCATTTCGCAGCGCGGGGCCATTTCCGTATTGAGGGGATCGAGGAGGATTTCGCGGATTTTTTCGCCGATTCGGGTTGTGCCTGGGTCGCGCACGAGAAGTGTTTTCTGGCCGGTTTTTTCGATCGCGGCGAGGGCCATGTGGGCCTGGGTGCTTTTGCCGCAGCCTTCGTTGCCGTCGAAGACTATGAATTTTCCCTGGAGGTGGAACATGGATTGGAAACCAGAAATCCGAAACCAGAATGACGAATCAAATCAGAATGCCTGAAATCCGAAGCTGCATATTTGTCGTACGCTGCTCGGTTCGAGTTTACTTTAGTTCTGGTCATTTATCGAATTGACGAGATTGCGCATCAGCTTTTCCATGGCTGAAGGCTGATCCGGGCGTATGGTCAGATCCCATGCGAGATTCCATTGCGTGGAGACGGGGGAGAAACCCAGGGCTTCGAGGCGTTTGGTCATGTCGGGCATGTGGGCGGCGCCGTAGAAAATGGCCAGGTTCTTTTTTCCGGCGGTAATCGAATCGGAGAGAGTACTTAGGGCAGCTTTGTTACGCTCGGTGACGAGCACGCTGCCGCCGGGACCGTCGAGGCCCATCGCGGAGAGATCCATCTGGCCGAGTTGGCGGGCGATGACGACCTTCAATTGCCGCTCGGCGTCGGGGCGGGTGAGAACGGTGATCAGATCGACATCGGAATCATCGGCCGTCGCCGGCTGTGTGGTTGGCGGATCGGTCAGGGCTTTGATGAGCTGATGGAGCATGATCTGCTCGAATGATTCGCCACGGTCGGCCTGCATTTTTTCGAATGTTTCGCGATCGAGATCGGCGTGAACGAAATTGGGGGCAGTGTAATCAATGTCGTCGAGCTGGAAATCGAGGTCGAGGAATTTTTTGAGGAAGATCTGGAATTCGCTGATGGGATTGGAGGATTTTTCGGCGTCGCCGGGGGCGGGTGCGGCCGGATTTTGGAGTTGACCAATTCATAGAGGACCGCGTCGTAACCTTTGAAATCGCGGTTGAGACCGTCGTAATAGGATTTTTCGCCGATGTGGACGGCAGCGATGAGATGGACAGTGACGCCGGCCGGATTTCGGAAGGTGACGTCGGCGGTTTGGAGCGATCCCCCGCCGTGGTTGTCATCGACGAAACGCATGAACGAATCGGGAATAGCCGGCTGAGTGGTGGGCTCGGCGGCGAAGCAGGGAGCGACGGCCAAAAGAGCCAATAATGGGAGAAATCGGGGATAGCGGTTGGAAAACATGGGCGTCTCCTGAGGGTTCAGTGGACAACAGGAAGTATAGCCCGGCTGCGGGGTAAAGCCTATTGCTTCTGGCGCGGGGCGGAGTGGGCGCTGCGTTGATTAAACATCGCGTGTTATTATCGAATGATGGATCAGGCAGCCGCATCATCGCCGAAGCAGACAAAGATCGTCGTTTTGGGGGGCGGGTTTGCGGGGGTTTACGCGGCGCGGTCGCTGGAGCGGGCTTGGCGAGGATCCTCTGAGGTTTTGATCACGCTGATCAGCCGGGAGAATTATTTTTTGATGACCCCCCTGCTCTTTGAAGCGAGCAGCGGCGTGCTTGAGCCTCGCCATGCGGTGAATCCGATTCGGCTGATGTTTGATGATGTCCGCTTTGTTCAGGCGAATGTTGAGAGCATAGACGTCGATAAACATCTCGTGACCGCCCGGCTGACTGATCATCAGACCCGGGAATTTGAATTTGATCATCTTGTGCTTGCCCTGGGCGGCGTGACCAATACGAGCCTGATCGCGGGGTCTGAATTGGCCCGCACATTCAAAACGCTTTATGACGCGATCTCGCTGCGCAATCAGTGCATCGCTAATTTTGAGAGCGCGGATGTTGAAATTGATGAAAAGCGCAAGCGGGCGCTTTTGAGCTTTGTGATCATCGGCGGAGGGCTGGTCGGCCTGGAACTTCAGGCGGAGTTGACTGAATTTACGAAGAATATCGCCCGGGCTTATCCGCGAATTTCTCCCGATCTGATTCACTTTGAATTGATCGAAGCTGGGCCGCGCCTGGTTCCGGAGATGGATGAGGAGCTTGGTAAATATGCGACGAAAGTTTTGGAGAACCGGGGGGTGAAGGTGCGGGTGAATACGCGGGTTAAGAAAATTGAGAAGAGTAAAGTTCATATCAGCGAGACGGAGACGATTGATGCGGAGACGATCATTCTGGCGGCGGGCGTGGCGGTGAATCCACTGATTACGACATTGCCGGTGGAGAAGGGACCGCGCGGCCGCGTGGTGGTTGATGCGACGATGCGGAGTAAATCGCATCCGAATGTCTGGGCACTGGGGGATTGCGCGGCTATTCCCGATCCGGATGGGAAGCCATATCCGCAACTTGCACAGCATGCGCCTGCGCGAGGCGCGGCTGATCGGCAAGAATATTACCGCGGTCATTCGCGGCGGAACGCCTCGGCCGTTTATCTATCAGAATAAAGGAACGCTGGCGGCGCTGGGGCGGCATAAGGGAGTTGGGCGGGTTTTCAAATTCAGGATTTATGGGTTTATCGCGTGGTGGGTTTGGCGAACGTATTACCTATTGCAGATGCCACGGTTTGATCGGAGGCTGCGGATTGTGATTGACTGGACGGTTGCGCTGTTTTTCAAGAATGATGTGGTGGAATTGGATGTGATTGCGAAGCGGTAACTGATTGACCTTTTGGGCGTTGATCCTTGACCACTTTCGGCGATGGTCTTAGAGACAGTTCGGACACCATTTCAACCGCTTGCCCGGACAGCGCGAAATCGCTCGGAAAAACAGTGTTTTCCCGCATATTGCCGAGCGATTCTGAATCTTCACCCATGCCCGCCAACTGGTCGCATCCGGGCGCATCCGGGCGCGAAAAGTCGCCGCGGGGTGACAAGTTTAGATCAAGGAATTTTCCAGCCGTCCCCGTCGCTAATTTCGGCAACGTGTAGGACAGGTCCGGCAGGCGTTCGATTGCCTTGCTCACGCGCTCGCGGTCGGCGTGCATGTACCGTGCCGTGGTCGTTCGGCTCGCGTGGTGCATCGACTTGGCAATATCCTTCTCCGGCACTCCGGCGTCCGCCAGGGCCGTGCCGTGGCCGTGGCGCATCGAATAGAACACGGCCCGCTCATTGTCGCGGTTAACGGCGGCCAGGAAATCATCCTTGGCCCGCTTGACGCGCTCTTCGTCGGTCACGGCTTCTCCGATCCACGCCCGCCGGGCCTCTGCTAGATCGTCGCGGAGCATATCGGCCATCCGGCCATCGCTCGGCATTCTGAAAGCCGGACTCGCCGGCATCATCGCGGCAAACCGCTTTTGCAAGTCGGCCGCAAGCTCGGCCCGTAGCACTTGCTCGTGTACCTTGCGTCGCTTCACAAACCTAGCTTGCGATTGCACGGTCGGGGGGTTGTCGTCTAGGCGGAAATTGGCGACAGTCAACGTGCGCATCTGGCCCGGCCTCATGCCGGTTTCAAACGCGAAGCGGTACAGAATGGCCCGCTCATCGCCGGTCAATCCGTGGCGTTTTTCGCCAGCAGCGGCGGCATCCACAAGGCGGTGCATTTCGGCGACGGACAAAGCCCGGCGCCGATCCGCGTCACTATCGGCGTTATCGACCGGCTGGAGATTTTCTAGCGCTATATCTTTTGCGAATCCTTCCGCGTGCATCCAGCGGCATAGTGATTTGATATCGGCAATGTATTTGTTCGTGGTCGTGCCGTTGATTTCACCTTTAGCCCGCAAGCCGGCAACCCATGTCTTGATCCGCCCGGCAACGCCCGGCGCTTTCAAATCCTTCCACGTCACCAGCTCGAGCGCGGCAACGATCCGCCGCACATGGGCGATAACCGGGATGATGGAATCTTCCGCGTTGCCGTTGGCGCGCTTCGCGGCTTCCCAATTGTCGATATGGTCGGCCAGGGGTTTGTCGGCGTAGACTTCGCCCGCATCCAGAATTTCAAACGACACCAGCCGATCGCGCATTGCTGGGGGCATCGTCTCTACAAACTTGGCAAGCTCTGGTGGTATGACTTTGTTGCTGCCCCGCAGACTGTTCAAGTCGTCAATCTGGTCGGCGTATTTGTTCGCTATCTTCTGGTCCTCATCCAGCGGCATCCGGCGGAGTATACCCCTGAAGTCCACCCAAACCGCGTACCACTTAGTGGATTTTGATTTCGTCATCGGCAACAACTTGCGGCTCTTTTCCAGTTCGTCTATCCGAGCTTTCAGCTCGGCTTGTTCGGTCGGGCCTTTTGCTTTTGCCGCTTCTGCGCCGGAGTGATTTCAACTGCGCGTCCGCGCCCGTTGTGCTGTATCCCATTCGACGCACTTTCATAACTCACCGTCCTTTCAAAAATGTTCAACTTCACAAACTGCAATAATTGTACCACGTGGCTCATTCCACGCAAGTGCGCATTGAATGATTTGTCGCACGTGGTATGCTCATTCAATGGCTCAATGGAAGTCCCTGAAAGACACCGCCGAATTGTTAGGTATCAACCGGCGTACCCTCGGTCGCTGGGTGGATAAAGGATTGCTGAGGACTCGCCCAGGCCAAGTCCGTAATCTCACGGCCAAGCTCGTTGACGTCTCGGCCGTCCGCAAGCTCATTGGCACTGGCATCAAGGCGGGGCGGCCGAAGATACCATCCAAATAGACGTGCTTTATGTTCTCGAGTCATCCGTCGCGACCCAACAACTTTGACGCGACTTTTGGTCCGGATAACCGTTATATTTTAACACTCCTCTTAGTCCGAGAGGAGGCGGCAGTCGATTTTGTTGATTCGTTGAGTCTGCTTGTGGTACTCTTAATGAACGTATACGGCCGAGTCCGATGATTAACTCCAGGCGGAAAGATTGTGACAGGAGCGGCGTCAGCATGGGCAAGCGAGCGTTGGAGTCATTACAATCGAGCGCACCGCGCCAAGCGAGGGGTAGATTGGGCTCGAATTGTGAAGTCCACTAAGCATGGGAAGGCGAAGTATTTACAGACTTTTACCGACCAAACCCAGAAAACGCTCGAAATGAAGTGCATTACCGAGGGTCAGCGTATTGAAGAAACAACATCGGTCCGGTCCTACTATTTGGATGCGAAAGAAGTAGTCGGTGCGAGCGAAGGTGAAGAAACGACTCTCGTGTACGCGGAGCACAATAAGCTTGGAGATGTACACGGAAGCCCTATAACGAGACGAGAGTTGCAACTTTTGGGAGTTCAAATATGAAGCCTCTTCAAATTTCACTTCCGAGTGGCTCCACGGTAGTCGGCGAGATTCTCAACGACTATTCCCAGGCGCAAGGTCGGCTTAGTCAAGATATTCTTCAGGCCACCTTACCCAGTGGAATCATAATTGATGTTGGGTGGTTGCCGCGATTTGATCCTGCCGGTCGTTTCGTTATTACCGTTTTTCGTGACGACTTTGATTCGCCCTTAGTTCCTCCAATTGAGGAAAAGAGTCCTTTCGAAACGGCCAATCTAGTTGCCAAGCTCGCCGCAGAATATTCTCCGTTCCAATCAGGTTGTTACCGAAGCATAAGCGCTGCAAATACTGTGTCGCAATCCGTGGCCAGGCCGGCGAGAATAAGCTCCGGATTCGTATTTGCTGGTATCCGCTAAATGGCCAAACCGGTTTACATCGTTTGCTCGGAGAATGGGGCCGAAGATCGAATCTCGGGCCGGACCAGTCTTTTCAATCTCCTAGAGCAAATCCAGATCTCCAAGCTACCTCCGGATTTTAAGGGTATCGTTTTTTCCAAAGTGGCATCTATTTGGGTCACGGCAATGTGGATGCGCGAGAGCGAAGATGAAGGCGCTGGTGAATTCGAGTTTAAGATTTCTCTCAAAATGCCGAATGTGGCAGAGACTATCGAAATGCTAGGTGGCAGTTTCGCTTTTGAAAAGGTGTTTCAAAGGATCATGATGAGACTTGAGGGGCCACTACCAATTCCCGGACCGGGAATAATGAATGTGCAGTGCATGATTAGGCGTGCTGGCACCTCCGATTGGTTAACTCAAGAATGTCCGATCATTCTTGAGGAAGTAACGCCGCCCGGCATAGACGCGGCGCAATTACCAAGCGCCGCTGGAACGCAGCCGCAAATGCAATCATCGCATTGAAGGCTGGCTGCGTTTTCGTCTCCCCCCGGCCGACTATTCAGTTTTCAAAGAGCATTTACACCGCCAACGGATGTCATGTCCATTTCGTCCGTCTCACAACTGCCGATTCTTACTCCGTTTGCGAATTTGACGCCCATGTACGCGCAGCCAGCTTGTCACTGGCGGCTTAATTCAACTCCGCGGCCCGCGCCACCGCGCGGTACTCCCGCAGTCCCGACAAAAGCTCCGCACGAATCCTACGCCGTCGGCGGCGCTCGGCCGGCGGAAATGGCGAATCGTCAACCTCGACGTTCTCGACGTAAAAGATCAGCTCCGCAAACTTGAGGAGCATATTCGCCGGTTTTGGTTTGTTTTGATCGCTGGTCATTCCAACCTCATCTTGGCCAGGCCGTCCCGAAGCTCCCGCAACGCTCGCCGGGCGTCTCGTTCGATTTCTCTTTGCCGCTGTCGATAGTCGATGTCCTGGGCTCGCAGCGGTGGAATGCCGGATATAGCTCGATCCGTGATAGCCGCTGCTTTGCTCAATTGCTGGCACAACTCTCGGGTGAATGGTGCTGGCGTTGTCAGCGGCGGCTCTATGATTGTTCGCATTTCTTCACCGAAGTTTGAAAACCGGCCGCGCCGAGGACAAGCAAGCCTTGACGCGACCGGTACAGGATGCCGCTGTCGGTTGCGTACCCGAACAGCAGCTATGGATTCGCCGGCGTACAGGCTCCGCCGGCAACCGCACCAAACCAATCATTCACGCGCTGGCAGATTCCGAACACCCGGATGAATCAAAATAGGGAAAACGTCGCCGATCGGAACCGGCCCAAATGGTTTCGACAGGTCAACTGGCGGCCAGGGTCGGCACTGCCGGGGTCGGCAGGCTGGATTGCCGCAAGAGAGCAGCATTTTTGTGCTGGCTGTCGAGCGCCTTATACTTTCCGAGCAACTTGCCCATCTCGATCTCCGAAGGTTCACGGAATTCCTTCAAGGCCACGAAATCTTGTGCCGCTTCGAGCCGGGCGATTTTTTTCTTTCGCCATGCGCTAAATCGCTCAAACGCACGGCCCGCAGCCTCGGCGGCCTTTTCAAGCCGCTTTAACGCTGCGTCAGTTGGAATCGTCGCGCGGTTGCTCATGGTACAACCACCCTTGCGTTTGGATCTTTGCAATCATTCAGCATAAAATCCGCCGCGCTCATCTTTTCTCCGCCGCTGCTGCGGGAAAGGTTGGCGCTGTTCGCCTCGCTATCGAGGTCCACCGCGCTTTTCAACAACGTTAACATTTTGCTGTACTTTGGTACTCCGCCGCTGCGCTTCGAGATCGCACCTTGCTTCGCCTCAGATGCCAAGGTTTCCAAAATCTCAGGAATGTTCATCGCAAAATCCTTGCCGGTTTTCCGGCGGTAAAAAATCAAACACTGGCCACGTCACACGGGCGGGCCGAAGTCTCATATATTTGTAACAACGGGTAGCGGGCATCCTCCTGGTTGCCGCTCCGCGTCACGAGCGATCTTTTCTGACCGGCAATTTTTCGCACAAAAATCACTCGAGCGCCGGGACACCGGTAGCGGCGAGCTTGGCAGAATTTTCCGAGCGCGAATCGCAATGGGGCAACCGCGACATCGGCCATTACCAGCAGTTTGCGAACATCGCGCGTCCCATGCTTTTTCGCCAGTTCATTGACGATGGCCTTGTTGGCTCGATCGTCAGCAAGGAATTCGCGAGTGAACTTTTCAAAATCCGCGTCATCGCGCCGCGCTCGATCAGCTTTTCCGCGTTGTCCTCGATCGCCTTCAGTCTGGCTTGTAAGTTCACTGGATCGCCTCGCTTTCATCCCGTCTAGTGATGACCGCTTCGCCGGTGCGCCAATGGAATCCCAACGACCAGCCCGTCGGCCACACTTCGCAGCACACGCCGCAGAGCATTTTTGTATCCACGCCTTCACCTGTCATCGGACCCGGTGTTGGAATATTGCACCGGCACAGTGGCATCGCAGGTGCAAGCGCGGCTTCAAGAGCGCGAAGTCTATTTTCGATACTCATTGCTCCAGCCTTTCAGCTAAAAGCCGTTCGAGTTCAGCGACCCGCTCCTCAGTCAAAACATCCGTCGTCTTGCCGGTCGTTCTATCGAACCATTCTCGGATGAAAGCCAGGTCACCGGCCTTCGCGCCGTCGATCAGCTTCCGGCAAATCTCGCGCACGTCCGCCGTCTTCGATGATCGAAGCAATTCGGCACGAATCTTTGCGGCCCGGCCGGCCAAGGGATTGCCGCGCCCGAGCTTGTTGCCGCGAGCAAACTTTCCAGCGCCCGTGCGGCCGTCGCGCCCGTGAGTTGACGGATGTGGCTCTGGTGGAGTCGGCTCGACGCGATCTTCGATTTCGTCGATCATCGCCCGTCCCTGCCTTCCCCGGCAATACGCCCAGCAGCAACAGAGGGGCATCGTGCCAGCCCCGGCCACATCCAACGACCCACAACTCGCCCAGCGAGCCGCAGCGCGTCTGCCCGCGAATATCCCACATGCAGGAAATCGCGCTGTAGCTCCACGCGGGCCAACTCGGTCGCAATGGAGTCAACGTCCATTTTGCGGCTTTCGCAAACCCCCATCTTTTCCGCAGTTGTGGCGCGGGCGGTTTTCAAAATGTTTGTGGGCTTGCCACTAGCGGAAAAAACTTGGCTCATTCTTCACCCCCACGAAACCGATACTCTGCAGCGCTGCGGCGCTTTCCCTTTTTAACGAGATCCAAAACCCCTTTGGAAACCAGGTCTTTGAGAATGCGGCTTATCGCCATGTGATTGCTACCTAAAACTTCGGCTCCGGCGCGACATGCAAGGAAGAATGGTTCATCGCCAGCAGATGTTTGAAGGTCGGCGCACAATCGCTCTACGCGGATCGGCATCGGCGAGAGCCCAAAGTCAGGATCGACCATAGCAGCCAATTTTCCGCTGGTTCCACCAGGAAACCGGACTCGTTTGTAGGCCTCCCACAAATCACGCCGACTTACTTTGATGTCCTTTGTACGGATGAATGGCAAAGACCGCCGATACCAGTCCCGCAGCAGTGGCTCCAATTGTTCTTGCGACGCCTCTGCGAACTGTGGCAACCCCCTGGCGCTCTCTCGCTAGACGGAAAAGGGAATGCCATCGCATGCCGGGCATGTCCGGGACGCAGCGCTGAATAAGCCGGTCGGTGTCTGTTACACAGAACGACCCTGTTACACAGGAATTGTTTTTCCTCTGTGTAACAACTCCCCCCTGCTTGTGGTTCTGTGTTCTGAACCTGACTATCTGCGCAACCCCTGCCGGGAGTGCAGCTATTCCGACATCATTCGGTGAGGCTTCCCAAGAATAGGCCGCAACACCTCCGCGATCATTTCTCGACCGACTACCGGGTATGACAACCATTCCGGGGTCACCGATGAAATCCAGATTCCCCGCGAGGGTTTTCAGTAGCCCAATCACGCGAGGCAGACCTTGAGAGGCACTGAAAATCTTGGTGAGGTGATCTTTGGCAGTTCGGATAGTGGCAGTGTCCGGCAGCTTATGCCCGATCGAATCCTCGACGGCGGCCATGCCGCTCTGATCCGGGGTATCATCATCGAGAGCGCCTAAACCATCGACCGTGCGTAGGGACCAGTTGCAGGAGGGTGAAGCAGAAGTGATCGCGCCGATGGTGGTCGTTGCGTTAAGATAACCGCCGCGTCCAATTGGGTGTTTGCCAGGCGTCCCACAATCGATGCCATCCCGGCATAGGCAGCGTCCAGAATCATCAACGCCATGCGTAAGCACAACGGCTGCACCGAATTTTTCGACCAGCAATAAAGCGGTGGCAGCCGCTGGCGAAATTTCAGAGTTTGAATTGGTCACGCTGTCGCCCTCATTGCCGACTGTTCCTTGATGAAACTCCAGCGGCTTGCCGGTGGACATCCTGCCGAAATCCACTGCTCCAACTCCGCTCGTGAAAAAAGCCACTTTCGGCAGAGCCGATATCGCCGAAGCGGCAGTCTGCCCGTGCGGATCATGCCCTTGATCGCCGTTTCCCCGAGGGACGTCAGCCGCCCCAGCTCGCGTTTGTCGATGAGCAGTGCCAAATCAGGTTGGATCGTGGAATCAGCGATCATCGTTGCCCCCTTCGGTCAGCCGCGAAAGATTGACGTGATCGTGCCCAGCCGCGCGGCTCATCAAAATCTTTTCTACGGTTGCGCGTGAAATAGCCGCGATCCCCCAGCGTCCAGGCTCGGGATTGATCCGCTTTCAGCCTGTTCCCGCAGCCAGTTCGGCGGAACATGTGCAACGCGGGCCATCGCTTTCAATGGCAGAAGCTCGGCACGATCTTCCATGCCTTACTTGAATATCGCCGGGGATGAAGAACAACCTAGGCTTTGGCTGGGGTATCGCTATGTTTTCGAGATTTTCTTTGGGCGTGCCGACTGCGGAAAGTAGTAGCCGGTTCTGGGTTTGTTCTGCATGCCCCACCGTTCAAGCGACGGTACAAGGCTCGTATACCACTTATCCTCGGATATGTCGCGCCCTTTTGCGCGAACCATTCAAGGATTTTCTCGCTGGTCAGTGCCTTGTATGCTGGCCATTGCAGATACTGCTCGTACAGCAGGGCCGCATCTTCCCCGAGCGGCGGCCGATCTGGTTCTGCCTGTTCGACCATCTCTACCGACTTTGCGGCGGGATTACTTGCAATAAGGCGCTTTACCAGTGACTCCAACGATGCAATGATTGCGTTCCGATGCGACGCATCATCGACCAGGCACGGCTCGTCAATCATCCGTGCAAAAGGCTCCGCGTTCACGTCATGCGTTGTACACAGCTTGGCCACGGGTTTTGCCGCTGCACTGATACTGTTGGCCGCGTCTCGAATCAAAACGAAGGGCTGCCGTACAACTGCTACTTTTTCCGCTCCGTCAGGTAAGCTCCCGATCATTTTGACCAGCGATATTGCATCGCCAACCGTGACCTCGTAGGACTGCATCGCCCGAAACAAACATCGAAGTTCCGCACGTTCGATTGGGAAGCGATCAAGCTTCCCCAATTGCTCCTCGATTCTCTTTTTGTCGAAGTCCACCACAATGCACCGTCCTTTTCACGCGCATCGGCCCGGCCAGCCGGCATTCCCCAGGACGGTGGAGAATGACGGCGGCCAGTTCGCGCCCGGCCAGGACGCTACCGATGTTTCGATTTTACTTGCTTCGCTTCACGGCCTCCATTGCCATCGACGCCAGAGTCCCGCGAATCGTCGCGCTCAACGTCGGCCAAGCGATTGCGATCGCGAGGAAATCGGGGTCGGTTTGCAAGTTTACAGGCAAGTTTACTGGCAAGGAATCGCCGCGCCTTTTGCAAGTGTTGGCGCTTTCAGCAGTTGAATTTTCCTGAAATTGACTTAGAGTCAAATGCATGGCTGAGGACGCTGTTACCGAAAATAAGGGGCGGTTTGCGCAGTTGTTTGGGGCTGGGGAGAAGTTGCGGGCGGTTCGGGCGCTGGGCGCGTGAATCTGATTGGGGAACATACGGATTATAACGATGGGTTTGTGTTTCCGATGGCTATTGAGCCACAGGTGATTGTGGTTTGCCGGTCCCGCAAAGATGAGATCGTTAAAGTGGCTTCGACGGTGTTTCCAAATGAGTTTGTGGAGTTTTCGCTGCAGAAGAAAATCGAACGGGCGAAGTCGGGATGGGGGAATTATGTGCGCGGGGTGGCGGCGATCCTGATGGGGGCGGGGATTCCGCTTTCGGGGATGGATGCGCTGATCTGTAATTCATTGCCGGTGGGCGGCGGACTTTCGAGCAGCGCGGCGATTGAGGTTTCGATTGCCAAGTCGCTGCTTCTATTGGCGGGTTTGACGATTGAAGATGATCGGCTGGCGCTGATTTGCCAGAAGGCGGAGCAAGAATATGCGCTCGTTCCGTGCGGGATCATGGATCAGATGATCGTGACGGCGGCGAAAAGCGGGCAGGCGATGTTGCTGGATTGCCGGGATTTGAACAAGCAGTTTGTGCCGCTGGAGCCGAAGGAATTGCGGGTGGTGATTGTGAACAGCATGGTCAAGCACAACCTGGGGGACAGCGAATATGTGATGCGGCGGCGGCAATGCGAGGAGGGGGTGGCGATCCTGAAGCGCGAGCATCCGACGATCAAGGCGCTGCGGGATGTGACGATGCGGCAGGTGGAGACGGCCAAGGGGCGAATGAGCGAAGTGGTTTATCGCCGGTGCCGGCATGTGGTCGCGGAAAACCTTCGGGCGATTGAGATGGCGCAAAAGCTGCTCATGCAGCATTATGACGAGGCTGGGGAATTGATGGTGAAAAGCCATAATTCGCTGCGGGATGATTATGAGGTGAGTTGTCCGGAGCTGGATTTTCTGGTGGAGCAGGCGATGAAGGTGAAGGGTGTGTATGGCGCGCGGATGACTGGGGCGGGATTTGGGGGATGTATTGTCGCACTAACGCGGCCGCGGTCGGTGGAGGCGCTGAGCGAACATCTGCATAAGACTTACACGGCGAAGTTCGACCGGCAGCCGAATGTTTTTGTGACGACGGCGACGGCTGGGGCATCGGTTTTGGAATAGGATGGCCTACCATGCCCGGCGTCCGTGAAATACTTTTGAAGCTGAGCCGGCGCGAGGATCTGACCCGCGACGAGGCGCGGGAGATATTCCTGCATATCATGTCGGGGCAGGCGCCGGATGCGCAGATTGGCGGGTTGCTTGTCGGGCTGGCGGCCAAGGGGACGACCGTTGAAGAATTGGTCGGGGCGGCGACGGTGATGCGGGAGAAAATTATTCCCGTAGAGGCGGATGCTGCGGGGGTAGTGCTTGATACGTGCGGGACGGGCGGGGATATCCGGCATACGTTTAATATTTCGACGGCAGCGGCACTGATCGCTGCCGGGGCGGGTGTTAAAGTCGTCAAGCATGGGAATCGGGCGGCGTCGGGGCGATCGGGGGCGGCGGATGTTCTCGAAAAGCTGGGGTTGAAGCTGGAGGCTTCGCCGGAGATTTTGCGGCGGTGTCTTGATCGGGCGAATATCTGTTTTGCGTTTGCGCGGGCGCACCATCCGGCGATGAGATTTGTGGCTGAGGCTCGCAAGGCGCTGGGGATTCCGACGATTTTCAATCTGCTTGGGCCGCTGACGAATCCGGGGCGGGCGCGGCATCAACTGCTGGGGGTTTTTGCGCCGGAATTGACGGATCGGCTGGCGATGGTGCTGCGGGAACTGGGAAGCGCGCGGGCCTGGGTGGTGCATGCTGAGGATGGGATGGATGAGATTTCGACGCTGGGGCCGACCCGGATCAGCGAGCTTCGGGAGAAGCATATTCGCACCTGGACGCTGAACCCGAAGGATGTGGGGATTGAGTATGCGCGGCTGTCGGATTTGCAAGTGGAGAGTGTCGATGCGGCAGCTGAGGCGCTGACGGGAGTTTTGAATGGGAAAGCGGGTCCGATGCGCGATATCGCGCTGCTGAACGGGGCGGCGGCGATGGTGGTGGCGGAGAAGGCGCGGGATTTGCCGGCGGGGTTGACGCTGGCGCGGGAATCGGTGAATTCGGGGAAGGCCCGGGCTGCCCTGGAAATGTTGATAGAGGCGTCGAAGGGATGATGCAAACCCGGCGACCTGCGGTCGCCCGCTAACTATTGTGCTCATCCTTTCAGTATTTTTGTGCGAATGCTTTTGGCGGACATACAATAAGGGTATGAAAATCGGCGCAACATTCCTGGCGGTCATTTGCGCGCTGACTTTGGCGGTGCCTATTGCTCGCGCGGCTGATGGGCCTACCACCAATGCCTCCGCTGCGGATCGCAAGACTGTTGTTATCACGCTGGCTGGGGAAATTGATGATTACAACCGCGATCAGCTTTTTCGGCATTTTGATGAAGCTAAGAAGCTGGGAGCGAAGGTTGTGATTCTGAACGTTGATACTTATGGGGGATTGCTCACTTCTGGGTTGGAGATTTCTCGGTTCATCAAGCGGCAGGGAGATTTGCATGTCGTGGCCTATGTGAAGGACAAGGCGATTTCGGCTGGGGCGATGATTGCCATGGCCTGCGATGAAATTGTTGTGAGCGATTCGGCTACGCTGGGGGATTGCGCGCGATTATTTTCGGGCCGGATGGAGTGAATGCGATGCCGGCGGCTGAGCGGGCGAAGGAGGAGGGCCCAGTGCTTACGGATTTCAATGAGAGCGCGGTGAGGAATCATCACGATCCACTGCTGGCCGGGGCGATGGTGGATGTGACGCGCGTGGTGTACTGGGTGCAGAATGACAAGGGGGAGCGGCGATTTGTGGATCAGAAGGATTATGATTCGCTGACCGCGACGAAGAAATGGATTTTCGTGCCGGGCGAGGCGTCTCCGCTCGATGGGGCGACGACGCTGCTGACGGTGGATAGCGATCAGGCAATGCGTTATGGACTGGCGAGCGCGAAGTTTTCGACTTTGGAGGCGATGGAGCAGGCGCGGAATTATGACATTGTGGGGGATTTTACGCCGGGATGGGGCGAGAACGCGGTGGAATTTCTGAGCGGCGCGGTGGTGCGGGGAATTTTGATCATCGTGTTTTTGCAGTGCTTGTATGTTGTGCTGCATGCGCCGGGGCATGGGGTGGCCGAGGTGTGCGGATTGATTGCGCTGGCGCTGATGCTGGGGATTCCACTGCTGACAGGGTATGCGCAGTGGTGGGAAATTCTGGTGATTTTTCTGGGGCTGCTGCTGGTGTCGCTGGAGATTGCGCTGCCGGGGCATTTGTTTCCGGGGATTACCGGGGGGATTCTGGTGGTGTTTGGTTTGGTGATGACATTTGTGCCGGCGGGCGTGGGCGGGCCTTCGATTTTGCCGAATCATACGAATTGGCCGCTGATGGAAAAGGGGATTGTTGTGGTTGCGGCGGCGATGGCGTCGTCGATGTTTTTGTGGTTTTGGCTGAATCGATTTTTGCCGAGGATGCCGCTGCTGAATCGGCTGATTTTGACGAGAACGCCGGGAAATCAGGTGATACCGGCAGGTGTGATGCCGGCGGTTTCGGATCATTGGCCGCCACCCGGTGCGGTGGGGAAATCGATTTCGGAATTGCGGCCGGGCGGGTCTGCGGAATTTTTTGATCCTTCGATATCGGATAAGCGGATCGCGTTCGTCGTGTCTGAAACGGGATTTGAACCGGCGGGGACGGAGATCGTGGTTCGCGAGGTGATTGGGCCGAGCATTGTGGTGAGGAAGAAGGAATAGGAAACGCTGGATTGTTTTTTTTCTGGAGACGACTGGACAGAACTGAACACTTCTGGACACTTTTTTGGGGATTTTGTTAGTGATTACTAGGTAATGAAATGGGGGTTTTTGAGTTAATTTCCCACGACGACACGACGACAGATTGTTTGTGAGATAGTGAAGGTTTTGTACGTGTTTTGTGGCCCAGGGGGCCGACGCATGGACTGCGCGGACGCGCTGGAAGGTTGAGCCGCGTGGGATTGAAGCCCACATTGCAAATCCGTATCATGCGGGCCGTCAGTAATTCCGCCGGCGCGGCGGTGTTGGCGGCAAATCTTTCGGCCCGTTCCGGTCCTACGTGGAGGCATCTCATGCGACGATCATTTTTCCTGGCGGCACTGGCGGTTTTGGCAATGAGTCTGCCGGTGGCGATGGCCGGCGGTGGAACCGATTCGACGGCCGATCAGAACAAGGCCACGCTCCGCGAGTTTTATGATAAGGTTTTCAACACGGGAAATGCGGATCTGGCCGACCAATTTATCGCGGCGGACGCGATCGATCACGAAGTGCAGCCGGGGCAGAAGGATCCGGCGCCGGCTTTGGCCAACTTCAAGGCATACATGGCTGCCTTTCGCAGGGGATTTCCGGATTTGAAGGTGGAGGTGGAAGACCTGATTGCGGAAGGGGACAAGGTGGTGGCGCGGGTTCGCATAACGGGAACAAACACGGGTTCATTTAACGGCATGCCTCCCACTGGCAAGTCCATCTCCGTCGAATCGGTGGATATTATTCGCTTTGTTGACGGCAAGTGCGTGGAGCACTGGGGAATCTCGGACGACGCGGGAATGATGACGCAACTGGGAATGATGCCTCCGCCGCCGGGAGGAAGTTCTTCGGCGGAGCAGCCTTCGGGTAAGTGAAGAAGGTGAGCGAGATATGGAGTGCACTGCGACCCGAGGGGCGGTCAGTATGGGAAGTGACCCCTTTATGACCTCTGGCGCCAGCAACATTCGCGGTGAAAGTTCCATGATAAGTCTGACACGTATGAAGATAGATGACCTCTGGCGCCAGCAACATTCGCGGTGAAAGTTCCATGATAAGTCTGACACGTATGAAGATAGAGTCTGAATGCCTCCTTTTCTTCGCTTTTTTTGGCCAATCTTGCAAAAACAACTTAAACTATTATAGTTCCGCCACCGCACGACTGGCGAGGCAAGGTGGTTAACCACCGGGAAGTGCGGTCATAGTTTATGCCGCTCGCCTGGGCGACCGATATTCGGTTCACCTCTAACCAAGAGGACGCCCATGGATGCAGCCATCACCGCTATCAAGTGCTTTATTCAGATTGACGACCGCACCGGCTGCGCTGGACAGCCCACTGCCGAACAGTTCAAGGCCGTGCGTGACGCGGGCTTTGAGGCTGTGGTTAATCTGTTGCCTAGTGAACAGGACAACGCATTGAAAAACGAGGATGCATTGATCCGGGACTTGGGCATGGAATATCACTACATCCCTGTAGTATGGACCGCCCCGCAACCAAAGGATTTTGCGGCGTTTTGCGAAGTGCTGCAAAAACTTGAAGGCAAGAAAATCTTTGTCCATTGCGCCATGAACATGCGCGTAACGGCCTTTTACTCGTCCTACGCCATGAAGCACTTGGGATGGAGCCGCGACCAGGCGGATGCGCTGGTCGCGCGCATTTGGGAAGCCTACAAGGGCTTCAAGATGGACGAGACCTGGCGCAGCTTCATCGCCCTCATCCGCAAATAAGATGTAGAGGGCACGATCCTTCAATCGACGGCGTTTTGGGATGACATTTGTCATGCCCAACAAACCCGCCTGCCCCATCGGTCGGGAACGGTCCCGATTTTATCCGCTTCGCGGCATTGGTCGCTGCATACCCCGACCGATGGCGAAGGCGACGAAGCGAAAATCTCAGGTAAGATTACCCTGCGTTGTAATGCCACCCTGCGAAAACGGGCCCAAAACGCCACTTTTACGACACGACGAGTAACGTAACGGCCCCCCGATTCGAACCTCCGACAAGTCACCAATAATCAGGAACGCTACTAAACGACCCTCTAATGTCCTTGACCCCTTATGTCCTCAAGCACTTGCAAATTTTTCAAGCGCGGTTGAGAATATTTCGGCTTGAATCGGATTGCTTCCATCATCCTGCTGGTGGGGTTCCTGGGTTTGGGGACCGGGGCGCTGGATTATTTTCATGAACTTCAACACGCCCGCGAAGATGCGGCGGCGGATGCGAAGGCGGTGGCCGAGGGGCGGCCGATTGTGCCGCATCATCATGATGAATCGAATTGCGATACCTGCGCGCAGCTGCACATGCAGTTTGTTTTTGTGCGGTGGGTTCCGACGCTGATTTGCCTGGGTCTTTTCGTTGCATTTCTGACGCTGCTGGATACTCCGCTGATCTCCCGGCCAGTGCCGGTGCGGATCGACTGCCGCGGCCCGCCTGCTGTCTGATCCTCTTTTCTGATCGTTCAACATTCGCACTCGGGCGATGCTGCGCTTGCCGCTGCGCGTTCCCTTGTGCAGCGAACCATTCAACATCTCTGAGGAATCAGAATCATGAGAAACCGTACCGGCCTTTGGGCCGCGGCGGCGCTTGCCCTTGGCATTGCCATCGGCCGCGCTGCGCATGCGTTGCCCACCACTTATCCGACAATCAACTTATCTGGCGACTCATCTGGTGATTCATCTGGTTTATCTTTGCCGCCCCCGCTTCCGGCGATTCCGGGGCTGGCGGCAAATCCAACAACGAAGCCGATCGAGGCGCCGCGGTTGTTGCCGCGGGCGACGACCGTTCCATCTACGGCGCCATCGCTGGCAAAAACGCCCAATCCAGCCGGCGGACAACTGGCGAAGGTGGTGGTTACATCCGACCTGGATTTGTCGCGTGATGAGATTGCGCCGAGCCTGGGGGCGACGACTTACACGGAAGGGCCTAATCAGATTGAAACGGTTCCGGGCGGGAGTAATGCCACGTTCCAGCAGGTGCTTTTGCGCGACCCCGGGGTGGTGATGGATTCGTTCGGGCAGGAACACATTCGCGGCGAGCACGCGAATATTACTTACCGGGTGGATGGCGTTTTGCTTCCGCAGCCGATCAACACCTTCGGGCAGGAATTGGATACGCACATGATTGAGTCGGTGACGCTCATCGACGGAAGTTTGCCGGCGCAGTTTGGTTTTCATACGGCCGGGATCATCGATGTGACCAGCAAATCCGGCGAGGCATTGCAGGGAGGGGAAGTTTCGATTTATGGCGGCGGGTATGACACGTTTCAGCCATCGGTCGATCTTGGCTGGACGAACGGGAAATGGGATACGTTTGTATCCGGGTCGTACAAGAGCAGCAGCGGCGGGATTGAGAATCCGACGCCTAGCTTTCGGCCGATTCATGATGACACCGAGCAGGAGAAGCTGTTTGTTTATTCGACTTATCACATTGACGACACGAGCCGGCTGAGCTTTATCGTCAACGGGTCCAACGCTGATTTTCAGATTCCCAATATTCCAGATGTGCCGCCAGCGTTTTCGATCGGAAATCTTTCCACGTTTGATTCGGCCGATCTGAATGAGAATCAGAACGAGCAGGAATATTACGGGGTGGTTTCGTATCAGAAGAACATCGATCAATTTTCGCTGCTGGCGTCGGCGTTCTATCGGTATGGGCAGATTCATTTCACGCCTGACCCGATTGGGGATTTGATATTGCAGGGGGTGGCCGGGGAGATTCTCAATTCGTATTCGACGAGCGGGTTTCAGGCGGACAGCTCGTATGTGCTGAACGATCAGCACACGCTGCGGGCGGGATTGATCGCGGATTACACGGTGGAAAGGAACAACACGAACACCGGCGTGTTCGCGGTTGATCCGAACACCGGGGATGTATCCACGACTCCTGAGTTCATTACCGACGACACGCGAAACAATGCGCTGGAGGCGGGAATGTATCTCCAGGACGAGTGGAAGATCACGAAGGAGCTGACATTGAACTTCGGCGCGCGTTTCGATGAATTCGCGGCGAATTTTGACAATGAAGCGCAACTGAGTCCGCGGGCGAACCTGGTTTGGAAGGTGAACAAGGAGACGACGGCGCACATTGGTTATTCGCGGTATTTCGTGCCGCCGCCGGTGCAGTATGTGCCGCCGGGGACGCTTGCGAAATTCGCGAATACGACGAACTCCCCACCGAATACGCTGGATGGGCCGCCGAAGGTGGAGCGGTCGAATTATTACGACGCGGGGATTTCAGAGCAGATTGCCCAGCCGTGGCAGGTGAACGTGGATGGATTTTATAAGCAAGCGAAGAACCTTGTTGATCTTGGGCAGTTTGGGGACGCGGTGATTTTCACGCCGTTCAATTACGAGACGGGCGTGGTGTACGGGGCAGAGATCAGCAGCACGTTTAAACAGGGCGGTCTTTCGCTATTTGGGAATTTCGCCTATGTGCTGACGCGCGGCAAGAACATCATTTCGCAGCAGTTCACCATTGAGAATGATGAGCTGGCATACATTCAGGCGAACGCGATTCCGCTGGATCATCAATCGCTCTACACCGCGTCGGTGGGGGTTTCGTATGAGTGGACGAACGATGAGGTGTATGCGGATTTCCTATATGGATCGGGGTTGCGGTCGGGGTTTGCCAATTCGGAATCCGAGCCGCAGTACTACCCGATCAACGTCGGGTACGAGCATGTGTTTCACCCCAACGGCTCGCGTCATGAGATCGTCAAGCTGCGCTTTGACGTGATCAATTTGTTTGATGAGAGCTATCAGATCCGAAGCGGCACGGGGATTGGCGTCGGCGCGCCGCAGTATGGACAGCGGCGGACGTTTTACGCGGGCGTGGCTTATGACTTTTGATGGAGGTCTGTTTTGAACGATCAGGTGAATTCAATTTCTCACGGCGAAGAGGACGCGGCGGGCCTGTTGCCCGTGGCCACGATGGTTTTGTGGTGCTCGTGTCTTGTCGTTGGGGTGATTGGATTGCGGACGCATTTCCATCGAACGGCGCAGGTGTTTGAGCCAGCGCCGATCGACGCGGAGCTTTTGAATGTTGAGGCGGTGAATCGGCGTCCGGCGGTGGAAGAAAATCCGCCGCCGGCTCCGAGCCCGCCTCCGGAAATGTCCGCGCCGCCGCAGCAGCCTGTGGTGGTGGCTCCTAGTCCGGCGATTGCATTTGCCGAGCCGGTGAAGGTTCAAGTTCATGTTGTGGAGACTTCGCCGTCCGTTGTTGTTACGCAGCCATCGGTCATTCAACTGACCTTTGGAGAGGGTGAGGGGGAGCAGCCGCCTCCGGAATATCCGGACGAAGCGAGATTCGCCGGACAGGAGGGGACGGTTGTGGTGCGGTTGAGGGTGGGCGAAGACGGGCGTGTGTCGGATGCGACGGCCAGTTCGCCGTCTCCATGGCCGCTGCTGAACAGTGCGGCGGTGCGGGCGGTGCGAAATACCTGGCGTTTTCGGAGAGGGGCCGTTCGGACTTATGAAGTTTCAATTCAATTTCAATTGAATCGACATCAGTGAACACTCCACGTTCAAAAATCGCCCCTCACCCTGCCCCTCTCCCCATGAGTACATGGGGCGAGGGGCAAATGTTTTGGAACGACAGGGTCAGACAGGGTTACGCGGGCAGAGGCCGTGGTTTCATACTTTAATGAGGAGCAGTACATGAATCTTTCATTGGCAAATATCATCGTGGATTATTTTCAGGAGGGCGGCCCGATCATGTGGCCGATTCTTCTGGCTTTTCTGGCGGCGATGACCGTCGTTATCGAGCGATCGCTCTGGTGGTGGAGTTTGTGGCGGCGAACGCAATCGAAGGTGATGGAACGGAGCTTTGACGCCATCGCTGCGGGAGATTTTGAAAAGGCGCTCGAGCTGACCCGATGACAAAATGATCCATTTCTTCAGACGATTCATGAAGGGCTGGTCCACGCGCACAGTTCGCTGCTGGGGGCGATGCAGTTGCGGGCGTCGAAGGAACTGGAATCGGGAGAACGCCTGCAATGGGTGCTGGGGACGCTGATCACGCTGGCCCCGCTGCTGGGATTGCTCGGGACGATCACCGGGATCATGCGGTCGTTCAGTTTCGTCGGCGAAGAGCAGCTTGCGCCGACGAAAGTCAGCGGCGGAATCGCCGAGGCGCTGATCGCCACCGCCTGCGGGCTGGGGATCGCGATCCTCTGTCTGCTTCCATACAACTATTTCAATCGCCAGCTCGCGCAATTCCGGGCCCGGCTGGAACGGACGATCAATCACGTCGAGTTGCTTGTCGAATCCGCCAAGCATCATGGGCATGATCTGGAGGAATTCGCGGGCCGGCGGGCGACTGCCGGCCGAATCGAAGCGAAGGAGGTGAGCCATGCCGGTTAAACTTGATAACAGGCTACCTTCGGACAGTGCCGAGGCGCGGATCGAAATCATTCCGCTGATCGACATCATGTTTTTTCTGCTGGCGTCGTTCATGCTCGTCAGCCTGAGCATGGTGAACCTTAAGAAGCGTGAAGGTGAATCTGCCGACGGCCACTTCGGCGACGAATGAGCCGAAGAGAGATTTTGTGGATATTTCGGTGGACAAGGCTGGGTCGGCGTATCTGAACAAACGAGCGGTGGATGACAATCAACTGATCGGGGCACTCGTGGGAATCCAAAAGGGGAATCCGGATGTGCGGATCATCATCAGCGCGGATAGCGAGGCGCGGCATGGGGATGTAATTCATGTGCTTGATCTGGTTCGGCTTGCGGGGATTGAAAAGGTGGCGTTTGAGATTCGCCCGGCTGGGAAGGGAGGGATGCCATGAATCGCTTTTTTCTGGTTTTCAATTTTTTTGGCGTGTGCGCGCTTTGCGTGCTATGTGGCGTTCAATGGCAATCCAATGGTCGGCTGGAAAATAGTGTGGAGCGGCTCGATCAGATGCGGATCGAGCAATCCGCGAAAATTGCCGGGCAGGAGATCACGCTGAAGGAGGACGCGGCGGACCTCAGCGATTTGCGGCAGCGGCTCTCCATGTCGGAATCGGAACTGAAGAACACTGCGACCGAGCGGGATCGTTTTGCGGCCGAGGGTAAGCAACTGAAAGCGGCTTTGGACAAGTGGATGGCTGCTGTTGCGGCGCGCGATGTTGCGATTCGGCAGGCCGGTGATGAAATTCAAAAATATCGACCGAACGAAATGACGCGGTGCAGAAGTTCAATGACCTTGCCGGGAAATACAATGCGCTGGTGTCGAACGCCAAATAGAATCAGATCTGAAAATCGGGGGCGACATCGGCGCACTCGCGATGGCGTCGATCGCGGTATTTGAGTTTTGGCGGATCGGCGCTGACCTGGTTGAATTTTGGCACGCTGGCGGTGATGAAGACGTTGCCGCCGATGGTGCAGCCTTCGCCGATGACGGTTTCGCCGCCGAGGATGGTGGCGCCGGCGTAGATGGTGACGTTGTCGTGGATGGTGGGATGGCGTTTTCGGCCGCGGAGGGCCTGGCCGTAGGCGGGAGCGAGGGCGCCGAGAGTTACGCCCTGATAGATTTTGACGTTGTAGCCGATTTCGGTGGTTTCGCCGATGACGACGCCGGTGCCGTGATCGATGAAAAGTCCGCGGCCGAGGTTCGCGCCGGGATGGATGTCGATGCCGGTGAGGCCGTGGATATGCTCGGTCATGATGCGGGGGAGGAGGGGCACTTCGATTCTGTAGAACTCGTGCGCAAGGCGCTGGACGGTGATTGCCATCAAGCCGGGATAGCAGAAGATCGTTTCATCGGTGCTGTGGGCGGCGGGATCGCCTTCGAAAGCGGCCTGGACGTCGTCGGCGAGCATTTCGCGGACGGCAGGCAGGCGATCGAAAAACGCGGCGACGATGCGGCCGGCTTCCTGATCGCATTCATCGCATTTGTCGCTGCCCCGATCGGAGCCGGGGATTTGCTGCTTGTATCGGAGGCAGCAGCGGACTTGTTCGTAGAGAATATCGCTGAGTTGGATGGCCAATTCGCCGACACGTTCGGTGATGTTTTGACTCGTCAGGCCCTGCTTTCCGAAATAGCCGGGGTAGACGATCTGGCGGAGCAATTCGATGGCTTTGACGATGTCATCGCGGCTGGGGAGGAAGACGCGATTGAGGTGCTGCATGCGCGGCTCGTCGATGATGCTCTTGACAAGGCCATCGACCACGGCGGGGAGGCGTTTGTTGAGTTCGTTTCGATCCATTTTTGGTTTCTTCTGCAAACTTCCAGTTTGAGCATATCCCTTGCGATAGGCGCGGGCAAATCCATAATGCGGCGAGGATGGAAACGGATTTGATGATCGGGATTTCGGGGATGCGGGGGACCATCGGCGGCTCGCTTACGCCGGCGGTGGTTTCGCGGATGGCGGCGGCGTTGGCGGCGTATCTTAAAAGCCGGGGCAAGCCGGGGCAGCGATTTAAGGTTATTTTTGGGCGCGACAGCCGGCCGAGCGGGACATGGGTTCGGGATGCGGCGGTGGGGCGCTGGTTGCGAGCGGGATTGAAGTGGTTGATCTGGATATCGTCACGACGCCTGGCGTGGCGATGATGGTGAAGCATCTGGGGGCTGATGCGGGAATGATCGCCACGGCTTCGCACAATCCGATCGAGTGGAACGGGCTGAAGATTCTCAATCGCGATGCGACGGCCCCCCCACCGGAGGAGGCGCAGGCGATTGTGGATTTTTATCGGGAAGAACGTTCCGCGTTTGCGCCGGTTGAGGAATTGATCGTGCCGCGGCGGGATACGCAGACGCATGCGCTGCATGTGAAGCGGGTGTTGGAATATGTGGATGTGCTGGGGATTTCTTCCAAGCGATATAAGGTGGTTTTGGATAGCGTGAATGGGGCAGGATGCGTGGCGACGGCTACGCTGCTGAGCAAATTGGGGTGTCAACTTGTGCATCTGAATGGCATGCCAGATGGGCGGTTTCCGCATGAGCCGGAGCCGACGGAGAAGAATCTGGTGGCGTTGAGCGAGGAGGTTCGCCGACATCGGGCGGCGGTGGGATTTGCGCAGGATCCGGATGCGGATCGGCTGGCGATTGTGGATGAGGACGGGGATGTATATCGGCGAGGAATATTCGCTGGTGCTGTGCGCCAAATGGATTTTATCGAATCGGCCCGGGGTGACGGTGGCGAATTTGTCGTCCAGCCGGATGCTGGATGATGTTGCGGCGGCGACCAACAGCCGGGTCATTCGGACGCCGGTGGGGGAGGCGAATGTCGTGCAGGCGATGCTGGCCAATAATGCGGTGATCGGGGGTGAGGGGAATGGCGGCGTGATCGATCCGCGGATCGTGCCGGGGCGCGACAGCCTGGTGGGGATGGCGTATGTCCTGCAGCTGATGGCGGCGACGGAACCTGTCGATCAGCCAGCTGGTGGCGCAGATTCCGCGCTATACGATCGTGAAAACGAAGTTTCCCTGCCGGCGCGAGGATGCGAATCGGGCGGTGGCGGCACTGAAGAAGCGGTTCGCTTCCGAGAAAATCGACGCTCAGGACGGAATCCGCATCGATTGGCCAAAGGCTTGGGTTCATGCCCGGCCGAGCAATACCGAGCCGATCATGCGGATTATTGTTGAAGCTCCGGACCGCTCCACGGCCGAAAATTGATAGGCGAAGCTCAGTCGGTCGTGCAGGAAACTATTGCACATCCCTAGTTGCACAAAACGTCGCCGCCTTGTTAATTTAGGGTGGCGTTGAGACGAAAAGAGAAGGAAAACCGGCTGATTTCGCTCTCCATGAAAGGTCTGCCAACATGCTATTTGCTCCGTCCCTGAAACGGCGTTCGCTCGCCGCCCTTGTCGGCGCCACGCTTTTGCTGGCGCTATTTTTCCCGACGCAACTTTTGCCAGTGATATAAGCCTGAAAATCCCCGACCTGAACAAGGCGCGGTTTTTCGACAATTCCATCGGCGGGCATACGCTGCTGTTGGGGGATGGGGATCTGCGGGCTGGGGTTGATCTTTGGGTTGGTCATTTACCAGCATGCTGAAGAATTGCCGGTGCATGCGTCGATGCTCGAGGTTTCGGAAACGATTTACGAAACGTGCAAGACATATCTCAAGACGCAAGTGAAATTCATTCTGTTGCTGGAGGTTTTCATCGGGGCAATTTTGATTGTTTATTTTGGATTTCTGGCGACGGATGACGCGGGGAATCATTTCGGCATGGCGAAAGTGGCATCGATTATTTTATTCAGCCTGATGGGAATCTTCGGCAGCTATAGCGTGAGCTTGGTTTGGGATTCGCATTAATACGTTTGCCAACAGCCGGGCGGCGATGGGTTCGCTGGCGGGGAAGCCTTATCCGTGTTACGCGATTCCGATTCAAGGCGGGGATGAGCATCGGCATGGTGCTGATCAGCGTGGAGCTGGTCATCATGCTGTTGATTCTGTTGTTTGTTCCGCGTGATTATGCGGGGCCGTGCTTTATTGGTTTTGCGGTGGGTGAATCGCTGGGAGCGGCGGCGCTGCGTGTGGCCGGGGGAATTTTCACGAAGATCGCGGACATTGGCGCGGATCTGATGAAGATCGTGTTTAAGGTGAAGGAAGATGATGCACGCAATCCGGGCGTGATCGCTGACTGCACTGGGGACAATGCGGGCGATAGCGTTGGGCCGACGGCTGATGGATTTGAAACTTATGGCGTGACCGGGCGTGGCGCTGATCACGTTTATTCTGCTGGCCATGCCGAGCACGGGCGATGTCAGACGCACACTGTTGGTTTGGATCTTCGCGATGCGTCTGGTGATGGTGCTGACCAGCGGCGCTTCGTATCTTATTAACGAAATCGATTGCGCATGGCCGGAATATCAGCAATGCGGATGAGATGGATTATGAGACAGCCGCTGACGGGGTTGGTCTTGGTTGACAAGCATTCTGTCGATCGCCACGCACTTACTTGGCGAGCTATTTCTGCTCAAAGGGAATCCATCGATCTGGGCGATGGAATCTGTGGTGGAAGCTGTCGACGATCATCAGTTGCGGCACGGCTGGCGGGGCGCTGATTCCGGAATTCACGAAGGTGTTTACCAGCGTGCATAGCCGGCATGTGCGGGAAATTGTGGATGCCAGCCGGGAGGGTGGGGCGTCGCTGAATATCCTGAGCGGATTGACGGCGGGAAATTTCAGCGGCGTTCTGGCTGGGCGGTGTTGTATCGCGGGATTGATGGCGATGGCGTATGCGGTTTTCCAATCTTGGCGGAGTCGGGCAACGGCGTGGCATCGTTGTTGTATACCGGCGACGGCAGCCGGCGGTTGCGGTCTTTGCGTTTGGCCTGGTGGCGTTTGGATTTCTGGGGATGGGGCCGGTGACGATTGCGGTGGATGCTATGGCCCGGTGACGGACAATGCACAGAGCGTTTATGAATTGAGCCTGATCGAGCAGATTCCGAATATCAAGGCGGAATTGAAGCGAGATTTCAATATTGACGGTCGATTTCAAGCAGGCCAAGCTGCTTGCTGGAGGAGAACGACGGGGCGGGAAATACATTCAAGGCGACGGCCAAGCCGGTGCTGATCGGCACCGCGGTTGTCGGGGCGACGACGATGATCTTCAGCGATCATCATGATGCTGACGAATGGGCATGACCGATACGTCGGCGATCGCGAAGCTCTCGATTCTGCACGCGCCGTTTCTGCTGGGATTGATTCTGGGCGGAGCGGAAATTTACTGGTTCACCGGGGCCAGCATGCAGGCGGTTGTCACCGGAGCGTACCGGGCTGTGGAATACATCAAGCAGCACATGAAGCTGGACGGAGCGGCCAAGGCGTCGATGGAGGACAGCAAGAAGGTCGTTGAAATCTGCACGAAATATGCCCAGGCGGGGATGTTCAACATCTTCCTGGTCGGTGTTTTTCACGACGCTTTCGTTCGCATGCTTGGAGCCGTTCTTCTTCATCGGATTCCTGATCGGCCTGGCGACTTTCGGGCTGTTTCAGGCGATCTTCATGGCCAACGCCGGCGGGGCGTGGGACAACGCGAAGAAAATGGTGGAGATTGAACTTCGCGAGAAGGGGACGCAGCTGCATGCCGCGACGGTGGTTGGCGATACCGTCGGCGATCCGTTCAAGGATACCAGTTCGTGTCGCGATGAATCCGATCATCAAGTTCACAACGCTGTTCGGATTGCTGGCGGTGGAGCTGGCGGTCAAGTTGACGCCATCGACCAAACTAATTCTGTCGGTGGTGTTTCTGACGATCGCCCTGTCGTTCGTGTATCGCTCGTTCTATGGCATGCGAATCCGGAGCGGATCACCGGAAAAACTGGCTCCCGAACCTACGCGACGTGTCCAGCCGGTCAATCAATTGAGCTGAGTTTTCGGTTCAATCATCTCAACCGTTCAAATTTGCCCTGCTTGACGCGGCAGGTCCGGATAACTCTCGGCTATTTTTAGCCCCGATTTGGAGGGCCGCCGGTTGTATTGGAAATCATTGGCATCAGGAGGAGCCAATGAGAATGGACCGGCCGCTGGAACCGCCCAATACCGTGACGGAGAAGAAGATTCTGGAGAAGACCGCGCCTCGAATTGAACGACGGGAGATTGTGCCGCAAACCAAGTGCGCGTGCGATCCGTTTGAGGCGATTTTGGATGCGTATGCGGAGAACCCCGAGCGGTGGGACGGTTTGGAATAGCTGGTGACAAAGCCCACGGCGTCGCCGTGGGCTTGGGGGGCTTGGGGGCGAATGTCAGTGTTTATCCCAACGAACCTTTAGTGCTGGGGACATCCGAATTTCGTGGATCGAGTGTGACCGCCTGCCGAAGGGCTTTTGCTGTCGCCTTGAAAATCGACTCGGCGATGTGGTGATTGTTGGTGCCGTACAACACGTTGATGTGAAGATTCAGCTTCCCGTTGATCGACACTCCTTTGAAGAATTCCTCGACCAATTCAACAGGAAAAGTGCCGATGGTGCCGCCGGCGTATTTGGCGTTGTAAACGAACGCGGGGCGGCCGGACAGATCGATCGCGACTTGCGCGAGCGTTTCGTCCATTGGCACGATGGCCCAGCCATATCGTTGAATTCCGCGCTTGTCGCCGAGGGCCTTATCGAGCGCCTGACCCAGCACGATGCCCACGTCTTCGACCGTGTGATGGGCGTCAACCTGAAGATCGCCGTCGGCTTCGACGGTTATATCGATTAGGCTGTGACGGCCGAGGAGATCGAGCATGTGATCGAAGAATCCAACGCCGGTTTTGGCGGAGGTTTTGCCTGTGCCGTCGAGGTTGATGGAGAGTTTGACCTTGGTTTCTTTGGTCTGCCGGGATATTTCCGCTGTGCGATCCATAGTTGGTTCACCTGAAGGGCAATTCTCCGCATCGGGGAATCGAAATGCAATGTGCCGGTGAATTTATGGGAGCCTGGGCGCTGAAGATGCGGTCTGTAGCGGTTGTGCTGACGAACGTTTTGCTTTATTGCCGTTCGTTTGATGCCGATTAGATCGCCATGGGAACAGGGTGGAAACTTGCGTATATCGCAATGGCTGGGGCGGCGCTTCTGGCTCTGGGAACTGGGACGGCCTCAGGGGATCAGATCATCCTGCAAAGCGGGCGCACGCTCGATGGGGATGTGATCGCCGAGGATGCGCAGAACGTTACCATTGATATTTCCGACTCATTTCATTCGAGCATTCGGCGCGTCAATAAATCTTTGATCAAAACTTTGAATCGCACCCCTCATCAGGGAGCGGCCTATGTCGTTCTTCCGGTTCAGGGCGTAATCGGGATCGATATTACTGCTGACGCGTTGAAAGCGGGGATCGTCAAGGCAGTCAGACTGCAACCTCGCTATATCATGCTCTTCATTGAAAGCGACGGCGGGTACATCGCCGAGCTTGATAAGATGGTCGATGCCCTGGGGACCGTTCCACGTGAAATTAAAATCGTTGCTGTGGTGCATAAGGCATATTCAGCAGCGGCCATACTGGCATTGACGTGTCCGCAGATTTATTTGACGCCTGACGCGGTTATCGGGGGCACTGTTCCGTACATAGAAGGGCGCAAACGGGATTCCGCAGGATGTGGATGCGAAATTCAAATCGATCATGGAGGCCCAGCAGCGGGTGTGGGTCAATGCCGCCGGGCATGATGAGTTGCTTCTCCGGGGAATGATGGAGACGGACCTGGAGATTTTTCTGAGCCATGACGATGCGGGGAATCCGGTTCTCAATACAACCGGCGAGGGAAAGTTGATCAAGTCGAACGATAAAATTCTGACGCTGACGGAACCGGAAGCGGCGGAATGCGGCCTGTGCCGAGTCGGGGGAGACTTTGCTGATGTTGGCAAGCAACTGGCCGGCGGCGCGGCGTATGAAGCGAGCCAGCGGCCGTGGGACGCGGTGATTCAGGTGGCGCGGAAGCATAAGCATCAGCTCTTGCGGCAAGCGGCTTTAATGAAGATCCAGCCGGAAATGCTCGAACTCAAAGGGGCGTTTGAGGGGTTATCGGCGAGAAGCACCGCGGACAAAGACGCAATTGCGGACCTGCTCTCCAAGGCAAATGCAGAGGTCAAGCAAATCGATGAGGATTTCAACGAGCAGGTCGAGATTGCACGGCATCAGAGCGATCCGGTTGGGGCGATCGCCCATGCGAAGGAAGTTCACGATGCCCAATACCAGCAGATATTGCAGAATTTCCAGGACAATTCGGCGCCGCTGAGGGCGGATGAGGAAAAGGCGGAGGGGGGAATCGCGGCAATCAAGGACCGGGCGAAAGAATTGATGGCAACCGTGCCGAGTTCAGAATAAGAGCGGTTCAATTCCTAGGCTGCTTTTCCGGCGGTGCTTAGCATCTTGATCCCGGCCAAGAGAGCGTTGTTCTCGTGGCTCTGGCCGATCGTGATGCGGATTTTGTCCTGCAAACCAGGCAAATCGAAATAGCGCACCAGAATCCCCTGCTGCTTCAAGCCTAAATACATTTCCTTGCCGCGGCCGGTTGGGACGGTTGCGAGAATAAAATTCGCCTGGCTTGGGAGGACCGTCCAGCCTAGTTGCGTCAGTTCGCTGCTGAGACGCATGCGTTCGGATTTGATGTTTTCCCAGGTGCTCCTGGCATAAGCCTGATCTTCGATGGCGGCTGTTGCGGCGATGATGGAGAGGGCATCGCAATTGTAGCTGTCCTTTACCTTCATCATCTGCGCGATCACGGCCGGTTGGGCGATGCCGTAGCCGAAGCGGAGGCCGGCGAGGGAATAGGCCTTGCTCAGCGTCCGGGTGATGACGAGGTTGGGGAATTGCTGAACGAGGGCGATGCAATTGTCATCCGCGAAATCGACGTAGGCTTCATCCACCAGAATCAGGGCGGAAAAGTTGCGGGCCAGCTCGGCGATTTTCAGCGGGGAGACGAACGTGCCGCTGGGGGCGTTGGGATTGGCCAGATAAATTGCCTGGGCGCCGCTGGCGGCGAGGGCTTCGATGGGGAGAGACCAATCGGTTTCCCATGGGACCTGCAGGATCTTCGCGTCCTCCAGGCGGGCCAGGACCGGGTAGAGGGAATAGGTCGGCTCGGGAAACGCGAGCGTTCCGCCGGGCGGGAGGAAGCAGCGGGTGGAGATGGTGAGGATATCGTCGCTGCCGTTGCCGGTGATGATGTGGTCGCGGGTGAGGCCGTGGAGTTTGGCGGCCGCGTCGCGGAACGCATCGGCGGTTGGGTTTGGATATCGCCGCAATGTTTCAGCGCTGATTCCGGCGATGGCCTGCATCACGCGTTCGCTCGGCTGATAGGGATTTTCGTTGGTGTTCAGCTTGACGACACGTTCTCCGGCGGCGGGCTGCTCGCCCGGCTCGTATCCCTGCATCTCGCGCACGTTTGCTCGGACGAATTGGGGAGCCATGGGTGGAATTATAGACGGTTCCCAGCGTTTGCAAAGATTGGATGCGGCGCCACTCTGATTACTCCCGCACTTTGATGCTGCGCGCGTGGCCTTCGAGGCCTTCGGCTTGTGCCATTGCGATGATGGCTTTGGCGTCGGCCTGCAGGCCTTGCGGTTCGTAATGTTCGACGCTGGTTCGCTTGAGGAACTCGTAGACGCTGATGCCGCTGGAGAACCGTGCGGTGGTGTTCGTGGGCAGACAGTGGCTTGGGCCGGCTACGTAATCGCCGGCGGCGACGGCGGAATAAGGGCCGACGAAGATTGCGCCGGCGTTTCGCAGTTTTTTCGCGATCGCCTGATCGTCACGTGTCTGGATGTTCACGTGTTCGGCGGCGAATCGATTAGATAGTGCAATCAGTTCGTCCATCGATTCGCTGATGATGATGGCGCTGTGATCGTTCAACGCTTTTTCGACCGCTGGGCGTCGCGGCAGATTGGCTAACTGTTTTTCCAGCTCGCGCAGGACGGTTTCGGCCAATGATTTACTGGTTGTCAGCAGGAAGCAGCTTCCGGGATCGTGCTCGGCCTGGGCGAGTAGATCGGCGGCGATGAATTCTGGTTTGCCGGTGTCGTCGGCGATGGTGAGGATTTCGCTTGGCCCGAGGAATCCGTCGATTCCGACACAGCCGGCGAGTGCCCGCTTGGCGAGTTGGACGTAAGTGTTTCCGGGGCCGACGATTTTATCGACGCGGGGAATGGTGGCGGTGCCGAACGCCATCGCGGCGATTGCTGCCGCGCCGCCGGCCGGAAGACATCGGTTAGTTTCAACTCGTGGCATGCCGCCAGGACGAGATCGCTACGGCCGTATTTGCTGGGCGGGGAACAGACGACGATGCGGGTTACGCCGGCGACCTGTGCTGGAACGGCGAGCATGATGAGGCTTGATGGATATGCGGCCTTTCCGCCGGGGAAATAAAGGCCGGCCGATTCCAATGGCGTAAATCGCAGGCCCAGTTCGACGCCCGGTCTTCGGAGCGGCGACGGGTCTTTTGGCATGACGTGCGTTTGATATTCGCGCACATGGGCGATGGACCGCCGGATCGCGGACAATTGATCGGCCGGGACCCGCCCCACCGCTTCGGCCATTTCTTTTTGGGTCACGCGAATCTGTGACGCGGAGAAATTTGGATCATCGAATTCGCGACTGCTGGATACCAGGGCTTCGTCGCCGCGCCTGGCGACATCTTCCAGAATTTTCTGGACTGATGCGACTTGTTTTGCACGCTCGCCGGAGCCGAGAGCGAGGGCTACGGGATCGAGTGCGAGCTCGGATAGCAGCGAATCCACGCGGCTTTTGTCGGTCACATTGCTTAGATTCAGAATCGGAATCATGGGAAGGATTTTAGCCGCAAATGAGTCAAGCGCCGAATTGGTGCAATCGCTATTTCGTTACCCAACAGGCGGCGACGTGGCCAGGTTTGCCATTTTTGGGTTCCAGCGGCGGGGTTTGGGCGGCGCATTTGGTCAGGACGCGGAATTTTTCGTCGCCGCTTTCCACTTCTGTGACGCCGTCATAATCCAGGACTCGCAGAGAGATTGTGGTGCCATGGCCGTGTTGAGCGACCGTTACCGTGGCGCTGGGATCGGCTGCGCCTTTTGTCGCGGCTTCGCGGGTCAACTGGCATCTTGGATGGAATGGACATCCTGGTGGTGGATCGGCTGGGGAGGGAACTTCGCCGCCGAGGACGATGCGGTCGCGCTTTCGGCGCGGGTCGGGTTCGGGGACGGCTGACAGTAATGCCGTTGTGTAGGGATGTTTTGGATTGGCGTATAGCTCGCGGGCGTCGGCTTTTTCGACGATGCGGCCGAGGTACATCACGGCGACCTCGTCGGAGAAATGTTCGACGACGGCGAGGTTGTGGGCGATGAAGAGATAGGCGATGTTTCGCTCGGCACGGAGATCGGCCAATAAATTCAGAATCTGGCTTTGTATTGAAACGTCCAGAGCGGAGACGGGTTCGTCGCAGACGATGAAATCGGGGGAGAGGGCGAGCGCGCGGGCGATGCCGATCCTTTGCCGCTGGCCGCCGGAGAATTCGTGGGGATATTTGGCGGCGTCGTTTTCATCGAGCCCGACGCGCTGGAGGAGGGAGGCGACGAGTTTTCGTTTTTCTTCGCCGCGGGCGATTTTGTGGACTTCGATTGGCTCGCCGATGATGTTGCCGACCCGCATGCGCGGATTGAGACTGCCGACGGGGTCCTGGAAAATGATCTGCATTCGGCTGCGCAAACGGCGAAGTTTTTCGCCGCGGTAGGCGAGGAAATCCTGACCTTTGAAAGCGACTGTGCCGGAGGTGGAGGTGATGAGGCGGAGGATGGAGCGGCCGACGGTGGTCTTGCCGCAGCCGGATTCGCCGACGAGGCCAAGGGTTTTGCCGGGTTGGATGTCGAAGCTGACGCCGTCGACGGCTTTGATCCAGCCGACGGTGTGGGAGAGGATGCCGCGCTTGATCGGGAAATATGTTTTCAGATCGCGCACGCTTAGAAGCGGTGTGTCCTGGTTCATTGGGACACCTCGGTGCGGCGTGAATCGGTGTTTGGCGGGGTGATCGGCTTCGTGGCAAAATTTTCGATGTGATGACATGCCGCCCAATGCTTTGCGGCAATCTCACGAAGCGGCGGCTGTTCGGCGGCGCAGAGGGCATCGCCATTCATTCGCGGGCAGCGCGGGTGGAATTTGCAGCCGGATGGAAATCTGCGGGGGCTAGGAACCGTGCCGGCGATGGTTTGCAGGCGATCCTGTACGTGACCCAATTTGGGGATGGCGCGGAAGAGGCCTTCGGTGTACGGGTGCTGCGGCGAAGAGAAGAGATCGTCCACGGCGGCGAATTCGACGACCTTGCTGGCGTACATGACGGCGACTGCATCGGCATTTTCGGCGACGACGCCGAGGTCGTGGGTAATGAGCATGACGGCCATGCCGCGATCCTGCTGCAGTTTGCGGAGTAATTCCAGAATCTGGGCCTGGATCGTGACGTCCAGCGCTGTTGTGGGTTCATCGGCGATCAATAGTTTCGGACGGCAGGAGAGGGCCATCGCGATCATGATTCGCTGGCGCATTCCGCCGGAGAGACGGTGCGGATATTCGTGGAGGCGTTTGTGCGGATCGGTGATGCCGACATCGTGCATGGATTGCTCGGCGATTTCGTAGGCTTCTTTCGTGCCGACATTCTGGTGAAGCTGGACGGCTTCGACAATCTGCTCGCCTACCGTGAAGACGGGATTGAGGGATGTCATCGGTTCCTGGAAGATCATCGCTATGTCTTTTCCGCGGACGGATCGCATCTGCTTTTCCGAGAGAGAGAGGAGGTCTTTGCCTTCGAAGAGGATTTGGCCGCCGAGGACTTTGCCCGGCGGGCTGGGGATGAGGCGGAGGATTGATAGCGCGGTGACGGATTTGCCGCAGCCGCTTTCGCCGACGACGGCGAGGGTTTGGCCGGGATAGATGGCGAGGGAGACATCCTGGACGGGACGGATTTCGCCGGCTTCGGTGTCGAAGCCGATGGTGAGGTTGCGAAGTTCGAGGAGCGGGTTGGACATTATTTCGTTCCCTGGAGTTTGGGATCGAGCGCGTCGCGCAGGGCTTCGCCGAGGAGGTTATATGCGAAGACAGTCAGGAATATCGCGAGGCCGGGGAACATTGCGATCCACCAGACAAACGAGCCGCCGACGCCGAGGGATTGATTGAGCATCTGGCCCCAGCTTGGTTGATCGACTGGGCCGAGGCCTAGGAAGCTGAGAATACTTTCGAAGAGGATCGCACTGGCAATGCCGAAGCTGGAGGTGACCAGAATCGGCGGTACGCCGTTGGGGAGCAGATGGCGGAAGAGGATCGAGCGGAACGGCAATCCGACAGCGACTGCGGCGTGAACGAAATCCTGCTTACGGAGGCGCAGGAATTCGGCGCGGATGAAGCGGGCTTCGTCGGTCCAGCCGGTGAGGCCGATGATGACCATGATCATGGTCAGGACTGCGGCCGAAAAAAGCGACGAAGGTGATGAGCAGAAAGAGTGTGGGGATCGCTTCGAAGATTTCGATGAGGCGCATGCCGAGAATATCGGTGCGGCCGGCGAAGTAGCCCATTAAACCGCCGATGAAGATGCCGATGACGACGGAGATGCCGGTGGAGACCAGGCCGATGGAGAGGGCGGTGCGTGTGGCGTGGATCATGCGACTCAGGACATCACCGCCGTTGATTTCCGTGCCGAGCGGATGCGACCAGCTTGGGGGTTGGAGGAGCTGGTCGGGATCGTCGCGCTCGTAGTCGTTGGCGGAATAGGGGAGCGGGGCCATCAACTTGTATTGCACGCGGCCTTCACGGGCGAGGTCGCGATATTCCTGCCAATCGACTGTTGCGCGGGGGACGGACAAGAGATCAATGTGATGATGATCGACGCCAGTAGAATCAGCTCCCACGCCGATGGCTCTTTTGCCAATCGAGATTCGTTTGAGCCGCCAGGCGATGATTACGGCGGTCGTCAAGACGAAGAGCGTTACGTCGGTTGGCGAGAGGTGATGAATCATCGGCGAGGACATTTTGCCATTGACCTTGATGAGAAACGGTTCGGTGTTGGCCAGCAGGGGCGCGAAGACTGCGGCGAAGACCAGGACGGCGATCCAGGCCAGTCCTGCGTGTAGCGCCGCCCTGCCGCAGGTGTCTGCCCTAGCACCTGGTACCAGAAAGATCCGCGCTGTCCGGATGATTCGGGCATGGCGGCGGGGATGGGGCAGTTGGCATCGCTCCGGCGGTCATGAGGATTCGTCCTCGAAGCTTGACGCGCGGATCGGCGATGGCGTAGGCGATGTCACCCAGGAGGAAGCTGACCAGGCCGAGGATAGACGCGACGAGGGTGATGGAGAGGACCATTTCCTTGTCTTTGTCGAAGACAGCGTCAACGCCGAGCTTTCCCATGCCGGGGATCGCGAAGATTGTTTCGACGATGATCGACCCGCTGATCAGAGACTGGGATGAGGGCGGCGGAATAGGTGATGAGCGGGAAGCAGGCTGTTTCGCAGGACGTGGCGGTAAAGGATCTGGCGTTCGCCGACGCCTTTGGCCCTGGCGGTGCGGACGAAATCGGAGTTCATGTATTCGAGCGAGGCTGCGCGGGTCAGCTTGGAGGTGAATGCGAAGCCGGCGTACAGCAGGCAGATCACCGGTAGATACCAGATGCCAGGCGGTGTCGAGCAGCCAGCCGCGGTGAAATCCATTCACGAGCGTTGGCAGAAAGTTCATTTCGTCATCGCGAAGATCGTGCAGGCCTCCCGCCGGGAACCAGTGCAGCATGCTTTTGTTGGCGAGATATCCGAGGAGCAACACGCCAGCCCAGATTTGCGGGATCGACCAGAGGCCCAAGAAGAGCGACCCCCCTACCACATCGGCGACACCGCCTCGATGTTGCGCGGCCTTCAGGCCTGTCCAGAGGGAAATGCCCAGCATGAGGGGCAAAGTGATTCCGTTCAGGAGTAACGTGATCGGCAGACTTTCTTCGATCATGTCGAGTACCGGGCGGCGGACGATGATGCTCTCACCCAAATCGGGGGCTTTGAATCCGACGCGGAATGAGCCGGGCCAGCCGGCGCCGATGGGCTTTACCCCGATAGGAGATACTTTGTTGAGCCAGGTGAAATATTGGACGGGGAGCGGCTTATTGAGGCCGAACTTTTCCTCGTAATATTTTTCGACGGCTGCGCGGGCGCGGGGATCGAGGCCACCTTCGCGAGACCATGAGGGAGCGTAATCCGCCAGGAGAACAGACCATGACCGCGAAGGTCACGATGGTTATCCCGAGCAGCGTTGGAATCATCAGCAAAAGCCGGCGGAGGATGTAACTTCCCATGGGAACACCCGGTTATTTGTACTTCTGCTGCGCGGTTGGGACATACCAGGGAACGGGCATGACCCAAAACTGAACGAGATTCAGCCCGGTTGGTGTTTCGTGCACGTTCTGAATCCGCTTGTCGAAGAGCCGAATCAATTTCTGATTGATCAGAAAGGTGTATGGCTGATCGTCATGAAGGATGCGCTCGCACGCGTGCCATTTTTCCATGCGCTTGGCATCGTCGAGGGTGAATTCAGCGTCATGTATCGCCGCGTCGAACTGCGGACTGTTATAGGAAACGAAATTATCGCCCTGGTCCTTAATCTGGCTGGCGGTGAACATCTGCTGGATATCATCTTCCATGGAGCCGGCTCCCCAGCCCAGGCTTATGGCGTCGAACCCGCGCGACTTCATCCGCTGATCCATGACCGTCCAATCGACAGGATCGAGTTCGGCGTCAATTCCGACGCGAGCGTAACAATCCTTAATGAATTGCATCATGCGATCGACCGTTGGACTCTTGGCCGGATAGGTGAATTTGAAAGAGAATGGTTTGCCATTCGGCAAAGTCATGACGCCATTGCCGGTGCGATCCTCTATTCCTGCTTCCTTGAGCAGCGCCTTGGCCTTGTCTTGATCGTAAGTCCAATCCACGAGGGTCGGATCGTGCTGCGGGCTCTTGGCGTCGAAAGGTCCGGGCGCGGGAACGGCAAAGCCACGGAAGATGGTCTTGCAGATTCCTTCCCGGTCGGTCAGGAGGGTCATCGCCTGGCGAACCCTTTTGTCGGCAAACACGGTCGGCTTGCCGTCCCGCATCTGGTTCCAGCCGACGAAGTCATAGCCGTATAGCGGCGACTCAAGAATCTTCACATCGCTGTGACCCATGATGTCGGGTTTATTTTTTACGAGTTCATATTGCTCGGGGAAGAGGCCAGCGATGTCGAGTTCGCCGTTGCCGTACATGATGAGATTCGTCGTGTCGTTTTCCACCTGATAAAATACAAGGCGATCGAAGGAAGAGGGGAGCCCCCAATAGCGTTCGTTGCGAAATAGCTCGATTTTACCCGTGGTTGGTTTCCAATCCGTGGGGCTTGGCAGGCGATAGGGACCGGTGCCAATCAGGAGCCCGACGCTGTCGTTGAACTGTTCGGGGGTGTAGCTGCCGTAGAATTTTTTGGAAAGAATGTTGATCCCCGATGCGGTAATGAGGCTGAGATAGTACGGCTCCTTGAACTTGAAAACGACTTCGTCGTCGCTGACCTTCTCGACAGATTTGACGCGCTGAAGGAAACTGCGGTCGGTCGGGGCATCGACCTTGGGGTTCATGATCCAGTCGTAAGTGAAAACAACATCGTCCGCGGAGAAGGGGGAGCCATCTGAGAAGATCACGCCATGGCGAAGCTTGAAATCGATGATGACCGCAGGCGGGCAATCTGGCGAGCGCTAATGTCCTCATCGGTGAGATCGGGCTTTTTATGTTGATCGACATATTGCCGCCATGCTTTTGAGTTATCCGTCAGGGTCCAGCTTGTCGCCAGGAGGGGCTCAAGCTTGAGCGTGTCGGTATTGAGATAGGCGAGCGTTTCCAAAACTCTGCCTTGAATGATGTAGGCGTAAAGATCTCCGGCAATTAGCGGCGTGACCTTGCCGACGCCGGCTTCTAAATTTTGGACGAGCCAGTCGCCCCGATTGTATTTGCCGTCATTTCGCATCGCCCGCAGCGATGTGAATGGATCAGCCCCCTGGTTTTGATCGGCTAACGAAGGACGGGAAGTGGCGCCTGAAGAGTATCCTGATTGCAGGTCGCGGTGAATCGCCTCTAGTTCCTGAAGCTGGTCATGCCCCTGATCCTGTAATGAGCGAATGAGTTGGTATTGGCGGTCGTACTGCTTCATCGCCAGGCCGAGCATGATGATGACGACGATGACGAGGAGGAAGAGGAAAAAATCTTTGAAGCCGAAGCGGTTTTCCATGTCGTCTCACAAACCTCAGATATGCGACGCCTCCGATTTTGGATCGAATGCATCGCGGAGACCGTCGCCGACGAAATTCAGCGCCAGCAGCGTCACGCCGAGCAGCGTACACGGAAATACGAGCAGCCACCAGCAGGATGCGACGGGGGCGAGGGCCAAGCCGAGCCCGTCACTGGCGAGGGATCCCCAAGTCGGCAGCGGCTTTTGAATTCCGATGCCGAGGAAACTCAGCAGCGACTCCTGCAAAATTGCCTGCGGGACGGTGAGCGTTGCATAGACGGTGATCGGGCCGACGAGATTGGGCAGCAGATGGCGGAGGAAAATTCGATATTGCGGCACGCCGGCGGCGCGGGCGGCTTCGATGAAGGGCAAGCGTGCGAAGCGACAGAACCTGGCCGCGAATGACGCGTGCCATCGTCAGCCAACTGACTAAGCCGATCGATAGAAATAGCACGACGAGATTGGCGGCCGTGCGTTGAGTCGTAGCAATTTTCCCAGCGGCGATTCCAAGGCGAATCTTGAAGAGGATCACCAGCAGGATGTATGGAAGCGCGTAGAGAATATCGACGATCCGCATGAGCAGGGAATCGATCCAGCCGCCGCGATAACCGGCGAGGAGGCCGACGCTGACGCCAAGGGCGACGCTGATAGCGGCGGCGGCGAGGCCGATGGTCAGGCTGATCACGCCGCCGGTCAGGCATTGGCCGAGAAGGCTTTGGCCGAGCTTGCTGGTGCCGAACCAGAGCCAGGCTGGGTGCGCTTGGGGCGGAAGCAAGGCGGAATCGGTGTGCTGGCGGTCGTAATAAAAGTTTGATGTTGCGTGAAGGGTCCAGGGCAGCGTGATGATGCACGTGCCAAGCAATAGCAGGAGGATAGAGCCGCCGACCGCTGATGCGGCGCGCGAGTGAGTTCGCCTTTCATTCCGGCCTCGCGGTGATTTCGATTCGGGGGTCGATCAAGGCGTAGCCGATGTCGACCAGCAGGTTCAGGGTTAGGAGAAACGCGGCGTAGACGAGAACTGTGCCGAGAATCAGGGTTTGATCGCGATTTTTCACGCCGTTGACGAAATGCTGGCCGAGGCCGGGGATGTTGAAGACGGTTTCGACGACGAACGAGCCGGTCATGGCGTAGGCGGTGGCGGGGCCGAGATAGGTGAAGACTGGCAGAAACGCGGTTCGGAAGGCGTGCTTCCAGATGACCGTGGTTTTGCGACAATCCTTTGGCGCGGGCGGTGCGGACGAAATCGTTGCCGAGCGTGTCGAGCATCGAGACGCGGGTGAGGCGGGCGATGTAAGCCATCGGCATGAGGGCCAGGGCGACGGCGGGGAGAATCATGTGACGGAACTGGCCCCATCCGCCGCTGGGGAGCCAGTGGAGATTGGTCGGAGAAAATGACGATCAGCAGTCCGGCGACGACAAATGGCGGGCAGGCTGATGCCGAACAAGGGCGACGGCGAGGCTGAGGACATCGAGGATTCCGCCGCGGTGGAGGGCAGCGGTGACGCCGGCTGCGCAGCCGACAGATCAGTGCGATGAAGATCGAGAACAATCCGAGCGAGATCGATACCGGGCAGTGAACTGTCGCAGGATGTCGTTCACGGTCCAGCCTTCGTATGAAAGGCTCGGGCCGAAATCGCCGTGCGTGACGATTTGCCACGGATAATAGGTGAGGAAATGTTTCCCAGCTTTGGGCGTGGAAGTGGGTTTTGAGATCATTTTTGGCTGCTTCGCTGAGGGCGCGGTCGTTGTTTCCGAACGGCGAGCCGGGCGCGAGCCAGACGAGGGCGAAGGTGATGAGATAGACCACCGCGAGGATCAGGGGCAATTGCACGATTCGCCAGGCGATGAAACGGGTCATTGGAAATTGCCGGTATTTTAATGGTCTACCTGCACCGATTGAAACATGATCATCGCCGTTGGCCGAAAGCGGAAGTCCCTTGACCTGATCGCGGAACATATAGGAATTGACGTAAGTGTACAGCGGAATGATCGGGGCTTCGCTGAGCAAAATCTCCTTCGGCTTTGCTGAGCAATTCCAGCCGGCGGTGTGGATCGGTTTCTTTCTGGGCCTGGGCACAGAGGCGATCGTATTCGGGGCTGTTCCATTTGGAATCGTTGTCGTCGCTGTCGGATTTGTATTTGTCGGTGAAGGTGGTTGGGTCGTCGTAGTCGCCGTACCAGCTTGCCCGCGCGATGGAGTATTGCTGGGAGTGGAGCATTTACGCCGAATACTTTTACTTCGACGCCCTGCAAGATCGACCTGGATGCCGAGGTTGGTGAGCCATTGGCGGCGGATGATCTGGGCGACATCGCCGTGCAGGCTTTCGGTGTTGTAGAGGATCGAGAGATGGGGAAATCCTTCGCCGTTGGGATATCCGGCGTCGGCGAGGAGCTTTCGGGCCTGCGGCACGTCGTATGGCAAGCCGGGCGGGGAGACATATCCCTCGAATACGTGCGGCGGGATGTATGTGAATGAGATCGGCTGACCGAGGCGGCCGACGTTTTTTACGATCGGTTCACGGTCGATCGCCATGGCAAGCGCTTTTCGCACGCGGACATCACGCAACGGATTGGGCCGGCCATCCGACAAAGTTGGCAGGCAATTCAGGGAATAGTAATAGGTTCCGAAGGCGGGAAAGATGTGAAGATCGCTTCGGTTTCCGTGCGAACGAATCTGGGCGGCGAGGTCAGAATCTACTTCGGAAAGCCAATCGACATCGCCGCGCTCATAGGTGCGAAACGCGGCTGTGCCGTCTTCTGCATAAATCTGGTCGATCACCCTGCTCTTCACGTTGGCGCGGTTCCAGTAGTAATCAGATGCGACCATTCGCAGACGGCGCTTGAAGGTCCATTCGGCGAGGCGATATGGGCCGTTGGTGACCAGATGCGGCGGACGGGTGAAATCTAGGTTGTAGTGCAATCCATCTGTTTCCTTGAACGGCCGCATGGATGGCTCGTGCATTGGGAAAAAGGGCGGGAATGCCAGGAGGGCCGGGAAAAATGGGACGGGATCGATGAGCGTTACGACGAGAGTTTGGTCATCGAGCGCCTTTTCGCCGACGGATGCGAAATCCGGGGCGGGGCGGGTGGCGTCACCCTTTTGTCTGGCCGCGAGATAGTCGGCGAAATCGGATGAATATTGTTTGGCTCCGCGGATGTAATAATGCAAGATAGGTATACTCGCCGGGGGTTTCGAGGAATCGTCGCCATGCGAAAATAAAATCGCCGGCTTTGACGGGATCGCCATTGGACCAGCGGGCGTCGGGGCGGATGCGAATCGTCCAGATTTTTTGGGTGGAATCGACCTGAGCGCGGTCGGCGGTGCCGAGGATTGGCTTGAATGTGACGGGGTCGGGGGTGTAGAGGCCTTCCCAGAGGCCGTAGGCGAGGCGGATGTCCTGCATCCAGCTCATGCCGTTGGGATCGAGGCATTTGTTGTCGCCGCGATTGACGAAGGCGAAATCGGCCCGCTGATGATCGACGCCGTCGTTGGACCAATAGACCGAGGCCGCGACAAGCCCGGCTAGGATGACCGGGATCGAAAGCAGGCGAATCATTGTTGGGGTTCAGAAGCTGCGGTGGAGTCTGAACTGTCGGAGCCGCTCTTGGGAGTGCCGAGCGTGGGCGGCTCTTTGAGGGTCGAGAAATTTTGATTCTGTTGAAACGCCGGGAAAATCGCGCTGCAGGCATCGCGAACCTGAGTCATCGGCGCCGCGACTCCGAGTTTGTTGACAGCGCTGCCGGCCGCCTCCAGATTCGCATCGCCCACGGTTTTGCCCAACTCCTCGATCCAGCGGCCTTCCTCCTGAAGGGCACCGATCACATCATCATTTTGATTGTTGGGACGACTGGCTGCCCGTTGGCTTGCGAGGGAAACGAAATCTGACGCTTGCTGCGCCGCCAGAAGTTGTTGGCCAGCGGTCATCGTATTCCAGACGACGGCAGTGCCGAGCGTGAGATAGGATGCATATGTGTCGGCGAGGGGGAAATCCGGAATTCCCACCTTCCTGTACATATCGAGCCTGGCGTTTTGCAATTTCAAATTGTAATCGACCAGCACCGACAGGACAGCGGGTTTGGGAGAGAGGCCTGACGGCCAGGTGTTGAGCCTGGGGTTGATCGCCTGATTGGCTTCGTCAGCGAGCATGCCGGCGATAGGGCCATCTGGGTGAGTGACGACGGAATCGATGACCGCGGCGAGAATTTGATCGCGCGGGCCGGCGTTGAACGCTGAATCCCCTACTGCTGTCGGCAAGAGCGCCCCTGCTGCCCGTTCACCCCAGAGCACGACTGCGGCTGATTTATCCTGCAATAACTTAACTACCGAGGGTGCGAGCCTTTCGGTCCTGCCGGGGAGGGACTTGATGACGATGCCGATATTGAGCCGGGTATTGACCGGCGTGCTTGGCTGGACGAGGACAGCCATGAATTCCGTATTCAATGCGCCTGCGTAGGCTTCCTGGTAGGCGGGGGAATTGGACTGCATTTCACCGAGAAGCCATTGCCGGACCATGGCAACCGTCGCGGGATCGGATGGATTTTGGGCGAGCTTGGTGACCTCGTCACGAACCTTCTGGCCGATCTCGGTGACCTCCGCGGAATTGGTCGCGAGATTGAGGTCGGTCTTGGCGGCGTCGGAAATCCCCGGATCGGCGGGAACGGCAACCACTTCGCCCATGCTCCGGCAACAGATAAGGCCGATGAGGGCAACGAGATAAAAACCAAAACATCTATTCATGCCAAGGGTTCTCCGGCGAGGAATCTGGCCAGAAGTGGAACCGTAACCGCCGGTAATTTAAGTGTCAAGGAGAGAAAGAGAGGCGGGCCGCCCGTTCGGAATATTGGCCCGAGGGAGCAAGCTCCCCCGGGTTTGATGAAGAGCTTTGGGTGTGGGGTTTTGCTTGCGCGCGGCTGGACATGGGTTTTTCATCTGTTATCTACCCTTGTCGATGGAAGTTGGACATTCATCTGCTGACTACGCCCTGACAGCCGGCGGTGCGGAACTGCTGGAGCGTGTTGGGCCGCTTTGGTTGCAATTGCGGCAGCACCATGCGGAGGTTTCGTCTCGATGGGCCGGTCAATTGATGAAGTTTTCCTTTGACGAGCGGCGCGATGGGCTCATCGCAAAATCAACCGGCGGGTTGCTGATTTTGCTGGCGACGGGGGATGGCCGGGATGTCGGTTATTGCGTGAGCACTATCTCGGCAGATCGGCATGGGGAGATTGATTCAATCTATATCCTCTCGACGCATCGAAGGCTGGGAATCGGGCACGCGATGATGTCGCGCACGCTGGACTGGTTTAAGCAGCAATCTGTGCGGTCAATATCCGTTGACGTGATGATCGGCAATGAAACGGCGCTGCCATTCTACGCCCGATATGGATTTCATCCGCGGACGCTTCGCCTGCGGCAAAATGGCGGGATATGCTGAATCACCTGGCGCTGAGTAGCTTTTCCATATTTTCAGGGGCCTTGGGATCGCGGGCGTTGAATTCGTCCAGGACTCGGCCATCGCGGCCGATGAGCATTGCCGTGGGGTATCCAGTGATGCCGTAGGCGGCAGTGGTGGCGCCGTCGACGATCGAGCTGGTGTATTGGATGCGCGTGGGGCCGCCCCCGTCGAGAGCGATGAGGAATGGCAAATTTCGGCCGTTCCAGCCGGTCCAGGGCTCGTTGCGGACCTTTTCCAGCTTTTGGTCCATGTCGGCAATTGAATCGGCGGTGTCGTTGTGGACGGCGATGATGACGAGTCCCTTGTCCTTGAATTTGTCGTAGAGGTTCATCAGATCGGGCATGCCGGCGACGCAGGGGCCGCACCAATAGCCCCAGAAATCGAGGAGCACGATTTTGCCGTGCAGATCGGCGAGCTTGACCGGCTTGCCATTCTGCCAGCCTTTGATGTTTCGGAATTCGGGAGCGGGCTGGCCGGAAAGCTGGGTGATTGTATCGGGCGGGAGATCGAGTTGGAGGTTTAGTTCCCGCTGGCCCGGGGCGATGCGAATGTAGTGATGGACGGAACTGCAATTACTGCCGTAGGCTTCCAGGCCGTAGTCGCCGGGCGGTAGCAGAAAATCGAATCGCGACTTATCTTTTGAAATGCACTGGAGCGTATAGAAACGAATTTCGCCGGGTTTGAAAATAATGATGTTGTTCCATCCAACCGTTTTCCCGGCAGCCGTCAGTCCGACGCTGCTCAGGCGGCCGGTCACTTGGCAGGCTGGAGAGAGATGAATCTCGCGGGTTTGCTCGTGGGTAAAATCGGAGCGCTGCATGTCCACCTGGGCGACGAGCTGGCGCTGCTCGTTCAAGATGAAAAGGGGGACCGTCGGCTGATTGGTGAATTTTGCGTCGAATGCGGTGGCGGCGGAGAGTTTTACCTCGCCGCGATCATCGGTAATGGCTGGTTTTGGCTTGTCGCCGGTGTCGAAGAAGACCCTGGGCAATTGTGAAGTTCCATCGCCGAATTCAGCCCAGACGCCGACGAGCGCCCGCGACTGGGTTGCCATCAGGGTCGAGAACTTTCAACGTAATCGATGGTTGCGTGGTTGGATCCGGCTGGGTCGTGGCGGCGACAGAAGTATTGCGGATGATCGATAACTGATTCTCGCAGGCGGCCAACTCCGCCGGGGTGGCGGCGAATTCCAGATGTCCGTCGGTGTAGCCGACCCAGACGCCGGCGGGGTTTTGCTCGAATGGCTCGTGCAGTACCACTGTTACCGAAGCATGTGACGCTGCGCAGATACGGACCCGGATTCGGATCCCGCATTCACGCTTGGGTCGGGCTTTGTATAGATCAGGTGTATCCCTTGATCCAGTGCAATCGTCAGATGATCCGGCCAGACGCCCTTATTGCGGTAGGATTGCTCCAAGGCATCGAGAAGAACCTGACGAATTTGCTGGCCGCGATGAAGACGGGCGATTTCGGAGGCGGAATCCGGCTGTGTTGCCGGTGCTGCGGCCATGCTTGCGAGCAACGTGGCCACTAGAAATATCTGAGCGCAATTCAGCATTATCTGTGTGACGAAGCCGCGGCGAGCAAGTTTCAGCGCGTTGATGGCATATTCCTAACGTGAGAACCGTGCAAGTGGTTGCTTTACCAGCATGTTACAGCGTTCAGTGACGCAAAACACCGAAAAACCGCTATAGACTTGAATCCGTCCATGGCTAGAATCCGGCTAGTAAGTTTGCTGAACGAGACTCGGTAGCCAGCTTTTCCCGTCTACTGCTTATCAATCGCCTGCCTACTTTCCGGATCGGAACAGCGGTCCCTTTCATTGTCGCCCTGAAAGAAAAATTTCGGGCGAAAAGCGTTTGTGTGGAGACCCTCATGGGTAACAAGTTATACGTCGGGAATTTGAGCTACAACGTGACTGCGTCGCAGTTGGAAGAACTCTTTGGCCAGCACGGCACGATTCAGTCGGCTGAAGTGATCAGCGACCGGGATACCGGCCGCAGCAAGGGTTTTGGTTTCGTCGAACTGGGGAGCGATCAGGAAGCCCAGGCGGCCATTACGGCCTTGAACGGCACCCAAATGGATGGCCGGGCATTGACCGTGAATGAAGCCAAGCCACGCGAGAGTCGCCCCTCGAGCGGCGGCGGTGGTCGCGGCGGATATGGCGGCGGTGGTGGTGGAGGCGGCGGTGGCCGCAGCGGCAAGGGCGGAGGCAGCGGATTTGGCCGCAGCCGATATTGATTGTCGATCAAGTAAAAAGAGAAAGCGGGGCCACACTTGTGACCCCGCTTTTTTTATTTCGATAATGCGATCAATCGGCCTGATTCAGGCGGGGATCAGCCGGGGGTTGCGGTTCCGGCGGCTGGCGCCCATTTCTTTGCAGCAAGCGTCGCCATGGCCTGGACCGCTGCATCGAGCTTTTCGTCGGTCTCTGTTGTCGAGAGACTCAGCCGGAGCGCTTTGCGATTCCATCCGAGCATGTGCTTGTAATGGGGCGGGGCCTCGGCGGCTTCTCCGACGCCGAGCGATTCGATCTTTAATTTGGTCCCGGAGCCGGCCACCGCGTAGGTTTGAGGGACGGCGGTTTTGACCAGGATTTTGCCCTTGACGGATTCGGCCAGCACGTCGGGGAGATAGATGCGAAGCATGCCGTCGAGAGGGTCTTCCAGGGCGAAGACCTGCATGCGGTATTTGCCGTCGGCGACGAAGAATCTCCAGGTGTTGTTGCCCGCCGATTGCATGGAGAGCGGGGCAAGTTCACCAAGGATGGCGGCGACCCTGCGCCAGAGCTCGCCATGGGCGACCGAGGCCTCCGCGTCGCAGAGAGCCAGATGTTTTTCGATCTTGGCTCGTTCCTTGACGCCTACCCGTTCCAACACCGGTTCAAATTTTCTTGCAAGAGTTGTCATTGGTTATTCCGGACCATCGTTCTCCGCAGCCCATCGAACAAAATGTCCGCGGGTGTGTCATTGATTATACACTAGATAGTCCCTGTTTGATATAGGCGTTTTGGCGTGCTCGATTCCGGGACATCCACTCGGCATTGCTCAATGACCTGCTCAATAATCGCGGGATATTTGCTGATCCTCGCTGGCGGACCTTTGATGGTGATGCAGCCGACTCGTTTGCCGTCGCCGGTGGGAAGCGCGATGCTGCCAAGGGCGAGAAATCCGTCCGCGTGGCCGACGTCGGCGATCGGAGCGCCAAATACTTTGGCATCCCGAAGGATCGAGAGCGCGAAACTTCCGAATGCGGAGCCCCCCTGCTCTAGCGCGTGGCGTAGCAATTCGGTTTCGAGTTTTGGCGGAATGAGAGCGGCGGCGTCCAGCGTTTTGATGGAGCTGCTGGCTCGTCGCCGCGTTTGATCGAGTTGTTGATTGAAGTCGCGCACGTAATCGTTCATGCCATTTGGCCGGGAGACATAATCCCGTGGATAAACGACGACAATGCCGACGCCGCGGCCGAATTCGTTCGTCTGCGAAAGCTCGACGGTTGTTCCCATGTAAAGGCGAGAGAACGGTTCACGCCACGCCAAACACCAGAGAATGGCGGCTGAGACGGTCATCGGTTCCGATAGCTGGGCGTTTTGGCGTTTTCGCCAGTCGAGAAGCGGATTGAAATCGAGGAACGCCTGCAGCTCGATCAGTTCATCGCGACCGGGGCATTTTCGCGGCGTGATATGAGGAGCAAAGGCTTGCGGCGTGGGATAGATAACCTGACCGCGCAAACCCCAGGCCGCTTCCAATCGCGACAACATCTCCTGAACGGGTACGCCGTCGATGCCGACGTGATTGACGCGCACCCAGAGGTCCGCGCCGCCGTTGGAATCGAGGCGGCAGACGATTTTCAAAAGTAGGTTCACCGCGGGATCAGGCTGATCGGTGCAATCTGTTCCATCCCAGGAATCAGGTCGCATGAATCGGCCCGCACCTTCCACCCAGGGCTCAAACCCCAGACTGTAGCTTGGTCCTTGGCGCGTTTCGGCGTGATCCGCGAATGCGCTGCGGCGTACGTGACGATGAAGCTCGGATTCGCTGACGAGAAATTTCGCCAATCGCGTTGCGAGATGGTCTTGTGCGATTTGCGGAGTTGACGATTCTGATGCGCGATCATCAGACCAGATATCGAGGTTAAAAGCAGAAAGGACAAACGTCGCGGATTCGCCACGCAGCACCAAGCCTGCACCGCGTCGCCAGCCGTCAACGCGCCGGCGAAGGCCTGTTCCGAGCAGAAGTCGATTCGCTAATACGACGCAACGCCGGTGATGAGCATCAAGGTCCGCTTAACTATTGGGGGATGATTGGAGGGGATGGCGGATCTCCCGGAAGAGGTGTTTTCCTCCATTTATTTCGTTGGAATCTTACGCAAACCTCGCTGATGCCGCCAACAAAATTCGACAATCAGTCAGTCAACCAAGGCGTAGGGGAAGGCGTTTGAGCGAGTAGATCGGAACCAGGGGAATTAAAATCGGCACGCGCTGGGTATATGCCAAACTCTTCGATCGCGCCATAGCGTTGCTCCTGGGATTCCTCCAGCCGCCTGCCTTCGCCGAGCATAATCAGCACGATCAGGAGAAGACCTGCGCCGGCGAGAAGCCATTGCCATGCCAGGCCGAAATAGGGCAGCCCTGCGAGGAAGTTTCCGGTCCAGAAAAGAATTTCGCCGAAATAATTAGGCTGTCGAATAAATCGGTAGAGTCCGACGTCGCAGAATCGATCGGGCTGTCGCCGTTTGAATGCGGATTTTTCCCGATCCGCCTCGGCCTCGAGGAAAAGGCCACAGGCCATCAGTGCGATGCCCCACCAGCCGGCAAGTTTTACCGATTCGGCAGCCGCCACCAACCACGCCGGCGATGTCATCGCGACATACAGCAACGAGACGGCAATCCAAATGCCGGCCCTTGCCACCAGTGGCGGATTCATCACGGGGCCGATAAGGTCTCGATATTTGGGTGCTTTTCGTTCCCGCAACAGAATGAAGGTGCCGAGCCGCAAGCCGTAGATCAGCAATAACGTTAGCTGTGTAGTGGTCGCCGCCGAATGCCATCCGCTGAACATCACAAAGATAGCTACCGCGATCATCGCGACGGCGTAACCGTAACCGATGCTAATAAAGTAAAGAACGCGGTAGAACCCCGGCGACGAAACGATCAGAGCGACTGCCAACAACAATGCCGTCGCGTGAGTGGCCGATGTATCCATCATTGTCACGCCAAGTGATCTCATGTGCGGGTCAGAAATTCAAAGAAGTAAGAACGATTGCCGCGGACCTCTATTGCGCGGGCGACCGGCTCGGCTCCAAATCATCCGGCCCGATGATCTCGTAAATGTTTCCATCCGGTGCGCGGAAATGTTGCCATGCTTTTCCGCCATCGCGCTGGGGTTCTGGATAAAGAAATTCGATGCCTGCTTTCACCATAATCGCGTGCGCAGCGGCGAATGAGTCGACCTGGAATCCGACGACCGGACCCGAACCAAAAAACTTGTGGTCTTCATCACCCGCACCATAAACATGAAATTGCGTTCCGTCGGCCAGCTTGAACCATGTTGCGTTTGGGCGATCCAGGATCGGTTCGAGTTGGAGGACATCGCGGCAAAACGCGGTCATGGCCGCTGATTTCTGGGTCCGGACGCCTAACCATCCCAATTTGCGCACGGTCATGTTTATCCTCTTGAAAATCGCGGGCACGAATCATGCGTGCCGCAGCTCCCCCACCGCCATCATATTCCTAAAGCTAATTCCCTTTGAGCATTTCACTCGATTCGCCCGTCAGTTTGGCAATCACGAAGGTCACATCATCCAGCACACGTGCGTGTCCCACGAAAGCTGCCAGGGTTGTCTCGATTTTTTTTGCCATCTCCTTGGCTGATCCTGATGCGGCGGCGCGAATGACTTCCATCAACCGCTCCTTGCCAAACATTTCGCGTTGCTCGTTTCGCGCTTCCCAGATTCCGTCGGTGCCAACGACCACGACGCAGCCTGAATTCAGGGAATCGCATTTGAAATTCGGATAATTAGTTCCGTCCATGATTCCCAGCGGGATATTCGCGCCTTCCAGTTCGCGGAACGTATCGGTTTTGGGGTCGTACACGATTGGAGGATCGTGGCCGGCACTTGTCCAAGAGGCGGTTCCGGCGACGGGATCGATCGTCAGCATCGACATCGTCATGAACATCCCGTGCCGGGCGTCTTTGGCCAGGACGTGATTCACGCGGGTCATTAATTCGCCGAGCGAGTTTCCGCAGGCGATTGCTCCTCGCAAAGAGCCTCGCGCGGTGGCCATCAAGAGGGCCGCCCCGATGCCGTGGCCCATGACATCTCCGACTACGATCAATGTTTTTCCCTCGGGGATGGTCGCGATGTCTATGAAATCGTAATAGTCGCCGCCGGTTGATTCACAGTATCGGCTTTGCCCGGCCAGATCGATTCCCGGAATGATTGGCGGCTCCAGCGGCAACAGGCTTTTCTGGACGTGGGTCGCCAGCGTGAAGGATTGCTCCAATTCCAATCGACGCCGCAGGCCCGACGCCATGCGATTCACTTCGTTGGACAGATCGCGGAGTTCTTTTGCGCCACCGAGCGTGAGCCTGCTGTCAAAATCGCCGCCGCCCACGCGTTGCACGTGATCCGCGAGGCGCATCAGAGGCTTCGCGAGCCGGCGCGAGAGCCAGAGGCCGAGCAGAAGAGCTGCAAGCCCGGTTGCGATCGCGAGCAGGATTGAATCATGTTGGGTTTGCCGGGTCGAAGCCATGATCGAGGAATCGGGAACGACGGTGATGATGCGCCAGTGGATGCCGGAATAGGGACTCAGCGGCGCGATCGTCGCCCAGGCGGCTTGGCTGTCAATCTGGAGTCCTTGGGACTGGAAAAGGGATACCTTGCGACCATCGTTGATCGTTCTGTCCAAGATCGCGGCCACTGCGCCAGCGCCCGGATTGTCTGATTCGCTCAGGGCTATTCGCTCTCCCTTTGCCGAAACGACCGATCCTATCGAAGAAGCAACCAATCGATCCTGGTTATCCACCAGATAAACGTATCCGGACTGCGCCAGGGGCAGTCGGCTGAGAAAATTGCTGAGCGACCAGAGCGTCACATCCACGACGAGGGCGCCGGAGAGGGAACCATCAGCGCCGCGAATCGCGCGTGTGTATCCCGTTCCCGTCTCTGATGCCACTCCCTGGCTGCCAAACCAGAAATAGATCGGCGTCCAGATCGGCCCATCGCTCTTCATCGCGGCCTCATACCACGGCCTTAATCGTGGATCGTATGTGAAATCCCGAAGCGGCGTTTGGCGGTCTATTTTTCCAAAGGCATCAGCGGAATATTCCAGCGTACGGCAATTCCGCGATCCATCAGCAAATCCCAATTCCAGGCGGTTGTGGGCGTGCTGCAAATAAACCGCATCTCCCGCGGGGTTTCCAAAGCAAATCGATGCCACGTGGGCATGGGTCGCGAGGTCGTCAAATAAAAATGGCTGCCAGGCTGCGAGATCTGTTGGCCGCAGTTGTCCGTTTTTTAGCCGCCGCGTGTAATGATCGCTCACACGAACGGCATCTCCCAGGTATGTTTCAATCTCATCGGAGACGCGCGAGTTGGCTTCATCGATCAATTCATTGCGAAGCTGCCCGGCGATCCGCCGATTGGCGTCGGTGGAAATGAGGACCAATATCGTCGAGGCGATTGCCACGGGTAGGCAGACGATCAGGATGATGAGCAATCGGATTGAGGGGAGTCTGGGGAAATCGACTGGGTCTGCAACGCCGGCTGGGATGTCGGCGCTGATTTCTTCGGGCATGGTGGGATTATAGCGGGCCAAGCAAGAACCGGCGATGCGATCTCATGGCCCGGTCTGCGGTTCTGTCTCGGATGCCTGGTTCTGTCCCGGGGCGATGATTGGCTTATCGCCGGTTAATTTGCGGATGACCGTGTAAAACACCGGCGTGAGGAAGAGGCCGAAGAAGGTGACGCCGATCATTCCGTAGAAGACGACGGTTCCCAAGGCCTGGCGCATTTCCGCGCCGGCGCCGGTGGCGATCAGGAGCGGCAGGACGCCGAAGACGAAGGCGAAGCTGGTCATCAGGATCGGACGCAGCCGGAGCCGGGCTGCCTCGATGGCGGCCGCCGCGGCGCGCATTTTGTGATCGTGCTCCTGCTGCTGCTTGGCGAACTCGACGATCAGCACGGCATTTTTCACGCTCATGCCCGCAAGCACGACGAAACCGATCTGCGTGAAGATATTGTCGTCCAGTCCGCGGAAGTAGACGCCGGCGATGCCGCACAGCAAGCACATCGGCACGATCAGAATAATGGCCGAGGAGAGGGCGAAGCTTTCGTATTCGGCGGAGTGGGTAAGGAAGACGAACAGAACGCAAAGCGGGAAAATGAAGAGCGCGGTGTTGCCGGCGGTTTCTTCCTGATAGGCAAGCTCAGTCCATTCGTAGGTGAAGCCGGAGGGCAGGTCTTTCTGCGCCAGGTTCGCCATAATCTCGATGGCCTGGCCGCTGCTGACGCCCGGAACGCCGGCGCCGTTGATTTCGGCTGATGGATAAAGGTTATAGCGATTGATTCGGTCGGCATCGGTGATGTCTTTCAACTCCATCATCGTCCCAAGCGGCACCATCGCGCCCGAAGCATTGCGGGTTTTTAGTTGCGCGACGTCGGCGGCATGGGCGCGAAATGGGGCGTCCGCCTGGGCGACCACCTTGAAGGTTCTGCCCAGATAGTTGAAATCGTTGATGTAATAACTTCCGAGATAGACCTGCAGCGCCTGGAAAATATCGGTGACGGCGACATTTTCCTTCTTGGCCTTGGTTCGATCGACGTTGGCGTATAGCTGCGGAACACTGGCGCGGAACGTGCTGAAGAGGGAGGTGATGCGGGGATCTTTGCGTGCATCGGCGATCAGGGCGTCGGTGGCGGCTTCGAGCTGCTGCGGCGTCGAGAGGCCGGACCGATCTTCCACCTGCATCTTGAATCCGCCCGCCTGGCCGATGCCGCGCACCGGGGGCGGGGAAAGACCAGCGAAAATGCTTCCTGCACCTGGCTGAACGCGCCCATCAGATGACCGGTCAGCGCCGTCGGCGGATTCGGCGGGTTTGCCGGCGCGTTCGTCAAACGTATCGAGCGGCAGGAAAATCGTTGCGGTGTTGGTCTGGTTTGTGCCGGTGAGCAGATTGAATCCGGTGACGCCGAATCGTGTCGTGAATTCCGGGGATTTTGCTGGCGATTGCGGTCAGGCGCTCGACCACCGCGTCGGTTCGATCGATCGATGACGCATCGGGCAACTGCACGGCGGCGATCAGATAGCCCTGGTCCTGCTGCGGAATGAACCCGAGCGGGACCGTTTTAAATCCGAAATAGGTCAGAGCGATCAAACCGAAATAGACGGCGAGGACTACAATCGACAGCCGCACGACGTGCTTCAGAATACTCACGTAACCGGAGTTCACTTTTTCCAGCCCGCGGTTAAACAGATGAAAGAACCAGCCCAGGATCAGGTCGATGAGGCGGGTCAGCCAGTCTCTTTTCGCCGCGTGGGGTTTGAGGATCAGGGCGGCCAGCGCCGGGCTGAGGGTCAGGGAGTTGAATGCGGACAGGAGCGTGGAGAAGGAAATGGTGAGAGCGAACTGGCGATAAAATTGTCCGGTGATTCCGCTGATGAAAGCGACGGGAACGAAGACGGCGGTGAGGCCGAAGGCGATGGCGATGACCGCGGGGGTGACTTCCTCCATGGCCTTGTAAGCGGCGTCGCGCGGCGAAAGGCCATGCTCGATCCAGCGATCCACGTTTTCCACGACGACGATGGCATCATCCACCACGATGCCGATCGCCAGCACCAGGCCGAACAGGGAGAGGTTGTTCAGCGAAAATCCGAAGACCGCCATGACCGCGAACGTGCCGATCAGCGAGACTGGAATCGCCAGCAGCGGCACGAGCGACGCCCGCCAGCTTTGCAGGAAGACCAGCACGACCAGGGCGACGAGGCCGACGGCTTCGAAGAGCGTTTTGACGACGTCCTTGATGCTGTCGCGGACGAAGATGGTGGTGTCATAGGGAATCGAGTAATCGACCCCTTTGGGGAAATATCTCTTCAGCTCCTCCATCTTCGCGTAGATCGCGTTGGCGGTGGCGATGGAGTTGGAACCGGGCAACTGGAAGATCGGGAATGCCGACGGCCGGGAAGCCCGTTGAAATGGGTGGTCGTGGTGTAATCGGCCGCACCCAGCTCGACACGGGCGACATCTTTGACGCGCGTGAGGCTTCCATCGGCGCCGGTCTTGATGATGATTTCGCCGAATTGCTTGGGATCGACGAGCCGCCCCTGGGCGTTGACGGTGTATTGAAACGGGGCCGTGCCAGGCGGGAGCGGCGGGCCGCCGACAATGCCGGCGGCGACTTGCACGTTCTGCTCCTGCACCGCTTTGATGAAATCGCCGGCGGTGAGGCTTCGCGCGGCCAACTGCTCGGGATTCAGCCAGAGGCGCATCGAATAATCGCGCGCGCCGAAGATGAAGATATCGCCGACGCCGGGCAGGCGCGCGAGTTCATCCTTGATCTGGAGGGTGGCGTAATTGCTCAGGTATAGCGGATCGCGGCTGCCGTCGGGGGAATAGATCGCCACGGCCAGCGTGATGTCGGGCGACGCCTTTTTCACGACGATGCCCGCGCGCTGCACGTCCGATGGCAAGCACCGGCTGGGCGATCGCCACGCGATTTTGCACCTGCACCTGGGCGATATCCAGATTCGTGCCGAGCTTGAAGGTGACGGTCAACTTCATGTTGCCGTCGTTGGTGCTCTGGCTGGACATGTAGATCATGCCTTCGACGCCGTTGATCTGCTCCTCGATCGGCGTGGCGACGGTTTCGGCGACGGTCTTGGCGTTGGCACCGGGATAACTGGCGCTGACGGTGACTGTCGGGGGCGCGATCTCCGGATACTGCGCGATCGGCAGCGTGAAGATCGCGATCGCGCCGACGATGATCGTGACGATGGAAAGCACGCCGGCAAAGACCGGGCGCTCAATAAAGAAGTGAGCGAATTTCATTGTCCGTTTCCCGTCGTGGGTTGGGTGGCTGGTTCAGTGGATGGTGCTGAATTTGCGGGCTCGTCAGGAGAAATTGCTTCGGTTGACGGAATCGTCTTGCGCCGCCCGACCCGGGATCGGAAAATGCGGCGGAATCGATCTTGATCGCCTGCTCGGTCGGGGCGACCGGTCGCGCCGGGACGGGCGTGCATCAGTCCATTGATGATGACGAGGTCGTCGGGATTCAGTCCGGAGGTGATGGATCGCAACCCGCCAAAGAGCGCTCCTGGTTCAACGACGCGTGCCTCGACGATATTGTCTTTGTTCACCACCAGCACGATGCGCCGGTTCTGGTCATTGCCGATGGCGATATCCGGCACCAGCAGCGCCTGATATCGATCGCTGCCGGGGATGCAGAGGCGGGCGAAAAATCCGGGGATCAGCAAGCCCGAGTTGTTTTCCAAAACGCCGCGTTCGCGCAGAGTGCCGGTGGTGGGATCGACGTGGTTATCCACGAAGTCGACGACTCCCCCGTGCGGGAATCCAGTTTCATTGCTCAGTCTGAACATAGCAGGGAACTTTTCCATCGCGGGCGTTGGCAAGTTTTTTCTCAAATGCCAGCTTTTGATATTTCAGCACCGAATGCTCGTCGATATCGACGTAGCAATACATCGGCGTCGACCGATTCGATGGTCGTGAGGAGCGTTGCCTGGCCCTGGCCCGCCGTTGACGAGATTGCCGACCGTCACCAGCTTGTTGCTGACGCGGCCATCGATCGGCGAGAGGACCTTGCACCATTCCAGATTGAGCTGGGACGCTTCGACGGCCGCTATTGCGCCGGCGAGCTGGGCGTTGGCCTGATCGATGTTCGCATTGGCGTTGTCGAGGTCCTGCTGCGAAACCGCTTCATCCTTCCGCAAGCCCTGTAACCGATTAAGTGTTATTTTGGCGATGGCCTGCTGCGCTTCGGCTTTCTGCTGGTCGGCAAGCTTCGCGTCCAGATCAGCCTTGAACGGCCGATCGTCGATCACAAAAAGCACATCTCCCTTTTTGACGATCGATCCCTCGACGAACGGCGCCTCGGTGATCAACCCGCTGACGCGGGCGGCCAAATTGACCGACTCCGGCGCTTGCAGATAGCCGGTATAGGTGTCCCATTCGATGACTTCTTTTTGTACCGGATAGGCGACTGTCACGGCGGGCGGAGGAGGCGTCTGCGCCTCGGGCGGCTTTGCGCCACAGCCGAATAAATCGACCGCGGTCAACACGGCCAACGCGGTGAATCCATATCTGTGCAAGCAATTCGTCCAATTTTCTGGCGGGGAATCTTTTATCACGTCCGACATAATCTGTCGCTCCCGAGAGCTAGGCGTCTTCGAGGCTAGCAAAGCCCGCTCGAAGCTGCGAAATATTCCCTGAGTGCCGACATGCCCTACGTTGCCTATAGACGCGGCGGGGATTCTGTATCACTCGGCGTACACTAGGAATGGAAAAAAGCAGAGTCAACTATGGCATGCGATCGACAGCGCTGAGGACGATGTTACGGCCGGCGCAAACTCCTAGATTCTCATATATCCGATTTCGCATGGAATCGCGACATTCTAAAGATAAACGGGCAGCCAACTCGGAAGAGCCTAAGGCCGGCAAATGTTGCGCTCTGGATTCAGTTCTAGTTCAGAAATGATTTCATTTCGCTCACGCTGAAATCGGATTCTCCGCGAACAATTGGGCGACCATCGCCGAATCGAGGTAGGCGCGAACTCGTACGATTAACGCTTCCTGAAAAAAGATCACCCAGCTGCTATATTTGCTGGTTTGGAGACACGCCGGGAAGAGGAAATCAATGTCGGTCCCGCGGATTTGCAGAATGCTGGCAGTGGTCTGCCTCGTGATCGGAACCGGATGCGTGCCGGCATATGTACCGCCGCAAGCCGCCGCATCGGCAACATCCTTGGCAGCACCGCCAACCGCGCCACTCGACTTGCTCGTCTTAGGTTCGGGTGGCCCCGGTGCCGTTGGCCGCGCCTCGACCTGTTTTGTCCTCTCACTTGACGGCACGCCGAGGGTTCTCATTGATGCAGGTTCCGGCGCGTTCACTCGGCTTGGCCAAGCCAACCTCTCGCTTGACCACCTCGATCTGATTCTGCTCACGCATCTGCATATCGATCACACCGGTGAACTGCCCGGCATTCTGCTGGCACGCGCCGTCGACGGCGCCGGCTCCGTTCATTTTCAAATCTTCGGCCCCACCGGCGCACGACCGTTCCCATCCACAAAACGGTTCGTCGATTTACTTTTCGGCAACCAGGGCGCCTGGGCCTACCTCTCCGATTTTTCCGCGCGTATGACGATCGTTGCAACCGACGTAGACGCCAGGCTTCGGCCCGGCGCCAAGCCGCAAGTATTGCTCGACCAAAACGGACTTACGATCAGCGCCATCGCCGGTCATCATTTCGACGCTCCGGCCATCATTTATCGTGTTGATTACAAAGGCCGCAGTGTGATTTTCACCGGCGACATTGATAAGTTCGGATTGGACAATCTTCGCCTCATCGCCGATCACTGCGATCTGCTCGTTTTCAATACCGTTGTGCTCGATCCGCCGGGATCACCTGCAATCCTTTATTCCCTGCACACCCCTCCGAAAGCAATCGGCGAAGTTGCCGCTGCCGCACACGTCGGCGCATTACTACTCACGCATTTGAATCCATCCATCGACAGGCGCAGGAAGCCGTGCTCGCCTCGATCCGTCACAGTTACGACGGCCGGGTCACCTTCGCACGAGATCTCATGCACGTGACGCCCTGAATATTCGGCAGCCTAATAGCGCGAGCCGCAACACCGATTAGAGCCGACTCAGCAATGCAAATGTCGCTCGTACCTCCAAAGTTCATTTACGAATCACAATGGAATACGTGAGCGATTCGTCGGACTGAGAGTCAGAAATGATGCCGACGTCGTTTTGCAGTTGATATTCAAATGGTCTTCCCGTCGCGGGATTACTGGGGACGGGGAGGTCGGTGATATCCGCAAGCCGTTGAGGTAGACGGTGATCATGAGTCGCGGCGTAGCAGTTAATGGCCTCCACCAATGTCAGTCCGGCTATTTGGCGGTCAGTGTAAGCGTATCGCCAGACGATACGATGTAGTTCGATCGGGCCTTTCATGATGAAAGGGTTGAGGGGTTGTTCGTTGTTCAATCTCGTTTTCAAATCGTCAAAATCACGGGATTTGATCAGCAACACGGGATAAGCAAGTCCCTGCAATTTCGCCATTTCGTCGCCGAAAATTTCCCCTTCATAGTAATCGAAGTTGCCCAGGATCACGGCGGTATTAAGCTTGGCAACCTGTTCGGAACTGATTTGATGAGATTCCGCGTACCACCGCTGTGCGCGTTCCTTGAGCTGGGCGCTGGTGTTTTGCACGGCGTCACCGCCCAGTTTTGACTGCCATTGACCTGCCGAAAGGTCTTGCCCAGCTTCGTATGCCAAGGCTGGCGACGGATAGGCAGACCCCCAGTTCCGGGCCCCGTCGATGTCAATCCGAATAATCGGCCGGCGCTCGGGAAAACAGGCCAATGGCCAATAGAGATTGGGCGCATCGGGCTGATTCATAAACAAAGCTAAACCGTCGTCAGCCATTTCCATCATGCGAAGTGAGACCAAGCCCGATATCTTCATGGGTTCGCGCCCGACCTTATTTGCAAGTTCATAACCCAGGCGCAGGGTGGATAGTGCGTCGGTGATTTTTCCCAGTTGGATTTGACGCAGCGCACGGACTTTAAGGATCTTTGCAATGTTGAGCAGTGGAGCCAATTGCGGAAGCAAGGTTTGTCCTCCCATCTCACGAGATGGCGGATCCCAGTCGCAACCTTCCCGGCGTGCGGCAAGATTGAGTTCCCTGAAAAGATCCGGCATCTCCAGTGAATCCGTGATCGAACCGAAACTTTTCATATCGCCGGAGTTGTATGCCGTCATCGCCTCGCCCGCTTTGATTGGCGCATTGGGATCCATGAGCAGGATCGCATTGAGATAGAGAATTGCGGCATTGCCTAGGTCCGACTGCCGGTCAAAAAGCAATTTAAATTTAAGAGCCGGCACGACCGGTTCGGCCGGAGTCAGTTCAAACTTGCGAATATCCGGCCCCGATGGGACTATTTGCGAATAGGATGCGGAATACAGCACCAGAACGAGTGCCGAAGCGAAAGTGATTTTATGCATCTTCCACCTGTCAAAAGCCTCGCAAGTAAATTGACGAACCAAAGTCCCACCCATCATTGTGACGTAGCGGGGATAATTAATTTCACGGGCAATTGTCTTTGCCACTCAGCGTAACAATAGCTTGGGAAGAGACGTTGTGAAGCGGTAGGCGAATGTTCCTGTCCATCGCCGCGCAACCTCCTCGGCCGCGCCAGCGGAATGGTCCAGCCGGCAACACCAATAACTGCGCACGACGTGGTTCAGAAACTCTGAAATCCCGCGAATACTTGTCGCTGGTTACAAATGAGACCATTTGGAGCATCCCGGTTAGAATAAGCCGATCATTGGTCGGATTCATATAAAAGGGAGCCTATGCCCGGACCGCCACAAACCAATTGCCCGAAATGCGGTCAACTTAACAGCTATGACCCGCGATTCGTCGTGCGGCCAATTCAATGCACAGCATGTGGCCAGATGTTCACGCCGGGGTACGCACCATTGCAAGGAAGCAACGTCGCGCCTTCCCGACTGCCATTGCGTGCCAATGGCAAAGCGATTGCGAGCCTGGTGCTTGGAATCCTATCGTGCATTTCTTTGATTCCCGTGTTCACCCGGGCGTTGGGGGTCAGTCAGATCGCGCTGGCGCTTTGCCGATTGGCGCTTTACCGTTGATATCCGGCGTACTGGCCATCGCACTAGGGATATTGGGCATCCGTCGCGCCCACAATCAGCCGGCGCGAGATCTAGGAATGTCGATCGCCGGCATGTCATTGGCGATGCTTAGTGCAGCACTTCTGGCCTCAATCTCGCTGCTTGCTGGGCGGACTCCGCAATCGCCACCCTCAGCAGCGTTTCCCGCGATTGCAGCAAACACCGCGACTGGAACGCCTGCTTCTGCCGCAACCATCTCGGGGGCAAACTCGTTTGGCAATGCCATCGTATTTGATGAGTTTAATTTCAATTTTGATTCTCCGGGGCCCGTGGATCAGCATGGACGCCAAGAAGTTCAATCCAGCCTCTTGCCTCATGTATTCCAGATTTTTGCCACAGATGTATTTTTTGGTGATTGCGGAACGCCCCGGATTGCAGTTGCCGAGTGATGCGCTGGCCGAGATTGCCATGAACAAACTTCAATCGGTCGCGGATGATTGCCAAGTCCTCGATCGACAGCCGAAAACAATCAATGGAGTTGACGGCGTTCGCCTCTATGTGCGCGCAGATTCACGGCGTTCATTTGTCCTATGCGTTCTGGATCTCCGCGTTGCATGGGTATCTATATCAGTTGGTTCTATATGGCGCCGTTGGAGATGAAGCCAACATCCGCAGCGAAGCCGAGAGCATGTGGGCACGCTTCCATCTGATTCAACCCGACCGGGAGGCGACGCCCGCCGTGCGCAAGGAAGAAATGCTTACAACGTTCGATTCCGACGATTTCGGGGTTTCAATGGACTTAAGCAACCTCGGATGGCGGCGATCAGCGTCCATCGCAAAGAAACTTCCCAGCGCAATCTTGTGCGGTGTCCGATCGGAGGCGACGTTCTTCACGCTCCAGGCGTTCCGGCTTGGCGAGCTAAATCCGCCCATCAATTACATTGCCCGCGCCGCTTGTGTTATGCACCAGGTTTCCCTTGACGATGCGACAAATATTCACCAATCCTCAAACGACGGGGTCGACGCGTATTCATTCGAAGTAAGCCACGTTGATCAAGGAGTGAAATTGACGGGGTTCTACAAGATTCTCGCGCGGACGGGATTCGCTTATATCCTTCATGCCGAAACGTCAATTCCCGCGGAAATTCAGAATTTGTCGGCGTTGGCCGATCAAATTCACCTGCAGCAGAAATCCGGGGGATCGTCCGCTCCCCTCAGCAAAGAAGCCGGGAAATCCCAAATGCTTCTGCTCAATAATATTGGGATACAATACGAAGATGGGAAGCAGTTCGCCAAAGCGGCTATTTACTTCGCCGCAGCTCTTGATTGTTCCCCCGACTTAAATGTCGCAACCAATCTGATCGGAGCCGACGAAGAAATTGGAAATTACCGCAACGCCCTGGACGCCGCGAATCGAGGGTTGCGGCTTTTTCCCAAACAGTCAACCCTGTTGGCCGCGCAGGCCAGACTCCAGGGTCTGTTGAATGATCCCCATAGCGCCGCGGCGACATATCACAACTTGTTCGCCACCGATTTCCGCGATGATTTAGCCTTTCGTCAATATCTGCTTTTACTTCAAAAACAAGGCAAAACCGATGACGCCATCGCCGAGGCAAAGTCTTATTTGGCCAAGACGAATTCCGAGTCCGTCAGCATCGATCTGGCGCTGCTGTATGACAACAAGGGCCAATTCGCCCGCGCGATAGACTTGCTGCGGGAAAGGTGGGCCAAAGAACCCGCAAATGTGCGCGTGGGAATAAATCTCGCCCTGGTTCTGGTTGACGATCGTCAATTCGACGAAGCGGCAAAAATAGCGCGGCAACTCATCGCATCCGGCAGCGATGACGCTGCAACCTATCTGGTCCTCGGTGAGGCGCAGTTCGGATTGAATTCTTATCGGCAGGCGAAGGATTCTTTCGAAACAGGCCAACAAAAGGCCCCCAACAACGAAACTTTTAAGAAGTGGATCGACCTGTCATCCGCCAAATTGGGAGAAGGCGATAACTCCATCATTAAAAAGCCGATCGACCCTGTCGAAATACCCTCGGACCTGTTGAGCGACGATCCGGTTCACCCACTGCCGGCCCCGGATATATCGCAAGACGCCTGGTATGTACGGCACATTACCGCGATTTCGTTTGTCCCCAACAAAAATTTGAAGACCAGCGAGTATCGCTTGATCAAAGTCTTGAACCAGCACGGCGTGGAAAAATTTTCCAAATTTGAATTCCCATTCGATTCCCTGTCTGAGCGCATCTATCTCAATAAGCTGGAGGTCCGGGATGACCAAGGCAGATCAGTTGCGACAACGGACGTTTCGCATTGTTTTGTAACCGACGAAAACCAGGCTGAATCACATAGCTTCCGAAAGGTATTGGATATACCGGTGTCGGGGCTCAAGGCCAACGATACCATCGAAATTCTGGTCACTCGCGAAGATATTTCCCCACCCTCGAAGATGCCATATACATTTGAATTGATCTGCGCGAGCGAGCCCGGCGGAATGGAGGCCGTCTATCTCACCGGGAAGACGGACTCGGTCAAATCCGTGCAGTCAGTCGGATTTCCCCCCAAGCCCGTCGATAAGGGATTGTGCTGGTCGCTTTCGCCTTTGCCGCAGTATCGGTATGAGTCGCAGCAACCGCTGCTCGACACGTTCTTGCCATATGTCGCACTGGGCGATAAAGATTTGACCTGGGAAGGTGTCGCAAAGGAATATCTCGATTCTATATCCGGACTGATGGATCCCGCCCCCAGTGTCACCGCATTGAGTGAACAACTCACGCGCGGCATTTCATCCGACGCGCAAAAAGTCGCTGCGATTGCCAAATACGTGCAACATGACTACACATACACCGCAATCGAATTCGGGCGGCGGGCGCATACCCAACTCGGCCGCTGACATCATTCACAACAAATACGGCGATTGTAAGGACCATTCCATATTGCTGCTGCAGTTGTTAAGGGCCGCATCCATTCCGGCGAATCTTGCAGTCGCCAACTTCCACCAGACCATCCAACCCGACTTGCCGTCGCTCGATCAATTCACTCACATGATTGTTTGCGTACCATCGCTGATGCCCACCGGCTTCATAGACTGCACCGATAAATTAAGTAATGTTCAATCCGGCATACCCATGGGGCTGGCAAATCATCAAGTGCTATTGCTCGATCCCACGAACCCGGGACTCATACAGATCCCCGACTACCCCGCCGATGCTTACGCCGCCAATAGCACCCAAGTGGTCTCCATCTCGGACGCCGGCAGCGCGTCAGTCGTTGATGAATTATCGCTGAACGGCGCTGAAGCGACCGCATTTCGGTATTTCTTCGACTCAACAGTTCCGGCGGACCGCCTGAATCAGATGAATGAGTTTCTCACCGGGCGAGGAGCATCCGTGGCGATGGATAGTCTGAAGATCGACAATTTGGACGATCCTTCCAAGCCGCTTGGCTTGAAGCTTGGCTATATGATGCGCAACTGCTTCCGCACATTGTCGGGCCAGATGGTCGGTTCTGTGCCGGCACTTTTAGCTAGATATTGGCTGCTTCCTCAACCGGTCGATCATCGCTTGACGCCCTTCGAGTATACCTATCCATTGCGACTCAACGTCTGCAGTAAGATCGATCTTCCCAGCGGCTATGATATGGATGGCGTGCCGAATGCCGCTAATATTTCCGACCCCTATTCCGCCGCCGAGATTCATTTTGAGCGTAGCGGCGCGTCCCTGACGGAAACCCTCTTCCTTCAATCCCGGCCGTTTAGTCACCCTGCCACAGATTACAATGAATTCTCAAAATCCCGCGAAAAACTGCTGGAGTCGCTTGAACCACAGCTCCACCTCGTCAAACACTAAAGTGAGGTGACGTCATCGGCATCATGAAGCGGCACAAGCCCACATTATCCTGCTGGAAATTCTCCGAAGGAATGCGGCGAGTTGAATTTCAATGGGCCCGACAAGATTCGAACTTGTGACCTCGTCCTTATCAGGGACGCGCTCTAAACCAACTGAGCTACGAGCCCGCGCTTCAATGGGGAAAGGGATTCTAAGACCATCACGCCCCCTGTCAATCTTGCTTGACCGATAGAGCCCTGGCGAGAATGATGGAACGACTTGCTGGGAGGTTTATGGCTGTGTTTTCTGTGGTTCTTTTGACGGCGGCTCCGGGAAGCCTCGGGGCTGAGGGGGCCGGGGCTTTTGTGAAGGTGGATGGGCGCGAATGCCTGCTCCGCAGCGTCGAAATGTTCCTTAATCGTGATAACGTCAAGCAGATTCAACTTGTTGTGGCGAATGAACAAATTGAAGAAGCCAAGCGGAAATATGGGGCCCATTTGAGCTTTTCCGGGGTTAAGCTGATCGCCGGGGGACCGCAATGGGTGGATCAGGTTGCCGCGGCCGCGGAGCGGATTTCGGATGAATGCTCGCATGTGATCCTGCACGATGCGGCCCGGCCGGCGGTGGCGTTTGGGGATATTGATGCCCTGATGACGGAAGTCGAGAAACATCCGGTGGCGGTGATGACCACGCCGATTCGGGCCGGGCTTATGGAGACGGAGGAATCGGGCAAGCCACTCGCGTTTCGATCGCCGTCGCGGTTTGTGCAGGTTGTTACGCCCTGGGCGCTGCGGAAGGACAAATTTCTGGAGATGGGGAAGAACAAGCGCGATCCAATCGCGGCGGAGGCTTGGCTTGTGCGGTCTTCGGCTTTGAATATCCGGGTTGGCGGGTCGAGTGATGCCTCGCTGGCCAAGATCATGATTGGCATGTTGCCTAAGCCGAAGATCCGGGCATCGGACAATCCGTTTGAAGAAGCACAATGGTAATGGAGAGGCTTGCGGATGAAGACCATCATTCTTCTGTTCATTTCAAACACGTTCATGACGATCGCCTGGTACGGACATCTGAAGTTTGAGAAGTACACTCTATGGAAGGTGATCCTCGTCAGCTGGCTGATCGCGTTTTTTGAATATTGTTTTCAGGTGCCGGCCAACCGGATTGGCAGCCTCGAAGGATGGTCGGGGTATCAATTGAAGATCGTGCAGGAAGCGATCACGCTGGTGGTGTTCGTCGCGTTTGCAACCGTTTATCTGAAGGAAAAGCTGCAGTGGAATTATCTGCTTGGTTTTCTTCTGGTATTGGCGGGAGTGTTTTGCGTTTTTCATAAGTGGACTGCGTGAGGCGTGCCTCCGGTGCACCAGCGTTGCCACGCTTTGCGATATGCCGCCTCGATGTCATGGGCGAATTGCGAGCCGTTCATTAGCGGCGACGACTTCATCCGATTCCGCAGGGTGCGACGGATTTCCGCGAGTCTTGGCAAGTTATTTGCGAGTCGTGCGGCGATCGACACGTATTCTTCTTCGGTCTTGGCAATCAATTCCGGAAGCCCGACGTTGGTCAGCAAGCTGACTCCCACGCGAGCGACGTGGGTTGCGCCGACAAGAGTTACAACCGGAACGCCCATCCACAGAGCTTCGCAGGTGGTCGTGGTGCCATGGTATGGGAATGGATCGAGAGCGATGTCCGCTTGCGCGTAGGAACGAAAATGGTCGATGCGATCTCTCTTGGGACGGACGAGTTCTAATCTTTCCGGATCGATCTCGCACTCGCCAAAGATTTTATGGAACTGATCTCGAACCGTCTGTTCGTTCAAGGAACGGTCTTTGAGGAGCAGGCGCGAATTTGGGATTGCGCGAAGCGTTGCGGCCCACAAATCCAATGTGTGTGGCGCAGAGCTTGGCGAGGCGGTTGAAAGATGCGAAACAGATCGGCCGGCCCTGGCTTGCCGGCAGCGGGCCGACATCGGGAAGATTTTCGAGGGGGGCGAAACACCAGTTTGTGGTTGGTAATCGCAGCAATGCTTCGGAATGAAAAGGATCGGTTAACCCTGGAGGGTCGGCCAGCACGTCGGTGAGGCGATAATCGATCGTGGTCAGGCCGGTGGTGCCGGGATAACCGAGATAGCTGATCTGCACCGGGGCGGGTTTGTGGGCAAAGACGAGCAGACGGTTGCGAGCGGTGTGGCCCATGAGGTCAACCAGAATGTCGATGTTGTGCCCGCGAATCATTTCGGCGACCGCCTGATCGGACTTGCCCAGGATTTCGTGCCATTGATCCGTGGAAGCTTTCAGAAGAGCGGTCATGGAATCGGGACTCCAGGCGTCGCTGTAGCCGATGATTTCAAATTGTTCATGGTTGTGATTTTGAAACAGGGGCTGGAGAAACCGGCTGACGGAGTGCTCGCGGAAATCATTGGAAATGTATCCGATGCGGAGTCTGCGGTTTGGATCGCGGCTATTGGAATGTGGAGTGAGATTTTTCCTAAGCGGTTCGGCGTGGATTGAGTTCCATCGGCGCACTTCGGCGAGAGTGACTGCGCCGTCATTGCCATGCAGATAGTGGAGGCTGAAGACCAGATTGCTGTGATTCGATGGGTTGGCCGGATCGAGTTCGACCGCACGCCGATAGGTTTTGAGGCTCTCATCGAGCTGGCCCATGTTCATCAGAACGATGGCCAGATTATTGTGCGGCGAAGCGTAGGCGGGGTCGATCGCCATCGCATGCTGAAGGACTTTGATTGCCTCATCGTGAGGGCCGATGTCCTTTAGCACGTTGCCGAGGTTATTGTAATGCTCGGCGTCGTCTGGGTCGATGGCGATGGCGCGGCGGAAAGCTTCAACCGCTTCTTCAGGCCGGCCCGCTGTCGAGGACCAATCCAAGATTATTGGCCGGCCCCGCGGCGTCTGGTTTAAGCGACAAAGCCCGGCGGATCGCGACGATCGGCTCGGCGGAGCGGCCCAGGTTCCTTAGGGCATCGCCGAGATTACTCCATGCCTCGGCATAGTCGGGCTTGATCGTTACCGCTTTTTGCAGCGAGTCGAACGCTTCCTGGTGCCGGTCCATGTTCAGCAGAACGACGCCGAGATTGTTGTATGCGCGGATAGTTGGGCTCGAATTGCGGGACATGAAGATGAAATTCGCGAGAATTTTTCCGAGAAGGATTGCGAAGCTCGAGACGGGGGCCATGCGGAGGGCGTCGAGGGTTTCGTTTAATTGTTCGCGCGCGAAGGATGGGTTGAGCATCAGGGAGCCGGCGAAGAGGAAGGCGATCCAGAGGAGGCCGGGGCCGTAGCGGCGGGATTCTGCTGGGGTGGGATCGAAAGCGAAGCTGAATAGGACGACTACTACCAGGGCGAAGACGACCGTGGCGGTTAGGAGCTCGCGCGTGCCGGAATTCCAGGCGGAGTTCTTTGCCGAGGATGATGGCGGCGGCTTTTATCGTGGTCAAAAGCAGATCCCTCGCTGCGCTCGGGATGACAATGCTCCGTTAAAGGCTTGCCTGAATTGAAATTCTGGCTGTCGCGAGCGCCCGCAAATGGCCAACAATTTAAGCCTCCGCTGGAGCGCCGCCAGCAGCGGGGCT
>CAVZCA010000003.1:0-795893 GCA_963773725.1 uncultured Phycisphaerales bacterium
CGCGAACTTTTGCTGGTACCAGTTCGGCGATATACATCGGGGAGATAAATGAAGCGATGCCAATGGCGATTCCGCTCACGATCCGGGCAGGAATCAACCAGGCAACCGACGGCGACAGGGCCGTGCCGATGGCGCTGATCGTAAAGATAATGCCGGCCAAAATAATCATTTTGCGGCGACCAAAGCGGCCGGTCAAAGCGCCCCCCATGGCCGCGCCGATAACCGCGCCGACTAAGACGGAACTGACAACAATTTCCTCCATCGTGCTCGAAAGGGAAAACTGATTTTTAATGAAAAGTATGGCCCCGGAAATGACTCCCGTATCATAGCCGAAGAGCAGGCCGCCAACGGCCGCGATCCCCACGGCGACGTAAACAAAACCATTGACTTCCGATTTGATCTTGTTCTTCGCAAGCATGAGCGTCAACGCTTTCAGCAGGGACAATCCCGTCGTCTCATAAAGAGCCGACGCGAACGATGAAGTCGGTTCCTTCCCAATGACCCGCGCCGGGCCAGTAGAAAGTGAATTTGATCTCTTGTCCGTCCGGAAGCGATTGGGTGGCTAGATCAGCAACGTGAAGGCCCAGGCCCACATCGCGCGACTTTGTGTCCTGAGGAGTTTTCCAATCATCCACGCTCCAGTGAATAACCGCCGGCGCCAGCGTTTCGACACGCAGTGATTTTCCCGCGGGCATAGAACGAAGCTTGTGATTGAACCGCCACACCATGCGCGGGGAGACGGTTTTGTCGATCAGATACCGTTGCACGGTTTGTGGCGGCAGGTCGAAAACGTGGCCGTCGCGCAGGGATCGCCGGAGCTTGATGTACTCGGCATGAGCCCATACCAGCGGCATGGCCGAACCGGATGGCTTGCCGAGAAACAAGTCGTGTTTGGGCAGGTCAGGCGAGTCCCAGATTTGTTCTGAGATCAGGCCTCCTTCGTTGGCAAAGGATTCCATCGTGGCCAGCAGTCCCTTTGCACAGTCGACCCGATTTGCCAACAGTTCGTAGTGGGCCCGCTCGCCTGTGAGCAGTGGCCACGCACGGCCGATGCCGGTTCCGTCAAAGGGCGCGCCGTCTTTATGCTCGCCATACCCGTCATCGTTGTACCGGTGCCAACTGGGGCCGGTGGGCGTCTCCACTTTGAGCAATGAATCGATGACTTTGACTGTGCCGAGAATGCGCGGGTCGTCCGCAGCGCGCAAACCAAAACGCACGAGTGCCAGGGCGTCGGGACTTACCAGATGCCTGGCCATACGGTTGTCCTCGGCGGCCGCGACATTCTTCACGTGGACAAGATTCTGGAAACGCGCGCCTTCCGCGGTCTATCGCTGCGCGATTCTGAGGTAATAGCCTTCCACATCGAACTTTCGGCACCAATCCGTTTCCGACGCATACATCCAGCGATCGATGGAGGTAGTTCCAAACATCAGCGATTTCTCGGAGATACGTTGCCATGGCCGGTTCGTGGTTCAAATCGGCCATGTCCGCAGCCACCAGGATCGCCGCGATTTCCGCGGCGACGGTGAAAGGCGAATACCCCGGATCTTCCTCCCAGCGATCCTGCGGGACTCACGGGGCCGTTGCGTACCAGATAACCCGCGGCGAGCTGCACCATTGGCCAAAACCGCTGCACGTCGGCGTCAGATATCGCCTTCTCACGATGGGCCAGATCGACCAGCAAAATAGGCAGCGCAGTCTCGTCCAGTTGAATTCCGTTCCAATAAGGTGTGCCATCCACCCACATGTTTTGAGGCCAGTGTCCGTCCGGCTGCTGAGTTGACTGCAAAAAGAGAGCGCGCGGCGCGCATCCTCATGTGCGCCGCCGGCCAGCAATGCGCCCGCCGTTTCCACCATGTCGCGTGCCCAGACAAGGTGGTAACCGCCCTGATCGCCGTCGCCCTTGCTCGATCCCCATGGGATGGCGAGGCTGGCGATTAGACCGCCGAGGGCAGTTTTGGATTCATGCGTGCGCAAGACAGCCAGGCTGATCGGGGAAAGATCGCCGGGAGGAAGATGGTCTTTTTTTGACGAGATGCGTGACTTCTTCCAATGCTGCCAGCCGGCAATGTATTCGTGCTTTATGTTGTCAAACCCGTCGCGAAGACTTGCGACGGCGTTTTGCGCCGCTTCTTCCGGGTTCTTGCCAAAGCCCAAGGCCAATTCGCAGTGTCCCTTGGAATGAAGAAGATCGATCTCGGCAGTCAGGGCCACGTTACCGTTCTGAGCCCGCGTGTATTCCCAGGTCATCTGCTTGTGCGCCTTCAGATCCTGCCAGCCGTCGGACGAACCGACATAGCCGACGGACCGCTTCAGGAATGGCGCGGAACAGGCCAGCGCCAGAGCGTATCCGTCACGTTGCGCAAACAGAAGCGGCAGGCCCTCAAAATCGTCCACCCAGGCACTATTGCCGTCGCCGTGGTTTCCCAGATGCGGCGCCAGCAGGACATGCAGATGATAGTCGGAAAGATCGCCTTGCATCGCGGTGAACTGGATGCGTTGCAGGACGGTGTTTCGTTGCGGATCGGTCACAACTTGCTTTTCGATGCGGTATCGGCCGGCGCGGCACGTATTGACCAGCCGAAATGCCGGGACGCCGTCGGCCAGCCAGTGAACCACCGAGTCGGTGTCGCTCTTTTCTTCCGAGAAGAAATCGGCTCCGTCGGTGACAATCAGCCCCATGTCGCGGATGCAGGCCTGATCGATGCGGGGATAAAAGATTTCGTTGAAGATTCCATGGCTCAGCGTGAACCAGACAAGGCTCTTATTGCTGAGGGCCGTGCCCACGCCGGTTTTGGCGCTGGAAGTCCAACGCGGCGGAACCCCGGGCGCGCCTGGTGCGTTCTCATCGGGCGCGATCTTATCTGGCGAAATTTTATTTAGCGTATGAATGATTGCGCTCTCCTGCGTATGCGCTGGCTTCTTCTATGGCAGCCATGCGCGAAGAGTTATGATGCGCTACTCAATCGAACGTTACTTCTTTCGTTCATCTCAGTAACGCCTGTTCAGTGGGCTCACCGTTTGTCCCGGGAGTCGCTACATCCTTTCCGTTTCCCTTGGCGCGCGTCTTGACCAATTCCCATGGTCAAGGCGGTGAGCCCGGCAAGGCCGCCCAACTGCATGCTTTCCACGGCTGTACTGGGAACGATCACGATGGTGGAATTCTGCTTCAAACCCTCATAAAGCATGTTCATCGCCCGTAGATGAAAGCAACCGGATTGTGCTGGTAGCTTTTGGATGCTTCGGCGAATTTCTCCGCCACCTGCCGCTCCGAATCTCCCAAAATCACACGGGCTTGACGCTCTCTTTCAGCCTGGGCCTGCATAGACATTGCGTTTTCCAGCGCTTGGGGGATTAAGACATCCTTCACTTCCACGGAAATAACGTTGATGCCCCAGGGTTCGGTGCGCTCGTCAATAATCTTCTGAAGCAGGGTGCTGATCTTGTCCCTGCCTTCCAGCATGTCGCAAAGCATCGTTTTGCCGATCACGTCCCGCAGCGCGGTTTGCGAGGCCCAACTGATTGCGCTCTCGATAATCAGCGACTCCCAGCGCCGCATTCTTCGGATCCACGACCTTCCAAAACAGTACAGCATCCACATCCACGGGCACAGTGTCTTTTGTAAGGGTCTTCTCCGCTTTGAAGCCGGTCGTGATGACACGGGTATCGATCCAGTAGGGAATCGCATCGATGACCGGGATGATGAAGAATAGTCCCGGTCCCTTAAGGGCGTGGAATTTCCCCAGACGCAGTATCACCGCTTTATCCCACTGATCCGCAACCCTGATTGCGAGAGATGCAATGACAGCGATCACAAAGGCAATGACCCCGATGGATATGCTTTCTGTGCGGGCCGTGGGGCCATAGGTGGCATACGCCAATCCGCCGCCAATGCCGAGAATTACAATAAAGATCAGTGATGCAAAAGAACTGGTGGTTCTCATTTTGAATACCCCTTTTCGAGTTAGACACCTGGGTCGCGGAAAAAAAAGCCGACACAATCGAATCCCGATATTTCGGGAAGCAATTGCGTCGGCTTACTCGTTAACGAGTCTTCTGACGGTTTTGGCCAGATTACTCTTTATTTAGTCATCCGAAGATTTCGTTCTTCTGCCAAAAGCAGGATCATCAAACGTCAATTATAGGCTCGGTCGTTCGATTGCAGAACCAAGGAAATGAAGAAATCTTATCCATTTAACTCGATAACATATCTTCTTCGAGCGTCTTTCCCTTGGTCTCGCGCACGGCGAGCCACACAAACGTTAGCGATACGGCAGCCGCCGCCGCGTATAGGCCGTATGCCCTGGCCATGCCGGCGTCCTTGAGTAGCGGCTGGAATGTGACGGTGACGACAAAGTTCGGGGCCCAGTTGGTCGCGCCGCACACGGCAAGCGCCGCATCGTGAAGACGATTTGGGAACATCTCGCCCAACAATACCCACATCACTGGCCCCCACGAAACGCCGAAGGCGAGGATATACAGGTTTGCCGCCGAAAGACCGATCAGGGCCGCCGCATGGCTGAGCACGGGCTTGCCATCCGCGGCCGTGTCGGCCATGGCAAATACCAATGCCATGACCAGCAACGTCACCATCATTCCTATCGAGCCGACCACAAGCAGCGGCTTGCGGCCCACGCGGTCGATCAGCCCGATCGCAAGGAACGTCGCCAAAATGTTGACACCGCCGGTAAGAAGTTTGATGCGCAGTGCACCTTGCTCCGATGCGCCGGCCGCCTGCCAAAGGATGGCGCCGTATTAGAAAATGATGTTTATCCCAACAAACTGCTGAAAGGCGGCGAGTCCAATCCCCGTCCAGACCAAGGGGACAAGAAACCGACTCTTGCTATCGATTAGGTCGGATAGACGCGGCCGATGTTCGCCGTGGACCGTCTTTTCGACGCTCGCTATCAGCGCGTCGGTGTCACCACCGATGCGGGCAAAGATACGCCGCGCCTGCTCTGTCTTTCTTGCCGTGATGAGATATCGAGGCGCTACAGAAGATTGCGAAGAGCACGCGGTTTATCGATTCCGCCCGATCGCTTGATACTGTCCGTCACGCGATTGTGCAGACGCGCCAGACTCCATTTCGGGAAGGCGACGCCGATGACCGGAATATTCAGGGCGCCTCGTTTCGCCAGCGCATACAGCGCCGGGAAGATCATCTTGTGGGCGAGATCGCCCGTCACACCGAAGAGCACCAGCGCATCTGAACTCGCGGCGGCCATCAAGCGCCTCCCTTCTCAACGGCGGCTTTTCCTTATGACCGCCGAATCCGTAGCGGAGGGCCGACAGCACCTTTTCAGCGAAGTCGTCCTCGCCGCGCGAACTGAAACGCTCGTATAGCGCGGCACTGAGAACGGGAGCCGGGACCGACTCGTCGATGGCCGCTGCGATCGTCCAGCGTCCCTCGCCTGAGTCGGAAACCCGTCCAGCGAATTTCGCCAGATCCGGGCTATCGACGAGCGCGCCGGCGGCCAGGTCCAGCAGCCAGGAGGCGATGACGCTGCCGCGCCGCCAGACCTCGGCGATATCGGCAATGTTCAGGTCGTACGGGTACAACTCGGGGTGGCGCAGCGGCGTGGTTTCAGCATCAACAGTGCGTTTCCGCTTGCCGGCGTTGGCGTGGCGGAGGATGTTCAGTCCCTCCGCGTAGGAGGCCATCATGCCGTACTCGATGCCGTTGTGAACCATTTTGACGAAGTGACCCGCGCCGCTTGGACCGCAATGGAGATAGCCGTGTTCGGCGGTGCCACCTAGCTTCTCGCGTCCGGGCGTGCGCGGCGCCTGCTCGATACTTGGAGCGAGCGCGGCGAAGATGGGGTCGAGGCGATGGATGACGGTCTCCTCGCCACCAATCATCAGGCAGTAACCCCGCTCTGACCCCCAGACTCCGCCGCTGGTCCCGACATCCACATAATGGATGTCCTTCGGTTTCAATTCGGCGGCGCGGCGGAGATCGTCGTGGTAGTAGGAGTTGCCGCCGTCGATAACCACGTCATTGGCTTCCAGAAGCGGGGTAAGGGCCTTCAGCGTCGGGGCGACCACGGCCGCCGGTACCATCAACCAGACGGCGCGCGGTTTTTTCAACTTACGCGCGAAGTCTTCGAGCGACTTCGTCCCGACCGCTCCCTCTTTGACGAGTACATCCACGGGTTCGGGATGGATGTCGTAAACGATGCACTGGTGACCGGCGCGCCGAAGGCGCCGCACCATGTTGATCCCCATCCGGCCCAGTCCAATCATGCCCAGTTCCATGTGGCTTTCCTTTCTATTGTCAGATCTGACTCTCGTTTTTCGCACACGCTTGCAATGAAACCTCTAAGTCCCGGCTTTCTAATTCTCTAGTGCCTGCACTTTGGCCACGCGACGCCGGTGACGCGGGGCGCCGCTGAAATGAGCGGCCAGGAAAGTCTCAAGAAGTTCCCATGCGAGCGAAAATCCGATTACATTTCCACCGAGACAAAAGACATTCATGTTGTCATCCTCAACCCCCTGATGGGCGGAGAAGACATCATGGATGAGTCCCGCGCGCACACCAGAAACTTTGTTTGCAGCAATGGACGCTCCAACGCCGCTGCCGCAAATTGCCACCCCGCGCTCAACCTCCTCCGCGGCGACAGCATTGGCCAACGGGATTACGAAATCCGGGTAGTCATCTTCAGGGTCCAAGTGGTGGGCACCGAAGTCCACGACGTCATATCCTGAGTCACGCAATAACTCCGCCAATTGCCCTTTCAAGGCAAGTCCCCCGTGGTCCGCGGCTATTCCAACGCGCATCATGTATTCTCCTTAACCCGTCCTGCATGATGCATCTCCTTAGCGGATCGATGCATCAAAGAAAAAAAGCCGACGCAGCCGAATCCCGAGGTTTCGGGATTCAATCGCGTCGGCTTACTCATTAATAGGTCTCCCGGCCGGCGGCCGGATTACCCTTTATTTAGTCATCCGAATGATTCACTATTCTTTCGATCCTATGCCACTGGATCGGCGAAGCAAGCAATTTTTCTTCCTCCTTCTATGATCATAACCTTCGAAGGCTCGGGGCGAAGTTGAAAATCGCCATTTCGAAGGCCCTCCACAGCCCCGAGATTAACTGGCCGTGAAACGGCATTTGTGCGTTTAGTTGTTGGCAGGAATTGACATGAATCTTTTCTCGCTCGTCAGCATTCTCGTCGTCCTGGCGGCGATTTGCAGCTATCTAAATTATCGCTATCTCCGATTTCCGCCGACGATCGGTGTGATGGCGACAGCGCTGATCGCATCGCTATTGCTGCTGGCGGCGGGTTCGACGGGAATGGGAGTTCGCCACTGGGCTGGCGCACTCGTAGGCCAAATCGACTTCAACCAGACAGTACTGCATGGGATGCTCGCGTTTCTTCTATTCGCCGGTGCGCTGCATTTGGATATTGGCGAAATGGCCAAAGAAAAGTGGACCATTGGATTGCTGGCAGTTCTGGCAACCGCCATATCCACATTTCTGGTCGGGTCGGGTTCGTATGGAATCTTCCGTCTCATAGGCCTTCCAGTGGGTTTCATGCCATGCATGCTTTTCGGCGCGCTGATATCCCCCACCGATCCGATTGCCGTACTGGCGATCATGCAAAAGGTGGGTGCGCCGAAGCGGCTTGAAATTCAAATGGCCGGCGAATCGCTCTTCAATGATGGAGTTGGCGTCGTGATGTTTTTGACATTGCTTGAACTCAGGCAAGGCGCTGCCCCGCCCGGTGTCGCCGACGTGTTATTGTTGCTCGTTCGAGAAGTGGGCGGCGGCATTTTCTGGGACTGGCGGCCGGACTATTGACCTATTATTTACTCCGGCGGGTCGATGAGTATCAAGTTGAAATCCTGCTCACGCTGGCGCTGGCGATGGGTGGTTTCGCGTTGGCGGATGCCGTCCATTTCTCGGCGCCGATCACGGCGGTTGTCGCCGGTTTATTCATTGGGAATCGCGGGCGGGCATTTGCCATGTCGGTTAAGACGCGAGAGCACGTCGATACATTTTGGGAATTGCTCGATGGGATTCTCAATGCACTTTTATTCCTACTTATGGGATTGGAAGTGCTGGTCATGCCGTTCGACGGGCGTTATATCCTGGCTGGTCTGTGTATGGTGCCTGCGACACTGCTGGCGCGATGGCTCAGCGTTGCAGCGGTCATCGCGCCCCTGCGTCGCCGATTGTCATGCAATCGCGGAACCGTAAGAACACTCACATGGGGCGCATTGCGTGGGGGAATTTCCGTGGCAATGGCATTATCGCTTCCGATCGCCGATGCGCGTAAACCGCTGCTCGCGGCAACTTATGTTGTGGTCATTTTCTCAATTATCGTTCAGGGACTCACGGTCGGACCCTTCATTCGACGGGTTGTGCCACATCCCAAGACGAAAGCTCCAATTCCTGCCTGAGCAAAAGCAACGCACGTGACGTTATAACCAGCCTCCGCGAAAACCCGCTCGCTGCAAGCCACTGACGATGTAGGGGCAGCTTCGCAGTAATCGCCAGATCAATCCGGTGCGATAATTCTCAATCATCAGAACAATGGGTCCCTGGTTAAGCCCATAGTGCCATGGTGAAATCCATCCGTGGGGATTGCCGGATTGGGCTGGGTAAGTCGGATTGAAAGTGGCTTTGAATCCATAGGGATTTTTCTCAAGAAGCTTCAACTTCGCAAAATACTCAAGCGCGGGCAGCACAATCTCGGGTGCAAAGGGGAGCGAAGCGACCACGGCCCAGGGGGCAATGCTTCCGTCGTCGGGGCCGTCTGGGACGCCGCGCGCATCATAGCCAAAGAATTGCCGTTCGCGATTTTTGATCGTGCGCTTCACCGGACCGGGACCATCGCTGGCGGTGATGCCCCAGCAGGTTGCATTGTAGCCTTCGAATTTGGCGGGATTGTCGATCGCATACTGCTGCTGGACATAGGTAGCGCGGCGGCTGTTCTCGAAGTAATCGATGCTCTTACTCCGCATGTAGTCGTCCTGAATCTTGCGAAAATCGATCCAGATGTGAGAGATCTGATGGGTAAAGAGCGGCCCGGAGAATAGAAACTCATGTCCATAAATCTTTCGCCACTGATAAGTGGAGGTCCATGCCGCGTAGCTTTCCTCCGGCAGCGGATGGGTTGGCGATCCGAGCCCCAGCAGATAGAGAAACAGCGCTTCGTCGTAGCCTTGCCACCGGTAGGGAAGAAAACCGCTCTCGGGATTCCAACCCATCGAAACCGTTGCATCGCCGTTTTGGGCCCAATTCCAATCGACACGGCGGTATAGTTCATCGGCGAGCACGCGAATTTCCCGATTATCGGCAGTGTCATTCCAGGAAATAGGCCGCCGCCGTCAGCATGCCAATCAAAAGAAATGCGGTATCGACGGTGGACAGTTCGCATTTCCACACGCGCTTCCCGCTTTTCATATCGAGAAAGTGGTAATAGAAACCCTTGTAACCAGTCGCATCGTGATCGGTGCTCTGCACGCTGTTGCGAAAAAATCGCAGTGTCGTAAGGGTTCTCTGTATGGCGTCCGCACGCGTAATAAACCCGCGCTCCACACCAACCGGGTAAGATGATAGCGCCAGACCGATGGCCGCGATACTCGCCGGCGCTCCCGCCTGCGTCTTGTCCACAACCAGGCCGTTAAGCGGGTTTGTTTCGTGAACGAAGTAGGCGAACGTTTCGCGTTGCAACGCCTCCATCACTTCGAGGCTTACCTTGGGATCATTCACGATTGAAGGTCTCCGCTGGATCGCTTCGGCGCCAGTTCCACCGTGATGGCAGCGATTGCGTGCGGCGGCATCGGAACCTCCAGGTGAAGCGTGCCGGCCTCGAACTTCCACTGTAGAGGCTCGCGCACGATTTGGGATGCCACGTGTAATTGTTCCACTTCCCGCTGGGTGGGAAGGGCGGTTTACCCATTTCAATCCAGAGCCGCTTGGCGTTCGCGTGATTGTCATCAATGCGCTCGATGTAGACATTGCGCGGCGACTGCAGGCCCGTCAGTTGGATGTCGAATCGATTCCGTCTCGATCGGATGCCGTGGCAGCGCGTGGTTCGTGAGCAGAACCGTCAGGGCATCGCGGCCCCGCACGACCCAGACATCCACCGTTTCGTGCGACTCCGTCCACGGGCAATTCTTCGACGCCGAGGCGATGCAACAACTCGAAGGCGCGATAGGAGGGTTTGGCGACGCCCTGCAAGGTGAGCAGGCCGAAGCCGCCTTGGAATGCGGTCGCGGGCATGTAGTTTTCCTCGAAAATATCCGTGAAGGTCCAATAGCTGTAGCCCTGCACAAGCCCACGGGCTTCCATCATGGTCTTGATGATGACGGCTGCGGTGTAGGGCTCATCGTGCAGATGGTCGCGCGGGTTCGAAGAGGAACTCCATTCCGTGTAGTAGAGCGGTTTGCCGCGCGCCTTGCGGTGCGTGTCCTGCGCCCATTCGCGAAGAATGCTTCGCTGGCTGTGGGCAAGTTGCGTCTCGGTATCTTCTCCGACCGAGCCCAGCGCGTCGGTTGGATAGTGGTGCGTGCTGACGAAATCGGCCGGCACGTTGTTCTTCTCGCAGAAATCCAGAAACTCCGTGATCCATTCATTCTTGGCGGTCGCGGGGCCGCCGACCTGCAGGCGATCGATCCACTGCTTTGATTGCCTGCGCGGTGAAGCGATAGAGCTTGAAATAATCGGCTTGCGTGCCCGTCCAGAATGCCTTGAGGTTGGGTTCATTCCACACTTCAAAGAACCACGTGCTGACTTCGTCGATGCCGTAGCGCTTCGACCCAATGCGTTACCAGCCTGCCGATAAACTTTGCCCATTCGGCGTAATCTTTGGGCGGCGTCACGTTGGCGGCATAATGGAACACCGTCGTGTTGCCGGACGAAAGCGTCGACGGCATGAAGCTCAACTCGACGAATGGTTTCATCCCGATCGACAGCAGAAAATCACAGATTTGATCGGCGTTGAAGAACGAGTAGAGCAGCTGTTCCTGCTCGTCCATGAGCGTGCCCATGTCGTCAGAAAGGAGATCGTGAAAGCGAACATGTCGAAAGCCAAGTTCCTCGTGGCATTTCCGCAATTGCTTTTGCCAGTCTGCGCGAAGTGCGAGAGGGGCATGACCGCTGCCCACGGTATGCTCCCAGAAATGGGGGAGCGCCGTGGGGGTTGCAGATGAAAGACACTGAAATTGTATGCTGTCCATATGAATACCACCTGTTCGGCGTCGATCGCGTGGTCGAGTCGTCGGTTAATTCCGATCCGTTATCATCATTTCGAGCGTCAGCCATCAAATGCCGTTGCGGTCTGTCCCGTTACGCCGGGCTCGACTGCAAAGATACTTCCGGAGAGCGGAGCATCTTGAAGCTGCTGCGGCGTCATGGTCTCGCGGGCGGAAGTGATGAACAACGTGCGAAGATCATCGCCACCGAAGGTACAGCCGACGGCTCTGGGAACGGGGAGTTGAATCTGGCGTTCGATACGGCCGGTCGGGATCGTAGCGAACGACGCGGCCAATGCCGACCTGATTGCTCCAGACATACCCCTCCGCATCCACGCACAAGCCATCTGGAAACGCACCGAGTTTGCGGTCAACCTCGGCGAAGATGCGGCGGTTAGCGAGCGAGCCCGTTGCCGAATCAAAGTCAAACGCGAAGATCGCATACCGAAAGCTTTCCGTGTAATACATGGTCCGGCCGTCGGGACTCCAGGCGGTGCCGTTGGAACAGATGACGTCATCCGTGCACATTCGGGTCACGGTCTGATCGGGATCAAAACGATACAGACTGCCGACGGGCTTGATCCCACGTCGGGATCGCCCATCGTGCCGGCCCAAAAGCGGCCTCGGCGGATCGACGCGGCCGTCGTTAAAGCGGGTATCAGCGTTACCCGCCTCGACTGTCGGCGAGCATTTCAAGTTTGCCGGAGTCGGGGTCGAAGAAGGCAAACGTTCTTACGGAGGGTCAGCAGCAAGCCGCCGTTCTTGCGAAAGGCGAGGCAGGTCACCAACTCGGGCAGGTCGAACGTTTCATTGCGGCCGTTTTCGGGATCGAAACGATGAACCTTCTTCCCCTGAATATCGACCCAATAGAGCCGGCGCTCCTGCGGAATGCCAAAGAGGTGATTCGCCGACGATGGCGTCCCATTTCAAGACGCACTGGACGTCGTCGCCGGAGATTGTACGGATAGCCATAATTGTTCCCAATGTTTGCGATGAAGTAAGTCGGCATTCCAGTGGCCGATCCAGCCGAAATGACCGCGGGTGTTGGGGCCGCCCTTGAGGGTGGTGAAAATTCCGCCCGCGCTGACCAACAGCACTCCAACCAGGGCGAGGGCGTCGGGGCGATTGTGCCATACGATCCATCCGATCAGGCCCGAGAAGACCACCACAGAATAGTTGAACGGCGCAATGCGGCCGACGGCTTGGCGTAGCGGTAAGCGAAGGATAATCAGTAACTGACTTGCCGCCTGGCAGAGCCCGATGCCCAGGAGGAATAGCCACTGCCGTTCTGTAGGGGAAATGCCATCCATATGGAAGAAACGGCGCAGTCAGGAGCGAGGCCGTGAGAAAGTAGTAGAACAGGATGCGGTATGTCGGCTCGGTGCTGGAGAGTCGATTCGACCGTGACCAGCGCGATAGCCGAGCAAACTGCGGCGGCTGTCGCCACAAGAGCGGCGGGATTGCGCAGAAGGCTTGGGCCGGGTTTGAGGATGAGGAGGATGCCGATAAAGCCGATGGCCAGACTGATTGCAGTGATTGAGGTGATCTTTTCCTTCAGCCAGATCCAAGCGACGATCGGGATAAACAGCGGCGCGGAGTTGCTTAAGAGAACCGTGTTCATCAGCGGCATTTTGAGAATGGCGATGAACATCAGCGCCTGCGACAACACTCCTCCTAAACCGCGGACCCCGTGAAGGAGAAGATGCTCTGTTTTCAGACCGGCGACGCCATCGTGCAATGCCCACGGGAGAAAGAGCAGCAGGCTGATGAAGTTTTGGAAAAACACGATGGCGCTTGTGGAAACGCCGGCCCCTTTTCCGAGAGCGCTCGATGATGGCCACGAGTAGAAATGCGGCCACAATCAGGCCGGCGCCCAGCTGGCACATTTTGGGCCGGACTCGATGGTGGAACCGCTTGTGACGTCATGATCGCGACCATAGCGAAGGCTTCCACCTCTGACCGAGGCTCATTTCATTCGTTCGATCAGGTGATCGGCGACGCGAATTGCATTGGCGATGATCGTCAGAGAAGGATTCACGGCCCCGCAGGAAGGAAAGAACGCCCCATCGACGACGTAGAGATTGTCGAGATCGTGAGCGCGGCAATTGAGGTCGAGAACGGATTGTTTTGGATCTTCTCCGAAACGGCAGGTGCCATTCTGATGACCAACGCCTTCAATGTTGATGTCCTTTTTGAAATAGGCGTGCCAGGCGAAGACCGCGTTGGCGTGACCCGCTCGTTTCAGGACATCGATCCACCGAGTTTTGAGTCGTTTGAATGAGGTTTGGTTGTTGGGCGTATAGTCAAGTTGGATGCCACCATCGACGAAGCGAACGCGATTGTTGGGATCGGGAAGGTCTTCGGTCATGAGCCACCAGGGGACGGCGTGATCCTTGGCAATTTTCAGGGCAAATCCAGGCGTCAGCGGAGGCGCGTCGCTCTTCATCATTTCTTTTTTGAAAGACGCCACCGGCTGAACGCTTCCCATCGGATAGGGATAATCGGGCTCGCCAAAGTAGAAGTCATTGATGCCAAACGTCTTCATGTACTTATCGTCGTTCTCGTGTGTGGAAAGAGCGACCATCGCGTCGGAATTGTGGAACATGAAATGCCGACCGACCATGTCGGAGCTGTTGGCAAGTCCATTGGGGAATTTGTCGCTGGTACATTTGAGCAACAAGGCGGCGGAGTTGATGGCTCCGCAGGAAATGATGACGATATCGCCGGTGAATTTGGCTAAAGTCGCGCTGCCCGAAGGATCTTCGAGTTTCACCTCGACCCCGGTAACCGCAGTGCCGGCTGAATTGGTCAGAATGTTGGTTACTTTCGCGCTGGTTCGCAGCGTGACGTTCGGCCGATCCATCACGGGCCGAACGCAATCGATATCCGCATCGGCTTTGGCGTGAATCAGGCACGGGAATCCATCACACGTATCGCAGCGAATACAGGCGCTGCGCAATCGATCGGCTTCGTCCAGTTTTAAACCCAGCGGGACGGGATATGGCTTGTATCCCAAGCCTGCAACGCTTTCCTGAATCGCCTGCATGCGGGGTTCGTTTGAAACCGGCGGGAAAGGATATTCCTCACTTCGGGGCGGTTCAGTTGGATCGATGCCGCTCTTGCCATGGACGCAAAATAGTTTTTCAGCGCGCGTGTAATAGGGCTCGAACACATCATATTTCAGCGGCCACTCCGGCGAGATGCCGCCCTCATGTTGCAGCGTTTCAAAATCTTTCACTCTCAGGCGGAACATTGCCGCCCCGAAGACTTTGGTATTGCCGCCTACCCAATAGCCAGTGCCGGGATGCAGCGTCTTGCTATTGTGGTCGGTCCAGGTTTCTGTCGTGTGATAGCGATTTTGCAGAAAGACGGCCGTTGTATCCCAATTTTCTTTTTCCCTCGGAAGAAATGTCCCTCGCTCCAGGATCAGCAGTTTCTTTCCCGCCAGCGCCAACTCATGCGCCAGCGTTCCGCCGCCCGCGCCCGTGCCAACGATAATGACCTCGTAGTGTTCGCCCAATTTACCTTCCTCGGGTTCATTCTATACTTCTGCATCAGCTTGATGGCAGGCATAAAATCTTTAAGGGAAGATTTATTGAGGAGACTCATTTAAGTAACAAAAAAATTTGAAATTCCATGCAGCGCAGGCAATACGAAGAACCTTAAACGACTTTACTCTTATGCCGATACATTTCCCGTTTGTTCCCTGCGGTCAGCGAGAGCGCAATTTGCCAAGCCGTCGCGGCAATAAAATGTCGGTAGCCGTGAACAGGGCTCTATCGTAGGATTGCCGACGATCAGATTGTGCCAACTCGGCGGCGCGGGTCCGATCCTTGCCTTCGTCCAACTTAACTGGTTGCGATGATCGTAGCTTATCGTCGTGCATCGCCGCGTCGATCCTATGAACGTGTCAACTCCCAGCATGGGCAGTCCGTTCTCGCCGCTTTCACCGCAAGCGGATGCGCTGAGGATGCTGATCCTGGTTACGGTCGCGCTTGTAACCGTGATCGCCTTGGTCGTGACGGGATTGGTTATCTATGCGATTATTCGTTACCGCGACCGGGGCACGGGATTGGAACCGCGCCAAAGCGGAGGAAACCGCAAGATCGAAATCGCTTATACCCTGATTCCGCTTGGAATTCAGTGCGGGCTTTTCTCCCTGACGGTGCTGACGATGCATCGCGCTGAACCGCCGGAGCCTGATCGCTCGCCAGACCTGGTGATCATTGCTCATCAATGGTGGTGGGAACTGCGTTACCCGGGCGCGGGCGTCGTAACGGCCAATGAAATCCATTTGCCGGCGGGAAAGGCGACGTTGATCGAGCTGCGCTCCGCGGATGTGATTCACGAGCTTTGGATTCCGCAACTGGGGCCGAAAATGGACGCGGTGCCGGGAAAACCGAATCACCTGTTGCTGGAGCCGGATCAAGTTGGCGAATATCTCGGCGACTGCGCCGAGTATTGCGGCGCCGGGCATGCCTGGATGCGGCTGCGTGTGGTGGTGCAGTCGCCGGCGGATTTTGAAGCCTGGGAACATCAGCAGGCAATGCCGGCGGCGAAGGCGGTCGGTTCGGCCCAGCAAGGCCGGCAATTTTTCCAGATGCAGACCTGCATTCAATGCCACAGTGTTGAGGGCGTCTCGGAGATCGGAGATGTAGGTCCGAACCTGACACACTTTGGCTCCCGCGCCACGCTTGGCGCGGGGGTGGCCAACAATACGCCCGAGGAACTCTCTCGCTGGCTGAGTGATCCGCAATCGCTCAAGCCGGGGTGCTACATGCCCAGGATGCGTCTCACCTCGACACAAATTACTGATTTGAGGGCGTATCTGGAGGGTCTGAAATGACGGATCTGCCTCTGGATGGCTCGATCAATATTCCCGCAGGCGTGGTGTCGCCGGGCACACCGGCCGATTCACCGGCGTTCGACGCTCACAGCGGCGGCTGGTATCGCTGGGTCAGCACGGTGGATCACAAGGTTCTGGGCGTCATGTATATGACGATGTCGCTGATCTTTTTTTTGATCGGTGGGCTTGAGGCGACGGCGATGCGCATTCAGTTGTCCGTGCCGCGAAACGCCTGGTTGTCGCCGAATGTGTACGATGCGCTCTTCACGCTGCACGGCGTGACGATGATTTTTCTCGTCATCGTACCGGTGCAGCTCGGGATGGCGGTCTACATCGTGCCGCTGCAGATCGGCGCGCGCGATATGGCGATGCCGCGACTGAACGCATTAAGCTTCTGGTGTACGGCGCTGGGGGGCGTACTGCTATACCTTAGCGTCGCTGTGGGCCATCCACCGGAAGCGGGATGGTTTGCCTACGCGCCTCTGAGTTTGCCGCCGTATTCTTTCTATCAGGGAATGGATTACTGGGCCCTGTCGCTGCTGCTGATTGGCATTGGCACCGTCACCACGGCGACGAATATGGCGCTGACCATTTTCACGCTGCGCGCCCCGGGCCTGACAATCCGCCGGCTGCCGCTCTTCTCGTGGATGATGCTCGTCGATTCATTCCTCATTATCTTCGCGATGCCGATCATCAACGCCGCTCTAGTGATGGTCCTAGCAGATCGGCTTCTCGGTACTCACTTCTTCAACCCGCTTTACGAAGGGTCGGCAGTCGTCTATCAGCATCTCTTCTGGAGCTTCGGGCATCCCGAGGTGTACATCATGATTATCCCGGCGTGGGGAATGATCTGGGAGGTGATCCCGGTTTTCTCGCGCAAGCCGATCTTCGGCTACACGTTCGTGGCGATGAGCACCGTGGCGATCGCGCTGTTGAGCTTCGGCGTGTGGGTGCATCACATGTTCACGATGGGACTGCCGATGGTGGAGTATTACGTATTCTCGGCTGCAAGCATGCTCATTGCCGTGCCGACGGGCGTGAAGATATTTGCCTGGATCGGGACGATGATCGGCGGATCGCTGCGCTTCACCACGTCGATGATGTTTGCCATCGCTTTCCTGATTCAATTCACGCTGGGCGGACTTGTCCGGCGTGATGTTTTCAGCGGTGCCGGTCGATTGGCAATTGCAATCATCGTACTTTCTCGTGGCGCACCTGCACTACGTTCTATTCGGCGGCGCGGTGTTCGCGATCTACAGCGGGTTTTATTACTGGTTCCCCAAGATCAGCGGACGGTTGCTGTCCGAACGCATCGGCAAATGGCATTTCTGGCTGACGGTGATCGGCTTCAACGGCACCTTCATGGTGCAGCACGTCCTCGGTTTTCACGGAATGCAGCGGCGCATCTATACCTACCCCGACTTGCCTGGCTGGCCGATTCTGAATCTCATTTCCTCCATCGGCGCGATGGTGCTGGCATTCTCCACGCTCGTGTTCCTGTGGAATCTAATCTGGAGCATCAAGCACGGGAAGAACGCCGGCAATAATCCCTGGGAGGCGTGGACGCTGGAATGGGCGACGACTTCACCGCCGCCGGAACACAACTTCGACGCCGTTCCGCTGATCCGCAGCCGCCGGCCGCTCTGGCAGGCGGCGCATCCGCGACGCGAAGATGGCCAAGGCGCACTACATCGAAAACCCGAAACTGGTCGCCCAGGAAAAGCGTCTGCTCGATTGGGTGTCGGATAACATTCCGCGATCGGGCATGGCGCTGTTTCCTCGCGTCGGAGGCCGTGTTTTTCGTTGGCCTGATCGCCGCCTTCATTTATTACCACTACGTCCCGAGCTATCGAGCGGATGCCCATAAGGCGCTCGATACGCTGCGCACCGCTTTGTACAGCGTCGCGCTCTTCTCCAGCAGTTTCACGATCTGGCGTGCCGAGGTGAACGCGAAGGCGGGCAACATTCGGCGATTGCATGGCTGGTTGCTGGCGACGATCTTACTGGGTGCGGCTTTCATCGCTTTCCAGGTGATCGAGTTCGTCGGTCTGACCAACCGCGGCATCGTCATCAGCAGCAGTATGTTCAGCAGCGTGTTTTTACACGTCGTCGGAATTCATGGCATGCATGTCGCTGCCGGATTGATTATGCTGACCGTGTTATACGGCCTTCTCTTCGCCAGCGCCTGCTGCCACAACCCAGGCGACCGCTGGCGACATTGGCGATCTACTGGCATTTCGTGGACATCGTCTGGGTCTTAATCTTTGCGTCGTCTATCTTTGGGGGGCTCTATGAGCCTGGCGAAAACCATTCTGCTGGCATGGGATTGGGAGCCGTCGATCATCATTGGATGCGCCTCGCTGGCGCTCGGTTATGCGGTGCTGGCTCGTTTTCATTTTCGTCGGACTGCCGTTTTTTATTACCTGGGGCTGGCGATCATGTTCCTGGCGCTGGTATCGCCGCTGGACACTCTGGCGGACAACTATCTTTTCAGCGTGCACATGTTCCAGCACCTGCTGCTGTCAACGGTCGTGCCGCCGTTACTGTTGCTGGGCATTCCGCTCAAGTGGTGGGAGTGGGTGCTGAGTTGGCGGCCATTGCACGCCGCGGAAGGATTTCTGCGCCAGCCGCCCATCGCCTGGCTCTGCGGAATCGCGACATTGTGGATCTGGCACTGGCCCAGACTGTTTGATGCGGCGCTGTATAACGAAAACCTGCATATCCTTCAGCACCTGTGCTTCATGGTGACCGGCACGATATTCTGGTATCCGGTCATGACGCCGGTGTCCGGCCATCGAATGACGATCTTTCCAGCGGTTTTCTACCTTTTTACCGCCTGCACATTCAGTTCGCTGCTTGGTATCTTCATCACGTTCTGCTCTTACCAGATTTATCCTTTCTATCTGCATCCGGCTGACGAACTGGGCATCCTTTCGCAATTACGCAGTGTGATATCTCCACACGAAGATCAACAATTTGGTGGTCTGCTCATGTGGTTTCCATGTTGCCTGATTTATGCCAGCGCGATCCTCATTCGACTTGGGGCGTGGTTCGGCGAGTCACTTGATGAGACTGAAGATTCCGGTAGTCCCGCCAAATCATCGCCAGCAATTGTGCAATAGACATCGAGGTTGCAACGGACATGACGTATGGATGATTCGACCCCAAATGAACATCGCCCGATATCGCCGACGGCGCCCGCGCATGATCCGACGGGATTCAGCCAGCCGCGACCGCTCCATCCGCCGCCGGCCACATTTTGGCCGTTCGTCACGGCAGTCGGTTTGGCCATGGGTTTCTGGGGCGTCACGTTGAATCTACTAGTTGTATGCATTGGCATCATCGTTTTATCCTCGGCATGTGCGGTTTAATAGGAGATTGGGTCCGTGAGCACCGAAACGAATCAGTCTGAATCGGACAAGACCATCAAACTTCCGATGGAGTTGCCGCAGCTTTCCCGGAAAGCGCCGCAGAATCCAGCCGATCCCCGGATGTTGCGCCGGCAAATTCCTCAACGGAGTGTGCATCGGCGTCGGGACGATTTCGCTTGCGTCCATTTTCTGGGCCGTGATCGGTTTCATGCTCGCGCCTTTGGAAGAAGAGAACCAAAGCATTTGGCGCTCGGTGGGCAAAGTAGAGGATTTCAAAATTGGCAGCACGACGATCGTTAAACTCGAGGATGCGTCGAGCCTTCCCTGGGCCGGCTATGCCGGAAAGACGGCGGCATATCTTCGACGGGATGGCGAGTCGGCATTTATTTGTTTCTCGATAAACTGCACCCACCTGGGCTGTCCCGTGCGATGGATCGACACGGCGGAACTCTTCATGTGCCCTTGTCATGGCGGCGTCTACTACAAGGACGGCTCCGTCGCCGCAGGGCCGCCCCCGCCGCCGCTACCGCAGTACAAAGTGCGCGTCCGCAATGGCAGCGTGGAAGTGCTGGCCAGCCCGGTACCAATCACGCGCGGTGTGGGTTGATCGTAGTTCGCGTTCGAAAAGTTTGCAGGAGCGACACCGTTGGACTCGTCAGGCAGTAAAGAATCACCGTCGATCGACGCCAATGCGAACGATCACTCCGATCTGATACGCGACTATCCAATGATCGCGCGGCCCCTGGTGCGTCTGGCGTTTTGGCTGGAAGATCGCACCGGGCTTTGGGAAACATTTGGACCGGTGCTCCAGCATCCGGTTCCGCGCAAGGCGGGATGGATGTACGTCTTCGGAAGCGCCACCCTGATGGCATTTATCATCCAAGTCGTCACCGGCGTCGCTCTGGCCACGATTTACGTGCCCTCAACCTCGCAGGCCTACGGCACCCTTCAATACATCACGCATGGCGCGCCTTTCGGCCGAATTCTACGCGGCCTGCACTTTTACGGCGCTTCCGCCATGATCCTGTTGGTCGGTTTGCACATGATTCGCGTGTATTTAACCGCCGCTTATAAATACCCGCGGGCGGTGAATTGGCTGACGGGAATTTTACTGCTGTTTCTCACGCTTGGCATGGGGTTCACGGGACAGTTGCTCCGCTGGGATCAGGATGGAGTCTGGTCCGTTGTCGTCGCAGCCGAACAAGCCGGACGCGTGCCGTTGATCGGGCACTATTTGGCTCACTTCGTGATGGGAGGCGAGACGGTCGGCGGCACGACGCTGAGCCGGTTCTTTGCCATCCACGTCTTTCTCATTCCGGGACTGATATTTGGGTTCGTCGCGCTTCACCTGTTCCTGGTGTTACGACATGGTATATCTGAACCTCCCAAAGCCGGTGAACCGGTCGATCCCAAAACGTATCGCAAGAAATACGAGGAGCTTCTCAAAAAGGACGGCGTTCCCTTTTTGCCCGATGCTGCCTGGCGGGATGTCATCTTCAGCTTCATCGTTTGTCTGACAGTGCTGATCCTGGCAATCACGATTGGACCACCTGAGCTGAACAAACAGCCGGACCCCACCGTAATCAATGCCGTTCCCCGGCCCGACTGGTATTTCTTCTGGTACTTCAGCCTCATGGCGCTGCTGCCGCACGGGTCTGAGAAGTACCTGCTTTGGATTTTGCCGCTCGCGTTGGTAGCGGTGCCGACGTTTCTCCCCGTTTTTTTCAACAAGGGTGAGCGCAGTATCGCGAAGCGACCGTGGGCGCCGTTAATCGTCCTTGTAACGGTCGTGACGATCGTCGCGCTTTGGCGGCTCGGTATACAGGCGCCCTGGACGCCACACTTCGACACTCCGCCTCTGTCGGCATCGATCGTGCATTCAAACGATCCGGTCGTGCAACATGGCGCATTGCTCTTTCACGACAAGGCCTGCCTGTATTGTCACCTGGTAGACGGCGAGGGCGGACTTCGCGGACCCGATCTTACTTATGTGGCGAACCGGCTCACCCGCGAACAAATGATCTGGCGCATTTCCAACGGCGGCTACAACATGCCCGCCTTCACCTATAACCTTAACGCGAAGGAGATGGGCGATCTCATCGCTTTTCTACGATCGCGCACCCAAAATCCCGCCGGCAGTCCATCGGGCACCGCTGCCGCGCCCATGTCGTCCATTGGCGGAACAGCGAATTCGCCCTGATTTCTTGGGCATTCGGCAACCTTCATGAAAGGTGCGCCTAATATCTGCGGCGCCGGGGCTATTTGACGCCTTTAGGTGCTCGCTTTGAGCGATAGGTCCTCACTTTCTGCGCACACTTCCAGCAGGCTTTTCCTCTCGGCAACGAATTGCGCCATTACATATCTGTAATATTCCGGAAAGGTCGCAGCAATCGGGCTGGGCGATACTTAGAAAAGTGCGAGCAATCATCGTGATGCGGCACTGAACAGAAATTAACCAAGTAGGAGTTAGAACAATGAACATCTGGACAACGAAGCCTGGCGGCAATGCGATCGCGCGCTGGAATCCGCGGATACGGCCTTTTCCCTTCAAGCGTTCAATGCTGAAGATTTCCATGCGCCGTTTGACGACAGCTCTGATGCTTGCCGCGTTGCCGGCCATCGCTCCCATAAATGTCATGGCCAATGAGTCGGTCGCACCAACTACACAGCACGCGCCGGGTTCGGTAGCGCGAACGCAGACGGAGATCATCCAAGACCTGAACGCCGCCAGCCAGGAACTGGCTCGTGTCGCCCCGTCACCCACCTCCATACTGGACGCAGAGCAGCGCAAGGAGATTGCACCCAAGATGATTCCACTGCTCAAACGGATGCTCGTTGACGTGCGGGATTTTGGCACGCTCAACCCGAATGCGCAGTCGCAGGTCATGCAGACTGAAAATCAGTGCCGAACGACTTTAGCATTGCTGGGCGACCCCGAGACGCTCGACGCACTAGAAGCGCTGTCGGCAAGCAAGACCCCCGCGACGGCAACTCAGGCTCAATGTTCTCTGCTTCTGGTTCGCTGGATCCAGGCTAACAAGGACGCCACTCTTCAGTCCGGCATTTTGAGCGACCTTCAGAAGACCGCCCGCGCCAATCCCATGGATGAAAACGTCCTGGGTCTGGTAGCACTTGTTGTTCAAGAGGGCGCGGCGACGCCGTCGCTCAAGGAACAGGCCCTCAAGATTCTTGCCGACGACGTGAAGAATCCCCGTGCCGCCGAGCTCCTTCAAAGGGTCCAGGAGACCGCCAGCCTTAACTCGCTGGAGAACACCGCGTTGACCTTGGCTGGTCCGCTGGTCGACGGCAAGCCGTTCACCACCGCCGATTGGAAGGGCAAGGTTATCCTCGTCGACTTCTGGGCGAGCTGGTGCCCTCCCTGCCGTGCGGAGCTTCCCCGAGTACAGGCGGCCTACTCTCAATACCACAACAAGGGGCTGGAAGTCCTGGGAGTCTCCTGTGACAACTCTGCCGCCGAACTCCGGAGTTTTCTCGCCGACAACAAGGACATCATCTGGCCGCAAATGTTCGACGCCTCCCACGCCGGCTGGCACCCGCTGGCCACCCAGTTCGGCATCAACAGCATTCCGACCATGTTCCTTATCGACAAGAAGGGAATCGTCCGCACCGTCGATGCGCGTGAGAACTTCGAAGAACTTATCCCGAAGATGCTCAATGAATCGTGATTCATCGGGACATTACCTATCCGTAATGTCCCGGAAAGGTTGCAGTCATCGGTCGGGTCTATTCTTAGAACAGCGCAAGTAATCATGAACATACGGAACTGAACAGAAACTAACAAAAGAAAGAGTGAAAAAAATGAACATATGGAACAAGAAACAAGACGGGAATGGAAATAGCGACGCTGCTTCCGCGGCGACCGCTGCTTCGAACCATGCTGCGGCGGTCGCCGTACGCACCGCGCCGCACATCGGCCGCGCGACCGTTACGCCGGTGTCTCCATCGGTCATGCGTTCGAATCCCCCCGCAGTTCGCACGGAATACGCCGGTCGCAATGTCAGCATTCAGGCCATCAATGAAGCGGTGGCCCAAACTTCCGCCTGGGTGCGGCCCCTCCAACAACAGATTGGCCGCGTGATCGTCGGCCAAGAACACCTGATCAATCGGTTGCTGGTGGGACTGGTGGGCAACGGACATCTGTTGCTGGAAGGCGTGCCGGGTCTGGCCAAGACGCTGTCGCTGAAAACGCTCGCCGCCGCCGCGTCGGTGAAGTTCCAGCGGCTGCAGTTCACACCCGACATGTTACCCGCCGACATCGTGGGCACAATGATCTATAACCCGCGCGACGGGTCGTTCCACACCAAGCATGGGCCGGTCTTCAGCAATCTAATTCTGGCCGACGAAATCAATCGTGCACCTGCAAAGGTGCAGAGCGCATTGCTGGAAGCAATGCAGGAGCGCCAGGTCACGCTTGGAGACGAAACGTACAAGCTGCCCGACCCGTTCCTGGTGATGGCCACGCAGAACCCTCTTGAACACGAAGGCACATACCCTCTGCCCGAAGCGCAGGTTGATCGGTTCATGCTCAAAATTATCGTCGGCTATCCAAGTCGAATTGAGGAACGGGCCATTCTCGACACGATGGCCAGCACCGAACCGTCGTTCGAGGTCACCCCGGTGGTGACCGTCGACGACATCATCCACGCCCGCCGCGTCGTCAACACGATCTATGTCGACGACAAAGTGAAGGACTACATCGTGGATATAGTCCTGGCGACGCGCGATCCGCAGGGCTACGGTGTGGACCTCAATGGATACATTCAAAACGGCGCTTCACCGCGAGCCACAATTAATCTCACGGTGGCCGCGCGCGCCTCGGCGTTCCTCCAAGGCCGCGGCTACGTCACGCCGCAGGACGTGAAGGACCTCGCGCTCGACGTGTTGCGCCATCGCGTGATGGTTAGTTACGAGGCCGAAGCAGAAAATATTACCGCGGAAGACATCATCCAGAAGATTCTGGAAACGTTGCCCGTGCCATAAGCGTGAGGGGATAAGGAAGGAGATGCCATGAACTCCGATCAAGCCCGCGACATCCTGAAGAAGGTGCGACAGATCGAAATTCGCACCAACCGGCTCGTCAGCGACTCACTGGCCGGTGAGTACCGTTCCGTCTTCCGTGGCCGGGGCATAGACTTCGACGAAGTGCGCGAGTACGTCCCCGGCGACGAAGTGCGGACCATCGACTGGAACGTGACGGCCCGCGCCGGTCGGCCGTTCGTAAAGAAATTCACTGAAGAACGCGAGTTGACGATCTTGTTGCTCGTGGACCTGAGCGTTTCCGGCAACTTCGGCTCGGCGCACCAGAGCAAGCGCGAACTGGCGGCTGAGCTGGCCAGCGTTCTTGCCTTCTCCGCCATTCGCAACAGCGACAAGGTCGGGTTAATTCTGTTTACCGACCAGGTCGAGCAGTACATCCCTCCAAAAAAAGGCCGCCGCCATGTCTTACGCGTGGTACGGGAAATTCTGTATTTCCAACCCCAGCGGCGCGGCACAAATGTGGCACAAGCGTTGGACTTTGCCAACGGCGTCACGCCGCGTCGCGCCGTGGTGTTTCTGGTTTCCGATTTCCAATCCAGGGGAAACCAGGACGCGGCACTGGATGTGCTGCGGCGCGCGATGCGTCTGACCCATCGGCGGCATGACCTGGTGGCGGTGCGGATTCAAGACCCGCACGAAGTGGTGCTGCCGGCAGTCGGCGTGCTGTCCATGGAGGATGCAGAGACGGGCGAACTGATCGAACTCGACACCTTGAATCCGCAGGTCCGGTCTCGTTTTCAACTAGAGGCGCAGGAACGCCTAGCCAAACTCCGGCGAACTTTCAATTGCGAAGCCGTTGATTCCCTGGAGCTTGTCACCGGCGAGCCGTACGTGCCCGCGCTCAAGCGGTTCTTCGAGACTCGCGCAAGGAGACGACAATGAGATATTGGAAACCACGCATGTTCGCGGCGCTGATTATGCTGTTCGCCACCAACGGCGGATTGTGGGCCGCGCAATTGCCGGCACCAGCAATCAAACCGGGTGTCGCGGCGATTGCGCCAAATGCGATCAGCGTCGCCCAGGACGACATCCGTGACATTCGGCCGCCGATCCACATCCCGTACGGCTGGCTCTGGGCTGCCTATGTCGCGAGTGGCTTGGCACTGGCCGGGCTGACCTTCGCGGCCTGGCTTTGGTATCGGCGGCATGGCCGATCCAGCCGGAAACTTCTGTACGAACTCACACTTGAGCAGCTTGAAGCCGCCCGCGCGTTGATGCAACCGCTGAAGGGCTATCAGTTCTCAATTGCCGTTTCGGAGATTGTCCGCAAATATATCGAGCAACGCTTCCATGCACGTGTCGCCCATCGGACAACCGAAGAGTTCCTCCACGACCTGGTATCCGAGTCACATCCGGCACTCACGGTGCATCAGCCGTTACTGGCGGAGTTTCTGGAGCACTGCGACTTGGCCAAGTTTGCGCGCTGGAATCTCTCAGTAACGCAGATGGAGGCCATGTACCAGAGCGCCCGCAAGTTTGTCATTGAAACCGGTCAACCGACTGCGCCGGCTGTTGCCGAGTCCGCGACAGTGGAACCCCAACCAATGCTCATCGAATCGAGACCAATATGATTCGCTTCCTCGATCCGCAAATATTGTGGCTGCTCGCGCTGTTGCCGTTGCTCGCGCTATGGCGCGGACGGCGAGGGCCCGTCGCGGCGGTCGAATACTCCAACGCCGACCTCGCCCGCCAAGTGGCACGCCAAACGCGCGGCCCTGCCGGTCGCTGGCTTGTGGCACTGCCGCTGGCCGCGTTGGCGCTACTGATCGTTGGGCTGGCGCGACCGCAGCTTGGCCGCAGCAACGCGACGGTACAGGCCAGCGGCATTGACATGATGCTGGCGGTGGATGTATCGGGTTCGATGAAGTCGCTGGATTTCCAGGTTGATGGCCAACCGGTGAGCCGCGTCGATGTGGTCAAATCCGTCGTAAGTAAATTCATCGAAGCGCGCCCCGACGACCGCATCGGCATGATCGAGTTTGCGCATGACCCGTATCTTGTCTGCCCATTAACGCTCGATCACGACTGGTTGCTGCGGAATCTCGACCGAGTCCAAATTGGCAACATCGACGACGGCACGGCGATCGGGTCGGGGATTGCCGCCTGCGTCAATCGCCTGCGCGACCAGCCCGGCAAATCAAAAGTCGTCGTGTTGTTGACCGACGGCCAGAACAACTGCGGCAAGGTGTCGCCCTTCATGGCCGCGGAAGCCGCGAAGGCGCTCGGTGTAAAGGTGTACACCATCGGCGCCGGTATACGCGGCGATGCGCCGATGCCTGTCACCGATTCATTCGGCAACAAACAGATCGTCATGATTCACGCGGACGTGGACGAGGCGGCGCTGCAACAAATCGCAACTGAGACGGGCGGACAATTCTACCGGGCGACGGACACCGATTCGCTCAAGAACATCTATGCCGAGATCAATCGGCTCGAAAAGACCACGCACACATTGAAGAAATTTGAAAGTCAGCGCGAGCTATTCTCGTGGCACTCCTGCCTGCGTTGTGCCTGATTGGCACCGGCATCGGCCTGCAACAGACGCGGTTCCGGAGGCTGCCATGAACATACACAAAAATACTAACCTGGTGACACAATGAACTTCGCTCAACCTATCTGGCTCATCGCGGGACTTGCCGCTTGTGCGTGCTCTGGTGGCGGTATCGTCGTTTCGCCAGGCAACAACGCACGGCATTGACGATGTTCGCATCCCCGCACTTGGTCGACCAACTGACGCGCTCGGTGTCGTCTGGCCGTCGGACACTGAAACACGTGCTCATGATGGTGGGCGTCGCCTGTGTATTTGTCGCGCTGGCGCGACCACAGGCGGGTTATCGCTGGGAAGAAACGCATCGTAAAGGATTAGACATCCTGTTCGCCGTGGACACGTCCAAGAGCATGCTCACGCAGGACGTGAAACCTGACCGGCTGACGCGCGCCAAGATGGCCGTTAGCGATCTCGTGGACAAACTCGACGGAGACGATGTCGGCCTGATCGCGTTCGCCGGCGATGCGTTCCTGCAAAGTCCGATGACCCTGGACTACGACGCCTTTCGCGAATCGCTCGCCGCGCTCGACACCTCCGTTGTTCCGCGCGGCGGCACCGACATCGCCCGCGCCATCAGCGAAGCTCAGGCGGCGTTCAGTACTGAGAACGATCACGATAAAATCCTCGTGCTCATTACCGATGGCGAAGATCTCGAAGGAGGCGCGGTCACCGCCGCCGAGGCTGCCGCAAAGGATGGCGTGAAAATCTTTACCGTTGGTGTCGGCACCACAACCGGAGAGTTGATTCCCGTCCCGACGGATAACGGCGGGACAGAGTTCGTCAAGGACGCGTCTGGCCAATTCGTGAAATCGCGGCTCGATGAATCAATGCTGAAGAAAATCGCGGCAGTCACGGGCGGGATGTACCAACCGCTTGGCCAACAGGGCGAAGGATTGACGACAATCTACAGCCAGGGGCTTGCCCCGTTTCAGCGGCACGACCTCGCTTCGCGCCAGCATCGTGTCTATCTCGAACAGTTTCAGTGGCCATTGCTCGCGGCGTTGTGTTGCTTTCTGGCCGAGTTCCTTATCGGCACGCGCAAACGTCTGCCGCGCGCCGCCGAGCGCCGTTGTCCCGCAATGCGGTCCGGTTTGCCCAGCGCCGACCAAAGCTCGCCGCGCAGACTGCGGCTGCCGCCCTGGTTCTGGCAACGCTCGTATGGCCGCGTTTTGTGCAGGCGTCACCTCAGAGCGCGGAAAAGGCCTACGACAAAGGGGACTTCACTGCTGCGGCGCAGCAATATCAGACCGCGGCCACAAAAGCTCCGAGCAAAGTGGAGTTGGACTTCAACCTTGGAACGGCCGCGTACAAGGCGGGGATGTTCGACGAGGCTGCGAAAGCGTTCCAGAAGAGCTTGACAACGGATCAGCTTAATTTGCAGCAAGAAACCTATTACAACCTCGGCAATACCCAGTACCGACAGGGCCAGCAGACCGAGAAGACCAATCCGAAACAAACGATCTCCACCTGGCAGCAGGCAATCCAGTCGTACGATGCGGCGCTACAACTCAAACTCGACGATGCTGACTCACAGTACAACCGCGACTTCGTGAAGAAAAAACTCGAGAAGCTGCAGCAACAGCAGCAGAGCAAAGAGAACAAAGACCAAAAAGACAAGGATCAAAAGAACCAAGAACAAGCCAAGCAGGACCAGAATAGCCAAGACCAAAAGAATCAGGGTCAGGCAAAGCAGGATCAAAAGAGTCAGGATCAAAAGAATCAAGGTCAACAGCAGCAAGCGGGCAACCAGCCGGATCAGCCCAAGCCGGATGCCGGAAAAGGCCAATCCGATCAGCAAGCCAAGGCCGGCGAGCAACCTCAACCGCCTAAACCCAACGGCCAGGACCAAGCCAACGCGCAACCAAAACAAGCCGATTCAGAAGAATCCGCCGAAACTCAGGCGGTTCCCGGTCAGATGACCCGCGAAGAGGCCAAGGCCCTGCTCAATTCGCTGAAGAGCGACGAACACCAACTGCCGGCCGCGCCGGTGTCCCGCAGCGGGTCTAACAATGACGACACACCACCTGTGAAGGATTGGTAAGCCATGAACACCACACTCACTCGCCTTATCCAGGGCATCGCGGCGCTCGCGGTGATGACCGCGTTCGCTCTGCCGGCGATGGCCGCGAATCCGACCATCAGCGCCACTCTCGAACCATTGCAAGTCGCAGTCGGTCAAGCCGCACAGCTTACGGTTACCGTTATCGGCGGGTCCGGCGATGAACCGGCGTTGCCCGCCGTGGACGGACTGGAGTTTACTCCTACGGGGCAATCGAGCGAGTACCAGTCCATCAACGGCGCCGTCACGGCCAGCACCAGCCAAACCTACCTTGTCACCGCGACCCGCGCGGGGCAATTTACGATTCCCGCGCTGAAGATCGGTAAAGGCAGCAATGTCGAGACTACCGAGCCTGTCGTGTTGCAGGTAAGCGGTACCAATTTCCCCAACGCGCCAGACGCGAGCGGCCAACCTGCCACGGCCTTACCGGCGCCGAAGGTTCCCGGCGCGGATGACGATCAGACCGTTTCCAATAATGGGCAACAGGCGTTCGTGCGTCTCGTGACGCCGAAGCGCGAACTGCACGTCGGTGAACTCGTGCCCGTACAGATCAAGGCGTATTTCCGTGAAGGCGTGCAAGTCTCGATCAACGGGTTGCCCTCGCTCAGCAGCGATGCGTTCACGTTGAACTCACTCGAAGACAAACCGGCCCAAACGCAGGAGGACATTGATGGTCAGTCGTACGTTGTCCTGACCTGGACCACCGCTGTCAGCGCCGTCAAAGCCGGTGATTACTCGTTGAGTCTGGAGATGCCCGTGGTCTTGACCGTCCGCGAGAATGCGAGCAAGCCGCGCGCTCTGCCCGACGACCCGTTCGCTGATGACTCATTCTTCGACGACTTTTTCGGAAACAGCGTCGAGAAACAGGTCACTTTGACCAGTGAGGCGGACGCGGAAAGCGTCCGCGCGCTGCCGTTGGCCAACCGGCCCGCCGATTTCAGCGGCGCGCTCGGCCAATTCACCATAAGCGCCGAAGCGAGCCCGGATCACGTCGCCGCCGGCGATCCGATTACGCTCCGCCTGACTGTGACTGGCCAGGGGAATTTCGATCGCGTTTCGTCGGACTTGCTTAAAAACTCACCCGACTGGAAATCGTATAAACCCGTCGCGCGATTTGCGCCCACCGATAGCGTTGGTTCTGAAGGGACCAAAACGTTTGAGCAGGCGGTCGTGCCGCTGCAGGCAGGCCATCTTCGCATCCCACCAGTGAACTTTAGTTATTTCGATCCTGAATCGGCCACGTACGTGACTCGCACCACCACGCCCATAGCGATCGAGGTTGCGCCGGTCGCAAATCCGTCGGCCGCCGCACCAGTTGCTGCACCGACCAGCAGCGTGGAGCAACCAGAGTTCGCGCCCAATCGCGTCGAGCCGGGACAATTCACTTCAACTTTGCGTCCGCTGTTTTTACAACCGTGGTTTCTCTTCGCAAACTGTTTTGCCTGGGTCGGCCTCGCGGCGGTGTTCTACTCCCTCCGACGCAACGCCCAGCGCACTCGTGATCCCCGCCTTGTGCGAGCGCGCCAGGCCGACCGTGCGATCCACGACCAACTCGCTGCGATGGATTCGGCGATTCAGAACGCTGAGACCGCGTCTTTTTTCGCCGCCGCCCGTCGCGCGTTGCAACAACGGCTCGGCGAACGGTGGGGTTTGCCGCCTGAAACAATCATGCTGACCGAGATTAATGCGCGCCTCAACGGTCAGGGTGGCGGCGTTCGCCCGGTCTTTCAATTGGCCGACCAGGTGGCGTACAGCCACGAGAGTCTTGCCGCCGCCGACCTCGCGGGGTGGAAGCGCATCGTCACGGAAGAACTCAACCAACTGGAGACATTATGAAACTTCTAACAATCATCATGATGCCGCTCGTGCTGTTCGGCACTGGCGCGCTTGCCTGTGCTGCGAATCAGCAGACGGCGTTTGACCAAGCCAACACCGCGTTCGCCCAGAAGAACTACGGACGCGCTGCAAGCGATTTCCGGGGAATCATCGCGCGGCGAGGATACTCAGCGCCCGTTTTATTCAATCTCGCCAACGCCTATTACAAGGATGGGCAAATCGGCCTGGCGATTCTGAATTACGAGCGCGCCAACTTCTCGCGCCAGGCGACGCCGACATCGCCTTCAATCTACACGTTGTCCGCGCCAATGCGGGTCTTGCTGATCGTCCAACGGTGTGGTTCGACCAGGCAGCGCGTTTCTTCAGCCTGAACACGCTATCCTGGCTCGGCGGCGCGGCGGTGATGTTCATCGCCGCCGCAGTTGCGGCGCGGCAGTTTACACCGCGCAAACGGTTCGCCTTTCGCGCGGGGATGACGGCGAGCGTTTGCGTGTTGCTGGCGACGATGTCGGCGGTGGGCATCCGGTGGTCGGAGTTGAGTCAGGCGATCGTCACGGTGAAGAACACGCCCGTGTACATTTCGCCGGTCACGGTCGGTCAGCCGTTGTACACGTTGGCCGAGGGTCAGGCGGTCGCATTGTGCAAAGCGTACGGCGACTTCATGCTCGTCGAAACGAGTGATGGACATCGCGGTTGGGTAAAACGCGCGGATGTGAACCAGGTCATCCCCACGACGCCTGAGGCGCAGATTACAGCCACGTGATTCTCCGCTGCATCCTGCAAGACCGCTTATAGTGTTGGGGATCGTCCGAGGTGCGTTAATTCCGGTGTCCCGAATGTTGTTGTTTGTGCAGCCCGGTTGATACATGATAATGGGTATGCGCGTTCTGGTTGTTGAGGATGATAAGCAAATCGCGTCGTTCGTCGCGAAAGGGTTGAAGCAGAGCGGTTATGCGGTTGACCATTGCGCCGACGGCGAAGAGGCGTTGACGCTGGCCACAACCACGACCTACGACGCGGCTGTCGTGGACATCATGCTGCCGAAGCTCGACGGCCTGAGCCTCGTCCAAAGGCTGCGACGTCAAAACAATCGCGTTCCCGTGCTCATCCTCAGCGCCAAGGCGTCCGTGGACGACCGCGTGCGCGGATTACAGGCCGGCGGCGACGATTACCTCACGAAACCCTTTGCCTTCTCGGAAATGCTCGCGCGCGTGCAGGCGTTGATCCGTCGCGCCACACAGGCCGCGGAGCCGTCGAAGCTCACCGTCGGCGATCTTGTGCTTGATCTGTTGACGCGCTCGGTGACACGCGGCGGCGACACGATCGAACTGCAACCGCGTGAGTTCGCGTTGCTCGAATACCTCATGCGTAACGCGGGCCGCCCCGTCGCCAAGGCGATGATCCTCGAACACGTCTGGGATTACAGCTTCGATCCGCAAACCAATGTCGTCGACGTCCTTGTACATCGGCTGCGCGGAAAAATCGATCCCGACAAGACGCGGCTGCATACCATTCGTGGGGTGGGCTATGTCCTTCGGGCCGCTTAAGCGCCTTACGCGCTCGTCCGGCGTACGGCTCAGTCTGTGGTTTGCCGTGATCTTCATCGCCAGCGTCGCGGGATTATTTGGGCTGCTCTATTATGTGCTCTCCGCCACCATTGACCGTGGCGACCGCGCCGTGCTCCAATCTTACCTCAAGGAATACGCCGACGTTTACCAGACGCACGGTCTCGGCGCGTTACGCGACCGCGTGTATGAAGAGAATGCGCCGCCTGCGGAAAAATCATTGTTTGTGCGAGTTGCCAACGAGCAAAACGATATCACGTTCGCCAAAGTGCCCGACGATTGGATTAACTTTCAGCAGGTTGACCCTGGATTGGAAGGTTACCGGCAACGCGCGAGCATCATGCGCATCCGCGCGATGCCGAGCGGGACTTTCTGCTCGATTCCGCTGTCCTTGCCGACGGCTCACTGTTTCAAGTTGGTCGCAGCACCAACAATCGCGAGGTCTTGCTTGATCCATTACGCCATACCTTTCTCGTTGTGGGCAGCGTCGTAGTGGCGCTGGGTTTCCTCGCGGGCGTATTGTTTGCCCATCGCACCATGTTGCCCGTCCGTCAAATTGTCGCCACGGCCCGCTCGATCATCCTGACCGGAAACCTTGACGCCCGCGTTCCTCCCGGCCGTCTGACGACGAACTGGCCGAGATGGCCCAACTCTTTAACCGGGTTCTCGACAAGAACCAATCGCTCATCCAAGCGATGCGCGAGTCACTCGACAACGTCGCACACGATCTGCGCACCCCGTTGACGCGCCTCCGTGGCACGGCGGAACTGGCACTCCAAGACCACACCGATCCCGCCGCGGCGAGTGAGGCGTTGGCTGATTGCGTGGAAGAAGCCGAGCGGGTGCTGAGCATTCTCAACACCTTGATGGACATCACCGAGGCCGAGACGGGGATGATGAAGCTCCATCGCGAATCCCTGGATCTCCGCGTCATAATCCGCGAGATCGTCGACCTCTACCAGTACGTGGCCGAGGAGAAACATATCTCCATCCGTACCGATCTGGGCGAACGGTGCGTGGCTTCCGTCGATCGCGATCGGCTGCGACAAGTCTTCGGCAACTTACTCGACAATGCCATCAAGTACACCGATGAAGGCGGATCAGTCACCGTCTCCGCGGGAATCGAGAACGGCGCCGTGGTCGTCCGTTTCCGCGACACCGGTTGCGGCATTCCCGCGGACGAGACGACAAAGATATGGGCGCGCCTCTACCGCGGTGACAAAAGCCGGTCACAGCGAGGACTGGGTTTGGGCCTGAGCCTAGTGAAGGCTGTTGTCGAAGCTCACCAAGGCCAGGTCTTCGTGACCAGTAAAGTCGGCGAAGGCTCGGAATTTGCTGTAACGCTCTCCGCCGTCAAACCGCAGGCCTGCCAACCCGACGCGAACGCACCCCTGACGTGATCGCGCCAACGCCTAACAATGCGGTGAAGTTAAAATATTGGCCTCCAAGATGACACCCAGCCCAAGTTCATGGTTGCCAACCGCGATGGCCATGACGGCTAAGGCGATCTCTGCGGCGTACCGCAGGCGGCGGTTAGCAAGCCCTGCAATCCTTCCGATAGTCGTGGCCAAGTCCGGTCTCTTTCTATTTGTGGATTCCGCCATCAACCGCCATGAGCGAAATCGGGATAATCCGTCATGCCGCCATCCACGAAAATTGTGCGGCCGGTCACATAGGAGGCGATGTCCGAAACCAGCACCACCACCATGCGCGCGATTTCGTCAGGCTCGCCAATCCGATTCAGCGGGATTTTCTCCAGCAGGTCTTGCATGCTCTTTGGATTGCTCCAGACAGAGCGGTTGATCGGCGTCTTGATCGCCCCGGGGCCAACCGCCAGCACGCGCACTCCGTGCGGCGCCGCCTCCTGGGCCAGCGTTTTGGTCAGCATGCTGACGGCCGCCTTGCTGGCCGTGTAGGCGCTGTATCCGGACCAGGCGATTTCTTCATGCACCGAAGTGGTGCTCAACACGACGCCGCTTTTCTGCGGCACCATGCGCTTCAGGGCTTCGCGGGCGCAGTAGAACGCGCCAAACAAATTAACCTCGATCACTTTTCGCCATGCGCGATATCGGCCTCCCAGCCCATGGCGCTGGGCGCCGTCAATGCCCGCGTTGTTGATGAGAATATCGATCCCGCTCCAGGCCGCGTCGATTTGCCGGAACATATTCCCGACCGCCTTCGGGATCGGAAACATCCGCCTGAATTGAAATCGCTTCGCCGCGTTTCTGTTTGATCGTCTGCACGAGCGCGTCCGCTGCTTCGGGATGGCCCACATAGTTGATCGCCACTTTTGCGCCGGCGTCGGCGAGAGCAAGTGCAATCGCCGCGCCGATTCCGGAATTGCCGCCCGGTGACGAGCGCGCGTTTGCCTTCAAGTCTGATATTCATGAGACTCCTTCACTATGTAGTATTTGGTTTCTGCGCGCTGTACCGTCCGTATCCGGCGACTGCTTTTGCGACAGCCGAAGCTGAACAATGTTCGGCGGAAATGGAATGCTGCAGGCCCAGTTTATGGCCACTTCAAGCTTTGCGACTGAGCGTCGGCAGCTTCGCCAGATAGATTCCCCGCCATAAAAACCAGGCGAAAAAACCGGATAGCTTAACTCCATAAATCATCGCCACGGCATTGCGATGCCCAATGGAGGCGAGCATGCCTCGCGGATGAAAATAAAATGGCTTCGTCGCCGCGCCCTGCGAAACGCGTTTAAGATTCTCCGCCAATTGCCGCGCCTGCTGCATCGCGAACTGCGCGGTCGCGGGGCATGGCCGGCCATCGTAGGCATTGGGAACTAATCGAACAGTCGCCAAGCGTCCAGAGATTGGCCGTGCCACTCACCTTCATGTCCGGGTCGGTCTTCAGCCGGCCTTTTTCCAGCGGGAGACCCAGGCCTTTGATCAGCGGATGCGTCTCCGTGCCCACCGTGCAGACAATCATTCCCGTCTCGATTTGCTTCGCCAGAAGTCAGATGCACCGCGACGGAGTCAGCCTTCTTGGCCGACGTTTCCAGCCGCACCTCGATTCCGTTTTGCCGGAGTTTCTGCAACGTGAACTTGGACAATGACTCGTGATGCAACTCCGGCAAAAGGCGCTTGCCCTTCTGCAATAGAACGATGCGGGGGGTTTCACGCTTCAATTCTGGATAGAACCGGCGGATCGCCTGCATCAAGTCCGCAATATGTCCCGCAATCTCCACACCGCTGAAGCCTCCGCCAATGACGACCACGGTGAGCAGCCGCTGGCGTGCCTCCGCATCCGATGTCGGTCGCAGCCGCTTCAAAGTTGCCGATCAAATCATTGCCCATGACGATTGCATCGATGACCGTTTTCAACGCATAGCCCCGCGAAGCCAGGCCCGGAATCTCCTCCAGATTGGCCGCCGCACCGCAAGCCAGCACCAAATGGGTGTAACGCATTGAAGCCGCCGTTCCGTCCCGTCAGAAGATAATGCGCTTCGTTGTTTTCGCGATCAATCCGGGTAACGCGTGCCTCCAGCCATTTCGTGCGCCGGGTCAACTGGCGGCCAGCCACGACGACGTGCAGAGGAGAGATGGTTCGCCCCACCACTTCCGGGAGCATGGGAGTGAAGACCAGATGATTGTCCGCGCTGAGGACGATGATTTCCGTCTGTGCCGGCAGCAAGCGTTCGAGGCGTTGCGCCAAAGTCACTCCGGCAAAACCGCCGCCCACAATCACGATGTTTTTGAAACGATCCGGCAAAATGACCTTGGCCTTTCATTGTGGATCTTCGTCCGTGAGTGTTGCGTGGTTCACGCGGCACCAGCGGAGTTCTGCGTTACCCAATCCAGCCTGTGCATACATCTTGCGAAGCATGTGAGTCTTGCGGCTACGCACTTCCATGACATCTCACGTGCGAGACACCCTGCCTCGCACGGCGTGCCTGACCAACAACGACACTGCCGCTCCGCCCCCAGCGCCTAAGAGGCTCCAAAAATTGAAGCCCCTGAACCCCGTTCCTACCGCATTGATGAGCCCGCCGCCGATCAGCGCACCGATAATTCCGAATACAAGGTCGAGTGCAAGGCCCTGGCTGTGTTCATTAACGACTCTGCTTGCGACAAAACCAGCAAGCATGCCCAAAATCATCCAGCAAATGACGCCCATTAACAGCATGGTGCATCTCCTTGGGAAATGAGACAAAAAAAGCCGGCGCACCCAAATCCCGAAATTTCGGGATTCAACTGCGTCGGCTTACTCGCTAACGGGTCTTCCGCCCTTGGGCCGAATTACCCTTTATTTAGTCATCCGAGGACTTCGATATTCTGGCCGGAGCTAATTTAGTTAAGGCTCCGCGCATTATTCAACGCCTCCTGATCGGCGATGTCAAGAAAAGACGCTCGAAAGTATCACTGATTTCACTCACGCGGGTGTGGACTCCTGCACAGATTCGGCTGGAGGATTCTTCACGATCAAGACCGAGCAGGGCGACTCTCGAACGATGTGATCGGTGACGTTGCTCGTGAACCATTTCATTGGCGTGCGCGGGCCATGTGTGCCCAGGACGATCAAGTCGACCTGGATTTCATTAGCAACCTGTACGATCTGTTGCGCCGGGCTCCCCTCTTCGACACGGTGTTGTACATCAACGCCCGCTTCGCATTCTCGCGGCGCCCGCAAAGTTTCCCATAACTTTTGCTGCAGTTTCTCGAGCGGAGTGGGGCACTGGCGCCGCGACAACCATAAGGCTCTTTGTGAGTGTGCTGTTCCAAGAACTGGGCCATTCGGTTGTGGCAATAGCATACAAGATTCCGGTGCGGCGAATCACATTGTTCATCTTTGGCGGCGTTGCCGAAATTCGGGCTGAGCCACCGAGCGCCATGGCCGAGTTTCTCATCGCGATCGCAGGGCCGATCGTCAGCCTCATACTGGCTATCTTTTTTACTCTCGCGGAACACCCGGTTGTCCGGATAACCCCCTTGCACGGCCTTGTGGAGTATCTGGCGTATATCAATTTTGCTCTTGTCCTGTTCAACCTCATTCCCGGATATCCACTCGATGGCGGGCGAGTGTTCCACGCGATCGTGTGGGGCGTCACCCACGACATGTGTCGCGCCACGCTCGTCGCCGCGAATGTTGGCAGAATCTTCGGTTTTATTTTTATCATGTATGGTGTGTTCTAAATGTTTGGCGGAAACTTTGGCGGCGGACTGTGGATCGCATTCATCGGATGGTTCTTGGAGAGCGCCGCCCAATCTCAAGTCCAGCAGGTGATGTTGCAGCGCGTCATTGCCGGCCACACCGTTGGCCAGGCGATGAATCGCCACGTCTCGACGATGCCCGCGAACCTCACGATTCAACAATTAGTGGACGAGCACCTTTTTGGCAAAGGGGGGATCATTTGTCGTTAACCGCGGCGATGACGCGGTCGGGCTAATAACTCTCCATCGTCTGAAAGAGGTGCCTCGTTCGCAATGGCTACGACGACGGCTGACCAGATCATGATCCCCATCGCTCAGATCAAGACGTCGAATCCAAAAGCGGAATTGTGGACTGCGCTGACGCAAATGGATCGAGACGGCGTCAACCAGCTTCCAGTCATGAGTGACGGACACCTCGTCGGCATGTTGAGCCGCTAAGACCTGATTACATTTTTGCACATGTTGCGAGAGATTGGCGGGTTGAACTGCATATAGTCCAATAGAGGCGGGATTCAGTAGAAGGTCACAACCTGACGCCTTTTCCTGAAATCGCGCCCGCCGCAGGCCGCCTCAAACGAAAGGAGTCTCTCATGAGTCGCAGTATATTTGATCCGACAGGCGATCAGTGCGAACGTAGCGGTTCCACGTTCACGCCGGCGGATGCTGATGATATCTCGCAGTTGCCGCAGAGATTTGCAAATCCGCCATCGGAAGTGCCGTCGCGGACGGTCGACTTTCAACCTCCGCCGGAGAAACCGGCGATTGACGTGACGGCGGAGAGTGACGGCAAGCTCCTGGTCGTCCGAATGACCGGAAAATTACACAAGGACGACTACCAGCACTTTGTTCCGATTGTGGAGAACATCATCCAGCAGCATGGCATGGTCCGCATGTTGGTCCAGATGCACAATTTCCACGGCTGGGATGTTGGCGCCATGTGGGAAGACGTGAAGTTCGACGCTCGTTATTTCAATCGCATCGGGCGTTTGGCGGTCGTGGGTGAAAAGACATGGGAAAAGTGGGCGACCATATTTTGCAAGCCATTTACGACCGCGACGGTTCGATATTTCCCGTCCGAGCACGCCTCTGAAGCTCGGGCGTGGATCACAGCGTAGCCTCTGAACCGTGATTGAAAGTCATTTCGGGGCCAACCGGCGGCAAAAGAACCGCGATGATGTCGGTCACGAAAACGCCGTCGAACGTGCCGGCTCCGGCTATGGACGCGATGGGTGCCCTAAGTCCCTGAAGCTTGTCAAAGTTCAAAAGGTCGGCCCCGATTAATGTCCCGAGGCTACCGGCGATGTACACCAGTGGTGGCGCGCCGACTCAGGCATCTTCGTTTTGTATCGATAGAATGATGATCTGCGTGGCGTTTTTTGTCACGTTGGAAATGCTTTGGTGTAAGCTCCGTATTCCGCCGACGGAAATAATGACTTGGCGAGGCGAAATAACATGCCTGCAAAGGAGCAGTGCTGTGAGAGTATCCAACCCTAATTCTTCACCGACTGTCGCGATCGGGCTTGGGGCACTTGTGGCCTTCGGGTTGCTTTAACATCTCTTTGGACAGACGCTATCAAACAGGTTCCGACGGGCGAAATGGGATGCATTTACATTGCCTACATCGAAGGAATGCGGCCCTCTCTTGCGGACGCGAGGACGCATGATCTCATTGAAAGAGCAAAGAAACGCGAGTGGTTTCATCGCGCTTTGATCTATATTCCGGTAAGTGTTGTTGGCCGCTTGTTTCCGCAGTTGATGGGAAATGGTGCCTTAGAACTTATCGAGAGTTCTATCCCAATGATTGAGCACGGCTGCGAAGGAGTTATCGATCGTTTCCCAACATCTATTTTTACGGTTGGGCCAGAGCGGTGAGCCTAATACTGCAAAACTCCACGGCAAGAAATCTGACTTGGTAATCTGCGCAGGACCAGTCTGCCAATGACTTACTCCGCAAGCCACGATTTTCTTGGTAACAATTTGGTAACAAAAATTGGCAGTATCGGCCCAACACCGAAACAATGCGTTCACTGCGATTTGTGAATGAGTCGCCGGAAAAACAAAGCTTTCCAACGCCACTCCAATGCGAAGCCAACCTCGGAAAAGCACCTTCGAATCCTAGTTCCCCCGTTGTCGTCCGCGAATCCCGTGTCGCATTTAACGCTCTAGGCGTACTGTCCGTACGCTGCATTTCCGAGGAAAACGGCAATAGATTACGTTCTGTTTGTTTGACACGGAAACCTCCTAGGCAACTCGAGTATTGAGTCCCCAGGAGAGGCGCGGGTCAGGCTGCTTAATCCATTTTCCGGGCTTTACGCAGGGCACGAGTATTGGCATATTGCCCCGGCTGCACACGCCGTAGGACTGCATCTCCCGTAAATTCCATGCGTTGCGGCAGAAAATGGAGCAGAAGCCTTAGACCTGCATTTTCGTTCACAAAGGTGTAACGCGAGTCGCCCCGATTTGATGGCGGAGGGGTTCTATGTTTATGTGCTGCGCAGCCGGTTGACGGGTCGGCTTTATACGGGATCGGTGCCGGATGTCGACGACCGCTTGCGTCGGCATAACGCAGGTCAGTCGAAATCGACCCGACATGGCATTCCGTGGGACTTGGTCTATCAGGAATCACACCCAACGAGATCAGAGGTCGTCCGGCGCGAGATGTACTACAGAACCGGCAAAGGACGTGAGACCTGAAAAAAGGCTGGGCGAGAGGGTTGTTTAGAGCGGTCGCACCGGCGACAGGCCGCAGGTTCGAATCCTGTCGCCCCGATTTTGCCGGAGGCAAAATAGAACAGCGGAGCGGGAGAATAGTAGAGTAGTAGACAAAAAACTCTCGAATTCGAATTGTCGCACTGCGATCTCCTGATCTACTGTTCACGCGCTCAGCATCGATCTGAAATTGAGAGACGATCGCCATGGCGTTTATGTTCGAGAATCTTGAGGTCTATCAAAAGGCCGTGGATTTCGCGGATCGAATTGCCTCTAAAACCGAAGCCTTTCCCCGTGGCTATTACTTTCTGGTCGACCAGCTGAACCGCGCGGCATTGTCGGTCGTCACCAATCTCGCCGAGGGCAATGGCCGCTTTACCAAACCTGACTGGCGGAATTTCTTTGGGATCGATCGGCATGTGGGGCTGAACGTTGTGGATGGCTTTGTTCGTTTTATTTACCCTATTGGCGAGCATTCGCCCGACGGGCTGCTCTTGGTGAGAATGGAGGAGTCATGCTTGGAGATTCGGATTTGATCGCGTTCGTGCCGACGCGTGATCTTCAAAAATCGCGACGTTTCTATGAGCAAACGCTTGGGTTGGAATTTGTCAGTGAGGATCCATTCGCGCTCGTGTTCAGGGCGCATGGCGTCATGCTTCGCATCGCGGACGTCTCAAATGTGAAAGACTTCAGGCCCGCTCCGTTCACGATTCTGGGTTGGCGTGTTTCTAACGTTGAGAAGGCCGTGCGCGAGCTTCGTGAGAAGGGGATTGAGTTCGAGCGATTTTCGGGGATGCAGCAGAACGCCCTTGGGATCTGGCATTCTCCTGGCGGCGCGCAAGTGGCGTGGTTTAAGGATCCTGACGGGAATGTTTTATCGATTACGGAAATTTAAATCTGATTCGGTTGCCATTGGCTAGGGTTTTGCTGCTTGCACTGTGCGGCTTTTGTCAGCTACCAGCGATATTTTCACTCGAATTGACGGGATTTAGATGAGGAAACTTGATTTTCGCCAGAAATGTGTATATACACTTACCATGAAAGGTTACCAGGCCGATCCTGCTTTTTTCGCGTGTCGTGGTTGCGCGTGTGCGGCGTTGCGGCGGGCGAGCCGGGCGGTGACCCAGCATTATGAGCAGTCTTTTCGGGGATCGGGATTGCGCGCGACGCAGTTTACGCTGCTGGCGGTGCTGACGCAGACGGGGCCGTTGCCGCTGTCGAGCCTGGCCGCTCAAGCGGGGCTGGAGCGGACGACACTGACGCGCAATCTTCGACTGCTGGAAACGAAGGGTTTGGTTCGTGTGGTATCGATTGATGGGGATCAGCGCGTGCGGCGCGTTGAGATGACGCGGGCCGGCCGTGTTGCCGCGGAAAAGGGGCTTCCCGCGTGGCGTAAGGCGCAGGTGGGAATTTCCCGGATTCTTCGGCCGTTCAATTTAGGAAATTTATTGGTCAAGCCCGGCGACTGATTTTTTATTCAAATAGGTGTATCTACACGGAGATTTATCATGAATGCTTTTGATCTTTTTGGGTGTATTGAGTTGACCCTGTCGGCGACGATCCTTGTCGCGGTCGTGAGCGTCGTGATGGGGGACGGCACGGCGCAACGCTTAAAATATTCCGCGGTTTTAGCCGGGTGGTTTGTGATTGTTGCGATCCTGGCGGCGACGCGGGCGCTGCAAGACGGACATGGAATCGGCACGCCCGGCCTTGGGTTGGCAGTGGCCCTGCCGATTGTGCTGATGTGGCTTGGCGTCATGCGAGTGCCGTCGCTGCGGAAGGGACTTGACGATGCCCCCCTGCCGGCACTGGTGGGCGTACATGTTGTGCGGATCCTGGGTGTCAGCTTTCTGATTCTTCAGGCGAACCATCGTTTGCCGACGCCGTTTGCACCGGTGGCTGGGTGGGGAGATATCGTTGCGGGCGTTGCCGCTGTGCCGGTGGCGTGGCTGGTTTACAAGCAAGTTAAAGGGTGGCGAGCGGTACTGGCTGCGTGGAATCTTTTTGGTCTGGCCGATCTTGTGACTGCGGTGAGTCTGGGCGTGCTTTCCTCGCCGGGTCCGCTACGGCGGATTTTTACTGAGCCTGGAGCGGGTTTGATGTCTACTCTGCCCTGGCTGTTGATCCCGGGTTTTATTGTGCCGTTGCTGGGAATGACGCACTTGGCGATTTTCTATCGGTTGAGCAAGGGGTCGCGTGGTCGCGCATCTGTGGAAGCGGAAAATTCGATCGTGATCCCGGGCTGAAAGATTGGAAAGCGGCGAATAACTGTTCCGCTGTCGCTTTGAAAGTCCGCTGAAAGAGGATTGTGTCGTGCAATACCATTGGTTGGTGCATGTCAGTGCGCCTTTATTCTTTGGACGAGGGTGAGGAACCTGCGACTGATGGCAGGATTTCGCTGCTCGTGGGTTGATCGTCATCCGTATATAATTTACAGCCGTAGATCTGGTGTACGAATGGATTATTTTACTGATCTTTAAAGTCAGTTTTAACTCGGCGGAGGAAATATGCCGCAAAATATAACCTCGAAGGACTACCACACGGTCACGCCGTACCTGATTGTTCCCAATGTTTCCCGGCTGTTGGAATTTCTGGTCGAGGCCTTTGGAGCCTCTGAACGTATTCGGTTGCCGCGTGCGGATGGTTCTGTGATGCACGCGGAGGTCGCGATTGGGGATTCGATCGTGATGATGGGTGAGCCGACGGGTGAGATGGGTGCGATGCCGGGATCGATTTTTCTTCGCGTCGAAGATGCTGATGCGGCATATCGCGACGCGATCCAAGCTGGGGGAATTTCGGTGTCGGAGCCGACCGATCACCCTCATGCGAGGGAACGCTACGGCGGGGTCAAAGACCCGTGTGGGAATCTTTGGTGGCCTGCGATGGTGATGAAGCCGAAATCGTGATTTCAGGGGGAAAGCGGGCAAAAAATTTAGTTTTGGTTTTTATTTCCCTTTTTTTCTTGCACAATTTTCCATGCCGTGTTAGGTTTTTGTTCGGATGATGAACTCCGCGCTAATTTCATCTGTTTCCTGGCATGTTGGGACGTGTGGAATTTCGGATTCGGATTGGAATGGAAATTTTTATCCGAAGGGGTTGCGGCCAATTGACTGGCTGGCTCACTACGCTATGCGCTTCAATGCGATCGAGATGAATACGACATATCACCGCATACCGTCGAAAAGTTCTGTGCGGCGATGGGAGAAAGTGACTCCTTCAGATTTTCATTTTTGCGTTAAATTTCTTAGGGAGATCACGCACGGGCCTCCGCATCGTTTATTGGAAGCTGATACGCTTGAAATCACCAAGCGATTTTTTGATGTTGTTCAGGAATTGGGGCAAAAACTTAAGGTCGTCTTGATACAGTTTCCGCCGCGGTTTTCGGCCGTTCACTGGTCGGCGTTGCTTCGATTCCTCGATCGTATTTCATGTCCGGTTCGTCTGGCTCTAGAGGTTCGGCATAACAGTTGGTGGAATTCCGAAACTTCGCGTGCCCTGCGCGAGCGTGATATCGGTTGGGTTACTGCTGATCTTGGACGTGATCCTCGGGTTGCACAAGTTCCCACACAAGAGCAACTTGGGGCGTTTGGGCTGCGGCGGATTATTTCCACGACTGATTTTCTTTATGCCCGCTGGCTGGGAAAACATGGGCAATTCCCAATCCATGTTGAAGAATATTTTAATTCGACGCCTCGTGTTAATTGGTGGGTTGAACGATTAACGCATGGATTGGAAAGCCATCCAAACATTCGGCATGTTTACGCTTTTTTTGACAACGATTTCAGCGGACATGCACCGACGGCGGCTCGCCGATTTGCGGATAAAGTGAATCTACCTCGGTTTTTTGAAACGCCATCTACACTCAAACAGCCCAGTCTTTATCCGCTTCGCTCCGATTCATTTATGCAATGACAGGTGGAATTCTGCCGAAGGCGATTTTGTCGTCCATTTGGTGGCGGAGGGTGTGCATGGGGCCGAAATAGATCGCGGATGAGCCCCATCGCTGGTTAATTTTGTCGATCGCCTTGGATACGCGGCGCGGTTTTTCTATTTCGCTGAAGAGAGAATTCGATACGTGGGCTTCGGGGATTAGGCCGGCTACTTCCACGCCTACTTTGATGGGGGGCGCACCGCCCTGGGTGCGGTGTTGCCAGAGTTTTTGGAATTGCTGGAGAAGAGTTGGGGTGTCCTGAACGCAGGGGAGAGCGATTTCTTCGTGCCAGGAGATGCCGTGGACATTTTTCAGCCGTATACGGAGGTATTGGGCGAAGTAGCCGTCGTGGCGGAGGCGCGTGCCTAATCTGCAGAGCAATCGGATCATGATGCCGTAGGCGTCCTGCTCGTTTCTGAATTTGGGATCGAGGACGTTTTCGTGGCTCATGGAACGGCGGCGTGTGGGGATTTCCGGCTCGTCGTAGCCGTGCAGGCCGGCCCACCAGTATGCGCCGGAGACGGAGCCCCAGACCTGGACCGCCTCTTGTTTGCTGATGGCCCAAAGATCGCGGACGGTGTGAATGTTGTGGGCGCTGAGGCGGGCGAGCATGCCGCGACCGATGCCGCAGAGGTCGTCGAGGGAGAGGTGATCTAATTTATCGGGGAGTTCGCTGGGATCTAATACTGTTAATCCATCGGGTTTTTTGAGATCGCTGGCGATTTTGGCGAGGAGGCGGGTTGGGGCGACGCCGATGGAGCAGGTGAGCCAGGGGCTGAAATCGTGGAGGAGTTGGCGTTTGACGCGGTGGCCCAAGGAGATGGCGGTCTCGCGTTTTTTTTCGTTGCCCAAAAGCTCAATAGCCCATTCGTCGATTGAATAAACTTTGTGGATGGGGGCGCATTGGTCGATGCTGCGAAGAATGGCGTGATGGGTTTGGACGTAGAGGTTGGGACGTGCTTTGACGAGGATGATTTTGGGGCACAAGACCCTGGCGTCGGCGACGCGGGTGCCGACTTTTACGCCGCAGCGTTTGGCGTCGTGGCTGGCGGCGATGACGCAGGTAAATTCGGATTCGACGGGGATGACGCCGACGCTGCGGTTGCGGAGTTCGGGGCGGAGGTGCTGCTCGACGGAGGCGAAATAGCTGTTCATGTCGATGAACATCCACTTCAGGATGGAATTGGATGGGGGCGAGGATTCCGTGGATTCGGTTTTCATTTTTGCACTCAAAAGAGGCGAAGTTGACCGCTGGTTTCGGGGCGGCGGAAGTGGGCGGTGGAGAGGGGGCGGATATCGCGGTTGAGGCCGTATTTTCGGGTGAAGATGTCGAATGTCTGAGCGAGTTGTTCGGCGAGATGGCCGCGCCCGCGGCGGCGGTCGGGGGTGGCCTGGTAGAGTTTTCCGCCACGGGATTGGCGGATGAGGGATTCCACTTTTTTGGCGCGATCGGGATGGACTGAGCGTTTCAGCCAGTCGAGGAACAAATCTTTGATCTGATAAGGCAAGCGGAGCAGGACCCAGGCGGCGCGGCGGGCGCCGGCTTCGGAGACTGCTTCGAGAATCGCGGAAGCTCTACATCGGTGAGGCCTGGGATGATCGGGGCGACGTTGACGGTGACCGGGATGCCGGCGGCTGTGAGTTCGCGGATTGCCCGGAGTCGTCCGGCTGGTGACGAAGCGCGCGGTTCGAGTTTTTGCGCGAGGTCGGAATCTAGCGTGACGATGGTGATTGTGACGCGGCCGGCGTTCATTGAGGCGAGGCGCGACCATAAATCGATGTCGCGCAGCACGAGGGCGCTTTTGGTCATGGTGGTGACGGGTTGGCCGCATTCGGCGAGGACTTCGAGGCATTGGCGGGCAATTTGGAGCTTGTGTTCGATCGGCTGGTAGATGTCGGTGATGGCTGACATGACGATTGGCTCTGGTTTCCAGCTTGGGGCGGCGAGTTCCTGTCTGAGCAATTTGGCGGCGTCGGGTTTGGCCATCAGCTTGGTTTCGAAATCCAATCCGCAACTGAAGCCGAGATATTCGTGGTATGGGCGGGCGAAGCAGTAGATGCAGCCGTGCTCGCAGCCGCGGTAGGGATTGAGGGTCCAATCGAATGGGACATCGGAGGTCTTGGCGACCTGGTTGATGATGCGTCTGGGTGCGATCGAAGAAGACGTGGCGCTCGACGCGATTGGAGGAGCCGTCCTCGTTTTGGCGTTCGACCCATTGGCGATCGATTTCTTCGCCGAGGACGTGGAGGCGGACGGCCTCGAAACGGTTGCCGGGATTAATGCCTGCGCCGCGGCGGTGGGCCACACCGTTTGGGAGCGCATCGCGATAGGAGAAGCCGTCTTCCGTCATACCGAACATCATGCTAACTTTCACCGGCTGCCGTCAACTCTTTTTTTGAATGAATTGTTTGTTGAAAAAAAGTTAAACGGTGGTTGGGAATGGGGAGCAAATCGCGCTTATTCTTTGAAAATCTGTTAAAATACTGGTGGCGGAGGGTTTGGGAAAATCAGGTCTGGGTGGCTGATTTTGGAGGAGCAAATCGTGAAGCGACTTAGAAAACCGTTGTACGGGATCGTGGTGCTGCTGGTGATCGCGTTCGCCGGGATTGGCGGATGGCTGCTGAACAACATGCGGCACAGCCGGGCGGCGGCGGATGAATATGTGGAATGGGCACAGTCGCAGAAGGTTGTTCCGATTGATTTTTATGTAACCGTGCCGCCGGAGACGCCGGGGGACCAGATTTTGTTTATCTCGGGTGATTCGGTGGAGCTTGGAAGCTGGGACGCGGCGGGCGTGCCGCTGCACAAGGAGGCGGATGGGCGCTATCATGCGACGATTCCGCTGCTGAGCGGGATTCCGCATAAATATAAGGTGACGCGCGGGACTTGGGGAACTGTGGAGCGCAGCGGGGGGCGGGGAGATTGCTGATCATGAATTTACGGGGGAGGCGGGCCAACCGGTTACATCTTCCGTCGCTACGTGGGTGGATGAAGGAAAATCGATTCCGGGGAAGGTTACGCTGACGGGGAATTTCCGATTTCATAAGAAATTTGAATCGCAACTGCTGGGGAACAATCGGACGATCGTTGTTTATCTTCCGCCGGATTATGAAACGGCGACGGATCGGCATTATCCGGTTTTGTATATGCAGGATGGGCAGAATCTGTTTGATAGTTCGACCGCGTATGCGGGTGTTGAGTGGCAACTGGATGAGAACGCGCAGGATTTGATCGTGCACAACAAGATTCAGCCGGTGATTATTGTTGGGATTTACAATACGCCGGAACGGACGCCGGAATTTACGCCGTTTGATAAGACAGCGAATGGGGAAGATGGGCGCGGGAAGTTGTATGGGCGGTTTATTGTTGAAGAGTTAAAGCCGATGATTGATGCGGCTTATCGCACGCTGCCGGATCGGGAGCATACCGCGATCGGCGGGTCATCAATGGGAGGATTGATTTCGCTGGCTGTTGCGCGGGATCATCATGATGTTTTTGGGAGCGTGGCGGTGCTTGATCCTTGGCTGCGCGATTCGAAGCAGGCGCTTTTGCCGACTTGGAAAGACGATGCGTGGATGAAGAACACGCGATTCTACGTGGATATGGGGAGCAAGGGAGGGCCGAATTATCCGGGGGATGGCGAGGTTCAGGATGCGAACGATCTGGCTATGCGATTTGATGGGGCTGGATTAAAAAAGGGGACGGATTATAGCTTTTCGATTGTTGAGGGGGCTGAGCATAGTGAATCGGCGTGGCAGAAGCGGGTTGGGGGTGTTTTGGTTTTTTTGTATGGGACAAAATAATGGGGCAAATCGCCCCTCACCCTAACCCTCTCCCCATGATTACATAGGGAGAGGGAAATGTAGAACAGGCTTTAGTTTGCTGCGTGGGGTGATGTTGGTTTTACGCATAATCCCGCTGGCATCATCAGTATTACCTGTTCCTGTTGCATCATCTCTAGTTGGCCGAGCGCCATTTGTATGATTTGTAAATGGGCGGGATCTAATCCTGCGAGGTAGGGCTCGGCTAGTTTTCCGATCCAGTTTGCGGAGTTGAGGGAGATGTGATCGGTGTCGTTGTCGCCGCCGGCGGATTGTTCCATCAGTTTTTGCAGGACGTTCTTTGGTTCGGGGACGGTGCGGACGATGTAGTCGGTTACCTTGGCCTCGTCGGCTGCGAATGCGATTGCATCGTCTAACGTGCCGATGCGGTCGATCAGGCCTAGATCAAGGGCCTGCTTGCCGGTGAAGACGCGGCCGCCGGCCAGTTCGTCAATTGGCTTTTTTAGCTTGGCGCCGCGGATGGAGGTGACGTGGTCTTTGAACACGCCGTAGATTTCGTTCATCCAGCTTTGCATTTGCTCGCGCTCGGTTGTGGTGAAGATCGCGTCGGTTGAAAGCAGGCCGGCGTTGGCGCCGCGCTGGTAGGCTTTCCAGGTTACGCCGATCTTGTTCCACATATCGGTGGTGGCGAGCTTGCCGCTGACGACGCCGATGGAGGCGGTGATTGTGGCGTCATCGGCGAATACGGTATCGGCGGCGCAGGAGACATAATATCCGCCGCTGCCGGCGACGTCGCCCATGGAGACGATCAGCGGTTTTTTTGCTTTCACGCGTTGGGTGGCGCGGAGAATGATTTCGCTGGCGGTGGCTGATCCGCCGGGAGAATCGATTCGCAAAACCACGGCCTTCACGGAATCATCATTGGCTGCGTCGTCGAGCGCCTTGGAAATATCGGTGCTGGCGGCGGTTTGGTCGCCGAATAATCCGGAACTCGCTTTGCCGAGGACGATTGGGCCATCGACGTAGACGACCCCCACCGCTGCTTTTCCGTCGCCGGGCGTTGGCGGATTCATCATCTTGGCAAGGACGCCCATGAGGGCGAATGGATTGGAGAGATTCAGTTCGGGTGGTTTCTCAGCGGCGTATTTCTTATCGAAGACCACGTCGTTGCCGTACTTGGTCTTGAGGAGGCTTTCGAGGGTCGCCTGATCTTCGACGGCGTCGATCATTCCGTTGTCTTTGGCCTTCTCGGCAGTGTAGGGGCCGCTATCGATCCATTTTTTCGTCTGGTCGGGGGTGACGTTTCTTCCTGAGGCGATGAGATTGATGGAGGTGTCGTAAATGGAGTCGAAGAGCCAATTGTCCATCGCCTCGGCCTCGGGGCTGGGGCCGTCGCGCATGAAAATTTCGGATGCGCTTTTGTATGCGCCGCAGTGGAGAAAGTCTGGCTGAATGCCGAGCTTGAGGAGCAGGCCGTGGAGGTAGACTTCGTCGCCGTACATTCCCATGGCCCAAATTTCGCCGGTGGGGGTTATGCTCAGGCGGGTTACGCCACTCAATAGCACGTATTGTTCCATCCCGAGCCAGTCGCCGTGGCCGTAGATGTCTTTGCCGGCTGCGCGGATTTGCTGGAATGCCTGGCGGAGTTCCTCGGCCTGGGCGCGGCCGAAGGCGGCGTCATCGGCGAGGATGACGACTGCTTTCACCTGTGGGTCCTTGGCTGCTTTATTCATGCGCGATACGACGTCGCGCAGTGAGGGATTCGGCTGGCCGAAGAGGGCGAGGGAATTGTCCGATGGCTTTTCGGCCATCGATCCGCTGAGATCGAAGACGGCGATGACCGGCTTTTCGGCTGGTTTAGCGGCGGGATCCGCGCTTGCGTAAGAAAGACTCAGGCAAAGTAAGGACGCTATGCAAATTATCCGCGTGATCATCGTTCGCTCCCTTTGAACCATTTCATTCAAATGACGGAACCACTCTAACCGGCTTTCACCGCTTGGGGCGCGGCTAACTTATATTTCTATATGTCCGCAATTGGGGTGGGCGCTACGGGAACCCTGTCTTTTTGTGGGCAAGAGAACTTCTTGCGTTAGAATAATCTCGCAGGGCGAGCGGATCGGAGCTACGAAATGACGGATCAGGGTTTGGGACCGGAGGCGTGGCAGCCGCTTGGATATGCCTCCGCGGGGGTGGATCAGCCGTTCATGAAATGGCGGACGGGCGGGATCGTTTTTGGAATCATAGCGATTGTCATTGGGGCGGGGAGCGGATGCCTGGGGCTGCTTGTGCCGCTGACGCTGCTTGCGCCGCAATCGGCGGCGAATCAAACTGCCGGCGCGATCGTTGCTGGGGCGCTGCTTTATCTTGGAGTGGCCGGCGCTGATCTGGGTGGGTATTGGGGCGATCAAGATGCGGCGCTGGGTGCGGCCGATGGTGCTGATCCTTGGATCGTTGATTTTGATTCTCGGAGTTTTTTTCTTTGCCGCGATGGGATTGATGTTTTCGGTTTTGGCAAAATCTCCGCAGGCTAACCCGGCCATGCGGGGGGCTCCAAGCGGATTCTATCCCATCTTTCTGATTACGACCGGGCTGATCACCGCATTTATATTTTTGATCATTCCCGGGGCGTTTGTCTGGTTTTACAGGAAGCAGGAAGTGAAGGGGCGCTGGAGCATTTTGATCCGACGCCGCGTTGGACGGATCGGTGTCCGATTCCGGTGCTGGCGATTGTGATGACGCTGGTGTGTTATGCGGGGATGGCGCTTTTTGCGATTCCGCAGGCGATTTTGCCGGTGTTTGGGACCGTGCTGCATGGGGCGCCGGCGATGGTTTTGCAAATTGTCTTTGTGGCAATTGCGATTGTGCTGGCGAGGTTTACTTTTCAATGCCGAATGGCTGGGTGGTGGGGAACGGCGGGGCTCGTGGTTTTGCTGGCGATTGCTTATGCGATGACTTCGCTAAGATCGGATCAGGGGGAGATGTATCGGGCCGCGGGGTTTAACGCGCAGCAGCTTGAGGTGATGAATCAACTTCATTCTTCGCATCCGTTTGGATTTTTAGCTATTCAGGCGACGTCGGCGGTTCTTATGATTGGTTACCTGGCGTATATGCGGAAGTATTTCAGTGATCCGGATCATGGGGCAGTAGTGGGATGAAAATCCACGGATGAATCCGGAGGCTATAATCGGCATCTATGAGCAAATTGTTTTCGCCTCTGCAACTGCGTGAACTGACATTTAAGAATCGCATTTTCGTCTCGCCGATGTGCCAATATAGCAGTGATGATGGAATGCCGACTGATTGGCATTTGGTGCATCTCGGCAGCCGGGCGGTGGGCGGGGCCGCGATGGTTTGCGTGGAGGCGACGGCCATCTCGTTTGAAGGCCGAATCTCTCCGGATGACAGCGGCATCTGGACCGATCGGCACGCAGAGGGGTTTGGCGCATCACCAAATTTGTCCGTGAACAAGGGAGCATTCCGGCGATTCAACTGGCTCATGCGGGGCGGAAGGCGAGCACCGATCTTCCGTGGCTTGGTGGGAAGCCGGTGGATGGTTCGCACAGGGGATGGCAGCCGATCGCGCCGAGCGCGATCCCGTTTGCTCCGGGATATCAGACGCCGCGGGAGATGACGGTTGGCGATATCGACATGGTAGCCGGGCAATTTTCGGCGGCGGCGCGGCGGGCGGTGACAGCGGGGTTTCAGGTTGTCGAGCTGCACATGGCTCATGGATATTTAATGCACGAATTTCTCTCGCCGCTGAGCAATCATCGACAGGATGAATATGGGGGTTCGCTGACGAATCGGATGCGTCTGCCGTTGCGGGTCGCGGGCGCGGTGCGGGAAATCTGGCCTTCGCGGTGGCCGGTTTTTGTGCGGATCAGCGCCAGCGACTGGAAGGAAGGGGGTTGGGATTTGAATCAGTCGATTGAATTTTCCAAGGAGTTGGCGGCGATCGGGATTGATTTGATCGACTGCTCCAGCGGCGGGATGGCGCATGACGCGAAGATTCCGGCCGAGCCGGGATATCAGGTTCCGTTTGCCGAGGCGATCCGACGGGAAGCGAAGATCGCGACCGGGGCGGTCGGTTTGATCACGAGCGCGGCGCAGGCGGAGGGGATTATCGCCGGAGGAAAAGCTGACGCAGTGCTGCTGGCGCGGGAGATGCTGCGCGATCCTTACTGGCCGCTGCACGCTGCGAAGGAACTAGGCGCGGATGTGCCGTGGCCGAAGCAGTACGAGCGGGCGAAGCAGAAATAATTTATCGCAACAAGTGGATCAATCCCAGATTGGCCGCCAGTTGCGGGGCCACGCGGTCAGATCGTTTAGGCGTTTTATTTCCTCGGGGGTGAGGCGGTAGCCGGCTGCGCCGAGCGAATCTTTCAGTTGTTCCACGTTGTTGGCTCCGATGATCGGGGAGGTGATGACGGGGTTGGTCAGCATCCACGCCAACGATGTTTGAGTAATGGTCTTGTTGTGGGACTTGCCGATTTCTTCGAGGGCGTCGATGAGGGCCCAGCCTTTGTCGTTGGCGTAATCTTTCATTTCGCCGGCACGCGCACTTTGCACTTTTGGGCCGTTGCGGCGGTATTTTCCGGTCAGGAATCCGCGGGCGAGGGGTGAATAGGGAATCACGCCGACTTGATAGTGCTTGCAGAACGGCATGGCTTCGTATTCGAAGAGCTGGCGTTCCATGAGTGAATATTGCGGCTGGTAGGATTCAAAGCGGGGAAGACCGAGCTTATTGGAAACAGCTTGCGCCTCCATGAGACGCCAGGCGGGGAAGTTGGATGCGCCCAAATATCGTACCTTTCCGGAGCGGATGAGATCGTCAAACGTCCGGAGCGTTTCGTCGATGGGGGTATCGAGATCGACCCAGTGGGCCTGGTACAAATCGATATAGTCGGTCTGGAGGCGGCGGAGGGAATCGTCAATCGCTTTCATAATGTGATCGCGCGAGAGGCCTTCGCCGCCGGGGCCTTTCCACATTTCGCCGCGGACTTTGGTGGCGAGGACAATGTTGCGGCGATTTTCGCGGTCCTTCATCCAGCGGCCGATGATTTCTTCGGTTTTCCCGCCGTAGGAGAGAGCCGGGGCCCAGCTTGTGTAGATATCGGCGGTGTCGATGAAGTTGCCGCCGGCTTCGAGGAAGGCGTCCATGGTCTTGTGGCTGTTTTCTTCGTCGGTTGTCCAGCCGAACTGCATCGTGCCGAGGCAGATCTCGGAGACCTTCAGGCCGCTGCGTCCTAATTTTCGGTAGTTCATTGAAATTGTTCCTGTTGTTGGAAAATCTGTGACATTGCTGAGGGAAAGCTAAACGCTGATCGTGTGTTGGGCAATGGGGCGGACGTTACTACAATGCCGGTTTGCGAACGGGAATTTCAGCAAGCGTTTTATATGACAACAACTGAGCCTGTTGAATCTGTTTCGACGCTGCGCGATGGAGCGGTATCGGGCGGAGTGCGCCGTTGGCTGCGGCTGGAAGGGTTGATCGTTGTCGCCGCGGCTGTTTTGGTTTATGCGCGGAGCGGGGATTCGTGGGTGCTGTTTTTGATTCTTTTTCTTGTGCCTGATGTGAGCTTTGCCGGATATCTCGGGGGGCCGCGCGCTGGGGCGATGATTTACAATATTTGTCATAGTTATATCTTGCCGGTGGCGCTGGGATGCGGGATGTGGGTGAGTGGGCGTTCGATTGCGATTCCGCTGATCTGGGCGGCGCATATCGGATTCGATCGGTTGCTGGGATATGGATTGAAATATCCGACGGGATTCGGCAATACGCATCTGGGTAAGCTTGGGTGATATTCCCCGCGATAACATATTGCCCCTCACCCTTTCCCTCTCCCCGGATTACCGGGGAGAGGGGATAAGAAAGCCAACATGCGTTTTTATGAAGGGATGAGCTGCTGGCCGTTTGAGGTAATGGAGGCTGAGGCGGTTTTTTTGCCACTCGTGTCCATGACCGAGATGGTGATGTCGGTGAAGATGTCTTTTCCCGCGTAGGGGCCACTGATTTTCCAACTGAGGGTTCGGGTGGCGTCGTTCCAGGCGAATTCCGTGCGACGGGTTTGTCCTTTCAGATAATTGGTGGTTTGGCCGTCGTCTTCGACTAGCGTGAATTTGGCATCGCGGCCGGGATAGACCTGGATTTCCAGCGGACCGCCGGGGAGGTCGCTCGTGTGCTGAATGATCGGACCGAGGGGAAGGATTGTGCCGGCGCGGACAAATGCGGGAATTTCGTCGAGCGCGGCTTTCGCATCCATGCCGTGATCTCCTTTCAGCGGCGTGTTGGTGTTCAGTGCGTACCACGTGCCGCCGGGGAGGTAGACCCATCGGGTTTCTGTGTCTTCCAGGATCGGCGCCGCCAGGAGGCCTGAACCCATGAGCCATTCATCGGAGATATTTTCGCAGCTTGAATTATGGGGGAATTCCATTGCGAGGGGACGCATGATGGGGAGGCCGGTTTCCTGGGCTTCGTGGGCGAGACTGTAGTAGTACGGGATGAGGCGGTAGCGCAGATCGAGGGCTTTGCGGATGGCGGATTCGGCTTCGGGGCCAAAGAGCCAGGGGAAGTGCGGGACGACATCATCCGTTGAATGTGTGCGCATGATGGGGAAGAAGACGCCGGCCTCCATCCAGCGTGTGAGGAGATGCGGTGTTGTTTCGTTATAAAATCCGCCGATGTCGCAGGCGCTGTAGGGCATGCCGGCGAGGCTCCAATTGAGCAGATGCGTGGGGGTTTTGGCGAGCTCGGACCAGCCTGCGCGGATGTCGCCGGTCCAGGCAGCGATGCCGAATCTTTGCACGCCGGGGGCAAAGGCGCGGTCGATGGTCCAGAGGCGATCATCCGGATGCACCTGGGCGAGGGCGTCGGCTTCGGCCTGGTTCCACCAGTAGTATTGGCTGTAGGTGATTTCGCCCTCATCGTCCCACCAGCCGTCGATTCCCTGCTGGAGGAGCGGAATTAATTGCTGGGAATACCAGCGCGGACGGCGGGATTGCTGAAATCGAGGCAGCGGGTGTCGATTCGTTCGCCGGATTTTCCGGGGGCGAGAATCCAGCCCTTGGACCGGGCCATGTTGAGGAGAGCGGTTTTGCCGAGGCGCGGCTTGCGGATGCCGACGAAGTGGATGCCCTGCGATTTCATCGCGGAGATCTCAGCGGCGGGATCGGGGAAGAGTTTTGGATTGAAGGAGAAATCCGTGAAATCGGGGAGGCCTTGCGGCTTTACCTTGTAATCGGGGGAGGTGGCGTACCACTCGAAATCGAAGATGAACGCGTCGACCGGGAGCTTGCGGGAGATGAACTGGTGGATCGCGTCTTCGATGTAGGCGCGGTCTTTCCAGCCCCAGCGGCTTTGGAGATAGCCGAAGGTCCATCGCGGGGGAACGGTTGGGGGGCCGCATAATCCGGCGTAGGCGCGGGATGCGCCGGCGAGAGTGGCGGCGGGCATCAGATATAAATCAGCGGAGTTGCCGGCATAGACCCAACTGACTCGGCCGAGATCGCTTGAGGCGGACCAGGTTGGGGGAGCGTTGTCATCGGAGCTGACGGCGAGGGCGGCGTAGCCGGCACGGCTCCAGTAATAGGGGACGACGGCGTGTCCGTTGCTGACATTGGGGCGGGCGTGATCCTGAAGGAGTTGATCGGCTCCGTCGCCGCAGCCGTAGACTTCGAATGGTCTGTCTGATGGACAGCCGGCGGTGAGGATGATGAAGGGTTTTCCGGTTTGTTCATTGCGGGTGCTTTGGGAGATGGGGCCGGACGGGATTAGGGTTTTTCCATCGGCGTCACGCAGGGTCCACTGGGCTTTTGCGGGATCGATCAGTAATTCGCCGGCTGGGCTTTTTATGCCGGTCCAGTTGTTTTCGGTTACGGGTGTCCATTGGGTTGGGATGGGATTCGTCGCTAGGTAAATGCTTTGAGCTGGATGAGGTTTGCCATCGTAGGAGATCGTGAGGCGGAATGCGTTGTCGGTGACCGCGGCGACTTCGACGGTTGCGGAGCCGACTTGCACATCGACGCCGGAATCGGCTTGGGCGATTGCGTTGCCGATCAATCCAAATATGACTAGGAAGAATCCGGGGAATAGGCGGCGCGGGTGGTTCATTCTGCGATTGTTCCGGTGAGGCAGTTGTGCGTCAAGACTGCTTTCAATAGCGATAGGGGGAGACGCGGACTTTGCCGAGGTCGCCGTAGCCTACGGATTCGACGTGGCCGTCGCAGAAGCCGACGTTCATCAGGCCGCCGGAATGGCGATCTACCTTGGTTGGATTGGTCGGGGCTTTTGCCAAGGGGATGCGATTGCCGAGGACTGTTGGGGCGATGGCGCCGAGAGTTCCGCCCACCTGTGTATGCGCAACAACCGCTAATGTGGTGATGTTGACCGTCGAGTAGGCGAGGCAATCATTATCGACGAGGGGAAGAACGGTGTGACTGCCAAGTGCTGATCCATCCGACGCAGCAAGGCTAAATGGCCGAGTTCCACAGTCGGCGAAGAGGAGAACTTCGGCGGGTTTATAGACATGATCGAGCCGGCAGCAGAGAGGTTGGCCGAGGCCCTTGGAACTGGTTGGCCCGGCATAGACGGAAAGAAAATGGGTCGTGGGATTGAAGGCGGCGTCACCGTTGTTGTCGGTGACCATCGAAATATCCGCGTTAATGCCGTACGAAATCGGCTGATATGGATAAGGGCGCCGGCTGGCGGCGTGCCGACGACGTTGTTGACGAGGGCATACCCTGGGCTAGCGTCTGACAACCATAAATCGCTGGGGCATTGGAATACTTTGTTCTGCAGGAGGGCGTTGGGGGTGAAAGTGAAATTGTTGTTGCCTTGTGTAGCGCTTCCCTGTCCCAAATAGGGAATCAATGCGGTGGCCCAATCGACGACGGCCCACTGCAAGCCCCCTACTGCCGTGGGGGGAAAATTATAATAAGTGAATTTGCTGACGGGCATTCCATCGAACTGCACAGCCCAATTGGCATCGGAACACGTGGGCATGTAGCCGTGATGATCCTGAGCGTTCATGATCGCCGCGGCGACCATCTGGCGGAGATTCGAGGAACATTGAACGAGCTGCGCTGGGCTCGCGCTTTGGAGAGAGCCGGGAGGAGGATCGAGATCAGCAGCGCAATGATGCCGATGACGACGAGAAGCTCGACGAGCGTAAATCCTTTTCCGCGTTTCATTGAGGCCTCCAAAGATTTGACGCCGATTGGGCGGCGTATGGGCGAGGGAGTGATTTCTTTTCATTTCGCCGCCGACGCAGCAGCAGCGCTGAGAGATTGAGTGCGATAAAGGAAGCGGCAGCGGGCTCGGGGACATCGGCCATCAGGCCGTTGGCGGCGGCGAATGCGTCGACAGCGGCATAGTCGGCGGCGGGAAGAACGATGGCCGAGCCGTTGGACTGCTTGCCGAGGTTGCCGACGAGGAGGGTGAAGTCGTCGCCGTTGACGAGGCCGTCGTAGTTAAAATCACCTTTGTCCCATGCGGATTCGGCTTTGCCGATGTTTCCGGCGAGGATGGTGAAATCGTCGCCGCTGACCAGGCCGTCGAGATTGGCGTCGCCGGCGAGGGTGTAGGCGATTTCAATCTGGCCGGGCAAGAGATTGGTGACGATGCCGTCGGCTCCGTCGGCATAGCCGATGGCGTAGCCGGGGGTGATGACGGAGCTATCGATGCCGCCGGCGCCGTTCCATGCGCCGTTGTTAAAGCCGGTAATGAGGTATTGGCGGATGAGGGCGATGGGATCAGAATTGGCGCCGAAGTTGATGAGGAGGCGATTGTTGGTGATGTCGAGGGATGAGGAGCCGTTGATTGTCAGGGAAGACATTGAACTGGCGAGGGAATTGGGGGCCAATTTCAGGGTGCTGGCGGTTGAGCCGTTGCCGACTGTCACAGTTCCCGTGCCGCTGATTGAGCCGAGGGTTTGGTTGGCGTAAACGGCGAGGAGGCCTGCGTTGGTGACGCTGATGCCATTGCTTCCGAGTGCGGCGCTGGCATTGATGTTGAGCGTTGCGCCGGCGGCGATGGTTGCGGTTGTCGCGGCGGAGAGGCTGCCCGTGGCGTTCAGGTTGACGACGCCATTACCGCCGAAGGAGATTGAACTGGGGACGCCGGCGTCATTGAGAGCGCCGAGATTCAGGGTTCCCGTGCCCGTGCCGTTGTTTGAGACGTTGATGGCGACGCTTCCGTTGACGCTGGTTGAGCCGAAGGTGAGTGCGTAGGCGGTGTTGATGCCGAAGCCGGTGGCGGCGACGTTCAGAGTTGCTCCCGAGTTTAAGGCCAGGCGCCGAGCGTGGTGGCGACGAACGGATCCTGGAGATTATAGGTTGTGCCGGTTGGAAGGGTCAGCGAGACGTTCGGGGAGAGTGCGTTGAAATAGGAGATCGTGCTGCTTGCGACATAGTACGGGCTGGAGGGCTGAGCATGTTATCGAGCTGAAGTTCCTGATCGAAGAGGAGCCAGTCGTTGACATCATTGAATCCCGTCGCCGTTCATATCGGCGGCAGGGATTGAAGGCCTGCCCGTTGCTCAGGACGTTTTGATAGAAGGCGAAAACATCGGTGGTGTTGATGTGGCCGTCTTCGTTGAGATCGCCGAGGCCCAGGCCGTTGGTTGTAGCGTCGCCGAGGTCGGAGAACTGGTAGCGGTGAATCGCTGGATGCTGTCGTTGCCGTCGGGGCGATAGCTGACAACGGTGGCGACGTTGTTGCCGTTTTGGAGGTTGTTGAAGCCGTAGGCGAAAACGTTTTGATCGGTTTGCCCGGCCGAGCCGCCATTGTAGGTGACGCCGTTGATGGTGTTGTTGCCGGTGCTGATCATGTTCAGAATCTGCGCGTTGGTTATTCCGGACGGGCAGATTCAGGAAGACATATTCGCTGGTGGTGGTGCCATCGCGTTGCGATGTTGAGCTGCCGATTTGCATAGTTGGTTGGAGCGGAGGTGAAGGGGGCGAAGCTTTGGATGCCGGAGGTGCGGCGTGCCGCGATCGACATAGATGGTTTGATACCAGTCGCTGTAGACCGGGGGAGCGGTGGGGTCGGGTTTGCACGGAAGGCGATCGACTTCGATGTAGTGATATCCGATGGAAAGGCCGCTGGTGTTGATCGTTTGCGAATAGGCGCCGTTGCCATTGGCGTTGTGAAGCCGGGGCGGAGGTGGCGAAATTCTGATAGCCGTAGGAGACATTGGTGGGAGGTGGTTACTTCGCCGTTGGAGCCCGGGATCGTGGAGGTCTGGCCATTGGGGGCGACGGTGATTGCGCCGCCGTCGATGGTGAACTGGGCGTTGTCGCCGTCGGCGGGCTGGTCGTAATACTGTTGTGTTGGGGTGACCTGAAGATTGGCGGCGTTGGTGGTGAGGTTTAGTTGAAACGATCGATGCCGGTGACGACATTGACGGCGACATTGCGATCGACGCCGTTGCTGTAATTGGCATTGGGTTCCAATCCGCCGGGGGCTGTCGGTTTTCCGGTCTGGCTTCCCATGACGGACGAGACATTGGTCATGTTGATGGTGCCGGTCGGCGTGGGGAGGCCGTAGATCAAGATATCCGTCGTTGGTTGAATAGATGGCTGGTGGTGCTTCCCTTGGCATAGACGGTGTTGCCGAGGAAACGGACGGTCAGTTGGCCGCCGCCGGCGATGACGCCGCCGGTTTGGACTTGAAGGAACTGGGAGATTTCGCCGTTGGGATCGGCATAGGAGCTGGTGGCGTTGCCGGTGAGTTCTTCGAGCCAGGTTCCGGGGGCGAAGGTGACGCTCATGGTGCGGGTTTCGTAATCGACGCCCTTGGGGAGAGGTGTCGATGGTCGTGGCGTTACTGAGGAGCACGATGGCCGAGCCGGTGCGTTCGTAGGCCAGGAGTTTTGTTCGATCCAGTCTTCGCGGTAATTGCCGCGGCCGTAACGATTGCGGATGTCGACTAGGTTGTGATGGCGATGATTGGAATAGGCGGAGTTTTGAACGTTGGTGTCGAAGACGCCGCCGAGCGCGCCGATGCGCGGCATCTTTGGGATCATTGGCGCCGCCCTCGGGGAAATAGCCGCTGCTGCCGCTGCCGGTTTCGTTGTTGAAATTTTGGCCGTTGAAATAGACCTCGGGCTGGCCGGGGAGCATGAGCGATGTAGGCGTAGGCGACTTGCACGAGGCCTGGGCGCGGGGACGCCGCCGTCCTGATCGTTGACGAACTTGACGCCCTGACTGCCATTGAGAAGTCCGTCATCGGCGTAGTCGAGACTGGAACTGACGACGTTGTACCAGTTGTTTCCGCTGGAATTGTCCGTACGTGCCGTTAAAGGCGTTGAGGTTGTTGTACATCGCCTGATAGAGCGGGAAATCCATGGCGTCGCGATTGCCCTCGACGGTGCTGCTGGCGCCGTTGTTGGTGTCGGTGAGATTGATGTATTGCTGAGTGGTGGAAGTGCTTTGGTAATAGACTTCGGAGTAGCCGTAAATCTGTTCCTGCTGGCCGTTGAGGAGCGTGCGGTTGGATTCGTCGTAGACGGCGGCGTCGTAGTAATTCAGGACGCCGCACTGCCAGGGAATTGGGCATGTTGAGGGCCGCATCAATGCGGAATCCATCGACGCCCATGTCCTGAATCATCCACTGGGTGTAACGCATCAGATATCCGCGTGGCGTTTTCGGCGACGGCGGTGCCGGCCATTGGATTGGTGGTGTTGAAGGGATAGATGGTGAAGGTCTGATTCAGGGCCGCGTCGTAGACGACCTTGGGGGTCTTGGACAGATCGGGGTAGTACTGCGCGTTGGAGGCAGTTGGAATATTGGCGAGATATCCGTTCCAGGGCGTTGTGCCGGCTGGAATGTTTTGCGGGTTTCCCGCAGTCGTGGGCTGGCGGATGAGAATGTTGTTTTGTTCCTGCGCGATGTCGTCCAAGGCCGGCGACAGTTCCATCAACGCCGTTGGCGGGTTCGTAGCCGCTGGAATCGTGAAAATCGCCGTGATAGTAGTGATAGTAGTAGGTCTGGCCGTTGGCGGTGATCGACGTAGCTCGGGCCGCCGGCGGTGCCGGTTTCGTTGTAGCCGAGCGTGTTGTATCCGGGGGCGTTGGGGTTGGTGTCTTGCAAGGTGACGGCGAGGCCGGGATATCCGCCGGAAGCGGCGAAGCCGGGGGTGTTGGCGTTCATGCTGCCGGAGTCGTTCCAGAGCAGATCGACGTACGCCTTGCCGCCGAAGGAATGGATTCCCTGCACGGTCGGCCTGAAATTCGGCCTGGGTTCCGTAGGTGGTGGGCTGCGCGGCGGTGCCGAGATCGAAGCGGTTGTAAACGTCGTAGCCGACGGAGTTGCTGGTGGTGCTGTATCCGGGCGGCGGGAGATAGACGGCTCCATAGCCGCTGGCGAAAATATCGGGCATTTTGTTTTCGATGGAGAGATAGCTGCTGTTGAAGTCCTGCAGGATGACGGGGGCGGAAACGTTGTACTGGGCGTGCGCGAATTCAGACCAGGCTGCAGACAACGGCAGCGAGCCAACAGCGTTAGACTCGGAGACAGACCGCCGACGGAAGCGCTGGCTGCAGATGCCGCATCCAAAAGCGTGTTTAAACATAGTGAACCGATTAACCAAACGAATTCAGATCCTCACCCGATGGAGTCGCATTATAACGGATGGTTTCTGGAAAGTTAAAAGAAAATTAACTTAGGAAAAGCTGTCCGGCGCGGCCCTTGTGCCGGCGCAGGGACAGCAGTATCGCCCGATACCCTTCTCTGGAACCGTTTCAGCCTTCGACGGCGTCTGGAACAGAGCATGACATCGCTCCGCCAAGAAGGCCGATGGAAGCGGGTTCGGGAACAGTCACGGCAAAGTATTCGCCGGGGGTGTTGCCGAAATTGAACGATCCGTTGTTAGCGCCGGTGAATGGGCCGCCGCCGCCAACATTTCCGGTTCCCACTGGCAGACCAGGAAGGAACTGGTTGGAGAGGTAGCTATCACCGCCGCCATTGATGTCGGCGAGAACGAGGATCGTGGGCCGGGTCCGGGTTTCCGAGGGCGGAAAGAGGAATGGAAATTCCATTCCGGTGGTCACGGCATCGGCCGCGGCGGCATTGGCGGCGGTGCCGCTGTTTCCGTTGACGCCAGCCGCGTTGGTGTCGTTCAGCCGATGGTCGCCGCGCCGGGTGTGCCAGTGCCGATGCCACCCGTGAGCGGGATCGGAGCCGACGTAACCGCCGGCCAGTGTGGCTGGACCAGATCAGTATTCTTCGACATAGACTGTGCCCGCATAATCGTTGGCATCCAGTGGCGTAAGTGGCGTGAAATCCGGGGCTGAAGACGGAGCCGTTCATGTTGGGCAATGATGCCGGAACCGCCGGAAGCGTTCAAGGACGTTTTGTCCGCCAACGCGACCGTCATCGATGAAAATGTTGACGATGATTGCCGTTGGCTTTCGAAGTTGCCGGAGAGGAACACGTAGAGGTTTCCGCCCTGGACAACGCCATAGGCGGCGTCCAGTTCCGAGCCACCGGTGGAAGTTCCATCACCGACCGTGCTGTCGCCGAAGCCGGTGTTGATGGTTTGGGTGGCGATGGGTCCGCCGTAACCCTCCGAGCCGTTGATCGATCCATCGACGATGACGCCCGCATGAGCAGCGATGGCGCATGCCGGCGATGAGGCCGGCTGCCGTCACGAGTGACGCACGAATGCAGTTTCTTCCGCATGATTCTCCCTTTCTGCCGACTCGGATGAAAACCGACCGGCATTTGAAATGTCCCAAAGGCGGCACTCTCGAATGCCGTCCTGTTAAGTTACACCGCGATTAATTTCAGTTAACCGATTAATCTGATTTCAAAAGATATGCTGCCTCGTTCAAATCCACATTTACAATCGAAAATACTCCGCAGAATTGGCCAAAAACCGATAGGATCGCACTTCCGCCAAAAACGACAACTGCTTCTATTTGCGATAGAATAATTGGTTTCAATAGAATGTCAAACAAAAAAGCAACCGTTTAACGTAGCAGGTGGGACGGGCACTTGAGTACTCGCGCCGAAATCATTGCAAGGCGGCGACATATATCGATTCATAAGCTGTTTTTATCAAGCGAGATATAGGATTATATGGCATCTTTTGTATGATTTTGCAGATTCATCTTGAAATTGTTTATCGATATGGTAAACTGATTTAACCGAGCGAGGAACTGGGAGCGGTTGAGGGGAACAGAATCCGGCTTTGGTAAAGGGTTTATGATGGAAGGCGTAGCTATCCATCTGAATCTGCTGTGGATGCGCCAAGTCCTGCTTCCAAGAAAAGAGCCCGTCAACTTGCGTGATGTTGCCAAGCGGGCGAAGGTTTCGGTTGCCACGGTTTCGATGGTGCTGAACGAAAATCCGCGCATCAGCCGCGCGACGCAGATGCGCGTGCAGCAGATGATCGACCGTGATGGGGTATCGGCCCAATCGGCTGGCGCAGAGTTTGTCCAGCCGATATACGCGTGTTCTGGCGGTGATGCTGCCGGCGCTTCGCCATGGGTTTGGCGATGCTTATTTCGGCGAGCTGATCAGCGGCATCTGCGACCGGGCGGGAAAGCTTGGCTACAAGGTGATGCTCGAGCAGGCGAAGCCGGATTTCATCAAGAACCGGGAACATATCGCGATCTATGAGCGCCGCTATGTCGATGGAATTCTTTGCCTGGGATGCAACGATCGGCATCATTTCCTGGCGGATTTCGCCGATCGGCGATATCCGCTGATCGTCGTGGACAATTATCTACAGCAATGGGATCTGGATTACGTGGTTTGCGATTACCGGGCCGGGACCGAGCAGGTGATGAATTATCTGCTGCAACTGGGGCATCGGAAAATCGGATTCATCAACGCCGCCCCGGAAGTGCGGACGGCGCGCGATCGGCAGGAAGTTTACGAGCAGCGGCTGCAAGCGGTCGGAGTGGAGATCAAGCCGGAGTGGATGCGATGATGGGCAGTTCACGGAACAGGGCGGCGCGGCGGCGGCGGAACGAATTCTTGAAGCGGCGCCGGATGTCACGGCGCTGTTTGCGGGAAATGACAAGATGGCGCTGGGCGCGATGCATTATTGCAGTCGTCGCGGAATCCGGATTCCCGCATGATGTTTCGATCATCGGGTTCGACGACATGCAGCAGGCGGCGTTCGTGAATCCGTCGCTGACCAGCGTTCATCTGCCGCTGTATGAGGCGGGGGCGCTGGCGTGCGAGCGGCTGATCGAACGCATTCGTGGAAAGGTTGATCGCGTTGCGGAGGTACTTGCCGACGCATCTGGTCGTGCGCGAGTCCACGGCGATGGTCGCCGCAGCACTGAGCGAGAGGGTCGAAATCGCATCGTGCGACTTGTAGCAGAATCCATGTGTTTCGGATTCATCATAATCCAATGAAACTGATTCATCATTCGTATACGCGTATTCGTGTTGGCATTGTGGTGCTGTCTGCGATCTGCGATGGTTGCGCATCCTGTGCTGCCGAGGTTCAGATCGCGGACGCGAGAGCGGCGTCAAACTTTATCCGCATGCTTTTTCTTATCGTCCGCCGGATGGGCGTCGCCATCGCGTGATGGTGGCGGGAGATTTCAATGGCTGGTCGCATGATGCGACGCCGCATGATTCGGCAAGGCGATGGAAGTCTATCAGCGTCTCGGTGGAGATGACTGAAGGGGTGCATCTTTACAAATTCCTGGTGGATGGAAAATGGGCCAACGATCCGCACAGCGACCTGAACTGGAAGAGTCGGATGGATTCGGCGGGAAAAATTCGGCCGTTCTGGTCGGCCCGGATGCGCAGGCGATTTCCGCCCCCGCCGCCGGGACGGATCGTGGCGGAGCTGCTTCGCCACGATCTGACGGATGTGCGCAATCGCAATGTGGTGTCGCCGCAGCAGCTTCGGCTGGGATTCCGGGCGCAGGCGGGGAATATTCAGAGGGCCGCGATTTTGTGGTCGAGCGATGGGACAGTACCTGGCAAACGGCAGGAGATGTATCCGGTCGCGCCGGCATTTGGTTTTGAAGATTTTGCCGGGCTGTGATCTACGGTCGATCACGGGCCGGTTTCTTATTTCTTTCAGCTGGTGGATGGTCCGACGACGGCATATTTTGCCGGATGGGCAAGCTTTATTCGTCGCTGACGGATGCGCAGGCGCACGCCTATTCCTGCGCGATGCGGCCGAGCGTTTGAGACGCCTGATTGGGCGAAGCATGCGGTCTGGTATCAGATTTTCCCGAGCGATTTCGCAACGGCGATCCGAGCAACGATCCGCCGAACACGAAGAAGTGGACGAGCAAATGGTTTTCGACGCTGCCAGGCGAGAGCGGCCAGTTTTATCACGATGTCTGGAATCGGCGATATGGCGGGGATTTTCAGGGGATCATTTCCGAATTGCCGTATCTTCGCAGCCTTGGCGTCAATTGCATTTATCTGAACCCGATTTTCAAGGCCGAGGATTTGCACAAATATGACACGACCGACTATCGGCATGTGGACGATCATTTCGGCTATCGCCGGCGATATCGATCAGCTGCAGGGAGAAACCGATGATCCGGCGACCTGGCAATGGACGAAAACCGACAAGCTGTTTCTGGATTTTCTGGCCGAGGCGCACCGGCAGGGATTCAAGGTGATCATCGACGGCGTGTTCAATCACATCGGCATGGCCAACTATGCGTTTCAGGATGTGAAGAAGAATGGGCGAAATTCGAGAATATGCCGATTGGTTTGAGATCACGAGTTGGGAGCCGTTTCACTGGACGGGGTGGGGCGGATCGCCGGATGGGGGCTGCCGGAATTTCGCAAGGATCCGAAGCTTGGTCTGGTGCATGGGCCGCGCGAACTGATCATGAATATCACGCGCCGGTGGCTGGCGCCGGATGGCGATCCTTCGCGCGGCGTCGATGGATTCCGGCTCGATGCGTGCGAAAATGTGCCGCGGCCGTTTTGGGTTGATTGGCGAAAGCTGGTGAAGTCGATCAAGCCGGATGCTTATCTGAGCGGCGAAATCTGGTCGATCGCGCCGCACTGGCTCGATGGCGCAGACGTTTGACGCGACGATGCAATATCCGTTCGCCGAGGCGATGGAATCGTTTTTTGTCGATCAGACTCGAGGCGATCGGCCCTTCGGCGTTCGCCGCGCGCTTCAGCAGTTTACGTTTGTCTATCCGTTTCAGGTGTCGCTGGTGCAGATGAATTTGCTCGACAGCCACGACACGGATCGATGGGCCTCGCGATTTGTGAATCCCGATCTGCCGTTCAATGGCAAGAGCCGGATTGAGGACAACAATCCCGAATTACAACGTTTCCAAGCCAGACGATGCAGCAGTGGACGCGGATGAAGCAGTCGCTGGTGGTGCAGATGACGTACGTTGGCGCTCCGATGATTTATTACGGCGATGAGGCCGGCATGTGGGGCCCGAGCGATCCATCGGATCGCGAGCCGATGATCTGGAAAGATCTTGAGCCGTATGATGATCCGCAGGTAGACGTTCAAGCAGGATGTGTTCGACCAATATCAGCGGCTGATCGCGATTCATCGGCGGATCGATGCGCTGCAACTGGGTTTTGCGCACACGGTTGTGGCGGATGATGCGAACGGCGTTTACGCGTTCAGCCGCGATCTCGGTCACGACCATATTTGCGTGGTGGTGAATCGGAGCGATCAAGAGCGGACAGAACGGTTGAAGTTTGGGCCGGGGGACAGGAATGTTGCTTTGATGGATTGGCTCGACGCGGCGGATGCGCGCCTGGATGATTCTTCGCCTCAGCAGCCGGATGGCAGACCGACGATTACCGCAATCGACGGCGCTGCACCGGCGGCGATGGCGCGGCATGGCGTGGTGAACGTGTCGCTCAAACCCTGGGGGGCGATGATCCTGTCTGAACGCGATGTGATGACCACTCATTAAAACCGGTAAGCAATTTTGAAGCGCCAGCGCGAGGATTGGTGGGAAAGAAGGGGAACTGGAGTATCGTAACTGTAAGGGCATATAAGTTAAACGGTTAACTCACTTGATTTTGCTGGGGTTGCGGAGATGGTGAAAATGGGGGTTTGGTGAACTTTTTTCTTGCGGATAGGAAAGGGCCATGTTATCGTAAGTGGGCAGTTGTGAGGGAAAATCACGTTGGCTGAAGAGGTCATTTGCTGAGGTGATTTCCGGCTTTTCGAGCGGAGATGGCGGATGGAAACGCGTGAAGGCAGATTCACGATCTGCTTTTTTTTGCGGAGAGAAGTTAACCGTTTAACTCATTTTGACACGGGCGGAGGTCCGATCGTCGGATGATGTTTTTTTGAAATCACGTTAACGCGAACATTTTTATATCGTTTTTATTCAGCTAAGGGAGAAACCAATGCGCAAGCGGTCACGGATTCAGAATTTGTCGTTGTGCCTCGGAGGTTTTGCTCTGGCGGGAGTGGCGCGGCAGGCGAACGCACAGATTGCCGTCGATGGAACTCTCGACTCGGGATATGGAAGCGCTCTGGCCACGCAGACGGTCAACACCGGATATGGCGACAGCACGATTGGGGACGGCACATCCGGCGGCGGTTCGGAATTGGACGCGGGATATGGCGTCGTGCAGAACGGCGAACTGTATGTGTTCATCGCCGGCAATTTTGAAAATAATGGCAACCACGTCGATCTCTTTATCAACGATGGGCGATCGGGCGGACAGGCCGTACTAAATGCCTCGACGGCATCGGGAAATCTGAACGCCATGAACGGGTCGGTCTTCAGCCCGGGCTTTAGCGCGACGTATGCTATCGATGCCAACGATTACGCCAACACGCTGTACATCGATCAATATGATCTGGTGAAGAACACGGCGAATTATCTGGGGAGCGTTCCGCTGACGGGCGGGATTGGTAACAGCCAAAACCTGACGGGCCTGAAGGTGGCCTTGAATAATACGAACGCGGCGGGCGTTGTGGGAGACGGCGGGACGGGGACGGCGGCGGATCCGACGGCGGCGAATGCGGTCAAGACCGGATTGGAAATTGGAATTCCGCTGGCGGCGCTGGGAAATCCGGCGGCGGGATCGAACATTGAGATTATGGCTGACCTCAACGGCGGAGGAAACAACTATCTGTCCAACCAGTTCCTCGCGGGCTTGCCGGTGGGGACCACCGATCTGGGAGCGGGCGGACAATATACCGGGCCGAGCGCGGGACTTTCAATCTTGCGACGATCACCGACGGATGGTTCAACGTCGCTGTTCCATCAGCGGTTCCCAATGGGACATGGCTTCCAACTGGCGGCGGCACGTGGGGCACTGGGACGAACTGGTCGAATGGATATATCCCCCATGTTGCCGGGGATAGCGCCAGCTTCTCCAGCGCGACGGGCAATTCGACAGTTTCGCTGGGGAGTTCCAACTTCTCGGTTGGCAGCATGAGCTTCAGCAACGCCAATTCGTATACGATTGCCAGCACGGGCGGCATTTTGACGTTTGATAACGGGGCCAGCATGGCGACGGTGACGGATTACGGCGGTGCGCACATCATCTCGGCGCCGGTTGTTCTGAATTCAAATACCAACGTGACGGTCGTGAATCATGGCGACACGGTGACGATTTCCGGCAACATCAGCGGAGCCGGCGCACTAAGCACCGACGACCTCGGCGGAGGCGGCGCGTTTCCCCTGGCGGAAGTGATACTCAGCGGCAACAACTCGTACTCGGGCGGAACTGTTGTAGACAGCGGCAATTTGCAATTGGGATCTTCAATGGCATTGCCGACGGGGACTGCGCTAACGCTCAGCGCCGTGGATGTTCCGGCGGGCGTGCTTGATCTGAATGGTTTCAGCGCCAATGTCAGCAGCATTACGGTTTTGACCGGGCCGAACACAGTGGCGCTCGGGGCCGTGGGGCAGATTATTAATACCAGCACTTTGGCGGCGACCGCGACGTTGACTTATGCGGGAACGATTGCCAATCCGAGCAACTTTACAGGCAACATCAATGATAGTGCGGGTTCGGGCGGCGGGTCGACGGCACTGACGGTTGCGAGCGGGTCGCTCACGTTGTCAGGCAATAACACTTACGCCGGCGGGACCACTGTGAATTCCGGCGCGAGCCTGATTCTTTCTTCGACGGCGGGGACATCGTTTCCGATTGGCGGCAATGTTGCGAACAACGGATCGCTTGTTGTGAACGACATGGTTTCAGCCGAGAATATTTCGGGTACCGGAACAACGACCGTTAACAGCGCGATGAGCCTGTTCGCGATTGGATTCACCCAGGCGGGACTGGTTAATAATGGCTCGACGACAGTATCGGGCAGCGGGACCGTGGGACCGATCAGCGGCACGGGAACTTTGACCGTTGGCGGCACGCTTCATTTAGCGGCCAACAGCGGATTGAGCACGCAGGGCGATCTGGTGATCAACACCGGCGGGACGTTTGATATCGCTAACAACCACGTCATTCTGAGTGATCCGGATGGCTCGCTTGATTCGACGATCTTTGGATATCTGGCGAGCGGGCGGGCCGGTGGGGCATGGAATGGGCCGGGGATTGATAGTTCGACTGCCGCTCTGCCCGCTAATAAAGCGTATGCGGTCGGGTTTGCGGATGGCGCCGATAAGATTGTCACCGGGCTCTCTTCGGGTCAGCTTGAACTGAAATACACACTGCTTGGCGATGCGAATCTGGACGGGCTGGTGACCGGTGATGACTTTACCATCCTGGTCGGCAATCTTGGAAAGTCGGGAATCATGAACTGGGACAAGGGCAATTTCCTGTACAACTCTGCAGGCACAATCACCGGCGACGACTTCACCGCGCTGGTGGGCAATCTCGGCAAATCGGCCAACGGAGCAGACGTGGCGATTCCCGCGGCGGATTATGCGGCGATCGATGCGTTCGCGGCGGCGAATGGTTTGATGGCTGATGTGCCGGAGCCGGCGTCGGCGGGACTTCTGCTGGCGGCGGGACTGGGCTTCATGGGACGACGCCGTCGCAATAGTCATTCGAGCGTGAACAACGCTCGGTGATTGAAATAGCGGTGAGCGGCCGTGCATGGATGGTCTTGACCTGAGGACGTGATATCTTTGGGTCATGAAATTCAAACGGCCGCCGCTCCGGATTCAGCCTTCCACGCTGTGGGATTATCCATCGCAGGATTATGGCGATGAGCCGCAGGGTCGGCCGGGTTATAAGGGAGCGACGCCGAGCTACATCATCTGGAATCTGCTTCAGCGATATACCAAGCCGAATGATCTGGTGATCGATCCGTGCGCCGGGAGCGGGACGACGCTGGATGTTGCGCGCGACCTGAAACGGCGGGCGCTGGGGTATGATCTGAGCCCAACGCGCAAGGATATTTTCCGCGTGGATGCGAGGAAGCTGCCGCTGGAGGACGGGAAGGCGGATTTTGTTTTCATCGATCCGCCCTACTCGAATCACATTGATTATTCGGATGATCCGCGATGCATCGGCAAGCTGGACGCCGCCGGGCCGGAGTATTACCAGGCGATGGATCTAGTGATTGGGGAGATTCATCGCATACTGCGGCCGGGACGGTACATGGGATTGTACGTGTGCGATTCGTTTGTGAAGGGGAAGGGGTTTTATCCGATCGGGTTTGAATTGTTTTCATTGATGCGGAAGTATTTTGAGCCGGTGGATGTGGTCGCGGTGGTTCGGCATAACAAGACGCTGGAGATGGGGAATTACCGGGCGGCTGCGGAGGAGGGGAATTTCTTTTTGCGGGGGTTTAATTATTTGTTTGTTATGCGGAAGGGTGAAGCGAAGAACGATGCACGCAAGCCCGGCGATCATTCTCGTAAATAGTCACGATTCAATACTACAACCCTCCACGGAGCGCGGTGAGAAGTGATAGCCGATCATTCTGCGGCGAGAGAAGAAAACAAAATCGGTCGAGATGAAAGCCGCTGATGGGAGCTTGTGGGTCGGGGAATCCTGGTGGCACGGGCCAATCCGGCGGTAACAGATCTCCCTTGGAAATGGGGCGGCGTTGGCGGAGATCGCCGACATCCTGATCGGTCAGGATTCTTGTTTCGGCCCAGGGGAGTATTTCACGGCCGTGGAGTTCGACGGATCGATTGGGGCCGGGGTCTGGCCAGGGACCGATTGCTGTGCGATGCAGTTCGGTGAGATGCGCCACAGCCGAGGAGTCGGCCGAGATCGCGGGCGAGGGCGCGGACGTAGTATCCGCCACGGACTGAGAGTTGGAGTTGGCTTTCATGCGGGAGGTTGTGACTGAGCCAGGTGGCTTTGTGGAGATAGACTTTGGATGGGGGTAAATCGAAGGTTTCGCCGCGGTGGGCTTTTTGATAGGCGCGTTCGCCGCCGATTCGTTTGGCGCTGGTGGGTGGCGGGGTTTGGTCTTGCCAGCCGATGAAATTTTTCAGGGCTTCGTCTAATTGCCTGGGGCGGAGGGGGCTGGGGTCGCCAGTGAAAGTGACGCGGCCGAGGGGATCGCCGTTGTCGGTTTCGATGCCCCAGCGGATGGTGGCCTCATAGATTTTCGGGATGGCGTGGAGGTGATCGAAGAGGCGGGTGGCGGGTTCGACCAAGATGAGCAGCAGGCCGGTGGCGAATGGGTCTAGCGTGCCGCCGTGGCAGATTTTGGGGGCTTTCAATTTGTCATTTGATTTGATGCAGGCCTGTACGAGGGAAAAGCTTGTGGGGCCTTTGGGTTTGTGGAGGAGGTGAATGCCTGGGGTCATTTTGTGAGTGACTGTGGCAGTGAAGACATGCCGACTGAAGTCGGCATGCCGCGCTGTTTTTATTTTTGGGGTATGTCGGGCAGGTAGTCGCTGTGGAAGGTGAATTCGGTGCCGCCGGTTATTTGTATTGGCGGGGTTGCGGGGGTTTTGTATTTGCTTGAGCCTTTTTCATCGCATTTGACGATCATGCCAGCGGCGATATCAACCAGGTTTGTTGTTGAATAGATCATGTCTTCCTCCACGTTGCCATCCTCATGAAGAACGATGGCGACTGAATTGGAAATCTGGGCCATCTGTTTTCCGTTGATTGTTTTGACCCAATCGAGGCGGCATTGGGACATCAATTGATCTTTGGGGCCGAGCGGCAAATGTTTGGTGAGCTTGGCGCTGTCGTCCCAGATGTCCCCCACCGCGACCGGCTGGTCGGGGTAGAAATCGGCGTCGGGTGTGAGAAAGTTATTGAGCATGCTGGTGTCGTCACTGCTGACGGAGCCCTGGAAATCGTTGGTGAAAGTTTCGTCGGGATGACGCTCGAGGGTGATTGTCTTGCCGGCGAATGGGCAGAGCGTTTTTGTTTCCTGGCCGGCATCGTTGGTCGTATCGAAACTTTCGGGATCGATATAGGCCTGCGCGCGTGTGTCGGAGCCGTCTTTTACGGCCTGGACCGTGAGGGTCACTTTCCATGACTGGCCGGAATTTGTGTCGGTGGTAGTTTGATTGCTGTTCGCCGTGGCGGTGGATTTGACCTTGCAGTTATAGATGATGGCGAATGGAATTTTCTGGCCGACGTGCAGGTTTTCGTGGAGCGTGTATTTTTCATCGGCCAACGCTGATCCACAGATCGCCAGGATGATGAAGAGGGTGAGAATTGCTCGCATGGGAAATCTCTCTCAGGTTGAAACCTTCGGGCTATGGGGATTGGGAAAAAATTCGATCCCCGGTTCACTCTTGGCGGCATCGAGGCATTCAAAATCTTTTTCAATTGAGATTTTCAGCACGGTGCCGAGACCGGCTTGCTGTGTGGCGGAGAGGCCGACTTGTTGACCTCGAGCCCACTCGGCGACGGTTGCTGGCGGAATATTCACAGTGATATTACTTAAATCAAACGATGCGGTGATGCTTGTTACCGAGGGGGTGGCGCGGAGGCAATAGGAAAGTCGGGTCTTGGGACCGAAGCGGGTTTCTCCGGCGACGAATCCCCGGCTGGCCAATTGCGCGACCTCCGCCGGCGTCAGGCGAAATCGTAACGAATTTTCAAAGAGGCGGAGTTTCATGATGTCTTGCGAAATTGGTTGGTGAAGCAAACGCGATCAACGCCGGTATAGACGTTCATCCGCCGGCCGCGGAGGAAACCGATGAGCGTCTGGCCCGATTCGGCGGCGAACTTGACGGCTAGACTGGATGGAGCGGAAACGGAGGCGATGATCGGGACCATCGCTGCGAGGGATTTTTGCAGAATCTCGAATGAAGTGCGGCCGCTGACGAGGAGGACGTGGCGATCGAGCGGTAATAGGTTGTTCAATAGCGCATGGCCGAGCGCTTTGTCCACGGCGTTATGGCGGCCGATGTCTTCGCGGATCACAAGGGCTTTGCCGTTCTCGTCGAAGACGCCCGCGGCATGGAGGCCGCCCGTGCGCTCGAAGATGGATTGCGTTTCCCGCATCAGCTCGGGCATGGCTGAGATCAGATCGGCGCTGATTTTTGGTTGATCGGGGAATTGGAGGCGCGGGAATTGGGAGCGGATCGCGTTGATGGTCGCCTTGCCACATAGGCCGCAACTGGAGGAGGCGAAAACGTGGCGGGTGAGTTTTTCGAAATCGACGCGGACTTCAGGGACGAGGCGGACGTTGATGACGTTGCCGTGCTCATTGCGGTCGCAATATTCGATGCCGAGGATATCAGCGGCGCGTTCGATCAATCCTTCGGAGAGCAGGAACCCGGCGGCGAGTTCCTTGTCGTTGCCGGGCGTGCGCATGTTGACGCTGACCGCCCTGCCGCCGGCGCGGATTTCCAGCGGTTCTTCTTCTGCGAGTTCATCGGAATCCTCGCGGGTTTGGCCTGCTTCCCAGCGAATGATGCGATTGTTCATTGCTTGATCCATCATACCAACTTAAAATCCATTTGCGGATTTTGGTTGAGGCAACCATGCAAGATAATCCCCCCGAAGGCGAGCCCGATCCGACGATTAAAAACCGAGCCCACGTTGCGGGGGGCATTACCGCGATTTCAAAAACGATGAAATCAGCCTTGGGCGAAATGGGGGCTCGGCGAACATTGCGGACGCTGATCAAGCTGAACCAGAAAGATGGATTTGACTGCCCGAGCTGCGCGTGGCCTGATCCGGATGGGGATCGTTCCATCACCGAATTTTGTGAAAACGGGGCGAAGGCTGTTGCTGCCGAGGCGACGTTGGCTCGCATCACGCCGGATTTTTTTGCGAATCATTCTGTTTCGGATCTCGCGAGGGAAAGCGATATGTGGCTCGATCATCAGGGCCGCATCACGCATCCGATGATTCTGCGGGAGGGAGCTGAAAAATTATGAGCCGATTGAATGGGATGATGCGTTTGCGGTGATCGCGGCGGAGTTGAACGGGCTGGCTTCGCCGGACGAGGCGTCGTTTTATACCTCGGGGCGAACGAGTAACGAGGCGGCATTTTTATACCAGCTTTTTGTGCGGCAATTTGGGACGAACAATTTGCCGGACTGCTCGAACATGTGCCATGAGTCGAGCGGCACGGGGCTCAAAGAGAGCATCGGGATCGGCAAGGGGACGGTGAAGCTGGAGGATTTTGAGCAGGCGGATTCGATCTTCATCATCGGGCAGAATCCGGGGACGAATCATCCGCGCATGCTGACGTCGCTGCAGAAGGCGGCTCGAAATGGGTGCAAGATTGTCAGCGTGAATCCGTTGCCGGAGGCGGGATTGATTCGTTTTAAGCATCCGCAGGAGGTTTTGCATTTACTGGGAGCGGGGACGCCGATTGCTTCGCTTTTTCTTCCGGTGCGGATCAACGGGGATGTGGCGGCGATTAAGGGGATCATGACGGATCATGCTGGAGGAGGACGAGCGCAGCGGCGGGAGCGATTCTGGATCACGCATTTCATTCGCGAGAGAACCGAGGGGTTCGAGGAATTTCGCCGCGATTTGAAAGCTGAAAGCTGGGAGGCGATTCTGAGCAGCAGCGGATTGTCGATGGATCAGCTTCGGCAGGCGGCGCGGATTGCCATCGAATCAAAGCGGATGATTTGCTGCTGGGCGATGGGGATTACGCAGCACAAGAATGGGGTTGCTAACGTGCAGACGATCGCGAATTTCGCGCTCTGCGCGGGCAGATCGGACGTCCTGGGGCGGGGCTTTGTCCGGTTCGCGGACACAGCAACGTTCAGGGAGATCGGACGATGGGGATCTGGGAGCAGATGGATGATCGCTTCATGGAGACGCTGGGCAGGGAGTTTCATTTCTCTCCGCCGGCGCAACATGGTTTTGATACGGTGCAAACGATCAAGGCGATGCATGATGGGCGGGTGAAGGTTTTTTTTGGCATGGGCGGGAATTTTCTTTCGGCTACGCCGGATACTGCTTTCACGGCTGAGGGGTTGAAGAAATGCCGGCTGACGGTTCATGTTTCGACGAAGCTGAATCGTTCGCATCTGACGACCGGCAAGCAGGCACTGATTCTTCCGTGTTTGGGACGCACCGAACATGACATGCAGAAGACGGGCGAGCAGATTGTCAGTGTTGAGGATTCGATGGGAAATGTGCATCGCTCGCGCGGCGTTCTGAAACCGGCATCGGAACAATTGCTGAGCGAACCTAGCATCGTTGCGCGGCTTGCTGAGGCTACGCTTGGGAAGCGATCCACAGTGGATTGGCGGGGTTTGGCTGATAATTATGATCTGATTCGCGATCACATTGAGCGGGTGATTCCGGGGTTTGAACAGTACAACGTGCGGGTGCGTCATCCTGGCGGGTTTTATTTGCCGAATGGGCCGCGTGATGGGGTATTTACCACCGAATCGGGGCGGGCGCGGTTTATCGTTCATCCGATTCCGGCGAATGAATTGAAACCGGGGGAATTGCTGCTCACCACCATTCGCAGCCACGATCAGTTCAACACAACTATTTATGGGCAGGATGATCGGTACCGCGGGGTGTATGGCGGGCGGCGGGTTGTTTTTCTCAATGCCGGGGATATTGATCAGCAAGGGCTACATGAAGGGGAATGGGTTGATCTGGTGAGCCAATGCGATGGACAGGAGCGGCGGGCTGAGGGGTTCAAGGTCGTTGTCTATGCGATACCGCCCGGATGCGCGGCGGCTTATTTTCCCGAGGCGAATGTGCTGGTTGCTGTAAATAGCGTCGCTGAAGGTAGTAATCAGCCTGCCTCGAAATCGATTGTTATCACGCTGGAGGCGATGGCCGGGCGGCTAGACGCGGCAGGTTAAACTTGTGGCAGTACGTGTTTACTTCTATGATTCAGCTTGTGCGTGATGACGGTGCGTCCGTCTTTTTTGTGGTGCGAGTACGACCCAATGAGACTCGCGAGTCTATTCACATTTGGCATACTGATGTTTGCTACCGATCGCCTGATGGCTGAGCAGTCCGCTGCCGCGACGCAGCCCACGCCGGAGATTTACCGCCGCTTGGCCGGTGAGGTGGAGACGAATCTTCAACGGGAAATTCTGGATAAATGGTTTCCTGTTTCCTTTGATGAACATGGCGGTTTTTCCCAGGATTATGCTGAGGATTGGTCGCCGGTTGCGAGCGATTCCAAGGGGATTGTTTATGAATCGCGATTGACCTGGACATCGGCCGAGGCAGCGATGCGTTTTCCGGTAAAGGCTAATAAGTACCTTGCCCTGACGCATCATGGGCTGACGTTTCTTGCTGACAAAATGTGGGACCATAAGAATGGGGGATTCTTCTGGGCCGTGGATGACGATGGTAATCCTGCCGGTGCGCAGGGAGCGCGAAAACAGGGGTATGGGAACGCATTCGGAATTTTTGGGGCGGCGGTTAACTATCAAGCGTCGCGCGATACGGCTGCGCTGGAACTCGCGAAGAAAGCGTTCCGCTGGTACGACGAACATGGGCATGACGCGAAGAATGGTGGGTATCTGGAGGTCGTGCTTGACGATCCCGCAGCAAGTCAGAATGACGACGCTGATGCCGATCCGATCGGAGCGGGGGCTAACGGGAAGTCGATGAACACCAGCATTCATATGCTGGAGGCGCTGACGGCGCTGTATGAGGTCTGGCCAGATCCGACCGTACGGGCGCGGCTTCAGGAGATGTTTGAGATTGTCCGGGACAGGATTTATTCCGAGCCGGGATATCTGGTTATGTTTTTTAGTGCGGATTGGAAGCCGCGGGCGGGCGAGGATTCTTATGGGCATGATGTGGAGACGGCGTATTTGCTGACGGAGGCGGCGGCGGCGCTGGGGATTCCTGATGATCCGGTCACCTGGCTGAAGGCGCGGCGGCTGGTGGATCATTCATTGCAATATGGTTTGGATCACATGCGCGGCGGGCTTTACAACGAGGGGGGCGTGTCCGGCGGCGATTATGCGGATCAGCGGGAGTGGTGGGTTGAAGCTGAGTGGCTGAACGCACTGCTATTGATGCATGAGCGGTATGGGCAGGAGACGCTGCAGTATTGGAATGCGTTTGTTCAGCAGTGGAACTGGATCAATCAGTACGGAATCGACAAGGTTCACGGTGGGTGGTATCCGCGGCTTAACAATGATGGGAGTCCGGCGCCTCATGCGAAGAGCGATGAGTGGACGGATTGTTATCATCAGGCGCGGGCGATGTTCAATGTCTCGTCGAGGCTTCGGCATCTCGCGGGCGACAAATAATTCGCCGCATCATTCTCACTTCTCGAGATTCATTTTCAGGAATTCGATTGTGCCGGCCCAGGCCTGCTGAGAGGCTTTGAGGTTGGCTCCTTTGCGTCCTTCCTGTTGTCTGAGAAATCCGTGGCCGGCACCGTCGAAAATGTGCGGGGCATACTGTTTTTTCAGATCGGTCATGGCTTTGACGGTGTCATCGACGGTTGATGTGACGCGGGCGTCGTCGCCGCCGTAAAATCCGATGACTGGGCAGGGGATATTCGCGAGGGCGTCTTTCTTTGGGGGTGTGCCGTAATAGACCACGGCGGCGTTGAGCTTTGGCTGGCGGGTTGCGTAGGCGAAGCTGACGCCGCCGCCCCAGCAGAAGCCGATGCTGGCAGTTTTGTCGCTTGCCGAGGGTAATGCGATGGCGTATTCGCGGACTGCGTTCAGGCGATTTACCTGATCGTCGAGAGAGAGCTTGCGGATATTTTCGCCAACCTTGTTGCCGAGGGATTCTGTACCGCCGCCGTCCGGGCCGAGACCGGAGAGCATGTCGGGGGCGACGGCGATATATCCTTCGGCGGCTACCTGATCGGCAAGGGCCTGGATCCAATCGGACATGCCGAAGATTTCGTGGATGATCAGGACGACCGGGGCTTTGTCCTTTCGCTCGGGATAGACGACCCAGGTGCGAATTTTGATGTCACCCATGGGGACATCGACCCATTCTCCGTGGCGCGGCGAAGCGGCGAGAGCGTCTTTGGCGCCGGTTCCGGATGCGGGAATGGCGGGCTGGGTTGAAGGGGTATCCGCCAGGGTGGTTGAAACGATTGCCAGCATGATTGCGGTGGTGAAAAGCAGTTTCGTGATCATGCCGGGATTGTCCTGATGGGCCGGGCAATTGACAAGCGGGAACTTTGGCGAGGGGATGGCTCTGTGTGTAATATCCCGCCATGAATCCTTATGGACATTTTGACGATGAACGCCGTGAGTATGTGATCACTCGCCCGGATACGCCGCTGCCCTGGCTGAACTATCTGGGATGCGAGGAGTTTTTTGGGATCATTTCCAATACGGCCGGCGGATATTCGTTTTACCGCGACGCGAAGCTGCGGCGTTTGACGCGGTATCGCTATAACAATGTGCCGCTGGATTCTAACGGGCGCTATCTTTACGTTCGCGATGGGAGCGATATCTGGAGTCCGACTTGGAAGCCGATCCGGGCGGCGCTGGATCGTTATGAATGCCGGCATGGGCTTGGGTATACGCAGATTACCGGGGAGCGGCGTGGGATCGCTGTCACCACTCGTCATTTTGTGCCGCTGGGGCGGACATGTGAGATTTGGGATGTGCGGGTGCGGAATAGTTCGGCGCAGCCTAAGCGTGTGCAGCTCTTCGGCTTCATTGAATGGTGTCTTTGGGATGCGATGGATGATGCGAGTAATTTTCAGCGGAACTATTCCACGGGGCAGGTCGAAGTTGAGCCGCAGGCGATTTACCACGTGACGGAATATCGGGAGCGGCGGAATCATTACGCGTATTTTTTATCGTCCGTGCCGATGGCGGGGTTTGATACTTCGCGCAATGCTTTTGTGGGGGTGCATGAGGGGCTGGATGCGCCTCGGGCTGTGGTCGCGGGGAAATGCACCAACAGCATTGCTTACGGGTGGCAGCCGATTGGGGTGCATCAGATTGATCTGGAGCTCGCGCCGGGCGAGGAGAAGCGGCTGCATTTTCTGATTGGGTATGCGGAGAATCCTCAGGAAGATAAATTCGTTCCCGGCACCGTGCGCAAGGGGCAGATGGTGGTGAATAAAGCGCCGAGCCAGAAGGTTCGGAGCGAGCTGGCGAATTCGTCGGCCGTGGATGCGGCGTTTGCGCAGCTGAAGGATTACTGGACTGATTTGCTGTCGAATTACACGGCTGAGGTTCCTGATCCGCATGTTTCGCGGATGGTGAATATCTGGAATCAGTATCAGTGCATGACGACGCTGAATTTGTCTCGGTCGGCTTCGGGATTTGAATCGGGAATTGGGCGCGGGATGGGATATCGGGATTCGAATCAGGATTTGCTGGGGGTGGTGCATCTTCAGCCGGCGCGGTCGCGGCAGCGAATTATCGATCTAGCGAGCACGCAGCTATCTGATGGGACGTGCTTTCATCAGTATCAGCCGTTGACGAAGAAGGGGAATGCGGACATTGGGGGCGGGTTTAATGATGATCCGCTCTGGCTGCCGCTGTCGGTTTATGCTTATCTCGCGGAGACGGGGGACAACACGATTCTTGCCGAGCGGTGTCCTTATGCGGACAAGCCGAATGCGGCGTCGACGCTGATGGATCATCTTGAGTTGTCGATGAATTACACGCTGCGCAATCTCGGGCCGCATGGGTTGCCATTGATCGGGCATGCGGATTGGAATGATTGTTTGAATCTCAATTGTTTCTCGACTACGCCGGGGGAATCTTTTCAGTGCGCGGGTGATATTGCGGGAAGCGTTGCGGAATCGGTGATGATTGCCGGGCTGTTTTGTGCGGCGTGCGATCGGATGGCGGCGATTTATCGGTTGCTTGGGCAGGAAGCGAAAGCGGCTGACATTCTCGCACGTAAAGTAGAGATGCAAAAGGCGATTGAAACGAATGGATGGGATGGGGAGTGGTTTCTTCGGGCTTATGATGCGCATGGGAAGAAGGTTGGGTCGAAGGAGACTGAGGAAGGCCGGATATTTATTGAGAGCCAGGGGTGGTGCGTACTTGGCAGCGTGGGGTCTAAGGATGGAAAGGCTCGGGCGGCGCTCGATTCGGTTAAGAAGCACCTGGCTACATCGAATGGGATCATTCTTCAGCAACCGGCTTATTCGACTTATCATGTGGAGCTTGGGGAAGTGACGAGTTATCCGCCGGGGTATAAGGAGAACGCGGGGATTTTCACGCACAACAATACGTGGATTCAGTGTGCCGAGGCGCTGCTGGGAGATGGGGCGCAGGCGATGGAATATTTTCTGTCGATCTGTCCGTCGAAGAAGGAGGAGCAGATCGAAACGTATCGGTGCGAGCCATATGTGTATAGCCAGATGACAGCCGGGCCCGATGCTCCGACGCCCGGGGAGGCGAAGAATTCGTGGCTGACGGGCACGGCGGCGTGGAGCTTTGTGGCGATCTCGCAATATATTCTGGGAGTTACGCCCAGCCCTGCCGGGCTTGTGGTGAATCCGTGTATTCCTCCTGCTTGGAAAGGGTTTAAGATTTCCCGGAAATTCCGTGGAAAGACTTACAAGATTGATGTCCGCAATCCTGCGCGGAGTTAGCAAGGGCGTTCAGCGGATGAGCGTTGATGGACAGTCGATCGATGGGAATACGATTCCGCTGAATCTTGGCGGCAGTGTTGTGAACGTGCGGGTTGTGCTGGAATGATTGCTTTGGGTTGCTGCTAAAATTCGACCATCGCTTTTATCAATCCTGCATTGGGGGCGAGCCAATTTGGGAAGTTTTCCAGCAACTGATCGGCTCCGGCGCGATGGGTGATCCATGGCTTGGCGTTGATCTCGCCTTGCTCCATCATCTTAATGATTCTTTGAAAATCTCGCGGGCGGGAGTTTCGGGTTGCCATCAGGGTTAGTTCGCGGCGATGGAAATTTGGATCGTTGAAGGTGACGTCGCCTTGAAATAAGCCGACGAAGATGATCCTGCCGCCGTGCGATGCCAGATCGAAACATCGGGACATTGATTTTGGGTTTCCGGTTGCGTCGATAACGCAGGTTGGCTGATTATCCGGGGCATCAAGGGTGGTTGCTACGTCCATTTTCGTTTTGCAAAATTCCAGGCGTGATGGGCTGATGTCCATTACTGTTACTTTGCCCCCTGCTGCGGTTGCGAAGGGAATGACTGACAAGCCGATGGGGCCGGCTCCGATGATCAGCACTTGTTCGCCCGGGGCGATTGCCGCGCGATCGATCGCGTGACAGCCGATGCTCAAGGGTTCAATCAGCGCAAGCTCGTCTAGCGAGAGTTTGGCTGAGTGGTGCAGCTTGGCGGTTGGCACGACGATTCGCTCGCGCATGCCGCCGTCTATGTGGACTCCCAGGACTTTGAGATTGACGCAGCAATTTGGTTTTGATGTTTTGCAGGCGATGCATTGGCAGCAATTGAGATAGGGTTCGACTGCGCAGCGGTCTCCTGGTTTTAGATTCGAGGCGGCGTCGTTTACTCGCTCGACGACTACGCCCAGTTCGTGGCCGAGAATTCTTGGGTAGGAGAAAAAGGGTTGATCGCCGCGGTAGGCGTGCCAATCGGTGCCGCATATTCCGACGCGATTTACCCTGACCAGCGCGTGGCCTGATGGAATCTCGGTTGGCGAATCGGTTTCGATGCATCGTAGCTCGCCCGGATTTTGTAGCACGATTGTCTTCATGCTTCACTTCAACCCGTAAGCTTTGATCGCGTTCAAACCGAGGAATTGTTCCTGTTCCGTGCTGGAGAGGGAGGCGGCCCATTGCCGCTGGATTTGCCACCATCGTTTGTATCCGCAGGCGACGAGACAGACGGGCCAATCTGATCCCGCGATCAATCGGGCTGGGCCGAAGGCTTCGAGGACGATGTCGAAATATTCGCGCAGGCCTCCTTCCGTCCAGGATTGCCAATCCGCTTCGGTGACCAGGCCGGATACTTTGCAATAGACGTTTGATCGGCGGGACATTTCCTTGATAAATTTCGCCCATGGTTCGCGTTCGGCGGCTTTGATGTTTGGCTTGGCGATGTGATCGAGGATAAAGACCTGATCGGGATGACGATCGACGAGTCGAATTGCCGGCGGCAACTGTCGGGCGAAGATGAGGATGTCGTACGCGAGAGAGAATTCTTTCAGCAGCGTCAGGCCGCGATTGAAATCTTCACGAAGCATAAACTGGTCGTCGGTTTCCGATTCGAGGACGTGGCGGATTCCGCGCAACTTTGGATCGGCGCCGAGGGTTTCCAGATCGTTTTTGACGCGCTCTGAAATCAGCGGAACCCATCCGATCACTCCGCGGATGAATTTGTTTTCGTTGGCGAGGCCGAGAAGCCAGTGTGTTTCTTCGAGGCTTTGGCGGGCCTGGACGGAAATCACGCCGTCTACTTCGGCGGGCTGGAGCAATGGGCGCAAATCGTCCGGGAGGAAATCGCGGCGGATGATGGACTTGGATTCATCGATCCAGCCGTACTCGGCTGCTGTGTATTTCCAGAAATGTTGGTGTGAATCGATGATCATATTGTTTGTAGCCAGTGTCAGTTGTTTTCCTGCCGGCCTGATGGCCAGGTCACATTATTCACTGGTTTGAGGATTGCCAGGATCTCGGCCAATAGCGACTGATCGATCGGCTCTTCGGCCCAGGTGATGTTTTGCTGCATGTTTTTGGGGCTTGCCGATCCAACGAGCGTTGTGGCGATGTCCGGATTTGTCAGGGAATACTGCACCGCTAGTTTCTCGATGCTTGCGCCTCGGGCGCGGCAATGGGCTGCTGCGCGGGTGCAGACTTCCTTGACTGCTTCGGGAGCGGGATGCCAGCTTGGCGTGCCACGATTGCTAAGCAGGCCCATTCCGAGCGGCGATGCGTTGATGATGCCGACGCCGCGACTTCGGAGAATGGGAATCAGGTCTGCTAACGCTGTATCGTTTAGTTCGTAGTGGCAATAGCTGAGGATTGTATCGATGGGTGTTGCCTCGACGACCGTGCGCAGGGCGGCGAGGGGCAAGCCTGTGACGCCTATGAAACGGACTTTGCCGGACTTTTGCAGGTTGCGGAGCGCGGGAATTGTTTCGCCGATGACCTGATCGAGATTGCCGAATTCGATGTCGTGGGCTTGGATTAGATCGATGTGATCGACGTTTAAACGCTTGAGGCTTTCATCTACGCTGGCTGTGACTCGGCTGGCGGAGAAGTTGAAGTCTTTCATTTCCTGGCCGTAGCGGCCGACTTTTGTCGCCAAGACAAATTTTTCGCGGCTGATATTTTTAAGGGCTTTGCCAAGGACGGTTTCGGCTTTGGTTAGGCCGTAGAACGGGGAGACATCAATGAAATTGATGCCGCGGTCTATCGAGATGTGAACGGCGCGGATGGAGTCGGCTTCCTCCACGTCGCGAAAGACGCCGCCGAGTGACGACGCGCCGAAGCTCAGCGTCGAAACCTTCAGCCCCGTTTGACCCAGACCGCGGTACTGCATCCTGCAGAATCATAACCGCATTTGGGTGGCAAGCCGACCACGACGAAGATTGCTCTCCGCGGCTGATTCAGCGGACTGCCGCGCCAGTGCGGCCCAGCTTGGTTTTTCCCTGAAGGAGGCGTTAGGCCGCCACGCTTTCAGTTGTGTCGGTGCCGATTTCGCCGGTTTCCTTCGAGAGGAAGGCTTCCAGCTCGGACATCGCCTTAGCGTCGGCATCGGCCTTGGCCTGAAGCTGCTGGACGCGGCGTTTGGCCTGGGCCAACTCCGTGCGCAGGGCCTGCATCTCAATATCTTGTTTCTTGATTTGCTCACGCTGCTGCATGAGGAGTGCCTTGACGCCAGTGACGACATCGTTCTTGGCAACAGTGGGTTCGGAGGTTGACTCCGTATGTGCGAGACTCATTTCTGTGACTCCTTTGGCTGGTGAACGCAAGCTTGGAATCGGCTTTTGCTCAGCCTGCACTGATGGTTTGGAAACATTGCTCCAACTGGGGGCCGCGGGTGCGGTTGGGGCGGCCGGCTGCGCTTTCGCATGGGCCGGCTTGGCGGCGGCATCTTCGGATGCCACTGCGACTGGAATATGCCTGGTTTCGGGCCGTGGGTTCTTTTTGGTTTCCGTGAGTTTTGCTGAATCGCTCGGGGGAGTGATTGGTTCAGCTTTTGGCGCTGTTTTGGCGACGGGTTCGGACTCGGCTTTTTGGGCGATGGGGGCGGCCTGCGCGGGAGCGGGTTTCTTTTCGGCTTCGGCGGTCGGCTTGGCCTGCTGGACGAGAATGTGGATCTGATCGGTCGGCGCTGTGATCAGTTCGATCTTGGGGGCTGTCTTTGCAGCGGGTTCTGGTTGCTTGATTTGGGCGACTGGGGGAGCCGCGATTGGGGCGGCAGTCACTGGCGCAGCCGCGATCGGTGCGGCCGTGACCGGCGCAGATACCACCGGCGCTGGCGTGGGCTTCTTTTCTGGTTCGCCGTCGGCTTTGGTCAGGCGGCCGAGGATGCTGACCTGATCGCTTGAGTGTGTGACAGGTTCAACCTTCGGTGCAGTCTTGGCGATCGGCTCTGACTGCGTGGCCTTCGCGGCTGGGGTAGCCGGTGCTGGAGCGGGCTTCTTATCTGCTTCGACAGCATCCTTGGCAAGACGGCCGAGGACTTGAGTCTTGTCGGCCGGAGTTACGGCAGCTTCGGTTTTTGGCGTCGTTTTTGCGACGGGTTCTGGTTGCGCGACTTGGACGGCCGGAGCAGCCGGTACTGGAGTAGGTTTCTTTTCTGCTTCGACCTTTGTCGGTTCCAGCGCGACGACTTTTATTTCGGGCGCGGCCGGCTTCGCTTCTGGAGCAACGGGCTTCATTTCCGGTGCGGCGACTTTCACTTCCGGAGTAGCGGGCTTCGTCTCCGTGGTGGCGGCCTTCACCTCGGGCGAGGCCGCTTTTGCTTCCGGGGTTGTTGATTTCACTTCGGGAGCCGGGGGATTTACCTCGGCTGCGGGTTTCTTTTCTGATTCGGCGAGTGATTTCGCGAGTTCTTCAAGGATGCTTGTGTCCTCGGCCAATTCTTCGCCGGCTTCTTCGATGGCAAAATCCTGGAGGCTAATAGCGTCAAGCTCCTCGTCGGGCTCGGCGAGGAGCATCGCGAGGGCGGCTTCCTCATCCAAGGCCTCGGGCAGCGAGGAATCTTTCGCGGGGGCGGCCGCGGCGGCAGCTTTGGGTGATTCAGCTTTTGGCGTCTCAACCTTGGTCGCTTCCACTTTGGACGCTTCAATTTTGGGCGATTCAATTTTAGACCCCTCAATTTTTGATAGGGCCGGAGCGGGTTTCTTTTCGGGCTGTGGGTCGGATTTGGTGAGCCGGCCGAGGATGCGCGTTTGGTCTCTCTGCGGATCGGACGGTTCCTCCGCTGGGGCTGCCTTTGTTTCCATTTCGGCTTCTGAATTGACCGGGCGGCTCTCGAAGCGCGGCTGATTGATTGGGGGCTGGGCCGGCTCTTCTTTTACGAGGGAGATCGTCGGCGGCAGGGTTGGCGCTGCCTTCATCTCGGAGTTCGGCCTGATCAGCTTGCCAAAAATATGCACCTGATCGCTCAAAGGCTCAATCGGATCCTCTTTGACCATTGAGAAAGGCCCGGAGGGGGCGGGATCCGGATGAGAGGCATCGAGGATCGCATCCGCCTCGGTGGCGGGATGTTTTGGGAATTCGGAGTTGGGCTTGATGAGCCGGCCGCGAATGTGAGATTGATCGCTGAGCGGCGGGAGCGGCTCTTCCTTGGGGAGCGGCGGCAATTCCTTGGTCAGCAATTCCTCGAATGTTGCGCCGATCACGTACTGGGTGCCGCCCATGCCGCCCTGCTCGCAGCGGACGGTGGCGCAGCGGATTTTAACGGGGCGATCCTGACCGCCTCGGAATTCGACGACGAAGGATGTTCCATTTTTCAGGGCGTCTTCGTTGAGGAGGCTGATGCCCGCGAGGGAGATGTCGCGGACCATGACGACGCTGGCGGGGCCTTCGACGCCTTTGCGCGTGGGCAGGATGGTGGCGCGGAATCCGAACGGCATGCGGCGATACTTACGCCGATCCGAGTCTTCACCTGGAATAGGCGGCAGCGCGCTGGTTCCGGTGATTTCTTCGTATACTGCTGGTGACAGTTCCACGGACCTTGCTCCTTACACAACTCTGTCATTCCTCATATCCGATACATCGTTCGTAAAGCCAAACAGGGTGTGTGTTTTGGGGAGATTTGGGGATTTTCCGGCGGGTGGGAATTGTGGGATATGCCGGTTATGAGGATGGGGAGGGGAAATTGGGGAAATTCCAGGTGGATGGGGGGTTTGGAAATGTCGCACTGTGTCACAAAATGTCCCATTTCCGGGGGGAGGGGGGTGGGGTCTGTGCCTATTGCGAGGGTTTTGGGGGATGGGGCTTGGAGGGTTTTTGTGGCATTCTTGGGCGCGCAGGGGTGGCGGGTTTGCGGCTGTGGCATATACGAACATTTACCTAACTATTGGGGAATTTGCAAGGGGAAAATTTTGGGATTTGGTGGGCCGTTTTTCTCTGTGGTTTGTTACCAAAGCCTGTGGTGCTTGCACCACAGGGATGTAGCTCAGAAAGAGAAATTCTCCCTAGGGAGCAGTTCGACGTAGCTCACTGCGGGCAAGCTCCCTAGGCTTTGGTTAGGATTTGGGCGGGGAATTTACTTTTCCGCGAAACCAGACTGCGGCGCTTTTTTTTACCGTGATCCAAAATGTATTTGACTGTCGAAAGTTGATGTGCGCGATCTTTGATCGGTTGTGATTTCCCATTGCGACCCCATATCCCGCCCGGCTCACTCATTCCGATGTCTTTCATATAATGTGATGTTTCACGCTTGGCGATTCCCATCCAGTGATCCGCGCGGCGATCGGCTATTCGCGCCAGGATATGAAAATGAATTGAATCCACACACGCGGATATGACCTCGATCTTCCGCTTGTGCAATGACTCGACGAGGAATTGGACAGCTATTTGTCTTTGATCGCGATTCAGATGGATCGGCTCTCGCTTCATTACTGATTTTGAATATTGGCGAAGCTGAGCGTACTTTCCTTTTGGCGGGGGCGATTTGTAATCGCCGTTGATGTGCTGGCGATGGTGGAGGGTGCGGAAGCCGCGCGGGTCGCCGGGGAGCCAGGTGCCGTAGGTGTGGCCGATTAGGTGGTACAGTTGTTCCAGGGTTGTTGGAGATTTTGGGGAGGGGTTGGCCCCTCAAGTTGCGACCCCTTTGATCAATTCACTCGAAATGTTTCACGCTGCGGTCAGCGGAATTAAATCTGTTGTTGATAGTACCGGCTGATGAATCGCCGCGAGCATGCGGTTTAGTTCTGCTAAATCGACCGGGCCGACGCGGGTGAATTCAATTCCGATCGCGCGGCCGTCGGCAGTCAAATCGATCAGCCAATCGCCGTGGCGCTGAGTCCGTTCGGCTTTGTCGCCGGGACGACGGTCCAGATACAAGTATGCGGCGAAGGGTTTTCCCTGACGGTACGTGATTTCTAGATATGGCTTGGCCATGAGTCACCCAATTGCGTAGGCCGTTACGACGATCACCAATGCCGCCACAGTTTCCGGCTCGACGATCACTTCCCAAGTTTTGCCCAAGCGAGTCGTCTCTACTATCCAGCGTCCAGGTTGTGAATCGGGCCGAAGAGCTGTTGCCCGCTCTAACATATCGCGCAGGGTCAATTTCGTTGAACAACCTATCATGCATTCGCTTGAGCAGGTGAGGATTGGAACAATCCAATTCCCACTCCCACCAATCAGGCCAGTTCGCATGCGATACTACCACGGATGCAAATTCCGTAAAGTAAAATGGCCAGCCGGGTTGACCCGGCCATTATGCTGCCTACGGGTTAGTACATCCCGCCCATTCCGCCGCCGCCCGGCGCCGGCGGGTTCGGGTTTGTCTTCCTTGATCTCGCTGACGATCGCATCGGTCGTCAGCAGCAGGCTGGCGATGCTGGCGGCGTTCTGCAGGGCGGTGCGCTCGACCTTGGTCGGGACGATGACGCCCATCTTGATCATGTCGCCGTATTCGTGGGTCAGGGCGTTGTAGCCGAAGTTGGTCTTCGGAGCTTTCCTTGACCTTCTGGGCGACGACCGAGCCGTCGACGCCGGCGTTTTCGGCGATCTGCTTGATGGGGGCTTCGACGGCGCGGCGGACGATTTCGATGCCGACGCGTCTGGTCGTCGTTGGCGGCTTTCTTGCGAACGCCGTCGAGGACCTTGGCCGCGGCGCGGATGACGGCGACGCCGCCGCCGGGGAGGATGCCTTCTTCAACCGCGGCGCGGCAGGCGTGCAGGGCGTCTTCGACGCGGGCCTTCTTTTCCTTCATGGCGACTTCGGTGGCGGCGCCGACGTTGATCTGGGCGACGCCGCCGGCGAGCTTGGCCAGGCGTTCCTGGAGCTTCTCGCGGTCGTAATCGCTGGTGGTGTTGTCGATCTCGTTCTTGAGCGGCTTCGATGCGGCCCTTGATGGCCTTCTCGTCGCCGGCGCCTTCGATGATCGTGGTGTTGTCCTTGTCGATGCGGATCTTCTTGGCCCGGCCGAGCTGGGAGAGCTCGACGTTTTCGAGCTTGATGCCGAGTTCTTCGAAGATGGCGGTGCCGCCGGTGACGATGGCGATGTCTTCGAGCATGGCCTTGCGGCGATCGCCGAAGCCGGGGGCCTTGACGGCGGCGACCTTGAGCGTGCCGCGGAGCTTGTTGACGACCAGGGTCGCGAGGGCTTCGCCTTCGATGTCTTCGGCGATGATCAGCATCGGCTTGCCCTGCTCGGCGGCCTTGCTGAGGACCGGGACCAGGTCGCGGGCGGAGCTGATCTTCTTTTCGTGGATCAGGATGTAGGCGTCATCGAGGACGGCTTCCATGCGTGGTGGGATCGGTGATGAAATGCGGGCGAGAGGTAGCCCTTGTCGAACTGCATGCCTTCGACGAGTTCGACGGTGGTGTCGAGGGCTCTTGCCTTCTTCGACGGTGATGACGCCGTCCTTGCCGACCTTGTCCATGGCGTCGGCGATCATCTTGCCGATCTGCTCGTCCTGGTTGGCGCTGGAGGTGCCGACCTGGGCGACTTCCTTGGTGATGTCGATCTTCTTGGACATCTTCTTGAGCTCGGCGACGATGGCCTCGACGGCGAGGTTGATGCCGCGTCTGGATCTGCGTGGGGTTGGCGCCGGAGGCGACGTTCTTCATGCCTTCGGCGAAGATCGCCTCGGCATAGACGGTGGCGGTGGTGGTGCCGTCGCCGGCGACGGTGGAGGTCTTGGAGGCGACTTCCTTGACCATCTGCGCGCCCATGTTTTCGTAGGAATCTTCCAGCTCGATTTCCTTGGCGACGGTGACGCCGTCCTTGGTGACGGTGGGCGAGCCGAAGGATTTTTCGAGAACGACGTTGCGGCCCGAGGGGCCGAGGGTGACTTTGACGGCGCGGGCGAGCTTCTGCACGCCGCGAAGGATCGCTTCGCGGGCTTCCTGATCGAATGCAATTCGTTTGGCTGCCATTGGTATTCTCCTGATTCAAAGTTCGGTTGTTCATTGACAGAGTCATGAATGACAGCGTTGCAGGAAATCGTTCGATCTGATCGACTCAATGATCTCGTATCTCGTGATCGATCTTACTCGACGACGGCGAGAACATCGTCCTCGCTCATGATCATGAGTTCTTCGCCGTCGAGCTTGATTTCGGTGCCGGCGTAGCTGGCGAAGATGACTTCGTCGCCTTTCTTGACGTTGAACGGGGCGCGTTCGCCGGTGTCGAGGCGCTTGCCTTCGCCGACGCGAGGACCTTGCCGCGCTTGGGCTTTTCCTTGGCGGTGTCGGGCAGGACGATGCCGCTCTTGGTCTTGGTTTCGGCCTCAACGCGCTTGACGAGGATCTTGTCACCGAGGGGACGAAGCTTGGCCATTGACTAGACTCCTTAAAAAAGTTTGATTAATTGAAATGTATCGAGTTATCAATGATTTGCAGTTTTCAATCTGCAACTGTCGACTGCAATGACTTTCGATTATCGTTCGTTCTCCGGCCAGCGGCTTTCGTGATATCGCCGCAGCACGCGGGCCAGGGCATCGAGCAGCACGTTAAAATCCACCGGCTTGCTCAGGACGCTGAACACATGCATCCCCAGCGCCTCGTGAAGCAGGTGGTTGGTCAGATGGTTGGCCAGCAGGATCGCCGGCGGGCGCGTTGTGCAATTCGCGCATCAGCCGGATCACCTGCAACCCGCCCAGCTGCGGCATCTGTGATCCAGCACCGCCACATGAACCGGCTGCGATTCGATCAAATCGCAACGCTTCGCGGCCGCTGCGGGCCGAGACCGTCTGCACGCCCTGCGGCTCAAGCAGTCCGCGAACGGTCTGATGCCAACCTTCCTGCTCGTTGGCCAGCAGCACGGTAAACCGATTTGTGGGCTTGAGCCTGTACCATCTGCGCTGCCCTCGATTCTCCGTATAAGGCCTAATAAACAATCGCCGTGCCGGGATATGGGGTGAATTTTAGAGAGAACATTTTTTCGGCGTAACTGCATATCGTTTAATTAGTTGCATCGTGCTGTCGGATATCGTTTTGAGGCGTCAGGACGGACGGGAGAGGCTGCTTCCTGCCAAAGACCGTTGGGGTTCATTTCGTAGCTGCCAGCATGGCAGGAGTGAAGGATCAGGAATTGGAGCGGCGGCGGGAGAGGAGGTGTAATCCGGCGAGGCTTAGCAAGGCGGTGGAGGCGGGTTCGGGGATGCTGGAGAGGCTGATGTTGTTGGCGGCGGCGAAGGCATCGAGGGCGGCCCAATCGCTACTGGGGAGTTGAACGTTCATGCCGCTGGCCTGGCGTCCGAAATTGCTGACGAAGAGGGTGAAGTCGGCGCCGTCGACGAGGCCGTCATAATTGAAATCGCCTCCTTGCCAGCCGGTAGTGATCACTTTGCCGAGATTATCCACGAGGGTATCGAAATCGTCGCCGTTGACGACGCCGTCGAGGTTTGTATCGCCATAGAGAGCGTAGGAGACTTCGAGCTGATCCCAATTCAGGCCGGTGACAGATCCCCGAGCCGGCTTCACCGATGCCGTAATGTCCGGAACTGGCGGCGGCGGCGGAGCTATCGATTCCGGGGCCGTTCCATTTTCCGCCGTTGTAACCGCTGGCGAGGTATCCAATGATTGTTGCTCTGATGGAAGGATCGCCATCATCATCGAGGATGATGTGGTTGTTGGTGATGTCCAAGGTATTGTTGGGAGCGATGGTGAGGGAAGAGAGCACGCTTGCGCCGCTGTTTTGGGCGATTTGCAAGGTTGCACTCACTGTGGGAGTGAATGGGGTTCCAATCGAGAGGAATCCGCCGCCGGTGATGGCGCCAGTGGTCTGGTTGGTGTAGATGGAGAGATCGCCGTCGTTGTTGATGGGAGAGGCAGCGGCATTAGCGGGGGTGATGGTCCCCTGCGCGACGCCGACGAGATTCAGCTTTGAAGAGATCCGGGTTGCGAAGGAGTTGTCGGGCGTGTGGCTGGTGATTTGCGTAAGGAGGCCGCCGGGGGAACTCTGGGTGTAATAGTTGTTCTGATCGTAGAGGGCGGCTTGAAGGGGTGCGCCGGTTGAGTCCAGAACGGTGTCAACGACGCTATTGACGCCGGCGAGCTGATAGACGCCGTTGTTGAGTACGAAGAGTCCCCCGCCGCTGTCGCCTTTGGCGATGATGCCTTCGTTGGGGTCGGTGGGATTGTTGTTGAAATCGAATTGGAGGAAATCGCCGCCGAAACTGGGGGGTTCACCGAGTTGGGTGTCGTTGTCGATCGCGGAGACGGTATTGGTTCCCCATGACAACTCGCCGTTGCCAGCACCCATAGCCAGCCGCCGGCGATGGCGGGTCCGCGTTGGACGCCGTAGCCGACATCGACGAGAGGCAAATTTGTTTCGGAGTTGCCGGTGTAGAGCGGAGCAAAAGTTGAGAATTTATCGGTGGTATCGTTGGGAGCGATTTCCCAGATGGCGAGATCGTCCAGCGTCGATTCAAGTTGCATGGGGTAGGTTTTGCCGCCAAAAGTAAAGTTGCCGGTGGTGTTTCCGGAGACGTGTGTGGCGGTGAGCATGAGGCGTGATGAGATGGTGGTGCCGCCGCCGCCGGTGCCGAGTATGCCTTCGTAGGTGCCGATGTTGTTTGGCGGCGCTGTAAAATTATTGCCCGTGCCGCCGAAGGTAATGACCGCGCGTGCAGAGGGAAGCAGCGCGCAAGGCCTGCGCAAAACGCCAGCCAGTCTGTTCTAACCTGCTTCTTTGAATGCATCTTGGTCAAATAGAGGATAGCACACGATCCCGATTACGCATCAAATAAATCCGGCTTTTGAACAAATAACACGCAAAATCATAAATTCCATATTGGAAATTATCACTAAATTAACATCCCACAATGGGTGTTAAAATAGCGAATGTCAAAACGGTGCGGTCTTTCCGAGAAGATAGTATCGGAGCAGCGTCAGGGCCATTTTGGCGGAGCGGTCGCGGATGTTTTCGCGGTCGCCGGGGAAGGTGAATGTTTTGGCGAGAACGGCCTGGGAGTGTGCGAGGGCGATGCAAACGGTGCCGACGGGTTTGGTGGGAGTGCCGCCATCGGGGCCGGCAATTCCGCTGATGGCGAGGGCGAAATCGGCTGCGCTTTTTTGCCTGGCTGACTGGGCCATTGCCCGAACGACGCTTTCACTGACGGCGCCATGCTGAGCCAACAGCTGAGGCGGGACGTCGAGCAAATCAGTTTTGGCTTCGTTGCTGTAGGTGATCCAGCCGCGCTGGAAATAGCGACTCGATCCGGGAATGTCGGTGAGCATTTTCGCGAGGAGGCCGCCGGTGCAGCTTTCAGCGGTCGCTACGGTGCGGATTTTTGGGGCGATGAGCAGATCGGCGACGACGGATTGGAGCGTCTGGTCGTCGGTTCCGTAAATCAAATTGCCCAGGGCTTCGCGGCATTTGGCGATGGTGTGGTCTAATTCGGCCTGCGCAGTATCGCGGTGGGTGGAGCGGGCGTTGATCCTGATGGATACAACGCCGGATGAGACTGTTGTGCCGACAGAGGGATTGCGATTGCGGTCCATGAGATCGCGGAGTCTTTCGCCGATGGTGCTTTCGCCGACGCCGAAGGTGTGGAGGGTGCGAGAGAGGATGACCGCGCCGGTTTCGGCGCCGGCGAGGTGAGGCAAGATCGATTTGCGGAACATGATCTTCATCTCGTTCGGGACACCGGGCATGGCGAAGATTCGGCAGGAATGGGATGGGGTGGTGGTGAAATCGGCACCGATGCCTGGCGCGGTGCCGGCGGTGTTATCGAGGAGGCGAGCGCCGCGCGGGATCATGGCTTGAATGCGGTTGGAGTCGGGCATCGGGCGGCGGCGCTGTTTGAAGAATTCCTCGAGACGGCGCAGCCAATCGTGTTTAATTCCAGCGGCTGCAGTTGAGGACCTGCGCCAAGGCCTGGCGGGTCAGGTCATCTTTAGTGGGGCCTAGGCCGCCGTTGATTAGAAGGATATCGCAGCGCAGCTGCTGAGCTGAAAATTGCGGCTTCGATTGCTGGTGAATCGTCGCCGACTGTAATGTGTTGAGTCACGGCGATTCCGATGGAAGCGAGTTCGCGGCTGAGCCAGGAGGAATTAGTGTCCACCGTCTGTCCGAGGACTAGTTCGTCGCCGATGGAGAGGACGATGGCGTTCATGACGAGGCGTGCTCGTGGCGCAGGGAGTTTGTGGCGTCGAGGGTTTGCTGGATGCGATTGACGACCGCGGAAAGATATCGCTGCGAATAGGCGGAGCGGCGGGTTGGTCCATAGCGAATGCGATAGAAGAGCTCCGTGAGACGGAGGATGTCGTCATAGACCTGTGAGGGCAGCCAGGCGAGTGAACGGCTGAATTCGAGCGGGGTGAGGTGGCGCGGGCGCTGGATGTGATGGCGCTCGAGAATTTTGAGGAGGTCGTTGTAAAAGCCGAGTTGGCGGACGAGGCGTAATTGATCGGGGGTTGAGAGAATTCGATGCCGATGCGCTGGCGCGGCGGCGGAGACGCCAGCGCTCGATGAGGAACCAGCCGACGAAGAAGAAGCTGAGGCCGATCATTCCGGTGATGACGGAACTAAGAACGGTGGGCGAGACGATTTTTCGCTGGAAGGCGTCGATCCAATCCTGGAGGTCCTGGCTGCCGCTGACGGCGGAGCGCGTGACCTGGCCATTCAGGTTGGTCAGCAGATTCTGGCGATCGCCGGTGTCGTAGGCGACGACTGTCGTGGCCCATTTGAATTCCATGTAGTCGAATATTTTTCTGAGCTGGGAGAACATGGGATGTTTGACGGACCCCGCGGCGAGGAGACCGCTGGTGGGATCAAACGTTTCCCATTTTTGGCCAGTGAAGACTTCGCACCAGGCGTGGGCGTCGGATTGCTTGACGACGAAGTAGTCGCCGATGGAATTGAAATCGTCAGCGTCGCATCGGAAGCCGACGACGAAACGGGCGGGAATGCCTAGGCTCTGGCACATGAGGGTCATCGCGCCGGCGAAATATTCGCAGTGGCCTTTTTTGAAATCGGTGAGGAACGCCGCCATGGGATCGCGATCGTGGAGTGGGCCGAGATTGGTCAGATCGAGGGTATAGACGAAATTGTTGTGTAAATCCTGGACGATGTTGGTTGCGATCTGATGGTCGTAGGTGTGATTTCCGGCCAGAGGATATTCGGCGAGGGGCCTGCCCGTCGGGATCGACGCCGGTGACGGAGGTTTTGCGGGCGTAGGCAGAGATGGCGGGGTCGATCACGGATTGCCCGACATATTCGCGGCCGGATGGGGCCGGGCCCTGCAGTTCGCCGTTGGACAGAACGGTGTAAGTGATCGGCTGAATCGCGGGGGTTTCTGTTTCGAGAACGCCGTCGTATGGGGAAAAACGAATTCGCATTTCGCGCTCGGGGAAAATGCGGGTTGGACCGGCGATGGCGAATAACTTATTTGTGCCCGTCGGTTGAAGATTGATCACCTGCTTCCAGTCAGACGGGATATCCAATTGAAGATCCATGGACTCGGGAGGCTGCGTGTCACGAGAATCGGTGAAGCGGTTGTATTCGGACCGGCCCCATTGCCATTGGCCACGGCTGGTATCGTTGCCTGTATAAAAATCCAGGGCGGAACCGCGGAGCCAGAGTTCCATGGGTTTGGTGACTTTTTGTTCTTTGTAATAGAGTTCGACGCGAGCCACTACGTCTTCGCTCCGGGTGATCTGGGCGATTTTCTGAAGTTGACCTGATCGTTGAATCCGGAGAGGGCGGTGGAGGCGTGGGGCTGAAGCGGTCCGAACATCGACTGGCCTGAGCCGCGCGGGAAGAAGAGGAAGACCAGGACTGCCATGGCGATTCCCGCCAGGGAGATCAATCCGGTGAGGCGGCGCATCGAGCGGGATAGATTTCGCTGATCCTGGATGGGTGGCACGGTATCGAGCGGAGGCGTTGGGGGATGGAAAGCCTCGCGAGCCTGATCGACTTCCACTTTCAGATGAAACAGCAGGCAGCAGTGGAGCGAAACGAACAGGTAGATGATGAACATGATGCCGAAGAGCAGGCTGGCGGTGCTGATCGCGGCGGCGACCATGAGGAGGAGGCTGAAGACAAGGAGCTGGGCGTAATCGCGATTGGCGCGCTGCTCGAAGAGCTTCACGAGATGGAGGAGGACGATGAAATTGCCGACGGTGAGAATCGGCGTGGCGTCGCCGGCGCGGATTTCGCAGCGTGACCAGGAGCAGGCGCGCCGAGGGTGAGGAGATTCGCGATCGGACGGGGGATCGGGTGAGAAGCGGCCGGTCTTCACGAGCCAGGCGTTGACCAAGATCCCGCCCGCCGCCAGGATCCATGTTCCCGGCGATTCGGCCGCGAGCGTGAAGCCGGTGATTCCGAGCATCAGCAGGAAGTAGAGGGTGGGGCGAAATTGGCGGATGTCGTACATTGGAACAACCGATTATTTTTCGTGAGGCCCGATTCCGGCGGTCTGCTCAGCGGGCATGCAACGAGAGAAATCGACAGCTGGATCAAGCTGGAACCAGGTTCGCGCCTGGTCTGATTCGACGGGGACGATGATCATCCCGCCGCGGGCACTGTCTCTTAAATTCATCTGCATCGAACGGGGCGTTAATAGAACTGGCGTAACGCCTTCGTTCAGGAAACCTTCGCCATGCTCGACGAGTCGGCTGGCGGGGACGGTGCGATTGATCGGCAACGCGGCGAGGGCGGCGAGAATGTCGCGGCAATGGCGCTTGCCGCGCTGCGGGCTGATGTTGACCCATTCTCCGGCCCACGCGGACATTCCGACGGCCATGCCGGAATCCATCGCGCCGTTGGCGAGTGAAGCGGCCATGGCGATGGCTTTTTCTACCGCCGTATGCTCGCTGAGCGTTGGGGATTCGATGAAGGTGTCCACGAGGATCAGCAGCTTGGGCGGGGAGATCTGGACCATTTCCTTGCTGACGAGTTCGCCGGTGCGGGCGCTGCGTTTCCAGTGGATCCAGCGGGGATTTTCGCCGGGGCGGAATTCTTTGACGCCGTAGAATTCATCGGCGCCGTTGCGGCGGGGTTTCATGTTCGCGCCGCCGCGTTCGGCGGAGCGGCACATGGAGAGCAGTCGCGGGCTGACGGCTCCGAGGGCGGGATAGATCAGGATTGTGTCGTCCGAGCGGCCCATCAATGCCCGTTTGACGAAGCCGAACGGGAAGCTGGTGCTGATCTGGAAATTGGTCAGCTTGTGCAGGCCGCGTCGTTTGGGGACAACGTTGATCGGCGTGCTGGCCGACTGGCCCGGCGGCGGCGTGGAGCATGTAGGCCTGCGGCTGCTGGGTGAAGGCTTCGGCGCCGTCGAGTTCGGCGAGGCCGACTGAGAGACTGGGCCAGAACTTCTTGGAATTGAAGAAGTCGTACTGGATGGTGGCGTTCTGTCCGACGGCTGCATATTCGGGAATGATTCGCTTGACGCGCAGGCCGGCGAGCACGAGGCGGCAAATGAGGGCGCTGATGAGGAGGATGCCGATCATCAAGCCGAAGACGCCGAAGAGGAGGTTGGCCTGACTGTTGATCGCGGCGAGGCCCATGAACAGCATCATCGCGCAATAGATGAGGCCGGTGAGGGAGAAGTCCACCGAGGGCCGGCGGCGGACGGGCGTTGCGGGGCCTTCATCACGGACGGCGGACTTCTGAGTGCGGGAGGTGAGCCATCGCCATGCCGCCGTACCGCGCGGGCCGAATCGTTCGATCAGGTTGGCGCTGGTAATTCTGGACATCTCGGACCGACAAAAAACGTCTTCGCGGCGCATGTTCATCGCGGCGACGGGAATTCGTTCCAAGATTGTCTGAAGCACGCGGCTTGTGGCCGCTACGTCGCCGTTGTGCAGATACGTCTTGCTCACCACGCGATGGGCACAGCATGGGATGAACAGAGTTTTCACATCATCGGGGGTGACGTAATCGCGACCGGCGACGACCGCGGCCGCCTGGCAGGCCTGCGTCAGCGCAAGCGCGCCTCGCGGCGAGACGCCTAGATGCAATTGTTCGTGGTGGCGCGTTGCGTCGGCGAGATCGAGAACGTAATCAACGATCGATGTATCCATGCGCGTTTTCGGCCGGTTTTATCCTGAATCTCGACGACCTCGGCGGCGGACATCACGGGCTTCAACTGATCCAGAGCGTTTCGGCCGGGCTGGGTCGTCAGGATTCGGTGCTCGGCGGTCCGGCCGGGATATCCCAATTGAATCCGGAGCAGAAAACGGTCGAGCTGGTTCTCCGGCAGATAATAGGTTCCTTCAAACTCAAAGGGATTTTGCGTGGCGACCACCATGAACGGCCGCTTGAGCGGCAGAGTCTGGTTCTCGACGCTGACCTGCTCTTCGCTCATGGCTTCGAGCAGGGCTGACTGCGTTCGCGGGGTGGTGCGGTTGATTTCGTCGGCGAGGACGATATTGGCGAAAATCGGGCCGGGTTTGAAATCGAATGTCTGGGCCTGGTTGTTGAAGACGCAGACGCCGATCACATCGCTGGGCAGGAGATCGGGGGTGAGCTGGATGCGGGTGAATTTGCAGTCGATGCTGCGGGCCATGGCGCGGGCGAGCACGGTTTTTCCGACGCCGGGGACGTCTTCGATCAGGACGTGGCCGCGGCCGAAGAGGGCTGTCAGCATCAGGTCGATGGACCGGACATCCCCGAGGAAAACGTTAGCGATGTTGTTTCTGAGGCGGTCGATCTGCGGGTTGGCCACGTCACTCCCTCAATGTCAGCTTTCTCAGCTTCACGGCGCGAGAGATTCTAGCATAGGCGCGGCTGTCAGGGAATCGAGGCCTGATACATTGAATTGTCGCTGGAAATAAAACCGGTTCCGGTCACGACCTGCGGAATTTGCGCGGTGAAGCGATCATAGAGCGTTTCGGCGTGGCCGTCGCAGAAGGCGATGTTGGTTCCGCCGCGATGGCGGAAGCCCTGGGTTCCGGCCCATGTGGAGGTGAAGCTGAAGACGATGTCGCACGGACCTGGAATTGGGGAGCGCATGAATTTATCCGCGCCGGCGGAATATTGGCCGTCGCCGAAGAGGGCGCAGCGCGTGGGTTTGTTGACCTGGTTTAGTTTTGCCGGAGGCGCGGTGGTTGAGCCGGATTGTCCGCCGCCGATGTAGCTGTCGTTGTAGTTGTAGCCGGTGTAGGGATCGTTGGGGGCGTTGCTGTTTCCGGAGAAGGAGGGGCACTGCTGAATCTGGGCGTTGGTGCTGCCTTGCCAGAGAATGCCGGGAGTCACGGTGACCTGCCCGCCGGGGAGCGCGCGGGTCACCGTGAAATCCCAGTTGTAACTGACCATCTTGCTTGAACTCAGATCGGAATAGTACGCAATCGGATATTGTCCATTAAACGCATCCGCGTAGCTGTGAACCGCGATCACCATCTGGCGAAGATTGCTCAGGCAGGTGACGGTTTGCGCCTGCTGCCTGGCGGTGGAGAGAGCCGGAAGAAGGATGCCGATCAACACCGCGATGATCCCGATGACCACCAGCAATTCGACCAGAGTGAAGGCTTTTTTCGCCACGAATCGCTTTCTTATGAGTGACGACGCCGACGGGCCGCGGCCACGAGGGCGATTGGGATCAATATCGCCGATGCCGGTTCCGGGACCGCCTGGGCGGAGATGCCGTCGATCACCATGCGTTCACCTGAACCGGCGGGCACGGAGAAATCGACGTATTGGAAGCTGGTTAAGCCGGTGCCGCTGAGATCGAGCCAGTTGCCGCCGGCGGAGCCGTTGAAGAGGGCGCGGATCTGGTCGTAATCGAGGCCATTGAGATCGCTGAGGGTTCCGACGAACGGCTGGCCGAAATTAGCCAAGACATTACCGCTCGGCTGGAAATAGCCGCTGATCTCGGTGTCGAGGTAGGCGTTGGTCGGCAGGTCGAAGGATGTTGTGCCGGAGAGGGGATACCATTTATTGCCATCCTGGCTGATGCTGACGTTGGCCTGAGAAATCGGGGAAAGATAGCTGGCGGGATTGCCGGCCTGACCGGAGCCGTCGGAGGAGACGTCGGCGAGGCCGTTGTTGACGAAGACGCCGAGGGCCGGGACGGAGCTTATGGCGGCAGGCTGGGCGAAGGACAACTCGACGTCGCCGCCGGCGGGGATCACGACGATGTCGTTTGTCTCGAATGGGGGATTGAAGGGATTGATGGCTCCAAATTCCTCATCGGTGGTGGGAGCGCCGAGGGCCGCGGTGGGATCATTCCAGGCGTTGGCGGTGGTATCGCCGAGGCCGGAGGAACTAACCACATTCGCGGCGTAGATCATTCCGGCGATGGACCGGGACGTGATGGCCGTGGAAAGAACAACGACGAAAACGGAGGACTTCTGCGCAATCGGAGACATGAGACACTCCTTGAAACATGGCGACGCGGCTGAAATGCGAAGCGCGCACGCTCCGCAACAGGGGTCGCAAGCCTGAAAAATAATTGGCGTTTTCCGAAAGCTGATTCGCGCAGCCCGATCGGACATGGCTTCGGGAAGAGCAACGGCTCATCCCGCATGGCAGGCAGGTCTTCTGGCTCGTGACATCCGGACTCGTCTTCCCGGTGAGGTTTTTCTCACCAGTGACAAAATTGAGTTCCGGTCGGGTTCGCCCGCAAAGGGCATTGCACCCGCTCAAGATCACTTACAGCGGCGCGTCCGCGGCGGATTTTCACCGCCTTCCCTGACGCCTGCGCGGACAAGAAAGCAAAATCGGATCGGGATGTCAAACGAAAAAAATAAACCGTGAAATAGGCGCGTCGCAAACAGCGCCGGGCGGTCGCAATCCATTCCGCGGAAGATGATAACGCGCAGGGTTTATTTCAGGCCGGTTTTGTGTCGGAAAAAAGGATCGTTATTGCGCAGGAATTGGGAGCTGTTGGCTGTTGTGGAGTGCTGGAATTGGCTGCTGTTGCGAGGAGGCGGAAGGTGGGATCGATCTGAGATTCGGCTTCCTGGGCGGCTTTAATGTGGTTTGCGGCGCCTTCGGAATCGCCCATCGCGTCGGCGAATTGCGCCCAGGCGCGATTGGCCTGGGCCTGGCCGGTCAGGGCCAGATTGCGGCGGCCGTCGGCTGAGGGGCCGGAATCGATTGCGCCGGATTGTGGATCGAATCGTTGCACGGCGGCGTCGTATGCCTTGTCAACATCATCCTGTTGCTGCTTGAGCTGATCGGGATCGGCTTTGACGATGTCACCAAACGGCTGGGGGACGGGGGTGCCGGTTTTTTGCGGATCAAGGAGAGTGGTGAGGCCAGCGATTTTGATTGGCTTGGTTGCGGAGACTACGAGGTTCTTAAAATGAGAGGCGGCATCGGTGGGGTTGACCGTGTAGCCATCGAACATCCGGGCGATCAAGAGATCGATGCGGGTTTTTGCGGCGGCGACGGAGGCCTTGGTTTGCAGGGCTGAGGCTAGTTGGAGATTGAAATATGCGGGATGAAGGGTTTCTTCGGCTTGCCGCCAGATGACGGCATCGGGGTCGTCCTGTTTTTCGCGGAGATCGGTCATCCATTCGGTGCGAAGCTGGCCGCACTGGGTGATGGCATCCTGCAACTGGGGGATGACCGCGTTCAGATCGTTGTCGATTTTTTCGCGAACGGCGGCGGCGGCCTGGAGGCGCGAGGCTAGCTGCTGCGATAGGCGCCACATTGTTACCGGGCCGGTTTCTTCGGCTGCTGCGCCGATCAGAACCTGCTGAACTTTCTGCTGGCCCTGGATTTGGTCATTGATGCTGGTCCATCGGGTCTGCACGGATTGAATCTGTCCGTCGAGCGTCTTGATCGACTGGTCCAGCGAATCTTTCTGACCCTGGGCCTGATCGAGACTGGCCTGCATGCGGGCGAGCTCGATCTTCATGTCATCGGCTTTGGAATCGGCGAGGGCGGCGTCGCGACGATCTTCGGCGGCCTTGGTACTGTCGTTGACCTGTTGCTCGCCGGACTCTCCTTCGGCCTTTCGCAAGAAGGTTTCGGCTTCATCGCCCTTGGCGGAACTGAGCTTTCGGGCGGCATCGGTGTCGGCTTGGTTTTGCTGAATTTCGGCGGTGAGGGCGGCGATTTTTTGTGAGAGGGCGAAGAGCGTGGGCAACGCCACCTTGGCGGCTGGATTGTCCGCGGTTGGATTCGGCATCATCCACGTGAGCTTGTCAGCGGAACCCTGGATTTCGGCCTGCTGGGATTTGATTTTTTCGACTGCTGATCCGGGATCGTAGGATTTGAGGGAATCGACGCTCTCCTGAGCAGCGGCGATCTGCGTCGACAGTTGCTCGATGCCGCCGATGGTCTGCATGGTCGCAAGCTCTTCTTCACGAAGATCGGCGACCATCATCGTGATGCGTTCGAGGCGAAGCTGGGCCTGACGGCTTCGGACGAGAACGCGCATCTGCCTGGAAAGGTTTTGAAGGTTTTGCGGGTTGGTGAGATCGTCGTAGCTTTTCTGGACTACGACGAGATCATCGAGGCCCTGCGCTTGCGCGATTCTGGTCGGCGGTTTCGACCGCTTTTTGAGCAGCGTGATCGGCCTGCTGCTCGCTTGTTCCGCAGCCGTTGAGGAGCGAAAAACCAGCCAGCGACAGTGACAAAGATAGTGCAGTGATGCCCGCGAACAACTTTTGCATGGAACGCTTCTCCAGGAGGATCAAGTTCCTGATTGTCCCAGTCCCGGCAATTCAAGTCAACTTTATCTTAGGTGGGAAGCGGGGTTGGTTTCTGACATTTCGGCGAGCGCATATAACCGCATTAAATTGGACAAGATGTAGTGCCAATGCGATTCTCCTCAGGATCTAAATTACGGGTTTACCTCTACTTTTGGGCCTCGGCGGATTCTTGCGGTTATGGCTGTCTGGCCGGGTTTGGTTGCAATAGGGCTGTTTTTATTGGCCACTGAGTTGAGGCGGCTGCTTGTAGACTGATTTCGTTGGATCGATGACGGACGATGTAACCAATCTCTTTGTTTACCGTTCGGCAGCGCAGCGAAGATCAGTTGAAACAAAACTTCAGGATCAAAATCAACAGCGGTTTTTTCGTGTCATTTCTTCGCGGAGGCGTAAGCCATGCCGACTATTCTTCAAAACCATTATGTGCTGGCCGTGCCCAACGTTCGCGAATCGGCGCGATTTTACGTTGAAGCGTTGGGGTTCAGAATCACCGCGGAGCCGAAGGGTTGGATTTTTGTCGCGAAGGACGGGTGCATGATCATGCTCGGAGAATGTCCGGGTGACATGCGAGCAAGCGAGTTGGGGTCACACAGTTATTTTGCTTATTTGCGCGTTGATGATGCGGCGGCGTTTCACGCTGATTTGAAAGCCAAGGGCATAGAGAAGGTCGGCAAGATTTCTGATCAGCCGTGGGGGATGCGGGAGTTTGCCGTGGCCAGTCCGGACGGGCATCGATTGATGATTGGGGAGAAGATTGGGGAGTGAGGGGACGCGGCGGGCAGGCCCGCCGGCTAAAAGTGTGTGGGCTATGCCACTGCTGCCATTGGTATGGGGCCGCCTGCTTCTGAGCGGTGGAAGGATCGATTGAGGAAGAGCCGCAGGCGATCCATGTAGAGATAGACCACCGGGGTGGTGTAGAGGGTCAGCATCTGGCTGAAGATCAGGCCGCCGACGATGGCGATGCCCAGGGGGCGGCGGAGTTCGGAGCCGGTGCCGCTGCCGAGGGCCAGCGGGAGGCCGCCGAGAGCGCGGCCATGGTGGTCATCATGATCGGGCGGAAGCGGAGGAGGCAGGCCTGGAAGATGGCGTCGCTGGGGGATTTGCCGTCGCTGCGTTCGGCGTCGAGGGCGAAGTCGATCATCATGATGGCGTTTTTCTTGACGATGCCGATCAGGAGGATGATTCCGATCATTCCCATGACGTCGAGGTCGGCGCCGAAGAGGAGGAGGGCGAGCAGCGCGCCGACGCCGGCGGAGGGGAGCGTGGAGAGAATCGTGATCGGATGGATGAGGCTTTCGTAGAGCATTCCCAGAACGATATAGACGGTGACGATGCGCGGCGATGATCAGGAATAGTTCGCCGGACAGCGAGTCCTGAAACGCCTGGGCGGTTCCCTGGAAGCTGCCGTGAATCGAGGCGGGGACATCCGATTTGCGCTTCGGCTTTGTTGATTTCGCTGACGGCGTCGCCGAGGGCATACGCCGGGCAGGAGATTGAAGGAGATCGTGACGGCGGGGAATTGGGCCTGGTGATTGACCGACAGCGAGGTGGTGTCGCGGGTGAATCTGGCGATCTGGCTGAGGGGAACCTGCTTGCCGCCGGTGCCGGTGAGATAGATATAATCCAGATCCGTGCGGGCTTTGCCAGAATGCGGGGCGACTTCCATCACGACGTGATATTGGTTGAGCTGCGTGTACATGATCGAGACCTGGCTCTGGCCGAAGGCGTCGGCGAGGACGCTGTCGATCGGCTGCGGCGGTGATGCCGAGGCGGCTGGCGGTGTCGCGGTCGATGGTGACCATGGCTTCCAGGCCGTTGACCTGCTGATCGGTGTTGACGTCGGCGAGGCCGGGAAGCGTTTTGAGCTTTTGAAGACCTTGGGCGCCCAGGTGAGGAGTTCCTTGAGATCGTCGCCCTGGAGGGTGTATTGCTACTGGGCGTTGCTGGAGCGGCCGCCGATGCGCAGATCCTGAGGGGACTGGAGATAGAGCGTTGCGCCGGGAATATGCGAGAGCTTTGCGCGCAGGCGGTTGATGATCTGGTCGGCGCTTACCTTTCGCACGCTGAGGTCCTTGAGGGTGATGAACATGTTGGCGGTGTTGGTGGTGCCCCGGCCGCCGCCGGAGGATGCGATCACGTCGCTGACGGCGGGATCGTCGCCGACGACTGTGGCGTATTTGCGTCGACCATGCTCGCTCATCGCCTGAAAGCAGGTGGCCTGGTCGGCCATGAATGTTGCCCATGAACCGGCCGGTGTCCTGCTGGGGAAAAAGCCCTTGGGGACGACGACGTAGAGAGCGGCGGTCATGACGATGGTGACGAGCGTCACGATCAGCATCGCGAGCGGATGGCGCAGGACGATGCGTGAGGGTTCTTTCGTACAGCGAGAGAATCCAGTCGAACACGCTTTCGCTGGCGCGGTAAATCCAGCCGTGCTGCTGGTCTTCGCTTGGGCGCAGGAGGATCGCGCAGAGCATCGGCGTGGTGGTGAGCGAGACGAACAGCGAGACGCGATGGCGATGGAAAGCACGACGGCGAATTCGCGGAAGAGCCGGCCGACGATGCCGCCCATCAGCAGAATCGGGATGAAGACCGCGATCGAGCGAAATGCTCATGGAAAGGACGGTGAAGCCGATTTCCTTGCGCCCTGACCAGGGCGGCCTGCATGGGCGTTCATGCCGTCTTCGAGATGGCGGGTGATGTTTTCGATGACGACGATGGCGTCATCGACGACGAATCCGGTGGCGATGGTCAGGGCCATGAGCGAGAGATTGTCGACGGTGTAATCCGCGAGATACATGACGCCGAACGTGCCGATGAGCGAGACGGGGACGGCGACGCTGGGGATGAAGGTGGTCCGCCAGTCGCGCAGGAAGAGGAAGACGACGAGGACGACGAGCGATCACGGAGATGAGGAGCGTGATCTGCGGTGTCGTGAACGGAGGCGCGGATGGTGGTCGTGCGGTCCATCACGACCTTGAGCTTCATGCCGGCGGGAATGACGGCCTGCAATTCGGGCATCAGGGCGACGGACGCGATCGACGGTATCGATGATGTTGGCGTTGGGCTGGCGGAAGATGATGAGGAGGACGGCGGGTTTGCCGTTGGCGAGGCCTTCGGTGCGGACATCGGCGACGGAATCCTGCGACGTCGGCGACATCCGCGAGACGAACCGGCGCGCCGTTGGAGTAGGCGACGAGCAGCTGCTTGTAATCTGTCGGCCTTGAAGAGCTGATCGGTGGTGCTGAGGGATTCGGTGCGATGCTCGTCGGCGACTTCTCCCTTGGCGAGGTTGGCGTTGGCGGCTGGCAAGGACGGTGGCGACGTGCTCGAGGCTGAGGCCGAGGTTGTTGAGGGCGGTGGGATTGACTTCGACGCGCACGGCGGGCGAAGCGCCGCCGCCGACGAAGACCTGCCCGACGCCGGGGACCTGCGAAAGCTTTTGCGCGAGGATGGAATCGGCGACGTCGTACATCTGGCCCTTGGTGTAGACGTCGGAGGTGCATCGCGATGATCAGGATCGGGGCGTCGGCGGGATTGACTTTGCGATAGGTGGGCTTGACGGGGAGATCGGCGGGGAGATTGCTGCGGGCGGCGTTGATGGCGGCCTGGACGTCGCGGGCGGCGGCGTCGATGTTGCGGTTGAGATCAAACTGCAGGGTGATCGCCGGTGGTGCCGAGCGAGCTGGAGGAGGTCATCTCGGTGACGCCGGCGATGCGGCCGAACTGGCGCTCGAGCGGGCGTGGCGACGGTGGAGGCCATCGTCTCGGGGCTGGCGCCGGGCAGGCCGGCGCTGACGGAAATCGTGGGGAAATCGACCTGCGGCAGCGGGGAGACGGGCAAGAAGCGATAGGCCAGAATTCCGGACAGGGCCAACGGCGATGGTCAGCAGCGTCGTGCCGACCGGGCGGTGGATGAATGGCGTGGAGAGGCTCACGAGACTTCCTCCGCCGCGAGCGGTTTGCGGCATCGGCTCGCGGATCGACCGCCGCCGCCGAGGCGTTTGGCGAGGCGGTCAAACGCGAGATAGATCACGGGCGTTGTGTAGAGGGTGAGGATCTGGCTGAAGATCAGTCCGCCGACGATGGCGATGCCGAGCGGGCGGCGGAGTTCGGCGCCGATGCCGGTGCCGAGGGCCAGGGGCAATCCGCCGAAGAGCGCGGCGGCGGTGGTCATCATGATCGGGCGGAAGCGGAGCAGGCAGGCCTGGAAGATGGCGTCGACCGGCGGATTTGCCTTCCTTGCGCTCGGCTTCGAGGGCGAAGTCGATCATCATGATCGCGTTTTTCTTGACGATGCCGATGAGCAGGATCAGGCCGATGAGGGCGATGACGCTGAAATCGGTGTTGCAGAGCAGAAGCGCCAGCAGCGCGCCGACGCCGGCGGAGGGAAGCGTGGAGAGAATCGTGATCGGGTGGATGTAGCTTTCGTAGAGGACGCCGAGCACGATGTAGACGGTGACGAGGGCGGCGAGGATCAGGAGCGGCTCGTTGGTCAGGGAGGCTTCGAACGCGGCGGCGGTGCCCTGGAATCCGGCCTGAATGCTGGGGGGCATGTTCAGGTCGTTCTGGGCGTTGTTGATGGCTGTGACGGCGTCGCCCAGCGAGGCATTCGGGGCGAGATTGAACGAGATGGTTACCGCGGCGAACTGGCCCTGATGATTGACGGCGAGCGGGGCCGCCTGTCTCTCGAAATGCGTGAACTGCGCCAGGGGCACCATGTGCGCCGGTGGCGGAGTGGACGTAGATATTTTGCAAGATCGCGGGGGTTGTGCTGAAATTTCGGGATCGACCTCCGAGGACGACGTGATACTGATTGAGCTGCGTGAACATCGTCGAAATCTGCCGCTGGCCGAAGGCATCGTAGAGGGTGTCGTCGAGTGGCTGCGCGGTGATGCCGAGGCGCGAGGCGGCGTCGCGGTCGATGACGAGCATGGTGTGCAGGCCCAGGTTCTGCTGGTCGGTGGCGATGTCGCGCAGCTCGGGAATCTCCTGCATTTGCTCGACCAGTCTGCGGAACCCATTCGGCCAGTTCAGTCGGGATCGGGGTCTTCCAGGTGATATTGGTATTGCGTGCGGCTGACGCGGTCTTCGACGGTCAGATCCTGCACCGGCTGCATGTAGAGCGTGATTCCGTTGACGCTGTCGAGTGCGGGCTGCAGTCGGCGGATGACATCGCTGGCGCTGATTTTGCGCTCTTCGATCGGCTTGAGATTGATCTGGATGCGGCCGCTGTTCATGGTGGTGTTGGTGCCGTCGATGCCGATGAAGGAGGAGAGGCTTTCGACGGCGGGGTCCTTAAGGATGACGTCGGCGAGTTCCTGCTGGCGCTTGGCCATGGCGGGGAAGGAGATGGTTTGCGCGGCTTCGGAGACGCCGAGGATCACGCCGGTGTCCTGCACGGGGAAGAAGCCTTTGGGAATGATCGAGATAGAGCCAGACGGTGACGGCGAGCGTGGCGACGGCGATCAGCAGACGTGGCGAACTGGTGGCGAAGGACCCATTGCAGCGTCATGCCGTAGAAATCGATGACGCCTTGAAGATCTGTTCGGATACTTTGAAGAGCCAGCCCTGCTCGCTTTCGGGTTTGTGCCGCAGGAGCAGGCCGCACATCATGGGCGTGAGCGTCAGCGAGACGATGGCGGAGACGACGATGGTGACGCTGAGCGTGACGGCGAATTCGCGGAAGAGCCGGCCGACGACGTCGCCCATGAAGAGGAGCGGGATCAGCGCGGCGATCAGCGAGACGCTGAGGGAGATGATGGTGAAGCCGATCTGCTCGGAGCCTTTGAGGGCGGCCTGGAGCGGGGAATCGCCCTCTTCGATGTAGCGGATGATGTTCTCGATCATGACGATGGCATCATCCACCACGAAGCCGGTGGAGATCGTCAGGGCCATCAGCGTGAGGTTGTTGATGCTGTAGCCGAGGAGGTACATCACGCCGAACGTGCCGACGATGGAGAGCGGGACGGCGACGCTGGGGATGATGGTGGCGGAGATGTTGCGCAGGAAGAGGAAGATCACCAGGACGACCAGCGCGATGGTGAGGCACGAGCTCGAATTCGCACGTCGGCGACGGAGGCGCGGATGGTGACGGTGCGGTCGGTGAGCGTGCGTGATCTTGATCGCCGCGGGCAGCGAGGCTTTCAACTGCGGCAGGAGTTTTTGATGCTGTCGACGACGTCGATGATGTTGGCGCCGGGCTGGCGCTGGATGTTGACGATGACGGCGGGCTCGCGGTTCATCCAGGCGGCTTCTTTGACGTCCTCGGCGCCGTCGATGACGTTGGCGACATCGGAGAGGCGGATCGGCGCGCCGTTTTTGTAGGCGACGATGATCGGTTTGTAATCCTTGCTGGTGAGGATCTGATCGTTGGCGCCGATGGTGAAGGCCTGGTGCGGGCCGTCGAAACTGCCCTTGGCCTGATCGACGTTGTGCTGGGGATCAGGCGTGCGCAAATCTTCCAGCGTCAAATCCATGTCGGCGAGCGCGGTGGGATTGGCCTGGATGCGCACCGCCGGTTTTTGTCCGCCGCTGATGCTGACCAGGCCGACGCCGGGCAACTGGGAGATTTTTTGGGCCAGCCGCGTGTCGGCCAGATCTTCCACCTTGGAGAGCGGCATCGTGTCGCTGAGTGAGCGCGAGCGTGAGGATCGGCGTGTCGGCGGGATTGATCTTGCTGTAGATCGGCGGGTTGGGAAGATCTGCGGGCAGATAGTTGGTCGGCGGCGTTGATGGCGGCCTGCACTTCCTGCTCGGCGACGTCGATGTTCAGATCGAGCGAGAATTGCAGCGTGATGAGCGAGCTGCCCTCGGAGCTGGTGGAGGTCATCTGGTTCAGGCCGGGCACCTGGCCGAACTGGCGTTCGAGCGGCGCGGTGACCGAGGAGGCCATCACGTCGGGGCTGGCGCCGGGATAGAAGGTGACGACCTGGATCGTGGGGTAATCGACCTCGGGCAGAGCCGAGACACGGCAAGCTGGCGAAAGGCGACGATGCCGACCAGCAGGATGCCGGTCATGAGCAGGGATGTGGCCACAGGCCGCAGAATGAATGGCCTGGACGGGACTCATTCGCTATTCCTCGGAGTGGTCTGCGGAGTCGGAATCGCTGGTGAGGGAGCGGCGGACGTGGCCGCCGGGCGCGTGGTGCTGGATCGGGTTGTGGGCCGGGTCGTGCTCGACGCGGGTGACGGCGACTTTCGAGCCGGCCTGGAGCTTGTCGACGCCGTTGGTGACGACGAATTCGCCGGGGGAGAGGCCGTCGTTGATCGCCGTCAGGTCCTGGCCGTTCACGATCCTGATCGTCGCCCGGCTTGATCTTGCGGATTTCAACGGTGTTATCAGATTTGACGACATAGACGAAGGAAAAATCCGGGCCGGTCTGGACGGCTTCGGATGGAATGAGGACGACGTTCTTCAGTGTCTTTACCAGCAGCCGGACTTTTAGCTGTTCGCCGGGGAATAGTTCGTATTTGGCGTTGTCGAACTGGGCTTTGAGGTTGACGGTTCCCGTTGCGTTGCTGACGACTGGCTGTCGACGGCGATGAGTTTGCCTGTTGCCAGCACCTGGTCGTCATACATAGCCAACGTTTTCAGCGGCGGGATCGTATTCTGAATGGCTGACGACGTCTGGGAATGGCATCTCTGCTGAATTGGGAAAACGATCGTGATGGGCTGAAGCTGGGTGATGACCGCGAGGCCGTTGGTGTCGGCGGCGTGAACGATGTTTCCCTGATCGACCTGGCGAAGGCCGATGCGTCCGGTGACGGGGGATTTGATGGTGCAGTAATCGAGATTCACCTGGGCGGTGTCTACTGTTCCCTGATCACTGTTGATGACTCCGTCATCCTGATCCACCGACGCCTGCTGAGTGTCGATCTGCTGCTGGGTGTAGGCGTCGGGCGCGTCCTTGAAGCGTTTCAAATTCAACTGATCGTTCGTGAGCGATGCCTGATCTTTGGCAAGCTGCCCCTGAGCCTGCTCGAGCACGGCCTTGAAGGGGTTCGGATCGATTTCCGCGAGGAGATCGCCCTGATGGACAATCTGGCCCTCGTCGAAAGCGACTTTGATTAATTGTCCATCGACGCGGGTGTGAATGGTGACGGTTTGCAATGGAGTTACGGTTCCGAGCAATCCATCGACATAAATGGGGAGATCGCCGCGCTGGGCGGTGGCGGCATCGACGGGAATGCCTTTGCCCCCAGTGAGATCGCGACGGCTGGCTGCGGCAGCGGTTGAGCCGGCCCGAATGCGGACAACGATCAGGATGGTCAGCCCCACCACCAGCAAACTCACGACCAGCCAGACGATCCAGAACCAATGGCGCGTTGGTCCGTTGGTCGGCGTTTGATCAGGCTGTCGGTACGGCTCTGGCGATGTCACGGCGGTTGAGTCCGCTTTCGTCATAGTATGCACAATGAATTACGCCTTTTAATGATACTGATCGAGCATGGCAGCGTCCAAGAGGACGCGACCCCTTATATCCAGCTACATCCGTTACGCGACGGAAAATGCCATGATCCGCACCGCCCTTCGAACGAATTGACGACCTTAAGCCCTATAAATCGGATTGGCTAGGGGGAATGCTCTAGCAAACTATTCGCCACGGGGGATTGCCCGCTTCACGCGATCGAGATGGATGGCCAGCACGGTGACATCGGCCGGGGTGATGCCGCTGATGCGCAGGGCCTGGCCGAGGCTGCGGGGGGTGAAGGTTGTCAGCTTTTGGCGGGCTTCGTTGCGCAGGCCGGTGATTTGAGAATAATCGGTGGCGAGGGGGATCAGTTTTGATTCCATCTTGGCGAAGCGTTCGATCTGCCGGTCCTGCCGGGCGATGTAGCCTTCGATATTTGATGCGGGTTTCGAGACGGCGTGGCGATGTCGTGGGGCGATCGCGGCGGCTTCGGGGAATTGGGTGGCCAAGTCTTTCCAATCTACATTGCCGCGGCGGAGATGGTCGATCTGCGCCGACTTCACCCAATAGCAGTTGCGGCTGCGTCGATTGCTTCGCGGCGAGTGGTGAATGATGACCAGCGAGCATCATCGACCAGGCCGATTTCGCGGCCGAGCTGGGGTGAGCCGTTCATCGGCGTTGTCGTTGCGCAGATGCAGGCGATGCTCGGCGCGGCTGGTGAACATGCGATATGGCTCGGTCGGGGGCTTGGTGACCAGGTCGTCGATCAGCACGCCGATGTAGGCCTGATCGCGGCGGAGGATGAAATCGGTTTCCTGGTTGCGGACGTATTGCGCGGCGTTGATGCCGGCGACCAGTCCCTGGGCGGCGGCTTCTTCGTAGCCGCTGGTGCCGTTGATCTGCCCGGCGAGAAAGAGCCCGGCGACGCGCTTGGTTTCCAGCGTGAGCTTGAATTTGCGTGGGCCAGACCATGTCGTATTCGACGGCATAGCCGTAGCGGAGAACCTTGGCGTTTTCCAGGCCCGGGATCAGGCGGATGATCTGTTCCTGCACGTCGGCCGGCAGCGAGGTGCTGATGCCGTTGCAGTAAATTTCGTCGGTGTCGAGGCCTTCGGGTTCGAGGAAAATCTGGTGGCGGGTTTTGTCGGCAAAGCGGACGACTTTGTCTTCGATGCTGGGGCAATAGCGCGGGCCGGTGCTTTGAATCTGGCCGCTGTACATCGGGGCGCGGTGAAGATTGGCGCGGATGATCTCGTGAATCTGCTCGTTGGTGGCGCCGATCCAGCAGTGGACCTGCGGCAGTGGAGGGGACCAATTTTGGCGATATTCGTTGAGATAGGAAAACGGCATCGGCTGTGCATCGCCCGGCTGCGGCTCGAACGCGGAAAAGTCGATCGAATCGCGGTGAAGGCGCGGCGGCGTGCCGGTTTTGAGGCGGCCCAGTTCCAGGCCGAGTTGTGCAGGGCAGCCGGAGAGTCCGGTGGCGGCGGCTTCGCCGACGCGGCCGCCTTCGGCTTTGCTTCGCCGGTGTGCATCAGGCCGCGGAGGAATGTGCCGGTGGTGACGATGACGGCGCGGCAATCCAGTGTGCGTGCCATCGCTGAGCGTGACGCCGGTGACTGCACGGCGGTCGGCGAGAATCTCGGCGACTTCGCCGGGGACGATGGTGAGATTCGGACAGGTCGCCGAGCAAGCGCTGCACTTCCAGGGCGTATTTGTATTTATCCGCCTGTGCCCGCGGCCCCCAGACGGCCGGGCCTTTGGAGCGGTTGAGCATGCGGAATTGAATGCCGGTGGCATCGGTGGCGAGGCCCATCAGTCCGCCGAGGGCGTCGATTTCGCGGACCATCTGCCCCTTGGCCAGTCCGCCGATGGCGGGATTGCAGGACATCTGGCCGATGCGTGAGGGATCCATGGTGATCAGCGCGACGCGCAGCGCCGAGGCGCGACGCGGCCCAGGCCGCCTCCGCGCCGGCGTGGCCGCCGCCGATGACGATGATGTCGTAGTGGGTATTCACGGAATCTTCGTATGTTACGTCATTTCGCGATTGCGCCCAGCGGAACGGATTATTTCGGCCATTCCTTGATGACGGCCAGGCCGGAGGGATCACGCCATAATATTGGGGCATTTCCGGTGGGCTTGTCGCGAATCGCCACGATCATCATGTCCGGGGCATCGGGTGGGATTTTGCCGGATTCGATCAGAGGGATGCGTTCGGATTGGGGCTGGAAATTCATGGCCGGCTCGGAGACGGGGAATTGCGTGCCGCTGGAGCGCCGCCAGCAGAGGTATGTGGCCCAGGCTTCGGGGTTGTCGACGATGGTGCTGGGGGGCGTGTTGTGCTGAATCCAATCGCAGGCTTGCTGGAACTGGGGCGGGAGGCTGACGAGTTCGGCGTTGAATTTCCACTGGTTCCAGTCAACCGCTGAAATAACAACGACGAGCAGCATCGTGATCCATAACGGAATCTGAAGTTTTTGCCGGATGAACCAGACGGCCATGCCGGCGAAGATGGGGAGGAAGTAATTCAAATCGCCGAGGAAGCGGGATGGGGTGAAGAATGTGAAGGCATCCTTGTGCAGGATGCGGAGGGCCAGGGGGAAGAGGTCTTCGCCGAAGATGAACATAAATACTAAGGCCAACGAGGGGATCGCGACGACTGGGGGGCAGCGAACCTTATGCAGGATGCTGAGCACGACGCCAAAGAGGGAGAAGAAGACCAGCGCGTATCCGAAGCCGCGCGGGAGGCTCAGCAGGGGCAAGAGGTCTTCGCCGGCGGCGGCCATTCCCGTGGAATGAAAGCTGCCGAGACGCATTGCGTAGGGGAGGAGGAAAAAAATGTTCAGGAACATCGCGGCGATGATTGGGATCGCGAGCGATTTCCAGTTTGCCTCAGCTTGGCTGCTAAACATCTGCCACAAAATCAGGAGGAGCAGAATGGCGCCGCTGACGACCATGACGTGGTGATGCACGAGAACGGTTGATGCGTAGAGGATGGCCATCGCGACCAAGCCGAATCGGCGCGGGCGGTTTAGCCAGATGGTCAGCATGGCCATGAAGAGGAGCATGGCGAGATCGTTTGGGAGGCCGCCCCAGCGGAAGTAGTCGATGCTGCCGTACCACGCCCACAGGCCGTAGGCGGCGGCGGAATAGAGGGCGATAGAGGGGTTGTTCGTGGCGCGGCGGGTGAAGACGTAAATCTGCGCCGTCGTCAGAATTCCCAGGAATGGGATCAGGTCTTTGAATGTGGTGTGAAGCGGAAGCTGTGAGAAATGCGCGAGGACCACGACCAGCACGTGGCTGCCGGTGGGATAGTTGAGCTTCATGTCGGCAAACGGGAGCCAATCGTCGATGGAGTGGTGGGCGAGCTGGATTTTTTTGATGAGAAGGAGATGGAAAGTTGGGTCGAGGGCGCCGGGCGGGAGGGATTGCGGGAGGGCGAGGGCGTAACGGCTCAGGGCAACCAGCGCGAGGACGACGAACATCCAGATTTGAGCGGCGGAATCGGACGTTGTGGCGCGATGCGAAAAGGACTTGATCCATACGAGGATTGAGACGACGGCGAGGCCGATCCAGAGGGGATAAAAGAGGCGGAGATCGACGTGGCTTGTTGCTGATGCGAGGTAGACGGCGAGAGCTAGGCCGAGCGAGCTGCCATTGGTGCAGCGTTCCAGAAAATTGTTGCCGAGGGAAAAATAGCGGGCGAGGCAGATTCCCGGAATCAGCACGATCAGGATGCCGGCCAGAAAGCGAATGAGCTCCATCGCCATTGGTTAACAGTCAAAGCGAAGGAGAATCAAAATGCAACTGCTCTATGTGTTTTCGCTAAAGAAGAGAAGGAAGAGCATGATCGGTTGCGTTGTTGGTGACGTCCGGCAGCGCTTGCTCGAATATAACAAGCGCCGCCGTTGCGGGCGCCGCTGGCTGGCCTGAAAAAGTTCTAGCAGGCATTTTGCCAGAGAAAACGTACGGCGCTTCTCCTAGACTGCACGCGCACTTGCATTTCATTTTCGCGCGGGCCAGATCTGGATGACTTTGAAGGTGGGATCGGACCAGAGGATGGTTTGGGTGGAAGGCGTGTCAATCGGGAGGATTTTGATGATGGTCATGTCCGGCGAATCAGGGGGAATTTCTCCGGACATGATCGCGGCGAGGTGATGGATGAGGGCAGCGTGATCGGCTATTGGCTCGGAATCGGGGAGCGGGGTGAATGTGGCTCTTCGCCAGGTGAGATATGTTGTCCAGTTGTCGCGGTTGAGGACAACCGTGGATGGAGAGGTGTGAGTGTGAATCCATTGGCAGGCTTTGACGAAGCCGGGCGGAGCGAAGGAGTCGTTGGGGTGAATCAGGTCTTTCCATTGTTGAAAATCTGCTAGTGCGGCACCGCACATGAGAGCGAGGATCCAGGGTGTTTTAATTTGCAGGCGGGATTGAATGAATGCTACGGCGCCGCCGGCCAGCAATGGCAGGAAATAATTCAGGTCGGTTAGAAACCTGGAGGGTGTAAACGCGATGGCCAGGGGCTGCTTCAAGAGTTTCATGAGGAGTGGGATGAAATATTCGGTGGCGAGGAACAAAAAGAGCAACGTGCCGGCCGCCCAGAAGATGACGGGATGAAACCGGGGGACGCGACTTTTAGCATGGAGAAGGATGCCGGCGATTGCCAACGGGCCGTTGATCAGGCCAATGCCCATGACGATCTGGAGGATTTGTAATCGCGACTCGCTGCTTGAAAGGACCGTCGTGGAATGCAGCGTGTTGATCTTCAGGGCGTAGGGGATCAGGAAAAATGCGTCGAGCAGAGCGGCGATTGCAATGGATGCGATCAGGATTTTTCGTGAGGAGGCGGGGTTGGACCCGGACATAGGGATGATTGTCAGCACGGTGAGAAGAATCCCGCTGACGAGCATGGAGTGATGATGGACGAGGATGAGGGAGGCGAAGATGAGGCCGATGATGGGGATTCGGATTCGGTCGCGGAGGTCGTCGAGCCAGAGCGTCAGCATTGTCATGAAGAAGAGCATGCCCAATTCGTTGGGTAATCCACCCCAGCGGAAGTAATCATTGCTGCCGAACCATGCCCAGAGTCCGTAGGCCGCGGCGGACCAGAGGGGGGCGGATTGGTCGGCGATGGCGCGGCGGGCAAAGAGATAAATCTGAGCGGTTGATAGAACGCCGAGGAGTGGGATTAAGTCTTTGAAAACGGTGTGGAGAGGTAATCCGGTGAGGGTTGAGAGAACGACCAGAAGGGTGTGACTGCCGGTTGGATAGTTCAACGCGACGGAATCGAAGGGTTGCCAATCGTGGATGGCGTGCTGGGTCTGCTGGATTTTTCCGGCGAGGATCAGGTGGAAGGTTGGATCGTATGGGCCTTCGGGAAGCGGCTTGGGAAGAGCGATGCTGAAACGCGCGGCGGCGACAAGAAAGAGAATCAGGATGATCCATTTGTTTTTCCGGCCTTGATCGTATTTCGGAGGTGAAAACCAGCGAACTGCCAGGCAGACTAAGGCTGTCACCGCCCAGATGGGATAGAACCATCGGAGATCAAAAAAGCTGCTGACTGAAGCGACGTAGACGGCCAGTGCCAGGCCGAGGCAACTGCCGCAGGTGTAGGTTTCGACACGATCTTTGCCGAGGGAGAGAGCACCTGCCAGCCAGATTCCGGGGACGAGAATGAGGAGCGATCCGCCGATGAAGCAGAGGAATTCGACCGCCATATCAATCGGACTGAGTGGTGGGGGAGACTTGATCGTCGGTGTTGAAGCTCCAGGGGCCGAGGTCGGTGATGATCAGTGTTTCGACATGCATATCGACCATCAGGTAATTCGATCCGACCGAAGTTCCGTGACGGAAGAAATCGACCGCCTTCTGGAAATCGCTCTGGTTATTCATTTCCATGTAGTAGTCACCCTGGAAGGAGACTTTTTCGCCCATCAGAATCGCGTTCGACGGGGAAAGGTGATTGGGAAGAGCTTTTCCGTACTTCTCATTGAAAGTGGTGGCAAAATAATCGTTGAGCAGATAGGTGTGCTGCGCGTTGGGCTGGGGATCGATGTCTGTGGGACAGGTCATGACGGGAGGATTCCAGACGCCGAGTACCGGAACCGTCCAGGTGTTGTAAACATAGGCATTAGCCTTGTCGGGATATGCCAATACCAATGAGTTAAACGGGCCTGTTTGCGTCAGGTACGGCGCGGCCTGACCGGGGAGATAAACGGTCTCGTTGGCCCAGCCCATATGGTCGGGAAATAAATAGCCGTCGTATTGATCGGCGTAGATCAGCATCGCGTTGCCGACCTGGCGCATGTTGCTCATGCACTGGACGGTCATGGCCTGCTGGCGGGCGCGGGTGAGGGCGGGCAGCAGAATCGCGATCAACACCGAGATGATCCCGATGACGACCAGAAGCTCCACCAGCGTGAACGCACCCTTGCGGGAAAGTTGCGATGGCCTGTCCATGTTGGAACTCCCTCTTGAAAGGACCAAAGAATTCTACCCTATATGACGAGAACCGCGAGCATTCGCTTCATTAATATGTCCGATGAAGCTCCATTTGGGACTCCAATTCAGCAATTTTTGGGCTTTTTCGGTCACAACCGGGCTTTTGTGGTCGGGCCAACCCGCCGGGAGCGGAGGGAAGTGGGGGTGATACTTGGCCAAGCGATGGCGAAGGGGCATGTGGGACATGATGTCGGCGGCGGCGAGATTATAGATTTCGCAGCCGGGGCGTGCGGATTCGACGGCGGCGGCGAAGCCATGGGCGAGGTCGGTCGCGTGGATGAAGGTTTCAAAGCCGTCGTGGAACGGCTCGTCGATGTTCTTGAAGCCGCGCAGCTCGGCGTCGTCGAAATCCTTGGTCATCGCCCAGGGGAAACGGAGGATTGAATCGACAATCCTTCTTTACGGGAGATGTAATTCGCGAACGCTTCGTTGGCGACCTTGGAGATGGCGTAGGCGTTCATGGGCTGAAGGGGATGGGATTCGTCGATCGGAAAACGAATCGGAGGAACGCTCTCTTCGCCCCAGCAGCCATACACCTGGCAACTGCTGGAATAGACGACGTGGCGGAGGCGGAGATCGGCCGCGGCTTGAAGGACCACCGATGTGGAGCGGGTGTTGTTCCAGTAGACCTCATCCAGTGGAACGCCTGAATGGACGTTGGGAACTTCGGCGAGATGGCAGACGGCATCGCAATCTTTGAGCACGGGGAGGATGGAGTCGCGCTGGCGGACATCGCAATCGATAAAGCGGGCGCGATTGTCGTCGCCGGGTTGGCGGTCGATGTTGAGGATGCGATGTCCTCGATCGAGAAGAGAGCGGACGACGAATCGTCCGACCCCCGCTGCCGCCGGTTACCGCGATGCGAAGAGACTCTGGCATTTGCGCGGATCAAGATTAACGGGAAATGGGGAGAAATGTGCATAATGGCTTGTCATTTGTCATTTGTCACTTGTCATTCGGTATTTTTTCCGTCGGCAGTTACGATTGACTGTGGTGAATCTGTCAAATCCAACGGAAGAGCGCGGCTGGAGGCATTGGGGACCGGCGGTGTTCAGCGCGGCGCTGGCACTGATGCTCTATGCCGTTACTTTGGGGGGAACGTATATCTACGACGATTCGTATCTGATCGGGCTTGATGATCGGGTGCAGCATCCGAAGCTTTGGGGGCAATTCTGGACGCATGATTATTTTAATGGGGCGATCGATAATCTTTATCGGCCGCTGGTTTCGCAGAGTTATGGATTGCAGTGGTGGCTGCATGGGAACCGGCCGTGGGCCTTTCATCTGGTGAATCTGCTGCTGAATGCGGGAGTTTGCGCTGGTCGCGGAATTTGCTCGAAGATTGGTGGATTGGCGGGTTGGGCTGCTCGCGGGGTTGTTGTTTGCGGTGCATCCGGTGCATTGCGAGGCTGTCGCGGGTGTGGTTGGGCGGGCGGAATTGGCGTGTGCTGTCGGCGTTGTGGGGGCGATGGTGCTTTTTCTTAAGCGGCCGATGACTTCGTGGCGAGCGGTTTCATTTTTTTTTCTCAGTCTTATCGCGATCTTGAGCAAGGAGCAGGGAATGCTTTTGCCCGCCCTGCTGGCGGCGCTTGTGCCGGTGCGGCGGGCGCTGTTTGCTACGAAAGCTGAGTTCACGCCGAAGGAACGGCACGCGGAGCGTCAGGCGATGTTGCTGATGTTCGCGATGCTCGTCTGGAGCGTGGGCGGGTTGATCGTACTGCGGGAGGAAGTGCTTCATCTGAAATTTGAATGGGACCGGGGATTTCTGGACATCGCGATGCAGCCGATGATTCAGTCGCCGCGGCTTGACCGGTGGCTGATTCCGTTGGCACTGCTGGGAAGATATTTCCAGTTGATGGTCGTGCCGGTGAAGCTGTCGATTGATTATGGACTGGCGGTGATGGGGCCGACGATCAGCCGGGGTGATCCGTATCTTTGGCTTGGCGTCGCGGTGCTGGTTGCTTGGACGATCGGGCTTTGCGTAAGTCTGGCGCGGCGAAAATGGACTATCGCATTTTGTTTTGTGGCGATGGCGCTGACCTATTCGATGGCTTCCAATGTTGTCATCATCGCCGCGATCTTTGGCGAGCGGCTGATGTATTTGCCGTCGGTTTTTTTTGTCATTCTGGTTGCGATGGGGATGGCGAGATTCCGGCCGGTGGTGTGGGGGATTCTGCTGGTTGTGCTGCTGGTGCTTGGATCGCTTCGGACGTGGACGTACGTTCGGCGGTGGAATGATCGGGATGCGTTTTATGAATATTCGCTGGCGGAGCAGCCGAAATCGCTGAAGATTCATCTGCTGGTTGCGTTCGCGGATTATGAGGAAGGCCGATTGGCCGAGGGACGACGTGTGGTGGATGATGCGATCGCTGTTTATCCGGATTACTGGGAGTTGTGGAAGATGAATGGATTGATCGCCACGAAGGCGGGGGATTGGGACGAGGCCGTGGCTGATTGGAAGCATGCGTTCGATCTGCATCCGGCAGAGCCGGTGGAGGATCAGTGGGAGAAGGCGATGCAGAGGAGAGAGGAGCATCGGGCGGCGACGCGGGGTGGGAAATAGCTATGTTTCGCGGCTGATCCAGCCGGCGCGGCGGTGGATTTTACGCTGCCGGGGAACTGCTGTTTTGGCGGCGTGGCGGCGTCGGTGGCGAGATTTCGGAGTCGGTCGAGCATTGCGGGGGTCAGCTTGGCTGGGGGGACGCCTTGGGAGGTGAGCCAGCGGCGGGCGGATTCTCGGGCGAGTGGGCGCGGGGAATCGGCGAGTTTGATCGCGGGGAATTTTTCTTTCAATGTTGGGGCGGTTTTGCGAATCCATTTTGAATATTGGGTGCAAGCGCGGCCGACGGTCAGCAATTGATCGTGAAGATCGGGGTGGGATTCTAGAAATTTGCGGATGCGGTTGCGGGCGTACTGGTTGGATTGATTGCTCGCGTCTTCGCGCCAGCTTTGCCCCTGTTTGGTGAGGAAATGGCGCAGGTCTGATCGGCGGACGTGCAGGAGCGGGCGGAGGATCGTTAGATCGCCAAGTTTGCGGCGGATGGACATGGCGGACAGGCCGGCGGGGCCGGAGCCGCGCAGGAGGCGGAGGAAAATGGTTTCGGCCTGATCGTCGGCTTGATGGGCGAGGATGACGCCCTGGAGATTTTCGCGGGCGACCGTGCGACGAAAGAGTTCGATGCGGAAGGCGCAGGAAGCGGGCGGAAAGATTTTTGGGGAGGGATTTCATCTCCGGCTCGATCTGGTCTCGACGGGAGATTGTGATGGGCATTTTAAATTGCGTGGCGAGGCTTGAGACGAATTGGGCGTCGGCGGTGCTGGCCTGGCCGCGGGTTTGGTGGTCGAGATGGATGATGTGGAGAGATAAATCGGGGCGATTTTTCAGGAGAAGGAGTAGCGCGACGCTGTCGGCGCCGCCGCTGACGGCGACGGCCCAGCGGCCCAGGGGAACTGTCGCGGCTGTGGGAATCACGCGAGTAGTTTACATGGAAAAAGCCCACGGCGACGCCGTGGGCTTTATGGTGCTTATGATTTTCGGGCGGATGGAATTAGTTGCGCGGCGGCGACGGATCAGTAATCCGCCGGCAGCCGAGAGGATCAAAGCCGCGGATGCTGGTTCGGGGACGGATGTTGGGGCGAATGCCACGCCGGAAAAGGCGGTGTTGCCAGTTGCGGTCGCCAGCGTGACGGGGGTGCCGAAGCGCCGGCGGTCAGATCGAAGGTGTCGGAGATCAGGCTGTTGTCAGCGACCCAGCCTGCTGCGCGGTGCCGGAGATGGCGTAGAGGCTGACGGTATTGCCGCTCACCGAGCCGGTCAGGCCGACGTAAGAACCTGGCGAGAGTATGGGAGGAGGACCAAGTTGATCCGCTGAGGGTCCATTCCTGAATTCCATCGGTGGAGTCGGCAACTAACAGGGTTGTGGGATTCGCGAAGAAGAAGCCGTAGGACTCGGGCGGCGGTGCTGGTCATTCCGGGAGGATGGTCACCGCGGCCGAGCCGCTGGTGGGCGTGCCGGAGCCGACTGTTGAAATGCCGAGGCTGGACTTGTTGGATGAGCCGAACAATTGGGTTGATCTGGTTGGTGAAACGGAAGCGGGCGCGATGCTGATCACGCGGAGGTTTCGCGTGGCGATCATATTGCCGCTGGAGCTTCCATCGGCTTCGGCGACGACGCCAGCGGCGCCGGCGACCCACACTTCGCTGCCATCGACGGATGTGGCGCTGCGGGTGTTGTTTCCTGAAAGTCCGGCAGTGGTGGTGGAGGTATCGACATTGCCCGAGGCGTCGATCAGGCCGACGGTGGAGGTTCCCTGCGTTGTTCCGCCGACACCCACGTCATATCCGGCGGCGACCAACTCATGGCCGTCGGCGGAAAGATTGAGCGCCTTTCGGAGCCGCCTGTTCCGCTGATGGTGAGCGGGTTGTTGGATCCGCTGGCGGTTGTGGGGAGCAGGACCGTGGCAGCCGGGACGGGTGAGCCGCTGGTGGTGAATTCATCTAACTGAACGGCGGTTCCTTTATTTGCCAGAGTGGTGGCGCTGCCTGTGAGGCCAACTTGCAGACGACCAGATCGCCGGGTGTATAGAGATCAGCCATGGCACGTCCACTTTGGACAGCGACCAGTGCGCGCAACAACGGCGGCGCTCAACAGATGAACCTTCTTCATTTCCATTTTCTCCCCCCCCAGAGGGGCTAATGTGCTTCGAGCAGTGAATTTGACGCGTTTTGAACGAATCTAGACGCTTTAAGGGAGGGGACTGTAGTGGGCGAATTAGAGGAATTGGTTAAGAGCAGGCTAATTGTTCTCAAAGAATGAGGGCGGGTGGGCAGACAATCGCGACGAATCAAGACGCCGATTTGTCAGCAGTGAGTTGAGCGCGAAGGGCTTTCGCGATCGCTTTGACGGGGGATTGCCAATCTCCCGGTTTGGATTGGCGGAAGAGGCGCATGGATGGATACCAAGGTGAATCGTGGCGATCGAGAAGCCAGCGCCAATCGGGGACGGATGGGAGGAGGAGCCAGGTTGGTTTTCCCATCGCACCGGCGAGGTGGGCGACGGCGGTGTCGGAGGAAATCACTAGATCGAGATTGGCGATCAGGGCGGCGGTGTCGGCAAAATCCTGCAGCTCGGCGGTCCAATCGGTGATTTGGAGACCCTCGGGCGGCGCGACCGTTTCCGCGGCGGCGGGTCCTTTTTGCAGGCTGCAGAACCAGGTGTTGGGGATCGCGCCGAGCGGGGCGAGCAATGATAATCCTGGGGAGTGGATAGCGTTGTCTTTTGAATCGGGTTTGCCGGACCAGACCAGGCCGATTTTTTTTGGCCGTGCGCGGGACTCGGGATCGCCAGCGTTCGGAGAGGACGGGATCGGCAAAAAGATACGGGACGTTGGCGGGAATATTTTGGAGTGTGGTTTCGAAGCGGCGGAAGACTGGCGAGGGGAGATTGCACATCGAACGGGGGAATTTCTTCCGGCGGGCAGATGATTTCATCCAGGCAGGGGACGGTTCGAAAGAGGCGGCGAAGTTCGGGGAAAGCGGTGAGGATCGGCTTGCCGCCGCGCTGGACGATGAGCGGGATAAAGCGGATGAACTGAATGCAATCGCCGAAACCCTGCTCGCAATCGAGGAGAATCCGGCGGTCTTTCAGGTCGCTGCCATCCCACAAGCCTTTTTGCGAATATCGAGCGGGGGTTGGGATATTGTTGGCTTTCCAGCGGGTTTCGTAGCCGATCCAGCCTTCGCGGAATTCTCCTTTAAGAAGCTGAAGCAATCCCAGATTCCACTGGGCCAGCGGAAAATCGGGTTGGATGGCCAAGGCCTGGCGGAAGAAATCGATTGCCTTGTCGATCTGGCCTAGCTGGTGATGGATCGTGCCGAGGGTGTTGAAGAGATTGGGATCGGCGAATCCGAGGGATTGGGCCTTGAGGCAGGCGGCGATCGCTTCGTCGCGTTTGCCCTGTTCGAGCAGAGCGATGGCGATCCGGTAATAGACGACGGCATTGGGCTCGATTTCGAGGGATTGATTGAATGTTTCGATCGCCCGGTCGAAGGCTTTCATTTTCAGGAGCACTTCGCCGAGCTCGATGTAAGCCTGCGTGAAGCGGGGCTCGAGGGAGAGGGCGCGGCTGAGGGCGTCGGCGGCTTCATCGAAGCGATTTTGCTGGTGGAGGGAGCGGCCGAGATTAAACCAGGCGTGCGGGGATTCCGGTTGGATCGCGATGGAGCGGCGGGCGAGGTCGATGGCTTCATCGATGGTGCCGCGATCGGCGAGGAGGCCGGATGGATTCCGCATCGCCTCGGGATATTCGGGGCGGATCGCCAGGGCGGCGCGATATTCGGCGATGGCTTCGTCGAAGCGATTTAATTTCAGCGGCGCGTTGCCGAGGGTTAAATGGGTCGGGGCGAAATCCACCTGGAGCTTTAATGCTTGTTTTAGGATTTCGACGGCTTGTTCCTGGCGGCCGGCCTGGGAGAGGGCGTGCCGAGGGCATCGAGCAGTTTGAAATTGTTTGGGCCGATCGGAGCGCGGTTTCGAGGGATTCGATGGCGAGGTCGAATTTTGCCGAGCTTCATGAAGGCGGTGCCGAGGTTGGCGTGCGCATCGAATAAATCGGGCTGGAGAACCAGGGAGCGATGATAGATTTCGATGGCTTCCTGGGTTCGGCCAAGGGTTGCGAGCACGGCGCCGAGGCTGGCGTGATATTGGGCGGCGGTGGGATTGAGGGTGATGGCGCGGCGGATGTAATTCAGGGCGATTTCGCCCTGGCCCATCTGGCTGGAGAGGACGCCGAGTAAATGCAGGGCGTGCGGGCTGTTTGGTTCGGCGTGGAGGATCTGGCGATAGATTCCCTCGGCTTCGCGCAGGCGACCGGCCTGGTGATGCTGGACCGCGAGGTCGAGCGCCTCCTGAAGATTCATGGTTTTAGGGCCGGGGTTTTCCATTAATTCGCCATTACCTGTCAGCCGTCTTTTGAATTGTGTAGTTCTCGCGCCATTTTAGCCACATCTGTTCATACGCGGATTCGACATCGCGGGCAAAACGAGGGGCATCCATCAGGGGCGAGGAGAGCATTCGCTGGCGCAGGCTGGAGCGCAACTCGGTGAGCCGGGGGAGATCGTGCGCCAATTTTGTCGCGATGGCAACGAAATCTTCCAGAGTTTGGGCAGCCAGGTCGGAGAGATCCAGGTTTGATAACTGACTGAAGCCGGCACGGCCGACGGATGTGCGGCCGATGAGCGTGATCACGGGGACGCCCATCCAGAGTGAATCGAGGCTGGTGCTGTGGCCGTTGTATGGAAAGGTGTCGAGACCGATGTCGATCTTGCTGTAATAGCTGAGATATTCGCGGCGCGGATTTGCGGCTCAAGGAATTCGATGCGGCTGGGTTCGATTCCAAATAAGGCGAATTTTTCGGCGAGACGTTCTCTTGCGGCGCCTTGCGGGCTGAGGATGACCATGCGCGAACGCGGGACGGCGGCCAATACTTTTGCCCAGAGGGCCAGCGTGGCGTCGTTGATTTTCCAGAAGCCGTTGAGACAGCCGAAGGAGATGACGCCGGTTTCGCGGCGGGGAGCGGGGAGACTGGCGGAGCGACGGATAGTTCCATGCCTTCGGAGTCGAAGCACCAGAATGTGCTGGGAAGGCGGATGGAGGTTTCGACGTAATTTTCGTCGTTCACGCCCGGGCGGATCAAATAGGGATCGGTGAGGCGGTAGTCGATCGTTTCCAATCCGGTTCCTGCGGGGTATCCGATGAAGGTTGCCTGAACCGGAGCGGGCTTGTGGGCGAAGACCATCAGGCGGCTTCCGGAGGAATGCAGGGAGAGGTCGACGAGAATGTCGATGGCATCGTCGCGGATCATCTTGCACCACCGCTTCATCCGTCGCGCCGAAGATGTTTCGCCAGACATTGCAGTAGCTTTGCATGCGATCGGTCAGAGGATGGCGTTTTACGGTGCTGGAATAGCAGTAGATTTCAAATCGGTCGCGGTTGTGCTCGCGCAGCAGCGGAACGATGTTGCGGCCGGCGGGATGGTCGCTGAAATCTGCGGAGACGTAGCCGATGCGGAGGCGGCGGGTTGCGGATGAGATCGTTGAGATGCGGGCGAATGAGCGAGCGGATGGGATCAGCGTGAAGTTCGCTCCATCGACGCTGCTCGGCGAGGATCGTTGCCGGATCATCGCAGGTGTAGCTGAGGATCAGGAGGTAGTTGCTGTGGGCGGCGACCCAGCCGGGGGCGTTGGGGAGTAAATCTTTGAAGAGCGCGAGTGTTTCCTGGGTCATGCCGCTTTGGACCATCGCCGTGCCGAGATTCAGCGCGCGGATGAATTGTCGGGTTGAATGCGAAGGGCGTTTTTGAAAGCGGCGATGGCTTCGTCGGGGCGGTCTTGCGTGGATAAGGCGCAGCCGAGGTTGTTGTAGGCGTCCGCATAATCGGGTTTGAGGGCGATCGCGCGTTGAATGAGGTCGATACCGGCCTGGGTTTGGCCGACCTGGCCGCCCAACACGCCTAGAAGATGGAGCGCGGGCGGATTGTTTGGGTCGGTGGCGAGGATTCGGCGATATACGTGCTCGGCTTCACCCAATCGGCCGGCGTTGTGATGCTGTACGGCGAGATCGAGGGCCTGCTGAATGGTGAGAGTTGCGGGCGGTTTCCATGAGCCTTTGTCAGGCTACCGGTTTTGATTGCGAATGGAAATCGCGCGTCGCAGGCGACGCGGCTAAAAGGTGGTATTGCCCGTTTTTGGACACGTACGGGCGAAATCGATTATGCGCTTTCTTTTCGCCGTTCGGGCTTCAGCTCGAAGAGGTTTTGGCGGCCTTCGACGATGTCTTCGGTGATGACGTATTTGCCGCCCTGCTGCTGGTCGGGCAGGCGGTACATCAGATCGAGCATGATCTCTTCGCAGACGGCTCGAAGGGCGCGAGCGCCGGTGTCGCGCTTCAGGGCGCGCTCGGCGATCAGTTCCAGCGCGCCGGGGGTGAATTCCAGCTCGCTGCCTTCCATGCGGAAGAATTTCTGGATACTGCTTCACCAGCGCGTTCTTCGGCTCGGTCAGAATGTTGATCAGCGTCTTCACATCCAGCGGCTCGAGCGTGGCGACGACGGGAAGTCGGCCGACGAATTCGGGGATCATGCCGAACTCGACGAGGTCTTCGGGCTGAACCTGCGCGAGGATTTCGCGCGGTCGCGGGAGGATTCGGCGGCGGCGGTTTCGCTGTTGAAGCCGATCTGGCGCTTGCCGAGGCGTTTGCGGATGATGTCTTCGAGGCCGACGAACGTTCCGCCGCAGATGAAGAGGATCTGGCTGGTGTCCATCTGGATGTATTGCTGCTCGGGATGCTTGCGGCCGCCCTGCGGCGGAATATTGGCGACGGTGCCTTCGAGCATTTTCAGCAGGGCCTGCTGGACGCCTTCGCCGGAGACATCGCGGGTGATGCTGACGTTGTTCTGCGTTTTGCCGATCTTGTCGATTTCGTCGATGTAGACGATGCCGCGCTGGGCGGATTCGAGATCGTAGTCGGCGTTCTGCAGAAGCTTGAGGAGGATGTTCTCGACGTCTTCGCCGACGTAGCCGGCTTCGGTGAGGGTGGTGGCGTCGCCGATGGCGAAGGGGACGTTGAGAATGCGCGCCAGGGTTTTGGCGAGCAGGGTTTTGCCGCTGCCGGTGGGGCCGATCAGAAGGACATTGCTCTTATCGATTTCGACATCCGGGACCGGTGGGCGCCGGAGCTGGTGCGCGCCGGTTGGCCGGATCGCTCGGCGGCGCGGAGCGGCGGATTCGGAGGTGCGTCAGACGCTTGTAATGATTATGCACCGCGACGGCGAGCGCCTTTTTGGCGTAGCTGCTGGCCGACGACGTATTGATCGAGGAAATTCCTTGATCTGCCGCGGGCTGGGGATGGTGTTGAAGAGCGGCTGGCTGGCGGTCAGCTTTCGCTTTTCCTGGCGGATGATGTTGTGGGCCAGATCGACGCAGTTGGCGCAGATGTAAACGTCGTTGGGTCCTTCGACCATGGGGCCGACATCGCGGGAGGATTTGCCGCAGAAGCTGCAGGTGGTGACGCGACGGCCGCGAAAGCCACCACCTTGGGAGTTCTGAGGATTTCCGGGCGGTGGTGGATTTCCCTGACCTCCGCCATTGCCGGTGCGATTGGTAGTGGCCATCGACTTTTGGTTCCCTTGCGGGGTCCGGTAAAGGACCCCAAGACCAACGTTCAACTAAGGCAAGCGCCCACGAAATCGAAACTTAACGTTCTCCGTCAGTATCGAACATTCCGGGGTAGCGACTTGACCGGCATTCCGTTCCGATAGGACATCATATAAATGAAAATAGCGAAAGTGAAAAGCGAAAATAGCTAATGATCCAAATTCTTTTGCACTACTGAATTTTGAGGCTTTTTTCGGCTATTTTATCGGGCGCTGGACTGGAGGCTGCCTGGCGGCGTCTCGCGCGGCGGCGGCCTGGGCGGCTGCTAAAACCTTGTCTTTGGCGAATTGGAATTCCTGATCGGTGATTTTTCCGGCGCGGTGCAACTGCTTGAGATCGCCCAAAGTGAAACCGGCGGCCGGCATATCTAAATCATCCTGGCTCCAGAGGCGTTTGCGAAGCCACATGACGCCATAGGCCGCAGCGAGCACAACAATCAGCAGAAAGACGCAGACGAAGATGATATCGCCGGCGCCAGTATCGTCATCGGCGAGGTTGATGAGTGAGCCGAGCGCCAGCATTGATGTGACTTTATGAAGCGGGTGGAGAGGGGTCAAATGGGGAAAGCGGTCTGAAGAGGACTTGCCGGAGGGACGTGGCCCCGGTCTGATAGGGACTGATGGAGACATTGGATCTTGTAGATCACCTTCCAGTTGAGCGAGCCGATCATTGGCATCGGGTTCGCGCCTGGGGGATATGAGTGGTGGGAATTTGATGCGCGGGATGAGGGGAAGAAAATTCGGGTGGTTCTGTACTTTCATGATGGGTTTGCGTTTGATGCGGAATATGCCAAGCAATATGCCGCTTATCGCCGGCGGCCTACGGTGCAACATCCTCCGGTGCCGCGGCAGTATCCGTGCGTGCAATTTGCGATATTTGAGAATGATGTTTTGTTGACGGACGATACGATTCGTTTTGCTGAGGGGGCGTTTCAAGCTGATGTGAAATCAAATGTATTGAGCATCGGCGCGAATAGGCTTGAATTGGGAAGCGCGGAAACACGGGTGCGATTTGAGGGGGGTGATCCGGCCATTTCGGCGGAGATGGTGTTTCGACAAAAATCGCCGTCTTTAGTGCTTGAGAAAACCATTCTCTCGTTTGAGAACTTGGCTGAGCATCGTTGGGTGGTGGCGCAGCCGCGATGTGATGTTGAGGGCCGAATTAATTTTAATGGACGCGAGATTCAATTTCGCGGAATTGGGTATCGCGACCATTATTATGGCGACGGGCCGATTGGTCCGAAGGTGCGGCAATGGCTGCGCGGGTGGCGATATTGCCAAATCGCACTGTTGCGTTTCATGTGAACACCGACGATGCGAGCGGGAAGAATGAATTTGTTGCCATCGCGGCGGATGATGCGGGGGTGCGCCGAATTAGCAATGTCCCGTGTTCCTGCGATTGGAACGGACGCACATTGCGAGGGCTGGCTATTGCGGATGCGGTGAATTTTGGGGAATCGCTGGTGCTGCGCGGCTGCGCGTCGTGGATTCGTCGCCGAATTCATTGCGGGTTTTGTACGATGCGTTTATTGACGGGGAAGCTTGCGAGGCGTGGGGAGAGATTGTTTATCCCGCCCGGCTGCACAAAGGATTGGCTCATTGTGGGGTCATGAAGTGGCTGGAAGGCTGACAAACGAAAATCTTTCCCGTGCCGCCGTCGGTTTTGAGATTGCCCTCTTTCATCTGGCGCGGCCGAAGTCGAGAATATATAGATTTCCATCGGGTCCGAATTTCACGTCGATGGGGCGCTCGAGGCCGACGCCATTGGTTTCGGATACCTGGCTGGCGGGGCCGCTGCGGGTGTTGTAGATGAAATCGGATACCTCGCCGTTGCGGCTGTTGAGATCGACGCGGACGATCCGGTAACCCGGAAGCGGGGTGGGCATCGGCCGGCCGCTGGTGGAAAACGGGGCGCGATCTCCCCAGAGGGCGACCAACAATTCTCCTTCAAAGCGCGGCTTGTGGAATGGGCCGCTCTTCGGGAAAAATGCCATTTTCGACGCGCCGGATTGCCAGGCAAAGAGGGCTCGCACCAAATCTTTATCCGGCGGCGTCAGCTTGCTGGCGTCGTGATCGATCACAAACCGGACGTTGGGATATCCCGTTGAGATCGCCATCGACTGCGGCGGCTGATATTTCGCGAGATACACCGGCTCGCCGCTGCGGGAATAGTCGGGCCAGCCGAGCCATGAGCCGCGCAGATTGAGCTGGAATAGTGCGTCGGGATCGTTGTCGATCGGCCTGGTTCCGCGGAGTTCCATCCCCTGATCGGTGACGTAGATCGATCCAAATTCATCGAGCGCCAGGCCTGCGGGATTGTGGACGCCCCAGGCTTCGACTTTCAAATCGCCGCCGTCGAGTGAATCGCTGAAGATCGCGCCGGAGGGTTTTTGCACAGGGAATTCGACCGCGGGAATCTGGATGATGTCGCTGACGCCGAACGGCTCGAACGGGACGGTTACCAGCGAATTCGGCGCGAAGAGACTGCTTTCAGGGTTGTCCGCGTCGAATCGGAAGCCGAGGAGGTTGATGGTTTGCCAGGGCATGTCGCAGGCGTTGCGATGGTTGCGGACCCAGCCCTCCTGCCAATTGTCGAGGCCGACGACGCCGCTGTTGGTGGCAGCGCCGACTCCGAAATAGAGGCGGTTGTCGACCGGCGAGATCGCCAGGTCGGTGACGCTGTAATCTCCCTGGGCGGGGAGGCCGGCGACGATGGTTTTGTGATCGCCGTTGTAATCGAAGGCGGCGATGGCTCCCATGTCGTGTTCGTCGCGATGGCTGACAAAGATTTTTCCGTGATAGGCAACGATTCCGCCGATCGGGCCGTAAATGCGGAAGCCGGGCTTGAGGATGGGAATGCGCGTGCCGACCGGATAGATATCGAACGTGACCTTATCGGGGCGGATGACGAAAATGTGCGGCTCGGGGCCGTCGAGTCCGCCCTCGGCGACGATCAGGTTCTTTGATTCGTCGAAGCAGAAGCCGGTCGGGCAGTTGAGATTGACGACATACGGCTTGAGATCGAACCCCTCGGGATATTCGGTGACGCTGCGATCGACGGTCAGCTGCTGCGGCGGCAGGAGGACGCGCGGGGCGGAGATGCAGCCTTCGGCGGCGAGAAAAGCCGCGACGCACCCGCCGACAATGAGCAGGCTGCTCAGCGAACGGAGACGTTTAAAAAACGGTCTTGTCCCACGGTCAATAATGTATAACCCAGCGCCCAGCCCCTGTCACTCTGCTCTCCATGTGACAAGGCCACAACGTAAGCAAGAGGGGCGGTTTCATCAAATTTTGACGGTTTTTACCAGTTCCTTCACGTGCTGGACGCTGGTATTGAACATTTTGCGTTCGGCCTGCGTCGAGTTCGATTTCGATGATCTTTTCGACGCCTTCGGTGCCCGAGGACGCAGGGAACGCCGACGAAATAGCCGCCGACGCCGTATTCCTTGTCGCAATAAGCCGCACAGGGAAGGATGCGTTTTTTGTCGCGGATGATGGATTCGGCCATCGCGACGGTGGCGGCGGCGGGGGCGTAATAGGCGCTGCCGGTTTTCAGCAGGCCGACGATCTCCGCCCCGCCGTTGCGGGTGCGCTTGACGATTTCTTCGAGGCGCTGCTGGGAGACGAGCTGGGTGACGGGAATTCCGCCGGCGAAGGTGTATCGCGGAAGCGGGACCATGTCGTCGCCGTGGCCGCCGAGCAGCAGGGCCTGCACGTCTTCGACGCTGCAGCCGATTTCGGCGGCGAGGAACGCGCGATAGCGGGCGGCATCCAGAACGCCGGCCTGGCCGATGATTCGCTTGGTGGGAAATCCGCTGGCTTTCCAGGCGACGTAAACCATCGCATCGAGCGGATTGCTGACGACGATCATGACCGCATTGGGGGAATGTTGGCGACGTTCTCGGCGACTTGTTTGACGATGCCGGTGTTGATGTTGATCAGATCATCGCGGCTCATGCCGGGCTTGCGGGCGACGCCGGCGGTGACGATCACGACATCGCTGCCGGCGGTCGGCTCGTAAGTTGTGGCGCCGGTGATCTTGGCGTCAAACCCCTCAACCGGCGAGGCTTGAATACAGATCCAGCGCCTTGCCCTGCGGCATCCCTTCCACCTGCGGAATATCCACCAGAACGATGTCTCCCAGTTCCTTGCTGGCCGCCCAATGGGCCGCGGTGGCCCCGACGTTTCCCGCGCCGATAATGCTGATCTTCGCCCGTCGCATTTCTAAAAGCCTTTCTGATGTTGGAGGGAGAATTATGGGGAAAGCGGGCGAAGATTCAAATTTTGGACAAATCGATTTCAGGGATCTGGAGAGCGGGAGCATTTTTTTGAGGCGAGAACAGAATGGGAAAAAAGATAAAGATGATTTTCGTTGCGATGTTTGTGACGTCCGGCGGTGCTTTGCTCGAATATAACAAACGCTGCCGCAGGGAACGCCCCTGGCCACTTCGACAGGCTCAGGGCAGGCTGGCCCGAAAAATTTCCGGCATGCCTCTTGCCGCCGAGGCATAAGAGCGGCGCTGGGGGTGATTAATGGTTGGAGCATATTTGGCATATGATCGGACCTGGCCATGACTGACACGCTTGCACAGCCGATTGATTTTCCGGTCGCGAGACCAATGGGCATTATTGCGCCAGGTGTTTGCCCTGGCCGGGCCGGTCTGGGTTGAGCAAGTTTTGCACATGCTGGTGGGGTTGAACGATACGTATCTCGCCAATCACCTGCCGAACCATGCGGCAGACGCCGGGGCGGCTGTTGGGACCATTACTTATTTTCTCTGGTTCATCGGGCTTCTGGTCGCGTCCATCGGGGCGGGAAGCACGGCCTTGATCTCCCGAGCCAAGGGGGCCGGCACCGATCGCTCAGCAACAAAGTGACCGGCCAATCCGTCTCGGCGGCGTTGATCGTTGGGATTGTTTGTGGGGTGATCCTGTTTCTTGCCGCGCGAGCCGATTGTCGATGCGACGCAGCTTCAGGGAATGGCCAAGAGGATTTGCGCTGAGATATCTGCGGATGCTCAGCATCGCGTTGCCGTTCACGACGGTGATGTTTATTGCCGGGGCCTGCCGGCGCGGTGGTGGCGATACGCTTACGCCCGCGATTGTCATGGTGATCGTCGATCATCGTGAACATGGTCAGCAGCTTTGCCCTGACGCGCGGGTGGTGGGGATTGCCGGTGATGGGGTTTGACGGGATCGCCGCCGGAACGATCATCGCGTACGTCGTCGGGGGGCGTGCTGGAATTTCTCGTGGTCTGGTTCGGGACCAGCGGGGCACGGCTTTATATCCACCGCATGTGGCCGCATTGGCATACGATCAAGCGTCTGTTGCGGATCGGCGTTCCGGCCGGGATCGAGGGCATTCTGGCGTGGTTCGCCAATTTCGGCGTCATCGCGGTCATCAACCGGATGGATGCGACCAACGCCAGTTCGGCCGCGCACATGAACACCATCCGGCTGGAAAGCATCAGCTTTCTTGTCCGGCATCGCGTTCGCCACCGCTGCCGCGACGATGGTGGGAATCAGTCTGGCCGCAAAGACCCGGCGCGGGCTGCACGATGCGCCTTCCTCGCCTATGCTGCCGGCGGCGGGGTCATGATCGTTTGCGGAATTCTGATGATTACGCTGGGGCATTATCCGGCGGAATGGCTGTCGCCGGCAATGATCCGCACATCATCGCAGCTCACGACGCGCTGTCTTACGAATCACTGGATTTATCCAGGCGGGATTCGCGGCAAATCTGATCTTTGGCGGAGCACTGCGCGGCGCGGGGGATACTTTGTCGGTGATGTGCCTGAATCTTGACCACGATCATTGGGCTGCGATTTACCGGGGTTTTGATTGTCGGACTATGGCTGCGAATGGGCCTCGCCGCCGTTTGGATGGTTCTGGCAGGCGAGTTGTTCATTCGCGGAATGCTGATTTTCGGCCGATTTCTTCAGGGCGGGTGGAAGAAGATCGCGGTTTGAGCGGTCAGCGATTTTCGTTGCGGCCTTTGGCGATCGCGGCGGCGGTCGAGCGCGGAAGGAATCGCGGGCAAACGCGGACAATTTGTTGGAGAAGCCGGTGATGACGGATGATCGGCCGCTCATCATTGCGTCATATCCAAGTCGCGGCTACTTCCATTGAACTGCTGGCATTTCCTTTCTTCTCATCGCGAATTCGTCGATTCCGGCGCGGATTTGAAATTCGGTTTTCGTCGGACCGGGACAGAAGGCCGTCACGGTCACGCCGCTGCCGGCTAGTTCACTGGCCAAGGCTTCGGAAAACGAAAGCACGTACGCCTTGGTGGCGTAATAGACCGCCATCACGGTCCAGGCAGAAACGCGGCAACTGATGCGACGTTCATAATCCTGCCGCTGCTTCGCTTCAGCATTGCGGGCAAAAACAGACGAGTCAGATGGGTCAGCGCCACGATGTTCACTTGCAGCATTGCGAGTTGCGATTGCAATTCCGCCTCGGCGAACGGGCCGTGCGTGCCGAAGCCGGCGTTGTTCACGAGATAGTCGATCGATTTGGATTGGAGTTGCTCGAAAATCTGCTGCGAAGCGCCGGTTACGGAAAGATCCTGCACGATCACGTCGACATTGACGTGATATTGATCGCGGAGTTTTGCGGCCAATTCCTGAAGCTGCGATTCGTTGCGGGCGGTGAGGACCAGATGATGCCCATCGCGGGCAAAAAGCTCGGCCAGATCGCGGCCGATGCCGACGGATGCGCCGGTGATGAGTGCGGTTTTTCCGGCGGGGTGATTCATTTAATCACGGCTGGAGCCGGCTGATTTGCCAGGAGTTATCGCGTTTGCGCTCATAGGCGATGCGGTCATGAAGCCTGCCCGGGCGGCCTTGCCAGAATTCGATCATAGAGGGAACCAGCCGATATCCGCCCCAGAATTCCGGGGCTTTGACGGCGCCGACGGGGAATTTGGCGTTCATCTCATCATAACGCCGCTGCATCTCTTCTCGCGTGGTGATCGCATCGCTCTGATGCGACGATAATGCCGCGATCTGAGCTGAATGCGGGCGGGAGAAGAAATATTTCTCGCTTTCAGCACGAGTGGTTTTTTCGACGCGGCCTTCGACGCGAACCTGCCGCTCGAGCGTTCGCCAGAAGAAAACGAGGACCGCTCGCGGATTCGTGTCCAATTCCCGCCCTTTGCGGCTGGTGTAACTGGTGTAGAAAACGAATCCGCCGGGCTCGATGCCCTTGAGCAGCACGATGCGGGCCGACGGCGCGCCGCTGGGATCGGCGGTGGCCAGGGTCATCGCATTGGGCTCGATGGCTCCGTGGCTTCGGCCTCGGCGAACCAGCGAGCAAACTGGGCGATCGGATCGGGGAGAACCTGCGATTCGAGCAACTCTCCCCGGCCGTATTCGCGGCGGAGCCTGGAGAGATCGATTTTTGTTCTGCTGGTTCATGATGAGGGCCTTCGCCGGCCTTTTTTGGGCGCTCTACGGCGACTTGAGGAACCTAACTGCGTCGGCAAAATTTCCAGGTCAGCAAGATCTTTTGCATGAGCGCTGGCTTTTTTATTTGCCCTTAAATCGTCAAGTGAAATAATCGGTACTCGCACGCCATCCCAGGTTGTCTCCTGCCGGCGGGCATAACATTCATGAAAATCGTGCCGCTGGGGCCGGTTAAAATATCGATCCGAAGGCGGCTCTCGGCCAAATACGAAAATTTTTCCCTTTTGCAGAAATAAACTCGGAGGCACGTCCAAGGCGCGAAAACCGCCGAATTTTCTCATGATTTCAGACAACCGCGTGAGCGTTCTCTTTATCCAGGGCGATCCAGATATCCAAGTCGTCCGTCGTTCGATGGTAGCCGTAATAGTTGACGGCATAACCGCCGAGCAGGAGAAACTTAACTCCCGCCGAGTTCAATAACTCGAAGAACTCTTTGAAATTTGGGTTGAGGCTTGCCGGGTCCATATCCGTAATTCAATTGTCGCAACCGTTCCAATGCCTGCATTCTTTCCCGCGGCGTACGGGACCGCCAGTATTTCCGATCTTTTTCATCTACGGCGGAAAAAGATGTTGAATACCTCCAACTTCCACTTGGGATTTCGGCCTTTTGCTCCTTTTGGCTCATTTCGTCTTCAAGGCCTTACGCCACCTTCGTCTTCCTGTAAATACTTCGGCATCGGCTTGCCGAGCTTTTCCCAGTGCTTGTTGATCGCATCGGCCTTGCCGGCGCTGTTCAGCACGTGCAGCTTGCGCTGCACCATCTTGGTGATCGCTTCGCGGGCCGGGCCGAGATAATTGCGGGGATCGAACTCGGCCGGCTTGGTCGCGAAGACTTCGCGGATCTTGGCGGTCATGGCCAGGCGAAGATCGGTGTCGATGTTCACCTTGCAGACGCCGTATTTCTGGACGGCCATGGCGATCTGGTCTTCGGGCACGCCCTTGGCGTTGGGCATCGCGCCGCCGTACTTGTTGACCAGATCGATGAATTCCTGCGGCACGCTGCGAGCTGCCGTGCATGACCAGCGGCAGGCCGGGGCAGGTCTTCATGATCTGCTCGATGCGGTTGAACGCCAGCTTGGCTTCGTGCTTGAACTTGAACGCGCCGTGGCTGGTGCCGATGGCGACGGCCAGGCTGTCGATGCCGGTGCGTTTGCAGAAATCGGCGGCCTGCTCCGGATCGGTCAGGAATTTCTCGACGTTCTTTTCATATTCCTCGGCGTCGAGGCCGACGACGTCTTCTTCGATGCCGCCGAGCATGCCCAGCTCGGCTTCGACGACCACGCCGGCGGCATGGGCGATCTTCACCGCGTCGGCGGTGAGTTGACGTTTTCTTCGTAGGGATGATGGCTGCCGTCGATCATGACGCTGGTGTAGCCGTCGTTGATGCAGGTCTGGATCAGATCGAGCGTGTCGCCGTGATCGCAGTGGATGGCGATCGGCAATTCCGGATGATCCTCGACGGCGGCGTCGATGATGTGCTTGAGATAGCGGATGTTGGCGTACTTCCGGGCGCCCTTGCTGATCTGCAGAATCAGCGGGCTCTTTTCCTTGGCGCAGGCGTCGATGATCGACTGGGCCAGTTCCATGTTGTTGACATTGAACGCGCCGACGGCGAATCCGCCGGCATAGGCGAGATCGAACATCGGCTTGGTGGTCATCAGCGGCATACAAACTCCTTTGAATTACAAATCGGTTCCGCGGGATTTTAGTGAAGGCGGGTCGGTTGGCAACTGATAGCGGCTTGCCGACTTTAGTCGGCAGGATTCAGGCTTTTTCATATTGTTTATAGGGAACAGTGTGAAGAAATACTCGACGGGCCTGCGCGAGTGCCAGACCTTCCTCGATCTTTAAGCCTATGCGCGTATGAGGATATCGCTCAAAATTGCTACAGATCCCATGTCTTTGCGATTGCAGCAGAGTATAGCGATAGGCACGTCGATATTGGTTCTCATCTCGCAGGCATCCGTCAAAATAGTCGGCCCAAAAGGGAACAAGACGCGTCGGAAGGATGTCGTTGACGAGCTTGGCGACCGAGCCGTGTATTTTGCGAATCATTGGAGCGAGGTCTGAGCCGTTGGGAAGGTAGCCTATGGCATGGTAGTGATTGTCGAGAAGCGTGCAGATCCAGATATCGAAATAATGTTCTGCTGTGTATTTGGTCGAACTGACGCCAGAAGATTGTTTTGGCTTCTTCAGATGCGAACGCGGGAAAGCGATCTGTGCATCGAACCGTCAGGAAATAGATGGTGTTATCGCGATACCAATGCTCGAGGCGATGTTGGCCTTTGTATAATTCGTTCCTGATAGATGAACCTTTTTTGAACGGGGGCATGGTCGAAATCCTGCCGACTAAAGTCGGCAGGCCGCGCCGGATTTAGGCGATGGTGATTCCCGGGTCTAAGTAGACGTCCTGGATCAGGTTCAGCAGTTTCACGCCATCGGCCATTGGTCGCTGGAAGGCTTTTCTTCCGCTGATGAGGCCCATGCCGCCGGCGCGTTTGTTGATGACGGCGGTTCGGACGGCGTCGGCGAAATCGTGTTCGCCGCTGGCGCCGCCGCTGTTGATCAGCGGGCTGCGGCCCATGTAGCAGTTGGCGACTTGATAGCGGCATAATTCGATCGGATGATCGCCGGGGTCAGTTCGCTGATAGACGCGTTTGTCGGTCTTGCCGAATTTCAGGGCGGTGTAATCCGCCGTTGGTTTCGGGCAATTTCTGTTTGATGATGTCGGCCTGGATGGTCACGCCGAGGTGATTGGCCTGGCCGGTTAGGTCGGCGGCGAGGTCGTAATCCTTGTCGGCTGTTTTGAACGCGGGGTTGCGCAGATAGCACCAGAGGACGGTCACGAGGCCCGAGCTCGTGGGCGTGGGCGAATATTTTGGAGACTTCCATGAATCTGGCGATCGATTCGAGCGGAGCCGAAATAAATCGTCGCACCGACCGCGACGGCGCCCATATCGAACGCCTGCTTCACGCTGCCGAATTGAATCTGATCGAATTTGATTTGGATAGGTGAGAAGTTCGTTGTGATTCAGTTTTACGAGGAACGGAATTTGTGGGCGTATTTTCGCGAGCAGGAACCCAGCACGCCGAGCGTGGAGGCGACCGCGTTGCAGCCGCCTTCGATGGCGAGCTTCACGATACTCTCGGGGTCGAAATAAATTGGGTTGGCGGCGAAGCTGGCGCCGGCGGAATGTTCGATTCCCTGATCGACCGGAAGGATCGAAACATGACCCGTGCCGGCGAGGCGGCCGTGGTTGAGGATCATGGTTGAAATTCCGCAGCACGTTCGGCGAGCGATCGGTGATGGAGAGAACCCGATCGACGAAATCTCCGCCGGGCAGGTGCAGCGATCTCGCGTTTGAAGCCCTTGGCGGTGTAACTGAGCAGGCTGTCGGCATCGCGGCCGAGCAGATCGACGATTTGACGGTTTGATGTTGGCATGTGCTACTCCCTGGAAGGTAAAGCCAAAGTGTAGGAAGGGAATCGTGCAAAGCAATGGGAAAAACCGTTGCGATCGTTAGATCTGACTGCGGACCATGTCGGGGAGGATGTTTACAAACCGGCTTCGGGCAAGGACTTGACCAATGCCGGCTCGCTCGGCCTCGGCGATGGTTTGGGCATCGACGTGTGAGACAAAACCGACGACCGAGCGTCCCGGCGCGTGTCCCCAATCGGCGGCGGCTGGAATCGCATCGGCGAGGTTTAAGTCCACGATCAGCATGCGGGCGGTGGTCTGGGCGAATAGCGCGAGATCGGCGGGATTGCGAATCATCTTGATTGCCACGCCGGCGGCACGGGCCTCGGCGGAGATTCTTCCTGAGAACATCAAGTCGCGGACGAGGGCGAGAATTGCGGGAGATTCAACTTCTGACATTTTGCTCCAAGAGGGGTTCACTGGGGCGACATGGCCCGTCTCTGTAAAACTTTTTAATCGGTCTTTTTCTCCGCTGTGCGGACGACTGGGTAGAACTCGCCCTGGTATGCCTTGCGCTCTTCCGGGGCCTGCGGAACTGCGGCTGCCGGCTCGGCGGCTGAGGCATTGAGCACTTTGATTGCCGGGGCGGCCAGCTGGGTCTGTGGGTCGGCGGCCGGGCCACCCGTTGAGCCTGAGGCTTTGAGGGAGGCTACGAGGCTTTCTTCCATTTCCTTTAGTTGCTGCATGTCGTCTTGCGTCACGCCGGTCTGCGGCTTGGCGACGGCCGGCGCCGTGGGACTGGGTTTGTACTGGCTCAGATTGAATTCATCGGATTGGGGGCGACCCAGGCCGCCTTTGACCATGACTTGAATCAGCGCCGGCCAGATCAAGCCGACGAGCAAGAATGTGGCGGTCATCCAGATCGCGTAGGAATGATTCGTGGATTCCCACCAGGTGTAGTGAAAGGAGACGGGGATCGCGTTCGCCCCCTGCTCCTGGACGATCAGCTTATTGGCGGCGACCAGGAAATCGCTGAAGGTGTGGTTGTCCGCGGGGTTCCACGGAATCCAATAAGCGCGGCCTTCGTTGATCTTCAGCTCGGAGGCATTTTTCGCGCCTCGCAAGACTTCGTTGGCGGCGATGATCGCTCTTATGCCCTGTGATGTCGCCTTGTGATAAAAGCGCGCGGCCAGTGATTCGATGGTGTCGCCAGCTTGGCCGTAGTACATGCTGACGCCGGGCCATTCGGTGCGATCGTCGGAGGGCCCACGCCGCGGCTGCGGTTCATATGGATAGGCGACGAGCATGGAAGCGCGCTCCATGATTCCGCCGGGATGGCCTGCGGGGTGAGGATTCAGCGCGTCAAACGTGACGAGTTGAACCTGCACGGTTTTGTCGCCCCTGTGAATATCCTGAACCGGGTGAACCACGACGTTGGCAATAAACGGCTCGTGATGAGAGGGATTAGTGGGGTCCACGTAGGCGGGTTGCATCAGGCCGGTTTCAAAGACCATCGGCGATATAGAGGCATGCTCGACGGGAGGATTGGCTCCGGTCGAATTCAAATAGCCAAGCAGACGCCCAAAGCGAGGCTCAGGGTGATCCACTGCCACCATTTCATTCGTTCAACGAAACCCATGACCGCGTCTCTCCATTATCCCCAATTAAGACGCCACGGAACAGAAACAGTTGCAATGAATGATTTGCCTCCCGAGGAGATGCGTGTCTTTTCCGCCCGTCCGGAAACGGTTATCGTCAGGAAGCAATTGTCTCTTGTCATGGGTCATTTGTCATCTATTATCCGCAGCCCTGACATATGATAAATGGCCGGTCAGGGGCTAAATGGGACGGAGGAAATCCGAGCATGGGTTATCTTTTAGGCATCGACATCGGCACCAGCGGGACCAAAACCCTGATCTGCGACGAAAAAGGCAAAGTCCTGGCGACGGCCATGGCCGAGCATCCGATTTCATCGCCTAAACCGGGGTGGTCGGAGCAGAACCCGCTGGATTGGTGGAAAGCGACGGTCATTGCCACCAAGGCCGTGCGGAAGAGGGCGGGGGTTAAAGCAGGCGAGATTAAAGGGATCGGCCTTTCGGGGCAGATGCATGGGAGCGTGTTTCTCGGCGATGGGTTCAAGCCGCTTCGGCCGGCGCTGCTTTGGAACGATCAGCGGACGGCGGAGCAGTGTGCCCAGATTGAATCACGCGCTGGGGGACGGGCGGCGCTGATTGAGCTGGTGGCCAATCCGGCGCTCACGGGATTCACCGCGCCGAAGATTTTGTGGGTTCGTGAGAATGAGCCGAAGGTTTATGAGAAGACAAAGCACATTCTGCTGCCGAAGGATTACATTCGGTATCGGTTGACGGGAGAATATGCGACGGAAGTGAGTGATGCCAGCGGGACGTTGCTACTGGATGTGGTAAATCGGCGATGGTCGGATCGGCTGCTGGGATTGTTGGAAATTGATAGCGCGCTGATGCCTCGGCTGCACGAGTCAACGGAAGTGACGGGGACATTGACCGCCGGTGCGGCAGAGGAACTTGGATTGTCCGCGGGGACACTGGTCGTCGGCGGCGGCGGGGATCAGGCGGCCGGCGCGGTGGGGAATGGGATTGTCGCTACCGGGATCGTCAGCGCGACGCTTGGGACCAGCGGGGTGGTTTTTGCGCACAGCGATCAGCCGACGCGCGATCCGCAGGGGCGGGTTCATACGATGTGCCACGCTGTTCCGGGGAAGTGGTGCGTTTTTGGGTGCATGCTGTCGGCCGGCGGATCGTTTCAGTGGTTCCGGAATAACCTTGGTGCGGCGGAGATCGCCGAGGCTAAGAAGAAAAAGGTCGATCCGTATGCGCTGCTGATTCGTCAGGCGGAGCAGGCGCCGGCGGGGAGTGAAGGATTGCAATTCCTGCCCTACCTGACAGGCGAGCGCTGTCCTTATCCCGATCCGTATGCCCGCGGCGGTTGGATTGGCCTGACCTCGCGCACAACACGGGCGATGATGATTCGATCATTGCTGGAAGGCGTGACGTTCGGAATGCGCGACGCATTGGAAATTATGCAAGGGATGGGCATTCCCGTTACCCAGGTACGGGCCAGCGGCGGCGGTTCGCGCAGCGAGTTTTGGAGATCGCTGCAGGCGGACATTTATCGCCAGACAATTGTCACGACCAACGCGGATGAGGGGCCGGCGTATGGCGTGGCGATTCTTGCGGGGGTTGGGGCCGGGATTTGGAGCAGCGTCGAACAGGCTGCGATTGGGTGCATTAAGTGTGTGAAGAAAATCAATCCGAATAGGAAGATGGCTGAGCTATATGACCGGCGGTATGCGATTTATCACAAGCTGTATGGGGATTTGAAGGAGCGGTTTGTGGAGATGGCGGGGCTTTCTGAATGATCCGAATCTGTTTGCCCGGGATTTACCCCTGAGATATACTCAAGGCATGGGTACGGTGCCGGAAATCGAGGCAGCAGTACGCAATCTTTCTCCAGCCGATCTTTCCAGCTTTCGCAAGTGGTTTCAGGAATTCGATGCGGAAGCCTGGGACCGGCAACTGGAGCGGGATGTGCAGGCCAATCGGCTCGATGCTTTGGCTGAGGAGGCAATTAACGAATTGCGTGATGGGCGCACCACCGATCTGTGAGGCACCGCGCCAGCACAAAGTTCTGGAGTTATTACCAGCGCCTTCCCGAATCCATCCGTCATCTTGCGGATGAAAACTTCAAATTACTGAAGGAAAACCCACGTCATCCGTCGTTGCGATTCAAGAACGTAGGGCGCTTCCGGTCGGCTCGTATCGGCGCACACTATCGCGCGCTAGCTATTCAGAATGAATCTGACACCGTCTGGTTTTGGATTGGGCATCACACTGAATACGATCAGCTCATCGGGATAAGGCGTTGAGCGCAATCCAAAATTGTGGGGGTTACCCAACCAGCGCTTTACCGCAGTGCTTCTCCAGCACGCGCAATGGACATCTTTCCGGTGTGACCATTGCCTTCACGGGAATGATGAACGTTTGCTCGGTCATGAACTGGCCGGAAATGGCCGCGTGTGGGACCTGGTCCGTGTAGACCATCCAGGTGCTGCCGGCGGGAAATTCGAGGCGAATTTTTGGCCACTTGGTTTGGTAGTCGGTGCTGTCTTTCAGATAGTCGTGAAAGCTGAGCATGAAACGGTCGTAGGCGCTGCGATCGAGGCCTTTCACGCCAACTGCTCGCATGACGGGGGCGAAGGCTTTTTTGATCTTCTCACCCGTGGAGCCGGATTCGCGGGCGAATCTTGGGAGGCCGGCGTCGTCAGCGAAGGTTTTGACCAACAGCGGAAATTTTTCAGTGGTCTCCCAGATGCGCGGGCGGGTTGGGTTAATGTTGGTGAAGACGCGGAGAATTCGGCCGCCGTATGTTGGGCGGCTTGGGAATGCGTCCACATGCATCAGATCGTTGCGCTTGTGCGCGGGAAGATCGCGGCCTTTTTCCTCCAGCGGACGATAGCTGGCGAAATCGAGCGTCCAATGCGGGGCGTATGGAGCGAGGAACTTGCTTAGAAATCGCGTGACCTCTTTGGAATATCGTCGCATGATGTCGTGCAGGCGCTGGTTATCCTCCGGCGTTTCACAGGCGTCGCCTCGCAGGATGTCCTGGCCTGGGCGATACGAGACGTTTTTGTGGACCTTCAGGCCGCTCTGTTTCTGTGAGAGCAGGAATTCGCGGTCTTCCTGGGAGAATTCGAATGGGGTGGATTGGAAAGCGAGGATTTCGCCGTCTTCGAGAAACTGGCAATATTTTCGCGAAAGCTCGTCGGCTCGCGCGGGCTCGGTCCATTCCTGCTTAACGCGGTATTCCGTCACGTCTACTTTTGCCATGGAACACGCTCCTCCTGAAAAAGCACCTGTTGCCGCTGCGTCATCCGGGGAATCCATTCCCCTCGCGGCGCGAACTATTGTAGCGGCCTAAACGGCGAGGAAAAGGGGAATAGCAGAATCGGCGCAAGCGGGCAGGTCTTATCCGAGGCGACACACCCCGGCCCTGTCGTTAATATTATGCCCATGCTTCAGCGGATTGCCGCAGGTCTGGTTTGCATCGCGTGGGCGCTTTGGTTTGGTGGATTGGGGAGTTTATTCCTCTTGGTCACCCGGCTGTTCGCTGAGGACCGCCCCACCGCCCTGAATGCCGCTCCGCGGATGTTTCTGGCATTTGAGCGGTATCAGTTGCTGCTGGCGATGGCGGCGCTGCTTGGCGCGGTGGTTTGGCGCGTGTTGGCTAAAAATGTGCGGGTGACCGTTTTGTTCTGGATGCTGGCGGCGGCTTCGCTCCCGGCGGCGCTGGGGCCGATGTTTCTTACCGCGCGGATGGAGCAACTGCGCAGTGCGCGGGGAATCGTCCTCGCCGGAATTCAAAAAACTGCATGGCGAATCGATGATCGTGTATTGCACGGAGACGCTTGTCCTGCTGGCCGCGGGACTGACGTTGCCGTGGGCGATGCGCGAGGAAGAGAAATCCAATGGAAGAACCATCCCCGGATGACCCGCTTGAAAAGGCCCTGGCCCATCACACCGCCGGCGAGTTCGCCGAGGCGGAGGCGATTTACCGCGCGCTGATCGAAAAAGATCCGGGTGATGCGGATGCTTTGCATTTGCTTGGCGCGCTGATTGCGCAAAAGGGAGATGGGCTGGCCGCACTCAGCTTCATCGATCGCGCGATCGGGGTTGACCCCGGTTGTGCGGATTTCCATAACAACAAGGGATTGATCCTGGCGAATCTTGGGCGGCCGGGCGAGGCGATCGCGGCCCATGCCGAGGCGGTTCGGCTTCGTCCGGATTTTGCCGAGGCGTACAACAATCTTGGTAACGCGCTGCTGAAAAAGGGGGCGATTTCCGAAGCTGTCGCAGCTTATCGGCAGACGATCGCGCTTCGGCCGGATTACGCCAATGCTCACAGCAATCTGGGCGTCGCGCTGCAGAGACAACGGAAGGTGGAGGAAGCCATCGCCGCCTATCGCATGGCGGTGCATCATCAACCCGATCACAGCGAGGCGCACAGCAATCTTGGCGTGGCGCTTCGCGAGACCGGCCTAATGGAAGAAGCGATTGAGGAATATCGCACCGCGATCCGCTGTGATAACGAATGCATAGATGCCTACGTCAATCTGGGGGCGGCTCTGCACGATACGGGGAAAGAGGAAGAGGCGATCTCCCTGTTCACCCGCGCGATCGAATTGAATCCGCAGCATGCGCCGGCGCATTACAATTTGGCTCTGCCGCTGTTGAGAAAAGGGGATTACGAGCGCGGGTGGCGGGAATATGAGCATCGCGCTTTCGTCTTGTGGGCCCAAAGGAAATTCGCTCTTCCCGGCTGGGATGGGAGTGATTTGTCGGGCAAGACGATTCTTCTTGTCGGGGAGGGTGGGTTCGGCGATGCGATTCAGTTCGCGCGATATATTCCGATGGTCAAGAAACGCGGCGGGCGCGTCGTTGTGCAGACTCAGGGGGAACTGGTTCGTCTGCTGAAGCGGGTTGAGGGTGTTGATGAAGTTTTGGCGAAGGAACAGTCGTTGCCGGCGATTGATGTTTATTGTCCACTTTTAAGCCTGCCTGCAATTTTCGGCACGACGCTCCGGAACATCCCGGCTGCGGCCTATTTGAGCGCGGACCCGATGGTTTCCGGGCAGTGGGCGTCACGGTTAGCCGGCCACAAGGGGTTTCGCGTGGGACTCGCCTGGGCTGGATCGGCCGCGCATCAGAATGACAAAAATCGCTCGATCGCGCTGAGTCAATTCGCGCCGCTTCGATCGGTGCCGGAGATTCGGCTGTTCAGCCTTCAGAAGAATCCGCCCGCCGAAAGCTCCGCGGCCGTTGATATGATCGACTGGACGGGGGAACTGAACGATTTTGCTGATACCGCGGGCTTGATCGCGAATCTTGATCTGGTCATTTCGATTGACAGCGCCGTCGCACATTTGGCGGGAGCGATGGGGAAAAAGGTCTGGCTGCTTTTGCCGAACATGGCTGACTGGCGATGGCTTGCGGATCGGGCCGACAGTCCGTGGTATCCGAGCATGCGGCTGTTCCTCCAGGAGATTCCCTGTAACTGGAACCCGGTGATCACAAGAGTCTGTGATGCGCTGAAAGCTGAGCAGACATCATTTTAGATTATCGCTGGCGGGCGTTGCGCAGTTCTTCCTTGGCCTGCGTGTAATGCTGCGCGTATTGCTGACGCAACATCATCGCGACATCCTGCGGACTGAATCCGAATCGCTGGGCCGCGGCATTGAGCAGTTGCCCTTCGGGCGGGCGGACCTGTCCATCGGCCATCGCGGCGGCGGCCATGGCGGTGAGCCAGAGGTGGGCCGTTAATTTGTCCGGCGGATCGGGGACTTCGAGTCTTCCGCCGAGGGCCATCTCGATCATTTGGTTGACGCGGTCGGGTTCGACGCCGGTCTTGGCGGCCAGGGAGAGGAGCAATTGCCGCTCGTTCGGATCGACCTCACCATCGGCGGCGGTAACTTTCACGCACCAGGCAAGCAACCCGGATGGCGAAAGTTGAATCTTGCCATTTGGCGCGCCGGGGGCGGGTATTCGAGTGTCAACGGATCGCAGGCGAGCCAGCCAGTCCTGGCCGGCTTGTGACGATGTCGAGGTGATTTCGGAGAGCACCCAGCCACGCGTGCCGTCGTTGAGGACGGTGTTGCAGAATGAACAGGCGGAGGAAATATCGCTGGTGATCGGGGCGCCGCAGTTGGGACAGTGGGCGGAGGAAACGCTTGTGCCGGGATCGCTTTTGATTCCCGCTTTGCGCTTGAGCAGAAAGAGCACGTGGGTCTGAACGCGCTGGCCGGTCGGCCTCAGCGGATGCCCTGGGGCGGCGATGGTTCGTTCCCCTTCCCAGCCTATTTCCACTATCGCGGAGTTGGTCTGGTCATCTGAAAAGACGCCGGTGAGATTCGCGCCACCCATCGCGCAGTCGGTAAAAAAGGCCCGCGAGCCGTCGGGTTGCGGGACAAGGGACTTCGAATAAGCGGAGCTGAATTCTTCCGAAGCGATCTTGCGAAGCGGATCGACTTTGCCGACGCGATCGGCCATTGCTTTTCGCCAAAACATGACGGATGCGCTGTCCTCCAGATCGGCGCGGTTGAAACCGGGATCGGTTTCTTGCATTTCCGGGACGCCGGCAGCGGGGCCATGGCGGCCGCGACGCCATTCGCTTTGTTGCGTGATCTCGGAGAGGACCCAGTCGAACTCGCCGCTGCGGAGGAGCGCGCCGCAGTGGTCGCACTTAGCGGACTGATTCATCGCCACCGATGCGCCGCAGTTGGGGCAATTGCCTTCGATCAAACCGGGTTTGGAGGGATCGCGGCTGACGCCGTGACGACGGATCCATGACCAGAACTCGACGAACGACTGGACGGCGGTCGAGCCGGAAAGACGCTTGCCATCGGCCAGCGATACGCGGTAGTCGGCCCCCTGGGCTTCGATCCGCACGGTGGCAACGTCGAAAATGTTTCCTTCATAAAACTCGACCAGGACGATCGAGCCAATCGCCAGGCTCTCGACGCGATCCTGGTATCCGAACGCTTTTTGTTCTTCAATTTGGAGCGAGAAGCGTTCGTGAACGCCGTCGGAAATGAACGGGCGGACGCTGGAGAGGTCCTGCTTGCACCAGGCGTCCTGAATTTTCATGAACGCGGTGCGAATGCGCTGGCCCATCTGATCGATGTTGAACTTGGGATCGGCGGCGGCCATCGCCACGGCAGCGTCGCCAACTCGATTGTCGTCGGCGGCATCCGATCCGCGGCGGATGACGCTGCCTTGATAGACGGCCATCCCCTGTTTGTGGCCGTGATAGATCAGCACGATGACGGCAATCGTGATGGGAAGCCCGATGTACGGATATTGGATGCAGAACCTGACCCAGAAGTAGATCAGCCAGGCGATGTCTCCTCCCCCGCCGCCGCCACCTCCACCGCCGTGGCCTCCCCCGCCGCCGCCGCCGCTGTAACCTTCGCCGCCGCCGGCCCGTGCGAGAGCGCTGGCGACATTACCGAGCCAGGCGGACATTGCCGCGATAGTAATAATGAAAGAAAACGCAGACGTTAGTCCGCGCCGGCGGCCTTTGATTTCCGAGCTTTTGTTGTCATCCTCATCCACGCGATGATCCATTGATTAGGATGTTGCTTTTTTTTGCAGCTCGCGCAAGAGATTCAGCGCATCGGCCGGGGAAAGTCCCGCCAGATTTGTCGCGGCCAATATTTTGGCGATCTCCTTCGCCGGGTTTTCGAATAATTCCAACTGATCTTGATGACGCGCCCGTGAGCTTTTGGGGACAGTCGCCGAGCCGACGTGCTGCACCGCCAATTCGGAGAGCAATTGCCGCGCGCGGGAAAGCACTTCCGGCGGAATCCCGGCGAGGCGGGCGACGTGGATGCCGTAGCTGCGGTCGGTGCCGCCTTCGACGATGCGGTGCAGGAAGACGACCTGGTCTTCCCACTCGCGCACGGCGACGTTGAGATTCCGCACGCCGCTGAATGCGGCGGGCCAGATCGGTCAGCTCGTGATAATGCGTGGCGAAAAGCGTGCGGCAGCGGACGTTCGAGGCGATGTGCTCGGCGATCGCCCAGGCGAGGCTCAGGCCGTCGAGCGTGCTGGTGCCGCGGCCGATCTCGTCGAGAATCACCAGGCTGCGGTCGGTGGCGTTGTTCAGAATGTTGGCGGTTTCGGTCATCTCGACCATGAAGGTGGATTGGCCGCTGTGGATTTCGTCGCTGGCGCCGATGCGGGTGAAGAGGCGATCGGCCAGGCCGATGGTGGCGCTTTTGGCCGGGACGTAGCTGCCGATCTGGGCCAGGAGCGTGATGAGCGCGACCTGGCGGATGTAGGTGCTTTTGCCGGCCATGTTGGGGCCGGTGATGAGCGCAGAGCGAATCGTCGCGCGGAGAATTGCGCGTCGTTGGCGACGAATTCGCTGCCGAGCTGTTGCTCGAGCACGGGATGGCGGCCGTCGATGATCTCCAGCACGCGATCGTTCGATGAGCGTGGGCCGGCAATAGCGCCGCTCGAGCGGCCAGCACCGCGAGGCCCGCCAGCACATCGACGCGGGCCAGGCCGTGGGCGAGTTCCTGAAAGGTCGCGACGTGCGGCAGCAGTTCCTGGCGGATCTTCTCGAAGAGCTGCTGCTCCAGCGCGATCGACTCGTCCTGAGCGCCGAGCGCTTCGTCCTCGAACTTTTTCAGTTCCTCGGTGACGTATCGCTCGGCATTTTTGACGGTCTGCTTGCGCGTCCAGGCCGGCGGGACTTTGTCGCGGTGGGAGTCGGTGACTTCGATGTAGTAGCCGAAGACTTTGTTGTAGCCGACCTTCGAGCGAAGCGATGCCGGATTCCTGCGCGAGCCGCGCCTGATATTCGGCGAGCCATTGCTGGCTGTTGGTGCCGATGTCGCGGAGGCGATCGAGCTCGGCATCGAAGCCGGTGGCGATGACGCCGCCTTCGCGCAGATGCGGGGCGGGATCGGGCTTGATCGCACCGGCGAGGAATTTCGCCTGCTCGCACGCAGAAATCGCGGAGGCCCATCAGCTCCGGCGCGACGGCCTTGGAATCCGGGAGCGCGGCGAGGCGGTCGAGCAGTTGCGGGCATGGTCGCCAGGCATCTGCGACAGGGCCGCCAGATCGCGCGGGACTGCGCGGCCGAGCGACACCCGAGCGATGATCCGCTCGATATCGCAGACATCTTCGAGAAGTTCGACGATCTTCGACAGATCCGAGCGGGGCTGAGTAGCAGCGCGGCGATGGCCGCCTGCCGGGCGTCGATGTGCTCGCGATCGCACAGCGGCGCGCGGAGCCATTGCCGGAGCAGTCGCGCGCCCATGGTGGTGCGGGTGCGGTCGATGGCGCCGAGGAGCGAGCCTTCGGTTCCGCCGGAGCGGACGGTGCGGTCGATTTCGAGGCTGCGCCAGCTGGCCGGGTCGATGCTGAGATGATCTTCGACGACATGGCGGCGCGAGCGGGCGAAGGTGCGCGAGCGCGGTTTTCTGCGTTTCCTGCAGATAGCTGAGCAGCGGCTGCGGCCGCGAAGATCGCCGGGATCGTCATCCGCGAATCCGAACCCGCCGGCTGTTGTGGCATTTGCCATTGGCGATGCGAATTGTTCGCTGGCGTGATGCGGGGTGAATTGCCAGCCGGGCCGGGCGGTGATGGCGCTGGATGCCGATCGCTTCAACCTGTTTGGCGAACTCGTGCGGACTGGCCGGACGGCAGTTCGGGGATCAGCACTTCCGCCGGGCGGAGCCGGGCGATTTCGTCGAGCACCTGGCCTTCGCTGCCGCTCATGGCGACGCATGCGCCGGTGGAAAGCTCGACCCAGGCCAGGCCGGCGCGATAGCCGTCGGCCTTGGTGATGCCGAACGCGACGGCGGCGAGAAAATTGTCCGCACGGCCGTCGAGAAGCGGATCATCGGTGAGCGTGCCGGGCGTCATCAGGCGGACGACTTCGCGACTGGATGACGCCCTTGGCCTGCGCGGGGTCTTCCGTCTGCTCGCAGATCGCGACCTTGTGGCCGGCGGCGATCATCTTGCGCAGATAACCATCGACCGCATGAAACGGAACGCCGGCCATCGGGATCGCGTCTTCCGCGCCGAGGCCTCCGCGACTGCGGCTGGTGAGGGCGACGCCGAGCACCTTGGCGGCGAGCTTGGCGTCTTCCCAGAACATCTCGTAGAAATCGCCCATGCGGAAAAACAGGACGTAGCCGGGATATTGATCCTTGAATTGCTGATATTGCCGCATCGCCGGGGAGAGCGCGGCGGCGGCGGGTGTTGGCGGCGATTTTTCCGAAATGGCCGCCGAATCTTTGATTGGCGATTCCTGCATAATATCCGCAGCCGCCAAGGTATGAGTTGCGGCATCGCCTTGCAAGAATTGAATGGTGGAACGTGTCGCGGGTTTTTATCCCCCGCCGCTGCCCAGAATATCGGCCTGCGGCTGGGTCATGCGGAGGGGGTCGAGCGCTTTTTTCAAATCCGCATCGGCCAGCAATTTCTTTTCCGACGCCACCTGCCGCACCGTTTTGCCGGTCTTGTGGCTTTCCTTGGCGATTTCGGCGGCTTTGTCGTATCCAATCGCCGGGGCGAGGCTTGTGCACATCGCCAGCGATTGCTCGACCAGTTCCGCACACCGCTCGGCGTTGGCTTCCAATCCGACGACGCAGCGGTCGGCGAATATTTTTGCGGCGCAGGACAAGAGTTCGATCGATTGAAGCAGGTTGAACGCCATCACGGGCATCATCACGTTCAGCTCGAAGTTGCTGCCCATCGCGGCGGCCCATGTCACGGTGGCGTCGTTTCCGATGACCTGGGCGGCGACTTGTAACGCCATCTCGCTCATCACCGGATTGACCTTGCCGGGCATGATGCTGCTACCCGGCTGGGTGGCCGGGATCGAAATTTCACCGAGCCCGCAGCGCGGCCCACTGGCGAGCCAGCGGATGTCGTTGGCGATCTTGGTCAGACTGACGGCGATTGTTTTGGTGAGGGCGCTGGCCTCCACGATGGCGTCTTTCGCGGATTGGGCTTCGAAATGATTTGCTGTCTCTTCGAATGGGATTCCCGTTTTTTGCGCGATGAGGGCCGCCGCTTTTTGCGCGAAATCCGGGTGTGAATTGATTCCGGTTCCGACGGCGGTGCCGCCGAGAGGGAGTTCTCGCAGGGCATAGATCGCCCGGAGACAGCGGACGGCTCCCAGCTTGGCCTGCTGGGCGTAGCCGCCGATTTCCTGGCCGAGGCGGATGGGGGTCGCATCCTGTAAGTGCGTGCGGCCGATTTTTACGATGGAATCGTACTGGTCTGCCTTTGCGCTTCAGCGCAGCCGCGAGGTGTTCGAGCGCGGGGGCGAGGGAATCTTTGATCGCAATCGACGCGCTGATGTGCATGGCGGTGGGGATCACGTCATTGGAACTTTGCTGCATGTTGACGTGATCGTTGGGATGAATGGGGTCCTTGCCGCCGCGCCTGCCCGTGGCGAGTTCATTGGCCCGGCCGGCGATGACTTCGTTGGCGTTCATGTTGGTGGATGTGCCGGAGCCGGTCTGGAAAATATCGACGACGAATTGGGCGTCGAGCTTGCCGTCGATGACTTCCTGGGCCGCCTGCTGGATAAGCTGCGTTCGCTTTTCGTCGAGCAAACCCAGTTCGCGGTTGATCTGGCGCAGCACCATTTCACGAGACCCATGGCGGCGATGAACCGACGGCTGAATCGCAAATCCGAAACCGGGAAATTTTCCACCGCCCGCGCGGTCTGTGCGCCGTAATAGGCGTCCGCCGGGACGCGCATCTCACCCATCGAATCTTTTTCCACCCGCTGCGCATCAGCCATGAACCACCTCATCTGACAAAGCGTGCATTATCGAGGAGGGAGCAGGCGAATCAATCGACGTGCCGGGTTTTCTCGGCGTACTTTTTCAATTCCGTTGCCACGGTCTCAATGACCGGGGCCCAGTCGCCGAAATCTTTCTGACGGAAGAGGCGCATTGATGGATACCAGGGGGTGGTTTCGCCCTCTAGTTGCCAGCGGAAATCGGGCGTGTATTGGATCAGCACCCAGACCGGCCTGCCCATTGCGCCGGCGAGATGGGCCAAAGCGGTATCGACGCAAATCACCAGATCAATTTCCGGAAGAAGCGCGGCCGTGTCGGCAAAGTCTTTGATGATTCCCGTGTGATCGATCAGTTGCATTCCCGCGGGAGGATTGGCGGCTTCCTGGGCGGGCTTGCCGAATTGAAGGGTAAAAAACTCGACATCGGGATTCGCCAGCGGAGCGAGCGACGACAGCGCGATTGAACGATGCCGATCATTTTTGTTTATCGCGCTTCCTCCCCACGCCAATGCGACTTTTAGCTTTTTGCCTTGCGTGAGGCGTGTTCGCCATTGTTCCTGCAGGCTCGGGTCTGCTTTCATATACGGCGGCTGAGCGACGCCGTCCTGATCGGTTGGAGCCAATCTTCGCAGCAGCAGAGGAAGGCTGAGCAGCGGCGCGTGAACATCGAACTTCAACGTTGTGCGGGCCCTGGCTTCGCGTGCAACAACCTCGACTCCGCTTAAAATTTCGGTCTGCTTCATGACGCGGACGAGTTCTGTTTGGCATTCCAGGATGATTCGCCCGCCGTGCTTTTGTAAGAGCGGCAGAAATCGAACGAAATGAATGGTGTCGCCGAGGCCCTGCTCGGCATGAACGAAAATGGTGCGGCCGTTCAGGGCGGATCCATCCCACATCGGCTGGGGGAAATGGATGGGGGAATTGAAATAGTGCGGCAAGCGCAGACGCCATTCGTATTCGGGCCAGCCCTCTTCAAACTTTCCCTGCACGAGCAGCATTAGGGACAAATCCTTGTGCGCCTCGGGAAAATCCGCGCGGAGCTCGATGGCTTTTTTGCACGCGGCGATTCCCTCGGTGTATCGCCCGGCCATGTGCAGGGCCGTGCCGAGATTCACGTGCGCCTCTTCCAGGCGTGGCTGCATCTCCACGGCCCGGCGGCAAACCGCGATGGATTCTTCGAGTTTTCCCTGCGCCCGCAGGGCGTTGCCGAGATTGCCGAAGGCTTTGGCGAACGTCGGCCTGATCTCGATTGCCTTGCGGTAACGAACGATCGCCTCTTCCATCCGTCCCTGTTCCTGGTGGCAATTGCCGAGGTTGTTCATCGCATCGACATGGCTTGGCTGATATTCGAGGGCTTTGCGGAAGCAGGCGATGGCGGTGGCGATGTCCCCCTTCTCCTGGAACGCGTTGCCCATGTTGTTGTACGCGTCTGGATTGTTCGATTGGATTTGCAGCGAGCGACGGCAGAGGGCGATCGCATCGTCAAATCTTTTTTTTGCCTGGAACGCGTTGGCGAGATTGCTGAGGGCTTCGGGGTAATTAGGCCTAAGCTTGATCGCTATTTCGTAATGCTTGATGGCGTCGTCTACTTTTCCGATTCCGTGCAGCATCGCGGCAAGATTGTTGTGGCCCTCGGGGAAATCGGGACGCAATTCGACCGCCCGGAAATGAGCGGCCGCGGATTCTTCGAATCGTCCGAGCGCCTGGAGCGAATTGCCGAGGTTTGTATAGGCATCGGGATAATTGGACCGCAGCGCGATCGCCTGCTGATGACATTGGATCGCTTCTTCAAATCGTCCCATGGCGAAAAATGCGCTGCCGAGATTCACGTGTCCTTCGGGAAGGGTAGGCTGCAATTGAATCGCCCGGCGGCAGCACTCAACCGCTTCGTCGAGCTGTCCCTGCTCGCGGAGAAGATGGCCGAGGTTTGAGAGGGCTTCGGAATAATTCGGGTTCAGGGCGAGGGCTCTGCGAATGAGCGCGATGCCGTCGTTGTGCCTGCCGGTTTGGTAAATCGCTACGCCCATCATGTGGAGCGCCGGGACGTAATCGGGCTGGTTCGCGAGAATTTGGCGGTAGATTTGCTCGGCTTCGCGAAACTGCCCTTGGCGATGATGGGCGATCGCAATATCTAATGCCTGGGAAATGGTGAGTTGTTGGTCGCCTTGCATGAGGGATTATTCCAGCGTGTTGCCGCCGTTGACGGCGAACTTTTGTCCCGTGATAAAATTCGCAGCGTCTGAAGCGAGGAATGCGACCATCTGCGCGACATCCTCCGGCACGCCCTGCCGCCCCAGGGGGACTTGCGACGCGTACTGCTGCTTTGACGAATCTGGAACTGGCCGCGTGTCTTTCGACTGGAATCCATCCCGGCGAAACGATGTTGACGGTGATGCCCCAGGCCCCGAGTTCTTTCGCCCACGAGCGGGTCAATCCCAATTGTGCCCCTTTGGCTGAGACATAGTTTGAGAACGGAGCTAATCCCGATTCGAAAACTTCGGAGCCGATCTGGATGATTCGGCCGTATTTTTTTGCCTTCATGCCGCCAATTGTGGCTTTCACTAAGAGCATCGGGCTTTTGACGAAGAACTCCAATTGATCGAGGCAGGTTTGCCAGGTCAATTCTTCGATCTTGAGCATTGGCTGCGGGCCGGTGGCGTTGGGGACGAGAATATCGATCGGGCCGAGTTGTTTGGTGATATCGGCGATGAGGCGATCGATCTGCTGTTCATCCCGGACATCAGCTCCGAATGCCTGGGCGGTCCCGCCGGCGCGGCGAATGCTTTCAACGACCGCTTTGGCCTGATCGGAACCGGCGAAGAAGTTTACGGCCACCTTTGCTCCGCGCTGGCCGAGGGCCAGCGCGATCGCTGCGCCAAGGCCCGCGCAATGCGCCCGTGACCAGTGCGACCCGGTTCTTCAAATCCATTTATACCTCACCGCAAATCGATACTTTTAAGCCCAGTTCCGCCATCGCCGCCGCCTTGGCGAAGAGCGCTTTTTTCGCTTCCTTCGCGCTGGGGGCGTAGGCAACCTGTATGTGATTCGCGAGATGGCGAGCCATCATCTGATCGCGGCTGACGCCTTTGAGAACGGCGTGCATGATCGGCCAGACCGGCGTTGTTTGATTCAGCCGGTCCTGCGTCTCGGCCTCGGGCAATCCGATTGCCTCGGCGAGGCCGATGTCCATTCTGAGCTTTTCTCCTTTGACGAAAACCCGACTCCAGATGATGTGGCCGCATTTGCTGACGCCCGCGCAGGTGCCGCCGCCGAGGCGGAAATACATTGGCGGCTGGCGATAGCTGTGGGTGCCGGACCATCCGCCGACGAAATGTTTCGGAGGTGCGCCGCCGCTGATTTCGAAGACCCAGACGTATGCGTCGAGGTCGGCGTCGTTGCCATCCACGTCTTTACCGGGGCCTGTATAGTGCCGGCCCCAGCGGAGATCGTGCAGCGTGTTTTCGGGATCGAATCCGAGTTCGCGCCAAAGCTGGTAGGTCACGAGGCCGTCCAGTGCGGCGCATTCGTCCACTTCGTTGAAGTGGGGCAATGCTTCGCCGGCGTAGAGTTCGCGATGGCCGTCGGCGCTTTTCACGGGTGGCCGCTCGACGTTGTTGAGGGTGCCCTCGACGAGATCGCTCGCGGGAGCAAGGTCTTTCAAGCCCTGTTGATATTGAATGCCGATCGTGTGGCAGCCGAAATCATCGGCGATGCGGAGGGCGGCGATGTACATCTTGCACTGCTCAAGCACCTGGCGCTCGGTGAGATCTTTTTCTTCATGGGAGCCGAAGTGAAAATTCACGCCATGGGTTTTAAACCAATCGAAAACCGGACGGGCTTCGGCATCGCTGATTTGGGTCATGGCGTAATAGAGGGCGCTCTGACTGAGCCGTTCCTTGAAGACGCCGGTGGGATTGAGGAGCGAATCGGGAATGATCGCGTTGAACATTCCCATGCATCCTTCGTCGAAAACGCCCATGATCGCCTTGTCGCTTCGCAGCCGCTCGGCAAAGGCAGTCGCCAATTTTTTTCGACTCGGAGGGAATTTTCACGGACTTCAATCGGCGAACGTGGCTGGTGTCGTGCGACACTTTTCCGCTCTTCATCCATTTGCGGAGATTTTTCAGAAACGTTGGATCGTTCTCGAAATCCTCGCTCCAGAGGGTCGAATATTTGATGCCCGCCTTGGCCATGGAGCCGTTGAGGTTGAGCATGCCGACGAGTCCGGGCCAGGTTCCGCTCCAGTTGGCGACGGTGAGGATGGGGCCTTTGTGAAATTGCAAGCCGTGCAGGACGTGATGAGAATATTGCCAGACGGCTTCGGCGACGATGAGCGGGGCTTTGGCGGGGATGCCGCGGAAGACTTCCATGCCGTATTTCTGGGAATCAATAAAGCTGTGACCGACTTCCTCGCGAAAGCCATGGGCGCGATTCACCTTGCCGCCCAGCTTTTCGATCGCGGCGATCAGGGTTTGCTCCATCTTCAGTTGTTCGGCCTCGCAGGCGCGATTGGCCGAGGCGCGTAAATCACCGCTGGCGATCAGGTAAATTTCGTTCATAAGGTCCGAGGAAGTTATCCCTTTTGCGACGAGAATCAAACATTAAGAGCGGTCCAACCTTTCCTGTAGCGTCTGCGTTGCATTCCAGCGGGTCGGATGCAAGGAAGAGCAACGAAGCGACCTCGAAAGTGTGCTCGTTGAGGAGCGATGACGCAGCAGACGACCCGCTGGAATGCAACCCTTCGGGTCGCCGCCATTTGTGGCTCATGCGTCGTTGTTCCTCCTCAACGACCCGTTTATTAGGGTCGCTTCGTCGTCACGCCTAGCCTGAGCCGCAAATGGCGGCGACGCAGACGCTACAGGAAAGGTTGAACCGCTCTAATGTGCGGATAATGCGTCCTTGGATGCGCCCGGCCGCCGCATGAAAAAGACGAGGGGGATCACCAGAACTGTAATGATCGCGAACATCTGGAAGAGGTCGAGGTATGAAAGGATGGCTGCCTGTTGCTGGACCAGCGAATAAACCATCCTCAGTGCCCCCTGCCCGCCGGTGGGATCAGTCGGGCCGAACAGGCTGCTGGTCTGATGCAACATATCGACGGCCAGTGGATTCAGGAGATTGATATGGGCAGCCAGGCTCACCTGATGAAACTGGATATGACGGGCGAGCAGAGTGGTCACCAGGGCGACGCCGATGCTCGAGCCTTCGTTGCGGATCAGAGAAAAGAGTCCGGATGCGTTGTTGGTTTCGGTCCTGGGAATAAAGCGGTAGGCGATGGTGTTGATGGGCACGAACATCATGCCCGCGCCGAGGACCTGAACGATGCGGGGCCAGACAACGTCGGCCTGAGAGACCTGTAAATTGAGGCGTGACATCCAGGCTGCGGCGGCCGCGGCGATCAGCAGGCCGAGAGCGATCATTTTTCTTGCGTCCACGCCGCGCGAGAGGAGCCAGCCGATGATTGGCATCTCCAGCATGGTCACCAAGCCGGCCGGCGAAAGGACCAGACCTGCCTTGGTTGCGGAGTATCCCATCAGGGTCTGAAGCATTTGCGGGAGGAGGACCGTTGAGGCGTAGAGCGTGGCGTAGACCGCGAAGCAGATGATGCTGCTGAGCATGAAATTTCGCTCGGCGAAGAGGCGGAGATTGACGATCGGCGAGGCTTGCCGGAGTTCCCAGATCACCGCGATGATCAGGGCGGTGACGGCGATGATCGACAGTGAAACAATGAAGTTAGAGCTAAACCAATCGGATTCCTGCCCCTTGTCGAGCACGATTTCCAGCGAAGCCAATCCGATGGCGATCAGTCCGAGGCCTACAAAATCAACGTGAAACGGCTTGGCTCGCCGGGCTGCCCGCTGGGCGATTAAGTATGGCGGATCGCGCAGTACGATCTGCGTAAGCAAGAGGGCTATCGCGCCGACGGGGACGTTGAGATAGAATATCCATCGCCAGGAATAGCTGTCGGTGATCCACCCGCCGAGCGTGGGGCCGAGCACCGGGGCGACCAGCACCGCGATGGTGTAGACGGCCATCGCCATGCCGCGTTTGGCGGGGGGAAAGGTATCGAGAAGAATCGCCTGAACGGACGGCTGGAGTCCCCCGCCGCCGATGCCTTGCAGGATGCGGAAGCAGATCAGCATCGGCAGGCTGGTTGCCATGCCGCAGAGGGCGGAGCTGAGCGTGAAGACCAGGACGCAGGTCATGTTGTACCGCTTGCGGCCCATGAGCAGGGTCAGCCAGCCGGACAGGGGCAAGATGACGGCGTTTGCGACGAGATAGCTGGTGAGGACCCAGGTGGCTTCGTCGATTGTCGCGGCCATCGAGCCGGCGATGTGCGGCAGGGAAAGATTGGCGATGCTCGTGTCGAGCACCTCCATGAATGTGGAGAGCGTGACGGTGAGCGCGATGATCCAGGGGTTGAATTCCCGGTCTTCGTCGCGTTCGAGACGGATGGGAATGCCGCCGACGGCCGCGCTCATTGGCTCTGGGCTCCAGCGCGAACCGCGGTCAGCAGGCGCTGGCCGGCATCAGGGCCTTCGGGCTGCGATCGGATATCCACCTCCGGATCGACCGACAAACCGGCGAAGAGGGGCGTATCTTTGGGGTTCGGTTCAGTCAGCTCGATGCGGACCGGCAATCGCTGGACGACCTTCACAAAATTCCCGGTTGCATTCTCCGGCGGAAGGAGCGATGTCACCGCACCGGTGCCGGGGCTGAAGCCGGCGACGCGGCCGTGGAAAACTTTTCCGGGATAGGCATCGACGTACAAATCTACTTTCTGGCCGAGGCGGAGGTCGGCCAGTTGCGTCTCCTTAAAATTCGCGTCAACCCAGACATCGGCTAGCGGGCGAATGGTCAGGAGCGGTTGTCCAACCGACACGAAGGCGCCGGGATTGACGTTTCGGCGGCTGACATATCCGGCTATGGGGGCGCGAATATCGGTGTAGTTGAGTTGAAGCTTTGCCTGATCGAGCGCTTTCTGGGCGGCGACGATCTCTGGCTGCAGATCGGGATGCGATCGATCGAAATGCTCGCCGCCTAAGGCCGCCCGCGCGGAATCGACCTGCGCTTTAGCGGCTTTGACGCTGGGCGAATTCTCAATCACGATGGAGTAATCGAGGCCGGCGAAACGCTCCTTCATCTCCTGGAGCTTGGCCAGGGACATCGGCGGCATATCCAATCCGAGTTGGGCGAATTCGCCTAGAAATGTTGAGAGGGCGTATTGCGTTCCGTTGAATGTCTGGGCCACGTCCGCGGGAACTGTCGCTGGGTTATTTTGATCCGCAGCGAGCCCCAGCAGCGCTCGGGTTTGCGTTACGGTAGCCTGCGCCGATGCGAGTTGCGCCTGCGCCACCTGCACAGCGGCACGGCGCTGATCGATTTCTTCGATGCTGACGCTTTGTGAATCGAGCTTTGTAACCCGGTCAAATTCCTGCTGCGCGAGGCGAAGATCGGCCTCTTTCTCATGAAGGCTGGCGACATTTGCCTGCAACATGGCGGTTTCGAATTTCACGAAATCCTGCACGGTGGCGACCAGATACCAGTCGCCGCGGAGGCTGGCGATCTTGGAACGAACGTCCGAGCGGACGCGATCGAGCTGGGCATTGGCCAGATCCAGAGCGGCGATTTTCTGGGCTACGGAAAGCTTCGCCTGGGCGAGTTCCGCCGCTTTCTGATCGATCGCGAGTTGATACGGAACCGAATCGATGCGCACGATGGGCGTGCCCGCTTCGACGAACTGGTTGTCATCCACCAGCACGTCCTCGGCGACGCCCGCGACGCGCGAGCTGAGATAGGTCACGTGGCTGTTGACGATCGCGTTATCGGTGGAGACGTGGTTCCAGGCGTAGATCGCCTGCGGCAGGCCGAAGATCAGGGCGAAGACCAGCATGATGGCCAGGAGTGAGACGACGATCCATCGCCGGGAGAGACGTTTGCGCGGGGCCGGCGGCATGACACTCGCCGGCGCGGAGGGTGTCAGGTGTGTCTCTCCCGCGTCGAGACCCGACAGCGGCGTTACTTCTTCAACAACTGTTTGTTCACTTGCCATGGTCTGTACCGGTAAAAATAAAAACCCATCCTCAAACCACTTTGCGCTCTTTGGCGCTTAGGATTCCATTAAAAACGACATCCAGAATGTCCTGGGCCTGGGCATCGAACGGCTTATCGCGGCCGGCGAAATGATTCGTGAACATTGTGCCATACATCACGTCTCCCAATACGTCGAGCACTCGTTCCACCGGCATGGACCGAATGCGTCCCTCGGCCATCAGGTCGGCTATGTGCTGACGCCAGGGTCCGCGGCGAAGATCGCGATGCTGGAAATAAAGCGGGCGGTGGCGGGTTCTGAATTCGGCCCGTTCCTGTATGAACAGCTCGACCAGTTCCGGGTTCTTTTTGAAGAATTGCAGATAGGCGACGACGCCGGCGCGAATTTCCTCGATCTTGTCGGTCATGCCCCGCCGGGCGGCTTCGATGTGATCCTGCATACGGCCAATGCCGCGCTCGACCGCGGAGAGGAACAGGTTTTCCTTGGTGGGGAAATAGCGGTAGACCGTTCCTTTGCTGATCTTCAGGGCGTCGGCGATCCACTGAACATCGGTGTCGGTGAAGCCGTGCTTGGCGAAGAGCGTGGCCGCTTCGGTGAGGATTGCTTCGCACCGGCGGCGCTGCAGCGCTTCGTCTTTCGGCCTTCCCGGCTGTCGTTTGGCAACCACGGGCATTGAACCACCTCGAATTAAATAACTGACGCGTCAGTCATATATTTAGTATCGGCTGGTCTCGATTGTCAAATTAACCCCGTGCATCCGATGTCCTTTTCGGGTAAAAACCGCGTTCCCTGCCGATTTTAACGGCATGCTAAGAGATGTTTGAGGGCGGTGGAGTCCGCCTGAACCGCTCGATCTGAGCCAATGACTCCTGTCGGGCAACGCCCGCCGGGAGAGCCATCAAATGATGCCCCGGCGGGTATTCAACGCCGGGGCCTTTTCATTGGGCCGGCGAAAAAGGAGATGGAATGAATCCTGTGATGACGTCTCTGCTGATCGGGCTGGCGGGGTTTGTCGGGGCGGTGGCGCGATGGCTGGTCGCCCGGCTCTTCGGACAGTTCAATATTCATTTCCCGCTGGGGACGCTGGTCATCAACATCACCGGCAGTTTGTTTCTCGGCTGGTTTCTCACGCATGCCGCCCGGCATCAATTCTCCGACGCGGCGCGGGTTGCCATCGGCGTTGGGTTTGTCGGGGCATACACCACCTTCTCAACATATATGTTTGAATCCAACGCCCTGCTCGACGATGGCGCGATTATCAAGAGCTGCCTGAATCTTTTTGGAAGCCTGGTGCTGGGAATTCTCGCGGTTCGGCTGGGCATCTGGCTGGGCCGATATACCTGAGCCAAAACGCATACAATGAGACATCAATGAGTTTTATCGGCGAACAGATTCTTCTGCGTATCTACCTGCAGAGCGCCGATCGCGCGCCGTTCACGCCGAGCTATCAGCGAATCGTTCAGCAGGCCAGGCATCATAAACTGGCGGGAGCAACCGTTCTGCGAGGCATTCTTGGGGCTGGGTATCACGGGATCACAAAATCATCTTCATGGTCGCTGGTGCAGCACGAGCCGATCATCGTGGAGATCGTGGACAGCGCCGAGAAGATTGCGGCGTTTGTTCGCGGGCCGCTGGACGAAATCATGGCCGGTGGAATGATGACGCTGGAGCGGGCGGCCGTCATGATGTATCGCCATCGCGATGAGAAAAAAGCCGAGAACCTCCGCGCGGCCGCGGCGTTGCAGCCTCTTTCAACCGTTCCGCAAATCGAACCGGGGAGTCATATGACCATCAACGACGACGGCGTTCTTCTTCGTGTTTTCATCGGAGAATCCGATCGATTTGGAAATCAGCCGCTGTATGAGGCGATCATTCAGAAAATCCGCGAGCTCGGCCTTGCTGGGGCGACGGTGCTGCGCGGCACGGAGGGGTTTGGCGCCCGCAGCGTGGTGCATAAGGCGGCTTTGCTTGAAATGTCATCTGATCTGCCGATTGTCATTGAGATCGTGGACACGCGGGAGAAGGTGAATCTTCTGCTGCCGCACCTTGAAACGATGGTGCCGGAGGGAATGATCACGATGGAGTACGTGAAGATCCTGCTGTACCGCCATGAACGAGCGACCCCTTGCTGAGGAATGGATGACGGATGTCTGGGACGATCGGACGCTGACCGATCCGCACACGGTGACGGACAAACGCCGCCGCGTGCAGAGCATGTTCGCGGCTATTGCGCCCAGCTACGATTTGAACAATCGCCTGCATAGCGTTTGGATGGACCAGACCTGGCGGCGCAAAGCGGTTGGGTTGGCGGAACTCAAGGCCGGCGATCACGTGGTGGATGTCGCCTGCGGCACGGGGGATTTGACGCTGGCATTTTTTGATGGATTGCATCGCCTTCTTCCCCTCTCTCCAGGTACTGCTGGGGAGAGGAACGAGGTGAGGGGCAAATTCCAATCTTCAAAAATCGCCCCTCACCCTAACCCTCTCCCCGGCGTACCAGGGAGAGGGGAAAAATCTGGCGTTGCTCAGGTCATTGGAATCGACTTCACGCACGAGATGCTCCCGATCGCGGTTGGCAAGTGGATGACGGCCGCGTCGAGTCGGGATTTTTCAATTCCGAGTGTTCGTTTCATTGGGGGTGATGCCCAGGCGCTACCGCTGCCGGATGCGTGCTGTGATGTTGTTTCGATTGCGTTTGGCATTCGCAACGTCGTTGATCCCGCTGCCGCGATTCGTGAATTTTTTCGAATCCTTCGTCCCGGGGGCAGACTGATCATCCTGGAGTTTTCGCTGCCGACGAATGCATTGCTTCGCGCAATGTACAATTTCTATTTCAAGCAGATTCTGCCGCGCACGGCGACCTGGATCAGTGGGGATAAGACGGGCGCTTACAAATATCTGCCTCAATCTGTCAATACTTTCATCGGCCGTGAAAAGATGATGGAAATGCTGGCAGAGGCGGGGTTTCAGAATGTCGCGCAGAAGCCGATGACGTTTGGGGTTTGTGTTTGTTATCGTGGTTTTCGCCGCTAAGGGGTATTATTCAGCCATGGATATCGTCACCGCCATCACCGGGGCCAGCGGGGCACTTTATGCCCAGCGGTTTATCCAGGGTCTTGTGACGGCGAGCGTGAATGTTCATCTGATCGTTTCTCCGCTCGGGCGGCGGCTTTTGCATGATGAACTGGGGATGGAGACTGTCGATCTGACCGCGCTGGCCGGGACGGCTGAGCACTCGGTTACGCTTTATAATTACAACGATGTCGGTGCGAAGCCGGCCAGCGGAAGTTTTTTGCACCAGGGGATGGTGATTGTCCCTTGCAGCAGCAACACGCTGGCGGAAGTGGCGCACGGGCTGGGTGATAATCTGATTTCCCGGGCCGCGGCTGTCACGCTCAAGGAGCGGCGGCGGTTGATCCTTGCCCATCGTGAAATGCCGCTTTCGCCGATTGATATTAATAATTACAAGATCCTAGGGGATGCCGGAGTCATCATCGCGCCGACGAATCCGGGGTTTTATCTGAATCCGGATTCGGTTGGGGAGATTGTTGATTTTGTCGCGGGGAAATTGATGGACCTGCTTGGCGTGCCGCACGCGCTGGACACCCGGTGGGATCCGAAAAATATTCGTCCGCCGAGCGGGGCTTCGGGGAAAGCCCGCTGATATAGCCGTGACTTTAGCTGGCCGAACAACAAGTCCCCCCACCGCCGGCCCGGCAACATTCGGCGGCCGGCTGCGGGTTTTTGCCGATGACATCAAGATTCATCACACCGTCTTCGCGCTGCCGTGGGCGATTCTCAGCCGCGGTGCTGGCGGGCCGGACGTTTCCGGGATCGCTGACGGCCGGGAAAATCGGATTGATTCTGATCTGCATGGTGACGGCTCGGACGGTGGCGATGTCCGCCAATCGGATTATTGACGCTGAACTGGATGCGAGAAATCCGCGCACGGCGCGGCGGGCGATTCCTTCGGGGTCGCTTTCACGCCGATTTGTTTTGGCGATTCTGACCATCTGCTGCTGCGGGTTTATCGCGGCTACCGCCGGGTTTGAGGTTCTCTACCATAATATCTGGCCGGTGATTTTTTCGCTGCCGGTGCTGGCGTATCTGTGCGGGTATCCGTTCATGAAGCGATTCACGCGGCTGTGTCATTATTACCTGGGTGTTGCGCTGGCACTGGCGCCGGTGTGTGCGTGGCTGGCGGTGGCTGGGCGTATCGATTGGCCACCGGCGATTATGTTTGTCATCGTCGCGAGCTGGACGGCGGGATTCGATATCATTTATGCGTGCCAGGATTTTTCCAGCGATCTGGAATGCGGCGTTTATTCGGTTCCGGCCAGGATTGGGATTTCCAGGGCGCTTTGGGTCAGCCGGGTGACGCATTTTGTTGCTGCTGGGATGCTGATTGTGCTTGGCCTCGTCGTTCCGCAATTCGGCGTGCTCTATTTTGTGGGGGCGGGCACGGCCATTGTGCTGCTTATTGTCGAGCAGAGCCTTGTTAAGCCGAATGATCTTTCCAAGGTGAATCTTTCGTTTTTCATGATCAATGGAGTGATCAGCCTGATTGTTGGAACTCTGGGGATCATTGATCTGATGAGATAAGCTGGTCGATGTGCGACCCATTCCATATACTAATTCACCATGCCGCCTGAGTTAAAAGTAAATGATCCCGCCCTGCGGCCTGTGGCGGATAGCGTGGCTGCGGGCCGCCGGCTTTCGGCTGATGACGGCGCGGCGCTTTATGCCAGCCGTGATTTGCATGGGATCGGGCGGTTGGCGAATTTTGCGCGGGAAAAGCTGCACGGTGACAAGACTTTTTACAACCGCAATCGGCATATCAACTACACGAACGTCTGCGCGCTCTCCTGCAAGTTCTGCTCGTTTTATCGCAAGCGCGGCGAGGACGGGGCTTATGAGATGCCGGTTGAGCAGGTGATCGCAACCGCTGCCCGGGCAGCTGAAGCTGGGGCGACTGAAGTCCATATTGTCGGCGGGCTGCATCCCTGGCTGAAGTTTGATTATTACCTGAATATGCTCGGCGGTATTCGGCGTGAGTGTCCGCAATTGCATATCAAAGGCGTTTACCGCGATTGAAATTATTCACCTTGGCCGTATTGCACATCTGAGCGTGCGCGAAGTCTTGATGGCGCTTCGCGAGGCGGGGCTTGGAAGTTTGCCAGGCGGCGGCGCGGAGATTTTCGACGATCGCGTTCATGATGAGGTGTTTAAGGGAAAAGTCCGCGAGGACAAGTGGTTTGAAGTTCATCGCTCCGCTCATGAGCTGGGGATTTATACCAATGCGACCATGCTTTATGGGCATGTTGAAACGCCGGCGCAGCGGATCGGGCATATGCTGAAGCTGCGGCAATTGCAGGATGAATCGCTGGCGGCTATGCGAGCATCGCCAGACCGGGCTTGTTTCAATTGCGTGATTCCGCTGAGCTTTATTCCGGAGAATAGCGAACTCGGTTTTTTGCCAGGGCCTACGGGTCTGACGGATCTGAAGACATTGGCGATCGCGCGGCTCATGATCGACAGCATCGCGCACATCAAGGCGTTCTGGATTATGCAGAGCGTTGGTCTTTCGCAAATCGCACTGAACTGGGGATGCGATGATCTGGACGGCACGGTGGTCTGGTACGACATCACCAAGCGCGAAGGGGAAGGCGTGCATCAGGAATTGCACGTCGAGGACATCAAACGGCTGATCCGCGAGGCGGGGAGAACTCCGGTGGAGCGGGACACGCTTTATCGCGAGGTGCGGAGAAATCCAAGCGATCAGGTCATTGCCGGGCCGCTGCAGCTTGCGTGATTGTGTTCACGGGAGATGGTGGGCGATTTCTTCTTCGAGGTCGGATTCTGAATCATCGCAGATGGCTTTGCCGTTGCTGGGCGGCTTCCCCTTGTTTTCGTGCTCGTGAAGCATTTTGTCGCGGATTCCGCACATGACCTTGTCCACGGCGGCCGGGATTGCGACGGCGATGCTCAGGGACAATCGCGAGAAGGCCTGGGGCCATACCTCGCCGCGCGGGCGTTCGATGGCGCGGACCATTCGAGCGGCGACGGCGCTTGGGGATTGTTTGCTGCCTTCGGCAAGAGCCGCGGGATCCATGCCGCTCAGGTCATTTGCCGTGGAGAAGAATTCAGTTTCGCAGCGAACCGGATGGACACTAGTCACGGCGATGGCGAATGGTTTCAGCTCAATCCGCAATCCCTCAGCGAGGCTGAGCTGGGCGGCTTTCGTGGCGGCATAGGTGCTGAAATAGGGCAATCCGCGCCGAGCGCAGGCACTGGAGACGATCATGAGCTGGCCGCGGAAACCGTCGCGCGGCTCCTGGCGTTTCATGGCTGCGACGGCCTTGCGGCAGCACTCGATCGTGCCGAACAGATTGGTGTCGAAGATATGCCGGATGTCTTCTTCACTCATCGCGTCGAAGGGGCGGGCGAAGCCGTAGCCGGCGTTGCAGACGATGGTGTCGAGCCGACCGAATTTTTCGAGGGCGGTGGCGATGATGCGGTGGCAATCTTCCGTGCGAGAGACATCGGCGGCGACACAATAATGCTGGCCGCTGAGATCGCGGGCGAGTTCCTCGAGACGGTCCAGACGCCGGGCCGCCAGGATCAGGCGGCCGCCGCGACCGGCCAAATCAGTCGCCAGAGCCCGGCCGATCCCGGCACTGGCTCCCGTGATGACTGTGACCATGTCTTGCAGGCTTCGACGCATAGCTTCGATTGTAACCTCTATATCCGATTCTGTGGATTCTCAATCTTTTTCATGTGCACCGCGACAGAGGATACCTAAAATGGCCCGGCATGTTTACCGGAATTGTTGAAAAAACCGCGACGATTGCAGAGGTGTCGGATGCCATGCATTTTCGACGACTCGCCCTGGCCGTTAATATTCCGGATGTACGGATGGGGGAAAGCATCGCTGTCAACGGGTGTTGCCTGACCGTGGCTGAAATATCGCCCGGAAAAATCAGCTTTGACGTGGTGAAGGAGACGCTGGACAGGACCAATCTGGGTCTGCTGACGCCGGGCAATCAGGTGAATCTTGAGCGTTCCTTAAAGATCGGGGATCGGCTCGACGGGCATTTTGTTCAGGGTCATGTGGATGGGCGGGCGGTATTGACCCACATCAAATCCGGCGGCGAGGAATGGAGATTCACGGTGGAAGCCCCGTTTGACCTGGCGCGATATATCGTCCCCAAGGGCTCGGTTACGCTGGACGGGGTGAGCCTGACCATCGCGGCTGTTAGAGGAAACGTGTTTGAGGTGGTGCTGATTCCGACGACGTTGCGTTTGACGACGCTGGGGCAGATTGCCGCGGGTTGGCCCCTTAATTTCGAGGCTGACATACTGTGCAAAACGATGGTGTCGTGGCTGGAGACGCACCCGAGAGATTGAAGGCTGTCATGAATCCACTGCGGCAATTACACGAACAGGCTGAGGCGGAGTTTCAGCCATATGGGGAGATTGAGATCGTCTCTACCTTTGGGGAGCCGCAGGCGGAATATGCCGCGATACGGAAGGGTTGTGCTTTGATCGACTTTCCGCAGAGGGGGATTCTTGAGGCGAGCGGCGCAGGACCGGATCGATTTTCTTAACCGGTTCCTAACCAACGAACTGATTGTGAAGGATTCGAAGGTTCCCCTCTCGGCGGGAAGCGGGGTTTATGCTTTTCTGCTGAATAACAAGGGACGGATTGTGGCTGATGTGAATGTTCTGGAGCGCGGGGATCGGACGCTGTTGGAAACTGATGCGCGAAATATTCCGCTATTGCGGGAGGTTTTGGAGAAGCATGTTTTCTCTGAAAAAATTAAATTCGAGAACCTGCTGGAAAAGTTTCACCAGATCGCGCTGCATGGGCCGAAGGGTGCGGATATTTTGCGGCAGATCATTCCGGGATGGGCAGAGTTGGGGACGCTCGGATCGCGGGCAGCGAAAATTGGAGAGACTGAGACGGTGATCTGGCGGGATGATCCGTGCGGCGTCCCGGGATATTACATCATCGTTCCGGCGGAGAGTGCCGGGAAGATTTGGATGGAAATCCTTTCTTCGTTTTCCAGCGGAGAGCCGGGTAAGCGGGCTGTCCGGCCCGCAGGATGGGCGGTGTTCAATACGACGCGGATCGAAGCGGGACGTGCAATGTTCGGCATTGATTTTGATGACACGGTTCTGCCGGCGGAAACGGGACAATTGCCGCGGGCGGTCAGCTTCACCAAGGGCTGTTATCTTGGGCAGGAGATCGTTGCGCGGATGCACGCGCGAGGTCAGGTGGCGCGGCAGATTGTGGGAATCAGAATGCAGGATGACGCCCTGCCGGTCGCGGGGGCGCCGATGATGGACGATCAGCAGAATCAAATTGGCGGCGTGACCAGCAGCACGATTTCGCCGGTTTTGTCGAACGCTTCGATTGGACTGGGGATTGTCAAAGCCGCGTTCGCGAAGCCGGGGACGGCGATGCGGATCGCGGCTGAGGGGGCGATTCGGCCGGCGGCTGTTGTGGAATTGCCATTTGTGAAGAATCAGTAGAGCGTTCAGAAATATCTGAAGGTAAAATATGAGTCATTCGCCGTTTCGAGTAGAGCCTGGGAAAAAAGTGAATTTGTCTCACTGGCCCACGGACGAAATCAGTCCGTTCAAGGACAAGGACCAGGCGCGACCGACGATCAAGAAGAACCTTGAGAGACTGATCGAGCTTCAGGAATTGTTGTACGCATCGGCGAGCCATTCGGTGCTGATCGTGCTGCAGGCGATGGACGCGGGCGGGAAAGACGGGGCGATCGAGCATGTGTTCAGCGGCGTGAATCCGCAGGGATGCAACGTCAACAGTTTTAAGGTTCCGAGCCATCTGGAGAAGTCGCACGATTTTTTATGGCGGCATCATATGGCCTGTCCATCCAAGGGAATGATGGAGATTTTCAATCGCTCGCATTACGAAAGCGTGCTTGTGGAACGCGTGCATAAACTGGTTCCGAAGGAAGTCTGGTCAAAGCGATATGACCAGATCAACGACTTTGAGCGACTGCTGACGGCGGAGAATACGCTGGTGCTGAAGTTCTTCCTTCACATCTCCAAATCCGAGCAGAAAAAACGGCTGGAAGCGCAGCTTGAAGACAAGAACAAGCATTGGAAATTCGATCCGGCGGACCTTCAGGAACGGAAACGATGGGATGAATACACCGAAGCGTTTGAAGATGCGCTGCGGTATTGCTCGACCGAGGAGGCGCCGTGGTATGTGGTGCCATCCGATCATAAATGGTTCAGGAACTGGGTGCTTTCGGACACGATCGTGCGGGCGATGGAAAAGTTGAATTTGAAATATCCTCCGCCGGCTCCGGGGCTGGATGAAATCAAGATACATTAGCGGACGTTGGGAAGGTCAGGCGGCTTCGGATTGCGGAGGGCGGCGGGTGTGGGATGCCTGCTGGCGGGTGGTGCGCCATTGCCCGATGTCGCGGGATGAGTCGTCCTCTTCCTCGGCGATAGCCTCTTCGTCTGGCTCGATTGAATCTTCGATTTCGGCGGCAGGCTGGAAGGTCAGGGCTTGCAGTTCGTCACTGTTGATGGCTGGTTCGGGGCGCGGGGTGGAGCGGGGAAAGCCGATTCCGGCCATGTCTACGAACAGGAATTGTCCGTCGACGTGCGAGGGGATGGACCCGTTTGCGATTCCGGCCAGAACATGTTCAACGCTGACTCCCCAGATTTCAGCGGCTACTGCCGGAGCGACCCACGATGACATTGCTTGCGCCTCCAAAACGACATGGATCACATCGGCAAGAAATTGAGGCGACTATACATATGTATATTTCGTCCGGTAACACAAATTAATTAGAGCCGATTTCATCGGCCTGTAGTCGCCCTGCTGCCGGATCGTGTAATCTCCGCGTGATCTGACACGGAGGTTTGATGGCGTATCCGATGGAATTCCGGCTCGCGGTCGTTACGGCGTATGAGGCGTGCGGGTCGTCGATCGAAGTGGCGGAGGAATACAACTGTTCCGCGTCATGGGTCCGGCGACTGCTGCAGCGGGAACGCGAGACCGGATCACTCGAGCCCAGGCCGCCGCAGCGTCCCGATACCAGCAAGCTCGACGACGCGGACCTGAACCGGCTCCGGGAACTCATCCTGCAAAAGCCGGACATGACGCTGGGGGAACTGGCGGCGGCCCTGAATAACAAAGTCAGTGAACCGACTGTCCTGCGGGCGCGGCGTAAGCTGGGGTTCACGCGAAAAAAAAGTCGGTCCATGCCGCGGAGCAAGATCGGCCGGACGTCAGACAAAAGCGTGACCCCTGGTTCGAGCAGTTTGCCGGCATAAGCCTGGAGAGACTCGTTTTTCTGGACGAATTCGGCGCGAACACGCAGATGACGCCCACCTACGCGCTGGCGTTGGCCGGCGAGCGTGCGGTGTGCCGTGTTCCACACGGTCACTGGAAGACGATCAGCACCATCGCCGCCATGAGCATCCGGGGAATAGTCGCCGCCGCCAGTTTTGACGGAGCAACCGACACCGAAACGTTCCTCGTGTTCGTGCGGGACGAACTGGCGTCGCAGTTAGAGGCGGGACAGATCGTGGTGCTGGACAACCTGCCGGCGCACAAATCACCGCACATCGACCACCTGATCGAAGCCGCCGGCTGCTCGGTGCTTCGCCTGCCGCCGTACTCTCCGGACTTCAATCCGATCGAAATGGCGATCTCCACAATGAAACGCCTGCTCCGCTCGATGGCCGAGCGAACCGTCGAAGGCCTGTTCATCGGAATCGACAAGGTCCTGCGTGCGGTGACACCCGACGACGCCATGGCGTTCATACAGCATTGTGGATACACCGCTACGACCCGATGAAATCGGCTCTAGAGAAAGGATAATCGGTTTCGCGCTTCGTGACGATCGGCGGCGCTTACTCGAATAGGAAGAGGCGTTTCCGCCGCGTGACCCGTTGGCTGGCCTGAAAAAGTTCTGGACTGCCTTCTGCAATCAAACGAAAAGGTAGACGTATGCGGCGAAGGAAACTGCTGCCAGGCCGGCCGCTACGGCGAAACCCCATAGGATCATCCTTCGCCTTACGGCGAGGGAGAGGGTCGCGATGGTTACGCCTGTCTGGGCGGCGAGCATGACGTAGAAGAATTCCTTGCTGCGCAGGCGGTGGCGTTCGGACAGGTAGCTTTCTTTGCGGACTCGGACTTCATATAGCTCGGCCAGGACCTGATTGTAGCGGGCGTCGCGATCGTAGCGGGCGGAATTGAAACGCAAACGAGCGATGCTGAAAGCGGCATTGAGTTGGCCGGCGATGTCCTGAACGGAAACCGTGGATTTGTCGAAGACGTTTCCGTTCACCTGGTCGGTGACCCAGCGGGCGGTTCGTCCGAACATAGCAGTCTTCTGGCTGATCTCGTCAAAGACGGCCATGAATTGATTGACTTGCTGCTGCGAACTGGTGATGGCATTGTCGAACGCGACGGCGTTGTCGCTGGCGGCTGTGACCGCGCGATCGAGGCTGTCCTGGTCGATTTGGCCGGCTTGCCGCTCCAGGTCAACCTCAGGAACTCGGTTATTTATGGCATGGATGGAATCGATGATCGCCTGATCGGCGATCGGCTCATCCTGGATCTTGGGCATGTCGCCGCGAAAGAAGCTGGTCATCGCACTGGCCGTATCGGGCCGAGTCGTTGATTCATTCAACTGCTTGATGAGATAGATGACGCGATCGGTGCAATCCGTCAGTTCCTTGGAGGCGGCTGTATTGGGAGCGATTGCATTGGAAGTATCCACTGTTTCGATAATCGCCCGCCTCATTTGATCGGTTAAATGCTGGCCGGCCGCTTGCAGACTTTGCGCATCGAGCGGAGTGGGCTGGGTCAGATTTTGAAGGAGCTGGATCGTGCTGAGCGCTTGTTCCTCGCGCAGGTGCTTGGCCTGGAAAAAGTTCCATTGATCGGAAACTTTGGATTGCATCTGTGCGGCGATGGAACGGAAATATTGTGCGGCGCTCATCTCGCTGGAAGAAATTCCGGCCAGCACCGTCGCCAGCACGGTGAGAACGACGGGTGTGTAGACGACGAGATTTTCCCAGAACGTTTTCTTTTGGCCGGGTTCACCGGTTGACGAGATGGGAGGAAATTTAGCCATGGTCACCTGAAGTTAGCCGAGCCTGGGCCGCGGTATTCGCAAGAGGACGTGCAGGTCTCGCGAACGATGATGGCTGAAAGCTGCGGCAGCGCCGGCTTCAGGCGATCATAAATCCATATCGCGAGGATTTCACTGGTTGGATTGGCGAGGCCTTCGATTTCGTTCAGAAGGTAATGATCGAGGCGTTTGACGATCGGCTCAGCGGCTTTCTGGATGTCGCCATAATCGATAAGGAATCCCTTGGCTGGCGCGACTTCCCCTTCGACGATGACATCGAAATGGAAGGAATGGCCGTGCAGGCGGCGGCATTTGTGGCCTTCGGGAAACGAGGGCAGATGGTGGGCCGCCTCGAAGTGGAAGGATTTGGACAATCGGATGAACATCGGGGCCGCATTCTAGACGCGACCCTCGATGGGTTCCAACGATGCCTAGTCCAGCCAATCCTTTTTCTTCAGGCGCTCGGGGACGTATTCTTCGGTGACGTAGCTGATGTCCTTGGTGATGAGGGACTCGACTTCCATCTTGAAGCCGTTGGTCAGCATCTGCTGGATTTCCTTTTGCCAGCCTTTGTTTTCCTTGAACCAGGGATAATTGGCGATTTCGCCGGCCCGTTTTTTGTCGTTTTCGTTGAGCTCGATCTGCACGTCGTCGGTCAGGCCGCATTGGACGTAATCTTTGGCGCGAATGCCGAGGAATGTCGCGGTGGGAATGGCCAATCGTTCGCTTTCAAAGGCGAGGCTGATGGAGCCCTGCTTGATGACGCTATAGATGTAATGCCCCCACGGATCGCAATCGAGCAGGCAGATGATGGGGAGCTTCATTTCGCTGCTGAAGCGCTGGAGAAGCCGTCGCACGCCGCGCGGGGGTTGGCCGCCGCCGTGGGTGAGGATGCAGTTGTGCGTCTCCCAGAAGCGGTCTTCGTTGAAACGGTTCCAGACCGTTCCTTTTTCGACGTGCAAGACGAAATCAGCGTCGATCTTTTTGAATTGGATGATGTCCGCTTCGGTGATGCTGGGGATGGCGTATCCCCCGCTGCCCATCCGGCGGCAATCAATTTCATCTCCCTTATCGACGATGGTGATATTGCCAACCATCGCGCCGCGGTTCTCGGCGAAGATGTGGAGATCTTCGCGAAGCGTGCCGAGGGCGACTTCGAGATCTTCCAGAATGCCGTCGGATTCGTCCTGGGCCGCGAAGGTTTTTTCGCCCTTGGTTCCCTGGATCGTGTGCAATCCTTTGTAGAACATTCCGCGTAGGCTGAGCGTTTTTTCGGCGGCGATCAGCTCTTTGATGCTGTTGCCGTGAAGCATGGTCTGCATGAACTGCTTGGCTTGGTTCAGATTGAAGAGTTCCCGGCTGGCCTTGGCGTCGCCCATTTGAAGGATGCGGCGTTTTTTGTTCCAGATGGTGTTGGAGCGGGTGCGGGCGGGGATGGCGACGGCGATGTCGCGGCCTTTGAAGGCGTCGGTGGAGACTTCATCGGCGAGATCGACGATCTTGCCGAGGGTGGATTTGTCCCGCTCGCGGATTCGTTTGCTGTTTGCGGCGCTGGTTTTTTTCTTTGCCATGGTGATCCTCTCCGCCGATACGACGGGTCCTTTGAATCAAAAATCGGTTTCGGTGAGACCGGCTTGTTTTAGCAAATGACGCAACAATCCGGTCTTTAATGGACGATTTGCATGAATTGGAATCGATAACCGCACAATGCTTCCGACGCGTCCGTAAATGTGGTGACTGCCGTTGATGCGAAGCAGCAACCAACCGTGCCGTTCAACGAGCCGAGCCATCTCTTTGCCCGACACTTGCTTCATATCGCGATCTCAAACACGCGTCCTTCATCGGAGGACTTTGGCTCGTCGAGATCAACGCTCAGGCATCCTTCAATCGCTTCATAAAGATTCTGAAGGAGTTCCTCGAATGTGTCGCCTTGCGTTGCGCAACCGGGAATAGATGGAACCTCAGCCCAGAAGCCGCCCTCTTCCGCATCGTGAATGACAACTTTGATTTTCATATCTAAATTATAGCAGATAAAGGGCCTACTCTTTGGGCTGAATGATCAAAACAACCCATCGTCCGCCACGGGCCGTTTCGGGGACTTTTTTGGCTTCCGCAGGCGGACGAGGTCGCCCTGCTCGGCTGGTTCGGCGTCCGCGGGGGCGGCTTCGGTCAGGTGGGCCGCGCGGCTTTGGACCATGACGACGCCCTCATCGTCCTTCAATTCCTCGGTTTCGTCTTTCTGGATGGTTTTGCCTTCTTCGTCCAGCTGCGCATCGGCGATGGCGGTTCGCTTGCGGGCTTCGAGCAGAAGTTTTTCGTATAGCTTTTTGGCATCGGTGCCGTTGATGGCGTGGATGGCTTTGCTGATTTCGCCGATGTAGCGCTCGAAGACATCGCGCCTCGCGGCTTGCGCGCTGCATTTTTTGTCGCTTGCGGAGATAGGTGCCGAGTTTGCGGCCGCATTCCATTAGAGCTAGCTTCATTTCTTTGCGGATTTCGTCGTAGTCTGCGATCGCCTCCTTGGATTCACTGGTGAAGGGAACCCAGACGCTGGCCATGTGGATCATGATGACGAGCGGGCCGATCGGGACGCTGCCGCGGGGTTGGGTGAGGCTGTAATTTCTCCAGCCGGTTTCGGCGATGGCTTTGAAGCTGCTGCAGGCGCTTTGCTGGAAGAGGAGAGGGACGCGGTTGGCGAAGCGAATGACGCGGGCGGAATCGTCGGCGCGGAGTTCGCCGCCGAAGGCGATGGCGGCTTCGATCTGGAACGGGCGGCCGCGATAGACTTCGGGTTGGCGGCTGCTGGCGGCGTAGAACTCGGCTTTGACGCCTTTGAGCATGCCGGCCAGTAGCTGGCGGACGCCGATGGGGGCGAGGCAGTCCGTCGGCGGCGGCGGAAGCCTGGATTCCTGGAATTCCTTGAATAGCTTTTCGACCTGCTGCGGCTCGAGATCGCCGACTTTGGTCCGGCTGTGAACGCCGATGGCCTTGCAGAAATCACTGGCTTTGCCGGAACTGACGCGGCTGAACATTTCCTGGAGGAAGTTAAAGAGCGTCCCTCCGCCGCGGTTGGCATCCTCGTAATCCTTGAGCATCTGGATGAGGATTCCAAGCTCGATCCCCTTGGGATGCGGCTGGATTTCGTTGGTTTCGGGCGGAAGCTGGTCGGTTCCGCGCGGGAAGAAAATGATGCCGTCTTTTTCGGTTGTCGCGAGTGTTGGATCGACGCCAGTGGGCGCGGTGGCTGGCTCAGTTGCTCGGAGGTTGCTTCGACGGCGTCCTTCACGGCCTCGGTGAGGGGTAATTCTTCCTGCTCGTCGGCGCTGACGCGGGTGGGCGGAACGAATGTGATGCGGGCGTGCGGGTTGGCGATGGCGCAGAGCTCGAGGAATTCATCAACGCTGCCGCGGCCTTTTTGATAGCGGCCTTCCAGTTCGATGCTGACGCTGGTGCCGGTGGTGAAATCTTCGGAATTTAAAAAGGCGGCGTCGCGCGTGCCTGCGCTGAGTTTCCTGAACCGCTCTGGCGGAAAATCACCCGTCTCTTTGTCGTGAGTCACCTCTGCGCGATTGGTTTTGGTGTTCATCGCCAGCTCGATGTGGTGAGCGGGCTTTTTGTGGTGAGGGCGGGTGTGGATCACCATGGGCTTGCCGGTGGTGATGAGGCCGTACATTCCGGCGGCGCTGATGCCGATGCCCTGCTGGCCGCGGCTCATCTTGAGGCGGTGAAATTTGCTGCCGTAGAGGAGCCGGCCGAAGACGTTTTCGACCTGCTTGCGTACGATGCCGGGGCCGTTGTCGATCACCGATACGCGGTAGCGCGATTGCTTGGCGGTGGCCGGGCGATCCGGCTGGAGGTCTTCGATGATGATGGTGACATTCGGCAAAATGCCGGCTTCTTCGCAGGCATCAAGGGAATTATCGACGGCTTCCTTGACCGTGGTCAGGAGCGCTTTGCGGGGATTATCGAAGCCGAGCAGATGGCGGTTCTTGGCGAAGAACTCGCTGACGGAGATATCCTTTTGCTTCGTCGCCATGGTCTCGGCGGTTTCGCGCCGGACGGTTTTGATGCGACGGGAGGAGGGCATTTGGGGGGATGATGACATTTTTTGCGGCGGCTCCGCCAGTGCTACCGGTTTGGCGTCGAACAGATCGTCAGCTTCGTGATCGAGGGATGGTGGCATTGAATCGGTCCTCCTTGCCGTGGCATTGCTTATCGAGTTATCGGCACAACCGTATGCGTTGCTGCAACGGCGGTGTTAGGGCATTGTATGGACATCGCGGTTGTTCGTCCAGACGATGAGCCGCGGGCCATCTCGTGCTATGATCCATTCATATGAGAGCTTTCGTTACAGGACAAGTCGGCGTGGAAAAGGGGCCCTACCTGGAAGCCGTGAAGGCTGAGGCGGTGCGGCACGGATTGGACGTGGAAGTATGTCATGTTGGAAAGATGATGTACGCGGAGGCGCCGGATGTGCCGGCGGGCAGGATTCTGAATCTGCCGATCACCCGGCTCAATGCGCTTCGGCGGGCGGTGTTCAAAGAGATTTTGCGGATCGCGGACAAGCATGAGCATGTGATCGTGAATTCGCACGCGACGTTCCGCTGGCGGCATGGGCTGTTTTCAGCGTTTGATTTCGATCAGATCAAATCGCTTCGTGCTGATTACTACCTGACGCTGCTGGACAATGCTGAATCGGTGCATCAGCGGCTTTTGCGCGATCACGATCTGGATCATTCGCTGAAAGACATCATGGTTTGGCGCGAGGAGGAGTTGCTGGCGACGGAGATCATCGCCAACATTTCGAGCGGGTATGGGCATTTTTATATGGTCAGCCGCGGCCGGAATGTGATGACGGTGAAGACGATGTACAGCCTGCTGTTTGAGCCGGCCAAGAAGCGGGTGTATCTGAGTTTTCCGATGAGCCATGTGATGGACTTGCCGAACACGATGGCGGAGATCGAGAGATTCAAAGCAGATCTGACGGAGCATTTCGTCTGCTTTGATCCAGGCGGACGTGGATGAATTTGTCGCTGCATATGATGGCGCTGAAGGCGCTGGAGCAGGGGCGGACGACCATCGAAGCCCATGGGCCTGAAGGGCCGATCACGCTGAAGACGGCGGATGTGGCGCAGATCAGCGGGGATATCCTGGGGCAGATTTATGCACGGGATTTCAAGATGGTGGATCAGAGCGACATGATCATCAGCCTGGTTCCGGAATTGCCGAATGGAAAGCCGGGTTTGTCGAGCGGCGTCGAACGGGAATTGCACCATGCGTTTGAAGGGGGCAAAGAGGTTTATGTGATCTGGGCGTGCAAGGCGATGCCTTCGCCGTTCATCACGGAGACGGCGACGAAAGTCTTCAGCCGGACTATCGATGCGATTGAATATTTCAGGGAGAAGAAATACATCAAATGATTAAGAACGTGACGGTTTATTGTGCGAGCAGCCGGAAGCTGGCGGAGGTTTATCGGGAGGCGGCGAATTCGCTGGGGCGGGCGATTGCGCAGCGCGGCTGGGGATTGATTTATGGGGGAGACCGGGCGGGATTGATGGGAAATGTCGCGGATGGGGCTTGCTCGGCTGGGGGGAAAGTGGTCGGCATTATTCCCGAGCGGATGATGAAGCCGGATGTTGTGAACGAACGGTGCGACGAGATGGTGGTTGCGCGTGACATGCGGCATCGGAAGGGAATGCTGGAGGACCGGTGCGACGCGATGATCGCGCTGCCTGGCGGGCTTGGGACGTTTGAAGAATTTTTTGAAGTTGTGGTTGGGCGGCAACTGGGTTTTCATCGCAAGCCGATCGTGCTGCTGAATGTCGCGGGGTATTACACGCCGCTCTTGACGATGATCGAGCATGGGATCGAGCATCATTTCATTAATGCGGAATGCCGGAAACTTTTTTTCGTGGCTGAGTCTGTGGAGGAGGCGATTGGATATTTGAGCCGGGGCGATGCAGAATGAACTACGGATGTTCGGATGAAGCGGCGGGATCCAACCATTTTGATGGCACTCTTGGTCGCGCTGGGAGCACACCTGGCGCTGCTGGGGTTTGGGGTGCGGACGGCGCGGCGGGATTTGGGGTGGTGGCTTCAGGGGCCGCAGGCGCGGGCTCAGGTTGCGCCGGCTCCGCCGCACGATGATCCGGCGGACCGATTGGGGGAGCATAATTCTCACGGGGAATCGATCAACACCGCGCCGGGGCAGCAGCCGATGGAGTCGGCGATAGCGGATGCTCGGCAGGAACAGGCGGCGATGCAGCGCGATCAGGCTGGATTCGGCGGCAAGGGGTCGAACCGGCAACTCGAGCAGACTCTTCGCGGCGATAACGGGGACGGGCGCCGGCGGGAACGAAATCGGCGACGAAAAGCGCGGCGGCGGTTTTTGGATCGCGGGAATCGGCGCTGGCGCAATCGACGCCACGGGTCACTAAAGCGCCGCCGGCCGGGTCGGTGGCGAAGAGCAATTCGGCGGGGACGGATAATGTGTTTGATCCGCTGTCGAGCGGGCCGATGCCGATCCAGCCGCCGAAGCAGGTGTCGAAGAGCGATGCGCCGGCGACGGGATCGCCGGATAGTCAGCAGCCGGTGAATCAGCAAAAGGGATCGGAGCAGGCGGCGGCGAATTCGGGAGGCGGCGGGAATGGGGGGAAGCCGGGGTCGCCGGAGCCGGGGTCGGGGAATCCGGTGCCGACGAGTGATTTTGAATCGTTTCCGGTTTCGCATATCGCGAGCCGATTCATCGGCGGCAAAATCGAGGCGCGGACGGGGCGGAAGATGCGGGCGCGGCAATTGCCCCGGCTTGGCCCGGCGGCGATCGCGGATTTGCAGGCGATGGATGAGACGTATGTCGTGATGATCCTGAAGATCGATGAGAGCGGGAATGTGACGGATGTGCAGATTTCACATTCGGCGGGGACGGATGATATCGATCTGCCGTGCCAGCGGGCGGCTTATACGTGGTGGTTTGAGCCGATGAAAGATCCGAAGACTGGGACGGTGCATGGGGAGATTATTGAGTTTACGATTTATTTTTAGGGGTTTTTATCAAGGGGATTAAATTCAGGGGAAAACCCGCGTTTTTGAGCGAATTTCCCACGACGACAAGAAGACAAAGTTGTTTTTGAGATAGTGAAGGTTTTGTGCGTGTTTTGTGGTTCCGACGATGACCCTTCGACTTCGCTCAGGGCCCTTCGGGCAAGTTGTTTTTGAGATAGTGAAGGTTTTGTGCGTGTTTTGTATCGTGGAATTCGGATTTTTACCGCGAAGGCGCCAAGAACGCGAAGGGGAGAATGGAGACGGGTGAAATGGGGTTTGGGAGTGGGATTTCCGACTTTTTCCGAAAGTTTCCGGTTTAAGAGAAAAGTTTAGATGGCATCCATTTTCTGTGGGATGGATGACGCTGGGTGCGGGCGAGCGGCGAAGAGAGAGTCTTACTCCTCTGCCAAGGGATTCGAGGTGAAGGTTTCGGTTGTGTTCTGTCGATCGATCTTTGTTTTACTTGATCGCAGAAACGATGTCTTTGATTTCTGCCGCAATGCGTGTTTGCAGTTCTGGTGTTTGAGTAATGATGAGTTGGCCATTGTATTCGGATATTGAGCCGTAGTCGCCACCACCGGCATCACGCCATGACAGGGGATCAAGACCTCTTACGCGGCGGGTGATCGAGTCGAGGGTACTTGCATGTGAAGAATCGTTTTTGAACGCGGCGTGAATATCATAGACACGCGTCACAACATTCTTGGACAACTCTGCCGCGGTGGTGATGATGATGGCGTTGTTGTCCGTCGTATATGCGAGCTTGATATGGGAGCCGCCAACTGTATCCAAAAGCTGGGTTAGAGCCTTATTTACAGGCAAATTTGAGATGTCGATCGTCACCGGCAGATTTTCCGTAATATGCACCTGCTTTAAGGCAGCCCAGTTGACGAGAATCGGATCGCCGCTGCTTACTTGAATTTGATTGATGACATCTGAAAGCGATGTCCCGGAAGCCTTGAGCATCCCGACTGGCGCGTCCAAATGGATTGGATGAGAATCCACGTCCGCCTGAGTGATCCCGCAGGCAAAGCTAATGCTCACAATGGCAATCGACTTAAACGCGGTAAAAAGGTGCTGCATCATTGGGTGTCTCCGGTATGACGAACCAATTGCTATTTTTACATAGCATAAACCGCTTGCGGTCATGTCGGCTTCGCACCGACTTACGACATATCTTAAGCTATGTGCCAGCTCCGTCCATTCGGCAGTGGGAAGTAATAACCTTATCCAGATTTATATTCCTAGCGGCTCGTCCATGTCTGAGATTGTCCGAAAATTTCCGGAATTTTCCGGTTTTAGGCAATGTTCCTGTGAAGACCGGCTTGTGAGTCGGGCATTGAATTGGAAAAAGGGCGCTCCATCTGTACTTAGGCTTGGTTGGGGGACGCGGCGGGCAAGCCCGCCGGCTAAAAGTTAAATTGCGTTGAGTTTTTGGGGTTTTGGGTTTTTATTTTTTGCGCTGCGGTTGCTTCCGCGTATCTCGCAATGTCTCGGAATCTCCCGTTTTAAACGATTAGTCTCTACGGGTTCGAGGTGAAGGTTTAGTACGCGCTGGGTTCCCATTTGTTCCCAGAAGTGCCCATAAGTTCCCATATTTTCGTGGGGGTGGGTGAAGGTTTTGGCGCGGTCAAAAATGCGAGATGAGCGAGCAGGGGATTCGGTCGCGCCGGCATTGGAGTTGGGGTAATCGAAAAACATTGGTTCCTTGCTTTGTCTCAAACCTTCGCAAGTTCGGCGCATGTTCGGTAGCGCGACGTCCGAGCCATTGATAAAAGATGCAGGATGGAGACCTGCAAATCACCACGGAAGGTATTGAATGCCGCGTATGCGTTGGGGGAGGCATGTCTTAAGCCTCGTTCGAGGTTCAGCCGCAAAGATTTTTCGGATCCTCAACTATTCGCCTGTCTGGTATTGCGCGAGCACCAGAAAAAGAGTTATCGCGGAATTGTAGCGCTCTTGGAGGACTGTCCGGAATGGTGCCGTGATATCGGCCTGACGAAGGTGCCCGATCACAACACACTATGCCGGGCGTTTCATCGGCTGGTCAAACCTCGCATGGTTGAGACGATGCTGGACCTGTCGGTGCATGCGGCCCAGTTGGCCCAACCCCGGCGAAAAAAAAGAAACCGAGGCCCAAGGACCGGCTCGCGGCATTAGACTCCAGCATGTTCGAGCCGCATCATGTGAGCCGGTATTTTGATAAGCGGCGTAATAAAAGTCGGCTCGAAGCCCGTAAAAAGCACCGGAAATTCAGGGCGAATCGCCGCATCGCCCGGATCGTGAAGAGACTGCCCAAGCTCTCGCTGGCCGTGCACGCCGCGACGCATCTGATCCTCGCGGCGCGGGCGACGACCGGGCTGGGAATCGATCACCCGCAGTTTGTCCCCTTGCTGCGGCGTGCCGCATCACGCATGAGCCTGGGCCTCGTGGTGGCCGATGCGGGATTCGACTCTGAATTCAATCACCGGGCGGCCCGCCAAGAGTTGCAGGTTCGTTCGCTGATCCCCGCGACGATCGGACAGCCGGGAACACGTCCGCCATCGGGATATTACCGCCGCCTCATGCGGCAACGGATGAAAAACGAACGGGACTTAAGGCATTACCGGCAACGCTGGCAAGTGGAAACCGTCAATAGCATGGTCAAGCGGAATCTCGGTTCGGCCTGCCGATCACGCGGTGCGTGGGGTCGCAAAAGAGACCTCTTGTTACGCGCGATTACTCACAACCTGATGATTATCGAAAACCTATGAGCTTCGAGACAAAGCATTGGTTCCTCTATTTAAGAGTGCAATGGGTGAAGGTTTTGGCTGGGTTTTTCTTGGAAAAATCCGGCGGGGGTTAATTTTTTTTACTTCCGCGAGATCAATCGAAGACTCTCCATCCAATCCCTATGAGGCCGCTATGAACGGGCACAAAGCCAACACGGCACGGCAATGGCCGACCCAATGAGCGGCGCTATGATGTAAATCCAAAGAGACGCCAAATGTCCGGAGACGAGCGCCGGTGCGATGGAGCGGGCAGGGTTCATGGAGGCTCCGCAGATCGGGCCAGCAAACATCGCTTCCAACCCGACGGTGCCGCCAATAGCGATGCCCGCCATCAGACCCTGCTCTTTTGATCCGGTCGCCACGCAGAGGATCACAAACATCAGGATGGCGGTTAGAACCACTTCAAGCACGAACGATTGCATCACAGATGCAATCGGTAGAGTCGCACCAAGATGGGCAACATTGCCAAACAAAAACCGAAGCAAGCTGCTTGCAAGGATGGCGCCCGCGAGTTGGCTAGCGATGTAAGGAACGACGCATCGCGGCTGAAATCGTCCCGCGATGGAAAAACCAAAGGTCACCGCAGGATTGAAATGTGCTCCCGAAACGCCGCCGACCGCGTAGATCATCGCCATGACGATGAGCCCGAAGGTGATGGAGATTCCCGCGTGGGTCACGTTGCCCCGCGTGACAGCATCAATGATGACCGCTCCAGTGCCAGCAAAGACCAAGGCAAACGTGCCAAAGAATTCGGCGAAACAGGGCTTCAATGGTCATGCTCCTGTGATCGTCTCGGTGATATGTTCATCAAAGTGCTCGATCAACTGCCGAATCTCATCCCGAACTCGACGATAATGCCCCTTAGCCTCTTCCTCGCTCCTGGCGGTTTTCGCCAGTCGTGGCGGATCATCGAAGCCGACATGAACCATCTTCGTTTTGGCAGGGAAGATCGAACAGGATTCATGAGCGTCATCGCAAACCGTGACGACAAAATCAAACGGCACGGCTTTGAGTTCCTCGACATGCTTGGAATGTTGGCGGCTGATATCGACTCCCGCTTCCTTCATCACCTGGATCGCCAGCTTGTTTATGCCGTGAGGTTCGACGCCAGCGGAGTACGGTTCAATGCTGTCGTTTTTCAGATAACGCGCCCAACCCTCGGCCATTTGGCTTCGACAGGAATTTCCCGTGCAAAGGAATAATACACGCAGCTTTTGTTTATTTGCGGGCACAACAACCGTCGTTTCCCTTGCCACGCTTTGAAGAAGGATCGTAGCTTTCTATAGCGCCAGCAAGAGCCCGCAGCTTTGCACTCAATTCGACATATTTCACCGCGTAAAAGACAGTTCGACCCTCTTTGGTTGACTCCACGATGCCCGCCCGCTCCAAGAGAGCCAGGTGCCGCGATACCACGGAGAAATCGACGGAACAGCAATCGGCGACTTCGCTCACCGAACAAGCTCGTCCGCATTTGGACAGGCACGCAAGCAGGTTCAATCTCGTAGGATCGCAAAGGCCCTTAAAAAGTTCCGCGTCCAGAAGATCATCAATCGGACCGCAGCAGTGAGCGGCCAACTTTGGAGTTAACGGTCTTTGTTTGCTTATTTGCGTCATAATGCAAATATAGACGCCCGCGCTTCGATATTCAAGGCGTGAATGGCATATTTCCTAAGAAAATTGCGGTTCAGATTTGAAATTTCAGGGTCCACATCCAAAGGGTTTTCTCGAGCACTTTTCCTGGGAAAAAAACTTCTCCTCTACATGAGGGGCCGTGGGGTGAAGGGTTTAGTTTTTTTGGAAAAATCCGGAGGGGCTTAATTTTTTTACTTCCGCGAGATAGATCAAAGACTCCCGACCCCTTTGGATTTCCCCCCTTTGGATTTCCCGACCCCTTTGGATTTCCGCGACTCCTTTGGATTTCCGACCCCTTTGGATTTCCGCGACTCCTTTGGATTTCCGACCCCTTTGGATTTCCGCGACCCCTTTGGATTTCCCCGCATTTTATGATGTCTGGCATATCCCCTATTTGATCCGCAATCACATTGCGCTGTCAAAATATATGGGTTGAATCTGGCGCAAATAGAAATTCGATGATATACTGTCCTCGTGCCCCCCAAATCATCGTCACCGCTCGGCAAATCGCACCTTGGCCCCGCAGACTTCAATGAAGGACCGGAAGCCGCAACGCGATTCCTGTCAGCCGCCAGCAAGCTATTCAAAGCCCCCCAAGCCCACCCCAGCAAATCCAAAGCAAAGACCGGACGAAAGACACGCAAGCGGAGTTAGCCGTCGTGGATTATCCCCGCCATCCCGATTACAAATCGCCTACTCCCAAACCAAAAAGATCGACCAGAGAAACCGTCCTATTGAAGATAGCGTTTTCGCTTTCGTTGATATTGGGCCTACGGTTTCTCGCTCTAACTATTTTGTCCATCGTCTCCCATCCAGACATCCGAACGGTTGCCATGTACGGTTTTCTCGCCGCCCTGAGTGCTTGGGCAACAATTTCCCTCTCCCGCAAGCTTCTCAACGGCTAGGGATTGTGGGGGAGTGCAACAGGTAAGTTGTTACCAAGATTTTGGGGGTGTTTTTTTGGAAAAATCCGGCGGGGCTTAATTTTTTTGATTTCCGCGAGATCAATCAAAGACTCTCGACCTGCCCTGTCTCGACCCCTTAGAATTTTCACTAAACGGAGGCAGGCGGACCCAGTTCCTTTGCCCTCTGATTAAGGACTTCAATCAAAGGCTGAATCCCCGAACTTTTAAACCGCGACAGTTGAGCTTCAGTTGCTGCCGCCAAGACCATAATGGCGATGAAATTAAACGCCAAGAAAATGCTGGGTAGAAGATATATAGAAGCCAGGCACCCGTTCATGCCCGGCTGAGCGATTTTCCACCAATCCCCTCTCTTAAAAAACCGGTCGCCCGAGGAATGATTGACAACTACAAAATACGGGCCTTCCTTCTTGCCTTTGGGAACGGCCCACGCAACAGATACAAGCTGATTTTCCCACAACTGAACGTTGTAATCACGCAACTCGAAATTGCTCTCCTGTTTGTTCCGAGTGTCCACCAACCGGAATGAGTCGGTGACGGTGGTCCTCGATGAGACACTGCCTTCAACTCTGTTACCCCCCGTGGAAGGCATGCCAACAACCGTGTGGACCTCGCCACTAACCGATGTGTCGCTTCGCTTTGCCGAGCCCCGAACATATCCGGTGAACGAATCAATTCGCAGGTTCTTCCACGGGCCTTCAAACCGAGGCGGATCATCTGAAGTTGTCTTGATCGACATGAATGACCAGCGCAGCCTTTGTAAAAGCGGAATGAAGAAGATGACGGAAAACGTCCAGAAAATTGGACTGAGGAATAATTGGCTTTCAAAACATACCAATACTATTGCAAGGAGGAAGCCGCAACCGATCGCTATTTTAGGGTTCATGGGATTGGATTCTCGGTTTGCCGCCCCCAGCGTCGGGGCTACCTTAAATAGTTTCTTTTGCCAGAGATGGTTGTCAATGGTTTTGGCGGGAAAAATGCGCGCTCATGCTCGCGAAGGGGCTCCCCTCCCGCGGTGTGTTCACCGCGGGCTAAATGAGGATGCAGTGCCTTCTTTTGTGAACTGTCATCAATCGGTGGGTGTGCGAGGCTTACAAATGTTTTTGATTTTGGTCACGCAAAGGAATCGGGGGATTTTGCGTTGCGGGCGGCGCGGGAGGCTTCTCGTTCTGTGGCTACTTTGGCTTCGTAGCCGCTGGCGCGGTAGGCCTTCAATGGGTCGGGGTCCAGGTTTTTCTTTTTTCGCCAATCTGCCAAGAGCGAGCTGACATCGGTGAAGAAGGCGTCTTTCAAGCATTGCTCGGCATCTACGACGTTCATCTCGGTTTGGGCGTCGCGGAGTTTTTGGCGGTTTACCAGGCAGGCCTTGGCATACAACTCCTGCGCGGTGATGGCAGTCTGGATCATGGCTTCGATCTTTGGTTTTAAGTTGTGGCTTTGATCGATCGTGTAGGCGATTTCTGACACATCGCGGTTGTGTAATTCCGCGGCGCTGCGGATTTCGTGGAAGATGCGGAAGGCGGCATAGGGGTCGATGCTGCCCATGGTGAGGTCGTCATCGGCGTATTTTCGGTCGTTGAAATGGAAGCCGCCTAGCATTTCTTCGTCGAGCAGGAACGCGACGATGTGTTCTATGTTTTGGCCGGGGAGGTGATGGCCGGTATCGACGAGGACGCGGGCATTTGGGCCGGCGTCTTTTGCGAAGACATAGCTCATGCCCCAATCGGCGATGTCGGTGTGATAGAACGCCGGTTCGAAGGGTTTGTATTCGATGAGCATTTTCATGCCGGGGGGCATAGCCTGGTGCCACTGGCGGAGGGCGCCGTGCATTCGCTCTTTGCGTTCGGAGAGATCGTCCTGGCCGGGGTAGTTGGTGCCGTCGGCGAACCAGAGGCTGAGGAGGTTGCTCTTGACGGCTTTGGCGATGGCGATGCAGCTCATCATGTGGCGATGGGCGTGGATGCGGGCGGGTTCGTCGGGGTTGCAGACCGAGCCGAATTTGTAGACCTGATCCTGGAAGAAGTTTGGGTTGATGGAGCCGATGCGGACGCCGTGCTTTGCGGCGACGGCGGCTGTTGCGGTGGCATCGACGCCAACGGAGAAGTCCCACTGAACGTGGACGGCGACGCTGGGGCAGCAGCCGGTGAAGCGGTGGACGATTCCGGCGTCGGCTAGTTTTTCGTCGATGGTGGAGGCTGCGGCGGGCTGGAGGAATTTGCCGAAGCGGGTTCCGGTGTCGGCGTAGCCCCAGCTTGGGGTTTCTATGTTGAATTGGTCGAGGAGATTGAAGAGGTGGTCGCGGTCCATGGGGGTCATTATATCCCAAAAAGAGAAGATGGTTGAACCGCCATGACGCCGAGATCGCCAAGAAGATAAAGAGAAGAATGTTTAGCCACAGATTTAAATCAGATTCACATGCTCTGTCTCAACGCTCATAGATTCGCGACGATCATGAGGTTGTGGGTGATTACACGCAAAAGCAGGTCTCTCTTACGGCCCCACGCCGTCCGCGACCGACACGCTGAACCCAGGTTCCGCTTTACCATGCTATTGACCGTCTCAACCTGCCAGCGTTGTCCGTAATGCTTTTTGTCCGGGTTCCGTTGCAGCCGTCGTCGCATAAGGCGGCGATAATATCCTCTCGGCTTTCCCGGCCGTCCGCACGTCGCCGGGATCAACGAACGAATCTTCAGATCCCGCCGTGCCGCCTGATGGTTGGATTCCGAATCGTATCCCGCGTCCGCCACCACCAGACTCAGGCTCATGCGTGACGCGGCACGTTTCAGCAATGGGATGAAGTGGGGATGATCGTTGCCCAAGCCGGTCGTGGCCCGCGCCGCGAGAATCAGATGCGATGCGGCATGCACCGCCAGGGAGAGCTTGGGCAGCCGTCTGGCGGTTTTGGATCGCCGGCGATTTGCCTGGGCCGATGTGGATTTCCCGCGGGCCTTGAGGCGGCTTTGATGTCGCCGGTTGTCAAAATACCGGCTCACGTGATGCGATTCGAACATGCTCGAGTCCAACGCCGCAAACCGGTCATGACGCGGGCCTCTTTTTTTTTCGGCTGCGACGCGTCTGTTGGCGATACGCCTGTTGGGCCGCCCGCACCGACAGGTTCAGCATCGTCTCGATCATTCGCGGCTTGACCAATCGATGAAAGGCCCGGCAAAATGTGTTGTGGTCGGGCACTTTGGTCAGGCCGATGTCAGAGCACCACTGCGGAACATCCCGCAGGAGCGCCACCAGCCCGCGATAGCTCTTTTTTTGATGCTCCCGCAGCACCAGACAGGCGAAAAGCTGGGCATCGGTAAAATCCTTGCGGCTGAACTTGGAGCGGTCCCTCTTAAGACAGGCCGTTGCCAACGCGTACGCGGCATTCAGCACCGTCCGTGGCGATTTACAGGTTTCCATCCTGCATGGTGTAGCAATAGTCGCGTCATCGCGCAAATATCTTTAATGCACATTATGCTAGGATCGAGACAGAGCAAGATTCACACAGATGAAAAAAGGGGAATTGGGTTTTGTTGAATTTACTTGGCGATCTCCGCGCTTGGCGGTTCGATCGTTTTTTTATGGGATTAGGAAGATTTGGACCAAGCCGGGGCCGTGGACTCCTGTTACCAGGGCGCCTTCGATGTCGGCGGTTTTGGAGGGGCCTGTGATGAGGGTGATGTTTTGGGGGTGGGGTTCGATTGCGATTTTTTCCATCAGGTCTATTAGGTCGGGGAGGATGCTCTTCGTTTCCATGATGGCGATGTGGATTGGGGGAATTAGGGAGAGGGCGCGGCCTTGATTGGGGGTTGGGCGGATGACGATGGAGCCGGTTTCGGCGATGGCGGCGTAGATGTCGGTGATGCCACAGTCGAGGTCGTAGGCGGCATCGAGATTTGATTCGTCCCAGCGATATAAATTGAGATTGGCGGTGCGGATTGCGGGTTCGATTTTTAAGCGATCCATTAGGGGTGAGATGGATAGGCCGATCTGTTTGCATTGATGGAGTTGGAGGAATTCTACGATTCGAGTTGCGATTTGATCCTCAGTTACTCGTTCCAGATTGAATTTGGCTTCGATTGCGGATTTTGTGAAGAGGTCGGGGAGGTTGGCGTCTTTTGATGCGAGGCGGGTGATCGCGTCGGGGATTTGTAGTGGGATCGGAGCGGTCTTGAGGGGCTCTGATCTGCCGAGGGCTTTGCGGACTTGTTCGATCATCGGATTTCTTTCGGCGATGCGGCGGCCTCGGCGGCTGGGGTGCAGGCGTATATTGTGCGGCCTTCGGCGACGTCAACGTAGACGATCGGCAACTGCAGGTTTGCGCGGGTCAAGAGATATGGTAATGCGCCGGCTTGTTCCAGAGCGTGGGCTTCGATGGGCCAGGTTTCTTGCGTGGCGGGATAGCAGGTGCGGTCGGTGGCGAATTCTACGAGTTTGTTTTCCAAGCGCGATTGTTCGTCCACCAGAAAGGCGGCGGTGCCCGGGAGTTTGGCTGCGAATTGGGCGATGGGTTGGAAACTCGGAGTAGTTGCGTTGATCTGAGTGACTTCGGCGGCGACTTTGAGATAGCCGGGCGGGTGGTTGCCTTTCCAGAAGGTGATTGCGAGGAGGGTTGTGGCCGCGGTGGAAATTCCGATGGCGGCGGTGCGGGTTTGGCGTGAGAATTTTATTGTTGTGAATAGTGCGCCGGCTGTTAGCGCGATTAATACGTGCCAGAGGACCCAGAGATGCTGGCGCATGATGGCGGCGAAGGCGGTTGAGTATTCGCCCCAGTTTTCCGGGCGGGTGGGGATGGAATTTCGATTTAGAAAGATGATTGCGAGGAGAGTGGAAGTTAGCCAGGTTCCTAATGCCGCGCGATTGCCTTGGATCGCCTCGGAGATGAGCCAGCCGAACATGAGCCAGGCGGCGGGCCAGCCTATGAGTGTGGCGGACATGGGTTTGGAGGTGGCGAGGAGGTTGGGGAGGATGACCCCCCCTGCCCAGGCGAGGATGAGCCAATGTTCGATTTTTTTTTCGCGGAAGGCGCGGAGGAGAAAGAGGATGGCGGCGGCGATGATCGCGGGGTAATAGACGTGGAAGATGCTGATCCAATAGCTGAAGACGACCTGATCCCAGGGGGCGGCCCAGTTTTCTATGTTTTCATTCAGATGGTGCAGGATTTCGGCATTTTCGTGTGTGAATTCGTGCGGGTAGCGGATGGCGATTGAGATCATCCAGGGGGCGATGGTGAGGAATGTCGCGAGCAAGAGGATGAATAGTTTTTTGATAGAGCTGCGGGAGAAGCCGCGTAGTGCGATCAGGGCGAGAGGCGTGACGATTAATGCGGGGTAGGTTTTTGAGAGGAAGGCTAAACTTTGTGAGATGCCGCAGAGGATGATTGGCCATGTTGCGGGGGATTTCATTGCGACAGTCAAAAAAAAGATTGCGAGTTCTGTCCAGAAGAGGAGGGAGATATCGACGTGATCGCTGAAGACGTAACCGTGGGTGAGCATGAGGATGACGGGATTGAAGGCTTGAAGCGTGGCGGCGATCAGACCCGCGGTGCGATCCAATAGTTTTGCGCCGATGAGGTAGGTTAGTCCCGCGGCTAATGTGGAGAGAATTGCGGAGGGGAGGCGGAGGGCGAGTGTGTTGACGCCGAGGATGGCGAAGGAGAGGGCGATTTGCCATATGGCCATGGGGGGTTTGTGGAGCCAGATGTGGCTGGATAGCCAGTCGTCGTGGTTAAACGGGAGGAAGGGGCGATCGACTAGCGTGGGGGTGAGGGGGTGTTTCAGAAAATTTCTGGCGACGATGGCGTGGAAGACTTCATCCAGCGGCTTGAGGGCGGCGTGGTCGAGATTGTGAATCTTCAGGGCGAAGGATGCGCCGAGAATCAGCAGCAGCAGTGCGCCCGCGGTGCGGGGACTCACGTCCGGTCCTTCCAGATTTGGTGGAATGTTTTTTTTGCGGGGGCGGGCATGTCGCGGAGCTGGGTCCAGCCGGCGACGAATAATGGGAGAGTGCGGACCCAGCCGGTTTTTTTTGCGCGGTGGCGGAGGTCGAATTTTTGGAGGGTGCAGAGGAGAAAATAGGTGAATGGGGTTTTCATCATCCAGGCCCAGGCTTTATAGATGAAACGCTCGGATGGGGTGCTGATTCGCCGGGTGTTGATGTCGCGGCGGAGGTTGATGAGGTGTTTGGGGATGTTGATTTTTACGGGGCAGACTTCGTAGCAGGCGCCGCAGAGGCTGCTGGCGTGCGGGAGGTCTTTGAATTTTTCGAGGCCCTGGAAGAGGGGCGTGATGAGTGCGCCGATGGGGCCGGGGTAGACGCTGCCGTAGGCGTGGCCGCCGATTTTTCGATAGACGGGGCAGGCGTTGAGGCATGCGCCACAGCGGATGCAGCGGAGGGTTTCGCGGTATTCGGGGCTGGCGAGGATTTCGGTGCGGCCGTTGTTGAGGAGGACGACATGGAATTGTTCGGGGCCGTCTTTTTCGCCCCCCTGCCGCGGAGCGCCGAAGAGGCTGGTGTAAACGGTCATCGGCTGGCCGGTGGCGCTGCGGGCCAGAAGCTTGAGCATGACGGCGAGATCGGCGAGGCGGGGGATGAGTTTTTCTATGCCGACGAGGCTGACGAGGACACGCGGCGTGGTGATGGATTGGCGGGCGTTGCCTTCGTTTTCGACGACGCAGATTTGGCCGGTTTCAGCGATCAGGAAATTTCCGCCGGTGATTCCCAAGTCGGCGTGGCGAAATTTGTTTCGGAGATAGATTCTTGCCTGGGCGGTGAGTGTGGGGGGATCGTCGTTGTATGGGGTTTTGAAATATTCGCTAAAGAGTTTGGCGATGGAGGCGCGGTCTTTGTGCATGACGGGGGCGACGAGGTGGCTCGGTTTGTCGTGGCTGATCTGGATGATGAATTCGCCGAGGTCGGTTTCGACGAGATCCAAGCCGGCGGATTCGAGGTGTTGGGCGAGCTCGATTTCCTCGCTGGCCATGGATTTACTTTTGATGACGCGGGTGCAGCCGGCTTTTTGGGCGATGCCCGTGATGATGCGCTGGGCGGCGGAGGCGTCGTGGGCGAAATGAACGTGGCCGCCGTTACGCTGGACCGCGGATTGGAATTGCTCGAGGTAATAATCGAGGTGGTCGAGGGTGTGCTGCTTGATGTCGCCGGCGAGGGATCGGAGGGCATCGGGGTTGGGCAGATCGAGCATTCTGTCGCGGCGGCCTTCGAATTGGCGGAGGGTATTGGCGCTGACGGCGTTTTTTAGGCGCTGGTCGTTTGTGGCTTTTATGCTGAGGGAATGGAAATCAAACTTAGCGGCGGTGGGATCGGATGTTTGGTCCTGAATCATCGAAGCCATGGGAGTTTACCATGCCTGCGGGTCGATTCCCATTGCTTCGGCGATCAGTTCGGCGATGTGTTTGACGCGGGTTGGCATTTTGTGGCGGTGGCACATGCCGGAGATGTTGAGTGTGCAGCCGGCGTCGTTGCAGATGACGGTTTGTGCGCCGGTTTGGGCGATGCAGTTGATTTTGTCTTCGACGATGGCGCCGCTGATGGCGGGGTATTTGATGGCGAAAGTTCCGCCGAAGCCGCAGCATTGGTCGGTTTTTTCGAGTGGTTTGAAATCGACGTTTCCGATCTGGCGGAGAAAGCGAACGCCTTCGTCTTTGATGCCGATGGCGCGGAGATGGCAGGTATAGTGATAGGTGATTTGCTGCGCGGTTGGGAGCTTGAAGGGGCGTAGATCGACCTTCAGGACCTTGTCGAGGAATTCCACGAATTCGTAGGTTTTGGCGCGAAGGTCTTCCATTGGCTTTTGCCACTGGGGGTCGTTGTGCAGAAGCTCGTGGTATTGCTCGCGGACCATTGCGCAGCAGGAGCCGGATGGGGTGACGATAAATTCATAGTCGCCGAAGATTTCGATCATGCGGATGGCGAGGGCACGGGCTTCGGCGGGGAAACCGTTGTTGAAAAAGGGTTGGCCGCAGCAGGTTTGGGATTCGGGGAAGAGGACCTGGCAGCCGAAATGTTCGAGGATTTTGGTGACGGCGACGCCGACGTGAGGATAGAACTGGTCGGTGAGGCAGGTGATGAAGAGAGCGACGCGGGGCATTTGGAGGAATGTAGCAAATGGGGGAATAAAATGATAAATCGCCCCTCACCCTGACCCTCTCCCCGGATTACTGTATGGACCGGGGACATGGGTAACAGGTGTTCGGAGACATGGGTGACACTTTTCGGGCAGACTGCGCACTTCTTTGAAAGGAGTGTGACAGGTGCCCTGGAAGGTGGAATCGGCCATGTGTCTTCGCCATGAGTTCGTGACGTTCGCCAGCGATCCGGAAGCAAACATAGCGGCACTGTGCCGTCGGTTCGGGATCAGCCGAAAGACGGGTTACAAATGGCTTGAGCGATTTGGCGAAGGATCGGAGTTGTCGGATCGTTCGCGTCGGCCGCACACGTCGCCGCGACGGACGGATGGCGAACTGGAGCAGCGCGTGCTGGAGCTGCGTCATCGTCATCCGGCCTGGGGCGGGCGTAAATTGCGGCGGAGGCTCCTGGACCTGGGCCAGAAGCGGGTGCCGGCGGCGAGCGTGGTGCACGCGATTCTGGTGCGTCATGGATTGATCGATGCCAGGCAGTCCGACAAACATCGGCCGTGGGAACGCTTTGAGCGGAACGAACCGAACGATTTGTGGCAGATGGACTACAAGGGCCACTTCGCCACCGACGCCGGACGCTGTCATCCGCTGACGATGCTGGACGACCACAGCCGCTTTAATCTCACGCTCAAGGCCTGCGGCGACGAGCGGAATCCCACGGTCAAGTCGGCGTTGATTGCGGCCTTCGAGCGTTACGGCATGCCGCGTTCCCTGCTGACGGACAACGGCTCTCCGTGGGGGAGCTGCAGCCAAGAGAGCCAGTGGACGGAACTGGGCACATGGCTGGTGCGGCTGGGGATCACGCTGATTCATGGCCGGCCGTCGCATCCGCAGACCCAAGGCAAGGAAGAGCGTTTTCATCGTACGCTCAGGGCCGAGGTCCTGGGGACGCGTCGCTTCCGCGACCTTGCGCAGGTCCAGGAAGTGTTCGACGAGTTCCGTCCGATTTACAATCATCAGCGTCCGCACCAGGCCCTGGGGATGGAGGTGCCGGCTTCGCGTTATCGACCCGCAATCCGTTTGTATCCCAAGACACTGCCGAGGGTGGAATATGGACCCGGCGATACGGTGCGGAAGGTGGATGTATTGGGAAAGATCTCGCTGCGGGGTAAGCCGCACCGAGTCGGACGCGCTTTCGTCGGCCAGGCGGTCGCCGTGCGTTCCAGCGACATCGATGGCGTAATGGATGTTTTTTATTGTCATCAGAAGGTTGCCAAAATCGATCTTCGTGATGAAAGTGAGTAACGGTGAAGTGTCACCCATGTCTCCGAACACCTGTTACCCATGTCCCCGGTCCATACAATTACCGGGGAGAGGGAACATGCGATTGAAATGAAAAACGCCCCCGACCTTTTGGGGCCGGGGGCGCTGTTACGCTCGTGAGAAAGTGTTCGACGATCCAGTCAGATTCACTTACACGTGTTGTAGCAGGGTAAGCACGTTCTGCGGCTGCGAGTTGGCAGTCGAGAGAACGGTGGTTGCCGCCTGCGACAGAATCTGGTCTCGCGTCAGATTTGAGGTTTCTGCCGCGAAGTTGGTATCCATGATGGATGATTCGGCCGCTGACACGTTTTCGTAAGCGACGCCCAGACTGCTCACCGTCGAGCCGATGGTGAAGGTCTGGAACGCACCGAGGCGGCCTCGAAGCGTGCTCACCTGCGTGATGGCGCTGTTGAGAACGTTCTGAGCCACGGTCAGGTTGGTGCTGGAGAGATCGTTGGCTCCGCCGCTTCCGAGTGAACTCAGGAATCCGTTGAAGGAATCGCCGAGATCGCCGGTTGAGACTGAACCGATGCCGATCGACGCCTTGCCGTTCTCAGAGACCTGAGAACCGAGCTGGAACGTCGCTCCGCCACCCGTGATGTAGAAAGTGCTGGAGTTGGGCTTATCGAAGGCGCTCGCAATGTTAAAGCTCACGTCCAAAGACGAGTTACGATAGCTGATGTTCAGACCGGTGGCCTCGGCGGAGGCGCCGTTGACGGTCACATTGGCATCTGTGCCCTTAACTTCGTTGCCGCTGAAAGCCGTTTTCAGCTTGCCGGAAATGACCTGGACGCTGGCGAACTGAGCGGAGCCATACTGCGTGGAGTTGATGCGGAGGCCGCCGGCGCTGGTTTGCGCCGAAAGACCCGTCGCGTTCTTCACGCCGTTGATCGCGGTCGCGATCGAGCTGACCGTTGCGCCTGAAGCGAAGGACAACTGGGTGCTGCCGAGGTTGCCGGCCACCTGCAACGTAACGGTGTTACCGCTGATGTTGCCGCCGGTGTAAGTCAGGGTTGCCGTCTTGGCCGAACCGACGACCTGGACCGCAACCGCGACCTTGCCCCCATCGGGGACGAGTGCGCTGTTGACCTGCAGGTTGGTGACCGCGGAGGCCACGCTGCTGGTGGTGTAGGCCAGGTTGCCGTTGAGGAGCTCGCGGCCTTCGAAGGTGGTGGATTGCGAGATACGGTTGATGGTGGACAAGATCGAGTCCACCTGCAACTGATCCGCGGAGACCTGGCTCGAGCTGAGGCCGCCGGAGTTGGCTGCTTGTCCGACCAGACCCTGGAGCTGGGTCAGAAGGGAGCTGACTTCGTTCAATCCACCTTCGGCGGTTCCGATCACATTGCCAGCGAGGCTGGCGTTGTTGATGGCGGTCTGAATTCCGGTCTGCTCCTGCTGGAGGCTTAGACCGGCGATGAGACCCGCTGGATTGTCAGCGCCGGTGTTGATTTGCAAACCGGTGCTGAGCCGTTGAAGGCTGGTGTTTAAGTTTGTGTTATTTTGCAACAGAGAATTCTGTGCAATAAGCGAACTGACGTTCGTATTAATTACGCTACTCATGTTTGTCTCTCCGTGACATTTGTGAAAGCATGAACGCGGAAATGCCCCAGCCGGTTCACGGGCCACCCCTCATGGGCGGCACTTATTTAATTGGATCCGTCCTCTGTGAGGATCGATTCCGGTTTATAAAAACACATTCCGGAAGCGTTCTGCGCCGGCCATGAATTTCGCTGCACTCCTTTCTCACGAGTCGTTGCGGTGCGCCTGGGCCAACGGCTTTAGCGGACCATCGTTTTGCAACGCCATGATGATCGACGCTTCTCTTGAGCATTCTTTCAGATTCCGGGGCGATAATTCTGGACACGAGTTATAGGTCAGACGCGGATTTTGCGCGGTGCGTTCCGGGAGGCTGGGGAAGTAGGATTGTGATTCCAGTTACGCGGATTTTTATGGGACGATTGGCAAGTAAAAAGAAACCCCTCGGCCGGATGGCCGAGGGGTTAGAAATTGCGAGAAAGGTTATGGAATCAGTTCACTTACACATGCTGCAGCAGCGTGAGCACGTTCTGCGGCTGCGAGTTCGCAGTCGAAAGAACGGTGGTGGCCGCCTGAGACAGGATCTGATCCCGAGTCAGGTTTGACGTCTCGGCCGCGAAGTTCGTGTCCATGATCGCCGATTCGGCGGACGACACGTTTTCGTAGGCGACGCCCAGGCTGCTCACCGTCGAACCGATGGTGAAGGTCTGGAACGCACCCAGGCGGCCTCGCAGCGTGCTCACCTGTGTGATGGCGCTGTCGAGAACGTTCTGAGCGGTCGTCAGGTTGCTGCTGGAGAGGTCATTGGCTCCACCGCTTCCGAGTGAGCTCAGGAATCCGTTGAAGGAATCGCCGAGATCGCCTGTGGAAACCGAACCGATGCCGATCGACGCCTTGCCGTTCTCAGAAACCTGAGAACCGAGTTGGAACGTCGCTCCGCCACCCGTGATGTAGAAGGTGCTGGATTGCGGCTTGTCGTAATTCGTCGCGATGTTAAAGCTCACATCGAGTGACGAGTTGCGATAGCTGATATCCAGACCGGTGGCTTCGGCGGTGGCGCCGTTGACGGTCACATTGGCATCCTTGCCGGTGGCCTCGTTGCCGCTGAAGGCTGACTTCAGCTTGCCGGAAATGACTTGAACGCTGGTGAACTGAGCGGAGCCGTACTGCGTGGAGTTGATGCGGAGGCCGCCGGCGCTGGTTTGCGCCGAAAGACCCGTCGCGTTCTTCACGCCGTTGATCGCAGTCGCGATCGAGCTGACCGTTGCGCCTGAAGCGAAGGACAACTGGGTGCTGCCCAGGTTGCCGGCGACTTGCAGGGTGACGGTGTTGCCGCTGATGTTGCCACCGTTGTAGGTCAGGATGGCCGTCTTGGCCGAACCGACGACCTGGACCGCAACCGCGACTTTTCCCCCATCGGGAACAAGCGCGCTGTTGACCTGCAGGTTGGTGACCGCGGAGGCCACGCTGCTGGTGGTGTAGGCCAGGTTGCCATTCAGAAGCTGGCGACCTTCGAAGGTGGTTGATTGCGAGATACGGTTGATGGTGGACAGGATCGAGTCGACCTGCAATTGGTTTGCAGCGACTTCGGAACTGCTCAGGCCACCGGTGTTAGCCGCTTGTCCGACCAAGCCCTGGAGCTGGGTCAAAAGCGAGCTGACTTCGTTCAAGCCACCTTCGGCGGTTCCGATCACATTGCCAGCGAGGCTGGCGTTGCCGATGGCGGTCTGAATTCCGGTCTGTTCCTGTTGCAGAGCCAAACCGGCGATAAGGCCGGCCGGGTTATCCGCACCACTATTGATCTGCAAACCCGTGCTGAGCCGTTCAAGGCTCGTGTTCAGGTTTGTGTTGTTTTGCACAAGAGAATTCTGTGCAATAAGCGAACTGACGTTCGTGTTGATTACGCTACTCATGTCTGTCTCTCCGTGACGGAAAAGCCAATCCCTGTCTTCATGATCACTGGCAGGTCAGGGTAAACCTCCAGCACCCACTGGCGTGGAACCGTGCTGCGACGGACCCTCGCGGAATAAATTTTGACCATCCTTTCTCGCAAGTATGCAAGGCGTGAGACGAATCACTCGCCAACGCCTGGCATACGCGGCCTATCGACGGAGGTGTGGAATCACTTTAGGGGGATGGGAGAAGTTTTCCGGAATAAATGGATATGACCTGGGGCCCCCGGTCAACAGACGGCAAAGCGTGGATTTATGTGACGTGGTGGAGCGATAACGGAGGAGGTGCGCGCCAGCGGAAAAAAGGACGACCCGGTTTTTCCGGGTCGTCCGCTCAAAATTCAATTATTCGCCGCCTGGGGATTAGTGTCCCTGAAGCAGCGTGAGTACGGTCTGAGGGGTGTTGTTGGCAGTGGCTAAAACGCTGGTTCCGGCCTGCACCAGAATCTGAGCACGAGTGAGATTAGCGGTTTCCGCGGCGAAGTCCGCGTCGGCGATATCGCTTTCGCTGGAGGTAACGTTTTCGAGAGTCACCTGTAAACTCGCGGAATTGGTTTGAAGCGTGTCTTTTTCAAACGCTCCGAGCCGTCCCTGCAAGGTCGCGACCTGGTCGCTGGCGGCAGCGACGATCTGGCTCGCCTTTTCAGCGCCACCGCCGACAATCGACGCGCTTCCTCCGGTGACGATGTCGTTAAGGAACCCGACGACATTGTTTCCGAGGGCGCTGGCCGCAACGGAGCCGATGCCGATGCTGACCTGCTGCTGACTGTTGACCTGGCCTCCAAGCTGAAACAATGCGCCGCCACCGGTGATGGCGAAGTTGGTCTTTCCGATGCCAACGGAGGAGTTCAGCGTTAAATCAAGGTCCAGGGATGAGGTATTGAGTTTAAGATCAAGGCCGTTTCCGACGGTGAGCGCGCCATTGATGGTGGCGACGGCATCCGCGCCGACGGAGCGCTGCTTGGCCGCTCCAGTTGAATCGGTGGTTTGGAAAGTGCCGCTCTGGGCCTGAATCGAGACGAAGCTGGACGAGCCGTATCCGGTGCTCTGCAAACTGATGCCGGAAGCGGCGTGCGTCGCGTCGATGAGAGAGGCGGTGACGCCGGTGCTATCGGAAATATTGTTGATGGCGAATCCGATCGCCGAAGCAGTGGTGCCGCTGACGAACGAAAGGGTTTGCACGCCGGTATTGCCGGAGATCTCGAGCGTAACACTCTTGGTGATGGCGCTGGTGCGGAACTGCAAGTCGGCGAGCTTGGCGCTGCTGATGACATTCACGTCCACGGGGATGCTGGTCGCGGTGCCAAGATTGGCCTGGGAAATGGTCAGCGAGCTGATCGCGCTGGTCGCCACTCCACTGGTGACGTAGTTGAGACTTCCATCCAGAAGGTTGAGCCCCGCGAAGCTCGTGGTGCCGGCGATCCGGGTGATGCTGGAGACGTCTGAATCGATCTGCAACTGGTTGGCCTGCAACTCGGCGGGGGAGAGAGCGCCGGAGTTGGCGGATTCGACGACGAGACCGTTGATGTCGTCGAGGAGGGAATTGACTTCCGTCAGCGCGCCGTCAGCGGTGGTGATGACGTTGGTCGCCTGCGAACTATTGTTGATCGCCTGCTGCAGGCCGGTCATTTCACTCTGCAGGTTCTGGCTGGCGATGAGACCCGCCGGATCATCGGCGCCGCTGTTGATGCGCAGACCGGTGCTAAGCCGTTCGAGCGAGGTGTTGAGAGCCGATTGTGAATTGGCTAAAGCGTTCTGTGCAATCAGCGAAGAAACGTTCGTATTGATGCTACCCATGTCAATCCTCCATGACTGTTAATGGGAAAAAAGGCGACAGTTGTCTACTTCTTCTGTTCATTGTCTTGCTTGGAATCGATCTTTCCAAATCCCGAAAGATCCTCGGGTTTGACCTGCGCCGCGGCTTTATTTTCGCGGCGAATGGCGTCATAGACTTCCTTGCGGTGAACACTGATTTCCTTTGGGGCATTGATGCCCAATCGGACCTTGTCTCCGCGGATGTCGACCACGGTGACTTCAATATTGTCACCGATCATGATCGTTTCATCGCGCTGTCGGGACAGAACCAGCATGTTCAGGCTCCTTCCTGCTTTTGACCGGTTTGCACCGCGGTTTTCGCGGCGACAACCGGCGCTCGCCCTGACATCCCTGTCCGGGCAACTCAACCCCTCACGGACTCGATACCTACCCGCTGAGCCGGCTGTTTAGGCCGACTTGGCCAGCGGGACTTCGGAGGCAAGCCTCAGAAGCGGCTGGCGAGTCGTCCACTTTTTCTCGGTGAGGACGACTTGTTCCGCCATGCGGTTTTCACCGTTGACGACGATGGGGCCCAGGAGGTTTCCGGTGAGCCATTCACCGACCTTGTTGCAGATCACGAGGATCTGCGCGAACTTCATGTCGGTGAAGGCAAGGTCCTCAAACGTTTCTTTGCGAAGGGGCACATCGTACTCCTTGAAGAACGTATTGGGGTCGGTGACGACGAAGGCGACGCTGGGCTCATCCACGCTTTGCAGCCAGAAAAAGTAATTTCCATGGCCGGTCTGAATGAGAGCAAAGCGGGTGTGATCGGGAAACCCGAGCAGTCCGCGTGGAAAGGTCATGAGGCGGTCCTCATCAACCGTAACGACGCCGAAACGAGAAGTTCTGATCTCCATCTGAGCTCCAATCTCGCATCCGGTTCGCGTCCGGTGGCACAAGCCACCGAGCGTCGGAAGCGGAAGTTAGCCGGCGGCGTCATGCCGCCCGCGTTCGCCGCGGCATCCGCCACGGCCTGGGCCATCGATCCGCATCCGGCGGGCGAGGCCCTGGAACCGGATCGCAAGCCAGCGATCCGGGGTAGCTAGCCGCGGCTTCCACCGCGGATTGCTCTTTCGCCGTTGGCCGATCCCCGGCCTCGGGCGTTTCAGGCGATTTCTGCCGCTCCCGGCAGATTTTTCTGCGCTTCCGGCGATTGGTTGTTTGTTATCCAATCACAATCTACGCTGCATTATTACACAGGCAATCCGCGTGCCAAAAGGCCTCATGATAGAAAATCCAGCAGGGACAACTGAAGTGTTGACGCCGCCGTCTGCAAACCGGCTTGCAAGCGCCGTTTGCAGGGTCTGGAACTGGGTAATTGCCTGTGCCATGTTTACGTTCTGAAGCTGCGACACGAGCGATTGCGTCGCGGTTGATTGTTGGGAGAGGTCGGTCTGGCGGCTGGCGAGTTCCTGCTCGACCGCGCCGGTCTGGCCGCGCACTTCGATCACGCGGTTGGTGTCGGTCTGGAGGTTTCCGCCGGCTGCGGTGATGGCGGCCTGGTTGCCGGATTGCAGTGCGTTCATCAGGGCCTGGAGATTGCCGAATATTCCCGTGGAGGTGGTCGCGCCGACGTCGGTTCCGGTGAGGGTGTTGCCGGAGGAGGGGACATTGAGCCCCAGATCGGCGGCGGCGGGCGAGGCATTGAGCGGCGTGACGCTGAGCGTGCCGGTGCCGCCGCTGGAATCGGTGAGGACGATGCCGCTGCCGTTGGTGGCGATGGAGGCGATGATCTTGGGGCCGGCGGCGGTGTTGATGTCGTTTATTACATCCTGCACTCGGGTGGCTCCCGAGACGGAGACCTGGAAGGTGGAGCCGTCGCGGGCGGTGATCTGGAAGTCGGGTGTCGATCCGCCAGCCGTTTGGACGCCCGCGCCGCTATTTAATTGATTGAGTGGGGTGGTATTGGAAAGTGTTTGGATGCCGAGATCGGAGGCGGTGACTCCGCCGTTTTCGCCGATGCTGAGGGCGGTTCCCTGGGTGGCGTTGAGGATGTTGATGCCGGTGCCGGCGGCATTGATTTGCGCCTGCACGCCGAGGCCCGCGCCGTTGATGGCGTTGAGCATGTCCTGGACGGTTCCGGTCGGGGACCAGGTGACTGTTTTGGTGAGTTGGCCGTTGGTGATGATCAGGCCGGAGTTTTCGATTCCGACACCGTTATCCAGGGTGGAGAGGGGCGTGAGGAGCGTGACGCGCGGATTCACTGAGCTGCCGACGTCGACGATGCCCGCGCCTTCGCCGGCCGCGGGGGTGGCGATGCCGAGGTCCTGGGCGGTGGTGCCGGTGACGGTGATGTTGTCAGTGGGCGATCCCGTGAGGGTGAAACCTTGTCCGGTAACGGTCGCGGTGATTCCGCCGACGGCGGCCTGGTTGATGAGATTAGCGATATCGCCGGCATTTGAGGCTCCGGAGAGATCGACTGTTTTGGTGACGACGCCGTTGCTGAGTTGGATGGAGCCGAGCTGAATGCCATCTTCGCCAGCGCCTCCCAGATCGGATAAGCGCGTCTGTGGCGTCAGCTGATGGAGTGATATTGGCTGATCCGGTGACGCCGGTTGAGAGGGAGCCGAAGACCTGAGCGCCGTTGGCCTGCAGGGAGACGGAGATGCCGTCATCGACGTTGTTTTGCAAGGTTTGGACTGTGCCGTTGAATTGAACGACGCCGTTGGATTCGGTGAAGGGCTGGGAATTTCCGGTTGCGCCGCCGAAAAGATATTGGCCGTTTAACTGCTGGTTAGCGATGGATAAGGATTGGTTGTAGAGGCTTTGCACGACGGCGATATCGCTTTGACGTTGGGTTTGGGTGACATCGGAGCCGACGTCGGCGGAGGCGATTTGCTGCGCCTGTTGGAGGAGCGTGGTGAGGTTGCCGAGGCTGGTGTCGGTTTGGGCGAGTTGCGCGCTGGCGGTGTTGATGGTGTCGTTGTAGGTCTGCTGGCGATTTAGCGTTTGGTTCAACTGCATGATCATCGACGCGGAGGAGGGATTGTCGCTGGGGACGGTGATCGCCTGACCTGTGGAGAGTTCATTTTCGACTTTCAGCAACTGCGATTGGGTGCTGTCGATGCTTTGGGAGGTGAGCTCACCCTGCATCAGGGTGCTGACCCGCGTGAGACCTATGGGAAGAACTGACATCGTTCAAATTCCTATAGCGTGATTGCCAGCAGTGTGGTCATCATTTGATTGACCGTTGAAATAAACATCGCGGCGCCCTGATAGGCTGCGCTGCTGCTGAAGCATGTTCACGGTTTCCTGATCGATATTGACGCCGCTGATGGATTGCTGCTGCGATTGCAGCGTTTGCTGAATGTCCTGAGTGGACTGAGTATCGCTTTGTGCCTGGGCGGAGGTGGTAGCGATGCCGTTGATCATCGCGTTGTAGGAATCCGTCCAGGATTGATTGTTGAGGCTCGATTGAATGGTTGAGGGGAATTGGGCGATGGCGAGGGCGTTGGAATTGTCGCCGGGATCGCCGTTCTGGGCGGCGGCCAGGAGATTGGGATTGGCCGCGGTGACGGGATTGACGGCGATGTTGCTTGCATCTGTTCCCGAGAAAAATGTGTTCATCCCCAGGGCGGCGAGGGCGTGGCTGCTGTCCTGGCTGAAACTGATCTGCACGTTTGGATCGGTGGAGGCGATCGTCAGCTTTCCGCCCTGGACAGTCGCCTGAACGGTGGGGATCGCGTTGAGGCTGGTGACTAGGCTATTCAGTGTTGTGTCGCCGGGCTGGCCGGTGAGATTGACCGGCACGAGGGTGCTGCTGGAGAGGCCGGTTTGTGTATTGGTTGTGGTGAGGACGAAGCTGCCGTTGACGGGTTGGAAGGGGAGATCGGCGGCGGCGCTATTCAGAGGGGCGGTGGCGCTTTGAATCTGATTGGTCGCGGTGACGCTGGAGAAGCCGTTCAATCCCTGGCCGCTGGAATAGATGGAGTTGAGGCCGAAGATCAAGCCGCCGGCTAGGGAGTTGAATTGCTGTTGAACGGTGTTGAGTTGTGTTTGTGCGCCGAATGTTGCGCCGATTTGTCCGCTAGTGGCGTCGACGGGGCCGCCGTTGGAGGAGAAGACGAGCGAGTAGTTTGGCTGTCCGTTGACCGTGCCCTGCTGGACGGTCAGTCCGCTGCTGGTGGTGCCGACGACGAGCGGCTCGGAGCCGATGTAGACGTTTTCGGTGCCGTTGCTTTGAGCGATGGTTTGCACGTTGACGAGTTGAGAGAGGCTTTGGACTGCCGCGTCGCGCTGGTCGAGCAATTGGCTGTCCTGGCCGCCCGGGCCCTGGCTGGTGGCGATTTGCTGATTGAGGCTGGCAATCTGCTGGGCCAACTGGGTGGCGTTGGTGGCGAGGGATTGGATTTGCGAACCGACGGTGGTTTGCATGGAATCGAGCTGCGAGCCGAGGCCGTTGAATTGCTGGGTGAGGGATTGGCCATCTTGAATGACGACCTGGCGCTGGGCTGTGTCTGTTGGATTGTTGGCGAGCTGGGACCAATCGTTCATGAAGGTCGTCATCTGCGTGTCGAGGCTGTTGCTGCCGAGGGCGTTGAAGACGGTTTCGATTTGTCCGCTTAATTGCTGCGTGGTGTTGGCGGATTGGTAGTCGCTGGTGGCGGAGTTGAGGCGGCTGTTGAGGGATTCATCGACCTGCCGGGTGATGGCGGAGAGATCGACGCCGGAGCCGATGTAGACGCCGGGGGAAAGCTGCTGATCGGGGAGGTCGGTGGTGACGGCGACTTCGCGGGAATAGTTAGGATTCCCGAGATTGGAGATGTTGGTGCCGGTGACCTGCAAAGCCGACTGGGCAGTCGTCAGTGCGTTGGCGCCGATGTTGAGAGCTCCGTTGATCGACATGATTTATCCGACAGCGTCCATGACGCCGACGCGTGAGACGACGCGCGGTATTCCTTGTTTGCTATAGAGGCCCGATCGTTCGACCGCGCCGGCGAGGAGGCGGACGACGGTGTTCAAATGTCCGAGGACTGCGGTGGCGAGGCGCGACGAGCCTTGCGAGCGGCGCGAGATTTTTGCCGCGAGATCGCGGAGTTCCTTGCGGACTTTCAGCAGGCCGTCGGCTTGCGGGGGGAAAAGCTCGGCGAGGCGGGTCAGCTTGGGCTCGGCGGGAAGTTTTAGTGTTATGGTGATCTGCCGCATGAGATTTCGGCGGCGACTTTCCAGGTCGTTGATGCGCAGACGGGTGGATTCGCTGCGGGTGATGGAATCGGCGATGGCGGTCAGATCGAATTTCTTCATCGCGGCGTGCTGAGACTCAAGCTGATCGAACAGCTTGCGATGTTCGCCCGCCAACTGCGAGAGGATGGCCTGGAGATCAGATATATGGCGGGACATGGGTGTCTCCGGAGAAGACTGGAGTGACGGCCCTGGCGCGGGCGGCGCGAACGCGGTCGGCTCCTTCGCGCTCGGCTTTTATGTCGCCGCTGGTTCGATTGGTACGAGACCGATGGCCTTCGATCCGTTTGACGATGGATTGGACCAGGGTGTCGGACGCGCTGCTGGCCATGCGTTCGGCCAATCGCTCATCGTACATCGCGCCGAAAGCTTTGCCGGCTTCGCCGCCGTCTAAAAGTGTGCTGTGGAACGGGCTTTCGCGGAGCTGCTTGAGCATGGGCTCGAAGAATGCCATCGCGACCCATTTGCGGGTCTGCTGGATGAGCTTGTCGTGCTGGGACATCGGGCCACCAGCGCCGAAGTTGGGGATGGTATGTCCCGCGCCGCGGCGTGTGGATGGAAATGGAGTGGTGGAGAGAGTCATGTTGCTCCTTATTCCTCGATCAACTCGGCGTGCAGCTTGCCGGTCTTGTAAAGCTCCTCGATGATCTGAATGCGATCCAGGGCGGGGACCTTGAGCTGCTCCATCGCGGCGACGAGGTCCATCAGATTTCCGTTTCCCTGGCCCGTGGTGGAGATGGCGATGGCCTGATGATCGGTGACAACCGGGTTGCGGAACGAGGGCTGCGGGACCGGCATGATCGTTGAGATCGAGAGGCCGTTGTGGCTGATGACGACCGGGCTGATTTCGACGTCGCCGGTCATGATGATGGTGCCGGTCTTTTGATTGATGGTGACGCGGGCCTTTGTTGAAAGCAGTTGAACGGGAAGCTGCTGAATGCGGCCGATGAAGCTGTCCGGATGATCGCGCTCGTTGGTGGGGATGGTGACGATGATATTTTTCCCGTCGATCGCGGTGGCGAGGATTTCGCCTTCGGTGGATTCGGAATCGTTGATGATCTTGGCGATGCGGCTGGCGGTTCCCCAACTGGAGGAATATTCGTCGATGATCAGGGTGAAACGGCCGGCGGAATCGATGACGCGGGCGGGGAGATCGGTTTCCATGACCGCCCCGCCGGCAGCGGCGCGGATCACGCCGACGACCGGGGTACTGGGATCTTCGAGGGTGACGGGGCCTTCGGCGAGTGCCAGGAGCGGCCCGCCGGGGAGCGGGCCCTGCATCGGCGTGACGAAGAGGCGACCGCCTCTCAGGCTGGCGGCAGCGCCGACGCTGGAGACGTGGACATCGAGGTGATCGCCGTCGCGGGCCCCTACTGCGGGGACGGTGGCCGTCACCATGACGACGGCGACGTTGGCGGCGTTGTTCAATTCCTGGACAGTGACGGGATCGCCGAATTTGGAGAGCATTGATCGGAGCGGCGCGATGGCAGCGGTGAAGCTGCCGCCGTCGCCGGTGCCTTTCAGGCCGTAGACGAGGCCGAGGCCGGTCAGGATGTTGGTGCGTTCGCCGCCGATGCGGGTGATGTCGGCGATTTTGACGGCGGCGGCGGGCGACGCCATCAGGGCGATGGTGAGCAGAAGGATCGGAAGGCGGCTAATCATTCGCATCATCTTCATAAGCCCGGTGCATCGCGTTTCACGCATACGACCGATAACCATCGTCAGAATGGGTTGGCCCAGTCAAAAAATCGTTCGAACCAGCCGCGTTTGGTCGTGTCCTTGACCGCCCCTTTGTGCTGTTTGTTGAGCGAAAGGTTGAAAAGCTGGTTGCTGAGGACGGTATTATCGGCCGCGATGTCTTCGACCCGGCAGGTGCCGAGGAGGGTGACTTTTTGATCCTCATCGTCCGTTTTTATGTCTTCGGAGGCCTGGAGGATGAGGGTTCCGTTGGGTTTTACGTCGAGGACTTCGGCGGTGATGCGGCCGGTATAGGAATCATCGCGCTCGAGCTGGGCGGTTCCTTTGAAGTCGCGCTGGCCGCTGGTTTTGAGCTCGATTGGCGTGACCGGCTGGTGCTCGACGAGGCTCGGGCCTTTCAGCCAGCCGAGGGAGACGTAGCTGTCGATGATGGCGTCGAGGTCATTTTGACGCTTTAGATCGGTGGTGCCGTTGGTTTCGAACTGGCTGTTTTCGCGGATGACGATGGTGACGAGATCGTGCTTGCGGAGGAGCTTGGGCTTGGCGGGGGGAACACTGTAATAGCTGGCGACTTCCGGAGTGAGTGCTTCTCCGTCAGCATGGCCGGCGTTTTCGGCGCAAGAGTGATCCGCCGGTGTGCTGAACGAGGATGCCGATCGGCAGGGATGGAGCAGGCGGATTGATGGGGCTGAGCCCGGCCTCGTTGGGGTTGGTGGTGTAGGCAGAGGGCTGCTCGACAGTCGCTGTGGCCTGGGCAATGACATCGGCCGAGGCGGTCAGGACCATGGCGGTGCTGATGGTTCCGATCAATATTCGCGTTGTAGACATGGGTACGGATTCCTTCAATTGGCCTGCGAGACTTCATCCGCGGGGGGAGCGTCGCCGAGACGGGCTTCCTGCGGGCCGGTGATGGTGACATCGAGCATATCGCGGGTGTTTTCGTTGCGGACCTTGATGGTTTGTCCGAGTGCGCCTTGTTCCATGGCGCGGGCGACGGTGCGAAGCTGGACGGTGCCGCGCGTGAGGTTGACGGTGACGAGCTCGCCCGACTTCACGAGCGGAACGGCATCGACGAGTTGCGAGGTCATTACGACGCCGGGCCGAAGATCGGTGGCTGCCTGCTGGCCGGTGCATTGGTTCAATCCCAGAAGCTGATGGTCTGAGAGAGAATCAACCAGAACGCGGCGGGAGGTGAAGTCGGACGAGGAGAGGACTTTGTGCATCGCCAAGGGGCGGGCGACGACGACCTGCTGTTCCCAGGCGCGGGCGACGCCGTCGATGGTCATCCGTTTGCTGGAGGAATCGGTGAGGACCGTTACGTTCCACGAGACATTTCCGAGTGCGCAGGCGCGCGAGGGGCGGATATCAAACTTAAAGCAGGGCTCGGCGAGCGAAATGACTTTTTCGTCTTCGGGACTGAAGGTCAATTGCAGGTTTTCGGGCAGGATGCTCAGGCGCTGGGCTAGATCGGCAACCAGCAAATCGTGAAGGGTGTGGAAATTTGGATCGGCGGCGCTGGCGGTTTGGGCGAGGGTGGGAGGAGTCGTTGACTTGGCTGCGGCCGGTTGAGCGTCGATCCATTGCTGGATTGAGGTTTGTGAATCGCCGGTTTGCGTGTCGGTGCGGGTGACGGCGCAGCTGGTGACGCCGGTGAAATTGATCATGGCGATATTGACGCCGGCACCGTGGAGGGTCTGGCGGATATCCTCGACGGTGATGTTGCCGACCGAGACATTGTTGGCCAGATGAAGGATCGTGAGATCGGCGATGGGGGTGAAGACGGCGGCATCGGCGTCGGACCAGCGGCAAATCTGTTTCAGCGTGATATCGGCGCCGTAGATGGAGGCTTCCTGGCGGAGTTCCAGCGTTCCTTCGGGCGTGCTGTTGGCGTCGCCGGGAACGAATTTTCGTCGGAGGCGGGGAGATCGGGCATGGCTGCCAGCGTGGCTCCGTCGGTTTGCGTGACCGATGTGGGAACTTCCTGGCCGTAGCCCAATTGATGCAGCATGGTCTGAGTCGCCCAGGCGAGAATGGTCAGGAGGACGAGCAATTGGACTTGCTTTCGCTTGCTGAGCGGCCTGTTGTTATTCATGGCGACCTCTTACTTCCGGTTACGACTACTGACGTCCTAAATTGGTGATGGTCTGGAGGGCCTGGTTAGCTGTCTGAATCGTCTGGCTATTCAATTCAAAGGCCCGCTGGGTCTGGATCAGGGTGACGAGCTCGTTGACGGGATCGACGTTGCTGGCTTCGAGATAACTCTGAAGGAGCGTGCCGGAGCCTTGATCGCCCGGGGTGGAATCGATCGCGGGGCCGGAGGCTTCGGTTTCCTGGTAGAGATTTCCACCGAGCAATTGCAGGCCCTGGGGATTGACGAATTGCGTGAGCTTGAACTGGCCAAGCTGTGTCGGCGTTGTTGCGCCCGGCTTGGTGGCGGTGATGATGCCATCCTGGCTAATCTGGATATTTGTCACCCCGGTGGGAATCGTGAGCGGCGGATCGAGTTGATAGCCGTCGCCCATCCCGACGACCAATTGATTCGCGTTGTTGACGAAGAATTGTCCGTTGCGGGTGTAGGCGGTTCCATCGCCGAGGGTGCTGAGGACTTTCACGCGGAAAAAGCCGGGGCCCTGAATGCCGACATCCAGCGTGTTGCCGGTGTTCTGCATGCTGCCTTCGGTGAGATCGAGCTGGGTGTTGCTGATGCGGGTACCGAGGCCGACGAAGATTCCGGAGGGGGAGATGTCGCCGTTGCCGCTGGTGGTGCCAGGGGCGTGCTGGGTCTGATAGAAGAGGTCTTCGAAATTGACGCGGCTGCCCTTGAACGCGTTGGTTTCGGCGTTCGCCAAATTGTTGGCGATGACGTCGATCGCGGTGGAAAGCCCCCGTAATCCGGTGGCTGCGGAGTGTAGCGCGGTTATTGCCATTTGAAATCCGTCAATCCTAAAAAGTCGTCAATCAGCTGACTTTGCCTACATCGTTCACGAGCTTGTCGAGCGTTTCGTCCTGCATGTGGATCATGTTTGCGTTGGCTTCGAGCTGACGCTGGGTGTCCATCAATTCAGTGAGTTCCGTCGCGGGATCGACGTTGGATCGTTCGATGAATCCGGTGCGGACGGTGGGGTTGGCCGTCGTCAGCGCGGTTCCCTGGGGGACGGACAAGAGCGTGCCGCCGTCTTTTTGAAGGTCTTCCGGGTTGCCGGCATTGAAGAGGCCGATGCGGGCGATTTGCTTGCCGTTCTGGGTGATGGTTCCATCGGAGGCGATGTCGATCGGCTGGGAGCCGTTCAGGGTGATGGGGGCTTGCTTGTCGTCGAGGACGATCTGGGCCGGATTGTTGGACAGGGAGAGGGCGCCGTTGCGATTGAGGAGGAGTTGCCCGTTGCGGGTTAAACTCGTTTTTCCGCCGCCGGTGACGGCGAAGAAGCCCTTGCCGTCGAGGGCGAGATCGAGGTTGTTGCCGGTCGGCTCGTAATCGCCGTCGCGCATGTCAACGGCCTGACGGGCGGCGAGGAGGCCGCCGCCGATGTTTTCGAGAAGGGGATTGGTCTGGTCGGGGTGGCCGAGTTCCTGAGCGGCGGTTGGGCGCTGCTGGAGAATGGCGAGGTCCTTCTTGAAACCAACGGTTTCGGAGTTGGCAATGTTGTTGGCGATGACATCCTGCCGGTAGGAATTGGTGATCACGCCCGAAGCTGAGAGATAGAGGCCGTAAATCATTCGGCTTCTCCATCGGCGAAGATGCCGGCGATTGAATTTGCCGGGCGAGCCGTCAACTGCGCCGCGGTCCGCGCGTGCGTGGCCATCGGAATCGGCTCCGCCGACTTGAGGCTCGAGACCAAAAGAACGCTGAAGATGAAGTGCAACGGCGAGGCGTGCAGCCTCGACGATGCGGCGACCCAAATCCTTCGGGACTTCCATACGCATTTGCTCCGCAAAGCGACCCAACGTCAGACGAGGCTTAACAAGGGGCGTGCCAGGAGAGGCGAGAGAGGGAATTCGGGGGCGAGTGAGATAGAACGAAGGATAGAAATGGCTCGGAAAAACAGGGTTAAACTCGCCAAACACATTCCTCGGATTTTTATGCGGAGTGGTTTGTGTTGGTGATTTCATTGGATGTCGTGAAGGCGCAGAAACTGCGGCTGTGCGGGCAATTTCTTACTCAAATCTTGTAATCCGGGGGAGAGAGACCATCATGTGATTAACTGATGGTTGAGCCGCTAAATGGATGAGATTGTTGAAAAGTTGAGAGCTGACTATGACGCGGTGATTTACGACGTGTGGGAGCATTACCACGCGCATCCGGACCGGATGGCGGTGATTGGGGCGCTGAAGGGGTTGGGTGTGCCGCCGGTGAATGGGAGTCGGGTGCTGGAGATTGCATGCGCGAGAGGGGGGAATTTGTTTCCGATGGCGGAGCAGATGCCGGGGAGCCATTTCGTTGGGATCGATTTGTCGCCGCGGCAGATTGAGCAGGGGCTGGAGCTGGTTCGCGAGGCGGGATTGACGAATGTTGAGCTGCGTTGCCAGGATTTGATGGATTTTCCGGAAAACGCGGGGACTTTTGATTTTATCATCGCGCATGGATTTTATTCGTGGGTTCCCGAGCCGGTGCGGGTGCAGTTGATGAAGGTCTGCAAGCGGCATCTGGCGAAGAATGGGCTAGCGTACATCAGCTACAACACTTATCCCGGGTGGCGGCCGAAGGGGGTGATCCGGGACATGATGCTTTATCACGCCCGCGGCGCGACGGATCCGGCGGAGAGGGTTAAACGGGGCCGCGAGATGGTTAACTTCGTGGCTGAGCATACGCTGCTGAAGAATTCCTATCGGGAGATGGTGGGCGAATTTCAAAAGACGATCGCTGAGGATGGGGACAGTTATCTGCTGCACGACCATATGGAGGCGGTGAATGACGCGTTCTATCTTCGGGATTTTGCCCGGCAGGCTGAGTCATATGGCCTGGCATACCTGGGGGACGCGAACCCGATCGAAGATGCATGGAGCAGAATTCCGGGGCCGCTGCGCGAGATGATATTGAAGATGTCCGCCAATGAGATGGAACGGGATCAGTATGTGGATTTTCTGTTGAACCGGACATTCAGGCGATCGGTTTTGTGCCATGCGGAGGCTGCGGCAGCGGCACAGGGGACGACGGTGAATCATATTCGCAAGCTTTATGTGGCGGGATTTCCGGAGGAGACGCGATCTGACGTGAACGCTGAGGGGAAATCCGTGATCCAGTTTGGAACGGAGCGGGAGAAGGTGCAGTTTTCTGATCCGCGGCCGATCGCGGCGCTGCGGCATATTCAGCGGGCGTGGCCGTCGGCGGTTTCATTTGCGGAACTGGCGGCGGAGGCATTGACGCATTCTCCGGCGGGGCATCGGGATTCGGAGAAAAACGCGGTTGCGTTGGCTCACGTGATCGATACGTGCCATTCACTTGGCGTCGTCGAGTTGTGGACCCATCCGACGGATCATATTTCCCGCGCGGCGGGGACACATCCAAAGGCGACGCGATGGGCGCGATGGCAGGCGGTTCATTTTCCGACGGTCACGTCGCTGCGGAATTCGCAAGTGAAAGTGGATGATGTGGTTCGTCATGTGCTTCCGCTTTTGGATGGGTCGCGCGACAGCCAGGCTTTGGCCGAGGAATTGGTCAGGCGGAACGTGGCGGCGGGCGAGACCAAGGTGGAAGGCGTTACGGCCATTCGCGATGTGCAGACGGCGAGAATTCTGATGGACAGGGCGCTGCCTATGTTTGCGTCGCTTAGTTTGCTGGCCGGCAAGTGATGGGTGCTTCGTTTTCACGGCGAAGTGGGGATAATGATTTTCAGATGAATGAAGTTGTTGAGAAGCTCAAGGCGGATTATGACGCTGTCGCTTACGAAAGCTGGCCGTACACGCAGGCGCATCCGGATCGGATTTCGGTTGTAGCGGCGCTGCGGGGTTTGGCGGGTGCGCCGGTTGAAAATTGCCGGGTGCTGGAAATCGGGTGCGCGAGCGGCGGGCATCTGATTCCGATGGCGGATCAACTTGCTGAGAGCCGGTTTGTTGGGGTTGAACTTTCCGCGCGTCAGGTTGAAGCGGGTTCTCAATTGATTCGTGAGCTGGGGCTGACCAATATTGAGTTGCGATGTCAGGATCTGATGGAATTTCCGGAGGATTCCGGGACGTTTGATTACATTATCGCGCACGGTTTTTATTCTTGGGTTCCTTTGGCGGTGCGGCTGCGGCTGCTGGAGATTTGCCAGCGGCATCTCTCGCCGCGGGGGTTGGCATACATCAGCTATAACACTTATCCCGGGTGGCGGCTGAAAGAGATTGCGCGGGAGATGATGTTATATCATGCCCGTAAAAGCACTGATTTAGCGGAGCGGGCGGCGCGGGGGCGGGAGATCATTCAGTTTGTCGCTGGGCAGACGCCGGATAAGGGGACGTTTGGGGAATTGATGCGCGGGTATGGCAAAACGATTGCCGGGTTTTCGGATAGTCATATTTTGCATGACCAGATGGAGGCGGTTAATCAGCCGGTGAATTTTCAGCAGTTCATGGATGAAGCGACGGCACGGGCTGGCGTATGTGGGGGAATCGAGCATCTGGCCGAACGCATGGACTCGATTGCCCGCAGCAGTGCGGGAGAGTGTTTTGAAAATGTCGGGTGATCCGATTGAACAGGAGCAGCACCTGGATTTTCTGCTGAATCGGGCGTTTCGAGAATCGGTGCTTTGCCGAAAGGAAGCTTTGCCGCCGGCCACGGGTTTGGTGAACGATCGCATTCGCGAGTTTTTTATCGCGGGAAATCCGGTTGAGACGCCGGCTGGGGTAGATGCGCAGGGGCGAGCGATTCTTCAATTCAGCGGTGGGGAGCAGACGGCTAAAATTTCCGATTCCCGGGCGATTGCCGCGATGCGGTATTTGCGAAGAGCGTGGCCGGCGGCTGTGCCGTTTTCGAAACTGACGGCAGCGGCGCTTGCGCGATCATCGGCCAGTCAGCAAGAGCATCCTGAGAAGACGGCTCAGGCATTGGCCGGCGTGATTCAGACTTTTTATGCGCTGCGCATCGTGGAGATTTGGAATCGTCCGACGGATCATATCGCGGCTTCGGCCGGCGAGCGTCCGTGCAGCACGCGTCTTGCCCGCTGGCAGGCGGCGCATCTCGGGGCTGTTACGTCATTGCGACATAAATCGGTGAAGGTGACGGATGAAATTCGCCGGGTGCTGCCGCTGTTGGATGGGACTCGGGATCGACAGGCGCTGGTTGGGGCCGATCCGCAGAAGCTGGATTCGACGCTTCAACAGTTGGCTTTGGCGAGTTTGCTGGTGAAGAATTGATCTTCGCTATTCCGAAGATTCACTGTATGGCTGCTTCAAATGATCCATCAGTGTCTTGCGATCGCCGGCGGACAGCGGCTCCATTGTCAGTGTGATCTTGCCCTCGATGACTTTGATGGCGGTCAGCTTTGCCGGCATGCCGCGGCGGAGGTTGGACATGTCGAATGGGATCAGCAGGATGGGATCGCAGGGGCGATTGTTCATGGCTGAGAGGAGCAGGCGAAGCCAGCCGGCGGCGAGGGCGGAGCCGTTGGCTGTCAGGGCCGGGTCGATTTTGGCGCTGGGCTGCTCGATGGCCAGTTGTTGCTCGAGCAGGGACTTGAGGCGCTGCATGTGGCCGGCGACGGCGGAGAGCGGGATGGGCAATCGTCCGGCACGCAGAGCGGCGAGATCGACGTGGAGATTTCCCTCGGCATCGATGCGTGGATCGAACTCGGCACTGGCGAGGGTGCGAAACTCCTGCGATTGACCGGCGAGGATGATGGCGTCGTCTTCAAAGACGATGCGGCCGTCCGTGAAATAGCGGGCGATCCGCTGCTGGAGCTGGGAGCTTTCTGTTGTGTGCCAGGTGGCGATGAAGGAATTGATCTCTTCCTCATCGAAGGTGATGGTTTTGGGGCCGACGGGGGACTCGTTTGAGCTGGTGATTCCGTGCAGGGTTCGGAGTTGCTGGGCCTGGGCGCTGGCGGCCCAACTGAAGAGATCGAGCAATTTCTGATCGGCGCGATTGGCGGCGTCTTTGGTCTGCTCGGTGGTGGCGATGCGCGGGTGATACCAGCTTGGGGTGCCACGATAGAGATAGGTGCCGAAAACGGATGTCGCCAGCAGGGCCAACAGGGTGAAGGCGAGAAGATAGAACAGGCGTTTGAACAAACTCATGTTGATTGCCGATTGCCGATTGCCAAATGCCAAATGTAAATATCGGACGTTGGGATCGGCACGTGGCAAAGGGTGATCGGCATTCACTGTTAGTTTACCCACACAGACGGAAGATTCGACATAAGACTACATCTTGCTGCGGGCTGGGTGTTGCGAAATGAGCAGTTTGGGACTCATCGCCCGGTGCGTGGGGTAGACTGCGGCATGATGCTTCGGCTGACATATCAATCGGGGAAAAGGGTGAATGACTGGTCGCAATCGGCGATCCTGGGGGACCGCGGGATCGCGGCGGCGCAATTTTGCCGACCTTGTGGCGGCACGATTGATCGGGACGGTGCTGCCGTTTAGCGAACGGGAATCGCTCGTCCGCGCGGCGGCGAGACATGGGATCAATCGGTTTGAAGCGAATCTGCTGATCGCGGCGGTGCAATATCAAATGGGCGTCGGGAGGCAACGGACGGAAAAACAGGGGCTGCGGGCATTCGCCGCTTCGGCCCTGCATGGTTTTGTGACCCTGCAGACGAAAATGCTCGCGGCGATTCAACGTCAATGGCGGGTCATCCGGCAATGGGCGATCGAAAAGCAGCTCGTGCCGAGTTTCCGGATGCCGCTTGCATTGACGACCTTCTGGATGAGCGTTGCGGCGGCGGCGCAACGTCAATGGGAACTCACGCGGGAGTGGGCGATTGCAAAAAGGGTGTGGCCGAAATTTCTTTTTTCGCCGGTAATCGAAATGTCCCCGGCTTCAAACCATGCGGTGATGCGGGATCGGCCGGGAGTGGTGCGGCGGCGTCTGCCAAAACGTGAAACTGCGAGGATGCGGATTTCTTCCGCGCTGGCGACATTTCTGGCTGTTCAGGCGGGGATTGTCGCGGCGGTTTGGTATCTGTTTTCGTATTGATCTTCCCCCAGGGCTATCGCACCTTCCCTCAAAAAAGATCTAAGAACCCTCACCCCTACCCTCTCCCTGAGTACAAGGCGAGGGAGTAAGGGCCCCTGCTACTTTGCGGTCTCCTTTAGCGCCAGCCCCTAGTGCGACTATAATCCCGTTCACTGATGAAGCTGAATGTCCTGAAGCCCGCGGCTGAGCCTTGGTTTGCCCAGGGTTTGCAATTTACGTGCAGCCAATGTGGAAACTGTTGCAGCGGGCCGCCGGGATTTGTTTGGATCACGCGCGAGGAGATCAAGCGGGTGGCGGAGTTTCTCGGGACTTCGCCGCAAGAGGTGGTGGAGAAATATTGCCGCAAGGTTGGTGGGCGGTTTTCGCTGAGAGAGCGAAAGCATCCGCGGCATGGGGGGTATGACTGCATCTTCATCAAGGAAATTCCGGTGGAGAATCAGAAATCGGAAGAATCCTCGGCTGAAAAAACGAAGCACACGCGGCGGATTTGCTCGATCTATTCGGTGCGGCCGCTGCAATGCAGGACGTGGCCGTTCTGGAGTGGGAATCTTTCGAGCAAGGCGGCGTGGGAATCGGCATCGAAGAGATGCCCGGGGATGAACCAGGGGGAATTGTTTGACCGGGCGCGGATTGAGAAGCTGCGGGATGCGGAGGATTGGCCGGTGAATCCGCCGACGTCGGAAGGGACTGGCCGCGCATGAACACTCCATGTTCAAGAATTGCCCCTCACCCTGGCCCTCTCCCCATGAATACATGGGGAGAGGGGAAAATTTTCTGGAACGGCAGAGCGCGCGGGGTCACACAGCCAGAGGCCGTGGTTTCATACTTTTGTGACAAATGAACGAGGCTAGCCACAAATTACGCTGGTGGAACTGGGCGATTCTGGTGCTGATGCTGGGGTCGGCTTGCGCGTGCGTGGGGCTGGATATTCAGCGGCGATTTATTTCGCCGGGGGCGATCAATGCGACGCGGCGGTTTGTGACCACGGATCAGACGCTGGCCGATGCGGCGAGGGCTGGGCCGGTGGGACTTCAATTTATCAACAGCGACGGCGGGACGCGGCAATTCGCTTATTTTCGGGCGGTGTACGATCTTTATCCGCTGCCGGTGGTGATTGTGAATCGTGACGATGTTGTGTTCGATGCGGGGCAGATTCCGGATGGGATCGTGCATTCGGGAGATTGGTGGCGTCAGCATGGGGTGAAGACGATCGTGACGGTGGATCAGGCGAGGAATTCGTGGGAAGCGGAATCGGCGGCGACGGCAAAATCGCCCGGGCCGGGATAAGACTGGATTCATGTGGTGGGCGCTCTACCTGATTTTTCTGTTGGCGGCGGGATACGCGGTGGCGAGCCGATTGGCTTGGCGTCGGTCTCGATTGGAAATTGCGGGGCTTAGCGCTTGTCTGGGGCCGGGGATTTTGGGGTTGTGCCTGGTTTTTCTGTCGATGCTGGGGCTGCGGCCGGGGCGGGTTGAAGTTTTGATCTCTGGGAATTCTTGCTGTCATTGCGGCGGGGATTTCATTTTTTAAGCGGAAAGAAAATGTAGCAATCGAGCCGGCGGATGTTCGATGGCGTTATGCACGGCTTTGGACGGGGGCTTGCCTGGTGATCATTGCTTACGGGATCGTGGCGGTGGCGGCGGATGTGGCGATTTATCCGACGATGGAATGGGATGCGTTTGGGATATGGCAATTGAAGGGGGAAGTTCTGGCGAAATCGGCGCTGGAGCCGCGGCCTGCTTATTTCGAGAATGTGAATCTGAGTTATAGCCATCTGCGGTATCCGGTGCTGATGCCGATGATGTCGGCGGGTGTGCATGCGCTGACCGGGCGGCTGGGGGATGACGGGCAGAAAACGCCGGCGCTGCTGATGTATCTGGGATTGGTTGCGGTGGTTTATTCGACGATTCGGCGCGGCAGCGGGCATTTGGCGGCGATTACGGTGACGGCGATGTTCGCGGATTTGCCGGTGTTTTTTCGCTATGCCGGGTCGGGGACGGCGGAGATGGCGCTGACGGCATTTTATGGGGGGAGCGTGGCTTGTTTGCTGCGCTGGTGGAAGGATCGCGATTGGGGTGATCTGGTTTTGGCGGCGCTGTTCAGCGCGTGCATGGCCTGGACGAAAAATGAGGGGCAGGCGCTGGCGGCGATTAATGGGGTGATCATCCTCGGTGTCGCGCTTTCACGGCGGCAGTGGGCTCAGGGGGCTACGTTTATCGCGATTGTATTTTTGCTCTTTTTGCCGTGGCTGATCTATATGTGGGGATTGCCGCGAACGGATGAGAATTATGCGGGGCGGCTGAATTTTGGGGAATTGGCTTCGCATGTCGATCGGCTGCCGGTAATCGTGAAAGAGACCGGGTTGGCGATGGGGAAGTGGATCGATTCTGGTCCGCTACGCCTGACGGCGGCCTGGGGGATATTTTGGGTTGTGCTGGTGGTTTTGGCTGCAAGTGGATGGAGACGATTTGGGCGCGGAGAAGTTGTGCTGCTTTGGATTTTGCTCTTGCTTCATCTGGTGGTTTATGTGCCGCCTTACATGGTTACGCCTTGGGATTTGAGAGAGCTGATGGCGACGACGATCGATCGGCTGCTCATGCATGCGGCGCCTGTGGCGGCGATGGTGATGGGGTTGATGTGGAGCATGCCGACTCAAATTGGCAAGCCGCGCCGGCTTTGACGTTGTTGGGTGGGGAAATACAATTTCTTTCCTTGTCTGGTCAATCGCGAGATCTCAGTGAATCTCTATCGCCGCCAGGGTCTCGGCGGATTCTTGCGCGGCTTGGGGGGCTTGTTGTCATCACGTCGATTGGGATGTGCATTGGTTTTGATATTTACCGCGAGTTTTATCAGCGCGGGCCGAGTCTTATGAACCAGTCGTATGTGCAGTGGGATGGTTATATTCATAAGGAGACGACGCCGGGCGCGGGCTTTTTTTGAGATTCCTGAATTTTCATGGGCAATCGCGACAGTGGGCGGCGCGGATTTACTTTCGCGCGGTGTACTTGCTGTATCCGCAGCCGGTGCTGGTGACGAAGCCTGACGTGATCGTGAACACGGCGCCGCAGCTTTTGGAGGGGAATTCACCTCCGGATGATCAGAGGCTGATCGATCGCGGGGTGGGATCGATCGTGGTGGTTGATTTTGATCCGGTGAAGATGAAGCCGTTTGTATTCGCGGTGAAATGGCTGGGGGAATGAGCGGTTTCGTGCCGCGGTTTTGACGTCGCGGGGTGGGGGAATACAATCCGGCTCTTTGCACGTCGATCTCCACAACCTCATTGAGAATTTATCATCATCGCCAAGTTATGGCTGGATTCCGCGAGTGGCGGGCGCGCTGGTGATCGCGACGTCGCTGGGGTTATGCGTGGCTTCGGATATCGACCGGACCTATTTTACGCGCTGGCCGGCGCGGCTTACCGAGAAGTATGCAAAGCAGGATGCGCTGATCGGCAGCGCAGCGGCGCCGGGACGCGGGGTGTTTTTGAAATTCATTAATTTTCCAAAGAACGCCGGGGGATTTACGGCGAATATTTACTTTCGCGCGGTGTATGCGCTGTATCCGCAGCCGGTGGTGGTTGCGGAGCCGGGCGTTTTGGTGAATGGCACGCCGCAGCTTTTGAAGGGGAATTCGATTCCGGATGATCGCTCGCTTCGGGATCGCGGCGTGGGGTCTGTCATCGTGCTGAAACTGATGGGAATGCAACCTGTCATCATGCAAGTGAAATGGCTTACGCGATGAGCGACTTGTGGTGCGGCATTTATCTCTGCTGTCTGGCTGTGGCTGGATATCCGGTGATTGCTGGACTACTTCCTGGCTTGTTATATTGAAGCTGTCCGGAAGAAGTTCTTCTACTCAATCTTAAGCGATTAGCGTTACAGTCCTCGACGATTTGGGGATTCGATTAAAGCGTCGCAATTTGACGGCACTCTACAATCGAGCTGGCGCGATTTTGCAAGCATTTTTCTTGATTTCAAAAGGCAGCGCAATCCGAAATACTCCCGCGAGCGTACACCTCAATCCGGTAACTTCACCAATGTTGCGGGAAAGCGAACGGAAAGCCTCCAACAGAGCATACTACCGATATATGCGACCACGATGATCAGGAGTAGATTGCGGGTTCCGATTGCCATCGCGATATATTCCAGGAATCCACCGATTGTTGCCCCAATTAGATTGGCGGCAAGCAACGTTGACGCATCGCCGCCGTCGCGAAAGGTTGTTGAGAAGATCAGTCCGGCGAAAAAAATTGGCAGCGGCACAATGAAAAGGGCCCAGAGCAGTCTGGCCGCGAATGACAGCCCCAAGATGGTGTCGCGGGGAACAAAATATAAAAAAACCAGCGAAAGCAGCAGGGGAAGGTATAACCAAGGTGACGTTCGGCGTAGATGCATCGCAAGCAAATTGGCGATAAGAACCATCAGCAACACGCCGGACACGACGATCATGGTGACGAACCATGTGGTCCCGAAATATAACGAACAATCACCAATGCTCTTGGTTTCCAGCAGAAGAAATCCGAGGCCAAGAAATAGAAAATGTCCACTCGCAAATCCGATGTTCGTGCCATTGCGAACACCATGGTCAGTAAGCCAAAGCGTGACCACTACACCAGCCGACAGCGCCAGCAATGAGCCGGCGACGATGAGATAATCACTGGGAATCGTGCGCTTCGACAGATACAAGTAAGGCCAATCATCGGTTGGCAAATCCATCGCCGGCATAGTACCGGTAGCGCGGCGATAGCCTGACAAAAAAAGTGGTGCGTCGGCCGGCTCCAGATTCCGTGCGACCCCCATAATGCATCTGCCGTTTCCGACATAGACAACCGGCTCTCTTCCGGTGGCCTCGCGGACCATTTCAAATAATTTGAACAACAACCATTCACGCGGCATTACGAACGAAATGCAAAGCATTCCGTCGGGTTTTAATAGGCTGTACGCCTTTCGAATGCTCTGAACGGTGTAAATGTAGCCATCGAGACGAATATTATTGGAATAGCTAAACAGAGCTTGTGAATCGAGCAGCCCGAAGATGACCATATCGTAACGGCCCTGTGCGGATTGAAAGAATGCTCGAGCGTCATTGATATAGATTTGTACCCTAGGATCGTAATAAATACCTGAGGCGTTAAAGCGCCGGGATATCTCGATCAATGTCGGATCAATCTCCACCGCGTCAACATGCTCGGCGCCGGACATGAGCGCCGCTTGCGCATCCAAACCTCCACCCGCGCCGACAACACACACATCTTTGACATGCGGGTGTAGCAGGTAAGGAAGCAGATATTCGGCCGCGAGCCCATCGCGAATATTGTCTGTGTGCTGAAGGCCGGGCGTATATCGCTTAATGTCAAGCGTTCCATCCCATTGATAAAAATCCGTATTTACGCTGACAACATACAGAGGCGGATCTCGCATCGTCCGGAGGTTTGGAGGCGGCACAGAAACCGCCTGTGTCTTGGTGTCAAACGGATGAATGGCGACGTAATAATAAGGGGACCAGATCGCGGCCGGCTCGACTGAAAGCGGGATAACCATCGCCGCGGCAATAAGCAGGAATGAATTCAGCAGGAAATGGCGTCGGTTGATCGCGAGATAAATCGCGGCGACTGCCATCACGCCAATCGCCGGCGAAAAATGGTACAGAGAGAAAAAACCAAACACGATCGTACCGCACAGGCTTCCACCCAGGTCGAATGCATAGGCATGCAACGGTCGTAGCTGACGAAACAGCCGTCCTATCTGCTGACCGATGGGGACAAATACAGCTGTATTCAGAATAAAAATCCCGATGAGAACAACATAGTTGAAAGCAAAACTTTGATCCTGGCCAAATCGGGCTTCCGCGCCGGGGCAGGCATCCGCACAATTTGCCGGCACAAATAAAGGGTTCCGACATTGAAGAGAAGTAAAGCCGGAAACCAGGGAGATAAATTCCATCTTCGCCTGGCGGTCATGGCTCCAAGCCCAAGACCGAGGAATGAACTGATGAGCATGAGATTGCTGTAGTAAGCGACAAAGCGCACAACCGCGGGCACCCATCGGATAACCATCAATTCGAGAAACAATGCAATAAAAGAAAGTGCAAAAAGGCGCAGGCTGTCATATCGATCGGAGCGAAATGTTGATCTCGCGCAAGTTCGGCAGGAGATTGATCGGGTAGGCCGGCGGCTGCACTTCCCATTCGCTCCGCAACACTAACGTAGCAGTGTCCCCAAGGCAAAATACTCTTACGGCTTTTGCCGGGTTTGCAACGCGGCGATTTGGAGTTTTTCTGCTGTAGGCCTATGGCGTGCAACTTCCGCGGCAATTCAGCAGGTGCGCGTAAAATCATCTTGAGACTTTGTCCAACGCATTCTCCGTCTCTAAATTTGGGCCAATCTTTTCACGCGAGGGACGACGCAGTAGTATAAAGAAATTTATCCTTAGCCATTCTCAACGCTGATGAGAATGCAACCTGTCATCATGCAAGTGAAATGGCTTACGCGATGAGCGACTTGTGGTGCGGCATTTATCTCTGCTGTCTGGCTGTGGCTGGATATCCACTGATTGCGGCGCTTAGGCGGGGAAGTTCTCGGCTGGAAACAGTGGGACTTAGTATTTGCATGGGGCCGGGGTTGATCGCGATCTGTCTTCTCTTCCTTTCGATGATGGGAATGCGGCCGGGGCGGATTGAAATTCTGGGGCTGACGGGCGTGTGTGCTATCGCGGGAATATTTCTCTGGCGGAGCGGGCGCGAAAAGGATGGGGTTGAAGAAAGGGGTTCGGTTTCTAAATTGTGGGCGGTGCTTTGCGCGGTAGCCATTGCGTATGGATTGTTCGCTTTGGTGATCGACACGGTGCATTACCCGGTGATCGAGTGGGATGCGTTTGCGATCTGGCAACTGAAGGCGCGGGTTTTGACGCTGTTGCCGCTGCGGCCGCGGCCGGGGTATTTTTCGGATCTGAATCTCAGCTATAGCCATCTGCGGTATCCGCTGCTGGTTCCGATGATGGCGGCCGGGGCGCATGCGATGACGGGCCGGCTGGATGATTTGAGCAAGACGATTTCGCTGCTTTTATATCCGGGGATGCTGATGGTGGTGTTCGTCGCGGTGCGGCGGATCAATGGGGTCTCAGCAGGTTTGACGGCGGTGGCGCTGCTTTCATGCTTGCAGCCGATGCTTCAATATGGGGGATCGGGGACGGCGGAGATGGGGCTGACCGCGTTTTATGCGTGCAGTCTTTTGTGCATTTTGCGTTGGAGGGAGACTGGAGGATTTGGATATTTGGTGCTGTGCGCGCTGTTCAGCGCGTGGATGACGTGGACGAAGAATGAGGGGCTTGCGCTGGCGGCGGTGAACGGTGTTGTTCTGGCGGGGATCAAGCCGGCCGGGTCGCGGCCGCGCGGCATCATGGGTGCAGCGGTTTTTGTAGTGATCGTCGCGGCGATCTATTTGCCGTGGGTGATCTTTTCCTGGGGCTTGCCGCGAACGGATGAGGATTATGCCGGGCTCCTGGGCGTTCATGGGATCATTTCCAATATTGGGCGGTTGCCGCGGATTTTCGGGCGCTGGCGGTGGAGATGCTGGACTGGCAATATTGGGGGCTTTTCTGGTTCGTGGCCTTGATTCTGGCGGTCGTGCAGCGGCGGCGGTTTGCGAATCCGGCTGCGGCGATTATTGGCGTGCTGCTGGTGCTTCATCTGCTGGCGTATTTGCCGCCGCTCATGGTGGTGACTAGCTGGAATCTGGATGAATTGCTGGCGGTGACGACGGATCGATTGCTGATGCATGTTGCGCCCGCGGCGGCGATTTTGATTGGGCTGCTATTGCCGAAGTGGGCGGGTGGAACGGCAAGCGATCAGGGATAGAAAATCAGTGCGATTCGCCGTCGAGGACTTTTTGGTGGGCGTCTTTTAGAAGCTGATCGATGTCGCCGGGCCAGTGGTCGCGGGGAAGCTGCTCGACCTGCTGATAGTAATATTCGGCGGCGGCGTAATCTTCGCGATGTTCGGCGTCGAGGCCGTTGCCGCGAAGTTCCATGGACAATGTGTCGAGATCGCCGCCGGCGGATTGGCGGAGCTTTTGGCTGGCCGCGGCGGCAGCGGCGGTGCTGGCGTCATTGGGGCCGGGGACAACGATATTCGTGGCTGTTGAGGAGGAGGAACTGCTCGACAAATCAGGAGCGGGATGGACGATCGACGCAGCCGGCTCGGGCGGCGGAGATTTGGCAACCGGCGGAAGATTGTAGGAGAGGGTCGGGACATCGCCGGGATGTGGTTTTGGCGCTGGAGCCGTGATCGGAGGGGAATCAATCGGGGGCGGCATCATCCATGGTGGAGTTTGCGCGGCGACCGACTTTTGCGGCGGCGAATCGACGGCGTGCGAATCAGTACTCGGTGTATTGGCAACCGGCGGAGAGGCGTCCTGAACCCAATTGACGATACTCTGGTGAATCGACGGAACGTAATAGAAGATCGCGGCGGCGCCGCCAAACGCGAGGAATAATACAACGACGGCGACGAGGCGCTTGCCGATGCCACTGCTGTTGCGGCGGCGCGGGACGGAAGCGGCGTCCATTGTTGGATCGTATTGAAGGCTGAACGCGGCGGCGAGCTCGCGGGCGCTGAGTACGCCTTCCTGCGGGCGCTGACGCGGGCGCGTCTGCAACTCCGATGGTGCGTTGTGAGGGGAAGGGAGATCGGCCAACTCGGCCATCGTTTCGGCGGCGGAGGGAATCTGGGACTGTGATCTCGGGCCGCGAAGCGGATCGTTTTCTGTTGAGGCGGCGGCACGCGTGGAATCGTTGTGCGAAGATTCCTGCGCGGACGCTCGCTGTGAACGGGAGTAGAGGGGCGAGATGATTTCACATCCCGGAAGACGGTTTTGGATGTTTGAGTTTCGTTTTCGAGCAGCGCATCTGGATTGGGGGGAAGCTCCTGCGAGCGCGAGCAGCGGGCGCAGAAGGTGGATGTTCGTTGAACTTCGCCGCCGCAGGAATAGCAGAGGCCGAATTCGCGGCTGATACCTTTGACGCGGGCGGCGAACCGCCAGAGCTGGAAGGTTGTGGGGCCGCGAATGACGGAGCGCGGGGTGACCTGGCCTTTTCTGATGAGTGCGAGGAGCGTGCTGCACTTCATTCCCGGGGCGGAGGGGTTGCGGGATTGCATGACATACCATGGACCGACGCGGGCGCGGGTGGCCTGGCGGGTCATGGCGGAGTTTTCCATTTTGCAGCGGCTGCAGGGGCCGTCCCCTTTTTCGGAGATGGCTCCGCAAAACGGGCAGACGGACATGACGGGAACGGCGGGCTTGGCGACCTCTGCCGAGCGATTCCCTTCATTCGGAATGGTGTCGTAGGATCGGGTCATTCGAATATGTTAAAGCCTCTGCCTAAACACTTTAGCGATCAAGCCAAATCACACCATACTCAGAGGCGGTTCCCGAGCGAGCAAATGGTTGCAAGCAGATTAACGTAAAGGGGGCTGTCCGTCCACTCCAATTGATGGAGGGATCGGAAAATTTCAAGGTCAGTTTGCCGCACCCCTTTTGCCACGCCGGGCCTCGCAATATCAGGAAATTTCGACCGGAACCTTCGGGAAATCGACTTCAACCTGGTTCAGGTTGTTGAAATAGTTGGTGAAGACGTTCAAAGCGACGTTGGCGACGACCTCGGCGATATCGCCGTCATCCAGGCCGGCGGAACGGGCGGAAGTGATGTCAGAATCGGAGACGTTGCCCTTGGTCGTGCAAACTTTTTGCGCGAGGGCGATGGCGGCGCTGGTTTTGCGGTCGGCGGAGCGACCGAGGCGGGCGTCGTGGATGGCGGCATCGTCGAGGCCGGCCTGTTTTCCGAGGACGGTGTGGGCGGAGAGGCAATATTGGGTGCAGTTGGATTGGGCGACGGCGAGGGCGATGGATTCGCGGATCTTGGCGTCGAGCTTGCCTTCGCGGAGTGCGCCGCTGAATTTGAGATAGGCGTCGAGGACAGCCGGGCTGTTGGCCATGGCGCGGAAGATGTTCAAAAGCATTTTTTTGGATTCGAGCTCAGCCATGATGGGCTGGGCTTTGGACGGGGCCTGGGATTTTTCGAGGTTTTTTAGACGGGGCATTTTTGGGTCCTTTCGTTTTGGTGAAGATTTTAGATTGTTGGCTTCCAGCCTACCGGGCATCAAGAGAATGTGTCAATTTGTTTTAATTTTCTGGTAGGTTTGTTTTTAGGGCGGGTGGAGAGAATAGACACATGAAATCGCAATTTAAGATCACAACGATAAGTTTAATAGCCCTGATTATTTTCGGGCTGTTTGGGTTTGCGCGAGGCGATGACGCGTCAAAGCCGGCTCATCTGATTGCGGCTGAGGACATTGCCACGCAGATTGCGCCTGAGGACAACGACTATGTTTACAAGGATATTTATGTTCATTGGAAGGATGTGAACGGGGCGACGCGGTATGAAAATCATTCGGATTGCAGCGGTTTTTTTGATCTGCTGCTGGAGCATAGTTATGGGATCGGGAGCAAACAACTGAAGCAATGGACCGGGCATAGCCGCCCTACCGCTGCTGTTTGGTTTGATGCGGTGAGCGGCGGCAATGCGCGGTCCATTCTTACGCCGATCGCGACGCTGGATCTGGCTCGGCCTGGCGATGTGATTTTGATCAAATATCAGCCGGGCGAGCAGAAGGACACCGGGCATGTGATGATTATTGATTCAGTGCCGCAGCAGCGGGACAGCTCGGCGCCGGAGATAACGGATACGACGCAATGGGAGGTGCGCGTGATCGATTCAAGTAAATCGGGGCATGGGCCGCATGACACTCGGCACAATGCGGATGGGACATTCAGCCGTGGGGTTGGGATGGGGATTTTTCGGCTTTATACGCATGCGGATCACACGATAGCCGGATATTCGTGGAGCACGGTGAAGGTTTCGAAATTTGAGGCGGTTTCTGAGCATGCGGTGATTTTGGCGCGTATTACGCCTCCGGTGGCGGATGAGGCGACGACTAAGCCGTGAGATTTTCGTCTTTTCCCGCGCGCGGCGGTTTTTCTTTCCGCTTTACTTTGCAGCCATACAATTTAGGTTGAGTGCGATGCCTGTCTGTCTGCGATGCGGATATGACTTGCGGGCGACGCCAGTGGAGGCGCCTTGTCCGGAGTGCGGGCTGGCGGCGCATCGGTCGGTGATCGAGCATTCGCATCCGGATGATTGTCCGCCGGGGTGGGTGGGGATGATTGCGGCGGCTTCGGTGATGTTGCTGATTTCGTATGTGGGGTTTGGGTTGTTTCTTGTAACGATCCTGCTCAGCGGCAGGAGTTATCAAATTATGCTACTTGGCGTGGATTGGCTGTTTGTTCAAGCTCCATGGTTGATACAGGTTTATTGGGGGCTGGTCGCATTGGCATTCTTGCACGCGGCGGCGAATTTTTTGCTTTCGCGTGATGATAGAAGACATGCAAACCGGGGGATATCTCGACTGCATGGGTGGGCACTGCGAGTCTTGCCGGTTTTTCCAATCCTAGGACTGGCGGCGATGTATTATCTCTGGCTTCATACAGCTAACAATTGGTGGCTTTATCAAAGGCAGCTCCAAAGCTTATCGAACTGGCTGTTGGCGGTATTGGTATTGTGTACGCCAATCACTTTCTTTCGCCTGCGATGGCTGGCCCTGCGATTATCGCGGCCGCGGCTGGCGGAGCATGTAACCATCGTAGCGGTGGGATGTGCGGGGTCGCTTGGGCTGATGATTGCATGTTCTGTTTTGGCGTGGGGAGATATTCGACACGCGGATGCCTCTTTCTGGCTGTTGTTGGTTTTGCCGGTGACGCTGGTTGCGCTATTTAACTTGTGGGCAATGCTGCTGCTTTTTGTTGTGTCACAGCGATTTTTGCAGTCGGCCCGTGAATCCCGCGCGCGTTGGCAGGCGGCGGATGCTTCGCAGCCTGGAAATTGATCTGTAACGGGGTTTTGGGGGAGCTGATTCACGATTCCATAAAATCCGAGGATTTTGTGTGCGCCGAATTTGGGTTTCGTGCATCTAAGTGGGTGATGGGACCGCTTGACGAGGTTGAAGAGGCGTTGGTTGGGCGTAGTTGCCGGGGGGACCGGGAGGCGTTTGAGGAATTGGTTCGCCGCACTGGGCGAGGGCTTTTTGCGCGGGTTTATCTGGAGGCGGGGGATGCGCATCGGGCTGAGGATATTGCTCAGGAAGCTTATTTGATCGCGTGGCGGTCGGTCCGATCGCTTACCAAGGCGCAGGCGTTTCGATCCTGGCTGTATTCGATTGCGCATTCGGTGATGTTGCAGAATGTTCGGCGGGAAATTCGGGGGAAACGGATTGGTCATGAGATGGAGGAGGAGGCGGATGGGCAGCCGGGGCCTCTTGAGGTGGCGGGATTGCGGGAGGAGCGGGAGCGGATTTTGGGGATGTTGCGGTCGATGCCTGGGGAATATCGGTTGCCGCTGACGATGCGGTATCTCGCGGGGGCGGATTACGAAACGATCGGGCGGGAACTGGCGATCAGTAATGGGTCTTTGCGCGGATTATTGAATCGCGGGATGGCGATGCTGCGCGCGCGGATGAAACAATCTGAGTTGAGCGGGCAGTCGCGAGATGCGCGTTCGGAGATTTTATGACGATTGAATCGAACATACATGCGTGGTTTATCGAGCGGATATCGGCTTATCTGACGGATGGATTGGATGAGCGGGATCAGGTGGAGTTTGAATCGCATGCGGGGCAGTGCGCGGAGTGCTCGGCGAAATTGGCGGAGGCGAAATCGGGGGATGAGATATTGCGCGGGATGTTTGAGAATACCGGGCCCTCGGCGGAGTTTGAAGATCGGGTGATTCGGCGATTGAGGATGGAGGAGCGGCCGCGGTTTGCGATGCCGCGGATGAGATTGGCGATGTCGCGGCCCATTCGGCTGCATCCGGCGGTTTTGCGGGCGGCGGGCGCGGCGGCGGCAATTATTGTGCTAGGGGGATTGGGATATTCGGCGACGCAGATGATTCAGGGGCGGAGAGCGACGGTGAGTGTGGCATCGAATCTTCGGCAGATGGGGGAGGCGGTGATTGCAACTAAAGTCAGCACTCCTGATCTGGTGACGCAGTTGATGATCACGTCGCCGACGCAGGACCGCTCGCAGAGCATTTCCAATTCGAGTACGGATTCGTTTCTGGCTGACAAAGCACCAACTGCTGGATTCAAAATGGTGCAGGGATTGCCGCCGACTTTTGCGGTGGGGGCGGATGTAAATCCAGGGCATGGGAAAGATGGACAGAATGTGCAGAACGGGCTTGGGCGGAAAGAGCCGGAATTGGCGCAGGAATTGGCGTCATCCGCGAACTTGGTGGTTTTGGGTGTGCCGCAGGATTCGCCTTATTCATATCGGGATCATCTGACCGCGCCGGCGCCCGGGTCGAATGCGTATTTTGCGCCGCAGGTGGGGATGGCGACTGGGGATGCGGCAAGGCGATTGGAGGATGCATCGAAACTGCAGCAAATGGCTGCTGTGGACCTGGAACGCAATACAGCATTCCGCGTTCCCGAGGCAAAATCGGCGAATAGCACGCAGACGCCGCCCAGCGAGGCCACTCCCAAAGCGCCGACCGCCCCACCGCCGGCGGATCAGAATATTTCCAGCCGGAAGGTTATTCGGCATGGGGAGATGTCGTTTGAGGTGGATAGTTTTGATTCGGCTTTCATGCAGATCACGAAGATCGCGGCGGAGGAAGGCGGGATTTGTTTCGGATACGGATTCGGAGAAATTGGATAATGGGAAGATGAGCGGGACGATCACCGTGCGCGTGCCGCCGGATCATCTGGATACGTTGACGCTGAAGCTGCGGGCGCTGGGCGATTTGAAGGGGCAGAAGATCAGCGCGGATGATGTGACGAAGGAATACACCGATCTGGAGAGCGAACTGCGCGCGGCGACGGCGATGGAGGATCGGTTGCTGGAGATTATCAAGACCGGCAAGGGGCAGGTGAAGGATTTGCTGGCGGCGGAGAAGGAGGTGGGCATCTGGCGCGAAAAAGTCGAGAAGGTCACGGGGGAGATCAACTATTACAACAATCTGGTTTCGCTTTCCACGCTGCAGATCTCGCTGACGGAGCAGGACATTCGCCAGGCGTCGCTGGCAACCGAGCGGGAGACGGTGGAGATGGGGATTGAGACGGATGATGTGGAGAAGGCACGGGCGGAGGCGATGCGGACATTGGATGCGGCGAAGGCGCGGATTATTCAGGCGGATTTGAAGAAGCTGGATGCGGGAGAACTGGCGGCGACGATTGTTGCGGAGGTTTCGCCGGACGCGGCCGGGCCGGTGGTGGATCATTTCAAGCAACTGGGGCGGGTGGCGCGGATGAATATCGATCGGCAGCAGACGGTGGCGGATGGCGGCAACTGTGCCGGCGGGAGTGAAAGTGGAGCGGCAGGATACACAGCTGCAGATTTCGCTTTACAACCTGGCGAATGTTTCGCCGCGGCAGACGACGAATGTTTCGATCGCGTGCTCTGACGTAGAGACGGCGTATCACGCGATTATCAGCAGCGTCGTGGGCGCGGGCGGGCGTGTGGTGGATTCGAGTTTGAATCGGGTCAAGCCGGAGCAGACGGATGGGGTGATCAGTTTTGAATCGCCACGGGACAAGGCGGATGCGGTCCTGGCGAGCGTGCGGGCGCTGGGGGAAGTGATGCATCTGACGGTGACGGAAAATCCGGACGCGGCGAATGTGACCGATGCGAAGGAGGGATTCGCGGTGACGCTGGCGTCGAAAGCGACGGTTGCGCCGCGGGAGGCGATTGCTTCCACGCTGATGCCGGCGGGAAGATGGCGGATGCGTATCAGGCGGTGCGGGCGGCCGTTCAGAAGGATCGACGGGAAGATTATTACGGCGCAGTTGCAGGAGCAGATTTCGCAATCGGATTCGGCGAGTCTGGTTTTTGATGTCGGGCGGGAGCAACAGGCGGAGGTTGAGAGCGAGATCGCGGAAAGCGATTGGGACGACGGGGCGGGTGATTTCGCGGCAGGATAGCCGATCGGATGATACGGAGCACACGCTGGATAGCAAGGTGCAGTTTAATCTGACGTTTGTGAGTGATGAGACATTGCAGCCGCGGGAGGCGGTTACGCGGGTGTTGGCGGTGGCGGATGTGAGTTCTGCATACAGCCAGATTCTGGCGGCGGCGCAGGGGGCTGGGGCGAAGATTGTTGCGGCGGCGCTGGATCAGTCGGATCCGTCGAACCCGTCGGGGCAATTGGATTTGATTGTTTCGCGCGATCGGGCGGATTCAGTGGAGAAGGCGATCGCGGATGCCAAGGGTGGCACGATTTCGCGGAGCGTGGCGCGGTCGGCGGATTTGAATTCGACAACGGATGAGAAGGTTGAGCTGCGGCTGACGATCTCGGATCTGAGCGCAGCTTCCGCCGCGGCAGACGACGACGATGAACGTGGATGTTTCGGATCCGGAATCGGCGCTGGGGCGATTTGCAGGCGGCGGCGCTGGCGGCGGGCGGGCGGATCGTTGAGCAGCATTTGGTGAAGGATGACAAGTATCAGGCGACATCTGGTTATTCAGGTGCCGCTGGCGAAGGGATCGGAGTTTGTGGACCAGGCGCGCGGATTCGGGATCGGTGCAGACGATCGAGCGGACGGAGAACCAGAGCGTGCCGGTGGCGGATTTTGCGGAGGCGCGAGCTGGATATCACGTTGAATGCGTCGAAGTCGATTGTGGGGCCGGATGCGGGGCTTTGGGCGGGGTTGAAGGCGGGAATCAGCGCGAGCGTTCGGGGGCTGGCGTATAGCGTGGAGCTGATCATCATCGGGCTTTGCCTGGCGATGCCGTGGATGGTGCTGGCTTGGCTGGGATGGAAGATATTTTTGCGGTATCGGCGGAAGCCTGTGGCGGCGTGAAGGTTTTTTCGAGCGTGGACTTTCGGTATCGTGTGGGGATGGCGGAAGATAATCGCTCGAACGTGGATCGCCGGCGGTTTCTGTTGGGTTTGGCGTCTTCGGCGGTTGGGGTGGTTGTTTCTCGATACGGTTTTGGGCAGACGGCGCCTTCGGTGGTCGAGGGGGAGTTGATCATTGATGAAAATTCTCCATCGCATTTGATTCCGGCGAATTTCAATGGATTGAGTTATGAATTGGCGCAGTTGTCTGATCCGGATTTTTTTGCTGGTTCTAATAAAGAGCTGATCGCGTATTTTCGGTTGCTGAGCCCAAGTGGTGTTCTTCGGCTGGGGGGGAATAGCAGTGAATCGTGCTGGTTTGTGGCGGATGCGGCGACCACCGCGCCGGTTTTGCGGGCTCCTGGTGGGGCTCTTGCTGAAAACTGGATGCCGCACCGGCAGTTTGCGATCTTGCCACTGGCGATCGATCGGCTGGGGGAATTTTTGGAGGCTTCGGGGTGGCAATTGATCTATGGGCTTAATCTGGGGAACAGTTCGCCGGAGCGGGCGGCTGCTGAGGCCGAGTATGTGGCGAAGACGATTGGGGATCGGCTTTTATTTTTTCAGATTGGGAATGAGCCTAGTTATTATCGCGAGGCGAACAATCGGACTGCGGCCGGCGGACTGGGGATTTGGGGATTATCTGAAAGAGTGGACGGAGTTTGCGGAGGCGATCAGCCGGCGGGTTCCGGGTGGCGCTTTGGGGGGCCGGATGTGGAGGGGAATTCGCCCTGGGTGGAGCAGTTTGCGGCGGGCGCGGCGAAAAATGTGGGATCGCGGCTGGTGAGTTTGACGACGCATTATTATGCGGAGGGGCCGCCGGATGATGCGAAGGTGACCGTTGCGCGACTGCTGCGTGGGGATGCGAAAGTTGGGCGGCGGGCGAAAGTGGTGGCGGATCTGGCGGCGGGTTTGGGGATTTCCTGCCGGATGACGGAGGGGAATTCCTGTTATCGCGGCGGGAAGCCGGGGATGAGCGATGCGTTTGCGTCGGCGCTTTGGGCTGGGGATTACATGCTGACGCTGGCGGAAGCGGGATATGGGGGCGTGAATTTTCATGGGGGAGGGGCGGCTTATTTGCGGGCTTCGCTGGGTGGGCATATGCCGGGGGATTTGGTGGGGAAAAATGTTGCGTCTTCCAAGGAAGCTTCGGGGGGGGCTTATTACACGCCGATTGCTGGAGATCTTGCAAGCGGGTTTCATGCGCAGCCGATTTTTTATGGGATGATGCTGGCGAATCAGCTTGCGGGGGCGCGGATGGTGAAGTGTTCGCTGGAGAATGGGGGCGTGAATGTGACGGCTTTTGCGGGTCAGATCAAAAATGGTTTGCGGGTTGCGATTTTTAATGAGAGTGAATCTCGGGATTTGTCGCTGAGGATTGGGATTGGTGTGGGGTACGACAAAGGTGTGGTTTGGCGGCTCGTGGGGGCGGGGGTTGATTCTACTTCGGCGCCTGTTTTTGCTGGGGCGCGGATTGATTCTTCTGCGAAGTGGTCGCCTGGGGTGGTGGAGATGTTGCAATTGACGGATCGGGGGTGGGTGGTGGAAATACCTCGTTGTAGTGCGGCGGTGGTTTTTTTGGGGTGAGGTTAGTTTAAGAAATGCCCCTCACCCTGGCCCTCTCCCCGGATTACCGGGGCGAGGGGATAAGAGGGAACCCTTCGACAAGCTCAGGGCAAGCGGGACAGGGGTGGGCTGCTCTGATATTATCTTTGGAGCATGGGTAATCTTTTCTTTCGAACCGCGGGCGAATCGCATGGGAAGGCGCTGATTGCGCTGATCGAAGGGATGCCGGAGGGGGTTTCCATTGATCAGGCTTTTATTGATGGGGAATTGCGGCGGCGCCAGGGTGGGTATGGGCGCGGGGGGCGGCAGAAGATTGAGACGGATCATGCGGAATTTTTGAGCGGGGTGCGGATGGGGAAATCGATCGGGTCGCCGATCGCGATTTTGATTCCGAATAAGGATTCGCGGCTGGATGATCCGGCGGCGACCCCCCCGCTGCATCGGCCGCGGCCGGGGCATGCGGATCTGGCGGGGTCGGTGAAATGGCTGACGACGGATTGCCGGTTGACGCTGGAGCGGGCGAGCGCGCGGGAGACGGCGGCGCGGGTGGCGGCTGGGGCTGTGGTGCGGTCGCTGCTTCGGGAGTTTGGGATTGAGGTGTTTGGGTTTGTGCGGCAGTTGGGCCGGCGGAGGGGAAGTTTGAAGTCACCGAATCGAATTGGCGGGAGTTGCTCAAGGCGCGCGATGCTTCTGAGGTTTATTGTCCGGATGCCGCGGCGGATGCGGCGATGCGGCAGTTCATCAACGATCAGAAGATGGCGAAGGATACCGCGGGCGGGATTGTGGAGGCGCATGTGTTTGGGTGCCCGATCGGGCTGGGAAGCTGCATGACGTGGGATGGGCGACTGGATGGGCGGATCGCGGCGGCGGTGGCGAGCATTCAGGCGTTTAAGGGGGTGGAGATTGGATTGGGATTTGAGGCGGCGCGGCGGCCGGGGTCGCAGGTGCATGATGAGATTGGGTTTGATGCGACGAAGAAGGAGACGCCGGGGTTGGGGTTTGTGCGCGGGGGGAATAATGCCGGTGGATTGGAAGGTGGGATGACGAATGGGAAGCCGGTGGTGGTGCGCGGGGCGATGAAGCCGATCAGCACGTTGGGCAAGCCGCTGAAGAGCGTGGATTTGAATACGAAGGAGACGGCGGAGGCGGGATGGGAGCGGTCGGATATTTCGGCGATCAGCGCGGCGTCGGTGGTTATGGAGAATGTGATCGCGTTTGAGATTGGCCGGGCATTGCTGGAGAAGTTTGGCGGGGATTCGGTGCGGGAGATTCGGGCGAATTATGAGAATTATCTGGCTATGGCGAGGAGATTGCCGCTCACTTAGATATCGGGAAATACGATTGAACCGCCCCTTCGACTTCGCTCAGGGCCGTGAGCCTGTCGAACGGCAAGACGCAAAGACGCGGAGAAGAATTTTTAGCCACGGATATAAATCAGATTCACACAGATATGATGGTCGTGCAAATCGCATTTTGATCTTTATTTGACGTATGAGCCCTGAACGAGCTACCTGATGACGGCACCGGTCTTTGGTTTTCTTCCGTTTACCGCGGGAACGTATGAGGGAGCCGTGGTTCGCGATATGCGGCTGGCCAACGCGCTGCACCGCCGGGGATTTAAGGTTGTTGTTTACTGGTTGATGGAGACCAACTCTAAGCTGGTTGATCCGGGGATTGGGCAGCGGTATTTGGTGCGCGGTGGGCGGTATATGCGTTCCAAGCCTAGCACCTTCATGGAAATAGTGGGGGAACTCCTCAACCACATCTATCCGCGCAAGCGGCGGCTGCGATTTATGCAGGAGCATCAGACTTTGCTTTCGTCGCTGCTGGGGAATCTGGTGGTGAGCATGTGCGATTCGAAGGATGATCCGACGCCGACGATTCGGCTGGAGAAATTCATGGCGCGGGATGGGGTGACGCATTTGCTGCCTTCGTTTGTGATGATCTGCCCGATCGCGCTGGGGGTGAAGGAGCGCGGGCGGCATTCGTTTGAATATCTGGCGACGTTTCAGGGGGAGGAGATTTTTGCCAATGCTGCGCAGGAGCGGAACCGGCTTGGGGATTATTACGCGATGCTTCGGAAATGCGTGGCGGGAAGCGCTTGGCCGGCGCTTGCGGTGAGCAATGATTATGCGGCGAGGATAAAGGAAGACGTGGGGATCGACGCGGCGCGGTTGAAGACGATTTATCCGGGGATTGAATTGCCGGGGGAGCGGGAGAAGCCGGCGTTTTCGGTGCTGGAGGAGATTTTGCCGGGGATCGATCCGAAGCGACCGATCGTGAGCTATCTGGGGCGGCAGGATACGGAGAAGGGAATCGATCTGCTGCTGTATGCGGTGAAGATATTGCGGGAACGGGGGATGGATTTTCAGCTGATCATCTGCGGCGGAACCAGCTTTGGGCGGAAATATCATGATGTGTGCAGGGCGATCGCGGATCATCTTCGATTGGGGATTTACTGGAAGCGGCGGGTGAGCGATGAGTTTCGGGCGGCGCTGTATGCGCATAGCCGATGCGTGGTTTATCCGTCGATTCATCGGGAGCCGTTTGGGATGGTGGCGGCGGAGGCGATGAGCCAGGGGACGCCGGTGATTGTGCCGGATCATGGGGGCGTGGCGGAGGTGATTGGGAAGGAGGATTGCGCGGGGGGATTGACGTTTAAGGTTTGGGATTCGCGCGATCTGGCGGATCAGATCGGGCGGATGGTGAGCGATGATGCGCTGCATGCGCGGCTGGCGGGGAATACGCGGAAATTAGCGGGGAGGTTTGATGTCGAGGTGATTGCGGATCAGTTGCTGGAGCATATGGGAGTGAAATCTCAAGTTTGAAATTTCAGATTTCAACCGATTTGCCGGCGCCTTATTTATTCGGCTTTTTGGCTTTTGAGTTCAGCGGCGGCTTTGGCGGCGAAATATTTTTTGGCTTCGCCAACCAGGTAGAAGCTGCCGGTGATGCAGATGAGGTCTTCCTTGGTCACGGCGCGGTTGGCGATGCTGAGGGCTTCTTCGAGATTTTCGGCGACCTGGGCCATTTTGCCGTAGAGTTCGACGTATTGGACGGCGAGTTCGTGGGGATCGGCGGAGCGGACGCTGTCGATGCGGGTGAAGATAACTTTGTCGGCGCCGCTGGTGATGCGCTCGAGCATTCCGGGGACATCTTTGTCGCCACAACATCCGAAGATGACGACCATGGAGTCGTAGGGGATGTGCTGGCCGATGGCTTTCATGGCGGCATCAAGGCTGGCGGCGTTGTGAGCGCCGTCGACGATGACGCGCGGGGTTTGGCTGACCATCTCCATGCGGCCGGGGATGGTGACCTTGGAGAGGCCTTCCATCGCGCGGGAATCGTTGATGGCGATGCCGCGGGATTTGAGGCGATCGACGACCGCGAGGGCGAGGCCGCAGTTGATGGCCTGATGCTCGCCGATGAGGGGGACGGCGAGGTGCTCGAATTTGCTGTTGGGTGTCGTCAGGCAGACGCGGTTATGCGGCCCGAGCATCCGGCTGGATTCGAAGCGGTAGCTGAATTCGATGTTTTGGCCGGTGATGTCGAGGGGAGCGCCGACTTTTTCGGCGATCTTCTTCATGGCGGCTTCGGCCATCGGGTCTTGAATGACGCTGACGGCCGGGACGCCGTGCTTGAAGATGCCGGCCTTTTCGGTCGCGATGTGCGCGAGCGTGGGGCCTAGCTGGGCCATGTGATCGTGGCTGATGCTGGTGATGGCGGTGACTTCGGGTTTAATGACGTTGGTGCTGTCGAGGCGCCCACCGAGGCCGGCTTCGACGACGGCGATGTCCACCTTGTTGTCAGCGAAGTATTTGAACGCGATGGCGGTGAGGACATCGAAATAGGTCGGGGTCGGCTTGAGCCGATTGACGATGGGCTCGATCAGGCGAACGAGGCGGGCGAAATTGGCCTGGGGGATCATGTCGCCGTTAATGACGATCCGCTCGCGAACATCGACGAGATGCGGGCTGGTATAGAGGCCGACCTTGTAGCCGTTGGCGACCAGCATCGCGGAGATCATCGCGCAAGTGCTGCCCTTGCCTTTGGTTCCGGCAACGTGAACCGAGCGGAACTGATCCTGCGGATTGCCCAACTTTTTGAGCAGAGCCCGCATGCGATCGAGGTTGAAATTGTCGTTGTTGTAGCGAACGATCCGGAGGCGCTCGTAATCGCTCAGGGTGGCGAGGAACCGGAGCGACTTGCTGTAACTGATTACGGGAGCATGCTTTCCGTTTGATTCATGGCCCCGAGTCTTTTTGAGATCGATATGGACCGGTTTACGGTGCTTGACCACGATCCGCTGCGCCTTGTGAGCGGTGGATTTATGGGCGCGGATTTTTCGTCGAACCTTTTCGCGGATGGCCATTATGACTCATATTATCAATATGTCTAAGGTGTTTCAACTTTGCATGCAAAGTCATGTTTATTATTCACTTAAAGCCAATTACCCCCTGTCCTTATAGACGTTCAATTTAGTGGGTATTAACACCCGTGCTATACAGGGGTGCGGAGAAGAGGTATTCTGGGCAATTGGGCGATTGCTTTTTACCGATTTGGAGCTTGATTTTGGGTACTCGCGGAAACGAGATTCGATCCGTCGCTTTTGTCAGCCTCGGTTGTCCAAAGAACCTGGTGGACAGCGAGCGGATGCTGGGGTTGCTCGCGAATGATGGGTTGACCGTCACGGCGGATGCGGCGGACGCGGATGCGATCGTCATCAATACGTGCGGATTTCTGGAGGCGTCGAAAACGGAATCGCTGGCGGAGATCCGGCAGGCGATCAAGCTGAAGGAAGACGGAAAGTGTAAGCGGGTGGTGGTGGCGGGTTGCCTAGTGCAGCGGCATAAGACGCAGTTGCTGGCGGATGCGCCGGGGATTGATCGGCTCGTTGGTGTTTTTGACCGGGAACATATCGTCCAGGCTGTGCGCGGGGCGGGAAATCCGGGGCAGCGGGATGGGCATTTTCTGGGGAAGTATCACGACCTGTCTCGCCGACTGGCGGCGGAGGCGAAGCTGGATGGGGATGCGAAGCAAAGCAAGACCTCGCGCTTGCCGGTGTTTGAGGATGATCGGGCGCGGCTGCGTTTGACGCCACGGCATTATGCTTTTTTGCGCGTGAGCGAGGGGTGTAATCAGGGGTGCGCGTTTTGCACGATTCCTTCGATCCGTGGGCCGATGCGGTCCAAGCCGATTGAGCATATTCTGGCGGAGGCGCGCGAATTGGCGGCGGATGGGGCTGTCGAGCTGAATCTCATCGGGCAGGATACGACCAGCTATGGAACGGACATTGGATATGAGCCGGGGCTTGCGGGACTGCTGAAAACGCTGAACAAGGAATTGAAGGATGTGCATTGGCTGCGGCTGATGTATGCGTATCCATCCTGTTTTAGCGATGAGATGATTCGGGCGCTGGCGGATTGCGATCGGGTGGTGAAATACATCGATATGCCGCTGCAGCATATCAATGACCAGATGCTGGCGACGATGAAACGGCGGGTGACCCGGAAAGAGATTGTGACGCTGCTGGAGAAGCTGCGGAATTGGGCGCCGGGTGTGACGATTCGGACGACATTTATCGCGGGATCGCCTGGCGAGACGGATGCACAGCACCGGGAACTGGTGGAATTCGTCCGGGATTTTGAGTTCGACATGATGGGTGTGTTTCCGTATAGCGCGGAGCCGGGGACGCCGATGGGGCGGATGGAGGAGCAGATTTGCGATGAGGTGAAAGCGGCGCGGCTGGAAGAGTTGATGCTGACGCAGCAGCGGATTGCGTTTGCGAAGGCTAAGGATCGGATCGGGCGGAGCTTGGATGTGCTGATCGATCGAGTGGATGCAAATTCCAAGAAGAATTGGATTGGGCGGACGAGCGCAGGCGCCGGATATTGATTCGGTGACGGTGGTGTCCGGGGATGGGCTTCATGCTGGGAAGATGGTGACGGCTAAGGTGACCGGGGCGAAGGGGTATGATTCGGTGGCGGAGATTCCTAAAAAGAAATCGACTCGCAGTTTGTTGGTTGTGAATTGAATGAATTTCATGTCTGATTTTTGAAACTTCTGACATAGCGAATTAAAGAGATTATTTTCGATTGCGGTTTTCTTGACGGCCGAATTTTGGGCTCGTATATAAGAAACTGTTGCCGCTTTCGGGAGCTGTTGGCTTGCCTGTTGAGATTTGGATGTGCCTTTTGTTGTCGGGCGTTAGGTTGAATGAGATAATGAGGCGCGTGTCGGGGTACTATGAATCTTCTTACGTTTCGCGGCCGGGGATTTTGACGGCTGTGGGGGTGGGGAGCATTATCATTGCTTCGATTTCGCTGATTGTGGATTGCGCGGGGTTGTCGGTTGCCAATGTCGTTTCGCATTTTGCGGTGAGGGGCGGTGCGCCGTCGGCATTGAATTCTGCCCCCCTGCCGGCTGCGTTGCCTCCGGCGAGTGCGGACGAATATGTTGCGCCTGATGGGCTTTCGGCCAGCCAGCGGAAAATTGTGATCGCGGGGTTATCGCAGGCCCGGGCGCTTTCGGATGCGCGGCAGAAACAAATTGACGGGTTGCTGGCGGATGTGGGGCAGGAGGTGATTCAGCTTTCGGCGGATAACCTGACGGCGGAACGCGTGACGGCTTATGTGACGGAAGTGCGGAATATCCCCAGTGGATCCGGCGGAGCGGCGGATGATCTGTTTATTCTGGGAAGTGGGCGGTTGCAGGTTTCGGATGAGAGCGCGGTGTTTTTTGCGGGCGATAGCCCATCCGGCATTCGATCGCGCGGGGGAAGTTATACCGATTCATCAGGCACGCATATGGCGTCGGGACAGATTGCGGCTGTTGTGGATCGTGTGCGAAATCTGTGCCCCGCGGGGCAGGCGATGAATGATTTGCAGATGAAGGCGCTGGAGGGGACGTTGGAATCGCCGTCGCAGACGTTGATCACGCCTAGTCCTTCGGCGGCCGAGGCGGCGGCGCAGGTGCAATCGGTGCAGTCGATGGGTGATGGGACGATTGCGGTGATTATGAATGGGGGGTCGATGAGTTTCGGGCCGACGGGGCAGGCGCTTGCGGGGGTGACATCTGCTTCGCAGATGATGTGGAAGCCGCCCGTGGTGGTCCGGCGGGATACGACATTGCTGATGCTGGATGCGGTGCTCAGCCTGGCGGCGGCGGGTTATCTGCTGGCCTGCGGGATTGTGGTTTTGAGAAATCTGGCTGTGTCGCGGTGGATGACAATGGGGTATGCGATTGGGAAACTGCTACTTGGGGTTTTGTCTTGTTATTCGATTTATCAGGTGGCGATGGAGCTGGGGTCGAAATCGCCTGATGCGGAGTCGACCGCATTTGCCTGGATGATGATCGTTGGGGGGGCGGGGTTGGTTTATCCGATTGTGCTGCTGATTGTGATGAACTTGAAAGGTGTGCGGGAGTTTTTGGGGACGCCGACGGTGGCGAGGATTTTTGAGGTGTGGGGGCAGAACCCGCGGTGCTGTGCACCGCCGCTAAATATTTCTGGATTTTGGTTACTTCTGGCGGAAGACGATTCGGCCTCGGGTCAGGTCGTAGGGGGAGAGTTCTACCTTGACCTTGTCGCCCGGGAGGATGCGGATGAAATGCTTGCGCATTTTGCCGGAAACGTGGCCGAGGATTTCTCGCGAGGCGCCGCCCTGGTCTAGGCGGAGCTTGAACATCGCGTTGGGTAAGGCGGTGGTGACGGTGGCTTCTACTTCAATGGGCTCGGATTTGGCCAAAGCTGGGTCTCCTGGTTAATGGGTATGGTAGCGGTTTGGTGCGACCGGGACAAGTTGGGGTAATGCCGACTGCCGATTGCCAAGTGCCGAATGGGGGAAAAGGCGTTCGTTTCACGGATGCCGCAGTGGATGCTAAGATTCTCATCGAATTATGGCAAAGCGAGATTATTACGATGTTCTGGGTGTGGCGCGGTCGGCGTCGGATGACGAGATCAAGACTGCGTTTCGTAAATTGGCGCGGAAGTTTCATCCGGATGCGACCAAGAACGATCCGAAATCGACCGAGCGATTTAAGGAGGCGCAGGAGGCGTACGAAGTTTTGTCGGATGCGGCCAAGCGGAAGAATTATGATGAATTCGGGCATGCGGGAGTGGGGGCGACGCCGGGGGCGGGGGCTGATCCGTTTGACGCGTATCGGCGATCGCAGGCGGGAGGCGCACGGTCGTGGCAAGGCGGGCCGGGGGTGAGCGTCGAGGATTTTGATATGGGGGGCGGGGATTTTGGGAGCGTGTTTGAACAGTTTTTTGGGGGCGGGCGCGGCGCTCGGGCGCGGGAAGCGGCGGGCGGGGACGGTCGCGGGCGCAGCCACAGCCGCAGCGCGGGCAGGATTTGGAACATCCGGTGACGTTGACGTTTGAGCAGGCGGCGCGGGGGACGCATTTGCCGCTGCAAATCAATCGGGATGGGAAGATCGAGACGATCGATATTCGCATTCCGGCCGGCGTGAAGGATGGGAGCCGGGTGCGGGTGAAGGGGCGCGGGCATCCTGGGAGCGGCGGCGAGGCGGGCGATTTGTTTATTATCACGCAGGTGACGCCGCATGCTTATTTCCGGCGCGAGGGATTGGATGTTTATCTGGATTGCCCGATCAGTTTGTATGAGGCGGTTGCCGGGGCGAAGGTGGATGTGCCGACGCTTGAGGGGCAGCGGACGCTGACGATTCCGCCGAACACGAGCAGCGGCGCGAAGCTGCGGATCAAGGGGCATGGGATTCAGCGCGGCGAGGAGAAAGGGGATCAGATCGTGGTGACGAAGATCGTGATGCCGAAGCAGTTGGATGCGGAGGATCGCGAGGCGATCGATCGGATCGCGGCGAAACATCCGGTGAACGCACGGGCGGATTTGGGGTGGTGAATGCGAGCAGGCCGACATAGCGGAAGGTCTGTCTGGGCGTTTGTGGGTTTTTTGGGGTTATTCTGCATTTTGCTGGTGCTGGTGACGAAGCTTTATCTGCTGCGGGCACTGACGGATTTTAATGGGGCTGATGAACGGGGGCGGAAGATCATTGGTCTGCATGCGCTGCTGATGATGTTTTTGCTGCTGGTGATTCTGGGGTTGAGTCTGATTTTGATTTTTCGGGTTGGGCGGTATTTTTTTCCGCAGCGGTATCGGAAATTTGAGAAGACGAATTATACGGATGCCTGGGCGGAGGCTGGGAAGAGGATGAAGCCGCCGGAGGAGTGATTTTGGGGAGTGCCCCCCGGTGAATCACCGGAGGCTAAATGGGGTAGTGTTTGGTTTCTGTTTTTTTTGGGGGTTTTTCATCTGCGCGTGGTTCGAGCATAATGCCCGCCCAAGGAGATTTTTTGTGAGGATTGTCGGATTTCTTGTTGGCGCGGCGCTGATCTGTTTGGTGCTGCTTGATACGTTCGAGACGATTCTTCAGCCTCGGCGGGTGATGCATCGGTTTCGCTTTGCTCGGTTTTTTTACAGGTGGAATTGGACATTTTGGTCGAACGTCGGGTTGCGAATCCCCAGCGGGAAACGGCGCGAGGCTTTTCTTTCGTTCTTTGGACCGCTTTCGCTGCTGGGATTATTTCTTGCCTGGGTGTGCGGGTTGATTCTTGGGTTTGCGCTGGTGAATGCTTCGGCTGAGACGGCGTTGCAGACGATCGAGCGCCCATCAATTTCCTTACTTATCTTTATATGAGCGGGACGACGCTGTTTACGCTGGGGTATGGGGATGTGACGCCGACCGGGCATTTTGGGCGGGCGCTGGCGGTGGCGGAATCGGGGTTGGGATTTGCGTTTCTGGCGGTGATCATCAGTTATCTGCCGGGGATTAATCAGGCATTTTCAAAGCGTGAGGTGACGATTTCGCTGCTGGATGCGCGGGCGGGGTCGCCACCGAGCGCGGCGGAGGTGCTGGTACGGCTGGCGCGGGCGGGGAATATCGAAGGAATACATTCTTTCCTGATCGAATGGGAAGGATGGTCGGCGGAGTTGCTGGAGAGCCATCTTTCGTTTCCGGTGTTGAGTTTTTTTCGATCGCAGCATGACAACCAATCGTGGCTGGCGACGCTGACCTTCATGCTGGATACATGCGCGGTGCTGATGGCGGAGGTGAAGGGGTGCAATCCGTACCGGGCGGAGCTGACGTTCGCGATGGCGCGGCATGCGGCGGTGGATTTGTCGCTGATCTTCAAAGTCGCGGCGGAATCTCCGCGGGAGGATCGATTGCCTGCGGAAAAGCGGAAGCTGCTTCGGCAAAGATTGCTGGAGGCGGGATTGGAATTGCATGATGAAGCAGAGGTGGCGGCGAAATTGACGGAGCTTCGGGGGATGTATGAGCCGTTTGTGAATGCGCTGGCGCGGCGATTTTTGCTGACGCTGCCGGTGATTGTTGGGGAGGGGAAATCGATCGATAACTGGCAGCGGAGCCCAGGGCGACGATTGGAGGGGATTGAGAGCTTGCCGATCAGCGGCGCAGATGAGCATTTTGGGGGTTGATTTGGTTTGTGTGCAACTCGGAAGAAGCCCCCGGTGAATCACCGAGGGCTAAATGAGGTAGCTTGCGCCGCTTTGGGGTGGCAAAGCGTGTGGGTGATGACCTATTATCGGGTGGTCATTTTTCCTGGAGTCAATTTTAATGAGTCATCCGCGTGCGGCGACCGTTGGGCAATTGAAAGAGTCGGGGTATGTTCCTTGCTCGGTGAAGGACGAGTTGCGAAGGAATGTGATTCGCAAGCTGAAGGCGGGCGAAGAGCTTTTTCCGGGGATCGTGGGGTATCGCGAGTCGGTGATTCCGCAAATCGTTAACGGGATTCTTTCGCGGCACGATCTGCTGTTTCTGGGATTGCGCGGACAGGCCAAGACGCGGATTTTGCGGATGCTGCCGCTGCTTGCTGGATGAGTGGATTCCGGTTTTGGCGGGGACGGAGATCAATGATGATCCGATTGTGCCGAAGACCAAGACGGGCCAGCGGATTGTGGCGGAGCAGAAGGATGATGCGGCGATTGAGTGGGTGCATCGGGATGATCGGTATCATGAGAAGCTGGCGACGCCGGATGTGACGATCGCGGATTTGATTGGGGAGATCGACCTGGTGAAGCATGCCGAGGGGAGATATCTGTCGGATGAATCGACGATGCATTATGGGTTGATTCCGCGAAGCAATCGGGGGATTTTTGCGATCAATGAGTTGCCGGATTTGGCGCCGCGGATTCAGGTTGGGCTTTTCAATGTGCTGGAAGAGCGGGACGTGCAGATTCGCGGGTATCCGATCCGGCTGGAGATGGATGTTTGCCTGGTGTTCAGCGCGAACCCGGAGGATTACACGAATCGCGGGCGGATCGTTACGCCGCTGAAGGACCGCATCGGGTCGGTGATTCGGACGCATTATCCGGAGACGGTGGCGGAGGGGATTCAGATCGCGCAGGAGAATGCGTGGGTGGATCGGAATGGGAAGTCCGGCGGGGAGAGCAAGATCGAAGGTGGAGATTCCGCCGTTCATGAGCGAGATTGTTGAAGAGGTGGTTCGACTGGCGCGGTCGAGTCCGCACGTGTCGCAGGCTTCGGGCGTTTCGGTGCGGACGAGCATCGCGAATCTGGAGACGCTGGTGAGCAATGCGGAGCGGCGGGGTTTGACGACCGGGGAATAGCGCGTGGTGCCGCGCATTTGTGATTTGAATTATCTGGTTGCGAGCTGCCGGGGGAAGATTGAGATGACTTTGGCGGAGGAGGAAGGGGCGGAGGATAAATTGATTCGGTCGCTGGTGGGCGAAGCGGTGAAAGCGGTGTTTGGGCAGTATGGGGATGCCGAGGCGCATGATGCGATCACGGAGCAATTCAAGGGGAATCTGACGTTTCCAGCCGGGGATGATCTGCCGGCTGAGGAATTTGTGGCGAATATGAAGGCGATCAAAGGGCTTGCCGCAGGCGGCGGGGATATTGGCGAAGGAGATGAAGCTGGACGCGGGCGATCCGGCGATGCTGGCGTCGGTTGGGGAGTTTTTGCTTGAAGGGTTGTACGTGAATAATCGGCTGAGCAAGTACAACGCTCGGGGGAAGACGTTTTTTAAGAGATGAGTTGACCGGCGGCGAGCGCGTGGTATCCTGCCGGTGGCGGTTCATGGATGGACTGGCCAGATATCTGATCGTCGGACATGGAGGTCCGGTTTATGCATATCTTTCGACTACTTTCGCGTCGTGGAACCATCGTGACATTGTGTTTTGGGGTTTGGATCGGGGCGGCTGGGCTGATTTGCCGGGCGTTTGTGGCTCGGCCGATTGATGGGGACTCGGCGGAGTTTCAGTTGAGTAATCCTGCTGAGGTTGTGCATGCTGAGGCGGTGAATGCGGTTGTGCCTCGGATTGTGCTGGCGCAGCGTTGACTACCGCCGCGGCGGCTAAATGGGTGGATTCGTTGACATCGTCCGGGGTGGGGTCTAGCTTGGGTTTATGATACCGCTGACGCGTCATGGCTGGCGCGAAATGTTGATTGGGTCGCTGGTTTTGATTCTGGCGGCGTGGGGGCTGGGGTTTATTTGGCGCCCGCTGGTGTTGATTGCGCTGCCATTTCTGATCTGGCTCTTTGCGTTTTTCCGGGATCCGGAGCGTCCTTTTCCGCTTGATCCGAATGCTGTCGTCTCGCCGGCTGATGGGAAGGTATCGGATATTACCGAGATCGAGCATGATGAATTGATCGGGGGGCCGGCGGTGCGGGTGGGGATTTTTTTGTCGGTGTTCAATGTGCATGTGAACCGCTGTCCTTACGACGGACGGGTGACGGCGATTGAATATAAGGCGGGGAAATTCATCAACGCGATGAAGCATGGGGCGGCTTCGGATCAGAATGAATCGAATACAGTTGTGCTGGCGGAGGCGAACGGGACGCGGCCGATCATGGTGGTGAAGCAGATCGTGGGGATGATCGCGCGGCGGATCGTTTGCACGGTGACCAATGGGGAATCGCTGAAGCGTGGGGAACGGATTGGGATGATCAAGTTTGGGAGCCGGACGGAATTGACGATCGCGAAATGGCTGGAGCCGACGATTGAGGTGAAGATCGGGCAGAGCGTTCGCGGGGCGGCGGATGTGATCGCGGTTTTGGGGAAGCCGGCTGATGCACAGGCCGTTACAAGTGGGGAATTGCGGGAGACGCCGGCATGAGCCGCTTTGATGAAAGGATTTCGTTGGAATCTTCGGGGGATGAGGGAGCGTTTGTCTTGAAGCGTCGTCGGCCGCGATTATCGCGGGAGCAGAGACGGTTGCGGCTTCGGCGGCACGGGAGGCGGGCGTATATCCGGTCGGTTTATTTTCTGCCTAGCCTGGCGACATTGGGGAATGCGGTGTCGGGGTTTGCGGCGATTTATGTGGCGGCGATGGTGGCGGCAAATGGGCCGCCTTCGCGGGATCCGTGGGCGGCTTTTTTTCTTAATCATGGGTTTGCGGCGGCGGCTTATCTGATATTTCTGGCAATGGTGTTTGATGCGATTGATGGGCGGCTGGCGCGGTTTACGCGGCATACCACAGATTTCGGCGGGCAACTGGACAGCATGGCGGATGTGATCAGCTTTGGCGTGGCGCCGGCGTTTGTGGCGCTGCGTTTGTTCAGAGTGGATGGGCCGGACTGGAGCTTGCCGCTGACGCGATTGGTCTGGGCGATGGCGGCGTTGTACGTCTGCTGCGCGGCGACTCGGCTGGCGCGGTTTAATGTGAGCAATGAGCATGGGGAGCAGCATCATTTCAGTTTTCTAGGATTGCCTTCGCCGGGGGCGGCGGGAGCGGTGGCGTCGCTGATTTTGATGGAGCAGGAGATGGCGCGGCAGTCGCTGGATTTTCTGGCGCATGCGTGTTTGGTGCTGTTGCCGCTGGTGGTGCTGGGGACGGGTTTGCTGATGGTGAGCCATGTGCGGTATCCGCATTTTGTGAATCGGTATTTGCGCGGGCGGCGGTCGATCGGGCGGTTGATTTTGATCGTGGGGATTGTGCTGCTGATGGTGGTGGCGCATCAGTATGTGCTTGGGATTGGTACGCTGGCGTATGCGGGATGGGGGCCGGGATCGTGGTTGTTGACGCGGACTCGACGGTGGATGCGGCCGAAGATCAATTGAACCGCCCCTTCGACTTCGCTCAGGGCCGTGAGCCTGTCGAACGGCAAGACGCTGAGACACCAAGGAAGGCAAAGATAAGATTTTTAGCCACAGATATAAATCAGATGCACACAGATAAAGAAAATCGTTTTGCTCTTTGTGTCTTCCTTGGCGTCTTGGCGTTTTGGCGTTTTGGCGGTTCACCATTCTTGGAATAGGAAATTTGGCATGAGCTCGAAAGTTGTTACTCGATTTGCGCCTTCGCCTACGGGTTATCTGCATGTGGGGGGTGCGCGGACGGCGCTGTTTAATTGGCTGCTGGCGCGGCACTCCGGGCGGGGAATTTTTGCTGCGGATTGAGGATACTGATCTGGCCCGGAGCACGGAGGAATCTGTGACCAGTGTGTTGGAGGATTTGCGATGGCTGGGGTTGAATTGGGATAACTCGGAGTTGATGTTTCAGTCGAAGCGCGTGGAGATTTATAATCGACTTATTGAGGAGCTGATTTCGCGCGAATTGGCGTACAAGGCGTATGAAACGCCGGAGGAACTGGAGGCGCAGCGGAGGATCGCGGAGCGGGCGAAGCGGCCTTATATCTATAAGCCGGCCGAAATTGACCGACGAGCAGGTTCAGAAATTTGAAGCTGAGGGGCGGACATCGGTGGTGCGGTTTGCGATGCCGGTGAAGGAATATCGGTTTACGGATGTGGTGCTGGGGAAGGAGATCGTGCTGGCGGCGAATCAGGTGCAGGATTTTGTGATTCGCAAAACGGATGGGATGCCGACGTATCACTTCGCGGTGGTGGTCGATGATGCGGAGATGGGGATCACTCATATTCTGCGCGGGCAGGAACATCTGCTGAATACGGTGAACCATATTGCGCTGCAGGAAGCGCTGGGGTATGTGCGGCCGATTTATGGGCATTTGCCGGTGATTTTGAATACCGACGGCAGCAAGATGGGGAAGCGGGATCGGGATAAGAAGATTCGGCATCACGTCAATCTATGGATGCCAAGAATGCTAAGCTCACCTGCCTTCTGAATTGGGCGGAAGTTCCGGGGTGGCTCCGAACCGGATCCAAGTGATGGCTCGATAACGACGGCGCGGCAATTGAACGGCAGAGGAACACAAAAAAATCATGCCGGTCATCGGATTGAAAGAGAACGATATGCCGGAGATTCTGGTCCACGATTTCCGGGCGAATGGATATTTGCCGGAAGTGATGCTGAATTTTCTGGCGCTGCTGGGGTGGAGCCCGGGCGGGGATAAGGAGCGGATGAGCGTTAGGAAATGGTGGAGCTGTTTTCGCTGGAGCGGATCGGGCAGGCGAACGCGAAGTTCAATCGGGAGAAGTTGCTGGCGTTTAACACCGAGGCATGCGCGACTTCGCCCATGGAGCGGCTGCTGGCGGCGATGCGGGATTTTTTGAGCGTGCAATCCGGATTCGCCGCTGGAATCGGCGAACGGATGACGAGTTGAAGGCGGTTTTGAAGATGAATGCGGGGATGCGGATTCTGCGGGAGGTGGAGGAGAAGAGCCGGTTTTTGTTTGTGGCGGATGATCGGATTGAATATCAGGCGGAGGCGGTGGAGAAGGTGCTGAGGAAGAATGAGGGGCAGGGATTGAAGGCGCTGAGAGAGTGTGCGAGGCGCTATTCAGGACAGTGACGGATTGGAATGCGGCAGGCGCTGGAAGAGGCGGTTAAGAAGTATTGCGAAACGACGGGGTTGGGGTTGGGGAAGGTGGCGCAGCCGATTCGGGTGGCGGTGAGCGGGTCGACGGTGAGCCCGCCGATTTTTGAGACGTTGGCGTTTTTGGGGAGGGAGAGGACGCTTGCGGCGGATTGAGGCGATGCATTAAGTTATGGGACATGGACTGAAGTCGGCAAGCGAGCCGGAGGTGGACGTTAGCGGCGGTGGGTCATGGCGCGGCGGACTTCGCGGTCTTGTTCTTTGCGCTTGATCGATTCGCGCTTGTCGTGGGCTTTTTTGCCTCGGGCTACGCCTAGTTCCAGTTTGGCGCGGCCGTCTTTGAAATAGATGGAGAGGGGGATGAGGGTTGTGCTGCCTTGGGCCGTTTCGGATTCTAGGCGGTTCAGCTCTCGTTTGTGGACGAGGAGTTTCTTTTCGCGGAGGGGTTCGTGGCCGATGGCGGCTTTTTCGTAGGGGTCGATGTGGCAGCCGTGAAGGATCAGCTCGCCGTTTTCGATTCGGGCGTAGGATTCGGAGAGCTGGCAACGGCCCCAGCGGAGGGATTTGACCTCGCTGCCGAGCAGGACGATTCCGCATTCGATCTTGTGGGTGATGAAATATTGGTGGAACTGCGCGGCGGTTGGTGATGCGCGGGGAGAAGTTGTTGGGCGGCGGCCGTGGATTCAGACATAACGGGGATGATTGTTGAGTCGTATGGCAATGGGAATGGGCAATAAAATTGACATCAAGCGTTGGGGGTCATTTAAGATTTGGGTCAACGCTGCGGCTGTGGCGAAATTGGCAGACGCGCAAGATTCAGGTTCTTGTGTCCAAAAGACGTGGAGGTTCAACTCCTCTCAGCCGCATTGCTCCTTCCAGAGGGGTGGGGTATCGCGTACCATCAAAACCCTATGAGTGAACCCGGCGCTGCGCTTCAGACCGACCCGGCCGGCGACTGCGATCAAGCCCGCCCCGCCCGCGGACGAAACGAACATCAAGGAGACGATCGAGTCGATCCTGGTGGCGTTCATCCTGGCGTTTATTTTCCGCGCGTTTGTGGTGGAAGCGTTTGTTATTCCAACCGGGTCGATGGCGCCGACGCTGCTTGGGGCGCACATGCGGTTTCAGTGTCCGGATTGCGGGTGGACGTTTGATGTGAATTACTCGGCGAGAAGCGAGACCGAGGAGGAGGAGATGCAGACGCCGCCGGATGCTTTTCCGACGGCGGATATTTATTGCCCGAACTGCGGGTATCACGTCGCGAGCCCGCAGGGGCAGTCGGCTACGCCGGTGCCGGTGAATTATGGGGATCGGATTCTGGTGCTGAAATATCTTTATCTATTGCATCCGCCGCAGCGGTGGGATGTGGTGGTGTTCAAGAGCCCCGATCTGCCGCAGCAATATCATTACCAGCAGAATTTCATCAAGCGGCTGGTGGGATTGCCGGGCGAGAAGCTAATGGTGCTGGATGGGGATGTTTGTATTTGGAACAGCCTCGGCGAATCGGTGGGAGGTTCCGAAGAAAACGCGGTCGGCCCAGGAAGCGCTCTGGCGGCTGGTGAACGACACTGATTTTTATCCGCGGTTGCAGCATCGACCCGCCCCGCCGCAATGGGCGCAGCCGTGGAAGTCTTCGGGCAATGGGTGGGAGACGGACAAGGCCAATCCGCGGATATTCAATTTTGACAATGCGAACGGGACGGACACGCTGCGGTTTGATCCGACGGCCAACAGCACTACGCAGACGCTGACGGATTTTCTGACCTATGACACGAACCCGGAGCCGGGGATGATCCGCCAGCCGGAAGAGGTTGCGCGAGACGATGAAGCGAGCAACGCGGTGTCGGATCTGAAGCTGGTGGCGAACTACACGCGAACAAGCGGCAGCGGCGCGTTTCGGATGCGGCTCTCGCGGTTTGAGGATGTGGATCACACGTTCACGGCGGAGATCACGCCGGATTCGGTGCGGCTGATTCATCGGACGAGTTCAGGGGAGATCACGAGTTGGGAGAAGAAGCTTTCGGACCTGGGAATCAGCGGAGATAAGCCGATTTTCGCGGAATTCCTGAATGTGGATTACCGGGTGACGCTGCGGCTCAATGGTAAGGAGGCGTTTGATCCGATGGATTATGACCCGAATGTTCCGTGGCTGCTGGATCAATTTCATGGCGCATAAGCGGGGGAAATCGGGCGAGGCGGAAATCGAGGCTGAGAACCAGACGTGCAAGATGGAGCACCTGAGCCTTTGGCGGGATGTTTATTACACGAATCGGCGGTATGTGCGAGGGGAATTGCGGACGGCGACGCCGGACCATCCGGTGCAGCTTGGGCCGAAGGAATATTTTGTGATGGGGGACAATTCGGCGATCAGCAAAGACGCGCGATGGTGGGAAGAGCCGATTGATTTGCCGCATGAGGGATTGGAAATGCCGGAGGGCCGGGTTCCGGAACAGTTTTTGCTAGGGAAGGCGGTTTTTGTGTATTGGCCGGCGGGGTTTCAGGGCGTACGATCATTTGTCAATCATTCCGAATTTTGCCGAAATGCGTTGGATTCACTGAGCCGATAAAGAAGCTGTCTTGAGTGCGGTGAGCGGGCTAAAATGATCGGCGTTCAATGGGTCTTTGCGCTTTGCGAGACGCGCGTCGCAGGCGACGCGGCTAAACGGCATGGATATGGAATATCGTCCTACTATTGCGATCACGATGGGAGAGCCGGCTGGGATTGGGCCGGAGGTGATCGTCAAGGCGTTGTCCGATCCGGTGCTGCGGCACAAGGCGCACTTCATTGTCTATGGGATGAATGAGCTGCTGCACTATGCGGCGGACATTGCTGAGTTTGATGTCTTCTGGTGGCGGGATCAGTTCAACGGGCGGCTGCGGAATTATCCGCATGACGTGGTGGTGGTGGATTACGATCAATATTCGATGCTGGGGACGGCGATTCGCGCGCCGAGCAAAATGGGGGGCGAGGCGTCGATGCGGTTTTGCCTGGATGCGATCGAAGCGGCCAAGAAAAAGCTGGTGGATGCGGTGGTGACGGGGCCGATTGCCAAGGAGAGCTGGAAGCTGGCGGGGTTTCATTTTCCGGGGCATACGGAATTGTTTGCGCACCGGACGGGGACGCGGCGATATGCGATGATGTTTGCGGGCGGGCCGCTGAAGGTGGTGCTGGCGACCGTGCATGTTCCGCTGATGGGGCTTTGGGGCCGATTGAATATCGGGGCGGTTTTTCAGCCGATTGAGTTGGTGCATCAGGCGCTGGTGGAATGGTTTGATATTCCCAAGCCGCGGATCGCGGTGTGCGGATTGAATCCGCATGCGAGCGAGAACGGGCAGTTTGGGGATGAGGAGGAGCGGATTATTTCGCCGGCGATTTTGATGGCGAAGGACCAGGGGGTGGACGTGAGCGGGCCATATCCGCCGGACACGATTTTCATGAAGGCGCGGGATGGGCATTTTGATGCGGTCGTGGCGATGTATCACGATCAGGGGTTGATTCCGGTGAAACTGCTGGCGTTCGATCAGGCGGTGAATGTGACGCTGGGATTGCCGATCATTCGGACGAGCCCGGATCATGGGACGGCGTTTGATATCGTGGGGCGGAACCGGGCGAATCCGGGGAGCATGCGGGCGGCGATTGAACTGGCGATCGATCTGGCGATCAGGAGGCATCGGCGGTCGTTGAATCCGGGTGTGCAGCGGAATTTGGGGAAAGGGAAGTAAGGGATCGCTTCCGTCAACGGATCGATGGATGTGGGGTCAGGGGCCTTGCGATCAAATCCTGTTATACCTCGAGTACTTTGACATCTCGGCCGATGAATACATAATATAGTCAGACCTCGGGATGCGTGTCATTGCCAAGAAAATGTTGCGGGAATATTGGGACAAGGTTCCCGCGACGAAACCTGCTCTGCGGGATTGGCATAGGCGCACGGAAGCGGCGAATTGGAAGCAGCCCCAGGACGTCAGGGCGACATTTGGCCGAGCCGACCCGATGATGATCAACCGCAAGCACGTTGTCGTTTTCGATATCATGGAAAATCGCCATCGCCTTATCACGACTGTTACCTACAGTACCGAGACGAGAATGGGTGTCGTTTACACGCGCGAGATTCTGACGCATAAGCAATATGACTCGGATCAGTGGAAGCGGAGGATCGGATGATTCGCACGATTAAGCACAAATCAAAGCCGATGGCTGCTCGTTACGCTGAATTGGTGGCCCAGTTTCCATTGCGCCCGCTGCATGATGAAGTCGATTACGACAATGCTCTTGAAGTAGCTGAGGCACTGGTGGGTTTGACTGATCTGACTGAGGACCAGGCGGATTATCTCGATGTGTTGACTGACATCATTCAGAAATATGAGGGCCGCCGTCATGCGATCGGCGGACAAAGCAATCCGTTGGATAGCCTTAAACGCATGCTCAAGGAACAGGGTCTGGGCGGCTCTGATCTTGGACGCTTACTGGGTAATCGGCCGCTTGGGGGAGCGATCCTTCGCGGCGAGCGGGGACTGAGCAAAGCTCACATTCGAATTCTGGCGGAACATTTCAAGGTTAGCACGGATTTGTTTTTCGATTGATCTTTGTCAGGTGCCGGGCTTAATGCGCCGCGCACCAATTCTGCCACATCTGGCGATAGGCGGCTTCCATATCGCGGGCGAAGCGCGGGGCGTCCATCAGGGGTGAGGTTTGCATTTTCTCTCTTAGATTTTTTCGCAATTGAGTTAGTCGTGGTTGGTCTGTCGCCAGATTGGCGGCCAGGCGGATGTATTCGTCTGGTATTTCGGCGATGAATTCTGGATGGCCTATGTTGGTCAGGATGCTCGCGCCGCCGCGGGAGATTGCGGTTTGGCCTCGGAGGGTTATCACGGGGACGCCCATCCATAGGGCGTCGCAAGTTGTGGTGCCGCCGACGTAGGGGAAGGGGTCGAGGGCGATGTCGATGTTGTGGTATTGCCGCATGTAATCGGGCAATGGGAGTTTGTCCACGAAATCGAGGCGGGTTGGATTGATTCCCGCTTCGGATAATATTTGTCGGACGGTGTCGCGGTGGCTGCCGGGGAAGGCGTGGAGAACGAGTCGGGAATTAGGGACTGCGGTGAGGATGCGGAGCCAGGTTTGAAGGGTGGCGGGGCTGATTTTGCAGAAATTGTTCAGGCAGCCGAAGGTGATGAAGCCTGTTCGAGTGGCGGGGAGTGGGGTTACCTCGAGCGATTCAATTGGGGGCTCGTAGCACCAATAGCTTTGGGGGAGGCGGATTGAACGCTCGGTGTAATATTCATCGGATGAGTTTGGGGGATCGAGGTGGGGATCGGTGATGCGGTAATCGATGGTGCTCAGGCCAGTCGTGCCGGGATAGGCGAGATAAGTTGCCTGCACCGGGGCGGGTTTTTGGGCAAAGAGAAGCATGCGATTTTTGGCCATGTGCATGGAGAGATCGATCAGGATGTCGATGCGATCCTTGCGGATGATTTCGGCGGCTTCTTCGGCGGAACGGATGCGGATGTCTCGCCAGGTATCGGCGTGCTTTTGGATGCGCGGGGTAAAGCTGTCGGGCATATCGACTGAGGCGTAGCAGAAGATTTCAAATTGCTGGTGATTGTGCGCGGCGAGGAGGGGCAACATGAAGCGGCCGACGGCATGGGCGCTGAAGTCCGGGGAGACGTAGCCGATGCGGAGGCGGCGATTGGGATCGCGGCTATTTTCGTGCGGGCGGATGAAGCGTTTGAGGGGGCCCTCGTGACGCTCGGCCCAGCGGCGGTGTTCGGCGAGCAAATCTGTCTGGCTGCATTCGGTGTCGAAATAGAGGGTGTAGAGCAGGTTGCTGTGGACCGAAGGGTCGCTGGGGCTTAACTCGACCGAACGGCGGAAGGAGGCGACGGCTTCCTGGATGCGGCCCATGTCCTTGAGGATGTTGCCTCGGGTGTTGTGCGGCTCGGCAAGATCGGGGGCGAGGGCGATGGCCTGCGAGCAGACCTTCAGGGCTTCGTCGAGCAATCCTTTTCGTTTGAGAGCCAGCGCCAGCGTGGAATGGGCTTCGGCGTAGTCGGATTTCAGGCGGATGGCGGCAGCGCTGGCGGCGATGGCCTGGTCGAATTGGCCTTTTACTTCGAGGGCATAACCCAAGTGGTTGTGGAGGCGCGGGTCGTTTGGATTCAGGCGGACGGCTTCTTTGTATGCGGCGATGGCTTCGTCGAGTTGGCCGTGCGTTTGGAGGGAGACGCCCAGGTTTTGCTGAGCGAGGGCGGAGCCGGGATTGTGGCCGATGGCGCTGGACAATGCCGCGATGGCTTCTTCGAATCGTCGCGATTCGTGGCAGGCGGCGCCCAGGTTGATCAGGGCATCGACGAAGCCGGGGCGGAGTTCGGCGGCGCGGCGGTAGGCGTCGATGGCGGCGTCGAATTGGCGCTTGCCACTCAGGGCGTTGCCAAGGTCGAAGTAGGCTTCGGCGAAATCGCGGCGTAATGCGAGGGCGTTTTGGGCGGCGGCGATGGCTTCTTCAAAGCGTCCGGCATCGGCGAGGAGGGCGCTGAGACCGCGATGGGCGTCGGCTAGTTTTGGATCTAGTTGAATTGCGCTGAGCAAAGCGTTGATGGCTAGGTCGCGCTTGCCCTGGCGGCGGTAGGTTTCTCCGAGGTTGAAGTGGAAGCCGGCGAAGGTGGGGTTGACGGCGATGGCGCGATTGATGAGTTCCGCTCCCTCGTCGAACCGGCCGGCCTGGGAGGCGAGGAGGCCCATGAGGTGGAGGACGTTGGCGTCGCGCGGATAGTGGGTAAGAATCTGCCGGTAAAGGACCTGGGCCTGGTCCAATCGACCCGCCTGATGGTGGCTGACCGCCAATTCCAAGGCCTGTTGGGGCGTCACGGCTGGATCATAGCGGTCGTTAATCCGTTGACAACGTAGGCGTATGTCCAGTACCGTTCCGCACTCGGATTGGACCGAATCAGCGGGTTTTTTCGGAGACGCATGGAAACAGTGGCGAGCAAACCCAAGGCCTACCTGAAAGTGCGGCAGAAGGCTGTCCGCGACGCGATGAAGAAGCTGAATCTGGATGCCCTGCTGCTGACGGCCCCGGCTGATCTTGCCTATCTTACCAACTTTACGGGGGATGATTCGATTGGGGTGATCACTCCCGGCGACTTTCTTCTGGTGACCGATTTCCGGTACACGGAGCAGGCGGCAGATTGAGGCGGGTTGGCTCAAGGTTGTCATGCGCGAGGGGAAGATGGATGCGGCTTTGGCCGAGACGCTGATCGGGACCAAGGCAAAGCGGGTGGGATTTGAAATTAATCGGGCGACGTTTGGGCAGATTCATGCGCTCGACAAGGCGATCAGCGAAAAGTTGGGGAAGAAGGCGGCGGTGGAGCTTGTTCCCATCGAGGATGTGCTGGTCAATATCCGCAAGGTGAAGGATGACCACGAGATCGATTTGATCCGGAAGTCGGCGGCGATTGCTGAAGAGGCGTTTACCGCGATTCGGGATGAGATCAAAGTTGGACAGTCTGAGAATTATCTGGCGGGGCTTATGGTGTTTGAGCTGCGTAGCCGGGGAGCGAGCGATGCTAGTTTTCCGGTGATTGTGGCGGCGGGCGCGAACAGCAGTTTGCCGCACTATCGGCCGGGCGACACGCTGGTGAAGAAGGATGAGCCGCTGCTGATTGACTGGGGGGCGATTTTTGGCGGGTATTGCAGCGATATCACGCGGACGCTGCTGATCGGACAGGTCAGCGCGAAGATGAAGGAGATTTACAAGATCGTTCTGGCGGCGCAGGAGGCGGCGATTGGGTTTCTGCGGCCGGGCGTGACGACGCAGCAGACGGACCGGGTGGCGCGCGAAGTCATCGACAAGGCGGGATACAAGGATTATTTCGGGCATGGTTTGGGTCATGGAATCGGGCGGGAGATTCATGAGTTGCCGGCCATGCGGAAGACTGGGGCGGATGAAGAGCTGCGGCCTGGGATGATTGTGACCGTCGAGCCGGGGATTTATCTGCCGGGCGAGGGTGGCGTGCGGATTGAGGATGATGTGCTGATCACGCATAGTGGGTGCGAAGTGCTGACGACGCTGGATAAAACGCTATGAGGAAGCCAACTTGAGCGAAAAGAAACCATCCGAGAAGAAAGAATCGAAGAAGCCGGGGTCGCTGGGCAAAAGCGGTCCGATGGATCTCTCGCTTTTGGCGAGCATCGTGAAGCTGATGCAGGACAATGATCTGAACACGGTGGAATTGCGCGACGGGGAAAAGCGGGTGATGCTGACGCGCGGGCCGGCGACGCCAGCCACCGGGCTGATTCAGTATGCGGCGCCCGCGGGCGCTTCGGCCCCCCCGCCGGCGGCGGCTAATGGATCGGCGGCGGAAGATTCGGTCAAATATCTCGAGATCAAGAGCCCGATGGTGGGGACTTTTTATTCGTCGCCGAGTCCGGATGCCAAGCCGTTTGTTTCGGTGCGGTCGGAGGTTTCGGAGGAGACGGATGTCTGCGTGATTGAGGCGATGAAGGTGTTCAATAATGTGAAGGCGGAGTGCAAGGGGACGATCGCGAAGATCATGGTGAACAACGGACAAGTGGTGGAATTTGGGCAGGTCCTTTTCCTTGTTAAACCGTGAGCGATGCCGGAGGCTACATTTCGCCGACACGAATCAGGTTGCGGCAGAGGTTGGGCGGCTTCGAGCGGGATATAGCCGCGCGGGCGAGTGGTCGCTGCCGCAGACTTGCTGGCATCTGAGCAAGGCGATCTGCTTTTCGATGCGTGCGGGGCCGTGGGATCCGGTTCGCGGCGGATTCCTGAGATGGATGATGCAGAAGATCATTCTGATCTCGGGGAAAATTCCGTCGGGGATGTATGCCCCGGAACGAATTACTCCGCCGAAGGAGACGGGAGACGCGGCGATCGATGAGTTTCTGACGGACCTTGAAACATTGAAGAATTATAAAGGTGAATTCGCTCCACATCCGAAGCTTGGCAAACTGAGCCATCGCAGTTTTTATAAGTTGCACTTGATTCATTGCGCGCATCATCTTGGTTTTCTCACGCCGACGAACGGGCAACGGGCATAAATGGCAATGTTTTCGAAAATCTTGATCGCCAATCGGGGGGAGATCGCCCTGCGGATCATCCGCGCTTGCCGGGAATTGGGCGTGCAGTCGGCGGTGGTATATTCGACGGCTGACCGGGACGCGGCGTATTTGAAGCTGGCGGATCAGTCGATCTGCATCGGGGACGCCCCGCCGGCGGAGAGTTATCTGAATATTCCGCGGATTATTTCGGCGGCGGAGATCGCGGATGTGCAGGCGATTCATCCGGGGTATGGATTTCTGGCGGAGAACGATCATTTCGCCGAGGTGTGCCGAAGCTGCAAGATTGAATTCATCGGCCCCCCCGCTTCTGCGATGGCGGCGGTTGGAAATAAAGTTGCGTGCAAGAAGCTGGCTAAGAAGGCGAAAGTGCCGACTGTGCCGGGAAGCGACGGGGCGATTGATGATGAAAAAGTGGCGATGAAAGTCGCGACGCAGATCGGGTATCCGGTGATCATCAAGGCGGCGGCGGGCGGCGGCGGACGGGGGATGCGGGTGGCGCATAATGATGTGTCGCTTCGAGCGGGGTTGAAACAGGCGCAGGCTGAGGCGGAGAACGCGTTCAAGGATTCGACGGTTTATATCGAGAAATTTGTTGAATTCGGGCGGCATGTCGAGGTGCAGATCCTGGGGGACAATCATGGAAATATCGTGCATTTGTGGGAGCGGGATTGCTCGATGCAGCGGCGGCATCAGAAGCTGGTGGAGGAATCGCCGAGCCCGGCGCTGAAGCAGGAGACGCGGGAAAAGCTGTGCGAGGCGGCGGTGCGGCTGGCGAAGGCGGCGGGATATGCGAACGCGGGGACCGTTGAATTTCTGGTGGATGAGGATGGGAGTTTTTATCTCCTGGAAGTGAACGCGCGGATTCAGGTGGAGCATCCGGTGACGGAGCAGGTGACCGGGATCGATCTGATCAAGGAGCAGATTCGGATCGCTTCGGGGTTGCCGCTGAGCTTTAAGCAGAAGGATGTTTTGCAGACGGGGCATGCGATTGAATGCCGGATCAATGCGGAGGACCCGCAGCGGAATTTCGCGCCGTCGCCGGGATTGATCGAAGAGCTTCGCATACCGGGCGGGCCGGGGGTGCGATGGGACAGTCATGTATATGCGGGGTATCGGATTCCGCCGAACTATGACAGCATGATCGGGAAGCTGATCGTGCACCGGAGCACGCGTGCGCTGGCGATCGCGACGATGAAGCGAGCGCTGGGGGAATTTCATGTGTCGCCGATCAAGACGACGATTCCGCTGCAGTTGAAGATCATGAACGATCAGAGTTTTGCGCGTGGGGAAGTGGATACGGGGTTTGTGGAGCGGGTGTTGCTGGGGCGGTGATTTGGGATTGGGATGGTTACGACCCGCGTTTTTGAGCGAATTTCCCACGACGACAAGAAGACGAGTAGTTTTTGAGATAGTGAAGGTTTTGTGCGTGTTTTGCTTTTTAGAGCAATTGATATCCCACTATCTCCCGGAATCTCCCGTTTTAAGCGAATGGCGTTGAACCTTCTCGAATGGATTCGAGGTGAAGGTTTTGTACGCGCTGCATACCCCATTTGTTCCCATAAATGCCCATAAGTTCCCACATTTTCAAGGTCGGTGAAGGTTTTGGCGCGGTCAAAAATGCGGGATGAGCGAACGGGGGATTCGATGGCGCCGGCATTGAAGTTGGGGTGATGAAAATACATTGGTTCTTCTATTAAAGAGTCCAATGGGTGAAAGTTTTGGGTATGTTTTTTCGGAAAAATTTGGCGGGGCTTAATTTCTTTTTTACTTCCGCAAGATAAATCAAAGACTCCCCGATCCCTTTGATGCAGCGTACAATTTTCGACATGTCATCTCTGATGAGAAGCTATTCAGATGGCAGCCGCCTTGCGGGGGCGACGCCGTCGGCTTGCCAAAAAGAGGGAACCGGCCATCAGGCCAAGGGAGCCTGGCTCAGGAATCGGTTGATAGTCGCTTAGAACGACCTCATTAATGTCATGGCCAAAAACCAGGACAGGGCCGTAGGTCACCTCAAATGAGCCAAATCCATCCGTGGTTTCGAGGCGGGCGCCGCTGATGACGTTGTCAAATGAGCCGGTCATTTCCTCGCCGCCACTCGCGTTCTCCAGAACAACAAACGTTTCACTGGAAGTTATTAAAGATTGGAAATCCTGAGTGAAGTCGAGGAGGAGATCGCCGCCGAGCTGAATGTTGCCGTCCACGGCTATGGAATTGTAGCCGGAGAATTGGGTAGTGCCGCCGATGCTCAAATCGAGCGACGAACCGCCTGCCAGGAGATCGAGATTGCCTGCAATCTCACCCGAGCCCACGAGAGTACCGTTGCCGATGTTGAGGCCATTGGGTGCGGTGATGTTGGAAATGCTGGTTGTGTACAGGAGGCGAATCGCACCATTGTTCGTGAAAGCGGTGTCGTTTGAGATCTCCAGCTCTGCGCCGGAGGAGATGCTGATCGTACCGTTGTTAACGAACTGCGTGGAGAAAAGGAAGACGACGTTACTGGTTCCGTTGATCGTGCCGTTATTGATGATCGTTCCGGTGATGCCGCTATTGTCCGCGAATTCGACGGCGCCATTGACGACAAAGTTTTTGCCGAGAGTGAGCGTGTCGGTAGAGGGAGCGTTGGGACCGCCGGCGAGTATGGCAAACCTGGAACCTGTTGTAGTGATGTTCAGATTGTCGGCGGTAGGGTTCGAACCATCAAAGGAGAGACTAGAGGCGCCGACAGCATCGATAACCTGACTGCTGACGGTAAACCCGTTCAGGACATCAAGCGATCCATTTACCATATTGAGGGGGCCGCCTGAAATCGTGACGTTGCTGAGCGTGTTGGTGGAGTTGGCGATTAAAGGCGTCCCATTGCAGTCGATTGTCCCATTGTTGATCGTGCTGCCAGCTAAAGTCGCCGTGTCGCTGGCTGGAAGATTCAAAGTTCCATTTTGGAGATTGAGCGTACCGCTCAGGCTTATGCTGCAATTGGTGGTATTAAAATTGCCTAAGCCGGAAAGCGACTGAGTCCCACCGACGATAACCTGCGAGTTCGTTGCGGCAATAGTGCCAAGATTGGTGCAGGTTCCTTCGATGTCCAATATCGAGTTGGTGGCGGATATATTGGCAGCGTTGGTCCAAGTGTGAGTGAGACTAAGTTCGCCGTTGTTTGACGCGATGATCGAAGCGCCAGCCGCATTGGTCCAGGTCTGAGCGTTGATGAATAGGTAACCGCCGCTGGTAGTCGCAACGTTGTTGTTCGTAAAAGAGAGGACTTGCGGCTCGACATTGAAGACACCTCCGTTTGCCTGGATTGTTCCGTTATTTATCAGCCCCGCATTGTAAAACTGAATAGCGCTGCAACTGATAGTTCCGTTATTGATTAGCGTGCCGGCATTGGTCGAGGTGCTGGTGAGTGAGCCGTTGTAGACGGATAAAGAGCCTTCCAGAGTTGCTTCGGGACCGAGTGTTGCGGTAACCGATCCGCCGGAGGCGGAGTTACCAATCGCGATATTAGCGTTGGTGTTAACGTTGCCGTTGATGGCGATATTGTCGACGGTCTGGTTTCCACCGCCGAAGACAAACGTTGAGAAAGTAGAACCGTTCAAATTGATTGTCTGGCCGGCGCCGGTTCCAGTGAGCCCATTGATTGCCGTTAGTGCGACATTCGACGAGTTGAGGTTGAGGTTCGTGCCGAGTTGAACTCCGTTTAGGGTACCGCCATAGACGGTGAATGTAACGGAGCTGGACGGGCTGAGTATTCCGCCTGTGATCGTCCCGGAGGGAGTTAATTGCCAATTTCCCGGGTATTGGCTAAAGGTCAATGTGTTGCCGGTGTTATTCAAATTGCCGTTAATGGCAAATTCATAATTACCCGTAAGATTCACAGTCCCCAGATTGGAAAGCGAAAAAGATCCGCCGAGGCCCAGCGCCGTGTTGTTTCCGCTGATGGTACCGCTATTCAACCAGTTACCGGTGAGAGAGAGCTCTGATGCCACTGATGTCCCGGTGACATCGACAGTTGTGCCGGCGGCAATAGTGACTCCATTGAGAGTGGACCCATTGAGAGTGACAGACCCGCTGGAGCTGAGTGTCCCACCGCTGATCGTTCCAGAATTAAGGGCCAGCGTACCCTGCGAGCCGACAGAAAAGATGGTTGAACTATTGGCGGCGGCAAGCGTGCCATCGCCCTCCGCGAACTCACCCGCAATGACATTGAGGTTGCCGACGGTAAACGTGTTCGGCCCCGCCTCCACCTCCGCGTTCGAAGAATTTATGGTAAGCCCATCGACCGAGAGCGCTTTGCTGGCAACGATGGAGGAAGTCTGGGCTACAACGACCTGATAATCGACTCCGGAAGGTGTGCCATTGTTGGGATAATTGGGGTTTGTGGACCAATCGGCGGCAGTCACCCAGTTTCCAATGTTGCCAATCCATGTGGCGGTGACGTCAGCATGCAGAATGGACGCCCCTAATCCGACACCAACGACGGCGGCTGCAAGGATTCGTCTGGGGCGGCGTCGGACTCCATCTAATAGACTTGATCCGTACGTACGCAATTTGCCCCTCCCAATTCTTATCCCGAAAGATGTTTTTCTCGGATTGCGACTTAGAACTCGAATTTCGCGACAAAAGCAGGTCTGGGATGCTATCAGAAGGGCCGCTATGCGTCAAATAAAAACTCCAGACCTATTGACCTCTCTGGATTTCCTGACGCTCCTGCATCTTGCGTCCGTACGACGCCTGCACCTCCAAGCCGTGGTAAGGTGATTGGTGTATGAACATTGAATGCATGGTCACGGAGCCTTCGGCGATCGCGCATCTTCGGGACATATATCGCCACGAGATGCACTGTCAGATTATTCACGATTCGTTGCATAACGGCCGGGATAGACCACACAGCACTTGTTGAAAGTGGATGGCGCACCGGCGAGTTACGGCGCTGTGGCTCACGCTGGGCCTTGGAAAGACAAGCCGACGATTTTCGAGTTCTTCGTGCTGCCAGATTTGAAATTTTAGATTTCATATCCCAGAGCGCGTCAATCTTCCCCATAGCAGCTAGTTCGTGGCCGGATATGAGATTTTAAAGAGGCTATAGACATTGCTGTTTCCTCTTGGGACTGATCCGTTCCAAAAGACGCCGGCGCCGCCGAAATGATTGGGGGTGATTGTGTCCTTTAGAGACAGGACTTCGTTATCAACGTCATTGTGAGCGGTGGCGGAGATGGTTGATCCGATCACATTGAGCGTCAAATAGGTGTTGCGCTTGAAGACGCCAGTGAAGGCTTGTTTATCGCTTAGCGGGGAGCCCGCGCCATTCACGATTTTGTAAAACTGGAACATGCATTTTTCGGCGGATTGAGTCGTTCTCCAGTATCTGAGCGCGTAGCCATTCCTCGTGCGCGGATCGTACTTTATGAATATGTCCGATTTTTGGATGCGGTCTCCATCGGCTGGGGAGCCGGGGCTTCCGAATCCGGAGCCGGCGGTTTTTTCGGGGGTCATGACCAGATCGATCTGCATGTCGCCGCAGTCGGCATCGCGCTGATAAAGGAGCGACGCGCCCTGGGAATTGACGCGAATGCCGTAGCCGTTTGTCAGACGATCGCCGGTGACGGATGTCCATGTTCCGAGCACGGTCCACCTGCCGTTTACGTAGGAATCGTTTGGAGAAACGATGAAGTTTCTGAAATCGGGGGAGATGGTTGATGATGTGACGTCTGATGTCGTGATCGGTTTTTTATAGAGGGCGAATACAACCGGGCCGGGGTCGCTTAACTGGTGCTTGGGGGCGATGCTGACCTGAATATATTTGCCGATATCGCCGGTGGTCAACGTATATTTTTTTAGCGGGAGGTTTCCCCTGCTCACCGCGACTTGTCTTGGGTTTCGCGCCGGAGGCGTCGTCGCAGGCGTACCAGGACAGGATGGATTGATCGTCTTTGCCGCGTAAATCCAAGGTGTAATCGACGTCAATCGTTCCGTTTGCCGGGGCGTTTAGTTTTGGGCCGGCGGTGATGGCGGGCGGATCGGTATATTGCGGCTCGACGAAGACGTAGGCGGTCACGTAGAAGCCGTTGACTGCGGTAGCGGTCACGGGCACATAGGCCGGCTTGTCGGTTGTGTTCTTGCCGGTCACGATGATATTTGAGCCGGTGGTTCGATTTAGGGAGATCAAGTCGGACGGGGTTGACCATTTGATGCTGGCATCGGCTACCCGTGCCGGTTGCACGGTGGTGCCGATCGTTGCGCCGGGGCCACCTGTTCGGATGGAGGGAGTGGGGTTGGTGAGGGCCATTCTATAGATCAGGCTTCCCTCCCCTGCTGCTTCAAATTTATCTTTTGTTCGCGAGGGATCCCAGTCGTCGGCTGCTCCAGTCGGGGCGGCTCTTAGAATATTCCATGGGTTGAAGGCCAGGGCTTCGTTATCGGATAATTCTCTTGAATAGGTGAAGGCGGGAGGGCCTTGGGAGCCGTCGGTGATGATGGCCGGTTTGCCGCTGGTGTCTTTCGTCTGATAGGTGAGTGAATACAAAGTTGGCCGCGGCGGCGTTGTGCCTCGGACCCAGGCAACCGTGTTTTGCGAGGTATTCGCGGGCAGGGTGCAATGGATGAGAGCGACCGGCCTGCCGGGGCCTTTGGAAAATTCCATCCCTGTGGTTGATTCGAATTGGGTGTGGGTGAAGACGATGCCCGATGCGGACATCACGCCGTGTCCGGTGGGGAAAACCACTTCGCAGTCTTCCCAATAGCTAACCTGGCCGCCGCCGATGAAATCGTCGGTTCCTTCGATATAGACATTTTTGAAGTAGGAGCGGGTGGTGCGCAGGAACATAGTGTCGAGGCGACTTAGCAGGGCAACGTTTTCATAGACTTGTTTGTCACCTTCGGCCTGAAGCGCGACGGCCTGGGTAATGGTGGGGTTTCTCATCTTCAGATTTTTAGTTGGGTCGCCTGGGTATTCGTAATCGCAGTTGCAGTAATTGAGCATCGTCAGATTTTTGGCAGCGAACCCCGTGCAGTTTACCTTGAGCATAAATCCGTCGTCGCTGGAGCCTTCGCTGAGTCCGCGATTATCCGCCAGCACGACCGAGCGACGATTGTTTGTGAGGCCGAGGAATGTGATCCAGTTTTTATTGATCTCCATGCTGGCGACGCCGTCGCCGCCGGGGAGTTCGTAGACATTGGGCATGATGCCGATGACTGTTGGTTTTTGTTCCGTTCCTGCCGGGGCGGCTTGGTATGCGGCCTGAAGCGTGTTGAATTTTTTGGCAGCCGGATCGTCATGGGGGAGATTGCCATCGACTAGATAGTCGTAGGTGAGGGTTGCGGGATTTATGGTGGGGACGATGGGTTCTTTGCCGTCCACCTTGTCCTGGGCTTTTGCGAAACTTGCGAGGATCAACAACGCCGCGATGGAGAGCAGCGAAGAGAGATTGTTCGTTTTCATGGCTCACTCCCTACGGGATGGTTCAGCTTGAATGGAGATTTCCTGAGGCACTCACGGCGACCCCCCGCTTTACAGCTACGACGATACCGGTGTCCCAATCGATCGGCCATAGCGCGAGATCGGGGCGGGCTGAGAGTGCGTCGATGAGAGTTGGAATTTTCGGCGCGTGATCGGGTGGCCAGTTTGGTTGAGGGTGGATGTCGTCGATCACGTAGAAACCGCCGATGGCCAGGAGGGCGAGGGCGTAATCGAGATCATCGAATTTTCCGGGAAATGTGTCGGCGAAGATGAGGTCGTATCTGAGAGCTGCTGGCGCTTGAGGAACGTGCTGCCGGATTCGATGTGGAATCGGACACGAGGGTCATTGGCGGGATTTTTGCGGGCGACGGCGACGCAGGCGGGGTTGATGTCAACGGTGTCGAGAGTGGCGGCTGCGTCCATGCCGTCGAGCAGCCATGCGGTAGCCAGGCCTGTGCCTGTGCCGAGTTCGAGCATCCGGCCTCCAGGTTTGCCGGCGGCGAGGGTGCGCAGCATCCGTCCCGTTGCGTCTGTCGAGGCCATGTTGAAACCGATGGCGGTGGTGTCGGCGTGAATGGCAGCTACCGTGGGCGGAGGGGCTAGTGAATAGGCGTCGAGGAAGGAGTGGGGGTGCATGCTGATAGCGTATCTTGGAAGGACAGGCTCACAAGGCTTGGCTTGATATTGGGGTGACGAGATTTGAAACAACTCGCCTATGCTTAGGCGGAAATGCCCCACACCCTGGCCCTCTCCCCATGCGTACATGGGGCGAGGGAAAGATGTGAATGCCCTGCCTGATTCGGTTGGATTCACAGGAGATTTGCCGCCACGGACCAGCGCCGTCGCGGATGACTATCGCACCAGCGTGAGCACCCCCGGTTGCCAGGGGAGTTGGTTGTAGGTAAGACCTGCCGCGTGGGGGCCGAGACCCTGGTAGAGGAATTGCAAATTGGATGGGTCGATGGTCTGCGTTTCGTCGGGATTGGTGCGAACCAGATCGCCGCTGCTGATGTCGCTGGTCCAGGCGTTGCCGTCGGTGAAGGTGACGTTGGCGTTGCCGGCGAAGGGATTGCTCTCGGTCGCTGCCAGCGGGGTCCACGAACCCGCGAGATCGGTCGCGGTGAAGGATCGGAAATACCTTCCTGCGCTGCCCATCGCCTCGACGAGCATGAGGTACTGGTTCGTCCCCTTCACCGTGTAGACCTGCACGGCCTCGAACAGGTTGGCCTTGGTGTCGGTCATGATGGTCTTGGGGTTGGTGAAGGTGCCCGGGAAGTCGCCGATCGGCATCGACGCCCGGTAGATGTTTCCGTTGTCATTCGCGAAGAAGAGATAGGCGGTCGTGCTGTTGCAGATTACCGTTTCGTCGATTGAGCTTCCCTCGTAGAGATCGTGTGGGGCCGACCAGCCCGACGGGTTGGTGGGGTCGGTCGAGGTCAGGTAAGCTGAAAGGCCACGGGCCCCACTCGTACATGAGAACCCAGATCTTCTTCGGGGTGAAATAGATCAGGGTCGGCGCAACGCCCCCTACGGGGAGCGAGTACTGGGTGGCGGTGGCCATCTGAGACCAATTGGTGAAGGTCATCATGGCCCCGCCGTAGCTGCCCGCGGTGTTGACCCTCGACATGTAGACGATGTACTGATTGTTGTAGACGACGCAGCTGAAGTCCTTGAGCGAGACCCACCCGGACTGTTGGCTGAGCGAGCGGGCCTGTCGACGTCCATTTGAAGGTCTTGGGCAGCGCGGACGGGGATGAACTCGACGTCACGTTGGCCGCGATGCTGGGCTGCGTGCTGGCGGGAACGGGATCGGCCGCGAAACAACCGGGTAATAAGCAGCAGATTGCTGAAAAATATAGGAATGAAGCGGTCGTAAAAACGCCTTTGCCCCACATTTTTGCAATAGACTTCTGTTGCTGCGATTTAAGGGGTAACGATTTCATTTTACATTTCCCATTTGGTTTCTTGCCCACGGCGGCGTGAGCCTTTTTTGTGATTTTGTGCATTAGCAAAGTTGTTTCAAGTGATTCGCTAAAGCGCTCACCAGACCTCGACTGCGCGTAGGTGCAGGCATGGGGAAGGGAAAAATGCGATTGCCCGATCCTTTTTGATTGGATTGACAGGGCATTTGCTGCCACGGACCATGAGTGCATGAACCAGCCGGTTGCATCGTTCAGACGCCATTGTGCTGGGCTTTCCATTTTGCGGTCGGCGCTAGTCTTCTTTGCTGCTTTGGTTTTGTGTCCTGTTCTCGCGGGCTGGGGATCAAAAGCCGGAAAGCGTTGTTGAGATTCATGGGGCGCTTGGGGTTCAGGGGAACCGGGTTGTGGGGGCGGATGCGGAGCCTGTTGAGCTGCGCGGGATGTGTTTGTTTATCAGTCAGTGGATCTGGAAATATTACAACGTGGATGCGATCCGGTGGCTGCGGGATGACTGGCATTGCCAGGTGATTCGGGTGCCGATGGGGGTGGAGAATGAGGGAGGGTATCTTGAAAATCCGCAGGCTGAAGTTCAGAAGGTGAAGACGGTTGTGCAGGCGGCGATCGATCTGGGGATTTATGTGATTATTGACTGGCATGATGACCACGCGAATTCGCATGTGGAGCAGTCGAAGGAATTTTTCGGGCGCATGGCCCGGGAGTATGGGAAGTATCCGAATGTTATTTTTGAGCCGTGGAATGAGCCGCTGAAGATGAGATGGGGGACGGTGGTGAAGCCGTATCATGAGGCGGTGATTCCGGTGATCCGGGCTTATTCGAATAATTTGATTATCTGTGGGACATCGACGTGGTCGCAGGATGTGGATATCGCGGCGGCGGATCCGATTCATGCTGCGAATATTGTTTACACGTTTCATTTTTATGCGGCGACGCATAAAGAACCGCTGCGCCGGAAGGTGGCGACGGCGCTGCGGCGCGGGGCGGCGATTTTTGTGACGGAATGGGGGACTTGCGAATCGAATGGGACTGGCCGATTGGATGCGGTGGAGACGGGGAAGTGGCTGGAGTTTATGCATGAGAATCAGATCGGGTGGTGCAATTTTTCTGTTGGGGATAAGGTGGAGACATCGGCGGTGCTGGTTCCGGGCGCGCCGGCCGATGGGGGTTGGACGGCGGGGATGCTGACTGAATCGGGACGGCTGGTTCGGGATGAACTTCGGAAGTCGAATTGAATTTATTTACCGGAAGCGGAGAGGTTTGATGTCACGATGGAATGGGATTGTGCTGGCGGGACTTTTGTTCATGGGGGTGGGGAACGTTTGTGCGGATATTCCTTCGCTGAAGGATGTGTACGCGCATGATTTTCAGATTGGGTGCTGCATTTCGACGCCGGTGGACCGGGCTTATCCGCCTGCGGAATTGGATTTGATCGCGCGGCAATTTAATGAGGCGACGCCTGAGAATTGCATGAAGCCGGAGAGTATTCAGCCGAAGGAGGGGCAGTTTACGTTTGGGGAGGCGGACGCGTTTGTGGATTTCTGCGAGGCGCATCAGATGACGATTCATGGCCATACGCTGGTGTGGCATAGCCAGACGCCGTTCTGGTTTTTCAGGGATGGGGATAAGCCGGCTTCGCGGGAGCTGCTGCTCAAGCGGTTGCGGGCGCATATTTTCGCGGAAGTGGGGAGATATAAGGGGCGGGTGCTTTCTTGGGATGTTGTGAACGAGGCGATCGATGAGGGGCCGCATTTGTATCGGGATACGAAATGGCATCGGATTATCGGGGATGATTTTATCGAGCAGGCGTTTCGGTTTGCGCATGAGGCGGACCCGAACGCGGAGCTTCAGTACAACGATTTTAATATTGAGAGCGGGGAGAAGTTTAAGAAGGCGCTGGGGATTTTGAAGGGTTTGAAGGATAAGGGTGTGCCGATTGATTCGGTGGGGATTCAGGGGCACTGGATTATCAATCAGATTCCGTACTCGCAGATTGATAAGGCGATTGTTGAGTTCAACAAGCTGGGGCTGAAGGTGAATATTACGGAATTGGATATTGATGCGCTGGGGCGAACTTATCGGGGGGCGGATATTAATGGGGGGCCGCGATTGGTTACGACGCGGCCTTCTACGAGACCCACTTCGCGGCCGGCGGTGAATGTGCCAGCGCTGCTGGATCGGGAGGCGGTGCAGTATGCGAAGCTGTTCGCGATTTTTCACAAGCATCGGGATGCGATTGAATATGTGACGATCTGGGGGGCGGATGATGGGAGGTCGTGGCTGAATTTTTTTGGGGGCGTGCGGAAGAATTATCCGGTTTTGTTTGATCGGGCGCTGCAGCCTAAGCCGGCGTTTTTTTCGGTGATTGGGGTTGTTGATCCGGCGGCGACGCAGCCGGGGAAGTGAAGATGGATCATAATCAGTGATGTCCCCGTATTTCCATGTACGAGCGAAGTGCGCGACACGAGGGTCCTCGGCATTTGAGAGACATCATAGTAAACATCTCGGCTTTAATGACAGCCGTTGCCTTTGCAGTGTCTGGCTTTGTTTGCCCAAAGCGTTGGCGGCGCACTTTGTTTGGCTTGGCCATATTGCTTGGAATCCCTGTTGGGTTGCTTTTTGATGCGCTGATATTTCACGACGGTCCAGATTGCTCTATGTTCGCGATACCGCTAGACCTCTTTCTGGCCATTGGGTTGGGGATTTTCTCGCATTATATTTTCCGCAAGATTCGCCCGAAGGTTTCCAACCCGGACGCGCGGCCTTGCACAGTATGCGGCTACGATCTGCGCGCTACACCCGACCGATGCCCGGAATGCGGAACAATCCCGCCAAAAATGGAAATAATATCAAACTGACCCACTACCAAATAGAAATGAAACTTGATTGGGTTGGGAGTTGGAATATTATCCGTTCGGTCGTCAACTCAGGAATTTCAGAGGAGCCGGTGGGGAATGGATTGTGATGCTGGGACGATGAACGATCGCCGCATCCGAAACGCGGGCTGGATGGCCCGAGGGCCGGAATTCGGATGCTGTTTAATTCTTACGCTTTCATCTTTGCATTTCTGCCGGTCGCGCTGATTGGGTTTGGGATTCTGGGGGCGCTGGGGTGGCGGACGGCGGGGTTTGTCTGGCTGATTGTCTGCTCGATGGTTTTTTATGCTTACTGGAGCAGGGTTTTTCTGCTGCTGCTTTTGTTTTCTTTGACCGTCAACTATCTGATCGGGACGGTTTGGCTGGGGGCGCGCGATTCGGCGGTGCGCAAGACGGGGTTGATTGTTGGGGTGGTTTTTAATCTGGGGGCGCTGGGGTATTTCAAGTATGCGAATTTCGCGGTAGCGACAGTGGAGCGGATTTTGGGGCGTGCGGGGCCCGAGTGGCATATTATTTTGCCGCTGGGGATTTCGTTTTTTACGTTTCAGAAGATCGCTTACCTGGTGGATACGTATAAGGGACGGGGGTATTCGCGGAATTTTTTGCATTATTGTTTGATGGTGCTTTTTTTCCCGCAACTGATTGCGGGGCCGATTGTGCATCCGCGGGAGGTGCTGCCGCAGTTTGCGCGGAAGACGAAGTTGGGGTTGAGCGCGAAGAATGTGAGCATTGGGCTGACGCTATTTTTCTTTGGGCTGTTTAAGAAGGTGATTATCGCGGATTCGATTTCATCGACGGCTTCGCGGGCTTTTGACGCGGCGGGTTTGGGGGCATCGGTGGGATTTTCGGCGGCCTGGGTGGGGACGCTGGCTTATAGCCTGCAGATTTATTTTGATTTTTCGGGGTATACGGACATGGCGATTGGGCTGGCGCGGCTGTTTGGGTTTCGATTGCCGGTGAATTTTAATTCGCCGTACCAGGCGCATAACGCTTCGGATTTCTGGCGCCGGTGGCATATGACGCTGTCGCGATTTTTACTGGAATATCTGTATATCCCGCTGGGGGGGAATCGGCGGGGGCAGGCGCGGCGGTATCTGAATCTGATGATCACGATGCTGCTGGGCGGGCTTTGGCATGGGGCGAACTGGACGTTTGTGGTTTGGGGCGGGTTGCATGGGGTTTATCTGATTGTTCATCATGCGTTCAGGGCGGTGACGAAAAATCATCACGGAGAATCGGAGCCGGATTGGATTGGGCGGACGTGGTCGCGCGGGCTTACGTTTTTGAGCGTGGCGGTGGCGTGGGTGTTTTTTCGGGCGGATACCTTTTCGGCGGCGGGACGGATGCTGGTGGGGATGTTTGATGTTCGGAGAATCAATGTCGAGGAGATTCGGATGGACCGGACGCGATGGGTGTTTGTGCTGGTGATGCTGGCGGTGGTGCTTTGGATGCCGAATTCGCAGAAGGTGATGTCACTGGGGCGGCCGGCGCTGGGGGTGATCCCCCCGCCACCGGGGGAACGGAGGGCGCGGCTGCTTTGGAGGCCGGGCGTGGTGTGGGCATTTATCACCGTCGGGCTGGCGATTGCGAGCATTCTTTATCTCTCGCGGGCCAGTGAATTTATTTACTATCAGTTTTGAATGGACCTGAGATTGGTGATGAGTTACCGGCGATATCTTCTTTGGATGATCGGGTTGGGCGGATTTGCCCTGCTCGGTGTGGCTGCGCTGAATCTGCTGGTGGATCCGTTTGATATTTATCGGCTAGTGGGGTCGGAGGAGTATTCGCATTTCAAGGAGGGGATTGGGATGCGGATGGCGAAGGTGGAGCAATTGCGGGCGCGGCCCTGGGATGTGGTGCTGCTGGGAAATTCGCGGGTGGAGGTGGGGCTTGATCCGCAAAGTCCGGCGTGGGGCGGGGCGCGGGTTTATAACGCGGGATTGCCGGGGGCGATTTTTGATGAGATCGATACGGAGGCGCGGATTGCGTTTGGGAATTCTTCGCTGAAGCGGATTGTTTTGTGCGTTGATCTTGGGGATTTTGATGCGGAGCGGACGCTGCCTGATGACGATCAACTGACGCTGCTGAATCCTTCTTTGAATCGGATGGATTACCGGCTGGCGTCGCTGCTCAGTATTAATGCGGTGGCGAAGTCGCTGGGAACGCTTAAGAATTCGAGCCATCATCATCCGGCGATGGATTGGAGACAGGGGGAGATGGATACGCCGCTGGTGACGCATGGGTGGGCGGATTGGACGCTGACTGGTTATTACGATTTTGGCGGGGCAGAGGCGGCGAGCGCGAATTTGAGGATCAGTCCATCGCGATTGGCGGGGCTGGAGAAGTTGCTGGAGGATGCTTGCGGGCGCGGGATTCGGGTGGACCTGGTGGAGTTGCCGACTCATGTGACTTTTTTTGAGCGGTACCGGTTGGCGGGGAAGTGGGATGTTTATACGCAGTGGGTGAGGGAGATGGCGGAGATTGCGGATCGGTGCAGCCGGCGGTTTCCGGAGTGTCCGGTGAAGTTCTGGGATTTTTTTTCTTATTCGCGGTATACGACGGAGATGATTCCCGGGCTGGGTACGACGGTGACGAAGATGCGATGGTATTGGGATGGGGGGCATTTTAAGCGGGAGCTTGGGGATCTGGTGATTGACCGGTTGAATGATTGGCCCGCCCCGCCGGGGGAGGATGTTTCTGATTTTGGAGTGGTTTTGGATTCAAAGAATGTTGGAGCGTTTTTGGAAAAGCTGGAGAGGGATCGGCGAACCTATCTGGATTCGCATCCGGTGGTGCGCGGGATGATTGAGAGGTGATGGAGATGATGGCTCAATTGATTTTGGCGGTGATCTGTCTGGTTCAGGCGGGGACGCCGGTGACTTGGCCGTCGGGGGATGCTGGTGTTCCGACGCTTTTTATTATTGGGGATTCGACGGTGAAGAATCGTTTGCCGCTGGTTGGCTGGGGGGATCCGATTCGGGATTTTTTTGATTTGAATCGGATTCATGTGGAGAACGATGCGATTGCGGGACGGAGCAGCCGGACTTTTGTTACGGAGGGACGATGGGAGGCGGTGCGAGGGAAATTGCGCAAGGGGGATTTTGTGCTGATGCAGTTTGGGCATAACGATACGAAAGCGGCGATCAGTGCGGATCGGTATTCGTTGCCGGGATTGGGAGAGGAGACTGAAGACGCTGTTGATGCGAAGACTAAGAAAGCGATTCAGATTCATACGTTTGGGTGGTATATGCGGAAGATGATTGGGGAGGCGGAGACGCGGGGGCTACGCCGATCGTGCTTTCGCCGGTGCCTCGGTGTAAATGGGCGGAGGGGAAGATTGTGCGCGGGGAGGCGGGGACTGGGGGGTGGGCGAAGGATGTGGCGGAGGCGAAGGGGGCGGCGTTTATCGATCTGAATGGGCTGATCGCGGATCGGTATGATCCTGTGGGGCAATTGCGGATTAAGGCGCTTTATTTTCCTAAGGATAATACGCATACGAATCTCCTGGGGGCGAAAGTGAATGCGGGGTGTGTGGTGGTTGGGGTGTTGCAGTTGAGCGATTGTCCTTTGCGGTTGTATCTTTTGGAGGATGCGCCGGGGTTGGCGGATGCGGCGGTGGTGATTCCATCAACATTGCCTACAACTGTTCGGGACTTGGGGAAATGATATCTCGTGTAAGAAGAAGATGCTGATGATCGGTTGCGATTTTAGTGACGGCCGGATTCGTGGACTCGAATATGACGGGTACGGCCGCTGATTGCGGTGCTGGCTGGCCTGTTGACGTTCTGGGCTTCCTTCTGCCGGCGAAGAGAAGATTGCTGCCTTTGGCGACAATTGCTGAGGAGTTTCGAGCTCGTGCTCGACCCAACCGTCCTAAGACAGCCCGCCTTGTCCGACCTTCTATGAAAATCCGTTGGTGGTCAAGGTAAGACGCAGCGGCGGAGGTTGCTGGCGTTTGATTCGGCAGTTGGAGGATCGGACCATTCTTCTATCCGAGCTCTCCCGATGATTCGGGATGCCCATGGGGGTTGTTCCGAAGGATCCGTGTCGATTGCCCTATCTCGCGTCGAGCTTTAAAGCCCAAGGTCGGTCCGAGCTCATCGACACGAACCACGATCGATCATCCAAACTGATTCATTCGGCAAAGACTTTGCCCGCCACTTCGCCGCGTTTTATTTCATAGTCGCAGCCTCCTTGTGTTCGCATGGATTCTTCATGGCGTGGTGGAGATTCCGCAGCCAGCGATTGCCCACCGCGCCGACGATCACGCAGGCGGGTTTGCCGCGATGCTTCAGGCTCTGGGCCAGGTTCCGCCATCGCTCGGTCGTGCGGATCAGCCGATGCGCCGCCTGTACGATCATCATCCGCAGAAGCTTGTTGCACCCATCGATCAGTCCAGCATCGGCTGTTTTGTTGCCGCTGGAGGCGTTGCACGGACTCATTCCGCAATAGCGTGCCAGTTGTTTGGCGGTCTTGAAGCGATTGAAGTCGCCGATGTAGGCTCGAAGCACCCACGCCGTCACTGGGCCGATGCCCGCCTGCTCCATCAGCCGCTTGATGAGCGGATCGTCCCGCGTGGCCTCCGCAAGACGCGTCTGGGCCCTGGCGATTTTGTCGTGCGTGTAAAGGATGTCGTCCAGCAAATCATTGACGATCCAGCGTGCATGCCTGGAGAGTTGATCGTTGTCCCGCACGCTGGCGGTCCATACTTTGCCCCAGCGGCAACCGCGGTCTTTTTCAATCTTGACCCGCTGCTCCCGCAGGATCGCTCCCACCTGCAGCTTGAGCGACCTCGTATGATTCGCCAGCCGCTGGCGATGATTCACCAGTTGACGCAACTCTCGGATGTAGGCCGGCGCCAGCCAGACCCGTGGCAGATATCCCACCCGCGTCAGGTCGGCCAGCAATCGGCCATCGGAATAATCGGTTTTGTCCGGCGAGGCCTTCATCCGGGCGATGTAGGCTGGATGACCCAGCGAAACGTTCCAGCCCAGTTGCTGCACGAGCTCCTCTGCGAGATCGGACGCTCCGCAGCAGGCTTCGATGCCGACTCGTTGAACAATCCCCAGCGGCTGGACGATGCGTCCAACTTCCTGAGAGTCGTTCTTCGCCGAACGGTTTAGCAAAATATCGCCTTGCTGGTTGAGGACACAAACCTGAATGGAATCCTGGTGATAGTCCAGGCCGACGAAAACAGGTGCATTGCTCATAGTTCGTTGCTCCCTGACGAGACGCTCGTCAATAAAACTTTGGGCTATCGTTACAGCAACGAACTTTCATTTTCATCCCCATCTCGGCTTTGAACAACAAAACTTCGGCGGCATTCTTGCAAATATGCGAGCGGAGGTCGGACGAGGCGGGCTGTGAGGACGGTTGAGGTCGCGCTCGGGCGCGAAAGTCATTTGCAACCGTCGCTGAAGGCAGCAATCTTCTCTTATCAGCGGCAGAAGGAATGTCGGAACTTTTTCAGGCGAGCCGACGGTGTTTGCAGTGGAGGCGTTTGCTATATACGAGTAAGCGATTTCGGCCGTCACGAAAACCGCAACCGAAAAAAACCTCTCTTTCAAAAGGCAAATCAGACATCCACGCGCGTATTTCCATTTCCGCCCTAACCAACTCAATGCTATAACTCGGTGCGAGATATGTCCAAAATTGAATTGAATTACGAGCCACTATCTCAACCGCCCAAAGGCGCGCTCGGCGCCATCTTCCTCATCGTCTTCACGGATCTGATGGGCTTCGGGATCATCATCCCGCTGCTGCCGCTCTATGCCGCCCGATATCAAGCATCGCCTTCGACATCGGCCTCCTCTTTTCAATTTATTCCGCCTGCCAGTTCATCGCCTCGCCGATCCTCGGCGCAATCTCCGACCGATTCGGCCGCCGCCCGGTGCTGATTTTTTCGCAGCTGGGCAGTTCCCTCGGCTATCTTCTGCTCGGCGTCGTGATGAACCTGCACTGGATCAACCCGTTCTACGCCCTGCTCGCTGATTTATTGCTCCCGATTCATCGACGGACTCAGCGGCGGAAATATCTCGACAGCCCAGGCGTACATCAGCGATGTCACCACCCCACAAAACCGCGCCCGCGGAATGGGCGTCCTCGGCGCAGCCTTCGGCGTAGGATTCGCCATGGGGCCCGCCCTCGGCGCACTGCTGGTCACGATTCATCCGGCATTGCCCGGCTATTTCGCCGCGGCCATGAGCTTCGTCGCCATGCTGCAAACTTTCTTCCGATTGCAGGAAAGCCGCGTCCATCAACCTGCGGAGTTCGGCCGGTGGCTGCATCCCAGCCGATTCAACCCGATCTTCCGCCACGCCAAGCTCGTGCAGCTTCTGCTCATCGCGTTCATCAGCATGGCCGCTTTCGTCATGCTCGAAAGCATGGTCGCGCTCTTCCTCAGCAACGAACACACTTTCAGTTTCCACGATTGGCAGGTCGGACTCTATTACGCTTTCCTTGGTGTTATCATCGCTACGGTGCAGGGCGGATTCATCGGCCGGCTCACCAAAAAGTTCGGCGAATGGCCACTGGCAATCGTCGGCCCGGTCTTCGTCGCGGTGGGAATGGGAATGCTGGCGATCGTCGGATTCAAGCCGATCCTGGTCGATTCTCATCGTCGGCGGCGCGATCAACGCCATCGGCCGCAGCCTGCAAACCCCAACGCTCTACGCCCTGATCTCCCACAACAGCGACCCGAAGGAGCAAGGCCTGGTCTTCGGATTGAACCAGGGAATGCTCAGCATCGCCCGCGTCATCGGCCCGATCATCGCGGCGGTGGCCTATCACATTCACGTCTCGGGCCCGTTCATCGTCGGCGGCGCCATCGTCCTCCTCGCGGCGCTCTGGACGCTCGCCTTGCGATCCAGCACCACCGACACCGCCCCGTTCCCGCTGCCGGCGGACGCTTCGGCGCGGAATCGGTATGATGTCCGCCAATCGGTATGAATCCCCTCGCCCATCCCACTCTGGCAGCGGCGCTGGGCCGGACCCGCCGTCGTCGCCGCGATATTCGTCGCCATGCTCGTCTGGACCTGGCAGACGCTTGGCCGACGTGCTGGTCGATTTCGGCGTTCAACTTTACGTCCCGTGGCAACTGACGCAGGGAAAAGTTCTCTACCGCGATATCGCCCATTACACCGGCCCGCTGTCGGTCTATTACAACGCCCTGGCATTTCGAATTTTCGGCGCCAATCTGCGCGTGCTTGAACTGGCGAATCTTCCGATCCTCATCGGCATCGTCGTCGCAATCTATTATCTGGCCCTGCGGCTCGGAGGCCGACTTTGTGCAGCCGTCTGCGGCATATCGTTCCTCATGCTTTTCGCCTTCGCCCATCTCTCGATCGCCGGGAATTACAATTTGTGTGCCCCTACGAATACGAATACACGCACGCCATGCTCTTTGCCTGGGCTGCGTGATATTTCTCGCATCGCACGTGATCCGCGCGGACGAATGCTCGACTCGGCCATCGCCGGCTTTTTGGCCGGGATGATTTTTCTGACGCGATCCGAATTCTTCGTCGCGATCATCGGCGCAGCGATGGTCGGGATGCTGTTACTTGCCGCGAGCTATCGAATCGCGCGAGTCGCGATTATCTGCATAAATTCTTCCTCGCCGCGCCTGCTGCCGCCGCTGATCAGCGCAATTCCTGCTGCGACTTGGCCATGCCGTGGGATCTGGCGATTCACGGAACGCTGGGCATGTGGCCGGCAATCTTAAGAGGCAATGTCTCCGCGCAACATTTCTATCAGCACAGCATGGGCCTGGACGACCTTGGCAAAAGCCTGCGCCTGCTCGCCAGTGGATCGCGGCGTGGATGCGATCCCCGTCGCCGGCTTTCGCATCTGGGCAATGCGGCTCAAAATCAAAACCCATCTTCCCGCTACTCATCGCCGCATTTCTCTCGGCGCAATCTTCGTCGGCTGGCAATGGCAGAATAATCGATTGGGTGCTCGATGTTTCGGCCCACTTCCGATCTGTCGCCGCGTGCGTCATTCGCGATTTCGATGATCCACATATTTTCGCGGCTCGGACAACAGCCGGATGCACGATGCATCGCCGCCCTGCAGCGATGCTCGGCATCTTCAGCCTGATCCTGCTGGCCAAAGTCTTTCTTTACGCCAGGATCATTCATTACGGCTGCTGGCTGGCGATGCCGGCGACGATGTTGCTGGTGATTGCGCTTTTCGGATGGATTCCAACGCGATTGCGCCGGCGCGGTGGAAGCGCCGCAGCTTTCTCTGCCGGCAGCGGCGGAGCGTGGACGGCCGTGCTCCTCGTTCACCTCGCGATGTCCGGAATCGCGATGAAGCCGCTGACTGTTTCCGTCGGCTCGGGCGCCGACCAGTTCTGGGCCGACGCGGTGCGCGGCAAATGCGTGAACAACGCCGATCCTCGCCGCCGAGCAAATCCCGCCGGACAAAACCCTCGCCTGTTTTCCCGAGGGGATCATCATCAATTATCTCTCGCGCCGGCGAACGCCGACTCCGTACGTCAATTTCAATCCGCCGGACCTGCTGCTGTTTGGCGAAGATCGAATGATCGCAGCGATCGAACGATTCTCCGCCGGATTTTGTTTTTCTGGTGCATAAAGACACCAGCGAATTCGGCGAGAGATTTTTCGGGCAGCGATTATGGGCAAAAGCTAAACGCGTGGATCGAGGAACGTTATGTGGAAGAGTCGCTTCCGATGCTGGATCTGGGGAGCGAGCCGTTCGCGGACAATCAGTTTGGAATCCGCCTGCTGGTTCCGCGACCGCCCGGCAGGACGAGCGGCGTCTGATTTACGGCCCGGCGGGACTCCGGATTTCCATTCGCGGCGCCGCCGACTCTATCCGCGTCGGCGGAATAGATGAAGATCGTGTGCCCCGCCACCGCAATCGGCGTTTTCGTTTGCAACTGCCTGATAGAACGGCAACGCGAGACCACGCCCGATCCGGGCCGTGACCGACCTGGTTCTGCAGCCCGTCCAGAAAATAGCTGCTGACCGCGACGTAGTGAGCGTTGCCGGGATGACGAACGGGTTGAATTGCACTCCGTACGCCCTGGGGTCGGCGGATCCGAAATAGGCCAGGCCGACGCTGGGAACGTTGTGATCCTGCATCCAGTCGTGCAGATCGATCAGGCCCTGTCCCCAATCGAAATCGGAATCGCTGAGCAGCCGCCAGCCGTTGGAGGGCCCTCCCACCGCGAAGTTGACGAAGGTGAGAAATCGCGGGCAAACCCAGAAGGGTTTCGACCGCCAGCAGGGCAAGCAGGGCATCGCGAAGATATGGAAAAAGCGGCCGGGTCTCTGGCTTGTTGCGGGCCGGATCGACCGACCAGATCCGCGAGATGAGAATAATCGCCAGGGGAAACGCGGGCAGGAGATATCGCGTGCCGATGTTGATGTCTCCGAAGACCATCACACCGGCGGCGAAGACGGCGAAGGCGAGGAAAAGGGCTCCGCTCCCCGGCCCGCCGGGCGGGAGGCGCGGTTCCGCGCGGGCCGAGCTTGGACGCGCACCGCCGCCGCCAGCAGCAGCAGCATCGCGATGGGAAGTTTGCATAGCAGCGCCGCCGGGAAAGTAATACCATTTGGCTCCCGTGATAGACTTCGCCGAAGAGAAATCCCTGGTAGCCGCTCTGCGTGTCGGCTTTCTGGGCGTCAAATCCCTCGACGAGCAAGCCGCGGAAGCGGGCGACGGAAAACCCGCCGGGAGCAACTGCTGCACGCGTTGCATGAGATCGGAGTCGAACTTGAAAGCGCCCGATCGGCCGGCCGGTTTCGCGGAAGCCGTAAACGGCATTCAGAAGGATCGAGCACGGCGAGCGCCCAATCGCAATCCATGCCGCCGGCAAGGAGCCATCGTTGCCGGGCGCAATCGCCACTGAATGAACGGCAGCGCCATCGCCAGCAACATGGGCCAGAGCAGAACCGCCGTGAACTTGCAAAGATGGGCGGCGAGGACCGCGAGGCAGGCAAGAATCCACCGCGACCAGGAAGGGGAGCGGCAAAACCGCCACCAGAGCCAGCAGGACGCCAATATCGCCGCCGTGGTGCCGATATCGGTCGTCACCAGCGCTCCGTTGGCGAGGATGCTGGGATTGAGGCAATACATCGCGCAAGCGGCGATGGCGCTGCGCGGTCCATAGAGCCGGCCGGCCCATCGATAGGTCATCCATCCCGCCAGGCAGGAGATGGGAATCATCCCCAGCCGCGCCAGAAACAACAGGATGGCGAAACTGGAAAGGATTGGCGGCGACAAACGCCTCGGCGTAAAGCCAATGGCGGTTGAGGATCGGTTCGCGGTCGAGGTAAGCCGCGTGAGTCGGAGGCGAATTAACGTGCGTGAGAACGGCGGGGATGGCCGCCCAGAGGCGCAGCAGGGGCGGACTCAGATCGTAGATCGGAAAGTCGTGGTGTTTCCAATATGCCACCCCGGCGGCGAGATGGGCCGGCTCGTCAAAGGTCGCCGAATTTCGAGCGGCGGAATAAACCAGGAGCGATGCGTGCGCCGCCAGGAGCGTTACGCAGGCGATGATCGGCAGATTCTTTCGTTCGATCAGAGACCTCACTTGCTGGTGTTGCTGGTCAGAAGCGGGAAGTTTTTCGCTTCGATCTCCTTGGTGATGAGGATCGTCGGCTTGACCAATATGAGCAGAATCTGCTCGTCGTTGGATTCCGAAGTGTTGGTCGTCAATCGCTTGAGGAAAGGAATCTTGGAAAGGCCCGGAACGCCGGCCTCGAGATTGATTTCGCCGGCGATGGTGACACCGCCCAGCATGAGGGTTCCGCCGTCGGGAACCGTGACGCGGGTTCTAACTTCGGTGCGTTGCTCGGTGGCTTCCTGAACGCTGAGGGTGGGCGGCGGTGAAGCCGCCCGACCGAGACAGCCGTGCCGCGGGGTTGCCGTGGTGGCGCGCCGGGGCGATTTCGAACGTGAACGTGGTGAATCCGAGGAACGAGTCGAGCTGGGGATCGATGTCCAGCGTGACGTACTTATGATCCGCGCTGACCAGCGCACGCTCGATGATCAGACGCACGCCGTCGGTGGCGTAGGAGATAACCGGCGCCGCGATGGCCGCGCCGGTGGCGACGGACACGTTAAGGCTCGAGACGTACGGGAATGAACGTCAACTGGTAGACCGTCGCGCCCTGGCCGTTTTGCAGGGTGACGCGCGGGGCGTGAACGACGCTGAGCCGTGTTGACTCTTCGACCGCCGTCACAAGCAGACCAACGGTGAAATCGTCCAGAAGGCCATAGGTGCCGTTGACCTCAAGTCCGCTGGCCGGATTGGTGCCCAGCGAACCGGGAAGACCGGTGGACGGGAAGTGGCCGTGAAACCTGACGTGCCGTTGGTGATCGTGATCGGGCTCCAGTTATTGTTGGGATTACTGGGATTATTGTCCTCGATACGTCATGCTGATATTCACGCCTACGCTTTCCAGGAAGTGGCGGGAAACCGTGAGGAACCGGGCTTCGATGGAAACCTGAACGGCCTGCGCCTCGCGAAGCTGGGCCAGAAGATTGGCGATCTTTTCATGCACCTCGGAGGTCTGGGTGATGATCAGCTGATTATTGAAATCGTCAATCTGGCCATATCCGTTGGGATCGTTGTCCTTCCATGAACTGAACTCGACGGTATTTTCGATCTTCTTCTTGATGTCGGTCAGCTGCTGCTCGCGATCGGTGGTCGTTGCATTGCGGTGCTGTTGACCTGCAAAGTGCTGCCGCCACTGCCGCCGCCACCGCCCGTCACCTGTGCGCTTCCGCCGCCGATGTTCTGAATCGTGGGATCGAAGTTCGGATTGATCAGCAGGTCGGTGATGTCATAGACCTGCGTCTTGACGGCCTTGTTCAATTCATCGGCCGTGGAAATGGTGATGACGCCTTCGTCAATGGTGTAAGCCAGCTTGCCGCCGCCGGCTTCCTGAAGAATGATGTCCAGCACCTTCGAGAACTTCACATCATGCAGGGCGACGGTGACCGTCGTGGTGGTCTTGTCGATGCTGTCGGCTTCAAGGGCCTTCCAGTTCACCAGGATGTTGGCTCCGGTGACATCGCGGAGGAAATCGATCGCATCGCTGAAGCGGAATGTTGCGGCAAGCTGCAACCTGCGGCAGCCGGTGATCGAGCAACGCCTGAACGGCCTGATCTTCCTTGCTGAGCGTTGCTGTTTCGCACCTCGGCGTCGCGCAGGGTGGAGACGTCCGGCCAGTTTTCCGGAAAGCGGAAGATGTCTCCGAATACGGAACCTGGGCCTCATCGGCCGAGTTGAGCGATCGTGCCAGGTTGTAATCGAATTCTTCGCGATAATGCCGCTGTTCCTGAATGATCGCCTTGTCTTCGACGAACTGCCGAATGCCCAGGGCGTAATCGTTCTGCGGATCGATGGCCAGAATCTGGTCGAGCACGCCGAGGGCGGCCGCGTAATTCTGCTGTTCGATCTGGGCGCGAGACAGGCGGATATAGGCCGCCACGCCTTGATGCGGCGATTCTGTTCTTCCTGCTCAACCTGCGTCTGCTCGATGGCGACATTCGTCGCCGCGTTGCTCTGCCGCCTGCTGGCGATCGTATTCGGCCTGGGCCTGTCGCAGATTCAAGGGTCGCCTGCTGAATCTGGCTGTTCATCTGATTCAGGTCGTCGGAATTGAAAATCGTCGGGTCTTCATCCCGCGCGGCCTGGGCATTGGCGAATGTCATTCTCGGCCGGCGCGAACGAATTGCCTGGCGGTGTCTCGCCGCGCCTGATCGATGGCGGTGCTGAACTTGTATTGAATGGCCTGCATCGTCTGCTTGATCTGCTGCTCGGTGCGGGTGAGGGTGGCGCCGCCATTGGTCGGCGCCCGGCCCAGTCTTCGCCAGGAGACGATCGCGGCCCTGCACCGCCGTCCGTATTGGTCGGATCCAGATCCACCGCCTGGGTATACTGGCTCAAGGCTTCCTGATCGTTACCGGCGTTCTCCGCCTGCTTGGCCAGATCGACAAGTCCCTGTGCCTTATAAATCCTCTGCTGCTCGGCGAGGCGATCGACTTCCGCCTGATGCTGCAACTGCTGACTGATCCGAAGTCGAAGCCGCTCGCCGGAGCCGCCGTCGATGGCAGCATCATCCGCCAGATTCACCGTTGGCTCGAAGCGTTGGCCGACGCCGGAAACTATTCGGAGCCGCTGATCCGAGGCCTGCCTGTCGGCCGCGTCTTTCTCATCCATTCGCTGGAGGTATTCCGACGGGGAAAGCCCTTCAAGATAATTCGGCTGGAAGCCCAGATCGCGGGCCTTGATGAAATCCGTCCGGGCTGTCGTCAGATCGCCGGCTCGATATTCCTCCCGGCCCTGCTCATATGCAGTGCGGCCATCCGCTTCTTGATTCTTCGCGACATATTTCTGTTCGCCATCGATCCATCTTGCGGAGATATTCCGCGGGGCTGGCCTGAAGGAATCCGCCGTTGTAACCCAATTGCTGGGCGCTGATCGAAATCGGCGCGAGCCTGTTTCCACAGCCCCTTGCGATATTCATCCACAGCCTGCTTGTAAGCCGATTTGCCGTCGCTGGAATCGGTCTTCTGAGCGACTGTAACAGCCGCCAACTGCTGCTGCGCCTTCTGCGTCGTCTGGGCATCGGCACGGGGATTATTCAGCACCGCGTTGTAATGCGTCTGCGCATCAGCCAGATCGTTGGCCTTGCGGGCTTCTTCGCCGCGGGCGAATTCTTCCCGGGCCGACACGCCGTTCCGTGCGCGGCCTCGTCGCCTTGGCCAGAACGCTCAGCAAGGTCTGCTGATCCTGCTGGCTTAGCGACTTGATGTCCACTTCCTGCAGGGTGGCAACCGACTCTTCATATTGCCCCTGATTGTATTGATCGATTCCCTGCTTGAGCAGGTCCGCATTCGCTGGCTGCAGTCGCCGGACCACGCGAGCCCGATCCGAGGGGTCGGCATACAACTGGCTGAATTTCGCCGGTCCCCGCGGGGATCGACATCGATGCTGCCAAACCCAAACAAGCCAATTTCTTTCGACGAATCATGATATTTGACCTGCTTTCACGACTGGAATGGGCTTTGGGGGATTGAACGTTCAAGCGTTTTGCCGAGCGGGGGAATCAAACAACACGTGTTCCTCCTCAATTCGTTTCGTTACGGTTCTTTGGAATCACTGGGTGGGTACGTAAGGCCTGCAACGGTAAGGCGATCGAGTGTAAAACGCCTGTGCCTGAACCCTCCGTGCTCTGTACATTTCCGGTCATCACGCAGGCACACACATTTGCGCCATGACCGATCAAGTCGAGTCTAAACAAACGCTTCCCGCGATGCAAATAAAATTGAGCCTCTCAACGTTAACTTAAACCGTGCTGCCGCCAAGCTGACGGCGCATTTCCTGCGCCGCGGAAAACGCGGCACCTGCCGCGCATGACTCCGCTTCTCCTGAATCGTCTTATTAGCCCTTAATCCCCAATTTTCTCGGCCCTGAACGATTATTCCCACTCAATCGTCGCCGGCGGCTTGGAACTGATGTCGTAAACCACCCGATTCACCCCCCGCACTTCATTGATGATCCGGTTGCTCATCGTCGCCAGCACGTCAAACGGAATTCTGCGCCCAGTCGGCGGTCATGAAATCCTGGCTCTCCACCGCCCGGATGGCGATCACGCTGTCGTAGCTCCGGGCATCGCCCATCACGCCGACCGTGCCGATCGGCAGCAGCACCGCGAAGACCTGGGCGGTCTTGCGATACAGATTGGCGGCGATCAATTCCTCCAGCACGATCTCATCGGCATCGCGCAGAACGCGCAGTCGCTCCGGCGTGATCGTCGCCGATGATCCGCACCGCCAGGCCCGGGCCGGGGAACGGATGCCGCCAGACGATCTTCTCGGGCAAGCCCAGCACTTCGCCCACCTTGCGCACTTCATCCTTGAACAAATCCCGCAGCGGCTCGACCAGCTCGAAGCCCAGTTCGCTCCGGCAAGCCGCCGACGTTGTGGTGCAGCTTGATGTTGGCGGCGGTGCCGGCGTAGCCGTGGCCGCTTTCGATCACATCGGGATAGAGCGTCCCCTGGGCGAGGAAACGCGGCGCCGTCGATCGATCTGGCCGCCTCGCGTTTGAACGCTTCGATGAATTCCTTGCCGATGATCTTCCGCTTCTGCTGCGGATCGGTGACGCCGTCCAGCGCTGACAGAAATTGCTCGGTGGCATCGAGCGTGACGCAGATTGATCTTGAAATGATCGCGGAAGGTGGACTTCGACCAGTTGCCGCTCGTTTTTCCGCAGCAGGCCGTTGTCGACGAAGATGCAGACGAGCTGATCGCCGATGGCCTTGTGCAGCAGGGCGGCGACGACGGAGCTATCGACGCCGCCGGACAGGCCGCAGATGACTTTCGCCGTCGCCGACCTGCTTGCGGATCTGGCGCGATGGCCTGCTCGATGAAATTGCCCATCGTCCAGGTGCCGGAGCATTTGCAGATTTCGTAGAGGAAATTCTGGAAGATCTGCTCGCCGCGCGGCGTGTGCGTGACTTCGGGATGAAACTGCACGCCATAAAACGGCCGCGTCGCGTGCCGGGCCGCGGCGAACGGGCAGGTCGGCGTGGTCGCCAGGGCGACGAAATCGGCCGGCAGTTCGTGAACCTGATCGCCATGGCTCATCCAGACGGTCGTCTCCTCGGGCAGGCCGCGGACGAGCGGATCATCCGTCACGACGTGCAGCTTGGCCCGGCCAAACTCGCGGGCCTTGGCCGGCTTCACCTGGCCGCCGAGGATCTGCGCAGCCGAGTTGCATGCCGTAGCAAATCCCCAGGATCGGGACGCCGAGATCGAAGATCGCCGGATCGCATCGCGGGGCGTTGGGCTCATAAACGCTGCTGGGCCCGCCGGAGAGGATGATGCCCTTGGGATTGAGCTTCTTCAGATCTGCTCGGCGGGAATGTCGGGCCGAACCAGTTCGCTGTAAACGCCCTTTTCGCGCACGCGGCGGGCGATGAGCTGGGCGTATTGCGCACCGAAATCCAGGATGGGGATGACTTCGTCGTGAGGCATTGGGAAGTGATAACGGATGGGGAATGTGGAAATCAAAAGGAGGGGTTTTAGGGGTGGAAAACGGGGGGATTTAAACGCGGCCTTCGACTCTGACGCTCAGGCTCTACGAGAGAACGCGGAGTTCGCGGAGATGAATGAGGAGGCGGGATGAGATTTGCGTCACGTTGATTCGTTTGAATTTGAAAACCTGCGTTTTTGAGCGAATTTTCCACGACGACAAGAAGACAAGTAGTTTTTGAGATAGTGAAAGTTTTGTACGTGTTTTGGACGTGTTTTGTGCTTCCGACGACGACCCTTCGACAAGCTCCGTTCGACCCTTCGATGGACTCAGGGCCCTTCGACTTCGCTCAGGGCAAGCAGGCAAGGTTATTTTTGAGATAGTGAAGGTTTTGGTCGTGTTTTGTCCCGCGACTCATTCGGATTTTACCGCAGAGTTCCCCGAGAACGCGGAGAATAGAATGGGCCTGGGTTAAATCTGCGCTGAGGTTTTAGGTGGTTTTTTTGGAAAGCTTCGGATTATTTTTGCGTCATCCTGGTTGCTCTGGACTTGATTTGGCGTCGTTATATGACGGTGCCGAGGTCATGTTCCATCGTGTTCATGCCCACGAACCGGAACACGCATTTGCCGTTGCTGCGGGCCTGCCATAGTTCGCCGATAGCTCTTTTTTCGTCGCTGTCGTGGGTGTCTTCAAGATGCTGGCCTTTGTACTCTACGACGAGCACTCGATCATCTACAAGTTTCGCTACGAAGTCCGGGTAGAAGCGGCGGCTCGGAAGCGGCAACCAAAATGCGTACTGGTCGCGTTCAAGATTTCGCACCCATGTCTTTACCAGCGGATGTTTATCAATGAGCAACGCACACGCGGCTTCCTCGCCATTCATCTGGCCAGGTTTTTCGTAGTAGTGGCGGTTAAATCGAATTGGCCCGTCGTAGATGCGATTCGCTGGATATTGGGTGAGTGGAAAGCTGAAGGCTACGGAAGGAGAGACTTCGACCGACTGGCGCCCGTCGAACACCAACTGTTGAAATGATTTTTCCGCGGCTGCGCGACGATCCGCATCGATTTTTAATTCAGCTACATCACGCAACCGGAATCGTCCGGCCACGACGGTATCGAACGGCAGATTGCGACCCTTCGTAAGCGAGCGGACTAAATTCAACATGAAGGGTTGCGACTGGTGCAGTGGGATATCTGGATGGCGGATGTGCTGATCCAACCATACCGCAAGTTCGGCTTCAGTGCGCGGGGCGTTGGTATCGAACATCGTCAACTGATGCTGCACTTCACGGAGTTCACTCAAAGCCACTTTCCCAAATTCGTCGATGTCCACCTCGGCGACCCGTCCCTGCGGATCCGTTGGATATTCCTGAGACGTCACCGTCGCGTCGAACTCAGCCAAGTTCCACTGATATGGCAAATCCTCTGATTCAAAGAGGGTGGCGTCGTCGCCGTCGATGTGGATGCCAAAGCCGGGACCTTGAATGTCTCGCCCATCGCTGCCGGGTTCGTCGGCTCGTTTCGACTGCGTTTTGCAATACGAACGATGGCCGCCCGATCCTGTTCGCTCGCGGCAGTTTGCTCGAATATCTTTTGCTGCGATGCGGTAATAGCCGGGCCGGTGTAGACAAGCGTGGATGTGGACGCCTTGAACGTTACCCGCTCCCGGATTTCATTGGGCAGTGCATCTAGCTTAGGCTTGGCGATCAATATTTCCGCGATTGAGACCGCGGCGTCGTCTTCATCAAATAGGCCGCCGCCACCTGGTCGCATCGGCTGAAGCATTTCGGCTGCTTCAAACTCCTCAAATCCACAATCGACCAGACATTCTTTCAGTGTTGTAAGCACCTGGATGAACTGGCCCGAGGTCGCCGGTGCAAAGACGTACGCGTGATTCAATTCCTTATGTTCCTTGTGCGCGGCCTTGGGTAGTCGAAGCACCCGGCCCAGGATTTGCGTGATCGCGGTTTCGCTGGCGCTGTTGCTCACTGTGCCGAGGACATAGCGAAGGGACAATCCCAGCCTTCCTTAAGCTTGTTAACGGTGATGACATAGCGAATCGGACAGGCAGGGGCGAGTATGTCCACACCCTCCAATTCATCCGTGTCACGATACGCTATCGCGATCTGATCGGCGGGAAGGTTGCAGTCGTTCAGAAGGAAGGCTTTAACCACGTCCACCGTAACCACGTTCGGATCATGCTGCGATTGCGGTTGAGCCTGCAGGAGAGCGATCGGGCGGATGTATTCCCCAGTAGACTGCTGCTCTTTTGAAGCGATTGTTTCCAATTCCTGCGCGTTTATTCACGGCATCGCTCAGGGCCTCCTTCCACTGGCGATGTGACGCGGATCGGCAGTTTCACCATCGCGTCCGCCTTCAGCTCGGCCGCCGAGACAGAGTGCAAGACATTGCTCCGGCTTTGCTCGCTTTGGTCTGGAGTCGCGGTAAATTCCAAGATGCAGGAGGGTGCAAAACGGGCGAATGAATCGAAGGTTAACGCCGTTCGCGGATTGTGCGCTTCGTCCATGATGACCAGTGGGCGATGCAGTTTCAGGAGATTCGCGAGGCTATAGATAAGGACGCCATCCGGCGTTTTCTCGAGCTGGTCTTTTTGCCGCTCTTCCAGGCCGCTGAAATGTGGCATGAGCGTGCCGTTGGTTTCATAAATTTTGCGTCCGTCCGTGTTCTCCACGCGCAAGGCTGCCAGCGTTGTAACAATGACAACCGTATCCGAATCGACAGTCCCCCGTCCCAGATAGAGTGCTTCTTTCAAGTCCATCACCGAGGCTTGCCCCGCGCTTTGTTCGAGCGCCTGCCGATATGGATGTTTTCGATCTTTAAGGGCTTTAAGTGTTTGCTCAACTATGGTGTTCGTGGGGGCGAGCCAGAGGACGATGCTTCGTTCCGCTTTGAGGAGTTCGCGCGTCAGCGTGCCAACGGCATGTGCGGCAAGCAAAGTTTTTCCGCCGCCCGTCGGCACACGGAGGCAGACATAAGGAAGGTTTTGCAGGACCGGGACCTCGAAATATTGGCGGTCGGTCTGCTGATAGAAGGCGAGTTTCGGTCCTAGACGGTCGCAAGCCTTGAGGTATTTGGTCAACTCAAGAAGGGACGTTTCCTGATAGGGTTTGAGTGAAAGCAATCGTGAGGCCCCGTTTTCATGCCCTGGCTTTGCGCCGCTTCTTCCCCATACCCAGTTCGCGCTTCACCTGCTCCAGAGAGGTTCTTGGCGATCCCGCCTGTGCTTTCTGGATTCCTTCATGATTCTGGAAAGCCCCTTGTCCTCGGCCAATTCCTCAAGACGCCGATACTCCTGCACCGAGAGTATGACGAATTTTTCGCCGTTTTCCCGCGTCCACATTTCATGTTTGATCCGGCCCATGGCGATTCCTTTAATCGTACGCTTCGGAGCGATGTACAACCCTGTGAATGATAATCGTCGATCCCGCGACCTCGAACAAGACGCGCCAGTCTCCCACGCGAAGCCGAAGCCCCGGCGTGTAATGCACGAGGTGCTTGACGTTGCCGGCAAGGTCATCCTGCATAGCGATGATCTTTCGCGTGATGTGCCGGGCGACCTCCGGCGAAAGCCGTTTAAGATCGTGCCGCGCGTCGGGGAGAAATTCTATCTCATATCGCACGATTATCCCACCTTCACTTCGTATGGGATTTGCTTGAAAACGATGTTTTCGCGTTTCAATCGGGCGGGAGAAAGCCGACATCCCTCCCCGTAAATGACGCGACGTCCGGTGTGGGATGACAGAGATTCGAGCACCTTGGTCGTGAGCACGTTCCCGCCGTCGTGGCGCTTATCGCCGAGCACGCCATTGAAAAGAAGGTAATACGTTGTTCCTTCGTGCTCACCGAGCAACGGATTCTTGGCCGTAACTTTCTTCGGCAAAGGCAATCCCGTCTCGGTGAAGAAAACGTGATGAGCCAGGTCACGGAAACGCACGGACGACCTGATATTGCCATCTTCATCTGTGAGTGGGTCGCCAAGAGTGCAGAAGCGGAAGCCGCCGCCGAGCCCCGGCGTGTTGTCGTATCCTTCGATTGCTGTGCGCAGACGATGCGCTGTAACCTTCTGGCAGATGTCTTCATCCATTTCGACCAAGATAAAGTGGCGGTTACCGCCAAGAACTCGATTCGACTCCAACACCGCGTGTCCGGTCGGACCGCTACCGCCGAATGAATCCAAAATGAGGTCATTGGCATCGGTCACATACCGGATCAAGTGCATGATTACTTCGTGATCCTTAGGATTGGGAAAGACCTGTTTCCCGTTGAACATTTTGCGTTGGAGCTTGATGGCTACCTGAGCTTGCTTGTGAATTACGCTCGGCATCACAAGCATGCCTGCTGAATCCTCGTCTTCGGTACCATTGCCATCGTTGACCTCGTCGCCGGCCGCCAAAGCCTCTTCTTCTTCGGTCGGGAGTAGATGAGCTTTGCGGAATGGCGGCTTTGTATGATCGGCACGAAATTCCACGAGACCCGCGTTGATCTGACGCTTCATTTCGTCCCATGTTGCAAAACGCCAGCCAGCCTCCGGAACGGTACATGGTTTTTGGGTCAGTTTGTGTGGCACATCGTATCGCGGACCACCACCGCCTGGCCATGAAATATCGCGATCTCGCCATGGGCCCCATTTGTCTACCCATTTGTATCGGCTGAGTTTCTTTGATGGGTGTGTTCTCGGTAGCGAGCTATACCATTTGCGCAAGTCGTTCTGGATCGCCTCGTAGTTTTCACCATGAATGCTCTGCAGGTGTTTCCATTCGATGATGATTTCGCGCGCCCTGGCTGTTGTTCCCGCCATTTCGTGTTAAGGTCCTTCAGCGTCTGAAACGATTTCGCGTACACCAACATATATTCATGCCCGACTGAAAACAGCTTCGCATCATTTTTCGCGTCTTGTCCCAAACAAGTTGTGCGATGAAATTACGAGGGCCGAAGATTTCGTCCATCAGAGATCGAAACCGGTGGGCCTCAAAGTCGTCGATGCTCGCAAAGAGCACACCATCCTCGCGAAGGAACCATGCAATAGTTTCAGCCTGGGATACATCATGCAGAGCCATTTATCATGCCGGGACAAGTCCTCTGCTTCGCCTCCCACCACTTTCCCGAGCCATTGACGAATTTCTGGCGAGTTGACGTTATCGTTGTAAATCCATCCTTCGTTGCCGGTGTTGTATGGCGGGTCGATGTAGATGCACTTCACTTGCCCGGCGTAGTAGGGGAGAAGAGCTTTGAGTGCTTCAAGGTTGTCTCCCTGCACCAGCAGATCGCCAGCGGACAATTCTCCGTCACACTTTAGAAGGCGATAGGGGACGTGGTTATGATGATTGAGGACGGCCTTCTTGCCGACCCAGTTTAATTCGGGCATGGGATCAACCGGCCTGCGGGTTTGAGTTGCGGGCAAAGTGGATTGAGCCGCAGATGGTTCCTGGGAATGCGGCCGCGTCATGCCGCCGGGAGATATATGTTGGGTTTTGCATGGGCGTGCTGATTTTGTACTAGGATTTGTGTTTCAATGCCAATTGAATTCTCTCGCACGGGGGGGGTTCGACTGCGCCATCGGGGTGAAATTCAAATTCTCCCGCACGGAAGAACTTCCGTGGGCTTTGGTTTTAGAATTGAATTACTCATAAAGACCACCGCGAGGCCGCACACTTCGACACGCTCAGTGCAGGGCGGCTAAACTTTATTTGGTAATCGCCAGAACCATTGGCCGGGGTTGGGGCCTTTTTCTCGTTCTATGTTCATGTGATCGGCGGCGCGTTGGACTGTGCGGAAGATCAGGCCGGCGCTTTCGGATTCTTTTCGGACTTCGCCGGCTTCTAATGGACCTTGTGCGAGGAGTTTGGTTAGCCAGTGTTCGGCAATTTTGCGTTCTATGGGGGCTGGGCCTGTTGGCGCGGGGGCTCTTGTGTTCAGGGCTTCATCGGCGTTCATTGGGAGCGGGTCTTTTTCCCAGAGGATTTTGGGGAGTCCTGAGAGATGGTGAAGGCGAGACCGGGGGCTTCGGCGGCGAGGTTGGATTTGCCGGAGAGGAGGAGGCGGCGGCTCGGGTTTTTGGGTTGCGCATGACGTGCCAGATGTTGTGGGGGATGGAGGTGAAGGCGCGGGAGCCCAGGACCAATTCATCCGCGTGGGTGGTTTGTTGTTTTCGGGTGTGGGCGATTAACAGGAACGCGGGGCCGAAGCGATTGGCCATGTGAGCCAAGGGAGCGAAGATGGAATGGACTGTGGTGGAGAGATTGGAGCCTGTGGAGCCCAAGAGTGCGCCTATGGAATCTATCACGACGAGCTTGCAATCGGGGAGATGCTCGAGGGCGTTGTGGATGGGTTGGTGGTGGTTGAGATTGAAGAGGACTTCGGGAAAGACGGCGTCGCGGCGGTATTGGGCTGCGTTGAGGTGGTGGATTTGTGTCAGGTCGGCGCCGCTGGCGAGGAGGCGGGGGCGGAGGACCTGGGCGGGATCATCTTCGCCGCAGATGAAGAGGACGGAGCCGGGGGTAGAGGGGGAGCCGTCGGGCCAGGGGGAGGCGGTGGAGATTCTGGCGGCGAGATCGGCGGTGAGGAGGCTTTTGCCCAAGCCGGGACGGGCGACGAGGAGGGAGATTTGGGCGAGGGGGAGGCGGGATGGCCAGAGCCAGGAGATATTCGAGGGGTGCAAGTTAGAGAGGCGGGTGAGGCAGTGATCGTATTCGTCGTTGGGGCGGAAGCGATGGGTGGGGCTTGCGGGATAAGATGGGGTGGTTTGGTGCATGGTTTTTTTTCGTGAGAAGATGATGGGATTGGGGTGCGAGTGAGTTCCCATTTGGTAACATAAACTCCCAGAATGTCCCGGATTTTGATGGTGTGTCTGTTTATCGGGATGGAAAAATGCTGGTCCTCTATTAGAGTGCGCATTGGATGAAAGTTTTGGGCGGGTTTTGCGGAAATCCGTCGATTTTTTTCTGATTTTTTTTGTAGCGACGAATGGAGAGGTTATGGATTCAGTATCCCTGAAGGAGATTGTTTTCGGCGATCTTGAGCGGGAGTTGAAGGTGACGCGGGCTGTGCTGGAGCGGTTGCCGGAGGAGCATTATGGGTGGAAGCCGCATGAGAAATCGATGTCGCTGGGGAAGCTGGCGCTGCATGTGGCTGATCTGCCGGACTGGATGAGAGTCACCATCGGTCAGGATGAACTGGACGCGGCATCGGCGCCGAGGTCGCCGGCGGAATTGAAGGATCGGGCGGAATTGCTGGCGCGGTTTGATCGGCATGCGGATGGGTTGCGCCAAGCGGTGGAGAAGTTTGATATCGCCAATTTGAATAAGCCTTGGACGATGCGGAGCGGGCAGAAGGTGTTTGTGACTCGGCCTCGCGCGATGGTTTATCGGGTTTGGGATTTGAATCATATGATTCATCATCGGCGCAGCTTTGCTTGTATTTGCGATTGCTGAATGTGCCGGTGCCGACGGTTTATTTTAATACGGCGGATGATCCGACTTGGGTGTTTGAATGATGGGGTGTTTGAATAAATGAACATCGACGTTCAAAAAATCGCCCCTCACCCTGACCCTCTCCCCATGAGTACATGGGGCGAGGGGAAAGAGGGGAAGAGCGCGCTTTCCCTATGAGTACTCTGCGATAGACTCAGAGCAGGCCGGGGCGAGGAGAAAGAGAGGAGATGCGATCATCCTGTGCACTAGTCGTCCAGCAGAAATTTGACCAATTTGGGCGGCAGGAGGGATGGTTGGACATCGACGACGAAGTCGATGGTCAGCATCTTTTTGCCGCGGTGGTGGTTATCCGCCGTGCTCGTAGGAGGCGACTTCGACCAGGAATCCGCCGGGGGCGGTGACGTAGAAACCCCAGCTGCCGTGGGCGGTTTTTGGGGGGCGGACATCGATGCAGGCGGCTTTCATGCGGTCGTAGATTTCGTTGACCTGCTCGACGGTTTCCTGAATGAGGCCAACGTGGAAATCGCGCGGGTATTGGGGGACGACATTTTTCTCGAAATGGCTGAGGATCAGGATGAAGCCGGCTTCGTCACGCAGGACGGTGAGGAGGTTGTCTCCCTTGGTTTCTGAGCATTTGAGGTTGAAGAATTGCTCGAAGAAATTGCTGGTGGCGGCGACATCGGCGACGGCGAGATTGATGTGATTTAGTTTCATATTAAGAACCCTCACGCCAACTTAAGAACCCTCACCCCAACCCTCACCCCAACCCTCTCCCTGAGTACATGGCGAGGGAGAAAAGGGGAAAATGCGAGTAGCCTGTGCCGCGCTAGTCGTCCAGCAGAAATTTGACCAATTTGGGCGGCAGGAGCGACGGCTGGACATCGACGACGAAGTCGATGGTCAGCATTTTTTTGCCGCGGCGGAATTGGCCCCAGATTTTATATCGGCCGGGTTTGGGGAAGATGGTGCCGAAGGGGATGTCGGGGCCGGCGAGGACGCCCGGGGTTGGGGATAATAATTGCTCGGGGTGGCAGTGCATGAAGGACTGGGTGTCCTGGGAGATGATGATGCAGTGAGCCATCGCGCCGATGAAGGGGGCGAGATCGTTGACCGGCAAGCCGTTTTGGGTGAGGCGGAAGATGAAGTGGGTTTCTATGCCGGCGACGGGTGTGCGCGGCTGGAAGATTAATTGGGCCGTCATTGTTGGATCGTCGGGGAGCGGTTTGGCTAGGGATGGGGATGGGGCCAGATCCCGAGCGTCGGTGAGCAGTTCGGTTTGGGAATCGGCGGGATGGACTGTTAGTGGGAGGCGGAAGACCTGGGCACGCTGGCCGACGGGGGTGATGTCGGCATAGAGGAGATATTGGCCGGGGTGCGGGAATGTGTAGGGGAGCTGGAGCGAGCCATCGGGTTGGGGGAGCGGGTGGACGTGATCGTAGTCGGAGAGATCGGCGGAGACGATGATCAGGTGCATGGGGTGTTCGTGGACGATCATCAGATCGCGGAAGAGGTTGATCGTGATATTGAGGTGTCAGCGTCAGGAGGACGGGTTTGCCGGCGATGGGGTTTGGGGCGGTGAGTTGCATGTCGTAGTCGGGGAGGTGGAGGTAGGTGGGCGGGGTCCACTGGATGGGCATGAGGGGCATGCCGCAGATGGGGCAGAGGCCGGGATTGACGGAGATGATGCCGTCGTGCATGGGGCATTGGTATTTGGCGAGTTCGTTGGGGGGGACGGGTTGGATGAGATCGGAGACCCAGGGGTCGAAGTAGCCCATTTTCGGGAGTTGCCGATGGGGAGGGCGAGGCGGGCGGAGAAGGCGGGGACATTTTTGAGGAATGGGGCAAAGGCGGAGAAGTGGGAGGCTGGGTTGGCGTTTTTGTCGGATGTGAGCGGGACGCCGATTTCGGTGTAGCCGCGGGAGATGAGGAGATTGAGCTGATCGGCGGCGACGGGGGCGGGGGTTTCGGTGAAGCGGTCTTTGACGTAAACATCGAGCAGTTGAGTGGCGGGATCGAAAGTGAGCTCGGCGCGGATGGGGCCGTAGGGGGCGATGGTTCCGTTGTGATGTTCTCCCCAGCGGTTGTAATGGCCGTAGCCGATGTACCAGGGGAGGCCTTCGTTGTAGGTGATGAGGAGGATGGATTCGGCGCACATGAGAATGGCGAAGAGGAGTGCGAAGAGTTTTTTGAATTTTGGGAGGGCATCCTGGAGGAGGCGGGCGGCGCCGATGCCGAGGGCGGTGAGGCCCATGATGATGTGGGCGATGTAGACGCCGGCGGCGACGTTGGCGTAGGGGGCGACGGTGTGGACGTGGGTGAAGAGCATTCCGCCGCCGATGAGGGCCATGACGGCGACGACTTTTGAGGGGGTGGAGAGGCGGATGGTGGAGGTTTTGTGGGTTTGGCTGGCGCGGATTCGCCAGAGGCCGAGGGCTCCTACCGATGCGAGGACGATGGCGAGGGTTTTGTGCAGTTGGACTTCGCGGTCGCGGAGTTGGCGCGGATCGAGGAGGCGATAGAGATCGAGATCGGCGAAGAAGAAGAGGGCGATGCCGCCGACGAGGAGGAGGGATGGGCCGACCCATTTGAGGCGATCGGCTTTGTTGGGGAAGAGTGCGTGGACGAAGAGTGAGCCGGAGAGGGCGAGGGTGAGCCAGCCGGCGACGTGGTGCATGAGTTCGGAATAGCGGAGATTTTCGTCGGTTTGGCGGGTGGCGAGGACGTTGAGATCGTGGAGGGAGAGGACGTTGTTGGCCTGTGCGCCGATGACGGCGGCGCCGTATTCGAAGACGAGCTTTCCGCCGAAGTAGCCGGTGAGGATGAGGAGGGAGTACCAGGCGAAGCCGATGAGGAGATAGACGGCGAGGGATTTTCGGGTGGTTTCATCGAGGAACAGTCGCCAGGCCATGAGGACGACGAAGCCCCAGGAGGCGATGTTGGCCATGAGTTCGTGCCATTCGATTTGTTCCTGTGGGATTCCGGCGCGGCCGGCCCAGACTTCGGCGTAGATGCCGCAGATGAAAGCGATGAGGAGGAAGAATGTGCCGGCGAGGGAGAGGGCCTTGGCGGTTTTGGTGAACGCGGGGGAGCGGGCGATCAGGCCGGCGGCGTCGCAGATCAGGCCGGCGAGGAGAAGGACCAGGGGAAACTGGACGAGGCGCGGATGGAGGTCGCCTAGAAATTGCCAGAACTGCATAATCGTTGTTGGGGCGCTTTGGGTGCGAACCCGGCGACCTGCGGTCGCCCGCTAACTATATCATCACCTTTCAATCATAGTCGTCCGGGATGGAATCCAGATCACGATAGCTGCGCGGCCTGGCGAGGGGCGGCGGCGCGATCGGCTCATCGTTGATGAGGTGGCGATCGGCGGAACCTGTTTTGGTGAGCGTTGGGGCTTCCTTGGCGCGAGGCGTTTTGTCTTCGAGAGCGGGATTTGCCTGAGACGGGGCCTGACGCGCATCGCCGCCCTGTCCGCGACCGCCACGGCCTCTGCCGCCGCGACGTCTGCGGGGACGACCGGACTTGGGTGGCTGATCATCATTGTCCAAATCGTCCGATGGCTCGGCCAAGTCGGATGGGGCTGGAAGGACCGGTTGACGGGGTTCGGGTAATTCACGCGGTAGATCTCGAGGTGGCAGATCGCGCGGTGGCAGATCTCGGGGTGGCAAGTCGCGAGAGAAATTGGCTGGTCCCTGATCGAGGGATTGGGGTCCGCGATCGGCGTCGTTGCGGTTTCGTCCGCGTCCGCCACGCCCTCGGCGGCCGCGTCTGCGGCGGCGCGGGCGATTGTCATCGTCGCCGGGGCGATTGCCATCGTCACCCTGGCGATTGCCATCGGCATCGGAGTCTGCTCCAGCGGGTGGCGAATTGAATTCTAGCGTCTGAAGCGGCAGATCGTCTTCGTGGTCCGGCGCTTCGTCGGCTGGGGCGTCGGATTCGGCTTCGATTGGCGGCGGCAGGCGATCTATTTCCGGCTCATCCATCTCGCGGTCGCGGCGGTCGAGCGCATCTTCAACATCGTCGATGTTGTCATGGTCGCGATGGGAATCTTCGCTGCGCCCTGCGGCGGCTGGCGGACGGGACGCTGGCCCTGGCCGCGCTGGTTGCGGTCGTCGCGTTGTCCGCGGCCGGGTGGGCGGAAGCGTCCGCCGGACTGGCGGGCCGGGCGGGTGACGGGGTTGGTCACGCCGGGCGGGGTCATTCCGAGTTCGGTGAGATAGACTTGGACGTCGCGCGCGTCGAAGAGAGAGAAGCGAACTTCGTCGAGGCTGACTGTTAGATCGGAGGAGATGACCACGCGCTTGCCGAATTGCTGCTCGAGGCGGGCAATCTGTGCGCGCTTTCGGTTTTGGAGATAGAAATTGACGTCGGGGCAGACGGCCATCTCGACGCGGACGACCTTGAGGTCGTTCATGGCGATGGCGAGGCGGCGCATGACGTCCAGGCTCATGCTCTCGGGCGTTTTGACCAGGCCGGCGCCTTTGCAATGCGGGCAATCGAAATAGATCGAGCGCTTGAGGCTCGGGCCGCATGCGCTGGCGGGTCATTTCGATGATGCCGAACTGGCTCATGCGCAGGACTTTGGTCTTGGCGCGGTCCTTCTTGAAGTTGTCGTGCAGGCGCTGCTTCGAGCTCGCGGCGATGGCGCTCGTAGCGCAGGTCGATGAAATCGCAGATGATCACGCCGCCCAGATCGCGGAGGCGGAGCTGGCGGGGGATTTCGTCGGCGGCTTCCATGTCGGTCTTGAAGGCGGTGGTTTCGGCGTCGGCTGTGCTCGCGGAATTTGCCGCTGTTGACGTCGATGGCGACGATCGCCTCGGTGCAGTCGATCACCAGCGATCCGCCGCTGGGCAGCGGCACGTGCCGGCTGTACATCAGCTCGATTTCGCGCTCGATGCCGTACTTGTGGAACAGCGGAACCGGGCTCTTCGTAGAGCTCGACTTTGTTCTTGGTGCGCGGGTTGGCGAGCTTGATGACTTCCTTGACGCGCTTGGCGACTTCCTTGTTGTCGACGACGATGCGATCGATATCGCTGGTGAAGACATCGCGGACGGTGCGGGTGACGAGATCGCCCTCGGTGTAGAGTTCCATCGGGCCGGGGCCGCTGTCGCGCTTCTTGACGAAATTGGTCCAGAGGCGGGTGAGATAGGTGAGATCGCGCTGGATTTCGGTCTTGGTTTTGCCGACGCCGGCGGTGCGGATGATGAAGCCGACATCCTTCGGCGGCTTGAGGCGAATCGAGAATCTGCCGCAGCCGGCGGCGTTCCTCATCGTCTTCGATCTTGCGGCTGACGCCCATCTTGCCCATGCCGGGCATCATCACGAGGATTCTGCCGGGGATGGAGAGATAGGTGCGTGAGCGTCGGGCCCTTGGTGCCGATGCCTTCCTTGATGATCTGGACGATGATTTCATCGCCGCGGCGCAGGCAGCGCTGGATGGGCGGGCGATCGCGGCGGGCCATTTTGCGGCCGACGGTTTCCTGGATGTCATCGCCGCCTGCGGCCGAAATAGGTGGGCATCAGGTCGGAGATGTGCAGGAAGCCGTTGCGGCCCAGGCCGAAATCGATGAACGCCGCCTGGATGGACGGCTCGACGTTGGTGACGCGGCCCTTGTAGATATTGCCGACGTGGCTGGTGGAGCTGGTTCGCTCCATGTAAAGCTCTTCGAGCTTTCCGTCTTCGACCAGGGCGATTCGGCATTCCTCGCCCTCGGAGACGTTGATCAGCATTTCTTTTGCCATTAGTGATTTGTCCTGGTCGGCGGATGCAGTGAACGCCGGCGGTGCGATTGCACCGCCGCTCGTTGAACGGCGGATTTGCCGCCTGGGTACGATCGGCCACTGTTACATTAAAACGCTTCCGGGATCGATTTTCCGCGTTTCGTCGCGCAGGAAATGCATGACCTGTCGTTCGCTGTCGAAACTCATGACCCGCCGGGCCACCTGCCTGGCATGCTCCATGGTGGTGGAGCGGATGATCTTTTTCACCTCCGGGATATCCGGGGCGTTCATGCTGAACGTCGTCAGGCCCAGTCCCAGGAGCAAGCAGAGTGTACAGGGGTTCGCCCGCCATTTCACCACACACGCTCACGCTGATGCAATTGCGTGACCCTGTGCGGATGACGTCGCGGACCAGTTTCAGCACCGCCGGATGGGCCGGGCAGAACAGGCCGGCGACCTTTTCGTTGGTGCGGTCGACCGCCAGCGTGTACTGGATCAGGTCGTTGGTGCCGATGGAGAAGAAATTGACTTCCTTGGCGAATTGCTCGGCCATGAGGGCCGCCGAGGGCACTTCGATCATCATGCCGATCGGGAATATCGCGGTTGGAAGAGACGCCTTCATCTTCCAGTTCCTCCATGACATCGTTCGAGCACCATCTTGGCCTGCCGAAGCTCCATCAGCGTGCTGATCATCGGGAACATGATGCGCACATCGCCCAGGACGCTGGCCCGCATGATGGCCCGAAGCTGGCGCTTGAACATCGGGATGTCGTGCAGGCACATGCGGATGGAGCGGTCGCCGAGGAAGGGATTGCGCTCGGGGTTGGCGGCCTTGGCCTGCGTGTATTTGTCGGCGCCGAGATCGAGCGTGCGGATGACCAGCGGGCGGCCCTTCAGGCGCCGCAGCGCGTCGGCATAGGCGCCGTAATGCTCTTCCTCGCTGGGCTCGTGATCGCTGGCGAGATAGAGAAATTCGGTGCGATAGAGGCCGATGCCTTCAGCGCCGCGGCGAAGGGCGTCGTCGATCTCGGCGGGGAATTCGATATTGGCCTGCAGGCTGACGACATGCCCGTCGAGGGTCTGCGCGGGCAGATCCTGCAGCGAGGCGCAGTTCGGTTTCGAGCTGCGAGGCGGCGGCTTTCGGCACTCGCGATATTCGGCCAGTGCTCGCTCGTCGGGGTTGATGATGACGACGCCGTGATTGCCGTCGATGATGACGGTGTCGCCGCCGGTGACTTCGGCGGTGATGTCCCCAGGCCGACGACGGCGGGAATGCCCATGGCGCGGGCGACGATGGCGGTGTGGCTGGTGCGGCCGCCGACATCGGTGGCGAAGCCCTTCACGTGCTTGCGGTCGAGCGCGGCGGTCTGGCTGGGAAGCAGATCGTGGGCGATGACGACGACATCGCTGGTGAGATGCGCGAGATCCTGCCGCTGCTGGCCGATCAGGCGGTGCAGGAGCTGCCGCTCGATGTCATGGATGTCCTTGACGCGCTCGGACGAGATAGCGGTCGGTCATCTTGGAGAAGACGGCGGCGTACTTGCGCATGACCGATGCTGACGGCGTATTCGGCGGTGCTGCGGTGATCGCGGATTTCAGCGGTGATCTGATCGATCAGGGATTTGTCCTTGAGGACGCCAATGTGGAAATCGAAGATGCCGGCGATTTCCTTGCCGCTGATTGGCGACGAGATCGTTGCGCTGCCGGGTCAGGTCGTTGAATGGTTTCGCTCAAGGCGACATCGAACCTGCTCAGTTCGGCATCGAGATTGGCGGCGGGAATCTGACGGCTGGGGAATGAGCGAGATCCTCGGCATCCAGCACGACGGCCGTGCTGATGGCAACTCCCGGAGACACACCAATTCCCTTTTTGATTTCCATGGGCGTCATTCTTCCCCGAATTTATCGTCGAACAGCTGGGCGAGCTTTTCGACGGCGGTCTCGGCATCGTCGCCGTCGGCGACGATCGAGAGCGGCGTCCCTTCGGTGGCCGCAAGGATGATCATCTGCATGACGCTCTTTCCGTCGGCCTCGATAGGGCTCGTCGCCCCCCTTGGTGACGGTGATCTTCGAGCGAAACTGGTTGGCGATATCGACGAACTGCATCGCCGGCCGGGCATGAAGGCCGAGGGAGTTGGTCACAATGATGTCGCGCGACGCTGTAGGCATGGACGATTGCGAATCCGGTTCGAGCGGCACTCACGGGCGCTGGTCCGCTTCGTCCAGCAATTCGACGATCGCCTCGCGCGTGGCGGCTTGCCTCAGGAACCTGCGGAACATGTCCTTCTGCAGGTTGCTGAAGACGATGTTCATCGCCTGCAGATGCTGCTGCGGCTGGTTTTCGGGGGACAGAAGCAGAAAGATGGTGAAGACCGGCTGATGATCGAGCGCGGCAAAGTCGATCCCGGCTGCGCTGCGGCCGATGGTTCCGGCCATGTTCTTGACCTTGGGATGCTTGACGTGGGGGACGGCGACGCCCTTGCCGAAGCCGGTCGAGCCGTTCTGCTCGCGCTTGATCAGGGCGGCGACGATCTCATCGACGGCGTCGATGGGCAGAGCACCGGCGGCGGCGAGGGATGTTGCCAGCTCGCGCAGCGCGCCGTCACGATCGGTGGCGGCGAGTTGCGGAACGATCGCGTCGGAAATGATGAAATCTTTCAACTTCATAGGACGAGCTACCCTTTCATTATCTTTTGTTCCTGGATTTTCCCGTTCTGCCGGAGGCCGCGACGGATCCAATGGTTGGTGAAGCGCCCATTTCGTGCTTATCTTTGCCTCCGGAGTGCTTGCGATTGCGGAATTTCTTCTTGTGATCGGACAATTGGCGCTCGAGCTTGGCGAAGCAGCCGTCGATGCAGGCGTAGGCGTCGTCGTCCGCGTGGTGGGCGATGAACATGTTTTGATGCTCGGCGTTGACGATCATTTCGACCCGCATCGATTCCTTGGCGTTGTCGAAAACGACTTCGATTTCCTGGATGCGATCATAATAGCGGGTCAATTTCGCGGCCTTCTGCTCGGCATACGCCTTGAGAGCGGAAGTAACCTCCATGTGACGCGACGAGATGGTAACAATCAAATGAACCTCCGTATCTTGCGGATCATTGTACAGGAAAGCGGCGATAAAGGCCGTGCCTGGAATAGCGGCTATCCGAGTTTTTCCAGGGGACGCTGGGGCGGGACGGGCTGGATGGGAATTCGCACGGGGAGCGGCGATTGAGCGCCCGGCTGGGGGGCGATGTCTTTGCCGTCGGTTTTTCCTTCGCCGGGCATGATGAGGCCACCCGTGACCAAAAGCCGCAGGGCTTCTTCGACGGTCATGGGGAGTTCGATCACCTTGCTTCGCGGGACGACCAGGACATATCCGCTGAAGGAAGTGGGGCTGGAGGGGATGAACACGGTCATCATCTCCTCGGGCCCGGCGTCGAGCGTCCATTGGCGGGCGCTGGTGATGAGTCCGATGGACCAGATGTTCTGCTCGTGAGGCTGAACGGCGACGACGCGGCTGCCCTGAAACTGAAGGCTCCGGTCGGCGAGGACAAAATCGGTGACCTGTTTGACAGCGGGATAAATCGCGCGGACGAGGGGAATCCGCATGAGGGAGCGTTCGGCCACGCGCCAGAAGGCCAGGCCGATCAGGTTACCGACGAAGACGCCAATGATGTAAACGAGCAGGACGGCGAGGACGACGCCGAGGAGGCGCGTTCCGAAATCGTTGTCGTCGAGTTGCCAGATGATGTAATGCTTGGTCTGAAACGGGACCCAGTTGCGAGCGCCCGCGTCGTACCAGCCGACGCGGATGAAGTTAATCATGTAGCGGCCGATGTTGTCCCAGAGAAAATTCCAGACCCAGATGAGGAGCCAGAGGGTGACGAGGGTTGGGAGAATGGTGGCGAGGCCGCGGAGGAAGAAGCGTTTGAAATCGTCAACGAACCCGAGGCGTTTTGGCCCGGGGCGGGAGGGTTGATCTTTCTGAGGCGTCACGGGCTATTCCTTGACGTTACCGGCGGATGGGTCAGCAGGCGTTGAATCGGGAGTCGAGCCGGGCGATGCATCGGGTGTTGCATTGGGCGTTGAATCAGGCGTCGTGATGGGGGCCAGATCGGGCGTTGGTCCGGGGATTGGTGTAGGCGCTTGCGCGGCATCGCTGGGCTGAGTCGCGGCGGTCGCGGCCATCTGTTGCAACGATTGCGATAAGGCGACGGCATATTCGCGGACGACGGGGTCTTTGTCGGTGGAAAGCTGCTGGGCGACGGTGGATGCCTTTGCTCCGAGGAACTGGCGGGCGGCCTCGAGGGAGAGAAGGCGGGTTTCCCAGATGCTGTCGGTGGACATCGCGTCGATGGCGTTGACCTGATCCTGGCCGGTATCGAGCATGGCGATGAGCAGCTTCTGCCAGGCCAGCACGGAATCACTGCCATTGGTCTGCGCCCTGCGGATCTTGGCGATAAAACCCTTGGCGACGGGGGCGGCCTGGGCGTTCTGGCTGTTGCGGAGGATGCCGACGTAGACGTAGATGGTCTGCATCAGGCGGATTTTTTCACCGCCCTCGGCGGGATCGAGCCGCATCAGGAGTTGCAGCCGCTGGTCTTCGGTTTCGATGGGGACGGGCTCGCGGGCGATGAGATCGGTGGATTGGACGGCATAGCCGCAGAGTCCGGGGCTGGCGACGCCGGCCTGGTCGGGCCCCTTTTGCACGACGTGCGTGGGGTTCATCACCAGAGTCAGATTGACGAGCAGATCGAGGTTTGGGTTGTCATTGAAGTAGGGGTAAAGGGCATCCTGATCGATGCGAACGACCGTGCTGACGGTGTCGTTGGGGGCGAGGACCAATCGCTGATCGAGGCGGCCGATGGCTGCGCCGGTGATGCCGGTGGTCAGCATTCCGCGCAAATGGGCATCGAACCAGAGCTCGGGATGAACGGCGCTATCATCGCCGATGGCAAGGTCCACGTCGCTGACGTTCTGAAGCGAGACGCGGACGAGGATCGGGTCTCCAAATTGATAAGAGGCCTTCATCGGCGAGACCTGGACTTCGTAAAAGCCCTTGGGCTGGCTGATCAACTGGAGGAACGAGTTTGGAACGTTGGCGACGAGCGTGGCGACCGCGCCGGAATTGGGGGCGGGATCGATGACGATGTGATACCGGCTGAATTCGGCCCAGAGGATTGCGCCGATGACACCGGAGGGATGATCGTTAATCAATTTGGCCGCGGCCTGGGGAATTTTGTCCTTTTGGGCTGGATCGGATGATGCGGCGACGAGCAGGCCGAGGCCTGCAAGGGGATCATCGTTGACAAGAGCGCGGAATTTGGTGAGAGCGCCAGCGGTGTCGCCGCTGACGAGTTGATGCCAAGCCTGAAGGGTGCGGAGCTTAGGGCTGTCGGGAGGGAGATATTCTGCGAGGGACGCGATGAGCGGGGCGGCGGAGGCGGCATCGCGGGCGTAATAGAGATCGAGCCAGGCGAGCGATGAGAGGGATTCAATGTAGGGATTGCGCAGCTGGACGGCGGTGTAGGCTTTGATGAGATCGGGATCGCCGGCGAGACTGGGGAGTTGCGTGGGGGTGTCGGAATCGATCGGGCGCGTTGTGGCGGTGGAATCGCCGGCCAGGTGACGGATCGTTTGCAGGCGATTGGCGATGGCGATGGAGGCTTTGCGGATGGTGGTCTCGTACTGGGTCTTGGCGGCGGCGTCGGTTGGATCGAGATCGAGTTGGAATTTGGCGATCGACAGTGAGACGAACCATCCATCGGCGTCATCCGGGAGGGCCTGGATGTATTTGCTGGAGAGGTTGGCGGCTTCGTCGGGGTGATTGCCGAGGAGAAGTTCGGAGGTTGCGCCGAGGACGAAAGCCGGGTCGGGGTGAGCGCCGCTGAGGGAATAGAGCCTGTTGGCCAGGCCGTACCAGGTGATCGCCTGATCGACGAGGCCCATCTGGGCGAGTTGCTCGGCGAGACGTGAGGCGACCATGGGATCGGCGGGATTGGCCTGCATGATTGCGAGCAACTGCGTGACGCGATCGGTGGGGAGCGCGTCGGCCTGCGTCATCACATACCGCATGCGCAAGGCGTCGAGATTGACCGGATTGTTTTGCCTGGCGGAATCCAGCATTTTGATCGCTTCGGCGGTCTGGGCGCGCTGGATGTAGATGCGCGCGCAGCGGAGCGCGATTTCGCTTCGGACCGGGCCGGGGATGGCTTTCACTTGAAGGAGGTTGTGGAGGTATTTGAGGCGCTGGTCGAGCGACTGCATCTGCGGGGAGCGGAGATAGACGTCGAGCTGCTGGACCATCGCGGTCTGGTCTGCGGGCTCGAGATTGAGATATTCCTTGAGAGCGGTGACGGCGCCGGCTGTGTCGTTGAGTTCGAGATAAATGTCGGCCAGGGCGCGGGGAAACGGGGTTCCTTGGGATTGAGTCGGATGGCGGCTTCGTAAAGAGCGGCGCTGAGATTGAGCGCCTGCGGGGGCATCTTTTCCTGGCGGAGGAGCTGATGGGCGAAAGTGGAGAGGCGCTCGGACAATGCGATCGAGCCGTCCGAATCGGTGGAAGCGGGTGTGCCTGTATCGGGCTGGTCGTCAGCAACGGCGCGGCCTACGGCCAGCGCGAGGACCGCCATCATCAATCCGAGTACCCATCGATTCCTCATCGCTCTGTGCATAGAAGGCATTCCTTGATCTTCATGTTTATCTTCGTGAAGCGGCCGCGTGCGGGCAAGCCCCCGGCATACAAATGTGTGACACCCGGGCACTAAATCGTGTGCCGGAAAACTTCTTCAAGCGCCGGCCGATCGGTGGCGATCTCCTTAGGATCGGCAAGAAGTTCGGCGCGTCTGCGGAGCCAGTTTGCCAGTTCGAGGCGGCCCGATTTATAGGCCGCCAGCGACAAAAACGCCTGCGACCTTGCGGCGTTGATCGTTGGCATCAGTTCGGACATTTGGACCTTAACGCCGGCTCCCTGCAACATGGACTCCCAAGCGCCAATGCGCGAACCGTAATCAAGTTGCAACATTTGCAGGGTTAACGCCTCGGCGAGGTTGAGGCGAAGGCGGCTGATTCGCGCCAGGGCCTCAAAAGCCCCTTTGAGGTCTCCCATCTGGAGCATGGAATCGGCCAGGAGGAGAAGCGTGGTTTTGGCCAATCCCTGAAGACTCCCGAGCTTTTGGGAGAGAATGGCCTGGCAGAGGAGGGCTGATTCGCGCCAGCGGTGCTGGGCGTGACGGAGCAGGGCCAGATGATGGAGGCTAAGGAGCTTGGCGGCGCAAAGAGGGAGAAGGTGCGGAGGGCGGTATCGATATGGTTTTCGGCCCGATCGAATTCGCCGGCGGCGATGAGGGAGGGAGAGTCGGCAGCGAGGCGGGTTCCCTGCATGCTGCGATAGCTGAGCATGACCCAGGCGACGCCGACGATCATCAGGATGAACATTCCATCCTGGCGTCCGAAGACGGGGCCGGCCAGCACGCAGCCGAGCGCGACGAGGACGAGTAGGGTGCGAAGAAGAGCGGCGATGACGAGATCGCGGCGGAAGCGGGTGATGGCGATATCGACGGGGAGCATGTTATGCCACCTCCGCCGGCGCGGCGGCCGGTACATATTTTTTGCCGAGGGGCGCGACTTCCGGATAGCGGCGGATGAGTTCAGCCAGCGGCGTTAATAGCGTCGCGTTTTCGAAGGCGGTTTTGGCATCGTCCGGTCGATTGAGCATGTCGTAGGCCCTGGCGGCCAGGGCCCAGCCGTCGGCGAGACGGTGGCCGAGCTGGCGGCGCATGGCGGGGAGACGCTGGTCGAAGATTTCGATGGCCTCGGCGGGATGGCCGGTTTTTACGTCGCGATAAATTTCGACGAGAGCCAAGCCGGCAGATTCCATGCCGCGGCTGTTGCGGCGGAGCTCGGCGATGGCGCGGTCGGCATCGAGAAGGTTTTCTTCACGCAGCAGCGAGAGGGCGCGGGCAACGCGCGTGCCGTGATCGGTAGCGTCATCGAGCGGAATGTGTTCGAGCACGTAATCGTGAACCATCACCGAATCCTCGAAGCGGTGGTATCGGGTCAGGACCATGGCCAGATAGATCAGGGCCTGGGCGCGGGAAAATGGCGAGCGGGCCGGGCGGGAGAGGAGCGATTGCAGGATCAAGCCGGCGTCGGGCCAGCGGCGAAGCTGGATGAGTTCTTCCAGAGCGGCGATGGCGGCATGCTCGGCCCGGGCCTTGCGAACGCCGAAGAAGGCGGCGAGGGCCATGCTGCCGATGAATGCGACCAGGCCGGCCCCGATGAACGTGGAGAGGGCTTCCTGAGCCTGCGGGGTTTGAGACGACCGGCCGACGAACCAGGAGAGGAGCATCGCCAGTGCGAATCCCGCGATCATGAAATGGGTCCAGGAAATCCGGGGTCGGGGCTGGCTGGCCTCGAGCAGGGTCGGCACATCGAGGAAAGTTGGGGAAGCGGGGTCCATGGTCATCTATTGGAATTCTAGGCGAATGGGCGGGGATTGGAAGGTGTGTAATTGCAGGCAAGCTATAAGTGGCGGTGAATATGCGGGAAAGCGCAGGGGACGGGAAAATGGTTGAATATTCATTATCGAAATGACAATGAGAGGCGATCAATGCGTGGATTGTATTGCCAGGGATTCGGGCATTTGGCCAAATGTGGCTTCACCGTGATTGCGCTCTCGACGAGTAGTGCAAGCATGGAAAACGGGGTTGAATTGGGTTAATGGTTCGCGTCACCGTTAATTGCCCACCGTTAATTGCCCCGTCACCGTTAATTGCCCCATCTTTATTTGATTCCGTCTATTGGATGCGATGGGTTGGCACGATCGCCGGGATTCGGCTGCTCGGATGATGCGGCGCTTTCCGTGATCCTGAGTCTAAATACCTATTCAGCGCTTGCGATCCATCTGTCGATTCTCAAAACAGTCTTTTGGCGATCTAAGCGGGTTTGCCACTTTTACGTTGCACGTTTGTTCGCAGTCGAATCAAGGACTGCTCGTCTTCCGATCGAGAAATTCAACGAGGCTGATGGGATTCGCCGGGCTCGTTCACGGATGTTCAGGAGGTTGCGATGCTTATCATGGGTGGCATATTCGACGAAATCGGTGGGTTGCTGCGGAAGTATGGGGGCGGCGAGCGGCAGCGGCGACTTCAAGTGGACGTTACGCTTGCGACTGCATCGGCCGAGCTAATTGACGCCCGCATTCATCATTTCGCGGGGGGCGGCGTTGGACTGATCACCGCCACGCCGCTGGAACCGGGAGATCGGTTCGGTTTCGAGGTTCCCAAGATAGCCGGGGCGCATTTTCTATTCTGCGAAGTTCTTACGTGCCGGCTCGACGCGGACACATTTATGGTCAACGCGTCGTTCCTGGAGCAGGAAAAGCGAAACAACCGCCATCGTCCAGAGATGACGAATTGACATCCCCGGACTTACGGCCCACCGGTTCACCCCTCTCGACCTATTTCGATGGTCGATCAGTTTGAAAATTCGTCGGCTATTTCCTGCTTTGCTTTTTTCAGCGTTTCTTTGAAATCAGGCTGAAATGGCTCAAGGAGGATGGATTTGAGGCCGGCACAGAGCTGGTCGAAAACAGCTTTTTCAGATTTGTCCTGGATAATTGATGATCGGAGTTCGGTAGAACGAGACAAAATCTCAAACAAAACGATCGCTTCGTTTTTCGAGAGTGAAATGGTGATTGGGTCGCTTGTGTTCATCCCATTGTGCCGGGAGTAGATTAAAGAATATTCGGTATAACTTTTTGCTCCTCTACGGCTTGTATACCGGAGTTCGGGCGAATCCGTGAATGAAGGTCGTTCCATACTTCCCAGCGATTGACAGAAACATCGCCGGCGACTTCGAAGCCCAATTTCACCTGGTCCATCCGAATCTCAAGTACAGTTACTGTAAGCATTTGCTTTATGCTGCCGGCTGGATCTCCAACAACGACTGACTGGCAACTTTTTCTCGATAAGACCAACATAGCGAATACTCCTTTTTTGGGCGGTCATTCAGTTCATCGAAAGACAAACCGAATGGCCGCTACGCTGGAATGTCTTGTATGAGCATTAAAATGGGCGGTCTGTCCGGTATCGGACGGTTGTGATATTATTACTGTGGTAGTTAAATGAGTACGGTTTGGAGCCGTGAGAAAAAGGGAACCTGCACAGGATCGGTGCAGAATGACGAAATCAGATCGCCTTGGCAACAAAATACTGGAGAGACTTCCCAAGCACGATTTTCAGCGAATCGTCGGACAGATGGAAAAAGTCACGCCTGATGTTGGCGAAGTCGTGGCGTATCCGGACAAAGAGCCGAAGTGGGTTCACTTCCCCATCTCGGGGGTGCTTTCCTCGATGGTTGTCCTTGAGGACGGTTCGACGGTCGAGGCCTCGACCGTCGGCAACGAGGGAATGGACGGCTTGTATCTGCTTGCCGACCCGCTGGCCAACCCTTACCGCATCAATGTGCAGGTGCAGGGAGAGATGTTTCGCATGCCGGCAGCGGCTTTCAAGCGGGCGCTGGCCGAGAGCCATGCGTTGTCGCAGTTGCTGCTGAGATATGCGTTGGTGCTGATCCAGCGCAGAGCGCAGAATGGGGCCTGCATCCAACACCATACGATTGAAGAGCGGATGTGCCGGTGGCTGCTCGAGACCGCCCACCGCAAAGGGGAGGATCACTTCGGGCTGACCCAGGAATTCCTCTCCGACATGCTTGGCGTCCGCCGGCAGAGCGTGAACCTGACGGCCCGCATCCTCCAGCAGGCCGAACTTATAAAGTACCACCGAGGCGAACTCACGATCCTCGACCGGGCCGGACTTGAGGAAACATCATGCGAGTGCTTCCGCGTGACGAGCCAGATGTATGAACGCATGATGAGTCTCAGTTACTCACATCCCCACATTACCCCAGCGTCTCCTGGCTCAGGATTATGACGAGCTTTATGCCATTATTTTTGGCACCAACTCGTCAGAAATATGCGCTGAACCAATCAGGGTCGAATAGGCAGAGGATAGATTTAAGGAAGGTTACTTCAATGTCAGTCATTCTCGTCGTAGACGATAGTACTTTGTGTCGTGAAGCGGTTTCGAGGTTGTTGGAGTATGAAGGGTTCACGGTGCTGCGTGCCAATCATGGGAAAGACGCGTGGGCGTTGATGTATAGCCAGGCGCCGGATTTGGTGTTGCTGGATTTGAAGATGCCGGAGATGGATGGGATCACTCTCCTGCGGATGATTCGGGGAAGCGATCGGTGGCATGAATTGCCGGTGATCGTGCTAACGGGATGTTCGGACGATCACGGTCTCATTGAGAGTGTGCGGGAGCTTGATATTCAGGATCTTGTGCCAAAGGGCAGCTTCGATTTTGACGATCTGCTCAGTCGCGTGAAACTGTATCTTCCCAAAGTGGCGGCGTGAGGGAATTGGGGCGAGTGCATGGGTCGAGGGGGGGAGGGGGAATTAAAGGTGACGCGAAACCCGTTACCTGAAAACGATAATTGCAATGTCATCCGGCAATCGGCCGTGCTAAATCTTTTGATGCGGTCGTAACCGTCAGTGCGATGTCTTTGTGGATTTGCGTCATGAGCGGCTCTACACCGGGATAGGTGCGCTGCTCGCGGAGCCAGTCGACCAGTTCGACTGTTAGCGTCTTGCCGTAGAGATCGCCCTCGAAGCCGATCAGGTGGGATTCGATCTGGCGGGCGTTTTCGCCGAAGGTGGGGTTTGTGCCGATGCTGATGGCTGCGGGATAGGTTTTGCCGCTCAGGGTGCAGCGGCCGGCGTAGACGCCGTCGGCGGGGATGAGTTGATCTTCGCAGCGGAGATTGGCTGTGGGGATGCCCATCTGTTTGCCGCGGGAGAATCCTTTTTCTACCGAGCCGAAGAGTGCGTAGGAACGGCCGAGGCAGATCGCGGCGTCGCGGACTCTGCCGTAGGCGAGTAGAAATCGGATGACTGAACTGCTGACCGGGGTGATTTGCAAATCTAACAGCGGGACCTGGACGGATTCGACTACGTGAAGTTTTGTTGATGAATTGGCTGTCCAGTCGCGGAGTTTGGCGATTGTTCCTTTTGCCCCCCTGCCGAAACGGAAGCTGGCGCCTTCGACGAGATCGGCGGCCTGTGCCTGATCGCGGAGGATCGTCCAGAAATCTTCGGCGGTGTGGCCGAGCACCTGCGGCTCGGGGGCGAGGATCACGAGATAATCGACGCCGGCTGATTCGAGGAGAGGTTGCTTGATCGCCGGGGGGGTCAGGCGCGGCGGGGCGTCGGTTGGCCTTAGAACTGTTAATGGATGCGGCTCGAAAGTGACCAGTACCAGTTGCGCGTTTTTAGCGGCGGCTAGTTCTTTGGCGGTTTGCAGGATTCGGCGGTGGCCCAGGTGGATGCCGTCAAAATTTCCGATGGAGATGACGGAATTTTTTGGGGCGGCGAGGAGGCCTGCTATGCCGTGGAGGATTTGCATTGGCTTATTGCGCCGGACGGGGGAGGGGTTCACAACCGAATAATCGCTGCAGGGTTGAGGCCATCGTCAGGCGTTGCTGGTTGGGGGACTTGGAGACGTCCAGGATCAGGGCGAAGAGCCAGAGGACCAGGACGGAGAAGAGGGCGAAGAGGATTTGCCACGCGCCCATGCAAGGCCACGCGACGGCGAGAGCGCCGAGGTTTCGACGAGCCAGAGATGCAGGACATAGACCGGCAGACTTTTTCGGCCGAGGGTTTGGACGAACGCGGAGGCGGAGGATGTCGCCGATGAGGGGCCATAGGACGTCGGTGGTGGTGATGATGGCGAAGATGATGCTGAGATATCGAGGGCTTCAGCGGTGGAGAGGGGGACTTTTGTGAAGGCGGATGTTGAAGCTCAAGCTGGGGCATGCCCCATTGATAGCTGTATTCCATGACGAAGAGGACCGACGACGATGAGCCAAGCGATGGCGGCCATGGACGAGTTTTCGAGCGTTGGTGAGGGCGTTGTATTTCGGCCAGGCCGAAGCCGAGGAGAAAGCCGAGGATGAAAATCATTTGCCAGAGGACGGGTGGGAAATTCAGATGTTGGGCGAGGGCGAGGGCCCAGGGATGCCAGAGGCCCCAGATGAAGAGGGCGGGCTGGCGAGGAGGATGCAGAGCCAGCCCCATTTTCGCCGGACGGCTTCGCATGAGGAACGGGGAGATGGCGATCATCATGACGTAGAAGGGGAGAAGATCGCCGCCTTCCCGGAGGAGGAAGATATCGTGGAGCAGGGTCAATTGGATTGACGAAATTTCCGCGAAGCGCCGCGGATGAATCTCCATCATGATGAGAACCATGGCGCATGAGGTAAGTTGACGCCATAGAATGTAGATGGAGCGGCGCCAGAGGTTTTTGTAGGTTAGGCTCGCGGCGTTTGTCGTCCAGGGCTCGGGGCCAGGAAGATGACGCCGATGCTGAGGCCGGAGACGAAGATGAAACCCCCCGCGGCGAAGCGGGTGTATTCGCCGAGCAATCTTCCGAGAAAATCACCGAATTGGACGTTTTGGTAATAGAGGTGGACCAGTAGCATGTCGACGAGGCAGAGTCCGCGCCAGAAGTCGAGGCGTTGATCGCGGGACGGAGGATTGGCAAGTGGAGGCCATGGATGGAATAATAGGCATGCTAGGCTATTCGAACTGAGTTCTCTAGACGCCCCGAGTCGCGGTGGTTGTGAGATGTTACTCAACCGGACTGAGCTTATCAAGTTCAATGACCTCGGAGGAATAATGTTGACGATGGATAAGTTTTTTTTATTTATTTTCTTACCCGCCCTCTCATTTGGGGAAATCGTGAAGACTCCCATTCAATATCGTCAAGGGGATACAAATCTTGAAGGATTGCTGGTCTATGACAACAGCGTTCAAACGCCGCGGCCGGGCGTGTTGGTTTTTCCCGAATGGTGGGGGTTGAACGGATTATCCCAAGCAGCGGGCTGAACAGCTTGCGCAGCTTGGGTATGTCGCCTTTGCGGCGGACATGTATGGGGCGAATGGCCGACGACCGACAGCGCCGCGGAAGCGACCAAGCTGGAGCACGCAGGTGAAGAGTGATCTGGATCTTATGCGCGGCCGAGCCCAGGCGGCGTTGGATGTACTGGCGAAGGATCCGACATGTCGATCCCAAGCGGATCGCGGCGATTGGATATTGCTTTGGCGGCACGGTGGCGCTGGAACTGGCCCGCAGCGGAGCGCCGATTGTCGGGCGTGGTGTCGTTTCATGGGGGTTTGAGCACGGACCGGCCGGATGATGCCAAGAATATCAAGGGTAAGATCCTGGTATGCACGGGCGGGGATGATGCGTTTGTGCCGCCGGCCCAGGTGCGGCGTTTGAGGATGAGATGCGAAGGGGCGCAGTGGATTGGCAGGTGATTGTTTATGGGGGAGCCCATCACGCGTTTACGAACCCGGCGGCGGATTCGCACCATATCCCGAACATCGCCTATAACGCGGATGCGGATCGGCGGTCCTGGGCGGCGATGAAGGTGTTTTTTGACGAAATATTCGGTTCCGGGCCTCGTCCATAGAGGTGGACAACGTCTATAATTAAACGACAATTAACCAGCGGAGATTCTCCATGGGTACATTTGCGTATGAAGCGATGAATTCGTCCGGCCAGGAAGTCAAGGACGAAATCGAGGCGGCGACGCACTGAAGAGGCGATTGCCAAGATTCGCGGGAAGGGGTATTTCCCGACCAAGGTTCGGGAGAAAGCGGCCAAGAAGACAGGCCAAGAAGAAGGGCGCGGCCGGGGATACCGCGCCGCTGCAGAAGAAGCGGAAGATGCCGATCTCGATCGGCGGCGTGCCGCGGAAGCAGTTGGTCGGTTTCACCCGGCAGCTTTCCACGCTTCAGGACGCGGGTTTGCCGATTTTGCGCAGCCTGCAGATTCTGGAGCAGCAGCAGAAGCCGGGGCTTCTGAAGGCGATCATCGGCGGCGTGGCGGATGAAGTTGAAGGCGGCGGAACGCTTTCCGATGCGATGGCGAAGTTTCCCAAGGCCTTTGACAAGCTTTACGTGAACATGATCAACGCGGGCGAGGCGGGCGGTGTGCTGGATCTGATCCTGGCGCGTCTGGCCGATTTCATGGAGAAGGCGGCGAAGCTGAAGAAGAAGGTCATCGGCGCGATGATTTATCCGGCGGTGGTGATCAGCATCGCCGTCGGCGTGGTGTCGCTGATCATGATCGTCGTCATCCCGAAGTTCGAAGGGATTTTCCGCGACTTCCAAACTGAATTGCCGGCCGTCACCAAGGTGCTGCTGGCCATCAGCCGATTGGTTTGCGCAAGCAATATGGGTGGGCGTACGTGCTGTCTCGCCGATTGTTTTCATCGGTGCTGATGAAGCTGATTCAGATGAGCGAGGGCGGGAAATATCTGGTCGACGCAGTCAAGCTGAAGATTCCGATTCTCGGCGGCATTCTGGGCAAGACGGCGATTGCCCGCTTCACGCGAACGCTGGGAACGCTGATCAGCGCCGGTGTGCCGATCCTGGATGCGATCAACATCACCAAGGAAACCTGCGGCAACGAAGTTTACACGCGTGCGTTGGCGAAGGTTCACGATGCGATCCGCGAAGGTGAATCGATGGCCGATCCGCTCCGAGCCACCAAGGTGTGCGACGCGATCGTGGTGAACATGATCGACGTCGGCGAAGAGACGGGCGATCTGGACAAGATGCTGATCAAGGTCGCGGACAACTATGACAGCGACGTGGACGTGCTGGTCAGTTCGCTGATCAGCATTCTGGAGCCGGTCATGGTGGTCGTGCTGGGCGTGATCGTCGGCTTCATCGTCGTGGCGCTGTTCATGCCGATGGTCAGCCTGATCGAGACGATTTCTTCGCCGAAACATTGATCGAAGAAGTGCGAGTTGCAGTTCGCAAGCACCCTGCTGCAACGCGCCTGCAATCGGATTCACGCATCATCGAGACGATGACCGCGATCGCGATCCTGATGATCGTTCTCGGGCTGATGGTCAGTTTGTCGCGGCATGTGCGGGCAGCGTCGGCGGATGGGTTGACGAAGGATATTCTGCACCGGCTCGACGCGGCGATGGCTGTGTATGTTCACCAAAACGGCAGCCATTCCGGCGGTTCCGCGATTTCATCGGCGAGCAACAGGTTCCGCCGGAAAATCTGTTGCGCCGCTCGGCCGAGCGGAATGATGAGGCGTTTATCCGCGCGCTGAAATCGGTGGGACTTCTGACGGGGCTTTTCGACGATCTTTCGATCGCGTATTACGACGAGGTGCGCGTTCGGGATGCGTGGGGAAGCCCGATTGTTTTCATGTCGCACATGCACCCGGCGATCGGGATGAATCCGAAGGGGTGGTTTTTCTTCAGTGCCGGGCCGGACCGGCAATATCTGACGCGGGATGATAATCTTTATAGTTATGATCAGCCGGTGGTGCAGCAGTAGGGAAATTCAAAAATAATTGGACCGCGGAGACGCCAAGACGCGGAGGGGGACGCAGAGAGATGCACTGCATCATTGCTGTAAGTGCGTCGGGTTTGGCGGGACAGTTTTGGGATAGCGCGGGGCGGTTACGCCGGGGATGGTTCGGATGTGACGCTGAAAGACCCATGGGAATGAATCGTGGTCGATGCGGTAGGACAAGCCCAATAGCCACGCGAAATAGTGCATGAGAAAGATGCCGGCCATGAGGATGGTGTAGGCGATGAAGCCGAACTCGAGCCAGCGGACGGACGGGCCATAGCGGAATAATTCGGAGAATTGAGAAACCGCTTCGGTGAATCCGAGGGTGTAGAAGACGAGCGCGACGGCGTAAAGAATGACCATGAACGCATAGCGGGGACCGATGCGGACGATGGTTCCCAGCACGCGGTCGGGACGGAGATTGGAGAGAGAGCCGCTGGTTGTGGCGGTCAGGACCGTGGCGGGGAAAAGAATGAGGCCCACGAAATCCAGAATCAGATGAGCGACCGTGACCCTGGGGAGCGGCCAGCCGTTGATCGCTCCGACAACCCTGACCACCATTCCGGGCCAAAAGCAGAGGAGTGATGCGGCGCAGACGCGGCAGAACGGGAGCCAGATATCGTCGGTGAAATCGAAGTGGCGGAGAAACCGGGGAAGCTCGTCGCGCTCTTCGAGAGCGACTTCCTCAATGACATTCGCATAGTGCGCGATGATCCCCGCGCCGACGACGAGAAGGACAACGACGGCCAGCACGAGGGAGAACATTCCCATGACCAGAAACATGTGGGCGACCAGCACGAAAAACATGGCCGCGAGATTGATCGGCTTGACCAGATGAATCAGCGGGGAGAAGACGGAAATCCTTCGGTTCAGATCGGGGGTCGCGTAATTCAGCGCGGAATGCGCGAATGGAATCTGCGCTGGATGCGGCGCGAGTTCGGGACTGTCAACCACCTCGAGCGGACGAACGAGTTCGCCGGTCTCGGGATCGTATCTGGGAGCCGTCGGGACGACTTCATATTCGAGCGATGAATCGTCGGTGCCGGCGGCGGCGATCTGCTCGGGCGTGTTGCGGAGATCGATATCGATCCCTTCTTCATCGACGTGTTCCCGGGAGTAGGCCCTCTTCAGTTTCGCGAAACGGTTGGGATCGACTTCCAGTGTGGAGGCTTCGACGCGGAAGGTTCCGTCTTCGTTTAATTGATCCAGTTCATCGTGGGTGGGGACATCAACCAATAGCATGCAATCGGGGCATTGGATCTGCTGGCCCGCCATTTCTTCGGGCAATTCGAAGGCGTGTTTGCAGCGACAGGCGAACTGGATCATGGATACCGCCGGCAACTCATTATATACAGACTCTTTGACAGACTCTTCTACAGGGTCTTCGGCGCATCGCGGCTATCTGCTAAAATGGCTCCGCGTATAAGACGTAGCCGCGGGAAGAGTCTTTCGTAGATGAAGGGACGCGTCATGCGATTGGTGATGATTGTAAGCCTGGCGGTGCTGATGGCGGCAACGTCAGCTTGGGGCGATAACGTCAAGCCGGACGATCTGGAACGGATGTTTCACGATACGCTGATCCAGCTCAAAGAGGCCCAGAACCGCAAGGCGGAGCTGGCGACGGAGAATGAAAAGCTGACGGCTCGCGTCGCGGAGCTGGAGAAGCAGGTTTCGGCGCAGTCGGTGCAGTTGGATGAGATCAAGCGGCAGGAGTCGGCGCTGGCGGATAAGACGCTGTTTTTGCGGAGCCATTATGCCGCGTGGGAGCAGTTCATCGCGGCTAATCCCGGGGTGAGAGAGCAGTGGGAGATTTTTATGCGAACGCTGGCCTGGGTGAGTGCGCCGGAGCCGGGGATTTTTATGGATCCGGAGTGGCCAGTATCCATGGAGAGATAATTAGCCCGTGGTGCTGCGCACCACCGCTAACTATTGGCCGACTTCGAGGCGGATATATTTTCCAGCGTTGCGCCTTTGCTTTTCAGAAAGTTCGCGACCGATCCTTTGAAGACTTCGGGGTTGATATATTCCTGATCGAGCAGGACTTTTTCCGCATAAAAGCTGTTGAGCTTTCCATCGGCGATTTTCTCGGCGATCTCCTGTGGCTTGCCGGTGGCTTTGGCCTGCTCGACGGCGATTTCTTTTTCCTTGGCGACATTTCAGGGGAGACATCCTGGCGGGTCATCGCCAGCGGGCGGGCGGCGACGATGTGCATGCCGATGTTGCGGAAGAGATCGTCATCGGCCTTGCCGCCAGCGAGATCAGGACGGCGCTTTTGCCCTTTCCGGCTACGGTGTAGACGATAGCTGCCGATGGCGCCGGTTTCGGTGTTGAGAGAGCGCGGTGCGGCCGACTTGGACGTTTTCGCCGGTCTGCTGGGAACGCACTGACCAGTTGCGTCTTTGATCCGGGATCTTCGGCCAGTTGAGCGATCGGGATTGGCGAGAAGCTTCGCGGCGGCCGTCGCGGCAATCTTGCCGACGGTTTCGTTCTTGGCCGCGAAATCGGTGTTGCAATTGATCTCGACGATCACGCCATGCTTCCGATCGGGAGAAATAGCCACGAGCGACGCGTCCTTCGGTGGCTGCGCGCTCGGTGATGGAGGTCTTGACCCCCTTCTTGCGGAAATAATCGATCGCCTTTTCAACGTCCCCGGCGGTTTCGGTCAGGGCCTTTCTTGCATTCCATCATTCCCAGGCCGGTCTTGCTGCGAAGTTCGTTGACCAGTTTCGCGGTGATTTCTGCCATGGGTTCTCCGAATTCAGTTTTAGCCACAGATGATAAATCAGATGCACACAGATGGAAATGCACATGGCATTTATTCATCTGTGTGCATCTGATTTTCATCTGTGGCAATAATTTTATTTTTAAGCTGATTGAGCCGCGGGGACGTTTTCCGCGGCGGGGCGGCGGTTTCAGCCGGCGGGCGCTTCTTCGCCGGCTTTCGGGCGACCTTCATCGGCGCGGAATGCCGAGCGGGTGCTGCGGCGGCGCGGCTGCTGGGCTTCTTCGCCCTTGGTTTCGCGATCGGCCGGTCTTGCCTTCGATCACCGCATCGGCCAATTCCTTGAGGATCATCTCGATGGCCCGCATCGCATCATCGTTGCCGGGGATCGGCAGATCGATCAGATCTGGATCGCTGTCGGTGTCGATCAGCGCGACGGTCTTGACGCCAAGCTTGCGGGCTTCCTTGACGGCGATGTGCTCGCGGCGGGTATCGATGATGAACATCACGCCGGGCATGCGATCCATCTTGCGGATGCCTTCGAGATTGGTCTTGATCTTGTCGCGCTCGCGGGCGAGCGTGGACTTTCATTTTCTTGGAATAGGTATCGATCGGCGCTTTGCCGGTGGGGCCGGGTTCCCAGAGTTTTTCGAGTTCTTCGAGACGATTGAGGCGGGCGCGAATGGTGCGGAAATTGGTGAGCGTGCCGCCGAGCCAGCGCTCGGAGACGTAGTGCATGCCACAGCGCTTGGCTTCTTCTTCGATGGCATGCCTGGCCTGGCGCTTGGTGCCGACGAAGAGGATATCCGTGCCGCCGGCGACGGTTTGCTGGACGAGCTTCTTGGCGCGAAGAAGTCCCTTGAGGGTTTCCTTCACATCGATGATGTGAATCATGTTGCGCTTGCCGTGAATGTACGGCGCCATCTTCGGATTCCAGCGCGAAACGCGATGTCCGAAATGGACGCCGGCGTCCACCAGCGCTTTGACCAGATTCCGCCTGCGACTGTGCCATAAGCGAGACTCCAAAATCATCGGCCGTCCATGAGACGGGCCGGCAGCCTTTGCTGGGGATGGATAGCCAAGAGATCCACCGCCGCCCTGGGGCTTGGGTTTACAAGAGATTGTAAAACAGGGCCCGCGACGCGGAAGACCACAACGGCAACCCGCAGCAGGAGGCCCTTGGCGAGCCAAGTCTCGTAGGGTAATTCAGGGGAGTTGTTATTGCAAGCTTATCATTTTTTGAATAACGGGTCATTTTTTGACACTGAATTGTATCATTGCCTCCGTTCACCTGGTTTTGATGTTTATTCGCTTGATCCGGGATAGGATTCGGGCGGTCAATTAGTTTGGAGACGGCTGATGGGCCATCAGGATGACGAATTGTCGGATGTTGTGGTGATCATCGTGGATGAGGCGGGAATGACGACCGCCGGATGCCGCGGAGAAGCTGAAGTCGGCTGGGCTGGCGGTTTCGGATATTGATGAAGCAAACGGGGCGGTGGAAGGGACGATTGAAACCATAAAGGTGAAATCGCTGCAAACGCTGGAGTTTGTGAAGTACGTCCGGACGGTGTTCAACTATATCGCGGATTATCCGCCGGGCGATCCGCGAAACCTTGATCCGGATGAGGATGAGCTTGGGTCGGAAGCAGACGACGCCGGCGCTTGATCAACATTGGCTGAAAAAACGCCGGCGTCGCAGTGTAATATCAGATCCAGAGGTCATTCTCCAGGGATTTATCCCCAGCGGCCGCCCACATAGAAATAGCCGCGAGGGCCGCGTTCATAGTGGCCACCATACCATCTGTGGTGGCCATACGGGGGGCGTCCCCAGTATCCGCCGTGCCAGACGTATCGGCCGTATTCCCAGCGATGGAATCCACCGATCCAGACGAATCCGGGGCCGGGGATCGGGGGTTGCACTTCGACGATTGGTGGCGGCGGTGGCGGCTGAACTACAACTGTTGGGGGCGGCGTGGGATCGGGGGGTGGCGGCGTTTGGGCCACGGCGACTGTCGGGGCCGGGCTTCCTCGCGAACGACGCATCCGCTGATCCCGCCCAAGGCCAGGGTAGCCAAGAGCGATGGAGCCAAAAGATTCTTAAGTTTCCCATTCATGAAGGCCTCCTTTTCATCTAAGTGTCTGATAGCAGCTAATGGTTAGCTCAACTATCGGCTTTTGTTAACGGCTATTCAGAGAGTAAAACGTCTCAGGGGGGCGAGTATTGTGCAGGTGAGTTATCGGGGCTTAGTGGTTGAATATGACTTATCTTACAGATATGGCAATGGCTTACATCGGCTCGTTCTTGACGGTTTCATCGAAGATGTTCAACAGCTTGGCTTTATCGAAAATCATTTCCTGGCGGGTGAGTCCGACGATGTCGTAGACGTGGGTGAGTTCGATGGCATCGACCGGGCAGGCTTCCTCGCACATGCCGCAATAGATGCAGCGGAGCTCGTCGATGTCGAACTTGGCGGGATATTTCTCGCGATCGGCCCAGGGGCTTTCGGCCGCCTCGATATGGATGCAATTGGCCGGGCAGGCGGTGGAGCACATGAAGCAGGCGACGCATTTGACGCGGCCTTCTTCGTCCTTGTTCAGCCGATGAACGCCGCGATAGGTCTTGAGCAGCATGCCGCCCTTTTCGACGGGCATGTCTTCGCGGCGTTCTTCGGGATATTGGATGACGCGGTCCTTGCCGCGAACGACGACGTTGAACATGTGCTTCATCGTCGTGCCCAGGCCGATGAGCACCTGCGGCAGATAAAACTGATCGGCCAGCGAAAGCCTCGGTTCTTCAAGAACGATGACGTCTGAATCTTTCATAGTGAGTTGCTTGCGACTCGGTCGCGGCAATGGCAGCGGCGGTTTATTGATATCGGCTGCCGAGCGACGGTGAGGCGGCGATTGGTCGCCGGCGCCGGCGGGAAGCAGCGTGCTGACGACATGATGAACGCGCCGGTGAAGACGATTGGCGACGAGGAGCGTCAGCGCCATCGAGCCGCCGACCCGGACGTAGCTGGCGCCGTGGAAAGCGAAAACGACGATGGCGGTCATCATCAGCAGCACCAGGGAAATCGGAATCAGCGCCCGCCAGGCGAGCATCATCAATTGATCGAACCGGAACCGCGGCAGGCTCCAGCGAACCCACATGAAGACGAAGATGATGACGATCGTCTTGCCGAAGAAGACGACGGCGCGGACGATGCAGACGATGATGCTGGTGGTGACGGCGGGATGCATCGGATCGACGTTGCCCTTGAGGGCCGGCCAGGCCCACACCAGGGGAGATCCCAGCCGCCGAAGAAGAGGGCGACGCAGACGGCGCTGGTGGTGATCATGCCGGCGTATTCGCCAAGGAAAAACAGGGCGAATCGCATGGCGCTGTATTCGGTGTGATATCCGCCGACCAGTTCCTGCTCGGCCTCGGCCATGTCGAACGGGGCGCGATTGGCCTCGGCGTGGATGCAGATCAGGAACATGACAAACGCCAGCGGCTGGGTGAAGACATTCCAGGCGGGGATGATGTCCGCCCAGTTATGGCATTGCTTTTCGACGATGATGTTCAGATCGAGCGTTCCATACATCACGACGATGCAGAGGACCGCCAGGCCCAGCGGGATTTCGTAGGAGATCATGTTGGCGGTGGCGCGCAAGCCGCCGAGGAAGGAATATTTGTTGTTGCTGGCCCATCCGCCGATGACCACGCCGTAAACCGCCAGCGAGAGGACCGCCAGGATATAGAGGACGCCGATATTGAGGTTGGCGATCTGGAAGGGATAGCGGTAGGTGATGCGATATTGATCGGTATCGCCGACGCGGACGGGCGTCGCCGACAAGCATGGTCTCCCTGCGCGAATTGGCTTCTGGCGGCTATCGGTGCAGCGCTGATGTCATTGGATTGGGGAATGGTGATGATGCGATCGGATCTGCCGGATGCCGCCCCAGGGAAGGACGGCGATGCTGATGATGATCGACGAGGATCATCACGCCGGGCGCGAGGGTGAAGAGAACTTTGTCCACGCCGGCGGCGCGGTAATCTTCCTTCACGATGAATTTGACGCCGTCGGCCAGCGGCTGGCCGAGGCCGTTCATTTTCCAATTCTTGATGAAGGGAATAATCCCGAATCCGAGCCCGACGCGATTGGGGCCGATGCGGTCCTGCACCCAACTGGCGACTTTGCGCTCCAGCAGAATCAGATACGCGACGGTGAGCATGATCGTGCCGTGGACGATCAGGGCGATGAGCGCCCAGGGGGGGATATTGGCGGTCCACCAGTCGATGACGCGATCAATCATGTTGGTTCTGTCATCTCTATTACATCGGTCCGGATTACAACTCCGCGAATTCCATCGCCGGGGCCTGCGACGTGCTCGCTCGGGAGTGTGACCGAAGCGAACGGCTCGCCCATTTCCTGCGGATGGCTGCGGCATTGTACAAGCCCGGCGCGGCCAAGCAGGGACAGATAGAAATCGCCGTCGCGCGTCACGCCCTCCGGCGGGGCGATGGCGGCGGCGAACGGCTGAATCTTGCCCGGCGAAATTTTCCCAGCATCCGTCTTTTTCCGCCCAGGCGGCGCCGGGGAGCACCACATCCGCCGATTCGCTGAGGGTCGTTCGGCAGAAAATCCTGAACGACCCGGAAGCCGGTGTTCAGGGCAGCGGGGAGATCGCCCTTGATCCAGTTGGACAGATATCCGCCGACGATCCAGCCGCCTTTGAGATTTTGCATTCGGGGCGGTTGCCGGCGATGAGTTCGTTAAAGTTGGCGGTCGGGCCGCCGAGCATCGCCATGACCCGGCGAATGCCGGCGGCGTTGGGGACTTTTTCCGCCTTGATGACGAAATGTCTGCTTGCCGGTCATGGAATGATGGAAAACTTCGTCCTGCCCGGCGCTCGGCACGGGGCCGAGGACCAGCACCGCCTGCGGATCGATCGCGCGGATCGCCTTGCCGAGCAGATACGCTTCTTCGCAGGCCATCATCGGCGAGAGGATCGCGTACAGACTTCCGCTCGCCTGCGGCCGCGAGGGATTTCAATTCCTTGGCCGCGATTCGAAGCGCCTCGTGCGAGGAGACTTGTCGGTGAGTGCGCCGTGCTCTTTTTTCATCGCCGATTTCAGGCGCTTTTCGTGCTGGATGATGTTGTAGGAATATCGCGTGTCGTCGCTGATCCACCAGGTATTGACCTCGGCGTTATATCGCGGCTTGATGCGATAGACGACGCCTTCGTTGTATTCGAGGAAAATGTTTTCGCCGCCGGAATCGACCGGGGAAATGGACGGCGTCTGCTTCAGCAGCCAGACGCGCTGCTTGAACAGGAAATCCTTATCGAGCAGCGCCCCCACCGGGCAGAGATCGACGACATTGCCGGCCAGTTTGTTGTTGCACGGCTTGCCGGGGAAAATGTCGATTTCCTCGCGATAGCCGCGGCCATCGACGTAAAGCTCGCTGGTGCCGGAAATCTCGCGCGTGAAGCGGACGCAGCGGCGTGCACATGATGCAGCGGTCGGAATAGAGATAGATATTGTCGCCGACGTCTTTCTTTGGCTTCTTGGCTTTGTCTTCCTCGAACCGCGATTGGCTGCGGCCATATTCGTAGGAATAATCCTGCAGCGAGCATTCGCCGGCCTGATCGCAAACCGGGCAATCCAGCGGATGATTGATCAGCAGATATTCCATCACCTGCTTCTGATTGGCGACGGCCTTGGGGGATCGGGAATGAACGACCATCCCATCGCGCACCGGCGTCTGGCAGGAGGGAACGAGCTTGGGAATCCCCTCGACTTCAACCAGACAAATCCGGCAGGAGGCGGGAATGGAAAGTCCCGGGTGGTAGCAGTAATGCGGCAGGACATGCCCGGCGTCCAGGCACGCCTGGAGGATCATCTGGCGGTCTTTGCACTCGATGAGTTTGCCGTCGACCGTGATCTTGGGCATAGCGTGGCGGATGGTACACGAGGTTGTGAGGAATTTCACTAAGGGTAAGGAATGATTTAATCCGGAGATATTGGACGTGATTGGCAAGGATTTGATTGAATTTAAAATGCGGAAGATGATCGTTGCGATTTTCTTGACGAGGAAATGGTGCTGACTCGAATAGGTGAAATGCGTTACCGCAGGTTGAGCCGTTGGCTCGCCTGTTCTTGTTCTGGGAATCCTTTTGCTAGAACTGGAAATAGATGAATGGTTGGGGGGCGTGATTTATGTAGGCGCTGCACATTTGTAACAGGGAGATGAAGAAGAGAAGGCCTAGCAGAAAGGCGCGCTTTTTGTTTAGGGTTTTGGTTTCGGTCCATTGTTTTGCGTTGGGGACGAAGTTTACCAGGAGCAATAGGATTGCCAGGATCGCGAATTGGCTGCTGACTACCTGGGGGCGGGCGAGAGGCTCGCCGGTTTGCCAAGCGAACATGCTTTGCAGGCGGCTTGCGGCGATGTGTAACGTGCCGGCGCGGAAGATGACCCAGCCGATGATGACTATCAGGAACGTGAGCACGCGGGCGAAGAATTTTGGGAGTGGGAGATTCAGGCGGGACCAGGCGTGATTCAGGATGAGCAGTGTGCCGTGGAATAGGCCCCAGAGGGCGTAGGTCCAGCCGGCGCCGTGCCAGATGCCGCCCAGGAGCATGGTGGCCATCACGTTGAATTCGCGGCGGGGTTCGCCTTTGCGGTTGCCGCCCAGGGGGATGTAGAGGTAATCGCGGAGGAAGCGGGAGAGGGTCATGTGCCAGCGACGCCAGAAATCGGCGAGGCTTTGGGATTGATACGGGTTGTTGAAGTTGTCGGGGAGGCGGATGTTGAAGAGCATCGCCAGGCCGATGGCCATGTCGCAGTAGCCGGAGAAATCGAAATAGAGCTGCATGGTGTAGGCGAGGGCTCCGCGCCAGGCGTCGATGCAGGAGACGGGATGCGGGGAATCGAAAACCTCGATTGGCCCAGGGGGCGCAGTTGTCGGCGATGATGACTTTGTTGAACAGGCCGATGGTCAGGAAGGCGATGCCGATGTGGATGTTGGCGGGAATCCATTTTCTTGCGCCGGGCTGGGCGAACTGCGGCATGAGTTCGGAATGGTGAACGATCGGCCCGGCGATCAGGTGCGGGAAGAAGGCGACGAACAGAACGTAGCGGAAAAATCCGAGTTCCGTTGCTTTGCCTCGGTATGCGTCAACCAGAAACGCGATCTGCGTGAATGTGAAAAAGGAAATGCCGAGCGGCAACGTGATTTGCAGCGGATGGAAATGATTGCCGGTAATGCTGGCCCAATTCATCAGGGCGAAATTGGTGTATTTGAAGAAGGCGAGAGCGGCGAGGTTGGCGGCGACGCCCAGCGTGAGGATGCCTTTTTTGAATTTGGTTTGATCGGAGCGGAGTGCCAGGCCGAGTGCGAAATTGGCCAGGATGCTGATGGCGATGACGAGGAGGTTCCATGGATTCCACCAGGCGTAGAAGAGGAGCGACATGGCGGCCAGGACGACATTGGCAAGCCAGCCGGAGATCTTCGCGGCCGCGAAATAGAGGAGGAGACAGAGCGGCAGGAAGACGAGGAGAAATTGGAAGCTGTTATAGAGCACGTCTTACGCGGTAAAGACGCCAGGTTTCGATGTTTGGGCCGGTGAAGATTGCTTTGCCGAGGACGATGCCCATTTCGGGATCGATGGCGAGGACGCAGACGCCGGTTGGGGAGGAGAGGAATTCGCGGTCATCGACGGTGATTTTCGCCTCTGGCGAGGTTTGAAGGGAAATGATGCAGGGGATTGAGTTTGATTGAAGTGGTTGCGGGTTCATTTCGGCGGAGCCGCTGGAGGCTAATTGGCGATATATGGAATCGGGCAGCAGAGATTTCCAGATGGGGTCGAGCGAATCGTTTTTCGCGGCGGCGATGCAAAAGACGCTGGATGGATACTGTGCGAACCACTGGGAAATAGCTTGGGTTTGATGGGATTGCAGCTCCAGCGTTAATCCGGCTGATTCGAGTGGCGCTTTGGTGTCTTCGGAATCCGTATAGATCGGCATTCCATCGGCGCAAGCTGGGCTACTGCTTCAGATGAGATGGCATGGGGATCGGAATCCTGGCTGAGATAGCGAAACTGAATGCCCGGGTCTTCGGCGAAGATATTTCCATCCGTCAGGTGGTGATCTGTTCCAGCGAGGAGAAAGAGGCCGGTGATTTTTTGCGAAGCCGGCGGCATTCCGAGAGCGGGTCGCAGACGGCGGATTAGCTCTTCTGTGCGCAGGCGGCGGCAGGCGGGATTGGGATGGTATGGTGTGTCCATAAACCAATCGGGGGGAAAGGTGTTGCCCGTTGGTTGATCGAGAATTGTGAAGCCGCTTTTTTGAAGGAGATCAGTCAGAAATGTCGGCGGCTGCGAAATCGTCGTTGGCCGGGCAATATTCGGCCAGGTGTAAGAGCAATTGGATTCCGTGGGACCGGGCGTACGAGCCGAAGTCTCGGATGGATTGCATGGCTGGGAGGTTGGGATCGTTCGGGAATAAAAATGCCGATGGCTGACTCTTCGCGGAGGGATTTGTGACGCGGATATCGCCGTTCTCATCAAGCGCCGCGATGCTATAAAAAGCCAACTCGCGGAAATGGAAATAGTTGCCGTGAATGCGGTCGAGCCAGCCCTGGGCGGAGCGGGGCCACTGCGACCAGGGGACGGCTGAAATCATTTTGACTGATTCGATCGGATTCATGCGGACGAGATATCGCTTGTCGTACGTCCAGATAAAATCGAACGCGGGGCCTTCGGTGTCACGATAGGTGTCGGACCAGGTTTCGTATTCGGGTGCGAGCAGGACGATATCACCCGCGCAATTCGCGCTTGGCGCGATCGAGGAGGTATCGCAGGCCGAGGCCCGCGTGGGTTGCGAAATTCACCGTGGGGATGTGGAGCTTTTTTTCGATCAACTCGGCGTCGATTCCGAAGAGGGCTCCAGAGCCGCCGACGATGATGATGCGATGAGACGCCGATGTCCGGCGCTGCGAGCGCGATCTGTTTTTGGCGATAGAGCAGGTCGATCCAGGCGGGGTCTTCGGTTTTGTAATAGTTGATCGAGAGGACCGAAACGATGGGAAAGATGATGGCGGCGGAGATGATCGTCAGGAGCCAGACCAGTCCGAATGACGGAACCGATTTGGCCCGGATCGGCTGCACTGGTTCCATCCTATCTCCGGATTTCGCTGAGAAGCTCCGGATGGGCGGCGGGACCGGCCATGAGATAGGGGACCTTTGCGCCGGAATAGCCGGTGAGATCGAAGGGGAAGATGGGCTGTCCGCGCGGATCGGTGACGATGCCGCCGGCCTCAATGACGATGGCGGCCGGTCCGGCGATGTCCCAGAGTTTTCCGTTGAGGGTGACGGCGCCGTGGGCGACGCCCATCGCGACCTGCATCGCCTCCATCGCGGCGGAGCCAAGCATGCGAATCTTCCAGTTGCTTTGATTGAGCCAGCGCATGGCATACACGGGCGCTTTTTTGTCGGGGCCGAGGAGATTGCTGGTGAGCATGAGCATGGCGCTGTCGCCGAGCGGGGATTTATTGACGCTGAGGCGCTGCGATCCGAGCCAGGCCCCCTGCCCGCTGGCGGCGGCGAAGAGCTGATCGCGGGTGACGTCATACACGACGCCGACGACGGGTTTGCCGGCGTCTAGCAGGCCGATGCAGACGCCGAAGACACCGAGGCCGGCGATGAAATTGTTGGTTCCGTCGATGGGATCGATGACCCAGTTTCGTCCGGAGGGTTTGGGGACATCGAAGGTAATGGCGTCGCCGGTCTCGTTTTCCTCGCCGACGATTCCATCGCCGGGGAATTTTCGGCGCAGGCCGGCGACGATCAGGCGCTGGCTGGCGCGGTCGGCTTCGGTGACGGCTTCGTTATGGCGTTTGAGGAGACGATCGACTTTCCCGTATTGCTCGGCGACGAGAGCGCCGGCCGTGCGGGCGAGCTCGGTTGCGGTGTGAAGTTCCTCGGTGAGGTTCATGTAGAGCGGAGGTTAACCGCACGATTGGCCGCGTCAAACCATGCCTCGCCGAAATGGCTTCTGCCCCACAGGAGCGATGTTCCGAGAGCGACGGGCGTGAGGGCTGGATCGTTCAGGGCGATTTCCAGTCGATCGGACCGGGATTCGATGGCGACGCATGCGTCGTGCTCGGCGGCGTCGAGCGTTTGCTCGATCTCTTGCGCGATCGAGTTGATTGGACGCTGAAAACCAGTTCCGGCTGGTGAAGGGAAAGGTCTTCGATCAATCCGATGCAGGTGATGCGATCGATATCGTGCGCGGTGAAGGCGAGTTCCTCGGCTAGTTCGCGCTCGATGTTGGCGAATACATCGACCTGCGCGGCCGGCTCGAGCGATCCGGCGAATGGGTGGATTCTCAGCGGATAATATGCGAGTGAGGCGTTTCGGCGGCCGAGCATTAAATAGCCGTCGGAACTTTCCAGGGCGCAGCTTAATCCGACGGGATTGGCCAGGGCTTCGGGGCCGAATCGATCGGCGAGATCGGGATGAGAAAGGTTTGTGCCCCAGAAGATTTTGTATGAGGTGTGGCTGAGTTCCAATTCGAGGGTTTTGCCGGCGTGAAAACGTTCGAGGCGGCAGAGGGGACCGTCGAATAATTTCATGCCGGGGTGGGATCGCGCTTCTTGCCAGGCCTGCTCGATTTGATTTTCGATTTCGGGGTTTGTGAGACGAGTGTCATTGACCGATTTGGTGATGACATCCGCGCGATTGAATTCACCGATGACGCGAAACGCCACTGACGCCGGTTTCATCGATCTGATTTCTCGCTGGATGATTTTCGGGAGACATCGATGAAAGCGCCGATGGCGCCGGAGATAACGCCCGAGCGGTCGCGGATGGGGGCGGCGTTGCAGATGATGCTGATTTTAGAGCTGCTGGGGAGATGGAGTTCGAGTTCCATCGCGACGGTCACTTCGCCGCGCAGGCGGCGCGTGAGCGGGTCTTCGCCCGGCGGAATTTCTCCGGAGACGCCGACCAGCTTCGCCTGGGGCCAGGTTCCCGGGACGGCCTGGCTGATCTCGGGAATTCCCAGCATCGCAGCGCCGGCTGAATTGCAGATCAGGCGGGATGTTTTTGCATCAAGGCGGACAATCCCGAAGGGAACGGTATCGAGAATGGTCTGCAATTCCTTATGCTCGTTTTCGATCTGCTCCAAAAGACGGGTGGCGGCGACGCTCACCGAGGCCTGGGCGGCGAGGGATTCGACCAGGGAGATGTCGGTTTCGGTCCAGGGGCGGACCCGAGGACTGTAAATCACGAGTGCGCCGACGATTTTGTTTTCCAATTTGAGAGGCGCGCCGAGTATGGCTTGAAAACCTTCAGCGGCGGCGACGGGCGTCATGCCCAGATCGGGGCGAAGCGCGACATTGCCGATGGCGACCGGTTTTTGAACCTGCGTCACGAGACGAGCGAACCCGCTTTGATTGGGGGCTTCGATGCTTTGGGGCTTGTCGGCGGGGAACCCGTCGTGGCCAATCACCTTCACGTCCTGACCCCGAAGCTCCCACATGGCGATGGCGGTTGAAGCGCCGAGGAGGCGGTGAACGGTGCCGGCGATGGCGGTGAATGCCTCGCGGCTCAGGCCGGCCGTGAGAGATCGCGACAGCTTCAGAAGTGTTTCGGTGATTTCCTGTCGCTCGCGCAACCCCTCGTTGCTGAATTTCAAATCCTGTCCCCTGCGGTGCAGTTCGTGGCGGCCCAATTCCAGGAGAGCGCTCACGCCGCAGAACGAGATCGACAATCGCGGCGACGATAAACATATCGGCCATGAGCAGCACGAAGCCGAGAATTCTCTGGTTCGGCGTCGCCGTGCTGGTGTTGATGTTCAGCCTGAACTTAAAGAGGGCCATCGCACAGAAGAGAAGACACATGAGCCAGACGAGCGGGCGGCGGCGGGTCCAGCCGACGAGGACGATCGGGAGGGCGTATCCGATTCCGACGGAGGTGTGCTCGAAAACCCCCAGCCGCAACCAGGCGACGAGCGCGCCGAGAATGACGCAAAAAATGAGCGACACCGGGAGAGACGGTTTGTATATGCCCGACCGGACAGAGAAATCACTCATGGATACGCGCTCGCTGGCATTAGCTGCCTATAGCTATTGCACAATCAGAAATGACCGCAAAACTCGCCGCTGGCAAGTTACCCTATTTCAGGGCTTCACGCATCAAAATACTTCGCCTGCGGATGATGCACGACCAGCGCATCGGTGGACTGCTCGGGGACGAGCATGAAGTTCTCGCTGAGCTGCACGCCGATGGCTTCGGGCTGCAGCAGTTCGACGATTTTAGCGCGGTCTTCCAGATTCGGGACAGGCGGGGTAGCCGAAGCTGTAGCGGCTGCCGCGATATCCCTGGTGGAACAGCTCGTCGATGCTCGGCGGCGTCTTCGCTGCCGAAGCCCAGTTCCTGGCGCATGCGCTTGTGCCAGAATTCGGCCAGGGCCTCGGCGGATTCGACGCCGAAGCCGTGGAGGTAGAGATAATCCTGATATTTGTTGGCCTGGCGGAGCTTCTCGGCGAGCTTCGGTGGCGCGGTCGCCGACGGTGACAAGCTGGACGCCGAGCACATCGAATTCGCCGGATGTCTTCGATGCGGAAGAAATCGGCGATGCACAAGCGCCGGCGGCCGGTTCTGGCGCGGGAAGCGTGAAGCGCATCCACTCGCGGCGGCGTCGGCTGCATTTGCCGGCGTTGGCGTGGCAGGTGCAGCCGGGAATTCTTCGGTGTGATAGACGATCAGATCGTCGCCTTCGGACTGCACGGGGAAATAGCCGTAGACGACTTTGGGCTCGATGAGCTTCTTCGATCGATCGCCTGCCGCTTGAGGGCTTCGAAGACCGGCTCGGCTTTTTCGTCGATCAGTCGGTCGTACTCGTTCGGCGGTTGAGCCTTTCTGCTTGAATCCCCATTGGCCGCTGAACAGGGCGTCTGGGTTGATGTACGGGAAGATGTGCTCGGCGGAGATATTCGGTGACGATCCGGCGGCCCCAGAACGGGGGCAGCGGGACGGGATTGTCGTTGCGATCGGCGGTCGCATCGTCGCCGGCGCCGGCGATGATGTGGCCGAATTTCTCATCGCTTTCGGCGCGCAGCGTTTTGCGGCGTTGCGGCGCGTTGCGCTGCTGCGATCGACGGCTGCTTCGACTTTGCCGCCGGCGATTGCGTCCATCACGTGCAGGCCTTCGAAGGCGTCCTTGCAATAGAGCAGCGGGCCGTTGTAGAGCTCGGCCAGATCGTCCTCGGCATAATCGCGCGTCAGGGCCGCCCCGCCGAGCAGCACGGGGACTTGCACGTCCTGCGGCGTTCAGCTCTTCGAGATTTTCCTTCATCACGCGCGACGCTTTGACCAGCAGGCCGCTCATGCCGATGGCGTCGGCCTTTTTCTCGCTGGCGGCCTCGAGGATGTCGTGCACCGGCTGCTTGATGCCGAGGTTGAAGACGGTGTAGCCGTTGTTGGTCAGGATGATGTCGACGAGGTTCTTGCCGATGTCGTGAACATCGCCCTTGACGGTGGCCAGGACGATCTTGCCCTTGCTCTGGCCCTCGACTTTTTCCATGAACGGTTCGAGGTGGGCGACGGCGGCCTTCATCGTCTCGGCGCTTTGCAGCACGAACGGCAACTGCATCTGCCCGCTGCCGAACAGATCGCCGACGACTTTCATCCCTTCGAGCAGAATGTCGTTGATGATCTCCAGCGGCGAATATTTCTTCAGCGCCTCGTCGAGATGCTCGATCAGATCGCGTTTTTCGCCGTCGATGATGTGCGTCTTGAGCTTCTCCTCGATGGGCAGATTGTCATCCGCGGCTTTGCTGCCGTCGCGGCGTTCCGTGCCATCGGGGAAGAGGGCGATGAAATGCGTCAGCGGATCGAAGCCTTCGCGCCGGCGGTCGTAGATCAGATCCAGCGCCGCGTTCCACTGCTCGTCGGCGATCCGGTTCTTCGGCAGGATTTTCTGACGCGTGAACGATGGCGCCGGTCAGGCCCGCTTCGCGCAGTTCGTGCAGGAACGCGCTGTTGAGCACGACGCGGGCGGCCGGCTTCAGGCCGAAGCTGACGTTGCGACAGGCCGACGACCGTATGGCAATTGGGCAGTTCGCTGGAAGATCCGCCGCGTGCCTTCGATGGTTTCCAGCGCGTTGCGGCGGTCTTCTTCGATGCCGGTGCTGATCGGCAGCACCAGCGGATCGAACAGGATGTCTTCGTCGCGCAGGCCGTATTTGTCGACCGCCAGATCGCGGATGCGCGTGGCGATGGAGATCTTGCGCTCGGCGGTGCGGGCCATCGCGTTGAGCTTGTCTTCGTCGATGGTGCCGGCGACGACGGCCGCGCCGTATTTCTTGGCCAGCGCGCAGATGTGGGCGACGCGTTCTTCGCCGTCTTCGAGGTTCATCGAATTCAGGATGCACCGCCCGCCGGCCAGCTTCAGGCCGGCTTCCATGACGGCGGGGTTGGTGCTGTCGAGCATGAGCGGGGCCGGGCATGAGCGTTGACGTAGCGGCTGACGACTTCGTGCATGTCGCGCACGCCGTCGCGGCCGACGAAATCGACGCAGACATCGAGCATGTGCGAGCCTTCGCGCATCTCGTCGCGGGCCATGCTGAAACCAGGCCGTCCCAGTCTTCCTCCTGCAGCAGGCGTTTGAACTGGCGCGAGCCGTTGGTGTTGGTGCGCTCGGCGACGATCAGATAGCTGTTGTCCTGCCGGATATCGACGGCGCTGATCAGGCTCGAGACCTGCGGCCTTGACGGTGAGCTGTGCGCGTTTTCGGCGGGCGGCATGCCGACGGCTTCGCACGAGCATCTTCAGATGCTCGGGCATGGTGCCGCAGCAGCCGCCGACGATGTTGACGCCGAATTCCTCGACAAAGCGCATCATGCCCTTGGTGAAATCGGGCGGGGTCATCGGGAAATGCGGCTTTGCCGTCGACCATGACCGGCAGGCCGGCGTTGGGCAGGACGCTGACCAAGCGCGGCCAATTTTCGCAGATGTAGCGGATCGATCTCGGTCAGTTCGAATGGGCCGAAGGCGCAGTTGAGGCCGAGGACGTCGACTCTCGTCGAACGGGATCGATCGCCGCGACGAGGGCGGAGGGATCGGAGCCCGTGAGCATTTCTGCCGCCGTTTTGCTGGTCGAACGAGGCCTGCACCATGATCGGGACGTTCGGCGGCCGACTTCGGCAAACGCGCGGTTGGCGGCGGCGATGGCGCATTTGATGGCCAGCAAATCCTGCTGGGTTTCGATCAGAAGGACATCGGCGCCGCCCTGGATCAGGCCGCGCATCTGCTCGGTAGAAGCTTTCCTCCATCACGTCCCAAGTGGTCTGGCCGAGGGTGACGATTTTGGTGCCCGGGCCGACGGAGCCGACGACGTATCGGGGGCGGTCGGGGGTTTCAAAATGATCGCAGGCGCGCCGGGCGATCTGGGCGGCGATGCGGTTGATTTCGAAGGTGCGGTCCGCCAGGCCGGCTTCGGCGAGGACGATCTTGCTGCCGCCGAAGGTGTTGGTCTCGACCGCGTCGCAGCCGACGGCCAGGAAGCCTTCGTGGATCTCCTGGATGACGTCGGGGCGGGTGAGGTTGAGGACTTCGGAGATGTTTTCCTGGCCGCACCAGTCGCGTTTCAAGTCGAGGGGGAATGTCTGGAGAGTGGCCCCCATCGCGCCGTCGAGAACGACGACGCGCTGTTTGGCGAGATCGAGGAAGGGTAAGCGGTCCATTTACAAACTGCTCCAACGCCGGTGTTTAGGGGCTGGGAAAGTATAGGGGGTGGATGGGGGGAGACAAGTTGAGGGGATTTGCCGGGGTTTTTGTTATGCCGGCGGGCTAGCTGGCTTTGTGTTTTCTGGATCGGCTGCTGGCGCGGCAATGGGTGACTGTCCCTAGTCCTAATTCCCCACATTACAGCAACGAAAGAGGGCGTTCACGCCATTTTTCATATTCGCGTTTAATTCAAAGCGGTTCCGTTTTAACTTCCGCGTTGCACCCGGCGATTTTACGCTTTGCCAATCGAAAGAAGAAGAGAAGCAGGATCCAAACTTGCGGGAGTAGGAAGATAATAGGTGGCTGTCCCTGGTTTTCGTCCCTGACTTTCCACTCATTCCATGGCCGCGTTAGCCGCGTCCTCATCCAAAAACGCCACCTGCGTCAGCTCGCCAGTAATAGCGGCTAGGAATCTCTCAAAATCGGTGGAACTAGAAAGAACAAATCGCAGCCGCGTATTCTCCTTCACTGGCTTCACTTCTTGTGATTCTTTCAGTTTGCCGCCCCAAAATTTCGCATCATCCTGAAAACGGCCGTGTTGCCAAACGTATGCCAAATTTTGGCGCACCGAAACCGTCCAGCGAATTTTGCCTTGAATTCTGTATCTGAGAGACCGTTTCCGTAAATAGCTGTCGCGACTTTTTTGCAATTCGTCTTTGTAGAATTTGACCAAATCCTGATTGCTCACCTGTTTAAGCGCATCATCCCAGTTAGTCCATCGTGCGGGCTTCGTTGGTCCGCCTCGCGTGCCGCCACGGGCCTCCGCATGTTGCGTCAATTCAGGCGGCGGATAAATGCAAACGCAGTTTACGTACTCACTGGTCCCATCAGCCGACAACACCAGCCGATAGCAACGAATATCTACGCCGTATTGTTCGTTAAGCCATTCTGCTGTGACCAAGACTTCGAAGTCATATCCCTCGGCCAACAGGATGATCCGTTGGGACTGCCCAATCGCTTGCGCGTCCTCGGCCAGAAATTCGTCGATCTCGTCTCTGACTTCCTCCGACGTCTTGTTCGTCAGCGTGCTTCGTTCAGTTATGAATCGGTCAGGTTGCCATTTCGCAAGCATTCCCGCATAAGAGAGCGCTTGGAGAAGTTGAAAGCGATTGCTGCCTCGTTTGATTTCTATAACCACTGCCGATCCAAGAGAATCGACGCCAGCAAGTCAATTCGGTCGTCGCAAAACTCGGTAGGGCAGATCTCTTCGCCAACGAGCAAAAGCTTTTCGCCGATTTCCGCGAAAAACTCCGCTGGGCTTTGGCGAATCATGCGTTGAATGTCGTACCGTTCCTGTAGCTCAACCTCGGAAAGTGAGTTGTGGCTAAGCCGGACGAATTTCTTGGCGGACCGGTCGATCTTGAGCATTCGTTCCCTCGTGCCTGGTTAATCCGGGATTTCCCATATGAGGCTTGGCCGACGAACATGGTCAGCGATTTTGCATAACATACCGGGTCACGGTTGCTCTGTCTCGACCCTCCTGACCCTTCTTGGGCATTTGGGACAGTCACGAATGCCATTCAGATAAGCCTCATCGCTCTGTCAGTTCCGGATGAAAACCAGGTACAGTCACCTGTTTTCAGAAATTGTCTTGCCTCCAGCAGCGGTCCATCGCGTTGGAAGAGACGGATGATCGTTACATCGTTCTTGGCGACCGACGGCGTTCACTCGAATGTAACAGGCGCTGCCGCCGCGAGAGCCGCTGGCCGGCCTGACAACGTTCCAGCGGGCCTTCTCGCAATTCAACGTGGGACAGGGCCCATGTTTCTGTCGCGGCATAGCTCGCCTGGGGGATTCAGGGCGTCGACTGCTTTTAGTTCGTCGGATGATAGAGTTACTTTCAGGGCGGCCATGTTGTCCTGCAATTGATCGACTGTGCGCGGGCCGATGATTGGGCAGGTGACGCCGGGGACTTGGAGGCACCAGGCGATGGCGAATTGGCTGGAGGAGATTTTGTGGTTGTCGGCTAGTTTGTCGACCGCTTCCATGAGGGGCCACTGGGCGGCGGGGAAATCGGTTTTGCCCTGGGCTTTGTACCAGGTGCCGTCGGGGATTTTGCGGCCGCCGCGGGTGTAGGCGCCGGTGAGGCGGCCGCGGGCTAGCGGGGCCCAGGTGATGGTGGCGATTTCGTATTTGCGGCAGAAGGGGAGAACTTCTGTTTCGATTCTTCGGTCGATTAGATTGAGTTGGGGTTGTTCTATGTCGAAGCGGGCGGTGCCGAGTTCGCGGGCGATGAAATGGGCTTCGGCGAGTTGCCACGCTGCGAAGACGCTGCTGGCGAGATACAAGACTTTGCCCTGGCGGATTAAATCATCCAGTGGCGCAAGGTTTGATCGATCGGCGTGTCGGGGTCGGGGCGGTGGATGTGGTAGATATCGATGCGCTCGGTCTTGAGGCGTTTGAGGGAGTTTTCTACTTCGCGAACGATGTGCCAGCGGTGATTGCCGGCGTCATTCACGTTCGGGGAGCGGCGGCCGTGGACTTTGGTGGAGAGGACGATCTGATCGCGCGTCATGCGGTCTTTGAGCCAGTCGCCGATGACCTCTTCGGATTTGCCGTCGTTGTAAACGTTGGCGGTGTCGATGAAGTTTCCGCCGAGCTCGAGATATTGATCGAGGATTTTTTTGGATTCGGCGGGAGTGCTGCGTCCGCCGAAATTCATGGTTCCGAGACAGAGGGGGGAAACCTTCACGCCGGTGCGGCCGAGAATTCGATATTGCATAAGTAGTGATCCTCCAATGAAAGGGAGGAATTATATCAATTTTCGGACAAAGCCGCTTCCGGCTGCGTTATGGTCCATCCTAAGCGCCAATCTTTACCAGCGACGCAAACATGGCATCACACGAACGCCGGGCATGACCGGCCCATGCAATCCGCGGTGACCAGGCGTTAATGTTTTTCGCGAAAAATAGGCGAAATAGTTCACATTGCATGCGCTTTGATTTGATCGGAGCCGATGTGTCAGCCTGGAGGAGTTATCAATGAGGACCAGAAATCTGTTGCGTTCTGGTGAAGCCGCTTTCGCCGGGATATACGAACTGCTTGAAAAGAGGGTGATGATGTCGGCATTGCCGACTATGCCGGCGATTATTGCGCCGCTGGCGAATCCGCCGCTTCCGGCGGGGTTTGACGTTTTCACGCCGCCGGCGGGGACGACGACACCTGCGGCAGGTACGCCGGGGATTGCGGCATGGACCGAATCGGCCGGGCCGGGGGATAGCATATCCATCAGCGCGACGCAGATGTCGGCGCTGCCGGCGGCGGATCAAAATTCTGACACGCAATTTGTAACGTATGGCCAAACCACAGCATCCAACGGGCGCTGGTGTCGGATACGATTGACCAGCTCAGTCCGAATATCGCCTCGGTGACGCTGGGCCAGAATAACACGCCCAATTCGATGTATATGCTCTGGGCGGTTAACGCTGATGGGTATAGCGCGCCTGTCGAGATCAATAAGACGGATGCGTGGTGGGTGGGGCCAAACTCGGCGACGCGGGCCAGGTTGTTTCGGTCTATGGGCAGAACCTCACGTACACCGCGTCTGATGGGTCATCGTGGGTATTCATCACGCAGGCAGGGAGCAATACGGGGCAATGGGCGAGCGTTGTCAGCGCCAATCCGTACAAGGTTGATTTTGTCGTGCCGGAAAATCTGACCAATGGAAATTACCAGGTGTGGGTGCATAACGGACATGGCGGGGAATATGGGTGGAGCAGCCCCGTCACGCTGACGGTGGCGAACGCCGTGGCTTTTAATGGCCCGGTGCTTAACGTTGAATCGTTCGGCGCGGTGGGGGATGGCGTGACCGATGATACGGCGGCATTCGCGGCAGCGATTACGGCGGCGAACAAATTGACCAACGCCACGATCTATGTCCCGGCGGGGAACTATCTCGTGACACAGATCACTCTGGGATCGGAGCAGCTTCTGGGTGACGGGCAGGGGAAGACCAATATCATCGAAGCACCGTTAGCGAATGGGGCGGCTGCGCCGTATGCCATGCTGTGGCTCTCATCAAATTCGCAGGTGAAGAACCTGACGCTGAATTCCAACAATGTGGCGCTACCGTTTTTGATGTATGGGCGGTTCCTTACTAACCTGAATTTCGACAACGTGACGTTCAACGCAAACCAGACCCAGTATTTTGATATTCACGCCGACAATCTGGTCTTCTTCGATGACTGCGACATGATCGGCTCGGGAAGTTTTCTGGGAACGGCTTCGGAACTGTTTATCAATGGGTGCAATTTTTACGGCACCAACGACTCCAATTCATTGCTCTATTCGTGGGGAGGAAGCGACATCAGCATCACGAATTGCACGGCGCAGGATTACAACAATTCCAATCCGAATTCCGGGGCGGGATGGTCGAAGGGCCGATTTTTTGTGGGGGACGCCGTCTGGGGAACTGAGAGCGGGATTTATATCGCTGATAACACCACGATCGACCTCGGCGTGAGGCCGACGTATGCGGACCAGAACGTGGGCGAGCAAATCATGTGGGAGGGGCAGGTGGTATCGCAGGAGCCGAACGCCAAATTTGTGTCGGCGACTGCCAATACGTTGACGATGACCGGTTTGACCGGTGGATTCACGGGGGCGGGATTTGAAGCGATGGTCGTGGCCGGCGACGGTGTGGGGGAGCATGTTCGGATCACGGGATACAATCCCGCGACGGGCGTCATGACGCTCGCAGGCGGATGGCCGGTAACTCCCGACGCCTCCAGCGTGATCACTCTGGGAGAGGTAGTTGACGGGGTGGTCGTCTATCAGAACACGCTGCAGGGCAAGGGCGTGACCGACACGGCATCGGCAGGCGTTGAGCTTTGGGGCGGAGGTCTGAATTTCATCGTGGACTCAAACACGATGAGCAACATGCGGTACGGAATCTTTGACGCGGCCCTGGACAGCGACGGACAGGTCGCCGCCCGGGTACTTCAATCTGTTCCGGAACAACACCATTACCAACGTACAGATAGGCATCATTCTTAATAACGATGGAACGTCCGGCCACATCGGCCTCCTGGGTGTGATTGCGCGGGACAATCAAATCAATACGGCATCGGAGACGGCATTTTTACTGACGGACCAGGTCGATCAGAGCAATCAACATTTCTATGTCATTGTCGAGGAAAACAAGACGACGAACGATCAGGCGGGTGTTTTGATCTCCAATATCGGCACCGCGACGACGAACCTGGTGCTGAACTCCAACACGTTCAACCTGGGCTCGGCGGCCGCAGCGGCGCGGCCGGGATCAACGTGGATGAAAGCGTCGTCCTGACGCAGGAGGGGAATACATTCACGGGTTACCCGGAAATCTATGGCGGAACTTTGGCCCGACGGTCAGAGCTGCCATTTCGACGGCGGGGAATTTGCTTGATGTCCCAACCACGAATTTACCGGCGGTGAACGTGTTGCCGATTTCGGGTAATTCGGTTTCGCTGCCGGTTTCTTCCACCACCAAGTCGACGCCGGCCCAGAGCAGTGCGCCCGCGAAGACGGTTTCACGGCACAATTACGTCATGTTGACGCCGGCGCAATGGGAAGCGCTTTTCACGGATGCGCCATTGGCTACGAGCGAATCGTCGACTCAGTTGAAAGCATCGAAATCCGCCATGCGGATCCTCGATGAATCAGGCCGCGGCGGCATAGATCGCATCGGCCGGCCTGGATTTGGTGTATAACGCTGGCCCATGAATATTGGGCTGATCATCTTTAATGCTGACCCGCAGCGCGGCGGGGCCGAGCGATATACCGCTGACGTGGCCGCGGGGCTGGCTGCGCGGGCATCAGGTCGATCTGATTTCAACTCGATTTGGTTCGCCGATCGCCGGCGTGAAATTCGTTACGCTTGACGCCAAGGCTCCTACGCGTGCCGGGCGATTTCCCATCTTCCTGAATTCATTGGATGCCCATCTGCGCGGGCAGAAATATGACCTCGTCCATTCGATGCTGCCGGTGCGGCACTGCGATATTTATCATCCGCATGCGGGGATGGCGAAGGCGGCGCTGGAGTCGCATTTGTCCCGGCCGACGGCTCCGCCGGGCGTGGCGCAGTTGGCCAACCGTCTCAACCGCAAGCGCCAGCTTTTCGCGATGGTTGAAGAGGCGCTGCTTCATGGGCCGGATAAGCCGTTTATTATTTGCCTCTCGGATTACGTCAAAGGGATGATCCTGAAATATTATCCGGAGATCTCGGGGCAACTCGTCAAGCTTTTCAACGGGACCGATCTGAACGCTTTCGATCCGGCGCAAGCATTTGACCGGCCGTCAGGTGATTCGAAAGCGATACGGATTCCGCCGGATGCGACGGTGGCGCTGATGATCGCTCAGCATTTCGAGCGGAAGGGATTGGCCGAGGTGATCGCGGCGACGGCGAACCTTGCCAAGACATCGCTGGCGGCGGCGCCGACGATTTTGGTGGTCGGGCAGGATGATCCGAGCCGCAGCCGGGATCAGGCCAAGCGTCTTGGTGTGATGATAAGATGATCTTCGCGGGGCAGACGACCGGGTGGCGGATTTTTACGCGGCGAGCGATTTTTTTGTGCTGCCGACGCGGCATGATTCGTGCAGCCTGGTCGTGCTGGAAGCACTCGCGATGGGATTGCCGGTCATCAGCACGGTGTTTAACGGGGCCTGCGAGATCATGACCGATGGAACACACGGTTATGTGCTGGCTAATCCGGCAGATGTGCGCGCGCTGACGGAGGCGATGCGGCAATTTCTCGATCCGGCGAAACGGCAGGCGATGCATGAGGCCTGTTTAGCGCTGCGGCCGAGTTTGTCGTTTGATGCGCACATGGATCGGCTGGAAGAGATTTATCGCGATCGCATCGCCCGGCGAGCTATAGCGGTTCAACCACTCTAACCCGTGACATCTAAAACCGATCCGATCGGCAGGCCGCCGAGTGCGGTGCCCGAGCTCGACGAGCCGCCTTTGGCGTTCTGAACGGCTGCCTGGAAATCCGCCTGAAATTGCTGAGGGGTGATTCCAACCGATTGAAGTAGGCTGGTGAAGGCCTGGTTGGCCGACGCGGTTGGAGCGCCCTGGGCGGGGGTTGTTGTCGCGGAGGTAGTAGCCGCGGCAGAGGAGCCGGAGCCGACGCCCATATTTTCAGAAGTTGGGTGATGGCATCCTGGACGACCTGATTCGGATTGCTCGCGCCATCGCTTTGGGGGGATGATTGCAGCGCGGTGGTGACTGCCTGCTGGATTTGGCTGAGGAATGTTCCGGCACTCAGGCCTTGAGCGCCCGTGGTTGAGCCGGCCGCCGCGTTGGAAACGGCGGCTGCGGCGTGGGCGATCCCCTTCGATGCTTTACGCACCCATTGGGCAAGGCTCGGTCCGCCTAAACTCGCAATTGCCGACGACATTGCATCTCCTGTGGCACGCCCGGGCGATTTTGCGCCTGGGCCGGTTTTGATATATCGGACGCAGGGGGTGAAGAAGCTCAAAAATAATGGACGGAGGCCGGGCGGATGAGAAATTGCGGCGGCGAAATCACACCTTCCCGCTGAAAAGAGTGTGGTGCTATAATCCCGGCATGAGGATGCGAACCTGGTATTGCGTTGGGGTATGTCTCGCGTTGTCGCTGGCTGTTGGATGCTCTCAATATGTCAGCGATGTTTCGTTTGTTCCGCGGCCGGCGGTGGCGGATGTGCCGCCGACCCCGCCGCAGCAGAATCCGCCGGTGTCGGCGATGGCATCGATCATCGGCGTGCGCTATGACGATCCGAGCGAGCAGATTCCTCCGTCCATCGAAGTTCGATTGCGCATTGATAACAACGGGCCGGGGTCGGTGGTTTTTTCACCTACGACGATGGAGTTGAGCAACGGGGAATTGCAGAAATATTCGGCGCCGATCATCCGTCCGCCGGACCCGGTGCCTCTCGCTCAGGGGCAGAGCGCGTATGTCACGGCTTACTTTCCATTTCCGCCGGGGCATTCGTACTACGACTCGGACTACAGTTCGCTGCAGCTTCGATGGCGCGTGCAGATCGATGGGAAGATCGTCGGTCAGGGGGCTTATTTCCACCGGGATTATCCCACGTATTACTATGACTATGGGCCTTATCCTTACTGGGGATATCCAGGGCCGTACGGATATGTCGGGGGCGTGGTGATTGTGCATCGGCGCTGGTAAGCCGATGAGTTTCACGCCAGCAGGGTTGTCCAGAAATCGACCGCGCGGTTGATGGAGAAAAATTCTTCGGCTCGGTGCGGGCGGCGGCTCCCATCGTCCGGCGTTTGGGCAGGTCTGTCGCGAGGGCGGCGACGGCATCGCCCCACTCGGCTATTTCTTCGGGAAGATATCCGGTTTCGCCGGGCATGACGATTTGGGCATTCGCGCCGACCGGGCTGGCGATGACGGGGAGTCCGGCGGCCATGTACTGGATGATCTTGAAGCCGCATTTGCCGAGGGTCCAGTCGATCTTCTGGCGTTGGGGCGATGCCGATGTCGCCGCGGCAGAGCGCAGGCGGATTCGGTCTGCTCGGACCAGTCGATATGTTCGCTGGGAACCGGCGGATGCGTGAGGGGTTCATCGGCGATGGTGATCAGTCGCAGGCCCGGGACACGCTTTTTGGCTGCCGCCAGAGCTGGGGCGAATTGGCGGAGATAGGGCAATGTGGATTTGCTGCCGATCCAGACCAGTGTGGGCGCATCCGTCTCGCGCGTGCGATTTGACCTGATAGTGGGCCGGATCGACGACCGTGGGGAGCACTGTCGCACGCGAGCCGTGGCGGCGAAAGAGATCGGCTAGATATTCGTTTCCGGCGACGACGTGATCGGCGAATCGGGCGGTGGCGAGAAACCGGCGCCAGGTTTGCCAGCGCTTGATCATGCCGACGGGTCGGCTGTGATACATGACGGCATCATCGACATCGTAAAAAAATTTGCGGGCGTTTTTGCGGAGCAGGCGGGTATCGACCGGGACTCGAGCATCTTGCGCTGGAGAAGAACGGCGTCGTATTCCGACGCGGATTTCGAGTAATTGGCGGCGGGCGAGGATTTGCGCGGGCGGACGTGGATGTCGAGCGTGACCCCCGCTGCTGGAGTAATTGGACGAGCGATTGTACGCGAAGACGAAAGGCCGCCTGCTGGAGATTATTGGTGATGACCAGAACGCGGCTCACGAGGTAGGATTGTCGCGTCGCCTTATGGGGAACGCCAGACGTTGCACTTACTATCCGCATTGAGTATCTCCCCCGCCGTGAATGTTGAGCGCAAAGTGTTTTCGCGGCGAGAGGATGATCTGTGGTATCGCTTCTGCCGTGCGTGGGCGGGGAGCCTTAGCGCGGGCGTATCACGGGACTTCGGCGACGCACGCCGTGCCGATTGCCGCGCGACGGGGCCGGCGATTCTCGTTTGCAATCACACCAGCAGCATCGATCCGCTGCTGCTGCAGGCGTTCAGCCCGCGGCTGATCCGCTGGATGATGGCCAAGGAATATTTCGAGTATCAAGCCGATGCGGTGGGTGTTTGATACGGTCGGGGTGATTCTGGTGGAGCGGGGCAGGCGGGACATGGCGGCGACGCGGGCGGCGATGCGCGTGCTGGCAGCGGGATACGTGCTGGGCGTTTTTCCCGAGGGGAGAATCGAAACATCGCGATGAAATGATGCCGTTTCAAAGCGGGATCGGATTGCTGGCGATGAAGACGCGGGCCCCGGTTTATCCGGCTTATCTGGATGGGACGCAGCGGAATCGGGAAATGATCGAGGCATTTTATCATGCCGAGCACCGGGATCGATCGCGTTCGGGCCGCCGGTGCGATCTGGGCGATCTGGCGGATTCGCAGACAGGGATTGTGGAGGCGACGCGGCGGATTCAGGCGCGGTGGAATCGCTGAAAACGCGGGCGGGAGATGCGGGCGTTATCAGAGATTCAGAAATTCGCGCATGTGCTGATCGAAAATTTTCTGGGCCTGCGGATCGGACAGCGGAAGGCGCAGCTCGTTGATGACCTTCGTCCCCATGCCGATCCATTCGCGCCAGCAATCGGCACAGATTTTTTCCTAAATCAATTTTCCCTGGGCGTTGCTGAACGGCGGCTCGGCGAGTTTGCGGTTGACTCTGCCGCAGCGATTGCAGAGAACCTGCCCTTCGCCGACGGCTTGCTGCGGAGCGGCGGCGACGGCGAGCGCCTGGGAACGGGAGCGCCGAGTTCTTTCAGCATCGTGATCATTTCGTTTTTCGGCATCAGATCGCCGCGCGCGGCGGCGACGTCGACGCCTTTGGTCAGGCGTTCGATCGCTTCGGGTTTTCGGTTTTCCTTCAGCAGGGCCGTCGGCGAGCAGCTGGTAGACCTTGGCGATATTCGGGATTCAGTTCGATGACCCGCTGGAAGGACTGGATGGCCGGGGCGGTTTGTCCGGCGTCGAGATAGGCTTTGCCGAGCGAGAAATGCCCAAGCTCGTTGCTTGGATCGGCCTCGGCCATCTTGCGGAACTGTTCGATTCGCGGGTTTGGTCAGACATTTCGGTTTCCTGTTCTGCACATATCCTAGCTCATTGCGCGTGCCGCAGGGACAAATAAAGTGTCCGGGCTTTTTTGGGTTGGGCGGGGTTTTCACTTCGATCTCGCAGCCGCAGGATTGGCAGGAAAGGCGCTGCGGGCCTCTGCGCTCGGGGGGCGGCGGGACATCATCCACATCTTCAACATCCGCCTTGCGGTCCATGGCGAGATTGGCGAGGCGATCGGCGAGGGAATTGTGATGTCGGAGATTGTGGGCGAAGTTGACGGATTCAAAATCCTGGACGAGGGCCTGCGCCTGATCGAACAGCGACTTGAGCGCAGGGTTTTTGACGCGGTATTCGCCGAGCATTTGCTTGATGACGAGTTCACTGTCGCCGCGGACCTGAAGCTTGCGGCGCCCGAGCTTGGCGGCTTCGCGAAGGCCGACGATCAGGGCCATGTATTCAGCGACGTTGTTGGTGGCGCGGCCGATGTATTTGCCGATGGTGACGAGGGGCGTGGCGTCCTCGGCGGCGAGAACGACGCCGATGCCGGCCGATCCGGGATTGCCGCGGCTGCCGCCGTCGAAGTTGAGCGTGATCGTTTCCTTCACTGCGTCCCAGCATTCTAGAGGGGTATGGAAATCAATTGCAATGGCGGTGAAGAATCGAGCCGCCTATATTGAATGCAATGGGCGTTGTTTTGATCGGATATCGCGGGAGCGGAAAGACGACCGTGGGCCGGATGCTCGCCGAACGGCTGGAGAAACCGTTTGTGGATTGCGATCTGCAAATCGTGGAGAAGGCCGGGCGGTCGATCCGGGAGATTTTCTTGGCTGAGGGGGAAGAGGGATTTCGCAAGATTGAAATGGCGGTCATTGCCGAGATCACGAAGAAGGATTGCGTGATCGCCGTGGGAGGCGGCGCCGTGATACGGGAAGAAAATCAAAAGTCGCTGAAAAGCGGCGGGCATCGGATGATCTACCTTCGCTGCGAGCCAGACGAATTGCTCCGGCGAATCCAGAGGGACCCGGGAACATCCGATAATCGGCCCAATCTGACGAACCTGGGAGGGGGGATCGAAGAAATCGAAGCGGTGCTGGAGCGGCGCGAGCCGATCTATAGAGCGCCGATGTCGGCGGAGACTCGACGTGACGAATCTGTCGCCGGAGCAGGCGGCCGACCGCCTGGCGAAATTGCTCGGCAACGATTGAAAGTTATTTCCGCATGCCGCACGCGTTTTTTATTCTATTTTTATTCGCGATCGGGGCATGCGTTGGAAGTTTTTTGAACGTGGTGGTCTATCGGCTGCCGCGGGAGATTTCGCTGGCAACGCCGCCGTCGCGATGCCCGAAATGTGAGACGCGGCTGGCGTGGTATGACAATATTCCGGTGTTTGGATGGATTCTTCTGCGGGGAAAATGCCGGTATTGCAGGCAGCCGATCTCGGCGGGATATCCGATCGTCGAAGCGATCACCGGGTTGCTGTTTGTTTTTTATTACGTGATGTTTTTCATGGCGCACGTGGGGCCGCGGGGCATGACGAGCCATGCCGAGCAGTGGCCGATTTATGGTTTGTACATGGTGCTGGTCGCGGGGTTGCTGGCGGCGAGCCTGATCGACGCGGAATTGTTCATTATTCCGGCCGGGATTCCGTGGTGGCTGGCGGGGGCGGGGGTTGTCGTTCATGGGTTGATCGATCAACCGGGATCGGCGGGATCGGTGATTGATCCGCCGTTTGCGCTGGCGCTGTCGGTTGGGGCGGGCGTTGGGCTGGTGATCAGCATTGTGCTATTGCAGATGAAGATATTGCCGCTGAGTTTTCCGGTAGGGAATCTGCTGGATGCGGAGCGCGCGGAATTGGAAGAGCGGCGAAGGAAGCGGGCGAAGAGGCATGTTGCGATTCAGCCGGAATTTACGCGCGGGCAGGTGCGGGCGGAGATTCGCAAGGAGATGTTGTTTTTGATGCCGCCGCTGGTGCTGGGGGCAGTCGTCAGTGGCTGCTGCATACGCATGTCCCGGCGGTGCGGCATATGTGGTATGACGCGGCGAAGATCGATTGGCTGAATGGATCGCTCGGGGCGATTCTGGGCGGAATGGTCGGCGGATTCGTCGTCTGGCTGACGCGGATTCTGGGCTCGTACGCACTCGGCAAAGAGGCGATGGGGCTTGGTGATGTGCATTTGATGCTTGGCGTCGGCGCGATCCTCGGCGCGGGGCCGGCGACGGTGGCATTTTTTATTGCGCCGTTCATGGGGATCCTGGCGGGGATTTATCTGCTGGCCACCCGGTCGCAGCGGCAACTTCCGTATGGGCCTTATTTGAGTTTGGCGACGGGAGTTGTCATGCTATTTTATACGCCAATCGCGGATTATTTTCGGCCGGGACTGCGATGCAATTGATCTGGCTGATGTCGCCAGAGTATTGCCATAAGGAGCATATATGCAAAACCTTTGGCTTAAAATTAAAATCTGGACGAAGATCGTCATTTTTTCGCTGGTGATGATTTTTCTGCTGATCTTTGTGTTCAACAATTCGAATAAGCCCGCCTCCATCTGGGTTTGGTTTGGCCAGGAAGAGGTTCAGACGACGGTGCTGAAATTGATCGTCAGCATGCTGCTGGTAGGCGTGCTGGGGACACTGCTGGTGCGGATGGCGTTTGGAACATTGCGGCAAATCCGGGAACTTCGAAAGCGAAATGCGGCCGCGCAGATGCATAGCGATGTGGCGGAACTCAAGGCGAAGGCGGCGATGTTGCAGACGAAGCCTGTTGAAGGGGATCGGATTGGGCTGGGAGAAAATAAGTAAGTTTTAAGATTAATAAATTAAGATTATGGTCGGTTGCATTCCTGGTGACGATTTAGGGGTCCCGACTCGTATAGGAAAAGTCCCTGCCGCCGTTAAGACCGTTGGCTTGCCTGAAAAAGTTCTGGCGATCCTTCGCGCAAGGGTGAGAATTGCTCTTCGCTTCGCTCGGGTGTCGATGGGGCATATAATCATCTGAGCTATGTCGATTGCGATTCTGGATTATGGGATGGCCAATCTGCGCTCGGTGCAGAAGGCGTTTGCGCGCGTTGGCACGGAGGCGGCGATTATTTCTCGGCCGGAGGAAATTGACCGGGCGGACCGGCTTGTGCTGCCGGGGGTTGGGGCGTTTCGGGATGCGATTGCGACGCTGCGCGAGCGGAATCTGGCCGAGGCGATTGTGCGGCACATCAATCGGGGCAAATTATTTCTGGGAATCTGCCTGGGATTGCAAATGCTCGTCGATGTCGGGTATCGAGGATGGAGAGCACCAGGGCCTGGGCATCATCGGCGGGAAATGCGTGCGGTTTGATGTGGATTCCACGCTCGGGCTGAAGGTGCCGCACATGGGATGGAATCAATTGGTTGTGAAAAAAGCGTCGCCGCTGCTGGCGGATGTGCCGGTTGGGGGCGGTGTTTATTTTGTGCATGGGTATCATGTGGTTCCGGATGATCCATCGGTGGTTGCGACAGAGACGGATTATGGCCGGCCGTTCGTCAGCAGCATTCTGCGCGATAATGTGATGGCGACGCAGTTTCACCCGGAGAAGAGCCAGAAGGTGGGGATGAGGATTCTGGCGAATTTCGCGGGGATGTGAGCGCTATGTCGCGAGGCTCGTGTGATAGAGCATGAAATAGATCACCACGCCGGTGACCGAAACGTACAGCCAGATCCAGAAGGTTGGGATCGCGATGCGGCGGTGGTTGATCCAATCGCGGCGATAGGCGCGGAGCAGGGTCAGGTAAATCATCGGCAGCATCACCATCGCCAGCAGCAGGTGGGGGAAGAGGATGATCAGATAGAGTATATCGGAGCCAGTGCGGCGCGTGGTGAGCGCGCGTGGTGTGCACGCCGTGGAGATAGTGATAGGTGAGATAGCAGACGAGGAAAGCCGTGGAGACGACGGTGGCGGTGACCATGGTGTAGCCGTGGGCGCGCCAGCGGCCGGTCTTGATGAAGAAATAGCCCAGGCAAAGAAGGATGCAGCTGAGGCCGTTCAGGGTTGCGTCGACGGCGGGAAGACGCTCATCGGCTATTTTCCGCCGGCCTGTTCGAGCGAGGCGGGCATCGCGAACGAGTGCTCCATCCGCTCGGGAACGAAGGAATCGTAGAAGCCGCGGATATTGCCCTTGGCATCGACGAGGACGAAATGCTCATCGTGCTGCAATGGGAGTTGCCGTCCTGTGCGGGGACGAAGCCGAGCTTCATCCGCGGATGACCTGCGTCCTGTGATTTTTCGTCGCCGGTGAGGAAAATCCAGCGGCCGGGCATGGCGTGATAGCGCTCGCCGTATTGCTTCAGGGCCGCGGGGTGTCGTGAACAGGATCGACGGAAAATGAGACGAGCTTCACATCGGCGGGAAGCTGGGTTTGCAGATCGGCCATGTGGGCGGACATCGTGGGGCATAGGCGTGGCGCAGGTGGTGAAGATGAAATCGGCGACCCAGGGATGGCCCAGAAGCTGATCGCTCGTCGCAGGATTGGCATCCTGATCGATCAGCGTGAAGGATGGGACGCTGGATACATCACGGGCGGAGCATCGTGTCGGAGGAATCAGGATTGTTGAATGATGGCCGCCGCGGTGGGCTGGGCGGAGGACCGGGATGTTAGCCGGCGGCAGCGTTTTCATCGCGACGACGCCGACCATCCCCGCGACGGCGACGATCCAGAGGACGATCGTGAGATTTTTGGGGTTTGCTCATAGAGACAACAACTATTGCAAATCCGCGGCGACGCGCCGGCCGGCCATCATGCTGGAAATACATGAACATGACCAGCGGCGAATAGAGAGGCTGATGCCGATGCATACGGACCAGGGCGGCAGGCGGAGGTTTGCCGAGCTGGTCCAGATAGAGTGCTCGCCGGAGGGCGGAGACGCCGTAGGTGAGCGGATTGACGCTCATCAGCCAGCGCATGACGCCCTTGGCTCCGTCGGCGGGGAACATCGCGCCGGAGAGGAACCACATGGGAATCAGAAAGAGATTCATGATGACATGAAAGCCCTGCGTGGAACTCATCCGCCAGGCGATGCAGAAACCCAGGCCGGCCAGGGCGAAGCTGACGATGAAGGTGACGACCGACGGCGGCCAGGAACGATGACGAATCCCAGATGGATTCCGACCAGCGGCGCGAGCAGGAGAAAGAGGAGTCCCTGCGCGGTGGCGAGGATCGTCCCGCCGAGCACTTTGCCGAGAACGATGGCCATGCGCGAAACCGGGGCGACCAGGACGGATTGCAGAAATCCCTCGCGGCGATCTTCGATGATGGAGATTTCGGAAAAGATCGCGGTGAAAAGAAGGATCATGACGAGGGTGCCGGGGAAGAAATATTCGATGAAATTGCTTCCGCCGGGCATATCGGCGCGAAAGCTGCGGCCCATGCCGGCGCCGATGACGATCCAGAAAAGGATGGGCGTGGCGAGTGCGCCGATGATCCGGCTTCGCTGGCGGACGAAGCGGATGAGTTCCCGCCAGCAGAGCGAGAGCGGCTGGGAGGAACAGACGCGAGGAGATCGGATTGGGGGATCGGCGGTCATCGGATTTCGAGTCGAGATCATTCTATCGAGATCGGATTCGCACCAATGGCAGTAAATACGGGACAATGCGGTGAGTCTTCTGGAATCGCAACATGAACATTCGTTGTCGGTGCGTGGATGTCGAAAGCCAGCTCGACGGCGGCGAGCATGAAGGCCTTTTTTGTGTGGTTTTCCGCCGTAATGCGTGTCGCCGAGGACGGGGTGCCGGATTCTGAAAGATGAACGCGGATTTGGTGTTTGCGGCCGGTGTGGAGCGTTATTCGTAGCAATGCTTCATTTCCTGCGCATTTGCCACCATCGAAATCAGTTGTCGCCGCTGGCCTTTGGTCGCTTGCCGTGTGGAATGGACCGTTCCATCGGCTCGTTCGATCAGGCGAGATTCGATTCGGCCGGAATCCCTGCGCGGCGGCGGCGAGACGATCGCGTGATAAATCCGCGTGACGGTGTGATGGAAGAATTGCTTCTTGAGCGAGTCGTAGGCGGCGGGGTTCTTTGAGAAAACGAGCAGGCCGGAGGCGTCGCGATCGAGGCGATGAATCAAGCCGACGTGGGCGGATGGATCGGTGGCCCGCAGATATTCGGTGACGGCGGCGAGCGCGGTTGGCCGCGGCTCGCGGGGAACGGTGCTGGTGAGAAGGCCGGCGGGCTTGTCGATGACCAGGATATCTCGATCTTCAAAGAGGATCGGGAATGGAAGCGTTGGCTTCGGCGATTTCTTTACATTTGCGATGACGATGATGCGATCTTTCGGCTTGAATCGGTTGATGAGCCGGGTGGCGGGAATGCCGTTGATTATAACGCGGCGGTTCTGCACCATGCGCTTGAGGGTTTGCCGCTTGGCGGTGGGAAAATCTTGGCGAAGGCGATCGAAAAGGATCATAACATCGGCACGGCGGTGTCGAGGAAATGACGGGCTGCGGGTGACAACATCGGGATCGTTGACGGCCTGTTCATCGGTCATGATCGTCGAGCCAGATATGACTTTTGGGGGCGCTGGCGGCTTCGAAGAGGCTGCGGCCACGCTCGAAATCGATGACCGGATCGCGGCGACCCTGAACAAAAAGAATCGGCCGCGGCGCGAATTCGGACGGCGGCATCGGCGGGTGAGAAATCCCACAAATCGGCCCCGGTCTGAACGCACGCCAGCGGCAACGCCGAGATTCGACAACGACCCGCATGAAATGGCGGCTGATGACCCACCTGGGCGGCGGAATCGGCAAGGTTGCTCGAAGCTGTCGTAACATCCGAAAACGGCGAGCGGCGTCGATCGCGCGGCCCTCCGGAGATGGATCGGCCGCGGCGGCGAGAAGCGCCGCGGCGCCGGTGTCGATGCCGACGCCGACGATGCGGCGGCAGGCCTGCGGCTTGGAACTTGCGGAGCCAGCGGACCGCGCCGAGAACATCGCGGCGTTCGTGATCGCCGAAGGAGATCGATCTGGCCGTCGCTTTGGCCATGGGCGCGAAAATCGAAGTCAGAACGTTGTATCCATCGTCGAGGAAACTCTTGGCGAGGATGAGATAATTGCGGATCTGCCGCCGCGCGAGCCGGGGCAGATCAATAGCGTCTGCCGGCCCCAGTGCGGATTGGGAATGCCGTTGCCGGCGATGCGGCGGCGGGCGTCCAGAATCCGGCGATGTCGCAGGCCGTCCGTGGATTGAAACGAGACGGGGTTTGCGCCGAGATCGAGCCAGGGACGAGTTCCATTGGCTGCATCGTTCTTGGGCGATACGTCGCGGCGGCGACGATCATGTATGGCAAGCCGACGAGGAAAAGCAGCACGACGCGCAATGCCTGTGCGGCAGCCTGCCGCTGCGGGCGTTTCCATGATCCGGCGGCGGTGGCAAACAAGAGCCGTGCGAAGCCGTCGAAGAGCAAGATCGAGCAGTCTTCAGAATGCAAATCAGGCCGGCCGCCCAATAGCAGGTGAGGAGCATCTGCAGCGGGGCGATGATGCCGCCGAGCCAGAGGTCATAGATGATCGGTCGCGGCGATGCCGAGCAGGAGGGAAGAGGCGATGGCGACCGTGGCCTTCGGCGACGGGCGACGATCGACGCCGCTGGCGGGCGAAGATGAAAATCGCGATCAGCATCGCCGGCGGGAGCACGAATATAGAGCCAGATCAGGAGAATGTGGGCGATGTGGAGCATGTTGGGGATCGATCGATAGTCGATAGTTATATCACGGACAATTTGTTTGTCCCCTCTCCCTGGCTTGTGGCGAGTTCAGTTGAGTCGTGAGCCGGGGATAAGAGAGCTTCAGAAATTACCCCTCACCCCTGCCCTCTCCCCATGATTACATGGGGCGAGGGGGCAAGAGGAAGGGGAAGAGGATGAAATGGAACTCCCCCCTGCCGGCCATGAACCCGTGATGTTGCATGAGGTGCTGGAGCTGCTTCGCCCGCAGTCGGCGGGCAGACGGTGGTCGATTGCACCCTCGGCCGCGGCGGACATGCGCTGGCGATTGGGGAGCATTGGGGCGGACGGGCTGCTGATCGGCTTGGATGCCGATCCGCGAAATCTGGAATTTGCGGCCGGGAGATTGAAGGGGCTGGAATGCCAGGTCCGGCTGTTTCAGGCGAATTTCGCGAAGCTATCGAAGGTGCTCGCCGAAGCCGGCAATCCGCCGGTGAATGGCATCCTGGCCGACCTGGGGTCAGCACCAACCAGCTATTCGATCCGGGCTATGGAATGAGCTTTGACCGCGGCGATGCCGCTGGATATGCGGCTCGATCCGCGATTTGCCTGAAAATGCGGCAGATCTGGTGAACCGATTGCCTGAAGAGACACTGGCCAACGTCCTATATGAACTGGCGCAGGAGCGTTATTCGCGGCAAATTGCGAGAAAGATTGTCGAAAGGCGGAGGGTTTCGCCGATCAAAGATACGGAAGCATTGGCCGAGCTTGTTCGCTCGGCAATTCCGCGTCGGGGCGGACCTCCGGGGCGGATCGATCCGGCCACGCGAACGTTTCTGGCGCTGCGGATGGCGGTCAACCGGGAGATGGAAAATCTCGCGTGAGCTGCTGAAAGCAAGGCCCGGCGGCACTGTACCCCGGCGGCCGGATGGCGGTGATCAGCTTCCAGTCGATGGAAGATCGGCCGGTCAAGCAGGCGTTTCGGTCGTTGGAGCAGACCGGGGTCGATGAAAATCATCACGAAAAAACCCCTCTCCCCCACCCCCGAAGAAATCCGCCCGCAACCCGCGGTCCCGATCGGCAAAAATGCGAGTGGCAGAGAAGTTGGCCTACAGATAAAAATCAGATGAACCCGGATATAGTGAAATGCTGCGAGATTTCAACTGTGTGCATCTGATTTTCATCTGTGGCAGGATCCGTTTGAGAGGTTGCCATGACGCGAGAAACAAAAATCAGCCTGCTGGTGGGGCTGGCATTCATCATCGTGATAGGGATTCTGCTGCCGGATCACTTCCGTTCGACGCAGGGAGCCTGCCGCAGGCGGCGTTGCAGGATGCGGGGATCGCGGTTCGCGAGGCGATGGATGCGCCGGGAACGAGCGAGCCGCCGATCCGGATTGTGCAGCCGATCGGATGTGACTCCGACCCAATCGGTGCCGACGCATGATGAACTGACGCGGCCCGCCCCGCCGGTGATTCCTTCGAGCAATTACTCGGATAATCCTCAGAGCTACTCGAACAATTCTCAAAACGATTCGCCGAGGATCAATGCACCCGCGGCTCCGCCGGAAGATCATGGCGCGGATTTGCCGGGGCCAAATCCATTGGATGAAGTCTGGCTCAGCGAATGGCGAACCGCTGAGCCCGCGAATATGGATGGTCCAACCGCAATGGCGATATGGATTCGTCCAATAGTTCCGTCCCCCCCGCCGCTGCTGCGGGTCCGAGCAAATATAAAGCCCAGGCGGGTGATACGGTTTCGCGCATGGCGGCCAAGTTCTCGGTCGAATCCGGGAGAATCGGCAGGCGATCATCGATGCCAATCCTTCGCTGCAGGACGATCCGGACGGGTGATCGTCGGGCAAAAGCTATGTGATTCCCGGTGCGCGGCAGACGGCCATGGCTCGCACATCGCCGCATGTCGTAGAACCGCCCGCATCGATCGGGCATGCCGGCAATGCGGCGGAATATTTCTACACCGTCAAGGAAGGCGACAGCCTCTGGCAGATCGCCAACGATCAACTGGGCGATCCCTCGGCCGTGGATGCGATCAAGGAATTGAACGCGAGCGATCCTCAAGGGCGAAAGCACGATGTGTGATCCCGGGCATGAAGCTGCGGCTGCCGAGCCAAGCCGGTCGCCGACTCAGCCAACTAGACCGTCATGCTGAAGCTCCTTCTATGCCTGCTGTGCGGATCGGCGACGGCGGTGGCGATGCTGGAACTCCGCGAGCAGCGATCTGAATCTCACGTTCGAAACCAACAAGCTTCACAACCAGATCGAAGCCAGCCAGTCGCAGCTCTGGAACCAGCAGTTGTCGATCGCGGTCGCGACCGCCCCCAACGCGCTGGCGGCGGCGGCGCAAGGGAAAGATCTGAAGCTCACGGCCGGGAAGGCGGCGATCGGCCGGTCGTGGGTGGATGATCCGAATGCCGGAAAATCAATCCGATCGCCTGTTCCTATTTTTATTGTCCAGGCCTGATTCGGCCGATGAATTATCGGACCAGACCCATGCCCACTTTTTCCACCAATAGCGCCAGGGCCATCATCGTCGTGACGTGGCGATTGTTCGCGGTCATGATCGGCCGGGTGGCGTATCTGCAAACCTACGGCCGCGAAACGACGATCTGCCCGGGCCGATCGGCAGCAGCATCTCATCATGACCTTCCGGCCCGCCGCGGGGATATCTACGACCGCAACGGCCTGATCATGGCCGGGTCGATCCAGACGCACAATCTCTTCATCGATCCGAAATTCATGCAGGATTGTTTTCAGGAGGATGGCCACAGCTTGATCGAGATGGACGAGGCCCTGGACAAGCTGGCAGCAATCATCGGCCAGGATTCGTTCGACCTGGCGAAGCTGCTGGGGGATCGCGCGACCAGCCGGTTCGTGAAAGTCGCGGAGAATCTGGATGATTCGACCGTCCAGCAGATCGAGGCGCTGAATCTTCCCGGCGTGGGGATCGAATCCAACAGCGCACGGTGTTATCCGATGGGATCGCTGGCGGCGCATGTGCTTGGCGGCTGCGGCGCCGACGGCAAGGGGCTGGATGGGCTGGAACTGAAATACAACGCCCTGCTTTCCGGCCGGCCTGGATTCGCCCGGGAAACCAAGGATGCGCAGCGGCGGCCGATCGGCGTGGACGGCGCAGGACTATCTGCCGCCGCAGACATGGCCAGCATCTGGTGCTGACGATCGATGCCAATCTGCAGATGATCGCCGAGCAGGAACTGCGGGATGCCGTCGAACACGTGAAGGCCAAGCGCGGCGAATTCGTCGCGATGGATCCGAACACCGGCGAAATTCTGGCGCTGGCGAATTATCCGACGTTCAATCCGCAGACGCTCAGCGATTCCACGCCGGATCTGCGGCGGAACAGCGCGCTGGTCGCGCCGTATGAGCCGGGCTCGACGTTCAAGCCGTTCATCGCGGGCCCGGCGTTCATGTGGCACGTGACGACGCCGTCGGAAGTCTGGTCGATTCCCGCGCTGACGTGGCACACGCCTTACGGCCGGGCGATCACCGATGTGGAGCATTACGGCGATCTCTGCACCTGGGACGGGCTGGTGAAATCCAGCAACATCCTCATGTCGCAGCTCAGCGAGCGCATGGGCAACGCCCGGCTGCATCGGGCGATCACCGGCTTCGGCTTCGGCACAGCGAACCGGCATCGATCTGCCCGGCGAAGATGCGGGCGTGGTTTACAATCTGAACAAATGGACGCAAAACAGCACGGAATCGGTCGCGCAGGGATATGAGGTGATGGTGACGCCGCTGCAATTGGCGCGGGCGTTTTGCGGCGTATGCCAACGGCGGAAAGCTGGTGACGCCGCACCTGCTGCTGGGGACGGTCGATCCGGACGGGAAAGTTCTTATCGCGTCAGCAGCCGGTGGATTTTGATTCGCTTGCCGCAGGTGATCGATCCGGCGACGGCGGCGGAGATGCGGAGAATTCTGTGCGATGTGGTGATCCGCGGCACCGCCGAGGGAATGCGCAGCAAAATCTGGAACATCTCCGGCAAGACCGGCACCGCCTCACATCGCCGAAGCCCACGGATACAGCCAATACGCGATTCAACAGCAGCTTCATGTGCATGCGCGCCGTACGAGAATCCGCGGCTCGTGGTGGTCTGCGTGATCCACGATCCGGATCGGACGATCGCCCACTACGGCGGCAAGGTCGCTGCGCCGCGGCCGTGAAATTCATCGAGCGGGCGCTGACGTATATGGAAGTGCCCGGCTTCGCCCGATCTGCCGCTGCCGCCGCCGGAGGTGGCCGAACGTGTTGTATGATTATTCGCGCGAAGGATTACACCGATCGGAATTTCGGGGCGATGAAGGATGATCCGGAGCAGACGTGCGGAAATGTCAGTGAATCCACGATAGACCAGCTCGGCTTTCAATCAATAAACATCGCGTCGCCGTAGCTGAAAAACCGATATCGCTGCGCGATCGCCTCCACGATAAATCCGCCGTTGCTCTTCCAGGCCGGTCATGGCCGCGACCAGGGCGATGAGCGTGCTGCGGGGAAGATGAAAATTGGTGATCAGCGCGCCGACGTGTTTCCAGCGATATGGCGGATAAATGAAAGATCGACGTCTGGCCCGATCCTGCGGCGAATGGCTGATCGGCGGGCTGGCTTTCCAAAACCCGGGCGGATGTGGTGCCGACGGCGACGATCCGGCGATTGTCGCGCCTTCGCCCGATTGAGCGATATCCGCCGCGGCGGGATTGATCGAAAAGCTTTCCGTGTGCATCTGGTGATCTTCGAGAGTCTCCGCCGTGAATCGGGCTTGAATGTGCCGATTCCTACGTGCAGCGTGACCATGACGCGTTCGATTCCGGCATCGTCGAGCCTGCTCAGAAGCTCCGGCGTGAAATGCAATCCGGCCGTCGGGGCGGCGATTGCGCCGGGTGAATCGGCGTAAACCGTTTGATAGCGGGTCGCGATCCAGGGCGTCCCGTTCATCGCGATTGCTTGTTTCGCTTGATATACGGCGGCAGAGGCATCCGGCCAATGCGGTTCAGCAGACTCAATCGCGGGAATCTTGTTGGAGATTTCGAGCAGAAATTCGCCTTGTCCGCGATTGGTCAGAGATCGTGGCGCTGGATACTCGATCGGCATCGAAAATCAGTGATGTCCCCGTTGGCGGCTGGCCGAGATCGCGCAGCAGCGCCAGCCATTGGCCCGTGGCCGGCTCGGAAAGAAATAGGCCTTCGATCTGGCCGCCGGTTGTTTTTCTCAGAGCTGAAACGGCGCGGGGATGACTTTGGAATCGTTGAACACCAGCAGTCGCATGGCCGCAGCAAGATCCGCAAGGTCCGAGAACACGCGATGATGGATTTCGCCGGCTGGCGCGAACGTAATGCAGAAGCCGGGAATCGGATCGATTTTCCGGACGGCGTCTGGGCGATCAGGTCCGGCCGGCAGATCAAAATCCAATTCATCGGTTCGCATCCCAAGATCGTTTCCGTGGTTCGAACCCGCTGCGCCGCAAGCGATGTGGCGTTTCGGCAACATCCGTCATAAACGGACCAGTTTCACATCGCGGTGAATTGATCGCATAAAACTTTGTTTCCCGCAATATTCCGGGGGTTTTTTATCGCTGGCGCAAAACCGGCACGCGACTGACGGCAGAATTTGCTGTTCGCTCGACGTGTCGGCCGACCTCCAGCGTCAGCCTGATCGTCGCGGGTCTGGGCCTCCAGATAGTTCAGTCGGTGCTGCGACGATCAGGCCCCAATCCGCTGAAGCCGGGCGGCTGCAATCTGTGACAACCAGTAGCAGTGTTGCGATCTATTGCCCTGGTCCGATTCATCCGGAGCCGCGATATTTGCCGCGGCACGTGATCGTATCCGACACCGCGGTATTTGCCCCGGCATGTGATTCATCCGACACCGAGGCTTGAAACCGCCATTGCCTGCCCCGGGCCGAATCGAAAGTTCCGCACATCACCGCCGGGCCGCAGCCGCCATGGAAAATACTGCCCTGGCAGGAACCTGCGCCGCCGGCGAACGTAATAAAGATGATTATTCGACAGCCCGATATGGTTGGAAAGGGAACCCTGATCGATTTGTTTATTGTAGCACAGAGGCCAGAAACATGTTACCGTCACAGCAAGTCGAAGAGTTGATCACGCTGGTCTCCGGCCTGGACAAGGACGCCCTGCTGCGGCAATTCCGCGAATATCCCGCTTCGTTTCCGCTTGATTTCACGCCTGATTTTCTGGATCACCAGCCATTAGAGACGGCTGCGGCACCTGTTCGTGGCCGTCTGCATGCAATCGAGAAAGATCCCCCAGGGGTTTGGGCGATATGGTCATGGATTCGGAGTAAGCATTTCGCTCCCTCGTATCTCAGGCAAGTCCCATAACAGCACAGACTGATCGGTCACGCCGGGCGCGCTGGAACGCCGATGATTCCTTGCGTGCGCTCTGAATACCCTTGCGAATCATCCTGTCCATTTCTGGATGGCGCGGACGGCGATGCTCGAATTGTTTTCGGCTCGAACATCTGAAGCACGCTTTCAAATTCTGCTTCGGGCGGTACAAGGCGTGTCCGACGTATCTGCAACTGCAGGTGGAACGGCGAATCCGAGGGATAGAATCGGCCGTGCTGCAGCCGATGCGGGATGAAAATGATTCGCTTGTCCAAATCACGGTCGGTGCTGGAAACGCGGATTAACGAGCCGCGGCTTCGGGAATTGCTCGCACATCTGGCGGCTGAGCGGGGGCTGGCTGAAAATTCGCTCCACGCTTATCGCCGGGATATCGAAAACCTTTCCGATTTTCTTTCCGGCCGGAATCGAAACGCTGCACCGGCGCGGATGCCCGGGATTACCGGGAATATCTGCACGCCCAGAGCCGGGGAGGGAAATCGACACGGACGGTCGCCCGGCGGCTGGCGGCGATCCGGGTGATGCTGCAATTTTTCTCCGGCGAAGACGGAAAATCAGCGGAGATTCTTCAGCAACTGGAGCGGCCCAAGCCGGAGCAATCGCTGCCGAAGATTTTGAGCCGGGCGCAGGTGAATCAGTTGATCGCGACGCCGAAACCGAAATCGAAGCTCTATTTTCGCGACGTGGCGATTCTGGAATTGCTGTATGCCAGCGGGTTGCGGGCGAGCGAATTGTGCGGGGTGAAGGTTCGCGATTTGAATTCGTCGGTCGGCGTCGTTCGCGTGCTGGGGAAGGGGGCTAAGGAGCGGATCGTGCCGGTCGGGAAGACGGCGCTGGGGGCGATCGAAGCCGTATCTCTCTGAATGCCGGCCGAAATTGTTGCGAACGAATGATGAGCATTTGTTTTTGTCGCGGACGGGCCGGCCGATGGAGCGGATTGGGCTCTGGATGCTGGTGGAGAAATATGGACGGGCGAGCGGGATTTTGCGGGAAGTTTCGCCGCATACTTTGCGGCATTGCTTTGCGACGCATCTGATCGGCGGCGGAGCGGATTTGCGCGTGGTGCAGGAATTGCTCGGGCATAGCGATATCAGTACGACGCAGATTTATACGCATGTGGATCAGGATCGGCTGAAGGCGGTTCATAAAAAATTTCATCCAAGAAGATGAATTCTTCTGAGCGAAGATCACAATGACAATAGTGGAAGAGGAAGATGATCGTTTGCGGTGTTCGTGACGGCCGAATGCCTCGACTCGAATATGATGCCTGCTGCCGCTGCGTAAGCCGTTGGCTCGCCTGACAACGTTCTGGCCGTCCTTCTGCAAGCGACCGATGGAACTGCCGATTCTTTCACTGCTGAAATGATTGAAGCTCTTTGATGACGCCTTCAACGTCGAGCTCGTCTGGGCGTTTTTGGCGAAGCAGGTCTCTGTAGGCTTTTACAATCGTCTTCTCGGAAATATTTGCCAACGGGAGGAAGACGCCCTGCGTCTGTTTGGGCGAAAACAGGTGATGGGAGACGATGCCGATGCGCTCGACGCCTTTGGCATCGAGGGGAACATTCGCGTTTCGCTCGGCCGCGGTGAAGATCGTGCCGAGCAATTCCGAGGGAGGCGTCGGTTCGCTTAGAAGATCGGCGATTTCTTCGATCAGGCCGGGCAGAATCAGGAACATTTTGGCTGAGCGGGCGTTGGGGCCTGGCTGAAGGGAGGCGTAGGCGAAATCGCGCAGATGGCCTAGCGTGGCGGAATGCGCTTTTTCCCAATTTTGATAACTGCTCGATAAACGATTTAATTTTATTGGCGGTTTCGAAACGCTGCTCGGCGGCGGCTTCGCGCATGCGCTCGATTCTGCTGGCGGATCATCTCGGCGGGATCGGCCAGGGTAGCGGCGCTCCATTCGATCATTCTTCGATATTGCTCCATTGAAATGGAGCCGTCGCAGGAGCGGGGCATTTTCCCATTTCCTTGTATGGACAGGCGCGGCCGTGCGGGGCCTGGACGAGGATGTTAAAATAGCGGCAAAGATCGAAGGCGTCTTCCATCAGTTCCATCAGGCGGGCGGCGGCGTGTTTGTCTTCGACGGGGCCAATCAATTGGCCGGGCTTGTTTCCGAGATCGATGGTTTTGGTGTAGCGCGGAAATTCGGCGTCGGGATCGACGTGGATGAACCAGGCGGGGCGAAAGCCGACCATTCCCTGGTATGTGTCGGGAAACATCTGCTGCGCGATGTCGTGATAGATCCAATCGGCCTCGAATGCGCTATCGACTCTGCGAAAGTGGATCTGGCGAACGATCTCGCGGTAATCCACCCGCTTGCTGAGGCTGATTGTCTGCTCGCCCTGAAGCCGGCGACGCAGGCTGGCGCGGAGATTTTTGACGCAGAGCAATTGCAGCGGTTGGCCGACGCTATCAGCGAAGCAGTAGACAACCCACTTCGCGGGAACTTGGCGGAGAAAGGCCTCGAAATCGCCGGCGGGATCGAAATCGGCGCGATGATCGAGAATGCCGGTGATTTGGGGCATGACTTTATCCATGGTAGGATCGTGCGAGGCAAAAACAAAAAAGCGTGGAGATTATGAGCGAGAAGCGATCGGAAAATCATCCGCTGGTCGGCATCATCATGGGGAGCAAATCGGATTGGGAAGTCATGCAGCATGCGGCGCAGACGTTGTCGCAGTTTGGCGTGGCGAATGAATGCCGGGTGCTTTCGGCGCATCGAACGCCGGCCGCGGCGGCGGAATTTATTTCCTCGGCGGAAGGTCGCGGCATGCAGGTGATTATCGCGGCCGCGGGAGGAGCGGCGCATCTGGCCGGCGTGACGGCGGCGCATACGGTGCTGCCGGTTTTGGGCGTGCCGATGCAGAGTGCGGCGCTGCAGGGGATGGATTCATTGCTTTCGACGGTGCAGATGCCGGCGGGGATTCCCGTGGGGACGCTGGCGATTGGCAAACCTGGGGCGATCAACGCGGCGCTGCTGGCGATTGCGATCCTGGCCAATTCGCGGCCGGAGCTGCGGGAAAAGCTGCATCAGTATCGCAAGGAGCAGGTGCAGAAGATTCTCAAGGAAACTTTGCCCTGACGATGGCCGCACAGAGCGGCCGATCGGCGCTGCAACAAATCGAGAAATATCTTAGAATGCCCGGATGGCTGAAATTACAACAGTGCCGACGGGGATCGACGGGGCGAAGCTCACCAAGCTGACGGTCTGGGAAGATGAACGCGGAGCGTTTCTCGAAGCATTTCGGGCGTCCTGGTTCGATCGGCAACGGTGGGTGCAATGGAATGTATCCCGAAGCACCGGGGCGGTTGTCCGGGGATTGCATTTTCATAAGTCGCAGACGGATTACTGGATCGCCGTGGCGGGGAAACTGCAGGTGGCGCTGGTGGATCTGCGGCCGAAATCTCCAACCTACAAAGCGGCGAAATGTCTGGTGCTGGATTCGGCAGAGCCGGAGGGTTTGTACATTCCGCCGGGCGTTCTGCACGGATATAAGGTAATGAGCGGCGAGGCGACGATCATGTACCTGGTGGATGTGGAATACACCGGCAAGGATGAGCATGGTGTGCGCTGGAACGATCCGGCGCTGGGATTGCCGAAGAGCTGGTATGACGGGCCGGAGCCGGCTGTTTCCAAGCGGGACGCGACGGCGCCACTGCTGGCGGATTTGAAGGACAGGCTTTAGACGGGGACTGGCGGAAAATTGGCTGACACTATTTCCATTCGCTTTATCCGGGATTCGGAAGTGGAGGCGTTCAAATCGCTCCGGCTGGAGGCGCTGCGCGAGCATCCGGAATCATTTGGGACGGATTACGAGGAGGATGCTGCCCAGCCGGAATCGGTCTGGAAAGAACGTGTCGGCAAGGCGGCGGGAGATCCGAGCGGATCGATCGTGCTGGCCGATGCGGGAAACGAATTGGCCGGGATGGTGGGCGTCTGGCGCGGCAGCGGAATCAAGACTCGACACGAGGCGAATATCTGGGGCGTTTACGTTCGCCCGAAATATCGCGGGCACAAACTGACGGAGCAGATGATCAATGAGGCATTGGGATGGTGCCGGGGCGGGAATGTGCGGATCGTTCGACTGACGGTCGTCACGTGCAACACGGCGGCGATTCATGCCTACCAAAAATGCGGATTTCTTGTGTGCGGCGTGAGCCCGGAGGAAATCAAAGTTGGGGATGTTTACTACGACGAACTGCTGATGTGGCGACGGGTTTGATTCGAACTTCTGAAAGACAGATCTCGATTTTTCCCTTTTGAATGAGGGCTGGCGCAACGAAATACCGCGCTTGACAACCGATTTATCTGTTGATATTGAGAATCAATCTCAACAATGGAGAATAGGTTTATGGGTATTTTGAGCAGCAAGCGGCAGAGTGGAAGCAATACTTCATGCGGCCAAATGGGAGCAAAACGGCGAAGCCTGGTCATCTTTGGCTCGCTAATTTCCATCGCGGTTTCATCCGGGGTTGCACGCGCCGATGGCGTGGCGGACTCGCAGCCGACGGCTGGATCATCGTCGCCGGCGGCGCCGGAGAGTACGCGATATGGGCTGTTCAATCTGCTCGACAGCCGCAGTGCGTATGGCCAGGGGGTGTTTCCGGAGCCGTTCCTGGTGGATGACTCGGACGGGGAGATCAATGAAGCCCGGCTTGACTGGTTTCATGCCGAGGGGCCGGACCAGGGAAGCGACGTCATGACGGCGGAAGTGGAGAAGGGGTTTGGGCCGCTGACGCTGGAATTGGAAGTTCCGTATGAGATCGATCACTCGCTGGACATCGACCCGGATACGGGGCTGGGGACCGGAACGCGGATGCAGGGGTTTGCCAACATCAATCCGGGGGCGCGGGTTCCGGTCTATCAATACGTTTCCCAGAACGGCTTGATTGATAATTCGATTGGGGTAGCCATTGAAGTCGGCATTCCGACGAACTCGCCGGTGAGCAAAAATACGGAGGTGGTGCCGAAGATTTTGACGATCTGAAGATCGGCGATCACTTCACCATCCAGACGATCGAGGGATATTCGCAGCTCTTTGGCAGCGGAGACGACGGCGGGCTGGAGACGCTGGAATATGGCCTGGTTCTCGGCTACTCGATCGAACATCACGATCTGCCGATTCCAGGCGTGGAGGAGTTGATTCCGGTGTTTGAAGTATCGGGAGGGACGGAGCTGAACAAGGATCAGCCTGGGAATACGAGCCTGATGGGGAACGCGGCTTTCCGGTTGAATATGGATAACGTCGGGCCGATACAGCCGCGGCTTGGAGTTGGATATGTTTTCCCGCTGAATGATGCAGCGCGGGCGGATTTGCACTGGGGGATTTATACGAGTTTGGTGTTTGAGTATTGAGTGAAATATCAGCGGCAGGTTGGGAGAGGGACGTTCTACTTTGGCGGCCGAACGCTAGCGGAATCTGAGGCCAGTTGGCGGACCAGTCGATGCGCTTCTTCCAGCCAGGCGAGTTTCTCTGGAAAAGAAAGTTTGGCCAGGCGTTCGCGCTGGCTGCGCTCATGGGCATCCCAGCCGGGTTCCCAGGCAGTGGCGTCGGATTTTTCAGGTGAGTCTTTCATTGACGTGGTTTGGGATTCAATTGCCTTAGTTGTGAGATGTCTTCGAGGTCGCGGGGCCTGGCCGCTTTGGTTTTCAGTTGGATCAGATCATCGAGGCTGCAGAAACTGGCCTTGGTCCCCGGAGCCACATCGAGTTGAACTGCTTTATCGTGGGCAGCGCGAAACTCAAGCGGGGGCTCCAAAAAAAGATCAATTTCCGTAGCGGGATGGCTGGGAGAAAACAGGGAGAAGACGGTCATATTTTTTTCCGCGGCCCATTGTCGCCGTTTGTCCGGATTAATGAAATCCTCGAAAGGGACGGGAGCGCGCGGCCGATAGCCAAGTGATTGCAGTGCGGCAACCGCGCGGGTCAGATTCGGTTGATCGACGGCGAGAATCAGATCGACATCGGCGGTGAAACGGAGATAGCCATGGGCGACGACTGCGAGGCCGCCGGCGATGAGATATTGAACGTGATTCTGATTGAGGGCATTGACGATTGCTTCGACGCTGCCCTTTTCCATAGTTCGGAATCCTTGAAATAGCTGGAACACGACGAACCTGACGAATTGGTAATAGGATAGCTCTTCGGCTGGGCGCAATAAAGAACCCCGATCCTTGTTAAAGGGACCGGGGTTCTTGTTTAACGCTGGCAGTGACCTACTTTCCCGCGGAAGCAGTATCATCGGCTCGGCAGGCTTAACGACCGTGTTCGGAATGGGAACGGGTGTGACCCTACCGATATTGCCACCAACGATGATCCTGCCAGCCGGTTAAGGCTGGCCGGATTGATATTCAAAGTGTGATATGAGGTTCGAACCGTTTTTCGAGCACGATTTTGGTGATCGCTTAAAAAGTCATTTGTCATTTGTCACTGGTCATTTGCAAAAGCAGATGACATATGACTGGTGATTCATGACCCTTTAGCGATGGACTTTCCCGCTGAAGCAGTATCATCGGCTCGGCAGGCTTAACGACCGTGTTCGGAATGGGAACGGGTGTGACCCTACCGATATAGCCACCAACAAAGGCCCGACCGGCCGGTTAAGGCCCGGCGGGATTGATTTCAAGTGTGATTATGAGGTTCGATGCCGCGACATTCGTCGAACAACTTTCTGCGAGCACTCGCACGATGCATCTAGCACTGCATCGCGAATGCGTGACTTATCGAGCATCATGATTTGTGGATCGAACGATGATCGATAAAAGTGGTCAAGCAATCGACCGTTAGTACCGGTAACCTGAAGACCTTTCGGTCCGTACAGCTCCGGCCTATCAACCGAGTGGTCTACTCGGGGTCTCTCGGGAGCAAGCTCCCATGGAATCCTCGTCTTGGCATAGACTTCACGCTTAGATGCTTTCAGCGTTTATTCGTTCCGGACATAGCTACCCAGCAATGCCGCTAGCGCGACAACTGGTACACCAGGGGTCCGTCCTTCCAAATCCTCTCGTACTATGGAAGAGGTGCCGTCAAGATTCCTACGCCCACAGCAGATAGGGACCGACCTGGCTCACGCCGGTCTGAACCCAGCTCGCGTACCGCTTTAATTGGCGAACAGCCAAACCCTTGGGACCGCCTTCAGCCCCAGGATGCGATGGGCCGACATCGAGGTGCCAAACCGCCTCGCCGCTATGGACGCTCGGAGGCGATCAGCCTGTTATCCCCAGGGTACCTTTTATCCGTTGAGCTATGGCCCTTCCACACGCGACCACAGGATCACTAAGGCCGCCTTTCAGCTCTGCTCGTGCTGTAGCACTCGCAGTCAAGCAAGCTTCTACCTTTACGCTCGACGTCCGATTGCCAACCGGACTGAGCTTGCCTTTGCACTCCTCCGTTACTCTTTTGGAGGAGACCGCCCCAGTCAAACTGCCCACCTAGCACGGTTCCCTGCCCGGATTCACGGGTCAGGGTGAGATGACGAATGCAAACAGGGTGGTATTTCACCGTTGGCTCCCCCTCGGCCAGAACCGAGGGATCAACGCCTCCCACCTATCCTACGCAGTCCACAACCGGCATCAGTACCAGGCTACAGTAAAGGTCCATGGGGTCTTTCCGTCTTGCTGCGGGTAGACGGTATCTTCACCGCCACTTCAATTTCACCGAGTCTGCGGTCGAGACAGCGCCCAAGTCGTTACGCCGTTCATGCACGTCGGAACTTACCCGACAAGGAACTTCGCTACCTTAGGACCGTCATAGTTACGGCCGCCGTTTACGGGGGCTTCGGTTGCCAGCTTCGAGACGAATCCCTGACCGACTTCCTTAACCTTCCCGCACCGAGCAGGCGTCACTCTGTATACATCCTCTTGCGAGTTAGCACAGAGCTGTGTTTTTGATAAACAGTCGCCCGGGCCGATTTCTGAGCCCTCTCTTGCGAGTAGGGACCCCTTATCCCGAAGTTACGGGGTTATATTGCCTAGTTCCTTAACCGCAGTTCTCTCGAGCGCCTTAGGATACTCTCCTCGCCTACCTGTGTCAGTTTTAGTACGGGTAGTTGTATCGTCCCCCGTGCACTTTTCTCGGTTCTTCCTCCACAGACTTCGGCAACAAAGCGGCCTAGACCGCATCTTACGCCTGAAGAACCCCCACGTCTAATCGGGGGATCTGCCTTGGAAAAACACATGCACGGGTTCAACCTTTACAGCCAGTGCAGGAATATTAACCTGCTGTGCATCGACTACGCCTTTCGGCCTCGTCTTAGCTTCCGACTAACCCTGGGCGGATTTACCTTCCCCAGGAAACCTTAGGCTTTCGGCGTGCAGGATTTTCACCTGCATTATCGTTACTCATACCGGCATTCTCACTTGCACACGCTCCAGCGCTCCTTACGGTACGCCTTCGACGCGGCGTGCAACGCTCTTCTACCGCTCTGACTTGCTCAAGCTCGCTGCTTCGGTATTCAGCTTATTCCCGATCATTTACGGCGCTACTGTGCTCGACCAGTAAGCTATTACGCACTTTTTAAATGGTGGCTGCTTCTAAGCCAACATCCTGGCTGTCTCCGCACACTAACTTCCTAACGAACTAAGCTGAATTTTGGGACCTTAGCAGACGATCTGGGTTGTTTCCCTCTTGACCGCGAAGATTATCCCTCGCGGACTCACTCCAAAGATAAGCCCATGGGTATTCGGAGTTTGATAGGAGCGTGTAGGCGGGTAGCCCCACGTCTCCTTTCAGTAGCTCTACCCCTCATGGGTAGTTGGCTTCAGGCTGCCCCTAAAGGCATTTCGAAGAGAACCAGATATCTCCCAGTTTGATTAGACTTTCACTCCTCCCCGCAGTTCATGCCAGAACTTTTCAACGTTCACGGCTTCGTGCCTCCTGTCCCTTTTACGGGACATTCACACTGACCACGGGTAGATCACTAGGTTTCGGGCCGCAAGCCTGCGACTATACGCCATCTTAAGACTCGCTTTCGCTTCGGCTCCGGTGCTTGACACCTTAGCCTTGCCGCAGACATGCACTCGCCGGTCCATTATGCAAAAGGTACGCCGTCACACATTGCTCTTGCGAGCCATAGTGCTCCGACCGCTTGTAAGTGTATGGTTTCAGGTACTTTTAACTCAGCTAATAGCTGTGCTTTTCACCGTTCAATCGCCCTACTTGTTCACTATCGGTCATCGAGGAGTATTTAGCCTTGCCCGGTGGGCCGGGCAGCTTCACACCAGATTCCACGAGTCTGGTGCTACTCTGGAGAGCACATGTTAACGGGGACCTGTCGATGTCGCATACGGGACTTTCACCCTCTATGGTCAGACTTTCCAGACTGTTCCGCTATCGATGGTTTTGTAACCCCTCAGTGCTTCCGCAACCCCGGGACGAATCCCGGTTTGGGCTATGTCCGCTTTCGCTCGCCGCTACTTACGGAATCGATGTCTCTTTCTTTTCCTCCAGGTACTAAGATGTTTCAATTCCCTGGGTTCGCTTCACAACGCCTATACATTCAGCGCTGGATGACTGGATTTGATTCCAGCCGCGTTTCCGCATTCAGAAATCTCCGGATCAACGCTTGTTTGCCAGCTTCCCGGAGCTTATCGCAGGCTACCACGTCTTTCGTCGCCTCTCGATGCCAAGGCATCCACCATACACCCTTAGTAGCTTGACCACATTTATCGATCACCGCTTGCCAGCAGGGCGTGCCGCAGCTATCCCGTCAAACAGACCGGGACAAAGATCAATAACGTGCCACCGGAAGTGCCGTTGCACTTCCGTAATATCGCCAAAAAGGTGCTCGACGACTTCTGTCCGAAACAAGCCCCACACCTGTCTCTCGAGATGCTGCACCTGTCTCCAGACGGAAAAACCTAAAAGCAATGGACAGAAGTCGCGGAGGTTTAATTTCTATAAACCTTGAACCTCATATTCACTTTTCAAAGAGCCTTTTGCCGGAAAAGATTCCCGACAAAATCCCGCCAAACGCGGGTCAGTTTATCCAAAAACAAACAGGACGAACTGATCCAAATTCGACGGCAAATCAACCCTCAACCGCTGGGGTTGATTTTCAAAATTTCATCGCCATCCGCGGCGACTTGGTTTTACAACGGGGTCGCTACGAGAATCGGCGAGAAGAATCGATTGGGAGTGTTATCAAACCTGCTTTCCTTAAGGCGTCCTCGATTCGTGTAAGCCCTGGTCGGCAACCAAGGGTTCGGGAGTATACGCGTCTATTTCGACCCGTCAAGCCCTGTCGCTGAAATTTTTAAGGAGCCGCTAAGGCTCTGCAAGGCCAGTAATAGAGTTCGGAACAGCGCAAGTGCCGCCGGTTTTTTGATTTTAGGCGTCGGGTGGGGAAATGCCACCGTCAGGCCTTATCAATACTGATGGCCGGCTTTCGTTGAAGCAGCCAGCGAGGCCCTTCAAAGCCATATTTCTGGTACCAGGCCTTCAACTGCTCGCGGGAGAGAGGATGGGGCTTGCGGCCAATGGGGATGACCTTCAGTTTCAGTTCAACGCCATGCCGATCGGCGAGTTCGCAAAGGGCTCGAACCATGATCGAGCCATTCCCTTTGCCCGGCTCGAGCGTCCATAGCCGGTGAATCTGGATCATTCGCTCAGACGACACGATGAATTGGACAAACCCGTGCCAGCCGCCGGAAGGATTGGCGACCGCGAAACATCCTTCACCTGCCGGCTTTGCGATGGTGGCGAGATCGGCGAAGAAATCAGCGACATTGCGGGGACGGATTTTGGCGGGCTGGGAACGGAATTTGAAGAATCGCAAAGCCATCAACTGACGTCTAGCGAATGAAATGCCGCTTGGATTCAGTGGTTTTGCGGGAGAAATGGGCTAATGGAAATCACCGATCATGCGGAACGCACGATTGCTGCAAGGATGGTTTTGCAAAATGCACGACCTCAGCTGATGGACTCAATGAATTTCTGAAGTTCTTCGGGACGATTCAAATTCGTCCAGAGGGATGCTGGCCAATGATCGGGGGAAGGGATTGAAATGAATCTGGGTTGATCCAAAAGGCTGCGAGGTGTGCGCCCGCCTGCGGTCAAATGATCGGAAATCACGCTGGCCGCACTAAGCCGGCAGGCGAACGGAAAGGGCTCGATCTGATACTGATCGGCGACCAAACGGTTGAACATCAATCCCTGACATTCCGGTCGAGCGACCAATTGCAACAGACTCGATTGCAAATGTTCGAGCCCGATACATGGCATGTCGAGTGTCACAATGACAGTCAATGGCGTCGTGGCGTTTTCCAGAGCCGTCAGCACGCCGCGGAGTGGACCTTGATCGGCCACGGGATCAACCGCCTCGCGATTGAAACGTTTCCAACCCGGCGGATGCTCCAATCCCGGAGCGGTGATCAGCAGAGTCTCGCCCGGCCAGGAAAATTGATCCAAAAGATATTCAAGAATGGGCCGGTCGGCGATTTGTAAATGAGCCTTGGGGAGGCCCATGCGTTGTCCCTGGCCACCGGCGAGGACGGCTAGTGTAACTTGGGAATAATCGACGTCATCGGGCATTTCGTGATCTCCGGAAATGATGGTATCTCAAAACCGAGAATCGTCCGGATTTTTGGGCGGAAAAATGCTAGAATAGCGGTAACAGGTAAAAGATTATGAATGTCGTCATTAAGCCTGATTCGCAGCGGATTGTCGAGGACCAGATGAAGGCCGGCCGCTATACATCGCCCGAGGATGTCGTTCAGGCAGGACTAAAACTGCTGCAAGAACGCCAAGCCAATCTCGCGCATATCCGAGACAAGATCGCGGTGGGCTTGAATCAAGCCAAATGTGGAGAATTGGCGGATGGCGAAGGGGTGTTTGACGAAATCTTCGGGCCCATCGATAGCGCCAGTAACGGCCAATAGGAATGCCGCATGGGACGATTCGTTCTCACGCCGGCAGCCCGAGCCGATCTCATTGAAATTGCGAAGTACATTCGAGCGCAAGGAAGCCCTGAAGCCGCAAAGCGAGTGGGTGAAGAGCTTCGGCTCGCCATGCGGAAACTGGCCGATATGCCCGGCATGGGCCACGTCCGGAACGATTTAGCCGATGAATCGCTCCGCGTTTGGGGTGTGTATTCCTATCTCATTCTCTACCGGCCCGAAACCAATCCCCTGCAGATCATCCGTGTTTTTCACGGCGCCCGTGACGTTGAGACCATCCTTGAATCCGAACGCGGGCAATAGAATAGTTCCGGATATGGGTATGCCCAAAAACAAGAATCGCCCGGAATCTCCGAGCGATTCTGTGTCTTACATAAGCCCGCAAGACCGGGCCATGACCCCGACGGGATTCGAACCCGTGTCGCGGCCTTGAAAGGGCCGTGTCCTAGGCCTCTAGACGACGGGGCCTGTTATTCGCAAACACGCAAAGTTGCCTAGGAGCGGGCACAATATGCAGATGTGACGCCCATCGTCAACGATTCGGGGGGCGTGATACCATCCACCCCATGCTCCACTATTTCAAATTTCGTCAGGATCTGTTCGCGCCCGCAGCCGGCGCAAGGATGTTTATGTCAAGCGCCCGGCCGGGCAAGGGTGGCCGGAGGAATGTCCGCCGATCCGGGCGGCCAATGCGTTTGGGTTTGATCTGCTGGCGAATTTCGATGTGACATTCGTGCAGACGACGCGGGAAATGGAGCGTGACGAAAGACATCGTCATCGAAAGCGATTTTGATTATGCCGGCACGCGAAGAATCGGAGGGGAAGCCGCTGACGCAGCAATATGCCTGGTTCTGGGAGAAGGGGCAGAAGCTGCCGCATGTCGATCACGCGATCAATGTTTATGCGAAGATCAGCAATCAGGTGAAGGTCAGCACGTTTCTGTTTTTGAAGACCGATCCGAACGAATTGCTGTTGATGACGGAAGTGCCGAATCATGAGCGGCCGTTGGCGGGCGATGACGGCGCTGGTGGAGACGGATTGGTATCCGGCCAGTTATCCCTGGCATGTCGTGCTGGAACTGGACCGGCAGCGAGAAGCGGATCAGAATCAGCAAGGGCGAGCCGATCTGCCGGGTGATTCCGGTGCGGCGTGAAACGTATTTCGCAGGAGAAATGTCGCACGCGGGATTCGACGAATTTTTTGCCCGCGGGCAGCAATGGCTGGCGACGCACGGCACAGATACGAGCAAGAAGGGGCGGTGGATATCACCCGCACTTACGTTCGCCAGCAGATGCGGCCGAAGTTTGTGGTGATGACTTGAAGGCGTCGACCGATTAAAGTGGGCGGTTCCTAACAAAAGGAGCCAGCATGTCGCAGATGCCGCCTGGGGGGCCGCCAAATTATCCGCCGAACTATCCGCCGTATGTTCCGCCGGGAATGCAGGGGCCTTCGGGATATTCGCTGCCGCCGGGGACGAGAACCAGCGGTGCAGCGGTCACGAGCCTGGTGTGCGGGCTAATCTTCTGCATCCCGTTCGTGACGGGGCTCGTGGCGATCATCACCGGTTTTGTCGGCCTCTCCACGACGAGCAATCCGGCGGTGAAGGGGCGTGGGATGGCGATCGCCGGTCTGATCCTGGGATTTCTCAGCATTGCATTTTGGGCGGTTTGTGGCGGCACGACTGCGTTCCTTTTTCAGCATGCCGGACCTCAGCGCGTCTTCGCGAAGCAATACGTCGCCGATCTGACCGCGGGGAACGTTGATCAGTGCATCCAGCATTCGAGTAAACGCCTGACCGCGGACCAGATCGCCGCCTTGTCCAAACAGGCGCAAGGATGGGGAACGCTGACCGATACGACGGTCTTTGCCTTTGCGTTCGACAATAACAACGGCAACTTCACCGGCGCGGTTTCCGGAATATGCAAATTCAGCAGCAAGCCTCACACGTTTTCCATGACCCTGGTGAAGGAATCGGGAGTGCTGAAGGTCGATTCATTCCTGTGGCAGCCATGAGGAACGCATGACCGAGCTGTCAGTGGCAGGGCCTGAAATTTCGCAGGCGGCATTCGAGCGCGGGCCATGGAGTGCTGCGTCGCTCGCAGGCTTTGCGTGCGGGATATTCCTGATCGTTCCGTTCGTCGCCGGAATCGCCGCAGTTGCGCTGGGCGTGATGGGATTACGGGAAACGCGAGAACCATCCGTGCGCGGCCGGCGGCTGGCGATCGCGGCGATTATTCTGGGGCTGGTAAATATCGTCGGCTGGAGCGGCTATGCGGAGTTCATCAGCAGGATTAGTGCTCCAGGCCGAACGGTAGCCCACCATTTTTGACGGATCTCAATACCGGCAAGACGACTGATGCCGCACGGGAATGCACGGAGAGCATCAGCGAAGCAAAATTGCAGGCAGCGGCCGATCAACTTAAGGCATGGGGCGGAGCTAAGAGCGTCTCTGTGCTCTATATCAATAGCGACACCGCCAATGGAGCAACGACAGGTTCGGTTCGCGGATCGATCCATACGTCCGCGGGTGAGCATTCATTTCAGTTGCAGACGGTTGCGCAGGATGGGGTTTGGAAAGTCAGCGATTTTTCGCTGCAATAACAATTCCCTATTCAGGTTCGCAGCACCTGCGCCGAGTTGTTGCTTGGCCGCCTCGATCGCCTGCTGCACGGATGCCTCCACCTGTTCACTCGTAAGCGTAGCCGATGGGGAGCGGAAGACGAGCGTGATCGTGACGCTCTTGATGCCGGCATCCAGCGGCTTGCCGCGATAGGTGGTGACGAACTCGATCGATTCCAGAAATTCCAGATTCAACGCTCGAACCAGCGATTCGATTTTCTCGAATCGGAGACTTTCCGGAACGACGAGCGAAACATCACGCCGCACGGCGGGGAAGCGGGCGAGCGGGTGGAGCTGGGGAACATGGCGGCTGCCGGTCAAGCAGCGGGGCCAGAGTCCAATTCAGCCGCGGCGGGGATATCGCGCAGGGATAATTTTTCAGCGACGCTCCGATCGATCTGCCCTAGAAATCCGATCGTTTGATCCCCCCAGACAATGCGGCCGGCGGCTCCTTTGGCGAAGCCGGGATGAGAATCGGGAACCACCTTCACCTCCCGGTCGGCGTCGAGGCGCGCACAGCATCGCCTCGGCGATGCCGCGCACATGGCGGAGATCGCCGCCCACCCAGGCGACGGTGCGATGCTCGTGCATTTTGGCGCCTTCGCCCTGCGCGAAAAACGGAGCCGATCTCGAATAATCGAGCGGCGGCATTGCCGGCGGCTTCGTTGAATCGGACCGCCTGCAGCAATCCGGGAAGCAGGCTCGGCCGCAGGGCGGCGTCGGCTTTTTTCACGGCGGCGTCGGCGCGAAGCGGGGAGAGGCCGAAATCACTCCGGAGCGAATCGCTGACAAAGCTGAAGGTGATCGCCTCGAAATATCCGCCGCCGACTAGCAGCTGAGCAGATCGTTTCCTGCGTGAGCCAATCCCGGTCCGGCGGAGCGAGATGAATCGATATTTCCTCGCGCATCGGAATGCGGTCGTACCCGAGCACGCGGGCGGCTTCCTCGACGAGATCGATTTCCTCGTTGATGTCGAGCCGATGGCGTGGGGACGGTCACGTCGATTCGGTCGTCCTCGATAACGGGAGAGAGTGAAAGACGCTCGAAGGCGGAGCGGATTTCAGCCGTCGGCAAGATCACGCCGAGAATCCGGTGGATTTGGGTGAGCCGCAGGCTGAGGGTTTTCTTTTTCGCTGAATCGGAGCCGGCCTGGACGAAGCCCGGGGCGAGTTGCCCCCCCGCCGTTTGCAGGATCAGTTCGGCGGCCCGCAAGCTGGCGCGGGCGGGAAGAGAAGGATCGATTCCGCGCTCGAAGCGATAGGAGCTTTCGCTTTTCATCGTCAGGAAGCGGGCGGTTCGCCGGACGGACAGGGGATCGAATCGAGCCGATTCGAGCAGGACATCGACCGTCGCCGGGGAGACTTCGCGTTTCGAGGCCGCCCATAACGCCGGCGAGAGCGACCGGCCGCTCGGCATCGGCGATGACAAGCATGGTCGGATTCAATTCGCGTTTGCGGCCGTCGATGCTGACGAACGATTCACCGCGAGCGGCGTTGCGGACGATGATCTGGCCGCCAGTGATCTTCGCGAAATCGAACGCGTGCAGCGGCTGGCCGAGTTCGATCATCACGTAGTTGGTGACATCGACGATATTGTTGATCGGACGAATGCCAACGGCTTCGAGCCTTCGCGTCATCCAAGTCGGGGATGGCCCGATTTTGACGCCGCGGATCAGCCGGGCCGTGTAATGCGGGCAAAGATCCGGCGCGTCGATGCGGACGCGAACATTGGCATGCTCGCCCGATTCTTTGGCTTCGGCAGGCTTTTGATGGAATGGCAATTTCAGGAAAGCGGACAAGCTCGCCGGCGACGCCGACATGGGAGAGGCAATCGCCGCGGTTGCTGGTGACTTCGACATCGAGAACCGAGTCCGAGCCGTGCGCTTCGATGGATTCGGTGGGAAAGCCCGGCACTGGTGAGGGCGTCGGCGGCAGCCTGGGCAGTTGGGGGCTGCTGGAGAAAATCGCCGAGCCATTCCAAACTGGTCTTCATAAATCGCTGTTTTGCAGCCGGATGGGGCGGATGTCAACTTGACAGGAAACGTGAATGTCGCGTAAACTTGCAGTTCTTTGGTTTTATAGTCGGGGTGACAGAGGATTAAGAGGGTCTTCGTGGCCAAAGCAGCAAACAAAAAAGGATCGTCGCCGAAAGTGGTCAAGAAGGCGATTGCGCCGAAGGCAGGCTGTTAAGCCGAAAATTGCGCCGAAATTAACGCAAAAATCCATTCCAAAAACGGCGGCCGAGATTAAAGCCAAGGCGAAGCAGGCTCCCGAGCCTGTAAAATGCGCGATCAGTCCCGGCAAGATTCGTTCCGGCGCAAGCGCCGGTTGAACCCCCGGTTCAGCTTCCGCAAGTGGCGGCGGTTCCCACCAACGGGCGGCCGCGCAAGAACCTTGCCGGTATTACGCCGCGAGAATTGGAACTGTTCCGCGATTCACTCCTGGCCAAGCGGCGGGAAATCGTGGGCGACATGAGTTCCATGGAGCGCGAGGCCCTGCGAAACAGCGGCGGAGCAACCTTTCCAATCTTCCCCTGCACATGGCCGACATGGGGACGGACAACTACGAGCAGGAATTCACGCTCGGATTGATGGAAAAAGACCGCAAGCTGCTGCGCGATCTGAACGACGGCCTGGCGAAAATTCAGAACGGCACGTTATGGCATCTGCGAGGGGACAGGCAAGCCGATCAGCCGGGCACGACTGGAAGCGCAGCCCTGGGCGCGATATTCGATTGAATATGCGCGGAAGCTGGAAGGAAGACTGCGGTAACTGGTTCATTCCCAGATCCGAACACCGTCGGACCTGCTGCGTGTTTATGCGTTGTACTCGAAGTTACTCCGCGCGCAATCGCACGGAAGAGAAATTAAGCTGGGATCCTTCAGATTAGATCTGGGCAAATTCAGAGCACCAAAGGTGCTCGGCGTCGTCTCATTGCCATTCCAAAGGCAAGCGCGCAAACAACGGCCGTTGTGGATGGCTCCGGGACGGCTTCAAAGTCGCTTAGGACAATTTCGTTAATATAAGGTCCCGTTCCATACTGCACTTCGAAGGAGCCTTCGCCATCGCTGGTCATCAAACGACCTCCGTTGGCCACATTAAGAAACGATCCGCTTAATGTTTCATCGCAGGTCAACACCGTGAACATGTCCGAGCTTGAGGGCTCGAAGCCGTCCACAAGCGTCAGTATCAAATTACCGCCCAGAGACACATCGTAATCGATCGTGAGCCAGTCATAACCTGGCCCTTGAGTTGTTCCGCCGATATCGAAGCTAAGTTTTGATTGGGAACTCAGCGATACCGCGCTCTTGAGTGTGCCCCATCCTGCCAGTGTTCCATCACCAATGGGGAGCGTTATGCTCGTATTGTCCGATTTTGCATAACTAATCGTGCCATTTTTCAGAAGGATCGTTCCATAATTCGTGAAATTGATTGCACTGATGCCCATGCCGTTCGGAAATGTATTGATCGCTTCGATCGTTCCGTAGTTCGTAAGCGAATTGTCTGACAGCCCGATGCTTCCTCCATCATGACAGTCAATTGTGCCGTAGTTGACGGTGCTAGCCGTCTGGTCACCCGTAAAGACTGAAACGTCACCCCCGCTGGGCGCGTCGAGCAAGCCGTTATTAATAAAGGTGGGCGCACTGATGATCATTCCCCCACTTGATCCGCCTTCAAGCGTTCCATTGTTGGTCAGTTCGTATCCGGTTTGGACCGAAAAATCAGCGTTGCCGTTTACAATAGTTTGGGGACCCAGAGTCAGGTTTGTATACGCATTGATCCCGCTGTTATATCCGGCGGTGATATCCAGATTGTTCCAAGTCTGACTCGCCCCTTTCACATTGCATACACTCAGCGATCCTCCCATGCTGAAGTTGTGATTGGTAATCGTTATGCCGTCTTGAATCGTTATCGCCTGTCCTGCGCCAAGAGCAAGGCTGACACCATTCAACGTCACTCCGTCCAGCGTGGCGGGAAAGATCAATCCGTTGGTCTGCACGCTGAGCGTTTGTGAGCCATTCCCCAGGATTGTTCCACCATCGATTGCACCGCCGCTGTCATTTCCGTTACCGAGAATCCAAGTGCCCGGATGACTCAAAAGATCCAGACTGCTATTTATCAACGTACCTTCGATGGTCGTGGTGACCGTCGCGTCTGTTGAATAACCTGCCAAGCTGGCGCTGGAAAAGCTCCCTCCCAGGTAGACGTTAGCGCCGTGGCTGGCAGTGATGGTTCCCGTGTTGGACCATTGGCCGCTGAGAAAGAGCGATTCGCCACTTGCCGAGATCGTTCCAGTCGAGCTATTCGACCAGTTGGGCGATGTAATATCCAAGCCGTTTCCGCTGGACGTTTCTGCGATCCCGTTGTTTGTGAAAGTTGTGGTTTCAATTGCGCAAGGATAGAGCCCGTTAGAGTTTAGAGTCCCATTGTTGACGAGTGAGTCACCCACCATATTCGCGGCGAATTGGGCGCCTCCCGTGATAATGCATGTCGATGGAAGCGTCAGCGTCTGCGGTCCACTGGAATGCGGACCGCTGGGATAAATGTCTCCGAAGCCGGCCTCGTTAATGTTCAAGTTGCCCCACGTTTGCGCCGCATAGTCGGCATAAATGCTCCCGAACTGGCTGACATCGAAAGTCTGAGTGGTCGCCGAAGGTTCGTTTTGCAGGTATAAATTGCCGCCGTAGGCAATCTGCGGAGCACTACCGCTCACCGTTACGCCGTTAAGATTGCCGTTTTGAATAGTAAAACTTCCGCCGTTGAGATCGATCGTCGAATTTGCGATCGTCCCTCCATTGAGCTGGTATGCCCCGGCATCCAAAGCGATTGTGCCAGCAGTAAACAAGCCACTGCTCTGGCTTATCGTGGCGGTGGCAGAATTCAGGTTTAGGCCATCCACAACGACGGTGGAATTTAATGCCACCGTGTAGGCGGCGCCGGTTACGTTAATCAGCGCAGTGTAGTCCGTCCCCGAAGGCACTCCATTATTCGGAAACGACGGATGAGTTGACCACGCTGACGTGCTGGTCCAGATCCCATTCTTGGCCGCTGTCCAGGTGGCGGTCGTGTCCGCATGGCCAACCTGTGGCCAAAGAGCGGCCTGGGTAATACCCAGCACCGCTGCCAGCAGCGAACGCCGTCGCCAGCGCCTCCTCTCCGCGCAATTACCTTTGAAGGTGCACATCCGTGTATGCCTGCCGTTGCTTTGCAATATCATATATTCGGTGCGCTTTTGCATAAGTCATTTTACTCCCCTCGAAGCTCCTGCATTATAACAAAGGTTTGCTCGAAAATGCACATGGCCCTCTTTAAGCCGGATTTTCCCGATGAAACTCTGCCGCCGAACGTGGCCGGTCAGTAGCCTAAGGAGGTCCGGCGCCTGGAACAACGGTTTGGGGCCGTAGTCGTAAAGCACATGTCTGATCAAGTTTCCGGTAAGCCAGTAAAGGTCGCTGAATCGATCCATTCCAATTAGAATTTCCACCCATGCCCATCGCGTTGCGTTCACCAAGTGCCCTGCTCCGTTTTTTTCTGGTGGCCGGGCTTGGGCTCGCGGCTGATCTCTGGACCAAATCTCTCGCTTTTTCATCTCCTTCGCTTTGGCGCCAGCCGTATCAATTCATCCCCGGCTGGCTGGAATTTGAAGTGGTTCAGAATCAGGGGGCGGTTTTTGGGCTTGGGCAGGGCCGACGAATTTTGTTTGTGACCGTTTCCGTCGCGGCGATTGTTTTTTTGATCTATCTGTTTGCCGTCAGCGGGAAAAAGCCGGTTTACCAACTATTATTGGGGATGCTGCTGGCCGGTGTGCTTGGGAATTTGTACGACCGCGTGACGTTTGGTTACGTGCGCGACATGATTCATGCGCTTCCGCGATGGCCGAAATTTTTTCCGTGGGTGTTTAACGTGGCGGATACGCTGCTGAGCACGGGCGTGACGCTGATGATCCTATACAACATCGTTTCGGAGCAGCGGCGAAAAGAGAAATAGATGGAGAGCGACGTTGAATTCATGCGCCGGGCGCTGAACCTTGCAATGCGGGGACGGGGCAGCGTCGAGCCGAATCCGATGGTCGGGTGCGTGATCGTCAAGGATGGACGGGTGATCGGGGAGGGATTCACGTCGCCATTCGGTGGCCCGCACGCCGAGCCGAATGCGCTGGCGGCCTGTAGCGACGATCCGGCGGGAGCAACCGCGATCGTGACGATGGAGCCGTGCTGTCAGAACAGCGAAAAAAAGACGCCGCCGTGCGCCGCGCGTTTGATCGCGGCGAAAATCGCTGCGCGTGGTGGCGGCGAGTCTAGATCCCAATCCGTTAGTTTCAGGCCGCGGATTTGAACAATTGCGCCAGGCCGGCATCAAGGTTGATGAAGGAGTGCTCGAAGCCGAAGCGAAGCAACTCAACGCGCCATTTTTCAAGCGAATTGCGCAGCGGCGGCCGTATGTCACGCTGAAGTGGGCCGAGACGGCCGACGGTAAAATCGCCGGCGCGGGCGGGCGAATGCTGAAGATCAGCAACGCGGCATCGTTCAGAGTGATGCACGATCTGCGCGGGCGGTGTGATGCGATCCTGGTGGGGCTCGCGACGGTTTTGTCGGATGATCCGCTGCTGCTGGCTCGCGGCGCGAATCCGCCGCGAAATCCGCTGCGGGTGGTGCTCGATTGCAATCTTGGTATTCCCGTGAAAAGCCAGCTTGCCCGGACGGCCCGGCAAGCGCCGGTGCTGGTCTGCTGCGAGGAATCCGCGTATCAGGAAAAGACGGAAGCGGTTGCCCGCCTGCGGGCGAGCGGCGTGGAAGTGGCTCCCCTTCGAGGGCAGGGGCGGATTTCTCTCGAACATCTGCTCGATGACCTTGGGGCACGCGGCGTGACCCATCTGCTGGTGGAGCCGGGAGCGAAACTGGCCCGCAGTTTTTTGGGGCAGAACCTGGCGGATCGCGTCTGGGTCTTTCGCTCGCCGCTGCGGATCAACGACGAGGATGCCCCGGCGGCGATGCGCGTGATTTATCCGAGCAGCGGAACCGTGGAGCTGAATGGGGATGAATTGTCGGAATATTTGAATCCCGAGAGTGCGGTCTTCTTTGCGACGGAACCGTCGGCGGATTTGATTTTGGCGAACGCTTAAACGGGATGACTCGGCAGCACGCTGATCAAACGCTGAATCTCCTCCTCCGTATTATAGAAATGCGGCGAACAGCGAAGGCGGCGTTCCCGCAGGGCGATCTCGATGTGATGTTCCCTGCGCAGGTCGTGAAATATTTGTTCGTGGTTCAGGGTTGGGGAGACGAAGCTCACGATGCCGCTCCACTGAACGCCGCTGCGCGGGCTGATGATGCGGTAGCCTTTGGATTTCAGGCCGGCGATTAGAATATCTCCGAGGGATTTGATGCGCTGGGAGATTTGGGGGATGCCGACGGATTGCAGCATTTGCAGCGAGGCTCTGAGGGCGAGCAGGCCGGGGACGTTGTGGGTGCCGCATTCGAATCGGCCGGCGTCCGGCCGCAGGGTGTAGTCGTATTTGCCGTAATCCTGGGCATCGACGACATTCATCCAGCCGACCATCAGCGGGCGGGTGCGCTCGATCAGTTCGCGGCGGCAATAGAAAATGCCCGCGCCTTCGGGGCCGAGGAGCCATTTGTGGCCGTCGGCGGAGAGGATAGTCGATATGCATGCTTGCGACATCGACCGGCAAAATGCCGAGCGACTGGATGGCATCGACGCAGAAGAGGATTTTGCGCTCGCGGCAGAATTGCCCGATGCGGGCGAGATCATGCCGCTGGCCGCTGGCGAATTCGACGTGGGAGAGGGTGACCAGCCGCGTGCGCGGCTCCGACGGCGGCATCGAGGATATTTTCCATGGGAACGTGCCGCGTGCCGTCGGGCGCCTCTTCTTCCTCGACCATGATCAGCTTCACGCCGCGGCTGCGGGCGACTTCCATCCAGGGATAGATATTGGCGGGATATTCGACGTTGGTGGTGACGATCCGGTCGCCCCATTGCCAGTCGATGCCGTTGGCGACGATGCTGATTCCTTCGCTGGTGTTTTTCACGAAGGCGATCTCGTCGCGGTGGGCGTTGATCAAAGTTGCGGAATCCTGGCGGAGCTTTTCGATGTCCGGATACCAGTTGGCGGCGATGTAGCCGGCGGACTCGGCCTGCGCCAGATACGCTTGCATGGCCGCCGCGGCGACATTTGGGAGCGGGGAGACGCCCGCGTGATTGAAGAAGGCCCAATGCCGCAGGACTGGGAAGAGATCGGCGTTGCCGGGAAAATCGGTGATCGCGTTCATGATGTCCTGGTCTATAATAACCTCCAGAGTGCGTAACGTTTTGCGGATTGCGGATTTAAATTTTCGGGCGGTTTGGCATGTTGTCGTCCTGGGCAGCACGTTGATATTTGCGGCGATGGCGCGCGGGAAGGTATGACGATCAGACGATTCCCGGGAAATGGATCAAGCCGCTTCTTCCGGAATCGGGGGATGAGCCGGATTATCCCGGATTATGACAAAAACGCCGCGATCGAGCAGGCGCGGGATCAGTATTGGGCCGGGCAATATCGCCGGGCGCTGGTGACGCTGGAGTCGGTTGTTAACCCGAAGAAGCCGGTGGAGATTGCGCTGATTCGGGCGGAGTGTGACCTGGAGCTGGGGCGATATTCCGACGCGATGGCTGCGCTGGGGAGTCCAGCGGTCTCAAGCGATCCGTCGGCTCAGACGTTGCGGGCCCGCGTGCTGGCGGCGCAGGGCGATTTGCAGCCGCGATCGAGATTCTTCAGAGGGAGATTCAGAAAATCCGGAGCTGATCGCCGCCGCGGTATTACCTCGGGGAATATCGTGAGAAGCTCGGAGACATGGCCGGGGCGACGGCTGCTTATCAGTGGTTTGTCACCGAGCCGCAGAATTATCTGCAGCAATGGGTGGGGCATCCGGAAACGTTTGATGATGCCGAGGAGGTGACGTTCATCGGCCGGGCGATTGACCGGTGGGCGACGCTCACCTTGGCGTATCAGCATGAGCTGCGCCTGCACGATGTCGTGCTGAACATGTTCGTGCGGGCGTATGATCAGATTGACCGGGGATATTGGCCGGCCCACCTCGCGGCGGCGGAGAGCTTTTTCCAGCATGATGATGCGCCGTCCGCCGTGGATGAGTTGCAGCAGGCGATGGCGGCCAATCCGAATGATATCCGGTCGTGGAGCTGCTCGGCCGGATGGATCTGGGGCAATTTAATTTCGACAAAGTCGATCAGGCGGTCAGCGCGATCCGGGATGTGGATGCAGATTCAGTAGATGCCGATTTGCTGGAGGCGCGAAACCTGCTGCTTCAGCGTCAGGCGAAGCTGGCGATGCCGCCGCTTCAGCGCGTGCTGGCGCGTCAGCCGCGGAATATTGAGGCGATGGGATTGCTCGCCGGGGCCGAAGCGCTGCTGTTGCACGATGACAAGTGCGCGGCAATCCTGAAACAGGCGGATGAAATCGATCCGACCAACTCCGAGGCCTATTTCGAGGTGGCGGAACAACTCGCGGCGATGCGGCAATATCCGCGCTCGGCGGAGATGTACCAGATCGCCATCGATCGATCCCCCTGGTGGACGGCTGCCCGCAACGGGCTGGGACTGCTATATACCCAAAGCGGCGATGAGGACGCGGCACGCAAGGTTCTCGAAGCGGCCCACACGCTCGATCCATTCAATTACAGCACGACGAATTACCTTCGTCTGCTGGACATGATGGACAAGTTCGCCGCAAGCGAATCGGCTCATTTTATCGTGATGTACGATCCACAGCCGACCCGATCATTCCGGAATATTTCAACGATTATCTGGAGAGCGTTTATCCGCTGGTCTGCGGGCAATTTCATTTTGAGCCGAAGGTGAAGACGCTGATCGAGGTTTTCCCGACGCAGGATGAATTCGCGGTCAGGACGACGGGAGCGCCTGGCTGCCAACGGTCGGCGCCAGCACGGGGCGGATCATCGCGCTGGCTGCTCCGCGCAAGGGGGAGCGGACGATGGGGGCGTTCAACTGGAGCCAGGTTCTGCGGCATGAATTCACGCACACCGTGACGCTTGGGGCGACCGACAATCGAATCGCGCACTGGTTTACCGAAGGGCTGGCGGTGCAGCAGGAACATTCGCCGCTGCGGTGGGAATGGGTGCCGATGCTGTACGATGCGGTGACGAATCATCACCTGTTCAAGATCGATGAGCTGACGTGGGCATTCGTGCGGCCACGCCGGCCGATCGACCGGCAACTGGCTTATGCGCAATCGAGTTGGATTTGCCAATACATCGAGCTGACCTACGGCCATGCGGCGATTTTGGGAATGATGGAGCAATATCGGCTTGGACATTCCGAGGATGAAGTCTTCCAATCTGTTTTACATCGAACGGAGTCGGAATTTTCAGACGAATTCAGCCATTGGTGCGAAACGCAGGTGGCGGGATGGGGATACGACCGGGCGACCAGCACGAAATACGATCAGCTTCGGGAAGAAGGAGAAAATTTGATCAAGCGCACGGCAATATCCATTGGCGGTTCCGGTCTGGGAGGAGATTGTGAAATTGCGGCCGGTGGATTTGCTCCCACATAAGCGATTGGCCGGGTTGTACAAGGTCAACAATCAGCCTGAAAAGGCGGCGGAGCAACTGGCGATCCTGGCGGCGGTGGAAGTGCAGACCAACGTATACGCCAAGGCGACCGCGCGGGCGCTGCGGGATATTGGAAAATACGATGAAGCGGTGAAATGGGCGCGGCGGGCGATGTTTACCGATCCGTATGATCTTGATGCGCATCAGATGCTGGCGGATTTGGATGAAAAAGTGGGGGATGCCGCTGGGCTTCAGCGCGAGCAGCGCGTCATCGCGGTGCTGCAGCAGTGGAAGGCGGCGATGGATTCGGCGACTACGCAGCCGAGTTAGCTATCACCGGAAATAGCCGTTCACAATCCGCGATAACTTTCCCGGCGATGAGCTACGATAGTCACGGTGATGAATCGTCGGTCATCGTCCACGGCATAAATAATCCGCCAATTTCCCACCCGCAGCCGGTAAAGTGATGGATGGCCTGTCAGCTTCACGCACTGCGGCGGACGGGGACGGGTCGCGAGCGCATCAATCTTCAGCTTCATTCGGCGAAATACGTCATTGGGAAGCGCATCAATGGCCTTGCGGGCGCTTGGGCGGAACTCCAGTGTGTAGCTCATCGCCGGCGTTTTCCATTCGCCGAGGAAATTTTACGCGCCTCGCTCCGACTTGATCCGCTCCCAGGAAACGCTCTCGCCCGGTTCGGTGAGGCGGCGCTTGGATTCGGCTACGTCTCCCCAGTCCTGCGCACTCATTGTCTTGATCTTTTTCAATTCCTGGATCAGATGATCGTATTGCTTCTCCTCGACGATGACGAATCGCTTTCCTGCCAGGCGTATTTTTTGAATTACCATAATCATTACCTCGCTGCGCCCGCCATTCTACACTGTAATGCCAACCAATACGATTGTTTCTCAGAGTCTGCCATAACGATTATTATTCTGGAATGGATTTCAGCAAACTGACTCTAGCGGAATTTCAAAAGCATATTTCAGGACGCTACGAGAAGGCGGATCGCGCAGCGTGGAACGCCGAAAACGTTCCTCTGGCTCATCGAGGAGGTCGGGGAATTGGCGACTGCTCTAAACGGCGACGACCGAGTCAACCTTGAAGAGGAATTCGCTGATGTTTTGGCGTGGCTCTGCACGCTGGCGAATATCAATGATGTCGATCTGGCCGAAGCGGTTTCGCGGAAATATCTGGGGAAGAAACGGCCGAAGGGGCATAAGTGATCTCTGCGCCGGTTGCTTATCAATGACGCAAAAAACGTCGCAATTTGGCATTTAGGTTGGGCGATTCCGTCTTTTGAATAGTGCCTGTCCGATTTCCTCTTCGGCAAGGTACATCCAATTCGGAATACCCCTTATGAGCGACGCTGAGCTTCTCCGTGATTATCTCGCCACCGGCTCCGAGCCGGCTTTCGCCGAGTTGGTGGATCGCCACATCAATCTCGTCTATTCCGCCGCTCGCCGCCAGGTGCGCGACGCTCACCTCGCTGAAGACATTACCCAGGCTGTGTTCATTGTCCTGGCCCGCAAGGGGGCGACCATACGCAATCCGGCCATGCTCGGCGCTTGGCTGCTCAAAACCGCCCGGCAAACCTCGTGCAATGCTGTTCGCTTCGAGCGCTGCCGCCGCCGCCACGAACTGAAGGCCGCCACTATGAAGACCGTGCAAGAGCAAACCGGCGCAGAGTCCGTCGCTGCGCACATTGAAGGCATCCTTGACGATTTCCTTTCGCGGCTTGGCGAACGGGACCGCGGCGCATTGGTCCTTCGATATTTTCAGGACCAAAGCGTGAATGACGTCGCCCTGGCTTTGCACATCTCTCCGCCCGCGGCGCAAAAGCGGATCGTTCGCGCTCTCTTTCGGCTCAAAAATCTCCTGGCCCGAAATGGCATCGTCACCGCAGGCGACGCGCTGGAACAAGGTCTCTCCTCCCAGGTTCTTCACGCTGCACCGCCTGGTTTGGCGCTACTGGCCAGTTCCGGCGCGATTGGAAAAGTTGCCAGCGGAGTACATTTGCTTGCTCATTCCACGGTCAAGACCCTTTTCTGGGCGAAGGTTCAGGCGCTCGTCCTGGGGCTGGCCGCTTCGGGGGTCGCCATCGCGATGGTGACGGCCGTCGCCGTTCATTCAATGCCCGATACACGCACCTCAGCCGCTGATGTGGCCGTCGGCAATCCATCGACTCCCGCAACAGTTGTCTCCACAACTCCTGCCACATCTCCCGCCACCGGCATGGCCACTTCCGATTTTGCCCCGTTCATCTGGCTAATGATGCTTTTCGACACGCGGGGTCGGCTGAATTTCTCAATGAACTTGATCCGAACACCTTGCGCACGCCCGAATCCGCCCCGGCCGGGCATATTAAATCGTTGATCTCAGACATTCCCAGAGACGGTCACTACACCGATTTCGATAAAATCCTGGCGAGGCGAATCTATGTCGCCCCGCTCAACAGGGTTCGCGGAAAACGGATTCGTGTCTCCGGCTGGATCAAAACCAAAAACGTCCGCGAGTGCGCCGGATTGCAGATGTTGGCCTACAACGCGGGCGGCGAATTGCTTGCGTCGGACGAAATGATCTGCGTGCGTCCTATCCATGGAACCACCGACTGGCGGAAATACGAGATGGTCCAGGATATCCCCCCGGACGCCGCAAAGATCCTTTTGGGTACGGACCTGTTCTGTTCAGGAGAAATCTGGACCGATGATTTTCAGGTAGAAGTCGTCGGAAACGATGTCCCGCTCACCGACGACCAAAACTGGCAGATTTTTAGCCCAACGGCCCAGCGATACACCGCCGCCGTCGATCCCGCCGTACAGCGCGACGGTCACGCCACCACCTGCTTCGCGTCCAGAACCGCCTCCTACTTCGCGTGGGCGATCCTCGGACATTTTGAACTGCGCCCCGATCCAAAATTTCTCGGCCATCGCATTCGCCTGACCGCCTGGATGAAATCCAGCAACGTCACCAACGGCTCGGGCTTTCAAATCAATACGTACGGCCCCTGGGACAAGGAACTCACCACCGAAGGCCAGCGCGGCCATCGTCCGCTCATCGGCACACGTGATTGGAAACAGTACACCGCCGTCGCCTACGTTCCGGCTGAAACCAAATCGATCTACTGGGGCCTGACCTTGAACGGAAACGGAAAAATCTGGATTGATCTGGACAGCATTAAAATCGATCTGGCTGATGCTCCGCCAGCGAAGTGATCGGATTGCAATTCTGGTTACCAGAATGCCCAGTCGTGCGTGTAAAGCACGTAAATTCCCAAGAGTAAATTCGTGACGGCGTGGGCGATGATGCAGGGACCGAGGCTTTTGGTGCGAATGAGCAGCCACGCGATCATCGCCCCCCAGACGATCGCGGTGATCCACTGAATGTGAACGCTGGCGAAGGCGAGCGTCACGATCGTGAAGGCTTTCCAATCCCATTCGCCGATGCCGGCGAGCTTGAAATCGTTGGGGGCGATGACCATTCGCCAGAGAAAATCGCGCCAGAAATATTCTTCCATGAACGGAACGACCAGCACCGGGCCGAGGAGGCGCACGGTGATGAAGGTCCAGAGCAATATCGGCGATGAGGCTTGAGTGAAGGGATCGACGACTTCGGCGCTCGGCCGCCAATAGTGGGGCCAGAAGTGCAGCAGCAGCTTTTCCATCCCGACCCATTGGACGATGCCGACGATGCCGACGATCACGCCGAGCCAGGCGTAGCTCCAGTTGATTTTGGTGTAGTGTCGGCGAAGGAGAATCAGCAGCCAACCGGCGACGATCGTCTTGATGATGTAGCCGAGAACGAAAAAGGATGGCCAGTGTGCGGCGGCATACGTGAACAGAAGAAACGCCGCCATGGGGAGAAAATAGGCGGTGTCATCGCCGATCGGGCATTTGGAAACTGGCTGGCCGGCTTCGGTCATTGGGGCAGATTCTCCGAAAGTGAAGAGCGCGTCTCGGCGCGTCGGGATGCCGCTAAACCTGTTGTCAGATGTTTAATCAGGATGCTCTTGATGGTAGCGAGCGATGGAGATTGGGGTCCGAGGATTTTCGCGATGCTCGTCACGCCGCGGTCGGTCAGGCCGCAGGGAATGATGTGGGAAAAACCGCGAAGATCGGTGGAGGCGTTCAGAGCCAGGCCGTGGAGTGAAATTCCCCGCCGGATGCGCACGCCGATGGCGCAGATTTTTGCGAGATTGTCTCCTTCGGGAACCCAGACGCCAACGGCTTCGGGGTCGGTTTGTCCCTGGATACCAATTTCGGCCAGAGCGGCGATGACAATCGCTTCGAGCTTGTGAACATATCCGCTGACGGACAATTTGTGATTGACCAGCCGGATGATCGGATAGGCGACGATTTGGCCGGGGCCGTGATAGGTGATATCTCCGCCGCGATCGCTGTGGACGAGTTCGACGCCGAGGCGTTCCAGTTTTTGCGGGCTGGTCTTGAGATTTTTGATAGAGTCGTCGCGGCGGCCAAGGGTGACGACCGATGGATGCTCGACGATGAACAATGTCTCATCCCCCCCGCCGCTACTTGCTGGACGGCCTCCTCCTGCAAACGCCACGCATCGATATAAGGCATGACGCCGAGGTCTTGAACGGAGATCGCGTCGCCCATCACATCCACCAGCTCAAGTCGATGTTGGGGAAAATGCTGTCGTGTTGATCCATCTCCTGCAATTCGGTTTTGCGGATCGGTGACAATTCGCGTCCCGCGGCAACTTCTTCGGCCATCAGCGTGGCCCGGTCGAAATTAGTAGCATGCCCGGAGAATCGCTGAATGCCGTAATCGACCGCGCCCTGAGAATGAATCACAAACGGCCAATCGCTCGCCTGGAGCAGGAGCAATTGCCGCCCGGCGCGCTGCATCAGCTCGCGAATCGCCTCGTTCGTTCGCCAGGGAAGCTCATGTAGCAGCTTGAGCATCCGATTTTCGGCCCGGTATTCCATTTCCCACATCCACCGGTTCCGGTCGTTGATCCAGACGCTGTGGTTTCCCTTCTCGCCCCAGGAGCCTTCGGGCATGCGCATCACTTTGTCGGGTGGATGATGATAAAGAGCCTCCTCAGCCGTCAGCAGCTTGACGCTCTGATCGTTGGCGAGCGTGAGGACGACATCCCGCAGAAAATCGCGGCCCCTCAAACCACCAGTGTCCGAACAGCTCCGCATCAAACGGCGCCACGCAAACCCCCTGCCGCCCGGTCCGGTCGCGATGCTCGCGCAGCACCTCGCGCACGACGTTGCAGAAATGCTGGGCATGCTCAAAAACCTTGGCGGCGATGTCGTCGGGATAGTATGGATCTTTGTCGCCAAGCCCCGCTTTATTATCCGTGACCTTCCAGTATCGCAGCCCGCGTTCGTTGTGTTTTTTGTGGAATTCGAGGTAAACGCCGTTGCCGGGATAGCCGATCCGGCCGCTCCAGACCTGCTCGCTGACGCGGGGATGACGGCCGAACGCGAAACACTTCGGCCGCTCGGGCCAACTGACGACGCCGGTTGGCTCCAGCACGTCGCGCCAACCGCGCCGGGTATCCCAATGAAGCTGGGCTTCGTTCACCGTATGGAAATTTCCATGATCCAACGTTCCCATCGGCTGGCCGCCGGTGATGAGATGCGTATCGACGAAAAAGTGGGTGATGCCGGCGTTGGCGATGAACATTTCCAAGCCCGGCCGGTTGCGAGGGTTGTCATATAAAACGGATGGAAGCCAATGATCCCACTGCGGGCGATAGGCGCACTCCGGCAGCCACATGCCGCGCGGCTTGATGCCTAGACGATGCTCGCTGACGGCGGTTCCCGCTGAAAGCTGCGCGGCGATCGATTGATCGTTGAGCATCAGCGGCATGTACGCATGCGTCGCGTTACTCGTCAGGATCTGAATATGCCCCTCACGGAATCGCTGTGCGAATTCGGCCGGGATATCCCGTTTAATCCGGTCAAAATGAGCGAGACGGTCGTGATACCACTTCTCCCATTGACCGGCGAGATAGGCAAAATGTAATGCCCCGGATTGCTCAAATTCTTTCCGGTCCTGCGCCGCCCGTTCGGCCCGTTCGATCAAATAATCCGCAAAACCAGCCTTAAAACGGTCATGCGAGAGCTGCTCAAGGAGCACCGGGGTCAATCCGATAGTCATGGCTGGCCGTGCTTTGAGGAGGGCACATTCGCCAACCATGTCGAGGATTGGGAGATACGTTTCAGCGGCGGCTTCAAAGAGCCACGCCTCTCCATGGGGATACGAACCGTGATGCAAAACGTAGGGCAGATGCCCATGCAGCACGAAGCACAATGCGCCGAGTTCTTCGCTCATGAGCGAGATGCTAACCGGCGTAACGGCATGTGCCTATGTCCGATGGGTCATGAAATCAGGTGAGGGATATGTATTGGGCTTGTCAAGAACGCGTGACGAAGGGTAGACTGACTTCCGCAAAAGTCGGCAGGAATGTGTACTCCGGCATCGGAACCTGGTCAGACTGGACTGAGGGCGCCGAGATGCTGCAGCAACGGCACATTTTCCCTCCCATGCCCGATATCGGGAAATCCGAATCCCACTACGCAACGCTTGCCCGACTCGCCGACGCTGAAGGAAATATCTACGCCCAGCACGCCGCCAAGGTAGGGCAATACATCACGCTGGCGCTGGATCACCATCTCGATTGGCCCGAGAAGCTGCGCTATTTCGAGCACGCCCTCAAGCGACATTGCGTTCCGCCGGAAGTACCGGATGAAACCGTCTGGGTCTTTTACCGTGATCTGGCCGACCTCGTCCGCCAGTATGCGGGCCACGAAGCGCTGCGGCTGGCGAGCGTCGAGGATGATTTATACGCCACCCGGCTCGATCTCGGCGCCGATCGCGAAGCGGTGGAATCGGACGCGGAGCTATTCTTCTCCCAATTGCTTGGCACGGGCGATCACCGGCCCGATTGGGCCTGCGATGGGGATTGGCAGCAGTTGAAGATGCTGCGCGATCAGTGGATTTGAAAAGAGAGCCGGAGATTGAGACATTACACGCCTAGAGCAGATCTTGCGGGAACGCCCAGCTTGCGGGCCAATAGAAAATCAAAAAGCCGATCCGGGGTAAATTTTTTGGCACGGGAGCCAACCTGTGCCTCCCACCCGACGCGATATTGAATTCGCGGTTTGGCGCTGGTGAAGCATCGTTGCACCGCGTCCGCGACGCGTTCCGCCGGCAGAGCTTGTTCTGCGCACCCAAAGACATATCCCGTGACATTGTCGATCAGAGCGCCGTAATGCTCGCGCGCGGGAGAGTCCGCTTTAATGGCTGCCACGCACTCTTTCTCTTTTCTCCATATTTCCGATTGGATTGTTCCCGGAACGATCAAAGAAACGTGCATTCCTTCGGGCCGCAGCTCGAGCCTCAACGCATCATTCATCGCCCAGAGCGCAAACTTGCTGGCGCTGTATGCGCCGAAGAGGGGCGTGGAAATCTCGCCGGTAATCGAACCCATATTGACAATCCGCGATCCCCAATCGGCGCGGCGGGCATTATGGATGCGGAGTAACGGCAGCATAGTTTGGGTGACCGCGATGACACCGAAGAAGTTCACATCGAGCTGGCGCCGCCAGTCTTCCATGGAGATAAATTCCACCGGGCCGACGACGCATATTCCGGCGTTATTTACGAGGCCGCATAATCCCTCATCGCCGGCATGAGAACGAATTTTCTCCTCCGCCGCGCGGATCGATGAAAAATCCGTAACGTCGAGTTGTATTGAGCGAATCGCGATGGGCGAGCTTGCCCCCGCCTGTTCTATTGACGTCGCTTCCTCGGTGGTTTGCACCCCGGCCCAGACGGCGAAGCCTTCTTGTGCCAATCGCAATGCGCAGGCTCGTCCAATACCCGTGCTTGTGCCGGTGACCAAAATGTGACCGTTGGGAGAAACCAAGGAAATCTCTTTCGCCCGTTAGTTCAACTTACAAGGCTTTAGCCGTCTCCCGGCCGCCATCGGATGACGACCGGGAGATGAACACCGTTACTTAACGCGCTCCGGCCACATGGGAATCGGCATGACTTGTCCCGCTTTCGCCGGCGGTGGAGATATCCTCAGCGCCCGCATCTTCAAAAATCTTCTTGGCGCGGCTGGTTTCATCGCCGTCTTCTGAATGGACGGAGATGAGAATGTTGCCGCTCTTGATGCGGCCTTCATAGCGCTTGGCTTCAAATTCCGGAATGCCCATTCCAATGAGCGCACCGGTTAATCCGCCGACGGCTCCTCCGACTGCCGCGCCGCTTAGTGCGGCCATAATCGGTCCCGCGGCAATGAACGGCCCGACGCCTGGAATCGCCAGCAATCCAATGCCGGCCAGCCATCCGAGAGTAGCCCCGACGGCCATTCCCGTGCCGCCACCGGCAACAGCGCCTTCGGGCGCCTTGGTGTTTTTTTCGTGCGGCAAAGTTCTTGGTGGTCCCTTTGTCAGGGAACAAAACCGAGATGTCATTGCTCGAAAAACCGGAAGCACGGAGCGAATCGACGATTCGAATCGCCTGGTCCTCGCGTGCCGCTATGCAAAAAATAGATTTAGACATTTGAATCTCCTGTTTGTAAAAAAAGTCTTATAGCTTTCATCAACTCCGCTTAGCTCGGCTTGATTTCAAGCTCGTTATCCACGTTGGCCGCTCCAGCCACGTCGCTGGCCATCTTGCCGATGGAATCCTTTTCATCCTGGCTGTTCACCGGACCGCGCAGCGTCACCTTGCCGCTCTCAGTGACAATTTTGACGTTCTGGGCGTTCACCGACATTTTCCCAGCCATGATGCGCTGACGGATATCAGCGGTCATTTGCACGTCGGTCTTTCCCTGCCCCTGCATGCCGGCGGTTATCGCGCCGGCAGCCTGGTCACGGACATTGACCGCCGTGTTATCCGGCTGGGTGGCCGGTGTTGTAGTCATATCATGGGTCGCCGCAGCTGGGGCGGAAGTACCTGGCATCTGCGAAGTATCACTTTTGTCGCACCCCGCCAGCCCGATACCACAGATTAATAGGAATAAAGCTGTTTTCATTTGGAACTCCCTGCTCGTGTTGATTTGGATGGCCGATCTTCATCTTCTTCTTCATCGTCGGAGTCACCGGCTTCATTGGCCTGGGGTAAGACTTCGTCCACGGCAATCGACTTCATTTTGTCGTCGGCGGCCTCTTCTTCATTGAATGTCTCCTCCAAAAGCCTGGCGACCTCACCATTGCCAACCTGCTCGGCCATGGCGCGAGTGGAACAGTAAGCCGCCATTTCGTAGTGCTCGACGCGCCTGGCTGCGCCGATCAGAGCGGTATCAATCACCGCGCCCGGGCCATCTTCCTCGATGACCTCGCTTCCTTCTTCAACGAGCCCTTCCATCGCGTGGCATTTTTTCCCGCCAAGGTCGATGTCGAGGATCTTCCCGATCTGTTGAAGCCGCTTCACGTGGCCTTCGGTTTCCTTCAGGTGACTCGTGAAAGCGTTCTTCAGTTCGCTGGACGAAGCCTTCTTGGCCATCTTCGGCAGTGCCTTGAGAAGTTGATTCTCCGCGCTGTAGAGGTCTTTCAGCTCGTCTTCCATCAATTCCGATAGCGATCCCATACTCATGACGATCTCCTTTCAAAAGAGATTCGATAAAACAGTCTGGGCAAAACGACCCAGACAAAAAACATCATCCGAGTACATCTCGATGAACATGGGTCGCAAAATACTTTTGCCCGGATGAGGAGGCATCAGGGAATGGACTGATTAAAGGTGGAGTTATCCCTTAGCGGCGCACCCTCTTTTCATGATGCGATTCATCAGGGATTTAATTTTTTCGCGGCATTTCCTCACCGCAGGGTTAAATCCTGTCGGACTCTCTATCGGCTGGATATAATTTTCTGTTTTCCCCGATTTGTGTGGAGAGCGGGTATTGCAGAGTGCCGGATCCAACCACAATTCATGTGATCCTGGTGATCTTCGTCGCGACGCTGATCCGGTCCACATTCGGATTCGGCGAAGCGCTGATTGCGGTGCCGCTGCTGGCATTACGAATACCGGTCACCATTGCCGCGCCGCTGGCGGTCCTCTTCTCCGTCACGGTGGCCGGCGTGATCGTCATTCAGGATTGGCGGAAGATCCAGATCCGCAGCGCAGCGGGGCTGGTGATTTCTTCGCTCTTCGGAATTCCGCTCGGATTGCTTCTGCTGACACGGGTCAATAGCCATCTGGTCAAAATGATCCTTGGCCTCATCGTCGCCGGTTTTTCAATCTATTCGCTGACGGCAAAGCTGAAGCTTCACCTGGAAAAGGATCACCCAATCTGGCTCCTCGGCGCCGGATTTTGTTCGGGCATTCTCGGAGGAGCATATGGCATGAACGGCCCTCCGCTGGCGGTATATGGATCGCTTCGCCGATGGTCGCCGCAGCATTTCCGCGCCACCCTGCAAGGATATTTTCTGCCGGCTAGTCTGGTCGGATTGATCGGCTATGCGGCCATCGGACTATGGGTTCCCGCCGTGACGCGGTATTTTCTGCTTTCGCTGCCGGGGGCAGTCGTGGCGATCATCATCGGCCGAGCCCTGAACCATCGCCTGCGCGGCGATCGTTTTTTTCGATATGTTTATGCCGGGCTGATTGTGATCGGGGGCGTTCTGGTGGCGCAGGCGTTTTCGACATAAGACAGCGTTTGATTGACTCTCCGGCCCTTTCTTTCAACCAGGTCCGAAAACCGCCAGACATCGTCGCTCACCTCGCCTATATTGAGTTCGTGAAGCTTGATTCCTCCATTTGTTACCGAGCCGTGCTGGCGCGTGATGCCCGATATGACGGGCGATTCTTCACGTGCGTGAAGACAACCGGCATCTATTGCCGGCCGATCTGCCCCGCCCGGCCGCCCAAACTTGAGAATTGCATTTTTGTGCCTACCGCTGCCGCCGCGCAGGAGGCGGGTTTTCGGCCCTGCCTGCGATGCCGGCCGGAAAGTTCGCCCGATCTCGACGCCTGGCGCGGCACGTCGGCGACAGTGTCACGGGCCTTGAAGCTGATCGAGAGCGGAGCGCTCGACGATGGAGATGTCGCATCGCTGGCCGATCGGCTCGAGATCGGCGAGCGGCATCTCCGCCGGCTCTTCCGTCAGTCACGTCGGCGCCGCTCCCGTCACGGTCGCGCAGACCCGTCGCGTGTTGCTGGCCAAGCAACTGATCCATCAGACCGATCTCTCGATGATCGAGGTCGCGCTCGCCAGCGGCTTTGGCAGCGTGCGGCGGTTCAATGAGACGTTTCAGCAGCCTCTATCATCGCCCGCCGAGCGAACTCCGGCGACGCGCCGCCGCCACCACGTCGCTCGCCCCCGAAATTTCGCTCCTGCTGCCTTACCGGCCGCCTTACGACTGGGCCGCGATGATTCGCTTTCTCGAAGCGCGGGCGATCGCCGGGCTGGAGGTCGTCACGAAGGAGAGCTACAGCCGCGTCATCGAGCTCGGCGATGTCACGGGTTCGATCACGGTGACGCACGCGCCGGATCAGTCCGCGCTGCGCGTGGTCGTCCGTTTTCCTCGTCTCAATGCTTTGCCGGTGATCATCACGCGCATCCGCCGGATGTTTGATCTGAGCGCCGATCCGGGAGCCATCGCTGCCGTTTTATCGTCCGATCCGATCCTGGCGCCGCTGGTTTCGGCCCGGCCTGGCTTGCGCGTGCCGGGCGGCTGGGATGGGTTTGAGATCGCCGTGCGCGCCGTGCTTGGCCAGCAGATCACGCTGAAGGCGGCCACGCAACTCGCCAGCCGCATCGTTTCCGCGGTCGGCACTCAGGTCACCGGCAGCATTGAAATACCGGGACTCACCCATGCTTTCCCGCGACCCGAGCGTTTCAACGTCGGCGCATTGGCCGGCCTGGGGATTCCCAAAGCTCGCGCGGCTGCCCTTGCGGGTGTTGCGGCCGCGATAACCGCCGACGCGCGTCTGTTCGATCCGCGCCGCGATCTGGAGGAAGCCGTCGCGCACCTGCGCGAACTTCCCGGCATCGGCGAGTGGACCGCGCAATACATCGCCATGCGCGCCCTCGGCGAGAGCGACGCGTTCCTCGCCGCCGATGTTGCGAGTCCAACGGAGATTCGCCCTAGCACGGACGACGTCCCACTGCGTCGGAACTGCTGGCTCGCGCCGAGCGTTGGCGGCCATGGCGCGCGTATGCCGTGCTGCATCTGTGGATGGCCGACGCTGACATCCCGAAAATTTCATTACCAAAGGAGACTTATCATGCGCTTACTGCTTGAACGTTGGGCATCGCCCGATTTCATCGCTGCTGCTGGTCACGGATGACGACGGAGCCCTTCGCGCTCTGGAGTTCGCCGAGAACGAAGCACGAATGCTTCGGCTATTGCGCAGCCATTACGGCGACTATACGCTTGAAGAAGGCGCGGCCCCTGCTTCTCTCACGCGGGCGCTTAAGGCCTATTTCAACGGCGACATTGATGCGCTCGCGGATGTCCAAACCGCCACCGCCGGCACGCCGTTCCAGCGTGAAGTATGGAAAGGCATTGCGAGCGATTCCGGCCGGAACCACGATCAGCTACGGGCAACTCGCCGCGAACCTCGGCCGCAAGGGAGCGAGCCGCGCGGTCGGCGCCGCCAACGGGGCGAATCCCATCCCGATCGTCGTGCCGTGCCATCGCGTCATCGGCGCGGATGGCTCGCTCACCGGCTTCGGCAGCGGCCTGCCGCGCAAGCAATGGCTGCTCGACCATGAACGGCGATTTGCGCCGGTTGTGGTTGGCGGATGAATTCTTAACTGTGTATTTTCGTTTTATGAGGCGTAATGCTTTGGCTGTGATTCTGATAAAGGGTGTCACTCATTGACGATCAGTGGGGTCCTCTGAGTTATTCTGATTGAGCTGCTTTTTCTGGACTCTATGGGACATAAGCTCAACTGGTCAAAACTCATTGCCCAAGGCGTCATCGGGGCACTCTGCGGATTTCTTATTCCTTCGTGTCTATTCATTGTACCGACGAAGATTTTGGGAGTTTTTGGAGTACCCACGATCTTCTTATCACTGGTAACTTTTGGTGCTGGTTTCATAGGCGGCATCACATACGGAATCATTTGCCTGCGAAAGGAAATGCAGACGCAAGTAAAAGAGCAGAGACGCGGTTCCGGTGAGTGCACAGAATGCGGTTACGATCTTCGGGGCATAACCTCCGAGCGTTGTCCGGAGTGTGGATCACTGATTCTGGACAGGCCCAACAGCTTCGGCTCTTCCAAATCAATCATGTAGTAAGAATTAAAGGTGACGGGGAACCTGATTTATTCGAGGAACTTTCGCGGTTACCGCAATCACTTAGATTCCTGCCACACGCCAATCATATTGCCGGCGGGGTCACGGAGCGTCGCAACCCACAGATTTCCTTCGCGGTAGGGCGCTTTGACAATCTCACCCCCGTGCTGCACCGCCTGTTTCACAACGTCGTCTACCCGATCGACATAGAAGAACGGCAACAGGCCGGGCCGCCGGGAGATTGCACGGCCGTCCACCCACCGTCCGATGAGATGGCCCGTCTGATCGGAGAATTTGAATTCGGCCTCTTCGCCGCGCCGCTTCCAGCCGAGGACATTCACATAGAAAGCGGCAGACTGGCGAGCGTCGATCGCGGGTATCTCAAGATAAGAAAGGCCGCCATTTCTGGCCAGAATAGCGTCCACGCCGGTTTCGTCCTTCTGGGTGTCCTGGTTGCTGTGTGTCATGAGCCCCTATTCCTTTCTTTTGAACGTCTGCCGGGAGGTTGAGGCATATTAAAAGAACTGCCGCGAAAAATTCAAATCTTGGAACCGATCAGGATGACTGCGATGAGATTTTTAATTTGCTGAATCGGCGCGTAAGTGGTACTACGGCAGTCTCCAACGGGTAACATTCATGCGGGAGATGTGGTTTTGCGCAGGCGCTGATTTTTCCATGCCTGTCAGGAGGGAACGATTATTTCTTCCGCCGCGTTTTACGAATATTCATTGGGAAGGGATGGACAATGCCAAGTTCTTCAAAAAGATCTTTATGTGTGGCCGCCGTCGCCGCGTTCGCGATTGCGTTATCGATGCCGTCCGCGCCGGCGCAAGCCTCTCCCGTCGCGTTACTCTTCGAGGCCCCGACCCTCTCGGCGACGCCGGGCAGCACCGGATCGTTCGATATCCTCGTTGCCGATAAAGCCGTGAGCTTCGACCTCGCTGGAGAATCGGTTGAACTGGGCATCAGCGGCACGGGCGTTGAATTCACCGATACCAGCGCCGATACGGTTACGCCTTATATCTTTAACCCGTCGTTTGACGCGGATAACGCTTCGCCGCTCGATTTCAGCGGCGACCCGTATCCCAAAAATGATTTCATCACCAGCGATCTATCCGACGCCCCGGCAGGTTTCATCGTCATCAACGACGGCGATACTTTCGGCCTCGTCAACGTTTCCTATTCCGTCGACGCCGACGCAGCGCTCGGCGACCGAACGCTGACCATCGAATCCATCGGCGGCGGCACTTCCACATCAGACGAAAATGGCGCTGTCGTACCCTTCGGTACCAGCAACGGCGTACTGACCGTCGTCGCCGTGCCCGAACCCGCCAGCCTGATGCTGGCGATTCTGGCCGCCCCGCTGGTCATGCGCCGCCGATCCGTGACTCGGTGAGATCGCGCTTGAGTGAATAATCGGGAGACATCAAGGGGGCGTGCTGATTTTCTGCCGCGGCGCTTTACTCATATTCGAGGCAGACCGCCCATTCGCGAAATTCGTCATGGCTTTCAATAAATTCCTGCACTAGTGCGCATATTACGACCCGCTTCTGCTCCGCCGTCTTTCCATCGAAAAAAATCGTCAAGGAATCTTTGTTCCATCCGATATATAAACCGGCAGTCAATATCAAACCATAATTGAACACTGCCGACTCCGTAATCGCGCAAACTCTTTCTAATGTCTTCCTCACTAACCGTTATTTGTTCACCATCGTCGGTAAACCGAGTGACAGCATTTTGTGTTGGATTTACGAGAGAAAGGCCAGCGTCTTTCAACCAGTCCACTATGGGCTCGAAACCTGCTTTGAGCTGCCGGGCATGTTTAATTTTTGCAATTAACATTGAATTGGAGAAAGGACATCACTGAAGTGAATCAGCGATGTCCCTTATCCTCTTCGCGTCTCTTTTTGTCTATTCTTTAATTTGTTCCTGGCGTCCAAGCGCGTCGCCGTAGCGTCCGGATGACCGCAAGCGATCCCAGGAAAATCAGCGTGCTCCAGGCTGCTGTTGGCAGTGGAACGGCCGCCGTGCCGCCGCCCGTGCCAGTGCCCGTGCCGGTAGAACCACCCGGCGGCGTGCTGGTGGAACCCGCGGCCGTGACCGGGCCAAAGGTCAGATTATCCAGGGCGATGCCGGTGCCATTTCCAAATGCCGATCCGGTCGTCGGTGCGCCGGCGCTGGTGGTGGGAAAATTGAAAACCACGGAATGAATCCCGGTCAAATTGATATTCCAGACTTCCGCTCCCACATCCTCCAGCGTCTCGCTGTCCAGCAGGTGGTCATTGATATCGAACGCGCTCAACGTCGCGAACTGGCCTGGAATGCCGATATCGTCCGCCTGTATTGAGACGTTGCTGGTGACGCCAGCCGTGGTCGTGCCCGGCTCGACAAACGTGACCGTGACAGGATCGGCATACGAGAGGAGTCCGTCGGAGGTGACGCCACCGATAGCGTTCGGCGGGCTTGCGGTCGATCCGCCGATGTTCACCACCGCGATAAACGGAGAGGATGAGCTGAAGAGCACTCCATCCGCTTCATATTGATTGGAAAGTTGTGAGCCAGAGGGGACCGGGGAACCGGGCGAATTGCCCATGGCACTCAGGGCCGCAGGCAAGTCACCCGCGGGAATCCCGCCCGGAGGATCAAAGTTGATGGTCGTTATGGCCCGCGCGTGGCCGTAAAGTAAAAACGAGAGACTCACCGCCGCAATTGAAAAACATTTAGCCCGATTCACGCACTCCACCTGTTTCCTTCCCACTGAGACTTCACGGTTCGTAACGGTCAGCAAAATCACGAAATGATGGTGAGAAGTGTACGGAAAGACCCGTGTTTGTCCAGCAAAAAATGGCTAAGTCGACAGGCGGGCGTGGCGGAAGAACGCCAATCGAAATTCTGTGAAGCCGGGTTTTTCAACGGTGGGACATGTCCCCCTATTTGCTTCAGTGATGCCCCGAATGCCATTCCGCTGCCGCCGAAGTAAAAATGCGATTTGCCTAGCGGACGGAGATTGCTGCATCCGATCGCATGTCATTAGTCAATTTCCAGATTACTTTTCTCGATGGCGTGCTAGAAGTCCGAACAAGCTCAGGCCGACCAGCATTGCGGACGCCGGCTCCGGCACGGAGGACCATTCGATCGCGTGATAATTGCCGTTAGTGTCCGTCGCTAAACCAAAAATGTTGCCGGCGGGGTCAATCGAGTAGGCCCATGAAGCCGTGTACTCCGTGGGCACCAGGAGCACTCCCAAATCGATGTATGACGCAGGCGTGCCAGACCAGAGCAAGGCGTGATTGTCGATACCACCGGTTGCTGAACCGTATCCATAGCCGACTTCCTTACCGTCGCCGATGTCCAATGCGTCCGACGTGGTAAATCCAGTAGGATTCAGATCGATGACGGACGTAGGTGTCCCGGACCAGAACAGCGCATGCTCGTTTCCGTTGGCGGAATTACTGTATCCGGCACCAACCTGCTGGCTGTCGTCAACTGCGTAGGCGTACGAATCTGAATAGCCAACGGGATTCAGATCCACAGCGGAAGCGGCTGTACCATTCCAGAGGAGGGCATGGTGATAGTTACCTGTCCCGGCACCGTAACCATCGCCAACCTGTTGGTCACCTTCAACACCTAGCGCTTCTGACGAGACGAACCCGATTAGGACGGTGGGATTAAGATCAATGGCTGATGAAGCCGTTCCCGACCAGAGCAAAGCGTGGGAATTCCCACTTGTCGTGGCGCCGCTGCCGTATCCGACCTGCATCCCCCCACCGACACCTTTGGCAAACGAATCAGCAAATCCGCTCGGGTTGAGATCGACCGCCGATACAGCAGTGCCGGTCCAAAGGAGTGCGTGCGACTCATTGCCGGGCCCACCGTCTCCAACCTCCTGACCACCACCGATCGCCAGAGCCTCCGAACTGCCGGACCCGGCAGGGTTGAGATCAACGGCAGAACCATCCGGGCCCGGCCAGAACAGTGCATCGGAAATGTCATTCATTACGATGTTTCTTCCATAGCCGACTACCTGTCCCTCAGCGATGGGATGATAGCCGTAGAGACCGAAAGTGGCGGGATATCCGGAACTGAAGCCAGTAGGGGTCTGAAGAGTGAATAGATCGGTTGCAGCGTAGCTTTCACCTCGCGCTATGGCCGGTGTCAACATCGCCAACATTGTCGCCACCGCGCAAAACAGCACGGGTTGGAGAAATAGCAAGTTGCTCTTAAGGGCCCTCATCGCAGCCTCCTTATCTTAGCTTGGCCTATTTTCTCGCTACGCATGATGTGGTGCAATGCCGGCAACACCATTGCTATGCGGGAAAACCTGGCTCAATCGCTCAGCTCTAATATGGGAGAGTCCGCCGACCGCTTAGTCGATTGGCTGGAAGTTGAATAAAAGGACATCAGTGTCGAGAATCACCGGGTCCATCAATGCCGGACCTCGCGGACTAGCGCCATGAACTCGTCAACAGATTCTTCTGCCGGCCAGTCAATGGCCAAGCTGGCCAAATTGTTGATGGGTTGAATACCCTGCTCATGGGCCAATTCCTTGGCCGTTTTACCGCTCCAGAATTCTGAGCCGGCGTGCTCGACCTCAACCCGAACCCGCGTGCCGTCCGGGAGCGTGACGGGCGTGTCCAGCACAGCAACGCCATTTTTAATTCGTCCATGGTAGGTCATAGGCTTCTCACTCTCTGGGCAACTCTGAATCATTATAACAAAACGGAATGAAACGCGGGGAAGGTCACTTTTGCCTCGGAATGAACCCGGGAACACCGGTCTCCACAACGGCATTAAACCTGACCCGCGACTTGATTCCATCACTGATCTCCCGCATGGCGTCTTCAGGAAGGGCGGAAACTTGAAAGTTCTCCTGGATGCGGCTGGGCGTCTTCGAGGTGGTCAGCGGGGCCGTCCCCCGCTGGATGGCCCAGGCGAGCAACACTTGCGCCGGGGTCTTGTTGACTCGCTGGGCGATAGCGGTGATGACAGGATCCTTCAGCAGACTGGGCTCGCTACTATGGCCCAGGGCAGCGAAAGCTTGCAGCACGATGCCATTCTCTTTGCAATAGTTCAAAAGGTCCCATTCCGGCAGATACGGATGGGATTCGACGTGAACGACCGCAGGCTTAATCCTCGCGGCTTTAACGATATCTTGTACCTGTGCCAGGCTGACGTCGGATAATCCGATGGCCTTACACTTGCCTTCACTCACCAGGCCCTCCATCGCCCTCCACGTATCCAGCAACGTCACCCCCTGGTCATAAATCACATTGCCGTTTGCATCTCTCGGATCTTGCTCGTCTCCGGGTTGGAAAGCGAAGGGGGTGTGGATGAGATAGAGATCGACGAAGTCGAGTTGGAGTTTCTTGAGACTGGCCTCGAAGGCGGGTTTGACGCGTTCAGGACGATGATTTGTGTTCCAGAGCTTCGTGATGACAAAAACGTCCTCCCGCTTGATCTTTCCCTCCTTGAACACCTCCTGCATCGCTTCGCCGACCTCTTTTTCAGTTCGGTAACGTTCGGCGGTGTCGATGACGCGAAATCCTGCTTCCAGCGCCGCCTTGGTCGCGTTTCTGGTTGCCACGGGGTCGGGAATGAGTGTGCCAAAGCCGAGCGCGGGCATGGCGCCGGAGCCATTGTTGAGGGCTATTTTCGTATAGCGAAGGTCGTCGGGGGCTGCCATTGTTTTTGCTCCTACGAAATTTTCGGTAGTCGGTCAGTTTCAAATTAAATAGTTTTTTCGGCGGATTTTCCACACTCCGGACAGCGATCCAGCGTGGCGCGAAGGTCATAGCCGCACCTCGGGCAGGGCTCTGCCCCAGGGTAATGTCCCCGAAGGACGCGGCTTCGAGCAAAGAGTATCCAGGCTACGGGCAACGCGAATGTGCAGCACGCAGAAAACCACATGGGGATCAGGACATTGACGGCACTGTTGTCGCGGGAAGCGTGAAAGCCAAATCTGTTAATCCAGCCGGTGCGAAATGAAGGATAGAAGGAGTTGGTGTACGTTCCGATGCGCACGCGCCAGCCAAGACCTAGCTGCTGCTGCCATTCGACAACCGATCTAGGTACAAGATTTATTGAATCAGAACGCTGTGAAACCGCTGAGAACCAGAACGCTCCTTGGCAGCAAACAACACCGAATTGCTCTTGGGTCGGATGCTCGCGCCTACCGATATAACGCTCGATCGAAAAGTGATCCTGTATCTGGTAGCCGCGATACCACTGGATGCATACAACGAACGCAAGCACCAGCGATACCCCCGCTATTATGGTGAATAAGCGGCGTTTCACGCTGACATTCTAGCGGAGTGTTAATCCAGAAGCCCCACCAATTCTTCCATTTCTCAAACATGATCGGTCAGCCCGGCTTGCATGGCCGGTGTAACCCGCAACGAAATTTTCCGGGTTGCCTTCGGCCAGCTTTGTCACCAACCCGTTCCAGGCGTTTATCGCTATATCCTTGATGGGGTGAGAAGAGCAAGTCAAAAAGATTCCGGTGGCGGAAGGCTCGAGCGGCTCGGGATCATATTTCACTGCCCCGGATTTCAAACCGCGCTCGAGTTCAAACCGCGCTTGCATTTATGGCAGACTCGGATCCGGCGCGACCAACCGTGCCCTGTGAGCTTTGCTTCTCTTTTCGCGCCGGTGCTCTGCAATGGCCCAAACGCGGAGGTCTCCGAAGAGGTGCGCGAGGGCGGCGGGCAGGTAGTGGGCGTTGAGGCCGCTGGGGTTGGGAAGAACCCAGGCGTGGCTACCGCCGAAGAGGGGTTTTTGGAGGCCGACGCGGGCGTCTTTGATACCGGAGACGACGCGGTAGGGGTGAATGCCGACAAAGGCGACGACGGTCGGGCGCCAGCGTCTGACTTTGGCTTGGAGGCGCCGGCCGCCGGCGCGAAGTTCGTCGTCGGTGAGTTCATCCGCGCGGGCGGTGGCGCGCTCGACGATGTTGGTGATGCCGAACTTGAGGTCGAGAAGAAGAGATCCTTCAAAGGGGGAGAAGAGGCGCGGGGTAAATCCGCCGCCGTAAAGGGCGGGCCAGAAGCGATTGCCAGGGCGGCCGAAGTGGCGGCCGATGGCGGCGGTGTAGAGGCCGGGGTTGATGCCCGCGAAGAGGACGATGAGGTTTTTGGCCGCGAGATCCGGGATGGGCTTGTCTGCGCAGCGAGGAGTTGGGTTTTGCTGGGTTTCCAGGGAGTGAGCAATGTGCGATGATGGGGGTTCGATGCATGGGGTCCGATGCATGGGGCGGCGTCCTCGAAAGGTATTTTGCGGCAATCAGAAGACTGTAGCGAGGTAATTTCAGGAAAAGAATCGATTGGCACAATTCAAATTTCCCAATAAATTGTAGACGCCCAGACAGCGGCTTTCGCCCTGACTTTAGCATAAGGAGCACGCAACCATGAGGCCAAAGAACATCATCTCCCTCTTGTTCAACAAGGACGCGCAGGAGGCGGCGCGCTTTTACGCCGCTACTTTTCCGGATAGTAAAGTGACAGCCGTTCACAAGGCCCCCAGTGACTACGGACCGCTACTGGAACGCGATCGTCGGCAATGGCGGCAAGGAAAATGTCTGCGGCTGGTGCAAGGACCGCTGGGGCATCTCATGGCAGATTACGCCGCGCGTGCTCATGGACGCACTTGCGGCAGGTGGGGCCGAGGCTAAGCGTGCTTTCGAGGCAATGATGACGATGGGGAAGATTGACATCGCCGCCATCGAGGCGGCGCGGCGGGGCTGAAGTGGACACGACGGCCTTGGTGGCATTAGGGATCGGCAGTCTTTGATCGTTTTTTATTCAAAGATTCCCGACCCTTTTGAATTACCCCTTTTGAATTACCCCAGAACGAGTCTTTATGTCCTCCACTAGAGCCGATTTCATCGGGTCGTAGCGGTGTATCCACAATGCCGTATGAACGCCATGGCGTCGTCGGGTGTCACCGCACGCAGGACCTTGTCGATTCCGATGAACAGGCCTTCGACGGTTCGCTCGGCCATCGAGCGGAGCAGGCGTTTCATTGTGGAGATCGCCATTTCGATCGGATTGAAGTCCGGAGAGTACGGCGGCAGGCGAAGCACCGAGCAGCCGGCGGCTTCGATCAGGTGGTCGATGTGCGGTGATTTGTGCGCCGGCAGGTTGTCCAGCACCACGATCTGTCCCGCCTCTAACTGCGACGCCAGTTCGTCCCGCACGAACACGAGGAACGTTTCGGTGTCGGTTGCTCCGTCAAAACTGGCGGCGGCGACTATTCCCCGGATGCTCATGGCGGCGATGGTGCTGATCGTCTTCCAGTGACCGTGTGGAACACGGCACACCGCACGCTCGCCGGCCAACGCCAGCGCGTAGGTGGGCGTCATCTGCGTGTTCGCGCCGAATTCGTCCAGAAAAACGAGTCTCTCCAGGCTTATGCCGGCAAACTGCTCGAACCAGGGGTCACGCTTTTGTCTGACGTCCGGCCGATCTTGCTCCGCGGCATGGACCGACTTTTTTTTCGCGTGAACCCCAGCTTACGCCGCGCCCGCAGGACAGTCGGTTCACTGACTTTGTTATTCAGGGCCGCCGCCAGTTCCCCCAGCGTCATGTCCGGCTTTTGCAGGATGAGTTCCCGGAGCCGGTTCAGGTCCGCGTCGTCGAGCTTGCTGGTATCGGGACGCTGCGGCGGCCTGGGCTCGAGTGATCCGGTCTCGCGTTCCCGCTGCAGCAGTCGCCGGACCCATGACGCGGAACAGTTGTATTCCTCCGCCACTTCGATCGACGACCCGCACGCCTCATACGCCGTAACGACCGCGAGCCGGAATTCCATCGGATACGCCATCAAACCTCCGTGTCAGATCACGCGGAGATTACACGATCCGGCAGCAGGGCGTACAGGCCGATGAAATCGGCTCTAATTTGCGTCGTGTTATTCACGATGAAACGAATAAGGAAACTTCGTTGCCAAGTGGTCATTGCGTGGAGCGTGTTACTGATACTCTGAAGGTCATCGAATTCGAGCTGCATTACTTTTTTCGCCAAACGCCGATGCGTCACTAAACCGACTATAGCGCTCAAAATCAACGATAAGGCCAAGAATGAAATCAGCAGAACCATTACTAACGACAGGAGAATTGCTCCGTTCCCGCGGGCCGCCACTTCACGGAACCATTCGCTATGTCGGGCTTCGAAATAAAAGATCGCGACAAAGACAAGTGACACTAATGCGCTTACGCCATTCTTCCAACGGATGTCAACCTGTAGCAGCCACTTGAAGAAATCGACCATTGGATCACCACTGCCCATGCCGAACCATATTTGATATTATCGCTATTGTGGCTTCCGTCTTTGTGACGAGTCGCATCGTACGCCTATGATTCGAGCTCGCCAAATATAAACCCGTACCGATTCTAGAACTAATGCGGTGCGCCGGACAAGTTCGGATATTTCATTCCCCGCTCAGGGCTGAACTTCATCGCGCAACGGAACCTGCACGTATCGGCCAGGATCGGCCTCATTCAGCGAGTTGACGACCCCGTTGACATCGCCCAGGTTGACGTCGGCCTCTTCTCCCGTCTGCGTGTCGTAGACTTTACGGTAGCCGCGGATGCCCTCGTCCACGTCGGCAAAGCTTTTGTCGGATTCGAGCTGCTGCTGTTGCATTCGGGCGATGTTGGCGTTGGTGGCGGCGACCATCCGGTTTGTCTGGGCCACAATCTGGTCGGCCTGTTTCTGCTCTGCTGCGCCCTTGGCGTTGAATCCCGCCAGCGTTTTCCTTGAGCGAAGCGAAGATCGCGTTCATCACCGGAAAATCCTGCTTGAACGTCTCCTCGGGGGCGTTCAACTGCGACCCGAAATAACTCCAGGTGTCCTGTCCGCCGTTAAAGGAGTAGACGGCGAACTGCTGAACCGAGTGAAATTTTTTGGCTACGCCATTGGTCGTCCTGGTGGATTTCATTTCGATAATCGCGGCCCGGGCATTCGGCATCACGGACCCGGCCGGAATCGGCTTCTGGCTGACGATTTCATCGACTGTGTTGGTGGGTCCTCCATGGGCTTGCGAAATCCGGTTGATGGCTTCGATCAGATTCTTCAACGCGGTAGCCGGATCAGGGCTGAATGGGCCGATCAGCGCCCTGGAGAGATCTCCGTGCCCCATCTGCAACATCCGAATCGACTGTCCGTTTGGCACATCCACCACGGCACTGAGATCCAATCCAACCGTTTGGTCGGCCGGTCCTTTGACGACGCAGTTGCCGATCGTCTGTGACGTGCAGGTCCAGCCGTCGGGGACGCCGACACTTCCGGTGCCGTCGGGGAAATTGTACGTCTGCAATTTGATGTCAGCGGGTGGAATCGACTGCGGGTTGCTGCCTCGAAGAAGCGGTCGGAACGGTCGGCGCGGCGCTCGAATCATTGACGGGCGGATTTGTCGGCGGATTTGCCGGAACCGAACCGGCAGCAGCGCCGCCGCCTGCGCCGGTCGAACCCGCGCTTGCATCGGCGGCTGGCTGTGACGGTTTATGAAGCGCCAGCAATTTCATCGCCTCGCCCTTGGGGGCATTTGCCTGGCAAAACACGACCCATTCCCGCGTCGCATCGTCGGTCACCTTGATCACTGAAATCCCCTTGACGGGCTGGCCGCTGAGACTTTCGGAAAAGAAGACACAAGCCGACTTCATGTCCCTTTGATCCTGGTAGACCCCGACGAGCCTGGGTTTTTGCCCGAAGAAGGCGACGAGATCAGGAACCGTCGCTCTGACGACCTGCCGAGCGGTGGTGCTGGCGGGAAAGTTCCGGGTCATGGACTTTCCAAAATCGGTGGTTTTGAGAATGGTGTAGTTGGCCAGCGCTCCGGTCCCAGGCTGAGGTGCGTCGGCGTCAGACGCGGCCGCGCCGGAAGCGGCAGATCCGGCATTACTCGCATCTGCCGCATCTGCGAAATCAGCGGCGGTGAAAATACAAACGCCAAGAATCGATAACGCCCCCAGACGCGCGATGGTTTTCATTTTCATAGTGTGGATATATTAACCGTCTGACAGGCAAACTCTAACCCTGTGAAAAATGGAGACACGACATGAGAAAGATCAGGATCTTCGAACACATCTCGCTGGACGGCGTGATCTCGCCCGACAAACGCAACGAGGGCGACAGCGACTTCGCGAATGGCGGATGGTCGGCGCCGTATCGAACTCCGGCCGGGGCAGAGGCCCTCGCCGAGGCACAGGGCAAAAGCTTCGATCTGCTGCTTGGCCGCCGCACCTACGATCTCTGGGCCAGCTTCTGGCCGAAGGTCAAGGGCGGTCCGTTTGCGGACGGTCTGAACGCCGCGACGAAATACGTCGCGACGCACAGGCCGGACAGCCTCGGATGGGGTCCGGTCGAGGACCTGGGCGCGGACATCATGGCGGGCGTTCGCCGCGTCAAGTCAAAGGACGGCCCTGACCTGATCGTCTGGGGAAGTTCGACGCTGACGTCCGTGCTGCTCGAGCAGGGACTGGTCGATGAGGTTGTGCTGATCGTCTACCCGGTCTTGCTGGGCCGGGGCAAACGCTTCTTTTCGGACAGCGCTGACCCGCGCGAACTCGCTCTCGTCAGCACGAAGGCCACGCCCACGGGCGTGCTCATCAACACGTATCGACACGTTGGATCGCTTCGAAACCGGATCAAGCCGCCTGTCTGAGCGGACGCACAGGACACGGACTGCCAGACACTGAAACGGCACTCGCCGAGGCTACTTCTTTGACTGAATCGGAGTGACAAGACGGCGATTGAGCTTTTTGCCGGCGATTTGACAGACTGACGATTCTCGGCACATGCATTGCCGTGAAAACTACTGTCAGGGCGATTTGGGGGTCCGAGGCCGCTCAGAGCGAAAAGCCCGTTACCGCTGCACGGGAATCATTTCTCCTCGGATCAAGTCGTCCACAGTCTGACGAGACCGAACAAGACGGGCCTGACCATCCTGAATGAGCACCTCGGGCGCCAACGGCTTGCTGTTGTAATTCGATCCCATGACAAAGCCGTAAGCACCGACTTGCTCGATCACCAGGTAATCCCCAACTGTCGCGACAGGCAAGCTTCGCTTACAGACGAAGCCTCCTTCCTCTTGCGTGAAGATATCGCCCGATTCACAGAGCGGCCCGCCCACTATGACATCCTGCGCGGCTCGCTCGGCGTTACCCAGCGAGCCCGCCTTGCCGTCAGCAGGGCAAATCGACATCGGATGATACGCGCCATAGAGAATGGGCCGGGCCAAATTGTTGAAGCCGGCATCCAGCAGATAAAACGTGTTGCTCCCCATCTGCTTCACGGCCCGAATCTCGGCGACAAGATAGCCGCTCTCGGCGACCAAGTATCGCCCGGGCTCGATTTCGAGTGGAGATCCGATGATCGAACTTCCCCTCCAGCCGCTTGCGAGTCGCATCCCAAAGCTGGAAATACTGTCCAATTTCAACGAACGCCTGGCCGGCGCGGCATGGAATCGGCAGGCCGCCGCCGGCGCTGATCGTTGTCAATGAGCGGCCGACAACTGCTGCCGCTTTCTCCATGCGCACCACAGACCTGGGCCAGATGTGCCAGATCGGTCCCGCTGCCGATGTGCATGTGAATGCCGGCGACGGTCAATGCCGTGGCGATCGGCGCACGAACGCAGTCCGCGAGCTGTTCGTGCCAGATGCCGTGTTTGGATTGTTCGCCGCCTGTATTGGTCTTCTGACTATGCCCATGGCCGAAGCCGGGATTGATTCGCAGCATGATATTGCGACCAGGAGCCCGCGTTCCGAGCTGGTCAATCATCTCCGGCGAGCCGCAATTGACCGGAATATCCAGCTTGACGACGAGTTCCAGCGCCTCGCGGTCAAGACATCGGCCGTATAGACAATTTCGGGATTCGGGCCACAGCCCGTCTTGAACCCGGCAGTGAGTGCCCGATGAACTTCGCCCGCGCTGACGGCATCGACGACCACACCCTGGCGTCGCATCAGATCCAGAATGGCGATGTTCGAGCAGGCCTTCTGCGCATAGCGGATCGTATCGAACTGCTTCAGATCATTCACTCGGTCGACGATCTTCGCCGCGTCATAGACGTAGACGGGTGTTCCAAAGCGAGTGGCCAAATCGCCGACGCCGACGGCGGCAATCTGTGTACGAACGGTATTGAAAGGTCCAGAAGCGGGCATGGCTCAGGATTCAAAAATGATTCAGCGGATGTTTTGAGTCAGGACAATATCTCCACGAGAGTTTAGACTGGAAAACTCCATTCCTTAAACGACTCTGGTAAAAAGTTCAAATCCCGTCGCCAGTCGCTTCCGCAACCAACGATGGGATTTGGGCTTAGAAAAGAGTCGAAGTGACAAGATTTGAACCGTATTTCAAGCTTGCTCCTTGCTCTCAAGGGGGGATGATTGGGCAGTCCTTGACGGCCCAGGAAATGAGCAAACCGCAGAACCTTCCGTGGCGACTTGCAGGTTAACATCCTGCATCTTGTATCAATGGGTCGGAGGTCGCGCAACCCGAACATGCGCCGAACTTTTGGGGGTTGAGACAGAGCCGGACGCAGTTAGTATCGGTTCTAACTGCGTTTCCGTTTCATTCTCCTAAGCCGTCGCACCGCCCGTTTCACTTCGGCAATCGGGAGTGACGGGATACCAATCGATTTTTTCTGTGTCTCTGCACAAAATCGAGCTTTTAGCGGCTGGAAACTATAATCCCGCTGAGTGGGATTCGTTCTGGATTTCGAATCGCGTCTTTAGATCGGCGACCAAGGGTCAGGAGCGGTAGTTCATGAACAAAATGCGCCGGAAAGCATCGAAGTAACGTGTCCCGCTTGCGCCGCGCTGGATTTTGAGATACGTGCGCTTACGGATGAGGGACTGGCCGCACTTAAGTGTCTTTCCTGCAATCGTAACTATCTTTTGCTAGACAGCGAAGAATATTGGTTCGATGTCATTCAAGCTGGCTATCCACGTCTGCGTAAGTGTTCGTGCGGATCGACTTCGATTAGTTTGCGCTGCGATTATTGTTACAGGGAGAACGGCGACGTCCGATCCATCGATGTGCGCACCATTTGCCCAGCATGTGCCAAAGATAAACACCTGATGAGCATGGACATCGACTATTCTGGCACTGATGAATTAGTCGAGCGGCCGCTAAGGTATTGCGAAAATCCCAAGATTCTTTACGACCTCCAAGAGTTCACGCTCTATGCGAAGCGTGACGATATCGCGCGAACAGTCAACTTTCTTGCGGCATCATGTAAATGTTCTTTTGTCGGCTGGGTACGAATTAATAATGAATGGGTGAAGCGAGAGTTGAGTTCAAATGAGGCCGCAGAAACGGTACGTCAGGACAACGGCCCTCTTAAGGCGGACCCATATCTAAGGATTTACGCATACCGTAATTGTCTTGAAATACCGGATGCCGACGTCAACAAAATCAAGCACGAGGATACGTTTTGGAAACGACACGAGGTCATTCGCATTAGCTCCCCAACCCATATGGGCATAGGCGGTGCAAAAGCATTGCTATTCTACATCAACTTTGCGAATGAGTTCGTCGACGATCACAGAATCGTCCGAAAATCTGACGACTTTGTTGCCATGACAAACAGTCTGGTGCAATGGCTGAAGGCCGAATTTGTTACATGGAGGGGGCCGCGTTGCTTCGACAACCCAGGCGAAAACATTCGAGTTTTCGGCGACCGTTTCACAAAGACTAGTTAATACAAAACTTCGGCGCTGGCATCGACGATTCTTTCACTTTTGACTGCATTTCAAGGTCGCCTGAGACAATCAAGACTAAGAAGTTCGAAATCCCGTCACTATTCGCACACTTGGGCAAGCTGCGAAGGATAGAAATCGGGGTGACGAGATTCGAACCCATTTCCAGCCCGCCCGTTGTTCCCAAGAACTCCAAACTTTTCCCTTGCAGCCAAACCCATGTTAGGTTAATGTTCGTGACCGTCAGGTTCGCACTTTCCTCTATCCCAAGGAGAGATTCCCCATGTCCGCCGATTCATATGCTCCACTGCTCCCCTCTCTCCCGCTCCACTCTCTCGCGAAGCGCCCTGCCCTGTCTTCAACCCTGAGGCTCAAACTCGAAGGGAGCATGTCGAAGGGGACCCCCTCCCCACCCCCCCCGTATTTGGGACATTCTGAGATACATTGTGACAAAGACGAACGATGACAGCTCCCAGAACTCTTTTCAATCGGCAATAGGCGACAGGAAATCGGCAATGACAACACCAATGCCAACCACCCAGCCCCCCTTCCCTTCAACTGGCGTCATTCCCTCCCCTCCGCTACAATCGCCGATTCGCAAACGCTGGGGATCGTCTCCGCGTTTGCTTTTTTCTAGAGGAAGAGCTGAGGTTTTGCCATGGCTGATGAACAAGCCGCCGCGGACGCGTCGAGTACCGCTACCGCCGTCGAGGAACAGAGTCCGTATCAGATCAAGATCGAGGATGCCGGCCCCGCCACCAAGAAGGTGTCCGTCGAAGTCCCGCAGGAATTGATCGCCACCAAGCTGGAGGAGCAGTTCAAGCAGCTTCGCCGCGAGGCGGCTCTTCCCGGGTTCAGGCCCGGTCATGCACCTCAGAAGCTGATTGAAAAACGATTCCACAACGACGTGCGCGACCAGGTTCGCCGCAATGTCATCAGCGAAAGTTATGAGCAGGCGGTTTCCAAGCATTCGCTGAACGTGATCGGCGAGCCGCAGTTTGATAATCCGGACGACATCAAGTTGCCGGAGTCGGGAAGCCTGACCTATTCGTTTGAGATCGAAGTTCAGCCGGACTTCCAGCTTCCGCCGCTCACCGGGCTTACGGTCAAGAAGCCGAAGGTGGAAGTGAAGGATGAGCATCTCGATCAGGCGATGCTGAATCTGCGTCAGCAGCAGGGCGCGCTGGTGCCGGTGGAAGACCGGGGCGTCGAGGCGGGCGACTATCTCGTTGCCGACGTTCATCTCAAGGCGGACGGCGCCGAAGTGGTGCATCAGCACGATGCCCAGGTGATCGCCAAGCCGGGCCGGTTTGCCGGGATTCAGATCGACGATCTGGATGTGAAGCTCCAGGGGATGAAGCCGGGCGAAAAGCGGGAATTCACGGTGACCGCCTCCGAGACGCATCAGGATGAAAAGCTGCGCGGCAAGCAGGTGACCGTCGATGTCGCCCTGAAAGACATCAAAAAGCTGGAACTTGCCGAGATCAATCAGCAATTCCTCGAGGGGCTCGGCTTTGAAAATGAGGCTGAACTTCGGGAAGCCCTCCGCGAGCAGATGCTGCAGCGGGTGGAATATGACGTGCAGCAATCAATGCGCGACCAGATCAACAATTATCTGCTCCAGAACGTCTTCATCGATCTGCCGAGCAAGCTATCGGACAAGCAGGGAGACCGCGTGCTGAAACGGCGGCGGATCGAACTGCTCATGCGCGGCATGCCGGAGGACCAGGTGGACGCCCAGATCGATCAGCTTCGCGGCACCGTGAAGGATGAAGCGATCCGCGATCTGAAGCTCTTTTTCATTCTGCAGAAGATCGCGAATCAGCAGAACGTGGAAGTGGACGAAGCCGAATTGAACGGCCGCATCGCCACGCTGGCGGCGCAATCGGGCCGGCGGCCGGAAAAGGTCAAGCAGGAGATGTCCGCGGATGGATCGCTGATGAGCATGTTCATCCAGATGCGCGAGCAGAAGGCACTGGATAAGATTCTGGAGACGGCCAAGATTGAGGAAGTCGATCTTCCCGCGCCGGGCTCGACGCCGGATAAGCCGCCAACGGCATAAATCGTAATCGCCGGCGGTGATCGAGAGCCGCCGTTTTTCAGCCATGTCGAAGATCAACGCGCCGCGCGGCACCGCCGATACGCTTCCCGCCGAAAGCTGGAAATGGCAGGCCATCGAGGCGATTGCGCGCGAGGTCGCGGGGCTTTATCATTACGCCGAAATCCGCACGCCGATTTTCGAACCATGCGGAACTTTTCCACCGCGGTGTCGGTGAAACAAGCGACATCGTCCATAAAGAAACTTATCACATTCACCGATCGAGGCGATCGATCGATTACGCTCCGTCCGGAAGGCACTGCTGGAGCTGTTCGGGCCGTAATCGAACATGGTTTAATCGCGCAGGAAGGGTCTCGCGCTAAAGTCTTTTATATCGGCCCCAATTTCCGATACGAGCGTCCCGCCTCCGGTCGCCTGCGGCAACATCACCAGTTCGGAGTTGAAGCGTTTGGCGTTGCCGAACCAGAGCAAGACGTCGAGTGTATCCTGCTTCAATTGGAGTTTTACCGTCGTTGTGGCTTTGATTTGGAAAAACTTAGCGTCCACGTAAACAGCCTGGGCGACCGCGAGAGTAAACAACGATTTGCGGAGCATGTTGTTGAATCTCTTACCCCGCACAAAGCTTCTCTTAGTGAAGATTCGCAGCGTCGCCTGTCCGATAATCCACTGCGTATCCTCGACAGCAAAGATTTGCGGGATCGAAAACTCACCAGCAACATTTTTGGTTCGGGTTTCCTGTCCAACAAAAGCGATGCACACCTAAAGCGTGTCTTGGAACTCTTAGAGGATGCGCACGTCAGGCATCACTTTGACGGTCAGCTTGTCCGTGGGTTCGACTATTACACAGAGACGCTTTGGGAAATTACAGCACCTGGCTTATTAGGAGCTCAAGACGCTTTGGGCGGTGGCGGCAGATACGACAATCTTGTGGAAAATCTTGGCGGCAAGCCAACGCCTGGCGTTGGGTTCGGCAGCGGCTTGGAACGCCTCCTTTTGGCATTGGAAGCACAAAAAGTCACTCTGCCCGACCCCCGTAAACCACTAATTTGGTTGGTCTCACACGGTTCTGAGGCCAAAGGAAAAAGTTGGAAATTGTTAATTGAGCTTCGTGCCGCGGGCGTTGCAGCAGACATGGATTTGACCAATCGTTCAGTGAAAGCGCAGTTTAAGATGGCCGACAGGGAAGGGGCAAAATTCTGCCTAATCCTCGGCGACGATGAATTGGCCCGTAAAGAAGTGACATTGAAAAATCTTTCGACGGGAGAACAGAGTGCGGTCAGCGAGACAGAAATCATTTCGCGGGTAAAATGATTTCGTTCGCAATTGGATGGACCAGGCAACCGAATGGAATCGGTAAAGCATCTCAATTACGCACCCAAGCCGCCCGCGGCTGAAGTTTATCTGCGGCGGGCGTATCGCACGATCATCGTCACCGGCCTGGCGGCCGCGATATTTTTGTGGGGGCCGGGAATCGTTCGCCGGGCGACCGTTCTCTACTGGCAACATCGCTGCCTGACGTATGAGGCATCAACGAACCACCGGATTTACGAAGCCGACCTGGCGAGCGGGCAGGAGATTTATCGCGAGGTCAATCCGGTTCAGGCGGCGTATGAAGAGCTGTTCGCGCCGGGAGTGGGAATCCGCTGGACGATGCCGGCGATATTTCTGCATGAAATGCGGCAGCCGGATGGGCAGAGCCGGCTTGTCATCATCGACGTTCCGCGATTTGAGGGAGCGAAAACGGTCCACGCTGCGATTTATAATCTGCGGGCGGAGACGCTGATCCCCACCGCCTTCATGTCACAGTCGAAATCATCGGGTCTTCTCGAACTTCCAATCGATATCCCGGCAGACGGGCGGCGAATCAAGTTTTTTGAAGGGCATCTCGATCCGCACGATCCATCGCATCTCACGTTCGATTTTGAGATCGACGGCGCACGGCATACGTGCGATTGCTGGCTCAATAACGGCGGGCAATTGATCGCGTCGCGGCGGCCCTAAGCTTACGGCGCCATATTCAAGGCACGGCGGACATGGTTTGCGGGGTAATTGCTTTCACCGGATCGACGGGGAATTCCGAGAGCGCGGGGCCGAGCCTGGCGATCAGCTTTGGCGCGGCGGCGGCGATGAGCATGCAGAATCCGAGCAGTGCGAAGGGGCCGACATAGCTTGATTGAGCGTGCGCGGCGAAAAGCCGATCGGTCCATGCGCCCATCGCCCAGGGGCCGGTTGCGCCGAATGTCCCGGCGATCAGGAGGAACAATCCGACCACCCTTCCGCGCACGCTCGGGCGGACGCGCTCGAGGTTGGCGGCGTCACTGACGGCATAGCTGGCGAGTTGCATGGTCTGAAATGCGTACAGCATGATCAGTGCGCCGCGCAAGTGCCAGAGTGGCGTGGTGGCGGCGAGAATTCCGCCGGCAATGAGAATCAGGCTCAGGCCCGGCAACCGGCGGCCGCGCGGGGTCAGCCAGACTGCCAGCGGGGAAGCGATCATGCTCGGCAACATCATGACGCCGACGAAAAGGCCGGTCTCTGCGACGGTCAGACCGAAGACGTTTCTGACGTAAATCGCCGCGAGCGAAAGCCCGGCGACGCCGGCGAAATCGCGGAACATCAACACCATCGCGACGTGACGCACTTTGCGGGCGAGCGATGGGTCCATGCGCCGCGGTTCGGTGGTGGCAGCGGAAGCCGGGGCATGGCTGGCGAAGATGAGGAAAATGATCGCGACGATCATCCCCGCGATAGCCATTTCGACACACGGCTTTTGCCACTGGGCGACGTGCCAGAAATTCCACCCGGCGGAGGCGGCTCGCCAGCCGGCGATTTGCGGGCCGAAGAAAAATCCCAGGCCGGAGCCGGTGCTGAGCAGGCCGATCGCGATGCCGGGGGATTTGGGGTAATGCGCGGTGGTGAACGCGAGGGCAGCCGGATGAAAGATGGTGCCAAACAATCCGGCGGCCATGGCGAGCGCGAGAATGACTGAATAATCGCGGGACAATCCGATGCCGAGAATGGCGAGGGCATTTCCGAGCAGGCCGATGGTGAGGAGCATTTTTCGGCTGTAGCGGTCGGCGGCCATTCCGCCGGCCCAGCTGCCGAGGTTGTACGTCGCGCCGTAGAGGGTGACGATGAGCGTGGCGGCGCCGACGCCGGAGAGATTCAAATCCGCGGCGATTCGGAAATAGAGAGGCACGAGCATCGAGCCATAGGCGTGCGTGAAGCCGTGAAGGATCGTGCAGAGGACAAGCGTCAGATGGCTTTGGGCCCTTGAGGGTTGCGGCATTATTCCTGCCTCAACAGTCCTGCCTCAGGGCATCGAGAAAGGCTTCGCCGTACATTTTGATCTTGTAGGGGCCCATGCCTTTGACGCCGGCCAATGCGGCGGCATCGCGAGGCTTGCGAATGGCGAGTTGCTTGAGGGTTGAATCGTGACAGACGACGAACGCGGGAAGGCCGCCTTCACGGGCGATCCGGGCACGGAGTTCGCGGAGTCTTTCGAAAGTCGATTGAGCATCCACATCCAGCGAATCATCGCTGGGAAAAGATTCGGCGCGGCGTGTTGCGGCGGGACGTTCGACATGCGTGGGAAGAAGATCGGCGAGCGCGGCCGGAGGGGGCTGATCGCCGCGCATGACGGCGATGCCGGGCGCGGTGAGTTCGACGACCGGGCGGAATTTCACGCCGTCGGGATCGCGCTGGCGGGCGAGGCCGGATTCCAGGACGCGATGCATCATGGCGATAATTCGTTTACTAGAATGACCGCGCAATAGGCCGAAGGTTGGAAGCTGATCGAGGTTCCATTTTTGCGTGCGATCGTTTTCCGAGCCGGCGAGGACATCGGCAACGACGCCGACACCGAATTTCCCGCGGCAGCGGGCGATCGCGGACAAAATCTGCCGCACGAGTGTCACGACTTCATCGGCCAGCATCACGATTGGCCCCTGCGCCAGCGCCGGATCCTGGCCCTTGCGGCAAACGTCGCAGGCGCAATCGGCTACCTCGGTCACGTCGCCGAAATAATCGAGGATCATCTGCCTGCGGCAACGATGCGTGGTGGCGTATTGCACCATTAGATCGAGCTTCTGCGTGGCGCGATCTTTGCGTTTTTTAAGGAGATCGGGATCGGTTTCGGGATTTTCTTCGCCGAGCTTTTCGATGAAGAATTCCTGAATGAACCGGTCCTGATAGCTGAACAGGATGATGCATCGCGCGGATTGCCCGTCGCGGCCGGCGCGGCCGGCTTCCTGGTAATAGGCTTCGAGCGTGCCGGTCAGGTTGTAATGGACGACGAGGCGCGATGTCCGGCTTGTTGATCCCCATGCCAAAGGCGTTGGTGGCGATGGCGATCGCGCCGGGGGTTTCCATGAATTTTTCCTGATTGGCGGTGCGCGAAGCGGCATCCAATCCGGCATGATAGGGAATGACTTTCCGGCCTTTGAGCGCGCGGCAGGACTTCACAGAGGCGATCGACCGATTTTCGCGTTGCACAGTAGACGATCGCGCTGCCGGGCTCCTGCTTGAGGAGATCGACGAGCATCGCATCTTTTTCCGCGCCGCTTTTGACGCGGCGGGATTCGTACAAAAGACCCGGCCGATCGAAGCCTGTCACCACAACGCTCGGCTCACGCAGGCCAAGCTGCGCGATGATGTCGGCTCGAACGTCTTCCGTGGCGGTGGCGGTCAAAGCGATCGTCGGAGGATTGCCTAATTTCTGCCGCGCTTCGCCGAGGCGCGAATATTCGGGGCGAAAATCGTGGCCCCATTGGCTGATGCAGTGGGCTTCGTCGATGGCGAAAAGTTTTGGGCGAAGCCGCTGGAGCATCGCCTGAAAATTTGCGGAGAGGAGCGCTCGGGGGCGATATAGAGGAGGCCTTCAAATCCGGTTGTCAGCTCGGCGATGACTTTTCGCTGCTCGGCTGGGGAAAGGGAACTGTTCAGCAGCGTCGCGGGAATTCCTTCATCGCGGAGTTGCTGGACCTGGTCTTCCATCAGGGAAATAAGGGGTGAGACAACCATCGTGAGGCCGCCGCCCACTGCCGCGGGAAGTTGATAGCAGAGGCTTTTTCCCGCGCCGGTCGGCATGACGCAGAGAACGTCACGGCCGGCGAGGACGTCTTCGATGACTTCGCGCTGCGAGGGGCGAAAAGCGTCGAGGCCGAAGAGGTCTTGAAGTTGTTGTTGCAAATCCGGCATTTTTATTCGCTCTCGGCCGGCTGCCAGCCAGTCGTTAAATCGCTTTAGAGCGCTGGCGGTGACCGACCGGGGCGTATCGCGCATCGCATCCTTGAAAATCGCCGCGGTGATTTCGCCCTCCACGCCCGAAGCGACGCTGCTCAGGAATGGGACCGTCGCGGAACGATCGCAAATATACTTGATATCGGCTCCACTGTAGCCATCCAGGGCGACGGCAAGTTGATCGTGGTCGATATCCTTGGCCAGCGGGCGATGGCTCAAATAGATCTGCAACATTTTTCGACGTGCTTCGAGGTCGGGGAGCGGGATGTAAACTTTTTCGTCGAACCGTCCGGGACGCAGCACGGCGGGGTCGAGTTGCCAGGGGACATTCGTCGCCCCCATGAACAGGATTGGTTGGCCATTTTTCTTATCGAATCCTTCCATGCCCTGAAGGATTTGCGGGACGACCCGCTGCATAACGCTGGACCCTTCGTCTCGACGGGCGGGGACGAGGGCTTCGATCTCATCAATGAAGATGATGCTGCGTTTTTCAGAAGCAGCGGCGTCGAATAGTTTTTTGATGTTCTGCTCAGCCTCGCCGACCCATTTGCTGAGGATGTCGGCGGGAGAAATGTGGAAAAAAGCCGCGTCGATTTCGCCGGCGGTGGCCTTGGCGAGCATGGTTTTGCCTGTGCCAGGCGGGCCGTAAAGCAGAACCCCCCCGCCGGGGCGGATGCCGAACTTGGCCGCGAGGTCGGCATGCTCGAACGGGTAGATCATCTTCATGCGGATGTCCTGCTTCACATCCTCGAGGCCGGCGACATCGTCGAATTTGATCCCCGGTTTTTCCTTGACGAGCCATTGGTCGGCTGATGCGCCTCCCTCGGCTTCGCCGGTGGATTCGCGGATAGAGCGCCGGGAGATTGCTTGCGATTTTCGGTTTTGGCTTTGTCGCAATCGCGTGCGAGTTCCAAGAGACGAGCAGCAGTCTGGCGGCGGGCTTCGCGGAGTTCCTCGCCCTGGGCTTCATTGGCAAGCGTGACCATCGTCCGGGCGGCTTCAAGAAGATAAATCCGGGCCGCGTCCCATTGCCCGGCGCGGCGGGCGTCGAGGCCCTTCTGGCGATAGCGCTCGAATGTGTCGCGGGAAACAGACATGGGAGAATTCTAGAATCTTTTGCCTTCCGGTCACAATCGCAAGACAATTTAATTCAAGCCATGGCTTGACTATCTCCGAATACGAGAATACTTTATATTATAAAGTTAAGCCATAGAGGTCATCCAATGGAACTCGAAAATGCCCTTGAGCAGATCGCCGAGATTCACCGGCAAATCACTCTAACCCGAACTTTTCGCGGATATCGGGCAGCAACGACTTTGTTCACCGCTTGCGTCGCTTTCAGTGCGGCGGTCTTTCAAAGGTGGTTCCTTCCCAATCCACGCCACAATCCTTTGGGATTCGTCGAACTTTGGGTTTGCGTGGCGATCGGGTGCCTGATCGTGGTGGGAACTGAGATGGTGCAACGCTTCCGAGGTACAAATTCCTCGTTGCAGCGCCAACTTACGCTGCAGGCCGTTGAGCAATTCCTCCCTTGCATGGTCATCGGTGGCCTGGTCACGTTCGTATTCGTCAATTTCGCACGAGATTCGCTTTGGCTCCTGCCTGGATTGTGGTCGATTTTCTTTGGCCTGGGCATCTTTTCGTCGCGGCAGCTTCTACCACGTCCCATTATTTTTATTGCGGCATTTTACCTGTTGTGTGGCCTGATTTACTTAACCGCTTTTCAGAGCGTGAATGCGTTTTCCCCGTGGTTTATGGCCAGTTCATTCGGCGTGGGTCAAACGGCTATTGCTTTTGTTCTCTATTGGTCGCTGGAGCGTCAACATGAATCGTAACGACCCAATACCCAAACGAACTTCCGGACGCTTTGCATATGAAGGCCTGGAACGGCTGGTTCACGAGAAATCGCGGTTGAGTATTCTCTCATCGCTGGCGGCCCATCCAGATGGACTTCTCTTTACGGAATTGAAAACACTCTGTTCATTAACAGATGGCAATCTCAGTCGCCAGATTCAGCTTCTTCAAGAAGGCGGCTTTATCGAGGTATGGAAAGGCTTTCGAAAAAATCGCCCGCAAACTTTATGTCGTTTGAGCGATGCAGGGCGTGCCCGGTTCCTGGAATATATTCAGACTCTGCAGGAAGTCGTCTCTGATGCCAGCAGCGCGGGGAGGAAAACCTCCCGAAACCCTAATATACATTTGCTGGGGATGGTTCCGGCTTCGTGATGCAAATGCGACGTACTAGAAGAGTTTTTTTTATGACAATATACTTTACGATATAAAGTACTTTTTAATAGAGAGTCTATCCTTCTTCATTTGGAGTCAGGCTATGTGGCAATGGATCAAGACGCTGGATCGTATTCTTCGGGGAAAGGCCACGCAAAGCGCGGATTTGAGCGAAGGAGGATTCGACGTTCCGATTTTTGGATTGGCCGTCGTGATCGAGATGCTCGGGATGATTTACGGCTTGTGCATGGGCCTCTTTTCGGTCACCCCTGGCGGCAATGGCCATCCAATTCAAATCGTGGCGACGATGCTCAAAACGCCAACACTGTTTCTTTCAACGCTGGTGGTGACATTTCCCTCGCTTTACGTTTTTAACGCTTTGGTCGGATCGCGTTTGCTGGTTCTCTCGGTGCTTCGATTGCTCATCGCTTCACTCGCGGTAATGCTTGCCGTACTCGCCTCGATAGGTCCAATCGTCGCGTTTTTTTCATTCACTACCCTCAGCTATGAGTTCATGCTTCTCTTAAATGTGTTCGTGTTCGCGATAGCAGGTCTGCTCGGGCTGACATTTCTTCTGCAAACATTACATCGGATGTCGATCGCAAGCATCGTCCCAATGCTGCCGAATCTCATCCTTTCTGAAGACGACCAAAGCCTGCCGACACCATCCAATGCGATCGAAACGGGGCCTCTGGATCATTCTTCCGAACATGTTCTGGCTCCTCACGTAAAAACAGTCTTTCGAATCTGGGTGGTCGTTTTCGGCCTGGTTGGATGCCAGATGGCGTGGGTGCTCAGGCCCTTCATCGGACATCCCGGCGAACCTTTCACCTGGTTTCGACATCCACATTCAAATTTTTTCCAGGCCGTGGCCGGCGCCGCGCTCAAGCTGTTTTGAGGTCTACTGTGGCCCGAATCTTCAATTCCTGGATCACACCGTTCGCGCGGGTTGACGGTATCCTGCGCGGAAAGCCAGTTGATCCGAACACACCGACATCAAGCCAATGGCATCTATTGGGGATTCTCATTGCGTCGGGGTGTTGGTATGGACTTGTGATGGGCGCGTTTGGCGGCAATCATTTGCCGCGTCCAGCGCAGATGGCGTATTCTGCCGCGAAAGTGCCGCTCGTGCTGATGGGCAGTTTTTGGCTCAGCCTTCCGAGCTTCTTTGTACTGAACACGATCCTGGGATTGCGAAATGATTTTCGCGATTGTCTGAAAGCGCTGGGATCCGCTCAGGCGGCGCTGACCGTCATTCTCGCGTCTCTGGCGCCGCTGACCGCGATTTGGTATCTCACGATTTCAGATTATCAGGATGCGATACTCTTCAACTCTGGCATGTTCTCAATTGCCAGCTTAGCGGCACAATGGACGCTGCGACGCGCCTATCGACCCCTTGTGCTTCGCAACCATCGCCACAGATGGATGCTTTGCGCATGGCTGACGATCTACACGTTGGTTGGAATCCAAATGGGGTGGGTTCTTCGCCCGTTCGTTGGTGATCCCGCAATTCCCACGACTTTTTTTCGCCATGACGCGTTTACGAACGCCTATCTGTCCGTCGCGAATCTCCTGATAGAGAAAATTCGGTAAAGAGACTCAGTGTGTAAGGACTCAAATGCTATGAATCGAAACCGGAACATTCGCCAACAGGCGCTTGAGGCTGCAAAAGAGCTGGTGGATAGCCTGGATCTATCGGCGGATGAGCAACAGCTCATCCTTGGCATTGCGCTCGATCGATATGAATCCGTCCGTTTGACGCTCGACGGCATGGGTCTCGGCCAGAACTGCCTGTCCGCGGTGTTCGCTGCCGCGCTCGAATACAGTGAAACCTTTGCGAACGACGAAGATAATTCAACTTTCGAGTGAATCACCTGCCTTTTGGGCGATGCGATTTGAAATAATTGATCAGCCCATTCGTCGATGAATCGTGGCTGGCAATTTCGCCCGGCTTTTGCAGTTCGGGCAGGATCGCCTTGGCGAGTTGCTTGCCGAGCTCGACGCCCCATTGATCGAAGCTGTTGATGTTCCAGATGATTCCCTGCACGAAAATCTTGTGCTCGTACATGGCGATCAGCGAGCCGAGCGTGAGCGGCGTGAGTTTCTGGAAGAGGATGCTGTTGGTCGGGCGGTTGCCGGTGAAGATTTTGTGCGGGAGTCAGCTTGTCCTGCTCGGGGCCGGTGATTCCCTGCTTGGTCAGTTCGGCGCGGACTTCGGATTCGGTCTTGCCTTTCATGAGGGCTTCGGTCTGGGCGAAGAAATTGGAGAGCAGAATCGCGTGGTGCTCGCCGAGGGGATTTTGGGTTTCGATCGGGGCGAGGAAATCGCAGGGGATGAGTTTCGTGCCCTGGTGGATCAATTGATAGAAGGCGTGCTGGCCGTTGGTGCCGGGCTCGCCCCAGATGACGGGGCCGGTGGAATAATCGACGGTCTGGCTGTCGCGGTCGGTGCTTTTGCCGTTGGATTCCATGTCGCCCTGCTGAAAATAGGCGGGGAAGCGATGCATGATATTGATCGTAGGGAAGGATCGCCTCGGTCTGGGCGCCGAAGAAATTGTTGTACCAGACGCCGAGCACGCCGAGGATCGCGGGCAGATTTTTTTCCAGCGGCGTGGTGCGGAAATGTTCGTCCATCGCGTAGCGCGCCGGTGAGCAGCTGCTCGAAATTGTCCATGCCGATGAAGACGGCGATGGACAGGCCGATGGCCGACCAGAGCGAATATCGGCCGCCGACCCAGTCCCAGAATTCGAACATGTTCTGCTTGTCGATGCCGAATTTGGTGACTTCTTTTTCGTTGGTGGAAAGGGCGACGAAATGCTTGGCGACGGCCGCGGGATCCTTGGCGGTCGGCCAGGAACCATCCTTGGCCGTCTGTGGCGTTGGTGAGGGTTTCCTGCGTGGTGAAGGTTTTGGAGGCGATGATGAAGAGCGATGGTCTCGGGCTTGAGGATTTTGAGCTTCTCGGCGATGTCGGTGCCATCGACGTTGGAGACGAAATGGACGCGCAGGCCGGGCTTGCCGTAGGGCTTGAGGGCCTCGGTGACCATGACCGGGCCGAGGTCGGAGCCGCCGATGCCGATGTTGACGACATCGGTGATCGGCTGGCCGGTATATCCCTTCCATTGGCCGGAGCGGATGGCCTCGGAGAATTCGCGCATGTGCGACAGCACGGCGTTGACGCCGGGCATGACGTCCTGGCCATCGACCAGGATCGGGCGGTTGGAGCGATTGCGCAGGGCGATGTGCAGGACGGCCCGGTTTTCGGTGATGTTGATCTTGTCGCCGCGGAACATGCGGTCGCGCCATTCCTCGATCTTGGCCTGTCGGGCCAGATCGAGCAGCAGGCGCAGGGTTTCATCGGTGATGCGGTTTTTGGAGAAATCCAGGAGAATGTCGCCGAAGTCGCAAGCGAGAATTTCTCGAATCGCTTCGGGTCCTTGGCGAAAAGATCGCGCATGTGGACCGAAGAGATTGTCTGGTAATGCGATTGCAGGGCCTTCCATGCGGCTGGATTGGGTGAGGGAGCTCATGGATTTACGGTAACGAGGGGAAGAACATCCGGCAATGGCGGCACAATCCGTGCCCGTTGTCTCGGTAATCCCTTACTTATCTTTTTGAATAAAAAGTCCCGGAAAATGAATGTGAATAATTATCGGGAGCGGACTTAAGCGATGTCACGCTCTTGTCGAAAATTACGCGAACGGACACTTAAAACCAGTATCGAACAGCTTTAAGCAAGGATCACTGAATGGGCAAGGTTGAGCGAAAAATCAAAGATATTGGAGGGTCCGGAATTGCTCGCGATTCGGCGGCGCAGAATCCCGGACGGCTTTCGGAATCGCAATCCAAGCTGCTGCGCCATCTCCAGGAAACGGAAGAAATGATCCGGCAACGAATCGAATCCGAAACGCTTTTAATTGACGAACTGATCGAACTGGCCACCGTTCACCGGGGAAATATCCAACTGCGAATGTCACGGGTGAACATGCATGATGTGATCGCGTGAGCCGTGCGTCATTGCCAAAGTGAATTGAGCGGGAAACATCTGGAAGTGGCGTTGCAGTTGGATGCCAAGGGGCGATCAGGTCGCGGGGATGCGAAACGTTTGGAACAGGTGGTGTCGAATTTGCTTGGGAATGCGATTGCGTTCACGCCGATGAAGGGAACGGTTCGAATCGCGACGCGGGATGTTGGGAAGTTGATGGAGATCGCGGTGACGGACAATGGGGTGGGGATTGTGCCGGAGGCGTTGCCGCATGTTTTTGGGGCGTTTGAGAATGCGGTTATTGATTTAGATGAGGTGCATGAAGGAGTTGGTTTGCGGGTGTGTAAGTCGCTGGTGAAAATGCATGGTGGGAAGATAACAGTTGCTAGCCAGGGGTTGGGGACGGGGACGACGTTTACGGTTTGGTTGCCGGCGGTTTGCCTATGACGTTCTTGAGTTAGGCCAATTGCTTTCGTTTTCGGTGCATCAATGATCCCCCGCCGGCGATCAGCAGCAGTGAGACAGCGTTCGGCTCGGGGACTGGGGACCATTCCACGGCAATCGTGTATTGGGTTCCAGGAGTCGGCGGAAATGTCGTGACATTAACCTCTTCCGTTGCAATGCCATATATGTTGCCAGAAGCATCGATGAAATCGGCACTTGAACTAATCCAATCGATAGTGGATGGAAGCAGTGCTTGAAGATCAACGCCGGACGTGGCTGTGCCGCTCCAGAGCATGGCATGCGCGAACGTCATGACACCATCGTCAGCATAACCCACTTGCTGGGAGCCATTGGTAGCCAAGGCGGCCGAATCAAAAGCATTGGCCGGGCTTAGGTCCACCACGCTGCCTGCCGAACCGGTCCAGAGCAACGCATGCTTGGGAATTCCCATCGCCGTGTCGTTACCAATACCTACGCCCACCTCCTGATTGCCGCTGATTCCGAGGGCTTGCGATTCAACAACGCCATTAATATTGATCGGGTTGAGGTCCACCGCGCTCGCAGCAGTACCCGTCCACAGAAGAGCGTGATCCGCTGTAACCCCTCCGGAGTTGCCCCAGCCCACTTGCTGGGTGCCGTCCGTACTCCATGCATACGAATTTGTGATTCCACTTAGGTTAGTCGGGTTGAGATCAACTGCACTGGCTGCTGTACCTGTCCAGAGCACCGCATGATCATTGTGACCGGTCCCGGAGCCATTACCGTAGCCCACCTGCTGAGTGCCATTGGTGCCGTAGGCAACCGATCCGCTAACACCCAGCTTGTTGGGGTTCAGGTCTACGGCACTATTGGCAGTGCCAGTCCAAAGGAGAGCATTGCTGATATTTTGCGTTCCAATGCCGTAGCCGTATCCGACTTGCTGGATGCCATTGCTAGCATAGGCCAGCGAATTGTTAAATCCGGAAAGATTGGTAGGGTTCAGGTCTGTTACGCCGGTGGCGTTCCAGAGCAGCGCATGGAAGAAGCCGCCAGTCGTGCCGCTTTGATCACCCACTGCTTGACCAGGGGCAACGCTATTTACATCCGGAGTGGTATTACGCTTGGCCTCGTTTGCGGAAACGCATTTATGATTGTGTACAAGACGGACGCCGTGTAATCCGAGCCCTTTGTCAATGGCGCAGCCACTAACGCAACGATGGCGATTAACAGAAAGAACGCCCGGTTCATGTTTCCCTCTCCTTCGATCGTTACACAACGGGATTGTGAACAGCATCCCAAATTACTATTAAATCTCAATGAAAAAAGGTCAAAATTCCACAAGAACAGAATCTTCAAGCCCTCAATAATGTGGCATTACCGTCAAAGTCTGCGGGCCAGCAGAAACGTGCGGTCATCCGTCACCGGCGACACGCCGCGGATTTGATCTAAGGATTGGGAAAGTTGTCCGCTTAATTCCGAGAGAGCGCGTCGGGGTTGGTTGCATACAGCTTCGCGATGTGCGATTTGACGCCTTCGACATTAAGCATCTTGCCGGTGGAGTCCTGCATCTCGCTCAGGCCGTCGGTGTAGAGGAAGAGAAGCTCTTTTGGCTCGAGTTGGGCGAAGTCGATCAGCGGCGATGTCGGCAGCACGCCGAGCGGCGGGTTGTGGCCCCAGGTGAGTTCGCGAACTTCGCCGGCGCGGTCGATCACCAGCATTGGGGGATGGCCGGCGTTGAGGCATTGCACGCGGCCGGTTTTTGGATCGAAGATCGCGGCCAGCACTGTCAAATAACTCTGGCGATCCATCGACTCGATGAGAAGGCGATTCAAGCTCTGAGCCAGTTCCGAAAGCGAAAGCCCCCCGCTGACCGCGTCGGCGACGATGCCGTGCACGCCGGTGGCGATCATCGCGGCGGGCAGGCCCTTGCCGGAAACGTCGGCGACGATGAGAAAGACGCGGCCATCGGGGACCGGCAGAACATTGGCGTAATCTCCACCGATCCAAAGGCAGGGCTCAAAGCCGATCGCGATTTCCAATCCCGATGCGGTGGGATTCTTGGGGACCAGGTTCATCTGAATTTTCCTGCGCCTTTTTCAGCTCATGCTGCAACGCGGCGTTGTCCTGGGTGGTTTTGCGGGCTTCGATCTGGAGCTCGGCCTTCTTAAATTGCTCGGCGGCGAGTGCGACGAGGGCGAGCCAGTCGAGCGTGCCGCAATCGTGCGGGACGGTTGCGTAGAGAATGTCGGCGGATGCGGGATCGATGTGAAGCGGGCAGGCGATGATGGCGGTGACGCCGCGCTCGGCATCGGAAAAATTAACGGTGAGCCCGCTGGAGATCGCCCCGCCGGCGACGATCGGCTGCTGATCCGCGACGGCGGCTTCCACGACGCTTCGCGAGATTCCCGGTGGCTGTGGATAACCCTCGCGAAGTTGATGGGGGCACAAAAGCTGGGGAGATTGCGTTGCGCCGCTGCGCGATGTTCGCAAAACGACGGCGGAGTTGCAGCTCATGTCCGGGCCGACGAGGGTTCGGCAGACTTCAATCAAACGCTCGCGCGGATCGGAGAGTTCCAGGAGATGCTGATTGAGCGCGTTCACCTTGGCGAGGTGAGCGGCGTTCAAGCGCGGCGCGGGCGATGAGGAGAGCGTATGAAAATCCGTCGCATCGGGATCTTCGATTGACCAGAGCGTGGTTTGAAGATCCTCCTCGGGCGATTGTTCGGCAGCGGGCCAGAGCAGGCGAAGCTGGAACTGGCCGATTTCGATGACATCGTCCTGGCCGATCACGTGTTCAGTGACTGGCTCGCCGTTGACGCGCGTGCCATTTCGGCTGGCGAGGTCGCGGATGATCCATGCACCGAGATCATCGCGAACGAGCTGGGCATGCTTGCGGGAAACACGCGAGCTGTCGAGCTGGATATCCGCCTCGGGGAGCCGGCCTATGCCGAGGGGAGAAGTCGTCAGGTCGTAGCGCGTGCTCTGGCCGAGCGGCGAGATGACTTCAAGAACCAGCGGCGAGGAATCTGTCGGGACATCGGACATGTGCTAAAGAATGATAAGGGAGGCGGTGCTTTGATAAACGAGAAAAGCCGGTATCGTCATCGGGATGAAATCGCATACGGAATACCTGACGTTCAATTTGCCGGTGAGGATGGGATTTGAGCGGATCACGCCAGAGATCGAGCGGATCGTCTCCGCATCCGGCATCAAGGAAGGAATGGTGCTGGTCAATGCGATGCACATCACAAGAATCGTTGCTCTTTTGTCATTTCTTCGGAGGATGGGAGGTAGCAGAGACTGCATGGGCAGCTCCTACACTCTTCCCAGTGGCATTTCCGTGCCGACGAGTCAACAACTCGGTATTGGCCGTCTGATTGAAGTGGACGATTACAATGCTCACGGCCTCCCATCACCCAGCACTTACACCTATTACACATACGATCCGATCACCGGTAACCAGGCGTCAATCACCACACCAGAAGGTACTATAAATTACACATACAACGACGTAACCGGGCAATTACAGGAGACAACGTCCAGTGGCAACGACGAATTCTATTACTACAACATGCTCGGTCAGCTCCAAGATGTTTATACGCTAAAGCTCAATGGAACGCCGCATGCCACATTCAGCGGAACAAATTTGACGACCAGTCCTCCCACATTTAGCAACGGCACGCCTCTGACAACGGCGTACACCTACGACCCGGCGGGAAACCTTCTGACCGTTACCGATCCCAACGGAGTGATGACTGCCTACACTTACAACAGCCTGAATCAACTGACCGATGAACTGGTCACTAATACCACTACGACGGAACCTTTGTTCCAGGAGCAAACTTACTATTACAGTAACGGCCTGAAAGAGAACCAGATCGACACTCGGTACAATACCAACGGCACCACCGTGTCATCCACAACCGTCACCTGGACGTATGACAATGAACGCAAATTGTTGAGCGAAACCTCTGCCACAACCGGCGGACCCAGTTCGCTCAATTATACGGATGCCTTTACCTATGACCTCGACGGCAACCGTCTCTCGGAGAAAATAACTGGCGGAACCACCGGCAATGGAAATATCATTTATAGCTATAACCACGACGATCAGCTTAGCACGGAAAATGGCTCATATACAACGACTGCGAACAATTACCAGACCATTTACACCTATTACCCCGACGGCAGTCTCGAAACACAGACGCGCACTGGCTCCGGAGCGGTGGGCGATATCTACGTATATGACCTCCGGAGCCGAATGATCAGCGACACCACCACAGCCTCCGGTACGGCGATCACCGATTATTCCTATGACACGAGCAGCGTCCTGGCAAGCGAAACAACCAATGCCGGCACAGCAAGTGCCGTGACGATCTATTATCTGAATGATCCCAACAACCTCACCGGCTATACCAAGGCGATCCAGGAATCGACAACCCTCGGCGGCTCGCCGACCCTCAGCTATATCCTAGGCTCGGACATCATCGCCCAAAGCGGCACGTCCAACGGCACGGCATATCTGCTAACCGACGGACACGGATCGACAAGGGCGCTGATCAATACGAGTGGCCAGGTCATGCCCAACCAGACGTTTGATTATGACGCCTTCGGCGATGCACTCGATTTCAATCCGGCAACGGTCCAGACAACCTGGCTCTTTGGCGGCGACGGTTTTTACGACCCGGCCAGCGGCTGGACGTATCAACTCGCCCGGTGGCGAAATGGGTTCTGGTTTACGCAGTCGGATACGACTAGCGGAAGCAAATCCGATCCGATCTCGCTGCACAAATACCTCTATGCCAACGCCAACCCAATAAGTGGCAGGGACCCCAGCGGGCATCTTGACGTAGCGGAGCTTACCGTTGTCGCGGGTCTGAGCCTGACCCTTATTGGTTTGGGTGTGTGGTGGGCGGGTTCTCATTTCAATCACCCGGTGCTTGCTGGCGTTGGGCAAAACATCACGGTTTTTGGAGGCGGAGTTATAGTGGCAGGTGCCGGGTTTTTGATAGCCCCCGAATATGGCGCATACGTTATTGCAACGGAGATTCCGGTGTTCATTGCGAACCTGGTTTATACTTGGGGCCAAGGGGGATTGGTGGACCGAGCGCAAAACGTCGTGACATCGGCGGCCGTCCCCAACTTCTTATCCGGGTACTACTATTACGCCACTTCTCAGGCGCACAGCTTGCCGCCTTCGGGGCGGATAGTTGTGAGGGGAGCGACCAGATTAGGCGATATACCCGACGCCAGCGGAACCAGTTTTGCGCCGGTCGCTGTTCCACTTCTTCCGGGCGACTACGTTTACGACTATGCCCTGACAGGTAACAGCAACGATGGCGGTATGGCCGTGGTGGTAGGCGAGGTACTTCCGGGCGGCAAAATTCAGGTCGACGGCAATTACAAATTTACCAGTGGAACCGCTAGCGCCCTGCCTTTCGCGCGACCTGTTGCTGCGCCGCCACCTCAAATCCTCGTAACTAAATGAACACAGAAGGACAATCATGCCGTTAATTTGCTTTGCAATCGCAGGCGTAGCGGTAACTTTGATCGCCGAGTGGCTTGGACGATTACGTGTTAGGTCGTTCAGCATCTCGCGGCGGTCCAAAACTCTTGCTGCCTGGCGACGGGCGCAGGCTTATGGCATCTTTTTCATGCCAGGGGTTCTCGTCTTTTGGTTTATAGTTTTGCTCTTGGCGGGCGGCAAATCATTTATTAATGATTGTTTGTCTTGGACGAGATTGACCTGGCTCTTTGGCGTAGCGGTGTTCATCGCTGCAGTTTGCTGGATGAGACTTATTCTGTTTTTCCTTTTAGCTAAACACTGGCAAGAAGCAGAGAGGATAATGACGTCTCGCGGTCCGAAGGTAAACTGATCCACGTCAACTAAAGTTCCCCCCCTCGTCCCGTAGCTCCGTCGCGTCGGCGTCGGCCCTCACCCAAAGAGCGCAGCGCTGGGGGCCGATGCCGGGGCGATGGAGTGGAAGGAACGATGAGCGAAGGTACTCCCTTCGCTCCCCTGTCAGCTCTGGAGCCGAGGTTGAGGCCGCTTTGTGTGCGCTCTTTCTGCGCGCTCATCCGCCTGTATCCGTCCATGTCCCTGGATGTTCGCCGTGCGCCGATCGTCCTCAAGCGGCTTGCTGCGGCTGGTAGTGGAGGACCAAAAGCTGGTGTTACTTGATGCGCAGCTGCGCGACGCGTAATCTATGCTAATTCAGAGCCAATCCTTCATTGAGTTGGAGACCAAGAGGTCGTTCGAAATCATTTCAATCCCCTTCACTGAACAATTCGTTCGAGCAGGCCAGGCAGGTGGATGAGTATCACCTTGGACAATCGTATGAAAATCGCAACGGTCGGCTGGCCTTTTTCCTGTTCGATATAATTGACGTATTCGCAGACCTGAGCCGTAGCCGCACGCTGCACCTGCGTAAGCCCCGCCGCAAGGCAATTGGCCTTTTGTTTTGGTTTCCAAAATACCCTTGTCACAATTCACCCCATTCTAACAGGCGACCGTCCGTGCGCAGTGAACCATCCCAGCAACGCGACTTGGAGTCGATTGTATCTATTCGCCCAAAGAACGCGGCCGCGCAGATTTTTGTGTGCCCCCGTCGTCGGCCAAAGTTCGCCCAGCGGGTCACTCCTGCGTTTTCGCCTGTGACATGACGAAGACAGTTTCTCTAAGAATGTTATGCTCGTTCATTCTCCTATTACTTTGATAAGCACGCGCTTGGCACGGCGTCCGTCGAATTCGCCGTAAAATATTTGCTCCCAGGGGCCGAAATCCAGATCGCCCTTCGTGACCGCGACCACGACTTCCCGACCCATGATCTGCCTCTTCATATGCGCATCGGCATTGTCCTCTCCAGAGCGGTTATGCTGATATTGCGAAATCGGCTCATGCGGCGCTAATTTGTCCAACCATTTCTTATAATCCTCTTTTAACCCTGCTTCCTCGTCGTTTATGAACACCGAAGCGGAGATGTGCATGGCATTGGCGAGAACGAGGCCATCTTTAATACCACTCTTTTGGACAGCATCGCGGACCTGATCGGTGATGTTCACAAAGCCCATTCTGCTCGGAAGATGAAAAGTCAGGTAGTCCGTATAGGTCTTCATTTGTTTGCCTTTCGATTTAACTGCCGCAATTTCTTACCCCACTGCCGCGGATCATAACCTAGAAAGGCATGAATCTTTGCACGCATAGGGGCGGTCGGTCCATAGTGATTGTTTTCCCAATTTTGCACACTGGTCCGGTGTACCTGCAAAGTCTTGGCAACGTCCTTCTGTTCGAGTCGTAGTTCGAGACGGCGGCGGCGAAGATGATCTCCGATGGTTTGTGGGCTCTGTGGATAGCGCTTAATGGCGAGCGCATAGTTGGAAATTGTTGGTCTGATTGCGACTAGCGTCAGATGGCAAGTAGGCAACGCATGTAACCGCCAGCGTTTTTATCAACGATGATGAGAGCGGCCTGCATGAGGATTACAAAATGGCTCGAGAAGCTGGCTCCGTTTGATGCGTCGGCCAAGACATATCAGCACAATCGCACTGGGGAGGACAACGCTGATGCGCATATGAAGCGGCAGATCATGGGGCGCGAGGTGGTGGTGGCGATCACCAAAGGGAAGCTGGATTTTGGACCGTGGGAGCAGATTTTTTATGGGGAATTTGATGGAAAAAGGAACAAGAGGGTGCTCGTGAAAGTGATCGGGGAATAATTGCTTATGTGGCAGTGCTCGCTGCCAATTGTTTGATGCGGGCTCATTTTCCCACATCAAAAGATTGCCAAATCCAGCCCAAAACATAGAATTTGGTCTTCAGCGCCATTTCTAGACTCGGCAGTTTTTTTACAGGACGCGCGGCCATGCATAGGCGCAGGGAGAGAGAAATGTTCGGGAACAAATCTGCTTCGCGGAGGCATTTCGCATTAACACTGGCATCAACTCTTGCAATGGGAAGTTTGCCTGCATTGGCGGCAACGGGCTCCAAGACGGGCGCGAATGGAATGAACGGCGCCAATGGACAAGTCGTCAACAACGGCGGCCTTATTGAACTCCTCCCTGGTGGTCCCGGGACCGACGGCGGAGCAGCCACTATCAGCGACATTGATACCGATCCGGGCAATACGATTCAGGCCACCGGGGGAAACGGCGGCAATGGGGGCAACGGGATCAGCGAGGGTACTTCGAGCAGCGGGAGGTAACGGCGGCAATGGGGGAAATGCTTCATCCACGGGATCACAAAAGCGCACCGGTTGCCGGCAGCATCGCCGATTTTATTTTGTCGACGGGCGGAAACGGAGGGAATGGGGGCAACGGCGGTTCCGCGCGGTTTGGCAGCACTGCAGCGGGTGGATCGGGCGGCACGGGGGGCCTGGCAACGGCGGCGGCCAACGCCATGGGGACCGGCAGTGGAGAGGTCAGCGCATCGATCAGCATCGCCGGCGGCAACGGCGGAAACAGTGGCACCGGCGGGTGTTGCGCCCAACATCGGAAACGGAGGCAACGGAGGGATTGCGTATCCTGGAACCGTTTCGGCCACCGGCACGGGCTCGCAAAACGCCATTGCCGCTGTGACCTTGGTGGGCGGCGCTGGTGGAACGGCATTCGACGGCGGCGACGGCGGGAATGGCTCCAACGAATTCCTCGATAATGACGAAACAGCCTCGGCGCCGGGCGGGATAGCCATCGACCAGATCGGCGAGGGAGGCAGCGGCGGAGGAAGCTACGGCGGCGTCGCGGGTTCGTCCGGCGAAGGATCGTCCACGCTCGAATTCGATCAAAACAATGTGGGAGCCCTGGACTTTTATACCAGCGGATCGGGCGGAAACGGGCTGAATTCGGAGAATACAACCGGTAGCGCGGGGGGCATTGCGAACTCATCGATCACCGCAACGACCAACGCGTCGATCGGCGTGAACGTCGATACCAACGATGGCGGCAATGGCTTTGGGCCGACGAGCAACGGAGGAAACATCATCGGCGGCGGGACTGGCACGGGCGGAGCCGGGGGATCTTCCACTGTTACTGCAAACCTGACCAGCACGGGCGGAAATGAGAATGGGCAGATCATCGCTGATCTGAGCGGACTTGGGGGGAATGGCGGAAGCGTGAGCGGCGCGGTGGGGAACGGCGGAGCGGGTGGAAATTCTACCGCCAGCGCATCGGCCACCAACTCCACCTCCGATACGGTTGAGATCACCGTGACCTCCACCGCGGGCAACGGCGGGCAGGGAAATGGCGTGGGTTTTTCCGGCGGCGTTGGCGGAGTTGGGTCGCTCGGCGCGATCACCGGATCGTCCAGCAGCGGACCTGTTCAGATTACGGCTACCGTCACTGGCGGCGCAGGTGGCTATGGGGCCGGCGGAGCCAGCGGCGGCAACGGCGGCGCTGTTACCCTGAGCAATTCCATCAGCGGTTCCACCAGCAATCAACTCGATGCGGAACAGGACGCCTTCGCCGGCGCGGGCGGGGACACTGATAGCGGCCCGGCGGGAGCCGGCGGCGCTGCTTCAACCAGTCTTTCCATCTCATTTGCCGGCAAGCAGTCTCTGTTCTCTCCCGGAGTGGTCCAAGCCAACACGATCGGTTTCGGCGGCAATGGCGGCTACGGCGGCAATATTGGAACAGGTAATGGAGGAGCGGGCGGCGCCGCCAGCGCTTCTGCGGCCATTACATCGAGATATTCCGTCTCGGCCACCGCGTATGTGAACGAAGATCTGAGCTTCTCGAACGCTCCAACCTCCGGAAGTGACGGCGGCGGCACCTCCTCCGGAACCGGCGGCGCGGGTGGAAATTCAAGCGCTTCCGCCAGCGCTCAGAGCCAGGGCCTTTTAACTTCCGCCACCGCCGGCGCGGTGAGTGTCAGTGTCGCCGGAGTGGGCGGCCAAAGTCTTGCCGGTTCCGGCGGCGCGGGGGCGCGGCGACGGCAAGCGCCTATGCGGGAGATGTCGGCTCGGGAACCGCCAACGCTACCGCGCAGGCCGTCGGCGGCGATGGGGGCGCGGCCGATGGAAGCGGATTTGCCGGAGGCGCGGGTGGGACGGCAATCATCACCAGCGTTTCAGGAAATTCCTCAAGCGAGGCGCTGAATCTCACCGCCGGGGCAAGCGGTGGAGACGGCGGCGCGGGCCTCGACGGAGCGGCTGGAGGCAACGGCGCGAATGTGACGGTCACGAACGCCTTGTCAGGCTCGACATCGGGGGCCATGTTTGTCGAGCAGGAGGCAACGGGCGGCGCCAGCGGCGGAAGCACGGGAGGCAATCCGGGAACAGCGGGCAATGCCGTCTCTACACTGGATTTGAACGTCAGCGGTCCGTCAAAGCTGACCGCGATTGTCACCGCGGTGGGGGGAAACGGCGGTGATTCGCAAAGCTTAATCACGGCCACCGGTGGAACCGCGAACGCCAGCGCGAATATCACATCGACCGGCCCCATTTCGGTCTCTGCAACTGCTGGGGGAAATATGGGGCACGGCGTCAGCGGTTACACGCCGGGCGATGGCGGGAGTTCCACGGCCAGCGCTACCGCGGGTTCAACCGGAACAACTTCGGGCCAGAGCGCCGTCACGGCAAACTCGACAGCCACCGGGCAGTCCGGTGGGAACGTCGTCAATAATATTCAGGCCAATGGGGGAAACGGCGCATTGGGAAACGCGACGGCGACGGCAAATGGAATCGGGCCCGACGCCATTTCCGCGACGGCGAACGCCACCGGCGGCAGCGGCGGGAGCGGCGTCGGCACAGGCTTCCATGGCGGTACCGGCGGCAATGCGATCGCTGATGCCATTGCCACTTCAACCTCGACCGGCCTGGCGACCGCGACGGCAACCGCCAACGGAGGGGCCGGCGGAAGCGCTACTCTTGGGGCAGTCGTCGGAGTCCCGGGCAACGCAACCTCGGCGGCCGAAGTGAATGGCGTGACGATCACGCAAGTTCTCAATGCCAGCGGAGGCGTTCCCGCCAGTTCAGAAGTCGCCGCCATGTCGAATCTTCTCGCCGGTGGAGCGATCGTCTCCATCGGAACCAGCAACCAAAACGCCGGCGCGGTCTCCGTCACCGGACCCAACGCGCTGATCGTCGGTATCACCGGCGCCGGATCGCTCACCGTCGGCGACGGCGTCAATCCCACCACGCTCCAACTCGCCACGAACAGCGGCGGAAGCTCTGAGTCATCCCTCGTTGTTCAGAGCGGCTCAAGGCTCGACGTGGCCAACAATCATCTGCTGATCAACTATGGTTCATCCTCCGATCCGATCACCACGATCGCCGGCTATCTTAAGACCGGTTTCAGCAACGGAAACTGGACCGGCCCCGGAATTGATTCTTCCGTCGCGGCGGTCAATAAAAACCATTACTCGCTTGGCTATGCCGACGGGGCGGATCATGTCGTCACCGGCTTATCCTCCGGCCAGATTGAGATAAAATACACGCTTCAGGGGGATGCGAATCTCGATGGTGTTGTGAGTGGTGATGATTTCACCATTCTCACTGACAACCTCGGCAAGCAGGTCACTGGCTGGGACAAGGGAGATTTCAATTACGACGACGTCGTCAGCGGCGACGACTTCACGCTCCTGACCGACAACCTCGGCAAGCAGACGAACGGCGCGGATGTGGCAATCCCTGCCGCTGATTATGCCGCGATCGATGCCTTCGCCGCGGCGAATGGATTCGTGGTTAACGTGCCGGAGCCAACGGCTTTGGCGGTATTCGGCCTCAGCACCGCGGGCGTTCTCGTTCGCCGTCGCCGCCGTTCTGTGTGAATGCGTGCGCCGGCAGACATTTACTTTGATGGAGCCGGCGGCTCAATCTGGCAAAACTGGATGTATTCTCGCAGAAAATTGATGAGGACCGGATTGTCTATGTCGCTGTGGTCTTTCATGATTTTGGGGTCCACCGAGACAATCAAAAATGGATCGCCCGGCTTAAAATGGGGATTCGGCTCCAATGTGGTGTCGTCGAAATTATACGTTTTCGGGGAACCGGAATTGGGGTGCCATTTTTGCCGCTGCTGCCGGATATTATTTATGGACAGCTGCAACTGAGCTCGGTTGTGCAGTTCATGCTTGTTTGTTTTCGCGTTGAATGTACTGACTCCCGGGCTTTGAGCCGCGGGTTTGGTTTCATATTTCAAATTGTGCGTGATGAATGGCTGAAACCAGCCGACCGTATCGAGATTCGCCATTCTCTGATCGTGGTCGCGATTGCTCTCAAAAAGGGTTGAGAAAAAACGCCCGATGGGGAAGAAATAGTGCGTGGCCCAATCTCCTTGGGAGGTGAAAATAGAGAGCACCGGCCTCTGATCCTGCGGATAGGTCTGGATCGAAATTGCCAGCTGATTCAAATCATAATGACGAAGCGCCTCGAAAGCGGGGTTGAGGAGAATAATCTGGTCGCCGAGGGGCTTGAGCGGTTGTCCCTTCTGAACCGTGTCCACGAATCGTTCGGTGATGATCTGCGCGAGGGCGGAATAGACCGCTGCGCCGCCGAAGCTGTGGCCGATGATGATCAACTCCGTTCGGGATGTGGTTGCCCGGGGCGAATTGTTGCTGGCTTCCTGGATGTTTTCCAAATCGACGAGCAATTCGGTCATCGCGCCGTAGCCGCCGACTTTGTGAGCCGTGTTCTTGCGTTCCCAGAAGGTCAATTCCTTGAATGGCTCGATCGTCGCGGACAATCCGCGCCAGGCGGCGTAAACGCCGACCACTTTCCGCGCGGGACGGCCTTGCTGCGCTTTCTCCGCTTCACTCAGTTGCGTCAATATTTGGCGAAACATGACCATGCCGTCACTGTCATACTCCGCGTTGTCCTTCCAGCCATGGACGAATGCGACAAGAACGACCCCCTCTTTCCCCGAAGGATTGGCTGAGTCGATGCCGGCCTCCGCCTGGATCATTTGTTCCACGGTTTTCTTTTGATTCAGATCCCAAAACCATCCCTGATCATCGAATTCCACAAATCCAAGCTGGTAATCCGCGGCCGATTCGATGACGGCCTGGGTGTGATCCGGGCTCTTGGGATCAAACGGTTTGAAACTCGTGCGAATTTGTTTGTTGCTGGCGCAACTGGCCAGGGCCAAAAATATCGCGGCCAAAACTATCCCAACGGCGGTCAGTGCAATATTCATGGCGTTCCCTGATCGGCGGCAAAGTGGCGGTCTTTCAACAGACATTTCATGGGCTACGAAATTCTACCTCCATTGCTGACCGATGCCTATGGAACCTTACCGGCTTGTTCATTGATGCGATGAAGTTTTGGCTTGTTTGCACCATCGCTGCCACATGGTGCGATAAGCTTCTTCAACATCTTTCGCGAATTGCGCGGCATTCATCAGAGGTGAGCTTGCCATCCGCTGCGCAGAATCTGATCTCAGCTTTTTAAGCCGATCCGGATCAGCGGCGAGATTGGCGGCGATTTGAACATATTGGCCGGCGCTAGTGGCGACCAGATCGGGAAGGCCGACGTTTGACAGGATGGAGAGGCCGGACCGGCCGACGGCGGTTTGGCCTGCCAGCGTGACCACGGGAACGCCCATCCAGAGTGCATCGCAAGTTGTCGTTCCGCCGGCGCAGGGGAAGGGTTCCAGCGCGATATCGATTTCATTATAGGATTGGAGGTACTCGTCGATCGGCCGGAAGCCGACGAACGTGAGGCGGTCTGATTCGACGCCGGCCTGGGCGAAGAAATCTCGCAGATGCTGCTGATGATCCCCTTCCTTGGTGTGCAGGATGAGACGGGAGCGCGCGGGACGGCCTGCATCAATTGCCGCCAGGCGGTCACGGTCGGCGTGGTGACTTTGCAGAAATTATTCAGGCAGCCAAAGGTGATATATCCGTGGGCAACGGCCGGCGGCTCAATCGGCGACGGTTCGCGAACCGGCTCGTAGCACCAGAAGGTTTGCGGCAAGCGGATTGATATTTCGCTGTAGTTGGCGTCGCCCGGTCCGGGCGGATCGAGATAGGGATCGGTCAGGCGATAGTCCATCGCATCCAGGCCGGTGGTTGCCGGTAGGCGAGATACGTCACCTGCACCGGCGCGGGCTTGCGGGCGAAGATCAGCAGGCGGCTGCGCGGCCAGGTGCATCGTCAGATCGACGAGGATATCGATGCGGTCCTCGCGGATGAGATTGGCAAACTGATCGTGCGAAAGCTGATCGATGGATCGCCAGGTGTCGGCCCGGCTTTGCAGGCGGGCGGTGACGGCATCGGGATTGGGAGAGCCGCTGAACAGAAGACTTCAACCGCATCGTGATCGTAATGATCGAAAAGCGGCAGGAGAAAACGGCCAACGGGGTGATTGCGGAAATCGGGAGAGACGTAGCCAACGCGGATTCGCCGGTTGGGTGAAGGATCGTTCGGATGCCCGGCGGCGTCCTGGCGAAGGTGTTTGGCGTGGCGGAGATTCCACTGACGGTGATGCTCGAGGATCGAGGGCGCATCATACGCGGGGTGATCGTGAATCGTGTAAATCTTGTTGCTGTGGATCGTCGCGTCGTCCGGATTCAGGGCAAGGGCGCGGTCGTAGCAGGCAATGGCTTCGTCGAGCTTACCTTGTTCCTTCAGTACGTTGGCGAGGTTATTCAGAACACCGGGGGCGACGGGCCTGAATTTTATGGAAGTGCTGTATGCGTTCGCAGCGTCGGTAAATTTGGATTGCCGGCGATAGACGAGACCGAGGGCATTGTGGATTTCCGGATGATTGGGATCGATCTCCAGCGCCCGGCGCAGGGCGATGACCGCCTCGTCCAGTTTTCCCTGCTCGCGGTAGAGTTTGCCGAGATTATGATGGGCTTCGATCAGATCGGGACGGATCTCAAGAGTTCTGGAATAGGAGATGGCGGCGGCATCGTAATCGCCGCGGCGACGGAGGGCGTTGGCGAGATTGAGGTGATAGGCCGCATCGTTGGGCTGAATGGCAATCGCTTTTTGGATCAGATCGATGGCGGCGGCGTTTCGTCCTGCCTGAAAAGCGATGAGGCCGAGGCGATGAAGGGCGTCGGCGTGATTGGGGTTTTGAGCAAGAACCTGCTGATAGAGGGCTTCCGCTTCGGGCAGACGCCCTGCCGTGTGATGCTCCAGGGCGGTTTTGAGGGTCGTTTCGATGGAAAGTGACGACACGGGGCCTTTCTGAATCATTAGATAAGTACCGGAGGCCGGGCCGACAGACAATTATTAATCGGCTATCGGCGATTCTTGACGCGTGGGCCGGTTTCGTATCCAATTCCGGCCCTATGGCCAAGGCTCGTGCGATTGTGAAACGCCGCAAGGCGGTGCGGAACATCCGAAAATCACCAAGACGATGCAGATGATCGCGACGGCGAAGTTTCAGAAATCGCTGAAGCGGGCCGTCGGCACCAAGCCGTATTCGCAGAAGGTGCGCGAACTGGTCGCGGAACTGGCCGGCAGCATCGGCGATGTCGAGCATCCGCTGCTTCGCCGGCCCGGCCGAAGCGGATGAGCGGGACGATCGCCCTGCTGGTCATCACCAGCAACCGCGGGCTGGCCGGGGCGTACAACGGCAGCGTGCTGCGAATGGCCGCGCATTTCATCCGCGAGCAGGAAGCGGCAGCGGAAGAAGATCGATCTGTACGTCGCCGGCAAAAAGGGCGTCAGCTATTTCAATTTCCAGAAGCGGCCGATCACCCAGCGGATCGATGTCGGCGATGCCCCGAAGTTTGCCGAAGTCGAGAAGATCGCCGATACGTTCATCGAGCAATTCACGGCCGGCAATACGACGCGGTCTACGTGGCTTACATGAATTTCATCAGCGCCGGCGTCGCAGAAGCCGGAAGTGATGCGCTGCTGCCGCTGGCGGGCGTGGAGAGCCAGCCGCAGAGGAAGACGCGCGAAGCCGGCGGGGATCGCAAAATCGGCGATTTACGATTTCTTCCCGATGCCGAAGACGCTGCTGGATGAGCTGCTGCCGCTGACGGTGAAGACGGCGCTGTTCCAGGCGTTTCTGGATGCGACGACCAGCGAGCACGTGGCCCGCATGATCTCGATGAAGAGCGCAACCGACAACGCCGACAAGATGGTGAAGATCGCTGACGATGCAATACAACCGCGCCCGGCAGAGCCAGATCACGACGGAACTGTCGGAAATCATGGGCGGCGTCGAGGCGATGAAGGGGTAACGGCTTTCGCAATCGGAATTCAATTCAACAGCAATCCGCTGATTTTCTTCCATTTCTGCGGCCGCCCCGTCCTGGGGCTCCTGCTCGGGCAGACGGAAATTGGCAGCGATAAGACGTCGGCGTCATTCCGACCAGAGCGCGGAATACCTGCGAGAGCTGCTTGGCCTCGGAGAACCCGGACCGGCGGGCGACGATCGGCATCGGCAGATCGGTGCTGGAAAGCAGTTGCTTGGCCAGATCGACCCGGACGCGGCGGATTTCTTCCAGCGGGCTGCGGCCCAGGACCTTGCGGAATTTTCGTTCCAGCGATCGGCGCTGAACGGGCAGCGCCAGAAGCAATTCGCGGACGCCGATCCATTCGCCGGCATGGGCGAGGATGAACCGCAGGGCATTGGCGACATCGGGATCGCGGACCGAGACGTTGTCGGTGGATTCGCGCGGGATGACGCTGGAGACCGGCACCGAGCCGGTGTTTTTCCAGCGGTTTTCTGTGGTCGATCATGCCGGCGAGAAGTCGGCGGCGTCAAAACCGACGCGTTCGGCCGGCAACGCGACGCTGCTGAGAGAGGGGCTGGACAGCCCGCAGATGACGGGATCGTTTCCACATCCCAGAACGGCGACCGCTGCTCGGGCACGCGGATGGAACAGCCCGGCAGGCGTCGATGACGGAGCGGCCGAGGTGTCGTTCATGGCGAAAATGCCGGCCGGCTTGGAGAGGGAGTCGATCCACTGCGCCGAGTTTTTTGAAACTGTCGGCATCGAATTTTTCGGGGGCTCGTGGTGGGACTCGACCTTGGTGATGCCATCGACGGCCAGGCGATCGGTGAAACCGAGACGCGGGCTTCGGAATCGGTCCGGCCGGGCAATCCGACGAATCCAAAATGGCGCATCTGCCGTTCGAGGAAATGGCTGGCGGCGAGGCTGCCGATGATTTTGTCATCGCAGGCGACGTAGGGTAGATCGCTTCATCCAAGGGCGGATGAGATGCTGACGCAGGGAATGCCAAGCGGATTTGAAAGCGTCGGCCTGTCCGGGCGATTCGATCAGAGCGATGATCCCGCCACGCTCCTCCGCGGACCAATGGGAGGTTCCTCTCATGACGCTTCCGATCGCCGTCGAGCGGAGCGTGCCGAGAATCCAATTGGTGGTGGCGGCGAAACGAATGATTCCCTGGATGACCCCGCGGCCAAATTCCGATGTCGGCAGGGATACCGAGCAAAATATGAACGATTTCCTCATTCACTATACCTTATTTGGTCGAGAGTCGCAAATCTACACAAGTCGAGGTCGGGGAGCAAATAAAAAGTCGCAATTTGCGACGCGAATGGCGTTAATGTGGCTATAGGCAAGATCGTACGCCATTGATCGGCGATTATATGTAATCCAAATAGTCCCAACTTGAATTCGCCCGGAATATAGGGAGGCAGCCAAGTTGGAGCCTATGGATAAGGTGCGGGCTTGGGCTGGTCGCCCGGGATTTCCAGGCGAGCCGATCAATTCGTGAAGGTCTTCGATCTCATTCGCTGCATATATTCGAGAATTCCCTGGCGGATTTTGTTGGGGGCCGCGGGATCGACGAAGAGGGCGGTGCCGACTGCCGACGGCGCTGGCGCCGGCCAGGATGAATTCGACGGCATCGGGCCAGAATTGGATGCCGCCCATGCCGATGATCGGCACGCCGGCGGATTTGGCGACGGTGCGATAGACCCGGCTGATCAGGTGCAGCGCGATCGGCTTGATCGCCGGGCCGGAGAGACCGCCGGTGACGTTCGCCAGGCGCGGGCGTTTTTTGTGGATGTCGATCGCCATCGCGGTGAAGGTGTTGATCATGGAGATAATGTCCGCCCCGCCGTCGATGGTCGCGCGGGCGATTTGGGTGATGTCATCCACGTTGGGGGAGAGTTTCACGATCAGCGGCTTATTCGGAAGCGACTTCTTCACCTCGCTAGTGAGTTCCTTGAGCCGGCCGGGATGCGTGCCGAAGGTCAAGCCATCTTTGACGTTGGGGCAGGAGACGTTCAGTTCAACGGCGGCGATGCAATCCAGATCGTTCATCGCGGCGCAGGTCTCGACATAATCATCGAAACTGTGGCCCGCGACATTCACGATCACCGGGCAGGGCATTTTGCGGATCAGCGGAACTTTTTCGGCTAGAAACCGATCGAGGCCGACGTTGGCCAAGCCGATGGCATTGAGCATTCCCGCGCGGGTTTCGACGATTCGGGTCGGCTCGTTTCCCGGGCGTTCTTCGCGCGTGATCGATTTGGTGACGAACGCGCCGAGCCGGGAAAGATCCATGAAATCGGCGTATTCGAAGGCGTACCCGCACGTGCCGGAGCAGGTCATTACCGGGTTGGCCAGGGACAGGCCGGCAAGGTCGGAGGCGAGCGTGGGCACGGGAATCGTTTTATGGAAATGAGTAGAAAAGGCAAGCGTGACGCCATCCATTCGCCGTGATACGCTGCCACGATCAGCGAAAGGGGATGAATGTCCCAATCGACATTGTCAGCGGAGCGAGGAAAAGCGCATTGGCTGCCGCGTTTTTTGCGCCCGCCTCCTCCGGCGGCATCGATCACCGATCCTGTCGAAATTCGCGATGCCTATGCCCACTATCGCCCGCGCATCCTTCTCTGGAGCACGGTGGGATATGGGACATTCTATTTCGTTCGCAAGAATCTTTCGGTTGCCATGCCGCTGATGCAGCAGCAACTGGGGCTTTCCAAATCCAGCCTGGGTTTGATCCTGACCTTGCATGGGTTGATCTACGGCGTCTCGAAATTTCTGGGAGGGGTTGCCGCCGACAGAGCCAACGCACGCTACTTCATGGCCCTGGCGCTGCTCGCATCGGCGATTGTGAACGTCTTTTTCGGCTTGAGCACATCGCTGGTTTTCCTGGGAATCTTCTGGATGGTCAACGGACTATTTCAGGGCCTGGGATATCCGCCGTGCGCGCGGCTGCTGACACACTGGTTTTCGCCAAAGGAACTGGCGACAAAAATGTCGCTCTGGAACGCCTCGCACACACTCGGCGGCGGCGCGATCGTCGTGCTCTGCGGCTATCTCGTGCAGCATTACGGCAGTTGGCGCGTCTGCTTCTTTATTCCCGCGGCCATTGCGGCGGGAATGTCGGGGCTGCTGCTGCTCAATCTGCGCGACACACCCGAATCGGTCGGTCTGCCGGAAGTGGAGGGGACGCACGTCCCGGGCGGCGACAGCGCTGATGAATCGGCGGCGGAATTCCGGCAGTTCCTTCGCCGTCAGGTCTTTTCCAACAAATACATCTGGCTCGTCTCGGCGGCCAACTTTTTCGTTTACACGATTCGCTTCGCTGTTTTCGATTGGGGACCGACTGTCCTGAAAGAAGCCAAGGGAATTCAGCTTGTCGGAGCGGGGTGGATGGTGGCGGGATTCGAGGTGGCTGGATTGGCGGGAATGCTGGTCACCGGATTTCTGACTGATCGGCTCTTCCGCGGACGCGGGGCGCCGCTGAGCCTTTTGTGCATGTTACTGTGCGGATTGTCGGTCTATCTTTTCTGGAAAGCTCCGCCCCGAATGGTCTGGTTGAATACGGCCCTGCTCATGTCCGCGGGATTTTTCGTCTATGGACCTCAGGCATTGGTGGCGGTGATCGTCGCCAACCTCGCGACCAAACGAGCCGCCGCGACAGCGGTCGGGCTGACCAGCATCTTCGGCTACGCCAGCACGACTTTATCGGGATGGGGCATGGGAGTGCTGGTTCAACATTATGGCTGGGGGCCGGCGTTTTCGTGCCTGCTTGGGATCGCGCTGGCCGGGGCAATTTTGTTTGCCGCCGCTTTGCCGGCCAAGGCTAATGGATATGGAAATCAATCGTTGGTGTAAACCTTATGTTGCGGCCGGCCGCGGAGGATTTCCGCCCGGCCCCAACTGGTCACCTGCTTGAACGCGTCGCTGTGGATGAAGCTTTCGAAATCCTGTTTGGTTTTCCAGCCGCTCAGGATCAGGAATGAGCCGGGGGTGGAGACATCTTCGTACAGATGTGAATCGACATGGCCTGTCACGGTTTTCAGGTGGTCGATGACTTTGAGGAAACCGTGTTTGAATTCGTCTTCCTTGCCGGGAATGACGTCGTAATGCATGCCGATGGTGGTCATAAGTTGTGACAAGATTAATCGGGCGGATGGGGTTGGAGCAAATGGATGAAGAAAAAGGTTGGATCATCGTGAAGATCTTTGCCGCCGGCTGAGAATTCCCAATCCGGCCATCACCATCATGGCTGCGCATGCCGGTTCGGGAACGGCAATCGTCGGAATCGCAAATCCATTCGCCGTAGCGAAGGCGTCGATGGCGGCGTAATCGCTGGCGGGTAATGTCACATCCGCGCCGCTGGCCTGTTTGCCGAGGTTGCTGACCAACGCGGTGAAGTCGTCGCCGTTGACCAGGCCGTCGTAGTTGAAGTCGCCTTTGTCCCAGGCTGATACCTGCTTGCCAAGATTGCTTGCAAGGATGGTGAAGTCGTCTCCGCTGACGAGGCCGTCGAGATTCGCGTCGCCCAGCAGCGTGTATTTAATTTCGATCTGTCCCGAGGAGAGGCCGGCGACGACGCCATCGGCTCCGTCGGCGTAACCCAGGGCGTAGTGTGGGTTGTTGTGGGCGCTGGTGCTTTCGATACCGGGGCCGATCCATGTTCCGCCGTTAAATCCGCTGGTGAGATAGGCGCGGATTGTGGAAATGGGATCTGGGGCCGAGCCGTAGTTGATCAGCAGATGGTTGTTGGTGAGATCGAGCGTCGAGTTGGCCTGGACCGTGAGAGAGGACTCGGAGTTGCCGCCGCTATTGGTTGGAATTCGCAGAAGGGTTGAATTGAAGCCGTCGCCGACGGTGAGTGAGCCGGGGCCGGTGATCCCCGCGATTGTCGCGAAGGGGCCGGTGACTGTGGCCGCGCCGTTGTTAATGTTGGAGGAAAAGTTCAGGGAGACGGTGACCGGAGCGCCGGGAACGGGGCTTGTTGCCTGGACACCTGTGGAATTGGCGGAAGCGGAGGTGGGATTGATCGTCTGTGAGATGGTGACGCCGTTGGCAGTCGCGGTGGCGGTGATGGTTCCGCCGAGGCCGGGAGCCGCACCGTTTGTGCCTGGACCTCCCGCGCCTGCGAATGCTTGGGCGATGGCGGTGACGCCGGTGTTAATGGAATCGGTGGCGGTTGCGATTGCGGTGGCATTGCCGCCATTTCCGCCGGAAAATCCGACGCCGCTTCCGCTGCCGCCGTTTCCGGCAATTGCATCGGCGAAGGCAGTGACCGTTCCCAAATCCCTTCCGTCGGCAGAGGCAGTGGACGAAGCGGCACCACCCGCGCCGCCGGAACCGTTCAGGCTTGAGCCGCCAACGCCGCCTACACTGTCGGCCTCGGCGAGTGATTCGGCGTTGCCGACCAATTGTTGTGATGACGATGTTGCCGCAGCGGATGCGGCGCCGCCAGCGCCGCCCGCACCGATATCCGTGCCGCCGCCCGCGCTAAAGGATCCCACGGCGCCCACGTTCGCTCTGGCGATGACGGACACGGGTCCGGGACTCGTGAAGCTGATCGATGTTTGAGCAGCGCCGCCGACGCCGCCATTCATTGGAGTGACGCCATCGACTGTGCTCGCATAGCCGCCATTGCCGCCGTATGCGGCAAATGTAGCGTTAACGAGTGCTTCAAATGTGCCGACTCCGGAAATGATGCCGTACATGGTTGATGTGCCCGCGCCGCCGGCCCCGGCAATGCCGCCCGCGCTGTTGCCACCGTTTCCGGCGGAGGCACTCTGCGTCAGCGTTATGGGCTCACCTGCAAAGGCCAGGAATGTGATCGCATTGGCGATATTGGCAAATCCGCCATCGCCGCCATTGGCTCCGCCGAGGCCCGCGCCGCCGTTGCCACCAGTCGCCGTGAGGCTGACGATGACCAGCCCGCTTGCGGAAAAGAGGGTGGACGGAAAGATGACAGCGCCTCCGCCGTCGCCGCCTGAATTGAATTGACCTTCGCCTTGCCCACCGGATCCGCCGCTGGCGTTCAGCGTCAGGCTTACTATACCGGGTGAATCGATAGTTGCCTCTCCCTGCGCATTGGCGAATCCGCCCGCTCCACCGCTGCCCAGCGCACCGCTGGTGACATTGCCGCCATTTCCCGCGACAGCGGTTCCAACCGCGGTCACGCCGGACGCCGTCGTCCCGGTGCTCTCGGCGTCAATGTTTACAGTCCCGTCGCCGCCATTGCCGGCATTGGCAGTTCCGTTGATGACATTGCCGCCATTTCCATCGGCTCCGCCGGTGTTATTGGCGTTTGCCGTCACGCTGATGCCGATGGCGGCATTGACTTCCACGCTGGAGGTGGAGGTTCCGCCGTCAGCGGCATTCACATTCTGAGAGTTGCCGCCGTTTCCGCCGTTGGCTGATGACTGAGCGTTAAGAAAGCCGGCGATGATGCCCTCGTTCAGGCCGCCCAAATTCATAGTTGAGCTGCCATTGCCGGCAGCTCCCGGCGTACCGCTGCCAGTGGCACTGCCACCGGAGCCTCCCGTCACCGATTGCTCGAGAGTCGCGGTGCTGCCGGTGATCTCTGAAACGGCATTGGCGAGGTTTTCGCTGGAGCCGTTCCCTCCGTTTCCGCCGTTAGCGCCGTTGCCGCCGTTGCCGCCGACGACTGTCGCGTAGGCGGTGACATTGTTGAATCCAATGGTGTTACCCGGCGCAAGGGTCTGGGCCTGGACGGTTCCGAGAAATCCGAGGCCGCCGTTTCCGCCGTTGCCGCCGACGGCACCAGAGTTAGCGCCGGTTCCACCATTGCCGCCGTTTCCTCCGACCGCGGTGGCGCTGGCTTCGGACAAGTCGCCGCCCGCGGACTGGGCCAATGAAGTTGCGGTGGCATCCGCGTCGCCGCCAACTCCGCCGTTTCCGCCGACGCCACTGGGGCCGAAGCGGATGGCGCCGGCGTTGCCGCCGGTTCCACCGTTGCCGCCGGTGGAATTGGCGAGGTCGATCGCGGTTCCGGGAATGAAGAAGGTCTGGGAGGCGTTTGATAACGCGAATCCGCCAGCCGCGCCGTTTCCGCCGTTGCTGACGAGGGGGCCCGAGACCGCGCCTTTGCCGCCACTACCGCCGACTCCGCCGGTGTCGGTGGCGAAGTTATCAGGATCGGAAGACCCGGAAGCTTCGGCCTCGAGGAATCCGCCGACGCTTCCGTCCTGGCCGGGCGTGACGACGAATTGCAACATCGTATTGATGCCGCCCGTTCCTTTAGCGCCATTCGTCCCAGCGGGGCCGGTTTCGGTGTCGATCGAGGCGAATGCGGGAACGGAGTGCAATGCGAAAATCGCGGCCATCAGGATTGGGATGTTTTTACGGGGAAAGAGATTTGAGCGATGCATATTTTCTTCCTCTCCAGGCCTGATTTTCGTCAGTACGTTTGGGAAAACTGTTTCTTCTTAAATGTGGCGTCGCAATTTACCGCATTTATAGCAATTACACAAAGATTAAATTTCGCGGACGATCATGTGCGATGTTACGTTACCTTTGCGCATTTCAACGTTTATGCCGGCGTCGCGCAAGCATTCCGCTCACGGCGATGAGCGCCAGCCCGGCCGATGTTGGTTCGGGAACGGCAATCGTCGGAATCGCAAACCCATTGGCGGCGGCGAAGGCATTGACTGCGGCGTAATCGGCGGCGGGTAAGGTTATGTCAGCACCATTGGCCTGTTTGCCGAGATTGTCGGTGAGGAGCGTGAAGTCGTCGCCGTTGACGACGCCGTCGTAATTGAAGTCGCCTTTGTCCCAGCCATTCACCTGTTTGCCGAGGTTGTCGGTGAGGATGGTGAAGTCGTCGCCGCTGACGACGCCATCTAGATTCGCGTCGCCATAGAGTGTGTATTCGATTTCAATCTGGTCGGCTGAAAGGCCGGCGGGATTGCCGGGATCGGCTGAGTCGGCGTAACCCACGCCGTATTTGCTGTTGGCGGATGAGCTGTTGATCCCCAGGCCGTTCCATGCTCCATCTGCATAGCCGCTTTTTAAGTAGCCGGCGATAGTGGAGATCGGATCGGGATTGGGGCCGTAGTTGATGAAGAGGTGGTTGTTCGCGATGTCGAGGGATGAACCTGTTTTGAGGGTGAGAGCTGATTGAGCGCTGCCGCCGCTGTTGGTGGACAATCTGAGAATCGTTGCGGTGGCGCCGTTGCCGATGGTCAGAGAGCCGGTGCCGGTGATGCCGGCGATCAGTGCTGAAGGGCCGGTGACCGTGCCAATGCCGTTGTTGACATTGCTGATGCCGATCACGACTGTCGCGCCGGCGGCGGGGGTCCAGGTTGTTTGTGCGAAAGCTGAGCCGCCTTGTCCGTTTGATCCGGCTCCCTGGAACTCAGTGGCCGTGACGCCGTTGGCGGTTGCTGATGCGGTTGCTGTTCCGCCGATTCCGACGGTGGAGAAATTCGTCGCGGCTCCGCCCGCGCCGCCGGTGACGCTGGCGGTGGCTTGTGATTGGCTTTGGACAGAGTGAGCGGTGGCCTGCGCGGTGGCATTGCCGCCGTTGCCGGATTGAAATCCGGTGCCAGCGCCTTCTCCGCCGGCGCCGCCGGTTGCGGTGACGGTGGCGCTGACGGGATCGAGGCCGACGCCGGAGGCTGTCGCGGTGGAAGTGGCGATTCCGCCGGCTCCGCCGTTGCCGAGGACTGCGTTTTCAACGGAGCCGCCGGATTCGCCAAAAGAATCCGCTTCGACAGTGACGGCGCTGTTTCCGGCGACGGTGGATGTACCGGTTCCCGCGGCGGTGGCAGTGGCGTTTCCGCCGTTACCGGCTGAAAAGCCGTTGGCTCCGCCGACGATGTTGCTGCCGTTATTTACGGACAGGTAGCCGTACGGTGCCGTTCCCGCGAAAGCAGACAAAGGGGCGTCGGAGGTGAAGTTCACCGTCGCCGTAGCGTTACCACCGGATGATCCGTTAACACCTTGGACATCTCCGCCACCCCCTCCGGCCGCATAAGAATTAAGCGAAATCGTTGCGCTCGTGGTATTAATCAAGGTCTGCGAGGAATTGGCGTTGCCAGCTAACCCCGGATTGATGCCCACCGCTCCTCCGCTGTTGCCACCTTGAGCATACTGCCCCAGAGACACTAAATTTGATAAAGAAGTAACGGCATTGGCCACACTCACGTCAGCGCCATTGCCTCCGGAAGCGCCGCCCGTGCCCGCGCCGCCATTGCCGCCCGTGACTGCTCCGTTGAGAACAACGTTGTTTGCAATGACAGCACCGGAAAAGAGACCTGTCACTGTCCCGAGCGAACCGACTGCACCATTGCCAGCCGAAAACCCCGCACCCTGAGCGGCGCCGCCATTACCGCCAATGGCTTCAGCATCTATTAGAGCAGCAGAGGAATCCGTGGTGATATTCATCGAGGCGGTGCCGACAGCTCCATTGCCCGCATTGGCGTTTTGACTGGCTCCGCCGCTGCCTCCATATGCGATAGACTTGCAAACCAGAGTCGGTATGCCGTTTTCGGTCAACTGCAAGGAACTATTTCCGGTTCCGGGCGTGCCTCCGTTTGAGTTTCCATTGCTGCCACCGCTATTTCCACCATAGGCGGTTTGAATGAGCGAATTGGAACTGGAGGATGACGATGAAACGGTATTGTTGAGCGATTCGCTGGCGCCGTTGCCACCCGCGGCATCCGCGGCGCCGAAGCCACCATTGCCGCCGTAAGCTATGGTGGTGACCGTCGATTGATCTGCAGGCACTGAATTTGAGGAGCTGACCGTAGCGACGCCGCCAGCGCCGCCGGAGAAGCCTGCTCCTTCCCCCTGTCCACCCGCTCCACCATGGGCAGTTGCGGTCGCCTGGAGATTGAAGATGGTTGCCGTGTTGGTTATGGAGGAAGTCGAATTCGCGTTCCCGCCGGCGCCGCCGTTTCCCGCGACTCCATTCTCCACGGATCCGCCGGTGCCGGCGGTGGCGGTGGCGTTGACGGAATAGCCGATTCCGGAGTAGTCGTTATTGCTGGGTTGCAGGGTGGCAGTTGCGGTAGCATTTCCGCCGGCTCCAGCGGTGAAGCCATCGGCGCCGGCAACGATGTTACTCCCATTTCCGTAGGTTGAAGCGCCGGTGTTGTTGTTTGCAATTGCGTTGATAGAGCCGGCAGCGTAGCTGGAATTGACGGTGACATTGATCATTGCCGAAGCAGTACCGCCGCTTCCGCCATTGACGTTATCGCAATCGCCGCCGCTACCGGCGTTCGCGGCGCTTGTCGCGGTCAGTGAGTGCAACACATTTGGGTCGGCGTAGCTAAGGTTTGAGATCGCCGAGCCGGCAGTGCCGGTGTTGCCGCCGTTAGTTGCTCCGCTTGAACCCCCCGTGACATTCTGGACGAGATTAAACGCGAACCCGGGTGCAAAGTCGTCTATGGCGGCGCTGACGGCATTGGAAATAGATTCATTCGCGCCGGAGCCGCCATTCACACCGGCGCCGCCGTTGCCGCCAATGAAATTGGCGGTGGCGGATAGGCCATTGAAGTTCGTGCTTGCGCCGATGACGTTGACCAGGCCGCCGCTGCCCATCGTCGCGGCGCCGCCGTTGCCTCCGTTTCCTCCGCGAGTGCCGGCTCCGCCGTTGCCTCCGGTGATTGTTGCGGAAGCATCGTCAATGAAGTTGTCCTCGGTGGGTGCCGCACCGTCATCAGGGTTGAAGCTCTGCGCGAGCACGGTTCCAAGAGACGCGTCGCCGCCATTTCCGCCGCTGCCGGCGCCGCCGGAATTGATACCCGGTCCTCCCGCTCCGCCGTTGCCGCCGGTGGCGATGGCGGTGGCGGTCGCCGAGCCCGAGGAGATGGTTCCGTCGTTCAAGGCCGTGGCCGAGGCAGTGGCGGTTCCGCCATCTCCACCAATGCCGCCGGCGGCAAAGTAATTATTGGGCGCTTGTTTAGGACTGCTGCCGCCATTTCCTCCAGCGCCGCCTGTTGCCGTGGCCTGATCGCTCACCACTCCGCCAATGGCGTCAGGTTGTTCGGCGGTTGAGTTTCCGCCGCCACCGGTGCCGCCATTGCCGCCCGGGCTGTGAAGCGGGCCAGAGGAAGCTCCGTTGCCGCCGTTGCCGCCGCTTCCGCCGGTGCCGCTGCCGATGTTTGAAGGATCATTCGTGACAGCGCCATTTGTGAAAAGATTGTCTACACCGTTGCTGCCGTTACCGCCGGGCGTCACCTCGAACATGACTCCGACGACACTTCCCACCCCGTTGGGGCCATTCGCACCGTTGGTGCCAATCTCCGTGTCCATGCCGGCATGAAGGGGCGCCGTCGAGCAGGCGAGGACCGCTGCGATGGCAATAGAGATACGTTTGCGCAAAACGAGATTCTTGCGATGCATATTTTCTCCTCCGATGGACCTGATTATGGATTTGGCTGGAAACCGCCCTTTTCAGAACTGTTACGTGTGCGGAAATCAGCGAAATGAAGAGAGTAGTTGCTCCGCAGGAATTAGCAACAAAATAATTAATGCAACTGGTTTAATTACGGGCTCTTGCGGTGGGCTGAGTGGCTGGGGATGGTCCACTCGGCAGATATCGCTCGAACCAATAACTCGATTCGTGCGTGATCATGTCCGCGGCTCGGAACCATAAATCCAGATGGGACGCATTATCGACAAGTATCAGCTTGCTGTGCTCCGGGTCGGCCTGGTGCAGGCGGATGCTGTGAGCCGGGTGGAGAAAATTGTCGGCCTTTCCGTGGATCAGGAGGATTGGGGTCGTGCAATGCGCGATAGCAGCCAGAGGACTGTCGCGATCGACATCAAAGTCGCCTATTTCGCCGACGCGCGTGGCGATTTTCTGAAGGTCACTCTTGGAGAACATCCAACTCGTACTGCCAAGCAGAATTGGGCCGGCGTCGGCGGCGGCATCGCGCAGTGAACTGAACGGCTCGAGAGCCACCACCGCCCGGACGCGCGGGTCAATCGCTGCCCAGCAGATCGCGGTGGATGCGCCGTAGGAAATTCCAAGGACTCCCACGTTGCCGACGACCAAACCGTCTCGCTGCAATTCGTCGAGGACCTGCACCAAATCGCGGGACTCATGCGCGCCGTAAGTGAGGTATTGGCCGGTCGATCGGCCATGGCCGCGGGAATCGACAAGGACGACGCGATACCCCTGGCCGGCGAGGATAAAGGAGTAAAATTCGTACGGGAAATACTCCTTGTTGTCGCCGAGGCCGTGCAGGAGAAACAGCGTGCCTCTCGGCGAGGCCGCGGGCCGGGTGGATGAGCGCGTCGCCGGGGGATAGATCAATTGGACAGCTGGCTCGCCGTGCGCATCGGAATCGATGGAAATCGTGACTGGCAACGGAATCGGATCGACGATCCAGACGGACAAGGAAGTCGGCGGCGGGCCGACGTCGATGCGGAGTTGGCGAAAAACGTGATGCTCCTGCAGCACACCCGGGGGGCGTCCTTGCCGCGAATGGGTGAGTCGAGATTTTGGGCGGTGACGAGATCGTTGGCAACGATGCCATTGCAGCCGGCGAGTGAGAGTAGGAGCAAAACGAAACCGCCGCGAAATAGTCTGCCGGGGGAACGTTTCCTGGAGATTGGCAAGCCGCGATAGTATCGGCGCGGGGCCGAGGATCGCAAGTTGTTTATCACCACAAGAGATCGGCGGCGCTGAAGATCGGGCCGTCGGTGCAGGTGAGGCGATAACACCAGTCGCTGCCGGGTAATGGAGGTTTTGCGGGGTCGGGTTTTTTGACGCGGATGCAACAGCTTTGGCAGGTGCCCATGCCGCAGGCCATCGCTCGTTCAGCGGCGACCTGGCAGGGGATTTTTCGCTGGATGGCGATGTCGGCGACGCGCTTCATCATCGGCTCGGGGCCGCAGGTGTAAATGATCGGGCGCAAGCCGGCGGGGAAAAATTCGCTGGCCAGTCGGCGGTCGAGGAATTCTTCCAGGGCCTGCGTGACGAAGCCGCGATAGCCGAATGAACCGTCGTCCGTCGTGAGGATGGCGGGAATGCCGTGGGCGTGGAACTCGGCGACTTCATATTGCGTTGTTGAGAGAGTCAGCGGAATCAGATCGCGGCTGAGCGCACCGGCGAAGGCGACGGCCCGGCGGCCGGCTAATTGCGATGCGAGGAAGATCATCGGCGGGATTCCGACGCCGCCGCCTACGAGGATGGCGATCTGGTCCGGCTCCGGAAGCGTGAAGGAGTTGCCGAGGGGGCCAAGGATGTTGAGATCGTCGCCGGGGAGGAGATTGGCGAGGTATTGCGTCCCTCCGCCGATTACGCGGTGGATGATGTCGAGTTCCACTCCGTTGCCGTCGCGCCGGCCTGCGAGGGAAAATGGGCGGCGAATCAGCGCGATGGGGGATGTCAGCTCGATATCGCGAGGCTCGATGCTGCTGCCGGGGATCCATTCATGTTCATGATGGTCGGAATCGAGGGCCGGGAGATCGGAGCAGGCGATCTGGATGAACTGGCCCGGCTTGGACGGCGCGAACGTCGGCAGTCGCAGCACAAGGCGGAAATGATCGCGGCAGAGCTTCAGATTGGCGGCGACTTGGGCGGTGACCTGCTTCGAGAGGATCATTGCGGCGGATTGTGCGGCAAGGGAATGGGAATCTCAATCACCAATAAAAAGACTTCCGGAGGGGTGGCTCCTATCCACCTCCGGAAGTGCGCCACGGCTAGAAGCCGCTTAATCACTATGGGAATCGCCAGAACAGGCGAAGGACGGACTATAACCATGGCATTATTGGCTGTCAATTCACGGATTCATCTCCAATTTTAAAGATTTTTGAACGTAAGCCCATATACATATGGAGGTTGCGAAATGCCTCCTCCACCACAATATGTGGTGGTTCCGGGACGGTTTTTGTGCGGCCAATTTCCACCTTTGGCAGGTCGTTATTACACTGCCGACGCGAAAAAATGCCGGGATTGCCTATGAAGCGAATTGATGTAGCCATTGGGGTGGTGAAGAGAGATGGCCGCATTCTCATCTGCCAGCGAAAGTCCGAGGATACGTTTGGCGATTTGTGGGAATTCCCAGGAGGCAAAAGGGAACCGGGGGAATCGCTGGAGGCTTGCCTGGCCCGGGAGATGATGGAGGAGTTGGCCATCGAGGTGAAAATCGTGCGAAAGCTGACGGCCCTCGAGCATCAATATCCGCGGTCGCGCATCATGCTGCATCCTTTTTTATGTGAGCATGGCGCCGGGGAGCCACAGTTGATCGAGTGCCAGCAGATCAAATGGGTGAAGGCTGAGGAATTGCCTAAGCATCAATTTCCACCGGCCAATGAGAGTCTGCTGATGGAAATCATTCGCGAGGTTGGCCGAACATGATGGACGATTGCCAATTTTGCTGATTTCCGTTACCACTGGCGCGGCGCGGTAGCCGCCGTCGCGCCTGGAGATAAACTCCATGATTGAAACATCCATTGCCAACGCCGCCGATTATGCGGACGCCCTTCTCACCGCCCGTAAAGCGAAGAATATTTTGATTCTGCTGGTGCTGGTGCTGATTTTGTTTCAACTGGCGCTGTTTTTTGGGGCGCGATATAAAATACGATATTGGCCCAAGCCCTGTTGCCGACTCGGCGGCTTCGGTCGATGTGGCTGGCCATCCCGTTTCTCCCGTGGTTGTCGATTTTCTGAAATACCTGGTGGGGCTGGTCGATTTTCTGGGCGTTGTTTTGCCGATCGTGCTTCTGGCTGATCTCTGGCTGATCGCGTCGGTCTTGCTGCTGGGACGCCTGCTTGGGGTTTCGCGAGTGATTTCCGCTTTTCTCTGGTGCATTGTTTTGCTGACGCTGCTGTTTCCCTGGCAGGCGTTTTTGATGAACCAGACGTTCACCAGCACGGAATTCAAAATACCGGGTGTTCTCTATACCTGGTCCGAACTTGTGCTGCGGGCGCGAGTTCATCCGTCGGGGGTTTTGCTCTCGCTGCTCTTCTGGGCACGGTTTGTCGGCTGGCCGGTGGTGGCGGCCCTGCTGCTTTTGACGATTCAACATCAGAGCCGGATTGGATTGCGGTCGGCGCTGGGGAAGGCCCATCCAGAACCATCAGTGACGCGGGGCCGGCGGCTGCCTGAGAGTTGCGATTTCTATGCGGGAAGAGCGCGGGAAACTGAGCGGCGACGTTGAGATCAACGAACTCTACACCCTTTGGGGAATGATCGTCGGAAACGTCAACGTCGGCGAAGAAGGAAAACTCTATCTTCGCGGCAGCATCTACGGCGATCTCACCGTCGAATACGGCGGGCGGGTTCATATCTACGGAAACGTCCAGGGAACCCTCACCACCAAGCGCGGCGCAGAAGGTGATCCACGGCGGCGTCGTTGGGAGAGATATCGTCAACGAAGGTGGCCGGATCTTCATCGAGCTTGCAGCCAAGACGATGGGGAAGATTAAAACCAAAAGCGGGACGACGACGTTTGAAAAAGCGGAGCGATATCGGGGCGATTAGGCCCTCTCCAGTGCAATTTGTATCCGGGTTTTGCGATTTAAGCTGACGGCGATTAGCTTGGCGACGGAAAGAGGGCTTGCTCATGCCGATCGAAAAGTGGTCGGATTCCGTCGCCGTGGTGCACCTGGCGGATGATCCACAGTTTACGGAAGAGATGGAAGCCGCGGCTGCGCTGGGGGCGCCTTGCCTCAATCGCGTTCTGGATTTTTCAGCGGTTCATTTCGTCAATTCGTCGAATATCGCCGCGCTGCTGACCCTTCGCCAGCATATCCATGGGCAAAACGGGAAACTGGTGCTTTGCAATCTGGCGAACCAGATCCTCTCGACATTTCTGGTAACTGGGTTGGATAAGATTTTTGAGTTCAGCGAGGACGTGCCGACCGCGCTGGCGACGATTCAGATGGATGGTTAAGGATCCGTTGCGCTTTGTAACATAGTGAAAGTTTTGACACGTTTTGTCCGTGCCAGTTTTCCATATTTTCCGAAATGTTCCGGGAATTTTCGATTTGGCCGCGGTGTTCCTGGCGGGTAATGACGCAGGAGCGGAATGGGTGTTGAAGGTGGTGGGCATACGTGCACTTTGGGTGGGAGTGGTCATGAAAAAATGGTTCTCCCTCTACTGATGTGCGGCGGAGGTGAAGGTTTTGGGCGTGTTTTGCGGAAATCTGAACTTTTTTGAGCAGAAATTTTTACCACGGAGCACGCTGAGATCGCGGAGCAAAAGCCCATAGCATGATCATACAATTGCCAATTATTTCGGAAGCAACTTGGCAGCTTCTAATAAAAGCCAATGAAGATGCGGTGCGAAATGGTTGGGCTCAACCCGGCATCTTTGCCACCGGGGTCGGCCCTGAATATAAACCCGGCGAACTTGGGAGCCTCCTATATGTTGGAAAGAGCGCGGGTCCATTAAGCGACAATGTGGGCTCAAACCTTGACCAATCTGAGAGTACTCAAGCATCAACACGGTGGATGATTCAACTGAAAAACAAATCGGCCTTTTGGCAATTCGTTGATCAGATTGATCGAACCAGGCGAAGCATTGCTTGGACGAATCTCTGCAAAATGGATCGGAAAGGCGGAAAGACGCCACCCAGCCCACGCCAGTGGGCGCAGGTTCACATGCCTTGTATTGCGGCCCTCGAAGAGGAGATTGTTGCGCTCAAGCCAAAGGTAACGGTGTTTGCGACATCAGGACTGTATGGGGATGACGTTTGGAAATTACTCACGCGTCTGAGCTATCAGTACATTCCTTCGCCACTGAATGATAAATGGACGAGATTTGCCCAATCATCGGGAGGACAGTTCGTGATTCTGACAAAGCACCCGCAGGGTTGGCTCAACTCTGAGCGAGGTCGAGTCATTGAACGGTTGAGGGCGCTATTACGTGGAAGTGCCTGACACACCGTACCTTCTATTGCAGGTTATAACAGTCGAATTTATTCATGTGCCGACGAATTCCACTTGATAATACGACATTAATGTCGTTAATATATTAATCCGATACATTATATATGTCGTATTTTCTGTGAGATATTCTGATGCTTAAAATCATTCAACCCATGTCCAGACGTTTGAACCAGCGCCGCGAGAGGCTGGGAATCAGTTGCTCCGTTCTTGCCAAGCGGGTGGGAATCAGCTTGCGCAGCGTGCAGCGCATTCTTTCCGGGGAAGAAATAAATCCGGGATTTTCCACCGTGGCTTCGCTCGCCCGGGAACTCGGCGTCGGCGTTCATTTCGATGATGAAGTGGACATTCGCACGATTCGCCGGCGGCAGGCTGAAAAAAAAGCGGAGCGAATCCTGGCGATCGTTCAAGGGAGTTCCGCTCTGGAAGATCAGGCAGTGTCACGCGAAACCCTCCGCGATCTGCGCGAGAAGACGATCCATGAACTGCTGGCGGGCCCCGATCGCAAGCTTTGGGCTGATTGATGGCGGCTTGGAAACCCATCTCCGGCGAAACGCCGATCAACGATATTTCGGGCTTGACGCCGAAGTGGGTGACGACCCGCGCTCAATTGAACGATGTTGAAGCTCAGAACATCCGCAAGGCTGTGATGCGATATCTGGCGAGCAAGCCATCGCGGCGGCAAGCCCCCTTCACGCTTGGTTGGTGTTACAAACTTCACCGGCAGATGTTCGGCGAGGTGTGGAGATGGGCGGGTCAAAAGCAGCACAACGGAATTGAATCTTGGCGTGCCGCCCCTCCGCATTGATATCGATCTCAAAAGCCTGATGGATGATCTGACCTTTTGGCGGGAGAAGAAAGAGATGGAGATGATCGAGCAAGCAGCACGACTGCATCACCGAGCTGTTTTCATCCATCCGTTTCTTAACGGCAACGGGCGGTGGGCGCGTCTGCTGGCGAATATTTTTATGAAACAGTCGGTGGACAAATTAACGATCTGGCCGGAAGAGACGGTTGGGAACGCGAGCGTGATCCGCGATGAATATCTCGCGGCGGTGCGCTTGGCAGATGGCGGAGACTACAAACCGCTCATTGATCTTCATCGGCGATACACTTCTTAGAAACTCTTACGGAATCGCCGCCTGGTTTTGTGCCGTCTGCGCCGTCTGGCTGGCCAATTGCAACCGCATAATGAGCAGAGCCGCGCAGAGCTGTGGATCGGCGTTCAGCACGTCTGTCAGCGTCGGACGGGTCGTTGGCTCGTTCGGGATGTTGGCCGCCATGCTGGCCGGGACATCGAGGCGACCGCGAGTGATATTTTCGTCGCTCATCTGGCGCGGGGTCATTTCGATTGCGACATCCGGGTCAACGCCCCAGGTGGTGCTGTTTTCCTCGCGGTGAATGCAGCGACCGCTGGGGAGGTAATAGTGACTGGTCGTCAGCTTGAGCCACGCTTTTTTGGTTTCGAGCGGCAGGAGCATCTGGACGCTCCCTTTGCCGTAGGTTCGCTGACCGACGATGAGGGCGCGTTTCTGATCTTTTAACGCGCCGGAGACGATTTCGCTGGCGCTGGCGGAATATTGATTGACCAGCACAACCAGCGGGAGCGTGGTTTGCAGTTCGTCGGGATCGGCTGTCATCACCGTTGGAGGATTGACCGTTGGCCGATCGGCGTGGGTGCTGACGATGACGCCGTGGTCGATGAACTTATTCACCACTTTCTTGGCGGTATCGAGTAACCCACCTGGATCGTAGCGCAGATCGAGGATAACCGCGCGGGCGTTCTGGTCCTTGAGTTCATCGAGGGCTTTGCCGAGGTCTTCGGCTGTGGTTTTGCTGAAGCTGGTGATGCGGATGTAGCCGATCTTCTGATCCGGATCGAGCATGTAGTTCCACCCGCCGTCGTCGGTTGGGGTGCTGCCTTTGATGCTGGCGACTTTGATCATCTGTCGCTCCAGCACGAAGTCTTTTACGGTGCCGTTGAGGGATCGGAGGGTGAGAGTGACGGTGGTATCGGGGGCGCCGGTGATGACTTTCACCGCGCCGTCGGGGGTCAGGCCCTTGGCGTTTTTGCCGTTGATGCGGGTGATGATATCGCCGGGCCGGACGCCGGCGCGGAAGGCAGGCGTGCCGGGGAGGGGCTGGACGACGACGATATTGCCGGCGTCGTCACCTTCGATCTGGATCCCCACGCCGCCGAATTCGCCTTCCGTGGTTTTTTCCAGTTCTTCAACGTCGTAGGGCCAGATGACCGTGCTGAAGAGATCCAGCTTTCCGAACGCTCCATCCGCGAATTCGCTGACGAAGACTTCCTCGGGGAGCTTGACGGTTTTCTGATTCAGATCGCGCAGATCAGTCAGCGCCTGGACGAGGACATCGCCCGAATTGTCCGCGGTGGCAGCCTGGGCCTTGGCTTTCCATTCCTCGATCTCAGCCAGGAATCGCTTGGATTGATCGCGATCTTTCAGGCCGGGGAAAGCGTCCTGGAGGCCGTCGGTGGTCATGATCGTTTCGAGGCCGTTGAGTCCGCCTTTGAGGAGGTCCTGAAAGGTGACATCGCGGAAGTATTGATGAGCAGCCATGTCGAGGGCATCGAGCAGCATGTCGAACTGAATGCCGCGGGTCATGTCGTGCCAATCGGTGGATGAGACATCATCATTGCCGACAGGGCCGGAAACCGCGCCGGCGGCGATGTCAGGCCGGGTGGTAATTCCGGTGACGAGGTCGGGCTGCGTTGTGGATGCCTTGGCGACAGCCGATGGCTGCGTGGTCGGATGAAGCAGATCATCCGCTGCCTGGCGATCGTGCGCTTCGATGTCCTGGAGTTTTTTCCAGCGGTCGGGAGCGTAAACCAATAGCAGGCGGAGGCGGAGGGTGGCCAATTTCAGCTTATTTTTCCAGACGGGGTTGGCCGGTTCGAGGACGTTGAGGTCTTCGTACATGCGCCAGGCTTTGAGCCAGAGGCCGGAGCTTTCATCTTCGTCGGCCGCGGCGGAAGATTCCTTGACGAGGGCATCCATCCAGTTTTCGTGGCGGAAAGCGTCTTTATCATCGGCCAGCAGATAAGCGCGGGCGGCTTCGTCGATGGCATAGCTGTCCATGCTATGGCTCAGAAGCAGATGAACATCGCCGAGGGCTTTTTCGAATTGGTCGTGACGTTGGCTGTTGAATGTTTTGCGCTGGGCCTCGAAATCATTGACCCATCCGGCCATCTGCTGGATTTGTGAATCGTGCGAAAGTTTGGCGGCTTGATTGAGAAGCTCGTCGCTGCGGTCGAAATCGCCGATGGAGGCGGCCTGGACGGCGGCGGTTTCCAGGCCAAACGATGTCGCGTAATTCGGCATCGTCGTTGGGGAATTCTGGGCGCATTTTGGGCGAGGGCGGGCTGCTCGGCGCGATCGTTCGGCGAAGCGGCGGCGGCCTTGGGAGGCTGGCCGCAGGAAAGCGAGAGAATCAGGTAGGAAACACCCCCGACGCCTAAAAACATCCGGCTGAGCAAACTCTTCATCGAATTCACCTGAGAAAGCTTCCCAACACGCGGCAGAATCCCGACACAACGCGGCCGGGGTTTTGGACGCAAAACCTTATCTCCGAAAAATAGCAGAATCAAACGCCTGCTATTTTGATAGGCTATCCGGCCATGGCAGCAGCGCTGTTAAAGGCCATAAGAAACCTATGTTGTGCTGCTATCGGCATTTCCCCGCTTATGGAGATAGCCGCCCGACCAATGTAGCATGCTCGGCGGCAGTAATAGTTACGCCTGACAACAATACGTCATATTTTTTTCAATCTTTATGCCAACCATTCAGGCCCAGTTAGATCGGATATTCAGCAGCGCCATACAAGACGCGTTTAATATGGGGTCCGATCCGCAAATTGGGGTCAGTCAGAATGAAAAATTCGGAGATTATCAGTCCAACGCCGCCATGGGGCTGGCCAAAATGCTGTCTGAGAAGACGGGAATCAAGGCGAATCCCCGGGCCATTGCCGAGCAAATCGTGGCTAAATTGAAGCTGGGGGACGTGGCGACGGAGGTCACGATCGCCGGGCCGGGATTTATTAATGTTCGGCTGTCGCCGGTCTGGCTCGGGAAGCGGCTAAATGAGATTTTCGAGGATGCGCGGCTGGGGATTGCGCCGGTGGTGAATGCTGAAACCATCGTGGTGGATTATTCCGGGCCGAATATCGCGAAAGAAATGCACGTTGGGCATCTGCGGAGCACGATCATCGGGGATGCCATTAGCCGGGTGCTGGAATTTCAGGGGAACAAAATCATTCGGCAGAACCATATCGGCGACTGGGGAACGCAATTTGGACGGGTGGTGCTGGCGATCTGGTATCTGGTGATGGCGGAACATTTAGATTCCAGTGCGGAACTGCAAGGGCTGGTGGGAAAGATGAAAGCTGCGTCGGATGCCAAGGATGAGGCGGCTAAGGGGGCGGTCATTAAATCACTGGCGGAATTGCATCGGTATTTTTTGAGCCAGGACCCGAATGGGACGGCGATCTTCGAGCCGCGATTAAAGGATTTGAAGCTTCAGCTTCCGCCGCTGGAGGCGCTGTATCAGTTTGTGACGTCCGCGACGGATGCGAAGGCGGCGGAAACTGAGATGATCGGCGAACATCCGCTGGCGAGCTTGCCACGGCTGTTTACGACGTATATCCAGAACCCGAAGGATCCGAGAAATGTTCAGGAGAAGCTTGCCTGGCAGAAAGCGAGCGAGGCGACGCTGGAGACGTGCAATGAAATCTATAGCAAGCTTGGCGTGAAGCTGACGCCAGGGGATGTTCGGGGGGAGTCGGCGTATCAGGACGATCTGCCGGGGATTGTCGCGGAATTGAAATCGGCGGGAATCGCGGTGGAATCGGAAGGGGCGACGGTGGTGATGGTTCCCGGATATGAATCGCCGCTGATGATCCAGAAATCGGACGGGGGATATCTTTACGGGACAACCGACCTGGCGGCGATTCGATATCGCATCAACAGGCTGGGCGCGCAGCGGATCGTTTACAGCCACGACAGCCGGCAGCAGCAGCATTTTAAGCAGGTGTTCTGGACGGCGGAGCAGATTTGGGCCAAGGGGATCCCGTTGGAATATGCGCCGTTTGGAACGATGCTGGGGGATGATGGCAAGCCATTCAAATCGCGCAGCGGCACGACTGTGAAATTGAAAGAATTGCTTGAGGAAGCGGAGGAACGGGCGCTACGCGTCGTGACGGAGAAGCAGCCCGATCTACCGGAGGCGCAGCGGAAGGCGATCGCGCATTCGGTCGGCATCGGCGCGGTGAAATATGCCGACCTCGCCAAGGACCGCGTCAGCGATTATGTCTTTTCGTTCGACAAAATCCTGGCGCTCGATGGGAACACGGCTCCGTATCTGCAATACGCGCGGGCGAGAATCCGCTCGATTTTCCGCAAGGCGGGCGATGCCGAGCTTGGGGAGATTATTCTGAAATCGCCGTTCGAGTTGGCGCTGGCCAAGCATATTCTGCGGCTCGGCGAAGTGATCGAGCAGGTGGCCCGGGAATTGAAGCCGCATCTTTTGTGCACGTATCTCTACGAATTGGCCACGCGGTTCAGCGGATTTTTTGAGAATTGCCCGGTGATTCAAAGCGCGTCAGATGTGCGGAAAAGCCGGCTGGCACTGTGCGATCTGACAGCTCGGACGCTGGAGCGGGGATTGGATTTGCTGGGGATTGAGCATCCGGAGCAGATGTAGACATTTTCTTTGCTTTTGATGTCCACACATCATAGCCTGCGCCAACTATCGCACGCTGTGCGAATTTACTTAACGGAGACATCTCATGCGCATGCTCGTTTATGTCACGATTCCGCACGAACCGTTCAATATGCTGGTCCGCGAAGGATCGGCCGGGAATAAGTTGCAGAAGATCCTCGATGCGATCAAACCTCAGGCAGCGTATTTCACGGAACAGGATGGAAATCGGGGCGCGATTTTGGTTGTGGATGTGAAAGATGCCTCTTCGATCCCATCCATCGCCGAGCCGTTTTATCTGAGCTTCAACGCCAAGTGCGAATTCCGGATCGCGATGACGCCGGAAGATCTGGGACGCTCGGGGTTGGATCAGATTGCCAAGGGTTGGTGAGGCGGTTTCGGATTGCCGCACCGTCTAACAAGGGACTGATGAGCAAAACACTCAAGCGCCCTAAGCTTCGTAAATGCTCTCGCGACTATCATCGGCAAGATAACCGGGTGGATACATCGGCGCATCGCTCCGCTACTTCCGTCATCCAGGATTTGAATTCAATCGACCACTTGTCATAGGGCATGCCGGTGGTGGGATTACTTCCATTGGCGGCGGAAAACTTCTCCTCGACTGCTTCGCGAATAAGCGTCGATACGTCTTTGCCGGTGGCGGCAGCGCGGTCGCGAAGCTTGGCTTCGGTTTCGGGCGGCAAGGAAATGTTGACGGTCATTGGCGTCTCTCCAGCTATGCGATTTTAGCACATTTTCGGGGGAGCGGCAGAAATTACAATCGGCTGATCAGCAATTCCCGCTGAAAAATCATTTCCTTCGGCAAATCCCCCGCCAGCTTCAGGAACAATTCTTCCTGGCTCAGCAGTTCCGCCTTCACATCATCGACGTCGATGGCTTGAAGCTGCTCGAATTGCTCGACGGAGACGTCGATGCCTTCCAGGTCGATGTCCTTGCTGCGCGGCATCCAGCCGAGGAGGGTTTCGCGCGGCGTAGGCCCGGCCGTGGCAGCGGTCGATGATCCATTTCAGGACGCGCATGTTTTCGCCGAAGCCGGGCCAGAGGAATTTGCCGCTGGTCGTCCTTGCGGAACCAGTTGACGTGGAAGATGCGCGGGCAGTCGGTCATCTTCTTGCGCATGCGGAACCAGTGGACGAGGTAGTCGCGGATGTTGTAGCCAATGAACGGCAGCATGGCCATCGGATCGCGGCGGACGACGCCGACCTGCCCGGTGGCGGCGGCGGTGGTTTCGCTGCCGAGGGTCGCGCCGAGATAGACGCCGTGCATCCAGTTGAAGGCCTGGATAGACCAGCGGGATCGATGCGTGCTGCGGCGGCCGCCGAAGATGATCGCGGAGACCGGCACGCCGGCGGGATCGTCGGCGGCGGGATCGAGCGCGGGATTGTTGGTCATCGGCGCGGTGAAGCGGCTGTTGGGATGCGCCGCCTTGCGGCCGCAGCCGGGCGTCCAGGGCTGGCCCGTCCAGTCGATGCACTTCGCCGGCGGCTCGTCGGTCTTGCCTTCCCACCAGACATCGCCGTCGGGCAGCAGCGCGACGTTGGTGTAAATCGTGTCGTGCGACATGCGCTGCCATGGCGTTGGGGTTGGTCTGCTCAGTTGGTGCCGGGCACGACGCCGAAATATCCGGCTTCGGGATTGATCGCCCGCAAGCTGGCCGTCGCTTCGTCCACCCACATCCAGACGATGTCGTCGCCGACGGTGGTGATCTTCCACCCGGCTTCGCGGTATTTCTCCGGCGGGATCAGCATGGCGAAATTGGTCTTGCCGCAGGCGCTGGGGAAGGCGGCGGCGACGTAGGTCTTTTCGCCCTCGGGGCTGGTCGCGCCCATGCAGCAGCATGTGCTCGGCCATCCAGCCCTGCTGCTGGCCGAGGAAGCTGGCGATGCGCAGGGCCAGGCATTTCTTGCCGAGCAGCGCGTTGCCGCCGTAGCCGGAGCCGAAGCTCCAGATGGTGTTGTCCAGCGGGAAATGGCAGATGTACCGGCGCTCGGGATTGCAATCGCCGAGGCTGTGCAGGCAGCGGGTGAATTCCGCTCGCGATCGCCATGCTGGCGTCCAGTTGCTTCCAGGCGACGTCTCCCATGCGCGTCATGATTCCCATGCTGACGGCGACGTAGATCGAATCGGTCAGCTCGACGCCGACCTTCGCCAGCGGCGAGCCGATCGGCCCCATGACGAACGGGACGACGTACATCGTGCGGCCCTTCATGCAGCCGCTGAACAGGCCCGCGCAGCTTGGCATAGGCCGGCTCGGACTTCCATCCAGTTGTTGGTCGGCGCCGGCCATGTCCTGGCTGGGCGTGCAGATGAAGGTGCGCTGCTCGGTGCGGGCGACGTCGTTGGGATTGCTGCGATGCAGATAGCAGCCGGGCAGCTTCTGCTGATTCAGTTCGATGAGAACGCCTGTCTTTGACGCCTCGATTCAGAAGGGTCTGCTTTTCCTCGGGCGAGCCGTCGCACCAGAAGACATCGTCCGGCTGGCAAAGTTCGATGCATTGATCGATCCAGGCCTGCACATGGCGATTGATGGCCGGGCGCGGCCTGGCTGGCTTGGATGGGCGTGATTCCTGTTTAAGTTCTGTTTTGGTCTCGCTCATGATTTTCTCCACTGGTGGCCCGGCGGTTTATATTTATTATCGTAGTGGGTCAGATTGTTGAAAGACAGTTGGCCCCGGCTAGCGTACGGGGCGTTGCCCGAATTTAGATTGCGATTGCCATTGAATCCAGGACAAAAATCTTCCGGCGACCCTGCTTCCAAGGCGATGGAAGCCGCCTTCGCGCATTACAACGCCCGGCGGCTGAATGAGGCGATCGATTCGGTCAATCGCGAGATTGCGGTGCGGCCGAGGGTTGCGGAATATCATGCCCAGCTCGGCGAATTTCTCCGTGCCGCGGGGAAACTGGAGCAGTCGATTTCCAGTTTTCGCCGGGCTGTTGAACTGAAACCGGATGATTCGGTCATTCATAATAATTTTGGGATTGCGCTGTCGATTGCCCGGCAGTTTGACGAGGCGATTGTTCATTACCGGCTGGCGATCAAGTTGAAAGGGGATTTCGCCGCTGCTTACAGCAATCTTGGCGGTGCGCTGCGCGAAATGGGGATGTTGGATGAGACGGTTGCGGCAATGCAATCTGCGCTGCGTTTAAATTCGAGTTTGTTGCCGTGCTACATCAACCTGGGGATGACACTGACCGATCTGGGACGGATTGATGAGGCATTGGGCTCTTACGATCAATGTCTTGTGATCAATCCCAATTTCCCGAGGGCGCACTGGAATCGGTCGCTGCTCTATCTTCTGCGCGGGGATTTTGGTCGCGGGTGGGCGGAATATGAATGGCGCTGGAAGTTTCCCGAGGCGATGAAAAATCGGCAGTACTCGCAGTCGCGCTGGGATGGCGCGGGCATGGGTGGGAAGACGATCTTTATTTATCCGGAGCAGGGGTTTGGGGACATGATGCAGTTTTTGCGATTCCTGCCGGAGGTTTCGGCGCGGGGGGAAGATCATTCTGGAATCTCCGCCGGAGCTGCTTCGATTGTTTCAGAATTTGCCGGGGGTTGAACGAATTGTGCTTGCGGGGGAAACGCCGGCGAACTTCGATGTGCACATTCCACTGATGAGCCTTGCTGGAATTCTTGGAGCAAGAGCTGATTCGATTCCCGGGATGGCTGTGCATCTGAAGGCGGACGAACAGCGGGCGCGGGAATGGGGCGGACGATTTGACCCGGCCGACAAACGTCTGCGCGTGGGCCTCGTCTGGGCGGGACGTCCCACGCACAACAGCGACCGAAAGCGGTCGATGAAGCTTTCACAGTTCGCGCCGCTGGCGACCGCGAAGAATGTTGCATTTTATAGTCTTCAAAAAGGAGAGGCCGCGGAGCAGATCGCACAGGCGCCACCGGATTTGCGTCTGACGGATTGGACGGCGGAATTGAACGACTTCGCCGAGACCGCGGCGCTTGTGGAGCATCTCGATCTGATTATTTCGGTGGATACGGCCGTGGTTCATCTCGCGGCGGCGATGGGGAAGCCCGTTTGGGTACTGCTGCCGCATATTCCGGATTGGCGATGGATGCTCGGTCGGGAGGATTCGCCCTGGTATCCGACGGTGCGGCTGTTTCGTCAAGAGAAGCCGGGAAATTGGGATGGGGTGATGGATCGTGTTCGGCAGGCTTTGTCCGAACTTTCGCCGCCCGCTCGCTTGGGGTTATAGTTCATCATTCCGTTGGATTCGCGCCCAAACATTTCCGATGCAATGGCCGCCCAGATGTTGGAGGCGGCGCTGCTGCATCACCGGGCAAACCGGCTCGACGATGCGGAACGAATTTACCGGCAGATTCTGTCCGGGCGACCAAATCATTCCGATGCACTGCATTTTCTGGGGGTTATTCATGGGCAAAAGGGACAGCCGCAACAGGCGCTCGAATTGATCGGCCGGGCGATTCAGCTTCGGCCGGAGGTTGCGAGTTATCACGCGAATTTTGGGGAATTTTCGCGGCATGCGGGGAATTTCGATCAATCGCTCGTCAGTTTTCGTCACGCGATATCGCTCAAGGGAGATGAGGCGGGGTTTCACAATGGGCTTGGCGTCACGCTGGCGGAGGGACGGCAGATCGAAGCAGCCATCACAGAATTCCGCAGCGCGATCCGATTGAAAAGCGATTATGCCGACGCACATAACAATCTGGGCGGCGCGCTGCGCGATGCCGGCCGGCTGGATGAGTCGCTGGATGCGATCCGGACGGCGATCAAACTTCAGCCACAAATGGCCAGGGCGTTTAACCATCTGGGACTGGTGCTGCACGACAAGGGGCAATATCAGGAAGCCGTTCGGGCCTATTCCACAGCTCTTTCCCTGCAACAGAATTATGCCAGAGCACATAGCAATCTGTCGCAGACGTATTTGCTGCTCGGCGATTACGAGCGCGGCTGGAAGGAATTTGAATGGCGGCTGGGTGTGCCGTCGATCGCCGGACCCCGGAGGTCTGATCGGCCGCGCTGGGATGGGGGCGACCTTGCCGGCAGAACGATCTTTTTATATTCCGAGCAGGGGTACGGCGACGTCATTCAGTTTGTGCGATTCATTCCCGAGCTTGTGAATCGCGGGGGAAAAATTGTTCTGGGATGCCCGGCGGAACTCTCGCTGCTTTTTCAGGGTTTGGGACAGATCGTGATTCCGGGTCAGCAGATTCCGCCGCATGACGTACATTGTTCATTGCTGAGTCTTGGAGCAATCCTTGGAATATCGTCGCAATCGATTCCGGCTCCGATTCCGTATTTGAAAGCTGATCCGCAACTGGCGGACGAATGGAGCAAGCGATTTGATTCGAGCGACCAGCGGCTGCGCGTTGGCTTGGTCTGGGGTGGCAGTGCGACGCACACCAACGATCGGAATCGCTCAATCAAGCTGAAGCAATTCGCGCCGCTCGCATCAGTAACAACGACCGCGTTTTACAGCCTGCAGAAAGGGGAACCCGCCGCCGAGGCGAGCGATCCGCCGCCGGGGATGCAATTGGTCGATTGGACTGCGGAACTGAATGACTTCGCTGACACCGCCGCTTTGATTCAAAATCTAGATCTGCTCATCACAGTGGACACGGCGGTGGCGCATCTCGCGGGAGCGATGGGGAAGCAGGTCTGGCTGCTGATTCCATTTGTGCCGGATTGGCGGTGGATGCTGGAGCGATTTGATAGCCCGTGGTATCCGACGATGCGGCTGTTTCGGCAGAAGTCGGTTGGGGATTGGGAAGAGGTTTTGCAACGGGCTAGAGGGGAATTGGCAAGATTCGTTGTCACGCGCGCGAGTTAAGCACGACGCTCCGGGTTACGAAAATAGCTTTAATTTCGGACAGAAAAGAATTGCCTGCAATTGCATCGCTTGATAGATTATTCGAGTAATTCGTTCTATGCAGCAATGGGTGGGAAATATGCGACGATTCAGCGATTTCCGTTCGATTAAACTGATTGTGGCGGTGGCATTTTGCTGCTCAGGTTCATCCGCCATTGGAGCCATCTACACCATTACCGACCTGGGGAATAATGGCGCCACTCTGGCCGCGGGAAACGCCATCAACAGCCAGGGCTTTGTCGCCGGCTACACACAGATCAATTACCCGCCGGGATCGTCACCCACCTTGAAGCAACAAGCGATGACGTCGGCGCCTGCTGGAGTCATCAATCTCCTCCCCACCGCCACTACCGAGGCCTTCGGCATCAACGATTCCAATGAAGTTGTCGGAGAATTCGCGAACGCTTCATCGCCAATAGAAGCCTTCTCCTACACCGCCAGTACCGGCCTGACAGACCTCGGCACGCTCGGCCACGGATTAAACGCCTCCATCGCCTTCGGCGTTAATAATGCCGGGCAGATTGTCGGCTTCTCCGCCAGCCTGAACGCCGGTGAGCCTTTTGCCTTTTTGTACACGCCCGGTGTCGGTATGACGCGTTTACCCGCGATTGTGAGCAACGGGCTTAATCAGGCCAATGCCATCAGCAACAATGGCGAGGTCACCGGCTGGTCTGACACGACCGGCGGCCCACAACACGCCTTCGTGTATGACATAGGCACCGGCAAAATCACAGATATCGGCAGTCCCGTTGCGGGAACAACCAGCATCGGCGAGGCAATCAATGATGCGGGGCAGGTTGTCGGCACCGATGGTCCAGAACTCGTCGCCCAAAATCGCGGGTTTCTCTATACGCCCGGATTGGGTTTCACCGATTTGGGCAGCCTTGTACAGCCGGATGGCATCAACGACACCGGGCAAGTCGTCGGCATCTCGGGGTCTACCCCATTTCTTTATTCCGCCACAACGGGAATGGAAAATCTGAACACCTTGATCGCTGGTTCAGGATGGAGACTCATCAGCGCCACCGCGATCAACAATTCGGGCCAGATTACCGGCGAGGGGATCGACCCGGCGGGCCAAAATGTCGCATATGTCCTTACGCCGGTTCCGGAGCCGGGAATCGTGAGCTTGCTCGCTGGGGGACCACTCCTGCTTCTGCGCCGGCGGCAGCGATAGACCGCAGGCACCGAACGCACGCCAAACAGGCTCGCTCGTCACGGACTATCAATTCTTCGCAGATCACTCGGCAGAATTTTATCTTCAATCTCCGGCGGCACCTGGCCAGTTGGGAAGATCAATGCCATGCGCGAATCCTCATACGCGATCACGATGCGGCCAGCCGGGTCGCACCAGATTCGGCGGATGTCCCGGAATTGCGGAACATGCTCGCTGAAGACGGCTTCGAGCGCGAACGGCTCGGCCTCGGCGGGCGTCGCCCGGAGGCGCGCGATTCTTCCGATTGAATTGAATAAATAGAGATGCCCCTGACGATCGGTGGCCAGCCAGGGTGTTTGATCGTCCGAGCCAGCACAGGTTTCGGGCAGCGGCCAATCGCTGAGTTTGCCTGTGCGCGTCAGGATGGAGAGATTTGTCTCGCCGCCGAAATATTTGTTGCCTTCAGCGTCGATCAACAGCAGAGGGCTGTTCTGTGGCGCTGTGGTTGGACTACTGGTGGCGGCGAGCGGGTAGAGAAAATTAGTTCGCATCTCCTCAGACGGATCGAGCGGCTGCCAATCCTGTTCGTTCACGATCCAGTGGGCGGTTCCCCGCTGGATGACGGGCCAATCGGCTTTGTTCCAGCCGGCGCCGTTGCCGGTGTCGATGAGCCAGATCGCGAGGCGCGGCGTGGGATCGGGGACGGTGGGATCGAGGATCAGCGTGTGATGGGATTTGGGGTCTCGAAAGAGCCAGCGGCCGCGTGAGTCGATTCCGAGGAGATCAGAAAAGTTTCGCTCGGAGGCGCGGAGCAGCGGATTGAGCTCGTTCGGCGGCAGATAGCGCGCGGGCCAATATCGTTTGTGATGACGACCCATTCATCGCGCGATCCGGCGATGGAACTGCCGGATTTGGATAATTGAGCGACAACCGCCGCGGGAAGTTCCTGCACCGGACGGCCCGGTCGAACAGCCAGGTAATCGGGCGAGATGACTTTGGGGTCCTGGCCTTCCTGTGGAATGCTGACGCCATGCGGGGCGGAGAAGACGACACCGCCGTCCGGCAGACGGGCGGCGACGGTTAGTTGATCGTCATTGATGAGCATTCCGCCGAGCTTCGTTGCGAGCTTGCCTTCGAGAATCTGGCGGATTCTGGCTTGTGCTTCGGGCGAGGCATTCGGCGAAAGCTTTTCCAGAATCGGATAAATCCCCGGGCCGTACTGGATCAATCGCTGATACGCAGCCACGCGTTTGTCGGGATCGTCATCGCCAAGTTGATCGGTGATGGCAGAGATTTCTTTCTCGTCGATCTGGGGATTGTCCAGCGGAGCGATCGTGAGCTGCGCTGCCGGCGTCTGATCCGCGGCGAATTTGCAGAACGCTGCCGTCGAGCATGGGAATGAGATGAATGATGTCGCCGGGCCACGCGTTTGCGTCGAGATAATTCCATTTGCCGTCGAGATATCTTGCGACGCGGGTTGGTGCCGGTGAAATTTCCCTCGGCCGGGATCCATGCGAGGAGGCCGCGAAGATCGAAGAGGACGATTGCCGGCGGGAATTGATTGCGGGATTGTGGCGGCGCTATCGAGAGAGGCGGCAATAGTCTTCCGCCAGTGGGTTGCCGAGCGTGATGTGCTGACACCGCCGGCGACGGGAACGATGAGGCGAGTATCGGCGCCGTCGGTCCAGGTCATCGCCATGTCCCAGCGATAGGCGCGATGCCAGGGGATAGGGATGACGCCGGTGGCTGAAATCAGTTGAAATCCATCGCCGTCGCGGCAGATGGCGGATGCTTCCCATAATCCCCGGCGATTGAGGGACCAGATGATGTATTCAATCGGTCGATCGACGATGTGTTCGCTTTCGCCTGCTGCGCGGGCGAGAACAATCGGCAGCGGATCGGCATCAGAGCGGGTGATCCAGAGATCGCCTCGCGAGCAGATAAAGACTGGCTCGCGGAGAATCATGTGGGCCGCGTCATTCAGATCGACAGGGATGGCCCACGGTCGCGTGTCGGGATAATTCGGCAGATCGGCGTGAAGAAGCTGGCCATAGGTTTGAATGGCTGGCGGCGGCTGGGTGGATGGAATGGTGGCGATCGATGGCTGGCTCGACGGGTAGCGAAGTCGGCGCGATGACGATGGGAGGATTTGCCGGTTTTCCGAATAGAAAGACCAAACCCACGCCGGCCGCGGCTGCGATCAGCAGCCAGAGAGTCACCCAGGCTACTCGGCGGGACGATCCCATTCAGGAATCACTTTACCGCGCTGGGGACTATCGCGAAAAATTGAACGACGCTTCGGTGGTGATGTTCGGTCCATCTCGCCGCCGGATATATAGATCGGGACGACATACCCCGGTTCTTTGCGGTATGATCGGCCAGACCACCATGTCCTCCACCGCGTCTGACTACGCCATCGATCTTCAGAACGTCACCAAGATTTATCGTCGGCGGATTCACGCGCTTCAGGGCGTTTCCATGCAGGTAAATCGCGGCGAAATCTTCGGGCTGCTGGGGCCGAATGGGGCGGGGAAGAGCACGCTGGTGAAAATCATGATGACCGTTGTTCGGCCGACGAGTGCCGGGGGATGATTCTGGGGCATGCCGATCGGGCATAAGGGGACGCTGGGGCGGGTGGGATATTTGCCGGAGAATCATCGGTTTCCGCGATATCTGACCGGCCGGCAGGTGATCGAATTTTTCTCGGCGCTGGCCAAGGCGGATCGATCCTCGCGAAAAAAGCGGGCGGCGGAATTGCTCGATATGGTTGGCATGACCGCCTGGGCGGACACGAAAATTTCGCAGTATTCCAAGGGAATGCTGCAGCGGGTGGGGCTGGCGCAGGCGATGGGGGCGAATCCGGATTTGATTATTCTCGATGAGCCGACTGATGGCGTCGATCCGAGCGGGCGGCGGGATATCCGGCAAGTGCTGCTGCATCTGCGCGAGCAGGGAGCAACGGTTTTTATCAACAGCCATCTGCTGAGCGAACTGGAAACGGTTTGCGACCGGGTGGCGATCCTGGTCGGCGGTAAAGTCGCCCGGCAGGGGTCGGTGGATGAGCTGACGGTTGCGAAGCAGTGCTATCTATTTGAGCTTGAGCCTGCGCCGTGGCCGGTGATCGTGGCCGCGTTTCCGGGTGTGTTTGATTTTGGCGTGCCGCCGGAGAGCGGCTTTCCCGCACGCGGGAAATTGGATGAAGACTGCTGGTGCGAGTTTGACGGGATCGCGCTCCGCGTCGGGAGAACCGATGCGGCCGGCGTACAGCCGATCATCGATACGCTGCGGAAAAACAATCTGATTATCCGCAGAATGCAATTGATCCGGCCTTCGCTGGAAGATTTGTTCTTCGAGGCGATGACCGATCCGGCGACGGGCCAGCGGTGTCGTTCCGGCGCGAGGCCCCCGCCGCTTCCGGGGGCGCTATGAGCCAGACGATTGCATTAATCTGGGATGCGTACCGGGATTTGAATTCCAGGAAGATGTTCTGGATCGTGCTGATTTTATCGACGCTGGTGGCGGCTTCGTTTGCGGCGATCGGATTGACGCCGAGCGGTTTTAAGATTTTCTTCTGGCAAATTTCCTCGCCGATTCTCAACAGTAAAGAATTGCCGCCGGGCGATTTTTACAAAAGCATTTTCCTGAATTATGGGATCGAATTCTGGCTGACCTGGCTGGCGACGGTTTTGGCGCTGATCTCAACGGCGAGCCTATTTCCGGATTTTCTGGCCACCGGGGCCGTCGATTTGTATTTGTCCAAACCGATCAGCCGGCTTCGATTGTTTTTGACGAAATACCTGTGCGGCCTGCTGTTCGTTGGCCTGCAGATCGGCTGTTTTTGTGCGGCAAGTTTTGCCGTGATCGGCCTGCGCGGCGGAGCGTGGGAACTGGGGATATTTCTGGCCGTGCCGATCGTTCTGCTGTTTTTTAGCTATCTGTTTTGCTTCTGCGTTTTGATCGGCGTCTGGACGCGATCCACCGTCGCGGCGGTGCTGCTGACATTTTTGTTCTGGGTCTTCACGTTCGGCGTGCATACGACGGAGGTGACGCTGCTGACATTCAAGCTGACCGAAGAATCGGCGGCGGTTCGTCTGGACAAGGAGATTCAATCCACGCAAAAGCTGCTCGAAGAGCGCCAGCGGGTCGCCGCAACCCGGCCCACCACGCGACGGAGCGAATATGTGACCATGTACCAATCCGATCTCAAGCGCGACCGGGCCAAACGAGAAGACATGCACGGCTCATTCGACCTGCCGCACGCGATTTTTTATGACATCAAGACGGTTCTTCCCAAGACAACGGAAACAGTTGCGCTGCTGGAGCGGATGATCGTCAGCAGCGCCCGGCTGCAACATGTTTCTCGTGATAAACAAGATGACTCGGGGAATTCCGCGGTCGATCTCAATAACAATCCCGTCCCGGTGGAGGAACTTCAGAAGCAGATCCGCAGCCGAAGCGTCGGGTGGATCGTCGGCACATCGCTTGGGTTTGAAGGAGTGGTGCTGGTGCTAGCGGCGTGGATGTTCTGCCGGCGCGATTACTACGATTGCCGCGCCGCTGAAGAACTCGCTCTGGCAACTTAGCTCATCTTCTCTATGTTACTCCGCAGGAGATTTTCATGGCCAAGGTTCGCAAAGCTGTCATCACCGCGGCCGGTCGGGGGACGCGGCAATATCCCGCTTCAACCGCCGTGCAGAAAGAAATGTTTCCGCTGGTGGACCGGGATGGATTGACCAAGCCGATCATCCAGATCATCGGCGAAGAGGCGATCGATTCCGGCATTGAGGAGATTTGCATCATCACGCAGCCTGGGGAGGAGCATCAATATCGCGAATATTTTCGCCGGCTCGATGACAACATGGTCAAGGCGTTTCGGGGGAAGGACTGGGCGATGCTGGAATCGGAAAAGCTCGCTGCCTTTGGCGAGCGGCTGCATTTTGCCGAGCAGAAAACGCCCGAGGGATTCGGGCATGCCGTCTATCAGGCGAAGGAATTTGTCGGCGACGATCCGTTTCTGCTGCTGCTGGGGGATCATGTTTATATCAGCGACATCAAGGACCGGTGCGCGCGGCAACTGATCAGTGTGTTTGAGAAATACATGCTGGAGGCGGTGTCCGGCGTGCAGCCGACGCTGGAGCGGTTGTTGCATCTGTTCGGCGTGATCAAGGGGAGCCGATCGAGCCGCATCGGGGAATTTACAAGGCCGAAGCTGATCGTTGAAAAGCCGTCGATTGAGCTGGCGCGGGAAAAGCTGGTGACGCCGGGCCAGCCGGCCGGGAATTATCTGGCCCATTTCGGGATGCACGTTTTTTCGCCGCGGATATTTGATTCGCTGGAATACCTGATCAAGAACAACATTCGGGAGAAGAATGAGATCCAGCTCACCGCCGCCCAGGAGCATCTGCGGCAGCAGACTGAGCAAGTATTGGTGCGTGGTGACGCAGGGGCAGCGGTATGACACGGGGATTCCGTATGGGCTGATGGAAACGCAGTTGGCCCTGGCGCTCAGTGGGATTCATCGCACTGAGATTTGCGAAGCCATTGCCCGGATTTTGGCGACGCAGGTAAAGAATTGAGCAGGTAATCTCGTGTTGATTTGCACGTCTTTCTTTCCGTAATACGAATTACAGAAATGCCCCTCACCCTTGCCCTCTCCCCATGAATACATGGGGAGAGGGGGAGATGCGATTGTGGCTAAAAGCGGGTGATCCTTTTTCGGCTGCTGCGCCGATACTACATTTGTAGTTTATCGTGCATAACTTTAACAGGTGGGTGGATTCCCTAAGAAGGGTTGGTGACGCATGAATGAAATCGTGGGAAATAGCGCGATCGCCGATTTTGTCTGCAAAATGAGGCGGGTTCACGGCAGGTGAAATATCACGACTGCCAGGCTGTCTTTCAGCCGAAAGACCAGGCGAGCGAATTCTTCGTTGTGGAATCGGGGGAGATTCGTCTGTTTGAAGTGTCCATTCGGCGCCCGCCGGTTGCTGGATATCCTGGGTCCGGGGCGATGCTTTGGATTTGCTTCCCTGGGGAGGATCCCCATTTATGAGATGCTCGCGATTTCCGTGGATGATTCCGCGGTGCGGGTGATTCCCGCGGATCGGCTCAGGGAATCACTCCAGGCCCACGGTGAATTGGCCGTGCAATTCATCGAAAGCATGGCTCGGCAACTGCACGAAGCATGGAACGAGGGAAGTCATTTTGTCTTCGAAGATTGCCGTCTTCGATTGATACGGACGCTGCTGCGGTTTAAGAATTCACCGGCGGCGCGGGCGGTTCCTGGGGGCGTTGAATTGCGGATGACCCATGCGCAACTTGCGCAGGCGGTGGGCGTGGCGCGGGAAACGGTGAGCCTCTGCCTGACGGATTTGCGGCGGGAAAATCTGGTGCAGACGAGCCGAAACCGGGTGATGTACAATCCGGAGCGGCTGCAGCAATGCGATCCGCAGCCGGAAATTACCTCTGAATTAGCGATTGCGGGTTAGCAACCGAGTCGTGAATGATCAGGCGGTTTCGGCCATATTCCTTGGCCTGATAAAGCGCTCGATCGGCCAGGTAGGTCAATTGATCGGCCGCCGCAGGAGCGTTCGCTTTTCGCGATGCGATGCCGGCGGACATGGTGACGCCTTCGTTTTGACGAAGGACCAGGGCCGAGCCCTGGCGGAATTCATCGCGGATGCGCTGGGTGACGCTGGCGGCTTCCTGGGCCGAGGCGTGCGGCAAGAGCAGAACAAATTCATCGCCGCCATACCGGGCCGCGACATCCATCTTTCGCATGCTGGCTGAAATGACTTTTCCCGCGACGGAAAGAAGTTGATCGCCGACGGCGTGGCCGTGCTTGTCGTTCAGTTGCTTGTAGCCGTCGAGGTCGATCATGACGCAGGAGAGATCGCTGTCCATCCGTTCGCTCTCGGCGAACATCTGATCGAGCACGCGATTGAAATGACGCCGATTGTTCAGGCCCGTCAGCGCATCGGTGGCGGCGAGTTCCTCGACCATCTTCAGCGAGATTTCCAGCTGGGCGTTTTTATCGCGCACGTCGCGCAGGGCGCGATCGAGCTCGGCACGGAGTTTTTGGTTTTCAGTATAGAGCTTGGCAACGGTCAGATTTTTCTCCACAACCAGCGGGATGGTGAAGAGGTAATCGCCGAATTTCACGACATAATCCATCGCCCCGCGGCGGATTGCTTCGGCGGCGATCTGGCCGACGTTTTCGCCGGTGACCATGATGACCGGCGTGCTGCATCGCTGGTGGATTTTCTCGAGCAGATCCATTCCGCTGATGTCGGGAAGATTAAAATCGGTGAGGATGAGATCGAACGCGGCCAGGTCCAGTTGCAGCGCCGCAGAGCCAGACTCCACTGCCATGACGGTGGTGGCGCCGAAATGCTCCTCGAGCGTTTCAACGATCAGCTGACGCTGATCGGGATCATCTTCCACGATAAGCAAATGAATGGGTTGCATGGAAAGCGGTGGATTCCTCTGCCAGTCTTATCGGCCGGTTCGGACGCAAGGTGAAGCGACGGCGCAGTTTATCGGCGGCGCGGTTTATCGGCGGCACTGATCCGGCGGCAAGTGATGGCCCGGATACTGGTGGATCGTGAGCCAATAATTCGTGCTGGTCAGCACCGTTTTCAGGAACTGATCGGCGTTGGCAGGCTTGAGCGTATAGCTATTCGCGCCGGCTTCGGCGGCCAGTTTCCGCATTTGAATTTCATCGGCGACGCCGGTGATCATTACAACCGGTATATCCCGCAAATCCGGAATGGCTTTAATCGCCTGGAGAACTTCCTGCCCGTTCATGCCGGGCATCTCGATATCCAGATAGACCAGGCCAGGCCGGGGAGCGTTCGACCATTTTCCGCGCTGGTGCAGGAAGTCGAGAGCCTCGATTCCATCGGCGACCTCGAAGACTCGATTGCACACCTTCGATTCGGAGATGGCATCGCGGATGAGCATGCGGCAATCCGGGTCGTCGTCCACGATCAGGATGGTGATCGCCTCTGCTGATGGCTCCGCCTCGATGGCGGATCTGCGCGGATGATGCTTCGTTGACGCATGAGTATTCATTTGGCACCACTCATTTCAGGATGTGACTGCGGCACAAATTGCCCATTGATGCTGAACTTAAACGTGCTTCCATTGCCTAATTCACTTTCGACGCGAATGCTCCCGCTGTAGGTCTCGACGATGCTCTTGACGCTGGAGAGGCCGACGCCTTTGCCGGCGATGTTGCGGGATGTGGAGTTTTTCCCGCGGCGAAAGACATAAAACACCTTGGCCTGATCCTCGGGGTCGATCCCCATGCCAGTGTCGCGGACATAAAATTCGGCTTCGGTCGCGTGAACCTCGCAGCCGATGTGAATCTCGCGGACCGGCCCGTCGCCCATGTATTTGATTGCGTTGTCAATCAGGTTCTGAAATATCTGGCGGAAACGGGATCGCTCCCCTGCAAAACTGGCAGCGGCGTATCGATGATGAGTGAGATCTGATTGCCGCGAAGATCGCTTTCGAACAATCCCTCGATGTCGGAAAGAAGGCCGGCTATTTCCACCATTTCGTTTTTTCCGCGGCGGGTTTTGATCCTCGACAACTCGAGCAATTCGGAAATCAAGTCGGTTTCCACATCCACATTTTTCTGAATCCGCTGGAGACGATGGATGATTTCCTCGTCGAAGCGATCGCTGTGCTTCATCAGGAGCATCGCGGCCATACCGCTGATGTTTCGCAGGGGAGCGTTGAGATCGTGACTGACGGCTCGGAGGAAATCTTCCTTTTCCGCGATCTCGTTGCTGAGGCGCTGATTGGCCATCTCAAGCTGGGAGGTGCGATGAATCACTTTTCGTTCGAGTTCGTCGTTGATTTCGAGCAGGTCCTGCTGCTGGCGCTTGACGGTCAGGATCATGGCGTTGAATGAGCGGGCCAGATCGCCGATGGCGTCGGCGCGGTCCATGGCGACGGCGGTGTCGAGATCGCCGCCGGCGATGCGGTTGGTGGCCAGCACCAGTTGCCGGATCGGAAGAAAAAGTCGATGCACCAGCAGATAGGCGGCGGGAAGCGTGATCAAGACCGTAATACAGCCGATGCCCAGGGCGAAATAATTCACGCGCTGAACCTGCGATTGTTCCTGGCCGGGAGAGATGCCAACGGCGACATACCCGACGAGCCGCGATTTGCCGGACGATTCCGGGCTCAGCACGGGTTGGCAGACTTCGAGATAATCTCCGAAAGAGGCGCCTGTTTCGCGATGCACCCGTGTCAGAGACGCGACATCCACCGTGGAAAGCGTTTCGAGATCGACTTTGGAGACCGACCCTCGATCCGCCAGCGCGATATTCTTTCCCTCGCTGTTGTAAAACGCGATGAAGAGAACGCTACGTGTTTTGAGGAGCGATTTGCCCATGAGTTGCAACGTCCGCACATCGTGGGCGGCGAGCGTCTCATGGGAAGCGAGGGAAAGGGTATACGCGGTTTGCCGGGCTTGTTCCCCCATCATGATGGTGACCTGCTGGTCGATGCGCGTGGCCCAGAGCCACGAGGTCGCGCCAATGGAGGCGGTGAGCAGCGCCATCACGGCGATGATGCATTTTGTTTCCAGGCTGAGACCGGCCTGGAAGGCGCAATCCTCGCCCGCGGCGGTGATGAATCGCTCGATCCGGTGGGCGCCATTTGCGTTTCCGAGGACATCAATAGGCGCGGCATGGGCCGCATCCGATTCATCGTCGCGATGTCATTTCTAGTTAAGATGTATCGAAGATATGATCTGCAACGGCGGAGATTTATGGGACATTCGATCGATCCGGTTTTGGTTGAACTTTCGGCGGATGCGACGTGGGTGGCAGAAGAGCGTGTGCCGCTGGGTCCGTGGCAGTTGCGCCGAATCAGGGATATACCGGGCGAGCCAATTCCGTGCGAACTGCGTGTGCGAAAGCGGACGAGCCGGCCGCGAACACATTGCTCGGACTTATTACTGAGGCGGAAGCATTCTATCGGCAGCGACATTTGCCGCCGGTGTTTCAGATATCTCCCGCGACGATGCCCCGCGATCTTGACCGGATTCTGATTGAGCGGGGATATGGCATTTCACATACGGGAGAACTCTGGCTGGCTGATCCTGGTGAAGTCCGGGATAAGACGGCTCGCGCCAGCAAGATTGGAAGCATTGTTGAAAAAAACTCTCTTGATGCGGAGTGGCTTGCGTGCGCATGAGGAGCATGCTGGCCATGCGAATCTCCGCGATGGGATTTACGAGCGGGTTCCTCCGCCGCGCGTGTATGCGATGGTGACCGAGAAAAACGAACCGGCTGCGCGTGATTGGAACGGTTCACGATGGCATGGGTTGGATTTACCGGATGGCGACTGCTCCGGATCGCCAGCGGCGCGGATACGCCACGCGGCTTTTGAATTATTTGGCTGTTTGGACACTGGCCAATGGCGGGAAGGTAATTTGTCTTCAAGTCATGGCTGACAATAGGGCAGCGCGGAATCTGTATGAAAAGGCGGGATTCATCAAGCAATATGATTATCACTACCGAGTGCTGAGATAACACCCCTTGTTCAGTTTGTGCCTATGAGTATACTCTCCATCCTGCCCGGCATGCCTCAAAACCACGCCGAGCGTAACCGGCGTGTAAGACGATCGCTTTCGCGGTTGCCGCGCATGTTTTGAGCGGGCTTCTGGCCCGTAGAAAGTTCCTCCCATGGGCCGTTATACAGGTCCGAAGCTGAAGTTGTCTCGTCGGGTCGGCGTTCCGATCGCTGACATTCCCAAACACACAGGCCGCGGCGAACTCGAACTGCCCGGGATGCATGGCTATCGCGGCCGGCGGCAGACCGAATACGGCGTTCGTCTCAATGAAAAGCAGAAGCTGCGCTATCACTATGGCATGTATGAGAAGCAGTTCCGCCGCTTTTTGACCATGGCCAAGAAATCCAAGGGAAATACCGCTAACACGCTGATGCAGATTCTGGAGACGCGGTTGGACAATGTCCTGCGCCGGCTGGGCGTCGGGCGGACCATCTGGGCGACGCGGCAAATCGTTGCCCACGGGCATGTGATCGTGGATGGGACGAAGACTGACATCGCCAGCTATCTCGTGAAGCCGGGGCAGACGATCACCTTCAAGGAAGGGATTCACAAGGTTCTGCGCGAGAATATGGAACAGAGAGCGGGGCACCAGGTTCCGAACTGGCTGGAATGGAATCCGGCACAGCTCACGGCGTCTATCAAGTCTCAGCCGGTGCCTGAAGACGTGCCTTTTGAAGTGAATATGAACCTGATCATCGAGTTTTACCGGTAACACGGCCCAAAACCGATCAATCAGACGAAAAGTGCCCATGGACCTCTGTCCGTGGGCTTTTTTTGCGCTGATTTTCTCTGACCAGACCGGTTGAACCCGTGTCCGTTATGGGACGTAACATTGCCGGACCCATGTTAATTACCCGATCTTGCCCATTTACCGGATGTACCGCAAATTCTAAATGTTCAAGTTGCAAAATCGAGAAGTCGATGTTCAAATAGAGAAGATGGAGAAATGGGATAATTGGTGAAGCCTATATTCGTTCCATCCGTATTTAACAGATTGGGCTTCGGGAGCGACTATGAAGAGGGTTTTCACCACCGGCGAGGCTGCGGAGATCTGCAAGGTTTCGCAGCAGACGATCATTCGCTGTTTTGACAGCGGCCGGCTTCGGGGCTTTCGCGTGCCGGGCAGCCGGTTCCGCCGAATTCCGCGCGATGCCCTGATCGCATTCATGAAGGACAACGGCATTCCGCCGGATGCCCTGGACAGCGGCAAGCAGAAAATCCTGGTCGTGGACGATGATCCGGAAATTGTGGAATTGTTCGTCGACGTGCTGGAACGCGACGGCCGATTTGAGGTCAAGACCGCCAACACGGGCTATGACGCCGGCATCCTCACGCAGGAATTCATGCCCGGACCTGATCATCCTGGATTACATGCTGCCGGACATCAACGGCAACGTCGTTTGCCAGACGATCCGGAAAAATCCCAATTTCGAGCACATGAAGATCATCATCGTCTCCGGCGTGGTGAATCAGGACGAGATCAACGACCTGCTGAAAGCGGGCGCGGACGAATTCGTGAAGAAGCCGTTCAATATCGAGAAGCTGATCGAGCGGATCGGCGAAATGCTGGCGACCTGAGACGAAAGCGGGTAGTGATTGGCTTTAGTGGTTTGTGAATTAACAAAGCCAGTTTGCGCCCAATGGTTTGCGCGGCCGCGGTCCAACCACTTTCAATTTAATTGGTGCTTACGCCTTCCGACCATCTTCAGGCCAAGCGCGTCGAGCTGATTCTTCAGCAGCTGGAGGAACTTCCGACGCTGCCGGCCGTCGCCACGCGCGTGCTGCAGGTTGCAGCCGACGCGGAAGGGACGGTGGATGAAATCGTCTCGCTGATCAGCAGCGACGTGGCCCTGACCGCGCGAATCCTGCAACTGGTGCACCGGGCCGATCTGGGCGTGAGCGCCGATGCGATCACGCTGGAGCGGCGGTTGTGCTGCTCGGATTTGAAGCCGTCCGCAACGCGGTATTGGCCGTCTCGGTCTTCGAGACCTTCGCCAGTTCAAATTCACACCCCACGCAGTTTTCTCGCGAAGAATTCTGGAAGCATTCGGTCGCGGTCGCCTGCTGCGCCGAGCTTTTGACTGAGGCGATTCATGCGGCGCATGGCCGCGATATTGGTTTTACGCCATCGGAGGCGTTCGTCTGCGGATTGCTTCATGATCTGGGAAAAGTTGCGCTGGATGCGATCCTGCCCAAGAGTTTTGCCCGCGTGGTTGAAGCGGCTGATCTGCTTCGCGGGAACATCGCCGATGTCGAACGGATGGTCATCGGACTGGATCACATGGTGGTCGGCAAGCGGCTGGCCGAGCGATGGGAACTTCCGCAGATCATCCGGGAGGCGATCTGGCTGCACGGCCAGTTGCCCGAGGCGCTGCCGGCAACGGTCAAATACCCGCGGATGATCAAATTGTCACGCTGGCCGACCTGCTCGTTCGCGAGCAGCACCTGGGTTACAGCGGCAATTAGTCGTTTACTATCTCCCGTAAACGCCTGATCGAAGCGATCGGCCTGACGCAGCAGAGCGGTGGATGAGGCCAACACCAAACTAATGGATCGGGTTGAATCCGCGCGCCGGGCATTGCAACTTGGGCAGGCGAGCACGCAGGAGCTGTATCAGCAGGCGATAATGCGCGCGAACCAGGAACTGGGCGCGTGAGCAGCCAGTTGGCGGCGAAGAACAAACGGCTGGCGGTTCGGGCGCAGTTTTTCGATGCGCTGAGCGCATTTCAGGGCGATCTTCGGCCCGATGCGTCCGCCGCAAACCGTGCTGCAGGCGATTGGCCAGACGGCCGTCGGCGTGCTGGGCGTGACCTGCGTGGCGGCATTTTCGCTGATGCCAGGCCAGAGTTTTGCGGAAGTTTTGCTCTTTGATGAATCGGGCGAATCTTCGAAACCTCGCTGGTGGATTGTCCGCGTCCGCCGACGACCGGCGAAAGCGGCGATGGGCCGGTGCTGCATGCGGGAAATGAACTGGATTGGCTGCTGTCGGCGATTTCGCCGCGGCTGGCGGGGGATCAGCGATTTTGGATCTGCCTGGACGCCGAGGAGACATGCGTCGGCGGCGTCGTATGGGGCGCGGCGGCGGGTGAAGCGCAGCGGCTTGGACGCAGGTGCAGGAATTGGCGCCATCGCCGGTGGCTGGGCACTGGCCCTGCGGACGGCGCAGATTCGCGAAGAATCTCGCGCACTGGCCGAGCAATTGGCCGAGGCCAATCGGCGGCTTCAATCGCGCAGACGAAATCCTTCATTCGAAAATGATGACCAGCATCGGCGAAATGGCCGCCGGGGCGGCGCACGAGATGAACAATCCGCTGGCCGTCATCAGCGGACGATCACAAATTTTAGCCGGCACAATTAACGGACCCGAAGCACAAGGCAATGGCGCATCTGATTCATGATCAGAGCCATCGGCTCAGCGAGATCATCACCGAGCTGATGGATTTCGCGAAACCAGTACCGCCAAGGCCGGAGGAAACGGACGTTGCCGATCTGATTTCGCGCGCCCTTCACGATGCCAAGCAGCATACCGATCCAGCCGATAGGACCATTGAGGTGACCATGGGGGATGTACCTCCGGTCATGGTCGATCCGAAGCAGGTGGCGGCGGCGATGACGGAAGTGATCGACAACGCCCTCTCGGCGACGGATCCCGAGCGGCCACATAACGATTCACGCGGCGTTCGATCCTTATTCGTCGCGGGTTGCCGTGACGATTTCGGACAACGGCTGCGGAATGGACGAAGGAACGCTGAAGCGGGCGTTTGATCCGTTCTTCAGCAGCAAGCCGGCCGGCAGGCGCCGCGGCATGGGACTGCCCAAGGCATTGCGCTGGGTCGAATCCAGCGGCGGTTCGATGCGGCTGGAAAGCCGGCCGGACCAGGGAACTCGAACGTTGATCCTTCTGCCGGCGGTGACAAGCGCCGCCGGGCAAAGCGGTCAGGTGAGCCGAAAGACAGCGACGTAATAAAAACCCACTGACCCGAAAGTGGGAGGGAATCATGACACCTGTACGACAACCATCGCAAACGAAACGTTCGGCTTCGCCGCAGGTCCTGATCGTCGATGACGAATCAGATGTGGTGGAACTGCTGGGCGAGGCACTGACCCGGAACGTGGACTGCGGCCTGGTCTCCGCGGGGACCATCGCACAGGCTTCTGAAACAATGCAATCGCAGTCGGTCGATCTGATGATCGTCGATCTGCATCTGCCGGATGGGGATGGGTCGGAATTGCTGGCGGCTTTGAAAGAAAAGCATCCATTGGCCAGCGCGATCGTCGTCACCGGCTCGCCGAGCGTTGATTCGGCTGTTTCAGCCCTGCGTGATGGAGCTGTCGATTTTCTGGCCAAACCATTCACTATTGACGAATTTCTGCACCGCATCCGATCGGCATTGCATCGCAATTCGATCCGGGCAAAAAGCGAAAACCGCATCGATCGCCTCCGCGTGGCGGTGCGCCGGCTGAATGACGCTCGCAGGCTGGTCACTAAGAAAGTTGATCTGCTTTGCAACGATCTGGTCGCGGCTTATGGCGATCTCTCCCGGCAACTGGATATGGTCCGGACGACGGAATCTTTCCGCGGGATCATCACCAGCTCCGAAGATCTTGAGCAGATGCTTTGTCATGCGATGGACTGGATGCTGCGGCAAATGGGATATGCCAACGTGGCGATCTGGCTTGCCGGGCCGGAGCCGGATTTCCAGCTCGGGGCGTACATGAAATACACCATCGCCGGCGATCCGGTGATGACCGAGGCGATGCGCGACGGGATATTGCAGATCGTTCGCCGCGAGGGATTGGTTCACCTGGCAGCGGAAGAGGCGGCCCAGGTCCTCACCAAGGACGAACTGAAACATCTGAAGGGGCAGACCATCCTGGCGATTCACTGCACCTATCTCGGCGAATCGCTGGCGAGCATCGTACTGATGCGCGATGGGGACAAGCCGTTCAGCCCGGAAGATGTCACGACGCTTCGGCGATCGGGCCGGTCTTCGCGGTGGCGCTGGCGACGATGGTTCGCGGCCAGGAAGGGGACGCGGACAGTGAAGAGCAGGAAGATGACGGCTCGATCATGGATGAGCCGGACGATTCATCTCCTCCGCGCCGGCGGAAAAAGGATGACGCCGATTGGTGGAAGCGCGGCGAGACGCCGCCGTTCTAGATAAGAGCCTTTCGCGGACCCTCGGTTCGCATAACAGTCAAGAAAAAAGTTGAATAAATCCGCTGTTTTTTCAGCGAAATTATTTCGTTGAAAGAAGCGCGGACTTATTGAAATCTTCATTGCCACCGGTGGTCTGCGCCGATAGTATTTCTCAAGTACGGTTGTTCTGCTTTTGTGCGTGATTGGAGAGCAATATTGGTTAAACCTATAATCAACCCCAGGGGATAGCCGCCGGCACGGGCATGCTCGCGCTCGTCCTTGCGATGAGCATCAGACGAGAAGCCTTACACGCCGGGATGAACGGGAGAACCCTCCTGATTCGGCATATCACCCACCTTCTTACAGGGTTTGATCAACCGCTCTCACACGACATTGGCGGATCGTCCGTATTTTTTGCGAATTGATTTGGTATTGGAGAAGCCCACGGTGCCGCCGTGGGTTTTGCCATTTGGGGAAATGCCGTCCGGCAGTCCACATCCCCCAGATTATCAGGGACTTATCTCCGCCGAGGGCTATAAAAAAATCGTCTCGATAAAAGTGCAACTTTCCATGACGCTGGGCCATCTATTATTTACAACTCCTCCAATTTTCGGGAAAGCCGTTGATCGCTGGGTTCGGCAACGGTAATTGTGATATGATTCAGCCGATGAAGGAATCTGAAATGAAACGCGGCAAACGAACGTATGTGGCTCTGCTGGCGATGGTTGCGGGATCAACTCTGGCTGCCGCGCTGCCGGCTCTCGGTCAATCACGCATTGACACCAGCGGTCACGCGATGGACGCCAATAACCAAATCGGCGCCGGTGGATACAATACGTCCACATCGAATTCCCAGGCGTACGGCGTGCAGCCGTTCCAAAGTGCCGTGTCCACCAACAACGTGACAGGCGGCGCAGGCTTTCGTGGAATCGAGCGCAATGGAATCAATCTCGGCGTCGGATATACCGACCCGTTCGCATTCCGCGGTCTTCTCGCTGGTCAGGGAGTCGATCAATTTATTTCCGATTCCACAGGCGTTCCAACGATGGCCAATCCGATGGCGTCAAGCAACCGCTCGGCGTCTTCTCCGCAGGTCTATTACGGGGCATCCAACAACGCCCCACCGCCGTCAGCTGGCTTTCAGGCATTGCCAAACTCATTGGGATACGTTCCGGCACAACCGATGACACAGAGTCCCTCGGACACACGCCTGGGCGCGGTGGATTTCACGCAAGGGCCGATGCTCCCCAAACCGAATGAACTTTTGGTGCCAGGCCCGGTTGATCCAACCGCCGATACAAATCCCAATTCAAACGCAAGCTCGCCTCTCTTTGCCGCTTCGCCGCTGTATGGCGTGCGGCAGTGGCAATTCAATGCGAGCCAGATTCAGCCGAATTCAGATCAACAGCTAAATTCGCAGTCGGGCCTGTTCGCCAGCCAGAGCCCGCTGCAACAAGGCTCCGGCATTCAGCAATTCAATCAGACTCCGACTCAGGCGCGCCTGTTGGCAATACGCCAGGAATTGAACAATCTGAACAATCCGAACGCGCAGCAAATTTCGCAGAATTCGGGAAGCACCGGCGCTTCTCTGTTGCAGCCGATGCGGCCGGGCATGCAGTTAAACAACAATCCCGGTCAGGCGCTTCAGCCCCTGACGGCTAATACATCGCAGTTGCAATCGACAAACCTGGCCCCCGAGGCGGGAGATGTTTCGACGTCGCAATCGACGCGGCAATACCTCGGTAGTACTCCGTTGCCGCCTCCCTCGCAGCAGAGCACCCAGGTTGCGCTTCTGCAGCAAATGATGCAGAAGTATCAGAGCTCCCATCCCAAGACCGACCAGCAGGCCAATTTTGAATTCCAGCAGCTTTTGAAGCTGCATCAGAGAGCGGCGGCCTCTGCCGAGCAGGGTTCCAACGTACTCGGCAATCCCGGCGCGAATGACACCGGCGCGAAACAGGCAATGCCGGGCATGCCCAATCCGGAATTGACGCCGGGAACGGGGACTGATCTTGGTCCCGCTCCAGAGGAACATACGGACACGAATAAGCTCATTAAGCCGGGCTTCTCAACGCTTCCGAATCTAAATGGGATTTCAAAAAATGATGCGGAAGGATTGCTCCCGGCTCCGCCGCCCGTCCCGATTGACAGCTTCGCCACGGGAATGAGGGCCAAGGGCCTGGCTGATCTTGTCGCCACTGGTGAATCACTAGCTCAACAGCAGCAATATGATCGGGCCATCGCTTCTTACAACGACGCGATTCAAGTAGCGCCGAACAATCCGCTTATCCTGACCGCCCGCGCCAACGCGGAGCTCGGCGGTGGATATTACGCGCAGGCTTATGCCGACCTGCACAGCGCGATCGCCCAGGATCCGGCCGTGCTGATGGGACAGTACGATCTTCAGAAGCACCTCGGCCCGCAACGGCTTAAGGCGTTGTCCGATGATCTCAAATTGATCGCCAAGGATTCGCAAAAAGATCCCACGCACGCATTTTTGTATGCGTACGTGCTCTACAATTCGCATCACGTTGGATTGGCGGCGGAGTGGCTCAATACCGCGGACAAACGATCGGGCGGACAGGATCCCGCGATCGTCCAGATGAAAAAATACTGGAATTTCAACGATGAATATCCGGCTGCACCAGCCCCATCGACGCAGCCATCCGCATCGACCCCGCACAAATAAGCCGAGAAAACGGCCAACAAGAGTTTGTCTCTAATTTAGCTGTCCGGAAGTGCGCATAAAAAGGCCCCGGACGGGGGGATCCGGGGCGTAACTCCCTTTAGGAAGGGAGGTCGTCCAAGGGGGTGCTTGGACGGTTGAGGGCCGTGACTGGATTCTTAGGTAAAACCCTGAAATCCAAAAGTTCGTGCTTCGTATCCCCCAAGACCCTCGTTGGGAGTACGGCTATCAGCGAGAATATTAGCGGCGCAAAAATGAAAAGCAAGAGCGAATTTCCACAACCTGAATAATCTTTGCACAGGTGGTGGGTAACTTTCTGCGCTCAGCTTACTTACCGCTAAGCCACTATTTACAACCGGGGTGTTGATTGGGCCGAACTGAATTCAGTCGCTTTTGTGAGGTTCACTTCCCGGTGAAGTAGAGCTTCAAATCAATCCGGTTAAACGTCTGAGCCGGCGCGTCCGAACCCGTGGCCAGGTAAATCACGCAATTGGACGGCTCGAATATCATGGATTGGAGGGTCATGTCGCCGCTCTTGCCTTGCACGACATGGCCGAGCATTTTCTCAATCGCTGGAACATCGAGATTTCCAAATTGGCTGATCGATTCAGCGTGTAGAGAATCATATCGCCAGCAATAACCCGACGTGTCCTGGTCCTGGCCGCGCTGGTGATTGGTGCTGATCAGCGCCGCCCCCGGATCTCCGCGGCGAACGGTAACGCTCTCGGGCCGAATCTCAACCACCGCCCGGTTTCCCGCCGCGTCCATCAGCATCAGATTATTCGCCGTTTGCCGGGGGGTTCGCTGGAGCAGGCTGATTGCCTCATCCACCGTGCGGCATTGCTCCAGGATCGTTCGGTATAACAAGGTATATGGCATCGCCGTCGGCATCCGGGCCGGGCGGGGAACTTCCATGCAGGCGAGAGATAACCCGTATTCGTTCATGCCGGATAGAACGCCAATCATCCCCGGCCAGCCAATCGCAGCGAATTGGTTTCGCCCAGCTGGATGGTAGATCATCAGCGTCGAATGCTTGTTCAGAACACCGAGGGAGGGAAAATCAAGATTGCGCCCGAAGCGCGCAACGCCGTCGGGTGAAGCCATTGCCGGCAGGGCTATCGTCGAGCAGGCCGTCGAGGGCATTAAATCCAGAAAGCACTGAGCGAGAACGATATCGTAATGATTGAGCCCGACGGTTTGGCCAAGGGCCTGGATTTCCGCGCGGTGCTCGGGAAGCATGAGGACTTCAAAATTCACGGCGGCCAATCTCGCTTCCACCCGGGCTGATCCCTGCAATGTGGCAAGCAGGTAATTTTGATACAAATCGGTAATCGTCTGCCGGAATTGCTCACCATGCTGTTGGCCCATTTCAGCGGAGCTGCCTCGAAATTCACCAACCGGTATGGAAAGCTGGGGCTTTGCCGGGATTGTTGCGGTGACATTTTCGGGCAATCTCGCGGTTTCGGCACATCCCCCAAAAAGGGAAATCACCAGAAGACACGCCCGGCTGAAACGGAATCGCATGAAGGATGTTATACCTGAATACGCGATTTCAGCGGGAAATCCGCCAGATGGTTGTTTGTCAATGTTTGCGGTTTAATCCGCCTTGCCGCCCTTGTTAATCTTTCTTAAAGTGCTTGATCCACCCCCCGTGGCCCATACACTTTTGAGGGAGCCGTGGAGGCTGACGAAGTATGAGCAGAATTGCTTCAGCCCCCCAGCGCGTCAACCGCCCCGAAGGTTCACCTTCCTTCGGCGGGCAGCATCGCCACAGCCACCCCTCAGGACATGGTCAATCCCAGCGATGTCCTGATCGAATCCCGCGGCGTCAGCGTCTTTTATGGCGCGCATGAGGCGATCAAAAACGCTTCGCTCAGCATGCCGCGCAATCGTGTGATCGCGATGATCGGCCCCAGCGGCTGCGGCAAAAGCACGTTTCTTCGCTCGATCAATCGGCTCAACGATCTGATTCCCGGCTGCCGGGTCACCGGCCAACTGCTCATCGGCGGCCAGAATATTTACGATCCGAAAGTCGATCAGGTTGCGCTCCGGCAAAAGGTGGGGCTGGTCTTTCAAAAACCCAATCCATTTCCCAAATCGATATTCGACAACATCGCCTACGGCCCGCGCCTTCAAGGCGTCACCGGACGCAGCGAACTGAGCGGAATCGTCGAGGATTGCCTTCGCAAAGCCGCGCTGTGGGATGAGGTCAAGAACCGCCTGCACAGCAGCGCGATCGGAATGTCCGGCGGCCAGCAGCAGCGGCTCTGCATCGCCCGCGCCCTCGCGACCCGGCCGACGGTGCTGCTGATGGACGAGCCATGCAGCGCGCTCGATCCGATCGCCACGACCAAGATCGAAGACCTGATCACGGAGCTGCGGGCCAACTACACGATCATCATCGTGACCCATAACATGCAGCAGGCCGCCCGGGTGAGCGATTTTACCGCGTTTTTCTACATGGGTTCTCTTGTCGAGTATAATGCAACGTCTGCAATGTTCACCAACCCGTTGCAGAAGCAGACGGAAGACTACATCACCGGGCGTTTCGGCTAAAAACCGGACGATTTTTCGCAGTGCCGGCCCCGCGTGGCCGATGACTGCTGAGCCGCATGTCACATCATTTGAACGATCTTCTTGAGAGCCTTAGGACGCAAGTGGCCCGCATGTCCACGCTGGTCCTCCAGGCGGTCGAGCAGGCGTGCGAAGCGGTCTTTACTTCCGACGCCAAGCTGCGCAGGAAACGATTGTGATGGACCAGCGCATCGACGACGAGGAAGTCCGCGTCGAAAAGAGCGCGATCGACGTGCTCGCCCTTCAGCAGCCCGCGGCCGGCGATCTGCGTACCGTCGCCACGATCATCAAGGTCAACGCCGATTTCGAACGCATCGCCGATTGCGCCGTCAACATCGCCCAGCGCGTGCTGCTGCTGTCGCACCTCCCCGACTACGAACCGCCGAGCGATCTGAAGCTGATGGCCAACACTGTCCTGGCAACCCTTCGCGACACGATCAAGGCGTTCAATCTCCGCGATGAGGATCTGGCTCGTCACGTTCTGAAAAGCGACGATGTCGTCGATGCCCTCTATCACCAGATCGTGCAGGACATGATCTGCCTGATGGAAACCGACGGGCAGAAGGCCAACACCGAGCTTGGAAATATCATGATCGCCAAGAATCTCGAGCGGATTGCCGATCACTGCACCAACATCGCCGAGGATGTTGTTTACATCCACACCGGCCGAATCATTCGGCATCTCCGGGCCGTCTAATTCCCAACCGCAAAAAGTGCGCGATCGTTCCTGACAGGGAATGACTGCGCCCCAGCCGACTTATCGGAGTTAGCACTCGACACATTATCAGACTCTGAAAAATCGCCACCCACCACTAATGGTGTCACTCACCCGTGGCCGATCCCAGCAGCAGAAAAGGGCGACCGGTTTAACGAGGAAGGAGCCCAGCGATGAGTTGCTTGATCGCACGAACGGATGAGATGTTCGAGGAACTGCTCTTCAGGTCCGTTATTCCACGGGTCATGGAATCGAGGCGGCCCGTGCAGCGTTCGGGTCTATTCGATCTATCCGTGCAACCGATCCGCGTCATGGGATTAGAGCCGCGAATCCGCCGCGAGGAAGATGCCGAGCGCTGGGATGGCTTGTCATGAGGAATGATCCGTCATTTCAAACTTCCCGCGGGGCTAAGGAAGATATGCCACATCCGCGGCGTCTGAATCAGAGGCTGATCCAGCGGCATCGCGGGGCTGTTCACATTCGATTTCCACTCGTCGGCCCGGTCATTCACCCAACCCGCCTGAATCACCCGCTGCAGCGGCACCACCAGAAGCGGATCGGAATTGCCGACGGAAAATTCCGGGTCCCAGATCAGCAAAACACCCGCCGGCGGATGATCGATCGCCTTCCGCGTCCACGGTTCCACCTCGCGGCGATCCCATGGATTGGCGTTCAGATAAAAAAATACTCCGGGATGATTCGTCATCACACGCGGAAATTCTTTCCGCAGCGGGCTTGTCTCATACCACTGCACAATTCGCTGGGCCTCGCTCCAGCTCTCTGATTGCCGCACCGGCAAAATCCGCCAGCAGTAATTGACCAATCCAGGCAAAACCACCGCCAGTGCCGCCCACGACAGCGGTCGCGGCCACCGCATCACCGTAAAGGCCCATTCCCATCCCCGAGCCGACAGACATCCCCACAGCGGCGCCACAATCAGCAGATATCGCAACGATCCGCTGCTCGACAGCTTCCCAAGCCAGAAGAGCAGGCTATGCCCGGCGAGAATCGCCAGCGGAATCGCGGCAATGAGCGCATCAACACGAACCCGATGCTCCCGCAACCGCGACAGCGGCCACGCTTCTGCCAGACTCCGCCAGATCCCAATCCACATCGCCGGAAAAGCGAAAGGTCCGATAAGCACCGGCAAAACAGCAATGAAATAAAGCAGCGGCCCGCGCGGATATTCACTGCCGGCCTCATACGGCCAATGATCCGCCAGCCAAAGCCACCAGGGCCGCTGGGGTGGTCCCACCAGTTCGTGCCCCAGAATACTCCAGACCAGCAATCCCAACGGCAGAACCAGCAGGCATCTCCATTTTCGATGCGCAGCCAATGCCACCGCAGCGAGAAGCAAAAACGCAAACCCCTCTGGCCGGCCGAGCGGCGCAATCGCGGCCATGGATGCCATCCACCACCATCGCCGCCGCTGATAGCTCAGAAACGCAAGGCCGATTACCAGCGCGAACGGCAACTCCGTCAGTTCCGAAAACGAATGTAAAAAAAGCAGCGGCTGGCCGAGCGTGAAAATCAGCGCCAGCATCGGCCAGCGATATCCCTGGCCCCGGGCAATCGCGGCCGCCACGAATGCACAGCCAATCGCTACGAGCAGACTCGTAAGCCGGACACCAAGCAATCCACCAAACCATGCCGGCCCCGCAAAGAGTGCCGTGCAGAGCGGCCTACCCCAGATATCCAGGAAATAAATCGGCTGCTCGAATGCATGACGGGCGAAAAGATAATGCGTCGCCCCGTCGGATTCGATAAACCCCCGCGACCTCACCGCCGCCGCGATCGAGCAGACCGCGAACGCCGAGATGGCCAATACCGCCGTGCGCGACCCTTGCCGCATTTATCTTCGTGCCATCCGATTTACTTAATCGCCACTTCTTTCCCCGCCGCAGCCGCGCGATAGACGCCATCCAGAATTTTCTGCACGGCCAGTCCCGCTTCTCCGGGCGCCCGCAGTGGCGTATCGAGCAGGCAGCCGTTCACGAAATTCCGCAGCTTCAATCCAAACAAGTAGGGGAAATCCGTCTTGGTGCCGACAAACGCGGGCGATTCATTCGTCATCGTCCCGGCCCGGTCGGTGAACAGCAGCGGCGGATCCCATTGGCAGCCACCCTTGTCTCCCATCAGCGTGAAATTCCAGACATCCTTCTCAATGTGCCCGGCGAACATCGCCTCGATCTGCAAAATAGCGCCGTTATCAAAGCGAATCTGCCCGATCGCCAGATCTTCCACGGTGTATGTTTTGTAATCCCAGTTCGGCCATTGCGAGACGACATCCGATTTTTTGTTCCCCATGTACGTCCAGGTATTTCCCGCGGCGGCCACGGGATTGGGCGATCCCATGACGTAATGCGCCATCTCGATGACATGCACGCCGATGTCGATCATCGGCCCGCCGCCCTGGAGTTTCTTTTGGCCGAAGACGCCCCAGTTAGGAATGCCTCGTCGCCGCAGCGCCTGGCACTTGACGAACATCACGTTACCGAAGCGGCCGTCATCCTTAGCGCGCTGAGAAAATCCGTGTTGGGGTGATAGCGATATTGGAAACCGACGACGAGCTTCTTTTTATTCTTCTTGGCCACGTCGATCATTTTCTGGCATTCAACTGGATTCATGGCCATCGGCTTTTCAACCAGCACATGGCAACCGGCGTTGGAGGCATCCATGGCCGGCTGGGAATGCACGCCGTTGGGAGTGCAGATGACCACCGCATCCGGCTTGACCTCCTTGAGCATCCGTTTCCAGTCGGTAAAGAGACTGGGGAACCCATATTTCTCCTCCATCAACTTCAGCCGATCGGTCTTGACATCGACTCCGGCCACCAGTTCCACCTCGGGAAATGTCTGCAAGGCGCGAATGTGCGTTTCGCTGATTCCGCCGCAGCCGATGATGGCCACGCGAAGCTTGTCGCCGCTGTATTCATTCTTAACTTCAGTGGCGAATGATTCGTTTGATACACTTTTTTCAGCCATTGGAACAATTCCTAAAAGAAAGAAACTAGCCACAGATGAAAATCAGATTCACACAGATAATACAGGAAGACAGGGCCAAATCACATTGCTCTGAATTCATCTGTATGTATCTGATTTTCATCTGACTTCGGCGAGCTCAGTCGAGCCGTGGCCAACCTGAATTTCAGCCTATTTTCGCCAATTCCGCTTCCGCTTCCGCCAGTTGATCCCTGGTTTGCTTCACCAGATTGGGCGGGGCCTTGGAAATATACGCTTCGCTTGCCAGGCGTCCATTAAGAGTCTGAATTTGCCGTGTGAGTTCCTCTTTTCGCCTGGTGCTTCGCTGCTTTTCGGCGTCCTGGTCCTGGAGGCCTTCGACGAAGATGTCGCATCCGGCGGCGGAGGCGCGGACAGAGCCGGGAGGGAGCGCGAAAGCGGTCGAAGCCACGGTTAGCTTGCAAACGGCCAACAGTTCGATCATCTGGCGATTCGATTCGATTTGACGGGTGATTTCGCCGCTTGCGACGATTGACGCATCGACGGTTTTTTTCAAATCCACTTTAAAGTCGTTCCGCAGCTTGCGGATGGCTTTGATGATTTCCTGAATTTTGGAGAATTGTGATTCGACGGCGTCGTCGGTTTTGCCGGCTGCGGGCCACGCCGCCTTGATGAGACGTTTGGCGGGCGAGCATTCGATCCATCCGGGGAGGCCGCGATTTGGGCGCACTTCGCTCAGTCGCCACCAGATTGTTTCGGTGATGAAGGGGATCATCGGATGGAGGAGGCGGAGGGCGCCGTCGAAAATGGCTGCGAGAACATTGGCCGTCTGGAGGGCGGTGGCGGGATCTTTCAACGCCGGCTTGGAGGCTTCGACATACCAGGCGCAGAAATCATCCCAGAAGAAATCGTAACAAAGCTTGGCGTATTGGTCGAAGCGGTAAGACGCCAGGGCGGTGTTGGCTTCTTGAATCGTGCGGTTGAAACGGGAAACGATCCAGCGGTCGGCCAGCGACCATTTGGTTTCATCCACCGCCGCGGGCGTGATGTTCGACAGATTGGCGATGACGAAGAAATTGCCGACCTGCCAGATTTTGTTGCAGAAGTTTCGGCCGATGTCGAATTTGTCGGATGTATTCCGCCCTTGTGCATCTTTCTTCACCGGCAGGCGCACGTCCTGTGTCTCAGTAGCCATGTGGGTGAGGGTGAATCGCAATGCGTCGGCTCCGTGTGTGTCGATGACATCGACGGGATCGACGCCGTTGCCTTTGGATTTGCTCATCCGCTCGCCGTGGCCGTCGAGGATAGTTGTGTGAATGTAAACGTGGTGGAACGGAACATCGCCCATGTTGTAGAGGCCCGTCATGACCATGCGGGCGACCCAGAGGCTGATGATGTCGCGGGCCGTCGCCAGGACGCTGCCGGGATACCATTTTTTCAGATCGAGAGTTTTTTCCGGCCAGCCTAGGGTGCTGTGCGGCCAGAGGGCGCTGGAGAACCAGGTGTCGAGGACGTCGGGGTCTTGGACGAAACCATGTTCTGCCAATAAGGATTCTAATTTGCTTTCTTTTTCGATTGGCAACACTGGCGGGCAAACATACTCGACCAGATTCGCGACGCCTTGTTGTTCATCGATCGAAACTGTTTCAAGACGGTGACCGCATTCGAAAACACCGATAGCTCCTGCAAGCGCTGCGGACTGCTTAAGAGATAGCTGTATATCACCCGCGAAGAGTGTTGGCTTTCCTGAGAATCGTATGGACTCGTGCCGCGCACGAAATTCATATTTGCCGTACCTGTTCGATACCACACCGGAATCCGATGCCCCCACCAAAGCTGCCGGCTGATTGGCCAATCGCGCTTTTCGCCGAGCCAGCTTAAATACTGCTGTGCGTGGCGCTCCGGGAAAAACCTGACCTTGCCATCGCGAACAACCTGCAAGGCCGGCTCGGCCAGCGGAGCCATTTTCACGAACCATTGATCGCTCAGATATGGCTCGATCGGCGTTTTGCTTCGATCGCTATGCCCCACCTGCGTTTCGTACGGTTCTTCCTTTTCGAGTAGTCCCAGGGCCGTCAAATCTTCGACGACTTTTTTCCTGGCCGCGTCGCGCTTCATGCCGGAATATTTCCCGCCATTCTGGTTGATTGTCGCATCCGGATTCAGGATGTTCAGGATTTCGATTTTGCCCTGCTGTCGCTGCCAGACGGCGTAGTCGTTCGGATCGTGAGCCGGCGTCACTTTCACGACGCCGGAGCCGAATTTTGGATCGACGAGAATGTCGTCGGCGATGATCGGAATCTTCCGGCCGGTCAGAGGGAGATCGACGCTCTTGCCGATCGCCCAGTTCCAGCGGGAATCTTCCGAATGCACCGCCACCGCAGTGTCACCAAGCATGGTTTCCGGGCGCGTGGTGGCGACGATCATGAATTTGTCGGTGTCCACAATCGGATAGCGGATATGCCACATGCTCGTCTTCACCGTCTCGTGATAGATCTCATCATCCGAGACGGACGTTTGCAGATGCACATCCCAGTTCACGAGCCGCTTGCCGCGATAGATCAGGCCGTCTTTGAATAGCTTGAAGAACGTCTCGCGCACGGCCCGGGCGCACTGATCATCCAGCGTGAAACGCGTGCGGTCCCAATCGCAGGAACATCCCATTCGTTTAAGCTGCTCGAGAATCCGGTCGCCGAATTGTTTCTTCCAGTCCCAGATTCGCTGCACGAGGGCTTCGCGCCCGAGGTCGTGGCGGGTTTTGTTTTCTTTTTCCTTGAGCTGCCTTTCAACCACCGCCTGCGTGGCGATGCCAGCATGATCGAGCCCCGGAACCCAAAGCGTATTGAACCCGCGCATCCGATGCAGGCGGATCAGGATATCCTGCAGCGTGTTGTTGATCGCATGCCCGAGATGAAGCGCGCCGGTGACATTCGGCGGCGGGATAACGATGCAGTACGGCTCACCCGGCGCAGCGGGATCGGCCGCGAAACAGCGCTCTTCGAGCCAGACGCGATAAGCCTCAGCTTCGATCGAGGCCGGGTCATAGGTTTTGGAGATTTCGCCAGACATATCAGGGCGAAATAGTAAGGGCGGGACGGCAATTTGTCATGGCTCTTTGGGAACCAATCGCTTCCCCTGGCTCTGCTTGATGCCCAAAGCCCGCAGATACCTTCGCCGGAGGAGTTTTATCTTGCGCTCGATCTCGGCGGCGGTGTTGGTTTCGAGTGGAATAAACCCCCCCGCCTTGGTGCGGTGGCCGCCCCCTTCGCCATCTTCACGGATGAGCCGGCGAATCATGTCCGCGGCCGACAGCTTGCCGCTGCTGGTTCGCAGGCTGATCACCAGCCGATCTTCATAGACCGCTGTCACCAGCGCCCAGGTCACCGGCTCAAACCGGAGGAGAAAATCCGCGACCACCGCCGGCTTTTCCGGCGAGTCGATCGTGTCCAGATGCGACATAATCGCGCTGTCATAGTACATCGCGTTCGAGAGTCCGCTGTAGTAGCAGAGGTAATAACTCTGCGGCAGATCAACGTAGCGCATCTGGTAAAGCTTGCGCGTGTCGGCCAGCAGCGTGAGGTTGGAGAGCGCGATGTTATCCAATTCCCCCGGCTGCCCGGCGGCGCCGGCGAGATCAGATTCAATCGCGTACAGAAGAGACGCTGCCAGGTCGGGCGAGATCGGCTGCTCCACTTCCATGAAATAGCTGAAGATGATCGAGCTCGTCGCGCCGACCTCCGGCCGAATATCGGTGAACGGACATTTGGGTTTTCGCCGCGAGCGATGGTGATCGATCACGGCCAGCGGGGTGACTCCCTCCGGCAGCGGGCTATACGTAACGCCCGGCACGACATCCGTGAGAATGATCGCATCAAAATCGCCAAGCGCGGCATCGCTCCAGGCTGCGAGCTTGAGATTGGTCTTGCGGACAAACATCGCGTTGATGCCGCTGTTGATGTTGTCCTTGACTGACATGGTGATCGACGCGCCGGGGAGTTGGGCTTCGAGCAGCAGACAGAGCGCCCATCCGCTGGCCAGCGCATCCGGATCGGGATGGCGATGCGTGGTGACGAGAATGTTCTGCTTGTCATGAAGCAGGCGCAGGAGCTTGCGAAATCGCGGCCTGCCGCGAGCGTGCCGGGCCGCCGCCTGGGCCGAGCCCGAAACCGTCTCCACGCATGATTCGACGAATGCGGTCATGTCCTTGTGATCCGAAACGGAAGCCGGAGCAGCGGCCGCACCGGCCGCCAACATCTTCGAATCGGCGTTGGGAATGCCAGACATAACCGCGGCCTCCTCTGGTCTGATAATAATAGGCCGTTTCCTCGCTGTGAGGAGTCCAGCCTATACTCCCTGGAATTGATCCGTTTGACGGCACAATTGTAAAGTATTAAGTTGTTTCATAACTGACTCACCCCGATAATTCAGCCGCATTTACAGATCCCATGTCGCAGGACTCGCCGCCCATCACGCGACCTCCAGACGAACTGTCAGGAGCTGTTTTGCCCGCGAGCTTTCCGTTGATAGGAGGCTATGAAATCATCCGCGAATTGAATCGCGGCGGACAGGGGGTGGTGTACCAGGCGGTTCAGCTTTCCACCAAGCGGAAGGTGGCGATCAAGGTTCTGCTCGACGGCACACTCGCATCGCCTGCGGCGCAGCGGCGATTCCTTCGCGAAATCGAGTTGGCCGCGGGCTTGCGTCATCCCTGCATCGTCTCCGTTTTCGACAGCGGCGTGACCGGCGACGGACGGCAATACTGCGTGATGGATTATGTTCGCGGCCGGCCGGTCACCGATCACGTACCCGAAACCCGGCCGTCACTGGATCAGGCCCTTCGCCTTTTCGCCACGATTTGTGATGCGGTATCGCACGCCCATCAGCGCGGCGTGATTCACCGCGATCTCAAGCCGTCGAATATTCTCGTCGATGCCGACGGCGCAGCGCGCATCCTGGATTTCGGGCTGGCCAAAACCATGACCGATCGCTCCGACGCGATGGTCTCGCAAACGGGGCAGCTCCTGGGCACGCTGCGCTACATGTCGCCGGAGCAGACGCGCGGCAATCCCGACGAAATCGACACGCGAAGCGATGTTTATTCGCTGGGCGTGATCCTATACGAACTGCTGACGGGACGTTTTCCGTATCCGGTGGACGGCGCGCTCCAGGAGGTGCTGAGACACATCACTTCGAGCGATCCGATCTCTCCCGCGCGAAACTGGTCGAAAGATCGCGGCGTTTCGCCACTCCCGGGCAGGCCGGCACGGCGGGAGCACTGCCCCATCGATTACGAGTTGGCCACCATCGTCAACAAGTCTCTCGCCAAGGACCGCGATCACCGCTACCAATCCGCCGGGGACCTGGTGCGAGACCTGAGGCACTACCTGGCCGGCGAGCCGATCGAAGCCAGCGGAGACAGCGCCATTTACCTTTTGCGCAAGACGCTCGCCCGGCACCGCGGCCCGGTATTCGCGGCCATCCTGATTTTGCTGGTTGCCACCGCGGGTTTGGCGGTTTCGGCGGTGGCGTGGCGTCGCGCGGCGGTGGATCGCGATGCCGAGCGCGTCCAGCGGCAGACCGCCGAAGCAAATCTTACCCGTGCCGATGAGCAGGAGCGCGTTTCCCGCCTGATCCTCGCCCGCGCCTATGCGCAACAACATCAGTTTCCGCTGGCCAGGACGATGCTCGATTTCATCGATCCGCACGGTGCGCTCGCGCAGGACTGGCGCTGGGCGGCGTGGGAATTGCTTCGCCGCAGCGGTGAGCTTTCTTCGGTCGACCTCAACGGAAGTTTCAATCCTCGCGATCACATGGAGCCGGCGCTGTACGTTGACGGCGAAGCATGGATCGATGCCGCCAGGCAACGTATCTGGACTTCGGGCAGCGGAATGCTTCGGTCGTTCGATCTGGAGACCGGCCGCCCCATTCCCGTCCCGGCGGGAACATCCAGTCCCATACCCCGTTACTTTCTCAACGATCCCAGCGTGCACCGCGAAGGAATCAAGGGCGGCCGGCACGTGGTCGTCGATGCAAAGGGCTGGCCCGATCGAACGGAGAGCACCATCAGCCTCCTGAAGCCCGACGGCAGCATCGCATGGAAAGAAAATATTCCGGCGCCCGGTTTGGCCGGCGCCGCCGCCCTGGCAGACGACGGCTCACTCCTGGCCCTGGCCATGCAACGCGGCACTATCGAGATCCGTCAGATTCTCGACGATCGCTCACAACTGATTCACACCATTGATGGCGTACATGACCACGTCGTCGAACTGAGATTCGACTCTTCCGCCCAGCGCCTGCACGTCATCACCGGCGGATGGTTTCATCGCGTCTTTGCGGTCAATAGCGATGCCGACGTCGAGAAATCCATCAATGCCCATACCGCAACCGTGCGCAGGGTGGCGTTCGACCCGACAGACCGATTGATGGCCAGCGGGAGTTACGACGGGCACATCAAAGTCTGGGACGTTCGCACACGCATGCCGCTGGCCGATATTCAGGCTATGACGAAACCTCTGACGCGGATCAACGGAATCATTGAAACACGATTTCTGCCCGATGGAAGAATTTTTACCATCGACACTTTCGGCGTGTCTAAGCTATGGGACTGGCACACCGGCAGTTCCATCGTCTGCGACACCGGATCGCGTCGCCAGGGCGGAGAAGCCATCTCGGATGACGGCCAAACCCTCTACGCGGCCACGGGAAATCAAATCCGGCGATGGAACTTTGAGACGGCAAAACCCGACGGTCCCATTTTCGGTAACGACGGCTCGGATACGATTGAGGAAAACTATCGCGTCCTCTGGCTCCAAAACAAGAATCGTCTGATCGTTCTGCGGTCGGCGGCCTATGACGCGAAGCCCAGGCCGGACTTGATTCGTTGCCAGATCTGGGATTTGCAGGGGCCGACGCTCCTTCATGAACTGCGGCATCACACCGACGGCTTGCGCGACCTGGACATCTCGCCGGATGGAAACATGCTCGCCATTTCATCGCGGGATGGAACCGCGACACTTTGGGATTGCCAGACCGGCCAACTCCTGCACGAACTGGTGGCATCGCCGGGCCACTCCGATTCCAACATCGTCTCGGGCATCAAGTTTGATCCCAGCGAGCCGGTCGTGGTTACGGCCGCGACACGATAACCGCGTGCTGTTCTGGAGCACGCAATCCGGCCGCCAGCTTGCGGAACTTGACGTCGACGAACTACAACAGCGCGGTTTCGGGCCGACCGGACTACTCAAAGACATCGCCTTTTCGCCCGACGGCAAAACTCTGGCCATCACCGTGGGCAATGACATCTGGTGGGTGGATTTGGGCTTTTTCGATCAGCAGATTTCATATCTGATGCAAGAGCATTGAGAGAGGCCTGGCTCTGCCGATCCGCGATCTCTAGCAGGTTCGCGGGCGATGAATCTTAATTCCTCGGGCTACGGATTCCTCTGCACTCCCAGCCAACCGTGAGGCTGATCCAGTACGATCCACCGAAACGCACCCGGCGTCATGTGATCGATATCGGGAACGATGCTGCTCTCATCCACCATCGCGCTGGCGACCAGAAAATTCATGCCGAATACGCCGTCGAGCGTAAATGATTTGCCGGCTGAATCGGTGACCGTGATATCACAGACCAAAACCGGGGCGTGGATGAAAGTGATCGGCATCCCTTCAGTGGTGGGAATCGAAAGCTTGTCGAGAAAGAAGCCGGCCGATTTTTTTATGCCGCCGATGCCGCCGACGGACATGATGAATTGCCGATTGACTGGAACGCCGTCGAGGAGCGGATGGGCCGTGCCATCGGTCCCTGCCGCGTATGTGATGCCCAAAGCCGCAGCCTGATGTCGCGAGATCATCGACGCCACACGCACCGTATCCAGAAGCCATGTGCCGGCTGACGGCTTTCCAAGCTGCGTCACGTTCACGCCGATCATCGGATTGGCCGAGATCGCCGGCGGCTGCGCGCTGGCCGGTGAAATCTTCGTAAACCGGCAGAACGAAACAAAATTGAGTTTCACATGCTCGCTGGTTTTCGGAACCGGCGGATTCGCCCCGGCTGCCGACTTCGCATCGTAAACATACGTGCGAATCTTATCGGTCATCGAATTCACATCCTTTGGATCCAGCACGACGATCTTTCCGTCAATCGCCGGCATCCCAACGATGTCCATGTCCCCCAGCGCGAGCGAGGTCAGAAAATCCGTCCCGCTGTTCAGCGGCCCAATCTCAGCCCGATCCGGCCCGACGGTCAGCGTGTACGTTGAGGCAATCGCATCCTTCTGCTCGACATCCACATTCGGTGCCATCGGCGCAAGCGAAAGAAAGATCGGCTCCGACACGGCGAATTCGCTTCCGCCGCCGACGCCAACATCCTGGAACCGCACTTCCTGCTGAGCATCCATCTCGCGTTTGATTCCGAGCAGTTGAGCCGTGTTGGTGGAGAGTGTGATCGAGCTGGCTCCAGTATCTAGAAATGCTTCAACGTTGAAGGTGTCCCCCTCCGTGCTTTTACCAATCAGCGGTTGCCCCTGTGGCTGGCGGCGAATCACCAGATTAATCCGTGGCTGATCCATCGCAGCGGGCTGAACGCCGTCGATATCATCGGCGAAGGCCGGCGACATCAACCCACACACAAACAAAAAGATTCCCGCCAACCCCGTCGCGATATGCCGCGAGTTTCGAGCCATCGATTAATTCTACGATCCGCCCGTCCGTGAAAACATCAGGATAATCCCTATTTTGCGGCTGGCTTCGCTCAATCGCCTTCGCCGAACAAGGCATCGAATTCACGCAGCAGCTGAATCAGCGGCTCAACATCGTTGCGGCTTCCCCACGTGACCCATTCCCGAAACGCCTGATCCGCCACCTGGCTGCCGGATGGGAATTCCCCCCTGGCCGCGATGATTTCCTTGACCCTGGCGATAAAAATGAGTTGAAGCCACTGCTCGAACGCAAGCTTATCGATGCCGAACGGCTCTTTGAAATCCAACTGCTCCGGCGTCAGCGGCTGATCCTGCCACATCCCCATCCGATGCATCTCGGCTTCAATCTCATTGATCTTGGCCGAAACGATGTCGAAAGCGGGTTGCACGCTAAATTCCGTTTACTTCGCCATTTCCTTCGCTCGCGCCCGTACATCGTCCAGCGTGCCGACATACAGAAACGCCTGTTCCGGCAGATCGTCCGCCTTGCCGCTGCAGATGTCGTCAAAGCTCCTGAGCGTGTCAGCGATCTTCGTATAGATCCCCTTCTTGCCGGTGAACTGCTCAGCGACGATGAACGGCTGGCTGAAGAACCGTTCGATCTTGCGCGCCCGGCCGACGGTCAGCTTGTCCTCTTCGCTCAACTCATCGACGCCAAGGATGGCGATGATGTCCTGCAGATCGCGGTAGCGCTGCAGCATGTTCTGTACCTTGCGGGCGATGCGATAGTGCTCCTCGCCGACGATCTGCGGATCGAGCGCGCGGCTCGCGGATGCCAGCGGGTCCACCGCGGGATAAATCCCCTTCGATGCGATGGATCGTTCCAGATAGATGAACGCGTCAAGGTGTGCAAACGCGTTGGCCGGGGCCGGATCGGTTGGATCGTCGGCCGGCACGTACACCGCCTGCACGGATGTAATAGCGCCATGCTTGGTGCTGGTGATTCGCTCCTGAAGCTCGCCCATTTCCGTCGCCAGCGTCGGCTGATAACCGACGGCGCTCGGCATACGGCCGAGAAGCGCTGACACTTCCGAGCCCGCCTGCGTGAAGCGGAAGATGTTATCGATAAACAGCAGCGTATCAGCCCCGGTTTCGTCGCGGAAATATTCCGCCATCGTCAGCGCGCTCAGGGCGACGCGAAGACGCGCGCCCGGCGGCTCGTTCATCTGGCCGAACACCATGACGGTCTGGTCGATGACGTGCTTGCCCGTGGTTCCGATCTGTGCTTCCTGCATTTCCAGCCAGAGATCGGTCCCTTCGCGGGTCCGTTCGCCGACGCCGGCAAAGACGGAATATCCGCCATGCTGCTGCGCGATACGTGCGATCAATTCCTGAATGACGACGGTCTTGCCCAGACCCGCCCCGCCGAAGAGTCCCGCCTTGCCGCCGCGAAGAAATGGCGTCAGCAGGTCGATCACCTTGATCCCCGTCTCGAACACTTCAGCCTTTGGCGTCAGATCAACAAACTCCGGCGGCTCGCGATGAATCGGCCGGCGCTGCTCGGTATTCACCGGGCCACGGTTGTCAATCGGCTCGCCAAGCAGATTAAAGACGCGTCCGAGCGTCTCCTTGCCAACGGGAACGGTCAGGGATGATCCGGTGTCCACGCAATCCATACCGCGGCGAAGGCCGTCGGTGCTGCCGAGGGCAACCGCGCGCACGCGTCCGCCGCCGAGGTGCTGCTCGACTTCACCCACGAGGTGCATCGCCACGCCGTTCCCGGCGTCGCTATCGATGGTGACCGCGTTATAAATCTGCGGAAGCTGGTCTTCGGGAAAGTGAATGTCGAAGGTGGAACCGATCACCTGAGTAATTTTTCCAGTGGCTGGCATAAGAGAATCCTTAAGAAAAACCGAGCGAAAATCGAGCCAAAACCCGCGCCGTATGGCGGGGCAGGGGATTGTACGAATCCTTCACAATGTCGCAAGCAACCCGCCGCAACCGCAAATGCCGCCAGCTTAAGAGCGGAATCGCCGCTTATTTCACCAGCGTCCAGGTGTCGTCGGGGTTGTACGTGTCCATCTGTGAAACAGTGTCCATCGTGCCAGGCCCCAGGTCCTTTTGATAGACCTTCCCCTGATGGTTCACGATGAAGGTCATGATGCCGGTGTTGCCGTACTGCGAGGGATACGCCACCAGTGCGAAGCCGGCGATCATCCGGCCGTTGATGATGTAGTCATACGCACCAGCGGGCGTCGCCGGGCCTTGCTTGGTGAGGATCCGGTAGAAGTATCCATGATAAGGCTGATGCCCGGAGCCGAGCTTTTTGCCATAACCCTCATCTTGCGCTTCCGCCACCAGCGGCCCGAGCGGGCTTTCGTCCTCTCCTTCGGCGACCGGCCAATACAATCCATCGCGCTTGCCGGACGATGATTTGATCTTCTGAGCATACTGCAACACCGAATCGCCCATGCGATCCTGCGATGCATATTCCCGCTGCGCGTCAACGTACGCGCGTACCACTGCGATCGTGCTCAACTCGTTATCGCCGATGCGGCGATTCAGGATTTCATCCTTGCCGGCCGCGCTGTCAAAATACCATTCTCCCGAAGCATCCTTCACCAGCGGTATGGGGAACGGCCAGTCCGCCTTGCCGATGTGAACGATCGCCTTCCCGTCGTCGGTCTGTTCCACCCGGCTCGCTTCAGCGGCATGCTTGGCGAAACTTTCCAGATCATTCGCATTCTGCACCGGATCGCCCGAGACGATGTCATCCAACGTCGGCCCTAGCAGCTTGCGAAGCTCGGCATTGTCTTTGGTTTTGGCCGCGGTAATTAGTGCATCCAAACCGTCGGCCGGAGATTTGAAGGTCAATTGCTGTGCCGCGTTTTCGGTGGCGGGGGCTTCAACCGATGGAGCCGTCGCTGGAGCGGCCGCGTCAGATGGCGCTGCCGCGTTGCACCCCTGCAGCACGCCGAAGATGCTGCCGGCAAAGAGCACCAATGTGAACATCCATCGCCACGTCGCTGAACATTGAATGCTGGCCATAACGTTACTCCGAATTCGATCGCAAATTGCTGATGGGATCATTGGTGAGATCAGTGGGGGAATCATTTGCGACCCCCTCCCCTGTTGCCGCCGCCACCGGCGTTTCCTCCACCACCACCGCGGCTGGCGGAGCCGCGTGAACTGTCTCTTGAAGCAGAGTCTTTAGGGCCATATCCGCCGAAAGCCGGACCGGGGGACGAAGGACGAGCGGGGGAGCGGCGCGGGTCGCGGCGCTGGTGCGGGACGAGCCGCAGGCGGATTGGGCGCGGGAGCCGCAGGCCGACCACCAGCGCGGCTTTGCCTGCCTCGATTGGCGTCATTCCCCACGTCGCGGGGAGGCCGATTGCCATCGAACCCGCCGCCGGGACGCGCCGGCACCGGTTGAATCGTTGGCGGCGAACCAGGGCCGGGCCTTCCCCGGTCTTGATCCGGTCGCGAGGGCCGCCCCGGGATTGGCTGCGGACTAGGGCGCGGCGGATTGATCCCCGGCCGATCAGAAGGCGGGCGATTGGGCCGACCGGGCAGCGGCATCGGTCGCCCGTTGCCAGGTCGATTCGGGATGCTCGGAGGACGGCCGGGCCTTGGCGGATAAATGGGCCGGCCCGGAGGTGGCCGCCACGGATGCGGATGCCCATCCCAACCGGGCCGATAGCCGGGTCGTCCGGGATAGTAAATCGGGCGATTGTTGATCGGGCTCCAAATTCCGCCGCGCCAATATCGCCACCCCCCGCCCACGACGACATAACCGCCGCCCCAGTTGAAGTCGTTGCACAGCCAGGCCCCGATCGGATATCCGCTCCCGAAGGTAATCGCCACGACGCCCGGCGGCGGCGGTGCATAAACGATCTGCGGATCATAAACCGGAACATAAATGATCTGCGGATCGGCCGGGAACGATCTGAATCACTTGTTGATCGACGACCACATTTTGCTGAGGCGTGCTGACCAGCGTGCCGGCGGTTTGAGCTTTGGCGCGCAAGGCGCTGAACGGACGCAAAGACATCGGCTCGGCTGATTGGCAAACGCATCGCCGAGCTCGATCGTCCAGTCCCCATAGTCGGCCATCATGTTAAGCACGTCGGGATAACGTGCGACCGCCGCGACGGAGGGATCCCACGACTGATCGTCGATTTGTGCGGGATCATTCCCCGCCTTGAGCCATGCGGCGGCGGCAGCGATGTCATCGGGCGCGGCGGCAGCGGGAAAAATCTGCGCCAGCAGCGGATCGGGATAGACGCAATCGGAGAGAGGAGATCATCCAACTGGTCCGCCGTCAGAAGCGGCTGGGCGGAAGCATCCGTAGGCGGAGTGACAGGCGGCGCTGTATCGTCGGCGTAAGCTGATATACCCACCCCTGCGCCGACGAACAGTGCCACGAGCATCAACAGCGCCGCGAAAATTCGCATAGGCTTCGTCATGCAATCCCGCTGATGCCCGGAGCATCTAAAAACATAAAAACTACCGCGACGATTCTAGTCATCCTGGAAATGAGACGCAAAAATCCCCGCAGTATCGGTCAAACGAATAAGGCCCTCGCTATTGACGAAACACTCGGCCCAACGCACATTAATTGCACGTTCCAAGGAAGGAATAAGCCATGCACGTCGTTCTGGTGGTCGATGATGCGGCTCGGGCTCGAGAATCCGTCGCTGAGTTTCTCGAGCACGAGGGGTTCAAAACAATTCGCGCGGCCAGCGGCAAAGAAGCCTACGCCACGCTCTATTCCCAAATTCCCGATGTGGTCTTGCTGGACCTGATGATGCCCGAAATGGATGGCATCACGTTCCTGCAGATGATCCGCCATCATCCGCAATGGGAACACATCCCCGTGATCGTGCTGACCGAGTTGCAGGATGAGAACAAGCTCGTCGCCCGCGCAAGGCAACTGCATGTCGATGATCTCGTCCCCAAATCCAGCTTCGGCTTCGAAGATCTGCTGATGCGGATTCGCAAGGCGATCGCACTCCGCGTGGCTGCGCCGAATTGAGAAATTGTCATTTGTCATTGGTCATTGGTCATTGGTCATTTTGCACCGCAGCGGATGGCTTTCGGTATTTAACCAATGACCAGTGACAAATGACCAATGACTATTTCCTTGGCCTCGCCCGAATCACAATCGCCGGCGGAATCTCCGGCCGCTTTTCCCACGAAAACGCATTTCTGCCGCTCGTCGCGCCGGCGGGATAGGCCGGTTCTTCCAAACCGTCGATCGCGAACCCGCCTGAAAAGCAGGCTGAGAAAATCGCCGAGAGGGATCGATGAAAAAAATGGTGCGGCTGCGGCTGATTGATGATGCCGACGCTCAAGCCCGGCGCGTGCGACAGATATTGCCGAATCTCCACGCCGAAAACCTGCTCGGCATGATCGTGCTGAATCAAATACTCAGCCGTGAATTTCATATCATTGGAATTGAAGCAGGGATGCGGAATCGAAAACACAAACCGCCCCGACGGCTTGAGCAACTCGCGCAATGAATCCAGCAGCGGATCGATCACGATCATGTCCATCATCGCCATGCTGCAGACAGCTGAGTCGAATCGTCCTTCGCCGAGAGCAAGCAACTCCGCCATGCTGGTCGCGTCGATCTTCCGATATTCGATCTGTCCATCCTCCGCCGTGGTGCGGTCACGCGCTGCTTTCAGAAAGTTTTCACAATAATCGCAGGCGATGACCTTGGCCCCCCGCCGTCCAAGCAGCCGCGAGTAATTTCCATTGCCGCAGGCGACATCAAGAATCAACTGCCCCGGCTTGGGATCAAGCAGCCGATCGGTGGCCGGGATGATGAGGGTTTTCTGAAAATCGTTCCCCTCGCCGATCTGCTGATCCCACCAATGAGCGATGTTTTCCCAAACGGCCCGGGTTTGCTCGACGGTTGGGCGCGGGGGTGAGGGATCGTGGGAGTCTGGCATGGGGGGATCATACTCTAGGGAGGACTGGTCGGGCTCCCAATCTTTTCGAGAACTGCAACCGCTGCCTTATAGCCCTTCGGAAAATTACGTGGGTTGATCAGGATGCAATCCCATAACATTCAACCCAATCGCCCGCACCCATTTTGTCAAAAACGCGCGATCATTGACCCACGCGAACGCCATTGATAGCTTCGCCTGCATATTGCATGCGCAGACTGACTCTCGGAAAAACCGGACTTGAAATGTCGATCCTCGGCTTCGGCTGCGCCAAGCTGACGGCCCAGCCGCAAGAGGAAGCCATCGCCGTTTTGGAAACCGCGCTGGATAACGGCATCACCCATTTCGACGTGGCCCGGCTTTACGGACTCGGATGGGCTGAGAAAATTCTGGGCGAGTTCCTCAAGGGAAAACGGGATCGCGTCACGGTCACAACCAAGTTTGGCCTCAAGCCGCCGGGCGGCTGGGTGAAACATCGGCGGCTGGTCTATGCGGCCAAGAAGGTGCTTGGGGTATTTCCGCCGGTGGTGAAGCTCATGCGAAAGCGAGCGGCCCAGGGTGTGCAGGGCGGAAAATTCACGCCCGAAGATGCGGCCCAGAGTTTGGAGACGAGTCTTCGGGAACTTGGAACCGATCATGTGGACATGCTTCTGCTGCATGAAGCCGAGATGATCGATGCCACGAGCGAGCCGCTGATTCGGTATTTGGAGCAGCAGATTGCAAATGGGACGGTCAGATGCGTGGGAATCGGATCGGATTTTGCGAAGCTGCCGACGGACTTGTCACGGCTTCCGGCGGTCTACCAGGTCGTGCAATTCAATCACAACGCTCATGTCCGGAATCTGGCAAAACTAAAGGGTCGAGACGGCCGCGCACTCAGCACGCATACGATTTTCGGCCCGGCGATGCCACTGATTGACGCGGTTCGGCAGCAGCCGGAGGCGGCGCCCAATGGAACGGAAAGATCGGCGTCGATCTGTCAGACACGAAAATCATCAATTCTCTTTTGCTTCATTACAGCCTCGCGGCCAATCCCGCCGGAGCGGTCCTCTTCTCAAGCATCAAGGCGGCCCACGTCAAAGGAAACGCGCTCGACGCGGCATCGGGCACGCGATACGATCCGACGCAAATCGCCCGCTTTGTTGAATTCGTGGATGCGATGCTCGGCGCGGCCCCGGAGACGCCGGCATAAACGCCAGATCCGACTGACCTCCCATGTTTATCGACGCCCGAACGCTCGGCCCATCGCAGTCCTTCTCTGCCGATGTTTGCATCATCGGCGCCGGGCCGGCTGGGCTGGCGATCGCGCTCGATCTGGGCGGCCGATCGGGGCTTAAAGTTCTCGTGATCGAGAGCGGCAGCTTCGAAGACGACAGCGCCACCCAGGCGATGAATCAGGGATCCAGGCGCGGAGATCCATACCACGACCCCGCGGCGATTCGCGCCCGCCGATTCGCGGGAACCGCGACGATGTGGCACACGTCCGACCGCGGATCGCTCGGAACAAAATACCTCCCGCTCGATCCGATCGACTTCGAAAAACGCGATTGGATTCCCCACAGCGGCTGGCCGTTCAACTACGCGCACCTCGAGCCTTGGTACGAAAAAGCGGTGAAAGTCTGCGGCGTGGGGCCGTTTCAATATTCAACCGAATACTGGAGCGATGAAGCAAGCCGCCCCTGGAAGCTGGATGGAACCGATGCGGACAGCGCGGTCTATCAGCTCGGGCCGGATGTTATTTTCATGCACGATGCGCGGACCGCTGTCGAACGCTCGAAGAATATCCGCTGCATCCTGAACGCTACCGTTGTGGGGATCGATACAGACGCGCCCGGCGGCCAGAAAGTAACAGGATTGAAAGTCCGAACACTCTCGGGTGCTTCGTTCAGCGTAACAGCCGCGAAATATGTCCTGGCAACCGGCGGGATCGAAAACGCCCGGCTGCTGCTGGCGTTCGGCATCGGCAATCAGCACGATCAGGTCGGACGATATTTTAACGATCATCCGGTGATGACCTTCACGGAATTTATTCCAGCAGATCGGTCCCTCTTCAATCGCTCGGCCTTTTACGATCGTCGCCCGTTCCGCGGCATTGACGTGCTCGGACGTCTCGTGCTGAAACCCGCGGCCATGGAACGCGAGAAGCTGCTGAACATGGCGGTGCTGATGCATCCGCGCCCGGCTTCATACCGCTCGCGCCGATCGAAGCGGTTCGCCGATTGAATATCGCCAGGCATACCCGCTCAATCAAGCCGGGGTTTTACAGCGATCTGTTCCACGCAACGATCGGAATTCCCTGGATCGCGGCCTACGCGCAAAACGGCGGCAGGGGCAGAATTTCATGGCGTCCGGTTGGTCCCGCTGGCCGGACAATTCGGACGAATATCGCACGTTCGAGCCGGTGTTTTATCCGGAGCAGGCGCCCGATCCGGAGAATCGAATCGCGCTGGGAGAGAACCGGGACGCGCTGGGAATTCCGCAGCCCCTGATTCATTGGCGCTGGCGCAACATAGATCGCCGCTCGGCAAAACGCGCCGCCGAACTCTTCGATGCCGCCTTCCGCAAAGCGGGTCTTGGCGAATTGCGAACGCTGCACAGCGAAGCATTCACCCCCGGCACGCATCATCCCGCCAGCACAACGCGAATGTCGGATGATCCACGGTCTGGCGTCGTGGACGCCACCGGAAAAGTTCATGGCATGGCCAATCTTTTCGTCGCCGGCGCCAGTATTTTCCCGACAGCGGGATTTGCGAATCCGATGCTGACGATCATCGCGCTCGCCCTGCGGCTGGCGGATCATTTGGCGTAACCTTCAGGATAGGGCCTCACTAAAACGAACATATTTCAATAAACCCACATTGACAGACAGTGACTTATAGGTTACTATACTATAGTGATTGAAATTCGTCTGTACACGACGGCGTTCGGCAAGAACGTATTTGAATCTTGGCTGGATTCGTTGAAAGACCGTCGCGCCCAGGCACGAGTCGCGGCTCGGCTGGATCGCCTCGTAGCCGGTAACTTCGGAGACTGTAAACCCGTGGGCGGCGGTGTGAGCGAACTGAAAATCGATTACGGTCCGGGATACCGCGTTTATTTCGCCATGGTCGATCAGAGCCATGTATTGCTGTTGTGCGGCGGTGACAAGCGACGTCAATCGGCTGATATTCGCAGGGCCATCCAATATCTGAAGGATTACAATCAACGGAGAACCAAACCATGAAAAATCGCTCAAGCGTCTCATATGACGAAATGATGAAAAAAAAACTGAAGGCCGATCCCGAATTCGCCGCGGAATATCTCAAAGCGGCGCTTGAGGATTCAGACGAGCCAAAGGTGCTGCTGATCGCTCTGCGCCGAATCACCGAAGCGCGCGGCGGCTTCACCAAAATCGCCAAAGCCGCCGGTATCGAACGAGAAAGCCTCCACCGCGCACTCTCGACTCGCGGAAATCCGCGGCTCTCAACACTTGTAGCGGTAACCAAGGCGGTTGGGCTAAAACTGACAGTCGAGGCAGCCTGAAATCTACTTCTTCAAAAAATTCGCCAGCAACCTCTCCCCCTGCTCCGTCAAAAAACTCTCCGGATGAAACTGCACGCCCTCCAGCGGCCAAGTCTTATGCCGCACGCCCATGATCTCATCATGATCCGTCCAGCTGCGTGACCTCATAGTCCTCCGGCAGTGTCCCCTGGCGAATAATCAGGCTGTGATATCGCGTCGCGGTAAACGGATTCGGCATCCCCGCGTAAATACTCTTCCCGTCATGATGGATCTGATCCGTCTTCCCATGCATCAGCCGCTCGGCTCGCTCGACAATCGCCCCGCTGACAAAGCCAATGCACTGATGCCCCAGGCAAACCCCCAGCACCGGCAGCTTCGGCCCAAAATGCCGGATGATGTCATTGCTCATCCCCCCTTCTTTCGGCGTGCAGGGCCCCGGCGAAATCACAATATGGGTCGGCGAAAGGGCCTCCACCTGGTCCAGCGTCACCTTATCATTGCGGAACACCCGAATTTCTCGGGATGGGTCCACTTCCCCCAGCTTTTGCACCAGGTTGTAGGTGAACGAATCGTAATTATCGATCAGCACGATCATGCCCCATAGCGTAGAACCCAGCGGCGGAAAAGTAAAAAAAACGCCCTCCGGACCCGCCAGCCGCGTTCGATGTGTTAAGTTCTTGTGAAATTAACAAAATGCGCCTATCCTATGATGGTTCAGCGTGTTCTGGAGCGATATGTCACACGGTGTCGCTAAAGATCAGCTCGCGATTATTCGAATTGACGGCATGCACTGTCACCGGTGCGAGCTGGCAATTCGCAAGGCAATCTCCGCAAAAACCGGCGTCCATGAAGTGGAAGTCGATTTCAACAGCCGGCAGGCTTCAGTCCTCTACGATCCCACGAATGTAAAAGTAGCCGAGCTGATGGCCGCGGTGGACGAAGTCGGTTATCACGCCGTCGGCTTCACTCAGGTCGAGGCCGATTCAAAAGCTTAAACTTTAGAAAACGTTTACTCGACGATCCCATGCATCTGCATATGCCCGGTCGGCTGCGTGGGCGGGGTGGCCATCGGTTCATCGGTGACGGCCAGCGACACGTTGGCATTCGGCGGCAGAGCCGGAACAGTGCCTAGCAGACTCGCAGTCCCTTCCTGGGAAACATTGAATGTGCCGGCGGGGATTTTCTGATCGTTGCAGATCAGCCACAGCGCATATGTTTTCCCACCCTCCGCCGGCTTCATCCCGCAGGTAAAGAAATACCATTTGTTCATCTGCATATCGATGAAGACGCGGCCGACAGCATCCGGCTGATTGGGCCCGGTCAACTCGGCGAATTTCATCCCCTGAACCGTCTGCCGCATCGCGTTCAACTGCCCTTCGGTGAGGCTCAATTGAGCTTGCAGACTCGCAATGGTCGCACGGTCCGCCGGAACGCTCTGATTCCTCGGCCAGAGATGATTGACCAGTCCCAGCGTCACCGCCACGGCAAGCACCGCGGCGATGGCAGCCGACAGAACCATCCGATCCCAATTCCCGATGCGCATAGATGGCTGAGCTTGAGCGCAATTGAGAATCGCCTGCTTCAGCCGCGCGGGCGGCGTCTGAGCCGGCAGCGCCAGCGGCAACATCGCCAGCGTCGCCTCCGCCTCGGCGTAATGGCCGGCGCACTCCGGGCAACCCGTCGCCAGATGCCGGCGCAGTTCACGCTCTCGCCGTCGTCCAGCGCCCCGGCGAGGAGCAGAAGAATCTGATCTTTTCGATCGCTACAGTCCAAAGCGAACTCTCCTGTTATTCCTTACGTAGGCAATCACGCAGCCGGATTAGCCCCTGTCTTATATACGTCTTGATGGTCCCTAAAGGTTTATCGAGCCGCTGGGCGATCTGCGTGTGGCTCAAACCGTCAAAAAACGCCAATTCCACCGCCTGGCGATACAGCGGCTCCAATTGCTCCATCGCGGCGCGCACACGTTTGCGGTTTTCAACGATTATGGCGCTGTCGGATGGACCAGGCCCCGGCGACGGATTTCCCGAATCCAGTCCGTCCGCGGCCGATAAGTTCGTCCTGGAGCGAAACGCAGCCGATCGCTGCCGGTCAATCGCCCTGCTCCTGGCAAGCGTCACCAGATAAGCCAGCGGTGCGCCGCGGGTTGGATCGTATCGCTCGCACCGCCGCCAGATTTCCAGAAACACATCGGAAACAAGCTCTTCCGCCTCCCCGCGATCGCGGAGCATCCGCAGCCCGAGCGTGAAAACAAGGCCGCCGTAGCGGTCATATATCTGTGACAGCGCATTGGGGTCTTGCTGCTCGATGAGCAACATTAATTCAAAGTCATCCGGCGGGCTGGCCATCCATTCCTGATCCTAACGCATGAAGGCGGCTTAGCGAAAGATGCAGACGGCAAAGACCGTAAAGACGACAGAGAAGGATGTAAAAAATTGGCGCGGTGTGCGACCGTTATCTGGACTTCCAGCTTGGCATGCGATTCGTGAGGTATGGTTGCAGAACGCAAAGGCAGTTCGGCGCAGACGGAAAATGCCGAATGCCAAATGCCGAATGAAAACACAAACACCCGGCTTTGCTTTCATTCGGCATTTGGCAATCGGCAATTGGCATTCATAGGGATCAGCCAAGCGAAAGCCGCGGCCCAAGCTGCTCGGCCAGTTGAATCAGCCGATCGAATTCGATCTCGTCAAAATGGCGGCTGGAGAAATCAAGAATCAGGTGGTTGCCCGTGACGATCAGCGCAATGTCCGGCGGCAGCAGCGCCGGCGCGGTCGATTCAGCCATCACTCCGGCTGCCCGGCCATCAGCGCCAAAAATCATGAATCGCTCGCTCGGCATCAGCGATGGATAGCTCGAGAGGGAAAAGAGATCGACGAAACTGTAATCATGCGCCGTCGGCCGCAGCGCGGTGGTGGGCCATGTGCCGCTGAGGTCGCGGAGGATGATGTTCCAATGCCCTTTGGACGTGGGAACTTTCGTGGCCGCGTCGGGCGTTTCGATTTGCAGGAGAGTAAAGCTGCCCCCGCTCAGCGCCTGGAGAATTTTGGGATTGAACGGCTTGAGCACGGCAGGGACTTCGCCGCCGGCCGAATGGATGCGCATGTTGCGCCGTCGGGCCCAGAGCCCCAGCGCCACGATCCGGCGATGGCGCGTCTCGCGGCGAACCAGCGTCGCGAAGACCCAAAGGCTCGCTGCGAGAATGACGGCGAGCGTCAAAAGAATGGTCGGGGAAGGGTGGAGCGGGAAGCATAGTCGGCCAGCGGCATGAAAAGCCATTGTATGAGCCGCCGATAATTTCCGCAGCATCACCCATGCAAATTGGGGCAGACCCCCCGCCGGCCAAATCGCGTCATTTTCGGCAAAGGGTTGTGACGATAGTTGCCAGCGTCGCCTAAGGACACGAGATCATGGCGGATTTCAAAAGCATCATCAAAGAAACGACGCGTCATTACGACGTGCGGATCAGGCGCTGGCGGTCCAGCATGAGTGGCAAAGCCTGGCGGGTCTATTACCACGACGGGCGCGTCCTCAACTGGATCGAATCCCCCCAGCCCAAAACCCCGCTGAGCCTCGCGATCTTCCTGCACGAGGTAGGACATCACGCCATTGGCTTCGAGAAATACCGCTACCGCTGCGAGGAAGAATTTCACGTCTGGATGTGGGCGGTGGACGAAATGCGCCGCCGCGGGATCGAGCCGAATGAAAAGGTGCATCGGCGGGTGGAGATGTCGATGCGATACGCCGTCGGCAAGGCGATGCGGCGCGGGATTAAAGAGATTCCTGAGGCGCTGATGCAATATGTGCAGTTCGCGGCGTAAATAAAGTTTAGCCGCGTCGGCCTCGACGCGGTTTTTACCCCTGCGTCATTTGCAAGCCGTGCAGACACTCAACTACAAATCACCCGATAAAAAAAATCCGCACAAGGGATGGACCTGGAGATATACTCGGCTCGTACCGCTCTTCGCTCTGATTCACTGCGGATTATTTTTATTGTCTATGTTTTTCCTTTTGGCGAACATGGGCGGCCCACACACGCCACCCAATGAATCCAGCGTTTTTCTTCTCGGATTTTTCACTTTTCCGATGTGGTACGTCTTCAATTCAGTTCCCGTCCCGATAGGTATGTTTGGCGACGGACTCTTTTGGGGGCTCATGATCGTCGGCACATGGCATCTTTTCTCCATCGCCGCCCGACGACTATCGCGTCCCGGTTAATCAGAGGGCGCAATCAAGGGGAGCGCAATTCAATTCGCCGAAGCCGGACCCGAAAATTCAAATCGAATCGCGTCCTTAATGCCACGAAGTTAAATTATGACTTCGTGGCATTAGGTAGCGTCCCTTTCACTTTCACCTATTTAATTCGTTTAGCATTTGTTAAGAAGTTGCCAAAATCCTACGAAAGCGAAGTTTTTGTCTTCTGCGCGGCACACTGAACTGTTAGGATGGTTCCGCCATATCAAAGGCAGAAGGGGAATTGGCATGTCCAGGCGACGAGCGGATTGCTTTCAAATTGCCACCAAAATAATGCGGGTGCACAAACACAAACTCATATTTGCGGCTGGTGCGCTTGCTGCTTTTTACGGACAGCATGCTCAAGCGCAACTGACCTACACGAATGAACAATTCAGTGAGTCCGCTAGCGCGTCGGTGACCGGTGAAACCCCGGCAAGCCAAACCGAGGGAAATGGTCCCGGGCAATCCTATAATACCTTCGCCCTAGCGGTCGCGGATCCGACTTCACGCAATGGGATTAACGGTAATGCAGCCATCACCGCCACTCAGCTTGAATCGATCAACCTGGGCAGCATTAATCTGTCCGGCAACATAAAAGGAAGCACCGACGCCGTGGCTCCTGCGACCGCCTCTGCGACGGGATCTACTATGTTCTCCACGACTTTTCAGGTTTCGACCCCACAGGGACTCGTGCTCAACGGCGAACTCGAAGAGTACCTTGGAACCAACACTATCTCATTGAGTGAATCAGGAACCACCCTTTATCAAGCCCAGTCCAGCGCCCCCACGCCCTACGTGCTCGACGAGTTTCCCAGTGAGTATTTTATCTCGTATCAGGTGCTACTCGTGCCAGGAGAATCTTATACATTGCTGGAGAATTCATCGATGACGTGTTCGGGCGATGTCTCCAGCCCAGAGGGTTTGAATGCTTTTAGTCTTAATGCCACCATCGTTCCGGAGCCTTCGACATCTGCAATCACCCTGCTCGCTGCGTGCGGGCTGATTCGCAGGCGCAGACAGGCTAAAGATTCCAAGGGGTCATAGGTCATAAAGGGGTCATAGGTCATAAAGGGAGGTCATAAAGGGGTCAAGGTCATAAAGGGGTCACTTCCCATTCCGACCGTTCGCCCCGGTTCGCCCCGGCGGCCTTGGCCTGTCTTCGGCGGCGCTGACGCGGGGAAAGCGATTCCACAGGCGACGGCGGCCGGCCGCGCGGCCGCATCGTCTGCTCCAGTTGCTGCCGGGTTGCCATTTTTCGCATCCAAGGCAACGTTCCCAAAGGACGGTCGCGGATGACATGCTGGCGCATCCGCTTCAATTCCGTCTCGTCTAACGCCTCGTTCACCAGGTTCGTCCAATTTCGCGGCCTTTCCAAAGGCCAGGGTCGCACCGGCGGATTCTCCATGCGATTGAGCCGCTGGTGCAAGCTCGACCACGGCCACCGCTGGGCCTCGGTGACCAATCTGGCGCGCAGCGGATTGGCTTCGACGTACCGGCACAACGCGAGGAAATATGAATCTTCCTCGACGCAGAAGTGTTTGTAGCGGCCCTGGTACAAATGCCCGCTGATCCCACCATGATGCCCGTGATGGCGGCGGACGTGGGTCACCGTAATCCAGCGCATGAATTCCTGGAGTTGCCCATCACCGCGTGGCCGCAAGACCAGATGCCAATGATTGGGCATGAGGCACCAGGCCAGCAGGTCCACGCGGTATCGCTTAAGTCCTTCGGACAGACAGTCCAAAAACGCCTGGTAATCCCCGGGCTTTCGGAAGATCCGCATCCGCCTGTTGCCGCGGTTCAGGACGTGATAGACTATATCAGGGATGATTTGCCGAAGGGGCCGCGCCATGGAGCAAAACAATAGCCGTGATTTAAGGGGCGGTCAATATGGGAAGTGACCCCTTTATGACCCTCCTGTCTTGCGACAACGCCCGCACCGCAATAATGTCTCACGACGATGTTACTAGCCTCGAGAAATCCGATCTTACTAGTCTTGAGAAATCCATTGTTAGGTTTTCCCTTAGGCGGTACGACCGACCGTTCTATCGGAGAGGCCATCTGCTCGGTTGGTTACTAATTCCTCTGGCCATGTTAAGTGTTCTGCCATCTTTCAGTCGTTTCCGGTGGATCGGAGGCGCGATATATATTCTGATGTTCGTGTGGTACGCAGCCGTCGTTACGCGGGTTATCGGAAAACTCGCATCTCGGCTCAATATAGTGCTCTGGCCAGTGCGGATGGTTTAGCAATCAGTGAAACTCACAGTTATCTCCACCACATTCTCCCATCCCCGGCAACCTGGCTCATATTTCTCGTTACGCTTCCGATAGCGATTTTGCTCTCATTCGCCGGCCCTAGAAACTCCCAAGGGCCGCCCTTCTTCATTTCCATTTGCGAGGTCGAGGGCGGACTATGTCTGGTTGTTACCCTTATTCTGATTGTCGCATCGATAATTGTTCGTTTCATTACTGGGAATCGGTCCCGGTCACAGGCGTTGATGCTTATCGGCGCGAGATTTGGCTTTTGGACTATGATTGCAATATCTATATTTTACGCGGTCGCGGGTCTAAAATAGCTTGTATTCACGTGCGCTTCCTGCATTACAATTTCTTGGGGAATTCAAAAGGGTCGGGGAATTCAAAAGGGTCGGGGGGAATTCAAAAGGGTCGGGAGTCTTTGATCTAGACTTGGGCGGACTGGCTTCCGCTGATCGCTTTTTTGAGATGGTGTCCCATGGCCGTAATGGCAAGCTGTGCTCCCACGAGGATCATCAGAAACATCAGCATCACTTCGTTCTCTTTATGAAAGTCATAGGCGAGCTTAAAGCACCACAAGGCGAGGACCGTCCACACGATGGCCCCGAAGATGTAGACGATGCGGAACGGAAGCATGACAGAATTGTACCATGCACTCTGCCACCCGCGCATAAAAAAGCCGCGTCGCCACACATTCCGTGCACGCGACGCGGCTAAATAACTTCCAATCTTTCCTTACACCGTTGGCGCTGGCTCCGCCGGTGTCTCTTCTTTGGATTCAGCTTCAGTCCGCGGATGAATCCGCAGAACGCCGTCTTCCATCACCAATCGGATCTTCGCCAGCGCCTTGTTCTGAATCTGGCGCACACGCTCCTTGGTCACGCCGATGATCTTGCCGACTTCTTCCAGCGTCATCGGAGATTCCTCGACCTGCTGCCAGTTGAACCGGCGGCGGATGACCGTCTGCTCGACGCTCGACAGATCCGCGAGGTTGCGATCGACGATCGCTTTCAATTCGTCGATGCAGTCATCCTCGATCTGGTCGCGGCGGCGGTCGGCCCAGTCGCTGTGCTCCATGTCCGGCTCGAATTCCACCGGAAATCGCGTGCGATGCTTGGAGGCCTTCATCGCCGTGCGGCTGAAGCCCTTCAAAATCGCCCGGCAGGCATACGTGCTGAACTTGAAGCCGCGGTCGATGGAGAATTTATCCACCGCCCGGAGCAAAGCCATGTTTCCTTCGCTGACCACCTCGGCGAAATCAACATCGCCCAGGCGGGTCCGCTTGGCCATCGCCAAAACCAGCGCGAGATTCGTCCGCACGAGATATTCGCGGAAGTGCTCGAACTTCCGATGCCATTCCAGGAACGCCTTGCCGCTCGCGGCTGTCAGGCCTTCCGTGCGGATTTCCTTCTGCAGGGCAACCAGGCGTTTCTTGCAATAGTTGTAGCGGAGGAACATCAATCGCTCCTCCGGCCCTTTCATCAGTTGCGGAGGAGAGCCGTAGCCGAGCTCCGCCAGATCGACGCGCGTCGGCTGATACCAACTCGTCAGCGGAAGCTCGCGCTCCGCGTCCTCGGTGAACAACTCCTCTTCCACGTGTTTACGGCGAAAGGTCGGGCTGTCCATGTATGCGTAGTTTTCATCCAGCAAACGGGTCACATTCGCCCGCATGCTCCGTGGCACTGGCGCCTGGCGCCGGGGTGTCTTGAATGTCTTTGTCATCGTGGCCATCTGTGGCCTCCCTTTCCATTATGGTTGTGTCACACGTCCCTATACCCCCAAGCAAACCGCGTTCACAACGTCACAAATTATTATCTCAAGTCGTTCCAATAAATACTTACGTTCATTACCCAGATTCTGTTCTGCTCCTAAGTAATTAAACCGCCGTGGCTAAGAACATATTCCCAAGAACCCGAACCAGACCCGTCAGCGGTGGACACTTATACCGACCGGCGTCAGTGATCGACGGGCGGTGGTCAGTTTTTGGCAGAACGGCTATCCTCACCTGTCAATTCATCCAGGAACGCGGCATTCGATGCGGAAAAAAATTTGCTTTGGCGGCACATTCAATCCAATCCACCACGGCCACCTGCTGTGCGCCGGGCCGCTGCCGAAGCCATCAACGCCGAGGGCGTAGTGCTCATCCCCGCAGGTTCGCCCCCTCATAAACCCCCGCACGGCCCTGGCCAGACCGATCTGGCCAACCCCCAGGATCGCCTGGAAATGTGCAGGCTCGCCATTGCTGGGTCTGCTGGCTTCGAAATCGACGACCGCGAGCTCCGCAGGCCGGGACCAAGCTTTACGATCGACACCGCCCGCCAGCTTCGCCAGGAGGGGTGGAATGAAGTGATTTGGCTCATCGGCTCCGACATGCTGAACTTTCTGCCAAGATGGCATGAGCCCGAAGCGCTATTGGCGGAAGTGCGATTCCTGATCATGGCAAGGCCCGGCGCAACTCTCGCCTGGTCGCAACTTCCCCCCGCATTTCAAAAGCTCCAAAAAGATGTGGTCGAAGTTCCGCAAATCGACATCAGCGCAACGATCATCCGCAAAAGGGTGCGGGCAAATCTGCCAATCGATTTCTTCACCCCTGCGGCAGTCTGTCGATATATCGCGGAGCATAAGCTATATCGAGACAACCCCGCCCCGCGCGGCGCGGGCTCCGTATGATCAACCATTTCGACATCGCCTACGGCCTCGGCGTCGGCCTCTCTTCCCCCTTCTGGCTCGCGAAGCAATCCTCGCGGCGGAAAGTGCTGCGGGCATTTTCCCAGCGCATGGGCCACGTCCCCGCGCGCGATCTCTCCAAGCCCGCCATCATGATCCACGCCGTCAGCCTCGGCGAAATCAACGCCACGCGAACCCTCATCAACGTCCTCCGCGCCGCCCGCCCGGGAATCGAATTCATCGTCTCCGTCACGACAGAAACAGGCTACGCCCGCGGCCAGGAACTCTACGGCTCCGCCAAAGACGTAACACTCGTCCGCTATCCACTCGATTTCACGCCCGCCGTCGATCGCCTGCTCGACACCCTCCGCCCGGCGGTCGTCGTTCTGCTCGAACTCGAAGTCTGGCCCAACTTCATCCGCCGCTGCGCCCAGCGGAAAGTCCCGGTGCTCCTCATCAACGGCCGCATCACGCCGGGCAGCTTCCGCAAATATCGCCTCGCCCAGCCGCTGGTCGGATCCATGTTCGCAAGACTGCATCACGTCGCGGCCCAGGATCACGAGTACGCCAAACGATTCGCCGAACTAGGCGTCCCAGCCAAGCGCATCACCATCACGGGCACAATGAAATTCGACACCGCGGAAATCGCCGATCAAATCGCCGGCCAAACCGAATTAGCAAAAGCCGTCGGCCTCTCCCCCGGCCAGCATCCAATCTGGGTCTGCGGCTCAACCGGCCCCGGCGAAGAAGCGATTCTGCTTCCAATCTATCGCCGCCTGCTGAACCGTTTCAGAGATTTACGATTAGTGATCGTCCCACGAAAACCAGAACGATTCAACGAAGTCGCCGAGCTGATCACCACAAGCGGCTTCACCCTCATCCGCCGTTCCCAACCCAACACCCCCCCGCCGCCAACCACGCCAGCGCCGATCATCCTCGGCGACACCATCGGCGATCTCCGAAAATTCTACGCCCTCGCCAGCGCCGTCTTCGTCGGCCGCACCTTGGTCGATCTCGGCCATCGCCAGCACGGCAGCGACATGATCGAGCCCGCCGCCCTCGCCAAACCAACCGTCGTCGGCCCTTTCACCGCCAATTTCGCGGACGCCATGAACTGCTTCCGCCAGGCCGATGCCATGATCGTCGCGCAAACCCCCGATGAACTCGAAGCCGCAACCGAAAAGCTGCTCAATGATCCCGCATCCGCAAAAGAACTCGGCCTCCGCGCCCGCGAAGTCGTCAAAACTCAGCAAGGCGCAACCCAGCGACATGCGAACCTCATCCTTGACCCCCTCAACTCCGTCCTGACGATGAAACGCGAATGAGATTCTTCACCTACCTCGAGCGCAAATTCGGCGACTACGCCCTCCCCAACGTCACCCTCTACCTGATCACGTTGCAGGGCCTGGCGTTCTTCATTCAGCGAACCCGGCCGGAATATTTCCTCAAGCTTGTGCTGAGCCACGACGCGCTTTTCGCCGGCGAGTGGTGGCGTCTGCTCACCCTCCTGTTCATTCCACCCATCATGCATCCCGTCTTCCTCATCTTTTATCTCTTCGTCTATTTCATGATCGGCACCACGCTCGAAGCCCGCTGGGGCGCGTTCCGCTACAACATCTATATCCTCATCGGATATATCGCCACCGCACTCGTCGCCCTGATCCCCGGCGCCGAAGTCTCCAATGTCTATCTCATGGAATCGATCTTCCTCGCCTTCGCCTGGCTCTACCCCGATTTCGAATTCCTTCTCTTCTTCATCCTCCCGGTCAAAGTGAAATGGCTAGGCCTGATCGCCTGGATCTCCTATCTCATCGCATTTCTAATGGGAGATTGGGCCACCAAAGCCGAAGTCGCGGCAGGCACGATCAACTTCTTCCTCTTCTTCCACGCCGACTTAGCCGATTGGATCGTCACCTCCAACCGCAGGTTTAAGGGAAGAATGGTGCAAACCAAAGCCGACGACCCCAAACCCCCGATGCACATCTGCGCCGCCTGTGGCGTCACCGATCAATCCGACCGAAAAATGGAATTCAGATACTGCCCCCTATGCGCCGGCACCCCAGCCTACTGCATCAATCACATAGGAAATCATCAGCATCGATAAATCAAAAAGCCAGAAATGCCTATTAGCCACAGATGGAAATCAGATGCACACGGATAAAGGCAAAACGAATTTGCTCTGTTTTATCCGTGTGAATCTGATTTATATCTGTGGCTAAAATTCCCCCCGCTTATTTCACTTCCATCACCACAATCGAAACATCATCCTTCGGCTGCAGACTCCCCGTCTCCTTATCCAAACTATCCGACAACTCCCGCAGCAGTTGCTCGGTAGGCACATCGCGCCGGCGAATCAGTTCGCTCCGCCACTGCTCCAGATTCAAACACTGATCATCCGCAAACGCCACTTCGATCCCATCCGTATAAACAAACAGCCGATCCCCAACCCGAAGCTGGATTTCGCAATCCACATATTTCTCTTCCGGAAAAATCCCCAGCAATCCCCCCTCGGACACGACATTCACAACCGTCCCATCCGCCCGCATCAAGAGCGGATACGGATGCCCCGCCCCCGCAAATCGGCAAACCAGCGTTGATGTATTCACCGTCCCATACACCGCCGTCGCGAACGTCGCGTGATTCAGCTTCTGCTCCACCAGCGACGCATTCAATCGCCCCAGCGCCTCACCCGGATCGAGCAACCGATACCCCCCTGGCGTGATCTGCTTCGTCACCAGCGCGTTCTTGATGAACATCGTCAGCAGCGCCGCCGGCATCCCATGCCCCACAGCGTCCGCCATGTAAAACCCGACGTTCCGTTCATCCAGCCGAGCGACATCATAAATGTCCCCGCTCACATACCCCGCCGGCCGGAAAAGCGTATGAAAATGAATCGGCCCCACCTGTGGCAACGACTTCGGCAAGAAATCCTGCTGCAGCCGCGCCGCCAGCCTCATCTCCTCATCCAATCGGTGCATGTAAAAATTAACAGTCTCATCCCGGCGATTCAGGAAATTGATCTGCTGACGAAGTGAAGCCAATTCCGATTCCAGCCGCTCGATCGCCTCCGATGCCGGGCCGGCGATCGCTTCGAGAGATGGTTCTACTGATTCAGCGCGCAAAGGTTCCTCTTATTCGATGTCGGCTAGGGGGAAGCATGACTTGAAATTGAGGCGAGAATTCCGGGAATGCGCTATTTGCCGCCTGTACTGAGAGCCTCTTTGGGCACATCCAGACGGTCCCCCACCTTCAGCCCCAGCCGCGCCGCCGTCCCCGCGTTCAGCTCAATCGCATATTCCGCCTTGGCCACGCTGCTGACCGATTTCTCGCTAAAGGTCTCCAGCCGCACAATGCTGACAATCTCCCGGTTGGCATTCAGAAACACCACATCCAGCGGGAAATGCACATCATGATTCCAAAACCCCCGCACCTCTTCATCCGGAAACGGAAAGATCATCCCATGATCCGCATCCAGATGATCCCGATGCATCAGCCCAACCTCCTGATCGTGAAAGCTGGTAGCAATCTCCACATTAAACGTCTGCCCCCCAATCTGCATCTGCGTCACCGGAAGCGAACTAGCCGGCTTCGGCCGCTCGCACCCGACGAGCGCAACGCAAAGCAAAACAAAAGCAATAACGCGCCCAATCAAATACCCTCGCGCACCTCTTTTAGCCGCCGCGCCTGCGCGGCGTGATCCCCCACTCGGCAACCATCGATAAAAATCTCTCATAACCGATCTCGCCCCTCACCCGTTTTGTGCCCGAGCTTCCACGTCAAATGAATATCGGCTGCAACCAATAGAATAATCACCACCAGCAAAAACATCACCCCCAGCCAGACACCCACATAAGCCCGTGGCGTCCGCTGATCATCCACCGTATTAAACCCGGCAAAGCAGGCAATCCCAAGCAAAAACATAGCCCCCCCACAAATGCGGCGAAGGATGATACGGAGAGAATTCCGCCGCGAAGGCTCAACCACGGCCAATTTCGCCGCCGCTTTGGAATAAAAAAGATAAAACCACCCGGTGATTCCGCAAAGCAGCGAGAAGATTCCCACGATAGCGGAGTTCATGGATTGAAGTTTTACACACGAACGGCGGTTCGTGGCTAGTGGTTAATAGCAGGCAAGCGCACATTCCCCCTCGCCCCACGTAATCGTGGGGAGAGGGTCGGGGTGAGGGGCGTTTTTGAATCCCTGATATATGTAACGGCGAAAACGTCGATCGACGTTATGATCGAAAAGCAGTTTCACAGGGATTGCAAATCGCTCAGCAAGTCTTTACCTGCCAGATCAAGCACCTCAAGCGCCTGTTCGCGCGAAACGCCTTCGAAGCCATCGAGAAAATCGTCGAGAGTTTCACCGGCGGCGAGGGAATCAAACAGATTTTTGATTGGCACGCGCGTTCCGTAAAAACAAGGCTCACCACTGACGCGATTACTGTCGATCCAAATGAGGCCAAAAAAGGATGGCCGGGCTGGATTTTGTCACCTTCAAGAAGTTCCGGCGCCAGCGGCTTGATCTGCCGCAACGGTTTCGATTGTGCTGTGTCGAGCATGGCGAACTCATGTTAAATGTTGATCAGTTCGAGGATCATAGCACAGGTCTCTAGGCCCCTCAATTTGCGTCGTATAGCGTCTTTTAGGTCAATTAAATGGACATACTAAAATTGTGATATTCGCTTATTGGCTTCTATGTCGCCCAAGGAACGCATTCTGTAGTGCCGCGCCAAACGGTCGTCAGCCTATTCGTGTAGCTGCCGCCATATCCACAGACGTATAGTATCGCTAGCTCAAAATAATGCATGGCAACTGTATAGGCTTCATAGACCGCCATACCTTGTCCATCAAGATGCTCTCGCTTCTTCGGATGGATGAGACCATTTCGCACTGCCGCTATCGCCCAGGGAGCAGTAGACCATCCTTGATCTGCCGCAAGCTCGAGCAAAGCCTTTCGGGACGGATCAATGTCTGTGTTCATTTTCATTGCCTCTACAAGAAGCTGTAGTTTTTCGCCAGCTCGTAGCTTTTCGTAATCAGCAGGGCTGAGAACCTTCTCGGTCTCAACCAACTTTACCCAGGAAATTAATTCAAGACCCGCCTGAGCAACTATAAGTGCCGCATCCGATCCGCCAGCTTGTTCTGCTCCGGCAACATACCACCAAATCGCCGTTTTCAGTGTATTTTTCCAATTTTCATCTTGCCATCGCTGAAAAAACATAGGCCACAACTGCGTTAGTGATTTTCCGCTTTCATGCCCAAACCAGTTGTCAGTATCCTTCCATCTATCACATAAGCTTAAGCCAAAGTTCCACCAAACTTTGCCCATTTGTGTATCAAACCCAACTGGAAGGAAGGGGCCAGACCATCCACCTCGCGCAAACGCAAAAAAATAAGTCAGAGCCAGTAGGATATTTTCGGCTTCATCCGCATCAAAGAATTTCTGTGAACTTCGGCTAAGCAGGCCGACATGGGTGATGCCGAAACCACCCGCCTCGCCGATCGCCTCGGTTAACTCTGAATGATTATGGACAGGATCTATGACTACTTGCCAGTCGTCCACCCGCAATTCGAAGCGACCTGCGATGGCGATCGGTTTTCGAGATGAGTCGTTAAAACGAACAAAGCTTCCGTGAACATGCGGCCAATTCGCTAAATGGAAGTAAACAACCTTTAACTCATTTGATTTCGCTACGGACCAACCACCGAATATCTGTCCTCTAATCGTTTCTCCCGAACTAGTTATTAAACAAGACCCCGGTGGCTTGAATGCGTCAAATTCCAATTGCACAGAGTCATCGCGCTGCTTCGCAAAGATTCCGACTGCCGCCATCCTATTTGAGTTAGTGTTGAAATCGAACCGTACCTTTGGGCTTGGCAGCCAACGACATTTCAATAAACAATCTCCGGTAATTTCTATCCCTGATGACGATTTGATCTTTGCGGGTCCATGGAACAAATCGATATCTTCATTCGGTGAAGTGGTGGAATATATCGGCTCATTCGCAACGGGCAGTTTGTCAAAACCATCTAACATGAGGTCTCCTGCGCGGAGGGTATATCATCTCGAACAGTTGCAAAGGCGTTTGGCCGAGCGATAACAGGCGAGAGAGAACACCTGCGCGTTACTTTTATTTGCCTTGACGCTTTGCGCCGCCTCAGCAGACCCCCCGCGCACGCCATCGCCAACAATCCCCCCGCCGCCGGCTCTGGAACCGCCGACCACTCGACCGCGAAATAATTGCCGCTCGAATCCTCCGCATATCCGAAAACATTTCCGGATGGATCGATGCCGTAGGGCCACGAAGTCGTCCACGTATCGTTTGAGGGGAGAAGCGATTCCAGATTGACCGCTGAATCCGCTGAGCCGTTCCAGAGGAATGCTTCTGGGCTTGAGGTGCGCGTGACGAATCCGACGCCGATCTGCTGGGTGCCGTTTGTTCCAACCGCTTCCGACATCAAAATCCCATCCGGGTTCAGATCGACGTACGATGCGGCACTGCCACTCCACTCCAGGGCATGAACATTGGCTCCCGCCAGAGTATCAAGAGGATTCGTTCCGGGCGGAGCGCCGTCGCCGACTTCCTGATTGCCATAGATCGCGTAGGCCACCGAGCCAATGGCGAATCCGGTGGGATTTAAATCAACGTATGCAGAACTCCCGCTCCAGAGAAGTGCATGGATTTTATTTCCGGTCGCCGCCCCTGCTCCCTCGCCAACTTGTTGCGTGCCGTTGGTTCCCAGAGCGGCCGAATTAAATCCGGCTGGATTGAGATCCACCGCCGTTGCCAGGCTTCCATTCCAGACGTAAGCGTTATCGCCGGAGCTTAAGCCTAAAATCCCAGTGACTGATGTTGCTGCCACCCCGACTTGTTGAGTGCCGTTGGTGGATAGGACCTCCGAATAATTGAATCCGCCGGGACTCAAATCCACGCCCGGACCGGAAACGCCGTTCTGGATATAAGCACCGGTGCCGTTATGACCCGCCAATTGGCTGCCCGATATGGCAAGCATGAGAAAAGATACGCCGGGGTCCACATTGACGGATGCGGAACTGCCGGGCCAAAGAACTGAGTTCAGACCAATCGTTCCTGCAATTTGCCCGGTGTCATCGCCCGCATTGAGATACATTGCTCCCGTATCGCCAGCCGGCGCCAAAAGCGGATACAAAACCGTTCCCGCATAATCCCCGCGCGCCGTTCCCCCAACTCCCGCGAGCACCAATAGCGCAAGCAATAGGCCGATCGCCCGACCCGATTTTAATTCTCTCCCGCCATTACCACGCATGTTTTTCCTCCCTCCAAAACCCAGATGACATGCCATGACAAAGTGGCACCAATTTACCAGCAACGAATCAAAATATGGAGCAAATTTTTTAGTCCCATCGAAAAGGCGGCATAGGGACGTAAGTAAGCCAATTCCAAAACCTTGCGAATCCATTCCACCAAAATAATTCTTCGCCGATTCTCACAAAACACACCCAAAACTTTCACCAGATGCGCACTCTAATAGAGGAGCAATACTTCTCTCTTCGTGCTCCATCAAACGAGGATCACGCTTCTCGCGAAACACCGGGCACTTTCAGACAAAGTCAGACATCTACTGCTCAAATGTTCTACTGCTCAACTTTCTCGCGAAGCGCCGCCCTCCATCAAAAAGCGGGACATTCTGATACATTCTGATACAAAATGGGAACTCACCCCTGGCCAAGCCCTGATACGATCAGAAATTTTCTCTAAACCGGGATATCTTGAGACAAAGTGAGATATCGCACTCCCAAACTGACCCCCATTTCACCGGCTCATTCTGTTCTCCGCGTTCTCCGCGACCTCCGCGTTAAAAATCTGAATGATCGCGATCCAAAACACGTCCAAAACTTTCACTGTGTCAAAAACAATCTGTCGTCGTGTCGTCGTGGAAAATTCGCTCAAAAACGCGTGTTTAGTAGATAGTAAAACGAACAAAACACCGAAAAGCGCTCAGTTCCGTTCAGTTGTGTTCAGTTTCGTCCCGCCCGCAACAATCCCCGCCAGCCCAAGCAATTTCGCCGTCGTCGTCATCGGCAAGCCAACGATGTTCGTCCAGCACCCCGCCGTTCGGCGGACAAACGGATCCGAATCCTGAATCCCATACGCCCCGGCTTTACCCTGCCACTGATCCGAAGCAATGTAAGCGTCAATCTCCCCAGGCGCGAGCGGCTTCATCTCGACCGTCGAAATCACCCGCTCAACCAGTGAGAGGCCGGAGCGAAGATAGATCACCGCAACGCCGGTGATGACCTCGTGCGTCGTTCCCGACAGTTGCGAAAGAATCCGCCGGGCATCCGCAGCATCGGCCGCCTTGCCCAGAATCATTTCGCCAAGCCCGACAACCGTATCGGCGGCGAGCACCACATCATCCTGAAATTTGCCGGCAACAGCCTGCGCCTTCGCGCGAGCGATGCGTACCGCAGCCTCCGCAGGCGGCAAACCCCGGGCAACCGAGAGTTCATCGATATCAGCCGGATGTGTTAAAAAATCGTACCCCGCCTCGGACAATAGCCGCCGGCGCTGCGGCGAGGCGCTGGCGAGAATCAGGCGAGGTCGCATGGCGTCAATATGCTCTAGTGGATCGCCCGGACGCCCATATCGCCGACGAGCGGCTCGCGTCCGGTTTTCTCCGGGGGATCGTACTTCACGATGATCGAATTCTGGTTGATCGTTTCAACATGCCCCATCGTCAGCAAAGCCTGGTTGGAATCGATGAACGAAATGACGTCGCCGATCGAAAAGTCCCTGGTCGGAATGCTCCCCACCGAGACGAGATGCGCGCCCGGCAGGACAGCCGTCACCACCCCAACGCGGGCCTCGGCATCGGTTCTTCGGTATTGATCGCGAATCACGGCCAATTGAGCGGAAGTCACCGGCGGTGCCACCGGCAGCGAACTGCTTAGACAGCCGGCCATCATCAAGGAGAGTGCGGCAATGGCAATCAGGCGGGTTATTGCGGTCTTGTTCATGCCGGCCATCTTATCTGCCGGGCTCGAAAGTGGAAATCCACGAAACATTCCGCAAAAAAGACCAGCGGCGCCTCGCTGGAGGCGCCGCCGCTTCATGCATCCCTGCACGGTATGGATTTCGAAGCCCCGATCTACTCGGTCTCTTCGGCCTCTTCGCCCGGATGGGTTTTGACCAGTTGACGCTGGGCACTGGCGGCCTTCCGCGCGGCGGCCTTGCGAATACGTCGCGTGCGGCCGACGGTTTGCTGATCCACCGTCGCCTTGCGGCTCGGGTTGGCGTTGGCGGCCTGAACAGCTTGTGCGCCGTCGGGGGCGTAGAGGTCGGCGCCGATCTCTTCGGACAATCCCTCGGCCCGCTTGTAGATTCCGCCGCAGCACATGATCTGCATCTCCGGGCAACTGTTCACCTCGCGGAGATAATCGATGAGCTTTCGCACGGAAGGAACGCCGCTGGGCAGCGTGCCGAACATGACGAGCAGATTAGGGCGGAATTCGCCGATGAGCTTGAGCACTTCATCATCCGGCACCCCGCCGCCGGCGAAGCGCGTCAGCCAGCCGTCGGCTTCGAACAGGTCGGAGGTGATCTGACCGCCGAGTTCTTCCGGCTCATCCGCGCCGCAGAAGATTAGAGCCTTGCGATTATTGGATGGGCGGCGTTCGAGCTTGGCGGAGACCTGATCGGTGATGCTGCGATTGAGGCGCGTGGCCAGATTGAGCGTGCTCTGGGTGATGCGGTCTTCGCGATAGTGCGACTGGATCAGTTCCATCGTCGGCCAGAGCAGTTCGGTGATCAGCTCGTAAGCAGTCGCGCCTTCAAAGAAAGCAGTCTCGATAATCTTCCGGCATTCGGCGCGGTCGCCCTCGAGAAGCGGCTTGAGATAACGCTGGGCGAGTGTGGTGCTGGGGATTGATAAGCTCATGGACACAGATCTCCATTGCGTTCCCCGAGCTTCCGTACTGGAGGAACACACTTAGTGAAATATGGAGGCTTCCGTGCCGCCGTGAAGTTTTTCCGCCGCATGTTAAATTAGGTAACTTGCGACAATTTGAGTATCGGAAATGACCATTATAAATCTTCACTATTTTAACATTCGATGAGCTAGCTAAGGGGAGATTAGTGATTTAATTCGTTATTCAATAATAGCTTACGTAAATAATAGATTTGCTATCTTAATCATGGATAAGCCAAGGGTTTGAAAGAGAAACAGGGGATAGCGACAATGGCTACGCCGATGGCCAACCGCCTAGAACATCTTGGGAAGGTCCGCACCCTGGTGGTGAAGCTCGGCACACAGTTGCTAAGCGACAGCCAGGGCCGGCTCGATGCACCATTCGTCGCGAAGATCGCTGAGCAGGTGGTTCAGCTACGAAAGGATGGGGTTCGAGTCACGATTGTCAGTTCAGGGGCGATCGGGTGCGGGTTGCGGGAACTCGGTCTGAATCAACGACCGACGGATCTGGCAAAGCTTCAGGCGATTGCCGCGGTCGGGCAGCGGCGGTTGATGGACGTTTGGGCGGATGCGTTTGAGCCGCATCGTCTGCCGGTTGCGCAATTGCTCGTGACGCGCGAGGACATTGACGATCGGGCGCGGTTCCTCAATCTCGGCAATACCATTTCGGCCGTACATGAGATGAATGCTGTTCCGATCGTGAACGAGAACGACACGGTCAGCACCGCTGAGCTGGTGAAAATCACTTTTGGTGACAACGATATTCTTGCCGCTCTGCTGGCGCGATGCGCTGCGGGCGGAATTGCTGGTGCTTTTGTCGGTCGTGGATGGATTGCTCGGCAAGGACAATCAGCCGGTGCGGCTTGTCACGCGCGTAGAGGATGGACGGAACCTTGTGCGGGATGAGAAATCGGAATTTGGCAAGGGGGGCATGGATTCCAAGCTTCAAGCGGCGCAGATGGTGAATGAAGCGGGCGATGCGATGATCATCGCGGATGGCCGGATGGATCGGATTCTTCCGCGATTGCTGGCGGGCGAAGAGTTAGGAACCCTGTTCGCCGCGGCGGCGAGCAAGAAGCGTTCGAGCCGCAGCCGATGGATCGGGGCTGCGCGGCCGGCGGGGACGATTGTGGTGGATGATGGCGCTCGCCGCGCGCTGGTCGAGCAGAATAAAAGTTTGCTGCCGGCGGGGATCGTAAAGGTAGAGGGGGATTTCGATCGAGGGGATGTCGTGGCGATTCAAGGATCGGATGGGAAAATCATCGCGCGGGGATTGAGCAATTATTCGGCCGCGGACATGGGAAGAATCCGTGGGAAGAAGAGTCAGCAGATTCGGGAACTGCTGGCCGAAGCGGCTTACGATGAGGCCGTGCATCGTGACAATCTGGTGGTGGATCGGATTTTATACGCAAGTCCATGTTTGAAGGGGCATTAGAATAGCTGCATCTTTTGGGTCGATACGGCGCGTATGATCTGTGAAGGGATTGAAAGGAGCTTGTCATGAAACGTCTTGCGATGTTTGCTGCGAGTGGTTTGATGGCGATGTTGCCGAGCGTTGCGTCGGCACGGCCGAGTTTCTTTTTTGGGTTTAGTTTCCCCGCGCCGTTCTTCGCCGTACCGTATTTGGCCCCTCCCGTTTGCTATGCACCTCCGGTCACGTACGTGGCACCACCGGTCACCTATGTACCGCCGCCAGTGGTTTATGCGGCTCCGCCGGTCGTGTATGCCCCAACGCCGGCGTACATGTACTACACGTATAGTTATCCGTCGTACAGGTATTACCATCGCTACGCCAGCCCCGCGCCGGTGCGATATGGCGGCGTGACGTATTACTACGGCGGCTATCACCGATAAATGAGTCAATCCGATTGAATGAGTGGCGAAACGAAAATTCGTTTCGCCATTTTTATTTGGTCAGGATTTTTGGCTGCCGCTTTTTTCCCCGACGCCAAGCCGCTCGCGGACGATGTAGAGCGGACGTTGCTTCACCTCTTCATATATCCGACCAATGTACTCGCCCAAAATTCCGACCGAGATGAGTTGGACGCCGCCGAAAAAGAGGATGCAGACGATTTCCGTGGTGAATCCGGAAATTTGCTTGTGCCAGGTGAAGAAAGTGATGACGTAGAAAATAGCGAGCGCGAAGGCGACGGCTGAGGCGCAGAATCCGAGCCAAGTCGCGGCGCGGAGGGGTTTGTAACTGAAGCTGACCATGCCGTCGGCGGCGTAGTGGATGAGGCGGCCAAGCGTTTGCTTGGGTTTGCCGGCGGCGCGGTCGGATCGATCATAAAGCACGCTGGCCTGGCGGAAGCCGAGCCAGCTTCGCAGGCCGGGGATGAAGCGGTTTCGCTCCGGAAGGCGGTTGAATTCGGTGACGACGGCGCGATCCATCAGGCCGAAGATGCCGGCGTCGGGCGTGCTGGGGAGATCAGTTATTCGGCGTAAAATGGGATAGAACAATCGGAACCCGATGCCGCGAAGGCCGCCTTCGGGCCGGCTGGCTCGCTGGGCAAGGACGACCTGAAATCCTTCTTTCCATTTGCGGATCATGTCGGGAATGACTTCGGGCGGATCCTGGAGATCACCGTCGATGAGGACGACTGCGTCGCCGGCGGCGTGATGAATCCCGGCTGAGACGGCGGGCTGATGTCCAAAATTGCGGGAGAGAGTAACGATCTTGAACCGCGGGTCGGAATCGTGAAATTCCCGAAGTATTCGCGGGGAATCGTCGCGGCTGCCGTCATCAACCAGATAGCGCTTCCCACGGTTCGCCGGCAGTCTCCATCGCAGCAGCCAGACGGCGGCGAAGCTCGGGCAAATTTTCTTGCTCGTTGAAGATCGGGATGACGATCGAAACCATGAACGGTTTATCTTACCGGGGAAAAGCGGAAAATCCGAAATTCGCACGCGGCTTTGCAATTGCGGCCCGAATCGGCCGGAGAATTCGGAGTATGAGCGAGCTGATTCAATATTACATTAACGATCATGCGGCGCTGCTGCATCGCGATGTCCCAGCAACTTTCCCCGAAGATCGAGGAGGTGGGAAAACTGCTGTGCGAATCATTTGCCAATGGGGGCAGACTGCTGACGTTCGGCAACGGCGGGAGCGCTGCCGATGCGCAGCACCTGGCCGAGGAATTGCTCGGAAAGTTTCTTCGCGAGCGGCGGCCACTCCCTGCGACATCGCTTTGCGCCGATGGGACGGCGATGACGTGCATCGCCAACGATTTTGGATATGCGAATGTTTTTGCGCGGCAGTTGGAGGGACTGGCGCGGCCGGGGGATGTGGTGGTGGGATTCAGCACGTCAGGTAATTCGGAAAATGTGCTGCGCGGACTGCACGCTGCGAAAGAAAAGGGAGCTGTTACTGTCGGGCTGCTGGGACGGGACGGCGGCAAGGCGGCGGCGCTTTGCGATCATGCGATTATCGTGCCGGGAAATATGTCTTCACATATTCAGGAGATGCACGTGCTGATCGTGCATCTCCTGTGCGATATCGTGGACCGGTGGGCGGCGGCGCTGCCGCGCTGAGATCGGGCGCCGCTCAATTCGCCAGCCCGTGCGGGCGAGTCGCCGGGGGCTGAGTACCGATGCGGACGGCTGCAAAGACCAGGTCCCAGTAGGCGTGAAGGTCCAGTGTCGCAACAACGTCACTCCCATTGACCGTGAATTTTTCTGTCGCGATGAATTTCTGCATCTGCTCGGTGAGAGGCGACCCTTTGCCCAATAGCGGTTTGACGCGATTCATTCGCTCGATGGCCTTGGCTTTGCCAATTTCAGCTGACGAGGGGTCTTTGTAATGAGAGATGGACACCATGCCCGGGGATTCCGCCGGCGGAAGCACGAGTTGCAGCGACGTATATTCGAGACCCACCCATTCATCGTCGGTTACGGGCGGGGTCATGTTGCCGGTTGCCATGAGCTTACGAATGATCTGCTTCAACCTGGATGGGTTGATGGCCACGTTGATCGAGGTATCGCCCGATGCGGACAATGCCGCGGCCAGCGCCGGGCGCGGATCGGGGCGTGGGTCGATGTGCCGGGGGGCGGGTGATGATGATTCGGCCACTACGCTATTGCCGATGACTTTCATTGGACGGGAAATCACATTTGACAGGTATCTCTCCAAGTTATGGGCGGCAGCGGAAGAATCCGCTGTAAAAACCATCGTTCCGGATAGTTGCAGAAAACTCGGAGAACCGCCGCTAGAACCAATCGTCAACTCATCGGATCGGCTCAGCATGAAGAAGCTTTCGCCTCCCGCCTGCTTAAAACCAGCGATCCATTGTTTGCCGGCGAACAGGCCCATCTGAATCATGCCATTGATTCGCGCGGCGGATGGGGCGTCCATTTTGGATTGGCCCAGTTCTTTTTGCATGTCGGCGGCCAAGGCGTCCAGATTAATTTTGGTGATATCAATCGTGAGAATCATATCCGTGCGATCACTCACAAACGGCGCGATGCGTGGATCAAATCCGAAGTTGGTCTCCACCGGTGCGACGACAGCCGGCGGCGGCGTTTGCTCGGGGATAACTTCGGGACGATCGGTGGAGCTTGTCATATAAAAAGCCCCGGCGCCGATGGAGACTCCGCCGAGAAGTAACAGTGCGGCGGCGATTTTTATTTTGGTGGAGAGTGTCATGATAGAAATTCCTTTGGAGATAGCGGTTGCCTTGATTGAGGCGGATGCCGGTACACAGCCCGCGACGAAAGACGCTGGAGCGGCGTGAGTGGCATGAGTGAGAAGGACCATGCCGAGCGCGTCCGCGGGAGTGGTGATTCCACGGCGGCGCAGTACATCGCGCAGCTTTTCGATGGCACGAATAATGCGGATTTTGGCTGCCCCTTCTGATACGCCGAGCGCCGCGCAACTTCGGCAATGCTTTTTTGCTGATAGAAGCGGAGGAGCAGAGCATCGCGATCACTGGAGCGAAGGCGGCTCATTGAATCGTCCAGCATGGGGGCGATGTCCTGCCACATCTTGTCGGCATCGGGTTCGTGAGTTTCGCTGGTGGCCATGGCAGCGCGCCTTTCGTATTTGTCACGCCGGGAACGAGCCCGAAGGGCGTTGGCTGATGCGTAGCGGGTAACCTTGAACAGCCAGCGGTGCAGGGGAATGGCGGTGAGCTTGCCCGCCTTGTCAGCCATCACGAGGAAGACGGCCTGAGCAACGTCCTCGGCGAGATGACGGTCGCGCACCATGCGGAGGGCGGCGGAATAGACCCAATTGGAATGTCGCGAGACGAGCTCGGTAAACGCATCCTGCGAGCGGTCAGCCGCGTATTCCTGAAGAAGCGACGAATCGGATTGGTCAGGTGTCACGGTCATTTACCATAATGTGTTCGATCAGATGAAATGGATACAGAAAAGTTTAATGTGTGCGATCTGATTTGCGTGGAAACGATTGGTTGGTAGGGCTTTATGAGTTGCAATGACCCGGATGACAGTGGCTTATCATTTATTAAACATCTGCAATTGATCGCGCTCGAAGCTGAATTTGCTGGTGGTGCTGATCGATGGGGATTTTGTAGTGGCCGCTCCAGCAGGCGGTGCAGTAATGCTCCTTGGGCATCTTCATGCAGGAGAGCATGCCATCGAGCGAGAGATAGGCGAGGCTGTCGACTTCCAGGAATTCGCGGATCTGCTCGACGGTGCGGTTGTGGGCGATCAGTTCTTCGCTGGTGGGGAAATCGATTCCATAGAAGCAGGGATGGCGGATCGGCGGGCAGGAGACGCGCAGATGAATTTCCTTGGCGCCGGCGGGGCGGATGGCGCGCATTTTGGATCGGGTGGTGGTGCCGCGGACGACCGAATCTTCGACGATCACGATGCGCTTGCCCTTCGACGACGTCGGGAATGATGTTGAGCTTCAGCGGCGACGGCGCGGTCGCGGGCGACCTGGTTGGGAAGAATGAATGTGCGGCCGACGAAGCGGTTGGGGACGATTCCTTCCTCAAAGGGGATTCCGGATTCGCGGGCAAACCCCAGGGCGGCGGAGCGGCCGCTGTCGGGCATCGGCATGACGTAATCGGCGTCGACCGGCGCTTCGATGGCCAGTTGCCGGCCCATGGCCTGGCGGACGAGGTGGACGGTCTGGCCGAAGATCTTGCTGGCGGGGTTGGCGAAATAGACGTGCTCGAAAACGCAATGGGCGCGCTCCTGAGCCGGGGCTGTCGAAGGTGCGGGAGTGTATGCCGTGCTCGTCGATGCGGACGATTTCGCCGGGCTCGACTTCGCGCACGAGGGTCGCGCCGATGGCGTCGAAGGCGCAGGTTTCGCTGGCGACGCACCAGAGGCCATCGCGTGTTTTGCCGAGCACCAGCGGGCGAACGCCCCACGGATCGCGGCAGGCTTCGATCCGATCGGGGAAGAGAAACAGCAGGCTGAACGCGCCTTGCAGATGCTTCAGCACGTGCGGCAGCGGATCGTGTTTTTCGGCGTGCGTCGGTTTGGCGAGCAAGATGGACGATGATTTCGGTGTCGGTGGTGCTTTGGAAAATGTGGCCGTGCTGCTTCGTATTCGCGGCGAAGCAGGGCGGCGTTGATGAGATTGCCGTTGTGGGCGACCGCGACCGGGCCCAGCAGAAATTGCCGCAGCAGCGGCTGGGCATTGCACAGTTTGCTCGAGCCGGTGGTGGAATAGCGGACGTGGCCGATGGCGGCGTGGCCCTTGAGTTCTTCCTCGAGCATTCGCGGCTTGAAGACCTGGCTGACCAGGCCCATGCCGGTGTGGCCGGCGAGGGCAGTTGCCGTCGGTGACGGCGATGCCAGCGGATTCCTGGCCGCGATGTTGCTGGGCGAAGAGGGCCTGATAGGTGATGTGTGAAGCCGCGGGCGTGCCCCAGATGCCGAAGAGGCCGCACTTTTCCTTTTTTTCGTATTCATCCAGTTGGTGCAACGAAAGGGACAATGCTGTCTCCAAAGTAACAATGTAGTTCAGTGGGGACGGACAATCAAATTGCCAATGCCGAATGCGATTGCCAAACGCCGAATGTTGCAGCGGAGCTTGTGTTTTGATTGACCAGAGGCCACCATTTTCTTGCCGCTGATGTGGCAAACGATGAGTGGACAACGCCGAAAACCTCCCCGGGAGAAGGATCTGACCAGCCGCTTTCTCGACGGGCGCGGAGAAGGAGATGGGCACGGCGACAACGAAACCGATCGTCTTGAATCACACCAGCGGTTCAGCCCGCGATCAAAAATGCGCAGCAGAACAAGATGGAGCAGACCGCGCTGTTTCGGGCCGAGGGGCAGGCGGCCGATTTAGACAGCCTACCCGTCGGACAGGTGATGCAGGTCTATTCGCGATTTTGTGAAGTGGATCATCCGACCGGCCCGCGTTTGTGCGTCACGCGGAAAACTTTGTCGAAGCTGGCGGCGACGTCGATTGTCGTTGGGGATTTCGTGCGTTTTCGCGATACGCCGAAGCTGGACGAACTCGGCCGGCGCGAGGCTGTGATCGAGCAGGTCATGCCGCGGAAGACGATCCTGACGCGGGCCGATAGTTTTCAGGCGCGATCGCAGCATCCGATCGTGGCCAATGCGGAGCAGATGTTGATTGTCGCCAGCATCGCACGGCCGATGGTGAAATGGGGGCTGGTGGATCGGATGCTGATCGCGGCACAGAGCGGGGGACTGACTCCACTGCTCTGTCTCAACAAGATCGACCTGGGGAATGTGGATGAGAAATCACGGAGCGATTATGCCGCAGCGCAGGATGTGATGCGGCATTATCAGAGCCTGGGGATTATTACGTTTCAAACCAGCGCGGAATTACATCAGAGTATTGAGTCGGTGGCCGGAGCGCTGGCGGGAAAGACGACCGTGCTGGCCGGCCACAGCGGTGTGGGAAAGAGCACGCTGATTGCCGCGATTCAGCCGGGGCTGGATATCCGCATCGGGGAAATCAGCAATTTCAACGACAAGGGGCGACATACGACGACATCCGCGCGGCGGTATCGGCTGGAGATGGGGGGATATGTGATCGACACGCCGGGCGTGAAATTGTTCGGGCTTTGGGGCGTGAGCGCGGAGAATCTGCTGGAATTCTTCCCGGATGTGCGGGATGGGACTGCGCCGGGCTGGAGAATCGAAAGCTGCGAGCGCATCAGGGCGTCACTGAAAGATTAGATTTTTGAGCTGGGTCCTTCCCACGATAGTGCCGCGGGTTTTTGCCTTGATACGGTTATTTTTTCAGTTGGTAGGTTCCTCTTTCACCGGCCTTGGTGAAGCGTTTGTCTTTGATTAGGGCCTGGTTGACGATGACGCGGAAATTTGAGCTGGAGGTGGAGTAGCCGCTGTTCAGGGCATTCCTGGCGATGTCGGCGACTTTCATCGGTCCGACGCTTTTCTTCAGGACGGCAGCGATGGCGTCATTGAGAGTGGTTTTGTTTCGCGGACGAAAGCCGCGGGTACGGCCTGAGCCGCCGAGCGAGGCGATTTGCGCATCCAGCGTGTCCAATTGCCGTTGAAATTTAGATCGCTTGCGTTCGAGAGATCCAATTTTGGATCGTCGTTCTTCAAGCATCTTTTCGAGTTGAACGATGCTGAGCCCATTACTATTCGGATGGTGAGGCATGAGTCTGATCCTTTCCCTAAATGTGTTATAGCTGTAGCCGCGCTGCGGCCGACATAACATGAACTATATGTTTTGCGGACTGCAAATATATGGGATATTAATAAATTGTCGAAATGAAATTGCGGTTTGTTACATGGAAGCGGGTTCGATTTTGCGGAATCTTGAAGTGGGCGGCGCTTCTTGTTAGCGTACCGCAGGCGAGGCGAGGCCCGTCGAATTCGCCTCTCGGGGGATGCTGCTGAAGTTTTTGGCTGGAGGGATTTTTGATGCGCCGCGTCGTATTGCAGGCCTTGTCCGCATTGATGCTCATGCTGGTCGCCTGTGATAAGCGACCTCAGTCGGACGCGTCGAATACTTCAGCTACAGCAACGACAGCGCAGGATCCGGTTGCGGTTCAAAGTTCGGATGCCCCTCAAATCAATGTGCCGTTGAAGATCATGCCGCTGACGCTGACGCTTCCGGCTGGCTGGAAGCTGGACCCGCCGATGAATCCCTCATTTCTGGAAGGATCGATGCCCAGCGGCGATGTGGAAATCTCGCTGACTTTGATGGATTCAATGCTTGACCGCAATCGCCAGCTATTCATCACGGGAGCGCTCGATCAGAGCCAGAAACATCCTGATCGGATTCGCGTGCGGGAACTGACAACCAAGACCGGGCTTGCGATGCTTGAGCGAATTACCTATTTGACGTCGCCGGGGACCGCGATGATCGGATCGGCGACGACCCTTCCGTCGCAACAACTCTCCTGGAACCTCATCATTTTCGTTCCCTATCAACAGAAATTTATTCCGTGCAGCTTTGATCTGCTCGGAATGACGCAACAACAGTATGACCAGGACCAATCGGTCATTCGAGCGATGATTGACACTGCCGAGCCGGCTAAAACGCTCGCATTTCAATAGTCCGCGGTTTTCGTCATGGCGACAACTCGGCTGGCTCCTTCTCCCACCGGCGCATTACATCTGGGGAATGCTCGAACCTTTCTCGTGAACTGGATTTTAGCCAGGCAATTTGGGTGGCATATTCTGCTGCGCATTGAGGATCTGGACGGGCCGAGAATCAAACCGGCAGCCGATCGGCTGCTTATTGAAGACCTGAAATATCTTGGCATCGATTGGGATGAGGGTCCGGTGTATCAATCGAGCCGGATGTCGGAATATCGCGCGGCGATTGAATCGCTGATGGCACGCGGGATGGCGTATCCGTGCGTTTGCAGCCGGAAGGAAGTGGATTCAGCAGCCAGTGCTCCGCATGGGGAGGATGGGGCAACGATCTATCCCGGCACTTGCCGCGGAAAGTTTGCCTCGGCCCGGGACGCGGAGGAACAATCGGGACGGAAACCGGCGATTCGTTTTGCGGCGATCGACCGTGATGTAGAATTCGACGACCGGTTTGCCGGACGGCAATCCATCAACGTTGCGCGACGGCTCGGGGATTTCGTGATCGCCAAATCGGATGGCACGCCTGCTTATCAGTTGGCGGTTGTTGTAGATGATTTAGCGGGCGGAGTTACGGAAGTCGTTCGCGGGACGGATCTGCTGGAATCCACGCATCGGCAAATCCTACTGTATGACTGCGCTCGGAGCGGGAAGCCGGATTCCGCGTTACACTCATCTGCCGCTGGTTGTTGGAACCGACGGGCGGCGATTGGCCAAACGCCACGGCGATACGCGCATCACTACGTATCGCGAGATGGGCATATCGCGGCCGCGAATGCTGGGATTGCTGGCGAAATGGTGCGGAATGAATATGGCCGGGCGGGACATTGATGATCCACGCGAGTTGATCGAAGGATTTGAACTCGGTGCGATTTCGCGGTCGCCCATTGTGTTCACGTCAGCCGACGATGCCTTTCTTCGCGGGATAGGTGAATGAAGCAATCGACGGATGCGTATTTTAAGCAAGTGATGGATGGGTCGGATCGATCCGTCGCGGCGAGCGCGATGCGGATTGCGGCGAGTTGCGCTGAACCGATTTATTCCACAATCATGCGGATGCGCAATTCGCTATACGATGCAAAGATTTTGCCGATCCATTCGCTGGGCCGGCCGACGATCAGCGTAGGGAACATTACAACGGGCGGGACGGGGAAGACGCCGGTGGTCCGCTGGCTTGCCGCTGGCTTGAAAGATCAGCGGCCGTGCGTATTGCTTCGTGGATATAAATCAACGGCGGCGGGATTGAGCGATGAGGAGGTGTTGCTTGCCACTGGCGGCGTGCTGGTGATCGCTAATGGCGATCGGCGCCATGGCGCGACTGAAGCGCTGAAAAAGTATCCGGAGACGACGGTTTTTATTCTTGATGATGCCATGCAGCATCGCTGCGCGGTGAGGGATTTTGAGATCGTGCTGATTCACGCACGAGAGCCGTTCGGCGGCGGGCGGGTGTTTCCGCGCGGGATGCTGCGCGAGCCGCTTTCGGGGCTGAGGCGGGCGGATGCGATTGTGGTGACACACGCGGATGAGGTGGATTCAGCGGAGATTGCGAAAATTTCTGAAGTGATTCGGAAATACAACGAGCACGCTCCGATTTTTCATGCCGATCATGTGATTCAGGAATTGCGGTCGGCCACTGGGGAATCGATGCCAATTCAGTTGTTGGCGGGTAAAAAGTATTTTGCATTTTGCGGGTTGGGAAGCCCTGCTAGCTTTTTTTGGCGACTGGGAACGGCCGACGGCGTGTGCGTTGGGACGCGTGAGTTTGGCGATCACTTTGATTATTCAGAGCGGGATATTCATGAGATTAACCGAGAAGCTGTCTCGGCTGGGGCGGAGATGCTGATGATGACTGAAAAGGATTGGGTGAAGTTGACGCGGCTAAAAGAGAAATTTTCCGTTCCGGTTTGGCGGGCGGAATTGTCTTTGCGATTCCGGGCAGAAGAGGGGGAGCGGTTGCTGGGGATGATTCGAACAGTGCTGGCGGCTCACTCTTAGCTGGCGGTCATTGCCTTGGCGCAATCGGCGAATGCATCGCGAATTCGAGCGAATTCTTCTGCTGTAAAAGAGTGCTGCATCGCCTGTGCGTTGTGCTCAGCCTGCCTCGCGTTGCGGGCCCCGACAATGGCGGCTGTGATTCCGGGCTGGTGAATCGTCCATTGAATGATCGTCTGCGCGAAACTGGCATCGTGGGCATCGGCAATCGGGTTGATCCTGGAGAGGACATCAGCGATTCGCTCGCGATTCTCGACGCTGAAGAATTTGTGGCGAGAGCGATGATCGGTGTCGGCAAATTTGCGGTCCGGGCCAACCGCGCCGGCCAGTAGCCCACGCTCCAGCGGGGAATAGCCGATGACCGCGATGTTCCTTTCGCGGCAAAAGGGAAGAACGTCGCGCTCAATCTCGCGCTGTATGATGCTGTAGTGAGGTTGATTGCTGGCAAGTGGAACGGCGGCCGCGGCTTTTTGAAGCCAATCGAGATTAAAATTGCTGACGCCGATGGCGCGAATCTTGCCTTGCTGATGCAGCTTTTCCAATGCCCGCATGGATATTTCCACCGGAGTATCCACATCGGGCCGATGAATTTGATAGAGATCGATCACATCGATGCCGATGCGTTTGAGGCTCTGTTCGCATTCCCAGATGATGGCTTCAGGTTTGGAATTTTTGCGAATCGTTACATCGTTACCGGTGAGGTCTTTATCCTGCCACGAGCCGGAACCTTCCTTGCTGTCCCAGCGATTGCCGCATTTGGTAGCGATGACGAGCTTATCGCGACGGCCTTTAATGGCTTGCCCCACGAGCTTTTCGCTGAGACCGAAGCCATAGATTGGAGCGGTATCAATAGTGGTGACGCCGTTGTCGATGCTGGCGCGGATGGCGTCGAGCGCATCCCGATCGTCGCTTCCTCCCCAGAGCCAGCCGCCGATCGCCCAGGCGCCGAAGATGATCGGCGTGATCCTGACGTCGGAATTGCCAAGTTGACGAGTCTCCATCCGAGGCGCCTTTGCCAATGACAAATGATCGATGGGGAAAGAGAATATCGCTCATGGCTGAATTTGTCTCGCGAGGCGGAACAAAACTCGATCATGCGCTGACATTTTTCGGCATTGATGTATCCGGAAAGATCTGTGCCGACCTGGGATGCAGCACGGGCGGGTTTACCGATTGCCTGCTGCAGCGTGGGGCGGCCAAGGTATATGCGGTTGACACAGGCTATGGCGTCCTGGATTGGAAGCTGCGGAAGGACTCGCGCGTTGTTGTCATGGAACGGACGAATGCGATGCACGTGCAACTTCCGGAGCCGGTGGGGATTGTTACTATTGATATCAGTTGGACGCGGCAGCGGAATATTTTGCCGAATGTACGAAAAATATTAGCTGATGGCGGAGTCGTGGTGAGTTTGATCAAGCCACATTACGAGGCTGATCGGGCGATCCTGCGCAAGGGGGTAGTCCCCGAGGAAATGGTGGATTCTGTGGTTGAGAGCGTTCGGCGGGATATCGAGGCTGCGGGATGGGTTTGGGAAAATAGCGTGCGATCGCCGATCAAAGGGGGCGGGGGAAATGTGGAAGTGCTGGTTCGCATGCGACTGCACTCCTAGGATGAGTCTATGGCGATCAGGAAAGCATTTGCTCTTGGGGTTTTGTGCTGCTTACTCGTGTCGCGGGCTTCAGCGGAACATGTCCGGGCGGAACTTCTGGCAAATACTTCTGGCGTTCAGGCTGGCAAGCCTTTCTGGCTTGGCGTACGGCTTACAATCGATCCTGGTTGGCATGTGTACTGGAAAAATCCTGGGGACGCGGGCCTGCCAACGCGGGTGACATTCACGCTTCCGAATGGTTTTAGCGCGGGTCCGCTTCAATTTCCGACGCCGCACCGATTTGATCAACCCGGGAATATTGTTGCGTTTGGCTATGAGAATTCTCTTTTGCTTTTGACGCAGGTAACGCCACCGGCGAATTTGCCCGCGGATTTTCAGGGTGACTTCCGGGCGGCGGTTTCGTGGCTCGTCTGCTCGAATGTCTGCATTCCGGGAAAACAAACGGTCGATCTGACGCTTGGCTCAGCGGCGGCCGCGAGTCCGGCGAATCAGGAATTGTTTGATGATTGGACAGGTCAGATTCCGGTGGATGCGGGTGAGGTTGCTGATGTGCGATCCAAAGCCACGGAGACCGGCGAATGCGTGATTTCTCTTATCTGGCGGCAAGGTGTGCCGAAATCGATCGATTTTCTTCCGGGTGCTTTGGAGAATTACAACATCTACGACACCGCGGTTAAAAGCAGTGGCAGCGGAACGCTGATCAGCTTTAAGGTGCAGGCGCTGGCTGGGATCGCCCCGCCGCCCACGACGCTGGATGCGGTTGTGGGATACGCAACCCAAGAGGGAAAATGGCGGGGAATCAATGTTTCGCTTGTTTTGGGCTCAGTGAGCGCCAACAATCATTAGAATTGTCGGGACTTCTGTTTTTTTAATTTCTTTTGCGAAGGAGACAGCCGTGCGAAAAAAGGTTTTTGTGTTCGCGTCGCTTCTGGCGCTGGCGTCGATTGTTTTGGTTGGGCGGACTCGTGCAGACGATCAGAAAGAATCAGGCGTGAGCGTTGGGGCGAAAGCGCCGGACTTTACGCTTCAGAACCAGAATGGGAAAAACGTCAGCCTGCATGATTTTGCCGGCAAGATCGTCGTGCTGGAATGGACCAATCCCGAATGCCCGTTCGTTCAGCGAGTTTATAAGGAAAAGACCATGCAGACCCTGGCGAGCCAATACCAGGACAAGGGCGTGGTCTGGCTGGCAATCAATTCCGGCGCTTCTACGACGAATGATGCCGCGAAGGAGTGGGCCGCGGTGCAGAATATTTCTTATCCCGAGTTGAACGATGCGAGCGGGACCACCGGCAAGGCGTATCACGCGACGAATACGCCGGACATGTTCATCATCACCAGTGATGGGACAGTGGCTTATGAAGGAGCCATCGACAACGATCCGGATGGGGACAAGTCCAGCGATAAGATCAACTACGTTCATCAGGCGCTGGATGAGATTTTATCCGGGAAGAGCGTGAGCACGCCGCAGACCAAGCCGTATGGGTGCAGTGTGAAGTACGCAAACTGACGCTATTTCTCGCGGCCCATGACCAGGAGTGAGATGGTCAGGACCTGCAGAAAGATTGCCACTAGCATCGGCATCATTGGCTCGCCAACGGGTTTGTAAAAGTAGCTGCCGACGGCCAAGGCGATGGCCAGGATTTGCGTGATTCCGGCGAGCATTTTGCCGAGGGAGAAATCAGCCGGATGCTGGCTGCTTCGGCGAATCTGATCCAGAATCCGCTGCAGTAGATGTTCGATTCGGGCCAGTTCATCGTTTGTTTCACGAACGGAGACCGGGGCTTCGTCTTCAACTTCATCGGCGGCGATGACATCCATCGCTTCGGCGAGACTGGAGACGGTTTCGTCCGGATCGACCGAGCTGGGCTGAAGCGTTGCCGGCGACGGTGAGAAGGCGAGATTGTTGACAAGAATGGTGCGGCAACCCGCGGCATAGCCGGCTTCGATATCCCGCGGAGCGTCGCCGATCACCCAGGAAGCGGGTAAATCAAGATCGAGGGCTGCGGCGGCGGAGTGGATCATGCCCGGCTTTGGTTTTCTGAGATCGCTGTCTTTTCGATATTTTTCGACCGTCGCTTCGGGGTGGAACGGGCAGAATTCGTGGCGATCGATCTTACGCGCGGGGATTTTCTTGAAGAAGAAGCTGGGCCATCTTTTCGTTGACGGCAATGACGGCGTCTTCGCCAAACAGGCCGCGCGCGACGCCGGACTGGTTGCTGATGATGACGACGGCGAAGCCGAGCTCGCGGGCGCGGGCGATGGCGCCTGATGCGCCGGGAATCAATCGGACGCCGTCCGGATCGCCGAGATAGCCGTCGCTGGCAATGAGCGTATTGTCACGATCGAAGAAGATGGCAGGCTTTTTCACCGCGGGGATTATCTCGGCTGCGGCGGGCGGTGCAACCATCTGGGAATTTTTCGTTGCTCAATTCGCGGGGAGCAGGACCGCGTCGCTCGAAGTCACGGGCGATGCCTGCACCTGGTTGGCCTGGTTGGTGAAAATATTATCATGTCCGATGCCGCAGAGACAGGTCGGCTGGAAATCGACGTGACCATCCGCGTAGAGGACATTCTGCCCATCCTGTTCGTGGTTAAGGCTATTGGCGTCTTCGATGACTTTTGAGGTCGCCGTGGGATTGGCGTTTGTGACATCAGCGACAGGCGGCTTTGCTCCGGGATTCAGATCGGAGGCGACGGGAAAATCGCCGCGAAGATGGCTCGTCAGGCGATAGCCAGCATTGGCAACAGATAGCGCGGGGTAGGGATTGGCAAAGCTGTAAGCGAGGTTCTCTTTCCAGTTGGTGAAATTGGAATGCGTCTGTGGATCGGCTGGATCGGCGAGATAAGTGGTCACGTCATTGTAAGGGCAGATGAAGATTTCAGTGGGAAGGTGCTGCGAGCGAAGAAGGAGAAAGGGCGCGGCAGTGAGGTCGTTGGCGGAGACACCGCTGGATTGAAAGGGATCGGACGCGGAAGTTCCGGTGCCCGTGGTCAGCGGCTGAATCGGATCGTAAAGCGTCCTTGGATAGTTCCCCTGATTTTCATTGGAATATATGGAAATCGCCAGGCCGATCTGACGGAGATTAGAGGCGCATTTATCAATGTAGCCTTGATGGCGAACGTGCTCCATCGCGGGAAGGAGAATTCCGATCAGGATGCTGATGATGGCGAGCATCACCAAAAGCTCGATCAGGGAAAAGGCCGTGCGGCTGATCAATTTCACGCCGGCATTTTCAAATCAGAGCATGAAACAACGATGAAATATGCCGCGAATAATTAAATCTGCCTGGGGCGGGTTGGCTTTGTGAGGCGTTTGTACATCTCGAGGGTTTCGGTCAACTGGCGTTCGAATGTGAAATTCCGCCGGATGTGTTCGGCGGCGGCGATGCCCATGCGCTGGAGGGATGGTTTGTCAGAGAGGAATTCGATAGCGGCCTGGAGAAATGCCTGGCGATCGATCGGAGTCGATCGGCCGGTGGTTCCCTCGATGATCAGCTCTTTCGTGCCGCTGGTCTGGGTGCGGAGAACCGGAACGCCCGTGCACATCGCCTCGGCGCAGGCGTATGAGAATCCTTCCCGCTGAGAAGGGAGAAGCAGCGCATCGGCCGCCTGCAAGAGCGGAAGAGGCTCGCGATGGCCTAACATGAGTACGCGATCTTCCAGGCTTTTGTGTTCGATTTGCCTATGGATCGCGATTTCATTTGGACCGTCGCCGGCTAATAGAACGTGCAGGCGCGGCAGGGAATCGCGACATAGCCGCGAGGTCGATGAGCCAGGATTCGTTTTTTGGATCTTCGAGCCTGCCGAGATAGTAGGGCGGCCTGATCGTCGTCGGTCAGGCCGAGTTTTGAGCGGGCTTCGCGTTTCGTGGCTGCGTCGGGAATTGGAAATCGCTCGGTATGCATGCCGTGAGGAATGAGGGAGATGCGTTCGGAAGGGATTCGGGCCTCTTCCATAAGCCATTCGCGGGCTTCGCTGGCGGGGGCGTGGACGTGATCGCCAAAATCGGTGAACCATCGCCAGGGGCCGCCGAGGGGAATGTGAGAGAGATGAAGTGTGTATAAAAGGGGGATGTGGATATTTTTTTGAAGGCGGCGAGCGACGAGAGTGGCTTTGCGATAATGAGCGTGAATAACATCGACAGGGTTTTCATCCAGATATCGTTGAAGGATTTTGGACGCCTTGAGCAGGCCGAGGGGCCGCCTTTGATGGGGGCTTCGATCCAGGGCCAGGGGGCCGTGCAAACATTCGTGCCAGGGGCCTATTTGGCCCGCGATGGCCACCTGATGGCCGGCGGCCTGCATGGTGCTGCACAGATCGAAGAGATATCGGCTGACCCCTCCGGCGTCGGAGCCGGCGGTTATGTGCAGGATTCGCATAGGGGATCATTTGTCATTTGTCACTCAGCATTTGTAAAGGCGGGAGCGAGTTTCAAGTCATCTTGCCACCATCCTTGTCCCCGGCAAATGACCAATGACTCAGACATCCGATATATATGGAACACGTGGCGGCACACACCCATGATTGATGTCCTGATTCAGACCCATAACGAAGCACTGAACCTTCCGCATACGCTGGCAAGCGTCAAAGGATGGGTGAACCGGGTTTTCGTCGTTGATAGCGGATCGACCGACCGGACGCGCGAGATCGCCGGCGAATATGGGCGCGATCGTGGTGCAGAAGGCGTGGGAAGGGTATGCCCGGCAGAAAAATTGGGCGCTGGCCAATCTGCCGTTTGAGTCGCCCTGGATTCTTGATTCTTGATGCGGATGAGTCGGTCACGCCGCAGTTGAAGGAGGAGATTCTGGAGGTGGCTTCGCGGCCGGTGCAGAATGTTCGCGAAGCGGGATTTTTTCTCAATCGCGTCACCATTTTCATGGGGCGGGAAATTCACCACTGCGCGTATTTCCCAGCGTGGAATTTGCGGCTGTTCAAGCGCGGTGAAGCACGATATGAAGAGCGGAACGTTCACGAGCACATGATCGTCCAGGGCCGACCGGGCATCTCCGGCATCTGCTCCTTCACGAGGATCGGCGCGGGTTGGAGCATTTCATCGCCAAGCACAATCGGTATTCGACGCTGGAAGCGATGGAAATCTATGGGCATCGTGAGAGATGGCCGGGATTGTGGCGGTTCTGAACGATCGCGTAGCGCGGCGGCGGTACATCAAATATTGCGTGGCTCCGAAGCTGGCATTGCCGTGGTTTTTTCGGTTTGTCTACATGTATTTCCTCCGCGGCGGGATCCTGGATCGCCGCCCTGGACTGACGCTATGTCTTTTGATCAGCACGTATGAATTGTTCATTCGCGCCAAATACAACGAGCTGGTCCGCACAGGGGGAGAGGCACCGGCAGGAATTGCGGGCTGGCGGTGGCGGAGGGAGGCGGAACTACCTCAAGGAGACAAATCCCGCGCCGAATATTGTATTGCCACCCAAGCCGATCGCCTCGCCGCAGCCGTTGGATCAAACCGCGAGCGCTTCGGTCCCAGCTCTACAAGCTGTGCCGGTTGCTGCTCCAGCGCCGTCGCGTTCCGCGGCCCGAGGCCGAAGGTCCAAGTCGTCAGCCCCTGGAAACCCATGGAAAACATTAAACGCGCCTTGTGGATGATCGTCAGAGCGAGTTTGTTCCGGATGTCGTTTCACAACTGGTATGGATGGCGACGACTTCTGCTGGAGATTTTTGGAGCGGAGCTAGGCAAGGGCGTTCGCGTGAGGCCGACGGCGCTCGTGGAGATTCCGTGGAATTTGTCGATTGGCGATGACGTGGTGATCGGAGATTACGCGATCATTTATTCGCTCGGCAAAATCACGATCGGGCGTGCTTCGACGATCAGCCAATATGCGCATATCTGCGCAGGGACGCACGATTATACAACGCGGCGATTTCCTTTGATTAAGCCTCCCATAGTGATTGGGGAGGAAGTTTGGATAGCTGCTGACGCATTTGTCGGCCCAGGCGTTACGATCGGAGATCGAGCCGTAGTGGGAGCACGAGCGACCGTTACCAATAATGTGCCCCCGGATCAGGTGGTAACGGGTCCGGCAGCGAAAATTCTGAAGCGGCGGGTGCTTGAAGATTAGTAGGATTTGCTTGCAAAACAATTGATAGGATTTAGAATGCCGTTGCGGGTAAATTGTATGAAATAGCGGCGGCACACGAATGGGTTGCGTTATTTGTGAACACCATGAGTGCAGAAATCAGGCGAACAGGGCGACACTTCTTTCTGGCGTTTATCGTTGTCGTATTTGCACTGGGAGCGACTGAAGTTCTTTATCGTATTGATGGGCGATTGGCACAGCATGGGGTCATGGCGTTTTTCCTGGCCGCGGTCATTGTTGCCGCGTGGCGCGGCGGCGTTGTGGCGGCGATCTTCGCGACCCTTCTATCAGTTCTCGTCGGCGCATGGATCATGCCGCCGAGTAATTCTTTTCGCATCTCAGATACTGATGATGTCATACGTCTTTCGCTATTTGTGTTCCTCGCTGTGCTCATCAGCTATATGCATTTCGCCCGGCAGCGCGCGGAAAGATCGTTGAAGGAAAGCGAAGGCCGGCTGCATTTTTCGCTGGATTCTTCGGGAGTGGCATGCTGGGATGCGAATGTCAAAGGCGGAACATTCTGGAAATCGCATAATCTTCCGGTGATTTTCGGCCGGACCGAAGCTGATTTCGCGACGACATACGAAGGTTTCTTCGCATATATATATCCCGAGGATCGGGAATTTTTTCACCTCGCATCGGTCGGCAGTGGGGCCAATCATCGCGATTACGAAATTTCCCATCGCGTGGTCTGCGGCGACGGAACCATCAAGCGCGCGTCAGCACGCGTGGCAGGATGTACATCGACGATGAGGGACGCGTCGAACGCATGGTTGGCGCTGTTTTTGCGGTTGATAACAAGCTCATTGGTCCCTCGGCTGGTTCACAGCGCGGCAAATTGGGTGATATTGCTGCCTATCTCATCTGACCGGCCAGAACCTGCTGATAATTCTCGATCATCTGCTGGGCCACTTTGGGCCAGGTGAATCGGCTGATGACCAGGGCGCGGCCCGCGAGGCCCATTTGTGCGGCGGCCTGTGGATCGCCCAGGATGGTTTCAATTCCCGTGGCGATCGCCTGAGCATTCAGTTCGGCCACGATGCCCGCGCCGGCTTCTTTCACTTCCGGGAAATGGCATTCGGTGGAGATCACAACCGGAGATTCGCAGGCCATCGCTTCAGTGACGGCAAGGCTGAATCCTTCCTGCCGGCTGGGGAGGCAAAAGCAATCACAGTCGCGAAGAGCGGCGATTTTTTGAGCCGCATAAAGCGGACCCACGAGATGCACGCGCGATGCGATTCCCAGCCCGCGCTATTTGTGATTCAAATGGGGCCTGCGCGCCATCGTCCGGGCCGGCGACGATCAAATGGGCATCGGGAAATTTGCGCGAAACGATCGCGAACGCATCGGCCAGAAAATCCAAGCCTTTTTTGTAATGCAGACGGCTGAGGAAAAAGACAAGCTTGGTGCCGGCGAACTCCGGGTGGGCGGCGCGAAATGCGCCTTTGGCAGGGAGCGGATCGAGTTCTTGCAGAAAGATGCCGTTGGGAATGATTCTTCCCGGTGATGTCAAATGGAGTGCTCGGTCAGGGCGCACTCATCTGCATTAAGGAAATGCAGAAAAGCGGTGCTGTTGAGCATGTGGCGATATCCGAGCGTCATGGCGAGTCGTTTCTTCCACCAGCGCTGGGACATGGCCCACGGATCGAGCATTCCATGGGGAGTCAGCACGAATGGTTTGCCCGCGGCAAGGGCGAGCTTGGCAACCGCGTGAATCAGAGGATCCCAGACGCCGTGCAGATGAATCAGATCAAATTTTGGAACGACGGCGGCAAGGCTGCGACGTGCGCCATCGGCGAGGAATCGTTCTCGCTTTGTCAGCGGCGGCAGATAGTGGAATTGCACTGCGTCAATATGAGGAATCGTATTGATGGAGGCGGTAACGCGCTCGTCTGCGTTAGGAAACCGATAAGAAACGATTTGCATCTCGCAACCAAGGGCGGCTTGGGCTGCCGCCATCCGGGTTGCCACCATCGGAGGTCCACCCGTTGCCGGGTCGAGAGATGGAATGGCATGCAGAACTTTCATCCAGTACATAAATATTGTATCAGGCCGATGGTGTTCCTCACATCACCTGAGCGGAATATGATTACAATGACTTGGCTCTGACGATGGTCGATTTTCGCAATGGAGCATGTAAGAGGTGAATCGTTTTCTCAAGGCATCGGGACGCGCGATCAAATACGGCGCCCTGAAATGGGCCGCGGATCGCCGTATCGCCCAGGCGGATGCGGGTGACAGGCCCGCGCCATCGATTCATTCAGCCTACCTGATCGGATGCGGGCGATCCGGTACGACGGTGTGCGGCGACGTGCTTAAGCACCATCCGGATGTCCATTATTTTTTCGAGCCGTATCATCTTTGGGCATCGATCGATCCAACGATTGATGTGCTCAATCTGTATCACATTGGGTCTGCCACCCTTCTGCTGGGAGCCGACCGGTGCAGCGACCGTTCTCGAAGACGGTTCAATCGATTGCTTCTCGATCGGGCGGAGGAAGCCGGCGCGAAGTTGATGGTGGAAAAGACCCCGTTCAACGCGTGCCGGATCGGCTATCTGGATGCGCTGAGTCCGGGATGTAAATTTATTCATCTGGTTCGAGACGGCGTGGACGTGGCGCGGTCGATCGACCGGCTGTCGAGCGACCGGAGCTATGGGATCGTCGGCAAGCATGATTTGAACCGATGGTGGGGACGAGCGGGATCCAAATGGACGGCGCTTACGACAGACGGATCCCGCGCGAATTATTTTCCTGACGAAATCCCGCTGCTTCAGAGTTATGAATCCAAAGGAGCTTATGAATGGCTGGTCAGTCTCGGTGAAATCGACCGCTGGCGCGATCGGCTCGGCGATCGGCTGCTGGAAATAACCTACGACGAGTTGACGGCTAATCCACAGAAAACGCTGCGGCGTATTTGCGAATTTCTGGGCGTGACGATGGATGAAAAATGGCTGGCCAGATCAGTCAAAAAGATTGATGCCACCAGGAGGAATTATGGGGTTCCGATGGTTCTTCCGCCGAAAATGGCTGAAGCCTTCAATCAGGCTCAGGAGCGTTTCAAATTCGCGAATCGCGCCATCGCGGGAGCGCCGCCAAGCACAACCCAGGTGCGGATGGCAGTCATCTCGAACGAGCCAACGCCCTACCGTCTGCACGTTCAGGAGCGGATGGCGAAGGAATTGGAGGGCGTATCGGTCCACAACATCTTCACACACACGATCTCGAATCCGAGCATGCCGTGGCAAATGCGGGTTGGGGCGGAGCTGAATCCGGTCTTCTTCGCTCAGAATCACCTCAAGATGGGAATGCCGATATCATTCCGGCATATCCGGCTATTTCGTGATATTCAGCAGCATGTGATTCAACACGGCGTTCAGATGATTATTCTTCTGGGATACAACGACCTGACGCGACTGCTGCTGATTCGCTGGGCCCATCGCCGGGGAATTCCGCTGCTATTGACGGCGGACTCGAATGTATTTGCCGATACCCGGACGCCGTGGCTTCTTCGCCGCGTCAAACGGCCATTTTTGCGGTGGGTGCTAAGACGGGTGGCGGGACTGATGCCAATGGGGACATGCGGCAGGGCTTATTTTCGCAGCTATCTCAATCACAATCTGCCTGAATTTCTATTTCCATACGAGCCGGACTACTCGTCGCTGTCGAATTTTGACGAGCATGAGGTGGTGGCGTTTCGGGAAAAACACGGGCTTGCGCCGGACCGGAAGCGGCTGCTCTATTGCGGACGGCTGGTCGGCATCAAGCGCGTGGATGTGCTGCTGGAAGCGTTCACGCGCGTGGCGCTGGCTCGTCCGGAATGGGATGTGGTAATCGCCGGCGACGGGCCGCTCCGCAAGACGCTGGAGGCGTCGCTGAACGAGACAGCGCGACCGCGCGTGAAATGGCTTGGATTTCTGCAATTTCAGGAGACCGTGCTTGCCTATCATGCCTGTGATGTGCTGGTGCATCCCAGCGAATATGAGCCCTGGTGCTGGTGATCAACGAAGCCGTCGCGTGCGAATTGCCAGTTATCGCAACATCCGTCGTGGGAGCAGCCGTTGAACTGGTGCGGCACCGGGAGAATGGATTGATCGTCTCGCCGCGCAGCGTCGAAGCGATGACCGATGCATTGTGGGAAATCACCAAAACGGACCGGTATCTGGAAATGAAGGCTGGCTGTGCGCCGATGCTGGATTTGTGGCGTCGGGCAGCTGACCCCGTGGAAGGGGTGCGGGAATCGCTGCGGCATTTTGGATTGCTCTGGCGGCAACCGGTAGACCCCGTTCGACGGCGCGAGACCGACCAACCCGCGGCTGCATCTGCTGGATAGCGTCCGGTAAGCAGGCTTTGCGGTTCGGCTTGCCCGGAAAAAGAAGCATTGCAGGGGTTAGGGTGGCTCATAAACGGCGATTTTGGTAGCCTGAACTGCCGATACGGAATTGAGCGTTTGTCTTTGTTTTTGCGAAGCGTTTCCGATCTAGGCGCGATATGAGTCAATACGCAACGAGTTATGATTTGGCAGCGAGCGAGTTCGAATCGCCACCGGATCTTACTGCTCCCATCGCCGACTCAGGTCGATCGAAATTAACTCCTCTGCTGCTCGTTCCGTCACTGGGGCTGTCAGGAATCGCGTGGATGGCAGGCGGGTTATCACCCCTGACCGACATGAGCTTTCTGCTGCTCACGATCATTTGCATGGTCCTGCTGGTGCGCGAGCTGCTCATGTTTACGCAGCGATGGGGAATCGGCGCTGTGGTGCTTTATGGAGGAACACTGGTTTGGTTTTGCTTTGACTATCTGACATTCTGGTTTATGAATCCCGAAAAGGCTGCGGAAACCGGATTCACCAACACGATAGTGGCCAAGGCGGCCTTTTTTACGATCCTTTTCATCTGTTCGATGATGATCGGCTTGAACATCAGGAAGGGCGAATTTTTAGTACGGCTAATGGAAAAAACGCCCGACATCCGAACGCCGGGTATTGGTTTTATTCTCGTCTTAATCTTATTCATCATTGGCATCTCTCCGTTTTTTCTATTCACCTCAGAACCCTGGTACACCGCGATGTATCACCAGTTCACCGCTGCCCGCGGCGGACAAGGTGTCGCCTGGACTGTCGGCCGAACCGGAAACGTCAACTACAATTGGGGCGGGTACGTTGCGCAAATCCTTCAGATCGGACAGGTCGGATCGATCTATGCGATTCTTTGGGTGATTCTGGTTGGCAGGAATATATTTCAGCGGATTATTGGAGTAGGGATCTGGGGGCTATGGCTGCTTTTGGGAACCGGCACCGGGACACGGGGCGAAGTAATCGCCTCCATGCTTCCGGTCGTATTCGCGTTCTTTGTCAAATTTAGCGCTATCGCCGCGGCATATTCAAAGAAAATCAGCATTCGAGCTTACGCCGCGGCCGGCTTGCTCCTGGTGATCACGCTCATTGTGGTGCAGTTCCAGATCACATTTCGTACCAAGGGATTTGTCGGCAGCTCACTGCAGGATATCTCGGGGAAAATTGAGGGAAACAGTATGTTCTCAGAGGGGTTGATGGGGTATCGGCTAATTCCCGACAAATATACCTATTTCCACAATGCACTCTATATCGAGGGAGCCATCCGTCCGATCCCGGACACCATTTTCTGGTTTTTCGTATCGCCGATGCCTCGTGCCCTGTGGCATTCCAAGCCGATTGATCCTGCCTGGAAATGGTACAACGAGGTCGTCACCGGCGATGCGAACGGATCGGAAGGAACCACAATCGCTACCGGTGCATCGGGATATTGGTATATCCGTTACGGACCAATCGGACTCATCGAGGGTGGAATTCTGATTGGCTGGCTGATGTCCTACGGCGAAATGCTCTTTCTCCGTTGCAGTGGGCGGCTCAATCTCTTGCTGTTCGTGCTGGGTTGGGAGACGTGGCTGTTTCGCGGCTTCAGAGGATTTGGGTTTTCGGATCTCGACGCTTTACTCATCGGTTTTATGGCCCTATCAATGTTAACTGTCGTGGCAAACATCTTTGCCGGTGGTGCACCGCAAGCGGAAGCATCTTGAATTCTCCGAACGGCACACAATTGGTTTTCGAATTTCTTGTTTGACTTTGAAGATATGGAGTAGGAACATAATCCACCTCAATCAAATTAGGAGACGATGAGCGATACAACCGCTCAATCCGGGCGCGACCAGTACGATGCCATTTACCGCAAAGATTTGGCCGCGGAGGCTGAATGGTTGCGGGTGGGGGCGACTGATAAAACCAACTCCATCGGCATGCTAATGAGCCAATGCGGCATCGCCCCGGAAAGCATTCTCGAACTTGGTTGCGGCACTGGCGAAGTCATTAAGGAATGCCAACGTAGGGGCTATGCCCGCAGATATGCCGCAATTGATTACTCTGAGCCTGCAATCCAATACTTGCGGGACAATTCGCAGGGGATAGACATTAGCGCGGGAGACATCGCTTCCCCCTCGTTCTCTATTTCAGGACATTTCGATGTCGTCTTTTTGAGCCATGTAATTGAGCATTTGGATCATCCGGAAGAAATGCTGAAGGCGCTGAGCCGGATTGATTATTCGTATTTGATCGCAGAAGTTCCGCTGGAAGACCTGCCGCTGTGCAGGTTAAAAAGTTATCTGAAAGATCGCACAAAAAATCCTGCGGGACATGTCCAGTTTTTTACCGCGGGGTCTTTCAAAGCCTTGTTAGCAAATTCCGGCTTTCGCCCTATTCGATTGCGCCGCTATGTCCCAAAACAGCCCGCCGAGAGAATTCGCTTTATGTGCCGGAAGAACGGCTGGGGGACTGCCAAACAGTGGCAGGCACTGATGACTGGACGATATCTTCCGATGATATTTGGACCGCTGTGGTCGCGCATGTATTACTCACATCTTGCCGTGATTTGTCGGAAGCCTTAGTTCCTCGCTGCATACTGCTTCATTTTTCGCTAACGTGTTGAACCAGAATTGGTTGAGCAAATGCGCTCTAGAAAGATGACAATAATTCACCGAAAAGCCGCACATAGCCCGAGGCAATTGCGTCTCGGCCGAATCTCCGATCGGATTGTCGCGAATGGTTGCCGAGTTGATCTCGCCGGATTTCCAACGTGATGCGACGGATGCAACGATCCTGGCTGCGGCGACGGCATCATTGAGGGGAATCAAAGACCCTACTTCCGGTGAATCGATGATGTACGGCAGTGCGCTGACGGGAGTCGCCAGCAGCGGCCTGGCCGCGGCTCAATACCTCCAGCGCGACGATGCATTGCCCCTCGGTCCAGGACGTATTGAGGAAGAGATCGCAGGAATCGATCGCGTCCCATTTGGCTTTTCCGGCGACGGTTCCATGGAATACGATTCGAGAGTTGGATGAAATCAGTGCGGCCTTTTGCTCCAATTCCTGCCGCAGTGAACCATCGCCAAACAAATGAAGTTCAAACTGGTCAGGCGTTGATGCGGGCAGGTTTTGGAATATCTCCAGCATGTATGCGAGATTTTTTTGGTGTTCGAGCCGTCCGAGATAGCCGAGGCGAATGACGCCGCTCTGGGATCGTGGTGGTGGGGAGACAGGCGCTGCCGGTGGCGGAAGCAAGCCGAGAACGACGATGCGCCGGGGAAATTCATCGCCCTAAGATCGTCCGCGAAACTCGGGGCGGGCACGACGATGACGTCGAAGCAGTTGAGCAGATTCATGTCCGGACCGTGCGGCCACATCTCTGCCGGCCGATAGGGAATCACCAGCACCGAGGGAATCGGCCGCCCATTTGAGCCCAGCACTTTTCGCAGCTTGAGATGGATCTGAAGCGGCATGATCTTGGCGAAGACCAGAAGATTTGCGCCGCGCCATTCGCAAGCCGGCCGGCAAGAGAAGATGATCGGGAAGATTCCACCGGCATCCCCATCGAAAAAAGGAGCGGTGAAATTCCGCTGCGGACGCTTTGATCGGCATCAGGTTCGGAATCTCTCTCAGGGGTTTTCCCCACAGAGCGAGGCTGATATCCGCCATGTCCGGCGGGAGGCAATTGATGAGGTCAATTGTGAAGGATTCAACACCGCCGACGGGCTGAAAACCGCCGCAGTAAAAGAGAATATTTTTGCGCTCGCCGGGCATCGTCTAACCTTGGATCAGCTTCTGAAAAAACCTGGACAAGTCCGCCTGGTAGGCATTCAAATCGTTCGCCAGGACACGTTGCCTGGCGGCACTGCCCATGCTCAGGAGCAAATCACGGTCGTCGTCGAGCCGTCGGATGGTCTGCTCGAAGCCGCCGATATCGTCGTAGGAGCGAATAAATCCCTCGGCGCCGTCGCGCACACGCGAGCCGCTGTTGGGCGTTGCGATGATCGGGACTGCGCTGCCCATCGCTTCGAGTATAGCGCCGGCGGAGCCTTCGCAGGTCGAGGGGAAGAAAAAGATGTCGAATTTCCGCAGCCAATCAGCGATTTGGCTATGAGGCACTGGGCCAACGAATTGGACACGATCGCTGAATGGTTCGAGCCGCGCGTTATCCAGCATGATGGGACCAACCATCGCGAACCTGACCTTCTGAGGATTGAACCGCTTGGCCGTTTCCAGAAACCAAGGCGCGCCTTGCGCAACCCGACAGCGCCGACGAATCCGATCAGCAGAGGTCCGGATTTTTTCGTTCTTTCTATCGGCGGTCCTTCAGGCCCTTGCCAGGGATATGGCGCGACGGTGATCCGCTCTGCAGCGACGCCAACGGATATCAGGCCTTCGCGCACGTAATCCGAAGCACAGGTAATGCCATCGAGTGATTCCCAGGTTTGTCGTTCGAAATCCAGATATTCCTGATGCAGATCGATTCCCTCGCGGGCGCTCCAGCCGGGCCAGCGCTGGACCTGCCGCTTCATTTCCGCCATTTCCACTTCCAGAGGGGCGATGATCTGATCGCCGCTGGTGCGCAATCCCGCGGCTTTGGCGGCTCTGTAGGCTTCCGGCGCGGCGTTGCGGATGAAGCCGTGCAAAATGTTCGCCTGGCCAAATCCTTTGCGGATGATCCATTTAGCGGTTTCGCGCGATGCCCAGATGTAGGCATCTTCGGATTTGGCGAATTTGTTCATCCGCAATTTCAGACGTAGCGCCATCGCCGGGTTGCGAAGCACGCGCGAAGCATCCAATTCAGGGGAGGTGCGTTCGGCCATTTTTCGACCGAGTTGCGGACGGAATTTCTTTCCGATCCCCGCGATTTTTTCTTCGAGCGAGCCTTCGCGAACGAACCAATCGATGAAGACGCGTTCGAGAATGCCGGCCCGCTGCATCGCCAGCGGCACGGTGTAGCGGAGACGGGCGCCGTCTTGAATCATCGCGACGCGCGGCTGATTGCGGTTTATCTGCGTCATTCCCGGCCGCCTTGGAATACCGACATGAGTCGCTGAGCCGCCGCGCTCCAATGAAAATCCTGCGCCCGTCGTTTCCCGGATTCGATCAGGGTTTTGCGATAGGTCAGGTCATTCGCCAGACGCGCAATCGCTTCTGCCGTCAGGTCAGGCCGTCCCGCATCGACAACCAAACCGCCATTACCCACGATTTCAGGAAGAGCAGCGAAAGACGATACAACCGCTGGCGCTCCCGCCGCCATTGCCTCGGCGGCAGGAATTCCAAATGTCTCGTATCGTGAAAGAAACACCACCGCAACGGATTCCCGCATCAACTTCGGCAAAGTATCCACGCCCTGGTAGCCGCAATGAACGATATTTGGATACGACTTAGACTGCTCCATATACGCCGGTTCGCTGCCGCCAGCGATTCGGATTTGCATTTTGGGATCGCGCCTTTGAAGTTCGGCAGCGAGCGGAAATACAAAATTTGCCCCCTTGCGCTGGGTGAGGCCCCCGACCACGAGAATGTATCGATTCTCCGCAAACTCAGAAGGTCCGGGCACATGGCCGGCGGCAAAAAATTCTTCCTCAACTCCATTGCCGATGACAACGATCCTCGCCGGATCGGTTCCAAACAGCGCTTGAATTCGCCCCTTAAGAAACTCCGATACGGTCAGCACTTTATCGGCGCGCTCAAGAATCATTTTCCATCGCAGGCCCATTCTGCGTCGCGTTTGCCGCGTTCCCGGATCGTTGTACCACGGCAATGCGGGCTCGAACCAATTGACGCAATGGATCGTCGCGGCGAAACGAGACCGCCGCAGCGGGACATATGCTTCAGCGGGGCAATAGACCCAGTCAGCGTCATCTGCCCACCGATCCGCCTTCGGATGACCAGTCAAAAGCCACAACCGCTCCATTGCGGTCCGGGAAAGCGGGTGCCCCATCGCCGGTAAATTCGCCAGTGGAGAGCGGCTGTCGATGTGACCATCCGTTAAATCGCGACGGCTGGTCAGCAGCTTGAGATTCACGCCAGGCAGGCGCGTCAATTCCAGGACCATGTGGATCATGTGCTTGCCCACGCCGGTCGGAGAGATCGCCGTTCGCCAGGGATGGATATATGCCGCAATTTTCATCTTTAGTTATTTCCACCGGTACGGGAAATGAGAACATCAATCGCGACAGCTTTGCTTATACACCGGCGGACGATTGTGGAACCATGAAATACCATTCCGCTTTTGTCCATCTTTCGATCGTCGCAGCCTCGAATTCTTCTGCCGAAAGCGCCACGTCGCGAGGAAGTTGCTCTACTGTACGCTTCTTGCTGTGAATGACCTGCACGTTATGGCTGCGCTCGAAACGCTCGCGAATTCGGGAGGATACACCCGGTGCAAGTTCATCATGAATTTCGACGATGATCATTGCCGATTTTAGCTTCGTGACCGCATCGGGATTTAGCAGGAAGTCTTCACCGCCCTCGCAATCGCAAATTACCGCAGGAAGTTTCGTTGTCTCAAGCGCTTCGCGAAGCGAATCCAGATCGCATAAGCCGCGAAGGGACATACGATCCAGGACGGCGTTCAATTGCGCCTGCCGTGCAAGCAATGCCCGGGCAGGTTTATACATCTCAAAACAGATGGTCTTTGCCTGCGGATTCCGTTTGGTCAAACCAACGGCGTAATAGCCCTCGGCGGCGCCGATATCGACAATCACATCCGGTTGCGCTTTGCAGACGGCGTCGATCGCGCCTGTTAACTCTGATTCATAAATCCCCAGAATTTTTGGGACAACGCTGCTGAAATAAGCCACCGAAATATATTTCATCCCTTGAAAAGGGCCGCTCAAAATATGGTCGGGCCGACCGATCTTCGCAAGAATTGCCTGCTCTAAATAATGCTGGCGACGAAGCTTTGGATACCATAACCTTCGCATCGCCTGGAGGACGCCCATGGAGCTTTCGCCTGGAAGCAATTCGAGCAGACGTTTAAGAATTCGTTTCATTCGAAGCAGCGCCTCCTTGGGCCAACCTGAATCTATCGACGGCAACAAATCATCTTCGCGCCAGTATACTGTCCATAGGTTCAACTCACATCGCGCGGCGTAGGGAATATGATGGATGTGTCTTCATCGAGACAACGGATTGCTGCGCCTCAATTTTGTTCGCAATTCGCTCGCGCGATGAACCAATTCCCGCCATGCTTCGGGGTCCATTCTTCGAACGTAGAGACTATAAAGATAGATGGACATCGACGTCACCAGCATGATCGCAATCCAGCCGTTCTGGAATGACGATGGCAGCAGCATTCGCGCCGCCGAGGCGATCCCGACCGCAATTCCACCGCCGATAAACGAACCCTTGATGCTGTCAAATATCTCCCCCCAGCCGAACTCCGTGGGCCAGAGAGAAATGCGCAAATTCGCTAGGGAGTATCCCGCCCAATAAACGGCGACGCCGACGCCCGTGCCGACATTGCCGTAAAAATAGGCGCCGATGGCCACGAAAATAAAAAACGGAACGCAGCTGATCCATGCCATGGCAGCCTGAACCGAAAAACGCCCCTGTGCCGGCAATAGTGACGCCGCGGGCCAGGCGAGGGCACAAAATGCCATGCCGATGCTGAGGACCTGCAATACCGGGATTGACGGATACCATTTGGGTTGAAAGAGAACGTGGATTCCCGGGCCAGCAAGTGCTGCCTGAAGGAAACAACAGGGGACGGCAATCGTGGCGAGCATCCTCAATCCCCGCAGCATGGCCCGTCCCTGACGGTTTACATCCGCTTGCAGCTTGCAGAGAGCTGGAAAGAGGACGCTGTTGAAATTGGTAACAACCAGAGCGGTCGTCTGGGTGGAAAGATTAAAAGCGAAAAAATATCCGCCCACGATTGCAGCGGGATACATCAGGCCCAGCGTGAGATAATCGCCATTGGTCACCAACAAAAAAGTGATTCGGGTGGCAAATGTGGAAGCGCCGACGCCGATAAGTCGCCGCCAGAGGCGAAGATCGAATCGGGGTTTGATGACCGCGTGCGCCAGGTACCATGCCGTACCCGCGGTCAGCGCCGCGCAGATGAGCCGGGGCCAGATGAAGCTGTACACGGCAAATCCGCGCCAGGCGAAGAGAATCGTCAGAATGGGAAGCAGAGCGTTATTGAGCATTCCAAGCACCGCGAGGGTGCGGAATCGCATATCGATTCGGAGTTTCGCCAGCGGCACCAGTGAGAGGTTGGTCAATGGGAAACCCAGAGACATCAGCAGCACAAAGCCGAGCATGGCCGGTTCACGATAGATATGCCTGGCAATCGGAGCGGCGAGCATCATGGCGATCGTGGCCACACATCCACTGCAAAGAGATATCCAGAATGCCGGGTTGGCCCAGCGGTGGAAATGTTTTTGGCGTTGGAGAAGGACATCTTCCAGGCCGGTATTGGCGAGGATACCGGTCACGGCTGCGACAGTGAAGGTCAGGCCAATGAGTCCGAAGTCTTTTGGTCGCAGCAGCCATGCAAGGATGATTTGACTGAGTGTGCCGAGTACTTTGGAGAAGACCGAATTGACGGTCATCCACGCCAATCCTCGGGCCGATAGGTGGGACAGCGAGGGTCCGGGCTGTGGGGCCGGGCCGGTCGGCTCCTGCGGCGAAACAACAACGTCGGTCAAACGAGTTTCATCCTATTCGGGTTGAACAAGTATATGACACCATCGGCATCATCTGCCGGCCACTTCAAACTTTTCGCAGGCTTTCCAGGTATCTTCCATTTGCGCTTGGCCGCGCCGCTTCAGGAATTCGAGCATCTCCTTGACGCGGGGATTGAGACCGTTCATGCAGTCGAATTCAGCCATCGCCCGGGCCAGGGCCAGCGGCTTGCGGCGATAGAAGAGTTTTCGGCAGACCTCGTCCAGTTCGCTGATCTCATCCGCTGGTACGCCGGGCGGGATAATCCGACAGAGTTGAGGCCGCGAATCTGGTCTGCCCCATCGACCTTCACATACGGGGGAACATCGTGATGAATCCTGGCGGCGCCGCCGATGAAGACGTAATCGCCGATGGTCACGAAATGATTGATGCCGGCTCCACCCATCATGTTGACGTAATTGCCGCAATGGACGTGTCCCGCGATCATGACGTTGTTGGCGAGGACGCAATCGCTTCCGAACTGAGCGTCGTGTCCGATATGGCTGTTGGCCATGAGAAGATTGCGATTCCCCACGCGGGTGCAGGCCTGTGAGTCGGGGGTTCCGATGTGGATCGTGACACCCTCGCGGAAAACGTTCCCTTCGCCGATCTCGAGGCGGGTGGGCTCGCCGCGATATCTGCGGTCCTGCGGCGGGCCGCCCATGACTGAGTTGGGATGAAACGTATTGTTACGCCCGACGTGAGTATTTCCCGTAAGGACGACATGGCTGACGAGCCGGCATCCTTCTCCCAGCACGACATCCGGCCCCACCATGCAAAACGGGCCGATCTCGACGTCGGCGGCAATGCTTGCCTTGGGATCAACACAACTGTGTGGAGAAATCTTTGGCATAGATGATCGCGGCCTAAATGGGTTCGGCGTCAACCAACATGAATTTAATATCCGCTTCGGCGGCCAGCTTGTCGCCGACGAACGCCTTGCATCTGACATGGCCGGTACGGCTCTTCACGCGAACGGTTACCGCTTCGAGAAGCAACTGATCGCCCGGGACGACCGGCTGGCGCATCTTGACCTTGTCCATGCTGAGCAGAACCGCGAGCTTGCCGGTGTGCTCCAGCTTTTGGCTGAGGAGGATGCCGCCCAATTGGGCCATGGCTTCGACGATGAGGACGCCGGGCATGATCGGCGTGCCGGGATAATGGCCCTGGAAGAAAATATCGTTGAAGGTGACGTTCTTGATTCCGATGGCTTTTTGATCGCCGACGATTTCCAGTACGCGATCGACCAGCAGCATCGGATAGCGGTGCGGAAGAATGCGCTGAATGCGGCGGATATCCAGAGCGGCGTCGCGATGAATGAGAGATTCGCGATCGAGATTCTCTTCTTGCTGAAGAAGGCGGCGGGCGAGCATGTGATTTAGCTCGTGCCCGCTTTTGTGGGCGACGAGCCGGCCGTAAACCGGGCGGCCGAGCAGATAGAAATCGCCGATGAGATCCAGCACCTTGTGGCGGGCGCATTCGTCGGCAAAACGGAATGCGTTGTCGATCGGGCCATCCGGCGAGATCACCAGAAGATCTTTGGGCGTTAAATGCATGCCTATCCCGCGGGCCTGAAGCTCCTTGGCTTCGTGCTCGAAAACCCAAGTGCGGGCCGGGGCGATTTGCGATGCGAATTCGGCGCGATCGGTTCCCTTGAGCGTGCAGCGAAAAATCTGCCGGCCAAGCGGCGCGGCCGCTTCGAATTCGTACAGAATTTCCAGATGATCGGTTGGCCCAGGCAAAGCCGCCAAGGCCGCGTCACCGATCGAAACCTGCTCCGGCTTGCGGATAATCAGGGCATTGACTGGCTTGTCCTGCTCGACAACGCCCGCTTCTTCGAGCAATTCCACGAATGGCCGGCTCGAACCATCCCCGGCGGGTAATTCTCCCACACGGCCGCCGCTGACGCGCACGACGGCGTTGTCCACGCCCATCCCGCTCAGGGCCGCGAGGCAATGCTCGACGGTTTCGACAAGGAGCGTGCCGTTCTTGAGGCATGTCCGACGCGGGCGTTTGAGGACGTTTTGGATCGTGGCCCGGATGGGGGCGGTTTTGCCGTCCTGCTCGCGAACGAAAGTGATCCCTTCGTCCGGCTCAGCGGGCGAGAGCGTGACCGTTGCCGGCTCGCCGGAAAAGAGCCCGCGGCCGGTCAGCGTGACCGATTTGCCGATCGTTTTCTGATGTTCCTGATCCATCCACATCCTGTTTCAACGGTGCAAATTTCAAGTATACAGAATCCCGCTGAAACATGAACTGTGACGCGGCCGCGCGGCGATATTTCCTGTGATCACCCACAGATACCATCCCAAAGCACGGGGAAAGTTGCAACGCTGCTTTGGCCATGGATTTCTGGTTTAATCGTATCCTGCTAGAATCCTGCGGCCATGTCGAAACGCGACGCGGATGATTTTCCGCTACTGAAATATCTCGATTCACTGGTGGAGAACCTGCGGAAGCTGGTTGCGCCGGCGATTGAAGGGGAGGATGAGGACGCGGTTCATGATGCGCGTGTCGCCACGCGGCGATTGAAGGCGGCGACGGATCTGCTTGAGACGGCGACGTCCAATCGTTATCGAAAACCGTTCAATCGTGTCACCAAATGCCTGCGGCGGCAGCTTGGGCCGCTGCGCGATTTGGATGTGATGCTAGAACATCTGCGTGAATTCAAGCAGCCGGCGGTTCAACCCGCCGCTCGATGGCTTGGGGAGCGATTGACGGAGATTCGAAATGATGCGGTGAAGAGCGCAACTGAGAAGGCACCGCCAGCGCGAATGTTGGCGCGTCTGGGTTCATGGTGGGGATTGCACCACGAAATAGACGGCGCGAGGGACAAAATCGAGGAGTTGCTCTCGCAATCCGTGCATCTTCAGCTCGATGCGTTTGTCGAGCAGGCGAATGATTTGGCCGGCCCGCGACGTAGCGATCCGCATGAGCTTCGCATTGCCGGAAAATCGCTACGGTACACTTTGGAAATGGCCAGGGAACAGGGTGTGCGCTTGCCTGCTTCGGTGACAACGCTGTTCAAGCGGATGCAAGGGGCACTAGGGCTGTGGCACGATTATGTTGTATTGGCTGAGCGCATGATGCTCGAATCGGTAGAATGCGAATTAGCGTTGCACGATCCGCAGCTTCAAATTCAGGTATTGAAGTTGACTCAACTCACGCTGGGCAAAGCTCAAGGGCAATTAAATAAAATGGCCAAGCTCTGGAAAACACGCGGGGAATGGGTGATGCAAACGATCAGAGAGGCGTTTCCGCTGACGAAACATCTGGATGCATTGACAGATGCGGAGGCCGCTATTCTCGAAAGCAATTCATCCAGCGATGTTGAATCGAACAGTGCGCCGGCAGCTTAGGTTTCACTGCACGGATCGGGGATTTTCCGGAGCATAGCATTCAGCGCAATGGATTGGATATACTCACCAGCATTTGGGTGCCATCGCTGAAAACATCCGTCAGGCTGTGCGGGATGAACGCTATGTGTTTGGTGCGCACGCGGATGAAAGATTACGTGAGCGTCGAATTGTCGGCTGGCAGATTTTGGATGGACTTGAGACTGCGACAATACTGCGGGAACGGCTGGACGCCGTCCCGAATCCGGTCGCTGAATTCGAACAACTTTTGGCCGATGGGACCTCGGTTAAGTCTGTTTGGGCGTGGATTTCAACTGAACGGACGGCTAAACTAGTAACCGTACATTTCTTTGACAGGTAACATCATGGCTCTACAAGGCAAACATACGAAGATCGAGCGGTGGATTCACGCAGCCCCGTGTGTTGTACGCGTGGAGGTCGACGCAATTATCCCCGACGCCGATCCCTCCGAACCTTGCCTTGAACCGCAAACCGTTCGATTTCTCGACGACTTACAAAGCAAGGCGGACCGAGGTTTAGTAAGTGAATTGGCTAAAGTTGGCGATGTGTATGTGCGACGATCAGCTTGATTCGAACATCGAATCGACAGGCAAATTCAACTTTTCGCGATGATCTCTCTCGCGGATTTCGCTTTTCGAATAGAACATGTCTTACAAATTTCCGCACCTCAACTAAGTCGTCGCGGCCTTCGGCCGCTTCGGTTTCGGCTGGCGCGGCATTAGGGCTCTTTCTAAATTCTGCATGGCCTGCTTAAGACGCTGATCATTTTCAACGAGCGCGATACGGACGCAGTTCTCGCCGTTTTCGCCGAAGGCGCGGCCTGGGGCTAATGCGACCTGGGCCTCATCCATCATTCTCAGACAGAAATCGATCGTGCCCTGGCCTTTGAGATGCTCGTTTTTGACCTTCGCCCAGACGAACATGCTGGCGCGGGGCTTTTCGTAGGTCCAGCCAAGGCGGTCGAGGCCGCGGCAGACGACGTTGCGGCGTTTTTCGTAGACCTTGCTCTGTTTGCCGGGAACCTCGCCGTGCTCGCGCATGGCGATGATGCTGGCGATCTGGATCGGGGCGAAAATTCCGTAGTCGTAATAGCCCTTGATCGTGGCAAGGGCTTTGACCATCTCGGAGTTGCCGGCGCAGAATCCGATTCGCCAGCCGGCCATGTTGTAGCTCTTGGACATGGTGGTGAATTCGACGCCGATGTCTTTGGCGCCGGCTGCGGCTAAAAAGCTCGGGGCTTTGTATCCATCGAAGCAGACTTCGCCGTAGGCGAAATCGCTGATAATCATAATTCCGTGACGGCGGCACATGGCGATTGCGCGGTCCCAGAAATCCGGTTCGATGGTCATGGCCGTTGGGTTATGCGGATAATTCAGGATCAGCAACTTGGGTGTCGGGTATAAACCCTCGATCATCTTTTCGATGCGAGCGAGGAAAGCATTATCATTACCGAGCGGAACACGAATGACGTTTGCGCCGGCCATGGCGACGGCATAGACGTGAATCGGAAACGCGGGGTCGGGGACGATGGCTGTGTCGCCGGGGCCCAACATCGCGAGGCAGAGATGGCTGAATCCCTCTTTGCTTCCGATGGTGGCGATGACTTCAGTTTCCGGATCAAGATGCACGCCGAATTTGGACTGATATTTCTTCGCTACTTCCTTGCGCAGTCCCGCGACGCCGTTGCTGACGCTGTAGCGGTGGTTTTTAGGATCGCGCGCGGCTTCGGCGAGCTTTTTCACGACGGATTCGGGCGTGGGATCGGTTGGATTACCCATCCCCAAATCAATGATGTCCACACCCGCGACACGCTTGTCGTACTTCATCTTGTTAATGCGGCCGAAGAGGTACGGAGGCAAACGCGAAATACGCGACGAAACGTCGATCTTGAACGGTTGGTTGCTCATAACAAAACTCAATTGTAGCGGAATCAACTGGAATTTGCGTGTACCGAATTATTGCAGTAACTGATTTATAGAAATGGAGTTAGCGTGTAGCGCCTGCCGCTGGCGATGAGCTTGAGGGAATTGTTGCCGGGGCATGCTGGCTATCCAGTTCCTGACGAAGCTGCTGGGAATCTTTGACCTGGCCGTTCTTCTGATTCACTTTGTCGGCCCACTGCTTGGCAAGCACCGGATCGCGGACGCTTAAGGAATCGATCGCCATGCGGCCAAGGTTGTCGCGCATCACTTTCATGGCAGCCTGGACGGTGGTTTCGTAAAGTTCCTTTTTCACTGAATCGCGATAGTCCTCGAACTTGGCATGAGCCGGGGGAATTCGATCGATCAACTTCAGTACGTAAATGAAGTGGGCGATCTGCACTGGATCGGAAACTTCGCCCTTCTTTAACTCGAATGCCACTTGCTTGAACTCGGGCGGGAACCGGTTGTCCTGGAGAGTAAACGCGGGCAATTCGCCGCCGGTGTAAGCGGTGCGGCGATCGAGGCTCCGGGCGCGGGCGACATCTTCAAAGCTTTTGCCAGCGGCCAGATCGCGGCGGACCTCGGCGGCCTCCGCCATGTTGTTGCAGACGATGTAATGGACGACGACCTTTTCGCCGTACATGACGTTGAATTGCTGGCGGACGGCGTCATCGGTCAACTTGGCATTCACCTTTGGCTCGGCGAGCTTGCGCAGATAGGCATTGACTTGGAGGATCACGTTGAATTCCGCCCGGCTGACGTGCTGCTGCTGCAGGAGCTGTTCGAGAAGCTGGTCTTGCTGGTCGGCGCTGAGATTGTCCGTGGGTTCGGTCGTGGGCTGGCCGGAGCTATCCATTTCCTGGGTGGCGCGGACAAGGTTGTTCATCGTGATGGTACGCTCACTGGCCACGTCGGCCGGCGTAACCACTACCCCTTGCTTGGCAGCTTCCTGCTCAACCAAATCTAACTGAACCAAGGTCAGAAGGACATTGAGCCCATATCCTTCTTCCAGAACCGGCTCCAGATCTTTTCGCGTAATTCTGTCGCCGCGAACCGTGGCGATCACGTCGTCATCGGCAACGGGTGCGGCAGCCTGTGGGATTTCCACGGCCGGCGGAGCTTCGGAATGACACCCCTGGAGAGCCAGCATGGCCGCAAAAATCGCCAAAATATTTTTGTTCACGCGCAAAACTCCTGGACCGGGAAGTATCGGGACGGCGCGGTTAGAACGCAAGAGATATCAATAGAGCTGGGAGTGGGTAGTGCCTTAATTTATTTTCCGAGAACTGGCCGGCTACCTTTCTGACGCCATATTCTGTGGCTGATTTTCCGGACGAGACAATATATCGGTAACCATAAAATGGCCATTACTACAAAAACAATCGGCGAAAGCATTAGCAGGACGGCCATCAACGAGAGAGCAAAAAGTGGATCAACGCTCTTCATTCTGTCTGTATAGACCGTGGCGATATACCACATCCCAGGAACGGCACAGCAAAAAACTATGATTGGGAGTAACAGAATTCTGCGTGGTAGTGGCACTCTCACATTTCCATTGTATCGTTTTTACATCGCTTTCGCCCATGAAAAAGCCGCCGACGTGGTATGACGGTCATTCTTAGCTCGCTTCCATTGCAAACACATCCCAAATATTAGAGTGTTACCTGATTCCTATGAATCTGAAAATCATTTGTCTTCTCATTTTACGCTATCGCTGCCGATTGAGGCGCAGACGACCCGGCCTGATCCGCAAATTCGCCGGGCTGTCATCATCAGCGTTGACGGCCTCCGTCCCGATCTCGCGCTTCGCGGTGACACGCCCAATATTCATGCTCTGTTCAATTCCGGCAGTTACAGCTTTTGGGCGAGAACAACGGCGGAATCCGTCACGCTTCCATCGCACACCAGCATGCTGACCGGTGTGGTTCCGGTGAAACATGGCATTCAATGGAATGCGGACTTGCCGCTGACGCGCGCGATCTATCCGGCGTATCCGACGATTTTTGAGTTAGCCAGGCAATGTAACTATACGACGGCGATGGTGGCGGGAAAATCCAAATTTGTGAATCTCGCCAAGCCGAAGACGCTGGATTGGGAATTTATTCCGTACACCGAAAAAATTGAGGACTATGAGGTAGCCGACCAGGCTGTCGCGACAATTCTGCTTCATCAGCCGGATGTGCTGTTCGTGCATCTTCCCGGCGTGGACAACGCCGGGCATACCTTTGGATGGTCGAGCAAGGAGCAGATGTGGGCAATCGCGCAGGCCGATCGGGCGATCGGAAATATTCTCTGGGCATTGGATGAATCTCATCTCCGCGATTCGACGTTCATTTTGGTGACCGCCGATCATGGCGGCTCGGGCAAAATGCACGGCCCCGATGACGATCGCAGTCGGCACATTCCCTGGATTGCGGTGGGCCCGGGCATTCGACGCGGCCTGGACCTGACAATCTATGGAGATCTGGTGATCAACACCGAGGATACGTTTGCGACGGTCGCGTATCTGCTGGGGATTCCGGTTATCAAGCAGATTGACGGCCGGCCCGTGATGGAAATTCTCGACCGGTCGAATGCGGAATTGCTTCACTCGACGCAGTGAAGTGATTCGTCTGATTTCCACGTCCGCCAATCCTGCCTTATCATGGCAAGATGCCCATTCTTGGCCATGGAATTGATCTGGTTGAAATCGCCCGCATTCGGCGGCTGCATGAGGAGCATGGCCAACATTTTCTAGACCGGGTTTTCACGGCGGCCGAGCAGGAATATTGCGCGGCCAATCCGAAGCGGTATTTCGAGCATTTGGCGGGCCGATTCGCGGCGAAGGAGGCGGTGTTGAAAGTGCTCGGGACGGGGTGGCGCGGGGGGATTGCCTGGACCGACATCGACGTTGTCAGAGATCCGAATGGCCAACCGGGCATCAATCTGACTGGCGAGTGCGAGCGGATCGCCACCGAGCTGCGGAATCACCAGTTGGCTTGTGAGCATCAGCCATATTGAGACACATGCCACCGCCAGCGCGATCGGAATCGCGGTAGAATGATTCGCCTGAACCAACTGGAGTATGCGCTTATGAAGAAATTTTCCGTCGCGGTCACAGGTTTGTTCCTGTTCCTGATTCCGACGTCTCCTTCGCTGGCGGGGAATTATAAAAATTTCGCGGTGGCCATATATATCCCCGTCGGCGTCACGCGCAGCATGAAGGACCCGAAATGGCTGGCGGAACATTGGGCGAATCTCTCCAACCAACTCAAGGTTGATAAGGTTTACATCGAAACCTATCGGAGCCGGCAGATCGCGGACGAGGATTCGATTGAGCCGATCAAGAAATTCTTTCTGGATCATGGCGTTCGCGTGGCTGGGGGAATGGCGCTGGTGGATAGTGATGGAGGGCAGTTCCGTTCGTTTGATTATGCCGACCCGAAGGATCGGGAGTATGTGCAGAAGGTCGTCGAGCTGACGGCTCGCCATTTCGATGAAATCATTCTGGATGATTTTTATTTCTTCAGCACCAAGACCGATGCGGACATCGCCGCCAAAGGGGACAAAAGCTGGACGCAATATCGTCTGGAGACGATGGACGAGGTATCGAAAACTCTCCTCATCAAGCCGGCGCGGGCGGTGAATCCGAAGGTGAAGATCATCATCAAATTCCCGAACTGGTACGAGCATTTTCAGGGTTTGGGATATGACCTGGATCGGGAGCCGAAGATTTTCGACGGGATTTATACCGGCACGGAGACGCGCGATCCCGTTTATACCGAGCAGCATCTTCAGCCTTATGAGAGCTATTCGATCATCCGCTATTTCGATAACATCGCGCCCGGACGCAACGGCGGCGGATGGGTGGACACGTACGATCTGAAATACATCGATCGATATGCCGAGCAGCTTTGGGACACCATGTTTGCCAAGGCGCCGGAAATCATGCTCTTCAATTGGGCTGCCCTGGAGCGGCCCATCGTTGCGGGCGATCGCACGCTTTGGCAGGACCTTCGCACGAGCTTTGATTACTACAAGCTGCTGGGAGATGGGCCGCGATTTGATGCGTCCGATCCCCACTTCGCCAAGGTAGCTAGCAATTCGCTAGAGCAAGTGGATGGCGTGCTGGGCAGCCTCGGCAATCCGATTGGCATCAAGAGCTATCGTCCGCCTCATGCCACGGGGGAAGATTTTCTGCACAACTTCCTGGGGATGGTTGGGATTCCGATTGATCTGTATCCGATCGTTCCCGAGCGATGCCAATATGCTGCTGCTGACCGAATCGGCCAAGTTCGATCCGGACATTGTCAGCAAGATCAAATCGCAATTGGTGGCGGGGAAATCGGTGGTGATTACATCCGGATTGCTGCGGGCCTTGCAAGGCAAGGGGATCGAAGACATCTGCGAATTTCAATACACGCCGCACAAGGTCGCGGTCACTGAATTCCAGGGCCCGCGCGGCAGGCCCATCGGGACCGCTTCCGTGACGCCGGGGATTTTGATTCCGGAGATCGACTTTTTGACCAACGACGCTTGGGTCTTGGTCAGCGGCATCGCCAGTGGCAATGGTTATCCAATTCTTATGATGGACCGGTATTCGAAAGGGATCATTTACGTGCTGGCCGTGCCGGAGAATTTTGCCGACCTTTATCGATTCCCGCCGGAGGTGCTGGGGGCGATTAAGAGCGTGATTTTGAGAAATTTCCCAGTGGTTCTGGACGGTCCGGGCCAGATCAGCCTCTTCGCATATGACAACAACAGCTTCGTGGTTGAGTCGTTTCTGTCGACGCCGGCGTATGTGACGGTGGGCGTTGCGGGCGGATTCAGCCGGCTGCGGGACGTGATGACGGGCCAGACCATTGAGGGGCAGGCCCCACCGGCCTGGCTTGGGCCAACGACGCGGGGGAGCCAATCGCCGCCAGGATTGCCGCGGTTTACGTTTACCCTGCAGATCAAGCCGCATTCTTATGAGGCGTTTGCCGAGGAAAAGTAGGCCTTTGGGGTGGTGAATGGGCCCGGGAAAAGCCAAATCCCTATTTTTTGCTTGCTTTGTGCGGCAAAGCTGGTGTAGCATATTTGACTTGTAAGGTGGCGGGTTCGTGTATCGGCCTCAGGAAAGTGTCTCGTGTCTTGCCTCTCCTCTGTGTCCGTTTTACCCTTCCCGCATCGGTTGCTATGGCAACCTCTTTCGATTTGGCCCGGAAAGAACCATCTGACCTCGGGCCGAGGTCTACCCATATCCAAGGAGATTCCAATGGGTAAGAAGTTGTATGTCGGGAACCTGAGCTACCAAGTGGATAGCTCGGAACTCGAACAGTTGTTCGGAGCGCATGGGCAGGTTGTTTCCGCTCAGATCATCAATGATCGGGACACCGGCCGCAGCAAGGGCTTCGGGTTTGTCGAAATGTCTTCCGACCAGGAAGCCACGGCTGCAGTCGCGGCACTCAACGGCCAACAGCACAATGGCCGCGCCCTGACCGTCAACGAAGCCCGCCCGCGCGAAGAGCGTAGCGGTGGCGGCGGTGGCGGAGGCGGCGGTGGTGGCGGCGGCGGATTCGGTGGCGGCGGCGGCGGTGGCCGCGGATTCGGCGGCGGTGGTGGTGGTGGCGCGACGGCGGTGGATTCGGCGGTGGCGGCGGTCGTGGAGACCGCGGCGACCGCGGCGAATCGCGACCGCTACTAATCTCACCGGACTGCTTTCAACGCATCTAAAAACAAAAACCTCCGCTTATGGCGGAGGTTTTTTCTTTTCTATTGGTTCTATTATTGCAAAATCAATACGCGTGCTTCACGCCCAACGCACGCACGATATCCACCGTCGCCCGGCTCTTATTCAGCGTATAAAAATGCAACCCATCCACGCCATTGCTCAGCAGATCCCGGCATTGCTCGCACCGAATGCTCAATGCCAGCAGCATAAACCGCCTCGGCATCCTGCTCCACCGATTCCAGTTTCACCAGCAGCGGATGCGGAATCTTCGCTCCGCACATGCTCACAAATCGCTTGATCTGCGAAACATTCAGATCGGCATGATGCCCGCGATGATCGGCGTTTTGATCCCCATCGCCCGGGCCTGATCGCGGAAGCGGTAGAAATCGGCGTTGTCGAAGAAGAGTTGCGTGACGACGAAGCAGCCGCCGTTGTCGGCCTTTAGCTTCAGCATCTCCAGATCGCGGGTGCGGTTGAGGCATTGCGGGATGGCCCTCGGGATAGCCGGCGACGCCGATGCAGAAATCGTGGCGGGCGCGGACGAATTTCACCAGATCGCTGGAGTAGCCGAAGCCGCCTTCGGTGGCGACGAACTGCCCTGGCCGGCCGCTGGGCGGATCGCCGCGAAGGGCCAGGACATTGCGGACTCCGGCTTTCCACAGATCGTCCAGAATGCCGCCGATTTCTCCGGCGGTATGGCCGACGCAGGTGAGATGCGCCATCGCCAGGATGGATGACTCGCGCTGGATGCGTTCGACCAGCGCGACGGTTTTTTGCCGGGTGCTGCCGCCGGCGCCGTAGGTCACCGAGACATAGCTGGGCTTCAGCGGATGCAGGTCGTTGATCGTCTTGAACAGCTGCCGCGAAGCCCGCCTCGGTTTTGGGCGGGAAAAATTCAAAGGAGATCGTCGGCAACCCGCCGCCCAGGAGGCTGTCGATCCGCATTGAGGCGATCTGCTTGATGATTGACTGCTGGAATCCGCCATGAGTGGATTTTAGCAGGTGAATACCGGGCAAAAAAAAGAGCCGCGGGACGTTTCGCGTCCCGCGGCATCTCATCGCAATGTTTCCGCTATCTTTTAGAACTTCAAGTAGGCATCGATCGCGCAGGTCAACTGCGTGAACTTCCTGCCGTCAAGACGCCGCTGATCGGCCGTATCGACGCGCACTTCCGGCCGAATCGTGAGCGATTGGAGAAGGTTAATGTCCGGGGTCGGAGTGATCGCCACGCCGAGCGTGCCTTCGAAGTAGTTGGTATCGGTCCCGCCGACGCCGGTCGTGAAGCCGCGGCCGTCATGATAGAACTCACCGCGGAAGTTGATGGCCGCGAATTTGTTGAGCGTATAGGACGCATACCCGGCGGCGCCATACCACTGAGCGATGGCGTTGGCGTCACCGTAGAGCAGGTCGGCCGTGACCTTCAACTGATCGGAAACCTGCCAGCCGACGATGCCTTCGACGACCGTCCAATAGTCGTGGTTGTCGCCGGTGGATTGCGGACCTTCCGACAGGTTGACGGTTGCGTTCCAGGCGATGTTGATCGTCCAGGCGCTTCGCCGAGGAAATCGATCGCGCCGTTGTTGTCATCGGTGGACTGATTCCAGCCGCGGGTGATGCCGGCGGTGACTTTCAGGGCGTGCAAATGTTATACGCGGCCAGAATCCCGGTTTGCGTAAAGGGAATGCCGTAGCTGAATTGATACGAATGGGTATACAGCGCGTTGCCGCTGGGGTTGATCACTTCGTTGCCCAGGAGGGTGTCGAACTTACCGATGGTGAGCGATGATGCCGGTTCCGACCGGGATGTTGAACGTCGACATATGCCTGTTCCAGGTCGAGATCATTATCCGGGCTGGTTTTGCCGTGCTTGTTGCCGTTATCCAGGATGCCGTCGGAATGGGTATATACAGCATCCGGCCATAGAACCCTTCAACCATGAAACCGATATCAAACTTGCTGGGATCGACGATCGTCCTTTGAGATAGCCAGATCGAGCTGATCGAGCAGCAGGTCGATTTTTGTAATCGCCGGGGAACATGGATGAAGGTTGGGGGCGACGATCGGCCCTGGGCTGACATTTTTTGGCACGGTGAGGTCGTAGAAATATCCCATTTCCCCGTAGCCGGTAATGCTGATGTGAGGTCTTCCAGAAACTTACCTACGCCGATTTGATCCAGGCCCCACATGATGGCGCCTTCCGGCGGACCCGACGCTGCTGCGGGTGCTGCCGCCGCGGGTGCTGCCGGTGCCGGCGCGGCTGGCGTGACCGCGGCGTCTGATCATCGGCAAGGACGACGGGATTGATCGCCGCCTGCGTAAAATTCAACTGACTGTTCCCCTCGACTTGCGCTCTCGGGCATCTGCGAGGACCCCGAAAAAGCGGAGTCATCTGCCATGGCGACCGAACCCAGAGCCAGCACTGCCATTGCCGCTCCGACTAAACCTTTCCGTAGCATACTCGAGCTCCTTCCGAATTGACCTAAGCAGTTCACAATCGAGGAAAAGGCCATGTGTCACCCGTTTCCACCCGGCAATTGTGAATCTCTCCTTACACAGGCCGTACATCGGCGAACATGGATTGAACTGATGAATAGATAGTAACTACCCGCATTATCGGACCAGACGAGACAGATTTACGGCCGTCAATGTACTATGATGGCAGGTTGAACGGCGACAATGGCCGCACGCAAAGGACTGTATCATGGGTATATCCTGGCAGCAGCCGTTGCCAAATATTTATAAGCAGATATCTGAAGCGAATTGCGCATCCGCATCGCAGTCGGCAAAAACGGCGCTGGATGGACGGCTGGTCATTCTCGGCCATCACTATCAGCAGGATGCGGTCATCGATTTCGCGGATTTCACGGGCGACAGCTTCGAGCTTTCCCGCAAGGCGGCGGAGCAAAAAGACGCGGAGTTCGTCGTCTTCTGCGGCGTGCATTTCATGGCCGAGTCGGCCGATGTCCTGACCGCCGAGAACGTTCAGCGTCATCCTTCCCGACCTGGGGGCCGGATGCTCGATGGCGGACATGGCCAACCTCGATCAGACCATCGAATGCTGGGATCAACTGCGAAGACTCTGCCCGGATCAGACGATCGTGCCCGTGACCTACATGAACAGCTCGGCCGCCATCAAGGCATTCGTCGGCGAGCATGGCGGCGCGGTCTGCACCAGCAGCAATTGCCGCAACGTCCTGAAATGGGCTCTGAAGGGCGGCGCAGACAAACCGGGCGGCGAGCAAAATCAAAGTTCTGTTTTTCCCCGATCAGCATCTCGGCCGCAATACCGCATTCGCGATGGGCTATCCGCTGGACTCCATGGTGGTCTGGGATCCGACGCGGAGATTTCGGCGGCAACGATCCGTCACGCCTGATCGCAGGCGGATTTCGTTCTTTGGAAGGGCCAATGCTCGGTGCATCAATTGTTCCGCCCGGAGCACGTGGATCAGGCGCGGGCGAAATATCCGCAGATGAAAGTGATCGTTCATCCCGAGTGCCGGCAGGAAGTGGTGCAGAAATCCGACCTGGCCGGCAGCACCGCTTACATCGTTCAGCAAATCAATGCCGCCCCGCCGGGGAGCCAATGGGCGATCGGAACGGAAGTGCATCTCGTGAATCGCCTCGCCCAGCCAGCATCCGGAGCAGAAGATCATCGTCCTGAGCGATTGCCAGTGTCTTGTGCACGACGATGTACCGGATCGATCTGCCGCATCTGTGCTGGGTGCTGGAGAATCTGGTGGAGGGGAAGGTGGTGAATCAGATCAAGGTGGATGATGAGACGCGCAAATGGGCGCTGGTTGCGCTGGATCGGATGTTGGCGATCAAAGGGGATGGGCAATCCGATCGGCAAGAACCAACCGGCTGGGAATGACGGTGGATTGAGGTTTTTTGGGGTGGGGCGATCGGACAGAATCGGACAGTTCCGGGCGCTTTTTGGTGTTTTGCTGGTTTTAGTATTTACTAAACATGCGTTTTTGAGCGAATTTCCCACGACGACACGAAGACAGGTTATTTTTGAGATAGTGAAGGTTTTGGACGCGTTTTGTAACGTTGAATTTGGATTTTTACCGCCGAGGCCGCCGAGAACGCCGAGAAGAGAATGAGTTCGGATGAAATGGGGTAAGGCTTGGAGTGGATATCTCACTTTGTCTTAAAATGTCTCGTTTTAGAGAAAATTTTGATGGTCTCCGTTTTCTGTGGGGATGAATGACGCTGGGTGCGAGCGAGTGGCGAACGGGAAGTTTGACTCCTCTGCCAACGAGTGCGAGGTGAAGGTTTTGTACTGCGCTGGGTTCCCATTTGTTCCCAGAAGTCCCCATAAGTTCCCATATTTTCGTGGGTGTGGGTGAAGGTTTTGGCGCTGTTGAAAATGCGGGATGAGCGAACGGGAGATTCGGTCGCTCCGCCATCGTAGTTGGGGTGATGAAAAAACATTGGTTCCTCTATTTAAGAGTCCAATGGGTGAAGGTTTTGGGTGGGTTTCTTGAAAATCTTCGGATTATTTTGTGCGTTTTTCTCGTCAATATGTTTTGCGGTTTTGAATGCCTTGGAGCGTGTCCGCCGTAGAGGATGATTTCGAGACAGAATGGAACCTACAAACGATCCGAGCAGCAATGACAAACGGATACTTGCCGCCTCAATTTATGCGGCAAATAAGTGCGACCAGAAGTAAATGCTGGTCATGAGCGGACTGGTAAGAGAAATTGAAAGCATCGCTTCCGCAAGCCTTCCATCCGCTGAATTTGTACTTGATAATGTGTTGAACGAGGTTGCAATGGCGCAGCGAGATCTAAAACTGAATTCTTTGGGCAAATACGGCAAAGGTTCCTCCCGCTTGATCTTGGAGGAGCACGGCCATTGCGAAGTTCCAGCAGGATGCGGCGGTGCCGTGCTGCGCTGGAGAAATCCGAAAAGCGGACTGCTCTTCATCATCAAAGTTTTTGCCACAGCTAAATATCAAATCCTTCTTGACGGCGATGCCCCGTCATCGGGACGGCCGCTCGTTTCTTTTGGAGAACACGTCATATCGTTGGTCGTCACGGAGATTGGCCCTAATCCGGCTGTGGTGGCCATCGCCGCAGTCCACGATGAAAGCCAATCTGGCTTTCCCCGTGTGTCCCAGCCGAGCGGCGCAAGATCGAGGTCATTTCCGCCGGTGACGGGACATGGAAATACACCACTGACGAACCGGTCAACGATGCATGGATGCGCACCGGGTTTGACGACTCCAATTGGTCGGCGATGACAACACGTGACGCTCCCACTATTGAAAGCAAGGATATGCAGTTTTTTCGACTTCAAGCCGTAATCAAAGCTGGAGCAAGTTGTCTTGGTATCGATGGCGGACCAGTTTCCCGGACTTGGATTCGAAAAACATTCCGTGTAGACCAAAACACCTAGTTGTTGATGCCTGGAGGTGGAATGTCCCGACAGGAATGTGAACACGTCCGACGGCCATTGGTCCTTGTGCCGCAGTTTTTTGGGTCCGTCGTCTTCGATCGAAGAACTTCGCGGTATCTGCCATTCGATCACGATGCAACGGCATTGTTACGAAGTCTTGTATCGAGCGATATCGACTCCGTCTTGCATCCTCTTCAAGACGAAACTCATCGCGAACAGGTAGTCGGGTTTTTTGAGGATTTTTATCAGCGCGGGTTCTTCACCTCCGAAGGATGGTTCGCGGGCGAAATTCTCGACGTGGAAACACCGGAAAATCACTTGGTCGGCCCTCTTGCGCTCCACCTGGAAGTTGTTGCAGCATGTAATCTAAAGTGTACCCACTGTTTTGCCGGTGAGTTGCCCCGAAAAGAAAGTCCCCTGACCCTAAACGAGCTGGACACTTTGTTCGGCCAAATGGCCGCGTTAGGCACATATCGCTTAGGTTTGACTGGCGGTGAACCGCTGCTACGTAAGGACCTCTTTCAAATCATCGATCTTGCTTTGGCACACGGCCTATGTCCCTGCGTGACAACCAATGGTTTGTTGATCACCGAAGAAATCGCCCGCGAATTTGGCCGACGCGAATTGGTTTGGCTCAACGTCAGTCTCGAAGGGGCGACCGCGCAAACGAATGATTCAGTTCGTGGGACTGGAATCTTCGATCGCGTGATTGAACATTGGGCATTCTTCGAAAGCATTCCCAGTTCACGATGGCGTTCACAATCTTGTCCAGCAATCTGCATGAAATTCTCGCGTGCGCGGAGCTTGCGGAAAAGGTTGGAGCCGGAACAGCCGTGTTTCGACCTCTTTATCCGGTAGGCGTCGCGCGCCATCACTTGGAGTTGATGCCAAGTTTTGAGCAATACAACGATGCTCTAAACCAATTAGCGTCCCTGCAAGAGGACCATGATTTCGGCTTGAATCACATCGATCCGTTCAGCCCCGCGTCGCGCCACGAGGCACAGTCGGTAATTTATCAGAATCACGGGTGCGGAGCTGGCAATCTTGTCTGTTCTATATCGGTGTCAGGCGACGTGAGTCCGTGCAGTTTTCTTGGACCCGAGTCATACACCGCCAATGTCCGCCAACAATCGCTCAAGCAAATCTGGGACGAAAGTCAGGGATTTCGTATGATCCGAGCGTTGCCGGATTCAGAACCATGGGACAACGGACCAGATGCCGCACGATTTTCTGGCGGCTGCCGCGGCGTGCCCTGGTACTTAACGGCTCGATTAATGCCCCAGACCCTTGGGTCACATCGAAGGGACAAGCGTCAGACCATTTCACACATCATCCGACACCCGTTTATCATCCGTTGGAAGTGGTTCAACTGACGGTGCGAGGCGGAAATCGTGGACCAAGTCTATTGAAGGGATGACTCCCGATGGCATCGGAGTATCAATGGTTAAGGGAAGCTTGCGATGCATCCGGAGACGTTGGAGGTCTTGCAGCACTCGCAGAAAAGTTACGTCAGGCGGGCGATCTCCACACCGCCGCGATCGCGCTGGATCGCGCGTTTGGTCTGGATATGAGCAATGTGCCGATCCGCCAAGCGAGGCAGCAGCTACTCGATCAGCTTTCAATGATCGAACATGGCATCTCATTTCGATATATCCCCGGCGGCTCATTTCTCATGGGTTCCGAGTGCGGCGATGCGGATGAAAGACCCGTCCATCGAGTGGAATTGAACCACTATTGGCTTTCCGAAACCCCAATCAGTTGGGCGTGTTATTGCCGCCTCATGGACTGGGAGCAACCACCCGTCGGAATGCCAAAGGGGATCGATCCGAAATCGCAGAAACCAGATAAATCGCTTTGGCATCTTTCCGCAGCGAACAAGATTCGCTTGCAATATTGCGAAGATGAAACGCAACGCGCGAGAGATTGGCATGCGCATTTACCAGCCCACGATTGGAAGAGGGGAAAATCTGGAGAAGTTGTTTCGTCGCGCACACTTTTTGGCGAACCTCAACGAGGTGAGCCAAGTAAAATCTGGAGCTACGAAAACAAGCCAATGGTCTGCGTCTCATGGGAGGATGCCGGGAAACTATGTGCAAAACTATCGATGCCTAGCAATGTGCAGCGACCTCCCACCCTGCTTTCCTCGCTTTTTGGTCGAAAAGGCGCCGCTCGTCCCGAAAATGCACTATAGACTTCCGACAGAAGCGGAATGGGAAAAGGCGGCCAGAGGTGGGTTGATTCGGCGCGATTATCCCTGGGGAAGCGATCCGCCGACAAACAAAAACTGCGATTTCAATCGATTTGACCAGTTCTCGATCCTTCCCATGAAACGTTTCGCGGCAAACGGCTATGGTCTTTACGCCGTGAGCGGTTGTGTTTGGGAATGGGCAACCGACTGGTTCGACGCCGAATTTTACAGTCAGAGTCCTAGTCGAAATCCCCAAGGCCCGTTAGAGGGCAAAAAGAAAGTTGCCAGAGGTGGGTCCTGGTCAGACTGCGCAGAAGCGGTGACCGTCAGTTTTCGAATGACGATGGGAGGCGAGGGTGCTCCGACGGAAGGAAATCCAAATATCGGATTTCGAGTGTGTCGGATAGAAAGCATGTAATCATTCATCGTATCTTTTCAACGCCGGCCGATGCGCCATAGATTCATGACTCCCGATAGTAACCGTCGACAAAAAGACTGTTGAGACATCGCTTATGGAAATGGGGGGATTTCAGATTCCGTAATTGAATTCTCCCGCACGGAAGAACTTCCGTGGGCTTTGGTTTGGGAAATTCCCTGCCCGCTAAAGCGGGCAGGCCGCGCCGGCAGCCAGCCTGCGATTATTTAGAGAATTCTAAGGGCCGAGAAGCACCCGGTGAATTCAAAGACTCCCGACCCTTTTGAATTTCCCGACCCTTTTGAATTTCCCCGACCCTTTTGAATTTCCCGGTGGGGACTTTGTTGGAATCGGGCGGAAGCTCATCGTGGCGAACGCCAAAAGTATTGACGTAGCCTTCCTTGATCTCGTCGCGGCTGATGATGGGCATAAAGAGTAGCGTGGCCAGCTCTTTAGAGAGCGTGGATTTGCCCGCGCCCGGCCTTCCTGTGACGATGATACATTTGGGCTTGTCAGGCATTTGATGGGTTCTCCGCGTGATATTGGAGCCGCATTATAAGGGACAATTAGAAATTCTTGATTTCGGAGCGTTGCTGGAACGGATCGCATGAGACTACCCGTGCCTTTTTCATTCCCGTCACCGTTTCATTCACTGGATGCCCAAAACCGTCTTCGGACCGGCTATTAAACATTTGCGTTGAATTTGAGCAAATATTCGTTAGTATTGGTCGCAATCATTTCAAACAAAGGGGTTTACCATAGGCACCGCTGCATGAAACGGTGAGCCGAGGGAGGAGAAGATGCGCGAAGGAACGTTGATGCGCCGGAAAATGGCGATGGCGGTGATGTCGGTCGTCATTGGTTTGGGTTGCGGACGTGGGTTTTGTGCTACTCAGACGGCGCCCTCAGTTCCCGGCTCGCTGGATGGAGGGAACGGGGCTAACGGGACCGGGGCTAACGGGATTAATGGCGGCGGAGCCAGCGCCAATATCGGGAGCAGTGCCGACGAGACGAACAAGGCAACCGCCACCGGCGGCGCCGGGGGAAATGGGGGAAGCGGCACGCCGAGCGTTCCCAAGGGGGGCACGGGGGGAGCCGGTGGCGCGGGCGGATCGGCCTCGGCGAGCGTCAGCGCCAGTGGAGTACCGCCCTTCCCTGATCCATCCTACGACTATAACGATTCCGCGGTGGCGACGGGCGGCAATGGGGGCAACGGCGGCGCGGGTGGACAGGCGACCAAGGGATCGGTGGGGGGAGGCGGAGGCGGCGGAGCCGGGGGATCGGCGAGTGCATCCGCCAGCGGAACGGGCATCGATGAAACTGACGTATCGGCGACGGCGACCGGAGGCAATGGGGGCGATGCGGGCATCGGTCTTGCGCTGAGTAATCCGGGTGCGGGCGGAAACGGAGGGGTGGCAACGATCTCCTCGGTCACTTCCGGTTTTGTGTTTCCGGACGGGGACCAGATCAACAGTGCGATTGCCACGGTCACGGGGGGCAACGGCGGCGCCGGAAGGGATTTCGGCGCGGGCGGAACGGGGGCGAGCGAATCGTTGAGCAATGTGGTCAGTGGGTCGCCCTCGCCCCTCGGCACAGCAACCCTTGGACAGTATGTAACGGGCGGCAACGGCGGCTCCGGCAACGGTGGAACGGCGGGTGCGGCGGGCTCGGCCACCTCAAGTCTGAGCGCGACCGTTTCCAGCAACGAATCAAATGTGTTGCCAGTGATGGATGCGATTGGCGGCAACGGGGGAAACAATACGAACGCCAACGCTGCCGACGGCGGCACTGCCACCACGAGCACCAATTTAAACAGCGATGGTAGAATTTATGCGTCGCCGCTGGCCACGGGGGGCAATGGAGGAAACGTCACACTGGGGAGCGGCAATGGGGGCAACGGAGGAGCCGCCACCGGAATTGTTTTTCTCCAGAGCAGCGACGTCTTCAGTGGCTTTGGAATTGTGGGTGCGAACGGATCGATCAATGGGGGCAACGGCGGCTCGGTCTCGGCGGCGGCGACGGGCAACGGCGGCGCCGGAGGTTGGGCGACGCTGGACCTCTCGGTCGCGAATCAATCCAGCGATGAGATGGAGTCGAACGTCACTGCCAGCGGCGGCAGCGGCGGGACGGGGAGTGGATCGGGATTCAGCGGCGGGGCCGGCGGGGTGCCGGTGGTTGCGGGACTGTCGGGAGACTCGACGGCCAGCGGCGGCACGATCACGCTGAATGGCGATTTTTATGGTGGAGGCGGCGGCGCGGGTGTTAATGGAGCAAATGGGGGCAACGGCGGAACGGTGAACCTCAGCACGCTGCCGACCGCCGGCGGTACGAACTTCACGTTCACCCAGGACGCCTATGGCGGCGGCGGCGGCAACGCTGATAGCGGCAGTCCGGCGCCGCCGGCGACGCCAGTTCGGCCTATACCATCAGCGCGAAGGGCACGACGATTCATCAGAACATTACCGGCACGGACAGCGCCGTTGGAGGCAACGGCGGAAGCGCCAACAACAGCGCCACAGCCGGTGGAAGTTCGGTCGCGAGTATTTCGCTGAGCCGGGAGGGAACCGTGATCGCAAATGCAGAGGCCAATTCCGAGCTTATTCTGGCCGGGGCGGGCGGAAACGTGCTGGTTTCCGGAACGGGCGGCGCGGGCGGTTCGTCCACGGCGACGGCGAGCGCCACCGACGGCGATCTACTTGGGGCCGGTTCGGCGACTGCCTCCGGTGTCGCGTATGGCGGCGACGGAGGCTCAAGCAATTTAGGAAACGGCGGCGCGGGCGGGGTTGCGACTGCCTCCGCGTCGGCGCGACCGGATTTAGTTCCGAGCCCGCCAGCGCGTATGGAGGCGTATATGGCGGCGCGGGCGGAGCCGGCGCGGGAAGCGGTTTTTCGGGCCAGGCGGGCGCAGCGGGAACCATCACGGGGGTATCCGCATTTACCGGGTCAGGGACGGTCATCGTCTACGCCGATGCGTATGGGGGCTGGGGAGGTAACGGCACATCGGGCGCAACGGGCGGCAATGGCGCAAGCCAGTCCCTCAGCAATGTCCTGGCCGGTGCGACGACGGGAGAACTCGATCTATGGCAGATCGCGCTGGGTGGCAACGGCGGCAATTCGGACACGGCAGCGCCGGGCAGCGGCGGCGCGGCGACGTCGGTGGTTTCCACATCCACCAGCGGCGAGTCGCTGGTCAGCGCCGTATTACCGGACGATCGGTGGGAACGCCGGCAACGGCGGCGGCGCGGCGACTGCCGCCGGCGGCGCGGCCACGACGACGGTTAATCTCACGGCGACAGAGAACCTCACGATCACCGCAGCAGGCGCGGGCGGCAACGGTGCGAGCGACGGCGCCGGCGGCGCTGGCGGAAACGCCATTGTTTCCGCGACCGGGTCGAGCAGCGGCACGATCTCGGGACAAAGCGCCGAAAGTATTTCGGCAGCGGCCGCCGGCGGAATTGGCGGCGATGCGCAAAGCGCCGGGAATGCGGGAAACGGCGGGACGGCGACGGCATCGGCATCGGTGAGCGGGTCGGGCCCGGACGGGGTGACATCACATGCGACCGCCACCGGCGGCAACGGTGGGAGCAGCCATAGCACGAGCCACGCGAACGGCGCCGGCGGCGCGGCGACGGCGACAGCGACGGGGCCGGGGAACGCAATGCTGATCGCCGAGGCTTATGGGGGGATTGGCGGCTCGAAATTCAACGGCTCTGCCGCGGCAGGCGGAGCCGCGACGGCGATTCTGCATGACAACCAATACAACGTGGAGCAAGACTCCCCCGCTGCCGGCAGCGCCGGCGGAAGCGCGTATCTGCAGCTTACGCCGGGGACGATCCTGCCCAACGTGCTCAACGTTGGAAGCAGCACGGGAATTACGAACAACACGTCGTTGTCGGTGAGCGGAAACGGAATCGCAACGATGTACGGTCTGCTTGGGTCGGGGAGTTTGAATATCAGTGGAAATGCTGATTTTCAATTGGCGCTGGATTCCGGCGCGAGCCAGCAGTCTTCGCTTTCGATCTCGGGAGGCGGCACGTTCGATATCTACAACAATCATTTTTTCTTGAATTACGGGAGCGGTCCTGATCCGATCGTATCCATCGCGGCGCTGATCAAGTCGGGCTATGACGGCGATACGTGGAGCGGGACGGGCATCACGTCAACCGAGGCTCATTACACTTCCTCGAGGTACGGCATCGGATACGCGGATTCGGCCGACAAAGGCAACCCCGCGCACCTGGTTTCCAGCGGGCAGATCGAAATCATGTACACATTGCTTGGCGATGCCAATCTCGACGGCATCGTCAGCGGTGATGACTTCACGATCCTGACGGACAATCTTGGCAAGCAGGTCACCTCCTGGGACCAGGGCGATTTCAACTACGATGGAGTGGTCAGCGGTGACGACTTCACCCTTCTGGTCGGCAATCTGGGCAAGCAAGCCAACAACGCGGACGTTACGGTGCCGGCATCCGACTACGCCGCGATCGACGCGTTTGCGGCCGCGCATGGGTTGATGGCGGATGTGCCTGAGCCGGGGAGTTGTGCGATGGTGATGATGGCGGGCGGCGCGATGCTTGCGCGACGGCGCCGGCGGTTGAATTGACAATGGAACAGAACATCACTGATTGAGATTCAGTAATATCCCGTTATCTGGATCCGCCAGCGACATTCGCAGTGCCTGGGCATTATGCTACGCATGCCCATGGATGACTTTTACGATCATCTCGCGCCGCTTTACCACCTGATTTATCAGGATTGGGACGCGAGCATCGCGCATCAGGGTGAACAACTGTCCAAGATCATCCAGACGGAGTGGCCCGGCAGTGTCCGCGTGCTCGATGTCTCTTGCGGCATCGGCACCCAGGCGATTGCCCTGGCGCTGAAAGGATACTCCGTCGCCGGTTCCGATCTGTCCTGTGCGGAGATTGAGCGGGCGCGGGCGCAGGCATCCTTGCGCCGTGCTGAAATCAGCTTCTCCGTGAGCGACATGCGAGACGCGTTCAATCATCACGGCAATGGATTCGACGTGGTGATCTCCGCTGACAACTCCGTACCTCACTTGCTCACCGACGATGAAATCCTTCTCGCTTTCAGGCAAATGCACGCGTGCCTGCGCCCGGGCGGCGGCTGCCTGATCACGGTCAGGGACTACGAAGTCGAGGAGCGGGGAAGAAACATCGTTAAGCCTTACGGCGTGCGTCTTCAAGATAAAAAACGCTATGTGCTGTTTCAGGTTTGGGATTTCGAGGCGGACTGCTACGACCTGACATTCTTCTTTGTCGAAGAGGACCTGCAAACCAAGCATGTGCAAACGCGCGTGCTGCGCTCGCGGTACTATGCGGTCTCAATCAGCAAGCTGCGCGAGCTTTTGTGCGCGGCGGGATTCACCCACGTTCGGCGTCTTGACGATGTTTTTTATCAACCGGTTCTTGTTGGAACGAAGCCGATGTAATGCCGGTTTGTCTGGAATTCATTGACGGCTCTCTCATTGACGGCTCCGTCTTTGCGAGCAGAATGACGCTGACAGATTCATCTTGGAGCATTGCTGATGAAGACCGCTTTGAACCATGTTCGAGCAAATGTTCGAGATGTTCAGGCGGCTGTCGCGTGGTATACGGACGTGCTCGGTTTTGAGGTGGACTTCACCTATCCGCCTGGCGCGGCGACGCCAAACTATATTCAGTTCAAGCGGTCCGAGGGGGCGATTTTTTCTATCATGGCCGCTGAACCTATTGGGGGGCGATTTAATTTTTATGTCGCCGATGTGGACGGGGCATGGGAAAATTTGAAGGATAAAGCAGAGGTGATCGAGCCGTTGTTTGATACGCCCTATGGGACGCGGAAATTTACGCTGCGCGACCCGGATGGGAATGAGATTGGGTTTGTCGCGGCGAGAAGTGGGGAGCAAAGTTAAATTGGATTGTGGTTCGCGCCATCTCCTCCACGTCGTTGTAGTTATCCCAGCGTTTCATCAAGCCAATTGAATATGCGGAGGTCGCGCAGGCCGGTGGCTTTGGGCTCGCAGTGTAGGTCCGCTCCATCGCTTTCGGAGAAATGGACCAGTTTCTTCGGGGATGTGATCAGATCGTAAAGTTGGCGCGATTGTCCGGGCCAATAGGCTTCGTTGATCGGCTCGGTGATCAGGATGGGGCAAGTAATTTGGCCGGCGACATCCGTGAGGTTGTACTGCATGGCGGCTTTATAGGTGTCGTAATAGGAGGTGAAGCCGTAGGGCGCATGCGGAAATTCAGATTGAGCTTTGTTGCGTGATCCATCGACTTGGCCATAAAGCCGTCGAATTCTGGTTTGCGGCCGGCTTTCAATAGTTGAAGCATGGGCTTGGGCAAGGTCGCGGTCCAGGAGGTGGAGACATCGACCACGCCGGGATCGGCTATGGCGGCGGCGATTCTTTTTTCGAACGCGACGGCGCGGGGGACCCAATATCCGCCCTGGCTGATTCCCTGGATGGCGATTTTTGCGGGATCGACCTCGGGGCGGGTGAGGGCGTAGTCGACGACCGGGGTGATCACTTTTTCCCAGTCGGGGCGGAAGAAAAGTTTTTGCTTCCAGAGGGCGTAGCCTTGGCCCGGGCCGTCGAAGGTGAGCATGTTGTAGCCTCGGGCGAGCGCGGCTGAGCCGCCCCATAGCCACATATCGAGTAGGGAGCCATCGCTGCCATTTACGGAGATCAGGAGCGGGCGTTTGCCTGATGTGTTTTTTCCTCTAATGAAGAAACCATGGAGTTCGGTGTTTTCGTAGGGGATGGTTACGGGCTCGATGGGAGGATCGAAAAGGGGGAGGGATTTTAACCAGCAACCGTAGAGAAGTTCCCAAGTCGGCAAAAATCTTGTGGGGTCCTGGGATCCATCGACGAAGTAGGTGGCGCTGTCATAAAAGTTTTGCGCCCAGAGATAGGCCTGGCGGGCGCTTTCTTTGTGGTTGTGAGCTGCGGAGTCTTCGGCCAGCGCCTGGGCTTCATCGCCGGCTTGTTTGAAAGCCTGATAGGCGCTTTCAAAATTGCCGTCTTCTACCTGCGTGGTGAGGTAGAGGACTTTCCCGACGTTTCCGGCTGAGTAATAGGCTCTGCCGAGGCTGGTTAGGAAGATGGTTTCAAATGTGGGGTGGTTGAAGAAATAGGGGCGGCGTTTTGGGTTGGTTGGCTTCGTGGCAGTGGATTCTGCTGGCTGTGCGCCGAGTTGGGAAATCGCGCCTAGTCCGAGAAGAGCGGATGTCAGGCCGAGATTGAATTGTCGTCTGTCTATGTTCATTTGCTGAATCCTATACGCGGAATACCGCGCCCATTTTTTTGCCGAGTAGGCCGTTGGCGGCGAGCAGGGTCATGCTCAGGAGCAGCATTGCCCAGACGCCGAGGGCGCTGGCAATATATACGCCGTCGCCTAATCTTTGGAAGAGTTCGAGGATGGCGCGGGTGATGGGGAAGTAGGCGGCTTTCTGGGCGAGGATGATGGAGTCGCTGACTTCCAGCATTGCGAAGGCGAAGGCCAGCAGGCAGCCGGCGATGAGGTTGGCGAGGATGAGGGGGATGGTGATTCGGCGGAGGACTGTCAGGCGGGATGCGCCCAGGTTTGCGGCGGCTTGTTCTAAATCTACCGGGGTTTGCTGGAGGCCCGCGACCGTGGCGCGGACGATGTATGGCAATCGTCTGGCGGCGTAGGCGATGACCAAAAAGAGGACGGGCATTTCCTGGACGTTGAGCCAGATGGGGAGATGGTCGCCGTATTTTTGTTGTAGTGAGACGCTGACGGCTAAATAGCCGAAGGCGAGGACGAGGCCTGGGACCGCTAGCGGGAGCATGGAGAGGGCGTCGATGAAGCTGCGATCGAAAAGTTCGCTGCGGACGGCGACGATGCCGACGCCCAGAGCGACGATCAGAGCTGTTGCTGTGGCCAGCGAGGCGTAGAGGGCGGAGTGGGCGACGGAGGGTAACGCCAGATCATCCGTCAGAGCGGAGATGTAGTGTGCTGTTGTGAAACTGCGCGGGAGGATGGAGCGATACCACTGGCCGGTGGCGCTGATGCTAGTGAGGATCACGGATATGTGCGGGAGGAGGGCGAATATCAGAACGAAGATAAATGGAATGGCTGCGGCCACGGCCTTGGCACCACGGAGTCGCTTGGGCGCCAGAGCGATGGAAGCTTTGGTTGCGGCGGTGTCGTAGGAATGGCCGAGGAGGACTTTTCCGATCAGATATAAACCTGCCGCCACTGCCAGCGTTACGACGACGAGGGCGAAGGGGAGGGGATTGTCGGCGACGTCGGTTAGTTGCTCGAAGATTTGAACCGGGGTGATGGTTTGGTAGCCGAACATGAGGGGCGTGCCGAGCTCGGTGAAGCTCCAGATGATGGTGAGTGTGCAGCCGGCGAAGATGCCGGGGCGGATGAGCGGCATGGTGATGCGGCGGAAGACGGTCCAGCGGGTGGCGCCGAGGTTGGCGGCGGCCTGTTCCATCGTGGGGTCGATGTTTGCCAAGGCGGCCTGGAGATTGAGGAGGAGAACCGGGTAGAGATGCAAGGTTTCGATCAGGATGATTCCTGCTAAGCGAAAGCGTCCGAGCCAATCGAAGCCGGCGCCCTGGCCGTAGCCGAGCAGGACGCTGAGCGGGCCGAGGCGGCCGAGGATGAGGCGCATTCCGATGGCGCCGACGAATGGGGGAAGGACGAGGGGGGCGAGCATGAGGCCGGTGAGAAGGCCTCGGCCGGGGAATTCGTAGCGGACGCTGAGGATCGCCAGCGGCATGGAGATGAGAAGGGAAAGAGCGGTGACGATGACTGCGACGGCGATGGCATTGAACAGGCCGCGGAGAAGCTCGGGATCGGTGAAGATCAGTTCGACGTATTGGAATGTGAAATGGCCGGACTGGGAGGTGAAGCCGCGATCGACGACGCGGTAGATCGGCCACACAAAAAATAGGCCGAAGAAGGCGTATAGTCCGAGGGAGATCAGGCGGTGGGAAGCATGATTGCCGAGCCTTGACATGATGTTATCCCCCCGCCGCTTCTTCGGCGACATGCCGATAGTGATCCGCGAAGCGGCTGGACCAAGCGAGGCGCTGGCGGGCTTTCCAGAGATCGGGGTCCTGGCTGTGATCGGATTCGATGCGTTTGCGGTTGGCGATCTCTTGAGTCACATCCGCGCGGGTGATGGGGATGTCGGATAACTCGGCTAGCAATTTTGCGCGGCGGTTTTGATCGGTGATTGCCAATACGCTTGCGTAGGCGGCGCGTAGATTGTCTCCCTGATCGATCCATGCGGCTGCCCAGATGGATGGAAGCTCGGATTGGGCTCCGAGCCATTCGGTGCGCTGATTGAATCCACCGGCGGCGGCGAAATAGTCGAGATCGTCGGCCCAGCCGGCGCGGTTGGCATAGACGCTTTGGCGAATGGGGGATCGGCGGAGGGCGCGATTGCGCGGGCCGCCGGGCTGGCCTGGTTTGAGTATCCAGAGGCGCTGGCCTTCGGGGCTGAGGAGGAATTCGACGAAATGTTGGGCGAGTTCGAGTTGTTTGCCATGCGTGCCGTAGAGGATGGCGATGGGGTCGGGTGTGATGGCGGTGGCGGCACGGGGGACGATGAAGGTTTGGCGATCGGAGCCGACGGTTTCTTCGGTGACGCGGCCGTAAAAGTCGATCGCCATTCCGGCGGCGGCATCGCCGGCGGCGACATCATTCGGCGGCTGCGCGGAGGAATCGGTGAAATAGCGGGCGTTGGCGGCGATGAGTAGGAGTTGGCGCATGCCCTGCTTCCAGCCGGCGTCGAGGGCGGCCTGATATTGTGACGTTTTTTTCAAGTCGGCGGTTGGTTTGCCGCGGTTTTGGGGTTGGTTGAAGAAGTTTGTTTCGGCGTCGGCCATGGCGCGCTCGATGATGGTGATGTAAGTGGTGCTCGCGGTTCCGCTGTGGGTTGGATCGGCGAGAGAGAGGCTGGCGAAGAGATGGGGATCGGCCAGATCGGTCCAGGTTTGCGGGGCGGGGATGTTGAGGGAGCGATATAAATCAGGGTTATAGATGATGCCGAAACTGGCTGAGGCAGACGCCGACCCACTCGGGCGGGAGCAGTTTGCCGGAGGGGTCTTTGGTCTGGTCGTAGAGCTTGACGCCAGCCAGCGTGGGCTGGGGAAAAGCGTCTGCGATAATGCGGGGATCGAGATCGAGGGGGCGGAGGATTCCGAGGGGTTTCAATTGGGAATTGAAATAATAATCGCCGCCGCCCCAGACGAGATCGATGCCGATGTTGACTTGATCTTCGGGGGGGAGGGTGCCGCTGTTTGCGTCGCGGAGGGCGCGGTATTTCAGGTCGAGCTCGCGGCGGATGTCGTTGGTGCCGCCGGGGGTGAGGTATTGAAGATCGATGGGCTGGCCGTATTTTTTTTGATGCCAATCGGCGAAGGCCCACCGGAATTCGTTGCGGATGTCCTCGCCGTGCGGGGTGATGATGACGAGGCGCTGGCCGGAGGTGGTTTCAGCATCGGAATACCAGGCGCCGTGCAGTGCGTGCGCGACCAGCGGAGCGATCAGCAGGAGGATGAAGGCGAGGATGAATCCGTATCGGCGCATGAGATTCATTCCGGGAGGATGAGGCAATCGCGGATGTCGATCTCCAGCTCGATTTCGCCCGAGACATTCACTGGGGCATTCAATAGGGGCGGGGAACAATTTACGCGGAGGCGATGGTCGTTGATTTCAACGACGTGTTCGGAGGCGTCGCCGAGGAAGGTGGTTTCCACCAATTTCGCGGAGATGTGATTGGCATCGGGAGATTTTGGGGAATTGGGAGTGAGGATGCGAATTCGTTCGGGCCTGATGCTGACGGCGACGGTGTGTGGGGTCCCGTCGGGGAATGGGATGCCGCGGAGGGTTCCGATCGGCGTGCGGACGGTGATTTCATTGGGAGTTTCATCGAGGATTTTGCCGGTCATTAAATTGGTCTGTCCGATGAAATCGGCGACGAAGCTGGTGCGCGGTTTGTAATACAAATCGGTTGGGGAGCCGATCTGCGCGATCTGGCCGTCTTTCATCAGGACGATGCGGTCGGCGATGGAGAGGGCTTCTTTTTGATCGTGGGTGACATAGATGGTGGTGGAGCCGGAGGATTTGCAGATGCGGCGGAGTTCGGCGCGCATTTCCAAGCGGAGCTTGGCGTCGAGATTGGAGAGGGGTTCATCGAGGAGCAGGCAATTGGGCTGGACGGCGAGGGCGCGGGCGAGGGCGGCACGCTGCTGCTGGCCGCCGGAGAGGGCGTTGGGTTTGCGGTCCCCAAAGCGATCGAATTGCACGAGGCGGAGGACTTCATCGATGCGAGCTTGGCGGGCGGTGCTTTCGGCGTGTTGAAGGCTTAGACCGAAGTCGATGTTTTGGCGGACGGTCATGTGGGGCCAGAGGGCGTAATTCTGGAAGCACATGACGGCGCTGCGCTGCTCGGTGCCGAGTTTGGTGACATCGCGGTCGTTGAAGAGGATGCGGCCGGTGGTTGGGGCGAGGAGGCCGGCGATGATGCGGAGGAGCGTGCTTTTGCCGCAGCCGCTGGGGCCGAGGAGGAAAATGAGTTCGCCGGGAATGATTTGGAGATCAACGCCGTCGAGGGCGACCACCGATCCAAAGCGTTTGCTGATGTGCTCGAGTTGAACCGAGGTCATGAGGGTGAGGAATTGTAATCAGAAATTTTGTGGATACTGTAAAGGTTGTGAGGAATTTAACTTGTGGAATGGTTTTGGCAATCACCCTCATGGGGGCAGGGCAGGCGGCTGCGGCGACGACGGCCCCCTCGGCGGATGATGCGCCCGCCCCGGCGGTGATGGCGCCGATGTATCTGGGAATCGGGAAAAGCCTGCTGGTTCGGGTGGCCCTGATCCGGCGAACGCTTGGGGATATGCCGCTGGATCAGGATAACAGGAAGAAAGCTGAGCAGATTCTTGATGGGGTGGAGCAGAACCTGCAGCACCTGATGGGTGAGATTCAGGCGGGGAGAATGCCGCCGGCTCGCCGTGTCGCAGCGGTGCCTGGGGATTTGCAGGCGGCGCATGCGAAGTTATCGAAGGTGCTTGGTCCGGAGCGGAATGAATTGCTCATGGAAAAGCTGCGCAGCGTTCGGGGTGAAGCGCGCTTGCAGATCAGCCAACTTCGGCAGGCGCTTGGCGACCTAAAGACCTCGGAAAATGAGCGGCAGTGTTGCGACGCGATTGTGGCCGATGCGGATGCGGGCGCGGAGAAGTTGCCGGACTGCGATCTGGAGGGGGAACAATATGCCAAGGCGCGGCAATCCATGATGGATTTAATGACGTGGACGCATGACAAGCTGGGGCGGATGCTGACGCCGGGGGAGCAGTCGGAATTGGGGGCGTGTTTTGCGGAGCTTGCGGCGAAGGGGGCGGCGACGCTGCCTTCGAGGGGATAGGGGAAATCTCCTATTGCCTATTTCCAATTGCCTATTGGGGAAGAGATCACATGTCTTCCAGATTTTTGGCGATTTGACTGCCGTCTTGTAATTTTGAGAAATCTGGGGGGGTTGTGGGATCTTCCAGGATTGTTTTTTTTGATTCGTGGTGGAATTGCGCTGCGAGGCGGATGAAATATCGGGCGAAAACGAGCAGGCCGATCGCGGCGATGACATATGCTACGGCGATCAGGATGTCGAACCATCCGGAATAATGACGCAAGCGGCGAATCGCGTCGAAGATGAATTCGGCGGAGCCGACGATGCAGCCGCCGGTGGCGATGAGGCAATAGGATCGGGAGCGATAGGCGGAGCGGCGCAGGGCGGCCATCTGGCGGATGCGATTGGAATTGAGGTGATCGTCATTGGTCATTGGTCACTGGTCATTTGCAGTTTACCGCTTATGCGTTTTTTGCAAATGACAAATGACCAGTGACGAATGACTTTGGACTACTGACCAACTCCCAGGACCTTCGCCATGGTCTCGCCGATGGTGGCGGGGCTGTCGGCGACGGCGACGTTGGCGGATTTGAGGGCGGCGATTTTGGATTCGGCGGTGCCTTCGCCGCCGCTGATGATCGCGCCGGCGTGGCCCATGCGGCGGCCCGGCGGGGCGGTGCGGCCGGCGATGAAGGCGACGACCGGTTTCTTCACGTTGTGCTTGACGAACGCGGCGGCGGCTTCTTCGTCGGTGCCGCCGATTTCGCCGATCACGATGATGCCGTCGGTTTCCGGGTCGTTGTTGAACATGTCCGAGCAGTTCGATGAAGTTCAGGCCTTTGACCGGGATCGCCGCCGATGCCGACGCAGGTGGTTTGGCCGATGCCGCGGGTGCTGCATTGCCAGACGGCTTCGTAGGTGAGCGTGCCGCTGCGGCTGATGATGCCGACGTTTTTTGCCGCTCTTGGCTTCTTTGGCGGCGGTGTGGATGTAGCCGGGCATGATGCCGATCTTGCATTCGCCGGGCGTGATGACGCCGGGGCAGTTGGGGCCGATGAGATGTGCTTTTGGGTTTGTCGTTCAGGAACGCTTTGACCTTGACCATGTCGAGCACGGGGATGCCTTCGGTGATGGCGACGATGACGGCGATGCCGGCGTCGGCGGCTTCCATGATCGCGTCGGCCGCGAAGGGCGGCGGGACGAAGATCATCGTGGCGTCGGCGCCGGTGGCGTTGACGGCCTGGCGGACGGTGTTGAAGACCGGCAGGCCGTTGGCGTCTTTGGTGCCGCCCTTGCCGGGGGTGACGCCGCCGACCATTTTGGTGCCGTATTCGAGGCAGCCTTTGGTGTGGAACGCGCCGGCGGCGCCGGTGATGCCCTGGCAGATGACTTTGGTTTTTTTGTTGACGAGGATGCTCATATATTATTTTTTGCGAAGGGGGAGAGGGTATAGGGAAGGTTGGTGAGGGGCAAGTTTGGCAAGTTATGCGTACGGGTCCAGTTTGAAATTAAAGAACTTTTTGGGGGATTGTTCCGCATTCCGGGCATTGGTCGGGTGTGGCGTGGAGGTCGTAGCCACAGTTCAAACATTCGATTCCCAGGCGTCGTTTAACTTTCCGAAAACCATGCGCAAATCGCGCCAATTAGAAAAAGCCCGAACGCAGTGCCGCTTGACATTGCCAGAAGCCATAGCGGGTAGACAGCGTGAATTCCGGGTATTGGGTTCCACCGTGGTATGGCGTACGGTTTCCCGATCGCCCGCAGCTGCTGCGCAATTGACAGTGAATTCTCGAATTCCATCTTCGCCCGCAGGATTTGCGGTCTGTTTGTGATGAGCACTTGCCCGCCCTGGACGATATTAACGGTGTAGAGTCGTTCCAAGCCCGGCACGCGAAGAGGAATAGGACCGACGACACTACAAGACCAAGCCATGCAAGTCGCAATGAAGCTTGCGCCGGATATCGCCATGAAGACGGCAAATGTCCATCCGTAAAAGCGTTTCATCGTGGGAATTGTACCGCGCTTCCGTCCATCAGTTTCACAATCTCCTCAATATGATCGACAACAGTTTTGGTGACGGCCGAAGTCGCTGACTCGTATATCACAGGCGCGGCCGCTGGGAACGGTGCTGGCTTGCCTGATTGTGTTCGGGCGGGCCTTTTGGTGGCGAGAGGAATCAAGACTGATTGAACCGCCAAGGCGCAGAGCGCCAAGAAAATAATTCTCTTCTTGGCGCTCTCCGTGTCTTGGCGGTTTAATCTGATTTGGTTTGCGGCTTCGCGGTGATTTTCCGTATCACACGAAAACGCGGCCCGCAGGCGGACCGGCTAAAAGATGCCTTGTGTATGGTTATAATTTTGAGGTTCTTTGCGTTGGGTTGCCGGGGCGTTAGCATCGTTTGTGTTGCGGCTGAAAACATTTCATTTTGCGCTGGGGATCATGCTGTTCGCATTGGGTTGCACCCAGACTCTCTATTTCGACCGACAGGGCGTGGCTCATGGGAGCGGCGAGCAGGATTACAATTATAAGTCGGGCGTGATCAAACTTCGTGAAACGTACAAAGATGGGGAGCTGGTTCAGAGCTGTTGGTTTGCGCCGGATGGGGAACTTATTCAGCAATCGATCTGGCAAAATGGGACCGGCGAGGAGATTTATCTGCGCGAAAATGGGTCGATCCGGACGCGTATTCAATACGTCAACGGCGTCGCTGAGGGGGAGGCTTTGGAGTATGACGAGGCGGGGCATATCACCAGGGTGATGTACCATGCGGGGAAACGAATGGATGAGGGGCCGTGAAAACTCGGCCCGCGGGCGGGCCGGCTAAAAGGGGGCGGTGGGGTTTTTTGTCAGAGGGGTGGAGGTTTGCTAGGCTTGAAGTGATGTTTCCTTGTGCGTTTTTTGGGTTGATTGTATCGCTGGTGATTGGTTCGGCGGTGCGCGCGGGAGTGTCTACGACGCGGCCGATGCCGGGGGTTACGTTTGAACGAGATGTGGAGGACGATCCGCCACTGAGATTTTATGTGGTCAGTGTTCATTTGGATGATCCGCACGTTCATCTGAAAGTTCTACGCGGCAGTGGAAGCGCGCATCTGGACCCGCCTTGGGAAACCTCCCTGATGCCGGTGAGCCAGATGGCTGAGCGGGATGGGGCGAGCATTGCTGTGAATGGTAATCTTTTTACGGCCAAGGACACTCCTTTAATTTTGGGGCGTCCGGTGCCGTATTTTCTGGGGAATCCGGCTTTGTTACATGGGTGGGCGATGAGCGATGGCGCGCTTTACAGCTCCCATCCTAAGGATCGAAATTGGCCGAGCCTGGTTGTGAATGACCGGGGCGAGGTGAGGATTGGGGAGTTCAGGGAATTGCCGGCTGATGCGCGGGAGGTGGTGTCGGGAATCTTTCAGATTGTGACCGATGGACACAGCACCGCGGTGGAGGATTCGGACACGAGCACATTCGCGAAGCCGGCGCCGCGGACTGCGGTGGGAATTGACCGGAGCGGCAAGATGCTGATCCTGTTCGTCGCGGACGGGCGGCGGCCTGACTATTCCGTGGGAATCACGCATCACCGGATGGCCCAGGAAATGATCGCCCGCGGGGCGTGGAATGCGCTTGCGCTCGATGGGGGTGGAAGCACGACGCTGGTGATGCGCGACGGGCAGGGGAAGGTTGAACTGATCAATCGGCCCAGCGATGGGCACGATTTTGCGGTTCCGTTGTCGGTGGAACGGAGCGTGGCGAATGCGCTGGGAGTCATCATTGATGGGGCGGCGACGCAGCCGGGTCATTGAAGTGTCATTGGTCATTTGTCATTGGTCATTTGTTAAAGACGGCTCTTTTCCATTACAAATGACCAGTGACCAATGACGAATGACAGCATTTCTCAATCTGCGCCGGATGTTTCGATCATCGTTCCCACGATTAATGAGGCGGAGAATTTGCCGCCGCTTTTGGGGCGGATTGATGCGGCGATGGGGGGCGTGGGTTATGAAGTCATTATTGTTGATGATAATAGCCGGGATGCGACGCCTCGAGTTTGCGCGGAGCTTGCCTTGCGATATCCGCTGAAGCTCCTGGTGCGGACGGAGCCGGCGAATGGATTGAGCGGGGCCGTGCTGCATGGGATGGCCGCGGCGCGCGGGAATTTTCTTTGCGTGATGGATGCGGATTTGCAGCATCCTCCGGAGCGGTTGCCGGCGTTGATTGAGCCACTGCGGAGCGGGGAGGCGGATTTTGTGCTGGGGTCGCGTTATATGCCGGGCGGGAGCACGGAGGCTGAGTGGGGGATTTTTCGCAAGTTTAATTCGCAGATGGCGACGGCGCTGGCGCGGCCGTTCGCGGGGAAGACGACTGATCCGATGGCTGGGTTTTTCGCGCTGAAGCGGGAGAGTTATGCGGCGGCGACGAATCTTACGCCGCTGGGTTACAAGATCGCGCTGGAGTTGATGTGCAAATGCCGGGTGAAGAAGGTGAGGGAAATTCCGATTCATTTCGGGATGCGGGAGAAGGGGAAGAGCAAGCTGTCGCTGAAACAGCAGTTTCGGTATCTGGAGCATCTGAGCCGGCTGTATGATTTCATGTATCCGCGGGCTTCGCCGATCGTTAAATTTTTTATCGCGACGGCGGCGGGCTGGATTGTGGGATTGGGGACGTATTTGCCGCTGATCCGCAGCGGCGATGGGCAGGTGCGGGCGATCTCGATTGCGTATTTGCCGGCGATCGCGGCGACGGCGATTTTTCATATTCGGTATGTGAGGACGCAGCGGGAATTTTTGTCGCGGCAGACGCCGTGGCTGGATTTCGTGGTGATCTCGGTGGCGGAGTGGATCGTGGCGATGCTGGCGGCGTGGTGGATTGACCGGCGGGTGAATGAGCCGGGATTGTGGGAGACGTTTTTTGTCTGCTTTGTGTTGGCGACGTTGACGCGGTATGTGCTGCGGAAGGAATTTTTGCTGGATATCCGGGGGTTGAGGAAGACTTTGCCTCGGGAGGTTGAGGGGAAACCAGCCGACTGAAGTCGGCTGGCCGCGCCGGAGGGGAATTCTTAGTAGATCGGGAGATCGGCCTGGACGAGCGTGGGGTTTCCGGGGCGGGGGTATAGGCGGGATTTGTAAATTGGGATTGTTATGCCGGGGGAGGCGGGCATTTGTCCGTCGGTCAGGCGGAAATTCCAGCCGTGATAAGGGCAGACGGCGCAGCCATCTTCGATGGCGCCTCCGGAGAGATCGTGGCCGGCGTGGGGGCAGGTGCTGTCGAGGACGGAGACTGCGCCCTGGTGGAGATAGACCGCCAGGGCGAAGCCGTCGATATCGACGCGCTTGGCGCTGCCTTCCGTTAAGTCATCAAGATCGCAGAGGCTGGTCCAGGCCATGATTTTTTTATAACGGCATTGTCGCGGGGTTGTGGCTCATCCGGGTTGAAGGAGAGGCCGGCGACGGAAGCCGCTGGGTGATTGTAGCGCTCATTCCCCGCATGATCCCGCCGATGGCGTTGACGGCGTCGGCTTCGATCTGGCGGTGCGATTCGGCTGGGGCGGTGTCGAGCTCGTCAATCTTGGAATTGAGATCGTTGATGTCGGTCGCGAGATCGGTTTGATCGGCGAAGGATCGGGTGCTGAGGTCTTCCAGGGCATCGGATGCCGCGCGAAGGCCGGCTTCGACGATCGCGTCGGATGATGAATCCAGCGGCAATGATGTCAACTGCGGATGCGTTGACTGGACGATGTGCTGCTGCTGGCGGAAAACCGCGCCGGGTCTGCGCCGGCGAGTATGGGGAGGACATCGGTCAGGTCATCGAAAACACTCCCAAGGAGTATGCGCTGAATGAACTCGGTGGAGCCAGGCAATTGATGCGCGTGAGTCATAAAGGAATCGACGTGATCGGAGATGAATTTCGCCCGCTTCCTGGCGTCGAGATCGTAAACGGTGATGGCGTAGGTCTGCTCTTCGGGCGTGCTGATGGTGCTGGAGCTGTTGGGATTATTCGACCAGCAGCCGCCGGCGATGATCAGCGACGGCCAAAACAATGCCATGGATAAAATAGATCGCAAACGGCTCATAAGAATCCTGTCATCGCTTAAAGCCATGTCCCCATTTTCAGCGAACTTCCGAAAGTTTGACCGGGCGGCGATCGGCGGCGCTGATGCAGACGGCTTCGAGAACCCGTTGCGTCTCGAACGCATCAGCAAAATCCGCGAGCGGAACGACCGGCTCTTTGCCGCCTAGTTCCATCATAACGTCGGCGGCCTGATTGATGAACGTGTGCTCGTAACCAATGATATGGGCATCTGGCCACCAGGCGTGGGCGTAAGGATGATCCGGGGCGTGGGTGACCATGATTTTGGTCCAACCTTGGTTTTTGCGGGAGCGGTGTTGTCGAACCACATGAGGTGGTTCATGTCTTCGAAATTGAAGCTGACGGCCCCTTTTTCGCCGTGGATTTCCACGCCGTTTTTGTTTTGGTAGCCGGTGGAGAAGCGGGTGGCTTCGAAGCTGCCGACGGCGCCGCCGGAGAATCGGCATAAGAAAAGGGTGGCATCATCGACGTCGACTTTTCCCTTTTTGCCGCGGCCGGATTTTGCGCCGCCGGCGATGCCGCCGGCGGAGCCGACGGATGGGAGGAGGCGTTCTTTGATGAAGGTTTCGGTGATGGCGCCGTTGATTTCGGTGATTTCTTCGCCGGTGACGAAGCGGGCCATGTCGATGATGTGAGCGCCGAGATCGCCGTGGCTGCCGCTGCCGGCGATTTTTTTGTCGAAGCGCCAGATGAGGGGGACTTCGGGGCCGGCCCAGTCCTGGAGATAGTAGCCGCGGACGTGATAGATGCGGCCGATCTTGCCGGCTTTGGCGAGTTGATGGGCGAGGGCGACGGCGGGGGTTCGGCGATAGCTCCACCAGACGAAGGTTTTGGATTTTTTATATTTTTTCGCGGCATCGCGCATCTGGCGGGCATCGTCGATGGTGCCGGCCAGGGGTTTTTCGCAGGCGACGTGCTTGCCGGCTTCGAGGGCGGCGATGGCCATGTCGCGGTGCATGTGGTTGTGGGCGGTGATATCGACGAGATCGATCTCGGGATTCTGCGATGGCTTTTCGCCAATCGGTGCTGAGGTTGTTCCAGCCCCATTTTTTTGCGAAGGTTTTTAGGGATTTTTCGTCCTGGGCGGCGACGGTGTGCATGACCGGATCGACGGGGAGATCGAAGAATTTTGGGGCTTTTAAGAAGGCGTTGCTGTGGGCGCGGCCCATGAATTTTTGGCCGATGAGGCAGATGTTGATGGTACTCTTGTCGGGCATTCTCTGGACCTCCGCGAATTTGGTCGAAGCGAGTTTAACCTAAGGGCAAATGTGTGTGCAAAGAATCTATACGATTGCTGATTAATCTTAAATCTTGGCTGAGTTGTCGGACTCTTCCGAAGAGGAAGAATTTTTTCGGTTGTGGTTTTCGCTTCGGTTGAAGGCTTTGGCTCGAATATGACGAGCGTTTTGGTTACGTGCGTTGTTGGCTGGCCTGCTTACGGTCTGGCGGGCATTTTGCTGGGGGCGGAGGGTTAATCTTTTTGTTTGTTTGTGCCTAATTCTTTGGCGATTTCGGATTCCAGTTGATCTAGCTTGCCTAGTTCTGTTTTTTCGGAGGCGAGGACATCCGCGTCGATCATGCGGTCGATTTCTTCGTCGGTGACCAGGTCTTCGCGCGTGCCTGTGGCTGCTGCGCCGCTGGTGGCGGATTGTTCCATGGAATCTAAAAACAGGTCCATGCGCTCTTCCATGGTTCCAGCCTGGGTGACGGCTTTTTCCCACTGGGCTTGAGTCTTGGTCAGGTCCATTTCGCCGAAGACGCGGCTGATTTCGGTGGCCATGAGGGCCATGGACTCGGCGAACTGCTGGCTGGCCTGAGCTTGCTGCTGGATGAGCATGGCGTTCTTGATCGAGAGGAGTTGGCGCTCGAGCATTTTTTTGACGGCTGCGGTTTTCTTCAGGGCGCTGCGGATGAATTGGTATTGGCCATTGTCGCCGATCTTTTTGGCTTGCTGGGCGTTTTTGATGAAGTCGTCGGCGAATTTTTCCTGTTGGCGGATGGAGTGCTCGATGGAGCGCATGCCGCCGCGGATTTTCATTTCTCGTTCGATGCGGCGTTCGTCTTTGGATTTGAATAGGCCCATATTAAATCATTCCCCCTCTCCCGGTATTCCGGGAGAGGGTTGGGGTGAGGGGATTTCAGCAACTAGATGTCGATATATATCGTCCGCCACCATATCCGGATCCCGCAAAATATCATGATCCCAATATCGAATTACTCTTACTCCGATGTCATTCAGCCGCTGGGTTCTGACCAGATCATAATCTTCGCCGTGCGTTCATTGTGTTGGCCGCCATCGAGTTCCACGGCCAGTTTTTCCTGGACACAGTAAAAATCGACGATATATCCGGCCATTGGATATTGCCGGCGAAATTTATATCCCTGCAATTTTCGCGACCGCAAAAGTGACCATAGCTTCGCCTCCGCATCTGTTGAGCTTTTTCGCAACTGACGGGCAAATTTTTGCAGCCGAAGACTGTTATCTCTTGGAGGGCGCATTGGTGGTGTCACTTTCGATTTTCCTGACAATCTTCGGCACGGTCAATTGTCGAGGCCCTATGGATTCATGAAGACCCTCACCCCTACCCTCTCCCGGAGTACCGGGAGAGGGAGATGAATTATTGGCTCTCGTCGGCGGCGGCACTACGTTTTTTTACGGCTTTGTCGGCGGCGTCGAAGGCTTGTTCGGGTTTGACCGCGCCTTTGTCCAGGTCGTTCCAGATGTTCATCAGTTCCTGGCCGGCGCTGGTCAGGCCGGCGGATGCCACGGAATCGCGGTCGGCCTGGCCGCCCAAATCGAGCAGCGTGTCTAGGCGATCGCGATAGACGTCCTGGGAGACGGCGTCGTCTTCGATCCACTGGCTGATTTTTACCACGTCTTTATCCGTCAGATTCAACCGGCCTGTTGCTTTGCCGGATTCGTTGTTTTCCTTGACCATTCGGAGGCGGCTGACGGTCATCAGCTCTTTGCTGCGCAGGGTGAGCTCGCGGGCGGCCATGAGCTGCTCCTGCGTTTTCATCTCGAATTGCTGGGCGAGAGATTTTCGTAGTTCCGGCGATTTCTGCGCGGCGCCTTGCTGGAAGATTTTTTGCTTTTCGGTGGTGATCTGCTCGATGCGCTTGAAGAGGCGATCTCGCTGCTTGGTGAGGAGGATTTCCTCCTTGCGCAGTTCCTGGCGATTGAGCTCGCTGAGCGTTTTCTTGTGGCCGAAGATTTTGTCGATTAGAGCCATTTTTTTTTAGCCGGGTTCGGGTTCGTTTCGTTTTCGCTGGGGGATCGGCGGTGGTTGCACGGCCTGCGAAGCGGGCTTCGCCGCGATTGTCGGCTCGGATTTGGCGGCGGTTTGGGGCAGCGGGGGATTCGGGTTGTTTTGAATCGCTTAGCAGTTCGTCATACAGGGCTTGCTCTTCGGAGCTCATGCCGCCGTGGGCCGGGAGCCGACGGAATCGGCGAGTTCGCTTCCGGCCTGGAGTTCGGCGAGGACTTCTTCGGCTGCGCTGCGTCGGCGGCCATTTCTTCGCTGTCGGGGAGATTGGCGGTTTTGCCCTGGCGCTGCAATTCGAGGTTGTGCAGGTGCGTGCTGACGACGTTGATCTGCTGATTCAGCACCGAGAGCAATTGCTGGCGGCGCTCGATGTCCTTGCGGAGCTGGAGCAGCTGGCTGGTGATTCGGCGGCGCGGGAGTTCGCTGGTGGCGTTCTTGAACTGCTGGCGCAAGCTCGGATTCCTTGCCTTCCATGACGCCCATGTCTTCGTAGCTGCGATCGAGCTGCTGGCTGAGGGCGGTCCTTCGTTCGGAGAGGAAGGCGATTTTCTTTTCGACTTCGCCTTTGCGGGCGAAGAGGGTTTTGACGCGATCGATGAACGGCATAGCGGCACCTCCCGAAGCGGCGCCGGGACAATCGGCGCGGAACCATCCTGAAATAAGACCAGCCGGCCATCCAGCCGTTTGGCTGCGAGGCCTGGGTTTTCCTTCGCATAGGATTTTAACTCAGAATCGACCAATTGGGGTGAAAGCTGCAGTTTGGCGGCCAATTTATCGGCGGCGATGCCCGAGGATTGGAGCGAAATGCGATTGGCTTCGATTTCGGAGCGGATGCGGGCGCGTTTCTCAATGTCCATTTCCGGATCGAAAAGCTCGACGAAATCCTGGTTATCCGGCCCGGCAGTGATCGGACCAGCCGCCGGATTCTGTGGGTGCGACGAGGATGATGGTGCGATCTTTCATGTGTCGCGGCGGCGGCGCGGGCTTCGGGGGTGAAGCCGCTGGTGGACATGATGGCCACCGTTGTGGGAACTCCGTCGAGCGGCGGCGGCAGCGTGGCGAGCGTTTGAGCCAGATCGGCGGCGGAGGCGGGCGCGGGAGTTTGGGCGGCGATGAAGGGCGCAGGTTGGGGAGATGGAGATCGCGCGAAACCGGCCGACCCAGGATTTGAAGAGCCACCATTTTTTTTGGCAGAGGCCAACGTCGAGGGTTTTGCCGATGGGCATCTCGGATTCGAATTGACGATCGGGCTTGCCCATTTCGCTCATGAGGCGTTTGAGCTCAACGCCGCGGTCGAGGTGATTCACGTCGCGGATGAGGGTGATGGCATGCTTGCGGCCGCGGGAGGTTGGGAGGCGCAGGCGGTCGTCGCTGAGGAGGCGCTCGACGTGGGCGATGAATTGCCGCTCAAGTTGCTGATGTCTGGTTGGATCGGACGAGTCGGTCATTGCGGACGCCTGTGGCGGAAGAAGAGATATAAGGCAGCGATGATGCACCAGGTCCATCCGACGATCGAGAGAATGGCGTAGATGACGTTCATGTTATGCGACGGCCCCAAAACCGGAGTCGACGCGGGTGGCGAGGCGGGAGCCGCAGCGAGGGCAGAAGGCCGCGCCGGCGGGGGCGGATTTTCCGCACAGTTTGTTTTTGCAGACGACGCGGAAGCCGTGGGGAGTGGGGACATTCATGGCGGGACGCTGTTCCTGGAGAAGCGTGCTGACGCGCTGGGCGAGCTCGCCGCGGATTCGGGTGCTGACGCGTTCGATGTATCGCTGATGAACCGCGCCGGCGAGGGCGGCGGGAATGGCCCACCATGCGCCGCAGGAGAGGCCGAAGAGGGCGGCGAGCATCCAGAGGGGGCGGAAGCCGATGCCGGCGGAGATCAATCCGACCGGCGGGATATTCTGACGGGCGAAGATGGGATTCATGCGGCGGACCACGCGATGCACGTCGGCGGCGTGCTGCTGAACGTGCAGCCAGTGCGAGGCGTAGGCGACGGAAAGACAGAGGGTCCAGATGGTGTAGAAAGGCATGTGAGCCGATCGCACATGATGAAACCAGGGATGGATTGAAAAGGGCTGCGGCACGGAGCCGTTGAAAAAATCGGTCCCGAAGAGAAGCGAGCGCAAATCGAAGCCCGGGGTGTTCATCCAGGGGATGAAATTATGCCGAGGATGATGAGCATGATGAGCGGGACGATCCAGAGCGTAGGGATCGAGCCGGTGTGACGGACGGAATCGCCAAGGGCGGCGGCCTCGTCTTCGCCGGTGCGGATGCGGAGCCATTCGACGAGATGCCAGAGTTGCTGGCTGCTCGAAGGAGACAAAGCGGGCGAATTTTTTCGGCCAGACGATCAGGGGGAGGATTCCGAATGAGATGCCGCCGAGGACTATGGTTTTGAAGCGGGCCCCAACTGAGTCCGAGTGGGCGGCGGCTGAGGCTGTGCAGCACGGCGGCGGAGAGATGGTCGGGCCGGGCATTCGGCTCGAGCGTCCACTGGGTTGGGGTGAATTGGCTCATGAATGACACCGTCGAGGAGACCCAGCGCGCGGCCGAGTTCGGAAGTTTGCCTTCCTATGGCGGAGCGCGTCAAGGATGAGCCGCACCGGCGGCAGAAATTGGCCTGAGGGGGATTCACCACCAGGCAGCGGAGGCGCGTGCATGCGGCGAGGCTTGGTGGAGGATCTTGCTGTTGGGATGGTGAGGCCGGTGAGGCGGGCAGAAGGCGAGCCAGATGCCGCGGAAGATCAGGCCGACGAGCCAGAGGAAGAAGAGCACCCAAGCCAGAGCCAGCGATCGCGATGAAGCCGAAGATGTAGGAAGGCATGGACCATGAGTCGATCAATCATGCCGGGACGGATCTGGGGCACGAGTGATTCTCCGCAGAAGATGCAGTATTGATCGCTGGCGTCGGGAAACGCGCCGCATTTCGGGCAGCGCCGGACTTGCGGCGACGAGTTGCACGCCGCAGTGCATGCAAAACTGGTCGCCGGCGCTCCACGGGCTTGTGGCATTGCGGGCATTTCGGCTGGGGACAGAGCGCGCGCGGCATTGGGTAGCAGCGGAAGCGGCGGCGGGATCGGAGCGGTCTTGCGGACCGGCAGGAAGCGCGGCCAGGAATTCATCGGCCGAGGCGAAACGCTTGTCGAGCCGGGCGTAACTTCGGCGGAAGACTTCGTCCAGATATTTGGGGACGGCGCGGTTCAGATCGCTGGGCAGATCGGTGCCGGCGGGTCTTTCGCCGGTGAGCATTTCGTAGAGGATGACGCCGCAGGCGTAGAGATCGGAGCGGGCCTGCGGCTCGCGCCGCTGCGCTGCTCGGGGGCCATGTAGTCCAGCGTGCCGGCGATCTCGCGGCCGGCGGGCGTGTTCATGCGAGGCGGAATAGGCGATGGAGCCGGCGGCGGCTGTTGGCGGCTTTGCCCAGGCCGAAATCGGTGACCTTCACCACGCCTTCGACGTCGAATCCATCCGTCAGGCGCGCTCGTGGATGAGGATATTTTCCGGCTTGATGTCGCGATGGATGACGTCGTGGTCGTGGGCGTATGTCAGCCCGGCGAGAACTTGCCGCATGATCGCGACGGCGTCGGGATGGCCAGAGATTTTTTCTCGATCAACGGCCGCAGGCTGGTGCCGGGGACATATTCCATCGTGAGATAGGGAGTTCGGCATAGGGATCGAAGCCGATGGCGCGGACGATGTTGGGATGGACCAGGCCGTGAATGGCGACGCCTTCGCGCTGGAGGTTGCGGAGGTACTGCGGATCGGTGGGGATTTTGATGGCGACGAGCTGGTCGGTCCAGACATGATGATGGCGCGCCCAGACTTCGCCGAACGTTCCGCCGCCGATCTGGCGTCGAGGACATATTCGCCGACGCGTTGTCCTGGCTGAGGCATTTTTGCTCACATTTTCTCCGCGATCCAGTCGCAGATCAGCAGATTATATACCGCCGAGACAGGCCGCCGAGCAGAAGAAATGTCCAGGCGGTGGCGTTGGGCATGATGCCAGTGGAAGAGCCAGGCGAGCAGGACGATTTCGGCGATGGTGTAAGAGGCGACCAGAACGCCGCCGGCGAGCGTTGCTTTCCATACTGGCGACCCAGCCGATGAGCGCAAAAGACACCCAGGGCCAGCAGAGCACGACGCCGAACCAGGCGAAGATGCGGCCGGTTCCGGAAGACGAGCATCTGGCGGGTGGATCGTCCATCTGCCACCAGGAGATGGCCGCGGCGACGACGGCCAGGGCGACCAGGCCGGTGACGATTTGGCCGGTGATGCTTTTTAGGAAATCCATCCGGGTAAATATTAACCGATGCGGCGACAACGGGGTTACAAACGGCGCGATTTCAATAAAACGTTGCCGATCAGATGAAAGGCGACAAGATTGACCGCCGTTTGAGCAGCCCGCATGATGGACGGGGATGTATCGCCCGAGCCGAAAGAACAAGCGGTTTGATTTTCCCGCCGGGCGGATCATCGCGGGGAAATATCAGATCGAGGAAATGCTCGGAAGTGGCTGGGAGGGCGAGGTTTATCGGATTGTCGAGCGGAGCACCGGGATTCGCCGGGCGGCGAAATTTTATTATCCGCATCGCGATCCGACGGGCAAAGCGGCCATCGCCTATGCCCGAAAGCTCGATGCCCTGCGGCATTGCCCGATCCTGATGCAATATCACCATCAGGAAATCGCTTACGTCCGGCGGCGGAAGGTGATCGTCGTCATCAGCGAACTGGTCGAAGGGAAGAAGCTCAGCGAATTCCTGCATCAGCAGGCGGGGCATCGGCTCAGCGCCTTTGAGGCGCTGCATGTGCTGTATGTGCTGGCCAAGGGGATCGCGCCGATCCATGCGCGCGGGGAATATCACGGCGATATTCACGATGACAACATCATGATCCGCCGGCAGGGGATCGGGTTTGAGGTGAAGCTGCTGGATTTTTTCGATCTGGGCAAGCCGACGCCGGGCAAGATTCAGAAGGACGTGCTGAATCTTGATCGAGGTGTTTCTGACGCTCGTCGGCGGACGGCGCGGATATAGCCGCCAGCCGAAGGTGGTGAAGGAGATTATCCGGGGGCAGAAGGATTCGCTGATTCTGGAGCGGTTTTCCAGCGCGGGGGATATTCAGCGGCATCTGGAGACGCTGCAGTGGAGTTGATCGGGGGGAACTGATTTTGTTCTCGCGTGGAACGTGGGTTGTCGGGTATGTAACAAGCGTCCGATTAACCGGGAGATCCCATGGCAAAGAAGCGAACAGCCAAGCGAGCGCGAAAAGTGTCGAAGCCACGCAAGGTTGCGGCTGCGAAAAAACGGGTGAAGAAAAAAGCGGCCAAGCCGGTTGCGCGAAAGATGAAACGGAAGCCGGCGAAAGTGAAGCGGGTTGTTACGCGTCGGGTTGCACGGCCCGCCGAGGCAAATCCGGATAGCGTGGATGTGATGACGACGGATGTTGTGATAACGGAAGTCGTGCAGACGGTTACGGCATCTGACAGTGAAATCTATACTCCGGAAACTGATCCCGATGGGGACGGGGATATTATCTAGACGGTTCTGGTTGTTGCGAGGTTTCGACTGCGTGGACACGGGCGGCGGTCATGAAGGGGCGCTCGAAGATGATGTGGAACAGCCAGGTGGCGCCGGCGACGATGATCCCCCCTGCCGTCAGCATGGCGCCGAACTGCGCCCATGGGCCGAAGTGCATGCGGTCGAGTCCCAATTTCAGGATCGCGAGGATCGGATCGTGGATCAGATAGAGGGAATAGGAGGCGACTCCTACGTGAACGAGCCAGGGGGAGGAGAGCCAGCGGACGAGTGAGTGCGGTTGATCGGATTTTTTTGACGCGGCGGCGAAGACGAGGAAGCAGGCGGTGGATGCGCCGACGAGGATGTCGAAGGCCCAGAGATAAGGCCAGAGGCCGGGGAGGCCTTCGACGGTGAGGAAGCGGAGTTTGCCGAAGGCGCATTCGAAGGTGATGACGGCGAAGATGGCGATGAGGATTGCGGCGAGCCAGCCGAGCATTTGCAGGGAGCGAGATTGCGACTTGTGGGGCCGCGCCGCTGCGGCGGCGGAGCCCATCGCGAAGAGGCCGAGGAGCCAGGGGGCGGCGGCGTGGCCTTTGCCGGTGATGAGGTAGAAGCCAAGCCGAGCGCCGAGACCGGCGGCGATGCTGCCGGCGCTGCCGAGGCGGCCCAGACGGGGAGGAGGATCAGGGGGAAGAGGAAATAAATTTGCCATTCGGTGGCGATGGTCCACATGGGGGGATCGATCTTGGATGCCCATTTCCAGGAGAGGTTGTGGACGAGCAAGAGATGAGCGGCGAGGTCTTGTACGCCGAGCGCGGGATTTTTGTTTCCGAAGGCCGGGCCGGCATCGACCCATTCGGGGCTGACCGGGTTCGAAGCATCGGGATGAGGAGGATCAGGGCGATCGATAATATGAGGGAGGCGTAGTATGGGGGCAGAGATCCGGCTGGCGCGGCGGCGGATGTAGGACCAGGTTCCGCCGGGGATTTGGCCTGTGCCTTCGCGAACGACGGGTCGCATGAGAAGATATCCGGAGAGGACGATGAAGACAGCGACGGCGGCGCGGCCGGGGAAGAGCCAGCCTAGCGCGGTGACCAGATTGGCCTGCCAGCCGGTGAGATTCGTGCCCAGAGCGTGTGAAAGTAAATGTGCTGGAGGGTGACGACGATTGCGGCGAGGCCGCGGAGGCCTTCGAGATATTTGAGATGTTTGGCGGACTTTGGCTGATCCTGGATTTCAAGGGTTTGGGAGAGCCAAAGAGGGCGTTGGTTCGATCAGATCATCGGGGTGGGGAGTGGGCTGGGGATTGTGCTGGGCCGCGGGGGCACGAAATGCGAGATGATCGTTCATCGCTAAATTTCCGGCCATTCTTTCCCCGGTCACGTCGATCTATATGAGTAGACTATTCTTCATATGGCACAAATGCCCGGCATTCAAAGAAAAATGTGAGATTTTAGGGGGTTTTTGCCAGTATGGCAGGGAAGGCGGGCTGGGTATGGGAATATGGGAAGACAATTCGGTCTATAAGAGCTTCTAAAAATAGCTATTGAGTCCGCGACGCCGCATGGAGCCGAGTGGAAGGCGTCCCTCCGGGTTGATCCGGAAATGGCCCATCTGCTGCGTTGTCACTCCTCAACGACCCGTTTATTCAGGGTCGCTTCGTCGCTCCGCCTTGCATCTGGGCCATTTCCGGATCAACGCGGACTCAATAGCTATTTTTAGAAGCTCTAAGGAAGTCGATCCATCTATGGCCATTCGTTACAATGTTGCTGAGATTGATCCCGCAAGGAGGCGCATGTCCATTCCGTCTGACGTTCTTGGCTTGATCGGCAACACGCCGATCCTTCCCGTTCGCTCGTTCGATACGGGCCGCTGCACGCTGCTGGTGAAGCTGGAGAGCCAGAATCCGGGCGGTTCGATCAAGGACCGGATCGGGCGGTCGATGATCGAGGCGGCGGAGCGGGAGGGGAAGATCGGGCCGGGCTCGATGCTGGTTGAGGCGACGGCGGGGAATACGGGGCTGGGGCTGGCGCTGGTGGCGGCGATCAAGGGGTATCGCCTGACGCTGGTGATTCCGGACAAGATGAGCCGGGAGAAGCTGCTGCATCTTCGGGCGCTGGGGGCGACGATCGTGATGACGCGGTCGGATGTGGGCAAGGGACATCCGCAATATTACCAGGACCTTGCCGAGCGGATTGCGACCGAGACATCGGGGGCTTTTTATATCAATCAGTTTAATAATCCGGCGAATCCGCTGGCGCATGAACAGAGCACCGGGCCGGAGATTTGGGAGCAGACGGAACATAAGGTGGATGCGGTGGTATGCGGGGTTGGATCTGGCGGGACGATCACGGGGCTCAGCCGATTTTTCGCGAAGGCGGCGCCGGATGTGAAGATGGTTTTGGCTGATCCGGTGGGGTCGGTGCTGGCGGAATACATACGCACAAAAAAAATCGGGACGGCGGGGTCGTGGCTGGTGGAAGGGATTGGGGAGGATTTTTTGCCGCGGATTGCCGATCTGAGCCGGGTGTCGGCGGCTTATAGTATTTCCGATGCTGAGTCGCTGCAGACGGTGCGATTGCTGCTGAAGCAAGAGGGGATTTTCGCGGGTTCGAGCAGCGGGACGCTCATCGCGGCAGCGGCGCGGTATTGCCGGGATCAGACGACGCCGAAGACTGTTGTTACTTTCGTTTGTGATTCGGGGAGCAAATATCTCACCAAGGTCTATAACGATCATTGGATGGCGGACCAGGGACTCGGAGGCCGCGCTACGCGGGGTGATCTGCGCGATTTCATCAGCCGATCGTTTCGCGAGGGAGCGGTGGTGGCTGTCGGGCCGGATGATCCGCTGACCGTCACGTATGCGCGGATGCGGCTTTATGACGTATCGCAACTGGCGGTGGTGGATGGGGAAAAGCTGGTAGGCATTGTGGATGAAGGGGATTTGCTGATGGCGGTTCGGCGGGATGATGCGGCGTTTGACCAGCCGGTGCGGCAAGTGATGACGCCGAATATTCGGAGCATCGACTATCGTGCGAGCATTGAGGAGTTGATGCCGATATTGGACGCGGGGCTAGTGGCGGTAGTGAATGATGAGCAGGGTTTTTATGGAATGATTACGCGGATCGACGTGCTGAATTTTCTGCGTAACGAATATGGGAAGAAAAAGGAAGGCACATGAGTTCATCTGACGCTGCCCCCCTGCCGCGAAACAATGTCCTGCCAGATGAGGGTCCGCGGCCGCATTTCGCGACGCGGACGATTCATGCGGGGCAGGTTCCCGATCCGCTGACCGGCGCGGTGATGCCGCCGATTTACACGACCAGCACATTCAAGCAGCAATCGCCGGGCGTTCATAAGGGGCTGGACTATGGGCGAAGCCATAATCCGACGCGATGGGCGTTTGAGCGCTGCGTGGCTGATCTGGAGGATGGGAAGATCGGGTTTGCGTTCGCATCGGGTTTGGCGGCGATTGCCACGGTGCTGGAATTGCTGGATGCCGGGTCGCATATCATCGCCGGGGATGATTTGTATGGGGGGACGTTTCGGCTGTTCGAGCGGGTGCGGCGGCAAAGCGCGGGACTGGAATTTTCTTATGTTGATCCGGCGAATCTGGCCGCGGTTGAAAAAGCGATCCGGCCGAACACGCGGATGCTTTGGGTTGAGACGCCGAGTAATCCGTTGTTAAAGCTGGCCGATCTGGCGGCGCTGGCGAAGATCGCCAAAAAGCACAAGTTTCTTGCCGTTGCCGACAACACGTTTGCGACGCCGTATATTCAGCGGCCGCTGGGTTTGGGGTTTGATGTAGTTGTGCATAGCGTGACGAAGTACATCAATGGGCATAGCGACATGATCGGGGGAGTGGCGGTGGTTGGGGAGAATTCAGTGGTTGGCGAACGATTGGGATTTTTGCAGAATTCGATTGGGGGGATTTCCGGGCCGTTCGATAGTTTTCTGGCGCTGCGCGGCGTTAAAACATTGGCGATCCGGATGGATCGCGCTTGCGAAAATGCGGAGCAGATTGCGCGTTTTCTGGAATCGCACAAAGGTATTCGACGCGTGCTCTATCCGGGATTGCCGAGCCATCCGCAATACGAGCTGGCGAAGCGGCAGATGTCGAGCGGCGGCGCGATGGTGAGCGCGATTCTGGAGGGTGGGCTTTCGCGGGCGCGGCGGTTTTTGGAGAGATGCCGGCTGTTTACGCTGGCGGAAAGTCTTGGCGGCGTTGAGAGCCTTGTCGAGCATCCGGGATTGATGACGCATGCGAGCATTCCGGCGGAGCGGCGCGCGGAGATTGGGATTGATGATGGACTGGTTCGGTTGTCGGTGGGGATTGAGGATGTCCGCGATCTGATCGCGGATCTTACACATGCTTTGGATTAGTAGCCATCCGGGGCGTAGGGATCCCAGATCAACTTATTGTACTGATTGATGTCATAGCCTTTTACGTTCTGCGGCGGGTCTCCCTGCGTATCCGCCCAGTTGAACCACTCGACGTGCCCATCGGCGAAGAGAATGTTGCCGCCCCCTTTATGAAGGGTGGTGAATCGCTTGAGGTCGGCCTTTGGCTGAGAAATGTTGTTGGTGTATCCGGCGGCGGTGATGTGCTTGCCGATGGTCTTGCTGTATTGCGTTGCGACAGACTGGACGGCGGGCAGATTATATTGCCCGGCTTGATTGAGACGCTCGAGCATCAGGACGACGAGACTGGCCGGCCGCAACTGGCTGTATCTGGGAGCGCCTTTGGTGAGCGGATCGAAAATCTGGGAGTTCATGACATACGACATAAAGGACTTGACCTGGAAATTTCCGGTGCCAAGCGCGCCGGTGGAGTCAGCGGCCCAGAGCATGTAGTACTGCTGATCGCTGCTGTACCAGTCTCCGCCATTGACGGACAGATCCAGAGATTGAGGCTGGTTATCGGTGGGACATACCCAGATGCTGCTGGATCCGGCACAGGGGAGGGGATTTTTGCCGTTTTTATCGTCGAGCAGCATCTGGTAATAGGATTTGTTGTTGGTGACGGCCGGAACCGCGTTGTACCACAATTGCGGATCGTTGATGCCCTGAATCATGTCCGCGGCCGAAGGGCTTCCGGCCGGGCCGATCAGGTCCGCGAGATTGTCGTTTCCCTGGGGACCATCCAGCGGCAGTTGGCCGTTGTTGGCGTCGCAATACATGACCCAGCCCTGGCCCCACTGGCGCAGGTTGCTCATGCATTGGACGAGCTGGGCTTGCTGCCGCGCTTTGGATAAAGCCGGGAGCAAAACGCCGACAAGAATGGCGATGATTCCGATGACGACGAGCAATTCAACGAGGGTGAACGCCGCTGTCCGTGCCGCTTTTTGATTCATACCAACCCTGGCTGAATAAGTTTGAACATGAAGGAGCGGGATTTTGCGCAGGCACTATTAAGGCTTGATTAGTGTTTTGTTCCCGTCGGGGTAAGCCGGGAAAATGCGCCGGATTTTTGAAAGTGAAAGGTTAAACAAAGTTTAACACTTTGCTTGCTGAACATTCATCATCGGAGATAGCGCGCCCGCTACGTTACTTGCCCAACACTGGGTGGAGTTCGCTCAGGGACATTGTTCAATCGCACAACGAGGAGTGAAGAAATGAAGAGAAAGAGTCGGAATCTCGGCGCTGTTGTCGTTGCCGTCGCGGCCAGCACGATCGCCGCGCGGGCATTTGGTGATTTTACGCAGGGCGATCTGGTGGTATTGCAGGTCGGGCTGACCGGCAATTCGACGGCGCTGCAAAGCACCGGGACTGGCGTGCAGTTGGATGAGTTCAGCACGGCGGGCGAGCAAAATGCAGGAGCGACGATAGACCTGCCCACCACGGCCAGCGGCTCGAATAATCCGCTTACCATCAGCGGAACGGCCGGGTCCGAGGGAGCATTGAATCTTTCGGCGAACGGTCAGTATCTGGTCGTCGCGGGATACGACATAGGCGTTGGGGGGACGACACAGGGAACATCCACCATCGGCCTGATTAATGCCGCGGGGGCAGTTAATACATCCACGACGACCACCGCACTTTCGGGAAACAACACGCGCAGCGCCACCTCCATTGATGGCACGGATGTCTGGGTGGCCGGCGCGAATGCAATCGCCGCGGTTACAACAGGCACATCGGGAGGGACCGCGATTTCCACCCGGAACACGCGTGATGTCATCATCGCACCGGCATCGGTGTCGCCCACCGGTTCGGCGCAGCTGTACAGTTCCGGCTCCAGCTCGTCACACCAGGGAATTTTCTCCATCGGTTCGGGAACGCCCACCGACGGCGCACAGTCGGCCACGCTGCTCAACGGCATGCCCGGAGGAACCAGCCCCTTCGGCTTTTTCTTTGCCAACCCGTCCACTTTATTCGTTGCCGATGCGGCGCTGGGTATTCAGGAATGGACGCTGAGCGCCGGCACATGGAGCAACACGGCGACGCTGGCGGGCCAATTCGCGGGACTTACCGGCGTGCAGAACGGCAGCACGGTCGATCTCTTCGCGACGACGGCGACCAGCAGCGGAATCTCCGCGCAGAACTCGCTGGTTTCGGATGTGTTTACATTCACCAGCGGAACGACCGGCGCGGGAACATTTGGAACAGCCAATACACTGGCCAGTGCCGCGCCCTTTACGGAATTCGGGGGGGTTGCTTTTGCTCCGTCGTCCGGGGCCGGTTCACCTCCGATTTGGAACGGCGGCGGCGCGGACAACAATTGGAGCACCGGAGCCAATTGGGGCGGCACCGCTCCGGCTGCCGGTGCGCTTTTGGAATTCGGCGGCACGACACGTCTGAGCAATAACAACGATATCGCGGCCAATACGCAGTTCGGCGGAGTTCAGTTTGACGCGGGTTCTGGTGCGTTTGTTCTGGGCGGCAATGCCATCAATTTGAATGGCGATGTCGTCAACAACAGCGGCAGCACTCAGACCGTGAATGTGAATTTGGCGCTTCAGAAGAATGTGAACATCAACGCTGTCGCAGGCAACATCGCCGTCGGGGGGCAGATCAGCGGCGGATTCTCGGTGAGTGGGACGGGGAATAATACTGTCACGCTTTCGGGAGCAAATTCGTATTCCGGCGGGACCAATGTCAGCGCCGGCAAGGTGGTCATTGGCGCTGCCGGGGCACTTCCTGCCAACAGCGGCGTGTCGATCACGGGCGGTACATTGCAACTCGCCGCGGGGACCGGTGGGGAAACGTTATCCTCGCTGTCCATTACCGGCGGCAGCCTGGATATTGGTAATAACCATTTCATTCTCAGCTACGCTGCAGGCACTCAGGCCGCCGCGGATTCGACGATCCGCGGTTATCTGACGAATGGCCGCAACGCTGGGGCGTGGAATGGCGCGGGCGGGATCGATTCCAGCGGCAGTTCCGGCGCCGGCGTCGATGCCGGTTATAGCGTTGGTTATGCCGATGGCGCCGATCACGTCGTCACCGGCCTTTCGTCTGGCCAGATTGAAGTGAAGTACACGCTGCTTGGCGACGCCAATCTTGATGGCCTTGTTACTGGCGATGACTTCACCATCCTGGTCGGTAATCTCGGCAAGGCCGTAACGGGCTGGGACAAGGGTGACTTCCTCTACACTGGATTGGTGACCGGCGACGACTTCACCGCCCTCGTCGGCAACCTTGGCAAGTCTGCCAGTGGAGCGGATGTGGTGTTGCCCGCAGCTGACTATGCCGCGATCGATGCTTTCGCGGCAGCGAATGGATTGACGCTTCCGAGTGTTCCCGAGCCGGCGTCGGCGGGAGTTCTTATCGTCGCGGGCATGGGCGTTTTGGCCCGGCGGCGGCGTTCGATCAACGCTTGAGATTCCAAGGGAAGGAAAAAGCCCCGGCCGATCTGGCTGGGGCTTTTTTTTGGATATCAATTACTGACAAAGACCGGCTCAGGCATTTCGCCGGCGGCGACGGGCGAGGACGCCGATGGTGCCGATGGCCAGGAGGCTCATCGTGGCCGGCTCGGGGACGCTGGGGAGTGCCAGATTGTTGGCAGCGGCGAAGGCATCGATCGCGGCGATGTCGGCCGCGGGGATTGCCACGTCGGCGCCGGTGGCTGATTTGCCGAGGTTGCCGACGAGGGCGGTGAAGTCATCGCCAGTGACTAAGCCTGTGTAGAGGAAGTCGCCTTTATCCCAGCCGGAGATTGATTTGCCGAGATTGCCGACCAGGATGGTGAAGTCGTCGCCGGTAACGAGGCCGTCTAGGTTGGCGTCGCCGAGGAGCGTGTACTTCACTTCGATCTGGCCAGAGGAGAGGCCGGTGACGACGTGGTCGGCGCCGTCAGCGTAGCCGACGCTGTAGCCGGCCGCGACGCCGGTTCCGCTGCTGCCGGTGGAGATGATGCCGGTTGTGCCGTTCCATGCTCCGCCATTGCGACCGCTGATGAGATAACCGCGGATGGTTGCATCCTCGGTTGCCGCACTTCCGGTGTAGCCGATGATCGCGTGGTTATTGGCGATATCGAGCGTTGAATTCGTGGCGATGGTGAGGCCGCCTTCGGTGGCGAGGCCGCTGCCGACTGCCAGCTTCACGGTGTTGGAACCTGAGGCTGGGGAGATGGAGAGGGTTCCGGTTCCGGTGAGGGAGCCGAGGGTTGCGTTACCGTTGACGACCAGGTTGCCGTTGTTGACCACGTGAGTGCCGCTGGGGAGAGCACCGGTGACGGCAGAGACTAGTGTTCCACTGGTGATAGTGGTGTTGCCGCTGTAGGTATTGGCGCCGGAGAGGGTCCAAGTGCTGGCGCCGGTGCCGGCTACGTTGAGCCCCAGTTGTCCGGTTCCGTTACTGATCGGGCTGGAGATGGAATCGGCTGATGAGCTTCCGCCGAGGGTCAGGGTTGCCGAACCCGAAGATGGGCCGGTGATGGCGTTGCTCAGATTGATAGCGCCGGCTCCGTTGATCGTGCTGCTGGACTGGACGTTGATCGTGTTGAGCACGGCGGTGACGGTGGGCTCGACAACCGTGTTGCCGGGGTTGCTGATTGGTGTTGCTGTCGCAGTCGGAACGGATGTGTAGCCGCTTCCTGGGAGGATGGCTTGCGCCGACGGCCTCGAAGTTGTCGGCGTTAACGGTGATGGTGGCCGCAGTGGTATCGCCGCCGGTGAGGGAGATCGAGGGGGAGGCGGTGTAACCGATGCCTGGGTTGGTGATCGTGATGCTTGTGACCACACCGCTGGAGACGTTGGCGACCGCGGTTGCGCCGGAGCCGCCGCCGCCGGAGATGGTGACTGTTGGAGTGGTATAGCCGGTGCCGCCGTTGCCGGCTGCGATCACAAAGTTGGCGTTGGTAAGGCCGAGGAGAAGCTTGAAGCTGGCGGTTGATCCGCCGCCGCCGGTGACGGAGGTGAGATCGGCGGAGAGTCCGCTTCCGGGGGACGTGACGAGGTATCCGTTCACGCCGGTGGAAATGCTGGCAGGCGTGCCGATGTTGCTGTTGGTCAGAGTGCCGCCGCTCAGAGTGATGGATTTATTGAGGGTTTGTCCATCGAGATCGAGCACGCCGGTGCCACTGATGGTCGCGGCCGCGACGGTGGAAGTCACCGCGCCGCCGAAGCCGAGTGCGTTGGCGTTGGCAGCCTGGAGAGTGCCGGAGTTGATGGTTGTGGCTCCGGTAAAGGTATTGGAAGCTGATAGCGATACGGTATTGGAGCCCGACTGCGTGACGCTGCCCGCGCCGGAGATGGTATTGGGGACGGATTCTGTGCCGGAGCCTCCGGCGAAGACGAGCGATGAGTTGTTGAGGATGCTGCCGCCGCCGAGGGCTGCGCCGGAGCCACCGCTACCGACCTGCAGGGTGCTGCCGGAAGTGATGGTGGTGTTGCCGGCGTAGGTATTCGCACCGGTGAGGGTGAGTGTGCCCGTGCCAGTGCCTGAGCCGACGGTCAGGTTACCGCTGCCGCCGATCGCGGAAGCGATCGTCACCGCGCCGTTTTGCGGATCGATCGTTCCACTGCCGGCGTCGAGGGTGATCGCATGCGTGGCGGCGGGATTGAAGGCGGTTCCGAACTGAAGAGTGCCGCCGTCGAAGTTGATCGGGTTGCTGGCGGAGCCGAGATTGGAATCGCTGCTGACGACGAGAGTACCCTGGTTGATGTTCAGGCCGCCGCTCAAGCCGGTGTTGGTTCCGCTGAGGGTTAGTTTTCCGGCTCCGAAGGTGGTAAGGCCGCCCGTGCCGGTGATGTTGCTGGAGATGGAAGCGTCAACTTTGCTGGTGTAGACGGTCCCTTCGGCCGCGCCGAAGGCGAGCGTTCCGCCGCTGATCGAGCCGCCGTCGAGAATGACGCCGGCCTGACCGGTGTTGTTTCCGATGGTTAGCGTGCTGCTGCCGGCGGAGATGGCTTGGCCGCCGTCGTTCAGAGCGTAGACGGTGGCATTTCCGGAAAGGGTGTTGTTGGAGGATCCGGTGGCAAGGTAGACGGCGCTGGAACCAGCGGTGTTGAGGTTGGTGGAAGCTGAATATGTGCCGAGGACGAATCCGTGAGTCGCCGTACGTGAGGAAATCGCCGGAGGCATTGCCATCGTTGGTGGCGCCAATGATGGACGTGTTCACGATCCCGTTGGTGAGGGTTGGAGCGGCGGTGAGCATGAGCGTTTCGTTGACGCCGAGATTGGTCGCCGCGGTTCCGTTGGATGGAGCGATGACGAGTGTTCCATCGTTGACACGGTTCAGGACAGAGCTGGGCAATGCGCCGCCAATTGTTGCGGTGATGCTGGTTTCATTGCCCTGCTTGAGGTTGATGGTGTCACCGCCGCCGTAGGTGAGCTGCGTGGCGGAGGTGGCGCTAGCGAGTGTGTAGGCGATGGCCGTACCGGAGCCGGCCGTGGCGCTGGGATCGAGGCTTAGTATCGCGCCGTTGAGTGAAACCGCGCCGGTGCTGAGGGGAGCGCCGCTGGCGTTCATGTTGGCGACGATCGTTCCGGAGTTAGCGGTGGTGCCGCCGGTGTAGGTGTTGTCCGTGCCGGACATAGTGACCTGGCCGGGGCCATTGAGAACGAATGGGGCCGAAGTGGAGGCATCGCCGAAGCTGCTGCCGGCGGCGAAGGTCGTGCCCGAGGGGATATTGAACGTGAAGCTTGGAGCGAGCACGCGAACAGCGGCGCTGGAGGTGCTGCCTGCCGTCGCGGTGAAGGCGCGCAAAGCTGGCATCAGAGCCGTTGAGATTGAGGTTGCCGCCGTCGATGAGGGTGGCATTGCTGCCGTTGAGAATGGCGGCGTTGGAGCCGATGAGCTTGAGTGATCCTTCCTGGATTTCGATGCTGCCGGTGAATGTCTCCCCGACGGTCTGTTGAAGTTTTATGGTTCCAGCTCCGGCGAGGATGATGCCGCCGGTGCCGGAGATCACGCCGTTAAGCTGCAGATCGGTCGAACAGACGCCGTGAGTTGCGTAGATTGTGCGATTAACGGAGCCCAAATCGATGGCCTTCGCATCCGAGATGGAGAAGCTGGTTCCGGTGTTGTTCATCAAAAGTATGCCGCCGGTGCCGGACGGCCCCGTACCCTCCAAACCAACATTCGCGCCATATTTGGCGTCAGCGATAAGTGACTGAGCGTTGAAGGTGAGGGCGAAGCCGCTGTTATCGTCCAGATCAATTCCGCAATTGTTTGTCGACTCATCTAAAATGCCACCAGAATTCACTGTGATCGAGTGGGCCGTCGGAAGAGGCGTCCCTGGAAAGGGAGGCGTCGCAAGTGCAGCCGAGAGCAGAAGCTCGCCGTTGGCGCCTACGTCATTGATGACGATGTCGGTCGTGCTGGGGAGAGCGCCGGTCGTGGTGACTCTCAATGCCCCGGAGTTAATAATCGTGCTGCCGGTGTAGGTGTTGGTGTCGGTGGTGCGAAGCTCCCATACACCGGTTCCATTTTTAACGAGGCTCAGGCTACTGGAAGCGCCATTGGAAATATCGCCGGAGATTTCACTGTTGCCGCTCGAATTGGTGGTGCCCGCCGCGGTGAGAAAATTTTGGCCGGAGAGGGTCAGCGTAGCGGGTCCGGCGACGCCGCCGGAGACGTTGCCGGTGAGGGCGAGGCCGGTGGAATTTGATCCGAGCGCATCATTGTTAAAGGTATAGCTGCTGCCTTCGATGACCAGCGGAGCGCTGATTGTTTCGGAAGTGGCGGCGTTGACGGTGCTGGTTTCGTTGATTTCGCCGCCGTTTGTGAGGAGGAGCGAAAATGGAGCGCCGGCGTTGGCGACTCCGCCGATGGCGAAGTTGGTGGCATTGGCGCTATCAAACTCGATGTCCATGATGTTGCGGTTGGCATCGACCGTGACAACGTTTGAAGCTGGAGTGTTGTTGAAGACGGCCCAGTCCTGGCTGGCAGTTCCGGTTGTGGCGCCGGGAATCGTGCCGCCCGCCCAGTTCAGGGCGTCGGACCAAGTGGTGTTGGTGGCGGTGTCATTTCCCGACCAGGTGACGGTATTGCCAGCTCCGTAGGATGAACTCCAGGCGATAGAGGAGACGGCGGCGGACAAGACAACCAAACCGGCCCGAGTGCGACGTACCTTTGAGGAATCGCTGGTCCAGCGGGAATGAGCGCGCTTCATGATAACCCTCCGCAATTTAAGAGATTTTTGCTTCTACTCCGTGCGGCGATTATACGGGGCCCCTCTTAGAACTAATGGTACAAAGCTTTGTACAAACGGTGAGTTTCGTTACATTTTATGGTCTGCGTGGTGCTGTTATAGCGGCTGCAACGACACACCGGATTCGATTGTTTAGCAACTATTTTTGAACGACAACGACACGCGATCGGATCAACTTCAGGTGGGAACTGCTTCGCACCAGGCATGCCACATCCGGCGATATGCCGCCTCGATATTGCGGGCGAATCTTGGCGCGTCCATCAGCGGCGATTGCTGCATTCGCGGGCGAAGGGTTGAGCGAAGTTGCTGGAGTCTTGGTAAATCGTTGGCCAGGTCCACGGCGCGGCGCACGAATTGGTCGGCTGTTTCTGCGGCCAATTCGCTTAGGCCTAGATTCGACAATTGAGACCATCCGGCCCGGGCGACAGGTCTCTTTCCGACCAGCGTCACCACGGGTACACCCATCCATAATGAATCCAGGCTGGTGGTGTGGCCGTTATAAGGGAATGTGTCGAGCCCGAGGTCGATCCGGTGATATGTCTCCAGATATTTTTGGCGGGACTGAAGCGGAAGAAACTCGATGCGTCCGGGATCGATTTCTTTCTGCCGGAAGTATTCCAATGTGCGTTGCCGGTGTTTGCCCTCCAGGGCGAGCAGCAAGAGACGTGAGTTTTGCACCTGCCGCAATATCTGGGACCAGAGGGAGAGAAGGGCATCGTTGATCTTACAAAAATTGTTCAGGCATCCGAAGGTAACAATGCCTGTTTGTAATGCCGGCAGGAAACTGACGGGAATTTCGTTGTTATTCAGCGGATCGTAGCACCAGAAGGTTTCGGGGAGGCGGATCGTGCTTTCGGTGTAGATTGATTCATCCATGCCGGGAGGGTCGAGGTATGGATCGCTTAATCGAAAGTCGATCGTGGTTAGACCGGTGCTGCCGGGGTAGCCGAGCCAGGAGACCTGGACCGGGGCGGGCTTGCGGGCGAAAACCCGCAGGCGGTTCTCTGCTGTGTGCAATTTCAGATCCACCAGAATATCGATCTGGTCCTCGCGGATTTGTCTGGCTATTTCGTCATCCGAGATGCCCACCGTATTGCGCCAGACACTGGCTTGTTGCTGAAACTGGAGGGTCATCGCATCGGGCCGGACCACTTGAGCGTAGCAATACAGTTCTACCTGGCGTGGATCGTGGTACTTCAACAGCGGCGACAGAAAATAAGCTGAGGCGTGAGAACGAAAATCTGATGATACATAGCCGATCCGCAGGCGACGATGCGGATCGCGATTGTTGGTGAGGGGCTGAATGAATTTTCTGAGCGGCTCGGCATGCTGGTGGTTCCAGCGGCGCTGTTCTTCGGCGATGGATTTGGCATCTACATCCGGATGGTAGTGCAACGTGTAGATCAGATTGCTGTGGGCTTCAGCGTAGTTGGGCCGAAGCAGGATGGCCTGGCGGAAAGCGGCGATCGCTTCATCGAGCTCTCCTTTGTCTTTCAGGGCGTTGCCGAGATTGTTGTAGGCTTCAGAGAAGTTGGGCCGGAGGAGGATGGCCTGGCGAAAGGCGCTGATGGCCTCATCGAGTTGCCCCTTAGTTATCAGGGCAACGCCGAGATCGCTGTGGACTTCGGGGAGTTTAGGCTTCAGGGCGATCGCCCGGCGATAGGCGGCGATGGCCTCGTCGAGGTGTTCCTTGTCTTTCAACGCGTTACCAAGATTGCAGTGGGCTTCGGCGTAGCCGGGGCGGAACTTGATGGCCTGCTCGCAGGCGGCGATTGCCTCATCGAGTTGGCCTTTCTCTCTCAGGGCATTGCACAGGTTGCTGTGGGCTTCGGGGAGTTCGGGCTTTAGGGTGATGGCATGCTGGTAGGTGGCGATGGCCTGATCAAGTTGGCCTTTCTCTCTCAGGACACTACCTAGATTGCAGTAGGCTTCGGCGTAGCTGGTTCTGAGGGTGATGGCCTGCTCGCAAGCGGCGAGGGCCTCGTCGAGTTGGCCTTTTTCTCTTAGGGTATTCCCTAAATTGCAGTGGGCTTCGGGGAGTTCGGGCTTTAGGGCAATCGCCCGGTGGAAGGATGTAATAGCCTCATCAAGTTGGCCCAAGTCTGTCAGGGCCTGACCCAGGTTGTTGTGTGCTTCGGCAAAGTTGGGGTTGAGGGTAATCGCCTGGCGGATCAAATCTACCGCGATGTCGTTCTGTCCTACCTGATGGGCGATGACTCCCAGAAGGTGCGTTGCATCGATATGAGCCGGCTGCTGAGTAAGAATTTGCCGGTAAAGCTGCTCGGCCTCGTGTAAACGTCCCGCCCCGTGGTGTTGCAATGCCAGATCGAAGGCTTGTTGGATCGTGAGTTGGGCCATGAGTATGCTTCATATCATATATTTTCTGATACTCAGAGCTTCTAAAAATAGCTATTGAGTCCGCGACGCCTTCCACTCGGCTTCAGGCAAGGAGCGACGACGAGGCGACCCTGAATAACGGGTCGTTGAGGAGGAGCGACGCCGCATGGAGCCGAGTGGAAGGCGTCCCTTCGGGTTGATCCGGAAATGGCCCATCTGCTGCGTTGTCACTCCTCAACGACCCGTTTATTCAGGGTCGCTTCGTCGCTCCGCCTTGCATCTGGGCCATTTCCGGATCAACGCGGACTCAATAGCTATCTTTAGAAGCTCTCAATTACTGCCACGGGAGGCAAGATGTCAGAATCCAAACGATCGATCATTGATGCGTTTGCGCGGAGATTTCGGAGCGACAAGGAACTGATGGAACGGGCCGCGATACAGATTTCGGATGCGCAGCTGCATCTGGCGCTGGATGAGAACACCAACAGCGTGGCGGTGATCATGAAGCACGCCAGCGGGAATTTGGTTTCTCGATTCAGCGATTTTCTGACGAGCGATGGGGAGAAGCCGAATCGGGATCGTGATTCGGAATTTGTCGATGACATCGCGGATCGAGCGAGCATGATGGCGCGATGGGAGGCGGGATGGGGAGTCTTGTTTAGCACGCTGGCGGAATTGACCGACGCCGACCTGACGCGGACGATCACCGTGCGAGGCGAAGGGATGTCTGTGTTGGACGCGCTGGTCAGAGCCCTATCGCATCAGGCGTATCATGGCGGTCAGATCGTGCAGCTCTCGCGGCATCGGGCGAAAGAGAACTGGAAGACGCTGACCGTCCCGCGCGGCGGATCGAAGCAGTTGAACGAGAAGATGAAACAGAAGTTTGGCGACTGGGACAAACCCCGGACTTGAGCCGGGGGCGGATGCGCGACATTGGCCAATTGGAAGCCGATGCGCGGGACTTGCGGTTTTGATGCAAGTCCTTGATTGACAAGCGAGGGCGACGGGGCTCGAACCCGCAACCACCGGATCGACAGTCCGGTTATCACAAGAAATTCGCCCGAAAAAACAAGGGAATCTCTTATTGGGACTCAAACCCCGGCGAATCCCTTGCAAGCGAAACGCCTTGAAGCCCTGGCATCGCACATCGAAGCAGAGATGGAAATGGTTCGTCAGGAACTCGAGCGCGAGCCCGGCTCCATCAAACTGAGTCTGGCAATGGCCGAATGCGCCAGAGCCATTCGCCAGGCCTGCAACTGCCACGGAAATTGATTAGGGACCGCGCATCGTACGATTTTGTCGGCTGCTCGTGACCATCGCTCAGCGACTCAATTAGAAGCAATGCAAGCTATAGTTGCAGCATAGCGCATCGGGAAGCAGTAGAGAATGCGGGGAATATCTCCTGTGTAAAGTTCATGGGTCCTTCCTGGCAGTTATTCGATTCATAGCGGTAAAGGATTCTATAATTTTTGCGCAAATGGGGGTCGATTGTCGGTTGGTTGATTGATCGATCCACGCCGAAATCTCTTTGGAATATGCGGCGATTCGGATTTGTTTTGGTTGGTTCATCCACGCGGCGCCGGCGATCCGGGCCGAAATGATTTTTTCGTGCCGTGTCGATTCAAGCCGCCTGGTCTTCAGCCAATTCAGCTTCAGGGGGAGTACGTTCGGACTGCGGAAACAAATTTCGCATATGCCGGCGGGGGAATGCCGTGATTAGTTGGGGGCACTTTTTGCGGGCTCGGAAGATGAGCGACTTGATTGTTTCGGTCCCAACCCGCATCGACTTCGCGGCTTCAGCATGTGTTTTTCGGAGGATGAGAACGTGGCAGAGCGCTTTGACCTGGAGGGGAGTCAGCCCCAGTTTTGCAAATGCCCTGCTCAGCTCCGTCTTCGTCATAGGCGCGGCAATTGTAGCCATCACGCATCGCGATCAGTTTTGAGACCTCGTCCGTAAGATTCTCCAAACATGCCGCGCTGGTTAATTTTCAACAAACCAATCTGCGCAGATGGTTATTGGACGGGCGTTGCTGCCAGAGTCGGAAGGGAAGACCAAAGCGTTCGGGCGAGGTTCCCGAAGAATCTCTGCGATCTTGCAGAATAAACAATCTGCATTTATCATCATTCCAGGTCACATCATGTGAAATCGAGGCTATAAGAGCGATTATTTAGGGGCCGACATGCCTTTTGCAGAAAACTCGCTGGATACCGCCAATCCCCCCAGGCGACTGAGGGACTATATTCGGAAGTACTTGCCACGCGAAGTCTCGCTAGTGGCCGACGTTGCTGGTGTGCTAGGCGCTCCACTCCTCATCTTTGGCCTCTTCGAGCATTTTAATAAAGCCACATATTGGGGGGTTAGTAAATACATCTGGGCTTGGGGTGTTGGGGCCGCGCCGTTCGTTGTGTTTATCCTGGTTGGTTTTTTGGCTTGGTTTTCCGAAGTAGCAGGCGAAAATCGCTCGCTTAGGGGACTTGTTGCTCGTTTACGCACTGATTTGGAACGCGCGCTCCAGCGACTAGAACGCAAAGCGCAACGAGAAGCGTGCGAAGCTCTTGCCCAAGTCTTCGGATACAAGATTGTTAAGCGCCGCCACGAATACCGGATTTTTAGTGACGGTAGGGCTGAATGTAATGACGAGTACACCTTTCTCTGCAATCGGCGGTCATTAGGAGAATGGTCTCGGTCTGTATACGCAGACACCATTCAGAAGGGTGGGGGTAGCAGAAACGTCAAACTTATCGGCGGCCAAGGGATCCCTTATACTGCGACGCCGGAAGTTCTGCCCAACAAAGAGGGCAGAACCATTCTTTCTGAACGCTTTGTCTTCTCCCCTACAATCCGCAAGGAACACGGAGAGGTAAAACTGAGCTACCAAGAGAGCTTTCAGGCGGGAGGTTTCGTGACTCAGCACAAAGATATGGAATTTGACTGGGCTTCGGCAATCGCAAGTGAGCCGGCGGAAACGCTCGAAATTGAAATCACCTTCGATGGGTTCAATGTAGGACCGCTTGAGGCAGAAGCAGTCTACGGAACAGCCGATCGTTTGCTCGCACGTGAGTCAGTTGAGGCTAATGAAGCCCTATCTGAGGGGATAAATGCGGGCAATCGAACCGCTAAATTGTGTATACAATATCCAGTCTTAGGGGTGCAATACCGAATCAAATGGCCCGTGGAGGCAATCGCCGCCAACGTACCCCCTGACAAGAAATGAGCCTCTCCCCATGCGGGGTGAAAGCTAATCCTTCCCGATTCCCGCAATTATTAGCCGCATTGTGATACTCCGTGTGGTGATCCTAGAGTGTAGCTGAATAAATCAGACTCGTCAAGGACTTCACCATTATATCGACAACGCAGCTTAGTGACTTTAACCCATGCGCAGCCTCAAGTTGCATATGCCAATTTGGCAGCAGACGGATCCTTCGCTAAAAGCAACCCAAGCCCAACAATTCGCTATTCTTTTTCGCCGGGCTGGAGGAGCATTGTAAGTCACCCGCTCCGAAGATTCTGGATGATACAGTGGCGATCGTGACCACCACCCCAAATGCCCTGATGAAGGACATTCACAACCGTATGTCGGTGATCCTGGACAAAAACAACGCGCTGAAGTGGCTCAATCCGGAGACGTCGATCGCCTGGTATCACGGTGGCGACGATTCTTCATAGGGAGGGAAAACAGTGACGATTTGGTCGTCGTGAATGAAGAAGCCCCAGGTCCTCTTGCCGATATAGCCGCCAAAACCATTTTTCGCGTTGATGTCCACGTTGCAAAGCCAGCCATAGATCTCTCCGCCGGCCGCCGCGGGCTCTTTCCATGCAACCGGCTCTTGAAAATCGTAGTGTGCGGAGTAGGGGTCTTTGAGGCCGTCCTGAGCCCATTTTTGAATCAGATCCTGATAGTCAGGGGGACTGTCGCCAAGCTCGCGGCTGTGTTCCACAATTTCTTCGGGGGACATTGCGCCCGCGCAGCCGGCAATCAGGGCCATGGCAATCGCCAGAGTAGTAAGAAGCGCCAACCGTTTCATTTGCCCCCCCCCCGATCATGCCCCGCGTTTGGTCTTTTTTGGCGTTGGGACGGCAGGTTTTTTGAGAAGTTCCGCGGCGGAAACGCCCACGGCCTTGGCTAGCGAATTGAGCGTTGAGATACTGACGTTCACTTTTCGGCCGGACTCTATATCGTTCCAGCGGGCGCGGCTGCCGAGGCCTGCTCGATCTGCCGCCTCAGCTTGAGTTAAACAATGCTTACGACCCGGAAAGTGAATCGCCTCTCGAAGTCGTTTCAGTTTTTTATTGTCGAGCATTTCGACGCAAATGTACTTCATAAAGCTGACACCGGCAAGATTATCGCAATTCACAGTCTTGACTTGTACTATTATTTGCATACAGTCTGCGCCGGTTATGAGGGATATCCGCTCGAACAGAGGGAGGCAATCGTGATCCTGTTCGTTGGGCAAAACGCTTTTACTATTCGGATTTCTCGTGAATGCATTAAAGATGAGAAGGGCGGCCGGCTCTGGGCACAATGCGATCCGGTCAAAAATGAGATTGCGATTTCGCGGCAATGCCCAAAACACCAATGGCTTCGATCACTTCGACACGAATACTGGCACGCCTGGTGTCTTTACAACCCGGAACCAAAGGATGAGGAGGACGGCGCGATCATGTTCTCCAACGTGGCGGATGAATTCGAGCAGCAATTTGCCCGGCAAGGTGGATTGGAGGCACTGCTGGCAATGGCGCCGTCACGATCCAGATCCCCAGCATTGATCCCTCTTCCGCCCATAGCCAACGATCGAGCTTTGACGCGCGGAGTAAAGTTTTGGCTGACCGAGTGGGGCCATGGCGACACCGCCCGGCCCGGCGTTTTGATAACCAGCGATTCCGGTTGTCCGATGCCGCTGGGTTTTGTTGACGGCAACGGGTCGGCGGCGCGTGAAATGGCATGGCGCATCGCCAGCGGAGATGAGCCGATGACGAAGGCTAATTTCAACCTGGAATATGTGACGGTGGATCGATTCCCCATTGAACTGGCCGGCAACCTCTTGTTCCCTGTGAGGCCGTTCCGCGAAGAGTGGCTTGATGAGAGTGACGAAAGCCGGGCCGCGGCTCGTTATACGCCAACCACCAATGGAACCGGGCTTGCAAGCTTCACCACGTTCACCCGAGACGGCCTTTTGCAGTTGCTACAGAAAATTCCCGTGATGCGATGCAATTCCGCGAGGGAGCCTGCCGCGGCCCTGAGCCTCATCGAACGGATTGGCGGAAGTGTCTCCACCGGCTCTCGATCGAGGAAGCGAATATGATTTTGAAGGTGGGATCAAATGAATTCTCAGTGGGTATCGCAACGGAAAGGCTCTTTGGTCCGGCGGGCGATGAGTGGTGGGCTCTAATGGACCCGGATCGGCAGGAGATATTGCTCTCGCCCGATTGCCCGCCCCGCCGGCGGCGTCGTGAGCTACGGCATGAATTCTGGCATGCCTGGCGTGTGTTCAATCCGGGGCCATCGGATCAAGAATCAGAGGCGATTATGTTCGCGAACGTGTGGCGGAGGAGCTGGAGGATCAGATTGATGCCCAGGGGGCGCCATGGCCCTGCTGTCGCTCGAGGTTCCAACTGATCACCCCGCCGCCAGGCGGCAACACTATCCCATTCGAGAAAAACCGAAAGATGAGGCAACAATGCCAGCGAGAACGCATCAGCCGGCACATAGAGATAATTCCTGGCGAAACATGACGATCCCCCTGATTTATTTCCCTCGCAAGCCCGGTTCGATGGAGCCGCCAGAGCCTGTGCCTTTTATCCTTACGGCTGAAGATGTCTGCCGGCTCACCCGGATCGACGAAACCGAAGTGAAGGCGCCAGAAAAGACGCTGGAGCGTTACCGCACCCAGGGGATCCTCCACGGGGCGATGATCGGCCGGGAGTTGCGATATCTTTTGCCAGACGTGCTGGATTTCGTAGAGACGTTGAAGACGCTAAACCCTCACTGATGGCTCATGCTCAGCCCGTCGGCAGAAACCACACAAAGGAAGGCAGCGGATGGCATTTCAATCGAATCGGCCCAGTCGTGCGGACTTCTCCTGGAGGAGCACTCCGATACCGCTTATCTATTTTCCACAGGAGCCCGGTTCGGCTCCTGAACCGGTGCCTTTTGTGATGACCGCCACGGAAGTGATTCGATTCACCCGGATCGATCAGACGGGAGTCAAACACGGAGAAAGGTCACTCGAACATTACCGCCAGCAAGGCAGCTTGCGTGCAACGCAGATAGGCAGGGAGCTTCGATATCTGCTTCCAAATGTGCTTGATTTTCTTGATGCAATCACAGAACTAAATCCGCACTGATGCAGCTGAGGAGATCAGTGATATGATCCCCACGCGCTACACAGCGTGAGGACGGTTTTTAAGCGGGCTGCTCGATCGCCGGCCAGCGATCGAGCTTGGGCGCGAACTTGCCGGCGTGATTCCCTTCTACGCCGGCGGTTCGGCCAGCCCGCGTGAAGGGAGTTCGGAATGCCCGATGATCGGGACAATCTACAAATCAGCCGTTGGATCGCCGAAATAGAACGTGCGGCCCGCAAGCAAATTCCTCACCGCGCACGAGGGGGCGATCCTCCCGACCTTCCCCCTCCACCTACGCGCCATCAGGCCTTCAGCGCCGCTCGCAACGCGATGGGGGGAGTCATCGACTGGAATCCCGCTCACTGCCTCGGCGAAGGCGAGTTTGCCTCATTTGTTCGGCTGGCGGAGTCAATTATTAAGCTTCATCGCGCATATCAGGATCTTCGCGATCTAAACATCCCCTGGCTCGAACAATCCCTCATTTGGGATCGACAAACTGGGGACTATGCTCTCCAAGGCGTGGACGCGATCCGTAAGCCGAAACGCTTTCATGTGGACCTGGTTGAGCGAGCCCATGCCGTCCTCACGAGTATTGAAAAGGCACTCGACGGGGAAATCGACCATAGCCGCGGACAGAGACGTTTTACCGGAGGCAGCCCGGCTGCTCTTTACCTTCAAATCTGCTCGCGCTCTATCATGATTTGCGGGGCAACTGCCAAGGCCGCGCAAAACGATGCACTTTACGATTTCGATCAGGCAGCATGGGAGGCGGAGGAAATGGACTTCCCTAGCTATATTGAAACTGCCGCGAGCAGCGACGGACTCGGCGAGAATCGCCAAGCCAATTCACCGTGGATTGAGGCGAAAACCATCGTCGAAGTCTGCCAGGAATTGCTTGAAATTCTCGGCGATTCAGATCATAGGGAGGTGAGCGACAGCCCGGCATGTAAATTCAAAACGCCCGAGCAAGCCGATCGAGCATTCAGGGGAGGTATCGAAATCCTGACAGCCCCGGCGCTGAAATTTGGAATCAAACCGACAACTTCGGCAAATAAGGTCACTGAAAGTGAAATGAACATCAGTGACCGGGAAATCACAAAATCTACTCCTCAAACAACCCGCCGCGGACGTCTTCCAACGGCCGACAGGGAAGCTCTAAAGACAATGATGATGGCAAGATTGAGCGACACGCCCGAATTGGTGAACGACATTCCATCGCTGGCAAAACTCTGTGCAACAAGCCATCGGAACATCAGGCGATTGTTGAAAGAGGTGAATGAGAAATACCAGAACAGTAGTCGTCGGGTCGAAGGGGATGATTAAATAACCTTGGAAAGGTCGTGACCATTTTATTTTGGCACGGGATTTTCAAGATTTTTTGATAAACAATGGCTCGGGAATAGCAAATCTGCCTATAGGGTAGATGGCTCAACTGACCCGCCAATTCGATTTCGCACGACGCAACGATGCCGCTTACTGGGCCGCCGCCGCCATACTTGCTCACCTCGCGGGGGACGCCAAGCGCATCCAATTGGTGCGCAACCAGCTCCGGCGGCTCGGCTATCGCGTAGAGCCCCTGTCGCCTTTATCCACTTCAGTAGGGGAAACCGATGCCTGCTGAAGTTATTGCCGGAAATCGCTCATCAAGCTTTTCTGTCGACGCCCCACCACCCATCGCCGACCCGGCGTTGGAATCAGCACAACAGCTCCAGGCGATAAGGGCGATCCTGATCGAAATCCGCGATAGCCTCGCCGCGGGCGAGGGAGCTGAGGGCCTGGGGCCGGTTGAAGCGGCCGCGTTTGTCGGCGTCTCCAGGCGGTCCTGGGATTCGATGAATGCGAACGCGCTTTGTCCGCTGCCGAGCTACGCCGGCGATCGGAGCCCACGCTGGTCAAAAACTGAACTGCGTGCCTGGATCATCGACCGAATGCCGGCCCGATCGAAATGGGAGAGTCGGCGCAAGTTTGCGCTTAAACGCGTGGCATAGCCGCGCCGAAAGGAACCAATGACAGCGGGAACAAAGAAGATCGAGGCGGATCAGACAGAAACGATTTTTGACACCGCTGCAATGGATGGTCCGGCCGCTGGATGTGTCCATGGATTCAGTGTCGTCGCACTCAGCGGCGCGGGGCGGTTGTCGGTCCACTGCAGCCGCTTACATCTCCCAGATGAATTTGTGCCGGTCCTTCCTCGTGAGCGTCTGACCTTTTACGGCTCATTGGTCCGTGGAGGCGTCGGACGGGTAATCGCGCGATCTGAAGATGCAAGCTGCGAGATCGGGTTTGGCGTTGTCAGCGCTGGGTGAATTTGAAAGGTGTTGAATCATGGCTCTTGACGAGATTTTGAGCTACGGCGCCCGTGAGATCGATCTGTATCTTTCCACGCGCAAATGTTCCCGCCGCCGCGAAAAAGCGACTGGAGGATTTGAGGGACGCACTCGACGGGGCCGCGGAGGATCTCGGCGCGCCGGCATCCGCCAAGCCGCCGGCGAAGTCTGCTGGGCGCCCCGTAAAAATGATCCGTAGAGGATCTATTGCCCTCTGACAACGAGGTAGATTGAAAAACCGAAGCGAAGCGGAGTCGCTTTTGGATCGAAAGGCAAGGATGCAGCCATCGCTAAATTATTTTGAAGCCGCCTACCATGAGGCCGGGCATTCCATCATCTTCAAGGCCCTAGGCGCCCACGTTTCGTCAGTGAGCATCGGAAATGATCGCCGCTCGTATGGGATGTGTGAGCCATTTGGCGATTGGCGGGACGATATTGAGCCCAGCATAGCCAAAGCGATGAGCGGATATGGCGGCGAAGTTGCGGTTCAGGAAGCAATGCAACATTTCCGGTGGAGGTTTTCCAAGGAAAAACAAGACATCCTCATCGAATTCATGAGGCGTCCGCTCCCCTTAGTTTCGTCCAAGTCACTCATTCCGATCACGAGCGACATCGCTCAAGTGAATGAAGCTTTTTTATCGCAGATTAAATGTTCGGCTAATGACTTTCCGACTGTGGACGAATTATCCGCGATAGAAGCGCAATTCTGCGAAGAGGTGCGCAACGCGCTCTACTCCTCGTACGCGATCATTTTGAAGCTGTCGATTCGATCGCTTATTTGCTCATGCAAAGACTGACCTTGGGGCAATATGAAATAGACGCCCTTTGGGATCTTATGGCGGGGAATCCGATTCGGAAGCAGGATTGGTATCCAGTCAAAATAAGGGAATGTGCAGCAGCAAATCGCGGGTTATTTCAAGGAGATTTTCAGCTTGGCCTAGAAAATACTCGCGTCGCCACGGTGGCTCGTGGCGGCGTCGGGACGGCGCTCACGAAAATGAAATATCGAAACGGAGCAAAGTTCCCCGGGTAAAAAGCAACGACGTGAAAATGATGGATCTAGTCAAAACTGCCTATCACGAAGCCGGCCACGCGGTTGTATATAAAGCTCTCGGCGCCGGCGTATTCCATGCCCACATTATTGCAAATGAGCATCGGCTTGGGGTTTGCAAAACGACCGGGTCATGGCGGGATGATGTTGATCCGGTGCTGGCGAATGCAATGCTGGGATTCGCCGGCGATTTGGCCGCCGCCGAGGCAATGAGATTGTTCAATATGGGGGAATGGCCACTCGAAAAAAGAGTGCGCATGGCGGAATTGGCCCAGCAGCCCAGGCCCTACTGGCCGTCAAGCGATTCCCATTCCAGCCCACATGATAATCGGATCGTTTCTGACGCGTTTTTGTGGCAATTGGCGTCTTCTACGGCGGAGATCCCCTCAAGTCCGCTGGGGATGCAAATGCTGGAAGACGCGTTCAAGGAAAATTCGCGCCGGAGAGCCCATCTCCTCCTAAACGATCACTGGAATGCAGTTGAATGTATCGCCCTTGTCCTGCTTACCGAATGGGGCATCGGAACGGCCAAGGTCAACGCTCTGTGGATGGCGTGTAAACGCGAATGCAAATATCGCGATCAGTGGTATCCCCGCAAGCCTGGCGAGGCATCACCAGCGCCGGCAGCAGACAAATCCCGGCCGCGCGAGGTTCCTACCGACGTATCCCCAGTCATTGAAGCATTTTTGAAATCGCTCCTTGGGATGAGCAGCAAGCCGTCTGGCCAGATCCAACTGTAAAACTTTTAGAAAGGCTACCTATGAAAATCCTTGAACTTGTCGCGGTCAAAAAGCGAAGCGAAGTGGAGCAAGCTCGTGCCGATTATCTGAGCATCCTCGGCCGGCGCCACGACCCAAAAAGCCAGGATGGGGATCGCCTATATGAGATCCAACAGTTGCTTGGCATCACCGATTCGCAGATCGAGGAAGATGCAATCGCGTTGGATGAAGCCCAGAAGATTGCCGGCCCCGGGTCGGCTGATCCACGATCGGTGGTGGAGCAGGCTTTGGCGGCAGCAACCAGAGAGATCGATGATGCGCGGATAGCGGGGGAAAAGGCCGAGCCCAAAATTGTAAAAATGTTTCAGGCGGCGGAGCAGTTCAGGGATGGATTCAGGCTTCGCATTCAGGCTGCAACCACCAAATTCAACCAGGCCTCGCAAAAAGCAGATGCCATCGATCGGCTTATTCTAAATCGCGAATATTTGTTTGGGGGACCCTGGCCGGAGCTGACCAAGCAAAAGACAGAACAGGATACGCTGATCGCGCGGTATGCATCACGCGGACACCCTGACCATATTGCCCGGGTAATGGCGCAAGAGGATATCAGGCGGCGCGATTGGACGCCGCCAGAGCAAACCTTCGGAGGGTTTCCCATCGCCAAGAAGCTTTCTCCAGATGAAGAGGTTTTAGCTGAAGGCGAAACTCCGCTGAACGCCTGACAGTCCTTTTGGGAGGCGTCAAAGCAGGGCGCCAGAGCCGGCGGTCGTCCTTGAGCCGCCGGCTCTTTTGAAATATTCGCTCACCAGAAAATCAATCGGCGCCTCGCGGTGAGAGAGTGCCATGGAGAGGAATTTATGGCTGAAAACGAAACCAACTATAAAACGACCTTCACCCTGGCGATGGAGGATGAATCGGGTTCGGTGCCGGGGGATTTTTCGGCGGCGCTGCAATCGATCGGGAAAGTCGCCACCAGCGTGAATGGCATCCTCTCCGCGCTCTCCGGACCTGCCGGCACGATCGCGGCCGGGGTGGGATCGTATGAGCTGATCAGCAAAGCGCTGGATGTGGCCAAGAAGGCGGATGAATCGGCGGCGCGGCTTCGCCAGGCGTCGGGGGGCAATTCGGCGCTACTGAAGCAAATTCAGGAGATCACCAAGGCGCTCTCCGGCGAAAGCGTCTTTGGCAAAACGAGCCTGCTGGAATCGGCGGCCGATCTGCTGACGCGCGGCGTGCCGCAATCGCAGTTGCCGGCGGCATTGAAAGCGGCGACGGACCTGGCGTCGGGGCTGAGGATTTCGCTGGAGGATGCCAGTCGGGAGATTGCAACGACGTTCGGGGGCTCCGTGCCGCGCGATCTGGCCAGGGCAATACCCTCACTGAAAAATATGACGGAGGAATCGCTTCGCCTGGGTGGGGCGTTACAGAAAATCGAAGACCGGCTGGGCGGTCAGGCCGCGGCGGTGGCGAAGACGCCCTTTGGGCAGGCTGAGCGGGAGACGAATGCAATTACTGATCAGTATAAGGAAATCGGCGATCAGCTCATCAAGCTGGAGGATGAGATTCTGCCCGTCGCGGTGCAACTCCTGACAAGTCTCAATGCGGAATTGCAGTCGCCGGCGGGTCAGAAGTTCCTGGAATTTCTTGGCCATGTTTTGACCCAATCGCTGCGTATCGCGCCGGCACTGGCGGCGATCGCCGTCGCCGGGCGGGGTTTGAATCCCCTCATGGGATTGTTTGAGGGATTGGCTGCCAAAGCGGATGTAATGGCGACGGCATCCGAGCGAGCCGCTGCTGCCACTGCTCGCGCCGCGGCGGCGTCGCGAGCCGCCGTTGGGGGTGTCGGAGCAATCGTGGGAGGTTATCTGGGATATAGCGCGGGAGGAACAAGCGGACTTGTTTCTGGCGCCCTGATCGGCGGCGCCGTTGCGGGAAGCGGCCCATTGGGGACTGCTGCCGTGCTCACTGCCGCCGGCGACGCAGTTTACATCTTTGCAAGCAAGCTGCTGGGGATCAATCAGGATTTCGATTCGCTCGATAAGCAGACAAAGCTTTTGCAGGATACGTTCAACAGGATGGCCGAAGGGCATGAGAGCTCATCGGATATTCTAAACGCTGGGGTCGGCGACGCCATCCATACGCTGCACAACCACGGAGTTGATGCCACTGGCGAAGGGGCGATGGAGGCGCGATTATTCAACTTCTTTGGGATTGATGAGGCGAAATTATTGCATCGCGTCGGACTGACGATCGCCAAGCCTGTTGGGAATGCCGAGCCGGTGACGTCTGATGACAAAACTGCCAACGATCGCATCGCCGCCGATAATGCCGCCGGAGCATCATCAGGTCAGGATAGGATCGTCAATCGCCATCAGGAATTGCTCGCCCGGCTGGCGGAGCTCGATGAGCAGTTTGCTCAAGAGGAAGCGGACGCCAAATCGCAAAGCGATGATCAAGACACAAAGGCGGCCGTGGCGGCGAATCAGCGGAAGCTGGCGCTGCAGCTCGAAGGGTTGAAACAATTTCTTGATGAAGAATACCGGCTGACAGATGAGGCGACGGATAAGCGACTAGTCGAACTGGAGAAGCAAATTGCCGATTCGCAGAGCAAGGGGCAAAAAGATCGGGATACCGGGCGGTTGGTGGAAGCGAACGCGGAGGCGGAGAGGCGCAATGCCCTGGAGCGGGAATATGTCGCGCTGAAGGCGCAGGCCACTGATCAGACAGAGCAACAAAGAGAGGCCGCACTCGCACTCGCCCAGCGGCAGGCGGAATTCGCCGCGCGTGACCTGGGACGCAGCTCCGGCCATACGCGCGATCTGGTTTCCCAGGGGCAGATCTCGCCGGAGCAGGGAAGGGCTGATGCATTGGCAGCGCTATCCCTCTATCGATCGCGGCTTGATGACATCAGGATTGTTTTGCAGGGGATGGCGACTGAGGAGGGGGCCGTCGGCGACGAGGCGAAGCAAATGCTGGCGCTGCTCGATCAGGAAGCGGCGGACACGGCGGCGAAGATTCAAAAATTGGTGTCGGACATCCGCTCGATCGGCGAAGCTGGGCATGATGCGGCGCTCTCCCTGCAGCAGACGACGCAAAAGGGCGTGCAGGATTTTCTCGACGCGATCATTACCAAATCGGAGAAGGCCAGCGACGCCCTGCGCAAGCTGGGGCGATCGATCGCGGAGAATTTGCTGAACTCCGCCACGGGGCGGATTTCGGAGCTGGTGACTGGGGCTGCATCAAATGGCGTCGCCGGCGGCGGGATTTTTGGCTTGCTCGGCAATCTGGCGGTCGGCAACTTCAAGGCGCTGGCGCCGACGGATTCAAATACGCCCACGCCGGCGCCTACCACGCAGCCGTCGAGCTCCGGCGGATCCGATGGAGGGATATTGGGGGCCATCTTCAAGGGGCTTGGCGTGGCGATCGGCGGATTGTTCGGTGGAGGAGATGCTTCCAGCAGCAATTCCAGCGGAGGATCTGGCGGTGGATCCTATGCCAGCGGCGGTTATACCGGCAACGCGGGCGGCATCGTTCACCCACACGAATTTGTCGTCAACGCACAGCAGGTGCGAGCCGCCGGAGGTCCGAATGTTTTAAGCCGATACCTGGCTATGACCAGCAGTCGATCTTCGGTTCCTTCGATGATGTCCTATCTGTCGTCAAGCTCGAGCCCCGGAGGATCAGTGGGCATTGGCGGCGGAAATATTAATGCCGCCGCCGATCGAATCCATGCGGCAGCGAGTGTCTTCGCCAATGCCCAGGCCCAGCCGCGCGTGCATGTCGCCGTGCCCGTCACCGGCGAACTGGCCAGCCAGATTTTCAACCATCCGGATTCACCGGCCACGATGGCGGCGATGATGGCGGCCAACCAGCAGACGTTCGGGCCGATCATTGCGTCGATGAATGCGGCGAACGCGTAAGCGATTGAGCTCTCCAATGATCGAAATATTCCCAAAATTCGTTTACAGCCTGGAGAATGGGCATTCTCAGCCGCATGACAGCGACGATCGGTTAAGCGCCTATTTTGAATCGTTTCGCAATGATAAAGCCTTTCTTGTGGCTCGGACCCTGATTGAAGCTGCGTTGCGGCGAGAAGGCAGCCATGCATGGCAGCGACTCTTCGTCACACTCAAGGATTATACAAAGATCGAAATTGCGATTGCCGGCCCTGCAGCCATCATGGGAGTTTTGCTACAGCCGGAGGAGAAGATTGTCTATCCGAGTGTGGCCATTTGCGTTGCCGAAGAGCCCTTAAAGCCAGAACTCATAAAGATATTCGGCCCCTTCGTGACAAAGCTTGTCGATGAAAAAACCAGCCTTCAGACATTCGAAATTGTTGCAAAAGCGCCATGCCCGTCGCTGATCGTTGCCAGTCAATTCCCAGCGACGAGAGGGAAGGCGCTCCGGACGGCGGAGTGGGCTTATTGCGCTGCAGTGATCAACATCGCGCGTGAAAGACTGAATCCGACGGAAAAGTAAGCGACAAAAAAAGACCGCCAACGGTGGCAGCCGCGGCGGCAAGTGCGAAGCATCAATGAGTCAAAAATCTTATCAACCCTCGCGCGCCAATTCAACTGACAAATCGGACGATGCTCCGATCCGAGGACATTTTGAAGCGCTCACTGCATGCGTCGAAGAGGGATGGTTTAGAAACGTCAAGCCCACCGCCGCGATCATTTGGTTTGTCCTCTCCAAATATGCTGACTCCTCTACCGGCCGCTGTTGGGTGAAGGCTACAACGATTGCCGAGGACCTGGGCCTTACAGATCCCTCGCACGTCCACACAGCGATCGCTGAGCTCAGGAAGATGGGTATGGTCAGTGAACGGGACAAGCGAGGGAATTTCTATTTGCAAGCACCCTCCAGCGACGGCCCGAATCATCGGATCAGGGAGCGGCGCCGGCAGCGCAAGGCAGAAATGCTCTTTAGCTCTGAAATAGGCGTGGGAGTGCCGAATCGGCACTACTGCACAAGTGCCGAATCAGCACTGTCTGAATGCCGAATCAGCACCTCAGACAGTGCCGAATCAGCACTATCAACGGTGCCGAATCAGCACTTATATCTACCAACGAAACTACCCCCTATCCCCTCAAACGATCTACGCGAACCAGGCGACGATCGTCTCGGGGTTCTGTTGAAGGAAGCGGGGATCGATGCGCACGACACCATCGTTAATCACCCCAAATGCACTGCGGATCGCGTCGCCATCGTGCTGGAAAACTACCATGCCGAGGTCAAAGGCTCTGTCAGGAACAAGAAGCGGTGGATCATCGCGGCGATCCGCCGCGGCGATGAGCTCAGTGAGCATGCGTGTGAAGCCAGGGAACGGAACCGATTGGCTATGGCAAGAAAACAATTGGAGGTCGATCCAGCCGCAGATGAAGCCAGGCAACGCACGGCTGAAGCGATCATAAGTCGGCTCGATGATGCTACGGTCGAGTCGATGAGGATTGAAGTCCTGGCAGCAATGAATGGCAGCTCGCAATTTTTTCAGAAGAAAAACCCTCGCACGGATCGGTATCTTCAGTTAAAAATAGCGGAGCTGTGGCAGCAGCAGCAGGCGTCGCCAAGCAAAAAGGCGGCGCCAGCATGAGCCCGATCGGACTCTATCATGCTCGCTGCAGCCAAACGCAAATCACCGCGGCCCCACCCGTTGATCCCTCAGACGGCCTGCGCCTGCGGCAAATCGGTCGCCTGGCTCGCCCGGCCCGACGGCAAGCGCGTGCCAGTCGATCCACATGCACGGTGCTTCCTGGTGTATGGGGGGCGCAATGTGGAGACAGGCCTGCCGCAGCCCATGGCAAGCACTTTGGGGGAGTTCTACGAAAACGTCTCATCGCTGAAGCTCCGGGACGGCCGGGAAATTCCAGTCGAACGAATCCTGGCCATTCTTCCCAGCCACTTCGGAACGTGCAAGCTCGCCAGGCAGGAACATCGCGACGCTGGCAGCCTCGCCGCACGCTGACCCACGGCAACTCCCACCCATTCGATCTGACTGAGCTCGAGATAAAACTTGCTCACGTTCTACAATTTGCGTACAGTGAGTTTACGAAATGAGGCTCTATGATCGATTTTGATGTAAAGCTCAAAAGCAACGGGAAATACTGGCAGGCCTATTGGACGGACCCTGCCGCTCGAGGCAAACGCTTCGTCAAATCGATGGGGGCAAAATCGAAAATCTCCAGGCGTCAGGCCGGAGTGCTATGCCGGCGATTGGCGGTCGATCTCATACTTGATCGCCGCGGGGCCAAACTGCCGGTTGATCAGACCACCCACAACGCGAACGAAGCCCGCCAGGTTTATGAGGGAGATTGAGCATGCACGGATATAAAATCTTCAAATCATCGTACAAAGACGATCGCACCGGCGAGCGAATAGAATCCTCAACCTGGTGGATCGAATTCAAGGACCATGCAGGGCGCCGGCAGCGATGGAAAGGCTTTCCCAAGGGCAACGGTGGATTTGGCGAGCGCCGGACGCGTCGCCTGGCGGCCAAGCTCGAAAGCCTGGTTGAATGCCGGGTGGAGAATGCACCAATCGGTGATGATCTGCGGCGATGGCTAGAATCAGTGGAGGTGCCGGCGTGGATACGGGAACGGCTGGAGACAAGCGGGCTGGTGACTAACGGAGAAATCAGCCGCCATTTGAAGGGCTTCCGCGAGCATCTCGCCGCCGCCGGCGACACACCTGATCACATCAATCAAACCATTGCTCGAATCGAACTCATCACGAACGGAGTAGGCGCGAAAGCGTGGCGGGATCTCGCAGGGCCCGACAACCTCGCATCGATCGAATACTTCCTTGCAGAGCTGCGCAAGGAACCATCTGAACGATCCCCGGCTTTTGCTATGCCGGTCGGTAAAGAGGCTTCGGAACCGTCGCCACTGCCCGCGGCCGGCGGTCCCGCGATTGTCCAAGAGGATCAACGGGTGGGGAAACGCCGGGCCTCCCGTCGCATCTCTGCCGCGACGTTCAATTATTACGTGAAGGCGCGAAAGAGCTTTGGAAATTGGATGGTTACAACCGATCGGGCTCTCTCCTCCCCCTTCGATAAACTGAGCCTGGCTCGCGACGCTGAATCCGAAAAGCGCGAACGCAGGCACCTTTCGATCGATGAGATTAAATGGCTCCTGAACAGCGTGGTTGATGATTGGGTGGGCGAGCGACGGCAAATATACGCGGCCGGCGATCGCGTGCTGCTATATCGATTTGCTTTTGAAACCGGCATGCGCCCCAATCAAATTCGCGGACTGAAATGTTCATCGTTCAATCTCGCGGACGATCCGCCGTCAGTGACGTCGCAGGCCGCCACAGTCAAGCGCCGGAAGGAACACACTCAGATCCTCAAGTTGGGGATGGCCAGGCTTCTAAAAGAACATTTGAGCGTGCGAATGCCTCACGATCCTGCGTTCAGAATGCCCGATAAGTTCCACTGCGCTGAAATGTTCCGGCACGATCTGAGCGTCGCCAGGCTGAAATGGATCAAGGCGGCAAAGGATGAGGAGGAGCGAAGCCGGCGGCGAGATTCGGACTTCCTCGCCTCAACCGATCACCGCGGCCGTCACGCGGATTTCTATTCGATCCGCCATGCGCACGGAACGGCCCTGGGGGATGCCGGAGTGCCGCAAAAGGATATCGGCGCCAGCCTTCACCACAGCAAACTTAGTACGACCGAAAGGTATATGCACACCGATCAAGCAGCGCGGGCTCGCGCGATTGATGCTCTACCGGAATTCCTGGCGGCCACAGGCACGGATGGCCCAATGACCGACAACGCCGGAAGCAATGATCCGATTGGATCACAATACCCCGGCGAATCCCCGGCAGACAGGCTGCGTGTGGTTGCTTCCCGTTGCAAACAAAACCGCGATTCCGAAAGCGGAATCGCGGTTACAAGCGAGGGCGACGGGGCTCGAACCCGCAACCACCGGATCGACAGTCCGGTACTCTATCCAATTGAGCTACGCCCCCGTCCACTTTTCGCTTGTGCTCAAAGTTTGATAAGCAATCTATTGGGGATGGGCGGATTGTCAAGTGTTTGGATAATCCGGATTCATTTTCAATGTTTCCGGGTATGAAATAATCCAAGACATAGACAATTTATTTGTATCGTTCGAGATTTTCATGACGGCCGGGGGCTTCGGCTCGAATGCGACAATTCCTTGCCGCGTTCGCGAATCGCCGGCTGGCCTGGCGGCGTTCGCGGCGGCATTGAGGTGGAGTGACAGATGCTGGCGTGAGGCAAATACTTTCTTATGCGCGGACGTATGTATAATCCGCGCCCATGATTGTTGCCGGGATAGATGAGGCGGGGTATGGGCCGCTTTTGGGGCCGCTGGTTGTGGGGTGCTGCGCGTTTGATTTGGGGACGGAGGTGCCGGCGGAGCAGCTTCCTTGTCTTTGGAAGCGGCTTTCAAAGCTGGTCAGCAAAAATCGGCTGGCTTCGGGACGAAAACTCCATGTGAATGACAGCAAACTGGTCTATTCGCCGGCCAATGGTTTGAAAGAGCTGGAGCGATCGGTGCTGGCTGTGCTCTGCGCGAGCGGGGAGATGCCGGCTGATCTGTGTGAAGCGCTGGGGAAGACGGCGGATCATGTATTGGAGGAAATGCCGGACTATCCGTGGTATCGGGCTACGGAAAATGAGGCGTTTCCGCTGGAGCAGCCGGCTTTGCCGATTCAGATGTTCGCCAACGCGCTGCGGGCGGAAATGGGGCGCACGCAGACGCAGTGCGTTCATCTGGCGGCGCGTGTGGTGCTGGAGCGGCGGCTGAATCAACTCGTTTATGCGACGCGAAACAAGGCATCCGTGCTTTTTTCGGTGACGGCGATTCATCTCGACTATTTGCTGAAAAGATTCGGCCAGCAGCCGATGACGATCTTCTGCGACCGTCAGGGTGGGCGGGAACATTATGGATCGCTGCTGAGGCTCATGTTCGACGAGTGGTCTTTGGAAGTGGTGCGGGAACAGGATGGGCATAGCGAATACCGGCTGCATGGAAAGGGGAATTCCGTTCGGATTCTCTTCCGAGAGAAGGCGGAGATGCAGTGCATGGCGGTGGCGTTGGCTTCGATGCTGAGCAAATATCTTCGTGAAGCGCTGATGCGGCGATTCAATGCGTTCTGGGCGACGCATATGCCGGAGGTCGTGCCGACGGCCGGGTATTACAACGATGGGACAAGATTTCTGCGCGATATCGACATCAAGCGGCGGGAACTGGGGATTGCGGATGAGGAATTGATCCGCAGCCGATAGATCACGTGAATTGCGAAGCGACGTTGACGTAGCGCATGCGGGTTTCGTAGAGGGCGGAATCGAGTAGTTGTTTTTCCTCGTCGGTGATGTTTCCGTGGGTTTTTTCTTCGAGGATGCCGAGGATGTCGATCTGGTGCTTGGCCATATCGAGGTTGACGCTGGGTTCGCCGCCGCGCGAGGTGAGATCGCCGAGGTAGTAGAGAATCTGGGTGAGAATGGACTGGACGAGGGTGGCGAAACTGGCCGGAGGCATTTCGGGCCGGCCGCGGGCGGCGGTGGCGCTGCCGGGCCGAGGGGATGATGGAGTTGCGCCCGCGATGGGAGCGGTCCGGCCGCGGGGGTTTCCTTTGCTTTGCGGGCTTCTTCTTCGACGAGACGCTTTTTTTCTTCCTGGGCCTGCTTTTTCCAGTCGGTGTCGATGTGCAGAGAGGGTTTTTCTTCGGCCATTGGGGCTCCAATTCAATTTGACTGCCTGACTATGGCATTAGATGCATTATAACAGTGAGGTTTTGGTACATCCCGTTATACCTCTTATCAAAATGTGCGTCGACACGGAATTTCACGTAGCTTTCGAGCGGCAGCCGATATCGTCAAAGTTATCGGACTTGCAAGGCGAATTTTGTTAGGTATAATTTAGGGCACATATATGGCTCTTGGATCAGCAATAGAGTGGACGGATGCCACGTGGAATCCTGTGACTGGATGCACGAAAATCAGTCCTGGTTGCAAGCATTGCTACGCAGAGCGCATGGCGAATCGTCTCCGAGCGATGAGGCAACCGCGATACGCAAACGGATTTAAGGTAACACTTCAATCGGACGCTCTCGAATTGCCGTTGAAATGGCGCCTTCCGCGCACGATTTTCGTAAATTCAATGAGTGACCTATTTCATAGCGATGTTCCCACCGACTATATCCTTAAATGCTTCGACGTTATGCGTCGAGCTCCACAGCACATATTCCAAGTACTCACGAAACGTCCAGAACGGGTAGTTGAGATGGCATCACAAGTGGACTGGACTCCCAATATTTGGATGGGTACGAGTATCGAAAACCAAAATTATATCTGGCGAGCAGATTTACTCGCAAAAGTGCCTGCGGCAATCAGGTTTCTCTCCATAGAGCCACTATTGGGTCCGGTTAAAAAGCTACCGCTAAAACACATCCGTTGGGTAATTGTTGGTGGCGAATCTGGACCGGGTGCGCGGCCAATGGAACAACAATGGGTGACCACCATTCGCGATGAATGCAAACTGGCTAGTGTACATTTCTTCTTCAAGCAATGGGGAGGCGTGCAAAAAGGAAAAACTGGACGCCGGCTGGAAGGTCGCGAATGGAACGAAATGCCCGCTTTAAAGGGAATTTCCGATGGCAAAAAATCGATGGCCGCAGCTATGTGAACTCTTCAAGTCGGATGATCAATTACCAACACGCAAAGTGGGACCATGGACAGAAGACAAGCTCTTTTTCTGGAATCGCTATATCGAGATCACAACCAGCGCCATGGTCGGGCATCCAAAATGGCCTGCTGGTTTGGTTTATGTAGATTTATTCGCGGGTCCTGGAATCTGTGAGTTGGAAGAATCGGGCCGTCGCATACCGGGATCCATTTTAATCGCTGCAAACGCACCGAAGCCCTTCTCGCGCATCATTGCGGCGGAGAGGGAGAGCAAGCTGGCCACTGCACTTGAGACGCGCTTGAAGCTAACGCCAGTTGCAAATCTCACAAAGGTATTTCGAGGTGATTGCAACGAGTGTATCGACAAAATGGTTGATGAGATCCCACCTCGGGCATTATCTCTTGCATTTATTGACCCGGAAAACTTGAACGTCGATTTTGAAACAATCAAAAAGCTCTCTGCATGTGGCCAAGTCGATCTGCTGATTTTGTTTGCTGACCGTATGGACCTCGTCCGCAATGTTGACCTCTATGAACGGCAGCAATCGTCGGTGCTTGATCGCATGATGGGCGTCAACTCGCAATGGCGTGAACTATGGAGCCAACTTGCCAACCGCAGCGCGCGGAAAACATTTGCCGACTATTCGCCACCGAGTTCAAGCAACAACTTTCACGCCATCTCGGATATACCGCCTTCGGAGAAAAGAGAATGTCGTCAAAAAATGGGCCCCTATATCAGCTCATTTTTGCGTCAAAGAACGAGAAAGGGCTGGAATTTTGGGACAAGGTCACCAAAAAAGATCGTGGCGGACAAATGGGCTTTGATTTTTAGGGTCAACGGCCAAGCGCACTCATTCATTGCTTTTGCGGTGCTTATAACAAACCGTCATTCACCGTCACGCCGTGCGCCTTTGAGCGTGTTGATCTGCACCAGCTTCGCCTGCTCGGCATCTTTCACATTATCGCTATGGCACGCGGCTTTTTTGCCTTTGTGGGCGAGCTTCATGATTTGCTCCTGCGTGAGATTGCCGCGCTGTTTCAGGATTTCCGCGCCGGCGGCAGCTGACGCCGGGGCTGGCGCTGGGCTTTTTTTGCGGGTTGGGCTGCTTCGTCTTTGCCGGAGTAGAAATCGGTGATTTCCTTGCTGATGCGGACGCTGCACCAGTCGTGGCCGCACATGGCGCAGAAATCGGTGTCGACTTCCAAATCTTCATCGTGATAGGCGCGGGCCAGTTCGGGATCGAAGCTGAGATCGAAATGCCGCTGCCAGTTCAGGGCGGCGCGGGCTTTGGTCAGTTCATCATCGCGGTCGCGCGAGCCGGGAATGCCCAGGGCCACATCGGCCGCGTGGGCGGCGATTTTGTAGGCGACGCAGCCCTGCTTCACATCATCTTTCTTCGGCAGGCCCAGATGTTCCTTGGGCGTGACGTAGCAGAGCATGGCTGCGCCGTGATAGCCGGCGGCGGTGGCGCCGATGCAACTGGTGATGTGGTCGTAGCCGGGGAAAATATCGGTCACCAGCGGCCCGAGGACGTAAAACGGCGCGCCGTGGCAGAGCTTGCGCTGCAGCTTCATGTTGTATTCGATCTGATCGAACGGCACATGGCCGGGGCCTTCGACCATCACCTGCACGCCCTTGGCCCAGGCGCGTTCGGTGAGTTCGCCGAGCGTGGCCAGCTCGCGAAGCTGGGCTTCATCGGTCGCATCGGCCAGTCCGCCGGGGCGCAGGCCGTCGCCGAGGCTGAAGCTGACATCATATTCGCGCATGATGTCGCAGATGTCGTCGAAGATTTCGTACATCGGGTTCTGCTTGTTGTGGTGAGCATCCACTTGGCCAGCAGACTTCCGCCGCGGCTGACGATGCCGATCAGGCGTTTGCGAACAAACGGCAGATGCTCGCGCAAAACGCCGGCATGGATCGTGAAATAATCGACGCCCTGCTTCGCCTGCTTTTCCAATTCCTTGAGAATCACGTCGTAGGTCAGATCTTCGATCTGCCGGCCGATGATCATGGAATAGATCGGCACGGTTCCGATCGGAACGGTGCTGTTTTGGATGATCGCCTGCGCGGCAGGCGTCGAGATCGCCGCCGGTGGAGAGATCCATCACCGTGTCGGCCCCCCACCGCTCGGCCCATTTGAGCTTTTCGACTTCTTCATCGGTGCCGCTGGAAACCGGCGAAGCGCCCATGTTGGCGTTGATCTTGGTCAGCGACGGCCCGGCCGATGCACATCGGCTCGAGCTTGTATTTCAGATGGACTTTGTTGGCGGGAATGATCATCCGCCCGGCGGCGACTTCGACGCGGATCTGCTCCGGCGTCAGATGCGGCTCGCGCAGCGCGACGCGTTTCATCTCCGGCGAAACGATGCCGACTGCGGGCTTCTTCAAGCTGCGTCTTGCCCTCGCGATCTTCCGGCCGGGCGAAATCCATCGCGGTGATATCGGAGACGCCCGGCATCCCCGGCGTATCGGGCGAACTGAATGTATACGGCGTCCCGACGCGGCCCGCGGATGGCGAACGAGCCCGGGGTGGTCCCCTGCCGATCGGTGGAAGGATTATCGCCCAGCGGCGGCAGCGAATAGGAACGATCCATCGCGTGCTTCGATCTGGGGCATTTGCAATTCTCCAGTTATGGCGGGGAAGCGCTGGACGTGAGCGGCTAGCGGCGGTCCATTCGCTTCCCTACGCCGGCATCATCCGGATCAGGTCCTAAGGGTTTACTCTCAGATCGCCGACAGGCGATCACCCCTAGCGAATTCTTCGTAAAAGTGTAGATACCGTGAACATGAAGATCGCTAAGAAGCACGAAGAAGCGAAGATTTGCATGACGAGCGATCAGTGGAAAGCCGTAGGAAAAATGCATTTTTCGCATCTGCTTCGTGGCTTCGCCTTCGCGGTGAATTTTATTTTAGAGCCAAGCGACACAAGAAATTGCTTGATCGCGGCTAACCAGTTGAGGTTGCTCCATCGGAGCCATATGGCCGGCCCGGGAATAACGGAAAGGGTCGAACCGCGGATGGCTTTGTGCATTTCCTCGGACTCGGCCGGCGGGGCGATGACATCGGATTCGCCGGTGATGATCAGCGTCGGGGCGGCGATGCGTCCGAGCGTCGGGCGATAGATCGATCCGATCGCGCATGGCGGCCAGGGCGTGTTGGATTGTTGCGGACGGGCAGGAATCCATGATCGATTTGAGTTCGCGCGACCACTTCGGCGGTCGATCGACATTTCCGCCGGCGAGCATCCTCGGCAGCATTTTCTCCGCGACGGCGGATCGAGCCCTGCGTCTTGGCCAGTTCGATCATCGCTTCGCGGCCGGCGCGGCCTTCGGCGTCGTCCGCGGCGGCGCGGGTGTCGATCAGCATCAGTCCGCGAAGAGTGGAGGCATAGTGGCGTTCATACGCCAGCGCAACGTACCCGCCCATGGAGAACCCGCCCAGCACGCAGGGCAGCGCGTGAATCTGCGAGAGCAGGAGATATAAATCCTCGGCCAGCGACTTGCATGGTGAAGCTCGCCGCCGCCGGTGGATTGTCCGAAACCGCGCAGGTCGGGCGTGATGACCCGGCAGACGGGGGAGAGGTCGTGCACCTGCTTGTGCCAGATGCGATGATCCAGCGGAAATCCGTGAAGCAGCACGACGGGCAATCCCTGTCCGGATTCGTGGTAATAGAGATTCGTTCCGTTGACGGCAGCGATGGGCATACGATTCCTCCAGAGTGCAATATTTTCGCGTTCCGCGAATTGTCGATGCCCGAGGGCGGTTTTCAACATACCCGAGTGGCGGTTTTCAACGATCGGGGCGGGGCGTCTACAATCTGCACCAGCCTGCCCACGGACGGGCGGCCATGGAGTATAGATGCCTGCCTTTGATCCCGACCACCTGAAACTGACTGATTTCATGGACCTGCCAACGTTGCAGGAGATCCAGGACAGCTTCGCGGCCGTGGCGAACGTGAAAGCGACGATCACGGATGCCGATGGCAATTGCTCACTCAACCCACGCCCGACAGCGAATTTCTCGAAGCGGCAGGAAGCGATCGCGGCAGCGGCGCAGGCGCATGATGGCCCGCAGCGCGAGGGCGGCGAATATGTCGCTCCGATCATGGTGAACAATCAGCGGCTGGGGACGATCCGCATGTCGGGCCGCGGCGGTCCGCCGGCCGGATGAGGGGCGGCAGGCCGCCCTGGCGGAAAAGCTTGGGGTCGAGCTCAGAAACAATTCAAGCAGGCGGTTACGCAGCTCACGCGCCCGCCGCGGGCGAAGCCGGCGGCAATTCAATTTCTATTTCTGCTGGCCAATGCCATCGCGCGGCTGTGCTACCAGGAATTTCAGCTTCGCCAGCGGATCAACGAGCTGACGGCGGTTTACAACGTGACGATGATGCTGGCCGATGCGCGCGATCTGGAAAAGGTGCTGCAGCGAACGGTCAAAGTCGTCTGCGAGGTGATGGAGACCAAGGCGTGCGTCGCTGCGGCTGATCGACGATGAGCGGGATGAGCTGGTCATCAAGGCGGTTCACAATCTCTCGCCGGAATACATCGGCAAGGGCCCGATCCGTCTGAGCCAGGCGGCGATCGATCAGCATGGCGCTGACGGCCAAGGGATACGAATATGTCGAAGAACATGGCAGACTGATCCGCGCGTGCAGTATCCGCAGGAAGCGAAGCGAAGAGGGAATCGTTTCGATGCTTTCGGTGGGGATGCGATACAAGGGAAAAGCGATCGGGGTGCTTGCGCGTCTATACGGCGCAGGAGCAGACATTCAGCGCAGTTGCAGATCGATCTGATTGAAAGCCGTGGCGGCGCAGGCGGCGGCGGCGATCGAAAACGCGCGGCTGCTGCAGGAAACGCTGGCAGTCGCAGGCGCTGGAGCGGCAGGTGCAGATGGCGGCGCAGGTGCAGCAGCGGATGATCCCGAGCAAAGCCGCCGGCGATTGCCGGGGATTCGATCTGGCCGCGGTCTACGTGCCCTGCTATGAACTTGGGGGAGATTTCTACGATTTCATCGAGCTGCCCTACAACAACGTCGGGCATGGTGATCGCGGATGTCAGCGGCAAAGGCGTGCCGGCCAGCCTGACGATGGCCGCGGTGCGGGCGGCGCTGCGGGCGCAGGTGGACAATGTTTATTATCTGTACGAAGTCGTGCGGCGGATCAACCTGATGCTTTGCCGCGACAGCAGCCCGGCGAATTCGTCACGCTGTTTTACGGCGTGCTGGACGGCCGGAACCGGCGGTTCACCTATTGCAACGCCGGCCATCCGCCGGCGCTTGATTCTGCGGGAGGGCAAGATCATCGAGCTGAACAGCGACAACATGGTTCTGGGCGTCGATCCGGAAGAGAAATACATGCAGTCGCTGGTGGATCTGCGCGTCGGGGACACGCTGCTGCTGTACACCGATGGACTGACGGATGCGATGAATTTTCAGAAGGAACGGTTCGGCAAGCAGCGGATCATCGAAGCGTTCAAGACCGGCGGAGCCGACGCGCCGAAGCGGTGTCGCAGACGATATCTTGTGGTCGCTGCGACGATTCGCCGGCCTGGCCAAGCGGACGGATGATGTGACGATGATCGTCGCGAAGGTGAACTGAGCCTTGCAACCGGCAGAATCACAGACTGAGGAGCGTGCGGCTCGGGCCCGTACTGGCGAGCGCTGGTTGTCTGCACTGATTCTGCTGGCGGCTTATATCGCGATGATCATCGCGCTGCAGACGGAAACCGCCAAACGATCCACCGCCCCGCCGTGGTATGCCTGGCTGCGATATTCCTCCGACACGAACTCGGCTGCAGGCGATATTTCTTGGTTTTTCCGGCAATCGTTTATTGCGCGATGGGTGCTGTTCGTTCGGCGAATGGTCTGTCCGGAAGATCGCGCGATGTCGATTGTGCTGCCTATTGCGGTTTCTGGCCGCGGCTTGCGATCAACGTGACGACAGCGATGATGGATGGGAGCGCGACGCGATCTGGAAGCCATTCGGGTTTAGCTGGGGGATCGGAATATTTCAGCGATGTGCCTGCCGTCCGGGCATGGGGCGTTGGGCCGTTTCTTCAGTGGATACGTTCAGCATCTTTATCACTACGGCATTCACACGCGAACGCATCCGCCGGGGCCGGTGCTGGTGCTTTATTTCGTCGGGTGCTTATGGGTCCGGGAGCAGCGGCGGCTTCGTGGGCGGCAGTTGTAATAACCGCGACGGCGAATCGTTCCGTTTTATCTTCTGGTTCGCCGACTGGCGGGGAACGGGAATCGCGACGGTCTGCAATCGCGTTGTATGCGCTCACGCCAAGCCTGGTTATTGTATCGGCGCAACATCGATGGATGGCGTCTCTCTCGTTCGCGCTTTTGTGGATCGATCTATTTTCTTCAGCGGGCGATCGATCGGCCAGGCATCGGGATTGGATCTGATCGCCGGGGCTTGACTATCGCGGCGAGTCTGATGTTCAGCTACGTCACCGTTTGCGTCGTCGCGCATGATGTTCGTCTATGCGGTGCTGGAAGTGATGGGGAACAGGCCGAAAATCTGCTGGTGGCGGATTGCCTGCTCGATTTCCATTTGTGTGGCGCTGATCGCGCGCATTATTGGCGGCTATATACTGTCTCACCGGATTCAATTATCTCGCAATGCCTTCGAGCGCTTCGCGATTTTACGATCATTACGTCGATGCAAACGTTCAGCATTTCATTTCGGGCGATATGTGGATATCAGCTTCAGCAATCTCATCGCGTTTCTGATCGGCATGGGTTTCCCGTGGTCGATGCTTGTGGTGGAAGCAGACGGTCGCGATCGATCAAAGGGCATTCTGGCGACAGCCGCGGATCGATTCAATATCGCTGGCGTGATCTGCGTGCTCATCTTCAGCTTCGCGCATTTCTTCACGCATGAGACGGAGCGAATCTGGCTATTTTTCATTCCCCCCGCCCTGCATCGCCGCCGCAGCTGGATCGTCGCGGCCAGTGGAAATCGACCGCGATCTGCTCGAATGGACGATGGGCCTCATGCTTCGTGCAAACCTGGTTGTTTCAATTGATGCTGTTTACGATCTGGTGAGGAATCACCAGAACCGCATCCACCGCGTATAGCGGCGGATGGCGCGATCAACGCGGCGTTTGAAGGCGAAAATTCGCAGCCGGAATTCCAGTCGCTGCAGGGCGATGTCGGAGGCATCGCGCTTGCTGGCCTGGCGCACCCATTCCAGGGCGGCGCCGTATTGGCCCAGGCGTTCATTGGCCAGGCCGAGGTTGTACATGGCCATGACATTTTCCGGGTCGTTGCTCCAGGGCGGTCATGCAACTGGTCATCCCCTCGCTGTAATGGCCGCGGGCGAACTGGGCGACGGCGAGATTAAGCCAGCCGCTGACTTCGCGCGGATTCATCGCGACCAGCCATTTCAGGCAGGCCAGGGCGGCCCGGCTTTCGCCGGTATCCATGAGCAGATTGGACAGTTCCAGCAGGAGCTTGGGATCATCGGGGCGAAGCTGCAGTTCGGCCCGGAACCGGGTGCGGGCGGCGGCGAGTATCGCCGCGGCGGAAGCTGATGCGGCCCAGGCCCATATGAGCGCCGCGGGAAGGTCGGATCGAGATGCAGAACGCCGTGGAAAATGCACTGGCGGCCTCGTCATCGCGGTTCATCCGCAGCAGAAGCCGGCCGTGATGGTAATAGCCGCCCGGATCGCCCGGGGCCAATTCGATGGCCCGGCGGAACTTCTCATCCGCTTCCTGAAGCCGGCCCATGGTGACGAGCAATTCACCCAGATCGAGCAGCGTCTGGGTTCGGCCCGGATTCAGCCGCAAATCCGTGAGCATATGCCGCCGGGCCTGCTCGCGATCGCCCTTTTTCGCGATAGGCATGGCCGATGCGGAGATGGACGTCCCCTGCGCTGCCCTGCAGATCGAGGCGACCGCACGCCAGCAGTAGATGGCTTTGTCGATACAGTCCGCGGGCGTCGAGGCTGCAACCCATGTTGTAAGTAGCAATGCGGGCAGTTTTCCTTGTAAAGCCGGGCGGTATAAAACATTTCCTCGGCCAGCTCATGATCGCCCCGCTGGGCATAGGCGATAATGCGATTGCAATAAGAAGGCTCAAAGGCGGGATCGATCTTCTCGATCTGGACGAAAGTTTCGATGGATTTGTCGAGCCGGCCGGTGCGATAAAGATCGAGGCCCATGTGGTTGAGCGTCTGAACTATCGTTGGAATCGATGCTGTCGGCCTGGCGGTACGCCTCCAGGGCCTCTTCAAAGCGGCCCAATTCGTCGAGAATGAGCCCCATATTGAAGAACCAGGTGGAATTGTAGGGATTGATGTTGGTGGCGAGGCGGATTTCGCGCAGCGCTTCGGACCATTTGCGCTGTTCGAAGAACTGTTGGGCCTTTTCGACCCGACGCTCGGCATCGCTCCAGTCGTTCATGACCCGCCACCAAAAGAACTTCGAAGGAACCAGCCGGTGAGTGGGTAATTTAGCAATTCGTTTCCCCGGATGGCAAGATGTGTTTGCGCTATTTTTGGTCGAATTTTTTCCGGTTCCCCGTCGGGGCCGGTGTCTTTTCGGTTCGGTGAAAATACGGTAACTTCGCTGAGACCGACGATAAAAGGCTAGAGTGACTCTTCACCGAAGGATCAGTACAGTTTTGTTACTGGCGGCGATGGCTGCGCTGCCTCCGCGTCCCACAGGCGCAAACCTTGCCCACTTCCACACCGTCGGGCACACCATCGGGGGATGAATCGGCCATTCCGGACCCGATCACGGTCCTTCAAAACGACGATTCCAGCATTTCCCAGAATTCCCGCGACCTGGCTGCAATGCGGCTGATCAGCGCGAAAAACCCTTCGGCGGTGGCGACGATTGTCGATTTATTGAGCAACGGATCACCCCCCTCCAAGCTGGCGATCGCCCGGGCATTGGGGGCGGTGGCGTGGCCCAATCCGGATTTCATTGATCCGCTGAGCACCCTCTTACGCGGGCGGGATCAGGCTTCGGTTGCCGCGGCGGCGCAGGCGATGGGTCAATATCCGGACAATGGGGACGTGCTTCAGCAACTCATCAGCGCGGCGAAGTCTGATCGCCCGGCGGATATTCGCCTGCCGGTGATTCGGGCACTGGGCGCATTCAATCAAAAGCCGGCGGCGCAAGCATTGATCGATTTGCAGCAGCATGATGAAAACGACCAGATCGAAGCGGCGGCGGGCGACGGGTTGATTGAGATGACCGGGCTGGAAAGCCTCGATCATGATCCGCAGCGATGGGGAGCATGGTTCGACAAAAATAAGGGGCTTTCTGACGATGATTTCAGAAGGCTCATTATCAGCAACCGGGGTGATGCGTTCGAGTCTCGCGTTTCGCAGCATAAGGCGCTGGAGAACGCGGCTGACGATTTGCTCCGGAACGATTTCTGGCAAGCGCCGGCGAGCAACCGGGCGGCGATTTTGCTTTCCTATCTTCAATCGCCGGCGCCGGAGATTCGATCGATGGGGGCGAACCTGGTTTATCTAAGCGCCACCGCGACGGGGGCTCCGCCGGGCACGATTCAACAGACCCGATTGCTGCTGAGCGATCCTTCGCCGGAAGTGCGGGCGGCGGCAGCGGCGGCGCTATCGGCGGACTTTGATTCGGCGGCAGAATTGGCGGCGCAATTGGCGAGAGAACAGGACGATGTGGTGCGGGTTCGGCTGATCAATTCGCTGGCGCCGTTTTCGAATTTGCGGGCGATCAACCTGATGCTGAATCTGGTTGGCAGCGGCGCATCGCGGTCGGTTCGAATCGCGGCGGTGAACGGAATCCGCCAGGGAGCGGATGTCATTAATGGCAATCCTGCGCTCAAAGCGAGGGCGATCGATATCCTCAAATCTGCGCTGCGCGATACGGATGTGCCGGGACAGCCGAAGCTCCGCGAAGCCGTTGCGGGGGCATTGGCCGCGATGCGGGATGATTCGCTGTTCGATATTTTTCGCCAGCTCGTGGGTCCCACTGAGCCACTGGGGGTGAGGGCCAATGCGCTGATCGGGCTGGGAAGCCTCCCGAGTTCGTCCACATATGCCGCGGAGATTGCGAGAAATCTGGATGATGATGAATACCAGATGCGGCTGGCGGCGGTGGAGGCGATGGGGCTTGCGCCTCAGCCTATGGCGCTGCCGTTTATCAGCAAGCTACTGGACCGGATGAACCAGGACGGGAACGATCAGGTGCGGGATGCGGCCTGGACGGTTCTGAAAAACTGGGCGCAATCGCCGGCGATTCCGGAATCGAGTCTGGCGGCGATGGCGGATGGTCTGGCGCACGATCCGGGCAAAGAGGTGTTCGTGCGGGAGAAGCTGCGCGATCGGCTTGGGCAGGACGCACAGAACGGTCCCAGTGACGCCAAGCGCCGCTCGGCCGCGCAGGATCAGGCGTCTCAATCGCAGGACATTGGGGATCTGCTGATGGGTTCCGCGCTGAATCGGCCGGCCCAGGCGGCTGAGCAATACCGGGCTGCTTTGGAATATTGGAAGGCGAACAAGGGGCAGGCGAACGTGATCAATCGATTGGTGGAGAATGTTGAGAAGGCGCTGCTCGCCGCCAAGCAATGGGATGATGCGGCGATTTTCGCGGCCGGTATTATCAAAGACTGGGGAAATGATTCTAATTTAATGGTGACCTCGCAGACCGTTGGGCGCGGGCTCGTGGCGGCGGCGGGAAACCTGGCTGAATCCAATGATCCCAACGCTTATAACGATGCGATGGAGCTATTCGATGCGGTGAACAAAATGGATCCGCCGCTGCCTTCGGAGTTTCTGGATGAATTGACTCCCAAGCGGGCGGCGATTGAGGCGAGGCACGCGGCTTCTTCTAAGCCGTCACCGTGAAGGGGTGTTATCGTTCCTGTTTTTGCGGGGCGATAAGCGGCTCAATTCTTGTTAGTTCCGATCTGGCCCATTGAATTTCACGCTCAGTGTGCAGCCGCGCGAGAGCGCGCAATAGAAGCTGCCTGGCTCGTTCGTATTGCTGAATGTAGCGGGCGTAGATTACTCCAAGCATTAATTCGACCTGCTCGATCTGCTCGAAATTGGGGTAGTGGGACAGGAATTGCTCGTAAGCCTCGGCGGCCTGGAGATGAAGCTGCTGACTGGCCAATTGATTGGCGACATCGAGTTGGGCTTGTCGTGAGAGGACCTGGGTGGGGTCGAGTTTTTTCAGTTCGAGGAAGAGATAGGCGGCGTGGGGAAGATTGTGATGTGCGATGGCTTCGCTGATTTCCGCCCGCATCTCGAGAATCCGCATGGTGCGGGGATCGAGTTGCTGGCTGCGAACGTCCACGGGTTGGGGAGGGACGTAGCCGAAGGGGTTGTATCCGCGGCTGACCATGCCGCGATATTGGCGGCGGCGATTCCAGCGGGCGACGAGGCTGAACATGTCAAACTGATCTCTCGGCAGGAGATGGAGCAGGAGGAGGACCAGGCAGAGCACGACGCCGAATACGTTTCCGGTGATGTGGGCCATGTGGGCGACGGATTCTCTTCCACCGAGCTTTTCGCCAAATACATCCTGCATGAAATTGAAAAGAACAAACCAGAGGCTGGAGATTTCAAAGGGGTAAAACCATAAAAGGAGGGTAATGTTGGATCGAGGCAATAGGACGAGATAGGCGCCGGTGACAGCCGCCACGGCTCCGCTGGCGCCGATGACGGGCGCTTGATCGAATGTCGCATGGCCGATGCCCGCCATCACCCCACCGGCCAGGTAGAAGCCGAGATAGCCGAAATTTCCCATGCGGTCGTTGATGTTGTTCCCAAAAATGTAGAGGAACAGCATGTTCCCGAGGACGTGAAGCCAGTTTTCATGCAGGAACTGGTAGGTGAAGTATTGCCAAAGGTGCGGGTTTTGCGGATCGAGCGCGAGGATGTCGCGAACGGGCTGGCCGTGATGAAGGGCGAGTGGGCCGTGGACGGCTGGGGAGGTATAGCTAGTGAGAATAAAGATCAGAATATTGGCAGCGATCAAACTCCAGTTCGTCCAGGGGACGCTGCGGAGCGGGCAATCGGTTCGTATGGGGAGGAGCATGTCGTGCGATGATTGTAACCGGAGATGCGGGCCGAATCAGCAATCGGGGATGACATCCGGCTCGTTGCGCTTGACCATCCGGAGGCGGCGGCCGCCGTGGGACCATTGGACCTGGTTCATGTAGGCTTCAATGAGCAGGATTCCCCTGCCGCTGCATTTTTCGACGTTTTCGCGGAGGGTGGGATCGGGGACGGAAGAGCGTTGAAATCCAGGCCCCTCATCCTCGACGATAATAAGGGCTTCATCGGGCGTGACGGTTGCCTCGATATGGACCTTTTTTGTTGGATCATTTCGATTGCCGTGCTTGATGGCATTGATCAATGCTTCTTCAAGGGCCAGCTTGATGGCGAAACGGGTCTGTTCATTAAATCCCCGCTTCTCGACATCATTGAGAATCTTTTCCTGGACGTCGCGTGAGGCGGCAAAAATGGAAGGGATGGTGAAAACGAAACGAGACCTCACGGGGCCTGTGCGGAGCGAGCCCGACCGACCCCGCCCGTTGCTACGTTTCGACCCCGCCTTATCCATATCGATCGTTCCGCCAACTCCCGCCACTTTGTTATTCGTTGAAGCTGGTCAGCGCCTCCGGACGCGTCGGCTTGATCTTGAATAACTTATTGAGCTTCGTAATCACGAATACCTCGAAGATCTGCGGCTTGATATTCGCGAGGCGAAGCTGGCCGTCTTTTTTCTTGATCTCGGTGTTGACGTTGATCAGCATTCCCAGGGCCGCGGACGAAAGATGATCGACATTGGAAAAGTCGATCAGGAGCTTGGGTTTGCCGGCTTCGTCGATCAGGGCTTTCAGGGTCGTTCCGATTTCGGTGATGTTGCCTTCATCCAGAATTTTATTATTGGTGAATTCAACGATTCGGATGTCTTTTTGATTAAGAACGGAAACCTGGGGAATCAACTCGGCCATACAGGATTAAAACCTACGGGCAGGGATGATTTTCGTCAAGATTTGAATGGTTAAGGTGGCTGGATGGAAAGAACGGGATAGCAACTTAATGCAGAAGAAAATTTTCGGTTCGGGTCTTTATGGCGATTAGTGCCTCAAAAACGGAACTGTCATCCGTTTTTGGAGGTTCGCCAGGTGGCGGCGGAAAGGCCAATCAAACCGAACGCGGTCAGGAGCATCGCGCCGGTCAACGTTGCGTTGTGGTTATGTGCGGCGGCGAGGGCGTTCAGCTGGGCGGATGCGCCTGTTGCGGATGCGGGGGAAATCGGCGGTGCGGATGCGTTTATCGCTTCGAGGGTTCCATCAGCTGATTTGTATAGGCCGGGTATGAGGCCGAGATCGCTCGTGGACAATGATTGGGCCCAGGGTTCCTGTAAATGCCAATTGCCGGAAAGGGGGCCGACTTTTCTGGATGTAAAATCGGGCGGAGCAGCGCCGCCGAGCCAATCGAAGATTGTGGTCCAGAAGATGACGAAATCCGGTCGGCGGGCGAAATCATCCGCGTGGAATCCGATCCAGGCTTGCCGTGTTGGGGTTTCGCGGAGGGCCACGATCACTTTGCCATTTGTGGAAATGATCGATTGCCAGTCTTTCCCCGGTACGGGAGAGACGGTTGCGCCGGTGAGAATGCTTTTCCAGTCCAGTGCCTGAATGTTGGCGAGATCGTCTTTGATGATCAGCGGCTCGATGGTGGAAATTCCGGTCTCGCTTTCGTCCGCGAGAATTGCGACGGGAATGTTTGCTGGAACCGGGTCGGAAACATTCACGATGGCGATATGCTGCGAGGCTTCGCTGGGCAAACGATGGCGGCTGTAGACCTCGATCATTCGGGTCAGCTCGGGGGGAAGGGAACCGTGGGGTTCGACAACCGGCCAAGCTGTGCGGCGGATGACCCACGCGCGATGGTTGATCTGGATTGAATCGTCGCATTGGACTTGGGCTTCGACGACAGTGGGCTGAGAGGGAAGATCGATGAAATAATCTTTCTTTTCATTCGATGGGGGCAATGCAATTTGCTGCGATTGCACGATTTTTCCATCGGCCCGAAGGATCAATTGGGCCGAGGTCAGGCTGCTTTGGTTGAAAAGACGGACCATCGCTTGGGTTGCCTGGCTTGCGCGAACGGCGAGCAAATCGATTCCTACATTGGTGATCGGTGCGGAAGATGTGAATTGAACCAATCGCGGATCGCTCAAATCGATGGCTCGATCGCTGAGCAGAACCACCGGTCCCGCAGATTCACGAAGCGCCTGGCGGCATGCGAGGGCCAACTGATCGGCATCCTCCGCGGCGGTTGGCGGAAGCAATAATACCTGGCTCAGCCAATCGTGGCCGGTGGTCGAATCAGCGCTGGGAACGACACGGAGATCCACATTGGCATTGGGAAAACTCTTGCGAAGAGATTCTTCCAGATCTTTCGCTGATTGGGAGAATCGGCTGCCGAGCCCACGATCGACGATGACCGTGACGCTAGACGATTTGCGATGAGGAATTTGCGGCCCGGCGGCAGCGAAGATGGCGACGAGCATCGCCGCGAGCAATGCGGCCAGCGAAAGAGGCGGTTTTTCCCAGGCGCGTTTTGGCTTTGGCACGCCTAGAGGCTGAGCGGGCCATAAATTCAGAAATGGAACGCCGCTCTTTTCGAGTCGGCCTGATAGAAGCCACACGAGCAGGGTCGCCCATGGGGCCAGGGCGACGAACCATATTGGCGAGGCGAATGTCATTTTCGGCGACGGCGCTGTTTTACCGCCCACAGCTGGTGAATATCATTTTGCTCGCGAATCTTTAGGCAGAAGTTCTAATGCTCCAAACTCCCCGAAATGATGATCAAAGGTCAACGCCTGCTTGATGTGCAGGGAATCGATCAGCACTTTGCTTGTGCAATCGGTAAAACTCCAATCACGTCCGGGATTATCGCGGAATAGCGACCATGCCATTCGGATTTCCGGCTCACTGATGAAGTGAACTGTGACTCCCGCCAAATCCAGCAAATGCCGACCCAGCGCGATGGCGCGTGAGCGTTCACCACGACTTCTCAATAAAGTCAGGGTTTCGTCAATAATATAATCTGAAGTGACCAATGGCTGGGTATTCAGTCGAAGCCAGGCGACGACGTCAGAATGATGGGGATCGCCTGGGACGACGCTGGCATACCACGGTCCAGTATCGATGAAGACGCTCATTTCTATTTTTTCGGGTCGTAGAGAATACGGTCGTGATCGGCGCCGGAAAAACCATCCTGGGGACCTTCCACCGGCAGGTGAGCAATTTCATCGAGCGCGTCGGCCAGTGAATTCGATTCGCTGCCGGACGTCACAATGAGTTCCACCTCAGCGCCATCCGCGACTGGCGGCGGAGTCGAAGGCAGAAAAACCCCGTTCCGATAGATGGCATGAACTTTCGTTGTCATAACCGCACCTATGCGCAAGTATACCACACGGCCGGTATTGCCCCACAAATTAGCGTTTCTGGGGAACCAGCCGGCAGTTTTTTGAATCAGAATTGCCGATCGGAATCAGACATGACCACGACCTTCTGCAGCAGAATGTAATTTCGGCCGCGGTATTCGGTGACCATGCCTGTCACGCGGAATCGGGCGTCGCGATCGCCAGCGGCGCCTTCGAGGGCGACCAGCTTCAGATTGGGCAGAAGGATCAATGGGGGATCCTGCAGAGCTGTGCCATCCGATTCGAGGGTGATCTCTTCCTGAAGACCGTCGGCGCGATGAGTCAGGCGGGCGACTCGATCGAAAATCTGCGAACGCTCGCGAAGGACATTCACCACTGGAGCTTTGGGCGGCAATGCGCCGTCGCCGCTGGAACGATCGGCTGACTGCTCCGCCGAGGACGGAGCGACTCCTGCCGGGCGGTTGGTGGCTGAGAGCATGTTGCTGAGCATTTGATCCGCGGAGACAGGACCCTGCTGGCCCGGGGAAGTCATGGTGAACTGCGAAATCTGGTTGCTGACTTCCTCGGGGCCGGGCTCCAGCAGGATGTAATTTTTCCCTTTGTATTCGGTTGTCATGCCGGAAACGGTGAAGATCAGGTTTTGCTTCGTCACCGATCCGGCGTCTTCCATGCTCATGAGCTGAAGATCGGGAAGGATAAGCATAGGGGCGAGATTTGGCAGCGATGGGTCGTTGATAAACACGAGCTGCGAATATGGCCCATCGGGCAATTTTTGGAGATAGCCTCTGCGCGATGACATCGGAGCCTTCGCGGAGGAGCTTGGGCGCGGCGGCGGGAGGCGTGTAGCCCTCGGGCCGCATCGACTGCATGTTGGTTGGCTTGGTAGTCGGCGCGGCGGTTGCCGTGGTGGGCTTCAACATCTCATTGAGCATGTTGTCCGCGGGGGTTGGCGCGGATTTGGTGTCGGAAGGAGCGGTCTGTCGCGTAGCGTCACGGCTGCTGAAACAATGATTGCTAATCCGATCCACGCATGACGCATTACGGCTCTCCCTGACTCGATCATTCTAGCGCATCGGTCCACATGGGACCAAATAGGACCCAAAGGGGCGGAGCCAGAACCAACTGGCTGACCACCATCGCAATATCGGCGGTCTGATCCATCATCCGCATTCACTGCCCCGGAAACGAAGGGGCGATTCATGATATTCATTATGTTATTGGACGACAGTGGCGACAGGAAAGTTACCCGCGGAATAATCAGCAATGGCAATGTGTGACTACGGTCGGGGGCTATTGTATTCGGGATTTGCCGCCCACTTGAGCTTGGCGGCGAGGGTGTGCCATTCCTGGGACTGGGGATTTTCGACGAGCAGGACAGGTTGGGCACTTTTGCGGATGACGACGCGATCACCGGTCATAAGCTTGGTGCCTTCCTGGCCGTCGCAGAAGATGGTTGTGCCTTCGTTGACGAGAATGGCCGTCACCAGCAGCGTTGAATTCAACGAGACGACGACTGGGCGAAACGAAAGGCTGTGTGGGCAGAGGGGCGTGACGCAGAGGGCATCGACGTTGGGGCTGATGATCGGTCCGCCGGCGGAGACGTTGTAGGCAGTGCTTCCACTGGCGGTGGAGACGATGACGCCGTCGCCGAAATATCGGATGCCGCCCCACTTCTCGGTTCCGTCGTGATTGCCGCCGTTGGCCGCGATTTCCAACTCGATCATGTGAAATGGAGGGCCGGCGGTAATGACCGCGTCATTGAGTGCGGTGGAGACGAAGCGCCGTTTTTCGGCGACATGATCGGGATCGCCGAATCGGCACGGGAGGCCGGCGGGCAAAACGGATGTTTCCAAGGCGGAGCGGGCACTGATGGGCAATTTGCCGGCAAGGAAATCGTCGAAATGCTGATCAAATTGTTTGGGGGTAAAGCTGGCGAGAAATCCGAGACGGCCGAAATTGACGCCGAGCAGAGGAATCTGCCGGCCGCGGAGACGACGAGCGGCTGAGAGGAGCGTGCCATCGCCGCCGAGGACGAGAACTACATCGGCCTGGGCAGTGATCTCGCCGGTTTGTTCTTCCTGATCGATGCCGACGATGTGGCCGGGCTTTCTGATGCGCGGGACGATCTGATCAAGGGCGGCCGCGACGCCGGTCTTGCTCTTGTTGGCAACAATGAGGACTCGCATGAGACGGGCATCCTACTCGCCTGGGTGGCTCAAGAAAAATTGAAGGATGAGATCGCTTTCCGATTTAGCGAAAATTCATACCTCGTTTACGGCGATTATTTGTTTTTCCTATTGCTTTCAAATTATGGACTTCTTAGAGTGCGAGTCGGCACGGGGCGGTCGTGAAACTACCGACCGCCACAAGTGAAACTCTTGGGAAACCCAATTTTGGACCGAATCCTGCTCAACGGTCAGGAATGAATTCGGTCTTGTGGCTGACTTGGACACCGCGAATGTCGTGTCTCGCGGTGCTTCGTTTGGCGAGTGTGGTTTGCTGCGCGGCTGGATGCGTGAAAGCGATGTCCATCAAGCGCGATTCGCAGTTCGTCTCGCTGTACGACAGGTTCAGGCAGCCATGCTGTAAAGGTTACTGGAAGAATTTTTTGTTGGAGCGATGTATGAATCGGATTTTGTCTTTGGTTTTGACAGGCGGAGTTCTTGCTTTGGGTGGGGTTGCTAACGCGGACCCCATTATACAGTTTGCCGCAACGGGCAATGCGACGGGGGTCGTCTCCTACGACAATTCCTCGGGAATCGTCAGCGGCAGCGATATTCCCGTCTATGTCACTCTCTTTACGCCCAACAGCTACGGGCCGAATCCCGTACAAGCGACATTCAGCTTCAGCGCCGATACAGCCGGTCCGGCGTTCAGCATCTTCGGCGGATTGATTGAAGGCGTATCGACGGTCAGCAACGTTTCGTTTTCACTGACCGCGGACACCGCCGTCGGCGGCGACACCGATATCCTCAGCGGGTCGGCGAGTAACGGGAGTTTCACCGGCAACTCAAGCGGGTTTTCGTTGAGTGGGCAGAACACCGGCAGCCCTGACGATGGCATCGTTTACAATTCCGACTTCATCGACACCAGTTCGCTGACCGACTACAGCCTTCAATTTAATTTTCCCGTTCCCCTCAATGGAGACTCGGATGCTCCGGGCGTGAACGACGGAGTTCTGGATAGTTTCACGGCGGATCTGGGACCGGGAACGTTTGTGGCGTCGCCCGTTCCGGAGCCGGCCACGTTCTCAATGATCGGGTTGGGCGCGGCGATGCTGCTTCGCCGGCGGCGACATGCATAGCGCCGCGGATCGTACTTAAAGCTTTATTGCAGAAGTCAGAAAAATCGAATGAGAGCCGGGCCGTGATGCGCCGGTGTCGGTGTGACGACCCGGCTCTCTTGAGAATAATTTACATGTCTGCTGTCGAGAACGATTCCGCCAGCAGCAACTACAAGGAGAATAGAAGTGGAAGCGTCAAAAAATGTTTGTCATCTGTTGGCCGGCGCGGTTTTGTCGGTCGTCACAGGCCTGAGCGGTCTTGCGGGCGCGGGAACGGTTGTCGTCAGTCCGGGCAACATGAACGGCTGGGCGTTTGCAACCACTGATGGGAATGGCGATGCAGCGACATTTCCGGGGACCATTACGCAAATGGTCGCGGGGCCGGCGCTGCCGCCAGCGGGCATCGGCAGCGCGGAGTTGGGAACTGCGCCGGGTCATGGCGATGGGGCAGCGCAGATTTCAACAACGAACTTTGACGGAACACCGCTCGCGGCCATCAACTCGCTGAGCTACTGGACGTACGACACCCTCAACAACGGACAACAATATCCGTATATGCAGGTTTTCGTTTCGACAACAGGATCGGGCCCGGCGGATGACTGGCTTACGTTCGAGCCACCTTACCAGCAGCCCGGCACGGGAAATCCGGGATTGCCGGACCAAGGCGCCACCGCCCCACTTCAGTGGCAGCAATGGAATGCACTGGAGGGCGGGTGGTATGACGCGGATGGCTATTTGGGGACCAACCCGGGCGGGAGCGGGGATGTCGATTCGCTCGGGACGTTCCTGACACAGTTCCCAAATGCGACGATTGAGGACAGTCTATTTCCCGGAGGACTTGGCGGTGTAGAACTTCTGGTAGGGTACGCTGGCAGTACGGACAATTTCGACGGGAATGTTGATGCGGTGACCATCGGCACGGCCGGCGGAACTAGCACGTATGACTTTGAGCCCGTGTCGGTGCCGGAACCGGCTTCATTGAGTTTGCTTGGGATTGGCGCGGGAGCATTGCTGCTTCGCCGCCGTCGAGCCTGATCGATTGAGCGGGAGGAATGCTTTGGGCCGTCCGAATGAAAATTCGGCGGCCCTTTTTTTTGAATAATAAAAGCCGCCCCGCAAAGCGGCCGGGGGGACGACGGCACAGAGCCGGGACCGCTTAGGGCTGCTTCCTCTCGGACCTGACCCGGTTCACAGCCGACCCTTGCATCGGACCCGGCCGCTTTGCGGGGCGGCGAGGGTGCGTTCTACTCGATCAACGATCTTTTGTCATTTGGCGTCGGGCGTCATCATCTGGGTGTAGGGATCGTTTTGTGCCGTTACCGGCAGCACATCCACCTTGGTGATGGTTGGCGGATGCTCCGGACGGTCGTTGGTTGGATCGGTCTTGGCCGAGGCGATCTTTTTCACGGCATCCATTCCGGCAACCACGCGGCCAAACCCGGTGTACTTGTGATCCAACTGCTGGGTGTGTCCATAGTCGAGGCAGATGAAGAATTGGCTTCCGGCGCTGTTGGGATCGCTGGCCCTGGCCATGGAGAGAACGCCTTCAAGGTGGGGGCGATCGTTGAATTCAGCGCCGACCATGAAGCCGGGGCCGCCGGAGCCGGCGCGGGCGAGATCGGCGCCGAGCGGATCGCCGCCCTGGATGACGAAGCCGGGGATGATCCGATGAAAGATCAGCCCGTCGTAATAGCCGCCGGATGCCAATTGCAAAAAGCTCTCGACCGTGTGAGGGGCGGAATCGTAATAAAAGACTTCCGTCAGCGGTCCGGAATCCGTCTGCATCGTCACGTATTGCAGCGGCACGACATGCGTGATCATCGTCTGATCCGGATTTTGCTCCGGATTGGCGAGCACTTCGATCACCAGCGGCGTTCCCAGGAAATCCTTGGGCGGGCCAGCCGGTGAAAAAGCGGCGCCCTTCGCGACGGCGTAGAGCACGAATGTGCCGGGGTTAGCGGTTTCGGGGAAGACGGTCTTCAGATCCACCGCAGCCTTGGCGCTGGCATCAGCTGATCCTTTGGCGGGGATTACCTTGCCGCTGAAATCCGTGAGCTCGAGTGAGACATCTTTATCGGATTGGATGGTGATGTTCAGCGGCTGGCTGGGGGCGTACCAGATTTTTTGCGGGACGAGGACGGAAAAGAGGATTGAGAACAATGTCACTGCTGCGGAAGCGGTCATGATTACTCCTGTGTAATTTTCGGTATTAGGAATTAATACTCTATTTTTCGACCGGCGATAGACGATAGAGTTCGGCCCCGTGGGGCGGGAGCATAGATCCCAATCGCGCCCGAAGCGGTGCCCCGTTCGAGATGTTTCCAGAGGTCTCGCACTTTGCAGGGACCGGTGAATCCCAGATCCTTCACAAGACCATAACCGCGGCTGGCCCTTCATCTGAAGCATTGAAGACAGCCACATATTTATCATTCGATCCGGAGATGTCGGCTGTCCAGGCAATCAAGTCATCCTCGCGAAACAGTTGCCGGCCTCCGGTGCTGTGCTGGATCGACGGCGATCACTTCATCATTCGTCAGCAGCGAAAGCGTGAACGGATCCATCTGCGGCAGATCGCCGCCATAAATCAGCGGCGAGCGGCAGATCGACCAGAGGGTCATCATCGTGTACTGCTCGTCCCTGGTGAATCGAGTGTGCGGGCCAGGTTCTGAATGCTTGGCGACAGTGATCGCGCCGAGGGGCAGCATGTCGGCGTCGGGAAAGTGGCCCGGTCCGCAATGGGCGCCCAGTCGGCACAGCGCTGGAACTGTTCCTTGAGCAAATCCCATTTGTCCCAGAAGTCGTCGGAGATTCGCCACATGTTGGCGTGGTCGGCGATGTGATCGGCTTCATCGAGCGTGGTTGCGCCGGGCGACGTGCTGAAGATCATCGGGCGGCCGGTTTTGTCGATGGCTTTTCGGATCGCTTCGATTTCAGACTTGTGATACGGACGCGAGAGATCATCGACCTTGACGAAATCGACGTCCCAATCGGCGAATTGGGAAAAGAGGGAGTTGTAATATTCCTGGCCGCCTGGCTTGGTGGTATCGATGCCGTACATGTCGGGATTCCACTGGCAGATGCTTGTCTTGTCAGCGACATCGGCGGCGCGGGCGGAGGAGCCAAGGATCGGCGTATTGGCGGCGACGGCCTGGCGCGGGATTCCTCGCAGAATATGGATGCCGAATTTCAGGCCCTTGCCGTGAACGTAATCGGCGAGCGGTTTGAAGCCTTTGCCCATCCGCGGCGGAGGGAAAGCGGTTCACCGCTGGCAGCAGACGGCCGTACTCGTCCATCGTCAGCTTCGCGTCGGGACGATAATCCCAGCCTTTGGCAGCCGGTTCGTACCACTGGATATCGACCACAATGTATTGCCAGCCGTGTTTGGCGAGATTTTCGGCCATGTAATCGGCGTTGGCTTTAGTCTGCTGTTCTGTGACTGTGGTGCCGAAGCAATCCCAACTGTTCCAGCCCATTGGAGGCGTTGGAGCCCATTCAAGAAATTGGGTCATGTCATCCGCCTTGGCCACGCTGGCCAGGAAAAGAATCGGGACGATCGCGAATCGAAAAAACTTCACCGCTTACCTCGTTACCTCGCGCGTGATTCGACCCATCGGACCAATGTACGCACGCCCCAGCCGGTTGCGCCGATGGCATAATATGGGAGTTTCTTTTCGGTGTCGGCTACTCCCGCGATATCCAGGTGTGCCCACGGAACGGATAGCATCTTCCGGGACGAAATAGCTGAGGAACGCGCCGCCCTGAAGGGGATGGCCTTCGCGGCCGGCGCTGTTGACGATGTCGGCGGATTCCGACTTGATGAAGTTGCGCTGATCTTCGCCGAGGGGGAGCCGCCAGATTTTTTCGCCTTCGGATTCGCCGGCCTGGGTGAGTTCGCTGACGAGCTGGTCGCTGTTGCTCATGACGCCGGCCATGGTTTTGCCGAGGGCGACGATGACTCCGCCGGTCAGAGTGGCGAGATCGACGACGGCGGCGGGTTTAAATTTTTCGATGCCCCAGGCGATGGCGTCGGCGAGAACGAGCCGGCCTTCGGCATCCGTGTTGGTCACTTCGACGGTGACGCCGTTGTACATCCGCAGAATATCGCCGGGGCGATAGGCCTTGGAGCTGATGGCGTTTTCGGCGCTGGAGAGAATTCCGACGACATGGATCGGCAACTTGAGTTTGGCGACCGCGTACATCAGGCCGAGCACGGCCATTCCGCCGCATTTGTCGAAGATCATTTTCCCCATTTTGTCGGCGGGCTTGATGGAGATGCCGCCGGTGTCGAAGGTGATCGCTTTGCCGACGACGAGGATGGTTTTGGCGGGACGTTTTGCGGTGCGCGCGAGGTGTTTCGGGGGGCGATGCTCGAGGACGATCATGCGCGGCGGGGTTTGGATGCTGCCGTCCCCGACGGCGAGAATTCCGCCCATGCCGAGGCGGGCGAGTTGCCGTTCGTCCATTACCGTGCAGTTGAGGCCGGCTTCGCGGGCGAGGGATTGCGCCTGCCTGGCGAGGGTTAGCGGGTTGATGTCGTTGCCGGGGCGGGAGGCGATGGTGCGCGCGAAATTCTGGCCGGTGCAGATGATCTTTCGCGCGATCGACGGCTGGTTTTACTTTTGCGAGGGATGATTTATCCGCTACGAGCTTAATTGTGATTGGCTTGCCGGGGACTTCGTCGGTTTTTTCGCGGGATTTGGATGCCGTCCCTTTGTATTCCTGATAGTCGAAAGCCGCGAGGGAAATTCCGCTGGTGATGGCATCGGCAGCGGCGGAAGGCTGTATGGCTTTTAATTCCGGCAGGAGGATGGCGGCGCGGTCGATCTTGTGTTTTCGCAGCGCTCGCTGGATCGTGCCGGCGGATTGGCGGAGGGTTTCGGTGGAAATCTCGCCGGGCTTTCCGAGGCCGGCGAGAAACACGCGCGGGCGCGGGGGCCATCGCCGATGATGTCGAAGGTGATTTCTTTAGCTTTCCCGGCGGCGACTTTGGCTGACAACAGCCGATCGGCGCTTGCGGCGATTTCGTTTCCTGCGCGCGTGGCCGGCGGCGGTGAGGAGGAATCGCCCTGGGCTATGAAAACGACGATGGCCTGCGAATTCGCGGGGATTCGGTCGGTTGCGGAAATCTCGGCGGTGGAGCTGGTAACAATCATGGTTGGGCAAACGTAGCTAAAAGCGATGCTGGGTTCAATTGGGGATCGCCGCGAAACGCCGCGTGACGATCGGCAAACAGGCGCTGGCGTCGCAGGCCTGATAGGAGATGGCGAGGTCGAATTTTTCGGTCGCCGGGGATTTCAGGTTTAACGTGATTTCAAATTTTCCCTGCAGTTCGCCTGATGGATATTGGATTGATTCGATTTCCACGCCGGCGGCCCGCAATTGCGTGGGGGCGGTCGCGGCATCGTGGGCGTTGAGATGATATCTCTCGGCAACGCGGCAGCTCACCCGCAAAAGAGTTGGGGTTTGCCAGGTGATCTCTACCTTGAGAACGTCCGCGGCCAATTCGGTGGGGGATGCGAGGTGATCGGGATCGGTTGCCGCAGTGGTTTGCAGTTCGCCGTGGGTTTTCACGTACAACCATGCTGCCTGGACGAGGGCGCTCATGCTTTCGCCGACGCTTTCCATCTGGCCGACGAAGGCGGAGATTGTCTGGAGCGCTTCGCGGGAGTGGCCGAGTTCGAGCAGCGCGATTGCGGCGATGCCGTTGCCGCTGGGAAGAGGGCTGTCGCCGCCGACCATCTGGCGGACGATGAGGTCTGTCGCGGCTTCGTCGGTGTAGAAGAATCCACCGTCCGGTCCCGCGGAAAATTTTTGCTCCATGATCTGGGAGAGTTGCGAAGCTTCTTCGCGCATGGAGAGTAACAAAAGAGCTTGCATGAAAAATGCATAGTCATCCAAAAATGCGCGATGCTTGGCTGCCCCGCCGGTGCTGACGCGGAGCAGTCCGCCGGTGGAATCGCGGTGATTGGAGAGGAGGAAATTGGCGGCCGCTTTGGCGGCGCGGAGATATCGGTCTTCGTTCAAGATCGCGCCGGCGTGGGCGAGGCCGCGAATCATCAGGGCGTTCCAGCTCGTGAGAATCTTGGTGTCGAGCATCGGCTGTTTTCGCTGGCGGCGGATTTTCAGCAGGATTTGCCGCATCTCGGCCAGCTTTTCATCGAGCAGAGGCGATCCACCGTCGGGCTCGGCAAGATAGAGGACATTTTTATCCGGCATGCCGTTGCCGTGATGCGGATCGGCGAAGTTGGGGCCGTCGTCGAGGCCATAGACGCGTAAGAATCTGTCCGCTTCGGGTTGGCCGGCAAGAGCTTCCTCGGCTTCCTGTCGGGTCCAAAGATAGCTGGCGCCTTCCTGTGCGTCGGATTCGGCATCGAGGGCGGTGAAGAATCCGCCGGACGGGGCGGTCATTTCGTTGAGGACGAAATCAGCGATGCCGCGGGCGATGACGGCATATCGCATTTCGCCGGTCTGGCTGAAGGCCTCTGCGTAAATCCAGAGGAGCATGGCGTTGTCGTAGAGCATGATCTCAAAATGCGGCACGAGCCAGTGGGCGTCGGTGCTGTAGCGATGAAATGCCGCCGCCGAGATGATCGCGAATGCCGCCGTAGGCCATTGCGTCGAGCGATTTTTGGACGATGGCGAGCAGGTCCGGATCGGGATTATCGCGGAGATAGATGAGGATCAATTCGAGCAGAGTCTGCTGCGGGAATTTTGGTGATGAGCCGAAGCCGCCGTTTTGCGGATCGAAATCGGCGGCGGCGCGGTCGATCAGGTCGTGAATCCAGGGGCGGTTGATCTTGATCGACGCGGCTGCAGCGACGCGGGCGCGACATCTGGCGGAGAATCGCCACGACTTGTCGGCTGAGCCGGTGACGTCTTCCAGGCGGTTTCGATAGGCATCTTCAATGGCGGCCAGGACCCTGGGGAAACCGGGCCGGCCGTGGGAATCGGTTGGCGGGAAATAGGTGCCGGCGAAAAACGGACGCAGATCGGGCATGAGGAAGACGCTCATCGGCCAGCCCCCCTGCCGGGTGAGAATCTGCAGGGCGGTCATGTAAAGCTGATCGATATCGGGGCGTTCTTCGCGATCGACTTTGATGCTGACGAACCGACTGTTCATCTCCGCGGCGATCGTCCTCGTTCTCGAAACACTGCCGCTCCATGACGTGGCACCAGTAGCAGGTGCTGTAGCCGACGGAGAGGAAGATCGGGCGGTTTTCTTCTTTCGATCGCTCCAATGCTTCTTCGCCCCACGGATACCAATCGACGGGATTGTGGGCGTGTTGAAGGAGGTATGGCGAGCTTTCGCTAGCCAGCCGGTTTGTGTGAGAGGCGAGGCTCATAGTTTTCCCGCGATCGGCGGTGTTACATACCAGAGGAGGTTGCTGTCTCCCGGGCCTTGAAGGTCGTGCAATTGCCAACCGGGCAATATTTTTTGCGTATCACCATTTGGATCGATGCCGATCATCCAGATTCTCCTGAAGCGCTGTAACTGTAGCCGGGTTTGTGGGCTCAGGGCGCGGTGGCGAAGACGACCGGACTTTTCCAGGCTCCAGCATAGTGCGAAATGATGAAGTATGTCAGCGGGGGTTCCTGATCGGCGGCCATGTAATAGTTGCCGGTGATGATCGTCACGTCATCAGCAGAGACGTTTTGCCGAACAAGATTTCCGATGGTTTGGACGTCGGGAGAATTCGGGGGGCCGGCGTACCAATGGTCGATCGCAAAGACCAAAGCGCCGAACAGGATGATCCAGGGGGACCATTTGCCAATCCGGCCCGGAAGCGGCACCGCCAGGATCGCATAGACGCCGGGAGCGGCGAGTGTCATGTACCGGGTGATGGCCAGAAGCGTCGAATGCCGGGCGATATCGATCAATAAGACAAGACCGATCTCACCGACGATCCAGAGCCACCAGAAAAGAAGATGCGGATGGCGGCGGAGGCGGAATGCCGGGATCAGGTAAGTCATGAGCGCCAGTGAAATCACCAGGGGCCATGATCCTTTGTCCGAGGGGAGGAATTGATCGTAATCGGATTCCAGCGTTAATCGCTGCGGCACGCTCAGGGCAATGCGAATGAGGGATCGTTCGGCAAATGTGCCGTAGCCCTCGAGGTGATTGCCTCGGTTGTATGCGAGAAGATTCGGCCCCCATGCGACGGCGACAATGACGACGGCAAGCACGATGGCGGAGAAGGCGGCGATTCTGTTTTTGCCGCGCAATTTCAGAAGAGAATATATGCCGAAAGCTGCGATCAATCCCATCGCGAAGTAATGGGTTAAAGCGAGTGCGATGAGGACCAATGTCAGGAACAACAGTTTCGGCCACGACCATTTTTTATGTTCGATGGAAATCAGAATTGCGCCGGCGATCAGTCCGATGAACTGCAACAGGGTGTAGGGGCGCACCTGCTGACTGAGGACGATCTGGACCGGCGCGAATGCCATCAAACCGGCGGCGACGCATGCCTGCCAGTGATCGCGGCTGATTTTCAGGACCAGAAAATAGAGCAGCACAATGCAACCGAGGGAGAACACTGTGGACATGGATCGGATCGCGCGATCGCCTTCGCCGAAGAGGTGCACACAAAGCCGGAGGATCATGTGATAGAGAGGCGGGTGGGAAGTGGAATCGACGCCGTTCCAGATGTGCCACCAGGGGGGGGCGCCGACGAACCCGAGTGCCGGGGGCGGCGAGAGGATGGTGTTCAGGGGCAATTGAAATGCTGAATCTCCCCGGCCTGTGGCCAGGTAGAGGGTCCAGAATTCGTCGAGCCAGAGGTTTTGTTTGGAGATGTGATCCAGCCGCAGGAAGGCGGCGAGGATGACGATCAATGTCAGAAGCAAAATTGGGATGGCGGATTTGCGGAAGGAGGCGTGCATCAAACCTCCAACCGGGATTTGCGGATCAGTTCGCGGCGGCCCTTAAAAAAACAAGCGGGAATGAGGCGCCCCCTTGTTTCCAGGAGCCGATGAGCTTGCCGTTTTTCAGCCTGCCTTCGAATGCGCCGCCGGTCCATTTCCATTCCATGTGGACGTCTGATGGGGAATATTGGAAGTTGGATGTGGGGACGGGATCGTCGCTTCCGAATTGGTCGATGTTGGTTAGCGCGGCTGAGAGGGAGCCGTCGGGCAGCTTGGCGATGTCGAGGGCCAGGCGAATTTTGGTGTCGATGAAATTCCACGACCCTTTCCAGTGTCCCTGCAAATCGGTGCTGGAAGTATATGAATAATCCCTCTCGGCGTCGTGAGCGTGTTCGGCCTGGAAATCGGCTCGCTTGAAAGTGACGGGCTTGGATTTGCCTCCCTGAATCCATGAGCCCGTGATTTCGGTTGCGTCTTCGTTGATTTCACCGCGGAACATGCCGGAGCCGGTTGCGACGAGCAGTTTCACCGTGGGACGGCTATACATTACGGATACCGGCTGGGCGTTTGCGCCGAGCATGGGGTTGTCTAATTCAGCGCGGAATGTTCCGTCGGATTGGCCGGCGATTTTCAGATCGACCGGCAGCGCTTCGGAACCGTCGCCGATGGTTCCTTTCCAGTAGCCTTGTAGATCGGAATCTTTTTGCGCGGCGAAATCATTTTCAGCCAGGCGCTGCGGAACCGAATCCGGCGTAGTGGTGTGCTTCAGGACGATCTCCGAGTTCTGGCCTTGAAAGCTTGCTATGTTGCAAAACATTTCGGTCGCGTCGGCATTGATCGTCAGGTCATATGACGTTCTGGGGTTCATGATGAGATGGACCGTTGGATAGTCGTAAATGACTTTGTGGATGGTGACATCTTTTCGGCCCATCTCGATAAAGTCGGCGGTGGCTTGATAACCGCCGTTGATGCTGGTCAATTTCAAAACGATGCGGGTTTTGGTGGAGGCTCCGTCGGCGACGCCGGTTCCGAAGAGATCCATCGTGCCTTCCCAGTCGCCCTGGATATCGGGAATCACGCCCGAGGGGGCGACCGGGAAGAATGAGAAATTCAGAACTCTGTATCCCTGAGCGCTGCGAAGTAATCGCCGGTCTCTCTCCCATTGTGCATCGGCTTGCTCCCAGGTGCGGAATTTATGATCGATGATTTTTTCGGCGAGCCGGGTCTGAAGCTTGGCTTCGCCCGTGAGGGCCGCTGTGACTCTGGCACGGTCGGCGATTTGAATATTTCGGCCGTCGAGGGTTCCCACGATGCGGCCAATGTTGTCGATATCCACGCGCCACTGGCCATTTATCCGGTCGAAGGGGATTGGCCTTCCGAGCCAGAGTTTCACGCCTTCCTGCGTCTGCTGCGGAAGCAATTGGAGCAGCATCGGAGGGGCTTCCAGCGGGATCGAGGCGGTATCGCCCTGAATTTTGGCGACCTGTGCGTTTTTGGACCAGGTGGACATGATGATCCGGAGAATCTGGTCGGGCGTGCCAGAGTGGCGGGCGCGCTCGCCGTTGCCGAAGACGAGATTGACCGCATGGATCAGCTCGTTCTGCGTGAGGGAGAGTGTTACGAGGGCATCGATCATGGTTGGAGGGCGGTTGGGGTCGGCGGTTGTGCAGGCGTAAAATTTTTCACGATCGCCGGCGACCAACGCGCGGGAGAGTGAATCGAGGGATTTTTCCGGCGTGGAAAGATCGAGGACGACGCCCGACGAAGGAATCGGCTGCGGGGCGAGACTGATCGGGGCGGCGGCGACTGGCTGGGGCGGTTTGTCGGAAACGATCTGCGAGATCAGCCAACCGCTGCCGATCAGCGCGGCGGCGATTGCGACGAGCGCGGCGGCGATCTTCAGTTTGGTTGTCAGGATCGTCATGTTGACGCCCTTGGCGACGACCGCCCCCACCGCGGTGCTGGCTGCGCCGGCGTGGGCGGCGTGGAGGACGCCTTGCTTGATCAGTTCGTGGGCAGCGGGAGTGAGGGCTGCGCCTTGCGCCTGCTCGGCGAGAATGGCTGAGAGCGCGGTTGCATTGGTCATCAGGCCTTTGCGGGAGAAATATTGTCTTAGCTTGTCCATTCCGCGCGAGACGCGCTTGCGGGCTGCTTCTTCGGAAATCCCGAGTGCTTGGCCCACTTCCTGCAGCGGCTGTTCCTTGAGATAGCGCAGCACGAGGGCTTCGCGGTCGGTCTTGCGCAGATGGCAGAGGGCATCGTCGAGCATCGCGAGGAGTTCGGTGTTGTCGTCAGCCGGTTTGTGATCCTGGTTCATGGCGACCACCTGCTCGCGCTGCTGTCTGCGCATTTGTGTCCTGCGGATGTTGGCGCACGCATAGCGGGCGGTTGTCAGAAGCCAGCCTGCGAGCCGGGTGCTGGGAATTTTGCCGGCTTTTTGACTCAGCAGGACAAAGACCCCTTGGGTGGCGTCTTCGGCGAGGTGCCGGTCGGACAATTGCCGGAGGCAGGCTGAAAAGACGAGACGAACATACCGATCAATGAGTGCGGCAAAGGCGTCGTCTGAGCGATTCTCCGCGTAGGCGTGTAGTAATTCCGCGTCGGTCATATCGGGGAAGCAATGTACGCGGCGCGGGGGAAGCGGACAAAAATCTGATGGCTGGTGTAACTGAGGAAAGCGGTCAAAGGATGTTCAATTCGGGCGGCTTTTCCTGGAGGTTGCGGAGGCTGATCTGGCCGGCGAGATTTTGCACGACCTTCATCAGTGCGGCGGCAAGTTTTGGATTGCCTTCGTAATTGAGGTGCGGCTTGCCGGCATCGCTGTTGACGCGCAGTTCCGTGTAGAGCGGGATCGAGCCGAGGAATGGGAGGCCGAGACGCTGGGCGGCGGATTCGGCTCCGCCGCGGCCGAAGAGATCGTGCTCGGAGCCGTCGGGGGCGACGAAGTAGCTCATGTTTTCGACTATGCCTAAAACGGGCGTTTGCAACTGCTGGAACATCCGCACGGCGCGGACGGCATCGTCGAGGGCGACCTGCTGCGGCGTGGCTACTACGACCGCGCCGGTGAGCGGGAGGAGCTGGCAAAGGGTTAGCGGGACGTCGCCGGTGCCGGGGGGGAGATCGACGATGAGATAATCGAGTTCGGGCCAGAGGGTGTTGTCGAGGAGCAATTGCTTGAACGCGCCATGGGCCATCGGGCCGCGCCAGATGAGGGGCTTGTCCTGCTCGACGAGGGAACCCATGGTGACGGCGTGGATGCCGTGGACGTGGTGGGGAATGATCTTGCCGCCGGAGAGTTTGGGGACCTGGCCCTTGATGCCGAGCATGGTTGGCATGGAGGGTCCGTAGATGTCGCCGTCCATCAGGCCGACGGCTGCGCCGGAGCGCTGGAGTCCGATGGCGAGATTCAGGGCGAGGGTGGATTTTCCGACGCCGCCCTTGCCCGCGCCGACGGCGACGACGTTTTTGACCTGGGGCAAGACATCCTTGCGCGGGGCGGATGGGCCGCGGCGTTTTGGCGGTGAGTTCCAGGGTTACTTCTTTTGCTCCGGCTGATTGGAGGGCTGTTTTTACGTCGTTTTCGATGCGGTCTTTCAGTGGGCAGGCGGGGGTGGTCAACTCGACGGTGACGAAGACATTGTCGCCGTCGAGGCGAATGTCCTTGACCATGTTGAGGGTGACGATGTCCTTGAAGAGTTCCGGGTCCTGAACGGTCCGGAGGGCGGTCATCACTTGTTCGCGCGAAATCGGCATTGAATTCCTGAATTAAAATCGGAGGCGATGCTTCAACCCGGCCAATCGCCCGAGAAAACTTCCTCGGCTGGGCCGGTCATATAAACACAATTGTCTTTCTCACGCCACTCGAGGTTCAAATCGCCGCCGGGAAGATGGGCTAGGATTTTTCTTTCGGTTCGGCCGGTCAGTGCGCCGGCGACGCAGACGGCGCAGGCGCCGGTGCCGCAGGCGAGGGTGATTCCGCTGCCGCGTTCCCATGTGCGCATGATCACTTCGTTCGGCGATTTCATCTGCACCCAATGGGCGTTGATGCGTCTTGGGAATGCTTTGAAATGCTCGACCAGCGGGCCGAGATGCGGGAGATCGATTCGCTGAACATCGTCCACGAAAATCACGACGTGTGGATTGCCCATGGAAACGAACGTCGCTGGTGAGATCGTTTGCGAGCCGACAGCGAATGAAAATTGGTGCGGGTTGTTCAACGCCGTCACCGCTTCGCGATCGACTGGAATGTCCGGGAGCTTCAGGATGGGCTGGCCCATGTTCACGGTTGCCTGAGTGACCTTGCCGCCTTGGGTTTGCAATTCGAGGGAGAGGACGCCGTTCCCGGTTTCGACGCGCATGGGATTGCTGCGGGATAGGCCGTGGTCGAAGGCGTATTTGGCGACGCAGCGGATGCCGTTGCCGCACATTTCGGCTTCGCTGCCGTCGGCGTTGAACATCCGCATGCGGACGTCGGCTTTTTCGGAGGGGAGGATCAGGATCAGGCCGTCGCCGCCGATGCCAAAATGGCGGTCGGAGATTTTGGGTGCGAGGCGCGCGGGATCGGCGACCGTCTCGGCGAAGCCGTTGACGTAGACGTAGTCGTTGCCGATGCCGTGCATCTTGGTGAATTTCATGGCTCGCAGGGGATTCTAGCGTATCTGGCGGTGTTGCGAAGGGTTGCAGCTTTTGACGGGGTTTACATGCCCTCAACTCCTTTGGGGGGAATGTCCGATAAATCATCCATCTGACAATGGATACGGCTATTCTTTCAACTTCCGGGACCGCCACGGCTGCGGATCGTTTGGCGGCGGCGAATTTTCGCGCGAATATGACGGCCTTCTCATCCATCCAGCCGGAATGGGCGGATCGGCTTGGAGGTGGTCCGCTGGATGTTGAATGGATTTTTGCCCGGGATGGGTCTCTCACGGCGCGAACTTCGGGCGGGTGGTGGTCGGGGTGTTCGGTGCCGCTGCTGGCTGGGCGGGAGTTGCTGAAGCTTCTGGAGTTGAAGGGGAATGTCGGGTGCTTTTTGCAGCCGGGGCATGCGGGGCAGATCCGGGCCTGTTTTGAGAAGTTGAAGTTGGCGCAGGGGATTATTGCGGTTGTTCCTGATGTTGAATCGCTGCGAATGATTTTGCACTGCGATGATTTTCGGCGGAGATCGGCGCGGCGCGGCTTTATTTTGTGAGCGGAGAGGATTGGCCCGATCAGCTTGCGAAGCTTTTCTCGAAATATTGCGGGATGCCTTTGCCGCAGCAATTTGTCCGCACGGCGCTCTTGGATGATGCGGACATGGCTTTGCTGACGGAGGATGCGCAGGCGGTGATTTCGCGGGAGACTTCGGCGCGGAGTGAGCGATTGCCGGGGATACTGGCCCGGGCTGGGGAGCGGCCGCGAAATGGGCGCGTGATTGTTTTGGCCGGGTCGCAATTTAATCTTGCTGATCTTTCGAACATTGCGTTGCGGTCGGCGCTTTTGACGGAGCAAAGCGATTCATCGTTTGTGGCGTTTGATCCGGATTATCCGCTGACGGCTTCGCCGCTGGCGCTGGCGGAGGCGGCTGCCGAGGCGGACGCGATTGTCGCGGCCGATCTTTTTCGCAGCGATTTGCCGGGGATTGTTTCGCCGCGGACGGCTTGGATCACATGGCTGACCAATGGGCGCGTGGTTTCGCCGGAGGGGGCGGAAGATGCGCTGCTGGTGGCTGATCCGGCATGGGTTGAGCTGGCGGTGAAAGCGGGCTGGCCGGCTGAGCGGGTGCGGGTTGCTGGTTGGCCGCGGATTGTTACGTCAAAGTCATCTCCGTCTTCTGTGATTGGCGTGCTGGCGGATACGCGGGTGATCGACGTGCCGCAGCGGGTGAAGGATTTTCGAGCCAGATATTGCTTTGGGAGATGATCGAAGATGAGTTGTCCAAAGACCCGCTGGCTTTGGGGGACGATCCGCAGAAATATCTCCAATCGCGGATGGAGCAATTCAACATCACCGAAGCTGGGTTTGACCGGAATTTGTTTTTTGAAAGATTGATCGTGCCGGGTTATCAGCAGGGAATTTGCAGGCTTGTTGCGCGGCATGGGATTCCGCTGGCTTTGTTTGGGGCGCGTGGGGTGATATTTCGGAATTCAAAGATTTGGCGCATGGGCCGGTTGAAAGCAGTAGCGACTTGGTGATGGCGGTTTCCAAATGTCGTGCGGTGCTGCAGGTATTTCCTGAACGATGGGGGGGGTTGGATGCGTTGGCGGTGCCGGTGATTCAGCCGGCTGGGCTTAGTTCGAATCAGTTGCTGAATGGGATTCGGCAGGCTTTGAACATCAAATCCCAGTCACCCAAAACAAACTTACAAGTTTTATCGCAAAATCTAATCTTGCCGTTTGTTCACCGGGCAACTTCTAATTGTTAGTAGACGGGCAACGTACCTTCCGCCAATTCACGGCTTTGCCGGACGCAAACGACTTTTCGGCGGCAGTGATTCGCTGCGCGATGGTTGGGCGATTGAGAAAATGGACATAATCCACCAGCGATTCCAACTGCCTGGGTGGAAGCTTATCAACCGCTTTTTTTATTTCGCGGCGCAATTCGGTGGTGCTCATAGGGGCTATTATAGCCGATCCATTTGGTTCTTTGTAACATCATGTCATGCACCGCCGGTTGATTCAGATCATTCAATCCCTTCCGGCCAGCAATGTGTTGCTTGTGGGCGACATGATGCTGGACAAATATTTGTATGGGAACGCGGAGCGGGTTTCGCCGGAAGCGCCGGTGATGGTGCTTCACTATCAACATGAAGAGCTTCGTCTGGGCGGGGCGGCGAATGTTGCTTCGATGCTGGCGACATTGGGGGCTAAGGTTCGGGCTGTTGGACTTGTCGGGAATGATTCGGGGGCTGAGGACATTCGGCGGCTGATGCAGAAGGCGGGGATCGATCCGAGCCTGCTGGTTGTGGCGGATGATCGCCCCACCACCTGCAAGCTGCGGCTGGTTGGGGCGGCGCAGCATCGGCATTCGCAGCAGCTGATGCGGCTGGATTATGAGAATACTCATGCTTGCTCGGAGGCGCTCGCGGGGAAGATTATGGCGCATGTCGAGCAGGCGATTGCGAATTGCGACATCGTCTGCATTGAGGATTACAACAAGGGGGCTGTCACGCCGAAAGTTTGTCAGGCGGTGATTGCCGCGGCAAAGAAGCGCGGGGTGGCGGTGCTGGTCGATCCGGCGGCGATTGCGGATTACTCGAAATATTCCGGGGCGACGGCGCTGAAGCTGAATCGTTCCGAGGCGGCTCGGGCGGCGGGTGTTTCGATTGACGGGACGGGCGATTTTCAGCCGGCGGCGGAGAAGGTGCTGAAGCAACTGAATCTGGAGGCCGCGATTCTTACGCTGGATAAGCAAGGCGCTTATCTGGCAACGCGCGAGGGGGAACGGCGCTGGTTGAAGCATGCGCGGCCGCGACAGGTGTTCGATGCCACCGGTGCGGGGGACATGGTGCTGGCGATGATCACCAGCGCTCGCGCGGCTGGAGCGGACTGGACGGAATCGGTGGCGCTGGGGAATGTGGCGGCGGGGTTGGAAGTTGAGCGATTTGGCACGGTGCCGATTACCCGCGCGGAGATTGTCGCGGAGTTGCAGGCGGAATCGCACGATCATCCCGGCAAGGAGCGGTCGCTGGATGATCTTGTCGCGGAGCTGGGCGTACACCGGTCGAGCGGCAAGCGGATTGTTTTCACCAACGGGTGTTTCGATTTGATTCACCTGGGGCATATCAAATATTTCCAGTTTGCGCGGCGGCAGGGAGATTTGCTGGTTGTCGGCGTGAACACCGATGAGGGGATTCGGCGGCTCAAGGGGGACAAGCGGCCGATCATTACCGAGACGGACCGGCTGGGGGTTTTGGAAGAATTGGAGAGCATCAATTATCTGGTGCGGTTTGATGAGGATACGCCGCTGACGCTGATCGAGAAAATTCGGCCGGATGTTCTGGTAAAAGGTGCGGATTATCCGAAGGAAAAAGTGGTGGGATGGGATCTTGTTGAATCGTATGGGGGGCGGGTGGCGCTGGCGCCGCTGGTGGATGGGAAGAGCACGTCCGCAGTCATTCAGCGAATTCTTGAGACACATCGGTAAATTCAGCGTAAAATGGTGTTTGACTACTTTGGCGAGGCGCACAGATGGATTTTGTCCATTACTGGGCGATCCAATAATGCCTATGCTTTTGTGAAGTTGTAAATGGAATTCAAAATTTGAAAGGAGCGTCTCATGGCGCAATCGAGTCATACACATGGCCATTCGCACGGTTCGGCGACGGACGGCTTGAAGGATAAGGCCGCGGATGTCGTACAGGATGTCCGCGAAATGGGCGGACAAGTCGGCAAGGCTGCGCGCGAGCAATACGAAGACCTGCGCGACAAGGCCGCGGATTATGTCGAGCAGGGCCGGGAAAAAGTTGAGGAATGGGAAGAGGGCCTTGAGAGCTACATCAAGGAGAAGCCGATGCAGGCGCTGCTGATCGCGGCGGGCGTCGGCGTGCTCCTGGGTTTGCTGTGGCGTCGCCGCTAAGCGATGGAAAGGCCGTGTGAGCGAGCCGAGAAGGCCTGAAACTTCAGACGATCCGGCGGCTGAGCGGCGTGATGGAAAGTCGCCGCCATCTGATCCAATGACCGATATGCGTGATCGCATCTCGGAGTTGGTGGATTATTTTCTCTATTACATCTCGGCGCGGATCGACACGCTGAAGTTTGCGATCAAGAAGCGGATTTTTACCGCGAGCTGGATTGCGATCGCCGTGCTGGCTGGGGCGGGGGCGATCATCACCGGCGTTGTGCTGCTGTGCGAGGGAATTTGCGACAGCCTTTCCGTGCTGTTCGGGCATCGATGGGCCGGGGAACTGGCGACCGGGGCGCTCCTGCTCGGCGTCGTGGCGGGCGGTGGATTTATCGCGGTGAGGCATTTGATTCAACAATCGTATTTGAAGTCGCTGGGAAAATACGAAGCGATGCGCAAGAAGGAACGGGAACGTTTTGGGCGTGATGCCGCCGCGAGAACCGCTGAACGGGCGAATCATGGAGACCGCAATGGGTGAGGGCGAATTTCTTGAGGATCAGTGCCAGCAGGCCAAGGCGGGGATGCTGCTGGCGATGCGCGATTTGAAGGGGGACGCGATGGAAATCGCCGATCCGCGCATTTGGGCGCGGGCGCATCCCCTGGCGGCGGTGGCGGCTGCGTTTATGGCTGGATTTGCCGTTACCAAAGTGATTGAACGGGAAGCGGAACCGGCGGAGGCGAGCCGGGCCCAGGCCAATCCGGTGGCTCATCGGCCGGGACGGATGGCGCGGCTTTTTTCCGCGGGGATGAAAATCTGGGCGGTGGCTCAGCCTTTTGTCAGAGCAGCCGTTATCGCACGAATGAATCAAAGCGATTCCGCTCAACAGCACTCCTGACCTGACGTTACGTTCCAGCGAAATATGAGTAATCTCCCGGACGGGCGGCACGCCTTACCTGTCTTGCCATGCTTTGAGACATGCGGGTGTTGTGAAGCGATTTTTTTGTTGGAGTAAGAGGGGCATCGGGGTACGTTAGGTTCGGACTGGCATTGCCGCGTGATGCTGGTTCCGCTCGTTCTTTTCTGGAATAAAACATGGCCCGCAAGATTCGTCGATTGATTTCGTCGGCTTTAGTCGTTTGCGCGTTGGCTGGCTCGACCGGCCTGCGTGCGAATGATGCCCCGGTCACCCGGCAATCTTTGCAATCGGGGCCGCAGGTGGCGTATCGGCCGATGGAAGTGCGCCTTCGCCGGTTGCACCTGGTGCGGCCGGATTTGATTCCTTACCCAATCGCTTACGAAATAATTTGCTGAACGCTTCTGCCTAGGGAGCGGTGCTGCTGGATCTGTCCGGCGATGTCTGCCAGTGCGTCGGCCGCGAAATTCACGTCTTGTCCGCTTAAAAAAGGTCCAAAACTCAAACGGGTGGTTCCGCCGGATGCGGCTGTTCCGATGGCCTGATGAATGAGGGGAGCGCAATGGATTCCCGCGCGGGTGAGAATTCCATAGTTTGATTCGAGGATCATCGCCAATTCGTGGGGGTCGAGGGTTTCGATTTTTACGGAGAAGACGCCGAGGCGATTTTTCACGCCGCGCGGGCCGAAATAGGAGAGGCCTTCGACGCCCTCGATTCCATCGATGAATGTGCCGCAGAGTTCGGTCTCGCGGGTGGCGATATTTTCGATGCCCTGGGAGAGAACCCATTGAACGCCTTCGGAGAGTCCGATAATTCCGATGGCGTTGTGGCTGCCCGGTTCGTATTTGTCGGGGAGGAAATCGGGCTGGCGATCGCTTTCGCTGGCGGAGCCGGTGCCGCCTTCCCGGATCGGCTGCAGACATTTTTCCATACCGGGGCGGATGTAGAGGAAGCCGGTGCCGAGCGGGCCGAGGAGGCCTTTGTGGCCGGGGGCGGCGAGGAGATCAATCCCATCGGCCTGGACGTCGATGGGCAGGTGGCCGGCTGATTGTGCGATGTCCACGACGAAGGGGATGCCATGGCTTTGGGCGATTTTTCCGATGTCGCGAATGGGCTGAACGGTGCCGGTGACATTGCTGGCGTGAGTGATGGCGATGAGGCGCGTGTCGGGGCGAATGGCGCGGGCGATGTCATCAGGATCGACGAGGCCGGTGATGGGATCGACGGCGACGCGCGTTTGTTCGATCAGGCCGGCATCCACCAGCGCGTTGAGCGGGCGGAGGATGGAATTGTGATCGACCTGGGTGCAGATCGCGTGGCCCGTGCGGCTGTGATTGACGAGCCCCTTGATGGCGAGGTTCAGAGCGTCGGAGCAATTGAGGGTGAAGATAAAATGCTCGCTTTGCTGGCCGTTGAACAGTTTGCAGAGGCGGCGGCGGCATTCACTTAGGAGTTCGCCGGTCTCGACGGCTTCGCGATAGGCGCCGCGCCGGCGCTGGCGCCGATTTGCGTGGCGTAGCGGATCATGGCCTCGGTCACTTGCGCCGGTTTGGGGAAGCTGGTGGCGGCGTTATCGAGATAGAGCCGGCGCGGCGAAGCGGCGGATTTTGTTTCAGGGGACATAACTGATTCTTCTTCCGAAACGAACGACTGATGGAATCATAGCGGATGAGTTGGGGAAATGTCATAGGCGATTTTGTCGCGGCCTTAGACCCCACATTTCCCCATAAAGTAACGGAAGTTCCCACAATTCAGTGGGGGTCGTGTTACCTTACCTCGCAAAAGATCTTCTGGAAGGGGATAAAAAGTGCTGTTGATGGACATGGCTCTTCCCCAACTGGTGGTTGCTTTGGATCGCGCATCAAGAAAAAACGTTCCCCCTCTATACAAGTGGCAAATGGGTGAAGGTTTTGGGCGTGTTTTGCGGAAATGTTCGGATTTTTTTGATTATTTTTTTGCGGGGTGGTTTGGCGTGAATGGCTGCGGTCGTTGCAATTGACGGCCTTGGGCGGGCTGCATACATTTCCTATTGATGCGTTTTCTTATGGCGGGGTTCCTGGTTTTGGCTATGCCGGCGATGGCATTGGCCCAGGCGCGGGGGCAGGTTTTGGCGGTGGGGTTTAACAATCATTACCGGCCGGATTGCTGGACGCCGATGCTGGTGCAACTGACCAGCCAGAGTGCGGATTCGCAGACTTATCAGATTCAGATCGTTCAGGAGGATTTGAACCGGGACCGGGTGACTTATACGCAACTGGAAACGCTGGGGGGGAATATCGATGGGAAACCGGCCACGACGGAGAATTACTGGGTTTTCTTCAAGCCGAAGCCTACGGATGGGGGGTTGCCGGATGCGACGGATTTGACGACGAATTTGAATACGCTGAACGGGCAACTGAAGGTTTTTCTTTGCGATAAGGATGGGAAGCAGCTTTCGACGCTGCCGCTGACTTCGACGATTTTGAATGTCGATCCGGCGCGGTCTGTGGGTGATCCGGCGCGGAGCCGGAAGCTGATTTTGTTTGTGACGGATGGGACGGACAAGCCGGAGATTTCGGATTATTCGCAGCAGAAGGGAGTGCTGGAGGATGTGGATGCGGTGACGGTGTCGCCGCGGGATTTGCCGTCGAACGTGATCGGGTATGAGGCGGTGGACGCGATCGTCTGGATGGACGCGGACGCGAATTTTCTGGTTTCGGGAACGCATACGCCGTCGCTGGAGGCGATTCTGCAATGGGTACATCAGGGCGGGCATCTGATTGTTTGCGAGCCGGCGGAGGCGTTTAAGATCAAGCCGTTTGAGGAGATTTTGCCGGTTGGGGGGCAGATCAACGGGGAGTGGACAATTCCGACGGTGGACCGGGAAGAGATGGAGCCGCTGGAGAGATTGGCGCATCCGACTTCGGATCAGGCAGCGTGGCCTAAGCAAGCTGGGGACGTTTAAGGTGGGCCGGATCGGTGCACTGAGTGGGGCGAAGGTGGATCAATGGCTGCGGTGGGATGATGCGGGAAATATTTCGTTCACGCCGTGGCTGGCGCGGCGGAGCGTGGGGCTGGGGGCGGTGACGTGGGTGGCGCAGGATTTGGGGAATCCGGAATTGACCCGGAAGGCGCAGAGCGGGTGGCGGTATGTGTGGGATCAGGTGTTTGACTGGAATAATCCGAAGACGGTGCCGGAGGATTATAAGCCATCGGCGAATGTGGATGATTTGTGGCAGCCGGAGGAGGGGCTTGATCTGGCGAGAAGCCGCTCTTGCAGGGGATGGATTTGCCGAGCACGGTGGCGGCGAAGCTGTCGATCGCGGGTTTTTCATTCGTGGTTTATTGGCTGGTGGCGGGACCGGGGATTTATTTTATTCTGGCGGCACGGAAACAGGCGAATTTCAGCTGGTTTTTCTTTGGATTGACGGCGGTGGCGGCGACGGGTTTGACGGCGCTGCTGGTTAAGGCGGTGGTGCGCGGGCCGCCGAAACTGCAGCACGTGAGCGTGGTGCGTTACGCGGCGGGCGAGAGCGATGGGGTGATCGACAGCCGATTTGGCGTTGTATATCCCGCAGGATGGGAATGAGACGATCGGGCTGGGGGACACGGCTCCGCACGAGGTGAGTTATCTCACGCCGTTCAGCCTTCATCCGCAGTATGCCAACTCGGGGGACGATGCGGGGGCGTATCTGGAATATCAGATTCCGGTGCCGGAATGATTCGGAGACGGATCCGGTGTCGGTGACGATTCCGTATCGAAGCTCATCGAAGGAAATTCAGGCGCACTGGGTGGGAGAGATCAAGGGGACGATTGATGTGTATGGGGACGCCGGTGAAGCTGGATGCGAGCAATAAGCTGAGCGGGATGCTGGTGAATCATACGGGGTATGATTTGTTTCATGTTTTTCTGGCGTTTAAGCAGGCGATTCCGGCAGATGAGGCTGAGACGCAGCCGCGGGAGACGGAGATTGTTTATGTGGACCGGTGGCCGAAGGATGATTCGCTGAAGCTGGATGAATTGCTGGCGTCGCGAAATGTGATGAATCTGGAAGACCTGGACAAGGGGCGGCAACCGATGGGGAAGGACCCGGCGTGGGGGGTGATGGGGGGACAGATTGTTCTGGCGGATTCGTGGAGCCGGTATTGGCATGGGAAGGAGAATGATGTGATGGGGGATTTGGATTATGCGCTGCCGATGCTGACTTTGTTTGATCAATTGCCGCCTTGGGCGGGATCGGCACATGGGAATCGGTTTGAGTTGTATCGGCGTGGGGCGCGGGATTTGGATTTATCGCCGGCATTGAGTGCGGGTGGGCTGGTGATTTGTGCGCGGGGGATTGTGAATGATTATTTGACGGGAACGCCGCTGCCGGTGCCGCTGACGGTTGGGGATTCGCCGGTGAGCGGGGATGGGACGACGATTTACGAGTTTGTGCTGCCACTGGATCGGTCGGCGGTGTATGGTGGGCCTTCGACGCGGCCTGCGGTTGGACAATAGTTCGTGCGGCGACGTGACTTTTATTTTAGCGTGCGGATGGTTGCATGGGCGTTGTGATCAAGACGGTTAATCTGACCAAGCGATACGGCACGCTCGTGGCGCTGTCGAATTTCAACCTAGAGATCAACGAGGGGGATTGCTTTGGATTCATCGGGCCGAACGGGGCGGGGAAGACGACGACGATTAAAATTCTGGCGACGCTGCTGCAGCCTACGTGGGGGGAGGCGCGGGTTTGCGATTATGTGGTGGGGTATCAGTCGCGGTCGATTCGGCCGCTGATTGGGTATGTGCCGGATTATTTCGGGGCGTATGAAGACATGGTGGTGCAGGAATACCTGGAATTTTTCGCGGCGGCTTACAACATCAACGGAGCGCAGCGGACGAAAATCGTCGGGGACGTGCTGGAATTGACGGATCTGGGATACAAGCGGGACGCGGCTGGTGGATGGCTTATCGCGGGGGATGAAGCAGCGGCTCTCGATCGCGCGGGTGTTGGTGCACGATCCGAAGGTGTTGCTGCTGGATGAGCCGGCGGGGAATCTGGATCCGCGGGCGCGGATTGAGATGCGCGAATTGCTGAAGGAACTGCGGCGGATGGGCAAGACGATTGTGATCTCATCGCACATCCTGCCGGAACTGGCGGATTTGTGTAACACCGTTGGGATCATCGAGCAGGGCGAATTGCTTTACAGCGGGCCGGTGGCGGACATCGTGAAGCGGGCGCGGGCGGGAACGGTGGTGCAGGTCGGGGTGGCGCGAGCGCCGGAGCAGGCGGCGGCGCTCTGGCGCAGCATCCGGATGTTGAATCGGCGATCGCCGAACGGGGCGATTCATTCAGGTGACGCTGAAAGACGGCGTGCAGGATTACAGCTTTATCGCGTCGCAGCTTCTGGCGGCGGGGTTTCAGATCAATCTCATGAGAGAGGAAGAGGTGAATCTGGAGACGGCGTTTATGCGGTTGACCAAGGGGATGGTGCAATGATCCAAGTTTAGCTGTCATGGCTAGCTCCTTCCCCCTCGCCCCGGTACTCCGGGGAGAGGGTTAGGGGCCGTGTTCGACGCTCGAAGATCGCCCCTCACCCTGACCCTCTCCCCATGAGTACATGGGGCGAGGGGAAATGCGCGGGAACGGCAGAAGCGAAGGCATTAAGGATTTGGTGACATTTGCTTGGGATTGCGGATTATCTTTGGCGGCTGATTCCGGGGAATCCGATCCTTCGCCGGGTGGTGGAGGCGGCAGGGAAAAAGCGGCGGGATTTGGTCATCCGGTGCGGGTATCTGGGGCTGCTGGTTTCTGTGGTGCTGTATGTGCTGATGACGAGCGGGACGATATAGCTTCGGGGGATTTGCGCGGCACTGGCGAGGGATTCGGCGGCACTTTTCCAGGACATGTCGTATCTGCAACTGGGTTGGTGGCGCTGCTGTCGCCGATTTTTACCGCGGGGGCGATTACTCAGGAAAAGGATAGCCAGACGTACGACATTTTGCTTGCGACGCCGCTGACGAATGGGCAGATCGTGCTGGGGTCGCTCTTGAGCCGGGTGTTTTTCGTGGTGGCGCTGCTGGTCAGCGGGATTCCGATCTTCGCGATCACGCAGATATTCGGCGGAGTGGCGATCAAGAGCATCGTTTACAGCTTTCTCATCGCGGCCAGCACGGCGATGGTGACGGGCGCGATGGCGATGGCGATCGCGACGTTCAAGATCGGCACGCGGCAGGACGATTTTCAGCTTTTATCTGTTCATCATCATTTATCTGGTGGGGATATCTGCTGGATCGGGTTGAATTTCTTTCATCTCAGCTATACGGATGCATCGGGCAGCCGGGTGCAGACGTCGACGAGCTGGCTGACGGCGTTGCATCCGTTCCTGGCGCTGCGGGTGATTTTCAGGGACAAGGCGTACATGCCGCCGAATCTGGCGGATTTGCCGGAGGGGTATCAGTCGTGGCCGATGAGATGGTATTGGACGAGCCCGGCGACGTTTTATGTTTGGTTCATGTTTTTCCTGAGCTTCGCGATGATGGCGCCGTCGATTCTGCTGCTCCGGCGGCTGGCGCAATCGACGACGAGCATCAGGGTTGGGTGCTGCAAAAAGTTGCACCTGAGCAAGGGGGACCGAACGCGGAAGCCGCGGCTGGTCTGGCATAACCCGATCGCCTGGCGCGAGGCCAAGACGAAGGCATCGGCCGCCCGGGCGACTTTTCTGCGGTATGGATTCATTATCGCGTCGGGAATGACCGGCTGCGGTGGTGCTGCTGGTGATGCACAGCACGGAACTGCTCGCCGCGGCAGTTTATCAATCACAGCTACGATCCGTCGAAGAATACCTTGTATATCGAGGGGAGCGGATTGCCGGAAATGCCGGTGGCAGCCGGGGGCGGATCAGAGTGAAACAGCTCGGCGAGAGATGCCCGGCGGGACTCGAAGATCTGTATGGAAAGTATGCAGGTGAAAAGCTTACACGCAGGATGCGACGGCAGGCCATCGCGACGATCGATCTTGAGGAATTTCCGAGGAAATTGAGTTCGGAGCAGTGCGCGAAGCTGGCTGCTGGGGCTGACGATCGTGGAGTTCAGCGGTGATTTTGCTGATCATCGTCCAACGCGGCCGCGAGCACGGTGACGCGGGAGAAGGAGGATGGGACGCTGGATTTGCTGCTCACGACGCCGATCACGAGCCGGTATTACATCTGGGGAAAACTTCGCGGGACTGGTGGCGTTTGTGTTTCCGCTGGTGGCGGTTCCGGTGGCGAGCAATTTTTGTTCATCGCGCACGACTGTGTTCCGCTGGCTGGCCGGGCGGGATACGCAGCTTTCAATGGATCGTGTTTCCCGAAGCGCTGATCACGATGCCGGCGATGCTGATTATCGTTTGCGCGTTTGCGGCGATTCTGGGGATGCAGATGTCGCTTCGCTGCCGAACGACGGTGCGGGCGGTGATGAGCAGCGTTGGGATCATCGTGGGGGCTTGCGCCGCGATGGGGTGGTGCGGGTTTTCGATGCTGGATAAGCGGGTCGATGCAGCGGCGGATCTGGGCTGTGGGGATCGGGACATTTAGCCCATTCACTTTGCTTACGATTTTGATCGATCCGGATCAATTTGCCGGGTCGGCTTTTCAATGCCGGACTTCTGGTGATCCGAGTCGGGCGCGGGTGGTGGCATTTATTGTTTGCGTGATTGCAATTGGGATTTATACGCTGGGGATATGGTCGATGTATCGGTCTATGGTGAAGAATTTTGATATGACGATTCGGCGGCAAAGTCGTTAACCAAGGCTTATGATAAGTTAAAGCATATTGGTACGTTCGATCCGCTGACACTTTCGTATTACTAAATGACGATCAGGAGGCAGAGTCGATGAAACGCTCGTCGCCGATGACGGAAAAGCGAAGGATCTCACGGAAGGCTGTCCTTGAACGAATCAAGCGCATCAAGGAGGCAATCGAAAAAGGAACTGAATACTTGGAGAATGGCAAGCATTCAGATTGGAGAAGATTCCGACCTTTATTCAATTCCAAAATGAGGAATGGAAAGGAGCTTCCGCCGCACAGAGATTGGGTGAAGAATTTTTTGCTCCCACGTTGGAAAAAGGCGTTATGCCGCGCGGAGAAACTTCTCGACAGACTATCTTAGGGCTCATCATTTGAACGATTACAACGTCCAAGTCTATGGTGAAGAATTTTGATATGACGATTCGGCGGCAGTCGAGGTGAATACGCGGTGCTGCGCACCGCTGCTAACTGTAGAATATGGGTTATGCAAAACACCGATCTTCTTCGGGCACAGGCGGATCATTCGAAGTTCTGGCAGCACTGCGCATCAGTATTTCGATCGCGTGTATCAGACGATGAATCTCGATCCGATTTGGCGCGAAGTGCTGGCTTCGCCCAAGCGGGTGCTGGCGGTTTCGTGTCCGGTGAAGATGGATGATGGGAAGATTCAGGTTTTTACGGGGTATCGGGCGCAGCACAACAATGCGCGCGGGCCGTTCAAGGGCGGGATTCGATTTGATGTGTCGGTGAATCGGGATGAGGTGATGGCGCTGGCGATGCTGCAGACTTGGAAGAATGCGCTGGTGGATTTGCCGTTTGGCGGAGCAAAGGGCGGCGTGGTTTGCGATCCGAAGAAATTATCGATTGGGGAAAAGGAACGACTGACGCGGCGATATACCAGTGAGATCATGCCAATCATCGGGCCGGCGCATGATATTCCCGCTCCGGATGCGGGGACGGATGCGCAGGTGATGTCGTGGGTGCTGGACACGTACAGCATGATGGTGGGACATCAGGAGCTTGGGGTGGTGACGGGCAAGCCGGTGCATCTGGGGCGGATCGGTCGGGCGCGAGGAGGCGACGGGACGGGGGTGATGTATGTCCTGCGGGCGTTTCTGGCGAAGCAGACATAAGCCGCTGGAAAATGTGCGGATCGCGGTGCAGGGGTTTGGGAATGTGGGGTTTCACGCGGCCCGGCTATTGGATGAGATGGGGGCGAACATCATCGCGATCTCGGAGCGGACGAGCGGGATTTTTGATGAGCAGGGAATCGATGTGGAGGCGGCGGGATTGTATTACCGCGAGCGCGGGGATTTGGCGGATTATCCGCATGGCGATGCGATCACCAATGAGGAGCTTTTGACCTGTGACTGCGACGTGCTGATTCCGGCGGCGATGGAGAGCACTGTTACGGCGGAGATTGCGCCGCATATCAAGGCGCGGATAGTGGTGGAGGCGGCGAACGGGCCAACCACGCCGGATGCGGATGAGATTTTGCGGGATAATGGGGTGACGGTTTTGCCGGATATTCTGGCGAACGCGGGTGGCGTGACGGTGAGCTATTTTGAATGGGTGCAGGGGTTGCAGAATTTTTTCTGGTCGGCTGAAGAAGTGAACAACGAGCTTCAGAAAATCATGGAGCGTTCATTTGCGGCGGTGAATGCCAAGGCGGATGAGGCGGATTGCGATTATCGCACGGCGGCGTACACGATTGCGGTCAGCCGGGTGGCGGAGGCGTGCCGGTTGAAGGGACTTTTTCCGTAAGAGCTCTGAGTTCGGCGGCGGTGCCGAGGGGCGGGCTGAGGGGATTTTGGCCGGCGGCGCGGAGATCGGGGTCATAGATATAAAAGACGCGGTTGGGTTGACGCTCGGCGTAATAGCGGTAGATGGCGCGGTCCTGGTCTGGGCCGAGATCGCGTGCGCGGATGACCGGGGCGTCGTCGGGCCAGGCGACGGTGTCGTTGTAGACCGGGTCGTCGTGCGGGGAAGCCACCTTGGGATCAAATCGGAATAGAACGATCGCTGGAGTTTTTGGGAGATGGGCCAGCAATGCGTTGGCCGGCCGCTGATCGGGAGCAACCTTGGCCGGAACTGGAGGGAGAGCCAGCACTGGCCAAAAACTTGTGATCGAAATCGTAAAAATACAGAGCAGGGTGAATACATAAGCTCGAGGGTATTCGGGCCAGGTGCGGCGGACGGCTTCGGAGGCCATCAGCAGCATGCAGATGATTGAGGGAAGAATCGCGAGAATGTAATGCTGAAGGAAAAAAAGATACGTCGCGTATCCGATGCAAAAGAGAACCAGGGCGGCGATCAGAACGATCCTGCGCGTTTCACGCAGGGATAACAGCGCGAGCGGAAGAAGAATGGCCAGTGAGGGATCGGGCAGCCCGGTTTCGAGAGTGATCCGCAGGCGGCCGCGATACCAACTGCGCAAGGCGTTGGAGGGCGTATGCACGTGATACATGGGAAGGACCCAATGATTCAGCCATTCCTGTTTGACGGCGTTGAGGTTCGTGGGGATCTGGGCGGGGGTAATCTGGTGGAATCCGAGCGGTGAAGCGGGAAAAAGATGGTCGTTGTAGTAGGCTTCGGCGAGCTGAAACCAATGGCCGGTGATGCCTTTGTTTTGAATCAGAAGCAGAGCGAGGAATGGACATGCGGCGATGAAGATTGCGGCGACGGCACAAAATAGCTGCTTGAGTTCATGCCGTAATTGAATGATGACGGCTATTCCCACGGGCAGCGCGATGCAAACGGCGTCCAGAGGGCGGGTGATGGCGCAATAGCCGGCGGCTGCGCCCAGAAGCAGAGCCCATCGCATCCGTGGTTGGCGACGAAAGCGAAACCATGCGATGAAGAGCAGAAGTTCCGCTGCCAGAAACGGCATTTCCGCGAGCAGGAATGTGGCGGCGCCGCAATAGAGCGGCACCGAAAGGGTGATCACGATGGCCAACAGAGCCCGGGCGGGATCGAACAATTCCTCAAAGAGGAGATAGATAAGACCGGCGGCGATGGTTGCGGCCACCAGGGGCATCAGCCAATAGGGAAGTCCGAGCCAAATGAACGGCACGCTCGCCAGGGCCGTGCCGGGAAAATACATCGGGGCGTAGACGCGGTCGGTGATGAGAGCCAGGGAGTCGAAGAAAGGGGCGACATCGGGCGGATACGGGGGCATCCAGAGGCGCCCTTGAGCGAGCATGTGCGCCTGGATGAGGTAGGCATGCTCATCGTTGAATTTTACAAAGAGGAGCTCCCGGTTGGCCCAAGTGTAGCAGAGGAGATAACCGGCAACGATGACAGAGAGCAGAACCGCCGTGCGAATGCGGCGCGGCGCGAGCGCGACATTCAACTGTTCGATCATTTGCGACAGCCGCTGACCCATGGAGGGAAGAAAAGCCGCAATGAGGGCAATCACGATCGCGAGAATGAGAAGCTTGTAAACGGAATCCCAGCCGAAGATTCCAAGCCAATAGATAGCGCCGGCAGCGAGGAGGATGAGGAAGAGAACCTTTTGGGATCGCTGCACGGAGCCGGAAGGCATGGGGGATTACTCTCCGCCGAGGGCCTGGACGACCTGTTTGACGTCGCCGACCTGGCGGATGCGGAGGCCGAAGTTTTCGCCGACCTTGACGGCTTCGCCGACGGCGATGACTTTGTTGTTGACGAGCAATTCCAGGGGCTGCTCGCTGCTTTTGAAGAATTCGATGATCGCGCCGGTGCCGAGGCGCATGACTTCGCTGAGGTTCATTTTGCGCTCGGCCAGCTTGACGATGAGCGGGACTTCGAGGCGCAGGATGCGGTCGAGCTCATGGTTGGTCGAAGCGGGCTTGGGCGGGATTGGGGCGTGCAGTACAGGCATCCGTTCCTCAAATTGGATTATCGGCCGTTATGGGGAGTTGGCAATAGGGAGGGTATGGATGAAGCTTTCCGGGAACCCGGCGACCTTTGGTCGCCCGCTAAATATTGCGGGGAATCAGAGCTTTTTGAGGAGGAGGGAGGCGTTGTGGCCGCCGAAGCCGAAGCTGTTGCTCATGGCGACTGTTACGCTGCGTGTCGCGGGCCTTGTGGGGGACGTAATCCAGATCGCACTCGGGATCGGGGTTGTCGAGGTTGATCGTGGGGGGGATCAGATTGCGCTGGATGGCCAGGGCGCTGATGACGGCTTCGACGCCGCCGCTGGCGCCCAGGAGGTGGCCCAGTTCGCTCTTGGTGGAGCTGATGGCGAGCTTTTTGGCGTGATCGCCGAAGGTGCTTGATGGCCTTGGTCTCGGCCAGGTCGCCCAGCGGGGTGCTGGTGCCGTGGGCGTTGATGTAATCGATATTGTCGGGGGCGAGGCCGGCGTCCTTCAGGGCCAGATCCATGGCCCGGCTGGCGCCGCGGCCCTGCTCGTCGGGGGCGGTGATGTGATAGCCGTCGGCGCTCATGCCGTAGCCGACCAGTTCGGAGTAGATCTTCGCGCCGCGTTTTTTGGCGTGCTCGTATTCTTCGAGGACGACGACGCCGGCCCCTTCGCCCATGACGAACCCGTCGCGGTCTTTGTCCCAGGGCCGGCTGGCGTGCGTGGGATCGTCGTTTCGGGTGGAGAGGGCGCGGGCGGCGCAGAAGCTGCCCATGCCCAGTTCGCACAGGGCGGCTTCGGAGCCGCCGGCGATCATGACATCGGCCAGATCGTGCTGGATGTAGTCGGCCGGCGTCGCCGATGGCGTTGGAGCCGGTGGCGCAGGCGGTGGCGACGGCGGTGTTGGGGCCGTGGATGCGGAAGAGGATCGAGACGTTGCCGCTGGCGGCGTTGACCATCAGGCGCGGGACGGTGAACGGGCTGACGCGGCTGACGCCGCGGGTGATGAGAATTTTGTTCTGCTCTTCGAGGGTTTCGATGCCGCCGATGCCGCTGCCGATGATCACGCCGCAGCGATAGCGGTCGTCTTTCTCGAAATCGATGCCGGCGTCATTGACGGCGCTGATGGAGGCGGCGATGCCGAACTGGCCGAAGCGGTCCAGGCGCTTGGGCTGAAGGCGTTCGGTGGTGTATCGCGAGACGTCGTATTTGGTGATGTCGAAGTCGGTGCATTCGCCGCCGAAGCGGGTGGAGATAGGTAGCGGGATCCCAGCGTTTGATCGGGCCGATGCCGCTCTTGCCGGCGCAGAGGTTGTCCCACATCCCCTCGACGGTTTCGCCCAGCGACGTGACGACGCCCAAACCGGTATAACGACACGGCAACATCGGCGCCTGGCCATCGGCACTCCGAATTACTTGCCGAATGTTCCTTGATGTAGTCGATCGCCTGTCCGACGGTCTGGATCTTCTCCGCCTCTTCGTCAGGGATCGACAATTCGAATTCGTCCTCGAACTCCATGACCAGTTCGACGGTATCCAGCGAGTCGGCGTTCAGGTCGTTGATGAAATGCGTCTCGCGCGTGATCTTCGCTCTTGTCCACGCCCATTTGCTCGCTGACAATTTCAATGACCTTCTGCTCGATGTCTTCCATATCCACCTGCCCTATGCGAAAAATACCTCAGGACCACGCCGGCCGAGGCTTCGAAACTATACCGCCGGCCCAATCGTTGCGAAAACTATAGCTGTGAGTCGAACCATTTGCAAATCACTCACATGACCATGCCGCCATCCACGCACAACACCTGACCGGTGACATAACTGGCATCCGGGCTGGCCAGAAAACTGACCACTGCGGCGATTTCCTGCGGCTGCGCCGAACCGCTTGAGCGGAATGAAGTCCTTGACGCGTCTCCTTGATCTGGTCGTTGAGGACATCGGTCATGTCGGTGGTGATGAAGCCCGGGGCGACCACGTTGCAGGTGATGTTCTTGCCGGCCAGTTCCTTGGCGACGGATTTGCTGAGCCCGATCAGGCCGGCCTTGCTGGCGGCATAATTGGCCTGCCCGGCGTTTCCGGCGACGCCGGAGACGGAGCTGATGTTGATGATCCGGCCGCTCTTGGCCCGCATCATCGGCCGGGCGGCGGCGCGGATGGCGACGAAGGCGCTCTTGAGATTGGTGGCGATCACCGTATCGAAATCCTCATCGTCCATGCGGAGGATCAGGCCGTCTTTGGTGATGCCGGCGTTGTTGACCAGCACATCGATGCGGCCGAGGCGCTCGGCGGCGCCTTCGACGGCGGCGGCGAGGGCTTTGGAATCGGCGATGTCGCAGACGACGGCTTCGGCCGAGCCGCCGGCGGCGGTGATCTCGGCGCAGACCTGGCTGCAGCTTTTCCAGGTTGCGGGCGATGGCGACGACGTGCAGTCCGTCCTTGGCCAGTCGGCGGACGATGGCCGCGCCGATGCCGCGCGATCCGCCGGTGACGAGGGCTACCCGTTTTTCGGTCATGGTCTGCCTTTGTATCCTATCCCGAGGCTCTCGACGACAAGCCGGCGGTTGATTCGCTTGGCCAGGCCCGCCAGCGATCGTGCCCGGGGACAAGTTCGATGAAGCGGGCTTCGCCGGCGGCGAGCAGGGTCTGCATGGTCTGTTCCCATCGCACGGGCGAAACGATCTGCTCGACGAGAAGCCGCTTGATCGATTCCGGATCGTCATGTGGCTGGGCCGTGACGTTAGAGTATACGGTTTTGGCCGGTCGCGGAGAAGGTAACCCTGGCCAATTCGTGCCTTCATTTTATCGGCGGCGGCTTGCATCAGGGGGCTGTGGAACGCCCCGGCGACTCAGGGGGACGGCGCGGACGCCTTCGGCTTCGGCGGCTTTGATGAATCGCTCGCAGGCGGCGGCTGAGCCGCTGACGACGATCTGGCCGGGGGCGTTGAAATTCGCGGGGACGAGAACTTCGCCGGCGGCGGCCTGCTCGCAGAGGTCGTCGGGCGGTCGGTTCATCCGCGCCGAGGAGGGCGACCATTCCGCTGGGCGAAGCGACGGCGGCTTCCTGCATATATTTGCCGCGAAGGCTGACCAGCCGCAGGCCGTCTTCGAAGCTGAAGACGCCGGCCAGATGCAGGGCGGTGTATTCGCCGAGGCTCAGGCCGGCGTAGGCGGTGACGGCTGCGGCGTCGAACAATGCCGGATTCGATCGGCGTGGCGGAAGCTGGCGATGCTGGTGACATAAATCGCCGGCTGGCTGATGTCGGTTTGGTTGAGGCGTTCCTCCGGGCCGGCGAAACAGATGGCGGCGAGGTCGAAAGCCAAGCACGCGATTGGCTGCCTCGAAGATTTCGCGGGCGGCCGGCGAGGCGTCATAGGCGGCTTTGCCCATGCCGACGACTTGTGCGCCCTGGCCGGGGCAGAGGATGTACAGGTTTGCCTGGCATTTAGATTCTCACGACCGCGTTGGCCCAGGTGAGCCCTCCGCCGAAGGCGACGAAAATGACCGCGTCGCCCGTTTTGAAGCTGGCCGGCGCGATAGGCTTCATCGAGTGCGATTGGGATCGAAGCGGCGGAGGTGTTGCCGTAGCGGTCGATGTTCACGAAGGCTTTTCCGGCGGCAGGCCGAGCTTTTCCATGGCCGAGTCGATGATGCGCTTGATTGACCTGGTGCGGGACGATCAGCTTGACCTGATCGGCAGTCAATTCGCAGGCGCGCATCGCTTCGTGGATCAGTTCCTCGAATTTGGTGACGGCGAATTTGTAGACTTCGCGCCCTTTGATCTTCATGAACTGCTGGCGATCGGCGATCAGTTGCTGGCTGAGGGGAAACCGGCTTCCCGGCATGCATTTCATAGCGTCCGCGCCGGTGCCGTCGGCGTGGAGGGAGCTGTAGATCAGGCCGCGGCGCGGATCGCTGGAACGCTGGAGGACCACCGCGCCGGCTCCGTCGCCGAAGAGGATGCAACTGGAGCGGTCGGTGTAATCGGTGATGCGGCTGAGGGTTTCGGCGCCGATGACCAGGACATTTTTGATACTGGCCCGCTTTGATGAAATTCGCGCCGGTGACCAAGGCGTAGATAAATCCGCTGCAGGCGGCGGACATGTCGAACGCGGGAGTGCCGGTCAGGCCGAGGGCCGCGCCGACGAAACAGGCGGTGGATGGAAAGACCATTTCCGGCGTGATGGTGGCGCAGATGATCAGATCGATATCGCTGCGGTTCGAGGCCGGCGGCGGCGATGGCCTTGCGGGCGGCGGCGGTGGCGAGGGTAGCGGTGGTTTCGCCTTCGGCGGCGATGCGGCGCTCGTTGATGCCGGTGCGCTGGGTGATCCATTCGTCGTTGGTGTCGACCATCTTCGACAGATCGTCGTTGGTCAGCCGTTTTTCCGGCAACTGGCTGCCGTAACCGGCGAGGATGGCTGAGAAGGATTGCATCGTTGCTAAAGGAGTCTACCTGATCGCGGCTAAACTTATTCCTCCATGACCGGGATCGAGCGCTCGATCGATCTCAACGATTTTCTCGTTGATCCCGCTGGCGGTAAGCTGCTTGCCGACGCGGATGGCGTTCTTGATCGCGCGGGCCTCGGAGCGGCCGTGGCAGATCAGGCAGTAGCCGTCGACGCCCAGCAGCGGCGCGCCGCCGTATTCCTGCCAGTCGTGCGTCGGCGTAAATCTTCTTCATGACCGGCTTGAACTGCTCGACGAGTTCGGGGGCGGCTTCCTGCAATTCGGCGACGATGGTCTGGAACAGGCCCTCGGCCATGCCTTCGGTGAATTTCAGGACGATGTTTCCGACGAAGCCGTCGCAGACGACGACGTCGACGACGCCCTTGAACAGATCGCGGCCTTCGACGTTGCCGATGAAATTGATCAGCGGCTCATCGCGCATCATCTTGCGGGCTTCCTTGGTGAGGGTGTTTCCCTTGGCGTCTTCTTCGCCGATGGTGAGCAGGCCGACGCGCGGTTCCTTGCGTGCCGCAGACGGCCGTGGCGTAGGCGCCGGCCATGATGGCGTATTGCTCCAGGTGCTTGGGCTTTGGCTCGGGGTTGGCGCCGACATCGCAGATGACGACCGGGCCGTAAAAGGTCGGCAGACATGACGGCGATGCCCGGCCGGCTGACGCCCGGCAGCAGTCCGCATCCGCAACTGGGCGGCGGCGACGCAGGCGCCGGTGTTTCCGGCGGAGATCACCACATCGGCTTCGCCCTTGGCGGCGAGCTTGCACATGACGTTGATGCTGCTGTCGGGCTTGGTGCGGATCGCCTCGACGGGGGATTCGTCCATCGCGATGACTTGCGTGGTGTGGACGATCTGTAAACGATTTTTTCTGCTCGGGAATTCAGGGGTGAGGCGTCGAGGCCGCGACGGATGACGGTTTCGTCGCCGACGAGGAAGATCGTATCCTCGGGATCGAGCAAAGGCGCGGCCTGCCAGCATCCTTGCAGTATTTCGACGGGTGCATGATCCCCGCCCATCACATCCACCGCAACTCGCACCGACATTCTCCTTCGATGGGCAGAATGAGAGCCAACGACCTAAATTCAGGCCTGTTCAGTTTCCATCTGCAGCGCCAGTTTTGGATTGACATAGCCGCAGTTATCGCAGGCGCAGTGCGGAAGCTTGGCGTTGCAGCACTGCGGACAGCGACGTAATGAATCGGTCGCAGGGCGTGATGCGAGCGGCGTTTGCGCTTGCGGGACTTACTGATTTTCATGACCGGTTGCATGGACGAACTCCTGACAAATTCCGGGGCGGATACTGCCGTCCGCTGATAAAAAGCCAACGGCGGGATGATGCCCGCCGCGTACTGGGAGAAGTACGGTATTTATAGTCATAGATTCTGTCAAGAAGCGGGGAAATAACCCTTTGAGGGTCCTGGAGCGATTTCAGGCTGATTCGGCGCTGATTTCAGGCGAATTTGACGGCGATGGTTCGGGCTTGATCCAGGGCGTTGGGAATTTTTGAGGGGTCTTTGCCGCTGCCCTGGGCCATTTGGGGTCGGCCGCCACCGCCGCCGCCGGTGATTGCGGCTACCTGCTTGACCCAATCGCCTGCTTTCAGGCCCTTGGCGATGACGTCGTCGCTGACTGCGGCTACGAAGGTTACTTTTTGATCGTCGGACGTGGCCAGGAGGATGGCGTGGGTGGGGGATTTTTTTCGCAGGGAGTCGATGGCTGAGCGAAGCTGATCGTCGGTTGCGCCGGGGATTTGGCCGATGATGAGCTTGCCGTCGGCGATGGGGGTGGCCTGGGCGAGCAGGTCGGAGGCGACCTTCACCGCGTCTACCCCCCCGCTGCTGGATTGGGCGCGATTTGATTTTTCGAACGCGCGATGGCGGGCTTGCAGTTCGGCGATTGCAGCCTCGGCGCGGCGCTTGGCCCTGAGCGGGAGCGGAGCGGCGACTGCTGTCTGTAATTCGGCGATGGTTGCCGGCACATCGGCGTCGGATGTTTTGCGGGCGATGATGCTGTCCACTTTAGTTGCGGCGGATTCGATGGATGCGGCGGCGTCGCCGGTGAGGGCAACGATTCGGCGGATGCCTTTGCTGACGGATTCTTCGGCGGTGATGGCGAAGCGGCCGATCTGGTCGGAACTGGCGAGGTGCGTGCCGCCGCAGAATTCGATGGAGAAGTCCTGCCACTTGGCGTTGGCGGGATCGGCGAGGAGGTCTTTCACCGGCGCGCCGATGGAGACGACGCGGACCATGGGGGGATATTTTTCGCCGAAGACGGCGCGGAGGCCGTTGATTTTCAGTGCCTGTTCCTGCGGGGCTTCCTGGGCGTAAACCGGCAGTTTTTTGGCGATGGCTTCGTTGACCAGTTTTTCGACATTGGCGATTTCTTCGTCGCTCAGGGATTTGGCGTGGGAGAAATCGAAGCGGAGTTTTTCGGGATCGACCAGCGAGCCTTTTTGTTGCACGCCGTCGCCGAGGGTTTCGCGGAGGGCCCAGTTGGCGAGGTGCGTGGCGGTGTGATTTTTTTCGGTGCGGGAGCGGGCGGGCGAGACGGTGGCGGTGACCGTGTCGCCAGACGAAACCGACGTCCGAGCCATCCCTCCAAAGTACGCCACTCGATACGCGGCCAACATGCAGTACGTACCCGCCAACGCGAGGCGCCGTCTGAACCTCGAAACCTATTTCCACCGGAGCGCAGCTCGCCGGAGTCGCCGACCTGGCCGCCCATTTCGGCATAGAAGTTGGTCCGATCGAGGATGAGCGCCAGTTGGGCCGTCGTCTTCGAACGCGGTCGCGGGCGACGAGGCCGAGATCGATCGCCGTTCCAGATGGCCATGATCTTTGCCTCGATCGGGTCATGCGAGAATTTGGATTCGTCGTCGGTCGGCTTGCACAGACGCTCAAGGCTGGCCAGATCGCATCGGGCGGAAGATCGGTGATTCTGCGGTCAAATTCGTCGTGCCTGACCGGCGCGAGGTTTGCCTTGCTTGTTCCATGAACTTTTCGAAGCCGTCGACGTCGACGGTCATGCCACGCTCTTCGGCCATGATGCGGGTGAGATCGATGGGAAAGCCATAGGTGTCATGCAGTTTGAATGCGTCTTCGACCAGTTATGTTTGGGCGCAACGTCCCTGGATAGTCCTGCCAAATGAAGCCTTGGCTATTGTAATAATCTGTACCAATTCCGAGGCGATTCTTCTGAGTTCCGATCCACGTCAGCAGACCGGCCTTTCCCGCCTCGTCATGAGCAAGTCTAACGCGCTGGGTCGCAAGGAACTCATCGCCGGCGCGCGTTGCTGCTTCTTCAAAAAGTTCGATCCCGCGATCCAGCGTCCGCCCAAACGAGACTTCTTCATCTTTAATCAACTCAATCACGTGCTGCGGATTTTTCTTCAATTCCGGAAACGCCCCGCCCATCGAATCGACGACGACCGGCACAAGTTCGTGAAGGAATGGCTCCGTCAGCCCAAGCTGCTGGCGACCGAAGCGGACGCGCGGCGGAGAATTCTTCGCAGCACATATCCGCGCCCTTCGTTGCTCGGCACCGCGCCGTCGGTCAGGGCGAAAGTCAGGCATCGCGACGTGATCGGCGACCACGCGGAAGGCGATGTCGTGTCGAAGCTGCTCATCGGCGGCTTCGGCTGCGGATCGGCGGCGTTGGTCTGGGGAAATTTCCGGTGTATTTCAGATTTGAGATTTGCGAGATCGCGTCGAACAACGGCGTCCACAGATCGATGCCGTAATTGTCGCTGCTTGTCCTGCAGGACCTGGCAGATGCGTTCGAGGCCCATGCCGGTATCGACATGCTGGGCCGGCAGCGGCGTGAGTTTGCCGGTCGGCGTCGCGGTTGTACTGGATGAAGACGAGGTTCCAGATTTCCATGACGCGGGGGTCTGTCGCCGTTGACTGCGGGCCGCCGGTTTTGTCGGGCGTGCGGTCGATGTAGATTTCGGTGCAGGGGCCGCAGGGGCCGGTGTCGCCCATTTCCCAGAAATTGTCCTTGCCGAAATAGTGGATGTGATCGTCGGGCATGCCGGCGATTTGTTTCCAGAGGTCGGCGGCTTCGGTGTCGCGCGGGATGCCGTTCTTTTCGTCGCCTTCGTAGCAGACTGACGTGCAGTCGCGTGGGGTCGAGCTTCCAGACCTTGGTGAGCAGTTCCCAGGCCATCTCGATGGCGCCGCGCTTTGAAGTAGTCGCCGAAGCTCCAGTTGCCGAGCATTTCGAAAAAGGTGTGATGCCGGCGGGAGCGGCCGACATCGTCGAGATCGTTGTGCTTGCCGCCGGCGCGGATGCATTTTTGGGTGTTGGCGGCGCGGGTGTAGGTGCGTTTTTCCTGGCCGAGGAAGATCGGCTTGAACTGGTTCATCCCGGCGTTGGTGAAGAGCAGCGTGGGATCGTCGAGCGGGAACGACCGGGGGAGACGGGACGAAAGTGTGGCCGTGCTTCTGGACGAAGAAATCGATGAACTGCTGGCGGATTTGGGCGGAGGTCATGGCTGTGTTGAGGGGCGAAAAGTGGGGGTCACCGTGATGGCAGAGACGGCGGCGGCGTTGGGGTGATGTCGTCCTCGAGGCGCGGGTCACCAACGGGACAAAGCCGGCGGCGACGGATTGCCGGTAAACCATGGCGGCGTTGTCGGGATTGACGCAGATATCGATCGTGAAGACGGGGAGGCCGGCCTTGCAGGTATTTTTGATACTGGTTGATCAGGCCGGCGGTGGAATCTTCGTCGGGAGCGCGGTTGGGGATGTCGCCGGCATCGGGGCTGTCCCAGTCGGCGTCATCCTTGCCGGAGAACCAGGTGTCTTCAAAGGCAACGCCGTCAACGGCGGCGGCGTATTTTGGCTGGCGTCGAGAGGAAGGGAGCGTTCTGGGCGACGACCACGCCGGCGGGGTTGAGCCCGCGGACGGTCTTGCGGATGGAGGTGACGAAATCGACCATCGCCTTGTCGGGGTCCACCTTGTCCTTGTCGGCGGCGTCGGCGACTTTTTCTTCGTCGCAGGCATCGACCCAATCGAGATAAACGCCGTCAAATCCAGCGTCCATGAGTTTGCTGATGATGCCGTTGCCGTTGGTGAACATATGCCGCCATTGGCTCTCCAGTAGCGGACGAGAAAGTTGGCGGCGTCGCCATCGGGATCGGGGGCGAGGAGCCATCCGGGACGAGGGGTTTCGCCGGGTGAGGCTACGTGCCAGTCTTCGTGCCAATAGGTGCGATTGGATTCGGCTTCGCCGATGTTGAGATAGGCGAGGACGATTCTGCCCGGCTTGCCGTCGTGGAGGGATTTGACCATCGCTTTGACGTCGAAATTTTCGGTTGCCCTTGATATTGAAGGTGGGCTCAACGACAGCATGTCGTAGCCGCTTTTGGCGAGGCGATCGACGGCGCCGGCGTCGTCGAGGTTCGTCCAACTGGACCATGAAATTTTTGACGGACTTCAGGGAATTTGCGGCCGGCTCATCGGCTAGGGCGAGTGGGTAAACCGTGATGGCTAAAAGAGGGATGATCCAAGCTAAACGGCGGAAGTTGAGCGACATAAGAGCGTTTTTAACGGCGGTCGCTGTTGGTTGCAAGGTTTGAGTGGGAATCTGATTTATGCCCGGTTTTTAGCCTGGGATATGGGAATTTGGCAGGGTGTGCACGGTGACTATTTGCGGCTTCGGAATTGGATTTTTTATCGTTTACGGTTTTTGTGACGGCAGGCGACCTGGGCTCGAATATCAGAACAGCTGCCGCGTTCGCGAACCGCTGGCTTGCCACTTCGACACGCTCAGTGCAGGCCGTTGACGTTTGCACGGACCTTGAGCTGTGAGGCAATTAGCTGGCGGGAGATTCGGTGAGAGCCACTTCGGCGGGGTTGATGCGGGTTAACTGAACGATGCGTTCGAGCTTAAAATTGCGGCGATCGTTGCGGAGGTGACAGTGGGCGATCAGGACCAATTCGCCGGCGACGCGGCGCAGCTCGATGGGGTTGATGGTTCGGTGGGTGCGCATCTGGTTGGCATCGAGATATTCCATCTGAACGGGGATGCGATGTTCGAGGGCTTCTTCTAGTGCGAGGGGGAGGAGGCTCTGGCGAGCGGAGGCGGGGGCAATCGTCATGGGGCCGCCCTGGTCTTTGAGGATGTCGCAGAGGCAGAGGGTCCAGCCGCCGATGGCGGTTAGGAGAAGATCGAAAACGATGGCGGTGGTTTGGGCATCAGGTAGTGCGCGATGGGCGATGGCGGGTTCGTGGCCGAGACGGCGGGAGAGTGCGCCGAGGCCGTTGCCGCCGCGGCCGAATCGGCGGCGGGCGATGCGGACGGTGTCTAATACATGCGGATTAGCCAGGGCTTCGTGAATGTCGTGCCCGGCGGAGCGGAATTCTCGCAGGAGGAAGGAGAGATCGAATGGGATGTTGTGTCCGAGGATGATCGCGCCGGCGAGGAATGGGAGCATGGCTGAATACTGCTGGGCGAAGGTGGGCTGGCCTTCGCACATGGCCTGGGTAATGCCGGTCAGGGCGGTGACGCCGGGGGTGATGGGGCGGCGGGGATCGATGAGTTGCTGATATTCTGCGACTTTTTGGCCGTTTTCGTAGCGGACGATGCCGACTTCGATTATGCGGTGGCCGTATTCGGCGCTGGCGCCGGTGGTTTCGACGTCGATGCTGGCTATGGGGATGCTGGCGAGGGGTTGAAGGAGGGAAAAGGGCATTGGCGATAAACGTGAAGATAACCGCGCTTTCCCGTTCGACAAGCTCAGGAGCGAAGGGCGCGATTAAACTATATTTCGCACGCCGATGATTTTAGTCTCGAAGACGATGGTTCCGCCGACGATGCCTTGGATTTTGCAGCACATTCTGCTGTGGCGTTCCCAGAGTTGTTCGCCGTAGAGGTACATGCGGACGGGGGGGACGATTTGCTGGCGGAATCGGCATTCTTCGACGCCGCCGAAACCGACGAAGCCTGTCCAGCCGGTGAATTTCCGGGCGTAGAAGGAGGCGAGTTGATGCCGCGGTTTCGATCATCAGAACGCCGGGGAACAGGGGGCGGCCGGGGATATGGCCGGTGACCCAGAATTCATCAACTCGCACGTTTTTGTATCCGATCAGGCGGTGGTTTTTCGGGATTGACATGGACGATGCCGTTGAGCATCTCCATGTCGTCGCGATGCGGATTGTACTGCCGAATGACCTCTTGATTGAAGAGGTCGGTAGCTGAGGTCGAGGCCGGGAATGTCAAAAAGCAGTTGCGGCGGCATGGGATGAAAGTTGCCCCGGCGAATCGGCCGGGGCAAAAGTCAGCTGCTAAAGACAGACGGGCGGTTGAGTCCGCAATCAGCGAGAAATGGCGTTACGAGGCAAAGAATGCCTCAGGCGACGCCGGGCTCGGTATTGCGGCTTTCGAGAATCTTTTTGCGAATATCAGTGGCAGCGGCCTTGATTTCCTGCATCTTTTTTCGGACGCGGGTTCCGGCGGCCTTGTTCCCGCCAACTGCCTTGTTGACGTCTTCCTCAGCCTCGGTCACGAGGCGTTTGAGGTTTTCATATTCCTGCATCAATGCCTCCATGGGTATTAATAGGGCATAAAAACTGTAATGGCATCGGCGTGGGGTGTCAAATGGTGAAAAATTGGTTTTGGAAGCTCAAAAGGCCGATTGCCTATTTCCTATTTCCAATTGCCTATTGAAAGGACGGGATGACGCGTGCCGCATTTCAAATAGGAAATAGGCAATGGGAAATTGGCAATCTCTAGCTCCCCGCCTCGCCACGAACGATGCTTAGGAAACGCCTCCATGAGCCGTGCGGGTGATCGGGCCGGTGTGCCGGCGCCGATCGGCCGGCCGTCGATTTGGGTCACCGGGACCACCTCGGCGGCGGTGCCGGTCAGGAAGCATTCATCGGCAACGTACAGATCGTGACGCTGAAGGGTCTTTTCGACGCAGGGAATTGATAGCTTTTTGCAGAGGTCGATCATGACCTGGCGGGTGACGCCTTCCAGGATGCCGTCGGCGGTCGTCGGCGTCTGCACCTGGCCGTTGCGGACGATGAAGATGTTGTCGGCCGGTGCATTCGGCGACGTTGCCTTCCTGATTGAGCATGACCGCTTCGGGCACGCCGGCGTCGACGGCCTCGATCTTGGCGAGGATGTTGTTGAGATAGTTCAGGCTCTTGATCCGCGGCGAGAGCGAATTGGGATGAGTGCGGATCACCGACGAGGTGATGATCGACATCCCCTTTTCGTACATTTCCGGCGGATAAAGCTCGATGGTGTCGGCGATAATGATGACCGAGGGCGTTGGGACATTTGTTGGGGTTGAGGCCGAGATAGCCGACGCCGCGGGTGACGACCAGGCGGATGTAGCAATCGGAGAAGTTGTTGACCTTGACGGTCTCTTCCATCGCGGCTTTGCAATTGCTCGGCGGATCGCGGGGGAGTCAGGCGGATGCGCACGGCGGAATCGAAGAGGCGGCGGAGATGGGCGTCGCATTCGAAGATCTTGCCGCGATAGACGCGGATGCCCTCGAAGACGCCGTCGCCGTAGAGCAGACCGTGGTCGTAGACGCTGATCTTGGCGTCGTCCTTGTCGAAGAATTTGCCGTCGATCCAGATCTTCAGGGACATGTGAGGACATGATAACGATCTGAGGAATTGCCGATTGCCGATTGCCAAATGCCGAATTAGAGATGGCTGTTTTGATTCGGCGTTCACATTCGGCATTCGGCGGTTCGCAATCTGCCGCCTTCCAATACCAGCACGCGATCGGCTTTGCAGGCGAGGGTGCGGTCGTGGGTGACCATGACGATCGTCTGCTGCCTGATTGCTCGTGGAGGCGTTCCAGGACGGCCATGATCTGGCGGCCGGTTTCGACGTCGAGGTTGCCGGTCGGTTCGTCGGCGAAAAGGACTCTTGGCTGATTCATCAGGGCGCGGGCGATGGCGACGCGCTGGCGCTCGCCGCCGCTGAGATGTTGGGGGCGGTGCCGGAGGCGGTGATCCAGGCCCATTTCTTTCAGCAGGTCTTTGGCCCGGTTGCTGAGTTCAGCTTTTTTGACGCGGAAGCCGAGCGAGGTGTGTTCGATCATGGCGGACAGCATCGTGTTTTCCAGGACGTTCAATTCTGGGAGCAGATGATAGAACTGGAAGACGAAGCCGAATTGGGTGTTGCGCAGAGCGGCGCGCGCGGGCGGAGGAGAGTTTGGCGATGTCGTTGCCGTGGTAGGCGATGACTGCCGCGCGTTGCATTCGTCGAGTGCGCCGAGGATGATGGAGCAGCGTGCTTTTGCCGGAGCCGCTGCGGCCTTCGATGGCGATGAATTCGCCGGCGGCAATGATCAGATCGACGCTTTTGAGCACCTGAATCTCGCTGTCGCCCATGCGGAAGGTTTTGCGCAGGCCGCTGGCGACCAGGATGGGTGTGCCTTTAGCAACTCGGGGGAGGCGATTTTGTCGGCGGTGGCGACATTTGTTTTAAGTTTCATTCCCAGCGCAGGGCTTCGACCGGGTTCATCCTCGCGGCCCGGATGGCGGGAACCAGCGCGCCGAGGACCGAGGAGAGAATCGCCACGGAGACGATCACCATCACATCGTGCGGGTCCATCGTGTTGGGGATGGTGTCGAACAGATACGTTTTGGCGTTCCAGATCTGGATGCCGAAGTGGCGTGCCCATCCAGGCATGGAGCTGGTTGATGTTGTGAACGACGAGATAGGCCATGAGCAGGCCCATTCCGCCGCCGACGATGCCGATGGTGAGGCCGTAGCCGAGAAAGATGCTGGCGACGCTGGAGCTGGTTGCGCCGACGCTTTTGACGATGCCGATGTCGCGGGTTTTTTCCATGACGATCATGAAGAAGATGCAGAAGACCAGGAAAATGGCGACGACGCTGATGATGGCGAAGAGGATGACCAGCAGGGATTTTTCGTGCTCGACGGCGTTGAGGAAATCGGCCTGTTTTTCGTCCCAGGTTTCGACTCGGATCGCGCCGGTTCGGGGTAATCAGAGATTGAATTTCTGCAGGACGGCGTTGACGGCATCGCCGATCTGCGGCTTGACCGAGTATGGATCGACGCCGGGGTTGACGCTGATGAGGATTTCAGTGCAGCGGGCGGGTTCGGTTTCCTGCTGGCCGGTGGCGGCGTCGGTGTAGGTGCTTGCTCCCATGTCAGTTCTTTTTGGAGCACGTCGAAGGGGAGATAGACGAAATTCTGGTCGGCCTGGAAGACACCGGTGCGGCTGTCGTCGATGAGCCAGTAATAATTGGTGGAGGCTTTGTCCTGGAGATCGGCGCTGGCGAAATCGCCGGAGATTTTGAGGAGCGTGAGCTTGACGGGGCGCGGTAGATGAAATCTTCGCGCGGGTCGCTGTCCGCGGAGGCCGATGACGCCGGAGCCGACGATGATGCCGCCGAATCTTGCCGGGTTTTTGGCGCCTTGGGAGTTCGGCTTGATAGACCTCATCGGGAAAGGGCTTTTGCCAGGAGGGGAAGGAATCGGCCTTGGCGGCGAACGATTTGGCTTCACCTGTTTCGAGATTTTCGTCGCCTGCTATTGCATCGTGATCTTTCTGGGCTGCTTCGGCGTATTCTTTTGATTTGGCCAGCAGGACATCTGGCTGAAGGTGGAGGCTGCTCACGAAGCCGTTGACCTGGCCGATCTGTTTGATGTCGAGGCCGAGGACTTCGACGGGGGTGCGAATCGGGTTTGGGGTGTGGCCTACGCCGATTTCTGCGAGGCCGACGGAATGAACCGTTGGGGTGACGGCTTTGACGCCGGGGATTTTGGCGATGTCGGCCATCATATCTTCGTAATGGCTGAACCCGTCGAGGGAGCCGCGATAGACGATGAGATCGCCGATGAGGGCGTGATTGGTCTGGCGGAACATGCGAAGCCAGCCGCCCATGACGCTGATGACGATGAGGACCATGGCGGTGCAGAGCATGACGGCGATGAGGGAAACCCAGGCGATGCGGCGCTTGACGAGGTAGCGGAACATGAGCTTGGAAATGAGGCGCGGGCCGGTGAGGATTCGGATCAATGCGAAAATCGTGGCAATCGGGGCGATGGCGATGATGGACCAGAGGATGATTTGGATTGGGGGCATTGGCAATTAATTCAGAAAATGCGATTTTTGCCACAGATGATAAATCAGATGCACACAGATAAATTCACAAACGAATTGTCTCCATCTGTGTGCATCTGATTTATATCTGTGGCAAAAATTCTTTCTTCGCATTTATTTGTCCTGCGGCTTCATCAGGGGGAAAAGAATGACATCGCGAATGCTTTCGGCTCCGGTGAGCATCATCATCAGGCGATCGATCCCTAGGCCGAGCCCCCCCGCCGGTGGCATGCCGTAACGCAGGGCGTTGAGGAAGTCGTCGTCAACTTTTTGCTGCTCTTCTTTGTCGCCGACTTGATGGGCGAAATTGGCTGGCCTGTACATCCGGGTCGTTTAGTTCGCTGTATCCTGGGGAAATCTCTACGCCGTTGATCGCCAGTTCATAGACATCCGCGAAAAAGGGGTCTTTCGGGTTCTTTTTTGCGAGCGGGATAATCACCGATGGGATGTGCGTGACGAAACAGGGATCGACCAGTGTGTGCTCGATGAGTTTTTCGTAGACCTGAAATAAGTTGCTCGGCTGGAGAGATTTGCATTCAAACGTCCGCGCACCGACGCGAGATCGGGATTTGAAAGAAGTTGCGGCATGGCTTCCTGCAACGGTCGTTTGTCGAATTTCCAGCCGGTGCGTTCGTGGACGAGTTCGGCGATGCCTACGCGCCGCCAGGGTCGTTGCAAATTGATTTTGCGGCCGTTCGCGTGTTCGATCTGCAGCGTTCCGAAAACATTTTGTGCGATCGTGGTGATCAGTTCTTCGACCAGATCAGCCATCGTTTCCCAGCTTCCGAAGGCTTCGTAGAGCTTCGAGCATCGTGAATTCGGGATTGTGGCGCGGGCTGATGCCTTCGTTGCGGAAATTGCGGTTGAGCTCGAAGACTTTGGTGAAGCCGCCGACGAGGAGGCGCTTGAGATAGAGTTCCGGGGCGATTCGCATAAAGAGGGGGATATCGAGGGCGTTGTGATGCGTGACGAACGGCTTGGCGGCCGCCCCGCCGGCGAGGGGCTGCATCATCGGGGTTTCGACTTCGAGGAATCCTTTGTTCGCCAGGAACCGGCGGATTTCTTCCACGACGCGGATGCGGAGCTTTAATATTCGCATCACCTCGGGATTGGCCCAGAGATCGACGTAACGCTGGCGGTAGCGGAGCTCGACATCGCTGAGGCCTTCCCACTTGGCCGGCGGCGGAAGGAGTGCTTTGGCGGCCATCGAAATGGAATCGGCCCAGATGGTGGTTTCGCCTTTATTGGTTTGGCCGAGCTTGCCGGTGACGACGAGTTGATCGCCGAGGTCGATCAGGTCGCGGACTTGCCAGTCGCGTTCGCTGAGGCGTTTTTTGTCGAGGGCGACTTGCAGATCGCCGGTTTCATCGCGCAGGGTGAGGAAGCTGAGCTTGCCCATGTCGCGCTTGAGCATGACGCGGCCGGCGCCGATGGTTTGCGGGCCGCCGTCGTGGCCCATCTCCGGTTTGTAGAGCGATTTGATCTGGGCAAGCGGCTGGATGCCCGGGGTTCGCTGGCCGAAGGGGTCGATTCCGAGGTCGCGAAGCTTGGCTAGTTTTTGGCGGCGCTCCTGCTCGAATTGGCTGGCTGGTTCTGTCATCTGTGGGAACGATATTAAAGACGTGAGGACGAAAAGGAAAACGAAACAGACTTAATACGCTTTGGTCCGGCGATGTTCCGGCAGGTAAGAATGATTATCGGTTGCACTGTTCGTGACGATCGGCTGCGCTCACTCGAATAGGAATGGTCGTTGCCGCCGTGAAGCGTGTTGGCCGGCCTGTAAACGTTCTGATGGGCCTTCTGCTATGGCGGCGATGGCTTGACTCTCCTGGTTTTACCGCCGACGATTGAGTTGGAATCTTCAAGGAGTGTCCGTCGTGATGAAGTTGTGTGGATTTGCGGATGAAATTGCGCCGGAATTGGATGAGCAGATCAAGTGCTGCAAAGAGACCGGGGTTACGCATTTTGAGCTGCGCGGGGTGTATGGGAAGAATGTCCTGGACTTTGATAAATCGGTGCGGATCGAGGTTAAATCGAAGCTGAAGGCCAGCGGGATGGGCGTGGCCTGTATCGGGTCACCGATCGGGAAGGTGAAGATCGGCGAGCCGTGGGAGAAGCATTTCGAGCGGTTTAAGATCGCGGTGGAGTCGGCGGAATTTTTTGAAGCGCCGATGATTCGGATTTTCAGCTATTACCCGGATGAGAATGGCGGAGATATAGTCAAGCATCGGGATGAAGTGATTCGCCGGATGAAGGCGAAGGTTGATTACATCAAGAACCGCGACGTGATATTGGTGCATGAAAATGAAAAGGGGATTTACGGGGCGAGCGGCAAAGATTGCCTGGATCTTTTGAAAGCGGTGGATTCTCCCAAATTCCGGGCGGCGTTTGATTTTGGGAATTTTGTGCAGGTGAAACAGAATCCGCTGGAGGCATGGGCGATGCTTAAGCCGTATACAGCTCATATTCATATCAAGGATGTGAGCGCGAAGGATGACCGGGCGGTGCCGGCGGGGAGCGGGGATGGGCATCTGGAGCCGATTCTGGTGGATTTGAATAAGAGCGGCTACAGCGGGTTTTTGAGTCTTGAGCCACATCTGAAAGCCGCGGGGCAATTCAGCGGATTCAGCGGGCCGGCGATATTTAAGATGGCGGTGGAAGCGCTGAAGGTGATGTGCCGGAAGAATGGGATTCAACTGGCGGGGATTTAGAAACCGTTTCTTCACGCGAACGATCGGCTCGCCATGCAGGGTAAAGCTGAATCGAGAATGAGCAGGCTGATATCGCTCTGGCCTGAGGAGCCGCCGGAGTTTTCAAAGCTGGCGCTGCCGGATCGGCTGCTGGTTCCGCTGAGCGCGCGAATTGGGGGCGAAGCGAAAGTTTTGCCGGCGGGGACGGCGGTTCGCAAGGGGCAGATTCTGGTGGTGCGGGCGGCGGAGTCGTCGCACGTGGCGCTGGCGCCGGCGGATGGGGTTTTGGAACATGTCAGGCCGATCCGGCTGAGCAATGGGCGCCCGACATTGGCTATTGAGATTGTGGTTGATCCTGCCGGGAGTGGGGAAAGTTTGACCGATCAAGCGGATGATTTGCGCGAGGCCGATCCCACGGCACTGGTGACGTGGATCGAGCGGATTCGCCGGGCGGGAATCTGGGCGGATCGGCATGCGAGTCCTGATCTGATCGGGCAATTGAACCAGGCGGTTTCGCGGCCGATCGATACGGTCGTCTGTACGGTGCTCGATTCCGATGCGAGCATGCGGCTCAATGGAACGATCGTTGCGCGATTTGGGGATTGCGTGGCGGAGGGGGCGGCGCTGCTGGCGCAGATTACCGGGGCTTCGCGTTCGATCCTGGCGGTGGAGGAAGACGCCCATCCAGCGTGGGCGGTTCCGTGGTTTAACGCGGCGCGCGCGGCGAAGATGGAGATGGTCGAACTGGCCAATGATTATCCGCAGGCCGATCCGACGCTGATGGTTTACAGCCTGACGAAGCGGCGATTGAGGCCGGGGAATTTGCCAACGACGCAGGGGGTTTTGATGGTGGATGCAGCGGCGGCGTGGGCAATCGGGCAGGCGGCGCGGGGCGTGGCGATGTTGAGTACCCCGCTGGCGGTGCATGATTACTTGCGGCGGCGATCGCATTATCTGGATGTCGCGGTTGGAACGCCGGTGCAATATGTGCTGGAGAAGATCGCGAGTTGGGAAGAGGGGTTTGTGGTTCGCGGGGGAGATTTGCTGCGCGATCTGAAACTGAGAATCGACGCGGTTGTGGGGGGAGGAGAGTTGACGATTCACCTGACCGGGCCGGAACTGGCGGTGATCCCCGAGCCGTGCATTCGGTGCGCGTGGTGCGTGGAGGCTTGCCCGACGCTGGTGCATCCGGCTTCGGTGCTGGAGGCGGCGCAGCGGCGGGATTTTCGGATGGCGGATCGGGCGGGGCTTGGGGCGTGCATTGAATGCGGGGTTTGTGCGCATGTCTGTCCGTCGCGATTGCCGATATTGGATGCGATACGGGAAATTCGCAGTGCGAACGCGGATTGATCGGAGCATTTGGCAGGGTTGATACAGGGCCATCGTATGTTCCCTCAACAAGATCTAAGAACCCTCACCCCGACCCTCTCCCTGAGTACAAGAGGATTATGCGCGATTGCTTTAACTTCTTACTCTACGCGCAGTTCCAGTCCATGATGCTCTTTCTACCACGAAGGAACAAACATGGAACTGGAATTATGGACCGAGTTATCTCAGGCAATCTGCGATGTGCAGTGGAAATTCAAATTCAATCCACGCGACATTCATCGTACCGCGCTGATCGTGCGTGTCCATCTCTGGGCAACGCTGCACGATCGGCCGACGGTCTGGGGATGCGATCACAAAAACTGGACTCGCAAGACCTGTCCGGAAAAATTGCCCGATCAGTCGACCATGAGCCGGCGGATGCAGACGCGACGATTTCCATATCTTCCTCCAGGCCGTGCAGCGGCGACTCAACGGCAACGCTCAAGACCGTCTTCTCAAAATCGTCGATGGCAAACCGCTGGAACTTCCCAACCACACCGGCGATCCCGACGCCGGCTGGGGACGGGGCGTTTCGCGTCTGAGCGTCGGATACAAGCTGCACATGATTTGCTCGGGAAATCCAATGCCCGACGCGTTTGCGATCACGGCACTGGACGTCTGCGAGAAGCAGATGGCCCATCGGATGATCAAGCGAGTGAAAGGCTGCGGTTATCTGCTGGGCGATGGACACTACGATGCGAGCTGGCTCTACGATGTCTGCAAATATCACGATCACGTGCTGGTGAGTCCGCGAACCAAGCCCGGCACCGGCATTGGGCACCATTATCAATCGCCTCAGCGTTTGCGTTCGATTCAACTGCTGGAGCCGCCTGCCAGCGTCAACGAGTTTGGGCCGTCGCTTTACGGGAAGCGAACAGGAATCGAACGGCAGTTCAGCCAATTGACTTGTTTCGGCGGCGGGCTGGCTGCTTTACCTTCATGGGTCCGCCGCATTTGGAGAGTGCGAAATTGGGTTTGGGCCAAGCTGCTGATCAACGCCGCGCGTATCCGAATCCAAAGGACTTGCGCGGGATGATGCATAATCCTTACAAGGCGAGGGAGAAAGGGGGAAGATGCGATTGCCCTGGGTTGATAACAGCAAATCAATTTAAGCTTGGCAAACTTTAATTTGTTGAGTAGCCTAAAGGGGCCATGAAACAGGCGATGATCGCCATTCTGGTTTTGGCGCTCGGTGGATGCCAGCAGATGGTCTGGTTCAAGCCGGGGGTGACGGCCGCTCAGACGCGAGTGGATGAGGCGGATGCGCGGCTGTATGCGGTTCATCGCGGGCCTCTGCCAGTGGATTTGGATAATATTGATATTTCAGGAAATTCGACCGGGCAAGTGGCGGCAAATGTGATCGGCGGATTGTGCATGCTTTTTATAGCGGACGCGATCAACGAGGCGCATCTGTTCAATTCTGAAATGCATGCCAAGGGGTATCAGTTGTTGACGAAGAAAAAGGCGCGGCGGCTGGAGATGGTGTATCAGGTTGCGCTTTTGCAAAACTCTTCGGTGCAATGATCTGTATCGCGGGCGGATTTCGGATTTGGGAATTTCTGCGTTACGCTTAGCTGCATGTCCGAGGTCGCTCCGGCAGTGATCAAAGCCCGGCCGTCGCCGCTGCATAGCGGAATTGGGGTGGGGACATTCCTGACGCTGCAAATTCTATCGACGCTGTTTCCGCTGACGGCGGGATTGCTGGTGTTCGGCTGGCGGGCGGCGGGGACGACGATTGTCGTCGTCGGCAGCGCGCTGGCGACGATGGCAATCCTTCGGCAAGTCGGCTGGCATGGACGGCAGGTGCGAATGTGGCACTGCCTCTGGCTGGCGATCATCGTGTCGCTGATGCTGCCGGCGCATCTTTTCACAATGACGCCGATGAACGGCCGCGCGGTCTGGCCGATTTTGCCGGCGGCTGGAGTGACGCTGGCGCTATTGAGCTGGCTGCTGGGGGGATTGGGGACACAGCGGGTTCCGCCGTCGGTGGTGACGGTTTTGCTGCTGTTCGTTTTGTTTCACGAGCTGTTGGAGCCGCAGTATGTGCTGCGCCTGGACCGGATGGTGACGGGGGATTTGCTGGATGCGGAGCCGGCGGACCTGGAGACATCGGAGGAGGCGCCGTGGATCAGCCGCAGGTCGGCGTCGGGATTTGATTCGGTGCGGATGGAGCCGGTGGGAGACGTGCTGCTGGCGTATACGGCGTCGCAGCAGCGGCCGGAGCGGGCGTCGCTGACGATGCAGATGCTGATCCGGGACCAGATGCCGCCGTTGGAAAATCTGATCATCGCGGGGCATAGCGGAGTGATTGGCAATGGGAGCGCGGTTGCGATCATCGCGGGGGGATTGTTTTTGCTGCTTCAGGGATTGATTGATTTTCGGATTCCAGTGCTGGGGACATTGGCGGCGATGGCTGGGCTGCTGATCCTGCCGATCCCGGTTTACATTACGGACCTGGGGGCACAATGGCACTGGCTGGCGTTTCGAAGCCATTATCTGGGTTGGCCGACGGCGCTGACGTTTGTGAATTACGAGATATTCGCTTCGCCGCTGCTGCTGACGCTGTTTTATTTGGCGACGGCGCCGGGATTGCGGCCGATCACGCGGCGCGGGCGGGCGATTTTTGCGATTGGGTTGGGGCTATTGTCGGCGGTGTTGCAGCTTTATGCGTCGGTGGCAATGGGGCCTTATATTGCGCTGCTGATTATTGTGTTGTTGACGCCGACATTGGATCGGTGGATTCGGCCGCGGACGTTGGTTTGAGATTTTTTGGGGTTAGATGCCGCGTCTGCGGCGCGGGCGGTGAATGAGTAAGCTCATCGCGCTGAGGGTCAGGAGGCTGACGCTCATCGGCTCTGGAACGACTGCTACAGCCGCGACACTGTAACCGATGAGATTGAAGTCGTTGTTAAAGGTTAGGTCGAAGCCGAGGTAATTGTCGGAACTCGGAGGGGCGGCCGCTTCCAGAAAATATTATATTGGCTCGCGAAGGGATTCGAATCAGTAGTCGGGAGGCCGGCATAGGTATCCGCAGCCATCACGCCCGGCGAGGCTGGAACTGCGATATCACCGAGGTTAATGGCATTTACCAAAGCGTCGATCTGCGCCGTGTTTGCCTGCACGCCATTTACCAATATATCGAAAGCATAGATTTCATCGTCGGTCGCAGGATCAAACCCAAAAGGTTCCACGTAACCGATTGGAGAATTGAGGCCGGTTAATTGAGAAATGTTATAGCTGCCATTTTGGCCGGAAACGAAAATTGCGCCAAGTGACGGACCATAGGTTGTAGGCGGGTTCAAGCGCGTAAAGGGAATTAATCCCGGAGTCAATGAAATGACCGATTGACCGCTCAATGCGCCGAGTATGTTAACCACCAGGGATGGCAAAGTGTCAATCACGTCGCCGGGTTGGTTAAAGGATTGGGAAATATAACCGGAAGCAACGGTCGTCGAGCCAGGCTGCGTATTGGTCCAATAGCTCGACCCTTTCGGATCCACTGCAGCCGAAAGCATCACTCCTCCAGGGCGAACGGCCGTGTATGAAAGGGAGTCGAAGAAGTCGGTCGCATTGCCAAAGCTCGCCGTTTCGGCGCCATACTGCCCAATAGTGCTGGCACCTGTTGTGGTATTTGAGGCTATAAGTCCGTTGCCCTGAAAGATTGGAAAATAATCTCCAACATCTCCGGCGCTGCTGCTCATAGGTGCTTCATCGCCCACGATGCCGTTATCCCAATCGGGAACAAACCCACTGGGATTGTTGTTCGGTCCTACCGAAGTTCCAACACCGCTTTGATTATTGAGTGAGGCGGTGCTGTGGTAGTCTCGCACACCTGCGAATGTGCCGAAGAGCTGCCCGGAAGTCACCGGAACAAGCTTGGCGGCACTGATATCAGTTGAGGGAACAACAATACTGAAGTTAGCCAAGCCTAGAAAAGAAGGTTGCACAGCCTGATTCGTAATAGTCTTGCCTAACACCACTCTTTGGGTACCGGTGAGTTCACCGGCAACGGGATTGATGTTGTTGGTAACCACAGCATCGATGCCGAATTCAAAAGTATTCCCCACGGCAATGTTGAACGTTGTGGGTATCTGTGAATAGTCTCCACCCGAGGTGCTGTAGTTATATGACTGAACAATCGTTGTGCCGTCTGATGCGACTACGTTGATATTGTCATAATACAGGGTGAGTTCAGCAGAGTGAGCGGCATTCATCTTTATGGTCGTGGCTGCCGCCATAGACAACATCGATGACATTCTTAATTTTCTGGGTGATTTCATATTTCTACCTGGCGATTCATGTGTCCCGGGAGAGTTGATTCTCCGTGTCTGCACAAAGGGCGCGTCATTTATTTTGTTAGCGGTTTATCCCGCTGACTTGCATGGACGACTGGCCGCCGGCGGGCCAGCAATCCGAGAGCACCCAAGGCAACAAGACTGAGGGTGGTAGGCTCCGGAACCGGCGAGATGTCGATCACCATATCCGGCAAGTTACTGATCACACCTCCAGGTTGTTTGAATAGTTGCGCAAAATAGCCAGACACAACGCTGCTCGATCCGAGCTGGGTGTTTGTCCAATAGGAACTTGCTACATCAATGATTGGAGATAGGGTCACAGTTCCAGGTTGGATCGCACTATAGGAGAGTGAGTCGAAAAAATCCGTCGCGTTGCCAAAGGTAGCCGTCGCTGCGCCATACTGCGCCAGGATATTGGCGCCATTGACAGTATTGGAGTTTACCGGGCCGGCGTTTTGTAAAATCGTGCCGAGATCTCCAACATCGCCGCCGGTAGGGCTTGTGGGAGAAACCTCACCTTCTTGGCTGAGGGTCCAGGTGGGAACGAATCCTTCCGGATTGTTGTTCGGGCCGACTGAAGTTCCAAGGCCAGTATTATTGTTGAGTGAAGCGGTACTGTTATATCGGGGTGGAGAGGTTGGGTCGTTAATGAGTGGAGGATAGGGAGGACCCGAAATATTTGGAACAAGTGTGCTGGCATTAGTATCGGTGGAAGGAATTTTAATGCTAAGACTATTCAGGCCGAGAAATGAAGGCTGGACGGCAATATGACCCGCCGTTCCCGTGGCATTGCCGGCGTCGGGATTGACATTATCCGTAACAACAGCATCAATCCCGAATTCAAAAGTATCTCCAACTGCGATATTAATGGTGGTCGGTATCTCAGAGTAATTTCCGCCCGTGCTGGCATAGTTGTAGGTCTGCAGGACCGTAACGGCATCGGGTGCGATAACGTAAATGTTGTCGTAATACAGTGTCAGAACTGCACTGTGGACAGGCTTTGCCGCGAGGGTGAACGTAACCGCGATCGATAAAGCCAACGACGTATTCATTTTCCTAGTTGCTTGCATATTTCCATCACCTGATTTACGTGGATTGAGAAGTGCTTATTCTGTCCTCCGCCACGGGAGGTCGGCTTTGAATTTCACCCTCCTTTTGGCTCATGAAATCTATGCGATTTTGGGGTGACGGCAAGTTTATTTTGTGGCTGGATTTATGGCCGTTTCCGGAAAGATATCAAATCAAACAGGCGTTATTTTCGGACTCCATTTGCGTAGTTTTCAAATACCACGGAAGTAGGCAAATATTGGAGTAAAAAGCGTTGCGGCCCCCGCACTGAATTGCGTCAATTAGTGGCGGAAAAAACGTCGAAAATCTTACCGCACAATGACTTTGCTGATCGTGAAGATGGGGAGCATAAGGGCCAGGACGACTGAGCCAATGATTGCGCCCATGATGAGGATCATGAGCGGCTCGATGTAGCGGGTCATGTCGATAATGGTTTGCTTCAGCTCTTCCTCGGCGAAGCCGGAGACTTGTTCCATGACCTGGGCGAGCTTGCCGCTGCGCTCGGCGCTGTGGAGCATTTGGGAGACTGAGCTGCGGGACGAGTGGGTTGCGGAAGAGGGGGTCGGAGAATTGTTTGCCGGCTTGGATCTGCTGCGAGACTTCGCTCCAGAGATCTTTGAAATAGGAATTCTCGCAAAGTTCCTGCGCGGTTTTGACGCAATCGACCAGGCTGACGCCGGCGCCGGCCATGGTGCCGATCATTCTCAGGCCTCTGGAGAGATAGAGCTTGCGGAAGAGTGCGCCGAGCAGCGGGATGTTGAGTTGCAGGTAGTGGAAGACCCGCGCGCCGCGTTTGGTGCGGAGGATCATGGCTACGCCGAAGACTGTTGTGCCGATGGCTGCGATTAGAAGGGGCCACTGGGTGCAGATGAAGTTGCTGGCGGCCATCAGGATTTTCGTGGGCTCGGGCAGCGCGGCTTTTTTGGATGCGTAGATGGCGGTGAATTTGGGGAGCACGAAGGCGAGGAGGAACGTCGTGGTGCTGATGGCGAACGCGAGCATGATGGCCGGATAGGTCAGTGCGCCGCGGACGCGGCGAATGGTGTCGTGCTCATCGCGCAAATAACTGGTGGCGCGCTGGAGGAGTTTGCCCATCATGCCGCTTTTTTCGCTGGCGGAGATGAGGGATACGAATAATTTTGGGAAAGCGCGGGGATGGCGGAGAAGCGCGGTGCTGAAATCGACGCCGGACTGCACTTCCTGGCGGATGTCCTCGACGATTCTCTTGACCTTGGGTTTTTCGGCCTGGGCGGAAATGCAATCGAGGGCGTCGCTGAGGGTGACGCCGGTGTCGATCATGATCGCCAGTTGCGTTGCGATGAGGATGAGGTCTTTGCGCGACATGCGCAATCCGCGCGGCGCATCGGGCCGGCATCGGCGGTTGGATCCGCGGGGCGGATGGTTGTCGGATATTTTCCTTCGGCGCGGATCATTTGTCCGGCGCGCTCGATGGATTCAGCGACGAGGGTGCCGTTGACGGCTGAGCCGAGTTGATCGCGAGCGGTGTATGCGAAAGTCGTCATTGTTATTTCCTATTTCCTATTGCCTATTTCCTATTGCCTATTGAAATGCGGTTGCGGTTGTTGGCTTTTTCAATAGGAAATTGGAAATAGGCAATTGGCAATCTCACTCATGCCGTGACACGATAGATTTCCTCCAGGGTAGTGATCCCGGCTTTTACTTTTTCGATGCCGTCGCTGCGGAGCGAGGTCATGCCCTGCTTCTTGGCCATGTCGCGGAGATCGTTGAGCGACGGCGCCCTGGCTGATGCATTCGATCAGGGCGTCATCGGGGACGATCAGCTCGTAAATTCCGATGCGGCCGCTGTAGCCGAGGTTGCGGCACTGCTGACAGCCGCGGGCTTTGAAGAGGGTGTCAACGCTGCCGGCGATGCGTTCCATCTGGCGTTTTTCGTTCACGCTGGGGGCGTAGGATTCTTTGCAATTCTGGCAGAGCTTGCGAACGAGGCGCTGGGCCATGACGCCGACGACGGTTGCGCCGACGAGATAGGGTTCGATGCCGATATTGTAGAGGCGGGTGATAGCCGCCGGGCGCGTCGTTCGTGTGCAGCGTGCTGAGGACCAGGTGTCCGGTGAGGGCGGCCTGCGTGGCGAGCTTGGCGGTGTCGGCGTCGCGAATTTCGCCGACCATCAGGATGTCCGGGTCCTGGCGAAGCAGTGCGCGCAGCGCGGTGGCGAAGGTGAAGCCGGCTTTTTCGTTGACCTGGAATTGGTTGACGCCATTCAGCGCGTATTCGATCGGGTCTTCGACGGTGCAGATGTTGACGTCGCCGCGGTTGAGTTCCTGAAGCGATGCGTAGAGCGTGGTGCTTTTGCCGGAGCCGGTCGGGCCGGTGACGAGGACGATGCCGTTGGGATAGTTGATCAGTTTCCGCCAGGCTTTGAGCGTGTCGTATCCGAAGCCGAGCTTTTCCAGATTGACGGAGGCCTTGTCGTTATCGATAACGCGGATGACGACCTTTTCGCCGTATTTTCCGGGCATGGTGCTGACGCGGAGGTCGATCGGGCGCTTGTCCATGAGGACGTGAATGCCGCCGTCCTGCGGGAGGCGGCGCTCGGAAATATCGAGGCCGGCCATGATTTTGATTCGGCTGGCGACGGCCGCGTGCATCTGGTGCGGGGGCGCAGCTTTTCGGTCAGGCAGCCATCGACGCGATAGCGAATGCGAAGGGCGCCGTCGCCCGGCTCGACGTGGATGTCGCTGGCCCCCTCCTTCACCGCGGTGTAGACGATGTAATTCACGAGCTTGATGACGGGTGAATCGCCGGCGGCGGCTTCGAGATTGACGATGTCCTGAACCGGCTGCTCGATGAGCGAAAATTCTTCCGGCTGGACATCTTCGATGATGTCGTCGATGACGAAGACTTTGTCGTTGGGCAGGTAAGCCTGAAGCGTGCTTTTGATGTCGCGCCCGGTCGCGGCGACGACTTGCACCTGATATCCGCTGAGGCGCTCGATTTCTTCCAGCAGGAAGACGTTGGCCGGCTCGGAGACGGCGACCGTGAGAACGCCGGCGACGAGATAGAGGGGAAGTGTCTGATGCTTTTCCAGGAATTCCTTGGGGAGAACCTGGATGACCTTGGGATCAGCGATCTTCGGGCTGATGCGCGCATAGGGGACGGAATATGCCTGTGCGAGGGATTCGGTGATCTGATCTTCAGTGCAGAAGTGAAGTTCGACGAGGAGTTCGCCGAGGAGTTTTTGATGGCCGCTGCGTTTCTGTTCTTCCAGAGCGCGGTCGAGCTGTTCCTGCTGAATGACTCCTTTTGCCAGCAGGAGTTGTCCGAGAGGTTTGCGCTCAAGAGTTGCGATCATGTTTCATCACCGCATGGTCTTTAGAGCCGTCGGCAAATCCGCCTGACATTCAAAGTGATGGTCCAGCCGGGTGATTTCTAGAATTTTCTTACAGTTCTCGTCGAGATTCACGAGCTTCATCCGGCCGAAGAGGTCTTCGCATCGGCGTTTCATCCAGAGAAGGGATTCGAGCCCGTCGCTGTCGATGAAACCGCATTTCTGGAAATCGACAACGTAATCGACGATCTGCCGCTGCTCGACGTGATCTTCGATGGCCTTCTTGGCGGCGGCAGCGGTTTCGGCGAGAAGATCGCCCGTGACCTCGATAACGCAAATCTGGCTATATTCTTCGCACTTGACGCTCATGGGCACATCTCCGCTTTACTGCGCAGCGGAGGCTCGGCTGCGAATCCATCAACTGCCGGGCGCGGGTGGAATGGTCGGCCAGGATCTCCTTGAACTTGTCCATATCGATCCGCAGAAATGCCTCGGTGAGAGCCGGATCAAATTGCGTTCCGGAGCAGCGGCGGATTTCCGTCATGGCGACTTCCAAGCGGCAACGCCTTGCGGTAGGTGCGGTTGGAGGTCATGGCGTCGAAACAATCGGCCAGGCAGATGATTCGTCCCATCAGCGGAATATCTTCGCCGACCAGGCCGTAGGGATAGCCCTGTCCGCCGTAGCGCTCGTGGTGATGGAGCACGCCGGGGATGACGTCGCTGATCTGCTTGATGTCGCTGAGGATTCTGGCGCCGATCTGCGGGTGCTTTTTCATCTGCTCGAATTCTTCGGGAGTGAGGCGGCCGGTTTTTTGCAGGACGCTTTCGGGGACGCCGATCTTGCCGACGTCGTGGAGAAGGCCGGTCATGTAAATGCGTTCGGCGAAGGCTTCGCTCATGCCGGCTTCGAGGGTGAGCTGACGCGCGAGAACTGCGACGCGTTCGCTGTGGCCGCAGGTGTAGGCGTCTTTGGCGTCAACCGCGCTGGTGAGGCTATGGAGACAGGCCCATCATCAGGCCGTGCACATCGTCGAACAGCATGGCGTTTTCGAGATAGATCGCCGATTCGTTGGCGATCGAGTTGAGGAGCTTGCTGTCCTGTGAATCGAAATCGCCGGTGGGCTTTCCGAGCGTGAAGAGGCAGCCAAGGACGACTTCCTCGCGCTGGAGAGGGACGGCCATGAGCTGGTGAACATGCTTGGAGAGCCAGCTGAAATTTTTGTCGTTGGCCAGATCGTTGATCAGCAGCGGCCCTTTGCTGCTTGCAGAGGATGGGGATCAATTGATCGGCCAGCCGATGAACGCTGCCCGGCGGGAGGCTGAGTGGGCCGTAAAGGACGGGTTCCTGGCGGTGAACATTTTCACCGCTGAAGGGCGACGCCCATTCCCTGCACGCCCATGACTTCGAGAACTTCGAGGCAGGCCTGCTTGAAGAAATCGTGGGCCGGGCGGTTGATCCGCATCCCGCCGCTGATCTGATAGACGAGGCTCAATTCCTCGTAGGCGTTGGCCAGGTGGCCGGAGATCGAATTTAATTCGCCTTCGAGGCTGCCGAGACGGACCTGATCCTTGAATGTTCCGAGCATCAGTCGAGCCTGACGCTGAATGTCTTCTTCGCTGTAGGAGACCAAGTTCCTCGGCTTGTTGACGAAGCCAGGCGCCGTCGAGTCCGAGGCGGCTGCAAACGCGGAGGATTTCCTCGGCGAGGTTGAAATCTCCGGAGTCGGCCGGCGAGCGCTAGCACGCCGACAGAGTTGGCGGCGCTGAACGCAGGGGACCGTCGCGAGGATGATGCCGGGGAGATTGTTCCAGATCATGACGGGCGAATTAACGGTGATCTTGCCGAGCTTTGCCTGCAGATCGGGTTCGGTTGGATCGCCGTATTGCAGCAGCGGCAGGACATAGCGCTGGAAGAAGAGGGCGGCCTGTGGATCGTGATAGACGACCGAGCCGTCGTTGTGCAGCAGGACCACGAACAATCCGCAGGAACGGAAGCGGGCGGCGAGATTGTCCAGAACGGCCGCGGGAACGATTAAGTGTTCGCCGCTGGCGAGGGGCTGGACGATGTTCGGTCTGCAACGTCATATTGTCACTTACTGGCGAACTTTCAGGCTGCGGCTTCGAGCAATACCTCATTGACCGTCGTCAATAGAGCCCTCGGGCTGAAGGGCTTGCTCAACATCCGCAGGATTCCGCTATCCTGCGTGTCTTTCAGATCAAGGTCATATCCGCGGGCGGTGAGCATGATCGCCGGGATTTTCGCGGTGATCGGGTCGTGCTTGAGCTTGCGGCAGAGTTCAAGTCCGGAAAGCTGCGGCATGTGATAATCGGTGATCAATCAAGTCCGGACGTTCGGAGATCGCGAGTTCCAGGGCTTCCTGGCCGTCGGCGGCGGTCAGAACCTCAAAGCCCGCGTTGCGCAGCTTCAGCGACACCACATGCAGGATGTGGCTTTCATCATCGGCAACCAGGATCTTCTTCACTGACATCATGCTCCTCAGTTCACCCAAAAATCGTGGCTAATCACACAGATCAAGTTGAAAGCCAAAGCAGCTTCCCTTGCCCACGTGGCTTTCCACAAAGATCCGTCCGCGATGCACCGTCTCGATAATGTGCTTGACGAGAGACAGTCCCAGGCCGGTTCCCTTGGCCATGTGGTTGTTGGCCTCGGCCCTGTAGAATTTATCGAACACAAAGGGGAGGTCCTTGGGGGGAATTCCGACTCCCGTGTCACTTATCCGCGCAATGACCTTCCGTTTGGCTTCATCGACCGCGGTCTGGACTGTTATGGTCCCCCGCTCCGGGGTGTATTTGACGGCGTTGCTCAAGTAGATTCAGCACGGCCTGATAAAGCATGTCGCGGTCGGCGCTGGTCTGATAAAAAACGGGCGTCAGTTGCTCGACGAGCGTAATCTGCTTCATTCGGGCTTGCGGAGCGATCACCTCCAGGGCTTCTTTGAGGATGATCATCAGGCTCTGCGGCTGCTTGTTGATCTGCACCAGGCCGGACTCGATTCGGGAAATATTCAAAATGTTGTCAATCAGCCGGCTCAGGCGGTTGGCCTCGTTTTGGATGACCTCATAAAACTCACTGGGTGGTTTTTTCGTCATCGGCCTCACCATCGATCAGCATCTCCACGTACGCCTTGATGCTGGCGAGGGGCGTGCGCAGCTCGTGGCTGACGCTGGAAACGAAGTCGTTCTTCAGCTCGGCGACTTCTTTTTCGCGGGTCATGTCGTGCAGGACGGCGACGACGCCGGCGGGGGCATCGTTGTTATCCGCGACCGCGGAGAGCGTGACTTTGAAAATGCTGTTCTTCGCCCGGGCCTTTGATCTTGTGCTCGACGATTCGCCGGCCGGTCTTGCTGTTGCTTTGGCGCATGTCACGGATCAGCTCGACGAGCTTTTCGTCGCGGACGATCTGATCGACCGGAGAGCGGCGGGAATGATCCAGATCAAACTGGAACGTTCTGGCGGCGGATTCGTTGGCGAGGACGAGTTCGTCAAACGTGTCGGTGACCAGCACGGCGTCGGAAATGCTGTAGATGATCGCCTGTGCGTGTTGCCGCTCGCTGGTGGCGACCTTGAGCTGGATTTCCAGCTCCTTCATCTTGATTACCGCCTCGGACATGCAGGACTCGGCGGCTTCGACCATTTCGTTGACGGCACTGACCAGCGGGCGGATTTCGTGGCTGTCGGTGTTGAGGAGGTGAAGCGTCCCCTGCGTGGTCATGCGACGGATGGCCTCGATCAGGACGCGGCAGTTTCTGCGGAAGCTGGTGATCGCGAGCAACCCAGCCGCCCCGCCGGTGACGAAGAGGACAGCGCCGAGGACGCCGAATTCCCAGCGTCCGGTGTGCCAGGCGGAAGGGATGGAGGCGATGGAACAAAGCGCCCCGCCGCCGAGCAGGCCGATCATGAGGATGGATAAAATCTTTCCGGGACGCACGGTCACTTCCTCTAAGGTTTATTCGTGTACATCCAGACGCGTCATGAGCCGGGCGGCCATTTCGTCGCCGGGTTTAATCTTGAGAGCCTGCTGGTAATAGGTGGCTGCTTCGGAATCGCGGCCGAGCTTGTCGAGCGTCAGGCCGACCATGCAGAGGGCCACGGTGTCAGCGGGATCGAGGCGGCTGGCGCGGGTGAAGGCGTCGATGCGCTTCGTCAAAGCGTGATTGGCGAAGCCGAAGATATCCGAGAAGCAGATTGACCTGGCTGTTATTTGGATCAATCGACACGCATCGCCGGAGGGCGAAATCGGCGCGGGTCAAGTTGCTGAGTTGTAGTTGGGCTCTGGCGATACCGAGCCAGACTTCGACGGAATCGGGGGTCATGTCCGAAGCGGCCTGAAAACTCTGAATGGCATCGCCGGCGCGGCCGCTTTGCAGTTGGCACTCGCCCATCATGGTCAATAGATCGGGGCGGTGATTGAATTTTCCGTTCGTGACCAGCTCCGACAGGATGCTGGCTGATTCGGCGTATAGCTTTGCGCCTAGAACAGGGCGCGGGCGAGATGTTCTTTGATCGTCAGATCGTCGGATGAGAGGATGCTGGCGCGGCGGAGCATCTCGATGGCCTGCGGATATTGCCCATCCTGCATGAGGAGCAGGCCGACCTCGTCGCGGATCACGCTGCTGTGCTCGAAATAGGTGACCTTGGACTGGAGCATCGTGAGTGCTTCGGGGCGGCGATCCATGGCGACGAGCATCTCGGCCTTGGCCATGACGTACGCCAATTCCGCCGGCGATTTGTCGCAGGCGTGCTGATAAAACTCGAGGGCGCGTTCGGGTTGCTGCCAGCGCTCGATAGATGACGCCGGAGAGATAGTCGGCTTCGGCGCTGTTTGGGTCGGCGTGGCGGGCGAGGGTCAATTCGCTCTCGGCGACTTCGAGTTGGCCTGCCTCGACGTATAACTTGGCGGAGAGCAGGTGTGCGGCGGCGCTGTCGGGCGTGAGGCCGATGGCTTCATCAATCGTGGCGCGGCTGCGATCGAAATTGGCGTTGTTGTATTGATCGACGGCCAAGCCAACCAAGACGGATGAACGAGCGTCGTTCCACTGCTTCATCGAGGCCTGCTCCTGCTCGGGGTGTGAATCGGTGCAGGAGGCGAGCAGGCCCATGATCACGAAACCCAGCACGCAGGATTTACGTATCGTCAGTGCGAGATTATCAGTGAGTGCGCGCATCTATTTGCCTGTGTTTGTTTGATCGCCATACGGCTCGATCGGAACGGCTGTCAGGGGCTTGGCGAGAATGGCGTCGCCGGCGAGCGATGGTTTCGTAGCCGGGGACTGCATTGGCCGCGTCGTCGCATCCGCGACGGAGGGCGGCGGGATCTCCGCCATGATCTGCTGGCGGACGAACGAGCGGATCGCGGAGTTGTCCACGTCCGTCACCACTTTGCCGGTGATTTTTTCCTTCATCTCGATCGCTTCGAGGAATTTAGGATTGAGATTGGTCGCGCAGTTCAGGTGCCAGAGAGCCATATCCAGATTTGGATGCGGCTTATTCATTTCCGCGACGGCGTTTTCGTAGGCGGATTCGGCGAGGCGTTCGCGGCCAAACCACATCATTCCCTTTCTGACGCCAACGCGAAGCTGTTCGGGTTCCTTCATCTCTCTTCGCTGGCTTTGCTGTACTCGGCATCATTTTTGATGATGTGAGGCGTCAGCAGGATGATGATTTCCTGGCGCTGCGTCGCGTCGGCCTTGCTGCGGAAGAGCGGGCCGACGAGCGGCAGGTCTCCGAAGAACGGAACCTGATTGCGGTTGGATTGAGGTGTTCTCCCGGAACAGTCCGCCGATGACGATCGTGTTGCCGTCTTTCACAGAGGTTGCTGGTAACTTCGGTGGTATTTTTGAACGGAAGATTGGAGGTCGTTGAGGCCGCCGTTGGAATCTTCCGGATGGATTTCCATGCGGATGTAGCCGTCGTCGCCGACGTAGGGACGGAAGCTGAGGATCGTGCCCGTGTTCAGAAATTGAACGGTCTGGGTGGAAGTGGTCTGCGGTACCGTGGTGGTCGTCAGGTATCCGAATTGCTGTCCGACCTGGACCTCGCCCGGCTGTTTGTTCAGGACCAGGACTTTGGGATTCGCCAGCACGGTTCGTTCGGCGACGGATTCCAGGGCGGGATGAAGACGCCCAGATTGTTGCGGACGATGCCGATCTGCAATCCGCCCTGCCCGGCCTGGACCCACCTGCGTGTCATAATTGCCCGTGGTGAAGCCCGCGTAACCCTGTTTGACGATGTTGGCGGTTGGCGGGGTGTGCCGGTGCCGGCGGCCGCGAGTGGCGGCGTTCAGAATATTCCCGCTCAGCGCGCTGGCGACGGTGGTGTTATGTTCCAGCAATGTGTCGAAAGTTCACGCCGCCCATCAGGGAGAAATCAATCCCCAGGGCGTTGTTTTCGGTGAGGTTGGCTTCAAGGATCGTCGCCTCGACGAGAATCTGCTGCGGGCGGCGATCGACCTGCTTGATGATGTTGGCGAAATCGCTCGAGATTTTCCGGGTAATCGGTGACGACGATCATGTCGACGCCGGCGATTCGCTGTTTCCACCGGTGTCTGGTTGCGCCGCTGGTGGTGCTGCCGGTGGAACGGTCGTGCCGACTTCGCCGGTGTCGATACCGCTGATGGCATCCTTGGTGGCGGCGAATGGGCTTCGGTGCTGAGGGCCGGTTTGATCAGCGCCATCGGCATCGGATGCCGGGATGTAATGCAGCGGCAAATGATTTTGGTCGTCGTCTTGCGGGCCGGCTTTTCCTGGTCTTCCAGTTCCTTCTGCGAATAGACGTAGATCAGGTTGCCCTTCTGCTTCCAGGCCATGCCGTTGCTTTGAAGGATCGGCATCGAGGGCTTCGGAGACGGTGACGTTGTAAAGATCCATCGCCGGGAACAGTGCCGACCACCGCTTTGCTGGGAACGATGCTGAGCTGCGCCTGGTTGCCGATCATCCGGAGGAGTTGCACGAGGCTGATATTGCTGTTGATTTGAATGCTGAAAGTTCCGCCATCGTCCGAAACAGCAATGTGGTGCCGGCGGAGGGCAAGAATCGGCGGCGGGGCGGCGTCGCCGTCGCCGATGAGTTTACCCGGTGGCGGAGAATCGACAGAGCTTTAGCTGGACTTCCTGCAGCAGCAAAGGCCGCGGGACCGTTATAAACGGACGCCACGGCACAAAAAAGAAGACCGGCTGATCGGGTCCACTTCCGCATAAATATCCTCGAACACGTAACGGCGGCGAGCCGTTGAATCAGGGCTAATTCATCATGATCGCGAGCTTGACGCCTTCCCGCTCGACGATGAGTTGCCGGGCCTCGATCTTGAGCACGCGGAAACCGGCCACGACGTCTTCCTTCACGCACCATGTTTCCATTGACCATCGCGCCCGGCGTCGCGCCCATGATGGTCGAATCCAGTTTCAGCGAGCCTCGGCGGCAATCCGAACGTTATCGATCAGGATTTGCCGCTGTTCCTGTTGATCGGCTCGCGAGGACATCGACTTTGCTACAAGATTCCAATAACCAGTGTCGGACGTGCATGTCGGGATCGTCGTTTTTCGATACGTCGGTCGGGTAATAATCGAGCGGAACCGCAAATGGATTGCGAGTCAGCGGCCGAACGGCTGGCGGGCCCATTGCTGAAGCGACACACCCGTCTCAGCCGGCGATGCGGCGCCGCCGGAATCATCGGAAAGCCGACCGTGAGTATCGGAAGCATAGCTGCGGCCGGAGCGCCCTGGGCGGAGGCCGGTTGTGTGGCCGCCGAAAAAGCATCGCGCATCCAGACGAATGACCAGAATCACGGCCAAGCCGGTCAGCACCGTGGACGATTTGCCCGGCGAGGCGCGGAGGCTCCGCGATCACTTTTTCGGACCAGGATGTCATGACTTGCGGATTCGCCATGGTCATCCCTCCGAGTAGTAAAGATTCAACATCAGATCGACCTGGACGCGACCCACCGGCATCGGGAGGCTTTAACGACCATGTTCGTGATGCGCGTCAAGCGCGGGAGAGTCTTCCATCTGGCAGAGGAAGGAAAGACATCGCGGAAATCTCCGTCGAATTTCAAGCGATGGGGAGTTCATAGAACTGATCGCTGCGGCGCGGGGTTCCGCGGCCAACTGACGGACCATCCGCGAAGATTGTCGCGACTGGGCAGAGCTGGCCATCTCGATCTCGAACTGGCCCAGATCGCCGGGGTTGGCCGGGAGCTTTTTGAAATCGGCCAGCTTTGCCTGCAGGCGATTGATGTCCGCCTGCACCGGCGGGCAGCACGGGCCTGCAATTGGCTGACGGCGAGTTCGCGCTCGTTTTGCCCGATCGGCCGGTCGAGATGCTGGAGCCGGTCGGTCGCGGGGCGATAGACGCCCATGAAAAAAAGGACGCCAACGAAGAGGATGCCGCCGAGCAGCGACTGCTGAATCGCGGGTGAACCAGTGAATCTGTGTTTTGAGCGATGGCATCATCAGTCCTGGTTCTCCGCATCGTTCAGGTTGAGGCTGAACGAAAAGTCTGAAGTCGCGCATCAGATGTCCGTCCTGGCGAACGATCGGCTGTCGGCGATCGAGCTGCCGAGCCAATGCGGAATCGCGTTGGCCAGCTGGATCATGAAGTTTCCGAGCTCGACATCGCTGGGCGACTACGCCGTGAAGTTGGACGTTGACCATGCACGATCAACGGTCGGATCGGCCCCGGCGACCGCGGCGGCCGATTTGCGGCTTGATTCTGCTTCTGAAATTCCAGCGAGTACGTCCAGCAGGGCCATTCTCCTTGGGCAGCATTCTTTTCCAGAGTCGTCCATGAGTCGGCCCATCGGCAAGATTCGGGCCCAGATGAGCCATCGAGCTTGGCCTGATCCGACATCTGGCGTTTGAGCGATTCCAGCTCGTTGAGCTTCTGCAGATCGTAGTTGGATTGCGGAGTTCTCCCTCGCGTGTGCCGAGAAGCGATTCCTGGCGATCACATTGTGAGCCGAGAGAACGATCCAGAGGCCCAGCATCGCGGCGATCAGTGACGCCGCAGCCAGGCTTCCATCAGACGAGAATTCGCCGCTTGCGGCGAAGCATGGGATACCAGGCGGGAAGGAATTCCAGTTCACGCATTGGCGACCTCCTGCGCGAGGGCGCGGGCGGCTTGGGGGGTGGCTTGAATCGCGGGGATGGCGGCGACCGGAGCGGGCGGCTGGATTCTGACAGCCTGCGGATGGCGGCGCGGGGTTCCATCCAGAGCGAGCGAATTTTCCTGGCGACCGCTTCAAGCCGAGTCCCATCGCCACTGCTCCATTCGCCCGAGGGCTTCGCGGCGATCGAAATCCGCGCATCACGGCACTATCGAGTGCTGAACAACGGACGCGACGGTTCGACGGGAATTCCGAGCGAGGAATGGAGCTTCCCCAACAATTGCGGATCGCCCCCTTCGCCGCCGCCGACACGCGCACTTTCAATGGCCGCTGGCCGCGGAAGGTGACGGAGTGATAGCGGAGGCAGAGGCGAAATCTCGCGGGTGAGGTTTTCCATCACGCTTCGCGTCGCATCGAGGACGGCCAGGCGGACGGTGTCGGGACGATCGCGTGTCGTCGTTGGTCCCACAATGCGGCGGCGGAGGGCTCGTGCTTCGTCGTGGCGGATGCCGAGCTTGCGGCTGACGTCGAGATTGAAATCGGCGCCGCCCATTTCGATCGCCTTGAAAAAGCTGATTTCCCTTCCCTTGCCGATGAGCACCTGCGTGCCGCGGCTGCCGACATCGACCAGGACATGGACTTCCTGCTCATCCTCGCGGCGGCGCACGAAGCGATCGACCGTGCGATAGAGGGAGCACGGCTCGACATCGAGCGAATCCACGATCAGCCCGGTGCGGTGAAGCTGCTCGACGAAGCGGTCCACATCCGCGTATTCTGCGCGGCCAGAACGATGACTTCCTGCCGGACATCGGTTCCCTGACGAATTTCGCCGGCGACGAGGAAATCGACTGTCGCTTCAGGGTGTCGAAGGGGAAAACGCTGCGGGCCTCGAACTGAATGACGGCTGCCAACCTCCGCGGCGGGCATGGCGGAGGAGACGCAGATTCTTGACATGGACAATGTGCCGCGGCAATGACGCGACGGCGGCGCGGCCGGCGAAATTGCCGTCGCTGAGCAGTTCGTGATCGCCTGGGCGGCCTGCGGGGAAATCAGCTCGGCGGGTTGGGCTGTGCAAGCCAGGCGGGGCCGGAGACTTCCAGCATCCGCCGGGCGGAGGCATGAACCACGAGCGATTGCTCGCGTACTTCGAGCTGCAGCATCTTCACGCTGTCGTGGCCGATGTCCATGCCGATGGGATGAAGTTGTGGGCGATTCAATCGGAACATTTCGTTTTGCGATCCAGGTTAGTTGACCGTGATTTCTCCCGTGTCTTGGGCTACGCTGAAATCGTCAGGGAATAGTCGCCGCAATTGAGCACAATGGTCCCGGGCTGGCTTAGCGGCGACGCGATGCCGGCGTTATAAGAATACGGAACGTCCGAGCTCATCGAACGCGATGGTGTTTTGTCCGTTGAAGCTCGACGAGCGCCGAGGGTGACATCGCTGGAGATGTTGTTCGGGCCGTTTGGCCGAAGGTCAGGAGATAATTATTGAGGTTGACTGGGTGCGGTCAAAATCTGCTGCGGGCGACATGAATTGCAGTAAAGCGCGTATTGCTGGCTCGGCCGTGCTCGAAAGTGACGTAGTCATTTTCTGCGTGGCGATGGCGCGGTTCTGGGCGTAGAGCAGATCGGCCATCACGGTTCTGGCGGCGGAGGCGGTATCGAGATCGCTGCGCGTGCTGAACTGCGGCGACGATGACCGCCGACGCGATGCCGAGAATCACAACGACCGCGAGGACTTCGATGAAGGTGAAAGCGGCGACATGCGCACAGCAGCAACGGCCGCATCGCGCGCGGACTTCGTTCGCGAAACTGCTGAATTGATTGTCAGAAACATACACAACCTCGGTTGGCGGCCGGGGTTACTTCTGTTGATTGTCATCGGGCTTTGAAAGCTGGACCTGAAGCTTGCCGGACTGGAATAATCGAGATCAATTTGTCCAGCTTATCGTCTATGGATTTTAGGTGATCGTTGCTGCTGTTGACCTGCTCGATGATTTCATTTCGCTGGGCGCCGGCATCGGGGATTTGCGCGTGAACCGTGGATATCGGACCTCCGAACCACTGGTTCAGGATCGTGATGATCTGAAGGACGACGATGGCTGCTAAAAGCTTGTGCGTTTTCATTTAATTCTCCAATTGGCAAAAGTTTGATTGAATCGTTCATTCGCTCCACGAAATGATCTTGATGGCCGGCGGCTCATTCGCGACGAGATTGAGGACATCCGTGTAAGCGGAGTTGTAGGTAATCGCGACCTGATCCGTGCTGTTGGTAATTGTTCCAGATGCGCTGGTGATCAGCAGAGCGCCGGTGATGTTTACCTTGGTGGAGGCATTCGGGGCGGCGTTGCTGATTCCGGAATTTGTGCAGACGACCCCGCTGACGGTGAGGGTTCGGTTGCTGCCGTTCATTTGGATGGATTGATCGACAATTAGCGCGGGGAGGCCGTAGGTCAGACCGGGCAAGTTCACCGGGCCGATTGTGACCGTGCTTTTGTCGATGAGTGAGCCGCCTTTGACGTAGAGGGTTCCGGATATGATCAAAGGGCCGGTGACGGTGAGGTTGCCGGAGTTAAAATAGATTCCGAGTGGATTGGATGGGGTTGATCCGTATGTTCCGCCTGCTGCGCTGACGGTTCCGGGGCTGTATAGAGTCGCCTTGATAGAAATAGGGCTGGCTGTAATCGATGACTGTGCCGGTGGTCGGAGCCGGTGGAGAGGATGGGGCGGCGAGTTCCTGGCCGCTCGGGGCGTTGCCGGAAAAACTTGATGCGCTAACGTTGCCGTTGACGGCTCCGGTGCCGGTGATTTTGAAAGTACCGCTGCTGGAGATCGACCCTGAAACCGTGACGCCATTGCCGATCGTGACGTTGGTGGCATTGAACGCGCCGGCGCCGGTGACCTGATACGACGGCATGACTTCAAGCTGGGCGGTGATCGTTCGGGTGATGGCCTGGCCGTCTGTTGAAGATGGAACCGAGCCGACCGTGATGACCTGATACAGATTTGTCCCGAGGGTGGTGACTGTCACGGTTACGCTTCCCGGCATGGATGCGGATTGGGTGGAGACGAAATTGACGGATGTGGGTCCCCAATTTCCGGCTGATACCGGGGCGGTCTGCGGGTGGGTGAGATAATACGAGGCGAGATGAATGCCGGATTCGGCCTGGGCCTGGGCGGCGGCGGCGGTGATGCCATTGCTGCCGGCCGTGGCTTGCAGCGCGCCGGCGGAGAGCATCGCGAAGGCGAGAATGCTGGCGACCGCCATCACCAGCAGGACGAGGAGAAGCGCGATGCCGCGTTGGCGTGGCACGTTCCCTCTGAAATTGTTTGGGCGTCCGGTGCTCATATCTATTGCGGTTGTGTTGATGGCCTAAGCGTCGAGGAGTTGTACACCGTCGTGTTCTGCCCATTTTTTGAAAGCGTCAGAGTGAATTCAACGATCGGCAGTTGAGTCGTGACGGGAGACGCGGTGGAGACTGTCTGCGTGGCGTAGATCTGAAACCCGTCAACATCGAGCCGCGTGCCAGTGTCCGGCTGAGTGCCGGGGCCGCCGAGGAGTTCCTGTTGCATGGACCATGCTTCCACCTGGGCGGGAGTGATCGTCGCCAACTGGTTTGTGGAAATCGTGTTTGTCGCCTGTCCTGAATATGGAGCTGTTGAGTGATACAGATAGAGGGAATGGGTGGTCGGATCCTGGATGATGAGCCCGATTTCGCCGCACTCGATCTGCCCTGCTGAATCATCGTTGGCTGAGAGGAAAATGATGTCTCCGCTGGTCGGGCCGGCGGTGTATGACGCGACGCATTTGGCTGATGAGAGATAGTTTTGCACGCGGGCGTAAATCTGGTTGGCTTGAAGCTGAGTGGATTGGGAGATGTCCTGATCGTCCCAGCCATCCGCTACAGCGAAGAGAACCGACGAGAGGGCGAGCATGACCATCGCGACGATCACCAGCCCTACGAGCAATTCGGCGAGAATGAATCCGCGCGTGCGAATGCAAACGGGGCCGCGGGGAATGAAAGCAACTGATCTACGCATATAAAACACGCTGGCATCGCGTTAGTTGGACTGAAGCGAATAATTGGCGACTACTTCGGGAACCGAGACGATTTGCCCATTGGGACAGGTCACGCTGACGGTCACAATCGCAAAGTCGTTTGTTGGGGAAACGGAATCAATCGACGGCGCTGCGCCGACGGAGACCGAGACATTTCTTGTGTAGGCGTCCGAGCCGGTTACATCGAGCGATCCGCCGGCGAGCAGCGGCATCGACGTGCTGGCATCGGAATAGCCGTTGTAATTGCTGACGTCCATAAAGAGACTGCGCGATGTCAGACCGCCGGCACCGAGCGTATTGGTCGGATTGAACGGCTTGGAGACGATCTCATCGGCGAGCTGCCTCGCAAGCAAAATGCCTGTGGCGCTGGCGCGAACCGATTCGCTCTCCTGGTAGGCGGCGCTGAGCGAGCCGAAGACGCCCAAAACCAGGATAGCTAGGATCACCGAGGCGGTGAGGCCTTCGAGGAGCGTGAATCCGCTGCGCCGGCTTCGCGGCGTTGAACGGGCGCTCGGCATGGGGTTAATAGGTGCTATAGGGAATTCCCGTGTCATCGTTCCCCGCGAGATTGGCGATGATTTCCTGGGTTTGCGCTTTGTAGATCCAGCCGGCGGGGCCGCCGGGCGCGGGCATCGCGTGATTGTTGGGGACGATGATCACCGTGCTGGAATCGTTGAACGGATTGACCGGCAGTTGCTTGATATAAGGGCCGTAGGGAAACGCGGGCGATGCCGTCGGGCTCAAATTAAGATTGATGTCGGAATGCTCGGTCATCTGCTCGACAAAGCAGCGGCCCACTGGGCCGAATCATGAGCGAGCCCTGGGGATAGCCGGGCGGGACATCCTGATGCTGCGCCCGGAAGACGGCGATTTGCGTGCGGAGATATTGCAGGTCGTCCTTCAATGCCATTTGGCGGGCCTGTTTGTGATCGCTTTTAAACTGCGGGAGGACGACGGTGGCCAGAAGACCGACGACGACTACGACGATGATGATCTCCAACAGCGTGAACGCTTGCCGCATGGAAGCGCGCCGCCCTCTTGCGCGGGCCGCTACGGACCCCTGCGCGTCGACCGATGGAAGATGGGTCGTCGTGCCCTTCAAAATGGCTCCTCGCCTGCCCCCAATATCGGCCAAAAAGAGAGGGCGGATAATGATCCGCCCTGGCAAGCGCAAAGTTATCTGGCCGCGTTAGTAAGGGGTAAATACGCTGTTGGAAATCGCGCCCGCGACGACGGTTCCCGGCGTGGTGCCGGTGTTGTCGGTGCCATAAATCTGGCCGCTGCCGTTGCCGCTGTTGTAGTCATAGACGAAGCCGCAGGCGGTGCTGACGGTCGGCGCCGTTCCGCCGCCGAGGGCGACGGTTCCGTCGACGACGTTGGAGTTGCCGTTCATCGTGTTGACGGGAATCGCCTGCATGTACGGCCCGAAGGTCTGGGCCGGATTGCCGTAGGTGGTGCTGCCAGTAAAAGGCGTCCAGTCGGTCACGAGATTGGGCAGCGAATCGCCGTGCTGCAGCTTGAAGAACTGAATCTGACTCCGAAGAGTCTGAAGCGTGCTCTGAAGGCTGCTTTCACGGGCGTTCTGGCTCGCGTTGGTGAACTGCGGAATCACGATCGCGGCCAGGATCCCGAGGATCACGACCACGATTAGAATTTCGACCAGGGTGAAACCCCGGCTTGCATTTGCGCGACTTTTCAACATCGCACTCCTCCGTTAAATTCGACTCGAACGTCTGTCTCATCGGCGCAGATGTATGCGCGACTTAACAGACAAGCAGCCGCAGGCTTTATTTGCGGAGGATTATGAGGCTGCCGGTTGAAATGGTCGGATATATGGGACGCGGGGCGAAAGCGGAACCGCTCTAGCTTTCGATATCCATGCTGATATCGAGAGCCGGGGCGGAATGGGTGATGGCGCCGACGGCAATGCGATCAACGCCGGTGAGGGCGATGGAGCGGACCGTTTCCAGCGTCACGCCACCGGAGGCTTCCAGCAGGATTTTCTCTTTCTTGCCGGCGCGATCGCGAAGCTCGACGGCGGTCTGCATTTTCGGGCAATCCATATTGTCGAGCAGGACGACATAGTTCCCCTCGACCTTCATCACCTCGCGGAGTTGCTCGAGACTGTCTACCTCGATCTCGATGAGCCGATCGGATGATTCCGAGCGGCTGCGGGCGATGGCCTGGGATAAATAGGCCGCCAATTCCTTCAGGGGAATCGGGGCGATGTGGTTGTCCTTGACGAGCAAGCCGTCGTAGAGACCCATGCGGTAATTATGCCCGCCGCCACAACGAACAGCGTATTTGTCGAGAACCCGCAGGCCGGGGAGGGTTTTGCGGGTGTCGTAAATTTCGCGCGGCTGTTCCATTCACGCGGCGGACAAACCGGTGCGTCGTCGTGGCCACGCCGGAGAGGTGCTGAAGAAAATTCAGGATGACCCGCTCGGCGGAAAGAAGCGAACGAAGCGGCCCGCGAATGCGAACCAGCGGCAACGATCGGGCGTCGCTGTAGCGACCTTCGATGATATCGAGGTGAAATCCTGGGATTGGCTCGACCCGAAGACGCTCATCGAAGACCCGGCAGATCATCTCCACGAGCGGCAAGCCGCAACTGACGCCGACTTCTTTCTGAAGCAGCGTCCCGACGCCGACGGCGTCTTCGGGAACCATCAGGCGGCTGGTGACATCGTCGTCCTGTAAATCTTCGCGGCGGGCTAACTGGATGATGTCGCGGATGTCTTCGAATTTGGGGAATTGCAACGGCATGGAGATTCTCCAAAATCACGCTGATGCGCAAAGCGGACGGACCTGGCGAGCGGCACGGGGATCAACCTGACTTAACTCCCAATTCTTCTGCAAGTTCAGCCATAGCGACGCGGAGGTACTGAACGCTTTTGCCAACATCACCGCCATCTCCGCGGAGATGCCGCGACGCCGCCGGCAAATTTCGTTGATTGCGCGACATCCGTTCCGAGATCGCGCACCAAACCGGATTGGGAAACGGACTTCTCATCCAACATCTCCTGCAGGATGTCGCCCGGATGAACCGAAATGGGAAAATCACCGGAATATTTGGTCATGATCGTTCTCCTCTCAATGGTAGTCGGTAATTTCCACGTCGTCGATATCATCGGCGATCCAAACGAAGCAGATTCTATATTGATCGTTTATTCGGATCGAATGTTGCCCTTTCCGATCGCCAGAAAGGGCATGCAACTTAAGGCCGGGCCATGCCTGCAAGTCTCGCAATGACTCGCCGAAGCGAGAAACGCCAGCCGCCTTCTGGCGATTTCGTGCAAATCGGCGGGCAGGCGGCGTCTGGCAAATTTGGAATTTATCCCGGCGGCGATATCGCGCGTACTTCGATCCCGAAAGTTCCTGATGGCCACGCTTTCATGCTATAGCGTTTAGCGCCTAAAGCCAAGGGGATCATTTGGCGGTTCGTTTTCCCCGGCCTTTGCTCTTTGGCCGCCAAATCTTTGTCCTCTGGTCCGAATCGATTACTTCGGGCTCCCATGACCTGCCGCTCTTGATGATCGGGACGCCTTTCATTTCGTTGAGCTTGTCGCGAAGCTGGGCGGCGCGCTCGAATTCCAGATTCTTCGCGGCCTCCAGCATTTCCTCTTCCAGCAGACGGATCAATTCGCCCTGATCGAATTGGCTTTCGCTTTCGTGGATCGCTTCCCGCGCGGTGCGGCGGGCTTTCACTTCCGATTCGATTCCGACGCGGATGGCTTTTTCAATTGTTTTTGGCGTAATACCGTGATCGGCGTTGAATTGCTGCTGAATTTTCCGGCGGCGCGTGGTTTCGTCCATCGCCCTTCGCATCGCTGGGGTGATGGTATCGGCATAGAGAATCACCTTCGCATCGACGTTACGGGCGGCCCGGCCGATGGTTTGAATCAGCGATGTTTCGCTGCGCAGGAATCCGGCTTTGTCGGCGTCGAGGATGGCTACCATCGAGACTTCCGGTAGATCGAGTCCTTCTCGCAGTAGATTGATGCCGACCAATACGTCGAATTCACCTTTGCGAAGATCGCTCAGGATTTCAACGCGCTCCAGCGTCTCGATTTCGCTGTGCAGGTAGCGGCCGCGAATGCCGGCTTCCTGGATGTATGCGCTGAGGTCTTCGGCGAGGCGTTTGGTGAGGGCGGTCACCAGCACGCGCTGGCCCATTGCGACACGCTCCTTGATCTGAGTAAGCAGATGCGGGACCTGGCCCTGCGCGGGATGGACGATGATTTCCGGATCGACCAGGCCAGTGGGGCGGATGACCTGCTCGACCACTTCACCGCCGGTTTTTTCTAATTCGTATTTGCCCGGCGTGGCCGAGACATAGACGACCTGCTGCCACATCGTCTCGAATTCCTCGAATTTCAATGGGCGATTGTCCAAAGCGCTCGGCAGCCGGAAGCCGTGATCGACGAGGACCAGCTTGCGGGCGCGGTCGCCGTTGTACATCGCGTGAATCTGCGGGAGCGTCACGTGCGATTCATCGATGACCAGCAGGAAATCCTTGGGGAAATAATCGATCAGCGTGTACGGCTTTTCGCCGGGCTGGCGGCCGTCTAGATGGCGGCTGTAGTTTTCGATGCCGCTGCAATAGCCGACCTCCAGGATCATTTCGATGTCGTACTTGGTTCGGGCCAGCAGGCGCTGGGCTTCGAGGAGCTTGCCCTGGCCGCGGAGGTGCATGACCTGCTTGTCGAGCTCATCACGGATGGATTGCACCGCGCTCTGCACGCGATCTTCGGGCATAACATAGTGAACGGCGGGATAAATGAATATCTGATCTTCGGATCGCAGGACTTCACCCGTCAGCGGATTGATCGCGTCGATGGCGCTGATCTCGTCGCCGAAGAACTCGATGCGGTAGGCGAATTGCTCGTAGGATGGGTGAAGCTCGACCACGTCGCCGCGAACGCGGAATGTGGCCCGTTTGAAATCGATATCATTTCTCGCGTATTGCAGATCGATCAGCTTGCGAAGCATCTCGTCGCGGTCGGTTTCGACGCCGCGGCGGATGGGGAGTACGGAGGCCTTGTAATCGATCGGCGAGCCAAGACCGAAAATGCACGAGACCGACGCAACCAGCAGCACATCGTTTCGGCTGACGAGATTGCTGGTGGCCGAGAGACGGAGACGATCCAGATCGTCATTTCGGCTGGCATCTTTTTCGATGTAAATGTCGCGCTGGGGGATGTACGCCTCGGGCTGATAGTAGTCGTAATAGCTCACGAAATAGCCGACAGCGTTGTGGGGGAAGAGTTCCTTGAATTCCTCGTAAAGCTGCGCGGCTAGCGTTTTATTGTGGGAGATGACCAGCGTGGGTCTGTTGATGCGGGCGACCGTGTGGGCCATCGTGAAAGTCTTGCCGGAGCCGGTGACACCCATGAGGGTTTGGAATTTTGAGCCGGATTGAATGCCGGCGACAAGCTTGTCGATGGCCTGGGGCTGATCGCCTTCGGGCTGAAACGGACTGACGACTTGGAATTGGCCCATGAGCGGATTATAGCCGGGTCAATTAGGGTTGCGTGGCGGATTCGACGTGGAAAATGAGATAGGGTTCCATCGATTCGGTTGTGGCTATGCCGATTCCGGGAATTTGCTCGAGATCGGAGAGGACAGCGAATGCCCGGCGATGGGGATGGTGGAGAGTGAATTGCCGACGATATTCGACGATGGCTTCGGCGCGCTTTTCGCCGAGATTGGGTATGGCCGCAAGTTCGGCTTCGGAGGCGGTGTTGGGATCGATGCGATCGGCCAGCTCGCGAGCGTTTGGTCCTTCGGCCGGCTGGGGATCGGGAACGGTATTGCGGTTTAGAAGTAATCGGATCGCCAGGATGAGAATGAGGATGCCCAGCAGCAGACTCAGGCCGCGGCGTTGGGAAGGCGTGGGCAAGCTCACACCTTTCGCTGCCACTGGTGGAATTGCTCTCGCATTTCCTGGATTTTGGCAAACGCGGGCTTGGGTTTGAGCATGTCGTCGAGCAGGCCGCCGGCGGGGAGGGTGGGGCTGATGTCGGCCAGGTTTCCCCAGGCGATGGATTCGATATATGGCTTGCTGAGTGCGACGCGATACGCGGCGGCCAGCCATTCGGCCTGGAGATCGGGATCCCAGGGGCGTTTCCATTTTCCGGCCAATATCGGATCGAGTTTGCCCTCGGATTGATCGTGCGGATCGGGAGTCGATCGTCCCGGCACACAGAGGCTGGTGAGAAAGAGCGGGCGGCCGAGGGTTGAGAATTTGTCGAGCATGCAACTGAACTGAAACAGATCGCGCGTGAACATGCCGGGCGAGGGGACGCCCATTTCAAATTCCAGGCCGAACGCTTCGAAGCTGATTCCGGCCTGCGCCACCATTTCGGCGTAGAGCATCGGGGGGACGCTGGAACGGCTTCGGGAATTGTGCTCGCCGAACGGATATTTGATTGTTACCAGCGTACGGGCCGAGGGGAGGAGCGTTTTTACCTGCGCGATCAGCAGTCTTGTCAGCTCGATGATCTGTTCGAAGCTGAGGGTGAAGACGCTGTTGGTATGGATGCCGGCACAGACGTTCCAGACTGAGACGGATTTGCGGTATCGCGTGACGACTTTTTGCACGTATTCGTAGGCCAACTCGCGCAGGGTGTCGAAATCGTGTTCCCAGATGTACATCCAGTCGGGGACTTCACCTTCGGTGAGATCGATCAGCGGGCCGGCGATGATCGGCATCCGCTTGCGCGAGAGGAGATCGGCCCATTCATCCACGGCGGCCGCGTCGAAGGTGTGCTCCTGGGGCTGAAGCTGATTCCAGCGGATCGGCAAGACCGCGTAATCAAAACTGCTGGTGAGCGTGTCCTTGTACTTTTGGTTCTGAACCACCGGATCGACCCGGCAGCCGACGATGTGCTTCACAAACGCCTGGGTCTGCTTGCGGCGATTGATCAATAGTTCGCTGTGAAAAACGGAAAGCTGCTCGGACAGGTCGATGGCGATGGCCAGGGATTGATCGGCGAGCTTGGATGCCTCGCTTGGTTCGTGGAGCTTGCCCAGAGCGTCGGCAAAGAGGCTTTGGCCTTCGCGGAATCGCGTGCTGAACCGGTCGGCCTTGGGAAAATCGAAGAGGTTCCAGTCTTCCTGCTTCTGAACGATCTTCATGAGCCGAAAGCGGGCGAGTTCGACGTTGAGATTGTATGGCTGATCGCGGTGCTGGAGCCGGGTGGTTTCGAGGTGGAGCGTGCCGATGCCCGGGACGTCCCACAGCAGCGCGATGCCGAGGGCATGTTCATCGCCGCGGTTCAGGATGAGCAGTCCGTCGCGAAAATAAATTTCGGATGGAAGCGGGACGCTTTCGGGGCCCATGGCCATCGGCGCCACGGGTGTGAACTGAGTCAGCCGGTTTCCGTCGCGATAGATTTCAAACTTGATCGACATATTTAGTGGCCGGGAGTTCATCTTAGCAGACCGGGGCAATGCCTCAAATCAAGATACTTTAGAAAGACCTGTGTAGAATGACCGCATTCCATGAATCGGAACATCGAGATCAAAGCCCGGGCAAATAACTTGAAGGAAACGCTGCTTCTTGCCCGGGGTTTGTCGGATTCGCCGCCGCAGGTGCTGGTTCAGGAGGATGTGTTCTTCAATTCTCCTTCGGGCCGGCTGAAATTGCGCACGATCAATGGTGCGTCCAGCGAGTTGATTTACTATGAACGGTCGAACGAAACGGGGCCGAAAAGTTCGGACTACATTCTCGCGCCCGTGGCTGATCCGCAGTTGATGCGTCAAGTGCTTGCCAGTGCTTATGGCATTCGTGGAATCGTCCGCAAACGCCGGACGTTGGTGATGGTGGGGATCACGCGGGTACATCTGGATGAAGTGGAAGGGCTTGGGGATTTTATTGAGCTTGAGGTGGTTTTGCCGGCAGATGGGTCTGTGGAAGAGGGGACACGGATTGCGCGCGAGCTCATGCGAAAGCTGAAAGTGGATGATGCCTCTCTTTTGGCTGGGGCATATATTGATTTGCCTGCAACCAAACATACGTAGTTGGTTTTTTTGATTTGGATGAACTGCTGGCGGCGATTTAGTGGCGTACGCGGACTCAATAGCTATTTTTAGAAGCTCTAAGTTAACATCGTTCAAATGAACTCCAGATTTGCTCTCTCCTGCATCGCTTCAACATTTCTCGCGTGTTCGGCCGCCGCGCAGATTACCATCGACAATCATCCTCCCAAGTATTCCACCGAGGGGATCCTGCAACCCTGGACCTCCTTCGGCGACGCCCTCCAAAGGGAGATGGGCTATTACCTGCGCTGCCCAATCGAACATGGCTATCCTCGTTTTGTCGTGATGACTTTCATGAATAAAGATTACACGGCCTTGCCGCATCGCTCCGACTTCATCCCCGCGATGCAGAACGGCATGGGCATTATCTCCTATTTGAAGTATTACCAATTCACCCACAAAAAGGATCCTGAGGTTCTTCGTTTCGCGCAATATATGGGTGATTATCTGGTCAATGAATCGCTGACGCCGGATATCGGCCACTATCCACGCTTCCCCCGCTCAACCGGAATCAGCGAGCGCTATCCCCAGCCCGAAGATTGCGGATCACAAGCCGATCATCCGTATGAAATCCAGCCGGACAAAGGCGCTATCGCCGGCTACGCCCTGGCTCTTCTATATGAGGAGACCGGCGACCATCGCTATCTCGACATGGCCGTTCACACTGCTGAAGTGCTCGTCAAGAACATACAGCCCGGCGACGCCACCCATTCCCCGTGGCCATTTCGCGTTGACTACCGCACCGGCGAAGGCCGAGGCCCCATATCGGCCGACATGTCATTCCCCCTTCGGTTGTTCGACAAGCTGATCGAATTGAAACATCCCGAATTCGCCACCCCGCGCGCTCAGCTATGGCAATGGATCGCGGACTTTCAGATCCGCAGCATCGAAAGTGAACAATCCACTGGCGACCTCTGGGTCCAGTTTTTCGAAGACCATGCGGAGCCGAACAACCGCAATTCGTGGTCCCCCCTGAATCTGGCACGCTATCTGCTGGAACGCAAAGACGCGATCGATCCCGAGTGGAAGCAGCACGCCAAAACCCTGATCGATTTTGTCAATCGGACATTCACACATGTCGTCTGCGGCGTCGCGATTTGTGGCGAGCAGGACAGCGACCACAACCCGTGGGGCGGAGCCAACACGACCTACGCCGCCGTGCTGGCGATGTACGCCGCCGAAACCGGCTCCGACGAATATAAGCTGGTCGCTCATCAGGCCATGACTTTCGCCCTTTATGCGATCGAAGATGATGGCCATCCCTTCGGCATCATGGGCCCGCAGCGCAACGATTCATGGCAGGAAGACGCTCACACCGACGTCGTACACAACATAGTAGACGCGTTGCAAGCCTTTCCCGAATGGCGGTGAGGAATTGGCCCTCTCGCACTCTCCCCAGGGCAATCGCACGTTCCCACTCTAGGGTGCAACTTATTCTTGCGGCTCTCAGCGACCGATTGAAGTCAAATCTCACGCGGAGGCGCGGAGCACGCGGAGAAGAAATCGCTTTGTGTTTCCCCCGCGTCTCCGCGTGAGATCCTTCTCCGGGATTGATGCCAACGCAATTTGGGCGGACCACAATTGAGCGTTACGCCCCCCACTCTAAGAGTTGAAAATTTTGCCTTGGGGGCTGGTGTTTCGTAATCTATGCTGATGAATCCGCCACTACTGCAATCTTCGCTGCCGTTTCCGGTTCGACGTGGAAAAGTGCGTGATGTTTACGATCTTGGCCAGCAGCTTTTGATCGTCGCGACTGACCGCATCAGCGCGTTTGACTGCGTCATGCCGAATGGAATTCCGGATAAGGGGAAGATTCTCACGTCGCTGAGCCTCTTCTGGTTTGAGAAATTTGCGGGGAAGTTTGAGAATCATCTGATCGCGGCGAATGTTTTTGATTATCCATCATCATTGAAGCCGCATCGGGATCAGATCGAGGGGCGGTCGATGCTGGTGAAAAAGGCGTCGGTCATTCCGATTGAATGCGTCGCGCGGGGATATCTGGCCGGATCGGGCTGGAAGGAATATCAGAAAAGCAGAACCGTCTGTGGCATCAGCCTGCCCGCGGGATTGACCCAATGCGAGCGGCTGCCGGCACCGATCTTCACGCCCGCGACCAAAGAGGAATCCGGGCATGATATGAACATCAGCTTTGAGGAGACGGTGAGCCGGATTGGCGAATCGACGGCGACACAATTGCGGAATCGGACGCTGGAGCTTTACGCGCTGGCGGCCCGGCATGCGGAGGAGCGCGGCGTCATTATCGCGGATACGAAATTTGAATTCGGCCGGTTGCCGGATGGGCGGATCATTCTGATCGACGAAGTTTTGACGCCGGACAGCAGCCGGTTTTGGCCGGCGAAGGAATATGCGCCGGGCGCGATCAGGCGAGCTTTGATAAGCAGTATGTGCGGAATTATTTGGAGAAGCTGGACTGGAACAAGCAGCCGCCCGCCCCGCCGCTGCCGGAGGATGTGGCGCTGGGACGCGCGAGCGGTATATCGAGGCGTATAAGATGCTGACGGGACGGAATGAAAATTTTTAGTCGCGGCGGAAAAAATCCCGGACGAGATCGGCATCGGAATCGGGGACTTTTCCGGAATTGATCGCTGCCTGCGCGGCGGCGGTATCTTCTGACCATTGGTTTGATGTCCAGGGCGGGGATCGATGATTCGCGGTTTCGGTTGCCGTGGTGGCGTTGGAATCACCTGGAATGTTTGCGTGAGAATCGGATTGGCCCGCGGCGGATAGACCTGAATGCGTTAAGCCGGCGCTGGCGTGGCCAATGGCTGGTGACTCGAGCGGAAGCTGCAACGGGTGAGTGATTGCCGCCCCGCCGCCGGGGGAGGCATTATTTCCAGTCGAATGAGTTTGAGCGTGCTTCGGCTCTGGGGAATCGTTGTGTGAATCGTCCGGCTGGTTCTGCTCGGCGCTGCGGTTGGCAATATCGTCGGTTCCGCCTATTCCAGGTGGGCGAGCGGTTAAATCCTGTGATTGATTGGCCGAGGCGAAAGAGGGTTGGATATTTTGCGGCAATGTGGATGAATTCGATTCAGCGAATGGCGCAGCGGCGATGACGTTGATGGGACGGGCGGTGAATAGGCCCATCGTGACGAGTAGCGCACCCAATATTCCAACGCCGCCCCAAGCGCGAAGACCCAGTTGATTGACGACGACATCGGATGGCCGCAGTGAACGGCATTGATTGTCGCTCGTGAGGGCAATCGTGTCGGCCCAGAAATTGTCCGGCTTATTTTCATGGCTGAGAAGGTAAACCGTGCCGAGCAGATCGTGCAGATTCAATTGCCGATCGGCCTCGACGGCTGCCTGAAAGCGCGTGGGACGCCGGGAGATTCCCCAGATCAATCCACTGATTGCGCCCAGGAGCAGCATGGCCAGAGCAAGCGGCAAAGCGGACTCTCCGCGCCACCAGAGAATCGGCGTCAGGGCCAATCCCAGGGCGGATGACACGGCTGTCGCGATGGCGATGGATTCGGCGATACGCACCAGAACGATTCGCCGCCAGACGGCGGAGATAAATTTGCCGGTGACGGGGGCGTAGGAATTCACGGCTAATTCTGTCGCTTTTTCAACTCGCGAACTGTTTCCACGACACAATTCAGATGGGGGTTGATGGCCAGGGCTTTTTCGTAGCATTCAATCGCCTGGGGGATTTCATCGAGATGGGCGTGACAATGGCCCATTCCTGCCCAGGCACCGAAATGACACGGCATTCGCATGATCACCCGGCGGCAGTCGGCGATGCTCCGCTGATAATCTTCCGAGAGGTAATAGGCGATTGCACGCTGGTTGTACGCTTCGGCAAAATCGGGATCGATGCGGATGGCCTGGCTGAATATTTCGATGGCCTTAGGGAAATCGCGCGTGCCGAGCGACTCGGCGCCGCGGCAGACGAGTTGATTGGCCTCGGGCGTCTGGCCGCTTCGGAGCCAGATCGCCCAGAGGGCATGCTCGGCGAGATCATTGATGACCGGATCGGGATCTTTGAGTTGATGGGAAAGTTCTTCAGTGCAGCAGGTGGGACCGACGAGGGCAAGGGCCAGGAGCGCTACCTTCCTCGCGTCGCAATGCTCAGAGCGAAGGAGGTCGCGGATTTGTTCGGGCCGCCACTTGGCTTTAAGCAATTCGAGCAGGCCCGGCACGTCTTTTTTAGCCAAAAGCGGCTGGACAAGCTCGACGAAACGAGATGGATCAATCGCTGCCAAGGTTCCCATCCATTGATGCTAGGCGGCGCCGCGAGGCTGTTCCAGTGCGATTCTAAGGTGATCCGGGGCGATGAACGCCTCCGCCACCACCACCGCCGCCTCCGCCGGACCCTTCCTGCTGGGCCTGCATGGCCTGCTGGCTGTATGGGTCAGCATAAAGCGTTTCGCGCTGGGTGAGGGGCATATCGAGCCGTTTGGGTTCATAGCCTGTTTCCAGCTTGGAACTGCATCCTGAGAAGAGGAGCAAAGAAATTACGATGAGCCGCCGGTGCATGAATTGTTGCGTTGACACGCGGTTACTCCGCCACGCAAACCATATCCGAAATGGGCGAACGATGTAAAGCGGGAGAGCATCGACTATGATGGCCCCTCACCCTTGCCCTCTCCCCGGATTACCAGGGAGAGGGGATAAGAGGGAGAGGGGATAAGCCGGAGGCGATGTGGCAAAATATAGTTCGCCGGAAGACTTCCGGTTCAAAGGCCTGGAAAAAAAGATCGAGATGCGTCCGGACCTGATGGTTTCCGGGTCGGGAATCCCGTGGGAAGACCGGGGATCGTTTGGATTTCTGGGGGCGTTCTTCAAGACGGCGATGGACGCGATGTTCAAGCCGACGCAGCTTCTGGCGAAAATGCGGCGGCCGGAAACCTCCAGCGACGCGAGAATTTTCGGGTACGTCTGCGGCGGGATCTGGTTTCTGGCGGTGCTCATTCAATCGGCGTTCGCGTATTTCGTTTTTTATGTGAATGACAAAACCATCGATCTCGATCCACAGCAATACATGATAAATTCGCTGCTGGAGGGCATCGCGGCCGGAGTGGCGGCGGCGCTGTTGCCGGGCGTTATCGCTTGGATGTTTTATCGCCTGACGGCGTTTGATATGACCAGCAAAGCTCCGCCAATCCTGGTTCGCAATGTCATTACTTATTTGATGGGAGCGAGCCTGCTGGCGCTGATCCCCGGCGGGCCTAAGCCGTGGCTGGCGGTTGGGCCGATCCTTGCCGGATTATGGATGTTAGTCACGCTTCTCACGGTGGCGATCAGCCGGTTGCGCATTGGCGTTGGGGCGGCGATCATTGGTTCATTTCTGACATTTCTTGGGACGGCGGGAATTGTGGTGGGCGGGATTTTCGTCATTTTCCAGGTGTGGTACACGGTGCTGGATAAAGGGTCGATCACGCCGATCGCTCCTGCAAAAACCGCGAATCAGCGACAGTGAACTCAGCACCGGCCAATCCGAATTCAATTTACGATGGGGCGTATCATCGGCTGCTGGCGCGGATTCAACGCAAATATCCGACGACAACCGAGGACTTGAGCTTTGGCGACCTGACGATCCGCTTCACGCGGGCGGCCGATCCGGATCGTGTGCTGGATGAGATCGTGGCGGAGGAGGATCGCCGCGAGAAGATCAGTGGAATCCGCCTGCAGGATCCGCAGCACCTGCCGTACTGGGCGGAACTGTGGGAAAGCGCATTGGGAATCGCGGCGACTGTGACGAAGATGACATTCACCGAATCCACCCGCGTGCTTGATCTGGGGTGCGGGATGGGATTGTCCGGCGCGGCCGCGGCGGCGATGGGGGCGCAGGTGATGCTGGCGGATTTGGAGACGCCGGCGCTGTTGTTCGCCAAGCTGAATTGCATGCCGCTGAGCAAGCGGGTTCGTATTCGTCAGTTAAATTGGCAAGTCGATCGGCTCGATGAGCAGTTCGATCTGATTCTTGGAGCGGACATTCTCTATGAGCGGAAGCAGTGGGAATTTCTGAACGAGTTCTGGAAAGCACATCTGGCTGAAGGGGGATCGATTTTGCTGGGAGAGCCGGGGCGGCAGTCGGGGGATTTATTCATGCCGTGGATCACGCAGCGCGGGTGGATATTGCGGGAAGGCTCGCAGCGGGCGAAGCCGGAGGGGAAGGCGATTCGGGTTTTCTTTTTGAATAGAGCGTAAGATTGTTCAGGCGACGGCGGAGAGCCGGCGCTGATCGACGACGACCACTTCGATACGGCAGTCGAGCATTTCTTCGAGCAGTTTGAACTTTTTGCGGCGCGAGAAGACGCGGCGAGCCTCGGCGGAATCTTCCCGCAGATGGCAGAGAATCCGGATTCGCCGGCCGCGGCGGAAAAAGCTCAATCTTGGGGAAGCGAGCCGGCGGCTGTCGAGAGCGTCGGCGGCGCGGAGGAATCCGAGCAGCAACCGAAGCGTTTCGGGATCGTTTACGCGGCGAAGGGCCGGATCATCCTGGATGGCCGGGACGAGGCCCCGATGCCGAAGGGTGAGATAGGCCAGGGCGCGGCGTTGTTTCTTACTCACGGGGAGGCCGGCGTTTCGCCGGACCATGCGGGCGCCGATGGATGGATGGTCTTTGTTGTTTTCGGATCGGCCGACATCGTGGACGAAGGCCGCGATTTTCAGGAGCCGGATTTCAGCGCGGGTCAGATCGTGGAGGGGGAGGGTGATGTCAACCAATGAAGAAGCGGTAGCCGCAACCCGACGCTCGTGGCGGATGCCGCCAAGTTGGTCGGATGCCCAGTCTCGGAACCAGGCAAGCTTTGAAGTCGTTCGGCTTTCCGTGCCGGGTCTACTCATCGAACCTCCAAGTACTCCTTTGACTTGTCGGCTATATACTACCGGGAGATTATTGGGTTTGGGTTAAGATAATTCAAGTCGCCGAATCAGGATTAATAACCGTGAAATTATTGTTCCCCGGCATATCCGTTTCAAACGGAGGATGATTGGAAGCGCCCGCCAAGACGAGTAGCATCGCTCGCATGCTTCACCACGCCCGGAGGCCAGATGGCCCTCACTGACGGCACAGCCGACCGATCCGGCGCAGCGAGGACTTCCGAATTGCGCTGGGCGGGGGCATCTCTTGGGGTGAGCATTGCACTGCTGATCACCAAATCCGTGGCCTATTTTCTGACGCGGTCGGATGCTGTTTTTTCTGATGCGCTGGAAAATATTGTGAACGTCTTCACTGCCGGCTTCGCGATGTATTCACTTCAAGTGGCGCACCGCCCCGCCGACAAGGAACATCCGTACGGGCATGGCAAGGTGGAGTTTTTCTCCGCCGGGCTGGACGGTTCGATGATCGTCCTGGCCGCCATGGTGATCGTGGCGAAAATCGGGCTTTCGTTTCTGGCCAAGGAGCGGCGGCCGATCGAGCATCTGGATATCGGCCTCGTTCTGATGGGAGCGGCGCTACTTGTGAACGCGGTGATGGGATTTTGCCTCTGGTATCGGGGGCGAAAAGGGAACTCGCTGACGCTGGAAGCGGAAGGTATTCATCTGGCGATTGACGCGGTGGACAGCGTGGCCGTGCTCGCGGCAATCTCCATCGTTCGCCTGACCGGATGGAAATGGGTGGACCCCGTCGCGGCCCTGGCGATCGCCGCGTATATGGCGTTTCTGGGCCTGCGGCTTTTGAAACGGTCGGCGGCGGGATTGATGGACGAACAGGATGCGGCCGACACCAAGCTGCTGCGAAAAATTCTCGACTCGCACAGCGGCGCAAACGGTAAAGAGCCGCTGATTTGCAGCTACCACAAGCTCCGCCATCGCCATAGCGGCAGATATCACTGGGTAGATTTTCACATCATGGTGCCGCCCTGGTGGAGCATCGACCAGGGGCATCGCGTTGCGAGCGTGATCGAATATGAGATTGAGCTGGCACTGGGCGAGGGAAATGCGACGGCGCACGTGGAGCCGTGCGAGGACGCGGGTTGCCAACGATGTGAAGCCGAGCGGGTGAGCGGGGAAACACGGTCCTGACCGATTCAGGCTGCCGCGAACACGACCAATTTTTGGCTGGGCATGTCGACGTCGGCGATGCGCTCGGCGCAGAAGTTCAGCATTGAGGATTCGATCCCGGTCAGGAATTTCACGAAGAACTCCCGAACCTGGTCGTTCATCTGCATGTCCAGAACCTGCTTGATCCCGCCTCGGACAGCATTGAACTGTTGCCGCAGGCCGGCGTCGGGGCCGTCGACTCCCATTGGATCGTTGCCGTAGAAGCAGGATGCTTTGATGGCGACGATCCGCATGCCCGCGGCGGCGGCGGCGCTCTCCATCTCATAGCGGCTTCTGACCAGCATCCAATTGGTGCGCGTCGTTTGCCGCGGCATATATTCCGTCGTCACCACCCTGCCGCCTGGGGCAAGATGATTGGACAGATTTCGCATCGCGACGGTGAATCGATCCGGCTCGGGGATGTGGAACAGGACGTTCATGACGTTGATGAGATCAAATTTCTCGTCGAGATCGAGCGACGGCTCGGTCAGATCGGCGGTGCGAAATGCGGTTTTGATCTCCGGGACACTGGCATAGCGGCGTTTGAGGAGCTCGATCGAGGCTTCGGTAAAATCGACGCCCATTAAAAAAGCGGGCTTGAAATTTCGGGTGAAGAATCGAATCCAGCGTCCCGACCCGGCCCCGACGTCGAGCACCTTGCCGCCATTGACCATGACTTTCAGGTCGCTCAGCAGGCGTTCGTAAACCGGATACAAAATTCCGTCTTCGACGGGGTTGGAATAGACCAGCGCGGCTTCGTCCTGGGCGCTGCCATCCATCTGCTTCCAAGCCTGCTCGTAATGCTTGCGGATGTCGTCCTGCATGAGGGGCATGAAATCTCCAGCGCCCGGGCGCGTAATATCGGACTTTGAGCAATGTCGGCCAGAAACGAGACGGCCGTGCAGTTTTTTCAGATGCGAGAAAATTCTCTTGACATATTCCTATATAGGAATATGATTTGTTCATGGCTCGTGCAGCGACAACTTTTGATCCGTTCAACGCCATCGCGGAACCGAAGCGTCGCCAGGTACTAGATGTATTGGTGGGCGGCGAATTGGCCGTGAATGGGATCGTGAAAACGCTGGGCTGGCCGCAGCCGCAGGTTTCCAAGCATCTTGGCGTTCTTCGGCAAGTGGGTTTGGTTGATGTCCGACGGGAAGGCCGCAAACAGATGTACAAGCTCAACGCCGGAAATCTCAGGCCGATTCACGACTGGGTCAAAACCTACGAGCGATTCTGGACGCACCAACTTCAGCGTATTAAGGCCGTCGCCGAAGCGAAGGCCAAGAATTTGAATCCACCGCAGCGCGAAACCCCTAACAACAAGGAGTGACAGTCATGGATAGAACGATGACGATGCCGGACAATTTTTTGCTTCACGTTCATCAGGAGATTCAGATCGAGGCGCCCCCCGCCGTCGTCTTTGACGCGATTATTTATCAGGTTGGCCCGGGCGGAACCTACCCGGACGGCAAACCGATGCAGACGAAATTCGAGGCGTGGCCGGGCGGGCGCTGGTACAGAGACCTTGGCAATAATGCCGGGCATTTTTGGGGTCATGTGCAGGTGATCAAGCCGCCCAGCTTGCTTGAGATTACCGGGCCGATGTTCATGTCGTATCCCGTAGCTTCGCATATTCAGTATCGGCTGACGGAAAAATCAGGTGGCACGCTGCTGAGCCTGACTCATCGGGCGATTGGCGATATTGCTCCTGAACATCGGGAGAATGTTGGTAAGGGATGGAAATATATTTTGGAACAAATCAAAGCTAAGTCTGCGGGTAAGCAATAACGCTTATTGGAATATTCGTTTGTGTTTGAATGAGAAGATGATCGGTTGCGGTGTTCGTGACGGCCAACGTTTTTGACTCGAATATAACGGGCGATGGCGCGGTGGACGTAGTCGGCTGGCCTGTTTACTGTTGAGTGGGCCGTTTGCTGCTGACGTTGGTGTCACGTGGATCGTGACCGATCATCTGTTCTTTAATTTTATCGCACGTGTCCGTCACCTGTGACGACCCACTTATATGTTGTCAGATCCATCGCACCCATTGGGCCGCGGGCGTGCAGCTTATCGGTGCTGATGCCGATCTCGGCGCCTAATCCGTATTCGCCGCCGTCGGCGAAGCGGGTGCTGGCGTTGATGAGAATGCTCGCGGAATCGACCATCGTGACGAATTGCTCGATCGCGGGCTTGGAATTGCTCACGATGGCGTCCGTGTGATGGCTGCCGTATTCGTTGATGTGGGCGATTGCCGCGTCGAGTGAATCGACGATCTTGATCGCCACGATCAGGCTGAGATATTCCAGCGGCCAATCGGCTTCTTCTGCTGCTTTGGCGCTTGGATAAAGCGATCGCGTTTGTTCATCGCCGCGAATCTCGACGCCTTTGGCCGCGAGGTCCTGGCAAACTTTTGGCAGCAACTTCGCTGCGACATCCTTGTGAAATAAAATCTTTTCCACCGCGTTGCAGACCGCTCCGCCGGGGTAGCTTGTCTTTGCGTTCACGCAGATTTTGCGGACTTTGTCTTCCATATCGCCGGCGTCGCTGTGCACGTAAATATGGCAGTTGCCGGTGAAATGTTTCAGCACGGGAATGGTGGATTCCTTCACGACGGCGCGGATCAGGCTTTCGCCGCCGCGCGGAATGACCAGATCGATATATTTGTCGAGCTTCAGCAGCGGTGGAACCAATGCACGGTCGGTTGATTCGATCAATTGCACGGTAGCCGGGTCGATGCCGCTGTCGGAAAGCGATTTGGAAATAATTTTGCCAATCGCGAGATTGGAATGGATTGATTCCTTTCCGCCGCGGAGGATGATGGCGTTGCCGCTTTTGATGCAGAGGGCGGCGGCGTCGCTGGTGACGTTCGGGCGGCTTTCGTAAAAGAAGAGAACGACGCCGATGGGGACGCGCATCCTGGTGATTCGCAGGCCATTGGGGCGGACGTACCCTTCGAGAATTTGACCGCCTGGATCGACCTGAGCGGCGATCTGTTCCACGCCGTCGGCCATGCCGGCGAGCCGCTTGTCGTTGAGCTTGAGGCGTTCGATGAGGGCGGGATTCATCTCCGCCTTCTGGGCGGCGGCGACATCCTTGGCATTGGCCGCTAATAATGTTTCACGCCCGGCGCGGATCGCGGCGGCCATTTTTCGCAGGGCGGCGGTTTTGACCTCGCCGTGCAGACCGGCCAATTGGGCCGATGCTTTCCTGGCCGCTTTGCCGAGATTCAGGACGTATTCGCCGAAATCTTCCATACTGTGATTTTAGCACGTAGCGGGCCTGCCGACACGCCCCGGGGTGTGAATCAATCCGAAAGCTTCCGCGATCCGTATGAAGACAAGAGCGATTGAGCTACAAATAATGGGAATGCGGATGGTGCGAAAGTTTGCCTGCTTAATTGGGTTATTTGCCTGGATTCCAGCAATTGCGCTGGCCGCTGCGCCGCAGACGGCCACTTATTCGGCTAAATTGAATGCATCCGCGCTTCAGGTTGGGCAGACGGCGGTGGTTGCGGTTGTGGTAGATATCAATCCGGGGCTGCATGCTCAATCGCATACGCCGCTGACGGGGTCCGGCGTGAATTACATCAAATTTGAGGTCACGCTCGATCCGAATACGAACGTGGAGTTTCTGGATCCGATTTATCCGCCCGGGACGATCGAAAATTTCTCCGCGCTGGGGCCGCAGAGCGTCTATACCGGCGAGGTGATTGTTTACCTTCCGATGCGGGTGAAGACGAGCGCGATTGCCGGGAATGCGACGATCTCGGGGAAGCTGACCTGGCAAGCTTGCAACGATCGGGCGTGCTTTGCACCGTCGCGGAATAAGCCGTTCGAGATCACGACTCAGATTGTGCCGGCTAGTGCGACGGTGACGCCGGACAATCTATCGATCTTTGCCAACTTTGATCAGCGGGTGTTTGCCAGAAGCGTGCCATCGGCACCGGCGACGGTTGCGACCAGCACGACCGTGGATTTTTTCGGACGGACGTTTGAGCTGGGTTCTTCCAATATCTTTCTGGCACTGACGATCGCGTTGGCTGTTGGCGTGCTGTTTAACCTGATGCCGTGCGTTTTGCCGGTGGTGCCGTTGAAGGCGATTGGGTTTTTTGAAGTATCGCAGCACAACCGGGCGCGGTGTTTGATGCTGGGGGCGGTGTTCAGCCTTGGGGTGATCGCGGTCTTTGCAGCGCTGGCCGTGTTGATCGTTGCGCTGCGGACATCGCTTCATTTCAGTTGGGGTGAGCAATTCAAATATGGGTGGTTCATCTGGGCGATCGTCGCGATTTTAGTTGTGATGGCGCTGGGGATGTTCGGGCTGTTTGAGGTTGCGCTGCCGGATTCGGTTTACTCGCTGGCGCCGAGCCATGAATCGGTTTGGGGAAATTTTGTTTTCGGGATTCTGGCGGCGGTTTTATCCACGCCTTGCACTGCGCCGATGTTTGCCGGTCTCCTGGCATGGGCGACGGCCCAGCCGATTTACATGGGCGTTTCCGTCATCATCACAGTCGGGATTGGGATGGCGCTGCCGTATTTGATTCTCAGCGCGTTTCCGAATCTGGCGCGATGGGTGCCGCGCACCGGGCCTTGGTCGGCGGTGCTGAAGCAGATGATGGGATTTCTGCTGCTGGCGGTGGCGGTTTATTTCGCCGGGGGGCGTTTGGCGTCGAGCCGGGATTTCTTCTGGGCTGTTTTTGCTGTCGTTGCCGCGGCGATGGTGTTTCTGATTGTCCGGATGATCCAACTTTCGCGCCGTGCGGTTCCGATCATCGCTTCGCTGGTGATTGCCGCGGCGGTGATCTGGGTTTCGCTGACGATCGCATTGCGATTGACCGGCGGAATCGCCTGGCAGACTTATTCGCCGCAGGCGTTCGCCGAGGCCCGGGCCAGCGGCAAGCCGCTGCTGGTGGAATTCACCGCCAACTGGTGTCCGAATTGCCTTTCGATCGAAGCGTCGGTCTATCACGATCCGCGTACGGCGGAGGAATTGCACCGGGAGAACGTGATTTTGCTTCGGGCCGATCTGACCGATGAAAACGCCGCCGGCTGGCCGAAGGTTTACGAATTAAATCCGGGCGGCGGGATTCCGCTGACGGCGATTTATGGGCCGCACGAAGATCAGCCGATCAAGCTGACCAGTCTTTACACGACGCAGAATTTGATTGATGCGATATCGCGGGCAAGCGGCAAAGACACCGAAAAATAGATTTAACCGCGAAGACGCGAAGATCGCGAAGAGGACGCAGAGAAGAGTTTGTCTTCTCTGCGTCCTTCTTGTTGGCTCAATGGCGAATAGTTACTTCTGCCGGCGGACTCGCAGGAAGCCTACCGCTCCGAAGGCGAGCAATCCGAGGGATGCGGGCTCCGGGACGGTGTCGAGGGTCAGGCTGGCATCATCGACGAAGCCGGCGTGGACGGCGCCGTCGTTGGCGTTGAGGCTGGCATCGCCGTAGATGACCTGCTCGATGATAAAGTTGGTATTGGTGGGAATCGGAACGTTGTTGACGCTGAGCTGTTCCCAGGTGGCGGGGTTGGCGTCGAGGACCTGAGCCGTCGTTGAGTTAGTCGGGCCGGTCGTGTTCTCGCTGCTGTCCCAGAAGAAGATGTTGATTTCGGCGAGGGCCGCGGGAAGGGCCTGATCGGCGTTGTAGAAGGCGCTGGCGCTGGCGGTCAGATTGCCGGCGCTGATGTCGGCGGCGTATGCGGAGACATCGATCAGTTGGAAGATTTGGGTGGCGACGAGACCGTCGTCGGTCATGCTGAGCATGAGCTTGCCGTTGTGCGGGGTGACGCCGGCGGTGGCGCCGGTGATTGTGGAGGCTTCATCGCCCCAGATATTTTGGGAGTATGGCGGGCCGAGGACGTTAGCGTCGGAGGTGAGGAGATTGGTTTCGAAGCCGGGATTGGTCAGCAGGTTGGCGGTTGGGTAAGTGGCTGCATTTACTTGAGATGCGATACTCATCAGCGCCAATGGCGAGAGCCAGGGTGGCGATATGATTCTTAAAAGACCGCTGAGAAATTGTTGCCCAAAGCATAGGACCTCCAAAGGGGTAAAATTCCGGCTGAAACATGGGGTAACGCAGATCGCCGCCAGCCGGGTGCGGCGTTGCGCCCTAGAGAAATTCCGTCAAATGTGATTGGAACCAGAGATGAGACGATCATTTGGGAGCCGTTTCGGCATTCGCGTCTATGCGAGCCTCAAAAACGACGCCCCCTTCGATGCACTTTATCCGCGCGTAGAACAACCACTTCGCAAAACAGGTCGATTTCCCCCCTGAATTAACGAACAAATAACCAACTACAAATAATTTGGTATCGGCTTACGGTAGGGTCTGGTTCAATGGATGTCAACGAAAAAATAGGTTGAAATAATATGATTGAGCATTTCGATGCGCAAAGCACATCTCGTCGCGCACCGATCAAACTCTCTTTCTCAAATGGGAACTTATTCATTGACTCCCCAGCGTGCGCGAGGGTATGAAAACCCGCATCTGAGTAGATGCATCTGACAGGGGGTTGTATTTCGGCGCTCAGGCGGAGGAATTGGCCATGCGACATATCGAAAAGTTCAGCGGGTTTTTGTTGGCGATTGCTTTTTGTTTCAGCGCCACGGTGCGATGCTTCGGCGACATCGACTCAAAATATGCGTCGCTGCCGAATCTGACGGACGATCAGAAATCCAAAATCGCGGCGATTGAAAAGCAGGCTGACGATCAGATCATGGCGATTCTGACGGATGAGCAGAAGACGGCGCTTCAGTCGCCAGCAGCGCCGGCGGCCGCGGCGCCGGGCAGCGGGTTGTATAGCAATGATGCGACCTCGATGACGAGCGGGCCGATCGCGTCGCGCGATTATTGGGAATCGAAATTCAACGCGGATCAGCTTGAACAGGCGATCAAGGATCGTCAGCCGGAAGGGGCGATCGCGCTGGAACTGATTTCAGCGACGCAACTGGTGGATGATCTGCTGAAAAAATATCCGAATCATCATGAATTGCAGGCCTGGCATGACCGGTTCACCGCGGTGCAGAAACAGATTGGTGATAACTTTGACCGCTCGGCTGAGTTCAAGCCGGGATGTCTGTGGAATCAGGATTCGTATATGCAGGCTTACGTTGGATACAACACAGCCAAGACGGCCATGGCGAGCAACGATCAGGAGCTTGCGTTCATGATGAGCAGCCTGGCTCTGGAGAAGGTGAATATCCTGACCGATCCGGACGCGGATCGGATGAAGGATTATCCGGATGCGGCGAAGGCTTATATCAAGGGGATCAAGCCGGATCTGGAGGAGATCCACGAGAAATCGGGGAAGGCGACGAATCATCTTTAGCGGAACCCGGCGACCTGCGGTCGCCCGCTAAATATTGTGCGATCTCTACGTGAATTCGATGGTGGTTGTGGCGACGTTCAACAGGCGCATCGCGCGCATCCAGGCTTGTGGGGATGAGGCTGTGTCGACGCTGAGAATGACCGCCATCACCCAGACTTGCGGATGGCGCATGATGCGGCAGCGGAATTCGCCGGGTTGGCCGTTGATGTCGGCTTTTGCGAACACGAGCCAGGATTCCGTGTATGGGGGAGATGGTTTTTCGCTGACGATGCGCGGGAATGAAAGTTTTATGCCGGCTTCGGTGGTGGCGGCGATTGCTTTGGTCAGCGCGTCGTCGTGCGACGTTGCCTGATCGGCGCGTGTGACGGCATAGGAAAGCTTGCCGAGCAAAACCGGCGGAACGGCCGGGCTTACCAAGTTTGCCTGGAACGATGCGCACTCGGGGGTAGCGGGTTCGGGTACGACGGTCCATGAAATTGGGATTGCGACTCGCCAGGGGATCGGCAGCGGGTTGGCGACCCAGCGCACTTTTTCTGCCAGCGGGCCTGGCGATTCATCGATGAATGAAAAAGTCGCCATGGAGAGAAACCAATCATCGGCGAGGCGGGGATAGTCCTCGGCTTTGGCGCGAAACCAGAGGAGAGCCAATCGCGGGCCGGCTTTGAGGCAGAAGAATCGGCCGAGCCATTGCGTGCCGTCGATTGTCCAGGAGCCGACCACGTCGCCGATATGTCCGCTGAGGGCTCCGGCGCGTTTGACCGAGATTGGCGTGATCTGGCGCTGGGCTAGCCAGAGGTCGAGCCAATCGGCGGGGTCGATTTCAGCATCGAGCGATTGGGTGAGGATTTCCAGATCGGAGGAGGGGTCCGGGCGATTGAGGAGGGCTAGCGATGCAAGGGAGCCGTCGGGTTTTGGTTCTTCGTTGACGGGGCCGACTCGGTTCGATCGTTCGACGAGAAGTTCGCATTGCCAGTGCGGGTTCTGGATGGGAGGGCGGAACTGAACGAATCGCCGGGCGACTTCTTCGTTGGTGAAGGAGACGGTGGTGGGATGGGGGATTGAGGCTTGCATGGCGGATGTTGGTATATCCCAATGCGGCGTCGTGTGGCAACTTCGTTATTTGCGGCGAAGGTTGCCGAGATAGCCAAGGGGGATGCGTTGAGCGTTGCCGAGGGCGATGATCGGTTGCAAATATTCCCATTTATTCCGGAAGTTTCCGGTTTTAAGCAAATGTACGCCGGGCGGCTTGGGTTGGTCAGGGATCTGGAGCGGGCGGTTGTTGAAGAACGGTGAACAAAAAATGTGTCCCCCTCTACTATAGTGTCCGTGGGGTGAAGGTTTTGGTTGTGTTTTACGGAAATCGATGGGGAATTATTTTTCGGATGGGAGATTCGCAAGGTTTGGGAATTGGACGTGAATCTGGAAGTGAACGTGACGCCCTTACAAACTTAGCGTTAGGGTCGGCCCCAGACAATCCGACCAATTGCCTGCCGTGACCCGTGGCTGACAACCAAAACGGTGATACCTTCAAGCCAAGTGTCGTGAGGCGAATGCAGACAATAAACATTAACGGTAACCCAACCTAGACTTTCGGGAATACCATCGACTTCCCTAGCTGGCATAGTCTGACCAATCTCGATGGTGTCGACTGGGGCTTTTGTGTAACTAATCATCGCTTGGTAACTCGCCTTGAGATCGGCCGTTGACTCCGCTTGCTGGAGCGATGGAGTCAGGAGACCGTGAGCCTTCGCATAGTCACCGGCAACAAGTGCGTAGGTGAAGTCGAGTGCAATGTTCTCGATCGATGCGCTAAGCTGCATAACGGACGACTTTCTGTGGCATGCAACACGATGCGCGAAACTAGCCAGAACTCAAACCGAAGGTATCCTGTTTTAACCAGTATTCTCCAAACTGCGTAGATAACCCGTAGACGGCGATATTGCTCATCCACCTCTAAAACCTTACCATATTTGGTTCGCCTGTCGGCGGACGTTCCGCCGCGGGAATTTAACAATCGTGCTTCCGGCATCGCGTGGGCGCTGGGGGCTTTTTTTGGCCACGCATTTACAAGGCATGGGCGAGCTTGGCGCTCGCCGCATTTGGTTTTTATGGTCGATTACAATCTGATTAATTCGCTGGGAAATATTGATGACGATGTGGATACCGCGGTGATGGAAGCGCTGGGAGACGCGGCCACCGATTTGTCGAAGCTGGTGGCTTCGGACGAGGTTCAGGATTTCACGCCGGGGGCGATTCTTAAGGGAAAAGTGTCCAGCACGTCTGGCGATGATTTTGTCGTGGAGCTCGGGCTGAAGAGCGAAGGGGTTTTGGAGCGGTCGGAATTTGATGAGCCGGAGAATGTGAAGGTCGGGGATGAAGTGCAGCGTTTTGCTGGAGGATGTGGAGGGGGACACGGGCCTTGTGAAGATCAGCAAGCGCAAGGCGGACCGGATCATCAATTGGGAAACGATCATGAAGTCGAAGAAGGAGGGAAATCCTGTCTCCGGCAAAGTGACCAAGAAGATCAAGGGCGGGTTGCTCGTGGATATCGGCGTTCCAGTTTTCCTTCCCGCCAGTCAGGTGGATATCCGCCGGCCGGGCGAGATTTCGGACTGGATCGGGCGGACGATCGACGCGGTGATTTTGAAGATCGACGAGGAGCGGCGGAACATCGTCATCTCCCGCCGAAAGATGATCGAGCAGCAGCGCGAAGAGCTGAAGCGAAAGACGCTGGATGGGCTCAGCGTCGGAGAAGTGCGCAAGGGGATCGTCAAGAACATCGCGGATTTCGGGGCGTTTATCGATCTGGGCGGCATCGACGGACTCCTGCATATCACCGACATGAGCTGGGGCAGGATCAATCATCCGAGCGAAGTTTTGAAGATCGATCAGGAGATCGAAATCAAAGTTCTGTCGATCGACAAGGAAAAAGAAAAAATCGCCTTGGGGCTGAAGCAGAAGGAAGCGAGCCCGTGGGAGAATATCGGCGAACGGTATCCGGTGGGCAGCGTTCATGACGCGGAAGTGGTGAACATCATGTCGTACGGCGCGTTCTGTAAATTGCAGGAAGGGGTCGAGGGGCTCGTGCATATCAGCGAGATGTCCTGGACCAAGCGGATCAATCATCCGAGCGAAGTCGTCACCCAGAACCAGCAGGTGAAGGTGAAGGTCCTGGAGATCAACAAGGACAAACAGGAAATCTCACTCGGCATGAAGCAGGTCGAGGAGAATCCGTGGGAACGCGTCGCGGAGAAATATCCGCCGGGCTCGGTGGTCGAAGGAAAGGTCCGCAACATCGCCAACTATGGCGCGTTTGTGGAGATCGAGGAAGGGATCGACGGGCTCTTGCACGTTTCGGATCTCTCCTGGACGAAAAAGATCGGGCATCCGAGCGAAGTGCTCAAGAAGAGCGAAACGATCCGGGCGGTGGTTTTGTCCGTGGATCAGGAAAAGCAGCGGATTGCGCTCGGCCTCAAGCAGATGCAGGAAGATCCGTGGACGACGGTCATTCCGGCCAACTATCAGCCGGGCATGGTCGTGAAGGGTCACGTGACGAAGATCGCCAACTTCGGCGTGTTCGTGGAACTGGAGCCGGGCCTGGAAGGTTTGCTGCATATCTCGGAAATTTCGGATCAGAAGGTGGAGAAGCCCGAGGATATGTTGAAGGTCGGGCAGGAACTGGAAGTGAAGATTCTCCGTGTGGACAGCGAAGAGCGGAAGATCGGTTTGTCGCTGAAGCGGGCGCAGTGGGCACAAGAGGAAGAGGCTCGCGAGAGCGCTCGATCCGAGCGTGCCGAGAAGCGCGGGTTGCGCGGCGGCCTCGAGGGCGGCGAACAGACGCGCGGGCTGGGCGATATTGGAGTGGAGGGAGAGTAAAGCGCGACGGGTTGACGATTTCCGATTGAATTAGAAGCCGCGCCTCATTGGGGCGCGGCTTCTGCATGTCACACGGGTCAATTACCTCATCCGGCTGATCCGTGGAGGTGATCCTTGGTTCGAAATACCTATCTTTATTGCCTGGCATTCGGGCTGGCGGCGCTCGGGGCAATCTCTATTGCCGTTGCGTCAGAAGGCGGGCTGAAGGGAAGATCGTATCGTCAGGCTGCGGCCGCGGGTGACAGCGGCGCGATGGTCAACCTTGGGGTGATGTACGAAAACGGCCAGGGGGTGAGCCGGAATTATGCGGAGGCGATGGCCTGGTTTCTGCAGGCGGCGAACGCCGGCGATGACATGGGGATGTACAACGTCGGGGTGTTGTACGATTACGGGTGGGGTGTTGAGCGAGACTATACGAAGGCGATTGAGTGGTATCGCCAGTCGGCGGTGAAGGGGAACGCGAGTGCGATGAACAATCTTGGCGCGATGTATGAAAATGGGACGGGCGTGGCGCGGGATTATGGCGAGGCGATGAAGTGGTATGTTCCCGCGGCGGCGGCCGGGAATAAAAATTCTCTCTACAACATTGGCGTTCTCTATAGCAACGGATGGGGCGTTGAACGGGATCAGTACACGGCGCTGAAATGGTTTCGCGCCGCGGCTGACGCCGGGGATACCCGGTCGATGGTTGCCATCGGCTCGCTGTTTGAAGAAGGGGTGGGGGTGGTTCGCGGCAACGCCATGGCGGCGAAGTGGTATCGCAGAGCGGCCGAGGCGGGCAACGACCAGGGAATGCTTCACCTTGGTCTGTGTTACCAGAATGGCGTTGGCGTCAGACAGGATTACGCACAGGCGCGGCTCTGGTTTTCGAGGGCCGTCAATGCGGGGAACACCGATGCGATGAACAATATTGGGGTGATGTATGAAAATGGCCAGGGAGTCGCGCAGGGCTATGCCAAGGCGATGAAGTGGTTTCAGTCGGCGGCTGACGAGGGGAATTCGATGGCGAAGTACAACATCGGCGTGTTGTACGATTATGGATGGGGCGTGGATCGGGATTTCGCCGCGGCGATGAAATATTACCGGGAGGCCGCTGACGCGGGGGATGCCGACGCGATGAATAACCTTGGCACGCTTTACGATCAGGCGGAGGGAGTGCCGCAGGATTACTGGGAGGCGTTTGGCTGGTTTCAACGAGGGGCGAATGCCGGGTGCAATCTTGCGATGCTGAATTTGGGCGTGCTGTTTCAAAATGGGTGGGGTGTGCCACAGGATAATTATGCGGCGTTGCATTGGCTTAAAAAGGCGGGCGATGCGGGTGTAAAAAGGGCATCTCTTGCGGCGTCGCTGCTGAAAGCCAGCGAAGCAATGGGCGGGTGGCCGGAGTATACGGCGGTGATGAAGTTGTATCGCGAGGCGGCGGCGGAGGGGGATGCGGCGGCGATGTACAAGATTGGCGGATTGTATGAGAACGGCCAGGGGGCCGCGCCGGACGAGATTGAGGCGTCAAAGTGGTATCGGCTGGCGGCGCAGGGAGGGAACTTCGATGCGATGAATCGTTTGGGCGGGATGTACCAACAGGGTCAGGGGATTGCGCAGGATGAGACTCAGGCGATGATCTGGTATCGCAAAGCCGCTGATGTGGGAGACAAAGACGGGCTATGCAATGTCGGGTGGATGTATCAAAACGGCCTGGGCGTGAAGCAGGATTATACGGAGGCGCTGAGTTGGTATCGCAAGGCGGCCGCGGCGGGGAGTAACGACGGGATGAACAATATCGGCGCGTTTTACGAAGCAGGATGGGGTGTTGCTGCGAATCGCGCGGAAGCTGTTAAATGGTATCGGCGAGCCGCCGAAGCCGGACATTTGGGCGCGGCTGAAAGGCTTGGCTTCTGGTATCAGACGGGCGATGGGGTGGCGCGGGATTACACCGAAGCAATGAAGTTGCACCGCATAGCGGCTGCCGGAGGAAACGATGCCGCCATGGATAATATCGGATGGCTCTACCAGCATGGGCAAGGAGTGGCAAAGGATGATGCAGCGGCGTTGAGATGGTACCGCCTTGCTGCGAATGCCGGAAATAGCGATGCGGAAAACAGCGTGGGGTTGATGTATCAAAACGGCGAGGTGGTAGCGAAAGACTATGCCGCGGCGATGAAATGGTTTCGTCAGTCCGCCGATGCGGGCAATGGCGATGGCGCTGACAATCTTGCCAAACTCTATGACATGGGCAATGGGGTCGCGCAGGATCACGTCGCGGCGATGACGTGGTATCGCAAGTCAGCGGATGCGGGGAACAGCGACGCCATGAAATCCATCGGCGTCTTGTATGACAACGGCCAGGGGGTTTCGCGGGATTACGCCGAGGCGATGCGATGGTATTCCAAAGCGGCCAATCTGGGCGATGACGACGCGATGGCCGATATCGGGTGGCTGTATCAGCATGGGGAAGGGGTGCCGCAGGATTATTCGGCGGCGATGAAGTGGTATTTGAAGGCGAGCGATGCTGGAAATATTGCCGCGATGGACAACCTCGGCTGGATATATCGAAGCGGCCAGGGCGTGAAGCAGGATTACGGGAAGGCGATTGAGTGGTACCGCAAGGCGGCTGACGCAGGAAACAACGATGCGCTGGACAGCATCGGGTGGATGTACCAGCACGCGATGGGTGTAAAGGAGGATGATGCCGCGGCGATGAAGTGGTATCTCAAGGCGGCCGATGCGGGGAGCAGCGATGCGGAAGACAATCTTGCATGGATGTATCAGGACGGAAAGGGAGTGGCGCAGGATTATGGCCTGGCGATGAAATGGGCGATGAAGGGAGCAGATTCAGGAGATGGCGATTGCCTGTTCCATGTGGGCCTGCTGTACAAAAAGGGGCTTGGTGTTACGCAAAGTTATACCGAGGCGATCAAGTGGTATCGCAAGGCCGCGGATGCGGGGAACACTTCGGCGATGAACAACATCGGCGAGCGATACCGCAATGGGGAGGGCGTCACTCAGAATTATGTGGAGGCGATGACGTGGTATCGCAAGGCGGCGGATGCTGGGGACGAAGGGGCCATGACGAATATCGGCGAGCTCTATGAGGGCGGGCTTGGCGTTGAGCGCGATTATGGAGAGGCGATGAAATGGTTCAAAAAGGGCGCCGACGCGGGGGATGATGATGCGATGACGGATATCGGCAAACTCTACGAACACGGCGAAGGCGTGCCGGCGGATCGTCAGCAGGCGATTCAGTGGTTCCAAAAAGGGGCGGCGGCTGGAAATGAGGACTGCAAGAAGGAACTTAAGGCGATGGGGATTCAGTGAGCTGTTTTGAGGCCGGGTGCGGCCAATAACGTTGGACATTCCGTTTAGAGCGGTTCAACCTTTCCTGTAGCGTCTGCGTCGCCGCCATTTGCGGCTCAGGCTAGGCGTGACGACGAAGCGACCCTAATAGACGGGTCGTTGAGGAGGAGCAACGACGCATGAGCCGCAAATGGCGGCGACCCGGAGGGTTGCATTCCAGGGGGTCGTCTGCGGCGTCATCGCTCCTCAACGACCCGTTTATTAGGGTCGCTTCGTCGCTCTTCCGTGCATCCGACCCGCTGGAATGCAACGCAGACGCTACAGGAAAGGTGGAACCGCTCTAGCCGCTTGATGGCAAATCATTGTCACTGGCGGAGATTCAATCGTTTATACATCAAAAGTCACTCCTGATTGGGACCGATAGGATTCTCGGGCCTTTGGAGTGGCCCCCTCATTACCTTATGGCTGCAACTGCCGTCCAATCCGGGTTACAACTCTATCTGCGGCAGATTAACCAGTCTCCGCTGCTGACGGCGGCGCAGGAAAAAGAGCTAGGCCGGCGCATCGTCGGGGAGAATGATCCGGTCGCCCGCGAGCAGATGGTGAGTTCTAATCTGCGGCTGGTGGTGAACATCGCAAAGCATTATGTGAACCGGGGATTGTCGCTGCCGGATTTGATCGAAGAAGGAAATATCGGGCTGCTTAAGGCGGTTGAGGGTTTCGATCCGGAGAACGGGGCGCGCTTCAGCACCTACGCGAGCTGGTGGATTAAGCAGGCGATCAAACGGGCGCTGATCAACAGCGTTCAGCCGATCCATATCCCGGCTTACATGATCGAGATGATGTCGAAGGTGAAGCAGGCGAATCGGGAGCTGGAAGATCATCTTGGACGTCTGCCGAATATTGAAGAGCTATCGAAACATCTGAAGATGCCGGCGAAGAAATTGCGGATCATCCGCAAGGCGCAGAAGGCCTATAACTCGCCGACGCAATCGGGCAGCGCTGATGGTGAAGTGACGATCAATGAGCTGGTTGCTGATACGAATAATCCACCGCCGGATGAGATTGTGCGGGATGAGGATGAGCTTCGTCAGCTCTCGGAATTGATGGAGGGGATGGATCTGCGGGCCACTAAAATTCTCAAGCTGCGGTATGGCCTGGACGGGGACGATCCATTGACGCTGAAAGAAATCGGGCAGCGTGTCGGCCTGACGCGCGAGCGGGTTCGGCAGATCGAGCATGAAGCGCTGATGAAGCTTCGTGATGCGATGCTGATGAATGCGTAGTCCCCTCATCTCTCCGCGGAAAGTCCAATCGCTCCTTTGATCTCATTGGCAATCCACTCGGCGTCACGCTTGGATGCGATGACCGCTCTCACCGTGTATGGAAGCTTTCCAATAAAAATAGTGGTGAGGCGGTAATAGGGCTGGTCAAATATTTGAAATGCCACTTTTGCTTGGATGTCTTGTACCTGTTTGATGTCGAACCGGTAAGGCGTGCGAATCAGCGCGAGGCTATTGCGGATCGTCAGCAAGTCTCGCTGGGCGATGATCGTGGTGCTGCCAAACAGGGAGCGAAGCAAAACCAGAGCGGCGATGAATCCCACTGCACCGGCTGAAATTGAAAATAGCGATGGAAGTGGCGTTCGCCAAAAAAGAATCGCCATCCCGCTGAAAAGAATTGTAGTGAATGCGGGCCCGAGTGCCGGCCAATAATTGCGCATCGGGGCGAAGTAGATCCGGCGTCCGCCGCCCGGCAAATATGCGATTGATATCCCGGTATCGCTTGGCCGTTTCATCGCCGGCGCGGCATGCTGGGACAACGTAATCGTTTCGGCGGGTTGCTCGGATGCTGGGACGGCACAGCTGGAAACACCGGGACGTTGAAGCCAACCACATACCGGATGCTCTCGCTTGCCGCTCTGCATTCGAGCCGCCATTGAATTCGATCATTGGGATTGGAGTCGTCGCAGGGAGGGGCATCGGCGGGAATGCGAAAGACAACGGGAATTTCTCTGGCTAGCGATGCGGTGAAAATTTGATCGATCGCCTGCTCGCTATCCCAGACAACAGTTTGGCGGCTGGTGAAGCGAAAACAAGCCAACCGAAGTACGACACCTTGCGGGAAATCGACGGGACGATCAATGCGGATCATTCCGGAAAGTGTGCCGCCCACCATGGCCGGCAGAGTGTGAATTTCAAATACGGATTTTCCGAAGCGAAGACTACGAATTGTCGAATGTACGGCCCATCCAGTGATGAAAACGTCGACCGCCAGGAATAGGAGTCCAATCAGTCCCTTCGCCTGACGGCGCTCAGTCCAATCCTGCAGGCACGCGACGGCACAGGGAGCCGTGAGGCAAATGAACATCAGAGCCACGATCCAAAGCAGCGCGGCTTCCGAGCCACCCTGATCCGGTATTTGGCCCGAGGCCCAGTCGGTTTTCCACATCCACGGGCGATCTGGGTTGGTCGCGCGCAACTCTGCAGTTCGCAGCTGCCAGCGCCGGACGGGTACCGCCATCACCAACAGTCCCACGCCTGGGACAATCAAGCCGGAGCTGAACACGATGATCGTCCAGATGGGCAATCCTCGCTGAGCTGGATGCTGATGGTCACGCCCGTTGGGGTAAAAGAAGATGCATATGCCGATGGCTATTAGAAATAAAGCGCCGATCCGCAGGCAGCCGATTTCAGATTTTTTCGCCGTCGCCAACGTGTTCGCCTCCGTCGCGCCAATGCGGTACGTTATCACCCATGATACGACTAAGAGGTCAAGGCGATAAATCTATTGCTGGTTGCGAGCTTTTCTCATGAAACAATTGATCAAACGATGGGTTCTCTTCGCGTGGCGCACTGTCGTTCCCAAGCGGGCGCGGAATTCACTTCGATTGTGGCTGATGCTGGAGACGCCTGACCGGCCGCCGAAATTGATTTCGGAATTTGGCGGGCCTGTCGTCGTGCTGGCGCCGCATATGGATGATGAGATCATCGGGCCGGGCGGCGCGGTGGCGCGGCATGTGATTGCGAATTCGTCGGTGACGTTCGTCTTCATGACCGACGGGATGGCCGGCGATCCACAGGCGAACGATCCGGCATCCAAAAAACTACTAGCTGATAAACGAAAAGAGGAAAGCCGCCGAGCGGGCGAAGTGATTGGCGTGCGGGATCTGGTTTTTCTGGATGGACCGGACGGCGGGCTGGCGGATACGCCGGAGATGGTGGCGGCGCTGGAGAAGATTCTGGCGGCAAAAAAGCCACTGGTTATTTATGTTCCGGCGGTGACGGACAATCATCGGGATCATTGGGGAACCAATCGGATTCTGCGAAAAGCGATCGATCGATTGCCGGCTGCCGAGACGCGCGATCTGCTGATTCGCGGGTATGAAGTCTGGACCCCCCTGCCGGCGAACCGGATGGTGGATATCACGGATGTGGCTGACAAAAAGCGGGCGGCGATCGATTTGTTTGTTTCGCAGACTCGGCTGGTTGATTATTCGCGGTCAATCCTGGGGCTGAATCAATATCGTTCGATGATGCATCTGTTCGGGCGGGGCTTTGCCGAGGCATTTCTGGAGACGACGTGTGATGAATATCGGGCGATGTTCGATCAGATGAGTCTTGCGAAATCGCGAAGCTGAATCCCGCTTACCTGCGCTGACGCGTGAAGTAGCGCACACCCAGGTTTACCACGAAGATCAGGGCGATCAGGACGAGAATGCCTGACCAGGCCTGCGACTGCGCTTCGGGCGATGGCTCGTTGGACAATTCGTAAATCCGCAGTGTGAGCGATGGGAATGGCTTGCTGGGGTTATGCACGAGATAGGGGCTGCCGACCGCGGTGAAGAGGAGCGGCGCTGTTTCGCCGGCGACGCGGGCGATGGCCAGCATCGCGCCGGTGACGAGACTGCCTGTTGCGGATGGGATGACGACTTTGAGGATCGTTCCCGCTTTGGATGCGCCGAGCGCGATGGAAGCTTCGCGATAACTTACCGGGACGAGGCGGAGCATTTCTTCGGTGGTTCGCGCGACGATGGGGACCATGATAAATGCCAGCGCAGCTGCGCCGGCCCAGCCGCTGTAGCTTCCCGCCGGGACGACGATCAGTTCATATCCTAAAATTCCCACGACAATGCTTGGCACTCCCGCGAGGACGTCGGAGACGAATCGCACCGGGGCAGCGAGCATTGAATTCGGCTTCGTATTCCGATAGATAAACGCCGGCCAACATGCCGATGGGAATACCGGCCAGACTGGCCAGTGCGACCAGGATGATTGTTCCATCGATGCTGTTGCGCATTCCCGGCGGATCGCTTTGGGGAAGGTTGACGAAGAAGCGCCAATTGAGCGAATGCAGGCCGATGATCATGAGATAGCCGGTGATCAGGATGAGCGTGGCGACGATCAAAACCGCGCAGGCGGTGCAGACGCCGTACATGATCTGGCTGGTGGCTTTGGCTCGGGCGATCTGGATGTTTGCCATGAGTCGCTCGCTAGTGTGCCGCGGAGGTTCGGGCCGATTTACCGACGACCAGGTATCTCGCGACGATGTTGAACGCCAGGGACATAATCAGAAGGATCAGGGCCAATTCCATCAGCGCTCCGCGGTGAAGATCGTTGGTTGACGCTTCGGGGAATTCGCCGGCCAGGGTGGATGCCATCGTGGTTCCGGCCATAAAGGGGGAGGTGGCGATGGTGACCGCGCTTCCCATGACCATGAGGACGGCCATCGTTTCGCCGGAGGCTCGGGCCAATCCGAGGATGATCGCTCCGAAGAGGGCGCTGCGGCTGTACTTGACCATTTCGCGGCAGCTTTGCCACCAGGTTGCGCCGAGCGCGATCGTTCCTTCGATCTGGGCGAGCGGGACGTTTCGCAGCACATCACGGCTGATCGCGGTGATGATGGGGATAATCATGATGCCAAGAACGATTCCCGCGACGAAAATGTCGCGGCCTGTTGTTGCGATCGGAACTGTTTTCCCGCCGATCTGCTGCTCGGCGAGCCAGTGAAGTCCGGGGATATGCATGAAGAGCCAGGCGAATCGGCTTTCGAGTCCGGCGGGCATCGGCAGAAATCCGCCGATCTTTTCCCAGCGCGGGGCCGCCCATCCAGGGGCCGAGGACGAACATTCCCCATAGGCCGTAGGCGATGCTGGGGATAGCCGCGAGAAATTCGATGAGGAACGAGACCGGCGTGATCAGCCAATAGGGGGCGATGCGAACGAGAAAGAGGGCTGATCCGAGGCTAAGGGGAACTGCGAGGAACAGCGCGATGAGGGCTGTTTGAGCGGTTCCCGACCACCGGGGCCAGAGCGCCAAAGCGCGGGGGATCGTAATGATCCACGACTTTCATGCCGGTCCGGTGATCGCGGATCGGCTTGCCGTGGGCATTCAATTTCAGGACGGGCAGCGAGTTTGGCCGCCAGGCGCTGGTGGCCAGGAATGCCGCGCCGAATCGCTTCACGCTTGGAGCGGCGGCCACGAACAGCACGACTAACAGGGCCGCCAGCATGAGCAGAATGACGATCGCGCTAGCCGTGGCGGCGCAGCGCATCACCGGCTCGCCGTAGGAACGGCGGGATCGCGTGATGGCCTCGGGATCGAATTCAACAGCGGCGGTTGACATTTATTTTGACGGATGCAGCGGCTGGCCGTTGAAGGTGATCGTTTCGATCGCCTGTTCCGCCCGCTGCTGCACGCCGGGACTCAGCGGAGCGTAGGTCAGGTCCTGCGCCTTGGCCTGTCCATCATGCGTGGCATACCAGAAAAAGTCCACGATGGCCTGCGCCTTGGCCTGATCCTTCAGATAGCTCAGGTCTTTGTAGCAAATCAGGTAGGTGAATGAGGAGATCGGATAGACATCATCGCCGTCGCGGCTCCAGAGGCGGACGGCGAGTGTTTTGTCTTCATCCATGTCCTTGACGGCCCCTTCGCCGGCGGCGGAAACGCTCTGGGGCGACGCCTTGACGAACTTGTCGTTATTGTTTTGAAGGAGTGGCGAAGGGAATGATGCTTGGCGAGGGCGTAATTCAATTCGATATAGCCGATGGCGCCTTCGGTCTTTTGGACGGCCTGGGTGACGCCGGCGTTTCCGGAGCCGCCCTGGCCATTGGGCCACTTCACCGTCTTGCCGAAGCCTACCTTGGTCTGGAAATCATCGCTTTGAGTGGAGAGAAAACTGCTGAAGACGAAGTTGGTGCCGCTGCCGTCGCTGCGGTGGACGGTGGTGATGTCGGTTGCCGGCAGTGTCACGTTCGGATTGAGCGCGGCAATGGCGGGGTCGTTCCACTTAGTGATCGTTCCGAGAAAGATATTCGGCGACGACCGGCCCGCTAAGATTTAGATCGCCCGAGAGGCCTGGAATGTTATACGCCAGCACAACCGCGCCGGCGACGGAGGGAATCTCAACGACATCGCCGTTGGCGGTGCCGGCTTTTTTCAGCTCATCCTCATTCATCGGAGCGTCTGAACCTGCGAAGTCGAACGTTTTGTCCAGAAGTCCGCCGATGCCGGCGCCCGAACCCTTGGAGGCGTAGGCGATTTTGATGTCGTTGTGAGCCGCGCCGAAATCCTTGATCCATTGTTGATAAATTGGATTGGGGAAAGTGGCCCCTCCGGCCTGGATCTGAACATCGGCCATCGCGATGCCCGCGCCGAGGGTTAGAATTGCCGCACCTGCCTGAAGGAATCGGAACATGATTACAGTCTCCTCGTTTGGATGCCCCCGCAATGTGGATGCTAGGTGGGCATTATTAGTGACGGATTAAGAAGTGCCTGGTGAAAATCTGCGGCTGCGGATCAGGGGCAGAATTGGCCTACCTAAATGGCCCTTCCTTGTTTTTTTCTTGCCCAAAACCACCGGATTCATATATATTAGGCCCATTGCCAGTATTAATTTAGTATAGCGGAAGGTCGTTCATGAAACACCGGGTTTGGATCTTGTCGTTAGGGGTGTTCTGCGCATTTGGGGCGGAGGCTCGCGCGGATCTGCTTTATGACGGCATGTCCTATCTGAACTTCACCTCCTCCGGCGGCACGACTGGGGCCATGCTGGATTCGCCTTCGACTGTGCTGAGCATGCAGGAGGTGGGTGTTAATACTGTTGCTTTGAATATCTGGGATTTCACGCCGTCGGTTACTTCGACGAGCATTGCGGCTAATTTTAGCAAGTACAGCTCCAGCGATGCGCAGGTCATTGCGGCCATCAACGATATTCATGCGGCGGGGATGAACGTTCTGCTTAAGCCGATGGTGGATGTAAACAATGGAACCTGGCGGGGGATGATCAATCCTTCGGCTGCCAATGTGAATGCGTGGTTCACGAGTTACGATACGTTTATCGATCATTACGCGACGCTGGGGGCGCAGAATGGGGTGAATTTGTTCAGCGTGGGGTGCGAGTTGAATAATATGGAGCAATACACGTCGAATTGGACAAGCCTGATCAGCGGGGTTCGCGGTATTTACACCGCACAGGGGGATACCAGTGAAAAGCTGACCTATGCCGCCAACTGGGCGGGGAACAATCTGGGCCATGGTGGGTACACAAATATCGCGTGGTGGAATCAGTTGGATTACATCGGCATCGATGCGTATTTCCCACTGGCCAATACGGCCGATCCGTCGGAATCATCGCTTTTGACGAGCTGGGGGAATGAAGCGACCTCGATTAACAACTGGCGCGTGGGGGCTGGATTGGGGAATGAGCCGGTGATCTTCACCGAGGCGGGATATCAGGCGCAGTCCACGACGGCGGAGAACCCGGCTGGAGTGACGGTTACTTCGCCGCAGGATACTCAGGCGCAGGCGAATGCGTATCAAGCGTTGTTACAGACGATGGCTCCGGAGCCGTGGTTTGATGGGGTATTTTGGTGGGAATGGTCGCCACAGGTTCCGAGTGCGACGGACAACAGTTTCGATCCGCAGAACAAGCCGGCGACTGATGCGGTTTTGGAAAGCTTTTACAACGTTCCCGAGCCGGGGAGCGCGGGGCTGGCGGCTGTTTGCGGTTTGATGGTTCTGGGGGCGAGATGGCGGCCGCTTCGGGGCGCCTGATTTTCGGCAAACTTTGCTGAAAAACTGCAATTTGACGCAATCAGAGGCATTGCTGCGTCTGTTTGTAGGGGTTGTACCGATTGCGTCATCTCCTCCATTTCAAAAGCATCACATTTTGCGAATTAGGGGAATAACGCCACGTCAGCGGGAGTTGTTCATTTCAACGGAGGCTCAACAAATGAAGATTCATAAAATTGCGGCATTTTCGGTGGCTCTCGGGTTGATGACAGCGATGGCCGGAACGGCATCGGCTGTGGAGACTGGCACGGGAACGATTTCCCAGACTTCGCTCGGTGGCGGGAATTTTCAGTACAACCTGACTCTCACCAATACCTCGACCGACCTCACCACGACCGGTGATATCGGCACGTTCTGGTTTGCCTGGGTTCCAGGAGTCGATTTCATGGAAATCGATCCGACGAGCATCACGGAGCCAACCGGTTGGACCCCGCACATCACTGGATCAAACGCCAGCAACGCGGTTGGTGACGGAAATGCCATTCAGTTCCTGGCGAATTCCTCGGCCACGTATCTTCTGCCTGGCCAGACTGACGACTTCTCATTCGACAGCACCGAATCGCTGGCTCAACTGCAGGGTCCTTCGTCCTACGGGGCTCACAATGTTGAGACCACCTCGGTCCTCTATCACATGGGAATATTCAGCGACGGTGGAGACCAGATTACCCTGTCAACGGTTTCTGTTCCGGAGCCGGTATCGGCATCTCTGTTCGCGGTTGGCGGACTCGGCTTGCTGATGCGACGCCGACGCGCTTAAACGCTTGTCGCGTAAAACGATTGTTGCTCCAACCTTGCTCCTGGTGGCCACTTACGTGCCGAGCTACCAGGGGCTTTTTTTATTTTATGCGCTTTGAACCGCTCTAGGCTGCTTCATCCAGGAGATGTTCTGAGGGGATAACGCGGATCACTTCTTCGGTGCTGGTGAGGCCCTTGGCGACCTTCAGCATCGCGGACTGGCGGAATTCGAGCATCTTGTCGGCGACGGCGGCTTCACGCAGGTCGCGTGTGGGACGGCCGTCGGCGATCAGGTCGCGCAGTTTGCGGTTGATCCGTAATATCTCGAAGACGCCGGTGCGGCCGGCGTAGCCCATCATCTGGCAGCTTGGGCAGCCGGTGGCGGCGTAGAGCTTCTTTCCTTCATCAGCCGCCAGCCAGGGGCGAACCTCATCAAACGTGTGCGGGGCAATCGAAAGATCGAAATCGATGTCTTGCACTTCTCACAGAGCGTCCGGACGAGCCGCTGGGAGACGATGCCGAGCAATGAGGTCGAGAGAAAGTGCGGATGAACGCCGAGCCCGCGCATGGACTGCACCGCTCCGGCGGCGATGGGGGCGTGGATGGTGGCCAGCACGAGATGCCCGCTATTTGCGGCACGGACGGCTGTTTCGGCCGTCTCGGAATCGCGAATCTCCCCTACCATGATGACATCGGGCGACTGCCGCAGGATGTTCCGGAGCAACGAGGAGAAACCGACATCAATCTGCAGATTGATCTGCGATTGCCGGATCCCTTCCATGGCATGTTCGATGGGGTCTTCGATGGTGTTGATCTTGCGGCGGCCGTCATTGAGGCGGGCGAGCGAGGCGTAGAGCGTCGCGGTTTTTCCTGAGCCGGTTGGGCCGGTGAGGAGAATCAGTCCGCTGGGGTTGTCGAGCATGCCGGTGAGTTCACCGAGTTGATCGTTTCTGAGTCCGAGCTCTTCGATCTTGTAGAGATGGGTGTTTCGGCTCAGGACGCGCATGGCGATGTCTTCGCCATGCAGCGTGGGGATCATGTTCAGGCGAAGATCGACGACCTGATCCCCTTCGCCGCGGTAGATCCATCTTCCATCCTGCGGGCGGCGCTTTTCGGAGAGATCCATTTCCGCGAGCGCTTTTATATGCGAGATAAATCGGCGGCCCATTTCGAGCGGGATGACCGCGATCGGATGCACGATCCCGAGATGCCGGACGCTGACGGTGAGATCGTTTTGGTTGCTGGTGAAAAAGATGTCGCTGGCGGGAAGCATGATCGCGTAAGAGACCAGCTTCGAAACCGCCTGTTCGACGGGGAGCTTGCTGACTTCAACCATTGGCGTTTTCGGCGCGGTGTTCATGTGTTGCCTCTTTGCCGGCAGTGATGAAATGATGCGCGGCCGTTTCTTCGTTTTTGAGATTCAAAACAGTTCGCAGTTTTAGAAGATCGATCAGTTCCGCGACGCGGGGTTGGGCGGAGTGGATGGCGAATTTGCCGCCAGCGGACTGCACCTTGCTGCTGGCTGTCGATCAGCCAGCCAATCGCGGACGAATCCATGAACGCAGTTCTGCCGAGATCGAGCAGAATGTTGTTGGTGGCCCAGGAGGCGCCCAGGACCATCTCGAAAGGATTGGATCCGCCGGCATCCAGAAGATCGTTGCTGGTGATGTCCCCGACTGCGGCCAGCTTGACATAGCCGGCCCGTTCGATCGATACGAGAGAAAGTTTCATCGAAGCGACCTTCCCAAAGAACGCAATTGGGATCATGCGAAATGGGTGGGAGTCTAATGCGACCTCAACCATTTGCACAATAAAACGCTGACTCAATGCGTTTATCGGGTAAGGGAGAAGTGACCTGTATGGAATAAAAAGAAGACACCGGCATTGCTGCACGGTGTCTTCCGGAGGGGAGAAAATGCGCCGTTGGCGCTTGCCTTCAAGTTTACCTATCTTATCTTATACCACACTCATTTCGAGAATCAAATGCTCTTTCCTCTATGAATCCTAGAACCCATCGGCCGAAATACTCAACATTCTATAATATTTTCCTTCAAACTTATCAGTTTATTGCCTTCAGCCACAACATTCCATCTAATTCTAAGACGGAGCCGAATGCAGTTCTATTCCAAATAAGGCACGGTATTCGACCTATAAAAGTTGCACCAAAATGTTCAGAAGGGGTAAATAGCGCCTTGGGTCGGTTTGTTTCTGCCGAGCTCAGGCGTGGGGCCGGTCTTGTCGCGACAGAAAATTCTCTTGACCTCGATGCCGACCGGAGGTTTCATAATTCGTATGCGTCAGCTCTTTCATACCATCATCAAGCCGGAGTCCACTGGCTGCTATGTTGGGTGGGTCGAGGAAATCCCCGGCACGCTCACTCAAGGCCGGTCATTGGATGAGTGCCGGAAAAAGCTCGCACGTCATTGCTGCTCATGGTGGAGACCCATCGCGATGAAGCACGCATCCCCCTGGATGACTCGTGCATTCTGGAAGCGATGGAGATCGACACCGACGAACTGCACGTGCCGCCGCATCAGTTGGCCTGAGAATTGGTCGTGGTGGGGATCGCACCCGGCAAGTCTCGCAGAGGGGTTCCGTCCACGCCGATGATCTGTTGCACCCCCGTGAACTTTGGCACTGGAAGATCCTGCTGAACTTGCGTCGCCCGAATCTGCAGCGCGTTTTGCTGCTGCTGAAAGCGCCAGCTTGTTGGCGGCGAGTTTCTTGGTGTCGAGCTGAATCTGGTAATAGACATCCGGAAGCGGCAACTGGATGACGTTGCCGTTTTTGTCGGTGTAGGTTCTGGATGCCGACAGCCGATCCATCTCGCGCTGGTTGGCATCGATCTCTGAATCGATTTGTCCGATCTTCTGCTGCAGAACATCGTTCTGAAGTTGAATATTGTCCAGCGTCTGTTTGATTTTGAGCTCGGCGGCTTTCAGATCCTGCAATTGCTTGGCGTTCACCCACGTCGCGCCCCAGCGATACATGCCCTGCTGCGCGGCTGTTTGTTGCAGCAGCGCGTCCTGCTGGGCGAAGAGTGCCACGGCCTGCAGTACGACGGGGGCCTTTCTGTTCTCAGGCGGCACGGCGTTCAACGCCTCGGCGACGTTGTCGAGAATCTCCTTGGCCTCGGGCGACGCGATCATCGCCTGACCATAAAAACTCATCGCGACGACAAATGATTTCTGCCGCCATGCGATCACGGCCAGGTTGTTCAGCGTCGGGGCGTGGCTCGGAACGAACTGATTAGCCGCATCGAAAACCTTGCGGGCCTGGGCGACCTGGTCCTGTTTGTAGAATGAGACGCCTTGTAGATAGAGGCAGTGCCGCGGCATTCCGGATCATCCAGAATCGCCTGCTGCAGAATTTTGTCCGCTTCCTTGTAGCGGTAGCTGGCGATCAGATCTCTGGCGGGCAGGGCTTCGGACTGGGCCAGAGTTCGGCGGCGGTCGCGCTCATCGGCGGTGATCCATCCATCGCCGAGCTTGACCAAACCCTGGTCGAGGCGCCCCTGCCACATCTGGAGGTCTTTGTTCGCCTCGGCGACGACGGATTGATCGCCGGCCTGTTCGATGAATTTCTTGTAGCGATTGATGATGTCCTGAAGATCGGACAAATGCTCGGCGACGCGGCGCAGCGATGCGAGACGATCCTGCGAGACAGAAATATCATCCCCGCCGCGGCTGGCTTCGATCGACGCGACTTTGTCAGCCGCGATTATCTGAACAGTTCCGTCTTTCTGCGTGACGGTCCAGCCATCAGATGTGCGTTGGATTTTGCCTTCGACCTTGGTTCCGTCGGTGAGGTTGATGACATCGGCATGAGCCGTCACGGCCACGAGTAACAAAGCCATTACGCGCCGCCGCCCGCATACGGGAATTTTAGGCGATAAAGCGCCGCGAGCAAACACCCGGTTCGTGTACAATCCGAGTAGATGCCCGAATCCGATGGGACATGGACGGTCCGGCGGCTTCTCGAATGGACAGCCCCCTTCTTTGAGCGAAAGGGGGTTGATTCCCCGCGGCTTAGCGCCGAGCTGCTTTTGGCCCATGTTCTGGCGGTTCCCCGAATCAAGCTCTACACGGATTACGAGCGCCGTTCTCGATCCCCAGCATTTGTCGGCTTATCGCGAACTCGTCCGCCGGGCTGCTGAGGATGAGCCGGTCGCCTATCTCACCGGGCGGGCACATTTCTTCAATCTTGAATTTCATGTCACGCGCGATGTGCTGATCCCGCGGCCGGATACTGAAACGCTGGTGGAGAATGTGATTCAATTAATTCGGCACCAGACTGGAATGGAATCCCCGCGGATTCTCGATCTATGCACAGGGAGCGGCTGCATCGCGGCGGCGATTGCTCATAACGTCAAGGAAGCGGTGGTTGTGGCCACGGATATCAGTGAACCCGCCGTTGCGATCGCGCGTGAGAATATTCAGCGGCTTGGCTTGTCGGGCCGCGTTACTGTCGAGCAAGGGGATTTATTTGCGCCGCTGGATGCTCTGGTCGATCGGTATCCGTTTCATTTGCTGGTCGCCAATCCGCCTTATATTCCGACGAATCAGATTCCGGGGCTGGATCGCAGCGTGCGCGAATATGAGCCGCTGGCCGCGCTGGATGGGGGACTGGATGGGCTCGTGATCCATCGACGGATTCTGGCCGAGGCTCCGGCGCGGCTGCTGCCGGGAGCGCATATCTTTTTGGAAATCGCGTTCGATCAGGCGGAAGCGGCTCGTGTGCTTGCCGCTGAACATACGGAGTTTACCGAGGTGCGCATTCTCAAGGATCAAGCGGGCAACGATCGGGTTCTGACTGCGCGGCGAATATGACTACGCAAAGTTACGCTGAAGCCAACGCTTTGCGAAAAAGAACATCAAGATCGGCAGAATGCCCGTGATCCAGACCCCGATCAGAACGACAAGCGCAACGCGCTTTCGCCCAGTGGTGAAGATCCCCGCAATACCCGCGATGCAAAGCACTATGCTTGACAGAGCGGCAACTGTCATCAAAAAGCTGGCATATTCCCATTCGTAATCCCAGTTGTAACCTCCCGGCATAATCGACTCCGCATAGCCGGCAAGCAGATAGCAGGCGACGGCCATGCCAAAATACAATAGGTCTGGAAACCCACACGTCCGCCCTGCAAGTGATTCTACTGCGGCGTATTCGAGAATTGGGACTGCCGATTGGGGTGAATGCCGCTCAAACTCGCGTCCAGTTAGGTTTGATGAATACCGCTGATGGGGGCGCTGCCAAAAGCGGCAAATGACCAGAAGAATGATGACACAGACAATGATCCAGGAAAGCATTGGCAAATCCTATATTCATTGCATGGCTGGCATATCTACCGTGTTCCCAACGGCTGGCATCAAAGTTTACTGGCTTCTGCGGCGATAAAAAAAGCCCATGGCAAACGCCACAGGCTTTTCAGCATTTTTATTGAATATCCAATTATCGCTTGGAGAACTGGAACTTCCGGCGCGCGCCGCGCTGGCCGTATTTCTTTCGTTCCTTCATTCGGCTGTCGCGGGTGAGGAACCTGGAGCCGCGGAGAGCCGGTTCCAGACTCGAATCGTACTTGGCCAGGGCACGGCCCAGTCCCAGCACGATCGCTCCGGCCTGGCCGGTGTGGCCGCCGCCGTTGCAGCGGGCCCAGATGTCCATTTTTCCGCCGGTGTTGGTGACTTCCAGCGGGCCGAAGATCGATTTGCGATCCTGCTCGGCGGTGAAATAGTCGTTGAGCGTGCGGCCGTTGACTTCGATCTTGCCGCTGCCCGGCGCGATGCGAACGCGGGCGACCGCTGACTTGCGGCGGCCGACGCCCCAGGTGTAAGTGGGTTTCACCTTCGCTGCCGTTTCCGGCTGAGTTTTTTCACCTGTTGCAGTTGCGTCTGACATTCTTCTTCGCTTTCGCTTTGACGTTTAATGTTACGGGCCTACTGGATCAGTTCAGGGGTCGAGCTCATAGGGCCAGCTTCAGTTCCTTGGGCTGCTGGGCCGCGTGCGGATGCTCGCTGCCCTTGTAAATTTTTACTTTGCCGAGGATGTCGTGACCCAGCTTGCTCTTGGGGAGCATTCGCCGGATCGCGAGTTCGACGAGCTTGTCCGGGTGACGTTCGTGCATCCGCTTATAGGAGTAGAGATGCCGGCCGCCCGGATAGCGGGAGTACGTGTCGTATTCCAACACATCCGCCTTCTTGCCGGTGACGCGAATCTTGTCGGCGTTGAGGACGATGACGAAATCGCCGGTGTCCACATGGGGGGTATACGTGGCCTTATTTTTCCCCTGAACGATCGTGGAAATCTTGGACGCGAGGCGGCCGAGGACCTGGTCCGTCGCATCGACGATATACCAGTCACCTTTGACTTCGCCCGGCTTGGGCATGTACGTGCTCATCACTAGTCCTTTTGCAGACAAAAAACCTCCCGGCGCACCCGTGAGCCGGAAGGATCGGAAAGTCTAACGGCGGCGGGCGTGATGTCAATACGCAAGTTGCGCTTTCATCTTTGGGGGTGATCCAACGCCGGAGGCGAAAAGCGAGCGGTGATAAGGACTTCGGTCAATCCGATGCTCATCAAAACCAGAAAAGCCAGGAAAATTGCGCATATACGGAACGCAAGAAAAATCCACATGCCCTTCTCGTCCAAATCCGCGGAATTCACGAACTCGCAAACCCAGATCATGGCGGCGATAAACGGCAGGACAACCGATCCAATCGCGAATGCCAATGTTGACCAATAGAGGTTTCCTGACATCCGCTGGCGCATGCCGATGAGTCCAAGAATGCCGGATACTATTGCGCTCACTGAGCCGATGACGGCGGCTGTGATTACGAGCACGGCCCAGCCGGGCAAATTTGCTGCATTAAAAAGTTCCATCTGTGATCCGCGATTTTGTGCAAGCCCCAGAATCGTCAAGACAATGACCGACAGGAGAAGACCGCCGCCGAAAATTGGCTGGAAGATTGTTCCGATTTTTGCATCGGGCGCCTTCTTTCGGAAATGCGATGTGCCGATCAGAGCAGCGGCAAGATAAAATAAAATCAAGCTGAAAAAGAGTTCTGCGCCGTCCGGCCAGAAATTTTGAAGGGCCACCAAGATGAGGATAAGGCTCAAAGCCGACAACCCAATGAAAATCCATGCCCGAACAAATCCTCGCACAAACATTCCGACGAATGTGGTGGCCAATCCAGCTATAAGGATGAAAAAGCAAAGGACGATCACAGATTGAGTGTCAGAGGAGTTCAATGAGTCCCACCACCAAATTGTCCTATCTCTGGTGGCGCCAAGTGGCAGGTTGAGAAACAGGAGCAAAACGCAGCCAGCGACAACGCCCGCAATCTGGCAACCCGAAAACGTGTCGCTGATTATTTGCCCCGCCCGAGTTCGGTCCACTTGGGATCGCGAAATTGATTGTTGCCGCATCCCGCGCCGCCCACAGGGAATACTGCCGCGAGAGCGGGAAGATGGGAAGCAGGCAACGCCATGTCCGATCCTTCCTGCCAGCAGAAATCTTCTGGTCGCAACGTTCCATTTTGTGTAAGTGAAATCAGCACTGGGAGCGACACCGGCCCAACTGTTACGCCATTTTGAACATAGAAGTATTTGACACCGGCGGCGCCGGACGAAGATTTGTCTGTAGGGGATGGTGAATTATCTGTCACGGAAGCGCCGCTGCGCTCATCGGAACACGAGCGGCAAACAGTTCGCCAAAGTCGCCGGCGCTGGCCCACGACACTCGGTCCGACGATACTTCGTGCATTCTTGAGAGCGATCCGCGCCTCACCAGCTTTTGCAGGGCGCTTAGATCGAACGGTCCTGTAATTTTTCCTCTTGAGCGCACGTAGTATGCTTCGCTAGCCATGGCGACACTCCAAACTCAATGAGTTCCTGAATGAGTTTTCCAAAGGACAAACGCCGTGCCGGCAACGATCGTCAGCACGACTGCCGCGACGAGCAGGTAGATGCCGAGTTGCTCAAATCGGCGGCTGCGTTCCTGCTTCGCCTTTATTGATCGATAGTCATGTTCAAGGTCTTCTGGCAGCGGCAATCCAAGTTGCTGGACCGCGCGGAACCTGGAAATAAGCACATCCTCTGCCACATTCACACTGAGAACTGCGCAATTCGCCGCACGCAAGACGAAAAGATTCATGTAACGCCTGCAAAGCCTCATGATCTGTAACCCACTTTTTGAGCGCGACCATTTCGTCCTGGAGTTCCTTTGGTTGCTGGACCTTGAAATCCGCGACAGTCTTTTCCCAATTTCCGAGCAACTGTTTGGCGACAACATATGAGCCGGCTTGGCGTGCCGCACGCGCTTCAGGGAGCATTCGTTTCAGTTCTTCGACGGCCTCTTCATGATGGAAACCCCAAGATGCCTTGGCCAAAACATCTTTAATGTCGGGCGGCAGTTGGACACGCCATTTTTGAAGGGAGATTTCCGCGGAAAGCCGGTCAATCAGTTTCACGTCACGCGACCGCACCGCGTTTGTCGCATCGGTGCGCAAATCGCGCATCCGCGCGTTTTCAAAAATCTCCTGATCCTCTGGCCAACAAGGATTCGCCGGATCGGCAGCCGCCAATTCGCGAATGACTTCGAGGCGATCCTTCAGGGGGACACGCCCCAATGCTAACAATCGATGTTCCTGCAAGAGGGCTTGCAAGGGTTCTTGCTGCGCGTAGGCCTCGTTCAATTCCTGTGCTGCCTCGACCATCATTCGCATTGGACGGGCCATTTCATAGGCGGCGCAGAGCTGTTCCCATTCGTCTATTTCTGCAATATCAAGTGATGCCACCACGTCCAAAATGTTGGGCTGGCTTTCGGCCAAATGAATCGCCTCTGACCGCAATCCGCGCCGTAGGAAATCGAGGCAACGCCGCAGTCGAAGATTCGCGTCACGGCAATGCTCGGCGTACGACGTCGCCAACTCCGGAAGATCGTCAGTACGCGTCTGATCGGATCCGGCGATGAAGGCTCTTACGCGGTCGACCACCGTTTGATAATCCGCCATGTTTGCCCTTCCTCATTGCTGATCAAGCAGCGATGTAATTTTGACACGGCACAGCAGTTTCTCTTTGGGCTTCGCGTCGTACTCGTATAGTAGATCCAACACCAACGGCGGAAAGTGTTGCGGTGGATTCTTCGGCAGCAGCTCTGTTCGCGACAATACTCCGTCCTTGTAGGCGACAGTGATCGTGATTCCCTGAAACGAACAATCAATTTTATTGCGGTCAACCTCGACTTGCCAATTGCTGTCACATTGTGGAGCGCGCCGCCAAACAATGTGCGTCGCACCGGCCGTTTTTACATAGCTTGGCAAATCCCACGTCTTAGGCAATTCGGGGATGACAGTAGGCAATGAGAATTGAAATATTGTCCAATGGTTTCCATTGAAAACCTCCACAGAAGCGAGCTTTTGCCAATTCGTAAATTGGTCTGTCTGTGCCGCAGCTATATCCCGAGGCTCAAACGTTAACTGGCCATCCTTAATGAAGATTGACGCGATCAGTTGGCCGTTCGTGCTGTAAATGTCGGTTTTCGTGGTGCTTGCTATACGGCATTGATAATTGTCACTGGTAGGAGCGATTACACTCACATTCGCATCTTCACTTGAAATAGTGCCGGCCCAGAAAAACGGCTGTGTGCTGGCTGCGACTAGCTTATTTAGGTAATCGTTTTTTTGTGCAAGTGAGGTTTTATCGCCGTCCAAATGATATATTTGCTCTCTAAGTTCTGTATTTTTTTCCATGACCCGTGATGCGTTTGCCTTGTCGTCCTGATCTTGCTTGGTTAGGTTATTGATGTCGTCGTCTTTACTTGCGATTGACGAATCATGCTGTTTTTTTCCGTTCTGCAATCGCCGCTTGCTCTCTTCCAAATCTGCTGAAAGGCTTTGTGTCGTCGCGGATAGCTTGGAAATCCGCTCCTTATCTCGCCTATCTAGTGCCGTTAAATTATCACTCGCGGCCTGCTTTGTTGCCGACAAAATATCCGCGTCCGATTGAATCTTTGCGTTCAAAGTCGTGACGCGAGCTTCAAGATCACGCCGTGCCTGTGATTCGGACGTTAGATGCCACATGATCATTCCGGGGATTAGCAGGAGCGGCCATAGGATCGCGATTAGCCAAAACCTAGTTCGTGGACCGGACGAATGGACGACCGAACTCACCGCGTGTGTATCCCCGCGCTCAAGAACTGTTGGATCGACAGGCGGCATCCATCCCTGCTCGCGGCTATTCAGATCGTTGAGCGTTTGCTGCGACCTGAATTGCCGATTCCCAATGCCAGGCGAGGCATTCTCCAATTGTTCATTTTGGAAATCCATCGCGGGCGCGGCAGCTGGCAGCACCGCCGCCGCAGCAGACAGCAAAGACTCTCCCGTTCGTGCCGCCTCCACCAGCGGGCTATTGTGGGCTGAATTCATTTGCTGGGTTAGATCAATGATCACACCTGTTGAAGCGTGCCTATGGGCGTCTTTCGCGGCGGCAGTCCCCGCGACGCAGCATCGCCAGGAACAGGTTAGACCAGCCGGGAGTTCAGTGAAATACGTGCAAAACGTCGTAAGCCAGCGCTGCCGCGGCGGCAGTAACGCCATTGCTTCGCGGATAAGCGAAAGAACATCGGCTCCAGGAAGATAGATGAGATACGCGACATTTGAGGCGTCCGACAAAACGGTTTCCGCCAGCACGCCTGCCCACCCTGCGTCCCCGGTCGCTGCTTCCCACGCCAAACAGACGCCAGGCGCATCTTCACCGATTGGAATTGGGCGTCCGCGCGGCAACAGGCGCGGTGATCCATCCCACGTGCTTTCCATTAGACCCGGCTGGGACATCAGCCAAGCCGGCCCGCCGGGGCTTTGTTCAGAAGCATCGATCACGACGTGGTGGGCGAAAGTATTTGCCCGACGCGTATAATCCATTCCCGCGGAACAGACCCTGGATAAAAGATTAGCGGTCCGTTCCGCGACCGAGAGACGCCAATGCGACCATGCAATGGGATTTTGTTCTGATCGTTCATCACCCGTAGGAAACAACTCGCGATACCCGCTGAGCATTTCCAGGCGCTGCATCAGGATGCCCGACATTCCGGCAGTCATCGCGACAGTGCAAAACCCCTTGCTGCCTGGCTTCAGTCCGGCGGGGGCGGAGGTATAGAAGAGCTCCTGACTCATTCTTCGCTACCTCGGCGCATTGATAGTGGTCGGCGGTTCATGCGACTGCGCGGCCGCTCCCGGCATCGGTACGACTCCACCAACAAGTCCCCTCGCCCACTTTGCAAACATATATAGCACGGGCACCGTAACCCACTTGGGGTGAATTTCGCCTGCCGGTACGAACAATCCGTCCTGGCCTTCTTGGGTTTGAGGCCCACGCCCAAGGGCGCTGACAGGGATGTAGATCACATGACGGCAGAAATCCTCCGCCGCAGTCACAAATTCGGGTGCGGTCTGAATGAGCAATGTTCGAATCTTTGCCGAAATGGCTTCAATCCGTGGCAAATCAACCGTCGCCAAATGGCTATCATCTGTATTGTGAAACGCGATTGGCTCCTGTTGCAAATCCAGGTTAATCAATGGACCCCAAACATCGGCCTTTGGAACAACAACAATCAAAGGCCGATCAAATTTCTGGTTTGCCGGGAGACTCGTAAGCTGCCGCACACGCGCGGCCATTTCAATTAAAACTGTTTCCTGCCGCCGGAACGGCCGTCCAGTTGAGGGTCATTGCTAACTTCGCGGCATTTGACGCGAAATCGTGCATCCTGCGTCGGATCATAGAGAAACATCGGAACGCGAGATTTCGATAGATGTTGTGTTACGGGCGAGGAAGATGAGTCTTCGCCCGGCTCGAATGCTTCACCTGCATTATCGTAGAGGCAAAAAATGCGGGTAATTTTCGCTGCTTGTGCGAAATTTGGATGCTGCGGCGCGGGTCGCAATGAGAACAGGAATGGTCGAGGAAGGCTTACGATCTGTTGGCCTATACGAATCTGATCGTATCAGCGCGACACCATGCACTTCGGTCTTGCGGATTGCGACCATGCGAGCTGTATTAGACTGCAAGAAGAGAAGCTCTTCGTATTCGTTGAGGATTCGATTAGTAACCGTATCGGCATCGTTAAAAATGATTGCAAAACTCTTTGGAAGAATCCGGCGGAGTTCCCATGTCATAGCGGTCAAGAAATAAGACTTGCCGCTCGAGGGTACACCAACAATGGAAACAAAAATGGTTCAGTCTCAACCAGCGATCGCGGTATGATTAAATGGCACTTAGGACAGGCCAGCGTTTGGCTTTGCATTCCGTGGCTATCCAGGGCATTTCCATCAACGGTGAATCGAGTCGGCAAGAACCGAGATGCGGCGTCCGGCCCCAGGACAAGATCACCCAGCAATTCAGTGTGTTGCGACACCCACAAAATCTGTTCCGGTGGAAATCGATGCCAACAATGGGGGCATGTTACCTTGGACAACAGGATCGTTGGGCGCGGCCGGCGCACCGTGTCAGTTTTTGATACGGTCTCGGTTCCAGAGACTTTTTCTTTTCCAGCCGCGGTCGGTTGGGCCGGCATCATCGCGTAGCAACTCTTGCAAATGACCTGGCCGTTCTTCGTCCAAACTTTGTCCGCGGTAAATTTTTGACTGCATTTCACACATCGATATTGGGGCGTGGTCTCGGAAGTTGAGACGGGAACATCGCCTTTTACCCGCCCATCGGACATAACTACGTTCCCTTCGGAGCCCTTAGAATTGGATTTAGCGAGCAAACGACGAGTTTCAGGTAAGAATTAGTCGCCGACCCGATTGTTCCTAAATCTTAACGGATGACAAAACCGGGGTAAAGAACCGACTCTTGCTTGAGCGGGTCTAACGTCAATATGTGGATTCCATGGAGTCTTAGGTGGGGGCTTGGGTTGCCTCCCCGGATGTCGCATTTCTCGATAATGCCTTATACTTTGCAACTTACCGACAAAACCGGTCGTCCGCCCGCGCTATGGGGGGCGATTTAACCGCAAGGAGTCCCTGCATGAAAAAGGCTATTTTGGTCGTTGGAGGGTTGATTGTCCTTTTGCTGCTGATTCTGGCTGTTTCCTACAACCATTTGGTCAGCCTGTCCCAGCAGGTGAACAGCCAATGGGCGCAGGTCCAGAATGTCTATCAGCGCCGGGCCGATCTTATTCCGAATCTGGTGCAAACGGTTCAAGGCTCGGCGAACTTTGAGAAATCGACCCTCGAGGCGGTGACGGAAGCCCGCGCTTCGGTGGGGAAAGTCACGATTGACTCTTCCAAAGCTCCTTCGGATGCGGCTACGCTGCAGCAGTTTCAGGCGGCGCAAGGGCAACTCTCCAATGCGCTGTCGCACTTGATGGTGGTCGCTGAGGCGTATCCCGATCTGAAATCGAGCCAGAATTTTCGTGACCTGCAGGCACAGCTCGAGGGGACTGAAAACCGAATCTCGGTTGAACGGGGCCGCTTTAACGATAATGTCCAGGCGTACGACATCGCGGTGCATTCGTTCCCGTCGGGTATTACCGCGTCGATGTTTGGGTTTGGCGACAAGCCATATTTCGCCGCCGCGGAATCCGCCGCCACCGCTCCGACCGTGAATTTCAACTTTAATAAATGACCGGCAACGTCCCGATCCAATCTCCGCGCCGAGACGTGATCCGATCCTCACTCCTCCCGCTCCTGCTGGTCTGTGCTTTTCTGCAGGCAGCCTCCCGGGCAGCGGAGGTCATTCCGCCTGTTCCAGACAGGTATTTTAACGATTACGCCAACGTCGTTCCGCAAGCCGACGCGGATCAATTCAACCAGCAGCTCGATCAATTTGAGCGAGACACATCCAATCAGATCGTCGTTGCCGTCTATCCGAAAATGCAGTCGGATTCGGACATTGCCGACTACACAGTTCGAGTCAAGGAAACCTGGCATGTTGGGCAGAAGGGAAGAACAACGGCGCGTTCTCTTTGTGTTTATCCAGGACCACACGTTATTTATTCAAGTGAACTATGGGCTGGAAAGCGCGCTCCCGGATGCGACGTGTAACAGATCATCGACCAGGAAATCACGCCTAAATTTAAATCAGGTGATTATGCCGGAGGGCTTGGAATTCACCTATGGTATGTGCGGCATGGTGGTGTATCTGTGCCGAAAATGGACGCCGCGCAAGCTGTTGATCGCCGGCGTGCTGCTTTTGGCGGTGGCGCCGGCGACCCTGACGGCCGAAGGATTGTGGTCGCGGCACTGGACCCCGAAGCAAGTGCAGACCGCAAGCGAGCAGCTTATGGGCGCCAACCCCTGCCATGGTGGCCAACGAAGTTGCTGCCTACCGCGGAACTTGGACCGAACAGATGCGAATTCGCGCCGCCGACTCTGCGCAGATGCAGACTGTGTTCTTCGTGCTCTTTACTTTCTGGAGGGCGGCGGGACTTATGCTGGTCGGTATGGCACTCTTCAAATTGGGCGTCTTCCGTGCGCGCGCCTGCGCCGTCCGGATTACTGGGCGATGGTCTTCACCGGCGCGTGTGTCGGGATCCCCATCACGCTCTACGGAACCTGGCGCGACTTCGCGGGCGGATGGGAGTTCCGCAATTCGTTTTTCTTTGGGCTGCACTTAATTTACCGGGCCAGCCTGCTGGTCTCGATGGGATGGGTGGGCGCAGTGATGCTCGCCTGCCAATCCCCCCGCTGGATTCCGGTGACGCGGCGACTGGCTGCGGTCGGGCGCATGGCCTTCACGAACTACATCCTGCAAACACTGATCTGCACGACACTCTTTTATGGCCATGGCTTTGGCCTCTTCGGCAGAGTCGAGCGCGTCGGGCAACTGGCGATCGTCCTGATGATCTGGGGAGTGCAGTTGATTTTGTCGCCGGTCTGGCTGCAATACTTCTTATTCGGTCCCCTTGAATGGTTGTGGCGTTCGCTGACTTATTGGAGCCGCGAGCCGTTTGTTCGTTCGCGCACGCTGGTCGGGGGAATGCAGGGGCGGCCAGTTCTCGACGGCCCTAGGTAGACTCCGGGTAGGCTCCAGGCGTTAGGCTCCAGGCCTTAGGCTCTAGGCCTTAGGCATTCGCTGCACGCCTTATCTTCGACCTATCGATCCAGTGGCCTCTAAATCCATTGCTGGACCGTAGCCTGAAGCCCGGAGCCGACAGTCTGGGTTGGTTCCCCGGCGCCTGATCGCGTGAAAACTCGGAATTTCCCGCCAATTGCCCGGTAACCTCGGTAACGTTGGCCACCCGTGAGGCCCATGCTACGCTCCCGGAGAGCTCTGAAATCAGCAGTTTATGAGGTATCTCCGTGCGCTGGACAGCCCTTCTCTTGGTTCCAGTGTGTGCGGCGGCGTGGGCCAAGACGGCCCAGCCGCGTGCGCCGAAGAAAGTACACGGCCCGCAGATGTTGCCGTTGACCACGGCGTCCGAGGGCGCTCGCCTGCGCTATGAAAGCGCGATGGAAGCGCTCGAGAAGTACGGCGTAGCGAAGCGGTCGACGAATGCGCGCGGTGGTGAAGCGCGATCCCAAGTGCGCGCAGGGCTGGATCATGCTCGCGCACCTGACGCACGATCCCGATGAACAAGTGAATGCGCGCACCCGCGCCGAGCAACTGGCGCCGCAGGTGACGCCCGGCGAGCTGCTGATCGGTGGCTGGCCGGCGTGCAGGAAAACAACTACGTGCCCGCGATCGCCGCGATGAACGATCTGCTGGCCAAGTATCCCGAGGATCACCGCTTGGCGTTTCTGGCTGGGCGATGGCTGCTGCACCAGCGGCGCTATGGGCAGGCAACGTATGTTCTCGAGCAGCGATCTCCTTTATCCCGATTACCCGGGGCTTTGAACGAGCTGGCTTACGCTTATGCCTACAGCGGGAGCTTCGAGAAGGCGTTTGCGCTGATGGATCGCTACGTCCAACTCGAGCCCAACCAACCCAATCCTACGATTCGTATGGGGAAATTCTGCGGGCGGCGGGGCGGTTCGATGAAGCGCTGGCCAAATACCGGATGGCGATCCAGGTGGATTCGAGTTTCGGCTCGGAATTTGGGGTGGCCGACACGCTGGCTGTGATGGGTCGGGAAGCGGAAGCGCGCGAGGCGTACACCAAGGCCGAGTTCTTTGCGCCCAGCGAGAGCGACCGGGTGGAGTACGAGTTGCAGTCAGCCGTGACCTATATTCGCGAGAAGAATCACAAGCAGGTCGACCAACGATGCACGAGGTTGCCAAGCACGCGCACGCCGTCGGCCTTGGCAAGCTGGAGGCGGAAGCGAACCGGATGATGGCGATGAGCGCGCCGGACTACAAAGACGCGATGCACCATCTTAAAGCCGCCGAGCATGCGCTGAACGAGGGGCATGCGATGTCGAAGAGCGATCGCGAGGAAGAGCGTTCGCTGGTGCTTGAAACCGTGCCGAGAAGCAGGCCGAGAACAAACAGATGGACGCGGCCTCGAAGACTGTGCATGAACTGGAATCGATGGCGGCGGCGAGCCGGAGCACACGATTCAGGTGGCTTATCACGCGGCCGCGGGGCGGTGCTCTCGGAGCAGGGGAAGTACGCGGAGGCGATTCCGCATCTGGAAGAAGACACGGAAAATCCCGGGTCGATGCAGCGGTTGTGGAAGGCATACAAGCAGACCGGAGCGCGAGAAGACGCCCGGGTGCTGGGCGCGAAGCTGGCGAACATGAACGAGCCCACGGTCGAGCAGGCGCTGGTGGTGCCGATTTCCGCATAATGCTCGCCGACCAACAACAGCAAGCGGCGAAATAGGAGACAGTTTCCAAAGCATGGCGCGCATACCCCTATTTTCGGCTGGCAGCCTGAGGAAGAAATTCCTCCGAAGCTGGCCAGCTACACGCCTGCGCTCTCGCTCGAGGGTTGCAGGTGGGCGTGGACAACCTCCGGCATGATGTTTATCTCAGCCCGAAGTTTACCGAAGTCACCCGGGCGCATATTGCGCGCGCGATCGCCCGCCACGGCGAAGTGGAAGGCTTGCTGGCGGCTGAACGGCCCTCGACCGCGGCCCAGAACCACGCGTTTCTGAACCGCTGGCTGCGCCGGTGAAGGGTCCGGAGGCGACAAAGACCGAAACATTCGACCTGAAGGAGGTACTGACGGAGTTGCACGTGTCCGCGCTGAACCGCGCCAAGGCCGAAAACAAGATCGCGGTCGACCTGCTGGCGCGGCTGGCGGTCATCAAGTTTCTGCGCGCAGAATTGCAACACAATACGGTCAGGTGCTGGAACGCTGCCGCATGATGCTGAAGAACTATGAAGGCGTCCGGCAGCAGAAAGCGCTCGAGTATCGCGAGCGGGTGGCCTCGTTCCAGGTGCGCAAGAAAATCATCCTGCGGAAGACCGGGCAGGAGCTGTTTCTGCTGCTGCGCGACATGGAAAGGAAACCATCGCGCGCACCCGCCGCTCGCGCTTCGGGAACCGAAACGAAGGCCACCAGTTGCTGATCAATTACCTGATCTTTTCCGAAGATGGCCGCGACGACTATTCTGAATGCCGAACATTACGTGATGCTGGGCAACTGGGAGCGCGATCCCGACCGGTTCGTACGAATGCGCGAGATCGTTTGCGAGTTCTTACGCTCGCTACCTCAAATCGCCGAACAGTGAAGATGCGGTACTCGACGGATGGCTCAGCGCGCCGGAAAATGCGCACGAGATGGTGGGGGCGGGCACTCCCGACGAGTCGACGCGGGAAGGGCGGTCGCAGAAAGCGCGGCTCGCGAGGTGGTGCGACTGCTCGAAGACGAATAGGTGATGGAGTACGTGATCGCCTCCTACGAGGTGGTGCCACTGTTGTCGGAATATTCGTCGCGGATCAATCCGCAGCAGTTGAAGAACGCCCTGGTCTCGCGGGCCGAATGCGAACGAGTCGAGCGCTCATTCAGGAAGGCGGCAAGCTTTCACCCAACAGCCTGTACAGCGGCAGTGGCCAAGGTTGCGGGATGCCGCGGGAGCGACGGGCCAAAATTGCAGGGCGTTTTCTGCGTGATTTCATCCTCTATCATCGCGACCTGCGCCGCCTGGAAGTGCTCAACGGCGCGCTCGACAGCATCAATCTGATCGGCAACGCAAAGCTGCGGGAGCTCTCGTCGGTCAACGGCACGCTGTATGAGTTCTGATTGCCGGAAGAGAAAAAACCGTCGGAAGAAAAAGGTGCTTCGCCACGTGATTATCAAGGCGGATGTTCGCGATTCCTCCCGCCTACCCGCTCGCTGCTGGAGCGCGGGATGAATCCGGCGTCATACTTCAGCCTGAATTTCTACGATCCGGTGAACAAACTGCTTGCCGAAGTACGGAGCCAGGAAAGTATTTCTCGAAGGCGATGCGATCATCCTGGCAATGCTCGAGCGTGAAGGCGAACCGGCTTTGGCGGTGAGCCGAGCGTGCGTGCTGGCGCGAGAGATGGTCGAAATTGTTCGCGGCTACAACCAGCTGTCGGCACGCGCCGGCCTGCCGCCGCTCGAATTGGGCGTTGGCATCTCTTACCAGGACTCTGCTCCCATGTACCTGATGGATGGCGAGCAGCGGATCATGATTTCCGAAGCGCTGAACGAAAGCGACCGGCTCTCCTCCTGCAACAAGCGCGTGCGCAAAGCCATGGAACCAATCAAGACGCCGTTCAACGTCTATGCATTTCAGACAGTGAGCGATGCCGATGCCCTGGAGAGCCGAAGACTTCATCATGGCGTTTAATGTGGGCGGCATCCGCCTGAGTCAGGCGGCGTTCCAGAAGCTCGAAGTCGAAGTATCGCTGAAGCCTGATTACCCTCCAATTGCCCGAGTTGTGGGGGAAGGAAGATTACAAGTTGTACAGCGGACTGGTTACGGTGGACAACGATATCTTCCGCAAGATCGTGGTGCGCGAGAGCCACATCGCACAGGTCGACCCCCGTTCCTTTTCGCTGCAGAAGTGGAGCGACCGCAAGTATTACGAAGTGTGTACGGAGGCGGCGATTTACGAGATGCTCGAAGGGCAGAAGGCCGCGGCGGTCGGGCGGTAGCGCGAGAGCA
>CAVZCA010000004.1:0-1028259 GCA_963773725.1 uncultured Phycisphaerales bacterium
TCCGGCATGAATGGCAAATATCGCATCGATGGCAACAACCTCATCATTACGTCCCCGGATATTACGAGTGGCAAACCGGTGGACGACACCTACACCATCGTGACGCTGGATGACAAAAATCTGTCGATCCAGGATAGCGAAGGCAAACAGGATTTCGTCCGAGTGCAATAGGAAATTCAAACGGGCAGAAGTCTTTGAATTCAGCGGGTGCTTCTCGGCTCTTATACTCCAACCAAAGCCCACACCGACGCAGTCGAGGCGCCCTGTCATCGACCCTGAGCGAAGTCGAAGGGCCTGCCGTGAGCTTGCACGCCCTGAGTTCATCGAAGGGTCGAACGGAGCCGTCGAAGGGCGCGAACACGAACATCCCAAACCAAAGCCCACGGAAGTTCACCTGTGGTGAGCTCAGTCGAACCATCCGTGCGGGAGAATTTGAATTTCACCTCGGTGAACGCAGTCGAACCGCCACACCGCGCCGCAAAACCCAAAAACGAAACCCACCCCATTTAGCCCACGGCGATCCGTCGCGGGGACCAAACCGCAATCCGGACGCACCCACCATTCACCCTACCGATGCTTGCCGGCGATCTCGCCTTTGAAACAACAGTCGTATGACTCTCTACAACCGGTGCCGCGCGCGATACCACAGGCTTACTCAAAACACTTGACTCCGGAGCGCCGTAGCCAGCAACGTGGAGTTGTTGGTCGGCAACACCACATCGCCAACTTGGGCCGTCTTGCCGAGATTGCCGGCGAGGGCCGTGAAGTCGTCGCCCGTGACACCGCCAGTGATACTGTAAAGGAAGTTGCCGGTGTCCCAGGTCTTTCCGCTCTTGCCGAGGTTGCTGACGAGGAGGGTGAAGTCGTCGCCGGTGACCGATCCGTCGAGATCGGCGTCTCCGAGCAGCGTATATTTGATTTCGATCTGGTGGGTGGCGAGGTTGGCGGGGTTGCCGGAATCAGCCCAATCGGCATAGCCCAGGGCGTAACCAGGATTGGATGCGGCGGTGGAGCTGTCGATCCCCGCACCGTTCCATGCCCCGATGTTGTAGCCGGATTGGAGGTAGCCGGTGATGACGCCGATGGGATCGGTTCCGCCTGCATAATTCAGGATTAGAGTGTTGTCGGTCAGGTCGACGGTTGCACCGGCGACGATGTTGAGCGTGCCGAGGGTGATGACCGCGGCGGCGCTGGCGAAAGTCAATGTGCCGCTGTTGACATTCAGCGCGGAGCTTCCGCAATTGACGAAGGTGAACGGCAGCGCCAGGGGGCCGTTGAAGTTTAGGACGTCGTTTGATGCGGTATCGGTGACGGTAACGCCGGTAAATCCGGAGAGGGTGATCTGCACGCCGTTTTGGCTGGCGGTGATATTTCCGCCGGTGGCGGTGACGGCCACCGGTCCGGCCGTGCCGAGATTGATATCCAGCGTGGAACCGGCGGAGGTACGGCGAAGTTTTCGGTGATGACGGTGGCCATTCCCTGAGCTGCCAGTCGGTGGCGGTGACGGTGAACAAACCGGGCGTCGAGCCGAGCGTGGCATCGCCAGCGCCATCGATCGAGTTGCCGCTGCCGGTGATGCCCCAGGTAAAACTCGGCGAGCTGATGGAGTTGCCGAATTGATCGGTGGCCATGGCCGAGAATTGTTGGGTGAGACCGACCGGAACCACCGGAGTGGAAGAGGGCGAGACGACAATATTGGTGGCGGTCTGCTGAACGGTGACGTTCACGCTGGTGGTGGTGAACAAGCCGATGGAATCGGTGATAGTCGCCGTGAAATTGTAGCTGCCGGCCTGCGTGAAATTGGCGGTGATGTTTTGCGCCGCATTGGTGCCGTTGGCATTGCCGGTGTAGGTGACGCCAGTTGGTCCGGTGTAGGACCAGGTGTAGGTGAGTCCCGAGCCCGAGCCGTTTTCGGAGCCGAGCGCGCTCAAAGCCGTGGAAGTTCCGGTAACTGGATTCGGATTGCACAGCGGCGGCGTTAGCGACCGAAGGGCCCATATTGACGACGACATTGCTGAAGGTCGCGTCGGTCAATTGGGGATTGTAGGAAGCGGTGGCCATGAGGCCCGCGTTGGCGGTCGCCGGCATGGCGGTGATGGAGACTGAGGAGCCGATCTGGGTCCAGGTGGTTCCGCTGGAGCTGTAGAAGCCGGTGAAGTTACTGCCATTGCGGCACAATTTCGACGTATTCAGAGCCGACCGGGATGCCAGTGATATTTTGCGTGGTGATGCCGCCGCCGGTCGTTGTACGGTATTCCAGCACGAGACTGCCGGCGGAAGTTTGGGCTACTGCGAAGAATGGGTCGGCGGGATTAGTGCTGGCACGATACATGACGCCGGCCTGCGGAGTGCCGTTGCTTTCGTCGGCGTTGGTAATGGAATGAATCTGCGCGGAAATGGCGGCGCTGCCTGTGATGGGTTGGTAGGCAAAATTGAACTGATCGTCGAGTGTGGCGGTGATCGTGCCGGAGGCAGTGTCAGTACCACCGGCAATGGCGAAAGTGAATTCCGTGGCTGCACCGATGTCGTTGGAAAGGCCAGCGGTGGTGTTGTAGAGGCCCGTAATGACAAACGTGCCGTCATAAGCGGAGTTTGTGGCGCCGGAGATGGTGATCGTCTGCCCCACCTGTAAGCCGCTGGCCGTGGAAGTGATGGCGGTGGCGACGCCGCCAGTTCGGTTCAGGGAGGTGATGGAGATCGGGCGTGGAGGAGAATCCCGCGCCGCCGCCGGCGAGATTCCACTCGTTTACCGTACGTTCCGTTCGAGAGGGTGGTCGAGTTCGTGGCCCAGCCCGGGTTGCCTGGTTCGTTGATATCCTGATCGACCCAGTTGGCGGGCAGACTGTTGGTCGGGTTGCCCATGATGATGCCGCCTTCCCGACGTAAATCCGTCCAAAGACATTGGGATCGGCGGCGAGGACTCCATTCGATCCACCCCACTGCTGGCTGAATGCTGTTGAGTAGAACCCAGGTATTTCCGCCATCATCCGAGCGATAGATACCCTCGAATGAGTCCCCGGCCGGGGTGCCATAGATGTAGATGGCCGGCACCGATTCGCCGGTGCCGGCGCTCCCAAGGCCATCGAATTGGTATTACCGAAGTGCTGAAGCTGCCGACGTGATTGAAGCTGGCGCCGAAATTCGTGGATTCGTACATTCCGATATAGCTGGAAATCCAAAGTTGTCCCGCGACATAATGATTGACGGCGAGGGTGACGTTTCCGGTGCCGACCGATCCACCGGCGGAGGCGGCGAAGGTATGTCCGCCATTGCTGCTGATGTAAAGGGTCCAGGAGTTATCATTGGAGTTTTCGGTCCAGTAATAGAAGTAGTTTGGATTGACTTTGTCCGAGACGATTGTTCCGCCAGTGGGCAGAGCGCCACCGCCGACGAGGGTTGCGATGGTCCAGGTCGAGCCGTTGTTGGTGGAGTAATACGCAGCCTGACCCGATGGCGCCCAGACGATGCTCGAGCCGTTGGCGGAGATCGCGACGGTGCCGTTGCTGTAGCCGCTGCTTCCGCCGGGATTGGCGGCGAAGGCGGTGAAGGTTGCACCATTGGTGGAATAGAAACCGAAGGTCGTGCCCATACTGCCGACGAGCACGGCGTCCTGAGGCGCGGTGCCGGCGGAATCGACGGAAGTTCCGGAGCCGCCATTGGCAGAAATATTGCCTTGCGTGGGAGAGAATGCGACCGTGGTGAAGGCGAAGCCGCCGACGTCGCCCATGGCGGTGAAGAGTGGGGTGCCTCCGGTGGAGGCGACCATGCCAGAGATGGCCGTCATTTCGATGCCAGTATCCGGGAAATACCAACTATTGGGTGCGGTGAGGGTCGTGGTGGTGGCGCCATTATTGGTGGCCCAGATACCCCCGCCATACGTGTGCATGATCTGCGCGGAATTGAATGGATCGATGGCAACGTCGCTGGCCCAGTTGCCGATACCTTCGCCGCTTGAGGCCATATATGGCGCGTTGGTGGTGTTTCGAGTGGAGTTGTACGCGGCATAGATGTTGGCTTGGTTTAGCTGGAATAGCGTGGTCCAGGACGGGGAGGAGGCGTTGGCGTTAGTGGTGCGCCAGATCTCATCTTCGAAGTTATAGCGATCGAAGCTGGTGACGACGAGGGTGGTCGAGCTGTTGGGATCGAGTGCAATGCCGACATATCCGAACTGATCGGCGGAGCCGTTGGTGACTTGAGGCACGACCGGCGAGATGTTAGCCCAGACCCCGGTAGAGGTGTTGTATCGCATAATCCCGCCGTTGGTCGCCCCGTTGTTGGGCGTCAGGGCATTGCTGTAGGCGAGATAGAGATTGCCGTCGGAAGCGAGAGCAGTGCGATTCGGCATCCATCCGGTTGGGGGCGAGCCGGTCCCGGTGACTTCGATCCAGGACGTTCCCCCGTTTATCGTTTCGTAGAGATTGGTGCCGGCGGCGGTTGAACTGACACCGGCGAATATCGTTTGGGTGGGATTTCCATCGGTGCCGCCGTACGGATCGAAGTAGACGAAGGTGATTCCCGAAGACGCGCCGGCCGAAGGGAAGCTGGTTACCTGGGAAAAGCTGTGTCCGGAATTGGTGCTCTCCCACAGTCCATTGGCGTTGGAGCCCAGGAGGACAATGTTGCTGTTGTAAGGATCGACGGCGATGCGTTCACCAGTGGCGCGGCCGTTGGAATTGCCGCCAACGTAGAAGCTCAGCGGGGTCGTATTCCAGGATGCGCCGCGTTGGTGGAATAAAGGACATCCCCATTCGTTCCAGAATATTCTCCGACCATCGCATAAAGGTTGTTGGAGTTTTCCGGGTCGATGGCGAAGCTGAGAACCCCGAATTCCTGGAACTGGGTTCCATTTCCGGAGCCTGTGGCGTTGTTGCCGATGAAGTTGAGCAACTGGAACCAGTTGGCTCCGTCGTTGACGGACTTAAAGAGCCCGCCCACGTCGGTTCGAGCGTAGATAACGTTCGGCATTATGGGGATCGTAGAAGATGCCATCGACGAATCCGCCGCCGGTAATGTTGACGTTCTGCCAGGTATAGGCGGCAGTGGATAGGTAAAGTCGGGTCTCGAGGGATTCGAGACAGCAGGGGCGTTGTAGTCGAGCGGCTCGATGAACCGCACCGCGTTTGAATTTTCGGGAAGAGGACCACTTTCCGCCGGTGATCGGCAAGGCACTCATCGGACCTCCGCCAGAACGATACCAGATACGCGCCGGCCCGCCGGCTTTCTCAAGGGATAAATAAATATAGCACGAATCCCGTTTGCTGCAAGCGCTTTCTGAACTACGATCCTACTGGCGTTCTTTTCGAATTTGGCACATTTTCAGGAACAAGCATGCATCAGGGGGGGAACTAAAGGTGGGTCAAACCACAATCCAACTGCGGTTTGTTCCAGCAACGTCACAGAAACGATCAACGCCTCCTCACTGATCGTTCATAGACGCAAAAAAAACTTGAAAAATCCCCAGCTTTTTCCAAAAAACCCACCCAAAACCTTCACCCATTGGACCCTTTAATAGAGGAACCTTCGCTGCTCCATCGAGCAGCGACCAGACAGGATCATCAATGCCAGGACATTTTCAGACAAAGTCAGACATCGACTGCTCAACTGTTCTACTGCTCAACTGTCTCGCGAAGCGCCGCCCCCACGAAAACATGGGAACTTCTGGGAGGTTCTGTTACCAAATGGGAACCCAGCGCGAACAAAACCTTCACCCCGAATCCGTTCGAGAGGGCCTAACGATAATCGCTTAAAACGAGAGATTCCGGGAGAAAGTGCGATACCAATTGCTCCAAAGAGCAAAACACGTACAAAACCTTCACTGTGTCAAAAACAACCTGTCGTCGTGTCGTCGTGGGAAATTCGCTCAAAAACGCGGGTTTCTCACCCACCCCCGACGACAAGTCCCCCTCACTCACCCTTAGCCCGCCGCGGCTCCCCAGAATACAAATCCAGATAAAAATACATCAAATCCTTCCCACTCGCGTGCCGCGTCCGCGCGTGGCTGAATCCAAACTTGCGAAACATGCTGACAGCCGGCTCCCGTTCGATAAACGACTCCATCCCCACCTTCAAATACTGATGCTCCCGGCAAAATTTAATCGCCGTCTCCAATAGCGCCGACCCAATCCCCCGCCGCCGGTGATCCTGCGCAACCCGCAGCCGCCGAATCTGGCCAACCCCTTCCTCATGATGCTGCACGCCAATCATGCCGACGACTTTCCCCTCCTGATTCTCCGCAACCCAGAAATGATTCCCGGATGTGTGCATGTAAACCGTTTCGATGTCGTCGATATCCAGGCCGGTATCATTCTCAGCCAGCTTGCCGCCCAAAAGCCCCTCGACGTACAGCTTTCGGCAAGCCGGCAAATCCCCCGCAAGAAAACTGCGAATCGTCCATGGCTTCGGCGAATCAGGCATGTAACAGGATTGTAGCACCACGCAAAGCCAACCGCGATTTCTAGATCTTCACGATCAGATGCCGAACGACATCGCTCTTCAGGTCGATCAGCGCCACCGTTTTCTTCGCCGCGCGATAGAGCGCTCCCGGATTGACAATGCGAAGCCGCCCTGCGCGATGATCGGAAGGAATGTGCGAATGCCCGAGTAGAAGATAGTCATACCCGCTATCCTCCGCCGTGACGTTGCGGATGAGCCTGGGATTATCTCCATGCGTGACAGCGATTTTCTTGCCGGCAAATTCCAGCTCAACAAAATCCCCGCCGGGTTGCAGTCCGATCTCTTTTGCGTATCGATTAAGCGAGGCCCGGTCATAATCATTATTCCCCCAGACGAACGCACATCGATTGCCCGCCAGCAGATCGAGAATGCCCTCGCCCCCCACATCGCCGCAGTGAATCAAAAACTGCGCCCCCGCCGCCCGCAACGTCGCGATCCCCGCCGCGGCAGCGGCGGCATGATCGTGCGTATCGCTCAGCACGCCAATCAGCGTCGGTTCAGGCGATGTGGTACCCGAAGAGGTTAAGGATTCCATCCGCCAGAATGTAACATCCCAATGCGAACGTGACGATGTACACAATCTTCGTGAAGAGCGCGTCGTTGATCCGTTTATTGAGCCACCGGCCAAAGACCGCGCCGACAATCACCAGCGGCAGCAATCTGAACGTGAACAAAACGCTCGCATGCGCGAATTGCCCGCTGGCGTAATACGCGGGAATCTTCGCCGTATTGAGCAGAAAAAAATAAACAGCGCACGTTCCAACAAAAAGCTGCCGATCCAATCGCAACGGCAGCAGATACATCGCAATGATCGGCCCAGCCGCATGGGCCAGCGTGGAACTGACCGCGGCAAATCCCCCCGTCAAAGTCGATCGCCACGGCTCAGGCATCAAGCGCTGCTGAATTCCGCGATACAGCCGCCACCAATGAATCGAAACCAGCAAAATCGATTCGCACCCGATCTCAATCCGGATCAGCGCCCCAACCAGATTAGCATTGGAATGCAGCAGCGCCAGCAGCGATCCGCCCAGCGCAACGCCGACAATCGTCCCCGGCAACATCCGCCGAATCACCCTACGCGCCTGAAAGGCCTGCCCTTCATTTCCATCGGCACCCGGCGTTTTTCCAAAAAAGAGATGCGAATATTGCCACACCGCGATCAGATCACCGGTGATCAGCAGCGGCAGGAGCAATCCCAAAGCCGCCTCGGTGCCGCGGCCGGGGATATGTCCCATCGCAATCGCGGTCATCGGCACGATCATCAGCCCCACGCCCGAGCCAAATCCGCTTTTCGTCACTCCGATGAGCAGCACCGCGAGAAAGACAATCAGCCACCAAACCATGCGATTCGCTTTGCGAAAAAGTTATTTCTTCACGCGGCGAATCGTGAGCCGCTGCTCAAACTGTTGCCCCGCCCGCACAAAAACCAGATGCATGCGAATCTCCGACCCATCGTTCCAGTCCCACGAATACTGATTCTCCTTCGAATCAGCCCCACTGGAATTCGCCAAGTCAGCACCAGGAACCGCAATGAACCCCGGCTGATCGTACGGATTCACCACCGGCGCCGGCCTCGGCCCGCCTTGCTCTTCCTCAGATTCCAGCGGCGGCAAAACCTTCCTGATTGAAGCATGCGGCCCAATCACCTGCCCGTGTATCGGATGATCGACGCCATCCGGATCGGTCACGGTGCTTTTCAGGCCAAGAAGCTCGATCGGACTGTCCGTCGGATTATCGATCCACATCACCAGATGCCCCTCAATGATTCGCATGCGATATTGCAGCGGATCATCCGCCAGATGGGCATCATCGGGTCCCGCGACATGCACCGCCGCGCTGCTCCCCTCGGGGCTGACATCAAATTCATACTGAGCACACCCTGCCGACGATCCCGCCACGGCAACGCTGACCAATATCACGAGCTTGTTCCACATGATCGCTATCTTACCCGGAAAAAACGCCATGTAACTCTCTACCGCCTGAACCATCCTGTCAGTACAGTGTCAATCGAACCATGGCCATCGCAACGCTCAACAAGATCGAGAAAACCTTCGGCCGGCGCGTCATTTTCGACAAGCTGGATTTCACCATCGACCGCGGCGAGCGCGTCGGCCTGATCGGCGACAACGGCAGCGGGAAAACCACCCTCTTCAAAGTCCTGCTGGAAACCATGCAGATCGACGCGGGGTCGGCTCCATCGCCAAGGGGATCAAGCTCGGTCATCTGCCCCAGGACCCTGTATTCGATGCGGAAAACACGGTCATCGACGAAGCCGAACTGGCCTTCGCCGAGCTTCATGATCTGTCGCACCAACTGCGGCAGATCGAGCATGACATGGCCAATCCGGCCGAGGGAGAACTCGACAAGCTCCTGCGGAAATATCAGCACGTCCAGCACGAGTTCGATCTGGCCGGCGGATACGCCTGGCAGCATCGGCTCGAAGCAACGCTCCTCGGCGTCGGCCTGGATCGCGGAACATGGGAACAGCGCGTCGGCACACTCTCGGGCGGACAGCGGTCGCGATTGGCACTGGCCAAACTGCTCGTCGGCCAAAACGATCTGCTGCTCCTCGACGAGCCGACGAACCACCTCGATCTGACCGCCATCGCATGGCTCGAGGAATATCTCGCCTCTTTCCCCGGGGCCGTCCTCATCATCAGCCACGATCGCTATCTCCTCGATCGCCTCGCGACACGGATCGCCTGGCTGACCGGATCGAAGCTGAAAAGCTATCCCGGTAATTATTCAGCCTATGTGCAGCAGCGGCAATTGCAGGAACTGACCCAGGAGCGCGCCTATCAGGAGCAGCAGGCCGACATCGAGAAACAAGCCGAATTCATCCGCCGATTCGGCGCGGGCCAGCGATCGAAAGAAGCCAAGGGTCGCGAAAAGCGGCTCGATCGCCTGCTCAAGAGCGATGCGCTGATCTCCAGCGTAACGACCACGAAGAAAATTCACGTCTCCCTCGGAACCGATCAACGCGCCGGCGATCGCGTGCTGCGAGTAAAGGAACTCTCCAAATCATACGACGACAAAATGCTCTGGAAAGATATCGAGCTGGAGATTCGCCGCGGCGACCGCATCGGAATCATCGGGCCCAACGGCTCGGGCAAAACAACGATGCTCGAGGTATTGCTCGGCCGTCGCGATGCCGACGCCGGCGAAATTCGCTGGGGCGCGAACCTCAACATCGGATATTACGATCAGCGGCTCGGCGATTTCGATCCGGAAAACACGGTCGCCGAGGAAGTTCGCGGCGACCGCGAAGTCACCGACGGCGATCTCCGCGCCGTGCTGGCGATGATGCTCTTCCGCCGCGAAGAGATCGACAAACCGATCAAGCTCCTCAGCGGCGGCGAGCGGGCCCGCGTGGCGATGGCGCAGCTTCTGATCGATCGGCCCAACGTGCTGGTGCTCGATGAGCCGACGAATCACCTGGATATCCAGTCGTGCGAAGCACTGGAATCCGCCCTCTCCGGTTTTCCCGGAACGATTTTGTGCGTGAGCCACGACCGCTATTTTCTGGACAAACTTATGACGCGCATGCTGGTGCTCAAGCCGCCGGATGTGGTCCAGTTCACCGGCAATTACACCGCCTGGGCAAAATATGAAGCGGAGCGCGCCGCCGCCGATGCCCAACGCGCCAAACGAAAAGAGACCCACGCGAAGGAACCCAAACGCGCCCCTGCCACCCCCACGGCGAAAAAGCCATCGAACAATCCCTGGTCCGGACCATTCGGAAAACTTTCGGTGCAGGAATTGGAGCGGCAAATCACCGAGACCGAAATTGCAATCGCGGATTGTCAGCAGTTGTTCGCAACCGCCTCGGCCGTAAAAGATCCATCGCTCACCCGAAAGTTGAACGATGATTATGCCACGCTCACGAAAAAGCTGAAGCAACTGGAACAGGAATATTTCGCCAGAAGCGAACGCGATTAGGATCGGTTAGGAAGTGCTGACGGCTCGACACTCGCCGCCGGAATCTGCGTTGCGAATGCCGCGAGGATAATCAGACTGGCCCCGACAAAACCCAGTGGGGCGAGATGTTCGTGAAGCACCAGGTACGCGAACGCCGCGGTGAAAACGGGTTCAAGCGTAAAAATAACCGCAGCTTGCGGAGCAGGAACGACTCGCTGCCCGATGGCTTGCAAACAAGTCGTAGCCGCCGTCGCCGCGAGGCCGAGAAACAGCAGCGACGGCCAATGAAATTGAACGACCGGCTGCGGATGTGCCGCCGTCCAGACGCCACAGAGAAACGTCACGGGCACAAGCTGGGCCATCGCCAGCGGAAGCGGCGGGAAATCAGCTGCTTTCGATTCGAGCCGCACAATATAAACCGCCCACGTAATCGCCGTGACCAGCGTCCACAAATCCCCAATGTTCGGACCCGAACCATCATCACAAAGCAATCCGCAGCCAATCAAGGCGGTAATGGCGGCGGCCCAAATAACAGGCCGAATGCGGCGCCCAAATAACGCGGCGATCAATGGCACGAAAATTACATTCATCGCCGTGATGAACGCGCACCGATTCACCGTCGTATAAAGCAGCGCGACAGATTGCGTCGCGAACCCCGCGAAGAGCCACCCGCTCAATTCAATGCCGGCACGCCACATTCGCCGATCCGCGCGGATGAACGGCGACAGCGCGACAACCGCGATCGCAAATCGCCCGAAGTTGATCCAGGCCGCGGAAATATCCGGAAGAATCTGCTTGATCAGAACAACAGACGACCCCCAAAGCGCCGCCGCGAGCAATAAAAGAAACGCCCCGATGTCGCGGGGATACTTTTCCCGATCCTCCCATCACGCATCCACCGCGAATCCCTGCCGCTGATATTCGCTCAGCTTATATTGCAACGTCCGCCGGCTGATACCCAGCTCGATCGCCGTCGCCGTCCGATTCCCATCATTGCGCCGAAGGGCCGAGATGATGTGTTCGCGCTCGACATCTTCCAGTTTCTGCACCGATTCCGCAGCCGGCGTCTCTTCCGCGGCGGCTTCCAGCGCCTGCGGCATCGGCCGAACCAGCCGTTGCGTCGCGCGATGAAGCGATTTCTCCAATTCACCCAGCGGGCACGGCTTTTCAAGAAAATCGACAACATCCAGTCGAATCGCCGCCCGCGCAGCTTCAAGATTTCCAAAGCCGGTCAGAACAATCACCTGATGCTCCGGATGGATCGCCCGGAGTTTTTCGAACAATTCGATCCCGGTCATTCCAGGAAGATTCAGATCGACGATCGAAATATCAAACTTCGTACCCTGCATCAGCCGCAATCCTTCTTCCGCCGATCGCGCCGATGCAACCTGAAATCCCCACGACGCGATCGCGCGCGTCAACACGTCGCGCAATCGCCCTTCGTCATCAACGATCAAAACATGGACTTCATCAGGCGTAGGCGGTTTTGCTGCATTCATTGGTCAAGCTCCTCATCCAGATCGAACGAAGCGGTTGGCAAAACAACGGTAAATCGGCTGCCAAGACCGGGGCCGTCACTGTGGGCTCGAATCTCGCCCCCATGACGCACGACAATCGCGTGAACAATCGAAAGCCCCAGCCCCGTCCCGCGGCGGGCGTCTTCACCCGTGCCGGCTTTCCCTCGCGAATCCGTATAAAACGGCTCGAAGATCTGATCCAGCACCGCGTGTGGCATCCCCCGGCCGGTATCGGTTACGCTCAAATCAACCTCTCTGCGATCAGCGGAAATATCAACGCGCACTTCTCCTCCAGCCGAAATCGCCTCCAGCGCATTGAACACCAGATTTAGAACCACCTGCTTGATTTCATCGCTCCGGCCTTTGATCCGGTCGTCGATCCCATTCACGGGCGTCACGCTCAGAAGCCGGTTGTGATATTCCGGCATCGCCGTCACCGATGCAACCACTTCGCGCACCAGGCTCCCAAGCGAAAAGATCGAAGGCCCTTCCTGCGGCGCACGGCCCAGCGTCAGGAGCTTTTCCACAATCCGCTTACACCGAAACGCCTCCTCGCAGATCACCTGAAGCGACCTGGCCGACTCATCCTGTGCGCTCTCATCCCCCCGCTCGATCGCGCCCAGCGACAACTCCGCATGCGCGGTCATGATGCTCAGCGGATTATTGATCTCATGCGCTACGCCTGCAGCCAGCAGTCCGACGCTCGCCAAACGCTCATTCCGAAGAAGCTGCCGGCTCTTCGCCTCCACCTTCTGCTGAAGATTGTGATACAAATCTTCAAGCCGCGCCGCCATGCGGTTAAAGTTCGCCGCCAACTCAGCGAATTCCAAAGTCCCTTCAGTATCCACCCGCCCGTTAAACCGTCCCGCTGCGATCCGCTCCACGGCCAGCTTCATCCGCGCCAGCGGCCAGAGGATCGACCGATACTGCGCAACGCCGATGATCATTGCTATCGCGGCCACCCCGGCGAGCAGCCCGCTCATCGAAAACATCAAAAATTTCAGGTGATAATCCGCGCGATCGTACGCAAGCTGGATTTGGCGGCGATATTCCTCATCCAGCGCCACCATCGGCTTAACAACCGAATCAAGATTGGCCGGCTGTGTTGAATCATCCGTAAGATCAGCCTGCGCCGCCGCGCTCAGCGATTCACGAACGTGCTGCTCAAGCGGCCCATTCTGTGAGATCGAGTCGGCCGGAAACCCGCGATTAAACAGATCAAGTGCCCGCCCAAGCTCCACATGCGCCGCCTCCGGCGCCGGCTGATGGATAGCCAGATAAAGCTGCGCCGCCCCGACATGCGTCCCCACCTCGTAAACTTTTTGCAATCGCTCGTAGCCGCTCAGCGCAGCATTGAAATCAGACCGCATCTCGTCGATTTCCCAAAACGAAGCAACGCCCGCCACGAGCAGGCTCGCGACCAGCGTGGTAATTTGATACGCCAGCTTTCGGCGCAACGTCATCATACGACCCAATATCATCGCACAAACCGGGCGGAAAACGGAGTGTGCAGAGATTACCCAATCCGCATTACGACAACCCCGCAGGCCGGATAAACGGACCCCGAATCAGCGCCGCGGTCACTTTCTCATTGAAAATTGCTTGTAGATCGGGGCGATCCGTAGATAATTCTTTCGCCGCATTGGAGGTTATGGATGTTTTCGAAAAAGACCTGGGGGATTTTGTTGCTGCTTGCGGGGCTGGCATTGTTGCCGGCTTCCCCTGCCGCCCGCGCCCAGGGCGTCTTCATCGATGCCGCGTCACACGCAGCTGAACCGGCCACCGCAACCGGCCCCGCTGCCGAGCCCGTTGTATCGCATATTCAGTTGACCGCGAGATTCCACGCCGGCGTCGTCGATCTGAATTGGGAATGCGATCTCCCCAACGTCGCAACCTTCCGCGTCGAGCGGTCCGATCACGGCTCAAAGAGCTGGGCAGAACTGAAATCCCTCGATTCCAAGGCCGCCAGCTACGAAGACACCAAAATTATCTCCGCCGGCGCATACGACTATCGCCTCTCCGCCCTGGACAGCAGCGGGAACGTGCTTGAGGCCGCCGTCGTCACCCCAATTCAAAAAACCCTGATCAATGCCTTCAAAGGGGACGTCGTCACCCTGCAGGACATGCTCGACTTCGCCTTCTGGCAGCAGTCGGTCAACACCCTCGTCCTCAACACGCTGGCCTTTATCCCAAAACTGCTCGCCGCCCTGATCCTCTTCGGAATCTTCTGGCTGATCTATCGCATGATCCGTCGGATCGTCCTCGGATCGATGTCACGCGCCCATGTTGATTCCAGCATCCGCGACATGCTCGGCTCGCTGATCAAGTGGTCCGTCATGGGCTTCGGGCTGGTGATCGCGTGCAACCAGATCGGCGTCGAAATCGCCGCCCTGCTCACGGGCGTCTCCATCATCGGCTTGGCAATCGGTTTCGCCGCCCAGGAAACGCTCGCCAATTTCATCGCCGGCGTCGTGATCTTCTGGGACAAGCCATTCAGGGTGGGCGACTGGATCATCATCGATTCGATCTTCGGCCAGGTTCTTCGCGTCAGCTTCCGCTCCACCCGCATTCTCGATCTCAACGGCGAAACGCTGGTGATGCCAAACACGTACATGCTCGCCAATCGCGTCGCCAATCACAGCACGCATCCGATGATCCGCATCGAAATCCCCATCGGCATCGCCTATAAGGAATCGATCGATAAGGCGCGATCGGCCCTGCTGGCGACCGTGGAAGGCGATGAGCGCGTCTGCAAAGATCCGCCCCCCAGCGTGGTGGTGGCTGCCTGTGCCGACAGCAGCGTCAACCTGCTCCTGCGAATCTGGACCCGTGAGGAAGCGATTGAGCGGACCGTTTTTCATGATTATCTGGAGAAAGCCAAAAAAGCCCTCGATGCCGCCCACATCGAGATTCCATTCCCGCACATGCAGTTGTTCCTGGAGAACACGCCGGCCGTCTCCACGCTGGCGGGCGAATCCGTGCCGTCGCTGCAATAAAGAGCGTTTTACTTGTCCAGGGCCATACTTCAGGCTTCGGACAAGCCCTGAATTGGCAAGGTCCGAGTAGATATGTTTGTGGATCGGAGCGTTAAATCCCCTTTTTTGCTTGAGACACCCCCCGCGTTCGGGTTAAAATCATTAAGTTGTATCCTCCACCGAACCCGCTTAATGGGTTGGCAGTATGATTAGTAACGGCTGGACGGCACCGGCTTAAACCCCCCGATAGCCCCCGCAGTCGCCTACGAAGGATTTTCCCAATGGCTAAGCAGCAAAAGAAGTTAGGTGAAATCCTCATCGAATGGGGAATCATTTCCACCCGCGAGGTCGCCAAGGCGATCGAGCATGGAAAAGCCAAGGGTCTGCGCATCGGAGAGGCCCTCGTCGATTTGAAATTGTGCAGCGAAGCCAACGTCTATAAGGCGCTGGCCCAGCAACACAACATGGAATACATCGACCTCGATAAAAATTCCGTCCCGCCGAATGCCGTGAACCTGATCCCAGACGACCTCATGCGCAAATTCCTCGTCCTTCCACTGGGCATGGAAGGCGGTAAGCTGCGGGTCGCCATTCACGACCCTCTCGATTTTGAAATGCTCGAGGTTCTACGCTTCCGGCTCAACAAGGACATGCGAACCGTCCTGGCCCCCAAGGGTCGGATCAAGACCGTTCTGGATGAACTCTTCAACACCACCTCGACCAACACGATCGACAAAACGATGGACAAAACCATCGACCGTCTGCGCGATTCGCTGGATAAATCGCTCGACAAATCTTTGGATAAATCGGTCGATCGCTCCATCGATAAATCGGTCGACCTGACCGGCATGGGCGAGGACTCCACCGGCTCCGATCCCACGCAGGCCCCGATCATCAAGCTGGTGACAGCGATGATCGGCGAAGCCGTTCGCAACCGCGCGAGCGATATTCACATCGAGCCGATGAAGGACCGCGTCCGCGTCCGTTACCGCATCGATGGTGAATGCGTCGAGCGCGACCGGATTCCGCTCCGAATGAAAGGCCCCCTCATCAGCCGTCTCAAGATCATGGCCGGAATCGACATCGCCGAAAAACGCCTTCCACAGGACGGCCGCATCAAGCTGATGGTCGACAAGGTAAACGTGGACTTCCGTGTCAGCACGCTCCCGGCCTATCACGGCGAATCGGTCGTGCTGCGTATTTTGCGTCCCGACAGCGTCCGCATCGGCATTCAGAGCCTTGGATTTGAGGAAGAGGACAACAAGGCTTTCCAGAAAACCATCAAGCGCCCCAACGGGATTTTTCTGGTAACAGGCCCGACCGGCTCAGGCAAAACAACCACGCTGTATGCCGCACTCAATGAATTGAACCGTCCCGATAAAAAGATCATCACGGCCGAAGACCCCGTCGAATACAATTTCATCGGCATCAATCAGTGTCAGGTGCGCGATGCCATCGGCTTGATCATTCTCCAAGATTCTGCGAGCCATGCTTCGCCAGGCGCCCAACATCATCCTGGTCGGCGAAATTCGAGATAAGGAAGTGGCCGAGGTCGCCATTCAGGCCGCTCTGACGGGTCACCTGGTTTTCAGCACGCTCCACACCAACGACGCCCCCGGCGCGATCACGCGATTGATCGACATGGGCGTCAAGCCGTTCCTCGTCGCCAGTTCAATTCAGGCGGTGCTGGGTCAGCGGCTCATCCGCGCCCTGTGTCCCAAGTGCAAACAGGCGGACAAAGAGCCGGATGCCATGTGGCTGAAGCTCGCCGGCATCAAACCGGAAGATCTGAAAGACAAAATTATTTACAAGCCGCGCGGATGCGATTATTGCTCTGGCACCGGCTTTCGAGGCCGCGTCGGCATTTTCGAGCTGATGCCGATGACCTCCGAAATCCGCACCCTCGCCTTCGAGCGGGCCCCCACCAACAAGATTCGCAAGGCCGCACTCGCCGGCGGAATGAAATCACTGCTGGCAGACGGCCGGCTGAAAGTTCTCTCCGGCATCACAACCGCCGAGGAAGTCGTTAAAGTCGCCCAGATGGAAGGAATCGTTCAGGTGTAATTTTTTTATGGCATCAACACTCCAAATCGATCGTTTGCTGGAAACCTGCGTTCGCCGCGGGGCCTCGGACTTGCACCTCGCCGTCGGCCGCCCGCCGACCCTCCGTCTGCACGGGCATCTGCGCGAATTGCAGACCAAGGTGCTCGACCCCGAAGACACGATGGCGCTCCTCAAGAGCGTCACCCCCGAACGCATCCAGCAGGAATTCGAGGAAACCGGCAGCGGCGACTTCGGCTTCGCCTTCGGCTCTGAATCGCGATTCCGCGTTTCCGTCTTCAAGCAGAAAGGGTTCGCCAGCATGGTTCTGCGGCGAATCCCCAGCAAGCTGATGACCTTCGAGCAGATCGGCCTGCCCCGAATGGCCGAGCAGATCTGCCGCCGCCCGCGCGGAATCTTCCTGGTGACCGGCCCCACCGGTTCCGGCAAAACCACCACGCTGGCGTGCATGATCAACTACATCAACGAGAACTACGATCGGCATATCATCACGATGGAAGACCCGATCGAATATTACCACTCTCACAAAAAATCGATCGTCGTTCAGCGCGAGATTGGCGTCGACGTGCCGAGCTTTTCCGAAGCCCTTCGCCGCGCCCTCCGTCAGGATCCGGACGTGATGCTGGTCGGTGAAATGCGCGACTTGGCCACCATCGGTTCGGCAATCACCGCCGCCGAAACGGGCCACTTGGTCTTCGGCACGCTCCACACCAGCGGCGCCGCCAGCACGATCAACCGAATCATCGACGCCTTCCCGGCTGATCAGCAGGAACAGGTTCGCGTGCAGTTGGCGAACAATCTCATCGCGGTTCTGTCGCAGGCGCTTTGCCCGCGCATCGATGTCGACGGCATGGTTGCCGCTTACGAGTTCATGTACGTCACGCCCAGTATTCAGAACCTCATCCGCGAAAATAAAGTCTTCCGAATCGACTCGGAAATCCAGACCGGCAAGCGGTACGGCATGCAATTGCTCGACGACACGCTCTGGGCTTTATATCAGGCTGGAAAGATCAGTGCTGAAGAGTCGATCGACAAGAGCAAGGTCCCGGGCCAGATGATGGATAAATTCACCAAGGCCGGCATCGAAACCGGCAAGAGCGCCGAAGAAATGGCGCTCGGCTGAGGGCACAGCCACCGGAGAAAACTCAGCGGCTGTCAAGAAAGCCCCGGCCGCCCCCGCCGGCGCGAGCCCCGAAGCCGAACGCCGCGCCCAAATGGAAGCCACCCGCGCCCGGATGCAGGCGATGGCTGCGAAAAAGTAGTAACCCCAGGGCCCGCGGATTTTATTCCGCGGCCAACCGAGGATTGAGTGATGTCACAAGCACCGTCTGAACCAAAAACTCCCCCCAGCAATCCGACGCGCGCCGCCGCATCGCGCCGGTCGCCCGGCCGGCGGGTGTTCCCGTCACGGCCATTCCCGTAACGCGAATTCCAGCGCCCGGCTCCAGTCCGTCGCGCCCCGCCACTCTGCCGATCAGCCCGATCAGGCCGATTCCCGTTACACCAACGCCCGGCGCCCCGTCTAAAGCGGTGGCGCCCAATAACGGCAACAATGGAAATGGAACGCCATCCGCTCCTCTATCTAACAATCCGCCTGCAAGCGGTGCCCCTGCCGCAAATGTGCCACCCGGCGACAACAAACAGACTCCCGGCGGAACGCCCCCCGCCTCTCCAACCCCCGGCGGCCAATCCCCCGGATTGCCCCCGATCTCCGAGCTCAAAGGCAGGCCGCTCGGCCGCGTCCTTCAGAAGATGGGCAAGGTCACCCGCGAGCAATACGCCAAGGCCCTCGTGTTCCAGAAAGAAAAGGGCGCGCACCCTCGGCCGAATTCTCATCGACATGGGCGCGATCAAGGAGCAGGACCTCACCATCGCTCTCGCCGCCCAGCAGGGTTTCGAGGTCGTCAACCTCGAAGGCATCAATATCGATTCCGTCGCGATCATGGCCGTTCCCGCCCAGCTCGCGACAACCAACAAAGTCTTGCCGCTGACCTTTGATCCAGCCACCAAAGCCCTCACGGTGGCGATGGCCTCGCACGAAAATTTCCGTGCGCTCGATGATCTACGCTCGTTGATGCAATATCAGGTGACAGCCAAGATCGCTTCCGATCCCGAGCAGCTCGAGCGTCTCATCGCCAAGCATTATCAGGCGGCCACCGAAGGCATCGGCGAAATCCTCGGCGAACTGCAAAACGACGATTCACTCAAAGACCTGAAAAACCGCGGCGAATCGATCGACATCGACAGCCTCGAGGAAGCAGCCAATTCCAACCCCGTCCGCAAACTCATCAACCTCGTGCTGCTCCAGGCGATCAAGGACAAGGCATCCGACATTCACTTCGAGCCGTTCGAGGGCGAATTCAAGATGCGCTACCGCATCGACGGCGTGCTCTACGAAATGATGCCGCCCCCGTCCCACATCGCCCCGGCCATCAGCAGCCGTATCAAGGTCATGGCGAATCTCGACATTGCCGAGCGCCGGCTTCCACAGGACGGCCGCATCGAGCTTAGCGTCAACAACCAGCCGATCGACCTCCGCGTCAGCGTTCTCCCGACCATGTTCGGCGAGAGCGTCGTGATGCGCGTCCTCGACCGCGCCAATGTCAGCCTCGATCTGGACAAGCTCGGCATGCGCGATGAAGATCTCACCGTCACCCGCCAGCTCATTCACAAGCCGAACGGAATCGTGATCGTCACCGGCCCGACTGGTTCCGGTAAAACAACCACGCTCTATTCCGCCCTTCGCGAGCTGAACGATCCCAGCAGCAAGCTGATCACCGCCGAAGACCCGGTCGAATACGACATCGACGGCATCATTCAGTGCCAGATCAAGCCCGACATCGAACTCACCTTCGGACGAATCCTCCGCGCCATGCTGCGTCAGGACCCCGATACGATCCTGGTCGGCGAAATTCGCGATAAGGAAACCGCTGAGATCGCGGTGCAGGCCTCCCTCACCGGCCACTTGGTCTTCAGCACGCTTCACACCAACGACGCCCCCAGCGCCATCGCCCGTCTGCTCGATCTGGGCCTGGAGCCATTCCTCGTCACCGCCACGATCGAAGGAATCGTCGCCCAGCGACTGGTACGAAAAACGTGCCTCAACTGTAAAACCGAATACACCCCATCCCTCGAACAGCTAATGGAACTGGAACTCCGCCCCGACGATGTCGTCGGCAAGAAGTTCTACTACGGCAAGGGATGCAACGTCTGCAACAACACCGGATACAAAGGCCGCTTCGGCATCTACGAGATCATGCTCCTCGATGACGAGATGCGCGACATGATCATCCAGCACGCCAGCACACAGGTCCTCCGCCTGGAAGCCAAAAAACGCGGTATGCGCACCCTGCGCAGCGCCGGCCTGATGGCCATCTACGATGGCATCACCAGCATCGAGGAAGTCGTCCGCGAAACGATCGTCGAAGAGCAATAATTTCGCCGGCATATATCGATTCACAGGCCCATGGATACCCATCCATGGGCTTTTTTGTGACCGAAACCCCCCGCCGGCGAATTCCCCAAATTTCTCTCATCTTTCAAACTCCCCAAGTCCGATAAAGATTCTATCGCCCGGCGGTGTCGCGCGGGAACCAAAGCCAAGGAGATAATTATGTTGAATTCCACAATGATTAAATGGGCCGTCGCCGCTCTCTTGGCGGTTCCGGCAGTCCCCGCGCTCGCCAAACACATTCACCACAAGCCGCTCGTGACCCGCTCGCATCGGACAACGCTCACGTCCGGCAAGCGCCATCATCGCGGCCTGACCTCAAGCAAGCATCACCGCTCGTCGCTCCTCGCCGCCAAGGGCCTCAAGGGCCACAAGTCCCTGAGCCATCGCGGAACTCACAAGACCGCGCTGAGCTCAAACTCAGGCTCCCACTTCCGCGTCCACTTCACCAAGATGCCGCCGACAATCGACGGCATCCGCGGCTGATCTTCCAATAAAACTCATGGATGTCGGGCGGCACAGGATGTGCCGCCCTTTTATTTTGCCCGGGCGGATATCAACCCTGCGGCGGCGGCAATTCCGCGATGAACTCCGCCAACTGCTTGCCGGTGGGGCTCTGCGCCGTGCGCACATAATATCCGCTGGTCCCCACGCCCGTGCAGAGACTCTCTTCCAGATTCAAACCAAGAATCCGCCCCAAGACAAAAGCCCGCGTTGAAATGATCCCCCGCTCCCGTGCTGATCTTCGGCTGCTGACAAAGGGCCCGGCAAACTGCGCCGATTCCTCCGCCGTCGCCGCCGCCGCCCCTTTCCGCGGATGAATCACCACGCACGAAATCCCCAGCTTCTGCCGAATCGCCTTCGCCGTCTGCTCCATCACCGGCTCGGAATCCGCCGGCACCGCGATCCCCAGCACCTCGCGATCTCGATCCGATTCCTTCAGGTTCAATCCCAGAATCACGTTCACAAACGACTGGAAACGCCCCAGGATGATCAGCGCGTCTGCAATGTCCGTAACGGTTCGCTTCTCCGGATCGGCCAGGTCGATGAAAAATGTCCGGTCCGCTTTCGGACAATGCGGCAAAATTTCGCTCTGCAGCTTGCTCCAGATATCCGACATGTATCGGCAGCATCGTCCAGTTCACAAATCCGATCAGTTTCGCCGCGCTGACCTTCTTGATCAGCGCTCCTTCCCCACGCGCTGCAAAAGATTTTCCCAGCTGATGTCCCCAAGCGTCTGATGCTTGCCGAGCATCAGCTTCCCATCCTCAAACTCCAGCGCATCCGTATGCCCCGGCTCGGCGATGCTGATCACTTCCTTCGCCCGCTTGGCCAACTCCGCAAAAACCGGATGCATCGCCGGATAACCCAGGTTTCCGATATACGTCACCGGCAATCCCGCCGCCGCCAGCGCGTTGGCCATGATCGGCCCATTCCCGCCCAGCTTCGTCTGCTTCACCAGCAGTTCGTAATTGCTCGATTGTCCCGCCGCCGCCAGGATTTTATCCCCGAGAACGTCGATGGTTTTCATCGCCTCATACCGGTCCTTGATCAAACCGCTTGGCCACAACCGCGATGATCTCATCCACGAATCCATCCAGCCCAATCACCGCGTTCATCGAATCAAGCGTCGGGATCGCGGCGGACAATTTCCGGGAGGCGGACTGGCAAATCTGCTGGCGAGTGAAGGGCATAATATTTTGCTTATCTGGGAGTGGGTTCCGGACCAACCGCGAGTGGCGGCATCAACGTGTAGCTCGGCGGGGGCGACTGCGATTTGAATGTCTGCTGTTTCCAGGCCGGCTCCGTAAACAACCCGACAGGAATATAAAACATGTTCCCGGCAAACAGCGCCGGCTCCGTCAGGAAGTTCAGGGCATACGGAAGCGAGGTCGCCTGCAGCGGCGCATAATCCGGCCAGGTCAGCACGCTGTCATTCACATAATATCGTCGGCGACGGCGTCCCACTGCCGCTTCTCCATCGCCTGATCCGTTTTGATCGGCGTGGCGTTCAGCGGCTCCGGAGCCCGGCGCATGTTGCTGCAACTGGCATCCACCCAAAAGCAGCCCGCCCAGCAATAACCCACCTGGCCATCCCGCGGCGAATATTCCACGTATGCGATTAAGGATTAAGGACATGATCCATATCTTTCTTGAAAGCGTCGCCATGAAAATCCGTCAGCCCGCCGCCGGAAATATCCTCATTCTGCGACGGCGAATAATTCATCGGGTCCGATAAAGCCCGCGTCGTCGGATCATCCTTGGCGGACGATGAATCCGATGAGCACCCCACACCACCGAAGATCGCGGTGCCGAGCATGACCGCTCCAGCGGTTGTGATCAGTAAAGTAACAAACCTCTTCATCAACCACGCTCCAGCCGGCTATTGCAATCATTCTACCGGCCTTCAGCCGCGTACTCGACAGTATAATTCGGCGATTCCTTGGTGATGGTAATATCGTGCGGATGGCTCTCCGCCATGCTCGCCGATGAAACCCGGCAAAACCGCGCATTCCTTTCTCAAAAGATCGATATTCCTCGTCCCGCAATATCCCATCCCCGCCCTTAAACCGCCGACCATCTGATAAACAAAATCGCCCAGCGATCCACGATACGGCACGCGTCCTTCGACCCCTTCGGGAACCAGCTTGCTCGATTCCCTCACGCCCGCCTGTCCATAACGGTCTTTCGACCCGCCGATCATCGCCCCCATGCTACCCATGCCGCGGTAAGATTTGTAGCGCCGACCCTGATAAATGATCAGCTCGCCCGGCGATTCATCCAGCCCCGCAAAAAGACTCCCCATCATCACGCTGCTCGCCCCGGCGGCGATCGCCTTGGTGATATCCCCGCTATGCCGAATGCCCCCATCAGCAATCACCGGAACCCCCGCCACATCCGCAATCGACGAAGCGTTCATGATCGCGGTAATCTGCGGCACACCCACTCCGCTGATAATCCGCGTCGTGCAAATCGCCCCCGGCCCGATCCCGACTTTCACGCCATCAGCCCCAGCCTCAATCAAATCCTTCGCCCCCTCAGCCGTTGCCACATTCCCGGCGATCACCTGAATGTCCCATTTCTTTTTAATCTGCTTAACCGTGTCGATCACGTTCTGGCTATGCCCATGCGCGGTATCGACAACAATCACATCCACGTCCACGCCAATCAGCGCTTCCACCCGCTCGAAATCATTCACGCCCGTCGCCGCCCCCACCCGCAGTCGCCCCCGCCGGTCTTTGCAGGCATTGGGAAACTGATGCATCTTGTCGATGTCCCGCATGGTGATCAGCCCCATCAGCCGGCTTTCCTTGTCCACGAGCAGCAGCTTTTCGACCTTTGACTTGTACAGAATCCGCTCAGCTTCATCGAGCGTGGTGTTCTCCGGCGCGGTGACCAGTTTTTCCTTAGTCATCACATCGCCGATCTTCCGCGAATCATCTTCCTGAAATTTCAGATCGCGCCGGGTCATGATCCCAACCAGCTTCGGCGGCTTGGAATTCCCATTCCCCGCATGCCGCCGGTTCGGCAACTCCCCCGCATCCGGCCCCCCCTCGACAATCGGAATCCCGCTGACGTTATATTCCCGCATGATCTTGCGCGCCATCGCGATCGTAGCCGTAGGCGGCAGCGTAATCGGATCGACGATCACCCCATTCTCGCTCCGCTTCACCCTCTCCACCTCGCGGGCCTGATTCTGCACGGACATATTCTTATGAATAATCCCAATCCCCCCCTCCTGCGCCAGAGCGATGGCCAAGGCCCCCTCGGTAACGGTATCCATAGGCGCGGAAATCAGCGGAATGTTCAATTCAATCTTGCGCGTCAGGCGTGTATGGGTATCAGCATCAGCAGGAACAAACGAGCTTTTAGCGGGGATCAGCAGAACATCGTCGAACGTGATTGCATCATGAACGATTTTGGGCTGTTCCATGTGATACTGTTACGGCGACGGGGGCGGTGTGTCAAGTTTTTTGGGTATTTGGTGGTGTTTCAGTTTGAATAATTAAATCTTTTTCGGTGGAATTGTTCCACATTCCGGGCATCGGTCGGGCGTAGCGCGGAGGTCGTAGCCGCAACAGTTACAAAAGCCACGAAGTCTCAACAACCGTTGCCGACACCTGCGAGCCCAGAGAAGCGGGAGAATTAACGTCGCAGTTAAGGCATAAAACGGTATCGTCACGACCCGTTTTACGCCACGGGAGTTCCCCGTACCCACAAGCGGAGATTCATAGTAGTCGAAGCCCAAGGCATGAATCACTGTTTTTCAGGCGACAACAGCGGATAATTACTTGTTGGCGAAAATTTTCGGTATTTCAAGTACGGCTGCTCTTGGCTAATTGATGCAATCCACCCCCTCCACCCCGTGGCGGGCGGGGAATGGCCTGAACCCCAATATATGGCTACGCGGCCCCGGCCATACCAAAAGCCCCGGCGTATAATTTCGTCTCCTGTCGCCGTAGTCCAATGTTGAAATTGATCCACGCCCTCTGCTATCAATAGCTGCGGACCTAGGCAACAGTCGCAAACAGGAATGATAATTGCCGCCACCCAATGAAAGCATCGGCGGAAAGTTGCACGTAACGAATTGTACGGCATTCAGTCGATCAACTTGAGCAAATCCTCAATTTCCCAAAAGCATTCAGGCCAGCGTCCATCATCGGGGTAACCCGAACATCGACCGGATTTTCAATAGTAGTCATGCAATACAGCGCAATAGCGTCGGCTTGATTTCAACCTTTTTGCTGTGGGCATTCGTGAGACGGGTAAATCGCCAAATACCCATCCGCATCGAAAGATTTTCCCGCTCAACGTAGGAGTGGAAAGTGAAACGGAATGCGGCATCCCGCAGATTTGACGATTGCTTCGACCCCAATGACATCCGGTGGGCTGTAGCGACCGGGACCAGGACTTGTCCGGGCCGTAAATTTTGATTAGCTGGGCGAAGTCCACATCACCATCTCCCAAAGGCGTGACAACGGGGACCAGATAAACTTTCGGGCCATCAGTGGTCAATTGGACGCTTGCGGCCAGTCGGTTGGCCACATCCTCCATGAACTCGCGGGCATAGCCACCGACGAGGCAGATCATGTAGCTGATGATTGGTTTGCCACGCTCTCAATCGCGGTCCACGTCCAAACGTCGCCGGATCCGAATGACGCCTCTTTACAAGGCGGGGACTTTCCTCGCCTTCGCATAGCGAAGGCCCAAATTTCGTCGCAGGACGCAAGCGTTACCCCATGCGAATATGCTCATCTATACTTGCGCAGGCCTCCCCAATCTCCGCGAGCAGCTTTAGAACTGTGTGCTTTGCCGCGCCGGTCAACCGGCAAGTCGCATTCACGCCAACGCCATCGACTAATGCTTTGACGATAAGGGCGCGGGTCTTTGTATCAAGCTTGTTCATAATGCACATTATGCTTGCTCGGCAAAGCAATGTCAATATAAAAATCAAAACAATGACCTCGACTTCATTGAAGTCGGATCGGCATTCCGTGCAAACAGTTGCAGTGTTGCCGAAACTCAACCCAGCGACTGGCCCCATTCTTTGAGTCCAAGCAAGGTTCGGGGATTTCCCCTAACAAACGGAGAGTTGTTAGGGTCTTCGTTAATCGAGCGAGAAATTGTTGATGAAAAATTGGGCATCACCTTTTCCTTCGTAGCTCCGGGGCCACCATATCCGCCTGCCAATGCAATATCCGTTATTTCCGCTGTTCGCATGGGCCTCCCTGGCGTTTAAGTATCGCGCAAATAGCATCTAATGCCGACATTCCGTAATATGCGGTATTCGGGATCGGTCTTATATGAGGAGGAATTCGGGGATGGTCGATCAAATTGTCGATTGCGTTATCCAATAAGCCCCGTAAAACGTCGATTTTCCATTGAAGCTTTTCTCTTTTTTTATCTAGTATGGAAAGCTCGATATTCGCTCGCTCTAAGTCACTCTCAATAATCCCCTTGAAATGAGTGTCAGAACTATCTTCGTTTTGTTCGTCAGGCATTTGTTATGATTCCTGTTAGATTTACTATTGACAAAGCCGCCATATGCCGATAAACTACGCAACTCTTGAATGCGTAACGCCCAAAAAGCGCGCGCTTTAAGAAGGGTAGGCAAGAGAGTCGAACTCTCATCGCTGCGCTAACAGCGAGGCCTGGGTTTGTAAAACCCGTTCGGTCCCGGACTCGGGCTACCTACCACAGTTGACTAAATGCCGGTGGCGAGATCGTACCTCGCATCCTTCCGAGTGAGAATCGGAAGCTCTCGGGCTTGAGCTACACCGGCGGAGACACAACACCAAAATCCTGATGAGCCTTCACCTGCTTCCGCAGGATTTTGGTATGCACCCATGTTACCGGAACCACGATCTTGTTGTCAACTAAAATATTGCTTGCGGATGAAAAATTACATTACGGGATTAACAAATGCGCAATGGCGGATATGCTTGAAACCTAGCCAGCCTTATTGTTTCCCCACCGCTTTTGGGCCGCCTTCTTGGCAATAGCCGTCCGCTTGGCTTTTGTCAGTGACTTCGCTCTCGCCCTGCCGCCCTTAGACGCCCCCAGCTTGCTCAACGGGACCGCATGAGCGTTGCCGCGTGTCCTTCGGCGGAGGACTCCCCGGTGGCAGGATCGGCGATCCGTTGCCGGTGGCGGCATCAACAACGGCCTTAGCAATCTGAGTAAAATCCCGGCACTCGCTTGCTCGTGCTGGCATGGCTGGACTCTGCCATGATCGGCTAGGAGTGTCAAATTTTCATAGATTCAAACTGCACCAGTACCGGGTATTTGGTGGTGGTGCAGTTCGATTTTATTTTGTTTTTTGATCGGACTTCTTCCAAGCCACCCATACCCAAAACAGAGAAAATAGTTCAAGCCCGATTATCATAAAAACCGTGCCCTGATGGGCAATTCCCCGAACAATTCCGAGGATAAGGGCCACGAAAAATAGGATCGTCAATGCTATGGATACAACTCGCTCAAATGCGATGTCGATCGGATGTCGTTTTCGCGGAGCCTGCACGGCTTCATTCTATCATCAACCGATCAGCTTCAATAAGTCCTCAATCTCCCAAACACAATCGATCAATCCAACCTGCATTGCCGGCGCAACGCCGAAGCAGACCAATCTAAAAAATCACCCATTAAACGAAATAAACGCCCCCAATTCCGAAGGCAAAGTCGGCGTGAACGGCTTGAAGACATAAGACTTATTCTTATCAAATCCCGTTTTTTTCGCCGACCGCATATTGGAAAGATAGTGGAACATTTGAAATTTAATGGCTGTAGCCACAGTCGCGAGTTAAAATCCCAACCAACGACCTCGTGTGTTTTGGCTTGAACGCCCTAACTTTTCCGGAGGTTCCATGCTCAAGCGAATCATCTTCCCCATATTCGCCCTATCCGTCGCGGTGGCTGTCTACGCTGGCGATCAACCATCAACGCAGCCGGCTCGGCCCGAATCAAACTCGTCGCAGCATGACGACTTCCCCTTCGCCATTTCCTTCGAGCAAGGCGCCACCCAATTCCAATCCGGAGATCGGATCACCATCACGGAAGTACGCGGCACCAGCAGCGACATGCAGAGCGGCATCTGCCGCATCTCCGGAACCTATACGCTGGCATCGAACGACAAGGCAACACTAACCGCGTCAGTAACAGCTCGTGAATCAGCCGATGGATCCGGCCCATGGAACCGCGCACAGACCCTGACAATCACCAGGGGACACGGAAACTTCACGCTGATGCTCCCAATCAGCGTTCGAGGATGGCCACACGTCAGCTTTTACGGAGCGTCCAGCGACTTCGGCGGAAGCTATATCGGCACCGGCGATTCCGTCCTGCGGCACTGGTGGGGATCTTAATTCGGCAGCATCATTTCCATAGTGAGCTTTAAGGCGCGGATGGAATTGTTCCGCATTCCGGGCATCGCTCGGGCGTGGCGCGGAGATCGTAGCCACAATTGAACATTGACCTTTCATAATCCGAGAGGGTGGCGAAAAAAGCTGGCTATCAATATTACTGGGGTCGCAACGGTGAGAACGAAAATAAACAGATATGGAACGGTAATTGAAAAGCCCGCTTCTGGCATCTTTCCATTCTGATGGTTGGCGGTGACGATAAAACCAAGGTGTTGCCAATGCCAGTCCGATTCTTCCACATACGAACTCCAAACATAGTCCTGAGGATAATGACTATGATTATATTGACGATAGCTCCATCGACTTTGTCTCTTTTCGGGATGCGGAACATCATTGACGGAAACGAATAATTTTCCGGCATCTGAACCATAAATTTGCCAAGAACTGATGCCAACATGACTGAAACGATCTACCCACGCTGTAGCTTCGGACAAAGACAACAAGCAATATTGCAGTCCTGCAAAGTCAAAGACACCATCGATCAACATTGCCGCAACAGCATGCCGGATAGCATTATCGCGGAAGTCCGAAGTGCAGACGACCAACTCCATCATCCAGAGTAATGCAGTGAATCCCCATCTTGGTTGTTGTAGGCGACAGGCATAGCGAGAGATCGTAGCCACAATGGTTACATGTCCCCACGGGATATGATCGTCTCCAAACGACTAGGCGGATAACCCAAACTTGGCAGAACATAGAAACAGGAAATATTTCGAGAATCCTGCTATAGCTCTAAAGACAATGGGGCCATACGATCAGTGCCGCAATGGAGACAAATCAACGACAGGGCCGAAAGCCCATTGAACACCCATCGGCAGAAGCATTTCATGGTGGAAATTGTACCGCGATTCAGTCGATCAGCTTCGCCAGTTCTTCAACTTCCGGGTAATGAATACATGTATCGCAAAGCCCGAATGTCGTATGCGGCCCTTCGTGGCAAAAATAATCTTCAAAAAAATCGCGGATTCCAAAAAAACACGTCCAATTCTTTCACCTATTTCACCCTTGTATAGAGGGAGTGTTCTTTTTTCATCGGGCCAAGCCCCAGGAGTTCCCATGTCCACCAATTCCCCACACTGCCATTCCGCCCCGAATCCGACGAAAATTTCTCTAATCCGAGAGAAGTTGAGAGAAATTGGGATATTCCCACTGTGGCAAACCTCTCCGACATCCAGCTCCGCAGCATCGAACGGCTCGTTCAGGGCCACACAAACACCTCCGAAAAGCAGATCGCGAACAACCCTCAAAATATGGGAACTTCTGGGATAAATGGGAACCGGACACGCACAAAACGCGTCAAAACCTTTACCCTGTTCCCACCTGAGAATTCACTGGTTCTTCGCCGGCCGGATGAACGTCCGCGGGCATGCGCCTCCGAATTTCCCACTCCCGATACGGCCAGCGATCACTCCTCGGAACATGAATGATCGCCGAATGCCCCTCCCGAAAATCATCCGGATACGCGTTGATCAATGTCTTATCAGCGACCTTCACACGAAACGGCCAGCCCAAGTCCAGCGTATGAACGATCGCCATCTGCTCCCACCATTTGTGACGGAGGAATTGCGTGCAGGAATAAGCATCCAGCAAAAACTTCAGCGTCGTCCACCCCATCCGCATCAGAAAATTTCCGGTGTTCAATCCATTGGAATCACATGAGACAACCAGATCGGCCGACTCATCCGCCAGGGTTTCGATCTTCCACTCCGGCCGCACGATGACAGCATCCGCGTCGCTCCAGAACGCCCAATCCGCCGACTGGTTGATGCAAACATCAGCAAGCATCGCGATCTTCGACCAGGCCGGCGGTCGCGACGCGTCCAGCGTTTTCGTCTCGGCGATCCACTGGTATCCATGCCGCCGGCAATACGCCTGCTTGTTCGGGAAGCTGATCTCGCGCAGATGGGCCATCGAATCAGTAGCCATGGACAGAACGGCAAACCTCATTTGCGTCCCTCTTTTGAACAGCAGATAGACCTGTTTGACGCAGCATTTTACCCGATTTCGAGCCCTGCTCGCCATCCGCTGGGCTGTAAATGACCCGACATTTGAAATCATCCCCGCAATCCACCATCCTATGCGCCATGCAATTCGGACATTTCGACGACGAGGCGAAAGAGTACGTCATCACCCGGCCCGACACCCCGCGCCCCTGGTCCAATTATCTCGGCAGCACCGAGTACGGCGCGATCATCACCAACAACGCCGGCGGCTACAGCTTCTACCGCAGCGCCGCCATGGGTCGCTTCCTGCGTCTGCGAAGCAATTCCGTCCCCCTCGACCAGCCAGGCCGATACTTTTATCTCCGCGATCGCACTAACGGCGATTACTGGAGCGCAAGCTGGCAACCCGTCGGAAAGCCGCTCGACCAATACAAATCCACCTGCCGGCACGGCGCCGCTTACACGATCATTACTTCGGAATACGATTCAATCGAAACAGAATCCACTTACTTCGTCCCGCTCGGACAGACATTCGAATATTGGCGCCTTCGCATAACCAACCGCGGAACAAAACCCCGGGCGATTTCAGTTTTTACCTACTGCGAATTCGCCCACGTCGGCCATCTCTACAACGATCTGGTCAACCTGCAATATTCGATGTTCGTGAACAAGGCCGACATGGTTGACGGCATGCTCGCCATCGCGTCGCATCCGTACGAGCCGACCAATCTCGAAAATCTCTCCGAGCCGGGTCGAAACTGGATGAAGGTGATCGGCGCTCCCATCGCGGCGTTTGAAACGCTGCGCGACAATTTTCTCGGGAACTATGGCGATTATCGCCAGCCCGAAGCGCTCACCACCGGAAAGCTCACCAACTTCCAGACCGCCGGCGAAAATGTCGTCGGCGTGCAACAGGTCGATCTCGATCTAAAGCCCGGCGAGACGCGCGAGTTGCTCGTTCTCCTCGGCCTAGGCACGCCCGACACTCACGGCAAAAAAACAGTCGCCGAGTTCGGCAATTCCGAGCGCTGCCAGAGCGAACTGGAAAAGCTAAAAAAATATTGGCATTCGCTCCTCGAATCCGTGCACATCAAAACGCCCGATGCCGAATTCGACAGCATGATTAACGTCTGGAACGCGTACAACGCCCTCATCACCTACGCCTGGTCGCGCTCAGCCTCCCTGATCTACAACGGCGAGCGGGACGGCCTCGGCTTCCGCGACACGGTCCAGGATTTCCTGGGCGTCACCGCGCTCCTAAAAGATAAAATGAAAGACCGCCTGGAGCTGATGCTCACCGGCCAGGTCGAAAACGGCGGCGCGATTCCGGTCATCAAGCCCTTCAGTCATCGCCCGGGGCATGAAACCGCCCCAACCCCGCACGAATTCCGCAGCGATGATGCACAGTGGCTCTTCAACGCCGTTCCCGCATACGTAGCCGAGACCGGCGATGTCGATTTCTACAAAAAAGTCCTCCCCTACGCTGATCACGGGCAGGCGACGGTTCTCGGCCATCTCCGCCGCGCCCTGGAATTCAATCTCGAGCGCACCGGCCGCAATGGCCTCCCCTGCGGACTCCTCGCCGATTGGAACGATTGCTGCAACCTCGGCTTCACCGGCGAAAGCGTGATGGTCGCCTTTCAAGTCCGCTACGGCCTCGGAGTTTATGCCGAGATCGCCGACCGATTAAAAATGTTCGATGAAAGCAATTGGGCTTTATCCCAGCGCGAAAAACTCGACAAATCCATTCAAAAAATCTGCTGGGATGGCGAATGGTTCATCTGGGCCACGGGAAAAGACGGCACGATCTATGGCACAAAGCACATGGATGAAGGAAAAGTCTACATCAACACGCAGGCATGGGCGGTCATCAGCGGAGCCGCCTCGCCCCAGCAGGCGAAGATGGCCATGAAATCGATGAAGGATTATCTCTTCACCCCCTACGGCCTGACGCTCAGCGCTCCCCCATTCGAAAAAACCCCAAAGCAAATCATGGGCGGCGTCGTCTTCAACAAAGGAATCAAAGAAAACGGCGGAATCTTCAACCACCCCCAAAGCTGGGCGGTCATGGCCGAGTGCATGCTAGGCAACGGCGACCAAGCCTACGAATATTACCGCGCCTTCATGCCGGCCGCGTACAACACCCGCGCCGAGATCCGCCAGATCGAGCCATACGTTCACTCACAAACCACATACGCAACCTGCAGCCCCAACGCCGGCAAGAGCCGCACCCCCTGGCTCACCGGCACCGTTGCCTGGAGCTACTATGCCGCCGTCGAATATATCCTGGGCATCCGCCCCGAAATCGACGGCCTCCGCATCGATCCATGCCTCCCCTCAAGCTGGCCCGGATTTGAAATGAGCCGCATCTTCCGCGACAAAAAGCTGACGATCAAAGTCGCCAACCCATCCGGCAAAAAAAAAGGAATCAAAAACCTGAAGATCAACGGCAAAATAACAGAAGGCAATCTCATCTCAATCGCGAACCTAAGCGACGGCGCGGTAATCGAAGCAACGATCACCGGAGAATGAAGAATATTTTCGATTACATTGTCGGTTACGACCGAAGCCGCCGACTCGTATATAACAATCGCTTCCGCCGCCAACACCGTTGGCTGGCCCGAAAAAAACTCCGGCAATCCTTCTGCCGCCGAAGCAGGGAGTGATGCTGCCTTCGGCGACAATTGCTGAGGACTTTCGCGCTCAGGCGCGACCTCAACCGTCCTCACAGCCCCGCTTGTCCGACCTTCTATGAAAATCCGTTGGTGGTCAAGGTAAGAGCGCAGCGGCGGAGGTTGCTGGCGTTTGATTCGGCAGTTGGAGGATCGGACCATTCTTCTATCCGAGCTCTCCCGATGATTCGGGATGCCCATGGGGGTTGTTCCGAAGGATCCGTGTCGATTGCCCTATCTCGCGTCGAGCTTTAAAGCCCAAGGTCGGTCCGAGCTCATCGACACGAACCACGATCGATCATCCAAACTGATTCATTCGGCAAAGACTTTGCCCGCCACTTCGCCGCGTTTTATTTCATAGTCGCAGCCTCCTTGTGTTCGCATGGATTCTTCATGGCGTGGTGGAGATTCCGCAGCCAGCGATTGCCCACCGCGCCGACGATCACGCAGGCGGGTTTGCCGCGATGCTTCAGGCTCTGGGCCAGGTTCCGCCATCGCTCGGTCGTGCGGATCAGCCGATGCGCCGCCTGTACGATCATCATCCGCAGAAGCTTGTTGCACCCATCGATCAGTCCAGCATCGGCTGTTTTGTTGCCGCTGGAGGCGTTGCACGGACTCATTCCGCAATAGCGTGCCAGTTGTTTGGCGGTCTTGAAGCGATTGAAGTCGCCGATGTAGGCTCGAAGCACCCACGCCGTCACTGGGCCGATGCCCGCCTGCTCCATCAGCCGCTTGATGAGCGGATCGTCCCGCGTGGCCTCCGCAAGACGCGTCTGGGCCCTGGCGATTTTGTCGTGCGTGTAAAGGATGTCGTCCAGCAAATCATTGACGATCCAGCGTGCATGCCTGGAGAGTTGATCGTTGTCCCGCACGCTGGCGGTCCATACTTTGCCCCAGCGGCAACCGCGGTCTTTTTCAATCTTGACCCGCTGCTCCCGCAGGATCGCTCCCACCTGCAGCTTGAGCGACCTCGTATGATTCGCCAGCCGCTGGCGATGATTCACCAGTTGACGCAACTCTCGGATGTAGGCCGGCGCCAGCCAGACCCGTGGCAGATATCCCACCCGCGTCAGGTCGGCCAGCAATCGGCCATCGGAATAATCGGTTTTGTCCGGCGAGGCCTTCATCCGGGCGATGTAGGCTGGATGACCCAGCGAAACGTTCCAGCCCAGTTGCTGCACGAGCTCCTCTGCGAGATCGGACGCTCCGCAGCAGGCTTCGATGCCGACTCGTTGAACAATCCCCAGCGGCTGGACGATGCGTCCAACTTCCTGAGAGTCGTTCTTCGCCGAACGGTTTAGCAAAATATCGCCTTGCTGGTTGAGGACACAAACCTGAATGGAATCCTGGTGATAGTCCAGGCCGACGAAAACAGGTGCATTGCTCATAGTTCGTTGCTCCCTGACGAGACGCTCGTCAATAAAACTTTGGGCTATCGTTACAGCAACGAACTTTCATTTTCATCCCCATCTCACTTTGTATTGGTGGCCGATAGCTGCTTCAGGTTCGCGAGGGGTTGCTCGAACTTTGTCGGGCCAGCCAGCGGCGATCGCGGCGAGAGCGCTTGTCATATTCGAGTCCACGAATCCGGTCGTCATGAAGATCGTGGACGATCATCCTCTTTCGCAATCATTTGTTCGATCGTTTGCTCGTGACTTGATCGTTTGTCGCGTTGCAATATCATCGGCTTGGTTTTTTATTCTGGAATTTCAACGGAGACTTTTATGAGCAGCCAATTGAAGGGGAATGCGGTGGTGGGTCAGTCTGGTGGGCCTACGGCCGTTATTAATCAATCTCTTGTTGGGGTGATTCAGGGGGTTAAGGAATGTGGGCATATTGAGCAATTGCTGGGAGCGCGGCATGGGGTGCGGGGGATTGTGGATGAGAAGTTTATCGATTTGAAGAAGGCGAGCGGGGAATTGCTGGAGCGGGTGGCGCTGACGCCGGCGGCGGCGCTGGGGTCGACGCGGGATAAGCCGGATGCGGCTTATTGTGAGAAGATTTTTAAGTCTTTTTCGAAGAACAACGTTCGGTATTTCTTTTATATCGGGGGAAACGATTCGGCGGATACGGCGCGGATTGTTTCGGAATTGGCGAAGAAGGAGAAATACGAGCTGCGGGTGTTTCATGTGCCCAAGACGATTGATAATGATTTGCGGGTGCACGATCACACGCCGGGGTATGGGTCGGCGGCGAAATTCGTAGCGGCGGCGATGATTGGGGATAATTTTGATAATAAATCGTTGCCGGGGATCAAGGTGGATATTGTGATGGGCCGGAATGCGGGGTTTTTGACGGCGGCGGCGGTTTTGGCGCGGCAGAATGATGCCGATGGGCCGCATTTGATTTATGTGCCGGAGGCGCCGCTGAGCGAAGAGAAATTTCTGGCGGATGTGGATCGGGTTTATACCAAGCAGGGGCGATGCCTGATCGCGGCGAGCGAGGGGATTTCGCGGCCGGGCGGCGTGACCTGGGCGGAGGCAATGGCGGAACATATCGATCGCGACAGTCATGGGAATGCGCAGCTATCGGGGACCGGGGCACTGGGGGATTTCCTAGCGGATTTGATCAAGCGGAAGCTTGGCGGAAGCGGGAAGAAGCTGCGCGTACGGGCGGATACGTTTGGTTATCTGCAGCGGAGCTTTCCTGGGTTTGTCAGTGAGGTGGATGCGACGGAGGCGCGGCGCGTGGGGCGGATGGCTGTGAAATATAGCTCGCAGGGAGAGATGGAGGGGAGCGTGGCGATGAAGCGGTTGCCGGGCGGATCGTACAGCATCGATACGTTTCTTACGCCGCTGGCCTCGGTGGCGAAGGAGACGAAGCATATGGATGCTTCGTTTATTTCGGATGGGAACAACATTACGGAGGCGTTCGTAAAATATTTGAAGCCACTGGTGGGGGAATTGCCGAAGGTAGGATCGTTGGATGAGATTAAATAGGTTGGGGTTGCCACTGCGACGACACAATCGCTGGGGGCGTGATGAAGATCGGATCATCAGGATTCCGAATATCGGGATTATCCTGAATTGCGATCATGGGTAAGGCGTGTGGGGCGACACGCGACGCTACGCACTTCTTTTGCAAATCGTTTAATTACAGATACTTATACGATTGATCCCAAGTCTGACTTCGGTCTATTCCGGCTACATGGTTAAAACACATCCCATGGTCAAAATGACCTAAACGCGGGTGCGCCTTTTTGCAGGCTGGGGTTACGAGAAAAAGCGCGCGCGGGTGCATGTTTGAAATAACCTGTTGACAACTTTTTTCATTCGTGGCGCGGGGCGTGGGGAAAATCTTTTAAGACGATTTCGCGGCGGTGATTACACGAAATCTTTTTGGGTTACATCGGCTGCGGCACACTTCTCGCTCTACGTCATGCGTCACAGGAGGCGGTGGCCAGCTGCTGCGTAGGCGGTTCACGTCTCATCACCTCCGAGGCAAAAGAGGTTCGCCATGTTCAAGTGTCAGGAAGATCAAGTTGCCGTTTTAGGCATATGCGTGGAGCCGCCCACCATGGTGGGACGTTCAGTGGAACTGAACTACCACGCAGTACATAACGGGCGCCGTGCAATCGACATGCTGAGGATGGTCAGTTTTGACATGCTTCTGCTGGGATTGCAGGTTCCGGACATGACCCCCTGGGATTTTCTGCGTCATCTGAAGGCTGCGTTTCCACATCAGAAGTGGGCGCTGGTTGGGGGTCCGATCACTGAGCAGCAGGAGGTTTCGGCGCGGACGTTCGGCTGCACGACGATTTTTGAATCGACGCCGACGAGCAGCGAGATGCTGAGCCTGACGGCGCAGATGCGCGAGCAGGCGGTTGCGAAGGCGCTGGCCGGGAAATTTGACCGGCCGTCTGCGGCGCAAAAGTCGCAGATTCGCAGCGCGACGCAGAAGTAAATGTGGGTGCGGCCCAGGCCGCTGTTTTTGTGTAGATGTTCTGGAGAAGTTGCAAGAGAAGGTTCTTGGAGGGCCCGGCATTTTGTGCGGGCTTTTGTTTGGCGAAAGCCAAAAGGAAGAGGGAAAAAACTGTGAAGAGCTTAATTTTGAAATGTATTTCGTGCGCGCCGAGCAGACGCGCATCCGTATTGTTTGCCGCGGCGACAGCAGCCATGCTGGGCGCATTGGCCGGTTTGACGCGGGCTTCCACCATTTTAACGGATGGGAACTCGTCGGTTGCGCTCACCTCGACCGCGGTTACGCAATGGACGGTGGGGACGACCAACCAGCTTGATCAGGAGGAATTCTTTTACCGGGTTGGGAATTCTGGTGGCCAATCGCCGCTCAGTTCATTGACGCCGAACACCATTAAGACGCTTGATACCAACAACAATGGGCTGAACGACACGGCCAAGATCACGTATGGATCATCGTCGGGATTTCAGGTGGTGGTTACGTACAGCCTGACCGGCGGTTCGACGGGATCGGGGAGTTCCGACCTGGGGGAAACGATCAAGGTCAGCAATTCAGGAATGTCGTCGCAGACGTTTCACCTGTTCGAGTACACCAACTTCAACCTCGGCGGCTCGACGAGCGGGCAGGTTGTGACGATTACCGGCGGGAATACCGCGACGGATGTTGGCAATGGAGTTGATGCTCAGATCGTGGTGAGTCCTAAGCCGTCGGAATATGGGGCATCGAATACGGCGGCGTCGCCGGATTTGCTGAGCAGCATTTCGAGCAGTAGTAAGGCGTACACGTTGAAGGACGTGGCCTCGGCGCTTCGGGCGATGGGGAATCGGCCTTTGAATGGGATCTCAACATCGGCTGCGGCTCGACGTGCGTGATCAGCATTGACAAGGACCTCACCGGTACGCCGGTTGCACCGGTTCCGGAGCCTGTTGGCGGCGCGATCGCGCTGCTGGGATTGGGCGGATTGTTCATGGTCCGGCCGCGACGGAGCGGACACGCGATTTAAGGTTGGATTTACATTTTCCCACACCGAGTCAGGGGCGGCGCGTCGCCGCCCCTGCTTCGTTATCCACATCTAATACTGCCCCTCACCCTGCCTCTCCCCATGAGTACATGGGGAGAGGAGTAAATGCGCCTGGTTCCGCTTCGTTGGCCACTTGATACCTCTTTGCGTGCAACTATCCTCTGGCGCATGTTAAAAGCGTTTCACCTGGGCGTCTGTCATTACCCGGAGCATTGGCCGGTTTCGCGGCTGACTTCTGATTTTCGGCGGATGAAGGAAGCGGGCATTGATCTGGTGCGGATGGGGGAAGGGGCGTGGAGTTATTTTGAGCCGGAGGAGGGGAGATTTCAGTTTGATCTGTTTGACCGGGCGATTGATCTTTGCCGGCGGAATGGGATCAAGGTTATTTTTGGAACGCCGACGTATTGCGGGCCGGCGTGGATCGCGACGACGTATCCGGAGGTTTTGCGGTGGGATTTTCAGCGCATGCCGATGGGGCATGGGTCGCGACGGAATTACAATTATACATCGCCGAAATACCTGTCGCTTTCGGATCGCATCTGCACGGCATTGGCGGAGCATTACGCGGGTGAGAAACAGATTGTCGGCGTGGCAACTGGACAATGAATTCAATTGCCATATGGATGTGAGCTATGCGCCGAGCGATACGATTGCGTTTCGACGGTGGCTGCGGGAAAAATACCGGACGCTGGAGCGGCTGAACCGGGCGTGGGGGACGGCGTTCTGGTCGCAGACGTATACGGATTGGGAACAGATTGATTTGCCGCATCCGACGAGTGCGATGCTGAATCCGACGCCAGGTTCTGGATGAGAGCGCGGTTTATCAGCGATACGGTGGTGCAGTTTTGCGCGGCGGCAGGCGAATATTCTTCGGCAAATACAATAAGAATTGGCTGATCACGCACAATGGATTGTTTGGCAACGTCGAATGGGCCTGAGCTGGTGAAGCAACTCGATTTTTTCAGTCACGATCAGTATCCGCTGTTTTACGATAGCTGGCCGGGGCGGGCGGAGGGGTTGGTGCAGGCGCGGAGTCTTTCGTTTCCGTTTGCGATTATGGAGCAGCAATCGGGGCCGGGCGGGCAGATGAGTTATCTGCAGCGCACGCCGCGGCCGGGGGAGACCGGCTTTGGGCGTGGCAATCGATTGCGCATGGGGCGAAGCTGGTTAGTTTTTTCCTGTGGCGGACTTGTCCTTTTGGGTCTGAGCAACACTGGCATGGGCTCCTGGACCAGGACAATAAAAACACGAGGCGGCTGGCGGAGGCTAAACAGTTTGGCGGCGAGGCGCATCGGTTGCCGGGGGATTTTTTTGATGCGGCGCCGGCGAAGATCGCTGCTGTGTTTCGAGATTTTGATAATGAGATCAATGAGAGGCGAGATCAATACTTACACGAAAGCGGGCGCAGGGGGAGCATGCTCGCTGGCTGCAGCGGTTGTCCACGGCGCATGTGCCGGCTGATTATGTTTGGGAGGATTCTTCGCTGGCGGGTTACCGGGTTTTGGTTTTGCCGCATCAGAAGATAGTGACGCCGTCGCTCGCGAAGAAGTTGGAGCAATATGTTCGATCGGGTGGAACGCTGGTTTTGGGTGCGCAGGCGGGATTGAAGGATGAGAATTGTCATATCGTCGAGCAAACGCCGCCGGGGTTGCTGGCGAAACTGAGCGGGGTGGAAGTTGAGGACTGGACGACGCTGGGGGTGAACGAGACGCGGCACGGCGCGGCTGGCGAGCGGGCGGGATATTGCGATGGAAGCGTTTGTTGAGCGACTCCGCCCCACCGCTGCCGAACCTTTGGCGCATTGGACTGGCGGCGATTCGCTTCTGGGGGATTCGCCGGCGATTACGATTAATCGCGTGGGTAAGGGTTTGGTTTACTGCGTCGGGGGTTACTGCTCTTTGGCGGCCACCGGTGAATTGGTTGAATATCTGCGAGGGGAATTGGAGATTTCTCCGCCGGTTGCCGCCCCGCCGGAGGTGGAGATGGTTGTTCGGAGTTCGCGGCGGAAAATTTACGTGGTGCTTTTGAATCATAGCTCGCGGGTGCAGCGAGTTGGTGGGTTAACTGGCGGTGTGGAACTGCTTTCGGGGAAAAAGTACGAAGCTGAAGTTGCTCTTGATCCGTTTGGAGTGGCGGTGATTGCTACAACTCCATCAGCATTTCGATGGTGCTGACGCGGAAGCCGCAGGATGTGAAGAGTTTTCGGGCCGGTTCATTGGCGGCAGCGGTGTCGAGGCGAATCTGGGTCACGTTCATCGCCTTGAATTGCTCGATGGCGAGCATGGTCATCTGGCGGGCGATTCCTTCGTTGCGATACTCTTCCTCGACCCAGAGATCGTGGATGAATCCGAATTCCTTGACGCGATAGATGGGGATTTCTTCTTCGACATCGCCGATGAGGAAGGCGACGATGCGATTCTCCCGCTGGGCTACGATGAAAACGCTTCGCGGGTCGGTGGCGCGGTGGGTGAGCCAGCGGCGGTAGCGTTCGTGGGGATTGGGGAGGAAGCCATATTTTGCGGGATCCCAGGCTTCGTGAAGGGCGCAGATTTTTTCGACCATTGGGAGGACGGCGGGAATGTCCTCGGCGGTGGCGGGCCGGATATCCATGGATTCAGAGATAGCATCCGGTAGAACTGAGGGCAACTAATTTAACGGGCGGAAAATATTTTGGATGATTTTGGACGAGGCTGTAAAATGTGTGGAACATTTCTGGAATCGATCAGGAGAAGGGATATGAGAATTTCGATTGTCTTGACGCTGTTGGTGTTGCCGGGATTTTTTGCCGATGAGGTGGCGATGGCCGACGGCAATGCGCCCGTAGCTGCCGCGACGGATGGGGCGAGCGCGACGACGATGCCTGATATTCAACAGTTGCAGAGCCGGATGATGGATTGCAAAGCCGCGTTGAAACGCGCAGGATGAATGCATCAAAAGGGCGGAGGAGAGCGATGAATACAAATCGGCGGCGGCGGATTTGGAAGAGGCTAAAACGGAGTTGAACAGCGCGAGCGACACGGACAGCCGGGCCAAGGCGGCGACGGATCGGATGGCGGCAACCGCGCACATCAAGGCGATCAAGGCCGCGGCGCTGGCGTCGGATAAAGCTGTTGCTGCGGCGGCAGCGGTCGATCGGAAGGCTTCGGATGATTATCAGGCGGCGCTGCTGCAAAACTCGGCGGCCGCGACGGCATCTGGCAATACGATGGCACAGGGAGAGGCGAATTCAGGATCGGGGCCGTCGGCGGATGATGATGCGACGAAGGAGATGCTCGAGCGCGGGGAAAGGCAAAGGCTGGCGACTGAAAAAACTTTGCTGGACGATATCCGCCGACTGGATGATGAGCTGGGGAAAATTCCTGAGAATGGCGCAACCGATCCGCGGCGGGAGGAGATCAATCAGAGCATTATCAAGGACCGGCAGATCATCGCGACGGGTGAAAAGTTGAAGGGAAAATTTCTGCCTGACTTGGAGATGGTTGTGGGGTCAACCGGCACGATCTACAGCACGATGCATGTTTTACAGGTGATCGACGGCAACAACATGCTGCTTAATTTTGGTGAAAGTTCGGTCTGCTGGGTCAGAGGATTTGATACGACCGGGCTGGTGGATGATGAGATATACGTCTTTCGCGGGGCGCTGCACGTCAGCGGCACACGGCAATACACAAACATGGCGGGGACATCGCAGACGGTGTTTGTGATTGAGCCGTTTGGAACGCCGTGAGTTTCTTACGCTGGATCCCCATAGGGGTGGTATCAGGAAGCCCCCTCGAAGAGAGCGTGAAAATTTTTGATGATTCAATCTTTGTTGTCATTTCTGATCTTTGTCCCCTCGTCCCGGCCTGCCGGGAGAGTGATAGGGTGAGGGATGGTGTTCGACGTTCAAAATCGCCCCTCACCCTGACCCTCTCCCCATGAGTACATGGGGCGAGGGGAAAATTTTTCTGGAACGGTAGAGCCACACAGGGTCACACTGCCAGAGGCCGTGATTTCATACTTTAATGATTGCGATTTAAATTACGCGTTTAATTACATGGACCCCAGGGGCACCAGATGATGTCGGGGCGGTTGGCGTTGTAGATGTCGCCGTATGTGACGGCGGGTTTGGCGGATGGAACGGGATTAGGCTTGGCGAAGAGTTGGACGTCGGTCCACTTATAGTAGGCGACGTGTCCATCGGCGAACAGGAGATTTCCGCCGCCGTTGTGCATAGCCGCGAATGTTTTCCAGTTGGCTTTGAGCTGTGAGATTTTTCCGGTGTAGCCCATGGTGCTGTTGATGCTGCTGCCGAGAAATCCGTTATTTTTGGCCCAGGCCTGGATGGAAGGATTGAGGTATTCGCCGGGGGCGGAGATTTTTTCCACCAGGACCACGACGGAAGATGCGGGGCGCAACTGGGACATCTTGGCGCTCAGGACCAGGGGCGGATTGGGATTGGCGGCGGTGGCGGCGGGCGGATTCATGAGGCTATTGTTGTAGCAATAACTGATGTCGGATTTGAAAAGCTGCGGCGTGGTTGAGGAGAGGAGAACGCCGGTGGAATCGGTGCCGTACTGGGCGTAGAAGTTGGGATTGCCGGGATAGAGCGTATCGCCCGTGCCGGCGACGGCGGATTGGACCGCGGGGCAGGTGAAGATGTTGTTGGAGCCGGCGGATGGGAGGGGATTGGTTCCCTTCATGTCATCAACCAAGATCTGGTAGTAGCTCTTGCCGCCTATTTTTGAGGGGATGGCGTTGAAGAAGATGGACATGTCATCGAGGCCTGAGGGATAGCCGGCGATGGGATTGGCGGGGCTGGGGCCGAAATATTCGGTAGCAGTTCCATCGGGGACGCGGAGGGGAAGTTGGCCATGGTTTTCATCGACGTACATTTGAAAGCCCAGGCCCCATTGGCGCATGTTGCTCTCACATTGGACGAGCATAGCCTGCTGACGCGCCCGGGAGAGGGCGGGCAGCAATACGCCGACGAGGACGGCGATAATTCCAATAACGACAAGTAGTTCCACGAGAGTAAAGGCGTGGCGAATCTTCTGTTGCGGGGTCATATTTTGCTCCTTTGCGGCGGAATATACAGCGGGTGAGACTCAATCTCAACTGATATAATAAAAAATATTTGGGCGGCGCGGTTGGCTTCTATCAATTGAGGTTGTAAAGGCCGCGCCGTGGTTTTTGGTGGGGCTTAGAGGATGAACTGGCTCAGGTTTTCGTCTTTGATCAGGCCGGAGAGGCGCTCGCGGACAAAATCGGCAGTGATTGAGATTTTCTTTTCGCGCAGGTCCGGGGCATCGAAGCTGATGGTTTCCACGACGCGCTCGATGATCGTGTAGAGCCGGCGGGCGCCGATGTTTTGCGTCCGGCGATTCAGGTCGTAGGCCATCTGGGCCATCTGGTCGATGGCATCTTCCGTGAACTCGATGGTGATGCCTTCGGTGCCGAGCAGTTCCACTGCTGGCGGGTCAGGGAATGTTTGGGCTCGTGGAGGATGCGGACGAAATCATCCTTGGTCAGATCGGTCAGCTCAACGCGGATGGGGAATCGGCCCTGCAATTCGGGCATCAGATCGCTCGGCTTGCTGCTGTGGAACGCGCCGGCGGCGATGAAGAGGATGTGATCGGTTTTGACCGGGCCGTACTTGGTGATGACGGTGGAGCCTTCGACGATCGGCAGGAGATCGCGCTGGACGCCCTGGCGGGAGACATCGGGGCCGTGCTTGGATTCGGTGCCGCAGATTTTGTCGATTTCGTCGAGGAAGACGATGCCGCTCTGCTCGACGCGCTCGATGGCGTGGCGATTGATTTTGTCGCGATCGACCAGTTTTTCGGCTTCCTGGGCGAGGAGGACTTTGCGCGCATCGCTGCACGGCCAGTCGGCGGGTTTCGCGGCGGGTGGGCAGCATCTTTTCCAGCATGGATTGGAATTCGACGTCCATCTCCATGCCGGCGGGGCCGAAGACGCCGACGCGTGGTGCGCTGCTCGATCTGAATTTCGATCTGGCGGTCTTCGAGTTCGCCGGCCTTGAGTTGCTCGCGGAGCTTTTCGCGGGCGCGTGCGCGTTTGGCTTTGGCTTCGTCATCGTCGAATGCGCCTGGACCGTTCGCCGGGCAGCAGCAGATCGAGCAGGCGATGCTTCGACCTGCGCGGAGGCCGGCTCCGTGACCGCTTCGGTCATTTCCTCGCGGACCATGGCGATGGAGGAATCGAGCAGATCGCGGATCATGGAATCGACATCGCGGCCGTGATAGCCAACCTCGGTGAATTTGGTGGCTTCGACCTTGATGAACGGGTGCGCCGGTGAGGCCGGCGAGGCGGCGGGCGATTTCGGTTTTTCCGACGCCGGTCGGGCCGATCATGATGATATTTTTGGGCGAGACATCCTGGCGGAGGCGCTTCGGGGAGCTGCTGGCGCCGCCAGCGGTTGCGGATGGCGACGGCGACGGCGCGCTTGGCGTCGGCTTGGCCGATGATGTATTTATCCAGTTCGGCGACGATTTCGCGGGGAGTCATATTGTCCATGAGGAACAATTATAGCGTGTCCTTACTCAACCCCATCAGAGCGTGGAATCGGGATCGCGGTAGTAATGCGTGATGATAAATCCGTGACAAGTGGTTCAGGTGGTTCTCGGCGATATTTGCGAGGATTAAAAAAACGCAAGAGTTTGCGATCAAGGTATTTCTTCAACGCTTTAATTGATTTGCTAACACCATCGAGCGATTCGAGACCGGGGGCGTCATTGACCAATCCTTTCCTATAAGTTTCCAAAGCAATATCCAATACAGAATTGGTGTGAACCACGTCTCTGTAGGCCGCAGCTAACCGCTTAAGAAACGTTGGGCAAACATCGAAAGTGTATCCCTTGAGCCTAGCGTCCTCTAAGAAGTCATCGTTCAACCGCTTGATCGAATAACCATGCCCTTTCACGTCCTTCATAAGATCGACTATGACTCCCAAAAGATATTCAAGTTCAAGGCTCAACGCGATTCGCCACGCTTTGCGAAGTTGCCAATATGCCAATCGCCTGGCGATGAAAGAGATCACCTGCGTTAAAGATGCTCCGATGATCGCGCTCAACGCGATTACCGCACTAACACTATCCGCATGATCGCGGAACAAATCCTTGATTTCATAGACTAGGTGGAAAATGTTGGCCATCAATTGCCCGGTAGTATCCAACGGGCAATAAATTTCCACAAGCGTTATGAAAAAAGCTGCAGCATTATCCGCGAAATTGAGCTCAGGGATAGAACAGGCAATTAGCGATCAGTCGTAGATAAATACAAACCGATCGATGACGATACCTGCTAATTCTTATGATTCAATCCCTTCAGCCGCTCTCCGAGTAGATTGATCACGACGTACTGATAATTCAAACTGTTCACTGCCGCGTTATCGGGGATGGCGTGGTCGTGACGGAATGTATGGGCCACGTTCAGGCAGGCGACGCGTTTGTCCGGGTCGCTTGGGAGTAGCGCGTACATGGAGAAGCCGGCCATATAGACCTTGTCGGCACTGCACCGTACATGTCGCCGATCAGCTTTTTGCTTGCCTCATCTGCTGCGCCGGTGCGGCACCATGCGTACCCTTCCTGAATGTGAAATGGATTTTGCTTGATCTGCTGCGATATCAGCTCATCCATTGCTGTTGGGCCGGTTTGGCCTGGCTGAGCCATCAGTGGCGTGCCGGGGGATATTGTCAGTGGAGCTTTGATGGCTGAGACATTAGGGGATGCCGTCGGGCGGGCGTGGCTTGTGACCCATGATTCGATCAGGGCGATCAGAATCAGTGTCATGAAGAAATTGCAGATTCGCGAGATGAGAGACATGAGGGAGGCAAACTTAATATCAGCGATGGAAAGACGGAACATGTACCAGAAGCAGATGTGGTAAACGGCAGCGAGCACGACTACGTAAATGAGCCAAACTTCGGGGCCGCCGTCATCTTTTTTGGAAATCATTCCGGCGGATTGCATGGCGACGACGAGCCATAAGATGGCGATGTCGCCAAAGAGGATGGTTGCAGCGAGCTTGAGGATGGCGGTGCGGAGGAGGCCTATGCTTACATCGCAGTAAGTCGCCAGCGGCACGGCGGCGAGGATCAGCACCACCGTTTTGACGAGCGTGATGAAGAACATGATTCCGAAGGCGATGGAAATGGCGAAGCCGACGAGAGGACCGGTTCCCATTTTCTGGATCATGTAGATGGCGATGCCGGCGAAACCGGCCGCGAGGAGAATTGCCGGGGTGATGTAATCGCGGAACGGATCGAAGAGTTCGCCGGTGGATGGATCGATGCGATGTCGAGCGCGGCTCCCGAGGCTCTTTTGTTGGGCGCTGATATTCCAATGCGCGTGGCGTCGCTGATGCGATGAGGGCTGCCGGGGCGACGATGGAGGCTCGATCGACTACGGCGGTTTTGGCATCGGATGACAGTTCGGCGAGGGCGTATAAATCGTCGGGGGGTTCGGGCTCCGGGGGATGGAGCGGGACGGTGACTACCTGGCCGCACTTACACTTGCCGCGCTTGCCGGCGACTTCTTTTTTCCAGACGAACGTGCGCTGGCAGCCTCCGCAGGAATATTTGAGTACATCGGCCGACATGATATTTCCCTCCCCAAACGTAGATTTGTGCGGGGGGAATTATACATATTGGGGGCGGAAATCGATAATTAATTTTGGATGGTCTGACTGAGTTGTGTATCAGATTTATGTTGCGCTAAAGGGGTGGGCCGCTGGATGATTGCTGCTCGGTGGAATTTGGGACGAAATCGAATCGGTATTTCTCGCCGAGCTGCATGCGGGTGATGTGGATGATTTCCTGAACGTGGCCGCGGAAATGGGGAATTGTATCGGTGATGGCGGCGAGGACTGTAGTGTCGTATCCCTGGATTCGGCGTTTGGAGAGGAGTTGGTCGGGAGTCAGGCTTGACAGGGTTTTGTCGGCTTCGGAGACTACTTTTGTGAGGATGGCGAGGATTTCGGATTTGGGGCGATTGGAGCGGTCGGCGAATTCCTTGGGGCGATTGCGGATATCCTTTTCGCCGCCGACGCCGGCGATGATCCATTGGCGGAGATTTCCGGAGAGATGGAGCATCAGGTTGGCGATGCTGTTCATGTCTGGTTTGGGGCGATACCAGAGTTGTTCGTTGGTTAGTTGATCTACGCAATGCTTAATCTTGCGCATTCCTTCGGAGAGGGTGTGGCGGTTGGCGGAGATGAATTCGGCGGTTATTTTGGTTTCCATGGCTAAATCCGACATTTCGAAAACCGCGCGTCGCAGGCGACGCGGCTAAAATATTTTTTTTAGAGGGATTCGACCTTGATGTTGGTGTTGGTGTAGATGCAGATTTGTCCCGCGATTTTGAGGGCTTCCTCCACGATTTGTTTGGCGGAGAGGTTTGAGTTTGCCAGGAGGGCTTTGGCGGCGGCTAGTGCGTAGGCGCCGCCGCTGCCTATGCCGATGATGCCGTCGGTGGGTTCGATGACGTCGCCGGCGCCGCTGACGATCAGGCTTACGCTGGCGTCGGCGACGGCGAGCATTGCTTCCAATCGGCGTAGGACGCGGTCGGTTCGCCAGTCTTTGGCGAGCTCGATGACGGCGCGGCGGGTGTTGTCGGGATGTTCGGCCAGTTTATTTTCGAAACGTTCGAGCAGCGCGAAGGCGTCGGCGGCTGAGCCGGCGAAACCGGTGAGGACTTTGCCGCCACCAATGCGGCGAATTTTGATGGCATCGTGCTTGGCGACGATGTTGCCGAGGGTGACCTGGCCGTCGCCGCCGAGGGCGACCTGACCATCTTTGCGGACGCTGAGGATAGTGGTGGATTGAGCGGGTTTCATGGTACGTACCTCTCGGAACAGTCGCGGCATTATAATGCAGATTCATGTCGGCACTGGCAATTGTTTCGTTTTCTTCGCCCTATGTTGGGATCGCGGCGTTCGCGCTAGCGATTGTTGCGGTGGCGATTGCGATTGTTCGGCGAATTGATTTGCCGCGGTTGTCGGCATTGCTACTGGCGGTGGGTGTGATTGCTCTTGCGCTGGCGGCGAGCGGGCCGGTGTGGGAGCGGGGGAAGCCGGGAAGTGTCGCGGTGATGGTGGATCTTTCTCCGAGCACTCGAGGGGCGCGGTTTCGTGACGGGGGTTTTCTTCGTGGGCGGGTGCGGGAATTGATTGGGGATTATCCGTGTCAGTTCATCGCGTTTGCGGATCACAATGTGACGCTTGATCCATCGGGAACCCTGGCGGAAATGCCGGCGGATGAGACTCGGTTTTCGCCCGCGGCGGCGGATGCGATTGTTTTGTTCAGCGATGTGCGGTTTGATTTGCCGAAGGGATCGCCGCCAGTTTATGTGGCGGTGGATGAGAATCTGGAAAATGTTTCGGATGCGGCGGTTGGGGGGGTGGAGATTCGCGGGGGGACGCTGACGACGACGATTGCGAATTCGGGGGCGCGACGGGAAGCGTCTCTTGAAGGTGTAACGGGCTCGGCGACGGTTCCGATTGATATTGGGAAATTGGTGATTAATCGGCCGATTGCGTATGGGGCGAGCGCCGCTGGGGTGAAATTAAATGCTGCTGATCTCTGGCCGGAGAATGATTCTTTGTCGCTGCGCGTTGCGGCTGAGGCGGCGAGTGAAAAGTGGTGGGTTGGCGGGGGTTTTAATCGCGCGGGATGGCGAATCCTTGCGCCGGCATCGCTGCCTGTCGATTCGAGTGCATATCTTGCGCCGGCGATTATTGTCTTGAGAAATCAACCGGCGGATTTTTTCTCGCAGACGCAAATGGATTGTTTGACGCAATATGTGCGCGATCTTGGCGGGTCGCTGCTGATCGTGGGCGGGGATCATGCGTTTGCGGCTGGAGGATATCCGGGGACGGCGCTGGAAAACCTGAGTCCGCTGGCGAGTTCGCCGCCGGATGCGACGCGGCGATGGGTTTTGCTGGTGGATGGGAGCGGGTCGATGGGGATGGATGCGGGGGGTGGGATTTCGCGGTGGCAGATTGCGGCGCAGGCAGTGGTGCGTTTGCTGCCGGCGCTTCCGCCGATAGATCCGGTGCAGATCGGGCAGTTTTCGGATGTGGTGCGGTGGTGGCTTTCGGGGATGAGCGCGGGCGAGGCCGCTCATGCCCCCCTGCCGCCGCCGGATGCGTTTCCGCATGGGCCGACGAATTTGGAGTCGGCATTATCGCGGATCGCGGGTGATGCGGATGGGACTTTACCGACGGAGCTACTGTTGCTATCGGATTGCGATACGAGTTTTGAGCATCCGGGCGAGTTGGGCGCAGCTTCTTGCGCAAGAAAATCAGGCTGGATGTGCTGGCGATTGGGCGCGGGAGCGGTTTGGAGATTATTCGGCGAATTGCTGCAGCTGTGGGTGGGAATGTTGTTGAGCAGTTTGATCCTCGGGAGTGGGCGAAGTCGATTCTGAAATTATCGCAGGGTGCGCTGCCGCCTCGGGTGGTGCGTGAGCCGGTGAATGTCGTTTTTGAAAATGAGGCGAAATTTTTGGCAGGGGAAAATGTCGGGGTTTGGGATCGTGTGTGGCTTAAGCCGGAGGCGGAGCGATGGGCCAGTGCGAATCGTGACGGTGTTGAGTTGCCGATGGCTGGGTATTGGCGGGTTGGGAGTGGATGTGTTGCGGCGACGGCGTTTGACGTGAATGATTCAGAAGTCGAAGAACTGGCGAATCTCATCGCGGCAAAGCCTCGTGATCCGCGGTTTTCGGTGCGATGGGCGACTGGGCAGCGGGTGCGCGTGATTGTGGATGCTGTTGATGCGGGGAAATTTCTTAATGGGTTGCAGATTCTGCTGAAATTTATGGATGAGCCGCTGCAAATGCGGCTCGAACAGACTGGGCCGGGGCGGTATGAAGCGAGTTTTGATGCGGGAAGGAATTCGGGCATCGCTACGGTGCGCTTGGGGGATGAGGTGATTGATCGAATGTCTTTGCCGGGGAGGTATTCGGCGGAATTTGATGCGGTGGGGAATGATCATGCGGCGATGCGGGAGTTGGCGGAGAAGTCCGGAGGCTCGGTTATTTGGCCTACGGATCGTGGGTTGATTGATTTTGGGTGGCCGCTGGTGAAGATGGAGTTGATGCCTTGGATTTGTGGGGTTGCGCTCGTTTTGATCGGCGCGGGGGTTATTTGGTGGCGGATTAACTAAATTGCAAAACGCGCCGTGCAGGCACGGCGGCTAAAAGTGGGTGCTTGCGATTGTATTTGGTGGGTCATGCCTTGGGATGCATGGTGATTTTGAGGATTTCCGCGGGGGCGTTGACTCGGAGGGGGAACCAGTTGCCTACGCCGTTGGAGACGATGAGGGTGGAATTGGGTTTAACGTATTGTCCGGACCAGTATTTGAATCGGAGGGGGCCGCCGCCGATTTTGTCGGTGAGCATGATTTGTCCGCCGTGGGTGTGGCCGGAGATGACGAGGGGGATGCCGGCGTCAGCGGCGAGATCCCAACTGTGGGGATGATGGGCGAGCATTATTGCAAAGAGAGCGGGATCACGCAGGCCGGCGGTGTATGAAACGGATTCGTCTCTGCCCCAATCGGATGTCCAGCGGGTGCCGAGGAGTTGGAATGAAATGCCGCGCGCCGTGATGGTTGCGACATCATCGACCAGAAGATTGACGCCGCGGCGGCGGACGGCATCGTCGAAATGATCGGGGCCCTGAATGACGTCGTGATTGCCCTGGATCATAAAGACGCCGTCGCGGGCGTTCATGCGGAGGACCATGTCGAGGGCGACGGGGAGATCGGCCTGGGAAATGTTGATGAGATCACCGGCCAATAGGATCAGATCGGAGTGGAGGTGATTGGTGGCATCCGCGATGTCATCGAGCATTTTTTGCGTGGAGAATGTGCCGGCGTGCACGTCGGCGACGACGGTGATGGTGTAGCCGTCCAATTCTTGAGGCCAGCCGGCGAAGGATAAGTCGTAGGGTTTGATTCGGAACTTGCCGAGCTGGGTCATTGAGACGCCGGCGAGGGAGAGCGTGGCGGCGGGGACGGCTGTCATGCCGATGGAGGTGAGAAAATTGCGGCGGGAGAGCATGGGGGATGGGGGTGATGGATCGGGCGCGGGTGGGTTGGCATCCGAGCGGGAATATTGGCGGATTTTGATGGCGGCGCGGAGGAGCAAATCGAGGAGGAGCGCGAGGGCCATCAGCGGGAGCATTAGAAAAATCCAGATATAGAGGCTTGCCACGACCCATCGTGGAAGCGGGTCGCGGGCGCTGCCTAGTAATGGGAGAGCGAAGACGGCGGCGATGCAGAATGCCGCGGCGGTGGATGCGAGGAGAATGAGGATGGCTCGCCAGATCTGGGGGCGATTGACGGCGCGGAGGAGCGCGTACATTCTGCAGAAGACGAAGATGTTGAGGAGAACGATGAGGCCGAGAATGGAAACGACAAAAAAGTTCATCTTTGGGAATCCGCCGAAATAAGTTTAGGCCAACGCCATTGCGAAAGCATCAGGCGTCGATCTTGTTATGGATTGAGAGGCGTCTATACTTTGGCCGCGATGATGAGATGGATCGGTGTGGCTTGCTTCAGCTTGTTCGTTTTCGCCGGGACGGGCGGGTGCGTGGAGCGGATTCTCGAAGTGCAGAGCAATCCGCCGGGGCGCTGGTTTATCTGAACGGGCAGGAGATGGGGCGGACTCCGGTGGAGCGGGATTTTACGTGGTATGGGACGTATGACGTGACGGTGCGGCATGAGGGGTATGAGACAATTAAAAAAGGGGAGCCGGTGATTGCTCCGTTTTATGAGTGGATTCCGTTTGACTTAGTGTCGGAGCTATTGCCGATCCCGATTACGAATCGGCATAGGTTGACATACGATTTGAAGCCGTTGCCGCCGGTGACGGAGCCTAGTCCGGGGTTGATGGAGCGTGCGGGGGAGCTTAAGGGGGAGTTGGAATCGTCGCATTTTCCGGCAACTACGCGGATATCGAAAAAGAAATAAGTAAATAGGTAAGTGAAGTGGTTTTCATATGAGTCGTGGCGCTTGGTGGGTTTATTAGAATGAGAAGATGATGATCGATTGCGATTTTTTTTGACGGCTGGAGGCCTGGGCTCGAATATAGCGCGCATCGCCGCCGCGGACGTCGCTGGCTGGCCTGCTGACGGTCGGGCGAGCTGTTTCGAATTGAAGGGATGGAGTAGCCGTGGAGGAATCGGAGTTGAGATTGCGGATGCGGGATCGGGTGGGGCTTCGGATTGGGGCTGAGATGAGTCGGTATTTTCTTCGTCGGGCTCGGGAATCGGATCGAGCGATTGCGGTGATGGGTGGGGATGCGCAAACTGGGATTCCTCGAAGACAAGTTGTTGATCCACAAATTTTGTTGTCTGAAACTTAGAAAAGAGAATTGAAACCGCCAAGACACAAAGACGCCAAGAAAAAATTGCTTTCTTGGCGTTCTCCGCGTCTTGGCGGTTCGGTGATGCCTTGTATTTCTTCAGTGACTTCGCGTTTGTATTTTTTCTGTGAGATATCATTCGGCGAAGCGGTGAAGTGAAATTCTGTTGCGTGGATATTGACGCTGGGTAATGGCGCGTTATCTTTTGTTTGATAATATTTGCGTCGATGCGGACCGAGGGCGGTGGCTCCCCTTCGGTCCGTTTCTCTTTTTTTATCCACTTCTCTTTTTTATCCGCGCTTCTTTTTAATGAAGGCTTTGAGCTGGGGGAGCTTCATGCAGTTGATGACATCACTCGGGGTGGCCCAGGCGCTGGGCGACGTAGATTCCGAATTGCATTTCGTTGAAGCCATCGACGCTGTGAGCGTCGGTGTTGATGGAGAGCTTTACGCCGGCGGCTAGTGCGCCGTGGGCGTTGGCGTCGTTGAGATCTAGGCGAGGAAAGGCGGCGTTGATTTCCAGGGCGGTGCCGGTGTCGGCGGCGGCCTTGAAAATCCGGGCGAAATTGAGCGGCAGGCCCTCGCGGCCGAAGATGATTCTTCCCGTGGGGTGGCCGATGACGTTGACGTAACGGTTTTCGATGGCGCGGAGGATGCGGTCGGTTGCTTTGGCTGCGTCCTGCTTGAGGGCGATGTGGGGGCTGGCGACTACGAAATCCAATTCTGCCAGGATCGCGTCTTCGAAATCTAGGCGGCCGTCGGCAAGGATATCCACCTCGCAGCCGGCGAGTAGTGTGATGCCTTTCATCTGGTCGGAGACGCGGTGGATTTCTTTTACGTGCTTGAGCAGACGATCGGCGGGTAGGCCGTTGGCGATGATCTGGCTTTTGGAATGATCGGTGATGGCTAGAAATTCATAGCCGCGTGATTTGGCGGCCTGGGCCATTTGCTCGATGGTTGCCTGGCCGTCGGAGGCGGTGGTGTGCGAGTGTAAATCTCCTCGGATGTCTTTCAGTTGGATGATTTTGGGGAGCTTGCCCGTGCTGGCGGCATCGATCTCGCCGCGATCTTCGCGGAGGACGGGTTCCATCCATTCGAGGCCCAGGGATTTGTAGAGGTCTTCTTCGGTTTTGCTGGCGACGGGTTTGGCCTTTGGCGGGAAGCCGGGCTTTTTTTCGGAGCGGTCGTATTCTTCGATCTTATAGAGACCCCATTCGTTCAGGGTCATTTTTTTGTCCTGGGCTAGGCCGCGGAGGCGGGTATTGTGATCTTTTGAGCCGGTGAAGTATTGGAGGGCGGCGCCGAAATTTTCGGCGGGGACGATGCGGAGATCGACCTGCATTCCGCCGGTGGTGAGGATGCTGGCCTTGGTGGGGCCCTGGCCGAGGATGCGCTGGACGAGGGGGAATTTGACGAAGGCGTCTGATACGGATTGGCCGGCGGAGGGGTTTTTGAGGGAGCAGACGAGATCGACATCGCCGATGGTTTCGCAGCGGCGGCGGAGGCTGCCGGCGAATTCGGCGTGGGAGATTTCGGGAAGTTCCTTCAATAATTCGAGCATGGCCTGGCCGACTTCGAGTGCGGCGACGATGCCGACGCGCTGGGATGCCTGGGAGCGGAGGGCGATGCCCTGCTTGATGGCTTCGATTTTCTTTTCGCCGATGCCTTTCAGGCCGTCGAGTTTTCCTTTGTCGATGGCGGCGATGAGTTCTTCGATTGAAGTGATTTTTCGTTCTTTCCAGAGGAGGGAGATTGTCTTGGGGCCGAGGCCGGGGATGTCGAGCATAGGGATCAGGCCGGATGGGACGCTGGCGGCGACTTCGTCAAAATCCTGGCTGCGGCCGGATTTTACGAATTGTTCGATGATTCGCTGGGAGGAGGGGCCGATGCCTTCGAGGTCTTTCAGCGTGCCGTTCTTGCAGGCTTCTTCTAAATCGATCGTCATGTCCTTTAGGATTCTGGAGACTTTGGAGAAGGCTATGGCTTTGAAGGCGCTTTCGCCTTTGATGTCCATGAGGGCGGCGAAGGTGCGGAAAAGATCGGAGAGGTCTGTGTTGATGGACATTTTGTTTAGATGGGATGCTACCTGAATGGGATGGTTTCATTCAAATGTTAAAGATTATTTTCGGTTGCGGGGTTTGTGACGGCCGAAGTCGTTGGCTCGAATATGATGGGCGTGGCCGCTGCTGGCGATGTTGGCTTGCCTGTTGAAGGTCCTGTGTGCATTCTCGAATTGGGGGGTGTTCATGCGGTACAATCATTTCTATGCACATTTGTCTTGGGACTACGCCTACGGTTCAGCAGACGATGGTGTTTGGGCGGGTGGTGGTGGATGAGGTGAATCGGGCGGTGGAGACTCGGCGCGGGGCGTCGGGGAAGCCGGTTAATGTGGCGCGGGTGCTGCATACGCTGGGTGAGGCGGCGATGCTTTGTGTGCCGGTGGGTGGGGATACGGGGCGATTTATTCGAGGTGATCTGGATGCTTTGGGGATTGCGCATGATTGTGTGGAATGCCGGGCGCCTACGCGGACTTGCGTGACCGTAGTGGATCGCTTTGGCAAGACTGCGACGGAATTGGTGGAGGAATCGGGGCCGCTTTCGGGGGATGAATCAGCGCGGATGCTAGCCATTTTTCAGAAGCATTTGGCGGGTGGCCGGATGGCGATTTTGTCGGGGACGCTGGCACCGGGGGTGGGGGAGGATTTTTACGCGGAGTGTTGCCGGGCTGCGGGGAAATTTGGCGTGCCGGTGATTCTTGATGCTCGTGGGAATGCGCTGTCGCGGGCATTGGCGTTTAGGCCGCTGGTGGTGAAGCCGAATCGTCAGGAATTGGCGGGAATGCTGGGGAAAACAATCGATGATGATGCTTCGCTTCGGGAGGCGATGATTGAGCTGCAGCGGCAAGGAGCGCAGTGGGTGATTATCACGATGGGAAAAGCGGGGGCGGTGGCCTCCGACGGGACTTCGTTTTGGAAAATTCCGGCGATTGAAATTGAGGCGGTGAGCGCGATTGGGAGCGGGGATGCGTTTGCGGCGGGGTTGGCGGCGGGCATCGCTGGGGGGCGGGATGTTGTGCAGGCTTGCAGGCTTGCGGCGGCTTGCGCGGCGGCGAATGCATTGGTGATTGGGACGGGGATTTTGCGGTTGGAGGATGTTCGGCGGCTGGAGCCGCTGGTGCGCGTTCAGCGCCTATGATTCTGGAAAGAGACGTTATGTCTGAATCCGCTTTTGCCGCGGTGGGAAAGACCGGCCGGAAAAACCGGCCGCGGCGATGGGGAGTTATTCTTCTTCGAATCGCCCTGCTGGTCTGCGTGGGATTGGGAGCAACCTTGTTTTTTATTCAGGACAATTTCATTTTTCCCGGGGCTTCCACGCAGGGTCAGCGGGATGCTTTGCTGACGCAGGGGACTGACAATGAGATGTTGTTGCTGCGCGCGGCGGATGGGACGCGGATTGCTGCGCCGTTTGGGAAGGCGCTGCAAAGTGATGGGCAGCCGCTCGTGGATAGCCGGGAGTGCCCTACCGTTATTTATTTTTACGGCAACGGCGCGTGCATGGCGTATAGCACGGATGTTTTCGATCATGTGCGGCGTTTGGGGGCGAACATCATTATTCCTGATTATGAAGGGTATGGGATGAGCGCGGGGAAGCCGAGTGAATCGGGGTGCTATGCCGCTGCTGATGTCGCTTACGATTATCTGCTGGGGCGGAAGGACATCGATCCGAAGAGGATTGTGCCGATGGGTTGGTCGCTTGGGGGCGCGGTGGCGATCGATCTGGCGAATCGCCGCCCCGCTGCCGGCGTGGTGACGATTAGCGCGTTTACGAGCTTGCGCGACATGGCGCATCAATTCGCTCCGTGGATGCCGATGTCGCTGATTCTCAAATATCGCTTTGACAACATGAGCAAGCTGGCTGGGATATCGTGTCCGATTTTTATCGCACATGGGATGCTGGATGAACTGGTTCCGCCGCGGATGGCCGGGCAGCTTGCGGCGGTAGCCAAGGGGAAAGTGACGCGATATGACGTGAGGGACGCGGGGCATAATGATGTATATGACGTCGGGGGTGAAGAACTGTGGAATCGGCTGGGTGGTTTTCTGGGGGGATTGTGACGTTGGCCGGCGATTTGGAATTTCGCGCTCAGCAGGATCGGCTTGTCGCGCCGGGACAAATTGAGAGCCATGTCGCGGACATGACGGCGACTGTTGCCGCGGATGTGCCACTTAAATTGGTGCAGGATCATCTGGCGAAGTTCGATCAGTGGATTCCGATTGATGGGGATGCGCGGCTTCCGATTGGGCGATTGGTGGAGACGAATTCCACGGGGCCGCTTCGGCTGGGGTATGGGGCCTGGCGGGATTTGCTGCTGGGGTGTCAATTCAGAATTGCGGGTGGGCAACTGATTACCGCCGGCGGGCGGACGATGAAAAATGTTGCTGGGTATGATCTGGTGAAGCTGATGGTTGGGCAGCGCGGGATGCTGGGAGAGTTGGTGACTGTTACTTGCCGGACTTATGCGCGGCCGGCGGCGGCTCTGGTGGCGGAATTTGAGCCTTCGGATCGGTGGGTTGGGGAAATCATTGCCACGCCACTTCGGCCGCGGTGGGCGGTTCTTCGGGCTGATGCGCTGGTTTGCGGGTGGATGGATGATGAGCGGACGGTTTCATTGTTTGAGCGTTTGGCGGGTGAGCAGAATCCGCGGCAGATTCGGCGCTGGTCGCTGGGGGAGGATATTGAATATCGCGCGGGGATTTGGAAAGCCGAGGGCAATCATTTTCGCGCGGCGGTTGGGCCGCGCGGATTCTTCGGTTTGTCGAACTCGCGCGTTGCGTAAACTGGGTTGCTGATGCGGCGTTTGGCGTTGTTATCGGTCCTTATGCTGATGGGGAGGAGGCCGCGATCGAAAGCGCGGCTGAGAGTTGCGGTGGTTCGGCGGCGTTTTTTGCTGAGGGGCAGAGGCCGCGGTGGAAGATGAATCCGGCCGAGCAAACGATATTGGAGAGGCTTAAAAAGGCTTTCGTTTCGGATGGTTGATGACCGATATTATCAACCACCGGACTATGAATACCTTATTGCCAATTTTGAACCTGCCGACCCCGACTATCGACGCAAAAGAGCCGCCGGCGGAACCGACGCTGAGGCTGGACCGGCGGACGTATGACCGCGCGCTGTCGTGCGTGCATTGCGGTTTGTGTTTGCCGGCCTGTCCGACTTATCTGGAGACGGGACATGAGGCGGAGGGGCCGCGCGGGCGGATTCAACTGATGCGCGGGCTTTCGGATGGGACGATCGAGCCGACGCGGAAGGTTCGGGAGCATCTGGATTCGTGCCTGGATTGCCGGGGGTGTGAAACGGCTTGCCCGAGCGGTGTGGTGTATCACGAATTGATTGAGGAGACGCGCGATCGACTTGCGAAGCATGACAAGGAGAATCCGCCGGCGTTTGAATCGCATCGCGGGGTTTTGCGGTGGTTCATGCGGAACGTGGTGGCGCATCCGAACCGATTGAAGGCGTCGGTGCTGCCAGTGCGGCTGCTGCAGCGGAGCGGGGTTTATCAAATGCTGGAGCGGCTGCGGGTGATGGAATTGTTGCCGGCGGCGATGCGGAAGATGGAGCGGATGTTGCCGGAGTCGGGGCCGGTTTGGCCGAGGCCATTGCCGCGGTTTACGGGAGCGAAGGGGATGGATGCGGTGTTGGTGGCGCTGCAGAACGCGGCGCATACCGGGATCAACGGGGTGAACGCGCCGCCCTGCTGATGGGAAGAAGACGCGGAAGATCGTGGGATTTTTCGCCGGGTGCGTGGGGAGCATTTTTTACGACAAGACGAATCGGCAGGCGATTGAGATCTTGGCGGCGTGCGGGGTGGATGTGTACGCCCCGCCGCAACAGGGATGCTGCGGTGCGCTGCACAAACATGGGGGTGCATTGGATGAGGCGCGGTAGCTGGCGCGGCGCAATATTGATTTGTTTATGCCGCGCGAGGGGATCGCGGTTGATTATATCGTGACGAATATTGGCGGGTGCGGATCGACGATGCTGGAATATGATGTGCTGCTGCGCGACGATCCGGAATATGCGAGCATGGCGGGAATTTCGGCGGCGGTATCGGGATATTTCGCAGATGCTGGCGGAGTTGAGGCTGCCGACGATGGAGCATCCGGTGAATGTCACCGCGGCGTATCATGATGCTTGTCATCTGGCGCATGCGCAGCGTGTGCGGGAGGTTCCGCGGGAACTGCTTTCGCGCATTGAGGGGTTGAAGCTGGTTCCGCTGGCTGAGAACGATCTGTGCTGCGGTGCGGCGGGAACTTATAACCTGGAGCATCCCAAGATGGCGGATGATCTGGCGAACCGGAAACTGGATCATCTGGCTGCGGCGAAGGCGGAGGTTTTGATCGCGGGTAATGCGGGGTGTGCGGCTCATCTGGTGGCGCAGGCGAAGGCGCGGGGGCAGAAGCTGAGGGTGGTTCATCCGGTGGAATTGATTCATCAGGCGATTTTCGGTTTGAAGTAAAATCATTGATTTACCGCCAAGCCGCCGAGACGCCAAGAAATACTTATTTGCCACAGATAAAAATCAGATGCACACAGATGAAAATGCGTTAGCATTTGATTTTTACTATGGTCCGTCTTTCTCATAGCGTCGCTGAAACTGAATCGATTGCCGTTGAGTTGGCGGGGACATTGGTTGCTGGGGATTGCATTGCGCTGGAAGGGCCGCTGGGGGCGGGGAAGACTCAGTTTGTTCGGGGGCTGGCTGTTGGGCTGGGGGCGAATCTGCGCGGGGTTAGTAGTCCGACTTTTGTTCTACTCAATATCTATCGCGGCGGGCGGCTGACTCTTTTTCATCTGGATGCGTATCGGACCGGTGGAGCGGATGATTTGGAGTCGATTGGATTTGCGGAGTTGCTGGAACAATCCGGCGTTGTGGCGGTGGAGTGGGCGGAGCGGATTGCGGAGATATTGCCGGTGCGGCGGATTCGCGTTGGGATTGAAGTGCTTGGGGAAAGCGAGCGGCGGGTGACGATCGAGAGAATCGGTCAGCCTTGAGCGATTCAGCCATGAGGGGCGCGGAGCTTGGCGAGGGCGGCCTGCTCGATCTGGCGGACACGCTGTTTGGACAATCCCATTCTTGAGCCGACTTGTTCGTATGTCGCGGGTTGTCCTTCGGCAAGGCCGTAATGGGCGGCGATGATGTCGCGTTCGCGCGGTTCGAGGCGGGAGAGAAGCTCGCGGACTTCGTCGCGGCTGACCAATTGCGAGGTGACGCGGGATTCGCGGCGATCGGGGACTGCTGCGAGCAGGTTTTCGCCGGCGGATGTTTCGCGGCCGCGGGCGATCATTTCGGGGACACTGCGGGCGAAGCCTTTCATGAGGGCGAATGTGGCGTAGGTGCTGAAGCGATTGCCCTTGTGGGTGTCGAATGAATCGACGGTGCGAATGAGGGTGAGATTTCCGTCGCTGATGAGTTCCATCAGGGAGAGTCCTGGCCGCAGATGCTTGCGGGCGACGCTCACGACGAGACGGAGATTGGCGCGGACGATCTGATTTTTCACATCGGCGATTCGCCGGCGGATGGATTCGAGGAGATTCAGATCGCGCGCGCGGGCGGATTGCGGCTCGATGCTTCGGCGGGCGGTGACGAATTCGAATTTGTGGAAGTTGAGCTTCAAAACAGCGCGCGCTCGCGAGCGGGGAAAGGAGCGGCGTGCGATAGAGATCCTGCAAATACGGGGGCAGATCGCGCGGGACGCGGGTTTCTTCGCCTTTGATCTCGCGCGGCAATTCTTCCTGGGCGACGATTTGCTCGATTACTTCCGCGGCGTTTTCCTGGTGATAGAGGGGATCGTCGATGAATTTTGCTTTTCGCCGGCCTAGCTGAGCCAGACGCTCTTCGATGATGACGCGATAGATGGCCGACTTGGTGCGGCACATACGCTCGGAGAGGGAGGCGACAGTTTCGCCGTGGCGATAGTCGCGGAGGATTTCTTCGCGGTCGTCCTGCGACAATTCCGGCGGCGCGGCCGGGAAGATGGCTGATTGCGGCGAAGCCAGATCGTGATCGCGGATAATGTGCGAGATAGTCAGCGGAGAGCGATTGAGCTTGCGGCCGACGCGGCGGGTGATTTCGCTGACGCAGCAGCGGCAATGACTCGCGAGGCGGCGGGCGCGGCGAATGATCTGGGATTTTTCCTCATCCGTGGCCTGGGAGAAATTGCCGGCGCGGAGGACCTGGTCGCGATGGATGGCGAGGAAGCGTTCGACAGCGCCGAGGAGGAATCCGACGCGGCGTTTGCCGTCGCTGTAGATGAACCGGCGGGCGGCCAAGCCGCGGCGACGCCAGCGCTGGATGGTTTTGCTGGTGACGTTGAATCGTTCGGCGACATCTTCGATGGTCATCACCGGTTCGGGGGCGTCGGCTACGCGGAGATCGAGTGATTGGCTGACCTGCTCGATGAGGAGGCCCAGATCGTGCTGGAGGGCCATGCCGGTGAGTAATGCTTGATCGATCCGCTTGGGGTGATAGCCGGTGATGCGGAATAGGATGAAGTTAAAGGGGTATGCCTTGGCGGGGTCGATTTCGAGCAGAAGTTGTTCTGCTGCTGCCAGTTGCGACAGGCGGGCGTCCTGGGGAGTGAACGCCATCTGCCGACACAAATCACCGATCTTATCGATTCGGAAATTCGGCACAGGTATTTATTATCCTCTGTGGGTCATTATCGGTCAAGGTAAAAGGTTTAGTGTTGTTGTTGTATGTTTGGCATTCCTTTACGGCTTACGATTAAACATTTTTTCGTTTGCGGTTTTCTTGACGGCTAATGGGGGCTGGCTCGTATATGACGTCCTTTGCCGCGTTTGGGGGTCGCTGGCTTGCCTGTTTTATGGTCGTGTGGGCCATTTAGGTGGCAAGGTGTTGGATTGTAGGCTGGGAATTTGCTCAGAAATCGAGTTCGGCGCGGAGGGTCATAACCAGGGCGTTTGATTTGCCTGTGCCGCCTGGGTTTATGATAAATTGGAGGTCTGGTTGGACGTTAAACCAAGGGGTTAGGCGACACTTGTAGAATCCTTCTATGGCTAGTTCGTAGCTGTCAATTGTGGGTGATTCGTTGCTGAAGCGGACCCAGGTGGGGCCGACGCCTGCTACATCGGTGGAGCGTGAATTTAGGGGGAGGGAGCCGATCCATTGGAGGCCTGTGCCGATCTGCTGGTCCATCAGGGCGACGTGGGAATCGGCGAGGCTGAATTGGGCGAACGTGCCGACTGAGCGATTGGAGGCGGGGTCACTGGATTGCCAAAGGGTTTGGTCGAACGTGGCGTACATGCCGGCTGCGCCGGTTTGGGGTTGGCCGTTGAATCGTTTGAATTGGCCGGTGTGGTCGTAGCCGCCGACGGCGAGGCGGCCGGCTAATTGGGAATTGGAGAGATTCCATTTTGTGCCGAGTTCGAGGATTGAGAATATTCCGCCTGAGGTTGGATCGACTGTGTTGGGATGGCCGGAGAGAATCAGGAATTGGTCTGAGCGATTTGAGTAATAGGCGCCTGCGCCTAGATAGAAGTGCGCGCTGGGGGTCCAGAAGAGATTGGCGCCGAGGGCGTTGTCGGGATATGTCGGCATGCCGAGGATCGCGGGGCTGGCACCGTAGGAGGAATTGAGGAATTCGGAGGCGTTGGTGACGGTTGAGAATTCGGTGTTGGCATCGATCCGGCCGACCTTCATGCGGAACTGGTCATTGAGTAATAGTTGCTGATACCAGAGCTCTGAGATCTGGATATTCCGCGGGCCGTCCTGGTTGTCGAAGAGTTGGGCGTCGCCGGTCAGGGATTTGCTGCCGTCGGAGCCTTCGTGGTCCTGGAGGTTGATAAAGAACGTGCCGCCGTGCCAATGGAGAAGTTGGTCGGTGGTGAAGGTGGCGTTGAGGTTGAGGAGTTCTCGGCTGGCATCGTTGGCGGTGCTTAGGCCGCCCATGAAATTTTTGGAATAATCGTAGTCAATGGTTCCGGCGAAGGTGAGGCCGTCGTTTGCCATGCGGGTGCGGGAGCCGAGCCAGTCGCCGGTGATGCCGAAGGATGGGGTGGCCTGATTGGGAGGGGAGGCGTTTTGCGCGAGTGCGGTGGTCGATTGCGCTCAGGGTGAAAAATAGCGGGATGAGCGCGGAGAAGAATGATCTCTTTTCGGGCAAGATTCCGGCCTTATTTTTCAGAATGAGACACGCCCTGACACTGAATGGCATTTTACGCGTTTGGGGTGATTTCGGGGATGCGGCTTTGACTAATTTTTCTTTGCGGCTGATATTAATCAACTGAGCCTGTCGATGTCTGTCACGCAATTACCTCATTCATCGGGTCCGGTTGTCTCGACTTCTCCGTGGGGGGAAACGCGGGCTCTGGGGAACGCGGCTAAAAGGGGGTGGGTTGCGGTTTGTGCGGGGTTGTTGGCGCTACTCTTGATTTGGGCGGTGATTTTTCCGCAGACTGGGGATGGGGATGCGATCATGCATTTCCTGAATGCGCGGGATGGGCTTGGGCAGCCGGCGAAATTGCTGGGATCGTGGGCGCGGGTGGGGTCGAAAATTCCGCTGGTGATTCCGGCTCAGTTTGGGATTCTGGCGGCGCGGTGGATGTCGGCGCTTATTTCCGTTTTATGCGCGTGGCAGACGATTCGGCTGGCGGATGATCTGGGGATCAGGCGGGCTTGGCTGGCGGGGCCGATGCTGATTTTTCAGCCATTTGTGTTCTCGTTGGCTGGGGACACGATGACGGAATTGCCGCTGGCGCTGGGGCTGGTGATTGCGATTCGGTTATGGCTGGCACGGCGGATGTGGGCTTCTTGTCTGGTGATGGGGTATTTGCCGACGGTGCGGCCGGAGGGATTTTTTCTTTGTGCGCTTTGGGGGGCGATGGTAATTGGGGCTGGGAATGGGGGGAATTGGAGAGCGGCGCAGGGATGGTGCTGACATTGGCATGGGGGACGGCGGTTTGGCTTTTTGCTTGTTGGGTGGCTCATCGGGATTTGAAATACTTTTTTACTGAGTGGTGGTCGTGGCCGGCGGATTCGATTCATATTTATGGGCGCGGGTCGTTTTTTGCGCATGTGAATCGGTGGCCGGTTTATTGTGGGCCGGTTTTGTTTCCGTTGTTTCTGGTTGGATTGGTGCGGAAAATGTGTTTGGATTGATAGTGGCTGGTGCGTCGCTGATTATCCTGGAATTGGTTGTGCCGGTTTGGGTTCGGGAGAATGTGCTTCCCTGGGGTGCGCTGGGATTGATGGGGGCGATTGTGTGGAGCGCTCGCCGGGAGAAATTTGCTATTTGTGTCCGGGTGTTTTTGCTGATCTTCGCTTTGCATAGTGTTTTGTGGTGGCGCGGGCGGTTTGGATCTTGCGGGTTGATGCGGATTCTCGCTTGCGTGGGGCCGATTACGGCGATTGTTTGTTTGCGCGGGTGGAATTTTATTGCGGAGCGAATCACTTTGGGGCGTCGTATTCTTGGGGCGGCTGCGATTGGGGCGATGGGGGCAGCGGCGATGGGGTATTATGTGGTTGAGCCGTCACATCTGAGGATTTTTCCGCTTCAGCGGGCTTGTGAATTTGTCACGCGCGTCGGGCTTTTGGGGAATGCGCCCGCTGTCGTATTGGGTGATCCGATGGCGGAGGTTTGTCTGCATCTGCCGGCCAATGTGGGGAATCTGGTGGCGAATGATTGTGACCGGCGCGGGAGTGTGAGCATTTGCTCAGGCGCCGCTTGGGTCGGTGGGGATTTGGGATAATCAACACGCTGAGGCGTGGTTTCATGTTGGGCCGGCGGATCTTGGGACGCTGGGGTATAGCATTTTGTATGAGGTGCATCATCGGCCGGCGGTTGCGATTGAATGGCTGGAGCCGGCGAATATGCCTCGCGAGCAGGTGTATGTGGTGATTCGGAAGGACCGGGTTGGGGAGATGCCGGGGGTTAAGGACTCTCGGGCGCACGGACCGTGAGGGTTACCGTTTCGTTGGTGTCGAGAGTTCGCAACTCCAGTAAGGTTTCACCTTGCGGCTTGTGCCCCGTGCTCGTCAGCATTTCCATGACATTGTGGTTTTTCCAATCCGGCCCGTAGGCAACTTCGGCAGCTTCTTTAATCTTCTCGAGTGGGATACGGTCAATAGCCAGCAGTTCGTACCATGTGTCATTCTCCTCAATTTGGGGTACGGAATCATTCAGGCGGTAGCCTTGGAAAAGTGAGGTTTGACCGAGGGCGGGCCAGTTCATGAGGGTCTGGCGGTTTTCCTCAGTCATCGGGACATTTTGCAATGTGAGATTCTTTTTGTCGGAGCCAAGAGTTTGAACTTGCAGATTGACTGTGTCCGCCGGGGGATGGCCCATGCGGGTCATCAGTTCGACGAGATCCTCGGCAAAATGCTTTCGGTGCTGCGCGGGATTTGTCTGAGAGACCATTATTTGGTTGACCGTCACTTCATTAACAGCGATCAGTGCGTACCAAGTGTTTTTGATTTGAACTTCCGGAATTATGTCGTGCCAGCGAATGGCGGTGAAGGGCGCCAGCCTGCGCATCTGTGCGTTTGTTACGTTGAAATCGGTTTGGCCAGTGGGTGTTTCGACTTGCGACGCTTTCGGCGGCGTGACGGGGGCGGAGATTGATGCAGCAGGACCAGGCGAGGAAGAAGAAAGAACCCAGATGGTTGCGCATACGCTGCCGGTAACGGCGACGAGGGCGATGGCCACGATGGTGACGGCGGTGATTTTTGCGGATGACATGGTGAGTGCTCCTTTGACAATTCCCGCCGTTGAAGCGGCCATGGCCGATCCGGCGGGTGCGGTGGCAGTGACGGTGGCGGTGGCAACCAATCCTGGGGGCGGGATTAGTCTCACATGGTTCAATAGATGATTGGAAAGCGAAACTATCGAGAGAGCGGCGCCCTTGTCGGCGGCGAGGCGGCGGAGTTTTTCTATGGCGCGGTCGACGCGCTTGCGGGCGGTGTCCGGGGTTGTTCCGATCTGGATTGCTATGTCGGCGAATGGGAGGTCGCGATAATAGCGGAGGAGGATTGCTTCGCGGTCGGAGCGGGAGAGCTTGCCAATTAATTGGTCGAGGAGCGGGGCCAGTTGTTGCCAATCGGCGGGATCGGATGAATCGACGGTGGTTGGCTGCATGATCGCGGCTTCGGTTTCGCGGGCGCGGCGGCGGCGTTCGGTTCGGGCGGCGGTTTCGGAAGCGTACCAGGCGGTTTTGTGAAGCCAGTTGATCATGGCGCTGTCGGCGGCGAACTGGGGGGCTTTTCTATGTAGAAGGACGAAGACAGCCTGGGATACATCCTCGGCAAGATGGGCATCGCGGAGGCGGCGGCGGGCTACGCCATAGACCCAGCCGAGGTGGCGGCGGACGAGGTCGGCGAAGGCGGCGTCGGAGCCGTGGCGATGCTGGTTTAGGAGTTCGACGTCGGTCATTCTGCGTATAATCGCCGCTGGGTGGGGAATCGGACAGAGTGGTTTGGGAGGAACCCGGCGACCTTTGGTCGCCCGCTAAATATTGGGGATATTGGGCTGGCTTTGGCGCGCGGGGGCGGGTGGCATACACTTTATCGCGATGGGTACGCTTTCTTTTGATATTGATGCGGTGATTGAGGGGAAGGCTCGGCTGAGCGATGCGCAGGCTTTGGAGCTTTATCATCAGGCTTCGATGCAGGATTTGGGGAGTTGGGCATTAGCGGCTTCGCAGCGGATGCATCCTGAGGATTACCGAACTTATGTCATCGACCGGAATATCAACTACACGAATGTCTGCACGGCCAAGTGTACGTTCTGCGCGTTTCGGCGGGATCATGAGGATGCGGATGCTTACACGCTGACGTTTGAGCAGATCGGGAAGAAGATTTCTGAACTGGTTGCGATTGGGGGGACGCAGATTCTGATGCAGGGCGGGATGAACGATCGGTTGCCGATCGAGTGGTATGAGGATCTGCTGAGGTATATCAAGGGGAATTTTCCGACGGTTCATATTCATGCGTTTTCGCCGCCGGAGTTTGTGGAGTTTGAGCGATTTTTTCAGATGGATGTGCGTGAGGTGATGCGGCGGTTTCATCAGGCGGGGTTGGATACGGTTCCCGGGGGCGGCGGGGAGATTTTTGGGCCGCGGGTTCGACGGCGGATTGGGATTGGGAAATGCACCGGGGATGATTGGCTTCGCGTGATGCGGGTGGCGCATGAAGAGGGAATGAATACCAGTTGCACGATGCTGATCGGGCATATTGAGTTTGTGCGCGAGCGGATCGAGCATATGTCGGCATTGCGCGATATGCAGGATTATGCGAAGGCATTGCCGATTGCCGATTGCCAATTGCCTATTGGGAAGACGAGGGAACAAGTCATTGCTGATGCGCGGGCGCGATGGCCGGGGGTGTTTGCTAAATCGGTTGTTGACTTTTCTTCAATAGGAAATGGGCAATCGGCAATCGGCAATTACACCGCGTTCATCCACTGGCCGTTTCAGCGGGAGAATACGCCGCTGGGGCGGGCGCAGGAATGGGATGTGGATGTTCATGGCGCGTTTGATGAATCGACGAATGAGGATGTGCTGCGCGGGCGGGTGGTGCGGATGGCTGGGGCGCAGGAATATTTGCGGATGCTGGCGATCGCGCGGTTGTTCTTTGACAACATTGCGTCGCTGCAGAGCAGTTGGGTGACGATGGGGCCGAAGATCGGGCAACTGGCGATGTTCTTCGGGGCGAACGATATGGGGAGCGTGATGATGGAGGAGAATGTCGTCAGCGCGGCGGGGACGACTTATCGATTGAGCGAGCGGGAGATTTGCCGACTGATTCGGGATGCGGGATGGGTTCCGGCGCAGCGGGATCAGTATTACCACGTTTTGAAGCGGCATGATGGGGCGGAATCGCCGGATTTGGTGAAGTTGAGCGATCCGCCGGTGCGGCATGTGAATCAGATTGATAAGAAATTTATTGGGGCTGCGCCGGGGATTGATGATGGGAATGATCGAAACGTTCGGGTGCAGTTACCGCTTTTGGGTGGGGAGAGACCTGCCGACTAAACAGGATTGCGCGAAAGTGCCGCGGGCTTGCGCTTAACCTGATAAAATGTCCATGCTTACTCCACTTGTGGTCAAACAAGAAAGGAGTCGAGCATGGACCGTGAACTTTGGACAAAACTTCTATCAGCGGTTCGACGTGCCGCCAAGCGCGTGGGTTGGCACGGTGGACAACGTTTTCCAGATTATCCCAATTGGCTGATCGTCGCCATGTACTTCTGGACGGTCTGGCATGATCGGCCGTTGTGCTGGGCGTGCCAACGCAGCAGTTACGGCGGCTTGTTCCGTCCGCGCACGCTTCCGTCGGTCAGTCAGTTCACTCGCCGCATCAAGAGCGAGGATTGTCAGCAGATTCTGCAAATGGTGCACGATCAGTTTGCCCAGCGTGGATTGTCTTGTGACACAGGATATATCGACGGCAAACCGCTGTTGGTCAGTCCTGTCAGCAAAGATCGTCAGGCCAAGCGTGGCAGGATCAGCGGCGGCTATGCCAAGGGTTACAAGCTGCACGCCATGGTCAACGAGCAACGGCGCATCGTCGTCTGGAGTGTGACAGGGTTAAATGAGGACGAAAAAACCGTGGCGCGGCAAGTTTTACTCACGAACCTGCCCCCGATGACGCCGACGTCACTGATCTTGGCGGACAGCCATTACGACTCCGCTCCGTTGCATAAAGATACCGTCGAGCCGCTGGGGTTGTGCCTCGTCCACCCGCTCAGCGGCCAGCAGTACGTCCGCGAAGGCGGACGCGATCAACGCAAGTTGCGGCAGATGGGCAAATCCCGGTGTGAATTGGTGCAGGCGTGGGAGCAACAACCGAACCTGACTCGCTTTGTGCTCAAGTTTCGCAACGAGATTGAACGCGTTTTCGGTGTCCTTTGCTGCACCGCGGGCGGATTGGGAACGGCATTGCCCCCGTGGGTACGAACGCTCGCGCACGTTCAGCGATGGGTCGGCGTCAAAATTATACTTTACAACATTCGTCTTGCGGCTCAGGAGCAACGCCAAACCCAAGTCGCCGCGTGAGGTTTCATGCAAAATGCTGTGAAGTCGGCAGGCCGCGCCGTTTTCTTTTTTACATTACTGATTTTGGGCCTATTACTTCGGCTGTGAAGGTGTGCAGGACAGCGGTGGGATTGGTCCAGGCGTTTTCTGGCATGCCTAGTTTTTCTGTGCAGAGGCGGGCTAGTAGTTGTTGGCGCGTCCAGCCGGTTTCTCGGGCGACCTGGGGGAGGAAGAGGCCTGAGCGGCCTTGCAGCGTCAGGTAAATTCCGTGTTGAGTTGGTTCGAAATCTAACGGGGATTTTGCTCTTTCCATGGGGCCCAAGACGGTTACTTCGATTTCAAGTTCGGGTAGTTCCTGGCGCGTGACAGGTTGGGTGAAGAAGCGTGGATCGCCGAGGACGGATTCGGCGGCGGACGTGAGAGATTCCCGCAGGGGTTTGTCGGTTGCGAGCATGCCGATGCAGCCGCGGAGGGCGTGGGTGCCGCGGCGATGGAGGGAGACGAAACAGCCGGCGGCGTGATGGGAGAAGAGCGGGTCATCGAGCGGTGGGAGCGGGCGGGGATCGCCGCCCAGGCGACGGGTAACGACGTCGGCGGCCAGGGTGAGAATCGCCTGCTGTGTATGCGGCGGGATATTCATTTGAAAGAATATGGTAACACGGGGGCGGGGCTTTTCGCAGCATCAGATTATCCACCGGCTTATGCACCGGGATTTTGCTTTGGTGACAAGCAGTTTGCGCGGCGGTGGATAAGTGATTTGAGGGGAACAAAAAAAGCGAGGGATTTTGCTTGCATGTGGGTATATTTCCCTCCGTCGTCGGGCACGAAAGTGACCGGCGAAATAGGAGAACGCTCCTGACAAAATAGTCCGGCTTTCCAATAGCGAAAGACCGTGCGAAGCAATCAATTGCGGGCACGGCGAAAGTCGGCGGCCAGCGACCAGGCTACCCGAAACTGAGGCGCAAAAACGCCAAAGGGCAATCCGGGTTAGAGTCGCCGCCAGTGATCTGCGGATCGCGGAGAGAGAGTCTTCCGATTCCCGTCAGATCGAGCCCAACAAGCCGCGAGTGTTCTGGTAACGGAATACCGAGCGGCGCGGATCCTAGGAACGGGCTCGGGATAGCGAGACCCACGGCCGTCCAGTCGGGAAACCGCCATGCTGCCCCATTGGGCAAGCAATCGCGGCGGAAACTGCCGCGATAAAACCGTCTGTGTGAAAGGGCAGCCCCCTGCTCTCTCATGCTGAGTGGACCGAGGCGGGCCCAGGCCAGGGAGCAGGTTGCCTACAGAATCGGTTCGATGCCAGAAAATGTCGGCTGCAAAGCTGATTAAAAAGGCCTACGCGGTGACGTCGCGAGTCACTTCGTGGGCCATCTGGTTTTAATGGGGATTGCACTTTCAACTCTTATAACAAAGCAAAGACGAGTTGAACCGCCAAGACGCGGAGACGCCAAGAAATACGGGGAGAAGATTTTAGCCACAGATAAAATCAGATGCACACAGATGGGAGATACATCTCCGTCTGTACTAATTAGCGCTTCTTGGCGTCTTTGCGCCTTGGCGGTTCAACTCTTTTTTTTGAATAACCAGTCTCAGTTTATTTCTTCAATCCGCGCAGAAGGTATTCGATGGAGTCTTCCACTGAGAAGTGGTCGAACTGCTGTAGATTCAGGGCAATCATGGCGTAGCCTATGCCGATGTTGATCAGTTGCCAGGCGGGGATGTGGGGGTCGAGGTCTTTGGCGAATTCGCCGGCTTTTTGGCCGTCGGTGATGATCTTGCAGAAGAAACGCTCGATTTCGGAATAGTGTTCCTTGATGACAGAAAGGACCCGGCGGTCGCGGCTGGTGGCCAGTGCGCCGTGGATGACGTGGTATGCGTCTTCGCTGGCGCGGATGTGGCTGGGGAACTGGCGGGCGATGGTGCGGATTTTTTCGGTGGAGCTGCTGGATCGCTCGATCAGCTCGTGCCAGCGGCGGAGGGTTTGCTCGCTCATGGCGCGGGTGATGGCGACGAACATGTCCTGCTTGCTGTTAAAATGGCGGTAGAGGATCGGCTCGGTGACGCCGGCGGCGTGGGCGATTTCTGCTGTCGTCGCGGCGCTGTATCCCCACTTGGCGAAGATGCGGGTGGCGACTTCGATGAGTTGCTCCCGGCGCTGGGGGGCTTTTAGACGATGCATGGTGGTTGTGATAGCGAGGATTGGGGGGCTTGGCAAATTCTGCGGATTTTATGAAGCGATGGTCTGAGGTTGTTATTTCTCCTGCCTATTACGGACCACAGAGTCCGGCGAAATACCACCATAGAATGAGTATAAATGCAGCCACGATGAAGCGCCAACCGTGAAGCTCTTGCTTGTGGGAAGAAAGGCGTTCAGCCGCTGCGATCGTCAGGCAGAATGCGATGAAGTCGGGTAGAAAACGCATCGCCCAAGCTACTGGATTCATGTTCATTTCAAGCGGAAATAACCCCTCGCCGAGAGGTCCAGAAATCGCAGCAAAAATGCATGCGAATATGGCTAAATAACTATACCTCTTTGGTGGCTGTGGACCCCTGTAATCAAGAATCGGCGGTTCGCTCATCGCGTTAGGAAACTGATGAAATTGTCCTTGAGCATCAGGCGGACGTCGCGCTCGATGTCGGGGGGAGTGACGCGGCGGCCGGTTTCCTGGAGGTCGGCGTATTTATCGGTCAGGACTTTGGCCAGGATTCGGCGGCTGTGGTCCCACTTGTAGAGCAGCTGATCGAGGATGCGGGCGTCGGAGTGCTGGGGGATGAAGCTGGTGCCGAGCAGTTCGATGCGCATGCGCTCGATTTCTTCGATGAGGCTGGGATTGTTGAGGAACCACCAGCAGCCGAAGACCATGAGGTTGCCGAATTTTCGGGCGGCGACGCAGAGCTCGTGCTGGTTTTCGCGGGCGAGCATGGTGACGAAGAATTTGTTTTTGGGGAATTCGCGGCAGAGGTTGACGACGGAGGCGATGTCGGCTTTGCCGGACATGTCGCCGGCGTCGCGCGAGTGCGGGATTCACCCGCAGGCGCGAGCCGATCATCATGGCGAAGGGCAGGCCGCGCTCGGCGCAGACGGGCAGGATCGCTTTTTCCAGGATCGTCTGGCCGGCGTGTTCGATCGGCGTCGCCGTCGGCGGGGTAGCGGAATTCCGGCGGCAGGCTGACGGCCAGATAGATCGCCTTCTGCCGGTCGATCCAGTCGCGGAGGAAGCGGCGGACTTCTTCGATGGTGGCGGCGGAGATTTCCTCGGAGACTTTGATAGCCCCATTCGGCGAGTCTTTTTGGCGGCGGCTGGGCCAGTCGCGGAGGAGCGGATCGATCCGCAGGACGGCTTTGAAGCGGGGATCGGCGCCGACGGCGGGATTCTGCAGCCAGCGGTTGCGTTCGTTGTCGTCGAAGACCGGGTTGGTCATCGTGATCGAGATGACGTTGGACAGTTCCATGACGCGGTCGATGTATTTGCTGGGATCCTGCTGGGCGAAAAAGGGGCGATAGGCGTCGAGCGATTTTTCGTTGGGATCGAGGCCGAGCATTTGCAGCGTGGTCAGCACGCCGCGGCAGGCTTCGCTGATCGGGGTGTGCTCGACGAAGAGATGTTTCCAGATGTGGTCGGCCTGCTGCTGCTTGGTCATTTTCCAGAACTGCTCGTAGGGAAGCTTGGTGGCGGGCACGACGCGGTAGACCTCGGCGACGAGATAGTGATAGGTGACCAGTTCATCGATGCCCCAGAGCAGCAGGCCGGCCGGATCGGCTCGGCCGGTGGCGTTGGCGGACGGGCGTGCCGAAGGTCGGGGGATAGAGATGCGTGTGCATGTCGATGATGGGCTGGGCGTCGAGGATGCGGGTGATGGTTTCAGTCAGTTGTGGGCGTGGAATGGATTGGGTTGGCATGGGTGAATGGTAAAAGTTATGGGCGACAACGGCAATGACAAAAGGCGCTATTAGTGTTGTCGCATATGAACAGCGAGGCGATTAAACTCTGCCGTGTTCGACTGTGTTCGACCTGGTGGGCAAAGCGAGGAGCGACGATTATGAATAAGGGAATCTGGGGGGTTGTGGTGCTGGTGGTCGTGGTGATCGTGGGAGCGGTGATCGTTCGGAAACAACAGTCGGAAAGCGTGTCCACCGGCGGCGCGACGACGCAGGCTTCGACGCTGACGATCGCGGTGATTCCCAAGGGGACGACGCCATTCGTATTGGAAGTCGGTGCAGGCTGGGGCGGAGCAGGCGGGTAAGGATTTTGGGGTCAATATTATTTACAAAGGTCCGGTGCAGGAAGATGATCGAGCGGGGCAGATTACGCTGGTGAATCAGTTTGTGTAGGACAATGTGAGTGGGATCGTGCTGGCGCCGCTGGATGACACCGCCCTGCTGCCGCCGGTGCAGGCGGCGACGGCGAAGAAGATTCCGGTGGTGATCATCGACTCAGCTTTGAAAGGAGACGGTGGGGAAGGATTTTGTTTGCTATGTCGGCACGAACAATCGATCTGGCGGGGAAGATGGGCGGGGATGAGCTGGCGAAAATTCTTGGTGGGAAGGGGAAATATTGTTTTGCTGCGTTATCTTGAGGGATCGGCCAGCACGGAGCGAGCGGGAGGCAGGGATTTCTGGATGCGATGGATCAGAATCCGGGCGTTGAAGCCTGTGATGGATAATTTCTATACGGCGGAGCGACGTGTCAGTGAGGCGCAGACGACGGCGCTGAATCTTCTCGACAAGATCAGGCAGGCGGACGGGATTTTTTGCCCGAATGAATCGAGCACGCTGGGGATGTTGAATGTGCTGGAGCAGAATAATCTGGCCGGGAAGATACATTTTGTCGGGTTTGACGCGACGCCGCCGTTGATGGAGGCGCTGAAGAAGGGCGAAGATAGATGCACTGGTGTCGCAGGACCCGACGAAGATGGGATATGAGGGCGTGAAGGCGTGCGTTGGGGCGATCAAGGGTCAGGCTCAGCCGGCGAAATTGACAGCGGAGTGCAATTGATGACGCCGGATAATCTTAATTCGCCGGCAATTCAGAAACGCTTTCTGGCGGTTGATGGAATCGATGCATGGGTATGCCATCGTTCACTACTGATATTAGTGGGAGCCCCCGCCTGCGGATGCAGGGCGTGCGGAAACGGTTCGGTGCGACTGTTGCGCTGGATGGGGTGGATCTGCAGGTCGATCGGGGGAAGTTCTGGCGCTGGTTGGTGAAAATGGGGCGGGGAAAAGCACGCTGATGAAGGTGCTTTCGGGGGCGCATCAGCCGGATGAGGGGAAGATGTGGCTGGATGGGGAGGAGTATCGGCCGCGCGATCCGCTGGAGGCGCGGCGGCGGGGGGTGGCGATGATTTACCAGGAGCTTTCGCTGGCGCAAGCATTTGACGGTGATGGAGAACATTCTGCTGGGGATGGAGCCGATGCGGGGGCCGTTTTTGCGATGGCCGGAGATGCGGCGGCGGGCGGCGGATGCGATGGCGCAGTTGGGGAGGCCGGATATCAGGCCGAAGATGTTGCTGGCGAAGCTTTCGCTGGCGGAGCAGCAGCTTGGTGGAGATCGGGCGGGCGATCTGCGGTTGGGTGCCGGGTTTTGGTTTTGGATGAGCCGACCAGCAGTTTGACGCAGCGGATATCCGGCATCTGTTTGATCTGATGCGGCGGCTGAAGGGGCAGGGATTGGCGATTATTTATATCTCGCATTTTCTGGAAGAAGTGCGGGAGATTTCGGATCGGTTTACGGTTTTGCGGGATGGGCGAAGCGTGGGCGGCGGATTGACGGCGGTCGACGGCGACGCCGCAGATCATTGCGATGATGGTTGGGCGATCGGTGGATGATCTGTATCCGCGGTCGGCTCGAAAAGCTGGGGAAGTGATGCTTGGAGGTGAAACATCTGGCTGGGCGAATCCAAGCCGGTGGATGCGAGCCTATCGCTGCACCGCGGGGAAGTGGTTGGCATCGCTGGGTTGATCGGGGCGGGGCGGACGGAGTTGCTTCGTTCGATATTCGGGCTTGATCGGATTAGGAGCGGAGAAGTGCGAATTGGCGGCGTATGTCGGCCCCGCTTCGCCGGCGCGGCGATGGGCGGAGAAAGTGGGACTGCTGAGCGAGGATCGGAAGCATGAGGGGTTGGCGTGTCGATTTGAGCATTGCGGATAACATGACGATGACGCGGCTTGGGCGGCTGGTGAATCCCGCATCGCAGGCGGCGGAATCCTGGAGATGGATTGAGCAAACTGGGGGTGCGATGCCGATCGCCGCGGCAGGTGGTGGGTGATTTGTCGGGGGGTAATCAGCAGAAGGTCGCGATTGCGCGGCTGCTGCATCATGATGTGGATGTGTTTTTGCTGGATGAGCCGACGCGGGGAATTGATGTGGGATCGAAGGCGCAGATTTACCGGTTGATCGATGAGCTGGCTTGCCGGGGGAAGGCGATTTTGATGGTGAGCAGTTATCTGCCGGAATTGCTGGGGGTTTGCGATCGGATCGCGGTGATGTGCAAGGGGCGGCTGGTGCGGTCGGTGCCGGCGGATCAAACCAACGAGCATCAGATCATGCTGGAAGCAACCGGCGCGATGGAGGCGGCGTGACGACATCGCTGACGGAAAAAGAAGTGAAATCGGGGTCGTCGGGGGAGGATTTTCCGCATTTTTGGGGACGCTGGGGCCGATCGCGGGGCTGTTTTTTGTTGTCGCGAGCTTTGCCGTTCTTGAGCCACGGACTTTTCTGACGCTGGATAACTTGCAGATTATTCTACTGAACACGGCGGTGGTGGGGACGGCGGCGCTGGGGGCGACGGTGATCATTATTTCCGGTGGGATCGATTTATCGGTGGGATCGAATATTGCGCTGTGCACGGTGGTGATTGCGCTGTGCCGATTGCATGGGCTTTCGCCGACTCTCTCCGCATTGCTGGGAATTGTCGCTGGGGCTTGCGTGGGGCTTTTGATTGGGCGCTGGTGACGTGGCTGAATATCTCGTCGTTCATTGTGACGCTGGGATTGTGGGGGGCGGTGCGGGGACTGGCCAAGCGGCTGGCGGGCGGGAGCGAAATCTCTACGCCGCCGAGTTGGATCAGTCATCTATTGCAGATGCTTCAGCCGGGGCAGCAGTGGATGCTGGTGCCGCCGGGGGTTTGGCTGTTGCTGGTTTTGAGCCTGTTTGTCGCGGGGGTGCTTCGATATACGCGGTTCGGGCGGCATGTGTTTGCGATTGGATCGAATGAGCAGACGGCGCGATTGTGCGGCGTGCCGGTGGCCAGGACCAAGCTGATGATTTTCGTCTTCGCGACCGTGTTCGCGGGCATCGCGGGAGTGCTGCAATTTTCGTATCTGAACAATTTGGGGGACCCCACCACTGCCAGCGGATATGAATTGAATGTGATCGCGGCGGTGGTGATCGGCGGAGCGAGCCTTTCGGGCGGGAAGGGGAATATTTTTGGAACGATTGTCGGGGCGCTGCTGATGACTGTGGTGGGGAATGGATGCAGCAAGATGCCGAGCTTGACGAATGCGGATCAGGATATTGTGACCGGGGCGATTATTGTGGCGGCGGCGGCGTTCGATCAGTTTCGGCAATCTCGGGGGACTGCGAGGTAGCGGCGCGACGCAACTGTCAGCAGATGTCAGCGGGGCTTATCTTCACAGCGATCATGGACGCAGACGCAGGTGGTGGAAGTGCATTCGTAGGCGCAGGCCCGGCTGCAATAGGTCTTGCCATCCCGAACGACGCCTTTGCCCGGCTGGACCGTGCATTGGCATTTCAAACAGGCACATTTTACGGCTGCCGGCATCTTCCCTATTTTGTCGCGAGAATGGGGATGAGTCAAAGCCTGCGCGTGCAAGGATTTGCCAACTGTTGAACGACGCCCCGCCATCGCGAAAAATCGATTCTGGCTTGCTATACTATGTTGTCGCGGATGAATTGGGTACGGCGGGCCAAGGCCTGCCGGGCAATTGGAGAGTGTGGAGATATTGTTATGAACCGCTCAGACGGCCCTTCTCGTGATGAAGGAAAACTACCAGGCAAGGACATCACCCCGGTGCTCAAGGGATGGGATTATGAGCCGGGGACGATCAACGTCCGCAAGATCAGCGGCATGGATGGATCGTCGAAGCTGCAGATGCGCGTTGACCTTGGGTTGCTGCAGATGGAAATGACCGGGCGGCCGGATGGGACGCGGCCGCATGGATGCGAATCGCTGCTGGATTATTTCGAGCGGGAATTGAACGAACACCGCATCCGGAATGGGACCGATCTTGGTTTCCAGCTGACCCGCTCGCAGTGCCAGGATTTGCGCGAGGAAGCGGTGATGTATTATCAGCGCTATTTGGGGCTGTTTGTGCTGGAGGATTTCAAGGCTGTGGTGCGAGACACGGCGCGCAACCTGCGCGTGCTGGATTTCTGCGGGAAGTTTGCGACGGAAGAACAGGACCGATTGGTTCTGGAGCAGTATCGGCCGTACATCATCATGATGAACTGCCGGGCTGAGGCGTCGCTATTCTTCAACAAGAAAGACTATCGAACGGCGCTGGCGACCGTTGAAAAAGGCCTGGAGGACATCCGGGAATTTTTCGCGCGGTTTGGGCAGGAAGAGGCGATCGGCGAATCGAACGAGATTCGGGTGCTGAAGAAATTCGCCCGGGAGATTCGGCGGAAGATTCCGATCGATCCGCTGTCACGGCTGCGGCTGCAATTGGATAAAGCGGTCAAAACCGAGCGGTATGAGGATGCGGCGCGGCTGCGGGATCAGATCAAGCGGATGCAGACTACGGCATAACGCTGGGATCGTTCACATTTCTGTCGGCTGCCTGGCCGGATTGGCGTTTTGTGCGTGGTGGCATTCTTGCTACTTCGCTATAACAAATGACATGTTGAGATCCATTTGGAAGAGCGTTCTGGTTTTGGTCTGCGCCGCGGCATTGGGCGGTTGCGCGACAACTCCGACGCCGCCGTCGGAGAATGGCGGGATGTTTCGGCGTCAGAATGAGGGGTATGGGCTGCTGTATAAGCTGATGAGCGATGATAGTCAGGTGAACAAGATCGTCATCTTCACGCGCGCGGATGATTCGCTGGTGAAGTTGATCAAGGAAATCGCCAGTGCGTCTCAGGCAGCGAAAGCGAAGATGGATGAGTTCCCAAAGAGTGATAATCATATTGAATATGATGAAGCGGATTTGCCGAAGCTTGAAACGAGGAGCCGGGAGCTGCAATCATCGGACGATACGAAGGGATTGCTGGGATCGAGCGGGAAGGATTTTGAAGTGCTTTTGATTTTTAGCCAGGCTGAGGCGACGGATTATGCGGTGCAGTTGTCGAAGGCTTTGCTAGAGAATGAGAAGGATTCGACCCGGCAGGCATTTTTGACGGACCTGTCGAAGCAGTTCGCGGATTTTCATGAGCGGCTGATGGGTCTTTTGACGGTGAAATCGTAGGTGGGGAAAGCTGTAACGGGACGGGCTGAGTTGCAGCGTCTGGCGGAGAAATCGGCCATCGGGTAAAATTTGGGAATCCTCGGATGCGTGCAGCGTTTCCGAGGGATTTTGGGGAATAGTGTAACGGTAGCACAACAGACTCTGAATCTGTTTGTCTAGGTTCGAATCCTAGTTCCCCAGTTGATTTCCTCCCCCTGTTTTTCCGATGTTTTTTAGTGCGGCCCCTGGTATCCCTGCAATAACCCCTCAACGACGCGCGAACTCAGCTGGCTTGCGACGACGTCTCGGCCCGCCACGGTCGGAGGCTCTGATCGTGAAAAGAATGGGACGTACTTCTACTTTCTTGACACTTACTGCGGCCCGGGATCATTAACCACTAGCGAACTGAAATAGTGCCGGACTGCTCACGATCTTGCGGTGCGCCGGTAGTTCCTTAACCGCCGACCTCCCGCGAGTTGGCTGATGGCGAGCAAGCCAAGGACGGCGGTGCTAGGCTCGGGGACGGAGATCGCACCGATGAGGCCGTTCGTCGCGTCGGCGGTGTATCCCGCGGAGAAATAGAGAATGTCCGGTGAACCGGAGCTGGCACCGTTGCCGAATGTGAGAGCCCACAATTGTTGTTCACTAAACAGGGAACCCGTGTTGAGCGTGATCTGACCCTGCTGGACGCCGGAGAGGGAATAGGCGTTGATTGTGCCATCGCCGCCGTTATTTCCAATGAGCAGGTCGCCTCCGAATTGTCCCCATCCCGCGGGGGCAAGGGCAATGCCCCACGGCGACTGAAGATGCGTGCCGGTCGGATCGGTGATCAAGCGGCGTGATCAAAGTGCCGTTCGTGCTGAATTCGTCCACGACTCCGCCGAGGGCTTCATTGGGGTTTGCGTAGGTGACGAACAGGGTGTTGTTGATGTTCTGGACATTGAAAGCCGTGAAGCCCGCGGGGAGGCTGGGATCGGTGAGAGCGCCGACCTGTTGCCACTGGCTATTAAATATATCGACGTTGCCGCTGTTCTGATCGGCGGCATAGATCTGAGCTGCGCCGGTCGAGGTGTTTCCGATCGCCAGGCCGGTGAACGATGCGCCTGCAACCGTCGCCGTGATGACCGAATTCGTCAGTCCTCCGCGCCAAGCTGAGATCGAGCAGTCGAGGTTGTCGAAAATGAATGCTGCCTGGCCGCCGCTCACCTGAAAGTCCGTCGCAGCGGTTGTGATCCCCGGCGCGGCTGGACTCACCTGGCCCGTGGGGCCGTTCGCGTCGCTTGGCGGAGCAGCCCCGACGTTTGGAACGCCCACAGTCAGCAGAGTCGCTGAGCTGGAGGTGCCTGTGATTTTGTAGACCGTCGCGGTTCCTGAGCCCTGATTGGAGACCCAAAGCGGGCTGGTCGTGGAGAAGGCGAAGCCCCACGGGTCTATTAAGTTAGGATCGGTGATCGGCGCCACGCCGGGCTCGTTGGAAATTAACTTTGTCTCAGTGTAGTCGGCCCTGGGCGTGACCGGCCGCCAAGCAGACAGGTGCCAACAAGGCCAATACGCGGTAGTAATGCCGTCGATTCATGTTTCCTCCCTTTCGTGTGTGAACTAATATTCCTTGTAGACCCCGAATGGCCCAACGTTATTCCCCGATTGTGAAAAAAATCATAGCGCGTCAATCATTTATGATGAAGATATGGTTAAGCAAGCCTCTCAAATGAGCGGAATGGAGTGCCGGCAGCAGTCGCAGTTTTATAATTCACCGGGGCGAGAAATCCAAGACCGGCGATCGCGGCAAGCCCAATCGACATTGGGTTTTGCGCGTCGGCTGTCAGCCTATTTGGCTCGGCGAATGCAGCCAATGCCGATCGCTCGAGGCACAGGTGCGTATGATGCCGCTGGCGCCTTTGTTGAAGTTAGCGGTGAAAAATAGCAAACGGCGCGGTTGGCCGCGCCGTTGTGCTTCGTGTCATTGACTATATCTGGGCCGAGCAGCGGATCAGGCTGCATCGATCCAGTTAGCGTTAGGCTGTTTGCCGGCGACGCATGAATAACCCGGCGACCGCCATTGCACCGAGTGAAAGAGTTGTCGGCTCTGGAACCGACGGGATCGGCTGGATCGCGATGTTGGTCAGGTCGCCAAAAAACGGTTGGTCGCTGTTCGCGATCAAACCGAGGCGCCAGAAGGTTTCCGCGACCGAGGGGGCTGGCAAGAGACTATCGGCAGTGAGATTTACATCCACATGGCCGGTAAAGGTCTGTCCGCTGGCCAACTGCGCACCGCTGAGTTGCACTTCGCCGGCGCCGTAATTCTGCGCGTAGAAGCCATCACCGCCATTAACAAAGATCCCCATCTGCACAAATGTTGGAGTGACTGCGGGAGTGGCGAACTGTGCAGTATTAATTAGCCAATCGTAGCTGACTTCGTAGGTGCCAGGGGCTTGTTGGGCCGCCTGCAAAGCCTGAAACATGGCATCGCTTGTATTGCCAGTGGCCCGGTTGGCTACCTGGAAGCCTCCGCTTTGGACATGAAGGTAATTGCTGCCGCTGATCGTATCGAGCGCCAGAGGAGTGGCGTCAGAGAATCCGCTCTGATCCCAGCCATCACTGGTGTTATCGGAGAAGTTATACAAAACCGATGCTGACGCATGACTAGCCAAGACGGCCAGAGCAGCGGCAACAGCCAGAGAACAAACGCCATTTCGCACTTTCATAAGACCCTCCAGTGAAAAGACCTGAGACAATACCAACCCAACAAGGCCAAATTTTGGGAGACGTGCCGTTTCAGCAAACGTGGGATTGGGTAAAGCCCTCCGGTTGCAAAACCTCCTGCTCATTTGAACGAGCAAACGTTTACTTAAGTTAGCCGCAAAGGCGGTAACGTCAAGAAAATCTTCTTAAAATTCGACTTCCGTAGCTGTTTTTACGTTAAGCCTGGAAATGTGCGACCCGCGAATACAGAGCAAAGCTGGCTCCAGAACAGCGATTTTCGCTGGATTTCAATAGATCTGCCTAGTGATGCAAGACGCCAACCGCCTCTATGAAAGGACGGCGAAACCCGCAAAACCGGTTTGTTTTAGCAGTGGGACAGCGTGCGCCGGCGTTTATAGCTACCTCGAGTCAGATTAGGATGCGGCTATGGGCGACGGAGTCTTTTAGATGACAATGCAAAGCCAATATTTATCAAGAACGGACCTAACGTAAAATTGTTGTAATCGTTTGTCGGATGGGCGTTGAAATTGCGTGAATTGTATTGTTGGGCCTCATTGTCATTTTTCTGATTGCTAACCGGGCGTTTGTGAAAATTCAGGGGGCTGGATCGGCGGTCAATCGAAAGCGAGCGAGTTATGAAAATGGGATCGTGGGTTTTAGCGGGATTGCTGAGTGCCGGCGTGTTGGGTTTGCCGGCGTATGTGCAGGCTGGGTCTATGGGGAATGGGGCCTGGCAAAGGATGGCCGCCGCCAGGAAGGAAACCGATCTCAATTTCAAGGATCTCCCAAAGGTTGTCCAGGAGGCCGTCGTCGCGGCATCCGGCGGCTCAAAGGTGCATTGCGTCACCCAATATATAGATACAAAGAACGGGAAAACGCACTATCACGTGGTTGCCGGCAACGGAATCGTGCGCCAGACGTTTGTGCTCGATGAGGCTGGCAAACTGCTGATGACCAAGGAGAAAGTGGACTTCGAAAGTTTGCCCGACCCCGTGAAGGAAAGCCTGAGCAAGAAAGCCGGGTCTGGCAAAATCTTTGATAGCGTTGAGAAAGCCAGCGATCCTGTTAACACGTATTACATCGGCGCGATCGTTCCGAGAGGCGGGTTGCCAGACAATATCATTCGCGCCAGTGAAGACGGCACGCTCGTCAGCGGAATCCCCGAAGACGACATTCAGCTGAGGAATGAAAAGTTCGTACCGCTGGCCTATCGCATACTCGTCGCGGGTATTAAAACCGAGACGGTGAAGTTAGATGATCTGCCCGGTCCGGTGAAGGCGACGATCGCCGCGTACGCCAAGAACAATGCAGTCGAGAGCGTCATGCATCTCGTGCCGGGCGGCAATGCACCAGACGCTTATGTCGCGATCATCGATAAAGACGCGGCCACGCAGCAAAAATTCTTCGTCGATGGCAATGGTGATGCGCTCGAAGGCGCGGCGGAACTGCATCCGTATATCCTGACGGTATTCGCCGCTCAGCAGCAGCATCACGCCGGTTGATATCGCTTAGATTTTTGTCGGTCCAACACATCGCTAGTGCGGGCAGGGAGGCGGAGATATTATTCGCGGGGAGGAATCGATGCCGCGACGTTTTTGCTTTCTTGTTTTGCCGGTTTGTGTTTTCTGGCTGGTTTTTCCGGTGCTGGCGGCTCAGCCGCTGGTGCGCGTTGCCTGCTTAGGGGACAGCATTACCTATGGATACAACTTACACAATAAACAGGATGCGTATCCGGGACGCCTGGGCCGGTGGCTTGGAAACGGGTATGACGTGCGGAATTTCGGGGTTTCCGCGACCACTCTGATTACTCATGGGGATTATCCGTACGTTCGCCAGCCGGCTTATGGGCGGGCGCTGGAATTCAAGCTGACCTTGAGTCCGGCGGCGTATCTCGAAGGGCGTCACTATGGCCGCGGAATTTTATAAAAATCTGATCATCGGAAGCGGTGAGGGTGGGAAATCCCTCGCCTGGCATCTGGCGCAATCTGGAAAACAGACGGCGGTTATCGAGCGGCGCTGGGTTGGCGGGTCTTGCCCGAATGTGAATTGCCTTCCCAGCAAAAACGAAATCTGGAGTGCCAAGGTTGCTGATTTGGTTCATCATGCCGGCAAGTTTGGGGTTATTACTGGTTCGGTTTCGATCGACATGGCGGGTGTTCGGAAGCGGAAGCGCGAGATGGTGGATGGGTTGATCGCAACGCACCTGGACCGTTACAAGGCCACCGGGACGGAACTTATCATGGGCGGGGCGACATTCGTTGGGCCCAATATGATTGAAGTGCGTTTGAACGACGGCGGGATGCGGACGCTGAGTGGCGAGCGGATATTTTTGAATCTGGGGACGCATGCGGCGATTCCGGCCGTGCCGGGAATGGCGGAAAGTAAACCGCTGACGCATATCGAGGCGCTTGAACTCGATCGGCTGCCTGAGCATCTCATCGTGATCGGCGGCGGTTATGTGGGGCTGGAATTTGCGCAAGCTTATCGGCGTTTTGGGAGCCGGGTGACGGTCATTCAACATGGGCCGCAATTGCTGGCTGATCAGGATGTTGATGTTGCGGCTGAGATATTGCGAACATTCACTGCGGAAGGAATAGATGTTGTCACTTCGGCGGATATTTCCAGCGTGAGCGGTCGATCCGGAGCTAACGTGACGCTGGTCGTGCGGACGTCCGCTGGTGAAAAGACTATTCAGGGAAGCGACATCCTTGTCGCGACCGGACGCGTGCCCAATACCGCTGGAATGGGACTGGAAGTGGCTGGTGTTAAGTTGGATCAACGCGGATATGTGCAGGTGAATGATCGTCTGGAGACGACGGCTGCGAATATCTGGGCGATGGGTGAGTGCGCCGGCAGTCCGCAATTCACGCATTTATCGTACGACGATTTCAGGATCATTCGCGATAATCTTGCCGGTGGGAAACGGAGCACGCGCGATCGAATGATTCCCTCTTGTTTGTTCACTGATCCTCCGGTGGCGCATGTTGGACTGACCGAAACTGAAGCGAGAAGCCGTGGTATCGCGTTTCGAGTTGCGAGGGTGCCGATGATCGCGGTGCTGCGGACGCGAACAATTGACGAAACCAGCGGATTCATGAAGGCCCTCGTCGATGCCAGGAATGACCGTATTCTTGGTTTTACGATGATCGGGCCGGAGGCGGGTGAGGTCATGGCGGTTGTGCAGACGGCGATGCTCGCTGGATTTCCATTTACGGTTTTACGTGATGCTATTTTCACGCATCCGACCATGGCGGAGGGGCTCAATGTGCTTTTTTCCACTATTAAGCCGGTGAATGTCAGCGAGACACATTAAGTAGGAGACCGATGTTGGAAAATCAGCGCACTGCGTTTGCTGTTTGGCGTTTCTTCGCTCGGCCTGGTTCTGCTGGCCGGCCAACAAAATTCTGCCGCCGATCCGACCTCCGCGGGTGAATCAAACTCGGTGCATTATCACACGGTGAAGATCGAAGGTTTGGATATTTTTTATCGCGAGGCAGGCCCGAAGGATGCGCCGGCGGTGTTGCTGTTGCACGGTTTTCCGACTTCTTCGTTCATGTTCCGCAATCTCATTCCAAAACTGGCGAGCCGGTATCATGTGATCGCGCCGGATTATCCGGGGTTTGGGCAGAGTTCTTCTCCTGATGCGGCGACGTTTCACTATACGTTCGATCATCTCGCGAGCATCGTGGATCAATTGATGGAGGTGCTGAAACTGGAAAAGTTCACGCTGTATGTTCAGGATTACGGCGCTCCGGTCGGCTATCGCATTGCTTCCGCACATCCTGAGCGGATCACCGGCATCGTTGTCCAAAATGGCAATGCGTATGTCGATGGATTGCCTGATGCGTACTGGAAGCCGATCAAGGCGTACTGGGCTGATCCGTCGCCGGAGGCCCGCGAGCGGATTGCAAGCGCGGTGATGACGCTTGAGGGTTTTAGGTCTCAATATCTGATCGGGGTGAAGGACCCCAGCGCGATCAGCCCGGATACGTGGACATTGGATTTGGCGAATGCGAATCGTCCGGGGAATAAGGATGCCCAGCTTGATCTGCTGCTGAATTATCAAACTAACCTGGCTCTGTATCCGAAGTGGCAGGAATATTTCCGCACGTCTCAGCCGCCGATGTTGATCGTGTGGGGAAAGAATGACGTCTGCTTTCCGGCCCCTGGGGCAGAGGCGTACAAACGCGACGTGAAGGACCTGGATTTTCATCTATTGGATACGGGGCATTTCGCTCTTGAGGACAAGGTGGACGAAATTGCGGACTTGATGCTCGCGTTTCTTGATAAGCATGCCGGCAAGTGAAGGCTGGATAGCGAGGGCATTACCACTCGTTCGGCGCTTGCTTGCTGTCGGTATATGGCCTGGACCAAATTGCCGCTTGCAATTGCATTGATTTGCACCAGGCAACGTGCATCTTTTCCACCTGGTCAGGGGAATTTCCCTTCGCGGCGAGATACGGTTTGACGGTTTCGTTCATCACCGGGATAAACGCGATGATATCGCGCAGCGGCACGTATGGAGTCGATTCTACCCCGTCGGTCTTGTTCTTTTTGAGGCTTGTGTGGCGCAGGGCGATTTCCTCCTGGTAGTTGATCCAGTCCTGATCGTACGGGCGGAGGCAGGTGTCGAGAATCCATTGCTGGAAGCGGAGGCCGCTGTTTGCTGAGTAATCCGGGATTGCGTTGCCGTCTGGAGTGCGGGAGTGCCTGGCGAGGTTTGGGATGCCGGCGATGATGCCGCTGCGCCAGTGATCGACGAGTTGCTTCGTTTGATCTGCAAGCACTTCGCCCGCTAGCTTCAGATATCGTTGGTCTTCCTCTGTAAATCCGACAGTGATTTTCAAATTTTCCAATTCCCGCATTGAGATGGGCGAGCGGGAAACTTCGGATGTGCCGTAGGTGTATCCGTGAATGTGTTCAGCAACTTTTTTCATGAAAGACATTCCCGATTAACGTTGACCTGCACAAGATAACCAATCAGTATGAAAATTGGGGAGGGAGAAATTTTATGGAATCGCAGGAAAGTCGGGAAATCGGGTGCGAATTCGGGCCTTGATCTTAATGCGAAATAAATAAACGCTGGAACAATCTATTTCATGTCGAATGATCTATCGCGGCGGGAGATGCTCCGGAGATCGGCTGTATCGGTCGCAGCCGTGGTTGCGGGGGGATTGCTTTGCTCGACTGAGGCGAAAGGCGAAGAGCCACAAACTATCGGCGCGGCTTCGTCTTCGCAGCGAGTGCTGAGGTTTGCCCATCCGACGGATATTCATGTGCAGCCGGAACTTGGGGGAGGAGCGGGGATGGCGGCGGCGTTTCGGCACATGATGAGTTTGAAGGATCCGCCAACGATGATTCTGACCGGGGGTGATTTGCCGATGGATATTGCTTCCACGGAACAGCCGCGGTCGGCGATGCTTTGGAAGCTGTTCAAGAAGGTGCTGGCGGATGAGGTTCCGGCGAGCGTGCCGATTCATCATGCGATTGGGAATCATGATATCTGGGGACGAGACAGGGAAGCGTGCGGGGCCACCGGGAAGGAGCCGTTTTTTGGAAAGCGGTGGTTTCTCGATGAGTTTGGATATTCGAAGACGTACTACAGTTATGACTTGGCTGGGTGGCATTTTATTGTTCTGGATTCTTTTGATCTGGATCGGTCGGGGCCGGAGTACACGTCGCGGATTGTGGAAGAGCAGTTGGATTGGCTGAAGGCGGATTTGAAGGGGACAGCGCCCACGACGCCGATTGTGCTGCTGACGCATGTGCCGATCATCTCGGCGGCGAATTTTTTTGATAAAAAGGCTGATGTCGAAACGGACATCACGGTGTTGCGGACGCGGATGCATGTGGATTACCGGGAACTGGATGCACTGTTCGCGAAGTATCCGAATGTGAAGCTCTGTTTGTCGGGGCATCTGCATTTGCTGGATAAAGTTGAATACAACGGCGTGATGCATATCTGCGACGGCGCGGTGTGCGGGGACAAATGGAAAGGACCGCGGCAGCGGACGCCGGAGGGGTATGGGCTCATTGATCTGTATGCGGATGGGAGTTTTTCGCATCAATATGTGAGCTATGGATGGCATGCGCGGCGAGGGGTGAACGCGAATACGCTGGACGGTCTTTGCATAACCTGCACATTCTGACGCATAATCGGGGCCATGAAATCCTGGTCAGTTCGAGTCTCTTTGTTGTTCACCTTTTTTTTGTCTGCGTGCGCGCATGAGTCTGAGCCGCTGAACACGGGGAAGTTCATCACGCCGGCGACCCAGAGCAGTTGGGATGTCGGCAATATGCCAATGAATCTGGCGCTGACGCCTGACGGGCGATTTGCGCTGGTATGCAGCATGGGGTATCACGAATCGCTCTGGTCGGTTCGCACATCCGATGGCCGTGGGATCTCGCATATTGATTTTGAGCGGCCGAAGGAGAAGAAAAAGAAAGAGAGTCCGGCGAAGCCTGGGGGTGAAGAGGAGGACACGAATACACCGCCGGGGTCGCCAAAGTCCATTGGATTGTATTACGGTCTGGCGGTTGGCGGCGGGAACGTTGTTTACGCGGCGCAGGGCGCTCACGACAGCATTGCGATTTTGGATGTTGGGGATCAGGGGGCGATTACCCTTCGTGATTCGATCCAGACGCGTAAGCGGGATTTTCCCGGGGGATTGGCGCTGGATGGGCGGGGATTGTTGTATGTAGCCAACAATGCTTCGGGCGATGGGGATCCAACCAAGCTGCCGGGCAGCGTGGCGATTTATGATCCGGCGACCAAAACCGAGATCGGGCGATATACATTTTCCGGCAGTCATGGCGGCACGTCGAATTTTCCGCTGGGGATTGCGGTGCTGCGCGGGGGAGAAACGGCTTACGTGGCGGCGGAGCGGGATGATGCGGTTTACGCGCTGGACACGCGAAACGCGGCGAAGCCTGCTTTGCTGGCGAATATTGTTGTTGGGGCGCATCCGGCGGCGTTGACATTGTCTCCGGATCAGACGCGATTGTTTGTGGCGAATTCGCTGAGCGATACGGTGTCGGTGATCGATACGAGATCGAATGTGGTGGTGGGGACGATTTTGCTGCGGCCGGATATGGCGCGCGATCTGCCGGGGGTGACGCCGACGGGATTGGCGATGTCCGGTGATGGGAAGATGCTTTATGTTGCGCTGGGGGATATGAATGCGGTCGCGGTTGTGGATGCGAAGGCGATGCAGCTGCGCGGATATATTCCGGCGGGTTGGTATCCGAGCATGGTGGCGGTGTTAGGCGATGGCCGATTGCTGGTCGCCAACGCTAAGGGGACGACGGTACGGAATCCGAACAACAGGCTGGATCCGCATGATCCGAAGCGAAAGTCGGCGTACATTTTGAGCATCCTGGAGGGAAATGTCTGCCTGGTTCGCGTTCCGTCCGGCGATGAGTTGGAAAAGAGCACGGAGGAGGTGCTGGAAGACAATCGACTGATGGGGCTTTCACACCCGGAGCAGAACCCGCTGGCGAATATCGGCCTGGCGGCGGGAAAGATCAGGCATGTTATTTACATCATCAAGGAAAACCGGACGTACGATCAGGTGCTGGGAGATTTGCCGCAGGGAAATGGGGACAAATCGCTGGTGCTGTTTGGCCGGGACGTGACGCCGAATGGACACGCGCTGGCCGAGCGGTTTGTACTGCTCGACAATTTGTATGCGTGCGGCGAGGTGAGCGGAGATGGGTGGGTCTGGAGCACGCAGGGAATGGCGGATGCATACGTGGAGCGCAACATTCCATACAACTATTCCACGCGCGGGCGGAAATTTGATTTTGAGGGGCAGAACAATGGATATCCGACGGGGGGATTTCCCGCGAAGGATGAGGATGACAAGCCGCTGACTACGCTGCCGTCGTTCAGGAATGGTGCGGCGACGATTCCGGATGTCGCCAACACGGGGAGGAACATCTGGGATGAGGCAAAGGAAGCGGGAATCTCGCTGCGAAACTATGGGTTTTATCTGAGTTACAGCGACAGCGTGGGCATGCGCGGCGGGCCGGACAATTATCCGGCGGCGGTGGGTTTGCAGCCGCCGGGCCATGATCTGGCGGGGATCACCGACATCGATTATCGGCGGTTCGATCTGGATTATGCTGACAGCGATGCGCCGTCGATGATTGAGCAAATGACGGGTGGCAAGCGGTCGCTGTTCAAGACGCAGGTTTACGGGAAATATCACGCGGGCAGCCGATTCACGGAGTGGAATCGGGAATTTCAGATGATGCTGGCGAAGTCACCGGATGGAGCGGGCGTGCCGGCGCTGATGCTGGTGCGGCTGCCGAATGATCACTCGAGCGGGGCGAAAGAAGGGAAGCATACGCCTCGCGGGTATTTGGCGGACAATGATTACGCACTGGGGCAATTCGTGCAGGCGGTGAGCCATAGCGCGATCTGGGAAAGCACGGCGATTTTTGTGATTGAAGATGATGCGCAGAGCGGCGTGGATCATGTCGATGCGCACCGGACGCTTGGGTTCATCATCAGCCCGTGGATTAAAGAGCAGAGCGTCGATCATCATTTTTGCAACACGGACAGCATGCTGAAGACGATTGAATTGCTGCTGGGGCTGGAGCCGATGTCGCAGTACGACGCGGTTGCCGATCCGATCATGGATTGGAGTGATGCGCCGTCGAATATTGAGCCTTATGAGGCGAAGATGCCGCCGGAGATGCTGTTCACGGAGATCAATCCAGCACCGGCGGAATTGGCGGCGGGTGATCCACGGATCCAGATGGCTTTGCAGTCCGCGAAGATGGATTTCACGCACGCTGACGCGGCGCCGGCGGCGGAATTGGATGAGATTACGTGGAAAACGGTTAAGGGGCCGACGGCTGTTATGCCGGTGATGCATCGGACCCTTCCGAGCGGCAAGGGGGATGATGATGACGATAACTAAGCAAGTCCAACAAATTCCGGATTTGGGTTCAAGCGCTGCGTGCAATTCGGCGATGAGGGGACGCGAGCCGGATTTCCAGCCTCTTTCCGACTGCGTCGGCAATGCGCTTGAGCATCGAAAGCGAATGCCCCTCGTAGTCCGCGTCTTCCAGACGGGCAATGACTGACTGTTTGGTGCCAATGCGGTTGGCAAGTTGACGCTGGGTGAGGCCGGCGCCGGTTCGTGCATCGTGAACAAGCTGGGCGACTTGCGCGTTGACGCGGGCGTTGTCCAGCAATCGATGGGATTTGGGATCGTTCCCGACCATCGTGTGCATGATTTTAAGTGCGTTTGTCGTCTTGGCCATTGTCACACCTCGCCTTGGTAAGTATGCGCCGCCGGACCGCGCGAGAATTGCCGTTTGCGGTTCTCCGCGCGACCGATGTCCACATCGGGAACTGCAGAGCCTCGCTTTATGATGCCGTGAGCAACGACGGCGATATTGCGGCCATGAAAGAAATACAAGAGCCGGTATTGCCTATGTTTGTGCTTGGCACGCAATTCATAGATCCCATCACGGAGGAAATCGGCCGCCGGACGACGCAATTCGTGCCCCGATGCCTCCAACAATTCCAAACGAGCCAAACAGTTCATGAATCCAGCCGGATCCTCAGCCCGCAAACTGCGTAACCACTGACCACGGGCGATGTGCCATCGGCATCGCGGTAGAAGAAGACCTGCGTCGCGGGCACAACACAATTATAGCAAAATTGATATCAACGGTCAAACGCCGTGGCAACTGACTCTTGGCGTTGGTGAAATCGTCCCTAAAATGCTGAGGCATGGCTACGGAAGCGAATTCTCCGCTGGGATTGATCGCGGGTGAGGGGATTTTTCCCTTGCTGGTTGCGCGGCGCGCGGGCGGCCGGGCGGAAGGTGGTGGCGGCGGCGTTTGGCGGGAGCGCTTGGCCGGAATTGCGAGAGGAAGTTGATGTTTTCAAATGGGTGGGCGTGCTGCGGTGGGGACAGTGGATTCGCGTTCTTCAGGCGGAGGGATGCAAGGAGGCGATTCTTGTCGGGCGGGTGAATAAGGGAAAACTGTACAGCCGGTGGCGGTATTTCCAGTATATTCCGGATCTGAGAACCATCGGCGTGTGGGTGCGGCATCTTCGGACCGATACGCGCGATCAGGCGGTGCTTGGCGCGATCGATCGTGAACTAGCTTCCGAGGGAATTCATTTGATCGACCAGACGACTTATTCTATGGAGCATATGGCAACGTCCGGCGTCATGACGCAAAACGCCCCCACCGACAAACAGTGGGAAGATATCCGCTATGGCTGGAATTTGTGCCAGACCATCAGCCGGCTGGACATCGGACAATCGATCGCGGTTTTGGAAAAGAATGTGATCGCGGTGGAAGCGGTCGAGGGGACGAATGCGATGATCGACCGGACGGGGCATTTGTGCAAAATCGGCGGGTGGACGCTGATCAAGGTTTCTAACGTGAATCACGATATGCGGCTGGATGTTCCGACGGTGGGAACGACGACGATTGAAAAGCTGCATGCGAATCGTGCGTCGGTGCTGGTGCTGGAGCCGGGGAAGACGATCATGCTGGAGAAGCCGAAGGTTTTGGAGTTGGCGGAGCGGTATAAGATCAGCATTGTGGGGTATTCGCCGGATGGGGAGCGGTAGGGAAACCCGCGGTGCTTTGCACCGCCGCTAAATGTGGTTATGTGAAAAAATACCGCGCTATTGCTGAGTACTACGACGCTGAGAATTCGCATCATGAGATGCTGCGGCGAGATGTGCCGTTTTTACTGGGGCATTTGCCACGACGTAAGTTGGACGTGCTGGAACTCGCTGCCGGCACGGGGCGGGCGGCGATACCGCTGGCGCAGGCGGGGCATCGTGTTGTTGGGGTGGATTATGCGCGGGACATGCTGGAGATCGCGCGGCGCAAAGCGCGATGGTGTGGGGATTTCCGAGCGGGATCTTTCTTTTGTGCATGGCGATGTTCTGCGGCTGAAGCTGAGGCGGAAATTTGACTGGATTATTCTGCTGTTCAATACGTTTCTGGCGTTTCAGACGCTGGAGGATCAGGATGCATTGTTGCAAGGAGTTTTGCGGCATCTGAAGCCGCGCGGGAGATTTTGGCTGGATATTTTTCAGCCGAATTTGGAATTGATCGCGCAGGCGAAATCCAAAAATCTGGACCCGGTTCTTTTTCATGTGCCGGAATTGAGCCGTACGGTTTTTCGATCGACCAGCGTTGAGCGCGATCCGGCTACGCAGATTCAGAAGGTGACGTTTCACTACCGGTGGATTGACGAGCGGGGCAGGGAACATCGCCAGCGGGTGGTGTTTGCGCTGACGTTTGTGTTTCCGCGGGAATTGCGGTTGCTGCTGGAGCGGAACGGGCTCTTGATTGAAAAAAATTACGGTGATTACGATGGGAGCGAGCTTAATGCTGATTCGCCGCGGATGATCGCGGTGTGCCGGAGGCGATAGTATTGCTCTCGGGGAGCGGCGGGTCGATCAGGGGTTTTAGGATGATGCCGACGAATGGCTCGGCCATCCAGTCGAAATGTCCGCCGTGATTGCCGAGGTTGTTCCAATCCGTTTGGTATGGATGTTGGATGACTCTGGCTTTTTCCGACGGGCTGAGGAAGGCGAGGGAGAAGCTGATTCGACCGGCGGCATCGCTGTGGACGCCGTCATAGGTTCCGAAAATGGTAGGCCCCCATCCCTGCCAGAATTCGTCTGCGGGGTTGTAGAAGACGTGAATGAGGTTTGTGTGTTTCAGGGCTGGGCGCAGATCGAAATCCGGCGACAACGCTGGGGCGAGAAGGATAACCGGGCCGACCTGGGTTGGGCCAGGAAGTCGGGCCAGGGCCCCCACCACCACGCCCGCGCCGGCGCTATGGGCGATGAGGACGATATGGGAATGGGGGTGATCCTTTCGCCATTCGACGATCTGATCGGCTAGTTGGCGTTCGGTGACATCGTGCAACGGCGTGGAGGACATGTTGAACCAGAACATGGGCCAGGAGTAGCCCCAGCCGAAAACGCGGAGGCAATCGTCGCTGCCGTAATCGTAAAGGGAATGGACGACCTGTGCGTAGACATCGCCGTCGCCGCCGATGCCGGGGAGAACGATGACCGTGTTGGGGCGCTGGGGGGCGATGACTTGCGTTGCACAGCCCGTAAGTAGAATCAGGAATGCAAGGCAAAACGGGCCGCAAAGATGTAGAGAGTTAAATGATTTTTGGCTCGCAGTTCGATTCATCGGGGCGAGTTTGTACCATGGATGGGCAAACGGCTAAAATTTTAGTGCAACAGGAGATCAAATGAGTCAGACATCAACGAGCCAACCTCAGCAGGCTGGGGCACGGCCGGTTACCCGGCAGTTTGTGAACTTTGCGTTTTTCAAGCTGGACCCGGCGTTTCGGCGATTGCCGGATTTGGAGAAGGAACATGCGCGGGCGGAATTTAATGCGCTGCTGGCCGAGCCGCGGGCGGGATTGATGTGTCTGTCATACAGCACGGTGGGATTGCGGCCGGATACGGATTTTGTGCTTTGGCGGATTTCGGCGGGGACAGATGAATTTCAATCGCAGACGCAGGCGATTAATCGGACGCGGCTGGGGGGTTATCTCTCGACCCCGCACTCGCTGGTTTCGATGACCAAGCGGAGTATGTATATCGATAAGGTCGATCCGTTTCATACGGCTGAGAGCCGGACGCACATTATTCCGGGCAAGCGGAAGTTTTTGTTTATTTATCCGTTTGTGAAAACGCGGGCATGGTATTTGTTGCCACTGGAAGAGCGGCAGGCGCTGATGGATGGGCATATTAAGATCGGCAACAAATATCCGAGCGTGAAACTGAACACGACGTATAGCTTTGGGCTGGACGATCAGGAATTCGTGGTGGCATTTGAGACGGATGAGCCGAAGGATTTTCTTGATCTGGTGATGGAACTGCGGGAGACGGAAAGCAGCAAATATACGCTGCGCGACACGCCGATATTTACCTGCGTTCAGATGCCGGTGGCGAAGATTCTGGAGCAACTGTTTTGATGGGAAGGGTTTGGGGCGCTTCGCACGATCTTGCATTTCGCTGGCAACGGCTTTGGGGCGTGGTATAATTCTGGTGTCATCTCTTGAGGGCGGGTCGAAAAACCGAATTGGAGGCATCCATGAATGAGGGACGTACTGGCATGGGGCAGGGGAATCCGGGGACACCGCCGATTTTGCAACCTAACCGTGGTATCGCGGCAGCACCGAGCGCGGTTGGCTTGAGGCCGCCGACGGCAGCGGTTGGAATGCCGCCGCTTCGACCGGCGCCGGCGCGGGATGAACCGCTGGAACTGGTCGCCGATGACAGGCCGGCTACTACTACCGAGGCGCCGAAGAGCAAGATTCACGGGATCTCGTCGGTGAATGCGCTAGCGGCGCACACCTATAAGCGGCCGACCAACATGGACAACTGCGGGGCGGTGCGCATGCGGACGTTTCACTGCCGGCTCAGCGAGCAAGGGGTGGAATATCTCGATCAGACGATCAACGACTGGCTGGAAGGACATCCGGACATCGAGGTGAAATTCACGACCAGCACCGTCGGCATGTGGGATGGAAAGCTCAAGGAGCCGACGCTGATTCTGAATGTCTGGTATTGAACGCAGTTCGCGGCGGGGTAAGTTACTGCCGTGAACCGTGACGAGGCGATGCAATCGGCGATGCGGCATCATCAGGCCGGCCGATTGGCTGCAGCAGAGGAGATTTATCGCCAGGTTTTGCGGGAAGAGCCAAACCATTCTGATGCCCTTCAACTACTCGGGATCGCGGCGGGTCAGCGCGGGGATGCTGATGCCGCGATTGATCTGATTCGCCAATCGATCCGCATCAAGCCGGATCATCCCGGGGCGTATCGGAATCTCGGTCCGCTGCTGGCGCAAAAAGGGGCAATTCGACGAGGCGATCGCGGCTTACCGGAAATTTCTTGAGCTTCGGCCCGACAGTCCTGAAATCCATCGCGATCTTGGTGCTGCGTTGCGGGCGTGCGGGCGGCTCGATGAAGCGCGCGTTTCTGTTTCCAGGGCAATCGAACTCAAGCCTGACTTTGCGATCGCGCATAATGAACTGGGAAGCATTGCGTTGATGCAGAATCGATTGGATGACGCGATTGCCGCGTATTCAAAGGCAGTCGCGCTGAAGCCAGATTTTGCGGAGGCCTATAGTAATCTTGGTAATGCGCTGAGCGCTAGCGGGTTGATTGATGAGGCGTTGGCGGCGTATAGGCACGCCATTGAAAAGAATTACAAACTGGCGGCGGCTCATAATGGTCTTGGCAATATGCTTCGGCGAATCGGCCGGAGCGATGAAGCGATCAATTCATATTTGACGGCCATCCGGCTGAAACCGGATTTCGCGCTCGCTCATTTTAATCTGGCTCAGGCGTATCGCATCGCGGGACAGGCGGAAAAGGGGCTGAGCGCGTATCGCGACACGCTGAAAATAGAACCCAATAACGGCGAGGTGTATGCGAACATGGCGGTGGTGCTGGCGGAATTGCAGCGATTCGATGATGCGATGAACGCTCATGGCCGGCTCGCGGCGCTGATGCCGGATGCGGCGATTACGCATGAAGTTTTGGGCAAGATTATGCTGGAGCGGCAGGACGCCGTGGGGGCAATTGAGCATTTCCGCCGGGCAGTTGCGATCGATTCCAAACTTGACACGGCCTGGCATGGGCTGGGGACGGCATTGCAATCGCAGGGTGAATTTGAGGAGGCGGCGAAATGTTTTCGCCGGATGCTGGACATCTCGCCGCACGCGGGAATCGGCGTGATTTATCGGCATCTTTTTAATACCGGCAGCGCGGCGGCTAACCCGACGGATATTGAACGGCTCAAGACTTTTTTGCGCGAGCCGAATGTTCCTGCCGTTAGCCGGATTGCCGCGGGATTTGCGCTTGGGAAGGCGCTGGATGAGGCGAAACAATTCGACGAAGCATTTGCTTACTACGCTGAGGCGAATCTGCTCGTCAAGCAGCAGCAGGATTTGGTTGGCGAGCGTTATGAGCCGGATGCGGTGCATCGGCTGAATGAACAAATGATGGAGGTGTTTACGCCGGCGTATTTTGAGGAGCGAAAAGGCTGGGGCGATCCTTCGGGGCTTCCTGTATTCGTGCTGGGAATGCCGCGGTCGGGGACGACGCTGGTGCAGCAGATCGCGGCGAGCCATCCTCAAATTCACGGAGCGGGAGAGTTGAGCGACATTGCAGACATCACCCGGAAATTGGGTGGAACTGATGTGAAGGACGCGGCGTTTGGGTGGGAACGAGACGGGCTGAAAGCCGCGGCGCAGCGGCATATCGAGCGGCTGCAAGCACTCGATGGCGACGCGTCGCGGGTCATCGACAAGATGCCGAGCAATGCGCATCGTCTTGGCCTGATCGCCCTGCTGTTTCCATCGGCGCGGGTGATTTTTTGCCGGCGGGATGCGCGCGATACGTGCTTGTCCTGTTATTTTCAGTGGTTCGCGACGGGAAATACGTTTTCATTTGACCTGGCTGATTGCGGACATGAATACCTAGCGACTGAACGCTTGATGAAGCATTGGAAAAGTGTGCTGTCGTTGAAAATACTCGATGTGCAATATGAGGAATTGGTTGCAGATTTGGAGGGCCAGAGTCGCCGGCTGATCGACTTTCTTGGTGTGCCGTGGGACCCGGCTTGTCTGGAGTTTTACCGAAACCAGACGGCTGTTTTGACGTCCAGCTCGTGGCAGGTGCGGCAGCCGATCTACCAGAGATCGGTGGGTCGGTGGCGGCATTATGAGCGGCATCTTGGGCCGCTGTTGGAAGTGCTGGAGCATCATTGATCGCGATGCGGCGGCGGGCCGATGAGCCAGAGTTTGTCGCCGCCGACGAGGGCGTTGCCATCGGGTAATGGGAAGACGGTACGAACGCCGGGGGCGGCGAAGTGGCCGATCAGGCGTAGCGGGTGCGGGCCACGTGTGTCGAAGACGTCGACGCGCGGATTTGTGGCTTCCCCGGAATATCCCGCGCTTAAATACAGTAAGCCGTTCTGAAGGCGCATATCATAGGGGCGTCCCGAACCAAAAAGCTTTTCCAGCAGCGTCGGCTGGTACTGCCCGACTTTCTTGAACACCGCTTTGGAGTCCGTCAGATGCGTTAGGTGATACACCAGTAGACCGCTATCGTCGGTCCATTCGCAAATCGTATCCCCTTCAAAACAATACAGGTTGTTGACGGCCTGGAGTTTTTGCCGTGGAGATAAGCCCGGCACGGGCGGAAGTATTTCCGTGATCGGGTCCATGCCATAGGGACTCCAAATAAAGGAGTAACCAAATGGCACATCGGAAATAACGCGCGGCGCCAGCGGCTGCGTGATGTCCAACACAATGAGGCGCCTGCCAATGACATAGAGGCGATCTCCCGCGGCGTAGACAACGGGTCGAAAGCCATCTTTAGAATCGTTCCCAAAATCCCAGAGATGCAAGAACGGTTTTCCGGTTCCCTTGTTGAGTTGAGCCAAATTCAACCACAAACTTACTTTCCGACTGTTCGTTGTGTCGTTGATGTAATAGACAATGTTATAGTCGCTCGGCGCATGATCCAGATACCAGACGAAATCATAAAGGAACTGCTGATCTACTTCAGCGGGCCGTCCAAATTCGAAGCCGGAATTTGTCAGCTTGATCGTTCGACAATTAAACCGCACTTCTCTGTCGGGAAGCGAATCGGGGCGCTCAGATATTACGTAACCTTCATTGCCGCGATGACGAATTGTCCAGATCGGCTCGCCCTTGGGAGCGTCAATTTGCCGCAGGATGGACATGTTTGTGCCCAATTGAAAAGCCGCGGAAGCGAAGAGAATCAGTACGACTCCGGCAACCGATCCGTACATCATTTTTCGGCCGGAACCAATGCGCCAGTCGCGATTGACGGCGAGCAGCGACAATAGCAAGACAATGATCGCCAATCCCAACATGCCACCTGCGAATGCCAATTGCGGCAAATCGAATACGTTTGGCCAGTCATGTCCGGGCGAGACGCGTTGATTAAAGGTGATGGCCGAGTCCGTAACGACGTTGATATTCAGCCATTGCAATGGCGGCAGCACGACGGGGAGGAAATAAACCAGCAGCATTGCCGAGAGGGCGAGCATCGCCGCATGAGCGGTGCGCCGGACCAGGCAACCGGTGAGAAAGCCAATGCCGTATAACGCCGCCCACAGAAACGGGAACCAGACGATAAGAAGTATCGCGGATTTCTCGCGGTTGAATTCCAGTTCGATTGCCAGCGGAGTAATGCATGCAACCAGCACGACGCCGAGGCCAACTAGATATTTTACCAGCAACCAGCGGGTGATGCTGATGGGACGGGATCGCCAGAAATCTTCGAGATGTCCGCTGAAATCGCGGCAGGTTGCGCCGACGGCGACGAAGATCGCCAGCACGCCGCCGAAGGTCACCACCCAGGGATAGGCACTGATTTCAAATCGGGCGGGACTTTGGAATCGCTCTTCGATTCCACCGATGACGGGAAGGAGAATAAACATACCGAATGCAATCCAAAGAAATGCACGGACTTCATGCCATTCCTTCCAAGCCAGTGAGATCGTTGCTTTCATGATTCTTCCCCCCCGCCGGTAAGGCGTTTGGATGCCCACCACCAGAGTATCGCGACAACGACCGCTTGTGTGATCAGCACGCCTCCGAGAGGAGAGAAGCTCCAGATGATGCGCCACCCTTCTCTGCCCGTGTCTCTCCTGTAGACAAACGCAAGTGGGGAAATATCGAACGCGAGCTGCGGAACAGAAGGAAATCGCAGTCCCTCGGTGGCGAGCATCCAAAATATGAGCAGTCCCACGGCAAGCAGGCTGGCCCGAGTTTCATTGGGAAGGCGGATGGTCAGGGCGAGCATCCAGATGAAGAGGGAAATCGCCGCCAGGGCTGAACGGGCGTAGAGGGTGAACATGGCTTCGGTGGTCATTTCCCTGCCGCCCGCCATCAAAATGCTGACCAAGCCGACCAGCAGCAGTGGAGCGGCGCACAGGAGCAATCCCGTCGCGGTTTTGGCGGCGAGGATTCGTCTTGATGTGATGGGGAGAGCGAGGAGTGATTCGAGGCTTCCTTCGCTGCGCTCGGCCGGTACTAGGCCTGTGCTTGATAACACCGGCAGCAGAATCACGCCGAGGAAGCAGACGAACATGACCATCGATTCATCGTCGATGATGCGGGAGTGGAGGCCGATCAATGCGAGCGCGACGAGAACCAGGGAGCCGAAGCCGAGCTTCCAGCTTTGCTCATGCCACTCTTTCCAGATGAGGCTCGACATCTTTTCCCTCCTTTCGGCATCCGATGACGTAGGCTTCGAATATTTCGTCGAGGTTGAGATCGATTTCCTCGCATTGATACCCGCAGCGGTCAAAGCGGTTCGCGCGGAATTGATGTCTTCGACCACGACTGTCGCCTGGCGGCCGCTTTGGGTTATGTCGAGGATTCCGGGCAGGGTGCGTAATATTGCCTCGGTTTCGATTGGAGCGACGAGCCGCTTGACCTGGGCGCGGAGGTCTTCGGTTGCCGCCTGGCGCAACACTCTGCCGTGATCGAGGATTACCACCGAGTCGGCGACCGGTTCGATTTCGTAGAGCAGATGCGAGCTGAAGAAGACGCTGACCCGCTCTCCCTGCAGATGGGTAACGAGGTCGCGCAGGAATTCCTTTCGCATGATCGGGTCGAGGCCGAGCGTTGGATCATCGAGGATGACCAGCTCGGGGCGATGGGCCAGGGCGAGCAAGAGTGCCACGCGGACGCCCTGTCCTTTTGAGAGATGTTTTACTCTGGTTTTCAGCGGCAATTCGAGGCGATCGCTTAATTGTTTTGCCCAGGTTGCGTCCCACGTCGGATAGAACGGTGCGACAAACGAAAGGAGTTGGCCAACGCGCATCCAGCCGAACATCGTCTGATCCTCGGCCACGTAACCCACGCGGCGGCGGATCTCCAGCGGATCGGTTTGGGGATCGAGACCCAGGACGCGGACATGGCCGTCATCCGGCATCAGCAGGCCGAGCAGCATGCGGATGGTGGTGGTTTTGCCAGCGCCGTTGCGGCCGAGGAATGCGAACGTCTGGCCTGGCGGGACGCTCAGGTCCAACCCTTGCAGCACGGGCTTTCGGCCGAAGGATTTTTTAACTCCCCGCATTTCGATGACCGGCTGTTCACTCATGGCCGAGCCCTTTCTTTCTGGCGACGCGTTCCCTGTCCACGCGGGCGAAGGATTCATCAAACAGTTTTTGGATTTCTTCCGGAGTGACGCCGAGGTCGAGAGCGCGGTGGGCTAGGCGATCAATTTCCTGAATTAGCAATTCGCGCTGAACTTTTCCCCGGCCGCGCGGCAGGCTGTCGGAGACGTAGGTGCCATCGCCGTGCCGACGCTCAAGCAATCCTTCGGCTGTCAGTCGCTCATAGACGCGGAGGATCGTGTTTTGGTTGACCAATAATTCCTTGGCGAGCTGGCGGACGCTTGGGAGCCGATCGCCGGGGGCGAGAGCGCCGCTGGCGCTGTGGCTGCGAATCTGATCGGCGATCTGCCGCGTTATTGGGACGCCGGAGGATGATTCGATGCGGATGAACAGGGGATTTCCTAAGTGATTACAGATATATAACACTAATCAATTGACGATGCAAGGGAAAAGTGACGCATAAGAGCGCGGCTGGATCGGGAAATCCGTTGAGATTGAGCGCTGATCTATTCAGCCGGCGGTGCTAGGGTGACGGTTGAGTTAAAGGTTCTGACATGCGGAATTCTAAATAGAAGGAGTTGTGACTCATGGGACGCGAAGACATTGCTGCTGGAAAAGCGAAGCAGGCGAAGGGGAAATTGAACGACATTGCCGGCGCGATCAAGGGCGATACGGGTCAGCAGATCAAAGGAAAGGTGCAGAAGGCCGTCGGCAAAGTTCAGGAAAAGATAGGTAAAGAGAGCACGAAGCGCTGATTGCTGTTTGGCTGAACGATCTTTCCTTTACTGGAGATTATTTTGCACGCATTACTTCAATCATTGGCCGCGAGTCCGCCTGTTCTGGCTGATTTTATCTGGATCGGCGGCGGGTCACTGGGTTTGATTATATTGATCGTTATTATTGTGGCGATCTTGCGACGGTGATGACGATCTTCTGGTCGCTTAAGAAATGAAATAATGAAGAGCGGCCTCGGTTGTTTAAGCCGAGGCCGCCTTATATTGGGCGGTTATTTCCCACCGCCGCCGGGAGGCGCTGCCACCCGCCCCGCCGTTGCCCGCGCCAGCGCCGCCATTGCCAGCACCAGCCCCACCATTGCCTGAACCGGCGCCGCCATTACCTCCATTGCCCGAACCAGTGCCTCCATTACCCGAACCGGACCCACCATTGCCTGAACCAGTGCCGCCGTTGCCCGAGCCGGTGCCACTATTGCCTCCATTACCGGAGCCATTGCCGCCGTTGGATGCGCCGCCGTTATTTGATCCGTTGCCGCCGTTGTCGGATCCACCACCGCCTTGCCCAGTTGAGCCACTTCCTCCGCCGGAAGACTGAAGTTTACTTGGCGAAGATGCATTGACGGTGTGGCCCAAAGCGGGCTTAACCGTTCCCATTAAAGATACGCCGGCCATCGCGAATGTGATGGCCGCCAATCGTGCTTTCCAATTCATCTGGACTCCTAAAAAATATTTGCTCTGCATTGAGCGCCTTGCGGATCCGTGCCAACATAAGCTCGGACGAAATTGGATTATTTCCCAAACCGCACGACGTAAGGAGTGCAGAGAAACCACACTGAATAACCCTAAGCCACGGTCTTACCGCCTTATTTTTTTCCCCCGGTCGCATTGGCCGACCAGTTATTTCATGTTCCCTGATACTTTGGAGTGGAGATATTCCGCAGCGCCAAATCCGTCGTAAAAAATTAAATCGCAGTACAAAAGCCGGTGTCGGACTCAGCCGTGAGAAAAGAAATTCCGTGGCTAAGCCTGAAAGCAGACTCGGGTTTTTTCCGGCAACGCTACGTCAAAAAAACGATTGCGGTGGTCAAAGAACGGTTGCAATTGCCTTTGACGAGCGCATAGCAGAACGGTTGACCCTCATTCCGGTTGTCGATTTTCCACAGCAAATCCAGTGTTTCGATGATGTAGGGCCTTAGATAACAATTGACGCAGGATCAATTCGCCAAATTTAGGTTAAACATCTTCTGTGAATTATCAGCCGTTAGGCGCGGATAACGTATATGATTAGAAATTGGGAAGCCCGCTGAGCACTTTTATCGCAGAGAAAACACCGCGCCAGATACATCGACAGAGTTCATTCTCATTGCTGGATTTCCGGCGAAAGTGAGCACGATTATGTACATAAAAGTTGGCTATGAATTGATCTATGACTGCCCTCAGCCTACGCCGATGCTGCTGATGCTCAACATCCATTACAGCCACGCCTATGAAATCGTGAAACCGGACTATCTTGTGGTCAGCCCTGTTGTGGATGTCACGGCCTATCGGGATGGGTTTGGCAACTGGTGCCGCAGGCTCGAAGTGCCCGCCGGCCGCACGATGATCAGCACAGGGGCAATCGTACGCTCGACAGGAATAGCCGATCCGGTGGTACTCACGGCCCGGCAGCATCCGGTCTCTGAGTTGCCCGAAGAAACATTGGTTTATCTTTTGGCGAGCCGATATTGCGAGACGGACCTGTTGATGGGAATCGCATGGAATCATTTTGGGAATGCGCCGGATGGGTGGGGGCGAGTCCAGGCGATTTGCGATTTTGTGCATAATCACATCCGATTCGACTACATGCAGGCCCGGGCGACCCGGACCGCGCTTGAGGCGTACAACGAACGGGTCGGTGTTTGCCGGGACTTTGCCCATCTGGGTATTGCGTTCTGCCGATGCATGAATATTCCGGCTCGTTATTGCACGGGATATCTCGGTGATATTGGCATGCCACCGCCTTATGGGCCGATGGATTTTGCAGGCTGGTTCGAGGCATTCCTCGGCGGCCAATGGTACATTTTCGATCCGCGTAACAATATGCCTCGGATCGGCCGAGTACTAATCGCTCGCGGGAGGGATGCGGTGGACGTGGCGATCAGCACTACGTTTGGGCCGAACACGCTGGCGGGATTCACAGTGATTTGCGATGAAGTAGCGAAGCCGAATTGATTGGGTGATATGACGGACCCGCCATTGGGCTCTATAGATCAGCGATATCTGGTAAGTGATTGTTGCGATACTTTTAAAGGACGATTGTGGATGGAGCCGAACGGCGTAGTCGTCTTCCGGACAATGTCCCGGTGCTTCGCAAGCCATGGATAAAACGCAGCTTCTCGTGGATCGGTTCGGCAAAGACCTCGGGCAAATAATCCAGGAGGCCGGTACTGCGGTTCATTTCGTTCAGCGCGATGCCGAGATCCTTATACGAGTCGATCATCGCGTTAACATTACCGAGATCCACGGTTGGAATCAGGCCGCCATTCGCAGCCGTATCGAGGGCTGAGGACATGTTCAGGTATGTTGCGAACGTCTCGGCAAAATCCTCCCAAGGGTGCATGGTGGCATACGCGCTCACATAATTCGTCACCCAATCTGGTTTGGGTCCGGCGCGATAATAGTTTTTTACGCGCGATGTCATAGGGCGGATTTTGGTGGTCGCCAAACACCGCGACAAAGTCAGCCTCAAGGCGGCGCTTGATCAACACATCCCAGATGTAATGACCGAACTCGTGGCGAAAATGACCGAGAAGGGATCGATGCGCCTCATTCAAGTTGACGCGAAGCTTCTCACGTTCAATGTCGTCTGCTTCCTCAATATCGATGGTGATGACACCGTTGTCATGTCCGGTGCATACTTTCTGGCCAACACTGATGTCGCGGCACCGCCAGTCTGGAATCAAGTCTCCCTTAAATTCAAATGCCAGCGCGGGGAGTACACCATCTTGCTGATTGCCGTAGGGAAATCCGAGGATTTTCAGGTCGTAAAGAGTTCGTCGCTTAGCGGCTTCCAGCCGATACCACTTCTCCCGGTTTCCTCTGACCCTCAGGTCAGGAACAACTCGATTGAATCGGCAGCAATCGCAGAATACCAAAGATGAAGTGTCGCATTGAACGTCATCACACACGACCAACCGATTGCACACATCGTGTGTCACATAGTTGGTACACTTTACCACTCTGGTATTGCAACAGGAGCAGAGAAACGTGCCGTTCCCGCTGCTGGTCATATCCGCAATCGCATTACAGGCCGGGCACCAACCGACCTCACGTTTGCAACACATGCAGTTGCTATTGTCGAAGAAGAGATGATTGCCGCAGGTGCATTTGAAAGAGCGCATAGGCAGACCCGTACTAACTTGTGTCCGCCGACGAGTGGAACATGGTTTGGCCATCCTCGTCAATGGAGAAAATACAATCGCAATGCGCACGGCAGGTAATACAACTTAAGCAACCGTAGCGATCCTCCACCTCGCGTCCTGATGTTTCTCCGTTACTGGGGGCGATCGGCTGTGCTATTCTGATCTATACCAATGAATGGTTTGCGGAGCTTTTAAAAAAACGCCACGCAGGTGACGTGAAGGATACTCTTAGATACGGAATCAATATTAAAGAAGTCGCCGGCAAGGTGGATGCGAAGACAAAGGATGCTGCGGACAAACCGTTGCAGCCGGTCTTTGATTTTCTCTTCGGCCGTCGATTGGGGTCACACGAGCAAGGCAGCCAAAAAATCAATGTCCTTTCAGGGTTGCCCGCTCTTGGTCTGGATGGCTTGTCCTCTTCAGCTTACGGCCCAGAAGCGGCGCTGACGATCCTGCTGGCGGCCGGCGCTGGGCGTGAATTACATCGTGCCGATCACCGGCGCCGATTCTTGCCCTGCTGGCGATGCTTTACGTCTCCTATCGCCAGACCATTGCGGCATATCCGGTCAATGGCGGCTCATACACCGTGGCCAAGGAAAACCTGGGGACCTGGGCCAGCTTATTCGCCGGCCGCGGCGTTGATGATCGATTATGTTCTGACGGTCGCGGTGGGCATTTCGGCGGGAGTGGCAGCCGTGGTGTCGGCCGCGCCGCACCTGCACAAATACACAGTTCCAATGTGTCTCGCCATCCTCGGGCTGATCACGATCCTTAACCTCCGGGGCACGGGCGACGCCGGAATGGTCTTTGCCCTGCCCACTTACCTTTTCGTTTTCAGCATGTTTACCGTTCTGGGGCTGGGAGTCGCCAAATCCATTTTCAGCGGTGGACACCCGCATCCTCTTGTCGTTCCGCCTGCGATACCTGCCGCCGCGGCGAGCGTCAGCGGATGGCTTCTGTTGCGATCGTTCGCGAGCGGCTGTACCGCCATGACCGGGGTGGAGGCTGTCAGCAATGGGGTCGGCGATTTTAAGGAGCCCACGGTTAAAAACGCGCATCGCACGCTGGGTTTGATCGTGGCGATTCTGGCCATACTGCTGATGGGGGTTGCCTACCTGTCGCATGCGTATCAGATCGGGGCGACGATTCAGACTAAACATGGCTATCAGAGCGTTCTATCGCAACTGGTCGGCGCAGTTGTGGGAAGAAATTGGTTTTACTACCTGACCATGGGGTGCGTGCTGATGGTGCTTTGCCTTTCCGCCAACACCAGCTTCGTGGATTTTCCGCGGCTGTGCCGATTGATCGCGAAGGATGATTTTCTGCCGCGCTCGTTCGCGGCGGTGGGACGGCGGCTGGTTTATTCGGTCGGTGTTTTATTTCTCGCCACGGCTTCGGGATTACTTCTGACAGCTTTTGACGGCATAACCGATCGGCTCATTCCGCTCTATGCCGTCGGGGCGTTTCTCGCCTTCACGCTGTCGCAGTCCGGGATGGTCGTGCATTGGATCAAACAGATGCGCGGGTCATCCAGGGCGGCGATGGATGTCAAGAAACCGGGCGAAGCCGAGCCAGTCAATTCTAAAAGAGGACGCACCAGCTTACAGCTTAAGTTGTGGGTGAACGGACTGGGCGCATCGTGACTGCCGCCGCCCTGGTCATCATCTTGGCTGCCAAATTTATCGAGGGGGCATGGATTACGGTGCTGGCGATCCCATTGATGTTGATCGCGTTTCGACTTGTCCATCGACATTATGTGTCGGTCGAGAAGCAGATTGATTGCCCCGAACCGCTGGATGTTACGCACGAGGAGACGCCCATGGTGCTCGTGCCGATCCACCGCTGGGACCGGCTGGTGGCCAAGTCGTTGAGGTTTGGAATGCTGCTTTCGCCGGATGTGATTGCGGTTCATCTGAGCAATCTTGATGGGGACGCCGCGGAAGGAGAAGCATTGAATATGCGACGGCAATGGGCCGAGATGGTGGAGCGACCGGCCAAGAGCGCCGGCGTTGCTCCTCCGACGCTGGAACTCGTGCGAACGCCATTCCGCGAGTTTATTACGCCACTGCTGGAACACATCGACAAAATTACCGCGCGATATCCGCATCGGCTGATAGCAGTCATCATCCCGGAGATCGTGGAAAAGCACTGGTGGCACATGCTGTTGCATGGCCGCCGCGCGGCCCGGCTTCGTTCGGCGCTCAGGGCTCGACAGGATGCTCGAGTCATCGTCGTTGATCTGCCGTGGTTCATCAGAGATTAGGAGTAAGAAACCTGGACCGCTCTGATTTAATTCGCCACAAGTTCGACGGGCGTAAAGTGAAGCCGGGCAAAAATTGCTTTCATACGTGATCGTGCGTTCAGGCATCCAATGGGAGCTTTTAAGCGTTTGCTTAACAGCATAGCCGGCGTTTCGACAAAGCGATTGAGCAAATCCGCGAAAATAATGGAGACGACGATCGCGGCGGTGAATGCAAAGAGGACTGCCGCGTTCGATCCATTGCTGAATTTCATGACCAAATGAATAGCGGCTACGCCAATTGTCATATGAACGAGATACAAGCTGTATGAAATGCGGCCGAGATATTGAAAGCTTCGCCCGGACAGCCACTTTTGCAATCCACCGGTGAAGGCCGCGGTGTAAATCATCATGGTTGTAAGCAGCACCATTCCCGCGTGCGCATCGCGGAAGCCAATACTTAATCCAATCAGCACCAAGATATAGACGAGGAATATTCGCCGGTCGATTTTTCCTGCCAGCGTCCAGTATGACAATGCACCGGTGAAGAACATAAACCATCGGCCGCCGAAATCGTTTCTGCCCGAGCTGAACCAGCGATGAACCGAATAGGCCAGCAGCAGAAAAAATAAAGTTCCCGTGATCACATTTGCCATCCCGTGATAACGTTTGTGCAGAATGGCCCTGGCTCCATGCACCATCGCGAGTATGAAGAGGAATGCCAAATAGAACTGGACCTCGATGCAGAGGGTCCAGGCTACGCCGACGATGCGTGGCTGCCATAGGAGATCAGGCAAATAGAACATATTCACCAGCACGCCCTTCGTTCCGCCAACCTGTGTGAATATGTTTTGTGACAGGTTTGGAAAGAGCAGATAGGGCAATGCAATACTGATGGCGATCATGGCCCAGTAGGGTGGATCCAATCGCAACGAGCGGCGGATGATGAATTTCCCGGCATACTTTGGCGTGATGGCTTTTCCGAATAACGAATGCGCGATGACAAACCCGCTCAGCACGAAGAATATTTCGACGCCCAGGTCACCATGCATCAGGATGAATTGCACTCCCCGCGGCAAAATCGCGGCTAGAGAATTGTGGATGGGAGAAACCCAATGGTTAAAAAAGTGGAAGAACATGACCGCAACAGCCGCGAGCGCGCGGAGGCCATCGAGAAATGGAAAGCGCCCCTGCAAATTGACCAACGAAGGAGAAGCGGAGGCGATTGTGCCTGATGGTTTCGTTTCCGGCTCGCATATGTGCACCGATCGCGTCGAGATTTTCGATCCATTGGTGAATACAGCTAACGGCCGGATAGTGGGATTTCTCAATAACACCAGCGGAAAATAGCTGGGGAGCGCGTTGCTGAATATCAGGAAAGCCCTGATACAACCCTGCAATCATCCTGTATGGTGCACGGAGCAACGGCGGTCCCATTCACGTTGCCGGCGCGGCGTCGAATAAGCTAACGACCGTTTGGCCCGGGCGACGCTCTATTTGTTGATCATCGGTGAGAATGATGAGCTCTTCGCCGGGTCCCAATAAAAACAATGGCGTGGCCCTGTCCCCGTGCTGTCGTTGGAAAGCAACGGCATCAAATTCCGCTGTCAGCAAGGTCTTTTTAAAGGTTTCGCCCGAGTTAAGGCGATCATGCAGGCTCATCCAGGTCAAGTTAGGACCGAACAACGGCCTGCCGCGCAATTCGCGCGTCAACTCGGTTTTTTCTCCATTCATCCAAGGTATCAACTGATAAACTTCCGACCTTCCGAAGATTCGTGCAAATCGGATGGCCGCCAGTGCGTTGATCTCATCGTTGGGAGTCAGAGCCAGTAATCGCCCGATACTGCTGAGTTCTAAATCTTTCTGAATCCGCGGCGAGACGATGCTGCCATAGATCGTGCGAAACCCTTCGAGGCGTGCCGCGGCAATATCGTCCCGGTTCGTGTCCACGAGCAATACTTCGTGCCCTTCTTCGCTGAGCGCTTTGCCGATGGCGCGCGCCAGCGGATTGCGCCGACGATGAGACAGCCCTGGGCATTGGGTGTCGCCACCCCCAGCCATCGGCCGACATGGGCTGCCGTCAATCCATATATGACGACCGTACAAGTGATCACAAGAAATACCAGAGGGATTAGATCGCCGGCGTAACGATCGTGATCCTGCGCCAAGCGGAGAGCAAATACTGATGCAACGGCCGCCGCAACGATTCCGCGCGGCGCGATGGCAGCTATGAATACCCGTTCGCGGAGTTTCAATGTCGATCCGATGGTGGAGATCGCCACCGCCAGCGGGCGGGCGATGAGGATCAGAACCGCGACGAAGAGGCCGCAGCGCCAATTGAGCTTGCGAAGTTGTTCCCATTTAAGCCCCGCTCCCAAAACGATAAAGAGGCTGGAAATAAGGATCAGGCTCAGGGTTTCTTTGAAATCGAGGATATGGTCGACTGATATCCACCGCTGATTGGCGATGGCGATGCCCATGACCGTGACTGCAAATAGTCCGGAATCGGCCTGGATCGTTTCCGAGCCGATGTACGCACCTGCAACCATCGCCAGCGTCAAAGGAATGTGCAGAGAATCAGGAACCCAGAATCGGCGCAAGACGGTAAGAAGCGCCCATGCCGCGATGACGCCAACCGCGGTGCCCGCCCCGATGGTCTTGATTGCTTCAATCAGAAGGAGGTGCGTCATCCCAGGATGATGACTAAGGTGGATCGCCTCGAATGCTAAAACCGCGCACGGCCGTCCCAGCGGATCGGTAACGATTCCTTCCCATCTCAGGATCGCTCCGACGCGTTCCACCGGACGCACATGCCGCAATAGGGGGCCGATCACGGTTGGCCCGGTCACCATCAGAATGGTTCCCACCAGAATGGAAATGGGCCAGGGAAATTCGAGGACCCATCGCGCCGCCATCGCGGAAATCAGGGCTGTTGTGAAAGCGCCCAGCGTGACCAGATTGCGCACGACGCCGCCAACGCGGCGAAGATCGTCAACGTGGAGGCTCAGGCCGCCTTCAAAAAGGATCAGTGCCACGGAGAGAGAAACGACTGCGGGAAGCAGCGGGCCGAGAACCGCATCGGGGTTTAACAGATGAGTCACTGGGCCGGCAAGAAAACCGAACAAGAGGAGAAGCAGGATAGACGGAACGCGCAAACGCCACGCGAACCATTGGGCGCTGATACCGAGTATGAGGATCAGAACCAGTGGGGCCATGCCATCCATTTTTGTGCCATTGTGCAGAATGGCAAGAGACATCCTATCAGGGAAACCACTCGGGTTCTCATCGGTTGCTATCGCGTTATTTTGGACATCCCATGATTCTTCGACTTGTTCTACTCTGATTATGGAGATGACGAAGAAACACCAGACGACTTTGAAGCATAACGGCCAATCCATGGCCGGGAATTCTCATCCCGATGCGATTGAAAGCGCCAAGACTGCGGGACTTCTGTATGTTTCACATCGGGGCAAGGGAATTCATCGTCAGCGGCGGGGCAAAGGTTTTGTCTATATCAATTCCGCCGGCCGTCCCGTGCGGGATGCTCATACATTGGCGCGTATTCGGTCGCTGGTGATTCCGCCGGCGTGGCAGGCGGTGTGGATCTGTTCTGACGCGCGCGGACATATTCAGGCCGTTCGGGCGCGACAAACGCGGGCGAGAGCAATATCGATACCACCCTGAATGGCGCAAGGTCCGTAACGAGAGCAAATATGATCGGCTCATTGATTTCGCAAAGGTGCTGCCGAAAATTCGGAGGCAGGCCCGACGGGATATGCGTAAGCCCGGCCTGCCGCGTGAGAAAGTTCTCGGCGTTCTTGTTCAGCTTCTGGAAACAACTCTCATTCGGGTTGGAAACGAGGAATATGCAAAGACGAACCATTCCTATGGCCTCACGACGATGCGCGATCAGCACGTTGACGTGAAAGGGCCGCTGATTCACTTTGATTTTCGCGGAAAAAGCGGAGTTGAGCATGCGATCGATTTGCGGGACGGTAAGCTGGCGCGGATTATCAAGGCGTGCCAGCATCTGCCCGGCCAGGAACTGTTCCAATTCGTCGATGGGGATGGAAAGCGTCATTCCATCGGATCAGAAGATGTGAATGCCTATCTTCAGATGGCCACCGAAGACGATTTTACCGCCAAGGATTTTCGCACCTGGGCGGGGACAGTTCTGGCCGCGATGGCTTTGCGTGATCTGGGGCGTTTCAGTTCGAAAAATAGGGCAAAGAAGAATCTGGTTACCGCGGTTAAATCGGTGGCAAAGAGACTCGGCAATACCAGCGCGGTTTGCAAAAAATGTTACATACATCCCATCATTTTTGATGCTTACCTGAATGGAAAGCTTCTTCGATTATTCAACCATGGCGACGGCAGCAAAATGAAATCTGGACGGCGGGCATCGAGAATAGAAGAGCAGGCTGTTATGACATTGCTTGGCTCGACGCATGTCCAAGTTAGCGCTGGTCGATGACGCCAAGCATTATCTGGCAAGACATTCCAGCGCAAGAAGGGAAACATCATCGCTCATTGGTGCGCCCCCTCGCCATCCATGGACCTGTTCCACCAACTGCGAGACCGATGTTGGAAGCGGACGATTCGCGAGTTGCTCCAGGCTTTCGAGAAGATGTTGTTGCCCAAACATTTCCCGGGCGGGGTTCATCGCCTCGGTGATCCCATCGGAATAGAGATACAAACGTCCCCCGGCTTTCAGCGTTGCGTTGTATTGTTGGTAGTCGCCCCCCAAACTAATCGGTAATCCTCCGCGATCCAGAATTTTCGCCGGCTCGCCGGGATTGACCATAATCGCCCCCGGATGCCCAGCCGATGCGTACGTGACTTCCCGCGTTTTGGCATTTAACACCGCATAAAAAATCGTGAGGAACTGTTCCGTATTGGCATCCCATGCAAATTTCTGATTCAAACGCTCCGCAACCTGCGCGGGTGGTGTTGGCTCGGAACGTCCTGTCTTCTCCGACACATGCATCAAAAGCGAATCCGGATCCTGCGTCGGAGAGAGCGCCGCGCAGCGGCCATCGCCAACAATGAAGCGGCAACGCCATGACCGCTTACGTCCAGGACGTAGAACGCGACGTGGTCATCATCCAGTGGACAGATATTCAGAAAATCGCCGGCCAATTGTTCGCAAGGCTCGAATACCCACGAAAATTCCAACGAAGAAAATCGCCGGTAAGCATTCGGGAGATATGCCTCCTGCATTCGGGCCGCGGCGCGCAAATCGCGGCAAATTCGATCGTTGGTAGCGGTCAACCTCGCGTTGGCGATTTCCAGATCAAGATTCCGATCACTCAGCCGTGACTGGAGCGCCACCACTTCTCCGACGGATTTTTTGACTGTGAGCTGCGTTTTGATGCGTGCGAGCAGCACCACAAAATCCAATGGCTTGGTCACATAATCATTCGCGCCAAGGTTCAGGGCCTGCGACGATATCCGTGCTCTGGTCCTTGGCCGTCGCCATGATCACGGGAAGCTGCGTGGGGGATTGCGTTTCCCGTATTTTTCCCAGGACCTCCACCCCATTCATTCCCGGCATCATCACGTCAAGCAGAACCAGGTCGCATGCTGTGTCTTTCAGAAGCTGCAGAGCGGCCGGCCCATCGACCGCCGTCGTCACTTTATATCCATGGCGCTGAAGCCGTCTCGAAAGAACGTCCCGGTTCTCCTGGTTGTCATCGACAACTAGGATCAGCGGCTCACTCGAAGAATTTGGATGTTCCGTTTCCATTTCAAAGTTCGCTCAGCGGGTCATCAAAGGCGCTTACGGCTTTTTCTGTAGGATCGCCTCGATCTGGGCTAGCAGTTTCGAGAATTCGACAGGCTTCGTGTGATAGTCCGCACAACCCGCCTCAAGCGCCGTTCCTTGTCCCCCGGCATCGCGTGAGCCGTCAAACCGATCACAGGCAAATGCCGGATGCTCTCATCGGCTTTAATCTGACGAGTTGCTTCCCATCCATCCAGTTCCGGCATGTTCATGTCCATCAATATCAGATCGGGCTTTTCGGTCTTCGCCATTTCCAGACCAACTTTGCCATCAACTGCGATCAAAACTTCAAAGCCGCGGCGCTGCAGCCGTCGCGACAGCGCGTCTCGATTTTCCTCGTTATCTTCAACTACCAGTAGCCTGGGCATACATCACCTTCTCATCCTTGGGTCGATTCCGGGGACGCGGGCTTGTCCTCTTTCACAACTTCATTCTTCGAAGCATTGGCGGCACATTGCAACACAATCTTTTTTACTTCCTGCAAAAGCGCATCCCGGCTATACGTTCCCTTCTGCAGAATCCGCGCTACTTTTCCTGAGAGCAAGTCCCGCTCTTCAGCCGAAAGATCCTTGGATGTAAGAACGACCACCGGGATCGACTGATATTCCTCTTTATTCCGAAGCTCTGCTAAAAACTCGAATCCATCCATCTGCGGCATCATTAAATCCAGCAGAATCAAGTTTGGCCGGCTGCTCTTTAAGTATTCCAACGCCGGACGACCATTGGCTGCTTCAACAACCGTCCACCCCTGCTTGGCCAGCGAACGTGCCAGGACCTGCCGCGTCGGCTCATCGTCCTCAATGATTAAAACGCCGCTTGCCCCTTCATTGGGACGATACTTCTTCAGCACCGCGCTCAGGCGATTTCTGTCGATCGGCTTATTGAGATATTCCGAAGCCCCCAGCATGTATCCCATTTCCTGATCGTTCAAAATGGTCAACATCACAACAGGAATTTCGGCCAGCTTTTTGTCTGCTTTCAAGGCGCCAAGCACTGTCCAGCCATCCATTTTCGGCATCATCACATCAAGAAAAATAAGATTCGGCGGCGTCTTCTTTGCTAGAGCCAGTCCTCTTTCCCCATCTTCGGCAGTGACTGCTCGAATTCCCTCGGCTGTTAAAAATCGGGACATAAGGTCGCGCACCGCCGGGTCATCGTCGATGATCAATACATTGATTCCATTACTCCCCGCCGTTTGTATGACGGTATCGGGCGTCTTTGGTTTTTCGGCTGCGGCCTTATCCACCTTGGCGGGAAGTCTGAGCGTGAACGCGGAGCCTTTGCCCGGTTCACTGATGACCGACATGCTTCCCCCCATCATCTCGGCAAAGTGCTTGCTGATCGCCAGGCCGAGCCCAGTGCCCCCAAATTTTCGGGTCGTGGATGCGTCGGCCTGAATGAATGGCTGAAATAATTTGTCGACCTGCTCCTTGGTAATCCCGATGCCGCTGTCGGTAACGCGAAACACAATATCCGCCGCCGGCTGTTCTTCCTCGCGCCGCACGTCCAGGATAATTTTGCCTTGCTCGGTAAACTTGGACGCGTTTGATAAAAGATTGAATAAAATCTGCCGTACCTTCGTTACGTCAGCATGCATCGCGCCGACATTGGGATCGCAGCGAACTTCAAGCTCATTGTTTCGCTTCTGAATGAGCGGCTGAACCGTCACCGCGACGTCCTGCAGGACAGGCTCGACATCGAACGTCTCGAGGTAAAGCTCCATCTTCCCCGCCTCGATCTTGGAAAGATCGAGCACCCCGTTCACCAGAGCCAGCAGATGTTTTCCCGCGCCGCGAATTTTATCGAGGTCGGGAATGAAACTTTCCACATGGCGATCCTCCGCCTCTTCCTGCAAAAGCTCGCTATACATAATGACGGCGTTGAGCGGCGTGCGCAGCTCGTGGCTCATGTTCGCCAGGAACTGGCTTTTTGAGACATTCGCGGCCACCGCCTGCTCCTTTGCCGCCTCTGCCTCGTCTTTCGCGCGTTTCAGGTCTTCTTCAATCTGCTTGCGCCGTGTGATATCCAGAAAGGCAACCACCGCGCCCTCTATCTCCCCTTCATTCTTGATCGGTGATGCGGAATATTCGACAGGAAACGACGATCCATCTGATCGCCAGAACAATTCATTTTCAATCCGACATCCCTTTCCCGTGCGGAACGCCTGATAAATTGGGCACTCCACCGCCGGATAGACGGACCCATCGGGACGATGGTGATGCGTCAGGTCATGCATTGATTTGCCCAGGACGTCTTCGGATTTCCGCCCCAGGATTCGCGCACGGCGGCGTTCAGAAATGTGCAGTTGCCATCCAGATCAACGCCGTAGATTCCATCCCCGGTCGATTCGATGAGAAGGTGGTTGTAATTCGCGAGCCGATTATGCTCGGCCGCGGCGCGGCGACGCTGCGCCGCATCCCGCCGGATGAGCAGATACCCCAAAACCACCAGCCCCACAGCGATGGCGGTCGTAATGCCAAGTGTGGTCAATACCTTATTGAAGCTTGCCCTGGATTCTTCCGTCCGATTTTGAAGAAGCCGATTTTCTTCATCGATCATCCCTGTGATCGCGTCTCGCAGCCGGTCCATGATTTCTTTGCTGCGGATCACATGATCGCTCAATGCGAAATTCACGTTCGGCGCACCGACGGCCTGCGCACGGCCAAAGCACTATTCAAAATCACGAACTCTGAATCGATTTGGGCGGATAAATCTGAAATATGTTGCTGCTGGCGCGGATTGTCCGACGTGAAATCCCTCAGCGTCTTGATCTGCTGTGCGAGCGAAGCCTGCGCAGCTTTGAACGTCGGAAGAACGGTTTGATCGTCACTCAAAAGATAGCCGCGCTCGACGGTCACCGCTTCGGTCGCGGTGGCAAGGATCGTTTCCAACTGCACCAGAACCGAATGCGTATGATCGACCCATTGTTCCTTTTCAATCAACTGACGAATATTGTGATACGACACCCACGCAGAGCCTCCGAGCACAAGCACCGCCAATACCATCGCGAAATGCGCGACTTTTCCGATCCGCTCACCGGTCGAATCCCTCGCAAAACGGTTATTAAATATGAAGTTAGACATTTGCTTTTTCCGGCTGCCCTGTGTCTCGCCTGATTTCGTTCCCCGACGACGGCACAGAACCCCCCAGCAACGCCGTAATCTGTCCGCGGCTCTGTGCGATGGACGTCGTCACATAATTCGCGCCGCTGGTTCGCAATCTTACTAACAGCCGATCGAAGTTGCGCACGCGCCCCCAGTACCCGACAATCATAATGAGTTCGGGAAATCTTTTTCGCAGCCGCTTGCAGAGATACCGCGCCTGGATCAAACCGCCGGGCGGAAGCACCGCGATAAAGACAATCGCCGGGCGCTGGGCGGCTAATCTCGATTCGATCTCCACTGGCAGCACATGTGTTGACGCTATTTCAACCCGGTATCCCTGCGGCCTAAGCGCCTGAGCGAGCATGGCCAGCGATAATTCCTCACCGCGATGATGAGCTGGACAGGCGAAAATCAGCGGCGATTCCGAAAGCGGCGAATCATCCGCGCCTCCCGCTAACTGATCCAGCACGTGCTGCGTGGCATCGAAGATAAAATTCTCGTCATCAGCCGTCAGGCCGGCATGCTTGCGATCGCGTCGAGTTCGCAAAAGGGTCGGCAGCAGCACTCCGTCAAAAACTTCAACCGGCGACGAATTCTTGCCGAATTCCGCGATCAACTGGGCCGCCTCGTTGCGATCTCCCGCTAGCAGGCGCTGGTAATAACTGACGTGTGGCTCTAATGCCGGCTGATCGTCCAGCAGCGTCGCCAGAAATCGGAACCGGGGAACATGCTGTCCAAGAACCACCATGCAGGCCGTCAAAGGCGTGGATAGAAATAGTCCAACCGGCCCCCATACCCAAATCCAAAACGCCGCGGCAAGCAAAAGCGCCACCGGCGAAACTCCCGTGCTATGCCCCATCACTACCGGCTCGATGACATTCGCGGTAATGAGTTCCAGGGCCACAAAAATCGCAAGAACAATCAGCGGATGCAGCCAATCCGGAAAAATCGCGACGCTCAAAAGAATCGGCCCCACCGCTGCCGTCCATGGCCCAACGTAAGGGACGAATCGCAGCAGCGCCATGAGCAATCCCCAAAGCAGGGAATATGGCACGCCAATGACGAAAAGGGCTGCCCCGAAAACCAGCCCAAAACTCGCATTGACTAAAAGCTGCGCCAGGAGAAATCGGCTCAATCGCTCGGCTGCCTCAACCGTCACCCGCGTCGTGCCGGTGAGTTGTCCATGCCCTAAGAGTCCAATCACCCGATTGCGAAGGTCTTCACGGCGAATCAGCATGAAGCCGACCAGGATCATCACCAACAGCGCCGTGGCGATCGGCTCCAGAATCACTCCAGCCAGCGTCGAAAAATTTTCGATGGCAACCGGCGATGAATTTTGCACAACAATCGGCGGCATGAAGGCAGACGCTGGCGATGTTCCTGTGGAATCCGATGCTCCAACCTCCTGATACATTCGGAAGAGCCGGGAAAACTTCTCCGAGCCGGCCTGACGCAAATGCGCGATCTTTTCCCGCACTTCTTCCGTATGGGTCGGCAAATCCTTCGCAAGGTTATTCAACTGCGCCCCAACGCCCCACCCAATCAAGGCGGCCAGAACCAGCGACAAAAAAAGAACCGCCAGCACGGAAGGGACGCGCGGCAAGCCGGAACGCTGGACCGTCTCCACCACCGGGGTCAGAATAAATGTGAATAGAACCGCCAGCGACAGGGGAACCAGCAGCGGCTTCCCCAGGTAAAGGATGGCAACGACCAACCCAATACCCCACAAAATCCTCAGGTACGAAATGCTCGATCGCTTGCGGCCTGCGGTCATGTTCCAACTCTAGCCATCGAGATGCCGGCAATTTGTGGCTGATTCATTCTTAAAGCTTTCCAGCCACAAGCAATATAATCAGGATCACCAGCACGAGTCCCAGTCCACCGCTGGGGTAGTAACCCCATCCCGCCTGTAGGGCCATGCTGGGAGTGAACCAAGCAAAAGAAGGATAAGGAGAATAAGAATGATCGTTTTCAGCATTCCATTCATTTCTAACTCCGCAGTAAATCTGGGAAGTATCGGACGCCAAATTTATTAGAGGAATCCACCGTACCTGACTTCAATCAGTTTCAACAACGGACAATCTGGCGACGCTGCTCGTTTTAAGACCAGAACGGGGTTTGGGGATACGATGCCTGCTCGTATGACAGTTCAGAAGCAATACGAATCTGGCTTGTCGCACTATCGCGCGGGGCGTTTGGCGGAGGCGGAGAGGATTTACCGGCAGATCCTGGCGCAGCAGCCTAATCATGCGGACGCATTGCATATGTTGGGGGTGCTGGAATTACAGGCGGGCCGGTTGGATGCCGGGATTGAATTGATCCAACGGGCGATCGCGATTTGTTCGACCCGCGCGATTTATTACCGCAACCTCGGCAACGGCCTGCTGCGCATTGGACGGCTGGACGAGGCGATCGTTGCCCAGCGGCAGGGTATTCGGCTCGACCCTGATAACGCCCAAGCAAATACCAATCTCGGTAATGCATTGAAGGCGAAGGGGCAGCTTGATGAGGCTATCGCTTCTTATCGGCAGGCCATTCGGCTCAAGCCTGATTTGACCGAAGCGCATCACAATCTTGGCAATGCTCTGAAGGAGAAGGGGCGACTGGATGAGGCTATTGCTGCCTATCGGGAGGCGATTCGAATCGAGCCTGATAGCGCCGTGGCGCATAACAATCTGGGACTCGCCTTGCAGGCCAGGGGGCAACTCGATGAAGCGATTGCCGCTTTTTCCAAGGCGATCGAGAAAACGCCCCGTTGGTCGATGCCTCGGCTTAATCTCGGGTGGGTGTTCTACGATCAGAACCGGTTCGAGGAGGCGCGTCTCGCTTTCCAGCAAGCTGCTCAATGCGAGCCGAATAACTCCGATGCGCATAATTTTCTGGCCATCGCTTTGGCCGAGTTGCACGGCTTGATGAAGCCGCCGCCGCTTTGGATCGCGCCGCGGCGCTCGCCCCGGATTCGGCGTTCACACACCAGGGCGCGGGATGATCCTGTGGCGCAGCGGGCGGGACGCGGAGGCGGTGGAGAGTTTTCGCCGTGCCGTTGAAATCGCGCCCGAATCGGTGCCGGGTTGGATTTACCTCGGTCAGGCTTTACGGCATATCGGGCGGTTCGCTGAGGTTGCTGATTGCACCCGCCAAATCCTGGTCCGGCGACCTGGTGCGGTGCAGGCGTACGCCCTAATGACGAGCGTGGGCGCGAGTGCCGACGCAGGGGAGATGGCGCGGCTCACGGCATCTCTCGATGACCCGAAAATCTCCATTGGCGACCGGGCCGACCTTGGGTTTGTCCTTGGAAAGATGCTGGATGAGGCCGACCGCTTCGATGAAGCATTTGCCCAGTACGCCCGGGCCAATTCTCTGGTGTTACAGATGCGGCATGCCGCTGGCGAGCGGAGCAGCAGTGATCAGTTTGCGCATCAGGTGGATGAGTCCATAGCGAAGTTCACGCCGGAGTTTTTTGCGCGCACGCGCAACTGGGGCGAGCCTTCGGAATTGCCGGTCTTCATCGTGGGAATGCTGCGTTCGGGAACGAGCCTTGTCGAACAGATCGCCTCCAGTCATCCGGATGTATTCGGCGCCGGCGAGCTGACGGACATTGGCAACATCGCGGCCTCGCTGAGTTTTGCCCGATATCAACCGGGCGCAATTAACGAGGCTGCCGGCAAACAATTGGATCGCCTGCAGGCTCTAGGCGGTTCGGCGTTGCGCGTCATGGATAAAATGCCGGCCAATGTTGAGCATCTTGGATTGATCGCCACGCTTTTTCCGTCGGCACGCGTAATTCTCTGCCGCCGCGATCCGCGTGACACCTGTCTTTCCTGTTTCTTCCAGCGGTTTAGCTCGGGTAATCTTTTCTCGTTCGACCTGGCGGAATGCGGCCGTCATCATGTCCAGACCGATCGACTCATCGCCCACTGGCTGAAGGCGCTGCCTCTGCGGATGCTGGAGGTGCAATACGAAGATTTGGTTGCGGATTTGGAGGGACAAAGCCGCCGCATCATCAGCTTCCTGGGTTTACCGTGGAACGCGGCATGTCTGGAATTTCACCGGACGGAGAGGGCCGTGAAGACAGCCAGCGCGTGGCAGGTTCGCCAGCCGATCTATACGCGATCGGTGGGTCGATGGCGGAATTACGAACGGCATCTGGAGCCACTCTTCGAATCGCTCGGGTTAAAAAAGTGATTCATTTTGCGAGGATGACGGTCGCATACGGCTTCAAAGCAGCATCATCCTCTGACGAGTGATTTTAGAATTTCGGCAATGGAGAATTGTACGCCGCAGATGACGCTGTCTGATGCGCCGTAATAAATCGTAAGCGAGTCGCCATCCACGAGATGTCCGTTGGTGAAGATGACATTACCGAAGAAGCCGGTTTGTTCATACGGCGCACTCGGCTCCATGATCGGGGCTTTTGAGCGGGCGATCACCTTCCGGGGTTCCTGCAAATCCAAAAGGAGTGCGCCGAGGCAATAACGCTCTTTTTCGTTGGCGCCGTGATAGATTTCGAGCCAGCCGCCCGGGGTTTTGATTGGCGCGGCGCCGGCGCCGACGCGGGCGCTGTCCCACATGCCAGGTCGCGTTCGGGCGAGACAGGTGTGGCGCGCCCCAGTGCAACAGGTCGGGGACTGCGCGAGCCAGATATAGTTGCCGCCAATTTCCGGGCTAGACGGACGATGCAGGGCAAAATAGCGGCCGCCAATTTTTTCCTCAAAGAGGGCGAATCTTTGTTGTGCGGCGGAAAGATGAGGCCGTGCCGTTGAAATTGTTTCCAGTCCCGCGTGGAGCGCATTCCCACGGCGACGCCGTTCGGAGAGACGGCAGTATAGGTCAGATAGAAAACGCCACCCAATTGCGAAACCCGACAGTCCTCGATGCCGAAGGTTTCTAATGCGCCGTGACCATAGAGCGGCGGATGCGCCTTATCCTCGCGGAAATGAATTCCATCGTCGCTGGTGAGCATCCGCAAATGAGAGAGCGTGGTCAGGTAGTGAACCCCGTCGTAACGCAGCACGCGCGGATTGGAAATATCGAGCCGCGGATCGTTGCGATTAAACTCTAATTTCCTGCGCTTCACCCGATTCGGAGAGAATGGGGAAGGAAACAAATCCTTCACGTTGTGGCGGGCGTTCTGCTACACGCACGAGAAGGCATGTCTTGCCATTGAAGCGGAAGACTCCCGGATTCAGGAGACACTCGACCCGCCAGTCGGGCCGGCTTGGTTGGAGATCAGTTGGGCGGAGGAGGGGATTTTCCGGGAATCTTTGGGCCAGGTCATTCGTGGTATTCATGGTTTTTAATCGCTTCAAGGTTGCGTCGCTCAATTCGGTACGTGATTGTGGATTCTGATCCATTCGTGGCAAATAGCCAGCAGCTAATCATGAAGCCGAACCATCGCGAGGGCGTCTTACCCGCAATACGCCGATAAATCCGTCCGTGATCGCTGTGGTTCCTTCGGCGAACACATTTCCATCGTCATCTGAGCAAAACGAGCGACTGCTGTATCGCCGACGCCTGGCGTGGCGGTAAAATGGCGGGCATGGAAGACCGACCCCCGCTCATCCCGGATTATGCCGATGCACAAATCGGCAAGTGGATTGCCATTGCTCTGTTCCCAGATGAGATCACCGCTCACCTGGCGTCGAGTAAACTGGATGCAGCGGGCATTCAGACGATTCTTGGGAACCAACTGAATCCCATCGGAGGAAACGTTTCGACTGGTATTTCTGTGCAATCGGGCGACGTTGAGGCCGCGATTACCATTCTTACAGACAGTCCTGCCAAGCGATGGCTTGTCGGTCAGTAAATGTCAGCGAACCGAGGGTCTCGGCTAGCGGAGGGAAGATGGACAAGGAAGGATATCGCAGATGCTTGAAACCATGGATGAGCGCCCGATCACAGCCGTATGTCACAACCTGAATTCGACATCTTGATTCGCATTCGCGGTAATTCGTGATGCCGATGCAATTCGTGCATATTTGGACAGAGTTATCGATGGCTTGCGGCCCAGCACATCCGCGACAAATCCACCCAGTTGATAAGTGATTGCGCCATGCAGGACTTGAACCTGCAACCCGCTGATTAAGAGTCGCTGCCGGCGCCCGCCGAAAAACACAAGAATCCCTCGGATTTTCCAGCATTTTATCAAAGTCTGAGAGTATTGCAAAACCCTATGTACGGTTTTGAGGATTTACAAGGGTTTACAGTAAGGCGCGAGGCGCAAAACCGTACGAGAAAAAGCGCGCGATTCACCGCCGATGATGTGCGATGTCAGCGCGGTGCATCGCGCCTTATGGTCAACGAAATTGGGAATGCGCTGAACAGTGAGGGAAGTGATAAGAATTGCGGGGGAACGATGCTGTTAGATGCTGACTCGGGCCAACTGCTGGCGTGCCGCTTCGATTTCGCGTGCGCGGGCGCGGGCGTGCGAATTGTCTGAGCCTGCTTCCCGCCGCGCTTAGCTGCGGCGACTTCGGCGAAAAATTGTCTCAAATCGGATTCGGTGGTGCATGGCGTGCCTCCGACTCGGACCGTTTGTAATACGACGCCGGCCACGCCCCTGGTAGCCCATCGCCACAGACAGGTGTAGCTGAGTTTCGCGCCACGCCGTCGACGAGGCAGCCATTTCAGATTTGGGACGCTGGAGAGCGGGAGAAGATCGCTGGATTCAGATTCTACACCGGTCCAAGTTGGTTCTGTACTCATGGATACTTCTCAAGGACAGAAACTCGGGGCACATTGTCGCCACCAGGCGGTCGGCCATATTCTGCGCGCGCATTCTAGTTATTACAGTTAATAAAGTCAACAATAATGAATTGCTGCGGATGGGCGACGCGGGAGATATCTGTTTCCCGCGGATGCGTTTTTGGATGCATAAAGCCAGAGACAAATCGGTCACTCATCGTAAGTACAGGCGTCACAGTTAATAACGTTAACAACATTATCTACTTGAATATGGAGCCGAATCACCTACACTGTTGGGCTCATAGAAGGAGCAAAACATGGCACGTCCAAGGAAGGCCCCGGATCAGCAGGCAGAGCAACGCACCTACCGGTTCAACAAGCAGCTATTTGCGAAATTTGAGGATGACTGCGCTCGGCATCTGTCTAATCCGAAGCTGATCATCGAAGCCCTGATTTTGTACTGGATGGACTCCAAATCTGGCGTCCGGTCGGCGATCGCGGAGCGGCACCGAGAGCGGTTTGGTGTTGCTGGGGGCGACGAGTGATTTCCCTGTTAGTGGCATGCGCCGCCACCTAGACAATCGAGAAGAATTCTCAAGAATCGCCGGATTGGAACTGGCGCGGACATACCATTTTCGCAATCTGTCTAATCGCCATCAATTCTCTTTTTTTCCTCTTCTGCGAGGGATCGATCTCTAAGCGCGGTCGCTTCATCGATGCCTAATCGCGCAACTTCCTTTAGCCGTAGGTCATCTGACTGCAATAGCTTTTCCCAGCCATTTCTCCAGGATTCCCAATATACGGATTGCTCGCCGCTCCAAGACCGCATGCTTCCCCCTGCAGCGTCACGAACCATGGCCGGAGAATATCCTGCATCCATTGCGGCGAGTGCCATTGTTGCCCAGGCTGCCGATGGGTGTCCGATCAATGCCAACAGATGGAGTCGTTTTGTTGTCGGTTCTGCAAGTAAACGGCGATAAAGACTCGCATCACCCGCAATCAGACGAGTGACGAAATCATCAGGAACGTAGATTTCGTTTGGTCCGATTGCCGTAAGCAGCGCCAGTCGTTGATCGGGTGAAAGAGTAGGTGTCGCTCCATCAAGATCGTAATCTTCTAACTCAAATAGAGGTGCGCCTTCGTGAATTCGGGCGAGTAACCAATCAAAAGCCAAATCTGCGTCGGACGCGAGGATGTCCCGAATGTACAATTTAATTGTTTGCCGCTGCTGTTTTGAACCGCAGCGTAATATCGCTGGCCGCCAGCATTCTTGCACTTCTGGGCGAACCACACCTTTGGGGTCCGAATTCCATTCTCCATGTGCCGACGCAGCCGCGACGCCGTCATGATCGTGAACTAATAGTTTGCGGAGAGTCGCAATCGGTACTTGTCCACGCAGGCAGAGAATATCGACAAGGCGAATATATTTAGGCAATTCCTCCAGGGCCAATTTCATTAGGTCTTCAGGGTCTTTATCAGCGGTTAGAACGGCATTTATGACCGTTACGCGAAGTCGGTTGTTGCCCCAGCACAATCTGCAGGCTTCCATGAAGTAGCTATAGTCTTCCCGGTACAATCGTCGAAGAATGGGAGCGGCGATCTCATCAATGCCACAGGTTTTAGCGACTACTTCAATCCATTCCTTTGGGTCGGAAATGTTTTCGGCAAGCGTATTACCCAAAACGAATAGCGTCGCTGTTCTGCGTCCCACTGTTTCGGCCTCGCTTTCATAGAACGAGAGCAGTTTTGCAATCTCCGAAGCTGGCCGGGAAGCGAAACGGACAGCCAGTCCTTGCGCCTCTTCGGTCGCCCTCTTGAACCATGCGTTGTGGTCCGCAAAATCGTCATCCGGGTAGATCGTGGCAAAATCACCGTCAATGCTGGCGTTAAACTCGAGGCCAAGCCAATTGGCGATCCCGCGCAATTCGAGCATCACTCCGGGACGTGCCGCCGCAATGTGGGCGAGACTATCTACTAATTTGCGGGCCAGTTCATTGCTGGCTGCGTAGAAAGCAGCTCCCGGATTTCCACCGAGGATTTGAGGCGATGCCACGCCGCGGATGGCATTTACAAGTGGTTGCCAGTTCGTGATGCGCATCGGCGGAATGAATCCGATCACTCGGCCCCATAGATCGCCTAGTCCGACAACTTCCTCTGAGGTTATGACTCCGTGTGTAAGAGTGAACATTCGTCCTGAACCGGGATCCAAATTGGAGGTACGGAAGGCCGGGACGAGCGCGAGCGAAGCCGCTCGAACGGCAATATCCGGGTCTCCTCCTGTAAGAAGCCAATTCTCGACAGCATCAATCAGGCTGCGCCGCCGCGGCAATGCTTCGCCGCCGGGGCGGCCGCTGTGCACCCAGTCCTCCACTTGGCGAAGAGGATGCGAGGTTGTAGACCCTATATCGCGTTTGTCGCCCAAAGACGTCTCAAGTAATGGAGGCAGAAAGGCTGCGGGCGCGGTGCGTAAGCCAATCGGTGCAATATCGACCAGCAAGTCGGCCCGATTTGCGAGTACCCGTTGTGCTTGTGGCTCTCCAAGAGCTGTATACGATTTGAAGAGAGACGGATTGCCATGCTCAGCCAACCGGTTCCACAGGAGATCGTCAGGCACGGCACCGCCGCGATGCGCAGCACCTAAAAAGACCTCCGTCACGGCGGCTTGCCTGGCGGTTTGGAGCAGACGATTAGGCAGTGGAATCGAATATTTTCCGAAGAAACGATCGCTGACGAGTGCCTCGCGCAATGCTTCAGGCTGCACAACTATGCGCCGGTTCCCGCCATACTCAATCACCTCCTCCACGACACCACCGGCAGCGAGATGCACCACAGCTTGTTGGACTTGAACAATGGGCTGCTTAAGCTCATCAGCTACGTCAGAAAGAGCCAGGCCGCCGCTGCCGCCCAGTGACAACATCGTTAACGCATTGATTGCTTCGACGCCCACTAATGTTCTAAATGTTGTCTCGACTTGCTCGGCCAAAACACGGCCGATGCCAACGAGACGTGTGTCGCCTTGAAGACATAGGAATGTAAGTGTCACTGCCAAGCCAGCGCGACCGCGGGATTGGTCTACCAATTCCCGCACGAGCTCCGTTGGTCCTACGATGCCAGCATCGCGGATGATTTCAACAATGATGTCTCTTGCTAAAGGACGAAGCTCAAGAACGTCGGGGGATGCCAGTGACAGTATACTTCGGACTTCAATCCGCGCACCGGGCCAGCAATCGGCGACGATCCTCCATGTCCCGCCCGTGTCATGCCGCAGTTGCCGGAGCCCTTGAAGCAGTCCGGGGCGAGCGTGAGCGTCGGATACGATGATAATCTTCGGCTGGCTTTCACGAATCGCCGGATCAATTGCGCTCAAATCATCGGTTACGGCAAAGAGACCGTCCGTTTCTTGCGAGAAGCGGCGTAATAGAAATGTTTTGCCGATTCCAGGTTGTCCTACCAGAAGGGTGTCGTTCGTCCGATCTTTCAACCACTTTAGCTCGTCCTCGCGACCGCGAAGTTGCTGGTCGAAGAATGGGCGTCGATCCTGAGGGAACGTCGATAATGCCGGTCGCACAGTTGAAATTCCGAGTAGATCGCGACACCAACGCGGACTGCGATATAGGAGTTCAGCGACGACCGCTCGTTCATAGGTGTTGAGAAGCACAAATCCCAATTCTTTTGCGGCCTCGGCAAGCTCACGCTGTGCTGGAGGAGTCATCCTGCGCGATGTCGCAAAAACAACCCCTTTCCTTGAACCAATTTTCTTGGAATGACTCTTGAGACTGGCGGTCAAGTTTCCTTTTACGTCCTCCTGTGTTGTGCAAACTAGCGGTATTGGCGGTTTCGAGTCCTCTGGGTCTCCAATTGCTCCGTCTGTGCCTGCATCACTACCGCCGCGTACTGGGACGAGTCTCGGATAGATGCCCTGTTCTCTGAGCATAGAGCACATTGCCGCTTCGAATTCATTGCCATCCAATGGTTGGTCGAGTGCATCTTCTATTGCGCGGAGAATTGGGTCACGAATTGGCATAGCGCTTTCCTTCTTCTTCCAAGTTCAATCGACATTTTACTGCAAGTCGGTTTCCGTTGCCGGAATCGGTGGGTGGTCTTTGCGAATTCCTGGCAAGGTTCCCAGCATAGCGCACATTGATTAGCGCTAGGCAGATCACTTACACGTCCAAATCCAGAAATCTGAAAATTTCCTTGCATTTGGAAATGCCGAGGATATTATGAGAGTTAATAAAGTTAATAACGGTGTAAACGGCATCGCTGCCGAGCACCACATTGAAAGGAGCGCGATCTATGTTCAGTAGTCGAGCGGCTATTTCATTGCCAGCGTTGGCCGGCTGGCTTTCTGTGATGGCCTGGGGTGGCGTGGCGCGTGCGGCCGCAAATGGAGCCAATGGCCAACCCCTGCCTTGGGAAGGCCCCTTGAACCAAGTGCTGGCCAGCTTCACTGGGCCGGTTGCTAAAGCGCTGTGCATCCTAGCCATTGTGGTTCTTGGGTTTGGCTTCGCATTCAGCGATGGCGGCGGCCTGCGGCGCGTCCTGGGTCTTCTGCTAGGCGTTTCCATCGCGGTGACGGCGACAAGCTTCGGCGTGACGTTCTTTGGATTCGATGGCGGCGCAGGGTGGTAATGCCATGACGCGACCCGAAGAAATCGAGGGATACGAAGTGCCGCTGCATGTGGCATTGACCCAACCCATCCTCATGGGCGGCGCGCCGCGGACCTTTGCCATCCTCAACGGAACGCTGGCTCTGGTCGTTGGCATGGGGATGCACCTGTGGTGGCTGGGATTTCCGGCGGGCGCGGGCCTACATGCCGTCGCCGTACTGATGAGCAAGCGCGACCCGCATTGGTTTGATCTTTTTCGCCGTCACCTGCGGCAGCCGACATACATGGAATCGTGATGTGAAGGATTTCCGCCATGTGGAACATTGGCGAATACCGAAAACGGGCCCAGCGCCTTGCTGACCACCTGCCGTGGGCCGTGCTGATTGGCCCAGGCGTCGTCCTCAACAAAGACGGCAGCCTGGAAAAGACGGTGCGCTTCCGCGGGCCCGATCTGGATAGTTCCACGCCGTATGAGCTAGTGGCGGCCCGCGCGCGGATGAACAATGTGCTGCGCCGCCTGGGATCGCATTGGTGCGTGCATGTTGAGGCTGCACGACGATCTGCCCACGCCTATCCGGCAAGTGAATTTCCTAATCCCGTGGCGGAACTGATCGACCGGGAGCGGCGGCAGGATTTCACCGCCGAGGCTCTGCACTTTGAGAGCCAGTGCTTCGTCACGTTCACCTACCTGCCGCCGGCGGAAAGCATGGCGCGGCTGAGCGATCTGTTCATCGAACGGCCAAGCAACGGGAGCAATGGGCAGGTTTCTTACCGTGCCCATTACGACCATTTCATCGGACAGGTCGATCAGGTGGTGAACTTGATGGCGTCGTTCATGCCGGAGGTTCGACCGCTGGATGATTCGGAAACTCTGACCTATCTCCACTCTTGCATCTCGGACCGGCGACTAACCATTGCTGTACCCGATGTCCCATTCTACCTCGATGAAATGATTACCGACCGACCGCTATTGGGCGGTCTCTCCCCGCGGCTGGGCCAACAATTTCTGAAAACCGTGTCGATCCGGGCTTTCGTCAATCGGACGCTGCCGTGCCTATTGGACCGGCTGAACGAATTGCCGATCGAATACCGTTGGGTCGGCCGCTATCTTCCAATGGACAAGGCCGATGCAACGCGACATTTGAATAAGCTGCGCCGTCAATGGTTCGCCAAGCGCAAGGGGATGACGACGTTACTCAAAGAGGCCATCACCAAACAGGAAAGCAAACTGGAGGATTCGGACAGTTTGAACAAGGCTGAGGATGTGGATGACGCCCTGCAGGAACTCGGCGGCGATCATTGCTCGTTCGGAGATTTCACACTCACAATCACCGTTTGGGATGAGGATGAGCAAACCGCGACGGAAAAGGCCCGCTCCGTTCAACAAGTTGTGGATGGCGTCGGCCTCGTGTCCGAAATCGAAGATTTCAATGCGGTTCAGGCGTGGATGGGCAGTCTTCCCGGTCACGCTTATGCCGATGTGCGCCGGCCGTTGGTTTCCTCGCTAAATGTCTGCGACCTGGTGCCCCTGAGCGCGGTTTGGTCCGGTCCAGCGCGTTGCGCTCATCTCGACGGGCCACCGCTGCTGGTTACTCGCACCAAGGGATCGACGCCATTTCGTTTGTCACTGCATCAGGGCGATGTGGGCCACACGATCATTGCCGGTCCAACCGGCGCCGGCAAATCGACCCTGTTGAACCTGTTGGCATGCCAATGGCTCCGGTATCCCGGCGCTCGGGTGTACATCTTCGACAAAGGCGCAAGCTGCCGAGCGATGACCTTGGCAATGGGCGGGGACTTTTACGATCTGGGCGGCGAAGGCGAAGATATTTGTTTCCAGCCGTTGGCGGACATCGACGATGAATCGGAACTGGCTTGGGCACAAGATTGGATCGCTGACCTTCTGCACCGCGAAAAGTTGGAAGTGACGCCGGCCACAAAGCAGGAATTGTGGGCGGCGCTGACCAATTTGGCGTCGATGCCGAAAGTCCAGCGCACGCTTAGCACGCTAGTGGGCATTGTTCAAGATGCGGACATTCGACAGGCGTTGCGAAGTTACACCCTCGATGGCGCACACGGGCGGCTGCTCGATGCGAACGAGGACACGCTCAACAGCAATAACGATGCCCGCTGGCAGGCGTTCGAGATGGAACACCTGATGCAGAGTCGTTCGGCGCTGCTGCCTGTCCTGACGTACCTGTTCCGCCGGCTCGAAAAACGCTTCGATGGCGCGCCGACACTGATGATTCTCGATGAGGCGTGGCTGTATCTGACCGAATCACTTTTCGCCGCCAAGATCCGTGAGTGGCTCAAGGTGCTGCGAAAGAAAAATGTCGCGGTCATCTTTGCGACGCAGAGCTTGTCTGACATTGCCGACAGCGCCATCGCGCCAGCGATCATCGAAAACTGTCCGACGCGCATCTTCCTGCCCAACGGCAACGCGATGGAGGAGCGCACGCGGAAAGTCTACGAGTCATTCGGCTTGAACGAACGACAGCTTCAAATCCTCCAGCAGTCAATCCCCAAAAAGGACTACTACTACCAAAGCCGGGAAGGAAATCGGCTTTTTGAACTGGGTCTCGGCGAATTGGCGCTGGTCTTTTGCGCCGCAGGCTCACCGCAGGATCAAGCGCGAATTACCAAAGTTCTGAGCGAGCATGATCGCGGGCGTTTCGCCGCCGCTTACTTGAAGGAACGGGGTCTCGGCCATTGGGCGGAGCGTTTGGAAACTTTCAATGTCGAAAGGAAGGGCCATGAACAACGTGAATCCGAACACGACAAAATTGAATTCAGTAAAGGGGAAGCCGAAACACTTTCGGCCAAAGACAGCTCTGCTCCTGGCTCTCGTCGCCGGCGGCGCGCTCGTACTCGGGCCGGCGCGTAGGGCCGATGCCTTTTTGTTCGATATCGTTTTAGACCCGATTGCGCTGGTCGAAAATGTCTTGAAGGTGGTGGACATTGGCGAGCAGATCGATGCGGTAGTCCAGCAAGTGGAGAACCAGGTCAAAGAATTGGAGCATCTCAACCTCAATGTCGCGCCGAATATTGCGGGGATTGTTTCAGGGGTGGAAGGCCAATTGGAGTCCAGCCTTTACAGCACACCGAATCCGGCGAGCCAACTCAACACGCGATATCCGGCGGACATGACCAGTGCTACCTCGGCGCAGTACCAGTCGAATGAATCGACATGGACGGATAACCAGCGCCAAGCGCTGGTGGAGAACCGTCAATTACAGAATCAGGTCTATCAGGATATGGATACAACGACGCAACAGGTGCAGGGAATCGTCGATGCGTCCAACTCTGCGTCCGGCGAAACGTCGGCGGTCCAAGCCCATAATGACCTGCTGGCGGTGGCGTCGGGCGAACTGGCCAAGCTGCAATCTCTAAAAGTCGCCCGCTCGCGGCTCAAAACCGAAGCATTGGCCCAACAGCAATCGGAATCGTCATATGCGGAGGCTGAGCGGGAGCGGGTTCGCGCCGGTTGGGATAACCCAGCACCGCCGACGGAGACGGTTGTCGATCCATTCCAGAACTGAACCGTGGAACAAATTCATATCGAAGGAACATGCGAAAGAGGAGACTTGCCATGACACGCTCAAAGAAACGGTTTCTCATTGTCGTAGTAACAGCGGCGCTGCTCGTGCCCACGGCCGCATTCGCCGACATCGTTTTTGACCCCACGAACTTCGCCGAAGCGGTAATCCAGGTCGCGGACAATGCGCAGATGGTAGACCAGCTCTACCAAGAGATTGACAACGAAGTGAACATGCTGAAAAACTGGAACTTCACTCAGCTACCCGGAATTCTGCAAAGCATGAACATCTGGCAGCAGGTGTTCGGCCAGGCAGGCACAACCTATTCCTCCACTGATCCCGGCAGTTCGCTCAACGGCCAATATCCATCCGATCCGAGTAATTATGCCAACATGACGGATGCCAACTTCCAATCCATGCAGAGCGGTTGGGATCAGGAAGAAAGAAACGTCTTGGTCGAAAACCGCACCGTGCAAAATGAGACGTATTTGAACCTGCAACCGACCGCGCAGCGCATTCAAGCTTATGTGGAGCATTCCAATTCCGCGTCAGGCGCCACTTCCGCGATGCAGGCTGGGAACGAGGAAGTGGCGAGTTTGGTAGCGCAACTTCAATCGCTCCAAGCGCAGGAAATTACTGATGCCCGCGCCGAAGTGGAACGGAAGGCGCAAGAACAAGCGGAAGAAGCTTATGGCGATCAGCAGTGTCAGGCTGTGCGCGGGATGGGACAATCCACAACAGCCCACCACATCTTTAGTGAATGCCTTTCCGGCGGCCAATCAATAGCGGAGCAAACAGAAGCGAAGGGAGGTGATTGCGATGACCGCGATCCTGGCTGTGGATTTTGGAAATGGTGGGCCTGACCTCATCAATGATGTGGCCAACCAGTACCTCAACGCGATCAACAATGCGTTCGGCCTCATCCAAGGCGACGTCGCCTGGGTGCTGAATGTTCTTATTATTCTGAGCATCATGTGGTCGGCCACGCTCTGGGCATCAGCGAGGACCATGTCATCGCACAGTTCGCCAGGAAAATCGTCTACATCGGCATGTTCGCCTGGATCATTCAGAACTGGCAATCGCTCACGGACAAGCTGGCGTCCTCATTCATGAATCTTGGTTTGAAAGCCGGTGGCTTTGACGGGGTGGGCTTCTACACCCAACAGCCGGGCAACATCGCATTCCTGGGTTACACGACGGCGCAGCCGCTGATGGATCAAATCAAGCGGCTAACCGGTCCCGTGGCGTTCTTCAAAAACTTTGTCGAAATCGCATTTCTGGCCATCGCGGTAGCCGCCATCGTCGCCGCGTTCTGCGTCATCACGATCCAAGTCGTGCTTGCGCTGGTGACATTCAAGTTCGGGAGCTTGGCCGCGTTCGTGCTCGTGCCGTTTGGCGTTTTGTCCAAGACTGCATTCATCGCTGAGCGCCCGTTGGGGTGGGTGGTTGGGTCCGGCGTGCGCTTAATGGTACTCACATTGGTTTTGGGGATTGGAAACGGCATCTTCCAAGCACTGCAAGTCCCTGCGGGGAACACCGTGACGACCTATCAAGCCTTTTGCATTGCATTGGCCGCGTTGCTGCTCATGGTGCTGTCGCTCGTCGCATCGCGTCTGGCAACTGACATGATTATTGGTGGGCCAAGCCTGGGCGTCGGCACGGCGCTCAATACAACGGCGGTGGCCTACAACACCACCGTTGGCGCCGCTAGCTCCCGGCCGGCCCTCGCGGCGGTAAGAGCGGCCGCCGCAGTTCCGATGAAAGGCGCGACGCTGATTGCGCAGGTCGGCAGCGCCGCGGCGCGAACGATTCGCGGCGTCGGCAGTGCGGGTACGGTAGCGGTGGCCTCGGCTGTTCCTTCTTCAACGGCAACTCGATCCGTTGGAACCGTCGCCGCGAATTCGGCCAGTCGAGTGCCTGGTCCATCCAATTCTCCGAGCGGTAAAGGCGGCTCTTCTGGCGCTGGAGGGCCTGTAACATGAGTTTTCCGCAGACAACGACAAGCTATGGGAAAAATGGTGGCTCATCCGACGGCCACAATCCGTATGCCCGCGCGGCGACCGCATGGGACGAGCGGATTGGGTCGGCGCGGGTACAGGCTCACAACTGGCGGGTCATAGCCTTTGCGGCGATGGCGTTGGCGCTCATCTCGACAACTGGCGCGGTCGTGTTGGGAATCAAGAAACAGGTTGCCACCTACGTCGTCGAGGTCGATAAGGCGGGAATGCCGGGGCGGATCACGCTGGCGAGTGAACCCTATCGACCCGATGCAGCGCAAGTCGGTTACTTCGTAGGTGAGGTCGTGCGCCTAGTGCGCGAACGGCCGCTTGATCCGGTCGTCATGCGCCAGCAGTGGACCAAGGCTTATCAATTCCTCGCCGGCTCGGCAGTGAATGGAATGAACGAATACGCCAGCGGCGACAATGGACTAAAGAATGTACCGGGCAATGGCGCGACCGCCCGGACCGTGGAAATCAGCAGCATCCTGCAGAAGTCGAGCGATACCTATCAGGTTCGATGGGTTGAATCGACCTATTCCAGCGGCATGCTCCGCTCGCGCGAGCAATACACAGGACTCTTTCAGGTGAAGGTGATGCCGCCGCGGGACGAAGCGGATTCGTTCAAAAACCCGATCGGCGTGTATATCACCAACTTTACCTGGAGCCGAGAATTTTCGGGGCCGGTGCTGAGAGACGACAGTGCGCACCCTGCAGTTACACCGAATCCAACAAACACGAATCCGACAGAGTCGTCCTCTGACCAAGGAGAACGGCAGTGAATCTTCAAAAGCCAATATTGGTATGCGCTTTGGTTTTGATCTCGCTGGTTGCTGGATGTGAGACGACTGATCCGCCGTCGGTCGTCGTCATGCCCGATTCGCGCCTGACGCCCGCGATGCGGCTGGTGGATGATTCGGATTGCGCAATGCCGAAAATCGTTGAAGTGAAAGTGCCTGTTCCCAGCCCCCAGCTTCTCCCAATCGGAGCGGACAGCGCTACGAAGACACCCCTGACGGGCGCCGCAGCCATTGCATCCGCAAAAGCGGGGGCAACAACGCAGCCAAACATGGATGATTTCTTGAATGCAATTCAGTATTACGACTATGCGCCGGGCGTCGTCTACACGGCCATTACCAGTCCCGGCTACGTCACCACGATCGCCTTGCGCCCCGGTGAAAAGCTCATCACGGCGGCCGCCGGCGATACGACTCGGTGGCTCGTACAGGGCGTCGAGTCCGGCTCGGGTCAATCAGAGCAAACGCTCCTCCTGGTCAAGCCGCGTAAGGGTGGCCTGCAAACGAACCTGCTTATCACAACCGACCAACGAGTTTACACATTGGACCTGACCAGTACGGACTCCACCACATATCACACGATGATCGCCTGGAACTATCCCTACGGCGACCTCGTGATGATCCGCGACCAGCTTGCCGAACGACAAGCGGTAGCGAGCGCCACGATTGCCTCGGGGCTGGATCTGTCTAAAGCGAACTTCAACTATCTCATCCTGCGTCAGAAGCATTCTTCGACGCCGGCTTGGTGTCCGCTTCGGGCATTTGATGATGGTCAGAAAACTTACATCCAGTTCCCACCCAAAGTGACGGTGACGGAAGCGCCGCCCCTATTTGTGCTGGGACGCAACGGCGATGCGCAGCTCGTGAATTACAGGGTCAAAGGCGATTGGTACATCGTGGATCGACTGTTCGACAAAGCGGAGCTGCGCATCGGCCAGGCTCCGCAGACTGTCGTGGGAATCGTTCGCGCCAATGCGCAGGATTGATTGAGTAATACCATGAATCCGACCCTCAATAGCGGAACCGGACAGACCGGCGCACAGAATGCGAATGGCGGCGAACCGGTTTTGTCGATCCGGGGTATCCGGCCCGGTGTGACGCGAGTAAGCCGCCGGGCGGTGATGGTCGCTGGCATCTTCGGCGCGGCGTTGGGCTTGGTGATTCTAATGCTGGGCTTTGGTGGGCGCAGCGGCACGCCGCGGGATGCGGTGTCGGATGAAAATGCGATCCGTCCGTCCGGGCCGATCGAATCGGTGAAAGATTTGCCGAAGGATTACACGTTCGACGTAAACCAAGCGGCCCAAGGGATCGACTATGAAGGATTGACGGGGCAGACCGGCTCGGGTGCCACGACGGGCCCGACAGGACTTTCACCTCAAGAGCGGGCCATTGCCGAACAAATCCGGCAATTCGCTGAAATGCGACGGAAGATGTTGGAACTTCAGCAGAAGGAACAGCAGCAAGCATTGGATTCGCCGCTCGTCTTTGCGGCTGCGAAATCCATCAGTACGTCGGACGCGCCAAATCCGACCACAATGCCATCAATGGCCGCGCTTGGCGGCGGAGATTCTCGCCTGCGCGGCGCAGTTTCTGCCGGGAGCGGACGAAAACACTGGCGGTTTTGGAATTCCCCGAGCCGGAGGCGTCGTCGAAAACCATCAGCAGGAAAAAGAAGCGTTTCTGAGCCAGGCCGCGGCCGTCGAGCCATATCTGGCTAAGCCGCTGTTGGACCCGATATCAAAATATGAACTCAAAGCGGGGAGTGTCATTCCCGGCGCACTCGTGACGGCGATCAATACGGACTTGCCGGGCGAAGTGATCGGCCAGGTCACAGAAAACGTCTTTGACTCTGTCTCCGGCAAGTTCCTGTTGATTCCCCAAGGATCGAAGCTGCTTGGCAAATACCAAAGCCTCATCAGCAATGGGCAAAACAGGGCGCTGGTCGTCTGGCAGCGCCTGATTTACCCCAATGGACAATCCATCGTCCTCGATGGGATGCCGGGCACGGATGAAGCGGGACAATCAGGTTTGCAGGATCAAGTGGATTATCACCTGGACAAACTCGCGGCGGGTGCGGCGTTCTCTACAGCCCTTGCCTACGCCGGGAACTTGGCTCGCAATCCCAATAGCGGCAGCGGCAACAACGGCCAAGACGTGGTTGGCGATACGGTGGCTCAAGAGGCGAACCGGATCGGCGAAAAGATCATCGACCGTGAACTCGATGTGCAGCCAACGATCACGATCCGCCAAGGTTGGCCGCTGCGCGTGTTGGTGAACAAGGACATGGTATTGGCGCCGTATCAGCCGTAATCGGAGAAACTGTCATGCCGGAGATTTCACTGCCGCCGTTCCATGTGACGACCCGCACCAAGCTGGTCTTGGAAATCAGCCACGATTTGGCGGCGGACATTGCCCGTTACTGCGCGTTCTACAAACAGGCGTACAGCGCTGATGTTTCCGAAGCCGATCTCGTCCGGGAAATGGCTCGGCGGTTCATGGAGGCCGACCGCGAATTCCAGGCGGTGAAACATGGCTTCAAGGCTAGATCCAACGGCTCGCGGCGATCCAAACTGTCGGCACCGACACCTGTGGAGGCTGGTGCAACATGATCGCAGTCACGGCAACATTCGCGGTGCTCAAGCGACAGATATCGCCCGCCTCAATCCAAGTGTTGACGATTCTAACTAACTTGGCAGATATCGAGCCGCATGATGCTATTGCGCCGGCGTTGCCGACCTATTCCGAAGCCCTGCGGATTGCCACCGAGCGTGGATTGACTCGCCAGCCGCGTATCGGATTCCTGAAACAAGTTGGCGTTGCGGAGTACGTGCCGGTGTGCGAACGCATCGTTTTCGGCTCCGCGGAAGAAATTGACACTTTGGCGGCCGCAATGGCTTGATAACTATCTCAAACTAACTGGAGGTGCATTATGCCCCAAGCAACAGCGACTCAAAACAAATCGGAAAAGGCGACGAATCGACCGGTACATACGATCCGGTATGGCGCGGTTAAAGCGGCAATCTGGCGCAATGTCGTTGATAACGGCAGCGCCACTCGGCCGATTTACAATGTCACGTTCAGTCGATCTTACAAGGACGGAAATGACTGGAAGGATAGTTCCGGTTTTGGTCCTGATGATCTCCTCGTCCTCGCCAAGATCGCCAACGACGCTCACACGTTCATTCACGAACGCTGCCAAAAAGAAACATCGCAACCTGGAGCGTAGAAATTGCAAACACATTTCCGACGGGGCGCAACATGTGCCAACAAGCCGTGATGGGCTTGCCCGTCTCGATGCTTGGCGTCTCCCCTCATGTTTCTGTCGTTTTATGCCTTCCAGTGCAATTTCAAAGCACCATTGCAATATGACGGGTTCCATCAGCGCAATCTGCGGTCCACTGTTCATGTAAAAAGTGTATCCTTGGCGATTTTAATGTACGATCTCGCGCGATTCGAGCGCATTCGACTCGCAAGGGTGGCCGTCTTTCGCATGGATGCAAAGGTGAACCGCATATTTCTGGTGCACATTTGTCATTTTTTTCACGCAAATCTCAGACCATGTCTGACCCGTCAGGCTCGTTCGCCACGAAATTGCAATCCATGACGGGAGGGCATTTGAGTGGTATCGGTCACCGGACTGTGGGTAAAACGCCATCCCTTGGACTTAGATGGTTTGGCACTGGAGTGAATGTCGCATTGACGGGTGGTATTAACCTGCGATTGCGCAGTCCAATGGTTTACGTCTTTGATGGAACTGGCAACGCACACAATGACGAGCCAGCATCAATTGATGTGCGGCTGTCGGTGTCTGATCACGAGCATGTTCCGACAGTTCGAGAACTTGGGTACTGGCCGCGATATGACGGACTGACCCCCGGACAAAGGCGATCGTACCTGCAATGGATAGCGCAGGGACGCACTTCAATCCCGCCGGAACTCGGCTACACATTTCTGTTCCTCTACGGGCTTGAGCGTCGCGCATTGGTCGAACAGGGTGATCAACAAGAGATTTTCCAAGAAGTTATTCGGCTGCGGCAGTTGTATTCGGCAACTGGCTTGCCTCGAAATCACAGTTTCGACTCATATACTGGCAGCTTCCTGTGGTTCCTTGTCGTTCGCCATCCGCAATTGTGCTCATCGGCTGAGCTAACACATTTGGTGCAATCACCTGGCATGTGGTCAGACCAAACACTCTCTTCCGCAATTTACTGGTTCGCCGCGACCCATAGGACGCTTTCAGATTGGGCGGCGATGAGGATATCGCAATCGCTACCAGGATCTCTGACGAGTGTGGCATCAAGACGTGTCAGCCAGCAGTTCCAAGCCTTGTTCAGCGCCCGTTATCTGAGAAAATTTCCTGGAGGCTTTCCACCTGCTCCAGCCATCTCTAATCGGACCTATGTGTATCGACCCTCAAGCGCGGCATTGCGGCAGATAGAATTTGTAGCGCCAGATTATGCCAGCGATACGGCACACTACGGGTCGTTGTCTGAAGTGTGGAACGAATGCAGCAAAGAGCTCTACAGACTCAGCGCTATCGCGGGCAAAGATCCGAAGCTCATCAATTCAACGGAAGGTTGGGAGGCGACGCCTGTCGAACTTCGAAAGGGCACGTTGCATCCACTAACTGACGCGTTCTGCCAACTGCTAGGTCCCCACACAAACTCATCTGGTCTGGCTGTCGTGCCCGCGCGGCATCTCGCGTCGCTGCTGAACATTGAGGAAGTTTCCAAATTTACGGTCACGCAATGCCGAAGGGTCGCGAGAATCGCGTCTGAAATCGGCTACTCCGTGGAACCTGACCCGATTGTTACAAATAGAGCATGGAAGGTGGACCGGCCAGTCGCATTCTATTTGCGCGTGACCGATGAAGAAGTTGATACCAGCCGATATCCCGCTGCGATGTGCATGCTGCGAATAGGTGTTGCCGTAAAATCTGCCGAGACTGCCATCTCCAACGATGAAATCGCCGCAATCATGGAGCGGGTTGCAGGTGTTTTCAACCTCAATGACGTGGAGCGACGACGGCTGGACGCTGTGGCGGCGCTGGTGGGAATCACGGGTGCCGAACTGGTGGTAGTTACTCGTATCGTTAAGGGGCTGCCGGCAGCACAGCGGGAGAAGATGGCGAAACTCACGCTGGTACTTGCCTCGACGAGTGGTGTTATTTCTTTCTCGGAACTGCGAATAATCCGTCGTGTGTACGCGAGCCTGGGCCTGGCAACTGGTGAGATTGAACGCTCCATCAATGAATTGCGAGGCGACAATGAGCCAATAACGGTCGTCCGTCACAATGTGCGTGACAAGGGAGAAACCATTCCTCCCCGGCAGCCCCCGGCCGATTCACTGAAACTCGATCACGCAGCCATCGCCGAAATCGTGAAGGACACTCGTGAAGTCACGGAGATGTTGGCGGTTGCAATGAGTGCTGCGGACAATGCCGAGCCACCGGTCGAGGCTGATTCGCCTGCGGATCAAAACACGGTTTCAACGACGGAGCATCCCCCTGCATCCATCCCGCAAGATGCATTGATTGCTTCATTGCAGCAACAGTATTTGCCGTTATACGAGCAACTGATCACGAAACGGACCTGGGCAATGGCTGAGGCAGAGGCGATGGCTCGCCAGCACGGGCTGATGCTGGGAGGAGCCATTGAGGCAATCAACGAGTGGTTTTTTGACGCTCACGGTGAGCAACTCTTGGTGGAAGATTCGGATAACCTGGTTGTGGAGACGACTGCGATTTTACAGTAGCGGAGCACGGTGAATGGCAACACGAATCCTTGAACGCGAACGCATGGCCATCCTTAATTCCCTCGCGGCGGGAGTGGTTCCCCGCATCGGTCTGCAACATATCCAGGTTGGGCGAAAGCGCAGAGGTTGCTGCCGTACTCGAGGATCTCACGCGGATTGAGAGTGGAGCGGCCAGCGGTACGTTTTATTGCCGGCCGGTTTGGCGCGGGGAAGAGTTTTTTTCTGAATTTAATGCAGACCGTGGCGCTGGAACGAAAGTTCGTGGTTCTCCGCGCCGACATCACAACGGAGCGCCGGTTGCATGCTTCCAACGGGCAGGCGCGGCGCTTTATTCGGCTCTCATGCAAAATCTAGCCACACGCGGCAAACCTGACGGGGGCGCGTTGGGCAGCCTTGTTGAACGTTGGGTTGGCGATGTCGCCCATTCCGTGACAGGTGCCGGCGGAAACGAGGCGGACGTTGAAAAGAGGCTCACGAGTCTTTGCATGCCATTGCAGGAATTGGTCAGCGGATACGACTTTGCGACTGTTTTGTCCCGGTATTACAAGGGACACACCCAATCGAACGATGCGTTGAAGGCTTCCGCGTTGCGATGGTTACGGGCTGAATACTCCACAAAGACAGAGGCTCGCGAGAATCTGGGTGTGCGTTCGATCATCGACGACAGCTCATTGTACGAATATCTGAAACTATTCGCCGCATTTGTGCGGATTGCCGGGTACGCCGGACTGATTGTTTGTTTGGACGAACTGGTGGTACTTTCCCACCGCCTGAACAATCGAACGGCAAGAGAAAATAATTACGAAGCTATCCTGCACATTGTGAACGACTGCCTACAGGGGAATGTCGAAGGTGTGGGGTTCCTTTTCGCCGCGACTGACGAATGCATTACGGACAAGCGACGTGGATTGTTCAGCTATGAAGCCCTGGCGACCCGGCTTGCTGCCAATCGCTTCGCAGGGGAGGGGATCGTTGATTTCTCAGGACCGGTTCTTAACCTAGCAAATCTGACGCCGGAAGACTGCTATGTTTTGCTGCTCAATCTCCGTCGCGTGCATGCCGGCGGTGATGAATCGAAGTATTTGCTGAGCAACGACGGAATTGAAGTATATCTTCAAAGTTGCCAGCAGCGCATGGGAGCCGCTTATTTCCAGACGCCGCGCGATACCGTCAAGGATTTCATCGGTTTGTTGAACGTCTTGCAGCAGAATCCTTCGGCCGATTGGCGGGCCCTCATCGGCCAACTGAAGACCCAAGCGCCGCCCCTCCCGAATCGGAAGTCGCGGTGACGGATCACGATGACGACCTGGCCAGCTTTAAGGTTTAGCAATGGGCAGCGATGATGCTTTCTATCTCCTGCATTCGGCCATTCAGCGCCAACTCTGGGATATGAAATGGACGCATCTGCGACCCCTTCAAGTTCAGGCAATACAAGCGATCCTCTCTGGAAAGGATCATCTGATTCTGTCGGCCGCCACTGCGTCTGGGAAGACGGAAGCCGCGTTTCTTCCCATTATTTCAAAGATTGCCGATGAACCCAAGGGGGGTATACAGGCTTTGTACGTGGGACCGTTGAAGGCGCTCATTAACGATCAGTTTGGACGCATTCGGGATTTGTGCGGTCACCTTGAGGTTCCGGTCCATCATTGGCACGGTGATGTATCAGCTACCGACAAGAAGCGGCTGATTGACCATCCTGGCGGAGTGCTTCTGATAACACCTGAATCGCTGGAATCATTGTTCGTCAACCGCGCGCCGTATCTACAAAAATTGTTTGGGCGATTGAAATTCGTCGTGATTGACGAACTCCATTCATTCCTGGGTAATGAACGTGGGCTGCATCTGCGAAGCCTGCTGTGCAGGCTGAGACTGGTCCAGCAAGCCGGCGAAATCTTTCGGCTCATCGGTTTGTCGGCCACGATTGGTGATCTGTCCGTTGCGCAGCGATATATCCAGCTCGATCCATCCTATACGTCATCGATCATCAGCGATGACACATTCTCATCGGACCTGAAGCTGCGATTATACGGCTATCGGGAGGTGCCCCCGCCAAAAGATGAAATCACCACTGAGGCGTTCCGCGAAATGACGTTGGACCTGGTCAAACACTGTCAGGGCGCTTCCAACCTTGTCTTCGCCAATGCAAAGGTGGAAGTGGAAGAATTGGCGGATCTTGCGAGTCGGCTGGCCGACGAGCAGCATTTGCGGGACCGATTTCTGGTTCATCATGGCTCGCTTTCCGCAGAACTGCGGGAAGAAGCGGAAACCGTTATGAAATCCGGTGCGCCTGCCACAACCTTTTGTTCCAGCACCCTGGAAATGGGAATCGATATCGGCAACGTCAAGATGGCGGGTCAGGTCGGAGCGCCTTGGTCCGTTGCGTCATTGCGCCAACGCCTGGGCAGAAGCGGTCGACGCGAGGGTGAAGCTCGAATTCTCCGGATGTATATTCGATGCGAGGAGACAGACGCAAAGTCGAGTTTATTCGATCGCCTGCATCTTGAACTGGTTCAGGCGGTCGCCGTCGTTGAACTGCTGCTGAAAAACTGGCTGGAACCTTCAGAATTGCCTAAATGCGATTTGAGCACGCTCACGCAACAAATCATCAGCGTTATCGCTCAAACCGGCGGCATTCGAGCAGATCGACTTTTCGACCGGCTCTGTGGCCGCGGCACTTTTTACGACGTCGAGAAATCCCTCTTTGCGATCCTTCTTCGCCAACTCGCTAGCCGCGATGTGATCGAGCAGATGCCCGAGGGAGATATGATCCTGGGATTGAGAGGCGAGCAGTTACGGAAAGACAAAGGGTTCTACGCGGTATTTGAGACGCCAGAAGATTTCGCCGTGTTGTGGAACGGGCAGAGACTCGGAAGTATCTCACTGGCGCCGCAAGTAAACGATCATCTGCTGCTGGCTGGCCGCCGGTGGCAGGTTTCGCAAGTTGATTACGAGCGGTTGGAAATCAGTGTCCAGCCGGCCCGCGGCTGGCGCCGCCGCACTTCTCCGGCGGCGGTGGGGAAATTAGCCCTGAGATTCGACAAGAGATGCGAAATGTTCTCTCCAGTGTCGATGCGTATGCCTACGTAAACGTCGGAGCGGGGAACCTACTGGCGGAGGCAAGGAGCGCTGCGAATTCCGCGAATTTGTGTGAAAAATTCCTGATTCCGCTGGGGCCGCTGCGATGCGCGATGATGACTTGGACCGGCACGACAATTCAGGCAACTCTTCAGGCGATCCTGACAGATAACGAAGTTTCGCCTACGGACGATGGGGTCGCGCTAGTTTTTGGGGTGGGCATTGAGAAAGTACGTGATCTGATCCGCGGTGCAACATTGCGGGAGCATAAGCCGATCGAAGTGGCAGGACGAATGCTGGAGTTTCAGAGAAGGAAATATGATTGGTTGCTGAGTGACCAACTGAAGCTGGAGGTTGCATCTCGGGCGTGGGTTGACGTACCTGGCGCGACGTCAGTGTTAAATAGGATTAATTTGGAGATTTGATTGATTGCTGACACTCGATGCCATGCAGTGCGAATTCGGCAACCAAGCTGTTGACGAATCGCAACCATTGCCTCAAGACTGGCGCAGCCGGATCGCATGCGCCGCCGCCAGCCCTTTGAGCGTTTTACTGTCCGAGATCACGTCGTGGGGAATAAGCAGATACGCCCACGGTTTGGCGCCATGTTGTGCAGCGTGTTCACTGGCTTGTTGGCACCAGACAGCGGCCGCGTTGGCTTTGGCAAGCACGATGTCGTCCGTCATTTCCGATGCGCGCTTCGGCTCGCACAGGTATTTCATCGTTTTCGTTTCAACGACAAAATCTGGCTCATACGCGCTGTCGTGGCTATAGTGAATTTGGAAATCGCCCTTGCCTGGTTTGAACCATTTCAGCACGTCGTTGTCGGGTTGCTCCAGAATCACCGCGAATCGCCGCTCGGTGTCCGTGTCGAATTTCTGGACTGGATACAGGCATTTCTTGAAACCCCCAAATAACATTCCTCGAATCATCAGACGCTCGTCCACAGGAGTGCGCAAATTCCGGGGAGTTTCTCCCGCCGGCGCGGAATATGTGTTTGGCCGCAGCGTCGTAAAACCCTTGCTGATGTGAGCTTCGTAGGCGGCTGCCTGTTCCCGGTAATGCCGGAGCATTTGTGAGTGGATCAAATCCACCAACGTCCGCTGATGATATTGAAGAACATTTTTGACGTCGTCTTCACTTACCAGATAACTCTTCAGTCTTGCTACGACCTGCCCCGCGAGCTTGTAGAGCAATTCGGCATGATCGTCGTAACTGATGTCGTCGAAGTCGATCAGGCCACGAATCAGGTAATCTTCCAATCGGCTTTCCACCGCTGTTCCATCACCACTCACGAGCCGGTGCCGCGTCTGGTCGTGCAGATGTTGGATGAGAATGTCTTTTTCAACGGGCTGGAGATGGATACCGCTGGCGTCCAAGTCGAAATCGTCAAATCCACAAGTCACCTCGCCCTTGGGAACGACGACGATGCGAGGGATGTCGATTGACCATTCAACGTGCAAATCGACGACCTCGGCAACGACTTTCTCAAAATCGACTTTTTCCGCCATGCCCGGCAATTCACCCTGCACCGGCGTCATTGCCTGCTGCACCTTCTCAACGATCTGCTTCTGCACAGCGTCGGATTTCAAATCGGCCGACTTGCTGAGCACCTCAAACTGGCGGATAACTTCCAGCGTCCTTTTCGCCGCTTCCTGTTCTTTCGGTGATTCAAACAGACTCGGCGTTTTCTCGCCAGTGGTGTCGGTCGTTCCCGTGACTCGGCTTTCAATGCGAGAAGGAATGGTCACTACCTTCGTCGGTTGGTCGGGAATGTCCTTTCCAATGATGATGCCCGTGCGAATGATCGAGTCCGGGCGGTTCGCCTCGTCGATGATCTCCTGAAACTTGTCGTGCGACACGATGGTCAGCCGATCCACCGCCGACACGCCTGTCCGTTTCCCGTAGGGAAGACGAAGCCCGCGCCCAATCGACTGCTCCACCAACGTTTTGGAATTTGCGGCGCGCAACGGGACGATCGTGTACAGATTGGTCACGTCCCAGCCTTCTTTGAGCATGTTGACGTGAATGACGATCTCGGTGGGATTCTCCGGACTTCCACGGAAATCAACTGTTGCACCGTCTCATCTTTTTCCTCTCCCCGAAGATTGGAATGGACGGTGATGACTTTCCCTTTGTAACGCCCCTCAAAGAATCCTTCGCTCTCGATCGTTTTCTGCAAGGCGTTGGCGTGCTCGGTCTCCTGGGCCACCACGAGCATGAATGGCTTGACCATCGGCTTGTCGTTTTCGCGGGCGTACACTTCCAGCTGAACCTTCGTGTTTTCGTGAACGCGAATCCCGTCCTCCAGTTTCAGTTTCTCCAGCCCGTCCTTGTCATAATTGCGGGCATCGAAATTTTCACGCGTCGCGACGGCCGGCTCCTTCACGAAGCCGTCATTCATGGCACTAGAAAGGGGATAGCTGTAGATGACATTCTTGAACCGTTCGGCTGTATTACCTCGTTCGATCTGCGGCGTGGCCGTCAATTCCAGCCCAAGAATCGGGCGCAGCTCGTTGATCGCCTTCACGCCAGCCGACGCCCGGTAGCGGTGGCTCTCATCCATCAGCAACACAAGGTCGTCCAGTTTCGACAGATATGCGAAATAGCTCTCGCCGATGTATTCGCTTAGTCGCTTAATGCGTGGCGCTTTGTCGCCGCGCACTTCGCTGTTGATCTTGGCGATGTTGAAAATGTTGACGTGAACTTCGCTAGTATCAAAAAGCGCGCCCTGCCGGACGCCGCGGCCGCTTTCATAATTGTCGCCGGTGATGATCTCCGGCGGATTTGTGGCAAAGTCGGAGATTCCCTGAAAAACATACTTCGCCGTGTTCGGCGTGAAGTCGGCGACAAGCTTGTTGTAGATCGTCAGATTGGGCGCCAGCACGAAAAAGTGCCGGATGTTTTCCGCTTTGAACAAATAGGCAACGAACGCCCCCATGAGCCGGGTCTTGCCCACTCCGGTGGCCAGCGCGAAGCAAAGCGACGGGAATTCCCGCTCAAAATCGGTCACAGTGGGGAACTCACCTTTGATCGCTTCCAACGCCTTGGCCGGATCAGCGCCTTTTTCCAACGAAATGATGTCGCATACGCGGGCGAGAATTTCCAGCGAATCCCGCTGCGGTTGCCGCAGGCTTAGGCGGTTGGCGATGGCGTTCACAGTTGGATTCATGGCTTGCCGCCCTTCGCCGTTCCGCCATGCAAAAATCGAAGTTCCCGGCGGAGTTCAGCCTTCAGCTCCGCCTCACTCGGCACATAAAGCTGGTAACGGCTTGCGAACACGTTTTTTCGATATCCTTTGCCTAATGTGTAGCGCACCACCGCCTCATTCTTGTCCGTGCAGAGGATCAGCCCCAGCGTCGGCTGGTCGCCGTTCGTTCGGCGTTCACTGTCGTAATAATTCACGTAAAGTTGAAGCTGCCCCAAATCCTGATGCGTGAGCTTGCCCACCTTCAGATCAAGTAGCACGAAGCATTTTAAGATGGCGTGATAGAACACCAAGTCAATGTAAAAGTGATCTCCGTCGATCGTGATGCGCTCCTGCCGGGAGACAAAAGCAAAGCCCTTGCCCATTTCCAGCAAGAAAGCTTGCAGGTTGTCAATCAGCGCCTGTTCGAGGTCGGTTTCGACGAGTTTCGGCAACTCGGGGAGCCCCAGAAACTCCATCACCGTCGGGTCTTTGAATATGTCTGTCGGCTTCTGCACCTCCTGTCCCTTCATCGCCAGCTTCATCAAGCCCTTCTTGTCCTTGCTCAGTGCCAACCGTTCATAAAGGAGACTATGAATCTGCCGCTCCAATTCGCGCACTGACCAGCCGTTCTTGATTGCCTCGATTTCGTAAAATGATCGTGACTCCGTTTTGCTGACACGAAGCAGTGTACGGTAATGCGTCCACGACAGATGGAGGTGTAAATTGCCGGGTTTCCAGACTCCACCGTGCAAAGAAGAGTGAATCAGTACGGAGGCGGGGACTGGTATTTTGGCAGTTGCCGCGCTCGCGGGCGTCGCTTTGCGCGGCGAATCCAATTGCCCACGCGCTGCGTGGGTAATTTCAAGCAACTTCACTGCTCCCGATTCCCCACGCGCCGCGTGGGCAATACTGAGCGAAACCAGATTCGGATATGTAAGGTAGAATGCGCGAAAATGCTCCAAATTATTCTTGGTAAAGCCCCGTCCAAAGTCCTTTGTTAGATGCTCGGCAAGATCAGCGATCAACCGAGTTCCATAATCCGCTCGTCTTTGCCCACCTTGTTCCTCCTCCACGATCTCCCGCCCGATCAACCAGTTGGCGACCACCTGCGTCGAGTTCACAGAACGCGCAATATTCGATCGGGCTGATTCGAGAATGCCCCTGATACGGTCATAAATGGCGGCCGGTTTAAGTGCCTTCATCGTCGGCCCTTTCCGGCTTCCGCTCCGAACAGGCTCGGCTCATCCGCCTGAGCGGGCCTCGGCTTCCGCGATCCCCGTAATATGGACATTCTCGGCTTGGGTTCCGGTTCATCCGCTACCGGATCAGCCATCGGAAGGTTCTTGATCTCCAGGCTGTAATCGTCGTGCCCCCACTCACACTTGGCCATGACGGCCTTGGGTATTTTCTTAATGGTTAGGTTGGGAAAGGCTGACTTGCTCGTGAACGCCTTACAGCAAATGAGCAGGCTGCGATTTTCGCCCACCTCATCACTGAGCTTGGTGAGCATTTCTCGCGTCAGCGTTTGCGTCGTGACGTATATGAAATCCCGTTCCGTGGAACGCCCGTGTTGCCAGAAAAGAGTGTCGCTGGGGGTGTAAATGAATCCTTCCAATTTGCAGACTGCCTCAGCCAACATTGTGGCGTTGAATTGCTCACTGATAATCCAATTGCCGAACTTGTCTTTCTTTAGCAGGGAAGGGGCTAGACGGTAATACCGGAATCCGCCGCCTCCCTTCCAATTCATCACCTCAGTCACGCCACCGGAGTCGGCACTGTCGATGACTTTCTTGAGCCGAGGAATGATGTGTGTATGGCAATGTTCGCCCAATTCAACCATGATCCAATGGCGTCTCATCTTGTGGGCTACCGCCCCCGTCGTGCCGGAGCCCGCAAAAGAATCCAAGACCAAATCACCTTTATTCGTAGCGATCTCCATTATTTGGCGCAGTAATCGCTCAGGCTTTGGCGTATCGAAGGGTTCAATATCTGTAAATATCGCCAGAATTTCTTTTTTCGCCTCTTCGTTGTCTCCTGCGTCGGTCGCTGTCCACCAAGTCATCGGTGTGAGGCCCTCTTCCTCGCCAGGATACTGCTTAATGCGCGGTCTGCCGTTTCCACCTTTTGGAAAGTAAACGCGGCCTTCTGACAGATACCTCTGGTATTCTGATTCTGTTGCGCCCTAACACCGTCCCTTTGGTGGGTGCAGCCGTTTCCCCGTGGGCGTAACGATGTCGTACATCTGATTCGCACGATAACCCTGAGCGCTAAAGGGAATGGATCGCCACGGCCCTTTGGGATCATTGTCCGGATTTCCATATCCGGCATTATTGGAGGGCAGCTTATTTCTGGACTTTTTCCATTCCTGTGGACCGCACATGGCATAAACGAGAATGTCGTCGTGGGAAGAACCGATTGCGGCTCGGTTCTCGCGCGAGGTGCGCTTCTGCCACACGATGTTGCCGACGAATTGACGTCGGCCGAAGACTTCGTCGCAAAGTACCTTTAGATAATGTCCCTCAATATCATCAATGTTTATCCAGATCGATCCTGTTGGAAGCATTAGGCGTTTCAGAATTTCCAAGCGATCTCGCATCAAAGACAGCCATAGCGAATGCTCGATTCCATCGTCATAATGTTCAAATGCCGCGCCAGTGTTGTAGGGCGGGTCGATGTAGATGCACTTGATTTTGCCTGTAAATTCCTGCTCCAGCGCTTTCAAGGCCAGTAGGTTGTCCCCAAAGATCAGACGATTATCGAACAGGTCATGGTCAGTAACGCGCTGCGTCGCGTGATACGATTTAGCCGGGTCTTCCAACAAAATCCGCGGCTCCAGCCGCGATCTGATCTCCTTCCCGATCCAGGTGAGTTCGAGTTTGGTTTTACCGTTCATGATTTACCTGGCTTCGGCTTCATCGCGATCGCGCTGGCCAATGGAGCGGCAGCGGGCTTGGGCGGCGCCGACATTTTGTTAGGCCGTTGCTGTAGCCGCCAACGCTGGCCGATCTCCTTCAGTTGCGCTTGAGTTACGACGGACGCTTGCCAACCTTTATCAAAGTCAATGTCATGCGACCTTGGAAGCTGGTCCTCTTCGAGTTTGCGAATCATAACGCGGCTCGGCAAGAGTGTTGCCTGTCCGACAAAGATCGCTTCGCGCCGCCGCAGGCCCGACAACACCTTAGTCAAACCGGCGAGCGAATCGGGCAATATTGCGCACGTGTTCGCGGTCAGAGTCATTGGTCACGCGAAGCACAATCCAAGAATTACACTGCGATAGCACTGTCGGTTCGACCTCGCTCGGCCTCTGGGAAACCAACATCAATCCGAGGCCGTATTTTCGACCTTCCTTTGCCAGTCTCCGGACGGCCTCCTGTGCGGCCTCGTATTGAGCTTCACCTCTATTCGGTACATATCTGTGAGCTTCTTCGCAGACCAGAAGCACCGGACTGGCGTCTCGTTCTTCGACAGTTTGCCAAAGCTTTACTGAAAACAATGTTCGCGCGATTACGGAGCTTGCTGCGCCCGCAACTTCATTAGGCACGCCGGACAGATCCACAATTCTGATAGAATGGTTGCCACCAAGGAACTGGGCAATGACCGAATCAAACGGATCGGTTTTCCCATCCCACTCGGTCATCATAAAGTGGAGGCGAGCATCATTTCGCAATACGTCCATTTTTTGGAGGATTGAGTTGTGCGAGTCTTGTTTACTTGCGGCTGAAATTCTGGCCCTGTCTGCTTCAACATTTGCAATGAACTGGACGAGAGTAAATGGAATGGGCGAATCAACAGTAATCGCTTTTGCGTCAACTCCAATGGTGGCGGCAGCGGCTTGTGCGCCGACAACAAGGCTGCTTTAACGATGTTCGCCTGAGAAGTAGCCACGAATTCTGTTTTTCCGATGAGAAGCGAAATGATTTCTTGAAGGTTCAACAGCCAATACGGAAGTGACAAGGTTCCTTCGTCGGTTGAAAGCCGCTGATGTCCGTCAAAGGCGTCTCCGTATTCGTTGTGCGGATCAAGAATAACGATGCGCGGGTTCCAAGCCGTGTAGCTGGCGTTCACGCCACGTTCCAAGATCGCGTGCAGGATCGCAGCGACCGTTCCGGATTTTCCCGAACCAGTTGAGCCGAGCACGGCAGTATGTTTGCCCAGCAATTCATTGAGATCAGCATAGCACGGCGTGCCACCAGTTCCGACGTGTTCCCCAATTTCAATGGACGCAGAGCCGTGATGTCCAAAAATGAACCGCAACTCACTGCGGGGCGTCAAGTAGATCATTTGCTGCGGTAAGGGAAACGTCGATACGCCTCGGTCAAAACGCAATTCCCAAGCTTGGCCAGCCGCTGTGGTTGTCAGAACCCATTCACCTTCGCCAAATAGATCGGCCTCGATGATCCGCGCGTTGGATGAGGATGTGCCAGTGAGTCCCCGCTCGTGCTCATATTCCGCCTTCATCCGGAGTCGGCATACATATGCGTAAATCAATCGGCGCCCAAAATGAACTTTCACAATAGAACCGAATTGGCCAATAGGGTAAGTCTCACCACCAAAAACGCGCGTAAGCTCAACGACTTTCGGATCCAATTCCGCGACAATGTGCGTCCCATCCACCTCAATCACTGTTCCTATCACCAGATTGTCGATGGGATCGTTCGGGTTTGGCCGATCAAAAGCGCTCATCGTTCGCCTCCTAATAGGCGCGTCAGTACCTCAAACTTCCACCACGGTAAATCGGTGGCGGATGTTTTGGCCATCTTCCCGTGAAAAAATCCTGCGCCGAGCGTAAACTCGTACTTGATCTTGCACGGCCGGGTCGTCAAGCCATTCCTTGAGAGCGCCGGTCGGCGATTCTTCATCGGTAAACGCAATTAGTGTCAATCCTCCGCGCGATTCCCCAAGTGCTTGCTGTAATTCCAAGTTGATATGCAAGTCGGCAAACCGGTAGCCGCATATCGCAAGGACAAGCTCCGATTTCTCAGGCGGCGCAATCTACAACGGATATGTTTGAGTATTTGCGCGTACGGGTCGCGCTGTGTTTCCCGATACTTCGTTGCTGCGGGCCAAATAACTACCCGCTCTCCCGAAGGCGGCTTACCATGCGACGCCGGGCGAATTCGGTGCGGAAGAACATCGTCATCCATCAAGTACCAGTCAATTGATCCGTGTACCTTCAGCACTCGTGCTTGTACACCAGACGTAGCGAGCGAATTCTCATCCCACCATCCCGTCGCAGCCCCGGAAAAGCCGTCGGCGACCGAAAGGCGCTCGATACCCAAAGCATCTTCAATCAAGGTGTCGTAATTGAGGACGTAATAGTCAACTGTCGCAGCAGAACCGGACTTCCCCGACTGGAGCGCTTTGTGAATCGCTTTGATAAAACGACGATGCGTCTCAATGTTCGAGTCACTCTTATTGATGGCCGCTACGATGCCCTGTTTCAACTCCTTGAGGGCGGCCTTAACGTCGTCAATTTTGAAGTCTAGTTTTCCAATATGGGCGCTCGTATCGGTTGCTCCACAGAACTGCCGGCGCTCAGCAATTGATAATAGATCGACAAGCTCGCTGAGGTAATCTTCAATCGTCACCGGTCTGGAACCATTGAAGGCTGTTTTAAGTGATGTCACAATCTTCTTCGTGGTGGCAGACACCTTCGGGTCAGCTTCGACCTGGGCGGTTAACTCGGAGGTCAGGGGAAGACCGGCCACTTACTACAGCCCGCTCCCAGCAAGAACGCTCGATGTGGTTGCGAAAGCAAGCGCTCAAGTTCCTTGAGCGCATCGCCGTATCCTCCTGTGGTAAATATCGATAAATCGTTAGCCATTGGTTTCAGTTCTATTCATGGGTGGGGTTGCTATGCGACGGAGTTGTCCTCCAATAGTTTGACATTTAGACCGTCGATTTCCAGAAGTGACTTTCCGGCGATTCCCTGAAGTTCACCGTACATTCCGACCGTCGCCTCCATAACGCGACTAATCTGTTCGTCTCGCTTGGCCCACTGCTTCATGATGGCCTTGCGTCTTTGTCGAGATCTTCCGCCATGTTCGAGAATGCTTCGACGATGGCCTGTACTCGCAGTCGGAATTTGGGGCCGGTGAGGTATTGGTAAATCATCTCCATCTTAGTCTGCTGACCCTCGGTGGCCTGGCGGGCGCAATGGACCTCGATGAGCATTTGACGGAGCGAGAGTGCTACGGGCACGACCGCGCGTGGGTGAACGACCCACACACCATCGATTTGATCGAACGTTTCCACTCCTTTCGGAAGCATGGCACTCACGAGCACGGAAATCTCGGCCTTGGCGGTTCGCTGGTCTTCGCGCAATTTTGGCAACCAGCCGTCGATCCAATTCTTCGTGCGCTTGCACTCCCAGAGGATTGCGCCACAGTCCACGCCCGTTGGCGTGACGACGCGATGCAGGATATCGGCACCGCGTTCACCCTTGGACACCGGCTCGATCAGGTCGTGCGGGAATTTGGCGGCCAAGATCGATTCAAGCTGGAGTTCTTGTACATCGCCCTGCAACTGTTGTGACCCTTGTTCTGCCTTGCGTCTGAGTTCCTCGATTTGCTTCTGCATCGACAAAATCGTCTGTTCTTTTTCCATCACCTTGAGGGACAGGTGCTCCTCGGCCTCTTTCTTGGCTTGTTCGCGGGTTTTGCCGAGTGACTCCTGAACACGGGTTTCGATGGTCAGTTCCATTTCGCGTTTAGCATCGTCAAGTTCCCGCTGTTTTCGGATCAATTCGGCTTTGGCGTTTTGAGCCTCGGCGAGCTTCTCGTCACGAGATTTCAGCACTTCTTGCAGTTCAGCAATCTCCTTGGCTTTTTGCTCAAGGTCATTGCCGAGGGCGATCTTTGCTTTTTTCGATTCTTCCGCGGCGATCTTCGAGCGCTCCAGCCTCAGCTTTTCCAACACTTGCTGGTCTACAGTTTCCTTTTCTTTAACCAAAGCGGCTTCGCGATCTTTGATCGCTTGCTCGCGCTTCGCTATGTCGACGTTCTGTTGGGTGAGACGCTTCTCAAAATCCCTTTTGGTGGATTCGATTAGGGGAGCGGCGAGCGATTCGTTAAGCTTGAAATCCGTTTTGCAATTGGGACAGGTTATGATTGGTTCGGCCATTGTATCCTCCTTACCATTCGGTCACGTGACCGTCCAGCGCACGGCAAACAGCGTCTCGACATGATGCCGCTGCGCTAACTGCTCTTCAATGTCGACGATAAGCCGGTCGCGCTTCGCGTCGACACGCCGCGCCACACGATAAGCAGTCGTCGACCAAAACCCGTCGCCACAGCTACGGTCGATGCTTCTTGCCGATCCAGGCCTGTTCGAGCTCGGTCTTACCGTTGCTCACGCGCGTTCTTCCAACGTCACTATTTGTCAAACTCAAGGGGAGCCATTTTTGTCGGAGTTTTGCACGCACAACGAAAGTGTGTCCCATCTGGGCGGTCCGGAATGTCGCCACAGCCCGCACATATCATCGCCTTCACGAGAGCAACAGTTGCATTTCCAAATGCCTCTACATCGGCGTCTGCCACTTCCGAGCCAGTCAAATTGAAATGACACCCGACCTGATTGCGAATGAACATTAGGGGGCCGGCATCATCGAGAAACGGTTGGACCTGAGCCACAACCGTGTGCGGTCCGGGGGTATCAGCAGCAGGACGATTGCCAGGACCGGACGCCAAAATCGTCCGCTCGATTTGGATCGCTCCAAGGAGCTTCTTGCAGCCGTTCAGTAAGTCGCCGAGAGTCCAGTCGCCATCCCTTGTTCGAGGCAACCGACGGCGGTATTGGATACTCAGACGATCAAGCACGGCTTCCAAAAGGATTCCCGCGTGGGAGGCGATACCCTGTCGGTCTAGCGGTTGGGTCACAAGAAGAGCGTCAAGCTCATCGACGGCTAGTTTCGTTCCAGATAGACAGACTCCTCGGTTTAACGACCAGCGATGCAATTCCAACAGTTGCACCGATAGCCCAGGCCCCTGATTGAGTCGATACCGATCTCGCCACGTGCGGTAATGGGTCGTGACGATTACCTGCGCAAATTCGTTTCCAAGTTCAGTAAGTAATTGCATGATTCGCGTGAGGTGGACGCTGTCAATCGAAGTGAACACATCATCCAAAACAACTATCGTGTCCTTTGGCTGGTTGCGCTTGGCGACGGCTATCCACACGCAAAACCCCAGGGTGTCGAGGTGTGACTCGCTGAAATAGGCCTGCGGGGGTACATCAGTATGACCTGCGAAGGTGGCGCCCTGCTCGACCGATGCACGTTTGTTTGGGTCGAGTCGCAAGCGCAGAGCGCCTAACGGTTCGTTTGGATGAATGATCGAATACAAGCGATCTGTTTCGCCGGCCACCGCATCAAGAATGTTCTGAGTAAACGATCGGCGCGTCTCTTCGCAAATCTGCAATGCCTTCTTCATTTGATCGAGCAAGCCGTGAAGCGAGCTAGTGCGGCTCCGGTTGCTGATAATCCTGTCAAGTTGAGTTTTGATCGCATTATGTTGACTGAGGTCGGCTTGCGCCATTTGCAAATCGTTCTGGTAAGCGCTCTGAATTGTGCCAAGGATCTCCGCGACGACTTTCGCCGCCGGTAGTTGCTCGTCACCATCGCCACCGTCTTTCAAGAATCGGTCGTGATCCTGCCAAGACACTTTGGCAACGTCTTGAGGAATGAAATTGCCAGTGCGCACACTCGAAGTGGTTTCCCGAACTCCCTTGATGAACGCCTTACAGGCAGACCCTCTCGCTGTTTCGGCGGCATGGAGGTCGCGATCAGCTTTATTCCGCTTCTTGCCCAGTAAATCGAACTGCCTCATAGCAGAAAGTCGATTTGCCATTGTGTTTCGTAAATCGGCTGCGACAATCGGCTGCTCGCAGACGGGGCATGACTTAGGGTCGTTTGGGAGGGCAACGACCGTCTGTGCTTTCTGCAATAATTCGATCAACTGGACGACCTGCTCTCCCTGAATCCCCGGTGATGCCGCAATTTCGTCGTTGACCCCTTTGAGTTCTTGTTGGCGAATACCGATTGCGCTAATTGCATCTTCGAGTGTCTTTTTTTTCTTCTTGATTTCTTCCAAAAAGCCGCCCACGGACTGGAGTTCATTGACGCGTGACTTAAGTGCAATTTGATCGGCCTTGGCCTTTGTATCCGCCCATTCCTCGGCATCATTTCCCGGCGAGCCTTCCTTCTTCCAGAGAACGTCCAGTGCGGTAATCGCCTCGTCTAGCACGGCAACCGCTTTGTCGAGATCATCCTGGCCCAAGCGCGCTGCGTCCCGCAGGGATTGCTCCGATGTTTCTACGGCTTGCACGTCGATGAAGCTCTTCAGCTCCTCGTAACGCTTTGCCGGTTCAGCCTCTACAAGTCGCAATAATCGCGAGCGGCGCAGAATATTGACGGTTGGCCCATTATCTGCACCCGTCACATTTGCTGACCTACCAGAGAGAGTGCCAACACGCGTCGATCCACCGGCCGTCAATTCAACTCTCAAATCGCTCGGTGTCTTACCGATGGTGTGCAAATAAGCGTGTCGTAGATTGCCAACACTGCGGTCGGCGAGCGAACCGAACTCCTCATTTGCCACGAAATCAATTGCGTCGATGAGCGTCGATTTTCCGGTTCCATTTTCTCCAAAGATCATCACCAATGGCTTTTTTGTGTCGAAGCGGACCTCGCACCGGGATGAAGCGCCTCGGAAATTCGTTAGCACTATTTTCTCGATGAGATTGCTCACTTGCCCGCCTCCTTTTTCATTTGCGGCAGATCAAGCCAAAGTTTCCAGTCCTCTTGCCGTGCGCTACCTGACGCGAGTTTCCCCTTGATCTCGGCACGCTTCTCGTCGGTGATTAAGGCGTTCTGGTGTAGCTTTTCAACGACCAATTGCGCCAATTGTTCGTTGGGTGTCAGTGCAGGTTGTTCCGTTTGCTCACCCATTGGGCCTCCCCGGTCACACAACCAACCATCTAATCATGAAGATATGGCCAACGTCATGCCGCTGCTTTAACTGCTGCTCAATGCTTGTAATTAACGCATTCCTTTTGTCGTCAATGGCATCTTGGGCCTCAAATAGCGCTCGCCGCTTGGCGTTCCGCTCCGATTCCAGCACCTTAATATTCCTCTGTGCATCAAGCTTATCCTGAAGTGCGGCGGCAAGTGAAGCTGTCCGCCGGGCTTCCCGTATCTGCTTGTCGATCTCTTTGATCTCCCGCTCTAAGCCTTGTTTTAAGTCTTCGGCCCAGTGGTCGAGCTTCAAAACTTCCTCATCGAAAAACTCGATGTTCCGCTGCTCAATCTCTTTAAGGTGGCGGGCGACTTCCCTATCGCGTGGCGACGACAAATCGGGCGGGGCCGCCGCTGCACCTTCCACGCGAGCCGGAAGGAGGAGAAGTTTCTGACACAACTCGTCGTCGAGAACCTCGCCGGTGTCGGTTACGACTGTGAAGATGAGCCGCTCTTCCGTCTCAAGCGATTCAACGGTGAGCTTGGAAAGCTCAAGCCAACCAGATTTGCCAATGAGGGGCTTTAAGATGCTCACGACCGAGCCGTGGGCGGCGTAGTCGAAAACCAATCGGGTCGGCGACAGGATTCTTCCGCGCGCGAGGTCGATCAATCGTTCGGCAAGCGGATGATCTTGTCTATAAAAGGTCGCCCCAGTCCGCTCGGCCTGTCTCCAATCCAGATGGTAATGCCCGTGGGGAGCGTCAAGCCCCGCGTATCGGAAGGCCGGCTGGTCGGCCTGGAATTCGGCTTGGCCGTCAAGTTCAGCGCGCAGTTAGGCCAAGTAGCCAACGTTCCCGATCCGATAGGCTTTCCAACGTCTTGTCGCGATGGATCCGCAGGCGAGCGCTGACGTCTTGATCGAAGTGCTCCAATAGCGTTTCCCGAGTTTGAGCCATGCGGGCCTGAATCTGCTCGTCCAATTCGGCTTGAAGCTTGTCGAAAGCGGCAGCGATGTCCGCCGAAGTGCGGCAGGACAGATAGACCTGCGCGATACGACGTTCGATATCGACGCCGGATTCAAGGGCGCCGAGCACTTCGTCGCTGGCGCCAAAGACGCCGCCGAAAAGATGAAATTTTTCACTGAGCAACTGGAAGACGCGCTGGTCGGCTTCATTTCGCTTATTCAAGAAGTTTAATACGACGACGTCGTGCTTCTGGCCATAGCGATGGCAGCGACCGATTCGTTGCTCAACCCTTTGAGGATTCCAAGGCAAGTCATAGTTCACAACTAGCGAACAGAATTGCAGATTGATCCCCTCGGCGGCGGCTTCGGTGGCAATGAGGATGGCGGCATGATCTTTGAAGTGCTCGACGATTGCGCCCTTCATGTCCACAGCGCGAGAGCCGATGACCGTGCCGTCATCGGCGTGGCGTGCGACCCACTGCTCATAGATGGCTTTGGAGTGCGGGTCAGCGTTGGTGCCGTTCATCAGCACCAGTTGGCCCTCGTATCCGTTGGCGGAAAGTAGGTCGAAAAGATATTGCTGTGTGCGCCGGGACTCGGTGAAGACGATCGCTTTGCGGAGCGCCTCCAAGAGCCTCGGCCTTTCCAAGGGCCACCTTCAATGCTGGGAGCAGGGCGTTGCCCTTCGCATTGTTCTTGATGCCGTCAGCAAGGGCCGCGAATTGGCGGAGCAGGGCGAGCTCTTCGCGTAAGAGTCGCGGGTCGATCTTGACTTCGGTCGCGGTCTCCTCTGATTCCCATTCCTCTTCAAGTTCGTCCAAGTCTTCAAGGTCTTCCTCGTCCAGAAGATTGATTTGTTCGCCCTGGGCAATGCGTTCCACGCGGGCGATTAAGCCTTGGAGTGTGCTTGCGATTGCAAAAGTGGACGACGCCAGGAGCTTTCGTAGTACGAGTGTGATGAGCTGGCGTTGACTGGCGGGGAGCGCGATGAGCGTCTCCCGTTGCAGATAGGCCGATACCCGCTCGTATAGGATGTGTTCGTCGTCCCCCGGGACAAATTCTTGCGTTACAGGGACGCGGCGAGTGAAAGGGATGTACTCGACCACTTGTTTGCGCAGCGTTCGAACACAAAGTGGCTGGAGTCGGCCGCGTAGACTGGCATTTCGCTCTTGCTCATCTGGCGCGGACGAATTGCTCTCGGAAGGATGCGGCATCACCGAATACGTGGGGGTCAATGACGCTGACTAGCCCATACAATTCCATAAGCGAATTCTGTAGTGGCGTGGCGGTCAACAGCAATTTGGGCACAGAGCCGATGGCCCGGGCTATGGCGTTGGCAGTCTTGTTGGAAGTTTTGAACACATTTCGCAGTCGGTGCGCTTCGTCAATGACGACAAGATCCCAGGGCACTTGTCCAAGTTCGGACTGCTTGGCTGCGGCAAACTGATAAGAACAGATCACGAGCCGATCTTTTTGATCAAAAGGGTTACTCATCCCCTCGGCTTGAGCGATGGCGAAAATCCGCGAGTCGAGCACGGATGTTGGCAGATAGAATTTCGCCTCAAGCTCCTGCTGCCATTGTTTCCTAAGTGTTGCGGGCACAATGAGCAGAACATGGCGCCGGCGTTCGGCCCATTTCTGTGCCAAGACGATGCCGGCTTCGATCGTCTTTCCCAAGCCAACCTCGTCGGCCAGAATCACTCCTTTGGAAAGGGGAGAGCGGAGTGCGAATAACGCGGCATCGACCTGATGCGGGTTGAGGTCAACGCGTGCGTTGGCAATGGAACGCGATAGATTTGCGATGCTGCCTGACGGCCCCTTGAGGGTCAGCAAATGCGCCCAATATTGGCTGTGATATGGAGTCATGCGCCAACGCCGCCAGTTTCTCCCCAGTGCGGCAACGGCGCTCGACACATGGGAGCCACGTGCCTGTCCGGAGGCCTTCGGATGACAACGAAGTGGCTGAGCCGGGCATTAGTGCGGAGTGTACCGAGCGCATCACTTTGCAGCCAGTGTGAGGCGCGTGGAATCAGGCGATGAAGCTGGAGCACGTCGAAACACCTGTACATGAGCCTAAAATGTCGTGCTGATGCGACCCTCCGATAGCAAATGATTACCACTATCGCGAGTTGGCTCAACTGAAAAACGCTCGGGGGTTTTCAGTTGTCGCTCTTCAATTCGTGGAGCACATAATCGTTATCGTCGAATCCTTTGACCTCCACGATACTGCGGACGGCTCGGCCCGGCCGCACGTTGGTGCGCTCAATGAAGATGAGCAGATTCACCGATGACGCGATGGACCGTTTGGGAACGATCTGCGACGCCTCGCCCACCAAGTCTTCGATACGCCGCAGCGCATCGACAGCCGAGTTTGCGTGAATCGTCGCCACCCCGCCCGGATGACCGGTGTTCCATGCCTTGAGCATCGCCAACGCTTCAGGTCCGCGCACCTCCCCGATGATGATCCGATCCGGGCGAAGACGCAGTGTCATGCGAAGCAAGTCGGTCATCGTCACGCGCGGCTCGGTATTCTTCGTCAGCAACTCTACCTTGTCGTCCGCCGGGCATTGAAGCTCCTTGGTGTCCTCAATGAGAACGATGCGATCGCTCCTGAACGGCGGCTCCGACAGGATTGCGTTGACCAGCGTGGTTTTTCCCGACCCGGTTCCACCGGCGACTAGAATGTTCTTCCGGTCAACAACGGCACGACGAATAACTTCGGCTCCATCCGCCGGAAGAATTCCCTTGGCCACATAATCGTCGAGGGTAAATACAATCGACGCGCGCTTGCGGATGGTGAACACGGGCCGCTCGGCCAACGGCGGCAACAATCCCTGGAATCGCTCTCCACTCCGCGGCAGGACACCTGCAACGGCGGGCCGTTCCGGCGTGACCGTCTCACCCATGTGGCTGGCCAGCAGTCGAATTGTGGTTTCCGCTGCCGGCGGTTCAATTCGGCCAATCTTCTCCCGCCCGACGCCAGCCCGATCTACCCACAACGTACCATCGGGGTTGGCCATAATTTCCACCACGTCAGGTTGGGCGAGGGCATCGGCCACCAACGGACCCAGCGCGTGATACAAACTTTCCTGATGACGATGATGAACGGTGCTTGTGTTGGATGCCATGATTGACTGCCGCCTTCCATTCGTTCGATCACTTCTCGCCCGCTCGCCCGAATAATCCCCAGCTCTCACGTCCATGCGAAAGTTGCCGGGACGATGAATGCGCCGTTGCGTGCGCTGGCGATGGTCGCATATCGTTGGTGCCAACACTCTCGACCACGACCGTTTTCGCGCTTTGCTCCGGTTGGACAGATTTCGTAGCGGCGTCGATCTGTGATGACGACTTCCCCACCTCCGCTTCCGGTTCAATGGAGGGAATGTCACTCAAGATCGAGTCGCCGGTGCGAAGATTTCTGGCAAGTAGATCCAGAAAGCGATGGAACCGTTGCTTGCCGCTGAGCAGCGCCGCCGTCTTCAGGGTATCGGGAATCGCCGTCGTGTGATTGAAGAACGATCGCATCCCCAGCCCAACCATTTCCTTGAGCACCTGAATGTCCAGCCGAAGCTGCTGCTCCAATCGTCGCACCGCATGGAAGTTCCGGTCGGCGGCCTTGAGGATTTCCTGTTCGCGCTCGCTGCGGTAACTGGACAGCAGCGATTCCTTCGCCGCCTCGGCAAGTGCCGCGGAAAGAGACACTTTCATCTCGCTCGCCCGCTGCTTGGCCGCCTGCAACACCTGCGGCTCCAGCCGAACCGTGACTTGAACGCGATTCCCTTTCACAGGTCCCCCTTCGCATCATCCCGATCCCCGCCATCGATCTCATGCTCCAATTCGTGCTCATCCGGATCAACCGAGCCGTGGACCAACGCCGGATCGAAAAGAGGATTTGTCAGCGGAGCGGGCAACGGCGGTCCCTTCGCGCGTTCGCGCAGCCAGTCGATCGGAGGTTTGCCGGGACTATTCAGGTGCAGCGATTGGTCCGGCGCTGGCAACACGCGCGCCATGAACGTCCGATCTGCGAAATAGCGGAGCTTCCGGGTTCGCATCGGTTTGTACCCCGTCACAAAAACAAGCTGATCGTCCACCGGTAATTCCCGGATATCCCCGAGCGACAACAGCGGCCGGACATGCTCGCTGTGACTGATGGTTCGAGCGCCCCAATGCCGTCCCGGCTGCGAATAGCTTTCCCGGTATTCGGTCACGGTTCCCGTCATCTGGCTGATGCGCTGGCAGGTGACGGTATCGGCTGCGGCGAAGGTGGTCAGGATGTGGCAATTGTCCAGGATCGTGTTGTTGGTCCCGTACTGTTCAATGATGTCGTTGAAGGATTGAACGATCAGGTGCGCCTTGATTCCGTAGCCGGCCATCTGGCGCAGGTTCATCGTGAAGAAGTCCAGCCGTCCCAGCGTCGGGAACTCATCGAGTGACAAGAGGAGTCGATGCCGTTTGGGCCGTCCCACGGCGTCGCGATCGAGGTATTCCATCAGCGCCTCGACAGGCCTGGTTAATCATCAGGCGCACCAATCGGCGCAGCGCGGCGCATCTGAGGGCGGTGGCTGGAGGTAGAGCGTCATGGGCCGATCTAAGCAGACCAAATCGCTGAGCCGAAAGTCGCTGGTTGCCGTGTTGCGGGCAACGATGTCGTCCGCCCACAACGTGAGGTATGCTGCGGCCGTGCCGCACACGCTCGCCTGGAATTTCTCGGGCTGGCGGCGCAGCTCGTTGGCCACTAGCGCCACTTCCGGATGAACTTCCGGCACGCCCGTCTGTGGATTGAAGCGGTGCGGCGTGCGGATCATTGCCTTGCTGGTGTTCTTGAAATCCAACAACCGCGCCCGGACCGTCGCCAGGTTCTTGTGGGATTCCGGCTCGGTGTACAACACGTGCAGGATCAGCGCCACGAGAAACTGGCTGGCCTGCTGGTCCCAAATGTCCATCGTGTGTTTTGCGCCGGTTGGATTGACCAGCATCTCGACGATGTTCTGCGCGTCCCGGATTTCGTTCGCCCCTCGGCGGATTTCAAAGAGGGGATTGAATCGGGCGCTGTCAGGCCGCGTCGGATTGAAGAACAGGCAAGGGCCGAGCGTCGCCCGGAAGCCGGCGGTGACATCCCACAGTTCGTTCTTCACGTCATAGGCCAGGACGCTTCCATTCCAATTCAAGAGCGTGGGAATCACATGGCCAACCCCCTTGCCCGACCGGCTGGCACCGGAGATCAATTGATGCTCCGGTCCGTCATAGGTCAGATAGCGCCCATGCGCGCATCCCAGGACGGTTCCGTGTCCGCTCAATAACCCCGCCGTTTTCATATCGCGCTTCGTGGCCCACCGATCCCGGCCGAGTTCGCGCACCGGGATGGTGCGAAACCGGCGCGCCACCACCAACATGAAGGTCGCCAGAACGAACGAACCCCCGATGACGGCATAGCCAATGTTCAAAGTGTCGGGGATGTCGTTGCCAAACCGTCGGGCCCAGATGAACAGCGCCCACGGCGGATAGACAACGTGCGTACCCATGTGCAATCCGCCCAGCGCCGGATGGTAATTCAGCCGGTAGCCCACCCATTGCGTGGCGGCGATCAGGCCGGCCAGAAGTATCAGCGCATACGCGATGATGAGCCGTCGAGCGGTCATATCTCAGCCCCCGGTCCGCCAAGGGACAGCCCCGCATCAAGGTCAATGGACTGTCCGGCCGCCAATTCCACAGTGGCATCCTGCGCAGTGGTGCGCTCGAGGCTGACTTCATTGCCGGCCGCAACATCCGGCGTCTTGCTTATAGGTGATACGAAAACACTCTCCTCGGTCACAACAACGGCCAGCTTGCCGGCATGAAGATGCTCCGTGCCGGCATACTTCCCTTCGACGATACCCCCTTTGGGAAGTTCGACAACCGGCCGGTCGTACTTACTTTCTAGTTGTTCCTCCAGTGCCCTGCGCTCCTCGAAGGCAAGCTGCTGGAGCGCTCCGGGCAGCGGGCGCACCGTTCCTCCGTCGCCGTCCGTTCGCTCGGCGTACCCATTTTGAACCAGCCAATCCCGCCTCTGCTGAACGGCATCCAGCGCCGCGGGATGGTTCGCCATGCGCGCATCCGGCATGTCACCGAACGCTTGTCGATCCAGCCAGGTGACGGCGTGCGCCTCAATCTGCTCCGTCAGGGAACGTTCCGCGATCACGCGCACGTCCGTTCGATAACTTCCCCGCTGACTGAATTGCGCGAAGGCAACTACATCAACGGCGTACTCACCGTGCCGCGGTGCGCGCACTCCCGATTCCTCGAATCCGGCAACGAAGTCCAGCCGGAACGCCGCTGAGCGGACGGCGGATTCAATCTCGCGGTCGGTCGGGTCCGCCTGGGACACGCGCAGATAGGCTTCATGCAACTGGGCCGAGTAGACCCCGTTGTTCACTTTAGCGACGGCTGCGATCTGCGCCGTGACCTGCTGGCGGCGGTGGGTTCCCGCGCCCAACTCCGCCACCGAACCGATCTCCAGATCCCGGTACGTCTCGTTGTCCCGAACCCGCCCATAGCGCGCTTGGCCTGCCGCATCCCGTAGTACGACGAACCGATCCTCCCCGATCTCATCGGGACTTCCCTTGGCAATCACCACGCCGGATACCGGAACCGACGGCTCGGCTCCCCCGGTCATGCGCTGCACCCGTCCGGCCTCGTTCCCCAAACTGCCGTAGAGTTGAGCGATGATGTCGTTGCGGTTGCCCAGTTCGCGCAACGCCTGTTTGAAGTTCTCCTCGACGTGCCAGGTCGTTCCCCGCCCCTTGTGCGCCAAATCCATCTTCTCCAGAAACGACAGCCGTCCCACCACCAGCAGCCGGTCCTCGGCGCAAAAGCCGATGCGCCGGGAGGGCGAGATGTCGATCTTTCCGCTCTCCAAATGTCGGTCGATCATCCGGTCCAGGGAGGTGAACCGCTCGGCTTCGACCTCCTTGGTCTTGGCCAATTGAACCTCCTGGGCGCTCCGTTCCCCCAGCAGTTCGGTCGCTACCTCGCAGGCTCGGTCCCGGATTCCATACGATATATATTGTCGCGGAATGACCAGATCGGTCCCGTCCGCCTGCTTCCCCCGCAGCAGGATGTGCGCATGGGGGTTGTCGGTGTTGTGGTGATTGACGGCGATCCACTGGAGCTTGGTGTCCAAATCCCGCTGCACGCGCTTCATCACTTCACGCACATACGCTGTCATGTCCGGGATGTCGGCGCCATGCTCCGGCGACACGATCAGGCGGAAGTGATGCCGGTCCGGCGCCACTGGACGGCCTCCTGTTTGGCGTCCACCCCGTCCCGCGCTGCGTCGTAAAACACTCCACGCTTCCCATCGGCGCTGGCGCTCTCCCGTCCCAGGTAGGTGACATGGCGCGCCAAACTCCCCCGCGCTTTGCCGGGCTTGTGACGGCTGACCAGCGCCTTGACGACCACGCGCTCGCGCGCGGTGAATGCGCCGGCGGGTCCGCCGAACCGCTTGGCCTTGCGCCCGCGGAAGCCGCGCAGCCGCCGGGCGATCTGGCTGTTCACGCTCGGCTCGCGCTGCCGGCGGCCGCCCATGCGACCGATTCGATCCGCATCCACACGATCCGACGATGGCTTGAAACTCCCTGGCATACGTCCTCCAAGGCGCTTTGGGGCCGCACAACGCGAGGCAAAAGTGACCGACTCGAAACCGACTCGGTCAAACAGCAGGCAAGTCGTTGCAAATCTTCATGCGACCGAGACTTGCAAAAACACCGACTCGCTTCCTTTTACCTTGCCCTCCTCAATTTCTTCTCCTCTTCTTATTCAGCCAGACAGAAATCTATCCAGCCAGATGGAAAACCGATTTATTATCAAGGTTGATAGAGTTAATAATACCAACTATTCAGCCCAAGTCAAATTGAATCTGGCTGGATAGATTCGAGCGGAATGATCGCGGCAAAATGAGAGAAAGATCGAGTCAAAAATGCGGAGGCGAGTTATAATACTGCATGGAAAACCAATGCTGAGTGAACGATAGGAACCGTCCTAACGTTCACGAGCGTTGCGAGTCTGGATGCGAAGGCAGGTGTACCGTGCGCGTGCTGAGAGAAACCTTGACCGTCATGTCGCTCAGCGTGCTGTTGCCGCTGGTAAAGCTGGTGATCGTGTTGGCGGGACTTGCCGAGACGGCGGCATGGGTCTGGCTCGGGTGCTGGGCGGTCAGCAGCTACCGCCAGCAAGGCCAGGCCGTCGTGTTCCTCTGGCCGGTCTTGGCGACGGTGGCGATCTACTTTCAGATCATTCTCTGGCACTACTACTGGTTGAAGGTTGCGCAAGGGAGCAACCGTGGCCGGGCCTTGGGGGAGTATTTCTGCTCGGCGCTGCGCTACCCGATTGCACGACGACCGCATCCGTGGGAGTGACCAAGGCCAGCAATTCCAATTTGGCTCGCCCGGTCAATGGCATTCACCAGATCGCTTGTTAAAAGTGTCGGCACAAGTCGAGGTCTATTTCGACCGGGAAGTTCCCGCCTTCGACTTGATTCGCATGATCCATTTTATTCCCTTTGATGGATTCCAATAGCGCTCGAATGGGGTGGCCTGGCTGCTGTGCAATGTTCTTTATGCTGAGGGTCGGGTAGATAATCAACGCAAGCCACCCATCGACCGGGATCAAATAGCGAAGTTTATTCTGCTGATCCGGCGGCAATTTGTTGAAATACTCAAATGCGGCAGACTTCGCATTCCTTGGATCGACGATTCTCCCATCATTGCATAATTGATCATCAAAGACGATACGCCACTCGGACTCCGAATACAGGTCATAGTTGAGTTGATGGCCACTATTCATCGGCTGGAAAAAGTGCATCAAGCGTTTATCGTGGAGGTCCTTCGCACATGAATGCAGAAACTTGTCTTGCATCATCCATCGACCCTCCTTGCTGCTGTAATATACCACTGGTCTTCCGCCACGCTCGAAAAGAAATGGCCGCTTAAAGGCCAAACCGAGTCTTCCATATCGCGCTGCGTGGTTTTGTGACTGGGAAAGTTTAAGCTCGGTGAAACACGAGCACGGCGCTTCTTGAAGCGTACTGCCTGAGCCGATCTCCGGCGGCGATTGATTCGTCATCCAGAGTCCATATTTAAGAATGCTTGTTAATCGCTCCACGTATGCGTTTATGACCTGGGTGTTTTCCCTCTCCTCCTTCGGACAGTTGTCTCGGTTCCAACCAGCCGTTTTGCAATCCTTTTCGATGTCTTTTGCGCCCGTCCAGTAGACGAGCAAATCGGAATGAATTGCGTAGTCAGAAGGCATTGTAGTCTGTAAACACGTCTAGTCGATCATCAATCACATCAACAACGGACTGAAGCCTACAAGGACAATTTCACCAACGCCAGCGCCCTTCCCCAATAACAGTATGATTGGCATCTTCGCCCAAACCTCATGTAGCCATCCAGCGTCGATACCAGATAAGAAGAAGCCGGATCAGGAACACCTGACCCGGCTTTGGCTTCAAAGAAGGAAGCGATCTCGCTTATGCAGCGGAGGCGCTCGCCTTTTCGGCGGTTGCCCGTTTGCGACCGCCGGTCTGCGGCGGTTCCCGCAGATTCGACGGTAGCCAAGCGTTCAACTTGGCGGCAAGCTTGGCATCGTCCAACTTGCCTTCAGCAGCATCGGTGAAGAGCTTGGCGAGCTCCGTCACAAGCTCGCTTTTCTTTTTCGACTCAGCGGGTGCGACGTGGACTGGACCCTGCAACTCACCGATCAGGTGCGCCAGTTGAATCTTCTGGTAGCCCGACAACCATCGTTCGTCAGGACGCCAGTATCGGCGCACGTTCACGCCCAATTCCTCGGCCAGACGCCAGACCAAATCGGTCCGGCGCTGCAGGTGGGCCGTGACGCATTCGACCGTCAGAAGGTCGATCAAGGCATCCACCTTCTTGTCGGAAAGCGCCCGCACGGCGGTATAGGCGGCATGATCTTCGACATAGTGCTTGCCATGCAGCGGGTCCAGTTCGGCCCGGCGCTTGCGCAGCGTGTCGAGCGCCGACGACGAAAATCCTTCGGCGTTGTCGGCATGAACCGTCGAGCCATTGGCATCATGCCGGATGGCCAGCGCTTCGCTGCGCACCTTGTCATGCAGGATCAGGGCCAGAATGCGCTTGCGCGTCGCGGCCTCTTTCAACAACGCTTCGCGCACCCCAAGCGCCTGATGCGTGAAGGTGGTTGCAAGCTGACCCTCGCGCAGGTCGTCCGACGTGGGCGGCTTGGGCGCTTCCGTCGAGCCGTCCCCGGCATGACCGTTGCCATTGCCGGATACACCGTGGCGAGTTCGTGGAATGCGATGTTCTCGCCGGACTCGACCATCCGGATCGAGCAGAAGGAATGTCGTGCCCACCGCCTTGGTCGCTTCGGTGTAGTGGACTTCGGCGGCTTTGGTCAAGGTCTGTTCCTCATCGTCCAGCGCCTCCAGCTTGTTCTGGACGGCCTCGAACGCGCCTTGGTCGGACTCGTCGAGTTCTTCGATCTTTGACTCCAGCTTGGCCCGTTTGTCGGCCAACTTCTTGAGTTTGGCCGTCGTCGGCTCGTCATACTCCTGCGGAGCTTGAGTCATGGAGAATAGCCGGTCCTGCACGTCGGCCTGCGGGCCAACAACGACTTCGGCCCAACCATCCTCGATCAAAGCTTGACGCTGCGCCAACAACGCCTCGGCCTGCGCCTCCATGAACACCTTCGCTCGACCAGCACGCGCTCGGCGAACAAGTCTCGGCTGACGGCGGTGTCCGGGAGTTTGGACACATCGAACGTCGCGGATGCGGCGTCGATCCACGCATTGGCAATCACGTTGCGGATGTGCTGCGCGTGTTGCGGGTTGCCGCCCACTTCCTGCCAGACTTCCAATTGGCGGTCTGCCGGAACGGAAGCGAACGCCTCGGCGGTCGCGGTGTCGATTGCGCCCTGGCGATACGCCGCTTTCACCGGCTCGGCCAGCGTGGCCAGCTTCATGCGCTGGCGCACATAGGGCTGGCTCACGCCGAACTCGGCGGCGATGGCCTCAACGCCCTTGGCCTCCTCGCGGGCCAGTTGCGCGAAGGCTTCGGCTTCGTCCAGCGGGTGCATCGGCTCACGGACGAAGTTTTCCGCCAGCGCCAAAGCGTCGGCGGTGTTGTCGTCCACGGAACGCAGGACGCAGGGAACCTTCGGCGGTCGGCCTGCCTCCTTGTACACCTCGCGCAGCGCCGCCAACCGGCGGTTGCCCGCAATCACCTTGAAACCGCCGGATGTGTTTTCATCCGCTCGGACCACCAGCGGGGCCAGCAATCCATGCGCCCGGATGGAAGCCACCATGCGGCGATGCGCATTGCGCTCGGGCTTCACGCGCCGCGGATTGCGGCGGCTCGGCACCAGCTTGGACATTGGGACAGAGATTTGAACGTCACGGGATGGGGATACTATTCGATTCACAATACACCTCGATTGGGTAATAGGGTTTAAGAAAATCAGTCAATCTATTTGGCGGAACATCAGATCGGGATTTCCTCACGCGCACCGGCGAGTGCCGGGGACTGCTCGGTCGTCCGTCCATTGCGCCCGCCGCTGCGGCCTCGGCCTGACTTTGGCCCACGGTTGTTCGCGGCCTGACCGCTGCCGGGCTTCCGATCCACAAATCGGAACTGCTCGACGACCACGCGAATCTTGCTGCGGCGCTGGCCGTCCTCCTGCTCCCACTGTTCCAGCCGTAGATGGCCTTCAATGTGGATGGGTCGGCCCTTGGTCAGGCTCTCTTGAATCGTCTGCCCGGTCTTGCCAAACGCGGCGCAGTCGATGAACAAGACTTCCTCGCGGGCCTCGCCGCTTGAGTCTTTCCACCGGCGGTTGACCGCCAGCGCAAAATCGCAAACCACCGTCTGACTCGGAAGCGTCTTAAGCTCCGGGTCGCGGGTGAGGTTGCCCATAAGGATCACTCGGTTGTAGCTGGCCATGATGAATCTCCTTGTGTAAATGGCCACTTGTGAATGCGGCGTCCCATTGACGACCGCTCCCCAGCCCGCCCCGACGCGCCTCCATGCGCACCGGGACGGGTTCGGGGAGGGGTCGCCGGTTCAGGCAACGCCCGCCAGTTCCAACGCGCCGTGATACGCGGCTTGCTTGAGTTGATGGGATTGGCCGAACCAAACCGAATCCAATTGACGGTCCAGCTTGTCGGCGGGTGACGCGCCGCGATACTTCCGCTGATGGTCGGCCCATTCACTGACCGCGTTGTATGCGCCCCATGCGGTGTGCTTCACACCGGGAAGCGTGTTGCGGTCGTTATCGAAGTTGTCGAGCATCTGTCCGAAAATCTGCTCGCGGCTTTTCTTCTGCCGGGCCGATTGCCCCGGCAATTCCGCGCCGGACAGTCCACGGAAATACCCACCCGCCTCGGTGACGGTCAGTTCCTTGGCAAGCATCGCGTGAAGTTCATCATCAAACTTGTCGAACCGCGCCGCGATGATGCCGAGCTTGGCCCGCGCTTCAGCAATCCGGCTCTCCAACCTCGGGTGGTGGGAAATGGTCAATCCCTCAACGCCGGATTCCCGCAAAGCCAGATTCAACGTGTTCTGACACACCACGCGCACCGTCGTCGGGATCATCCGAAGCGCCTGGCTTCCGTCGTGCGTGTTGGTCAAAAGCACATACGGCTTAATCAGGTCGTCCGGCCCGGCCCGATACTCTTTGGGAATGCTGGCCATCATCCACACGCGCTTGCCACCGTGCAGACTGCCCGCCGTCTCGTACATGGCCAGCTTGTCGCCAACCAATCCGTCCATGAAGTCGAAAGCTTCATGGTTCTGGAACACCCGATAGCGCCGCCCAACCACGCCCAATACCGCCTTGGTGTCGGTTCGGACATTCGCCACGGTGTCGGGAATTCCAGCCTCGATACTGTTGTTGTCCGGGTCGAAAGCCCGGACCGGCCATTGCTCAACGCGCCAATCCAGCCCGGCGAGTTGAATCGCCTCGGCGCTGGTGGTTGCCTGCTCGATCACAGTGCCCAAGCGATGCCAAGCAGGCTCGCCCGTCACAAAAACTGCCGCTCGTCCCGTTGTCTGGTCGATCTCGTGTGCCACAAAGCACCTCCCGAAAAGGAAGAAAACTCCAAACCGGGATGGCTTAGGCCCACAAAGGCCCAAGCAATTTTTTGACCTCCCGGCTTCGAAAGAAGCGGCCGGGAGGTCTAAAAAAGAGAAATCTTTCCTGCTGGCGACGGGAACGTGAGCGCAGCGGACGAACGCCATGCCACGCGCAGGCCCGCAGGGGAAATCCGGCGCTTCACCTGCTCAACCTCACCGTCGGATTTCCCCGAGGAGGCGAGCATGGCAAGGCCGTACCCGGCTGGTGGCGTTTCGATAGCGCAGTCGAACCAACATGCCGTAGGCCCGCTGCTTCTGGCCGCGTGCGGCCTTTCAACAACAGCGGGCCTACCTTCCCCGAATGTTCCCGGCGCCATCCTTACCGTCTTTGCCAACTGCACATCCTCTCAACAAACCTTCGGGATGGATCACGATCACTCATCCATTCCATCCCTGGCATGGCCAGCGATTTGAGATTTGCAAATGCAGGGATATTGCAGGCGTGAGAATGCTCGGTTTGATCGATTCCTGTGGAAACACACAGTTTGTTCCGATGGAGTGGACTGACCGCAGTCCCGCGACATGGGATCAATTGCTTGAAGATCCCAAGCCAATCCTCAATACGCGATACCTGTTGAGTCTGGTGCGAATCGTCGAACGATCTACCTCGCGTTCTCGCGAAAATTAGATTGACGTGAAAGGAGCCACGATGCCAAAATTTACGGTTCGCGCCGATCGGTTCAGCACTCGACCGAATCTGATTCGCATCTCGCATGGAGCGCTTTGGCATGGAGGCCAACCACCAACATTGTCACTTTTTCTCATCCCGACGATGTCGATGCAATCGCCCGCGTCGTTGCCCACATGCTCCAGAAGTGTCTCGGCCCCAACGTACCTGTCGGTGTCATCCAGTGCGTCCAAGGAAGGTGTTCGATGAACAACAAGATTCAGAGCCGGCACTTGAGCCTCGTCGCCTGTATCTATCTCCGTCAGTCAACCCCGCGGCAGCTTCTTCACCATCAGGAGAGCACACAGAGACAGTATGCGTTGCAGGAAAAGGCAGAGAACTGGGCTGGCTTCCCCATCTCATCCGCGTCATGGACGGCGACCTCGGTCAGTCGGGCTCCTCGCCGGATGCGCCTCGTGAGGACTTTAAGATGTTGGTGGCCGATGTCTCGATGGGTAAGGTCGGGGCGATCTTCGCGCTGGAAGCCTCGCGGCTGTCGCGATGCTGCGCGGATTGGCATCGTCTGCTGGAACTGGCCGCGCTGGGCGGCACACTGATTATCGACGAGGACGGGTGTTACGACCCCTCCGACTTCAACGACCAACTCCTGCTGGGACTCAAGGGAACCATGTCTCAGGCTGAATTGCACTTCATGCGAGCGCGGTTGCAGGGAGGCAGGCTCAATAAAGCGAGAAAAGGCGAGCTTCGCACACCCCTGGCGGTTGGTCTGTTCCATGATGAATTGGGGCGAGTTATCGTTGGATCCCGATCAGCAGGTCCAGCACATTGTGCATCAATTATTCGACAGCTTCCGCCAGACCGGAAGCGCCTACGCTGTCGCTCACGACTTCGCCGACAAGGGCCTGCTGTTTCCCAAGCGGTTTTACGGCGGAGCCTGGGATGGCAAGCTTCAGTGGGAACGGCTCTCAACCAGCCGGGCGTTGTCGGTGCTCAAGAATCCCACTTACGCCGGCGTCTACGCGTATGGTCAGCGGCGATATATTCGTCGACCGGACGCCGATGGAAAAATCCACCGGCACACCAGTAAACTGCCCATGGAATCCTGGACCGTGAAGATCGAGAATCATCATCCAGCGTACATCGACTGGCCGACGTTCCTGGAGAATCAAGCGATGCTGCGGAAAAACCAGACTGTCGGCGGACAGACACCGGTGCCGGGGCCGGTGCGCGAAGGACGCGGACTGTTGCAGGGACTTTTGCTGTGCGCAGGCTGCGGTCGGCGTCTGGGCGTGCGCTATCACGGCGACGGCGGCGTTCGATGCAGATACCTCTGCGGCCGCCTCCTGAGCGAGGGGCTTTTACGCCGCACCTGCATGAGCCTGAACGCCGATCCCGTGGATGAGGCAGTGAGTCGTCGCGCGCTTGAAGTGATGCAGCCGATGCAAATTGAAATTGCCCTCAAGGCGATGGATCAGTTGCATCGTCAGCAGGAGTCCGTGAATCGGCAGTGGCAATTGCAATTGGATCGCGCTGGGTATGAGGCAGATCTCGCGCAGCGCCGCTATGAAAAGGTTGACCCGGCCAACCGTCTGGTGGCCGCGACGCTGGAAAGCCAATGGAATGAAGCTCTGACGGAATTGGACCGCCTGCGCAAAGAGTATGAGCAGCAACAGCAAGTCGAGGCCGTCAGCGATAAGGAACAGGAGGCGATTCGTCGCCTTGCCCACGATCTGCCGGCGCTGTGGAATGCGCCGACCACGCAAGCCCGCGACCGCAAGCGAATCCTGCGCATGCTGATTAAGGACATCACTGTGGAAAAGCAAAACGATTCCAAACAAGCGGTGTTGCATGTGCGCTGGCAAGGCGGAGCCTGCGAAGACATTATGATCGAGCCGAATCGCTCGTCGGGCAGCGCGCTGGGATATCCCAAAGAGTTGGTGGCCCAGGTGCGTGAAATGGCCGGTTCGATGCACGACCCTGAGATCGCCGCTGAACTGAACAGTCGAAACATCGTCAGCGCCACCGGGAAGCCGTTTACTTCCGAAATGATTCGGTGGATTCGGCATCGGCACAATGTCTCTCAACCATCGATCAAACGACCGGATGAATTGCCGGTGAAGGAAATCTGCGAAAAGTTTGGAGTGAGTATCCACGTCGTCTACTACTGGATCGAGCACGGCATTGTCAGCGCCAGCCGGCGGACGGCTGGCTCGGCATGGCTGGTCGATCTCAATGCGGCGAAGGAAGCGGAACTGAGACAGTGGGTCAAACGATCGCCAAGACTTCACAATGGGGACACCCAAACAACCCTGAACTCGTAGCCAATAGGTGCAATATGCAGAAACCGTCCTTATTGTTTCCGACAGCACCACTCAACGGATTTGGGGCCAAGGAGAGAGGGTGCGGGAGAGAGGGCCGGACTTGGAGGCCCTCTCTCCTGCATTCGCATTCTTGAATGAGGATTTCATTCCGTTACGGCTTGGAAACGAGACTACTCGCGTTCAAATTGAAAGCGCGTCCGGTTGAATCGAAAGCACGAGCGTTCGGATTGAGGGCGCAGCTTTCGAACCGAATCATCGAACTTTCGCGCCGGAAGTTCGAGCGTTCGCGGCAAGAACGAAAGACAGATGGATTTCACCTTTTTCCGTCCACTCTTTCCCGTCCCTCATGAGTTGGCTTGGAAAGTTGCGCGGTAAATCCGGATCGCGGCGCATGTGCGCATCAAATCTTCCTCGGCTGCCCATAGAGATTTTCTTTCGTGGAGAATGGGGCCATCCCAGCCGATATCTCCCCATTCCTTTGGCCATTGCCATCGGACAATGTCATCTTCATCCCAATTTGCTTTTCCCCAGGTTGGAATGATTCGTTCAAGTTCTTGCGCACGAAATTCAAGAACGGAAACGAACTCGTCAAGCGGCAAAATGTAGACGGAGTGGTGTCCGCCGTTTGGTTGGTCGCGTTCATTGTGACGTTTTGCAGCTTCCACATAAACGTCATAGTCATAGTCAAACTGGGGAAGAGTTGCCGCCACGGCGGACCAGAAGTGATATTTCTCATCGATTCCGGGACCACGTCGGCGCATATGCCATAGGCCATGACCGCCGAAGTCACGTTCCATCTCGGCCACGAGTCGCTTGTGATGTAAGCGTGCCATCAAAGAACTGCCTAATTTGGCAGATCGCTCAAGATGCTCATCTGTCGCCGCTGTTCCGTGAACAATTGTGTTTGCCAGTTCGACAAATTCCTCCAAGCTCTCCGCAAATTGCGGCTCCAGGACACGTTCCGCCCGCAGGCACTCAAGGTATTCACGCACGGGCCAGCCCGGGCTTCCGCCGTCTTTCAGCGTAAATCGGGAAAGAAGAAACAGCTCTCTTTCCACCTCAAGGCGAGTCTGCGCGACTGCCAATCGAGAATCGCTGTGCCGACTCTGGAGGAGCGCCGCATTGCTCGCCGATTGTTTTGTTTGAGGCGGCGCTATCCCAACCTTCTCAACCGCTGCTTCGAGCCGATTAAGTTGGACGCGGACATAGTTCCCTTCATCTCGAAAGTCGGATGGGCTATACAACTTCCCACCATGTCTGCTTACCAGCCACGCGAAGACACCTAAGACGAGCACGGGGAAGAGCACAAGGAACCAGATCAAAGGCAATCGCTCACCGGCGCTGAAAGAACCCGCGAATGCCGTTACGAGCGAAGCGAATCCGTACACAAGGACGATGAACAGAGCAATGATGCCCAGCGGATTTCGCGCAAGACTCTTGGCGGTGTCTCCAAATGACTTTACGGAAGTTTTCCGTGTGGGCATGCTCTTCCTCCCTTCAATAGCGCTTGACACAGTTGTTCAAGTACCGCGTATGGGTGTCCGGCGACGCCGAGGTTCTCCGTCCAAGACTCCATGAATCTCATATACTTCCGTATGCCGGGGTTTGTCATCACACGCAGAAGATAATATTGCATTGGGCGTATGTCTTTGATGCTCAGCAATCCGCTCTGCCAAGAGAGGGCCAGATTGGCGAAATGCCGCAACAGCTTGTCCACGTCGCGTTCTGTCTCTGAATCGTGGAAGCCGGAGTCATAATCGAACTTGCTGTACTCGATGAGGTAGAATGCGCGTTGAATCGCGTCGTCATCAATGAAGCCCTTCAGGCATCCCGCGACTAATGAGGCCCTTGCCTGCGCGTTCGTGCGTCGCGACTGATAGAAGTTTAGAAACAGGCCCGTCGCCGCGAGAATCGCACTGACACCTGGAACGATGAGAAGTGTCAGCTGTAACCAATGCGGAAGCGATTGCATCAACTGGGGCATTGTGTGTCCGTCAAACCATTCAGCGCGGGTAGCCTGGGCCTTGGGAACGTTCGCGGTGAGTGATCAAAAAGTCACGCCTTACCCGTGTCAGGCTTCTCCGCTTCCTCTCGCCCCTTGCGTGGCCGCCGTTCCATCTCGAGCAAATGATCGATTTCCTTCAACGCATGTCGGAGCATGTGGAATGCCTCTTCGCCTCTCGGACCCCAGAGCTCGAACATCATCGGCTCATGACGGAGCAGGCGTGTTGCATGCCGAAATGCGGCGCTCGCTTGCCGAATGGACTTCTCATCACCACTTTGCGTTGCGCGGTAGTATTCAAGCCCGAGATCGTAAATCCAGGGAAGATCATCTCGGAAGAATCCGAGAAAAATCAGGAGCCCGAGCGCTGGTGAATCATGCCCAAACTCTCGATTGCGCATCAGTTCGTGCATTATGATGTCTGGAGGTACCTCTCGCCGCATCCGCCGAAATGGCCCTCGAAGTTCGTGAAGTTGCGAATCTAGTCGTTCAGGAAGGTCGCGAACCAAGACCTTCACCTCTTCGAACATCTTGGCGACGCTGACCTCGCCTTGTTCTTCCGCGGTTTCTGCACCAGCATCGTCAAAGGAAGTCTTGACCAACTTACCAACTTGTTCAAGGAAAACGTCCACGCAATGTTTAACAGCTTCCTGACGCGGGTCGGCGTCCCGATTTCGGTGAATGAGATCGAGGACGAGCCTAGTTAGTTCGGCTTCCTTAGCCTCGAGGTTCTGGAATTGACCAAAGGGACCGCCAATTGCCTTATTGAGTGGAATGCCGATCGCGACCCCGTATGCCTTGGTGTTGCGCGAGCCTTTCGCGACGCCAGCCTCATAGAGTATCCACGGCCGTCCGACACTGTGCGGGGTTAGGAGTGCAACGACATCGCTCGCCTGCCCGAGCTTGCTCATGACGGCGGCGTACCACTCCTCGCCGAAGGGAATGCCAGTGGTGCCCTTTTTGTCGGAGGATCGGAATGAGGGTAGCATTCCGCCGCTCGCATCACGAAGTAAGTTCTCGAACGCCTCGGCTATCTCGGCATCGCGGGTATCGTGGCTGATAAAGACGAATGGCTTGTCCGACGAGCGTGAAACGACGCTCTCCGGTGACTGCTCTTTCGAGTGGTCGCCCTTTTTCTTCGCCATTCGATACTAGATTACTGTGCTGAGGTTGGAGGTGCAAAGCACTCTTGAGGGCACGTCAATAGCCACCTGTTTCGTGCCGATAAAATGAAACATGCTCGCCCTCTCCATCCGCCAGCCCTACGCCGAGTTGATCCTGCGGGCGATCAAGACGGTGGAGTATCGCACGCAGCCGACGCGGATCATCGGCGAGCGGTTTTACATCGACGCGAGTAAAGCCAAGGCGGCCAGGCCGATCTGGTCGGATGACCTTCGGGTCCTGGCACTGCTCGCGCTTTGCGCCGAGCAATTGCATCACCAGTTAATGTTCACGCGTGAACTTCGGGGCTGACAACGGGCTATCAGGTGTCAGTTTTGGAATGGCATCTGATTGCATCCCTTCCCAATTCCTCGTGGCAATCAAAGATTGTAATTTCGTGGTGGGGGATTGTGGATCAATCCATGCGGTACAGTCCTCATCGCGCAAAATCGCCGGCATCCTATGGTGAATAGGCCGCATAAAATCGTTCGGCGCGCAGGTAATCATAGTCATCGCGTTGCCTGACCAAAGCCCGGCAAAACAAAAGAGCCGATCATCGGCAAAGTGAATGAGAGTCGGCTGTTTGTTCGGCCACTCATAAAAACCGTCGGCGGGAATCAAGCACCGACGATGCTTGAAGGATTCGCGGAACGTCGGTTTCACTGCCACGGTTTCGCCCGCGGCGTTGAAAATCCGTTTTGACTTGTCCCATGGTGCGAGGAATCCCCATTCGGCCACGGCCAACTTTCGCTGGTCATCATCGAGCGTCACAATAGGCACTCGTTGCGAGATCGAGATGTTCAGCCGTGGCCGCTCCGAAAATTCCTCGAATAGCTCGGTCACGCTCAGACCGAGCAGTTCGGCGATGTGACGGAGCGAAAGTTTCAAACGGTAGCGAGCAGCACATTGCGCATTGATGATAGCATTGCGACGACAAATTTCAGAGCATAAACGAGGTCCGGTCGGGGAACGGATACCCGACCGGACCTGTGATTTTGAGCGCTACTTTGATGCTTCCTGCGGCCGCTGCTGCTGACTCAGTGCGACGATCCGGCCGTGGGCCTGGTCGGCGACTTTCGCCAGCACCAGCAAGTCGTCGCGGCCGAAGCTGTCGGTGCTCCGCCAGCCTTTCTGCTCATCGCGGTAGATCCGCTGGAACGTGACGTTGAAACGCGGGCCGCCTTCGGTTTCGTTCTTCCAGATAGCGGCTTTGACGCTGCCGATCCGAACTTCCTCGACGGGTTTGTTGGTGGATTTCTGCTTCGCCATAAAAAGCTCCTCTCTAAAAAAGGGTTTGGTTGTTCCGTTCGCAAGGCGATTGACGGACAAACGAACCCTTGAAGGAGCTGGCCGCCGGGGCGCAGCGGAGCGCCGGAAGCGATGGGCCAAAGGCCAAAGCGACAGTGAATGACACGCGGATCGTGGTCCGCGCAGCGGCGATGCAATCGCGATCCGCGTGGCGTGAGCGTCGCACAGGAGCGACCAGAGCGCAGCGGAGAACCGGCGGAGTTTTGGCGAAAGGCGGGAATCCACTCATGCTCGGCGCGGGGGCGAATCGGCGGCTTGTCGCCTGGATGAACGAATCGAAAGCGGCCGTTCTACGTCATGTGCTGGAATCCGCGCGATACCCCGCAAAGGCTGGCACGAAAGCTCGCGGTCGGCAGATTGCTGAGGATTGGCGGTTTGCCGATTAGTTGGCCTACGGACGGACGTTTTTGCAGCAGTGGCCAGCGGAATGAAGCGGTCAACATTGCGGTCGGTCGGTCGATTCCTTGCAGGCTTTTGTGCCAGTTCGGACAATTCACGCATGTCATATGAAATAAAGACTTGGCCCAAAGACTTCGGAACAAGAACTGCGGAGATTCTCGCGACGTATGCTGGGGATCGTGATGCAACTATGCTAATGAATTGCCTTCTTGGTCTCCTCGTTCTCCCGGCTGCGCAATACCGTGAAAAGATTCCCTCTGACACTTCTGCCAAGGTCCGAGAGGATTGGGGTCTATCCAACATCAAAGAGCCTGGTAAGCACCGATCATGGTGGAACAAAAACAGGAAGAAAAGAATTTATGCCAAATACAAACCAGACTCGATTCGAGGGCTTGTGGTCAGTTTGAGGAACGCCATTTCTCATTTTAAGGTTCGTCCGATCCAGCACGGGGACAGGAAGACGAAGAGCTATGTAAGTGGTTTTGACTTTCGTGACGACAATGGTTTTCATGCGCGCTTGACGCTGGAACAGATTCGAAAACTGAGCGTTCAAATGGCGATTCTTATAAAGACGAATTCACCGACGTGATTACCGTTCTAGTTATCACGAACGTCCATGTTCCCGGTTAGCCAGCGGACTTGTCCGGCATTCCGCGCTCGCCTGGTGAAAATCACGCGAGCGCAAGGAGCAATTGGAAACCAAGTCTGTAAGGTCATGCAATCGCACCGCCATGACGTGCTGCACCTGGCCCTGGCATTCGACATAACCATCGGCCTGAAGCACGGAAGCATTCCGCGCGGCATCCGGCAACGGTCGTAAACATCGGGCCGGATAATCAAATTCACGATGCCCGTCTCATCCTCCAGCCTTTCGAACACGATTCCTTTGGCAGCGCCGGAGCGCCGGCTCTTTTGGCTTCGCGCGGTCTTTGAACAACAGCGGCTTACCATTAGCATCATGTCCGCTGCGCCATCTGTATTGTGGCGATAAGCCGAGCCTTTCAGTGCATTCGTTGTGGTCCCGGTGGATGGGGAGCCGATGTTATGCGAAGTCGTTGTCGAAGTTCGTCAATCGTCAACAGCGGCTCTCGAATGTGTAGCATCGCGTGGCAATTGGGACAGACGGGCCGCAAGTCGTGAATCGGATCAATCTCATATTCCTGACTAATATCCGACAACAGCTTCAAATGATGAACGTGAATGAAGCCTTCGCCAAGCCCGTCGTAGTGTTCAGGGAATGATAACCCGCATACGTTGCATCGTGCGCCGTAGTGAGCTATGCACGCACGGCGCACCGACGGGTTGCGTTCGTATACGTTAACCGTAACAGTTTTCAACGCCCCCTCGGTGTAGCGTTCGGGTTGCGTTACTTCGTCGGGATAAACGGGCGTGGACTCACGTCCCGGCAATTGAATGGTGATGAATCGCCACTTGTCGGTACTCGCGTTACCGAAAGCACCCGGTCCTAGCAATCGTTCGGCCCACGCCTGGCACTGCGGGATGAGCGACGCATTGCGCAAACTCATGCACAATGACGCTCTGAATGGCGAGTTTGCTCTCCGTCCCTTGGAACTGAGCACCAGTCGACTTGCCGAGTTTGGCAAGATCGTAATTGAGGAAATCCATACGGCGGTAGCCGAGAAACTTCCCCGGTCCGAACGCACTGCTGGTGCTGTCGTGTACCCAATATCGCGTTGACCGCAGGACACTCATCGCACGCTCGCCGTGATTGCGGGCTTCGCGTTGAAACGTGTTGAAGTTGTCGGCTAACTCATCGAAAGTCTCAATCAAGGTTAGTTCAACTGGGCTGCGATTCGCCTGTTTGACTAGGCGGTTGAGCGACACCGCTAAGTCGGGCTTTTCGCGAATGCGGCGGAACATTAGCCATGCAGTCTTCTGGGTTACGTTTAACGCACGTGCGAGTGCGTGCGTACTGATTCGATTCCTTCCAATGGCCCACGCCGCAACAAACCACTTGTCCAACCCCAGCGGTGAATCCTCAAAGATCGTTCCACGTTTATAGCTGAATTGCTTTCGGCAATCCTTGCAACGAAACATAGCTCGCGTGGTGATATCTCCGATCCGATTCGACGCACATTGCGGACACGTGATCTTTCCATCAGGCCATTTAATGCGACGCATGTAATCATTGCACAACGCCATATCTGAGAAATAGCGGACAGCCGCACCGAGGGTGTTCGGGAGTGCACTCACCGTGATGATTCTACCGTACTATCTGCATTAGTATGAGGGTATTACCCATGTTGGCGGAGATCGTCTATTGAGGATTGGCGGGAAGGCATTCTCACGGAGGCGATTGGCACTGAATCGTTCATCCCACCGAGCGGTCTGCAGATCACGGAGACCGTGAGCGCGAGTGATGCAATCTATTGAAGGGGCGGCGGGACTGTCATGTGCCCACGGATGAGTTGTGTGCCGAAAGTCGAAGCCCCAAATGGTAAATATGGCATTCGGCTAGTGAAAATCCCTGGAGCGCAAGGAGCAGTGGGAAACCAACTCAGTAAGGTCATGCAATCGCACTGCCATGACGTGCTGCACCTGGCCCTGGCGTTCGACATAGCCATCGGCTTGAAGCACGGAAGCATTCCGCGCGGCGTTCCGGCAACGGTCGTAAACGTCGGGCCGGATAATCAAATTCACAATCCCTGTCTCATCCTCCAGCGTTTCAAACACGATTCCCTTGGCTGTGCCGGGGCGCTGGCGAATAATGACGACGCCGGCCACGCTCACCCACCTTCCATGCGGGCGATTCCACACCTCGGCGGCGGGAATCACCTTGCGGCGAGTCAATTCCGTTCGGATGAGCTGAACCGGATGTCCTTTGAGCGATAGGCCGGTCGTTCCGTAGTCGGCATGAATCTCCTGGCCCAAGTTCATCCGCGGAAGAGCGGGCGCGGCATTCTCGGCTGGCGGCATCGCCAGCCGACTTCGCTCCTCTGGCAGCGCCAGCGTTTCCCACAATGCGATCCGGCGCAACCTGGGCAGGGACGCGAAGGCGTCGGCCTCGGATAGTTTTGCAACGGCAGAAACCGGAAGCTCAGTCGCCGCATGGAAATCGTCGATTGAGCCGAAGGGACCGTGCTGGCCTCGGCGATCGACAATTTGCTGCGCGTGGGCTGCTTGCAGTCCCTTTATCATGCGGAAGCCAAGCCGCACGGCTGGACCACCGATCCCCCAAGTCCGTTTGTCCGCCGTGCGTACAGACGCCGGCGGATCGACTGCACTCTCCAAAGTGCAATCCCAATCGCTCCGATTCACCTCGACCGGTCGTACTTCGACGCCATGTTCTCGTGCGTCTCGCACGATCTGCGCCGGCGCATAAAATCCCATCGGCTGGCTGTTGAGCAACGCGCAGCAGAAGGCGGCCGGCTGATACCGTTTGATCCACGCGCTGGCGTAGACAAGCAGCGCAAATGATGCCGCGTGGCTTTCCGGAAAACCGTATTCGCCGAACCCCTTGATCTGGTTGAAGCATCGCTCAGCGAAATCTCGCTCGTAGCCGTTGGCCAGCATTCCATCAATCATCTTCTGCTGGAATTTCTCGATGCTCCCCGCGTGTCGCCAGGCAGCCATTGCGCAGCAACTGGTCGGCTTCGCCGGCTGTAAATCCCGCCGCAACCATCGCCATCTTCATCGCTTGTTCCTGAAATAATGGAACACCGAGCGTCTTGCCAAGCACCGCCTCCAATTCGGGCTTGGGAAAACTCACTGGCTCGATCCCGTCGCGGCGGCGCAGATAAGGGTGAACCATATCACCCTGTATTGGGCCGGGTCTGACTATCGCCACCTCAATCACCAAATCATAAAACTTGTTGGGTCGCAGTCGCGGCAACATCGACATTTGCGCCCGGCTCTCGATCTGAAAGACGCCGATGGTATCGGCGTCGCTGACCATCACGTAAACGCCTGGGTCTTCGGGCGGAATCGTGTGAAGCTCAATCGGCGGTTGTGTCGGATGCGTATCATTGATGAGCTTCATTCCCTTGGCTAGCGCCGTCAGCATACCCAGCGCCAACACGTCCACCTTGAGAATTCCGATGGCGTCAATGTCGTCCTTGTCCCACTCGATTACTGTGCGATCCGCCATGCTGGCGTTTTCGATGGGAACCAACTCGCACAACGGCCCGCGCGTCATGACCATGCCGCCGACATGCTGCGACAAATGCCTCGGAAATCCGAGTAATTCGCGCGTCAGCGCGACGACCAGCCGCACAGTGCGGTCGGCGGGGTCCAATCCCGCTTCTCGAACCTGCTCATCCAGCGGAGCGCCGCTGGACCAGCCCTCAAGGCGCTTGGCCAGCGCATCCACCGCGTCCAGCCCCAACCCCATCGCCTTGCCCACGTCCCTCACGGCGGAGCGACCGCGGTAGCTGATGACTTCCGCCGTCATGCCCGCGCGCTCGCGGCCGTATTTCTCGTAGAGATATTGGATCACTTCCTCGCGGCGTTCATGCTCAAAGTCAACGTCGATGTCGGGTGGCTCGTCGCGGGCGGCGCTGACGAATCGCTCAAAGAGCACGTCAATCCGGTTGGGATCAACGGACGTGACGCCCAGGCAATAGCAGACGGCGGAATTCGCGGCGGAGCCGCGCCCTGACAAAGAATCCCGCGCGAGCGGGCGAAGCGAACCAGATCAAAAACCGTGAGGAAATATGGCTCGATCTTGAGTTCCGCGATCAGCGTCAACTCATAAGCGATCTGCTGGCGGATCTTTTCAGGAATGCCCTGCGGATAGCGACCGGTGGCGCCAGCCCAGGCCAGTTCCGCCAGATACAATGCCGGCGTTTTGCCCTCCGGCACGATCTCATCCGGGTATTCGTAGCGCAGCTCATCCAGCGAGAACGTGCAGCGTTCCGCGATCTCGACCGTCCTTCGCAGCGCGGCTGGAAGGTCGCTAAATAAGCGGTGCATGTCTTCCGGCGGTTTGATGAATCGCTCACCGTTGGGGAAGAGACGGAATCCCGCGTCGTGGATCGTGCAGCCGTGGCGAACGCAGGTGAGCACATCCTGGAGCGTTTGCCGGTGCTCATTGTGATAGTGGACCTGATTGGTGGCCAGAAGCGGAACGCCGTAGGTGCGGCTTACCGATTCGGCATGGCGCAATATCATTCGGTCCAACGGCCCATACACACGCGACGCTGCGATGGACAGTCCTCGACCGAAGGCATCCCGCAACGCTCCTGCTGCGGTGTCGATCGCGGCTGGATTGGGTTCGTCGACTTGTGGATCAATGGAGCGGCAAACCAGCGCCGCTAAAAGGCCCGTTGGCACCGAAAGCAAATCTAGAAGATGAAGAATACAGGAACCTTTTTCAGCCCTGCGTTTACCCGTGGTCAGCAGACGGCACAGGCTGGCGTAGCCAGTGCGATTCTCGACCCACACCAGAACATCGGGCAGATCGACAAAGCGCAGACGCGCTCCGACACAAAGTTTGATAGCGGCTTCCTTCGCCGCCTGGTGCGCGCGGACGACGCCCGCAATGCTATTTATATCTGTGATGGCAATGGCGGTATATCCAAGCTCGGCGGCGCGATAAACCAATTCATCGGGATGCGATGCGCCGCGTAGGAATGAAAAGTTAGTCGTCACGTCCAGTTCCGCGTAGGAATAGGACGATGTGCCGCGCGCCGAAGTTGGCGGCGGAATAACGGGACGATGTTTGGGATTGGCCGCTTCGGGCATAAAGAGTTTCCGCCATCACTCGAATATCCCATGCAAAAACCATCGCCCCGATTGCGGGACGCGGAAGATCCAATACCGATCACCGGCGGCATCCAGAACATCGAAGTAGTCGCGCGTCTTCCACCGCCCGTTCCACCATTGGCCGGTGATTCGCTCCGGTCCCCGGATGTGGTCGAGCCGATGAACTTCGCCATAGTCAGTGAACGATACGGGTTCGCCATCGCGGCTCTCCGAGGGTCGAACGATTGTCTTGATCGAACGCGGCTCGCGCAGCAGCCGGAGCGGGCGAAGAAGATCAACCGCGCTGCGCGCGCTAGGCGCATCCGCCTTTCCAGCAGTGTCCCGGCATCGACTGGCGTTTTCGGGGAGATTGGATTCGAGCAATTCTCCCCATTCCACGCCACGATCCAGCCTCGCTCGCAATCGTTCGACCAAATGATCCAATTCGGCTGCGTCGCGTTCTTCTTCTCCACCGATCAACGCGGCCTGCTCGTCACCCAACCGTTCCGCCGCAACGACGGCCAACGTCGCGGCCACAAACCCCTCGCTGGCTTCCAGATTTTCAATTGCGCAGTAAATCAGCTTCACCAGTGCCGATTCGTTGCGGCACGGGCGCACCAGTGGGATAACTTTTTCGACAGCCGAGGCATACGGCTGGCGGAACGTCAGGCGCAACTCCCGCACGCCTTGACCACGCACGGCAAGCTGTCTGGCGACTTGTCTTGTAAGCTCCTGAACCGCGAAATGAATCGCATCGAGCGATTCAATAGGGCCTTCAAATTCGAGCGTCGCCCGAATGGGCGAGCGATGAACCAAGTACGTCAGAGGTTCGGCGCAGCGCCGGTCGCCTGGTCGATGCGCATCAGGATCGCCGGTCCGAAGCGAACAACGAGGTCGTTGCGTGAAAGTTGAAGCAGCGAGCCAATCGTCCGCACACCCAAAGCGGACAAAACGCTTACCGTCTTGCTATCCAGCCGCAACGCCTCTGGCGGGAGCGGCGATAGCGCGGGAAGCACCTGGTCATTCGTGATGAGGTGCGAACCGTTCGTGCCAAACGCGGCCAGCACCAAGCCGCTGCGGGAGTCGGCGCGATCGTCACTGTGGCGGTTACGCGCAGCGAAGCAAGCGCTTGGGCGACACGACGGCGAAAGTTCTCAAGGCCGCCGTACAGACGTTCCAAACCTGTCGCATCGAGAAAAAGGGATGACGGGGGATTGACGCACACGCTTGGGCTGAATCGCATCAGCCAGTGTCCCATCGCTTCGAGGGAGCGCAGGTCCGCAGCCGGCGTCGCCGGAAGATCCAACAGCGCCGCATGACGTGCTCTTGCCGCTGCCAGCGCCATTCCCGGATAAATATCGGCAGGCGTTTCCGGGCTGACGTGAACGATGGTCTGCCGGTTGCCGGTGGTTTCGATCAGAACCAGCGGTTTACGCCGTAGCTCGGGCCGGCGCCGGCGCAGCCGGTCGATCGGCCAGTGGCGCAGATATGCACAAAGCACGTGTCTCACGGTCCACCTCCAGTAGAAGGACTTTTCCGACCTGTCCTCCGTGACCGTGAAGAAGTTCCACACTCCATCGTTGCACTTGGTCGTTGCCGGGCGCGGGCTGGATAAGCCAGCGCGTGGCGGCCGCGTAAGTGTTGCTGATCCCCGCGCATAGGGGCGCATGGATAGCCCCAGGCCGCCCCCGCGCTCGGCGGCGAGTTGGAGCCGCCGCGCCTCGATCTGGCTCAGACGTTGAATGAACGCGACGGTCGCGCCGACCCCACGACAGCGCAAGCATTCGGCCAGCGCCCAAAGCTGGTCCGCGTGATTAGCGCAGCGCAGCAGAACCAGATTCCGAAGGTTGATTCCTGCCGCCGACAAGGCGGGTAGGTGAAGCTCGCGCTCTGGATCACTCCAAGCAATCGCGCCACCGTTTTTCTGCGCTGCCCTGGCAAGCAGTAATGCGAGCGACTTTGGATAGGTCGATTGCCGTGGCCAGAGCAATTCATGCACTGCGCCGCCTTGAAACGCGCCGTTAGGCGCGATTTCGTCGAGCGCTTCTAAGCCCGTGCGAAAGCTCCGGCAACGGACGTGTGACACTTGCTTTTCAGCAAGGGCTCGGCGCAGCTCATCCTTATCAGTCGTTATCCGCACGACAAACCTCTTCCCGGTGTTCGCTATATGTTAGGGTAACGATCTGAGCCGGGGTTCGTCAATCCCGCGTCGTTTGGGTTTGTTCAATGACCATCCAATGACGGATTTCGCGATGGAAAGGGATGGCGCAAAAAAGATCGGCGGTTGAAGAAGGAGGGGGGAACCTTCTTCGGGGACTACCGCCGATCCGCAACTGATTGCCAATACCTTGGGAGGTTCGTAGCGGGGGGCCGTTACGTTACTCGTCGTATCGTAAAAATGGCGTTCTGGGCCTGTTTTCGACGGGCGGCGTAGGCTCAGTCGGATGGCGAAGCCCAGTTCTGCTCGTCATAGATACCGCGATGCTTAGTCAGCGGATTCGGATCAAAAAGCTGTCCACGATCTTCCTGACGAGAAGTTAGGCATTATCGACCACCGCGATGGTGTTGTCGTCGGTCGTATCCTTGCCGCCTGGGATGGTGTTGCATCGGACGGTGTAAACGACATCGAACATTTCCTTACCCTTCTACGCTAAACGATTTCGGACTGGGGATGAGAACTCCTGGCTGCTTCCGACAGCGACGGACGTTCAAGGCGCGGTCGGAAAAGGTGCCGCAGTTTCAAATCCGTCTGGTATCTTGTTTAGTTGTTCTATTAGTCACTTTTGATTTTCTCTCGCTTGAAGATCACGGTACTGCCGAGCTTTAACTTTTGATATGTTTTGTGAAGTCGCTGGTAGTCACTGTCGGTAATCCACTCCCAGGCTTGCAACATTGAGGCGTTGTCCGCTCTATCGTGTGTGAATGCAAATTTTTGATCTTCAAATAGAACAATACTTGGTCGAAGATCACCCGGATTTAGATGGCGGCAGTCCACGCCGATAACTCTGATTTCTTCGGCAAACCGTTCGATTTTCTGGAAATATGTTTTTGTCGGCTCGGTCACTATTTCGGTCGGTAGTAAATAGATGTATCGGATGGTCAACTGTCCAGAATGAACCATTTCTGAAAGATTACGATAAAAATCTTCGAACCAGTTTTTGATGATGAGATCATCTGGTTTGAATGCCGCTAAACGGATATAAGCGAGCACCGATTGATGCGCGTGATAGCTACGTGCCCGTTCCAGCCAATGACGAAAGAATGCGGCTTCTTGCCCGATGATTGGCAGTTCTCCGACGTCTATCTTTCGGAGACTCTGCAGGCAGTCTTCCAGAAGCTCCCTTGCGGCAGCACTCTGGCGCGGGTCTTGGTAACGAGAAACCAATACTTCAATTTCCCGCGTTATGTGCTGAAAGGGATTCGTCTCAGCCGCCGTAAGTTCGTACTTAGACCAACTGCCTAAACCGCGCTGAGAGAGCTTCTCGATTGGTTGCAGCCTCGGATGAATTGAAACCTCAACTGGACGGAGATGTCCGTCGACGTATTCCAATTTCGAATCTTGTCCGAGAAACAAATGGCCATCCGCGGCCCTGCATGTGACGCGAGGCCAAGCCGTGAAGGTGCCTTTGGAACCGCTGATGTTAAGGCTTCCAAGCGAAAAGCCATGCCGGCGGTCCGGTTCCGTTTTTCCGGTTGAAGATGGTTCCCAGCCAAATAGCGAGATCCCTTCGAAAGACACCGAAGGTTTTCCTCCTCCTGTAGATGTCGCAAAGATCTCGTGCTCGTGCGTGTGCCCATATAAGTGAACTGCGAATCGACCGGGCACGGCTACTTCTCTAATCATGTGAAGCTTAGAGTCCTCTTCGAGCCAACGTGTAGGCTGGTGCGTCAACAACAGGCACGCGTCATGATTAGCTGCCCAATTCGGTCCATTGCCATTGCACGCTTTGTCGAACTGCTCTTCAAAGATCATTAGCCGACCTTCAAAGTCACCGGATACTATCTGCAGCAAACTAGTATTTAAGCCCAAGATGCCGAGGGTTATTCCGTTCTTCGTTAATGTTGCTGAAAAATCTCCGGGCAACACGCCGGGCGATAAATTATTTGGCCGTGGAAATCGATGGCGCTCATACCACGCTTGGTAATTTGCAAATGCTTTTGTCACTTCCGGAAATAATGCCGCTAGGGGACCCCGTTCCAGCGAAAGCCGATTTGGATCCTTGCCGGCAGAGTTCTCAATAGCAGTAATTGTTTCTAACACCTTCTCGGGTGCGGATGGTCTTACAGCATCGTGGTTCCCGGGCACTGTTAAGAGAACAGGCGAAGGGGAACCAAGACGTTCGAGCCTGTCGTAGATTTTCTGCAAGAGCTCGTTGACCTTGTCAAACTGCGCTGGGGTTCCGGAGAAGGCGAGGTCGCCCGTGAAAATCACCGCATCAAGCGGTTGTCCACAGCCGCTAAGCACTTCCGGCAATCCGTCTAACAAATACTGTGTTATGTTCTGAAGTCGAGAGTCTTGCAGTGGTTGCCCGCAATGCAGATCGGTGATGTGCAGCCACCGAAAGATAGTTGTCGCCATGATCGCACTCCCCGCAGCTGGACGGGCGGCCCAGCAGCCCCTTCCAGTCGGAACGCAGAATCTCGACTGCGGCAAGCCTTCGAATGGCCGCCATCCGCACCGCAAATAATCGCCGCCAGCCTGAATTGTGTCCAGCGCTGTCGGATACCCCGTCTTGCGGCAGCGTCGCCCAACACTGGCTCTAAAGCGACTGTCCTCGGATCAAGAAGGGAAGCGATATCGTCGCCGGAAAGGTGGCCATAATTCTGGAACGGAGCAGATCGTTTTGCAATTGAGATTCTAAATGTAGACGGGATTCTATCAAAATTCACCGTGAATGCTGCTGACGGCGGACGTTCCATTCCAATTGCGAAGCGGCGTGGGTTCGAAAATCCTCGGCATATCAATTGACCGGCAGGCTCGCTATCGCAAAACTGAAACGGGAAAGTCGGAGGTTCGTAACAGGGTCGGCCAAAGAAATCGGCCTTGGCATCAGTGCCAAGGCCGTTTGTATAGCGGGGGGCCGTTACGTTACTCGTCGTATCGTAAAAGTGGCGTTTTGGGCCTGTTTTCGCAGGGTGGCGTGAGGGTTCAAATCCCGCCGCCCCGAGACTGGAGCACCAAGTCGGCCGCTTCCTCGGCATCCCTGAGAAGCGTCTTGCGCGGCGTGCCTAACTGCGCACGCATGGTCAGGCCACGAGCAAAATCCGTGACTTGGATCGCGCGCACGGCCACAGGAAAGTCGGACGGGATTTCTCCGGCAGTGATCCCGTCCCGGAAACGACCTTCCACCAGCGCGGCGCCACCGGCGGCCGCGTTTTGCAGGAACTGCCGGACCTCAGCGTCGTTCACAAGCGGCGCGACGCACACCAAAAGGCAGCCCCGGGCGGACCCTTTCCTGGTCGCACTTTCGACGGCGTACCTCAGAAAGCCCGCGATCGAGTCGCGAAGACCCTGTGGCGAGAGGAGTGCCTTCGCGGCTGCTGCGCCCTTCCGTTCTGCGTACGCCCTAAGGACGCGCAAGAATATCGCCCGCTTGTCCCCAAAGACGGTATACAGGCTCGGCCGTCCCACACCCATCCCGGCGACGAGATCGTCAATCGTCACTCCGTCGTAGCCTTTCGACCAGAATACCTGGGTCGCCTTTTCCATCGCCCCCGTCTCGTCGAAGCTGCGTGGCCGTCCACGCGGTTTAGCTGTATTTTGAAACATTTAGTTCAATACTCCTTGACAGTGGCCATCGCACCATTATATAACCGAATAGTTCAAAATTAGCAAGCTGGCTCTGCCCCTCGCGGGCGCTCACCTAAAAAGGATACGACAAATATGAACGAAAGTGTCTTAATAACCGGAGCAAATGCTGGGCTTGGGAAAGAGACTGCCCGACAGTTGGCATTGAAAACAGAAACAAAAAAGGTAATTCTTTTTTGCAGAAATCGAGCGAGAGCAGAGGCAGCAAAGAAAGACCTTGAAGAGCAGACGGGGAAAAAAGTTTTTGAAATTGTTATTGGGGATGTTACGGATGCAAATTCTGTAAGAAAAGCAGTAGAAGAAATAAAGGAACCGATTGACGCAGTAGTTTTAAATGCAGGTGGAGTCGTTGGGAAAACGGCTGCGCAATCTACGCCTTCCGGTATGAATCAATTAGCTGCTACGAATATTTTAGGCAATGTAATTCTGGTGGATGAATTACTTAAACGGGACAAGCTAAGGAAAACAGTTCTATCAGTCAGTGCGGAAGCTGTTCCAGGCGTAAAGATGCTCGGGGTAAAACCAGTTTCAATGAAGACTTCTTCTGTAGATGAGTTTGCTGCTGTTCTTGATGGATCATATTTCGGTAAAAAGTTCAATGCATTGCAGGCATACGCATATGTCAAGTATGCAGAAACCATGTGGACGTTATCAATGGCAAGGAAATATCCCAAGCTCAAGTTTGTTGTTGTGAGCCCAGGGAATACAAAGGGAACTCAGGCACCAGACAGTCTCCCCCTGCCAATGCGGCTCATGTTGAAGTACGTGATGATGCCTATTGTATTCCCATTGATGGGCGAAATGGTGCATACGCTGGAAGTAGGTGCAAAACGCTTTGTAGATGGCATTTCGGATGAGCGGTATAAAAGCGGCGTTTTTTATGCCAGTAACGAGGGTAAGTTATCAGGGGACATGGTGGACCAGAGCACTTTTTTTACTGATTTGAGAAATACTTCATTTCAAGATAACGCCAACGAGGCAATTCACCATTTCATAAATTAGGGGCCAGTTCTTCGGTTCGCCAATCGAGGCGATGCGCCACCCACATTTTCACGATCGCGCCAGCCAAGAAGCTGCGTGGCAGGTCTCTGGCAGCGACTTCTCTTCCGCAGCAACTTGAGAGCGGTGTCCTACGGCATTTTGAAATAAATAGTTCAAAAAGGTTCTTGACCGCAGCCTCCGCGCCTGATTATCATACCAAACAGTTCAAAATCAACAAAGCAACCCTAACCTCGCAAGGAGAATTCACATGAAACGGTACGAAGGTAAAAAAGTGGTGATCATCGGTGGCACCAGCGGCATGGGCCTCGCGACGGCGAAGATGCTCCTCGATGGGGGTGCGCGTGTTCTGGTGACGGGTCGTTCGAAGGCCGGCCTGGAATCGGCGCAGAAAGAGCTTGGGAAAGGGCCCTCGTGGTTTCGAGCGACGCGCGGTCGTTGACGGACATTGACGCCCTCGCCACTCGATCGAAGGCCGAGTTCGACACCATCGACCTGCTGTTCGTCAACGCCGGGTTCAGCATTCCAACGCCTCTCGATAGCGTGACCGAGACCATCTACGACGAAATGTTTAACCTGAACGCCAAGGGACCGTTTTTCGCGGTGCAGAAGCTCGCGCCGCTGATCAACCGGGGAGGCTCTGTCGTCCTCACGACCTCTGTCGCCAACGTCAAGGGACTGCCCGGCCAAACCACATACGGAGCCGCCAAAGCTGCGCTACGATCATTCGCTCGGACGCTCGCTGCTGAGTTGGTTCCTCGCGAGATTCGCGTCAACGCGGTCACGCCTGGTCCCATCGACACGCCGATTCTCGACAAAGTGTTTCCCGATAAAAACGTGGTCGCCCAGGTTAGGGAGAAGACGATCGCCATGATGCCCATGAAGCGCTTCGGGACGTCGGAGGAAATCGCCAAGGCCGTCCTCTTCCTCGCGTTCGACGCGACCTTCACGACCGGCGCCGAGCTTCCGGTCGATGGCGGTTGGTCGCAACTGTGAAGGCAGTAGGTCTCCGATTATCAGAACATGGTGTTGGCGTTCTTAGAGGCGACTGGCACGGGCTGCAGCATGCCGGGATCGTTCGCTCGTGCCGGCGCGCTGGGACTTCGCTTGATCGTCGCTTACCATTCTTCGGGGAATACAGCCGATCCGCAATTGATTGTGCTTTGATTCTGGTAGGATGCAAATCAATTCCACCGCCACACCAGCGATAAGGAAAGTCCCGATTGGACGCGCACGGCTACGGCAGTCACCACGTTATCAGGGCGCGGCGGACTGTCTCAATGTGTTGCCTGCGAATGGGGCCATAGCAACGGCTATCGAAGCTGTTGGGAATCCGGTCAGAGAAAACGAAGAATTCGTCAGCACCAAGCACGCGGGACTGTCGCCAGACTGGAAGCGGAAGGCCGCCTGTGTCGTTTGTTGGAGGCATTGACGCGATTTGCCGTCCATTTATCAGCAGCCATTCGCCGGTGGTATCGACGCGGTCACCCGGCCCGGCGACAATTGGTTTAAGGATGTACCAGTCCTCACCATTCTGGCCGGATCGTGATTCGATGTAATTTCTCGCAGCAGGCGGGATGCGGAAGTCAACGATCTGTCCGACCGCCGGTTCGGAAGAAGATCGCAAATATAGGCCCGGCTGTACGCTCGGAGACGTGTTGATGACGATTTGGCGGTTGGCAAAAAGCATTGACGACACGGCAAGCGCCGCGAGTCCGACTAGACTGGCGAGCCAGATCCAATGCAGCCGTGGGCATTTCACCTTGATCGCCGTCATATTAGGCTGCCTTCCGTGGGGGCATTGGTGGCCGCTGTTGCAACATGACCCAATAGGATGCTTCCCGCCAATACGATGCTGGCAAAACGGCGGGGTCCGTGCCGGATAGTTTTATGGATTGGATCAAAGTTAAAAGTCGATCCACGCCGCCGCCATGGCCCGCTGGACCTGTCTGGTCTACCATCGCATGCACTAACACGGTCGACGAGATTCCTGGAATCGGGAACCCTCGGGTTCGATCGTTCGAGGCTTCAACAACTGCCAGAACGCGATGCTGACGGCCGTCCGGGTGCCATCGTTGGCAGGCGACCGCGAAGACTTGGCCAGGTCGGAAACGGTATAGGCGGGGGACGCGGGCACTTGACCTCTCGCGGGCTGGCCGCGCGATAGGGTGACCGAAACATAGTCGATCCACCCCAACCGCGAATTCGTCGCGGGCGACGAATTCAGTGAAACACATTTTGCGCATATCTCTCCTCCGTACTGCATGAAAGTCGGCGCAAGCCCGGCCATCGCCGCTGCGGCGCATGGCAAGCAGCCCGCCGAAGGCACAGGATTTCAATTCCTGAATACGCGATGTTGTGAAGGTCAATTACTCATTGCCCGCGCTGACGCCGATAGATCGTTATGTGCGCGTCCCACCCACTTCGGAACATCCTGATTAGACTAGGGCCTGGATGCACATCTCATATATCGACCGCCATCAATTCGACGGCCTTTCTTCGATACTCAACGGTCCGCACAAGGCCAACGATCTTCATCTGTAGCCGTTTATGCCCAGCACTGTCCAATACCATTTTGGTCTCAATTAAGACGCCAAACGTATCAAGTCGCCGTTACAGACTAGAAACCTACCCCAGCTTGCCTAGCATCGATCGAACTTAGCGCTCGGAATGAAGGAAACTCCAATCCAAACTCGAACTGAACCGTATGTAGTTTAGGAACAACCGCATAGGCACGATTGGGTGGGAGGTATGGAACTGCGGCATTTGCGGTATTTCGTCGCTGTGGCAGAAGAATTACATTTTAGCCGCGCGGCGCAGCGTCTCCTGGTGTCTCAACCACCCCTTAGTCAACAAATTAAGGATTTGGAACGAGAAGTCGGGACATTGCTCCTTACGCGGACCCGGCGGCGAGTTGAGCTAACGCAGGCTGGCCGCACATTCCTGAAGGATGCCAAAGACATTCTCTCGCGGGTAGATGTAGCAGCGAAATCGGCGCAGTGCGCCGGGCAGGGACACGAAGGACGTGTCGTCGTTGGATACATGGCCTATGCAGCCATCGATCTGTTACCGCGCGCATTGCAGGCGTTCGGCCGTCAGTTTCCCCAAGTGGAAGTGGTGCCGGAACGAATGGTCAGCATCGAACAGGCGAAGGCGCTGCGCGAGAAGCGGATCGATATTGGGTTGGTCTGCACTCCATTTCCCAAAACCGGTTTAGAAATCGAGGTCGTCCTGAGAGAGCCGTTGGTTGTCGTGCTGGCACAGCACCACAAATTCGGTAGGCGGCAACGGATTCCGCTGTCCTCGTTGGCGGATGAGCCATTTATTTTTACTCGTCGCCTCTGCGACGCGGGATACCTTGGACAAGTCACCAAAATCTGCCGGTCCGTCGGCGTAGAGATGAAGGTGCGTGAAGCCCATGATGAGGATGCGATTTTGCCGATGGTCGCCGCAGGGCTGGGAATATGTCTGGTTCCGGCTTCTGCCCGCAAGATTCGCCACGCTGGAGTACTGTTTCGTGATTTGGAACAGTGCCCGGGTCGGATCGAATTAGCGGTCGCATGGCGGAAGCAAGACACGTCCGTGCTAGTGCGGAACTTTGTGGGGTTGATTCGCAATCATGGCCAGAGCGATCAAAAACCAGCATGCAGCGCTTGAGCAAGGTTTCATTCACAAGTGAGGCATTTGCCTACGGGCCGATTTTTTAATCAATGCTGTAGGGCGGCCGCGATCTCCGCAGCATCGACTGGAATGACCCAGCAGATACGCTCAACGACTTCCTATCCGATCGCCGCCGCGATTTGTCTGGCCGCCTCTGAATTCTTTTCCGCGTAAATTTCGGTGACGTTCAAAGTGGCGTGGCCAAGAACATGCTGTGCTGCTTCAATGCCAAAACGCTTGCGGATTTCTGTTGCCGCGCTATGACGCAATTGGTGCGGGTGCCAGGCGTGGGAATGATGCCATTTTCTCAGCTCCGAGCGCTGGTCCAAGGTCAACCTGAGCTTCCAAGCACGTATCGATTCGCCATCCATTTGGCCCAGCGGCGGTGGCGGTTGGAATGCCAATTCGCACGCGCTAGCCACTGCCCGGCAGTAGCTCCCCACGTCATAGCGGCTCTTGGGTTGCCGTTTTGGCTCGCGCTTGCGATTGGTACCAATGTTGTTGCCGTAGTTGGCGGGCGTCTTGCGTTTGGCGTGTTGGTCTTCACGTCGTTCCCGCTCGGCTTCCACTGGAGAAAAACAATAGGCGGCGGGATCGAGACGGAGAAAGGGTTTCAGGACATTCTGCGCCTTCGGGCCGATGAAAATGCTTCGGTGATGGCCGTGGTGGGCGGTCTTGTGACTTGAAGGGGTATAGGTCCAGATTTCGCCGGTACGGTCGATGTCGCTTGTTCGCATGGCACAGATTTCACCAGGGCGGGCACCGGTCAAGCGCTGCAGTTGCACCATCGCGGCAACGGTGCGGGAGAGGAATGGCGAGGTCGCGTCAACCGTTGCATCTAAGACGGGTTTCACGGGGTCGCTTTCCTGGGCGTTGGTCCTGCCGGGCGCAGACCCGCGACGGCTGAAAGCGCATGGTGGACCGAAGGCGGCACAAGCTCCTTTGCGACTGCCCACTTGAACATTCTTTTGATCCTACCCACGCTGATATTGATGCTCCGGCGCACCCAGCCCTTTTCGATCATCGCGATGCGGACCGCATCTAAGGCAAGAGGGCCAAAATCGCGCGCTGGGGTCGTCCCATACCGCCGATTCAAAATCGCGAGCGGTGGCTTGTAGGATCGGATTTCAGACGTGGGCGATCCGTCGGCATGGCGGTAATAGGACTGGGCGTGTTCCCAAAAACGGGCAATCACTTCGGTCACGGTGATGTCGCTCACGCCGGAGCCGGGCATTTGGCGACCACCGGCGAGCCATACGCCCAACAAGTGGTCATACTCAACCTTGGATGCCTGCGTCTTCCAAGGACCAAGGTAATAGTCCTTCCCATCTATTGTGACGATGGCTTGTCCAGTAGCCTTGTGCTTGCGATACGATGGATTGCGATTGATGAGTCGTGGCATAGCGGATACCTCCAATCCAAGCCAAAAACGGTAATTACCGTTTTGGTGAGGGATTCAAGGCCGCTCTGCCCGACACGGACAGGTACGCTATTCTTCGCGTTCGGCGTGACTTACATTATATGCGCCATGCAGGACTTGAACCTGCAACCCGCTGATTAAGAGTCAGCTGCTCTGCCAATTGAGCTAATGGCGCTGGTGATGAGTCGTAACGTAGCCTGCTTCCGTTTCTTGTCAAGGTGATGGGGCTGTTGTGGGACTCTGCTCGGTTTGATAGCCCAATCGATCGGAAACGGATTGCAACGTGCTGAGCTGGGCGTTTAGCGGAACGCTCTCCTCCTGCCGCAGGCCTTTTACAATATCCATCGCGATTTCGGATTTGTTTTGGGAATCCCACATCGGCTTGGCTTCGTGCAGCTCGATCACTGAGATGATGCGATCGGCATGCAATTCGGCAAGGAGTTGTGGGCGATTGTTCGCGCCGGGGACTGTGGATAGAAGCTGTTGAGCAGCGCCAGCCAATTCGCGGGCTGAATCGGGAGTCAGGTTCAGCGGCGGAATGGCCGCGGGCCGGTTTCCGGAGAGGACTGATGCGGGATTGAATAGATCGGTGACGACGGGGGTGGAGAGATGCGCCTCGGCCGCGGCGGCATCGAGGCCTTGCCGCTGGGCGCTGGAGAGGAGGAGATGGCTGGCTTCAAGGGCTTTTTCGTAGGCGGCGTTGATTTTCCAATCGGCGATCACCTGGTCTTTCACATCCGCGATCGGCGGCGTGTGGGCGGGATCGCTGCCACTGATGCGAAAGACATAGACGTTGCGCTCTGCCTGGTCTTCCAGGGGATTGGACGGTTGCCAGGCGGCGAGAGCGAGAGCCGAGAACGACGAATTCTTGGCTGCATCGCTCATCATCGGCTGGAAGAGATCCGTGGCGTAGAGCGGGAAGGGAAGATTTTGATTGCTTCCGGAGACGGGGCTGAATGATTGGCCGATGCCGGGGATTTGTGCGAGTTGCTCCTGGGTTTTGAGCTGCTCGATGTTTCCGAGGATGGGCGTGATGCCGTACTGCGAATGGATGGACGCGGCGAGATCCTGCATGAATTTGTAGGAGACATAGTCGGCGGCCGGACCGGCGGTGAGCTTGGGGCCGTGGGAGGCGAGGGCATCGCGAAAAGAGCCGAAGCCGGAACTCATCTTTTCGTTGATATCTTTGAGAATCGTATCGAGCAGTTTTTCGGATTCGCGGTCGTAAAGATCGTTCAGGACGAGATCGGCATGGAGGGCGAAATCATCGTCCATGTTGTCGGCCTTGCGAGAAGTTGGCTCGAGCGAATGAAGCGGCGCGGGCTGGGTGCTGGGTCCGAGGCGCTCGGCCGGCTGGGTGGCGGGCGGGAGATCGCGGCTGTCGTAGTCATCGCGGTTGGCTTTGAATTCTCCGTAGGCGGCGACGTACCAGTCTTCCTTGGACTTTGATGCGACGGCGGCATCATGCACGTCCGTGTGGCTCACACCGATATATTGGACGAGAACGCGGTTGGGAACTTTGTAGCCGAAGCCGAGCGGATCGGATTGCTGGCCGAACTGGCTGGGATTTTTCCCGAGCTGGGCGGCGATCTTGTCGCTGTATTGATCGAATTGATTGTGAATGTCGCTATCGGTCGGCGCGGGAACCTGGCTCAGGAAGCTGGTAGCCAGGATGGGGGCGAATTTCAGGGATAAATCCTGTCCGTTGCGGGCGAGGTAATATTGCTGCAATGGGCGGGTGATTTTGACGACGCTGGTTGCGCGTTCCATCATTCGCTGAATCATGAGGCAATGGCTGACGGCGAGTTCCACGTTTTCGCGTTCCTCGGTGCCGGCTTCTGGAAGCGGATGAACATCACTAACCAGAAAGGTCTGCAACTGTTCGTTGGGGATGACAATTCCCTGTCGGATTGCTTCCTGGACGAGGAGGAAATAGAGCGGAGCGCCCTGGCTCGAATTCAAGTTCTGGTTGATCCGATTGGCAAGCTCGCCGCCGAGGAGATAAAGCACCAGCGGCTGCGGCTGGGCATCCGGATGATTCGGATCGGCGACATACAGACGCCGGACAAATTGCCATTCGTCGGTGTAATTCTTGAGTTGGACTCCGGTGACCTTGGCGCCGGCGAGGGTGCCGACGGCATGGGCGGCTGGATTTCCCGGGCCGGTGTCGGGGACCAATCCCTTGATGAACATGACCATCAGGCCGACGGCGAAGACGGCCATTAACTTCTTTTGATTCTTCCGAATAATTTTGATCATTTTGGCAAAGCCTTTTAACTGGATCTTTTAATTGGGCCTAACTCCGGCAGCCACGAGGCGCGTGGCCGCTTTGGCAGCTTCATCGGCGGCCGGGGTGTTTGGGAAACGGTCTGGAATGCTCTGATACATCTGCAGAGCCTGAGTGGGCTGATTCAATTGATTTTCGAGAATGACCGCGGCATGGAGAAGCGAATCGGCGACGTGCGGAGCGCCGGGTGAATCCTTGAAATCGGCGACGACGCGCATGTAGGCGATGGCGGCGTCACGCCAGGCGGTGGCATCATTTTTTGAACGGGCCTGGCCTTCACGGGCCTGGGCGAGGATGAAGAGGGCTTCGGCCTGACGGGCGGGCTCGACGAAGAGATCGCCGGCCCCGTCAATGATGCCGGCGGCGCGATCGAAATCTTTCTGGGTCAGGGCGGTATTGGCCTCGGTGAGCTTGGCATCGGCGAGGGCGACGGATGCGACGTTGGCGGTGGCATTGCCGGAATTTCCGACGAGTTTGCCGAGACGCGTGGCGATGGCATCGACTGAGGTTGTGTCGCCGCGGGCGCGATCGGTTTCGAGTAATAGTGTGAGGAGCGATGTTTGCTGCGGCGGAGTGATGCCAGCGGCATCGACGGCGGCGGAAAGCGTTGCAGCAGCGGGATCGAGATATTGAGACGGCGGATGCGGAACCGCCGGGCGATATTGGGCGGCAGCGGTGGGGTCGCTCATGACGAGAGTGATGTACCCTTCGACGGCTTTGTCGAATCGGCCGGATTTATTGGCGGCATCCGTCAGGAGCGGCTCGCAATACGTTTTGAGCCAGGGTTTGTCGGTTTTCTGGATCGTTTGTTCGAATCCATCGACGGCGGCATCGAAATGATTGGCGGCGTAATCCTGCTGGGCCTGATTGAACGCGGGCTCATCGTCGATCGACATCGCGACGACGGAGGCGACATCTTTGGCGACAGTATTGCCGACGGCAGTTGTGAAGGCGATTCGGCCGTGGATGATTTCGGTGACTTTCACATCGGTGTAGACGGTGGGCGGAACTGAAGCCGGCTCAGTCGGGCGGCGAATGGAGACGGTGTCCGCGCGAGATGGGCATGCCATCGCGGTGATGACCAATAGCGAGAAGACGAGATGGCAGCGAGAGCCGGTTAGTATCAAGTCTTTCATGGATGGGCCGAAAAATGCAGGAGAGGGGAGTCGAACCCCTACACCTTGCGGTACAGGATCCTAAGTCCTGCGCGTCTGCCAATTCCGCCACTCCTGCGATTGGAGTCGGGCCGAAAGGGATTAGACCGATTAACGATAGGGTGTCAAATCTTCGAGGGCGTGGATATGGAATGGGAGAAAAAAAAGACCCCGGCCTCACCCACTGTTGGAAGCCGGGATCTTCATTAATCTGTGCCGGGGAATACCGGCATTACGAAATGCTGCGACTGACCTTTCCCTTCCTTACCCCGACCGTTCGTGCGGTAGTATCCGGGAGATACCGGTGACAGTTCAATAGGCAAACTGGACAAACAAGAGCTAAAAAGAGCGCGTCCTGCAATTTCATAGCCCAAAATTACATCAGTTTGAGAAAAAGTGTTAAACTGGGAAAATATTGCGCGATGTGAGGTTTTGGAGATAATGCGGTAAAAGCGGCGGCTATTTTACCTATATTAACAAATCGCTATCTTAAGATGCCGCCAGAGGCTAATTCGAAGGTTGCACCGGGCAGAGCAACGGCGTTGACGATGGAACCGATGGCAAGTGGGCCATCTGTGAGATCGACGGCCTCATCAGCTTTGGGGAGCTCGACGGAAATGGGGATTCCTGCCCGGATGATGATCATGCGATCGTCCACCTGGACGGCTCGACCCTGAATGATTCTCGGTGGACCGAAGAGGGGCGAGATGAACCCCCCGCCGCTGGGGACGGTGTACACCTTTGCGGCTTTGGCGTGAATTCGGGCGCTGATGAGTTGTCCGATTGGGCCGGTGTATGGTCGACTCGTCTGGAGATGAAGCTGGTAATTAGTGTCGAAAGGTTGGAAGACGACGGACGAATCCTTGACCTCCGTGACTTTGCCTCGAGCTAGAAATCCGTTTGTCATGATGGTGAATGTAACGCAGCGCGGGCTTTGGCCGCAACTTGGGCGGGCGGAAACCTTGCGGCGGGTGAGTCGGGGATTTACATTTCGGCCCGGGACGCGGCCGGGCAACTGCTGGAGATGCTGATGCGATGGATTGCTATCTGGACAACGATCGTTCTGCTCGGCTTGAGCGGATGCAAGAAACAGCAAGGGGAAACAAGCGAAATTGTTGTCGGGGAATATGGATCTTTGAGCGGATCCAATGCTGTGTTCGGGCAGGGAACGCATAATGGAATCGAATTGGCGGTGGATCAGGTGAATGCTGCCGGGGGACTCCTGGGTAAGAAGGTGCGGCTGGTGACGGAAGATGATGAGGGGAATCAGGATGAAGCGGTTTCGGTGGTGAAGAAAATGATCGACCGGGACAACGTGGTGGCGGTGCTGGGGGAAGTGGCCAGCACGCGGAGCCTGGCGGGCGGGAGCGTGTGCGAGCAGTTGGGGGTGCCGATGATTTCGCCGTCCAGCACGAATCCGGATGTCACCAAGGACCGGAAATACGTTTTTCGGGTTTGCTTCACGGATGATTTTCAGGGGTCGGTGGGAGCGCAATTCGCGCTGCGGAAGAATTGGAAGCATGTAGCGATCTTCAGCTCCAGCAATTCGGATTACAGCAAGAAGCTTTCGCTGTTTTTCAAGCAGACGTTTACCGCGGCGGGCGGGGAAATTGTTGCTGAGGAGACGTACAGCGACGGGGACAAGGAATTCAAGGCGCAATTGACGCGGATGCAGTCGAAGAACCCGGATGCTGTGTATTTGCCGGGGTATTACACGGAAATCGATCTGATCCTGCGGCAGGCGAGGAGCCTGGGATTCACCGTGCCGTTTTTTGGCGGCGATGGATGGGATGGCGTGACACTGGACAGCAATTCGAGGGGTGCTGCTTTACGAACCATTATTCGCCGGAGGATCAGAGGCCGAGCGTGCAGCAATTCATCGCGGCGTATCAGGCGAAATATAACGGCACCGTGCCGGATGCGTTTGGAATTACCGGGATATGACGCGGCGCGGGTAATGTTTGATGCGATCAAGCGGGCCGGGTCGGACGATCGGAACGCGGTGCGGGACGCGATCGAGCAGACGAAGGATTTTCCCGGCGCGGGCGGGAACATCACGATTGATGAGAATCATAACGCGAAGAAGCCGATCGTGATTCTGGATATTCATGATGGCAAGACCCATTTAGCGGATACGATTCAGCCGTAAGGTTGTCATTGGTCATTAGTCATTTGTCATTGGTGGGGATTTGCAAATGACAAGTGACCAGTGACAAATGACCTCTCTCAACATGCATGATTTCCTGCAGCAACTGGTCAACGGGCTTTCAGTCGGCGCGGTGTATGCCTTGATTGCGCTGGGGTACACGATGGTGTATGGGGTTTTGCGGCTGATTAATTTTGCCCATGGCGATGTTTACATGGTTGGGGCGGTCATTGCGTATGAGTTGGCGATGAAGATGGCTGGGCTTCATTCGCCGGTTTGGGCGTCGATGCCGATTATTTTGCTGGGGCGACGGTTGGGTGCGGGCTGCTGGGTTTTACGATTGAATTTCTGTGTTATCGGCCATTGCGGCATCGGCCGCGATTGGTGTCGTTGATTACGGCGATCGGGGTTTCGCTTTTCCTGGAGAATTTGTTTCAGAACCGGGACGTTTTCGGGGCGACGCCGCGAGTTTTGCCGCAGTTGCTTCAGATTCGCCCGGTGTTGAGCATCGCGGTCGGGACGGCGAAATCGCCAGTGGTGGTGACCAATCTGGATCTGATCAGCATGGGGCTGTGCGTGGCGATGATGGCGGGGCTGAGCTGGTTTGTACTGAGGACGACGAATGGGACTGGCGCTGCGGGCGGTTTCGTTCCGGGTAGATACGGCTTCGCTCATGGGGATTAATACCAATCGGGTGATTTCGATGACGTTTGTTCTCGGATCGGCGCTGGCGGCGGTTGCGGGCGTTGTGGATGCGATGCGATATCAGAGGTTGATCCTCTCATGGGATTAATTCCCGGCATCAAGGCGTTTGTCGCGGCGGTGCTGGGGGGAATCGGAAGTATTCCCGGAGCGCTGCTCGGTGGGTTTCTCATGGGATTGGTCGAGACGCTGCTCAAAGGTTATTTGCCGGCGCAATACAATAATTATTCCAACGCGGCGGCGTTTGTCGTGTTGATTTTGATCTTGCTGATCCGGCCCAGCGGTTTGCTGGGGAAGACGACGGTGGAGAAAGTTTGATGGAGCAGGCTGTGATGCAACCATGCTGCACCGGAATCAGATTCCGGCGTGGGTCGTGAATGTTGGCGTGGCGGTCGTCATTGCCGCCCTGCTGCCGATCAGTTTGTCGTTTGACCAGTACTGGATAACTACTATTTGGATGTGCTGATCCGGATCGGGGTGGCGATTATTCTGGCGGTCAGCCTGAATTTGATTAATGGGATCACCGGGCAGTTTTCGCTTGGGCATGCCGGGTTTATGGCGCTGGGGGCGTATACCGGCGGAGTTTTGCTGAAGCATTATCAGCATCAGATTCATCGGGGTGACTTTTGCCGGCGGTGTTTATTGGGGTGACGATTCTTGGGGGATTGGTGGCGGCGGTGGCGGGATTGATCGTGGGGATTCCTACGCTGCGATTGCGCGGGGATTATCTGGCGATTGCGACGCTTGGGTTTGGGGAGATCATCACTGTTGTTTTGAATCAGATTGAATCGATTGGGAAATTTGAAGTTGGCGGGTCGGCTGGGCTGCATAATATTCCGCATATCACGAACTTTTTCTGGACGTATGCGTGGGTGGTCATCTGCGTGGTGGTGATCGCGCGTTTGGTTTATTCGGCCAAGGGAAAGCCATTTTTTGCCGTGCGCGAGGATGAGATCGCGGCGGCGGCGATGGGGATCGATACGACTTATTACAAAGTGGCGGCGTTTGTGATTGGGGCTTTTTTCGCGGGGGTGGCGGGTGTGTTGTCGGCAACTTTGTCGGGGAATCTTGATCCGGGGGATTTTAATTTCGTGAAGTCGATTGTGATTGTGGTCATGGTGGTGCTGGGGGGATCGGGAAGCATTACCGGGTCGGTGCTGGCTGCGATTTTGCTGACTTATTTGCCAGAGCAGCTTCGGGCGTTTGAGGATTGGAGACTTGTCATTTATGCGCTGCTTCTGATTGTGATGATGCTGGTGCGGCCTGAGGGGTTGCTGGGGAATCGGGAGTTGTGGCGAAACTCGCGTCGCAGGCGACGCGGCTAAAAGGGGGATGCATCCATTATGGCGCTGCTGGAGATCAAAAATCTTGGGATTGAATTTGGCGGGCTTCGGGCGCTGTCGGGGTTTGATTTTTCGCTGGATCAGGGGGAATTGGTTGGATTGATCGGGCCGAATGGGGCGGGGAAGACTACTGTGTTTAATATTGTGACCGGGGTGTACTGCCCTACCGCTGGGGATGTGCGGCTGGAGGGGAAGTCGATCGCGGGGATGAAGCCGTTTCGGGTGAATCGGCTGGGGATTGCGCGGACGTTTCAGAATGTTCGATTGTTTGGCGGATTGTCGGTGCTGGATAATGTGCTGATCGGGTTCAATCAATCGGTGGCGCATGGATTTCTCGGGACGATCGTGCGGTCGCGGCGGCAGCAGTTGGAAGAACGCTTGCACGAGGATCAGGCGATTGAACTCTTGCGGACGTTTGGGCTGGTGGACCGATTGCATGATCCGGCGCGGTCGCTGGCGTATGGGCCGCAGCGGAGGTTGGAGATTGCGCGGCGCTGGCGACGTGGCCGAAGGTTTTGATGCTGGATGAGCCGGCGGCGGGAATGAATCCGCAGGAGAAAATGGATTTGATGGAATTGATCGGGGCGGTGCGGCGAAAATTTAATGTGGGAATCTGGCTGATCGAGCATGACATGAAGCTGGTGATGTCGATCTGCGAGCGGATGACGGTGCTGGATCATGGGGAGACGATTTCGACGGGAACGCCGCAGCAGGTGCAGGATGATCCGAAGGTGATCGAGGCGTATTTGGGAAAGGCCGAGGTTTGACTGGTGTCGTTGCTCTCGGTGAAACATCTCACGGTTTGCTACGGCGTAATCACGGCGCTGCGGGATGTGTCGATGGAGATCGAGCGCGGGGAGATCGTGGCGCTGATCGGGGCGAACGGGGCGGGGAAGACGACGCTGCTGCGCACGATCAGCGGATTGCTGAAGCCGACTGGCGGGGAGATTTCGTGGTGTCCGCCGGCGGCGCAGGAAGATGGCGGCGGGAGGACGCTGGATTATTTTGGGGCGACGACGGACCTGGTTGGGATGCGGGCGGATCAGATTGTTCGGCTGGGGATCAGCCATGTGCCGGAGGGGCGGCAGGTTTTTGCTGATTTGACAGTGCGGGACAATCTGATGCTGGGTGCATTCACGCTGCGGAAGAGAAAAGAGATTGAAGAGGGGCTGGAGCGGTGTTTTGGGCTGTTTCCGGTGTTGGCGGAGCGGAAGAATCAGCGGGCCGGGACGCTGAGCGGCGGTGAACAGCAGATGCTGGCGATTGCGCGGGCGCTGATGGGGCGGCCGAAATTGCTGCTGCTGGATGAGCCGTCGCTGGGACTGGCGCCGCTGATCGTGCGGCAGATTTTTCAGATTATCCGGGAGATCAACCGGCATGGGGCGACGATTCTCCTGGTTGAGCAGAATGCACACATGGCGCTGACGGTTGCGAATCGCGGGTACGTGCTGCAGACGGGGCAGATTATTCTTTCGGATCGGGCGGCGAATTTATTGGAGAATGCGGAGGTTAAGAAGGCTTATTTGGGAGGGTGAAGAAAATTCCGTCGCGGGGTGACGCAAAATCGATGGGTTTGATACCCCATTTGGTAACAGAAGGTAACGGAAGTTCCCATATTTTCGTGGGGGGCCGTGGGATTTCTGTGTGCAATGGATTGTTCGGAAGTGGGATTGGAATCGAGTTGAGTGGGCATAGATACTCCGCTTAAAAAAAGTGGCTCCCTCTATCCAAGGGTACATTGGGTGAAGGTTTTGGGCGTGTTTTGAAAAAATCCGTGGATTATTTTTTTTGAAGCTCTCAGATTTTTCATTGAGGTGGAATCCGGTTTCGGGTTTTCTTTGCGTCGGATTATACTTTTGACATGAGCATGCCAACGACTCTTCCGTATGCGGGCGGAGCACATATTCCGGTGACGACGACTTTCACGATCGAGGGGTATCGGATCGTGCAGTATCTGGGCGTCGTGCGGGGGCTGATCGTGCGGTCGCCGACGATTTCGCAGGGGATTTTGGGGGGGCTGAAATCGATCATCGGCGGGCGGATCGGGGCGTATACGGAGATGTGCGAGCAGACCCGACAGCAGGCGTATGATCTTTTGATTCAGCATGCGCTGGCGGTGGGAGCGAATGCGATTTTGGGATTCCGGTATGACGCATCCGAGATCGGGGGGAAGACCGGGGCGGCGACGGAGGTGCTTTGCTATGGGACGGCGGTGATTATTGAGCGGGAGTTGCCGGCGGCTTGATTAGAAGCTCTTAGGATGTGCCGTCGCGGGAGCGGCGGGAACGGACTGGGCCGGCGGTGAAGGGGGTGTGGGTGGAGGGGAGCGTCTGGCGGGTGCGGCAGCGGGCGATGAACCAGGCGGGGTCGCGGCGATATTCATCGATGAGGCGAAGGCAATTGGGGCGGCCGCATTCGGGGCAGGGGTAATGATCGGGCAGGCCATTAAGGGTGTAGCCGCAATGAATGCAGAATGGTTCGCGGCGGGCCTGGAGGGCGCTGCGCATGGCGGAGAGGGAGATGATGATGGGGACGGCGACGAGCATCACGATCGGTTTCCAGAGTGAGATCGCCCAGCCAAAATACATCCAGCGCAGATGGAGGGCGATGAAGATCGCGAGGGAGATGGAGAGGGCGATGAGGAGGATTCGCCAGCCCATATAGCGGATGGAATCGCGCAGGGTTGGCTTCCAGAATGGCTCGGTGGGTGATGGGAGCCAGGAAGGATCGGATGTTGGGGGAGGGCGCGGCCATTTGGGACCGGCGAAAAGTTTTATACGCGCGACTGCTTCAGGATCAGCGTCCGGGCCTGATCCGCGGGGAGATTCAGGGCTCCGCGGGCTTCGGCGGCGGCGTCACGGATGGCGGATTCGGTACTGGTGGAGACCACTTTTTCCAAATCGACGATCTGATTGGCATCGAGATGATTGCCAATGTGCTTGGCGCTTTCGGCGAGGCTTTGATAGAGGCTCACGCGCACGTCCGCGGGAGTTGCGGGGCTGTTGGCTTTCTGGGCCAGGCCGTTCTGGGCGCTGGTGGTGCTGAGGGTTCCGAGGACTTTGCCGGCGGCGCTGGCGATTTGCGGCGCGCATCGCTCAGGGCGGTGAGGAGACCGCCTTCAGCGACGGAGACGTCGAGGGCGTGGCCTCGGGTGATGGCCAATTTTTCGAGAAGAGCGGCGGCCTGGAGGGCGTAGCCGGCGGCGTCTTTTTCGGACATCACTGCCGTGCCGGAGTGCTGACGGGCGGCTTCGATGTCGGCCTTGAGTTCATCCTTGAGGACGGCTTTGGCGGGCATGACGGCGGCGTTCATCAGGAGATCGGTTGCGCTGGCGATGGCGTAGGGGCTTTCGGGCGTGTGTGTGAGAACGAGCATTGACGCGCCTTGCAGGCGGGCGATGTTTTGCTCGAGATCGACCATTTTCCGGACATCGCTGTCTTCGGAAATGATGATGAGTTCGATGGTCGGAAGGGAAATCGCGGCGGCAGCGGCGCTGGATGGATCGCTGGCGGCGATGACCGGATAGCCGAGACTTTGGACGGCGTCGCGGAGATCGGCATCGGTGAGAGAATTGCTGCCGGCGGTGGAGGGGGCGACGATGAGGACGCCGGGCTTATTGGTTTGATTGACGGCTTCGACTAACAGTGGGACGACGCGGTCGGCGCCAGCGAAGGGTTTGCTTGGGAGCGACTGCGCGAGGGCGAAGGCGGCGGCGTAGCGAACCTGGCGATTGGGGAAATAGAGAGCCTGCATCAGGGGCGTGATGGAATCGCCGCTGAGATTGGATTGGCCGGTGATGTTGCGGAGAGATTCGCAGAGCTTGAGTGCGACGGCGGCGTTGCGGTCGCGGGTGGCGCGAGCGAGGGCGTCGTTGAGATAATCCGCGCCGGCGGAGACGTTGTAATAGTTGGCGTCGGGGTCATTTTTGTGGGTCAGATCAACCGCGCCGGCGGGGAGATCTGCCTCGCGCTTGGTGTTGGCATCGAGCCAGAGGCTGACGGCTGCGCCGTTGGAAGCGTCGAGCTTCATGGCGTACTCGGCAGTGCGCATGGCCAGGAGATCATTAAAGATCGGCGTGGGGACTTCCTTGCGGGTCAGGCCGAGGTCGCTTGTCCAGTACCACATATAGGAGGTCTTGTCGCCGGCCGGCTCGATATCGGATTTGCCGTAATAGAATTTCTCGGCGAGGCTGTAGAAGAGGGACGAGGTATCGAGCGGGGCATCTTTGGCGACGCCGATGTGGTAGAGGGCGTTGCGGGAAGCCACATGGATTTCGGAGGGGACATCGGGGGATTTCGCGAGGCGGGCGAGATAGGGGATGGCCACGTCGTAATCGATGTCTCCGAGGGCGGAGATGACGTCGATCAGCGTGTTAAAATCTTTCATTTCAGTCGAGGCGAGGAGCGGGTTGAGGGCTTTGCGACCGAGGTTTCTGAGGGCGCGGCGGCAGGTGGAGTGATATTGGCGCTGCTGGGGATCGCGGAGCATGTCGAGGATGACTTTGACGGCGACTTCACCGCTCTCGGCCAATCGCGGCATGTTGTTGTCATAGGCGCGCGAGCTGACGGACATGTCGTAGAGGGTCTGGCGGATGTAGTTGGGATCGTTGCGGCGGGTGGCGTAACCCTGGTTGATGATGTCGCCGAGCTTGGCCGCGACGCTGCGCATGGCGGCGGCGGAGGCGCGATCGACGGCGTCGCTGATGGGGAGGGGGCGCCAGCGGAGCATCCAGATATCGATGGAATCGTTGTGACGGGCGCTGACGGATTCAAAGGCCATCAGGATTGAGTTGGGATCGGCGCCGGACTGGAGAATTTTGTGCCGGCGTCGGCGGCGAGATCGTAGCGGGCGATTTTGCCGTAGTGCCAGAAGGTGTCTACGAGATCGCTGAGGGAGGGCGCTGGCGCGGGGGTTTCGGTGGTTTGGGTGGCGGCGCTGTTATCCGCGGGAGCGGCGGTGGTGTCCGCCGGGGTTGCGCTGGCGTCGGGTGTTGCGGCTGCGGGAGCCGGAGCCGGCGCGGCGTCACTTGGCGCGGCGGGTGCGGGCGCGGCGTCGGCCGGAGCGGCAGTCGCGGGCGCTGGCGCAGCGTCATTGGAGGCGGCAGGCGCGGGGGTAGCGTCATCGGCGCGGGCGATCATCCATGATGCCGGGGATGCGAGGCCACAGGCCAAGGTAAAACAGACGGCGATACGGGATAACCGCATCATGATGCTGGCCTCCGAAAACATTGAATGTAAGGATTCAAAATGGCTGGAACTAAAGAGACACTCTCAATCTTCGACGAATTGGCGATTTTAAGTCGGGTGGGAATCGGTGTCAAGAAAAAGCTAAGAGCCTATTGTCTTGTCTTTAGACTTGGCGGGTGCTTGATGGATGTCGGATGAGCAATTGGGGGAAGCAGATGATCGGTTACGAGGCTCGTGACGGCCGGAGTTGTTTACTCGAATGGGACGAGCCCTGGCCGCGGTGAGCGGTGCTGGCCCTTCGACAGGCTCAGGGCAGGCTGGCCTGTTGGCGGTCTGGCGGGCATTTTGCTTGGGTGGGGTTAAGAGCAAGTGTCAACATATAATGGTTGGATGTCTTCTGTGAGTGATGGATTGTTGGGAGAACTGGCTATCGCGGCGGCTATTAAGCAGAAGGGGCGGGAACTTGGGTTTGATCTGGTGGGGATTGCGCGGGCGGAGGGGTCGGCTTATCGGGATTATTTTCGTAGGTGGCTGGATGGGGGGCAGGCTGGGGCGATGGGGTATCTGGCTAAGCGGTTTGAAGAGAGGAGCGATCCGCGGGTTTATTTGCCGGGGGCGGTTAGCGTTATTTGTGTGGGGATGAATTATTTTGTGCCACTGGAGAAGGGTGAGGCGAATCGGGGGCGGATTGCGCGGTATGCGCTGGGGGATGATTATCACATGTTGATCTCGGCGAAATTACACGCGCTGGCGGATTGGGTGCGGGGGATTCAGACTGATGTGCAGACGCGATGTTCGGTGGATACCGGGCCGGTGATGGAGAAGGAATTGGCGGCGCGGGCGGGGATTGGGTGGATGGGGAAAAATACTTGCGTTATCAATGAGAAGATCGGGTCGTGGATTTTCTTGGGGAAGTGCTGACGACATTGGCATTGCCGGCGGATGAGGGGGCGGTGGATCGGTGTGGATCTTGCCGGCGGTGCATTGATGCTTGTCCTACGCAGGCGATTACTGAGCCGTATCAATTGGATGCGGAAGTGTATTTCGTATTTGACGATTGAGCATCGGGGGGAGATTGAGGCGGAGTTGGCGGCGAAGACGGGGGAGTGGATGTATGGGTGTGATATTTGCCAGGATGTGTGTCCGTGGAATCGAGACCCCCCTGCTGCTACTGAGGCGGCGCTCGTGCCGCGGTGGAAGAGCGGGACACTTGATCCTGCTGTTGTTGCGGGGTGGACGGATGCTGATTATCAGCGAGAGTTGCGCGGGAGCGCGATGAAGCGGGCGAAGTTGCCGATGCTTAAGAGGAATGCGAAGGGTGTCATTGGTCATTTGTCATTTGTCATTGGTGAAGACAAAAAATAAGTCACCGGTCATTTGTGTTTTGCAAATGACCAGTGACAAATAACGAATGACATTTTTTTTCTTACGACACCGTGATTCGGCGCGGCTTGCTTTCTTCGCGCTTGTTCAGGGTCACGATTAAAACGCCGTCGTTTAGCTTGGCCTGTACGGACTGAGCATCGACGGTGGGCGGAAGAGTGAAGCTGCGCTGGAAGCCGCGGTGTAGCGCCTTTCGCGGAGGAGCCATTCCGCCTTGTCGTTGACCTTGTCGCCGGGCTTGGGATCGTGATTTTCCCGGTGCTCGGCGGAGATCGTCAGGGTCTGGTTTTCCAGGTTGATATCGACCTCATCTTTTTTGAATCCGGGCAATTCGGCCTCGACGTAGATGTGGTCGGCGTCTTCGCGGACGTCTACGCTGTAGGGCGCGAGATAGTTGCCATCTTCGGATAAACGGTTACCAAAAAGCCTGCCGACGATGTGGTCGAACTCACGCTGGGCCACTTCGTGCGGATCGGCGAATCTTTGAATTCTGGTGGGCAAAGCCATGATAGCCTCCTTGTAAAAAAGCCACCGCGGAGGAGTAAGACAAAGTGCGTGCCAGAGGGCGTGAATTGCGGTATGTGGGCAAGGGGCGGAAGATCAGGGAGTTAGGATCGAGGGGATTGCTGAGATTGCTGATTAACGGACGGCAAAAATGGCAGGCAGTGAAAAAATGGCAGGTGAATATCCGCTGCTGGTGATTCTTGGGCCGACGGCTTCGGGGAAATCTGCGCTGGCGATGGAAGTGGCTCGCGCTTGCGGAGCGGAGATTTTGAGCGTGGATTCGATGCAGGTTTATCAGGGGATGGATATTGGGACGGCGAAGCCGACTGAGCAGCAGAGGCGGGAGATTCCGCATCATCTTCTGGATCGGGTGCGGCCGGATGAGCAGTTCAGCGCGGCGAAATTTGTGGAGATGGCGGAGGGGATTATCGGGGATGCGAAATCGCCGGGTGAAGCTGATCGCGACGGGTGGGACGCCGATGTATTTCAAGGCGCTGTTTGAGGGTTTGTTTGCCGGGCCTTCGGCGGATGAATCGGTGCGCGAGCGGCTGCGCCTGCTGAGCGGGAAGGAATTGCATGAGCGGTTGAAGCAGGTGGATGCTGCGGCGGCGGAGCGGATTCATGCGGGGGACATCATGCGGCTGGTGCGGGCGCTGGAGGTGCATGAGTTGACGGGGGAGCCGATTTCTGTTTTGCAGAAGCAGTGGGAGCAGGATCAGCCGGCGCGGCATCGGGCGGTTTGGATTGGGCTTAGGTGGGATCGGGATGCGCTGAACCGTCGAATCAATTTGCGCGTGAAGGAGATGATCGCGCAGGGGTGGGTGGAAGAGGTGCGGGGATTGCTGGCGAAATATCCGGCGCTGTCGAAGACGGCGCAGGAGGCGACGGGATATGCGCAGCTTATTGAACATTTGCGTGAACACGCGAGCCTGGATGAGGCGGTGGAGCAGATCAAAATTGATACGCGGCAACTGGCGCGGCGGCAGATGAAATGGTTCAAGCGGTTTCGACAGGTGCACTGGCTGGATGGGGATCGGCCGATTGAGGTGAATGTGGTTGAGATGCGGCGGCTCTGGAACGACGGGAAATAGCGGTGAATCCGTTTTATTGTTGGACCAATCTTTGCGTGTTGGTTGAGGGCGGGGTGTGTCTGACCGATAGAGCCATAGGCGACCGATTGTCGCCAACCTTTTGAAGGAGGCGGCTTTGGCAGGCATTCAGATTGGACAACTACTGGTGGAACAGGGGGCTCTGACACAGTCCCAGGTGGACCATATTTTGAAGGTGCAGAAGATGTCGCACCGGCCGTTCGGGGATTTGGCCGAGCGGTTGTATGGAATCGACGCCAAGGCTGTTGAAGACGCGTGGGTGGAGCAGTACGTGCGCGTGGCGGGCGTGGTCGATCTGGATGAGCAGAACGTGGACACGGAATGTTTGCGGCTGCTGAACCGGCGGCAGGCGTGGCAGTTTCATCTCTTGCCATTGAACCGGGAGGAGACTGAATTGCACGTGGCGACGAGCCCGAAGGATTTGGTTCGGGCGGTTAATTTTTCAGGGAAGAAATTGGATGAGCCGGTGCATTTTTGATTGCGGAGCGATTGCAGCTTCGGGAATTTTTGATGAAGCATTATCCTGTGCCGGAATATATTGCGAATTATGCTAAGGGGATGCAGGAATAAGCATTTTTGCTTGTGTCTTTATCCAATTGGTTGAGGAATAAGATTTTTTTCGGTTGCGGGGTTCGTGACGGCGGAAGGCGCTGACTCGTATAGGTGTGGGCGCTGCCGCTTCGGACGCATCTGGCTGGCCTGATTACGATCGGGCGGGCCATTTCGCGGTTATGGGGCGTCAGCACTTCGGCGAATTCATCTTTGTAGACGATTTTCCAGCCTAATTTGGTGAGGGGCTCCGCTAAGGGGTTGTGGCTTGTTCGCAGGATGGCGGCGTCTGCTGGGATTGTTGCGAAGTAGGCGCGGCGATCTTCTGGGGTGCCCAAAGCCAGGGTGTTCCAGAATTGGGCGGGGAATAGCTGGGTTCGGCCATCCATCAGGGTTTGGTAGTGGTCGCCCAGCCGCCATTCGAGGTAGCCGCCCCAGGTGAATTCACAGATGAGGTGATGGGTTTTGGCGGGGATGTTCTGTTCCACGTAATCGGCGGCGGCGCAGGGATAATTTGGGGCGTCGGGGCCGTTGCGGTTTAGCCAGGAGGAGAGGGATTTTGTCGGCGTGGGAAGCCACGGGCGATTGGCCATGCGGCGAGGACCAGAGCGACGGCGAAGATTGCGATGATTGGGGGGCGGGTGAGGATGCGGTCGGAGAGTTTTGGCAATACCGCGGCAAAGATGGGGGCGGCGATGATGGCGAAGACTGGGGAGAGTCGGCCGAGGCGGAAGAGGATTGCCGTGCTGCTGATGAGCCAGAGGATTTCGCCCAGCGGGATGCGGCGGGTGCGGGTGAATTGCCAGATGGCGGAGATTAAGAGCAATGCGACGAAGCGCGACGGAGATGTGGCCCATGAGGCCTCGATAGAAGGGGCGGAATTCGGCGATGGTGTTGGAGCGGACCATGACGTCATTTTGGGAATAATCGAGAACGCTGCGGATCATGCCGGGGAGCATGGGGGTCAGACAGCAGGCGATGAGGATGTCGAGGAACAGAATGGTCGTGCGTCGCGAGATGCGCGAGGATTGCAGTGCGTCGCCGATCAGCAGAGCGGCGATCCAGAGGGGGACGAAGAGGGCGAAGAAGTGGATGTTGATGAGGATGGCGGTGATTGGGGGGACTAGCCAGACGGCTTTGGATTTTTGATTCATCCGGCGGTCGCGGAGGAGGAGCCAGGCGATGAGGGCGAGGCCTGTCAGGGCGGCGGTGACGGGGCGGAAGCTGAGATAGGCGAGGGAGAGGATGCCGCCCATCGCGGCGGCGAGCGGCGGAGGCGAGATAGCGCGGCTGGCCGTGAACTGATCGGCGGAAAATTCAACGGCACATAAGCCGAACAGGATGATGAAGGCGGATTCGAGGATGGCCTGGACGGCAATAGCGGCTCGGAAGCCGCCGGCGTCCCATAACCGGTTCATCGCGAGTTCAGCGAGCCAGGAGTATGGGGTCCAGGGTGTGCGGATGGAGGCGAAGGAGAGATCGTCGATGAGGGGATGGGGCCAGGATTGACGGGCGATTTCCTGGCCGACGCGGATGTGCCAGAAGGAATCGGGGTCGAGGGTGTCGGCGAGGATGACCTTTCCGGCGGCGACGAGAGCCAACAGGGTAAGAAGCAGGGAAAAGCCGAGGCGTGGGGAACGCTGCGGGGAAAGGGTGATGGGGGCGGTCATGTATCATCTAATGTCGGCAATTTTATGGGGTAAAGCGGAATGCCGATTGCTGATTGCCAAAGCCGAATGCTGGATGCCATTCATTCAAATGTGGTCGGCATTTCCAGTGGTTTGCATTGCATTTGGACGACAACTACACTTCCGCGTCCGATGAAAGCTGAACGCCGGCATGAACTGAAGAGCAATTCGCTGAGCACCAGCCTTTTGGGTCATTCCCGAGAAAGTTAAGCAATACCAATCGCAAATCGCGCTGGGGATCGTCCTGATTGCGCTGGCGGTCGTGCTGGTGCGATACCGCATGAGCGCGGCGGAGCAGCGGCTGGCCGAGGCGCAGGAGAGTCTGGCGATTGCGTCGGATGATCTGCGGCAATTGGAAAATATTGTTCCGCCGCCGGGAGGGGATCTGTTGATCCTCGTAAAGCAGCGCGAGGAATTATATTCTGAAGGTCTGCAACAGGCGGATGCGGCGTTGCAAAAGGCGCCGGACTCGCAGGCGGCTTTGAAAGCGCAGGCGCTGATTCTGAAAGGGGATTTTAATTTCAACATGGCGAATTTTCCGGAGTTGCCGGGGGCAGCGACGCAGCCTTCGCTTCGGCCGGCGGAGAGTGACGATAGCTTGTTGAGCAATGCTTCGGATGCTTATACGGAAGTGCTTCAGAGTTATGCGAGCGAGAAGTTCGCGGTGACGGCGGCGCACTTTGGATTGGCGGCGGTGGCGGAGAACCGCGGGAACTGGGATGCCGCGCGAAGGAACAGTATCAGGCTGTGGTGGATGGGGACGCGGAGACGGCTTATAAGAATCTGGCGAATATGCGGCTGGGGATGTTGCCGTCAGCTTCGGCAGCCGGTGGCGGTGGATTTGCCGGCTACTAAACAGGTGAGTGGTGTTGGTAATAGTAGTAGTACGCGTCCGGGGAAATAAATTTTTATAAAAAAAGTAATTCATTAAGAGCTGTATTTTCGTTACGATTTTCGTGACGATTGAATGCGCCAGCTCGAATATGACGTGCGCTGCCGCCCTGAATGGTGCTGGCTGGCCTGAAAAAGTTCTTGCATGCCTTTTGCCGCCGGGGAGAATGATTGCTGCCTTCGGCGACAATTGCTGAGGACTTTCGAGCACGTGCTCGACCCCAACCGTCCTCACAGCCCCGCTTGTCCGACCTCCTTCTGAATATCTGTTTGAGGCTTACCCGGCGGTGAGTGGGCGGGTGACTTGGATATAGGGTAAGTTATTGGTTGTGGCTGACGATCCTGGCATTCCGACTGAGGAAGAATCTGCTGATGATGCGGATGTTGTGCATCTGCATTTTAAGGCGACCAAGACCCAGGTTCGGCGGATTGATCAGTTTCTTGTGGATCGGATTCCTTGGCTGTCGCGCAATGGGATTCAGCGGCTAATTGAAAATGATTTGATTACTGTTAACGGGAAGCCGACGAAGGCTAGTTATAAGATCAAGGCTGGGGATGCGGTGGAGATGGTTGCTCCGCCGGAGCCGGTGAATGATTTGATTCCTGAGCCGATTCCGCTGGATATTGTTTATGAGGATGAGCATTTTCTGGGGCTCAATAAGCAAGCGGGGTTGATGGTGCATCCGGCGCGGGGGAGGTGGTCGGGGACGCTGGTGAATGGGTTGGTGTATTACGGGCAGAAGTGGAGCACGATCAACGGGGATTGGAGGCCGGGGATTTTGCATCGGCTGGATCGGAATACGACGGGGATCATGCTGGTGGCCAAGAGTGATGAGGCGCACTGGCGGATTGCGCGGCAATTTGAGAATCGAACCATCCAGAAGACATATCTGGCCGTAATACATGGAGTGCCGGGATTGTTCGCGGATGTGCTGGATATGCCGATCGGGAGAGACCGGTATGTGCGGGAGAGGCAGGCGGTGCGGAAAATAGAAAATGGGGGAAGCAGGCGGTGACGATGTACCAGGTGGAGCGGGTGTTTAAGCTGGCATCGGGGGAGCGGTTTTCGCTGGTTCGGATGATGCCCAAAACGGGGAGGACGCATCAGTTAAGGGTGCATATGGCGGCGATTGGACTGCCGATGGTTGGGGACAATATGTATGGGGGGCGGGTTTTTGAGGCGGGGGATTTTCGGTTTGAGAGGCAGGCGCTGCATGCGCGGGAAATTACCTTCACACATCCAGGGACATTGGAGACAATGACGCTGCAGGCCCCGCTGCCTGAGGATATGGTGAAGCTGATGGAGCATTTGGGGGCGGGTGAGGCGGTATGAATGGGCAGTTATATTGCCTAGTTCCTATTGCCTATTTGGGGGGGAGGCTGGCGGGGGTTTTTTGGGTGTCATATAATAAAATGGCTTGATGGCCGTTTTCCATTAACAGGACGTGTCTTATGAGTCTTCCGCTTGCCAACTTGCTGTTTGCCCCGGAGAACTGGCTGATCATCGGATTGTTTGCGCTGTTGTTGTTTGGGAAGCGGCTTCCGGAAGTCGGCCGGAGCCTTGGGAAGGGAATTATTGAGTTTAAGAAGGGATTGGCGGGGATTGAAGAGGATGTGACGCAGGCGGGCCAGCCGCCGATTGCTCGGACCGAGCGAACCGCCCTGCCGCCGGCTGAGGGGTATCGGTTTGATCCTTATACGGGGAAGCCGATTGTGCAGGAGTCGGCGCCGCAGCCGCAGGCGATGCGTTTTGATCCGTATACGGGGAAGCCGCTGGGGGAGTCGTCTTCGCAGCATTCTTCGAATACATAAAAGAGTGATGGAACCGCCAAGACGCCAAGACGCCAAGAGGGATGCGGAAGTGCTTCGCATTTCTTGGTCGTCTGTGCTTTGCGTGTTGGGGTTTTGGTTGTTGGGTTTGCACTGATCTTGACGAGCGCGTCGCAGGCGAGGACTTCGGCGCGGCGCTGCTGGCGGACTCGGGTGGCTTCGGCGAATCTCACCAATGTTTCGTTTGGGGATGCGATTGATTTTCTTCGGGATATCGCTGGGGTGAATATCACCGTTAACTGGAAGGGGCTGGGGGCGATCAATATCACCAAAGATGCGCAGATCAATCTTCAGTTGCATGATGTGACGGCTGGGAAAATTTTGTCGCTGATTTTGCTGCAGGCTGGGCCGGGGGATTTGCTGACTTACTCCATCGATCAGAACGTGGTTGAGGTGACGACGCGGGCGGCTTCGGATCAGGAGTTGATTACTGTTGTGTATTACGTTGTGGATCTGCTGCAGCCGAACGATGTTTTTAATTATCAGATTACCAATATCACGGGTGGGAGCGCGCAGGTGACAGGTGGAGGGGGCGGTGGCGGCGGGTCGCAGTCTTTAACGGTTAATAATAGTTCGCAGACCAAGACGGTGGATCAGAAGGCGATGGATTTGATCAAGCTGATCGAGACAGTGGTTCGGCCGGAGGTTTGGCGGGATAATGGGGGGACGGCTTCGATGGAATATCTGAATGGGAATTTGATCGTGAATGCGCCGCGTTCGGTGCAGGAAGCCATTGGCGGGCCGGTGGATCGGTGAATATTTCCCATTGGCTATTTCCTGATTGCCTATCTGAAGAATGTGATTTTCTGCCCATGACTCATGAATTGGCGATTATCGGGGCGGGGGTGATGGCGGAGGCGATTGCGCGGGATTGTTTCTGGTGGGACGGTTAAACCAGAACAGATCATCGCGGCGGATTTGTCGATTCAGCGGCGGGAATTGTTTCAGGCGGAGTTTGGGATTGCCGACCGTGGAGCGGGCTGAAGATGCGGTGCGCGGGGCGAAGATTTTGCTCTGTGCGTGAAGCCATATCAGATGGAGGCGGTGATTGAGGAGATTTGGCCGGATGTGGATGAGAAGACGCTGGTGATTTCGATCGCGGCGGGGATTGGGACAGGCGTTGATCGAGAAAAATCTGGGGCGGGGGAAATCGCTGCATGTGATTCGATGCATGCCGAATACGCCGATGCTGGTTGGGGCAGGGATGGTGGCGATTGCGCCGGGGAAGTTTGCGACTGATGGATGATCTGGCTGCGGCGCGGCGTTTGTTTGAATCGGGGGCGAAGGTTTTGCAGACGAGCTGAGGACAAGATCGATGCGGTGACGGCGATCAGCGGGTCGGGGCCGGCTTATTTTTTCTTTCTGGTGGAGCAGATGATCCGGGCGGGGATGGATATGGGATTGGCTGCGGAGGAGGCGCGGACGCTGGCGATTCAGACGGCGGCTGGGGCGGCGAAGATGATGAGTGAGTCGAGTCATTCGCCGGAGGAACATCGGCGAGCGGGTGACGACGCCGAACGGGACGACGCATGCGGCGATCAGTCATATGGAATCGCGGGATTGGCCTAAGATTACCGTGGAGGCGCTGAAGGCGGCGGCGAAACGTAGTGCGGAGTTGGGGAAATAGGGTTGTTTGCGTTTTTAAGAGGCGGTGTTTGCTTCAATATCGGGGGTTCTTCGGGACAAAATGGAAGATGATTTTCGTTGCGATATTTGTGACGAGTTGGAAATGCTTGCTCGAATATCACAGTCTTTGCCGCCGGGACGCTGTTGGCTGTCCTGAAAAGTCATTGGGGGCATTTTGCTTGTGGCGGAGAATGGGTGCGGATTTTTCTTGCGGTTCGTTGCGGAAGTAATCTTCGGAAGTAATTTGGGGCGCGTTTGCTATAATCCGCCCCCATGTCGAAACCCGTGAAATTGCCGAAAGATTCCAGCGCCGCTTACTCTCGCGTTCTTTTGAAAATCAGCGGTGAAGGATTCTGTCATGAAGGGTCCTTCGGGATCGAGGCGCCGGAGCTGGAGAATATTGCCCGGCAGTGCATTGAAGTGGCGCAGATGGGGGTGCAACTGGCGATCGTCGTGGGCGGCGGGAATTTTATTCGCGGGAGCGACGTTTGCCGAGGATGGGAATATTCCGCGGGCGACGGCGGATTACATGGGGATGCTGGCGACGGTGATCAATGCGGTCGCGCTTGCAGGAGACGATGGAGAAGATGGGGCAGCCGACGCGGGTGCAGTCGGCGATCAGTGTTTACAGCATTTGCGAGCCGTTCATCCGCCGGCGGGCGGTGCGGCATCTGGAGAAGGGGCGCGTGCTGATCCTGGCGGCGGGGACGGGGAATCCGTTTTTTACGACCGATACGTGCGCGGCGCTGCGGGCGACGGAGATCGGGGCGGATGTGGTGCTGAAGGCGACGAAGGTGGATGGGATTTATTCGGCCGATCCGAAGAAGGATCCGAAGGCGAAGTTGCTGTCGGATATTTCTTACGAGCAGGTGCTGAAAGACAAGCTGCGGGTGATGGATTTGACGGCGATCACGCTTTGCATGGAGCGGAAGATTCCGCTGGTGGTTTTTAATTTGAAGACAGATGGGGAATGTGGTGCGGGTGATGCGGGGGGAGAAGATTGGGACGAGGATCAATCCTGAGTGAAGTAATTTGCCCATTAGCCAATTTCCTATTGCCTATTGATGGGAGTGGGACGGGTCTTTTATTTCAATAGGAAATAGGCAATTGGCAATTTGATTCCTTGATTGTCCCGCCGGCTTTAAGCGGTTACGATATATTCTCATGCCACTGGACGATATTTTGCTTGAAGCTGAGATGCACATGGAGAAGGCGGCGGACCATGTTCAGCACGAGTTGCGCGGGATCCGCACGGGTCGGGCTACGCCGGCACTGGTGGAGCATTTCAAGGTGGATTATTACGGGTCGCCGACTGATTTGCGGTCGATTGCGTCGATCAGCGTGCCGGAGGCGACGCAGCTTTTGATCAAGCCATTTAGTCCGGGGGATATTCGGGCGATTGAGAAGGCGATCAATGACAGCAAGATCGGGCTGACGCCGCATAGCGATGGGAAGCAGATTCGGCTGATGTTGCCGCCGCTTTCGCAGGAGAGGCGGCTTCAGCTTGCGGGGCAGTGCAAGCAGTATGCGGAGGCGGCGAAGGTGGCGATCCGCAATGCGAGGCGGGATGCGAATAAGATCCTGGAGACGGAGCAAAAAGGGGGCGTGGTGACGGAGGATGAGGCGGCCGATGGGAAAGAGAAAATTCAGGAATTGACCAAGACTTATGAGGCGAAAGTGGATGAACTGATCGAGAAGAAACGGGCGGAAGTCATGCAGGTTTAGAGAGTTAGACGGTGCGTGCCGAAAATATTTAGCTGGGGAAATAATAATGGTTTCTGAGCGTTTGGGAATGGTGTGCCCGGACGGCGTGGGGTTCGGGGGTGCGAGACGAAATAGTTAGTGGGAGTCATTCATGCGTAAATTTCTGATGATACTGATTGCTGGGGTTATTTGGAGCGACAATGCTTCCGCCGACGCCGGTTGAGGCAGGAAGAACGTTTATTTTTGTCAGGCATCGCCGGCTGGGTGGGCATTGGCGGCATCATCACCGGCATCGGCACCATAAACATCATCATCATAAGTGATCAGCAGAGGCGGCTTTTTAAGCCGCCTTTTTTGTTGGTGAGATTTGCGTGTCAGTTCATGCCGCAGGGGCCGGGACCGCCGCATCTTCCGCACATGCCGGGGGGTGTTTCGGGTTTGGATGCCGATTGTGAGCCAACTGCGAAAACGCTTAATGAACGGGTGGTTTGCTTTGAGCCGCACTTGGGGCATTCGATGGGTTCGCTGGAAGTCATCGACTTTATCAGCTTTTCGAAATCGGTTTTGCAGGATTTGCAGGTGTATTCGTATACGGGCATTGGGGGCCTTTCTGAGGGACGAACTCGGCGACCTTTGGTCGCCCGCTAACTCATCTTAGCATTGTTATTGATCGGGGATGTTCAGCACTCCGTTTTTCCAGTGGAATGACAATTTTCCTTTGCCGGTTGTCAGTTCGAGGATGCGGTTTCCTACCGCTTCTCGGCGCCAGCCTTGCATGATTCTTGCATCGGTGGTGTTTTTGCCGACGGCTAGCAGCCGATGTAATTCGCCCACCTCGTGGCGATTGGTGACCAGGCTTGGGTCGATTGCCTGAGCGGCGCATAGACATTGGATTGAATAAAAGAGGCGCATCGGCGGCGAATTTTTCGCTTGGGCTGGGCTCGTAGCCTTTGATCGCGGGCAACTGGTCCTGCGGGAGATTTCTAGCCCGCTGCGTGGCCTGAACGATCCCGGCTCCGTATTTCGATTCGACCGGACGGGGGAGGCCTTTTACGCGGGCTAAATCTGATTGTGCATCGATGGGGGAACGGGCGAGGTCGAGCAGGATTTCATCTTTTAGCAGCGAACGGGGCGGGACATCTTCCTGTTTGGCGGCGCTGATCCCGCCAGATGGTCAGCTCTTTGAGCAGTGCCTGATTGCGCGGAGAGAGGGTTCCGGCGCCGCGGATTTTGAGCCATTGGGTTTCGGGATCGAAGACGTAGAGGGCTTGTTCGGTGAGGCTTGCGGATTCTTCCGTCGCCCAGGCTGGATGTCCGAGTTCGTTCAGTCGTTTGCCGATTTCGTGACGGACGGCCGGGAGATAGCGCACATCGTCGGCGGCGTAGCGAAGCTGATGATCGGTGAGTGGTCGGCGGTCCCAATGGGAAAAGGTGAGGCCTTTGCCGAGCTTGGCTCCGATGATGGCGTGACGAGTTTGGTCAGAGGAGAGGGGATATCCGATGCCGACGAAACCGGCGGCGATCTGGGTGTCGAAGAGGTTTGCCGGCGGCTTGCCGAGGGCGCGGAAGACGGGTTCGACATCCTGCTGGCCGGCGTGAACGATTTTTTCGACGGATGGATCGGCTACCAATTCCCAGAAGGGGCGGATGTCGAGATCGGCGAGCGGGTCGATCAGGGCGATCCGCGTTGCTGATGCGGCCTGAACGAGGCAAAGCTTTGGCAAATAGGTGAGTTCGCCGATGAATTCGCTGTCGTAGGCGAACGATCCGGCTTTGCGGAGGGATTCGATCAGCTCGGCCAATTCATCGGGGCGGGTGATGAGCTGGGGCTTGTCGCGGGAGGCGAGGGCGTGCTCTATATGGCGAGTGGGTTCTATGGGGGAGGAATCGCCGTGGGCCTGGGCGTGGCTCATGGCGCGGTGCTGATACCTTGGCGGACGCGTCCCGCGACCCTGGCGGGATGAATTCGGGGGCGAATCCGGGCTCGAATTCCATGCTGCTTTAGACTATACGAACCTTGTGAATTGACAAGTTATCGCCCTAGGGGACGGGCGAGAGGGGAATTCTTCAAGAGATTGGGATTTCTGGCCGAAAATCGGTGTTCTATGTCTGGCATACCACACAACGCGGAGATATCATGCCCTGCCGATTTTGAGTCGATGGAGCGGGAGGGTGAATCCGCGGACGCGTTAGAAGAAGGAGACCGAACGATGAACCTCACATACGCCGTCGATCGACTTTTGGAAGCGGGTTGGTTTCCGCAGGGTGATCTGGATTTGGAGCATTTGCCGGATGGGCGGGCTTTTCCGTCGATCCTGGGAGTGCAGCGGGAATTTTCGCGGGCGGGGATGGAACTTTCGATCAAGCACAATCTGATTTTTAATTGTTATCGCGCGACGTGGGCGCCGATTGGGGAGGCACCGGATCCGGGGCATGACGCAGATGATCGGCACGGGACGGTGGTTGGGGCTTGTCAGCGCGAGGCGGCGGTTTATGCGCTGGCTCAGTTGCGGGCTGCTACGGAACAACCTCTCGTTAACGCTTAATTTTCTTCGATCGGCAGGAAACGGAACTATTCACGGTCGGCATGAGGCCAACCGTGATTGTTTTTTTGGACGAAGCCTGCGCGTCGCAGGCGACGCGGCTAAAATTTATGCGACGGGTGTTGGTTCCAGGAGTTGGTTCCACTTCCGGGCGGTGCGGTTGTGCCAGCGCCTTTGTGGTAGGCGTAGCCGACGATCAGCGGCACGGCGAGCGTTGCTTCGCTGAAGACCATTTGCTCGTAGACCGTGTCGACCTTGCCCCAACTGCTGGCTTCCTTGAGCGTGCTGCTGGAGAGGGCGCCGTCGCGGACGTCGGCGACGGTGACCTGGATGGCGTATTTGTGCATGGGGGCGTCGTCGCCGAGGATTTCGGCGGCGACGACGATGTCCTGCGCGAAATTCTTCGGCACGCCGCCGCCGATCATGAAGAGGCCGGTCTCGGGGTTCTTGATTTTGAGTTGGGTCAGTTCGTAAAAATCCTTGCCGCTGTCGATGCTGACGATCGGGCTGGCCGGCGGCCTGGCGGGCGTGAATGTGGGCGACGAAGCCGAAGCCGGCGGAGCAGTCGCTGAAGGCGGGACAGAAGATCGGCACATCCTGCTTGTAGGCTTCGAAGACGATGCTGTCGGTGCACTTTGCCGCTGCTTTTCGAGGTATGCGCCCATCTCGCGGATGAATTCGCGCGAGCTGTGCGGGCTGGGCTCGAGCTCGTCGAAGATCTTCTGCGTGGTGTCGTCGCAGACGCGCAGCTCTTCTTCATCGATGAGCGTGTCGTAGATGCGGTCGATCATCAGGTCGCGGAGCATGCCGTCGTGCATGCCGCTCTTGAGATATTCATCGGCGATGTAGTGCTTGAAGCCGAGGCCTTCGAAGAAATCCTGGTCGACGATGTTGGCGCCGGTGGAGACGATGGCATCGACCATGTTGTTGCGGACCATGTCGACGAAGATTTTCTTGAGGCCGGCGCTGATGAGCGAGCCGGCGAGGCAGAGGATGATGCCGCAATCCTTGTCGCGGAGCATGCGGTCGTAGATGTCGGCAGGCGCGGTGGAGATCGCGGGCGCTGAAGGCCATGTGCTGCATGGCATCGACCATCGAGACGGGGTTGTGCTTGGTGATGTCGATATGCTCGATGGTTCGGCTGAGAAATTCCTGCTTGTTTAGTTTTTCGTTCATGGCGACTCCTGCAAGTTAGAAGAAATTCCGGACTAAGGGTCCAAAATAAAAAAGCCACCACGGCCCGCTACGGTGTGCTCCGAACTTTTGGAGCACCCGCCATTGCGGGCCGGGGTGGCTTTCAAGAGGTATTATCCGAGGATTGCGCGACAAGAGTCAAGTTTTTGTTTTAATCTTTGATCGAATTAATATGACGTGCATGGCTGATCGTGATTTGGTTAAACGGCGTTTGTCTGTCTGGCTGCGAGGTGAGAGCGCGTTTGGATTGAAATCGGTGTCTGTGGACGCGAAGGCGATAGAGGAATTGCAAATGGCGCAGCGACAGCAGCAACCGGAGCCATCGGCTGAAGTGGCGCCCGTCGCGGGTTTTATCGCGGCGGCGCCGGAGGATTTGGGATTCGAGTCGGAATTCACGGAGCCGGTTGGATCGCGAGAGGAAAAGATAAGCCGGCTTGCACAAATGGATGCAAAAGAGGTGAAGCCGTGCGTGCTTTGCCGGCTTTGTGAGACACGCAGGAACACGGTGTTTGGCGAAGGGGATCCTGATGCGAAGATTTTTTTTATCGGGGAAGGGCCGGGCGAAAACGAGGACCTTCAGGGCCGGCCGTTTGTCGGGCGCGCGGGGGAACTTGCTCAACAAGATGATCGCGGGCATGGGTTTGCGCCGCGAGCAGGTTTTCATCGCGAACATCGTGAAGTGCCGGCCGCCTGACAATCGCGTGCCCGCGCCGGATGAAGTGGAGACTTGCACGCCTTATCTGGTGCGGCAATTGGAGATCGTGCGTCCGAAAGTGATCGTGACGCTTGGGCTTCCGGCGTCCAAATACATGCTTGCAATGCAAGCTGACCGATGGGGAGATTGCGCGGGCAGTGGCATAACTGGCGCGGGATCAAGCTGATGCCGACGTATCATCCGGCGTATCTCTTGCGCGCGTACACAGAAGAAAATCGCGCAGCGGTGTGGAGCGATCTGAAAAAGGTGATGGCGGAAGTGGGATTGCCGATTCCGGGCAAGCGCGGCGAAATGAATTTCTGTTTATGAAAAAATAAATTTCCAAGATTTTTTGGTTGGGGATGGATGGGGGACAAATCGCATCGCATCACCCATGGGTTGTACAAATTCCGGATCGCGCGTTGAGTTTTTTATTTCATTCTGAAAAAAGATGCGAAGTCGCTCTTGAAAAGTTGGATGCGCAGATACGTAAGTTGCGCCATGCGTGGAACGATGCGCGACTCGGAAGTACGGGTGGCAGTCACGCAGGAAGTTGTTGAGTTTGAGAGAAGAATTATCGCGCGTCAGCCAGGGATGTTAAATTGATATTTTGACTCGTGCGGGAACGGTTGGAAATATTTGTCCGGTTGCGCAGGGTTAATGACTAAACACTTTTTAGCTGAAGAATCGCCATGTTAACTGACACAATCGCCGCACAGCGCGAGGAGCCTTCTGTCGCCGCGCCAGGAGCCTGTTTTCGATCCTGCCATCTGGCAACTGATCCTTCAGGAGGTCCGGGCGCAGCATCCGAGCCTGAACCGGGTCTGGTTCGATCAGATGGTTCCGCGGCAACTGACCAATGGTGTGATCCAGGTGACGGTTGCGACGCCGGCGCAGCTTAACTTCTGCCAGGGCCAGTGCCAGACGCCGTTTACGGCGGCGGCGCAGCAGGTCACCGGGCGGCTGGTGGCGGTGTCGTTTCATTGCGACAACCTTGGCCGAGGCGGAGTTTTCAGCGAGAGCGATCAGCCGCTGCCGCTGAGCCCGGATTATACGTTCGAACAGTTCGTGACCGGGCCGTGCAATCAGCTTGCCCATGCGGCGAGCATCGCGGTGGCCGAGCAGCCGGGGAAGGCTTACAACCCGCTGTTCATTCATGGCGGCGTGGGGCTGGGGAAGACGCATCTGCTGCAGGCGGTTTGCCAGAAGGTGCTGGAGCGGCAGCCGGATGCGCGGATTCTGTATCTTTCGTGCGATAACTTCATCAATCAGTTCATCACGTCGGTCGAAATCGGGGACATGCAGCAGTTCCGGTTCCGGTATCGGCATGTGGATCTGCTGGTCATCGACGACATTCATTTCCTGGCCGGGCACGACCGGACGCAGGAAGAGTTCTTCCACACGTTCAACACGCTGTATCAGCAGCAGAAGCAGATCATCCTGAGCGCGGATTGCCCGCCGAGCGAAATTCCGGAACTGGAAGAGCGGCTGGTGAGCCGATTCAACTGGGGATTGGTCGCGCGGATCGAAAAGCCATGCTATGAGACGCGGGTGGCGATCCTGCAGAAGAAGGCGCGGATGCGCGGGCTGGCGCTGCCGGAGGATGTGGTCTGCTATATCGCCTCGAAGGTGGAGAACAACACGCGCGAGCTGGAGGGGGCGATCACCAAGATTCAGGGGATGAGCATGCTGCAGAATGGGCGGATCGATATCGACCTGGCCAAGGCGGCGCTCGGGCGATTGCGCGTCGCCGGATCAGAAGCGGATCACGATTCAGCAGATTTACGATGCGGTGACGAAATATTACAGCGTTCGCCAGAGCGACTGCAGAGCAAAAAGCGGCACAAGAGCATCGCGTTTCCGCGGCAGGTGTGCATGTTCCTGGCGCGGCGGCATACGCGATTCAGCCTGGCGGAGATCGGGCTGTTATTTCGGCGGGCGGGATCACACGACTGTGCTGCACGCGGTGCGGACGGTGGATGCGGATCGGACGAACGATAAGAACATCGCGGATCAGTTGAGTCATATCCAGGGGATTTTGACGGCTTGAGAAAATAATGCCGGCCCGAGGGAACAAGCTCCCTCGGTTTTGGTAAATGCTTTTTCATTTGGCAAGTTGGCAATCGGCATTTTGATTGTTTTGTCCCCTCGCAATCCTATCGTCCGCCCCTAAAATCGCCGCCACATGGCTTTGGTTCTGACCTACACCAAGAAGGTCCGGGAAGCGCTCAAAGCGCCTGCGCGTATTGGGGTTGATGTTCTTGTGCTGGTTGGCATCGCCGGACTGATCGCGGCGCTGGCGATGATGTTTGGGCAGGCCAGCACGCCGATGAACAAACCGGTTGAGATCGACCTGTCGCTTTGGGCGCTGCCGAAATACACGATGCTGAGCCTGATGCGGGGGGTCGCGGCGTACATCCTGTCGCTGGTTTTCACGCTGATCTACGGAACGATCGCCGCTCATAACCATAGAGCTGAAAAGGTGATGATTCCGGCGCTGGATATTCTGCAGTCGATTCCCGTGCTGGGATTTCTGCCGGGGTTGGTGCTGGCGATGATCAGCTTGTTTCCGAATCACGAGATGGGGCTGGAGCTGGCATGCGTGATCATGATCTTCACCGCGCAGGCGTGGAACATGACGTTCAGCTTTCACGGGAGCCTGCGATCGATCCCGACGGCGCTGCGGGAAGCGGCGGCGATTCAGGGACTTTCCGGGCTGGCAGATTTTCAAGCTGCTGGAAGTTCCGGCGGCGATGATCGGGCTGGTCTGGAATTCGATGATGTCGATGGCGGGTGGATGGTTTTTCCTCACCGTCAATGAGGCGTTCAACTAACGATTCACGGCGTGCCGCACGATTTCCGCCTGCCGGGAATCGGATCGTATATGAACGAAGCGATCGACCAGGGGAATATCCGGGCGGAGATCGGGGCGGTCATCGCGATGACGATCATGATCATCGTGGTGGACCAGATTTTCTGGCGGCCGATCGTGGTCTGGAGCCAGCGGTTCAAGATGGAGGAACTGCCGCGGCCGATGCTGCCGCATTCGTGGGTGGTGGAATTATTTCGCAGGTCGCGGATTCTTCGGATCGCATCCAGATTATTCCATCGCCGGCATCGGGATCGAACGGCCTCAGCTGATTTTCATCCGACCGGAGTCGCGGCGCCGCACCGGGCGGCTGGGCCGGACGTTCGGATGGAATTGATCCAGAAAATCGGATCATGGCTGGTGGTGATCGGGCTGTGTGTCTTTGCTGTGATCGGAGCTGTTCAAGCTGGCGATGCTGCTGTTTCATCTGCCGATTCACGATCCCACGCCGGCGATTCATTGGACCGAGCGGCAGGATTGGATGACGGTTTTGCTTGCGTTGTTCGCTTCGTTTGGACGGGTGACGGCGGCGGTGGTGATCGGGGCGGCGTGGACATTGCCGGTGGGGATTATCATCGGGCTTTCGCCGAAGTGGTCGAACCGGCTTCAGCCGAGTAACGCAGGTGCTGGCGAGTTTTCCGGCTCCGATGCTGTTTCCGTTGCGTTTTATGCTGCTGCTGCATTTTACACGTTCCGTTTACGTATGGGGTGTATTGTGCTGATGCTTCTGGGGGCGCAGTGGTATATTCTTTTCAATGTGATTGCCGGGGCGACTTCGATCCCGGCGGAACTGAAGGAAGCGGGCATCCTGTATCACATGAGCCGGGGGCAGCGATGGAAGCAGCTTTATCTTCCCAGCGTTTTTCCGTATCTCGTCACGGGTTTGATCACGGCCGCGGGCGGGGCATGGAACGCGACGATTGTCGCGGAGGCGCTGACCATCAAAGATCAGACGCTATTATGCGTTCGGTCTCGGGTCGATCATCAGCAAAGCGTCGGGCGAGGAGAAATATTCACTGCTTGCCGTCGGCTGTCGTGGTGATGTCGTTGTTTGTGGTTTTGCTGAATCGGGTGGTTTGGAAGCGGCTGTACGGGCTTGCTGAATCGCGCTATAGTCTAAATGTATGAGCGGCAGATGAGGAAGCTATGGAAAACGGCTCCAACAATGGTCGCGACGATCTCAGAGGCGATCGATGTCACTGTCGCCTTCGGCAACGAGGAATCCGCGTCGAAGCTGCTGGTGCTTGATAAGGTTTCGCTGGCGATCAAGCCAGGCGAGGTGCTGGCGATCCTTGGGCCCAGCGGGTGCGGGAAAAGCACGCTACTGCGGGCGATGATCGGATTGCTGAAGCCGACCAGCGGGACAATTTTGGCGCATGGGAAGCCGCTGGTGGGGATTCATCCGGGCGTTTCGCTGGTGTTTCAGAATTTCGCATTGTTTCCGTGGCTGTCTGTTCAGGAAAATATCAAAGTTGCACTCAATGGTCTTGGGCTTGGATCCGGCGACGGCTGCCGATCGTGTGAGGCGATGCATCGACGTGGTTGGACTTGAAGGGTTTGAAGAGGCGTATCCGAAGGAGTTGTCGGGCGGGATGAAGCAGCGCGTCGGCATTGCGCGGCGCTGGCGCGCGGGCCGGAGCTGCTTTGCATGGATGAGCCATTCAGCGCGCTGGATGTCTTCACCGCGGAAAGTCTTCGGAGCGAGGTGTATCGGCTCTGGTCGGGCGGGAGCAAGCTGCCGTTCTCGCTCAAGAGCGTGGTGATGATCACGCACCTGATTGAAGAGGCGGTGTTTCTGGCTGACCGGATTGTGGTGATGGGCGCACGGCCGGGGCATATCCGGACGATTATTCAGAACGATGTGCCGCATCCGCGCGAATATCAGTCGCCGGCGTTTCTGAAAATGGTGCAGCGGCTGCATGATGTCATCACGAAGGAGCAGATGCCCGATTTGCCGGAGGCGGTTGCGGTTCCCATATCCACCCCGGCGGCATTCCCGAGCCGTCGCCGCTGCCGGCGGTCAATCTTGGACATATCTTCGGGCTTATGGAGATTGTTCGCGATCATGGCGAGTCAGATCGATGTCTTCAAGCTCGATCAACTGACTGAATACGATTTCGGCCACACGATTGCGGTCGTTAAGGCAGGGGAACTGCTGGGCTTTCTGGATACTCCGAAGAACCAGGTGCTTTTGACGGATCTGGGGCGGTAAATTTCTTGATGCTGATATCAACGGCCGGAAGAACATCTTCCGCGATCAGGTGCTGGACCTTGGGACCTTCCAATTCGTCATGCATTTGCTCAAGGAAGCCAAGAACAATCGGCTGTCAGAAGGAGATCATCGAAGAAGAACTTGCGGTGCGCCTTACGACCGAGGACGTGGAAAAGGTCTTCAACACGATCGTGGGTTGGGGACGAATGGCTGAAATCTTTGGCTATGATGCTTCGTCGCAGGAGCTTTTCATCGATAACGAGCCGTCCACTTCATCGGACGAGAATGTCCGGCCGGTCCAATGACTGGTCGGCGAATTTTCCGCGGATTTTCGGCCAATCGGCTGAGACCGTGGTGAGCAACTCAACCCCCCCGCCGCGACAGAGGATTGTGTCTTCACTTTTCACGCCCGTGATCGAAGGGTTCCAGGCGAAGGCCTGATTATCCAGCACGCGAATTTGCGAATCAGGATCGGCGAAGACTTCGCGGCCGGCGTAGCCTGTTGATCCGCCCTGATGGTGCAATGCCTCTTCGCCGGGGAATCCGTTGTCGGCGTATGCCTTTTCAATAATCTTGAACATTTCGCCGAGGGTTTTTCCGGGCTTTGTTGAAAGATTTACCGTGACATCCACGTTGCAGACGGCTTGCTGCTTCTTTTTGATTTCGGGGGAGAGGGGTTGAAAGCTGACGAAACGCGTGATGTTGGAGATCAGGCCGCCGAAGGAGGCGCAGGTGACTAGCATGCAATAGCGGGAGACGCGGAGATCGGTGGGGATGGGGTGGCGGAATTTGGGGATGCGGTCGTCGGCGGCTACGAGGGTGACGACGGGGAGGAGGCTGCGGCTTTCGCACTTCTGAATCGAGCGCGGCGGCGATTTCGTGCTCGGTCATGTTGCGCGAGATGAGTCGGCAGGCGGATTCGATGGCCGCGGAGGTGCGGCGGGCTCCTTCGCGATAGCGCTCGATCTCCGGCTCAGTTAATGACCAGCGGAGTTGGACGAAATCGTCAGGGAGGCGAAGGCAGCCGGCGCCGTAGCGGTCGCACTCGCCGCTCTCGGTGACGTCGGCGGCGATTTTTCTGCCGGCGATGAGTTCCTTAAGTTTTTTCTGGCCGGCCTTTGCGTCCTGCCAGGGGTAGGTGACGACTTCGATGCCGGTTCCGGCTAGTTCCTCGGTGGTGAAGCGCGGGCCTTCGATGGTGTTGGTGAAGCAGATTCGCTTGTCGCGTGTGGCGAGGATGCCGGCTACGCCGTTGGAGGAGTTGTTGGGGATGTAGTTGTCTTTTCCGCCGGTGATCCAGGCGAAATTGGCCCGGTGATTCAGAAAGATGCCGTCTAAGGCGTGGCGATCCAGAAATTTGCCTAATCGATCCATCTTGATTTTTATTTCGTTATCCATATTTGAAGCGATCCTGTGAAATTTGGGCATTTTTTAGTGAAATTTTCCTATCGGTTGTAGTTTTCTTAACGGCCGAAGTCCCTGGCTCGAATATCAGTCCGGATCGCCGCGTCCGTGGGCCGCTGGCTTGCCCGTTGACGATCAGCGTGCCTTGAGCTGGTAGCGAAAGAATCGCCAGCTTCGACCGTCACAGACTTTAGTCGTTGCAATTCTCATTGCTTTTGCGCGGAAATGCCAATCCTGCTGTGCGGCTTGACCGTGAGACTTACCCGAACTACGGTTCTCCCATATGGCCATTACGCAGCTCAACAATGAACAAATTAACCGCTATAAGCGGCATCTGATCCTGCCCGAAGTTGGCATGGAAGGCCAGCTTAAGCTCATCAACGCGAAAGTTCTCTGCATCGGCGCGGGCGGATTGGGTTGTCCGATCAGCCTGTATCTGGCTGCCGCGGGGGTGGGGACGATTGGACTGGCGGATGTGGATGTCGTGAGCCCGAGCAATCTTCAGCGGCAGATTCTTTTTGGTGTTTCGAATATTGGGGAGGAGAAGGTGAAGGCGGCCGCCAAGCGGTTGAAGGATGTGAATCCGGATGTTCGGGTGATCGAACACAAGATGGTTGTGAATGGGGATACCGTCATGGATCTTATTAAAGACTATGACATCATCATTGATGGGACGGATAATTTTCCGACGCGATATTGCGTGAATGATGCGTGCGTGCTGCTTAAGAAGCCGAATGTGTATGGGTCGATTTTTCGGTTTGAGGGGATGGTGACGGTGTTTGCGCCGCATCTGGCGAATCCGAATCGGCCTGGGGAGCATGGGCCGTGCTATCGGTGCATGTATCCTGAGCCGCCTGATCCCGGGTCTGTGCCAAGCTGCGCTGAGGGAGGCGTCATTGGTGTGCTGCCGGGGATTATTGGGACGCTACAGGCGAATGAAGTGATCAAGTTGATTCTTGGGGTTGGGCGGCCGGCGATTGGACGGCTGACGACGTTCAGCGCGATGGATTTGGAATTCAAGACGTTTAAGGTTCCGCGCGATCCGGCGTGTCCGGTGTGCGGGGAGCATCCGACGATTACCAAGCCGATTGATTACGAGGAATTCTGCGGCACGCCGACGCTTGATCCGAAGAGTCTGGCGGAGACTGAAGCGGAAGTCCGGAATGCGAAGTCCGGGGGCGGCGGCGCGAAGCCTGATCCTTCATTGGATGCCAAGGGTTTGCCGCCAGGTTATGCGTATAAGCCGGATTGGGAGATTACGCCGCGCGAGGTGAAGTCGCTGCTGGATAAGAATGAGAAATTTGTGTTTATCGACTGCCGGCTGCCGAGTGAGAAGGTGATCACGGAGATTGCCGGGGCAACGCTTATTCCGTTGCAGCAATTGGCGCAGCGGATTGGGGAACTTAAGGGGCATGAGAACGAAAAGATTGTCGTTCATTGCAAGAGCGGCGGGCGATCCATGCAATTTACGCAGATTCTGCGGCAGCAGGGGTTTAAGGATGTGAAGAGCATGGCGGGTGGGATTTTGCTTTGGAATAAGGATATTAATCCTGGTGGTCCGCAGTATTGAGTTGCTTATTACTATTTGCCCAGCGTGAATACACGCCGGGCAACCCCGCGGTGTGTTCACCGCGGGCTAGATCGTTTTTCACTCTCCTCTAGCGCCCGGACAGGAAATTAAGTAATCTCGTGCCGTCAGGAGGTTGACGGCATGGAAGCTTATTCCCTCGATCTTCGAAAACGAGTGCTGGCGCGCTGCGATGCCGGACATGGCACCAAGCAGGTGGCCCAGGAGTTTGACGTTTCTCCCGCCTGGGTGCGTCGGCTCAAGCAGCGAAGGCGTGAACGCAACACCATTGCTCCCGTGGCCCGCAGGATGCCGGATCAACACAAGCTCAAGGAGGACGACCGCCGGGAGTTGCGTCAACTGATCGATCAGAACCCCGACGCCACGCTCGTGGAATTGCGGAAAATGCTCGGCGGCAAAGCCAGTGTCGTCACTGTCTGGAGGGCGTTGCGTGATCTGCGGCTCTCGTTAAAAAAAAGAGCCTCTGTGCTGCGGAGCAGAACCGCCCGGACATAAAGGAACGACGCGCGGCATGGCATCTGGAGCTGGCGGGGATCGATCCATCTCGGCTCGTGTTTATCGACGAATTCGGGGCTACCACGCAAATGATCCGCACACGCGGACGCTGCCCCATCGGGCAGAGATTGATTGCCTCTGTGCCGCATGGGCACTGGAAGGTCCTGACCACCATCGTCGCGTTGACGCTGCGGGGCATCCTGACGGCGGTCACGGTCGATGCCCCGACGGATTCAGAAATCTTCCGCTCGTTCGTGACCGATGCTCTGGGACCGGTGCTGCGTCCAGAACACATCGTGGTGATGGACAACCTTCAGCCGCACAAGGCGGCCGGCGTGAAACAAATGATCGAATCAACTGGGGCGCAGCTCATCTATTTGCCGCCGTATTCTCCGGACTTCAACCCGATCGAGCCGGCGTGGTCGAAGATCAAGCAACATCTGCGTCACCTGGCGGCCCGAACGCTGGAGATGTTGGGAGAGGGAGTTGCCGAGGCGTTGCGATTGATCACGCCGCAAGATGCCAGCGGCTACTTCAGGCACTGCGGATACGCTACATCAGGGTGAAATGCGATCTAAATGGGGTGGGGTTGTGCCAATCGCGGATGAACGTCCATGGTCTTCGGGGGAGTTTATCCTGAATGTTGTGACGTTCGACGTAATCGATTCTTGTGCGCACTGATGACGGATCGAAGCAGAATCGCTTGTCGTAATCAGTGGCCCATATCGGGCGGTTTAATCGTAATTTCCATCTTGCCGCGTCCTTAGCACATTTGACTATTTTTGACACGTCGTGCGGCGTGGCGGCGGTTACGAAATGGGCGTGCCAGGATTGAACGCACATCGCGAGAATGGTGATTTCCATTCTGGACGTTAACGATTCGCCTATGGCTTGACCGACTTCGAGACGATGCTCGCGCGGAAAGTAATACGGAGGATATTCGAGGCGATTGCGATCCGCTCGCTGGAGTTGCGGATCTGACGGGAAGACGATTCCATCATCGACCCATCCGCGTGCGTCGCCGCGCAACCATGTGCCGTATGTGGAAATGGTAAACAGGATGGCGAGCGTCGCCATTGGTTTATTTTATCTGAAGCGGCCTTTGTTTGACCACACGTCGTGTTCGTTGCGTTAATAATCCCGCGCCAATCGCGCAAGAGAAAGCGCTCCCGGCTCGGGGACATCGGCCATTAATCCATTCGCGGCGGCGAAGGCGTCTATTGCGGCGTAGTCGCTGGCGGAGATCGCAACATCTGCTCCGTTTGCTTGTCTGCCCAGGTTGTCGGTTAAGAGGGTGAAGTCGTCGCCGTTGACCACACCGTCGTAGTTGAAGTCGCCTTTGTCCCAAGCGGCGGCGATTTTGCCCATGTTTGCGGTGAGGAGGGTGAAGTCGTCGCCGTTGACTATGCCGTCGAGGTTGGCGTCGCCGGAGAGGGTGTATTTGATTTCTATCTGGCCGGAGGAGAGACCGGTGACGACTTTGTCGGCGCCGTCGGCGTAGCCGAGAGTATAGAGTCTGTTGACGGCCGCGGTGGAACTGTCGATGCCGGGGCCGGTCCAGGTTCCGTTTTTGTAACCGGTCTTCAGATATCCGCGGATTGTGGCGATGGGATCGGCGCTGCCGGCGTAGTTGATGATGAGATGATTGTTTGTGAGATCTAGCTTCGATCCGGCGGCGATGGTGAGAGATGAAACGCTGCTCGCGCCGGAGCCCGGGGCGAGTTGGAGCGTGCTATTTGATGATCCGTTTCCTACCGTCAGATGGCCGGCTCCGGTGATTCCGGCGATCGTGCTGTTTACGTTGACGGCGAGGGAGCCGTTGTTGACGATCGCTACATGGTTTGAGGTAGTGAGTGAATCGGTGAATGGATCTGTTATGCCGCCGACGATGACGGATGAGCCGGCGGCGATGTTGAGGGATGAGCCGGGGATGACGTAGACGCTTGCGCCGCTGAGCGCGATTGAAACGGTTCCGTGATCGGTGACGTTTAATGTTCCGCCCATCCAGGTGAGCGATGTGGGGGTTAGCGACAGCGTATTACCGGCGGCGACATCGATGGTTCCTCCGGCTGAGCCGATTTCCATGGGGCGAGCGGAGGTGAAGCTGGTTGTTACGGCGAGGGTTCCGCCGGTGAGTGCGAAGCCGAGGCCAGTGTCGCCGATTGCGCCGTCGTTGGATGCGGTTAGCGTGGTGCCGGTGGCGATTTCTACTGGTTCGTCGCCGGTTAATGTTAGTCCGAGGAGGCCGTTGGGTTGATCGAATGTCGCCCAATCGAACGCGCCAGCGTTGATGTCGAATGAATCCAAATCGAGGGAGGCGACCAGAAAGTTCATGCCTAGATCGCCGTCCAGCGTGAGCGTTTTGCCGGTGGTTGGATCCTGCACGGTTATGTCGAGCACGACAATCGGGGCATCGACGAAATTCAGGGGTTCGCCTTCGACGGTGGGAATCGTCAGTGAATCGAGATAAAAGCCCGCGGCGTCGATTTCTCCGCCGGTGCCTTCGATCGGCACGTCGAACTGGTTGGAAATCTGCGTTCCGTTGTCGGTGCTGATGAGATAGGGATCGCCGTTGGAATCGAGCAATTGATTCCCCTTGGAATCCGTCGCGTACTGGACGTGCATCTTGGCGGCTTCGGCGGTTGAAAGGAAAGAGACGTCGGCACCGGTGTCGAAGAGGAAACTGCCGGTGGACGTATGGCCGTTGTAGGAGATGGCGATTGGGGGCGTGTTGTCGGGCGCGGGGTTTGACTGCAACGCGCGGAGCGGATTGGGGCCGATGAACGGATTGGCGGCTGTTGCGGGTCTTGGGGCGCCGGTTGGCGAAATACTTGTGAACTGGTCGAACGATGCGTAACTGAGCTTCACGTGATACTGCGTTTGGGGGATTCCTGGATCGGTGTCTAGCGTTGACGGATTGAGCGGCGTGTTTGGCGCGTAGAGATACGTATGCTCTTCGTCGAGATTGTTTACCGGGCGAAGATCTAGCACCGCGACGCGACCGACCATTGCGGGCATGCCGGCGATGTTGAGCTGATCGGAGGGGTCATCCGCGGGAACGGGATTTAGCTCTGTGCGGAGCGGGCCGAGGTTGGTTGTGTAATCGCTGATGTCCGGAGCGGTGCCGCCGAACTCGACGTCGTTGTCGCTGCTGAAAGGTGCAACCGAGATGTAATAGGGTGTGGAGACATCGAACGCGGATGAACCGCCGATGCCGATGTCGTTGTATTGGATTAATTGGCCGTTGTAACTGTCGGCGTTGAGGCCGAAGGAATCCATCACCTCTTCGCTGAGGAGGATGGTACTGGTGCCGGTGTCAAGATAGGCCTGTACGTCGTAGGAGGAATCTCCGAGGGCATCCTGGCCAATCAGCGGACTGCCGGTCGGGCTTTGCCGCAGGAGCAGGTGGGTTTGCGGCTGATCGATTGCCGCGGGGAGGACGCCTTGAATATCCACCGCCCGAACTGCCTGGCAGATTGCGCAGACGCTTAGCGGAATCAATCTTCGCGAAATTTTTCCGTTGAAATGTCGGGACATCGAGCGCACCAAAGATTCGCTCTATGACGTCCCCCCGGCGGATCGCCTCAGCAGGTGATACGTTACCACTGCCCCGGATGGGTCACAACCCTAATTATGCTCTGAGAGTTCCAGGACCAGAACGGAATCGATCGGATCTGGGGCGAATGGGGGAAGATCGACCTGCACCCGATTCCCATTTTGTTTGAATGGAATATCGCTTTGCGGTGAATCGGCGAGCATATAGGCCCTGGAGATTGAGCCGGTGACGCCATTCAGTGTGAAGGTGTGCCCGGGCCATTTGAACAGGTGGATGAAGAGTTTTCCCGGCTTGGTGGTGCAACGCCAATCCCAACTGGCGATCCAGATGGGCTTGCCGTGCTTGTCTTTTTTCTTTGGATCATATTGGCCAGCTTCTGCGCCGAAGGGAGTGGGGCCGGAGGCGTAGATGGAGTCGCCGTTTATTTTCAGCCAATCGCCGATCGCGGCGAGACGATCGACTTCGGGTTGGGGAATGATTCCGTCGCTGTTTGGGCCGACGTTGAGGAGATAATTTCCGCCTTTGCTGGCGATGTCGACCAGATTGCGAAGGAGGGTGTCGGCGGATTTGAAATTGTGGTCGTTGGATTTATAGCCCCAGGTGTCGTTGATGGTCATGCATGTTTCCCAATCTTCGCCGGGATAGCCGTTAGGGGGGATGTGCTGTTCGGGGGTTTCGGTGTCACCCTTGAATCCGCCGCCGAGGCGATTGTTTACGATGATCTGCGGCTGGAGATCGAGGAGGGGAAGGAATTGGGCGGCGCGGTCTGGGGTCATGAGTTTGCCGGGCGTGTCGAACCAGAGCACGGCGATGGGGCCATAATTTGTTAATAGCTCTTTCACCTGTGGGACCGCGACGTTCTTGAGATATGCGTCGAAATCTCCGTCCTGGGCTTTGTCCCAATGGCCCCCTACCGCGTAGCCGCCGGGATGGTGCCAGTCCTGGCATTGGGAGTAATAAAATCCGAGCTTGATGCCAGCGGCCTGGCAGGACTCGGCGAGTTCGGCGAGCGGATCGCGGCCGAAGGGGGTGGCGTCGGTGATGTTATAGCCGTCCACTTTTGTGTGAAACATGGCGAAGCCGTCATGGTGCTTGGCTGTGATGACGATGTATTTCATTCCCGCGGCTTTCGCGGTTCTGACCCAATGATCGGCGTCGAATCCGACGGGATTGAACCGCTCGGTGTACTGCGCATATTCGGCGACGGGAATTTTCGCGTGGTTCATGATCCACTCGCCGATGCTGGGAACTTCCTTGTCTTTGTAGACGCCGGCGGGAACGGAATAGACGCCCCAGTGGATGAACATGCCGAATCTGGCCTCGCGCCACCATTTCATGCGGGCGTCGCGCTGGGCCGGGGTTTCTTGGCGCTCAAGTATTGGCTGGGTTGATGGTTGCGTGGAGGGGGGTGGGTCTCCCAAAAGAGTGGTTGTGGAAAGGAACCCGGCCAAGATCGCACCTAGAATATGGGAATGGTTCATGCGGAGCGGAGTATATCCTCGCCTGATGCCGGCCGCACATGGAATGCGGGATGGGTGCTGTACGATGTGCGCTGCGGGTTTTGCAGTTGGGCGGCGGTGCGGCATGCGAGGCTGCTGAAGAGATTGGGGTATGGTCTTAAGCCGCTGCAGGAGATGGAAGATTATTCAGCGATTCCGATTGATGCGCAGGAGATGATGATTCTGACGCCGGACAAGCAGTTTTTCTGTGGGGTGGATGCGTATATTCATATTCTGGGCGGATTGCCTCACACGGGTATTTTGGTGAGGGTGCTGCGATGGCCGCCGGTCTATCGATTTGCGCGGCGTGTTTATCGATGGGTTGCCGATCATCGTTCGCGGATCAGCGAGGTATGCCGGTTGCAGCCGGAAAATGGGGTTGGCCGCGGTTGAATATCTTTGCGTGATATCTTTGCACGATATCTTTTCAGGGGATGTTCAGTCCCCTCCCCTTTTCATCCGATAATCAAGTTAACTCCAATGCGCCTACCCGCTCGTCTTTTGCAGCAGATTGTTGGCCGTCCGGTGGCTCATTTTTCCGGGTCCGGGCATAAGCGGGCGCCGGGCGCGTGACGCTGGAGACGCGAGCCGCGATTTATCCGATCCACGGGGAAGTTCTGGACAATCCGATCCAGGTGACGGTGCATGATATTTCAGCTGAGACAGTTGGGCTTGTCAGTCCTGAAGCGATGATGCCATCGGCGCATCTGGCGATTCGGATTGACCTGCCGGATGGAGAGGCGATTGCGATCCGCTGCCAGGTGACGCGGTGCGTGAGGCAGGCTGACGGGCGATTTGCGCTTGTGGCGGAATTTGTGGAGCTGATTGATGTGGAATCGCTTGAGCCGCAATATCAGTCCGGCAAATTGAAGAATGACGATCGCGCGGTTGAATGAGGTCTTTCCAAGTTTCGTACACTTCCCCCCCGCTTTTGACTTTCACCTGATCTGAAAACAAAATGTCTTCATGCCTTCAATTGACATGCCGCTGGAGCAGCTTCGGCAATATAAGCCGGCGCTTTATCGCCAGGAGGATTTTGAATCTTTCTGGAATACGACCTTGTCGCAATCGGATAAGCAGCCGCTGAATGCGGAATTGATTCCGTACGATCTGCCGACGCGCGGGGTGCAATGTTTTGCGGTGAGGTTTGATGGATTTGGGGGCGGGCGGTTGGCCGGGTGGTATTTGCGGCCGGATGCACGCGGCAAATGTCCGGGGCTTTGTGTTTATCATGGGTATAGCGGGCGGGCGCCGCGGCCGCTGGATTTGATTTCATTTGCGACGCAGGGGATTTGCGTTTTGAGCATGGACTGCCGCGGGCAGAACGGGCAGTCGCAGGATGCGGCGGTGTATCCTGAAGGGCATCATATGGGATGGATGACGGCGGGGATTCGCGATCCGCGGTCGTATTATTTCCGATATGTTTATGCTGACGCGGTTCGGGCGCTGGAGGTTTTGGCCAATCGCGAGGAAGTGGATGCGAGCCGGCTGGCTGTTACGGGCGGCAGCCAAGGCGGGGGATTGAGTCTGGCCGTCGGCGGCACTGTCGCGCAGGCCGATTCTGGCGCTGCCGGATGTTCCTTTTCTTTGTGATTTCCGGCGATCGATCACGATTGCGCCGGCGGGTCCGTATCCGGAGATCACTGGGTTTCTGAAATCATTTCCGCAACTGTATGAGCAGACGATCCGCACGCTGAGCTATTTTGATTGCCTGAATCTGGCGCCCTGGATCAGTTGCCGAACGGTTGTTTCCAATGGGCTGTGGGATGACATTTGTCCGCCGAGCTCGATTTACGCGGTGTACAACCACATCACAGCTGAGAAGCAAATGGAGGTTTATCCGTTCCACAAGCATGAAATGCCGTATGAACATCATGAATTGAAATACCGGCTGATCACGGAAATTCTCAAGCCTTGATTGGTCAGGCTATAGTATTTCCATGGCCGACAGTTTTTTTGATTTTCACGAGCGGATGGCCAAGCAGCGGGCGGCGATTCGGACGCCCAAACCAGCCGGCGGAGGGGATGATGGGGCTGCTGAGCCGCTGACTGTCAGCCAGCTTACCAGTGCAATCGAGAAGGCGATTAAGGCGGGCGTGCCGGGGACGATTACGGTTCGCGGCGAGGTCAGTAATGCGAGCGGGCGGCAGGCGTCGGGGCATCTTTATTTTACGTTGAAGGATTCGGCTGCGTGCATCAATTGCGTGATGTGGCGGGACGCGGCTTCGCGATTGCAATTCAAGCTTGAAGACGGTTTGGAGATGATCGCTACCGGACGGGTTTCGGTTTATGCGCCGCAGGGGCGATATCAGCTTCAGGTGCAGAGTTTGCAGCCGGCGGGTCGCGGGGCGCTGGAACTGGCGTTTCGGCAATTGCAGGCCAAGCTTGCAGCTGAGGGGCTTTTCGACGCGGAGCGGAAGAAGGTGATTCCGCTTTATCCGTCGCGGATTGTTATTGTGACGAGCCAGGCGACGGCGGCGCTGCAGGATATTCTTAAAGTGCTTCGGCGGTTTTCGTGGTTGAAGCTGATGCTGTATCACGTGCCGGTGCAGGGGGAGGCGAGCGGCGGGCAGATTGCTCAGGCGATTGCTCACTTGAATCGTGCGCGGCGGATATCGGGGGCGTTGATGTGATTGTGCTTTCTCGCGGCGGCGGATCATTGGAGGATCTCTGGTCGTTCAATGAGGAAATTGTCGCCCGGGCGATTGCCGGGTCGCGCATTCCGATTGTGACTGGGATTGGGCATGAAGTGGATTGCACGATCAGCGATCTTGTCGCGGATTATCATGCGCATACGCCGACGGAAGCGGCACAGGTGATTACGCGGCATTGGAATCGGGCCGGGGAGACGCTCCTGCAATTGGGAACGCGGCTTGAACGGTCGGTTCGTCAAAGCATTCAGGATGCGCGGCAGCGTTTGTTGGGCACCGAGCGACATGAATTTCTCCGGCGTCCGCTGGATCGGATTCAGATGTTCCGGCAACTGCTGGATGAGCGGCAGAAATCCGCGACTTTGGCGCTACGGGCTCGTTTGAGAAATGCGCAACATCGGCTGGTTGCGGTTGAGCCACGCCTGGCTATCGCGGCACAATCTTCGTTGAAAATCCGTGCGGCGCGGCTTGATGCGTTTGACCGGCAATTGCAGGCCCTTTCGCCACAGGCGGTGTTGAACCGGGGATATACCATTACGTCGATCAAGAAAACCGGGGAGATTTTACGCAGCTCGACGGGTGCGAAGAGTGGGGATCGGCTATTGACGCGATTTGCTGATGGGGAAACTGAGTCGATCGTTCAGGATTCACGGCAGATGTCGTTGTTTGAATGAATGGCGAAGAGGACATTACATCTGCAAAAATATCGCGGGACTGAGCTTGAAATGATTGCCGAGCTTGATGGCGTTTGCCTTACTGATCTTGCGATCTCCCCGAATGATTGCCGGGCCCAGGGTGCGATTGCCGAGAATCCTTCCGAGATCTGAAGCGCTCATTTTCAGGCCTTCCATCAGATATTTTAAAACTTTAACGGGCTCCTGGACCTCGAGCGCCGGGAGGTTCTCGCGATCGTATTTTTCGATCAGCATCGTAAGCGTTTCGAGGTATTCCTCTTGTCCAGTGGTCCGCTTTTTCATGGCCGCCAGCTGGGCGACTATTTCGCTCGCGTTTTCATAATCCACATCGTCATGGATTGGACGCGGCCAGTGCATGGCGCATAGCGACTCGAAGCTTCCGGACAATTCAGATTGCGAGATTCGTGATCGCCTCATAATTCGTTCTTCCAGTTTCCTTTGTCGTACTCCTTGTGATTCAGAGCCCTGAGGATGTAAATTCGGCCTTTGGCAGGAAAGCTTTCAAGATAATGAATGGCGATAATCAACCTGAGATTATTGTTGGCTACGTCCATCACCGTCACGGTGTTGCCATTATTTGTCCTGACAAAGTCGATGCGATGGCCGAGGGCGGCTTTGACATCGGCGGGATTTTGCCATGCAGCGGCTCGGACGATTGATCGCCATAACATCAATTCGTTTTTTGTCCTGGGATATTTTTTCCACACGTCCTCGAGCTTCTTTTGGCTGATAATCCGCACACTTTGTTTCTGTGTCCAAAATGTATACGATAGGAGTGCCCGGGTCAAATATGAGACGGGATTTTTGGCAAAACAGCATGGATCGCAGCAATTTGCTAACGAATAACTGACAGAAGCGTTTGAATCGGCATTGGATACGATGGCTAGATTGGCGTAATTAGCATGAAATATGAAGTGATCATTTACTGGAGCGACAAAGACAAGGCGTTCATCGCCGAAGTCCCGGAGTTACCGGGATGCGCGGCCGACGGGGCGACCAAAGCGAAAGCGCTTAAAGCGGTTGAACGGATCGCCAAGGAATGGATTGAAACTGCTGAATCTCTGGGGCGGCCGATTCCTCAGCCGCGTGGGCGATTGATGTATGCCTGATATTCTTGCGTTGGCGGTCGCATTTCCTGATGAAATTTTTGAGATGGGCAGTTCAACGTGTGTTCAGGAAAACACGGCCGATGACCATTTCCGGCGGGACGTTGTGAGTTTCTTTCGCTTTGTCATTGTTGCGTTCCACAATCCATACACCGCTGGTGCTTTGGCATTTGATCGTGCCGAGTAGATTTGAGCCATCGGCGCCGCGATAGACGATCACGTCGCCGGGATTGAACGTGGTGGCCAGCTTAAAAACCATCACGCGAGCGCCGCGGGGAATTAATGGCGCGACTCCGTTGCCGGTGACATAGAAGGATTCCGCGACCGCGTATCGCACCAGAAATGCGAGGACCAGCGCGATGGCGATGCGCAGGGGCAGCTTTCGGGCGGTTTTCTTGAAATAGGTGCGGAGCTTTCCTTTTGCCGCGGCGATCGCATTGCCGACTTTTTTGGGGTCGCCGAATTGATCTTTCAGCATGGCGTAAATCTCCTTTGGATTTGTCGCTTGTGATTTATTCCAGCAGGGTAGCGAGATGTTCCGTTAATTCCGCGCGGACATTGCGTTCGTCGGGCTGGGCCAGGTCGGCGTAGCAGAGGACATTTTCGAGATACTGTTCGACTGGGTCACGCATGGGAGTTTTCCAGCACGAGCCGCATTCCGCGGGCGATTTCCTTCCAGGTGACGATGTTTTCCTGAAGTTCCATCCGGCCCTTGGCGTCAGGGCGTAATACCGCCGTTTGCGGCCCTGATCGGCGGAGAATTCTTCCCGTGGTCACGCGGATCAGTCCCTTGGTTTCCAGCGAATAGAGGAGCGGATACAGCGTTCCCTGCCCCAGGGCGAAGATGCCGGCGCTCCGCCGATCCAGGTCGGCGGCCAGCTCATAGCCATACATGGGCCGCTCCGCCAGAAGTTGCAAAACCAGCGTCCTGGCACACCCTTTCATAAATTGCGATTTGTTTTCCATGCCTGACATGCCGTGAAATACTATGCATTGCATAGTAATCGATTGATTCAACGGAAGTCAATACTTCGTTCCTTGCCCAACGCGACGGCACCCTGTAAGTTTTCCGTCGTTCCAGATTTAACCATAATTAGCCGATTGGAGTTAGTAAATGTCCCCAGAATTCCGCCGAAGCAATCACTTGTTCACCAGCGAATCCGTCACCATGGGCCATCCCGATAAGGTGGCCGACCAGATCAGCGATGCGGTTCTGGATGCGATTCTGGCCCAGGATCCGCACAGCCGGGTGGCTTGCGAAACGCTGGTGACGACCGGCCAGGTGGTTCTGGCCGGTGAAGATCACGACCGAGGCGTATGTCGATGCGGCGCAGGTCGCCCGCGATACCATCCGGGAGATCGGATACACCCATCCGGAGATCGGCTTCGATTATCAAAGCTGCGGCGTGCTGACGGCGATCCATTCGCCAATCCCCCGACATCGCCCGCGGCGTGAATCATGCCGAGGACGATACCAAGGAACAGGGCGCCGGCGACCAGGGCCTGATGTTCGGCTATGCGTGCGATGAAACGCCGGAACTGATGCCGCTGCCGATTCATCTGGCCCATCGCATCGTCGAGCGGCTGGCCGAAGTGCGGTTCAAGAAGAAAACTTCCCTGGCTGCGTCCCGACGGCAAGAGCCAGGTCACCATCGAATACGTCAACGAGCGCCCGACGCGCGTTCACACGGTGGTCGTCTCGCACGCAGCATGATGAAACGGTGCTGGACAAAAAGAGTGACCGCGTCAGCGAAAAGGCGCATGCGGCAAATCATCGAGCATGTCATCAAGCCCGTGATCCCCAAAAAGCTCTGGAACGATGAGATCGTTTTCCACATCAATCCAACCGGCAAATTCGTCGTCGGCGGCCCGCATGGCGATACCGGGCTGACCGGCCGGAAAATCATCGTCGACAGCTACGGCGGCCGCGGCGCGCACGGCGGCGGCGCGTTCAGCGGCAAGGATCCGTCCAAGGTCGATCGCAGCGCCTGCTACATGGGCCGATATATCGCCAAGAATATCGTCGCGGCGGGATTGGCCGCGATGCGCCGAAGTGCAGCTCGCCTACGCGATCGGCGTGGCTCATCCGGTTTCGGTCACCGTCAGCACCGAAAACACCGCGGTGATTCCCGAAGATCAGATCGCGGAATTGATCAAGGAGCATTTCCCGCTGACGCCGCGCGGGATCATCAAGCATCTGGATTTGCTGCGGCCGATTTACAAGCAGACCGCCCGGCATGGCCATTTCGGCCGCACGCCGGGAGCCGATGGCGGCTTCAGCTGGGAAAAGACCGACAAGGCGGCGGCACTGGCGAAGGCGGCGGGGATTTCGATGAAAAAGGCGGGGTGAATACTTATTTAGCCACAGATGGAAATCAGATGCACACAGATGGAATGCAATGAAGTCTGATTACTTTTTTGCATTATCTGTGTGCATCTGATTTTTTATCTGTGGCAAAAATGTATTTTTATCGCATCCAGCGCGAGCACATTGACGCTAATCCAAGTAATGTCGCGAAGCCGGCTATGTCGGTGATTGTTGTCGCGAAGATTGTGGCGGATTGGGCGGGATCGAATCCCAATCGGCGCATGACGAAGGGGATTGCTGCTCCGCTGACGCAGGCGAGGGTTTGGGTGATAATCAGGGCGATTCCGACGACGACTCCCAGGGCGACGCCGTGATGGAATTGCCAGATCATGGCGATGACGGCGGTGGTGATGCCGATCACGATGCCGCTGAGCAGGCCGACGATTGTTTCGCGGATTAGAACGTGCCGCAAGAGTTTTCGGTCGGTGCGGCCTTGCGTGATGCCGCGGATGGCGACTGACATGGCCTGGCCTGGCGTTGCTGCCCATGCTGGAGACGATGGGGATATAAATCGCCAGGACGGAGAGGCGGGCGAGGGTTCCGCCGAAGACGGCTACCACCAATCCGGCCATGAATGCGGTTGCGAGATTGACTTGCAGCCACCAGATTCGTTTTGAGAAACTGAATCGCCAGGAGCTGCTTAATCGTTCTTCGGCTCCGGCGCCGAACATTCGCTGCACGTCTTCGGTTGCTTCTTCCTGAATGACATCCATGACGTCATCGAGCGTGATCAAGCCGCGCAGGCGCTGCTCGTTATCAACAACTGGCAGAGCCATGAAGCGGGACGATGCGCCATTTGTCGGGCGACTTCTTCCTGATCCATGGTGGCGGGGACGGAGCGGACGCCGGGGATCATGATCTCGCCGAGGAGGCTGTCCGGCCTGGCGAGGATGAGATTGCGCATTGAGAGGACGCCGACCAGGCGGCGCTGTTCGTCCACGACGTAGACGTAGCTCATCTGGCCGAGTTCCTGGTGGATGCGGCGAAGCTCGGCGATGGCCTGTTCGACGGTGAGGTCGCGGGTGAGGGCGGTGACCTGGGTGGTCATGATTCCGCCGGCAGTGTCGGTGGGATATTGCTCTAGTCGCGGGATTCGGCGGCTTTGGAGGCGCCGAAGCGGCGCATCAGGTCGTCGTGAATGTCGCGATCGAGATTGCCGAGGAGATCGACGCGATCGTCCGGGGCCATGGCGGAGAGGATTTCCGCCGCTGATTGGCGGGGCATGGTGGAAATCAGCTTTAGCGCCCGCGCCGGGTCCATGCGGCGGAAGAGTTCGCCGGCGGTATCGGCGGCCATGTTCTGGGCGACGCCGGCGGCGACATCGGCCGGCAACAGCTCCAGCGCGACCACTCCTTCTTCGGGGCCGAGGCCTTGCAGTTGATCGGCGATTTCGCGCGGATCGTAGGCTTCCCCCGCGATTTCCTGGAGCAATACTTCACTCATGTCAGCCTTTTAGTTCAATACGAGATAGAAAAAAAGAACAACCGATTCTTTGACGAGATCGTGATTGGACCGGAAATGCGTGTCGAGACCTGTCGGCTCGAATCCCAGCTTGGCTAGGAGCTGGACGGCCGGGAAATCATCCGCGGGGGATTGTGCCATGACCGCCCGCAATTCCCGCTGGCGCGCTTCCTGGATCAACTGGAACATGAGGGCGGAGGCCAAACCCTGGCGGCGGAATTCAAAATCGACGCGAAGGTCGATGAGCCGCAGGACGCTGGTGATCGGATCGGGGCGGGCGGTCGCGGCGGCGACGGCCTGTCCATCATGCTCGGCGATCAGGGCGATGCCTTCATCACCGCCGGTGGCGATCTGCTTGATCGTGAATAACTGTTCGATTTCCAGGGCATGGCGAAGGAGCGTTTTTCGCGTAGCGGACGAACTTGGGTTTTCCATGATATCTCGAGACCCTCGCCGGTTGCGCTCGATGTGGAGATATTGCGACGACTCGGCGGTGGCGTCGATGTCCTTTACGGCATCGAGATCAGCCGTGGTCATGGGGCGGATTTCCATGGCCCAAGGATATCGCGCCGGGGGCGGGGGTTAAACCGGATCGTGGGATTTTGGATTTTCGATACCATTGCCTCCCATGGCGACGGTGAGTCTTGAACAGGCCATGAAGTTGGCCGAGCAATGCAAATCTCAGGGCAAATTGGCTGAGGCGGAGGGGATTTATCGTCAAATTCTTCTGGCGTTTCCGGCGAATGCGGGTGTTTTGAATCTTCTGGGGACTGTGGTGGGTGATCTCAATCGTCTGGCGGAGGCGCGAGATCTGTTTCGGCGGGCTACCGTGGCGGAGCCAAATTATTCTGATGCGTGGACGAATCTGAGTCTTTGCAGCGAACGGCTGGATGATTTTGAACAGGCGATTGCCGCCCGGCGCAAGGCGATTGAGTTGAAGCCGGAGTGGGCTGAGCATTGGCATCGGCTGGGGACTTGTTTGGGAAAACTGGGGGATTTCAAAGAGGCGATTGTTACGTTGCGGAAGTCGCGGGAGATGAATCCTGCAGATGAGGGGATCGCTAACGATCTGATCATGGCGCTCTGCAAGGACAACCAGCTTCAGGCGGCGGAGGAGTTGGCGTTTCCGTTGCCGCCGGCCAAGCCGGTTGGGGATCTGAGCCTGAGGTATCTGGCGGATAGTTTGAAGAAAGCCGGGCGATTTGAAGAGGCTACGGAAATCTGGCGGCGGGCGCTGGAGATTGATCCTTCGCGACTCGGAGGCGCGCGGGCAGTGGTCGATGTGTCTCATCACCCTTGGAGACTATGAGCGCGGGTGGCGTGAATATGAGTCGCGGTGGGATTGCGATACGTTTGGGCACACCCTGCGGCTCGATCCGCGGCGGCAATGGGGCATCCCTCCTACCGGCCATCCTGATGTCGCGGGGAAAACAATTTTGCTGTACGCCGAGCAGGGAATGGGGGACACGATTCAGTTCATTCGGTACGCGTCGATCTTCGCGGATCGGGGAGCGCGGGTGATCGCGGTTTGCGTGTGGCCGCTGAAATCGCTGCTGGAAAGTTGCACGGGCGTGCGGCTGGTTTATAGGGATGGAGAGCCCGTGCCGAATTGTGACTGGCATGTCCCACTGATGAGCCTTCCGATGGCGTTTGGCACGACGGCGGAGACTGTTCCCGCGAAGATTCCGTATCTGAAGGTGGACGCAGCTCGGTGCGCGAGTTGGCGATCGCGCGTGGAGTCGGCAGCGACGCCGGGGAGGCGGCTTCGGGTGGGATTGAGTTGGGCGGGGAATCCGCAGCATAAGAATGACGCTAACCGGTCGGTTGATCCGGCGCTGCTATCGGGATTGGGCGCGGTGGAGGGGGTGGATTTTTCAGCCTGCAGAAGTCGAAGGAGAATAAGAAGGCGGAATCGCCGCCGGGGCTTGGACTGATCGATTTCACGAAGTCGTTGCATGACTTCGCGGAGACGGCTGCCTTGATTGAGCAATTGGACCTGGTGATCAGTGCGGATACCGCGGTGGCTCATCTGGCTGGGGCGTTGGGAAAGCCGGTTTGGACGATGATTCCACATCCTCCCGATTTTCGGTGGCATTTGCGGGGTGACACGACGCCGTGGTATCCGACGATGCGGCTTTTTCGGCAAGAGGTTTATGGGGAATGGGGTGCTGTGATCTTGAAAATAGTTGGAGCGCTGAAAAGTCTGTCAGATGATGCGGGTCGGTTACGGGGCTCGTGACGGCCGACGGGGTGGGCTCGAATGCGGTAATTCCTGTTCGCGTTCGCGGGTCGCTGGCTTGCCCGTTGACACTCCGGCGGGCATTTTCGGGGCTGGTGAGAAGGTACTGCCGACCTTAATCGGGCAAGCCGGCGATTTGCGAATGCGAAGATGAACTGTGGCATTCGAGCTGACATCGCTGGGTGTCATGAAAAGTGGTGTTTCAAATTGTGGACATTCCGGTTGGAATCGCCACAATACCCGGCCTTAAACAACAGGAGATATCCATGGCAGAGGAAATTCAAGAAGGCAGTCAGCACCCGGCGTTCAGGTTCTTCTCGATGAGCGCGAATTGCGGCAGATTTACAGCAATTCCTATCGCATTCACGCGACGGCGGACGAGGTGATCATCGATCTGGGGTTCAACATGCCCAATCCGAATCCGCAGGCTGGGCAGCAGCAGCTTTTGCTGAAGATTACCGATCGCGTGGTGATGTCTTATCTGAACACCAAGCGTCTCGCGCAATCGCTGCGGCAATTGATCAAGCGATATGAGCAGCAGTTTGGCGAATTGGTGCCGACGGGCCAGCGTCCGCCGGTCAATCGCTAAGTCGGCGACGACATCTCTCAAGAGGCCAATTTGCCGGGCGCGGCTGCGGAGCGGTCGTTTAGCGCGCGGCTAGATTTTTCCGCTGGTCAGCGGGATGATTTCCGATCTGCTGGATTTCGATGGCGGCGGCGACTGATCCGAGATAGGCGGCGGCCTGCAGTGATCCTCCGCAGGCCAGGGCGAGGCTTGCGGTGGCGAGCAGCGCGTCGCCGCAGCCGAGGGGATCGACGACGCGGTTGGAGAGGGCGGGAAGATATTCGCTGGCAAGGCGTCCAATCGGGACGTCGTTTGTCCGCGCTGGCGGGGTGGCTGAAGGTGACCAGGCCCTGCTTGCCGAGGGTGATCATTGCTTGCCGGGCGCCGGTGGATCGCTGAGGAGTTCCAGACGACGGCGCCGAGTCCGCTGGAGAAATCGTGCAGTGTTTCGCGCATTTCGCGCTCGGTGGGGCAGAGCAGATCCACGGATTTGAACCAAGAAGGCTGCTTTGGCGGCCGCTGACGTCGGCGGTCAGGATCGGCACGGTTTTTCGCAGGGACGGGCATGATGTCGCTCGAGGAGGGATTCGGTGATCAATCCGTATCCGAAATCGGCGAAGACGACCGCGGCCGCATCTTGCGCGGCGGCGAGGATCTTCTCGGCGACTTCGGCTGGCGACCTGCGAATCGATCGGGTCGATCGCGCCGTCGATCCACCTTGAACAGCTTGGTTTGATCGGCGAGATAGCGGCTTTTGGTGACGAGATGGCGGCGATGCCCGGAGGATTCGACGGCCACGCCGTGGGCGTTGAGAGCGCAGTTCGTGTTTGGTTTGATTCCGGCATTTTCGGCCGAGGCCGGTGACGAGCGTCGCGCTTGCGCCGAGGCCGGCCAGATGGAGGGCGATGACGGCTGCGCCGCCGTCGAAGTCCTGGCTTTGCAGTTGCCGCAGGGCCATCATGGGGCCTTCGCCGGCGACGCCGGTGGCGTCGCAGAAGTGATAGCGGTCGAGGATGTAGTCGCCCACCACCAGCACCTTTTGGCCGTGGAATTCGTGGATGAGGCGATGCCGAGCGATTTGGCCGGAGAGATCAAATTTGTCGCGGAAGCGGAGGATTTTTTCGTCGTGAAAGTTCTCGCGGTCTTCCATGGAGCGTGATCAGGGCGGTGGAGGAATAGACGACGTCGCCGCTGGAGAAGACGACCCGACCGCCGTGATTTGGCGACGGCATCGCGCTCGGCAAGGAAACGGGGATCGTGGATTCGCTCGTATTCCTTTCCCTTGACGTAAATGTCCGGCTGAAGCTGTTCGAGGAGCTTCGACGGCAGTCGGATTCGGGGTTGACGTGAGACCCAATCGACGCATTCCAGGGCGGCGAGGCTGGCGGCGCGGAGATCATCGGGGATCAAGCGGGCGATCGACGCCTTTGTTGACGTGGGAATCGGCGCTGACGGTGACGATCAGTTCATCGCCGAGCGATCTGGCGTATTGCAGGTGCTGGATGTGGCCGGGATGAACGATGTCGAAACAGCCGTGGCAATGGACGACCACCCTGCCGGCCTTGCGTGCTTTTTGCCGAAGGGAGATCAATCGCTCCAAATTGCAGATTTTCTGGTTAGCCGCCATGAAATATTTATCGGACGAACGGGGGATAGAACTAAACTTTGTGGGCAAAGGCGTCCGATAATTGGGTTAAGTCATGCGACTCAGTTACATGCTTATCACGCGGAATCGGCGGCAGGCGGCGGTGGATATTCTCCGGTCGCTGTTCGCCAATACGCCACTGCCTTCGGATCAGTGGGAGGCGATTTGCGTTGATAACGCGTCGATGGATGCGACGGCTGAGGCGGTGGCGGCGGAATTGCCTGCGGTTCGGCTGATCGCCAACCGGACCGACAGAGGGCCGGCGGCCGCCAATCAGGCATTGGAAGAATGCCGCGGGCGGCAGATTATTCAGCTGAGCGAAGATGCTTATCCGGCGGATGGGGCGGCGATTTTGGCGATGCTGTCGCCGATGGATTCTGATCCGGCGATTGGGGCGGTTTCGGGGCGATTGATGCTGCCGGATGGAAATGCGTATGTTGGCCCCCTGCCGACGCTGGCGACGCCGGGGGCTAGTTGTTTTCGTAAGCCGGTTTTGGACCGCATCGGTGGGTTTTCAAAATTGCTTGGCATTGCCGGGGAATATGATCTTGGATTTCGTCTTATCAACGCGGGGTTTCGCATTGAGAAGCGTGATGACATTATTTTTCATAGCCAGCGTGAGGTAAAGAAGGATGTCATCGGTCCTTCGGAGCGCCGCGATCTTGTTCGCGATCATCTGATGGTGGCGAATCGGCATCTGCCGGGGCGGGTTCGGCGTATTTACCGGCATGATTGGTGGATGCGGGAGAAGGCGCTTGCCGCTCGGGCGGGGCAGAGCCGGGAGGCATGGGGTGGATTTTTTGCGGCATGGAGGGGGAGGATGGGGCAAATCTTCACGGCGCCGGATGCGATTTCGCGGGAGGCGATTGAGGATGTGTTTGAATATCGCCGGCATAATACGATGGTGGGAGACTGGGCGCGGCGGAACAGCGTGTGGCGGGTTGTGCTGGCGGATTTCAGCGAGAATATCTGGGCTACTTACAATGCGTGTCGATCGACTGGGCTGCAGATGCGGTGTATTTCTGATAATAACTCGGCGTTTGATAAACTGGTGTATCGCGATTTGCCGATTGTGCCTGCTAATCGAGCGTTTGAGGGGGGCGGGATTGATGGCGTGATTATTACCAGTTCTGATCCGGCGCATGATTGAGCCTAGTTTTAAGGGTGTTCGGAATTATTTTCATGGGCCTGTTCTCAGGCTTAGCAATACGCCACGGGTTGCGACGCGGGCGCAGGCTACTGCGGCGTAATTTCTAAACTTCTTGATAGTTGGGTTGAATTGGATTTTTTTCGGTTGCGGTATTCGTGACGGCCGAATGCGCTGGCTCGTATATGGCAATCGCTGCCGCTGCGGGCGAGGTTGGCTTGCCTGGAAAAGTTCGCGCATGCCTTTTGCCGGCAGAAGGTTTGCCAGACCTTTTACAGGCGAGCCAACGGTGTGCGGGACGGTGACGCGTTTTGGCATACGAGCTGGCGAGTTCGGTCGTCACGGAAGGCGAACCGACCATACTCTTACTCATACTTCTCAATTTCCGTCTTATTGCCCCTACCTTCTTTTTCCGATAGAATTGGTGAGATATGCGAAAGATAGCCCTGATCGGCCGAGCGATTATTATCCCGCGACAACACGGGTAGGGTCGATCGTTCATCCAGAATTACCGAACCCTGCCCGACGGCAGGGTTTTTTATTTGGGGTTTTTGCTAAACTTTGAGCGAACCAATGGAAGAAAAGAAAAACTACAAGACGACGCTCAATCTCCCGCAGACCGCGTTTGCGATGGAGGCGAAGCTTACGGCCAACGAGCCGGCGCGGCTGAAGCGGTGGAACGAATCCCGTCTGTACGAAAAACTGATGGAGCAGCACGCCGGTCGATAAGAAATGGGTTTTGCACGATGGGCCGCCGTTTGCCAATGGCGACATTCACATCGGGCATGTGATCAACAAGACGCTGAAGGATGTGATCATGCGGTTTCGCTCGATGCAGGGATTTCAGACGCCGTATGTGCCGGGCTGGGATTGCCATGGGTTGCCGATCGAGCACAAGATCCAGCAGGATCAGGGGCCGAAGCTGCGGCGAGATGAGCGTGCTGGAGGTGCGCAAGCTTTGCCACGAATACGCCGAGAAATATGTCAAAATCCAGAGCGAGCAATTTCAGCGGCTCGGGATTCTTGGCGATTGGGACAATCCGTATCTGACGATGAGCCCGGGGTATGAGGCGGAGACGCTGGAAGTGTTCGCGAAGTTTGTCGAGGCGGGGCTGGTTTACAAAAAACTTAAGCCGGTGCCGTGGTCGATGGCGAATCAGACGGCGCTGGCGGATGCGGAACTGGAATATCAGGATGTGGCGGATCAGCAGCGTTTATGTGGAATTTCCGATCTCTGGGCAGGCCGGGGCGAATATTCTGCTGGTCTGGACGACGACGCCCTGGACGCTGCCGGCGAATCTGGCGGTGGCGGTGAATCCGAAGGTGGAATATGCGTTTGTGCGATATCGGCGGAACGATCAGTTGCGAAGCGCGGTGGTTGCTTCGCAGCTAGTGGAGAAGGTGTTTCGGCCGCGAGGGGATGCGAATCGAAGAAGTTTACAAAAAGGCGATGGGAGAGAGTTGCGACGGGATGGAATATCGCCATCCGTTTATCGATAGCCGCAAGCGAAGCGTGACTGTCGCGGATTATGTGACCACCACCGATGGCACCGGCCTGGTTCATACCGCGCCGGGCCATGGGGAAGATGACTATGAAACCGGCATCCGCGAAGGGCTGGAGGTTTACAGCCCAGTGCTGGCCAACGGGCGATTCGACGACACCGTTCCGGAATGGATCCGCGGCAAGAACGTCTGGGAAGCAATCCGATCATCATTCAGCATTTGAAGGATGGCGGGTTTCTTTTTGCTGAGGAGAAGATCAGCCACAGCTATCCGCACGATTGGCGGAGCAAGACGCCGATCATCTTCCGCGCGACCGAGCAGTGGTTTATCAACGTCAATGGAGGCTATTCTGTTTCGGGCGATGTGAGTCGATCGCTGCGCGAACGGGCATCGGATGCGGTGAGCAAACGGGTTGATTTTGTGCCGAAATGGGGCAGGCGCGGTTCGCCGGCATGATCGAATCGCGGCCGGATTGGTGCGTCTCGCGCCAGCGGGCGTGGGGATTGCCGATCCCGGTTTTTTACAACGAGAAGGGCGAAGCGCTGCTGACGCCGGAATCGGTGCGGGCGGTGGCGAAGCGATTTGCCGAAAAAGGGAGCGATGCGTGGTTCACCGATTCGCCGGCGGAATTGCTGGGCGGATTTCGTATCCGGCCGGATTTTCCGAAGGAGAAGCTGCGGAAGGAAAAAGATATCTTCGATGTCTGGTTCGAAAGGGGCAGCAGTTGGCATGCGGTGCTGCAGGCGCGGCCAACACTGAATTTCCCGGCGGATCTTTATCTGGAAGGGTCCGACCAGCATCGCGGCTGGTTTCAGCTTTCGCTGTTGCCAAGCCTTGGCGCGACGGGGCAGGCGCCGTTCAAGCAGGTGCTGACGCATGGGTTCGTGGTGAAGCCGGATGGGACGAAGGTGAGCAAAGCGGACAAGGAATACGTCACCGCTACGCAGGAGATCAATGGGCACGGCGCCGATTTGCTGCGGCTCTGGTGCTGCAGCGTGGATTACCAGAATGACATCCCCGCCAGCCCGGCGGCGATTCAGGAATTCGGCGACAAATATCGCAAAATCCGCAACACGCTGCGGTTTCTGCTGTCGAATTTGTACGACTTCGATCCGAAGACGGATAAGCCGCCGGTGGATCCGCATGGTCTGGATGGGTGGATGTTGCATGAGCTCGATCAACTCATTCGCGAGACGAAGAAGGCATATGACGGCTATCAGCTTCACCGCGTTTTTCGGCTGCTGCACGATTTCTGCTCGGTGCAGATGAGCACGATCTACAGCAATGCGATGAAGGACCGGCTGTATTGCGAGGCGCCGGATTCTCCGCTGCGGCGGCGGTGTCAGACGGTGATGTACAACATCGCTGATGCACTGATTCGTTTGCTGGCGCCGATACTGGTTTTCACCGCCGACGAGGCGTGGGAACATTTGCCGCATAAGGCTGGGAAGGATGCTGATACTGCGAGCGTTCATCTGCTTTTGTTGCCGACGTTTGAGTTGAAGCCGTCGGATCAGGATTTGAAGCGGTGGGGTTTGCTTCGGGATGTGCGCGATCAGGCTACGGGGCAGCTTGATGCTTTGAAGAAATCGGTTGGATTGAACAAGGCGCTGGATGCGGAGATCGTTTATCACGTGAGCGATGAGACTCGGAAGACTCTCGAAGAATGCGGGCCGGATTTGGAGGATGTGGTTGGAGCCGGGTGTCATCGGTTTGTGAGCAGCGCGGGTGATGGATGCCGGGTTGAGGTTTTGGATGTGCGTGAGAAGTACAAGGCGTGTGCGCGGAGCTGGAAGCGCCGGCCGGATGTTGGGGAGGATGCGGAATATCCGGATTTGTCGCGGCGGGATGCGGCGGCGGTGCGGGCCGCGGGATTGAAGTAAATATTCATGAACCTGGCCCCGATCAAACTGGGTGTTCTGATCAGCGGGTCGGGGACTACGCTGCAAAATCTCATTGAGTGCATTCGCGCGGGGTCGCTGAACGCGGAGATTGTTGCTGTTGTTGCTTCGCGAACCGGTATCAAGGGGATTGATCGGGCTCGCGAGGCGGGGTTGCCGCTCCATCTCGTCGAGCGTTCAAAAAATCCTGATATCGCGGTGTTCAGCCGGGAGATTTTCAAAATCTGCGTGGAGGCGGGAGTCGAATTGATCTGCCTGGGGGGGTGGCTTTCGATGCTGGATATTCCGGACATGTTTGACGGCAGGATCATAAATATTCATCCCGCCCTGCTTCCGAGCTTTGGGGGCAACGGGATGTATGGGAAGCGGGTGCATCAGGCTGTGCTGGAGCATGGGTGCAAGGTGAGCGGATGCACCGTGCATTTTGTGGATCGAGTTTATGACAATGGGCCGATTATTCTTCAGAGGACGTGCGCGGTGATGGAGGATGATACGCCGGAGACGCTGGCACATCGCGTTTTTGAAGAGGAGAAGATCGCGTATCCGGGGGCGATTCGGCTTTTTCATGATGGCCGGTTGCGCATTGAGGGGCGATGCGTGCGGATAGAAAACGCGCGTCGCGGGCGACGCGGCTAAAATTTCACCAGGGCGCACTATTGTGTTATCGGTTGCGTTTCCCATCCTCCACCCAGGGCTTTGTAGAGACTTACTAAATCGAGCGAGATGTTGCTGTCGCTTTCGGCGAGGACATTTTCGGCTTCGTAAAGGGATCGCTGGGCATCGAGCACTTCCAGAAAATCGATGACGCCCTGATCATATTGCTGGCGGGCGAGATCGACGGCCTGACGGGAGGCGTCTACCGCGTCGGCGAGGGATTTACGGCGAAGTTGTTCCATTCTATAGGAGGCCAGTGCGTCTTCCACCTCGCGCAGCGCGCTTAAGACGACGGATTGATAGGCTATCGCGGCCTGGCGGGTCAGTTCTTTTTGGACTTCCACGTTGCTCTTGATTCGCCCGGCGTCGAAAATCGGCCAGGAGACGCCGGGACTTAGGGCGAAATAGCGGCTGTTCCAGTCGAAGAGTTGTTTGATCTGTGAACTGTCGAGGCCGAAGGAGCCGGTGATGCTGAATTTTGGGTAGAAATCGGAGGTGGCGACGCCGATGCGGGCGGAGGCGGCGGCGAGTTGGCGCTCGGCGCGGCGGATGTCGGGGCGGCGGCGGACGAGGTCGGCGGGGACGCCGATCGGGACTTGAGACGGGACTGGGGGAATCGGGGCGGTTGTTGATAATTCTGCTGAGAGTGCTTCGGGGTCCTGTGCGAGGAGAATGCTGATTGCATGAATGTATTGGCGGATGGACGCCTCCAGCGACGGCAGCATTGCGGCGGTGGTGGCGACCTGGGCGGCCTGGCGGGCGACGTCGAGTTGCGTGGCGAAGCCGGCTTGATATTTCGAGCGGGTCAGGTCGAGTGTGTCCTGCTGATCGTGGAGATTCTGCTGGGCGATTTGGGTTTCGAGTTGGGCGGCGCGAAGCTGAATGTAATCGCGGGCGACTTCGGCAAGGAGAGAAACGCGGACATCACGGTTGTCTTCCATGGCGGCGGCGGTGTCGGCATTGGCGGCTTCGATGGCGCGGCGCTGGCCGCCGAAAACGTCGATCTCCCATGAGGAGTCGAAGCCGGCCTGATAGAGGTCGGTGGTGACGCCGGGGAATCCGCCTTCGCCGAGGGGGCTTTCTGGGCCGCCGGGCGAAGCCGATGATGAGCCGCTTGAGACTGTACCAGACCCGCCGCTGGTGGTGAGCGCGGGCGTTGCGAGAGGGGTTGCTGAGGAGACGGCCGGGCTCGCCCCGCCGCCGCCGCCGGTGAATGCGGAGGCGGGGATGACGACATTTTTGCTGCCTCGGGCGTGCTGGTATCCGCCGTCGAGATTGATTTCCGGCCAGAGGGCGGAGCCGACGACGCCGCGCTGGGCGCGGGCCTGGCGGAGTCGGGATTCGGCGCCGCGGAGATCGAGATTGTTTGCCAATGCGCGGTCGATGAGTGAGTTCAATTCGGGGTCGTTGAATCCGCGCCACCAGCGGACGGCGGTCATGCTGGCGGAATTGACGGACGCTGTTGGCTGGGTTGTCGGCTGGGTGGTTGCTGAATCGCCGAAGGCGGGGGCGACGGTGATATTCGGCGGGCGGTAATCGGGGCCAACCTCGCAGCCGGATAACATCAACATCGACAGGAGGAGGTGAAATTTGGTTTTCTTCGTCGTGATTTTTTTCGTCATGGCAAAACTCCAAAAATCTGATGGGTCAATGGCCCGCATGGGCAGGTTCTCCACGGGGGATTTTTTTCAAGAACATGGCCAACCCAATCATGCAAAAAGCGGCGATGCTGAGGGTTTTGAACACATCGATATAGGAAAGCATGGAGGCTTGATTCAGGACTGTTTGATAAACGATGGCGGCGGCGCGCTCGCTCGCCACGAAGGGATTCAATCCCTGATGTGTCAGCGTGTGGGCGATAGAGTTGGTCGTCTGCTGATAATTCATGGAGTTGAAGTTGGAGCCACTGAGCAGCCGGTTTTGGTGAAATTGGGAGCGGCGAATGAGCATGGTGTTGGCGAGGGAGACCCCGAAGCTGCCGCCGAGGTTGCGGGCGAGATTGATCAGTGCGGAGGCGTTGTTGGTTTTGCCTTTGGGGAGGCCGTTGTAGGCGGCGGTGTTGATGGGCACGAAGAGGAATGCCAATCCCGTGGCCTGAAAGACGCGTGCCCAGGCGAGGGTGGCGAAAGAGGCCTGGGTGTCGAAATTGGTCATGTAGAGGCAGCGAGCATCCTTCGATCAGCATGCCGAAGGCGATGAGCCATTTTGGCTGATAATGCGTGACGAGGTATCCCACGATCGGCATCATAGCCATGACGGCAAATCCGCCGGGTGAAATGACGAGGCCCGCTTTCGTTGCGTCATAGCCGAGGAGCGTTTGGGTGTATTGCGGGAGGAGCTGGGTTGTGCCGAAGAGGATGAATCCGACGGCGAACATGACGATGTTGTTGAAGCGCGAAATTGGAATTCTTGAGCAGCGGCAAATCGACGATCGGGTCGGGAGTGATGAATTCCCAGATGATGCCGCCGATGATCCCGATGGCGGCCAGACTGGCGAAGATGAGAATGAAATTGGAGCTGAACCAGTCGTCTTCCTGTCCTTTATCCAGCACCACCTGCAGCGATCCAAGGCCAATGGCGACGAGGCCGAAGCCGAGGTAATCGACTTTGATGCCTTTCTTGATGCGTTTCTTTCTGCTCGGCGATGGCCTCGGCGGATTCACGGAGCAGAGCGTAGACGAGAAAGAGGCTGAGAATTCCGACCGGGACGTTGATGAAGAAAATCCATCGCCAGGAATAGTTGTCGGTGATCCAGCCGCCGAGCGTGGGGCCGATGGCGGGCGCGACGACGACGGCGATGCCATAGATGGCGAAGGCCTGTCCGCGTTTTCGAGGTGGAAATGTGTCGGTGAGGATCGCCTGCTCGCTGGGCGCCAGGCCGCCGCCGCCGATGCCTTGCAACACGCGGAAGAAGATCAGCCAGGGGAGCGTCGGCGCGAGGCCGCAGAGAAGCGAGCTGAAGGTGAAGAGCGCCACGCAGGTCATGTAAAATCGCTTGCGGCCGATGACGGAGGAAAGCCAGCCGCTGATGGGAAGGATGATCGCGTTGCTGACGAGATAGCTGGTGAGGACCCAGGTGGCTTCGTCCTGGCTGGCGGCCATTCCGCCGGCGATGTGCTGAAGGGAGACATTGGCGATGCTGGTGTCGAGCACCTCCATGAACGTCGCCATCGAGACGACGACGGCGATGAGCCAGGGATTGACTGGCGGGCGCTCGTCAGCCATGGCGATTCACCGCACCTTGATGCTTGGATCGACGGACATTCCCGGCGAGAGGAGATGATTCGCATCGTCATTCTGATGGGAATCGAGGATGATCTTGACCGGGATGCGCTGGACGATTTTGACATAATTTCCCGTGGCGTTTTCCGGCGGCAACAAAGAAAAACGGGAGCCTGAGCCGCTTTGGATGCTCTGAACTTTTCCGGTGATCTTGCGGCCGGGAAAGGCATCGACGGTGATCTCGACCGGCTGGCCCGGATCGATGCGGGCGAGCTGCGTTTCCTTGTAGTTGGCCACCACCCATACGTCATATTCGACGATCGAAAACATGGGTTGATCGACCTGGAAATAGTCGCCCGGCTCGACGTTTTTGCGGGTGATGACGCCATCGACTTCGGCGTAAATCTTGCAATAGCCGAGGTTATTTCGAGCTTCTTGCAGTGCACCTTCGGAGGCTCTCAGATCACCCTCGGCGGTTTGAACGGCCATCTGAGCATTGACGACCTGGGCCCTGGCGGCGACGAGTTTAGCCTTGGCGTCTTCAACCTGGGCTGCGCTGGTGCGCATGCGAGGCTGTGGCGTTGTCCATCTGCTGTTTCGAGCGGGCCCTGGGATCGAGAGCCATAAAACGCTTTAAATCGTTGTCCGCATTCTGGGCGTTGGCCTGGGCGACGAGAAGTTCCGCCTGGGCTTCGCCGATGTTGGCCTGACTGACCTGTACCTGTGACTGGGCTTCCTGAAGTTTTCCCTGGGTGGAGGCGTAATTGCCTTCGGCTTGAGCGAGGGCGGCCTGGAAATCGCGCGGATCCAATTCAACGAGAAGCTCTCCTTTTTTAACCTGAGAGTTGTCGTCGATATAAACGTTCTGGACGATCGCGGAAATTCTGGGGCTGACGGAAACGACATGGCCGTCGATGAAAGCATCGTCGGTCGTTTCGTAATGACGGGCGTTAAGCCAGTATAGGAGTCCCGCAATGGCGCCGCCAACGACGAGTAGAATCAAAACGGTCATCAGCACCGGCCGCTTGTAGAGCGGTTTTGCCGGGGGAGATGGTTTGCGATCCTTCTTTTGATCTCCTTCTGAATGATTGTCTTTTTCGGATTGCTCCGATTGAGTTGAATCTTTTGATTCGGTTTCGTTTGCGGTGCTCATGATTGGGTTTGCTGGGTTCGGTACTATAGGAGCCCAGCGGCGTTTCCGCTCTGGATAAAATTTGAGATGATATCCCACCCTTAGTTGAATCCGACCCGCGCCAGTTTTTCTAACCTACGCAGGAGCTTTGAGTAAGAGAACGGGGACATCGACTCGATGCTGAACGCGGCTGGCGGTGGCGCCGAGGAATAGATCGCCGACGAGGCGGTGGCCGTGGGTCGTCATGGCGATCAGGTCGCAGCCACGCTCATTCACCCAACGGACGATTTCGGTGACCGGATCGCCGAAGGCGAGATGGGTTTCGACGGTGAATCCTTCGCCGGCTAATTCGTCGCGGATTTTTTCGAGGTAAGCGCGGTCTTCGTCGATTTCCGGGCCTACGGCATCGGAGCCGTGGGTTCGGGCGGCCCAGCCATCGGCTACGTGCAGCAGGACGAGCTGGCTGTTCATCTGCTTTGCGAGGGGGCGGATGTGATCGAGGATGAAGCGGTCGGTTGGGGTTGCGTCGAGCGTGATGAGAATCTTGTTGTACATTCGCGAGAGCTTCCCTTTTGAGAATCATTATACCGGCGCCTGGCGTACGGCGCTCGATTTTGTCTGATTGACCACAAATGCCTCTGGCGATGGGCCATCGGGTACAATCGGGGGCATGTGGCAGCGATTTCCGCCGCGTATGCGACGGGCACTGGTATCAGCACTGGATGAAGCGGCACGCTCGGGGCGGGAGGCCGCGGATGTGGAAGACCTGCTCAGCGTTATCGCGAGCGATCGGGAGAGCGCGGGGGCGTATTTGCTCGAACAGTGCGGGGTGGATGTGGAACTGATCCTGGATCGGGATGAAGTGGCTGTTGCTGAGAATCTTCCCCCCTATCAGCGTGCGCGGCGGCTGGATGGATCGGCCCTGCGAATCCTGCGGGCGGCATCGGTGGAAGCGACGCGATTGCGGCATGCACATGTTGGGACGGAGCATGTCATCGCGGCGCTGACGCAGGCGAGTGATCTGGAATTGGGGAAGAAGCTGAACGATGCGGGAATGACGCCGGCGCATACTGAAGCCGCGATGCGGCGATGGATTGCTGATGGGATGCCGCGGCGGCGCGGGGGATGGAGCTTTGCGCGGATTCGTCCGGCGGCGCTGGCGGCGATTGTGCGGCCGGTGCAGAAAGCGGCGCGAATTCCACGGATTGCCTGGAATATTTATGGCAAAAAGAGCCTGGGGCATCCTGGGTTTGTGAAGAATCCTTATCCGCTGTATCGCTGGTTGCGGGAGCGTGATCCGGTGCGGAAAGATCCGCTGGCGCCGGCGTGGGTGCTGACGCGGTATGACGATGTGCTGGAGATGCTGCGCGATCCGCGGTTTCGGAAGGACCCGTTTGCTCCGGAGCGGTTGCCGCGGCTGGTGCGGAAGCAATTGAATGTCGGCAGTGAAGACACGCGGGTGGAGATTGAAGCGGTGTCGATGCTATTTCTTGATCCGCCGAATCATACGCGAGTGCGAGGGATTTTGCGCGGGCGTTTACGCCGGCTTCGCTGGCTGAGCTGCGGCCGCGGATCGAATTGATCGCGCGGAAGCGAATCGATTGCGTCGCTTCAAGTGGGAAGATGGATATTGTCGCAGACCTGGCTTATTCGCTGCCGGTGATTGTCATCGCGGAGATGCTTGGGTTTCCGGTGGAGGATTATCCGCGGATCAAGGTGTGGTCCGACCAGCTTGCCGCGGCGCTTTCGCTCAACCCATCGAGCGACCAGCAGGTGAAGGCGAACGAGGCCTGGACGGAAATTCGCGGATATTTTGATCAGGTCGTTCATCAATCCAAAGGGAATCCGGGGAATGCGCTGTTGCACCGGCTGCTGGAGGCGGAGAATGAGCCGGACGGGCTTAATCGCGAGGAGATTTTTACCAATTGCGTTCTGCTGCTGTCAGCCGGGCATGAGACGACGACAAACCTGATCGGCAATGGGATGCTGGCGCTTTTGCAGAATATCGATCAGTGGGAACTTTTGGTTCGAGAGCCGGATTTGATTGATGCGGCTGTCGAGGAAATCCTGCGGTATGACAGCCCGGTCCAGTGGACGAGCCGACTGACGGGGGAGGCGATTGAGATGAATGGACGGGTGATTCCACCGGGCGAGATTATTTTGGGAGCGCTGGGGGCGGCGAATCGTGATCCGGCGAAATTCAAAGAGCCGGATCGGCTGGATATTCAGCGGACGGACAACAAGCACCTGGCGTTTGGGTCGGGAATTCATTTCTGCCTGGGGGCCGCGCTGGCGCGGATGGAAATGCAGATTGTCCTGCGGGAATTGAGCAGCCGATTTCCGAAAATGAGGCTGGCGGGGAAGAAACTTGAATGGCTGAAGGGATTGACGTTTCGGGGGGTTAAGAATTTGCCGGTGATTGTCGGATAAAACCCGCGGTGCTTTGCACCGCCGCTAACTGCTGGAGGGTTGGTCGTCGCCCTCTGTGGAATCGTCTTCTTCGAGTGTGATTGATTTGACGACGTCTTCGGCGGCGGTTTGGCGATTGACGGCGGCTTTCAGATTGCTCGTCTTGATGCGGGGTTCTTTCTTTTCTTTTACCTTGTTGACGGCTAATTCGATGGGGAGATCGTCTGGAATGTACAGGATGGCTTTGCAACTGGGACAGAAGATCAGTTCGTCGCGGCTGTGAAGCTTGTTGTAAACGTCAGTGACCAGGTCCATGTTGCAATTGCTGCAGGCGTATTCTTCGCGCCGGCGGTCTGGTTTGGCGAGGGCGCTCATGGCTTCGCCTTCAAAGCGGTCGGCCAGGCGTTCGAAAGCATCGACGCGCCTTTTGTGGGATGGCGGCGGCGGCGGCTTCCCGCGCGGGACGGAGAGAATTGACCTCGGCCTGAAGCTGCTTGACGCGGTCGTTGATTTCGCTCCGCATCGATTCGAGTTTTTCTTTTTCGACATCGAGCAGGCCACTCAGCTCTTTTGTCTCGGCCTGGAGCTTTTCGACCGTTGCCATGACCGTGAGCAGTTCTTCCTCTACTTTGCCCTTGTCCAATTTTTCGGTGTTGATCTCGATGAGGAAGGCCTGGTATTCGCGATTGTTCTTGGCGTTCTGTTGCTGGGAGCGGAGACGCTCGATCTTAGCTTCGCGGGTTTTCAGATCGAGATCATGCTGAGCAGCCTGGGATTGCTGCTCTTTGAGCGTGGTTTGGCTAAGACGCAGTCGCTCGGAGAGCTCGTTTGTTTTTCGTTCCTGAATGCGGACGTTCTTGCTGACGGCATCGAGCCTTGATTGGGCTTCGCGGAGTTTCTGATCAGCTTGATAAAGTTTCACCAGCGCAATGTTCGTCGGACCCATAAGGGAATACCTCTAACAACTTCGGACTTACCATTATGGCGACAACGGCGCGGATGGAAAGGGGTTAAACCGAAAATGAGCCGGGATCATCGTCAAGCAGGGGTGATTCGAGTAGAATTCCCGGGTGTCGGCGACGGTTAGCCGAAGCTGCTGATGCTTCATCATCAAAAGGTTATCGTTGTTCTTCCAGCGTATCGCGCCGCCAAGACGGTGGAGCGGACATACCATGATTTGCCGCTGGATGTGGTGGATCAGGTGCTTCTGGTGGATGATGCGGGGGGTGACGAGACGGTGGAAATTTCACGCCGGCTGGGGATCAAGACCGTTTTGCATCGGCAGAATCTGGGGTATGGGGGGAATCAGAAGACGTGCTATTTTGAGGCTTTGTCGGCTGGGGCGGATATCGTGGTGATGGTTCACCCGGATTATCAGTACGATCCACGTCTAGTGACGGCGATGGCGGGGATGGTTGCATCCGGCGTTTATGACGCGGTTTTGGGATCGCGCATCGGGACGGCTCGGAAAGGCGGGATGCCGCTTTGGAAGTATGTGGCCAACCGGGGGCTGACGGCCATCGAGAATCTACTTCTCGGCACGAAATTGACGGAATTTCACAGCGGCTATAGGGCTTTTTCTAGGAAAGTGTTGCAGGAGCTGCCGCTGCTGGCCAATTCCGATGATTTTGTTTTTGATAACCAGATGATTGCGCAGCTGGCCGCGTTTAATTTCACGATAGGGGAGATTTCCTGCCCGACGAAATATTTCAGTGAGGCGAGCTCGATTAATTTTCAGCGGTCGGTGACGTATGGGGTGGGGGTGCTTCGGACGAGCGTGCAATATCGGCTTTGGAAATGGGGATTGATCAAGCCGGCGATTTTTGCGAATGATTCGGCGTCGCGGTTGAGTTCGGCTGCGGCGCAGTCGCGGCATGCTGCGACGGTTGCTGCGACGTGATTCAAGTCGGTTGCCTTATGGCGGAGGACGCAAACGCACACGGTTTTTCTCGATAATCGCAAGCCGACCTGGAAGCAAAAGAACCAAATCAGCGTTTTCGAGCAAGACGCGAAGTACGCCGAGTACCATTGAGCCGGTTGAACGTGCTCGTAATCCAATTACAACAATTCCGGCATATCGCTCGGGTGGGTAGGCGCGGATATCAGAAAATCCCCAATCACCTGTAATTAAGCAAAGCTTATTCTGAAGCGCATATGTTGCGATCGCGGGATCTTCGGCGTGGCGCATGCCAATATCACGTAAATCGATTCCAACATGGCCATATGAGACAAGCAATGCGGTTGTATTACGCGGCAAGTCAGCATCAATGAGAAATCGCATTCATCGCCCGTCAGGAGCTGACGATGTTGGGATAAAGGCCTGATGCTCAACTAGTTCGTTTGCGAATGCGACTGCCGCACGGATGTCCGCTGATTCAATGTCATACTGCTGTTGAATTTCTTCGAAACTCGTCCCCGCAGCGACTTCTGCCAGAACCCGGGTGACGGGTACGCGCGTTCCTTTGATAACGGGCTGCCCGTGATGGATGTGGGGGTTTATTTCGATGCGATCCAGCATGAACTTGATTGTACCAGCAGGAATAAAAAAAGCCCGGTCTCGTAAGAGACCGGGCTTGTGATCTTTGACAAATGAATAGTCGGAAACCATTCCCCGGCGTCGCCGCCGCAGGCATCTCCGTGATTCAGCAGGACGAACGAGGCTGTGCTGACAAGGTTATCTCGATCAGATTGCTCTGAACGAGATTCTAAGTAATCCCTTAGAAAGGAGGTGATCCAGCCGCAGGTTCCCCTACGGCTACCTTGTTACGACTTAGTCCCAGTCACCGAACCTAGCGTAGGCACCTCTGTAATGAGGCGACTTCGGCTATTTCCGGCTCCCATGACTTGACGGGCGGTGTGTACAAGGCTCAGGAACACATTCACCGCGGCGTAGCTGATCCGCGATTACTAGCGATTCCAACTTCATGGAGGCGAGTTGCAGCCTCCAATCTGAACTGGGGGGTGATTTCTGCGATTTCCATGAGCTTGCACTTTAGGTTCGCTTTGTGCACCCCATTGTAGCACGTGTGTGGCCCTGGGCATAAAGGCCATGAGGACTTGACGTCATCTCCACCTTCCTCCGGTTTGACACCGGCAGTCCCCTTAGAGTCCCCGGCATAACCCGCTGGTAACTAAGGGCAAAGGTTTCGCTCGTTAAGGGACTTAACCCGACATCTCACGACACGAGCTGACGACAGCCATGCAGCACCTGTACTAGTTGTACCCCGAAGGGCCTACTCTACTTTCATAGGGATAATCCTAGCATGTCAAGCCCAGGTAAGGTTCTGCGCGTTGCTTCGAATTAAACCACATGCTCCACCGCTTGTGTGAGCCCCCGTCAATTCCTTTGAGTTTTAGCCTTGCGACCGTACTTCCCAGGCGGTCGACTTAGCACTTTTGCTTCGACCGTAATACCGTCAGAGGCACTACGATCTAGTCGACATCGTTTACGGCCAGGACTACCGGGGTATCTAATCCCGTTCGCTCCCCTGGCTTTCGTGTCTCAGCGTCAGCAAACCCCCAGCGAGCTGTTTTCACCATTGGCGTTCCAAATGATATCTACGCATTTCACCGCTCCACCATTTGTTCCGCTCGCCCCTAGGTGGCTCAAGACCAGCCAGTATACCAAGCAGTTCCACGGTTAAGCCGTGGGATTTCACAAGGTACTTACCAGTCCGCCTACACACGCTTTAAGCCCAGTGATTCCGCCTAACGCTTGGCACCTCTGTCTTACCGCGGCTGCTGGCACAGAGTTAGCCGTGCCTTCCTCTGGGGTTGATCAGAACTTTCTAACCCCTGACAGTGGTTTACATCCCGAAGGACTTCGTCCCACACGCGGCGTCGCTCCGTCACACTTTCGTGCATTGCGGAAGATTCGTTACTGCAGCCCCCCGTAGGAGTCTGGGCAGTGTCTCAGTCCCAATGTGGCCGGCCAACCTCTCAGTCCGGCTACGCGTCGTCGCCTTGGTGAGCCGTTACCTCACCAACTAGCTGATACGATATCGCCCGCTCCCAGACCGGTTGCCCTTTGAGATCCTCATCATGCGAAAAGGATATATCATCTGGTATTACCTGCCCTTTCGGGCAGCTATCCCAGAGTCCGGGGCACGTTAGCGATACATTACTCACCCGTTCGCCACTGGTGTATTGCTACATCCGTACGACTTGCATGTCTTAGCCACGCCGCCAGCGTTCAGGCTGAGCCAGGATCAAACTCTTCAATTAAATTTCTTGGCACGAGTCCGTTCCTGATGCCCGGTGTGACACCTCGGCATTTGCATCATGAACTTGACCGAGACTGACACTTTCACGAATCGCGTTTATCCTCGAAATGAGTTTGTCCAACCAATCAGATTAAGACATATCCAGATCGGCTGTTACTGCCTCCGATCCGGCTAGAGACCGAGGGTCAGTCCCGATTCACATGCTCGCAAACTTGCACTGTCGAATCACTTCATCGAGATGCAAGGCTCAAACATCTTCGATGGCATACTCAAAACAATTGATCAAGGAAGATCACTTTGCGTGCACCACAAGGATGTTTGAGATCGTGAATTCAGATTCAAACTTCAGATCTGAAACCACTTCGATTTGTCCGGACCACGTTGTACACCAACGCTTCCGAACACACATCCTCGCGGCTGTCCGACTATTCACTTGTCAAAGAACAAATACACAAATCAAACCACAAATCATTGCGGCAAAAAGACTTGCCGCAATAATCCGCACCCACGAAAAGCTTGTTGAACTTCAGCGGGGAGGCAGATGTTATCGTTTGTTTAGCCGTTGTCAATCCGTGTCGCCAAAATTCGCGACTCACTGCCGGGACTGCTTCAATCGGCCAAATGCAGGCTTCTTCTGCAACCGCGTGTCTCGACAATGGTAGCACTCGCTCCATTATCAGCCACCGATGATGTCAACGTGTTGCGACCTGCAACTAGCGGCTCACGTCGTTCGTGTCGCAGTTCAATCACCGCGACCAACGTCTGCCGGGGAAAGGTGATGACCGAGGCATTATTCCCATCCTAACGTGGATCGTCAAGACAAATCGTCTGGAATTTCGGATTCGGCCTCTTCCTCCATGCCTTCGGTCGCTAGTTTCTGGATATGTTCATCGCTGGCTTCATCGAGGGAAACACCGGCTTTGCGCGCTGGTTTGCCGCGAAGAATCAGGCTGATTGGAACTTCCGCGTATGGGAGCAATTCTCGAAACCGATTGATCATGAATCGCTGATAGGCTTCATCCAGGTACTTCGGATTATTCACGAACAGCACGATTGTGGGTGGCGCAACAGCTGTTTGCGTCGCGTAATAAATTCGGGCTTTTCGTCCGCTGGGCGTGCTGGGAGTTTTTTCCTTCAGAATCTGCCGGACGACGCGATTTAACTGGCCCGTTGTCAGGCGGGTGTTGGTTTGCTTGAACAAGAATTGCGCTTCATCGACGACGGCCTGGACGTTTCGACCATCCTTGGCCGTGATGAAGGCGATTGGCGCGTATTTGATGTGCCGCAGTTCTTCATCCAGATATTCGCGGAATTCTTCCTTCACCTGTGCATCGTCCAGCGTGCCGTCGGCGACTTCTTTGCGGGTTTCCTTCAACTTCTTAAGCGTTAAATCCCATTTGCTGACGACGATCAGCACCGGTTTGAACTGATCGGCGATGTATTTGGCAAGTTTCTTATCCGGCTCGCTCACGGGCTCATTGCCATCGACCAGCATGAGCACCACATCCGCCCGCCGAATGGATCGCTGGGCACGGTGAAAGCTATAAAACTCGATGTCGTCGGCCACGATGCGGCGCTTTTTACGCACGCCGGCCGTGTCGATCACGATGAGCGTCTTTCCGTCTTTCTCGACGCGAACGTCGATGCTGTCCCGTGTTGTGCCGGGGATTTCCGAGACGATGACGCGATGGGGATCGCCCTGATAAAGCCCGGCGATGGCATTCACCAGCGTGCTTTTGCCGGCGTTGCGCTTGCCGACGATCGCCACCATCATTTGGGGCAACGGCATTTCGGTCGGCGCATCTGACAAATCGACGTTCTTTTCTATCGCTACCAGAATCTGATCTAGATTTCGGTCGCGTAAAGCTGAGACGCCGATTGGTGTGCCGAAGCCGAGCCTTGCGAAATCGCCCAGGGCCACGTCTGCTTTTGGCCCGTCGGCCTTATTGGCAACGAGAACCGTTTTGATTCCCCGCGTGCGAAGCAGGCCGGCTATTTCCTGGTCCACGGCTGTCAGGCCATCCTCGCAATCGACGATGAAGAGCACGAGATCGGCTCGGCCCATCGCGATTTCGATCTGTTCCTGAATGTTTTCCGTTAGTTGATTCGGATCGATGAAGCCGTAGCCGCCTGTGTCCACCAGTTCGACAAACCGTCCATTCACATACAGCGGAATCGAAACCCGGTCGCGCGTAACGCCCGGCATGTCCTGGACAATGCTGATCCGCTTGCCCGTCAAGGCGTTAAGCAGACTACTCTTGCCAACGTTGGGACGACCGACGATCGCGATGAAGGGCATGGATGGCATAAATGGTTCGCTAAAAATGGGGCGGCGTTTATTCGATGCACCGGCCAGTTCAAGCATTACGGGCGAGAAAAGCAAGCTCGGCGTGGGGAATGATATGCCGGATCACTGCGAAGAATGGGGAGATGGCTGATCTATTTCACATCAACCGGGGAACCCTTCTTTTTGGCTGATTCGTACATGGCCTGAATGATCGCGACCGCTTTGCGGGCCTCGGGGCCGTAGGTTTCGGCTTCTTCGCCGCGGTCCCAGGCTTCGTAGACGGCGAGCATGTTCTTGCCGTGCAGATCGAGTCCGATGTCGGTCGCGGATTTTCCGCCGCCGCTGTTCTTTGCATTTGCGGGATTGAGTCGTTCGAGCAATTCCGCATCCTGCGGCTGAGGTTCCTTGAATTCGAAGCGTTTCAGGCCGTTCTCGCTGACGGCGGTGCCGAATTCGCCGCCGATTTCGATTCGCACGGCCCCGCCGGGCCACATGCCGGTGGTGCTGACGTAGGTGCCGAAGGCGCCGTTCTCGAATTGCAGTGCGCAGGTGAGCGTGTCTTCCACTTCGATCTTCGGATGGATGCGGCTGGAGGCGTAGGCGCTGACGGTTTTCACCGGGCCGACGATCCATTGCATGAGATCGACCTGGTGAACGCCCTGGTTCATGACCGCCCCGCCGCCGTCCATTTTCCAGGTGCCGCGCCAGCCGCCCTCTTCGTAGTATTCATCGGTGCGATACCAGGGGGTGAAGATGCCGGCCCAGGCGATCTTGCCGAAGCGGTTTTCGTGCACGGCTTGGCGCAGGGCGCGGTTGGCTTCGTTCCAGCGGTTTTGGAAGATGCCGGCCAGCTTGACGCCTTTCTTTTTCGCGACGGCGATCATCTCGTCGATCCGCTCCGGGTGAATCTCCATCGGCTTTTCGACCAGAACATTCACCCCATGTTCCATCGCGGTAATTGCCGGACCCTTGTGATCGCCGCTGGGAGTGCAGATGTGGACGGAATCGAGCTTTTCCTTGCGGAGCATCTCGCCGAGATCGGTGTAGATGGGAACGGAAACGTTATTCTTATCGAGCGCCTTGCGCCCTTTGTCGGTTTCGAGATCGCAGACGGCAACGAGCTGGCAATTGGGGAGCTTCTCATGGAGCGGACGTGCATCTCGCCCACGACTCCCGTGCCGATCACCGCGATGCGCCATTGTCGAGGCATGCCTAAATCTCCTGAATCATTTGCCGGGCAATAGCCGGGCGAATTTGCGATTTCCCAACTGCAAAACGGCAGCGTTTATCGAACGAATAATCTTTGGATGGATCGGTGACTTTCTGCCCGTCGATTTTCACGGCTCCTTCTTTCATTTTTCGCATCGCCTCGCCGTTGGAAGCGGCTAATCCTGCTTTAACCAGGAGCGGGGCCAGCTTTTGCGGGCTCGACGCCGATGGAAAATTCGGGCATCTCATCCGGCACGCCGCCGTGCGTTGTTTTGACGAATTCCGCCTCGGCGGCTGATCAGCGGATTGGGCATCGTGCAGCCAGGTGATGATCATCTTGGCCAGCGCCGCCTTGGCGTCGCGCGGGTTGGCTGGAATCGCGGGCTTGAATTGTTCCGGCGGGAGATCGGTCAGCAGCGTGTAATAATTTTCCAGCAGATGCATCGGGCAAGCTTCATGATTTTGCCGAACATTCCGTCCGGGCCGGACGGCGGATCGGTCACGCCGATGTAGTTGCCCTTGCTCTTGGACATTTTCATCTGGCCATCGGTGCCGACCAGCAGCGGCGTGACCATCACCACCTGCGGGTCCTTGCCTTCCTCCTTTTGAAATTCGCGGCCGACGAGGTTGTTGAAGAGCTGATCGCTGCCGCCCATTTCCACATCCGCTTCGATGACGACGCTGTCCCAGCCTTGCAGCAGCGGGTAGAGGAATTCGTGGATGCGGATGTCGCCGCCGGCTTGATAGCGTTCCTTGAAGCTGTCGCGATCGAGCATCTGGGCGACGGATTTGCGGCTGGCGAGCTTGATCAGATCGATCAGGTTCATCGCGCCGAGCCATTCGCCGTTCCAGCGGACTTCGAGATGGTCGGGGTCGGTCAGGAGGATTTTGCCGATCTGTGACACGTAGGTTTTGGCGTTGGCGTCGATCTGCTCGCCGCTGAGGACGGGGCGGGTGGCGTTTCGGCCGGAGGGATCGCCGACGCGGGCGGTGTAATCGCCGATGATGAGCACGGCCTTGTGTCCGAATTCCTGAAACTGGCGGATGACTTTCAGCGGCACGGCATGGCCGAGCGTGACATCGGGCGCGGTTGGATCCATGCCGAACTTGATGCGAAGCGGCTTGCCTGTTTCAGCGCTCTTCTTGAGCTTTCGGCGCAAATCCTCCTCGGTGAGGATTCGCTCGCACCGGCGGGAAAGAACGCGAATTTGATCGTCAATCGAGATCGGCATTGGGGACGGAATTGTAAGAAGCAGGCGCACATCGAGCAACGAAACGATGGATTCGCCGTTTATTGCCAAAGATTGAAGGCGCTGGTAGCCTCAGACTCCATGCGGAAAAGCGATGCGCTGCCGGCGTGGGGTTGCGCGGCGGCGGCGGCGATCGCGTTTTTCCTGACCTGGCCGTTCGTGGAACTTCCATTCAGCGATGACTGGTCTTACGCCTTCACCGCGCGGCAACTGGCGCAAAACGGGGCACCTGACGTACAACGGCTGGGCAACAGCCGCCATCATTCCCCAGGCATATTGGGGCGCGCTGCATCATCAAGGTTTTTGGGTTCTCGTTCACCGCCCTGCGGATCAGCACTCTTCCATTTGCGATGGGGTCGGCGGCGATCTGTTATCTGCTGGCGCGGCGGGCCGGGCTCTCGCGAAATCTGGCGGTGTTTGCCAGCATGACGATGGCGCTTAGCCCGATGTTTCTTCCGCTGGCGACTTCGTTCATGAGCGACGTGCCGGGGCTGATGTTCATGCTGCTGTCGCTGTATGCGCTGGTACGCTGGGGGGAATCGACTGCGCGTTCCGGGCAACTGGCGTGGCTGGCGATTGGCGCCTGACGGCGCTTTTGGGTGGGATGGACCGGCAGATCGTCTGGATCGTGCCGCTGGCGGTTGTGCCATATCTGATGATTGTGCGTCGCCGGAGCGTTGGTTTTTTAATTGCGGCTGCGTTGGCGTGGATTGTGGTTTTGCTGGGCGCCATCGCCACTGTTAGTTGGTTCAATGCTCAACCTTACGCTATCCCCGAACCGCCGCTATTGGATAGCCTCATGAAGATTCTTCAGCAGCCGCAGCGTCTTTGGGAAACGATTCTCGCGGTTTGGCTGACGGCGTCGATGCTGGCATTGCCGGCGATGGTGCTCGCGGGGCCTGTTGCCTTGCATGATTTGCTGGCCAGCTGGAAGAGTGCGCGGGGGTTGATGGCCCTTGTGGTGATCATCCTGGTGGGGTTGTTTCTTATTGGTTTTCCGCGATTTCTTGAAATGCCGTGGCTCGCCAACACGCTGACGCCGCAGGGAATTCTTGGGAGGATCGAACTCATCGGACATCGTCCGACGGTGCTGCCGCGATGGTTTCGGCTGGGAATTGGCGCGATCATCTGGATCCTGACCGCGATGGTTCTGGCGGATGGGATCGCATCGCTGCCACATTCGCGTGAAGCTGTTGAGCGGGTTCGGGATCGCTTCGCAAAGATTCCGCTTGCGGCGATCTGCGTTGTCATTCTTGCATTTGCTTACGGGGCGGTTCTTTTGTCGGCGCGGGGCGAGCGATGGTGTTTGATCGTTACGCACTTCCACTGACGCCACTGTTTGCAATCGCAGCGCTTTTGTGGTGGCAGAGTTCATCTATTCAAATCCGCACGCCCGCGCGTCGTGGTTAGTGGCGGTAATTGCATTGGGTGTTTATGCACTCTTTGCCATCGCCTGCACGCAAGAGGTTTTGTCACTCGCGCGAGCCCGAGTCGAGGTGTTGCGCCGTCTGCAATCCGTGGGTGTTCCGGCAACGGATGTGAATGACGGCGTTGAACAGATGGCCTGGACGCACCTGGAGGTTGTTGGCCATATCAATCACCCGGATATTCGAAACCCGCCGGGCGCTTATCAGGAGGGGGAAGGGTTCACGCCGAGCATTACGGCTGTGTTCGAGATTGAATTATCGCCCGACCCGCGTCCGGCGGCCGTGCTGTTGGGGGATCTGGAATATTTTTCTTTGTTGCCGCCGCTGCACCGGCGGATTTACATCTATCGTGCACCGCCGCTGGGGAATTCGCCGTGATACGGCAGTGGCGATATGCTCGCCAGAATGTCTGCGCCGCGAGCCGTCCTGTTTGATCTGGATGATACTCTGACTGATCGCGCACGGTCTATCGAGCGGCTCGCGCCGGAGTTTCTTCAGCGATTCGGTGATGAGTTAAAAAGTGGGGATGTTGATGAAATTCTTGGCTGCATCCATGCCGGGGATGATGGAGGATACGCGTCACGAGAACATCTTTGCGTTCATCTGCAATCCGCGCTGCGGTGGCGACGTGTTCCTGCTGTGGAACAACTCGTCGCTTTCTGGCGCGATCGGTTTCCGCAGTGCAACGTCGAGCGCAGAGGCGTGACTTCAACTCTTCAAACTCTCCATAACCGCGGTCTGATACTCGGCGTTATTTCTAATGGTTCGATGTCTTCGCAATACACGAAGCTGGATGTGATGGGTATCCGATCGCTGTTTTCACTGATTCTCATTTCCGAGGAAGCCGGGATCAAAAAGCCGGACGCGCGGATTTTCCGGTTGGCATTGGAGAAACTAAGAGTGCTTCCATCGGAAGCGATTTTTGTGGGTGATAACCCAGAACTGGATGTAGCCGGCTCGCGGGCGGTCGGGGTACGCGGAATCTGGCTCAATTGCCGCGGCGATCAGCCACCGGAAGGCATTTCTTGCCAGGAACAGATTACCGCTTTCGACCAGGTCATCGGTCTTTGCGGAAGTTAATCAACCGGCTCCGGAATTGCTGTCTCCATGGGACGCCGCCAGAGGAGGTGTAGGCGCCAATGCTCGTCGTCGCGGTCGGGATAATCGACGCGGTAGTGGGCTCCGCGGCTTTCGGTGCGGGTGTAGGCGGCCGTTGTGATCAGGAAACAGGCTGTCAGCATGTTTTGCAATTCCCAGCCGGGGATTGCGTCTTCGCCCATGTCGGCCGGGGTGAAGGTTTTGTCCATCACGTAGCGGCTCCAGAAGGCGATGATTTCGCGCGTTTCGGCGAGGCGGTCGCCGTGCGCTCGATCGCGGCGTTTCGCCACATGATGCTGCGTAGGGAGCTTTTCACGTCCGTCAGATCCAGTTCGGTTTTGGTGGATTTGGCGATGCGGTGCTCGAGCTGACTTGGAAATTTCACGTCGTTGGACATGGCCCATTTCGCGGCGTCTGCAGCCGGCGCGAGCGCCGAAGGCGAGGCCTTCGAGCAATGAATTGCTCGCGAGGCGATTGGCGCCGTGCAGGCCGCTGCAGCCGGCTTCGCCGACGGCGTATAGGCCGGGGAGGCTGGTTTTTCCCATCGAATCGCAATGGACGCCGCCGATCATGTAGTGGGTTGCGGGTTGAATGGGAATCAGATCGCTTGGCGGGATTGATGTCGAACTGGGCCAGGAGCTGGGCCAGTTGCGGGAAGCGATTTTTGAACGGCTCGGTGGGCAGATGGCGGACATCGAGATAGACGTGCGTGAAATTCGTCTTGCGGATTTGCTGGACGATCGCGCGGCTTACCACGTCTCGCGGGGCCAGTTCACCTGCGGGGTGATAATCCTTCATGAAGCGATAGCCGTTGCGATCGACGAGATACGCCCCTTCGCCGCGGACGGCTTCGGTGATCAGAATCCGGCTCGCTCCGGCGACATACAGGGCGTGTGGGATGGAACTGAACCATCTCCATGTCCTTGAGCGTCGCGCCGGCGCGATAGGCCATGGCGTGACCATCGGCGGTGGCGATTTTTGGATTGGTCGTTTCGCGAAAAAGTTGCCCCGCTCCGCCGCTGGCGATGATGGTGCGCTTGGCCCAGATCAGGTTGATTTCTCCCTTGATCATGGCCAGCGCGCCGATGCATTGTCCCTGATCGGTCAGCAGATCGATGACGAAGGACATTTCCGATACGCGGATGGTTTCGTGGCTTTTGACGTTGTTGATGAGGGTCTGGGCGAGTTCCTTGCCGGTGGCGTCGCCGTAGGCGTGAACGATGCGGGCGAAGCTGTGCCCGCCTTCCAGGCCGAAGGAAAGATCATGCGCGTTGCCGGCCTGCTTGTCGAAATGCGCGCCCCAGGAGAGCAATTCGAGCACTCGCTGGGGGCCTTCCTCGATGACGATGTGGACGGCCTTCTCGTCGCAGAGGCCTGCGCCGCAGGCGATGGTGTCTTTGACGTGCGATTCGATGCTGTCTTTCGGTTGCAGGACCGCGGCGATTCCGCCCTGGGCGTACCAGGTGTTGGATTGATTGATGGTGTCCTTGGTGAGAACCAGGACATCGGCTCCCTCCTTGACGCCGCGATGGCGGCTCGCAGGCCGGCGACGCCGCCGCCGATGACCAGCACATCGGCGAACTGCTGCGGCGAGGCGGGAGGCCTTGAAGGGGATGAGATAGCGACGTTGGGTGAGGGATTCGAACATGAATCAGGAATCCTGGGAAATGGCAACCTTGTAACGGACATGGCCCGTTCGCGTGCCGAGACGATCATACATCGTTTGGGCGGCGGTGTTATCACCCTCGGTAATCCAATAGACCCGGCACCAGTCTTCGGTGCGGCCTTTGGCAATCAGAGCCTGAACGAGAGCTGTCGCGATCCCCTGCCGCCGGGCTGCCGGTGAGACAAATAAATCTTCCATGTAGCAGCACCATTTGGCGCTGAACGTATTGGGATGAAGAACGTAGTTGCAGAAAGCGAGCAAGGTTTTTTCTTCATTTTCGGCAATGAGGCATCCCATCGGCACGGATGGATCAATAATACGCTTCCAGGTTTGATGGGTTACGGATTCGGGAATTGTGACGTTGGAGCGGCGCAATACTCGGCCCAGAGCTTGAGCCAGTCATGAAGATCGCCGTCGGCCGCTTCGCGGATTCTCATGGATTATACCAACTGGCCGTAGAAGGCCTTGGTATTGTAGTCGAGCCGTACCTTGCCGAGGGTGGCATATTCGGATAATGCCTCGCGGAGAGCGGCGATCATTTCCTCGCATCCTGGCTGACCTGGCAGCGGTAAATAGGATGATGAGAGCACCCTGGCGATCACTCCTTCCATATCCAGAAACTGGGGATTGTCGAATGTTTCAATCTTGTAGCCGGCGGGTTGGAAGAATTGCGTCATCGCATCGGAATTTGTGGCGGTGATGTTCTGGTGAGCGACATCTTTCAGGTCAGTTTCAAATTGGCGGACGATCTCTTCGTACCGGCCGGCAAAATCATTTTCTTTTGGCCGCCGTTCATTCCAGACGAGGATTACCCAGCCATGCGGACGTAAAATCCGCTTGAATTCTTCTCGGGTTCGGACGCGATCAAACCAGTGAAACGCCTGGCCGGCGAGGACGAAATCGATGCTCGCGGATTCCAAGCCGGTTGCTTCGGCGGCGGCGGCTTTGCTATGAAAATTAGGGGCGTTTCCGAGTGCGGCCTCGGCCGCGGCGCGCATTGGGGCGTTGGGTTCGATTGCGGTTACGTCGTAGCCGTTTCGGACGAATAATTCGCTTAAGAATCCGGTGCCGGCGCCGATGTCCGCCAGATGATGTTTCGTGAGCAGGCCGAGTTTGGAGCGGCAGAATTCGAGAAATGCCAGCGGATATTTCGGACGGGAGCGGACGTAAAACGGAACTCGATCGGAGAATCGATTTTTGGGGTCGCGCTGGGATTGCGGGGGCGGCACGTTACGCCCCTTCGCGCGTCACGATCTTGTAATCTTCGCGCTCGCCCACGCCGCGGGCGGGATAGTCCTTGCGGAGCGGATAGCTGCCAAAGCCGTTCCAAGTCAGGATTCGGCGAAGGTCGGGATGGCCGACGAAGATAATGCCGATCATGTCGTATGCTTCGCGTTCGAGCCATTCGGCTCCGGACCAGACGCTGGTGACGCTGTCCACCTTCAGACCCGGGTCTCCTTTTTCCGCGAGTTCTTCGTCGCGCGGAGCGGTTTTGGGGAGGGTTGTCAGGGTCGGGTCGAAAAATACCTTTAACCAGAGACGATTGTTGTGCGGAATGCTGAGCAGACAGTAATTGATCGCGAAGCGATGCTCGGCGGCGGGATAATTCAGGTAATCGACTCCGTTGAGCTCGACGAGCATGTCGTAGCGAAGGGTTGGCTCGTCCCGCAGGTATGTGCAGACGCGGAGAATATCTTCGCGCGGAACGACGACCGTCACCATGTCGCGGAACTCGCCGACCAGGAATTTCACATCGGGGAACTTTGCCTTCAGGGGGGCGAGGGCGGGATGGACGATGGTTCGATGATGCGACATAAGTGACAGGATTGTTAGAGAACGGGGGCGTTGCGTCAAGAACGGTTTGAGGGGGGAGGCTTAGGATATCCGGTGCTTTGAGAATTATTGAGATATTATTTTTATCGTTTACGATTTTTCGTGACGGCTAACGATCTCAGCTCGTATATGACAACCTGCTTGCCGCATTCGCGGACCGTTGGCTTGCCTGTTGACGTTCGCATGGGCTTTCAGCCGCCGCGGCAATGAGCACCGGGCTGCGGTTTTGGCTATCCCACCAATTCGCGGATGGCTGCTGCTACTGCCTCCGCGGCATCGGGATGGCCTAATTGCTTGGCGGCTTCGGACATTTTCTGCCGGCGCGGGCCTTCGTACAGGAGTGATTCCAGGATTGGCCGAAGCTTGTCGGCGTTTTTCTTTCGATCTTTTTCATCATCGACTAGCACGGCTGCGCCGGCGTCTGCGAGGACTTTTGCGTTGGCGCGTTGATGCAGGTCTTTGTGAAACGGGTATGGCATCAGGATTGATGGAACGCCGCAGGCGGTTAATTCGGCGCAGCTGCTTGCGCCGGAGCGGCTGATGGCCAGGTCGGCGACGGACCAAATGTCGGCCATGTCTGGTGTGAAATCGATGACGCGAGCGGGGATATTTTTCTCGCGATAGCCGTTGCGAACTGCTTCGCCGTGTTCGCGGCCCGCTGAGATGGAGGATTTGCCAGCCGTTCAGAGTGATGGTGCCGGCCAGCGTCAGCATCGCATCATTAACCGTCACCGCGCCCTGGCTGGCGCCGGTTACTACGAGCGTGTGAAGGCGCGGATCGATTTCCAGCCGCGCGGCGGCCTGCTCGCGCGGCGGGAGTTGGCGAATGTCTTTGCGGATCGGACAGCCGGTGACTCTTACTTTGTCGCGATACTCCGAAGGAATATGTTTCCGGGCCTCGGCGAATTGGCAGCAGATCACACGGCTGTATCGCATCAGGTATTGATTGGCTTTTCCGGGGATGACGTCGGGATTGAGGATGGCGGCGGGGATTTTTTTCTTGGCGGCGGTTTTCACCGCGACGCCGGCGGCATATCCGCCTAGGCCAACTACCGCCAGGGGCTTGCGCTCGGACAATACCCGCTGCACTAGATCGCGCGTTTCGCGGTAAGTGCGGAAGAATTTTAAAACGTCCGCTAGCCGCGGCGGCACGATGGGCTGGGTGATGAAATCAAACCCTGTCGGCTCCAAAATCACCCGATCGATTCTCGCGTGGTGCATAGGAATAGGGGGCGGACATTGGGTAAGACTTCACGCAGGGCTTCGGCCACGGCGATGCCGGGGTAGAGATGACCGCCGGTGCCGCCACCGGCCAGAATGATTGTTGCTGCCTCAGACATTAATAGAGATTAAGCTCCCGAGAGAAGCATATCGTCCCGCGGGCCGGTTGGGAGCGTCGGGAAGTTTCAAACGACAAGAAACGGATGGTTATTGGACGTGTTTCAGTGTTTTCAGGGTCGATAACAATCAATCACCATGCTTTTGCCGAAGACGGGAACTGAGCCGGAGCATGAGTTGCACCCGTTCGATTTCCGCGAGCCAGTCGGCGAGGGTGGCGTTTAATTCTTCCTTGTCGGGACTGACGATGCCGGTGGGACAGGAGGCTCCCAATTGCCGCTGGGCGAGTGCGCGATAGCGGTTGATGGTGCGGTCGCCGTAGGCGCCGCAAAATTCAAAGTCTTCGGAGAAGAACAGCGTCACCGGAACGCGATCTCCGGCGTTGAGGCGGAAGGCCTCGGCGAGATCGCGATGCTGATCCCGATCGACGAGCCGCAAGGAAATTTTGGATGGGTTGATCGCGGCGATTTGCTCGATGAGCGGGCATTGCTGGACGCAATCGCCGCACCAGATTCCGCTGATGATCAGCACATTCATCTCGCCGGACGAATCCGTCCAGGAGATTTTTTTGTGAATCGTTTAGTTTCGTTGCGTCGTAGACCTGCTTCCAGCGCCGTTGTTGTTCGTCCGTGCCGGTTTCGACATAGCGATCATACGGCAGCGCGCAGAGCAAATTTGTTTTTGAAATGGGCGAGTTCCATATGGCCATTCTAGGCTGGAATTTATCCGCCGAGCTTTGATCGGACTGAATCAGCCAGTTGTTTTTCCATGGCTTCGTCGCGGCCGAGGGCGTACCAATAGCGGTTGGGAACGGTTTCACCTTCTTCGTTTACGCGCGTTGGGTTTTCGGCTGGGACGGAGAAGGCCGCGGCGTACTGCGACACCGATGAAAGGCGGCGCTCGGGATGGGATGATTTCTCGATCAGGACTTTCGGGACGGGCCACATAGGAGCCATCCGGCTCGCGGGCGAGTTCGAAGCGGACGCTGCGGCGGATTGTTTGCAGGGAATTCGAGCATGACGCCGCTGGAAGTTCCGGTGTCGCTGCGCCAGACTTCGAAGAATTGCATGGAGATCATGGGCCAGGTTGTCAGAACTCCCTCGCGATAATCCTGCTGCTGGATATCGAATTGATAGTTACGGAGCGTTTGGCTGCAGGCTGCCCAGAGTTTCTGATAATCCTGGCTCCCGACAGACGCGACGGCCGGTTGTTTGAGCCAGTAGTCGGCGGTCGCGCGTTCGGCGGGGATTGTCATGATTGCGGGGCGCGTGGCCGGGAGGTCGGGCGAATTGCCGGCGCATCCGGCAAGGAAGAAGAGGGCTGCGAAACAGGGGATGAGCTTGAGTTTCATTTCCATGCTGAATCGACGACCTGATCGCTGGCCAGATGATGATCGACTTCGCCGGTCCAGCGTTCGCCGACGGTGTGGATGATGATGCCGTTGACCGTGCCGGGCGTTCCGAGGGCGGCGCCGGCGACGATGACGATGCGATCGCCGAGGGTGGCGAACTTTCGTTCCTGAACGAGGGTATCGACGCTATCCACGAGGTCGAGCATCTTTTCGCGGCGGGGCCATTTCGTGGGGAATGACGCCGAAATGCAGGGCCATTTTTCGCAGGGCCCGGTGATCGCTGGAGAGAGCGACGAGCGGGACGGGAAACCGGCCCTTGGAGAAGATGCGTGCGGTGGCGCCGGTCTGGCTCCAGATCACGACGAGCTTGACATGCAGATCGTTGACGATTTCCAGCACGCCGCGGGCGACCGCCGCGGAAAAGCGGAGCGTTGCCGATCCGGCTTTCGAGACGATGGGCGACGTTGCCGTTGAGCGGATGAGATAATCTTCCGTCACCTCGGCGACGTGGGACATCGTGTGGACCGCGCCGAGCGGGAATTTGCCGACGGAGGTTTCGCCGCTGAGCATGACCGCGTCGGTGCCGTCGAAAATCGCGTTGGCGACGTCGCTGACCTCGGCCCGCGTGGGGCTGGCCTGCTCGATCATCGATTGCAGCATCTGCGTCGCGACGATCACCGGCTTGCCGGCCGCCTGGCAACGGCGAATGAGGTCCTTCTGGATGATCGGCACCTCGGCGACGTCCATTTCCACGCCCAGATCGCCGCGGGCGATCATCAGGCCGTCGGAGGCGTCGAGAATCGCGTCGATGTGGGCGAGGGCTTCGGCTTTTTCGATCTTGGCGATCAGATGAATGTCGGCTGATCTTGTTGCGAAGATGCTCGCGCAGAAGCTGCAGATCGTCGGCTGAGCGCACGAACGAAAGGGCCAGATAATCCAGATCATTTTCGATGGCCCAATCGACGCATTCCCAGTCGCGGTCGGTGATGGAGGGGACATTGACGTTGGTATCGGGGAGATTGATCCCTTTGGAGCTTTTGAGCATGCCGCCGATCGTGCAGTTGCAGCGAAGCTCGCTGTAGTTTTTTTCGGTGCAGATGAAGCGAAGCAGGCCGTCTTCGATCAGCAGCGCGATGGCCGACCTGCACGTCATCGACGAGGTTGGCATAGATGCTGCTGACGCGGCCGTTCTTGCCGGAGCATGGGGTGCGCTGGATGATCAGTTCATCGCCGACGCCGATGGGCATGCCGTCGAAGCCGTCCTGCTTGGCGATCTTGCCGAGGCGGATTTTGGGGCCGCATAGATCGCCGATGATGGCGATGGGCTGGCTCCAGCGTGCGGCGGCTTCGCGGATATTGCGGAGCATGAGGAGATGTTTATCGAGATCCCCGTGCGAGAAATTAAGGCGGCAGACATCGACGCCGGCCTGGAATAGTGAAAAAAGAGCTTCGACATCGCCACAGGCAGGACCCAATGTTGCGACGATTTTGGTACGAATCATGTTACTGCTCTTCTTATGTGGCGCGGGCTACTGGGCGATCATACGCATCGTTCGTACTCGCCGCAAAGGGCAATATGTGTGTTTGATCTATATTTATAGAAGCATTGATTCCGTAGCCCAAGGGCAAGAATTATTATCGTTTACGGTGTTTGTGACGGCTGATGGCTTCGGCTCGAATATGGCAATTCCTCGCCGCGTTCGCGGACCGTTGGCTTGCCTGTTAACGTTCGAAATGGCATTGAGGTGAAAACCACGGCGCTGGCGAAAATTGCAATCGATCCGCGCCGTTTTTATCAAGGATTGACGCCGATAGCCGCGTCTTCTAGCATTTACCTGACTTTTTTCGCTTTTTTTGGAGTCCGGATGGTTGCTCGACGCAAGACGCGCAAAGTTGTCATTGGTGATAAGGCTCATGGTTTTGTCGGCATTGGCGGCGACGCGCCGGTGGCCGTGCAGACCATGACCTCGGGTTACACCTGGGAAATCGATAAATGCGTGGCGGAGATCAACAGGATGGCGGCTGCCGGCGCGGATATTGTGCGCGTGGCGGTGCCGGAACGGAAGGATACATCGGCTCTGAAGGAAATTTTGCCGCGGGTGAGCGTGCCGATTGTCGCGGATGTGCATTTTCATTTTCAGCGGGCGCTGGAAGCGGTTGAAGCGGGGATTCATAAGATCCGTCTGAATCCGGGGAACATCAACGATCGCGAAGCAGGTTAAAGACGTTATTCAGGCATGCAAGGCTAAGAAAATTCCGATCCGCGTCGGCGTCAATGAAGGGTCGATCATTGAGCGAAAAGATAAGCAGAAGCGGATGAAGGAACTGGGAGGCGTTTTTTCCAATAATAAAAATGGGCATCTGCTGGCGATCATGATCGCCAAGCTGGAAGAATATCTGGATATCTTCCATGAAGAGGATTTCCACGACATTGTGATCAGCGCCAAGAGCATCGATCCGGAAGTCGGTGATCGACGCTTATCGTGAGATCAGCCAGCGGTTTGATTATCCGCTGCATCTGGGCGTAACGCATGCGGGGCCGAAGGAGACGGGGACGATCCGGTCGGTCGTGCCGCTGGGGCATCTGCTGTGCAGCGGGATCGGGGACACGATTCGTATCAGCTATGCGAATGATCCGGTGTACGAAGTGGAGGACGGCTTGGAATTGTTATACGTGCTGGGGCTGCGGACTCGCGTTGGGGCGGAGTTGATTGCCTGTCCGACCTGCGGCCGGATTCAGGTGGATCTGTTCAAGCTCGTGCAGGATGTGCGAAAGCAACTGGCCAAGGAAATCAAGGTGCCGATGAAGGTGGCGGTGATGGGGTGCGTGGTGAACGGCCCGGGCGAATGTGAAGGGGCGGACATTGCGATCTTTGCCGGCGATCGCAAGGGGATTATTTATGTGCAGGGGGAGAAAGTGGCGAACGTTCCGGAGGAGCAAATCCTGGAACGTCTGCTGATCGAATGCCGGCAATTCGAGCAGAAGGTCAAGCGCGGCGAAGCGAAGCTTGGGGAGAAGAAGGTGGATATTCTTCCGCCGGACCCGATTGGCGATCTTGGGAGCGGGTGGGAGAAGATTGAAAAGGATCGCCGGGCACTTCCGGTCGTGAAATGAACTGGCCATCATGAGGATAGGGTTCAGTGGCGGGACATGATGGCGATTATGCATATTATCAAGAGGAGAGAACCCAGTGCGCCCATGATCAATCCGAAAATGGCGCGGCCCATGCCATGTTTGCGAGGATCTTTTTTCATGTCTCGGATCGCATAGATCGAAACGGCGAGAGCGATCGGAGCCGGCAGCAAAAGACAACTGAAAAGTCCGAGATAGCCCGCTGCGATCGCCATGCCGGAGCGGCCGACTGGCAGGAGCATGCGCATTCCCGCGCTCTCGCCTAGATCTGGCGGAGACGGATACATCGAATTATCGGCAACGGAGGCATACGGGATTGTTTTATTCGTCGGTGGAAGCGGAGGAGGCACCGCTCCGGAATGCAGGGCGCGAATCTCGCCGCACGGTTGCCATTCGGACATGCCTTGAGTCCAGACTAAATCGGTCGCTTGAATTTCACCGCGCGAGATGCTTGCGAGCATTTCTGCTGTTGGGATTGGGCCGGTCTTCTGGCCCGCGTGAACATAATGCCATTGTTGTTCTGACATGATAGCCTTTTGTGTCAAATCGGCGATTGGGGCCATGGAAGTTGAGCAAACGCCTCAAGCGATGGCTTCGGTGACGGTACGTTACATTATTGTTAGAATATGGCCGGCAGCCTGATATAGGAGCCTCAATGAAACTTATCTTGCATCTTATCGTTTTCGCGGTGGGCGCGGGCGTTGGCATTTGGTGGGGCGTGAATCATCCTACCGAAGCACAAAATATCTCGGCTCAGGAAGAGGTGCAGACGGCGAAGATACAGGCTGCTGTTTCTCAGGAGAAGATTGATTTGATGAATCGGTTGTTGGGTCACGATGCCGTCAAAGCTTCGGACACAACTGAATTCAAGCAAATGCTTAGTGATGAAAAACAGAAGCTGCAAGACGCCAAATCCAAGTTAGCGAACTGATCTGCCGATCAAAAAAAACTTCTCTGGCGCACATCCTTGCGCGTTTGTTAATTCCAAAACAAATCCTCACAAATTACGGATGCCACCCGACGCAAAAGGTGGTATTCTCGCGACCCTAAACAAAGGAGATTATCTCATGAGCACAATGGACGTCGCAAAAAAGCTGGTTGATCTTTGCCGCAAGGGGAAGAACGAGGAAGTTGTTAATACGATGTACAGCCCCAACATCGTGAGCATTGAACCGCAAGCAAGTCCGACGGGTCCGGCACGCACCGAGGGCCTTGCCGGCGTCAAGGGTAAGAACGAATGGTGGATGAAGAACCATGAAGTTCATAAGGCCGAAGTGGCCGGGCCGTGGCCGCACGGAGAGCGGTTCATCGTGCGATTCACCTATGAGGTCACGCCCAAGGCGGGTCCGATGGCTGGAAAACGAATGACCATGGATGAAACCGGGCTCTACACCGTCAAAGGTGACAAGATCACGCAGGAAGAATTTTTCTATCACATGGGCGGCTGATGATAAATCGGCCCCTCGTGCCTTAGCGCAAAAATCCATTATTCTTACCGCTATGTCCATTCGAGTCGGCATTGCGGGCGTCAGCGGGTACGGCGGCGGGGAGTTGCTGCGCCTGTGCGCGGGGCATTCGGCTTTTGAAGTTGTGTATGCTGCGGGGGAAACTTCCGCGGGACAGAAGCTGGTTGAGCGGTTCCCGGGAATTTCGCCGAAACTGGCGGATCTGGTCATTCAGAAATGGGACCCGGCGAATTTGCCGAAGCTTGATCTGCTGTTTGCTTCGTTGCCGACGGGGCAGTCGCAGTTACGCGCTGGCGAGCGTGCCGGCGGGCGTGAAGATCGTCGATGTGGGGGGCGATCACCGGTATGTCGAGGGGTGGACGTACGGCCTGGCGGATGTCTGGCCGGAGAAAATTCGCTCGGCTACGCGGGTGGCGAATCCGGGGTGTTATCCATCGGCGGCGCTGGCGGCGATTGTGCCGCTGATCGCGGGGAAGATGGTGGATATTCAATCGACGATCATTATCGATGGGAAGACCGGCGTCAGCGGGGCTGGGCGCGGCGGGATCGATTCCAAATTTGGGTACGGTGAGGTGAATGAAGATACGTCAGCGTACGGGCTGGTGAAACATCCGCATGTGCCGGAGATCACGACGACCGCGAATCAAGTGTCGCACACGACGAGCGCGAAGATTGTTTTCGCGGCCCATCTGGTTCCGATGACGCGTGGGATTTTGACAACGTGCTATCTGACAGGGCATGCGACGGCGGCGGATTGCCTCGCGGCGGCACGGAAGTTTTACGCGGGACGGCCGTTTGTGCGCGTGGTCGATCAGCCGCCGCATACCAAGTGGGCGACGGGATCGAACCTAGTGTTTGTTTCATATGCGTCGCCAGGGCCTGGAACCATTATTGCGATCGGCGCGGTGGACAATCTTGGCAAAGGGGCGGCCGGGCAGGCGGTGCAGAATGCCAACCTGATGTGCGGATTGCCGGAGACTTCGGGGCTTGAGGGGGCGCCGCTTTGGCCGTGATCGATCGGCTGATTTTCTTGCCGATAAAAAATGGGTGCTCCGCATCCGTGAAATTTCCACCATTGTCAGACTTGGCTGCGATTTCATTATCGGACCCGAAAAATGTTCCCTTCTTGCCGCGCATTTCTTATTTAGCCGCGCGCCCTAAAAGCGATATAGCCATCATAGACGGGTTTCGCCTCCCAGAAGGACCCCCAAGATGGCTCGCGTAGAATCGTCCCCATTTCTGACGGATGTCACCGGCATCACGCTGGGAAACTGGCAATATATTCCGACCGTTCGCAACCGTCGGCGACGTCGCGGACTCGCGAACAAAGTTGTGATGGAAACGCTCGAACCGCGCACGATGTTATCGGTCGTGACGGTGAACACATCTGATACGCTTCGCAGCGTGGCCACCAATGATCTTGGGGTCAATCTGGTGGATTGGGACTCGGATATGTCCACCGCTCAGACGCTGCAAATGGTGCAGGCGGCGGGGCTGAGTTCATTCCGTTTTCCCAACGGCGATCCGGACAGCTTTCATTTTAATCAGGGACCGGACTGGAGCACTCAGCCGACGGCGGCTGAAGTCGCCACCCTTGTCGATGCCGTTGGCGCGACCGGGTTGATGACTGTCGATTACGGATCGGGCAGCCCGCAGGAGGCGGCCGCGTTCATGGCTTATCTCGACGGTTCGCCGAGCGATACCACCACAATCGGGATGGGGGAACAGTGGGATACCAACAGCAGCACCTGGGTGCAGGTCAATTGGCAAACGGTCGGATATTGGGCGACGCTCCGAGCTTCACAGCCGCTGGCGACTGATGACGGGCTGAACTTTCTGGCTGCCGGCCAAGTCGCTTCGTTTGGAATCAATTATTTCGAGGTGGGTAACCAGGCTTATCAGAATTTTAATGGCACTGATCATCATGGAACTGGCGGAGATCCCGGCGCGGCATACGACCCAACCACCTATGCCAACTTCGTGATGCAATTCGCCAGCCTTGCGCATGAGATTAATCCGAACGCGCTGATCGGCATGGATTCGGCCGGCCCGAGCGGTGATTGGAGCAACTGGCTTGGTTCGGTCCTCACGATTTTCGCCGCTCACAGCTATACGCCTGGTTTCATCTCTGACCAGATGTATCTGCAGAACCCCGGAACCGAGAGTGACTCGTTTCTGCTTAACGATACAACTACCGACACCGGCCAGACCGGCGGCGACCCGACCGACTGGGTGGATCGGGCATCCGATTATGAAGCCGATCTTCAGACATATCTGGGAAGCACCAATGCTTCCCAAGTGCAGTTGATCGAATCGACGGTGAACGACACCAGCTACAACCCCGGCAAGCAGACGACTAGTTTGGTTTCGGGGCTCTGGCTGGCTGACTCCATCGGCAGCATCCTGGGAACGTCCTGGGATGGAATGTATTACACAGCCCTGCGCGCGTATTGGACGAGCACTGACAATAACTCTTCGAGCCTTTATGGCTGGCGCGACGGCGGGGATTATGGCCTGATCGGCATCGGCGGAACCGCTCCGGAAAGCGGTCCATATATCGCCTATCCGACATACTTCGCGGAAGAACTATCCGCCAAGCTGGCTCAATCCGGCGGAATTGTTGTACAAACCGGCAGTGACAATTCGCTGCTTGATGCGTATGCGGTTCTTGAGCCAAACGGTCACCTCGACATCATGGTGATCAACAAGGATCCCAACAACGATCTGACTGAGCAGTTCCAGATCAATGGATTCACGCCGAACGGTGCTGTGCAGGAATGGCAATATGGCGAGACCGAGGATACGGCCCAGAGCCAGACCTCGGATGGATCGGCGTCGCTCACTTATTCCACTCCGACGATCAGCCTGAGTGGAAATGACTTCAGCCTTCAGTTTGCCAAATATTCGATGACCGTGATCGACATAGCCCCCACTGGTGGTCCGGCGCCGAGCGCGACGGTAGCGGTAAATGCCGGGCAGACGATCCGCGAGACGGAACCGCAGGATTTGGGCGTGAATCTTGTGCAATGGGATTCGGCGCTGCCCACATCGCAGACTTTGGCGATGGTGGAAGCCGCTGGAATCAACACGTTCCGATTCCCGGGTGGCGGAATTTCCGACAGTTTCCACTTCAACAACGGTCCTTCTTATAACGGCCAAGGGACCGCTGCGACGATGGCGAGCTTTATCGCGTCGATCGGCGGGACTGGCCTGGTAACGCTGGACTACGGAAGCGGCAGCCCGCAGGAAGCCGCGGCGTTCATGGCTTACCTCGATGGCTCGACGACGGATACGACCGTGATCGGCAACGGAGAGGAATTTAACACCGTAAGCAATACTTGGGTCACGGAGAATTGGCAGACGGTTGGCTACTGGGCGAGCCTCCGCGCGGCGACGCCGCTGGCGACTGATGACGGGTTTAACTTCCTTCGCGTCGGTCACGCGGGTTCTCTTAACATTCAATATTTCGAGGTCGGCAACGAAGAATACGGGAGCTGGGAAACGGATGAACATGGCTCCGGCGGAGATGCCGGCGCGCCTCACGATCCGGCGACCTATGCCAACTTCGTCATGCAATTTGCCAGCTATGCGCAGGAGATCGATCCGACGGCTTCGATCGGCATCGACTCGCCGGGCCCGGGCGCCGGCGATTACAACAACTGGCTGGCGGACATTCTCACGATTTTCGCGAACCATAATTTCACGCCTGGATTTCTTTCGGATCACTCGTACCCGCAAAACGGCGGCAGCGAAAGCGATTCGTTCCTGCTGAACGATACGGTTTCGGACACCAACCAAAATTCCGGCGATCCTTCGGATTGGTGCAGCGATCCACCGATTATGAAGCTGTTCTCACGCAATACCTGGGCGCCACCAACGGAGCCAGGGTGCAGCTACTTGAGACGGAATTGAACTCCACGCTCGCCCCGGGCAAGCAGACGACCAGCCTTGTCAATGGACTGTGGCTCGCCGATTCCATCGGCGCGATGATGCAGACGTCGTTCGATGGCCAGTTTGTGTGGGATCTGCGCAACGGCTGGCAAACGAATAACAATAATTCCTCGAGCCTTTACGGCTGGCGCGAGGGTGGTGATTACGGCATCATCGGCACGTCGGGAACTGCTCCCGCCACGGGAACATACGTTCCATATCCGACCTACTTCGCCGAGGAACTGGCATCGAAGATCGATCAGGCGAATGGCAATGTCGTTCAAATCACCAGCGATGATTCGAGCCTTGATGCGTACGCTGTTTATGAAGCGAATGGGCAGCTTGATCTGATGGTGATCAACAAGAGCCCCAGTGACGATCTGACCGCGCATTTCAATGTGAATGGATTCATTCCCAACGGTCAGGCGGAAATCTGGCAATATGGAGAAACGCAGGACAATGCCCAGGAGGCGTCGAGCGATGGATCCGCGGCACTGGCTAATTTCAGCACCGTGCTCTCGCTGAGCGGCGTTGATTTCAACTATACGTTCCCGGCGTATTCGATGACCGTCATGCAACTGTCCGCTTCGGCCAGCCTGACGGTGGCGACGGCGGCGGCGGCTTCGCCGAGCCCGGTGACCGGGACGACCACCAATCTGAGCGTTCTTGGAGCCCAGAGCGGGTCTGACGCTGGATTGACCTATACGTGGACTGTGACCAACGCTCCGGCGGGAGGCGCTGACTCCCACGTTCAGCATCAACGGAACCAACGACTCAAAGAACACCACCGCGACGTTCTTCGCCTCGGGTAATTACACGTTCCTCGTGACCATCGAGGATACGCTTGGGGTGACGACGGTGAGCAGCGTGAATGTGACCGTGGCTCAAACGGCGACGACACTGACTGTTAATCCGCAAAATGCCGTTGTGGGCGACAATGCCAGCAAGCAGTTCTCGGCGGTCGTTCATGATCAGTTCGGCGGCACGATGACCTCCCCGCCGACGATCACCTGGACATTGCAGGCGGGCAGCGTTGGAACGATTACCAGCGGCGGATTGTTCAGCTCGCCGGGCGTGCTTGGATCGGCGACCGTTATTGGGTCGATTGGCTCCGCTACCAATTCGGCGACGATTACCGTGGATGACGAGGCGCCATCGCTGCTGGTCATTGGCGGGCAGCCGAGCGCTGGTTTCGTGGACGGCAATATCAATGTGGTCGTTGATGTGGAAAACGCTCTGGGCCAGATCGTGACCACCGACAATTCGGATGTGACGCTGAGCGTTATCAGCGGTCCCATCATTGGCGGAATTGCCGGGAAGGTTACCGTTCAGGCGGTTCATGGCGTCGCGATGTTCAGCAACGTGGCTGTCACTGGATCGGGTTCATATTCCTTCCAGGCGACGGATGGGACGCTGACTTCGAGCATGCTGGGGACCATCGCGGTTGTTCCCGCGCCGACGATTCACTTCGCCCTGAGCGGCATTCCGCTCAGCCCGGAGGCCCGGGCGTTTCAGGAACGGCAACACGTGAGTAGCGCGGGCCTCGCGACGTTGATGACTCTGGCGGCGACGACGCCATCGGCCATAGCGTACACGCCGATTCCGGTCTCCAAGTTCCAGCAGTGGGTCAACCTGCAAATCGAGGAGGCCTCGCTCGTTCTCAGCTCCTCTTCAGTTGGGGCATCAACTTTTTCTTCAGCCGCACCGATTTCTGATCTGCTGACATTTGACGGAAGCAGCGGAGGCGGCGACGCAACGCCGGCGACCGACAAGCTTGCAACGGAAAACGATCTCTTGAAATAGTGCCGTTTGAATTTGAAGATTGAACGAAAGAGGGACTCACGCGAGTCCTTTTTTCATTGGGGGTTTTCATCCGCGACCGGCTGCGGCTGCAATTGGTTAGCGGCGCGTGCGCGAGCGGCTTTGGAGGGCATGAATGACCATCGGCAGAAGGGAGATGGCGACGATAGCCATCACCACAAACTGGAAATGGGTGCGGACGATCTCGATTTGGTTGAAGTAATAGCCGGCGAGGGAAAGGGCAACGACCCAGAGAATGCCGCCGCTGATGCTGAAGCCGATGAAGCGGACGAAGGGCATCTGGCCTATGCCGGCGACGAAGGGGGCGAAGGTGCGGACGATGGGGACGAAGCGGGCGAGGATGATCGTTTTGCGGCCGTGCTTTTCGTAGAAGGCGTGGGCTTCCTGGAGATGGCGTTTATTGAGCAGCCAGGACGATTCGCGGCTGAAGATTTTCGGGCCGACCCGGCGGCCAATGGAATAGTTTAGCAGATCGCCGCAGTTGGCGGCTGCGCAGAGAAGCACGATCATCCATGGCAGGCTGATCGGTGATTCAGGGGCGGCGGCCAGGGCTCCCACGGCGAAGAGAAGGGAATCGCCGGGGAGGAATGGCCAGACGACCAGCCCGGTTTCGCAGAAGACGATCACTGCCAGCAGGACATATGCGCCAACCTGATGCGACGAGGCATAGGAATTCAGGTGCTTGTCGAGATGTAGAAAGAGGTCCAGAGCCCGGTGAATCAATGGCATTCAAATCCTTGAAAACTTTGGCGACGTTATCGGATAAACTATCACGGGTCGCAAGGCGGAAGATGATAACGGCAATTCAACCGAAGGAGGCCATATGTTTGAACGATTTACGGATCGCGCTAGAAAAATAATGGCCATGGCCAACCAAGAGGCCTTGCACTTCAATCATGAATATATCGGCACGGAACACATCCTGCTCGGCCTGGTCAAGGAGGGCAGTGGCGTGGGGACGAATGTGCTGAAAAATCTGAAGGTCGATTTGCTGACGGTCAGACTCGAGGTGGAAAAACTGATTAAGGTCGGGCCAAAACAGATTCCCCAAAGCAAACTACCTCAGACACCTAGAGCAAAAAAGGTCCTCGAATATGCCATTGAGGAATCCAGAAATTTCGATCACAACTATGTTGGGTCAGAACACCTTTTGCTGGGATTGATGCGTGAAAAGGACGCCGTGGGTGCTCAGGTCCTGATGCATATGGGATTGCAATTAGGACAGATGCGCAATGAGGTACTCGAGCTCTTAGGAACAGACGAAAGGCCAGCGTTTATCGAACCTGTCGTTTATCACACGCCCGAAGCTGAACGAGCAGAATATCGAGCCGGTAAAGCAGCCAGGGAGATGGGCCATCAAGCGGTTGGCACTGGTCACGTTTTGTTGGGCCTCTTGGACGAAGAGGAAGGAATGGCTGCGAAGTTGTTGGCAAAGCTTGGAGTCAAAGCGGAAATGGTACGGGAAGAGATCGTGAAACAGGGTGGAAGGGAAGCTGAAGCCTGATCTAAGCCTCTTGCAGCTATTATTTACGCACTTTTTACCCAACCGATCCTTCGACTTTATCGAACGTATTATTCAAGCCGATATAACGATGTGGCGTCTTGGGCATCGCTTGATTATGGGTAATACCCCCCTACAATCGATGGCCTCCCAAGTGCGGCAGATCGTTGATAACGACGGCTGCGCACAGTGTTTGAATTCTCGGTGAGGGGTCGGCACTCAACCCTGCCGGCCAAGTAGGAGATGGACATGTTTGAACGATTTACGGACCGGGCCAGAAAAGTAATGGCCCTGGCGAATCAGGAAGCCCAGCGCTTTAATCATGAGTACATTGGCACCGAACATATTCTGCTCGGCCTCGTTAAGGAGGGGAGCGGAGTCGGCGCTAACGTCTTGAAGAACCTTGACGTGGATTTGCGCAAGGTTCGGCTGGAAGTTGAAAAACTGGTCAAGAGCGGGCCGGACATGGTGACGATGGGCAAATTGCCCCAGACGCCAAGGGCCAAGAAGGTCATAGAATACGCCATCGAAGAAGCCAGGAACCTGAATCATAATTACGTAGGAACGGAACATCTTTTGCTCGGCTTGTTACGCGAGCATGATGGAGTAGCGGCCCAGGTACTGATGAATCTGGGTCTGAAGTTGGAAGAAGTTCGAGAAGAGGTTCTCAATCTTATTGGGAGCTGGTGTGGAAAGCGAAGAACCCCAGGCACAGGAAAAACAAGGTCAGAGCCGCAAGAGCAAGACCCCCGCACTCGACAGCTTCGGTCGCGATTTGACCGAGCTGGCCCGCGAAGGACAGCTTGATCCCGTCATCGGTCGGATGAAGGAGATCGAGCGGGTCATCCAGATTCTTTGCCGGCGGCAGAAGAATAACCCGGTCCTTCTGGGCGAAGCTGGCGTCGGCAAGACGGCTATCGTCGAGGGGCTGGCGCAGATGGTGATCTCCAGCACCGTGCCGGAATTGCTGCACGACCGGCGAATCGTCGTGCTCGATCTGGCGATGATGGTTGCCGGCACGAAATACCGCGGACAGTTCGAGGAACGCATCAAAGCGGTCATGAACGAAGTCCGCCGGGCTAAGAACGTCATTTTGTTCATCGATGAGTTGCACACGCTTGTCGGCGCCGGCGGGGCCGAAGGGGCCATCGACGCCAGCAACGTGCTGAAGCCCGCGCTGTCTCGCGGCGAGATTCAGTGCATTGGCGCGACGACGTTCGACGAATACCGGAAATACATCGAGAAGGATGCGGCGCTGGCTCGGCGATTCCAGCCGATCACCGTCGATCCGCCTAGCACGACGGACACCATCGAAATCCTCAAGGGATTGCGCGATCGATATGAGGCGCACCACCGGGTTCAGATCTTGGATTCGGCATTGGTCGCCGCTGTCGAGTTATCGGACCGGTATATCACCGGGCGATGCCTGCCGGACAAGGCCATCGACGTGGTGGACGAGGCCGGGGCGCGGATTCGCCTTCGCAGCATGACCAAGCCGCCGAACCTGGCGGAGATGGAGGAGCAGATCGAACGGCTGAGCATCCAGAAGGATGAGGCTGTGCGAAACGCTGAATATGAGGAAGCCGCGAAGCTTCGCGATTAGGCTGAGGGTCTTCGCGCCAAGAAGGAAGAGATGCAGCGGCAGTGGCGCGAGCGGGCCAAGGAAGTTGATGGCGTGGTGGATGATGAAGTCATCGCCGAGGTCGTCAGCAAGATGACCGGCGTTCCGCTGACTCGTCTGGAAAAAGAAGAAGCCCAGCGTCTGCTTGAACTGGAAAACGAACTGCACAAGCGGGTCGTCTCGCAGGATGAGGCGATCAAGACGATCAGCAAAACGATTCGCCGGGCTCGATCGGGTCTGAAAGATCCGCATCGTCCGATGGGATCGTTCCTGTTCCTTGGGCCATCCGGCGTCGGTAAGACGCTGCTGTCCAAGGCGCTGGCTGAATTCATGTTCGGCGACGACGATGCGCTCGTTCAGATCGACATGAGCGAGTACATGGAGAAGCACAACGTGAGCCGATTGATCGGCGCTCCTCCGGGCTATGTCGGCTACGAGGAAGGCGGCCAGCTCACCGAGCGCATCCGCCGCCGGCCGTATAGCGTTGTGTTGCTGGATGAAGTCGAGAAGGCGCATCCGGATGTGTTCAACATGCTCCTGCAGATCATGGAAGAAGGCCGGCTGACCGACAGCTTTGGCCGGCACGTCGATTTCCGCAACGTGGTGATGATCATGACCAGCAACATCGGCGCGGAACTGATCAAGGATGGCGGCCCGCAGTTCGGCCTGCAGCCGAGCCGCAAGGGCGAGAAGGAAGAGCGGACCTATCAGACGATCAAGACGACGTTGATGAAGGAGATCGAGCGTTATTTCCGTCCGGAATTCATCGGGCGATTGGACGATGTGATCGTGTTCCGCCCGCTGAGCCGGACGAATCTGGAAGCCATCGTCGAGTTCGAGTTGCGCAAGGTGACCAAGCGTCTGACCGATCATGGCATGCGGATCGAGCTGACCCTCGAAGCCAAGGATTTCCTGATCGACAAAGGCACGAACAACGATTTCGGGGCTCGTCCATTGCGGCGCGCGATCGAGCAGTTCGTGGAAGATCCGCTCAGCGAGGAAATCCTCCGCGGCAACTTCAAGGGCAAGGATCTGGTGCGCATCACCGTCAAGACCGAAGAAGGCGGCGAAAAGCATCTGTACTTTGACGCCTTGAACAGCTTGACGGAAAAAGGCGAAAAGCCGCTCGCGGCGGCATCGTCGGATGCGACTTGAAGTTGTTTTATAATTGAGAATTCCAAACAAGAAACCCCCGCATAAGCATGCGGGGGTTTCTTATTTGGTGAGGAAGATTTGATTTTCACGCCGCTGCGCCGCCTAGCTCATCCACCCCGGCCATCAAGCGCAAAAGCCGATCTTGATTCACTTCATCGCGGCGTAGCTCCCCCACCATTCGCCCTTCGCGCATCACCAGAATGCGGGTCGAGAGATTCAATAGCTCCGGCAATTCAGATGAAATGAGCATGATGCCGATCCCCTGCCGTGCCAGATCGTCGATCAGGCGCATGGATGGCCGCTTTCGCTCCTATGTCCACGCCTCGCGTTGGTTCATCGACGATGAGAAGCTTGGCGTTTCGGCCGAGCCATTTGGCGACGGCGACTTTTTGCTGATTTCCGCCGCTCATCGCCGGCGACTGGGGCTTCGAGCGACGGAGTTTTGACGCGAAGTTTCTCGAAAAATTCTCCGGCCCTGGCCCGTTCGGATCTTTTGTCGAGGATTCCCATTCGCCGGAAACGTCGAAGCATCGCCAGGGAAAAATTCTGCCGGCCGCCCATCATCAGAACCAGTCCCTGCCGCTTGCGGTCCTCTGGAACCAGGGCGATGCCTCGCCGCATCGCCTCGCGGACATTTCCCAATTCCAATAGCTGCATCTTCCATCTGTCACCGCGCCGCTGGCACGGCCGTCCAGGCCGAAGACCGCCTTGGCGATTTCGCTTCGCCCGGCGCCGACCAGGCCGGCGAAACCCGACGATCTCGCCGGCCCGCACGTCAAAGTTCACGTCTTTGAATTTTCCCGGCGACGACAGATTTTTCACCGATAACAATACTTTTCCCGGCCGTGCCGGAAAGATGCTGCGGGAAATAGGCCTCGATGCTCCGGCCGATCATCATCCGCACGACCGCATCCGGCGTCGCGGCCGCGCGGTCCAGCGTTCCGACGTATTTGCCGTCCCGCAGCACGGTCACGCGATCGCACAGCCGGAAGACTTCCGGCATGCGATGCGAGACATAAATCATCGTCACGCCGCGGGTACGCAAGTCCTGAATGAGCGAAAAAAGGTTTTGCGCGTCCGGCTCGGCGAGCGAACTGGTTGGCTCGTCGAACACGAGAATACGCGCGCCGGTGCCGACGGCCGCTGCGATCTGCACGAGTTGTTCCTGCGCCGTGGAGAGGGCCCGCATGTTCTGGCGGACATCGAGATTGACGCCGATGCTGCCCAGCAGTTTTTCCGCGCGTTGGATCATCGCTGCGCGATCGATTCTCAATCCGAGCATCCGTCTTGGGTAATTTCCCATGCAGAGATTTTCGGCGACGGAAAGATCGGGGCAGAAGGCCAATTCCTGGTGGACCATCCCGATCCCCGCGGCCCGGGCATCGGCGGGAGAAGAGAAGTGCTGCTCGACGCCGTCGATCAGGATCGCGCCCGAATCGGGCCGATGAATGCCGGCCAGGACTTTGCCGCAGGTGGATTTCCCCGCGCCGTTTTCGCCCATCAGGCCGTGGCATTCGCCGCGGCCGACCGAAAACGAAACCCCGTCCAGCGCCGTGACGCCGGCGAAAGTTTTGGTAATGCCACGGAATTCAATCACGGCTTCAAACCAATGCGGCCTGCGACAAATTTATTTCTTGAGCCATTTGTCCCAATAGCCCGCGAAATCATCGACGGCCATGCGCTGCACATTCGGCTCGGCGGGCAGCGACGGATCGGGCTTGGGCAGGGTTACGATCGTCAGCGGATTGGGAATCGTATGCGTGGTCGGATTCATTCCTTCGGGGTCTTTGTTGTTCAGAATCTTATCGACCAGGATTTCGACGGTTCGATGTCCCCAGCCGTAGCAATCCTGCGAGATGAGTTCCTGAACATATCCGTTGCGGAGGTAGTCCAATTCCTTTGGCAGGGCATCGCACGAAACGACTTTGACCGAGCCGGGCGGCTTCCATTGCAACGCATCATCCGTGAAGAGCGGCCAGCCGCCGACGAATACCCATCCGTCGATTTTCCCGGCATTGGCGGCCATGACCGAACTGACTGCTTTCAGCGGCGGCGCCGGGGGTTTCCTCATGATAGAAAACGCCGTTGCCATCGCCGTTCAGCTCGTGCATGTTTGGATGCTTGGCCAATTCCTCCCGCACGGCTTTGACGCGAAGCTGAAGGTTGGGGGCCGTCTGCCGGCCGGCCAGGATCGCGATGGTTCCTTTATCGCCCATGATCCGGGCAGAGTTCGCGACATGAGCAGATGTCCGAGCTGTGTATCATCGGTTCCGTAGTCGCAAATGCGTTTGGAATCGGGGGCATCGGAATCGAAGCAGACGACGGGGACGCCTTTGTCCACGGCGTCATTGATTGCTGAATTGAGCATTCGCGCCTCCGAGCATGAGACGGTGATGCCATCCACTTTTTCGTTGGTGAGCGAACTGATGGCATCGGCCTGTTTGGCGGCATCGTCGGTCGGCGGGGTGCGCCAATCGATCTCGATATCGACGCCATCCTTGTCACCGAGTTCCTTGGCTGCGTCGAGCGCGCCGGTGTGGGCCGCCTGGAAGACGTCGTTGGACTCGCTTTTGGCGACCATGCCGATGCGGATGGTTCGCTTGGCGCTGGCGTGCGCCGCCGGTTTCTTCCGCTTTTTTACATCCCAGGGGAAAGAACATTGCCATCGCGGTGACCGCGATCAGACTCCCCAAAATCCGTGATTTACCTCGCATACCAAACCTCCGCTCGAAGTGTTTCAAACCGACGCCTTTGCACCGGCCAACCGGCGCTGTCGCAGATATTCGCTGAAATTGTCGATGGCCGCCGCCAGGATGATTGCGCCGCCGACGATGATCAATTGATATTCGACTTTCCATTTCAGGGCAATGATTCCGTCCTGAATCATGGCGATGATGAGCGTTCCGAGAAGCGCCCCGAGCGCCGTTCCGCGTCCGCCGGACAGGCTTGCTCCCCCTACCACTGCCGCTGCGACAACGGTCAGTTCATAGCCTGTCGCATCGGCTGGTCGAAGCACCGCCAAACCTGCCCAGCCAGACCATTCCGGCGATGCCGGCGGTCAATCCTGCCACCGCATAAACGCGCAGCTTGATCCAGTTGCGTGCGCAATCCGCTGAATCTGGCGGCCTCTTCGTTGCCGCCCAGCGCATAAATCTCCCGGCCACCGACGGTTTGCGATAGATAGAACCATCCGATGCGCGACGATGACCAGCATGACCACCATCGGCATCGGGCGATGGCCCCACGCTTCCATGCGCATGAAATGGTCCGTGAACGCGAGGGGAATTCGGCGATCAGCCGGTGGGAGTTCTTGAAATTTGGTGGTTACTACCGTGATGCCGCGGAAAATACTGAGTGTGCCGAGCGTCACGATGAATGGATGCATGTGCAGTCCGACGACCAGGCTGCCGTTGATCAATCCGCATAACAATCCGATCCCCATCGGCACGGCGAATGCCACCGGCAATACTTTCCACGCCGGCGCATCTACCGGCATATATTGCAGCACCCGGGCTCCGGTGAAAGCTGACAGCGCCATGATCGAGCCAACAGAGATATCGATTCCGCCAGAAATGATCACCAGCGTCATCCCCACAGCCATGATCGCGTAATACGACATCGGGGTGGCTACCTGATCGATCAGGTTTCCCGCGTTTAGGAAGGTGTTGTCTTCGCCGGGCCGAGCGGCGACATATCCAAAAATACTGAGGCTGATCCCCATAATCAGGATGACGATCACAAGCCCCAATTCCTGAACGCGCGGCAAGCCTCGGCGGCGGGGAAAGGGTTGAACGGAGACGGCGGATTTTTCCACGGAAGCGTCAGTATTCATCTGCGGTATCGCTCTTATTCACTTTCATTACCACAACCACTCGTCTGCTTCCATCTTCAGCTCTCATCGCGTCAATATTCCAATTTGAAGTTGTAACAGCAGCGGCCTATTGTAAAACAACCTCAACCAAGGAAAGAAGGAAAAGCCAATGGCAAGCCCGATGTCTGAAGAAGCCCTCGATCTTATTTTCCGTAAGGCCCGTACTTATTCATCCTTTCTTCCCACGCCGGTGAGCGATGATCTGCTTCGCGCGGCTTACAATCTGGCGAAGCTGGGGCCGACTTCGGCCAACACGATGCCGATGCGGATTGTCTTCGTGAAGTCCCCCGAGGCCAAGGAACGCCTGAGGCCCGCGCTGGAAGGGGGCAACGTCAACAGGGCGACGGTGGCTCCGGTCACGGCGATTTTTGCGGACGATCAGCGATTTTACGAACACATTCCCAAGCTTTTTCCGCAGGCGGCGGGGTTCAAGGATTTTTTTGCCGCGCCGGAAAACGCCGAGCGGACCAAAATTCATGCATTTCGTAATGCCACTTTGCAGGGGGCTTATTTTATCATCGCCGCCCGGGCAGTCGGGCTGGATTGCGGGCCGATGTCTGGGTTCAACCAGGGTAAGGTTGACGCGGAGTTTTTCCCGGATGGTCGATTTAAATCCAATTTTCTGATGAACATCGGTTATGGGGACCCCTCGAAGCTGCATCCCCGCAATCCCAGGCTGGAATTTGATGAAGCGTGCAAGATCGTGTGAGGGAAAAAGGTGACCGCTGATGGCGATCAGGGCTGGGCTGACTGTTCTTTTGTTTGTCCTTCTGGCGGCGTGCGCTGAAAAACAATCGGGAGAGCTGGTGGCGAACAATGTGAAGGTGGAACGCGTCGCGTACCGGGGATTCGCCGATGCGGTACGCATCACCAATGGAACCGCCGAAGCGATTGTGGTTCCATCCATCGGCGGGCGGCTGATGCGGTTTGCGATGGTTGGCGGCGCTAATGTGCTGTGGGAAAATCCTACCGTGCCAATATCGCAGGCGGGGCAAACGGGGAATTGGGGCGGCGAAAAGAGTTGGCCCTGGCCGCAAAATGAATGGCCTAAGCGCACGGGGCGGGGTTGGCCGCCTCCGCCGGCTTCGGATCAATATTCGTATCAATGCCAGATCGAACCGGATGGCGTGCGACTGATCTCTCAAAAATTAAGCGGCTACGACGTGCAAATTGTTCGGGAATTTAGAATGGCTCCCGATGGAGCTGAGTTGAGAGAAGAGATTTCTTTCGCGGCAGCCGGGCCTGCCGCTGGTGGGGCTCCCGCCGGGGTCTGGTCTATCGCGGAAGTTCCCGTGACGAAGAATATTTTTGTTCGGCAGCCTGGTAATACGCTGCATCCGCTGGGCTTTTCACCGTGGCCGGATTCTGGAAAGGCAATCGATGGAATTCTGGTTCTCGATCGCCCTGCTGATTTCAAAAGTAAGATTGGATTGGATGCTGATCTGCTTGCGGTGGTGTTGAAAAATCAATTGTTGTCGATCGAGTTGCGGAGTGTATCGCCATCCGCGGACAGGTATGTGACCGGGGAAAAAGCGAACTTTATACCGAGCCGGATTCTTCGCCCGAGGTGGCCGGGCTCGGGGGGTTCACCGAATTGGAATTCACTTCTCCCAACGGAACCGTCGGCAAGGAGCCGGTGCGGATGTCCATGATCTGGAAATTGGAATCGTTAACGCAGGCCGGGGATGTCGGCGCCATTGCGCGAAAGCTCTCGAATAAAAAGTAGTTTTCCCGTCACGGTTGGGTAGTGGGCGGATTTGTCTTCCATGGAGCCCAGCTGTCATCGCCTTTGAGAAATTCTTCCTTTGCAAATGGCTGCGTTTCAGCCGGCTTTAACTGGCGAGACCAAGCGACGCGCTGATCTGTTGATGCGCCGGGACCGGTGCAGGCGTATTCGGCATAAAAGACTTTCATGTCGCTGTCCGTTGGCCGCCATTTCAGCCAGCCGGCTGGGCCGATCTGCGGGCCTAATTCGCAGTTCAGATAAATCAGCGCGCGTGCGGACGCCAGGGGCGGCCGAGATAGACTGAGCCATCCGGGACGTCTGTTGCCGCGGTCAGTTTGCAATTCGTCAGAACGTATCCCGTGGTCTGGGCGTCATCGGTGCGTGATTGGGCTGTTATGTATCCCTTGCCGCTGCTCTGGATTTCGCATTGATCGAAGACCGCGGTCGCGTTGCCGAAAATGAAATCGACGTCGCCTCGGATCAGGCAGTGGTAATAATATTGACGGCCGGAATTGGCGTACAACGTATCCTGATTGGCGAGCATGCGGCAATTTCGGAAGACGGCGCGATCGGAATCGACTCCCAGAGCCACGGTCTGGGCCACCGTTTTGCGGGGGGCGGAGGGATTCTCGAATGTGATGTTATCGGCTTCGAATTCCTTGCCGGTGACTGAGACGCTGAGTGAGCCGAATGTGCCGAGCGGTTTGCCATTCGGGCCCGGTTTTTTTGCGAAATCGTCGTATGTCAAGATCGTTTTCTCGGCATCCTCCCCCATCAGGTGAACATACGGCTGCTTGATGTGAATTTTTTCGTGGTAGGTTCCGGGTTTGATAAAAACGATTTTGACCGCGGCGTTGTCGGGGGGAATCGAATCGATTGCCTCCTGAACGGTTTTGAAATCGCCGGTTCCGTCGGGTGCGACGATGATGTCGGCAGCAACGCCGCTAACTGATCCGCCAGTTGCCAGCGCAGTTTGGGCAGGTGCGATCGCCAACAACAACGCCAGACATGTCATGCGAATCGACATTGCTCACATTCCTCTCCGGCGATTTTGCCGGGTGGGATTGTAAGCAAGACGACTCTACCGTGAGAATCACAACTTTGGCTAAATCGTTTGCACTTGATTGTCACGGCGGCGGCATGCCATCGGGTGGGCCATCATGCGGAGGGCCATTGCGCGGCGGAAAATCTCCGGGCGGATGCGGGGGGAAACCATCTCCAGAACCTCCCGGGCCGCCGGGACCGCGCGGCGGAGGCGGCAACATTCTGCTCCGCACGTCCTCGAATCGCTCGTGCCATCGCTGAAACTGGGCGGGATTCAATACCTGCTTCATCTGGTCGTTCAGCTTGTCGTACTCCGCTTTCATTTGCGGGCCCATTTTTTCGCGGATCGCCTGCAGGGCGTCGTTACGCTGCTGATAAATCTCTTTTACCTTTGCGGCCTGATCGTCGGAGAGGAGAAGTTCATCCCGCAGGCGGGAAACCATATCGTTGACTCGGGGGGTTGGCGGCTCGCCGAACATTGGGGGCGGTGGGCGATGGAGAATAGCCACGCCCCATCCGGTTGCGCCGCCGCCGGCGAAAATAATCGTGGCCAGCGCGATCATTTTGGCCACCCGGCGCCTGTGGAATTTTCCGCTGAGGGCGGGAACTGAAGTTGGCGGGATGGGTTCGCTCATGGCATTTGCACCTCCGCCGCCTGAAAGAGCGGCTCGATTGAATCTGTTTTGGTGGATTTATTTGTGTGCAGAGCGATCGCAAGCACGATGCACGCGGCGATCGCGGATATTCCGGCGGACCAGGCCAGTGGAGCGAGACGCTCTTCACGACGGCCGGCGGCCAGCACTGCGGCGATGCTCACGTTTGTTTTCGGCGCGACTTCGGCCCGAGCACGCCCGGCGAGCGCATCCACTATTTCAAGCGGGTCCATGGCCGACTCCTAAAATCTCTTTGAGATTTTTGCGTTCGATGATTTTTCGCAAGCGGTTGCGCGCCGGTAGAGGCGCATCTTTACCATTGCCGAATTCCAGCCGGTGCGATTGGCGATCTCGCTGATATTGCAGTCGTCGAAGTACATAAACGTCAGCACCAATCTGTCTGCCGCCGGCAAAAGCGCCAGCAGGCTGTGAAGGACCTGGGCTGCTTCCTCGGCGTCGCCGGTTCCACTGATTGGGGCCGGGATGTCCGAATCGAGCGGTTCGGTTTTTTTTTGCCGCGATTGCTGCTTCCAGAACCGATATCCGACGCGTGTTGCGATCCGGACCAGCCAATGCTCGAGCGGAACCGCTGCCGGGCGATACCGGTGCAGCGACAGATACGCCTGCACGAAGACTTCCTGCACCAGTTCGCCGTGCGTGACGCGATCGCGTGAAAAGCGCCACATCTGATGTGCGATCCGCGGCTCATGCCGCTTGAACAATCGCCGGCAGGCTTCACCGTCGCCCGTCACGCAATCGCGGCACAATTGCCAGTCCTGCTCGTCCAATCGATCTCCTGCTGCCCAGCCGCTGGCGGTCTTTACCGCAACGATCCTGGCATGTTCCATCGATACGAGCCTCACTGCAATGTTCCAAACTCAGTTGTTGCTTCAGGACCTGAAAACGTTCCCTGTTGATGGATTAATGGCTGTATTTGCTGAAAGGTAACCACAACTTTGCGAAAATTAGATGGTCATAACAACCTGTTTTTTGTGAATAAAATTGCAAGATATTTATACAAAAGTCACTTTTTCTGAATAACTTCTGGCAATTTCATCACTTCATAAGCGTCGCATTTAATGACACGCTTTTCGCAATCCGGCGTGACAAGAACATGCATTTCATCATTTATTATCTTGGTGGAGGTGGTGGGCCATTGCCGTCATCATCGGGATCGCCTGGGGGGCCGTCCCTTGAAGGAGGCGGAGGAGGCATTTGGTCGTTGCCAAAGGGTGGGCGGCCGAAATTTCCGGGGCCGGGTCTATCCGGGGGTGGCGGCGGAGGTCCATCGCTTGCTGCGTCTCCTCGGCTTGGGCGACTGGTGGGAGGTGGCGGCGGACGATGATGCCGATGATGTCCGCCCGGAGCACCGGGGCGTGTGGTTGGCCCTTCTGGCAGATTCCCGAAATCGTCGGGGCCGTGCGAGCAGCCTGGCGGCGCCGGGCGGCTTGTCGGTTGTTGATCAACATCACCCGAAGAAGGAATGGCAGTGGAGACCATCCATGCACTTGCCAGCACGCACGCTGTCGCCGTCATTAATACTCGCTTGTTCATCATCCATCCTCCGAGGCAGGTGAAAGACCCGCCAATGGAATAATGGCGCAATGAACCGGCAGGTAACGTCAATGTTACGTTATCGTTTGACAGCGATCCGACGGATGCGGAACGCCCATGATGGCGTCGTAATGCTCAGTACAGACAAAACCGCGCTCTTCGCCACTTTTTGAATCGAGATTGATGTGATCCTGAACACATGACGCCAGCGCCAGCCGCTTTCGCATGGATTCCAGATCGAGATAGCAATCGAAATAGACCCATTCTCGGCAGTTGGTCGTCCATGTTTTGCCGCGGAATGTGACGGCAATGCCGCGACCCAGCAGTTCCTGTTCCAACGTGGACAAGTGTTCACACATGGCGGCATCGCTCCGGTTATTTTGAAACGCGGACGCAACATAGCGTTCGCCGCAGCGTCATATTATCGTATCACATGCTGAATGTTGTTGGGTGATCTGTTGCGTCCGGCTTTTCGAGTGCTTGCGATATACTGCCGCTATGGATTCCGCTCCGCCAATAACACCCCAGCCGCCAGAGCTTGAGCCACAAGCGGATTCTGCGCTTGCCGTAATAACGCCGCCAGCTACGCGATGGCGTGTGCATATGTATGCGATCCGCTCTTTGATCTGGCTTCTCATCGCTGCATTTCTATGGATCAGCTTTGTCGGAGGGCTGCGTCTGCGGCGCTTCGCGTGGGAAACCAGCGATTCAATTCGCTTCGTGTTTGACATGAAACGAAATGTCTTTTGGGCACTCGCCGGCAGCGGGCCGGAGGGGATGCTGAATCAATATGAAAAGATGGCGCCGGAGTTGCCGGAATGGCAAGACCCGAATTGGGTTCCGTGGTTTGATTATGGTCCGCTGCGGATGCTGGTGATGAAATGCTGGGGCGTCTGGATTCGGCACCATCATCCGCCGGGGGATGATCCATGGACCGAGGCGTGGCAAAGTGATTACGAATACACGGCGCCTGTGCTTCATTTCAACACGGCGATGGAATTGCTCGCCAGCATTTTTGCATTTTTTCTTACTCGACTCTGGATCAGGCGCGGAGCGCGGAGCAACCGCGGTCCCACTTTAAGGGTGTGTGGCGATCGATCGCGGCGGCGCTGATTATCTGGTTCAATCCGGCTGTTTTTGTCAGCGGGTATATGTGGGCAACGTATGACAGTTGGGTGCTGCCGTGGTATTTGCTGGCGGCGCTGCTGGCGAGTCTTGATTGGTGGTTTTGCTCGGGATTGGCGCTGGCCGTGGGGGCGATGTTTAAAGGGCAGCAGCTTGCCGTGGTGTCGGTCTTTATTATCTGGCCGCTGATTCAGGGTCGCGTGGGGGCGGCTTTGCGCTGGTGCATCGGGCTGGCGGTTGGATTCGCCGCGGTTACTTCGCCCTGGCTCATGACGTATCTGCCGGCGGATCGTCTGCAGGCGGCGCGTAACATTCAGGCGAATCTGGCTGTTTCGCAATATCCGCCGGATTTGTTTGTGATCCCGCGCGTCTTCGATGTTCCCGCGGCGATCTGGATTTTTGAAATGCTGATCGTAGCCGCGGCGGTTCCGTGGCTGCTGCGGACATTGCGGCCGACAGAATCAGCGCCGCAGCCGACGCGTGTTAAGACGATTCTTTATTCCCAGCAGGCTTGGATCGCTGGGGCGGTGATCTTCATCATCGCGGCGGTTTACTGGCCTTGGCTTTTGCCGCAAAACCGGTCGATCTGGTATTTCGGGCTGCTTGCCGGGGTGCGCTTGCGGCCGCGGCGCTGTTGCTACCCCGCCGGAAGCAACCTTTTGTCCTCGCCGCTGTTGCCGGTGGTGGTTTGCTCTCTTGCATGCTGCTATTCCATGGATCTCACGCGTGGTGGGATTGCGCATTCCATTACGGCACGATTCACTGGCCTTACCTGACCTGGGGCAGAACCAGCAATCTGCCTGCTTTATTCCTGGAACGATGGGGCTGGTCGAGGGATGTTCAGGATATTGCGTTCACGATGCCGGCTATTCATCTGCACTGGTTATTCCATATCAATATCGATGCGTTTGATGTGACTTCCAAGCAGATGTTCAACACCCTCTTTGCTATTTTACTGGTGATCAGCGCGATTGCTGTTGGGTTTCAGGCGCGTCGTAATGACAAGCGAATGCTGGTGGCGCTTGTTACGCCGTGGCTGCTGTTTTTCTGTCTGCCAGTGCAGATTCAAGATCGATATCTGATGTTCGGGGCGGCATCGGCGGCGATTTGCGTTGGGGAAAATGTCGGATTGGCCCTCTTGGGAATTTTTCTGAGCTTTGTCACCGCGTGCATGACGTTGCAGGTCATGCTGGAAAACTGCAGTATTTCGGCGTTTGGGCAGAGTCTGGCTGACAAGTTTCCCTCGCTTTGCACGCCAGACTCCGGTGATACGATTTATCGATATATTAATGGGGTTCATCCCGACATCGCGTGGGGCGTTTTAGTGACAACGGTGATTTTCTTTTACATTAGCCTGACGCGCTCGCCCGGCCGGCGCGTAAATTGAACCTGAATTGAACCTGGGCTGATTGGGACCGGAATGGGCAAAGGCAGACTCGAAGCGTTCAGCGACGGCGTGCTCGCGATCATCATCACTATCATGGTGCTGGAATTGAAAGCTCCGCATTCGCAGAACCTTGGCGCTTTGCGCCCCCTGCTGCCGAGTTTTCTCAGTTACGTTCTCAGCTTTATTTTCGTCGGAATATACTGGAACAATCACCATCATCTGTTTCACGCGGCCAAACATGTTGATGGGAGAATTTTGTGGGCGAATCTGCACCTGCTGTTTTGGCTCTCGCTGGTTCCGTTCGTGACGGACTGGGTTGGCGAAAGCAAGTTTGGATCGCAAGCGGTCGCTATCTATGGCGTTGTTCTTTTGCTTGCGGCAATCGCGTTCACGATTTTGTTGAAAACGTTGATCGCCCATCATGGCAAAGATTCGACGCTGGCACAGGCTGTCGGGCGCGATCGCAAGGGGAAAGTTTCGTTATTGCTGTACGCCATCGGCATATTGGGCGTGTACATCAGTCCGTGGATCGGCATCGCGATGTATGGGATTGTCGCGTTGATTTGGCTCATTCCTGACCCCCGAATCGCCAGACGTCTTGTTGATGATCATCACCCCCACGAATGAAGTTATGTTGCCGTTTGCGGTAGAATGAGGGGATGTATTGTGCGTTGGCCGTCGCGGAATCGGGAGATCCGAACGCATCGAATCTTCCGATTGTCCTCGGCGGTATATTCATCCTGGCGGTGATTGCTTTTCTGGCGTTTGTGTTGATCTTCATCTCGCGATCGCGGGGACATCGGCAAACAGAACTCATCACCACGGCCACATTCTTCTGGGCGATTATCGCTGCGGGAAGCTTGATATATGCCGGACAGGCACAGATGAACTGGTCGAAGGAATATATGCTCCGTCTGCAAACGGGATATCTGGACCCGGCGGACACCGGCGACGCCCCACGGCTGCCGTGGGTGATATGGTCGGGACTTGGCGCAGCTTATGGAGCGATGCTGATCTGGTCGCTTTCAAAGAAAGGCGCATCGCCGAAGAAAGAGCCGCCATTCACGCCGTGATGTTTGGTTCATCCTCCAGCACCGCATCTTCGCGGTCATGCACGAATTGATTGGTGTAAAGATCGCGATAGTGGCCGCCGCGCCGGATCAGCTCGTGGTGGTTTCCGTCTTCGATGATGCGGCCGCCGTCGATTACCAGAATCCGGCTTGCGGATTTGATCGTTGAGAGACGGTGGGCGATGACGAAGCTAATGCGATTTTTCAGAATGCGATCGATCGCGGCCTGAATCGCACGCTCGGCCAGGGTGTCGACCGAGCTGGTTGCTTCGTCCATCACGAAAATCTGTGGATCGGCAATGATCGCCCGGGCCAGGGCGACGAGTTGCTTCTGGCCGGTGGAGAGCTGATTGCCACCTTCGCCCACTGGGGTGTTGTAGCCTTCCTTCATCGCTTCGATGAAGCCGTGGGCGTCGGTCAACTTGGCGGCTTGCACGATTTCTTCATCGGTTGCGCTGAGCCTGCCGTAGCGGATGTTCTCGCGGACGGTTCCGCTAAAGAGATGCGGCTGCTGGAGGACCATGCCGAGATTGGATTGCAGCCATTTCAGAGAACGCTCACGATAGTCGAGTCCATTGATCAGGACCTGGCCGGAAGTTGGCTCGTAGAATCGGCAGGCGAGGCCGACGATGGTTGTCTTTCCGCCGCCGGTCGGGCCGACGAGGGCGATCGACTCTCCTGCCTGCACGCGCAGATTGAAATCTCGCAGGATCGTTTGGCCGGCCTTATAGGCAAACCCGACGTTGCGGAATTCGATTGAATGGATTTGCGCATCCATGCCGTCGATGGCGAGTTGTGAATCAGCCTTTTTTGCCGCGTGATTCCGAATTCGCTCGATCACCTGCGGCGAATCCTCGATTTCAGTATCTGCGTCGAGCAGACTCTGGATGCGCTCCGCTGACGCCTGAGCGCCCTGGATTTGCGTGATCGAGTTGGTCAATTCCTGAATAGGGAACTGAATGAAGAAGACGATCTGTAGGAAAGTGGCCAGCGCGCCGAGCGTCAATTCGCCGTGGATGACGCCGATCCCGCCGAAGCGCAGGGCCAGCGCGGTGCCGAGCCCGCAGATTGAGAGCATCATTGGGAAGAACATTGCCGAGTAGAGGGCATTGCGGAAAGCATGGCCAAACATTGTCTGGGTGAGATGGGAAAATTCCTCGGAGTTTTGCACTTCTCGCACCATCGACTTGCTCGTCCGGACGCCGACGATTCCTTCATTGAATGCAGCCGTGGTTTGCGAATTGGCTTTGCGGAGTGCGCGGGATGTTTTGAGCAATCGCACCTGGAAATATCGACTGATCAGAATCAGGATCGGCGCAATCGTGATCACGATCAGGGCGAGCCGCCACGCCAGGAGCGTCATCATGATCACGCTATTGATGAGCGCGGAGGTTCCCCAGGATAAATCGAGGAGAGCCCAGCCCATGATGCGCGACAGGTTTGAGCAATCGCTGGTCATCCGCGCCATCAACCAGCCGACGGCCTTTCGATCGTAGTAGGAAAACGGCAGCCGCTGCAGCTTGTCGAAGCACGTTTCGCGAATGTCGTAACTGACCGACACCGTGATTCGCCCGGCGACCATGATGAAGCTGAAGATGCAGGTGATGAACCAGAGAATTACGCCGGCATATGCCAGCAGAAACCGACACAGGTGGAGATTGGCTCCCTGCAGTGTCACGGCATCGACGATGCGGCCGGTGAGGTAAGGCAACGCCATGTCGGCCCAGGACACGATGAAGCCGAGCGCCATAAGGGTGAAGAGCTTGCTCCGATGCGGGCGCGAATCGCCACATTTTTCGCCAAAGCGCGAAATCCACTTTGCCTGTGAAAACATCTTCTTCCATTGCAAGAGTTGTCATGTGTTTATTCCTCCGCCGTTGCCGTTGCTGACGTGGCTAATGTCTCGTCAATCGATTCGCTGCGTAAATCCTCGGCGAGTGCGCCCTGAATCTGCCAGAGTTTGCGGTACAGTCCTTCTTGCGCGACAAGTTCATCGTGCGTGCCGAGCTGAACGATTCGACCCTTCTCCATCACCGCGATCTGATCCGCGTGCATGAGCGTGGAGAGGCGATGCGCGATGATAATGACCGTGTGCTTGCCGCGCTGCTGCCGCACCTGATCGAGAATTGACAGTTCCGTGCTGGTATCGACGGCGCTGAGGGCGTCATCGAGGATCAGAACCGGGGCCTCCTTCAAGACGGCGCGTGCGATAGCTGTGCGCTGGCGCTGGCCGCCGGAGAGGGTTACGCCGCGCTCGCCGATGAGGGTGTCGTACTTGTCGTCGAATGACTCGATTGACTCATGAATCGCCGCCGTTCGAGCGGCTATCACCATTTCCTCATCCAGGGCTACGTGGCGTCCGAGCTTGATGTTGTCCCGCAGGGTTTTTGAATACAAAAATGGTTCCTGGAGCACGGTTCCGAATTGGCTGCGGACGTATTTTCGATCCAGCGATTTCAGCTCGATTCCATCGAGGGTGATCGTGCCGAGCTGGTGGTCGTAAATTCGCAGCAGCAGATTCACGAGCGTTGTTTTGCCTGAGCCGGACGGGCCGAGGAGTGCCAGGGTCGTTCCCGCGGGAATCGACAGTGACACATCGCGCAGCACCCAATTTTCGCCGTGCTGGAAGCTGACGTGGCTCAGCTCGATATCGCCGCGAATCCTTAGCTGGCCGATGATCGGATGCACCGGGGGCTTTTCTTCCGGGACGGCGAGAACTTCCTTGATTCGCGTGATCGAAACGAGGGTCTTGCCGAGTTCGGTCAGCACACGGCCGACCTCGCGGATCGGCCAGATAAACATCTGGGCGAAAGCCACGAACGCAATCATCGTTCCGATGGTCATGCTGCCTGTTGAGACGCGCCAGCGCCGACGATCACGATCGTCGAGAATTGAGAGAAGCACATCAGGTCTGATGTGGACCAGTAGAGGGCCATAATTCGGAAAAGATGCCATTGCTTGTCGCGATAATCGCCGTTCTTTTTTGTAAATCGGTCAATCTCGAATTCCTGCGGCGAAGGCCCGGACGACGCGGATGCCGGTGAGATTTTCCTGCAGCGCGGCGGTCATGTAGCCTTCAGATTCGTCGGCTTTCTTGAACGATCCCTGGACGCGGCCGAAGAAGATAATGGCGAATCCGACAATCACGGGCATAAGCGCTGTTGCCGTCAGGGCCATTTTCCAGTCAACACAGAAGAGGATCGGTAGCCCGATGAGAATTCGCAGGCATGTGCGCGATATCTCGATCACCTGCTCGCGGTAAAACAAACGGACTGTGTCCACATCGCTGGTGCAGCGCTGGACGATGTCGCCGGTCTGCACCTTGTCGTGCCAGATCATCGGCATGTGCTGGAGATGAGCGTAGAGGCGATCGCGAAGCCGGCGGATGATCGTTTCGCTGGCCATTCCAGAGAGCCTGCCTTGCAGATTCAGGAATGCGGCTGCTGCAGTCGTCATGAGGACCACGGCGGCCGCTGCCAGGCTCAAAGTCCACCCGAGACCCCATTGCCGCTGGTGATCGACAAAGAATTGCGCGGCTCCCGAAACATCGGATGCCGGATGGAGATCGATCATGCCATCGATTGCGGCGCGCGTAACGAGGGGCGTGAGGTAGAGCAGCCCGATGCCACAGAACATCGCGACCAGGGCGCTTAAATAGCGCAAACGATGTTCCTGCATCAGTTTCCAGAGCGTTTTGAAATTGTTTTCTGATTGATTCATACAAACCGCCGTCAAAAAGCCGGTCCATCACATGAGGTCATGGAACGACGAAAAACCCAAAGCCTCAAGTTGGCTGGCGGAAAATTCGGATAAAAAGGCGAATTTGCCCGCTCAGCTTAATGTGAGCGGGCCGGGAAATGCAGAGCTATACTGCGTGCCGACTTATCCGCTCACTGATGGTAGTAATAACCATACGCGAGTCGAAGTTGTGGGGGATAAGTTGCGTCACTAGACAGTCTCTCCTGTTTGAACGGCGGGAAATATACCCCGGCATAATTCAATTGCAAGCACAAAAGAGCAATTTATTAAAATGGATATTTTTCGTGATTGAGAAAGAGGAGCTTGATGATCACGATCATCGCGCTCTTCGGGCACAACACATAAGCAAATTGGGGAACTAGGCTTGGAATTCCATCTTTGTTGTGTTCCAAGTGTATTGCCAGTTTTTTCGGCAATATTTTGCATGCCTGAATTGCGATCCGCAATATTAATTTTCTACCTGCCAGTATTTTGACACTTAAGTTACACTAACGTAGTCGAAGGATCCTAACCGGAGGATCGCATGAGATTATCTAATGCCGAACGCTCCGAACTCGAACCGTGGGAAGCCGAATTGGAGCGTGTGAATCGCGCACTTCGCGTGGTTGGAAGCACGAATAAAGCGATCACGAAGACTTCGGATATCGCGATGTGGTTGAACCAAATCTGCGTGACCGCGGTTGAGGTTGGACACTATCGGATGGCGTGGGTTGGATTTGCTCAGCCGAACGAACAAAGGACAATCCGGCCGGTGGCGCACGCGGGACTCGAGGCAGGATATTTCAAAAAAGTCGTTCTCACCTGGAAGGACGAGCCGCACGGGCAAACTCCGGCTGGGATTGCGATCCGGACCGGACGGCCGAGCGCATCACGTGATATAAAAAAAGATCCCGCTTTCGATCCGTGGCGGAAGGAGATCACGCAACGCAACTATGCGTCCGCTATCGCCCTGCCACTGGGCAACGATAGCCGTACATTTGGCGTTTTGGTGATGTATGATGAAGAGGTCGATGCGTTTGGGACTAGGGAAGTCGAAGTCCTGAACGAATTGGCGAGCCATCTGGCATTTGGCCTCACGATTGTCTTTCAGTCATCCCTTGATCGCCAGGCTGTCACCAAGGCGCTGGAGGAAAGCCAGCAAAGGTTGCGGCAGGCCGAGCAGATTTCTCATCTCGCGCAGTGGAACCGCGATCTGGATAACGATCTACTTACCTGGTCTGACGAGCTTTACCGGATTCTGGGGCTGGAGCCGCAAAAAAAGAAGTATTACTTCCGGGAATTCGCAGAGCTAATTCATCCTGACGATCGGGCGCGTGTTATCAAGGTGGCGCACGATGTGAGGCAAGCGGCGAAGCGCGTCTATCTGGAGTATCGGGTCATCCGCCCTGACGGACAGTTGCGCATTCTTCATGGCGAAGGGGAAGTCATACGTGACGACGCCGACCGTCCTCTGCAGACGGTGGGCATCATTCAGGATATTACCGAACAGCATCTGGCCAAATCCGCGCTGGAAAACGCCAATCGATCGCTTGAGATAAAAAACATGGCGATGCAGGAAGTTCTCACGAACATTGAGTCAGAGCGGCGTAAAATAGGAGAACGGGTCAACAAGAATGTGGAGGAGATCATTCTTCCGCTGATGCATACGCTCAAGCAAAGCGCGACCCGAAGGCAGCAGCGGGCCATTGATCAGATCGACGATTGCCTCAAGGAAATTATTTCGCCTTTCATCGACAAGATGGCTCATGCGGTGAACAGCCTCACGCCGACCGAGCTTCGTGTCTGCAGCTATATCAAGCGAGGACTTGCCGTAAAGCAGATCGCTGACTTGGAACATCTTTCGCCGGAAACGATTTCCGCGCACCGGCGAAATATTCGTGCAAGCTTCAGATTGCTCATCGCAAAATCAATCTCACGACTTATCTGCGTGATGTTTTCGGTGATCCTTCGAGACGGAGCTCTTGAATCAGATCGAGTAGGAGGCATACCCGATTCCTACCTGTTAATATGTCGCTAATCCGCAATGGCATGCGCTATTGTTTAACCGATTTAATGACTATAAATGGCGGATATTATTGGACGCCGCCGGTGGCAAGGACGCCTAATGACTCTGAATTCTCGTTCACATCTGATTCCCGGGCAACCTGCCCAAGCGAGATCGAGCAGGCGATCCTCCACTGCAAAACCGAGAGGATGTCTCTTATGCTTCGATCAGTATCTGAATCAGAAGCGAGGTTCGATCGCACGTTGAGCGAATCTGGGGGAGAAGGGTCCGCGAGAAAGATACGACGCGATGGGATGCAATCATCGCATTCAAAGCGCCGGATAGATCCGAGCTCGGCATATCCCAGTAAGCATAGTCAATCCCTCTGCTGGGTGGATGTTTTCCCTGAGGAATACTTCGGCGGCCGGCTGACGCGTCTTCGCGAAGGAGAACATAAAGAGATGAAAAAACTGGGGAGCATTATTGTCGGCACTGACGCGACGGCTCGATGCATAGACAGAAAAACGAACAAAGTGCATCACTTTGGATCGCGCACCGTATGCCCGTCGGTCTCATTCAAGGGAAATTCGGGCTCGATCCGGATTGAAGTCATATCAGCAAGTGCGACCTGAAATGCCCATTATGGAATCGCGCGGTAACCGCGAGCCGCATCTCACTTGCCAGGCGGCAGCGGATATAACTGATCGCGAAGGGGAATTTGGACAAACCGGTTGGGATCGAGCGCGGCCTGGTTGAGCGAATCGACTACGCCGTTCACGTCCGTAAGGTTTGCATAACCGCTTTGGCCGGTGACTGTGTCGTAGATGGTGCGGGTCCCGATGATCGACTCATTGAAGTCGGCGGCGCTGCGGGAACGTTGTAACTGATCGTCCCTGAACTGCTGGTTATGGGCGTCGTAGCCGGCCTGGGTTTGGGCCTGCTGCTGCTCGTGTATGTCGAATCGGGTCTGCTGATCCTGCTGGAACTGTTCAAAGCTGGCCTGCTGGCGCTGGGCAGCGGCGGCGGCCATCTGCTGGCCCATTTGCTGCATCTGCTGGTTGCGGGCGCTCGCGACCTGCATGGCGCGATCCTGGTTTACTTTTTCGGAGTTGACGATCGCCATCATGATCGGGAGATCGTGGTCGAAGGTGGCATCGGGAGCCTGGACGGAGTAGCGGGCGAACCACATCCATGCGCCCGGTACCTGAAGCGGGGCCACCACCAAAACAACCTGCGCGGTAGGCGGTGGATTGTCCATTGAGCGTCTTTGTGACGGCATAGGTGATGAGGGCGCGTTTTCCGTTGGGTAATTGACAGGGGAGATCCTGCGAGGAAATAATCCGGTCGAGCGCGAACGAGGGACCGTTGTTGAATTCACTTCTCTTGCTGAACTCCGGGATCATATTCTGAAGGGCGGTCGCCGGATCGGTAAATGGGGCGACCATCAAAGGGGGGAGAGGCTTGGGGGCGGGCAACTGGATTCCGCGTTGAGCGAAGTTAGCGGCATTCCGAGCCTGCATGTCGAGCAATTGCTGCCTCTGATGAACTGCCATGGAGTCGGGCGTCGACACATTGACGCTGTTATGCAAAACGACGACCTGATCGGCCGGGCCGATGATCGGGGCGGGGTCGAGAGCGGACTGGCATTGGGTGTTCCAGCCGTTGGCGACGCCGACGCTGCCTGTGCCGTCGGCGTAATCATATTCACTCAGGGAGACTCCGGGGTTGGAAGCACCGGGCGGCGTCCCGGGAACGGGATCGGCGGCGGCGGGGGCTGCTGCGCTTTGCGATGAGGCATTTGCCGATGCAGCACCGGACGATGCAGCATCGGGCGCCGCGGTCTGCTGTGCGGGCGGTTTCATCAGTTTTTCCCAATCGGCTTTGGGGGCATCGGTTCGGCCGTAGACGACAGCGATAGATGCCCCGCCATCGTGGAGCTTGCAGGAGATGATGCCGCGAACGGGTTGACCGTTTAGCGTGGCGCTGAAGGTTGTGCCGCCGGTGGTGGAGTCGTGAGCGTCCTGATAGGCAGAGCCGATGGTTGGGTGCGTATCAAAATAGGCGGCGAGATCGGGGAGGGTTGCTAAGAGTGCGGCTTCGACCGTGGCGACGTTGGATTTTTGAGTGGTGAAGGATTTGCCGGAATCGGTAGAGGCCGCGATGGTATAACCGATTGGAGCATCGCTGCTGGTGGAAGAGGAAGCGGCCGCGGGAGGCGGTGATTTATCGCAGCCCATCATTGAGAGTGGTGCAACGACTGCAACAAAGACCATTGCATACGCCCAACGCCGCGTAACATCCGCCATCAAATGCTTATACATGTGCAACTCCCGAAAGACATGCGATGCCCTCATACAACTGATAGTAGCGACTTACCTCGTTATCCGTCAGCGGGCGATTCGTCAAGTTTTTTTTGAGCTATGGCTGCGTGGAAGGCGCCTGGTTTGGCGCCGCCTGCGCCAACCACTGGGTGACCGCCGCGTCGCTCTTCACCGCGTCATCGGCGTACGTTTTCAAATCCGGCACGTCCGGATGGAGTTCCGTCTGCCGCTGCCAGAACTGCACGGCATCGTGCGCCCAGAGAGCGGCGTCGCGGCGGTCGTTGTCGAGTTGGCCGCGTTAATCCGATTTTGGAATACTTCGGCCAGCGTTGAAGTGAACTCCGCCACGGATGGACTGTGTTCCACCACGTCTTTCCAGATCACCGTGGCTTGATCGTAGGTGGCCGCCAAGTCGTGCCAATCCCGCAGTCTGGCGATACGCCGCGTCGGCCAGTTCGTATGACCACCCAATGTCGCATTTGCCATAGAGGACGCTGGGAAAGACCATGCGGGCCTCGGACTCGATCGGGCGTTGGGGCTGCAACGCTTCCGGGCGATCGGCCAGAAGATCGGCCAGAGTCGCCCGTCGTAGCGATAGAACCCGGCGATAGACCGACAGCGCGTTCTCCGCTTCGGCGGGCGTGGGATTTGATTTCAGTGCACGGGCTTCGTTGATCTCCAGTGCATTGGCCAGATCGCGCCGGAATTCAGCCGATGCGGGATAGTCCCGGACCAGTTGCTCGCCGATGGCCAGTCCCTCGTTGGATATATTTCTCACGGCTGGGTCGTTCAGGTCTGGGTGAAGACGGGTGTACAGCCAAGTCGCCCACACCAGATCGTCGCGGGCAAAGGGATCGGCCGGATCCTCGGCGACCAATTGCCTGAACATGGCGATGGCTCGCAGCCCCGCCTCCTCCGGGGGAGGCGGCTCGTCATGCGGCCACCATTCCTCCAGGATCAGCGTCCAGCCCAGATCGCACCGCAGCGCTCGATCGCCCGGATGCTCCTGAAGCAATTGCTCCTGAATGGTCCGAGCCTTCTCAAACTCCGCCACGACGCTGGTCTGCAGAACTTGCGAATACGCCTTGGACTCCTGGATCAGCAGCCCGTATTGCGCATGCAGGCGAGCCAGTTCCTCTCGCGGAGTCGGATCGGCGATGGGTTTGGCCAGAAATGGCTCGTAACGGTCGATGGCTGCCTTCATCAATTCCATGCCGCAGCGGCTGCAGGCCGGGCTGATCCTTCAGCCGCTCGTCGGAGATTCGCAGCAGGTCCTCAACGGCCGCCCGGGCCTCGCGGAAGTTGTCGTCCGCCAGCGCCCGCTGCTGCTGCGCTTCGCCAAGCGCCGCAACCGCTCGCTCGCGTTCAACATTGGCGCGAATAAATCCGACCGTCGCCAGTCCCAACCCCACCAGGATCGCCAGCACCACCGCTGCCGCCGCGCCGAACGCCAGCTTGTTCCGCCGAACCAGTTTTCCAGAAGCGATACGTCGAACTGGGAGGCCGGGCGATGATCGGCTCGTTGTTCAGATGACGCTGAATGTCCAGCGCCAGGCCATTGGCCGTCTCGTAACGCCGGGTCCGGTCTTTCTCCAGGCATTTCATCACGACCCAATCCAGGTCTCCGCGCAACAGAGTGATGAGGCGGTGAGCCTCCATGCCGCGACGCTTGGCCGTGCTGGTCGAATCCGATCCGGTCATTCCGCTGAGGCGATTCGACGGCCGCACCGGCTCCGTCTCCCGAATCCGCCGCCGCATCTCATCCATGCCCGCCTGCATCAGTTCTTTCGCGTCAAACGGCGTCGTCCCGGTCAGCAGTTCATAGAGCAGCACGCCCAGGCTGTAGATGTCGCTGCGGGTATCGACGTCCAACGCGCTCATCTCCGCCTGCTCGGGACTCATATAAGCCGGCGTACCGACAAACTGCTGGAACTGCGTGTAAATCGTCTTGTCGGTCAGATCTCCCTGCGTTGCCTTGGCAATGCCGAAGTCGATCACCTTCGGCACGGGAACTCCATCGTGCAGCGTCACCAGAATGTTCGTCGGCTTGATATCGCGATGAATAACTCCCTTTCTGATGCGCGTGCTGGATGGCATGGCAAACATCGATGAAGAGACTCAGCCGCTGAATCGGCGGCAAATTGTTTTGATCGCAGTAGTCCGTGATGGGAATGCCGCGCACCAGTTCCATCACGAAATAAGGCCGGCCGGTATCCGTCGCGCCGGCGTCGAAGACTTTGGCGATGTTGGGATGATCCATCATCGCCAGTGCCTGTCGCTCGGCCTCGAAGCGAGCCACGACCGATCGCGTGTCCATCCCCAGCTTGATGATTTTCAGCGCCACGCGCCGGCGCACGGGAGTCTTCTGCTCGGCGACATAGACGACGCCGAATCCTCCTTCGCCGATTTTTTCCAGCAGGCGAAATCGGCCAATGACTGTTTGGGGTCCTTCGGAGAGAGGAATCTCGGCTGCCAGCGGATCAGAGGGTTGATCCTTCGGCGGCTCGGAGGTGTGAAAGATCGATTGCTTGCGTTCAAAGGCCGGGCCGTCAGGATTTGGGTTTTCGGTTTCGTTCATCGAAGAGCAGTCATCTGAAGAAGAGCCGATTCTAACCGCAGAATGCCTGGTGAAGAAATCCGGCGTGGCTTGATCGAAAGCGCATGAGACGACGTTCGGGGCAAGGAATTGCCTTGCGAAAAATCCACCGATCAATCTTTTACGAATGCGATCGCGTGGATGGATTGAGCCTTCGATTCCAGGCGAACGCGAATTGCCTGCGGACCGGCAGGGAGATTGATCGAAGTCTCAACTGTGTGCCAACCGCTTCGAACTGATTTCATGGAAGCGAGAAGTTGGTCGTTCTCAAGAATCTCGATCCTTCCCGGATTGCCGCCAACACGCAGCGCGAGCTGATACTTCCCGCGCGTATCGACTTGAATGTTAAAATCGAGCCAAGCGGCAGGGGAATACGATTTCATGTCGAATCGTCCGTCTGAGTCGGTTGTCGGCATTATTTCGGCGCCTTCCATTCGGACATACTTTCCCGCATCCAATCGCCCGGGCACCCGGTAATAAATATCGGCATCGTGAGTCGGCAGAGCGATATAAGTCTTACCCGTCAGCGTCAATTCGCCGGGCGCGTCCGCGAGCAGACATGTCACACTGTTCTGAGCGCGTGTTCCTTGAACCATGAGTAGCCTGCGACAAACGGTGAGCGCTCGAGGTAATCGGTCGCCTGGATGAGATAGGTGCGTGCCGACTCCGGGTCGGATGGGTCCCCATGGGCATACTCGGTTACCCAAATCGGCCGGTTGAACTCTTTGTGCATCATCTCCACCGCCCAATGCAACTCTCCGATGGATCCATACGTGTGGAAAGCGACGCTCGGCACGTCCGTCTGCGCGGTATAGAAGAAGAACGCTTTCAGGTAGGGAACCAGGAAGGTGTAAGTTACCTCCTTGTTATCGAGCGGGTCATGCGCCGTGATGCTATCGGCAGTCGCCGAGCCCAGCGCCATTTGCGGGCCCGCAATCGGAATTTGGTATCTGTCCGCGATCGATTTGATTTTCCCGTATAACTGCGCAGGCTTCTTCCGGCGGGATGAAGGCTTGTCCCCGCAAATTGGGTTCATTGATCGCGAGCACGACGCGCGGCCGGTGCCCGGCGGCCAGATATTGTTCCAGGCCATTCAGTTGACTCGGGCTATCTCCCCACGCCATTGGAAAGAATTCCATCGAGACCCCAGCCGGGGGAGAATCATCCGTCTCGAAAGACCAGTTGTACCACCAGGAAACTCCCGGAGATAAAACGCGAAAATCTTCCGCCCACAAATGATTCGCGCAAACGCCCCGCTTTAAGCTTCTGACATTGGCGTTGCAATTCACGATGCGGATGCGACCGTCACTCGCGGCTTCGCCTGCTGCAAAACAATTTGAGGTCGCCGCAAAAATAATAAGTAGCAGCGATAAGCCATACGAGTAGCAGTGGATCCGACGAGGTGATCTGTGCATCTTTCCGACCGGCTTGCGCGGGCCCAATTAGACGGGGCTTAGTTAATATTAACGTTTCTGCCCGTCAGATCACAGGTGAAGTTGCCCTGAGCATTTTTCAGCGCCGATCGTGTGCGATTCGACATGGCCGTCGCAGAACAGAAAATTTCCCGCCTTGTTGTTCATGTGGCGGAATCGGATCTGTCCGTTGGTGCAGTTGGCCCAGAGGAATGCCATATTGTTTGCGGTATCGGTATTCGGGCCGATGTCCAGCGGCGAGCCGTTGTCGGCGTTGGCGTTGTTGAACTCCAGATAATCCAAAGGGGCGGACCCGTACATATTTGTTCCGCCGCGACCCTGGAATTCACCGAAGCGCCAGTTATCAAGGGCCCATCCCACCGCCTGGACTCCCCAATAGTTGGAGTCGGTGCCATTGGTCTGCCACTGGGCTCCATCCATCAGCATGATGATTTCGGCGGAGCGCTGGATGTGTGACAATTTAGCCGGCTGCAGCCTGACGGGGTTGGTCGGGTCCGGGTCCTTCGTCGTATTATTGATGTCGGGCATGATGCGCGGGTGACAGGAGTAATGCACGGGTGCGTCGCCGGCCACGGTGTCCACGTCGAGGAAGATCCCGCGGTTGTAAGGATCCATTCCGCCGTTCGCTTTGCTCTGTTCGGTATAGCTGGTGCCATAACGGGAATTCAATTCATAGACCAGAAGGGTGCTCCAATCTCCCGCGAGCGTGGAGACGGTGCCGCCGTTCCAATATCCGTACGGGAGTGTGCCCTGGTTGTCGACGACGTACAAAGCGATGGCCTGCCCGAGCTGGCGCATGTGTGTTTGACAGACAATCAGGTTTGCCTGCTGGCGCGCATGGCTGAGTGCCGGCAGCAGAATTCCCACGAGCAATGCGATAATGCCGATCACCACCAGCAGCTCAACCAGCGTGAATGCCACACACCGCCGGCATATTTGCCGAACCCGTCTGATGGGCAGGACCGCGCAGTTTCATGAATCCCTCCGGGAAAATGTGCAAATATCCAGGCGTATCAACGTCAATCGGCAATCCGCGAACCATCCGGCAATACGCGATATCGCTCCACTGGCGGCTGGCCGGTGGTCTGATGCAGTTCAAGCCAGGTCGGCATCACTTTTTGGATAGGGGTTCTGACATCCTCCAAAATGCGGCGGGCCACGATCATCATCGCTTCGTATCCCAGTTGACGAGCGTCCTGGCAGATCGCGGATAATTTCGGATATACGCTGCCGCGCACATCCGAATCGTCAAAGCCGACGATCGACAGCTCTTGAGGAATCTTCACGCCCATCTCATGGGCCTGATTAATTGCTCCCACCGCGAGCAGTGGATCGCAGATGAATATCGCCGTCGGGCGGTCGCACATGCTCATCAGATTACGAATCACCTGCGCCCCCAGCGGGCGCATCGCCCAGACGGGAAGAATTAATTTCGGATCAACTTCAATCCCGTGAGCCTTCAGGGCCTGCAGATAACCGGTCATGCGCTCGTTATGATCGTTGTCAGGCACATGGCTGGCGGTGATTGCGATCCGCCGATGTCCCAATGCGATGAGATGTTCGATCGCCTGAAAACTGGTTGTCTGCGACTCGCTGTCCACATAGCTAACGGGCTGATCGTTGAACCGATCGCCAACCACTACTGAAGGAACACCCTCACGAGCCAAGTCCACACAGATTTGCCGCGTATCCGAAGTCGTGCGGAGAACCGCTCCGCGAAGTCCCTTGCGTTGAAAAAGCTGCGATGAAGTTTCGCCGGGCCGCTGCTCACTCTGAAGACGTACGATCGCCAGATCGAATTCCGTTTCGTCCGCGGCCTTGGCCATCCCCTCGAGCACCGCAACGTCGTATGGAGAAGCCAGCGAGGCGCGACCGGTGTACGCCAGTGCAATAAAATTCGTTATCGAACGCTGTCCCAAGCCGTAACCGAGCCGCGTCGCAGTTCCCAGGACTCGACTGCGAACACCCTCGCTGACTGCGCCGCTGTTGTTCAGCACGCGAGAAACAGTCGCAATCGAAACGTCCGCTTCGCTGGCGACTTTTCGTATTGTTGACACTGTTTAGCTCCGATCAGAAAAAACATCGATTTGAGATTTAGGAATGTAACAAGATGGAACATGCTTATCAATATTTTAATTTTCGCGACATTTTCTCTATAAACGCAGCCATAAAATTAGTTTAAATAATGTAACTTGTTACATTTTTCTAGAGGTTAGAAGGGGAACTACTGTCGCTGATTAGGAACGCGGCTTTGTAGCAGATGGGTGTGGAGAACAATCCCCCAAGCATTGAAACGGCAACGGCCCCGGATGATTTCCGGGGCCGTACTGGCCGGTCATATAGCAGCGACAGGAGTCGAACCTGTGACCCGGGGCTTATGAATCCCCTGCTCTACCACCTGAGCTACGCTGCCTCATTACTCTTCAACTTGATTTTAAGCGGCCCGGCAGGGAGGTCAACCTCTGTCGCTTTCCGATCATCTTTCCCGGGTTCGGCTGCGCATCGCATAGATATCCGATGTTGAGATTTGCTCCTGCGAAACGTGGGTGATGAATTCGGGATAGCCGGGCGCGCCCATTTCGGGGATGTCGAGGCCGGCGACTTCTACTTCGGGGCGGACGCGGTTGGAGCCGATCCAGCGGCCGATGAGGTGGAAGACGAGGCCGCCCACGACGATGTTCCAGGCGATGCATGTGACGGCGGCGATGATCTGGGCGATGAGTTGTTTGAGGGAATGATCGCCGTAGAAGAGTCCGACGACGTTGCCGGAGACGTGGTTGTATCCGTCGCCGTAGGTTCCGTTGGCGAAGAGTCCAACGGAGAGGATGCCCCACAAACCGCCGATACCGTGAACGCTGATGGCCCCGACGGGATCGTCGATGCCTTTGCGTTCCATGAAGAGGACACCCCAGACGACGATGAGGCCGGCGACGATGCCGATGAAGAATGCGGCGACAGGGCTGACGAAGGCGCATGGGGCGGTGATGGCGACGAGTCCGCCGAGCATGCCGTTGCACATCATGGAGGGATCGGGCTTGCCGTAGATTTTCCAGAGGAAGAAGCATGCCGCGAGGGATGACTGCACCGGAGGCGAGCATGGTGTTGACGGCAATCAGGGCGATGCGATCGGTTATTCCGGAAAGGGACGAACCGGCGTTAAAGCCGAACCAGCCGAAGGCGAGGATGAATGTGCCGACCATCACCATGGGCATGTGATGGCCGAAGATGGGGCGGGGATTTCCGTCTTCATCATATTTTCCGATGCGCGGGCCGATCATGACAGCCAGAATGAATGCCAGTGTTCCGCCCTGCAGATGAACGACGGATGAGCCGGCGTAATCGACAGCGCCGTGGCCGAGCCCGCAGTTGACGCCGAGGCTCGCCAGCCAGCCGCCGCCCCACATCCAGCAGCCGTAGGCGCTGTAAATAAACGCGCCGACGAAAACGCTGAAGATGGTGAAGCTTTTAAAGCTCCATCGCTCGGCGAGGGCGCCGGTGGGGATGGTGGCGGCGGTGTCCATGAAAACCATCATGTAGAAGAAGAGGACGAGCGATCCGGCGGTGATGGAATGGCCGCTGAGGAAGAAGCCGCTGAGGCCGCAGATTCCCCAGTGCTTTCCGGCGATCGGAAGATAGAGCATGTGATTGAGAACTGTTAAGCATCGAAGAGTCCCAGGGACTTGGGGCCGCCGATGAGCGGCGCGCCGGAGCCGGCCGGTGCAGCCGTTGACGCCTCCCATCATGAATGCGAACCCGCAGACGAAAAAGCCGATCATGCCCAGGGAATAGACCAGGAAGTTCATGCTCATGGTGTGGGCGACGTTCTTCGCGCGGCACATGCCGGTCTCGACGAGCGCGAAGCCGGCCTGCATGAACATGACGAGAAATCCGGCAAGCAGGGTCCAGACGAAATTGATGGCGCGGGAATGTTCGTCAAGCGCACGGGCGGGGTTAAAGGCGGTTACGGATTGTGCGCGGGCCGGCGAAGCGACGTAAAAAAACAAGATTACTACAAGCAGCAAGCCGTTACGCGGCGAGAAGATTGCATCAAGCCAACGGCGTCGATGGGGGGAATCGCTCATAGGTTTGGCAAACGGTACTGCGGCGCGAACGGCGCAACAAGAAAAGAGGCATCAATAAACAGATCGGACGGCCACCCTTTCGGATGGCCGACCGCTTTCATGTTGCTCAGGTCAATATTCCGTTCATACCGCTGTTGCCGCAGGCGGTTTGGAGAGCATCACGTCCCTGCCGAGCTTCTTGCTGCGGCCGACGAAGTAGATGATGCCATAGATGCCCCAGATCGCGGCGACGCCAAGGGCGACAAATGGCTCCTTCCAACTCATGCCGGTGACGAAGAACGGACCGACGAGATAGAAGATCATGCAAGCCAGGTTCGCCAGGAGGCCGAAGAGCGGAATGAACATGTGCTTGATGAACTGTGCATGTGGTGCTCATGGAAGGCCACGATGGCGACGAAACAGCTCATCATATAGAGCAGGAACGTGCCGAAGTTGCTGATGAGCGTGATCGCCAGGAAGCTTTGCGGAATCTTGGTGGCCAGAGCATTGTGGAATAGTCCGATCTTGTAGAGGAGTTTTTGGGGAGACCGTCGATCACACTATCCGCCTGTGCGGCCAGGCCCACAGAACCAGAACATGACAGTGAGGATGCCGAGAACCGCGGAGAGAGTCGCCAGCGTCCAGATGGCGCGGTGCGGCGTGGTGTTCTTGCCGTGCAGGATGCCGAAGTGAGTGGCCATTTCTTCGTCGCGGCCCATGGCGTAGGTCACGCGAGCGCCGGTGTTGACGCAGGAGAGCGTGGTGCCGATCAGGGCCAGGAAGACGGTGAAGGCTTCGATCATCATGAACCACCAGCCGGCGTTGGCGCTGCCGAAGGCCCAAGCGCCGACGAGCTGCATCATGTCGCCGATGGGGGCGGATGAGCCCCGGCGGTGGTGGCGGTGTAACCGCTGTTCAGATAGTAGTTGGCGGCGAAGTACTCGAAGAGGTAGCAGAACCCGCCCTGAATGAGCAGGGAGAGGATAACGGCCTTGGGGATGTCGCTTTTGGCGTTCTTGGCTTCTTCACCCATCGAGGTCACGGATTCGAAGCCGACCAGGATCAGAATGGCGATACAAGCCTGAATCATCATGTAACCGGGCTTATGCATCGCGACTACGGACTTGGCGCTGTTGTGATAATTGAACGTCTCGATGCCGGTCGTGGGATCCTTGGTAACGCCGCCGAGATAGCTGATGGTCGCCAACTGGGGGACGGCCTTGACAGAGCCGGCGCGGTCAGCGCCCCGGTAACCTTGCCGTTGCTGTCGGTGGGGATCACAATCGGATTGCCGTCGGAGCCGTTGATTGGTTTGCCGTCTTTGTCGGCGGCGACCATGACGTCGATTTCGTTGCCGCTGGAGTCAACTTTGGGGAGCGTCCCTCCCGGATTGGCCGGATCGACCATTTGCTGGCCGGGATGTGCGGAATCGGGAATCATCTTGGGCGGATTCGCTGGATCAGGCATGGTATCCTGAGCGTATTGAGTGGGAGCACCGTTGGAATTGAGAACCCAGATCGCGCTGCCTTCGGGGTGATTGGCACGATGGGCTATGGCCAGCACGGAGAAGATGCAGCAATGCGGTGATCTGCGTGACGTTGATCGCAACACCGACGCCCGTGGATCCAACAACGCCGCGATAGGCGATGTAGGAAACCATGAATGAAAAGAAGATGCAGAAGACCCACATGAAGATGGGACTGGGGATGGAGGCGCTGAAATGGCTGCCATCCGAAAAGTGTGAGTCAACCTGGCCGATCATGTATCCGACGATCATCGCGGTGACGCCGACCATCACGCCCGGATAAACCCAGTAGTAGAGGTGACTTGCCCAGCCAACCATGAATTTAGAGACACGGGCGAATTTGAAAGCCTGCTTCTTGGAGAGGAATGCCTGTTCGGCAAAGAAGTAGCTGGAGCCCGCGCCGGGATAAAGCTTGGACAATTCCGCATAAGCGACGGCTGTTGCAAGCAAAGCAGCAAGGCGAATAGAATGCCCAGCCACATGGACATTCCGGCTGCGGGAGCGCCGGTTAGCACTTGGCCACCGAACGTCAGCCACAGGAAGGCCCCTGGCGCGATCAGCGCCATGGCATTGCTCGTCAGCCCGGTCAGGCCCAGCGTTGCCTTGGGGAGGTTCCGCTTGGAGTTGGAGTTTCAGTTGCCACAATCACTCTCCTTTAAACGCTAAAACACAAAACGCGTGGTTAATTGGCAATCTCAAATGATGTGCCACTTGCAATAAGTGCATTTTGCAATAGACGCTCTAGGAAAATCAGAGAGATATACGACAAAGGCATTAATATTAGGATTTTAGGAGAATGTGTGGAGTTGCTTAAAGATTATGCATATCGGCTTACTCCAGAAATGGTCAGCCTCAAACTTGGGCGAAATGCTCCAAATGTTGCGAACGGGTACTCGCGGGGTCATTTACTTGTATTGTTTCTGGCGAAATTTAAAATCTCACCTCCAACCGCATTTTGGCTTCTTATTTATGCTGATTACCTACGCCTCGTTATCCATCGAGGGACCTGTCCGCGAGCATAACGAGGATTGCGTCGCCTATTGGCAGCCGAAGGATCAGGACTGACTGGCGGAATCGGGGGGCGATCACCATCCTTGCCGATGGGGTTGGAGGGCAGGCGCGCGGCGAAGTCGCCAGCCAAATGGCCTGCCAGACGGCCGTAAAGGCTTTTCTGGAATCCAAACCGCTGGCGTCGCCGACGCAGACCCTGTTCCAAATATTTAGCGCCGCGAACATCGCGATTTATGACCAGAACGTGAAGCACAACGGCGCGGGCCGGATGGCCACGACGATGACCGTCAGCCTATTTCGTCACAACGAAGTGAACATCGGGCACGTCGGCGATTGCCGGGTGTATGTCATTCAGCAGGATCGCATTCGCCGGGTGACCAACGATCATTCGTATGCCGGAGTGCAGTTAAAGCTGGGGCTGATCAATGTTGACGAAGCGATGAGCAGCCAGATGCGCTCGGTCCTGACACGGAGCGTCGGACAGGAGCCGACCATTCGTGTGGACTACCACACCATCAACGTTCACCGGGGCGACATTGTCGTGCAGATGTGCGACGGTATGTGGTCGCAGATCACCGAAGGGGAGATTTATGAGACAGTCACCAAGCAGTCCGCCGAGGAGGCATGCAAATCGCTAGTCAGGCTGGCCGAGCGGCGCGGCGCGGATGACAACCTCTCCGTGCAGGTCATCCAGGTTCAGGCGATCGAACGCCTGAGCTACTATCGCGGCTTACCGACTTTTCAGAAAGAGAGCCCTGCCATCATGGGAAGCGAATTGGAAGTAGGCCAGGTTCTCGATGGCCGATTCAGAATCACCGACATCATCAGCCGAAGCGGGATGGCGTCGATCTTCAAAGCCATTGATCAGACACCGGCGACGTGGTGGCTTTGAAAGTTCCGTTCATGCAATTCGAATCCGATCCCGGATTTTACCAGCGATTTCAGCGCGAGCAGGCGATCGGAAAGGCGCTTGCAGCATCCGTACATCCTGAAGATGATCGATGATGACTCGATCAAAAAAAGCCGGCCTTACATCGTCATGGAATATCTGGAGGGGCAGACGCTGGGGCATTTGATGCACACGATCCGGCCGATGCCGGAGCACGGATGCGCTGAAGATCATCAGCCGGGTTTGCGAGGCGCTGCATTACATGCACGAGCATGATGTGGTTCATCGCGATCTGAAGCCGGACAACATCATGATCTGCAACGACGGGAGCATCCGGATCATGGATTTCGGCATCGCCAAATTCGAGGGGCAGCGGCGGCTGACGTTTGGCGGATTTCACGCCGGCGATGGGGACGCCGGATTACATGGCTCCGGAGCAGGTCAAGGGCAAGCGCGGCGACGCCCGCACGGATATCTACAGCCTTGGCGCGATTCTATATGAGATGGTGACCGGCTCAGTGCCGTTTGAAGGGGCGAATCCGTTCATCATCATGAACAGCCGACTCAGCGGCGATCCGGTTGCGCCACGCAAGCGGAACGACAAAATTTCTCCGCAGGTCGAGGAGATTATTCTGCACGCGATGGCTCGACTTCCGCAGGATCGCTATGCCATCCGCATTGGAAATGAAAAATGAGCTGGATCATCCGGAGACGGTGCAACTGACCGGGCGCTGCGATCGGCTGGTTGTGCCGAATCCGACGACCGGAAATGTGCGGCGATATCTTCTGGTGTCCATCTGCATCGCGGTTCCGGTGCTGGTGATGGCTGTTGCGTGGGTTTGCACGCATTTGAAGATCAGCGTCAAAGTGAAATGAGCGGGCGGAAATGCGTCAATGCAGTAACTCGGCGTTTGCCGGCTGGGTTGTTGAACCGGCCTTGGCGAGCAATTCCAGTGTGTGATCTATGAGCTTTTGGCCGCCGGGATTTCCGTGGCCGGGAACAATAATTTGCGCGGCGGTATAGCGATCCTTCACGGCGTTCACCGCGCCCGGCCAATTTTTCAGATTGGCGTCGCCGACGAAACCGAGGTTCCCCGCATCCGCTGATTTGATAAGGCAGCCGCCGAATAAAACTCGTTCGTTGGGAAACCAAACCACGATGTTGTCCGGCGCATGGCCGGCTCCGGGGTAAAAAAGCTCGAGCCCTTCAATTTGTTTGGATTTCCCGGCATTGAGATCAAATGGCTGGTTCGGCCCGGCCATGTTCCGCGTTTTTGCGATATCGCCGGTCATTTTCAAGCCCATCACGGGAATGTTGCGACTCAAAAGATAGCCGACGCCTCCGATTCGATCGTTGTGGGCATGCGTGACGATCGCGAGACGAATGGACTTTTGCAGTGTTGCGCTTGCCCAATCGCAGATTCGCTGGGTTTGCTGGTCGTTCCAGGCGGTGTCGATGAGGATGCAGCCCTGATCGGTTTCGTCGATCAGGCCGTTTGATGGAATGATGACTCCGCCGGCGTAGCGCTGAATACTGGTGTGAATCCAGAGGTTCGCGGCCAGTTGCCGGACGGTTATATCGGGGCTTAATTGCGTGGTTGAATCATCGGCGAGAACAGTTGATTCGAAACAACTGATGATCAATATCAACAGAACAAGCTTCAATCTCATACGGACTCCATTCCGTAAAAGCTACGTATGGTGCTTCACGTTTTGTTTAGCTTCAAATCAGCGATTCGCCTGCAATCGGTGAGTAGTGGCTCAACCAGTTTCAAATCGAGCACGGTTGCCACGTCGCTCTTGGCGGCTTTGGGGTTTGGGTGGCACTCGAGGAAGAGGCCATCGACTCCCGCGGCCACTGCGGCGCGGGCTAAAAGCGGAGAATATTTTGGATTGCCGCCGCTTTGGTTGCCCATTCCGGCTGGGAGTTGGGTGCTGTGGGTGATGTCGAAGACGACCGGGCAGCCGAGTTCTTTCATGACGGCGAGGCCGGTGAAATCGTTCACCAGGCGGTTGTAGCCGAAGAACGTGCCGCGCTCGGTGAGGAGAATCTGGCGGTTGCCGACCGAGTTGATTTTTTCGATGGCGTTTTTCATTTCTGCCGGGGACATGAATTGTCCTTTTTTGACGTTGATCCATCGCCCGGTTTGGCCGCAGGCCAGGAGGAGATCTGTCTGGCGGGCGAGAAACGCGGGGATTTGGAGGACGTCCACGATCTCGGCGGCGGTCGCGGCTTGCAGTGGCTCGTGAATGTCGGTCAGCACCGGCACGCCGATCTCGCGTTTTACTTTTTCCAGGATTTTCAGCCCATCATGGAGTCCTGGGCCGCGGAAGCTGTCATTGCTTGAGCGGTTGGCTTTGTCGAAGCTGGCCTTGAAGATAAAGGCGAGGCCCAGCTTGTCGCAGATTTTTTTTACTTTGCCGGCGATGGTCAGGCAGAGTTTTTCCGATTCGATCACGCAAGGGCCGGCGATGACGAAAAGCGGGGTATGATTCCGCTGCAGAATATCGGTGGTTTTGCTCACATGGGCACGATAAAGGGCACGCGGATGGGAAGCAAGTATGGTATAATATGGTTATGACTCATCGCTACACTGTTGTCCTGGAACGCGAGGCTGAAGGGGGATATCACGTATCGTGTCCAGCGCTGCCCGGATGTCATACTGAAGGTGAAACAGTTGATGAAGCTTTGGCGAATGCACGCGAGGCGATCAGTGCGTATCTTGAGAGCATGATCGCTCACAATGAGCAGCCTCCGGTTGAAGATATCCTTATCAGACCGATTGACGTGGCGATCTCGGCATGAGCAAACTTCCCGCCGTTCGCGCTCGTGATGTGGCGAGAGTCGCGCAATCGATTGGATTTATTTTTGACAGACAGCGCGGCAGTCATGCCGTTTATTATCGTTCGCTGGATCAGAAACGCGTGGTCATTCCGATGCATTCCGGTAAAGATCTGAAGCCGGGAACGTTCCGCGGCATTATTACTGATATGGGATTAACGCCCGACGACTTCATAGCACTGCTTTAAACTACATCACACCGGCACGATGAAGGGCACGCGCGTGCTAAGCAAGCCAATGCGTGTTGGCGTATGGCCGGCGGGGTCGCCGTCGATTTGGACTGGTACTGGCGTTGGCGAATGGATTTCAATTTCTTTTCCGCGGCGTAAACGACTCCCTCGCCCAGTACAAGTTCTCCCGCCGCTGCGTGAAAAAATTGGCGGACTCCCTCTGCCAGCGAAACGATTGGGACGATGCAGATATCCAGGAGGCCGTCATCTGGTTGCGCGTCCGGCGCCACTGGAAATCCTGTTCCGTATTCGCTGATGTTGGCGATGAACGCCATTGCTGGAGCGGAGGCGAAAATCATTTCGCCGTCCACCGTGACCTCGAGCGGGACATAACGATATTTTGCGAGGGCCAGTGCGGCTGGGATCACATAGCTGGCATATTGGATTGGGCCGCTGCGAATTCGGTCCATCTCGTGAATGATCTGGCCGTCGATGCCGATGCCGGCCATGACGAGGAACAATTGGCCGTTGGCTTGTGCCGCGTCCAGCATGATGACCTTGGCGGCCTGGATCGATTGAAGGACCCGCTGCGCCAAATCTTCCGGCTGCCAGCGGATTTTTAAATATTGGCCCATGAGATTGGCAGTTCCCATCGGTACTGGGAGAAGGGGCGGGATATTTCCGCGCACCTCGAGGCATCGGCTGGCGACGGCGCGCAGTGTTCCGTCGCCCCCGATGGCGATTATCGCGTCTGCTGATGCCAATACCTCCGGATTCGCCGCTACGGGAGCGTCAAACAGGGTTGTGGCGGCGATTCCGGCGGCCTGGAGGGTTTGTTGCAGGGTCTCAGCGGCCCGGCGGCCCTTGCCTCGCCCGGCGAGCGGATTGGCCAAAATCGCAACTGTTTTCAATGGGGCCATACGGCCGGCGACCGGGCACAGGTTGACGAGTCCGCCGCCGTCCACTTAGTATTACGGTAATCTCGTTGCCGGGCCAGTTTACGCCCAGGCATGATCCAGCGGTTTTATCTGAGAATTGGAAACTAAAAGATGAGCGAAGCGACAGTGTCGTCAATTAACGATCGGGCGGCTGAGGAATATTATCGACGAGGCCTTGATGCCGAGCAGCAAGCCCTGCACGAAAAGGCGATCGAATTCTACGAGCGGTCGCTGAACGAAAATCCCGACCACGAGCAGGCGGCATTTCATCTGGCCGTGCTCTACGACCGCCGGGCGGAAGACGCCAAGGCGATCGAGCTGTACGAGCGAATCTGCACCAGCCCGCCGGTGCATCTCAATGCACTGATGAACCTGGCGATTCTTTACGAAGACAACAACCATTACGACGAAGCCCATCGCTGTCTCGACGCGGTGCTTCGCACCAATCCGAATAACATCCGCGCCCGGCTCTACATGAAGGACGTCGAATCGGCCCGGAGCATGCATTACGACGAGGACCTCGACGGCCGGGGCGACCGCCGCAATGCGATCCTGAATGTTCCGGTCACCGATTTCGAACTGTCCGTCCGAAGCCGGAATTGCCTGAAGAAGATGAACATCCGCACGCTGGGCGATCTGCTGAAGACGACCGAGCAGGAATTGCTCAGCTACAAGAATTTCGGCGAGACGAGCCTGAACGAGATCAAGGCACTGCTGGCGCAGAAGGGCCTGCGCCTCGGCCAGGCAGCGGATGATTCCAAGAACGCCGTTCGCCGTACCGTTCCCGTCGGCCGGGAATGTTCCGCCGGAAATCCTCAGCAAGAACGTCGCTGATCTGGAACTTTCCGTCCGGAGCCGGAAGGCGCTGCAGCGGCTCAATATCAATGCGCTTGGCGAACTGGCGGCTCGCACGGAAGACGAATTGCTTGGCTGCAAGAATTTCGGCCAGACCAGCCTGAATGAAATCAAGCAGCAGCTTGGCCACGTTTGGCATGAAGTTGCGGAAGCTGGAAGAATAAGACTGATTTGGATCGCAGGATCAGGGCAAGGAGGCCATGATGCGATATTTCCCCACGCTGGGGCTTCATTCTGTTTTTGACTGCTGTTGCCTTTTGGATGCAGCCAGGAATCGGATACCACGCCGGTTGTCTCGACCGCTCCTCCCATCCGCGTTTTGCTGCTTGAAAATGTGGATCGGGCTGAACTGGTTGCGGATGAGCCGCAAATCACCCTCGACAATTCCCTGCCAATGGCGCGATCGCATTTCCCCGCGGATTGACTACCACCGTATCGCTGGCAGCGGACGGCTGGCATATCGGGCGGCGAATCATTCGCACGGGGGTGATCAAACTGCAGCCGACGAATAGTGATCCGATTCGAAGTCAATCGCACCTCATATCGCGGGTCATCCGTCTACTGCCGGTTGGAGCGGGACGGTTCAACGTCATCAACGACGTGGATGCTGAAGATTATCTGGCCGGCGTCGTTACCGAGGAGATGTATCCAAGCTGGCCGATCGAGGCGATCAAGGCACAGGCGGTCGCTTCGCGGACGTATGCGCTTTATGAAACGCACACACCGGGGAGGGGCGGGCGTGGGATGTTTTCGCGGATGAGCGAAGCCAGATGTACGGCGGGATCAACGGCGAAACGAGCAAGAGCCGCCAGGCGGTCGCGGCCACGAGCGGCGTCGTGCTGACATATGGCCCCGGCGACGGGACGATTTTCAAGGCATATTTCAGCAGTTGCTGCGGCGGCGTCACCCAGGCCGCTTCGGACGCATTTCCCGGCGAGCCGTATATTCCGCCGCTGGGCGAACAATCGCACGGGGCCTGCTGCAACGGGTCGAAATATTTCAACTGGGGTCCGATCACGATCAGAAAGACGGAGTTGACCCGGCGCATTCATCTTTGGTCTGAGCGGAGGAGCAGAGAGCTTGGGCGAGCGATATCGGAATTGAACATCGCCGGCGTTTATCGAATCGATCTGCAAGGGGTCAACCGATACGGCCGGCCGAATCGCGTGCTGGTGACCGATACTCGCGGCGTTCAATACAGTTGGCCGGCTGAGCAACTCCGCTCGGCCATGAACACCGATGCGCCGCCCGGCCCAACGCTTCCGAGCAGTTATTGCAAGATCAACGGAGATCCCAATTCTGATTCGGTGACATTCTATGAAGGCCACGGGTTTGGCCATGGAGTGGGGATGTGCCAGTGGTGCGCCGAGGCCCGGGCCGCGGAGGGACAGAATTTTGCGCAGATTCTGGTGGATGCATATCCGCAGGCGAAGATGGTCCGGGCGTACTGAAGATTACCGCGCAAAGAAAAACCCGCTGTGTTCGACGAGTCCGGCCCCCCCTAGGAGCCCGGACGCGACGGTGACACAACGGGATCGCAAGTGAACAAAAACTAGCTGCGTAGTAGTAAAGTCATTTTGATCCCGTTCGTCATGCTGATTTGCCCATTTTCCCATAGGGATTTTCCCTATGCCAAAATTGTGCAATAAACGCGGTTTTTGGCGGCCCGAGCCCCTTCAGATGTCCCGAAATGTCTGGTTATTTCCGAGTTTTAGAGAAAGTGTCGCCATTTTGGTGCGGCGAAAGGAAAAAACCGTTCCCCCTCTATATACGTGTTCTTTGGTGAAGGTTTTGCGCGATTTTTTCGAAATCCGGCGATGCGATATTTTTTTTCGAGGTGGACCAACGAGCGAGCTGCTTGAACTCTAATCCTTTCGGCTCTTCCAGCGTATGGTCACCGCATAGCGCAGCAATTCGGCACTGCTTCTAGCCCCAGTTTTTCCTTGACGTGCTCGCGATGGACTTCCACCGTTTTGGAACTGAGAAACAATTGCTGCGCGATTTCCTTGACGGACAATCCCCGGCCGATCATCTGGAAAATTTCCAGCTCGCGGTCGCTGAGCGTGGCAAGCGGAGTTCCGCTGGCGGCGTTTCGGCGATGGGTCAACCGGCCGAGAAGCGACGGAGTTCAGTATGTCGCTGAGCCAGAGCCCCCCGACAGAACTCGGCGCATGGCCTCCATCACTTTTTCGGTCGCGTGGGATTTCATGACGTATCCCTGCGCGCCGGCACGCAGAACGCGCTCGGCCCAGAGGTCTTCATCGTGGATGGAGAGGACCAGGATCGGAAGAGACGGCCAGGAAGTGCGGATTTCCTTGATGAGTTCCATGCCCGGGCGGCCGGAGAGGGAGAGATCGGTGACGACGATGTCGGGTTGCGGCTTTTGAATGAGATTCGATGGCCTGATCGGCGGTCTCGGCCATGCCGCTGACGATCATGTCCCCTTCCATTTCGATCGCGTGCGCCAGGCCTTCGCGAACGATGGGATGGTCATCGACCAGTAAGACTCGCGGTCGTCGCGTGGCTGAGGATTGAGGCCGCTTTTTGTCGGCGGGTTGCGGGTGATTCATGGTTCCTTGGTGTTGGGCACGTGCATATGACCGAAGTTCCGGATGCGGAGCTTTAATCGAGCGTACCCCCGATCATTCGGACTCGGTATTGCATGACGCTGATTCCCATACCCTTGTTGCGCGGTCCGGCGGCGGGCATTCCGACGCCGTCATCATGAACGGCCAGCGTCGTCAGTGCCATCGATTGTATCAAGTTCGATGCGGATTTGCTTGGCGTGGGAGTGGCGGACGGCATTATTGACCGCTTCCTGGGCGATGCGGAACAGATGCAATGCGGCGGCATCATCGGCGATATTCAGCGGTCCGCGGCAATTGACGAGTGCAGGCGCACTGCATGGAGGTCTGCACTTTGGAGGCCAGATCGCGCAGAGCGGTTTCGAGGCCCTGTGGACCGAGCTCCAGCGGGGAAAATCCGCGGGCCAGCTTGCGGGCCTGCTCCAGGGCGCGATTGATCAGCGAGGCGATTCGAGCGGCCTGGGCTTCTTCGGGCAAACCCTGCTGCGCCAGCCTTTGCCGGAGGTTTTGGGTGAGCAGGGCGACGCCGGTCAGTTCCTGGCCGACGCCGTCATGGAGATCGTGGCCGATGCGCATCTGCTCGCGTTCGCTGATTTCCAGCACTTCTTTTTCGAGGGATCGCAACTCGCTGACATCGCGGGTGATTTGGGCGAAGCCGCGGAGGCTGCCTTCTTCGTCGCGGAGGCCGGAGGTGATGACGTTGGCCCAGAACCGGGTGGAATCGCTGGCGGACGCGCCAGCCTTCGTCTTCGCGCCGGCCGAGCTGGGCGGCAATCGAGGAGATCGGCGGCGGGTTTGCCGCGCGCGATTTCCTCCGGCGTATAAAACGCCGAGGCATTGAGTCCGATCGCCTCATCGTGGGAGAAGCCGAAGATGCGGTCTGCGCCCGGATTCCAACTGACGACCGTGCCGTTGGAATCGAGCATGACGATCGCGTAGTCGGCGACGCCCTCGACCAGCAGGCGAAATCGTTCTTCGCTTTCGCGGAGGAGAGCGTTGGAGTGGCTGAGTTCGCTGGTTCGTTCGTCGATTCTGGTTTCGAGCTCGTCGTAGGCTTTTTGTACGGCGGCCTCGGCGCCGGCGGCATGTGAGGTGAGCGAACTGATGAGCAGCGCGACAGCGACGAAGACGCCGGCCTGAAGACCAGTCGTCCCAGCCGAAACCCGGGCGAACCGACCGGATTCAGTCGATAGACGCTTCCCGCGAGAAATGCGGCGATGGCGGTGGCGAGCAACCCGGCCCGAGGCCGCCGGTCCAGGCACTGAGAATAACGGCCGCGAAGAATAGGGACGCGGTGCTTTCGCCGATGCGGGGATTGATGAGATAGGCGATGCCGGCGGCGGCGGCGACAAACAGCAACGCCAGGACATATCGTCGCTGGAACTGATGGAGAATTGTCCGAAGCTGATTATCGACGAGGTCATTCGAACCCGGATAATCACGATGACAGACTAGTGTCGACTATCAGGAAATTTCGCTGCTAGTTCGCAGTGCGTGCAAAGCCATCTATCCGGATTGCAGCAAGTGGTTAAAACTGGGATTTGCAGGATCGGTTTCGGCTATTTGGGCTGGCTTGATGAAATGGCCGACTTCATAAACCGGGCCGAAAATCGGGGCTGGCTGATGCATCTGGAACACGCGCACCTTCTGCATGGCTTGTCCGGCGGCGGCGGCGACATCTTTCTCGGTGGAGAAATGTTCCTTGCGGATATCGCAGCCGAGGCAGCTGGAACATGAAAACCATCAGCGGCCGCTCGATCGGGACGCCGTAGACCACTTGTCCGCCGGGCTTGAGAACCCGGCGGATTTCCGCGAACGCCTTGGGTTGGTCCTCGGGTTTCAGATGTTCCAGAATGCTGATGAGAGAACGGTGTCGAAATCTCATTTTCGGGATATGGCATCTCCAGGACGTTGCCCTGGCGGAGATCGGTGTTGATATTCCGCGTTTGGCGAAGGCGGCCTGGACAGCGGCAGTGTCGGCGGTGAGATCGAGGCCGTGAATTTCCTTGTACATTCGTGGAGGTTCAGGAAGGTGAGGCCGGTGCCGAAGCCGATTTCCAGAATGCGATTCGCCGCCGCGGCATTCGCCGAGGCAGAGTTCCACGCGGCGGCGATACATCGGGCCGAAAATCGGCCAGTGGTAGAAGCGGATCGGATCGATCGCTGTTGACGCCGACGTATTCATCCGCGGTGCAGAAGTTTCAGGCGTGGGGGTTTGTTTGTACGGTTGTCATGGGTCATAATTTTAACCGCGTCGCGAAGCAGCGTTATCTGGGCGAACATGGCCAGCGCTGTCGCGCAATGGATGCAGCATCGATTCGACGCCGCGCCAGAATCCGAATGTGAAACCGGGCATCAGGCTTCGGAGGCGAGACGCCGCCGGAGAGAAGATATCGCACCGGCATGCGGGGCTGGATGGAGCGGATTTCCCACTGGGGAAATTCCTGCTCGAATTGTGTGCGGTCGCGATTGGAAAATGATCCAAGGCATCGCGCCGTTCGCGCCGGACAAGGGGCCGCGCAGGGGGAATTTCCCACACGGGGTCTTTGCGGCTCGAACGGCTCGTAATGAAAGTCGAGTGTAAACCCAGCACGACCAGGGGGTGACCCAGGGCTCGATCGCGACGACCACCCCGCCGGGCCGGACGCAGCGGGCGGCTTCCGAAAAAAGAGCCGCGGCTGGCGGAATGTGATGCAAAACATCGGTCATGACGATCGCGCGGAGGCTGGCATCGTCGGCAAAGGGAAGGCATTGGCCGTCGAGAACCAATTTGACGCCGGCGCAGGGGAAAATTTCGCTGGTGATGAGATTGGGAACGAATTCGTCGAGGAAACCGGCACCGGAGCCGAGCTCGAGAACGCGGTTCGGGGCCGGCGGGAATCGCCGCCGCGATGAATTGATACCATTCGATATAAATCTGCCGGAGAAACGGCTTTTCGCGGATGATCCGGCGGCGGAGTTCCGTCGTTCTGCGGATCGTCGATGGAGAGTCCTCGCGTGAGGGGATTGCGAGAGCCAGTTGCTGCGCGATGCTAAGGCGTCATCGTGAATTCATCAGATGAACTTCATTCGCCGGGCGGCGAAAAGGACCATGCGGAGCAGAAGCAATCCATGCCGCCAGCGCTGGATGTTGGTGGTGCCGTAGGTGCGCTGGCGATAGCGAACGGGGACATCGACGATTTTCAGGCTAAGCTTGGCCGCGCCGAAGAGGAGATCGAAATCGCCGAACGGATCGAAATCGCCGAAATAGGCGCGGTTGGCGGCGAGAAGTTCGTAATCTTTTTTCCAGATCGTTTTGGTGCCGCAGAGCGTGTCCTTGATGCGCTGGCCGAGCATCCAGGAGAAGGCGAAGCCGAAGAATTTGTTGCCGATGAGGTTGGCCGTCCGCATGGCGTTTTCCTCGCGGGGATAGACGAGGCGGACGCCGTTGGCGAAATCGGCTTTGCCGCTGCGGAGGAGCTCGAAGAAGGTGGGGAGATCTTCGGGCGGGACGGTCAGGTCGGCATCGAGGATGGTGAGGATGTCGCCGGTCGCGGCGGCAAATCCGCAGCGGACCGCGTCGCCCTTTGCCTTTGCCGGTTTGCTTGAGGAGCTTTGCAGCAGCGCTCCGGATGAGCGGCGATGGCGCGTTCGATGGCGGCGATAGGTATCGTCGGTGGAATGTCCCTCGACGAAAATGATTTCGGTGCCGCCGCCCATTTCGGGAACGCGATCGATCAACTGTTCGATGTTTCCCGCTTCATTGCGGGCGGGAACGAGGACGGAAATGCGCGGGCGGGCTGGCCGGTCAACTCGCTCGCCGGCAGCGGGCGGGCGACGACGAAATTGGTCAGCGCGGCCGCTGCGAAAGGGAAACAGCTTCACCAGAAATCGGTTGCACAGCGGCTCGACGAGCGGCGTCGGCGCGGGCCAGAGCACTTCGGCCCAGTGCCGCATCATTTCGAAGCCGGAGAGATACAGCAGATTGGCGACATCGTTCACGTCAAGCCAGTTTTGCTGAAGCGTTGGCTTGGCGAGCCCCATCCGCTCGGCGATGCGAAGGGGAATTCCCACAGTCGGCTGTAGAAATTCAGGACGATGCGGCGTGCGGGGGTGGCAATATCGCCGGACATGCTCGAAGACCGTTTGCACGTTCCAGAGATCGTTGATCAGATCGGAAAGAATGATGACGTCGAAGGTTTGATCGAGCACGAGATCATGGACATCGGCCTGCACGAAGGTGAGATCGGGATAGCGGGCGGCGGCGCGGGTGAGCATTTCGCCGGAAAAATCGACGCCGACGCCGACCGATGGATTCAGGGCCGCCAGAAGATCGCCCTGGGCGCAGCCCAATTCGGCGACGCGCAGGCCGGGCGATGAGAAGATATCGGTAAACCTCGGCAAGCCGGCGGCGATAGCCTCCGCCGAAACCTTTGCGTGGGATCGCGCACGCGGGCGAGGGCATCCCAATGCGCGATGCGGTTTTGCCGATGAATCTGGGCGGCCGGATCGGCAAGGGAAGCGATAGCATCGTCCATCTTCCTGGCTCACTACCAGATATAGAATCGCCGCACAAGCACCGCCAGTGCGTAGACGGAAAAGATGGCGGAGAAAGACGGTGATGAAGGGCCGACGGGAAATCGCGACGCGGCGCGGGGCCGGGATAAAACATCAGGAAAAATGGAGGCGTGGCGGGGATCAGATAGCGGCCTTGCAGGCCGTTGATGCTTCGGCCGCCGACGGGGGTAAAGGTGAGATAGATGAGTGTGAAGACGAGGACCCAACAGCCGCGCGGCGGCGGTTGCGAGGAGGAGTCTTTGCCGGGCGGTGAGGCGAATATTCGGCCAGCCGCCGATTCGGCGGTTGTCGAAGAGGACCAGCCAGTAGGCTGTTCACATGGCCGCCAAAGTCGGATGTCGTCCCAGCCGAGTGTCCGATGATGGAGGTGAGATATGGGATTGAAAGGAGCATTCCCACTTCGCGATGTAGGGCATCGATGGGATGATGCAGCATGTAGTGGCCTGCAGGCGCGGGGAGACATCCGGGGCTGTGTAGCTTTGAGTGCCGAACGTGCAGAGCGACCAGGCGACGATTATTGCGAGGCAGGCGAGCATGAAGAGCGAAAACGTAGTCCAATAGCGGCGGCGGCTGGGGAATTTGTCTTGCGGGAATCAGGAGAAAAAGGATGGTGAGGGGAATGTAGGCGGTCTTGGCTAGTGCCACTGCCGCGCCGAGGAGGGTGAAGGCGATGCGTGCGCGCGGTTGTCATAGTCGGTGCGCTCGCCGAGGGCGCAGTCGCATGGCTGCGGCGACGAAGAGGAAGCAGACGCCGTTGACGGTTGCGTCGGCTGAAAGGGATGATGCCTGAGCCAGTGACATTGGCATGAGGGCGAGAAGCATGAGCGTCCAATCCATGATGGGGATCAGGCGGATCGCGAAATAGGCGAGCAGGGTCCAGCAGATCAGATTGCCCCCCCGCCCGCAGTAGAGAAGCCAGAGGGGCGTGAGGCCGAAGCTGCGTCCAATGGCGATGGCGGCGGCTTGTGGAAAATAATTCATCGGCGAATGCCAGGAGACGGCGCCGAAGACGACGAATATTTGATCCTGCGGGTGAAGCGGAATGGTGCGTAGCTTCCAGATATCCTGGAAATGGAGATGAAAATTGGGATCGCGTTGCAGGCCGTTTGGAAGGCGATCACCTAATTCCACAAGGCTGCGCGGCAGGTAGCCGCCGATATCTTCGCCAACGCGATAGGCTGTCAATCTTCCTTCGGAGACCTGGTACGAGCGATAAAAGTGCATGTACTCATCGGGAACCTGAAACGGGGGCGTAATGAAAATGAAGAGAGTGCCGAAAATCAGAGCTAATGGAAGGAAGACGCGCCGCGTGGTGAAGAGCGCGGGCCAGCCCGTGATCGTGTTGCCGTCCGTGGCCATGGGTTTCAGGTCAATCCCGGCCAATTTTCGCCGCCCTGAGCGGCTTTGAACGCGCCTCGGATTTTCTTTACGGCCTCATCGGGCAGCGGACCCTTTTTGGCGAACTCGATATTCCGCCGGGTGTTTTGCAGATTGATGGTTCCGATGATGGCGCTGTGAACGCCGGCGTGGCTGATGGCGAATCGGAGGGCGAGCTCGGGCCATGCTAATTCCGGCGCGGTGGTGATTCCCAGTTCGGCTGGATTGAGATTCATTTTGGCGAGGCGTTCCATGTAGGTCTGGGCGTACTTGCCATAAAAGCCGGGTTGCTGCTCGATTTTTTTCCAGGCGGCGTTGGCGACGGGACGCTTGGCCAGGACGCCGACGTCATGTTTTCTTGCGACTGGGAGAACCTGCTCGATGTTGGCCTGATCGACGATGTTGACGGATGTTTCGATGACAGCGACATCGGGGATCGTCGCGGCGTGGGCGACGGCCTGGTTGTCGCCGCTGTAGCCGACGAAGCGGACTTTGCCCGCATTGCGGGCTTTGACCAATGCCCCGAGTGCCTCGCCCTTTCGCAGCGTGGGCTCATCGCATGTGTGGAGCAGCATGACATCCAGCACATCCGTTTTAAGGCGGCGTAGGGAGCGTTCGACGGTTTGGGTGATCGAGATGCGGTCCAGTCTTCGCCCTGCATTTCGCCGACACGGTTGCCGCATTTGCTGATCAGGACGAATTCGCTACGGCGATGGCCGATGGCATCGGCGATGATTTCCTCGGAATTTTCGTAGCTGGCGGCGGTGTCGATGACGTTGACGCCTTCATCGAGCAGGAGATTGAGGACAGCAGAGGCCTGCTCGCGCTCGGGCTTTAGATAACCGATCTCTGCAGCACCAAACCCCAGCGGGGTGACGTGGAATCCGGTTTTTCCAAATCGGGTTTTGATCATGCGGCGATTGTAAGGGACATGGCCGATAAAGGGGAAGATGCCGGATCAACTTGCGTGTGCGGATTAAATTGCCGATAAGATCAATACTAACAAGCTATCGAGATCCCAATGACAGAATTGAAATCCCCGGCATCACTGTTTGGTTTTTTTGGGCCGGGGCGCCGGAAAATCCCCGATGCATTTTTGCCGAAAACGATCGTCTGCCTGCGCGAGGGGTATGGGCGGAAGTTTTTCTTCAATGATCTGGCTGCTGGAGTGACGGTGGCGATCATCGCGCTGCCGCTTTCGCTTGCGCTGGCGATTGGGAGCGGGGTGCGGCCGGAGCAGGGGCTTTTTACCGCGATCATCGCTGGGTTTTTGATATCGCTGCTTGGGGGGAGCCGAGTGCAGATCGGGGGGCCGGCCGGGGCGTTCATGGCGATTGTCGCCGGGATCGTTGCCCAGCGATGGGTACGACGGGCTTTGCATCGCGGCCATTATGGCGGGCGTCATTTTGATCATCATGGGGCTCTCGCGGCTCGGGACGATGATCAAATTTATTCCGTATCCGGTAACGACCGGGTTTACCAGCGGGATTGCCGTCATCATCTTTACTTCGCAAATCCGCGATCTGCTGGGGTTGAGCGTAAATTATGTGAACGACAAGGGGCAACTGGTTCATAATCCGCCGTCGGCTTTTCTTTCCTGCTGGCATGTGCTGTTTCAATCGTTGCACACGATCAATTGGCTGGCGGCTGGATTTGGGATTGGATCATTTGTCATCCTGATGCTGATTCGCCGATTCATTCCGCGCATTCCGGGGGCGATTATTGTGGTGATCATCGGCGCGGTTCTTGTCTCGGCACTGCATCTGGCGGCGAACCCGCAGACCCACAGTGGACTCGAAACATTGGGGACGCGTTTTGGTGGAATTCCGAGCATGCTGCCTAAGCCGCATCTGCCGGTGAAATTGTCGAGTTGGAATGATGTGTCAGTCGCGTGGAATAAAGCGGTCACGCTAATTCCCGAGGCGACGACGATCGCCCTGCTGTGCGCGATCGAATCGCTGCTCTGCGCCGTCGTGGCTGATGGGATGATCGGTGGCAGACACAAAAGCAATTGCGAGTTGGTTGCCCAGGGTGTGGCGAACATCGCTTCCGTCATCTTCGGCGGCATCCCCAGTTCCGGCGTGATCGCTCGGACGGCCGCCAACGTCAAAGCAGGCGGCCGAACTCCTCTGGCGGGAATGGTGCATTCTGTCACGTTGCTTATTTTGATGGTTCTGCTGGCGCCGTATGCGAGCCGAATCCCGCTGGCCGTGCTGGCCGCGATTCTGGTGATGGTTGCCTGGAATATGGCGGAGATCGATCATTTCAAATCGATCCTCCGCGCTCCACGTAGCGATATGGCGGTATTGCTGACGACATTTGGGTTGACGGTGCTGACCGATCTGACCAAAGGCGTGGGGATCGGAATGATTCTGGCCGCATTGCTGTTCATGAAGCGGATGACGGAGGTGACCAACGTCGGCACGATGCGCGATGAAGTGGACGAAGCCGGCGATGAATTCGCGGACCAGTCTGATCCAAATTCGGTGGCCGGGCGCGATGTGCCGCCGGGCGTTGAAGTTTACGAGATCAATGGGCCATTTTTCTTTGGCGTGGCCGATCGACTGCAAGATACGCTGAGAAGTCTTGAGCGCCCGCCGCGAGTCTTCATCCTGCGGATGCGGCGCGTGCCGGCGATCGACGCCACGGGAATGCATGCGCTGGATGAGCTTCACAGCAAATGCCGCAAGCAGGGAACGCAGCTGTTGCTCTCAGGCGTGCATGCGCAGCCGATGTTTGCGATGACTCAATACGGCCTCGTGGACAAAATTGGGATGGGAAATATGTTCGGGAATATCGACGAAGCGTTGAACCGGGCGCGGGAAATCATGGGACAGGAGCCTCAACCCCGCCCGACGACAGCCGTCGCGGAAGTAGCGCGCCAGAGGCAATGATCGATATCGTTCGCTTTAGCTGACCTGAAACGGATAAATCGGCCCAAGATTCAGCATCCGCGTAAGTTCGTCGAGCGCACGGCGGGATTCATCCAGAAGCTTTGGATCCGCTAAGTCAGGAGGGGTTAGGCGATCTCGATAGTGGCGTTCAATCCAAGTCTTTAGTGACGTATACAAAGCATCGGTTAGAAAGACCGCTGGATTGGTCAGCGAACGTTCTCGTTCGGTGAGGACAACGCGGAGCCGCAGGCAGGCGGGCCCGCCACCGTTGTTCATGCTTTGGCGGACATCCACATAATGGATTTGCTGGATGGGCGTATTCTGTTTCGGCAGGCTCTCTAGAAAATCGCGGGTGCGAGGATTGTCACGCGATTCCGCCGGGGCGATCAGGGCCATGGTTTGATCGGGGAGTTGGACAAGCTGGCTGTTGAAGAGATAGGTGGAGACGGCATCGGCGAGGGGAATCAGTGAATCGCTTACCTCGATCAAATAGGGTGAAGATCCTGATTTTCCAAACCAGTCGCGGATTTGTTGGTTGGCATTTACGGGATCAGCGAAGGCGGCTGTGTGATAGAGCAGAACGTTGAGATTGCCGACGGCGACTACATCGTTGTGGAATGCGCCGGCTTGGATGGCTGCGGGGTTTTGTTGAAGAAACAGGGTGTTTTTGGGGTCGAGCTGGTGCAGGCGGGTGATGGCTTCGGATGCTTCGAGGGTTTGGCGGGCGGGGAAATGGCCTGGGCTTGCGTTGTGATCGAAGGCTCGGCGGCCGAAGACGAATACTTCCAATCCCTGTCTATCGTGCGATGAGCATAATCGCGTGTGGTTGGCTGCGCCTTCATCGCCGAAATGCGTTGACGCGGGGAGTGGAGCGTGATGGGCGAAAGTTGATTCGTCTTTGAAGATCGCTTTCAAGATGGCCGCGGTGGTTGGGGATTCGAGTGAGCGGTGAAATTGTGTTGGGAGGTTGGCGGGAGTGATGTGGACGCGATGATCGGTTGTGTCGGCGCTGGGGGAAATGGTGGCGGCGTTGGCGGCCCACATGGCGGAGGCTGAGCCGCAAGAGGCAAGGATCGTGGGGTGACGGCTGGCGGCTTCTAAAATCTGCGTGTCGGAGCCGGCGAAGCCTAGGCGGCGCAGGGCTTGGATGTCGGGGCGTTCATGCGGCGGAAGGACGGCCTGGGGGATACCGAGATCGGCCAGGAATTTCATTTTGGCGAGACCTTCGAGGGCTGCTTGTCTGGGATTGGACGGGGCGTTTGTATGGGCCTGGGAGGCGAGGTTGCCGATGGAAAGGCCGGCGTAATTGTGCGTTGGGCCGGGGATGCCGTCGAAATTGATTTCGGTCGCGCGCATATTCAAATCACGATCCCGGGTGGAAGTTGTGCCGGGAGTTTCGCGTGTGGAGTTTCTAGCGATGCGACGGAATAGCTGGCGTAGTCGGCGGCGAAGTAACCGCCGGGGCGGTGGTTGCCGGATTGGCCGATGCCGCCGAAGGGGAGTTGGCTGCTGGCGCCGGTGAGGGGTCGGTTCCAGGCCAGGACGCCGGCGCGGATTTCTCGCAGAAATTTTTCGTATAGCTCGACGTTATCGGAGATCAAACCGGCGGAGAGGCCGTAGGCGGTGTTGTTGGCTTCGCGGATGGCGGCGTCGAAATCGTTCACGTGGATCAATTGCAGGAGCGGGCCGAAGAATTCGGTGTCGGGGCGATTGGGAATATTGGTCACGTCGATCAGGCCGGGAGTAAGAGCGACGAGGAACGCGGAGAGGGTTTCATTTCGGCCAGGGCCGCCCCGCCGCCGCGGAGGAGATTGGCCTGCGCGGTGAGGAGATTTGTCGCGGCCTGAGCGGAGATGAGCGGCCCCATGAAGGGTTGCGGGTCGTCTGCTGGTAGGCCGACGCGAATTTTTTGGATCATCGTCAGGAGTTGCTGGATAAGGGCTTCGGATTCCTGGCCGCGGATGAGGATGAGTCGGCGGGCGCAGCTGCATCGCTGGCCGGCGGTGATAAAGGCGGATTGGATGATGATAAAAGCGGCGGCGGGCAAATCCTTGGTTTGGTGGACGATGAGGGGATTGTTGCCGCCCATTTCCAGCGCGAGAATTTTGCCGGGGTTGGAGGCGGTGGTTTGGCGGAGAGCGATTCCGCCGGCGGTGCTGCCGGTGAAGAGGACGCCATTGACGCCGGTATGGCGGGCGAGGATTGCGCCGGTTTCTTTGTCTCCCTGGATGAGATTGAAAACGCCGGGTGGGAATTTGGCGGCCTGAAAGGCTTCGGCCATCGCATCGCCGACGCGCGGGGTTTGTTCGCTGGGTTTGAATACGACCGTGTTGCCGGCCAGGAGAGCGGGGACGATGTGGCCGTTGGGAAGATGGCCCGGCATGTTGAAGGGGCCGAGGACTGCGAGGACGCCGTGCGGGCGGAAGCGGGTGAATCCGACGGCATCGGCGAGTGGGCGGGATTGCTCGCGGCAGCGCTCGGCGTAGGCGTCGATTGAGATAGGGATTTTGCCGGCCATCGAATCGACTTCCTGACGGGATTCCCAGAGCGGTTTGCCGGTTTCGGAGGAGATTGTGGCCGTGATTTTTTCTTTTTCGGTGCGGTAGTGTTGTTCAAGGGCGCGAAGATATTCAATGCGGTCTTCGAGCGGCGCGATCGACCAGGTCGCGAAGGCGACTGCGGGCGGCGGCGATTGCGCGGGAGATTTTGGGTTCGTCAATCGGAGTCATTGGGAAGATTCTTTGGGGGTTTGGGCGGAGCCGCGTCGCTGCGCAGCACCGCGTAACGGATGACGGAGCCGACGGAGAGTTTCAGCAGATCGGCGACTTTAGATTCGATACAGACGCGATCGGGGGCGAGAATCTTCAGCGAGCCGATGGTGGCGCGGAATGTCGGGGTGAAGCTTCCGATCATGTAGGTTGGAGATTCGACGGGGTCGCCGGTGATTTGTTCGATGACCGCGATATGGCTTTGGCGAACGGTGCGAATCTCATCGCGCGGGCAACTGACGCAAGCGCCGGCGTCGAAAATATCCACCATGCCGCTGAAGGTGAAACCCTCGGCCTCCAGGTTTTTCAGGGCGGGGATGCTGGATTCGTGAACCTTGCCGATCACTCGCTGGGCTTCGGGGGGAAGCAGGGGAACGTAAATCGGATAGGTGGGCATCAGATCGGCGATGAATTTTTTGTTGACGACGCTGAGGTAATCGGCTTTGGGGAAATCGATCTCGAAGAAATGCTTGCCGACGGCGTCCCAGAAAGCGGAATGGCCGTCAGCTTCGATGACGCCGCGAAGCTCGGAGACGACGAGCGGCTCGAAGGCTTGCGGATATTCGGCGATGAAGAGGAAACGGACGAGCTGAAGGAATCGGCCGTGATCTTTCTTGCGATAGTCGGGGGAGAGAAAGAGGGAGCCGACTTCGGCTGGGCCGTCGTGCTCTCGGACTAGATGGAGGACCGGGATTTGTTTGTGAACTTTGAGAAAATCGGAGTCGAGTGGTTTGATTTTCGAGTCGATAGGCATAGAAGGGCTCGAAGCCGCCGACTTTGGAAACGACGCCGCTGGCGCCGATGATTTTGTCTGAATCGGCATCCTCCATGACGAAAAGATAGCTTTCGCCGCCGGCGCGTTCGGGGATATTTTCGATGCTGCGTTGTGATTTGAGGATTCTGCGGCGAAGGAGATCGCGGTCGCTGGGGAGGGTCGTGAGGCCGACGCCGGCCTGTTCGGCAAGCTGGATGAGCTGGTCGAGGTCGGCGAGCGAAACTGGGCGGATCAGGACCATTTTTGTGACCGCTGACGATCAGATAGACACAGGTGATTTTATTGGCGCTGGCGGCGTTTTTCCCGCCTTGGGCGCGAGGCGTCGCGCTGTGGGAATCATCGGCAAAAAGGGTTGGGATCAATATCGCCGGCGGCCAATTTCATGCAGCAAAAGGGCCACCAGCTGGGCGCGTTCGACGAGGCTGTCTTTGAAGAGGAATTCGTCGGGGCTGTGGATTTGGTCGCCGCGGACGCCGAGGGAGTCGATGTTGGGCAGGCCGGCGGCGGCGAGCTTGTTGCCGTCAGATGCGCCGCCGGTGGCGCGATGGGGTAGCGAGAGGCCGAGATCCTGGCCGCAGGCGATGATTGCGTCTAAAAGATCGGCGCGTTCGGTCGTCGAGGATTTTTGGCGGAGAGGTGAAACGGCCGTTGAGCTCGGCGGAGATGCCGTCGGTGGAATTGAGGCCTTCGATGAGTTGATTCACCGACGCGAGCATCGCTGCTCATCCTGCGGTTCGGTGGTGCGGATGTTGACGCGGCAGATGGCCAGATCGGGGACTACGTTGGGGGGTGAGCCGCCGTCGATGGCGCCGATGTTGATTGTGACGCCGGGAATGGATTCGTTGAGGGCGTGAAGCTGCAGGGCCAATTTTCGCGGCGGCGAGGATGGCGCTGCGGCCCTGGGCGAAATCGCGGCCGGCGTGGGCGGATCGGCCGCGGATGATGATCGGAGAAATTGCCTGAGCCGCGGCGGCGATCGACCAGAGCGCCATCGGGAAGGGCCGGCTCGAAAAGCAAGCCGAAATGGTGATCTTTAGCGGCGGTTGCCAGGAGCGAGGCTGAGCCGGGGGAGCCGATTTCTTCATCGGGATTGAGGAGCACTTGCCAGCCGAGGCGGTCTGGCAGGGCGAATTTTTCCAGGGCTTCCAGGGCGGTGAGCATGACGGCGATGCCGCCTTTGGCGTCGGTGACGCCGGGGCCGCGGAGTTTGCCGTTTTCGATTTCGATGACGGATTGGAATGGATCGCCGGGCGGATAGACGGTGTCCATGTGGATGTTCAGGAGAATCCGCAACTTGGCCTGCGGGCGTTTGGTGATCGAAAGGGCCTGGCCAATCGGGGTGCGAATGGTTTGGGCGCGATGGTCCACGGATTCGGCGGGCGGGAGATCGTGGCGCTGAATGTCGCCGCCGAGCGGAGAGAATTCAGCGGCGAGGATATCGGTCAATCGCGACAGGCCCGCGGTGTTGGTTGAAAAGGTGTTGATATTTGCCCATGCGGTGACGCGCTGGAGCATGCAGTCGCGCTGGGTAGCGATCCAATCGAGGGCGGATTGATGAGTGGTTTTGTTCATGCGCGACGTTCGCCGGAAACGCCAGGTGAAAATTGTAACAGCGCGGCGGACGGTTTAGAATTCTGCCGTGTGGATGCTGGAATATGTACTGATCGGTGCGGGAGCCGCGCTGATTGTTGTTTATCATGCATTGCGTCATTAGCCGTTTGACGGCGGAAGTGTGGAAATAATGGATAAGGATACATTGCTGGCCGGGATGGAATTTTCTCGCGGGCGACTGCTGGGGATTCTGGAGACGATCGAAAAAAGCGGGCAGGACCTGGGAAAAGTGCTGGCGTGGCGGCCAGGGCCAGGGCGGGCGCATATCGGCTGGCAGGCGATGCATTGTGCGGCGACGCATGATCGATATTTGAATGTCGGGATGTTGCAGGGATCGCCTAAAGATGAGGCGCTGGTTGCGAATTTCGCGGGAGGGACGACGCCTTCGGATAGCAATGTGCCGAATCTGGCGGTGATTCGGCAGAAATTGGCCGCGTCGTATGAGCCGCTGAAGAAATATGTTTCGGAGCAAACGCCGCAATCTCTGGATCGGCAGATCACCGCGCCGGGCGGAAAAACGCGCAGCGTGGCCGAGGCAGTGACATTGCTTACGTGGCATGAAGCGCATCACCAGGGGCAGATTCATCTCACGTGGAATCTGTACAAGGCCGCGCACGGCATCGCCTAAATTTATGTCGAGACGCCGGCTTTTTGCATGGAGACGATCCATGGCGGGGTCTGGGCGAGATATTGCTGGAGGAGAGGGCCGCGGGAGTGAAAATAGGCGGCCATTCCCGCCTCGAAGAGGGCGGCGAGGATGAACGATGCGTAGACCAGAAGCATGATTTCGTGGGTAATGTTGAGGACGGAAGGATCGACCTGGCCGACGAGCTGGGAATCGTCTCCCATTTCCGCGACGGGATGAACTATTTCGCTGTGCAGGTTCCACAGGGCGTAGAGGAGTATCAGGGTTGCGAAAGCTAATTGGTTGAAGGTAAGGATGCGGATGCCGCGGGGATCGAGGCGGCGAAGCTGGCCGCCGCCCATGATTTCGATGATGCCGATGGCGAGGAGAACCAGCCCGAGGAGGATGTCGGTGATGCTGGTGATGCCGCAGAGCACGGTCAGGCCGCCGAAGATGGCGATGGTGAATCCTTCGAATCGGGCGGCGCTGAACGGCGCGGCGGATTTTTTTGAGGCTGACGCGGGCTGCTTCCAACTCGCGAAAATTCTCCGGTGTGAGCTGCGGAGAATTAAGGGCGGGAGATGACATGAAAAATCTAATCGGCTTGCGCGGAATGAGGCGCTTTGGGAGACTCGTGCAAAATCGTTTGCACGATGTGATCGGGGGAGATGGAAGACAGGGGCTGGCCGCGAAATACGGTGACGCTGGGGCCGAGCGGTTTCCAGAGAGCGGGATCGGTGGGGCCGAAGAGAATTACACTGGGGAGTCCGAGAATGCCGGCCAGCTGGCCGGGGCCGCTGTCGTTGCCGATGAATGCCCAGCATCGGGATAATTCTTCGAGCAGATCGACGTAGGTGGCTGGGTGAACAACCTCAGCAGCGCCGTCGAGACGGTGAATCTCCTCGGGGGACCAGCGTTCCTGCTCGACTTCACCTAATAAAATTCGGCAGGGATATCCGGCGGCCTGGAGTTTCTGGATCAGGGTGAGGTACGAATCCAATGGCCAGCATTTGTCGGGCGAGCCGGCTGCCGGGATGAATGGCGATGGGAGCGCCGTATGTTTTTCGGGGATAGCGAATTCCGGTTGTAGCAATCGAGGCGAGGATTTGACCTACCGCTGCGCGAACGACGGGAACGGCTGCGAGAGAATCGAGCAATCGTGCATCGACGGAGACAATGTTAGCGCTGGGGGCGATGGCTGCTACCGCGCTCGTCCAGGCATCGCCGGGCTTGGAGAGATAGGTGTAAATCGAATGGGCGGCTTCGAGCTTTTTTCGGCAAATTTCGGGTAACTGAGCGGGGTCGCCAAAGAGATGATGCCATCCTGCTTCGATGTCCATGGATTCGAGGCGAAGCGTTTTTTCGACGAGGAGGCCTTTTTGGCGGTGGGTGATAAAGATGATGCGGCTCTGTGGATGCAGGCGTCCGAGAGCCAAGCCGAGCGGCCAAGAACGGACAAAATCGCCCAGTGCGCCAGCGTGGAAAATGAGGACGTTGCGAAGCATAGAAGTCAACCATCAATCGATGGCTTTTTCGATCCATCCGCCGCCCAGGAGAAGATCGCCATCGTACAGCACGACCGCCTGGCCGGGCGTGATGGCGGACTGCGGCTCGGCGAAGCGGACGGTCATTGTATTGTTGTTTAAGAGAACCGTCGCGGGTTGCGGATCGCTGTTGTAGCGAATCTTGGCTGTGCAGGAAATTGGCTCTGCTCCTAAAGCGGGACGATCGGTGAGCCAGTTCACTTCGTTGGCAATCAAAGCATTGCGATGCAGTGTTTGGCGATCGCCGAGCGTGACGCGATTGGCATTGGGATCGATATCGACGACGTAAATCGGATGGCCGAAGGCAACGCCGACGCCCTTGCGCTGGCCGATGGTGAAATGCTGGTGGCCTTCGTGCTTGCCGACAACTGCGCCGTCGGTGGTGACGAGTTCGCCGGGGCGAAACGCGTCGGGCGTGCGGCGGCGGACGAGCGCGGCGTAATCCTGATCGGGGACGAAGCAAATCTCCTGCGAATCGGGCTTGTTATAGACCGGCAACTTTAATTCTTCGGCGATTGCGCGGACGTCGTGCTTTTCCATGTCGCCAATGGGGAGCAGCGTGTGATCGAGCGTGTGGCGGGTCATGCCGAACAGGACGTAGCTCTGATCCTTGCGGCGATCGCGGCCGCGGAGGAGCGACCGGCTGCCGGTTGCGGGATCGACGCCGATGCGTGCGTAATGGCCCGAGGCGAGATAATCGGCACCGACCGCCTGGGCGTATTGGGCCAACCTGCCGAACTTGAGCCAGTCGTTGCAGCGGACGCAGGGATTGGGCGTGCGGCCGCGATTGTATTCATCCACGAAATAATCAATGATGCGGGAAAAGTCCTCCTGGAAATTCAGCACATAAAACGGGACGCCAAGGATCCCGGCGACGCGCCGGGCATCGGCGGCATCGAGGACCGAGCAGCAGCCCTGCTTGGATTTTCCGAAATCGGTTGCGCAGGCGGCGGAATCGTCGGAATGGGATTCGACGCCGTCGGGGGAGCCGAGGCGGAGAAATACGCCGATGACTTCGTATCCCTCGCGCTGAAGAAGGGCGGCGGCGACGGAGCTATCCACTCCGCCGCTCATGGCGACGACGACTTTTCCGCGATTTGCGGGCATGGGGTGGATTATAGGAGGAAAAAGGGGAAATCCGAAACTGGCCGGCTTTCGATTTCAGATTTGACCTTCACACGGTATCGTTCGCGGAGATGCACATGGACGTGACACAGCCCGCTGCCCGGCTCCGGGCGTCGGTAACAGGGTTTCTCTCTCGCTTCGGTTTTCGCGAGGATTCATTTTTACTGATTTTGGCTGTAATCGTTGGAAGCGTAACGGCGGCGGCGGCGGTGGGGTTTCATGAGCTGATCCTGCTGATCCGCAATGAATTGTATTACCAGGCCGGCGAACATCATCTGTACCGGGGAATTGGGATGCTGCTGCTGGTCGCTTTTCCGACCATGGGTGGACTGATCGTGGGATTGGTCGCCCGGTATGTCTTTCGCGTCCGCGAGGGACACGGGATCGTGGATGTGATGGAATCGGTGGTCCGGACCAGCGGATTTCAAAGCCCGATGGTTGCCCTGGAAAAGATTGTTACCGCGGGCGTGACCATCGGCAGCGGCGGATCGGCCGGGGCCGAGGGGCCGATCGTTCAGATTGGGGCTGGGATCGCGTCGGGGATTGGGCAATTGTTTCGCGTGGCGCGGAGCCAGATGCCTGTGCTGATCGGGTGCGGAAGCGCGGCGGGAATCAGCGCGATCTTTAACGCGCCATTTGGCGGCGTTCTTTTCACGCTGGAAGTGATTCTTCAGGATTTTTCGATCCGGGCGTTTACGCCTGTGGTCGTCGCCAGCGTTTTTGCGCAGGTGAGCGAATTGCTGTTGTTTAAGTTGCTGCATCATGCGCAAGAGTTTCATCCGATTTTCGATATTTCGCCGGATGCGATCCGGACGCACGAGTCGCTGCAATGGGGCCAGGTGGGGAATTTCATACTGCTTGGGGTTTTGTGTGGCATAGTCGGGCTAAGCCTGACGCGGCTGATGTTCTGGACTGAAAACGCGTTTGATCAGATCAAGATTCCCAAAATCTTCAAGCCCGCGCTGGGCGGCGCGATGCTTGGGTTATTGGGCATTTTATACGTGCTGGTGTTCGGCTGGCTGATTTTGGGTGTGAACAAACCGGTGCCATTTTCGACCTATCCGATGCCCGCGTTCTTTGGCGACGGATATGGATTCATCGAGCAATTGCTTTCTCCAAAGTATTACACCTCACACGGTGTAGATATGAGGAAAATTCTGGTGCTGCTGGCGTTTTTGTGCGGGCTCAAGGTGGTGGCGACATGCCTGACACTGGGGAGCGGGGGAAGCGGCGGCGTGATCGCGCCATCCTTGTTTTTAGGGGCAACCGTCGGGGCCGTCATGGGAGCGGTGCTTCAAAAATTGGGGTGGTTCGCTTCGATTCAGCCGGAGATGTATGCGCTGGTGGGGATGGGAGCTGCACTGGCTGCGGCGGTGCATGCGCCGCTGGCGTCTATTCTTATCTGCTTCGAGGTGACGGAGGATTACAAGGTGATGGTGCCGGCCATGCTGGCTTGTGTGGTGGCGACGGCGGTGGCTCGATTGTTGTATCCGGATTCGATCTACACGCTGGCCTTGCGCATGCGCGGCATTCGCATGAGTGGATCAGGAGACAGCACGATCTTGCGGCGGATGAGCGTCGAACAGGTGACGCTGGAACCGGCAAGCGTGGTGCATGGCAACGATCCGTTTCAGAAAATCCTCGATCTCACTTCCGCGACCGGAGCGACAAATTTTGTCGTCGTGGAAACTGATGGCACTTATCGCGGCATGGTGGTCTCTGACGATATCCAGATGGCCCTGCTTGATCGCGAGGCGATTCCGCTGCTGGTGGTTGATGAAATGATCCGGAGCGATTTGCCGGTCGTTAAGCATACCGATGATCTGGGGACCGTGCTGGAGGCGTTTTCGCGCCATGAGGTGAGCCATCTGCCGGTGACGATGAACAGCCGGCCGAATCATGTGATTGGGCTCATCAGCCGGACGGGATTGATGCGGAGGTATCAGCAGGTTTTGGCGGAGGCTGGGTGAAGGGAATTGCCCGACCAAGCCTCTCTCCAAAGTGCTGCGGCGATTGAGGGAACGACACAAAGTGGCAGACAGAGATTGACGAACTTCGAACGGCGTCAGCCGATGCGATCGCGGCCGTTCATGTGCGGCCGCAATGCTTCGGGAATCGTGATCGATCCGTCGGGGTTCTGATAGTTTTCCAGAATCGGGATCAGAATTCGCGGGCTGGCGACGACCGTGTTATTCAGCGTGTGCACGAAACGAATCTTGCCGTCGGCGGCTTTGTATCTGAGGTTCAGGCGGCGGGCCTGGAATTCGTAGAGGCGTGAGGCTGAGTGCGTTTCGCCGTAGCCTGTGGCGGAATTCTTGCCGTCGTATCGGCTTGGCATCCATGTTTCGATGTCCATCATGGAAGCGTTTTTCACGCCGATGTCGCCGGTGCAGCATTGGATCACGCGGTATGGGAGATTTAGCCGGCGGAGGATTTCTTCGGAGTAGCCGAGCATTTCCTTGTGCCAGCGTTTGGATTCGGCGATGTCATTTTTGCAGATGACGACTTGCTCGACTTTGTCGAACTGGTGGACGCGGTAGAGGCCGGCGGTGTCTTTGCCGTATGTGCCCGCCTCGCGGCGGAAGCAGGTGCTGACGGCGACGTATCGCCGGGGTAATGCGGATTCTTCCAGCGTTTCGTCGTAGTGATAGGCGGTCAGGCCGACCTCGCCGGTGCCGGTGAGGAATAGATCGTCTTCGGTGACGTGATACGCCTGCTCGCGGCTGGCTGGGAAAAAGCCGGTGCCCTGCATCGCGACATCGCGGACGAGTACCGGAACGGTCAACTGCGTGAAGCCGTTTTCGCGGGTCATCATGTCCATCGCGAGGCGGAGGACGGCTTGATGGAGATCGGCGCCGGGGCCTTTGAGGAAATAGGATCGGGAGCCGGCCAGCTTTACGCCGGCTTCGAAGTCGAAGAGATCGAGGGCTTTGCCCAGTTCGATGTGGCTTTTGGGCTTGAACTCGAAATGCCGCGGCTCGCCGTGGGTGTATAACACGACGTTGTCTTCCGCGCTCTTGCCAATGGGAACATCGTCATCCGGCGGCTGTGGAATCTGGAGTAATAGCTGATCGCGGGCGGCCTCGGCGGTTTTTCGCAGTTGCTCCAGTTCCTGAAGCTGCGGCTTCATCGCTGCCGCCTTCACTTTGATCGATTCGCGTTCTTCGGGGTTTTTGGCTTTGCCGATCTGGCGGGAGAGTTCGTTTTGTTCGGCTCTAAGCCGATCGAAATCGAGTTGGGCACGGGTACATTGGCCGTCGAGATCGAGGACGGCGGGGATATTGACCGTGACATTCTTGAGTTCCGCGCCGCGGCGGTATTTTTCGGGGTTGTCGCGCAGGTCCTTGATGTCAATCATGGATCACCAACACGACAATCAATTTACCAGGCGAAATGGGCGAACGCCTTGTTCGCATCGGCCATGCGGTGGGTGTTTTCGCGGGTGGTCATGGCTTTGCCTTCTTTTTTGTAGGCGGCCATGAGTTCATCGGCCAGGCGATCGGCCATCGGGCGGCCGCCGGCGCTGCGGCAGGCTTCGAGGAGCCAGCGGAACGCCAGGCTTTGCTGGCGGCGCTTGTTGACCTGCATCGGCACCTGATAGTTGGCTCCGCCGACGCGGCGGCTGCGGACTTCGACGTACGGCTTGACGTTGTTGATCGCGGTTTCGAAAAGCTCCAGCGGCGGGACATCCTTGATCTTCTTGCTGACCTGATCCATCGCGTCGTAGAAGACGCTTCTGGGCGACGGTCTTCTTGCCGTCCCACATCAGGCAGTTGATGAATTTGCTGACCAGCTTGCTGTTGTAGCGCGGGTCTGGCTTAAGGATATCTTCGCTGGCGGTGAATTTTTTGTATGCCATTGTTCAAAAACCTAATGCGTTTAGCGTCTGAGCCACCAAATAAAAGCCACGATACCGGCGATGATCATTAACAGGAAAATGACCACCGATTTCAAACTGGATGTCACATCCTTCGGCGTGCCCAGGTCGGCATCGAGAAGGAATCGCAAGGCGATCATCTGCTTATTTCCCTGACTTCGCTGCCGTACTTGCTGCGGCTGCGTTTGCGGCCCTCGACGCCGAGCGCGTCGAGCGTTCCGCGGACGATGTGATATCGAACGCCGGGCAGATCGCGCACGCGGCCGCCGCGAACCAGCACGATGCTGTGTTCCTGAAGGTTGTGCTCTTCGCCGGGGATATAAGCGGTGACTTCCTTGCCGTTGCTCAGGCGCACGCGGGCGATCTTCCGCAGGGCCGAGTTGGGCTTCTTCGGGGTCATGGTCTTGACCTGAAGGCAGACGCCGCGCTTTTGCGGGCAGGCTTCGAGGTCTTTGACCTTATTGATCCGCGGCAAACTTCGCCGCGGCTTCTTGATCAACTGATTGATCGTCGGCATCTTACTTTTAGTCCTTGCTGTAAAACTCGGCTAACCACCGTCAAGGGGGAGGTATGATACGGGGAGGAATGTGACTGTACAAGGGGCGGGAAAGGGTCTTTTGTCACCAGCCCGTCGGCTGTATATTGACTTGCGTATCTTACTTTCCCCTCAGAACCTTCGAAAATAGAGGAGCCAGAGATGAAACGAGCCCTGGGAATGATCGGATTGTGTGTTTGCGTAGGCCTGTTTGTCGCTGCGATCGGGTCAGCGGACACGCCAACGACGCAGCCGGATGATGGGGTGATTCGGATCAAGGCGGGGAATGATAAGCCGTTTACCGATCCGCATGGTCATGTGTGGCAAGCGGATAAGGGCTTTGACGGCGGGGATACGACCGACCGGGATTCGACGCTTAAGATCGAAAATACGGATATGCCGGACTTTTATCGGCATGAGCATTTTGACATGACCGGGTGGTCGGGTGATGTTCCGAATGGGACGTACACAGTGAAGCTTTATTTCTGCGAAACGTATGATGGGATCACCGACGCCGGGCAGCGGGTCTTTAATGTCAAGGTCGATGACAGCAAGGACGAGCTCAAGAATTTTGACATCTACAAGGAAGCCGGCGGGCCGAACAAGCCGCTGATCAAAACGTTTAAGGACATTACGGTCACAGATGGGAAATTGAAGATCACCTTTGAAGCTGGAGAACAATCGCCGGAGATTAACGGGATTGAGATCATTCCGCAGAAGTAGCGGTGCGCGATCATGGGATCCGTGAGAATGGGCGTGCCGACGGAGTTGGCGCTGGCGATCCGGCGGCAGTTTGGGCGGATTGTTTTCTGGAGACTGGGACGTATCAGGGCGCGACGGCGCTTTGGGCCGGGAATGTTTTTCCCAGCGTCGTTACGATTGAAGCGTCCGAACAATTGCATGCGCTGGCGGTCGCTCAATTCGGTCGTCTTAAGAATATTCGATTTCTTCGCGGGAGCAGTCCCGATGTTTTGCGGCAGATTGTTCCGACTTTGCCATCACCTGCGATTTACTGGCTTGATGCTCACTGGTCTGGCGGAGTGACGGCTGGGGAGGAATATGAATGTCCGCTGCTGGAGGAGATTCGCGCGATCGATTCTCATGGGGATGATGCGTTTATCTTGATTGATGATGCGCGGTTGTTCTGGCTCCCCCGCCGCTGCCGCATAAGGCTGAGCAGTGGCCGGATTTAGCCGGCGTTCTGGTGGCGCTGCGGGAGAAGCATCCGTCGCGATATGTTGTTGTGTTTGAGGATGTCATTATCGCGGTTCCGGCGCGGCGCGGGAATTCTTGATTCGGTATTGCCGGCACCATCCGTAAAAAAGCCCTTCGACTTTGCTCTGTGCGATCTTGGGGTGGAATCCTGCTTCGACTATCCTGCTGGGCATATGTTTGACGAACCAAGCGAAACTCCGGCTGAGCGTTCTCTTAGTGCCGCTGATCAGGCGCGGGAGAAGGCGGACGAATTTCGCATGCATGCGGAGCTGGCCGCAGTGTTTGAAGCGTGCAGGAAGTTTGATGCGCAAATTCTCCCCGCGCTTGATCCCGAGCTTGCCCGCGAGATTCAGCGAACGTTTGCCCGGCTGGAAAAATCCAAATCGCCGGACAGTCCCACTCTGCCTGAGCCATCCATCGCACAGGCGAGGGAGTTGCTCAACATGGCGAAAACGCGCGGTCTCTCGACGAATGATTACCACATCTATCGCCGTCCGGGCGAAGTGATGATCGTCCGCTGGCTTGCGGGCGAAGAGGTTGCCACGTTTTACGAGCGACTTCAGGCCCATTTTGACGCGGCGCTGGCCGGGTGCCGCGAAGATGAACGGCAGGCCAACGATTGGAAGAAGGACCCGCATACTCTCGCGTATCTCGCGGCCCTGGACGCTGTCGAGGTGAAAATGGCTGATCGGTATCTCCGCGATTTTATTCGCATGCATCAGATTTTCGTCCTTTCCACGCAGTCGGCTGATGAATTGAATATTGCGTACTTGTCCGACCATATTATGGGGGTATCTGCTGCTGATATTGTGGGAACGAAATCAGCTCCGCCGGAAGAGCCGACTGAGCGGGATTTGGCTTGGTTTTTCAAGCTGTTTTCGCTTCGGGGGGTTAGTGATGGGGTGGAGTTGATGTGCTTTTTTACTTATTTGCAGAAATCGGATGATGGGTTTGGGGAGTGAGAAACTTTGATATTTTTAATATTGGGCGGCAAATCCAGCCGCTACTTGCTCCAGCGTCGGTGTGAGGGTCGAAGCCAATTCTTCAAAAAGCTTCACTACCTCTTCAGCCCATGCGTTTATATCGCCGTCTTCTCGAATTCGTACTTCCCGCCAAAGAGCCATTGAATAATCAGGGGCACGTAAATCTTCTTTATGTGGCCACACCTTCATCAGCCTTGGAGATAGGAGATCGACTAGCGCTTTGCAGCCTATTTGGTCAACCGAATCATCCACTCGCCAAGCCCCGACACCGGCCCACGGACCTGATTTTGGCTCAGAGATCAAAGTCTTTGTCGGATCGTGATCCATCCCGAAATAAAATCCGAAACCCACATCATCGCGTTTCCATTTTGGGAGCCGAAAGATAACGACATATTTGCCACGATGTGTTACGATTTCTGAGCCTACTAGTCGTTGAAGCCGACGCTCTACCTCTGAATACATCCATTGGAGGAAATCTGCGAATTCATCGATCGCATGAGATTTGATCTCGGCTAGACGCTTTGCTTGCCCAACGTAAATTTTGGTCGATTCTGAAATCTGTGGTTTGGTCATTTTTTCGTCCCGCACTTTCAATAACCGCAAGATACAGTTGCGGAATTCCTCGGCAAAGACCAGGCCCCGAGCCTTTGTTTCTGCTGAAGAACGCAAACCATTTTGGATCATCCCTGCAAGGTCGCTGTAGCTGATCGCAGTTACTCTTGCGTCATCGAATGAGGCAATGCTTTGAGGCCGTCGCCCGTCGGGGGTCAAGTAAACGATGCATCCTGGTCCCGCCATCTCGGATGATTGCAAGTAGCGAGCAATCTGCTGATCGCCTTCATCACTCCAAATTTTATTTTCGATGATGAGTTTAAAGGAATTCCAACTTATCAAAATATCAAGCCGCCCATTTTCAATCGGCACCTCACGTTCAACTGTTAGATCATCTTCCCATGGTTGATCCGTGCTGACTTGTTTGAAGAGGCGCCTTCAAAAGCCAATTGCCTGTAAGCGGTCCAAAGGGATCGAGGAGCCAAGCAAGAAAATCAGAATGAGGATTTTCTAAATCAAGAATATGCATGGCCTCAAACAGCGTCGACTCTCGATTGATGCCGTAGAATCTTCGGTGCAGCGGCCAGTAAGCGATTCAAAAGTGAGACATCACCGTTCAGAGGGGAAAGAAGTTGGCACAACTGTGGCCGCGAGAATGGTCTCTAACAACCTCGCATCGGTGGTTTCTGAAATCACATTCGGTATTATGCTGTGCCAATGCATCACCAATCAACCTAGAGGGGGGCTCAAAAATGAAAGATGAAGTCTTCAACAACACCTCCCGAAGGGTCATTCGGGTTTTCTTTGCCATCGCGGGTGGTTTTGCTGTTATTGCCGCTGTGCCGCTGGTCGTGCTTTGGATTTTGAGTTTTCGCGGCGGGGCTTCGGCTGATACTCGGCAGGCGTGCTATCTCACGGTCTGGATTATTTCGCCGCTGATGCTGGCGATGGTTTTTTCGGCGCTTCTCACGATTCCGACGGCGCGGCAGGCGGATCGGGAATTCGATCAGTTTCTGCGCGGGGATTTGCTCGTGCGGTGGGAATATTCGCCGGAATTCTGGAGGCCGTATGTTGAAGCGGAGAGGCAGCGGTTGCGTAAGGCGGCGAAGGGTGGTTTTTGTTTGATTTTCGGCCCTCTTGGCGTGCTCGCCATTTATATCGGATACATGGTGGCGCGTGATTCGGAAAGCAAAATCGAAGTGATCGCGATTGTCATCGCTCTGCTGGCGGGTTTGATGAGTATTTACATCGTCTCAGCAAAAGCGGTCATCCGATTTCGGCGGAAGCGCTCTGAACTGTCCGCGGGCGTACATTGGTACATCAGCGATCTACTGCGGCGGCATCTTCAACTTCTGGGGCTCGCAATTGCACGCATTGCAAAGCGTGCGGATGCTGACGGGGCATGCGGCGGATCATCCGGGGCTTTTGGAATTTATCATTGGAATGAGCACGGGGGCGCGGCGGACGGTGACGGCGATTAATGTGGTAACGATGCTGGCGGCGTCGCCGGCGTATGCGTCATCGCAATCGGCGAGACAGGTGATTCCGATTCCGCCGGGCGAGGAGGCGCGGGCTGGGGAGATTGTGAATTTGTTTGGAATGGCTCCTCTGGCGGCGCCATCTGCTAAAGTAGAGACGCGGGTTCCGGCGCATGCGGTGGCACCGGTGATGAAGCCGGCTATTGCGATAGCGAAAAAGCCGCCGGCGCTTTCCGGGGGGCATCATGATCCAGGGTTGTTGCGCCGGAAGGCTTTTCGGTGGTTCGTTATTACGGTCGTTTTGCTGGTTGGGGGTCTTGGGATGTTTTTGATTGCGATACCGCTGGATAGTGGGTGCGCCGCGAATACGCAGCCTTCTTCATTGACTACGGGGATCGAGGTGGTGGGATTATTTGCGTGGATGCTTTCGCCGGCGGCTTTGGTTATGTGCATTGTTCAGTGGGTTAGATCACGGCATGCGGCGCATTTGCCAAAAGCGACGATGGGGATTGAGCCGACGCCGGGCTCGATGTGAATGCTCAGGGGTGCTTCTGCATACAATAGTACGCTCGGATTTTTGTTGCCCAGCGAATGCGGAACTGGAAATGGCGCGATCTCCGCTTATTGTCGGCACCGATCGAGGACTTTATTGTCCGCTGGGGGATTTCCACATCGATGCGTGGCAGCCGGTGGTGCGGAATATTGTGACGCATGCGCATTCGGATCACGCGAGGGCGGGGTCGGGGAAATATCTTGTCGCGGCTCGCGGCGCGGGTGTGCTGAGGCGGCGATTGGGATCGGACATTGCCCTGGATTCGCTTGAGTATGGGGAAGCGATCCGGATCAATGAGGTGACTGTTTCGCTGCATCCTGCGGGGCATGTGCTGGGGTCGGCTCAGGTTCGCGTGGAACACGAGGGGGATGTCTGGGTTTTTACGGGGGATTACAAAACGCAGGCTGATCCGACGTGTCAGGCGTTTGAGCTGGTGCGCTGTAATACTTTTATCACTGAGTGCACGTTTGGGTTGCCGATTTTCGGTGGAAGGGGAATGAAGAGATCGCGGCGGATATTAATGGGTGGTGGAGACAAAATATCGAGCGTGGGCGAACTTCGATCTTGCTCGCGTATTCGCTGGGTAAGGCGCAGCGGGTGCTGGCGATGTTGGACGAGACGATCGGGCCGATTTTGTTGCATGGGGCTGTTTTTGGGATGACTGAGACGTACCGGGAGGCGGGGGTTGCGCTGCCGCCGGCGCTTTATGCGAATGTTGAAAATGTGAAGGAGCATAAGGGGCGGGCGATTGTGATTGCGCCGCCTGGGGCGGAGGGCGGGCCATGGATTCGGAAGTTTCATCCTGAGTCGGTGGCGGTGGCGTCGGGATGGATGCAGGTGCGCGGGCATCGGCGGCGTCAGGCGGTCGATCGGGGGTTTGCTTTGTCGGATCATGTGGATTGGCCGGGTTTGCAATCGACGATTTCGGAGACCGGCGCGGAGCATGTGATCGCTACGCATGGGTATACCGGTCCGCTGGTTCGATATTTGCGCGAGAGCGGGAGGAGTGCGGAGGAATTTGCCACGCAGTTTGATGGGGAAGATGAAGTGGATGGCGCGGGAACGAGTGGCGAGGCGGGGAACGCATGATTCGTTTTGCCGAGCTTTATTCGCAACTGGATGCTACGACGCGGACGGCGGAGAAGGTGGAGGCGCTTAAGGCTTACTTTCGGACCGCCCCGCCACATGATGCTGCGTGGGCGGCATTTTTGCTGCTGGGGCGGAAGTTTGGACGGACGGTTTCGGGGCGGCTGATTCGAGAATGGGCTGTGGAAGTGACGGGATTTGCGCCGTGGCTGGTGGAGGAGTGCAATCATGTGGTTGGGGATTTTTCGGAAACGCTTTCGCTGCTATTGCCGCCTCCTTCGTCGCCCGATCCGCTGACTTTGCATGAAGTGATTGAGGAGCATCTGCGGCCATTGGCGGCAGCGCCGGCCGCGGTGCAGAAGCGGATTATCGTTGGGCTTTGGGATCGGCTGGAAAGCCGCGAGAGGTATGTGCTGCATAAGTTGCTCGGGGGCGAGTTTCGCGTTGGGGTTTCGCGGCTTTTGGTGATTCGGGCGCTGGCGGAGGTGGCCGGGGTTGAGCGGGCGGTGATGACGCATCGCTTGATGGGGAATTTTGAGCCGAGCGCGGAGACGTTTGCGAGGATCATGAGTTCCGATCCATCGGCGGAGGCGATCGATCCTTTGTTGCCGTTTCCGTTTATGCTGGCCAATGCGCTGGACCGTCCGTTTGAGGAGTTGGGCAGTCCTTCGGAATGGCTGCTGGAATGGAAATGGGATGGGATTCGGGCGCAGGTGATTCGCCGGGATGGGCGGGCGTCGCTCTGGTCGCGCGGGGAGGAGATGATCGCGGGGACGTTTCCGGATTTGATGCAGGATGTGGCGATGCTGCCTCCGGGCACGGTGCTGGATGGGGAAATCCTGGCTTGGAATGAACAGACGCATTCGCCGCTTCCGTTTAGCGCGCTGCAGAAACGGCTGAACCGGAAGAATGTGGAGCTTACTTTCTGGCCGGATGTGCCATTGGTTTACATGATTTTTGATGTGCTGGAGTTTGAGGGAAAGGATGTTCGCGCGGAGGCGTTGTCCGTGCGTCGCGAGTTGCTGGGGAAGCTGCCGATTTCGCAAAGCACGATGCTGCGCGTTTCTGGCACGGTGGCTGTCAGCGAGTGGTCGGAGTTGCCGGCGCTAATCGATCAATCGCGTGGAAAGCGGGTTGAGGGGTTGATGCTGAAGCGGTGGGATTCGTCGTATCAGCCTGGGCGGCCCGTGGGGCCGTGGTGGAAGGTGAAGGTTCAGCCGTTCACGATTGATGCGGTGCTGGTGGCGGCTCAGCCGGGGCGGGGGCGACGGGCGGGGCTGCTCACGGATTACACGTTTGCGGTGGCTGATCCATCGGGGAAGCTGGTGACGATTTGCAAGGCGTATTCCGGGTTGACGGACGAGGAGTTGGTGGAGGTGGACCGGTGGGTGAGGCGGGTTTCGCGGGAGCGGTTTGGGCCGGTGTATTCGGTGCCGCCGGAACGGGTTTATGAGATTGGGTTTGAGGCGATCGCGGCTTCGGAGCGGCATAAATCCGGGATTGCGTTGCGGTTTCCGCGCATACTTCGATACGCGGAGGGATAAGACGGTGGCGCAGGCGGATACGGTGGAGTCGATTCGGAAGATGCTGGAGGAGTATGAGGCGCGGTGATTGATTCCCGCGTTGCGTGGGATTTGGGAGGTCGGATCGGACAAAATCGGACAGTTTCGAGCGCTTTTTGGTGTTTTGTTGGTTTTAGTATTCACTAAACACGCGTTTTTGAGTGAATTTCCCACGACGACAAGAAGACAGGTTGTTTTTGAGATAATGAAAGTTTTGTGCGTGTTTTGCTCTTTAGAGCAATCGATATCTCACTATCTCCCGGAATCTCCCGTTTAAAACGATTAGCCTCGACGGGTTCGGGGTGAAGGTTTTGTACTGGCTGGGTTCCCATTTGTTCCCAGAAGTGCCCGTAAGTTCCCATGTTTTCGAGGTGGGTGAAGGTTTTGGCGCGGTCACAAATGCGGGATGAGCGAACGGGGGATTCGGTCTGCGCCGGCATCGTAGTTGGGGTGATGAAAAACATTGGTTCCCCTGCTTTGTCTCGAAGCTCATAGGTTTTCGATGATCATCAGGTTGTGAGTAATCGCGCGTAACAAGAGGTCTCTTTTGCGACCCCACGCACCGCGTGATCGGCAGGCCGAACCGAGATTCCGCTTGACCATGCTATTGACGGTTTCCACTTGCCAGCGTTGCCGGTAATGCCTTAAGTCCCGTTCGTTTTTCATCCGTTGCCGCATGAGGCGGCGGTAATATCCCGATGGCGGACGTGTTCCCGGCCGTCCGATCGTCGCGGGGATCAGCGAACGAACCTGCAACTCTTGGCGGGCCGCCCGGTGATTGAATTCAGAGTCGAATCCCGCATCGGCCACCACGAGGCCCAGGCTCATGCGTGATGCGGCACGCCGCAGCAAGGGGACAAACTGCGGGTGATCGATTCCCAGCCCGGTCGTCGCCCGCGCCGCGAGGATCAGATGCGTCGCGGCGTGCACGGCCAGCGAGAGCTTGGGCAGTCTCTTCACGATCCGGGCGATGCGGCGATTCGCCCTGAATTTCCGGTGCTTTTTACGGGCTTCGAGCCGACTTTTATTACGCCGCTTATCAAAATACCGGCTCACATGATGCGGCTCGAACATGCTGGAGTCTAATGCCGCGAGCCGGTCCTTGGGCCTCGGTTTCTTTTTTTTCGCCGGGGTTGGGCCAACTGGGCCGCATGCACCGACAGGTCCAGCATCGTCTCAACCATGCGAGGTTTGACCAGCCGATGAAACGCCCGGCATAGTGTGTTGTGATCGGGCACCTTCGTCAGGCCGATATCACGGCACCATTCCGGACAGTCCTCCAAGAGCGCGACAATTCCGCGATAACTCTTTTTCTGGTGCTCGCGCAATACCAGACAGGCGAATAGTTGAGGATCCGAAAAATCTTTGCGGCTGAACCTCGAACGAGGCTTAAGACATGCCTCCCCCAACGCATACGCGGCATTCAATACCTTCCGTGGTGATTTGCAGGTCTCCATCCTGCATCTTTTATCAATGGCTCGGACGTCGCGCTACCGAACATGCGCCGAACTTGCGAAGGTTTGAGACAAAGCACGTTCCCCTCTATATATGTGTTCTTTGGGTGAAGGTTTTGGGCGGGTTTTTTGAGAATCTTCGGATTATTTTGTGCATTTTTTCTCGTTAATATGTTTTGCGGTTTTGAATGCCTTGGAGCGTGCCCGCCGTAGAGGATGATTTCGGATTGGTCGTAGGGCCAGTCCCATTCGGGGCACTTCGATGGGGCTGGTGCATGTGGCGGATTCGGGTAGACCGGCTAAGAAGTAGAAGCTGTTGGGGCAAGACAAGCGAGATTGAGATGCGCGGATGGGGCAATAAAAACCCCACCAGTTTGGTGGGCTGACGGGGCTTGGAAGGACGCGTCGGCTACAAAGAAGATGCCTCAACAAATCTGCTGCGATAAACCAATAATTTGCTTAACGGTTAGCGGACTCTGGCCGATGGACGGGGGTAGCTCTTTGTTGAAAGGGGAACTATGAATCGGAAAAGCTCGACAATGACGGCGCAGCCGCCGACAACTATCTACACGCCCAAGCTCCGCGAATTCCATACTATTCAAGCACAACCTGAAAGCACCAGGCGCAAAGGCAATACCTACGAGGCGACCTTTGAATCGGGCATGAATGGTGCGTTTTACAAGCTGACCCTTAGCGAGCCAATGTTTGTGAAAGAAGTTCGTCACATTGACGCAACAGAGCTACGTCAGCGCTTATCAGGCGAATACGTGCGAATCGACGTTTATCTCGACCGTAAGAGTTTGGAATTCTCGAGTCAGGTCAGCTTTTTGTTCGCACTTCGTTTCCAGTTGTGCGAACTCACACTAAGTCTTGGTCTGTCGGCATAACTCTCAACCCCCGACGCGGTGCCGAGGGAGGATGAAAAATGCTCAACACGGCTTATGAAATTTGGGGCATAGTGGTTCCCTCGCCGCCTGGCTACAAAACGCCCCTCGGCCAGAAGGATGAGGATCGAGACCGCGCTAGGTTCATCTTCGATTGGCAGCCGGAATTGATGCGGAAGCGGGGTTTCAATTCTTCCGAGGAACTGTTGCAAAAATATTGGAATGATCCGCACGGACAACTGCCACGCGATCCGAATGAAGTTGTTTCGCGCCAGATGGAACGATGAGAGAAGGTGTATGATGGCACAAAACCAATCTAAGATCGGCGGCATGCGCGACACAAACTGCGCTATCCATGCTTTTCATGGCCTATTACTGTGGCCTGATCTTTTCTGTGCCATTTTTCAACTGGCGTTATGCAAACGAGCACGGCTTTTGCAGTTGGCTGGCCTTCGGTGAAGTCGTCGCCACGGGCAAAGCTGCAATTTGGCCTTACTACGCGATGCCTGTGCAAGCTCCGCGAGCGCGAAAGACGAAAGCAATGACCATTATGGTAACTCCATGCGTATAGGCACTGACGCCATAAATCTCATTGCCAAATTTGGCGGTGCTGCGCAAGTGCCACCCAAAGAAGCCATACAAGCAGCCCAACTTTTTGACGCATCGGCGGCTGAGGCGGCCATGGTGCAGGATTCATATTTACAACAAGTTCATCCGGAGTTTCTACGTCGCTACCGGGATGATTACACTACATCACTTCGGAGTCTTGCGGACTCAATGCGAACCAATAATCAAATCGAGGGTGTTATCGCAGCCGTAAAATATGACGGGTTTTGCGACTGGATGCACAAACATTCGGCTGAGTTGAAATTCCCCTGAGCTCTGATCGGAAATGCCCCACAGTGAACCGGAATCGCCAGACACCGGTTGCTTTGAGCTTGCTTCCACCGGCCCAGAGCCGATAATTTCCACAATGCGAAAATTAGAACTTTTGGAAACCACCGGCGATTCCCTACCGGAGATCGTGGAGGACTTCAACGAGCGCCGGAGCGAATTTGGTATTACATCGGAAGATCAAATCGTTTCGGTATCAGTGTTGCAGTTGACCACGCCAATTCCGATTCACGATCCCAAACACAAGGGCAGGCAGGCAACCTTGCAAGTGGTGTTTGCATATTGGGCAAAAGGGTGAAGGACAGAATAACGGGGCATCTCTGATTGAGATTCAATGATCTCCCATTATCCGTTCGCGCGACCTTTAGTTCGACCGGTATGCAGTCAGGCGATGGATGCGGCAGCGAAGTCGCAAACCGTGTTGAGTGTAGGAGAGTAGCCGTCGAGCGTTGAGACCTCGATCGTGGGGAGATCGAACGCGGGGGAATTATAATCGCCCGCGGGTTCCAAGATGCCCTGCTCACGGTAAACCGCTACCCGCTTATCGCCGTGATAGAACTCTCTTTTGGGATTGTTCAAGCCGCGGTGCAGGTGGCGATGGGCAGCGATCTCACTGTCGAGGGAACAAATGACAAAGCAGACTCTTGCCACGGTGGTCAGGGCATCCATCCTGGATTGCCAGACGTGATGCTGAAAAGCGGCCTCGATGATGAGAGATATTTTCCGTGCGAGCAGGAACGAGACCGTATCGAAGAAAATTTCGGTGGCGACTCTGTTGGAATCGGGCGGAAGCTCATCGTGGCGAACGCCGAAGGTATTGACAAAGCCTTCCTTGACTTCGTCGCGGCTGATGACGGGCATAAAGAGGAGCTTGGCCAGCTCTTTAGAGAGTGTGGATTTGCCCGCGCCCGGCCTGCCAGTGACGATGATGCATTGGGGCTTGTCAGGCATTGATGAGTTCTCCGCGTGATGTTGGAGCCGCATTATAACGGACAATCTGAGCCACTACCTAAGAGCCTCCTTGTTCGATCGACGTGATATAATGGGCTTCATGGTATCAATGCCCAAGAAGCCCGCTAAGGGATGGCCGAAAGCGTAGACCGTGGAACCACTCGACTACCAGCCTTTGCAACGTTCCGGCGGTAGGCTTCCGATATGGGCTAAGCTGACAATCCTTGCGGCATTCGTGATTGTCGCCTGCCTCACGTCCTACATTGTGATTTCGATTTTGGTTGCTTGGCATACTCCGGTCGGGATGCCTTAGCGATGGGGATTTGCGTAAAGTACATACTTCCGTGTTTTTTACGCGGTCGCGGAGGGGACTTAGTGGGTTAGACCAATCCAACGTTGCGTTCGATTGTCTTGATTACCGAATCCATCTTGCCGTTCAATACCTGTTTGGCGAGGCTGAGGGTAAAACCTTTGGCCGCGTGGAAAGGAATATGCGATGGCAATGAGAGTGCGTAGGAATCGACCACCGCATCCACCACGACCGGGCCGTCTTTGTGCGCAAGAGCCGCGGCGAGAGCTTCTCTCACATCGCCTGGGTCTTCGATGCGAATGCCTTTTGCGCCCATCGCGTCGGCGACTTTGGCGAAGTTCGGGTTTTTGAAATCGACGCCGAAGGGGACCACGCCGGCTTCCTGCATTTCGATTTTGACGAAGTCGAGCGATTCATTGTTGAGGATGATCTGAACTACCGGCGTCTTGCGCTGGACTTGCGTCAGCAGATCGCCGAGGGCGAGCATTGTGAATCCTCCGTCGCCGCATAGCGCGATTGTCTGGCGTCCTGGGAAAGCAAGTTGGGCGCCGAAAGCGTTGGGGGCGGCATTGGCCATGGAGGCCCATGAAAATGAGCCGAAGATCCGGCGATTGGTTGCGCCTTTCACATGCCGGGCGAGCCAGATGCAGGCGGTGCCCGTGTCGGCGAAAAACATCGCGTCGTCGGAGGCAAGCTCGCTGAGCGTCGCGGCCAGGAATTCCGGACGGATGGGTTTGATCCCGGGGCCTTTCACGACGTAATGCTGCAAAAGTTCATGGAACGAGTCGGTTTCGGCGACGTGTTTTTCGAGGAAGCGGCTGTCGGTCTTTTCGCGGACTTTGGGGAGGAGCGCGGTAACGGTCGTCTTGATGTCGCCCACCAGGGCCAGATCAACAGCGGTTCGCCGTCCAATGTGTTTGGGATTTTTGTCGATCTGGACTTTCTTCACATCATCGCCGGGAAGAAATTCCGGGAACGGAAAGTCTGTGCCGAGCAGCAAGACCAGATCGGCATCGTGAATGGCCTTATAGGCTCCGCCGTAGCCGAGAAGGCCGGTCATCCCGACAGCGTTGGGATTGTCATGTTCGAGCCATTGCTTGCCGCGAAAGGAGTATCCGATCGGCGCCTTCAGCCTGGCGGCGAGTTGCAGGACCTCATCGCGCGCGTCGCGGCAGCCGTCACCGCCAAAAATCGCCACACTCTTCGCAGTGTCGATCATTTCGGCGAGTTTGGCGATGTCCGCGTCAGCCGGGCGGAACAGGGGTGTAGCAGGAATCGTGATCTCGTGAAGGGAATGGTCGGTGCGCTAGCCGAGGCGATGTCGCCGGGCAATGAGATCACGGTCGGACCCTTGTCGACGACGGCCGTCAGAATCGCGGTCGTGACGACCGCCCGCAGTTGTTCGGGGTTGACGACTCGCCCGACGTAGAGGCAGGCGGTATCGAAAAATTTGTAAGGGTTCAGCTCTTCGAGGGCAGCGGTGTCTATGAGCTTGGTCTCGACATCGCCGGCGATCGCGATGACGGCGGCTCCCTCCTTGCGCGTCCATCAGTCCATTGAAAAGGTGCGTTACGCCGGGGCCGGCGGTTCCGCAGACCACCACGGGATTGCCGCTGAGGTAGGCATCGGCGACGGCAGCGAAGACGCCATATTCTTCATGACGAACGTGGATGAACTCGATCTTCCCGTTGCGGCGGAGGGCGTCGATTACCGGGTTCAACGCGTCTCCGACGATACCGTAGCAGCGTTTGACGCCGGCCTTCGCGAGCATTTCCCACAAGACGTCAGCTACTTTTTGTGCCATTGGACATTCCTTCCCTTTGCAGCCACTGAGGAATTGTGTTCCGGACTACTTTATAACTTGATGAGCTTCCCTTTTTTGGCTTTCAGCTTCCGCGTGAGCATACACCGATACTTGTTTGGTTGGCGAGAGAAAAAACGATTGCGTTTCTGGTGCATTTGCATCGAAGCAATATGCCGCGCTCGGGGCGAACGTCCGATACATGTTCAGGTCATATCCGCGCGGCGCAAATCCCCTGCTAATAACAGCCGATCATGGAATAGGTGGTATGAACATGAGCACCATTGTGTTGGATTACGCGCAGCCGCGGGATGACCCGAATCGACGGGTCATTGGGTGGCTGGAAACCGCTGTGCTGGCGGTGGCGGGGATTGTTTTGCCGATGGGGTGTTTCGCCGCGTCGCTCAATCTGTATCCCGGCGGTCCGGTCTATCAGCGGGGGAAATGGCTTGACTACCTGACACTGGTGCCGAGCGTGAGAGCGAGCTGGCCATTTGCGCCGTTGCTTTTTGCGGCGACGTTCGCGATGGGGGTGCTGCTGATTGCGCCGCATCGGGTCGCGCGAAGCTGGCTGCTCCGCTGGGCACTCTACAGCGGCGCGATTCTGGCGGCGCAGTACACGCTGATTCAGGCGATTGCCTTTGCCGATCCGGATGCGCCGCTGAGCGTTAGCACTTTCATTGCGGTCGGCTCAGCGGGGGTCGCGACATTGCTGGGGCTGGGCGGGTTGTGGCTGGTCCGGCAGGTGCCGCGCATTAAGCTGGCTTATTGGGTGCCGTGCGTGATCCTGACTCCTATTGTGGCGGTCGTGGGGTGGCGAATTTCGCTGCCGATCATTCTCATCAGTGTGATGCTGGTGCTATTGTCGCGCCGGCGCTGACGCTGGCGGCGTATCTGCGGGTTTCATCCATCGTATGGAAACTGGCGCAACGGGAACCGCGCGCGGGTCAGGGCATAGGACTCCGTGTGCCACTTGTATGGCTGACGACCTACGGTGCTGCGTGGGTGGTGGCGGTCATCAGCGCGATTGAACTCTATAATTCGCTGCCCAAAAAACCGCCGGATTGTTAATCCCTCTTGCCTCGTATTCATGGCGCGCTGACCACCCGTTTGGGAAGATGCTCGTCGTAGCTCACGACCGTGTTTTGCAGGCAAAATCGCGGCTTCGCAGAATACGACAGTTCATACACGTAAAACGTCATCGTACATGTGTGCGCCATCCAAACCTCGTTTTATCGTGAATTTAATGTGTTTTATCGGACATTATTCTTGCATCGAGAGGTTGTTTTAACTAGCATGCCGCCGCTTCAGGGAATCGGATGGGCGGATGCGTTTGAGCCGTCTTTTATGTCGGCCGGCAACTTGCCGCTTAGCTGGAATGGGTGGGAGAAAGATTTGGGAGAGATGAAAAACAAACTATGCGGTTTAGGGGCATTTACTTTATTGTCGGCAGTACTTGGGGCGTCGGGGATAGCTGGAGCCACGGTTATCGCCGATTGGACATTCGAGACATCACAGCCGACGACCGCCGGTCCATTTAATCCGGAGACGGGCGCCGGCCAGGCAAGCGCGAGCCATGTGGGCACATCCACGTACTCGAGCCCAGCTGGAAATGGATCCGCTCACTCCTTCAGTTCTACTGCCTGGGCTGTCGGCGATTACTACCAGTTCAAGGCGAGCACGACCGGTCTGTCAGATATTGAATTGACGTTCGATCAGACCAGCAGCAACACGGGACCGGGCAGCTTTCAACTGGAGTACAGCACCACCGGGACCAGCTTCACGAATTTCGGCTCCGCCTACACCGTTTTGGCGAATAGCTCGCCGAATCCGGCCTGGAACGCGACAACCAGCAGCAGCCTTTACACAACCACCGATGATCTGTCTTCGATCAGCGCGCTGGACAACGCGGCGACGGTTTATTTCCGACTGGTGGATAGCTCGACCGTATCAGCCAATGGGGGCACTGTGGCCTCTGGCGGCACGGACCGGGTTGACAATGTCATCATTCAATCGGTTCCTGAACCGATGTCATTAGGGGTTATCACGGTGGGCGTGTTCGGTCTGCTTGCTCGGCGCCGGAGGGTGTGAAGGCGAGCGGGTGACCGCGCCGAGAAACGGATAACGGGAAACGGATAACGGGACATCACTGAATCTCAATCAGTGATGTCCCGTTATTCTGTTCCAGATTAACTGCCAATGTTTGGCCTGATAGATCGAACGTACCATTCGGAAGCAACCTCGGAACCGGAATTCAATAGGGCTTTTCTTTTGGAAGTATCTCTCTGCCCGCAAACGATTATAGAAATAACCGCACCTGCAACTATCGCGCGTCTTTCGGCCTCGTCTTGCAATGCCATTCCGACAGTCGGCCATAACGATGGGTCGGCAACCGCAAAGTCATCAACGACGCACACCTTTCCGCCCGGATCGTAAACTGGCGGCGCTGTTGTCACATGGGCCATGATAAACCCATCAATGTCGCTTCCATTTTCGTGAACTAGACATATCCATGATGGGTCTACAATAAGCCCGTCAAAGAACGTCCGCTGAAGGTTTGATCCGCCATCGGCCATACGCCAGAATACGGGCGAATACTCCGCGTATTGTTTTCGCTTGCGTGCCGACAGTTCCACCATCTGGAGAATGTCCGCTTTGGTTGATCGACGTATCATCGACGCCGTTAAGATACAGTTGTTTCCGCTTTACCGCTACGACAGCCGACCTGCAGGATTGCATTCAAACGTTGGGGATCGCGTCTTATCCGCCGGGGAAAGGAAACAGGGACGCAGCTACCCGTTATTCTGTCTCCCGTTATTCTGTCCATGTTTTTTAGCCGTAGGCCATCACAGCCATTATGCGTGGAACTGGAAACCACAGAAGCCAAAGACAAAACGTGAGCCAAAGGCGCCAATAATATGGACCCAGAGGACGTTCAATTTTAAACAGACATCTTGCGACCGTTGAGGCAGCGGCAATACCCGCCAGTAACGAGCCGACTAATATAAGGAAGCCCGCCATCCGGTCAGAGGAAGAGTTACGCGACACATACTGGCAACCAAGCAATGGACGTCCAACCGATCGTCGTGTTGTGAAATGTTTCTTCCAACCAAATTGCCAAGAAGAACGCGAATATCAAATGCGCGGGCACGGTGATAAGCGCGGTGCATACTGTCGGGATCCCGAGTCCTGGCTTACGCGGTGTTCCAGATTCATATTCCAGTATCTTGTCCGACATTGACGTACCTGTTCCGTGAATCGCGCCGTTAATCAAGCTACTCAAGTACCCGATGGGCGAGGAACGGACAACGGGACATCACTGAATCTCGATCAGTGACGTCCCGTTATTCTGTCCAATGATGTCCCGTAATTCTGTTCCGTTATTCTGTTCGGCGTCGGCGCATCGCGGTTGCGGCGAGGCCAACGCCGAGGAGGGCCAGACAGGATGGCTCGGGGACGATGTTGTCGTTGGGATCGGCGTCGCCGGCGGCTTCGGCTTCGACGAGGCTATCGATCTGGGGTAAGGACATTTCTTCGCCGGGGTCGAACCAGGTGGCCTGGTCGATCACGCCGGTGTCGGCATCGATGAGGGTGAAGCCGCTGACGCCAGCGGAATCGTCGTAGGGGACGAGCCAGTCTCCCTCGGTGCTGTCGTCGCCGGGCATCTGGACCAACATGTCATGGGCGAGGCTGGGGTCTTCGGTGCCGTCGGCGAAGCCGTCCTCGCCGCTGAGGCCGGCAGTGTCGGCGAGATCGGCGTTGGAATCGACGTCGGCGGCGGCAGCGTTGATCTCTGCGCCTTCGGTGAGGGTTGGGACTGAGAAATCATTGGGGCCGTCGATCGGCTCTGGACCTTGCGGTTCGACTTCGATCGAATAGCCGACGCCGGCGTTGGCATTGGCGTTGGATGTCGCGGGGGTGAAATAGTTGAACCAGGCGCCGTTGCGATTGGTGTTATTGGATCGGACATCGTAGCCGTAACGGAGCCAGGTGTTTTGGCCGAGGCCTTTACTCGTCTGGTTTTGCTGAATGGCGTAGCCGGTCCAGGGATCGCGGGCGAAGAAACCGGTGATGAAAGCGCCGTTGGTGGAGACGCCGTTTACATCGATCCAGTGGCCGCCGAAATTGATGGATGCGCTGGCGGGGACGCCGTAGGTGAGAAGGGCGCTGGCGAGAGTATTGCTGGCGGCGAAGGCGCCGTTGGCATTGGGGGCAAACAGGTAGTTGGAATAAGTGTGATTGCCGTTGTTGCCGGCGTTGCCGAGCAAGGTTGAGACGGCGCCATTGCTGGCGTTGGCGGAATTGTCGATGGCGTTGAGTCCTTTGGCGAAGCCGATGGGATCGGTGCCGGGACCATAGCCGGGATTGTTATAGACGTTAAACGCGCCGAACGAACCCAATGCCCCGTTGGTGCCGCCGTGGACGAGGCTGTAGATAGATGCCTGCGCCGGCGGGAGGGGCGTTGGGAAATGGATTGGGGGGCGAGGAGCCGCCGTCGCCGCCAGCGAGCAGATTGACGACGTTTGGGTTGTAGCTGATGGAGGCGGGATTGGTGGTGACGGGGGTGTCGAGCATCATCTCCATCGAGGCTGCGCCGCAGAAATAATTGGTGACCTGGTAGTGATAGGTGTTGGCGATGTAGATTCCGCCAGCGCGGGTGGTGGTTGGGGCGACGGCGGCGAGGATCGCAAGGGTCATTGCCGCTAAGGTGGACTTGGGCCGGGGGCGTTGTTGGGTGTGCATTTTCTCTCCCTGACGGCGCTGGAAAACGCCGGACGTGCAATGAGGCGGCCGGAGGCATGGGATGCTGTCCGGCGTTGGTTTTGGACGCGAATGAGGAATTTACTGTCGTTTTTGGGGATTGGCAAGAAAATTAATACTATTTACTGATCAGGCCGCCTTTGTTGGAACGGTCGGGTTTTGGGGGTGGTTAGGCGTGCTGAGGAATGGGGGAGTTGGGATTTTGGGATTTGCTAAGGTGTTTGAGATGTGGGTGATTTCCCTGGATCAGGGCTTCTTTTTTTGCTCGGGACCATTTTTTGAGTTGGGATTCTCTGGTTTGGCGCTGGCTTCTGTTGGGTGGGGTTCTTGAAAAACTAAACTGACCGGGCGGCGCTCTGCTGTCCATTTTGCGGCTTTGCCGGCGTTGTGTCTATCTACTCTGGCGGGGATGTTTTCGACGTGGCCTATGTAGTAGCTGTTGTCGGAGCAGCGGAGGATGTAGACGTGGAACATTTGCTGGACTCAAACTTTTTTACGCTCGGCCCTTCCGACACTTCGATAAACTCAGTGCAGGCAGGCTCAGGGCATTTGACTCGCTGCCCTTTGGACAGCGAGTCAAATGGAGGCGTGGGGAATTGAACCCCCGTCCCGAGATATCGTCAATGACGGCCTCTACATGCTTAGTCGGTCTTTTGATCTCGATGCCGGTGACGAAGATCGACACCCTTCTCCGGCATCCAGTCGTCTTTATCTCGCCTTCTGACCAACGTCCGAATCAGAAAGCCAGCCCGCGTTTTGCGGCCGACGTGATGCGGGCATCACATCGTGCCGAGGTTGCCTTAATTAGGCAGCCATACGAACCGGGGCGGCAGTGAAGCCGACTCGGCCTGCAACATCGCTGTTAGCAGTTAAGTTTTGCTCGAATTTTTAGCCAGGCCAATCGAGCGTCCTGGGCATGCCACCGCCACCGCAGCTATCCGGTCGAAACCAGTCGCCCCCGGTGGGTTAAATTGTCAAAGACCGCTACCACTATATGTCGGATTGAGGGATGCGGCAATTCAGAGAAAGAGGATTAAACCGCCAAGGCACTAAGACGCCAAGGTTGGAGAAGGCAAAGATAAATTCATTTTGGCCACAGATATAAATCAGATTCACACAGATGATTCAGCTTTTTTTGAATCCTTGGCGTTTTGGCGGTTCACCCTCTGCGCATGAAAAAACCCGCGGGGGGCAGAGAGGGGGGGAACTCTGCCGGGGAAACCCGCGGGCGTTGAAGCATGTTAGCTGATCTTTTTGGAATCGACAAGTGGATTTTGGATTTGATATCAAGCTGTTTTTGATGGGCAGACAAAGCCTGTGAGATGGCCTTCTGGCCCCATTATGTGGGTACCGGGGTCGGGAATGCTGATTGTAAGCGGTGTGAATTAATTTCCCAGCTTGCCGGAGGCTAGATAGGCGTCGATGCCACGCGCGAGGTCGAACTTTGGGTCGTAGGAAAGGGAGCGGCGGGCTTCGGTTAGATCAGCTTCGGTCCAGTCTTGCGTGAAAGTGTAGGGGTTGTCGAAATAGTCGGGCTGGAGGCTGGTTTTTAAGGCGCGATTGAGCTCGGTGACGATTTCGTTGAAGGACCAGGATTTGCCGCTGCCTATGTTGAAGACGCCGGTGTGGGTGCTGGTCATGGCTTTGAGATTGGCCTGGATAACATCGTCGATAAAGACGAAATCGCGCCGCTGCTGGCCGGCGGTGAAGATGCGCGGGCGTTTGCCGGCGCGCATTTGTTTGGCGAGCTGGTGGATCATGCTGGCGAGCTTGCCTTTGTGGTCTTCGCCGGGGCCGTAAACGTTGGTGTAGCGGAGGGCGACGATTGGGTGGGCCAATTTGGGGACGTAGCGCTTGGCCAATCGTTCCATGGTGAGCTTGCTGAAGGCGTAAATATTCAATGGGTCGGGCGGTTGGGATTCACGCATGGGGACGGGGCCTCGGCCGTAGATGCTGCAACTGCTGGCCCAGACGACGCGGGCTTTGGTTTGGGCGGCCCAATCGAGGATCGCGCGGAAAGTTTCCACGTTGTTGCGCAACATCTGGTGCTGGAGGTTTTGCTCGGTGAGATTTTTTTGGCTGAGGTCAGCGCCGTCGGTGCTGACAACGCCGGTGATGCTGGCCTGGTGGAAGATGACGTCGAATTTTCCGAGACGGGTCATTGAGTCGATGTCCTGGGGGTCTTTGAGGGTGAGGACGTCGCCGGGGAAATCGATGAGATTGGAATAGGGTGCGGCGAGGAAAGCATCGGCGGCAGTGACATCGTGGGCCTCGGCGGCCAGATGTTTGGCGAGGTTTGATCCGATGAACCCCGCCCCGCCGGTGACCAGAATTTTCACGCGATTCTCCAATGACGAATGGGGCTTAGCTGTGCCGGTTTTGAATGTAGTTTATTCTTCTTGCGATGTGAAGAGTTGGGGGATTGCTCTATTGCCAATTGCCTATTTCCAATTGCCTATTGGAAGAGAGGGCCGTCGTTATGTCTTGGCTTGTCATCGGCACCAGTTGATCCAGGCATCCCGGTAGGCTTGTTCCATTTGCCTGGTGAATTTTTTGGCGTCCATCAGCGGGGATTGGGTTAATTGGCCGCGCAGGTTTGTCCGCAACATTTTTTGGCGGGGAATGTCGTGGGCGAGTGTGGTTGTGATTTCGACGAATTGATCGGGGGTGCGGGCGACCAGTTCGGGTAAGCCGGCGGCGATGAGGACGCTTGCGCCGGCGCGGCCGGCGGGGGTTTGGCCGATGAGGGTGATGACTGGGACGCCCATCCAGAGGGCGTCGCAGGTGGTGGTGATGCCGTTGTATGGGAGAGGGTCGAGGGAGATGTCGATGCGGTCGTATTGGCGGAGATATTCGGCGCGCGGGGAGGAGGTAACGAATTGTAATCGGCTGGGGTCAATGCCGGCGCTGCTGAATAGTTGGCGTATTTGTTGCCGCTGGTTTTCGGAAATGCTGAGGAGAAGCAGGCGGGAGTCATTGACCTGTTGCATGATCCGGGCCCAGACGTTGAGAGTTTTTGGGTTGATTTTGCAGGGGTTGTTGAGGGAGCCGAAGGTGATGGGGCCGGTTTGTTCGAGGGGGCGCTGGGAGATTTGGGTGATGGGATCGTAGCAGCACCAGCAGCCGGGGAGGCGGATCGGTTTTTCGGAATAGATGGCGTCGTTGCTGCCGGGCGGATCGATTTGGGCGTCGGTGAGACGGTAGTCGATGGTTTGGAGGCCGGTGCTGCCGGGATAGGCGAGCCAGGTCATTTGGATTGGGGCTGGTTTGCGCGAAGGTGAGCAGGCGGTTTTCGCCTAGGTGCATGGTCAGGTCGATGAGGATGTCGATCTGGCTTTCTCGCATGCGCTGGGCGAGTTGTCGATCATCGTCGCGGCGAATGTCGTGCCAGACATCGGCGCTGCGGCGGTGGCGGGCGGTGATGTCGTCCGGATGGCGGGTGCTGTCGAAGCAGTGAATCTCGAATTGCTGATGATCGTGTGATTCCAGGAGCGGCAGAACGAAGTGGGCCTCAGCCTGCATGCAGAAATTGGGGGAGACGTATCCGATGCGGAGGCGGCGGGCGGGATCGCGATTGTTGGAATGGGGTTGAATCTCCACCGCCAGCGGGCGGGCTTTTTGCTCGTTCCAGTGGGCCAGTTCGGCGGCGATGGCGCGGCTGTCGTAATCGGGGTGAAAATTCAGGAGATAAAGCAAATTGCTATCGACGTCGTGAGTCGAGCCTAGGGAGGCGGCTTTGCGAGACCAGGTGAGGGCCTCGTCTAACTGCCCCGCTTCTTTTAATGCGCCGGCCAGGTTGTTGATGATTTCGGAGGCTTGCGGGCGCAGAGCGATGGCCTTGCGATACATCTCGATCGCATCGTCGGTGCGCTTGTCGCGGACGAAGGCGTTGCCAAGATTGCTCATTGCTTCGGCGAAGTCGGGGCGGAGTTCCAGAGCGCGCTGGTATGATGCAATCGCTTCCTGCACTCGCTCTTTTTTCAGGAGCATGTTCCCTAGATTGCAATGGATGTGGTGATCGTTTGGGGAAATGGTTAGGGCGCGGATGTAGCAATCGATCGCTTCGTCGGTTTGATTCAGCTTTTGAAGCGCGTTGCCGAGGTTGTAGAGGGCGATTGGGGCGCTAGGGCGCAGCGACAGGGATTTTCGATAGGCGACGATGGCCTCTTCGGTGCGCGAGAGGCCGTAAAGGACGAGGCCGCGATTGGCGTGATAGTCGGCTGCATCAGGACGTAGGGCGAGGGCGCGATCGATGAGGGCGAGGCCTTCGGCGTGGCGGCCGCGCTGGGAGAGGACGGCGCCGAGCATATCGAGCGCATTGGGTTCATTGGGGTCGGCATCGAGAATCAGGCGGTACATCTGCTCGGCCTGATCGAGGCGTCCCGCGCCGTGGTGGGCAAGGGCCAATTCCATCGACTGGCGGATGGTGAGGTCCATTCATTCCGTGTCCATTTCATTCCGGGCCGCGCTGGGGATTGCCTGTGGGATTTCCGGCTGGATCGGCGTTTTTGCCGCCGGGGAAGACCAATTCGTCGCCGTTGCGGAGGGCGAAGTTTTGTTTTTCACCCATCAACTGGCCGCGGGCGTCGAGCTGGATGAGCTGACGGGTTTTTCCTTCGGGGGCGCGGCGGATGAGGACGATGGTCATGGGCTGGCCGGACGGAATGAGATTCCGGGCGATGACGACGCCGACGCAATCACCGGGAGCGAGTATGCGCGGGCCGGGATCGGCGACGCCGCCGCTGATTGTATATTGAGCGAGCGCCGCGGCGGCGGGTGAAGTTGGTTGAGAAGGAGTCTGCTGCTCACACGCCATCACGGAGAGACAAAGCACGGCGGCGAAAAGGAATTTGTAATGCATCCCAAATGCGCGGTTCATTTCTGACGGGGAGTATACCATTTTCTCGGCAAACCGCTAAAACCCGTTGCCTTCGACGGCACGATGATAGTCGGCAAGGGCTTCGCGCCAGGGCGCATGGGGCGGCCGATCTGGCGGTGGAGAGGTTGAAGATCAAGGAGGCTATAAGCGGGCCGGGCCGCGGTATTCGGCCGTTTTTTGGCCCACTCGTCGCTGGTGAGCGGGGTTATTTCCGAGGCGATTCCAAATTCCTGCAGGGTGGCTCGGGCGAAATCGTACCAGGAGGTCTGGCCTGAATTGGTGACGTGCCAGAGGCCGGTGGCGCCGCTGTCGAGGAGATCGAGGATCGCCCGGGCCAGATCGACCGTGTAAGTCGGGGCGCCGATCTGATCGTTGACCACGGAGAGAGGCTTGCCGGCCTGGGCGGCTTGGACCATCGTTCGGGGGAAATTAGTTCCATAGCGACCGTAAACCCAGGCGGTGCGGATGATGAGCCAGCGCCGGGGGGGATTTTTTTGGAGTTCCTGCTCGCCGAGGAGTTTTGATTTGCCGTAGGCGCTGAGCGGATTGACCGGATCGGTGGGAAGATAGGGGCGCTTGAGGGAGCCGTCGAAAACGAAATCGGTGCTGATGTGAACGAGGGGCGATTTGGCGGCGCGGCAGAGGGAGGCGAGATGGCCAACGGCGTGGCCGTTGATGGCGTCGGCTTTTTCTTTCTCCTGCTCGCAGAGATCGACCTTGGTGAAGGCTGCGCAATTCAGGACTAGAGAGGGTTTATGATCGGCGAACGCTTTTTTGAGGGCTGATGGATCGGCGATGTCGAGTTCCTGGTGGGTTGGAGCAATCGGCCGGTGTCCGCGGGCGACGAGGAGATCGAACAGAGCGTGGCCGAGCATGCCTCCGCCGCCGGTGATGAGGATGGAATCGTAGAGACTCATGATTTCATCCACCTATTCTTTCCATAACCGTACGTTTTCTCCGCGAGCGGCTTTCAGCAAATCAGCGTCGAAGGATGCGAGTGGCAATTCGAGGCGCATGGCCAATTCCAGATAAAGCGCATCGTAAAGCGTGATATTGTATTTTTGGGCCAGGGGCGGCAAATCAGAAAGAATTCTCGGATGCTCCAGAGGCTCGATGGTCATGGGAAGTCCGGCGAGGGTCGAAAGGCTCTTGAGCCAGTCCGCCTCGCTTAGACGCTTGCGACGCAAACCCATTGTAAGAGCATTGGCCACTTCGATCGGCCACAGCACCGGCACAATCGCTCCATCGCGATAAATTTCCGCCAGGATGCGATCTGATTCGTCGCTTTTCTCGTCGGCGAAGAACCATGGTAGAGCCGCGGAAGCATCGACCACGAGTTTCAATACTTCCTGCCTTCTTGGATAAGCCCTCTGAGGGTTTCGCCCGGAGCTAATCTGGAGCGGGAGCGGATATCCCGCAGAGTGCTGAGGGCCTGTTCCTCAGTGAAGGCGCGTTGCATCGCTTCATCCGCGGGCATCAGCTTGGCCACGGCGTGACCGCTTTCGGTGATAATGATGGTTTCGCCCCGGCTGGCGCGTTGCACCAGTTCCGTGAGATGGACCCGAGCTTCGTCTGTTGCGATACGCACCATAGGAATCCTGTTCAAAACGAGTATTAGTCTGGCACGACAATCTGCCACAGTCAAACAAGAACCGATTGATTCATGATTCGTTAGCCAATCGTAGCAGAGCTTCGCCGGTGAGTCGCTGGGTGGTCCAATCGTTCATGGGAACAGCGCCGAGTTTTTTATAGAGTTGGATGGCTGGTTGGTTCCAGTCGAGGACGGACCATTCGAGGCGGCCGCAGTTTCGTTTTATGGCGATGTTGGCGACGGCACGGAGCAGGGCCTGGCCGATGCCGCGATGGCGAAAGTCCGGCAGGACGAAGAGGTCTTCGAGCCAGATGCCGGGGCTGCCGAGGAAGGTGGAGAAGGTTGTGAAGTAGAGGGCGAAGCCGATGGGTTTGTCCGCGATTTTCGCGAGGAGGACTTCGGCGGCTGGGGCTGGGCCGAAGAGATGATTGTGGAGATCGGCTTCGGTTGCTGTGACGGTGTGGGAGAGGTGTTCGTATTCGGCGAGTTTGCGGATGAAATCGAGGATGGCTGGGATGTCGGCGGGGGTTGCGGGAGAGATGATTGGGTTTGATGGGGTGGTCATGTGTTCAAAAAAAATGCGTCGCATTTCGACAAGCTCAATGCAGGCAGGCGACGCGGCTAAAAGGGATGGGGTTGGTTATCTGCCGCCGTATTGTTGTTCGTAGTATTTCAGATATTCGCCGCTCTTGATGGCTCGCCACCAATCCTGGTGATCGTTGTACCACTGGATCGTGGTCTTGATGGATTGCTCGAAGCGGTGCTTTGGGTTCCCAGCCCAGTTCGTGTTTGATTTTGCTGGCGTCGATGGCGTATCGGCGGTCGTGGCCGGGGCGGTCTTTTACGTATTGAACGCTGTCGTCCCAGTTTTTGCCCATTTCGTTGAGGATGGTTTCGGTGATTTTGCGGTTGGTGATTTCGTTGTTGCCGCCGATGTTGTAGACCTCGCCGGGCGTGCCTCGATTCAGGACCGTCCAGATGGCTTCGCAATGGTCTTCGACGTGGAGCCAGTCGCGGACGTTCAGGCCGTCGCCGTAGAGGGGGACTTTTTTGCCTTCCATCAGATTGGTGACGAAGAGCGGGATCAGTTTTTCGGGGAAATGGTATGGGCCGTAGTTGTTGCTGCAGCGGGTGATCAGCACGGGCATGTTGAAGGTGTGGAAATAGGAGCGGACCAGGCAATCGGCGGCGGCTTTGCTGGCGCTGTAGGGGCTGTTGGGCTGGAGCGGCGTTTCTTCGGTGAATTTGAGCTCGGGCCGATCTTCGGGCAGCGTGCCGTAGACTTCGTCGGTGCCGACTTGCAGAAATTTTTCGATGTTTCGGCCTTGGCGACGTCGAGCAGGACCTGCGTGCCGACGACGTTGGTCTGCACGAACGGGCCGGAGCCGAGGATGGAGCGATCGACGTGGGTCTCGGCGGCGAAGTTGACGACCTGCGTGATTTTGTGCTGATCGCAGACGGCTGGACGAGGCATTGGGATCGCAGATGTCGCCGCGGACGAACGATGACCTGCTCGCCGAGGAGGCCCTGGAGATTGGCCAGGTTGCCGCAATAGGTGAGCTTGTCGAGGGCGATGATTTTGGCGTGGACTGCGGCGTGCGGACGAGGAGGCGGACGAAATTGGAGCCGATGAATCCGGCTGCGCCGGTGACGAGGATTGTTTGCATGATTGAGTTGGGTGAATCATAGATTGCATACGGCGTTGGCTCAACCGTAGTGACGAAATGGGTGAATTTCTAAGAGGGGGAAGAATAAGAGTATTTTCGGTTACGATTTTCGTGACGATTGAATTCATTCACTCGTATATGACAAGCGCTGCCGCCGTGGGCGCTGCGGGCTGGCCTGCTTACGTTCGAGTAGTCCTTCTGGAGCGAAGGATTAATTGCGGTGGATGAACTCCACGCGATTGCCGAATGGGTCGCGGAATTCGAAGCGGTCGTAGCCTTCGATGGGATGAATCGAGGGGGTGGATGCCATGTTCGGTAGCTTTTTTCGCCAGGCGGGGATGTCGTCTACCTCATAGGCGATGTGGGCCTTGGTGGCGGAGCGATCGACGTTGTCTTCGGTGCCGATGTGGATTTGGCGGTCGCCGGCTTGAATCCAGAATCCGCCGCGGGATTTTAGGGATGGGGGTTTTTCGATTTCGGGCAGGCCTAGGAGGCCGCAATAAAATTCGCGGGCGGCGGTTTCTTCGCATTTGGGACGGTGATCTGGACGTGATGGAGGCGACAGAGAATGATTTCCTGATTGTGCGCAGAATCAAATCTCATGTTCCAAACGTCCATCTTTTATTTTCCGATAGTAACACCCGAGGCGATACTGGCCGGTGGAATCCTTGTGTATGGCACGCGCCGCCTTTTCTCAGCTTAACGAGGTAAAGAATGCGAGTTTTGCTCACAGTTCACGCGAACCTCGATCAAATCCAAGACATTTCCGGAGGTCTCACCTTTCACCCATATTTTGTTTCGGGAAACGCTCCAAAACGTGGCGACTTTTTTCTCCAACGCGTGTTCCAGGGCCGCTCGATTGACATGTCCTATGAGCAAAACTGTTTTCGTGTCAACATCCTGAACGGCCACCGGAATGACCCCGACGCCTGATCGGTGTTTTGAATCGGTCAAAATCGAGCGAAAGATTTTGGCCTTCTTCCAGGGCATGAAGAGAATTCGCTTGTGAATTCCGGGGCTGATCACTTCGTTTCCTTATTTGCGCCGCACTTGGAAACCGTGTTGCAGGCCTTGAGATAGAAGTCGATGTTTTCGCCGGCGTCGGCCCAGAAGCCGTGGACTTTGTCGGCGGTCATTTCGCCGCGCTCGATGTAGGCGTTGTTGACGTCGGTGATTTCCAGCTCGTTGCGGGCCGAGGGCTTGAGCGTGCGGACGATGTCGAAGACGTTTTTGTCGTAGAAATAGATGCCGATGACGGCCCAGTTGCTCTTGGGCTCCTTGGGCTTTTCGACGATGCTGACGACGCGCTCGCCGTCCATTTCGGCCACGCCGTAGGCCTTGGGGTTCTCGACCTGGGCGAGGAGGATCTTGGCGCCGTGGCCCTGATGACTGAATTTGCGTGGCGGCTTCGCGGATGGTGTATTCGAGGATGTTGTCGCCGAGGATCAGGCAGATGCTGTCGCCGCCGGCGAAGTGCTCGGCCAGGCCCAGGGCCTGGGCGATGCCGCCGGCGCCGTCCTGATAGGTGTAGTTGAGGTCTTTGAGGCCGAACTCGCGGCCGTTGCCGAGCAGGCGGATGAAATCGCCGCTGTTGTTTCCGCCGGTGACGAGCAGAACTTCCTCGATGCCGGCCTTGGCCATGCATTCGAGGGGGTAATAGATCATCGGCTTGTCGTAGACCGGGAGCAGATGCTTGTTGGTGACCTTGGTGAGGGGAAGAGCCGCGAGCCGGTGCCGCCGGCGAGAATAACGCCTTTCATGGGATGCCTCAGGATGAACGCTCACTGCCGTCTAACTAACAACAGCCAGGCTGCGGACGGATTTGGGAAGCTCGAAGGAAATTCCTTCTTCCATCAAGCGTTCGCGTTTCGACTTCGCCGCCGAAATCGCGCTGCAGGCGATCGACCAGTTCGCTGACCAGATGCTCCGGGGCGGATGCGCCGGCGGTGACCAGGACGCGATGCTTTCGTCGAACCAGGTGGGATCGAGTTCGGATTCATCGTCGATCAGATACGCGGGCTTGCCGGCTTCGACGGCGCGCTCGACCAGCCGCTGGCTGTTGGAGCTGTTTTTGCTGCCGATGACCAGGACCAGATCGACATCGGGGCTCAGGCTGGTGACGGCATTTTGCCGATTGGTGGTGGCGTAGCAGATGTCGTCCTTGGCGGGATAGCGAATGTTGGGGAATCGCTTCTTCAGGACGTCGATCACACGCTGGGCGTCGGAGACGCTCAGCGTCGTCTGCGTGACATAGGCGAGCTTGGCGTCTGGGCTTCACCTGAAGCTTGGCGACTTCTTCGGGGGTTTCGACGACGATGATGGAATTGGGCGCTTCGCCGACGGTGCCGATGGCTTCATCGTGCTTGCGGTGGCCGATGAAGATGATGGTGTAGCCATCGCGGACATAGCGAAGGACTTCCATGTGACTTTGGTCACCAGCGGGCAGGTGGCATCGACTTCGACGAGCCGGCGTTCCTTGGCCTTGCGGCGGACTTCGGGGAGATGCCGTGGGCGCTGTAAACGACCAGGCCGCCTTCGGGGACTTCCTCGATGTCATCGACGAAGGTGACGCCGCGGCTGCGGAAGCCGTCCACGACATGGCGGTTATGCACGATCTCGTGATAGACGTAAACCGGCGGGCCCTTTCATGGCGAGAACCTGATCGACGGTCTCGATGGCCATGTTGACGCCGGCACAAAATCCGCGGGGATTGGCAAGGATGATTTTCATACAGTATGGGTAATGGTATCGGAAAGCGTGGAATCATCAAATGTGGGAGAGGTGAATTGGTGGTCTAAGAAGGCGGAGGATGATCGGTTGCGGTGTTTGTGACGATTGAGTGCGGGGACTCGAATAGGTGAAATCGTTGCCGCTACTGGTACCGCCGGCTGGCCTGTTTACGTTCTGTGCGGCCTTTTGCTAGCGGGCGGAATGTGGGAACTTTGAAGTTTTGGGGGTTGGGCTTATCTTCGTGCGCTTTCGAGAGGAGATTTTCGTGGCACAGATCCGGCCGTTTGCGGGAGTGCGGTATTCGCGGACCATGGGATTGGATCTGTCCGATCTGATCGCGCCGCCTTATGATGTGCTGGATGAGGCGGGGAAACGTTCGCTGCAGGCGAAGCGAATCCGCAGAATATTGTCACGGTTGATTTGCCGCATCTGCCGGCCAAGACGGTGGGACCGGATGCGGCGTATGCGAAGGCGGACGATACGTTGCAAGACTGGCTGTCGGCGGGGGTTCTTGAGAAGCGATCACAAGCCGGCGATTTATCCTTATTCGCAGACATATACGCATGGGGAGCGGACGTTTCATCGGCGCGGGATGATTGCGCTGGTGAAGCTTAGCCCGTTTGGCGAAGGGCATGTCGTGCCGCATGAAAAGACATATGCGGATGCGATTGAGGACCGGCTGAAGCTGACGCGGGCGACGCGGATGCAGCTGTCGCCGATCTTTGGGTTGTTTTCCGATCCGAAGTCGCAGGTGACAGCGGATGTTGTATAAGAATCTGGGCAAGCCGGAAATGTCGGCGACGCTGGATGGCGTGCAAAACGATTTGTGGACGGTGATCGACAGCGAAACTGAGAACGCGGTGATCGATCTGATGGGGGCGCGGCCGATTTATATCGCCGATGGGCATCATCGCTACACGATGGCGCTGCAGTACCAGAAGGAGATGACGAAGACGCACGGCGGCCCCCTGCCGCCGGGGCATCCGGCGAATTTCTGCATGTTCGTGCTGGTGGGAATGCAGGATGACGGGCTGCTGATTCTGCCGACGCATCGATTGATTTCGGGATTGACGGTCTTTCGACATCGAGGCGCTGCGGAAAGTGCTGGCGCCGGTGGCGAATGTGACGGATGTGAATATCAGCGAGGATCGAGTTGCCGCATTACATCGATAATGTTTTGCCGCGGCAGGCGGCGGCGACGTTCGGGCTGTTTGATGGGCGGACGCGAAAGACGTATCAGATCACGTTCATCGATCCGGATGTGCTGAAGAGCGTGGAGCCGGATCATTCGCCCGCGTGGCGGCAACTGGATGTGGCGATTGTGCAGCGGTATCTGCTGGATGAGGTGCTGAAGCCGAAATTCGCGGATGGGGTTGAGCCGGGCCGCGGGTATACGGCTTACAGCAAGGAGGTCGCGGGGATGACGGATGGGAAGAAATATCAGATCGCCCTGCTGCTGAAGAGCGACGCCGCTGCATGCGTTGGAGGAGTTGGGGAAGACGAATGAAGTGATGCCGCCGAAGAGCACGTTCTTTTTTCCGAAATTGGCGACGGGGATGGTGATGAATCCGCTTTATTGAGCTGGACTTTCTGCAATATCGTTATACAGTATAGAGATAAATGCCGGTTGGGAGCTTCAAGGATCAGGGCACGAGCGATATTGCCCACGAGGTCCACTCAAAATTCGCCAGAAAAAAACTTCCGACTTCACTGCATGACGCAGCTTATAGAAAAATGGTGTTCCTGGATAGCGCCCATTCGCTGCAGGATTTGGCCAATTGGAAAGGCCTGCACTTTGAGAAGCTCAAAGGCGATCGGAAGGGCCAATACAGCATTCGAATCAACGATCGCTATCGTATTTGTTTCAGATGGAGCGGGATTGACGCATTGGATGTCGAAATCGTCGATTACCATTGATTGGAAACACCCATGTTGAAAAATCGAATCCATCCAGGTGAATTTTTGAGAGAGGAACTCGCGGAACGGGGGATATCGCAGTCTCATCTGGCTGCCCACATCGGCGTGACGCCGGGCGTTGTCAATCTCATCTGCAACGGCCGTCGCGGCATTTCGCCAGAAATGGCGAAAAAATTTGCCGCTGCGCTGGAACGAGCGCCGAATTATGGATGAATCTTCAGCGCAGCTATGATCTCAATCGCGCGGCGGATCCGGATTTCGGCAGATTGAGGGCGTAAACCCGCGCCAGAAAATACGTATCAAATAGCGCGGCGAGACGATCCAAACATGCGATTTCATATCGTCCACATTGTTCCCAATCCGCGGCTGCATGGGTTGTACGGCTACAAGGAATTGATCGAGACGCTGCAATGGGGATTGAACGAGCTTGGGCATGAGACTTCGGCGGCGGTGAATTCGATCGGGCGGGGAAAGACGAACATCGTGCTGGGGGGGCAGATGATGGGGGAGACGGAGCTCAAGCAATTTCCGCCGGATACGATTTTTTATAATTTTGAGCAGTTGGCGGAGCTTTCGCCGGACAAACTTTTGCCGGTGTGGCGGGTTATCGCGGGTCAGTTTCGGGTGTGGGAATATTCGCAGCGGAATATGGAGGCTTGGAAGCAGTTTGAGCCGAAATGGGCGCCGACGCTGGCGCCGGTTGGGTGGGCGCCGATTTTGAGGCGGATTCCCAAGCGGGAGGATGAAGATATCGATGTGCTGTTTTATGGATTGCCATCGAATGCGCGATTCATCGCTTTTAATAGTCTTTGCAAGGCCTGGGTGAAATGTGTTTTCGCGTGCGGGTTATATGGGAAGGAGCGGGATGAGTTGATTGGGCGGGCCAAGATTGTGTTGAATGTGAATCGATATGAGCAGAGCCGGATTTTTGAGGTGGTGCGGGTTTCGTATCTGCTGGCCAATGAAAAGGCGGTTGTTTCGGATGTGTATCCCGATTCGTTTATCGAGCCGGATTTGAAGGATGCGGTGGCGTTTTCGCCGCTGGAGGGAATTCTGGAGACGTGTCAGAAGTTGCTGAAGGATGATGCTGCGCGGGGGGAGCTGGCGAGGCGGGGGAAGGCAGCGATTGAGGGCGCGATATTCGGGAGATTTTGCGAAGTGCGCTGGGGTCTATACCTACTGGACGACTGTAGTCCGTAGAGATGAACAAAAGATAAAATGGTTTTCGGTTACGGGATTCGTGACGACCGGCGGCGCAACTCGAATATAGCAGGCGCAGCCGCTGACAACGCGACTGGCTGGCCTGGCACTGTTCCGGCAGGCCTTTTGCCGCCGATGGGGTGAGGCGGGCTGCTTTCGGCATTCGCCCGGGACACCTATAATCCCCCGCCACTATAATCCCCGCCATTTGGTGGAAACGGAGATGACTTGGAGCAACGCTTTTTTGTGCATCGGTTTGCGAATGGATTGACGCTGCTGGGCGAGAAGATGCCGGCAGTGCAGTCGGCGGCGATGACGTTGCTGCTTGCCGGCGGGGTCGGCGACCGATCCGGTGAATCGATCCGGGTCGGCGGCGGTGCTTTCGGATCTGGTTTTGCGCGGGGCGGGATCGCGCGACAGCCGGCAGTTGACGGATTATCTGGATAGCCTGGGGTTGCAGCGATCGAGCAGCGTGGGGGTTTATCACACGCGATTGGGTTGCGCGGCGGTGGCGGATCGGGTGATTGAATCGTTGGCGACGTATGCGGATATTGTGCGCCGGCCGCATCTGCCGCAGGCGGGGTTTGATGCGGCGCGTGATCTGGCGCTGCAGGGGCTTGAGGGATTGGATGATGATCCGCGGCAGAAATTGCTGGTGAAACTGCGGGAATGGTTTTTGCCTGCGCCGCTCGGGCGATAATCCGATGGGGAACGTTGAGGATTTGAAGAAGCTGACGCTGGCGTTTTCCAAGGAGGATTGGAAGGAGCGGTATCACGCAGAGGGCGCGATTCTGGCGATGGCGGGGAATATTGAATTTGAGAAGATCAGGGATGAAGTGACTCGGTATTTTGGGGATTTGCCGGGGAAGGTGGAGAAGCCGCTGGAGCTGACGCCGCCGCCGGGGCCGTATCATCATGAACGGCAAAAGAGCGAGCAGACGCATATCGGGATCGCGTATCCATCGGTGCCGGAGACTGATCCGGATTATTATGTGATTCGGGCGGCGATGGAGGTTTTTGGGGGCGGGATGAGCGGGCGGTTGTTTACTGAAGTTCGGGAGAAGCGGGCGCTGCTGTTATAGCGTTTGGGCGGGATATACAGTCGATGAAATCATCGGGAGCGATCCTGGGTTATGCAGGGTCGAGCAATGACCGCGCGCAGGCGACGCTGGATTGCATTATTGGCGAGATTCATCGACTGGCGAAGGGAATTACGCACGGCGGAATTGGATCGGGCCAAGATTGGTTTGAAGGCTGGGACGATCATGCAGGGGGAATCGACATCGGCGCGGGCGGGGACGATTGCACATGATTATTTCATGCGCGGGACGGATTCGGACGCTGGATGAGATTAAGGAGGAGATTGATCGACTGAGCGTGGATCAGGTGAATGCGTATCTTGGCGCGCATCCGCCGGGGCCGTTTACGATTGTGACGGTTGGGCCGAAGAAGTTGAGGGTCGAATAATGTCGCTGACTTTTAAACATCATCGACTTGCCAATGGGCTGCAGATTATCGCTGAAGCGAATCCCGATGCGCATTCGTTTGCCGCGGGGCTTTACGTGAATACTGGCAGCCGGGATGAATCGACTGAGATCAACGGCGTTTCGCATTTTCTTGAGCACATGATGTTCAAGGGGTCGAGCAAATATACGTGGGAAGACGTCAACCGGATCTTTGATGAGATGGGGGCGAACTACAACGCTTACACGAGCCAGGAGAATACGGCTTATTTCGCGAATGTGTTGCCGGAGTTTACCGAGCAGACGATTGAGCATTTGTCGCATCTGCTGCGGCCGGCGATTCGGCAGGAGGATTTTGATACGGAGAAGAAAGTGATTCTCGAAGAGATCGCGATGTATCTGGATGATCCGGGGCATCGGGTTTATGAAGCGCTGATGGAGACGCATTTCGCGGGGCATCCGCTGGGCGATGAGCGTGCTGGGATCGGCGGAGTCGATCCGGAAGCTGAAACGGGATCAGATGGCGGAGTATTTTCGGCAGGCGATATGGGCCGGGGAATACGATGTTGGCGGCGGCGGGGAAGATGGATTTTGATGAGATCGTGGCGCTGGCGGAGAAATATTGTGGGGATTGGGAGCCGGCGGACGCGCCGCGGCAGCAGCCGGCGATTCATTATCAGGCTCGCACCGAAGGCGCTGATCGATGCGAAGCTGAAGCGGCAATACACGATGGCGATGACGCCCGGGCCGAGCGCGCAGGATGAGCGGCGTTTTGCGGCGCGGGTTCTGGCGGATGTGATCGGGGATGCGGAGGGAAGCCGGTTTTACTGGGCGCTGGTGGATAATGCGATCGCGGATGATGCGGATTTTGGGTTTTATCCGCACGATGGGTGTGGAAGTTTTTATATGTCGACTGACGACCGATCCGGAGCGGGCCAAGAAGGCGCTGAAGATCGCGCAGCAGGAATTGGAACGGGTGAAGAGCGATCTGACGGATGCTGAGGTGGAGCGGGCGAAGAATAAAATCGCCAGCGGGATCGTGCTGGAGGGGGAAGTGCCGATGGGCCGGCTGCGGGCGATTGCCGGGCAGTGGATTTACAACAAGGAATATCGTTCGCTGGAGCAGGACATGCAGACGCTGATGGCGATTGATGCCGGATGTCGCTGCGGCGGCTGATGCGGGATTTTCCGTTTGATCCGATGACGATTGTGAGTCTGGGTCCCAAGTAAAATCGGAACGGACCATGAATAACGAAGAAGATGGAGAGCCACAGGGGCTGGCTGGTTTACGGCTCTTTGCCTTTTCGTTCATGGCATTGTTTCTGGAACTGATGATGATTCGCTGGACGCCGGCGGTCGTTGATTTCGTCGCGTATTACAGCAACCTGATGCTGATCAGCTCATTCCTGGGGCTGGGCCTGGGGGCGATGCTGGCGCGGCGAAAGTTCAGGCTGATCGGATTTTTTCCGGCGATTTTGGCGATCAATATTGAAGCCCTCGCATTTTATTGCAAGGTGCTCACCGCGCCGGGCGCCGGTTCGGAATCGCGATTCTTTCAAGGGTCCGGCGGATTATTGGATTACCTGACCCTGGTGGGAATATTCGTCGGTAATGCGGCGGTATTCATCCCATTGGGGCAGGAAATTGGCAGCTTATTTGGCCTGCAAAAGCCGCTGCGGGCGTATGGGTTTGATTTGGGGGGAGCATCGCGGGGACTGTTGCGTTCGGGGCTTTTTCGATTCTTTATTTCTCACCGGTGATTGGATTCACGATTGTCGCGGTGCTTTATTTCGTGGCGATGCGGGGCCGTCGGCGATGGCTCAATGTGCCGGTGCTGGCGGTGATGATTCTGGCGGTTCGATTTCCGACCGATCCCAACGCGGTCTGGTCGCCCTACTACTACATCACGGTCCATCGGGATGGGAGCAGCCAAACGACGCTGGATGCGCCGCCGAACCTGCGAACGATGATGGACCCTCCCAGGTACAACGTGGCCGTGAACACTAATTTCTATCAGACTCACGGCACACTGAATCCGGAGCGATATACGCAGGGATCGCTGATCGCCCGGGATATGGCGAAGTTTCGGAATCGATATCTGCTGCCCTATTCGCTTCATCCCAATTGCGAGAATGTCTGCGTGGTTGGGGCGGGAGGCGGTTTGGATGTGGAGGCGGCGCTGCTTGCCGGAGCGAAATCCGTGGACGCGGTGGAGATCGATCCGGTGCTGAAGAAGCTTGCGCACCGATTTAACGCGGCGGATATTTATTCCGACCCGAGGGTCAAGACGCGGATCGAGGATGGGCGGGCGTTTTTGCAGGGGACGGATCGAAAATATGACATGGTGGTCTTTGGGTTGCTCGATTCTCAGGCACTGTTCAGCTATTCGAGCAATATCCGGCTGGACGGGTTCATTTACACTGTTCAGAGCATGCGGCGCGCCTATGAGACGCTGAAGCCGGATGGGACTTTGAATATTTCGTTTCAGGTCGTCAGCCCTTGGCTGGTGGATAAGCTGAAGACGCTGCTGCATGAGGCGACGGGGCGCTATCCGATCGTTTATCACGCGGAGGGTGCGTATATCATGATTGTGCCGCGCGGCGAAGCGCCATCCGCCCCGCCGCGGATTGGGGCATTTGTTCGGGATGACACCCTGCCGGCAACGATTGATCCGCCGACCGATGACTGGCCTTATTTGTATCTTTCGCACCGGACTATTCCATCGGATTATCTAGCGGTCATCGGCACGCTGATCGTTCTCTCGATCGCATCGGTCATTGCCTTGAGATTGGGAGGGACCGCGATCGGAAGCAGCCGAATCGGGGCGACGGACGGGCATTTCTTTTTCATGGGACTGGGATTTCTGCTGCTGGAAACCAAAAATATTGGCGATTGCTCGCTTTATTTCGGGACGACGTGGCTGGTAACGATGATCGTCGTGACCGGCGTGCTGCTGATGGTTTTGCTGGCGAACCTGCTGGCGATGCGGATGCGGCGTGCGCCCGCTGACGTTGTATATCCCGTTGCTGGCGTCGCTGGCGGCGTTGTATCTGATTCCGCGGGATCAGATTCTGGGGTTGCCGTGGGTCGCGCGGTTGGGGTGGGCGCTGTTTTGCGTGCCGCTGCCGATTTTCTTTGCCGGGCTGATTTTTTCGGTGACGTTTCGAGATGCGAAAGACCCAGCGACGCTGCTGGCGGCGAATTTAATCGGGGCGACGCTTGGAGGATTCTGCGAATATCTTGGGATGGCGATGGGCGTGCATGCGCTGCTGCTGATTGTGATGGGGGCGTATGTGGCGAGTTTGCTGTGCCGGTTGATGATCGCGCAATCTTCCGATGGATCGGTGGCGCAATTGTTCCCTCCGGCCAGCATTCATATGCGCCGTGGTAGGCGGGGACTGATTTCACCGCAATTTTTTTGATCCGCTTCGGAGAGTGCGCTTTTCCCACCAAGTGAGGGATTGCATGCCTTTGGCGCTGACTTTGGCGAGGATGGCGTCGATTTTCTGTTCTTCGCGCCGCCGTTTGACGAGGGCGCGGTTGGAGGATTTGGCCCAGCGGCGGGATCGCCAGCCTGTCGCTGATTCGGGAGCTTCTGATACTTCCATGGTCTTTCGCGCGGTGTAAGAACTCGCGAAGAGAAATCCCCAGAAAACCAGGCCCATGATGTTCTGGTGCGCCAGGGACAAGGCGAACATCGGTACCGCCAAAATCATTCCGATGATGCAGGTGACATTCAGAGCTCCCATTCCGCCGAGGAAGGGCCAGAGAAGGGACTGAAGGAGATATCCGCCGTCGAACCAGAAATAGGGGAGAAAATTTCCCACCACCAGGGCGGAATTGATCGCGGCAAAGCTGAGGAGAGCGACCGAAACTATGTCCTGGCTGAAGAACATTCCGCGGAACATCGAGCCGTCGAGCATGGAGAGTGGACTGATGGGTGGGATGAACCAGACGTTTTCACGAACGCGCAAAAGGAGGATGCTGCCGACCGCGAGGAGGAGATTGGCGACGATGCCGCCGATATGGCCGACGAACATTGCGAAAGGGCCGGGCGGGACGGTGGGGAAGATCATCCCCCCCATGGGCCAGAGCATGAATTCGTTGAGGTCGCCGCCGACGGATTGGGCGAGAATGCGATGGCCGAAGTCGTGAACCAAGAGAGCGACGAGCAGCAGCACAATTTGGATTCCGACGACGACAACAGGTGCATGACTGAACAAGTCGGCCAGAAGGAACAGGATGGTGAGGAGAAGCCAGAAATGGAGGCGGACTCGGACGCCGAACCATGAGCCGAAGGGGATGGATAGGTTGAGGAGTGCCGCGGGGTTGCTGAGGTAATCACCCGCCCCGCCGCCTCGGTTGTAATCACGATCCTGCCACACCAGTGATGTCCTTTCGGAGAAACTTCTTCGGATTGTAGCAAAAGAGTTGGGGGAAATGCCCTCACGGCGGCGCTGTGGGCTTTATTCGTTTAATGAGCGGCAAGCCATATAATCGGGCGATATGTCTTTTGATCTGGCTCGCAAATTTACGATGGATGATCTTCGGGCGGCGCGGGTTTCGGGGGTGAAGGTGCCGATGCTGACGTGTTACGACTACACGTCGGCGCGGCTGATGCAGGAGGCGGGGATTCCGGCGCTGCTCATTGGGGATAGCGCGGCTAACGTGATTCTTGGGCATCCGACGACGGTTCCGATGAACCTGGATTTTATGATTGATATCGCGGCGGCGGTGCGGCGCGGTGCGCCTAAATGCCTGCTGATAGCGGACATGCCGTTCGGATCTTACCAGGCTTCGACGACGCAGGGGGTTAAAAACGCGATACGGATGGTGCAACTTTCGGGGTGCGACTGCGTGAAAATAGAGGCGGCCAGCGGCCAGGTCCGGCTTGTACGGAGATTGGCGGAGGCTGCCATCGCGGTGGTTGCCCATATAGGTTTGCGTCCTCAATCGATCGGATTGATCGGGGGATACAAAGTCCAGGGGCGGACCGCGGTTGATGCCAAGCAGATTGTTCAGCTCGCGACGCGGCTGGTTCGTGCCGGCGCGGCGGGAATTTTGTTGGAGGCTGTGCCGCCGTCCGTGGCGACCGCTGTTGTTGAGGCTGTCTCGGTGCCGGTGATTGGATGCGGAGCGGGGCCTGCGTGTCATGGGTATGTGTTTGTGACGCATGATGCGCTGCGGTTTGACGCCGCGGCGGCCGAAGTTTGTGCCGAACCTTGGTGATCTTGCGACGCCGATGTTGGAGGCGTTTCGCGGATATGTGCAGATGGTGGAAAGCGGAAAATATCCGGCTGCCGAACATAACTATGAGAAGCTGACGTAAGGATGATGCAAGCGTTTCTGGCATTGCGGAATTCATTCGTTCGTGGGTACAAAAAAGCGAAAGCAATAGGAGATTTGATATGAGACTGATGCGATCCGGTTTTGGCGTCGCGATGTTGAGCCTTTCTGCACTGGTTGCCGGCTATTACGGCGGCAGGCCCCTGCTGGAGCATGTGGAGTTCGCACGCGCGGAAGCGAATGTGGAATCGACGCGGCAGGAATTGTCCACGGTGGAAGACCTTTCGACGGTGTTCCGGCATGTGGGCAAGGTGGTTGAGCCTTCGGTGGTCAATATTCGGGTTCATAAAACTGTCAAGCAAAGCCACTCGAACCTCGGTGAGGACCAGCTTCGCCGATTCTTCCAGCAACATGGCGGCGGTGATGGGCCGGATTTGAATGACGGCAATAACGATCAGGATCAGCCGATGGAAGAAATTGGGACGGGCAGCGGTGTCATTATGGATGCCGACGGCGGATATGGATATATCCTGACCAACAACCATGTGGCGGGCGATGCGAGCGAGATGGAAGTTACGCTATCGGATGGCAGGAAATTTGAGGGACATGACGTGAAGCTGATGGGGGCGGACGCCAAGCGGGATTTGGCGGTGGTGCGGATCAAGGCGGATCGGCTTATCGCGGCCAAGTGGGGCGACAGCGATGAACTGGAAAAGGGAGATTGGGTGATGGCGTTCGGCAGCCCGTTTGGGTACGTCGGCTCCATGACGCACGGAATAGTCAGCGCGCTGAATCGCAACCAGGTTATTCCCAATCGGGAAGATTACGAAAATTTCATTCAGGTTGATGCGCCGATCAATCCGGGCAACAGCGGCGGGCCGCTGGTCAACATGCATGGTGAAGTTGTCGGGATCAATACGGCGATCGCGACGGTGAGCGGTGGTTTTCAGGGGATTGGGTTTGCCATTCCCTCGAATGACGCCAAGGTGGTTTATGCCGCCTTGAAGGAACATGGCAAGGTGGTACGCGGCTGGCTTGGGGTGAGCATCAAGAGTGTTTCGGAAGATCCGGACACTGCGAAATATTTTGGTTACCAAGGGGACAATGGCGTACTCGTTGTGGAGACGTTCCCCAATACTCCAGCCAGCGGAAAGCTTCACAAAGGCGATGTGATTGTTGGATTTAACGGGCAGCCAGTCGCGGATGTTTCGCAGTTGCGCAATCGAGTTGCGGATACTGAGCCGAACGCGGCGGTGACGCTGCGGGTTTTCCGCGATCAGAAAGAACAGGATGTCCAGATTACCCTTGGCGAGCAGCCGGAAGATCTGACGGCGATTGCGCAGCCATGGTGACAGCGGCGCCGGGAGCGGCTCGGCGGATGAATCAGCACAAGTCCCGCAGGCGATGGGGATGAGCTTTAAGACGCTGGATCCGGATACGGCCGCGAGCCTGGGGCTTGGGGATGTTAAGTCCGGCGTGGTGATTACCGCGGTGGCGAAAGGTTCAGGCGCTGCTGAGGCGGGTCTGCATGAAGGATTGGTGATTACCCAGATCGGACGGACGCCGGTTCACAATGCCCAGGAAGCGGCTGATATTTTGAACAAGGTTGATCCGGCGAAAGGTGTGCCGTTGTATGTGGTGACCCGCGAGGGATCGCAGTTTGTTTTCCTCAAAGGTGATTCGGATAAGTAAAAGCGATTTGCGAATTGCCGATATTGCCAAATGCCGGATGAAAAACCTACTTTTCATCCGGCATTTGTTATTTTATCGGTCCTTAACACTGGTGGCTGGGAATCCTAACGATATAATCGCGCACGATCAGCCGGCGAGGATCGCCGGAGCCACAACCATTTAGGAGGATTCCAATGGCGGATTCATCGCCACAAGACTATCCGACGATCATCGGGCCAGATGCCAGCTTCAAGGGTGAGATGACTTTTGATAAAGGCATGCGGATTCATGGCCGTTTTGAAGGAAAGATCACGACGCCGGGCCGGGTTCATGTCGCCAAGGAAGCGAAGCTTCAGGCGGACATGGATGCGGGTTCGCTCCTGATTGAAGGAGAAGTGCACGGAAATCTGACGGCCGGCGAGCGGATCGAGCTGAAGAATTCCGCGCGTTACGAGGGAGATTTGCGGGCCAACAAGCTGATTGTTGAAGAGGGCGCTGTTTTCAACGGTCATGTGAGCGTGGGTCCTGAAGCGGTGAAGGCTGGAACACGGCCGCAAGCTGCACCGGCGAGGCCGTCCGTGTCGGTCACGACTTCTGTTCCGCAGCAGCAACCTGCTCGCGTGGGATAAGAGACTCATAAAAAAGTGATTGGCTTGTCGATTGAGAGTTCATGGCGATCCCGCTAGAGCCAATTCAGAATTCATCCGCCGGCGATGATCGAGCGACGATCATTTGTCTGCATTGCAGTCAGAGCCAGCCAGTGGCCCGCAGGGCGCTGACCGTCGTCTGCAAATATTGCCATAAATCGCTGCGCCTGGAAGATTTACCGATCAAGGATTACCAGGCCCGCCGCAGCATCGAGACATGCGGCGTGGTGACGGTGGAGAAGAAGGGGTCGATCGTTGCGGATCGGGTTCTGTGCGGGGGGATGGTGATTCGAGGGAAGGTAAAGGCGACGATCACCAGCCGCGGGCCGGTGCTGGTTGGGCCGGATGCGGAGATCAAGGGTGATGTGCTGGCGCCGACGCTGGCAGTGGGAGCGGGGGCGATTCTTGAGGGGGAGTATCGAATCGGGTACGCGGAAAGTTCTCAACAGCAATAAAAAGAGAAGAGATCAATTTGAGATTTTATATTTCAAATGAATTCAAACGTTTGTTTCAAACAATCGATTTATTCCTGTGAATCCTATGAGTCCTGTAGTTGAGAGTGAAACGCGGCAGCGATTATTGGATGTTGCCGGTGAAGTCTTCGCTGCGAAGGGGTTTGAGCGGACGACGGTTCGGGAGATATGTCAGAGAGCGAAGGCGAATATCGCCGCGGTCAATTACCATTTTGGAAATAAGCGGAAGATGTACCTGGCGGTGATTGGGCATTTGCGGAGGCGGGTGGATGAGCAGTTTCAGATCTCTTCCACGAATGAATCGGCGGAGAATCGGCTGCGAGAGTTTGTTCGGCTGTATCTTCGGCGACTGCTCGATCCGGGGAGGCCGTCGTGGCATGGGCGGCTGCTGGCGCGGGAAATGAGCGGGCCGACTTTCGCGCTTGAGGCGCTGATTCAGGGCGAGATTCGGCCGTTATATGAGGTTTTGCAGGGGATTATTCGAGAATTGGCCGGCGATGTGCCGCCTCGGGTGATTGCCAAATGTGCCGCCAGCGTGATGGGTCAGATGCTGCACTATCATTTCGCCAGGCCGGTGTTAAAGCTCATTAGTCCGGTTTATGGGGATCTTGAAAAACATGTCGAGGAGTTGGCTGATCACGTAACGCGATTCTCATTGGCTGGGATTGATGCCATTGCATTACGATATCGCAAGTAATTATTATTAAGCGACTTATCCGCATTACATCGCGAAATATAGAAACGATGTTGACAAATATAACAGTGTAATATTATATTACACAGTTATGAGCTCCAAGGATAGACGTCAACGAGAACGCGATGAGATTCGGGCCAAGATCATGAATGCGGCCCGCGAGCTCTTCGCGACGCAGGGGGTGGAGGCGGTGTCGATGCGAAAGATCGCCGACGCCGTGGAGTACTCCCCCACCATTATTTACCAGCACTTCGCTGACAAGGAATCTTTGCTTCGCGAGCTATGCACGGAGGATTTTGGGGCGCTGGCGGCGACGTTCAATCAGATTTCTCACGTCGCCGATCCTATCAAACGCATCGAGCAGATTGGTTTGGCGTACGCGCGATTTGGGCTGGAGAATCCGAATCATTATCGCCTGATGTTCATGGCGCCGTGCCCGGGCGATAAGCTGACGGATGAGGACCTTTCGCGAAAGGGAAATCCTGATGCGGATGGTTATGCATTTCTCAGGCACGCGGTTGCGGAGGCGATCGCAGCTGGGCGTTACCGGGAAGAACTGACTGACCCGGATCTGATTTCCCAGGTGGTGTGGTCGGCGGTGCATGGGGTCGTATCACTGCAGATCACCAAAGCGAATGATCCGTGGCTGGAATGGCGGCCGTTTGAACGGCGGGTTCAATTGACGATCGACGCCCTGCAGCGAGGGATGATGCGTCCGGAAAAAACGGGGAGCGGGCGATGAATTTTCTGGCGATGAAAATGCTCGTGGGGGATCGGCTTAAATATTTGAGCCTTGTGGCCGGGCTGGCGTTTGCCGCCCTGCTGGTCACGCAGCAGGCTTCGATTTTTTGCGGATATGCGCTGCGGACTGGATCATGGTTTCGGGATGAGCAGTGCTGCGATTTGTGGGTGATGAACGATCAGGTGGATTTTGTAGAGGCGAATAAGCCGATTCTTGATACCGCGCTGGATCGGGTTCGGGGAGTGAGCGGCGTGCTGTGGGCAGTGCCGATGTATCGGGGGTATTTGAAATGCCGATTGCCGGATGGAACGCAGACGACGATTCGGTTGATCGGCGTGGATGATGCGACGCTGACGGGGGCGCCTGGGCGAATGGATGAGGGGCGGATTGATGATTTGCGGCGGGATCGGGCGGTGTTTATCAACGTCGATCAGGCTGCCGACGGGCTGAAGCTCAAGCGGGCGAATCCGCCGCGGGCATTGCAGGTGGGGGATAGCATTGCCATCAACGACAACGAGGCGATTGTTACGGGGACTTATCGGGCGACGCCGGAATTTTTCTGGGAGCCAGTGATTTACACGACGTTCAGCCGGCGCTGGCGATTGCGCCATCGGAGCGGCGGACTACTAATTTTGTTTTGGTCAAGGTGAGGCCCGGGGCTGACATCGCGGAGGTGGCGGCGCGGATCGGTAAGCTGCCGGGTTTGAAGGCGCTGACCAATCAACAGTTTTCCGCGCTCACGATGGATTACGTGCTGAAGAAAACGGGGATTCTCGTCAACTTCGGCCTGACGATCGGGCTGGGATTTTTGATCGGCATCCTGGTCAGCGGGCAAACGCTCTACACGTTCATGCTCGACAACATGAAGCACTTCGCGGCGCTGAAGGCGATGGGGGCTAGCAATCCGACGATCATCCGGATGGTTTGTCTTCAAGCGCTCTGGGCGGGCGGGATCGGATATGGCATTGGTGTTGGCGGGGCATCGCTGACGGGGATCGCGTTTTCGAAAATCGGATTGGCGTTTGAGATGCCTTGGCAGATTCCGCTGATTGGGCTGGTGGCGATTCTGTGCTGCTGCATGGCGGCGGCGGTGTTCAGTCTTGCCCGGGTGCTGCGGCTCGATCCGGCGATTGTCTTCAAGGGATGAGCCTTTCTTTTTTGAGGCGAATATGAGTGCGATTGCTGTTGAATATCAAGCTGTGATTCCGTGTCCGGCGGAGTTGGCGGTGCATTGCCGGGGGATCACCAAGACGTATGGAACCGGGGCGGGAACGGTCACTGCTTTGCGCGGGATCGATCTGGATGTGAAGACGGGTGAGTTGCTTATGCTGGTCGGCCCGTCCGGCTGCGGGAAGACGACGCTCATCAGCTGCATTGCGGGAATTTTGGATCATGACGCGGGGGAATGCAGCGTTTTCGGGCAGGATTTCAAGTCGATGCTGCCGCGGGAGAAGACTCGCTGGCGCGGGGAGACGGTGGGATTTGTGTTTCAGGCGTTCAATCTGCTGCCGACGTTGACGGCTGCGGAAAATGTGGCGGTTCCGCTGCTGATCAATCGGATGCCGCGGTCGGCGGCGATTCGCAAAGCTGGAGAAATGCTTTGCCGAGTGGGGCTTGGAGACCGAAATGCCTCGCTGCCACGGGAACTTTCCGGCGGACAGCAGCAGCGCGTGGCGATTGCGCGGGCGCTGGTTCACGATCCGAAGATTATTGTTTGCGATGAGCCGACGAGCGCGCTCGATCATGAAACCGGGCATCAGGTGATGGAATTGCTGCGATCTGTGGCGATGGATAGCGGCAGGACTCTTGTGATCGTGACGCATGATGCGCGGATTTTCGATTTCGCGGATCGGATCGCGGAGATGGATGATGGAACGATTGAGAAGATTACGAACTCGACAGATCTAACTAGAAACTGATGAATTGGAGTTTGCCATGATTCGCAAAATATTTCTTCCTCTGTTGGCGATCGCGGGAGTGCTTTTCACCACTTACATGGTGGCGAGTGGGAGCCATCCGGCGGCGATGGCGGCGCCTCTTCGGAGCCTAGCCGGGCTCCTTTTACCAATTCTGTTTCGGGCGCGGGGATCGTGGAGGCTTATAGCGAGAACATTCAGGTCGGGGCGGTTGTTCCGGGAGTTGTTAAGCAGATTTTCGTGAAGGTTGGCGACAACGTCGCGAAGGGACAGGCGCTCTGGCAGATTGATGACCGGGAACTGCAGTCGGACTTGACGACGAAACGGGCGGCGGTGGCGGCGCAGGAGGCTTTGCTTGCGGCGGCGCAGGCGAAGTATGACCGGCTGAAGCAGATGCCGCGGCCTGAGGAGATTCCGCCGGCCGAGGCGCGGGCGGATGCGGCTTTGCATAGTCTGGAGGATACGCGGGACCAATTGCGATTGCTCCAGAGCGTTTCCGACCCGCGGGCGATCAGCCAGGACGATCTTGACCGGCGTCACCATGCGGTGGATGTGGCCCAGGCGCATTTGGCGGAATCGCAGGCGAATCTTGCGCTATTGAGGGCGGGCTCATGGGATCAGGACCTCAAAGTTGCCGCCGCTGACATACAAAGCGCGAGAGCCGACCTACAATTGGCCCAATCGCAGGTGGAGAATGATCGGGTGCAGATCGATCGGCTGACGGTGACGGCGCCGGTGAATGGGCAGGTATTGCAAGTGAAGGTACACGTTGGAGAATATGCCGCGTCTGGCGAACTGGAGACGCCGCTGATGCTGATCGGCGACGTGAGCAAACTGGTGGTTCGCACGGATGTGGATGAAAACGACGCCTGGCGCGTTCCCCGGAGCGGGGAAACTCGGGCGGTTGCTTATCTTCGCGGCAACCGGGAAATTGGTTGCGACTTGAAATTCTACCGGATCGAGCCTTATGTCGTTCCGAAGAAGTCGCTGACCGGCGACAGCACGGAACGGGTTGATACCCGCGTTTTGCAGGTGCTTTATACGTTCGATGTCGGCAAAAAGCCGATCTATGTCGGGCAGCAGATGGATGTTTTCATCGAATGCGCGCCATGAATTGATATGCCGGCGGCTCGCTTGATTGAAAAAGTTGATGAGTGAAGGGTTACTATGATTTTTTCCAGAAGAGGCCCCTGGTCATTCCGCTGGTTTTGTTGGCGCTATGGGGCTCGCGGTTGGACCGGATTACAAGCAGCCGGACATGAAGACTCCGGAGCAGTATCGGGAAATTGGAGCGGCGACGCGGCCAACGACGCGCGGCACGTCACAGGCGCAGATCCAGCCGGACTATGTCAGTTGGTGGACTACGCTGAACGATCCAATCCTGAATGGATTGATCGACCGGGCGGCAAAGAATAATCCGGACGTGCTGGCGGCGGAGGCGCGGATTCGCGAAGCTGCGGGGAACCCGCGGCATACAGGCGTCGGGGCTGTTTCCGGATGTCGGTGGCGCAAGGCGGATTTACGCATGAGCGGGAAAGCCAGAATCTGCCTGGATTGTCCGAACTGACCGGAGGATCATCCGGAGCGACGATTCCGGGATTGGAAGCTGATGTATGGCAGGCTGGGTTTGACGCGACGTGGGAAATCGATGTGTTCGGCGGAACACGCCGGGCTGTTGAATCGGCGACCTACAACGTTCAGGCGGCGGAGTGGGACCAGAGGGACGTGCTGGTGTCGCTGCTGGCTGAGGTGGCGGTTAACTATGTTGAGCTTCGGGGAGCGCAGCGGGAATTGGACCTGGCGCATTCGAACCTTCAGAGCCAGCAGCAGACGCTCGATTTGACTCGCCGCAAGGCGGAGGGTGGGTTGATCCCGTATCTGGATGTGGCGCAGCAGGAGGCGATCGTGGCGACGACGGCTTCGACGATTCCGACGTTGGAAGCGCAGATTCGCGAGACGATTCATCACCTGGGAATTTTGCTGGGGCAGGATCCGGGTTCTTTGTCGGATGAATTGACTGCTACGATGCCGATTCCGATTGGTCCGGCGAGCGTGCCGCCGGGTTTGCCGGGGGAATTGCTGCGGCGGCGGCCGGATGTGCGGCGGGCCGAGCGGCAGCTTGCGGCGGCGACGGCGGAGATCGGCGTGGCGACGGCGGATTTGTATCCGAAATTCTCCAGTCACCGGTGCGCTGGGCGTGGAATCGCAATCGCTGAAAAAGCTGTTCGATTACACCAGCCGAACGTATGAAATCGTGCCGGGCGTGACCTGGGATATCTTTAATGCCGGGAAAGTGACATCCAACATCGCCGTGCAGAATGCGCGGCAGGCGGAAGCGCTGCAGGCGTATCGCAAAGCGGTATTGCAAAGCATGGCGGACGTTGAAGATGCGCTGATCGCGTACAACCGGGAACAGGTGAGGTTGCAATCGCTGCAGGAGGCGGTGACCGCTAATCAGCGGGCGGTCGATCTGTCGATGGAACTGTTCCAAAAGGGTAGTGCGGATTTCCTCAGCGTTCTTGATGCGCAGCGGAGCCTGTTTGCGGCGCAAGACGAGCTTGCGCAAAGCGAGCAGCAGGTTTCGGCCGATCTGGTGGCGCTCTATAAAGCGCTGGGGGGCGGATGGGAATGTCCGGAAAAATCCCACAACTCGTAATCGATCCATTAGCACTGTTCCAAAGCACTGATCCATGAGCGAAGCGAAGGATCAATTTCTCAAGCAGATCATAGATGTTGGGGTTGTGGCTGTTATTCGGTGCTCTCCAAGGATCAACTCATTGGCATTGCTGAAGTGCTTCTGGCGGGCGGCGTGACGGCGATTGAAGTGACGATGAGCACGCCGAACGCGATCGCGGGGATTGAGATGCTGGCGAATCGCTTTGGCGATAGCGCCGTTCTGGGCGTGGGGACGGTGATGGACGCGGCGACGGCACGGGATGCGATTGCGGCCGGGGTGGAGTTTGTCGTTTCGCCGATGTTTGATGAGAAGATCGTGGCGGCGGCGCAGAAGCTGGGGAAGATCGTGATTCCCGGAGCGTTCACGCCAACGGAGATTCTGCGGGCCTGGTCGGCTGGGGCGGATGTGGTGAAGGTATTTCCATCGACAGGGCTGGGGCCGCAGTATTTCAAGGATATTCTGGCGCCGCTTCCGCAGCTTCGGCTGACGCCGACGGGTGGGGTGGATGTGAAGAACGCGGGTGAGTGGATCAAGGCGGGGGCAGTTTTTGTCGGGGCGGGGTCGTCGCTGATCAGCAAGGATGCGCTGGTTCGGAATGATTGGACGAGCGTGACTTCCAATGCCAAGGCGTTTGTCGAAACCATTCGGGCGGCGCGGAAAAAATAATCGATGGCTGAAGGTGAGACGACGAGCTTGTTGCGGGTTGCGATCGAGCACGAGCTTGGGGGACGCGTTGCCGATGCGGAGAAAATCTATCGGCGATTGCTCGTTGAGACACCGGAGCAGCCGGACGTCCCGAATCTGCTTGGATCGATTTGCGCAAGAGCGATCGGATGGAGGAGGCGGAGGGATTGTTTCGGCGGGCGGTGGGATTGAACGGGGATTTTGCTGAATATCACAAGAACCTTGCCGCTGCCTGCCGCCGATTGGGAAAGACGGATGAGGCGATTGCCGAAGCGCGGTGGGCGATCGAATTGAGAGTGGATTACGCGGAAGGGTATATGAATCTCGGCAGCTGTGCTGGCTGATGCCGGACGTCCGGATGAGGCGACGGCGGCGATGACGCGGACGCTTGAGATTCGGCCGGACTATGCCGAGGCGCATTACAACCTGGCGATGCATTTGCTTCTGCATGGGGACTTTGAGCGCGGATGGAAAGAATACGAATGGCGAAAGAGAATGAAGTCGGCGATTGGGGTGCGGGAGTTTTCCCAGCCGATGTGGGATGGCGGCGATTTGAACGGAAAGACGATTTTGCTTTGGGGTGAGCAGGGGCTGGGGGATGTTATTCAATTTGCCCGTTACGTTCCGCTGCTTTTGGAGCGGGGAGCGAAGGTTGTTTTAGAATCGTACATGCCGCTGGCTCGACTCATGCAGCATTCGCTGGGGGGAGTAAAGATTGCGATTGCCGGGCAGGCGCTGCCGTTGTTTGATGTGCATTTTCCGCTACTTAGCCTTCCACTGGCGATGGGGACGACGTTGGCGACGATTCCCACGCGGACGCCGTATCTCGCGGCTTCGGCGGAACTCGTGCGGAGTTGGGGGCGGCGGTTTAATGAATCCGAACGATCGTTGCGCGTGGGATTGGTTTGGGCTGGCCGCAGTTCGCACATCAATGACCGCAACCGTTCGATGAAGCTGAATCTATTGGCGGGGTTGAAGGATGTCGCCGGTATTTCTTTTTACAGCCTTCAGAAAGGTCCGGCTCGCGCACAAATTGCACAGAGTGTCTTTGCCGGCAGTTCGATCGACTGGACGGACAAGCTGGATGATTTTGCGGATACGACCGCGCTGGTGGCGAATTTGGATTTGGTGATTGGCGTGGATACGGCGGTTGCGCATCTCGCGGGCGCGATTGGGAAGCCAGTGTGGGTGCTGCTGTCGACGCCGCCGGATTGGAGATGGCTGCTGAAGCGGGCGGATAGTCCGTGGTATCCGACGATGCGGCTGTTTCGGCAGGAGTGCGCGGTGATTGGGCCGGGGTTGTTGACAGCGTGGTTGATGGGCTTCGGCGGGAAATCGATTGCCGTTGATCTGAGTGATCTTTCACGTCCGATATCCCAGCTGGCGGAATGATTTTTGGATTCTGATTCGTACCCATGCTGGTCAGGGGTGTGCGCCGGTCGTATGATTTCCCGCCATGGCGACGCGGTTGATCGAAAAAGTGGGACAGACGACGAACAACGGGCTGGCCGCATTCGGCGATTTCTGTGAATTCGCCGGGCGTACGCTGCTCTGGCTCTGCACGAGCGGTCTGAAATGGAAGAGCCTGCGTTTGCTGCTGCCGCAGATGTATGAGATCGGCGTGCGGTCGCTGCCGGTGATCGGAATCACCGGTGCGTTCATCGGAATGGTGATATCGATCGAAACGTTCACGCAGTTCAAAGCGATCGGGCAGGAGAACCGGCTGGGGAGCGTTATTTTTCTATCGGTGGTGAAGCAGATCGGGCCGGTGCTGGCGTCTGTGATGCTGGCCGGGCGAGTGGGGGAGCGCTGACGGCGGAACTGGGAACGATGAACGTGACGGAGCAGCTTGATGCGCTGCGGGTGATGGGGACGGATCCGATCCGGTTTCTGGTGGTGCCGCGATTTCTGGCGTGCCTGCTGCTGACGCCGATTTTGACGATCTACAGCGATATCACGGGAATTCTCGGCGGGTGGTTTATCGGGGTTAAGGTGCTGGGGGTGCCGTCGGGGCCGTTCTGGCAATATGCCGAGCATGGAGTCGAACTCTGGCAGATCAACGAAGGGATCATCAAGTCGTTTTTTTTCGGAGCGGCGATCGCCCTGATCAGTTGCTACAAGGGTTTTAACTGCGGCGCCGGGGCAAACGGGGTGGGACGGCCTGCACCGAATCGTTCGTTGCAAGCTTCATGTCCATCATCGTCATGAATTTCTTCTTCGCGCAGATCGCGCAGAACGTTTACGTCGGCCTGTTCGGCGCCCGCAGCGTTTTCGGATGAAGCATGAATGCGTATGGCTCTGATCGAATTAAAACACATCTTCAAACGATTCGGCTGGCTTGAGGTGCTGAACGACATCAGCCTCGAGATTGAGGCGGGGAAATGCCTGGTGATCATCGGGGCCAGCGGGAGCGGCAAGAGCGTGATGCTGAAGAACATCGTCGGCCTTCTGAAGCCGGACAAGGGGGAAGTCTGGTTTTCGGGCCAGCGGATCGACAACCTGCCGGAGAAGCCGCTGATGAAGGTGCGACAGCGGTTTGGGTTTCTCTTTCAGCAGGGGGCGCTGTTCGATTCGATCAACGTGGTGCAGAATGTGGCGTTTCCGCTGGTGGAGCATTCCAGTAAGAAGCCGGACGAAATCGCGGAGATCGTGAAACATAAGCTGCGGATGGTGGGATTGCCGGATGTGGCGAATAAGATGCCGGCGGAATTATCCGGCGGGCAGAGGAAGCGGGTGGCGCTGGCCCGGGCGATTGCGCTCGATCCGGAAGTAATTCTTTATGACGAGCCGACGACCGGCTTGGACCCGATCCGATCGGATGTGATCAACGAGTTGATTCTCAAGCTGCAGCATGAGCTGCACGTGACGAGCATTGTCGTCACGCATGACATGAACAGCGCGTTCAAGGTCGCCGACCGGATCGTCATGCTGTATGAAGGGAAATTGATCTTCGACGGGACTTCCGAGGAAGTCCGCAATACGGACAACGAAAAGGTGAAGCGATTCGTTCTCGGCGAAGCGAGTTTGCAGGAATTGCAGACGCTTGAATCCACAGATTAGAATCGATGTATCGTTAGAGAAGGAAAAAGAGGATGGCTACTTATCAGCGCAACATTCTCGTTGGAGCGACGGTTTTGGGCGCGGCCCTGGTGTTCGGCTGGATGGCGCTGAAATTCAGCAGCAAGACGGCGGAGTTGTTCTCGCCGCCGCAGTTTCCGGTGCATTTTGCCGCTGCGCGCGCCAATGGGCTGGCGACCGGGTCGACGGTGCAGTATCTGGGCGTGGACGTGGGGCGCGTGACGTCGCTGAGCCGGAATTCCGACGGCATGGGTGTGACGATTGAAGCGATGGTCGATCGCGAGCCGCCGCTGCCGGAGAATCTGCGGGCCGAGATCGTGCAAACCAGCGCGCTTGGAGGGGCATCCATTATTAACCTGGATATCGACGGAGACCGGACGCATGGAGCGCTGGTGCCGAACGAAACGATCACCGCGGAATACGTGGGCCTGAACCTGTTCCCGGCGTCTTTGACGCAAACCGCCGGCGATATCGCGGGGATGAGCGAGGAAATCCGCAAGACGGCCAAGGCGCTTCGGGAATCCGGGGCGATCGAGGATCTGGATAAGACGATCAAGAATATTTCCACGCAGTCCGGCAAAGTGGGAGATGTGTTTGATTCGCTGCAATCGGTGCTGGGCGATCCGAAGACGCGGACCGATTTGAAGACCGCGATCTCCAATTTACGAACCACGACGGACAAGCTGAACAACCTGGCGGACAGCCTGCAAAATACGACCGGCGCCGCGTCGAGCGCGTTCAAGGATGCGAGGCGCGGATTGACGATCTGAGCAAACAAGTGGGGGACCGGCTCACGCAGATCGCGGATTTGCTGTCGAGCGTTCAGAGCATCGCGCAGAAGATCGACAAGGGGCAGGGAACTGCCGGCCAGCTTGTGAACGATCCGAAGCTCTATCAGGCGCTGGTGGATAGCTCGCGCGAACTCAACGCGACGGTGACCGATCTCAAACGTCTGATTGAGCAATGGGAAGAAGAAGGCGTGAACCTGCATTTGAAGTAGGCCACAGGCGGAGGAAAAACTTGAAGAACCTATTTGCGGCCTTTCTGGCTGTGATGATAGTCGGCTGCCAATCGCACCAGGGGCCCCCCGCCACCGCATCTCGCGCGGATACACTGATTCAGCAGATGACGCTGGAGGAAAAGATCAGCTTCCTTGGCGGCGCAACGGATCATTTCTCAACGCACGCCGTTCGCGATTGGGCATTCCGAAATTGACGATGGCGGATGGGCCGCAGGGAATTCGGAATTATCCGCCGTCGTGTTCATTTCCGTGCGGAGCGGCGCTTGCCGCGACTTGGGACACGCAATTGGCTGAAGCGTATGGGAAGGCGATGGGTCTGGAGGCCCGGGCTCGCGGGGTGAATTTCATTTTGGGGCCGGGAATGAATATTTGCCGTGTTCCGGTGAATGGGCGGAATTTTGAATATTTCGGTGAAGATCCATTTTTAGCGGGGAAGGTTGCGGCGGGCTGGGTTCATGCCGCTCAAGCGCAGGGTGTTATTGCCACAGTCAAGCATTACGCGGCGAACAACCAGGAATGGAACCGGGAGACGGTGGATGAGCAGATCGATCGGCGGACGCTGGAGGAGATTTATCTGCCGGCGTTTCGGCGGGCGGTTCAGGAAGGGGGAGCCGGGGCGGTGATGGCCGCTTATAACCGGGTGAACGGCGCGTATTGCGCGGAGAATGATGTGCTGCTAAATCAGATTCTCAAAACGGAGTGGAACTTTAAGGGGATCGTGATGTCGGACTGGGGGGCGTGTCATAGCACGGAATCATTGGCGCGGGGTTTGGATCTGGAAATGGGGGAGGCTGTCTTCTTCAAGGAAGACCGGGTGAAACAGGCGCTGGCTGATGGGCGGATCAAGGAAAGTGACATCGACAACGCCGTGCGGCGGATACTTGATACGGCGATTGCGATGGGATTTTTTGATCGGCCGCAGAAGCGGGATGATCTTCCGCTGGAATCGCCCGCTTCGGATCAGGCGGCGCTGGATATTGCGCGTTCGGCGATTGTGCTGCTGAAGAATGATCGGGCTGCGCTGCCGCTTGATCGAGGGTCTGTTCACCGGATCGCGGTTTATGGGCCAAATGCTGAAGAGACTCCGACCGGCGGTGGCGGCAGCGGCGCTGTGACGCCGTTTCATAGCGTCAGTTTTCTTCAAGGTATTCGGAAGATCGCGGGGGCGGGCGTGGATGTGACTTATACGCCGATGCCGGCGGTTGATGACAAGATTTTCCGGAAGATGGATTGTGCGTTCACTGCTGACAACGGCCAGCCGGGCTTGACGCTTAACATTGCTGTCCAGAGCCCGCTTCACGATCGAGTTTTGCCTTCGACTGTTGTGCAATCGGTGGATCTCTCATGGAAGGCGGGAGGAAAATTGCCCTACGCTATTCCGGCTGGGAAGAATGCGACTTACACGTGGAGCGGCGTGTTGATCCCGCCGGTTGATGGGGATTGGGAAATTGTCTCTCGCGGCTTTGTCGAGGTGAGCATCGGCGGCAAGCCGCTGCGCTGGAACTCTGGAATGATTCTGCACCTGCAGAAGGATGCTCCACTGCCGATTGAAATTCGATGCGAAGCCCGCGCAAATGGAAAACGGCCGGGACTGGCGCAGGTAGCGCTGAGGCCGGTGACGTTGCCCGATCTCACGGCGGCGAAATCGGCTGATGCGGTTATTTTCTGCGCGGGATTCAATGGAACATCGGAGCATGAAGGGAGCGATCGGGATTTTGAGCTTTCCGGCGTTCAGCAGCGGATGATTTCCGGGCTGGCCGCGATCAATCCTAAAACGATTGTCGTTCTGAATAGTGGCGCGGGCGTTGGAATGGAGAACTGGTTCGATGCCACTCCCGCGATCCTTCAAGCGTGGTATATCGGACAGGATGGCGGGACTGCGCTGGGGGAAGTGCTGTTCGGAGATGTGAATCCATCGGGCCGGCTGCCTTCGACGTTTGACCGCAAGTTTGAGGATAATCCAGCGTTTGCTCATTATCCGGGCGAATATGTCCGCGACCTGGACTGGCCTGTGGAACATTATTCCGAGGGGATTTTCATTGGGTATCGGGGGTATGACAAAAATCAGAAAGACCCGCTGTTTCCGTTCGGTTTTGGCCTGAGCTATACGACGTTTGAATTCTCAAATATGAAGCTGGAGAAAATGGAGGATGGGGTTCACGTGCATGTGGATTTGAGCAACACAGGCAAGGTGGCTGGGGCGGAGGTGGTTCAGATTTACGTTGGGCAGCAAAATTGCTCGGTGGAGCGGCCTGTCCGCGAATTGAAAGGGTTTGCCAAGATTCTGCTGAAGCCGGGTGAGACGCAAAGCGTGGAAGTGATTCTTCCCGCGATTCGTTTTCGTTCTGGAGCCCGGTGAAAAAGGATTGGACTGTGGAGCCGGGGGCGTTCACGATCGAAGCTGGGGCTTCGTCGCGCGATATCCGTTGCAAGGATAGCATCGCAATCGATTGATCTGTTTGCGTGTGATCAGGCGGTTGCGGTTGCTTTTGCCTTGGGCTGGACCAGATGCGGGCGGACTTTTTCGACGACGGCGTCGAAGGCCGCGGGATCGACGATGGCGAGTTCGCTGAGCATCTTGCGATTGAGTTCGATGCCGGCCACGACGAGCGCGGGGATGAAGCGGTTGTAGTGGATGCCGCGGGCGCGGAGGGCTGCGCCGAGACGGGTAATCCAGAGGGTTCGGAAATGTCGCTTCCGCTGGCGGCGGTCGCGGTAGGCGTAGACGCCGGCCTTGCGGGTGAATTCGATTGCCGGGCGATAGAGCGTTCCGGAAGCGGCGCGGAACCCGCTGGCTGCTTTCAATACTCGTTTGCGTTTGCGGCTGTGCGTCGCGCCGCCAGTTGAACGTGGCATGACTTACTTCCTTTTCTTGGCGGCGCCGGTCGGGGCGGCCTTTGTCGCTTTTGTCGGAGCAGCTTTAGCCGGAGCGGTCTTGGTTTCGGCACTCTTATTTTCGGCGGCCAACTCGCGCTCGTGGCGGATTTTGTTGGGGTGAATTCCGGAGACTCCCATGAGCTTACGCATGTTCCGCGCATGACCTTCAAAGAGGATCGCGGGACGGCGCAATTTCCGACGCCTCGAGGAGGGCCGGGCGCTCATCAGGTGGGACGTGAAGCCGTGATGCCGCTTCAGTTTTCCCGTGCGGGTCAGTCTCAGACGTTTGGCAACACTTTTGTTTGGCTTGAATTTATAAGCCATGAAATTCCTTCAAAAAACCCTCTGGTTAGAGGGGCGGGGAATATAGCAGACTGTGGGGGCGGTGTCCAACGGGGAACGTATTGGCTATTGCCTATTTCCAATTGCCTATTGAAAACGATCTAGCGGCTTACCGTCTGGGGAACTGCCGCCGGGGCGGGTGCGGCTGCCGGCGCTGTGGGGGCTGGCGTTGCTGCCGCTCCCGGGGGTCGGGGGATGTTCAGGGCGCTGCCGGCTGAGAAGGCCCCGGCTGGGCGGCCGGCCTGCGGGGCTGGGGGCTTGGCGCCGGGTTGCTTGTGGTCGGGTTGGAGGACCAGGGTCATTCGCCGGCCTTCCATTTTGCTGTCGCGCTCGATTTTGCTGACCATGAACAGCTCGGCTTTGATCTTGGTGAAAATGTCGCGGCCGAGTTCCTGGTGGGCCATCTCGCGGCCTTTGAACTGAAGGGTGAACTGGACCTTATTTCCCTCTTTGAGGAATTCGCGGGCGTGGTTGATCTTGATCATCAGATCGTGCTCGCCGATCTTGACGGTCTTGAGCTTCAGCTCCTTAAGCTGGCCGCCGCGCACGCTGGCGCGGGATTTATCGACTTTCTTTTGCTGCTGGTAGCGCCACTTGCCATAGTCCATGATCTTACAGACTGGCGGGCGGGCGGTGGGGGCAACTTCGACGAGATCGAGCCCGGCTTCGCGGGCCATTCGCAAGGCTTCAGAGGTGGAAGTGCTGCCGACTTTTTCGTCTTTGTCATTGATCAAAAAGATCGGCGAAATGCGAATCTGCTCGTTGTGGCGAAAATTCGTAGAAATAGCGATACTCCAAAAAACCACTTCTGCCGCCGGGGCGTTTGTCCCGGATCACGGCTGCTGTCTCATTCCGGAAAAAAAACAAACCACAGACTCTGGCCGAATTGCACCCGCGCACGAACCCATTAAAGGGTTGGCGTCAGGCGCATTGTTCGGTGCTCATCCGTGGTTGCTCCAAAATCAAAATTCTGCTGCTTGATCACTCAGGATGCCAAATACGAGCATCCGACTGGTAATTATCGGCAATGTCCCTGATTTTTTCAAGGTAGAATCGGGGAATTTCAGCTCCCGGCTTTGGACGCTCCGCGCAGGGCTACTTCCTGCTGGCTGCGTTCGATGAACTCCGTGAGGGGCATCTGGCCTAAATCGACTCCCGCGCGGGTCCGGACGGCGACCAATTTGGCCTGGACCTCTTTTTCTCCGATCACCAGCATGTACGGCACTTTCTGAAGCGTGGCCTGGCGAATCTTGGCCCCGATTTTGTCGGCGCCGAGGTCGGCTTCGACGCGCAAGCCGGCTTCTTTCAGGGCTTCGACCGCTTCGTTGGCATAGTCGTTAAACCGCTCGCTGATGGTCAGGACCGATGCTTGCACGGGGGCGAGCCAGAGGGGGAAGGCCCCGCCGAAGTGCTCGATGAGGATGCCGGTGAAACGTTCCATGGAGCCGAAGGGGGCGCGGTGGATCATCACCGGGCGATGTTTTTGGCCATCGGGCCCGACGTATTCCAGGCCGAAACGTTCCGGGAGGACGTAATCGAGCTGAACGGTTCCAAGTTGCCATTTGCGGCCGATGACGTCGCGGACGAGAAAATCGACCTTTGGGCCATAGAAGGCTGCTTCGCCCTTGGCAGTTACAAAGTTCAGCTTCATCTCGGTCAAGACCTTGGCCAACTGGCCTTCCGCCAAATCCCAGAGCTTGGGATCGCCGGCGAATTTGGAACTGGCGGGATCGCGCAGGCTGAGGCGGACTTCCACATCGCGGAATTCCAGAGACTTGAAAACGAATTGGACGAGATCGAGGGTGCTGCGGAATTCTTCTTCGACCTGCTCGGGGGTGCAGAATAAGTGGGCATCATCCTGGGTGAAACCGCGGACTCGGGTGAGGCCGTTTAACTCGCCGCTTTCTTCGTAGCGGTAGACGGTGCCGAATTCGGCGAGGCGAACGGGGAGATCGCGGTAGCTTTTGGGCTCGGCCGCGAAGATCTGGATGTGGTGCGGGCAATTCATTGGCTTGAGGAGGTATTCCTCGGTGTCCGCGAGCTTTTGTGCTGCATCACCAACAGGCGCAGTGCGCTCGGCCATGTGGATTGGGGGGAATTGGCTTTCGCGGTAATAGGGATAGTGTCCGCTTTTTTTGTAAAGGTCGATGTTGCCTATGTGCGGGGTATAGACCTGGTGATATCCGCGGCGGGTTAGCTCTTCGCGAATAAAAGATTCAAGCTGATAACGAATGACCGCGCCTTTGGGCATCCATAAGATCAGGCCGCTGCCGACGAGCGGGCTGATGGTAAACAAACTCAGCTGCTTGCCGAGGGTGCGATGATCGCGCTTCTTGGCCTCATCGAGCAGCTTGAGATGGTTCTCGAGTTCTTTTTTGTCGAAGAAGGCTGTGCCGTAGATGCGGGTGAGTTGCTCGCGATTGCTGTCGCCGCGCCAGTATCGCCCGCGACGCTCATGAGCTTGAACGACTTAATCTTGCCGGTGGTTGGCACGTGCGGGCCTCTGCACAAATCGGTGAAATCGCCCTGCCGATAGATCGATACGGATTTCTCGCCTGCCTTCGCGAGTTCATCGATGATCTCGTCCTTGAATCGCTGATTCTGGTCATGAAGGATTTGCTTGGCCCTGGACGGATCGACATCCTCCCGCGAAAAGGGGAGATTGGCATCGATCAGCTTTTGCATTTCCTGCTCGACTTTGGGGAGATCATCCGCGGAAAAGCCGGGGGGCAATTCAAAGTCGTAGAAGAAGCCGTTCTCGATGACCGGGCCGATGGTGTATTGAACGGAATCGCCATAGAGATGCCGCAGCGCCTGGGCGAGGAGGTGGGCGGTGCTGTGGCGCATGACGTAGAGTCCGTCAGGGTCTCTTTCGGTGATGATGGTCGCTTCATGCTCGCCGGTAAGGGTTGAGGAGAGATCAACGAGCTTGCCATCGACTTTGGCGACGATGGCCGCCTTGGCCAACCCTTTTCCGATCGACTCGGCCAATTGCATGACGGTGCTGCCGTCGGGGATTTCCCTGCGGCTTCCGTCGGGTAATTTGATTACTGCCATAGATCACCATTAAAAAGAAAACCGCCTGGTATTCAACCAGGCGGCTCAATCGCAACAGGAATAAGCGCGATTCACCACCCGGCGGTTTCCGCCGTCGTAGTGGTGTGCGTGCTGAACCGATCCAAACTCATACTCAGGAGTCTAAATCGGCTTCTGATGAAATTCAACGTTAATTCGGATGGCGCGAATAAATGGTATTGGCCGCAAGTCTTGCAAGGTGTACTGTTTGAACGTTCAAAAAGGAGCTTTTTATGGTGAAGACCGCGTTGCTGGTGATTCTGGAAGCCAAAGCTGGCAAGGAAAGGGAACTGGAACAATTTTTGGCGGGGGCATTGCCGATCGTGGAGAGCGAGCCGGCGACGATTGCCTGGTTTGCGATCAAATTGAGTCCCTCGAAGTTCGGGATTTTTGATGCGTTTCCGGATGAGAAGGGTCGTCAGGCGCATCTATCGGGGAAGGTTGCCGCGGCGCTGATGGCGAAGGCGCCGGAACTTTTGGCGAAATCGCCGTCGATTGAGAAGGTGGATGTGCTGGCGGCAAAGCTGCCGGAATAGAGTACGTCTATATCCAGCCCATCGCACGCTCGATTGCTTTGTGCCAGCCAGCGAGCCGGGATTGGCGGTCGGACTCGGGCATGGCGGGTTCCCAGGTTTGATCGGCATGCCATTTCGAGCGCAAGTCGTCTAGGTCGCGCCAGAAACCAACGGCCAATCCGGCTGCGTAAGCCGCGCCGAGGGCTGTTGTTTCGCGCACTTTGCTGCGGATGACCGGGACGCCGAGTACGTCAGCCTGGAATTGCATGAGCAGCGCGTTGGCGGTCATACCGCCATCCACTTTCATGCGGGTGAGAGACTTGTTTGAATCGACGATCATGGCGTCGACGACGTCGCGGGTTTGGAAGGCGACCGCTTCCAGGACTGCGCGGGCGAGATGATGTCGATTGGTGAAGCCGGTGAGGCCTGCGATGATTCCGCGGGCATCGGAGCGCCAATAGGGGGCGAATAGGCCGGAAAATGCGGGGACGATAAAGACGCCGCCGCTATCGGATACTCCCGTGGCGAGCGATTCGATTTCGGCTGCGTTCTGGATCATTTTCAGATTGTCGCGCAGCCATTGGACTAGTGATCCGGCCATGGCGACTGATCCTTCCAGGGCATATTGGGCGGCTTCGCCGTGCGCTGGCAGGCGACAGTGGTGATGAGCCAGCGGCTGGATGTTACGGGCGATGTGCCTGTGTTCAGGAGGAGGAAGCAGCCGGTACCGTAGGTGTTTTTTGATTCACCTGGTTCGAAGCAGCATTGGCCGAAAAGGGCGGCCTGTTGATCGCCTAGATTTCCGCAGACGGGGATTGAATCGTTGAAGCTTCCATCGATAGGGGTGCGTCCCCAGCCGTCCGGATCAATTGATGGGGTGATTCGCGGCAGCATCTTCGGCTCGATGCGGAGATGCTCGATCATCGCGTCGTCCCATTGCAGCGTCGCGAGATTCATCAGCATGGTTCGGCTGGCGTTGGTGACGTCGGTGACGTGTTGACCGCCACGTAAGCCGCCGGTGAGATTCCAGATGAGCCAGGAATCGATCGTGCCGAAAAGAGCATCGCCGCGTTTGGCGGCCTGGCGGATTGATGCGTCGTTTTCGAGAATCCACCGTAATTTTGGACCGGAAAAGTAGGTTGCCAGCGGCAGGCCCGTTGTCGCGCGAAAGCGATCGATGCCGCCGTGCGCGGCAAGCTCGTCGCAGATTGGTTTGGTGCGGGTGTCCTGCCAGACGATGGCGTTGCAGAGCGGCTTGCCGGTGTTTTTGTCCCAGATGACGGTGGTTTCCCGTTGATTGGCGATTCCGACGGCGGCGATGTCGCCCCGCCGGTCGCCGGCCATCGCGACCGCTTCGGAGATGGTCTGCTCGGTTTTATTCCAGATTTCCAGGGGATCGTGCTCGACGCGGCCGGGGCTGGGGAAGATCTGGCGGTGTTCTTTCTGAGCGCAGGCGACCGGGCCGTCACGGTTGAGAATCATGCAGCGCGTGCTGGTGGTTCCCTGGTCGATGGCCGCGATGAAGCGGGGCATGGAAGGATTATACCCGGCCGTGCGAGCCGGATGGACGGGGTGTGCCGGTCGGCAACGCTTTGTGCCGGGAATTGCGGGTTGCGACGATCGCCGCCGCGAGGGCGACGGCTGACAACAGGCCGACGGCAAAACGTGTCTGGCGGGCGTACCAGGCCATCTGGTCGGTGGTGACGGGAACGTCGCGTAGCAGATAGACAGCCCAAAGAGCCGCGAGCGTGGCGACGAGTCCGAAGCGGACGAGGAGGAGCAGGATCAGCCCCGTAACCAACAGTGATTGAATGCAGGCCACCCAGCCGGCGTCCTGCCATTGCTGGGCGGCGAGGCTGGCGGAGACGAGAAGAACAAACGTAATCGACGCGATCCAGCGCCGGCCGATGACCAGTTGGAACAGCACAAGCGACAGGAGATAGAGCAATCCCATGTAGAGCACTTCGAGCAAAGCGCGGAGCGACATGGCCGCGGGATTTTCCTTGGCCATGAAGCGAACCAGCAGGGAGATGTTGGTCACGGGCGGAGCATGGCCGAGATGCATTGGGATGATGTTCGCGAGTTCGGCGATGACGGTGATGGCTCCCGCGACGGCCAAGCCGACTAGGACGTGCGACGCCACGAGCGGATCATTGAGCCGGCCGGTGAGGAGGCGATTCCAGGAGATCACCGTCTCGGGCCAGATGCGGCGGACGTAGGGTTCAAGAGCGAGATAGAACATCCAGACGATTCCAGCGGGGACGAGGATGAAGCCGAGGACGCGGAAAAAGAGGCGCATCTCTAAGAAGAGTTCGGGAATATGGCTGGCGCCGAGGAGCCAGAGGAGAATTCCGAGGATGAGGAAGACGCCGGCGAGCTTTTGCGCACCGGAGGAATCGCCGCGGCAGGCGCGAACGTTTCGCCAGGCGAGGACCACGGCGCTGCCGGTGACGACGAGGATGAGCGTTGCCTGCAAAACGATATTGCGGCCAATGGGGATGTCGGAGGTGGGCTCGATGCCCATTTGGATGGCTTCGGCTTTCCATGGCTCGATGAGCTGGAAGAAAACGGGGCGGCCCTGGAACGACGCGGCTGCTACGACGACTTCATCGTTGGGCCGCTCGGGATAATGACCGCGCCAGGCGAAACGCGTATCGGCAAACATGGGGGGCGTGGTGTTGGGTTCGATCGGAACGAAATCTCCCGGATGTAAATCGGCCAATTTGAATAGCTGTGAGAAATCGGCTGTCGCCGGTGAACCTCCGGCGTGAAATTCGGAATTGCGGGGAAGGATCTCGAGGCTCTTAAGATTGCCGGCCACGTCCACGACGACGGTGCGCATTCCCGGCACGCTGCGGGCCGGCTCATCGAGCGTGACCATGCCGATGTCGTCCTTGGAGATCATGTACTGCGGGCTTTCGCGATACCAGAACATGAGTGCGCCGGGCGCGGGCCGGCCAGATGATTCCACCGGGCGGCGGTGTGATCGGTGGCCTGAATCCAACTGATATATTGCTCATCCAGGGCGTAACCCTGCGCGCGGTTGCTGAGGTCGTCGGAATATCCGGCGGCAACGAGTACGCTGCGCAGCGCGATCGGCCAAAACTTCGGGCGGGACATTGGCGGGCACCTGCGGCAGGAGAAATCCGCGACTGGCGAGTGAGACCACGATGGTGAGGCCGAGCAGCGCCAGGCCCAGAAGGATTCCGGCGCGGATGGTGCTGATGCCGGCGGTGTCGCCGGCGGCGGCGACCATCTCGGGGCTCGGTGTTTCGCCGGCTGCGAGGGCGGCGGCGAGGGGATCGCCGCCGGGCAGCGCCGCGGCCACTGCGAGGGCGCTGCCGGGCGCTTCGTTGGATCTTTTTCGAGGCAGCGCATGATAACGCGCTCGGCTAGCGGGTCCATGTCCTCGACGAAAGTCGAAGGATGCGTGGGAGAGGTGCTGCGATGGAGTCGGGAATATTCCGGCATCGAATGAGCCGAGAACGCCGGGCGGCCCGTGAAGATTTCGTAGAGGACGAGGCCCAGGGAATAGATATCGCTGCGGACGGTGGCGTCGCCCTGGGTGAACTGTTCGGGAGCCATGTAGGCGGGTGTTCCGGCGGTAGCATCGTGACCGCCGTCGATGCGGCCGGAGATGCCGAAATCGGTGATGCGAACTTGCCCGCGACCGTCGAGCATGACGTTGGCTGGCTTCAAATCGCGGTGGAGGACGCCTTTGTCGTGGGCGGCGGCCAGGCCGGCGCAAAGCTGGCGGGAAATCTGGATGGCCTTGTCGCGCGGAAGGCGGCCGATGCGGCGAAGGAGCGATGCGAGGTCTTCGCCGTCTACAAATTCCATGGAGATGAACTGCTCGCCGTTCACCTGGCCGAGATCGAACACTCGGCAGACGTTGGGATGCGTCACCTGGCGGGAGAGGCGCACTTCGTTGTGAAAACGCTCGAGCCAGGCGGGGTTTGATTCGTAGGACGGGGGCAGAAATTTCAGCGCGACCGGCTGATCGAGCGTGATGTCATCGGCGCGGTAGACCTCACCCATGCCGCCCATGCCGAGTAGACTGACGATGCGATAGCGCTCGGCGAGAACGGTTCCGGAATCAAATCGCCCCCTAGTGGTGAGGTTGGATGTATCGCCGTGAATTGTGCCGCTGGCGTGGGAACTGTGCGAGCGGTAGGACATGTCCGAAACCGGCTTGCGGACCGATGATTTGGCGACGCTCTTGTTCTGGGACTGTGAGGCCTGGAGGTCCGCATTTGGCGCGGGTGGATCCGCCTCGGTGGTTGCGCCGCCTGGTTCGGCGGTCTGGCTTAGAAAGACGGTGCTGTTGCCGCGAGCGGCGTTGCGGTGGGATTCGAGCAGCGACTGGACTTCGGCTTTGAGTTCCGCGTCGGCGCCGCACAGACGGGACGCGATCTCCTCGTGCTCGGCGTCCGGATGCTCGCAGACGGCCAGAAAGACTTCTTTGACTTTCTTGTATCGCTCGGAAGTCATGCTCACCGCTATATTCTACCTGCTGAGTTCCCGCATCAACCAGGCGCGGGCCATTGTCCAGTCCCCTTCAACCGTGCGCTTGGAGACTCCGAGGGCTTGCGCGACCTCTTCGACGTTCATTCCGGCGAAAAATCGCATCTCAACGACCTCGGCCTGACGAGAGTCGAGCTTGGCGAGCTTTTCCATGGCCTCATCGAGGGCGAGGATTTCTTCATCGCGTTTGGGAGCGAGGGCGACCGATTCATCGAGTTCGACACGGCCCGCCCCGCCGCCGCGCTTTTGGCGTTTACGCTGGCGGGCGTGATCGACCAGGATTCGGCGGATCGCCTGTGCGCCAACGGCGAAAAAGTGGGTGCGGCCCTGCCAATCGACGCGGGTTTGATCGATCAGGCGTAAATATGCCTCGTGAACGAGGGCTGTTGGCTGAAGAGTATGGTTCTTTCGTTCGTGGCGGAGATGCCGGGCGGCGAGGGCTTTGAATTCATCGTAAACCAGTGGCATGAGCTTAGCCGCGGCGGCGGTGCGGTCGCCGTTCTTCAGGCTGGCCAGAAGTTGTGTGATTTGCGTGGCTGCCACGAGTGAAAGTAAAGCACGGATTATCGCGGCATTTGCGGTGGGGACAAGAGAATACTGTTACACGGCCTGCACCTGGCGGGATTTATCCTGCGAATAGGCCAGCGCCGCCCGGCAGAAACCTAAAAATAGGGGCTGCGGCGCAGGGGGCGGCTGGTCAGTTCCGGGTGGGCCTGGGTTCCTACGAAATAAGGGTGGACTTCCTGTGACAATTCCAGAATCTGCATGATCGGCTGGGTGGGATGCTTGCCGCTGAAGATCATGCCATGTTCTTCGAGTGTTTTGACGTATTGGGGATCGACTTCGTATCGGTGGCGGAAGCGGAGACGAATGGTGCGGGCGTTGTCGAAGAGTTGGAAGGCAAGTGTTCCGGGTTTCAGTTCGACATCTTTGCCGCCCAGGCGCATGTTGCCGCCGAGGCCTTCGATTTTCTTTTGTTCGGGGAGGATATCGATGACGGGATTTTTGCAGTTTTTCTCGAATTCGGTGCTGTTGGCTCCTTCGATGCCGCAGGCGTTCCTGGCGAATTCAATGACGGCCATCTGGAAGCCTAGACATAGTCCCAGATAGGGCACTTTGTTTTCGCGGGCGTATCGGATGCATTCGATTTTGCCTTCGGTGCCGCGGACGCCGAAGCCGCCGGGGACGATGATGCCGTGGCAATCGGCTAAACGCTTGGCGACGTTGGCGGCGTCGATCAGGGTGGTGTCGATCCATTTGAAATTGACGTTGATGCCAAGCTGAACGCCGCAATGCTCCGAGGCTTTGATGATTGACGCATAGGCATCGCGCAGGGCGGTGTATTTGCCGGTGACGGCGATGGTCACATCTTTGCGCGGCTTTTCGATGCGCTCGACGAACGATCGCCATTTCAAGCGGGCTTGATCGTCCTTGCCCTGATCCACGCGTTCGTGCAGGTTCAGCAGGGTCAGCACTTCGCGGTCGATTCCGGCGGTCCTGAGCGCGTCGGGGATGGTGTAGATGCTGTCCACATCGTGCATCGTCACGACTCGCCGCATCGGGACGTTGGTGTACATCGAAATTTTTTCGCGGACTTTTTCCTTTACCGGGCTGCTGGCGCGGCAGGCGATGATGTGCGGCATGATGCCAACTTCCATGAGACGCTTGATGCCGAGTTGAGCTGCTTTTGATTTCTGCTCGCCTAACGCGCCGGGCTCCAGGACGTACGTGAGGACGACAAACGCGACGGAGTTTTCGCCCTCTTCGTAGGCGAGCTGACGACAGGCTTCGAGATAGGCCTGGTTTTCAAAGTCTCCGACGGTTCCTCCGACCTCGACGAAAATGACATCCGCGTTGGTCTTGGCTGCCAATTCGCGGAGACGTAATTTTACTTCGCCGGTGACGTGGGGAATGAATTGCACATCGCGGCCGAGGTAGCCGCCTTCGCGCTCTTTTTTCAGGACGGCGGAAAGAATCTGGCCGTTGGTGGTGAAGTTGGCGGCGGTCAGGTCCTGATCGAGCAGGCGTTCGTAGGTTCCCAGATCCATGTCGGTTTCCATGCCGTCGTCGAGAACGAAGACCTCGCCGTGGCGGTATGGATTGAGCGTTCCGCTATCGATGTTGTAGTAGCCTTCCATCTTGATGGGGGCGACGCGGAGACCTTTGTCCTGCAAAAGCTTGGCGAGGGATGAGGAGAATATCCCCTTGCCGAGGCCACTCATGACGGTGCCGACGACGACGACGTATTTGTGATGCCCGCGGCGATAGCCTTCGGGCATGGGGGTGTAGAACTCCGTCTCTTCGGTCGATTGGCCGATGCGAAATAGCAGTTCTTCATTACTCATGGTTTCAACGCGTCGCTTGCGCGGCGGCTCCTCGTTGGTATCGTCGGACAAATTCTTGGTACTGCTGGGGCGTGTCGATGCCATGCACCGCTCGCCGGGTCAGGATCACATCGATCGACCGCCCGTGTTCCAATACGCGAAGCTGCTCGAGTTTTTCGCTCTGTTCCAGCGGCGTGGGCGGCCAGGACGACAATTCCAGGAGAAATTCACGCCGGTAGGCGTAAATTCCCTGATGTAAATAATATGCAGGCCGAGAGACGGCGTCTGGATCGCGCTCAAAAGGAATCTTTGACCTTGAGAAATAGAGGGCTTTGCCGTCGAGGCCGATAACGACCTTTACCAGATTCGGGTCGGCTGGATCGTCGGTTGGGGCGAATGGGGTGGCCGCGGTGGCCATGTCCCCTTCCCCTTTTTGCAGGCGCTTTTCCAGGCGATCCACGAGGGCATCGATTGTCTGCGGCTCGATTTCCGGCTCGTCGCCCTGCACATTCACGATGATCGATTCGTTGAGCTGGCGGGCGACCTCGGCGACACGGTCGGTGCCGCTGGCGTGCCGGGGGGAAGTCATGACGCATCGCGTTCCATATGGGGCAAGGGCTTCAACGATGCGGGGGTCGTCGGTGGCGACGATGACATCAGTGATGCGGCGGGCGGCCCTGGCGCGTTCGACCACATGCTGGACGAGGGGCTTGCCGGTTTCAGAAGCGACGATTTTGCCTGGGAAACGAGTGGAGGAGAAACGCGCAGGGATAACGGAAATCGCAGCCAAAGCCGATCCTCGGACAACAGATTCTGGTCAACTAAGAACTGCGGAGCGAGGATACGTTGGGGGATGGGGTTGTGTCAAGAAAAGGTGGGGATCGGACACTTTCGGACAGAATCGGGCGATTTTTGCGGTTTGGATTAGTGAATACTAACTTTATATGCAAAGTGCAAGTGTGTTTTCTTCGGGTTGTTATCGACTTATTGGGCGATTTTTTGGGAAATGGGTGAAATTGTCGTCGCGAGAGCGCAAACGGAATGCCTTCAACAGGCAATGAGTAGATTCGCATAAAGGTCGCAAGCGAAACGCCGAGGCACACGACCCAAAGTCCGGTTGTTTCAAGGAATCGCTCGGCGTGGAATGGCCTGGGTGTGGGACACGGACAGCCCGGCAGCTTAAATTAGTGCGAACGGGCGACGATCGTTAAGGAAATTATCTGATAATGTAGGTTCAAATCGCGTCGCTTTAAATCCCAACGTCGTTGTTGAAGCATGTATTTCACGGATAATGGAATAATGTCCAACCCAAATCCGCTGCACTCGTATTTGGGTACTGCCGGACGCGCCAAGAAGCCGAACAATCTTGTTCTAACATTAGGCATGGTTGACCGGCTACGCCCTAATGCCAGCGAACAGCCAATTGATTTCCTCAACCGGATATTTGACGCTTGCTTCACCAAGCCGAAGCTACGGAAACAGTTTGCCACTCAGGGGGCGATGGCAACGGCCGCACAAAGAAGTCTGCCTGAACAGTTCATGCTTTCTCAACCAAATAATACTCAGGATCAGAGGCTCCTCGACAATTTGAAACTTGCTGCGCCAGCCAACGTAGTTGCCATTGCCGGTGCGTTGCGCGATCTGATCCGTGGCTACACCGATTCACAGGTAGCAATCGAGGCAACGCAGGTATCGCAAGCTGCCGCGGCCCGAATCGCCCGCGTGGCGACCTTTCGAGCGAAGAACGAAAAGCGGCGAAGAGCCGCCCAAAGCAAGGACGAGAAGGCGCTTGCATACCAATACAGGGAGAATCGTCTCGCACTTGCACGTATCGCTACTGATCTTGCGAAAATGGAACCGAATGTTGTTGCACACGAGAACCTCTGGCGTGAGGTTCGCCTGCGTCGCTATAGGCCATTACTCACTGTTGATCTGATTCCAGCCGACACTTTCTTAGATCTGCGCATTACTGGATTGGACCCCGATTTGGTCGATTTTCCGTTACGGCACTTGATGTCCATGGATTTAGCGACCTATCACCAACTGGTTAAGCGATGGAAGCAAGATCAAGATAAGCCTAAGCTGGTATTATCACTTAAGGGCAAGATACTTCGGCCGGATTTCTTTGATTCTATTGACCAACTGGCGACCGCGTCGTGCTTTGGGTTCGACTCCCTCCGACTGGCCGTGTTCGCAGAACTTCGAGATGTTGCACTGCAAGGCAGGCTCCAATCTGCCGCTCTGATTGCAGTTACGCAGTCGGAGGGCCTGCTTTGGACGTATGCTCACCATCTCCAGAATTCCGGAACGCCTGTTTTCAAGGCTCGCCATGAACGGACGAAGGTAAGGCTGTATTTGTACGCTTGGAACCCGGAAACGCGGAGGTACAGAGACAAGTATGGGAATGGCCGATTAAAGCCTCAGGACAGATATGCGACATCGGGCCCCATATTGTTGAAAACTTCCGTTCTACAGGAAGCGATGTCCGCTCAACTCTACACGTTTCTGCTTGACGAGTTCTTTGACGAGCAGCAACGATTTGGCTCATGGAAATCTGGTGGCGACAAAGCCGCTATTGTTGCAAGCGCTGCTTTGCCTGCACTCCACGCTTCAGCACTTGGTTGACCATTCGAATGGGCGTCTGCCGAATCGCTTTACGTAATAAAGGTACAGTTGTGGCAAACTGAATCTCCTATTTGGGTTCTTCGTCGATAGGAAACAAGCGATCCTCGTGTTCTGGTAATGCCACTTCTGTCCTGGCAGTCAAGTAACTTTTTGGCCCCGTCTGTATGACTGTGTTTAGCAATCGGGGCATCGTGCTCGCAAAACTCCGCACTACCTCCTCGTCGCCAAGCACTCCAACAACACGGTGATTGCAATTCCATTCGAGCGCCCAAGCCCATAGCGGTCGCTCATTTGGTGATCGCCGAATGACAACCTTGAAAAACTCGTCCGCAGCAATGCCTTTGACGCGATAGTCCCAGTCCGCGATCTGATCCTGAAAGGTTCGCATCAGAACGTTTCCCCAATCCAATCTTTGAACTACACAGAATGGAGCAAAACATCCTGGCCAACTTCCACCACGACCGGTCACTCGATCAAATGTTATCCAGTAGAAAAAACCCCGTATGTGATAACAGGCGAGTTGAAAAGACCGTTCAATATCTAGCTGTGGACTCGCCGAAATTGGAAATCCACTGAGACGCCCGGCGCAATCGGCCCAGAAATGGCTAAGGCTTCTTGGCTCTCCCCGACGGGCTTTTTCTTATTCCTGCTAATAGAGCCTTTGCCTTTGCGAATGGCCTCGTCGCGGAGCCTCTGGTCATCAACTGCGAATCGACCGGCAATATCTGGCTGCATAGTGATGGCCGAGATTTCATCCTCGAGATCAGACTTGGCGCGATTGCATTTAATGCAAGCATTCGCAATCAGATTCCATTGCTTATCAAAGGATCCAGGCGGAACAAACTTCCGTGCTACAACGTGCTCCTTTGTACGCCTGACCCCATTCTCAAACGGAGTTTGGCAGTAGACGCATGTCGTATTCCAGAGCCTGATCGGCTTATCTACCGGCAGATGAGTGAGAAACGGCTTGAGCATATCCTGCAGATAATTATATACAGGAATTCGGCATTTTTCCGTCGGCAGCTTCAAGTGCAAGATATATCTGTCGAATCAAACGTCAGACAAAAGTTCGTCCGATACCGATCTGCAAGCAATCCGGAACCCGAGGGTGCAAGCACCACTCGGCTTTGGTTTGTCTATCCAATCTCGACTCGCGAGCGATCCGCAATTACGCGTCGTTGGCGCCGGTCGTGTCTTTGACCGGTGCAACCCATCGTTGCATCAAACGGCGCGGTGATTGGTCCAAACAGCCCATGCAGACCTGTATGCTTCTTCAACATTTCTCGCGAAGGCCTTTCGATCCATCAAACTTGAAGCCTCCAGCCCTGAGCGAAGGCTTGCATGAAGGTTCTGCAAGCGATGAGGATCGCCGGCCAGATCGGCTGCGATCTTAATGAATTGATCCTCGGTATCGGCAATTAATTCTGGGAGGCCAGCGGCTGTGAGAAGGCTTGCTCCCGCGCGGCCCGCGGCTGTTTTTCCTTTCAATGCGATTACAGGCACGCCCATCCACAACGCGTCGCAACTGGTGGTGATGCCGTTGTAAGGAAGTGTGTCCAGGGCGATATCGATATTATCGTATCGCTGAAGATAGTTGTCGCGCGGGAGCGGGCGGGCGAATGTGAGGCGATCGGTGGGGATCTCCATCTCGCCTAGAATTCGGAGAATTTGCGTCTTTTGCCGCGTTGAATGGGTCGCGACCGCGAGGCGCGAGCCGGGGACGCGCTGAAGGACGCGGCCCCAGAGGCGCAAAATCGGTTCGTTCAACTTGAAGGGATTGTTGAATGATCCAAACATGATGTGTCCGGATTGGCTCGCGCCGCTGAGCGAGCGCGCTCAGGGGATCGTAGCAGCACCAGGAGATTGGCAGCCGGAGCGATTTCTCGGAATAAAACTCCTCGACGCCGATGGGATCGATGATTGAATCGGTCAGGCGATAGTCGATTGCGCTCAGTCCTGTTGTGCCGGGGTAAGCGATCCATGTCATTTGGACTGGGGCGGGTTTTCGGGCAAAAATTCCCAGGCGATTGCCGGAGAGGTGCATCGCGAGATCGACCAGGATGTCGATGCCCTGATTACGAACGAGTTGGGCGGCATCTTCGTCGCCCATATTGGGGATTTCGTGCCATCCGTCCACGGCTCGGCGGTGCCGGTCGGTGATTGCGTCGCGTGTTAAGGTATTGGAAAAGCAGTGTATTTCGAATCGAGCGCGATCGTGTGATTCCAGCAGCGGCAAGACAAAGTGCGCCTCGGCATGCTTACAAAACATCGGGGAGACGTATCCGATCCTGAGCCGGCGGTGCGGGTCCGGATCGTTGCGGTGGGCGGCGATGGTGCTGGCGTGGGGAGTCTCGAATCGGCGGGACCAATCCCGGCAGACGTGGAGGATTTGCGCGGCGTCGAACGACGGAATAAAATTCGCCGTGAAGGCGAGAGAGTCCGCGGCCTTGAGATTTGCGGGATTCAGGCGGAGGGCTTCGCTGAACTCCTGAAACGCGCCGGCCATATCGCCTGACAGTTCCAGGGCGAAACCGAAATTGTAATGGTGGTCCGAACGCGATGGGTCCAACTTGAGGGCCGTTGCCGCGGAGTCGAGTGCTCCGTCTATGTCGCCGATCTTCTGAAGCGCGATGCCCAGGATGTTATGGAGTTGCGGCAGCGAAGGATCGATACGAATCCCCGTGCGCAGGGCCGCTAACGCCTCTTCGAGCTTGCCGCATCGGCCCAGGGCGGCGCCGATGTTGGCGTAAAACAGGGCCATGTGGGGATCGAGCCGAATTGCGTTTCGGAAAGCGGTGAGGGCGTCTTCCAATTTGCCCTCGGCCGCGAGGCGCACGCCGCGTTCATTATGTTCGATCGCGGAAAGGTCTCTGGGATTCTCCATGTCATTGGGCATTCTATCTGGACCAGAATATGGGGACATAGCTCCAAGGGCGGCTCGTCCAAGGCAATCGCATGTTCCCTCAAAAAGATCTAAGAACCCTCACCCCCGCCCTCTCCCTGAGTACAAGGCGAGGGAGAAAGAGGAAGATGCGATTGTCCTGCAGCTCGTTCAGAGTGCCGAGGCGTGTCGCGGGATAAGGGCCCAGTTACAATACAGCCGTGATATTCCGGCTTTTTCAGGACGTGGCGAACTTTGTTTATCCCCCCTGCTGTGTTTGTTGCCGGGGTGTGACGAATGATGCGGCGTTTTGTTCTGAATGTGGGGGAGGGCTTTCTGGTTTGGCGGATGCGCCGAGTTGCGATCGGTGTGCTGCGCCTGTGCCGGCGGGGAGCGCGTGTGCCCGGTGCGCGGGGGCGGGGGTTTATCCTTTTGGGAGAATCGTCGCCCTGGGGGCTTATCGAAATCCGCTGCGGAAAATTATTCATGGGATGAAATATCATTACCGGTGGCCGGTGGCGGAAATATTGGCTGATCAGATGCTGAACCAGGCTCGGGTTCGTCAGCTTCTGGATGAAACGGATGTGCTGGTTCCGGTTCCGCTGCACTGGTCGCGGCAGATTTGGCGCGGATATAACCAGGCGGATTGTCTGGCGCGGCGGCTGGCCAAATACTCAGCGGGGCATCGCCGTTCGCTACGCGTCGTTTATCCGATTGTGCGGCTGAAAAATACCGCTTCGCAGACGATGGTGCGTTCGATTGCCGATCGCGATGCCAATCTGCGTCATACTTTTGGGATGGTGGATGCAAAATGTATTCGCGGGAAACGGGTGACGCTGGTGGATGATGTGGTCACTACGGCATCGACACTGAAAGCGGCGGCCCGGGCGATGGAAGAGGCTGGTGCGGCGGCGATGAATGGGGTGGTTTTGGCGATAGCTGACCCGAGGCGGCGGGATTTTGAGGTCGCGTGAGCCTTGCATTGCCCCCCTGCCGATGGGCCGATAGCATGAATCGACGCTATGTCCAGCAGTCAACCCGCGCAAGAGCTTGGGCTATCGGCCAAGGCCCGCCGCACAGGCGAGCAGCCGATCAGCTTTCTGATGGCCGCTGCTCTGGGGGATCCGAAGTTGATTAATTTTGCCGCGGGGTTGGTTGATCCGCTGACGCTGCCGGTGGAGGCGACGCGTCAGATTGTGAATACCATTTTTGCTGATGACGCCGGGCGCGGGCGGCGCTGCAATATGACACGACGCTTGGTTTGGCGTCGCTGCGGCGGGCGGCCCTGGGACATCTGGAAAAACTGGAACAGAAATCGGCCGCGGATTTTGGACTGAGCGAGCGGGAGATTGTGGTCACCACGGGGTCGCAGCAGGCGCTGTATCTCATTGGGGATGTGCTGATCGACCCGGGGGATATCGTGATCGCGGCCAATCCGTGCTATTTCGTTTATACCGGCACGCTGGCTTCGCTGGGGGCGACGGTGTTGCCTGTTCCGATGACCGAGGATGGGATCGACGTTGAGGCGATTGAAAGGCTACTGATCCGTCTGGAGCGCGAGAATCGGCTGGAGCGGGTGAAGCTGATCTATACCACCAGCTATTATCAGAATCCGACGGGGTTGACGCTGGGGGCTGCCGGGCGGCAGCGGCTGCTGGAAATCGCCAGGCGATTCAGCCGGCGGAATCGGATTCTTATTCTGGAAGACGCGGCTTATCGGGAGTTGCGATATGACGGGCCGGTGTTGCCGTCGATCAAATCGTTTGACCGGGAGAATCGTTACACGATTCTTGACGCAGACGTTCAGCAAGCCGTTTGCGCCGGGGCTCAAGATTGGATATACCGCGATGCCGGCGGATTTGATGGAGGCGGTGCTGCATCAAAAGGGGAATCACGATTTTGGCTCGCCGAGCCTATCGCAGCATATCGCCGTGGAGGCGATGACCAGCGGGTTATACGACCAGCATGTGCGGCTTCTTTGCGACAGCTATCGAGCCAAGCGGGATGCGATGCTGGATTCGCTGCGTAAATATATTCCGGCTTCGGCTGACATTTCGTGGACGCATCCGAATGGGGGGCTTTATATCTGGGTGACGCTGCCGGACCGGGACGGATTCATCGCGCGGGTCGCCGCTTTTTAACCGGTGCGTGGAAAACGGCGTGCTTTATGTGCCGGGGGATTATTGTTTCCAGCCGGATGAAAGCGGGTTTGTGCCGCGTAATCATATTCGGCTGAGCTTTGGGCAGGTTGCGCCGGATCAGATTGCGCCGGGGATCGAGCGTTTCTCGCAGGCGGTTGCTTCCATCCTGAATCCGTCCGGCCGGGCTGCGAATGTTCCGGTGAATTCACGCGCATGAGCAAAACGCTCTTCTGGTACATCTTCGGCAACCTTCTGCGGGTTTTTCTCATGACCACCGGCGCGCTGGCGGGAATCATGAGCTTCGCGGTATTGCTTCGTCCGCTGACGGAAAATGGGCTGGATTTTGGGCAGGTGAACCGGCTTTTGCTTTATTCGCAGCCGGCGGTTTATGCGTATTCGCTGCCGATCTCGGCGCTGTTTGCGACGACGATGATTTACGGCCGGTTTGCGGCGGACAACGAGCTGACCGCCATGCGGGCTTCGGGGATCAGTTATTTTTCGGTGCGGCGGTTTTCGGTGGCGCTGCCGGCGCTGGTGCTGGGGCTGGTGGTGGCGGTGATCAGCCTGGTGATGCTTTGCTTCATCGTGCCGGTTTATTCGCTGAAAGTGGAAGAGGTGATTTATTCCAACATCGCCCAGGTGATCGCCAATAAAATCCAGCGGACGCACGCGCTGGAATTTCAAAGCGCGGACAGCACGTCATTCAATGTATTTGCGGATGATGCGCTGCTGATGCCGCCGGATCCGGCGCATCCGTCGCAGCAGCGGGTGGAATTGTTTGGGCCGGCGTGGATGACTTCGCAGAGGTCGGCAGGGGATAATTGGCTGATTATTCCGAAGGATTTCTGGATGGCGCGGAGCGCGATGGTTTCCATCGACCGTGTTTCGCCGACGGAGCCGTCGATGGTGACGATTTCGCTCGTGGATGGGATTAAATTTCCGCGGGAATTTTTCGGGAACGTTCAGGTGGGCGTGGGGAGCAGCGGGTTTGGGCCGTTTGAGATTCCCTCGCTGATTGAGGAGAACGTCAAGTTTCTGAATATTTCGCGGTTGGCGCAGCTGGCTGAGGATCCGGGGCAGAGCCAGAATGTTCAGGCGATCGTGCGGAACTTTGTCCGGCGGGAGCAGAATCAGGAATATCTGAACGAGATAGCGGCGGCGATGGACCATCACACGGCGGATGGGACGTCGTCTTATCTTTTTCCCAATGATTCGCCGGATGGCGATACGTTTCAAATCGGGGCGCAGGATATGACGTGCAAATGGGATGGGAACGATTTGGTGTTGACCGCGCCCGGCCCGGCGGATGCGCGGACGGCGTGGATGATGCAAAGCCATGGGTCGCAGCAGACGCTGGTGGCTCATGCGAAGGAATTTCATATCCGGGTGCAGCCGAATTCTAATGCGGCATCGCCCCACGGGGCCGGTGGCGGACCGGATGAATGTGAACGTCGAGCTTTTCAACGTGGTGCTGGATACGCAGGGGGGCGTGCAGACGCCGCGGGGGAGTTTTTCGCGCACGTTTTCGGTGCCGATGCCTGATTCGATCAGGATGATCGGGCATAAGTCGCTGGCGGGGTTTCTTGCGCGATCCGGTGTCTGACGCGGGTGATCCGCCGAAGGGGGAGCGGCCTTGGCAACTGCAGGTGTCGGACATGTTTATCCTTCACCATGAGCAGGTCCGCGCGAATAATGCCGCGCGCAGCGAATTGCATGGGCGGGCGAGCTTTGCGATCAGTTGCCTGAGCCTGGTGATGGTGGGATGCGCGCTGGGGGTGATGTTTAGAAGCGGAAATTTTCTCAACGCGTTCGCGGCCAGCTTTGTGCCGGCACTGCTGTGCATCACGCTGATCATCAGCGGCCAGCAATCGGCGACGCATGTGCCATATACGTCGGGAGCGGCGTTTAAAGATCCGCTGCCGATGGCGCTGATGTTTATCTGGATCGGGAATGTGGCCGTTCTGCTTGCCGCGATTTACCTGACGGCCAGGCTTCAACGACGATGAGCCTTGAGACGCCCCTTCACGCAGACATGCCATCGAGTCCGGCCGCTGGCCGCGGCTTTCTGCTTTGGCTTCCGCCTCGCGGAGTGGCGGCGCTGTTTTTGGTCTGGCTGATGAGCCGGTGGGTGTTTGACGCGATGCGAGAGCTGGTTCCGGACGAGGCGTATTACTGGGTTTGGTCTCGTCATCTGGCGATGTCTTATTTCGATCATCCGCCGGTGATTGCTTATCTGATCCGGCTGGGAACTCTGCTGCTGGGGAATACGGAGCTGGGCGTGCGCTGCCTCATAGGAGTGATGACGGCGGGAACGGTGCTGATCCTAACCCTGGCGGCGCCGCGTTTAACGGGCGACAGCCGGGCGGCGAGCTTTGTTCCGATCGCGCTGCTGCTTAGTCCGATGATCGCTGTCGTTGGTTCCATCGCGACGCCGGATACGCCGGCCTGTTTTTTTCAAAGCGCGGCGCTGGCGATGCGTGCTTGGAATCTTTGCTCCGAATTCTGATGCAACCTCGCGAGGATTGCGATGGCTTTTGTTTGGAATTTTCATGGGTTTGGCGCTGGATTCGAAATATACCAGCGTGCTGCTTGGCGGCGCGATTTTTCTGGCGATGATTTCCTGCGGCGAGGGGCGGAGGCATTTTTTGACGCCGTGGCCCTGGCTGGCGGCGGTTCTTGCGGCGAGTGTCTTTAGCCCGGTTGTTGTCTGGAATGCCCGGAATCACTGGGCGTCATTTCAATTTCAGATCCGGCATGGCATCACATCGGGAGATTCGGCGGTTTTGCATAACCTGCTGGATTATGTTGGCGGCCAAATCGCGATCTGCACTCCTGTATTGCTGGGAGTTTGCATTGCCGCGCTGCTGATCTATCTGGTTTCGGAAAAATAATTCGATGCCGATTCGGATATTGCTGTTTTCGGCGACTGTGCCGCTGATATTTTTCGGGTGGTCGGCGACGCATCGGCGCGTTGAGGCGAACTGGCCGATGTTTGCCTATTTTCCCGCGATCATTCTTTTCGCGAATTATCTGGCAGAGAAATGGAGCCGGCCTCGCGTTTTCTGGGCTGAGCTGGCGATCATCGTTGCCGTAGTTCCGATGATCGGCATCCAGTTTCCTGAACTATTCTGGAAAATATCGCCGAAGATCGGGAGCCCGCAGTGGGACAACCTGTTTGGTTGGCGCGATCTGGCGGCGCAGGATGTTGAATCGGTGCGGCTTGATTCGCCGGTTTTCACTGCTGATTACGAATATGCGGCGGAGCTAACGTTTTATCTGCCGACGCAGCCGGAGGTTCGCCCGCTGGCTGATCCGTCGCGGCCGACGGCGTTTGATTTCTTTGGCGAGTCTGCTCTGCCGCAGTCGTTTGGGCGGGTGGTGCTGGTTCGCCGGTTGCCCAAGGGATACGATGCGCCGCCGGCGTGGCCGGTTCTGGGACCGGGTTTCGATATCGCTACCCTCAAAGATCCGAGCGAATATCGATATGGCCGGCAAATCCGCCGGAGCCTGATTGAAGTTCTTGAACGCAATAGACCATGAAAATCATTGATCGATATGTCCTGAGCCTGTTCATCAAGAACTACCTGATCAGCTTCATGGTGCTGATCGGGATGTATGTTGCGCTGGACATGGTGTTCAACTTCGCGAACCTGACGCAGACGCTGCCGTGGACGGAAAACATCACGCTTGCCCGGATTATTTACGACATCGCGGATTTTTATTTTTACAAGGCGTTTTTCTTTTTCGTGCATTTGTCGGGGATGATCGCGGTGGTGGCGGCGGCGTTTACGGTGGTGCGATTGAGCCGGTTTAATGAAATGACGGCGCTGCTGGCCGCGGGAACGCCGCTGTATCGAGTTGTCATGCCGGTGATTCTTGCGGGGGTTGTGCTGAATGTGATTCTGCTGCCGATCGATCAGGAAGTTGTTATCCCCAAAATGATTCCCAAGCTGATGAGGGACCACGGGGACGTTCACGAGGCGACGATCAAGACGTTTCCCGTTCATATGATGGAGGATACGCACGGCGGATTGTTTAACGCGGCGATGTATTCCCCGCCGAAGCCGAATTCGCCGGCCAAGATTCAATATCTGGACGTTATCGAGCGTGACGCCAATCTGCGGCCCGTGTCTCATTTGCTTGCGGATGATGCCGTCTGGGATGACCGGCTGAAGCAGTGGGATTTGACCAATGGGTTCAGCGTTCCGATGGCTGCGCCGAAGGAGCAGTTGGCCCTGGCGCATGCGATGCCGGTGGCCACATACCGGACGACGATGACGCCGGACGAGATTGCGCTGAATCTTGGGAAGGATTACATTCAGCTTTTGTCGCTGCAAAAGATCAATCAACTCTTGAGCCTGAAGCGTTACGGAACGATCGATCTGTTGCGAGCCAAAAATCTGCGGGTTGCGCAGTGGCTGCTGAATGTGTTTTTGCTGCTGCTGGCGATTTCGACGGTGCTGACGCGCGAGCCGGGGAAATTGAAATCGTCGGCTTTCCGCTGCCTGACGTTGACGGGCTTGTGCATGGGGAGCGTATTCGTGACTTATCAATTGGCGGCGAGCCCGCCTAATGCTGATCTGGTGAATCTTTGGCCGGCACTGATGGCGTGGATGCCGATTTTTGTGTTTGGGCCGCTTTCGATTTTTTTGATGGCGCAGATTAAGACGTGAAGATTGTCATTGGTCATTTGTCATTGGTCATTGGTCATTGGTCATTGGTCATTTGTGGGAATGCATTTACCAATGACTAATGACCAGTGACAAATGACGTATTTTCCCGCTTGTCCCCGCCTATTATTGGACTTCAGAAATTCCCTCCGACCCGTTTGTCTTGCGTCAAATTGAATCGTACATCATGTCTGTCAGGCACACGCAACGGCAAGCCGGTCTGATACGGCTGGTTTGACGGGCCTGACGCGACGCTCCCTTCCCACTTTCTGGCGATGCCGGCCGCGGAATCCGCGGCCGGCATTATTTAATTTTGGATGGGTTTTGCTGGCTTGGTGGCAAGTGACGAACGCTTGATTCGTTTTGAATATTATGAATGCCCCCTTTCATGTGGCCGGCAAGTGAAGAGCGATTGGTTCGTTATTTATTATGAATGTCCCCTTTCATGGGGCTGTCCCCTTTCATGGGGCGGTACAATTTCAGGCAAGACAGATATGATTGGCCTTCGTGGATAATCCCCAAGGACCCATCATCCCAGACTACCGAGGACCTCAGCGTAAGTCTTCCGATGTTCGCGGCGTCGTGCCATTCCTCGGCTGTCTGCTAGGCGCATCTCCGTTGCTTGGTTTTTTGCTTTGGTTTTATGCGACGAATCAAGTTGGGGGATGGGCATTCGGAATTGAGGTATTCCCGTTTTTCCTTCTAAACACCATTTTTGGTACTCTTGCTCTCTTAATCGCGATCTATCGCGATGAACCCCAAAAGAGAATTAATCTTCGACCATGGGCGATAACCATTGGCAGCATAAATCTTGCGTTCTGCGCGGTCTTTTGGATTATTCTTTGGGTCGGCTCGTTATCTGCACGCTAATCATCAAGTCAATATTTAAAAGAGGGTCCACTTCCCAATTCGGCTTCCTTGCCACAGGCGGCAAACCTGCTATATTTCTCCCCCTTCATTAAGCGGAGATGTTTGAAATGGCTTTGACTCTTAAACCCGGCAAGTCGGTGCGCGTGACCATCAGCAAGACCATCAACCGCGATTCCGCGCGTAAGACGCTGGAGCGGCTGTTCATGCGCGACAAGGCGGTCAGCGATCCGATCGATGTGCGGAGCCGGAATTTCAAGGAATTGCCGAAACGCCGGGGCGGGTGCATCTGGACCAAGCGGCCGAATAAGGTTCATCCGTCGCTGGCCAAAGGAGATTCGGCGATGATGACGACGACGCCGCAGATCATTCGCGATCTCGGCAGCGTCGAGACGTTCATCGAAGTGAAATAGCTTTCATTTCCTATAGCTACATCAGTACGACTGCGCGAACAGCACCTGCGTGCTTGTCGGCTCACCGGTGTAGATACATTTGCCGGTCTGGGCGGGGTCTTCGCTGATAATGCAGCGGACCGTCGCCTTGGTTTGCTCCTTGATCTTGGCCTCAACGGCTCGGTCGGGCTTGAACCAGGCCCGGACGAATCCCCCCTGCTCGGCGAGAATCTTTTTCATCTCGTCAAAGCTGCCGGCTTCGCGGGTGTTCTGGTCGCGATAGTCTTTTGCTTTCTGGAACATGGCGGCCTGGATCTGATCCATTTTCTGGCGGAGCCAACTTCCGGACATTTCAGCGAGGGGGACGGATAATTTTTCGCGATCGAGGCGGCGCTTGAGGACGACGGTTCCGGCGGCGACATCGCGCGGGCCGATTTCGATGCGGAGCGGGACGCCGCGCTGTTCCCAGTGATATTGCTTGTCGCCGGGGCGGGCGTCGCGCCAGTCGACGACGATCTTCTGGCCTGTGGACTTGTCGAAGAAATAATTTTTGATTCCATCGGGCGACGGGCGCTTCGCCGCGGCGGCGACTTCCTCGGCCGCCGGCCAGGGCGGCGATACTTTTTCCGCGAAATCGGCGACTGTTTTGCGTTCATCATCCGTCTTGAAAATCGGGACGATGGCGACAACCGTCGGGGCGGCGGCGGGCGGGATGATCAATCCTTCATCGTCGCTGTGGGCCATGATCATCGCGCCGATCAGGCGGGTGCTGACGCCCCAACTGGTGGTAAAGGCGAATTGCGGTTTTCTGGTCGCGGCCGAGGAATTTGATGTCGAACGCCTTGGCGAAATTCTGGGCCATGAAATGGCTGGTGCCGCATTGCAGGGCTTTGCCATCCTGCATGAGGGCTTCGATGGTGTAGGTGGCATCGGCGCCGGGGAATTTTTCGGCGTCGGTTTTGCGGCCCTTGATGACGGGAATCGCCAGGAATTTCTCGGCGAAATCGGCGTAGACATCGAGCATGCGCAGCGTTTCTTCCTTGGCTTCGTCGGCGGTTTCGTGGGCGGTGTGGCCTTCCTGCCAGAGGAATTCGGCGGTGCGCAGAAACAGGCGCGTGCGCAGTTCCCAGCGCATGACGTTGCACCACTGATTGATGAGCAGCGGCAGATCGCGGTAGCTCTGCACCCATTGCGAATACATGTGGCCGATGACCGTCTCGCTGGTGGGGCGGACGATCAGCGGTTCTTCGAGCTTGCCGCCGGGCTGGAGGCCCTTTTCGCCTTTTTCCAATTTGGAATGGGTGACGACGGCGCATTCCATGGCGAAGCCTTCGACGTGCTCGGCTTCCTTGGCCAGAAAACTCTGCGGAATCAGCAGCGGGAAATAGGCGTTGACGTGGCCGGTTTCCTTGAAGCGCCGATCGAGATCGCGCTGGATGGCTTCCCAGATGGCGTATCCTTCGGGGCGGATGACCATGCATCCTTTGACCGGGGCGTAATCGGCGAGCTGCGCGGCTTTGATGACGTCGAGATACCACTGGGAATAGTCGTTGCTGCGGGTTTTGATGTTTTTGGCCATTGGTTCCTATCGTACAGTTCAATTCGGAGATTTCGAGGTGGAATAAGACTGATCGTGGAACGGAGATGGAAGGTTATTTTCTGGTAAGGATGCGGGCGTAGTCGCGTGCTCCGTGAATGACTCGCACGATAATCACGCCTCTACGCATGGATTTGAAAAATACAAGGTAATTTCCAAACGGAACGCTGCGCAATTCCGGACGCAAATCTTCCCTGTTCGTTCCGACGCCGGGTGTTTGCGCAATTTTTGAAAACTCACTGGTAAGGTCGTCGATCCATTTCGTTGCCGCCGGGACGCTCCCGCGGGCGATCCATTGGGCGATACTTCGGATATCGGCTTCGGCGTGGGCTGTCGTGCGGACACGGCGGCTCATGAGACTTTTCGTGTCTTACGGAGCAATTCTCGCTTGAGCGATTCCGGGTCCCAATCAACTACGCGCCCGTGTTCAATATCGCTTAGTCCGCTGTCAATTTCCCGACGGAGATCGTCTTCAGCGCCTGGAAGCATCCGCTCGAACCTGCGCAAGACTGTCAAAGCATGTGCGATCACGTCGCTGGCGGACGAATACTCGCCGCTCGCCAGCTTCTCGCGAATATAGCGCTCATTCGCTTTGGACAGCTTGATATTCATGCAAGACCTCGGTCGGCATTATACCGCAAATTGTCAATGCGGCATCGGGAACTTCTTGCAGAACTCGGCGACTTCCTTGCGGATTTTTTCCAGCGCGGCCGGATCAGCTTTGCCAACCAATGCTGCGATCGAGGAAATCGGCGACGGTGGCCATGTCCTGCTTCTTTCAAGCCGCGCGTGGTGACAGCGGGCGTGCCGAGGCGGAGGCCGCTGGTGACTTTTGGCGGGACGCGGGTCGTTTGGGATGCCGTTTTTGTTGGTGATGATGCCGGCTGCTTCCAGGGCTTTTTCGGCGTCGGCGCCGGTGAGGGATTCGTTTCTTGCCCGCAGGTCGACGAGCATCAGATGGTTGTCGGTTCCGCCGCTGACGAGGCGGTAGCCACGCTGTTGCAGTGCGCGGCGAGGGCCTTGGCGTTTTTGACGATCTGGCCGCAATAGGTTTTGAATTCCGGGCTTCAGGGCTTCGCCGAACGCGACGGCCTTGGCGGCGATGATGTGCATGAGGGGGCCGCCCTGGCTGCCGGGGAAGACGCTGCGGTTGATTGCCTTGGCGAGTTCCGGATCATTGGTCAGGATCAATCCGCCGCGCGGGCCGCGCAGGGTTTTGTGCGTGGTGGTGGTCACGACATGGGCGTGGGGAAATGGCGAGGGATGACGCCGGTGGCGACGAGGCCGGCGATGTGGGCGATGTCGGCCATCAGCAGGGCTCCGACTTCATCGGCGATTTCGCGGAATTTGGCGAAGTCGATCGTGCGCGGATAGGCGCTGTAGCCGCAGAGGATCATTTTGGGCTTGAGTTCCTTCGCCTTGGCCCGGACGTTGTTGAAATCGATCTGCTCGGTCTTGGGATCGAGCTCGTAGTGGTCGGGCTTATAGAAGATCGCGGAGGTGTTGAGCTTCATGCCGTGGCTGAGATGGCCGCCGCTGGCAAGGTTGAGCGAGATGAAGCGATCGCCCGGCTGCATCATGGCCATGAAGGCGGCGAGGTTGGCATTGGCGCCGCTGTGGGGCTGGACGTTGGCGAAGCGGCAGTTGAAGAGTTGCTTGGCGCGGTCGATGGCGAGGTTTTCGATCTGGTCGTAGAAGCCGCAGCCGCCGTAGTAGCGGGCGCCGGGATATCCCTCGGCATATTTGTTGGTCAGGACCGTGCCGGCGGCTTCCATGACGGCGGGGGAGACGTGGTTTTCGCTGGCGATCAGCTCCAGCGTGGATTCCTGCCGGCTGGCTTCTCAGGCGGATCAGTTCGGCGATTTTTGGGTCGGTTTGGGCGAGGTTCATGGAAGCAGCACTGCCTTTCAAATCAAAGAAAAACGTTGAGGTTTGAATTTTAGCGATTTTTGGTTTGATACTCCATCCATGGGGGTTTTCTGGAGTTTAGGAGGGGAATTTTTATCGTTACGGTTTTTGTGACGGCCGGATGCCGTGTCTCGAATATGCCAACTGGTTGCCGCTTTCGCGAACCGCTGGCTTGCCTGTTGACGTTCGCTAGTGCCTTGAGGTTTGCTAACCGGTTGCGGTCAGTTGTAACATTTAGTGCGGACTTACTGGGTTGGAGGTTGGAATGTTTTCGCGTTGGATTGCTTCGCTCGTCGCCTCGGTGCTTTTGCTGGCGCTTGGTTTGGGTTGTTACGAAACGAAGACGCCGCTGGGCTCGGCTGCCAGCGCCACGGTTAATCACGCGTTTGTTGGGGATTTTTCTGTGACGGAGAAGGGGAAGACTGCATCCCTCGTCGTTCGCAACATGGATGACAGGCAATACTTTGTGGAATACACGGGGACGAACGATAACGGCAAGGAACCGCTGCGGATGGTTGCATATACGGCCGATGTGAACGGCGTTACGTTCGCCAACTTCCGCGGGCTTAGCGACGACGGCGTCAACGACGACAAATTTCTGATCATGCGGGTGTCGTTGTCGCCGGATCATGCGAAGCTGTCGCTGCGGAACCTGAAGGAGGAATTCTTCAAAGAGAAGGACGTCAGTTCATCGGATGCGCTGGAAAAAGTGATCGGAGCCAATCTGGATAATGACCAGATGTACGATGGCGAAGCGGAAGTATTCACCCGCGCGGCGCCGACGACTCAACCGTGATTTGCAGCCGTTTGCCGCTTACACGCGGTTCTTCAGCCGCAGGGTATTTTCCACCGCCGGGCGGCCCATGGGGTAATACTGGAATCCGGTTTCGCGCATCACATCGCGATGCAGGCAGTTGCGGCCGTCGAAGATGATCGGGCTGTTCATCGTGGCGGCGATCTTGCGGAACGGGAGCGTGCGTGTATTGCGGCCAATCGGTGAGCAGGGCCACGGCATCGGCGCCGGCGGCGCAGGTGACCGGATCCGGGCTCCATTCGACTTCGTCCTTGAAGATCTGCTTCATGTTCTCCATGGCCTTGGGATCGGTGGCTTTCACGTGAGCGCCTTTGTCCAGCAGATAGCGGATGACATCGAGGGCGGCGGATTCGCGGATGTCGTCGGTGTCGGCTTTGAAGGCCAGGCCCCAGACGGCGATCTTCGCGCCGGCGAGCGGGCGGCCGAGCTTCTGTCTCGATCTTCTCGACGAATCGCCGCTTCTGATTGTTGTTGATCGTCTGGATCGCGTGGACGAACAGGTTCTCGTAGCCGACGGCGCGGGAGATGTGCTCGAGGGCGGCCACGTCCTTGGGGAAGCAGCTTCCGCCGTAGCCGCAGCCGGCGCGGAGGAACGCGGGGCCGATGCGGTTGTCGGAGCCGATGCCTTTGCGGATGTCTTCGATGTCCGCGCCGTAGTGCTCGCAGAGGATCGTCATCTCGTTCATGAAGGAGATGCGGGCGGCGAGCATGCTGTTGGCGGCGTACTTGGTCAGCTCGGCGCTTTCCCAGCCCATGGTCAGGAAGTTTCTCTTCGGGCTTGACGAGCGGATCGTAAAGCCGGCGCATCATGCGGAAGGCTTCGGGGCGATTCGCCGCCGATGACGATGCGGTCGGGCTTCAGGCAGTCCTGAACGGCGGTTCCTTCTTTGAGGAATTCGGGATTGCTGACCACCTGCACGTGGGCGCGGGTCTGCTCCTTGAGGAAGTTGTAGAGCTTGCGATTGGTGCCGGCGGGGACGGTCGATTTGACGACGATGGTCACCAGGTAATCGTTGTTGTGTTCGGCGAGGGCATCGCAGACTTCCTTGCCGGCGCCTTCGAGATAGCTCATGTCGACGGTGCCGTCCGGCTTGGAGGGGGTGCCGACGCAGAGGAAGACGACCTCCGCATCCTTCACGGCCGTCTTCACGTTGTCGGTGAATTGGAGTTGGCCGGAGGCGTAATTTTCCTGCATCAGTTCGTGAAGGCCCGGCTCGAAGATGGGGCAATGCCCGTCGAGAAGGGTTTTGAGCTTCTTGGCATCCTTTTCCACGCCGCGCACGGTGTGGCCGATGCTGGCCAGACAGGTGCCGGTGACCAGGCCGACATACCCACAACCAATAATTGTTACATCCATTGACGATTACCTCTTACGATAACGGCTGAAAGAATGTGACCGATCAGCGATAGATGATGATACAACTCGAACTCCAATGTAACATCAAATCGGACAAAACCAAGCGGCTGTTGCAAATTGTTGGATTCCGGCGACGATTTAATCGCATTAATCTGAGGATTTTACGGTAAATACTCGCGGTTAATTACTTCGGGTTATGGGACTCAGTGAGATCAAACCGCATCCGCAGTGGATCTGGCGGTCGGAAGTCGAAGCGGGGATCGGATTAATCGCCGGGGATATTGCATCATGAGCCGAGCATTTGGGCTCGCACCCGCAGTTTTCGTGGACAAGCCCCATCTTGTACGCTGCCACGATAATCGATCCAAAGATCACCATATAAAACGCGACGCGTAGCGTGTCCGCATATAGGCGATCATCATCCCGAGCAGGCAAAAGGCGAAGGCCAGGGCGTAGCTGATAAGGACCGTCTGGCGAATGGAAAAACCTCTGGCGACCAACTGGTGATGGAAATGGTGTCTGTCGGCGCTGAACAGAGGCCGGCGATTGACCCATCGGCGGACGAACGCCAAGGCGGTGTCGAGGATGGGCAAGGCGAACATGACCATTGCCGCCAGGAGCCATTTGGATTGTTCTTCGGCGAGGAGGACGATGATCGTGGCGCATGAATAGCCCAGGAACATGCTGCCGGCGTCGCCCATGAAAATGGAGGCGGGATTGAAGTTATACGGCACAAAGCCAAGGACGGCTCCGAGCAATGAAAGGGCAAGCACGATGCGGACGGCGTCCCAATCTGGATCAAGGCGAGCATGGCGAGTTGAACAGCCAGGAATAAAAATCCCGTACCGATGACGGCGGTGACTCCGCCGCATAGTCCATCCAGGCCGTCGAGTAAATTGGTGGCGTTGCAGCAGCCGACCACCGTGGCAGACGACGAAGCTCCAGCTCAGGACCGTGTCACAATGGCCGGTATGACAAAGTGCGGGCCGAAGGCGTTTAGCAGACGGATGTTGATCGGATCAATCAGAGGGGAGAGGCAGTGCGAGCCGACTCCGCCTTTGAGGAGGATGATCGCGGCGATGACCTGGCCGAGGATTTTATTTCGGGGCGGGATTCGCTTGACATCGTCCCACAAGCCCAGCAGAACGATGATGAGAGCGCCGAAGACGATGTTCAGTTTTACCTGCAGGTGAGGCGAGCCGATTTCGGCTTCGGGGATGTGAAGCTGGCTCATCGCCAGACCCGCGAGCCATCCCATGAAGACCGCGACGCCGCCCAGATAGGCGACGGGCGATGAATGCAATTTGCGCACGCGATCGGGCTGATCGATGATGCCGTAATAGATGGCGATGGCGCGCATGATGGGCGTGAAGATGAAGCTCACGAGCAATGCCGCGTAGAAGACGTAAACGTGCGGTGAGAGCACGGTGTCCCACGTGAGAGTCGGCATGCTGGTGCTACCCGTTGCGGATGTGAGCATTGATGATCTTTCCAGCCTCCAAGTTGCCGCGGGCATTATCGCCGTGGCGCGTCCGCGAGCAACCACCCAAAAACAGCTCAGCCAAAACAGTGCTTCAGTTAAGGGCTGCTTAAAAATTCCTTAACGGATTGAATCATCTGATCGAGATCGTATCGGGGTTTGAAACCGATCATGGATCGGATCCTGTCCAGATTGGGAACCCTGCGCTGCGTGTCATCGAAGACCTGTCCGTAGGCGCGTTCGTAGCTGATATATTCAACGGAACTGGACGACTTGCAAACCGCGATCACGCGGCGGGCCAGTTCCGAGATGGCGATTTCGTTATCGCTGCCGATGTTGAATACTTGACCGACCGCATCCGGTTTATCCATAAGCTTTGCCAAGGCGTCGATCACATCGCTGACGTGACAGAAACAGCGTGTCTGCTTGCCGTCGCCATAAACTTTCAGAGGCTCATTTTTGAGGGCGGCGGCGACGAAACGGGGCAAGACCATGCCATACATGCCAACCTGCCGGGGTCCGACCGTGTTAAAAAGCCTCACGATGACAACCGGCAATCCATCCTGCTTGTGATAGGCCAATCCGAGAAACTCATCGATCCCCTTACTATAGGCATAACACCAGCGGCTGGAGCGGGTGGGACCGACCACCACATCATCATCCTCGCTGAAGGGCAGCCGCGCGCCCTTGCCATAAACCTCGGATGAGCTGGCGATCAGGACTGGCCGACCGAAACGCTGGGCTGATTCCAGGACGACTTCGGTTCCGTGAATAATGCTGCGAATGGTTCGCACCGGCTGATCGACGATGAGCTGCACGCCCACCGCAGCGGCGAGATGGAAAACGGCGTCACAGGAAGCCATGGCGATATTGACAACACGTTCGTTTTCGACGGAATCGCGGACGATCTGGACGCCGGGACGATCGCGAAGGTTGGCGAGGTTTTCCAGCCGGCCGGTGGAGAGATCATCGAGAATGGTGACTGCATTTCCGCGGGAGACGAGCAGTTCAGCAAGATGTGATCCGATGAATCCCGCGCCGCCGGTGACCAGGAAGCGTTTGGCCATGGTTGAAGATTAAAGGTCGGGGGGCGCAGCGTCCAGCGGCCGTCACCCGAAATGGACAAACGGCGGAATTGACGTCAATTTGGATAAAGGCGATGACTCCACGACTCAGCCCGTCCGGCCAGCGAGGCTGGCGACGACCGCGAGGAGGTCGTGCGGATCGACGGGCTTGGGGACGTGCACTTGAAAACCGGCGAGGAGGGCCTGGCGCTGGTCCTTCTTGTGGGCAAAGGCGGTTACCGCGACTGCCGGCAGATCCCTGGCGCCATACCCACTGGCGCGCACCTTGCGAATCAGGTCTAAGCCGTCTACGTCCGGCATTCCAATATCACTGATGAGCACCTCAGGGGGCGATTTGAGGAGGGCCGCGAGCGCATCGGCGGCATTGCTTGCCACGGTGACGATCGCGCCGGCGTCCTCGAGGATCTTTACGAGAACCCGCCGGGCATCTGGTTCATCATCCACCATCAGCAGGCGCAAGCCGTCAAGATTTACGGCGGGCAAACCCGACGCATGTGCATGCGTGCCATCGCCCAATTGCTCAGTGTTGTCGTCGATGTGCTCAGCGCGGACGGGCAGGCGGACGGTGAAGGTGGAGCCTTTGCCTTCTCCGGCGCTCTGCGCTTCGACGGTACCGCCGTGCATTTCGACGATCTGCTTGACGATGGAGAGTCCCAATCCCAACCCTCCGAAACGGCGTCGCGTGCTGCTATCGGCCTGTCGGAAGCGGTCGAACACATACGGCAGGAGTTCCGAAGCGATTCCTTGTCCTGTGTCGGTGACCTGAATTCGCAAATCCGAGTTTTCCCGGGCCAACGTCAGGCTGGCCGTTCCTCCCTTTGGCGTGAACTTGATCGCGTTGGAAATGAGATTCCAAATGACCTGCTGAATGCGGGCCGGATCGCAGGATGCGCGGCTGGCTGATGGGTCAAGTTGCACGTCGAGGGTAATTCCGCGCACCTGCGCCGCGGGCCGAACCACTTCAACGCCCGCGTTGATGACATCTATTAATTCGCATGTGCGGATTTCCATGCGGAGCTTGCCGGAGACCATTCGCGAGACGTCCAGCACGTCGTCGATCAGTTGAAGCTGCGATTTGGTGTTCCGCTCGATTGCTTCGAGCCCCTCTTTCAAATCAGTCTCATTGGCGCAACGGCCGCGCAAAATGCTTGTCCAGCCGACGATGGCGCTGAGCGGCGTGCGAAGCTCATGGCTGAGGGTTGCGAGGAAAATATCCTTGGCGCGGTTGGCAGCCTCGGCCTCCCTTCGCAAAAGCTGTTCGTTTTGGAGGTGCGCCTCGCGCTCGTCCTCGAACAGCTTGCGTTCGCTGATGTCGCGGATGTTGCACTGGATGATCGGGTGGTGGTCTTCCTGATAGAGGTTGCTGACGAACTCGACGGGGACACGCCGGCCATCTCGGTGCTGGAGCGGAAGGTCCTCACAGCGAATGGAGCTTTCGCTCTGCAACTTCCGCATAGCCTGCTGATTCTCGGCCTTGTCGCGAAACACTCCGAATTCCCACAGTTCCTTGCCGATAAAGTGTTCCTGGGAAAAGCCGAGGAGATCGAGCATGAAGGGGTTGACATCGACAACCTTGGCGGTCGTGGGGTCGACGATGAGGATGCCATCATGGGCCGCCTCGAACAGGCGCCGGTAACGAATCTCGGAGCCTCGCAGGGCCGCGACCATTCGCTTTTGTTCGGTGATATCGTGAGCAATCTTGGAAGCGCCGATGATTTTCCCGGCGGCGTTCCTGATGGGCGAGACGGTGAGCGAGATGCCGAGGCGACGACCATCCTTGGTCTGGCGTTCGGTTTCGAAGTGATCGATTTTTTCGCCGCGCCGGAGCCGGGCGAGCACATCCTCCTCTTCGGCGCACCGGTCAGCGGGAACGATGAAGGTGATATGCTGTCCCACTGCTTCGGCGGCGGTGTAGCCGAACATTTTTTCGGCGGCGCGGTTCCAGGACGTGATGGTGCCATCGAGGGTCTTGCCGACGATGGCATCATCCGAAGAATCGACGATGGCGACGAGGCCGGCGCGGGTTTCGCCGGCCTTCTGATGGATATCGAGCGCCGCCGCGCCTGATAGGCGGCGGAGGCGAATTGGCCCAGGTTGGTCAGTTGCCGCAGGTCTTCCTTGTCGAACTTGCGGCGATCATCGTGAGCAATCGCCCAAACCGTGCCGACGGCTTTGCCTTCGATGTAGAAAGGAACCAGCAGGGCTTCGTGGACAGCAGGCGTTACCGGCAGGAAATAGGTGTAGCGGCGCTCGACGTGAGTGAACAGCAACGGGACGTTGCGATCGAGCACGTCGCCGCAGGGACCGAAATCGCGGGACGTGCCGCCGCCGATGTGGGCAATCCATACGCCGGCGATCGCGGGCCAGTAGAAACGCTTGCCGTCTTCCATCAGGAGGCTGATGCCGGCTGAGTCGGCGTTTAATACCTCAAGAACGGTGTCGGCCAATATCTGAAGAATGGTTTTTGGGGAGTCGGCCATTGCCTGGACGAGTTTCACGAGCGCGCGGTTCTCGGATTCGTAGTTCGGGGGACGGGACTTGCGGCGATTCAGCTCATCGGTGCAGAGGATCGATTCCAGCGGGACGGGAGCATCAATCTTCTTATCCTCGGCCATGAAATACCACGTTTAAAAGCAAGAGGCAGCAGAGAGGAGCGGATGACTAACCGTCCTATTCTGACCGTGACACTAAGCAATATACTTTCCCGAGGAATTGATGGTAACGGGCAAAAAAGGGGCGGAATGCGCGATTCGGGCTGGATTCCCCCTACCCGAAATGCACGAAGAGCCAGATGGACGTCAAATTGAAGAGGGAGTGCATGGTGACGGACATCCAGAGATTGCCGGTGCGCTCGTAAGCGTAGCCGAGGGAGATTCCGAGGAAAAAAATTTCCGGCCAGGTCCACCAGGGATGGACCATGGCGAAGAGGGCGGCGGTCAGGAAGACGGCCAGCCAAGGACGATAGAGGAGATATCGCAGGAGGGTTTGCACCAGGCCGCGAAAAAACATTTCTTCGGCGAGGGGAGCGAGCACACAGGCTGAAAGCAGGACCGCGGCGCAGAGCCAGGGGGCGGGATGTTCTCTCAAGATTTGTAAAAGATCGTGCGGGGGCGGGGATTTGTGCAGCCAATTCAGCGCCATTTCGGTCAGCGCACCGATGCAATCGATGAGCGGGAGGACAATGGCGATCGCAAAAATGCCGCCTAGAAAGCCGAGTGGTAGGCGAGATAAACTGATTCCTGATCGGCGGGCTCCTTCGGGACGGATGAGCGTTATGCCCAGCGCGGCGGCCAGGACCGCGCCATCCATGATCATGCCGTAGATCACCGTTTCCGATTGTGAGAATGGCGAACCGGACGGCTCGTGCTGTTTATTGAGGACCCGCTGATGCAATACGCCCAGCGCGAGCAGGGAGAGCGCCCATGCCGCCAGGGTAAACCCGATCGATCCGGCCAAAACCGAGGGAGATTCGCCCGGCGAGAGCCGCTGCGGGCCTAGAATCTTCCGCGGCTTGAAGACCCCGATGGAAACCGCGACCGCCAGCGCGATGACCGTGCCGATTGGGATCATCAGCGCGGAAATTTGAAAGGCCGTCGAATCCGCTGGAGCGAGAAAGATTGACATTCAGGCCATCCGATTTACAACCCCACCGGCATTGCCGTGGGCTTTGACGGGAAATGGACCTTATCGGCGTACATCGTATGAGTATCCTCGATCAAATCGTCGAAACCAAACGCGAGGAGGTCGCCCTGGCCAAAACACGCGTTCCGGTCGAATCGCTGAAGGAACGAATCGCGGCGATGGATCGGCCTCGGAATTTTTTCCGGGCGGTAACGACCCCCGGCAAAAAGCCGGTGAATCTGATCGCCGAGGTGAAAAAAGCGTCGCCCAGCGCGGGGGTGATTTGCGCGGATTTTGATCCGGTGCGCATCGCCCGGGCGTATGCGGATGGGGGAGCGGACGCCATCAGCGTTTTGACCGATGAGAAATATTTTCAAGGGAAGCTGGAATATATCCAACTCGTTCGCGAGGCCGTGGGGATTCCGGTCCTGCGCAAGGATTTTGTGATCGATCCGTATCAGGTGTACGAATCACGGGCGGCCGGGGCTGATGCGATTTTGCTCATTGCTGAATGCCTGGAAACGAGCCACATGATCGATCTGCAAATCCTGGCGACGGAACTGAACTTGACCTGCCTGATCGAGGTTCATGATCTGGACAATCTAATGCGGGTGCGCGATCAGGTGATTGGATTTCCGCACCCGAGCTACAGTCTGCTGGGGATCAACAACCGCGATCTGCGAACGTTCCGCACCGATTTGGGGACGACGCTGCGGATGAGCGAGTTGGTGGCCGACCGCCGGGTGCTGGTCAGCGAGAGCGGGATCAACACCGCGCACGACATCGGCAAGCTTGCCCAGGCGGGCGTCGCAGCCGTGCTGATTGGGGAGAGCCTGATGCGAAGCGGCGACATTGCCGCGAAGATCGCGGAAATGTTCGCAGCGTGAAATCTCCGCGATATTACAGTCCGCCCGGCGCTGGGGCCGGGGCTCCGCCACCCTGCGGATTTTGGCCGACATTCTGCGTCTTCATGTAGACCTGCATCCCGGCCGCGGCTAATGCCTGCATCAACTGGGATGGAATGTATGTGTCGGCCCGAATCGCCGAGCCGTCGGTGGAGAGGGTCGTGCCCATCGGCGGGAGGTTTTCGGGCATCGTCACGCCCATATCGATTCCGAACATCTTGGCGTAGCCGAAGCCGGTGCTGGCCCACAAATCGAGGGGCACATAAAAGGCGCCGAACGCGCTGGGCGGGTAATTGGGCGGCGACGGATTTGACCGCGCTGGTCTTGGCCATGGGATCATCACCGGCCTTGGCGGCGGCGATGGCGGCGCTGATGGCCGCATCGTCGAGGCCCATGACGGTCAGCATCGTCTGATCATTCACAACACCCATAAAGACGCTGGGACCGAGAGGGCCATAAACCATCGTCATGATCTGGGCGACCTGCATTTCCTGGGGCGTGTTGCCGTTCATGTTCACGTTGCTCTTGATTTCATCAAAGCTCACGCCATCGACCGTCTTGGCGGCGGGGATATAAGACTGGGCTCCGCCGGGCAGATGGATACCGAGCGCCTTGATCGCCGCCTGCTGGGCGTCAGCCATTTCGTGGGTTGAGTCGAGGATCACTTTGGCGTCGCCGCGGCGAATGCCAACGACCTGCACGAGCGATCCCTGCCCCGGCGCGGCTGTGGGGACCATCATTCCAACCGTGGCCCCTTTGGATGCGGCGGCCATTTTCAGGGCTGCGTTGAGCCAATCGTTGAGGGATGCGTAATCGGGTCCGAGATCGGTGATCGATTTTTGAATCGGGGCGAGGAAATCGGTCATGGATTTGGAGAAGTTGCCCGGATTTGATCCGCCAAACATGAGGTATTTTCCTTCGGCCAGGCCGCCGAGGAGAGAATCATCGGTGTTCTTCACGTTCAGCACGTGGTTCGCCAGAGCCGATCCGGATGCAAACTGACACATGCAGGTCGTGGCGATTCCATCGGGACTGAGATTCACGCTGAAGCTGGCGGCATCGGCTCCTTCGGCGAATTGCTGCGCGATATTCAAAAACTGGGTTGCCGCGACCTTTGCCAGCGGCGCAGAATTTGGCCGCGTCGATATTCTGGAATTTGGTGGATCCGGGAGCAACCGCCTTGTCGATCTCGATTGGGGCTTGCTGGCGCAGAGTATCGATCCCCTGCAGCATGGTCGCCCGCAGCGCCTTTAAGTTGCCGAAGAGGACGAAATCTTTGCCATCCAATTCCTTGGCGGCGAGCCCATCGACCTGAATCACATCAGTCGGGGCCTTGGCGACGATCTCTCGTACCGGGCTGGCGGCAACGTAATCGCCCCAATGGCTCAGGTATGTGATGTCGGGACTGTTGTTGAAATGAACCTGGGTCAGATCGCCGTCCGGCTTGGCGTCGGCAAAATTGGCTACGAACTTCTGATAGTCGGAAACCGGCAGCAGGAGGAGCATCGACTTATCAGAGGGAGTGTTGAACGCGGCCGGATCGATGTACACGAAAGCCATATCGCCGGCGCGATTGACGCCGTCGGTGACGCCAATTTTCTTCAAACCCTCTCCGAGCGGATCAGCCATCTCGGGGGCTAATTGCGCGATGCCGAGGGAGGTTGCGAGATCGGAGACCTTCTTACTCGTAGCGTCCAGGTTGCTCACCTTGAGGACGACGAAGGCGTTGCTCGGGACCTGCTTCAGGACTTGAGCCGAAGCGATTGATGACGCGATCACGATGCATGCGATCGTTGCCGCGAGGGTGTTCCTTGCCAGTTTCATGATTCTCACCTTGGTGTTTCCTCGAATTAGAAATCCCGGCCGCAACCGCGCGGCAAGTCACGTGTGTCACGAATCGTACCGGGGTTTGAATCCGAGCGAAAGCGTTGGAATTGAAAGATTCAACAAAAGCCGCGGGATGACCCATCCCGCGGCACTGCCATACTTAAGTCTTGGCCGCTTGATCATGGATATATTCGTTGAGGCTCTTGGCCAGGGTCACGAAATCCGACGGGATCATCAGGACGGTGGTGCTGTTATGCTCCGCGCCGACCTCGGCGATCATCTGCATACGCCGCAGTTCGAGGGCGGCGGGATTGGCGGTCATCTGCTGCGAGGCCATCGATAGCTTTACCGACGCCTCCAGCTCCGCCTCGGCCTTGATGATGCGGGCCCGCTTTTCACGGATGGCCTCGGCCTGCATGGCCATCACCTCCTGCATCGCCTCGGGGAGCTCAACATCTTTCATTTCGAATCGATCGACCTGCAATCCCCACTGCTTTGTCGATCCGCTGATGTATTGGCGCAAGATGTCATTGATCTTGTCGCGATCTTGCAGGATTTCGTCGAGGTCGTGCTGGCCGATGACGTTGCGCAGGCTTGTGAGGGCGACCTGATAAATGGCCGATGAGAAATCCCCCACCGCGATGACCGATTTGGGCACGTCGTCAACGTGATACCACAATACGCCGTTCACCTTCACGGTGACGCTGTCGCGGGTAATGGTTTCCTGGCGCTCGGCGGAGACGGTGCGGGTACGGATGTCGATCGTGACGGCGCGCTCGATGCCCAGCGGAATAATCCAGTACAGGCCGGGGCCGCGCAACCCTTGATATCGGCCGAGACGGAAGACCACGCCGCGCTCATATTCCCAGGCGATTCGAAGACCGGTGAACAGAATGAACGCGATTGCCAATGGAACGAGTAAGAAGAAGGGGAGAATATTCATTGAACGATTTACCTTATTTACATGGACGAAGAATTTGCCGCCTCGCTATTGACGAGGCTAAGACGCTCGGATTCCGCGCCATGAATCAATTGGGATGGTGATGCAGTACCGTGATTGCGAAGTGAGTTCTCATTGCTCAAAAATAATATGCAAAATTTTTCGCCGTGATTCAATAAAAAAATAAAAATACTTATGCCGTGACAGCCAATTTATTTCGTTGAAATTGGGAGCGAGAGAGTTGGATGAACGGCTCAGAAAAATTCGGCCAAGAAAAATGTTGGATATTTGGCCTGAATATGATATCATTCAACTTATCGGATGAATGATAAAAATGCAAATCTCGATCTCACAATGACCGCACTGGCTCATCCTGCGCCGGGCGATTCTTCAGCGCGTGATGCGGCGGGAGTCGCGGGTTACTGAATTGGCCGAGCCATTTGCGATGTCATTGAATGCTGTTTCCAAGCATATCTGTGTGCTGGAGCGGGCCGGCTTGGTGCGGCGCCGGAAGGTTTGGCGGGAACACTTCGTATCATTCAATCCGGCCTCGCTCGACGACGCCTCGGCCTGGATAGAGAAGACCCGCACTTTTTGGAATAGCCGTCTTGATGCCCTCGATGCGCTGCTCAAGGCTGAAGATGCAGCCGCTTTGACGCAATCCAAAATGAAAGGGAAACGCACATGACAACTGATTCCTTACGGACGCTACGCGTCACACGATCATTTGATGCGTCGCCCGAGCGTGTGTTCGATGCTTGGCTTAATCCCGAGACGGCGGGGAAATGGCTGTTTACCACGCCGACGGGAAAGATGGTTCGCGTGGAGATCGATGCGCGGGTTGGCGGGTCGTTCAACTTCACTCGGCGTGATGGCGATGATGTTGAGCATATCGGCACTTACCTTGAGATCGACCGCCCGCGTCGGCTGGTCTTTACGTTTACAGTGCCGAAATTTTCCAAGCAGTCTACACGTGTGAGCATCGACATTGTGCCGACACCTAGTGGATGCGAATTGACGCTGACGCATGAAGGGGTGCTGCCGGAGTGGGCTGATCGCGTGAATGAGGGGTGGGGGAAAATCCTCGGCGGCCTGGCCGCCAACGTGGATCCGAACGTCGCGTTTGGGGTTGTCACTGAGCCGGGTACGATTCGCTTCGAGCGGGTGCTGCCGGGACCGATCGAGCAAGTTTGGGCTTATCTGACGGAATCAGAAAAGCGCGGGAAATGGTTTGCGGCCGGGGAGATCGAGCCGCACGTTGGGGGGAAGTTTGAACTGCGATTCGATCATGCGAGCTTGTCGTTGGAAAACGATCCGCCGCCGGAAAAGTACAAGCAAATGGTTGAAAAGCCGGGGCCATTTTACAATGAACGCGTCACGCGCTATGAGCCGCCACGGGTGCTGAGCTGGACGTGGGATGGGGGGATTGATGGGCCTTCGGAAGTGACGTTTGAATTAAAGCCGCAAGGGGAGAAGGTCTTGTTTGTATTGACGCATCGCCGTCTCGCGGGCAAGCACATGGCGGGAATTGCCGGAGGATGGCATACGCATTTGGCGGTGCTGGTTGAGCAGATCAACAATCGGCTGCGGCGTCCGTTTTGGACGATCTTTGCCGAGACTGATGGGGAATATATAAAGCGACTGGGTTCTAAATGAGTTCTCAGTTTCTGCTTAAATTCCAGCAACTCCATGCGCCGAATGATTTGGCCTGTTGCCGCCTAAGATGTGCCTATGAGCGATGCTGTTTTAGATTCGTCGATAGCCGTTTTGCCTGGGGAAGCCGCGCGGATGCCACTGACGCGGCGATTTGTTTTTGCGCTGACGATTCTGCTGGGGGCTTTCGCGGGGCTGGGGCCGCTGGCGATTGATATGTACTTGCCTAGTTTTCCGTCGATAGCGCGGGAATTTGGGGCGAGCATTCCGCAGGTTGAACGAACCCTGACGGCATATCTCTTTGGGCTGGCGCTCGGCCAGCTTTTTTATGGGCCGGCGGCGGATCGATATGGGCGCAAACGGCCGCTGTATGTCGGATTGACTCTGTTCGTAATCGCATCCGCCGGGTGTGCGTTTGCCACGGGCGTGCATTCGTTGCTTATCTTGCGGACGGTGCAGGCCATCGGAGGGTGCGCGGAAATGGTGATCGCCCGCGCGATTGTCCGCGATCTTTTTGATGACCGGACGGCTGTTCGCGTTTTTTCTTCGCTTATGCTGGTGATGGGCGTTGCTCCGATTCTCGCGCCGCTGCTGGGCGGGTGGATCGTCGGCCATCTCGGATGGCGGGCGGTTTTCTGGGTTTTGTCAGCGGCCGGCACGCTTTGTCTACTGGGTGCTTTATTTTTACTACCTGAATCGCTTCCGCGCGAGCGGCGCCAGCGGCATTCCATCGCCGCGACACTGCATCTTTACCGGCGATTGTTCACGCATCGGATTTTTATCGTTCATACGCTTACCGTCAGCCTTGGGTGCGCGGCATTGTTCGCCTATGTCGGCGGCTCGCCGGGATTGTTCATTGAGACTTATCACATTCCGCCGCAGAAATTTGGTTTGTTTTTCGGAGCCAACGCGTTTTGTCTGATCATGATGTCGCAGGTGAATAGTTTTCTGTCTCATCGTGTTGATCCGCGCAAGATTCTTCGATGGGCGCTGATGGTTTCGTTTGTAGCCGCAGCGGTCTTGCTGCTCGTCGTCCTCGCAGGCTGGGGCGGTCTTTGGAGTATTTGCCCCTGCCTGTTCGTCTTTCTGGGGACTTTTGGATTTATTTTTCCGAATACCACGGTGCTGGCTATGTCACCCCACGGGGCCAACGCGGGAAATGCTTCGGCACTGCTGGGTTGCTTTCAATTTCTGATCAGCGCGATTGGGGGGATCATTGTCACCAACCTGCCGTTTTCCGGGCCGGTGGCGATGGCGGTGCTGATTGCCGGGTGCATGGGATTAATACCCATTATCCGTTTCGCAGGCCGGCTGTAGCATTACATCCAACTATAGAGTGTTGCCTCGAATCTGCCCTATAATGCCCCTGAAGGAGTTTGACGTTGCTTTTGCCGATCGTTGAAATCTCGCGACCGCGATTCAGCGACATCGCCGCCGGCCCGGCGAGTATTTCTTCCGTTCGGGTGCTCCGCATCAGCATTACCGACCGGTGCAATTATCGCTGCGTGTATTGCATGCCTGAAGATGGCGTCGCCTGGCTGCCTAAAAGCGACATCCTGAGTTTTGAAGAAATCGCTCAGGTCGTTCGAGCTGCCGTGCAAATTCATGGCATTCGCCGATTCAAATTGACCGGGGGTGAGCCGACTGTTCGCAATGGGCTTGTGGGTCTGGTTTCCATGCTAAAGCGAATCGATGGCGTGGAAGATCTTTCGCTGACGACCAACGGGCAGCGGCTTGGCGGAGTTGGCAGGGCCGCTGCGCGAGGCGGGGCTTGATCGTCTTACTGTCAGCATTGATAGTCTCGATCCGGACAAATTCCGTAGGATCACCCGCACCGGCGATTTGTCCGCAGTATTAGCGGGGCTGAATCGGGCCGAGGAGGTTGGATTCAATTCCATCAAAATCAATTGCGTTACCATGCGAGGCATTAATGATGACGAGCTTGTCGATTTCGCCCGGCTGACGTTGCAGCGGAAGGTGACGGTGCGATTCATTGAGTATATGCCGCTGGGAGATGCCGCTTTGCTTGGGCGAGCGGATGAAGATTTTCATCCCGGACCCTCGGCTGGTTGTGACAGCCAAAACCGGGGCGATGATGCTTTGATTCCAGAATTGGAAGCCCGCGAAATGATCGAGCGGGAGCTTGGCCCCCTGCTGCCGGTGGATCGCGAATTGGAAGCCGGCGTTGGTCCCGCGAACGTTTGGTGTCTAGCTGATGGACGGCCGGTTGGGCGTCTCGGTTTTATCAGCGCCATGTCCGCTCCGTTTTGCGCGACGTGCAATCGGTTGCGTCTCACGGCGGATGGGCTGCTGAGGTCTTGCCTGTTTGACGGGGGCGAGATCGATGTTAAAGGTATCCTGCGCACCGGCAATGGCCGCCTTGAAGACCTTGCACACGCCATGGCTGAATGCGTCCGTCTCAAGCCGAATGTGCATTCCGCCCGTGGGGGAAAACAGATGAGTCGAATCGGGGGGTAGGAATTCGTCATTGGTCATTTGTCATTGGTCATTTGAAAATTCTGCTCACGAGTGACAAATGACGAGTGACAAATGACAATCCTCCATCTCAATGGCCAACAAGCCGCGTCATGATCTTTTCGATCGCCTGGTTTACCTGGGGCTTCGCATCACCTCGATGGCGATGCACTGGTTTCCCGTGGACACGAACCTGAGAACCGCGCGGCTGATTGGGTCGGTCTGGTATCGTTTCGATCGCAAGCACCGAGCCCGCGCGATTGCCAATATCCAGCGGAGCTTTCCCCATTTCACCCATGAACAATGCGATGGCATCGCGGAAAAAGGGCTGCAGAACATGTTCATGCTTGGCGTCGAGGTTTTGCATACGACGCGCCTTGTCCGCATCGACACGTGGCGAAAATATGTCGAGCTCGACAATTTCAAGAAGCCGCTGGAACTGCTGATGACCCGCAATCAGGGGGCGATCATGCTGACGGGCCATTACGGCAACTGGGAGATTCTCGGCTACGTTCTGGCGACGCTGGGATTTGAAAGCACCGCCGTCGCGCGGCCGCTGGATAATCCTTATCTCAATGACTGGGTATTCGGCGTCCGTAAACGGCAGGGGCAGAAAATCGTCGGCAAAAAGGGGGCGACCGGGGAAATTTCGCAGCTGCTGGCTGATGGTGGAGTGATCGGGTTCGTCGCGGATCAGAATGCGGGGAGCAAGGGAATCTTTGTCGATTTTTTCGGGCGAAAGGCGAGCACTTACAAATCGATCGGATTGCTGGCTATGGAGTATGACGTGCCGGTGGTTATTGGTTACGCGCGGCGTCTCGATGGCAAGTTTCGTTTCATGCTCGGGACGCAGGACATTATCTGGCCGAAGGATTGGAAGGATCAAAGCGATCCGCTGCGTTACATCACGCAGCGGTATACGCAGGCGATTCAGCAGTTTGTTTCTGATGATCCGACCCAATATTTGTGGGCACATCGGCGGTGGAAGACGCGGCCCAAGGGGGAACAGCCGCTTAAGTATGATTGAGCAGAAGCATTCGATATTGCTGATAAACGATCGGCCATGCGAAATTTTCTTGCACATTGGCCATCCCACCTGCCACCAAAGTTTTTCTGAGTGATTCATCAGACAAAATTCGTTCGATGGCATTCGCCAAGGCCCTTGGATTTCGCGGCGGCGCGAGGATGCCGTTTTTGCCATCAACAATCACGTCGCGAATTCCCGGCACATTGGTTCCGATGACCGGCACGCCGGCGGCCATTGCTTCGATTAGAACCAGTCCGAATCCTTCTGCGTCGGAAGGCAAGACGAGCAGGTCCATGCCGGCGAGCACCTCGACGGGGCCTTGAACTGCTCCGTGCAATTTCACCCGCTGGGTCAGGTTCAGAGCATCGACCATCGATTCGATTTGGCTGCGTTCACCCCCTTCGCCGTAAATATTCAGAGTGACATCATCCGGTAGCAGTGATATGGCGGTAATCAGATCGTCGATCCGCTTGATTGGATCGAGCCGGCCGATGAACCCGACTCGCTTGCCGTAAATGTTTTGATGTGGGGCAAATTCGCTGATCTCGACGGCGTTGGGAATGACCGCGATTTTTTCGGGTGGTATGCCGGCCCAATTTTGGGCCGCGTCGGCGACTGATGGGGATGGGACGACGATCATCTCGGCCGCGTGTTGAATCATATTTTGAAGCATCCAGTGCCAGCGCGGCGTTGGCTGCGTGGTTTGGACTGATTGCAAGAATCGAACCGGACGATTCACGAGCGATGCCATCGCAGCGGCGGCATTGGCATGAATGAGGAAGCTGAAAACGGTGTCGATCTGTTCCTGATGAATGAGGCGATTCAGACGAAATAGAACTCCGGCATCGAGTCGGCTGCAGGCGTCCAGGGCAGTGACGGCAATTCCCTTTTCGCGCAACTGATCGGCGACCGGTCCCCAGCGGTCGAGGCAGGCGACGTGAACATGCATGCCATCTTCCCGCGCTAGGCGGATGGCCAACTCCCGGACCACCGTTGGGGTTCCGCCGATCTGCAAATCGGTAATCAGAAGGAGTATTCGCCGGGGCATCAGGATGGCAGCTTACCCGAATGTTTCGCGAATCAAGAGGGGTTGGACCCTCTCATCAAACCTACCTGATCTATTTGCTTTCAATTCACGATTTTGTTGTAGTAACGCCCGCGATGAGCGGAGATTCTTGTGCTTGACGTTCAGCAACATCCGACGGCAATCGTCCGCACCGACAAGATCGGGCCGGGGTCGCGAATCTGGGCGTTCGTGAACATTCTGCCGGGGGCCGTTATCGGCAAAGACGCGAATGTCTGCGATCACGTCTTCATCGAAAACGATGTCATCATTGGGGACCGCGTGACGATTAAATGCGGCGTGCAGCTCTGGGATGGAACGCGGATCGAAGATGATGTGTTCATCGGGCCGAATGCCACTTTTACAAATGACCGGTTTCCGCGGAGCAAAAAATGGCTCAATCGGGTGGAGCAGACGACCATTCGCCGAGGGGCGTCCGTGGGAGCCAATGCGACAATCCTGCCGGGCATTACGATTGGCATTAATGCGATGATCGGAGCCGGCGCGGTGGTAACGCGGGATGTGCCGCCGAACGCGATCGTGGCGGGGAATCCGGCGCGGATTCGCGGATATGTGGACAGTGCCGCGAAGGCTGCCGTCGTTCCGCAGAAAGAGGCGGATGCTGCTGAATCGGTGCAGCACGTGCGCGGCGTGCGGCTGATTGATATTCCCAAGATCGAGGATTTGCGCGGCACTCTTTCGTTCGCGGAAATCGAATCGCAACTTCCGTTTGTTCCCAAACGATTCTTTGTCATCCATGACGTCCCCAGCAAGGAAATCCGGGGCGAGCACGCGCATCGCACGCTGCAGCAGCTTCTGATCTGTCTGAAAGGGTCTGTTTCTTGTGTTGTTGATGATGGGCAGAACCGCGCGGAGATTCGGCTGAGCAGTCCTGAAAAGGCGCTGTACGTGCCGCCGAGGGTCTGGGCGATCCAGTATCGATATTCATCCGACGCGGTGCTGCTGGTGCTGGCTTCGGACAAGTATTCAGCGGAGGACTACGTTCGCGATTACGATGAATTTCAGGCCATGCACGACAAGGGACGGTGAGCCGATGGAGGTGCCGTCTCTTGATTTGCTTCCGACTTATCTGGAGTTGAAGGAAGAACTCGACGAGGCGTATCGCCGGGTGATGTCGAGCGGGTGGTATGTGCTGGGGGGTGAAGTTGAGGCATTTGAGGCCGAGTTTTCCGCTTATTGCAAATCACGATTTTGTGTTGGGGTTGGCAATGCACTTGAAGCGCTGGAGTTGATCCTTCGCGCGTATGACATCGGGGACGGGGATGAGGTGATTGTTCCGTCGAACACGTATATCGCAAGCTGGCTGGCAGTGAGCCATGCCGGTGCGACGCCGATGCCGGTTGAGCCGGATATTGAGACGCATAATCTTGATCCCAATCGGGTGGAACGGGCGATTACCCGGCGAACGCGGGCGATCATGCCGGTTCATCTTTATGGTCAGCCGGCTAACATGGGGCCGATCAAAACGATCGCGGAAAAACATGGGTTGAAAGTGATTGCCGATGCGGCGCAGGCGCATCGAGCGCGATATCACGGACAGCCGGTTGGATCGCTGGGTGATGCCGCGGCGTTCAGTTTTTATCCATCGAAAAATCTTGGGTGCTTTGGGGATGGCGGTGCGATTACCACAGATGATTCCAAGCTCGCGGATCGAATCAGAACGCTTCGCAACTATGGCTCGCGAAACCGATATTTCAACGACGAGCGGGGATTCAATTCACGGCTGGACGAATTGCAGGCGGCATTACTGCGGGTGAAGTTGCGGAAGCTGGATGAATGGAATGAGCGGCGGCGGAAGATCGCGGGGGTGTATCTCGATCGGTTGCGTCATGTCGAGGGGATTATTTTGCCATCCGTGCCGGAGTGGGCTAAGCCGTGTTGGCATCTGTTTGTCATTCGGCATCCGCAGCGCGACAAGCTGCAGGCTGCGATGAAAGAGGCGGGGATTGGGACGATCATTCATTATCCGGCGCCTCCGCATTTGCAGAAGGCTTATGCTGATCTTCGATTGAAAGAGGGGAGCTTTCCGATCTGCGAAAAGCTGGCGCGTGAAGTGCTCAGCATTCCGATCGGGCCGCATCTTTCGGCTGAGTCGCAGCAGGCGGTGATCTCAGCGATCGAGAATTTCAAGCCATGAGCGGGCAAGCGAATTCACCGCCGCTCGTGACCGCGATTGTGCTGTGCTACAACCATTCCCGTTTTGTGACGCAGGCTCTGGACGGTGTGAAGGCACAGACCTACGGCAATATTCAGCTTCTGGTCATGGACGATCGCTCGACGGATGATTCGGTGCAGGTGATTGAACGCTGGATCGCGGAAAATTCTGTCGAATGTACATTTGTCCGGCATGAAAAGAACATGGGGCTGTGCCGATCGCTGAATGAAGCGGTGTCGCTTTCACGTGGGGAATATATTGAACTGGTTGCCGCGGATGATGTCTGGCTTCCGCATAAAACCGCGATGCAGGTGGAACTATTGGAGAAGTTGCCGCGAACGACTGGAGTGGCTTATACCGATGCACTGCAGATCGATGAAGCTGGGAATGTTTTGCCGAAGCGGTTCATCGAGGATCATCGCCGTTCATTGACCACGCCTCCGCAGGGGAACATCAACGAAACACTGTGGCGAGGGAATTTTATTCCGGCGATGGCGACGCTTGTTCGAGCCGAAGTTTACAAGATTGTCGGCGGATATGATGAAACGCTGGCGTATGAGGATTGGGATTTTTGGTTGCGGGTGTCGCGGAAATATGAATTCGCCTTCTCGCCGGAGATTTCGGCGAAGTATCGGGTGCTGGCAACGTCGATGATCCGCACCCGGCAGGATGAAATCCGCAAAAGCGTCCGGCGGATTTATATGAAGAACCTGGAATCGGGAGATTTGCCGCCGGCCGTCGAGCGAACGGCGATTGATGTGCTGATGGATGAAGCCGCGCGGTCGAAACCTTCCGACCGTATCCATTTCCGCCGTCTTTTGGGCCAATTCCAGAAGCATCGGATTGTTCTGACTATTGCCTGGATCTGTTTGACTGTGCCGCATTGCGATGCGGTGTGGCGATGGGCTTTTGGGCGACGATATTTCCGATCGCAGCGTAAGAAGACGAAGATGTAGGGTGTGCCGGCCGCTAAAAACGTGAGCGATTACCAGCTTTCCATCCTCATCGTCAACTGGAACGGCAGGGAGATTCTTCGGAACCTGCTGGCTTCCATCGAAAAGACCCGTGGCGATCTGCGAGTTCAAACCATTGTCGTTGATAATGCTTCGGCGGATGGGTCGGCGGATTTAGTTGCCGCTGAGTTTCCGTGGGTTATTTTGCATCGCAACACGCAAAATGTCGGCTTTGCCCGTGGCAACAACCAAGCTGCGCGATCGGCCACCGCCCCGCTGCTTCTATTGTTGAATAACGACACGGTTGTTCGCGCGGATGCTTTGCGGATGCTGGTTCAATTTATGGACGGGCACACGAGCGTTGTCGCCGTCGGGCCTAAGCTGATTGGGGCGGATGGTAAGCCGCAGCGATCCGGGCGAAATTTGCCGACCGTTGCCGCCCTGCTGAATTCCATCCAATTCCTCAAGTGGACCGGATTGTTTCGCGCGGCGTATCGGCGATATCGCCGCGAGGGATTTGACCCGGAAACAGCGGGAACCGTTGGCCAGCTTGCCGCGGCCGCGCTGGTGATTCGGCGGGATTGCTTTGAGCGGATTGGCGGATTTGACGAGGGGTTTGGGTTTGGCGTAGAGGATGTTGATCTTTGCCGCCGGCTTAAACCGCTGGGCGATATCTATTATTTTCCGAGCGCCGAGATCGAGCACCTTGGCCGCGTCAGCTCGCACGCCAATCGTGGGTTTGTATATCGGAATTACGAATGCGGCTGGGCGCGATATCTCGCGAAACATCACGGCCATGCGGCGGCTTTGGTTTACAAAACGCTGGTGACTCTTGATATGCCGATTCGCCTCACTTTATTGGGGATTCAATTTTTGGTGCAGAGTTTGGCCGCCCGACGCGGGAGGGCTTCGCGAACACTCGGCCGGCTAAAGGCTGCCGGTTATTTTGCAATGTTCGGGCTCCCATCGTTCTGGAAAAGTTGAGGAAATTTTGATTGTTCATCGGGTTAGCGCGATGCCGAATCGGAAAATTGAGCTTCGCTGATTGTAGGTCAGGAGCGTATCCCCGTAGCCGTAGAAATATTGGGCGTCAAGTGAAATATCCATGTTGCCGTCGAGAAGCTTGGTCAGCGGATAAGTCAGATCGAACTGAACGCTTCCCTTATTCCCATCGCGGCCGATGCGGCCGATCGTGGCGAGTTGCAGGCTGTCGCGCAGGCCAAAGACCAATCTCAGGTCGGCGTATCCGCGATACTTGGGCATATCGGGGTTGAGCGGAAGGCCTCCGATGTAATCGTAAAATTTCGGAGCAAAGGTGACGAACCAATCGCTGTCGCCGCCGATGGTGATGATGGGGCGGAGGAACACGATATTCAACGACCGATGATTGGGATCCATTTGTCCATTGGATTCATGGCCCACGCCGCCCTGAAGGCCGAGCTGCGAGCCGGGATTGGTCTTGATGCCTGGCAGACTTTCCAGATAGTAAAAAACTTCCGGACGATAGCTGGTGTCGTAGAAGAAAGGTTGTGACGGATTGCTGACATCCCAAAGCGACGTCTGCGAATAGGCGATGTTAAATCCGCGGAAGAACGGCATTGATGTTGCCAACGGACCGGTGGGCGTAAAGAGCCGATAGCGCAGGCTGATCTGATACTTGATATTCGGCGCCTGGGTGCTGCCGACGATATACATGGGTTCGTATGGGGCGAAATGGCTGACAAATTCCTGGAGGCCGAAGGTCCCGCCGATTTCGGGAAAATGGCCGTTTTCCGCGGAGACTTCCTCCGGCCGCGTGCTGACATTTGTCGAAGGAAGGCTCGCCGGGCTGGTGGAAGGACGCGAGCTTGGCGAGGCTTCAAGGCCGGATGTCTGTATTGCGCCCGGCGGGGCAAGGTCTTTTGACGGCTGCGCGTCCATGAGATCGATCCCGCCAATCGATTGTGAATTGTCCAAATCGTCGTCGTGGACATCCGGGACAAAGCCGAGGTCGGCCGCGGTGACGCCCGGCAAGTTAATTGTCGGTTGGTCCCATTGGGGGATTTCATCTTGAGCGCGGGCCGATTGGCCCAATATCCCAAGCATGAGGAGCATCAATCCAATCTGGACTGGAGAAATTTTTATTTTCGATAGATACATGTCTGAACTGTTCACAGTCGTCATCCTTTTGGCCTCGCCGGGCCGATTTTTCGATTTCTGGATTAAGCTTCACCCATTATCACTGAATTCAGTTCGATAAGATGTACTGCTGCGCGGCACGTTCGCGCTTCGAGCCGAAAACACGTTTGAAGGAAAATATCTCGCTGCTGGGATTTTGACGTTCAAGAATATCATCGCGAATGATCTGCGCCGCGATCAGGCTGAATGTGATGCCGTTGCCGCCATAGCCGAGGGCGAAGTGGCAGCCGGAATACGCTGACATCTGGCCGATAAATGGAAGTCCGTCCTTCGTCGAGGCAAATGTTCCGGCCCAGGCGGTTTCTACTTCAACGGGGCCTAGATCGAAGACTCGCTTAAAATCGGTCAATAATTGCCGGGTTTTGGAAGGAATCAGGGCATCCCTTTTCGTCGGATTCTGGAACGGCTCGTCGAGACCGCCGATGATGGCCTGATTCTGGCGCGTGGTTCTTGCGTAAAGATAAGAACTTCCAGTTTCCCAAATCAGCGCTTTTTGGCCCAGAGCCGGCTGGCGGCAATCGGGCAAGTCGCGACGACGTAGGTGCTGTTGAGATCGCAGAGTTTTTTGATCTCGGGGAATTGCTCGGGCACTTCGTAGCCGGTGGCCCAGACGACGTGCTTTGCATTGATACGATGTCCGTCTTCGGATCGGTGTGACAGATAATCGCCGGCAACCGGCAGAAGCTTGGTTTGGGCGAAGATTCTCGCGCCCGGCGCTCGGCGGCAATGAGAAGGTGCTTCGTGAAACTCCATGGATTGAGTTGGAGCGCTACGCTGGAAAGAATTGCTCCGGGCCGGTGGATGGCGAAACGCTTCATCAGGGATTTGCCATCGAGGTATTTGACCTCCATGCCAATCTCACGGCGCACTTCTGTTTCCGCCTTCAGCAGTGGCACATCCTTTTCTGTTTTAGCGAGAAAAAGACTGGGCCGCCGGGCCAATTCGCAGTTTGATCCGAGCCGCTTTATCACTACCACCATGTCGGATAGCGCCTGGCGCGATCGCTTGTAGGCGGCGTCGGCGTGCTTGCGGCCCAGCTTTTTCCGTAATTCAACGAGCGTTGTGTCGATATCGTACTGAAGCAAAGCGGTCGAAGCGGGCGTGCTACCGCATGCGATCTGTCTGCGATCAACGATCACAACGTCCAACCCCTGCTCGGCAAGATGATATGCGATTAACGCGCCGGTGATTCCTGAGCCGACGATCAAAACGTCGCATCGGATAGACTTTTTCAACGAGGGACGAATCAAACAATCGCGGCCAAGCTTCATCCAGAGCGATTGTCCGCTTCGAAGATCCATAAAGTGGACTCAAATCTATCACCGGATCGGACGCTTACTTTTGCGCGTCCATGGCTTCGAGTTCGACTTCGATGGGACGGGATGGTTGCCGCTGCTCGATTCTCTGGACCGCAAAAGTCAACGTGTCCGGATTGAAGAAGAGCTCGGAATATCGATGTTCGAGGGCTTGCACGAAGATAAACGCGAGCATTCCCCCTAAGAACCCGGCGGCAAACAGAAGGAATGAGATGGAGAACCCCATGTCAGCCAATCCGATTGATGTTGTCCACGCGTGCATGTGTGCCTCCTTATGATGAAGTTCCAACATGCTGATTAGATCGCTTTGTTACGTGTGGAACCATCGGGCATTGCGTGACCAAGAGCATCATGTTTTCCCTGATGGGATCGGTGTCATTCTTTCACGAATATTTTTACCTGGCTTGGTTCGATCGTGTCTTTGATCTGGCCGGCGGTCATTTGGAACTTGCGATCGCTCATATGCTCGCGCCAGGGGCCGTCGACTAGACCGGCATTTTCGATGACGAATTCCCCGCCCGGCGTGTCCTTGAGATTTGCCACGACAACCACGAGGCCGCCGACATCATTCCATCGCTTAAAGCCGAAGAGTTGCCGGTCCGAGTCACTGAGGACTACCTGGAAGTTATCGCCCCAAAGCGAGGGATTTTTGCGGCGAAAATTGATGACTTTGGCGGTGAAATCGCGCAGGTCTTTATTGTCCTTATTGGCCAGGAGAGCCCAATCGATTGGTTGCGGGTCCAGCGACAAGGGATTGGCGGCGCCGAATTCCTGCCCCATCCAGATCATGGGAAGACCGGGAATGGTCAGGAGAATTCCGAGCGCCAGCTTCACCCGCCGGAACGCGGCCTCGCCGAAGACATGCACGGTGTCTCCGATGTCGCGCAGAATTCGTCTTGTGGTCATGATTTCCAAGGAAATTCACGACGTGATTTCCGCTGGTGTAGCCGTTGGTGGCCGGGTTTATTCTCTTCGCGAGGGCATCGAGATCGTTTGGCTGCGCGCCCTGGTATTCGCGCTGCATTGCCGTCGCGCAGTAATTGATTTGCCAGCGTTTCATGCCAGGCGGCGATCATCGGGCCCTTGGGATAGCCGGCGATCGCCGGATCCTCCGGTATGTGCTCGGCGACGGTGAAGAATGGCTTGCTTCCGCCCAGTTTATTAAACGCGGCGTCGGTGAACTCGCGCATGACATCGAAATTGGCCAGGGCCCGGGTGGCATCGAAACGAATGCCGTCGATGTGGAAATGTTCCAGCCACGAACAGATCGATTCGATCACATATTTCCGCGCTGGGAAGAGTTTGAGATTTGAATCGTAATGGTCATAGTTGTACTTAGGGCCCCATTGCATGTTCGCGGGGTCGGGATTTTCGCGGTAGAACCAATATTCGTAGCTGATTTTGGCGAGTGGCGAGTCGGCTTCGGCGTGGTTGTAAACGCCGTCAACGATGACGCGGATGCCACGCGCCATGGCATTCGTCCACCAGATGGCAAAGGTCTTCAGGGGGACCGTATCCGCTATCAACGGCGAACAGGCTGCGCAAGTTATATCCCCATGATTTGCCGGGGAATTCCTTGACTGGCATCAATTCGACGGCATTGATCCCAAGATCCTGAAGATAATCTAATTTCTCCGTGACGGCGGCGAAAGTGCCTTTCTTCCGTTTTCCTTTTCGTCACCCTTGCCGCCGCTGAAATCGCCGACGTGCAATTCGTATATCACCAGTTGATCATTGGTCGGAAGCGGCTCGCTGTCATGACGCCAGACGTAATCGACCCAGATGCGCTTGCCATCCTTGATCCGAAGGATGGACCGCTCGTGCTCATCATCGGTGATGGACAAGGCATAGGGATCGAATACTTCCAACCACTGATCCATTGCGAAATAGCTTTTGGATTTGACCGCGAATTTATAGAGATGCTGGCCGTCGGGAAGCCTGGCTTTTATTCGCCACCAGCCGTCTTCGCTTTTGGCCATTGGCTGGGGTTTCCAGTCGTTCCAACTTGCCGTCAGCTTCACTTCGTCGTTGTAAGGCGCGAAGAGACAGAGTTCTATTTCACCGGTTTTCTGGTCATTCATAAGTGGGATAAGTTAGATGCCCATAAAAAAGACCCGAAAACCAATAGGGGTGTGATCCCATCGGGTTTCGGGTCTACTTCAAACGGAGGTAAAGACTTAGAACCATGACAGATGGCTGTTGATTCGATCAACCAACTGCTTGCTGACCGAGTCGTCGCCGGTCGCGCCGACATGGATCGTCACTTTGCTGACGCTGTCGCCGGCCTGGGCGATGTCAATGGTCACGTCCGTGCCCTGTGAGGTCTTGGCGGTCACCTTGCCGTCAACCTTGGAGCCGCTGCTGTTGATGTCGGAAAGCTTCAGATCTTCGCAGGCTTTGTAGGCGGCGGTGGTCACCTTATCAGGCGTTGAGTTGATGTTCGTGGTGTAGAAGCCCAGGGTGTTCGTTGCACCCGGTTGATCTGTTGAACATCCGGCCTGAATCGAAATCACCGCGCCGAGACTCAAAATGGACAGTATGAGAGTTGCGATTTTCATAGCGTTCTCCTTTTTTTAATGCATCAGCCGGTTAACACGCGTTCAACCGGTCACGTTTTTAAGTTCGATGACGGCTCATCGCCGTCGCATCCACTTGGCCAAAATAAATCCGACGCCGAGCGCAATCATCGCACTGGTGTAAGGCCGCTTGGCAATGCGCTTGCCGATGGAATCGAGTGAATCATTGCCCATTTCCTTGAGGCCCGAGATGCCACTTTGCATGCTGTGGACGGCTCTTTCGCGCACCGCGTTAACGCCGGAATGGCCGGAGTGCAGAGCGCTCTTCACCAACTGCTTGGTATCCGAGCGAATCTGATTGAAACTGTCGCTCAGTTCCTCCAGGTCCGAAGAGAAAACGTCTCCGGCACTCGGATGCGATACTTTGTGCTTGACTGCCATAACAATGCTCCTTCTTTCAATAAGATTTCAAACGGTCTTAGAGCGCGGGCGGCAGCGGTGGCTTGCGGCCGGTCATCAGACTGAACAGGAGGCCAACCAGCGTCAGCACCAGGAAGATGAAAAACAGGATCCGGGCGATGTCCGACGCTTGTCCCGCGAGATTGCCAAATCCGAGCAATGCGGCGACTAAGGCGATCACGAGAAAGATCACAGTCCAGCGGAGCATAAATGCCTCTCTTTCCTACCCGCCTTTCGATGAATGGGAACATCCCGCGGGCAAGGGATGAACCGTCACAAACTCGTTTCTACGCCTTGCCAATTTCACGATTTGAAGGTTAAAGCGAGGAGGAAATTCGCGGGATCGGGGAAACGCTGAGAGAAGATGTCGATTTTACGGTAGCGGACACATCAGTTTCCGGAGGATGAGCCCGCTGGTGAGTTGAAGATTCATTGCCAATTATGGGGAAATGCTTGCTAAGCGCGGCCGGAGGCGTGGTTTTCGAGCGGTGGCGATTGAGATGGTTTCGCTTCGACATCCGGATCGACGCGGGCCTGCTGAAGGAGGAGGGGCTGAACCATTTCACGAATTTCAGCAATAGCATCTTTCAGGCTGCTTACCGCGCAGACCCGTTTACCCGTGGATAAGCGTTCCAGCGACGTTTTTGGATTGGTTTTGCTCGTCCATAATCCAACCACCGTGGGCATATCCGGGAACCGGGCGTGGAGCCGCTTGCAAAGATATCGCGAATGCGACACCGCCGCGGGCGGAAGGGCTGAGATGCAGACGACCGCAGCTTTTTGCGTCTCGATCAATTCCATCATTTCACTTGCGAGCGACACCTGCGATGCGGCAACTGCCCGCTGACCCTTGAGCTCCAGAAGCTGAGCCAGCATCAGGCCGACGATCTCATCCGCCTGGCTTTGTGCCGGCAGACATAAAACGATTATTGCTGAATTGGTTGTCGCGACTGTTTCCGTCTCTTGCTTCTTTTGGGCTTCGCCCAATTCCTCGACCAGATCTCGCATCGCCTGGCAGAGAAAAAGTTCGCGATCGCTTTCGAGGCGTCCGGCGTAACGATCTTTTTCCGCCATCACGAGGGCGGGAATCATCACATCTTCGTAAACACCCTCGAGCCCGTGTTCCTTCTGGTATTTGTGAAGCAGTTCGCCGGCTTCTTCCTGATCGAGGGACAGAAGACGCTGGTATGTCCGAACAGAAGGCTCGAGCACCTGCTCGTCGCCCAATAACACCGACAGGAATTGGAGTTGCGGGACGTATTTGCCGAGGACGACTATGCAGACCGTCAGCGGCGTGGAGAGCAGCAGCCCGACTGGCCCCCAGAGCCAGGTCCAGAAGACAGCGGAGGCCAGGATCGCCACGGCGGACATTCCGGTGCTTGATCCGTAGAGCCATGGCTCAAGCAAGTTGCTCGTGATTACTTCTAAACCGACGTAGAGGCAGACGGTGGCAATAAAGACGCCTGCGCCGTTGAAGACCGCGAATGACAGAATGATCGGGAGCGCGGCCGCGATCCACGGCCCGAGATAGGGGAGGAATCGGAGCACCATCGCGAGCAATGCCCAGAGCAGCACGTTGGGAAATCGGCCCTCGGCGGAACAGACGCCGATCAGCCAAAGACCGAGACCGACGCAGACTCCGTAAACGGCGTTGATGGCCGACTGCATCATCAGATAGTGCGTGATGCGGGTAGCGGCGTCGTCGAGGGCTTGCGTGGTGACGTGCAGACGGGCGTCGCCGACCAGCCGGAGGATTCGATCCCTCAGATCTGTTCGATTGGCCAGCAGAAACATCGTGAATACCAGGACGAGGCCCAAAGTCGCCAGAGGGCTAAGCACTTGGCCGCTGTATTGCCCTATTAAATTGTACCACGCCCATTGATCGGAAGATTCCTGGACGATCACGGGGGCTGGCGCCGCAGACGGGGCTGCTGTTTCGGGCAGAGCCCCGATTTGGCTTTAGAGTGATCGGTGGGATTGGTGCTGGCGACGCTCTTTAACGTGGTTTCGACACCCGCGGCAGCGCGGACGAGACCGCCCGCAGTGGCACCTCGAATTTTGCGCAATTTGTCCTGAATGTTCTGGCTGTATTTGGGAAGCTGCACCCGACTTCCACAAACTGCTGCTCCACAACCCAGGTAATGGAGCCCACCACGCTCAGGCATGCCCCCACGACGAGGATGATGGACAACAATCGCCCGAGGTGCCAGCGCTGGAGCCAGGTGACGGCCGGCGTCAGGAGGAAAGCAAGTAGGACTGCCACCGCCAGCGGGATCAGGACGTCTCGGGCGACATACATCGCCGCCACGGTGAGAACGAGCGTCGGCATCAAGCCGATTTTCGAGCCGATGACGGTGTGGGTCGTTCGCGCCATTTTTTTAGCTATCAGGCATTAGCGTACAACCCACATCGCGCTCATGCCAGCAGGGCGTTGCGGCGCGAGGTGCGCCGCAACGGCTCCTGCTGTGGTAAAGGGATCGGCTGAACTGCCGCAATACCGGAGCGGATTATCGCCTGGACAGCAATTTGGCTGCGATAAACCCGATGCCAAATACAATGGCTGCGCTGAGGAGCGGTTGCTCGCTGATCTTTTCGCCGACCTGTTCGACAGATTCGCTGCCGCGATTCTTCATTGCGCTGGCGCCACTCTTAGCCGTGCCGACGGCGTCACTCAGTAATTTCGTGACGTCTTCGCGCAACTGCATAAAGCTGAGTTGAAGGTTTTCAAAGTCTGAGAAATGACCGCTCGTGGGATCTTTCACAGCCGTGTCATTTTCATTTGTCGTTGCCATAGCCCTACTCCATTTCAAAAAAAGAATTCCATCATTCCATCTACGAGTGTTTGCCGCGGATGCCAAAGATCAGCATGAATAAGCCCAAAATCCCGACGCCAATTCCGCCGATGATGTACCACATCGTGTCCTGGGTGAACCTGCCGGAAAATGTATTGCTCACCTGGTCAGCGACCGAATGAGATGAATTCATTCCGACGAAGAGCAGGACGACGCCGATCACCAGAAGAACGCCACCGATGATGCTTTGAGATTTCATGACTGACTCCAATCTGACTTAAAGTTTCGTAGTCGAGATTATTTTCCCAATAGTTTTGCCACTATGAAAATGACGAAGGCTCCGCCGAGACCTCCTCCCAAGAGGAGATAGATCAGTGAAAATCCAATTGCCGCCAGAGGAATTGCCGTTTGTGCGATCATTCGTTTCTCCTTGTTAATTGCCCTTCGTACGCGGGTGATGATGGCAGGGATGCGCATCCCGCGGCATCAGGCTGTGTGCCGAAGTCCCTGTCGAGCGTCGGAGGAGGGGCCATGGGGGAAACCCTCATGGCATTACGCTGATGCGGAACAAATGTATTGCCACTGCATCGGGGATCTTCCGATCCGGGCAACATCCGCCATCTTAGGATTGAATACTGCGACGGCCCGATATTCGCGAAATCAGCGATTGCATAATTTGGTTTTGATGCAGTTGAGTTGTTCAGCAGCGTCTTGGTCTGGAAAGGTTCTTAACAACTGAGGAGACGACTATGGGCCTCATACTTCTCATCGTGCTGGTGCTTTTGCTTGTGGGTTCCGCTCCGGCGTGGCCCTATAGCAGAGAATGGGGCTATTACCCAAGCGGCACTCTTGGCACGATCCTTGTGATCATCCTAATCCTTGTGTTGCTCGGAGTGATTCCCGCGCAATTTTGAGATTGCAATGGGCCGGCCAGTCTGGCATTTGGCGTTTGTATTACCTGCCTGGCTCGCCGGCTATTTTATTTGGTGGATACGGTCACGAGCGCATTGGTTTCCCTGTGATCAGGGATCGGACCACATCTAGAAGCGTCTCCGAGGACCCACCCTTGGTCAGATAGGCCGCAGCGCCGGCGATCCGCATGGCCTTAGCCATGTCTTTGTCTTCATGCATCGAGAGTCCGATGATGCGCAGTCTGCGGAAGTTCCCGCGAGATTTGCGCGGCGACATGAACGCCGTTCATTTTGGGCATACTCACATCGAGGATGAGGATATCGGGTTTGAGTTTGCGGGCGAATTCGACGGCTTCCTGGCCGTCCGCTGCTTCGCCGATCACCTTCAGGTCGGGTTCCTGTGAGAGAAGATGGATCATTCCTTCACGGAATAGTTGATGATCGTCGGCAACCAGTACCCGAGCCGGACGATCCAGAGAGAGCGGCAACAGCGGGAATTCCCGGGAAAAATCTGAATCCGATTCACTGGGGGCCGATGCCGGCCGGCTGGAAACGCCGACGGGTACAGACATTTCGAGGGATGAGCCTTCGCCGGCAGCAGTTGTAATATTCAGCAATCCGCCGATGAACCCGAGGCGCTCGCGGATGTTGAAGAGGCCGAACGAGGTTTCGGTCTTGCGATTGTCTGAGCTGACTTCCAGGCTGTCGAACCCCTTGCCATGGTCGGCGACAATCAGGCTGAGGAGGCCCTTCGCGGACATCTTGATGGTGACGGAGGCTTCCTTGGTCTGGGCGTGTTTGACCACGTTAGAGAGGAGCTCGCGCGCACATTCGAATAGAAGCGTTCGGACCTGCTCGCTTTCCGGCTCGGCGGCGGGTTCGCTCTCCAAGTGGATCCGAACCCCGTAATCCGCCTTCATTTTTCGAGAGAGCCATTCGAGCGCGGGAATGAGGCCGCCGTCATTCAGCACCGGGGGGCTGAGTTCGGTCGCCAGGTTTCTGGACGCGGTGAGCGCTTCTTCGAGGAGGCTTTCGGTCTGCTTGAGGGTTTCAATCGCTTTGCTCTCGGTGATGGTGCGGCGGACGAGGCCGGTTTTCAGTTTCGCGGCGGAGACGAGTTGCTGGAAGTGATCGTGCAGTAATTGAGCCAGGCGTTTTCTTTCGCGCGATTCGGTATCCGCCAGATCGAGCGCCAGCGCCCGAAGCTGGCGTGAACGCGCTTCGGCCTCGGCGGTTCGCTCCTGCACGCGTTTTTCAAGCGTGTCGTTGAGCATGCGGAGTTCGGCTTCGCTGGTTTCCCGCATCCGGACGGTATCGGTGATGTCAGTCAACGATCCGACCCATTCGCGCACTTGCTTATCATCGCCTTCAATCGGTACGGCGCGAATCAGCACGTGACAATAGTCGTTATCACTACACCGCACCCGGGCCGAGGACTGAAAGAGCGACCGCTCGGCAATGGCTTTTCGCCACCGTTCCGCGGTTTTTTCCCGGTCGTCCGAATGAACCGCATCCAGCCAGCCGTGTCCCTGGTATTGCTCAAATTTTTGACCGGTGAAATGAGCCCAGGCAGGTTGCTCGGTCACAAAGTATCCATTGGGATCGGTATGCCAGAGGACGGATGCGGTCGCCTCCAGCAAAAGGCGGTATCGCTTTTCGCTGTAATGGGCGTCAGGCTGGATTGGCGGCGCTCGATTTTCATCCAAGCTTGATTCGGCATGCTGCTTCGAACCGAGTTGGCGTTCAGGCATCTCTTCCGACACGAAATCTCCTTCGTTCAGTGTGGTTTCCTGAACGTACATCTCTCCCGGAGATCACTTCCCAAACTCACGACTGCGTCAGGGACCATTCGATGGCATATCGCAATAGTTCCTGCCCGCTGGACAGGTTGAGCTTCAGCTTCAGATGCTCTCGATACGTTTCGATGGTCTTGACGCTCAGGCACAACTTGTCCGCGATTTGCGACGTGCCGAGCCCCCTGCCCATCAGTTGCAACACCTCGAGCTCTCGATCGGATAATTTCTCGATCGGAGATCCGATCGGAGCGGTTGATGTTCCAGCGCCGACGAGCTTGTCCAGAAGATGTTCCGACATCTGCTTGCTGAGATACATCTTTCCTTTTAGCACTTGTTGAATGGCCCCGAGCAGAACCTCGGGGTTGGCCTGCTTCATGACGTAGCCCTTGGCTCCGCGCGCAATGCCCGCTCGGCATAGATCGATTCATCGTGCATCGAATAAGCCAGCAGAGGTATCGAGGCATACCTGCTCGAAAGATTTTTCATCAGCTCGATGCCATTGTTGCCGTTCAGGGAGACGTCGATGATGATCAGGTCGGGCTTGAGCTTACCGGCGAGGGTGAATGCATCCTGCATGTTTCCCGCTTCACCGCAGACTTCAAGATCGCGTTCGCTGTTGACCAGATCGGCGATTCCCTGGCGGAGCAAGGGGTGGTCATCCACCAGCATCACCCGGCTTTTCGATTCTTTTCGCGTCGTTGATGCCGCCACTACGACCTCCAATTAATGCACCCCTGCTCAATCTGGCCAACCGTCACAATTCATTATAGCCTGACCGGGCAGGCAGAAATCGCGGTTTTCGGTCAGGGTCCCATGGGACCGTCCGTAAGTTACTGACCATCATATCTCCGCCAAATCCCTGTGGCCAATCAGTGATTCCCCGATAGTCCCTCTTTTTTCGCCGGACTATCCTTCCCCGTGTTGTGACAGCCTTGAGAAGGAAGTTGAGGCTGATGAACGCGAAGGAAATATTTTAAAAGGAGCCAGTTATGCAGACGACACATGAAATCGAAACGACATTGAGCCACTTGATCGAAGTTTGCCGCGATGGCCAAAACGGATTCGAGACAGCCGCTAAGGCGGTGAAGGATACATCGCTGCAGGCGGAACTCACGCAGTACAGCCTTCAGCGGCAGCGTTTCGTGGCCGATCTTGAAGCCGCGCTTGGCACCATGGAAGAGTCCTCTCATGGAGGCAGCATCAGCGGCACTTTGCATCGAGGTTGGATCAATCTGAAAGTTGCCGTTGCCAGCAACGACAAGCACGCGGTGCTTGCCGAGTGTGAGCGCGGGGAAGACTCCGCGGTCAAGGCGTATCGGGACGCGATCTCCAACACGCTTCTGCCGAGCGTGGAGACGCTGATTGAATCGCAATATGAACAAGTGCAGCGGGTTCATGATCGCGTGAAAGAGCTGCGCGATATGACTGGCGAGAATTGATCGTTTCTCCCTCCCCCTCTCCGTCGCGGCGGGCATATAGCCCGCCGAGCGACGGGGCGGCTAATGGAGGTTTTGTTCGAAGGATTGTTGGGTGTTTTAAATTTGGCGTCATTTGGCTCGGACGCCGCAATAGAACAGGAGTTTACAATGTCTATCGGGATGGAACCGTTTGGTTGGGAAGCCGTTGCTGTAAAAGAGATGTCTTCCACTGAACTATCAAAGCGTCTATTTCCCTTTCATCTGGAATGCCGCTCCTGCGGATATGAGCCAGAGGATGTGGTGGTCGCGCCGCGGCATCGATGCCCTAAGTGCGGCGGGACCGCGTGGGAACGATCAACCCGGCCGGGCAGCCTGCTGGATCAGGCCGATTGCCGACTTGCGATGCTTGCCGCGCAGCATTGATTAATTGATTAGGGCACAGTGCCATATGCGGCGACAGACGATTCATCATGTGGCGATGGATCGTCTTCGTTGCAAAGGACGTGAGTGAACTCTGCAAAAAGTACGGCCAAGCCCATCAAAAAATGGCTGCAATGTCTGGGGCCAGGTCTTGTCACGGGGGCATCCGACGACGATCCAAGTGGTATAGCGACGTATTCGCAGGCTGGGGCGGCTTATGGGATGGGGCTCCTGTGGACAATGCTTTTTTCCTATCCGCTGATGACGGCGGTTCAGGAAATCAGCGGAAGGATTGGCCGCGTCACCGGCCGCGGGATTGCGGGGAATATTCGGCGATATTATCCCGCCTGGCTGCTGTATCCCCTGATATTTCTTCTTGTCGTAGCCAACACATTCAATATTGGGGCTGACATTGGCGCGATGGGCGAGGCGCTCCAATTGCTTGTGGGTGGGAACGCCCTGCTTTATGCGATTGGGTTCGCCGCGCTTTGCGTGATCCTGCAAATTCTGATTCCATACTCGAAATATTCCAAATATTTGAAATGGCTGACACCCGTTTTGTTTAGTTACGTGGCAACGGTTCTGGTTGTTCATGTGCCATGGGGGGAGGCATTGCGGAATACGATCATTCCCCATTTTGGAAAATCCGGCGACTACTGGGCCACCTTTATCGCGATTCTGGGGACAACCATCAGCCCCTATCTTTTTTTCTGGCAGGCATCGCAGGAAACGGAGGAGATTCGCGACAAGCCGATGGATCAGGCGCTGAACGATGCACCGGAGCAGGCGAGCGAGCAATTCAGCCGAATCCGGCTGGACACCTGCACGGGAATGTTCATCTCAAATATCATCGCGTTTTTTATCATTCTCGCGGCAGCGGTCACGTTGCACACACATGGGGTAACCACCATCGACACAGCATCGCAGGCGGCCGAAGCCTTGCGGCCGTTCGCGGGCCGGTTTGCCTTCACACTCTTTGCCGCGGGTATCGTCGGCACGGGATTACTCGCCGTTCCCGTTCTCGCGGGATCGGCGGCGTATGCGGTTGGCGAAGCACTGAAATGGCCGACAGGCCTGGACCGGAAGCCGCTGGCCGCCAAGGGATTTTATAGCGTGCTGGCGGTGGCGACGATGCTCGGGCTGGCGATGAATTTTCCGGTCGTGCAGAAGTACACGCACCTGACGCCGATCCGGGCGCTATTCTGGAGCGCGGTGATCAACGGGATCGTGGCCGTGCCGATCATGGTTGTCATGATGCTGATGTCCGACAATCCGAAGGCGATGGGCAAATTCGCCGGCGCATCCCCCTGCTGCGCATCTTCGGATGGCTGGCGACCGGGGTGATGGCGGCCGCATCAGCGGGACTTTTTCTTACCTGGAAATCATAAACGGCCCTTTGCGCTGCTGGCGTGAAGATCAGCTTCCGGCGGCTTGGCGGTGAGGGGCGAGCAGAGCCGATGGAGGAAATTTTTGCCGCTCGCGCGAAATCTTTCAGCTGAAAGCGGCTTTTATTCATCGCCGGGCCGCGGCAATTCTTTACTTCGTCGATGCAGGATACCGGGGATTTTAGTTTGCCTGAGTCACAGCCGGATTGATGACCGGGTTTGGATACCGCCGCCGCGACGGTGAAATTCACGCCGGTTGTGTTGGTATCGCCTCGCGAGACCACGATGGTCTTGGAGGTCTGCGTCACGCCGCCCGGGAGCACGAGAACTATTTTGAATTTCCCGGTGACGGCAAGTCCTTCGGAAACCTCGGTTTTTCCGGAATAGCCGCTGAGCTGGTTGAACGAATATTTACCGTGCGAGTCGGTTGAAGTGGTGGCCAGAATATCGCCGTCGGTGTCTTGGAGTTCGACTGTAATTCCGGCAGCGCCATTCGACTGGCAATTCGGACGACTGGCGGCCGCGAAAACCGTGCCGCTGATCGAGGCTTTGAAGTAGAAGACGTCGCTCTGCAGATTCGTGATGTTGGTGTTGGCCTCGATGACTTTGGCGAGCGTATTTCCCTGCTGGAAAATATTCAGCTCGCTGCTATTCAAGGATTCGTTGAGGTAGAAAAAGCGGTCGCCGTCGCGAAGGCGCGTGAACTGGTCGACCATGATCGCCTGGAAAAGCGGGCCGACGTCGGAGCCGGGGACATGATCCTCGGCAAGACCGCCCTCGAAGGCGTCGATCGTGTTGACGCCGCCGGGATAGGCGGCTTCGAGTTCCTGCTGGACCTGCACATTGCTGGTGATCTGAGAAAAGCTCGTGACGGCGGGCAGGCCGAGATCGACTCGCAGCGTGTTGTAATCGGGGATGCCGTGATCGCGGCCGCGCTGGACGTCGAGAGCGATCAGATCCTGTCCGCCGGGGATGCCGTTGCCGAAGAGAAGATTGCGAATATCGCTGATCGCCATGGTGTCCATGGCCTGTCCATTGCCATCGGCTTCGCCTTTGAGAATCGCGCCGATGTCGGTGGAAGCGAGGCCGGTCAGCGGATCGATGACGCCGCTGGGGTTGAGAAGATTCGGGATCGAAGAAATCGTCAGGCGAGCGGAGATGTGCGAGCAGCGGCGGTTTGGCCGTCATTGTTCGTCGCGCGCGATGTCGGCGCTGACCAGGCTGTGGCCGAAGCGAAACGCGACGGTGGAGAATTCGTTGGAGATGGTCGCGTTGACGTTGGGGTTGTAGCCGGTGTAGGCCGGGAGGGCATTCGGGCCGAGGACGGCGGGAATCCATTCGTTGTAGATGATGCTCTGATATTCGGCGATGTTGATCTTGCGGGCTTCCTGATAGAGCTGTTCATCGGTCCAGTCGCGGATGTTCCTGTCTGCAGTTCGCCGGCGATCAGATTGTGATTGCGGACGAAGAGCGTTTCCAGGGCGGTCAGTTCGATGTTTTCGTTGGCCCGCGACATCGCCGGCGGCGAAAAGATCGCTCTCGGGCACGGCCTGCGGAGTCGTTTGCCATGTTCAGCGCCGCGATCTGCGCGGCGGTGAAATAGGTTGTGTTGTCGTAGGGCAGCATGTTGCCGGGGCTGGTCTTGAGCTGGCCGCCGCTGAAGGTGCGCAGTGCGTCGGCGACGGCCTGGGTGGAGCCGTAGACCTGCGAGAGATCGAAATAAGAGGTGACCGTGGTGACTTGCTGCGCGGGATTGCTGGTGCTGGTGCCGGTGGCGGGATCGGTGAGGGAGCGCGTGAAAGGGAGCGGATCGGGGCCGATGGGATCGCCGGCGCGCAACGGCGATCGGAAAGGACGCGCCGCCATCGGGCGTGTTGTCCAGATCGTGATCCATGAACTGGCCAAACGCATAGCCGAAATCGGACAGGCTGTTTTGATCGACGGTGGCGATGTCCTGCGAAGGATCGCTGGGATCGGCCTGGTTGTTGAGGATATTGCTGATCGCGCGGGCGCTGAGGTCGCCGGGGAGCGAGGGCGAATCGATGCCATCGGCATAGGCTGCCGCGGCGAGCCGAATCAGGTCGGTGCCGGCGCTGCCCCAGGTGGGATTGGCGATATTATTTCCGACGCCATCGATCGGCTCGATGGCGGCTGTCATCAGCAGGCGTGTTTCGAGGGGTTCCATGGCCGGCAATCGGGTGACGGCCAATCGTGTCGCTTGAAGTCCCTGGTTTTTTCGCTGACGCCCGTTTCGACGAAGATTCCGCATTGCGCTTCTCCTGCCCCAAAAACAAACTCTTCGCTCGCTAAACAATGCGAGCGCGAAAAGGCAATATCCAAGGTGTGGAATCGCGCCTGGGGATGGCGCGCTGCCTTTTGACGGTCAATGAGTTGTCGATGGTGTTTGTCAGACGGCTCTCATGCACCTCAGCGCAAGAGCCCCCGTTGGATCAAGAGCATCCAAGCCAAATGAAAACACGTGCCTTCAAGGCCAGCAGCTCGGCAAAAAAACCGCTAAAACTGCTGCCGAAAGGGACTGTTGCTGATCCCTTTCAGTTCGCTGGCAAATACAACGTTGTCACGTTGTATTTGCCAGCGACTTTTCATTTATACTTCATGATTGAACAAAGGCAACGCAAAAGGGCAGGTTTTCGCGGTAATTTATCACTCCGATTGACATGAGAAATCAGCCGTTTTTATCAATACTCACCTGACTGTTGTTGGAATGAGGGTTAGCGAAACGGACATCTGTGCTGCTGGGAGAGGTAGTTCCTGAAAGACCGAAAAGCTGGATAAATTGTGCGGATAACGTGGAGGGCCCGCCGTGCAGTCTTGATCAGAGACAGCACCAGAGTCATGTTTCAGTCAGCCGTGTATTTGCTCAGAGCCTGGCAATCTGGCGAAGTGAAATCGGATGGGGTGGGATCGTGCGGAGCCTGTCGAATCATTCCGAATTAAACGAATTGATCCAGATTTGGCCGAGCCTGTCGGAAGCGTTGCGCGGGGATCATGGCGATGCTGAAGACGGCGAAATGAGTTCGGTATGCCGCTAAGCCGGGTGCGAATTCCCTACTTGAACAAAGAAGAGGATCACGCGCCAATTTGCGAAGCCGTGGTGCGCGCTATGCTGGCTTAATGCTGAAGAGAACCTGCCCCGCGGAGACGACGCGGCCTTCGGCGCAGAAGACGTCGCCGATTTCTCCGGCCGCGGGGGCGTGGACGGAGATTTCCATTTTCATTGATTCGATGATGGCTAGGCGGGAGCCGATGGGGATTTTCTGGCCTTTTTTCACGTCGATCTTCCACATGTTGCCGGGGACTTCGGCGAAGACAGCGACCCATCCGGGCGGGAGCGCGGCGGGGCCTTGGGAATCGGGCGGTTCAGGGGGTTCAGCCGTTGCGATGGAACTTCCGGCGGCTTCCCATCTGGCTCGCTCTTCGTCGAAGGCTGCCTGCTGTTTGGTTTTGAATTTGGTAATTGAGGCCTGATTCTCGGCCAGGAATTGGTTGTATTTTTTGAGGCTGAAGGTTTCCTGCTGGATGTCGAGTTTCACCTTACCTTGCAAAAAGTCTGCGCGGAAGCGGAGCAAATCGCGAAGCGGAGACGGGATAGAAGCGGATCTGGTCGAAGAAGCGCAGCAGCCACGGTTTGCCGCGCTTGAAATCGGTCGTGTGCTGGTAGGTGTTCCAGATCTGGCAGGTGCGGCCGACGAATTGATAGCCGCCGGGGCCTTCCATGCCGTAGACGCACATGTAGGCGCCGCCGATGCCGACGGCGTTTTCCGGGGTCCAGGTGCGGGCGGGGTTGTATTTGGTGGTGACGAGCCGATGGCGCGGATCGACCGGCGTGGCGACGGGCGCGCCGAGGTAGACGTCGCCCAGGCCCAGCACCAGATAGCTGGCGTCGAAGACGATCTCGCTTCACCTCGCTCGATGCTCGAGGCCGTTGATGCGGCGGATGAACTCGATGTTGCTTGGGCACCACGGGGCGTCGGGGCGGACGGATTGCATGTATTTCTCGATGGCGAGTTGTGTCGCGGGGTCATCCCAGGAGAGCGGGAGATGGACGATGCGCGAGGGGACTTCGATGCTGATCGATGGCGGGGAGTTTGGCTTCGGCGGTCGATGAGGGCGTCGAGCAGCTTTGCTGCGGGCAGATGCGGCTGTCGTAATGGATCTGGAGGGAGCGGATGCCGGGGGTGAGGTCGATGATGCCGGGGAGCGGTTGGCCTGCGAGACAATGCCATCAGCGCGTGGACGCGGAAGCGCAGATTCGAGATCGAGCACGAGCGGGCCGTATTCGACGAGCAGATATTTGTCGCCGTCCTGGCGGTAGATCACTGACGGATCTGTCCGGATGCGGGGATGCGGTGGAGGATGGGGGTGTGCGGTCCGGGATGACTTCGACGGAGAACTGCGTGGGCATTGGATGGGGAAGTTGCGCGAGGGATTCGATTTCGTCGTCCTGCTTGCGTTCCAGTTCGGCTGCCTGCTGGATGGTGAGGCGGTCGAAGCGGATGGTGTCGCCCGGGCGGAGCTGGCCGATTTTCCAGAGCTCGGCCTGGACGATGGTGGCGGGGCAGACGAAGCCGCCGAGGCTGGGGCCATCGGGGCCGAGGATGACGGGCATGTCGCCGGTGAAATCGATGGTGCCGATGGCGTAGGCGTTGTCGTGGATGTTCGAGGGGTGCAGGCCGGCTTCGCCGCCGTCGTTGCGGGCCCATTGGGTTGGGGCCGATGAGGCGGACGCCGGTGCGGTCGGAGTTGTAGTGGACCTTCCAGGCGGTGTGAGAAAAACGTGTCGATGTCTTCCTGCGGTGAAGAAATCGGGCGCGGCGTGCGGGCCGTAGAGGACGCCGATCTGCCAGTGTTGGAGTAGATCGGGATGAGATCGGTGGCGATGCTGGGCTGGGGTGCTTAGGTCTGGCGTCCGTGCGGAGGTGGAGGACATCGCCGGTGCGCAGGGCGCGGCCGGCGTGGCCGCCGAATTTGCCGAGGGTGAAGGTGGCTCGGCTGCCGAGATAGGGTCGGGACATCGAAGCCGCCGCGGACGGCGAGGTAGGCGCGGACGCCGGCGCCCTGGATGCGGCGTCGATTTCCAGAGATCGCTGCCGGCGTGGACTTCGATCGGTTGCCAATAGGGACGGGCTTGCCGTCGAGCGTCGGCTTCCATGTCTGCGCCGGTGAGGGCGATGGTGGCGTGGAAGTTGAAGCGCAGGGTCGGGCCGGTGACGGTGAGTTCGAGGCCGGCGGCGTTCGGGCGGATTGCCGACGAGGCGGTTGGCGATGCGGAAGGCGAGGCGATCCATCGGGCCGGAGGGCGGGACGCCGACGGCCCAGTAGCCGATGCGGCCGGGATAATCCTGGACGGTGGTTTGGGTGCCGGCTTCGAGGACGTCGATGGTGTCGCGGGGTGTAGGGGAAGGTGCCGAGGAATGGGTGGTGATTTTTCCGCTGGCGAAATGCGGGCGCTGGCGATGATCTGGCGGAGGTAATCGAGATTGGTTTCGATGCCGGCGATGCGGGTGTGCGGCGAGCGCGGATTGGAGATTTTGCAGAGCAGCGTCGGCGCGGTGGTGGCCTTTGGACGATGATCTTGGCGATCATGGGATCGTAGAAGGCGGTGACTTCGGTGCCGCGTTCGACCCAGGTTTCTACGCGGGCTGCGTCAGGGAAAGTGACTTCCGTGAGGATGCCGGAGCTGGGCTGGAAATTTTTGGCGGGGTCTTCGGCGTAGAGGCGGACTTGGATGGATGCGCCGGCGGGGTGGATCTTGAAGCTGTCGAGCGGCGGCAATTCGCCGGCGGCTTGTCGGATCATCCACTCGACGAGATCGATGCCGGTGACTTCCTCGGTGACGCCGTGCTCGACCTGGAGGCGAGTGTTGACTTCGAGGAAATAGAACTCTTCGGTGTCGGCATCGAAGATGAACTCGACGGTGCCGGCGGATTGGTAGTTGACGGCCTGGCCGAGGCGATGTGGCGGCGTCGAGGAGTTCGCGGCGGAGATTGTCGGTGAGTCCGGGGGCGGGGGTTTCTTCGATGACTTTTTGGTTGCGGCGCTGGGCGGAGCAATCGCGCTCGCCGAGAGCGAGAACCGCGCCTTTGCCGTCGCCGAAGATCTGGACTTCGATGTGGCGGGCATTGCTGAACGTAACTTTCGAGATAGATGCCGGCGTCTTTGAAGTTGTTTTGCCGAGGCGCTGGACGGCGGCGAAGGCTTCGGCGAGTTCGGAATCGGCGTGGCAGAGGCGCATGCCGATGCCGCCGCCGCCGGCGGTGCTTTTGAGCATGACAGGGTAGCCGATGCGGGCGGCGGCTTGCTGCGCGTCGTCGGCGCTCGTCGAGCAGGTCGGTGCCGGGGAGGAGCGGGACGTCGCAGGTTGGGCGAGTTGCGCGGGCGGTGTGCTTGAGGCCGAAGCTGCGCATCTGCTCGGGCGTGGGGCCGATGAAGACGATGCCGCGGCGCTGGCAGTCGTTGGCGAAGTCGGCGTTTTCGCTGAGGAATCCGTAGCCGGGATGGATGGCCTGGGCGCCGGTTTTGGCGGCGGCTTCGAGGATCTGATCGCCGCGGAGATAGCTTTGGGCGGCGGGCGCGGGGCCGATGCAGATGGATTCGCCGGCGGCGGCGACGTGCAGGGAATGGGCGTCGGCCTCGGAATAGACGGCGACGGAGGCGATGCCGAGGCGATCGAGGGTGCGAATGATGCGGCAGGCGATTTCGCCGCGGTTGGCGATCAAGACTTTTTTGAACATGAAGCGCAGCTCACTGCAAGTGCTGGTTACCCTTCGGTCACTATCACACGAATCGGCGTCGGATTAAAGCCGTTGCAGGGATTGTTGATCTGCGGGCAGTTGCTGATGACGACCAGCGTATCCATCTCCGCGAGCAGATCGACATATTTTCCCGGGCGCTGATGCCGTCGACGATGCCGAGGGTTCCGTCGGGTTCGACCGGGACGTTCATGAACCAGTTGATGTTGCTGGTCATGTCGCGTTTGCCCATGTCTGTGCTGGCCGAGCTCGTAGATGAAGTTTTCGACGCAGGCGTGCTGGTGTTTTGTGTGATGGCCGTAGCGAAGCGTGTTGGATTCGCAACTGCACGCCCCGCCGATGGTGTCGTGGCGGCCGCAGGTGTCGGCGGTGACGAGCATCATGACGTTGCCTTCGCTGCTCATGAGCTTTGTGCCGGTGGTGAGGAAGATATTTTTCTGGGCGACCATGGTGTCGGCGGCGCTGTAGCGCTCGGCGGGATCGTTGGCGTTGTAGAGGAGGCAGTCGCCGGACTGGTTGCCTTCGGGATCGACGATGCGAAGGGTCTGGCCTTTTTTGACGACGCCAGACCAGGGAGCCCGGGAGGGGATGACGTAATCGAGAGTGGTGTGCATGGTCGTCATGGTTAGCTGAGGAAATAATCGTCGGTGTTCTGGAAGGCGCGGATGGATTCGGGCGTTGCGGTGCGAATGGGGTCGTCCGGCGCGGCCTTGGGGCCTTTAAATGCGATGAGGCGAATGGGGGTGGCGGTAAATTTTGAACGCGGGTCGAGGACATGAGGCGTGTTGGCGGCTACGACGAGGACGTTCATTTCGGCGCGGAGTTCGACGTAGTCGTTGGGCTTGCTGCTATTTGGGTTGAAATTCAGGCTGCCGTCGGCGCCGACGCGCACTGTCTTGAAAAGGTTGATGTTGGGGGCGATGTCTTTTTTGCCCAGGCCGAATTTTAACAGGCCGAGGAGAAATCGGTCGCGGGCGTTGGGGAATGGGGTGTGGTTTTCGCCCTGGCCGTATTTTCGGGCGTTGGATTTTGCGGTGGATGCGCCGCAGAGGGTGTCGTGGTTGCCGCAGGTGTCTTCGACAATGCTGAGGAGGACTCGGCCCATGTCGCTGAGGATGAGGTTTTGTTTGCCGAGGTAGGCGTTCCACTGGACTTTGATGGTGTCGGCGACGTTGATGCGCTCGATGGGGCGGTCGGCATTGTATGCGAGGAGATTGAGGCAGCCGTCGCCCTCGAGATTTATGATGCGGAGGCGCGTGCCGACTTTGAGGATGCGGGCGCAGTAATCGCCGGGATCTAATGTTTCGTCCCAGACGACGTCCGGAGCTTTTATGTCGGCGGGGAGATTTTTGGCTGATGTGGCGGGGATTGTGGGCATGGCGCGGACGACGGTGGAGCCCTGCGCGCGGGCGTGATCCCGGGCCTTTAACGGGGTTGAGACTTGCGATTCGGTGGACATTTTCCGTTGGCTCCGCCGCCTAAATTACATCATCGCCCGGCTCGGTCATCCGAACCATGGGGAGACGCTCTTCCTCGTGCATTTTCGGGGGATGGATCAGCATGTCCAGTCTTTTGCGCGTGGCGAGGAATCTTGGGCTGATGAAATCCTCGGGGTTGCGCGGCTGGGGGAGCGGGACCTCAATGATCTCGGCGATGCGGCCGGGGTGGGCGTCGAGGACGACGATTCTGTCGGCCAAATAAATAGCTTCGTCGAGATCGTGGGTGATGAAAAGGATGGTGACATCGACGTTGAGCCAGATCTGCTGGAGATAGGCCTGCATCTGGCAGCGGGTCTGGGCGTCGAGAGCGCCGAAGGGTTCGTCCATCAGGACGATGCGCGGCTGGTTGGCGAGGGTGCGGGCGATGGCGACGCGCTGCTTCATTCCGCCGGAGAGTTGGTTGGGATAGGAGTTTTCGAAGCGTTCGAGGCCGACCATCTTGATCCATTTTCGGGCTTCGGCTTCGGAGACAGAGTATCGATGGCCTTTCATGCGGGGGCCGAACATGACGTTTCGCTTGACGGTGAGCCAGGGGAAGAGGGTGTAGTTTTGGAAGACCATGCCGCGGTCGGGGCCCGGTCCGGAAACTTCGTGTCCGTCGAGCATGACAGCGCCGGAGGTGGGATAATCGAGACCGGCGAGGATGCGGATGAGGGTGGATTTGCCGCAGCCGGAGGGGCCGATGACGCAGATGAATTCGCGGCGATGGACTTTGAAGCGGATGTCGCGGAGGGCTTCGACGATGCCGTTGCCGGCGTGAAATGTTTTGCCGAGACCGGCGACGTCGAGGACGACCGGTCGCTGATAGATGCGGCGATAGCGGTCCTGGACCACCGGCTCCTTTTCGAGATAGCTGGGAAGCTCAAGTGATGGAGACATCTGCGATCGCTCCTCCAGCGGATGCTTCGTGTATTGATGCGGGGACAGGCTTGGGCGCGGCGGCGGCCGCGGGTTTGGGCGACGCTGCGGGCGGCTGCATTGCGGCGCGGTCGGCGGCTTTATCGCGGCGCACTGCAGGAGATAGCGCTGCGGGAAGAAGAGAGCTGCGCCGGCGAGGACGGTCATGACCGATGTGCCGCGACGGTTGGGCATCCAGGGGAAGAGATAGGTTGCGAAGAGGGCGAGGAACTGATCGCAGATGAGGCCGATGAATCCGATCATCATGATGCCGGCGAAGACGTTGTCGAAATGGAAATGCTTTCCCTGCTGGTTGATGAACCAACTGATGCCGCTGCTGGCGCCGATGAGTTCAGCGACGATGAGATAGGTCCAGGCCCAGCCGATGAGAATACGCATATCGTTGTAGAGATTGGGGAGAATGCCGGGGAGGATGACGTTCATGACGAGGCGTTTGCGGCTGGCGCCGAGGGTTTGGGCGGCTTCGAGCAGGCCGACCTCGAGCAGGCGCGTGGTGTTGGCGACGACGAGGACCATCTGAAAGAACGTGCCGATCCAGATGATGGCGATCTTTGGGCCGTCATCGATTCCGAGCAGGGCGACGCAGAGAGCGCCGAACGCGGGAGCGGGCATGTAGCGGATGAAATCGATGAATGGCTCAAAGAGCTTGGAGAATATATCGAAGGTGCCGGCGAGGATGCCCATCGGAACGCCGAGAATGGCGGCACTGGCGAATCCCCACCAGATGATCTGGATGCTGTGCCAGAGGCTTTGATGGAGCCAGGGGTCGCCCTTGGAATAGGGGGGCGTTTTGAAGGCGACGAAAAATGCTTTGAAGACTTCATGCGGGGCGGGGAGGAAAACGGGGTTGACGCGGTAGCCTTCGCCGGGCTTCAGGCCGTCCTTGACGAGTTCGGCGTTTTCGGACTTGAAGAGTTCGCGGGTGAATCGTTCACCCTTGACGAAGAGATCGGAATCGCCGGCCGAGGTGATCAGGATCATCGGGTGCCAGATGAACGGCACATAGCTGACGATGCTCCAGATGAACAAGGGGAGCAGGAAGCTTGCCAGCTTCAAGGCGGTTGCCTTGCGCGGGGAAAGCGGCTCTCGGATTGCAAACCAACTCGGCCGGCGATTCACAAAAACTCCCGGTCAATGCTATTTGGCGTCTTCGGGCTTTTTCCCGGTGACTTCCTCGATCAGGCGAGGGGTGACGTAGGTATTGGTGTCCTGCGAATCCTTGTAAACCTGATACTTGATATAGAAATCGTTGGAGACCTTCATTGAGTCGTAGACGGAGAGGAGGGTGTCATTTTTCTGGAAGGCCTTGAGGTTTTCATTGAGGCCGAGGATCGCCGTTCCGCCGAGACTCTTGGCGTAATCGTCGGGGGAGACGCTGACTTTGCCGGCCATGATCTTGATGGCTTCGTCGCGGGTCTTGGGGTCGTTGATAAAATCGACGGTGCGGAACCAGACGCCGACGACTTTTTTCCAGTCATCGCGATGGGTAGCGAGGCTTTCCTTGCTGACGGCGAGTTCGTCGAAGATCAGGCCTGGCGCGTTGGCGCTGGTGAAGAGTGGCTTGCTGCCGCCCACTTGTTTGAGGGCCTGGCCGGAGATGGGATACCAGCAGCCGACCGCGTCCACCTTGCCGGAGGCGAGGGTTTGCGGGGCGTCGTTGGTGGAGATTTTTTGCAGCGTGATGTCGGTGTCGGACATGCCGTTGACTTCGAGTGCCTTGAGGAGGAGTTCGTGCTCGACGAGACCGTATTCGACGGCGACGGTTTTACCCTTGAGGTCCTTGATGGAGTCGATTCCCGGCTTGCCGATGATCATGTCGTTTCCGTTGGAATAGTCTTCAAGCAGAATTCCTGTGGAAGGCTTGCCGCCGGCGCCGGTGACGATGGCATCGCCCGCGACGATGGTGACGGCGTCGATCTTTCCAGCGGAGAAGGCGTCGATGCTGGGTCCATATTCGAACCAGACGAACTGCACGTCAACGCCGGCATCTTTGAAGAAGCCTTTTTGAATGGCGACCTCCCAGGCGACGTAGCCCGGCCAGTCGCTGTAACCAATTTTCAGGGGGTCTGCCCTGGAAATTAGTGGAGCGGAGAATAGTGATAAAACAAAAGCACAGACGACGGCTCGCGTAGCGCTTCATTAGGACTCCTGACATCAAGTAATTCGGCGGGAAAATCAGGTTCGGCCGTCTAAAGATCTGGGCATACCACGACGGGCTGCACATCGGGACTTCAGAAGCCGAAACCAACCCATGTCGTTGATCGGACGGCCTAGGCCGGGTGTCCGGCTGTACCGAAACTCGATGTCTCACCGGATGACCGGATCAACATCTACGCCGTGCGGCGGGACCAACCTGTCTGCGATAAGCCTTGCAACCCTGATGCCAAGGGTAAGAAAGTGGCCGAGGATTGCGGAATATGGGGATAGGTTGCAATAGAGCGGCCTGATTCTGCGCGGCCATTGTGCGGTGATTGATGCCATTGCCTGTCGAACGGGCAATATGCATGCGGTGTCCCGTTGGGTTCGTCGATATGGTGCAAGACATGGCAGAGCGAGTTGAGAATCTGGATTCACTGGTTGGCGTCTGGGCGCGGCGATCGATTCGTTGGCCTGACGGACGCGAGGATATAACCACGCGCGTCTACTGGGTGCAGGGGCGGCCGCATTTTGCGGATATCCGGATCCCCGCGAGTCGGCCTTCATTTGCCAAGGTTCGGTCAGTTGAAGATTGCAATTCTGAACAGCGGGCATGGCTAGATAGGCAAGAGGGATTTGCCGGGACTTTGACTGCGGCGGATGGGGCCTGGATGTGGAATCGAGAGATCGACTATCAGCCGCGAGCAGGCAAGCGCGATATTGGGCGGCTTATATTCACTGATTTGCATAAGCGAATGATGATTGAGGAAGGGGTTGATGAGCCATATACGGAGGTTTGGGAGAGGATCGACGATGCGGTCTCGACGGGTGGGCAGGCATTTGTGATGCGGATGAAAAACGCGGGAATTCTTGTGGCTGTTGGCGGGCATTTTATTTTGGCGGTGGATGTAGCAAATGCTGGTGTTGAGATTTCGCATGGAACGCGCAGGGGTTCGATTGGCGAATGGATCGTTGCTGAGTCAACGCTTCCATGGCGGGAGGGATGTCCGTTGTTTGGCGATTCCAAGCCGGTGGTGCGGTGGAAAGAGCGGGAAGTGATTGAGTCGCGATCGTGGGAGATTGTTGAGCCGCTCAGCGGGCAATTGGATTGGATCGATTAACACAATCAAAACATGACCGCCCCGCCGTTGGGGCTGATGCACTGGCCGGTGAAATAAGTTGCGCCCGGCCCGGCGAGAAATGTGACGGCGGCGGCGATTTCATCCGGTCTGGCGATTCTTCCCAGCGGCACGTTAGATTCTTCGCGCAGTTCTTCGGACGTCATGCTTTCGAGGCTGACCATTGGGGTGTCTGTTGGGCCTGGTGCGACCGCGTTGACGCGGATGTGCGGGGCCAGCTCGCGTGCCCAGGCTGGGGTGAGAGACGGGATAGCGCCTTTGCTGGCGCAGTAGGCGGAGTATCGGGCGCGGCCGGAATAGGCTAATTCGGACGCGATGTTGATGATCCTGCTGCCGGGCGGCTGGCGTAGCATCATGCGGGCGGCCTCGCGTCCGACGAGGAATGTGCCCTTTAGATTGACGGAGATCACCGCATCGAAATCATCCTCGGTTGTTTCCAACAGGGGCCGGATGAGTTGAATGCCGGCGCAGTTGACGGCGATATCGAGTCGAGCCTCTTCGCGCTCGATGCCTGCGAACAATGCGAGTACTTGCGCCTCAGATGAAACATTGCCGATAACGCCTCTGGCCTTTCCGCCGCTGGAGCGAATTTGTGTGACTGTTTCGGATGAATCCGCAAGATCAAAGAGGATGACTGTCGCACCGGCGGCGGCGAGGGCGATTGCAATGGCTTTGCCGATCCCCCCTGCCGTGCCTGTTACCAGGGCTACTTCATTTTTCATGACGCCTCGAACGTCTTGCGCATGGCTTTGACGATATCAGCCGCTGCTTGCTCGGCCATGATTTTTCCTTTTAGGGCTGATGCGCCGGCTGCTGTGATCAGAGCGCCGGATTTTGGGGCGAATTCCGGATCGGCTGGGAAGACATCGTATGGCGGCGGATTGGCCGAGGGGTTGTCGGGGATCAACTCCTTGCGCACGAGTTCGGGATGGAAATGGAGCATGAGGGACGTCTCGATTACTGCGGCGTGCTCAAGGGCGATGCTTGAGAAATCGCCGGAGGGAAAGACCTGCTCCAGCGTTCGGGTTGTGAAGAAATCCCAATATTCGAATCGCATTACCTTCAGCGCGGGATCGCGGATTTCGCGCACGGCCAGGTCGATTCCTTCGGTGATGAACCATTGGTTTTCAAAGTGGCCATCGAAGAAGCAGAGCTTTCGGACGCCGTGACGGGACCATTCGCGAATGATGTCGCGGACGACGTGGCTAAGTGTTGAGCCGTCGAGGTTGATGGTGCCGGGGAAGAATGGACCGCCGCCTGAGCGGGGCATTGACTTGTAGCCGTAGGCCAATGCGGGGGCGACGATTCCGTCGATATTGCGCGCTACTTCCGATGCGAGTGATGTTGAGAGACAGACATCGACGCCGAGCGGCAGATGCGGGCCGTGCTGTTCTGTTGCTCCGCAGGGAATGAGGATGATCGGATCGTTGACCAGGCGCTGCTTCAATTCGGGCCAGGTCATTTCCGCTAGCAAAACCCTCTCTTGCATATCGATTAATCCAGGCCGCAGGCGACACGAAAGCCCATGTTGTCGAGTCGCTGGGTGTGGTGGACCCAATCACGAAAGGGGGCTCGCAGAATCCGCGGCAGCGCGTCCCATCCTCCGTTGCGGACGACACGCCAGATATTGGCGGAGGTTTCTTCCCAGGCTGAGCCGTCGGTGGGCGCGCCTTGATAGTTATCGTGCCAGGCATCGGCGACGAGCTCGCAGACGTTGCCGTGCATATCGCAGAGACCGAAGGCATTGGGTGGATAAGAGCCGACGGCGAGCGGGCGGCCCATGCCGGGTTTGGCGCCAAAATCGAGCTGGAGGAAATTGGCTTCCTGAACCGAGATTCCCGGGCCGGTGGAGAAGACGCCCGTCGCGCCGGCGCGGCAGCAGTATTCCCATTCTGATTCGCTGAGAAGGCGATAGGGCCGGCCGGTGTTGGCGGATAGCCAGCTTACGTATGACTCGGCGTCTTCCCAACTGACGTTGAGCACGGGCAGGCGGCCCCGTCCCCAGCCGTGATCGTCGGGACGATGGGCGAAAGCGTCGGAATCGGCGAAGGCGTCCCATTCCGCGAAAGTGACGGGGAATCGGCCGACGGCGAGCGGGTGGATGATCTCGACCCAGTGGCGCGGCTTTTCGGAGACGCCGGCGAATCGATCATCTTCGTCGAAAGCCCCCATCCAGAATTTTCCTGGCGGGACGACCACCATTTCGGGCAGCAGCGGTCCATCGCGAAAACGCGTTCCGGGGAGCGCGATCGCATCGGCCAGGCCTGGTGTGTTATCAAACAGCATAGAGTTCGCTCCATACCCTCCAAATTCATTCGCAGCTTTGGCACGCGGGTGCGTAGGCCATCGCTCCGGTCCACGCGGTTGCCGGTGCGGCGGAAGCCTCGCGGATTTTTCGCGCCAGGTATCGCTGGATGTGCCAGATGGGCATTTCCAGATGGCTCAAACGGCCCGGGCGAAAGGTGGCGGAATTCATTCCCTTTTGAACCGCCTCGCAGACTTCCATGTCTTCGGTATGAAATTTTTTGAGCATCTCGATTTCGGATTCCAATTGCCTGGCGAAATTCGGCATCTCCCTGGCCTTGGGCAATACCATCAAGGTCGTCAACACCCTGGCTTTTTGCGGGCCGTCGGGGAGTAGGCGATACCAGAAGACCCGGTCGGGGGCGGCGAAGAGGAGAAACGTTGGATACCCGACATAGACGTACCATTCGAGGCGGTGCTCCATCGAGACGGTTTCGATGTCGATGAATGTGCGGACTTCGGAATCGCCCTGCCGGACGGTTTCGGCCAACTTTTGCACGAGGGGAAGATGGGCGACGGTGAATGCCGGATGCTCCGGGTCGGACCAGCAGGTTTTTGCGGGGAACATCGGCTCGAATGTTTTGATGTGTGCGCCGAGGTGGTGGTAACACTCGGCGAAGTTTTCGACGAGTACTTTCCAGTTAAACGCGCAATCCCAATTTAACTCCGTAACGACTTCTAGTTTGTCCAACTGCCATTCGGCTAGCTTGGCGCCCATGTCTTTGTAGAACTCCGCGACCGGAGCGACATCCGGGTCGAATGTGACGAAAATGAAGCCGTTCCAGACTTCGCTTCGGAATGAGGCGAGACCCACGTCTTTTCGGTTAAATCCTTCGGCTTTTTGCATCTCCGGCGCACCTTTGCAGCGGCCGTCGAGGTCATAGCTCCAGAAATGGTATGGGCAGAGGAGAAAGCGCGTGTTTCCCTTGGCAGGCCGGCCGTATTCCGTGGGATTTACGTCCATTCCTCGATGGGGACAGACGCGCGAGAGATGCGCACGACGTCGTCCTTGCCGCGGACGACGATCATCGGTTCGCCGAGGAGTTCGAGGTTGAAATAGTCTCCGGGTTTGGGAACCTGCGAGACGTGGCCGACGGATAGCCATTCACGGCGGAGAATGTTTGCGACTTCGAATTGGTAGTGGTCGAGATCGGTATAGGCTTGCGGGGGAAAGGTGGTGCCCTGGTCGAGCGGGCGATCAGCGGCGGCGAGAATCTGCTCGCGAATCCGCTCAGACGGAAAAACGGAGTTGGCAACGGACATAACGCTGGCCTACCTTTGCCCCGATACTGCTCACCATGCCAGCGTTGTGCGTTGTTGATCGGACGGCAGGAGCCGTGAGGCTGTGCCGAAACTCGATGTTCCAGGAGCAACCTGGGGGACATCTACGCCATGCGGCGGGACCAACCTGTCACCCAACAGGCCGCAATTTTGATGCCATGGCTGTGAAGTCGCGTATTCAAGGGTAAATGCGGGACTTGAATTGAATCGCAGCCATGCGATTGCCCATGACGTAGGCGGTTGACCCGGCGTTGCGAGGGTTCTGCGCACTGTTGGCCGTTGCGGCGGAGCAAATCCCGTTGTTTGCTACAGTTTGTTCGGGGGCACATTTATTGCTTTAGCGAGATGGAAGGGAACGACTGTATGGATAGTGTGCGCTCCATTATGGAGGCTGTTTACTCACTGACCGAGGCGAGGCCCATTCTCTGGGAATCGATGCCCTGGCCGGAGATATCAGCGATGTCTGAGCGCGGGATGGATTTTTGCCTGCTGCCGATTGGAGCCACCGAACAACATGGGCCGCATCTTCCGGTGAATACCGACTCGGTGTTGGCGACGGCGACCTGCATGTATGCATCGGCCAAGACGGGCGTGCCGATGCTGCCGACGATTGATTACGGGTGTTCGCTGGGTCATACGGATCATTGGCCGGGGACATTGTCACTTTATCCTGAGACGCTGGGGTTGACGGTTCGCGAGATTTGCCAATTTTTGATGCGTACGGGTTTCAAGCGGTTGCTGATCGTCAATTCGCATTGGGGGAATACTTCGTCGTTGCGATGCGCGATCGACCGGATTCGCTTTGATCATGCCGGGCAATTTCAGATTGGCTTGAAGAACAGCTTTGAATTTACCCGGAGCATCTGGAATCAGTTCATCGATGATGGGGAGGATTTTCATGCCAATCGAGCGGAGACGGCGCTGATGCTTTTTCTTGAGCCGCAGAATGTGCGGAAAGAGAAGATTGAAGATGATCCGGACCGGACCGGGGGAAGGTCTTTACGTATGTGGTGCCGCAAACGAGCAAGAATGGCGTGACCGGGCATCCGAGCCGGGCCACCGCTGAGGATGGCCGACGACTTTTTATTGAGATGGGCGAGGCTCTGACGGCGTTCGTCAGAGCGGCCCAAATTGAATCGCCGCCGCTGGATTGGTCGCGGCAAACTTCCGAGAGAGAACATGAGCACAGAAAATAATCAGGCTGCCGCTTTGAAAAAGAAGTTGCAGGCTGCTGGAGTTCAATATTGCTTTGCCGCGTTTGTTGACGTGCATGGGATTCCCAAGGCCAAATGTGTTCCGCTGGCGAAATTTGAAGAGATGTGTGAAGGGACGGAGTTGTACACCGTTGGCGCGGTTGAGGGGATGGGATTGGTCGGGCCGCAGGAAGATGAGTGCTGCACTGTTCCTGATCTGAATAGCTGCGTGATCTGCCCATGGGACAAGCGATATGCGTGGCTGAATGCGAGCACGCATTATCATGGTGAGCCGTGGCTGGGAGACAGCCGGGTGATTTTGAGCAAGGTGCTGGCGACGGCGGCGGAGATGGGGTTCAAATTCGATCTTGGCATTGAGCCGGAATTCTATGTTCTCAAGAAGGATTCGGCGGGGAAGCTTGTGCCGCTGCGCCGCTGGAATTTAAGGGGCCTAATGCCTGTTACGATGTCGGGCAGACCATCGGCTCGATGGATTTCCTCGACCCGATGTGCAAATACATCGAGGAGCTGGGTTGGGGGATGCATAGCTTCGATCAGGAGTGTGGGAAGGGGCAATTCGAATTCGATTTCCATTTCGCGGATGCGATGACGATGTCGGATCGGTTTATTTTCCTCCGCACGATGGCCCGGCAGGTGGCACAATCGATCGGGGCGATTGCCACGTTCATGCCCAAGCCGTTCTCGAATGATTTCCGTAGCGGGGCTCATTTCAATATGAGTCTGGCAGATGTGAAGACCGGGAAGAATGTTTTTCTGCCGTCGGGAAAAGCGGAGGCGCTGCCCAAAAAATATGAGCTGAACTGTTCGAAGATTTGCCTGAACTTTGTCGCGGGGTTGCTAAAGCACGCGCCGGCGATCACGGCGGTCTGCTGCTCGACGTTTAATTCTTACAAGGGACTGATCGCGCAGGGTGATTTGGCCGAGATGTCGTGGGCGCCGGTGCTGCGGTGTTTTGGGAAGAACAACCGTTCGGCGATGCTGCGGCTGCCGATGAGCCGGCCTTGTGTTGAGAATCGGGCTGTGGATATGAGCGTTAATCCTTACCTCGCTTCCGCGGTGAGTCTGGCCGCGGGATTGGCGGGGATTCGTGATGATCTGGATCCGGGGGAGCCGCTGAATGACAATCTTTATACGTTCAGCACCCGCGATGTGCAGAAACGCAAAATATCACGGCTGCCGCAGACGCTGCTTGATGCGATCCGGGAATTTGAATCTGATCCGCTGATTACTGAGACATTCGGCGAGGAATTCCAGCAAATCTATACGGAGCAGAAATACAAGGAATGGACGCGCGGGTTCTATCGCGTGACCGATGAGGAACGGAACGAAGCTCTGACGTATATTTGAACGAAGTTCTCCCGGCGGATAAGAGGATCGAAATGCCACTTGGTTCCCGCGACTCGCTTGATCTGGTCACACTCTCCGCGCACTATGCCGAGGGGCAATGCACGATTGCGGATGTCCTGGCCGAGGTGCGCCGGCGAATCGAAGCGTATCCGGACCCCGCAGTCTGGATCGATCGGCTGGGGAAAGTTGAAATCAATGCGCAGATTTCCGTCGTGGAATCGGCTCGTACTGATGGGCGCAAGTTGCCGCTTTATGGGGTCCCGTTTGCGGTGAAGGATAATATTGACGTAGTCGGGCGGCTTACGACGGCTGCTTGTCCGGCGTTCGCTTTTACTCCTGGAAAGTCTGCTACGGTTGTGCGGAAGCTTTGCGAGGCTGGGGCGATTTTGGTTGGCAAGACCAACCTCGACCAGTTCGCGACGGGATTGGTCGGCGTGCGCTCGCCCTATGGGGCATGCCGAAATACGTTTGATGGGAAATATATTTCCGGGGGATCGAGTTCGGGATCGGCTGTCGCGGTGGCGGCGGGATTGGTCAGCTTCGCGCTCGGCACGGATACAGCCGGCTCGGGGCGGGTGCCGGCGGCATTTAATAATATTGTTGGATTCAAGCCGACGCGGGGACTGGTGAGCAGTGCCGGCGTTGTTCCGGCTTGTCAGTCGCTGGACTGTGTATCGATCTTCGCACTCACCTGCGGCGACGCGGCAGCGGTTGGCGAAATCGCGCACGGTTTTGATCAGGCTGATCCTTATTCAAGGCGAACTGAAGAACTGCCACAATCCGCCTTTCCATCCACGGCAATTCGATTCGGCGTTCCTCGTGATGATCAATTGCAATTCTTTGGCAATCGAGAATTCGAAACGATTTACAAATCCGCAGTTGAGCGTCTGGCAACGCTTGGTGCGCAGAAGATTGTCATTAATTTCGAGCCATTTCTTAAAGCTGGGGATTTGCTCTATCAAGGGCCGTGGGTTGCCGAGCGCGTGGCTGCGGTGGGCGATTTCGTCAAAGCACATCCGGAGGCGGTGCTGCCTGTCATTTCGATGATTTTGTCGAGCGCCGCTCGGTTTAGTGCGGCGGATACTTTCACGGCGGCACATCGTCTCGCGGAATTTTGCCAGACGGCTAAAACGGAGTGGGAGAACATCGATCTGATGTTGCTGCCGACGACCGGTACGATTTATACGCGCGACGAGGTGATGGCCGATCCGATTCAGTTGAATAAAAACCTGGGGTATTACACGCAGTTCGTCAATCTGATGGATTTGTGCGGGGTTGCGATTCCGGCTGGATTCACGTCCGCTGGGCTGCCAGTGGGCGTTACGCTGATTGCGCCGGCCGGGCAGGATCAGCCGCTGTTGAAACTCGCGGATGATTTTCATCGGGCGTCGTCGCTCAAATTGGGTGCGACTGGGGCCGGCTTTCCAGAAGCCAGGGAAATCCGGGATGATCGGCGGGGAGTATTGTTGGCGGTTGTCGGTGCGCATCTCACGGGCCAGCCGCTTAACTGGCAACTCACACAGCGCAAGGCTCGCTTGGTGCGCGCGTGTCGCACATCGCCCTGCTATCGCTTTTACGCATTGTCCGGAACCACGCCGCCCAAGCCCGGTCTTGTGCGTGTTGATGAAAGCGCCGGCTCCGCCATCGAGGTGGAGGTGTGGCAACTGACGAACGAAGCGTTTGGCAGCTTCGTCGCGGAAGTCCCTCCCCCGCTGGTCATCGGATCGGTAAAGCTGGACGATGGGACATTCGTCAAAGGTTTTTTGTGCGAGCCCTTCGCGCTGCAAGACGCGGAGGAGATCACGCACTTTGGGGGCTGGCGGGCTTATCTCAAACGGAACGTTTCGGGCGGATACTAAGAACATGGCCGCGCTATTGAAATCTCGTTTCGCTGGGAAGATGCCCCTAGCACAAACATTCAATCCGCCAAAACGCACCGAAGTCTCCCGCATGTTTCGGATGGTTCTGTCGGCTGCCCGACAAATGTGGCCACGGGAATCTACGGAAAGTCTGCATCAAATCTCTTGTCACCTGACTTGTCAGTGAGAAGTGAATCTTCTCGAATCCCGTTGGAGTCTGGCGGAGTGAAATCGGATGCGGTAGGATCGCGCGGAACGCTAGGAGAAACCGATGGAAATCACGGTTTTACCGAACGTTTGATACATCCCGGAGGAGTGGCAGAGTGGTCGAATGCGCCGGTCTTGAAAACCGGTAGGCCCGAAAGGGTCTCGTGAGTTCGAATCTCACCTCCTCCGCTTTTTGATGACCCGGGGATTTCTCGCACCAATGCAAATCGGAATTGATAGTTTCATTGCTAATGCACCCGACCTTGCCACGGGGCAGACCATTACCCCGGCGGCGCGGATTGCCAATCTCCTCGCGGAGATCGAGTTGGCGGACCGGGCTGGGCTGGACATGTTCGGGCTTGGGGAACATCACCGGGCGGATTTTCTGGACTCGGCGCCGGCGGTCATCCTGGCGGCGGCGGCGGCTCGGACCCGGCGCATCCGGCTCACCAGCGCGGTGACCGTGCTGAGCGCTGCCGACCCGGTGCGGGTGTTTCAGGAGTTCGCCACGCTGGATCTGATCTCGGGAGGCCGGGCGGAGATGATCGTCGGCCGCGGGTCGTTCATTGAAGCATTTCCGCTATTCGGGCTTGAGTTGGATGACTATGAATCGCTCTTCACTGAGAAGTTGGATTTGCTGCTGACGCTTCTAAAGCAGACAAACGTGCATTGGAACGGGAAGCACCGACCGGCGCTGACGGGGCAAGGCGTATATCCGCGGCCGTTGCAGGATCCGTTGCCGGTGTGGCTGGGGGTCGGTGGAACGCCCGCGTCGTTCGCGCGGGCGGGAAGATTGGGGATGCCGCTGATGGTGGCGATCATCGGCGGAGAACCGCACCGGTTTCGGCCGCTGGTGGATTTGTATCGCGAAGCGGGCATGAAGGCGGGGCATGATCCGAAAAAACTGAAGGTTGGCGTGCATGCGCTGGGTTATGTTGCGGAGACTGACGATCAGGCTGCGACTGACTTTTTCCCGGGGTACGCCAAGTCGTTTACGGAAATCGGGAGGGAGCGAGGATGGCCTCCGGTGACTCGGGCACAATTTGAGGCGCTGCGGGGTCCGACCGGGGCATTGATCGTTGGCGATCCAGATTCGGCCGTCGAGAAGGTCCGGCGGTTCAGTGAATCGCTTGGCGGAATCTCACGGCTTAGTTTTCAGATGAGCGTTGCCGGTTTGCAGCACGAGAAAATGCTGAGTTCGATTGAGTTGATCGGAAGCCGGGTTGTGCCGGCGATGCGGAAAGACTGATCGGTCAGTACTCTCAGCGATCATTTCCTGCGATTGCGGCTCGTCATCAAGCCGAAAGCGCCAATCGCCAACAGCGACAAAGAAGCGGGCTCGGGGACTACTGTCGTGGTGTCAGAAATGATTGCTGTCTCACCGGGGGCGAGTGTTACCGTCGTGAGATTTGTGAGCGAATAGGTGCCGGTATCGAGGAAAGGAACGCTCACGCTGTTAACACCGCTAGCCACCAAGTTCTGGAGCGGAGTAGAAGTGGAATTGGCAGTGCTTTCCAAGGAGACGGAATCGCCTGGTAAGGAGTTCACAAAGTTTGCATTGATGTTGCTTAACAATGTTCTTGGGCTGCCGGGAGATGTGAATCCGGTGTCAGTCAGATTGGCCGACAATACTTCAGAGTTAACAGTTCCATTCGTGACATCAACCTGAGTTTGCGAGATCGTGCCTTGTGAGGGATTTCCTGGGCTGTTGCTCACGCCGGTGATGACGGAAACGGTGAGGCCGCCGACCAAGGTTTCCTGCCAAGTGATAGTGCCCGGAGAGTTGTTCGTATCGCCGGGGCCGTTGTCATTCACCACAGTGGGTCCCATGCCAGTTTGATTGATCGTGAGGACAAGTGCAGCATGAGCGGGGCTGCATGCGCTGACACCCGCGATCGCGGCGATCAAGAGATATGTTGACCGTTTTCGGAGCGCCTTGCGCGCAAAATGCGAAGGGGTTCATGTTTCTCTCTCCCTACTTTTTTCAATCTCTCGCAGGAAATGAATAACTGACTTCATTTCTGGAACTCTGGTCAATTTACAGATTAACCATTTTTCGTGCAAGCAAAAAATTGCGAATGTTTAATTAATTGAGTCGATTCTTTTGGCCTGTTGAGCTTGCTTGGACATAAGTAATTCGGTTTAGGGAGGTTGCGAAATTCATTATGCGCTGCGGCGTACTTCAACAAGTTCAGGGCGGGTAGAGCGTGCCACTTTTGAAACAGCACTTAAGAGCACCGCGGGATCGATCGGCTTACCCAGAAAGTCGTCGCAGCCGCTGGCCAGGCATTTTTCTTTGTCACCGGTCATGACATGAGCTGTCAGGGCGATGATGGGAGCAGCGTAGCCACATTCTCGGAGGTGAGCGGTGGCTTCGTACCCATCCATCTGCGGCATCTCTATATCCATCAGGATGACATCGAACGGCTGGCCGGCTTTGAGGGCGGCCAGGGCGGCGGCGCAGGCTTGTGTTCCATTTTCGACAAGGGTCACCTGGGCGCCGCCGATGGTTAGATGCAGGTTGATCAGCTCCTGATTGTCTTCGCCGTCCTCGGCCAGCAGGATGCGCAGGCCGGCCAAAGCGGGCGTTCCAGTTGCGGTGGCTTGTGCCGGCGGCAATTGGATGGGCGCGGGCTGGACTTCCGCGCCAGCAGGTGGCGTGACGTTGAGGCTGACCGTGAATGTGCTGCCTTTGCCTTCGGTGCTGCTCACTTGAACATCTCCTTCCGGCATTTGTGCCAGGCGTTTGCTGATGGCGAGGGCCCGCTCTTTAAGATTGGCGAAGAAAGATCGCTCTGTTTACGAAGTTGTTGTTCGAGCAAGAGGTGCATCACATATCAAAAAACGACCATCTTTGATCGGCAATACTGGGATCATTCTCCGGTTGCTTGGTTCACAAATGCAGGCGCGGAATGTTTTTTGGGTTATCGGACGAAACGATTTTGCTGAGGCGCGGATCCGAATATGTGCAATCCACAGCTGTCAAAACTTCGCCGATCGGCGTGATTTTTCGGGTTGGGTCAGAGGAGGGGAAAGGCCGAGGTCGGATTCGAACCGACGAATAACGGATTTGCAATCCGTCCCCTTAGTCCACTTGGGTACTCGGCCACGTTGCAACGATATCGGCATTTTGTCCCTTCATCAACTCCTGCAATGCCAATGTGTTCTGGTTTCGTCCGTGCAATTTATCGAGTTTCCTGACCCGGGCAGTGAATCATTTTTGGAATTGACCGATAGATAGAAGACCGGAACAATCCGGCACGCAAAATGCTCGTGAAAATGACCCATCATAAACCCACGCCCGCTGACTTCGACGGAGATGCCGTCGAGGTGCGCCGGTGGCTGGAAGAATTTTCCGCGGCGGTCCGGGCGAAAGATTACGCTCGCGGGCGCGAATTGTTCGTGGAGGAAGTTGTCGCTTTCGGGACGCGGGCGACGATGGTGCTCGATCTTGATTCGCTGACGCGCGAGCAGTGGCGGCCGATTTGGGCGCAACACGCGGGTTTCAATTTCATTTCGAGCAGGCGCAGATCGACATCGAGCAGAATATCGCGTGGATTGCCGTGCCGTGGATGTCGCAGGGAGGCAACGACCGGCAGGGGTGGTACGATCGCTGCGGGCGGGCGACGTATATTCTTCGGCGTCGTGAAGGCCGATGGCTGGCCGTACATTCGCATCATTCCCTTGATCCGCAATTCAAATCGCCTGGCGAAACGACGCGATGATTTTTTATCTCGTCACGCGCCAGCACGCTTACACCATTACGGAATATCTGGACACCTGGGGGCGCGAAAACCGCGACATCATCCAGCCCATTTTTTACGACCGGATTTTTAATTTCCGCCGGCTTCGGCGCGGCACTTATATTTTCTCCGACCTCGAACGTCTCACCGATCCGCAACTGGAACTGGCTCAAAAGCTCTATCAGACGCTGGCCTTGGCGGGCGACGGCGTGCGATTGCTGAATGCTCCGGGCAACGTTCTTCGGCGGGAGGCGCTGCTCCGCGAATTACACCGTGCGGGTCAGAATTCCTTTGCGGTCTTCCGGGTTGGGGAAAATCTGAATGGCGTCCGTTTTCCGGTATTTCTCAGGCTTGAGAACGCGGCACGATGGGAGTCTGACGCATCTGCTGAGCGACAGGAACCAACTCGACGAAGCGATTTCGAGTGTGGTAAATTCTGGAATTCCCAAAGACGATCTGCTGATAGTTGAATATTGCCAGACTGCTGACAGCGCCGGGATGTTCCGCAAATATTCGGCCTTCTGCGTGAACGGGAAAATCATCGCGCGGCATCTTCTGCACGGCAACGATTGGGTATTGAAATCGCCCAGCGTGATCACGGAGGCAACCGTTGCCGAGGAAGAAATTTATCAATCAGGCAACCCGCATAAACGGGAGGTGGGAGAAATTTTCAAATTAGCCAATATCGATTATGGCCGGATCGATTACAGCCTTCTGGATGGGAAGGTGGTGACGTGGGAGATCAATACGAATCCGCTAATTACCGTCATGCCTGATAAGATCGCTCCGCTGCGGATGCCTGGGCTGACGAGATTCGCCGCTCTTTTCACTGCGGAGATGCGGGCGATTTATATTGAATCGCGAGGGCCGGGAATTCGAGTAGAAATGTCTCCTTCGCTTTTGCGCGATGCCGGCATGCGCACACGGGATAATTTGCGGGAGATAACGACATCGGCTCTGCGCCGGATCAAACGACGATTATCCAGAATATTTTGAGTACCTATTTAGGTGGATTGGATTTACTTGCAGTTGGTTCGAGATCACAATCCCCGATAAACTTCGCGCCGATGCGCCACGCTCACGACCAATACAATTAACAGCTTATCCTGAATTTCGTAGAGCACACGATAGTCCCCGATGCGGATGCGCCATAGATGGAATTGACCCGAGAGTCTGACGCATCCTGCTAGACGCGGATTGTCAGCCAAGGCAAGAATAGCGGTGTCTATTCGTTTTACAGTCTGCATCCAGTCGGCGCATTTCACGCTTGACCGATGCGCGGTACAAAATCTTGTAGCTCATTTCAGCCCGAGTTCTTTGCGCAATTCTGAATAGGGATGGGCCGACTCGTTGCGGCGTCGGCGTGCTTCGGCGATATCGCCCCGGTCCTGTGCGGTCAGCCGACGTGACCGCCCTGGGGATTCCTGCCGGTCAGCTTTCGCCTTCAACTGGCGGTAATCCTTCTCCCTGAGCAACACGAATCGTTCACGGCCCAGCTTGACTGTCTGCACGGTCATGATTTCACCTGTGCAAATTATACCGTGCCGCTGCGCGATAGCGATGATTGATTGGCAGACTGCTTTCGGGACGTTTCGACGAGAAGCTTGAACGGAGCGAGATGCTCAGGCTCATCGATGAGGCGCTCAGGGTGCCATTGAACGGCGGCGAATAGGGGGAAGGTTGGGTCTTCGAATCCTTCGATGACGCCGTCGGGAGACGTGGCGATAACGCGCAAGCCGCGGCCGAGGCGGTCAGCGGCTTGCTTGTGATAGCTGTTGGCGGAGATCAGCGGCTTGCCGATGGATTTGCCGATTTGGGATTGCGGGTCGAGCGTAACCGGGTGGCGCGGATAATTGTCGCCGATTTTTCGGTGTTCGATTGGCGATTTGTTTGGGAGGTCGGGGAGAAATTGGTGCATGCTGCCGCCACGATAGACGTTCATCAGTTGTGAGCCCATGCAGACGCCGAGGGTGGGGAGCCGGCGTTTTTCGACTTCGGCCATGAGGGCGAGTTCAAATTTCTGGCGGGCCGGGTCGATGTGCTCGGCTTTGGGATGCCATGCCTGGTCGTAGAGAGCGGGATCGAGATCGTTGCCGCCGGTGAAGAGGATGCCATCGAATTGATCGACGATCTGGGGGATTAATGCGAGATCGGTTTGATATGGGATCAAGAGCGGGAGACCGCCGGCTCGCTCGACAGCCTTGGCGTAGGCGAAGGGCGATTCGTATTTGTCACCGTCTTCGTGGGTGTCGATGGTAATGCCGATGATTGGGCGAGTCATGGAAATTGAGAATACGCGATTGTGGTTTTGAGTCAAAATGGCTCTATCTGAATATTGATGGATCGGCATGCGCAAGGCGATCGCCGGAAGAAATTGATCGTAGTTTTTGGGTAATCGATTGAATTCAAATGCGAATGCAATGCAGGAGGGGCTGGCCCCTCCCGCACCCACCCCACTCGGGGCGGCAGCGTGGTCATCGCGTCGCAGGCAGGCGACGCGGCAAAAAGGGTGTCAGGCTTCGACGGCCACCGCTGCTTTGCGGTTGTGGCGTTTGCGCTCGTTTTCGGTGAGCAAATCTTTTCGCAGACGAATGCTCTTGGGCGTTACTTCGACGAGTTCGTCTTCTTCGATGTATTCCAGGGCTTGCTCAAGCGTCATCTTTCTGGAGGGCTTGAGGATGATGTTCTCGTCGCTGCTGGTGGTTCGCATGTTGGAAAGCTTTTTGGCTTTCGTTGGGTTCACAACGATGTCATCGGTGCGGCAATGCTCGCCGACGACTTGGCCTTCGTAGACCGGTTCGGAGGGATCGACGAAGAGGACGCCGCGCTCCTGCAGGGTGTTGAGGGCGAAGGCGTTTACGCTCGCGGCGCAGTTGGAGATCATGACACCGTTGACGCGGGCGGGGACTTCGCCGCGCATGGGGGCGTATTCGTGGAAATTGTGGTGCATAACGGCTTGGCCCTGCGTGGCAGTCAGCATGCGGGTGCGGACGCCGATCAGGCCGCGGGCGGGGATGGTGAATTCGAGGTGGACCTGGCCTTCACGGTTGTCCATGCGGACCATTTCGCCGCGGCGGTTGCCGATGAGTTCCATGACGCCGCCGAGATTTTTCTCGGGGACGTCGATCACGAGATATTCGATGGGCTCGAGTGTGTTGCCGGCTTCGTCTTTTTTGATAATGACGTGCGGCTTGCTGATGGAAAGCTCGTAACCTTCGCGTCGCATGTTTTCGATGAGGATGCCTAAGTGCAACAGGCCGCGGCCGGAGACTTTGAAGGCGTCTTTGTTGGCGCTCTCCTCGACCTTCAGGGCGACGTTGCTTTCCAATTCCTTGAAGAGGCGTTCGCGGAGATTTCGGCTGGTGACGTACTTGCCTTCTTTGCCGACGAACGGGGAATCGTTGACGCTGAACATCATGGTAAGCGTCGGCGGTTCGATTTCGGTGGCGACCAGCGGCTGCGGGTTCAGAGCGTCGCAGATGGAATCGGCAATGTCCACCGATTCGAGGCCGACGAGGGCGACGATATCGCCGGCGGAGGCTTCTTCGACATCGGTTCGGCCGAGTCCGTCGAAAACCTGGACCTGCTGGACCTTGCTCTTGACCTGTGTTTCGTCGCGGCGGATGACGGCGACCTGCTGGCCGGTCTTGATGCGGCCGTTGTAGATTCTGCCGACGCCGATGCGGCCGACATAGTCGTTGTAGAGGATGCTGCTGATCTGGATCTGGAGGGATTTATCGGGGTCGCCGTGCGGGGCCGGGACGTGCTTGAGCAGGGCTTCGAAGACCGGGGTGATGTCGGTTCCTTTTTCCTCGAGATGCCAGGAGGCGGTTCCGGCGCGGCCGCTGGCATAGAGAACGGGGAAGTCGAGTGTTTCGTCGTCGGCACCGAGCTCAACAAAGAGATCGAAGACCTCATCCAGCACCTCATGGGCGCGGGCGTCGGGACGGTCGATTTTGTTGAGGACCACGATCGGGCGAAGCTCATGCTGGAAGGCCTTTTTCAGGACGAAGCGGGTTTGGGGCATGGGGCCCTCGGCGGCGTCCACGAGGAGGAAAACGCCGTCGGCCATGCCTAGGACGCGTTCGACTTCGCCGCCGAAATCGGCGTGGCCGGGGGTGTCGATGAGGTTGATCTTGGTAGTTTTGCCGTCGGGGCCCTTGTAATTGATGGCCACGTTTTTGGCCAAAATCGTGATTCCACGCTCGCGTTCGAGGGGGTTGGAGTCCAGAAGGGTATCCTGGCGGGTCTGGCTTTCGCGGAAATTGCCACTTTGGCGCAGCAGAGCGTCAACCAGGGTGGTCTTGCCATGGTCGACGTGAGCGATGATGGCGACATTTCGGATGTTATTCAGCACTTGATTCATTCTATGGCTTTCATTGTAGAACGTCTTTGCGGGGCGGATAGCATAGTGTCGCGTAGGCTTGGGCACAATGACTTGGCTTGGGACTTGGTTTTGGGTCTTAATGTTCCTTTTACATTTGGGAGGCTCCTATGAAGAGGCTTTTGGCGTGGGCAATGCCAGTGGTGGTGGCGACTTGCGTGTGTGGATTGCTGGCGGATGACGCCCCCCCGCCGGGGGCGGCGCAGGGATCGGCGACCATTGATGCGAATTCCTATTTGTGGTTTGTCGAGCATTCGGCGGCGATTGCCAACAGTGCGGATGCCACCGGCGTGCAGGCGGTGATTGAGGCGAAGGATTTGCTGCGGAGCAAGGACCCGCAGGTGTCGATCGACTTTTTCACGAAGGCGCTTTACGACTCCAAGAGCCGGCCGGTGCAGCGGGCGATTCGGATGACCTTGTATGATCTTTACAAGGGGCAGGGACAGAATGATAAGGCGCTCGATCAGCTTCAGCAGTTGATTATCGGGCAGGAATAAGAGCAGCCGCCATTTGCAACAGGCCGGCAACGATAGCGGGCGAGATGACGAACCACCAACGGTTACCGCACTGGTTTGCGATCGCTGCGTTTTTGCTGGGTAATGGGTTCGTCTTTGTGAATCCGCCATTGAAGGCGCCGGATGAATCGGCGCATTTTGCGCGGACGTATCAGGTCTCGCGGCTGCAATGGCTTTCGCGGCAGCAACAGCATGGCATTCTTGGGGGCTACGTTCCGGCGGGAATCTCAACACTCGCCAAACGGTTTGAAAGGGTTTCGTACAACGGCGTCAGCGTTGCGGAAATACTTCACGCGCGGCGCATCCCTTTCGATACGCATGACCTCGTGTTCATGACCTTCCCCAACATTGCGGCGTATCCCTGGGTTCCTTTTCTTCCGCAGGGTATTGGAATTGCTGTTGCGCAATTCTGTTTTCGCTCGGCGCTGGCAGTCATGTACTGCGGGAGAGAAGCGAATCTGATCGGTTATGTTCTGCTGGTGTATGCGGCTCTGAGGATGATGCCGCAGCCAGAAGGCCGATTGACGCTGGCATTGATCGCGCTGTTGCCGATGTCGCTTTATCAGGCGGGGTCGCTCTCGGCTGATGGGGTGACGATTGCGATGGCGATTGTCGTCGCAACTTTTGTTTGGCGGGTTGCGTTTCTGGAAGGCATCGCATCCAAATTCGAATTATTACTGCTCTTCGTCTCGACCATTTGTCTCTCGCTCACGAAGCTGGCGTACTGTCCGATCGCACTGCTGGTTTTGATGATTCCTCCGAAGCGATTGGGAGGTTTCGGCAGGTATGCCGCGATTGTTGGGGGAATTTTACTCTGCAATTGCATGGCGGTTTTGCTCTGGATGTCGCAGTTTCGGGGGATTCCGCTGATTGATTTGAATCCGGCTATTAACCCGCCGGCGCAGGAGCAATATCTTTTGCATCATCTCGGGAGAATTGTTCCGATTTTGATTTCCACTGTGGTCCTTTATGGAAAAGAGATCGCGACGGGCGTGATCGGCGTGTTCGGGTGGAATGAGCTGATGTTGCCGCTGGTATTGGTCATTGTTTATTACGCGCTGCTGCTGACAGGGGCCGGTGCGAATGGGCGGCCGCGTTATTGGCGCGGGACGGCCATTGCCGTTTGCACGGCGATCGTCACAGTCGCGGCGATGCTGGCGGGGTATTACATTGAATGCAGGTCTGTGGGCGAAAATGCTCTCGCTGGATTTCAGGGAAGGTATCTGATTCCGGTGCTGCCGCTGATGATATTTTTGGGCGGCCCTTCAAAAAATGTTGGGAAGAAGTTTGAGCGAGTTTTGCTGGTGGTGGCGGTTTTGATTGCCGCATTTTCGGTGCTGTTCGTTGCACAGCAGTTGTATCCGGGGTTTCCGGCGAGTCGGTTTTACTATCGATTTTCTGAATGAGTGATCGCTTGCTTGCGTGAATTTGCAGAACAACTACCAGTCGCGCCGGATGGTTTCGATGACTTTGAGGATGTCGGCCGTCACCATTTCCGGCGGACGGGTGGCGTTGACGCGGTAAATCTTGCCGAAGGTGTAGAAATTCAGCAGCGGCTGGGTTTGTTCCTCGTACACGTCGATTCGATGACGGATGACTTCGATGTCGGTGTCGTCCGGGCGATGTTCCAGAAGGGCGCGCTTGCTGAGACGGGCGACGATCTGGGCGATGTCGTTGCAATAGAGATTGATGACGGCCCGGACGTCGAGGTCGTCCTGCATGAGCTGGGCCTGTTCGAGCGTTCGCGGGATTCCGTCGAGCAGGAGGTATTGATCGGCGGGTTTGTACTGGCCCGACGCGGCCAGGCTTTCGATGGAGGTGCGCCAGAGTTTGACCGTCAATTCATCCGGGACGAGGGAGCCGGTTTTGGAATATTTGGCGAACTCCTGGCCCATTTCGCTTTTAGGGTCGAGAGAGCGGAAGACGTCGCCGCAGGCGCAGTGGAAATGTGCGGGCATGGCGCCGAGGATTTTGCCCTGGGTTCCTTTTCCGCTGCCGGGTGGGCCGAAGAGTAAGACGGTTCTGTATGACATTCAGCAATATTGCAAAGCGACGATCATTCTATCGTACAAGGGCGGGTGAGGAATTAGCCGCGTGACATCTAAAGAGGGGTTGGGGTCAGGCGCGATAATCCGCGCAGGGAGGCTTCCTGTTCGGATTTGAATCGCCATTGGCCGGGCCAATCTCTGTAGAGGACTTCGTGAAGAGAGTTGGCTGCGCCGCCGCTGGCGAAGACGGTTCGTTTGATTTTTATGCCGCGGGATTTGAGGAGGGTGAGGCGCGGCGCTGGCTTTGGCGAGGGAATCGATGATGGATTCGAGGAGGTCCTGACGGGTGGTGGCTAGTTTTAGATTGGAGAAGGAGGCGTATTTCTGGTCGATGCTTGTGCGCTCACCTGCGAGATATGGCTCGAAGATGACCGGCGTGGCGGCTGGGGATTGGTTTGGTTTTCGGGCTAGCTTGGTTACCAATTTGTAGAACGCATCCGTTGAGAGATCCGAGAAGAGTTGTTCGCGGGCCCAGACGATGGCTGAACCGGCGGCGGCGAGTGTGCCGACGGAGAGCCAGAGTTTGCCGACGCCCAGGGCGCGGGTGAGAAGCTTTTCATCGGGGCGCGGATGGTTGGTGCAGAGGCTGAGGACATCGGTGGAGCCGCTGACGTTGATGAGTTGGCCGACGCTGGGGCCGAAAAGCATGAGGGCGGCGCTGGTGTCGACCATGCCGGCCATGAGGGGCGTGCCTTCGGTCAGGTTGAAACGACGTGCCGCGGCAGCGGAAATCTTGCCGGGGATTTGATTGGATTCGTAGATGTCCGGGAGTTTTGATTTGGTGATGCCGGCGGCTTGGCAGAGTTCGTTGCTCCATGTGCCCTGCTTTAGGGTTTCGTACAGGCCGGTGAAGGAGGCGTTGGACGGGTCGATGACACGCTCGCTGGTGAATTGGCGATGGATGAATGTGTTGAGGTGTCCGATCAGATCAGCTTTGCGGATGATTTGGGGCTCGTGTTTCACGTGCCAGGCGAGCGTGGTGATGCTGATGCCGCCGGGGAAGGGGCGGTTGCCGGCAATGCTTAGGAATCGCTTCATGCCGACGCGGTTTTCCAGGTCGTGGGCGATTTGCACGCTGCGGCGATCCTGGTGGGTAATGAGGCGGGTGAGGGGTTTGCCGAGGCGGTCCATCGCGATCCAGGCTGGGGACATGACGGATAGGCCGATGGCGTCGACCTTGCGACAGCCGGGGCCTAGTTCGGAGATGGCGCGGGCGATGGCTTTCAATACTTTTTGTGGATCGACTTCGACTTTTTGGCCGTCGAAGTGAGTGGGGTAAGTGTCGCGGGTGAGAGAGCCGATGATTTGGCCGTTGCGGACGATGCCTGCTTTGACGGAGGAGGAGCCGATGTCTAAGCCAAGGATGTTCATGAGATGGGTAGCCGGTTAGGTATGCGACTGAAGCAGCGGGAACTCAGAAATATCATATAATAAAAAAGAATGTGATGATCGGTTGCACGTTTCGTGACGGCCGAAACCATTGGCTCGTATATAACAGGCGCGGCCGCAACTGACACAGCCGGCTGGCCTGTCAATGTACCAGCGGGCCTTTGGGAACGGAAAGAATTAAATCTGCGCCTTCGGCTTGACCTCTGATGGAATCTCCCAAGAAACATTTGAAATACGTCGAAGGGTTGCGCGCGATCGCTGTGCTGCTGGTGGTGTTGGATCATGTGTTTCGCTCGACGCTGGTCTTTTGGCCTTATACCGGGTGGAAGGCTACGCTGCGCGATGGGCTTAATTGGGTGAGCAATGGGCGGGCGAGCCTGTCGGTTTTTGTGACGCTCTCCGGGTATCTGCTGATGCGGGAGGCGTTGGCCAGCGATGGGCGGCTGGCGGGTGGCTGGGGGCAATATCTGCGGCATCGGGCTGGGCGATTGTTGCCGCCTTATTTTGCTGCGTTCATTGGATCGGTATTGCTGATTCGATTGGTGCCGCTGCTGCAGACTCGGGTGAGCGTGGAATGGCAGGACGCGCTGCCGATTTCGGGGCCGGGATCGATCAAGATGATTATTTCGCATTTTCTGCTGATTGATAATTTTTCGTATCGCTGGGCGTTCAAGGCTGATCCGCCGATCTGGATCGTGGCGACGTTGTGGCAGATTTATCTGTTGTTTCCGTTGGTGCTGCTGCCGCTTTGGAGATGGATCGGAATGACGGGGACGGTTATCGTCGCCCTGATTTTGGGACTGGGGATTTTTTTGGCGACTGGCAAAGGGCACGCGGCGGCTCCCTGGTTTTTGGGTTTGTTTTCGTTCGGGATGGCGGCCGCGGTGCGCGAACGATCGCAGCGCGGGTATGAGCGATTTTTTTATGGATGGCTGGCGGCGATTCTGTTTGCCGCTTATGCGGGAGTTACGCTAGCGTTTTCTTATGGGCAGTTTCGCTTTCTCACGCCGGATGGGTGGGAAGGAATCAGCGTCCACTGGTTTTTCGATTCGTGGATCGCGGTGGCGACGGCTTGTTTGCTGATCTTCGGGTCGGCGGCCGAAGGACATTGGCTGCTGCGAAGTTTGTCGCAGCGCTGGCTCGTGGGGATTGGAACAATCTACTACAGCGTTTATCTGATCCATGATCCGCTGCTCGCGCTGATGAAAATCGGGCTGGATCGGGCCGGTTTGGGGCAATATGAGCAATTCGGATGTTACCTGGTGTTTGGCGTGCCGCTGCTGCTGGGAATTTCGTGGGTTTTCTACCGCATCTTTGAAAAACCGTTTAACAGGCGTACATTGAAGGCGAAGCACCCCGTAGCTCAACTGGACAGAGCACGAGATTTCTAATCTCGCGGTTGCAGGTTCGATTCCTGCCGGGGGTATTCGCTGCTAACAACTGGTATATCTTCCGCCTCCTCCTCCGGCTGCGGAGAAACCTCAGAAGTCTTCCGCCCATTCAATTCAGGCAAAGATTCCAAAAATTCCGCCCCGGCCCCCGCGAACCACGCCAACCCACGATGCACTCGTCGCGGCCGAATGATCGGCCGCATGCTAAGCCCCATCACCACCATCAGCACGACCGGTACGAGTATCGCCATCAAATCGGTCGCCCACCCCAAAGCGTTTGTTTTCCACAAAAGGGTAAACACATTCGTCAAAATAATGATCAGACCGATGAACCCAATCCGCGCGAGCGATTTCAATCGATGGCGCGGACAAAGGCTGAACGGGATATAGATGGGACGGTCATCCACGATATGCGCGTTCCAACCCGCGGAACTGAACAGCGGATACCACGCGCTCATTGTGGAAATTTTGGTGGAGGTCGTGAACGCGCCGGGATCGCCGTTGCATTTAAGGCATCGTGCCGGGAGCGCAGAATTCGGCGCGATCACCAACATCATCCCATCGCGCCAAACCTGCTCCGTCGCCGGCGCTGATAAATACTCCAGCGTCGCCGCCGGCGGGGGCGGTAAAACCTCACTCGGACTCAATTCGTCCGACTGTGTCATGGTGGACCACTGCAACTATCCAATACATCGGCTCAGCCGGCAAGAAAGATCGCCCACATCGCAAACTCAACGCGGCTTACAGAACCACCCAAGTTCCGTCCAGGTCTCGAACCATTCTCGGACCAACTCCGGGTCAGGATCGCTCCTGAACGCCGATTTGATCGCTTTTACCAGCGTCGCCCCTTTGCTCAGCGAATCCAGTAGCCGATACCCCTGCTCCTCGATCCGCTTGTAATACAGCGTATTGTCATGCCGATGCACGACGACAAAGGTCTGCTTCGGCCGCGGAATCAGGATGCGCCGTTTGGGCTGGGCCTCCTCCGGCGCATCCTCTTCAATCGCATTGCTTGCATCCCCGCGCAACCCGCTTTTTTTCAGCCGGATCACATAATCATCCACCGGATATTTTAGTTTGAGCACCGTGATATACGGCTGAATCCCCATGCGAAGCTTCGCCGGGTCCTTTCCGAGAAGATCATCCACCGTCAGCGCCGGAAGCGCCGGCCCATCGAACGCCTCCACCTGCGCCCACTCAAATCGCGCCATATCCGACGCCAGTTCAAACCGCGGCTCAACCAGCTTCGGATTCTCCTGAATAAACCGTGGCAAATCCCGCCCCAGGTTCCGCATCGTATAGCTGCGCGATGGATATTTGATCAGGTATGAACAGGCGAGCTTATTGAATTTCAATCGTCCCAGCACCCCACGAAGCCCGGGAAAATCGCTGTAGAACGAATCAATCAGCCGAAACCAATATTGCTTGTTGTAGATTTCGATCCGCTCAAAACTGCTCAGCCGGTCGTTTGGCTTGATGAATTCCCGGGCGACTACCCGCATATCCCGATCGTCGATCCACTTCCGCTGCATTCCCCACTTCTTCGACAGCGGGTTCATGATGACCGCGCCGGTCAATCGTTGCAATTGCCGCAACTCCCCATGCGTCTGCCGTTTTTTAACTTTGGAAATCGTCCGTGGCATGCGATTCAAGCCGTCGCCAGCGCAGCCGCGGCGTCGTCCTTCTTTTCCTTCACCGCATTCAAAAACTTCTTCGCCTTCAATGCTTCCCGATGCACTTCATTGAACGAAGGGATATGCGCATCCCATTCCAGCAAGGTCGAAGTCGGCCCGCATTTCCTGAGTCGCATGTGCGTACATCTTCCACACCGGGTCCAGCACCGGATGATCGTGCGTGTCCAGAATGTACTTCTCATATTTGCTGTGCCCGGCGATGTGCATCTGCCCGACGCGGTGATGCGGGATGTTGTTCAGATAATCGTACGGATCAAAACTGTGATTCTTGCTGGAAACATAAATGTTATTCACATCCAGCAGAATCCCGCAGTCCGCCAGCTCCACCACTTCGCGTCAGAAATTCCCATTCGGTCATTTCCGAGACGTGAAATTCAGCATAGCTGCTGACGTTTTCCACGATGATCGGAACTTCCAGAAAATCCATGCACCTCGCGAACGCGCTGGGCCGTATTCTTCGCCGCGGCGAACGTGTACGGCATCGGCAGCAGATCGTGCGTATACGTTCCATCCACGCTCCCCCAGCAAAGATGATCGGAAAGGAACGGCGTCTTCGTCCGCTTGACCAGCGTCTTCAGCCGCTTGAGCTGCTCGCGGTCGATCCGGTCCGTCGATCCGAAATAAAGCGACACGCCATGCTGAATCACCTGGTATTGCTCCAGAATCTGATCCAGCACTTCCAGCGGCCGGCCCGCGTCGCACATGTAATTTTCGGAGATGATCTCAAACCAATCGACGGTCGGCTTCTTGGTCAGAATGTGGTTGTAATGCGGAATCCGCAAGCCCGATGCCGATGCCCAGGTCCGTAAACGCATTGAACCGATTGGCTGGCATAGTGCGTCTCCGCAGTTCCTGTAAAACTGAAAGAGAGACCCGGCCTGATTAGGACCGGATCTCTCGAATTCCCAACTTGCACCAGGCAATTAGAACGCGAACGCAGACCCGCTGGTCTTGCAGCCGCCGTTGCCCTTGCAGGTGTTCTTGCCTTTGCAGCCCTGGTCGCCGGTCTTGCAGCCACCCTGGCCTTTGCAGTCGTTCTTGCCTTTGCAGTCATGGGTCGCCGCGTCCATTGTGCGGGCATTCACGCCGGCCTTGGCCACGACCGCGGTCTTCACCGTGTTCGACGAAATGCCGGCCGTCGCGGCCGACGGCGTGGCTCGAGGCCCCGCTGATCAATCCCGCGAAAGCCGCGGCGGCAAGCAAACCCGTCGTCGAACCCAAAATCTTTGTGCTGCGCTTCATTGTCTTTTCCTTTCAAAATGAACCGTGCGGTCTGAATTTAGAACCATCACGCTTCGAACTTGAGAACAAGTAAACCAACGAACAAAACAACCACGTCTCGGGCGTCGATCTACCTCCTTTCCGTTGCTCACCTGCCGGCGGATCCGATGGATGCCGCCGACAACGGAGGCATTATACGAAAACCCAGTTTCCAGCAAACAAATGATCTTTTTCGCACACGTGTGAATACGGTATACCCGCAGGTCTGGATGAGCCGGAACCCCTAATTGTTCGCTTTTATTATCCGCGCCCGCGCGATTCCTCGAAATGTCAACTCACCCGCGTTGCTTTGCCGCTTCCCTATTCTCTGGATTCTGGCCGGCGGCACTTGCCCGCGAAGCTGATTGATCTCTTCCTGCAGCTTCCGCACCTGAACGACCAGGTCCGGCAGCCGACGGATGGCCGCCTGTTCACGCAGGCTCTGCCGGTGCGGCAGCGCGGGCATCCCGCTGACGATCGTCCCCCCGGCCACATCGTTCGCCACCGCTGCGCACGCCGCCACCATCGCCCCATCCCCGACTTCCACATGATCTCTTAATGCCGACTGCCCGCCGAGGGTCACCCGCGTTCCCAATGACGCGCTCCCCGCCAACCCCGCCTGCCCGGCAATCACGCTATGCGGCCCGATCGATCACGTTATGGGCGATCTGCACCAGATTGTCGATCTTGGTCCCCCGTCCAATGCGCGTCACGCTGAATTTCGCGCGGTCGATGCAGACGCATGAGCCAATCTCCACATCATCCTCGACAATCACGGTCCCGATCTGCGGAATTTTGACCTGTTTCGTCCCATCCCAGCGGTATCCAAACCCATCCATCCCCAACACGCTGCCCGCATGAATCATCACCCGCGATCCGATCTGCATCCGCTCGCGGATCGTCACATGCGGGAAAATCTCGCACTCCTCGCCGATCTCCACTTCTTCGCCAATGTAAGACCTGCGGATGGATGATCGTCCCGCGGCCGATGCGAGCGCCGGCGGAAATCACGCTAAACGCCCCGATCGAAACGTCAGTTCCGATCTGCGCGGATGGATCAATTTTCGCTTGTGGATCGCTCCCCGCCTTCGGCCGAGCGGCCGGCGGCGCGAATGCCGCCAGCACCGTGGCCATCGCCAGATCCGCGTCGTCCGACGGACAGGACGATGGTTCCGGCGATTTCAGGAACCTGCAGCTTTTTTTGAACCAGCACCGCTGCCGCGCGAGTCGTCTTGAACTGCTTCAAATATGCTTCGGAACCCAGGAACGAAAGATCCCCCGGACCGGCGTCTGCAAGGGTGGCGATCCCCGTGATCTGCACGTTCTCCGCGGGCGGTGCGCAACCCACCATCCCCGCGATCTCACGCAGCCCGATCCCTCGAGAACTATTGTTCATCGGCTCAAGTCCGTCTGAGTCCGCCGAGACAACTCATATGGCTCGTGCTGTAGGTCTTGTCCATCGCGATGATCACTTGTTGCGTGATATCAAGCTTTGGATCGTTGTACAGGCTCGTATGCATCAGAACCATCTGGAAGAATGCGTTAGATCCATCTTGTCCGAATCCGGGAAATCCGGGTGGGCGGAATTCATCACCAGCGTGATTCCCTGCGCCTGCGCCACGTCACCAATCGCCTTGAGCATCTTGTCGAACAAACCCTTGTCCGCGAGCCGCTGCTTGCGAGCGAAGTTGACCTGCATCGCCTGCATCCACGCCTGCGTGTTCGCATTGTCTTCCGTCAGCTTCTCAATTTTATTCTCGAATTCATCCGAGGTAGGCAGCAGAAGCTTGATTTCATCCTGCTCGGTTTGCAATTGCCCCTTCTTGACCTGCACCTGGTTGTTCAGGGTGTCTCCATCCTGCTTCAACTTGGCCATCACATCCTTGTATTCCTGGATCTGTGTCAGGACTTTGATCGGATCGCAGACGCCCACCTTGACGCACCGGCATGTCGTCCGCCCTGGCCGGCATCGCCCATGACAACAGCGACGCAACCATCACAACCACACCCGTGACCCATACCATTCGCGCTCGCATAAGCATTCCTCTCAATACATAAAACATGATGAATTCTGCGGAATCAGGCTTCGTTCATCGGCTGAAACCGAACGAGAAGCTCAACACCTGCGGATTATCCGTCCGACTCTGCGTGATTGGGAAGCCGAAGTCAAGCGCCAGAGGCTGCTTTCCCAAAAATGGCAACACCAGCCGGAATCCAAAACCCGCCGCGATGCGGACGACCCCATAGTGCCAATTCGGTTCATAATCCGCCGTATCCACAAACAGGACCCCGCGAAGAAAATCCTCCGCCAGCGGAAATTCCGTATTGAACCCCGCCGGTCGAAGTAATAATCGCCGCCGACCGCGTCATCAAACTCCCCGGCTCGTGGGCTGACGCCCCAATATTCAAACCCGCGGATGGTCCCGATGCCGCCGCCGTAAAACCGCTCGTAAAACGGCGCCTTCCGCGGGTCATCGCCCGGCTTCAAAATGAACACTCAGCACCGATCCGCCGGCCAAGCAGATCTTCATTCAATTGCTGATAGCCGGTCCACCCAAAGTGAACCCGGTCATAATCCACCGTTCCGCCCATCGCCCCGGCATCGGTAAAGCTCACCCACGAATCGGTTCCCTCAAACGTCACCGGCCCATGATTGGTCGTGTCTCGAGTCGAATTTCGCGGCAACGGTCGTCAGCGTGTGATGGCCCGCTCCCGCGAGAATTTCCGGCGCAACCGCCGAGTACGGAATCTCCAGATTCTTAATATCCACGTCCGCCGCCCCGAGCGCGACCGACGCCGAATAGACGTAATTGAACCGCCTGCCCGAACTCGATCGCCCCGCCCACCCGGTCGATCGTTGTAAACCGGCCGGATATACGTCTGGTAATAACCGACTGCTTGCAAAGCTATACGGCTGATCGAAAAGATACGGCTCGAAGAAACTGACCGACGCATCAGTCCCCTGCGTGCCCGGATCAAAGCGGATGCTGAAAATCCTGCCCGGCCCCGGTGAATGCCCGGTCGCTGAAAAGCTCGCCCCAGCTTGTCGGGAAATTTGTGATGTCGAAGTTCTGTTGCTCGTATCCGAGCTGTCCGCCAAATCCGCCGTTGCTGTTGATGCCGATCCCCGCGCTGATCTGCGCCGTCCGTTGCTCGGTGACATCCACCAGCAGATCGCGGACGTTTCCGGATCATCTCCCACCGGCGATGATCGACGACGCTCTGAAATTCCGGCAACCCCCGCAATCGATCCTGCGCATCCTGGATCTCGGCCGAATCATATCCCTGCCCCGGCCGCATATGCAGCTCGCGCAGGATCACCTTGTCCTGCGTTTTGGAATTCCCCTTGATCAGAATCCGCCCCTGCCGGAATTGCTTGCCCTTCGCTGATCTCATACACCAGCCGCACCTTCCCCGTTCTTTCTCATAATAGGCTGCGGCTCGATGTGAAGATATTCCGGGTTCGGCTCGAATCCCCGGCTGTTCCTGATAAATGAATCCGCCCGGCCTTGCTGTACACCTTGACCATTTCGCGCACATCGTTGTCGATGACCTCCTTGTCATACGGAATTCCCTCGACCGATCTTGATCGATTCCGCAGAAAGTCCCTTCGGCACGGTCAGATTTCCCTCGAACAGCACCTGGTCGATCACATAGCGCACCCCTTCGTCGATCACAAACGTGATCTGCATCTCCTTCATGTCGGTCGAGCGCGAAATCTTGCGGCCCACGCGAACGTCGAAAAATCCCATGGTCCTGGTAAAATTGCAGCAGGCTCTTCACATCGTCATCCACCATGCTCCGGATCGTATTTGCCGGGATTGAAAATGAAGATGTAGGTCCCCGTTTTGATCTGGTCCTTCAGCTTCCACGCCCCGAAGCTGTTGTTGCCGATGAAGTCGATTTTCCGCACCCGCACCTGCGGCCCCTCGATAATGCGAAAGACGAGCACGCCGGTCTTTTGAAGATCCTCGGCGACCAGCTGCACATGCGCGAACGGATAATTCTTGTCCCGGTATAGCTTTTCGATCGATTGCTGGGCCAGATTGATCCGGAACTGGTCGATCGCCTCGTCCGTCTTCAGGTCCGCCGCATCCTCAAGATCTCTTGCGTCTTGACATGCGACATTGCCCTCGTACTGGATTTCCTTGATCTGCTTTTGCTCGGTGACAATGAAGATGACGATCACCCCGGTCTGCGTCGGCTGGACGCGCGCCTCGACGTCCGCGAATTTCTTCATCTTGTCGTAAATTCGCTGGTAATCGCCGACGACGGTGGCGGGATCAAATTTGTCCCCCTCGCGCGTGCGCACCAATTGCAGAATCACGGATGTGCTGACCTGCGTATTCCCGACCACCCGCACCGCATCAACAGTCCGGCCGGCAAATTGTCCCGCTGCGCGTCAGCGTCCGAATTCGTGCACCCGCCGATCAGCACGCCATCCGCCGCTGCGCCAAGCGGACGACCCGATCCAACCGGCGATCAGCATCGCCCAGCAATAGCCGGCATGTAATTGTCTTCCCATCAGATGAATTCGCACGAGCCGCCCGATCGCCAGTTGCCTTGCTGCCGTCGCACCTTCCGCGCTGGCAGTTTATCCGAGTGTAACGGTCAGCCATCCGATGTCAAAAGCCTCCGCAAAGCATTGCAATGCGCCGTCGCGGGCTTTGCCTTCCTGCCTAGCGGATATCATGCAGCAATAGTTTTTGTATTCGAGGCATCCATGCGACTTCTCGTCGTCGAAGATTTTCAACCCCTTCGCGAATCTCTCGCTCAGGGCTTTCGCGAAGCGGGCTATGCCGTCGATGAAGCCGCGGACGGACAAACCGCGCTCTGGCATGCCCGCGACCGGGGAGCACGATGTCATCGTCCTCGACATCATGCTGCCCAAGATCGACGGCCTCACCGTCCTGCGCGAGCTTCGCGAGCAGCAATGTCCCTCACTGGTCCTTCTTTCTCACCGCCAAGGACACCGCCGAGGACAAAATCAATGGCCTCGAACTCGGCGCTGATGATTATCTCGTCAAGCCGTTCTTGTTCGCCGAGCTGCTCGCCCGCGTCAGAGCGATGGTCCGCCGAAAATACTGAAACCAACTCCACCGTCCTCCACATCGCCGATCTGGAAGTGGACACCGCCCAGCGCACTCGTCCGGCGGGCGGGCAAGACCCATCGATCTCAGCGGCCGCGAATACGCTCTGCTCGAATACCTCGCCCACAACATCGGCAGAATCGTCTCCCGCACCGACATCTGGCAGCACGTTTACGATTTCAACGCCTCGCCCGAAAGCAACGTCGTGGACGTTTACATCGGCCTCCTCCGGAAAAAAATCGAACGCGCCGGCAGCCCGCGTCTCATCCACACCCGCCGCGGCCAGGGATATCTCCTGGCGGAAATGGAGAATGAATGATCCGCTCGCTCCGCTTCCGTCTTCTGGTCCAGACCTCCCTCGCGGTGGCGGTCATCTTCGGCTTGCTCGGCGTCGCGCTTTATATCTGCATGCGGCAATCCGCCGAGTCCGATTTCAATCTCGCCCTGCTCGCCGAGGCCCGCGCCGTCGCCTCCACCGCCGAGCAGCACGACCAGGAAATCATCTTCGATTTCGCTCCGGAGCAGATTGCCTAAGTTCGCGCACCACCGATCATCCCGATTATTTCCAGGCATGGATCGATCCGGACATGGTGATCCGCTCCCCTTCGCTCAGGCAGAACAACCTGCCGCGCCCACCCGCAAGCAAAGGGGCCGTTTACGCGGACCTCGTTCTCCCCGACGGCCGGCCCGGCCGCTGCCGTCAGCATCTCCTTCGTCACAACCGTCGAAACCAACGCCGGAGGAAATACCTCGCAGGCGATCAACGCCCGCCAGATCAATCTCACCGTCGCCACCGACACCATTGGCCTGAATCAGACCCTGCATGATCTCGGCTGGCTGCTGATCGGATTGTGCTCCCTCGCGGTCGTCGTATCCGGAATTGTTTTGGTCTGGGTCGTCGGCAGGGCGGTCCGCCCCGTCGAGCGAATCGCCCGCGACATCGACCAGATTGCGCGAAACCGATCTCTCCACCCGCCTCCGCTCCAGTGATGTCCCGATGGAACTTGAGCCCGTCGTCGAAAAACTCAACGGCCTGCTGTCGCGTCTGGAAGCCGCCTTCTCTCGCGAAAAATCTTTCACCGCCGATGTCGCCCATGAGCTTCGCACGCCCCTCAGCGGCGTTGCTCACGACGTTGGAAGTCTGCCGCTCCCGCCCGCGTGACGAAGCCGCTTACATGTCCGCCATCGACCGCATGCCGCGATGTCGCGCGGCAGATGCAGGCGATGGTCGAAACCCTCCTCATGCTCGCCCGCGCCGAAGCCGGCCAGCTTTCCCTGAAACTCAAATCCATCGACTCCGCCGATCTGCTCGATGATTGCTGGGCGCTTTTCAGCCCCCGCGCCGAGGCCCGCCATCTCACACTGCAATGGCAACCCAGCGTCCCGATTCCCATCGAAACCGATCCGGAAAAACTCCGGATCATCTTCCACAATATTTTCGACAACGCCGTCTCCTACGCCGACGAGGCCGGTACGGTGAAAGTCTCCGCGAATGTGACCGAAGGAAAATTCCACGTCGAAGTCGCCAACACCGGCAGCCGCGTCAGCCCCGAGCAATCCAGCCGTCTCTTCGACCGCTTCTGGCGCGGCGATCAGGCACGCGCCGGCGTAGGTCTGCACTGCGGCCTGGGCCTCTCCCTTTGCGAACGCCTCGCTCGGCTATTGAAAGGTGAAATCAAAGTCCAAACCACCGAAGGCGGCTGGTTCACAGTCCGCCTCACACTCCCCGCGACCCCCACCGAAAGCACAACCACCTTCCGCGATATCCCAGCCAGCATCCCCGCTACTTCGGCGTAGAACTCACCACAGGCTTCCCACCGAACCCATGCGAAATCGGCCGCATCTTCGGCCGCGCCGCCGCGATCCCCAGCACTTCCTGCGAATAGCACCGCAGAATCTCCGCCACCGACAACGCCGATGCCATCGCCCCGCGCCCGGTATGCGGCGCATCCCCATCGCACAATTCGCAAAGCTGCCCCAGCCCGTCGCTCGCCATATATTTCAGGCACGGCTCCAGCCACTGGCTGACTTTCGTGATCGATTCGCTCGTTTCGCCCAAACGTCCGCACATACGCAATCGCCAGCGGCCCGATCAGCCAAGGATAAGCCGACCCCTGATGCTGCGCCCGGTCCCGCGAAACCATATTCCGCCATAATGCCCCATGATACGCCGGTTCGTGCCGCGCCAGGCTTCGCACACCCATCGGCGTCAGCAATTCATCCATCACGACCTGAATCACATCCTTACAATGCTCCGGCGAAAGCACCGGGTTCGGCAAACTGATCGCCAGAATCTGGTTCGGCCGGATCGACGCATCCAACGCATTCTCTTCCACCACGTCATAGCAGCATTTCAAATCCGCGTTCCAGAATGTCCGGTTAAACGATGCCTGAACTTTCTTGGCCAGCGTCTTCCCATTCCTGCGCCAGCGCGATCTTGCCAATCGTGACGCCAGCCGCGCCGCCGTCCACAGCGCAGTTGAACCAAAGCGCGTTCAGTTCGACCGTCCGTCCCCTGCTCGGCGTCATCACCCAATCGCCAACCTTCGCATCCATCCACGACGTCGGCGTCCCCGGCGCGCGCGATGCCGACAAGCCCATCCGCATCGCAGAAAATCCCCAGCTCGTCCCCTCCCGATACGCCTTGATGATCTTCTCCACCGCTGCAAACAGCGTCCGCATCGCCGGCTCATCGTTGCTCACCTGCGACATATTCCCCCACGGCATTGATGAACCAGAGCGAAGTATCCGCCCCGTTATATCCCGGCCCTTCGCCCGATTCCGGAAAATCTGTCGGAACAAGCCCATCCCGAATCTGCCCGGCTAGCGAAAACAGCAGCGATCGCCCCTCGTTCAGACGCCCGGTCACCAGAAACAGCCCCGCAAATCCCATCAGCGCCGCCCGCCCGTTCGGAGCCGCCCACGGATATTGCGAGATCACCTGCACCGCGGGCTCCGCGGGCGTTTCGCCGGCGAAGTTCACCACAAACGCGACTCGCCGCCTTCAGCAACGTTTCCAGTTGGTTCTCGGCCTCCGATCGCGACAATCGCCGTCTGCCGATCGAAATCTTCCCGCGCCTGCTCCAGCCCGCGCAGCACCGCGCAAGCTCCAGCGGCTCCGTCGAGCAGGCCAGATGAATCGTCTGCCCCGGCACAGCGTCCACCGGAACGATCCCGGCTTCCAGAGATCCTCCAGCCCGCTATACCCGCGCTCGTTCTCACGCCGGTAAATCGTATTCAAATACCAGTGCGGCTCAGGCCGGAATTCCCCATCATGCGCAGAAAAACCTCCGGCGTCCGCGTGCTCGCCGGAATCCGGATCACCCCGTTTTTCCTCACCTCCGCCGCCAGTCGGCTGTTCCACTGATACATCAATTCATGAATTCCCCGCATCGCCAGCAGCGCCTTGATCTCCAGCGTCACCGACTTCTCGCCCGTCAGCAGGGAATAGGAAAGACAAACCGTATTCTGCCCCGGCATCAGATGCAGCGATTTTTCAATCGTGAACCCATCCCCCTGATAAGCCCACCGCGGAAACGGATCGACATTGAACGCCCGCAGATGCTGAAACCCGCGAGGGAAAATCGTCCCCGGATATTCATTGTTCGATAGCGCAAACTCCCCGCGCGAGGTCCAGACCGTCTCCTCGACATGCGACAGCAAAACCATCCGCCGCACCGGCGGCGCCATCGCCGCCACCAGTAATCCATGATATTTCCGAGTGTTAAGCCCGCAGAGCGTGGAAGCAGGCGTACCCGCCCATGCCCGTTGGTCGCGAGCCATTCCCGTTCGATCAATCCGTCAAAACTCATTTCCGAGATGTTCTGTGAGGACATTAAGGAAGTCCCTTCGCGAAACCCCTCCGCGGAATTCATTATTGCGACATTCGATATAACTGGCAACTACTCAAATCAAACCCAACGCGACATCGCCCATCAGAATCCGCAATTCAATTGTCCACTCCGCACATATCCGACGCAAAAAAGCAAAAAATAATCTTCAGATTTTTTCAAAACACGCCCAAAACCTTCACCCATTTGCCACTTGTATAGAGAAGAACATGCTTTGTCTCAAACCTTCGCAAGTTCGGCGGCATGTTCGGTAGCGCAACATCCGAGCCATTGATAAAAGATGCAGGATGGAGACCTGCAAATCACCACGGAAGGTATTGAATGCCGCGTATGCGTTGGGGGAGGCATGTCTTAAGCCTCGTTCGAGGTTCAGCCGCAAAGATTTTTCGGATCCTCAACTATTCGCCTGTCTGGTATTGCGCGAGCACCAGAAAAAGAGTTATCGCGGAATTGTAGCGCTCTTGGAGGACTGTCCGGAATGGTGCCGTGATATCGGCCTGACGAAGGTGCCCGATCACAACACACTATGCCGGGCGTTTCATCGGCTGGTCAAACCTCGCATGGTTGAGACGATGCTGGACCTGTCGGTGCATGCGGCCCAGTTGGCCCAACCCCGGCGAAAAAAAAGAAACCGAGGCCCAAGGACCGGCTCGCGGCATTAGACTCCAGCATGTTCGAGCCGCATCATGTGAGCCGGTATTTTGATAAGCGGCGTAATAAAAGTCGGCTCGAAGCCCGTAAAAAGCACCGGAAATTCAGGGCGAATCGCCGCATCGCCCGGATCGTGAAGAGACTGCCCAAGCTCTCGCTGGCCGTGCACGCCGCGACGCATCTGATCCTCGCGGCGCGGGCGACGACCGGGCTGGGAATCGATCACCCGCAGTTTGTCCCCTTGCTGCGGCGTGCCGCATCACGCATGAGCCTGGGCCTCGTGGTGGCCGATGCGGGATTCGACTCTGAATTCAATCACCGGGCGGCCCGCCAAGAGTTGCAGGTTCGTTCGCTGATCCCCGCGACGATCGGACGGCCGGGAACACGTCCGCCATCGGGATATTACCGCCGCCTCATGCGGCAACGGATGAAAAACGAACGGGACTTAAGGCATTACCGGCAACGCTGGCAAGTGGAAACCGTCAATAGCATGGTCAAGCGGAATCTCGGTTCGGCCTGCCGATCACGCGGTGCGTGGGGTCGCAAAAGAGACCTCTTGTTACGCGCGATTACTCACAACCTGATGATTATCGAAAACCTATGAGCTTCGAGACAAAGCAAGAAGAACACTTTTTTCTTGATGCGTGATCCAAAGCAACCATCAGCCGGGAAACGTCCATGTCCATCAACTGCAATTTTCATCACCTTCCGGACGATCTTTTGTCAGGAAAGGTAACACGACCCCACACTGAAATATGGGAACTTCCGTTACCTTATGGGGAAATATGGGGCATTCTGAGCAACCAAACGCCCGCTTAACGGGGTAGAAGGTTGAAGCCAAAAGGAAAGGGGTGGGAGGGTGCGGGAGGGCGGGGAAAAACTCTCGTTCACAACTCTGAGACAAACTCGAAGGGAGTCTGCAGATGTGGTGTTCCCCGCCCTCCTGCATTCGCATCGGCTTGAATCCTTTCTGGATATGTTCCAACAACCAGCCCCATCAGGGATACCCGTAGGCAACTCTCATCCCCCACCCGATTGCGCTCGCTAATTCTAAAAGCTATTTTGCTGAAAGAGATTCACAGGGCTTCGTCTTTCAGCATCGGGACGTTGGGTCCATGCACGCAGCCCACTGTGAAAGATGTCCTTTTTCAGTGGAGAGATCCCATGAAACTTCTACGCATTCTCGCTCTGTCAGCCCCATTATGCATGGGCTTCGCCGGCGTCGGTTGCGAAACATCCCACACCGAAACCGACAAACCAGGCCTCCTCGGCGGCGAAACCCACGAGGAAACCACAACCACCCATAACCCAATCACCAACACGGACGACAAAAGCACCACCGAGACGAAAACCAACTGATTACCTCGTCCAGCAGTGCTAAAGAGCCAATTTCGGCAACGGCGGTAGCGTGATGTTAATGCGCGACCGTCGTTGCCGACCCCTTTGCACAAATAATGAATACCCCCGGCAAGGCTCGAACTTGCGACCTACGCTTTAGGAAAGCGTCGCTCTATCCAACTGAGCTACGGGGGCGTAGCGATTACAGTTTACGCTTGGGGAAGCATTTCGCCAAATGGGGTTGCGGCATATCAATGCTGCCGTGACGGCATTTCCAAACAAGCGGGCCTGTCAAAAATGCGGCTTGCGGGTTGGGAATATTCCGGGATGATCCAGCTGTATGGCGCGGAAGATTTTCTTCAACCTTGGAATCCTGGTTTTTTGTCTGGCCCCCGCGCATGCAGCGGATGTGATTTCTGGAACAACCTGGCCATTCGTTCATCCGGAAGATCATTTTGGGTCGGATGCTTTGCTGGATCTGCGCAGCTTGAATGAAGCTGCCGCGGGTGAGACGGGGTTTGTGCAAATCTCCAAAGATGGCGGGTTTGTTCGCGGGGATGGATCGCCGATTCGATTCTGGGCTTGTGGAAGCCAGGAATATATGAAGACGCGGAGGAGCTGGCGGGCGTGCCAGGTTTCTTGCGAAGATCGGCGTGAATATGGTTCGGCTTCATGCGCAGATTGGAGCCGAGGGGGATGCGCCGGAATTGACTGCTGTGAATCAGGAACAGATCGATGGAATCTGGCGGGCGGTCGCAGCATTTAAGAAGGAAGGAATTTATGTGACGATCTCGCCGTACTGGGCGATGGATCGGCCGGCTGGGCGATGGGGAATTGAGGGGTATGAACGGCACGGCAATTTGTGGGGGCTGCTATTTTTCAATGAGACTTTGCAAAAGGGGTATGAGGCGTGGGTGCGGGAGCTTTATACGCGGATCAATCCGTATACGGGAATTCCGCTGGCGCACGATCCGGCCGTGGCGATCATCCAAATCCAAAATGGGGATGGGATGTTCTTTTGGAAGATGGATGGGATGGCTCCGGAGCAGAAGCAGGCGCTGGGGCGGATGTTTGCAGCATGGTTGAAGACAAAATATGGATCGCTGGCGGCGGCATCGGATGCGTGGGGCGGAGTGGAAGCGCCGGGTGATGATTTTGCGGGCGGGGATGTGGGGATTCTGTCGGTCAATGAGTGGACGCGGCCACAACGTGGCGGGAGGGGACGGCGGCTGGCGGATCAACTGGAATTTTTCGCGGCTACTCAACGAGGGTTTTTTGAGAAGATGGTGAAATTTTATCGGGATGAATTGGGCTGCCGGCAATTGATTAATGCGTCGAACTGGATCACCTCGGACGCGGCCCGGCTGGATGATGTCGAACGTTATACGGACACGGCGGCGGATGTGCTGGCGGTGAATAAATATTTCTCGGGTGTGCATCAGGGTAACGAGACGACCTGGCGGATCGATCGAGGGGACTGTTTCACGAATCATCCGGCGGTGCTGAATCCGGGGGATTTGCCGACGAATCTGAAGCAGGTGATCGGGCATCCGATGATGGTCACGGAAAGCTCGTGGATCAGCCCGATGGATTATCAGAACGAGGGGCCGTTTCTGACGGCGGCTTATGAATCGCTGAGCGGAGTGGCGGGATTGTACTGGTTTACCGCGACGGCGGAGCAGTTCTCGGATGGTGGGCCGCTGCGGAAATATGATTGCTCAACGCCAGCGCTGATGGGAAATTTTCCGGCGGCGGCGCTGATGTATCGGCGGGGGTATTTGAGGCGCGGCGAGCCGGTTGCGGTTGAGAACAGGCCGCTGGGGGATTTGTGGAAACGGCGATTGCCGCTTGTCGCGGAGGATGGGGGGCTGGCGTTTCTGGTCGGGCCGGTGATGGTCAGTTATGGCGGAGCGAAGCAGAGTTTCCTGACTGATTTGTCAAAATTTATTGATCCGAAAAAGAAAATCGTCAGGAGCGATACCGGGCAGATTCGGATGGATTACGAAACGGGCTTATGCACTGTTGATTCGCCGGCGGCGCAGGGGGTTACGGGATTTCTGCGAAAGGCTGGGGATGTGCATCTGAGCGCCATCGATATTTCCAGCGGGAATGAGCAGGCTTCGATTCTGGTGGTGTCGATGGACGGACTGGCGCTGAGCGATTCGAAGGAAGTATTGGTGCAGGTTGGGACGCCGGCGCATCTGACGGGATGGGAACAGCAGGCGGCGGATTTTGTTGGTGAGGATCAGATGAAATATCAGGGGTTCAGGATCGTGAAGATTGGAGAGCTGCCCTGGATGATGGATGATGCGGAGGGGACGATCACGATTCGGAATCGGAATCTGACGAGTGCGACTGTGCTGGATGAGGCGGGGTATGCGAAAGAGGATGTGGCGCTTGCGCGAGGGGGTGGGGTTGAAGGTGCGCTTGCCTGAGAATTCGATGTATTTGGTTTTGCGATGATCTTGTGTGCGCGAATAAATCCCGCCGACTTCACAGCATTTTGCATGAAACCTCACGCGGCGACTTGGGTTTGGCGTTGCTCCTGAGCCGCAAGACGAATGTTGTAAAGTATAATTTTGACGCCGACCCATCGCTGAACGCGCGCGAGCGTTCGTACCCACGGGGGCAATGCCGTTCCCAATCCGCCCGCGGTGCAGCAAAGGACACCGAAAACGCGTTCAATCTCGTTGCGAAACTTGAGCACAAAGCGAGTCAGGTTCGGTTGTTGCTCCCACGCCTGCACCAATTCACACCGGGATTTGCCCATCTGCCGCAACTTGCGTTGATCGCGTCCGCCTTCGCGGACGTACTGCTGGCCGCTGAGCGGGTGGACGAGGCACAACCCCAGCGGCTCGACGGTATCTTTATGCAACGGAGCGGAGTCGTAATGGCTGTCCGCCAAGATCAGTGACGTCGGCGTCATCGGGGGCAGGTTCGTGAGTAAAACTTGCCGCGCCACGGTTTTTTCGTCCTCATTTAACCCTGTCACACTCCAGACGACGATGCGCCGTTGCTCGTTGACCATGGCGTGCAGCTTGTAACCCTTGGCATAGCCGCCGCTGATCCTGCCACGCTTGGCCTGACGATCTTTGCTGACAGGACTGACCAACAGCGGTTTGCCGTCGATATATCCTGTGTCACAAGACAATCCACGCTGGGCAAACTGATCGTGCACCATTTGCAGAATCTGCTGACAATCCTCGCTCTTGATGCGGCGAGTGAACTGACTGACCGACGGAAGCGTGCGCGGACGGAACAAGCCGCCGTAACTGCTGCGTTGGCACGCCCAGCACAACGGCCGATCATGCCAGACCGTCCAGAAGTACATGGCGACGATCAGCCAATTGGGATAATCTGGAAAACGTTGTCCACCGTGCCAACCCACGCGCTTGGCGGCACGTCGAACCGCTGATAGAAGTTTTGTCCAAAGTTCACGGTCCATGCTCGACTCCTTTCTTGTTTGACCACAAGTGGAGTAAGCATGGACATTTTATCAGGTTAGCGCAAGCCCGCGGCACTTTCGCGCGCAATCCTGTGAAGTCGGCGAGCCGCGCAGAGCTATTGCTGTTCGGCGATTTGCTGGATGACCATTTGTAATCGCTGGAAATTGATTGGCTTGGTGAGATGTTCGGTGAAGCCAGCTTCGCGGGATTTGGCGATGTCTTCTTCCATGCCGAAGCCGGTAAGGGCGACCGCGGGGCCGTTGGGGTGGTTGGTTTGGCGAAGTGGCTGGATCAGATCGATGCCGCTTCCGTCGGGGAGTCCCAGGTCACTTAAAAGCAGATCGAACGGCTGCTTGGCCGCGACGAGGGCGGCAGCGACGGAATCGGCGATGCGAACGCGATGGCCGAGTCGTTCGAACAGGCGGCTGAGGACTCGCGAGGTGTCATCGTGATCTTCGACGAGCAGGATTTCCAGCGAGCGATTGCCATCGGCGTTTTTGGGGTGGTGTTGGGGTTTAACTCGATTGCGGGATGCCTGCTGGGCGGCGGGGACGGTCGGGACGAAATGCGTGAAGGTGGAACCTTCCCGGGCCGGCGCTGGAGGCCTCGATGGTTCCGTCCTGGGCTTCGACGAATGCTTTGCTGAGGCGAGGCCGAGGCCAAGTCCGCCATAGCGGCGGACGATTTCGGAGGAGCCCTGCTCGAAGGGTTTGAAGATTCGTGTCGATTGTTTCGTTCGGTCATGCCGACGCCGGAATCGGTGAATCGATCTGCAGACGGTCGTCGGTGGTGTTGTCCGGATTGGATTTGAATCTTGCCGCCGACGGGGCGTGAATTTGGTGGCGTTTTTGAGGATATTCCAGAAGACCTGCTGCAGGCGTCCCGGATCGGCCGAGGCGAAATGGGATTGGCGGCGAATTGAGGAGCGAAAGTTGATAGGCATTTGGCGTCCAGATCGGAGCGATACATATCTCGCGACCGCCTGGACGAGGCAGTGAACATCCACCACTTCCAAATGCAAGGCGAGCTTTCCGCGGACGATGCGGGTGAGATCGAGCAGATCGTCGATCAGGCGGGCTTCAAGTTCTACGCAGCGGCGGAGTGTCTGCACATCGTCGCGAAGCGTGATCGGAGGAGAGCGTGTGGTTTTGCTCCCAGGCGGTGAGGGTGACCAGCACGGGTGTGAGGGGAGTGCGAAGCTCGTGGGAAAGGACGGCAAGGAAATTATCCTTGGCGATATTGGCGGCTTCGGCCTCTTCCTTGGCGCGCTGAAGATTCGTTTCGAATTTTTTGCGCTCGGAGAAATCGCGGAAGACGAGGACGACGCCGTGGATGGATGCCGTCGTCGCCGCGGATAGGGGCGCCGCTGTCGTCGATGGGCAATTCGGTTCCATCCTTGCGGATTAGCAGAGTGTGATTTGCCAGTCCCTGCACCATGCCGGTGCGAGAACTTTTTCGACGGGACTTTCGGGGACAGGCTTGCGGGTGGTTTCGTTGATGATGTGGAAGATTGTTCCGCAGGGCTGCCCGATGGCTTCGGCGGCGGACCAGCCGGTGAGATTTCGGCCACTTGGTTCATAAAGGTGATGCGGCCGTGTGGCGTCGGTGACGATGACGCCATCGCCGATGCTGGCGAGGGTGACGGCGCGTGAGCTGCTGCTGGCGGATGAGATTTTTCTTGCGGCGGTGCGGCGGGCGGATTTCGCGTCTGGATTCGTTTGAAGGCCCATGCCATGAAGAGGAGATTGATGAGGGTGGTTCCGGCGAAGGCCGCGGTGCGGAGATTCGATAAATATTCGGCCCTGGATTCGAGCTTTGCGGAAGCGTCCTTCTTCTGCTGGATCATTCGGCGGATCAGGTCACGGAGGTCGTCCATGTATTGCTTGCCGACGTCGGTTCGCACGATGGCCAATGCGGCGTTTAATCCGTTTGGCTGGCGTGCGAGATCAATGGTGTGTTTCAGTTCGGCTAACTTCAGATCGCCGATCTGGTGAATTCGAGCAACATCCTCCTGCGAGAGGAGCCCGGCCTGAACATTTGCATCGAGATCCGCTAAATGGGCAGGGATTCGGGTCAGAGCGTGCGCGTAGGGGACAAGATAGTCTTCGTCGTGGGTCAGGAGGAAACCACGCTGGCCGGTTTCTGCGTCCTTGAAATTGGAGAGAATATCACTGAGGTTGTCGACCACGGAATGGGTGATCACGACGTTGCGGCTTTTCTGAACGGCAATGTTGCCGATCCAGTATGTTCCGGCGACGGTGATGATGAGCAAAAGGGCCATGGACAGAAAAAGGAGGCCCGATCTGGAACGTTGAGATGTCTCGCCATCGGGGGCGGGGACTTTCTGCTGGATTGAATTGAAACCCTGCGTGGTCATAACAAGACTCGGTGGACGACGTTAAGGTTAGCTGGGGTGGAGGGTTAATTGCAAATTATATTCTGTGTCGCCTGCGGGATTCATTGGTGCAAATTTCGCCGGTTTCGTTTAGACTGTTGTTGGCGGAGGGGTACGAGTTGACAGGTGGGTCATGCGTTTGAAAGCAACCATTTTTGAGCCGGTCGAGAGGCGACGGCCGGCTAAGGTGATCTCGCCAGCCGCTGCGCCGATTCCGCAATCGGTTTTTAAGAGGTTGAAATGCCTGATCATCGTGCCGGCATTTAATGAAAGCCGATCGGTGGCGAAGCTGGTGCGACGGCTGAATCAGTCGTTGCCGGATTGTCATGTGCTGGTGATCGATGATGGATCGACCGATGACACGGTGCGGCAAATTCCCGCAGACGGCATCGGTGGTGAGTCTGCCGTTCAATCTGGGGATCGGCGGAGCGATGCAGACGGGGTATCGATATGCGGCACTACATGGGTATGACGTGGCGGTGCAGGTGGACGGCGACGGGCAACACCGGCCGTGCGAAGTGCGAAAAGCTGGTTGAGACGCTGGTGGGCGAGAGAGGCGGATCTGGTGGTGGGATCGCGATTCCTGGTGCCGACGACATTTGTGCAGTCACTGCCGCGGATGACGGGGATCAGGGTTTTGAGTGCGCTGGATTCGATTCTGAGCGGGTTGAAAATCACCGATTGCACGAGCGGATTCCGGGCGGTAAATCGGCAAGGTCATTCGCGCATATGCGCACTGGTATCCGGAGGATTATCCGGAGCCGGAAGTGGTGCTGCTGCTGCACCGTTCGAAATTCAAGGTGATCGAAATTCCGGTGCAGATGCGGCGGCGGATGTATGGCCAGAGCAGCATCAGCCTGGCGAAGGGATTGTTTTACGTGCTGAAGGTAAGCGTTTGTCTTGTTGCTGGACATGATTCGCCAGCCGTGGCCAAGCGGGAAGATCGGGTTGCCGTGAACGGGCGTGAGGTCGTATTTATGATGCCACGGATCATTCTGCTTTTTTTCGGAGCGACCGTTGTGATCGTGGCGGTGCGGCGGATGCGCGTCTATCGGCTCAAGGAACGGCACATGCTGATGTTTATTTTGACGGGCTTGCCGTTTTTTGCGCTGGCGATCTGGCCGGCGGGGTTGGGTGGGTGGCGCAGCGACTGCAGATCGATTATCACACGGTGTCGCTGCTTTGCATGGCGGCGTTTTTGATCTTGATGATTTTTGAATTGCTGACGATCATCAGCTTGCAGGATCGGAAGATTTCCACGCTGGCGCAGATCGTGGGGATCATGATGGAGAAGGAAGGGATCACGGATCGACCGCGATCCACAGAATCGGAAGATGAGTATTTGGAGCCGACTGGGACAGAGGGGCGGGGAAGATCGGCTTGATTCGGGTTTTATTTCCGTCGGCGGCCAATCAGCGCCCCAGCCATACCCAAGATAAACAATCCAGTCGTAGCCGGCTCCGGAACATCGGCCATCAGGCCATTGGCGGCGGCGAAGGCGTCGATTGCGGCGTAGTCTGCGGCGGGAATCGTTACGGCTGCGCCGTTGTCCTGCTTGCCGAGGTTGCCAACTAAGAGCGTGAAGTCGTCACCATTAACCAAGCCGTCGTAATTGAAATCACCCTGGTCCCAGGCGGCAACCGATTTGCCGAGATTGTCGGTGAGGATGGTGAAATCGTCGCCGCTGACGACGCCGTCGAGATTGGCATCCCCGATGAGCGTGTATTTGATTTCGATCTGGCCGGAGGAGAGACCGGTGACGACGTGATCGGCTCCGTCGGCATAGCCGAGGGCGTAATGATTGTTGGCGGGCAGCGCGGCCACGGAACTGGTGATGCCAGTTGTTCCGTTCCATGTTCCGCCGTTACGGCCGGTGATTAGGTATCCGCGGATGGCGGCAATGGGATCGCTGGAGCTGTAGTTGATAATCAGGTGATTGTTGGTCAGATCGAGGAGGCCGTTGTTCGCGATCGAGAGGGATTCGATTGTGACGCCGCCGATGCCTGGGGAAAATTGCAGAAGACTCGTGGAACCGACGCCGACCTGGACTGGTCCGTTGGGCAGAGCGGCGGCTGCGCCGATGACGAGAGCACCGCTGCTGATGGTGGTGCCGCCGGTGTAGGTATTTTTCCCCGAGAATGTTTCAGTGCCAGCGCCGGTTTTGTTGACGGCGAAGTGTGCTCCGGCGTCATCCTGCAGGACACCGCTGAAGGTCCCCGATCCGCCCGCGATGCCGATGGTGACGGTGGACAAGCCATTGAGATTTGCGAAGTATCCGCCCTGGATCGTGCCTGCGCCGGTGAGCGCGTCGATTTGCATGGTCGCGGTGGGACCGGATTCGACGGCATCGAAAACAGCGCCGCTGGCGATGTTGAGCGAGGCGAGGTTGCTGGTCCAGATTCCGCCGTAGCTCGAGCTTCCGGTGAGCTGCCCCCCTTCCACATCGACGAGGCCACCGGCGGAGAAGTCCATGTTTACGCCGCCGGTTGCGCCAAAGACGAGATTGCCGGAGCCGGTGACGCGCAGGGTTCCGGCGCCGGTGTATGTGATCGGCGTTTGAAAGGTCCTGACAGAATCGTTGTATTCGAGAACAGCGCCCAAGGAGATGCTCGCTGTTGGGCAGTTGATGGTATCGGCGACGACTTTCAGATCGCCGCCCGTGACGGATAACGATGTGCCGAAGGTAGCCGAGCCGGCGATAGTGAGGGTTCCGGAACCGGATTTGGTGAATGCGCCGCTGGTGGTGAGTGATGCGGAGATTGTGGCGTCGGCGGTGGCATTGATCGGGCCGGCGACGGTCAGAACCTGGCCTGCAGCACCGGTGATGTTGTAGCCGGCGGTGGTGATGTTGATGCCGTTGAGTGCGCTGATGTTGCCGCCGAGGGCAACGGTTCCGCCGATTGCGCCGCCGAAATTGGGGATTTCGGCGATGGTGTTGCTCCAGACGTAATCGACAGCTCCATCGGCCCAGGGTGTGCCGCCGGTCCACGTGCCGGCTCCGCCGCTGCCGGGAGAGCCGACGCTTGTGGGATCCCAATACATATTGGTGGGGGCGGTATCTATTCCAACCGAGCCGATGAGAGAGATGTTGCCCATGTTCAGCAGATCGCTGATCGTTCCTGAGCCGCTGGGATCAATCTGGCCGTAAAGCCGGAAGTAATAGGTGCCGGTGCCATTGGTGAGTGGAGCATCGGTGGCGGTGAAGGTGTTCCAGACATTCGAGGCGGGGATCGTGAAGGGCGTGCTGTTGAAGTTGACCGGGTTGCTGAAGCTCGGACTATTCGAATACGCGACCTGTGAATCCATCAGGACCGCCTGGCGGGAATTGACGTCGTAGGAAAACGAACTGGCGTTGAGCGTGAAGCCCGGCGCAACGGAAACCTGAAAATTGTAATAATTCTCGTTAGATCCGGGTTGCTGGGGGAACCAGTCGCCTTGCGCGACAAAATAGGCCGGATCGCCGGGAAAAGCACTCCCTGCACGATGAATGGTGGATTGGAAAACGGTGGGAGGCTGGGGTTGGCATTCGTGTATGAAAAGGGGGCCCCGACGAGATTGGTTGCAACCGTTGTTGGGTTGAACGTTTCGCCGGTGAATTGGTATTCGTAAATCGTGCTGTCGGCGTGGGTGACTGCTGATGGGAGAGCCGTTGCACAGGCTATTGCCAATGCGCGCAATGCTGAGCTTGCCTGTTGATTTTTCTTTCCCATGACTTTCCCTTCCCTTATGAGGCCGATGCCTCTTTCCTGAGTTGAAATGTATATTCTGCTGCGAATCGGGATTTATTACGGCCCTGATAAAAATCGAGCATATCCGAAATGGGAAACGGTTAAAGAAAAATATTTGCGCGGAAATTATCGCCCGAAGGCCCGCAGGGCGCGGTATCCCCAGACGATTTTTTCGACGTTGAGGCGATGAAGCCAGCGGCTGAGCGAGTCGTTCGCTGCGTAGCGGCAGGCAACGCGATATCCTTCGGCGAATTGCTTGCGATAACCACCGCGGGATTTGCTGGAATCGTGGACGCGGAAGCTGGCGAGGGTTTGATCGATGATCAGCGGCGGGCAGCTCTGGGCCATTCTGAGCCAGAGGTCGTAATCCATCGTCCAGTAGAGGGATTCGTCCAGTTCGCCGATTGATGATCCGAATGATCGCCTCCAGAAGACGGCGGGCTGGCTGATAAAGTTCATTCGCAGGAGGGATTTAAAGCTGAACGAACGCAGGCGGCGATTTTTAAATTCCGTGACGTTTTGGCGGAAGATGTTGCCTTCGCGGTTGATGATATTGCACCCCCCTGCCAGCCACTGGGCGGATGGGGATTGCTCGAATGCTTTTGCGACCGTTGCCAATGCGCAGGGGCGTAGAGATCATCGGTGTTAAGCCAGGCGACGATGTCTCCTTTGGCCATGGCGAGGCCTTTGTTGATGGCGTTTGTCTGGCCGCGATCGGGCTGGCTGATCCATTCCAATCGCGCATCTTTGATCGATTGCAATAGCGGGAGGGTTGCGTCGGTGCTGCCGCCGTCGATGACGAGGCATTGCAGATCGAAGTCTCCTTTTTGGGAGAGGATGCTGCTCAGTGAATGCTGGAGATAGGCGCCGCCGTTGAGGGATGGGGTGATGATGGAGATCAATGGGGCGGACATTTTATTTCAGCCCGGGATCAATGTGGCGCGCGTGAGACTGACGGCAAGCGGGCTGCGTGCGACGGGCTGCGGTTGCGAGCGATTCACCTTGCGGCGAGACATTCATTTCGGCGAGCCAGCGGTGATAGTCGGCATCTTTCGGATCGAGAATGACGAAGAGATGGCCGGGAGGGGCGGAAATCGGCTCGTTGGGTTCGGAGAAGGTGCGATCGGCCAGGAAGGTCATGATGCGGGCGAGCTTCGGAGGGCAGAGGATGACATCCTGGCTGTTCGTGAACTGGGGAATCTGTTTGGCGATCTGGGCATAGGGCAGATATTGGCCGTCTTCGTAATCGGCCAGGAATGAGTGCCGGTGCTGGTGGAGGATGAAGGCGACGACCTGCCCGATGTTGAGGACAGTGCCGAGGGTCAGCAGAATCGTGAATACACCGTTGCCAAGATAACGCGGCAGACGGAGGTTGATCGCTCGCAACAGATTCCACCACCCTATCACCAGCAGAGGAAGAATTTCGAGGATGTAACGGTAATCGGAAATCAGCAAAATCAGGGTCAGCAGCGTGATAATGACCCACAATCCCCAAAACAGGTGACGGCGGATCAGGGCTATGCCGGCGGCGAAGGCGAGTCCGCCGAAAATCACGTCCAGGAATTTGAAGTCGAGGTCCATTCCGAAGACGGCCCGCGCGGCGATTCCTTTAAACAGATCGCGAAGGTTGGTCAGGGCGGTGGTTTGCAGCTCGTTTGGCAGGTCGTGGGTGAGTTGATGAAAGGCGTATTGCTCGTACATTCCGGCCGGGCCGTGGCCGGGGAGCCGGCGCGGATCGAAGAGCAGGAAAAAAGCGACGGTTATGAGACAGAGGATGACCGGGACGGCGGCGGCGCGCCAGTTTCGGCGAACGATGGCGCAGAAGATCAGGGCGAGAATCCAAGCGGCCAGCAGGCCGATCATTGTCGGGCGTGTACTGACGACAACGACGAGGCCCACGATAAGGATCGTCCAATCCCACCATCTTCCGCGGCGCGCGGGAGAGCCGAATATCGCTTCGTGTCCCGCCAAGACGGCCATGACGCCGGCGAGGAATGGCATGTCGGTGAGAATCTCGAAGCTATAGCGGAAGAATTCGTGTGTGAAGGCGACGCCGACTGTGATGACGATTGCTGTCGGGCGGTCATAGGCAAGCAGGATCAGGCGATAAGTCAGCGCCAGCGCCGCCAGTGCGCATGCAAGCATCAGCGCGTCGGCTGCTACGATGAGATGATTCGGAAAAAGGCGATCCAGCGCCGCTAGGGCGAGGGGGAGGCCGGGATATACGGTTTCGTGGCGTATGCCGTGGTAGGTGTAGCCGTTTCCGGTGGCAAGGCTTCGGCCGAGGATCAGATAGAGACCGCTGTCGGGCTGCATTCGCCACTGGCCGTTAAAACCCAAGAGATACGCGACGAGGATGGAGATGAAGAGGGGTTTGGCAAGCGCTCGGCGAGGCCGAGGATCATTTGGCAAAACGGCGTGCCCGCGGAGACTGATGTGATCGGTTGGGTGCGTGAGGTTGCCGAATCCATTGTCCCCCCTGCCGCCACGTTCGACTGAATTTTGGATAAGGCCATTCGCTAGGGGAAAGAGTATAGCGATTCCGGGGTTTGCGGGGGAATGCCGGGGGCGGGTAGTCTTTGCGGAGACGATGAGCAACCCCCCGCCACAACCGGTTCAGCGGCCATTTGCGGTGGTGCTGGCGGGATTTCTGGGGTGGACGCTGGATGCTTTCGATTTTTTCTGGTGGTATTGACCCTCACGGACATCGGCAAGGAATTCCACAAAACCGATCGGGAAATGGCGCTGAGTTTGACGCTGACGCTGGCGTTCAGGCCGGTTGGGGCGCTGATTTTTGGATTGCTGGCGGATCGGTATGGGCGGCGATTGCCGCTGATGCTTGATCTGGTTTTTTATTCGGTTGTCGAAGTATTGACCGGGTTTGCACCGAATTTTCGGACGTTTTTGATCCTGCGGGCTTTATTCGGCATCGGGATGGGAGGCGAATGGGGCGTTGGGGCTTCGCTGACCATGGAAAAAGTGCCGGCGAAATGGCGCGGCGTACTGTCGGGGCTTCTGCAGGAGGGATATGCCGTCGGGTATCTCCTGGCGGCGATTGCATACCGGTTTATATTTCCACATTGGGGATGGAGGCCGCTGTTTTTCATTGGCGGATTGCCGGCGCTGTTGGCGCTGTTTGTTCGATTCGCCGTGCAGGAATCGGAAGTCTGGAAAAAAACCAAGGCGGAATCGTGGGGGCATCTGGCCAGCGGACTTGTCAGGCACTGGCCGATTTTCATCTACCTTGTCGCGCTGATGACGATGATGAATTTGTCGTCGCATGGAACTCAGGATTTGTATCCGACATTTCTGCGGCGGTATCGCGGGCTGGGCGTGAGCGACAGATCGAACCTCGCGGCGATCTCGATGGTTGGTGCGCTCATCGGCGGAATTGTTTTTGGATTGCTGTCCGATCACATCGGGCGGCGGCGGGCGATTATCCTGGCGTTTGTCGGGGCGCTGATCGTGATTCCGATGTGGCGCTGCCGGCGGGATTAGGCAAGCTGGCGGTTGGGGCATTCTTGCTGCAATTTATGGTGCAGGGGGCGTGGGGTGTGATTCCCGCGCATATCAGCGAGTTGTCGCCCGATTCCATTCGCGGGTCGATGCCGGGATTCGCGTATCAATGTGGGAATCTGATGGCCAGCTATATCGTGCAGGTGGAAACGATCATGGCCGGGCGATGGGATTATGGGAACGTCATGGCGATCTCTGCGCGGGACGATCTTCGTGCTGGCGATTGTTGTCACGGCGATGGGGCGGGAGAAACGAGGCGGCGAGTTTGTGCGAAGGATGACTATTCGGAGCAGGCTTCGGCGATAGTCGGGAAAAATTTGAAAACACATCGTAGAGAATGGCGCGCCGGAATGCGTCGAGCACGAGCGGCTGGACCGCGGCGAGATGCACTTGTCCGCTGTGCGGGACGAGTCCCCGGCGGAAGGCGAGGATCGATCCCATGCCCAGGCTGGAAAGTACGTTACGCCCGCGAGATCGAGCACGACGAGCTTGGGGACGCTGCGCGGAAAGTTGGAGGAAGGTTGTTTCAAGGGGCTGAAGAAGCGATAGCAGATCGCCCTTGATGTGGACGACGACGGCCTGGGGCAACGCCTCGATCTTCACATCCATCGGTGCGGCAAGCATGACATTAACCTTTGGTTAAGCCCAACACAGCCATTATATCGAAATGAGATGATAGGGGGAAATCAAATTGTGCGGCGACAGCCGATGGGCGGGACCGGAGGGAAAAGAAGATGGCGGCCAGGACGCTTAGCCAGAGGATGGTTCCGACGGCGGCGACGGAAGCATGGGGATTTTCAGGGAAGATGTTCTGCGCCAGCGCCAGAACAGGGGCCCAGGACAGAACCTAAGCCGATCAGGGCTTCGTGATAGGCATTCTGGGCGGTGCTGCCGTCACTGAGGACCATGCCGAAATAAAGACTTGCAGAATAGATCAGGCCCATGGCGACGCCGAGGGCGATTTGCCAGAGGACCATGGAAAGGGTCGAGGGGATGAGCGTGATGGCAAGGAAGGCGAGGAGCAGGACGATGGCGGCGAAAAGGAGTGCGGCGGCGGCGTGCCACCAGGTGGTGACGTCAAGGGCGACGAAGCAGAACCACCGGGAGATCATCCAGACGCTGGCGAGCAGGGTTCGGAGTTCCGGGGCTGCTGAATGAATGACCGGGAGGCTCGGCATGATTCGCCGAGTGAATAGATGACGGCGAAGGTCGCGGGGAGAGCGATGCCGACAGCCGCATCGCCACCGTGCGAACGCGGAGCAATTCCGGTTCGGGATGGAGATGCCTTCGGCGGTCTGGTGCTCGGGGGGATGAAATCGCATCAGCAGAATAATCGCGGCCAGATGGCGGCGCTCGGCGACGAGGAAAATCCCCTGCGGGAAATGGGTGATGATGATGCCGCAGAGCGGGATGGTCACCGCCGGTGCCGGACCAGACGATATTGTAGATGGAAATCCGGCGTGACATCTCGGCCGGCGTGGCTTCGATGGCGATGAGGCTTTCCAGGAGCGGCCACTGGGCGGCGCTGAAGAGCGGGTAGCAGAGAACGAGGATGACGATGAGGACCGGATTGGAAACAATAGCGCCGACGAAAACGCCAGCGGCGAGGATGGCATGGAGGAATATCAGTAGCGTGCGGCGCTGGAATCGGTTTGAGAGTGGATTGATCGACAAGGCCCCGATGATGTAGGTGACGCCCTGCGCGGAGGCGAGCAGGAGATTTCTTTTCGCACCCCATCCGAAGCGTTTTTGCATGTAGAAAAAGATGGCGAACATGAGCAGGTTTCCCCCGACGCTGCCGAGGGTTTCGAGGGTGAAAACCCGGGTGAGACGCCGGCGGATGGCGGGCGAACGGGATGTTGGAGGGGCGGGGGGTTCTGCCACGAGTAGGTCCATGGAAAGGAAGTCGGCAGATTAGCGGAAACAAATCCTGAAAAAAATGAAACGCGCGCGATCCTGATCGCCGGCGGCGACGTATAGAAACAAGCAGTTCAGAGGCAGTCCGCCATCTTAGGCGGAGTTGACGGGATTCAACTCTCACCCGTCAGGTTTTATTGTTGTCGAAGGTTTTCCAGAAATGGCGCGGTGAAGCGCCCGGTGTCTCCGGAGGGAAAACTGGGTTGGAGGAGGGTGCCTTCATCCCGCTTGTCCACGGCTCGCGGTGGCGTTGCCGTGGACAGGATCGCGCGGAGCCGGGAATGCGTAATCCCGGCTTCGCTCATTCATTGATTTATGGGGCGATAACATGCCGATTTTTGTTGCATCCCGGGAACGCGAATTGTCTAATGCCCGGTCCTTGGTCCGGCAAGAATGCCGGTTGAGATTTGATCGGGGCGTTGGCAGCGCATCTTGCGAGTCGACCCCCTCTTTGGCCGATAACGACGTTGCCGGAGGCTTGCCGAACTCCGTGTTTTGAGAGGACCCGAGTTATGCAGACTGTCGTTCACGTCACTCACGAAGCGATTCAGAAAATTGGTGGAATCGGAGCGGTCCTTCATGGGCTGCTTACGAGCAAGACTTATCTCGACAAGGTTCCGCGAAATATTCTGGTGGGCCCGTTCTGGCCGAGCGACGATCTGGGAGAGCATCGGCTCGGGCCGCACGGGGAAGTGCTGTATAGCAGCCTCGACCAACTCTATCGCTCGCCGCTGGCGGCGCGGTTCCGGGAGATCGAGCAGGAGTTCGACGTCGCGATCGTTTACGGGCGGCGGAAATTCGTGGACAAGGAGACGGGCATCTCCAGCACGCCGGAAACGCTGCTGATTGACGTTGCGCGGTTACGACAAAGAGAAAATCAACCAGTTTCAAATACGATCTGTGGAAGACGTTTGGGATCGAAAGCGCAAGTATGAGAGCATCTGGGATTTCGAGCAGTATATGCGGCTGGCGAAGCCGGCGATCGCGGCGCTGCACGCGCTGGGCGCGGGAAGCGAGCACGAGCCGTGCGTGATTTTGAGCCATGAATATATGGGGATGCCGACGGCGCTGGCGGCGATCCTTGAAGGGGAGCGGAGCAATTTCCGCACGATTTTTTATGCCCATGAAGTGGCGCCGATGCGGCGCATGGTCGAGGAACATCCCGGGGCATGACACGATGTTTTATAACGTCATGCGGTCGGCGATCGGCCAGGGGCATTACCTGGAAGAAGTGTTTGGCGATCAGAGCGGGTATTACAAGCATTCGCTGGTGAAGGCGGCGCGGTTCTGCGACGGTATTTTCGCGGTGGGCGATTACACGCTGAAGGAGATTCGCTTCCTTGGCCCGGATTTTCTGCATGTGGACAGCCAGGTGGCTTACAACGGCGTGCCGTGCTGGAAGATCAGTGGGGAAGAGAAGACGGCCAGCCGGCAGAAGTTGCGGTCGTACTGTAACAACGCTGCTGGGGTTTGAGCCGGATTATGTTTTTTCGCATGTGACCCGGCTGGTGCCGAGCAAGGGATTGTGGCGGGATCTGCGCGTGCTTGAGCATGTCGAGCAGCATTCTGCGGCAGCGCAACGAAACAGCGGTGTTGTTTACGCTGAGCACGGAAGTGCCGTCGCGACGAGGCGATGACATCCGCAGGATGGAGCAGGGTTATCACTGGCCGGTGGTGCATCGCGAGGGGTTGCCGGATCTGTCGAATGGCGAGGCGGCGTATTACCAGGGCGTGCAGGAATTCAACGCCCGGTCGCGGAATGTCAAGGTGGTTTTCATCAATCAGTTTGGATTCGAGCAGAAAGTCTGCGGCATGCGCATGCCGGCGGACATGGAATTCATGGATATCCGCAAGGGATCGGATGCGGAATTCGGGCAGAGCATTTATGAGCCGTTTGGCATCGCGCAGGTGGAGCCGATCAGCTTCGGCGGGATTTGCGTTTTCACGCAACGTGTGCGGCTGCGCGGGTTTTGTGGATAAGGCGACCGATGGCCAGCCGACGCCGAATGTGATCGTCGCTGATTACACGGATCTGCCGAACAAAAGGGCTGCGGCCGGAGCAGTTGCTGGCCATCGGTCAGCCGCAGCGCGATGAGATTGAGCATACCGTCGCGGGGATCGTGGCGAAGGAATTGGTTGAACGGTTGCCGCGATCGCCGAAGGAATTCGAGCAGTTCATCGATCGCGGGCTACGCCCTGGCGAGCAAGATGAGCTGGGACGTGGTGGCGCGGGATTATGTGCTGCCGGGGATTCGGCGGGCGAGCAAGGCGAATCGGTTGAAGCAGATCGCCTGATCCGTTATTTCAGGTCAATTTAGATTTCTGGAGACCGGGCCGATTTGGCCCGGCTCTGTTTGGTTTCTGAATATTTTTGTCCCATTCCATATCTGAGCGGCCATTATGTGTTGTGGGTTTCTGCAACAAACCGGCCTTGTTCACGTCTTACATTTTAACGCCCCGCGGAAGTGACGCGGCGATGCTGTTGCATGTTTTGGCGGCCATCTTATTCTGGTGAAAGTCAGGCAGGAGTAACATCGGCCCATGTCCCACGGCACGAATGGGGGTTTGGTGATGAGCGGCGGTGGGCAAGAATTGCCGCGGGGTTCGCCACGCCAGCGATTGATCTATCTGGTTGGGTGGATTTTCATTCTTTTGGTGGTCGGATACTACGCCTGGCGGATGGTCGGCATCGGGCTGGATCTTCGGCAGGACTTCTGGGTTTATTGCTCGCAGAATCATTTTCCGGACGACATGGACAACGCCCTGAACAAGGGGAACATGGTTCTGCGGGAAGCGGAAGCCGTCGCGGATGAGGATGATGATAGAAAGACGCCGCAGCAGCGGGAGCGGGAGGCGAGCGAAATCGCGGCCGGACATGCGCCGCTGACGATCGCGCGGCCGGGGGTGGGACTGTTTGATTCGCCGTTTGACGCGCAGATTTTTCGGAGCGATGGAAACGTCTTCGGCCGCTGTATAGCCAGATTCTTCGCGGGTGGGTGCGGACGTATGACCATTTGCTGCGCGACCGGGGGGAAGGGGCGGATTTTGATCTGGATTATCCCCCGCTGCGGCTGATGGTAATGACGCTTTGGACGTGGAACGTTCAGACGAAATATCCGGGCGTTACGGTGGTGCCGTTGACGCCGCAGATTGTTTACGACCCGGATACCAATCGGCCGATCGTCGCGACGGTGGATGTTGTTCAGCCAATGCTGAAGTTCAACGCGACCTGTGAAGGGATCACGTCGATATCGATTTTCATTCTGGTTTGGCTTTGGATGGAGCGGCCGCGGAAGCTTAATCGTTCGCGGCTGGCTGGATGGCTGATATGGCCGCGACGGGCACCGGGTGATTTGATCGCGGATACTTCGTTCGGTGGCGCTGGGGCGATCCGATGTTGCTTTTGCCGGTGATCGCTTTTGCGTTTTGTACGCTGGTGCGCTCGAATTTCAGTTGGCAGATGCCGATGCCGGATGCTTCGGAGATGTCGCTGATCGATGTGCGGGTGACGAGCGTGGGATGGTGGCTATTTCTACTGCTGCGATTTTTGGCGGTGGTTTGTTTGGCGCGATTTTTGCCCCGGCCGTTTCGGTCGATCATGTGCGCGCTGGTCGCGGCGACGATGGCGTGGCTGAATCCGGGTTCGATTCTGGATAGCTTTGGTTGGCCGCAGTGGGATTCCTGGCTGCCGCCGTTTTTTCTGGTGGCGGCGATTTTGGTGACGCTGGACTGGTGGATCGCGGCGGGGTTGCTGCTGGGCGTGGGGTGCATGTTCAAGGGGCAACTGCTCTTCGTGTCGCCGGTGCTGATTTTGTGCCCGCTGCTGGCGGGTTGGCCGGGACGGTTCATGCGGATCGTCGCGGGGCTGGCGGCCGGGGCGGGATTGGTGGTATGGCCCTGGCTGGTGACGAACATGGGGGCGATGCGGTGGTTAATCATCGCGGTGCTGGTCGCGGGATTTCTGCGCGGCTTCGGGTTTGCGCGGCGTATTGCGGCAACAGTTCCTGGAATTGGGGCGGGCGGGCCGTGCATGGTGGCGCGGGATGGTTGAGACGTGGTCGCCGGCGATAAGGAATCTGGCGATTTGGATTGCTGCGCTGGTTTTGGGGGCGGTGATTTACGTTGTGATCTCGCTGACGCTCAATCATTGGACTCCGTCGCCGGCGGTGCTGCTGGGTTTGAGCATTGTGATTGTTCCGTGGCTTTTGCCGCGCCGGTTGATCCCGGGCTGGCTGGTGCTGGTTTTTGCGGCGGCGCTGTGGCTTGTGGCGTTCGATGCGGGCGGCTCCTGGTCGTGGTGGAAAATTGGATTTATCTACGGCACGCAAAAACATCCGGATATCCAGCTCGGCGCGGCCAGCTTGAGCAATCTGTCTTCGATTCTTGGTGAGCGATATGGATGGCAACTGCACGATCATGTCACAACTTTGAATCTTCCTTTCCTTGGGACGACCGATCTGGATATTCAGCAGTTTTGCGGGTTGATTTACTTTGTGACCACGATGATGTGCACGGTGGCGGCGGCGATGCACATGCGGCGGAGGGATCCGCGATTTTTGATCGCGCTGATTGCGCCCTGGGTACTCTTTACGACCCTGCTGACGCAGATGACGGCACGCTATACAGTTTTGCCGGCGGTGATTGGATCGTCTTTGATCGCTATTTCCGCGGAGATGAGCTTGCTGGCGTTTTTTCAGACGGTGATGGCTTGCACGATGCTGGGGAACCAGATGATGCTGCTGAATCCGAGCACGTCGCCGGTTGCGCTGTCGATCACGCAGCCGACGCATCCGGCGCTCGCCTGGGCGATGATGCTGGTGGCGGCTATCTATTTAGTATCGGTGCTGATTCCATCGCGACGGCCGGCGCAAATTGAGGTTGTGTAGAGTGACCAGTCAGACCAATGACATTTACGAGGTGAAGGAATTGCCCGTGAACGAGCCCACGGCCGTCCTTGCGCCGGAGCCAATGGTTGTTGAACCGGCGCGGCCGCATGATCGGACGGGTTTGCGTTGGATGGCCAAGGCGCTGACATGGGGAATGGTGGGAATCTTTCTGATTTGGGGCGGCGCGTGGGCGTATCGGGCGGGGATGGATGTGCGGCGGGAGATTTGGCAATCGACCCGGAGCATTCGATTTAAGACGGACATTGCGCGGGGATTTAATTACGGCAACCAGGTGATGCGCTACTGCGAAAACCAGGCGGGACTGGACCCGATGGCGGACGCGCTGGCGGATCAATCGCCGAGGGTTTTGGAGAAGGCGGGACGGCCGGAGCTTGAGGGGATCAGCAGCCCTGTGTATCGCCGGCTGACGGCGGGCGAGCTTTTGCATGGGACGGTTCATTTTGTGGATTCGGTGGTGCAGGACCATCAGGACGATCAGAACTACGACCTGGATTATCCGCCGCTACGGCTGGCGATCATGACGCTCTGGGTTCGGCATGTTCAGCGGATTCATCCCGAGATGGAAAGCTTTCCGGGGGAGCGGACGGACGACACTTCGATGGGGCAGGATGAGGATGTGGCTGAGCCGGTGCTCAAGTTGAACGCATATTGCGCTTGCGGGCGCGGTAATCATGTTTTTTCTGGTGTGGCTGTGGGTAAGGCGCGGCGATTTGCCACCCAAGCCGTCTCGGATTGTGCGATGGTGGCGGAAGCGGCGCGGGTTGTCGTATGCGGTAGAATCGCCGCTAGTTTCGGAGCCGCATTGGGGTTGGATTGTGCCGCATGGGATTTTTGCGTTCATGCTGGCGACGGCTGGGTTTTGGTATGCGTATGTGACGCTGGTGCATATTCCGCCGCGGCCGGTGCCGGTGGTTTCGGTGACCGGGATTCAGCCGGGCGGCGATCATGCGACGATTACGGCGGTTATCAATTCGCAGGGTGTGGATTCGCAGTGGCATATCGATTTCGGGTCGACGCTGACGTATGGGCACAGCACGCCGGCGCAATCAGTGGATACATCACTGGATGATCAGACGGTTTCGGTGGCGATCGCGGGATTGACGCCGGACGAGACGGTTCATTTCCGCGTGTCGGCGAGCAGTTCCGGCGGGAATACCAACAGCGATGATTTTTCTTTCGTCAATAGCGGCGCTGCCATCAGCGTAGACCGGCCGGCTGTTGGGGGAATTGATTGGCCGACGTGGACGGTTTGGGTGCGGCTGCTGGTGCTGTTCATTGTGATGGTCGCCAGCGCGCGGGCGCTGCCGACGGTGCATCGCGCGTGGGCGTGCGGAGCGGTGGCGGCGATGCTGGTTTGGCTTGATCCGTTGACGTTGATTGATTCGCATGCTTGGCCGCAGTGGGATGTTTGGATTTTGCCAGTGTTTCTGGGATCGGCGCTTTTGGCATCGCTGGATTGGTGGATGGCGGCCGGAATTCTTTTGAGCATTGGGTGCATGGCCAAGGGGCAGTTGCTGCTGGCTGGGCCAATACTGATGCTCTGGCCGCTGTTTGAGGGGAGATGGGGGGCGCTGGTCAGAATTCTTTGCGGGTTTGTGATTGGGGCGGAATTGATCACATGGCCATGGATTGTTGTTTCGCCGCAGGAGTTGGGGTGGATCGTGATGGCGATGGTGGCGGCTGGATTGATTTTCGCCGTGTCGATGATGCGCGGGTCGCTGGGCGCGAGTTTCCGCGATGGAGTGCTGACGCCGCTGTTTGGCCGGCGCGGCGAGGGAGAAGTCGCGTCGCCCGAGCAATCGCTGCCGACGCTTTTGCTGCTGTCGTCGCTGGTTGTCGCGGCTTTGGCGATTGCTACGGCGCTGATCTTCCATGGAGTGCGGAGCAGGAACGCGGCACTTCCGGGCGGCGCGATGGGATGGTTTTTGCTGCTGGTGCTGCTGCCGCCCTGGTTTCTTCGCCGGCGGTCACTTGGATTCTGGCTGGCGTGCGTGTTTGCGATGGCGGTCTGGATCGCGTCTCTTTCATTCGGCGGAAGCTATTCGTGGCTGACGCTGGGTTTTGCCTATGGATCGGTGAAGCATGACCAGATGCAGATGAGCATCCGGAATTTTTCGAATCTCACGTCGCTTCTGAGCGATAGCTATCACTGGGACATTCACGACATTTTTGGCACGCTCCGGTTTTCGTTTTCCACTGGCGGCCCATGGCGGCTGGGGCGGCTGATTTCGATCCCGGCGGTAAAATGGAACTGGTCGAGCGATCTGGATGTGAAAACGACAATGGCGCTGGTCTACGGATTTTGCCTGCTGATCGCGTCAGCGGCGGCGGCGATGCAGAGCCGACGGAATGATGTTCGATTTCTGGTGGCGCTGGTGGTTCCCTGGATCGTCTTTCCGATGGTGATGTGCCAGATGGGAGACCGGTACCCGGTCTGGGCGTGCGGCATCTCGGCGGCGATGGTGGCGGTGTCGATGGAATTGACGCTGCTGCATGTGGTGCTGGCGGTGTTTGCGTTTTCGATGGTGGCGCATCATCTGGTTTCGTTCGACCCGCAGCGGTGGGCGCAGCTTTTTCAACTGACAACGCCGATGTATCCGGATATCGCATGGATGTTGGTGTTGGTGGCGGCGATTTTTCTGGTGGCGGCTTGTGTCCCGAGTGGGAAGCGGGTGGATATATTAAATCCTGAAGGTCTTGATCTGAAGCCGTGATAGCGGGCGGGGCCCGCATTGATAAAATATTTGAAATAATTTCCGTGCGGGTTCGTCAGAGTCGTGTCGTCGTTCATTTTACTACTTTTGGAGGAGTCATGACGAGGATCGGAAACTGCCTGCTTATCGTCGCATTGCTTGCTCTGATCGGTGCGGTAAAGGCCGATGATGTCGTCAGCTTGGCCGCGGCACCGCCCGTGGTCGTCAGGACGGTTCCTGAATCGGGAACTGATGGCGTCGATCCTGGCCTGACTGAGATCAAGGTCACCTATAGCAAAGACATGAAGGATGGAAGCTGGTCCTGGTCCACCTGGGGTCAGGACACGTTTCCCGAAACGACGGGAAAGCCACATTACCAGGTTGACAATCGCACTTGCGTGCTCCCTGTGAAACTGAAACCCGGCAAGACTTATGCGATTTGGTTGAATAGCGCGAACTTCGGCAACTTTAAGGACGCCAGTGGCAAATCGGCGGTTCCTTATTTGCTTGTATTTCAGACAAAGCCGTAGTGGGAGTCGTAAGACGCGCGGTTACTGGGAAAGTTCGACGGGCTCACAGCGGCTCGTCTGCACCCGTTTTGATATTGAGAAATGGGGGAGGGGGTATTCTGTTCTTGCTGGTGCATGTTGTCGCACCTGATTTCGATCGGTGGAAAATATTCCCCTTCCGTCTTAATCTGCGGCTATGAACGTCAAGCTTTTGGATTTGCAGGCGCAGTATGGCCCCATCCGTGAGGAAATTCGGCAGGCGCTGGATCAGGTTCTCGATCAGCAGTCGCTGGTGCTGGGGCCGGATGTTGAGAAATTTGAGAAGAATCTCGCGGCTTATTGCGGGACGAAGCATGCCATTGGCGTCAGCAGCGGGAGTGATGCGCTGCTTTGCTCATTGATGGCGCTGGGGATTAAGCCGGGGGATGAAGTCATTTGCCCGACGTTTACGTTTTTCGCCACCGCGGGGGCGATAGCTCGGCTGGGGGCGACGATTGTTTTCGCGGACATTGAGCCGTCTACGTTTAATATCAATCCGTCTCTGCTGGCGGCGAAGATTACGCCGCGGACGCGGGCGATTATTCCTGTCGATCTTTTTGGGCAGGTCGCGAATATGGAGGCGATCAATGAGATCGCGGCCAGGCATGATCTGAAGGTGATTGAAGATGCGGCGCAGGCGATTGGGGCGAAGCGGCATGGGAAGCGGGCGTGCTCGACGGCGTTTGCGGGATGTTTGAGCTTTTATCCGACGAAGAACCTTGGGGCGTTTGGAGACGCGGGGGCGATTTGCACGAACGATGATGGATTTGCCGAGACTTGCCGGCTGTTGCGCGTGCATGGGTCGGGGCATCAGTATTTTCACAAATACATCGGCGGGATGTTTCGGATAGCCGCGATTCAGGCGGTGGTGCTGAACATTAAGCTCAAATATCTCGAGGCCTGGCATGAGGGGCGGCGGCGAAATGCGGCGATTTATGATCGGCTTTTGGCCGGCAGTAAAGTTGTTACGCCCAAGATCGAATCGGGCAACTGGAGCATTTACAATCAATATGTGGTGCGGGTCCCGGAGCGCGACCGGGTGAAGAAGGTGTTGCAGGAGAAGGGGATTGGGTCGGCGGTTTACTATCCGCTGCCGCTGCATATGCAGGAGTGCTTTAAGTATCTCGGGTATGGGACGGGGGATTTTCCGGAGAGCGAGCGGGCGTGCAATGAGGTGCTTGCGCTGCCGGTTTATCCGGAATTGCCCGAGGAGCATGTGCGGTACGTCGCGAAGGAATTGCTGGCGGCGGTCGGATAAAGCGCAGTTTTCGCCTAAACGTCATTGTATTTGGCCGGAGCGAGAAATCCGCACGGTTTACCGGTTTCCAGCGGTTCAAACCTTTGCCTACAATTGACATAAATGAAGCCAAATACCTCGTGGGCTCATCATTTTCAGCCGTTTTCAATCGTTCATTTGTGCGTTGTGGTTGCGTTCGCGATTTTGGTTGCGGCGCTGGTGGCGACGAGGCGATGCGATGATGTGGCGACGGTTCCGCCGCGGCGGAGAATCATGGACCAGGCCGCGGGGTGGCTGGGTCTGGCGGCGGCGTGCTTTGTGCAGGCGGTGACGCTCTGGCCGAGCCGGTTTTCTTTTCAGACCTCGCTGCCGCTGCATATTTGCGACATTGTGATGTTCATCGCACCGGCGGCGCTGGTGCTGCGGTGGCGGCGTCTGAGGTCAATTGCTTACTTTTGGGGGCTGGGACTTTCGTCGATCAGCTTCATCTTTCCAGACCTGAAATTCGGACCGGCGGATTTTCAATTTTGGGTCTTCTGGATCGCGCACGCGACAATTGTCGGGGCGGCACTTTACGATGTGACCGGGCGCGGATTCCGGCCGAATTGGCGCGACTGGCGCTTTGCCGTAAAGGCGGCGATCGTCTATGTCATCATCATCTTCCCGATCGACGCGCTGCTGCATCTCGACTACGGATACATCGGGAAGAACCCAGACGGCCAGAAATCGCCGGCTGATTTCCTGGGTCCGTGGCCGCTGCGCGTGCCGCTGATGGTGATGATGGGTATTACGGTCATGCTGCTGCTTTTGGCGCCGTGGGTGATCGGGCGAAAGATGGGGGAGAAGCAATCGGATGAGACTCCGCCGGATGCGGGGGCTGCGCCCGATTCGGCCCTGTTAACCCGCGTCCCATAACCTCGAAATAAGCTGACCAAAGTGGATTCACCGCAACGGCCGATAGATGTTGCGAAGGCGTGAGTAATCCGCAACCCCCCACCGTCGCGTTCCAGGAATCATTGCTCTCGCAATTGAGCGAGACGCAGCGTCAATTGGACGGTCTGCGCGAGCAACTCACCGAATCGCAGCGATTGGCGACGATCGGAACGATCGCGGCGGTGATCGCGCATGAGTTCAACAATCTTCTCACGCCGATCGTCAGCTATTCGCATTACGCATTGCAGAGCGCAGGGGCCGACGCCGGATATGGAATTGATCTGCAAGGCGCTCGAGCAAGGCGTTTGCTAGCGCAGAGAAGGCGGGGAAAATCTGCACGGCGATGCTGGGATTGGCGCGAGGGGAATCATCCTTTAACAAGATCCGTGTTCAGGGATTGGTGGATGAAGCATTGATGGTGCTGGCACGCGATCCGCAAAAGGATGGGATCGCGCTTCGCGTGCATATTCCGACCGATCTTTGTGTAAAAGGGGATGATGTACAATTGGAGCAGGTGCTGCTGAATTTGATGATCAATGCCCGGCAGGCGATGATCGGAAAAGGCGGATCGCTGACGATCAAGGCATCGGTCGTCGAGCAGAATGAAGTGAAGATTCAGGTGAGCGACACCGGGCCGGGGATTCCTGAAAATCTGATGTCGAAGATTTTTCAGCCATTTTTCACGACCAAGGGGACGACGCGGAAAGATGAATCGCGCGGGACGGGGCTGGGGCTGGCGATTTGCAAGGACATCATCGAGCACCACAAGGGGCGGATTGTGGTGGAGAGCCAGGTCGGGCAGGGAACGACATTCAATATCTATTTGCCTGGGGAACCGTTGAGCCCACCAGCCGCGCCCACACCTTCGACGCCGTCAGAACCGGGCTTGTGACATTCATAGTCTGACGCTGGCAGCGGATTCCGTGCAGGAGACCGCGATCGTAGCTGCGCCGGTGCCTGGCCTTGAATTGCAGCTCAGGGCTGGTTGAAACCGACCAGATGATTTCCCGGACAATTCCTTTGGCGCACCGGCTGGTGACTCGCCAGGGCGGAAGGCCGAGAGGTCCCTGAGGTTCGGCCGCGGCGAGGGTTCCCTCTTCGACGCCGTGCCGGAAATTTCGCTCGATGGCCCATTGCGGGGAGCATCGCTCGTCGGGGACGTAGTGCCAGACGCGGGCGTTCGGGACATAAACGCCGCTTAGCCCGCGGCGGAGGAGGCGGGATTGCATGTCGTTTTCCTGGCCGGTGCTTTTGGTAGGCGAGCCGGGACCACGATTGGGATTGAATCCGCCGGCGGAGCGAAGATCGCGCGAAAACGCGGCCCAGTTGCAGCCGAGGAAATCGGGAACGTTGACGCAGTTTGGGTCCCACTTCCATTGCCAGCCGGTTGCTGATTTCGGGAGGTATGGGCGAAGCCAATTGGGCGGCGGGGATTGATAATCCACATCCATCGGGCCGCCGAAGAATTTCCCGGGGCCGGCGAGTTCGGCGGCATCGGAATATGCCTGCAGGACATCCGGATCGAATCGGACATCGTCATCGGTGTAGAAGATGAGGCAATCGCCGACTGTCGCCAGGGCGGCGTTCAGAGCAGCGCTTTTGTTGCCCTGCGGCTCGTGCATATATCGAACGCTCAGCCATGAGGGGGCGGACTGAACCGCGGCCTCGGGGCCGGCGCGGGTTCCGTTTTCGATGACGATGGTTCCCCTGTAGCTCGGGGGCAAATGGCATTTGCTGAGCGATTGAAGGGTGCGAATGAGTAAATCAGGCCGCCCGGTGGTTGCGATGTTTACGATCAGGTCCATGGTAAATCTCGGTGATCGTCCGGTAACTGTTTCAGAAGCGGTTATCGGCACCAGACCGTGATTTATTCGGAAAAAGCCGGGACCCGGCAGAAGGGGAAAAGGGAAGCTGTTTTATCGGACTTTATTTGGAAGAGGCTGGTGCATTTTGAGAGAGGGAATTGCCAAGCCAAACGTTCAATATCGATCTGGCTGAATCTATTTGATGGGGGGAATCGACCGAGGCACGATCGGCGCCATAAGCTGCGGGAGTTGAATATCTGATCTTGGCTGCTTTGCGTTGGCACCGGATTCCGTGCAGAAGACCCCGGTCGAAGTTATGGCGAAATTTCGCGTTGAAGCGGTGCTCGGCGCTGATTGAACATGAGCGAATCATGAGCCGTGCAATTCCCCTGAGATATTGGCGGGTGATTCGCCAGGGAGGCAGGCCGCAGGGTCCCTGCGGTTCTTCGGCGACGCGGCCTCCCTCGTCCACGCCGTGGCGAAAGCTGCGTTCGATGGTCCATTTCACTGAGCATCGTTCGGCTGGAATATAATGGCGGACACGAGCAGCCGGGACATACACGCCGCGCAGTCCGCGCGCAAGAGGCGTCGCAGCATGTCGCTTTCCTGGCCGGTGCTGCCCGAGGGGGCGCCTGGGCCGCGATTGGCGTCAAACCCGCCTGCGGCGCGAAGGTCCGTAGCGAAGGCGGCCCAGTTAAATCCCAGGAAATCCGGCACGTCAACGCAGTTGGGGTCGCCTGCCCATTGCCACCCCGCTGCCGACCTGGGGAGATAGGGCCGGAGCCAAAGAGGCGGCGGTGATTCATATTCCACATCGGCCGGGCCGCCGAAATATTTTCCAGCATCCGCTTTTTCCGCGGCATCGGAATAGGATTGGAGAATCCCCGGGTCGAGCGTCACGTCGTCATCGGTATAAAAGATCAGGCAATTCCTGGCTGTCGCGAGTGCCGCATTGAGAGCGGCGCTTTTGTTGGCTTGCGGAGCGTACATATAGCGCACGTTCAACAATGGGTGGGCGGCTTGAACGACGTCCTCGGCTCCACATCGCGGGCCATTCTCGATGACGACGGTTTCTTTATAGTTGACAGGTAAATGACATTTAGCAAGCGATTGAAGCGTCCGCCGTAGAAGGTCGGGCCGTCCCGTGGTCGCGATGTTGACGATCAAATCCATGCCAGATTTTCTACGGTCCTATCGCAAAGGGGCTATACACATATATCGACCGTCAGGGGCGCCGTTCATTGTTGACGAACAATTGCCGCGGGGGACAGCCACGTGCATTTTTATCGGACTTTCTCACGTTAGCGGCGGGCATTGGCCGATAGCAGAGGTGAGGAGTATTCATATGCCCGTTACAGTCGATCATTCGCCGCTGCTTGCCGAGGAATTGGGTCTGATCACTGTGGGGCAGGTGCTGGCGCATCTGAAGCGGGAGAACCGGCTGGTGGTGCATGTGCTGATCGACGGGCATGAGCCTGATCTTGGTCGATTGACGGATGTTCGGCGGTCGCCGCTGAAGGGGCATCAGGTTTTCATCGAGACGGCCGATCCTCATGAAATGGCCCTGGATGTGCTTCGGCAGGTTGAAGTGCAACTGGGTGAGGCGGACCGGATCAAGTCCGAGGCGGCCAAGCTGCTTCAGAACAACCAGAACGTGCGGGCGATGGAAAAGCTGTCGGGATGTTTGACGACCTGGCAGCATGCGCAGGAGTCGCTGCTGGGGACGGCGCGATTGATGAATATCGATCTTGAGCAGGTGAGGGTTGCCGACCGGCCATTGACCGATCTGGTGATTGAATTCGCCGAGCAGTTGAAGCAGATCAAATTATCGCTGGAAAACCGGGATTTTGTGACGCTGGGTGATTTGCTGATTTACGAGACGACGCAAACGAGCGCGGATTGGCGGGCGGCGCTGGGCGTAATGCGGAAGATGATCGGGGCGAAGGCTGGGGTTGCTTAGAATTTCTTCAAAAAAATAATTGAACCGCCAAGCGCAAAGACGCCAAGGAAGACCCGGAGGGGATGTCTTCTGATCTGGATTCCGGCATTTTCCTTGGCGTCTTCGTGCCTTGGCGGTTCAATTGTCTTGCCATTTCTTAGCTACTCAACAAGTGTAGTAGTTCAGTTACAATACGCGGATGGATTCCGGACGGATTCAAGAGCTTTGCGAGATTGGTCAAGAGCAATTGACGCGCATGGAGTATCTGGAGGCGGAACGGACGCTGGCTGACGCGGAAAAGCTGGCCTGGGATGGGCGGGATTTTGATTCGCTGGCGCGGTTGTATATGCCGCTGCAGGAGGCGCGGCGCCAGCGGCGGCAGCGATGCGGGGAGGGGATCGTTCGGCTGGATATTCTGGCGATGGGGAACACCGATCAACTCGATGGGAAATCGTTTATCGAGACTTTTCCGCATGGACAGCTTTTGATTGGTGGGTGGGGATCGATTCAGCCGGCGCTGGACGCTCGGCGGGCGCAGGCGGAATTGGGGTTATACGTCGATGTGTTTCTGGCGGCGGTTTATCCGATGCAATCAGGTAAAATCGTGGCGATCGTTCCATCGGAGGATGTGACTCTTCCGGCGGTGCAAGCTTTGGGAGTGGATGATCTTATTCGGCGTTTGCCGGCCCATAGCTTGGTGATGTCGGTTGATGAACTGCCGGTTGGGGAGATGACTGGAACGCTTGAAACGTATGGCAGCGTTATGGCGATCTGGGAGCGGCTGCATTCGCCGTTCCTCGCGGCGGCGGATGCGACGGTTGATCCGATTCGTAAAATTGAGGCGTATCGGGCGTGTATTCGCGTGGACTACGCCTGCGAACTTGCGCACCAGGGAATTTCTAATACGGCCCGGCATCTCTGCACCAAATAAATCGAGGATCAGATGACGCAATTTTTGGGATATGGAAATAATTACGGCGGAGGAAGCGGGATCAATCTCCGGATGATCATCGGCATTGCTGTGATTTTGTTTGGGGTGATCTCTTATTACAGCCACGAGTCGGTCAATCCAACCACCGGCGAGCGGCAGCATGTGTCGATGACGGCGGATGATGAAATTGCGCTGGGGTTGCAATCAGCGCCGCAGATGGCGGCGGAGATGGGCGGAGAAGTGCCGTCGGGCGAACCTGCGGCGCAGGAAGGTTGCGCGTATCGGACAAAAGATTGTCGAGCATTCCGACGCGGCCAAAAGCCCGTATCGATATCAATTTCATCTGCTGAACGATACGCAAACGGTGAATGCGTTTGCGCTACCGGGCGGGCAGGTGTTTATCACGATGGGACTGTATGAAAAGCTGAGCGATGAGGCGGAACTGGCGGGCGTGCTGGGGCATGAGACGGGGCATGTTGTGGAGCGGCATGTTGCCCAGCAGGTTGAGAAAAGCCGACTGGGGCAGTCGATTGTCATGGGAACCGGCATTGCCGCGAGCAGCCGAAATAATGGATTCGCGACCTGGGCGATGGCTGATCTGGCGAACCAGATGGTACAGCTGAAATTCAGCCGGGATGATGAATCGCAGGCGGATCAGAAGGGGTTGGAATTCATGACCGAGGCGGGGTACGACCCGCGGGCGATGATTGATGTGATGAATATTCTCAAGCAGGTTGGAAGCAGCGGGCATACGCCGGAATTTTTGGAGACGCATCCTGATCCGGGGAATCGGAGTGAGGCGATTGAAGAGTGGATGCAGGAGCATCCGTTCCGGGCGGGGCAGCTGGATCGCGGGGATCCGCTTCCGAAATAAATATTCCCGGGGACAAGCATCCCCGGGTTTTCGACTTTACACGTCCAGATTCTTCACTTCCAGCGCATGTTCTTCGATGAACTGCCGGCGGCGTTCGACGTCTTCGCCCATCAGCACGCTGAACATCCGCTCGGCTTCGGCGGCTTCTTCGCAGCGTGACGCGCAGGAGCACGCGGCCGGTTGGGTCGAGCGTGGTTTCCCAGAGCTGCTCGCTGTTCATTTCGCCCAGGCCTTTGAATCGCTTGATCTCGATGCCGGTCTTTCCGAGGGCGAGAATCGCCGGGAGGATCTGCGCGACGCCGGCGACGTCGTGGACTTTGTCGTCGTTGACCAGGGCGTATTTGGTCGGCAGCTTTTCGCCGCTGACGGATTCTTCCTGGGTCAGGAAATAATCGTCGATGGACAGGCCGAACTGCTCGAGCTGAGTGAAGAGCTTTTCCAGTTCCTTCACTTCGTGCAGCTCCTGATTCTTCTGGAGCTGCGGCGCGGCCGTTGGTCATCGGCGGCGGCCGTTGCCGTCGCGGGAGCTGCGGCTGTCGTCGGATTCGTCGTCCACAATCAGCGGTTCATCGCTGAGACATTCGTCGCGATCGCTCGGCGGTGCAGAAGAACTGCTCTTCGCCATCGACGATGACGTGGATACAGCGGAAGCCGGCCGTCGTCGTCGCGCTTGCCGAGGAAATCGGCGAAGTCGATCCCGCGCCGCTGGACGACTTTCACCAGTTCTTCCAGCTTGCTGAGCAGTTCGACGAGTACGGCGCAGTTCCTCGCCGGCGAGGCGGCGGATTTCCTTGCCGTCGTCGTCGCGGATGATCAGCTGCGTTCCTTCCAGGCCCAGATCGGTCAGCGTCTTGCCGCATCGACCGTTCGTTGAGCACGTACTCGCTCTTTTTCTTGCGCGTCACCTGATAGAGCGGCGGCTGGGCGACGTAAATCCGCCCGGCGCGGATCAGTTCCTGCATGTGGCGGAAGAAGAACGTCAGCAGGAGCGTGCGGATATGGCTGCCGTCCACGTCGGCGTCGGTCATGATGATGATCTTGCCGTAGCGGCGTTTTTCCAGGTTGAAATCGTCGCGGATGCCGCAGCCCAGGGCGCTGATGATCGTGCGAATTTCCTCGTGGCCGAGCATCTTCACGAGGTTGGCTTTTTCGACGTTGAGGAGCTTACCGCGCAGGGCGAGGATCGCCTGGACATTGGAATCGCGGCCCTGCTTGGCGAGCCGCCGGCCGAGTCACCTTCGACGAGGAACAATCTCGGTGTCTTCGTTGCATCTTGCTGCGGCAGTCGGCGAGCTTGCCGGGCAGGCTGCCGCCTTCGAGGCTGTTCTTGCGGCGGGTCAGTTCGCGGGCCTTGCGGGCCGCTTCGCGGGCCTCGGCGGCGAGCATTCCTTTCTCGAAAATCGCCTTGGCTTCCTTGGGATTTTCTTCGAAGTAAGCGCCGAGCTTTTCGTTCACCGCCTGACTGCACGAACGATTCGACTTCGGTGTTCAGCAGCTTGTCCTTGGTCTGGCTTTCAAACTGCGGCTCGGGGAGCTTCACGCTGATGATGGCGACCAGTCCCTCGCGCACATCGTCGCCGCTGGGGCGGGTGTCCTTGAGCCAGCCCGGCTGCTTCGGCGTAGCGATTGATGGTGCCGGTGAGGGCGGTCTTGAAGCCGCTCAGGTGCGTGCCGCCGTCGTGGTTGTTGATGTTGTTGGCGAAGGTGAGGATGCGTTTCGTTGTAGCCGTCGTTGTACTGCATGCGCGACTTCGACGATCAGCCGGTTGCCGGGTCTTCCTTCTTGAAATAGATGACGTTGCGGATGCAGGACGTTCTTGCCTTCGTTGAGGCTCTGGACGTATTCGACCAGGCCCGTCGTCGTATTTGAATTCCTCGCGCTTGCCGATGCGCTCGTCCTCGATGACGATCTGCAGGCCCTGCGTTCAGAAAGGCCAGCTCGCGCAGGCGGCCGGCGAGCATTTCGTATTTGAATTCGACGTCGGGGAAGATCTCGCTGGTCGGGCTTGAAGGTGACCTTGGTGCCGGTCTTGGTGGCTTTGCCGATGACTTTGAGATCGCTGGCTTCTTGACGCCGCGCTCGAACTCCATGTGATGGACCTTGCCGTCGCGGCTGACTTCGACTTCGAGCCATTCGGAGAGGAAATTGACGACCGATGCGCCGACGCCGTGCAGGCCGCCGCTGGTGGTGTAGGCGGAGCCGTCCTTGTGGTCGAACTTGCCGCCGGCGCCGAGCGTGGCGAAGACGACTTCGACCGTGGGGATCTTTTCCGTCGGGATGGATGCCGACGGGAATGCCGCGGCCATCGTCGGCGACGCGTGCACGCTGCCGTCGGCATTGATCTTGACGAGGATGTTCTTGGCAAAGCCGGCCAGCGCTTCGTCGATCGAGTTGTCGACGATTTCGTAGACCAGGTGGTGCAGCCCGCGTGACGTTGTTGCCGCCGATGTACATGCCGGGGCGGGTGCGGACGTGCTCGACGTCGTTGAGGACGCGGATCATGCCTTCGTCATAGTTACTGTTGGAAGCGACGGCGGTTTCGGATACGTTTTTCTCAGTCATCCATGAGCTCCTGCTACGATCAAAAAACGAGATTCACCCACCCATGGCCCGGCCCTCGTTTTGCCGGGAACGGAGGTGGAATGACCCCGAGCAAATATTATCTCCAAATTCTCCGTGATTACTATGTTTGCGGCGAGAAAAAGAGTCGCTTGGCAATGGGTTATTCTAGCGCCAAATCGTCGCTTTTTCTTGTGCTGATGGCCCTGATGCTGGTCCTGGCCAGCGGAGCGCGGGCGAGCGATGTCGCGGCGGCGACGCAGCCTATGGCTTTGGAACAGCGTATCAGCCGATTGATCGATGAATTGCGGTCGGACGATGCCGCGACGCGGCAAGCTGGGGCTGCGGCATTGACTGCGCTTGGGCCGGTTGTGCGGCCGGCGATTATTAAGCTGGTTCGATCTGATGATCCGGGATTGCGGCAACAAGGGGAGCAGATCCTGCTGAATCTGCCGTGGTTTACGCTGGATGATTCACCGGAGGTGAAGTCCGCACTTTCGCGATATTCAACGGCGGAGATCGGACTGCGGCGGGATGTGGTTCGGCAGTTGGCTAATTTCGATGGGAATCATGGAATCCCCGCGTTCTGCGGCTCCTGCGGGAGGACCCGAGCCCGGCCGTGCAATGGACGATCGTCACCTGCTTGCGCGAGCAGGACCAGATTGAGTCGTTTCGAGAGGTGCAGCCCCCCACTGATGACTCGCGGCTACTGGCACTTTGCGGGTATGCGCAGTTTGCGACTAATCCAACCGCGGCGCTGGGTGAACTGGGGCAATGTGCGAAGCTGGAGCTGGCTAATCCCACCGATGATGATGGGGAATTTGATTTTGTTATCCGCGTGCTGGCTGATGAAGCGGTTCATGAGAAGCGATATGACGATGCGGCGGAGTGGAGACGAAAGGAATGCATGCATGGAAGCCCGCCGGACCGGGCTGGCGTGCAGACGGCGCTCCTGGAATTATTTGCGTTGCAGGGTTTGTATGGGCCGCTGAAGGGATTGGATGGGGATCTCACGCTGGCCGGCAAGGATCGGGATACGCCGAAGATTCAATATGCGCTATCGGTGATGTATGACCGGGCGAATGATGGAAAGAGCAGCAAGGAGGCCCGGCGTATTGCGACGGATGTGAGTCCTGGGAGAGATCGAAGCGATGTCGGTGATTTTCTGGCTGATCATGGGTGGGATGATCTGGCTGAGAAGGAATACAAGGATTTTCTGGACCGGGCCGGCGATGCCGAGCAGCGATTGAGCGCGGTAGATGTGCATTTTCGGCTGGCGAATATTGCGATCCGGCGCGGCGACGATGAGACGGCGGCTGAAAACAAGGAACGAGCCTTGCAGATGCTTGGGATGAACGTGCTATCCATGGTGGATACGCAGGGACATCATTGGCAGGTGCCGGTTGGGGATGTCTGGGCGGAAGTTTATTGGCGGTATCTGCGGGCGGCGGTGGGCAGGCATGATGAAGTTCAGGTGAAGCGGCGGATGGAGCAGTTGCTGGAACTGAAGCCGACGGATGGGGATATCGCTATCGATGTGGTTCCGATGCTGGAAGAGCGGGGTCGGAGCGTTGATGCGAACCTGCTTTTTCAGTGGGCTTTCGATGACATGAAGAAAAAGCTCGACGCTGATCCGCGGAATCCGGACAAGCTGAACAGCATCGCGTGGCTGTGCGCGGAGTGTAATCGCAATCTGCCGGAGGCCCGGGAGTGGGCGGAGCAGGCGGCGGCGGCTTTTGCCGAATAACGCGGCCATTCTGGACACTCTTGCTGATACGAATTTTCGAATTGGCCATTTCGATGAGGCGTTAAAGCTCGAAACGCAGGCGAGCGGTCTTGATCCGGACGATGCGTTTATGCGGAAGCAGGTTGAGCGGTATCGGGCGGCGGTGGAAAGGAAAGCTGTCGGGCCGGCGACTCGACCGAACTGATCGGCTGCGTAAGATGAGGGGATGTTCCGCCTGACGCGAGAAGTCCGGTTTGGGGTGAATCCTGAAGAGGATTGCCAGCTTGCGACCCCTCCCACCAATAGTTTTGCGGGGTATCCGTCGCTGGTTGGCATTGGGCATTACCTGGCTCTGGAAGTGACGCTGGTGGGGGAACCTTCGCCGGACACGGGATGCGTCGAGAACATCAAGCGGATCGATCAGGCGGTGCGGGATGCGGCCATTCCGATGGTGACGGCGTATGTCCGGCGGGGACGGCTGGCCGGCGGCGGGATGCTGGTTACGGCGATTTACGAGCGGCTGAAGGAAGCGTGGCTGCCGGCGGAATTGCATCATCTTCGGCTAGCGCTGAGTCCTTATTTGACGCTGAGTTTCTTTGCGCGGGAGTTTCCCATGATTCGATTGAGTCAGAAATTTGAATTCTCGGCTTCGCACCGGTTGCATAACGCGGCCATCAGCGAGGAGGAGAATCAGAAGCTGTTTGGCAAATGCAATAATCCGCATGGGCATGGGCATAATTATGTGTTGCAGGTGACGCTCGTCGGCAAGCCGGATATCAACGGATTTATTATTGATATTCCGAAGTTTGAGCAGACGGTGGCTTCGACGGTGATTGAGCCGTTTGATCATCGGTATTTGAATGTGGAGATTGCTGCATTTTCGGAGTTGATTCCGACGGTTGAGAATATCGCGATGGTGATTTACCGGAAATTGAAGCCGGAGTTTGAATCGGGGCCGGCGAAATTGTGCGGGGTGACGCTTTGGGAGACGACTAAGACCTGGTGTGAGTATATGGAATAGGGGTGGACGTTGTGATGCTTGCCTCAGATAACTTCCCTATCCCCATGACTTGATGGCTGCGACACTACGAGGAACACGACGTCCTCGGCGGATCGATTGAACACCTGATGCAATTCGCCGGGCGAGATTTCGAGGCCCTGCTGCGGGGCAAGGGTGGTGACGGAGCTTGCGATCTCAATGGTCAGGGTTCCAGAGAGCACGAAGAAGAATTGGCGTGCGCGATTGTGGCGGTGGCGCACTTCAAACGCAGCCGGCGGCATGCGTTCTTGAATCACGCTCAAATCGGCGGTCTTCACTAAGTGCCAGCCGTCGCATTGTTGGCCCCATGTGTAATGTTCGGCGTTCGCGGTGCTGATCATAGGCCGCTCCAGAAGTATCTCGCGAATCGATTCACGGCATGACAAACTCAACCAATCGCCAATTCGGCATCAGCCGTTGTCTCCGCCATCCACCAGAGGATCATCAGTGGAGCCATGCGGGCCACGAGGATGATGGCGCAATAGGCATACATCACGCTCTTTTGGCTCGAGACGGAAGCGGCCGAGAAACCGACATTGCTCATTGCGCTGACCGCGTTGAACAGGGTGTTGTCGCCGGACTCGTTTCCTGAGACGTGGGCCAGCAGCAGCACTGAGCCGAGCAGCAATGTGAGATACGTCCCCAGCCAGACGATGGCGATTGCGAAGGAGCGGCTGACGGTTTCGCCACGCAATAGTTTTTTTGTGCCCTGAATCAGTTCCACGATGGTTGTTGTTTTCAGGCCGCTCGCGGTGCCGGCTGGGCTGGCGCCGATCATCATTAGCGCGACCAATATCCAGCGGGATGATTGGGAGAGGTCGTCGAGGTGTGCGATGTTCAGGCCTCCCGTGCGCGATTCAACTGACAGGATCGACGCTGCGGGGAGTTGTTTTCCGATCACTTCTGTCCAGGAATGGCCGGCTAGATTCAGGCCGAGGATCAGCACCAGGCCGATGATGTAGAGCCACGCTGTGGCGGCCAGGACGGTTTTGGAATGGATAGAGATTTTGGTGCGGAAGACAATTGCGCACCAGAGTTCTATGAGAACGGGGAGGCCGAGGCCGCCGAGGATTGACATGGGGAGAATGACGACATGAACGAGCATGTTTGATGGCTTGGGGAGATTGGCGACGTATTGGCCGCAGTTGCCGAAGCTGCTGCCAACCAGGAACATCGCCTGAAATGGGGAGCGATCGACCTCCCAGAGCAATGATGAGCCGACCAGCAGAATGATTGCTTCGACGATGAGGGCGGTGGTGATTAATTCCATGTCGGTGAAGGGAAGGCGGACGATGCGGATGACAGCCAGGCCGCCGACGATCATGGTGAAGAGGCTTCCGCCGACGATGAGGAAGAAGGCGGTCCACTGGCCGAAGTTATTCAGGCCGCCGGCGCCGGGGCCCTCGGTGAATCCGGAGAGGGTTGCGCAATTCATGGTTAGAAAGAGGGCGCGGATGGGATTGGGATTGCCGGCGGCGGAGCCGTATTTCCAGATCGCGAAAAATCCCGCGACGATCATCAGGAGATAGATCGGGAAGAGCCAATTGGCCAGATCGCGTCCGAAGCCGCCGCCCAACGGAGTGGCCGGGATTGGCGCCTGGGATTCCGGCTGGATTGGTTTGGGCTTGTTCTTGCTGGCCAAGTTGGCTATTTCCCGTAGACCTTTTGGGGCTCGAAGATCTTCTTGCCGACGATTTTCCAATCTTTGGCCCCGCGCTGATATTCGCGGAAAAAGCAGGAGTGGAATCCCTCGTGACAGGCTGCGCCGATCTGCTCGACCTTGATGAGCAGAACGTCCTGATCGCAATCGACGGCGATGGATTTGACATGCTGAATGTGGCCGCTGGTTTCGCCCTTGAGCCAGAGCTTATTGCGGCTGCGGCTGAAGAAATGGGTCTTGCCGGTCTCAATGGTTTTGGTCAGGGAGTCTTGATTCATCCAGGCCATCATGAGGAGTTCGTTGGTGGCGACATCCTGAATGATCGCGGGGATCAGGCCATTGGAATCGAATTTGAGGTTGGCGAGAAGCGGGTCCATATGGATATTTGTCCGAGGGTGGGTGGGATTTGTCAAATTGAGCTTCATTGGGTTAATGGGTTTCTTGACTTCGCACCTGTTGGCCGTAGCATCGCCAGTTCCCGAAGAGAATTGATTGAGTATTGGATTTTCTATCACGATTATCGAAATCAGGAGTGACTTATCATGGCTAAAAAATCCGTTGCGGATGTGGATGTTCGCGGGAAGAAAGTTCTGATGCGCGTTGATTTCAACGTGCCGATTGAGGGAGGCCAAATCACCGATGATCGGCGAATCGCCCAGGCGCTGCCGACGATCAAGGATATCATCGGCCGGGGCGGGCGGGTGATTTTGATGTCGCATCTGGGGCGGCCCAAAGGTGGGCCTGAGCCGAAATATTCGCTGAAGCCGGCGGCGGAGAAGCTTTCGCAACTGCTGGGCAAGCCCGTGAAATTTGCTGAGGGGTGCATCGGGCCGGTGGTGGAACAGTTGGGCAATTTACTGAAGGACGGGGAAGTGCTTCTGCTGGAAAATCTGCGGTTCCACAAGGAGGAGGAAAAGAACGATCCGAATTTTGCGAAACAGTTGGCTAAGCTTGGGGATATTTATGTCAACGACGCGTTTGGCACGGCTCATCGTGAACATGCCAGCACATTTGGAGCGGCACAGGCACTGGTGGGTAAGCCTCGTTTAATTGGGCAATTGATCCAAAAGGAATTGAAATTTCTGGGTGAGGCGGTTAGCAACCCGAAGCGGCCGTTTGTGGCAATTCTTGGGGGAGCGAAAGTCTCAGACAAGATTAATGTTATCGAGCAACTGCTGGGGAAGGCGGATCTTTTGCTGATCGGCGGCGCGATGGCGTATACGTTTTTCCTGGCGCAGGGGAAGGAAGTGGGAAAGAGTCTGGTCGAACGAGACAAGGTGGAATTAGCCAAGCAACTGCTGGCCAAGGCTGGGGGAAAGATCAGGCTGCCGGTGGATACGGTTATCTCGGACAAGATGACGGATGATGCGCAGACGAAAGTGGTGGAGGGGAATATTCCAGCGGATATGGAAGGATTCGACATCGGGCCGAAGACGCGCGAGTTGTATAAGGCGGAGATCGCCAAGGCGAAAACGATTATCTGGAACGGGCCGATGGGCGTGTTTGAGAAGAAGCCGTTCGCGGCCGGGACGAAGGCCGTGGCCGAAGCCGTGGCAGCGGCGACGAGCAAGAATGGAGCGATCACGGTCATCGGCGGCGGCGATAGCGCGGCAGCGATCGAGCAGATGGGATTGTCGGAGATGGTGAGCCATGTAAGCACCGGCGGCGGAGCCAGTCTGGAGTTTTTGGAGAAGGGGCATTTTTCGACGCTGGATATTTTGGATTGACGGAAAATGCTATCGGCATCGGAATCACCGGGTATAATAGGTTCCTATGGTCGCTCAAAATGAAGCCAGCATTTGGGAAAGGGTCGTAGAGCCGTCCTGGAGCGAGCTGAAGCCAGAGGCGGCCAAGGCAATCCTCCAATTGAAATTCCGAGGGGCGGACCTGAATCGGATGAATGAGCTTGCCGAACTGGCACGCGACGGCTCATTGTCGCCAGTTCAGCGGCAAGAGTTGGAGACTTATAATCGAATCGGACAGGCATTGGCCATCATGCAATCAAAAGCGCGCACTGTCCTCGGCAAATCAGCGGAACGGTAATTGATGGACGCGGCTCTGAAACGCATGGTAAAGAGCCGTGCCGGCCATTGCTGCGAATATTGTCGAATGCCTTCCTCGGTTTCCTTAACGCCCTTCCAGATCGATCACATCATTGCAAAAAAACATGGTGGAACCGCTGCTGCTGAGAATCTGGCGTTCTGCTGTTTTCATTGCAATATTTATAAAGGCCCGAACATTGCGGGGATCGATGTACAAACGGGTTCTGTCATTTCTCTTTTTAATCCGCGCAACGATCGCTGGCGAGATCATTTTGAACTTCGAAGCGATGGGTATATTGTGGGCCGGACACAGATCGGGAATGTCACCGCCTTGGTCTTGAACATGAACGATCCCGATGCGATTACTTTGCGGGCTTGCCTGCTTACTGAAGGACAAATGAAAGCGGACACTCTCGAATGACATCCGATCCATTTCAATCCACCGCTCCTCAGATCGCCGCGTCGATTCTCTCAGCGGATTTTGCCAAGCTGGGGGATGAGATCGCGGATGTGGACCGGGGCGGGGCGGATTTTCTTCATCTGGATGTGCTCGACGGCCATTTTGCTCCGAACATCAGTTTCGGGCCGGCGGTGACGGCGGCGACGCGTCGAGTTACCGCGGCGTTTCTGGATGTGCATTTGATGATCAGCGAGCCGGAGCGTTATGCGCCGGAATTTTTGAAAGCCGGGGCAAGTGGGCTAACGTTTCACGTGGAAGCTGTGACGGATCCGGCGCAGACGGCGCGGCGGCTTCGGCAGATGGGGTGCAAGCATGTGGGAATCACGCTGAACCCGGCGACGCCGGTGGAGAAGATTTTTCCGGCGCTCGATGATGTCGATCATGTTCTGGTGATGAGCGTGGTGCCGGGATTTTCCGGGCAGAAATTCATGCCGGAGGTTTTGCCCAAGGCTGAGATTGTTCGAAAGCGTCTGCGCAGCAATCAGCGGATGGAGATGGATGGGGGAATTCACACGCAAACGATCCGGCGGGCGCGCGACGCCGGCGTGGACTGGTTTGTAGTGGCCAGCGCGATTTTTGATGAAAAGAATCGGGCGGCGGCAATTGCGGCGCTGCGCAAGTGCTTGGGCTGATTTATGCTGCTGATGATTCCTGGATTTGCTCGATGCGCTCAATTAAACGAAGTGCGATCACGTCATAATTGCCGATGGCATGAGTTTCCCTGGATAAGGGGTGAACGATAAGAATTGTATTTTGCCGGATCCATGCGGTTTCGGGGTATTTAATGTCCATCGCCTGGCCACTCGCGAGATGGAGCCGAAGAGGAATAAAAGGCTTTTTTTCGAGTTCTTGCAGGACGTCTTCGCTCGTCATATCGGCAGCATACCATGTTATCGCGTGCAAAAAAAAGCTTATTCTTTACATCGCAACTCAGGAAGATTATTACGATTGTTATGGCGACGCGGGCGGTGTTGATCGAAGCCGGACCAACGCCGTGGGACGTCGAGGGGCGCATTGTCGGGAATTCGTCTTTGCCGCTGACCGCGGAGGCGATGGATGTAATCCGGCATTTGCTGGACGGCGTGGCGGGGCCGGTTGATAGCATATATTACGCCGCTGCTAACGAGGCATGTCAGCAGGTTGCCGGGCTGATCTCCAAAAAATTTGCGATTCGCGCTCGGGATATTCGGGATTTGGACGAAGTGCGGCTTGGATTGTGGCAGGGGCTATTTCCGGATGCCGTTCGGGCGCGGTTTCCGACGGTGTATCCGCAGTGGGAGGCTCAGCCGCTGCTGGTGACGCCGCCGGACGGGGAACCGCTGGAGGAGGCCATTGGGCGAATCCGGGCTCCGCTGAACCGAATCCTCCGCAAGAACATGGATCTGACGCTCGTTCTGGTGCTGCGGCCGATGGCATTTCAGATCGTGCGAGGGATAATGCAAAAGCAATCGTCGGTGCAGATCGCCGGGCACTTGCATGAGCGGCAGGCGATTGCGACGATTGAGATCGATCCGGCGGCGATGAAGAAACTGCTGGCCTGATGCTTATGTCCGAATCACCCAACGAACAGTTGTCAACGAAGAAGGATGGGGTTCCCGAAGGGCTCTGGATGCGCTGCTCCGGGTGCGGGGCGATGCTCTTTCGCAAAATGGTGGAGGAAGCACTGCACGTCTGCCCGGAATGCCAGCACCATTTCCGAATCTCGGCGCGGCAGCGGATTCGATCAGCTTGTGGATCCCGGACAGCTTTGAGGAAATGTTTGAGGATGTCGAACCGGCCGATCCTCTGAAATTCGTTGATAAAAAATCGTACAAAGAACGACTGAAGAGCGAGCAGGAAAAATCGGGCGAAAAGGACGCGGTGGTTTGCGGCAAGGGGTTTATCAAGGGCCGGCCGATCATGCTCGCGGTGATGGACCCAACGTTCATGATGGGATCGATGGGAAGCGTCGTTGGCGAGAAAATCACGCGGACCATCGAAGCGGCGGCGGAAGAAAAACTGCCGCTGCTGATTGTCAGTTGCTCCGGCGGCGCGCGGATGCAGGAATCGGCGCTGTCGCTGATGCAGATGGCCAAGACCAGCGCGGCACTGGCGCGGCTGGACGAAGCGGGCGGACTATTCATCAGCCTGCTGGCGGACCCGACAACCGGCGGCGTAACGGCGAGCTTTGCCATGCTGGGAGATTTCATTATCGCCGAGCCCAAGGCGCTGATCGGTTTTGCCGGCCCGCGAACGATCTGGAATACGATCAAGGTGGAATTGCCGGAGGGATTTCAGCGGAGTGAGTTTCTTGAAGAGAAGGGGTTCATTGATTTCGTCGTGCATCGGAAAGATCTGCGCAGCGAGATTGTCCGGCTGGTGAATTTCTGTATCGAAATGAAAGATTAGGCGATGGCGGCAGCCGAACACGGCGGATCATCTCTCGGCAAGTGGATCGCCCTGCCGATCATTATCATATCGAGTTGGCTAGTTTTTTGCATGGCCGCGGCGGCCAATTACTACGACAAGACAAGCCCGGCAATGATGTCGTTGTTCATCATTCTCGCGCTGGTTCCGGTTGTGCTGGCGAGACTTACGACGGATTCTCGATCCCATTGGTGGCCTTGGCTGCGCAAGCGACTGGAGGAGCACACTCAGCGACTCGATGCATTCTCAGCACATCACAACGGAATCTGGATCGCGCTCGCGGCGGGAACGGGTCTTTATTTCGAATTGGTTCTCATCCGCTATCACGGAACATGCTTCGCCGTTTTCGGATTCTTCAAAAATCTGAGCCTGTTGTCCTGTTTCCTGGGGCTCGGAATGGGCTATGCGCTGGGCCGGTCGAAGCTGATCTTGACTCCGCTGGTGCTGCCTTTGCTTGCCGTTCAGTTGATCGTGATTCATTCGCTTCAGTTTTCCGATATTGCCGCGACGATGGGGAATCCCATTTTTGAACAACGCGCGATGGGGTTGCCTACAGTCAGTGGCGTCAGCCATATTGTCTTGGTTTACGCATTTCTGATTTGGATTTTTGGGTTCAACGCGCTTTGTCTCGTGCCATTGGGACAGTTGGCATCACATCTAATGGGACGAGGGTCCAAGCTTGCAGCCTACAGTTGGAATCTCCTGGGAAGCATCGCGGCGGTTTTGCTATTTTGGGGGTTGTCATATTTTCTGGGCGCCTCCGGTTTTTTGGTTTGCGGTCGGTTTTCTCGCCTTGCTGCCATTTCTGCGTGGAGCACTGGGTTTCAGCGCCGGCATTTCCGCAATAGTGCTCGGATTAGTCGGCACGTCGCTTAACGTCGGAAGCTATGACCTATATTCGCCATATCAAATCTTGACGGTCATGCCGACACAATCTGATGCAACCATGATTATGGTGAATCATTTTTATTATCAGGGAATGTTCGACCTGAGTCCGCAAGGTCCAGGGATGAATGGGAACCGCTCCCATGAGCAGGCCTATTACGAATTGCCCTATCTGTTTGCGAAATCTCCGCGAGACGTCCTTATCGTTGGCAGCGGGTCTGGAAATGACGCCGCATCCGCGCTGCGTCATGGCGTCGAACATGTTGATGCTGTTGAAATTGATCCCTTAATCTTACGACTTGGGCAACTGCTGCATCCTGAAGCGCCATATGCATCGGATCATGTCACCCCGCACGTTCAGGATGCGCGGGCGTATTTTCGATTCACGCATAAAAAATATGATCTTATTGTGTACGGATTGCTCGATTCCCATACGTCGCTTTCCGCGATGTCCGGTGTACGGCTTGACAGCTATATCTATACGGTGGAAGCGTTCAGGCAGGCACGAAAATGCTTGAAAGACGATGGGGTCTTGTGCCTTTCCTTTGCTTCCGCCAGCGAAGAATTCGGAGCAAAATTATCCCTCATGCTGAAAGAAGCGTTCGACGGGCGGCAACCGCGTGTCTTCGTGGCTCCAATGCCGGTGGGCGCGACTATTTTTGTTATAGGGAAGGATGCCCAAGCGGCCGCGACCTCTGCTCCCCCTGGCATTGTTGACATGACGGATTACTTCACCACACATCGGTTCGCAGTGGACCCGTCCACGGATGATTGGCCGTTCTTTTACATGCCCGCCAGAACATATCCGATTTCGTATTTAGTGATAATCACCATATTTATGCTGCTGGCGGTTTTGTTCATTCTGCCAGTGGTGCAGACGGAAGCGGGTCGAGTGGCGATTTCCTGGCCATGCTTTCTGCTCGGGGCCGGATTCATGCTGCTGGAAACCAAGGCGGTGACTGAATTGGCTTTGTTTTACGGCAGCACGTGGATCGTCATCAGCATCGTCATTCTGGCGATCCTTGTCATGGCTTTTCTGGCGAATCTTGTGGTGATGAAATTTATGCGAATTCCACGGGTGGCGTCTTATCTGCTGCTCCTGGCAAGCATCAGTCTGAGCCTTTGGTTCTCAACGGTCAGCGGATCGATGCAAAGTCAGTGGTTGAGCCAAATTCTTCCGACCGCGGTTTTGACGTTGCCGCTCTTTTTTTCCGGACTTATTTTTTCCGAGGAGTTGCAGTCAGCCAATTCGGTAGCAGCGGCATTGGGATCGAATCTGATTGGCGCGATGCTTGGGGGATGTCTGGAATATAACTCAATGTATTTCGGATACCGATCGCTCTATGTGCTGGCGATCGTGATTTACGCGTTGAGCATGATCGTTTCGCTGCTGCGGCGAGCGCGAGGTGAAGCATTACCCGCCGCAGTCATTGCCTAAACGTGATGAACCAAGGCTATTTCACCGATTTCACTTCCACCTGATCGTTCCGAGACAGATCAGCCAGCGTTTGTTTGCCCATCGTCGCCTGGATGATGACGCGGCCGTCGTTGAATTGGCGATCCTTCACCTGCGTATGCGTTTCGATGAAGGAGAGGAGCTTGCCGTTGGCGGCGTCGGCTTCGAGCGTTACATCCACCTGCTGGCCGCGGACCTGGGCTTCGACGGCTGTGTGAAGCTGGTCGATTCCTTTGCCGGTTCTGGCGCTGATTGGGATCGCGTTGGGGTACAGGGCGCGCCATTCGGGGAAATGTTCTTCGCCTTCGGGCGTGTCGATCTTGTTGAGCAGGAGCAATTCTGGCTTTCCGGTTGCGCCGATTTCTTCGAGAACTTTGTGGACCGAGGCGAACTGCTGATGGGCGTGGGAATGGCCGACGTCGAGCACGTGCAGGAGCAGATCGGCGTGGATCGCTTCCTCGAGTGTTGCCTTGAAGCTGGCGACCAGATTGTGCGGGAGATCGCGGACGAAGCCGACGGTGTCGCTGAGCAGAACCTGCAAGCCGCGATCGATTTTCCATGCCCGCGTCTTGGTGTCGAGCGTGGCGAAGAGCTTGTCATCGGCGTACGTTTTTGCAGCGGTGATGGTGTTGAAGAGCGTGCTTTTGCCGGCGTTGGTATAGCCGACGATGCAGACGGTGTAATGCAGGCGATTGCGTTCGGAAACCAGGCGGCTTTTGCGCTCCTGAATCACTTCGATCTGGTCGCGAAGGTGGCTGATACGCTTGCGGACGAGGCGGCGATCGATTTCCAGTTGTTGTTCGCCGGGGCCGCGGGTGCCAATGCCCGCGGGTGCGCCGCCGGCGATGCGCTCGAGGTGACCCCACATCTGCGTGAGACGGGGGTAGGTGTACTGCATCTGAGCGAGTTCCACTTGGAGCTTGGCTTCGTGGGTTTGTGCGCGGGTCGCGAAGATATCGAGGATCAGTTCGGAGCGATCGAGTACTTTGATGCCGCCGAGCTTCGGGCTGTCCGCCTCTTTATTGATGATCGTTTCCAGCGCCCCGATCTGGCCCGGGGAGAGATCATTGTCGAAGATGACGACGTCGGCTTCTTCCTTGATGGCAAGGGCGGCGATTTCTTTTACCTTGCCGGAGCCGACATAGGTTCCGGAATCGACGCGCTGGCGGCGCTGCATGATTCGGCCGACGACTTTGGCGCCGGCTGTGCGGGCGAGCGATTCCAGTTCGCCCATCGGATCGCGCGGATCGGCCGTGGATTTGGGGAGAATCACGCCTACCAGGACGGCGCGTTCCTGGCGGACAGATAGTTTTGTTCTTCTTATCTCGGCCATGGGGGCATCATAGGTTGGGAATGGCGAATGCCAACTGGCAAATGGTGAATGAGGGGGAATACGGCGACCTTTGGTCGCCCGCTAAATACTGTTCTCGCCGTTTCCGCGGTGCAATTTGCTGGCTTTGGGTTGTTTTCAAAGCTATAATTTGGCGTCGATCGGTGCGGTGGGCCGTGCCATGAAATGCAGGTTTATTCAGCGTCCAGTTGATCGGACATTCGCTCGCGGTGACCCACCCGGCCGATTGCCAACGGCGCATGAATTTCAATTCGTCGAACACTTCTCTGTCCGGTAGTGGCCATGGCGCCGGCGCGATCAGCGCCAGTGCGCTGAACGCCAATGTTCTGGTTCTCAATCGGTTTTACCAGGCGATCCGGGTCATCAATGTTCGCCGGGCGTTTTCGCTGCTTTGCCGCGAACTGGCCGAGGTCGTCCATATCGAAACCGATGCCGCGGGGCAGAGCCGGTGGCAGAATTTCAACTTCGATGACTGGCGGGAACTGAGCCAGCTCAAGGCGGAGTTTGAGCCGGAAGAGCATGACTGGATTCACACGGTTCGGTTCCAGATCGCCGTGCCGCGGATCATTCGGCTGCTGGCGTACGACAAGCTTCCCCGGCAGGATGTGAAATTCAACCGGCGGAACATCTACGCCCGCGACAGCAACCGCTGCCAATATTGCGGCAAGCGGATGCCGACGACGGAATTGTCGCTGGATCACGTGGTTCCCAGGAGCCAGGGCGGGCGCAGCACGTGGGAGAACATCGTCTGCTGCTGCGTGAAGTGCAACGTGAAGAAGGGCGGCCGCACGCCCGAGCAGGCGCATATGCACCTGATCACCAAGCCGGTCAAGCCGAAGCGCAGCCCGGTCATCAACATCCGCCTGGCCGATGCGCGGTATTCGAGCTGGAAGCAGTTCCTGGATACGGCGTATTGGACGGTGGAGTTGAAGTAGCTCTTTAGTTTGCATTACCTACCTGCTTTGGAGGCCTCCATGGGGGAGTTGGATTACTGCAGCCAATTGCGATTCGCCTATCATCCGAGCCAGCACCAGCTATTTAGACAGGACAAATTAGGTCCCCAGTGGGCGAAACGATATCCGGTAATCTTTGACAAAGATGATGTGCGATTGCACCGCACCCAGCATGGGACATACCACTTCTATGAGTGGCTTGCGGCCGTACTTTGCGCGAGTCCACTGGGTATCTCTGCCTGATTGAAAAATACACAAGTCTCGCGCACGAACGAAAGAGGAGGCTACTGCATCACATCGTCGGATCAGATATTTTCGATTGGATTTGGGAACATGACGCGTGGGCACCAGATTTGTTCGTCTATTCGTCGGATTTTTCAGATTGGTTTTTTTGCGAGGTAAAGGGTAACAAAGACAAACTCAGAATTCACCAACTCAAACAATTCCGTCAACTCTATCATAAGACGGGCCGGAAAGTTTGCGTGCTTTCTCTAGTGCCTGTTCGCCATTAGCAAACTTGCTCACTTCATTTGATTGTGTTCCCAATTTCTGTCGTACCGCGTTGAGACTTCATGATTACTCTGGCTATTCGTAAATATCGCGCCTGTTCCCAATATCGACTATTACTACACGGCGAGCGGAATCATCAACGCGATAAATCACACGCCAATCGCCGACGCGAAAGCGGAGCAAACCGGAGAACTGGCCGGTCAATCGCTTGATATTGTTATGGCGGTATGGGTCTAGTCGAAGTTGCTGAAAGCAACGCTCCAATCGTTTGCGCAGAGGCCGTTCAGCGTCGTTGAAAAATCGATCGGCAAACGGCGAAAGCAAAACGTCAAACATTCAATGTTTTCGTTTGGGCTTGGGCCATGGGATTAGCTTGCCTGCGGCTTCCGCCGCCTCGGCCTGACGGATTCGTAGCCGCATCCGGGCGATCCGGGGATCATTTTCCGGGGCGCCATTGCCGTTCTTCTTGCCCAGGAAATCAATGAAATCCGCTGCGGATTGAAGGCGATCCAATGGGAGATCATCCAATTGCTTTTTTATCTTTTGACGAAGCTTGACTGCGCTCATACCGCTCTCTCCACATTTCATTGTATCGGCAATTCGTATCTTTTCTATGCGATGTCCGTCGGATAAAATGCGGCAGCATTAGATCAATCCCTCAACATGGAAGTTGTCATGTCCGACGCCGCTCGCCGCAAGGAACTCAAACGACTCAAGCGTGACAAGAAGGCGCAACATCGCCGTGCCATCGCGGTCAGCCCTTACAAGCGCATCGGATACGCTGGCAAGCTTGAAGCGTGCTATATCAGCGCCGGCTGGCAGGAAGGCGGAATAGCGACTATTCATCTCATCCGCCAGAATCCCGAGGGCGGTTTTGCGCTGGGGTGTTTTTTAATTGACGTGTGGTGCGCGGGCCTTAAAGACGCCTGGGGCAATCTCAACCTCCTTCATGACGACATTGACCGCCATATTGATCAAGCGAAGGAGTGCGTCGATCTGATACGAATCGAACCGGAGGCGGCGCGAAGCCTGGTCGCCGGCGCCATTCGCTTCGGCAGGCAGAACGGATTTCGGTTGCCGCCGCGCTATGAGCGATGGCTCCATCTCCTGGGCGAAATTCCCGATCCGGCCAGTGCAGACCTGCAACCTTTTGGCAAGGACGGAGGTTTATTATGGATCGGCTCTCTCGAAGAACTTGAAAAGCGACTGATCGGGTGCTCACTCGATGACTTCCTGGATAGACCCGACGTCGATTTCATTTCTCCAGAGGAGGATTTCAGTGAGTCAGAATGGGATGACGAGTTCGAGGAAGACGATGCACTGGAGGCGATGGATCAGACTGTTGAAGCAATTTGCCAACAGCTCACCAGATTCTGCGCGGATCAGGGTGAACAGATTCCGTCGTTGATGCGCGAAGCAGTTCAACTCATCATTGCAGCCAGGCTGCGGACGCTTGCGACCGCACATCCGGAAGCGGGCGATGAATCCGCGGGCGACCCTCATATGGATGACCCCCCACTAACCATCCATGGGATTCTTGGCCCCGAACTCGCGTCCAAGTGTGAAGAGCCTTTGAAAGCCGCTGTTCTCCGAGTTGCGCAACTGACGCGAGAGATGGTCGCGGCCGTTTCTTCCGCAGATTCCGACGATATTCAAGCGGAGGAGCAACGGATGGCCGCTTCACCATCCGCCATCACCGGCATCAGCCGCGCGCCATAGATACCAGGTTGCGATCGAGCGGTATGGCCGCCACGGTTCGGCGATTTTTGTCAGCTCCGCTTTTTTGGGCAGATGTTTGAGGCGATAGGCGGACTGCACCGCTTTCTGCAAGCCGAGATCATCGACCGGCAAAACATCCTCGCGATTCAGGACGAAAATCAGAAACATTTCGGCTGTCCAGCGGCCGATGCCGTTTACCGCTGTCAGCGATTCGATCACTTCTTCATCGCTCATGCGCGAGAGGCGGCGGCTGGGGATTTTGCTGCTGAGGAAATGCTCGGAGAGATCGATCAGATATTTGCGCTTTCTGGCGGGAGAGGCCGCAGCCTTGGAGGTGGTTTGGATCTTCGTGATTCAAGAGTTTCAGAGCGTGCTCGGGGGTTGGGCGTTTCAGCGGAAATCGTTCTTTGAAACGTCCGAAGAGGACGGCGGCGACGACTGTGGAAATCTGCTGCGAATAGATCGACTTGCAGAGCATTGAAAAATGATCGCGGTTAGGCTTGAGCGTGCAGGGGCCGATGGCGGTGGCGATTTTACGCATAATGGGATCGCTTTGGGCCAGGTGTTTGCGGGCGATGGACCACTTGTTTGTCTTTTTTGCCATTTGAAATCCTAAATGCGTAATAGCAGCCGATTTGGGCTGGGGATTTTAGCTCAACGCCCCGCCGGATGGACAGCGACACCATTAAACCCTTACAATCATGGCATCCAAAGAGAGTTTTGCCCAAGGAGCTGCCATGCGTCCGCCGTTGAAATTGAGTGCAATTGATCAGGAACATTTGCAGGAGTTGTACAACGAAGCAGGCATCGCACGGGATGAATTGCCCTATTCCCCGGCCTTTGACAACCTTTGTCAGGGATTTCAGGACCGCACGTTCAAAAATGCCCATCCCGAGCAGGTGTATCGCGCATTGTTGAAATACGTGCGCAGCAGCACCAACTCGGCTGGTGAATCGGTGGCGGCGATGCTGAACGAGGACCAGTTCAAGATGCTCAAAGCTGTGCTTCCGCGGCACGCCAAGGGGAATAAACTGGTTCCCTACAGCGATGAATTTGAGGCTGCCCAGAGGGAATTCAACAAGCTGGCGGGGACGGAATTGAATTCTGGAGAGTTCTGGCGGGCGATTCTGCATTCGCAGGGCCCGAAACGCCGGCCTCCCAAACGGGCTAAAGTCGCGGCTCCAGTTGTCGAAGATGATGGTGATGACGACGACGTGGACTAAAGCTGTAAGTCTTGCTTTCTTAATATCTTAAATAAGCCCACACGGAACGCTATTAGCCAATGGCTTGACTTGAATGTCCCCGCTCCTCTATAGGTAAATAGGAATTCGATGACACGCTGGAAAGAAAAGCTCGCTGAGCGCGGTCCCCGCGGACTGGGGACAGGAGATCGATAGCTTTGAGGCGCAGATCGCTCTGCGCAAGCAGGGGAAGATCGAGGAGAAGGTTTTCGCCGAGACACGCCTTCGCCGCGGGGCTTATGGGCAGCGATATGACAACGGCCAGCGGCACGACGGCATCAAGACGCAGAAGCTCCCCTACTCATCTCTGACCAAAGGGCCTGACACGTTCTGGGAAGCGCCGGGGATGCAGCGGATCAAGCTTCCGTACGGCGGAATGAATCCGCGAGCAGATGATCGTGCTGGCGGAATTGGCGGAGGAATATTCCGACGCCATCTGCCACATCACCACCCGGCAGGATATTCAGCTTCATTTTATCAACATTGAAGATACGCCCGACCTGTTCCGCCGGCTGGCGGCGGTGGGAATCACGACCCGCGAAGCGTGCGGAAATTCGGTGCGCAATGTCACCGCCTGCCCGCTGGCCGGCGTTTGCAATACTGAGGCGTTTGATGTCACGCCCTACGCGAAGGCACTGACGTTTTATCTGCTGGGCCATCGGGACATCCAGGATTTCGGTCGAAAATTCAAAATCGCGTTTTCGGGCTGCGAAGATGAAGCGTGCGCGCTGGTTTCGATGCACGATCTGGGCGGGATTGCGGCGACGAAGGTGGTCGATGGCAAGACGCTTCGCGGGTTTAAGCTGTACGTCGGCGGCGGGCTTGGGGCGGTGCCGCATCAGGCGAAGCTGCTCGATGAATTTGTTCCGGAAGAAGAATTGCTGCCGCTGTCGCGGGCGATCGGGCGGGTCTTTGCGCGGCTGGGAGAAAAGAAAAATCGAAATCGCGCACGCCTGAAATTCCTGGTGCAGAAGCTGGGCATCGATGAATTCCGCCGGCTCGTGCTGGAAGAACGGCGGACGATGCCGGAGGATCCGGCCTGGCGGGAACATTTCGACCAAATTCCGCGATTGGAGGAAAAGCCCTCGCTGAAGGCGGTGCAGCTCAACGGCGCCCGCCGGCCGGAGGGTTACGATGAGTGGGCCGCGACCAATCTGTATCAGCAGCGGCAGAGCGGATATTCGTCTGGCGACTGTGACTTGCCCGCTGGGCGATCTGACGTCGGATCAGATGCGGGCGCTGGCGGATATCGCCGCACGATATGCCGGTGGAAATGCGCGAACGACCGTCGAGCAGAACATCGTGCTCCGCTGGATTCCGCACGATAAAACGATCGATCTTTACAAAGAGCTTTGTACTCATCGGGCTTGGGGAAGCGGGCGCGGGAAGCATTGTGGATGTCGTCGCCTGCCCGGGTACGGACACCTGCAAGCTCGGGATCGCCTCTTCGCGCGGTCTGGCTGGTGAATTGCGGCATCGCCTTGCCGCCAAGAATGCGTCGCTGGACCAGGCGATTCGCAATCTGCGGATCAAAGTTTCGGGATGCTTCAATTCGTGCGGCCAGCATCACGTCGCGGACATCGGTTTTTACGGCAACAGCCGGAATATCAACGGATACACGGTTCCGCATTTTCAGGTGATGCTCGGCGGGCAGTGGAGCCAAAACGGCGGGAGTTACGCGCTGGCGATGGGCGCGGTGCCGTCGAAGCGCATTCCCGATCTGATCGAACGGCTGACGAGCCGATATGTCGCGGAGCGCATCGGGCGACGAATCGTTCCAGAACATTCTGCCAGCGGATCGGCAAACAGGCGCTGAAGGACATGGTGAACGAATTCGTCGCGGTTCCGCCGCACAAGGATGATCCATCGTTCTACAGCGACTGGGGCGATCCGCGCGAATTCACGATCGGCGACATGGGCGTCGGTGAATGCGCCGGGGAAATCGTTTCACTCGCCCAGTTCGGATTCACGCAGGCCGAGAGCGAGGCGTTTGAGGCCCAGCTTCTGCTCGACGCGGGGCAATACCAGCAGGCGGATGAGAAGGCGTATCAGGCGATGCTCACCGCGGCCAAGACGCTGGTGCAATTGCAATGGCTGGATGCCCCGAACGATCCGGACGTGATCGTCGAGGAATTCCGCAAGCGGTTCGTCGAGCCGAAATTGTTCTGGGACACGTATCATCACGGGCAATTCGCCAACTATCTTTTCGCCCGGCACGAAGGGGCGGATACGCGGTTCACCATAGACACGGCCCACAAACTGGTCGAGGAGGCCAATCTCTTCATCGACGCGGCCCATAAGTGCCACGCGAAAGTCCAGGCCCTCAGCGCCAGCACGGCCCAGCCCGCGGCAGCCAAATAATCCCATGGAAGTCTTCAAAATAGCCGTGAAAATTTTCGCGCACAGCGACAGCTTTGACGCCAGCACGTTCATGCCGATCTTTCAGCATTGGATTCAGAACCAATCGGTGGAGGGGCATCGGCTGATCGACGTGGCGGATTATGGGCACGTCGTCGCTGGGCCGGGGACGGTGCTGGTGAGTTCTGAGGCGAATTTTTATACGGATCGCGGCGAGAATCGGCTTGGATTGCTTTATGTGCGGAAGCTGCCGCTTTCGGGATCTTTTAGCGAGCGGTTGCGTGCGGTTGTCGCTGAAACATTCAAAGCGGCGGCGAAGCTCGAAAAAGAACCAGAATTCAGCGGGAAGCTGAAATTCAAGACTGACGAACTATTGATCCGCCTGAATGACCGGCTGCTGGCGCCGCCGAATGAAGCCACGGTCAAGGCTGCGAGCCCCGACGTTCTTTCGCTGGCCACTCGGCTGTACGGTGAGAAGCAGGCAACGATCGATTCGAAATTTTCGGCCAAGACGGAAGTTGAATTCCGGCTAAAGGCGAGTGCGAATCCGGCATTAGCTACGCTTTTGGGCGAAGCTGTAACGCGTTTCAGCGCGTCACGGCGACAGGGCTTTTTCGACCAATTGTTTTGCGCCTTGGAGGCAGCGGTAAATTCATCGCGGCGCTTCGCCCGCGATCGGACATTTTCTTCCACGTCCGCCGGAGAATATCGATCACCTTTTGCTCTTCGTGCTTGAGGGCGAATTCCGCGAAATAGTTTTCGAGGAAGACCAGGCAGGCTACGTCTTCCAAGGCCTGCATCTCTGGATCGGCTTTTAATTTTTCTTTTCGCAGCAGCGATCGGACGCGGTTGATTATCGCATCGTCGTAGCCGACTTCACGCAGGATTTTAGCTGCCTCGTCGGCGTGGAAAGAATAGAGCGTTGTCCGCCACTGGTGGTATCCCGCGCGGGTCATTGGATATTGCGAACGGGGAATCATCCAGCGGCGAATGTGCTGGGCGCGGGCGGCGAGTTGCAGGGCTTCGCTTGCATCGGGGTAGAGGCGATGCAGCCAATCGGTCATGCGGCGGGCGTAGACCAACTCTGCCGGAGCCTCGCTGATGAGCGTCGGGTCCTGTGCATTGGCTGCGTCGAATTTCTCGATGGCGGTTTGAAATTGTTTGGTTTCACCTGGCATTGGCTTGCTCAATCGTACCAGATGAATCAATGGCTGACGTGCAACGTTCCCTGCGGATTGAAACGACGCTGTGGATGACTGCGATCACTCCTCCGATATAGCCGCCGAGATGAACACCGTAGGTTGTCATGAATCGGTGTGGATGCCACATATCCGATGTCGCCAAATCTTGAAAATCTGTGCTGATCCAATTGAGCAGATAATAATTGCCGGCGATTCCAACAATGATGGCCGTCAATACGACAATTCCCATGATGGTCGGCAGCCGTGCGATCAGGCGAGCGTAAGAAAGCTGGCGACGGCGCAGTGACGGGTTGTTGGCGATCAGCATTGCAACCCCGACGAGTAATCCCGTCCACCACGTTGCTGCCGAGCCGATTCGGGCGGCTTGCCACTGCAAGGCGCTCGGATTAGGCGGAGTATCCGGACCGATGATTGGGGCGAGATCTTTGCCGTAATAAAAATATTCCCACGAGATGCGCGAGGTGATTTGATCGTTGATAACTCCGTAGAGGATTGCGACGGCGACGCAAAGGACAAGAAAAGCATATTCGCGCCAGCGTGTTGCCTGTCGTCCGTGGGTAAGCAAATCGGAAACAGCCAGAGCCGCGAGAATGGTAATGCCGACCAGGATGCGCACTGGCGTGGAGATCATGCCATCACGATGTGATCTCGCCGGCCTTTTGTGTGGCGCATGACGCCGCGGGTATCGATGATCAGGCTGGCGTGGTCGGCGATCATTTGCCAATCGTATGCGGAATGATGTGTGGCGATGACGACGCAATCGTATCCGCGGAGGGATTGGGCGCTCAGCGAGGCGCTGCGCATGTGCAGTTCGTAATTGCGCATGCGGTGGGTGGCTGGGACGTGGGGATCGTTGTATTCGACGTGTGCGCCAAGATGAGTGTATTTTTCGATCAACTCGAAGCTGGGGCTTTCGCGAACGTCATCCACATCGGGTTTGTAAGCGAGGCCTAGGATCAGGATTTTTGTGCCTTTGATCGGCTTGCCGCGCTCGTTGAGGGCGAGGGTGGTGCGCTGCACGACGTAGTCGGGCATTTTGTGATTGATTTCGCCGGCGAGCTCGATGAACCGCGTTGGCATGCCAACTTCGCGGGCTTTCCATGTGAGGTAATATGGATCGATGGGGATGCAGTGGCCGCCGAGGCCCGGACCGGGATAAAAGGGCTGGAATCCGAACGGTTTGGTGCTGGCGGCGGCGATGACTTGCCAGATGTCGATGTCCATCGCGGAGAGGATCACCTTCATTTCATTGACCAGCGCGATGTTGACGGCGCGGTAGATGTTTTCCAGAAGCTTGGCAGCTTCGGCGATTTCGGCGGTTGCGACCGGGATGACGTGGCGAATCGCCTGCTGATAGAGGGCGACGGCGATCTGTCCGGACACTTCGTCGATTCCGCCGACGAGTTTGGGGATGGTGTTGGTGGTGGAATCTTTTCGGCCGGGGTCTTCGCGCTCGGGTGAGAAGGCGACGTAGAAATCTTTTCCGCAGCGGAGTCCGCCGGCTTCGAGGCGCGGCAATACGATCTCGCGCGTTGTTCGCGGATAGGTGGTTGATTCCAGCACGACCAGTTGGCCGGGGCGCAGGGTTTTTGTGATCTCCTGCGTGGTGTTTTCGACGTAAGAAAGATCCGGCTCCAGGTGGCTGCCAAGCGGCGTGGGGACGCAGATGATGATCGCATCCGCCTCGGCGAGGCGGGAGAAATCGGCGGTGGCGTCGAATCGGCCGGCGGATTTCATGTCGGAAACCAGGGTTTCGCCGAGGTGTTTCAGGTAATTGTCGCCGTGGCGGAGGGCTTCGATCTTGGCGGGATCGTTGTCGAAGCCGAGGACTGAGAATCCGGCTTTGTGGAAGGCGGCTATCAAGGGGAGGCCGACGTAGCCTAAGCCTATGACGCCGACTTTGGCGGATTTATTTTGGATTTTGTTTAGGAGGTCCATATGTGCGATGGACAATTTATAGCAAAGATGAGCCGGATGCACATTTGGCGTTGGGCAACCGTATGTTCGCTCGCGCCCTCACCCTGTCCCTCTCCCCGGATTACTGTATGGACCGGGGACATGGGTAACAGGTGTTCGGAGACATGGGTGACACTTTTCGGGCAGACTGCGCACTTCTTTGAAAGGAGTGTGACAGGTGCCCTGGAAGGTGGAATCGGCCATGTGTCTTCGCCATGAGTTCGTGACGTTCGCCAGCGATCCGGAAGCAAACATAGCGGCACTGTGCCGTCGGTTCGGGATCAGCCGAAAGACGGGTTACAAATGGCTTGAGCGATTTGGCGAAGGATCGGAGTTGTCGGATCGTTCGCGTCGGCCGCACACGTCGCCGCGACGGACGGATGGCGAACTGGAGCAGCGCGTGCTGGAGCTGCGTCATCGTCATCCGGCCTGGGGCGGGCGTAAATTGCGGCGGAGGCTCCTGGACCTGGGCCAGAAGCGGGTGCCGGCGGCGAGCGTGGTGCACGCGATTCTGGTGCGTCATGGATTGATCGATGCCAGGCAGTCCGACAAACATCGGCCGTGGGAACGCTTTGAGCGGAACGAACCGAACGATTTGTGGCAGATGGACTACAAGGGCCACTTCGCCACCGACGCCGGACGCTGTCATCCGCTGACGATGCTGGACGACCACAGCCGCTTTAATCTCACGCTCAAGGCCTGCGGCGACGAGCGGAATCCCACGGTCAAGTCGGCGTTGATTGCGGCCTTCGAGCGTTACGGCATGCCGCGTTCCCTGCTGACGGACAACGGCTCTCCGTGGGGGAGCTGCAGCCAAGAGAGCCAGTGGACGGAACTGGGCACATGGCTGGTGCGGCTGGGGATCACGCTGATTCATGGCCGGCCGTCGCATCCGCAGACCCAAGGCAAGGAAGAGCGTTTTCATCGTACGCTCAGGGCCGAGGTCCTGGGGACGCGTCGCTTCCGCGACCTTGCGCAGGTCCAGGAAGTGTTCGACGAGTTCCGTCCGATTTACAATCATCAGCGTCCGCACCAGGCCCTGGGGATGGAGGTGCCGGCTTCGCGTTATCGACCCGCAATCCGTTTGTATCCCAAGACACTGCCGAGGGTGGAATATGGACCCGGCGATACGGTGCGGAAGGTGGATGTATTGGGAAAGATCTCGCTGCGGGGTAAGCCGCACCGAGTCGGACGCGCTTTCGTCGGCCAGGCGGTCGCCGTGCGTTCCAGCGACATCGATGGCGTAATGGATGTTTTTTATTGTCATCAGAAGGTTGCCAAAATCGATCTTCGTGATGAAAGTGAGTAACGGTGAAGTGTCACCCATGTCTCCGAACACCTGTTACCCATGTCCCCGGTCCATACAATTACCGGGGAGAGGGGAATGAATTTGAGATTGGCCTTTCAATTCCGCGTAGATTTCTAGCAGACGATCGGTCTTCTGATTCCAGTCGTATAGATTTGTCTGGACCCGCTGCAGGCCGGCCTGGCCCATTTGTTGTCGAAGTTCTGGTGAGGCGGCGAGGCGCAGCATGGCGTCGGATAATCCTTTTACGAAATTTTCGCGGGATGTTGGAGGGACGCGGATGCCGGTGGAATTGGTGACGTGGATGGCTGGGCCGCCCCAGTCGGTGGCGATGACGGGCAGGCCGACTGCCATTGCTTCGATCAGGACGATCCCGCCCACTTCGCGCAGGCTGGGGAGGACGAAGACATCGGCCTGGCGCATGCGGCGGGAGCCTTCGGCGGCGGAAACCCAGCCGGCGAAGGTGATTTGATTCGTCAGGTTCAGGCGCTTCGTCAGGTCTTCGAGTGAGCGGCGTTCCTGGCCGTCGCCGAGGATTTCCAGGATGGCGCGCGGCTCGCGCTCGGCTACGGTTTTGAATGCGTGAATCAGGAATTCGATTCCCTTCCAATCGGTGAGGCGGCCGAGATAGACGAAGCGGATTTTGTCGTCGGTGCGCAGCGGGAGATTTTCCATTTGATTCCAGACGCTCAGATCGACGCCAACATCTGGAATCTCGAAGATTTTCCCACGGACGCCGGTGGGAAGGGCCTGGCGGGCCTGGTCGTTGGCGACGATCAGGGCGGCGGCCTGTTTTTTGCCGGGGAAGATTCGGTTGAGGATGCGCGACAGGCCACGCCCGGCTGTTTCGATGAATCGGGAGCCGGCGGATTCCATGTCGCGGAAGGCCGGGGGATAAGTCATCCCCCCCGCCAGCGGGCCGATGACGACCGGGACGCCGAGGTTGTACATCAGGCTGATTTGTTTCGGGGAGACGGGGTTGATCTCGTGGACGATCTGGATCCCCTTTTCGGCGATCAGGCGGCGAAGAATTTTTCGCTGCTGCCGCTGGTTATAAATGTGCCGGGCGGAGGCGAAGGTCTGAACGTCTATTTTATGCGGCATGAATGAGCCGCAGCGCCAGAGAAAGCGGTCGAATTTTGTTTCGGGGGAGAAGTGGAGGCGGTCTCGGTCATCGGGAAAACCGGCGAGGACTTCGGGTTGGGTGCGGCCATGGACGAGGAGATGGGCATCGACACCGCGCTGGCGGAGGTATTTGAAGCAGAGCCATGGGAGACTGGCTTCGCCGCCGTATTTAAGGGAAGCGTTTTGCCCCACGATGCAGATTTTGATCGGGGCACTGGCCATCGCGATGGGACGTAGGGTAGTGGGCGGGCGAAAGAATGCCAAATGGCGACGTGCGGGTAGAATGGAGAGGCGATGGAATCATCGAGAACGATTTCGGCGATCGTCAAGCTGTGGGTGTTGCTGCTGGCGGCCGGGCGCTCTATTACCTGTGGAAAGATCGAGCCGCCCCACCGCTGGCGAGTCAGGTGGAGCAGGATGAGGAGATCGCGCATACGGATGTGGCGGTGCGGATCGGGGCCGTTAAGCAGATGACCTTGCGCGGATATGTCGTGGGGTATGGGAGCGTGGAAGGAGAGCCCGCGACGGCGGATTTGCCCGCAGCCGAGGCGCGAGTGACGGTGGATTGGCCGGCGGTTATCTCGGAAGTGCGGTGCATTGAGGGGCAGCATGTGGAGAAGGGGCAGACTTTGTTTGTCGCTAAATCCGCGCAGCGCGTTTCGGCACAGACGCAGCCGAGCGAAGATGCGGTGATCTCGCCGATCAACGGTACGGTGGTTTATCTGGATATTCATCCGGGCGACGTGGCGCTGCCGACGGCGACGGCGGTGAAGATTGTGGACCTGGATCGATTGGTGGTTGCGGTGGGAATTCCGGCGTGGCAGGTGGGCGCGATCTCGCCGGGTGAACGGGTGGAGATTGATGTTCCAGCGGATTCGACAAAAGGCACCGGCGTGAAATTTGATTCGGAGGTGGAGCGGGTCGATCGGGCGGTGGATGCGAAGACGAAGCTGGTGAGCGTGGATGTTGCGGTGCCTCGCGGTCAGGCGGTTCGGCCGGGGCAATTTGTGCGGGTGGCCATCGCGGGCGAGGAGCAGCGGGATTGTCTGGTTGTGCCGGCGGACAGCATTGTTCGGGATTCGCTGGATCGGCCTTTCGTGGCGATGGTGAGTGATGACCGGAAGCAGGCGATTTTGAAATTGGTTGAGCCAGGCTTGCGCGAGGGTGATTGGGTGCAGATCAGCGCGCCTGGATTGGAATCGGGGCAGAGCATTGTTGTCAGCGGCGCTTATGGGTTGCTGTTTCGAAGCGATATTAAAGTCCTGAATCCCTGAGGGGCTGAATTTCAATATTTGATATGCGATTCCTGGTGCCACGATTTGCCCTTCGCCACGCGGTATCGATCACGTTTATCGTTTTAGTTTTGTGCGGCGCTGGTGGATATGCGGCGCTGCATATGCCGTCGGCTCTCTTTCCGCAGACGGAATTTCCGCGCGTGGTGATCATGGTGGAAAACGGGGTGATGCCGGCTGATGAGATGATGGCGACAATCACGCGGCCGATCGAAGAGGCGATGAAGGAAATTCCCGGCTGCGAGATGATTCGCTCTTCGACCGGGCGCGGGGAAGCTGAGATCGATTTGTTCTTTAATTGGAACGTCGATATGCGGCAGAGCGAGTTGTATGCATTCGGCCGGCTGTCGCAGATTCGTCAGGCGCTGCCGGCAACGGTTTCGACCGAAGTGTATCGGATGAATTTCGCGGTGTTTCCGATCATCGGGATCAGCCTGACGGGATCGGAGAAAAATCTGACGCAGGCGTGGGAGATGGCGCGGTATCAGTTCAAGCCGCAGTTGCTTCGGATTCCAGGTGTGGCGCGGGTGGATCTGGTTGGGGGGCGGACGCCGGAATATTGCGTGTTTCTTGATCCGCTTCGGATGGCGGCGCTGGGGTTGGATTTTGCCGAGGTCACGACAGCGCTGGCGAAGAATAATGTGGTGGTGCCGGCCGGGGTGCATCAGGAGAACCATAGTTTGTATCTGACTGTCGTGGACGGGCGGATGCACAATGCGGAAGAGATTGGGAATCTGCTGCTGCCGGCGGCGGATGGGCAGGTGATTCCGCTGAATGCGTTTGCGCGGGTGGAGCGGAGCGCGGAGCCGGTGTTGGATGTTGTGACCGCCAATGGGAGTGATGCGGTGCTGCTGAATATTTATTCGCAGCCGGATGGGAGCACGCTGGAGATTGCGGATCACGTTCATCAGCTTCTGGAGCAGATGCGGCGGGATTTGCCGGGGGAGATGAAGCTGTCGCTTTTTTACGATCAGTCGCTGCTGGTGCAGGGATCGGTGCATAGCGTTTGGGATGCAATTATTTTCGGGCTGATTTTGGCGGTGGCGATTCTGTTATCTTGTTCCTCTGGGATGCTGGAATGACACTAGTGGCGACGGCGGTGATTCCGATCACCGTGCTGGTGACGATCCTGGCGATGAAATTTTTCGGGCAGAGTTTTAATCTGATGACGCTTGGCGGGATCGCGGCGGCGATTGGGCTGGTGATCGATGATGCGATCGTCGTGGTCGAGGCGATTCATGTGAAGATGGCGGCGGGGCTTTCGCGGATGCAGGTGATTGAGAGCGCGATTGGGGAGATTCTTGCCGCCGCTGATTGGATCGACGTTGACGCCGGTGGTGGTGTTTATTCCGCTGGCGTTTTTGACGGGGATTGCGGGGGTATTTTTTCGAGCTTTGGCGCTGACGATGGTAATTGCGCTGCTGGCTGTCGCTGGTGCTGGCAATCACGATTACGCCGTCGCTGGCGGCGTGGTTTGTTAAGCCTTCGGCGGCGGAGGATTCCGGGAAACGAGAGGGGATATTGTTTGGGGTGCTGATTGCGGCGTATGAAAGCCTCGTGCGATTGGCGCTGCGGCATCGGTGGTTTTTGATGGGGCTTTGCATTCTGATTTTTGCCGGGTCGTTTGTGTTGTATGGGCGGCTCAAGAGTGATTTTCTGCCGCCGATGGATGAGGGGGGATTTATCATCGATTACGTCGCGCCGGCGGGAAGCAGTCTGGTGGAGAGCGATCGGCAGATGCGGATCGCGGAGAATATTCTAGCGACGATTCCGGAGGTGGAGAGTTATTCGCGGCGGACGGGGGCGGCGCTGGGCGTTGGCATCGTCGAGCCGAATACCGGGGATTTTCTGGTGAAGCTCAAGCCGGCACGGGGCCGGACTTCGGAGCAGGTGATTGCGGATGTGCGGCAGAAATTCCGGGCTGCGCTGCCGCGAATTGATTGGGAATTTCCCGGCATTTTGACGGATTTGATCGGCGATCTGACCTGGTCGGATGAGCCGATCGAGATCAAGATTTTTTCCACCGATACCGAGCTGTTGAAGAAGCAGGCGACGGACATTGAGGAGTTGCTGGAAAATGTCCCCGGGATTGTTGATACCGCGAGCGGCATTATTTTCACGGGTCCGACGATCAGCATGCGCGTGCGGCCGGCGGAGGCGCGGCAGTTTGGTTTGACCGCCAGCAGCATCGGGGAGGCGGTCAATATTGCCATGATGGGGCAGACCGCTTCGACCGTGATGGAAGCCGATCATATCTTGAATATCCGGGTGAAGGCCGATCCGGCGTCGATCGATCGGATCGAGAAGATCAGGCAATTGCCGCTGCGGGCCGCGGATGGAACGGTTATCCGGCTCGATCAGGTTGCGGATGTGGTGATGGAGCCGGGACAGCTTGAACTTCATCGGGATGATCTGCGGCAGAACATCGCCGTCACGGCGCGGTTGCAGGATCGCGATCTTGGCAGCGCGATGCGCGATGTGCAGCGGGTCGTGGGGAGTAACGCGGGCTTGCCGCATTCGCTGATTGAATATGGCGGGTTGTATGCGGAACAGCAGCAGTCATTTCGGAATCTGCTGGTTGTGCTGCTGACGGCATTGGCGCTGGTTTTCATTGTGGCGCTGGTGGAATTCCGGAGTTTCCATGAGCCGGTGGCGATTATTTTGGCGCGGCACTATCCGTATTCGGTATTATCCTCGCGCTGCTGATCACGGATATGACCGTGAACATCGTGACACTGCTCGGTGCGATCATCGGGGCCGGGATCGTGCATAAGAATGGACTGCTGATGCTCGATGCGGTGAAGGACCTGCGCGAAAAGGGGATGGCACTCGAGGAGGCGATTGTGCAAGCAGGGGCGAGGCGATTGCGGCCGGTGCTGATGACATCGCTGGCCGCGGGGCTGGGAATGCTTCCACTGGCATTGGGATTGGGAGCGGCGAATATTCTTCGGCCGCTGGCGATCGCGGTAATCGGAGCGGTGTGCGTGTCGGTGCTGCTGTCGTTGATCGCGACGCCGGTGGTTTATGATGTTTTGCTAAATCCGCTGCGGCGGAAAAGTTGGCTGGTGAAGTGAAGAAAGCGGGTGAAGGGAGTTGAACCCTCAACATTCGGCTTGGAAAGCCGACACTCTGCCAATTGAGTTACACCCGCGAAATCCGGGGAAATAATACTACAAATTCGTTGTTAGACCAATAGGCGTTGGATGTTGGTTTGTGCGGCGAATTTGAACCATGAAAAAGATGATGGCCAGGAAGAGGCAGGCTGCGGCTTGTCCGCTGACGCCTTGCCAGGTGCCGGGGACTGGATTGTTCAAGGCCTGGATCATGGTGCCGAAGGGGGAATAGAGGGCGAATTTGTCCATGATCGGCTCTTTGTCTCGCATGCCGCAATAGAGCACATCGGCGAAGAGCGGGCCGAACCAGGAGAGGCCGATGATCAGCAGGATCAATCCGTTGGCTCGGCGGACGATTGGGTAGAGGAGCCGCATGAGTAGATAGATTTGCAGGAGAAAAATCACGCAGGCGGCGGCGATCATGTCGGGGCGCGACACGCCGTGAATGACTGGAACTGAAAAAGAGGCGAGCAATCTTGGGCTGATCGACTGATTGGGGCGGATCGTGACTGACTGGGATTGGCGAGTCGCTGGAAGACTCAGGGCCGGCTGAACGAAAGATTGATATCGATATTGCGGCTGATAGACGATTCCGGAATTAAGGGTTGCTGTCAGCGGGGTGAGGACAAACAGTAGAGTTATGGAGAGGCAGAGGACGGGCATCCAGGGGCGGCGGGACAATTTGTCGCCGTCCATTCGGCGCTGGTGCCGGAAGATGTCGGACCAGGCCATCGCGGCCAGGGGGATGAGGGAGACGAGGAGACAGGAGGCAATGCCGCCGATGATTGGGAGGCGCCAATCGAACTGGCCGATGCCGAGCGATCGGGGGCGAAGTTCATGGAAGTCGGCGATTCCGAACCAGGAAAGTCCGGCCCAAATGCCGAGGGCCGCCAGTGATGGGCCCATGGTGAGGCTGAGTGCGTTGGCGTCGGCGTATTTTCTGGCTGCGCCGCGGATGCAGAGGACGGCAACGAGAAATTGCGCGGCGATGGCGACGATCGTGCCTGTGGATAATCTGGAGATGGATGAGTTTTCAAAAATGGTGTGGCTTTGCATGGGGGAACAGAAGGCGAGCAGGCCGGGGATGACGATGAAAACAAATCCGCCGGAACAGATGATGCTGACGAGTAGGCCGATGAGCCAGCCGAAGATGGATCGGGAGACGAAGGCGGCCATTGCCATGGCGGTCCAGATGGAGATGGAAAATCCGAGGAGCAGGCCGTTGGAAATGAGCCAGGATTGAACGGGAAGTCCGCGGGCGGTGATGACGATCGCGCCGATGATGAAATTGATGACGCAGATGCTGAGGATTTGCAACGCTCCCCCGGCGAGGTAGCCGACGATTGCCTGGACCGGCGATAGGGGCATGAGGCGGTGAGATTCCATGAGACGGTTGGCAACATCGCGTCGAATGGCGCCGGCGATCGACATGCCGCTGAGGAGCAGGAGGAGCACGACCTGAAGGATCATGATCATGGTGGAAGCGACATCGAGGACGTACATTTTTTCGCGGTGCTGTTCCGCCAGCTCATAAGGAAGTGCGATAAACAGGATCGCAGCGATGGTGTACCACGCGTCGATGATGAGGAGATTTTTCCATCCGCCACGGAGACGGTGGAGAGCCCAGGAGATCGCGTTATCTATGTAGAGGGACATTGGTTAGTTAATTGTCATTTGTCATTTGTAAAGAAGATTCGATACTGGCGTTTATGCAAATGACCAATGACCAGTGACGAATGACCATTCTTCAATCCACCTGGCGAATTTGAGATCGTAAGTACGTTTCTTCCAGGCTGGCCGCGTTGGCGGTGAAGCTGGCGATGGGGAGATTGAGCTTCATCAATTGCGCCAAAAGCGCGGCGGCGGCATCGCGGCCGACATCGTATTCGAATGTGAGGCGGTCGCCATCGGCCTGGATCTGAGTCATGTTTGGGATCGCGCTCAACATTGGTTGGAACTGGGAAACCGGGCGGGCGAAGATGACGGTGTATCGGCAGCGATCGCCGTTGGCGGCTTTGGAGACGCTGGCGACGGTGCCGAACTGGATCATCCGGCCGGCGGACATAATGCCGATGTGGGTGCAATATTCGTCCATGTCCGAGAGGATGTGGCTGGAGACGATCAACGCTTTTCCTTGGTCGCGCAGGTTGGCGAGGAGTTGGCGGAATTCGGCGCGGCCGGCGGGGTCGAGGCCGGCGGCGGGTTCATCGAGCAGGATCACGGATGGGTTGGGGAGAAGCGTGCGGGCGATTCCGACGCGCTGGCGCATGCCGCGCGAGAGTTGCTTTATTTTCTGATTGGCTTTTTCGGATAGCCAGACTTTGGCGAGCCAGAAGTCGATGCGTTCGTCTGTTTCCGACGGCGAGAGGTGATATCCCTGGCCGATGAATTTAAGGAATTGGCGAACGGTGAGCTCATCGTACATCGGGGGCGTGTCGGGGGTGAAGCCGACGTGGCGGAGGACATCGCGGTCGCCGTTCAGGGGCATGTCGAGGATGCGGATGGAGCCGCGGCGGAGAGATTGGAGCCCGACGATTCGTGCGCATGAGTGTTGTTTTGCCGGCTCCGTTGGGGCCGATCAGTCCGAGGAGGTTGCCGCCGTGCAGATTCAGGGAGACATTCTGGACGGCCATGAGCTGGCCGAAGGCTACGTGCGCGGAATCGATTGAGAGGAGAAGCTGGCCTGTTTGTGGATCGGAATCCATTTCGCGCAGGGTACGAATCCGGGACTGATGACGCAAGAAATACTTGCTTACAGGCCATATATAATCGTTGAATTACGCCGCGAGGCGCGACGGCTAAACAAATTTGAGATTAGCTGCTTCGCGTCGATTTCGGGGGTTCCCAGAGTTCGATTCGATTGCCTTCGCTATCTTTGATCCAGCCAAACTTGCCGAATTCGGAGTTTTCGATTTTGGGATCGACCCAGACGCCTTCTTTTTTCAACTGGGTCAGCATTTTTTTCAGATTGGGGACGCGATAATTGATCATGTGATTTTGTTTGCCGGGTCCGAAGTATTTTGTGTCGGCGTTGAAGAGGCTCCAGACGGTGAAGCCGGTTTTCCTGGGATTTTTGAGGCCGCGCCAGTGGAATGCACAGCCGCCCCACTCTTCTTCGATTGGAAGGCCGAGGTGCTTTTTGTACCAGGCGATGAGTTTTTTGCGATTTTTCGTTTTGAAGAATATGCCGCCTATTCCTGTTACTTTTTGTTTCATGGGATTTAGTTCCTTCAACGAGAGTTTTACCCGACGAAAGACGAAATTATGAATGTCTCACTCGGAATAATCGAATATTTACCTTGTTTCGCTGGTTCATAAGCCTAGTATGAGCTGCCGTGGAGCTTCAGATGAATCGGCTCCTGCCAAAATATTGAACGTCTCGGATGACTAAATAAAGAGTAGTCCGGCCAACAGCCGGAAGACCCGTTACTGAGTAGGCCGACGCGATTGAATCCCGCAAATTCGGGATTTGCTTGCGTCGGCCTTTTGTTTTGTGGCGTCGTTTTTTCTTTTGCTCGAGTTCGGAAATTACACAATTAACAGGAGATAGACATGGAATCGAAGAAAAACATTGTGCTGGTACACGGAGCATGGGCAGATGGATCATCCTGGAGCAAAGTCATTACTCTCTTGCAGAAACAAGGGTTCAACGTATCCGCGGCCCAATTGCCGCTGACTTCGCTTGAAAACGATATTGCGGTCACGCGAAATATGTTGGCGGCGCAAAAGGGTCCCACGGTGTTGGTTGGCCATTCGTATGGAGGCGCGGTGATCACAGGGGTGGCGAACGATGCGCCTAACGTCACCGCTCTGGTTTACATCGCGGGTTTTGGGCTGGATGAAGGTGAGAGCCTTGAAACTCTGAGCAAGCAACGCCCGCCGACGGCGGCGGCGCACATATATACCCCGACGACCGTGGCTTTCTCTGGATCGATGTCGCGGGTTTTCCCGAGGCCTTCGCGGCGGATGTCGATCTGGTGGAAGCGCGCATCATGGCGGCGGTGCAGAAACCGTTGAGCATCAAATCGTTCGCCGCCAAGTCCGGTCCGCCGGCATGGAAACATATTCCCTCCTGGTACATGGTCTCCGCGAATGATCAGATGATCCCGCCGCCAGCCGAAGAGTTTATGGCTAAAAGGATGGGAGCCACCGTTCGGACCGTCGTTGCGAGCCACGCGTCGCTGGTCTCACGCCCTAAAGAGGTGGTGGAGATGATTAATCTGGCGGCTGACTCTCACGGGACGAAGTGACGTCTCAGGGACATCAAGATGTCCTCTTTATGTCCGCCTTGCACAACCAAAAAATTGGATCATCAAAATGAATGAATTACTAAAACTAGCCGTCGAGGCACACGGCGGTCTTGATCGCTGGAACAAGGTGAAGGCGATCAAGGTTGCGGCATCCATCACGGGGGGCATCTGGTTCGTCAAGGGGAAGGGGGACTTTCTCAAAAACGTGGTGTTGACCGTGGAGACACGGAATGAGCGGCTCACCGTGAACTTCCCCGGCCAGGACAAGCGGGCGATTTTTGAGCCGAACCGTGTTGTCATCGAAACGGTGACCGGGAAGTTGATTGAGGCTCGCGATAATCCGGAGAAGTCGTTTGAGGGACAGCAAAGAGAAACGCCGTGGGACGACATCCATGTGGCCTACTTTGTTGGTGAAGCGTTGTGGACGTATCTCAACACGCCGTTCCTGTATACCTACGAAGGATTTGCCAGCGAGGAGATCGCGCCAATTCAGGTTGAGGGTGAAACCTGGAGACGGCTGAAGGTGACCTTTCCCGATCATGTGAAGAGTCACACGAAGGAACAGATTTCCTGCTTCGGACCGGATGGATTATTGCGACGTCATGACTACACGGTTGATATTCTTGGCGGGGCCACCGGACTTAACTACGCCTCTGAATACCGTGATGTGGAGGGGATCATCATTCCGACCAAGCGCCGGATGTATGCGTATGAAGGGGATTACCAGCTTGTGAAAGAGCCGTTGCTGGTTGCGATCGATATGGGGGAGATCACGCTACTTGAGCAATCGGGGCATCCGGTTGCGGGCAAGCAGGATGACACTCTTATCCTTTCAGCGGCCACGTAAGAGAGTCGCAATGTCGAAAGATTCATTCTTCACTCCTCTGCAACTGGGGCGGATTCAGATTCCGAATCGAATCATTGTGGCGCCGCTCACGAGAACGCGGGCGGGAGCGGACAACGTGCCGACCGCGATGAATGCAATGTATTATGCGCACGCGCTTCGGCGGGCCTCATCATTTCTGAAGGAACGGCGATCAGTTTTGTCCCGTCAAATCAGCGTGACAAGACACCGGTTGAACTTTTCGTTGCCGCGGTCACTGACCTTAACCAAAGCACGACTCGCCTTATTGGACTAACGCACCTCGCCGATTATGGTCGGGAACGTGGCATTACCAATTTCCCATACGCAGACGCTGAAAAGACGTATGCGACTCCGCATTTCATGTGACCCCACTACGAACCGTGCTGTTATCCCGCCCCTTGTTGCGTCGTCTAAAGCAGCATTGTTCAACTTTTTGATGGAATCTGCAACTTTCACCTTGATACTTGATTTTCTGGCATCTTTATCGGTGACCTCAAATCGAGCAACTGGGACTCCATTGCCTCCCAGCAGCAGCAGGTCGCTATAGAAATTGCTTGTAGTGGGGTCTGTACAAATGGAACAGTCCGAAAATCGTCCCTGGGACATGACCCAGCTCAGGGCGTCGATCAGCCGCTGGGCAGTGGCAGTCATATTCACCACCTCGCGGAACGATTCGGCATCCTTCCCTATCAGTGCTCCAGTTGGATCGTTTGCTCGTGACCGAAGATCTACGTCTTGTCCGATGAGGTTTCCCGAACGTTTCGTGATACATCCCCAGTAAGGAGTAACAAGACGAGTTCTTGAAGCCCGGCGAACCAGATAATCGTGGGCATCCTGTAACAAACGACGTCCCTCCGAAGCATTTTCAGCCTCGAAAGCATGGATTAGATAGGAGTGTGTGGGGGCAGTTATCTTCATCGTCCTGTCTTACCCTAAGGCACTCACTGTGATCCTATCGCGCGGACTGGCTCCATTCGCCCGAATGCCTTTCGAAAAAAAGCGGTCAGTTACGTATCGACAACAGAAGGGCATTTCCGCTTCCCTTCCTCTACCATGAACATTCTTTTGCAGCCGGGGCAGTAGAGGTAGTACTCATAGTAGTAGGTCTGTCCAGATTTCGGCTTTTTGTCGCGTGGTGTCCGTCGAATGAGCGGTGTGGAACATTTCCGGCATGGCTCGCCCTCAGCGAGCTTTGGTTTCGGCTGATTCGCGAGCGATGCCAGATTATCGAAGATTTGTTCCTGCTTCGGTTTCTCTTCATAACCTGAATCGGCCGGCAAATCTTTATTATTCAGCAATTGGATGGAGAGAGCATCGCATCGCTCATTTTCATTATTTCCCGCGTGTCCTTTGACCCATATGAACGTCACGCGATGGGTCTGGCACAATTCCCAGAGCTTTCGCCACAAATCTGCGTTGATGACGGCCTTTTGTCCCCGACACCAGTTCTTGGCGCGCCACCGCTCCACCCAGCCATCCGACATTGCCTGCACAAGATACTTTGAATCACTATACAGCGTCACATCGCAGGCAACCTTGAGCGTTTGAAGCCCGTGAATGGCAGCGTAGATTTCCATCCGATTGTTCGTGGTGAGCCGAAATCCACCGCAGAGTTCTCGCCTCCTATCCTTGTATATGAGGATCACGCCGTAGCCGCCGCGACCCGGATTCGGAACTGCGGCGCCGTCGGTATAAATGACCACGTTTTTTCGGCCGTTGCTAACCAAGGCAGTCATGGTGCGTCTACCTTCGCGAAAGTATCGGCCACAGGCGATACTTTGACTCCGAATAATTTCTTCCAGAAGCTCATCGTTATCCCTCCTGCGAAAGTATTCGTACGCCGTAGCTTGGGAACCCATGGCCTTCGATGAATTTCAACCTAAAATTGACGACGGGTCCAGCGCCAGACCGCACGGTTGGTTCGCAGCTCAAATCTTGTTATTTGGTCCCCACAACCTCCGATGTTCCGTCGCATATTATGCAATTCGTCAAACCCAAGATCACGCCACAATCCATTGTGCGAAAGGAAAGTACCGGCGCGAAATCATCGAGACGAATTCCGTCCAGTCAAATCGAGATGATGGGATTTGAACTTTCCGTCAGTGACCTAATTGCATTGGTTTTGGCGAGAAGAGAGAAATAGAACACTTCACGCATTGACACTGTGCGCCACTGATTCCTGTTATCTGGTGTTTCATTGGATTCAGTTCCTTGGGTTGCGGTTTTACGCGCCGGGACATTTCGTCTACTATTATGAACATCTCTCGTATCGCGTTCCGCGATTGCGGAGGCGAGATGAGTTGTTGAACTTCATTCCTTTCGAAACGAGGCATGACCGTATGAATCTTTCTATCGTCATACCGCAGATTTTCTATGATGTTCTCGCCCGAATCATCCCGGGATTGATCACCCTTGGTCTTGGATCTCTCGTTTGGCCAGGGAAGCAACTTAGTTGGGAGCGTGTGCGAAATGTTGCCGGCTGGTTTACCCAAAACGACCTACCTCCGATATTTGCAGTGCTGTCTATTCTTCTTGCGGCATATTTGATTGCGACAGTTTTCGAGGGGATTTGGGTCATTGGAGACCTGACACATATTGAACCGCGTCATCGCGAAGGCAAGGACGGCCAACTCAAAGGTTGGTATCGGTGGCTCTTGTTGCAGCCACGGTATAAACAAGTCACTGAACTCGTGATCAAGGAATGGGAAAAGGTTGGTGGCGACATATCGGAAACTATTTTCGATGCGCGTTCCATGATGTACGACCAACTCCGCATCCGCAATGCGGAAGTTGGAGTGCGCATAGTTAAACTTCGCGCAGAAAGTCATGGTTATCGGCGGTTGATGTTGGGGCTCATTTGTTGCATTGGAATGAACACATCAAATTTTTGGTTTGGAAATAAAGCCGGTGCAACGCTTGGCATCGATGTCGTTTTGATAGCAATGCTGGTCGGAGTTGCGGCAGCCTATGTATACCGTGAGGAACAGTGGTACTGGAGCCTATGTAATAACTGGCTTCTGCTTTGCCGTTCTTCGCACAAATCAAAGCAAGCTTAACTTTCAAAGAGACTGTCCGAACCTCTTCTGGCTATCGGCGATCGAACTCAGAGCAAATTCAGAATGAAAAGATAAGGAAGTCCAATCCTCCGTTGGAAGACATCGACCAGCATTTTTCAAAGGCTATCTCAGAACGCTTTGCCGCCGACGGTGATGGGGATGCCGGCGGGTTGGGCTGCTGGGGAATAGCTGGGCTCGATGGCCAGTTGCAGGGGGCGGCGTTTGCCTGCGGGCGGGAGGCCGTCTTCGTCGATGATTCGCTGGATGGCCATGATGCCTTCGATGAGGGTTTCGGGGCGCGGGGGGCAGCCGGGGACGTAGACATCGACGGGCATGAACTGATCGATTCCCTGGATGGTGGCGTAGGCGTCGAAGACGCCGCCGGTGCTGGCGCAGGCGCCCATGCTGATGACCCATTTGGGTTCGGTCATCTGCTGATAGATGTGTTGCAGCACGGGCATCATTTTGGTTGTTACCCGACCGGCGACGATCAACAGGTCGCTTTGACGGGGGCTGAAACGCATGGCTTCGGCGCCGAAGCGGGCTAGGTCATAGCGGCTGGAGGCGGTGGCCATCAGTTCGATGCCGCAACAGGCGGTGGCGAAGGGCATCGGCCAGAGGGAACTGCGGCGGGCCCAGTTGACCACCTTCTTGAGCTGGGTTGTCAGGACGTTGTCGGGGAGGGTCTGCGTATCCATGGTGAATAATTATAGAGTACTTATCGGCATTAATCCCAGCGGAATACGCCTTTGCCCCAAGCGTAAAAGTAGGCGACCAGAAGGATCACGATGAAGGCGACCATTTCCATGAGAAGGATGAGGCCGTCGTTGGAGCTGTCGGTGCTGACGTGGCGGGCGAAGATGGTGGCCCAGGGGTAGAGGAAAACGATTTCGACGTCGAAGACTAGGAAGATCATGGCGACGATGTAAAAGCGGACGTTGAACCTTTTGCGGGCGTCGCCGATGGGGACCATTCCGCTTTCGTAAATCATTTCCTTGCCGGGGCCGGTGCGCTTGGGGCCTATGAAGAGGGAGAGAGCGATGTTGATGAAGGAGAAGCCGACGCCGATGATGAGGAGCAGAACCACCGGGGCCCAGGAGCCTACGGGGGAGGTGGGTTGCTGATCGGCGAGGAAAGAGATCATGTCCGGGGTTCCTTTAAGTTGGGCATACTATTCGGCGGCGGTGGATTTGCAACGGGGGTGGGGGTTTGGGCAGTCACCGGATGGTTGATTTCCCACATTTTCCGGAAGTTTCCGAAATAAACGAATAGTTCTTCCCTCTCGCGTGGTTCATGTCTGAAAATGCCTGAGAATGTCTGGGATAAATCGTTTTTCCCTCTCTCCGCGCAATGAGGAGTGGGAATCTGAGGTTGGAACGTGGGTGGCTGGGCATGGACCTTTGGGATTTCGAGTGTCTCCTCTATTAAAGAGTACAAAAGGTGAAGGTTTTAGTCGGGTTTTTTCGAAAAAAATTCGGCGAGTTGAAAATTAATTTAAGAACTGCCCCTCACCCTTTCCCTCTCCCCGCATTAGCGGGGAGAGGGGATATCAGCGGATTGATCGCGGTTACTCCGGGGGTGAGAGGGGTCGGCGGAGGCTGATAGCTGCGCCGATGCCCAGGAAAATAAATGCGGCTACCACGGCTGTTTCGCCCCAGCCGGTTTGGGTGGTGGGGAGTACATTCGATATCCAATTCCAGGATTGGCTGGCCCAGAGCTCGATTTGGTCGGTTGTTGGGCCGAATGCGTAAGCCAGGGCGGCGATGATGCCGGCGATGACGGGGTAGATCCAGTATGGGCGGAGGAAGAAATATATGAACTCGAGGTAGGTTGCGATAATCGCCAGGTGGTAGGTGGTGATCGCTAGGTGGCCGGCGTGGTCGAGGATGAAGGTGAGTTGCGCGGGAGCGCCGGAAGAGACGAAAATGGCCGCCAGCGGGAGGAGGGTTTGCAGGACGAGGAAATCCCGGCGGGAGAAGAGGCGGGTTGGACTCGCGCGATTGAGGGTGAGGGCGATGGCCAGGAGCAGCGGTGATGACATGGGGGCGCAGAACACGACGCCGTAGACGTAATGAAGAATGCCGAGGTGGGCGACCAGCGAAAGCCAGGGGAGAAGCATGTAGGTCATCATGATGCGGGAGAGAGGCGACGCGGGATCGGGGGAACGGAAATATTTTGTGAGGAGTTCGTATGCGGCGGGCATCAGGCCGACGACCCACCATGCGATGTAGAAGATGCGCGGCGGGACTGAGCCGTCGTCGTAGCGGCTGAAGAGGAGCGGTATCGCGAGGATCGCGGCGAGCTGGATGAGGATGAAGAGGAATTCGGCGGTGGCGCGGCGGATGTTGAGGATGCGCATGACCGCGGCGAGCTTGATTATGGCGGCGAGGAAGACGACGCCCGCGATGGCTGGGCCGAGCCAGGATTTGCGCGTTGCGATCTCGGAGACGAGGAAGGTGATGTCGATCAGGAAAAAAACTTCGAGAATGATGAGAATCATTCCGTCACGGCGCAGGCCGCGGGCGAGGACGAGATAGGCGGCGAGGCCGATCAGGGCGGCTTCGTAGAGGTTCAGCGTCCAGATGAGGATCAATAGTTTTGAGGTGGGGATGCTGACCCATGAGAGTGAATTGGTGAGAGCCAGGCATCCGGCGAGCATGCAGCAGGCGCTGATTAAGTAGAATGGGTTGGAATCGAGAAGAGAACGGACGAGGGATCTACCGGTGGGTGAGTTGGGAGCCATCGCGGACCTCCGAATGGTCCGGCCACATCGCGTTGCGGCCGGCACAGGGGCACTGGGCAACACGAACACGCAATCCAATCCCAAACGTCAAACATCTCAATCCCGCGTTAGCCTTTCAGTTTTGAAATCGCGGGAAAGCCGAGGAGCTGCGCTGCGCATTAAACCTGTACGGTGGAGGATTCGGAGAGGTTCTGTTTACTTCCATTTCCGTTGCCATTGCCGACTTCGTGGCCGATGACTTTCACGTCGTCGCCGGTAATGTGGCGGACGGAATGGAAAAAGCTGGTGCGATCCAAGACCCGTTCCTGGAATTGCTCCAGATAGAGGTAGATCACGGGGGTGATGTAGAGGGTGATGAACTGGGAGACGATGAGTCCGCCGACGATGACCAATCCGAGTGGGCGGCGGGAGGCGCCGTCGGCACCGAAGCCGAGGGCGATGGGGATCGCGCCCATGAGGGCGGCGAGGGTGGTCATGATGATCGGACGGAAACGGTTCATGCTGGCGTCGTGGATGGCATCGACGCTGTTCTGGCCCTGGGCCATGCGCTGCAAGGCGAAGTCGATGATCATGATGCCGTTCTTCTTGACGATGCCCATCAGCATGAACATGCCTATGAAGGCGTAGAGCGATGCTTCGGCGTTGGGGAAGATGTAGAGGGTGAGGAGGCCGCCCACTAGGGCGACCGGGAGAGAGGAGAGGACCGTCAGGGGATGGACGTAGCTTTCGTAGAGGATTCCGAGCACGACGTACATGACGAAGATGGCCAGCAGGATGAGGAGGACGAGAACGGAAATCGGTATCCGCGAAATCCTTGGCTTCGCCCTGAAGGGTGCCACGGATGCCCATCGGGACGACGGAGGCTGCGGTTTGATCGATGAACTGGGTGGCTGCGCCGATGGGGACGTCTTCGGGGAGATTGAAGAAGATGGTGACCGAGGCGAACTGGTTGATGTGGTTGACGGATTGGGGGCCGAGGATTTCTTTCCATTTAGCGACCGCGGAGAGGGGGACGATGCGGAGGTTATCATCGGAGCGGACATAGAGCAGGGAGAGATCGGTTGGATGGGAACGGTCCTGGTCGGCGGCTTCGAGGATGACCTGGAATTGATCTTCCGGTTTTTTGATCAGGTAAACGTAATTTTGGGAATAGGCCTGGCGAAGGGTGTTTTCGATGCCGGTGGCTGAGACGCCGTACATGGAGGCCTGATCGCGAAGGATGTCGATCTGAAGACTGGGGGTTTGGATATACAAATCGGGCTGGATGGAAGCGAAGCCGGCGTGGCCGTTGTATTTGAACTGTGACATTGCGCCGATCATTTTGAGGGCGGTCATGTTGACTTCGTTGGCGTCGATGCCGGAGATGGCGTAGGCGTATTTGCCTAGCTGATTCGCGGTTGCGCCGGTGCTGATCTGTAGGACGGGCTGGGGCTGAAGGACCGAGAGCGTATTGACGATGGCGTGGAGCTTGCCCATGAGCATGCCGGTGACGGCGGCGATCGGGGGACGCTGATTGCGCGGGCTGAGGAAGGTAATCAGGAAGCCTTCATTGGGGGGAAGAAATTGGGAGAGGCCTGTCAGCGTGAAACTGACGTTTACCGAGGGATCGGCGCGGATGATGGCGTCGGCCTGATCCTGGTATTGGCGCATCTGCTGCGGGGATGAGCCCTGCTTGGCGATCATGACACCCATGGCGAAGCCGCTGTCGCCGATGGGGAGGAATGATTTGGGGATGTTGATGAAGAGCCAGATGGTGCCGCCGAGGGTGACGAACCAGGTGACGAGCGAGATCCAGCGATGGCGGAGGAACCAGGTGAGGGAACTTCCGTAGACGGCCAGAACGCGGTCGATGACGGCGGAGCCGTTTCGCTCCATCCAGTGTTTTGCGGTGTCCCTTGCCGCGGGTGGCGAGCATGCGCGAGCACATCATGGGTGTGAGGGTGAGGGAGACGATGCCGGAGGCGAAGATCGCGACGATGATGGTGATGGCGAATTCGCGGAAGATTCGGCCGACCAGTCCCGGCATGAAGACGAGCGGGAGGAAGACGACCGCGAGGGAGATGGTCATGGAAAGAATGGTGAAGCTGATCTGCTTGGCGCTGTGGATGGCGGCTTCCAGCGGGGCTTCGCCGTGCTCCAGGCGGCTGACGGTGTTTTCGAGAAAGACGATGGCGTCATCGACGAGGAAGCCGACGGCGAGGGTGAGAGCCATCAGCGAAAGATTGTCGAGGCTGTAGCCCAGCATCTGCATGACGATGAAGGTGATGAGCAGGGAGAGCGGCAGCGCCACGACCGGGATGAGCGTGTCGGAGGCGCGGCCGAGGAACGCGAAGATGACAGCACGACGAGGACGAAGGCGATGACGAGGGTTTCCTGGACGTCGATCGCGGAATTGACGATCGAGGCGGAGCGGTCGTAGATCAGCGTCATGGTGATCGACGGCGGCAATTGATGCTGAATGGTGGGCATCAGATCGCGGACGCTTTTGGCGACGGCGACGGCGTTGGAGCCGGCCTGGCGGAAGACGGCCATCACCACGGTGGCGGTCGGCACGCGGACATCACGCACCCAGAAGTGCATGTTCATCCGCTCGTCCTGGATGGTGTCTTTCGCCTCGGCGACGTCGCGGAGATAGATCGGCGAGCCGTTGCGCATGGCGATGACGAGCTTGGTGTAGTCCGCGGCGTCGGAAAGCTGGCCCTGCGGTTGGAGGAGGAAGCTGAGGTGCGGGCCGTCGAATTGGCCCGCGCCCTGATAGCTCGTGCCGGCTTTGATGGCGGCGGCCAGATCGTCGATGGTCAAGCCGCGGATGGCCAGGGCGGAGGGATTTGCCTTGATGCGGACGGCGGATTTGGTGCCGTAGACATCGACGCGCGAGACGCCGGGGAGGATGGTGATGCGCTGCTGAACCTCGGTGCTGGCGTAGTCGTAGAGTTCGCCGCTGGTGACGGAATTGCTGGTCAGGGCGATGTACTGGATCGGCTGGTCGTTTGGATTGGTCTTGGTGAATGTGGGAGGAGACGGGAGATCGATGGGGAGACTGCCGGAGGCTTGCGTGATCGCGGCCTGCACATCTGTCGCGGCGGCGTCGATGCTTTTGCTCAGATCGAACTGCAGGGTGAAGGAGCTGATGCCCTGGCTGCTGGAGCTGGTGACGACCTGCAGGCCGGGGATTTGCATGAACTGTTTTTCGAGCGGCGTGGCGACGTTGGCGGCCATCGTCTGCGGGCTGGCGCCGGGATAGTTCACTGAGGCGGTGATGACGGGATAATCGACCGCGGGGAGATCGTTGACGGGGAGTGAACGGTAAGCCATCACCCCGAAGAGGATGCAGGTGACGGTCAGCAGCGTGGTCATCGCCGGCCGGCGGATGAACGGCTCGGAGAAATTCATGTGCCTGCACCGGGTGCGGGTTGAGCGGGGGCAGCTTGGGCCGCGGGCTTGTTGACGATGACCTGTACGCCGGGGTTGAGCATCATCTGGCCGGCGCGGACGATGGTTTCATCGCCGGTGAGGCCTTTTTCGATGACGACCATGTCGCCCTGCCGCTGGCCGGGAGTGACGTTCGCTGCTGGGCGGTGTTTTTGTCATCGACGATAAACACGTAGGAGCCCTGCTGGCCGATCTGGACGGCTTCGCTGGGGACGAGCTTGGCATTTTTGATGACCTGGAGAATGAGGCGAATGTTGACGAATTGGCCGGGCCAGAGCTGGACGTCTTTGATTGGGGACGGTGGCGCGGACTTTGATCGTGCCGGTGCCGTCCTGGACGGCGTTGTCCAGGAACGTCACTTCTCCTTCGACGTTTTGGCCTGGGATTGTTGGGAGTTTCAACGAGTACCTTGAGCGGGCCTTTGGCGAGATTTTCCCGGACGCGATCGAGTTCATTTTCGGCGACGGTGAAATCGACGTAGATCGGCGTGATCTTCTGGATGCTGAGGAGCATGGTGGAATCGGCGTTGACGACGTTTCCCACGTCAACGAGGCGATGGCCGGCGCGGCCGTCGAGCGGGGAATGTGATGGAGGTGTTGTCGAGATTCCACTTGGCGGTTTCGATTCCGGCTTCGGCGGCCTTGACGTTGGCTTCGGCGACCTCGACGGCATTCTTGCCGTTGTCGTAGTCCTGTTGGGAGACGGCTTTGCTGGGAAGCTCGCTGGCGACGCGATCGAAATTGGTCTTGGCGTTGGCGAGCTGCGCCTGGTTTTGCTGAAGGGCTGCCTGGGCCTGATCGTAGAGTGCCTGGAAGGGGCGAGTGCTCGATGAGGAAAAGTTTCTGGCCTTTTTTGAGATCGGCTGCCGTCTTCAAAAAATCGTTGGACGATCTGGCCGGAATCCTGGGGGATGATGTTGACGACTCTCGGTGGCGGTGGTTTTGCCGATCTCGTCGAGATAAGACGGGACATCGGCGGTGAGACTGGCGCGGTGGTGACGACGGGCGGCGGCATGGCGAAACCGCCCTGGGCGCCGGCGCGATTGCAGCCGCTGAGCCGCGAGGGCCGCAGGCAGGCGGCGCATGGCGAGCGAAGCCAATATTGAGATTCTTCGAATCATCTTACTCCTGGGAAATCCGCGATTCGTACTAGTGGTGTTCGGGATTGTAAAGCGCGGGGTGTGGATCCAGCGGCTTTTTATCCAGCGGCTATTTGATCCATATCGTCTTGATGTTGACGAACTCGTGAATGCCGAACTGGGAAGACTTCGCGGCCCCAGCCGCTGTTTTTGATGCCGCCGAAGGGGAGGCGCGGGTCGGATTTGACGATGCCGTTGATGAAAACGGAGCCGGCGTCGATTTGGGCGGCGAGGGATTGGGCGCGATCGGCGTCGCTTGTCCAGATGCTGGCGCCGAGGCCGTAGCGGGATTGGTTGGCGAGTCGGACGGCGTCGTCGGGGTCGTTGGCGCGGATGATGGCGGCGACGGGGCCGAAGGTTTCTTCGTCGAACGCGGGCATGCCGGGCTGGACATCGGTCAGGACGGTCGGCTCGTAGAAGAAACCTTTTCCGGGTGGGCGTTTGCCGCCGAGTCGTAGCTTGGCGCCTTGCTCGCAGGCTTTGCTGGACCTGTTGATCGAGATGCTCGACGCAGATCCCGGCGGGCAAGGGGGCCGATCTGGGTTGAGCGATCCATGGGGTCGCCGACCTTCATCGCGGCCATGGCGGCGATCATTGCGGTTTCGAATTGGTCGGCGACTGTCTGCTTCGACGATGAACCGCTTGGCGGCGATGCAGCTTTGGCCGTTGTTGATGCAGCGCGACTTCGGCGGCTTTGGCGGCGGCTGGATCGACATCGGCATCGGCGAGGACGATGAACGGGTCGGAGCCGCCGAGTTCCATGACGGTTTTTTTCAGCTGCCCCCCCGCTGCCGCGGCGACGGCTGCGCCGGCGCGATCGCTGCCGGTGAGGGTGACGGCGCGGATGGCGGGATGATCGACGAGTTTTCGCGCGGTTTGGTTGTCCGCGATCAGGAGTGAGCTGAATACGCCGGGGGGAAATCCCGCTTCGGTGAAGATGCGCTCCAAGGCCAGGGCGCATCCCGGGACGTTGGGGGCATGTTTCAGGACGGCGACATTGCCGGCCATCAGCGCCGGGGCGGCGAAACGGATCACCTGCCAGAATGGGAAATTCCACGGCATGATCGCGAGGACTGGGCCGAGGGGGTCGAATTGAATGGAGCTTTTGGAGGCGTCTGACTGGATCATTTGCGGGGCAAGAAAGGTTGCGGCGTTTTCGGCGAAGAAATCGCAGGCTGCGGCGCATTTTTCGACTTCGGATTCGCTGGCGGTGATCGTCTTGCCGACTTCCGTGGTCATCAGGTTTGCTAGTTCGGTCTGTTTGCGGCGAAGGAGGGATGCCAGTGCTTTCATTCGCAAGGCGCGATCGCCGATGGGGACTTTTCGCCATTTGGAAAAAGCTGACTCGGCTGTGGCCAGGATTTGCTCGATTTGCTGCGGTGAGTGTTCTGGATAATCGGCGATGGTTTCTTCGGTGGCGGGGTTGATGGATTTCATGGGGTGCCTCTTGTTAATGATTATTGGCCAGAAAATCTGTTACGTCACTGGTCCATCTGTCGCGGTGGATTAGGAGGAACATGCAGTGGCCGGTGTCTTCGAATTCTTCGAAATGTTTTGGGCCGGCGAGGTGATCATAGAGATTGCGGGCCTGGGAATCGGTGACGCGAGGATCACGTCCGCCCTGCATCATCAGGACGGGGCAATGGACGCGGGTGGCGTAATCGGCGGGATTGAGATCGAAGGCGCTGTAGCCGAGTTGCTCGCCGCCCCAGAAGACGAGCAGCCTCGCGAATGGGAAGGCGGGAAGTCCCATGGCGTGGAAGCGGTTTTCGACGGTGGAGAGCATTCGGTCGAATGTGGATTCGATGATGATTGCTTGAGGTTGAACATTGAGATCGGCGATTGCTCTGAGGATTGCGGCGGCGCCCATGGACTGGCCGTAGAGAATCTGGGGTTCGCGGGGCCATTGGTGTTTCGCGAAATCGACGGCGGCGGAGACATCGTCGGCTTCGCGGTAGCCGATGGTGGTGTCGTTGCCGAGGGAGCCCCCGCTGCCGCGGAAGTCGGTCATCAGGACATCGTAGCTTAGTTCATGGAAGGCTTTGGCTGCGTCGAGCATTGAATCCTTGCTGGATGCGTATGAATGGAAGGCTAGGCAGAGGGCTTTGGGGTGATCGGCGGGGATATACCAGGCTTCGCAATCGCTCGCGGCTTGGCCGCCGAAGCGGAAGGTTTGGAATGGTAAGTTGAGGTCGGCGGGAGTGGTGGTGTTGGATGGGCGCGGGATGCGGACGCCGATGAGGAGGATTTTGATTTTTTGGAATGGGTTGAGCGATTCCGGGGACGGGTTTTTTGGCCGGTGGTTACGAAATGGGTCATGGCGCGGGCTTGGGTGTAGGCGATTATGTTGACGGAAATAATGCTGAGGATGAGTAAGCTGGAAATTGTTATCAGGATCCGTCGCCGGCGAAATCGTTTGGGGATTTTTGGGGATGGCGGGTTCATCGAAAGGGGTTCTGCCTGTGTTGGAGATTGCGAGAAGAAGATGATCGGTTGCGGTTTTTGTGACGGCCGAATTCACTCACTCGAATATAACAGTCGCTGCCGCGGATAAAGTTGCTGGCTGGCCTGATTAAGTTCCGGACTTCCTTTTGCCGACGAAGAGGGTGATCGCTGCCTGCGGCGACAATTGCTGAGGACTTTCGCGCCAGGCGTGACCCCAACCGTCCTCACAGCCCCGCTTGTCCAACCTCCTCCGTGTTGTCTTCGGCGGCAGAAGGCTTGCTTGAACATTTTCGGGCCAGCCGGTGGGATTGTCGGCGGTAGGGAGTTTTATATTCGAGTAAGCAACTCTGACCGTCACGAAAACTGCAGTCGATCATCTTCATCACCTCTTCATCCGTTGGCAATTTTCTATAGGCTTGACGCTTATACGTCATAGGGCTACCTTCCGGCGCCGCCATGCTGAAGCGCACGCCCTTGTATGAATTTCATGTCTCCTGCGGGGCGAAGATGGTCGATTTTGCCGGGTGGGAGATGCCGATCCTTTATCGCGGGATCGTGGAGGAACATCTGCAGACTCGCACGAGCGGGTCGCTGTTTGATGTTTCGCATATGGGGCGGATTCATGTCAGCGGGCGGTGATGCTGTTGGGTTTCTGGATAGGGTGCTGACGCGGAATGTTTCGCAGCAGCGGGTTGGGCAGAGCCGGTATAGCCTGGTTTGCAATTCGGCGGGCGGGGTGCTGGATGATGTGATCGTCAGCAAGACATGCCGAGCATTGGCTGATTGTCTGCAATGCTTCCAACCGGGAGAAGATTGTTAAGCATCTGAACGATGTGCGCGGATCGACGGGCGTTTGATGCAGAGATTGTCGATCAGACGCAATCGACGGCGATGGTGGCGGTGCAGGGGCCGGCGGTGGTGGGATTGATCTCCGAAGCGCTGGATATCGATGTTCAAGTCGATCAAGCGATACGGCTTTGAAAACGGGGACGTACATGATGAGCCGATTTACGCTTTTTCGAAGCGGGTATACCGGCGAGGATGGGGTGGAGATTGATTGTGTCCGGCGGGATGGCGCAGAATGATGGTGAAATCGTTTGTCGGGAGAGATGTCCAAGCCGGATGCGCCGATCAAGCCTGCGGGGCTGGGGGTGCGGGATACGTTGCGGCTGGAGGCGGCGATGCCGTTGTATGGGCATGAATTGGGTGAGAGCCTCGATCCGATCTCGGCGGGGTTGAGTTGGGCGGTCGATCTGGGCAAGGAATTTATCGGCGTCGGAGCCGCTGCGGGTGATTGCCGGGCACGGGCCGGCGAAGAAGCTGGTTGGGATTGGAATTGGAGGGCCCGCGGATTGCGCGGCAGGGAGCGGCGTGTGAAGGTCGGGAGAGGTGCAGGTCGGCGAAGTGACCAGCGGGACGTTTTCGCCGACGCTGCAAACGGAGCATCGCGATGGCGTATGTGGATGCCGGACCATGCGGCGGAGGGGCACGGGCGTGGAGATCGATCTACGCGGGGCGATCGTGCTGAGGCCAAGATCGTTCCGTTGCCGTTTTACAAACGAGCCAAAAATGAGGATCAATGATGCCAGTTCCACACGGATCGACAATATCTGGAATCGCACGAGTGGCATCAGCTGAGCGGGCGATATCGTGACCATCGGCATCACGCAGATCGCGGCGGATGAACTGACGGATATCACTTACGTGAAGCTGCCGGCCGTCGGGGCGAAGATTGCGGCCGGTGCGCCGTTTGGGGAGATCGAATCGGTGAAGGCCACCAGCGATCTTTACAGCGGGGTGAGCGGAACGGTGACGGCCGTCAATGCGGAACTGAATGCCAATCCCGGGCTGGTCAATTCCGATCCATTCGGCAAGGGGTGGATGATCAAGGTGAAGGTGACCAACGCGGATGAGGTGGCTAAACTTCTCTCGGCTGACGATTATCTTAAGAAGACCGGCCATTGAAATGCATCAGTCAGCAGTTGCCATTGATTTGGCTCTCTCGGATACGTTCGCGCATCGGCACATCGGGCCCAGCGAGGCTGATTTGCGGGAGATGCTGGAGGCGATTGGGGTTTCGTCGCTGGATGAATTGATCGAGCAGACGGTTCCGCGAGTCGATTCGGTTTCGCCGGCCGCTGGGGATCGGGCCGGGGCGGGGGGAATTTGAATTGATCGAGGAGCTGCGCGGGATCGCGGCGAAGAATCCGGTGCTGCGAAGCTGCATCGGGATGGGGTATTCCGACACGATCACGCCGCCGGTGATTCAGCGGAATATTCTGGAGAATCCGGGGTGGTACACGCAGTACACGCCGTATCAGGCGGAGATCGCGCAGGGGCGGCTGGAGGCGCTGCTGAATTTTCAGACGATGGTGAGCGATCTGACGGCGCTGCCGCTGGCGAATGCGTCGCTGCTGGATGAAGCGACGGCGGCGGCGGAAGCGATGGCGATGTGCTGGCGGATCGCTGAGGAGAAGCGGGCGGCATTTTTCGTCGCGGAGGATTGTCATCCGCAGACGATCGCGGTGGTGAAAGCGCGGGCGAAGGCGCTGGGGATCGAATGCGTTGTCGGGCCGGTGCAGAAAGCGGATTTTTCGGCCGGGAAATTCTGCGGGATTCTGCTGCAATATCCGACGACCGATGGCGCGGTGATCGATTATTCGGCGGTGATTGCGGCGGCGCATGCGAGCAGGCGCTGGTGGTGATGGCGGCGGATATTCTGGCGCTGACGCTGCTCAAGCCGCCGGGGGAATTTGGGGCGGACATCGCGGTTGGATCGACGCAGCGATTTGGCGTGCCGATGGGATTTGGCGGGCCGCACGCGGCGTATCTGGCGACGCGATCGGAATTCGCGCGGAAAATGCCGGGGCGGATTGTGGGCGTGTCGAAAGATTCCGCCGGGCAACCGGCGCTGCGGCTGGCGATTCAGACGCGCGAGCAGCATATTCGCCGGGACAAGGCGACGAGCAATATCTGCACGGCGCAGGTGCTGCTGGCGGTGATGGCGGGGATGTATGCGGTTTATCATGGGCCGGACGGGTTGCGGCGGATCGCGCGGCGAGTGCATGCGTTGACGACGGCGCTGGCGGCGGGATTGCGGAAGCTGGGGCATGACGGTCACGGATGCGCCGTTCTTCGACACGCTGCGCGTGCGGCGTGAACGGGTTGCCGACGGAATCGGTTTTCGTCTGCGGCGAGCAATGCCGGATTCAATCTTCGCGATCTGCGGGATGGCGACGATCGGCATTTCGCTGGACGAAACGACGACCCGGCAGGATGTGCAGGCGATTCTGGAATCGTTCGCGGGCGGAGCGACGTTGCGGGTCAATGTGGATCAGATTGCCGACGGAGGGGGCGGAATTTCCGGCGAATCTTGCGCGGACCAGCGAATTTCTGACGCATCCGGTTTTCAATCGGTATCACAGCGAAACGGAAATGCTGCGGTATATTTTCCGGCTGATGAGCCGGGATTTGTCGCTGGCGCAGTCGATGATTCCGCTGGGGTCCTGCACGATGAAGCTGAACGGGACGAGCGAAATGATGCCGGTGACCTGGCCGGAGTTTGCGCGGATGCATCCGTTTGCGCCGGCGGATCAGGCGCGGGGATATGCGGAGATGCTTGGAAGCTGGAGGCGTGGCTGGCGAAGATCACGGGATTTTCGGCGGTTTCGCTGCAGCCCAACGCGGGATCGCAGGGGGAATATGCGGGGCTGCTGGTGATCCGGGCATATCACGAACATCGCGGGCGAGGGCGGGCGGAAGGTTTGTCTGATTCCGGCTGTCGGCGCATGGCACCAATCCCGCCAGCGCGGTGGCGGCGGGGTTGCAGGTGGTGCCGGTGGCGTGCGATGAGAAGGGGAATATCGATCTCGCCGATCTGAAGGCCAAGGCGGAGCAGCATCGCGATGAGCTGGGGGCGCTGATGCTGACGTATCCGTCGACGCATGGCGTATTCGAGGAAACGCGTGAAGGAGATTTGCCGGATCGTGCATGAGCATGGCGGGCAGGTTTACATGGATGGGGCGAACATGAACGCGCAGGTGGGGCTTTGCCGGCCGGGGGATATCGGGGCGGATGTCTGTCATCTGAATCTGCACAAGACATTTTGCATTCCGCACGGCGGCGGCGGGCCGGGGATGGGGCCGATCGCGGTGGCGGAGCATCTTGCTCCGTTTCTGCCGGGACAAGGGGGAGCGTGGCGATTGGGCCGATTTCGGCAGCGCCGTATGGCAGCGCGAGCATTCTGGCGATTTCGTATGTCTATATCGCGCTGATGGGGGATGCGGGGCTGAAGCGGGCGACGGAGGTCGCGATTCTCAACGCGAATTACATGGCCAAGCGGCTGGAGCGCATTATCCGATTGTTTTCAAGGGCAAAAATGGGCGATGTGCGCATGAGTTCATCATCGATTGCAGCAGTTTGAGGCATCGAGCGGCGTGAAGGTGGAAGATATCGCCAAGCGGCTGATGGATTATGGATTTCATGCGCCGACGATGTCGTGGCCGGAGCCGGGGACGCTGATGATCGAGCCGACGGAGAGCGAATCGAAGGCGGAGCTGGACCGGTTTTGCGATGCGATGATCTCGATCCGGCAGGAAATCCGGGAGATCGAGGAGGGGAAGATGAGCCGGGAGGATAATCCGCTGAAAAACGCCCCGCATACCGCGGCGGCGATTGCATCGGATGACTGGCAGCATCCGTATTCGCGGGAGAAGGCGGCGTTTCCGGCGCCGTGGACGCGGCATTTCAAATTCTGGCCGGCGGTCGGACGGATTGACAATCCGTACGGGGACCGCAACCTGGTTTGCGCCTGCCCGCCGATGAGCGAATATGGGCAGTGATTCCCCGCAGCGCGGCCGCATTGTCGTGATCGTGATGGCGATCATCATGATGTCGGGGCGGTGTCGCTGACGTATTTCATGCACGTTTCCAGCGATGAACTGGTGGGCGAATCTTGATTCGGCCGATCCGGATAAGGTGGGCGACAGCCTGATCACTGCTCAAGGATCGGCGCGATCCGGCGGGGATTGCCAAGGCGAAGGACGCTGTTGAACAGCGACGTCGCGGATGTGTGGACCAACGCGGCGATGTATCTGGGGGCGATGGGAAAGGCGGAATCGATTCCGTATCTGATGAAGGCGTTGCGAACGGCGACGACCGCAGGATGGACATGAAATTTCGGTTGATCTGACGATGATGACGGGGCGGGATTTCGGCGGGCAATTTGAAGATTGGCGAGGATGGTGGTTGAGTAAGAATGGGGAAGTCGTGATTTGATGCCATTTGGGGACAGATCTCGAGCTAAAGCAAATTCGAGAATTGAGTTCACGCAGAGGCAGGCAGATTCTTCGCTTCGCTCTGCGTGAGCTTTTTTTATTTCATCATCGTCAATTTCGGCACGACCGGACTCTTAAGCTTACGGCATAACCCGCGCATCCGGATATATGAGCGGCAAGGCGATCGCGGAGTTGTTCGGCCTGGCCGTAGGAGGGGACATCGGCGGTGCGGATGATGGTCAGCCCTTTTTGTGAGGTTTTCAGAGGGGCGGAGCCGGCGGAGGCGACGGCGCGGGCGGCGTTGTCGATGTCGCGGGACTGAGAATAGGCGCCGAGCTGGACGTAGAAGCCGCGAATGCCCTGGTGGGCTCGGGCGGGGGCGGCGTAGGCGCAGTTGGGATATTCCTGCTGAACGCGCTGGAAGGTTCGGTCGGCATCATCGAAGCGGCCGAGGCGCTGCTCGCAGATGCCGATGTGGTAGAGAACGAGGTCTTTGGGTTGCGAGGAATCCAGAAGGGAATATGCGGCGGTGAATTCGGGGACGGCGGCGGAATAATCCTCCTGGTAATAGCAGACATTGCCAAGCTGGACGTGGAGGCGGGCGGCGATGGTGGGGCGGGGATCGTAGGTCAGGCCGTGGGTATAGGCTTTCGCGGGCCATGGCGAAATCGTGGGAGGCGGCGGCGTTGTCGGCCTTGGGGCGAATTTCGATGGCGTAGCCGCGGAGGTAATAGGCCTCGGCGAGGGCGGGGGTGTCGTTGCTGCTGATGACGGCGTCGGCGTCGCGGATGGCGTCGTCGGTTTGTCCGGAGTCGAGGGCTTGTTTGCCGGAATTCAGTTCCTGGCGGGATTGGGGGTCGCCGGTGCAGGAGGCGAGGAGAAGCGTCAAAGCCAGAATCGACGAATGGATATCCGCATTGGTCATTTGGATTTCCGGCTTCTGGTTTGCGCACTCGGCTTTTCCTTCGCATCCTTGCCTCCGGGAGATATAGTATTTCCATGCTGATCGAACCGCTGCTTGCCCATGCGGCCCAAAGTTCCCAACGACATTGCGGTGCACGATGAGAGCGGGCCACGCACGTTCGGGCAATTGGCGGCGGCGGCCGCGGGAATCGCCCAGCTTCTGGCGGGGACGACAAACCGTCCGAGCGTGGGCTGATGCTTCCCGCGGGCGCGGGCTTTGTTGCGAGTTTCTACGGAACGCTGCTGGCTGGCAAGAGCGTGGTGCCGATCAATTTCCTGCTGGGCGAGAAGGAAATCGCGCATGTGATCGCTGACAGCGGGATCGACACGATCATCACCATTCCGCAATTGAGCGGGAAGATTCAACGTGCCGGGGCTGAAAGTCATCGATCTTGTTGAACTGGCCAAGCTCGCGGCGGCGGCGGGACGCACGCCCAGGCATTGTCGCGCGAAGCGGTGGCGGCACTGAAAACGCGGCTGCCGAATATCAAGCCGGACGATATGGCCGTGCTGATGTACACCAGCGGGACGAGCGGGCTTCCCAAGGGGGTGGTCCTGACGTTCAACAATCTGCAAAGCGATGTGGATGCGTGCATCGAGCATGCCGCGGCTGGAGCACAAGCATAAATTTCTCGGGGTCATTCCGCTGTTTCACTCGTTCGGAATGACGGCGATGATGCTGGCGCCGATTCAGTTGGGTTCGACGGTTATTTATATGGCGCGGTTCAGCGCGGTGGGGGCGCTGAACGCCATCCGGGAGCATGGTGTTTCGCTGATGTTCGGGGTGCCGAGCATGCTTGCGGCGATTGCTCATTTGAAGAGCGCGGTTGCCGGAGGATTTCAAGACGATCTATGCGATGATCAGCGGCGGGGAGCCGCTGCCGGCGCAAGTGCGCGGAGTGTTTCAGCAGCGGTTTGGGTTGAATCTGTTCGAGGGATATGGCCTGACCGAGACGAGTCCGGTGGTGTCGTTGAATACGCCGCAGGCTCATCGCGCGGGGAGCGTGGGGAAGCCGCTGCAGGTGGTGGAGGTGAAGATTGCGGATGAAAATGGTGGGACGATGCCGGCGGGGCAAAGCGGGGAGGTTTGGCTGCGGGGGCCGATGATTATGAAGGGGTATTTCAAGCTGCCGAAGGAGACGGCAGCGGCGCTGACGCCGGATCGGTTTTTCAAGACGGGCGATCTGGGGATGGTGGATGCGGATGGGTTTCTTTATATCACGGGGCGGAAGAAGGATTTGATTATCGTGGCGGGGGAGAAAGGCTGCGCCGCGGGAGGTGGAAGAGATGTTGATGGGGCATCCGGCGGTTGCGGAGGCGGCGGTGGTGGGAAAGAAGGATGCGGGGCGCGGGGAGCAGGTGGTGGCGTTTGTGATTGTGCGGGAGGGGCAGGAAGTTGAAGGCCGGACGTGTTGCGGGATTTTTGTCGGGAGCGTGGGCTTGGCGCAGTGGAAGATTCCGCGGGAGTTTTATTTTCCGAAGGATTTGCCGCGGTCGCCGACGGGGAAGGTGTTGAAGAGGGTTTTGGCGGAAGAGGTGAATCAGACGGCATAGCGCAGCGACAACGAGGTATCTTGCGAACAAATGTCTGCATCCTCTTTTTGCTGCTCGCGGCTGGGTGTACGTCCGCGCCTACTCAAGAAACACTGCCATCCCCAAGCAACTTTGACATCAGCGGCACTGGCGAAGTCAATCTCACACCACCGATGACCATTCAGTTGGGACTACCGTCATCTCTGAAGGCGGCACTTCACGCAGAAGCGCACTCGACGGCGATATCAGCGAATCCACTTCGCTCACACCATGAGGGCCACATGACCCTTGTCGTGACAGACGGACTTGGCAAACAAACGTTTGCCAATATCAATATTACAGTGAGTGGCGATTCAGACGGCACGCCCACGGAGGGGCTTGGAGAGGTCATCAGTCGATTTTTCGATGCGGCATCTTTAATGTCGCGGCCAGTTCCGCAATTTGGAGGTTCGCCTCATTGAGCAGTTTCTCATCCTCGCATTTACGCAATGTTTGAATGTGAACAGGAAGATTATTTTCGGTTACGGTTTTTGTGACGGCCGAGGGCTTTGGCTCGTATGTAAGAACTGGTTGCCGCATTCGCCGACGGGGAAGGTTTTAAAGCGGGTTTTGATGGAGCAGGTGAATAAGGCGCCAGCGGTAAAAGAATACGCGCGAGTTGGCTGGTATCTGGACGACAGTGGAAGTGCTCATCCGCATCGCCGGCAGATCAGGCAACAGTTGTGTCAGACAATGCTGCGGATCGATCACTTGCCGCTTGCACGGGCAGGTGATGCTACACAGGATCACCGCGGCCTGCCCGCCGCGCTCGCTGCCGACAAATAAGCCGTTCTTGCAGTTCAGCTTAGTCCATCCCTGGAGGGTAATACGTGTTCGTCCGTCGTTATCGTCCCTCGCTATCTTTAATCGATTGCCCTGTGCAAGTTTGATCTATTCCTTCGCGCCGACAACAATGGCAGCCATGCGCATCTCCGTGCGTTCGATCTTCAGCCAATGTCGAAAAAGAATAAGAGCCATTCTCTTACTTGCGCTGGCCGCTCTAACCTTCGCTTTTATCGCCCTCAACATCATTGCCTATAGGCAGGTTTGGTCGATGAACCATTTTGTCGAAGGCGGTCAGCGCACCAGTTCCCCGGAATCGCTTGGATTGTTCCAAAAAATTAAAATTCTCTTCGTTGGTGTTCACGTCCCAAGGCCAATTGATAGCGCAACACCGGCTGACGTTAAGTTACCTTTCGAGACATTCAAATTCGGCGGCCAAAACCACCACGATTGCGAGGCTTGGTTTATCCCCGCTCAAAATCCCAAGGGCCTCTGCATTGCCTTTCATGCCTATGCCGCCAGCAAATCTTCACTACTCGGACAGGCAAAGGCATTTCACGATCTGGCTTATGATGCGCTGCTTGTCGACTTTCGCGGCAGTGGCGGATCGCGCGGAAACGATACCACGCACGGCTATCGCGAGGCTGAGGATGTTGCCGCCGCGGTCGATTTCGCGTCCCACCAATGGCCCGAAGAATCTGAGATACTCTACGGTCAATCAATGGGTGGTGCTGCGAATTTGCGCGGATCGCCGATCTGAATGTTCACCCTTCCGGGGCAATCATCGAATCGAGCTACGACCGAATGCTCTCAATCGCCGAAAACCGCTTCCACGCGATGGGCCTGCCTGCGTTTCCGCTCGCGAGGTTGCTCGTCTTCTGGGGTGGCTGGCAATTCGGCTACAGCGCCTTTGAACAAAACCCGGCTGACTACGCAACCCGCGTCCATTGCGCCGTTCTGATGATGCAAGGCAGCCTTGATCGGCGCATGACAAACGCGCAGGCGCGGAATCTCTTTGATCATTTGAACGGCGCGAGGCAATTCGAGTTATTCGATAACGCCGGCCACTGCGGGTTTCTGCAAGCCGATCCCAATCGTTGGAATCGCGTCGTCGCTCAGTTCCTGTCTAACGTAAGGGACAAGCGACGAAGTTCGCCAAGATAGCGTTGGCGGCAGGCCAAGAGGCCTGAAATGGAAGAATATTTTCGATTACGGTCCTCGTGACGTCTGATGACCCTGTCTCGTATGCGAGAACGGGTTGCCGCGTTTGCGAATCGCTGGCTTGCCTGTTGATGTTCGGATGGGCTTTGAGGTGGCAGCGATTATAGGCGGCCCCCTTCTCTAAAAATCAACTCACATTGAAATCGTGAAAATCCAGGGACAGAAATACTTCGGCTAGTTTGGGGTCGAATTGTGTGCCGGCTGTGCGTTTGATTTCCGCCAGCACTGTGTCGCGCTGCATGGCGTTGCGGTAGGACCTATTGGAGCTCATTGCGTCGAATGTGTCGGCGAGGGCGAGGCAGCGGCCGATCATGGGGATTTGTTCGCCGGGCAGGGCTTTGGGATAGCCGTGGCCGTCCCAGCGTTCGTGGTGGTGTAACACTCCCGGGAGGATTTGCTCCATGGCGGGGATGTCGTGGAGGATTTTGTAGCCGATTTCGGGGTGGCGCTTGATCTGGGCGAATTCATCGTCGGTGAGGCGGCCCATTTTGCAGAGGGCGGATTCGGGGACGCCGATCTTGCCGACGTCGTGGAGCAGGCCGGCGATTCGGTATTGCTCGATGGTTTCGCGGTCCATGCCGAGGGCGGCGGCCATTTTGGAGGCGAGGAGGGAGACGCGGTCGGAATGGCCGCAGGTGTAGGGGTCTTTGGCGTCGATAGCGGCGGAGAGGCAGTGGATGGTGCCGATGAATTGGCCGCGGAGATCGGCGAAGCGGGCCATATTTTCGTGGAAGACGCTGATGAAATTGGCGGTGGCGCTGAGGAGCTGGGTTTCTTCGCTGGAGACGTCTTGGTCGTCCCCCTGCTTGTTGCCGGCGAGAAGGATGCCGACGTTGGTCTTGCCGCGGGAGATGGATTCGGCGAGCACTTCGGCGCGGGCCAGCGAGGCCAGTTCGTTTTTGTCACGAAGAAGGATGTGCGTCCAGGGCTGCGAAGAGGATTTGGAGCAGAGGCGGCGGGCCTGTTCGATCAATATCTCGGGCGCAGGGCAAAACGCCGCTGGAAGTGAGGCGGCCGGCCAGTTCGGGGAGAACTTGCATGCCCTCGCGAAACCAGATGGCTACCCAACTGAACGGGAGAACGCGGGCCAGCTCATCGCAAACGTTTCGGGTCACGACGTCAGCGTCGCTGCTGGAATTGAGACAGCGGCCCATGCGGAAAAGGACGTTCATCACCTCGTAGGACTGCGAAAGCTGGCGCGTGAACTGGTCGGAAAGGCGGCGATCGTCGGCGGCGATGGATATATCGCGGTGATAGTGCCTCAGGACGGAGAGGATCGGATCGATCTGGTCGGGATCGCGCCGGAGCAAGGGGGTTAGCATTTTTTCGGCGGCTTGCTGATCGATGCCGGCTTCGGCGCAGAATTCGGTGAGGGCCGATTTTTCAGCGGGGTCGGAACTGAGAATTAATGCGACGGTTGTCGCGGAGGCATCGGGTTGCTGCAGGAACCTGTAATTCGTGAAAAACGCAGGAGCGGTCGGATGGCTGGGATCGCGAACGGCGGCTTTGAGGCCGGCGAGGAATCGTTCGGATCGGGCAAGGGTCTCGGCTAACTCGCAGGAGTGGGTATGGGCGATGATTTCGCCCTCCCGGTCGCAGCACCAGCATGGAACGTTCAGCTCCAGGGCCCGCTGGGAGAATTCGGTGAAGATGGCGGATGGTTCGGTAGCCAGCAGGGTCATGTTGACGATTCCTCCTTCGATGCGGGGGCGCCAGCGGCGGCATGTAAGAGCTCTTCGACTCGGCTGATGACCTCGCGCACGCTGAACGGCTTGGGCATCAGCAGGCGGATGTTGGTTTGCGAGAGTTCTTCGGGGCCTAAGCGATGGCCGCGGGCTGTCAGCATCAGGACGGGAATGTCGGCGGTTGAGGGGGTTTGTTTGAGGCGGATGCAGGCGGCCAGGCCGTTCATGATGGGCATCTGGTAGTCGGTGATGATCAGGTTCGGGTGTTTTTTTTCGGCCATGGCGCAGAGTTCCATGCCATCGCGGGCGACGAAGACTTTGTGGCCGCTTTTTTGGATGTTGAACGAGAGCATCTGGGCTAGGAATGCTTCATCGTCGGCGATAATGATCGTTTGCTGGGTCATGCGCAGGTTTTTAATGGGATCGGCGAAGATGCATTTGTCTACGAATGGTTCCTCCGTAGAGGATATCGTCGCCTGGTCAGAGTGAATTAACTGGCGACGGCGTGATGGGCAGCGGGTGTGTGGTGGCTCACAGAAGTTCCGGGATTTCGGCTGTGTGTGGACCGAACGTCTCGCGGTAATTCTTCAATAAATTGCCTTAAAACGACCCATTTCTAAATGGTATAATGCGCGGCGTTGGTAGATCAAAAACGAGTTGGCGGAATCGTGAAACAGCGTAACATTTTTGGCATTGCCAGCGTCGCGTTGCTTTGCCTTTATCGGCTGATGCCAATGACAGCGGATGCCCAGAACACCGTCTATTTCAGCACGTCGGCCGCGGGGCAAACCAAATCGATCGCGCAATGGGGCGTGGAGGTCGTGGATGACAGTTCCGACAACATGCGCCAGAGCATCGCCAACATGGGCGCTAATAACATCGACGTGATTGCAACGAATTTCTTTGTGGATCAACCGTTGCAGGCGAATGGACAGATCGCGACGAGCGACCAGGCGCAACTCAATACTCAGTTGAGCATCGCCGCCATGGCTGGGAATAAGCCACTCATCATGGGACCCAACGTGGGGGACACGGACAGCTCGTATCTGAATGGCACGGGGCAGGTCTCGACGACGCAGTGGGTGAAGGTGCTCGATGCAACGAAGAGTTACATGAATTCCCAGGGGTTTACCGTGTCAGGTGTGATGCCGTTCAATGAGCCGGATTATTGGTCCGGGCAGGGAACGCCGCAGAACTTGCACGACATCATGTCGCTTCTGCAAACTGATCCCAATGACCAGGGCGTGGCGCTGATCGGCGCCAGCACATTGGACAGTGATAATGCTCTATCGTGGTATAACGCGATCTCGGGGGTTGCCACGTATGGCAGCACGCATGTGCTTGGCGGGTCGGCGACGAGCTATGAGAATTTTTTCCAGCAAGTGACGGCTGATGGCGGCACGGCTTCCGCTCCGGAGATCCACGAACTGGGGGAAGCGATCTACGCCGCTGAATACGGAGCACAACAGGGTATTTGGTGGGGCCCGGCGCTACTGGCTCGTGGTCTTTTTGTTCAGGCTTCGCAGGGGAAGCAGCTGGGGTATGCGGAAAACCTCGCGAACGACACGGCTGCGACCGTGTATCGGGCTCCGAATGGGAATATCTACGCGTTTGCCGGCGGGTTCGAGAGAATGGGGGCTTCCACGCCGTATCGCTTCGTCAGCACGAGTGGGCCGGTCTATTTCAACGGTGTGGGGCCAATCAGCCAATATATGATACAGGTCGGTCAAGGGGGTGAGGCGTATGCTGACATACAAACCTCCAATCCCGAGCCCGCACTCGACGGAAATGAATGGCAAATCGTCAATCGGCAAACCGGCCAGGTCTTGCAAGTGACCGGCGGGAGTACGTCCGACGGGGCTCTGGTCAATTCCGCGACCAACACCGGCGCTGCGTACCAGAAATGGGATATCACGCGAAATATAGACGGATACTACGCCCTGAATAATGTTAACAGCGGATTGACGCTGGATGTTTTCGACGGATCGCTCGCGAACAACGGCAGCGTCGATCAATGGGCGACGCTGAACAACCTGATTCAACAATGGTCGATCCAACCGGCGGGCAACGGATACTATTACATTGAAAATGCCAACAGCGACATGGTTCTGACGAGCAACACGACCAACGACGTTCAACAGGGGAACACGGGCTCTTTTCTTCAGCAGTGGCAGTTTGTCTCGGCGAATCCGGCTCCCACGGGATCGCTGACGACCCAGTACAAATTTGCAGGGAACGTGAACGACAGCGCGGGAGCCAATAATGCTACCGCGTTCGGCAATCCGACTTATGGGAATGGTCCGACGGGCCAGAGCCAGGCGATCAATCTGAACGGCACGAGCAGCTACGTGCAGCTGCCCAGCGGCGTGGCGAATAGCGCGAGCTTCACCATCTCCGCGCTAGTCAAATGGAACGGCGGCAGCGCGTGGCAGCGCATCTTCGACTTTGGGACCGGCACCAATTCGTACATGTTTTTGACGCCGCTGTCCGGCGACAACACGATGCGTTTTGCCATCACGACGAGCGGCGCGGGCGGAGAGCAAATCCTGGATACCGATCCGCTGCCCACCGGGCAATGGACGCAGGTGGCCGTGACGCTCAGCGGCGACACAGGTGTGCTGTACGTGAATGGCAAACCGATCGTCGCCGGGCAAATTCAGATCAATCCGAGCGATATTGATTCGACGTTGAACTATATCGGAAAGAGCCAATATACCTCTGATCCGCTGTTCAGCGGCATGATCGACGACTTCCGCATTTACAGCTACGCGCTCAGTCAATCGCAGATGGCCAGCCTGGTCCCACGAACCTGGACGGGCGCGCTCAACTCCAATTGGACGGCGGCAACGCTGTCGAGCCCGAAAAACTGGCAGATGGTGGGCAATGACTCGGATTTTGTCGGCGGCGATGTTGTGCTGTTCGATGACACCGCCAGCAACTTTACCGTCAACGTCACCGACACACTCGTCAGCCCCAGCAGCGTTCAGTTCGACAACTCGGTTAACAACTACATTTTGAACGGTGCCGGCGCCGTGGCCGGGGGCGGCGTACTGACGAAGAACGGCGCCGCTGCGCTTACGATCAACAATGCCAACAGCTTTACCGGCGGAACCCTGCTGAATGCCGGCACGCTAAATATCAATAATGTCTCCGCGATCGGCACCGGCGTTTTGACCATCGCGGGCGGGACTACCATCGACAATACCAGCGGTTCGGCCATCACTCTCGCGACGAACAACGCGCAGGTCTGGAACGGCGGCTTCACGTTTGGCGGCAGCAACGCCCTCAACATGGGGACCGGAGCGGTCACCATGACGAGTAATCTGACAGTGACCACCAACGGCGCCGGGGCACTAGCCGTCGGCTCGATCGGCCAGTCCGGCGGCTCATGGCAATTGACCAAAGCGGGGTCCGGCACGCTGGTCTTGAACGGGAGCAATACTTACACCGGTGGAACGATCGTCGATGCCGGCACTCTGATTGCCGGAGTCAGCGGCGCGATGTCGAACCAAAACGTTGTCATCAATGGCGGAACGCTCCAGTTGGGAAATGGGATTGGCGTGACCAATATGACATCGCTCACGATCGCGCCCGGCGGCGCATTGGATGTGGGAAATAATGAAGTCATCCTTCCCGATCCGGGGGGAAGCATTGACACGACGATCCGGGGGTATCTGATCAATGGATTTAACGGCACATCCGGTGGTGCAATCGTCTCGTCCGCGGCGAGCGGGCGCAGTTTGGCGTTGGCTATGCCGACGGCGCGGATGGAGTTGTCGCCGGTCTTTCGTCTGGACAGCTTGAAATCAAATTTACGCTTTATGGAGACGCGAATCTGGATGGGCTGGTCAATGGAGATGACTTCACTATCCTGGTCGGAAACCTGGGCAAATCAGTATCCAGGTGGGACCAAGGGGATTTCAATTACGACGGCGTGGTCAGCGGCGACGACTTCACTGCATTGGTGGGCAATCTCGGCAAGGCCGCCAACGGAGGGGATGTAACGCTCCCGGCGGCCGACATGGCTGCTATCGACGCCTTCGCCGCCGCCAACGGATTGATGGCCGATGTACCGGAACCTGCGGCCTTGGGCATGATGAGTTTTGCCATCGCGGGGGCATTGATCCGCAAGCAGCGGATTTGAACTGAATCGACTCACGCCGGGAAACAGGGATGAAGGGCGATGCGCAGTTGCCCTGCCGTCAGGCCCGATAATCTCTCACGTAGCAGCGTCAAATCGGCCGATAGTGCAGAATGCCATGGATGGTTCCGCGCCCACATTCTCCTGGACGCCATTGAAGGCGCTTGGATCGCGCTTTGTGGCGAATGTTTGCGCTGGCTGGGCGGCGGCCGGAGTTGGCTCTGGCCCTGGAGCAGTTCGGGCCGAAGCAGACGTATCACATTTTGGCGACGTCGGAGACGATTCAGCTTGGGGTGGGGAATGGTCTGGGCGTGACCCCCCTGCCGCATTCATTGCCGGCGACGCAGGCTACGAATTTGATTCGCCAGCTTTATCCGTCGGCGGGTTGCACGCAGCCGGTGCTGATTGTCGGGGAGGATATGGGATGGCTCTGGAATGGGGTTTATCAGTTGCCGTGCCAGACGCCGGCGGTGCCGGGGCATCGGCCGCCATTGTTTTTTTTGATTCAGGATATCGAGCGGCTCTGGGTCATGTTGCATGTGCATGACTGGCGAGCGCTGCTGGCGGATGAGCGGGTTCGATTATTTGTTGGCGATGGGGCGATGAATGATTTTCGTCAGAGCCTTGTGACTGATTATGCGTGCCCGTGGCCGCGGCTTTCGGTGCGGGTGGATTCGACGCTTTGGAGCGGCAATCCCACGCTGGAAGAAATTCTCGCGGAGGCGACGGCGAAGACCAATGAGCGATTTGTTCGCTGCACGGAGGAGTTTCGGCTTGCATCGGGGATGGTCAGCCCGGAGGGGATTGGGTCGCTGCTTGGCTCCGGGCGGCCGTTGAAGGTTTTGGGGATTACCTCGCGATTTACGACGTTTCTGCAATATTCCATGCGGGATTGGCTGGCGTCGTTTGAGCGGATGGGGCATCAGACGAGCCTGGTTATCGAGGATCACGATCATCATTTCTGCAACGGGATGTCCACCGCAGTTGCGTGCGCGGAGTTTCGGCCGGATCTGGTTGTGATCATTGATCATTACCGCGGGGAGTTGCGCGGGGTGGCGGAGCAGATTCCGTTTGTGATGTGGGTGCAGGATCGGTTGCCGAATATTTATTCGCCCGAGGCCGGACGTGCGCAGAAGCGGCTGGATTATACAATTGGTTATGGGCGCACGGAGTTGGTGCATCGGTGCGGGTATCCGAGATCTCGATTTATGCCGGCGATGGTTGGAGTAAATCCGGAGCGATTCACCGCTGGAGCGATCAGCGAAGAGCAGCTTGGGCCGTTGCGGTGCGATGTTTCTTTTGTGAGCCATGCCAGCATGACGGCGGAGCAGATTATCCAGGAGCAAATCCAGCGGAATGGGTCGCCCGAGACGAAGCGATTGCTGGGAGATTTATACGATAGGTTGCGGGCGATTTATGACGCGGGGGGATCGGTTACCGCGGGGGACCAGATCAAAAAGATCATTCTCGATTCGCTGCGCGATAATCGGCTGACGGCGGACATGAATGGGCTGGTGGATTTGTTTGTATCTCGCGTGAACAACGCGATGTTCCGGCATCAGGCGATTCGCTGGGTGGCGGAGATGGGGGTGAACCTGCGGCTGTATGGGAAGGGATGGGAGAATCATCCGGAATTCAAGCAGTTTTCGCAGGGCGTGGCGGATAACGAATCGCAACTGCCGGCAATCTATCAGGCGAGCAAGATCAATCTGCAGGTGACGCCATTCGGCGGGGTGCATCAGCGGCTGCTGGATGGATTGATGGCGGGCGGATTTTTTCTGATCCGCTCGGTGACGGGCGATGAACTGGAAATTCTGTTTCGCGAGATGTGGAACTGGTGTCAGAAGCATGGGGTTCAGAGCGGCGGCGAGATGATGGAGAAGCGGGATGAATCGCTGTCGCGGCTGTTTGAGCGATTCGATGAATTGGCGGCGATCCATCCGGCAACCGACCCTGATTATTCCTTCGCGGCGATGGAAGAGTGCGCGCTCAGCGGATTTACGCGGACTGTGAATACGCTATTCGATCAGCATGAGCGGGTGACGTTCACCGCGCGAGCAGTTGGTGAATCAAGTCAGGCACTTTTTGGCGTCTCCAGATGAGCGGCGGGAAATCGTGCGGGAGATGCGGCAACGCGTGCTGGAAACACACACGTATGACAGCATCACCCGGCGGATGCTTGCTTTTATGGCGCATGATCTAAAGCAAATCGGGCATGAGACTGTCCGTTCGCAGGCGGCTTGAGGAGGATTGATATGCCGACGCTGGTAAAAAATCAGTCGACTCCAAAAGCGAAGCGGCGGCCGCGTTATTTTCGGCATGGATTTGGCCAGGAAGGGGAAGACCTGATTCTGGCGGAGTTTTTCCTGGGCAAACGGGATGGGTTTTATATTGATGTGGGGGCGCACCATCCGAAGCGATTTTCAAATACGTATCATTTCTATCGTTTCCGGGGCTGGCGCGGGATCAATATCGAAGCGATGCCGGGGAGCATGAAAGCGTTTCGGCGGGCGCGGCCGAATGACATCAATGTTGAGGCGGCGGTGTCGGATTTGCCGGATGAACTGACTTATTTTGTCTTCAACGAGCCGGCCCTTAATACCTTTGACGCGGCCCTGGCGGCTGAGCGGGATGGGAAAAAGGGATACTACATCGTGAAGCGAATGCCGATCCGCACGCGGAGGCTGGAGGAGATTCTTGAAAAGCATTTGCCGGACGGAACCGAAATTGATTTTCTGACGGTGGATGTGGAGGGATTTGATCTGAAGGTGTTGCGTTCCAATGACTGGAAGCGATTCAGGCCGACGGTGGTATTGGTGGAAGACGGAAGTGTTTCCAATTGGTGGGAGATTAACGATTCCGTGACGACTCAGTTTCTTCGAGGTCACGGATACGAACCGTTTGCCAACACGATGCGAACGATCATGTACCGGCTTCCCTGATGGACGATCTCATGCCCTGGCCAAGCAGTATTCCCGATTATCGATGGCCTTTGGCGGCGCGTTCGCTTCGCGCGGGGCCGCGTCGCTGGGGATTGGCGGCGCTGTTTCATATCAGTCATGCGTGGGGAAGATGTATCTCTCTTTTTTTCCGTCAGCGCCCGGCGGTTCTGATGATTCGCACGGATGGGCTGGGGGATGCGGTGCTGGCGGAACCGATGATGGCGAGCCTGGCGCGGCAATTTCCGGGGCGGAAATTTATTTTGTGGGCCCCCGCTGCTACGTGCGATTTGATGCGGGAGTGTCCGTATGTCGCGCGGAGGATGGAAATACCGCGTGGATATAAGCAGGGAAATCTTGAAGTGTTTCAGTCGGCGCGCTGGCGGATGGTGATGGGATATCGGCTTGGGCGATGGAAGTTCGAGGTGTCGGCGTATTTGACGCAGAGCCCGGAGCCGCTGGGGAATTGGGTGCTGGTTTCCGCGAGGGCGCGCGAGCGATGGTATTGCCCCGGGAATACGGAGAATCAGTTTGCTGAGCAGCAGGGTCGGACGGTTAACGCTGCGGATAAAGTTTTATCGCCGCTGCCTGCGGGTCATGAGTTGGCGCGCAATGCTCATCTTGCTGAGCAGTGGGGAGATGATATTGGCGGGCGGTTGCCTGTGGTTTTTCCGGCTGATGGAGTTGACGAGCAGTGGAATGTGTGGACGCAAACGACTGGGGAATTGGGGGCTTCGCGAATCGTTGGTCTTGTGGCGAGCGGGATGGAGGCGATGAAGGAATATCCGCATCGTCATTGGGCAGCGGTCGCGGCGCGGCTTTGGGATGAGGAGCGCGTGGTTTTGGCGCTGATCGGCGGGCCGGGGGATACGACGAATCTGGATCGGCTAGGGAGCGCGATTGGCGGCCTGCATTTGCGATTGACGGCGCCGATGCTGATTCCGTCGCTGGCGGCGTTGATTGGTCGATTGGACGGATTTTTTAGTGTGGACACGGGACTGGCGCAGCATCGCGCTCGCTCAGAATGTGCCGAGCGTGATTTTGTGCGGGGGCGGGCATCCGAGGCGATTTTTGCCCTGGCCGGCGGCGCGGCGGGCGGTGGTTTTGAACCATTCGATGCCGTGCGAGGGGTGCATGAATCGGTGCATCCTGCCGACGGCGGAGTGCGTGACGCGCATTCCGCCGGAGCAGATCGTCGAAGCGTGGATGAGTTTGGGCGGGCGAGCGCGGAGCGTGGCCGCGGCTTAAGGAGTTTTGTATGACGGCGCTGGAAATCCCACGGAATGATCTGGCAGTGGAGGAGATGCCATGCCGGCTTTGCGGAGCGGGGTCGCGATTCATTTTTCGTCAGACTGTGCTGCGACGATGGGATGCGGGATATTACCAGTGTTCCAGATGCGATCTGATTCAGACGAGTGAGCCGGTGTGGCTGGGTGAGGCGTATACGTCGGCGATTGCCGCGATGGATACGGGGGCTATCGAGCGCAATCGGCTGACCAGCGAACTCACCCATGCGGTGGCGTGGGCGCTGGGTGTGAAGGGGGAGGCGCGTTGTCTGGATTATGGCGGCGGGCATGGAGTTTTCACGCGAATGATGCGCGATCGGGGATATAACTTCTGGTTGTGCGATCGATATGCTGAAAATATTTTTGCGCGGGTTTGAGGCGGATACCAGTGAACACTTTGCTCTGGTGACGGCGTTTGAGGTGCTGGAGCATCTCAATGATGTTCAGGCGGAATTGAAGAATCTGTTTGCCGGACAGCCGGATGCGGTGCTTGTCAGCACGCAGCTTCACCGGGGACATGAGCCGAACTGGTGGTATTACGCGCCGGAGAGCGGGCAGCATGTGGCGTTTTATTCGAGCCGGACGATGCGGCATATCGCGGAGCAATTTGGTTATGTCGCGGCGGGTTCGCGGGCTTACACGCTTTTTGTGAGGCGCGACGCGGAGATTGCCCCATGGCGGATTCGATTTGCCCAGCGGCTGGTGACGAGATCCAAAGGAAACATGACCCATGCCTTGGTACGAGGGGTATTAAGAATCGCGCCGAAAATTCCATCGCGGATTGTTTCGGACAATCAGGCGGTCAAACTTATGCGGCTTTGAGGGCGGCGTCGAAAAACGCCTGATCGGCGAGGGAATGGCGTTCGATTTTGGGCGGGTGGCGGAGGGGAAATTCCATTGCTTCGGTGGGGAGATCGGCGAAGGAGTCGCGTTTGCGGGTATGGGTGGCGGCGCCGCCGTAGCCAATATTGGTGACCAGGTTGACCGCGGGGAGGATGCTTAGCCCGCGGCGTTTCCAGCAGGCGAATTCCCATTGAACGTCCCAGGTGTTGATGCGGCCGGCGTGAACGTCCTGCATCACTTTTCGATGAGCGCGGGCGGCGGCTGGCGAGACGAAATCGCCCGGGAAATCGGAGGCCTGGGCCGCGGGCCAATCGCGCATGTTTACGTCGTAATGCTTCCAGGCCCTTCGCCAGGTGGCCCAGCCCCAGATGTGGGGGATTGCGGAGAAGTAGTAGCTGAATGGGGTGCAGCGGCTGGCCGAGCTGCATGTTGTCGCCACTGATCATCATGATTTGCTCGTCATTCTGGTGTCGATCGAGCAGCTCGGCGCAGAAAGGGAAGAAGGTGGGATGGGGGATGCAATCGTCTTCGAGGAGGATGGCGCGATCGAATAGAGAGAAGACCCAATCGATGCCGCTGGACATCCGGCGGCGGCAGCCGAGGTTCACATCGGAAAAATTTCGGCGGACGTCGCAGGTCCAATTGATGGCTTCAACGATCCTGCGGGAGGCCTGGCATGCTTCCTGATCTGCCTCGTTGGGCGGGCCGTCGGCTATGAGCAAAAGCGAGTCTGGCTTGGCTTTGGCGATCTCGGCGAAGACGCGGGCGGTGTGCTCCGGGCGGTTGAAGAGAAAGATCGCTACGGGAGTGGTTAAGCCCATGAATCCGCCTTACGTCCGATATCGTCTAAAAAGCGGGCGGAGCGTGAGTGAGAGAACTCACCCCGCGAGGGGGCATGGGCCGATAATTATCCTGGAAAAGGACCGCGGCAGAGATGATTGATCTATCCATTGTTATTCCCACGTGTAACCGGGCTGATCTGTTGAGACGCAGCATTTCCAGCTTGTGCGGCGATGTGCAATGTTCGTTTGAGGTGATCGTTGTGGATGGCGCGAGTGAGGATCGGACGGGCGAAGTTCTGAAGAACGCCAGCAAAACTCTGGGTGGCCGGCTTAGGGTGATTCGCGAGACCCGGCGCGAGGGGTTTGTGAAGGCGGCGAATAAGGGGTTTCGGGCGGCTGTGGGCCGGAACATGATCTGGCTGAATGATGATGCGCGGCCGCTGCCTGGGACGCTGGACGCCGCGGTGAGGCAGATTGACGATGCGGGTTCGGATGTCGCGTTTCTGGCGATGTTTCACCGGTATGCATCGCAAAAGAATGTGGCGTATCACGCAATATATGAACGGCGGGAATATCGGCTGTGTCATGTCCGTGGGACGCTGTACGCCAATTTCCCGATTGGGCGGCGGGAAACTTATCGCAAGCTCGGTTATTTCGATGAGCGGTTTTACTTTTACGGGGCTGATCCGGATCTATCGCTGAAGGCCTGGCATGCGGGGCTGCGGGTTGAGCCGGCTTATGCGTGCTATGTCGATCATGAGCAGCATGATGATGACCGGCGGGCGCAGGATAACTTTGTGGGGCGGGAAGATAATGACAAGCTGTTCGCCAAGTGGCACCTTCCGGACAAGAATCCGTATCGGAATGATTTCGATCCTTCGCGGCCATGCACGTTGCGCGGGTTGCATCCTGCTCCGACGCCGCGGGTGACGTTTTTGCTTTCGACGTTTAATCGGCGGGCGGCGGTGTTGCAGACGCTTTCGCAATTGCGGACTTTGGAAAGCTCGCCGGATTTTGTTGCTGAGACGATTGTTGTTGATAATGCCAGCAGCGATGGGACGGCGGATGCGATCGCGAGCGAATTTCCTGCCGTTCGTTTGCTTAGGCAGCGGAGTAATCAGGGGGCTTGCTCGAAGAATCTTGGGCTGGTGCAGGCTGAGGGAGAGTATGTCGTTTTTCTGGACGATGATTCTTATCCGAATGCGGATTCGATTCGGCGAATGATCCGGCATTTTGAGGGGGACGCGCGGATTGGGGCGGCGGTGTTTGATGTGGTTTTGCCGGATGGGTCGCATGAATGCAGTGCGTTTCCAAGCGTTTTCATTGGCTGCGGGACGGGGTTTCGCCGGGAGGCGCTGGTTGAAGCGGGCGGGTTGCCGGATGATTTTTTCATGCAGGCGGAGGAATATGATCTTTCGCTTCGATTGCTGAACGCTGGGTGGCGGGTTCAGCGGTTCACGGATCTTCGCGTTCAACATCTCAAGACGCTGAGCGCTCGGCAGCCGGCGCGGACGACCCGGCTTGATGTGCGGAACAACCTGCTGGTGATCGCGCGGCGATTTCCGCGGGAATGGGTGCGGCCGTATGCGATTGACTGGATGCGGCGATATCGCTGGATCGCGCAAAACCAAGGGGTGGCGGCATCGAATGGCGTTTTGGCGCGGATTAATTTCGGGCGTTGTGAAATCACTTGTTCCGATGCGGAGGCGAAGCGTATCCGCTGAGGCGTTTGAGCAGTTTGCGATGATTGAAAATATTCGCGCTCGCATGGCTGAGGTGATGAATGAGTACAAACTTCGTTCGATCCTGCTGATTGATGTGGGGAAGAATATATTGCCGTTCTGGCTGGCGGCGCGGCGGGCTGGGGTTGGAGATCGTTGGCGTCGCTGATGCCAAACTGGCGCGGGCGGGCCGGCATTATCGTGGCATTCCCGTGATTTCTGATGAGACCGCGCGTTCGCTCGACTTTGACGCGGCGATTGTTACTAATATCTCCCCGGTTCACGGCCCAAAACGTGCTGAGGAGTGGCGATCTGTGGAACATCGTCCGGTTCTTGATCTCTTTGAATCTCCTCAAGTGCCCGCTTTGTCCGTGGCTGCGTGACTTGATCGGGCCAGCATGATCGCGATTTACATCATTCTCTTCTGGATCGTGCTCGCGATCGTCATTCTGACCCGCTACTACTACAGCAAAGACATGAAGATGACTTCCGCGGCGACGGGAACGGTTTTGTCTGCGGAAAACCGCGAGGTTCGCGACAAGCACGGGCGGCGGGATGAGACCGTGGTGATCTGCGGGTTCAACGTTGGAGGGCGGGATTATCAGGTAACGAAAGTTTATCGCGGGCGAAATGCCGAGCGGTATCCGGCTGGGCGAAAGCTGCCGGTGAGATATAACCCGGCTGATCCGGGAATGGCGCGGATTCCGGGGTAAAGCACCTCTCTTCTTTACGTGTCGGCGATGATTAATTCGCAACCCGCGTCCTCGACGGCCCTGCGCTGATCTGGCGGGAGACCGGCGTCGCTGATTACTGTGTCAATTTGCGATAGATCGCATAGCCGAACTAGTGCCTGCTCGCCGAATTTTCCGCTGTCGGCGAGCAGCACGACCTGCTGCGATTGTTCCATCATTCTTCGTTCGGCGGCTACGAGGAGCATGTTCTGGTTGTAGAGCGCGCCATTGAGGATTCCGGCGGAGCTGAAGAACATGCGGGATGCGTGGACGTTGGAGAGGAAATTTTCGGCGGTGGGGCCGAGCATGACGCCGTGGCGAGGATACATGAGTCCGCCGGTGATGATCAGCTCTACGTTGTCGTCGTCCATAAACAGATTGGCGATGGGGAGGGAATTGGTGATGAGCTGGACGGAGCGGCCGTGGAGTTGTTCGGCGAGGTAAAATGTTGTGGTGCCGCCGGAGAGAAGGATGGTCTGGCCGGTGGTGACGAGACGCGACGCGGCGGCGGCGATTTTTCGTTTGGCTTCGAGCTGGACGCTCATCCGCTGGTGAAAGGCGTAGATGCGCGTCTGGCCCTGGGAGGCGCGGTCGCCGATCCAGATGACGCCGCCGTGTGTTCGCTGGACTAGGCCTTGCTGTTCGAGGGCCTCGACGTCGCGGCGAACCGTGGATTGGGAGACGCGCAATTCCTGGGAGAGGACATCGAGCGGCAAAATGTGGCGTTTTGCCAGGACTTCTCTGAGGCGGGATTGCCGTTCGGCGATGAGCATGGATATTTCATTTCAGTTGAGCGTAGGTTGTCGTCGAGCGATTTTGCGCCGGATTGGATTGCGGCGATTTCTCGGGGCCAGAGGTCGATCTCATATCGTTTCACCACGCCTCGCCGCTCGATCAGCGTTGGGAGGCTGGTGCAGATTCCTTTGATGTCGTATTCGCCGGTCAATCTTGTGCTAAGGGGCAGAACCTTGGGCTGATTGAGGGCGATCGCGTGAACGGCTTCGGCGATGGTGAGGCCGACCGCCCAGCCGGCTCCGCCTTTGAGCTTGATGGCTTCGGCGCCGCTGGTTTTGGTGCGATCGAAAATCTCGCTGCTGCACGGGGCTGCCGAAATTGGGCATCTTGATGAGCGGCAATCCGGCGGCGGTGGCGCTGGACCAGATGGGGACCATGCTGTCGCCGTGCTCGCCGAGGATGAGGGCTTTGATCTGGCTGGGGGGCAGGCCGGTTTCCAATGCGATGAGGGAGCGGAAACGGGCGGTGTCGAGTTGCGTGCCGAGGCCGATGACTTTGCTCGGATCGAGTTTCAGATGATCGATTGCGAGGCGCGTGAGAATGTCCACGGGATTGGAGACGATGAAGAGGATCGCATCCTTTTCAGCGGCGGCCGCTTTTGAGGGAATCGAGGATTTGGCGGAAGAGGGTGACGTTGCGGTTGATGAGATCGAGCCGGCTTTCTTCCGGCTTTCGGCGCAGGCCGGCGGTGATGATGATGATGTCGCTGTCCGCGCAGTGTGTCGTATCCGCCGGCGTAGATTTTCTGATCGCCGGCGACGCTTGCGCCGTGCATGAGATCGAGCGCCTCGCCCTGGGCCATTTGTTCGTTGGCGTCGAGGAGATGGATTTCGCTGACGATGGCCGCGCATTGGAGCGCGAAAGCTGCGTTGCTTCCGACTCTGCCGCCGCCGCCAATGATGCTGACTTTCATTCTTTTTGCCTTTGGGACCCGTAGTGCCGCGCACCGCCGCCAAACATTTTTTATTGGGCTGTGGCCATGATCTGGTCGGTGATGAGCTGCACGAGTTGCTCGATGTCCTGCTCGCCGTAATTTTCGGGGGTCAGGGCTTCCACCGCTTTTTCCATGGCCGATGGTTGCTTGGATTCCACGGGGCCTGTGCCGCCGGCGATGCACATGCGTCCCTTGGTGGCGATTTCGCCGCCGACTCGGGTTAGAAAATCGCTGCCGCAGGTCACGCCCTGGACCTTGCCGTCTGGCGTGACACGGGCGTCGGTCATGCCGAATTTTGATTTCAGGGCGAGCAGTTCGTTCATCTCGACCGGTCGAAAGGGTTTGGACATATCCGAGCTGCTTGGCCAGCAGCAGGATTCGGGCGTAGGCATCGACGATTTCGAGCTTGTAGTAGGCGGATTCCAGATCTTTGTCGAAGCAGACGGTGCCGTGATTTCCGAGGAGGACCGTGTTGGAATCTTTCACGAAGGGGGCGAGCGTTTCGCCGAGGCGGGTGTCGCCGGGCGTGACATATTTGGCCGTTGGGACGCGGCCGAGAAATACTTCGGCCTCGGGATGGATGCAGGTTGGCAATTCAAGTCCGGCAATCGCGAACGCCGTCGCATGCGGCGGATGGCTGTGAATGACCGCGCTAACATCGGGGCGGTTTTTATAGATGAACAAGTGCATCAGGATTTCGCTTGTGCGCGCGCGCTTGCCGGAAACCTGCTTGCCTTCGATATCGACGACGCAGAGGTCGTCGGGCTTGAGCTGACCTTTGCTGATGCCGGTGGGCGTGCAGAGAATCCGATCTTCGGAAAGACGATAGGAATGATTTCCTTCGTTGCCGGCGCAGAAGCCCTTCAGCCAGATTCGGCGGCCGATGTCGCACATCAGTTCCTTGAGCTTCCATTCGCTGATTCGGTCTGAACCGTTTAATTTTTGGTAAGCCATAAAATCTCCTCATCAAACTTGCTGGGTGATCACTGCCGCGTCGAGAATGGCCGCGTTATAGGCGTCTAGCGGGACGATTTTTTCCGGGTAGAACGGCCTGCAGGCCTCGCGGCTTTCGGTAAAGGCGATCAGATCTCCCTCGGCCGCGCCCAGGTCGTCATAGACGACGAGGGATTCCGTGCTTCGCCGCGATTTGCCGGAGAGGCTGAAGCGGTCCTGGACCTCGACGAGCAGAAATCGGCCGCCCACCAGCGTGGGGTACATTGAGTTCAGGGTTATCTGGCCAATGACCTTGCCTACGCGCATGAGGTCAGCTCCTCCAGCCTTTGCTGGGTTTCGGCTGAGAGAGTTCGTGGGCCGCGCGTGAATCGGGAGAGCAGATTGCGAATCTGCGAGAAGTTTTTGTATGGGTATTCGATGATGACGACATTCGCCACGACCGCAGCGATTCCCTGATCGATCGATTCGGGGCAGGTACCGACGATCGCGCGGATCGATGGGCAGCGGTTGGCGTAGACGATTGCTTCGGCGGCGGATTTGACGAGCAGCATGGCGCCAGTGGCTTGCTGCGCTTTGAGTCGCGATGCGATGGTTTTGATTGCTGGGACCAGATGGGCTGCAGCATTCGGGAGTTCGACCGGTGTGAGGTTCGATTCTCGGGCTATCGACGCCAGCGCGGCTTTGGCGGCTCCGCATTGGGCGTCGCACCACCACAGGAATGTTCCCGGTCCAGATGGTGATTTGGATTGCGACATTTCCGCTGGGCCGTAGCCGATTTTTATGCGTTTGCTTTTGGCCCAATCGATCGCCAGCGGTGTGAGACGCGTGCCGTAGGGAAGAACGATTTGCTCGCCTTCCGGGCCGCGGCCTTGCATGTCCTGAAGTTGTCTGGCCGTGACGATCATTCTGTTTCCTGCTCGGCGAGTGCGATGACGCACCAGCGGACGGGGCTTTTTTCGTTGCCGACATATTGGCGGGCGGCTTTGCCGTCGCTGTTGAGCACGACGATCTGGCCTTTGCCGGCGCCGAAGCGATCGACGGCGACAATGACGTCGCCTTCGGGTTTTCGATTTGCGTCCAGCGTCTGCACGAGCAGCATTCGCCAGCCGTTCAGGCTTGCGTGCTTCACTGTCGCGGTCGCGTGACCTATGACGAGTCCGAGGAGCATCAGATTACCCTCAGGGCTTTGGTCATCATCACCCGGCGATAACGCGTGAAGGTGAGCGGGGTCGTGATCCCTTCGCCGGTTGGGGTGGCGATGCTGTAGCTGAGATATCCTTCGCCGCCGAGGCCGAGGCCGGCCATGCTGGGGCCGTTGACGACGAAGAGCGTGGTGTTGGCCTGGCGGCCGAAGCGGGTGATGGTGTCGATATTTCGGCTGTGAATAATTGCGGTGTGGCGGTAGCCATGCTCGCTTTCGATGGCGCGCTCCATGGCTTCATCCACATTTTTCACGCGGACGAAGGGGACGAAGGGCATCATCTGTTCCTGCTGAACGAAGGGATGATCGTGGCGCGTTTCGCCGACGAGCAGTTGGGTTGTTGGAGCGATTTTTACTGCGGCTGCTTCGGCAAGGACGGATGGATCTCTGCCGACGAAATCTTTGTTGACGTGCGGCTTGTTGTCTTTGGAGTCGGTTTTGAAAGCTGCCTTGGTGAGGGCTTCGATCTGGGTTGAATTCAGCACGAAGCCGCCGGCCATCTGCATTTGGCTGAGGAATTTATCGAAGATGCTTTCGACGCAGAAGACCTGTTTTTCGCCGATGCAGAGGAGATTGTTGTCGTAGGCGGCGCCTTTGACGATGGAGGTGGCGGCGTTTTGGAGGCAGGCGCTTTCATCCACCACGACCGGGGGATTTCCGGGGCCAGCTACGATTGCACGCTTTGCGCGCCGCATGGCTGCGCGAGAGACCGCGGGGCCGCCGGTTACGACTAGCAGCGCGATTCCTCGGTGGTTGAAGATTTGCTCGGCGGTTTCCAGCGTTGGCGGCGTTACGCAGGTGATAAGGCCGTCGATGCCGTACTTGGCAGCGATCTGTTTGTTGTATTCTCGGATCGCGTGGGCGCCGCAATTCGCGCCGCTTGGATGGGCGTTGGCGACGAGCGAATTTCCGGAGGCGATCATATTGATCGCGTTGGCCGAGAGCGTGGGAATACTGTGGGTGACGGGCGTGACAACGCCGAGGACGCCGAAGGGGGCGAATTCCTCGATGCACATTCCGTTGCTGCCGCCGGAGGCGAGGGTGCGGAGATATTCGACGCCGGGGACGAGCTCGAGAATCTGGAGTTTTTCGATTTTGTGATCGAGGCGGCCGACTTTTGTTTCTTCGAGCTCCATCGCGCCCCACTCGCGGGCGTTTTGGCGGGCGATGGATTTAATCAGCTTGACGATTCCATCGCGGTCTTCCATCGAGAGCTTTACCAATTTCCTTTGCGCTTCGGTTGCGGAGGCGACGGCATCGTCAACCGTATTGAATACGCCGTGAGAGCCTGTGCTTGTGCGCGAGCGCGGCGCGGCCGACGGCGGCCGTCCGTCGCCCAGCCGGCGCATCACTTCGGTTACCACGTCCTGTATCAATGCTGAGTTCATGGCTTATTTGGCGGACTGATTTTGATAGAACGTTTTGCCGGCGAAGACGGCGGAATCGACGATTCCGACGATGACCGCGTCGGCGGGGAGATTTTTGGTCTGCTCGGTCATGCGGGCGCTGCTGCCCTGGACGACGAGGACGAGCTGGCCGTCGCCGACGCCGACGACATCGACGGCCACGATGGCGCGGCCAGTGTTGCCGAGGCTGACGGGCCTGGAGGCATCGTCGTATTTCACGTTCAGGGGCTCGACGACGAGCAGCTTTTGGCCGCTGAGGGTTTTGTCCTTTTGCGTGGCGACCACGTGACCGGTGACTTTTGCAAGGAACATATTTCGCTCCGTTAAGACCAGCCGACTGAAGTCGGCCGGTCACGCAAATTGTTCAGCCCATTTTTGCTACGTCGGAATGGGGCCGGGCGATGACGTGGACGGAGACGACCTCGCCGACTTTTCCGCCGGCCTCGGCGCCTGCGTCAACGGCCGCGCGAACGGCCGCGACATCGCCTCGAATGGTGATGGCGACGAGGCCGCTGCCGACCTGGTGCTGCTCGACGAATTGGACGCTGGCTGATTTGAGGGCCGCGTCGAGAGCTTCGACGGCTGCGACGATGCCCTTGGTTTCGATCAGTCCGATTGCTTCCGCGATAGCCATAAAATCTCCTAAAAATTAGTTCGTGTTCAGTACCGATTCTGTTTCCAGTGCGACGATGAGTTCTTCGTTGGTTGGGACGACCCAGATCTGGCCGCTGGATTCGACTTTGCTGATGCAGGTTTCGGTTGCGCGAGTTTGATTCTTTTGTGGATCGAGAATCAGGCCAGCGAAATTGAGGTCTTTGCAGATCGCGGAGCGGAGGGTGACGGCGTTTTCGCCCATGCCGCCGGTGAAGACCAGGACGTCACATCCTCCGAGGGCGACGAGGGAGGAGCCGATGTAATGGCGTGCTGATTCCACGAATGCGCCGATTGCTAATTTGGCGCGAGAATCGCCGGCCGCGGCGGCGCGTTCGATGTTGCGCATGTCTGGCGATAGGCCGCTCATGCCGAGGAGGCCGCCTTCTTTGGCGAGGCGGCGAAATATTTCGTCGAGTTCGATCCCCTGCTTGAGGAGCTTGGTGATGGCGAAGGCGTCGAAATCGCCGACGCGGTTGTTGTGCGGGAGGCCGCTTTGGACGGTCATCCCAAAACTGCAGGCGACTGACTTGCCGCTTTCGATGGCGCAGACCGAGCAGCTTCCTCCGAGGTGGCAACTGATGATGCGGCGCGATGCCGGGCGGCCGAGAATTTCGGTTATGCGCTTGGCGATAAAGCGATGGCTTGCGCCGTGGAAGCCGTAGCGGCGGATGCCGAGGTTCTCCGTCCATTCGTGGGGGATGGCGTAGATCTGGTGCGCGAGCGGGATCGTTTGGTGAAACGCGGTTTCGAAGACGGCTACCTGTGGAACCTGCGGCAGCTTACGGCGAAAGGTTTTCATTGCCGCGATGTAGGGCGGATTGTGGGCTGGGGCGACATCGGAGAATTGTTCCATCGTGGCGATGACTTCATCGCTGACGCGGACGGCTCCGCTGATCGGGCCGCCGTGCACGGCTTTGAAGCCGATGGCGTCCGGGGGGTGCGGGAGGGATTGTAGGATTGCGTCTAATACGTCGGCGTGGGTGGCGTAGGGGGAATCTTTTTGGCCGATGCGTTCGTAGGCGCCGTGCGCAACCTCTGCACCGTATGCTTCCATGTTGAGCAACTTATATTTGAAGCTGGTGCTTCCGAGGTTGGCTGCGAGGATAAACATGATCTTAAGACGCGCTCCCTTTGGGTCGCGGCTAAACTTTTTGTTATGCGCCGAAGCCTTCGAGCAGATCGGGATGCGGGCGCGCGATGACGTGCTGGGCGACCAGCTCGCCGACTTTGCCTGCGGCTTCAGCGCCGGCATCGACGGCTGCCTTGACGCTGCCGACGTCGCCGCGGACGAGCGTGGTGACATACGACCCGCCGATTTGAATCGTTTTCACGATTTCCACGTTGGCGGCTTTGCACATTGCATCCGTTGCTTCGACAAGTCCGACCCATCCTTTGGTTTCGATCAGGCCGAGCGCACTAGTCGATTTGTTATCTGCCATGACTTTGATCCTTGATAAAAAGTTTTTCTAAACTGTTACTTCTTCGCGGCGGCGGTTTTTGGTTTGGGCATCATGCCGCCGAGTTCATCGTGCGGCCTGGCGATGACGTGGACGGAAACGACCGTTCCGACCCGCCCCGCCGCTTCCGCGCCGGCATCGACCGCTGCCTTGACGGCGGCTACATCGCCTTTGACGAAGACGGTGACCATGCCGCTGCCGCATTTGTCCCAGCCGAGCATGGTGACGTTTGCGGTTTTGAGCATCGCGTCGGTTCCTTCGATCAGGGCCGTCATGCCTTTGCATTCCAGGAGGCCCACTGCTTCGCTTGTCATAAAGAATTCCTTTCGGTTGTTATTTCACGAGTTCCATGTTTGTCGCTGATTCAAGATCGCAGGCGTTTCCTTCGTCGGTGTCGATGTGCACTTCGAGAACCACCTTGGGGTGGTAGCGGACTTTGACGCCGCCGAATGTGAGGCCACATGGGCCGTCGATGCGGAGCTTCATTTCATCGCCGTCTTTTACGCCGTAATGAGCCATGTCTTCGGTGGACATGTGGGCGTGACGTTGGGCGCGGATGACGCCGCTATTGAGATGGATAGCGCCGCTCGGTCCGAGGACGGTGCAGCCGGGCGTGCCTTCGTGGTTACCGCTGATTCGGAGCGGGAGATCGATGCCGAGATAAATGCCGTCGGTGCAGCTCAACTCAACCTGGGTGTAATTCCGAAGCGGGCCGAGAATGCGGACGTTGGGGATGATTCGCTGGCGCGGGCCGACGATGGTGACGAGCTGCTCGGAGGCGAATTCGCCGGCTTGGTAGAGGTCTTTCAGTTTGGTGAGTTGCGCCCCCCTGCCGAAGAGGATTTCGAGATTTTCCTGATTCAGGTGCATATGGCGGGCGGAGACATTCACCACCAGCGGGTGCGGCCCGTTGTGGCGGCTTGGGGCTGATTTGTGATGATCCCGCAACGCTGGTGGGTTGATCTGACCTCGCAGCTTTTGCTGCAAAACCTCCCGAACGAGCCGTTCGACTTCCTGGCGATCTAGAATTGAAGTGCTGCTTGCAACCATTTGGAATACTTATTTCAATTTTCGTCATAATTGTCCAGTATATTTCAGATTAAGTCAATAAATATCCAAATGGAATGTAAGACTTTATATAATATATGCTTAAATAAATGGATTGAATGAGCTAGCGGGCGGGGTTTGAGGCTTAATGGAGTGACTATCTCATCCCATTAACGCAAAATCCGGAACGGTATGGCACCGTTCCGGATTAAGGCTATCGATATTCGAGAAAGCGGGATTAGTTGTTCATGTCCAGCTCGCTCAGGCGGGCTCGGGCGTCGATCAGCGTTGGATCACTGGCCAATGCCTTTTGATATTCCGCCTTGGCTTCCTGCTTGCGGCCGTCGCCAGCATAGATGCCGGCCAGGTTGTAGTGGATTTCCGCGTCGGTGAGGACCGGATCCCACATCTTGACGGCTTCCTGAATCTTGTGCTGGCGGGCGAGCATCAGGCCGTAGTTGGTGCGGCAATAGGCGTTCTTGGGGTCTTTGGCGATGCCCTGCTTGTACGTGTCTTCGGCGCGGTTGGGCATGGTGGCTAACTCATAGCAATAGCCAAGGTTGCCGTAGCCCTCGGGGGCACCGTTGCTGATCTCGATGTAGTGCTTCCAGATCGCGATCGACTTGTCGTACTTCTTGAACTGGGCATAGATCACGCCTTCGCGGTAGAGCGAAGGGAGATGCTTGGGATCGAGATCCAGGGCTTTGTCGTACTCGCTCATAGCGGCATCAAAATTGCCCTGGGATTCCGCGACTTGCCCGGCTGCATAGCGGGTATTCGCCCTGAGCGGCGGATCCTTGGCGAGCGGAACGCTGGCCTCATCCGGGGTGATCTTGTTCTGGGCCTGCGGTGCAGAGTTGTTATGGCTGCTGCAAGCACAGAGGAAAAACGATAGGGACACAATTGCGATGGCTCGGTTCATATAATCGTCCTCGGTCAGTTGACGCGGCAACTTAAGCAAGCATGCGAAACATTGCCGGTTCTATCGGCAATTTGACACGCGCCATGAAGTAAGGCTTACTGATTGCTCCGGGATTTGGGTTATCGGACAGAGCGAGCCCATCGCGGCATCTTGTCGCAGGGAATTGCATCGCGAGCGGGAATCGGCAGATTGAGCGATACGATTTTGAGAATCACGTGCTAGAGCAAGGATATAACCGGACTGTGCATGGGCTGGCGCTGATAACGGCGGCGGCGACGTTTCCGCTAATCTTCATGGGGGGGCTGGTGACCAGTCATGGGGCTGGGATGTCGGTTCCGGATTGGCCGAATTCGTGGGGATACAACATGTTCACGTTTCCGCCGAGCAAATGGGTCGGCGGGATTTTGTTTGAGCATACGCATCGGTTGGCTGCGTCGGGGGTGGGGTTGCTGACGATTGCGCTGATGATTGCCGCGTGGGTGACGGACAGCGGCGCTGGGTGCGATGGACGGCGGTGGGGATTTTCTGGCGGTTTGCGTGCAGGGTGCGATCGGGGGACTGCGTGTTGTGCTGAGCGCTCGCGATCTGGCGATTGTTCATGGCTGCGCAGCTCAGGTGTTCTTTTGCTTCATCGCCGCTTTCTGCGTGTTGACCTCGCGATTCTGGGTTGAAGGGCGGCATTTGCCGGGGGATGAATTGCCAGCGGTGCGGAAGGTTTTGGGATTGGCGATTATTGCGGTAGGGATCATCCTGATGCAACTGGTTGTCGGGGCGATCATGCGGCATAGCGATGCGGGACTGGCGATTCCAGATTTTCCGACCAGCTATGGACATCTGCTGCCACCGACGAAGATTGATTCGCCGTTTCGGCAGGAGGCGATTCATCGTTTTGGGTTGAGTTTGGGACTAAATCGCGTGACGTTGTTTCAGATCTGGATTCATTTTGCGCATCGCGTCGGAGCGGTGTTTGTGAGCGCGGCGGTGATTGCGCTGTCGGCGATGATTCTTCTGCGGCTTCGCAATCAGACGGCCTTTGCGCGGGTGGGATATCTGGCGCTGCTGCTCCTGGTCACGCAGGTTACGCTGGGAATTTTGACGGTTTTGCTGCGAAAACCGGCGGATATTGCCTCGGCGCATGTGGCGGTCGGGGCGCTGCTGCTGGTGACGAATTGGGTGATTGCGGTGCGGGCGTTTGGGGTGGTCAGCGCATCGGACGATGGTGGTGCGAATCATCAGGCCGGCGCGGCGCTTCAATATGCGGCGGCGCACGATTAGAATCTTTGGCCTCGTTCCATGAATTCAGCGACAGACATTTGCGACCTTTCCGTAACGACGCCGGTATCGGCGTGGCGGGATTTTTACGAACTGCTGAAGCCGCGGATGAATCTGCTGATTCTTGGGACGACGACGGTGGGATTTTCAGTCGCGGCGCGGACGACAGCGGATTGGATGCGCTTGCCGAATACGCTTATCGGGACGGCGCTGTGTGCGGCAAGCGCGGCGATTTTGAATCAATATCTGGAGCGGGAATATGACGGCCTGATGCCGCGAACGGCGCACCGGCCTCTGCCAACAGGGCGGATTTCTCCTATTCATGCGCTGCTGCTGGGTGTCGCCACCGGGATGCTTGGGGGATTTTATCTGCTGCTGTTCGTGAATTGGATGACGGCGGTGCTGGGATCGGTGACGTTGCTGAGTTATGTGATGGTTTATACGCCGCTGAAGCGCGTGACGACATTGAATACGATCGTCGGGGCGGTGCCGGGGGCTGTGCCGCCGATGATGGGGTGGACGGCGGTGACGGGATCGCTGGCGCCGCCGGCATGGGCGCTGTTTGGGATTTTGTTTGTGTGGCAGATCCCGCATTTCCTGGCGATCGCGACTTTGTATCGGGAAGATTACCGGCTTGGCGGATTCAAGATGTTGCCGGTGAATGATCCGACGCTTCGGGCGACGGGGAAGCAGATGCTGCTTTACAGCGCGGCGCTGTTTCCGGTGAGTTTGCTGCCGGCGATGGTGGGCGTGGGTGGTGAAATTTACACCGTGTCAGCGGTTCTGCTGGGCGTGGGGTTTTTCGCGTTTGCGATGTCGTGCGCAACGCGGCGGACGCGCGGCGAAGCGCGGAAATTATTTTTCGCGTCGATCATTTATCTGCCGGTGCTGCTGGGTGTGCTGATGCTGGACCGGGTTTGATCACGTGAATCTGATTTATATTTTTGGCCGGACAACGTTGCGTCTTCGGTGTTGCATTTTGGCGGCGGGTTTTCTGCTGGCGCTGGTTGGCTGTGACCGCGGTGGGGAGCAGGCGAACAGTCGGGCCGCGGCGGCGGGCGATGGGGTTATTCGCGGGAAAGTGACTGTTGATGGATTTGTGCCGATGCCGAAAGTCATTCCCGGCTCGCCAATGGTTGTGGATGAATCGATTGTCGTTGGGCCGCAGCAGGGGCTGAAGAATGTGATTGTTTATCTCAAGGATGCGCCGAAGGGGACGTTTGTTTTGCAGACGCCGGTGGTGCTGGATCAGGTTAAATGCGTGTATGTGCCGCATGTGTTGGCGGTTCAAACCGGGCAGACGCTGCGGCTTAAATCGAGCGATGCTGTTTTGCATAACGTGCATTTGAAGTGCGCGGTGAATCCGGATGTGAACTATGGCTTTCCCAGCCCGGGGCAGCGGGATATTCAGCTTAATTTAGCCGAGGCGCCATTTCCCGTGAGATGTGACGTTCATCCATGGATGAGCGCGTGGGTGGGCGTGTTCGATCATCCGTGGTTTGCTGTCAGCGGGGAGGATGGAAGTTTTACGATTGAGCATGTTCCGCCGGGGACGTATACGCTGGTTGCATGGCAGGAAGTGCTCCCACAGCAGGAGCAGCGGATCACTATCAGCAATTCGGGCGAGACGGATGTGAAATTTGTGTTTCCCGCTCCGTGAAATTCCAAATGCAACCGCAACAGGAAACTGAGAGCATCGTCGAGATCGACCATCTGAGCCACAGTTATGGCAAGCGGGCGGCCCTTGTTGATTTGTCTTTGCGGGTAAAGCGGGGAGAGATTTTTGGATTTCTTGGGCCGAATGGGAGCGGAAAAACCACGCTGTTTCGGATTCTTTGCACGTTGATTGCTGCCCCGGCGGGGACGGTGAAGATGTTCGATCTGGATCTGGCTCAGAACCGGGATGAAATCCGGCGGAATCTTGGGGTGGTGTTTCAGTCGGCCAGTCTCGATAAGCAATTGACGGCGCAGGAGAATCTTTGGCAACAGGGGCATCTCTATGGATTGCGCGGGAGTGAATTGTCGCGGCGGATCGATCGGGTGCTGGAGCGCGTGAATCTTCTGGATCGGCGGCATGAACGCGTCGAGGGATTTTCAGGCGGGATGCGGAGGAGGGTTGAACTGGCCAAGGGGATGTTGAACCAGCCGCGGATCTTGCTGCTGGATGAGCCGAGCACGGGGCTTGATCCGGCGGCGCGGATCGACATGTGGAATTATCTGACGGAGGTTCAGCAGAATGACGGGGTGACGATTTTGCTGACGACGCATCTGATGGATGAGGGGGACAAATGCTCGCGGCTGGCGATTATGGATCGGGGACGACTCGCGGTGTGCGATACGCCGGCGGCGATGAAAGACCGGATCGGCGGGGATGTGATCAGCCTGACGACCAAACAGCCGGCGCAGGTGGCAGAGATGATCCGCGAGAAATTCCAACTGGAGACGGAGACTGTGGACGGGGTTGTGCGGCTCGAGCGGCAGCGGGGGCATGAATTTGTGCCGCAGCTGATCGAGGCGTTGCCAGGGTTGATCGAATCGGTGTCGGTGGGCAAGCCGACGCTAGAGGACGTTTTCATTCACGTCACGGGGCGATTTTTTCGGGATGAGGCGGCGTCACATGAGGCGGCGCTGGGCGAAACGTGACGGCACGGCGGCTGATCCGGAGCAGGAAACTTGCCGCCTCGATCTCCAGAGAATCTCCCTCCATCAACTTGACTGAGCTGTGAAGGGCATAGAAGACCTGCTTGCCCTTGCGGCGATTGGCGATCAGGTTATTCACACGCAACAGACCAAGGTGATGGCTCACGGTCGGCTGAGGAAGCTCCAATTCCTTGCAGAGGGAACTGACGTTGCGTTCACCCTTTGCGAGCCAAAGGAGGATATTGAGGCGGGTCTTGTCCGACAGAAGTCGAAAGAGGGAAGAGAGTTGCTCCAAATCCTGATCCAACGCCGAGACATCCAAGAGAGGCATACGAGGCTCCTGCACTGACAAATACGGAGAGGCACGGCGGTTGGTTGCAATCATATTACCGCAAAATCATGTATTTCAAACATGGGAAAAGATTAAGCAGTGGCAATCAGGGCGTTCCAAGCAAGTAAAAGGGGGTGGGGTCACTCCTTGACGCTGTTTTAGGGGCTCCTAGAATGGCCCTGAGTTTCCCGGGGCGATGGTCTAACGGGATGACGGCTGAATCGCATTCAGCAAATCGGGGTTCGATTCCCCGTCGCTCCAATTTTGCCGAAGGCAAAATTAGAGCAGTGGAGCAGCAGATCAGTAGAGCAAAAAACGCTCTAATTGAAGTTCCTCCACTGCGGTCTACTGCTCAACTGTTCTACCGCCTGATTAGCGCGATTCGACTCCCCCGTCGCTTCATTCGACTCGCTGCATGGCAGGCGGCGTTTGGAAGAATATTGTGGTCTAGTCATCGGACAGAATCGGACACTTTCGGGCGCTTTTCTGTGTTTTGGTTAGTATATACTAGTGTGAGAATACGTGTTTTTGAGCGAATTTCCCACGACGACACGACGACAGGTTATTTGTGACATAGTGAAAGTTTTGGACGTATTTTTTATCGAGGGTTGGGAAGTAAAGGAGTAAAGGAATTCAAACCCGAGGCTACTGGCGAAACGGATTGGCCAGTCGGGGCCATAGTGAAATGGGATCACGCGACCATGGCATGGTTGAATTTGGGGTTCAAATCCATATGGCTCCAATTCTGATATGTAGAAATTCAATAATTCGCTCTTCCTGATCGGCTCGCCACATGATCTGCGTCAAGCAGCAGCACGTTGGTCCCCAGATTCCGTGCGATGCCGTCGCCGCAGTATGAGAAGGCCGCTACCCTCGACCAGCACGAGAAGACTGGCCGGCTCAGGCACAAGGTCGGCGCGCACCACGTAATCCTGGCTTTGCGTGTTCACAATGAAAGCGATCGAACCGTTGTTGTTAATTCCTTCGGAGCCGATGGAGAGCACGCTTCCCACTGTTCCACCAAACAGCAGGTCCCCTTGCTCGATCACTTTATCCGCGACGGCATCCTCGCCCGTGAAGATGCCGACATTGCCGTTCTTAAGCGTCGCGATGAAAGCAATTTTTCCTGATGGGCTCAGAGCTGGCGAAAATGAGTAGGGGTCAGAGAAATTCGCGTATGCTCCCGTCGTATCAGCGATAAGCGTGCTGGTTCCGGCGGGCGATGTGAGCCACAGGTCCTCACTGCCGTTGGTGAGATTCTCTTGCCAAAGCACATCTCCGCTAGAGTCAATTCCCTTGCCGATGACACTCGAGTCCGTGGCCGATGTGATCGCGATCGTCCGATTCGTTATACCGTTGGTCGTATAGATGGCCGTCTGATTCCCGAATTGAGCCGTGTAACAGACCGTATCCGAGGTATTGATAAACGGTGAGAACAGTTCCGAATAGGTCGTACCGCTCGTCGCCAACGTTTGCGTCGTGGAACCAGAGGTGAGGAAGAGCGTTCGGGCAGGACCCTGGTAACCAACCCAGGCAATGGGGGAATTGAGCTCATTTGCCACCGCGAAATTGTCATCGTCGAGCGTCCAGCCTGTCGAGTTGGGAACGACAGTCACCGAATTTGTCGTAGCGACTAAAAACGTTGCAGCGTTTGCGCGTGTGGTTACCTGCCCGGCGTCATTCAGCCACATACCAGCGCCGACCGAGCTGTATGCAGTTGGATTCAGAAGACCAACCGTTTGCGTACTATTCGACAGGCCGATTTGCATGTAGTTTCCGTTGGCGTATCCCCAACTCGCGACTTGGCCCAGATTATTGATCGCCGGAAAGTTGCCGGGACCGGAGTTATAGAAGCCGGTCGGAACCATATTCGTAAAAGTATAGCCCGCCAGCGCCGTCGATGCCTGACCCAAAGCCAGGAGCGACACGACGACCAGTGCGATTACACGGAGTCGGTAACTTTCCGCGCTAAAGCCGCCGCGCAGGAGCGAACGAATATCGAAAATCAGGTCGGGCATCATTTCGCTCCTTCCAATAGAGGTGACCTGCTTGCGGCAAGCGCGCTTCGTGTCGTAAACACAAGCGAAATCATTGCAAGCGCAATCAGTAATGATTTCTGTCCTTTCATCCTGTCAGCCTGAAAACTAGTCAAATCCCTGGCCCGCGAGCATCCTCTAATGCGGCAATGGATTCTTGTTTTGCGACAACGGCGCGAAGCTTTGCCCGAAGCCAAGCGGCCGAAATTTTCCGGTTATTAGATAGAACTGCCCAAGACTAAGCCGATTAGCGCAAACCTATTTCCCTTTACGCAACGGTATATCTGCGCAACGTCAGAAAAGCAAGAATAACTGCAGATGTTTATTTTGTGGATGAGTCTTCCGGAGACCCACACTCGATGACGCCTGTGAGGCATAGTTACTGATGATCCACAAAAGGGGATGAAAAGAATTCCCCGCACTTGCTGTTAAATTCATCGGCGTGTTCGATCAGTGTTCCATGGCCGGAGTTGGGGACGACCCAGAGATTGGCGTGAGGGATGTTTTGGTAAATCAGAACTGTGTGGGAAATGGAGATCAGGTCGTGATCGCCGCAGACAATCAGGCACGGGCATTGAATTTTGTGCAGTGCGGCCAGTGAGATGTGCGGCTGATTCCAATCGAGCATGAATAGTTTTCGGTCGTTTTTTTCTTTCTCAGTGGTTGGTTCTTTGTTGCGGTTCGTTTTGAAGTCGGCATTCCACTGGTCCCAAAGGCCAGCCCGGAATGCGTCGGCGTCGGGCCAGAGGTTTGCGCCGGTGGAGACGAGTTTTTTTACCTTTTCCGGATGGCGAATGGCGAGGAGCAATGCGTTGATTCCGCCGTCGCTCCATCCGACGACGTAAGCGGAATCGACGTGCATGGCATCGAGCAAATCGGAGAAATCGTCGGCCATCATCTCGAAGGTGAGCGGATGATCCGGGTCCAACGATTTTCCCTGCGATCGGCTGTCAGCCAGGATGACCCGGAAATGTTTGGCCAACTCCGGAATGTTTTGGGAGAAGGCAGCGATGCTGCCGTTGTTGCCGTGAATCATGAGCAGGGGCTCGCCGCTGCCGTAAACCTCTGTGTACATGCGAAAGCCGTGGAGATCGTAGAATTGGCCCGCGGCGGGATTTTTTCCATATTGGATCGGTTGGGTTGTCTGAGCCATAGCGACTCGACTGAGCAGGCAGAGGGCGACCGTTGCCAGCGTAAGCTTTTTCCTCGTGAAGTGGTTCGTTCGCATTCGATTTAGAATACCAAATCGATGGGGCGGCTTCGACGCGGGGTTATAGTAATGCAATCGAAATGGAAGAGAATTTCAACCCGATGCTACCGGCGAAGCCGTGGAGAGGGGATGCTGAGCATGAAATAATTGAAAAACTCGCGACAATACCAAGGCGTGCGAGCTGACGCGATTTTACGGCGTCATTTTTCCAACGACGGTGGCAGAGGATGTTGTTGCTTGTCGCCTGCATCTTCGCCTAGGTCATTGCTGCCATTGCCGGGTGCACGCGATTCCGTGGCATATCCCAATTTACGCAGAAGATTGGCCAACGCCTCCTTCTCGGAGTGATTAAGACGGGACAATACATCCTCCATGCCGTGCGCATGGTCCGTGAAGACCTTGCGGATTCCGTTCGATCCCTCTTCGGTCATCGTATTGATGGGCACGACCACAAAAAAATAAACAGCCAGCGCCACCAGCACCAAAGACACGATCGCATTGATAAAATCGCCGAAAGCGAAGACGCTTCCGTTCACAGTAAATCGGATCGTGGAAAAATCAGGCTTGCCGACGAGAGCCGCGATCAGCGGTGTCAACAAGTCCTTCGTCAGCGCGGTGACCGCCGTCGTGAAGGCGCCGCCAACCACGACCCCGACCGCCATGTCCACAAAGTTCCCGCGTATAATAAATTTTCTGAATCCTTTGAGCATAACGAGCCTTCAAATATGACCGGTTTGCTTTACGAGCTTATTTTCCTGATTCAATCGATGCGATGGCTTTCAACTACCCATGTTCTCCAGGAACGTCGCTGAGGGAGCGAAAAAGAGGCTTCCGCTGATCGCCCGGCTGAAATCCAGAAGCCGGTCATAGTTTCCCGGCGGCCGGCCGATGAACATGTTTTCCAGCATCTGTTCGATGGTGCGGGGCGATCGGCTGTAGCCGATGAAATACGTCCCGAACTCACCGCTTCCGGGCTTGCCGAAGGGCATGTTATCCCTGAGTATTTTGACTTCTTTTCCATTCTCCTCAATCGTCGTCAGGGCATTGTGTGCATTGGTGGGTTTGGAGGCATCGCTCAACTCAATGTTCGAGAGCTTTTTGCGTCCGATGATCTTCTCCTGCTCTTCGGTTGACAGCGCGTTCCACCGACTCACGTCATGCAGGTATTTTTGAATGATGACATAGCTCCCGCCCGCAAAGCGGGGGTCTTCGTCAGCAACCAGCGCTGCATTCAATGCGACCTCAGCGCGCGGATCTTCAGTCCCATCGACGAAGCCGAGCAGATCGCGATCATCAAAATAGCGAAAGCCATGTGTTTCGTCGACGCTGCTGACGGCTGCGCCGATTCGCTCCATGATCTGGGTGACCAACTCGAAACAGAGGTCCATTCTTTTGGCGCGGATGTGGAACACCGCGTCGGCAGGGGTTGAAACTGCATGACGTTCCCCGGATCGAATCTCGCGAAACAGATGCAATTCGGCCGGCCGAGGGGTCCCGAACAGTTTGTCCCAGGCCTCCGAACCGAAGCCCGCAACGCAAGAGAGTCCACCCTCCAGCCGACGAAAATCGACCGCGCGAAAAATACCCGGAAGATCGCCGCAAAAGGAACGGACCGTTGCGTAGCTCTCGGCATCAGGTTTGATGCACACGACGAGGAAGATCGCGGAACTGGTGAGTGGCGCGAGAACAGGCTGAGGAATTGGTGCTGGATCGGCTTTGCTGGTTACGCTCATGCGAGCATTTTGACATGTCTCCACCGCAATGTTCAAGGTTAATCGTCGGCCGCAGTGATAAACTGATTTCTTATAACGCTGTTGCGATACCAACGTTATATTATTTGCGGTGTCTGCTCATACGGACCGCCTTGAAAAGGCACACATCATGGCAAAACGGATATCCCTGATTGTCTGCGTCCTGTTCACTTTCACCGGCGTCGTCTTTGCCGCGACGACTCAGAAATCGGACGATACCGCCCGCTTCTATGGGAATTGGTCGGCTACGTTTCCCTATAACAACGTCCCGGTCACGATCCTCTCGATTCATGATGCCGGCGGGTACAAAAATTACGTCCTTCTTCCCCAGGGGGCCGCTCCCGCGGGGACTGGTCATTTTGCCGCCGCGAGCGGTACCTGGAGCAGTGACGACACCGCTGCCCCGAACAACACCGGCTCTTATACCTTCATCGATAACAATACCGCCTACTGCACGAACGCGCTGGGGCAAAGCCTTCTGTGGCAACGGTACAATCTGCCACTTCCGAAAATCATCGGGGATGGGGCCAACGGCGCGGGCGCTTCGCTTGGGAACGATTTAACGCATGTGAAATCCGGCGACGCGATCAAGGCCTCTCGCGGTGTTGCCGCGGCGTGGCAGGGGGACGCTGTGCTTCTGTGGGTTCAGGTCGTCACTCCCAATCCTGATGGGACCGTTAACATTCTGGCTCATCCCCAGGCTTTTAACTTTCTTTATTTTTCTGCTTCGACGAACACGGCTGTCTCTGTTATCAGCACCGCGCCCACGGGGTCGCTGACGATTTCGGCGCCTGTCAATGTGCGTCCCGCACCGAGCGTGCCGATCAAGCCGCAGGCGATCGATCTTGCACAGGCTTTCGCCAACGCGAAGCTGTTCGGCTTCAACGGCAACGCGTCGCAGGCGACGCTCAGCTTTCAGGCTGCGCGCAATAAGCCGATGCGGCTTGTCTGGGAAATTCAGGCGGGAGGCTCTTATCCGGTGGTCGTTTCCGGCGCCACCGGGGCTCTGCTCAGTCCGTTCGAGATTGTTGACGACAAAGTGGCGGACTACAACGCCCTGGCAGCCCGGCGTGGCGGCCGCGGGCGCATCAATAATTCGGGCGGCTTTCGTTCGCAGACTGGCATCAACTTCTGGGAGCCGGACGCCAGCCCTAATTCGGATCATTCCAACAGTGGATCCGGCGCGACCAACGAAACCGCTCAAGAAGCCAAGAACACCGCTCTTCAAAACGCGTATGACGCCGGGGACATGGAGGCCTACAACCGCATCCTCAATGACGAAATGACCGACGCTGACTACCAAAACTTTGTCAACAGCACGGGCGGCGGTGAGGTCATCAACAATGGCGACAATAACGGCGGAGACAATGGCAATGTCGACAACGGCGGCGGCGAAAACATGGAGGTCGCTCCCGCTCCTGAACCTGAACCCGCTCCTGAACCCGAACCGATAGGCGAAGGAGGGGGCTGAACAGCAAACGTTATTGTGATTTCACTCAAAACAATGAAAACCGATCCTCATTGCAGGTCGATTGCCATGAAGCATAGTCAACCTTACAGCGCAGCCGGGAGCCTTTGCGTTTCACCGCGATTTGGAATTCCGCGCGGCGGCCTTTGCTGTGCGATTTTTGTTGCCGTGATTGGATGTACCGCATTTGTTTCGCGCGCTCCCGCGGACCCTACGCCTGCTGCCGACAATCCGCAGGCGCTGGCGACACTTGGGCGGGGAGACGCCGCGTTTGCCAAGCGGGATTACAAAACTGCGATTAACGATTACATCGCCGCCGCCAGCATCGATCCGCACTTTGAGGCCGCCTATGTCCACGCGGGGGACGCGTATCTCGCCACGAATGATTACGGCTCCGCGCTGGTCCAATATCAAAAAGCGATGGACCTGGGGAACGGGGACACCACAGCGTGCATGCGGCACGCCCGCTGTGCGTTTCAGCTTAAAGACGTGACCACGGCGATGGCGGATTGCAACAAGGCGCTGGACATCGACATGCGCTGCGAAGACGCCTGGATGTTCCGGGGCGACTGTTATTCCTCCAAAGGGGATTACACGACCGCTGCGGCGGACTATTCCGAAGCCGTCGCGCTCGATCCGCGGAGCGGGGACACGTGGTACGCCGCGGGCTACGCGTTTGCGCAGGCGCATGAATGGCAGGCTTCTGTCGTCGCTCTCTCCGAGGCGATCAAACTGCGCCCGAAATTTCCCTGGGCGTTTATTGAGCGAGGATTCTCCTATGACAAGCTGCGGCAAAACGCTCCGGCGATTGCCGATGAGAAGACCGCAATCTCTCTCGATCCGAAAAATGGTTTTGGTCACCTGAATTACGGCGACGTCCTCACCGACGCGAAAAACTATGACGCGGCCCTGGCGGAGCTCAACATCGCCGTCCAGCTTATCCCCGACCAAGCTGTCGCATGGAATGATCGGGGCGCGTGCGAATACGACATGGGGAATGCTCAGGCCGCCATCGCGGATTACCAGAAAGCCCTCTCCATCGATTCCAACTTCGTCTTGGCGCAAAACAACCTCAAGTCCGCCGAGCAAAAGGTTAACGCTCCGAATGGGTGGAATAATAATCCGATTCGGATTCGGCAGTAGAGAGCGCGTAAAAGAAATCGATTTCTCGTGGGCACCGAAGATTTACGTGACCACCTTGCTGAAATGAAATCTGATGTTGGCGGCGTCGGCGGCTATAAGCAGCGTTTCGACGGCCTTGAGATCGCGCAAGATTGGATTCGGTTGCTTAAAGTCATTCATGTTCGCGGTTACGTACTCGGCCAGAGCACGAACGGTTTTTAGTCCATCGGCGGCGGGAAACCATAGTTCCGGCGCAAGCCGCATCTTCGTGGGATCAAAACCCTCTTCCCGGAGCTGTGCGGCTAGCACGGCCTGGCTCTCGGAGAGCAGTGATGTTGGCGGCGACACGCCACGGCGGCGAGCGACGTAGTCGAGGCGGTCGGATTCACGGGCCAGCGCCTTGCCCGGTCCCGCTTTGGCATACGCGGCCGCAGCGGCGGGCAATTCTTTTTCCAGGGTGATGACGAGCATCTGTGCCACAAATTCATCATACCGCATCCTAAGAGCTTCTAAAAAAAGCCATTGAGTCCGCGTTGATCCGGAGGGACGCATTCCACTCGGCTCCATGCGGCGTCGCTCCTCCTCAACGACCCATTTTCAGGGTCGCCTCGTCGTTGCTCCTTGCCTGGAGCCGAGTGGAAGGCGTCGCGGACTCAATAGCTATTTTTAGAAGCTCTAAGATGCGGCGTAGCCGATCTGGCATTTTCCCCACAGTTCGGCGGATGCAAAGCGATTTCGCAGAACTCGCGATCTCCAGTGGCATGGTAGAGTGGGTGGATGGAAGCACTCTTTCAGGAACTCGGGAAGACTGTTCTGGAGCGTTGGAAGCGAGAAAACTTTTCTCTGGCAAAGTTCCCGGAGATCGCCCGGGCCGCGCTGGACAAAGACCGCCGGCCAAGCAGGTGAATCTCCCGGCGTTCATGCGCGATTTTCTGCTCAGTGAGGAGCAGCCCTCGGCAGACTGATTCGCCTTTCGGCGAGCCGGAGACTGGTCGTCTACAGCCATCCGCGGTTCTACATCCAGCTCCTGTTCTGGATGGACGGAACGACGGCGATCCATCAGCACGAATTCTCCGGCGCTTTCCATGTCATGCACGGGTCGAGCATTCACGCGCATTATGAGTTTGAAAAGGCGCAGGCCGATCACGCCGTACCTGCGCGTCGGCAACCTGCGCATGAAGAAGATGGAGACTGCTGGAATCGGGACGCACGGTGCCGATTACTTCCGGCCAGCGGGACGATTCATTCGCTGTTCCATCTGGATTCGCCGTCGGTCACGGTGGTGGTGCGCACGCAGCACGATCCGGGGACGGGGCCGCAGTTCAATTACCTGCCGCCGCACATGGCGATCGACCCGCATTTCAGCGACGTGCTCACGATGCGCCGCAAGCAGCTGCTCGACGTGCTGGAGCAGACCGAAGACCCCGGCTATGCGGAATTGGTCATGGAGATGGTCGCGGACCTGGATTTCGAGCGTGGGTTTTCTGTTCTGCAACACTGCATGGGGTATCTGCAGCAGCTGGAGCGGTGGGAGGCCGCGATCAGCGGATTTTTCAAAAAGAAGCACGGCGCCCTGGCCGCGGGCGTCGAAGCGACGCTGCAGGAGGAGGTGCGGCGGAACGTGATCAAAAGCCTTCGCAGCACGATCATCGAGCCGGAGCATCGGTTCTTCCTGGCGCTGCTGATGAACGCGCCGACGCGCGCTGATTTGCTTGCGCTGGTGGCGCAGCGGTTTCCTAAAGAAGCGCCCGTTGCCACTCGTCCTGCGATGGGTGGAGGAGCTGATGGAAATGTCGGACGCAGGCGTGACGATTCTGGATGCCTCATTCCCGGAAACACTTGAAGTCGAAACCGAGGCCCAGCCGGACCTGTTTCTGTCGGCGTTCCGGTACTTTTTCAAGCGGGACAAAAAACTTCCCCCTGTCATGCGCGATCTGACGCGCGGCAGAAATCAAGGAACTGCGGGCTGTGTTCGCGGAATCGGCTTTGGGGGTTTTGATGGCCTAGAGCCGGTCGGCGTCTGAGGGAGTATTTGTGGTCAAGTCATCGGACAGAATCGGACACTTTCGGGCGCTTTTCCGGCTTTGCACAACGGGATCGGGTTGCACAACAGAACAAATCCTGCACAACGGAACAGAGTCCGTACAGCAGCCCGATTCGGGTAAACTGTTCTACCTATGTGGAAAACCCTCAAAGAATTTGTCAGGTCCGTGGGGAAATGGGGGTGGGCCGTGACGATTGACTGGTTAATCGGCGCTGGCTTAGGAACGGCCCAATCGTTCGGACACGCAACCGTTTTGCCGCGATGGACGCCCTATGCCATTGTTGCTGTTGGTTTTGTAGTTGCATGTTTCATTGCCTTCCACCGAATACGAATTGAACGAGATGAGGCCATTGAGCGATTGTCTGAACATCAGCCGAATTTCAGGGCTCAACTTGTGCAAATCGGATACGCTGATTTTAGTAACAATGAAATAAAATCCGCAACTAGCATATTTGTCGTTATGTCAATCGCGAATCGCGTGCATCCTAGTATCGCATGTAAATTCAGCGTTGGCATAAAGTATTCCGACGGCCAAATCATTTATGGAATTCCGTTTTGGACCACCAAAGACGATATTTCAATCCCTTCGGATAAGGGTCCACCCCGCATACTCAAGTATGAACAATATTTACCGACCATAGCTATGACCCCAATTCCTAGGGGTGGCATCATTTTAGGATATGTGAGCGTAGTGTTTCCGGGCATGAAAAAACGAGACGTTCAGCATCTCGAAAACAAATTACTTGTTGAATTTGATGATATAAATGACAAGCGATTTACTTGCGAATATGTCTACGGACAACTTTCGGACCCGTCTCCCCCGCATCCGGGCGAAATGGCCTTTAATTCATAAACGCAACCGGCCTCTCCGCATCTTCAAGCTCTTTCCTCGCTGCTTTCCGCAATCGCTCGCGTACCCAAACCGATAGTGCCATGCCCGCTAGGTTCGCAGCGTCCCAAAATGCCTGCTTCTCGGCGGCATCTAGGCGGAGTTCAAGATATTCCTCCTTGGCCGTACCCTTAGGCTTCTTTGGTCTGCCTGAGTCTGCCGAACTCGAAGCGTCTCTAGCTAAATCTAGGGCCAAGCTTGCAGCGCTCGATCTGGTCTGGATTGAGCTTTTATGCCCGGATAAGCCACAAAATGACGTTATCAATCTAACTGATCTCAATTCCGAAACGGCTGATCCCCTGATAGACAACTCCATTACCAATAGACAGACGAGTGAAATAATTGAAGAAATCGCCACAGAAATGGGAGCCGATTTTGGGGTGCAGGAAATCGACGCGGAGTTTAAGTCGGCGTTATCCCGGCAAGAAAATCAATCGAACCACGATTGCGGGAAGACTCCGGAAGCTCGTTGATGACGGGAGAAAAGCCCTAGTTGAATCTGGTCAAGGAAGACGTCCAGGCAAATTCAGGGGGAAGGCCGCATGAAAATATCGCCAAGCGCCGCCAGTTAGAGCTAGCGGCGCCTGGCAAACTACCACTATCTATCCCCAACGGTAGGCGATCCACCTAACGGGGGGCCGGGATGGAATCCCGGATACTGAACTCGTCGTTCATATCATAGCACGGATTCCCCCGGCATCAAGCGCGATCGTACCTCAAAAGGAGGTATGTATGGCCGGTGCATCTTTTGCGGACCATCCAGAGCGGGAAGACGGTGTATTTGTTTACTGCCGTCGTTTCTGGCACTGGCGGGCCAAAAGATTCATCTACGCCAAGCCGGGACGGGTCTTCCGTTCCGTCATTGGCCGACGTCGGAGACGACGTAAGTAGATGAGCCAATGGTCAGCATGTACTACTCCGCCCGATCCGAAGATCGGGCGGATTTTTCTGCCACATGGAATCCAATCTGCACAACAGAACGAAACCCTGCACAACGAAAGGGCTTAAAATGGTTCTGTTGTGCAAAGCCGCCCTTTCCGTGTTTTGGTTAGTATACACTAGTGTGCGAATACGTGTTTTTCAGCGAATTTCCCATGACGACACGACGACACATTGTTTTTAACATAGTGAAGGTTTTGGACGTGTTTTGTATCCGGGGAGCGAGGGAATTTAAACCCGAGGCTACCGGCGAAGCTGTGGAGAGGGATGCTGAACACGAAATAATTCAAAGACTCCCGACCCTTTTGAATTGGCTTTTGAATTGGCCCTTTTGAATTGGCCGACCCTTTTGAATTGGCTTTTGAATTGGCCGACCGTCGAAAATCGTTCCTTGGGCACATTTGGTCAATTTATCTATCATCCAAAATCGGTGCGCAGAAGTCCCTTTTGTCGCAAAGCATGGATGTCCCGGCTCAGGACTGGCAAACACGCTCCATTGCAGCGGATTTAATGGAGAAACTCGAAGACGGACTGCTGGATGAGAATGGTAGCGAGCTACAGGCCGTTGGTAACGATCGGCGTGCAAGGAGAAGGTTGTTGTCGGCTTGCGATACGCGCCTCCTGGTGAAGTGGGGCGAGGCTCGATTTACAAGTTATATCGGCGTGGAATCTCTTTGAAGGATTGGCTGTCAATTGTATAAGTGTATAAGAAAATTCTAAGGGGAAAATTCTAAGGGGTCGGGAGACTTATAACGACTCCCGACCCGTTAGAATTTCCCGTTAGAATTTCCCCGGGAGTCTTTGATAAGACTCCCGACCCCTTAGAATTTTCCGACCCCTTAGAATTTTCCCGACCCCTTAGAATTTTCCGGGAGTCTTTGATAAGACTCCCGATCCCTTAGAATTTTCCTGCGAGTCAAGACATCGATTGACGGTGTCATATTGGCCGGGAATACCTGAAATTCGCCCAGAAACGCGGTTGCGAGTTATATTGGCATCCCGCTGGCTCCATTCGACTCGCTGCGCTCGTTCATGGCAGGTCAGCATCCGAGGAAAGATTGCTTTTTAACATGGAAAATTTTCAAAAAAGAAGCAGAGATCCGGTTCAGTGCTGCGCGGGGTTGGGGAGATAGACTTGTTCCGGGCCGTAAATGGACTTCAGGTAGTACTTGCTGAGGTGGGCGCGGATCATTGCGTCATCTTTTACCCAATCCTGGCCCCATTCCGCTGGGTGGGAGTGGATGATGCAGGCTGAAAAGCGGGCGTGATCGAGATCGTCCCAGAGTTTGGTTCCGAATTGTGGGTTTTGCTGCCGCATTAAATGGGCCATGAATGTGTCCAACAGATATGGCCGCTGATTGGCGAGGATGGGGATGAGGGGATTGTTGGCGTAGATCGGTCCCGTGACATTGGATTGATGGATATCGTTCAGGGCGTTGTCGATCTGGCGGCGCTCCGGGTCGTGGCGGATTGCCTGTATTTGTTGCCAGCAGCCTCGGATGCTCAGGGCGACCAGCAAGATCGCCGCAGCTGGAATGGCGAAACGTTCGGGGCGGAGATGGATGAAGTTTGTACTGATCAGCAGAATTGACGCGGCCTGGAGGCTCATCAGGTGATTTACCGCCGTTCCGGGGGAGCCGAAAATGAACATCGTTCCGAACGTGGTGGTCAGAAACAGAATCGCGGGGAGTTCTTTGCGGGTTCCGTCGAACAGAAGCGTGAAGAGGGCGATGATCCAGAAGCCGAGGGTGATACGGTCGCTGTGGAGCATGACGGCGAAGAAGGTTCCTGGTCCGCGCAGGAAGGCGCCGATCCCCCCGCCGCCGGCTGCGCTGCGCGGAAGATGGCAAAGGCGCGGCCCTGGCTAATCGCCTGGGTGGCCAAGGGCAATGATGCAAACGCCGATGATCCAAAAGAGGCCGAGCAGGAAGGCCTGGCGTCGGTGTCCGCGGGTGGTGAGCCAAATCAGCGAGGTGACAATTCCGAAGATGCTGGTGATTTTGGTTGCGAGGGAGAGGACGAAAAATATTGCGGCTATGGCGATGAGCAGAAGTTTTTTTCGTTCGGGATGCTCGAGGAGGATGGCGACAGCGACGAGGCCGCAGAGATCGAGGGCGAGCGATAATGGGTCGGCGTGAATTTGCGAGATTCCCTCTCGAAAACAATTCGCGGCGAGGAGAGAGGATGCCATCGTCGCGGCATAGAGGGTGGGTATGCCCAATCGGCGCATCAGAGTGCAAAGAGCGGCGATGATCGCGAGGGTGGAGATGAGGGAGATGACGTAGCCGCTGAAAATCGGAGCCATTCCAAAGCGCATCAGGCCGGCCTGGAGGAGGGGATGAAGGGGGGCGTAGCGGGTGCCGCCGTAGCCGAGGTTTGAGATCAGGGGACGATACAGCGTGCCATCATCGAAAACGTCGACGGCCTGGGCGGTCCAGACGCCCGAGGGGCCATTTAAGTCGCCGTAGAAACGCCACGATGTAAATAGGCGTATCGTGACCGCGATTAACAAAAGCGCCGTGACGACGACCATCAGCCAGGCCAGATGCTGGGAAACGGCTGAGGCATTGGCGGTCGTAAGATCTTTGAATTTCTGCGGTTGTGTTGGTGGTGAACCGGGATTGTGGAACTCTTTCAGCGAGTTGATCCCGTTCGCATTACGCAACATAACGTTATTATCATACATTTTTTCATCTTCGTTTCATGTATTTTTCATTTTTGCTTCATAAACGTGATTATTGGACTGAAACTGAGGGTTGAGTGAGATGGACGTGCGATAAATTTGCTCATAGGGGCAACGAATTGGGTGAGAACTGGGAAGCTTGGAGCAGAGGTTATGATGGCTTTCCATGCCCCTTCCACGCTTGGATCGTGTGACGCTTTGCTGCATCGATACCGATCACCCGGCTGCGGGACTCAGGGCGATTCGGCAGAGCATGGGACAGTGCGAATTCGGGCGGCGGCTTTTAATTGCCAGCGAACTTATCTGTGAACCTGGAATTGAATGTCTGGCGATTCCGCGCTTCAAAAGAATCGAAGATTATTCTGCTTTCGTCATCAAAAGGCTGGCGCGGTATCTGCAAACGGATTTTGTGCTGATGATCCAATGGGATGGGTATGTCATCGATGGCTCGCGGTGGAGTGATCAATTCCTGAACTTCGATTACATCGGGGCGCCGTGGCCGTTCGAAACGGAAAAGAGAGTTGGGAATGGCGGGTTTTCACTTCGTTCGCGGCGGCTGATGCGGATGCTGGCCCATTCGCAGGTGGAATATTTTCATCCTGAGGATGCGGTGATCTGCCAGGTTTACCGGGAGTCGCTGGAAAAGAACGGGATTCGCTTTGCTGATTTCGATACGGCTTTTCGTTTTTCGGTGGAGCATGGGGAGCCGTCCGGGCCGACGCTGGGGTTTCATGGTGCTTTTAATCTTTGGCGATTTTTGCCTCGGCAGGAGCTGGGGCCGCTTCTTGATTTGCTGCCACCCTCGCATATCCAGAGTGATGCGATCACGGAACTGCTGATGAAATATCAGGGCCTTGGCAGAGATGAAGAGGCTGGGGAAATTCTTTCGCGGCGGGAGATTCAAAAAGGGAGTTTGTGATCGGCGGGGTTGGCTCGCGGGAGGATGGGCCGCCGTTGCATTCGATATGGCCGGGGGTTTTACCTACAATCCCGCTTCATGTTTCGGCATGTGCCAAATGGATTGACCGCTTCCCGGCTCGTTCTCGCGGGCGTTTTCTTCGTCATGCTGGCTTACTATCAAAATGAGAGCACGTTCAACCATCGGGGGGACGTGGTCTGGCTGAATATTGCGCTGATTATTTATCTGGTGGCGCTGGTGACGGACTTTCTGGATGGATATCTGGCGCGGCGATGGAAGGTTGAGGGGGCTTTTGGGCGGGTGGTTGATCCGTTTGTTGATAAGGTGCTGGTGCTGGGGAGTTTTATCTTTTTTGCCGGGAAGAATTTCACGGGGCCGTGGACCAGCGCCAATGGGATGCCGCAGAATTTGATGACGATTACCGGCGTTGTGCCGTGGATGGTGGTGGTGATTCTTGCTCGCGAGTTGCTGGTGACCAGCCTGCGGGGAAGCATGGAGACCAGCGGCGAGGCGTTTGGGGCGCAGCTGAGCGGGAAGCTGAAAATGGGGTTTCAATCGGTGACGATTTTGGTGATTCTGCTGTTCGTGAATTATCGGGATCGGCTGAGCGGCGAGGCGCTGCGCAACGCGACGATTTTCCGTGATTGCTGCATTTGGGGGACGGTGGCGATTACGGCGATCAGCGGATTGTTGTACGTTCGCCGGGCGGTGAAGCTGTACCAGAAGATAGCCGGGGCCGTGTGAAGCGATGGATCGTCACGATGGGCGGGGTTGGATATCTGCCGGCTTCCGGCACGTTCGCGAGTCTGCTGACTTGTTTGCTGCTTTGGCCGCTATTGGCCTGGGGGAATCCGCTTTCGCAATTGGCGGTGGCGATTGGGGGGACGATTCTGTTTTCGGTTTTGAATGTTGGGCTGGCGCCTTGGGCGATTGTGGAATTTGGCGATAAGGACCCGGGGCGGTTTGTGCTGGATGAGGCGGCGGGGATTTGTTTGACGATTTTGCTTTTGCCGGCGCGGAGCGGGTGGGACGTGGGGATCAATCTGGCGGCGGCGTTTCTGGCGTTTCGGGTTTTTGATATTACCAAGCCGCCGCCTTGTAAGAGATTGGAGCATTTGCCGCTGGGATGGGGAATTTTTTGTGATGATCTGATGGCGGCGGTTTATGCGAATCTGGTTTGTCAGGTGATTTTGCGGTGGGTGGTGCCGGTTTAAATTGGATTATTTTTACCGCCCGCTGCGCTTGAGAACGCAGAGATCGCGGAGTTGAAAAGGCGCTAGCATGTATCGAAAAAGGGATTTTCCTGTTTCGGAGATTCGCCGGTTTCTGGAGCCTGGGCCTGTGGTGCTTGTCAGTTCCGCATGGAAAGGGGAGACGAACATCATGACGATGGGGTGGCATACGGTGATGGAGTTTTCGCCGTCACTGATGGGGTGCATAATCAGCAATCAGAATCATAGTTTTGAAATGATCAGAAAGAGCCGAGAGTGCGTGATCAATATTCCGACACAGGATATGGCGAAGAAAGTTGTTGGCATCGGAAATTGCTCGGGGTCTGAAATCGACAAGTTTGGGAAATTCAAATTGACCGCGATTCCCGCTGCTGAGGTTGATGTTCCTCTGATTAAAGAGTGTTATGCGAACTTTGAATGCAAACTTCACGATGGGGCACTTGTGAATCGGTACAATTTTTTTGTTTTTGAAGTGGTGAAGGCGCATGTTGCCACTTCGCCGAAATATCCGCGGACGCTGCACTTTCGCGGGGATGGGGTTTTTATGCTTTCGGGAAGGTCGATCAAGCTTCCGTCGAAAGTTTGAATTACCTATCTGGTTTTGATGAGAGCGAGAGCGATTTGAAGATCGAGGGGAGTGGTGATTTTCAGATTTTGTTCTTCGCCTTCGACGAGCCAGACTGGTTTGTGAGCGAGTTCCAATAGTTGGACATCATCCGTAACTTGATCGAGTGGGATGGGGCAGGTGGTGAAGGCGTCGAGCAAATCCTGACGGCGCATGGCCTGCGGGGTTTGCATGGCCCAGAGGTCGTGGCGGGCGACGGTTTGTTTGACCGGCGCGGGGAGTGGGCCGGTGGCTTGTTTGATTGTCAGATGGACGGGCAACGCGGCCGCGGCTGCGCCGTGGGTGAGGGCGGCCTGGAACGTTCGATCGATCAGAGGCTGTGAGATCAGGGGCCGGGCGGCGTCGTGGACGGCTAGCCATTCGATTGATGGATCGGACGCGAGCGCGGCGACGCGGACTGTGTCGGCGCGGCAGGTTCCACCCTCGCAGATTTTCAGCTTGGCAACGACCGATTTTTCGAGCGATTTTGCGCAGTCGCGGATGGCATCGGGATCGGTGGTGCCGACGACGATCTGGACGGACATCGGCGCGGTTGGCGAAGGCGCTGAGCGTCCAGGCGATGGCTGGTTTGCCGGCGAGGGGTTGAAGGAGTTTGCTGATGCTGCCGCCGAAACGGGTTGATCGCCCGGCGGCAGGAAGAATCACGGCGAAATCGGGCATGGATGGATTGGTTTGGTCAGGAGACTTTCGAGGCCGGTTCGTGCGGCATGCGGCCGAAGATCATTTTGCCGGCGCTGGTTTGCAGGACGCTGGTGACGGTGAATTCGATTTCCTCGTTGATGATGCTGGCGGCCCTGCTCGACGACGACCATGGTTCCATCGACGAGATATCCGACGCCCTGGCCGGGGGATTCGCCGGGCTTGAGAAGGCGGACGGTCATCCGCTCGCCGGGCAGGACGACCGGCTTGAGGGCGTTGGCGAGGTCGTTGATGTTGATGACATCGACGCCGCGAAGGCTGGCGACTTTATTCAGATTGAAATCGTTGGTGAGGACGCGGGCGTTGAGGTCGGCGGCGAGATTCATGAGCTTGCCATCGACATCTTCGGGGCCGGCGTCGCGGGCGGAGGAATCGTACATGATGATTTCCGTGCGCTTGTTGCTCTGAAGGCGCTGGAGGACATCGAGCCCGCGGCGGCCGCGGTTGCGCTTCAGTTTGTCGCCGCTGTCGGCGACGGTTTGCAATTCAGCGAGGACAAATCGGGGGACGATCAGGCGGCTTTCGAGGATGCCGGTCTCGGCGATGTCGGCGATGCGGCCGTCGATCAGGACGCTGGTGTCGAGCAGCACGGGGCGGGCGCCTTTGGTCTGCTTGCTGAATTCGACGTAGGGGATGATGAAGCGGAAATCGTCCTTGGTTTGAAGGATGAAGCTGATCGCCAGATAGGAAAAGACGACGGCGATGACGATGTTGAGATAGGTGGTGATCGCGTTTCGCTGGGCATCGGTGGAATCGGGCATGTAGCGATCGACGAGGAGAGCGACGATGAAGCTGAAGCCGAAGGAGGTGGAGATGCCGACGATGAGGCCGAGGAATGTTCCGGAGAAGATGGCGAGTTTTCGGCGTGGGGAGAGGATATCGACGCAGACGACCAGCACGCCGATGGCGAGCGTGATCATGAGCATGAGCCAGGGAGGAATCTGGTAGACGGCCGACTTGTTCTTTGAGGAAGTAATAGCCGATGGCGGCCATCAGCAGGACGAAAAGCGCTCGTAGGACTTGTAGGACCATGGGCGTGCGCCGGGCCTCCGGGAGGACATAATAGAATGCCGATTGCCGATTGCCAAATGCCGAATGGAGGACAAGGTGGCGTTGCATTTACATTCGGCATTTGGCAATCGGCAATCGGCATTCCTGCCCCACTGGCGAATAGTCGGGCTGTTTCGTAGTCTTTGTCGCATATGGAAATGTGGCAAGCTTTGATTCTGGGCGCTTTGCAGGGAATTACCGAACTTTTTCCCGTGAGCAGCCTGGCGCAGACGATTCTGTTGGCCGGCGCTGCTCGGGTGGAATTTGGGGCCGAATGTGCGGGAACGGCCTGATTTTCTGGCGTTTGTGGTGGCGTTGCACCTGGCGACGGCAATCGCGCTGTTTATCTATTTCTGGAAGGATTGGCGAGTGGTTATCGCGGCATTTATCGGGAGCGCGAAACGGGGGCGGTTGATTTATGACGAGCCCAGCAAATTCGCGTGGCTTTTGGTGGCGGGAACGATTGTCGTTGGACTTATGGGTCTGGTTTTTGAAAAAAAGCTGCGGCAGCTTTTTGAGGATCCTTCCAAGACTTGGATCGTGGCGGCTGTGCTGATCGTCAATGGGATTGGGATGCTGCTGGCGGATGTGGTGAAGCAGCAGGCATGTCCAAGCAGGCTCCCGAGCAACAGCGGAGGGCTGAGGAATTGACGCTGATTGAAGGGGCTTCGATCGGAGCGACGCAGACATTGGCGCTGGTGCCGGGGATTTCGCGAGCCGGGCGTGACGATTGCCGCGGGATTATTTGCGGGGTTGAGTTATGAGCAGGCGAGCCGATTTTCGTTCATGCTGGCGACGCCGGTGATTGGCTTGGCGGCGATATTGAAAGTGCCGACATTATTCAAACCCGAAGCGCGGGCGATGCTGCAGATGACGGCCGCGTCGGCGCTGGTGGCGGGGATTTGCGCGTATTTGAGCACGCGGTTTCTGATGCGGTATTTTCGGAGCCACCGATTGGGGCCATTTGGATGGTATTGCATCGTTTTTGGGATTTTGGCATTGTTGATGCTGCGGCGGTGAAGATTGACGGGTGAAGATCGACCGGGTGTGGCGGAACGGCAGACGCTACGGACTTAAAATCCGTTGATCGAAAGGTCGTGCGGGTTCGACTCCCGCCACCCGGATTTCCGATGAGGGGGAAGCGGCTTTCCAGTTCCCGCATAAGACTTTGAGCGACAATCGCTTCCTTTTAAGCGTCAGAAATCACACCTACACGCAATTTCAGGGGTTAGCACCGGCTATTTTTCGCTTGCCAGCCGAGGCCTCCCGATTAAAATGATTGCTCAGTTCTGTCAGGTGGCAACCAGGAATTTTTGGGGAGGGAAGATGCGATCACCTTCAATTTTTGGGCGGTTTTTCCTGACCTTTATTGTTGTCTGGGTGGTACCCTCGGTCGTTCGAGCTGTTTCGTTCACGTCCGTCACTCCTGTTGCCGTCGGGCATGCGCCCAAGGCGATTAATGTATTGTCGCTAGACAACGGGTCACCCCTCGTGCTTGTTGCAAACAACCTGGATAACAACGTGAGCGTGCTATCCGTTGGCGGTTCGGGAGCGCTTAGTCCCAAGAGTACTCTCGCAACCGGGAGCGGGCCGAATTCGATCGTTGTTGGTGATTTTGGCGACGGCCAAGGCGATTTTGCCGTCAGCAACTTCAACGACAACACGGTCAGTGTTTACCTGGGGAACGGAACGGGGAACTTTACTCTTGGGCAGACGCTTTCCACTGGCTCCGGGCCGGCCGGTATTGCCGCGGGACATTTCACCGCTGATGGAAATCTTTCTCTGGCTGCTACCAACCAGAACGACAATACGGTCTCCACGTTCCACGGGAATGGGAACGGGACGTTTCAGCCGGAGAACACCCATGCTGTTGGCGCCAAGCCAATGGGGATCATCAATGGTGCATTCAATGGACACGGGGGTCTTGCCGTCACCGATTATGGTGACAACGAGATCACGGTCCTTAACGGGGATGGGCTTGGCGTCTTTACAACATCCACTCACGCGGTGGGCGCGGAGCCGGACGCCATCGTTGCCGGGGATTTCAGTGTCAATGGGAAAATTGATCTGGCTGTCGCCAACTACGCCGACAATACCGTGAGTGTTTTGATGGGGAATGGTGATGGAACCTTTCAAAATGCCGTCACTTATTCGGTGGGGAAGGAGCCTGATGCGATAGCGGTCGGGGAATTCAACGGACATTTGGACATCGTGACGGCCAACTATGGCGATAACACGATCAGCCTTCTGCTGGGGGACGGGGAGGGAACCTTTCCAACGACGGAAACATTCGATGTGGGGAGTGAGCCGGATGGGATCGCAATCGCTGACCTGAATGGCGACGGTCAGCCCGACATCGTCGTCGCTAATTATGGGGACAACACTGTCAGCGAGCTGCTGTCTGTTCCGGAACCGGGATCATTCTGTCTGGTGGCCGCCGGGGTTTGCATGATTCTTCGCCGTCCGGCGAGGACGCGGGGCAGATGAGAGGCTGCTGGCGTCATTCCATTAATCAATTCTTTTGCATTGGACTTACGATCTTCAACTGACGAACATAAAATCCATTGGTCAGAGATGAAGATGGATTCCGCTGAAATTTCCGAGCCGGTGAAGGCGCGACGATCGCGGCCGTGGTGGGTTTGGGTGGTGATTTTCATCGCGGCGGGGTTGGCGGTCTGGTTTATCTGTGCCAATGCGGGGCGGTGGAAGGATCGGTTTGTTCTCGCAAGCTAAGGACTGTCGAGGCGGGGCAGATTTATGCTAGCGGGCAGATTGATCGGCATCTGATCCGGCGGGTATTGAGTGATGATCGGATCAAGGTGATCGTTTGTCTCGTGGCGGATGATCCGAGCGATCCGGATGTGGCGGCGGAGCTTGAGGCGACAAAAGATTTGGGGATCGAGCGGTTTGTCGATCCGCTGGGCGGGGATGGGACAGGGGATTTTCATTCGTATGCTGACGCGGTTGCGCAGATGGTTGAGGCGAAAAAGAATGGGAAGCCGCTGCTGGTTCATTGTTCCAGCGGGGCTCAGCGATCCAATGGGGCGACTTATCTTTACCGCGTGCTAATTGAAGGTTGGAATGCGGATTCAGCGGCGCAGGAGATGTTTCGCAATGGGCATGATCCGCGCAGCAATCCGGCTTTGATTCCCTATCTGAACTTGCATATCGGCGAGATTGCGGCAATTCTGGCGGGCAAGGGCGTGATCGATCATATCCCCGATCCGCTGCCGCAGATTCATCATGATTGAACAAGTCTCCGGCCCGGTTCAACCGTTGACGGGCGGCACGAAAGTCATCGACGTTTTGCTTGTCCTGGCCATCGGCCTTTTCGTGAATTGCGCAGGGATCGCGGAGGGTCCACTGGCAGGGACGGAAGGGCATCGGGCGCTGGTGGCGCACCAGATGGTGCAGGGTGGGGATTATCTTTTGCCGCGGTTGTATGACCAGGTGTATCTCGCGAAGCCGCCGCTGCATTACTGGATTTTGGCGGGTGTGGAGAAGATCGCGGGCCGAGGGAATGAGCTGGTCTGGCGGCTGCCGTCGGCGGTGGCGGGCGCGGCGATGGCGGGGTTTTTGTGCTTCATGGGCGGCGTTTGGTTTGGGCGGCTTGCGGGGCTGGTGAGCGGGGTGGGGTGTTGCAGCCTTGTGGCGCTCTGGGGGCAAAATCATACGGCGGAGATCGATGCGATTAATTCGCTGGCGAGCGTGGTGACGGCTTGCCTGCTGATTCATCTGGCGTTTGTGACGCCACGGCGGCGAATGGGTTGCGTGCTGGCGGCGGGGTTGGCGTTTGGGGCTGAACTACTCCTGAAAGGTCCGGCGGGATTGGCGGCGGTGGCCGGGCGCTGGCGGGGCCGGCGATTTTTAATCAATCGCTGGCGACGTTGAAGAAGCCGTGGCCCTGGATCGCTATTGCGATTGGGAGCGGAATGTTTGGCGTGTATGGGTTGGCGGCGCTTTGGAGGTTTCATCAGCTTCATTTGCCGCCGGAGACATCGGGGGTGAAAGAGATCTGGATCAATCTGCTGCTGGACAATCGGATCGGTAATTTGCCGCAGACGCTGCTGGTTCCGGTGCTGCTGGTGATTTATGCGATGCCGGTTTCGTTTTTTTTGCCGATGGCGTTTTATGGGCCGCTTTGGAGCGGGAATTTAGAAGTGAGCGGGCGGGCGGGGAATTGGTCGGTTCGCGACCGGCAGGTGGTTCGGGCGCTGGTGGGGTGCATGGTGGTCGCGTGTGTGGTGTCGATGGTTTGTGGGATGTGGCCGCCGCGATACAGCTATTTGTGGCTGCCGCTGGTTTGTCCGGTGGTTGGCGCGGTTGCGGCGGCCTGGGAGCGGGGATTGTATTCCGCGAAGATGATCGATGCGATGAATATCGCGCTGGCGTTCGTTGGGATTGGGTTTACCGGGGGAATCGCTGTGATGGGGGCACTTTGTGTGCGCGATCAGGCGGGACATTTGGTTTTGCTTTTGGGGAGCGGGGTTCTTGCGGCGGTGATGACGGGTCTGGTGATTTGGTGGATCAGGCGGAATCGGATGGTTTGGGCCGGATTCGGGGTGATTGTGATTATTCTCGCGGCGGGTCCGCCATTTGGCATTGCGCAAATTGCTGACCGGCAGCGGCGCTCGGGGGAAAAGTGCGCGGAGATCGTGGCGATGAATGTGCCCAAGGGGGAAACGGTGACGACGGGCCATTTGATCCTGGATAATCCGGAGATTTTTTATTACGCGGGATTGAATGTGGAGTCGTATCCGAATTCGCTTTATGTGCCGAGCGAATTTCCGACGAGCCGATGGATGCTGCTCGAGGATTTTGAATATGCGGCATGGGCGCGGGAGATGCCGGGGAGATTGACGCATATTCGACGGATCGAATACCGGCATTTCGCGGCGACCCTGGCGTGGTACGTGGCGAAGGGTGATCCTCCATCAGGACATCTGGGCGGCTGATGCCGGGGTGCTGGCGTTGCGGGGTTTGTGCATCGGGTCTTCGTCCATGGGGATTTCGTCGGTGATGACCGTGAATTTTTTCAGCGTTGAGGGACCAAAGGAGGTGGTGAGGGCGACATCGACGGCGTCCTTGCCGCGGGCCATGACGATTCGGCCGATGCGCGGCATGTTGTGGCGGGCGTCGAAGGTGTACCAGCGGCCGTCGAGGAAGACTTCGGTCCAGGCGCTGAAATCCATCGGCTCGGGGTGCGAGAGGAACGCCGATGTCGCCGAGATAGCCGGTGGCGTATCGGGCGGGGATATTCAGGCAGCGGAGGAACGTGATCAGCAGATGGGAGAAATCGCGGCAGACGCCCTGGCGCTCCCGGTAGACATCGTAGGCGGATTTGGTCGGGCGGGCGAATTCATAGCCGAATTGAACGTTGTTGTGGACCCAGTCGCAGACGGCCTGAACGCGGGGCCAGCCGAGGGGGGTGTTACCGAACAGTTCCCAGGCGGTATTACTGAGGTAGTCGGTTTCGCAATATCGGCTGGCGAAGAGGAAGGGGACGACTTCGGCCGGTAAATCGGGTACTTCCCACTGGCGAGCTTCGGGGTGGATGGGATCGGGCAGGCCGGAATCGCGGACGACGGCTTCATGCCAGAGGCGCAGCTCGCCGGCCGGGGCGGCGACGCGGCCGCAGCGATTGCCATACTGATCGATGAACGTATCGATCGACAGCGATGGTGAACAGTGGATTTTCTCGGGGACCAGCAGGCTGTTGGACCGGGACGGATGCGTGTAGAGCATCATGACCAGCGAAACGGGTGCTGGCAGCTCGAAAGCCAGGTCGAAACCGATGCGGATAAGCATAAATACATCATCTTTCCCGCGCGGTGGTTGGATATGAGTGTATCAATGGGCCCACCGGTGCGAAAGGGTGAAATATCGCCGGTGAAATATTGCGGCAGTTTGGATTATGATTGATTCACGGGATATTGTTCGATCGGAAGATATTATGGTTGATCGGGATTCTGATTTAAATGAAGGCGGCACGCTCAGGCAAGAGTGGGCGTTGAGGCACGATTCCGGCGGGAGGGGATGGGGGACGACCCTGGTTCTGGCTTGTTTGGCGCTGGGGTTTACGGCCAGCGCCGTGGAATATGAACGTGTGCAAGTGAAAGGTGAGCGGGATCGGGTGGGATTGCTAGGGGCGGCGGATTCAGAGGTTGAGGGGAAACTGGAAGATCTGGGGAAATTTCTTGCCGAGCCGCAGACGAGTGTGATCCGGCTCACCAGGCCGGATTCTGGGGCGGATTCTTCGCCGATTGCGAATGCGGCGCTGGCGTGGAATGGTTCGCAGCAGAAGGGTTATTTGCTTTGTGATGAACTTCGGGCGCTGGATCCGGCGGTGATGTACGAGCTGTGGATCAGGCGCGGATCGGATGAGCCGATGAAAATAGCGGGGATTGAGCCGAAGGCGGGAGTGAGCGTTTATCTGTTTCGGGCGAGCGGCGTGAAGAGCCAGGACCGGCTGGAAATTACGGCGGGTCCGCCGTCGGCCGGAAAATCACCGATTTTGAGCGGTGAATTTGACTGACGGAACCGTAAGATGTGGGCTGAAGATCTGATTGGGAGGCAGCTATGGTAATGATCCAGTGCGCTGAAAGGCCGTATCGAGGTCCGCAGACGCCGCAGAGCAAGATGCTGGAGCTTCAATCCAAGGGATACTACAGCTTCTTTTCCAACGAGAATTGGACGCCAAACGTTAATTTGTACGAGACGGAAATCGCATATCTGGTCTGCGTGGACCTCGCGGGCGTGGAGAAAGACAAGATCGATATCGAGGTGATCGACGGGCGGCTGCGGCTGCGGGGGAAACGGGCGGTGCCGATGGTCATTGAAAACTCCGAAGTGCCGCACACGCGGGTTCGGATGCATCTGATGGAGATCGATCACGGGGCGTTCTCGCGCGATGTGGAATTGCCGGAGGATGTGCATCACGAGCGCATTTCCGCGCGGTATCAGGATGGGTTGCTCTGGATCGACCTGCCGAAGAAAAACTAACAATGGCTGAATCACAAATCATTGAGCGCAGTCCGACCGCGACGATCATTCGGACGGCGGGCAACGGGCAGCAGCTGACCATTCCGAGTCTGATTCCGATCCTGCCGATCCGGAACATCGTGGTGTTTCCGGGCACGGTGATGCCGCTGAACGTCGGGCGGCAGAAGAGCAAGAATCTTCTCGATGAAGTGATGCCGGGGGAGAAGTTGATCGGCGTTGTCACGCAGAAAAATGCCGAGGTGGAGGATCCGGGATATCGGCGATCTGTATCACCGTTGGCGTGGCGTGCATGATTCTGAAGCTGTTCAAGCTGCCGGATGGGAATCAGTCGATCATCGTGCATGGGCTGGTGCGATTTCGGCTGCTGGGGATCGAGCAGACCGAGCCGTTTGCGATGGGGCGAATTGAAGTATTGGAAGACGCGGTGACGGCCGGGCCGGAGCTGGATGCGCTGGTGGCGTCGGTGCGGCAGCAGGCGAATCGGGTGATCGAGCTTTCGCCGAATACGCCGGACGAGGCGGCGCAGGTGCTGAACAGCATCACGACGCCGTCGGCGCTGGCGGATTTTCTGGCGGCGAATCTGCCGGTGGAAAAGGATGACATCAGCGAAAAGCAGCGGATGCTGGAAGAGACTGGATGTGGAGAAGCGGCTGCGGATCATCGCGGCGCGGCTGGCGACGCAGCTGGATGTGCTGGAACTGCAGAACAAGATTCAGTCGCAGGTGAAGGAGAACATCGACAAGAGCCAGCGGCGGTATTACCTGCAGGAGCAGCTCAAGGCGATCCGCAAGGAATTGGGGGATCAGGATTCGGGAGCGGGCGGCGAGTGAAATGGAGACGCTGCGCACGCGGCTGGAGGCGGCGCAAGCTTCCTGAAACCGTGATGAAGGAGGCGACTCGAGAGCTGAACCGGCTGGAGTCGATTCCCAGCGCCAGCCCGGAATATGGCGTGATTCGCACTTATCTTGCAGATTTTCAGCGAGCTGCCCTGGTCGGTGATGACCGTCGACAAGATCGATCTGAAAGAGGCGCGGAAAATTCTGGACCGCGATCATCACGATCTGGACAAGGTGAAGCGGCGGATCATCGAATATCTGGCGGTGCGGAAATTGAAGCCGGACGGAGGCGGAGCGATTTTGTGTTTTGTGGGGCCGCCGGGCGTGGGCAAGACATCGCTGGGCAAGAGCATCGCCGAGGCGATGGGGCGGAAATTTATTCGCGTGGCGCTGGGTGGCGTGCGCGATGAAGCGGATATTCGCGGGCATCGGCGGACGTACATCGGCTCGATGCCGGGGCGGATCATCGCGGAGCTTCGCAAGGCGGGCACGCGCAATCCGGTGATGATGCTGGATGAGATCGACAAGGTGGGCGACGGATTTCCGCGGCGATCCGGCGGCGGCGCTGCTGGAAGTGCTGGACCCGGCGCAGAACCATACGTTTACGGATCATTATCTGGATGTGCCGTTTGATCTGTCGCAAGGTGCTGTTCATCGCGACGGCGAACACGATGGACCCGGTGCCGGGGCCGCTGCGCGATCGGATGGAAGTGATTGAAATTCCGGGATACACCAACAGCGACAAGCTGGACATCGCGACGCGGTATCTGGTGCCGCGGCAACTGGAGGCCAACGGCGTGCCGGCCGAAGCAGGTGAAGTTTCAGGACCAGGCGCTGAGCTGGATCATCGAGGGATACACGCGCGAGGCGGGGGTGCGGAATCTGGAGCGTCAGATTGGCAGCGGTGCGCGCGGTCGATCGCCGCGGAGATCGTGGACGGGAAGACGGAGAAGGTGACGGTGACGCGGGACACGGTCACCAAGGTTTTGGGGCCGCGGAAGTTTGATCCGGAACTGGCGAGCCGGACGAGCGTGCCGGGCGTGGCGACGGGGATGGCGTATACGCCGGTTGGCGGGGAGATTCTGTTCATCGAGGCACGCGCATGCCGGGCAAGGGGATGATCACGCTGACCGGGCAGATCGGCGAGGTGATGAAGGAATCGGCGACGGCGGCGTTCACGCTGATCCGGTCGCGGGCCGAAGCAGCATGGGGATCGATGCCGAAGATGCTGGCTGAGAGCGATATTCATATTCACGTGCCGGCGGGCGCGGTGCCGAAGGATGGGCCGAGCGCGGGCGTGGCGATGTTCATCGCGCTGGCATCGTTGATGCTGAACCGACCGGTGCGGCATGATGTGGCGATGACGGGCGAGATCACACTGCGCGGGCTGGTGCTGCCGATCGGCGGGCTGAAGGAAAAGACGCTGGCGGCGAAGCGGGCGGGGATCAAGGAAGTGATCGTTCCGAAGCGGAATGAGAAGGATATGGCGGAGATTCCGCAGGAAGTGCGGGATACGCTGAAATTTCATTTCGTGGAGAATATCGATCAGGCGCTGAAGATCGCGCTGGTTGGCGCGCCGAAGAAAAAGAAGAAACGGCGAAAATAACGGCTTTGGACACTTGTAAAGAAATCTGAGGATTCATGGCTTCGGAATATCTGGTCACTCGTATCGACAAGGCAAACGTGATTGAATTCCGCGTGGCGTCGCTGATGGATCCGGTGCAACTGGAATCAATCGGCACGAATTTGAATAAGCTGGTGGATGAGGAAGACCGGCGGGTGCTGATCCTGGATTTTTCGAGGGTGGAGTTTCTTTCCAGCCAGGCGATCGGAATTGTGATTGCGCTGCATCGGAAGTTGTCGGCGCTGCCGCATAGTAAGCTGATGCTTTGCGGGGTGAATGCGAAGCTGATGCAGTTATTGAAGATTACCCGGCTGGATCGGGTGTTGATATTGAAGCCTACGCAGAAGGAAGCGATTAATTCGCTGGCCGGGTTGTAAGAAAAGCGCGTCGGGGCCGACGCGGCTAAGCGGGGAGGGGTGGATGAGGAGGCTTTTATGTCTGACGTTCATACCGGGACTCAATTCAGTGTTTTTCTGGTGAATAAGCCGGGGATTCTGGCGCGGGTGACGCGGGCGCTGGCGGATGAGAAGATCAATATTGTGGCGATGACGCTGGTGGATTCGCAGGAGCATGGGGTGCTGCGTATGGTGGCGGAGAATCCAGCGGCGGCCCGGGCGGTGCTGGGGAAATTGAATCTGCCGATGACTGAGACGGAGGTTTTGTGCGTGGATTTGCCGAATCAGTCCGGGGCGCTGGCGGATGTGGCGAGTTTGCTGGGGAAGGAACATATCAATATTAATTATGCGTATTGCACGAGCGGGGCGCCGGGGGGGAGGACGACGGGGGTGTTTAAGGCTGGGGATCATGCGAAGGCGCAGAAGCTTTTGGAGAAGAGTGGGGAACATGCATAAAGAGGCGGATCTGCATCGGGGAAGAGGTAGGCGGGGATTGAAAGGAAGAATATTTTCGGTTGCGGAATGGCTTCCGTCCTTGCGCGGCCAGAGCACGAGATGCGAATGATTCGGCATCAGGCATTATCCGAGCAGCCGCATATCCGGCATTCGCTCGGCCGCGTCGGCGATAAGGTTCACGAACGCGGCGTAATCAGCCGGCTTGTGACGATTGAAGGCCGCGACTCGAATAGGTGAGGGGGTTGCCGCTGCTGAGACGGCTGGCTTGCCTGTTTACGTTCCTGGCAGCACTTACTATCTAGGAGAGGGCTGTGCAGATAATCGTTCGCTTGCGGGGTCGCGTGTCGAATTCCATCAGGACGATTTGCTGATATTCGCCGGTGAGCAATCGACCGTCGGCGTAGGGGACTGTGAGGCTGGGGCCAATCAATGCGGCGCGGACGTGGCTGTGGCCGTTGTCGTCGTTCCACGTGGCCTCGTGGGCGTAGTGGGCGTCGTCGGGGATTAATCGCTGCATGACCTCGGCCATGTCGGTTTTGACCAGGCCGGACTCGAATTCCATCGTGGTGAGGGCGGCGGTGCTGCCTATGATGAAAAGATGGAGGACCCCGTCGCCGCGGAGATCGCGGACGTGGGGTTTGAGGAGATTGTTGAGGTTGATGATGTCATTGCTGCCGTCGGTTTCGATTTCCAGCTTGAACCGGGTCATGTTGGTTCCAATTTCACAAATTTTGAGGGACTTACTCCGCCGGGCGATTTAATCATATCGGACGTGTGGGGGCAACGAATCAGTATTATTCCTCATTCAGGGGTTATGGGCTTTTGGGAGAGGAAAATGGTTTATGATGTAACTTTCGATGGTTACAGGACTTTTGTGTTGAATATGATATGTATTATTTGACCCTGATTCGATATGGTGTTATATTCTCCCGGAGCCTGTAGGGCGGCGTTTCTTACGCTAGATCGGCAAAGGATTTAGGGGAGTTGCAGCCTTCGGGTGGGAGGTGTGATGCGCGCCGAAGCGTTCGGCAATTTTGACGATGCCAAGGGCCGAGTTTTACAAGCCACGGATATCGTTGCGCTGATCGGACAGAGCGTTCGGCTGAAGCGTCGCGGCAAGGATTTCGTCGGGCTATGCCCGTTTCATCAGGAAAAAACGCCCTCATTTTCGGTCAGCCCAGGCAAGCAGCGGTTTTACTGCTATGGGTGCGAAAAAGGCGGGAATGCAATCGACTATGTGATGCTGCGCGACCGCGTCGAATTTATGGACGCGCTGCGTGTTCTGGCGGAGGCGGCGAATATCGATCTGCCGTCGGCTCGCCGGAGCAAGGAATCGGTCAGTGAACGGACGATTTTGCTTGAGGCGCAGTCTGCTGCGCTGAAGTTCTTTGAAAAGTTGATCTTCCATCCGCAGCAAGGCGAAGCTGCGAGGAAGTATTTGGCCGGCCGCGGATTTAACGATGAGTCGATCCGAAATTTCAGGATCGGCGTGGCGGCGGACGGCTGGGACGCGCTGCTGACGAGCGCGGCGATGAAGAAATTCACGCCGCCGCAGATGGCGCTGGCGGGCTTGGTGAAGCCGCGGGAAAACGGGTTGGGATATTATGACACGTTTCGCAATCGGCTGATGTTTCCGATTCGGGATGAGACCGGGCGGATCATCGCCTTCGGCGGGCGGGTGATGCCTGGGTCGCAGGACCCGGCGAAGTATCTGAATAGCCCGGAAACGCCGCTGTTTTCCAAGAGCCGGACGGTGTTTGGGCTGGATTTGGCGCGGGCGAAAATCGTCGAGACGCGTACCGTTGCGGTCGTGGAAGGATATACAGATGTGGTGATGGCTCACCAGTTCGGCGTGAGCAATGTGGTGTCGGTGCTGGGAACGGCATTGACGGAACATCACGTGACGATGCTGCGGCGGTTTGCGGATCGGATTGTTTTACTGTTCGACGGCGATCGCGCGGGCGAAGGCGCGGCGAATCGGGCGTTGGAATTGTTTTTGACGCAGCCGGTTGAGATTGCCATCGCATCGCTGCCGGAAGGCATGGACCCGGATGAATTTCTGCTGAAGCATGGAGCGGACAAATTTAATGAATTTTTGGCCGGTGCAACGGATGCGCTGACATATAAATGGAAGCAACTTGTTAAAGAGGTGAAGGCGAACGACAGCATCACGGCCCGGCAGCAGGCTGTGCAGCATTATCTGGAGACGCTCGCAGGCGCCGGGGATCGGGACCTGTGGACCCACTGCGGTGGGGAGCGGCTTTGGCGCAGGTGAGCCGGTTGACGGAAATCCCGGCGGAGGAGCTGAATCGGCGATTTCGCATACAGCCGGCGAAGCGTTTGCGTGGCAGGCCGGCGGTTCAAGTTAGCGAGTCGAATGAGCCGAAAGACAATGCTCCGGCCAGTGGGTTGACGGCTCGCCAGCGAGCCGAAGGATTTATTCTGGGACTCTTGCTGTCAGAGCCAAGTCGATGGCCTAGAATTCAGCGAGACGTTCGGCCGGGCGATTTCACGGATGAAACATTGCGGAAGATTGCCGAGGCGTTCTGGCAACAGGCACAGGATGAGGGAGAGCCGGTTTTTAATGAGTTTTTGGAGCTTTTGAACGATCCGGCCCTGAAAGGGGCGGCGGTAAAATGGGCGAATGAGGCGTCGTCGGCGGCAGATGCGAACCTGAGCCTGGCTGGATGCCTGTCGGAATTGTCGAATCAGAAGCGGCGGGAGGAAGCGAAAAAATTGGTTGCCGAGTTGCGACGCCCCGGAGCGCAGTCGCCCGGCGGCGAAGCTGATTTGTCGGCGGACATTGACACGTTGCGTCAATTGCAGGAAAAAGCTGGTAAGCCTGACCTGAAACGCGTCGCATTGTGACCTTCAAACGGGTCGGGCTGACACTTGAGGGCGCCGCAACGGCGTCCGGTTTTAACAACTGAATAAGTGGATGGCATTAGCGTCCGCGTTGCAAGGATCGGGAATATCCCTGAATTCTTTGGCCCGGATTAGTAGTGCTGTCGATAGCCGGCGGCGTTCCCGCCGGTTGCCGCGGAAAGTGGATGTTTAGACATGGCCAGGATTGAATCACCCCTTATTGGGTCGGGCTCGCAAGAAGAAGTCGATCTTCGCGTGCAGGCATTACTGGATCTGGGCACATCGCGTGGGTATCTCACCTACGAGGAATTGAACGAGCGTTTGCCGGACGAGGTCGTCTCGCCGGACAAGCTCGATTCGCTTCTGATGATGATCGACGAGATGGGCATCAAGCTCATCGACGAGACCGATATCCCGGGCACGAAGACCGTCGTGCGCGTGAAGCTCGAAAAGATCAGCATCAAGGTTGAGAAGATCACGCGTTCGGACAAGTCGGCCCAGAAACCCAAGTCAACCGAAGAAGAGGCGGCCGAGGAAGAGGATGATGATGAAGCACTGGATCTGAACCTGGAGGCGGAGCTTGCGGAGGCTTCGACCAAGAGGATCGACGATCCGGTGCGGATGTATCTGACGCAGATGGGAGAAATCCCGCTGCTGACGCGCGAGCAGGAAATCGCGCTGGCCAAGAAGATCGAGATCACGCGGAAGATTTTCCGCTCGAAGGTATTGGAGAGCGATTACTGTCTTCAATCAGCGGTGGAAATCCTGCAGCAGGTGGATGACGGGGACCTGCCGTTCGACCGGACGATGAAGATCAGCACGGATGAGGGGATGGCGGACAAGGGGACGATCGGGCAGCGCATTCCGATGAATCTCGCCTCGGTGCGGCAGATGCTGGCGCGCAATCGGGAGAATTGGGAAGAGCTGAGCGCGTCGAAGGGGAAAAAAGAAAAGGACCAGGAAGAAGTAAGGCTGGCGATTCGCCGCCGGCGCCGCCGCAGCGTCAAGCTGCTGGAAGAGCTGGCCCTGCGGACCAGCAAAGTCACGCCGCTGATGAAGAAGCTTTCGTCCATCAGCACAAAGATGGTGGAGCTTGAGCAGCGGATCGAAGAGCTGAAAAAGGTCAAAGACCCGGGCGAAGACCTGGAAGTTTGCCAGGAAGAGCTGAGCGGCCTGGAAGACCTGGTGCTGGAAGACGCACAGAACCTGCACCGGCGGGTGGTGGCGGTCCGGAAGATTTACAACAAATACGAAGATGCGAAGCGGAAGCTGTCGGGCGGAAATCTGCGCCTGGTGGTTTCGATCGCCAAGAAATACCGCAATCGCGGGCTTTCGTTCCTGGACATCATCCAGGAAGGGAACACCGGCCTGATGCGCGCGGTGGACAAGTACGAATATCGCCGCGGGTTTAAGTTCAGCACGTACGCGACGTGGTGGATTCGGCAGGCGATCACGCGGGCGATCGCGGATCATGCGCGGACGATTCGGATTCCCGTGCACATGATCGAGACGATGAGCAAGCTGCGGAACATCAGCAAAGCGCTGATGCAGGAAGTGGGCCGCGAGCCGACGATCGAGGAGATTGCCCGGCGGGCGAAGATGACGGTCGCGGAGACGCGGCGGGTCTTGAAGATCAGCCGGCATCCGATTTCGCTGGATCGTCCGGTCGGCGAGAGCGAAGACAGTTATTTCGGCGATTTCATCGAAGACGAGAAGGCGGACAATCCTGTTGAATCGGCCACGCAGGAAATGCTGAAGGACAAGATCGAGCAGGTGCTGAAGACGCTGACGTATCGCGAGCGGGAAATCATCAAGCTGCGGTATGGGATCGGCGACGGATATACCTACACGCTGGAAGAAGTCGGGAGAATCTTCAAGGTGACGCGCGAGCGCGTGCGGCAGGTGGAGGCGAAGGCCATCCGCAAGCTGCAGCATCCGGTGCGGGCGCGGAAGCTGGAAGGATTTTTGCCTGGGAGCGTGGCGAGGTAAGGATGACGAAGAAGGAATTGGAAGAGCTTCTGAACAAAGAGCCGTTCGAGCCGTTTCGGGTTAATACGGCCGATGGGAAACATTTCGATGTTATAAATCCCCGATCGGCGGTTGCGATGGACGCGCGAATTTTTATCGCGTTTCCTGACCAGACGTGGACGCTGATCGCATTGCGTCAGGTTACGAGCCTTCAACGATTGGAAGCTGCGTAGTTTTTACGTTTATATAAGCTGTGAATGAAGCCCGGGATTCCCGGGCTTTTTTTATTGGCCCGCGGGGCGATAGCTGAGGAACATCGGCTCGGGAAGCGTGACGACATCGACCGAGAGAGCGGAGCCGCCCTTTGGGAGCATCATGAAGAGGCACCAGCGATTGCCGTTTGCGGATCGGGCGGGGTCGTAGGCAATGATGCACTTGTCCCCTTTATCGGGAATCCACATTCCAGCCTGGGAATAGGCGAAGGGCTGGCTTGATGGGGAAGTGAAATTGAGATCCTGGCCGCCGGGGATGTTTCGCAAATCATCGAGGCTTGGGGGCATCTGCTGATGCTCGCGGTAGTAGAGAAGGATGTAGCCGCCGATGTCCTGCAGGCGGGTCGCGGCGGGATCGGAATTGACGATCGCGTCGGGGGAAGTCGGGGCACTGAGAAAATTGGCGGTCGGCACCGCGGGCCTGGGCGGCGGCGGACTCGCGGGCTGACAGGCGGCGAGAAGCAGGGCCGCTGCCGCCATGGGACCGAACACGACTGGCCGGGATCGAACTCGCATCGTTTCGATTTTACCCGATTTTTTAATCTCCGCCGGGGTGCGACGGCTCCAATATCGAATCCGGCTTTGTTGGAGGCGGAATATAGATCGAGGAGGGCCACGTCGAGGGGTTGTTGGAGTTTCTGCCGCGCTCGAGGCCCTGCAGATGATCCTGGAAGACGCCGGGCTCCACGGCGTTGGGCGTAAGGCGCAGGCCGTGCATTTCATCATTGGCCATCGGCTTGAGAATGTTCGGGTCGGCAGCCACATGCGGCGTGAGGAAGATCAGCAGCTCGGTCTTGGTTTTGTCGGTGGTGTTGTACGAGAAGAGGAGCTTGCCGATGAGGGGAATGTCTCCGAGAAGCGGGATTTTGTTGACGCTCTCGGTCTTCTGGTCTTGCATCATGCCACCAATGACGACGGTCTGACCGTCACGCACAGTGAGATAGCTGTCGGCGGAGCGGACATCGAAGACGGGGAGGTTGACGCCTTCCTGGATCGTCACGGTCTGGGAGGTGAGGGAGGAAATCTGCGGCGAGACGAGCATGGTGACCAATCCCTCGGGATTGATGTGAGGCGTGACCGTGAGAATGATGCCGATGTCCTGATATTGGGCATTATTGTGGATGCCGCCGTTGGAATCGACGTCGGTGCTGGTGATGAATGGGACTTCACTTCCGACGGTGATGTCTGCTTCCTGGTTATCGCTGGTGAGGATGTAGGGCCGGGAGAGAATGTCGAGTTTGTTCTGCTGAGCGAGGGCCTGAAGGGTGACGCTGATATTGCCCTCGAGGAGAGTGGCGACGAGGCCGCCGGGCGTTGTGGTTGAAGCGGCGGCGGCAGCGGCGCCGAGGGTGCTGGTGAAAGTCTGACCCTTGCCGGCTGGATTGCGATTGACGTCGAGAATGGAAAAATCGGTTCCGAAATCCAGGGCGTTGTCGTGGGTTACCTCGGCGATGAGGACCTTGATCAGCACCTGCGGGACACGACGATCGAGCTGATCGATGACGCCTCTGACGCGTGCTTCGTATTTTGTCGCGGTGGCGATGAGGAGAGAGTTGGTGTCCTGATCGGCAACGACATAGACCTGTCCGATGAGATCAGCGACGCCACCCGCGCCGGCTGCGCCGCCGGTTCCGCCAGCGCCGGGGAGGCCGCCGGTGGCACTCCGGCCGGCCAAGCCGTTACCGATGCCGGCGATGCCGCCGCCCGTATTAGTCGCTCGATTGCCGGTGCTGGTGTTGCCGCCAAATCCGCCGGCGCCACCGCCGCCGAAACCACCTCCGCCCCCGCCCCCTCCGAAGCCGCCCGCTCCCCCGCCGCCACCGCCGAAGTTACCAGATCCGCTGACGCGGTTGCCGGTTCCGCTGGCGAATTGCGAGCGGTTGGCAGTTGAACTGCTGGCGGTGGTGCCGCTGAAGAGACCGTTGAGAGTGGAGGCCATATCGACAGCCTGGCCATTTTTAACGGGATAGATGAAGAAATCTTCCTCGGCGGCGGGATCGGAATCGAGCTTGGTAAGCATGCCGTCTATGACTTCGAGGGTATCGGGTGGGCCGGAGACGACGACGGTGTTGGTTCGCTGATCGGCCGATGCCTGAACGTGGCCTGTGTCGCCGGATTCAGACTGCGCAGCCGCGGCAGCCCCGCCGCCCCCACCGGGCGCGCCGCCACCACCGCCAAAGCCTCCTCCGCCAAAGCCGCCTCGTCCCCCACCGCCGCCGCCACCAGCGCCGCCGCCGAATCGGAAGAATGGGAATCCTCCTCCGAATCCGCCGGCCTGATTCGTGGCTTGGCTTGCCTGGGGGTTGAAGATGTCGGTGATGAGCTTCGCCGCCGCGGTTGCGTCGGCATATTTGAGCTGGCGAACACGAATGTCGGTGGCGGATGATTCACGCTTATCCAAGCTGGAGACGATCTGCACCACGCGGCGAACGTTGGCTGAGGTATCAGTGATGATCAGCGTGTTGCTGGCGGCGTTGGCGGTGAGATCGGCCTCGGTGTTCACGAGAGGCAAAATATCGGTTTTGAGTTTCACCGCATCAACGCTGCGGACGGGAATGATCTGGGTGATCAACTCATCCGTGGTGTCGATTTTTTCCGGGTCGTTTCCAATATGGACAGGGATGTCGGCGTGTTTTGCGTTGGCGAGCGTTGTGATCTTCAGCACCTTGCCCATTTGAATGGCGGTGAAGCCGTCGTTTTTCAGGGCGATGTTCAGATATTTGACGGCGTCTTCGGGGCTGATCGGAGTGCGATTGAAAACGGTCACGCGGCCGGTGACGGGAACCTCTTTGATGACAAAAAATCCGGCGGTTTGCGAGAGATAATCGAGGACGGCATCAATCGAGGCGTCCTTGAAGTTCATGGTGATCTGCGTCGCGGCGGGTTGCGTGGACGGCACTAAGACCTGACCGCTGGAGGCGACGACATCGCCGGATGATTGCGGACTGGGAGCCGTGGCGGGGTCGGTCTGCGCGGCGGACCAGGCTGGGTGCATCATCAGAGCAGCCAGCGCGCCGGCGAAAATTGTCATCCCTCGCAAATTCCGATTCATGGTAGACCTTTCATTCACTGATATTCTTATTCATCTTCCGGTTTCGGCTGCTCTTCTGCGACGGAGGTAATCCTCCATCGATTCCCCCGGCGCTCGAGCACCGGTGCGCGACGGCTGCGTGGATGCCTGTGTTGAGGAGGATGATCCGGAAACGCCCCAGACATCGCCGCCGGCCAGATTGAAACCAACGTTCACTCGTATCACCTTGCCATTGGCGTCCTGATAATCGAGCGAATCGAGGGTCATGCTGACGGCTTTTCCGGTGGAGACTTTGTCGCCGATTTTGACGAGAGTGACCTGATTGGCATCCTGATCTTCGAGGAAAGCGACCTTGCCGTTGTTCGTGAGGGAGATGCCAGTCAGGAGCAATTGGTTTGGCGTTGGGACGTTGTTGTAAGATCCGCCGGCGTTTTCGGAATTGGCATCGGCCTGCGGGGGGCGCTGATTTCCGCGGACGAAAATATTCCGGCTGGCGACTTCTTCGTAAATGGAGGGAAGATTCGTGGCGGCTGCGACCGAGCGGGAGGCAAAGGAACGGGGGCGGCCGCTACGGAAGGAACGCATCGACGGGCGCGACGCCGGCATGGCGGGCGTGACCTCCGGCCGCGTGGTGGTTTCGGCGGCGATCGCCGCGATGGCGGTGATCGTGCAAACGGACAGGGTGATGATCCACATCTTCTTCATTGCACATCGTCCGTTTCATTGGCCGGGGCGTTCGTCGTGCCGGGCTGGCCTGCAGCGGGCTGGCCCGTCGGCGGCATGTAGAGAGCCGAAACGATCAGCTTCACGTCTAAATTGTCGGTGCCTTCTCGGGTCGTGGTGATTTTCATGTCGTTGAGACGGATCGGGATATTGGCGCTTTCGATCGACCAGAGCATGCGGGCGACCTGCCGCATGGATTGATTTCCGGCGGCGCTGAAGCCGAGATTGAAATCGATGACCTGGAACGGCCCGTGTTGCGTGGCGACGTGATCGGAGCTGAGGGCTTCGAGATTGATGTTGGCGGATCTGGCCCAATCCTGAAGGGCTTGCTGGGTTTTGCTTTGCGCTATGGAGTCGTCGGCCTGCAGGCCGCTGGCGAGCATTTCCTGCCAGTCGGACTGGAGACTCTGCTGCTTGTAAAGAAGCGTCTTGTCGTCGTCTAGGGTTTTCTTTGCCGCTGTTTCCTGGGTATCGAGGGTGCTGAGCTTGTCGGTGTAGGGGCCGATCACCAGGCTGTTGATTCCGAGGAGAACCACCGCGCTGATAGCGCCGATGGCAATATATTTTTCTCGCTTCGATAAAACCACGTTCACTCCATACTCATGAAAGTCATTTTGATTGCGCTGTTTTCACCGGCGTTGTTTTTGGGGGCACGTAATTGAACGTTATGGAAAAGAGAAATTCCTGGGTGCGCGGGACCTTGGTTTCGGGGCCGATTTTGATATCCGTGAATGCGGTGGGGTTGTGCCGCATGCGATCGACAAGGGCGGTGACGCTTTCAAGGTTTGCTGTGTGGCCCTGAAGCGTGACGGCGAGAATCCGGGCCTGCTCGGTGTTGATGGATGATCCTGCGCGGGAGCGGCGTTTTCCTGGCCGAGCGGCGGGGTTTGGGCCTTGATATCGAGGCTGGTGGCGTAGGTCTGACCATCCTCGGGAATCACATCATCCAGATCTCGCATGCAGGCGAGATAGCGGGCCTCGCCGGCGTGCCAATATTGGGCGAGCGTGACCTTGGAGACAAATTCGGTGGCGGCATCGACCTGTTTCTGCTGCCGGTCGATTTGGAATTGAAGATCGGCGACGGTCTTTTCGCGGCGATCCAGATCGGTGTAGGCGTAAATGCAAATGCCAATCACAAGCAGCACGGCGGCCATGGCGATGTAAGCCCATCGCGGGATTCGATGCTCGCGCGGGGGAGCGAGGCGCGAATGAAGGAAATCGATTCCCGGGCCGGCGTCGTCCATCGCGGAAAGGGCGAGGGCGACGGCGGCGGCGTATTTAGCGCCTTGGCCGTTGGCGCCGGCTTGGGAGGCGTCCACGCCAAACGATGTTAATTCGCCGCTGCTGATGGTCACGCCGATCTGGCTGCCGAGGGAGGCGGCATCGACGCCAGCGCCGTCCCAGAGGATGAGTTCGCGCTCTGCGCCCGGGGCGATCAGGGTTGAGACGGCGCGGCGTAATTCGCTGACGAAGGGAGGCTCGGGCGTCGCCGGGCGCAGGCTGCGAACGGCTGTGGCGCTGGCCTGGCGCTGGGAGGACAATTCCCCGCCGGCGGAGTTCAGTGAAAGGACCAGGATGTTTCGTTTCAGCGATGAGCCGGTGGCGGAGCCGAGCACCATGGCCGATGGCGTGATGGCCAGGGCTTGAAGCCGGGCAGGCTCGCACATCGCTTCGATGGAATCGATGTATTTTTTCGGTGTGGCGGCCACAAGAACGGTGCGGCCGGTTTCGGTGGTGGCGCTGCCGCCGGTGAAATCGTAGACGAGGTCTTTCAATTCCGTGGAGAATTCGGCCTCGGCCTCGAGCCGCAGAAGCTGGGCGACAGTGGCATCATCGGCGGGAGGGACTTCCTTGGGCTTGACGACGATCCATTTCAGCGGGATGCCGATGATCGCGGAGCGCGAGGAAAATTGATTGTCTTTGAGAAAATGGGCCAGGAGCTTGCCGAGTTCGGCCGGCTGTGAAAGGGAGATTCCCTCGGGATAAACGAGTTCCGCGAGCCGCTTGATCTGCGGACGATCGGCGGCGACGACCTCCGCGGCGAGGAGGGAGCGTTCGCCCATCGCAATTCCAAGCACTTTTTTCTGTCGCGACGGTTTCAAAGTACTCCTAATGGTTCTGGCCGATCGTGCCGGAGGATGTCATGTTTGACTGAACCGTTCCGGTCTGGATCGGCTTGCCCTGACGCAACGTATCACGAATGCTCTGCGGCAGCGGCCAGCCGAACGATGTTAAATCTTTTCGATAGATAATCTTGGAGGGAGACGTGCTCACATCGACGACGATGCGGACGCGTTTGAAGGCGCGGCCGTCGCCGCTGACGGCGACGATGTCGGCGGAATATTGCGATGACTGGCCGGTGAGCAGCGCGGCGAGGGCTCCATATTTGGCGGTGATGGAATTGGCCCAGGTCTTGTTTGTGTAGTCCTGGCCCTGACGCTGGGAAATGATCGACTCGGCATCGCCCTGCGACATCCCGAGTGCGATGAGAACAACGTCCGAGGCGGTGTTGATGTTGACCGCGCCGGGGGCGGCGGCGGCTGGGTGCTGTAGCAGGTGAGATAATTGAAAATCCCACGTCCATCGTCGCCGCCACCCCCGCCGGTGAAGGAGCCGACGTTGGATCCGCCGGTATTTTTCTCGGCGTCTTCGAGAATTCCGTTGCGATTAAAATCGTAGCCCCAGAGCAATTGCGGGGTGACGCCTTCAACGAGCAGGAGTTCCTCGACGGTTTCGTACGGGCCGTTTTTGCAGGCGTATGGCTCGGTGAGTGATTCGTAATAGTTGGATTCAGCGCCGTCGGCGGTGGCGCGGGCGGCGGGATTGCGCCAGTCGGTGATGGCGTCGGCGACCTCTTGCTGCATGACGCAGGGAAGGTTGATCAACTGCGTCGCAGTGGCGGAGTTGATGTTCAGTTTGCTGGATTCATCGGTGATGCCGTAGAGGTAATCCTGATCGCTGTCGGGGTTGGGCTGGAGAATCCAGAAATATCCGGAGCCGACCTGGATCGCCTCGGCGGGAACCTGGGTGATGGTCATCGCATCGGTTGTGTACGCATCGACCTGGGCCTGAACCCACTGCTCGGCGCCGTGCTCGACGGCATCGGCGTTGGCATCGGAGCGACGATTGGCGGAGGCAAGGTTTTCGGTACGCATCGACTGTGCGAAGACCAGGACCAGGCCGGTCAGGATGATGATGATCCCCAGCGCGGTGACGAAGATCATGCCGCGATGACGGGGAGAATTTTCGAGGCGCATCTGATTCATGGCATGGTCACTCCCGTGTTCACGGCCGGGTCGATGGAGGCCGTGGAACACAACAAGGGAATGATCCGCTCATAATTGATCGGCGGAGATTTGCTCCCAGCGTTAGTATCTTCAAGTTCCACCTTGACTTGCACGGCCGCGGGGATGGTTTTGTCCTCAACGGTTGAGTCCCAGGTCGTATCCCAGTTGCTGCCGTCGAAATATTGAAGCGTGAAGCTGGATACGCCGCGGCAAATGATTTCTTCATCCGGAGCGGCCTGGACTTCGGCCAGCAGATTGCGCGTGACCCGGCGGACCAGGGCGTAATCGTTGGTGCCGGCGATATGCTCGACGGTGAGTTCGATTTGCTTGATCTCGCCGTTGGCGTCTACATGCTGGGGGCTTTCGGCGGTGGAAAAGAAAATCACATCATCGGCTTCGTGGCCTCGGTCGTCCTGGGCCTGGGTTCCTTCAAAATTTCCGATTAAGGTTGTCGCGGTTGTGCCGGTCTGGAGGGCGTTTTGGAGATCGCTGGAGATAAAATCCATCATGATCGACGCCTGACGGGATGGCGTGATGGCCGCTTCGGTGCGCTGGGTGGCGTGATAGGCGATCCAGAGGCTGTCAGCGAGCGAAGCGGCGATGATGGCGACGATCGCGAGCGCGACAACGAGCTCGATCAGCGTGAAGCCGCTCGTGCGAGTGGATGGAGAATGGATGCGCGGGCGCGTCACTGTGTTTGCTCTCTTTGGTATGCGAGGGTGGAGAGGACGAGCGTTTCGGTGCGGCCGCGTTCCTGCCAACTGACGGTCAGGTCGATCTGCTGAATTCCCATTCCGCTGGTGTCCTGATCCCATGGCTGGACGGCGGCCTTCCACTGGTAGCCGGGCCAGTCGGGAGAGAAGTCGCCGGAGAGATTGCTGGTGTTGCTCCATTGCGTGCCGGCGACGAGCTGGGCGAGTTGGGATTTTGCGAGTTGAGTCGCGTCGTTGCGATGGCGAGCGCCATCTCCGGCGGCCATGGCCAGAGTGACGCCGTGCATGATCGCGGGGAGGACGATGCCGATTAGCAGAAGCGTGACCAGGACTTCGACGAGGGTGAAGCCGGTGCGCGCGAATCCGCTGGTTGTTAGAGCGTAATGTCATCGTGACGCCCCCTGGCCGGGGAGGACCTGGAACATTTCTGTCGCGGATGCGCAGGCGATTTGGGTGGCATGGCCGGCGGCGTCGGTCAGGATGATCGTAGCTGGATCGCTGCGGCCGGTCGGCTGGAATTCGACGTAGACGCCCTGCGCGTGAAGATTTTGCATGGTGCGCGCCAGCTGCGCCGGATTGCTGGCCGTTCAGGGATGTCGGCGACTGGGGAACTTGCTGCTGCTGAACGGTTTCGGGGACGAGGAGATTGGTATTGGCCTGCGGCGTGACCTGAACCTGGATGCGCACGCCATCGGGGGCGGTGTAGCGGGTGCTGAAATCTCCTTTGATCGGACTGAACGTGCCTGCGCCGGTGTCGGCGGTGAGCCAGAATTGGCGGGAGCCTTCGTCGAAATTCAGGCGGTAGATGCGAGCGTCGCTGATGGACTCAGTATGGGCATAGTGGGCCAGCGCGACGATCTGGCGGCTGAGATTATCGACGGTGCGGCCGGCGGTGAATCTCGCGAGAGAGGGCGCGACGATGCCGGCGGCGATGGCAATGATGAGCATCACGAGGATGAGCTCGATGAGCGTGAAGCCGGAGTTTTGAAATCGCCTGCTGCGCATGTGAAGCTTATTGGGCCTTTATGTCGTCGGCGGTTCCTTCGTGGCCGTCGGGACCGCAGGAGAGGAGATCAAACGCGCCGGAGTCGCCGCTGCTGTTGGGGCAACGATAAATGTAGGCATTGCCCCACGGATCGACGGGAACCGTGGACGTATCCAGCACCTTGTGCCAATTGGGGAGATTGCCGGGATTGGTGATCAGTGCGCCGAGGCCTTCGGCGGTTGTCGGGAATCGGCCGTTGTCGATCTCGAATAGTCCGAGCGTGGTTTTCAGATTGGAGATTTCGCCGGTGGCGGCCTTGATCTTGGAATCGGCGATGCGGCCGGTGAATTTCGGCACGACGATGGCGGCCAGGATCGCGATGATGACCATGACCAGCAGAAGCTCGATGAGCGTGAAGGCGCTTTGCATCGGGCGGTTTCGCTGGATGACTGATAAGTTTGATGCTCTCATTGTTTCGCTCCTCATTTCAGAAAATTTTTTCGTTAGTGGACCAAATCTCCAAGGCTGAAGACCGGCAGCAGCATGCCGATGACGACGGTGCCGATCAGGGAAGCCATGATGAACAGCATGGCCGGCTCGGCGACGGCGACCAGCATGCGGAGCTGGCGATCCAAATCCATTTCGTACGATGCGGCGAGGCGTAGAAGTTCTTTGTCGAGCCGGGCGGTTTCTTCCGCGACGGCGATCATTTCCACGACGGACATCGGGAAGAGCCGGGGGCTGCTGGCGAGGCTTTTGGAAATGGCTCGCCGCGCTGGACTTGCTCGATGGCGTGGGAAACGGTGTCGGCCAGTGTTTGATTGCCGATGGCTTCGCGGGCGACGCGCAGCGAGGCGACGAGCGGCACGCCAGCGCCGATGAGCGTTCCGAGCATACGGGCGAAACGGACGAGCGCGAACTGGGCGATGATGCGGCCGAGCAGTGGGGTTGAAAGGAGGATCAATTCCATCCTTCGCCGGCCGGCCTGGGTGCTGACCGCGCGTTTTAACGCGAAGAATCCGATCAGAAGCACCGCGAGAACCACCGGAGAATAATGCTTGATGATATTGCTGCAGATGATGATGAATTGAGTGAGCAGCGGCAGGTTGCCGCCGAACTGCTGAAAGATTCCGCTGAACTGCGGGATGAAAAAGGTCATCAGGAAGATCACGACACCGACGGCGAGGCAGGCGAGGATGATGGGATAGACCATGGCGGCCTTGACCTTGCCTTTGAGGTCTTGCTCGCGGGCGCGGAAGTCGGCGATCTGGCTCAGCACTTGATCGAGGAATCCCCCCGCTTCGCCGGCGCGGACCATCGCGATGTAAATCGTGGAAAAGCTGCGCGGCCATTTGGCGAGGGTGTCGGCGAGGGGGGCTCCGCCGACGACGTCGTCGTGAATTTCGCTCCAGAGTTGCTTGGCCGCGGGGTTGGAGGCTTCGCGACGAAGGAGAGCCAACGATCTGGCGAGTGGAACGCCGCCGGCCAGGAGATTGGCGAGTTCGCGCGTGAAGGCTTCGACGCTTTTGGCGGAGACTTTGCGGGGTTTGACGCCGGTGGCGGCGGCTTGTGTTTTTCTGGCGGCGGCGAGGTCTTTCGCCTCTTCGACTAAAAGGGGACGCAGACCTTTTTTGGTCATCTGGGCAATGGCGTCCGTGCGCGAATCGCTCGTGACCATGCCGCTGGTGCGCTGGCCGTCTTTGCTGAGGGCTGTGTAGGAGAAGACTGACATACTCTATTTTCCAGCAGGCGAGGCGGCTGCGCCGATGGCGGCATCCTCGTCCTTGGTGAGGCGCAAAACTTCCTCGGCGGTGGTTCGACCTTCGCGGATCAGTCGCCAGCCATCGTCACGCAGGCTCGTCATCCCCTGACGGACGGCGATTTTTCGGATTTCGCGGGAACTGGCGCGCTCGAGAATGAGGGCGCGGATGTTGTCGTTGATCGGCATCATCTCGAAGACACCCTGGCGACCGCGATAGCCGCTGTTCTGGCAGTTGCGGCAGCCGGCGCCGCGGTACATGACCTTCGGCACTTCTTCGCCGAATTCCGCGCGTAGTTTTTCGACCTCACCGCGGGGCATTTCTTCTTTGCATTTGGGGCAGATGAGGCGCACGAGGCGTTGGGCAGCGACCATTTCCAGCGATGAGGCGACGAGATAGGGCTCGACGCCCATTTCCACGAGGCGGGTGGCAGCGCCAGGGGCATCGTTGGTGTGCAGCGTGCTGAAAACCAGGTGGCCGGTGAGGGATGCCTGCACGGCGATCTCGGCGGTTTCGCGGTCGCGGATTTCGCCGATGAGGACCACGTCCGGATCGTGGCGGAGAATCGAGCGAAGTCCTGAGGCGAATGTCAGGCCGGATTTGGTGTTGACTTGAATCTGGTTGATGCCGCGCAATTGATATTCGACGGGGTCTTCGATGGTGATGATTTTCAAATCCGCGTTATTGATCTTCGAAAGGGCGGCGTAGAGCGTTGTCGTTTTGCCGGAGCCGGTTGGGCCGGTGACGAGAATGATGCCGTGCGGCAGGTCGAGAACTTGTTGCCAGACTTTTACTTCGCGGTCTCCCATGCCAAGGTGCTCTAGGCCGAGGAGTGCATCGCCGCGGTCGAGGATGCGGAGGACAACGGCCTCGCCGTGAATCATGGGGATGACGCTGACGCGGAGGTCGATTTCGCGGCCGGCGATCTTGAGGCGAATGCGGCCGTCCTGCGGCAGGCGTTTTTCGGCAATGTCGAGATGGCTGAGAATCTTGATGCGGGAAACGATGGCCGCGTGATATTTGCGAACCTGCGGCGGAATGTTGGCTTCCTGGAGAACGCCGTCGATGCGATAGCGGACGCGAAGCTGGCTCTCGAACGGTTCGACGTGAACGTCGGTGGCTCGCAATTCGAGAGCCTCGGCCATGACCTGATTGACGAACTTGATGATCGACGCGTCGTGGGCGGCGGTGGAAAGGTCGAGGTCTTCTTCGTTGTAATCTTCGACGACTTTGACGCCGTCGTCATCCTCGACGCCCATTGACTGCAGCGTGTCAGCGCCGACGCCGAGGTATTTTTTGATGAAGCGATCGATCTCCGCGGACGGGGCGATGACTGGGTGAACATCCAATCCGGTTGCGAGGCGGAGTTCATCGAGGCCGGTGTTGTCGAAGAGCCTGGAGGTGACGACGGCGACGCCGTCACCGTTTTCGGCCAGGGGCATGAGGCGGCGATCGATCAGAATTCGAGCGGGGAACTTGGCGAGAAGTTCTTTGGATGGCGCGTGCTTGGCGCCGTCGTTTTCGAGATCGACGAAGGGAAGATCAAAATAGGCGGCGATGGAGCGGAGGAGCTTTTCCTCCGGGATGCCGTTGACGGCGCGGAGGGCATCATCGAGCGGCTTGCCGGCCGCGGCGGCGCTGCGCACCTGAGCGGCCTTCTCGGCGTCGAGGAGGCCTTCATCGATCAGTTTTGAGAGCACATCGTTCACAGTTGTTCACCTTGCGGCGGACGAGACCTGCCGACTGAGGTCGGCAGGCCGCGTTTTGCCGTTTCAAATTTTCACGTCCGACTTAGTCGAGCAGGCCAAATAGCACCATGACGGCTTCCTGGCGTTGCGTGAGGACGGACTTGAGGTCCTGCTGGGCGACGGCCAAATCCTGCTTGGCTTTGCGCGGGCCTGACGAACGACCTCGAGCTTGGCCTTGATGGTGTCGGGCGAGGCGCTCTGATCGTCCAGTGTCGTCCGCAGGTCCGTCAAAGCATCCTGCACTGGCGAAGGTTGAGTGGAAGGCGGCCCACCAAAACCGCCGCCGCCTCCACCGAAGCCACCACCCCCGCCGCCGCGTCCCTGGCGGCCGCCGCCGAACATTCCTCGTCCACGGCCGGAATTGACGTCGCGTTGGAGCTGCATAACTGCCTGAATCTTCGGCTGAATGGCCGCGAATTCATCATCGCTAGCGCCGAGCTGCTGCTTGTAGAAATCCATGAAGTTTCCGCGTCCGCGGAATCCGCCCCCGCCGCCCCCCCCGCCGTTGTTTTGGCCGCCGCCATTATTCTGGCCACCGTTATTCTGGCCGCCGCCTGCCGCACCGGGCTGATCCTGCCCCATTACGGGCATCGCCAGCAAGCCGACGAGGAGTGACGTTAAAAGAAATCCGAAACGTTTCGATGCAGACATATGCTTCTCCTTTGGAAAGATTGTGAACCACCGGAAACCTTTCCGGTGCCTAAGTTCATTTAATGATGATCCAGTGACTCCTGCGATGGCATGGTTGCTGACCGCTGAGTGGCCGGACCCCCGTGCCTTGAACGCATCTCTTTGGACAAGATTTCCCATTTCGCTTTTTGTGAATCATTGAGCAGGGCGAGGCTCCGGGCGTTGGCGTCGCTGATGAGGGTTTCGCGCTGCTTGTTCAGCTCTTCACGTCCGGCATGGAAGTCGGCGATGATTTTGTCATACGCGCCGCGCTGACTGTCAGTGAGAAGAGCCTGTATTTTCTGGTCGCGTTGTTTATCGAGTTCGTGGAAACGTTCGAACATTTTTTGTCTCTGCTGACGGGTGTCGCTCCAGATTTTGTCCATCTGCTGCTGCTGATCCGGCGTGAGATCTAATTGATCGAACCAGGGCCGGGGCCCGCGGCCGGCGTTTTGGCTGGCCTCCACTTTTTGCAGAGGAGTCCAGACCCAGCCGAGGACCATGCCAGCGCCGAGGGCGAGCAGCGTCATGACGAGAATTAAAACGATTTTCTTGCGCAACATATTTCCGCCGTCAGATATCGCCGTTAGGGCGATTCATCGCTTCGAGCCGAATCATCGGCCAAATACCAGGCTGCGGCCGGGGTGCTGTACGCCCCCGAGGGCGAATCCGATGCTTCCACAACGTCCGCCCACGGGGGCGCCACCGGCGTGACACTCTCAACCGTCCGATCTCGAGTCATAACAAGCCACGCCGAGCCCGCCACCAGCACACACGCCGCAATCGCACTCAGCACCCGCACGATTCGTAAAACCCCCTCTTCCATTGCCTGATCCACCTGGTTGTGCAATCGATAGAGACCAATCTGCGACAACTTCGGAGATGGGCCGGACAACAACATCCGCGACATCGCCTGTAATCGCGCGTAATTCTTCCGTGCATGACGGACATTCCCGGATATGGCGTTCGATTTCCGAGCGGCGGGCTTCGTCGAGCTCGCCGTCGTAAAACGCTTCCAGATGATTATTAAAAGGGCAGGTGGCCATGATTAATTTTCAGTCCATCGGACTTTTATCGTTACGGTAAATACGCTTTCAATTTTTCCTTCATTTCGCTTCGCGCCCTGTGGAGGCGGGATTCAACCGTGCCTCGAGGAACGCCCAAAACCTCCGCGATTTCGTCGTATGACATCTGTTCAAACTCCCGCAGCACCAGTACCTGGCGATGCTCCGAAGAAAGCCGCTGCATGGCGGCATCCACGTCGATGCTCGCATCCACACCAGCAGTTGGGCCAACGGCTGACGCCGGGATCGATTCGTCCATCGACTGTGTGCGCGTACGCTTGCGATCCCGATGCCAGCGCGCGGCCTGCGTTACGAGGATGCGGGTGAGCCAGGTCCGGACGGATGAGCGTCCTTCGAAAGACCGCGATCCACGGAATGCGCCGATGAACGTTTCCTGCAAGACATCTTCGGCATCGGTGGCATTTCCCACGAGCGAGGCGGCAAGGCGAAATAAGCGCTGCGCGTGCCGATCGATGAGCGCATGGAACGCCCTGGGGTCGCCGGCCGCAGCGCGCCGCATGAGTTCGATGTCGTCCGCCTCCGGGCTGTGTTGGACCACGTGCGGCGTCTCCGTCGAAAACTCACCCGCTCGAAACCGATGCGAATGTCACACATTCCGATGGCATAGTTGCGCCAGCGGGGAGGTTTCTTCCACAAAATTTCAATTTTGCAAATTCAAAGGCGGCGGGATAGGGCTTTGGGGTGTTTATCGAAGGACCGATAAATCGTTACGCCCAATAAACAAAGCGGGCCATGGAAAATCCATGGCCCGCTGTCGTTGCTTTGAATGCTTAAGAATTAGGCCTGCGAACGCCGAGCCCGGCGACGAGCCAGCATTCCGACGCCTGCAACCAGCAGAAGTCCTGCTGATGCCGGTTCTGGGACGCTGGGCAGCGCCAGGTTGTTGGCGGCGGCGAAGGCATCGATCGCGGCGATATCAGCAGCCGGGATTGACACATCGGCTCCAGTGGCCGATTTGCCGAGGTTGCCGACCAAGGCGGTGAAGTCATCGCCGGTCACTAAGCCGGTGTAGAGGAAATCGCCTTTGTCCCAGCCAGAGATCGACTTGCCAAGGTTACCGACAAGGATCGTGAAGTCGTCACCAGTGACGAGGCCGTCGAGGTTGGCGTCGCCAAGGAGGGTGTACTTCACTTCGACCTGGCCGGAGGAAAGGCCGGTGACGACGTGATCGGCGCCATCGGCGTAGCCGACGCTGTAGCCGGCTGCGACGCCAGTGCCCGAACTGCCGGTGGAGATGATGCCGGTTGTGCCATTCCAGGTTCCGCCGTTGCGGCCGCTGATGAGGTAACCGCGGATGGTTGCATCCTCGGTTGCCGGACTTCCGGTGTAGCCGATGATCGCGTGGTTATTGGCGATATCGAGTGCGGAATTGGCGGCGATGGTCAGGCCGCCGCCTTGGGTGGCGAGACCACTGCCGACGGCCAGCTTCACGATTGAAGTGGCATCGTTGCCGGGGCTGATGTTCAACTTGCCGGTTCCGGTGAGGGATGACAAGGTTGCACTACCCTGAATGTTGGTGGTGCCGTTGTTCACCAGGGCATGGCCACTCGGCAAAGCGTTGTCAGCGGAAGCCGTCAGGGTTGCGCCTGCGCCGACGGTTGTTCCGCCGGAATAGGTGTTGAGGAATGCCAACTGAACTGTCCCAGCGCCATTGACAGTCAGGCTGCCGGTGCCGCTGATCCCGCCGATGGTTCCGGTGGAATCGGAGCCGAAAAAGAGAGTGTTGGCAGCGCTACTGATCGTGACAACTGTGTTGGAATTCAATTTCACCGGAGCAGTGATGTATTCGATGGCCGAACCAGCGACATCGTTAATCGCCGCTGAGGCGGCATTAGCGGTGTTGTCGAGGATCAGCGTACCGCCGCGCCTGTGCCCGAATCGGCAGCAGCCAAATTGTATTGGATGGGAGCGCCGGAACTGTTATCGGTGGTGGTGTTAAAGATGAGGGTGCCGACGGTCTGGTTGGTATCCAAGCCGACGGTTGCGTTACCGGTTTCGAGATCGCCGAAGGTGACGCTAATGCCTGAACCGCTGGGGACGCCGAGGCCGTTGGAGCCGGCGCCGACCCAGTTGCCCTGGGTGGTGATGATGCCACCACTTTCAATGGCGGCTGTATTCCAGCTCAATCCACTGCCGGCAGCCGCCCACGTGGGCGAAACCGTGCGGATGTTGCCGATGGTGACATTGCCGGTGTTTCCAACCCCTCCGCTGTAGCCGTCGGAGTTAAGAATCATTACAAACTGCAGATAGGTGGCTGACATCGCCGCGGTATATGAGTAGGGGAGATAGGCTGTCCAATAGCTGCTGGCGCCTGAGCCGTGCTGCACGACAAAGGATCCCGCATCGTCGCTATAGCTACCCACATCCTTGGCCCCCAGGCTAGTGGTCGCGTTGACCCATCCGGCTCCAGCTCCGTTGGTATTCAAACCACCCGTGGAGTCGTAGGTGCCGAATGACATTAGATAGTAGGGACTGGCGTTTTTTCCGTCAGAGGTCAGCGTTGTGCCGCCGCCCGGAGCTGTGAAATCGATGGCCATTGTGACGCCGGTTCCCAGCGCGTGCAGGAACGCCGTGCTGGCGGCGGTGTTGGAGACCATTTCGCTGGTGTCCAGAGTGTCGTAGCCTTCACCTTCAGAAGCACCCTCATAGCCCTGTACTGTGATCGATCCCGATATTCCGGTATTTCCAGCGTATGACTTGCCAAAATTCGGATCGCTGCCGGCGGTGTTGAAGGGGCCTGTCGGGGTTGTGGTTGAGTTTGGAGCGGTCGGATAGAGGGTTGCCGCGTAATCGTTCGCGTAATGCCCGAGTCCGTTGGCGGTGCCACCGGCGTTGCCGAGACTGGTTGAGTTGAAGACCAGAGTGTTGGCATTGGAATCATAGCCAGTGGCGTTAAAAGAAGCATCGCTGTGGAGGATGTTGCCGGCTCCATCGTAATAGCCAAATCCTTCCCAACCGGTTTCCTGACCGGCGGCGATGGAAGCGGCGGTGGGATTTATGGCAGCGGCAGGAGTCGCGGGGCTGGCAGTTGTGCCACCACCCAAGCTCCCGTCAGTGGCGTTTCCACCAACAAAGCCGTAGTAGCCATGGTCAACAGAGGCATTCACGGCAGCGCTGCCGCCGAAATCTCCCTGAGTTGTGAACAATACTGACTGTGCAAGACCGATTTTCGCGCTGGCAGCTATCGCGCTGACGGCAACGAGAGCCAAAGCATTCCTCTTCCGCATTTCCAAGCTCCTTTCAAAAAGATAATTGCAAACCGTTTGGACTGATTGAAGTGCACCTCGTAACCTGATTTTTTGCTAGAAAATATATATGAACCTAGTATAAGAGCATTATGCTGTGTGTCAAAGGAATTCTGTTTGGAAAGATGGAAAAGCTGGCTGGGATGGATGGCGAAGTTTGTAATCGGTTGTCCAAAAAAGCCATGTTAAGAGAGCCAAGAAATGCCGGCTGAGGGTGGCGGTTGCGAGCCAATTGATCACTTGAGATTGAATACGAGCGTTGCTATCTTTCGGTTCTTCATTCAAACGTCGCTTAAATAGGAAATACATCGATGGCGGACTCCAAGTATAAGATTATCGGGGGACAACCTTTGCCCAAAATTCCATGGGAAGACCGGCCCAAAGGGTCCTCAGAAACGGTTTGGCGATATAGCCGCAACCCGATTATTCCCCGCAACCTCACGGCCACTTCCAACAGCATTTTCAACAGCGCCGCCGTGCCGTTCCAGGGGGCGTTTGCCGGGGTGTTCCGCTGTGATGATAAACAACGGCGGATGGGTCTTTATTCCGGGCGAAGCGAAGATGCGATCAATTGGCATATCGACGCCGAGCCAATCCGGTTTCAATGCGACGAGCCGGAAGTAGCGACCTGGCAATATGGATACGATCCACGCGTCTGCTGGATCGACGACCGATATTATGTGACCTGGTGCAACGGATATCACGGCCCGACGATCGGCATCGGGTGGACGAAGGACTTCAAAACCTATCATCAGCTTGAGAACGCCTATCTGCCGTATAACCGCAATGGCGTCATGTTTCCGCGGAAAATCAATGGAAACTACATGATGCTCAGCCGGCCGAGCGACCGAGGACATACGCCGTTTGGCGACATGTTCCTGAGCCAGAGCCCGGACCTGACCTATTGGGGCAAACATCGCTTCGTGATGGCTCCGAAACAGCCGTGGGAATCGACCAAGCTCGGGGCCGGCCCGATTCCGATCGAAACCAGCGAAGGATGGCTGCTGATTTATCATGGCGTGCTGACGAGTTGTAACGGGTTTGTGTACAGCTTTTCGGCCTGCCTGTTGGATCTGGAAAAGCCGTGGAAGGTGATTTACCGGGCAGCCCCCTACCTGATGTCACCGCAGATGCCATATGAATGTGTTGGGGATGTGCCAAACGTGGTGTTCCCGTGCGCGACGCTTTTGGATGCCCCGACGGGAAGACTTGCGATTTACTATGGTTGCGCTGATACGGTGACGGGATTGGCGTTTGGGTATGTTCCGGAGATCATCGATTTTGTCAAAGCCAATTCGGCGGTCTAGGCCGAAGAACAAATAAAGCTTATAGGGCGTAAGTGCTATGTAGAGGGATTCTGCCGTTACAATCGACAAAGAAATTCGTTGACTTGGCTCATTTCATATATATGATTGATTTCACCTGCGGATTTTCACGAGGAGCGCGCATGTCTATGAAGAGCGTCAAACGAGGCTTTACTCTAGTTGAATTGCTGGTTGTCATTGGGATCATCGCTCTGTTGATCTCAATGTTGCTGCCCGCGCTGAACCGGGCGAGGGAACAGGCGAATCTTGTGGCCTGCTCCGCTAACTTGCGCGGCATTGGCCAGACGATACAGGAGTATAGCGCTGAAAATCGCGGGTTTTTGCCTTATGGATATGCGAGCATGAAAGGTGGCGGCGCCAATCTAAATGGTGATACAGATTACTTGAACGTCTGCTCATGTTGGCAGTGGCCCGATACTCTATCACGTCTCACAAATAACAAGGCCCCTGGAGACGGGGGGACGCCAACCTATGGAGGCTATCCGGCAACGAACGAGGGAAATCTGGCTGTCGATTTTCTAGGTATATTTCACGATTACGACACCTCGGGTTGGGGTTATTTGCCAAGGGCCTCTGACTATCAGGCCAATCCCGTTGTTTTAATTGATGTCAATATGCCCGACCCTCGCGCCCAAGCTGCGGGCCAATACAAGGACACCAGTGGCACGAACATCGGCGGTGGCTTCATGTCAATCAGGCAACTCGGAAGCATTAGAAGGCCCACTGAGACGATGATGATTTGGTGTGGACCGCAGGATCTTTCTAACGGAATATCGAATCAGCCTTTTGGCGTCCAATACGGCGCCTTAGCGGAACAGCTTGATGAATCCATGATTGAATGGGGCGGCGGGAATTACGGAATGTATTATCCCACGCCAGTAGACGGCAAAAGCTACAAGCAATACTTAAATCCCATTTCGCTGGGGAATCCCGCCAAGTATCGCCCCATCCCCCAGGTATCTGGAAGGAACGCACAAACTGGTAACGTGTCAATGTATGTGGTGAAGTATCTAAACCAGGACATTACAAATCCCAGCGACAATTACGCGTCCTTCAATAATATGCGGTTTCGGCATATGGGCAACACGACAATGAACGCCCTGTTTATAGATGGCCATGTGGAATCTCGGTCACTTCTTCAGGTGGTTGCAAAGGATGTTTGCATACAGACCTCAACTAGCTGGGGAACAGCTCCTGGCCAAGGCGAATGAGCGAGATGAATCAAACGTCAAAATAAGCATCACATGTCGATGAGCGTTCGTGAAAAGCTGAATGATAAGGTAGGCGTAGGTGTGGGCATTGCCCTCATCGCAGTTGCTGCCATTGTCTTCGGATATTATTACTTCTCAACTGCGCGGCACCTCCCAAACGTCACTCGGGCCTTTTTCTCCGACGACGACGGACAGTCGTATTATAAAGATTCAATCTACAATTTCCCTCCATTTGATCACGATGGGAAGACAGCGATGATGGCAGTTTTGGGCGTGACAAATGGCCATCGTTATGTTGCATATTTGATGCGTTATAATCCGGCCACTCGACAAAAACTGCAGCAGAAATATGATGACGCAATCAAGAACAACTTGCCGGTGCAAGAAACCGTGTTGGGCTTCATGCATACTTCTGAAATCGCGAACAACTTAGAGGTGAAGCTACCGGGAAGCGGGCATAGCTGGTTGCCGCGATCACAGCTGGCTACTCTCGATATAAAGGGACCGAATGGAGAGGTTCCCGATGACTATGTAGACCAACCTTAGTGCGTTCCTTTTTATAGCGCTGGCTACTGGTTGGCGCCCCTCGCCGCAGGGGAAACTGTTAAAAAACGCTGGGCGATATAGTCATGCCTTTAAGCCCGTATGACATTTCGATCCGCGAATCACTGCAAAACAACCGGAAGCTCGGGATGGCTTTTGCCGTTATTCTTTTCATCTGCGCGGGGACGATTGCATCATATTATTTGTGGCCCCATCGCGAGAGATTGAATCCCACTGTCGTATTTTATTCTGACGACGATGGCCAGACCTTTTTCAGGGACAGCGTATACAAATTCCCCCCGTTCGATCACGAGGGAAAGACCGCTGTCGAAGCCATGGTTGCCGAATCAAATGGCCATCGTTTTGTGGCATATTTGATGCGATATACTCCCGCGGCGCAAGAGCAACTGAAACAAAAATATAACGAAGCAATCAGAGAGAACCTTTCCGTGCAAGAAACGGTCCTTAATTTCATCTCGAGTCCTGAAATCGGACTGCGTGGAATGGAAATGAAACTGCCGGGCAGCGGGAATGAATGGGTGCCGCGATCACAAATTCGGACGCTGGATGTGAAAGCTCCGGATGGGAGCCTTCCGGATCGGTATGTCACGCCTTGAATCTCGCGTCGCACCGCCAATTATTTCAAGCCCGTTGTCGCGATGCCCTGAATGAACGTTTTCTGGGCGACGAAGAAGAGCAGGATCACGGGGAGCATGACCAACATTGAAGCAGCCATCAGGAGGTTCCAATCGGTGCCGCCTTGCGGGCTTTGAAAGGCCTGCAGGCCCAGGGCGAGCGTGTATTGCTCCGGGCGCTGGAGGAAGAGCAGCGGGCCCAGGAAATTGTTCCAGGCCCACATGAAGGAAAAGAGGGCGACGACGGCGAGAGCCGGGCGGCTGAGGGGGAGCATGATCCGCCAGAAGATGCCCCATTCGGTGCAGCCGTCGATCCGGGCGGCTTCGCTGAGGCCGTCCGGGATCGTCAGGAAGAATTGGCGGAGGAGAAAGATGCTGAAGGCGCTGCCGAACCAGGCGGGGAGCCAAAGCGGGCTTGAACGTGCCGAGCATTTGCAGCGGCGTGTGATCGCCGATGAAGCGGAAGACGATGAAGAGGGGCAACATCATCACCGGGAAGGGAATCATCATGGTCGAGAGCATGAGGACGAAGAGAAACCCGCGGCCTTTGAAGCGGATCTTGGCGAACCCATAGGCGACGACGGCGCTGGAGAGCGTCGTGCCGATGACGGAGAGGGCCGCGATGAGCAGCGTGTTGCGGGTGTAGAGGGGGAAATCAGCCTTGTGGGTGGTGATGGCGCTTCCAGTAATTCACCGGCACCGACGGGATGAGGAAGCAACTGCGGCGGATCAGTCATGGTTTTGTCCACCGTTTTAAGACTCGTGGAGATCATCCAAACGAACGGAATGAGATATCCGACACAGATCAGCATGATGGCCAATAGCGCGAACCATCGCTGCGGATGACGGCGGCTACGCCTGGAGACTCGCACGGGCTGGGCAATCGCCGCGTCGGGCTGGCCCAGGACCTGCGAAGATTGCGTGGGAAGCGTGGCCATCTATTTTCCCTGGTAATGAACCCACCTGCTGCTGGTCCAGAACGCGATGCCGGTCAGGAGCAGCACGATCAGCAACATGATCCAGGCCATCGCGCTGGCGTAGCCCATGTGCAGATAGACGAACGCGTTGTCGTAGAGATACATGGAAAGGAAATAGGTGGCGTGGACCGGGCCGCCGTTGGTCATGATGTAGGGAATGTCGAAAATCTGCAGGGCACCGATGATGGCCATGATGAGATTGAAAAAGATGACGGGCGAAAGCATGGGGATGGTGACATGCCAGATGCGGCCGAGAACCCCGGCGCCGTCGAGCTCCGCGGCTTCGTACAGTTCAGCGGGAACATCCTGCAAGCCGGCGAGATAAATCACCACCGCGTTGCCGACGCCCCAAAGGCTCATCAGCGCCAGAGTCGGCATGGCCCAGCGTTCCTCGCCGAGCCAGGGAGGAAGGGGCCATCGGCAGGGCCGCGGGTAAGAGACTATCGATCCTTCCGAGGAGAAGATTGAAAAGTCCCGAGCCTGGGATTGAGCAGCCACATCCAAACCATGGCGGAAGCGACGATGGGAACGAGCGAGGGCATGAAGATGATCGTTCGCCAGATCGCGCGGCCGGGGATTTCGCACATTGAGGAGCATCGCCAGGCCGAGCGAAACCATGCAGGCCCGCCGGCAGAGCCATCGCGGTGTAATAGAACGTGTTGCGGGTGGCTTGCCAGAAAAGTTTGTCGAGCATGAGGTCGGAATAATTCTGCGTGCCGACGAAGTGCGGCGTTTGCAGCATGTCGAATTTGCAAAGACTGAAATAAAACGAAATACCGATGGGGATCAGCGTGAAGGCGACAAACCCGATCAGCCAGGGCGAAAGGAACGCCATGCCTTTACCAAATTGACGGATTTCGCGGTTCATTTCGATCCTTGATCGGGGTCGAGATTGGTGTTTTCCGGAACGCCCAGCGCCTTGTTGAGTTCTTTCTGGCAGCGATCCTGATTCTTCGTCGAGGATTTCCTTGGTTGTGCCTTTGAGCATATAGGATCGCTCGGCGCACTGCGTGAGCTCATCATAAATCTGAGGCCAATTGATCAGCCGCGGCAGCGGACGGGCGTTGGGGCTGGCGGCAAGCATTTCGTAAACATCCACATAGGGATTGGGATGATTGTCTATGTATGCCTGGCTTTCGACAGCCAGCGGGGAGAGATTGCAATGTTCGGAACTGAGCTTTTCGATCTGAGCCTGACTGCTGGCGAAGGCGATAAATTCCATCGCTTCTTTCTTATGCTTGGAAGTGCTGGGGATAACCCAGACGTCCATGCCTGCATAGGTGATATTGTCCACGCCCGGCACGGCCGAATGGAAAGGGCGCGGCGCCCCAGATGGCAAAATTGTTGCCGCATCTTTGCTGGAAGCACATTTCCACAGTTTCGCGGAAACTTTTCCATCGACAAAGGTGACGTAAATTTCCTTGACGCCCGCGGCCCAGCGGAACATTTGCGCACCGGAGGGAACATCCGGTGGAATCGTAAAGCCGCCGACCGGGGAAGTGCCGGGCCCGAGCAGTTGCTGGATCTGGTCCCGCGTCATTCCCAATTCGATCTTGTCGAAATCGATTTCGCGCTGAAGTTGATCGGACGGGACGTGGGCAGCGATTCAAAGAGGGCTTATATTTTTCAATGAACGCGGAAATCCAGGGGCCTTGCGCTTCCATTGAGTTCCAGCCGACCAGAAATGGATTCTGCGGCGTATCGAACAGTCCCGTGGCGCCGCTGCTGAACCCGCTGCGGAATTCGGCCAGCGCGTTCTTGCCGAGTCTTTCGCTGTAGCCGCGAATCCAATTGTACGTTGCGACCATTTGCGGGGAATTGATCAGGACCTTGGCGCCGGTGGGGTCGGCGATCGTGGCGCCGAACCAGTAGCCCATGAGATTGGTAGCGGTTCCCGGCTCCAGCGGGATGAAGCCAGTCACAGACAGATGCTTTGTGCCGCCGCTGGTTTCCCATGTATCGATGGCGGCTGCGTATTTGTCCAGTTCCGCCATGGTTCGCGGAGGGCGATCGGGATCGAGGCCAGCGTGCGCGCAATTGATCCGCTTTTTCCTGAAAGACCTCTTTATTCCAGAGCATGGCGATGCACCAGACGGTGCTGGGTATGGCGATAGAGCTTGTCCGTGATATTCGCAGCCGTCATAGAAGACGTGCTTGTAATGGTCGCGAGTCAAGCCGTATTGCTGGGCGTAACTATCAAGCGGCTCCAGGGCGTTCATCGAAGCGAACTGCAGAACCTGCGTGTCCCATAGTCCGGCGATGTCCGGCGGGACACCGGCAGCGGTGGAAACCAGAGTCTTGCGATCGATCTGGCTCATCGAAGTGAAATCGACCCAGATTCCTTTGTCCTTGCCGACGGTGTTGTTGAACGCATCGACCACTTCCTTCATCTGTTGGCCTTCGAGGCCGGTCCATTTGTCCCAATATTGGATTCGCACGCGCCCTTCCGGCGCACTCATTTTGGGTCTGGGGCCAAAGGCCAACATGGTCGCGGCGCTGGCGATCATGATTGCGATGAGAGCTTTGGAGAGGAAGCGTTTCACGATTTATCTTGATGGCGAACAGGATTTGCCGCAGGTCTTGTTTGGGTCATCGTCGCGGGCTTTACAACAGCCGGAATGGCCGAACTCGGCAGCAGAAAGATCGTAATGATTGGCAGCAAAAAAGGCCAAATCGAGGCCCGTCAGCACCATGCCGACGTGATGAGGACAATTTCCGCCAAGGCTTATCCTCGGATGCGACCATCAGAGAGGCCAAAACTACAACTGGAAACCTAAAATGCCAAGGTCCGATCAGAATCGATAATATTCACTATAACACATTGCAAAATATCATCTTATATTAATATAATCGAATTGGACTAATTGTCTTTTCAGATCGTGATCCGCCGGTTAAGGTGTTATATCCGGCTTATGTGGATAAGGCAATAATGTAGTCAGAATAATGTTGACTATTAGACTGATTCATATATATTAACCTCGGATGTCATGAACCGGCTTCGCTTTCAAGTCAGTCAAAAAAGCATTGCGGAACAGGCCGGTGTTTCCCAATCGACGGTTTCGTTGGTTCTGTCGGGCCGTCGGGTGAATTCAGACGAGACAAGCCAGCGGGTTTTGGAGGCGGCGGAGCGTCTTCGATACCGCCCCAATCTGCTGGTCAGAGGAATTCAGACAGGAAAAACCCGGATGATCGGCGTGATGATGCCGCCATTCGACTTTTACTGGTCGGAAGTCCTCTATGGAATTCATGACGTTCTGACGGCCGCGGATCATGTGCCGATCACGCTTTGGACCGTGCATATCGGCGCCAAACCGCGACGGCGCGAGGGCCCCGGTGAAGAGCTGCAACAGATTCATCGGCTGCTGGATCGAAGAGTTGATGGCGTCATTCTTTGGCCCCCGTTTGCGGAGTTGTTCAGAGAGCACATACACGAATTTTCGTCCCGAAATCTTCCGGTGGTGACGATCGATCATCAGCTTCCGCCGGAATACAACGCGGACTATGTCGGCAGCGACGAAGCAGAGGGCGGACGGATGGTGGCGGAGCATTTGTACGCACAAGGGCATCGGCGCATGGGCCATGTGGCTGCCGCATCGGTAGCGTCCTGGGCCCTGGCACGTCGAAGCGCTTTCGAGAACGCAGTGCGAGAGATGCCCGGAGCCAGTTGCGTCACCATGGAAGTCCCTCGCGGCGAAACAGGACTCGCCATCGAACCGGCACGGGCGATGTTGTCCCTGGCGGATCGGCCGACGGCGATCTTCGCGGCGAGCGACTTGTACGCCAAGCAGGTTTATCAGGCGGCCAAGGAACTGAATTTGAAAATTCCAGATGACCTGAACGTGGTTGGGTTCTCTGATGATGATTTTGCCTGCGAGATGTCGCCGCCGCTGACGAGCGTACGTCAGCCGGCCTATCAAATCGGGCGTCGCGCGGCGGAAGTGGTTTTAGGCAGATCCATGGGACGAATCCGCGATCGCGGCCGGCATGAGGAATTGCCGGTGAGCTTGATCGTGCGGGAGTCGAGCCAGCGAATGGGTTCGCCGGACTGAAGATTAACGGAGAAATGGACTGGTAGTTCGGTCTTTGGAGAAACGAGGAAACTCCTGGGTAACACCTGGGGAAGCCTCGCGAGGAGGTGCGAGATCAGCGAACTGTCAGGTTACGTAAGAATTGGAACTCACAAAGTTCATTAGTACGAGCGAGTGGGTTTAATTGAAAGGTCGGCGCCGCCTGGGCGCACATCTGTGGAGGGATGTTCCCTCTTCTGCCTGGGTGCCGCTAAGTTTCCAAATATCGAAACGTAACGTACGTTTCGGAGGAGAGTAATCATGTTAGGACAGAAATTGCGTCGGCTCGGCATTTTAGCTGCACCGCCGGCGGCACTCACGTTGATGGCGACCTCGGCTGCGATGGCGCAGTATCCGTATGGGACCTCGACGTTTGACACTTCGAGTTCGATTTCGACCGTCGCGAGCTACAACCCACCGCCAATCATCACCCGATTTGATTATGGCACCGTTGCGTCAGACTCGACTGGCTGGAGCGGCGCGGCAGATCACACCGGCAATGGCGGTGGATCGCTCATGATGTCAGCTACTTTCAAGCCGATTGTTACTGGCGTTGCCGCCTTCACGGTGGACATCACCAATAACCTCGCGGTTCCGACATCGATGCTTTCGTTCTATATCATGATTGCTCCGGGTTCCGCTTTCAGCACGACCGTTGGCGGTCCAGGCGCGAGCAGCGGGTATTTCCAACCGGTTATCCGCGACTCCAGCTATGATTTCACGAACGTCCCCGACGTGATCGTGAACGGCGTCGATCAGGGAGCCAATGGCTGGAACTTCGGCGATCCGACCTACAGCGGTACCTCGGATCAGGGCACCTGGGAATTCATTCAAATCCCGTTGAACCCCTCGATTTCCACCCAGAATATTCGAGCCCTGACCTTCCAGGACTACGATGACAACACCGCTGGCGGCCGGAAAATCACCGGAAACGTCACCTGGTACATCGACGACCTGACGATTACCCCGGTTCCGGAACCGGCTACGCTCGGTCTGCTCGGTCTGGCTGTGCCGGCTCTGCTGGCCCGCCGTCGCAAACATGCTTAATTAGTTTCGGCAGATTTGCGTCAATTTGAAGTGAAGCGATGCCACGACGAACCATTCGTCGTGGCATCTTTTATTTTTCCCTGGTTCCGATTTCCATTAAGTGATTTAGGGTTTCTTACGATTTGGAGATTTTTCTGATGTCGATCGTGCCGTCGGGCCGAGGCTTGACGTCAAATCGGCCCCCTTTTTGTAGAAGAGCCCTCAGTTGCTGATGTTCTTGAAACCATTGTTCCATAGATGGCTGGGAACCGCCCTGAGGACTCCCCGAAGCAGCCGGGCCCTGTTCCTGGCGAGCTTGTCTTTCTGTTCCAACTCCCGCAGTTCATCAGTGAAGAGCAGAGCGGCGCCGCGGAAGCTGAGGTATTCGTTGGGATCTAATCGGCCCGCGCGCAGGTCTAAGTCGATTTTGTCTACCCACGGGTCGCCTGTGCCGGCATCGTCCGGCTGATGGTGATAATGCTTTGATGATAAGTGTCGTGTTGCTGCCGCTGGATCGGGGATGGCGAGGCCCAGTTCCGCGGCCTTTTGCTTTCCATAATCCAGCGGCTGCCGCATGAGCAGGTCAAAATCGAAATGGCACACCGGCAAATCGCGCGTGAAATATCGCATGGCCAGAAGATGGCGCACATGGAATCGTTGCCAGCGGCTCAGCTTCACGGGTGTCAGATTGAGATTGGATTTGAGGATTGCCGACGAACTCCGGAATGTGAGGATGGTTTTTACCGTGAATCCCATTTCAGTGAGGACCGAATGCCACAGGGGAAACGTGAAACAGAGCCGCGGGTCTTTGATTCCCACGATGGGGTGATCGCCGAATTCCTGGCAGAGTTGCTTTTGAAGCGACTGGCGAAGGGATGCGACTTCCGGTCGCTGAAAATCACTTTCGATCGGGAGAAAGTCTTCGATTTGAGCGTTCGGCCGGCTCAAGGTCTTGATAACGAGATCGTTCAACTCATTAGCCCATAGCAATTCGTAAAATAGGGGATTGTGCGTGAGCTTCGTTGGATCAAGAAAATGAGAAGGATCGCCGAAATAGACGCCAAGGTGATCGAGAAACTGCGCGATCGAGGAAGTGCCGCTGCGAGGCAGTCCGACGATCAAAAAACAAATCCTGGGCGTGTTTGTCATAAATGACGCCGAAAAAAGAGTTGGTGGATGATCATTCTATCTTTCCAAGTGGGCATCCTGAAGAAGTTGAAGCAGCCGTTGCCAGTGGCGTTCGGCGGCTTCGCGGTCATAGACCGGGACATCGGTCATCGTAAAGGCGTGATGGACTCCCGGATAAACCTCAAGTTGATAGCGAACACCTGCTGCATCGAGCGCGGCCTTAAGGCGATCTTTTTCACTATCGGTAAAATGTTGATCGATACCGGCAACGCCGATGTAGATGGATGCGCGAATTTTTCCGGCGACGAGATGGGGGCTGTCAGGGGCATCGGTGGCCAGGCTGCCGCCATGAAAAGATGCGGCGGCGGCAACACGGTCGGGATAGGTGCCGGCGGCCAGCAGTGCGAATCGGCCGCCCATGCAATAGCCGGTGCATGCCACTTTTGAGCCTGCGACCGATAGTTGCTTGGCGAGATAATCCAGAAATGCGCCTGTGTCACGCATCGCCAGGGTGTTGCTGGTGGAACCGATCATCTTCATCAGCCGTTCGCGTTCGGGTCCTCCTTTGAAAACGATTGCCGGGTCGAACGGGGCGTATGGTCCTGCCCGGTAAAAGAGATCGGGCAGCAGAACATAGTAGCCATTGGATGCAAGCCGCTCGGCCATCGCCAGCAGCGCCGGCCGAATCGAGAATGCATCCATATAAAAAATGACGGCGGGCCAGGGGCCGCTACCGGGCGGGTGAAACACGTGGCAGTCGGCGATGCCATCGGGGGTTGTGATGTTGATTTTCATTATTCCTCCCTCTCTACAGCGGCGTATCGACGCTTGGATCGAACCGGGCGTAAGCGCGGGCCAGTAGCGGGATCATTCCGATCGACACAACAGCAAAGGGCGACCCATGCGAACGCGCCGAAGACCGGCCACGATCTGCCGCCGAGAATATATCCGATGGTTCCGAAAGCGGCTGCAGCGGACAAGCCGGTGATCAGCAGTAGGAATTTGCAGAAGAATACGACCATTTGCCTGCCAAAGAGTTGCATATCGCCGGCGATCAGTCCGGCGGCGCGGAGCGGGAACATCAGGAAGAGCAGGTTCTCGATTCCCGCCAGCAGGAGGTTGAATGGCACAGTGAACGCAGCGGCGGCGAGCAGGATCGGCCAGGGCGTCATGCCGGAGATGCCCATCGCGGCGAGCAAAAGAGTTTGCATCAGGGTGAGGACGAGGACCGGTGCGATGAGTTCTGCCGCGGCGATGGCTGCGGGGCGAATCGGGAGCGATCGCAAGAGGTCCATGCGATCCAGCTCGTCGCGGAAATCGAAGCGGAGCATTGTGACGAATAATAGATTGATCCATATGCCAGTGCCGATGACGGGGCCGATCGCTGAAGATTTTTTGACGTGGTGCTGAGTCATAATGACGGTCGCCGCGCTGACGGCGATAATGGCCAGAAGGAATAGCAATCCACGAGAACTGCGGAGAGCGCCGACGAGTTGCCGCCAGGCGACAGGTCCAGCGCCATAGAGCCATGGGAGAGGCCTGACGTGCAGATTGGCGCTGCTTTGGGAGGACATGATGCCGATTCCGCCGCGGCGGGCGCGGTGGATGCGCTCGTAGCGACGCTGGCTGACCATCGCGGCGGTTTCGAGATAATTGGCGTCGAGCCCGATCACGATGGCGAGCATCAGCACATCGATCAGAAGGGCCAACCCCGCCCATTGGGCCAAATCGGGAAAAAGCCGGGGGGAAGTGAAGGTTCGCGCGAATACGTCGAAAGGGGCGAGCAAGATGCGGCCGCCGATCGTCGCGTGAACCTGACGCATGAGTTCAATGGGTCCGTGATTCAGCGTGGCATTCAGTTTTGGCGCGACGGCAATGACTGCCACGGCGGCGACCGCTATCAGGATGCCACGCTTGGCGGCGCTGTAGATTCTTTCGCCGACGGTTTGGCCGATCATGACGACGGCCATCGCGAAGAGTTGCATGAACTGGATTGTGAGCCAGATGCCGATGATGCAGGCGAACCAGGATGCGCTGAAACGAAGCAGCATAATCAGAAAGAAGAACGAGGTGAAGATTGTGCCCAGCCCGCTTTTGATGATTTTGAATCCCAAAAGCGAGCGGCGGGAGAACGGGCCGGGGAAGAGAAAATCGACCTCGGCCCCGGTGAACGCGACGGCATTTTCACCGAAAGAAGCGACGAGATTGCCGAGGCAAAAGCCGAGGATGGCAAAGGGGGCGACGGTGCGGACCATGCTCGAATCAGCGTGCGGCATTTTGACGGAGCGGTAGAGCGTTGGGCCAAGCCATGCAGTAATGACGAGGATTCCGAGGACGAGAAAGGTAAGGCCTCGGGGGGTGCGGACGCCTCGCAACATGCGGCGGAATACGCCGCGAAAGTGCAGGCCCAGAAGCGTCCATAAGGCTCGCGGCATAAGACTTTCCTGCTTAGTTCCGAATTCTTTTAGCTCATGTGCTGGCGGCGGCTTCACCTTCTGTTGCCCGGAAGAATAATTCTTCGAGTGATGCGTCTCCGCTGACGGTGGCGAAAGCCGTCTTGGCATCTTCGACCCTGCCGAAAAATAGCCTGCGCCGTGATGCAGAATCAGAAGGTGAGTACATAGGTCCTGCACGAGCGCGAGCAGATGCGAGCTGACGATCACAGCCGCCCCGCCGGCAGCGCGCTGACGCACCGAAGCCTTCATTGTGCGAATTCCGTGGGGATCGAGGCCGGTCAGCGGTTCGTCGAACAAAATTGCCTTGGGGTCATGCAAATAGGCGCAGCAGATGGCCAGCTTCTGCCGCATGCCGCGGGATAATTCCTGTGCGAGGGAATTTCGTTTGGGAGTCAATTCAAACTGATCGAGCAAAGCTTCGGCATTGGCCTGATAATCGCGCACGCGGTACGCGGCGGCGATGAATTGAAAATGTTCCCAGATGGTGAGCGCGTCGAACAACTTGGGATCGTCCGGGACGTATGCGAGGAGTTGCTTGGCGGCGACGGGCGAGGTGGAAACATCGTGGCCGCCGACTAAAAGATGACCCTGGGTTGGCGGAATCACGCCGGAAATGGCGCGCATGGTCGTGGTTTTGCCCGCGCCGTTGGGGCCGAGAAGACCGAGCACCTGGCCTGGTTGGACGTCAAAGCTGAGGGCGTTGACGGCGACCGTTTCGCGATAGGCTTTGTGAAAGTCGATGACCTGGATCACGCCGGGCTCCTGCAACGGATCATCCATAATCGGCGGCGCGTCCGCAAAATACGCTGGGAATTCTCGCGTTATGGATTGTGCATTTTCGGGATTTTGGGCGGGGTTACAAGTAAGTACCTTCGCGCCCGCGAGCTATGATAACGCCTGCTCGTCGAGATTAAGAATTTTTGAATATGTTTCATTAATTCCAATGGTAAAATGGCGCCCGACCTTCAGGAGGGCCACACGATGAAATATTGCATCTGCGCACTACTCTTCACTGTCAGCTTCACATCAGTCGCATCAGCGGATTTACTTGTTGCGGTTGTGAATTTTGAGGATGAAAACATTCCCTCCACCGTCCTGAGATACGACAACTCCGGAAATCTCATTTCAAGTTTCAATCCCGGATGGCTAGTCGAGAACGTGCAGAATGTCGCCGTCTCTCCTGCCGGCAATATTTATACAGTTGATAATATTCTGGGCAACACTGAGCTTACGCAGCTCAACCCCACTACGGGCAGTGTGATCGCCGAAGATCAACTTATAGACATTCAGGGCGATAAGGCGGAGCTTCCAACTGGGATTACGGTCGGACCTGATGGTTACATTTACGTTGCCAGCAACACATTTAACCAGTTAGCGGGCAGCGTCGGCATAACCAATGTATTCCGCGTGAATCCCACTAACTTCACTTTGTCATCACCCTATATGGATTTCGGAACTCTTCTTCCCAGCAGCATCGGAGATCTCGTTTTTGGTCCGGATTCCAATTTATATTTCGTCGATTTTGGCGGCGAAGGCCTCGGCGGCCCCACGGGCCCGACAGCGATCTGGAAATACAACACCAAGAATCAAAAACTCAACCTTCTCGTGAGCTCTCCTCCTATGCCATTTGGCGGCGGTGGAATTGCTTTCGGGCCGAATGGGAATCTTTTTGTTGGCGATGGCACCAGCGGCGTTCTGGAATATAACCCCATAACCGGATCATTGATCACCACGTTCGTTGCCGATGGATCGGGCGGATTGAACAGCGCGTATGACATCGCCTTCGCCCCTGATGGATCTCTTTATGTTTCAGATGGAAATAATGAAATCCTGCACTACAACGGAACGACCGGAGCGTTCCTTAATGTGGCCCTCTCTGCAAGCTATCTTAGCGATGCTCCGAATGGAACATGGGATATACTCAACTTTGCCGTCGTCCCCGAACCGACAACAATGCTTCCGCTGATTGCCGGATTCGCCCTGCTTTCAAGGCGTTTCAGAGCGCAGCCTGTTTGATTGCCTCATCATCGGGGGATATTTTCTCATTGAGGGGACGGCTGGGTGGTGGCATCCGGCGACTTGAGGATATTGCTGTCAGCCAACCAATCGGCCATGCGCTGCGGCCAGGATTTGATGCTTGCCAGCTTCGAGCGGTATCCCATGTTGAAGGCGTGACTTCCCTGCGCGAAAAAGTGGGCTTCGACTGGACGATGGGCCTGGCGATATTTTTGCAGCAGGCTCAAGACAACGTTGGACGGATCCGTGTCATCATCGGCGACGAGCATGAAGGCCGGGGGCGCGTCGGCGGGAACGACGTCGGGAACGCCAAGTGGCCCGGGATAGATGAGCATTTGGAAATCCGGCTTGCCATTCAGGCGGTCGATTGGATCGGGGGCGTTTGGGTCGCCGTTGCCGGGGGCGTATGCGATCAGGTCAACGATTTCGCCGCCGGCGGAAAATCCGAGGATGCCGAGGCGGTTTGGATCGATGTTCCAATCGCCGGCCCGGCTGCGGATCAGTCGCATTGCGCGATAGGCGTCCTGACGGGCGTGTATTTCAATTTTGTAGGGGGAATTTGGCTCGCGGGCCAGACGATATTTCAATGCGAAGGCGGTGACGCCCAGGCTATTTAAGAAGAGAGCCGGGTCGCGGCCTTCGGCGTTGAATACGAGCTCGCGATGTCCGCCGCCGGGAACGATCAGGACCGCGGCGCCGTTGGCTTTTTCTTTGGGCGGCAGGAATACCGTGATCGACGGATTTTGAATGTTGCGGACCCAATAGTCCCTGGCGAGTTCCGGCTCATCACGCCGGCTTTCGAAGCCCGGAGCGCCGTTTTCCCAAAGGTGGATTACCTGCGGGGTGGATTCGCCATCGCTATCGCTGATGTGAGATAAATGACTGAAACAATCGTGGCCAATCGTCGCATGTTGGTCTCCTTCGAGTTCAACATGGTTATACAGGCCGGACGATTGGAAATCAGATTGAATCCAGCAATTTTTTCAGAAGATCGGGGTCCAGCGCAATGAGGGCGTCAGGAAAGATCGAGGATTAATTGCCACCGGCGGCGCGGCGCTGAAAGTGTTCCAGCTCGGGGACAATCAACGCAAACGCAGCGGTCGGCGGACCCAGATTGAAGTAAGCGGGCGCATTGCGCTGCTGCTGCACCAGAATGCTTCGCTGGCTGATCGGAGAGCCGTTGAACAGGAATCGCTGCGCGGGAATGGAAACGACCTGGAACGATTCGGTGACGGCGGGCGAATCGCCGCTGCTGGTGAAGGTGAGGGTGTACATACCCGGCAGGTTTACGGACAAATTGCTGAACGTCGCCTGGCCGGCAACGGTGGGAGCGGTCAGCGTGCCGGAGAGAATCGCGCCGACGGGGCCGGAAGAAAGTGAGGCGGTGACGGTTGCGCCCGGGGCCGCGACGGGATTGCCGTATTGATCGGCCAGGTTGATCACGACGTTGGGAGAAATCGTGCCATATTGCCAGCTTGGGCTGGGCTGTTGCATGACGACGTTTTGCGCAGCCGGACCAGGATCGATTTGGATCGGGCTTGATTCGGCTATAACGCCGCTGGTGGTTGACGCGGCCAACACGTATGTGCCAGCGTGCGTAATATGGATGTCAGTGAAAGTAACGACGCCGTTGACGGCCATGACGGTGGGGGTTCCCGCGAGGACGCCGCCGGCCGGGCCGCTGACGATGGACAAAGCAACCTGGGAATTGAAGTTTGTGATGAGATTGCCGTGTTCGTCTTCGACCTGAATGACGAGCGCAGATGCGGGATCGCTGCCGGCGGTCAGGGTGGTGGGTTGCTGCTGGATCGTCAGTGCCGAGGGATTGCTTTCCGCGATCACGGTGAAGCTGTTGGAGGTGGCGGAAGTGAGCGAACCGTCGCTGGCTAGCAGAGTGTAGGAACCGCTGGTATCCAGGGATAGATCGTTGAAGGTCGCCACGCCGTTTTGGGCAGCAACAGTGAGCGTGCCCGCGAGAGCGCCCGGGCCGGTGGCGAGCGATAGCGTCACGTTGGAATTATCGGTGGTGATCACGTTGCCGTATTGGTCTTCAACGTCGAGGGTGACGGATGGATTGATGTCGATTCCAGCGTCTGTCGTTGTCGGTTGCTCGCGAAAGCCAACTTAGTAGCTGTCGCGGGGCTGATGGCGAAGCTGTTGGAAATGCTGCTTGCCAATGTTCCATCAGCGGCGAGAAGCGTGTACGGGCCCGCGATATCGATCGAGAGATTGTTGAACGTCGCCACGCCGTTGACGGCGGTAACCGTGAGCGTGCCGAGAAGAGAGCCAGACCCGCTGGCTACGGAGAGGGTCACATCGGAACTGTCGGAACCAACGATGTTGCCGAAGGGGTCTTCCACATCGACAGTAATGGCGGGACTGATCATTGTTCCGGCCGTTGCATTGGTTGGCTGCTGATCGAAGGCGAGCATCGACGGCGGCGTTTGATCGACCGATTCATTGAATACCGAAGAGGTGCTGCCGGCGAAGTTTGAATCTCCGCCATATACAACGGTAATGGAGTGGGAACCCAGGGCTAAGCTTGAGATGCTCAAGGTTGCCTGGTCTGAGCCGTTGAGTGAATCGGAGCCGAGATTGGTTGAGCCATCCATGAACGTGACGGTTCCCGTGGGCGTGCCCGAGCCGGGGGCGTTGGCGCTGACCGTTGCTGTGAATGTGACCGGCTGGCTGAAAGCTGATGGATCGGCCGAGGAAACAACTGCGGCGGTTGTGGCATCATGATTCACAGTTTGAGTCAAAGCTGACGACGTGCTGGTCGTGAAATTGGTATCGCCGGCATAGACCGCTGTGATTGAATGGCTGCCTACTGAAAGATTGGAAATATTTAACGTTGCAATGCCGGAGCCATCGACGTGCACTGTGCCCAGAATGGTCGAGCCATCCTTAAATGTGACCGTGCCTGTTGGGGTGCCCGAGCCCGGCGCGTTGGCCGTGACGGTGGCGGTGAATGTCACCGATTGATCGAAGACTGAAGGGGCGGCGGAGGATGTCACGGCGGAAGTCGTCGCCTCCTGGTTAACTGTTTGCGTCAGCGCTGAGGAGGTGCTGGTCGTGAAGTTGGTATCGCCACTATAGACAACCGTGATCGAATGGCTGCCGACTGTTAATGCGGATGTGCCAGTGTGGCTTGGCCGGAGCCGTTCAACGTTCCCGTGCCGAGAGACGTTGAGCCATCCATGAACGTTACCGTGCCGGTTGGGATGCCGGAGCCGGGGGCGTTGGCGGTGACCGTGGCTGTGAATGTGACCGATTGGCCGAACACCGATGGATTGACGGAGGAGGAGACCGAACTGGTGGTCGCTGACTGTTGACTGTTTGCGTCAGTGCTGATGACGTGCTGGTGGTGAAGTTGGTGTCCCCGCCGTAGACGACCGTGATCGAATGACTGCCGACCGACAATGCGGACGTGGTGAGCGTCGTTTGACCCGAGCCATCCAGAGTGTCCAGTCCCCAGCGTTGTTGAGCCATCCATGAATGTCACCATGCCGGTGGGAATGCCCGAGCCCGGAGCGTTGGCTGTCACAGTGGCTGTGAATGTGACGGATTGGCCGAAGACTGAAGGATTGACGGAAGACGACACCGAGCTGCTTGTGGCGTCCTGATTGACCGTTTGTGTCAGCGCGGAGACGTACTGGTGGCGAAGTTTGCATCGCCGCCATAAACAACCGTGATCGAGTGACTGCCGACCGTCAACGCTGACGTGCTGAGTGTCGTTTGGCCTGAGCCGTCCAAGGTTCCGGTGCCGAGCGTGGTTGAGCCATCCATGAAGGTTACCGTTCCGGTTGGGATGCCGGAGCCTGGGGCGGTGGCTGTCACCGTCGCTGTGAACGTAATCGATTGGCCAAACACAGCGGGATTGACGGAAGATGAAACCGAACTGCTGGTTGCTGACGGATTGACGGTTTGCGTCAGGGCCGAGGACGTGCTGGTCGTGAAATCGGTGTCGCCGCCATAGACGACTGTGATCGAATGACTGCCGGCCAGTAACGCTGACGTGGTGAATGTCGTTTGGCCTGAGCCATCCAGCGTTCCCGAGCCTAGCGTTGTTGAGCCATCCTTGAAGGTCACTGTGCCGGTTGGGATTCCCGAACCTGGAGCATTGGCCGTAACGGTGGCGGTGAATGTCACCGATTGGCCGAATACCGAAGGGTTAACTGATGATGAGACGGAACTGGCCGTCGCCGCCTGATTGACTGTTTGCGTTAATGCCGAGGAGGTGCTGGTCGTAAAATTGGTATCGCCGGCATAGACGACCGTGATGGAATGACTGCCGATTGATAGTGCGGATGTGCTCAACGTGGCCTGGCCGGAGCCATCCAGCGTTCCCGTGCCCAAGGTTGTTGAGCCGTCCATGAACGTCACATCGCCTGTAGGTATTCCAGCGCCTGGAGCGGTGGCAACCACTGTTGCTGTCAAGGTTACGTTCTGGCCGAACACCGAGGGATTGGCGGAGGAAGAGACTGAACTGCTTGTGGCTGACTGATTGACCGTTTGCGTGAGTGCTGATGAGGTGCTCGTCGTAAAGTCGGTGTCGCCGGCATAGACGATCGTGATGGAGTGACTTCCAACCGACAAAGCGGATGTACCGAGGGTAATTTGGCCCGAGCCGTTCAACGTGCCAGTCCCCAGTGTTGTTGAGCCATCCATGAAGGTCACCGTTCCGGTAGGGATGCCGGAACCGGGGGCACTGGCTGCAACGGTGGCTGTGAACGTGATTGATTGACCAAACACAGAGGGATTAGCGGAAGCTGAAACCGAACTGCTCGTTGCCGCCTGATTGACTGTTTGAGTCAATGCTGAGGACGTGCTGGTCACAAAATTGGTGTCGCCGCCATAAACAACGGTGATCGAGTGGCTGCCAACTGATAATGCGGATGTGCTCAGCGTGGCCTGCCCCGAGCCGTCGAGCGTTCCTGTGCCCAGAGTTGTCGAGCCATCCATGAATGTCACGTCGCCTGTCGGAGTTCCGGCACCCGGAGCGGTGGAAACAACCGTTGCTGTCAGTGTTATGTTTTGGCCGAACACAGACGGATTGGCGGAGGAAGAGACTGAGCTGCTTGTGGCGGACTGATTCACCGTTTGCGTCAGTGCGGATGAGGTGCTGGTCGTGAAATTGGTGTCGCCGGCATAGACGATCGTGATCGAGTGAGTTCCAACCGACAATGCGGAGGTACTAAGCGTCGTCTCGCCGGAGCCGTCGAGCGTTCCTGTACCGAGTGTTGTTGAGCCATCCTTGAATGTTATTGATCCGGTGGGAATGCCGGAGCCCGGGGCGCTGGCGGCGACTGTGGCGGTGAATGTCACCGACTGGCCGAATACTGAAGGATTGACGGATGATGAAACCGAGCTAGTGGTCGCGGCTTGATCGATTGTTTGCGTCAGTCCCGAGGATGTACTGGTTGTGAAGTTGGTGTCGCCACCATAGACACCGTGATGGAGTGGCTGCCGACAGATAACGCGGACGTGCTGAGTGTGGTTTCGCCGGAGCCATCCAGCGTGCCTGTGCCCAACGTTGTTGAGCCGTCCATGAATGTCACCGTTCCGGTGGGGATGCCCGAGCCCGGGGCGGTGGCCGTGACGGTGGCCGTGAAAGTGACTGATTGGCCATAGACTGACGGATTTACGGATGAGGATACCGAACTGCTTGTCGCCGACTGATTGATCGTTTGCGTCAGTGTTGAGGACGTGCTGGTCGTGAAGTTGGTGTCGCCGGCATAGACAACCGTGATAGAGTGACTTCCGACGGATAGTGCGGACGTGCTGAGCGTAGTTTCGCCGGAGCCGTCGAGCGTGCCTGTGCCGAGCGTGGTTGAGCCGTCCTTGAACGTCACCGTTCCGGTCGGGATACCCGAACCCGGCGCGTTGGCCGTAACCGTGGCCGTGAACGTGACGGATTGACCGAAAACCGAAGGGTTAACTGAAGCTGAGACGGAACTGGTCGTCGCCGCTTGATTGACGGTTTGGGTCAGGGCCGACGATGTGCTGGTCGTGAAATTGGTATCGCCGCCATAGACGACCGTGATGGAGTGACTTCCGACGGACAACGCGGACGTGCTGAGCGTCGTTTGGCCAGAACCGTCCAGCGTGCCTGTGCCTAGTGTTGTTACGCCGTCCATGAAGGTCACCATGCCGGTCGGGATGCCCGAGCCTGGCGCATTGGCGGCAATAGTGGCTGTGAATGTTACCGATTGGCCGAATGCTGAGGGGTTGGCGGATGATGCGACCGAACTCGTTGTCGCGGACTGATTCACGGTTTGCGTGAGCGTGGACGATGTGCTGGTTGAGAAATTGGTATCGCCGCCGTAGGTGACGGTGATCGAATGGCTGCCGACGGACAACGCTGATGTAGTCAGCGTTGCGACGCCGGAGCCGTTGAGCGTTCCGGTTCCCAGCGAGGTTGAGCCGTCGAAGAATGTTACCGTGCCGGTCGGAGTGCCGGTGGAAGAAGAGGAAATCGTGGCGGTGAATGTGACGGATTGGCCGAAGACCGAGGGGTTGGTGTCGGAAACAACGGCCGTGGTTGTGGCGGCGGCATCGGCTGTCAGTGCGACGTCGTTGCCTGATCCGCCTGCATACGTGGCGGTGTAGGTGACGCCGCTGAAAACAGTGGTACCCCCTTCCGCGAGACCCTGAAATGTGCCGGTCACCACGTCGCTGGCATCGTTATTGATGATCGTCAGGACCGTGCCGTCGTGGGCGGATCTCGTGCCGGAAAGAGCAAGCGCGCTGCCGGTGATGTTGACGGTTCCGGTGACGTTGACCTGATCGTATCCGGAGCCGGCGGTGTTTCCGTTAAGGACGATGTCGAGATTGGAACCGGAAGCGAGAATGAGATTGCCGGTGTTGAAGATCGATGTTCCGCCGCTACCCGGAGCGAGTGTTCCGCCGGAATTGACGGTGACGGCTCCGCTGGCGGTTCCCGTGCCGCCGAGCGTTCCGCCGCTATTCACTGTCACTGCGCCGGAGCCGGTTGCGGAGCCGGTGGCATTATTCGCTAATAGCGTGCCGCCGCTGACGGTCATCCTCCGCCGAAATGTGTTGCTGCCCGTCAGGATCAGTGTGCCGCCGCTTGCCTTGGTGATGCTATAAGTTATTTCCGCCATCTCCGATCGCGCCGCCTACGGTCAGTGTGCTGGCTGAGGGGGTGACGGTCCGGTTACCGCCCAGCGTGACTGCGCCGGTTCCCAGATTCAGGGCGTTGCTGCCGGCGAAGGTGAAATTGCCGCCCCAGGTCTGAGCGTTGTTGTTGGAGAGGGTGATCGCTGCGCCGCTGGTGTTGTCGATCGTGCCGCCGTTGATGGTGAATGTTCCGGTGCCGATGGCGGCTGCGTTGTTGATGTCCAACTGACCCGCGGAGAGCGTTGTGCCGCCGGAAAATGTGTTGCGCCCGTGAGCGTCAGCGTGCCGGCGCCGGCTTTGGTCAGGCTGAAGCCGCCGCCGATGATTCCGCCCTCGGTGAGCGTGCTGGCGGAGACGGTGACCGTGCGATTCGCGCCGAGGGTCACCGCGCCGGTGCCAAGATTCAGAGCATTGCTGCCGGTGAAGGTGAAATCTCCGCCCCAGGTTTGGGCGTTGTTGTTGGAGAGGGTGATTGCCCCGCCGCTGGTGTTGTCGATCGTTCCGCCGTTGATGGTAAATGTGCCGCTGCCGAGAGCGGTGGCGCTGTTGATGTTCAGCTGGCCGGCTGACAGGGTCGTGCCGCCGGAAAATGTATTGGCTCCGGTCAGGGTGAGCGTGCCGGCGCCGGCCTTGGTAACGGCGTAGCCGCTGCCACCGTCTCCAATAGCGCCGCCGATCGTGAGCGTGCCGGCGGTGATCGTCGCCAGTTTGCTACCGCCGAGGGTCACCGCGCCGGTGCCCAGATTCAGGTTGTTGGTTCCGGCGAAGGTGAAATTGCCGTTCCAGGCCAGGGGATTGTTGTTGCTCAGCGTGATGGCTGCGCCGCTGGTGTTGTCGATGGTGCCGGCCAGGATGGTGAGCGTGCCGGAACCGATGGCGGTGGCGCTGTTGATGTTCAACTGGCCGGCGTTCAGGGTTGTTCCGCCTGAAAATGTATTGCGCCGGAGAGGGTGAGCGTGCCCGCGCCGGCTTTGGTGAGGCTGAAACCACTTCCGGAATCGCCGATTGCCCCGCCTGCCGTGAGCGTGTTGGCTGATACGGTGACTGTGCGATTGCCGCCGAGCGTTATCGCGCCGGTGCCGAAATTGAGCGCATTGGTGCCGGCGAACGTGAAGTCCCCGCCCCAGGTTTGGGCGTTGTTGTTGGAAAGTGTGATCGCCCCGCCGCTGGTGTTGTCGATCGTTCCGCCGTTGATGGCGAACGTGCCGGTGCCGATCGCGGTGGCGTTATTGATGTTCAGTTGACCGGCGGAGAGCGTTGTGCCAACGGAAAAAGTATTAGCGCCTGTGAGCGTCAGCGTGCCGGCGCCGGCTTTGGTCAAGCTGAAGGCGCCCGCGATGATGCCGCCGACGGTCAGCGTGCTGGCGGAGACTGTAACGGTGCAATTCGCGCCGAGCGTCACCCCGCCGGTGCCGAAATTGAGGGCATTGGTCCCGGCAAATGTGAAGTTTCCGCCCCAGGTCTGGACGTTGTTGTTGAAGAGCGTGAACGACGCCCCGCTGGTGTTGTCGATCATGCCGCCGTTGATGGCGAATGTTCCAGTGCCAACCGCCTTGGCGTTGTTGATATTCAGTTGACCGGCGGAGAGCGTTGTGCCGAGGGAAAAAGTGTTGGCTCCCGTGAGCGTCAGCGTGCCGGATCCCGCCTTGGTCAAATTAAAAGCGCCGGCGATGATGCCGCCTTCGGTCAGCGTGCTGCCGGAAGCCGTGACCGTGCAACCCGCGCCAAGCGTTACCGCGCCGGTGCCGAGATTGAGGGCATTGGTCCCGGCAAATGTGAAGCTTCCGCTCCAGGTTTGGGCGTTGTTGTTGGAGAGGGTGATCGCCGCGCCGCTGGTATTGTCGATTGTGCCAGTAGTGATGGTGAATGCGCCACCGGCAGCGCCGAGTGCGGTTGCGCTGTTAATGTCCAATTGGCCGGAGGTGAGCGTTGTACCGCCTGAATAGGTGTTGGTTCCCGATAATGTAAGTGTGCCGGTTCCGGTTTCAGTGAGCTTGTGTGCGCCGGTGATAGACGCCGCCGACGGTGAGATTTCCGGCGGTAGTTGTCACGGTCCGGTTTGCGCTGAGGCAGCAGTGCCGGTGCCGAGGTTCAGGTCATTGGTTCCCGCGAAGGTGAAATTTCCGCCCCAGGTCTGGACATTATTGCTGGTTAACGTGATTGCCGCGCCGCTGGTGTTGTCGATCGTGCCGCCGTTGATGATGAATGTTCCGGTGCCGATGGCGGTCGCGCTATTGATGTTCAACTGACCGGTCGTACAACGTCATGCCGTTGGAAAAGGTGTTGTTGCCTGTCAATGTCAGCGTGCCGCCGGCGCCGGCTTTGGTCAGGGTGAAAGCGCCGCCGATTGCCCCACCCACCGTCAGAACGTTGGCCGTGGTCGTCACCGTCACGTTGGCCGCGAGCGTCAGCGCTCCGGTGCCGAGATTCAGGGAGTTCGTTCCAGTGAAGGTGAAGCCCGCTCCCCAGTTCAGGGCGTTGTTGTTGGTCAGCGTCATCGCGCTGCCGCTGGTATTGTCGATCGTTCCACCATTGATGGTGAACACGCCGGCGCCGACGGCGGTCGCGCTCGCCAGGAGCAGCACACCCGTGGTGAGCGTCAGGCCGCCTGAATAGGTATTGCTGCCGCCAAGCGTCAGGGTACCGGCGCCCGCCTTGGTCAGCGTAAAGCCACTGCCGCCGTCTCCGATCGCTCCGCCCGCGGTGAGCATGTTGGCGGAAACGGTCACGAGGCGGTTGCCGCCCAGGGTGATGGTTCCGGTTCCGAGGTTCAGCGACTTGGTGCCGGTGAAGATGAAATCACCGCCCCAGATCTCGGCGTTGTTGTTGCTCGAGCGCAATGGTTGCGCCGGTTGCGTTGTTGATCGTTCCACCATTGATGGTGAATGTTCCGCTGCCGATCGCGGTGGCATTGTCGATGTCCAGTGTGCCGGTGGAAAGCGTCATTCCGCCTGAAAAGGTATTGGCGCCAGAGAGGAGCAGGATGCCCGCTCCGGCTTTGGTGAGACTGAAACCGTTGCCGCCGTCTGCGATGATGCCGCCTTCGGTAAGCGTACTGGCTGAATCCGTGGTGGTGATGTTGGTTCCAAGCGTCACGGCTCCGGTGCCGAGGTTCAGGGCATTGCTGCCGACGAAGGTGAAGCTTCCTCCCCATGTCTGAAGATTGTTATTGGAAAGAGTGATCGCCCCGGCGCTGGTGTTGTCGATCGTTCCGCCGTTGATCGTGAACCTTCCGCTGCCGACCGCTTTGGCGTTGTTAATATCCAACTGGCCTGATGAAAGGGTCATGCCCATGGAAAAAGTATTCACGCCCGAAAGTGTCAGCGTACCCGAGCCGGCCTGGGTCAGACTGAAAGCGCCGGAGATGATTCCCCCCTCGGTCAGGACGCCGGCGGAGACTGTGACGGTGCGATTGGCGCCGAGCGTCACCGCGCCAGTACCGAGGTTCAAGGAACTGCCACCGAGAAATGAGAAATCTCCGCCCCACGTTTGCGTATTGTTATTGGAGAGCGTGATTGCCGATCCGCTGGAGTTGTTGAGCGTGCCGCCATTGATCGTAAGCGCTGCGGTACCCGGCGCCGCAGCGTTATTGAGATCCAACTCGCCGGAGGAGAGCGTCGTTCCGCCTGAATAGGTGTTTGCGCCGCCCAGGATCAGGGTCCCGGAGCCGGCGGCGGTTAAACTTTTAGTGCCGGAAATGACATTCGCGATATTAAGCGTCTGGCCGCTGGCGGTGTTGAGTGTTCGGTTTGCCGCGCCGAGGGCGACGTTGAGATCATCCGTGTTGGTGACATCGCCAATCGTGACGGTCTGGTTGGCTGGGCCGGCGGAAATATTTCCGCCAAGGGTAATGGTTTCCGCGGTGGCATTGGCCGCGACCAAAGTCAGGCTGAAATTGCCGCTGTAGCCAAGGTTCAGCCCGGCGGCGGTGGTGGTGTAGTTGCCGGTGAAGTAGAGGGTCAGGTTGCCGGTCAAGGTCACGCCGGCAAAGGAATCGTCGATCGTGCTACCCACCCAGTTGGTGGCAAGGTTGTAGGTGTGGGCGGCGTCGACGGTGCTGCCGGAGGTAGCGCCATTCCATGTAAATAGAATGCGTCTTTCCAGCGGTTCCAATGCGACACCGATCGCGCGATGTCGCCGCACTCCGGCCGCTCACATTCCGCGAGCGCTTGGCAAATCTCTTTGCAAACAAAATCACATTACTCACTGTCGAGCGATGGGCGATTAGCGAAACTGTCCAGAAACCTTTCCAGAAACCTTTCCGGGAATCTTCAAGGGAGCCCTTTCCAGAGGCTCTTCCGCGGCGTGGGTCAGGCGGCGCCGCGCTGCATTTCAGGAGATGAAGCCCGAACACAATTGCGGCCGGCTTTCTTGGCCGCATACACCGCTTGATCCGCCGCACCGATCAGCTCGGTGGTAGATTCAAAGCGGCATTGGGAATCGACGGTTGCGATACCAATGCTGGCCGTCACGGGAATGCTCTTGCCCGCAATGATGATGGACTCGGTCTGGATCGCGCGACGGATCTGCTCGGCGATGGCCAGTGCGGCGGATGAATCCTTTCCTCGCAGCACGATGCCCATTTCCTCGCCGCCGTATCGAGCAGCCAAATCGGGCCTTTTCACGATGGATTTGATCACTTTTGCCGTGCGCTCCAGCACACAGTCGCCGACCTGATGGCCGTGGGTGTCGTTGATTGATTTGAATTTATCGATGTCCAGGAAGAGCAACGAGAGCGGTTGCCCCGATCGGTTGGCCTCCTGCAATGCCAGTTGGATGAACTGGTCAAAACAGTGCCGATTGGCAAGACCGGTGAGCCCGTCGGTGGTTGCTTCGGTCTTCAATTTTTTATTCTGCATCTGGACGTTTCGGGTCTGGGCCTGCGATTGCAGAGTGATTTCCTCCAGAACCTGACGGGCCTCTTCCTCGATGTCATGAAAACTGCGGCCCGGCTCGATCGTGACTTCAAACAGCTTGGAGAGCTCCTGGGCCTGAACGTCGATCTCGCGGAAGATCTCTGTTGTTTTTGCTTCGTCGAGCTTGAATCGGGTAGTGAGTTCCTTTTTGGCGCGTTCGACCATTCCCGGCCGCTTGGCGGCGAAAATCTGTCCGCACAGGACGCCGGTGTAAACAATTTCAACCAGGCTGCCGGGCTGGTACGTGCCTTCGGTCAGGCTGTGGTGCTGGCAGATTGGATCGACGACGGACTTGGGGAACTTCCAGTGCTCGGCCATCGCGCCGCCCACTTGTGCGTGATCGAGATCGAACTTCTGCGCGAGAGACGGACGAGTTCTCCCTGATCTCCTTCACACGAATCGAGCAACTGGTCGTAGTCGGCCCCGAGGGCGCGGTGCATCGCAAGGGTGCCGATGTCCGAGAGGAGCCCAATGAGAAACGCCTCTTCGGGTTCCTTCATGCGAACCGACTTGGCGAGGGTGGCGCCGCGACGGCGGAGAAAAGACTCTGACGCCAGAAGCGGACGTAATCGAACTTGGCGCTTTTGTTGGAATTGAGACTGCCGGCAAGGGAAAAGCCGAGGGCCAGCGTCTTGACGGTTTGCATGCCGAGAAGCACGAGCGCATGGTTAATGGTGGCGACCTGGTGAGGCAGGCCATAAAAGCTACTATTGACGGTTTTGAGTACCTTCGCGGTCAGGGCCGGATCACTCGAGATGACCTTCGCGACGCTGGCTAAACTTTGATTACTTTGCTTGGCCAGTTCCAAGACTCTGACGGCGACCGCCGGGAGTGATGGTAATTGCGGAACATTCTTAATCTTGTCCAATAGACTCTGATTCATGACTCTGTCCTGTCTTGAAGCAATCCCAACTGGCTCAACGCGTTATGAATCGGCTAACAAGTGACGTGACCCAATAAGTTATTTCCCTTACATATGGTTGTCGGACGTTGCACTCGCGTGTATGTTTTCCACGCCAATTCCTGCTGAATCCGGCTCATTTCGCCCGGCAAACCGCTCGGCCAGCCTGATGTCGAGGATATTATGGATGTCGTATCTAAATCGTTTGTCTTCGTCGTGGACGACGATGTAAAAATTCTTCGTCTCGTGGCGGATATTTTGGAAGCCGAAGGGTGGACTATCGAAACATTCTGCCGGGCCGGGGATTTTCTCAACAGCTACCATCCCGAATCGTGCGCCTGCCTGCTGCTCGACATTCAAATGCCCGGTTTGAGCGGTCCCGAGCTGCAACGCGAGTTATTGGACCGTGAGATTCAGATCCCGATTATTTTCCTGACCGCGACGGCGGACGTGCCCACGACCATCGAAATCATGAAGCGCGGCGCCCTCGACCTGCTGCAAAAGCCGTTCGACCCGGAAAAGCTGGTTGCCGTGGTGCGCAATGCCCTGGCCCGGGAAGCGGCCACCGCGGAGGATCGGACGCGGATGGAGGTCACCCGGCGAAGGATCGCGCAATTAACGCCGCGCGAACGCGAGGTCATGGAACTGGTCGTTGCTGGGCAGGCCAATAAACAAATTGCCAGACAACTGAAACTGAGCGAGCGAACCGTCGAGATTCACCGGGGGCGGGTCATGAAGAAGATGGAAGCGGATAGCCTGGCGAACCTGGTACACCAATGCGTGTTCACCGGGGATGCCGTCAAGAAAATTCTGCAATGATCGGCGGCGCAAGGATCTGCGCATGTTTCTCTCACATCTTGCCGATATTACATTGATATTTAGTCGCCGATATTTAGTCGCCTAGCCCAAACCTGAATACTTCACGAGAGACGTCTGTCTCATTTACGCGAGCAACCATGGAATTGATCAGTCATAGCGCCCTTATACGACGCCAGCCCTCTGAGGGCGTAAAAGGCAACCGCACCCGGTCATTCTTAAAGTCGCTGATTCAGACGCTGGCGGTTGCGGTCGCTTATTTCATCGCGGGCAAATTGACGCAGACGCTGGCCATCGCTCCCGGTTTTGCCACGCCGGTGTGGCCTGCCGCGGGATTGGCGCTGGCAGGTGTGCTTTTGTTTGGTTATCGAGTGTTGCCGGGAGTGTTCGTTGGCTCATTTGCCGTCAACATAGGGACAGCCTTCGACTCAACCAGCACCGACACGATTTTTCAATGCATTGTCATAACCACGAGTCTCGGGCTTGGGGGCGTATTGCAAGCGGCGCTGGGCGCGATGCTGGTGCGGAGGTATGTCGGATTCCCAACGCCGCTGCTTCGCGAGCGGGAAGTGGTGGGTTTTCTGGTTCTAGCAGGTCCGTTAGCGTGCATGGCAGCCCCAACATGGGGAGTGGCCAATCTGCTATTGGCTCACTTCCTTGTGCCCGGATCAATCCTATTTAGCTGGCTGACCTGGTGGGTCGGGGACACGATCGGGGTGATGATTTTTTGCCCGCTGGCGTTGCTCTTTTTCGGCAAACCACGACATATTTGGCGGCCCCGGCGCGTCTCGGTGGGACTGCCTCTTTGCCTCACATTCGGTCTTGCCGTTTTGGTCTTCGTATTCGCCAATATGTGGGAACGCAATCGCGGCCGCGACGAATTTGAACACCGGGCGGATATGCTGGGGCAGACATTGCGGCGTCAGATCAATACCGATCTGGAAGTGGAGCGATCGGTGCAAGGGCTGCTTTCGGTCACCTCGGGTATCGATCGTGAGCAGTTTCGGCAATTCGTCGCCAGCCCGCTGGCACGGCATACCGAGCTGGAAGCGCTTGCCTGGAATCCTCGTGTGTCAAACGCCGACCGCGCGGAATGGGAACGCAATCTTCCAATTACAGAACGCGATTTACAAGGGAATGTTGTTCGAGCGGCGCAGCGGGAGAGTTATTTCCCGGTGCTCTTTGCCGAACCTGAAGAATCGAATCGCACCATGCTTGGATTCGATGCGGCATCAAATCAGGAGCGGGCTGAGGCGATCTCGCGAGCGACGGACACCGGTCAGGCGGTTGCCACCCGGCCGGTGCAACTGCTGATGAATTCGAAACACCCGTGGGGCATTGTCGTCTATGCACCGGTTTATCACGACGGGACGCCGTACGGCACGATCAAACAACGACGCAAACGCATCGCCGGAATTGTGGTGATGGTTTTTGAATTCGACACGTTGGTTAAGACATCGCTTGGAACTCTCGACCGCGAAGGGGTTGAGTTTTCCCTGATTGACGTGTCAACACCCTCGTCGCCCTCTATATTGCTCGGCGATCAGAGCGTGGCAGCGGCAGCGGTGGACCCCGGCGCATCGCCGCATGGGCTGACATATGACACCACATTCTGGGCGGCAAGCCATAAATGGATCATTCGAGGCGTTCGCGGCGATGGATATCTGATCGCACATCCATCATGGAATGCATGGGTGGTGCTCGCGGGCGGCCTGCTATTCACCAGCCTGCTGGGCGGATTCCTGCTGGTTCTGACCGGACGCACAGCCTGGATCGAGGATCTCGTTAACGAGCGAACCAGCGAGCTTTCCCGCGCGAATTCCTTACTCGCGGTCGGAATGAAAGAGCGCCAGGCCGTCGAGGAGAGCCTGCGCGAGTTGCGCCGATTTGCCGAGAGCATCGCCGAGCATTCAACCAGCATCATTTATGTGATGGACCTGAACAAGCTGGCGATCGCCTATTCGAATCGGCATGTCGCGGAATTCCTGGGTTATTCCCAGAATGAACTCGAAAAAATGGGGAACGAATTGCTGCGCACCGCCATTCATCCGGATGACGTCGGGCTGTTGTTATCCAATGTTGAAAAGTTCAAGCATCTTAAAGATGGAGAGGTGATCGAAACCCAGGCGCGCTGCCGTCATGCCAGCGGGGAATGGCGCTGGGTCTGGATTCGCGAAGTTGTTTTCAAACGCGCGGCGGACGGCAACCCCGTGCAAATTTTGGGGACGGCCCAGGACGTGACGGAATTGAGAAGCATTCACGAGGAATTGAAGCAGGCCAAGGAAGAAGCTGAAGCGGCCAACCAGGCAAAGAGTTCTTTCCTGGCTAACATGAGCCATGAGATTCGCACGCCGCTGAACGCCGTGATCGGCTATACCGATTTGCTGCGGGGTCCATCACGGAACCTCGATCCGGGCGACTGCGTTGAAACGATCGGGCGAAACGCCAGGCACTTGATGGAATTGCTCAATGACATCCTGGATATTTCCAAGATCGAGTCGGGGCACATGGTCGTCGAGGAATCGCCGGTCGATTTGACGGAACTGGCCGGGGAAATCAGCCAGATGATGCGCCCGCAGGCCGAGGCGAAATCGCTGCATTTTAAGTTCACCTCGAGCGGGCCGATTCCGCGGGTGGTTGTCACGGATCGGTTGAGGCTTCGGCAGGTTTTGCTCAATCTCATCGGAAATGCCATCAAATTCACCGAAAGCGGCGGCGTGCAGATTCGTTTGTCATCATCCATCGGCGGCTCGGATGGAACCGTTCAGATGCGATTCGAGGTTGCCGACAGCGGAATCGGGATGACCGCCGAGCAGATCGACAGCTTATTCCGGCCGTTCTCGCAAACAGACGGCTCCACCACCCGGCGCTTCGGCGGAACCGGGCTTGGCCTGGCGATCAGCAAGCGTCTCGCGGAGATGATGAATGGAACGATCGGCGTGCAATCCGAAGCGGGAGTGGGGAGTACATTTACCCTAGTCATCCGCTGTCATGTTCCGCCGGATGTTTCCATGCTCGAGGAATTGCCGGAAGCGCCCGCTCAGGAAGTGAAAGCTCCAGAAGCCCCCATGGCGATTGGGCTTCGCGGAAAAGTCCTTCTGGCGGAGGATGGCCGCGACAGCCAGCGATTGATTTCCGCGATCCTGACGGATGCGGGCGCCAAGGTGGTGCTGGCGGAAACCGGCAAACAGGCGGTGCATCTGGCGCAGGCCGAGCGATTCGACCTGATATTGATGGATGTGCAGATGCCGATCCTGGATGGTTATGAAGCCGCGGTCAGGATTCGATCTGCGGATGCAAAGGTCCCGATTATTATTCTGACCGCTCACGCGACGGCTGAGGATCGCGCCCGTTCGATGGCGGCCGGCTGCTCGGAATTCATCACCAAGCCGTTCGACACCGATAGCCTTCTGAAAACGCTTGCGAAATACCTTCCCTCCTCCGCAATTCCCCGCGAGACGGCTTCTGAAATCGTGCCGCCGGTATCAGCCGACCCAAATATGTCCCGCCATCGCAGCACATTGGCCGGCAATCCCAAAAGAAGGCGGATTCTCGATCAATATGTCGCTGAACTGCCCGGCGATGTGGCGAGGCTGAGCAATTTGCTCAAGCAGCAAAACCTGGCTGATCTGGCGACGATGGTTCACCAGATCAAAGGAACCGGAAGTTTATACGGATTTCCTCGCATCACGGAGTTGGCGGCCGCCGTCGAGGATTCGATCAATCACTCGAAGCTGGACCAGGCAAAACGGGTAATCGACGAATTGATCCAATTCATGCGGCGTGTCGATGGATACAAGGGGGAGCTTGAAAAATCGGAAGTGGTTGCCAAGCCTGCCGATGGGGTCAAGCCAGCGTCTCCAATCTCTCAGATTTAACTCAGATAAACCAGCCGCAGCCAGAACTCCCCCAGAACTCCCATTGTCACCGGCTCTGCTACGCGGGTACAACACACGGGGAGCAGAAGGCCGCCGCTGGTCAGAAGTTAGATTCCGAGAGAACTGGAGCCCACGCAAGTTGCTGTTTGACCTTCCAAGAGTCACACGAAGGCTGAAACCCTTCATACGGTTGCGCCCTCACTGGATGGTGGCGAGGAGTCTTCCTCCCAGCCGGAAGAACAGCCGCTTCGCGATGAGTTATACAGCGTCGAACAATTGGATCGATATGCAAAGACGCTGGCCGGATGGCACGAGGTCAGCGTCAGCGGAAGCGGTTCTGATCGGCTTCTTCGCCGTCTCTCGGACAATGAAAAGCTGCTGCGCGAGTCTTACGAGCTCGTCACCGAGGGGGTCGAGCGCGGGCGGCGAATCACACCAGCGGCCGAGTGGTTTCTCGACAACTATCACCTGATCGAAGAGCAAATCCGCACGGCCCGGAGGCATCTGCCGCGCGGTTACAGCCGTGAGTTACCACGGCTGACGAACGGGCCGTCGGCGGGTTATCCGCGCGTACGCGATCGCGCTGGAGCTAATCTCGCACGGCGATGGCCGCGTTGACGCCGAGACCCTTCAGGCATTCGTTGCCTCGTATCAGTCGGTAACCCCGCTGCGGCTGGGCGAGTTGTGGGCGATCCCGATCATGCTGCGGCTTGCGCTGCTCGAGAACCTGCGGCGCGTGGTGGTTCGTGTGGCCGCCGGTCGGCGCGAACGGGAGAGAGCGGCGTATTGGATCGATCGGATGCTCGAGGTCGCAGCTTCAGCGCCCGCCAAGGTGGTCCTGGTTTTGGCGGACATGGTGAAGGAGAACCCGCCGCTGACCACTCCGTTCATCGCCGAATTTGCCAGCCGGATGCAGGGCCAGGGGCAGGCGCTGATTTTCCCCATCACCTGGTTGGAGCACCGCGTCGCCGAGCAGGGTCAGACGATCGAAATGGCTTTCCAGCAGGCAAGCCAGCATCAGGCGGCCGACCAGGTTTCGATCGGGAACAGCATTGGCAGCCTTCGATTTTTAGGGGCGACTGACTGGCGCGATTTCGTGGAGACAATGAGCGGGGTGGAGCACATCCTGCGCGGCGATCCCGCGGGCGTTTATCCGCACATGGATTTCGCAACGCGCGACCGGTATCGCCACGCGGTCGAGGAGATCGCCAAGCGCAGCAGGCTTTCAGAAGATGAAGTAGCCCAGCGAGCGGTGGAACTTTCCAGCAAAGGCGGGAATGGAGACGGCGAGCGGAACAGCCGCGCCGGCCATGTAGGGTATTTTCTCATCAGCCGCGGCCGGCGAACGCTGGAGCAATCCGCGGGTCATCGGCCCACCGTGAATCAAAGGGTGCGCCGGGCGTGCGGCCGGTTTCCACTGGCATGTTATCTCGGATCGATTGTTATTGTCACCGCGGTAGTGACGGGGCTGATCATGTGGTGGTCGGCCCGGCATGGGCTTGGGCATTGGGAGCTTGCGGCATTGGGGGTGCTGCTGTTTGTCTGTACCAGTCAACTGGCGGTGGCGGTGATTAACTGGGGCGCGATGCTGCTGGTTCATCCTCGCATCCTGCCGCGAATGGATTTTCAGAAAGGAATCCCGCCACAGCATCGCACGATCGTGGCGGTTCCGGCAATCCTCACCGACAACAAAGAAATCGATGACTTGCTTGAGGCCATGGAGGTCCACTATCTGGCAAACCGTGACCAAAACCTTTTCTTCGCTCTGTTAAGCGACTTCCGTGACGCGGCGCAAGAAAAGATGCCGGAAGACGAAGAGCTGTTGCAGAAGGCGCGAGATGGAATCGAAGCGATCAATGCCAAATATGCGGGCGGCAGCGGTGGTGACGCGGCCGCCGAAGAAGGCGGCAAGGAGCACGCAAACGGAACAGGTTATTTCTTCCTGTTCCACCGGGCCCGGCGCTGGAATGCTTGCGAAGATCTCTGGATGGGATGGGAACGAAAGAGGGGTAAACTCGAAGACTTTAACGGCGCGCTCCGCGGAGAGGAGGGCCGCTTCGATACTGTCGTCGGACCTACTGACGTTCTGGAGAAAGTGCGATACGTGATCACGCTCGACAGTGACACGCAGCTCCCTCGTGATTCCGCGAGTCATCTGGTGGGGACGATGGCTCATCCGCTGAATCGGCCTCGTTATGACGAAAAGCTCGGCCGAGTCACCGAGGGGTATGGCATCCTTCAGCCGCGCGTTGGCATCAGCATGCCGAGCGCTAGCCGGTCCGGATTCGCAAGACTCTTCGCCGGCGAGCCGGGCATCGATCCGTACACTCACGCGGTGTCCGATGTTTATCAGGACGTGTTCGAGGAAGGCTCGTTCATCGGCAAGGGAATTTATGACGTGGATGTGTTCCGGAAGGCAACGCATCGGCGCCTGCCGGAGAACCGTGTTCTCAGTCACGACCTGCTCGAGGGAGGACACGCGCGGGCTGGGCTGGTGAGCGATGTGATGTTGTTCGAAGAATATCCGTCGTCATTCCCGGCTGATGTGAGCCGGAGGTCGCGCTGGATTCGCGGAGACTGGCAGATCGCGCCGTGGCTGCTTCCCAGCGTGCTGGGAGGCGAAGGGGGCCGAACACCAAATCCGATTTCGTCGCTGTCACAATGGAAAATTCTGGACAATGTGCGCCGAAGTTTGATGCCAAGTGCGATGCTCGCACTGCTGATCATTGGTTGGTTTCTGCCTGGTGGCGCTTTGTTTTATATGCTCGTGGTGATCGGGATTCTGTTGCTTCCGGCGATTCTGAATGGAGCGGCGGAACTGACTCGCCGGCCGGCGGATCTTCCGCTCGATCAGCATCTGCGATTGGTGGGGGATTCCATTTCCCGGCAGGTTTTACAGCAGCTTTTTGTGTTGACGACCTTGCCGTATGAGGCGTTTGTCAGCATCGAAGCGATCGGCCGGACGGCGGTGCGGATGCTCGTCACCGGCCGCAGATTGCTTGAATGGCGCACAGCCCGCGATGCGCAGCGTAATGCGCGCACGCATCTGAGTGGCTTCTATGCGTCCATGTGGGTGCAGCCGGTGTTGGCGTTGGGATCAGCCCTGGCGCTGAATGTCTTTCGCAACGATGCGCTTGTGGTGGCTACACCGGTTATTGTCCTTTGGTTTGGGTCGCCGGCGATTGCGTTTTGGTTGAGTCAGCCGGCGAAATTGCGCCGGCCGCAACTCGGTTCGGACGATCGGGCTTTTCTGGGAAACGTTGCCCGGCGAACCTGGAGATTCTTTGAGACGTTTGTCGGTGCTGAGGACAACTATCTTCCACCGGATAATTTTCAGGAAGACCCGCCGCAAGGGGCAGCCCATCGAACGTCGCCGACCAATATCGGCATGTCGTTGCTTGCAAACCTCGCGGCATACGACTTCGGCTATATCTCGGTCGCCGGCGTAATCGAACGAACGACGCAGACGCTGGCAACGTTGGACAAACTTCAGCGACACCGGGGGCATTTCTATAACTGGTACGACACAAAAACGCTTGAGCCGCTTCGGCCGCTGTTTATTTCGACGGTTGATAGCGGCAACCTCGCCGGGCATTTACTCACCCTGGCGGCCGGGCTGGATGATCTGGCGGGGCAGAAGATTTTTCGTCCGGCGATCTTTTCAGGATTGGGTACAACGCTGGATATTTTGCTTGAAGCGGCCCGCGTACCGGCGGCAGGGGTTCCGCCTGAAATCGTCAGCCGATTGGAGGTGTCGCGCGAGGGCCTGGCCATGGCACCGCGCACATTGGCTGAATCCCAGACACTTCTGCAACAACTGGCCGCGACGGCTCGGGAATTGATTTCCACCTTCGGGCCGGACGAAGACGCCGAATTGAAATGGTGGACGGAGGCTTTGCAGCGGGAGTGCGATCAATTTTCCGAAGAGTTGAAAATTCTATCGCCGTGGGCCGGGAAATCTAGGCTGGAAGATATGCCGACGCTGAACGATGCGGCTCGGCTGGAGCCGCATAACGGAACCACTGCCGCATCCGAGAACGCGGCGAAGACAATCTCGGAGTTAAAGCAACTGGCCACACGCTGCCGGGAATTGGCCGACATTGATTACGCCTTTCTTTACGACAAGGACCGGCATCTCCTGAGCATTGGATACAACGTCGGGGATCGCCGCATCGATAGCGGTTTTTACGATCTGCTCGCCTCGGAAGTGCGGCTGGCGAGCTTTGTCGCGATCGCGCAGGGAAAACTTCCGCAGGAACATTGGTTCAGCCTGGGGCGTGCGTTGACGAACACCGGCGGCGGGATGGCGCTGCTCTCCTGGAGCGGGTCGATGTTCGAATATCTGATGCCACTGATGATCATGCCGACGTACGAACACACACTTTTGGACGAGACGTATCATGCCGTGGTGCGGCGGCAGATCGAATATGGACGAGAGCGCGGCGTGCCGTGGGGTGTTTCTGAATCGGGATATACCAAGACCGATGCGCAGGGCAACTACCAATATAAAGCGTTCGGCGTTCCGGGGCTGGGGTTTAAGCGGGGGCTTGCTGACGATCTCGTTATCGCACCGTATGCGACGCGTCATGGCGCTGATGGTCGATGCGGAGGCGGCTTGCGCGAATCTTCGCCTTCTGGCCAGCCAGGGTTATCTCAATCGTTACGGATTTTACGAGGCGATCGATTATTCACAGTCGCGGCTGGGACGGGGACAAGAGAGCGCCACCGTGCGATCATATATGGCGCATCATCAGGGGATGTCGCTGCTTTCGTTGGATTATTTGCTGCACGACCGGCCGATGCAGCGGCGTTTTGATTCCGATCGGGCCTTTCGTGCGACTGACTTTTGCTCCAGGAGCGCGTGCCCAAAGCGCCGTCGGTTTATCCGCACGCGGCCGAGGTATCGCACCCGCAGGGAGCGCTCGCCGAGGTGGAGCGGAATTTCCGCGTGTTCACGACTCCGCAGACGGCCGTCGCCGGAAGTGCATCTCCTGTCCAACGGCCGGTATCACGTCGCGGTCACTGCCGCGGGCGGCGGGTATAGCCGCTGGCGCGAGCTCGCAGTCACACGCTGGCGAGAAGATGCCACGCGCGACTGCTGGGGAACGTTCTGCTATCTCCGCGATGTTAAGACGGGCGAATTCTGGTCGGCGGCGCAGCAGCCGACGGTGAAGCGGCCGACCTCGTTCGAGGCGATCTATTCGCAGGGTAGAGCGGAGTTCCGCCGTCGTGACGGGGACATTGAGACCCATCTGGAGATCAGCGTCTCGCCGGAAGATGATATCGAGCTGCGGCGCATCACAATCACCAACCGCGGACGAAACACCCGGACGATTGAGCTGACGAGTTACGCCGAGGTTGTGCTCGCGCCGCCGGCTGCGGATGCGGCCCATCCCGCGTTCAGCAATCTGTTCGTTCAAACACAACTGGTTCGCCAGCGGCAGGCTATTCTCTGCACCCGCCGGCCGCGCTCCGCCGGCGAAAAGCCGCCGTGGATGGTGCACCTGATGATGGTCCATGGCGTCGCGGCGACCCCGACTTCGTATGAAACATCTCGCGCCGAATTCATCGGGCGCGGGCGGACGCTGGCCGATCCCGCGGCGATGCATCGCTCTTCGCTGAGCGATAGCGAGGGAGCGGTGCTGGACCCGATCGTGGCGATCCGCAATACGGTCAGCATCGCTCCGGACGAAGCGGTGCAATTGCATCTGGTGACTGGAGCCGCCGAGACGTATGAAGGCGCGATGGCGATCGCGGAAAAGTATCACGACCGCCACCTGCCGGACCGCGTCTTTGAACTCGCCTGGACGCACAGCCAGGTGGTGCTACGGCAACTCGATGCCGCCGAAGCGGATACACAGCTTTACGGGCGAATGGCCAGCAGCATCCTGTATGCCAACCCTATGATGCGTGCGCCCGGCAGCGTGATCGCGCGCAATCGGCGCGGGCAATCGGGACTGTGGGGTTACGGCATTTCCGGGGATTTGCCGATTGTATTGCTGCGCGTCGGCGATCAGTCTCAGATGAATCTGGTTCGTCAGCTCGTACAGGCGCGGGCGTATTGGCGCGTGCATGGACTGGTGGTTGACCTGGTCATCTGGAATGAAGACCAATCCGGATACCGGCAAATACTTCAGGACCAGATCATCGGGATAATCACCTCGCGCTCGGAGGCCAATCTGCTCGACAAACCGGGCGGGATATTCGTTCGCCGGCTGGAGCAAATCTCCGACGAAGACAAAGTCCTGATGCAAACGGTTTCTCGGTTGATCGTGAGCGACACGGCCGGAACGCTGGCGGAGCAGATCGAGCGGCGGACGGGGCTGGAAGTACCGGTGCCAAGATTCAGGCCCGTCCGCAGCCGGCGGGTGGAAGTCCCGCTCGCCGTGGAAGTGCCGGGGCATGATCTGGCGGAGTTCAACGGAATCGGCGGGTTCACGCCTGACGGTCGCGAATATGTGATCACCACGACGAGCGAATCACCGACGCCGGCCCCCTGGTCGAATGTCATCGCCAATCCCTGGTTCGGTACGGTCGTGAGCGAAAGCGGCGGCGCGTATACGTGGTGCGAAAACGCTCATTCTTTCCGGCTTACGCCGTGGAATAACGACGCCGTCAGCGATGTCAGCGGCGAGGCGTTCTACGTCCGAGATGAAGAGAGCGGCCGATTTTGGTCACCCACGCCTCTGCCGGCGCCGGGGCTGATGCCATACACCATTCGCCACGGATTTGGCTACAGCGTTTTCGAGTACACGGAGGATGGCATCTCGACTGAAATGCGGATGTACGTTGCGGGCGATGCTCCCGTGAAGTTTATTACCTTCAAGGTGCGCAACACATCCGGGCAGGCCGCGGCGATTGTCGATCACCGGATTCTTTGAATTGCTGCTGGGCGATCGGCGGGAAACGCAAGCGCCGTATATCGTTACCGAGGTCGATCCAAAGACCGGCGCACTGCTGGCGCGTAATGCGTACAACAGCGAGTTCGCCGATCGCGTGACGTTTCTGGATTCGAGTGAATCAGCCAGAAGCGTAACCGGCGATCGCGGCGAGTTCGTCGGGCGTAATGGAAACCCGAACAATCCCGCGTGCCTGAATCGTGCGCGGCTATCCGGAAGAGTGGCGCGGGGATCGATCCTTGCGCCGCGATGCAGGTGATGGTTGATCTGGCTGAAAAGCAGGAGCGGGAGATTGTCTTCACTTTTGGATCCGGGCGGGATTTGGTGGACGCCCGCAATCTGGTCAATCGCTTCCGGGGCGTCGGGCCGGCCCGCGCGGCATTGGAATCGGTCTGGGCGTTCTGGAATCGGACGCTGGGCGCGGTGCATGTCGAAACGCCCGATTCTTCGGTCAATTTCCTGGCCAACGGATGGCTGCTATATCAGGTGCTCGCCTCCCGCGTGTGGGGACGCAGCGGGTTCTATCAATCTGGCGGAGCTTTTGGATTCCGCGATCAGCTTCAGGATGTGATGTCGCTTGTGCATGCGCAGCCGACGATCCTCCGGGAACAGATTCTGCGCTGCGCCGGACGCCAGTTCCGCGAGGGAGACGTGCAGCATTGGTGGCATCCGCCGATCGGCCGGGGTGTGCGCACGCGAATCTCCGATGATTTTCTCTGGCTTCCTTATGCGACGTGCCGTTATGTCGCGGCGCTTGGCGATACCGGTGTGCTGGATGAGAAGGTGTCGTTCCTTGAAGGGCGTGCGGTTGGACCGGAAGAAGACAGCTACTACGACCTGCCGGGGCGGTCGGATGAATCGGCGACGGTGTATGAACATTGCGTTCGCGCAATCCGGCATGGCCTGCGGTTCGGCGAGCATGGATTGCCACTGATGGGAACCGGCGACTGGAACGACGGGATGAATCTCGTCGGCGCCCATGGCAAAGGGGAAAGCGTCTGGCTCGCTTTTTTCCTGTACGACGTGCTGGTGCAATTTGAGAATCTGGCCAAGGCGCGGCAGGATGAAGAATTCGCAACCCTGTGTGCATCGGAGGCGCAGAAACTTCGCGCGAATATCGAGGAACATGCGTGGGACGGGCAATGGTATCGGCGAGCCTATTTCGACAGTGGGCAGCCGCTTGGCTCGGCATCGAACGTCGAATGTCAGATCGATTCATTGCCGCAGAGCTGGTCGATTCTCTCCGGCGCTGGGAATGCCGACCGCTCGCGACAGGCGATGGCTGAAGTGGACAAGCAACTTGTGAAACGCGACGCCGGCGTGATCCAGTTGTTCGAGCCGCCCTTTGATAAATCCGATCTCGATCCCGGATATGTGAAGGGATACGTGCCGGGGGTTCGCGAGAATGGCGGGCAGTACACGCACGCGGCGATCTGGACGATCATGGCGTTCGCTGCCGCCGGCGATGTCGCGCGGGCGTGGGAATTGTTCCGGCTCATCGATCCGGTGCGACATGGCGACAGCGCGGCGGCGATTCACAAGTATAAGGTCGAGCCTTACGTCATTGCCGCTGATGTTTATCTGAATTCACAGCACGTGGGCATGGGCGGATGGACGTGGTACACCGGCTCGGCCGGGTGGATGTACCGCCTGATTACCGAATCGCTCCTGGGACTTCGTTTGGAAGTGGACCAGATGCGGTTTACGCCGTGCCTGCCGGCGGATTGGCAAACGTTTAAGATTCATTACCGCTACCGCGAAACCTTCTATCACCTCAATTTCAGCAACTCCGGCAGTGGTAAAATCGTTAAGCGCCTGACATTGGACGGGACGGAACAGCCGGAAAAATTATTGCGGCTGAATGACGATCGCAAGGAACACATCGTCGAAGTGGAAATTGAGTGATTCGTTCATGAAACGAGTTGGGCAAACCTATTTGATGGTCATGGCCCTGATCGGATGGCTGGCCGTCGCACTGCAGATAGGGCTGGTGGTCAGGATCTTCGTCAGTGCAGGACTATCGGCGATCAATGGCGTCATTGACGCACTCAGTTATTTCACGGTCTTCACGAACCTTCTGGTTGCGGTCTCCGTGACCGCCGCGGCCCGGCGCGGCCACGTGAACAAATTCTGGACGCGCCCCAGCACGATGTCCGCGGTCGCAGTTTACATTTTCGCCGTGGGACTGGTCTATTCGCTTTTGCTCAGCGCGCTCTGGCATCCCGTGGGATGGGCGCTTGTCGCGGATGTTGCCCTGCATGATCTGATGCCGATCCTCTATACGATCTATTGGCTTATCTTTGTTCCGAAGGGAACACTGAAGTGGAGTCAGCCCATTTATTGGCTGGCGTATCCTTTGCTGTATATGGCTTACTCCTTGTTGCGGGGAATCCTGATCAGCCGATACCAATATCCCTTTGCGGACGTGACGGCGATGGGATATCTGAAAGTTTTCGCCAATAGCGCGATGCTTATAGCCGGGTTTTACGTGCTTGGGTTGATCTTGGTGGGAATCGACCGGCTCATTGGGCGAAATCTCGCCCGATCGCGATAAAACTCCAAGGTATTTCTCATGAAAGCCTGGCTCGCTGGAGAATCATTTCGGCGCGGTCGGCATGCTCATCATCAGGATCTTCATCGTCAGTTGGATCTCATCCATCCTGGCGTACCGGCTTTTGGGGTATCAACAGTTTGAAAGTGCCGGTTCACGGCTGGAATCTGAATCAATCGGCTAAACAAGTCCCCGCCACTTACGCAAAATAGAATTTGAGATCGATTGAACCTTCACGGCTGAGTGGCGGAGCCCGCCTGACTCTGTTGAATAACCTTTATGTTGGCCGAGTCAGCTTCGATTTCGGGAACATCGTGGAACATCTTGAGCGTGCCGGTAACGCTGATGGTCTTTCCAAGATCGAGGTCGTTCGAGAAATCGCTCCGTTTATCGGCAGGGATGTACACCGTGAAGCGATCCGGGTTGGGATAATCCTTGCCGATGTTCAGGACTGCCGCGTCGCCAAAATCGTGGGTCCCGATGACCGGGCCAGTGACGGTGACGCTCTCTCCAATATGGTCTTTGGCCTGCTCCCAGGTAATGCTGGAAGGAATCGTCGTGGGCATAGTGGCCGGCATCGTGGTTGGGGAATCGGCATCGGCAAATGTAACTACGAAAGAGATAACCAGCGCGGAAAGGACAACAAATTGAATTGCGTTTCGCATAGGTATTCCAAAGAGTGTATTAACGAAAAACGCGAAGCTGGCAAGCCAATCATTGGTTTCCATAGCGTCAAGCCAAATGCATCCGGCAGGAGTCGAACCTGGAACCCTTGGTTCCGAAGCTGTTCTGCAAAGCCATAAATGCCTGCAAATATGGGTGTTACGATTCGCGTAGATTACATATTTTTATGTGTTTTTCAAGGATCTGGTACGAATTTATTAGGGCAAAAGGCTGCCGTCGCTTTGGTAGGCCTTTGGCCTTCCTTCGCGACGGCAGCCCTGGAGCAGCGAATAGATCCATCTTATCTCAGTCGGGATTGCGATCAGTGCTAGGGAGCGCCTCATGCGCAACGGTGGCGGTGACCAGTGTCCATCCAGGACGGACTTCCTGGGTGCATACAGCCGCAGTGTCAGTCCAAGAACCCCGGAGCTTGGCGATGGCAACCAATTTGCGGTCCGGTCACCGCCTGGATCTCCGTGTTGAACGTAGATGTCCAGGGATCCGTCAGCGTTGAAGTTTAAGGGGTCGCGGTCACGGATCACGAAGCGATTGATCGGATTGGCAACCTGAAACCCGGCGGCGTCATACATCGTCAATGACCAGAACCCATCGACCGGCGGCAGTTCACCCTTGTCAAAGTGCAAGACATAGTTCTTTTCTCCGACCACGGGATTGTCTTGCGCGTCCCTGACGATCATCGGATAAACCGCATCATCGGGCTGGTTGGCGGCAAGAAGATTTTCCGCGACGACCGCACGCTTCAGGTAGCTATTGCCATAAACGCCAATCGTTTCGACATTCATCTGCCAACCATTGACCACCGGTGCGAGAGTCAGAAATTTAGCACGTATCGCCCTTCGAGCGTCGGCGGACGCCTGGTTGAGCGCATCCAGAATGACCGGATCGAGGGTTTTCGGGTCGTAGCTTTGGCCGGGCTCAATCCCAATCCGCCGCAACTTTGCCAGAATCGACCAATCCGTCACGTGCGGTGGATTCACCTTCATCAGATCCGCAGCGTATTCGAAATACGCCGGTGCAGGCATGGCTTCGACTTGTTCAACCGGAGCGGCTCTGAGAATTATGTTTGCCGGAAGCGGAGCCTGAGGTAACACGTCGCCCCATTGCGACAGCGGAGTGATGGTGTATCCATCCTGAATTTTATTCACCGCCTCGTAATCCTTCGGCCCGTTGGTTTTCGTGCGGCCGCAAACCCACACGTAAGGTGTCGGCGCGTCGATGCGGGTGACGCCGTTAGGCAGGTTGCCGCTCCAGCCGGGCGGGACCACGGCGAAATTGCCGGCTCCGTTGCCCGTGGTGCGACTTCCCGGGGCCGCGAACACATCCGTCCACATATCGAGCATCTCCATGACATAATAGCGGCCGCCCGTATCAGGCACGGAGAGGATCATGGGCCCCCTGGTCAGATCAAGCCATGCGGAGGAATACAGAGTGTCGAAATTCATCCGTACGACCGCCCTGAAATCCGCAGGAGGAAACTCCCGGATATGGTAGAACCTGTTCGCGAGGGTGTTTGGAGGGTCGCCCGGCAGGGCATCGGTCTGCTGCCGCGTTACGCCCATCGTGACCAGGGGATAGAAATAAACGTACGCGTCATACGCGATGTCGTATGCTTCTTTTGCGCTAACTGCATATTGTGTCTGTGAGCTTGGCGCATAGCTTCCCGCGACGCCTTGTTCCGCTTTCGCAGTCATAACGCCCGTCGACAAGAAGCCAAGTGCGGAATATAGAATGATCTTCCATTTCATGTCATTAACCTGTCTTTCAATCTGAAACATTTGGGTAAAAACCAGATTCAAAAAACAACCATAAATATTGACACTGTCAATATTGTAATTCAAAAAAAGGACGGAACGGCCCCGCGGCGACGACGGTTCAACGCCAGGAGCGAACCCATAATCAGAATCGCTCCGGCCGCCGGCTCCGGAACCGCGACTAACTTGCCGTTATCCAGCTGGTCGAAAGTGGACCCCACTTCCGCGGCGCCGGTCACGTTCAAATCGCCGTCGAAACCCACCAGCGTCGGGTCGCCTTGCAGGTTCAGTTGCAGGATGTCGGAAGGGTTGCCGTCATCGAAATAAAGCGTGTCGGTGTTACCGTTGACTGTCGGAGTCAGCGGCGTGTTAAACGTGAAATTATCCGGTCCGCCGAGAGTCAGATCCGCCGACAGAATGACGCCCCGCGTGGTGTCGATCGTGACGGTCCCACTCAATGGCGCACCGCTGACAAATGTCCCCGAAGCGATAAAGGTTACAACATCCGCCGGCGTAATCGTGACCGACCCGTTGCCGCCATTGGAGCCAAGGATGCTGTCCGCGGGTCCAGCGTCATAGGACGTTCCGCCGAGCCCGCCGCCTCCTCCGCTGCCGCCGCCACCGCCGGTATATCCTCCGCCTCCGCCCCCACCGCCCTCGACCCCGGCGCCCCCGCCGCCGCCGAATCCGCCAGAGCCAGCGGTTACCGCGTTAGGTCCCGTTGCGACCACCCCGCGGGCGCCACCAGCGCTGCCCTGTGCAAACGATTGACCGCCCGTTCCGGCGGAAGTATTGAAAATATCATTGGCGCCATTGGCGCCAGTGCCGCTGAATCCGCCGCCACCCCCCGCTCCGGCATAATAAGATCCGGTGGCCGATCCGCCGGGACCGCCGTTTCCGCCGCCGGGGGCCGAGGAATCCAGGGCCGATCCACCGTCGTCAAATTCGCCTGCCCCACCGCCACCGCCAGCAACCAGCAGCGGGGTTTGGGATGATTGCACGACAACAAAGGTCCCGCCACCGCCACCACCCGAGAAATCGTCGATGCCGTTGACGACGCCTTGGCCGCCAACGAGCACGTCGAGTGTTTCGCCTGCGCTAAATGAAAAGTATCTTCGATGATTTCGCCCGAACCCGAGTTAGGTCCCCCGCTGGGCAAAGTCTCGCCCCCAGCGCCGGCTGCCGTGACGTCATAAAAGCCCGTGCTCGGAACTGTGTAGGTGATGATGTTTCCCGAATAACTGACAACGTCGGCCCGGCTTGCGCCCGCAACCGACATCGATGCCGAGGCAACCGCTGCGACTAAAATTGCACGTGCCGAATTCTTTTCCATTGGATTAACCTTCCCTTTCAATCTGCGGAACAATGTTTGGCGCTTGGCCACACGGCCAAAAGACGCATCAACGCCGACCCTGTCACGCCGCGGCTGCTTAAAGCGCCGCTGGCAGGATTCCAATGTTGACACCGTCAATATAGCAGCGATGTTGACAATGTCAATATTGTTGTTTATATTTTTTTTATGGCTCGTGAATCTCAAAGACCTGCCGCCCCTGATGGCTATCACCATGGCGATTTACGCCGCGCTCTCATCGACTCTGCCCTGGCCCTCGTGGCGAAAGAGCAGAATTGGGCTTTTTCACTGCGCGAGGTGGCCCGCCACGCGGGGGTCAGCCACAATGCTCCTTACAACCATTTTGCCGATAAGCGCGAACTGTTGGCGGCGGTCGCGGCGGCAGGCTTGGAGGCCCTGCGCGGCAGAATCCTCGATGCCATTTCGAATATCGACGCGGCCGACAAGGCGCTGATCAGGACCGGCGTCGTTTACGTTAAATTCGGTCTCGAAAACCCCGCGCATTACCGGCTCATGTTCAGCTCCGAACTGAGCGCTGGCACTCTCGCACGTCCGCCCATGGTCGTTGAGGCGGGATTGAGAACCAGGGAAGTTCTTGAATCGATCATTCGTCGCGGTGTGCGGGATGGCATTTTTGCCACTGCACTCAATCGAAACGATGAACTCCAGGCTGCCGTTCTCACAGCATGGTCCGCCGTCCACGGGCTGACGATGCTTTCGATCGACGGCCTACCCGCGGTGCCGCGCAAAATCTTAGACCAAATCGCCGAGAAACTCGCCCGCATTGTCTGCCATGGGCTGATGCGATAACGACCACTTACAACATAAGCAGGATCAGCGCGGCCGGTTCGACAGGGTTCTTCATCTTTGAAGCTGGACTCGAAAAGCATCGCGATTTGCGCGATGGGAGTCACGGTCTATGCTACAATTTTCGCACCGTGACTCTTGACGAGCAATTTCGAAATGGCGTGCTTTGTCACCGATCGGGCCGACTTGCGGAGGCGGAAAAGGTTTACCGGCAAGTTCTCGCTCTGCAGCCTTCTCATGCGGATGCATTACATCTCCTGGGTGTACTCGCAGGACAGAGTGGCCAGTCGGAAGCAGCTGTCGAATTGATCCGGCGAGCGATCGCTATTTGTTCAACCAACGCGTCTTACCACAACAATTTCGGCAACGCTTTAAAGGACTACAACCAACTAGATGAAGCTATCGCGGCCTACCGGCAGGCGGTTCAGATCAAGCCCGACTATGTCGAAGCTTACCGCAATCTTGCAAAGGCGCTGACGGCCACGGAACAATGCGATGAAGCCATCGCGGCCTACCGGCGGGCGATTCAGATCAAGCCTGATGACGCGGAATCCCATACGGGTTTGGGCGCCGCTTTGGCGGACTCAGGGCAACTTGATGAGGCGATTGCTTCTTATCGCGAGTCGATTCGGCTGAAGCCCGATTATGCCGAAGCGTACAACAATCTCGGAAACGCACTAACGGCCAGGGAACAACTCGATGAAGCCATCGCGGCCTATCGGCAGGGCATTCACATCAAGCCCGGTTATGCCGAAGCTTACAGCAATCTTGGAAACGCGCTGGCGGCCAAAGGGCAATTTGAAGAGGCGATTGCATCTTTTTACCAGTCGATTCGGCTTAAGCCCGATTATGTGCAGGCTTACAACAATCTCGGCATTGTTTTGCAAAAGCGCGGGCAAGTTGACGAAGCAGTTGCAAACTATCACCGGGCGATTGCTTTCAAGCCGGAATACGCCCAGGCGCACAGCAATCTAGGCAATGCACTCACGTCCAAGGGGCTATTGGATGAGGCCATCTCCGCCCGCCGCCGCGCAATCGCACTCAAGCCGCAATATGCTGAAGCTTATTGCGGCTTGGGTAACGCCCTTCGCGAAGCGGGACAACATCACGAAGCGATCTCCGCCTACCGGCAAGCGATCGACTTGAAACCCGGGGACAACCTATTCAACAGCAACCTGCTCTATTTGCTTCATTTTTGCCCCGAGTATACTGCGCAGGCGATTCTCACAGAGCATCAGCAATGGGCCCGGCGAAGCGTCGCGCCGCTCTCGTCGGAAATTCGCCCTCATGACAATGACCGTTCTGCGAATCGAAGGCTGAAAGTCGGATTTCTGTCTCCCGATTTTCGTGCTCACCCCGTCGGACAATCCCTGCTGCTCCTTTTCACCCATCGTGATCCGCGGCAGATGGAGATCTTCTGCTACTCCGACACCCAAAAACCCGATTCGCTTACCAATCAGCTTCAATCAGCCGTGGATCACTGGTTCGATATTTCACGCTTAAACGACAAGCGCGTGGCGGACAAAATCCGGAGCGATCAGATTGACCTGCTGGTTGACACCACACTGCACACGGCTGGAAACCGGCTACTGGTTTTCGCACGGGAGCCAGCTCCCGTTCAGTTAACGATGCTCGGACCGCCGGTCACGACCGGCCTTCCAAACATGCACTATCGTTTGACCGATCGGTATCTCGATCCGCCGGGCGAGAGCGATGGAGACTATACTGAAGCCTCCATTCGCCTTCCGCATTGCTTTTGGTGCTATCCCCCGCCCGCCGACGCGCCGCCGGTGAGTGCGCCGCCGGCCCAGACCAATGGATTTGTCACCTTCGGCTGTCTCAATCAATTTACCAAGGTAACGCGTCCCGCATTGGAGCTATGGCTCCAGATTCTGCAGGCCGTCCCGCGCTCGCGGCTGATCATTGAGTCCCAGCGTGGCCATCACCTGGATCCGGTGGCGCAAACTCTTTGACGGCGGCGGAATCTCGCCGGATCGTCTGACCTTTGTCGCCAGAACTTCTCGGCACGAATATTTTGCTCGCTATCACGACCTTGATGTATGTCTCGACCCTTTCCCCTTCAACGGCCACACCTCCACCATGGACGCGCTATGGATGGGCGTGCCGGTCGTAACCCTGCGCGGTCGCACCGCCGTAGCCCGAGGCGGCGTTTCCATCCTTTCCAATCTCGGTCTTACTGATTGGATTGCCGACGATTTCCAGCAATACGTTTCGATCGCGAAACAGATGGCCGGCGATTTGCCCTGGCTCGCCGAACTACGCCGAACACTACGCACCCGGATGCAGGAGTCCCCAATCATGAATGGACCGCTATTCGTTCGCAATGTTGAAGCCGCTTTTCGACACATGTGGCAGCAATGGTATGCAAGGAGCCAGGGCAGCTAACCGAATCCCTGACCTTGCGGCGAGGGTCCGCTAAAGTTGTGTCGATTGAAAGTCATCACCGGGTGAAAACCGATGAATCAATCCTTGCTGAAGTTGACGTTCTTTTGTGCGTTGCTCGCTGCCATCACCTGCGGCTGCGCTCATGGGCCCGAGTGGGACCGGAAGGTCGGCGCGGAGGCATCGAAGGATCTGGAGGCGAACGACGGGCTCTATGACGATCCGAAACTTACCGCCTACGTGAACGACATCGGCCAGAAGGTCGTCAGTCAGGTCAGCAATCGGCAGTATGATTTCCAGTTTCACATCATCGACCAGCCGGTGGCAAACGCCTTTTCGCTTCCCGGTGGTTACGTCTATGTGACGCGCGGGTTGCTCGCGCTGACGAACTCACCCGATGAGCTGGCGTGCGTGCTCGGACACGAGACGACCCACGTGATCAAGCGGCACGCGGCGCAGCGGATGGAAGCGGCGACCGTGCCGGGGATCTTCGCGCTTCCCGGGGCGCTCGTCGGGACGATCTCGCCGATGGTGGGTGATCTCCTGGCTGCGCCGGCGCAGGGTCTGGGCGGGCTATTTCTTGCGGGATATAGCCGCGATCAGGAGCGCGAGGCCGATCGGACCGGGCAGGAACTCGCCGCCCGCGCCGGATTCGATCCGCATGCGCTGTCGGAGTTTCTCGATCGCCTCGGGCAATTCGAATCGCTCGCCAGCAACCCGCAGGACCAGCGCATTCCGAGCATCTTCCAGACGCATCCCCAGACACCAGAGCGCGTGGCCGCCACCCGAGAGCGCGCCGATGAGCTTGAGGCGACGATCATACCGCCCCCTTCGCCGCACGATCGCGACGCATACGTCGGCATGCTCGACGGCCTTGTCCTTCGCGACAACCCGGCGGTGGGTATCTTTGTCGGCGACGCATTTTTGCACCCGACGATGGGCTTCGCATTCACCGCCCCGTCACGGGTGGTCGGACGTAAACATGCCGGTAGCCGTTGTCGTCATCTCGCCGAAGCAGGATGCGGCGGTGTTGCTCGACCCTTCATCGGGCGTCACCAGCCCCGACCAGGCAGCCGAGCAGTTCATCGCCGAGTTAAATAGCAAAAACATGGCGGCCCCTCCGGTGGAATCACTGACGATCGGCGATCTTCCCGCCCGGCGCGTCTCGCTGTCACAGCAGGATGGCGGAACCGTCGACTATCATGGAGATCACGTGGCTGCAGCATCGCGGCGTCACGTATCGCCTTCTCGCCATCGCGACTTCAAGCAATCTCGCAACCGTCCGCGGCGTCGTCGAAAGCTTTCACGATCTCACATCAGCGGAGCGAGCTTCAATCAAGGTGACCCGATTGCGAATTGCACAAGTCCGTCCCGGCGAAAATCTGTCGGACGTGTCGCGACGAATGAACAATGAGTGGGATATGAAGACGACCGCCGTCATGAACGGGATCGACGAGAATGTCCCGCTGCGCCCGGGACAGAGAATCAAAGTAGCGCAGACGGAAGCGTATGTGTCGCCCTGAACATGCGTCACTGCTGATTCCTATGCCAAGGAATCTTGCGATTGTGGGTTACAGGATCAACTTTCGAGCCAGCGTCGATTGAATCACTCAATGCACCCGGCAGGAGTCGAACCTGCAACCCTCGGTTCCGAAGACCGATGCTCTGTCCAATTGAGCTACGGGTGCTCGCTTCCAAAATTAAATTTGCCGATCAGATTATCTGCGCGGAGGGTCAATAGGACAATCCCACGGCTTGTCTCACAAATTCGGAACTGCTCAATTGCTTCAGTATGAAATCGGCTACGTCCGCCCGGGAAATTTTCAGGCGTATCGGCTCTTTTGTCTTGCCGACCCATGTCTTGTAGACGCCCGTCTTTGGGCCGTTTGTCAGCATCGCCGGGCGGAGGATCGTCCAATCCAGTTGGCTTTGCTTGATGTATTGTTCCTGGATCTCCTTGTCGGCGAAGGCATTTTCGAGAAAAAAAGCCAAAATGATTTTTTCGAATATCCAGCTCATTTGCCCGCGGCTGTCGCCCACGCCGAGGCTGGTTTCGCAGATGAATCGCCGGATGCCGCGGGTCTGCATCGCGGCGATGATGTTGCGTGTGCCATCGGAAAGGATCGTGTTTTTCCCCAACTTGCGGACGCCCAGAACGGATATCACGACGTCGGCCCCGGCGATGGCTGCATCGACCGAAGCGGGATCGAGGATGTCGCCTTTGACGACATTCAATCGATCGTGCCGGATCGAAATTTTGTCGGGATTCCTGGCGGACGCGGTGACACGATGCCCCTGGTCGAGCGCCAGCTTGAGCAGCTCCCGGCCGGAAGGGCCTGTTGCACCGAATACAGCCAGGTTCATAGGCTTTGGCCGAAAGCGGGAAATCTCATCCGGCCGACGGCTCGGATGGAGGAGCGCTCGGTTCGGGCGGCGTAAGCGTGACCGTTGTTGCTTCAGTGGTCACGGTCACCCTTGTCGTAGCGGCGCCCAGCGCGGGCTCGATTTCCTCTTCCGATTGCTCGAGATAGACATCATCCAGTTCGGTTGAGTCCACCTCGCTGCGCATCAGGTAATACACAATCGTATTGGCTGAGAAATAGAGGCTGATGGCGAACGCCCCCAGGAAAGAGACCAGGAACATCACCCAGCAGTTCATGAAGAATGCGCCGATCTTTTGGCCGAACGTGAGGGCCTGGTAATCAGCGGTATAGGAAAGCCGCCCGGTGTCCAGAGGATTGGGCCACATGGTGGACAGACAGATCATTGGTATTGTCGGCGGTGGCGAAAATTCCCATGCCGACGAAATGGTGCGTGAGCACCAGCGTCAGCCAGATGAACATGTGGACGAACAGATAGGTCGCGGCGCCGTAGGCCAGGGCGACGACGGTATAAAAGAGCATTCGCCAGGGGCGGGCATAGACATAGCTGAAGCTGCGGCTGATGGCGTCGAAGCTGTCGGAGCCTTCGACCGCGATCGTGGGATACATGAGATTGAATCCACCGGCGGTTCCCAGCAAAACCAGCGTCATCACAAACCCGGCGAGCAGCGGCAGGATGAACAGCGCCCCGACGGCGATCGGCCCGAGGAACGGAATATTGCCGATCAGCGCCGCGAGCGAGACGATCAACCCGATGACGATGACAATCGCCAGCGGAATGACCGGCGCGGAGGCAAAGGAAAGCAGCTTTCCGACGGCAAAATTCATCGCCTGCCGGACGGAAATTTTCTCATCACGGGCAACATGGACGGCGGCGATTCGGCAGATCGCTCCGCCAAACAGTGCCCAGGCGAGAAGGAACAGGATGGCGAAGATGATGAAGAAGACCGTGTGGTTCCAGATCAGCCAGATCGGCCCGATCGCGAAGAAATTGTAGACGTGGTCTTTGACGCCGCCGGTATCCAGCCAGTTATTTCGCAGAACGCCGTCCTTGACGACGCCGGTGACCTGGAAAACTTCGTATTGGAAAAAGGTGGTGAAACAGTCCCTGCCCTTCGATGGTTCTGACCTGCATGCCAATCGCGTCTGGGCGGCGGTGTAGGCGTCCACGATCGCGGCGTTCCGGGCTGTGCAGCAGGCTGGCCTTGTCTTCGTCCGTTCTTGGCGTTTTTGACATGCGTCGTCGATATTGGTTTTTGGCGCTGGCGACGGCGGCATCGCGATGCGCGATGATCTTATCTTCCAACGTCGCTCATGATAGTGCGCACTTCGCGCTTCATCCAGGACGCGGGCATTGATAGGCATCATCGGTTTCGCTCGGCCCTTTCGCGATGATGCTGTAGCTAATCAGCTTTGGGCATAAGCCTCATCGATGGCGTTTCGGATTTGCTCGCGCCAGACGCCGAGAGTGGTTTGATCGTCGCCGTTGGCGATGTGTTCGTATTCGGCAATTTCTCCGGGAACGGCCCGCGCGTGCGTCGGCCAACCGCAGTCCATGACCCTGCCGCCGAAATAAACGGTCAGCAACAGCGCCAGACCCAGCGCGAGCTTGGAAAGGTGAATCGCGACCCGAAAAGAGCGGAAAATGTGCGTGAAAGAAAAAGTGTCTCGCCAGTCAATTCCACGAATAACTTGCCCTTCGTCCGCCATCGGCCGAAGCTCCTTTCCAGTGAGTTCGCATTGCGGGGAAGCCACGGCTCAGGGCCGGCCATCCCTTGAGCCGCGCATTATAGTGCGAAAGGGGATGTGTTCAAATGCGCGATCGATTGGACGATTCGGGCAAGACGGCAAAACGGCCGATCCGGTGAACGAGGTTTCACTCGGCGTCGTCAATCGCTGGAGGCGGAAAATCGTTCCGCGTCGTCGGCCGGTTTGACGGGAATCTGGTACTTTTCACCCAGCCAGCGGCCCAGATCGATCAACTGGCACCGTTCGCTGCAAAATGGAAAGAACGGGTTGGGAGCGATCGGATCGTCATGCTCCGTTCACCGCTTTTTGCAAATGGGGCAGAGCATGGCCTCAGCCTCTGATGCGGGGATCATTTGGACGTTTGTCGCTTCTTGGCCGACGACTTGGCGGCGCGGTTTGGACTTCGGCTGCGGGCTTGGATTCGTTGCCGGCTTTCGATTCACCGCTGGGCTTTGATTCAGCCGCGGGTTTGGATTCGGCGGTTGGCTTAGCTGACGAATCGGCTGTCGTCGGTCTTGGTTTCCTTCGGCCGGCGCTTATCGCCGGTGTCGGCTTTGGCCGCGGATTTATACGCTTCGCTGCGGTAGTCGGTAATGTAAAATCCGCCGCCCTTGAAGATCAGACCCGCACCGGTGCCGATCAATCGCTTGACGCGGTTCTTCCCGCAATGGGGACATTTCTTGATCGCGGACGGATTTGATCGACTGAAACTTCTCGAACTCAAATCCGCACGCGTCGCATTTATATTCGTAGGTCGGCATGGCAATCGAATTCGCGTCTATTCGGCCTTGCTGACCGCGACCTGGGCCGGACGCAGCGTGCGGCCGTGCAGCGAATATCCCCGCTGCAAAAGTTGCGTGACCGAATTCGGCGGCAGATCTCCGTCCGGCTGATGGATCAGCGCCTCCATCGTCGCGGGATCGAACGGCGTGCCCGGCTCCGGCGCGATCGACTCCACGAACTGGTTCTTCAGCACCGTCATCCACTGATCGTGAACGATCTGCATCCCCTTGAGAATCGACGCGGCATCGGTCGCCGTTGCGCCCGACGGCCAGCGCCCGCTCGAAATTGTCGATCACGGGCAAGAAGGCTTTTGATCAGAGCGCTGTTGGCAAACGCGACGGCCTGATCCTTGTCGGCCTCCAGCCGCCGGCGGGCGTTTTGAAAATCCGCCGTGGTGCGGGCCAGCCGGTCGAACAGGCTGTCGCGCTCCTGAAGCAGCGCATCGCGCTCCTGGCGGAGCGATTCCTCGTTTTCGCTTGTCGGTTGAATCCGCGTCTGGGTTCGGCGTGGTGTGGGTCTCATGATTATGCCTTCATTTTCATCAGTGCAGTTGAACTCTTCGATCCTCTCCTTTAATCAGATCCTTCAGCTTGTCGAAAAATCCCTTTCGCTGCTGCTGCAGCCGAGCATCTTCGCTGGCGGCGAATTCGCGCAGCAATTGTTTCTGGCGATCGTTCAGTTTCTTCGGCACCTCGATGACGATCTGCACCAGCTCATCGCCGGTGCGATACGATCGCACATCGGGCAATCCCTTGCCCTTGAGCTTGAAGACCTCGCCATGCTGCGTGCCGGCGGGAATTTCCATGCTCTCGCGTGCCCTTCAGCGTCGGCACTTCGATCTTGGCGCCCAGCGCGGCCTCGGAAAATGAAATCGGAACCTGGCAAACCAGATCGTTGTTGTGCCGGGAGAAAATCGGATGTTCCTTCACGCGCAATATACACGTGCAGATCGCCGGCGGCAGCGCCGTTTTCGCCGGCTTCGCCTTCGCCGGTGACGCGGACGGCCTGGCCATCATGCACGCCGGCGGGAATTTTGACGACGACGGTTCGCTTGCGAAGCTGCCGGCCGGTGCCGCCGCAGTTGGGGCAATGCTCGCGAACGACGGTTCCGCGTCCGCGGCAATTGGGGCAGGCGACCACCATGCGGAACATTCCGCCAAATCCCTGCTGCGCGACGCGTCCCTGCCCGCCGCACTGCAGGCAGACGACCGGCGCGGTGCCCGGCTTGGCGCCGGTGCCGCTGCAATGTTCGCAGCGATCCTGTCTTTCAAAATCGATCGTCTTTTCCGCGCCGCTGGCGACTTCCTGCAGCGTCAGTTCGACGCGCGTTTCCAGATCGTATCCGCGCGCTGGCCTGCCGCGCGCCGCCGCGCGCGCCCGCCGCCGCCGAGCGCGCCGCCGAAAATGTCGTCGAACATCGAGAAGATGTCCGTGACATCCATGTGCGAGAAATCGTGCTGGCCGGTGACGCCCTGCATGGCCGAACTGATCGTACCGCCGGCGCTTGCCGTCGTCGGAAAGGACTTCGTAGGCTTCGGAGCATTCCTTGAATTTGATCTCGGCCTCGGCCTTGTCGCCGTTGGCGCGGTCGGGATGAAATTTCATCGCCAGCCGGCGATAGGCGCGCTTGATCTCCTCGCCGTCGGCGGTTCGCTGCGACGCCGAGGACTTCGTAATAATCGCGCTTGCTGGTGGCCACGGCTATCCTTTCGACCTACGCTACCTGATGTCATTGTATCGGCTTCGGCAAATGCACAATTCCAATCGGCATTCCAAGTTGTCAGCCGCCTGTAAAATTTCGCACGTCCCGATAACACAGCGAAGGCACGAGGCCATTGCGTTATCTTCGTGCCCTCGCAGTATTCCGTGCCTCAATTCTCATGCCGTCAGAGGCGATTTATCAGACCACCGCTCCGGCGACCGGCGTCGCTTCTTCGCCTTTCTTTTCCTTCAGCTCGGTGATCAGCACTTCGGTCGTCAGTGCCAGTCCGCTGACGCTGGCGGCATTGAGCAGCGCCGTGCGGGCGACCTTCGTCGGGTCGATGATGCCGGCCTTGAACATGTCGACATATTCGCCGTTGGCGGCATTGTAGCCCCAGGCGGGATTCTTGTTCTCCAGAATCTCGATCGACGACGACTTCGCCGTCTTCGCCGGCGTTGTCGGCGATCTGCCGCGCCGGCCAGCGCAGCGCCTCGGCGACGATGTCGAAGCCGATCTTCTCATCGCCCTTGGCCTTTGATCTTGGCGTTTTCAACGGCTTCGATGGCGCGGAGGAACGCGACGCCGCCGCCGGGGACGATGCCTTCTTCGGCCGCGGCCTTGGTGGCATGCAGGGCATCGTCGATCAGGTCCTTGCGTTCCTTCATTTCGGTTTCGGTGGCCGCGCCGGCTTTGATGACCGCCACGCCGCCGGTCAGTTTCGCCAGGCGTTCCTGGAGTTTTTCGCGATCGTAATCGCTGGTGGTGGCTTCGATCTGCTTGCGAATCTGCTCGGCGCGGGCTTCGATGTCCTTCTTCTTGCCGGCGCCTTCGACGATCAGCGTGTTGTCCTTGTCGACCACGATGCGCTTGGCCGAGCCGAGATCGGAAAGCTCGACGTTTTCAAGCTTCAGGCCCAGGTCTTCGCTGATGAACTTCCCGCCGGTGACGACGGCCAGATCGCCCATCATGGCCTTGCGGCGATCGCCAAAGCCCGGGGCTTTCACGGCGCAGATATTCAGCACGCCGCGAAGCTTGTTCACGACCAGCGCGGCCAGCGCTTCGGCTTCCACATCTTCGGCGATGATCAGCAGCGGCCGGCCGCCGGTCGACGACCTTATTCAGCAGCGGCAGCAACTCGGCCAGATTGGAGATCTTCTTCTCGTGCAGAAGAATCAGGCAGTTTTCCAGCACCGCTTCGAGCGTCGTCGTGATTGGTCAGGAAATAGGGCGACAGATATCCCTTGTCGAACTGCATGCCTTCGGTGTATTCCAGCACCGATTCGGTGCTCTTGCCTTCATCGACGGTGATGACGCCTTCCTTGCCGACTTTTTCCATGGCATCGGCCATCAGGTCGCCGATCTTTTCATCGCCGTTGGCGCTGATGGTGGCGACGCGCTTGTAATCCTCGCGGCCTTTGACCTTCTTGGATTGCTGCGGTGATCGCCTCGGCGGCGATCTTCCGCGGCCTTGATGATGCCGCGCTGGATCGTCACCGGATTGACGCCCGTCGTCACCGATGCGCAGGCCGTGAGCGTAAAATCGCCTCGGCCAGCACCGTGGCGGTGGTGGTTCCATCGCCGGCGACATCGCCGGTCTTGCTGGCGACCATGTTCACGAGCTTGGCGCCCATGTTTTCAAACGGCTGGGGAAGCTCGATTTCCTTGGAGACGGTGACGCCGTCCTTGGTGATGCGCGGGCTGCCGTACGATTTCTGCAGACACGACATTGCGTCCGCGCGGGCCGAGCGTGGCCTTGACGGCGCGGGAAAGCTGCGACAGGCCGCTGGCGATTTCCGCCCGGGCGTCGCTGTCAAATTTCATTTGTTTCGCTGCCATGAGTTCGTTTCCGATTGCAGTTGTCTTGTCAATTCACATTCCGTCGACTTTCAAATGACCTGACCAGTGACGATGACGATTATTCCAGCACGCCGAGGATGTCTGACTCGCGGAGGATGACGAATTTCTCGCCATCGACTTCGATATCGGTGCCGCTGTATTTGCCGTAGTAGACGGTGTCGCCGGTGCGGACGGCCAGTTCCATGTGCTTGCCCTTGTCATCGACCTTGCCGGGCCCGGCGGAGATGACCTTGCCCTTGGTCGGCTTTTCCTTGGCCGAATCCGGCAGAACGATTCCGCTGGCGGTTTTGGTTTCCGCTTCCGATTGCTTGACGATCACGCGATCCTGCAGGGGTCGAAGTTTCATAGTTCTGTTCCTCTGATCCTATTGGTCCTTTGTCGAATATCAGTGACGTCCTTCTGTCCACTTTTGCATTTTTCTACATTCTTCGCGTCTGCCGTATTCGACAGCTCTTAATGTAATCCTCAATAGTCACCTTTCGGCCTTTCCGTCGATGCTCAAGCCAGAACTTGAACGACGCCGCCGATTCACCGCTTTTTCGGCCCGAGCAAAATCCCTCGGATGCTGAAATCCGTCTCAACATCCGGCCAGGTCATTCCATAGCTGTCGATCTCATAATCTGTTCCGCTCGCGTCAGCGTCGCATGCACGAGTCGAGGATACCATTTTGTCGGAACTGAAACCGATCGGCCGTCTTCCAGTTTGACGGTGATCGCCTCATCAGTGACACGCACCGATTCGCGCGAACTGTCCGTTCAATGCTCTAGCGTCCGAAAGAGTCACGCCATGCCTCCAACAACGTCGACCGATTTTCCTCGATCATCTTCTCAATTTCGTTCAATTCATGCGGTCGATATCGCTCATTGAACTCCAATCCGACCACCGGCCGCAACCAAAATTTCGCGTGCTTGCCATCCTTTTTCACATGCACATGCGGCGGTTCATCGGCATCGCTGGCATAAAATCCGAATCGATAGCCTTTGAGCCGCAACACTGTCGGCATTCGTTACCTCGCATGTTCCTTGCATCCGATGGCAATCCGGCTAATCACATCATCATCCATGCCGCCCATGCCACCCATTCCGCCCATGCCGCCGCCCATTCCGCCCATGCCTTCGTCGCCGTGGCCATGGCCGGCGTGGTCGTCCTTGCTCTTGGGGGCTTCGACGATGATGCAATCGGTCGTCAGCAGCAGGATCGCCACTTCCGCTGCGTTTTGCAGGGCGGTGCGCTCGACTTTGGTCGGCGTGATGATGCCGGCTTTGACGACGTCAACATATTCGCCGGTCAGGGCGTTGAAGCCTTCGTTGTCTTTGGATTCCATAACGCGGCGAACGACCACGCTGCCGCTGGTGCCGGCGTTTTCGGCGATCTGCCGGAGCGGGGCCGTCAGCGCCTGGCGGACGATCTTCACGCCCGCGGCTTCATCGCCTTCGAGTTTCAGATTTCTGCCGCCGTTGAGGGCTTTCATCGCGCGGATCATCGCGACGCCGCCGCCGGCGACGACGCCTTCTTCCACCGCGGCGCGGGTGGCGTGCAGGGCGTCTTCGATGCGGGATTTCTTTTCTTTCAGTTCGGCTTCGGTGGCCGCGCCGACGTTGATCTGCGCCACGCCGCCGGCCAGCTTGGCCAGGCGTTCCTGGAGCTTCTCGCGATCGTAATCGCTGGTGGTGATTTCGATTTCGCGGCGGATCTGCTCGATCCGGCCCTGGATCGCCTTGGTGTCGCCGGCGCCTTCGATGATCGTCGTGTTGTCGTTGTCGATGCGGACGAGCTTGGCCTGGCCAAGCTGGTCGATTTCGACTTTATCCAGCTCGATGCCCAGGTCTTTCATGATCGGCTTCGCCGCCGGTGAGGATCGCGATGTCTTCCAGCATCGCCTTGCGGCGATCGCCGTAGCCGGGCGCTTTCACGGCGGCGACGTTGAGAATGCCGCGCAGCTTGTTGACGACCAGCGTCGCCAGGGCTTCGCCTTCGATATCCTCGGCGATGATCAGCAGCGGCCGCTTGGCCTTTTGGATTTTTTCCAGCAGCGGAATGAGCTTGGTGGCCGCGGAAATTTTGTCCTCGTAAACCAGGACAAAGGCCTTTTCCAATTCAACGGTCATCTCGTCGGGGTTGGTGATGAAGTTGGGCGAGAGATAGCCGCGGTCGAACTGCATGCCTTCGACGACATCAACGTAGGTTTCGAGGCTCTTGCCTTCTTCGACGGTGATGACGCCGTCCTTGCCGACGCGTTCAAACGCATCGGCCATGATGTTGCCGATTTCGCGGTCGTTGTTGGCGGAGATGGAGGCGACGTTGGCGATGTCGGCCTTGCCGCTGATGGGCTTGGATTGTTTCTTGAGGTTTTCGATGACGGCTTCGACGGCCTTGCGAATGCCGCGGGCCAGGGCCATGGCATCAGCGCCGGCGGCGAGGTTGCGATAGCCTTCCTTGAAGATCGCCTCGGCCAGAACCGTTGCGGTGGTGGTGCCGTCGCCGGCCACATCGCTGGTCTTGCTGGCGGCTTCTTTGACGAGCTTGGCGCCGATGTTTTCGAATTTGTCCTTGAGTTCGATTTCTTCGGCGACGGTAACGCCATCTTTGGTGATGGTTGGCGCTCCCCAGCCCTTATCGATCACGGCATTGCGGCCCCTGGGCCCGAGGGTGGCTTTCACCGCCCGGGAGAGCTTTGTCACACCTTCGAGCAGGCTTTTCCGTGCTTCCGCGTCAAAGGACAGCATCTTTGCCGCCATGTCAGGTCTCCTTCAGTGTTGCGTTTATTTGCCTCGAATCCAGACGAGGAATCTCCGCGCCTGAGTGAAAGCCCTAGAACAAACCCAATGCCGGAGTACTTCAAGCAGCCGATTGATCGTTAAGGCTTATATAATAATTACTTATGTCAATATTTTATATCTGCTCTCATCTTGTGTAACTGTCACCGTGGCAGAGGGTGGGACATGTCGCAAGAAGTGGTTGCCAACTTGGCAGATGGATAAGAAGGGATGGATGATCGGTTACGGTGTTTGTGACGATGGAAACCGTCGGCTCGAATAGGAGAAATCGTTGCCGCCGTGGACGCCACTAGCTGGCCTGAAAAAGTTCCGGCAGGCCTCTTGGACTGAATGTAAGAGGATTGCAAAAAAGATATACTTAGCTCCCGTGAAACGCCCTCGCCACCCACTACGAATCCTCATTAAAACTGTGGCGATCATTGCGGGCTTGTGGGGTGGTTGGTTGGCTGCGGGGGCTCTGAACGATCGCCGAATCGACATCCCCCGCCGACTTGTGCCGGCGAGTCAGCCTTCGCCTGCCCCTGCCTCGCACTGACATCGCATTACAAATGTTGGAGTTTATTCGCCCCATTCAGGGCGGCGACTTTGTATGCCTCGGCCAGGGTTGGGTAGTTGAAGACGCTGTTGATGAAATAGTCGACGCGTTCCCTGGAAAGCCATGACCGCCTGACCGATGTGGATGAGTTCCGTCGCGCCTGTGCCGATGGCGTGGACGCCGAGGATTTGGCGGCTCTCCTGATGAATCAATAGCTTGAGCATGCCATCGGTATCGCCGAGCAGTTGGCCGCGGGCGAGTTCGCTGATATTGGGCGATGCCCGCCTCATACGGAATGCCGGCCGTGGTGAGCTGATCTTCGGTGCGGCCGACCATCGAAATTTCCGGGATCGCATAGATGCCGTACGGAAATAGCTCAGGAATGCTGCACGTCTGGACCCCAAAGGCATGGCAGACAGCCAATCGCCCCTGCTCCATGGCGGTGCTGGCAAGGGCCGGGAAGCCGATCACGTCGCCGACGGCATAAATGTGCGGCACATCCGTCTGGTAATTGGCGTTGACCTTCAGGCGTTCACGGTCATCCGCTTTCAGGCCGGCGCGATCGATCTGCATGGCTGAGGTCGTGCCCTGCCGTCCGACCGCGTACAGCAGCGTCTCGGCGCAAAGGGCTTTGCCGCTTTCGAGTGTCGCCTGGACGATTGCTCCATTGATTCCTCCCTCGGCGGCAGGCAATCGCTCGATCTTGGCTACTTTTTCGCCCAGCCGCAGGGTCACTGCCCATCCGCCGCATCTGATATTGCAGGGCTTCGGTGATTTCGTTGTCGAGAAAGCCGAGGACTTCGTGCTTGCCTTCAACCAGCGTAATTTTGACGCCGAGGGCGGCAAGCATGCAGGCGTATTCGATGCCGATGACTCCCCCGCCGACAACGATCATCGTCTTGGGGATGGAATCGAGCTTGAGCAATTCATCGGAAGTAAAAATGGTTTTGTCGTCAAAAGGAACTGAATCCGGCCGGGCGGGCCGGGTGCCCGTGGCAACAATGATCGTGTCACCGCTGACAACCTCGAAATCGTCAGGACGTTCGACGCGGATAACCGTCGGCTGATCGAAACGGGCCGACCCCCAGACCAATTCGACATTGTTCCGCTCAAGCTGATCGCGGATCAGGGCCAGCTCATTGTGGACCACCTGCTGGCTGACATAGATCAGGTCCGCGATGGTGATGGACCGTTTGACGCGGTAGCTCTCGCCGAAAAGAGTGCGTTTGTTCAGGCCGGTCAGATGGAGGACGGCTTCCCGCAGGGCTTTGGAGGGGATGGTCCCGGTGTTGATGGAAGCGCCGCCGAGGACATTGCTCTTTTCGATGATGCAGACCTGCTTGCCAAGCTTGGCGGCTTGAATGGCCGCCTTCTGCCCGGCCGGGCCGGAGCCAATCGCGATACAGTCAAAATGTCTCATGTATGTGTGTTTCTTTTTTGCGGATCAACGTCAGAGCGCGATTATGCGGGATGGTACGCAATAGGCGCGTGAGCGTCCATATATAGAGTCTGACCACACTCTCAAGCGGCGCTCGGCTTGAAACGAGCGTCGGGAGTGAAAAACCTACAAAGACAAGTCATATATTCGGTCACGCCGTTTTTGACGATTGGCGGGATTAGCTCGAATAGGAGCGGGCGTCACCGCCGCTGACGTCGCCAGTTGGCCTGAAAAAGTTCTGACATGCCTTCTCGCCAGCAGAAGGATCTCAGGAACCCTTTCAGGCGAGCCGACGGGTTTCGCGACGGTGGCGATTTCTCCTATTCGAGCAAACGATTTTGAGCGTCACAAACACCGTGACCGAAAATACGACTTATTCTTTTCCTTTTCTGATCTCATGGATTCAGTAAAGCGCTTCTAGAATTTACAGGTTTTGTATGAACGGGTCCGATAACATATGATGATGTTGTTCGATATCACTGAAAGGAGAGCCAAGGATGGTTGATATAACTTTCGCAGATTCCGCGGAGCGGGATCGTCTTAATCCCGTTCATTTCAGCGTCGGATTTCTCGTCCTGATGACAAGCGTTTATTTTGGCGCGATTGTGGTTCGGTATTTATTTTTGGAGTAGAGACAATAACTACACATTGAACAAGAAATGCACGATGTCCCCGTCGTGCATGATGTACGACTTTCCTTCGGCCCGCATCTTCCCGGCCGCTTTGATGGCCGGCTCGGTTTGATATTGCTTGCAAATCCTCCAGCGTATAAACCTCGGCCCGGATGAACCCGCGCTCGAAATCGGTGTGAATGACGCCGGCCGCCTGCGGACCGGTGGCGCCGATGGGAATCGTCCAGGCGCGAATTTCCTTCGGGCCGGAGGTGAAATAACTGTGCAGGCCAAGCAGCCGATACGCCTCGCGAGCGAGCGTCGCCAGGGCCGGCTCTTTCAAATCCATCGCGGCCAGCATCTCCCGCCGATCGGCGTCGTCCAGTTCGGAGAGTTCCGCTTCCAGCTTTCCGCAGACCGGCACGACCGCGCCCCCTTCCAATGCCGCCCGCTGGCGAACACGCTCCACCAGCGGACCCCGGCCATGAATGTCCAATTCATCCACGTTGGCGACGTATAGCACTTTCTTGGCGGTGATCAGTCCGAGCGATTTGATCAGCTTCCGCTCGTCAGTGTCCAGATCAAGCGAGCCGCACGGGCTTGGCTTCATTGAGAACCTTGCTGCAGCGCTCGAGCAGTTCGGCCTTGATGACCGCTTCCTTGTCGCCGCTGCGGGCGAGGCGCTCGGCCTTGTCGAGCGATGATCCGACGGTTTCCAGATCCGCCAGTGCCAACTCGGTGTCGATGGTTTCGATATCGCGGATCGGATCGACGGTTCCCTCGACGTGGATGATGTCGGTGCCCGCGAAACAGCGGACGACGTGCAAGATGGCATCGACCTCGCGGATGTGGGAGAGGAACTTGTTGCCCAGCCCCTCGCCGGTGCTGGCTCCGCGAACGATGCCGGCGATATCCACCACCCGAAGCGACGCCGGGATGATTTTCTCCGTCTTCTGAAACTGGTTGATGATTTTCAGCCGATCATCCGGCACGGCAACCACGCCGACGTTCGGCTCGATCGTGGCAAACGGATAATTCGCCGCCAGCGCCCCCGCCGCCGTCAGGGCGTTGAAGATGGTGCTCTTGCCGACGTTGGGCAGTCCGACAATTCCGACTTCCAGTGCCATGGTTTACATCTCTCGAAGGTGATAGCTCTTAATCGTTGTCTGCTGGAAATCGGGATAAGCGTTCAGGTCGTATTCCGCAAGGTCCATCCCCTCAAATTCGTTGGCTTCGGAGAGACGCACATGGGTAGCAGCTCGCACAATGAAAAATAGCAGGCCCGACACAACCAGCGTCAGCACCGCGATCATTCCCAGCCCAACGCCTTCCACTCCTAAGCGCTCGATTCGCTGGCCCCAGGTCCCCGCGCGAGGATCGCGATGGCCAGCGCGTCCAGATGCCGCCGATGCAATGGATGGCGATTCCCCCGGCCGGATCGTCGATCTTCCAGAACATATCCAGCTTAACCACGGCGTATGGAACGATGATCCCGGCCACCGCCCCGATGGCGACGGCCTGGGAAGACGTCAGTAGATCAGCCCCAGCGGTGATGGCAACCAGACCGCCGAGCAGACCGGCGAAAACCAGAAAGACATCAGAGCGGCCATAACGGGCAACGCAATAAATCGCGGCGGCAACCACAGCGGCGGCAGCGGCGAGGACAGCATTCAGCGCCGCGACATTACCGTCCGAAGCAAAACCGGCGACATAAGGAATCCACATCGCAAAGATGAGCAAAATCCCGCCCGACGCCAGCGGAAGATTATGGCCAAGAATCACATTGGTCGAGCCATCGCGGTTGTACTTTCCCAGCCGCGGCCCAATGGCGATGGCGGCTACCGCGGCGAAAAGACCGGCTGATACATGGATGAATATCGCTCCCGCCTCATCCACAAACCCGCGGCTAACCAGCCAATTCCATTGAAGCAGCCGCCACGCCAGGGGGGTGAGAATTCCAGGAAGTAAAATAGCTGAAGCAATACCGACCACGGCCCGTCCCCGTTCCAGGGTGGCGCCGGACACAACCGCGGGTCCGATAAGAAACGTCGCGGCGAGAAACAGGGCCGCCGATCCCATGGGGTGGGCGATTTCATGCCAGGAACCGCGAATCGCGCTTCCGATCAACCAGTAGCCTAATATTCCGACAGCGATTTCTACCGTGGCCCGAAAGAGGCAGGAGATCGTATTCTTTGACCGGGAAATGCCGGCGGCGTATAGAGCGAAGCCGGCGCGAAGCAAAAGGGCGGCGACACCAAACATCACCCAGGTATCAAGCATGTGCCTGATTAATTACCGGATTAGAAGGCCTGGGTACAGGGCAGGCTCGTTCGGATTTGTGATGGGACGTGCCGGCCAATAGAATTCCGGAGTCTCTTAATGCCGCCAACGGCACTCATGCGAGAAATACATCCAACAGCCATCGTAGATCGCCGAGCCGAGTTGGCGGAAGATGTGGCCGTTGGGGCTTACAGCATCATCAAGGCCGGCGTCATCATCGGTCCCGGCACCACGATTCAGGAACATTGCCATATCCATGGAGCCACCACTATCGGGCAGAATTGCCTGATCGGCCCCGGAGCATTCGTCGGGATGGCGCCGCAGCACAGCAAATATGACGGGTCGGTCACCCGGGCGATCATTGGCGACAACGTCATCATCCGTGAAACCGCCACCATCCACCGTTCAATCTCCCCTGATCCGGATCGGGCTACGCGAGTGGGCAGCGGCTGCATGTTGATGGCCGGAAGTCACGTGGCCCACGACTGCGTGGTCGGCGAGAATGTGGTGATGGCCAACGGGGCGACACTGGGAGGCCACTGCATTGTGGGAACCCAGGCGTTCCTGGCGGGCGGCGCGATGATCCATCAGTTCGTCCGGATCGGAAGATTAGCCATTGTCTCGGGTAACGAGGCGCTGACTCACGATGCGCCGCCCTTTTCCGCCGTGCGATACAGGGGTCTCAAGGGATACAACGCTGTTGGGTGCAAACGCGCCGGCATGTCGCGAGAGACCATTCATGCCGTTCGATCCGCATTTTATTGTTTGCACATGAACCGAACACTGCCATCGGCAGTAGCAGCGATCCGGAAAACCGTGCCGTTGCTGCCGGAAATCAGGGAATTGCTGGAATTTCTCAGCACCTCAAGGCGTGGCGTGCTCGGGAGCGTTAAAGGGCAGGGAATCACCCGGCTCAGGCGGACCGACGAAGGGTCGGAAGACGATCCGGAATAACTTCTGGGGTTATCTACTAATACGTCAGCACGGAATGAACCGCTCGCGGGGCGACTTTTGATCGGCCGTTGAGCCCCGCCAATTCGATCAGCACCGCAATCCCCGCCAATTCCCCACCAAGCTGATCCACCAGATCGCAGCAGGCTTTCATCGTTCCGCCGGTGGCCAGGACATCGTCGACGATCAGCACGCGCTGGCCGCGCACAATCGCGTCGGCGTGCATCTCCAGCGTATCCTTACCGTATTCCAGGTCGTAACTCATCGCGATTCGCTTGTGGGGAAGCTTGCCCGGCTTTCGCACAAGGGCGAAACCAGCTGAAAGACAACAAGCGACCGCCGTGCCGAAGATGAACCCCCGGCTTTCCGCCCCGACGACCAGATCGATGCGCTTCCCGCGGAACGGGTTGGCCAGCAATTCAATCGACAACGCCAGCGCGGACGGATCCGCCAGCAGCGGCGTGATGTCCCGAAAAAGGATTCCCGGCTTGGGAAAATCGGCGATGTCCCGGATATGTGATTTGAGTTGTTCAATCATTTTGGCATCTTAGCAGGCGTTCCCGGACTTCCGACGCCGCGGGAGAGAAATCCACCATCGACGATCAATGTGTGCCCCGCGGTAAAGCTTCGCCGGGCGAAACCAGATAGATCGCCGCACCCACGAGTTCCTCGGCATCGCCGAAACGGGCCTGGGGCGTATGCTCCCTCATCCAGTCGCCTCGCGGGGTGTTTTCGATCAGGGGACGATTGAGATCGGTCGGGAAAAGGCCCGGAGCGATCGCATTGACGCGAATCCCGAGCGGCGCCCACTCGTTGGCGAGTCCCCGCACCAGACCCAACACGCCCGATTTGCTCGATGCGTAAGCCAGAACCTCGCTGAGCGAGATAAAGCTGTTGAGCGAGGCGATGAAAACGATCGATCCTCGCTGGCCCTTGGCGTCGGCGGGCTGCTCCTTCATCACGCGGGCAGCATTGCGGGCCACAATGAACGAACCCGTCAGGTTGATCCGCACAATCCGCTCGAATTCGGCGACCGTCACCTCAAGCGACGGCTTGCGCTGAATGACCCCGGCGGCGTTAATCACCGCATCGAGCCGGCCATAACGCTTGACCGTGAAATCCATCGCGGCGGCGACGCTGTTCTCATCTGAAACGTCCAATTGCACCGTCTCATGCCCCGCGCCGAATTCCTTGCGAACCGCGTCAACCTTGGTCGCGCTGCTGGAGCCGGCAACGATCTTTGCCCCCGCGCTGGCGAAGCCGAGGGCGATGGCTTTGCCCAGCCCACTCGTTCCGCCGGTGATGAGACAGACCTTGCCGGTGATATCGAATCCTTTATAGGCCATGGCGAAATTAACCCTCCACCGCGCGAAGCTGGGCGCGGTCAAACTTGAACTGGGCTTCATTGGCGATCTGGCTGAGAGCATCAACCTCAGCCGCGGTGAACAGCAGGCCGCCATGCTTGTCGCTCAACTTGGCGGCATCAGCTTCGATCTGGCCCGGCAGAATGCTCTTGTCGTTTCCATGACCCAGGATGTCCGCAAGGACGGCCTTGACGTTCTGAATCTGCTTGCGGCCCATCGCGAAATCCTCGCAGTCGATCGCCTCGGGGCGAATGCACTGAAAATAAAACGCCGGCGTCCGCTTCTCTTCGGTCGGGCCGGTATTCCAGCGGCTGCGCAGCGTTGGAATCGATCCGCCGATATATGCCGCCATAAGCTCATCGATCAGCGACAAGCCGTATCCCTTGTGCTGCCCAAAGGGAAGGAGCGCGACGATTTTCGCTGGATCGGTGGTCTCTTTTCCATCCATATCAACGCCGCAGCCCGGCGGGAGCGGCTTGCCTTCCCGGAGGAACTGCTGAACGCGTCCCATGGCGACGACACTGGTGGCCCAGTCGATGCAGACGCAAAAACCGACCGCTTCCTTCGTCGGAAATCCCCAGGAATGCGGATTGGTGCCGAGCGTCGGAAATTTTCCGCCGTGCGGAACAACCTCGGCCAATGCCGCCGTGCAGCAGGTATAGGCGATATATCCTTTTTCCGCGGCATCGATGACATATCCGCCGCCCCACAAATAATGGAACGCGTTATCGACGGCCACCGCGCCGATGCCGTAGTCGTCTGCCAGCCGCATCGCCTCATCCATGGCTTCCAATGCCACCGCCTGGCCGAGCTTTTTATTTGAGTTCCATCGGGCGACAGCTTTATAGCGGGAGGGAAGCTTTTCGATTTCGCGCCCGGCACGCAACCGCCGGCCTTTGATCCGAAATGTTCGTCTAGATGCAGGGCCTTGATCGCATTGTGGGTTTTAATTCCGTGCCGCGCGGTGATGTTGCTGAAGCTGCGCAGCGGCCGCGGCCTCGTCGGCGGTGAATCCGCGATGCCGATACGCCGCTGCGACGAGATCATCGTGAAGCTTATGAGGAACGATGTAGGTGGTAGCCATAATTGATCAGAGATTTAGTGGCCCCCGCCGCTCCCAGGTTGAATATCAATCTGCGGCCGCTTCGGCTCCGGCCAATCGAGGTGGAAGAATTTTCCGCGCGGGGCGTCAACGCGCTCGTACGTATGAGCGCCGAAATAGTCCCGCTGGCCCTGGAGCAGATTCGCCGGCAGGCGGGCGCTGCGATATCCGTCGTAATATGCCAGCGCGCTCATGAACGCCGGGGCGGCGATGCCGTTGGTGGCTGACAGGCTGACCACTTTCCGCCAGTTGGTTTGCGCCTTGGTGATCTGCTCGTTGAAGTATGGATCGAGCAGCAGGTTCACGAGATCGGCATTGCGCCCGTAGGCATCCATGATCTTCTGCAGGAAGCGGGCGCGGATGATGCATCCGCCACGCCAGATCGCCGCGATCTCGGCGAAGTTGAGCTTCCACTTATATTCCTTCTGGGCCTCGCGCATGAGCTGAAAGCCCTGGGCGTACGCGCAAATCTTGGAGCAATAGAGGGCATCGCGGATGGCGGCGACCAGCTCGTCGCGGTTGCCCTTGTACGCGGCGTCCGGACCCTTGAGCGTTTTGCTCGCTTCAACGCGCTCTTCTTTCAATGCCGACAGGCAACGGGCGAAAACAGCCTCGGCGATCGCGTTAGCGGGAATGCCCATGTCCAGCGCATTGGTGCTGGTCCATTTTCCGGTCCCCTTCTGGCCGGCGGCGTCGAGAATGTGATCGACCAGATAATCCTGCGGATGGACCGGGTCTTTCTGCTGCAAAATATCGGCCGTGATCTGAATCAGATACGAATCCAGATCGCCCTGGTTCCACTGGGCAAAAACCTTGCTCAATTCCGGCGGCTTCATGCCCAGCAGATTGGTCATCAGCCAATACGCTTCGCCGATTAACTGCATGTCGATGTATTCGATTCCGTTGTGAACCATCTTCACATAGTGGCCCGCGCCGTTCGGCCCGATGTAAGCGGTGCAGGGAACGCCGCCGGTGACGGGTTTTCCGGGGGCATAATTTTCGATCGGCTTGCCGGTTTTCGGATCGACCTTTGCCGCGATGGCTTCCCAGATCGGCTTGAGATGTTTCCACGAATCGGGATCCCCGCCCGGCATGATGGACGGCCCGAACCGCGCCCCAAGCTCCCCGCCCGAAACGCCCGAGCCGAAGAATTTGCACTTGGCGGCATAATCCCGCTCGCGGCGAATCGTGTCGGTCCAGAGCGAGTTGCCGCAATCGGCGACGATGTCGTCTTTCTCGACGCCGGCGTCGATCAGTTCCTTCGTCACCGCATCAATGGCCGCTCCGGCTTTGACCAGAATGATGAACTTCCGCGGCCGCTTCACCGCCGCGACCAGTTCCTTCACGGTTTCGCACGCCACCAACCCACCCGGCGGTTTTTCACGGGCGATGAATTTCTTCATCACCGCGGTCGTGCGGTTATAGACCGCGACTTTAAACCCGTGATCGGCGATATTCAGAGCGAGATTTTCGCCCATGACGGCCAGGCCGATGAGGCCGATGTCTGCGACGGCTGCTTGTTGGGACATATATGCTCCGGTGTTATATTTCCTATGGCCTATTTCCTATTGCCTATTTGGGGACGATCGTCAAATTTTCGTGGCCTCGCTCGAATCGCAGTCACGCGCGATTGACCAAAAATTCGCTCCAATGCCCGAGCCTCTTCGAGAAGCGTTTGGACCAGGGATGATTTTAGTATTTGAGCGGCCACGATTGTTTCAAGCCAAAATGCGGTTTCGTCCACTTCTTCCTCAACAACGCCTATCCTGGCGATGAATTCGGCTCGGCTTTGCGCCTTGCAAGTCGCACGATAATTAGCTCCCACAGCCGTGCCGCACCGAACCAATTGGTTGCCAATCGCCCGGCCTTCCACGTTCTTAGGTAACGCGCGGAACCAATCGGATCACCCGCTGACCAAAATCAAACGTTCGCCGTTTCAGTTCGGTAGCATTCACGTCTCTATCCCAAATGGGCAATTGGAAATAGGCAATAGGCAATCATCAAAACTTATTTGCCTGAATGTAATCCTTATTGCCGTTCAGGAAATTTACCAGATTCATCACCGCCCGCATCGCTTGCCGCTCGACGCTTTCAAACGTCCGGCTGCCGACGTGCGGCGTCACAATAATATTATCAATCTCTCGAAAAGGATGATCCGTGCGGGAGGCTCCTTGTCGAGGACATCCGTGGCATATCCGCCCAGATGCCCGTTGCGGCAGGCGTCGGCGATGTCGTTCTCAACGACCAATCCGCCGCGCGCGGTGTTGATCAGATAAGACCCTTTTTTCATTTTCGAGAGCAAATCCTTGTTGAATAAGCCGCGGTTGGTGTCGTCGAGATTCATGTGCAGCGACACAACATCGGCTTCCTTGATCGCGTCGGGAATCGTCGCGGCGCTGGACATTGTACTGCTGGCCAAACTCGTGATCCCAGAACCGGTCAAATCCAATCAACTTCATATCAAAAGCGACAGCTCGCTTGATGACTTCCTTGCCAATGCGTCCGACTCCCAGCACCGCGATGGTTTTGCCGAAAAGTTCGTTGCCGGTGATCCGCTTCCAGCCGCCGCTTTTGGTGGAGCGAAGGTGCGGCCAGAAATGCTTGGCCAGCGCGATCATCAAACCAAAACAGTGCTCGGCGACGGTCGTGTGATTGACGCCGGGCGTGAAGAGGACCGGAATCTTTTTGGCCGTCGCGTATTTCACGTCGATCGAATCCAGTCCGATTCCATATTTGGCGATGACGCTCAGCTTGGGCAATGCCGCGTCGATCACTTTTGCCGTGATGTGATCGTCGCCATTGAGCAGGCCGTCGAAACCGGTCTGGACCAGATCGAGCATCTCGCTCTCGCTCAGCGGCCCACGCGCGGTGACGATTTCGAAGCCGGATTTTCTCAAGGCATCGTGATGTGCGCCGGGGGTATCCTGAAAACTGGTGGTGGTCAATAAAATTCGCACGGCTTTGGGTCTCCTAGCGCTTGATCCGGCGCTGCCGCCCTTGAATACGTGGTTCAATTCTTCCAGATCGATCTGGCTGGTATCGCCGCGCGTGGTTTGCAGCAGCGCTCCGTGAGCGGCGCCGAGATCGACGCATTCCTGCGGGGTTTTGCCGTTGAGGAATCCATAGGCGAATCCGCTGGAGAATCCGTCGCCGCCGCCGACGCGGTCTTCGATTTCCAGGTTGTCGAATCGCCGGCTTTCGTAGAATTTTCCGTCGACGTACAGAATCGCCGACCAGTTGTTGACAAGGCCCGATTTTACTTCGCGAAGCGTGGTGCCGACGACTTTGACGTTGGGATAGGCCTTGACGACTTTCTCGACCATTTTCTTGTAGGCGGAGGTGTCGAGGGCGGAGAGATTTTCATCGACGCCTTCGACTTCAAAGCCGAGGACTTTCTGGAAATCCTCCTCGTTGCCGATGAGGCAGTCGAGATGGGGAACAAGTTCCTCGGTGACCTGCTGGGCCTTCTGGCGGTCCAGAGCTTGGAGCGGAAATTCAGATCGTAGCTGACGATCGTGCCGGCCTCCTTGGCGGCAATGATCGCCTCTTTGCAGACGGCGGCGGTGCCGTCGGAGAGGGCCGCGAAAATTCCGCCGGTGTGAAGCCAGCGAGCGCCCTGCTCCTTGAAAACTTTCTTGAAATCGATCATTCCCGGCTTGATATTGCTGGCGGCGGAATGGCCGCGGTCGTACATCGTGACGCTGGCGCGAACGCCGGTGCCGACTTCGGTGAAGTTCAGCCCGATGCGATCGGCCCGGCCGACGCCGTCGTATTTGGCGACGACCAATGGCTCACGTCCATGCCGACGCTGCGGGCGTGATTGAGAATGATCCGGCCGACCGGATTGTCCACAAGCCGGCTGGCGAAACCGGTGCGCAGCCCCAGGCGAGCCAGGGCATAGGCGACGTTGTATTCCCCGCCGCCGACCCAGACTTCCAGTGAATTGGCGAACTCGATGCGCCCATGCGCCGGCGGCGAAAGGCGAATCATGCATTCGCCCAGACTGATCAGATCGAATTTCGTCTCTTTCGGATTACGAATATTGAGCATGGCTGGATTCCTTACATTCCTTCTTTAAGAGCTTCGAGATGTTTTCCAAAATGTTCGTCGAGAATCTGCGTGTAAATATCCTGATTCTCGGCCACCACTTGTTTGACGAGCGGGCCGAGCTTCGGATCGCACAGAACCGAGCCGAAGGTGCAGTGAACGATCTGCCGCCCTGGATCGCTGAACCCTTTGCCGGCAGGAACATCAGGCCAGAGACCGAGATACGCCTCTTCGAGGGCCCGCACATCTGTGATCTCTTCAGCCGGCTTGGCCGATTTAAGCGTGGCCGATACGTGATAAGTGGCGCGATCGGTGTCGTAACGCGCCCGCGAAAGATTGATGATCTGGCGAAACAATTTGGGATCAACGCGAACGACGACGCGCAGGGCTTCGAGATAGCTCGTCCCGGCCGTTTTCACATGGAACAGCCCATTGGTCGCGCGAGCCAGCGAGGGATAAATCGAAAGTTTGTCAGACCCGCTGTGCAGGCTCAATTTGTACGGCCCGAGCTGTTTGGCGATTGCCGCGTGATCGGCCAGTGATTTCTCCAACGCGGAAACATCCCCTTTGTAATCGACTCCCTTTTCAAATTCTCCGATAAATCGCGGAGCGAGGCTGACGAGCTTCATGCCGCTCTTCACGCATTGATCGGCAATGATGTAATGCTCCGCCAACGTTGTCGGCCGCGGGGTTTCATCCACGCTGAGTTCGATCTCAAACGGCTGATTGTGTTTTTCGGCCGTCTGCTCGATGTGCTTGGCCAGCTTGGCGGCCATGGCGATCGCGCGGCCATATTTCACCGCGGCGCGGCGGCAAACAGCGGGAGAAAAATCGATGATCGTGGCCCGGGCCAGCTTGATCTTTTTCCCCTCGTACTGATCCAGCCAGGTCACTTCCCTCGCCAGCGGCTTGAATTTCTCGGCAAGCTGGTCGGAGTTGTAATCATCGGCGTTCACATCCACTTCGCCGGACGGATCGATCGTGAAAAAGACGAATCCCGCAGCCGCCGTCCGTTCGACGTCGGCGGGTGTCTTGAGATGATCCGCATCCGCGCCCTGAATGCCGGTGAACCCGGCCTGCTTAGCGCCGTTCGAGCGCATCATCCATCACTTGCTGCGGCGTGCGGTTGGTCCGCGTCATTTCGCGGATCGACTGCTGGGCAAAGATCGGCTCGATGCCCGAGCCCGTGCGCTTCAATGCGGCAGCATGCCCCGGAGTGGCCAGGCCGAGGCGATCACCAAATCCAAAACTGGGCTTTAATCCGAGGGTAGTCGGACGATTTTCGTTTTTCATGATGAATTCCTTATCATCGAACGACTCCGATGGTAATGAGAATATTGGCATAAATCTGCGTTTCAGCGGTGGCGATGATCAGCGCCACATCTTCGCCCCGGGCCTGCACATTGAATTGGAACTTCTGAAGCTGGATGAGCTGGCCGCGAAACCCGCTCTGGCGGCGAAGAATGTCCCGGTATTTTTTCCAGATCGGCGGATCGTGGGCCATCGCATACATCCCCGTTTTGGCCGGCGCCATGACTTCGACCGCCTCGACAGGAACAAGCTCGCAAACCAACCCCAGAATCGTGCAGGCATCGACAACGCCGGGCGTGAAATTCGCCCAGACAACCTTGGCGCGCGGATTGGGCTTGGTGCTGCTGGGATAGTTGCCGTCGCTGATCAGAATCTTGGCCAGATGGCCAGCGGACGCCAAGCCTCCCAGGATTTCGGGATGGAGCAGCTTTGTCTTAAGCATAAGCAAAACCGGGATCGACACATTAAGGCCTTGGGCGCATCGAGGCAAATCAGTTGCTTTGATAGAAAACGTCGTATGTTTTAGCGCTAATAGGGAAACACAATTAAATTGGTTGGGATGGGGCGAATGGAGGAGAAATAAGAGGATGATCGATTACGCTCAATGTGACGATCGAAGCCGCTCGGCAGGTTTTGCACGTGAGGGCAATCGCCTATAATCGGCTTTCGGCGCAGAGGAGCAGTGATGTCGGAAAAGCCATCAGATAAATCCCCGCCTCCTGTCCCGTGCCCCATCTCGCCCGGCGGCCCCGACCTCGCCCGGATTGAACGGGCCGTTCGGGAGATTCTGTTCGCAATCGGCGAAAACCCCGACCGCGAAGGCCTCGCTCGCACCCCATCACGTGTCGCGAAATCGTACGCCGAGCTGATGGCCGGCCTGCAAATAGACCCCCGCTCGCATCTCAAGACCGTCTTCCACGAGCGATACGATGAAATCGTGCTGCTCAGGGACATCGAATTCTATTCTCTCTGTGAGCATCATCTATTGCCGTTCATGGGACGGGCTCACGTCGCATACCTTCCTGATGGAAAAGTCGTCGGATTGAGCAAGCTCGCCCGGCTCGTCGAAGGATACGCCCGCCGCCCGCAAGTGCAGGAACGCCTTACCGCCCAGATAGCCGACGCGGTGATGGAAGAACTCAACGCGATCGGAGCGGCTTGCGTCATTGAGGCTACCCACACATGCATGACCATCCGCGGCATTCGCAGGCCGGGGAGTGTGATGGTCACCAGCGCGCTACGAGGAACCTTCAAGGACAATGCCGTCAGTCGCGCTGAAGTCCTCGGCCTGATTGGCGCTAATGGTCATCCGAAATTGTAACTGATGCGAACGTGGCATCGGCAAATCGCTGCGGTCGCACTCCTGGCGGCGGGGATCGGCCTTTACTGCGCCGTCATTCAAACCTATTCAGGAAACAAGCTTCTTCTTGGATTGGGCGCAATTCTCGCCCTCTCGACCATTTCGCCGCTGAGCAACCGATTCGCCGCCGCTTATGATCGACTCGATCGCTGGCTCCAGCAGCGCCCCTGACAGTCGTCATCTGTATCGCGGCAATCGTGGCGTCACATCTCTTTTTGGAAGCACACCGATTTCGAGCCAAATTGCATCTCAAGTTCCATGATGAATTCGTTTACATGATCCAGGCCCACACGCTGGCTCGCGGCCGCTTGTGGATGCCCCCCTATCCGGCTCCCGTGCAGGATTTTTTTAATTCGCCGTATCTGATCACCGATCGCGTTTACTCAGGAATGTATTCGCTGGGAACCGCGTCTGGATGCTTCCGGCAATCTGCCTGAGACTCGCCTACTGGATCATGCCGATTCTCGCCGGCATAGCCGCGTCCGTATTTCTATATCTGGTGCTGCTGGAGATATTCGGGGCGCTTCGCGCACTTCTCGGCGTGCTGCTTCTGGTCAGCTTGATCCTGTTCATGTCCATGTCATTCATGGCCCTTTCAGAAACGCCGCTTCTTCTTGCGGAATTGATCTGCTTCTGGGCCTGGATGCAATGGCGGAAAAAGCAGGCAGCGGGTTGGCTGCTGCTGATCGGAGCGGCCGCGGGATACGGCGCCATCACGCGCCCGGTGGACATGTTCTGCGTTGCCCTGGCGATCGGAATCGCGATTGGCTTTGAACTGCGCCGCCGGCCGGCGAAGCTTCTCAAAGCCGCGGGAATGATCGTCATCGCCGCATCCCCCTTTCTGGCGATTCAAATAGCGCAGAACGTCGGCGTCACTGGAAGATGGAACCAAATGCCGGTGCGCTATTACACCGATCGCAATTACCCCGCGCCGATCCTCAGCTTTCGCGAGGTGCACGCCGCCGATGTACCCCCTGCAAATTCGATCCTCAAGCAAACCATGATGAAGCAGTGGATCCTGCCGGGTTACGAGGAACACTCTCGCATGAGCCTCTGGCAAATCTGGTACCCCGCGCGAATCAGCGACTTGTTTCACCAAACGATGCCAAGCCCCCTTCTCGTCATTCTTCTCCCACTGGCGATATTGTCGCTGCGAGAAATTCGCCGGGCAACAATCGTCGCCGCGATGCTGATCTTTTTTGCGATTTTCACGGCCGACCCGCTTTTTCTTGGCCACTATTGCCTGGCGATCGTGCCGGCGATCATTTGCCTCATTCTCATGAGCTGGCAGTCACTCGAGCGCGCATTTCCATCCGCCAAAAACATGATTTCCACGTTTATGTTGCTGGCCATCGTCATGATCGCCTTCCGCGCTCTGCCCGAATGCAACGCATCGGCCGCGCCGCTCGAGAGTTCTTCGGATGACACGCGGATTGCCGACCAAATCCTGGCGACGCTTCCTCCGCGACCCTCCCTGGTTCTGTTTCAATTCGATCCGAAATTCGACAGCTATCACGCCGATCCCTCCTACAACGCCGGCGTCGCGTGGCCGGATGACGCAGCGATCGTCCGCGCCAACGATCTCGGCGAAAATGAGAATCTCGCGATCTATCGCTACTATGCCGGGCTTGGACAGGATCGCGATGTGTATCTGTACGACCGAACAGCCGCGAGGAATGGGCAAAACCCGCTGACCCATCTCGGCACGACACAAAATCTGGCCGCAAAACATGCCAGCCGATAACAGCGAAACATTGGTGCTTCCGACATCAGCGACGCCCAGCTGGATTTCGCGCCGAACCGCCGCCTGGCTGACGCCTGTCCTGCTCATCTTCGGCATCCAATGTTGGCTCGTCGTTGGACAGGGAAATTACGGACACCAGCATCAAACGCTGCTCATCCTCGCAGCCATCATCTGCGGATTGATTCCCCCGATTCGCAATGCCTTCAACTGGCTCTGGAAAGCGGTCGAGCATCCCTCGCCGCGTACGCGGTGCTGGATCGCCCTCGCGATTGGAATCAGCTCCGGTTTTTTTCTCTATTGGACACAGCGATTTGAAAAAACGCCGTTCCATCCGAAATTTCACGATGAATTTAGTTACCTGATCCAGATGCGGATGCTCGCCAAGGGACATCTCTGGATGCCGGCAATTCCATTGCCGGATTTTTTCGACACGTTTTATGTCTTCGTCACTCCGGTTTACGCGTCGATGTATTTTCCCGGCGCAGCCATCATGTACGTGCCCGCGCTGCTTCTGCATCTCCCCTATTTCATCGCCCCGCTGGTCGCATCGGGAATCTGCGCCGCCCTGCTCTATCTGATATTCACCGAGATACTCGATGGAGCCTCCGGAATCCTGGCAGTCCTGATTCTCCTGTCGATGGGAATGTTCCGGATGATGTCCATCATGCTCATGGCCCAGACGCCGACGCTGCTTCTGGGATTGGCGATGACATGGGCCGTTCTGCGATGGCGCCGGGAGAACCAAACGCGATGGATGGTAATTCTCGGCATAGCCGCGGGGTGGGCCGCCATTACCCGCCCCGCCGATGCGCTCTGCTTCGCGATTGTTCTGGCGGTCGTCATGGCGATGGATCTGCACGCTCGACCGCGGCAAGTTTGGGCGAAGACCGCCGCTTGGGTGATCGCCGCGGCGCTGCCATTTCTGGTGCTCCAACTGGTGCTGAATCGAAACGTCACCGGCCAATGGCTCACGACTCCCTTCGCGCGATACACTGATTTGAATTATCCCGGCGCGTTTGGATTCCACAAAGGCGACGCCCCGCTGCACGTCTCGAATGTGCCGGAAAAACAATTGTTTTACGAGCTGTACGCTAAGGGCGTGATCGAAGAGCACCAGTTGAAAAACCTGATCGCGATTGAGTTGAGCGGAGAATGGGCGGCGGTGTCGCAGGCCGCGATGCCCGATCCGTTCTTCTGGCTCATCGTGCCGATGTCGATCCTCGCCCTCTGGGATCGGCGATTGTGGGCCGTGTGGGGAATGCTCCCGCTCTACCTGATCGTCCTGGCCGGATATTCATTCGCGGCCGTGCTGCCGCATTACGTTGTGGTCGTCATGCCGGCCATGATCCTGCTGTGCGTTTTGCCGATTCGATTTCTGACGGGCACATTTCCAAAGCGGGCGGCAATGATCCGCACGATGATCGGCCTGGGAATGATCGTGCTCACGATGGCGGCCATGCCGCAGTTCAATCGCGTGATTCACGACCAGTATTTCGAAACACCGGAGTTGGAAGAGATCGATCGGACAATCTCGCGGCAGGTTTCGCCGCCCGCGGTCGTGATGTTTCATTTCAATCGCGACACCCTCATCGGCGGAGGAAAAGTAACCAACGATCCATCGGCCGAGCCGGTTTTTAACGCCAGCGTGGCGTGGCCGGATGATGCGCCGATCATTCGCGCTCACGATCTGAATCCGGATGTATCAGCCGTCGGCAAGCCGGGAGATCTCGACCATCCGCTGTACGAGTACTATGCGCGAATCGATCCGAAGCGGGTATTCTATCTGTACGATCGCGGCGGATTGACGAAATTGCGGCGGCTGGGAACAGCCGAGGAAATGGCCCACGCAACCGCCGCCGGCAAATCAGAGTGAGACAACCCAATGGAAACAAACGACACGTCGATTAAATCCCGAAATCATCTGGCCAGGCTGGTGCTGGCGGCGTTTGTGTTTACATTCGTCATCGCCCGAATTCTGGTTATCTTCATCATGGACGGAAAACTTCCGCCGCAACTCTTCTTTCACGTCAGCGGAACGCACGTCCACCATCTGAACTACGGAATATTCCTGCTCAGCATCATCGGCGGTGTTTTAATCTTCGGCCGGCCAACCGGCAGCTGCGCTTTCGTTCACCGCATTGATTTACGGCGTAGGCCTCGCCCTGACATTCGACGAATTCGGCATGTGGCTTCACCTCGGCGGCCCATACTGGCAACGAGCCAGCTACGACGCCGTGGTCACGGTCGGATCGATGCTGGCCCTGATCGCCTACGGCTCAACGCTCAGGAAGTGGCGCCCCAAACATTTCATCACCCTCGCGGCCCTGATCATCATGCTTTGCATCTTTGGATACGCCATGCACAGATCGCTGAAATGGGCAGACCAGCCGCATCGGCCCGAGACTCTACCAACTCGAAGACCGCGGGCCTTCGTAAATAAAAATTGAACCGCCCCTTCGACTCCGCTCAGGGCCGTGAGCCTGTCGAACGGCAACACGCCAAAGGGCCAAGATAAAATCTTGCCCCTCCATAAAACCATTCTCTATGACGGCCCTAAGCAACTAATTCAGCCGATCTCGGCAATTTTCCTTGGCGTCTCCGTGTTCTTGGCGGTTCAATTTATTTTGAGCCACGGAAAAGTCCGTAAGATAATAAACATCATGCCAAACCCCACCACGACACGTCCCGATCCAACCGAACATGTCGCCGAATTCGGCAATTACATCCAGCTCGTGCCGGAGGGAGATATTCAATTATTTCTCGCCTCGCAGTTGACCGAGCTGCTTCATCTGATCGCCGGCCTGTCGGAAAAAGAATCGCTGATGCATCACGCCCCTTTTACCTGGAGCATCAGGCAGGTCGTCGGCCACATCACCGATTGCGAGCGAATCTTCGGCCATCGCGCCCTCTGGATCGCGCGGAACAACACCACGCCGCTGGCGGGATTTGACGAGACCGACTTCATGAACGCCGTGAATTTTGATCGCTATCCGATGGGAGAATTATTATCAGAATTCGAAAACGTCCGGCGATCGTACCTGCTCTTCTTCCGACATCTGGAACCCGAAGCATGGCTCCGCCGCGGCACTGTCTGCGAACATCCAGCAACAATGCGCGCCCTCGCCTGGTTGATTGCCGGGCATACGAAACATCATCTGGATATTTTGCATAAGCGATTAGGGACTCGTTAACCACGTATACGAAGGCTCGTGAACGCGGAGTTGAAAACTGCGAGCAGTCATGAATTGTGCTCGTCTCCTAGGCGGAAAAGGTTGGACTGATAGAATATGAGAGCGTCTGGACTTGCAGTTCGCGCTTCGCAACGCCGAACTGCGAAAGAAGGGAAATAATCAATGGGGTTCCCTCATTTACAACGTGTCGCATCGTTATTGGTAGCGCTATCCTGCGCGACTGCAATAGCGGATTCCACCACACGTGCATCTGCGCCTTCTATGGTTCGCGACCTGCAATTCCGCGCAGATCTCGAGGCATTCACCGATGAAATGGATCGCTTCGGTGACCGCCCCAGCGACGATGCGGTCAATCGCATGGTCAATCGCGCCCAACAAAACCCCGGCGATCCTGAATTGTTATATTGGGCGGCACGAGGTGCGTTCCGCGGATGGATCGGGAATGAGGTGAACGGAACAACTCTGCTGCAAAAAGCGGCCGGCATGAGCTACGCGCCGGCAATTCGAGATCTGGGGTTTTTGATGTGTCTTGGCACTCAGCGCATTACTCAGGACCGCGTCGCGGGCATGGGGATGTTGGGACAGATTGCCGACATGGGGGATGCGCGAGCACTTTACTTCGTTGGTTTCGGCTATTTGCAAGGGTGGGGAGGGGCCGCCGTTAATCCTGAGAAGGCTCGAAAATGCTTTGATCAGGCCTTGGACCAAGGCTATTTTCCCGCAGCCTTGGATTTGGCTGAGCTATATACAGCGATGGGTGATCAGACTAAAGGCGAGCAGTATTTCGAACTAGCGGCCGAGTTGGGAGATGTACGAGCGATGCGGATATTGGTGGATCCCTCCCGATCGGACCTGATATCTCGGGACCCAATGAAGGTTGGACGGTATCTGCAACGCGGTCGATTTTGGAAAGACGAGCAACTAGGCAGAATGCTGGCTGCGAACATATTGCTGAGAAGAACTGCGTTGGACTACGACGAACCGTTGGCGCTGAATATTCTGCGCTGGTCAGCAGGCGAGGGCGACTCTCGAGCCAAGACTCTGCTTGCTCGGGCTCGGCTGCAGGGACTTTGGGGCATTGAGCAGCAAGTTGATCGTGGCATCCGTGAACTGCAATGGCTAGCAAGCGGTCCTGATCCATCCGGTAGTGCAGCGTTCTGCCTCGGGCAAGCCCTTTGGGATGGCGCAGGAGTTTCAATCGATTCACAACGTGCCGATAGATTGATTCAAGAATCCGCTGACGTTGGTTTTCAACCCGCAAAAAAGTGGTTACTGCAGCATACTTTGAACACCCAAACCACCCAGCCATCCATTTCTTCGACAACGCTGCCAAACCCCAAGTCCATAGCGCAAGCCGCAATGAATTCTCTACATGATGTGTTATTGGCAGCGGCTACAACAATCGATTCAGATGAACAGACAGAAGCGGCCCAGAAAGCGGCTCTCGCTTTGATGCCTGTTACGGATCAGCAACTGGAAGATGATGATATCTTTCGAGATTGGATGTATCTGGAAACGGCTCCACCTTCCAAAGCAGCAATCGCACGGATTTTGGCTCGTGCCCGCGACCTTCCGCCAAATTCCAGATCAATGACAGAGGCAGCAATCTCCGTCCTCGAGAAATGGTCAGATGCAGCCACCACTGAGGAAGCAACGCGTTGGCTTCAATCTGCTGCTGAGATGGATGATCCGGTCGCGATGGCTCGCTACGGCTCAGATATCTTATATGGGCGGCATACTTCGCAGAATACTCAGGTGGGACTCAAGTGGTTACAGCGTGCTTTGGATAGGAGTGAGCCGATGGCATACTTATACCTTGGCTTGGCATATGTCGAAGGGGCTCCTGGATTAGAAAAGAATATGAATAAGGGAATGTCCTTGCTCCAAGAATCGTATAAGAAGGGAAAACTGCTGGGAATCTGGGGACTGGCCCTTCACTATTATCGGCAGTCCGATTGGCGAGATTTATTTCCCCTGCTTGAAGAGGGAAATGTTCAAGAATATGCGCCAGCATCAAGCATGTCTGCCTGGCTGCTTACGGGTCAACTTCCGATGGGGGATAAAAAAGTTTCTTGGAATGGCGCTTGGAATGTAGTTTTTGTTCGCGGTGCGCTGTGCGGGTATGCCATACCTGCGACTTGGGCCGCCGTACAGCTAGATTCTGAAAATCCTGGTGATCCGAACTTGGCACGACTGCTACTTTTACGGTCTGCGCAGGAAGGCTGTGTTGAAGCGAAGGCACTCGTCGCAGCCGCATTGGTGACGGGAGCATATGGAATTAGCCCCGACGCGGATCGCGGTGTAAACGAGTTGGAACGGTTGATCAAACTCGATATCCATGCATTAGCTGTTCCTTTTGATGCTATCGAGGCAGGCCGCGGTCGAGCGGAGGCCAAATGGCGATTGGGACAGTTAATGTACGAGGGGAAGTTCATTCAGAAGAACCAACAACGTGGCCAACAGCTTATTGAAAGCGCTGCTAGCGAAGGTAATCCTGATGCAACCAAGTGGATAGCTGCGAATAAAAAATCATAGTGTAAACTGAGGTTTGAGAGCCTGATTGCCCCGCGAGAAATTCACTTCTGGCCCATTTGCCGGGGTAAAAAAATCCTCGTCTCGCCTTCTTCAAAGAACTCCGAATTTTCTCCTTGCATATTAGATTTATGTTAGGTATTAGTTCGGTCTAATGGGCGATGATATCTCCACTCCGAGCGGTCTCAAAGGAGACACAGCCATGTCCGCTAATTTCACGAATCCCACCTCCCTCTACTGTTCAACTGTCCACTGCTCTCCCCGTCCTGAGCCCCTCGAAGGGTTTCTCTCGCGAAGCGACCGCAAATCTGCCCAAATCGAGAGATTTCGGGAGAAAGTAAGACATCGACCGGAAAACGTGTCAAAACTTGCACTATGTCACAAACTACTTGTCTTCTTGTCGTCGTGGAAAATTCGCTCAAAAACGCGGTTTTTTTGCCCGCAAATGATCGCAACTGAACCGCTACCTGTTTAAGACACTTTAAATCCATGGAAGCACTCGGCCCCAAAATTCGCAAGCAGAGACATCGGCTCGGGTTGACGCTCGATGAACTTTCCGGCCGGTCGAGCATTTCCAAGCCTTATCTGTCGTTGATCGAAACCGGGCGGGTTTATCCGCCGAGTGATGAAAAAATCCAGCGGTTGGAGGAGACGCTGGGATTCGCCAGCGGCGAGTTGCTGACCCAGGCGCATCTGCAGCGAACGCCTCGCGATTTGCGGGCGATGCTGGAAAAAATATTGAATCGGGCTAACGGCGACAACGAGAAGCCGCTCGATCTGGAAGCGGCTTATTTTTCGGGAACCTTGCATCAATTGGTCGATCGGCGCCGGCGGCGACGTCAAACAGGCCGACGGCAACGCTGTGCCGGTCATCAATCGGACGAGCGCCGGGTATCCGACCGATTTCACCGATTTGTCTTATCCGCGGCGTTCGGCCGTGGAATATGTCAGTTGTCCGGAGATCAGCGACAAGGAGGCGTTTGCCGCGCGCGTGCATGGGGACGCCATGACGCCGCGGTATCGCGAGAAAGACATTGTGATCTTCGCACCATCGCTGGCGGCGCGGAGCGGGGATGATTGCTTTGTGCACTTCACGGACGGCCGCACGACGTTCAAGCGGATTTTTTTTGAGACGGATGGGGATAGACGCCTGCCGATGATTCGGCTTCAGCCGCGCAATGAAAAATATCGGGCGACATCCGTGAAACGCGAGCAAATCTCGGGGCTGTATCGCGCGGTCTATCGGTATGAGCGGCTGGAGGAAGATTGATTCTGAATTGACACGATCCCGCTGAGATCAACCGGCCAGGCGGGAGACATCGGGTTTTCGCGTGATGGGGACGAAATGCCGCCGCAGCGCACCGGTGATGGCCACCTGGACTTTCGTCGCGGTGCGCTGCCGGGCGAATTCGACGAGTTGCAGGAATTCATCGGGCCGACTCGACAATTGCAGCGACAGGCAGAGACATTGCGAACTGAGCGTGGTGATGGTTTGCTGGACCCGCGAGCGATTGAGCGGCAACTCGGTCATCGGCCAATAGCGGCGAAGCAGCGCTCGCGACTCCGACGTCTCGATCACCCGGCCCTGTGATTTGCAGCGGCGGCCCGACGCGACAACGATCACCGCGTCGCAGGAGGAGAGTTCAGCGGTTTGCCAGGGGTTTTTTGCGGTCAGATCAATCCACGCGGTTTCGCGGCCGATCGATTTGTGCGCGGTTTCGAGCGATTCGACGACGCCGGGCATGCGGCGCAGCACGATCCGGTTGTGCTGGCGGACCAGGGCCGTCCAGCGCTGGCCGATCACGCGATAGCCGGCGCGGACGAGCCGCGCAATTTCAGCGGTGATGGAATAGGGACTGACGATCAGCGCGCCCCAGCCGCCGCGTTCGACGGAGATCGCGGGAACGAGTTCGATGCCGCGCAATCGGAGCAGTTGGGCAAGCGGCCAGAGGACGGTCGCTTCCGTGAGGCGGATTGGATCGAGCGTCGGATGAGGAAGGACCCAACTTTGCCAGCGGTGTTTGAGAAGGTCGATTTCGCACATTCCCCAGCGGTCGTCGAGCACCCAGTTTTTTTCGCCGAGGGAATAGATGTCAACAAGATCGTCGCTTTGCCGCTCGCTGGCGGCGGCGGGCGCGAGGGAGTGAGTGATCTCGGCGAGATCGAACGGCCGAATCTCGCCGCGGGTGGGCGTCATCGGCGGCAGCGAGACGGAAGTAAATGGTTTAAGGAAGAATTGGATCTGCTCGTCGAGCGCGGGGAAGGAGTTGGCCACCGTCACCGACGCGCCGTGAATCGAAAAGCCATATTTTATCGGAACCTTCAACGAAATCTCCGTGTCGCGGCTGGTGGAATATCGGCAAGAGGAGGGCAACCGCATTCTAACTTTTCGACAAGCGCATTATTTAACGGAACGGAAGGAAATAAATGAAGAAGAAGAGCATGATGATGATCGGTTACGGTCTTCGTGACGATTGAACGCGCCGACTCGAATAGGTGGAGACGCTTCCGCTGTGGAAATCGTTGGCCACTTCGACAGGCTCAGGGCGGCTGGCCCGTTACCGAGCGAGCGGGCCGTTCGCAGCCGAAGCGATAGTCAATCGAGAGATCGTCGAAATGGCCTGCTTAGAGCCGATTTCATCGGCCTGTAGCGCCCTGCTGCCGGATCGTGTAATCTCCGCGTGATCTGACACGGAGGTTTGATGGCGTATCCGATGGAATTCCGGCTCGCGGTCGTTACGGCGTATGAGGCGTGCGGGTCGTCGATCGAAGTGGCGGAGGAATACAACTGTTCCGCGTCATGGGTCCGGCGACTGCTGCAGCGGGAACGCGAGACCGGATCACTCGAGCCCAGGCCGCCGCAGCGTCCCGATACCAGCAAGCTCGACGACGCGGACCTGAACCGGCTCCGGGAACTCATCCTGCAAAAGCCGGACATGACGCTGGGGGAACTGGCGGCGGCCCTGAATAACAAAGTCAGTGAACCGACTGTCCTGCGGGCGCGGCGTAAGCTGGGGTTCACGCGAAAAAAAAGTCGGTCCATGCCGCGGAGCAAGATCGGCCGGACGTCAGACAAAAGCGTGACCCCTGGTTCGAGCAGTTTGCCGGCATAAGCCTGGAGAGACTCGTTTTTCTGGACGAATTCGGCGCGAACACGCAGATGACGCCCACCTACGCGCTGGCGTTGGCCGGCGAGCGTGCGGTGTGCCGTGTTCCACACGGTCACTGGAAGACGATCAGCACCATCGCCGCCATGAGCATCCGGGGAATAGTCGCCGCCGCCAGTTTTGACGGAGCAACCGACACCGAAACGTTCCTCGTGTTCGTGCGGGACGAACTGGCGTCGCAGTTAGAGGCGGGACAGATCGTGGTGCTGGACAACCTGCCGGCGCACAAATCACCGCACATCGACCACCTGATCGAAGCCGCCGGCTGCTCGGTGCTTCGCCTGCCGCCGTACTCTCCGGACTTCAATCCGATCGAAATGGCGATCTCCACAATGAAACGCCTGCTCCGCTCGATGGCCGAGCGAACCGTCGAAGGCCTGTTCATCGGAATCGACAAGGTCCTGCGTGCGGTGACACCCGACGACGCCATGGCGTTCATACGGCATTGTGGATACACCGCTACGACCCGATGAAATCGGCTCTAGGCTTGCAGGTCGCTTTGTGCAATGAGGGTGAAACCTTTTCGCATGAGCAATTGGGCGCCGAGGACGGGATCATCGACGTATAGCGCAGGGCCGGGCCGTGCGGGCCGGTTAGAAATGGGTAGACGTAATGAATGTTGATTTCAGCCGCTAGGAGAGCGGAGCAGATGGCGATCAGCGGGTGTGCGCTCCGCTTGGGGATCTGCACGGCCAGAAGATCGATTTCGCCAAACGGAAACTCGGCATCTAAAAGAGTCTGCCGCGCGGCATCGGGATGGGCGCACACGAGACGAACCAGCGCCGAATCGGCTGACTCCTCGATCGACAGCGCCCGCACGGAATGATCGCCGGCTTCAAGTGTGCTGAGAAGGGCTTGAAGCCGCCCGACACGATTTTCGAGAAAGATGGTGAACTGGCGCACGCGGGCCAGATCGAAGCCCGCGCCATGCTCGGTTTGTGGAGGAAGCACACTTTCCATAATTGTCATTTGTCATTGGTCACTTGTCATTTGTAAAGGACTTCAGGTGACTTTTGGAAATAACAAGTAGCAAATGATGAATGGCCCAGCCAAAGGAAAGGGGCCCGCCGATGTGGCGGGCCCCGAATTTCTGCTCTGCGCTAAACGACTAACCGAAAATTATTGGTTGTCGTCGGTCGGCAGCAGGACGCTGTCGTTGGCTGTGTAGGGAGAGCCAACCAAGTCCTGAGCGCCAGCAACGCTGGTCCAGGTAGGACCGCCGCGGGTGTAGATGTTGTCACGGCTGGTGCCGCAGAATGGGTTGTTCTGGAATTCGACGTGACCGTCGCCATACAACACGTTCTGTCCATCTTTGCCGTGATTGTTGCTGTTGCCCTGACGCATGGACGAACCCGAGCTGCTCGTGTTCGGCGCCAAGACGTTGTCGTTACCGCTGTTTCCGGCCGTGCCCGGATTGATGTCAGCAGCGACGGCAAACGTGGGTTCCAGACCCTGCACCATCTTATAGCCGCTTCCCAGGGCCCCGGTGTCCGGGTAGGGATTGGCATAGGAGTAGCTCAGGTTGTTCTGGATGTTGGTGAAATTGATCTGGTTGAGGGCGGTATTCGTGCCGCCGCCAAACTGATCGGCCGTCTGGTTGGCGCTGGGGCAAACCATGACGGATGAGGTGATGTCCTCGGTGCGGAGCAACAGGTACAACGCCTGGGGAACGTTATTCACAAAGTTAGCGCCGCCATTGCTCGCTATCGTAGGTCGTCGCGGCGCCGGCAAACGGATCGGTGTATGCATTAGGAGTTGTGCTTGCGCACACTTGAAATCCCTGGACGCCAATGTTACCGAGGGTCATCGTTCCGGTGCCCATGTAGGCGGTCCGGGGATATGGCCCCTTGTTGTCATTGGAATAGAGAAGAATGGCCTGCCCGATCTGACGGAGGTTGCTGGCGCACTTGACGCGGTTGGCCGTTTCACGGGCCCGGTTCAAGCTGGGCAGCAGGATCGAAATCAGCAGAGCGATGATTCCGATAACGACCAGCAATTCGACGAGGGTAAACCCTCGCGAGGTTGCAGAGGCAGAGCCCCTGGTCTTACATGAGCGCTTCATACGAAGCTCCTTTGGGACTGCGTTACATTCAACCACGCATGGGGAGCGATCGTACGGAAGTATAGATATGATTGCCGTATCGTACTCCATGAGGAGACGACCCCTTCGATCGCGGATGCATCAATGGAATGTAACATGGGTAGAAAAACGCGCCGGCGAACGTCGCCGGACGCTCGATATCTTATTGAATTTTAGTGCGAAACTCCGCCATGAGTTTGAGCAACACAAAAACAAAAGCTCGATTAAAGGCGAGCGACACCAAGTTTAACGCCATCTAAACGGCCGCGTCAAGTATAATGCCCGGTTCCCGACAACGACGAGCAATTTAATGCCAACTTGTTTTGGCCGCCCGGTTTATCGCTGAATCCATATGGAAAATGAATGGCATCCGAGGTGTCCGGGGAAATTAGTGCAAATTCTTCGTTTGCAGGCGATTAATTGGTTGGAGCATCGGGTTGGGACCGGCGCCGAGGGCCTTTTCGCTGGTAGGCGCGGAGGCGATTGATCACCAATTCGGGCAGCACGCCGCGAAGTTGCTGGATGTCGCCGCCCAGGGAGACGACCTGCCGGATCAGGCTGCTGCTGGTCAGGGCGTATTGGTCGCCGGTCATGATGAATACGGTTTCGACGCCCCCTACCGCCCGGTTCGCCAGGGCGAGTTGAAATTCATATCGCAGGTCGGAAACGTCGCGGATGCCGCGGAGGATGACGGTGGCATTAAATTTTTTGACGAAATCGACGGTCAGGCCGGTGTATCGCTCGACGGTTACGCCGGGGACATCTTTGAGCAGGGTGCGGATCATGGAGACTCGCTCGGCGAGCGGGAATAGCTCGCTTTTTTCCGGATTGATGCCGACCGCGACGATGAACTGGTCAAAAAGCCTGACGCCGCGGCGGATGACGTCGAGGTGGCCGTTGGTGATCGGATCGAACTGGCCTGGGAAGACGGCGATTTTTTTGGCGGCGGATGCGGTTTGGCGTTGTGGCATGGGACGGACATCATAGATGAAAAAGGGCCATAACCAAGAGGCGTTTTACTTCCGATGGACGGCGTCGTAACTTGTCATCCGTGCTTCACCGGCGCTCAGGCAGCAACGGGGTGGTTTATTATGCCTCGGCTTTGTTGGAGGCTATCGGGGTTCGGCACGCTTTCAGCACGCGCATCGGCGGCATCAGCCCCCCGCCGTTCGATTCATTGAATCTAGGGAATCCGAACGGGTGCGAAGTTCAGGATGATTACGACCGCATCTGGGCAAATTATTCGCTTTTGTTGTCGTGCATCGGCTGCCCAACCGAGCCGCCGCTGCGGGTGCATCAGGTGCATGGGAATGAAATATCTGAAGTCCAAAGCGGGAAGAATTTTGATACGAACTGCAAGGCTGACGCGATTTTGAGCCATGACAGCCGCAGGGTTATTTCAATCCGGACGGCGGATTGCGTTCCGATTTTGATCAGCAGCGACGATGGATCGGTGGTCGCGACGGTGCATGCCGGGTGGCGGGGAATCATCGCGGAAGTGATTCCGAAGACAGTGAAACGAATGATGGGCGATCCGGCGACACTGCGCGCGGCTATTGGGCCATGCATTGGAATGGACGCGTTTGAAGTCGGGCCGGAAGTACTGGTGGAATTTCAACAGGTCTTCGGCTCCAAGGCGCCGGTCCGGAAATTGGTTGGGGGAAAGGGAAATGTTGACCTTCGAGCTGCGGCGCGGCTTCAACTGCTCAATTGCGGCCTTCACGAGCGACATATCGATAGCACTGATCGCTGTACAGTGACCCATCGCGACGAATTCTTCTCGCATCGGCGGGACCATGGTGTTACCGGCCGGATGGCGGCTGTGATCGCAGCCAATGGTTTGGAGCGCGCGTAGGATGGATACCCGCTCGAAACTCGAATCCAGGCCGGGGCGGAGTCTGATTTGGATCCGGCTTATTCTGCTCGCAGCCGTTGTGCTGGTGTTCGGGCGTATCCTCGCCAACGATTTTGTGAATTGGGACGATCGGCCGCTGATCTATGACAATTCGAATATTTACCACCCCACCGCCGCGGGTCTTTTGCACCATTGGAATCCGAAAGACCCGAGCAATTCGGAGATGTACGACCCGCTGGTCTTCACGCTCTGGTGGTCGCTGGCTCATGTCGCTCAAATCGAAAGCCCCGATTTCTGGGGATCGAAGCTGAATCCGTATATTTATCACGCGGCCAATCTCCTGGTTCACTGGCTCAGCGCGTGGGTGGTGCTGGAGATTCTGCGACGTCTGAAAATCGGCGACTGGCCCGCGCTGGCCGGCGCTTTGATCTTCGCGATCCATCCGATCCAGACCGAAGCGGTCGCGTGGGCAACAGCGATGAAAGACCTGCTCAGCGGGCTGTTCGCGCTGCTGGCGATTTGGAGATATATCGCTGCACTGCAGTCGGTTGGGCGGCGGCGAAAATGGAATTATCTGGTGGCGACCGTTTGCTTTGTCGCGGCGATGCTTTCCAAACCCTCGACGGTGGTGGTGCCGGTGATCGTTGCGCTGATCGACCGGATCCTCTATGCGAGATCGTGGCGCGACATCTTCAAATGGATTTGGCCTTGGCTGATATTGGCAACCGGGTGCGGGGTGTTGACGGTTTTGGTTCAGCCGCCGCATCCGTTTGATGTTGGGCCGATTTGGGCGCGGCCACTGATCGCGATGGATGCGCTGGCGTTTTACCTCTACAAGATATTTCTGCCGATTCGACTGAGCTTTGATTACGGCCGGAACCCGATGGCGGTTTTGACCGACCCGGCGTTGCATCATCCACTCTATTGGACCTGGGTTTTTCCGCTGACGGTGGCGGTCTTTCTCTGGCGCATCAAGCAGCCGATGCTGACGCTGGCGGGGTTGATTTTCCTGCTCGGGCTTTTGCCGGTGCTGGGGCTTAAGACTTTCGTGTTTCAGTATTACACGACCGTGGCGGACCGGTATGTTTATCTTCCAATGCTCGGCATGGTGCTGGCGGTGGGTTGGCTTATGAGTCGGAACCGCAACCGCATCGTGATTGGCGCTTTCGCATTGATCGTGCTGGTGCTGGGATCGCTTTCATTTGTCCAGGCGGGTGAGTGGAAGGACACGGAAACGATTTATGATTTTGGATTGCACCTGAACAAAACGCGAGCGCTGCATTACCTGATTTTTGGGGACTACAAGGATCACGTTGCCGGGGTGGCGGAATCGAATAACGATCGGGATGCCGCCCTTGAGCAGGCTGCGGATTTGTACCGGCAAGCGATCAAGCTGGAGCCGTCAAATTCCAATGGATACGACCGGCTGGCGCGGGACCTGGTTCGATTGAATCGGATTCCCGAGGCGATTGAGGTGGTCAAGCAATGGATCGCGGCCGAGCCGGAGGTTGATCCGCAGCTTCGCGAGAAGCCAGGGAGCCTGGAGGGTGTGCTGGGATCGCTTTATCTCAAGAACGGGCAATATCCTGAGGCGATTGCCAGCCTAAAACAATCACTGCAGCTTCTGCCCGATCCGGATACGCAAAAGATGTTGGACACTGCCACTCAGCGAGCTGGGAAAACTCATTGAGGAATGATCGCGGCGTGGAACGCCTGCCGTTCCAGCTCGTAGAAATCGGCTGAGGAAGGACGTGTTGTTGCGCCGGTATCAACGTCTTGATGCAGGATGATCCACTGGCCGGCGAAGAGCTCGAACAGGGTTTTGCAGTGAACGGTTTTGGGTAAATCGTCGTCCATAAAATCACCGTCGTTGTCGGCTTCGCGGCGAGTGTCGTGCGGCTCGGTGATGCGCGAGGCGCAGGAAAAGGACAACTCGATCCGGGGCCGCTCTGAATCCGTCTGGTGCTCGTAGGTGACGTCCCAGACAGTGAACTGACGCCGGCGCCAATGGCCCTTATCATCCTGAAAATCCATAGATCGATTGCGGATGTATTGCGGGAAGGCCTCGCTATCGCGCTGAAATTTCATGAGGGCTTCATGATCGTCGGCTGGAGCGGCGGGCGATGGGCCGGAAGTTGGTGCGTTTGCGGCTGCGATATGGGAATCGATTTGCGCCTGCGCTTCTTTGGTCTGGGCCAGGGCCGCGCCGTGGCGGGCGCTCAATGAGCTGGCGGAGGTAGATGCTTTCGATCTCGCGGCTGCCGACTGTTTTCAGGACCCAGCGGTATTGGTCGCCCGCGCCGGTGAAATCCTCATCGGTCATAAGAACATCGCCGCGATTGACGGCGTCGTTCAGGCCCTGAATGTTGTGCATCTCCCAGTTGTCGGAAAAGAGGAAGACGCAGCCGGCGATGAAGAATGAGACGCCGGCGATGATCAGGGCCCACCAGATCGGCGAGGGAATTCCGCGGGATGGGAGCGGGGAAAAAACCAGTTCCGTTGGGTCTGGCAATATTGGCTGATCCGTCGCGGCGATTGGTTGTTCTTCGGGGGGCGGAGTTTCCAAAGCTTCCAGGGATGGGATGTCGCTTAACGCGCCGCAGAATGGGCAGAATTCGGTGAGGCCTGCGAACTCCTCCCCGATTTCAAAAGTTTCCCCACACTCGGTGCAGAGTACGCGGATCAAGAGACATCCGTTTAAGCGGCGAATTCACACACAGCGGCGGCAGGCACGTCATCCGTCACAGGTAAAGATCGAACCGCCCCATTTTTATTGTTTGAGAAAACGACTGTTTCCCACAGGTCAATGCTTTCCAGCTTATATCGGTAATCGACCTCGACGCCGGTTTGGCGGACCAAATCCTGCAGCGGGAGATCGGTGCGCCAGCCGAGCTTTGTGCAGAGCGGGCAGAGAAATTTTTCGACCATCGCGATGAAGCGATTGGTGGACTGAAAATGATTGACGATGACGATCCGCGCGCCGGGCTTGGCGACGCGCTGGGCTTCACGAATCAGCAGATACGGATCGCTGACGACGCTGATGACGTGGCTGATGAAAATGTGATCGAAGGTGTCATCGTTGAATGGAAGCTGGAGGGCGTTGGCCTGGAACAATAACGTCGGGGCGAGACGGCGATGGTCGAGTTTTTTGCGACACTCGCGGAGCATGCCGCCGGATAAATCGATGCCGATGATGCGTGCATTGCGGGGATAAAAATCGAGGGAAGCGCCGGTGCCGATGCCCATGTCGAGGACGCGGTCGGCGGCCTTGATGTTCATGTGGGAGATCGCGCCGGCGATGCGGCGACGGACGAGGCGTCCGAACGTTGCATCGTAGAACATCGAATGAAAATCGTAGATACTGCGCGTGCTGGATTCTTGCATCGACACGGGCGGGACTCCTTCTGGCATCAACTTAGCGGGTGCGGGCGATTTTGCCAATATCGGAAGATATCAGGGCCGGTCAATTTGTCTTCACGATTGCCGCCGCCGCACTGTCGAGCAGCCAGAGATCCTGACCGTTGGGCGGGTCGATCAACTGGATCGGCAAGTTTTGCGTGTCGGGCGGCCCGTCGAGGACTTGATGCAGGCGATCGGCCTTGGCGGCGCCGGTGGCCATGATAATGATCTGGCGGGCGCGGTTGATGAAGGGGGCAGTCATGGTGATTCGCCATACGCCGAGCTTCTCAACGAAATTGGCGACGCAGCGATGGTGGGTTTCATTGAGCGCGGCTGTTTTCGGGAAGAGGGAGGCGGTATGACCGTCGTCGCCCATGCCAAGGAGAATGATGTCCAGACCGCCGTCGCCGAAGTTTTGTTTTAGAAGTTGGCCGTATTCCGTGGCGGCCTGCTGGGGGTCGAGCTCGCCCTTCATGCGGTGGATTTGATCGGGAGGGATGGGGACCTTGGTGAGCATCGCTTCGCTGGCCATGCGGAAATTACTGTCGGGATGGGTGGGCGGAACACAGCGCTCGTCGCCGAAATAAATTTTCCAATTTTTCCAATCGATGCGTTTTAAATAGGGTTCGGCGGCTAAGAGTTGGAAGAGGGCTTTGGGGGTGCTGCCGCCGGAGAGGGCGATGGAGAAGCTGCCGCGCGTGGCGATGGCGTCTTCGGCGAGATCGACGATTCGTTTTGCGGCGGTGCTGGCGACGGCGGCTGGATCAGCGACGACTTTGATGAATCGGTTTGACATGGGGGTATGATACCAATCTTTTGGGAATATCGTTTAAGATAGATAGAGATGCGTGGAGCAATTGTTACGGTTTTTCTAGCGTTGTTCAGTCCGGCTCTTTGCGCGGCGGCGGAAAGCCGGATTTCGGTTCCGCTGCCAGACATTGATATTGGGGTGGATCTTCAAGACATCAACGACTGGGTATTGGTGCGGGGGTTGAACAGCGCGTTTGGTGATGGATTTAATGCTCGTGTGGCTGGGGACGAGCTTGTTGTCCGATTTGATGCTGACAAGTTGCCGGAAGATTGGGATCAATCTTGTGATGCGCTAACCCGGTTTACGAGCGTTGCTGCGCCGGAGGCGGTGGGTCGACAGAATCTGCGGTTTGGATTGCATCTGCCTCGGGTGGTGGATGCGAAGCGGCCGCTGGTTGTGCTGATTCATGGATTGGATGGAGATCGCGGGTGCTGTGACGATCTGGCAGCGCTGCTTCATGGCGAGGGATATCAGACGGCCATTTTTGCGTATCCGGCGGAGCGGCCGCTGGATGAATCGGCGGAATTTTTTTCGCGGAATATGCGTCTGCTGGGTGAGCGGTTTCCGGCGATGCGGATCGATCTGATCACCGAGAGCATGGGGGGACTTGTCGCGCGGAAATATGTTGAAGGGCCGGAGTATGCCGGAGGAGTGGATCATTTTATTTTGATCGCCCCGCCGAATGAAGGTTCGACGTGGACGCCGTATTCTTTTTTGTTGAAGCTGACTGTGAACGCGTGGAAGTGGCAGCATGATCCGGAGTGGAACCCGGCGTGGATGATCACCGAGGGGATCGAGCAGGCAGCGAATGATCTTCGGCCGGAATCGACATTTTTGGCGGAACTCAATTCGCATCCGCGGCGCGTTGGCGTGCGGTACACGATTGTTGCCGGGGATCGGCCGGTGGAATATCGGCTTGCGGCGGAGTTGCTGGATTGGTCGAGCGAACTTGTCGGCGATCGCGTGGGAAATTGGTGGGGAGTTCGGGAAATCAAATCGGCGGCCCGCGCGGAATCGCGCACAGTTGCTTGGGCTATTGGGGGATGATGATGGGCCGGTGAATCTGAGCAGCACGCGTCTGGCGGGCGTGACGGATTTTGAGACGGTGGCGGCGGATCATATGGCGCTGTATGAGTCGATCAATGGGCAGAGGCCGGCGGCATGGCCGGTGATTCGTGACCGGCTCAGCAAGTAGGTTCAGATCATGGCGGGTGAGTTCGATCTGATCGATTGGATTCGGAGCCATCAGGGCAAATCGCCGCTGATCGCCACCGGCATTGGGGATGATCTGGCAGTGCTGAATTGGCCGGCGAATGAGTTGCTGCTGGTTGGGGTGGATCAGGTGATTGATGGGGTTCATTTTGATTCCTCGGTGCATTCGCCGGAGCAGATCGGGCGGAAGGTGATGAACCGCAATCTGTCGGACTGCGCGGCGATGGGTTGTTTGCCAGCGGCGGCGGTTGTGGCGGTGGCGCTGCCGAAGAGTGGGTCGATGGATGATGCGAAGCGGCTGTATGTTGGATTGCGCGGCGGCGGAGGCGCATCAATGTGCGATTGTCGGCGGCGACACGGCGACGTGGGATGGGAAGCTTGTGGTCAGTGTGACGATTCTTGGCCGGTCGGATGGCATCAAGCCTGTCAGGCGGGGCGGAGCGCGGGCCGGAGATGATATTTATGTGACCGGCCCGCTGGGTGGCAGCATTCTTGGGCGGCATATGACATTCGATCCGCTGGTGATGCTGGGGCGAAAGTTGGCTGGCGTTGCGACGGCGATGATCGATCTGAGCGATGGATTGTCGCGCGATCTTGGGCATATCTGCCGGGCTAGTGGTGTTGGGGCTGTAATCGAATCGGAGTTGGTGCCGATCCATTCGGATGCGGTGGAGCTTTCTCGTCGGGATGGCGTTAGTGCGCTTGAGCATGCTCTGAATGATGGTGAGGATTATGAGCTGCTTCTGACCGGGCCGGCTGGGGTTGCCGGCGCGATTCGCGTTGGGCGAATTGTTCGGGAGCCGGGAATTTATTTGGTGGAGAATGGCGCGAAGCGGCTGCTGGAGCCGCGCGGGTGGCAGCATCAGCTTGGGGGCTAAGCGTCGATCGCGGTTAGTTTGCCGTCGAGGAATTCCTGTAAAAATTGGGCGGCGGCGATGGCGTCCAGTCGCTGTTTTTTTGCTTTGTGGGTGATTTTTTCTCCGCCGCGGCGGCGGGTGCTGATGTCCTGCTCGGCCTGGAAGCTGGAGAGGCGTTCATCGACATAGATTACTTTTTTGCCGGCGCGGGTGGAGAGTTGCTGGCCAAATTCGATTGCTTGTTTTGCCGCGGGGCCGCGCGAGCCGTCCATGTTCAGGGGTAATCCGACGACGATCTGCTGGACATCTTCTTCAGTGATGATTTGCAGGATGCGCTCGAGCGGAGAACCTTGCAGCACATCGTAAGGGGTGGCGAGTTTGCCGCCGGCGTCGCTGAGGGCGAGCGCCTGTTCGGCGAGCGCCAGATCTATCGCCAGCGTTCGCATCGAGTTTCTCAAAATAGCTATTTTGAGCGGGGAATCTATGCCTCGCCGGTCGAGGCGGATGCGTTGGCCGGGTGGCCATGAGGCCGGAGAGGAATTGCTGGTTGCGGGGAACGAAGGTGATCTCGGCTTTGCCGTCGATGATGTTCTGTGTTTCGAGAATCTCGAACATGGTGCTGGAGATTTCGGGATCCTGGGAGATTTTTTCGCAGGGCGGCGCCGACGATTTGCGGGCGCATGGCGCCGGCCTTGGCGAATTCGATGGCGGCCTGCCGCTCGGCGGTGCTGGTGATGATGCTCACCTGATTGGCGCCATCCTGCTTGATGGCGCTGGTGACCTGACGCAGGCGGTTGACCACTTTCTCCTCGATCTGCTGGATCATTCCCGCATCGCGGAAATGCACCTTGCGGATGTAGACCGAGCCGAGCTTGTAGCCCCATTCCTCCGACTGCGGCGAGACCTGCGTGCGCACGGTCAGGCTCATGGCGTGGCGATTTTCGAGCATCTCGGCGAGCTTCATGTTGCTCAGGCAGCGAACGGTGGCGTTGCCGACGTTGGCGGCGAGCGAGCCGCGCGGGTCGGCGTTCTTGAAGAGATAGGCGACGGGATTGCTGATGTACATCTCGTACCAGACGCCGATGCCCATCGGCGCGCCTTCCTCGGAATTGACGGCCTGGCTGCGGAGGTATGACTGATCGAGCCGCATGTCCAGCGTGTAGCATTCGCCGAAGAAGTTGACGATCAGCGCGCGCAGGCCGAGCTTGGGAAACAGCAGGTGCAGGCCGGGCTCGTCCAACTGGCCGATGACTTTGCCGAACAGCACGTAGACCTTGCACTGGCGTTCGGAGACGATCGTGTAGAACCCGAACAACTGGGCGATGCCCAGAAGGAGCGGGACGAGAATAAACAGGCCGAAGAAAGTTGCGCCGGCCGCGATGGCGAATTCATTCATGATTGGCCTCCTGGATGACGCGGCGGGATTGGCTGAAGAGCTTGAGACGGACGTTGCGCAGGTAGGCGGTCAGGACGCCGGGGCCGCTCTTCTTCAGCTCGGCGAGCTGCGCGGCCATTGCCATGAGCGGCTCGACTTCTGCCTGGGCCTTGAGGGTTTCGATTTCAACGGCGCGTTTGGACTGGACGATCTTCTGGTCGGCCGACGCCTGGGCGAGGCTGATGTCGGAGGAGACCTGGTTGTAGGCGGTGTTGATCGCCGCCAGCGCGGACTCGACATCGGGCGGCGGATCGATGCCGGTGATCAGGGAGGCATCGAGCGCGATTCCGTAGCGGGCTTCGGACGATGCGCATTCGCGGGCCATGTGATCGTTGATATCGCTGAGGTTTTTGCGGAGATCGTTGATGGAGATGCCGATCGCGGCGGGTGAGACCTGCGGGGCAACCGGTTCTCCGGGCAATTGTTTTGCAGGCGGCGCTTCGAAGTTGGCGATGCGTTCGCGGAGGATCGAGACGAAATATCCCATCACGTGGGCGATCGGATATTTCACGCCGAAGAGATAGGCGTAGAGATTTTTGTCGGAGATCCGGTAGCGAAGCTGGCCTTTGAGTCCGGTGTTGAGCTGGTCTTTGGTCACGGCTTCCAGAACAGTGCCGCCTGTCATTGGCGGTGGGGAGTTCGGGATCGGTGGCCATGTTCATCGTCATGCGTGGCGACGCTGACTTTGTGGACGGTTTCCCAGGGCCACTTGAAATACGGGCCGCCGGGATGGATGACGCGAACCTGCGGATAACAATAGCGCTGGCGTTCTTCATCCTGGAGAGTTTGGGCGATCGGATCATCGAGCGTGGTGGCGGTCCCGACGCGCTCGGCGCGGCCGAAGCGGGTCTTCACCGCCCGTTCGTTCTGATCGACGGTAAAGAATCCCGCGGCGAAGAAACGCACGATGAACCAGGCGACGAATCCGACACTGCAGCCGATGAGAATCATCATGGGAATATCCGTTTAAGAAACTGCTGACGGCGTTCAGAGGCGATCTGAGATTGTCTAATCCATCGGCGTTCGGGGAATCGCGGTTTACTTATTGGAACTTGTCGCCGAATTTTTCCTTGACCTTGCCGACCAGTTCCTTCACGCGCTGGGCCTGATCTTTTGGGCAGATCAGGGTGGCATCGTGCGTGTGGACGATGATCATGTCGCTGACGCCGATGGTGGAAATCAGATGGGCCGGGTCCTGGCTGAAGATGACGTTGTCGTCGGAATCGAGGAACAAGCCGGTCTTGCAACTGATGGCGTTGTTGTGCTCATCAACGGGAAGAATTTCGGCCAGAGCCGGCCAGGAGCCGACATCGATCCAATCCACCGGCATTTCGACGACGACGACGGAGGCGTTGCCTTTTTGCCGGCTGGCGGGCTCCATGATCGCGTAATCGATGCTGATTCTGGGCAATCGCGGGTAGACATCGCTTGAGGACGGTTTCCTGCTGCGGCGTGCCCCAGGCTTCGGCGATTTGGGTGAGGCCTTTGTGCGAGCCGGGGAGATGGATCGCGAGCTCGTTGAGCACGGTGTCGCAGCGCCAGACGAACATGCCGCTGTTCCAGTAGTAGCGGCCGGATTCGACATATCGGTCGGCGAGTGGCTTTGTCGGGCTTTTCGTGGAAGCCGAGGACGTGGTAAGCGCCGTGGACGCCGAGGGAATCGCCGCGATGGATGTAACCGAGGCCGGTGTGGCCGTAGGTGGGGACGATGCCGAAGGTGACCAGAGATTTTGGGCGATCGGCGGCGACCTGGAAAGCGGTTTTCACGCTTTCCTGGAATGTCGCGACCGGCTCGATGACGTGATCGGCGGTGACGACGGCGCAGACGGCATCCGGATCGCGGTGTTGCAGCACGGCGGCGGAAAAGCCGACGGCGTTGGCGGTGTCGCGGCCCATCGGTTCGCCCAGCAGATTTTCCTTGGGCAGCTCGGGAAGATTCTCCAGCACTCCCTTGGCGTGATTGGCGCCGGTGCAGACGAAAATCTGTTCCGGCGGAAGCAAGCCGCGGAGGCGATCGTAGCTGAGTTGGAGAAGACTCTTTCCGTTCACGACGGGGAGAAGCTGTTTTGGCAGGTTGATCCGTGACAGCGGCCAGAGCCGCGTACCTGATCCCCCTGCCATGATCACGCCGTATTGCATTGATTCACCTGATGTTGGTTGATCAATTCATCGTCGTCATGTGCAATAAACCCGAATTATAGCAGGAAATCTACGTCGTCCTATAATGGATTGGGAATCAAATGGGTTTTGGGTGTGAAAATGTTCTGGGGAATACTGTTGAACCGCGAAGATGTTTAAAAATACAATATTGGCCACAGATGAAAATCAGATGCACATGCTCTGTCTCGATCCTAGCATAATGTGCATTAAAGATATTTGCGCGATGACGCGACTATTGCTACACCATGCAGGATGGAAACCTGTAAATCGCCACGGACGGTGCTGAATGCCGCGTACGCGTTGGCAACGGCCTGTCTTAAGAGGGACCGCTCCAAGTTCAGCCGCAAGGATTTTACCGATGCCCAGCTTTTCGCCTGTCTGGTGCTGCGGGAGCATCAAAAAAAGAGCTATCGCGGGCTGGTGGCGCTCCTGCGGGATGTTCCGCAGTGGTGCTCTGACATCGGCCTGACCAAAGTGCCCGACCACAACACATTTTGCCGGGCCTTTCATCGATTGGTCAAGCCGCGAATGATCGAGACGATGCTGAACCTGTCGGTGCGGGCGGCCCAACAGGCGTATCGCCAACAGACGCGTCGCAGCCGAAAAAAAAGAGGCCCGCGTCATGACCGGTTTGCGGCGTTGGACTCGAGCATGTTCGAATCGCATCACGTGAGCCGGTATTTTGACAACCGGCGACATCAAAGCCGCCTCAAGGCCCGCGGGAAATCCACATCGGCCCAGGCAAATCGCCGGCGATCCAAAACCGCCAGACGGCTGCCCAAGCTCTCCCTGGCGGTGCATGCCGCATCGCATCTGATTCTCGCGGCGCGGGCCACGACCGGCTTGGGCAACGATCATCCCCACTTCATCCCATTGCTGAAACGTGCCGCGTCACGCATGAGCCTGAGTCTGGTGGTGGCGGACGCGGGATACGATTCGGAATCCAACCATCAGGCGGCACGGCGGGATCTGAAGATTCGTTCGTTGATCCCGGCGACGTGCGGACGGCCGGGAAAGCCGAGAGGATATTATCGCCGCCTTATGCGACGACGGCTGCAACGGAACCCGGACAAAAAGCATTACGGACAACGCTGGCAGGTTGAGACGGTCAATAGCATGGTAAAGCGGAACCTGGGTTCAGCGTGTCGGTCGCGGACGGCGTGGGGCCGTAAGAGAGACCTGCTTTTGCGTGTAATCACCCACAACCTCATGATCGTCGCGAATCTATGAGCGTTGAGACAGAGCATGTGCATCTGATTTATATCTGTGGCTAAAAATTCTAATCTGCGCCTTTGTGATTCAATTTGTTTTTCTGAAAGAACTGGCAGAATCAAATGGGTTTGACGTGCAATATTGACGCTCGTGGGAAACGCGGCATCGGCTGATTAGCGGGATTGTGCAATTGGCCGCGGCTGTGGGTGTTGCTGGTGTGTGGGCCTGGCCTAGCGGGTCGCGGGTTGCCTGGGTCGTGGCGGCGGGACTGGCGGTTGGGGGCCGTTTTCGGTTTTTGAAGCGCGGGCTGGGTGGTGTGTGCTTCGGGCTATTGGGATTAAGACTCGGGTTTGAGTTCATGAAATTTCTCCACCCGGTCTGTGACCGGGGGCTAAATGGGGTGATCGCGGTTGATCGCGCGCTTCGTTTACTTGGGTCTGTGGTGATGGCGGGGTGGATTGCGATCGCTTCGTGGATCTCTGGTGGTGGTTGTGGGGTGATGAGGGGTGTGCTTCCGAACCAGAATTGGGTGACCCCATCATAGAGAGCGGTGTCGATTTGTATGGGATCTAGTTTTTTGCCTTTGAGGGGGCCGTCGATTGCCAGGCCGGTGGCGGTCCAGGCGCTGTTGCTGTCTGCGTCGGTCATGATCGCGCGAGGGAATTTCGTAAATGTTTTTGCGGCGAAGGCGGGGATCAGGTCTTGATCGACGTGGCGATCGTAGGCTGTCAGTAATCCCGTGGCTGGGTCGCGGATGATGACTACCAGCGGGTTGGAGAAATTGGTCACGGTGGCGGTGAGATCGGTTTCGCGCACGGCGGCCGGCGCGGGGGTGTGGATCAGGGTGATTCTTGTTTCCGGTGAAATATTGGTGGAGTTTTTTGGCATTGGGAAATAGGGAAGCAACGGGGTTCGGACTGCGAAGCTTGCTTCTGCTGGTGGGGTGAGGACCAGGGTGCTGGGGTGCAGGGCGAGCCACTGGGGCCAGGTGGTTTTGATGGTTGGGATTGTGGAGATGAATCCGGCTGGGTTTTGGCCTTTCATTGTTTTGCCGGTGATGCTGTTGATGAACTGGCCGTCGCGCGAGTTATAGACGAGGAGCATGTTGGCGGGCATGGAGACGACTTCCAATTCCTCGGCCCGGATGGATCGATCGACGCGCTCGGCGGCAGCGAAATTGGCGAAGGGGGACCACATGAGGAGCATCGGGTCTGGCTGATTGCTGCGCACGACCAGCGGATGGGAATAGAGGGATGCGTAGGGGAAGGCGACGGCGTCTGAGCCGTCGATGAGGCCTACGACCCAATCGTTTTTGGTCATGAAGGTCGCCTGATCGGCGGAGACGAAAGTCGGGCGGGTGTTGATGGTGAATGTGTTTTGCGGGTTCATGATGAAGCGATGACTTAAGAGGGCGACGATTGGGGAGAGGCCGATGAGCCACCAAGCGCGGCGCTTGCCGGCGATCATGAGGGCGATCAGAGCGATGCAGAAGATCAGGGCGAGGGCGATCAGCGGGCCTTGGAATCTTCGGGTGAAGAGGATCAGTTCCAGGCCGTGGGGGTATTGGGCCCAGAGGGGATCGATGCCGTAGGCGACGATGGCGGCTGGGATCGCGGCGAGGAAGAGAAGCAGGAGTGGGAGGAGCACGGGGTTACGATAACGATGATATTGAAAAAGCAGAAATCGATTGGGTTTCAAAATGAGAGAGTGAATTCCAATGTGTGTTGAATCTGGGAAGATTTGTCGAGTGTGCTTTTCTTTATGTCGGTGATCATTTGGCGAACGTAAATTCAAATGTAAATGCAATGCAGGGGAGGCGGGGCTCCCGCCTCCCCTGCGACCCCTCCACCCTCTTGGGGATTCAACTCAACCGTCCGAGCGGAAGCGAAATTGATCTAACCTACCTTTGGTTCGAAGACTGGTGGGGGCCAGTCGTCGTCTTCGGGGAGATTGTTCGCTAGTCGCCTGGGCGCGGGGGCGGGTTTGTAGCGGCTGGCGATATTCAGAAGTATTTGGGCGGCTTTCATTCGCGTTGTGTCCGTGGGGTCTTCGAGGAATCTTACGAGGATGGCGGTCGCTCGGAAGATGAGGCTTTCGTAGCGGTCGGTCACGGTTGCGTGGAACTGGTGGCGGGCTTCGTTCAGGGCATCGCGATAGTTTTCGTCGAAGTTTCTCCAGTGCCAGAGGGTTCGGCGATTGATGGAGAGAATCTGGGCGGCCTGGGTGTCGTTGTAGCCCTGGATGAGCAGTTCGACGGCGCGGAGCTGGATGTCGGAGAGGTTTGCCGCGGTGGGAATATCCCAATTTCTCTCAACTTCTCCCGGTTTAGAGAAATTTTCGTCGGGTTCGGGCGCGGAATGAGATAGTTGAGAATCGGTGGACATGGGGTCTCCTGCGGGCGTTGCCCGGATGAAAAAGAACGCTTCCTCTATACAAGTGCGCAATGGGTGAAGGTTTTGGACGTGTTTTCTTCGGCGTCGGGGATTATTTTTTCGGAAATTTCAGATTTCATATCTCAGGTTTCAAATATCAGAATTTAAGAATTTGGATTTCGGATTTTGGATTTGGGTATACACTTCCGGGCATGGCACAGGATGTCCGTCCGATGGTGGTTGTTGCCGAGGGGTCTGATCCGCGGCCGCTGGAGTGGTTGAAGGAGCGGGCGCGGGTGGTGGAGATTGGGGCGGGTGATCCGGCGTTTTTTGATCAGCTGGGGGAGGCTGATGGATTGCTGGTGCGGACGTATACCAAAGTCAACGCGTCGCTGCTGGATCGGGGGCCTAAGCTCAAGGTTGTGGGGCGCGGGGGAGTGGGGCTGGAGAATATTGATGTGGGTGAATGCCGGAGCGCGGGGTGCAGGTGGTTTATACGCCGGATGCGAATACATTGGCGGTGGGGGATTTTGTGTTTGGGTATTTGCTGCAACTGCTGCGGCCGTGGGAATTTTTTCGGGATTCGGTTTATCCGCCGAAGGAATTTAAGCGGATTCGGGATACGGTGCGCGGGCGGCAGTTGAATGAGTTGACGATTGGAATATTGGGGATGGGGCGCGTGGGGCGGCGCGTGGGGCATATCGCGGCGAATGGGTTTGGGATGCGCGTGATCTACAACGATCTGTTGCAAATATCGGGGCTCGATTTTCCGGCGACTGCTGTCGATAAAGCGCAGCTTTACCGGGAGGCGGATATTTTGACGATTCATGTGGACATGCGGGCGGGAAATGAGAATCTTGTGGGACGGGAGCAGATCGCGGCGCTGAAGCCGACGGCGGTGGTGATTAATACGAGCCGGGGTGAGGTGCTGGACGCGGGGGCATTGGCGGAGGCGATCAAGGGGAAGAAGATTTTTGGTGCGGCGCTGGATGTTTTTTCGCCGGAGCCGCCGGCGGGGGATTTTCCGCTTTTGGGGCTGGATCGGGTTTTGTTGTCGCCCCACTTGGCGGCGCGGACTTCTAGTGCAATGGAGAATATGAGCTGGGTGGTGCGGGATTTGATGACGGTTTTGGAAGGTGGAGCGCCGAAGTATCCGGCGCCGGTTTCAATTTGAATGGAGAGGTTGCATGATCCTTGCGACCCACGCGATTTTTAGCACTTATGGGTTTTGGCTTCCTAATGATCCGCGCGGGTCCTGGTCGAGTTTTGTTGCGTCCTGGGAACTTTTCAAATATGGGACGGCGACCAAGGTATCCGTGCGGCATTCCATCGCGCAGCGACCTCATGATGTACAATTGCGACGGGCGGCGAAATCGGCGTTGACCTATCCTCCGGTCCGATTCTCAGGAATGCAGGCGAGGGCTGTCGCACGTGGGTTTGCAATGGCGGTTCGTGATGTGAAATTTGGGATTTATGCCTGCTCTATTCTGCCGGATCATGTTCATTTGGTGATCGGGCGGCATGCCAGGAGTGCGCGAAGCATAGTGGCGCATTTGAAATCGATGGCGGCCAAACGGCTGAGAATGGAAGGTCTGCATCCGTTTCAAGATGAGGTGGAGTTGGGAGAGCAATTGCCTTCTGTTTGGGTACGGAGATGTTGGACTGTCTTTCTGAATTCGCCCGCGGATGTGCGGAGGGCGATTCGGTATGTTGAGAATAATCCGTTGAAGGATGGGAAACGGAAGCAGGTTTGGTCGTTTGTAACGGCTTATCAAGGGTGAGATGCCTCGCGTCGCAGGCGACGCGGCTAAAAGGGAATTTTAATACTAATGGAGATGAACTGATGAGCGATGTGAAAGTGACGGTTGTTCCTCGCGGCGGGCGAAAGACGGCGAGCACCGGGTCGGCGTGGGAGCCGAAGATGGGGTATTCGCGGGCGGTGCGGAGCGGGGATTTTATCGCGGTTTCGGGAACCGTGGGGGCTAATGCGGATGGGACATATTCGCCTGGCGTCGGGGAGCAGACGCGGCGGTCGCTTCAGATTATCCGGGCGGCGATCGAAGCTTTGGGCGGGACAATGGAGCATGTTATTCGCACGCGGATGTTTGTGACGGATGTTTCCAAATGGGAAGAGGTGGCGAAGGTGCATGGGGAGGTTTTTGGGAATATCCGGCCGGCGACGACGATCGTTGAGGTGGCCAAATTGATCGATGCGGCGGCGCAGATAGAGATCGAAGCTGACGCGGTAGTGTCATAAAGTCTACTGCTTGAAGATGACGCTGACGCTGCGGATTTTTGCGCCGTTGACCGCGGCGGCGAGGTCGGGAATCACTTTTTTGGGGCGCAGCGTCACAAGGGAATCGAGGCCGCGGCGGCGGACGGTGAGCTGAACCATCGCGTGGGGGCCGACGATGAGGCTTTTTACGTTTAGTTGCGGCAGCTTTTGGGGGCCGACGATGCGGCGCATGTTGCCCATGAAGCAATCGGCGTCGAAGACATCGACCCAGCATTGGGAGGAACCGTTTCGGGCCATTGGATCCACTCCGAAAATGAACATGTTCATGTCTTGCATAGGTGGTATAGTGATAGCCCGTTGCCACTCGTTCGTTCAATTCGCCTGTTGTGGTGATCCTCATGCGAACGAAAAATAGTCCACGTCTTGGCGATATTGGTGCGCTGGTTCGTGCGTCGAGATCGGTTCGCGCTCCTGTCGCTGGGGAGGCGGTACAGAATCGGCGGCGGCTGGTGGCTAGTTTTTGTCTGATGCTTGGGGAGCAGATGCTGGATGGGAAGCCGCTGGTTCCGGCGGGTGAGCCATTGTCGCGGCGGGAGCGGCAGACCTTGGAGTTATTGCTGACGGGTCATGCGGAAAAGCAGATCGCGGCGCAGTTGAGCATCAGCCGGCATACGGTGCATGTGTATGTGAAGTCGCTGTATAAGCGGTTTGATGTGAATAGCCGGGGGGAGCTGCTCGCGCGGTGGGTGCATCAGTGATTCTGTCTCTCACCTAAATAGGTGATGGCTGAGATTACCGCACAGAAATTGAACCGCCAAGCCGCCGAGACGCCAAGAAATTCATATTTGCTGAAGATAAAATCTAAATTTGGTTTTATTCCCTATGCATTCCTTGGCGTCTCGGCGGCTTGGCGGTTCAATTTGGATTTGCTTTCTTCGCGTGGCTCGGCGGGGGGGGCGTTGCTTGAAATCCCACTTCTCACGCGATACCGTTCCGTGCCCCTTTTCGGAGCTTTTATGTTTGTGCTTGCTGAGCGGATGAAGCTGATTTCTGAGTCGATTACCCTGGCTGTCAGCGCGAAGGCTAACGCGATGAACAAGGCGGGGATTGATGTGGTGGGATTTGGGGCCGGGGAGCCGGATTTTGATACGCCTGCGTTTATCAAGGATGCGGCTAAGGCTGCGCTGGACAAGGGGATGACCAAGTACACCGCGGCTCCCTGCATCATTGAGTTGCGGGAGGCGATTGCGCGGAAATTCAATGTTGAGAATGGGCTGCCTTACAAGGCGGATCAGATTACAACCGGGGCGGGCGGGAAGCATTGTTTGTACATGGCGTTTATGGCCATCCTGAATCCGGGGGATGAGGTGATTATTCCTACGCCGTACTGGGTGAGCTATCCGGAGCAGGTGAAGCTGGCGGGCGGGGTTTGTAAATTCGTTCGGGGGGAAGAGGCGAATGGATTTAAGATTTCGCCGGCGCAGCTGGAGGCGGCGATTACTCCGAAGAGCAAGGTGTTCATCATCAACAGCCCCAGCAATCCGGGGGGACATGCTTATTCGCCGGCGGAGTTGAAGGCGCTGGCGGATGTCGTTGCTAAACACCCTCAACTGGTTGTCTTCTCGGATGAGATTTATGAGAAGCTGGTTTATGACGGGTTGAAATCGGTGAGCTTTGCGACTTTGCATCCGAATTTGCTGGAGCGGACGCTGACGTTTAACTGTCATAGCAAGAGTTTTGCGATGACTGGGTGGCGCGTGGGGTATATCGGCGGACCGAAGGGGGCGATTGACGCGATCAATAAGCTGCAGAGCCAGATGACGAGTCATATCACCAGTTTTGTGCAGCCGGCGGCGGTGGTTGCGCTGAGCGATCCGCGCGGGGCGGAGAGCATTGAGCAGATGCGGAAGCAGTTTGAGAAACGCGGGCGGCATTTGTGGGAGCGGGTGACGGCGCTGCCGAAGATTACTTGTGTGCGGCCACAGGGGGCGTTTTATGTGTTTCCGAATGTGAGCGCTTATTTTGGGAAGAGCGCGGATGTGAGCAAGATTACCGATGCGGTGAGTTTTTCGGCGGCGCTATTGGAGCAGAATCATGTGGCTGTGGTTCCCGGGAACGACAGCGGGTTTGATACGCATGTGCGGCTGAGCTTCGCGACCAGCATGGAGAAGATTGATAAGGGTGTGGACCGGATTGGGGAGTTTTTGAAGAAGATCGGGTGATTCGAATTCGGATTTCACGCGGAGATCGCGGAGTAATCAAATTGAATTGATCTTGTTGGGGAAATTTCTCCCCAGGGAGGAACCTCCCTGGGCTTTGGTTAATTGGCACGCGCTTGTTGTTTTCCGGATAGGTTGTCTGCTTTTGATTGCGATGAAGTTGCGTCGGGGATTTGGACGACGGTGCCTCGGATGCGGAGGCCTGTGAGGAAGAAATCATCTTCGTAGTAGACGGCGGCGTCGATCATCAGGTTGCCGCCGCCGGATTTCAGGGCAATTTCAAGAGGCTCTTTCAGGTTGTGCGCCGATTCCAAACCACCACATTTTTTTGCCTTCGCAGCCTTCCTTGCGGGGGAGCTTGTTGATGTCCACGTCGTGGGCGACGAGGGTTCTGGAGGAGATGGCGGTGAAATCGCCGACGCGGGTTTCGCAGCCGGTGGCCGCGAGGAAGAGGGAACTGAGGATCGCTAGTTTGATTCGCACTGTGTGGTCTCCTTGCCTGACAAATCTTTCGCTGGTTTATTTACTTTGAAATGGGGCTTCCGGTGACGACGAATTTGTATTGGTTCACAACTAGGGCGTTCCAAGAATTGACCTCGACGTGGGCGTTGGCTAACGCGACGCCGTCGCCTTTGTCCTCGGCGTGATCGGTGGCGGTTTTCAGGCTGGGCATTGCGCCGAGATAGACGAACTGGATGGCGGAGTCATCGCCGGTGACTTTGGGAACGTTGGAGGCGGCCTGGGTGTTGATGTTACTCAGGTCCACGTTTTTGGTGGCCATGAGGGGGAAGGTGCCGAGGTCTGATGTGCAGCCGGTCAAGAGGATGAACGGGGCGGAGAGTACGGCTGCGGGCAGAAGTATTTTTGTGAATCTGGACATGTTGAATTTGCCTCCTTTTCTTATGGCTGGGGAGAGAGGCTAACGGAAACGGTTAAAGACGCAAGAAAATAAGGGGGAAATTAACAGGGTCGAACATCGCCGGCTGAAGCCGCCATATGAAATATCCGTGGATTGTCTTCGGATTTCAGGCCGATATGCTTGGCGCACGATGGATTCGATCATTCAGATGAAAAAACTCGAGCCGGCCGTGTATCGGCAGTCGCCTTATTCTTGAGGGGCATTATTCGGCTCATCTCACGGAAGAATCGATTCGGGACTATCTGGCGCAGCTTTCAAAAGTGCTCGACATGACGATTTTTGCGGGGCCTTATTCGTGGCCGCCGGATGATCGGAGCCATCCGGAAGTGCAGCTTCATGAATTGAATGGATTCGTGGCGTGGACGGAATCGGGATGCCATGTTTATGCGTGGCGGTTTTGCAAGTTCTTCACATGCGATATTTATAGCTGCAAGCCGTTCAGTCCGGAGAAGGTCATCGAGTTCACGTCGCGGTTTATCGATTCGCGCGACATGGTGCATTTATCGATTTAGCAGGTTTGCGGGGGATCTTTGGGCGGATCGTTCCAGCAGGATTGACGAGATGGTCTGGTCCCCCGAAGCGATGTGAGTGTCTTTCACGTGGTATGAGCGGAGGGCGGCAAAATCGGTTGGGGAATAAAACGCCTGACGCAGGCCGTGCGACGTTCGGCAAATAACCGATGAGCAGTGGGCATAATTTTTGAAGACGTTGCTCAGGATGGCTTCCTTCGGCCTGGCGAGGAGGGCGAGGATGGCATACCGGACATGGCCGGCGATGAGATCCTGGCCGTGGCCGCACTCGACGCGGATGACCTGACCCAGCCCGAGGTGGTTTATCACCTGCTCCGATAGCGCGGCGGAGTTCCCGATGCTCTCGACGGCGGTCACCCGCAATCCGAAAATTGTGGCGAGAATGATTGCGCTAATCGGAAATGGGCCGGAACCGATGATCGCGATTTCTTCGCCGGGCTCGGCATGGAGGAGAGTCACCTCGTTCGAAAGCAGCGTGTTGAAGCGTTGGTAGAGGGGATATTGCCGGAGTGCGATTTGGCCGTTGAGTAATTTTTGCGAGAACTCGGCTTCCAGTTCGGTTTCGTATTTTTCATAAGCGCGATTCAGATTCGGAAAGAGGGGAAAGAGCTGCTGCATCAGGCAGTCGTCAACAGGCCGTGGGCATGCGAGCACCGCGTTTTCAAATTCGATGACGCAGCGGCGGCGATCCATGATCGCCGCTTCCCCACATTCCAAAACGCGATTTGCGAGCGCAATAATTTCTTCGTCGGGCATCATGTCGAGACACTCATTTCGCGGCCGAGAATCGCTTCCTCAAAACCGCGCTGAAGGTGTTCGATGAGACCTGGCTGGATTTCATCGCCCCAATGCGGAGTTTTGTTCACATCCACGACGTAAAATTTGCCATCCTCGCTTTCGACGATATCGATCGCGCCGTAATCGAGGTTGAAGCGATGCAAGAAGACGCACGCGACGCGAAGCAGCGACTGCGGCAACTGGGCGAGGACGTTTAGATCGCCGAAAATGCGATCGCTTTTGCGCCAGAGGAGATAGTTGTACCGTTCGATGGGGCCGCCGACGCGCTTCACGGGTTTGTCGCTGTAGGCTTCGGAGAGAACGATCGCATCGAGCGCGGCGTAGACGCGATAAAAGCGGTTGAACGTATTGCTCACATAGCGTTCAACAACGAGCGTAGGATCGGACCAGATATCGGCGGAGATTTCCGCGCCGGGCGATGAAATAGTCCGCCGGGCTTTTCATTCGGCCAGGAGATGCAGGCAGGCCGAATTTGATTTTTTGCGATTCGGTGAGCAATTGCTCGCGTTCGCCGCCGGAATTCAGATCGGTTTTGACGATGAGCCATTCGTCGTCAGGGCCGGCGGGGGAGACGGTGGCAGAGAGCAAATCGAAGTCGCGGCAACAGGATTGAATCGTTGTTTTTCGAATGTCGGGCGTAAGAACGTTCAGGACCCGGACCCCGTGCTGTGCCATGAGGGCAATCCATTCCGATCCATCTTTAATGAATGGAGACGGGTCGCTGATGTCCAGGTGCGGGAGCAGGATCGTCGCGCCGCGGGGAAGTTGGGCCGCGATATCCTGAGGCGTTTGGCCAAACTCGGCGGGGATGCGATGGGCGCGAGGCCAGACAGCGTTGATGACGAATTCACGCCAGTCGGACCAGTCGCAGACGCAAAGGCGGGGTAATGGGCGAAGCCAGGGCACGGGTTATGTATCGGATGATCGCACTATTGCAGTAAACGAGGAGATTCACATCGCGGATTTGATTATCGGACGAGAGGTTGTGCAGGAGATTGTTGGGAGTCGCGCGATCGTTTCAGGGGCTACAGGTTTTGAGGGAGAGTGATGGCTTTACCTGTTTCGGTGCTTTGGCGGGCTGCGTCTAATAGGGCCATTGTGGGGAGGACGGAGTTGGCGGTTACGGCGGGTTGGGATTGGGTGGTGATGGCGGCGGTGAATTGGTCCCAGATTTGGGATTCGGTGAGGCCTGCGGGCGCGGGTGGGAGGCGATGGGGTGGGGATGATGGATTGGCGGGTGTGAAATCGAGTTGGGCCCAGCGGGTGACGTCGAAATTTGGGCTGTGGGGGCTTTCGGCTGAGCCGGCGGTTCCGTCGATGTGCCAACGTGGAAGGGGGTGAGTGGTGGTGGTGTTGATCTCGACCAGTGCGACGGCGCCGTTGTCGAAGTCGATGCAGATGCGGGCGAAATCGTCGGCGTCTTTGGACCAGACGTTGTGACGGAGTTGGGCGAAGAGGCGCGTGGCGCGAGGGGAGGAGGAGACGCCAGATCTGGTCTAGGAAATGGCTGCCCCAATCGAGGAGTCCCCCGCCGCCGAAGGAGGCTTCGGTGCGCCAGGCGGGGTGATATTCCTTGGCGGCCGGGCCGACGCAACTGGCCCATTGGCCTAATCGGCTTTCGATGTTGATGATTTTTCCGAAAACGCCGGAGGCTACGGCCTGGGCGGCGGTGAGGAAATCGGGGTCCCATCTGCGATTGTGGAAGACGCTTAGCACTCGCTGGCGCGAATTGGCGAGGTCGATCAATTCTTTAGCCTGTGGGAGATTCATGGCCATGGGTTTTTCTAGCATGACATGCTTGCCGGCGCGGAGGGAGGCGGAGGCGTGGTCGAAGTGCATGGAGGTTGGAGTGGAGATCAGGATGGCGTCGATGCTGGGATCGTCGATCAATCTTTCGAGAGAATTGTGAATTGTCAGGCCGCGCTGATGGGCCATGGCTTGGCGAGCGGGTGTGATGTCAGCTACGGCGGTGCTGTGGATATTTTTGCATTGCTCGAGCCATGCGGCGTGTTCCGCGCCGATGCGACCGAATCCGATGATGCCTACGCGGAGCTTGGTCATGGGTAAAATCGGACCGCCGCGGTCCGGCTCTGTTTTGGTGTTTTAGTTTACGGTTGGGTCGTCGGGAATGCGCGAGGGATCGACCCATTGGCCGAGGAGGCGTTTGCGCATCAGTTTGGACCAGAGATTGGCCTGGTCCTCGAAGACATTGGCCGGGGCGGCGTCGGCGACGATCCAGGAATCGAGTTCCATTTCTTCTTCGAGCTGGCCCGGGGACCAGCCAGCGTAGCCGACGAAATAGCGGGCGCGGCCCAGTTGGTGTTTTAGCAGCGATTCGATTTTGGATTTTTCGGTCGTGAAGAAGACGCCGGGGAAAACGTCGGCGTCTTTGACCATTTCGTTGCCATGAAGAACCATGAGCGGGCCTTCGCATGGGCCGCCCTGGTGGAGAACGCCTTCGACTTCGCAGGATTCGCCGAGGCTTTGCTCGCAGGCTTTTTGGACGCTGATCTGGAGGGGGCGATTGAGGATCAGGCCGAGCGCGCCCTGGTCGTTGTGCTGAATCATGAGGACAACGGAGCGCGCGAAGTTTGGGTCCGCGAGCCGCGGGGAGGCGAGGAGGAGTTTGCCTTGTGTGGATTCCATTTTCCCAACGTTGATGTATACCAATTCAGCCGGAATTTGGCATCTCTTTATCAATCGGGGCCTTCCGTCTCGGCGGGCGGCGGCCTTGTTTTATCTCTTCATCCAGCAGTGATTTCCGGCGCAGGATGTGGTGGTAGTGCTGGGCGAATCGATGGGCTTCGTCGCGGATGTATTGCAGGAGGCGTAGGCCGGCATTGTTGCGGGGGAGGCGGATGGGCTCGGAGCGGGCCTGGATATAGACGAGTTCTTCTTTTTTGGCGAGGGAGATGACCATCGGGGGTTTGACGTCCATTGTTTTGAAGACGTCCATAGCGGCGTGGAGCTGGCCGAGGCCGCCGTCGATGAGAATGACGTCGGGGAATAGTTCGTTGCTGGCGCCGGCTTCGCGGTAACGGCGGGTGACGACTTCCTGGATGCTGAGGTAATCGTTGTTGCCCTGGCCATGTTTTATTTTGTAGCGGCGGTAGGCGTCTTTGAAGGGGACGCCGTCGATAAAGCAGACTTTGCTGCCGACGAGTTCGCCGCCCTGGAGATGGGCGATGTCGATCCCCTCGACGATTCTTGGGGGCTCGGGGAGGGAAAGAGCGTCCTGGAGTTTTTCGATTCCTTCTTTGGGATCGGTGACGAAGGCTTCAGGTTGCCAATATTCCTGATCCCCTTTGCCGGCGCGCTGGCCGAGTGAGGTGAGGGCTTTGATCTCGTCGCGCAGGCGGGCGGCTAGCTCGAAATTCTGATCTTTGCTGGCTTCGAGCATTTCTTTTTCCATCGTGCGGAGGACGGATTTTTTTTCGCCGTCGAGAAATCGGATCAGGCGATTGATGTCGGAGCGATAGGTTTCCTTGGAAATTTTTGCGGCGCAGGGAGCGGTGCACTGCTTGATCGGATAGAGCAGACAGGGACGGAAGAATCGGCGGCTGTCGTCGGATTCGGAAATCTCCAGATGGCAGGTGCGGAATTTGAAAGCTTTTTGTAAGAGCGTGACGGCTTCCTTGAGGGAATGAACGCTGGTGAAGGGGCCGTAGAGTTTGACGCCTTTGGTGCGGGGCTCGCGGGTGACGTAGATGCCGGGGAATTCTTCGTCGGTGGTGATCATCAGATAGGGGAATGTTTTGTCGTCGAGGAGGCGGGCGTTGTATCTCGGCTGGATGTCTTTGATGAGGCGGTTTTCGGCTAAGAGGGCTTCGACTTCGGTGTCGGTGTGGAGGATTTCGAAAGTCGACGATCTGGTCGATGAGGCCGGATTTTTTGTGTTCGAGTCTTGTGGCGGTCTGGAAGTAGCTGCAGACGCGATCGCGGAGGCTGGCGGCTTTGCCGATGTAGATGACCCGGCCCTGGCGTCTTTCATGAGATAGACGCCTGGGGTTTTTGGGAGGGCTTTGGCTAAGTCTGCTAATTTTTCTATGCGGTCATCCATGAGAATATCTACGTGAATTGTATGCAGAATATCTAAGGGCGAAAGAAGAAGATGATGATCGTTGCGATGTTTGTGACGGCCGGCTTCCTTTACTCGAATATAACGAGCGCGGCCGCTGTGAGCGGTCTTGGCTGCCCTGTTTTCGTTCGTGAGCGCCTTTTGAGATTGGGGTTGGGGCGATAGGCTGGTGGGTATGGTTGTTGTTCCTAGTATTGATCTGCGCGGGGCGTGTTGTGCGGTTGAAACAGGGGGATTATGCGCGGCAGGTGAATTATGACGTGGATCCTTTGGAGGTGGCGCGATCGTTTGCCGCGGCGGGGGCGAAGTGGATGCATGTTGTGGATCTGGACGGGGCCAAGGAGGGGCGGCCGGTGCAGACGGGGATGATTTCGCAACTTGCTCAGACGGCTGGGCTGGAGGTGGAGGCGGGTGGCGGGATTCGGCGGACTCAGGATATTGATGAATTGCTGGGGGCGGGGGTTCGGCGTGTGGTTGTGGGGACGCGGGCGATGGAGGATTGGGCGTGGTTTGATGCGCTGGTGCATGATGCGAAATATGCGGGGCGGATTGTGCTGGCTGTGGATGCAAAGGAGGGGATGATCGCGGTGCGCGGGTGGACGGAGACTTCTTCGCGGTCGGCGGTGGAGGTGGCGCGGGAGGTGAGCGATTGGCCGCTGGCGGCGATTTTGTATACGGATGTGGCGAAGGATGGGATGCTGCTGGGGCCGAATTTGGAGCAGACGCGGGCGGTGGCGGAGGCGGGGAAGGTTCCGGTGATTGCGAGCGGAGGCGTGGGGAGCATTCAGCATATTCGAGAACTGCGGGAGCTGCCGGTTTGGGGGGCGATTGTTGGACGGAGCCTTTATGAGGGGAAGGTGGATTTGGGGGAGGCGATTCGGGTTGCGACGGCTCCATAAATCATCGGCCATAGATTGCCAATGATTGGCCGATTAATTAAAATATATTTCATGGGCGAGCCTAATACAGTAACAATGAATGTGTCATTACCCGAGCCGCTTAAGGGGTACGTGGATGGGAAGGTGACATCGGGCATTTATGGGTCGGCCAGCGAGTTTGTTCGGGAGGCGATTCGGGAGAAGCTGCAACGGGAGCAAGCCAGGGGATTACTCGCAGGCAAACTTTTGGACGGGCTCGAGAGCGGTAAGTCGATTCCTTTTTCAGCTGGTCACTTCAAGTCGAAGAAACGGGCTTTGATTCAACGAGTTAAGAAGAAGAGCACATGAAATATCGGCTGCGGATCAGGCCGGCGGCGGACGCCGATGTGGATACCGCCGCAGATTTCATCGCTCAGGACAGCCTGCAGGCGGCATTGCGCTTTTATGATGCCATCGATCGAACGTATCGCGAAATTCGTGAACATCCGAACCGCTGGCCGCGATATGAGTTTGATCATCCCCGGCTCACGAATGTTCGGAAACGATCCGTCTTCAAATTCGGGGATTATCTGATTTTCTATCAGATCGATGGCGCTGTGATAGACATTATTCGGGTTCTTCACGGTGCGCGGGATATCCCTTCAATATTGGGCGACGAATAACTGATTACCGATCGGCGAGGGCGGTGTGAACGATTGGCGGCGGGGAATTGACCAGGTCACGGAGGGCGGACATTGCTGTGTATTTGCTGTAGCCCCCGGCGGGCATGGGGTCGGTGGCGCCGATGAGAGATACCAGGATGCTGAAGGCCAGCAAGATGCCGGCGAGGGTCCAGGCTGGGGCGGTGTGTGGGCGCCGGAGCCAGGCGCCGGCCCAGAAGAAGAGGATGGGGAGGAAGACGATGAGCCAGCGGTTGCCGAATGCGGCGGTGGCTGGGCCGTAGCGGGAGGCGGAGAAGGCGATGATGCCGATTATCGCGGCGATGGCGCTGTCGGCGGCGAGTATTTTGGTGGTAAGGGGCCAATGGCGATGCATGACGGCGAACATGCCGGCGATGCCGAGGATGACGACGGGGAAATGGACGAGTAGGCCGTGCTCGCCGATGAGGGTCCAGGTGAAGCTGGTGATGTTGCGGGTGATTTTTTGCCAGAGGGTTGGCGGGGGCGGATTGGCGTCGGGGTCGTCGGCCAGGTCGGCTGCGTGATAGCCGTCAGCATCGTCGGGGGAAGCATCGACCGCTGGGTCATCGATGAGCATGCGGCGGTGGATAGCTCCCAACTGCAGTTCCGGGTGCATTTCGCCGGGGAGAAAGTTTCCTGTCAGCGGTACTGTCAGCGATGCGTGAAGCAGGATCGGGGGCGTTGCGCCGAAGAGGAAGAGAATGATGCCGCCGACGCGGAGGGCGTTTGGGAGGCGGATGGCGGGGATGACGGCGATGAAAAGGATGAGGAAGACTGAGGCGGAGAGATCGATGGTTGCGGCGAGGGCGGCGCAGAAGCCAGCGAGGACGAGCCATGCGCCGCCGCGCGAGGGGGTTTCGCTGCCGATGATGTGGACGAGACATCCGGCGGCGGCGAGGACGAGGACGGCTGCGGGAACGTGTGCGTTGAGTACGACGGCGTAGCTGATCAGGCCGGTGCCGAATACGACGGCGGCGGCGAGGGCGGTGCGCCATTGGCGGCGGAGCTCGAAGATCCGGCCCATTCGATAGACGAGGCCGGCTGCGCCGGCGACCGGCAGGGTTACGCCTAACAAGGTTAGTAAATAGGGGACCAGGACTGAGTTTTCCTGGAGGCGATATCCCATCCAGGTGAGAAGAGGCGCGGGGCCGCTTAGCAGAAATGCCAGCATTGGCGGCTGATCGCTAAAGAGTTTCCCCCCTACCGCTATCACGTGGGATGAGGGGATGAACTGGCTGGTATCGATGGCCATGTGATCGGCGAGGGCTCCGAAATCGGCACGGTGCTCGACGAGGGCGGAGATGGTGGCGAGGCGAAGCTGTTCATCGCTGGCGGGCTGGCCCGGATGGCGCAAGGGCCTGAGCAGCGGGAGGCAGAATAGAAGGATGACGATCGGCGTGACCAGCGCCCAGGGGCGAACGTATGGCTTGCCAGGACGGGGGCGAAGTTTAGAAAAAATAGATTCCATACAAAACTCAGCGAACCGGGGCGACGTGCACCGACTCTGAAGATTCGATCGATTCAATACACTTTCAGATATTGAACGAAGTTCCGGAGGATTAACTCCCCCTGCCGGGTGTAGCGCGGCAGGAATTTGGCGGTGTCCTGGCGGATTTTTCTTTCCTTTTCGGCACCGAGGACGTTGGCGTAATCTTTGCGACTGGCGACGATGACCGCCTCGATGTCCGGCTCGGTGAATTCAAAGTGATATTGAAATCCGAACAGACGATTTTCGAACCGGAATGCCTGGTTCTTGCATAACTTGCTTGAGCTGAGGAGCGCGTTTCCGGTTGGGGTATTTGGGGGCGGCGGATTGGACGGCGCGGGAGGCGCGGCAAATCGAAGGTGTCGCTGTGCCAATGGAACATCATCGAGCCATCGTTCAATCCCATGACGATGGGTTCTGTTCCGCCGGGGAAGGGGAACGTGACCGGACCCCATCCGAGCTCGGGGACGGGGACCGGGGGGTCTTCCGGTTTTGCGCCGGGTTTGGTGTTGGGGTAAACCTTGGCTCCGGCGGCGTGGGCCAATAGCTGCTGCGCCGAGGCAGATTCCGAGGACGGGCCGATCGGCGGCAATAAAACGCTTGAGGACTTCAACTTCCTTAGCGAGGTAGGGGTAGGCCGGAGTTCCGACATCGGCGACGCTCATTGGGCCGCCGAGGAGGATGAGGACGCGGACCTCATCGAGATCGGTGGGGACTTCATCCCCCTGATAGAGGCGTCGCAGTTGGACTGGGATTCCATAGTCGCGAAGAAGAGGGACAATTCGCCCGGGCCCCTCATGGGCGACGTGCTGCAGAATGACGGCACTACTCATAGAGGAGACAATGATCCGCTCTGCCGGACGGCTTTGTCAAGGTCGGCCCGAATCCGCGTCGCCAGGCGTTTACGGGCCTTTTTCTTGCCGGAGGCGGGAAAAACAGGCTTATTTGGGGGTTTTGGGAGAGGGGATGGGGGCAAATCAGCCCTCTCCCGCTCGAAGACGACGCGGAACCAGTGGCGGCCATCCCCCTCCTGATCGGGATAGATTTTCCGGAGTGTACTTAGGAGGTCTTTGAGGGATTTGAAGCCATCCGCTTTGGCATCGGCGGTGGTGAGATTTTTGGGTTCGATTCGGAGGCAGGAGAGGATTTTCAGCCAGCCGACGCCGAGGACGGAGGCGCGGGAGCCGGGCCGGACGCGGGCGTATTTCCATCGGCGGATGGTGGTGGTTTTGGTCCCGCGGCGGATGGAATCGATGAAGCAGCGTTTGAATAGGAGTTGAGGCATTGCGATTCCCGTCCCCCTAGGATCCCCCCGCTTGCATATCGGCAGCGGATTAGTGGCCGATGAGTTTGAACTGACGAAGGATGATAATGATTACGAGAACGCCGACAACGGCGAGTAATCCAAGTAACTTTCGCTTGTTCAATTCTTCATAGGCGGTGGTTTTGACGGGGCTGAGCCGGCGCTGCTCTTTTTCGAGGTTTTTGCGCTGGGTCCGGCAGGGGCCGCAGATTTGGAGGCCTTCGTATTCGGTGAGCCCGGCCTCGGGCACGACTCGGCCACAATCGGCACATTTGATGCCTTTGGGGGCGTGAGCGGCTTTGTCGAGTTTGTGACAGGCGGCGCACCAGTAGCCACGGCTGTCGCGGAGACGTTTTTTGCCGTTGAGGTCTTTGCCGCATTGGCAGCAAACTTTGACGGCGACGGCGGCTTTTTCGACGAAGGTATCGCCGCTGGATTGCTGGCCGTCCGCGCTGAAATCGGTGGTGGTGTGGGCTTTGCTGGAAAAACAGGTGCAGGGACGCCCCTGCTCGGAGGTTTCTCCGCCAATAACACCGCCACATTCTGGACAAATCAGATCAGCCGACATGGGATCAAAACCTTCGGGATTGGACATAAGTATTGTAGTGGATGTCTCTATCGGCAGGATGGGCGGTGAAATTTATTTCTTAAGTTATTTCTATTGCAGGTGTTATATTCGACATATTGCTCGCGGCCGGAAATCGGGGCCTACGATTGAAAATTATCTGAACGCCGGCGGCTGGATAATTGAGGCGAACGCGGCAGAGGGTCGATGTATAAACGAACCCTTGGGCGCGGGTTGTGTCAGTTATGGAAAGGGCCGCCGGGTGGAGTTAAGCTTATCTGGCGGATGGCGTTGCATGAGGGCATACAATTAGCAGCTCCGGCTGAAATCGGGGCATGCGAAGTTTATTTATGGAACCGTTTAACATCATCAATCGAGCGAATGCGGATTACATCGACCGGCTGTACGAGCAATACCAATCGGACTCGGGTTCGGTAGATCCATACTGGCAGGCATTTTTTGCAGGATTTGAAGCGGCGGGCGGACGGGCGGCGAGCCTGACCGGAGCGTTCGGGTCTTCGGATCAGCCGGACCCGAGCCAGGCCCGCGCAGGGGTTGAGACCAAAAATCTGGTTCAGTCTTACCGCGAGCTGGGGCATTTCATCGCGAACCTCGATCCCCTTGGCCACAATCGGCCAAGCCATTCATTATTGGACCTGTCGCAGTTTGGGCTGACCAATGCGGACATGGACAAGCGGGTGACGCACAGCGATTTTCAGGGTCCGTTTGATGGGACGCTGCGCGATCTGATTGAGAAATTGCGCACGACGTATTGCAGCACGCTGGGCGTTGAATTCGTGAACATTTCGGACAAGGCGCAGCGCGAGTGGCTCATTCAGCGGATGGAGCCGATCCTGAATCGGCCTGTTTTGACGAATGAGCAGCGGCAGGCGCTGTTGTATGAGATTGTGGCGGCGCAGGGGTTTGAGGAATTTTTGGCGCTGAAGCAGCCGGGGCAGAAACGGTTTGGGATTGAGGGGGCGGAATCGCTGATTCCGCTGCTCAATACGATCGTGGATGACGGCGCGGCGCTGGGGATTTTGGAAATCGTGATGGGAATGGCGCATCGCGGCCGGCTGAATGTGCTGGCGCATGTGGTGAATAAGCCGTATGAGGCGATCCTTCGGGAATTCGAGGGGAGGACGCAGGAGCAATTCGACGGCGATGGGGATGTGAAATATCACCTGGGGTATGCGCAGGACCGGCAGACGAAGAACAATCACAATATTCATATTGCGCTAAGCTATAATCCGAGCCATTTGGAGATCGTGGACCCGGTGGTGGTGGGAATCGTGCGAGCGAAGCAGAATTACCGGGGAGATCATGCTACGCGGACGCGGGTGGTGCCGATCCTGATTCACGGCGACGCAGCGTTCTGCGGACAGGGTGTGGTGCATGAAACGCTGGGATTGTCGGAACTCCCCTACTACCGGACGGGCGGGACGATCCATGTGATCGTGAACAATCAGATTGGATTCACGACATTGCCGCGTCAGGGACGGTTTACGCCGTACCCGACCGACGTGGCGAAGATGATTCAGGCGCCGATTTTCCATGTGAATGGGGATGATCCTGAGGCGTGTCTTCATGCGGCGCAACTGGCGATCGCATTCCGTCAGGAATTCCACTGCGACGTGATGATTGATCTCTGGTGTTATCGCAAGAACGGGCACAACGAGCAGGATGAGGCGAGCTATACGCAGCCGGTGATGGCGCGGGAGATCGCGGCCAAGACGAGCCTTCGCGATCTGTATGCCAAGCAGCTCATTGATCAGGGCGTGGTGACGCCGGAGCAATTCGAGGAGATGAAGGCGGAAGCGCGAAGCCGGTTGGATGAAGCGCTGAGCCATGCCCGGGAGAATCATCCGGTTGCGCCGGCGCCTGCTGTTTTTGGCGGTGTGTGGAGAGGTTTTGCCAAGGGTGGGGATTGGTCGGCGATCACGAAGGTTCCGGCCGATCTGCTGAAGAAAGTGGGGGAGGGGACGACGCGGGTTCCGGAGGGGTTCACAGTTCATCCGAAACTGAAGGGGCTTTTGGCCAAGCGTCTGGAAATGTCCACCGGCAAGGCTCCGATCGATTGGGGTGGAGCGGAGATGCTGGCGCTGGGAAGCTTGCTGCTGGAAGGGACGCCGATTCGGTTTGTCGGGCAGGATACGCAGCGCGGGACGTTTACGCATCGCCATGCGGCGCTGCGGGATTACAACACAGGCGCGAAATATGTTCCGCTGGCGAATATCGCGGAGAATCAGGCGCCGATCATTGTCGTCAACACGATGCTGTCGGAGTTGGCGGTGCTGGGATTTGAATATGGATTCAGTTCGGCTGATCCGCGGAATCTGGTGATCTGGGAGGCGCAGTTCGGCGATTTCGTGAACATGTGCCAGCCGATCATCGATCAATTTATCGTGGCGGCGGAATCGAAGTGGGGGAAGATGTCGGGATTGGTGATGCTTTTGCCGCATGGGGATGAAGGATCTGGGCCGGAGCATTCGTATGCGTATCTGGACCGGTTTTTGGCGCTGTCGGCGGAAGACAATATTCAGGTGATTTATCCGAGCACGCCGGCGCAGTATTTCCATGTGCTTCGGCGACAGATGCGGCGAAATTTCCGCAAGCCGCTGATCATGATGATGCCGAAATCGACGCTGCGGGATGCGCGTTCGACGCTGAGCGATTTGACGGATGGGTCGTTTCACCTGGTGATCGACGATCCGAGTTTCCCATCGCGCGATCGGGTGAGGCGGCTTTTGCTGTGCAGCGGGAAGATTTATTTCCGGCTGGACGATGCGCGGAAAAAGGCGGGATTGGAAGACGTGGCGATCGTGCGGGTGGAGCAGCTTTATCCGTATCCGAAGGCGGAGCTGCAGGCGATGCTGGCGAAATATCGGAACGTCACGGAAGTCTGCTGGGTGCAGGAAGAATCGAAGAACCGCGGGGCGTGGGTTTTCATGTCGGATCGCCTGGAGCCGATGCTGCCGGAGACGGTGGTGCTGAGCTACTACGGACGAGACGAGGCGGCGAGCCCGGCGGTGGGGTCGAAGAAGGTGAGCGATCAGGAAGAGGCGGATATTATTTCGCGGGCGCTGGAATTGCCGGCGGCGCAGGCGACGGTGGCTGCGCCCGCTCCGGTTGCTGCGCCGGCGGCGGAAGCGAAATTGGAAAAGGTTGCGCAGGGCTCGGGGCTTGGCGGGGATTGAGGCACGCTGAAGAACTGAAGATCTACTGAAGAATCAGGGTTAGGTAAGGATCAAAATACATGGCTATCCAGGTAAAAGTTCCGAGTCTGGGCGAATCCGTTAAAGAAGCCACGCTTTTGAAATGGCACAAGCAGGATGGGGAGGCGGTCAAGGTTGATGAGCCGCTGTGCGAATTGGAGAGCGATAAGGCGAATGCGGATCTACCGGCCGAGGCTGCGGGCATCCTTCGGCGGTTGAAGAAAGAAGGGGTGACGGTGAGTGTTGGGGAGGTGATTGGGGAGATTGATCCTTCGGGGGTCGCGATAGCTAAGCCTGCCAAGGCTGTTGAGCAGAACAAGGCTCGTGTTTCGACTGGGCTCACAACAGGTGGTTCATCCATTCCATCACCGGCGCCGACTAGTTCTTCCGCGACGGCGACGTTGGAAGATTACAGCCCGGCGGTTCGGTCATTGATGGTTGAAAATCAGCTTGATCCCAAAACTATTCCGGCGACGGGCCCGAAGGGGCGGTTGACGAAAGAGGATGTGGAAACGTATCTCGGCAAACGAGGCGGGAACGGCGAGACTGCTGCTCAGCAGATTGCAATCAGCAAGGTCGAACCGCCGCCTCCCCCGCTGCCGGTGATTGTGAAGAAAAAAGATGTGGCGACTGTTGCTCCATCGCTGCCTGCGCCGGCGCAGGCGATCATGTACGATTCAACCGGGATTCATCGGGCCGCGATGAGCAAGATCCGCAAGCGGATCGCTGAGACCCTTTTGCTGGCGCAACAGACCGCGGCGATTTTGACGACGTTCAATGAAGCGGATTTGACGGCGATCATCGAATTGCGGGCCAAGTTTAAGGAGCGGTTTCAGGAAGTGCATGGCGTGGGTCTGGGGTTCATGAGCTTCTTCGCGCGGGCGTGCGTGCTGGCTTTGAAGGAATTCCCGAAGCTTAACGCGTTCATCGAAGGGGATGATGTTGTTTATCATCAGTTCGTGCATCTGGGAATCGCGGTGAGCACCGACCGCGGGCTGGCGGTGCCGGTTTTGCGGCATGCGGAGAAGATGTCGTTCGCGAAAATCGAGGCGGAGATCAAACGGCTGGCGACCGCGACGCGGGATGGGAAGTTGTCACTGGAAGAGCTTTCGGGTGGGACGTTCACGATTACTAATGGGGGCGTGTTTGGGAGTTTATTGAGCACGCCGATCATGAATCCGCCGCAGAGCGGGATTCTGGGGATGCATGCGATTCAGAAGCGGCCTATGGTTGTGAATGATAAGATTGAGATTCGGTCGATGATGTATCTGGCGCTGAGTTACGATCATCGGCTGGTGGATGGGCGGGAGTCGGTTAGTTTTCTGGTGAGGGTGAAGCAGTATCTGGAAGATCCTACGAGATTGATGCTGGAGATTTAGAATTGGGTTGAGCTGAATACACTTCTTTTTTTCGCGTGGTATTAGAGCCGATTTCATCGGCCTGTAGCGCCCTGCTGCCGGATCGTGTAATCTCCGCGTGATCTGACACGGAGGTTTGATGGCGTATCCGATGGAATTCCGGCTCGCGGTCGTTACGGCGTATGAGGCGTGCGGGTCGTCGATCGAAGTGGCGGAGGAATACAACTGTTCCGCGTCATGGGTCCGGCGACTGCTGCAGCGGGAACGCGAGACCGGATCACTCGAGCCCAGGCCGCCGCAGCGTCCCGATACCAGCAAGCTCGACGACGCGGACCTGAACCGGCTCCGGGAACTCATCCTGCAAAAGCCGGACATGACGCTGGGGGAACTGGCGGCGGCCCTGAATAACAAAGTCAGTGAACCGACTGTCCTGCGGGCGCGGCGTAAGCTGGGGTTCACGCGAAAAAAAAGTCGGTCCATGCCGCGGAGCAAGATCGGCCGGACGTCAGACAAAAGCGTGACCCCTGGTTCGAGCAGTTTGCCGGCATAAGCCTGGAGAGACTCGTTTTTCTGGACGAATTCGGCGCGAACACGCAGATGACGCCCACCTACGCGCTGGCGTTGGCCGGCGAGCGTGCGGTGTGCCGTGTTCCACACGGTCACTGGAAGACGATCAGCACCATCGCCGCCATGAGCATCCGGGGAATAGTCGCCGCCGCCAGTTTTGACGGAGCAACCGACACCGAAACGTTCCTCGTGTTCGTGCGGGACGAACTGGCGTCGCAGTTAGAGGCGGGACAGATCGTGGTGCTGGACAACCTGCCGGCGCACAAATCACCGCACATCGACCACCTGATCGAAGCCGCCGGCTGCTCGGTGCTTCGCCTGCCGCCGTACTCTCCGGACTTCAATCCGATCGAAATGGCGATCTCCACAATGAAACGCCTGCTCCGCTCGATGGCCGAGCGAACCGTCGAAGGCCTGTTCATCGGAATCGACAAGGTCCTGCGTGCGGTGACACCCGACGACGCCATGGCGTTCATACGGCATTGTGGATACACCGCTACGACCCGATGAAATCGGCTCTAGTTAGCAGTGGCGATCGATAATTAATTTAAGAAGATGATCGACTACCGTTTTCGGGACGAGGCGAAGTCGCTTACTCGTATAGGGGGAGGCGCTGCCGCTGATGATGCCGTTGGCTTGCCTGCTTTCATTCTGAGCTGCCTTTTGCCGGCGATTGAAATGGGGGGTTATGTTATCTGGGGTTGCGTGGTTAAATAGTCTTCTGTGATTCTGGATTGCCATGTTCATGTCAGCGCTTTTACGCCGGGGCATGGGAGCATGTCGGCGCGGTTGTTGAACAGCATTCCGTTTACGTTTATGCGGTGGCGCTTTGGGCTTGATGGGGAGGGGGCTTCTGATGAGATTGCGATCCGGGATTTGCTGGTGCGCACCATTGATGGGGCTGGGGCGCTGGATGCGGCTGTCGTGCTGGCGTTTGATGCTGTGCATGATCTGGATGGGAGGCTGAACCCGGCGCGGACGCATTTGTACGTGACCAATGATTATGTGATCGAGCTGGCGGCGCGGTATCCGAAGATTCTTTTCGCGGCTTCGATTCATCCTTATCGCCGGGACGCGGTTGCGGAGTTGGAGCGATGCGCGGCGGCCGGGGCGGTGATGGTGAAATGGCTGCCGATCGTGCAGGATTTTAATCCGGCGCATCCGAAGTGTATTCCGTTTTATGAGGCGCTGGCGCATCTGGGGATTCCGCTTTTGAGCCATACGGGGTCGGAGCATGCGCTGCCGAACCTGGATCCTACGGTTGCTGATCCGATGCTATTGCAAGAGGCGCTGCGGCGCGGGGTGAAGGTGATCGCGGCGCATTGCGGGACTCGGGTGTTTCCGTGGGAAGTGGATTATGTGCCGAACTGGGCGCGGATGGCGCGGGATTTTGAGCATCTTTATGGGGATACGGCGGCGCTGAACGTGCCGGGGAGGTGGTATGCGTTTGATACGATTTTGAAGGATGAGAGGCTTCGGCGGAAATTGGTGCATGGGAGTGATTGGCCGATCGTAGCGGTGCCGCCGCCGCTGCGGCTGGGGTGGGAGCGGGCTTGGAAATTATTGGGGGATCGGAATTGGATGCGGCGGGATATTTTAATCAAGCAGAAACTGGGGTTTGATGAGGCGTATTGGCATAGAGTTGGGAGTTTGCTGAAGATTCGGGGTAAGGGGAGTGGTTAGAAATTTTCGAAGATTTAGAAGATAAGATTTTTTTTTCGTTGCGGTTTTCTTGACGGCTGAGAACCCTTGCTCGAATGCGGGCACGGGTTGCCGCGTTCGTGGGCCGCTGGCTTGCCTGTTTACGTTCTCGCGGGCATTTTCGGGGCGAGCGTTGGGTTATCTGCTGTCGCGGAAGGTGAAACAGAAGGGTTATCCCGTGTATCCGAAGATCGCGATCACACCGTGAATACTGATGGGTGTCTAATTTTGCAATCTCGCCAAAGCCTGTTTTGCTTTGAGATCGCCTTGGTCAGCGGCTTTGCGATACCAAGTAATAGCCTCAGGCAGGTTCTTTTCGACGCCTAGACCTTGCTCAAGCATGAATGCCAGCATTCGCTGACACGGCACGTCGCCATTTTTAGCAGCCCGTCGATACCATTTTTCGGCTTCAACATCATCCTTGGCAACACCTTGGCCTGTGTAATACATGGTGGCCAAGTTGGACTGCGACGTCAAATTCCCTTGTTCCGCAGCCTTTCTAAACCATTTCACCGCCTCTGCATCATCTTTTTCAATTCCAAGCCCCCAATAATAAGCATCAGCCAATTCGGTTTGACCACCTGGATTTCCATGGTTCGCGGATCTCCGAAACCAATTCACACTCTCAGATTCGTCTTTCGGTATACCGTCGCCGTTCCGATACATACGTCCCAATCGGAATTCTGCGGCTCCATCCCCTTGCTTAGCGGCAAGCCGCAACCATCTGAGTCCTTCTGCATCATCTTTTGGAATCAATTTGCCATCTAAGTAGATTCCAGCCATGGAATTTTGTGCGTCGGCATATCCCAATTCAGCAGCTTTGCGAATCCAATCGATACCGACAGCCGCATCCTTAGCTAAACCGCCTTGCCCATATATATAGAGCCAGCCAAGCATTTCTTCTGCGCCAACATGGCCCTGGTCCGCGGCCTTTTGATACCATTTCACCGCTGTTGCAGCATCTCGTATAACACCTTCTCCAGAATAATATCTAAACGCCAAATCTGTCTGGGCACCCGAATCTCCAGCCTCTGCCGCCACTATTAATTTCGTAAGTGTTTGTCCTTGGGGCTTTGTCGTGGGCGATGGCGCCGTCTGGCCTTGAAGCACACGGCACATCATGGTGATACAAAACAGCACGATTGATGCATGCCTCGCTCGTCCCATCACAACTATTTCATCGCCGAGCATGCCTTATCGTCTCCCTAGGATTCTTGGTGTGTGATCAGACATGGAAAGAAGCAGTCAAAATTGCCTCTTTATTCACTTTATGCCGCAGCGGGTGTTGTTGATGGGGCGGTTGTTGTCTCGGTTGCGGGTTCGGGTTTTACCACGCGCATGCCTTCGAAGATTGCGCCGATGGCGTAGACGCCTTTGGTGAGTTGGTTGCAGCATTTGATAGTGCAGACCAAGCCTAGCGGCGCTTCTTCGCTTTCGCGGGGGAAGTGGACGACGAAGCGATCGCCTGCCTTCATTTTTTGGGAGCAGATGACGCCGATGCCGGTGCGGGAGATGTCGCGGGTCCAGACTTCGATGGGTTCGGCGGGGACGCCGTCCTTGATGGGGACGATTTTGATCTGGCAACGGATGCCGACGCGCGGGTGGCAGCGGCGCTGATTTTTGATCGCGGCGCCGTCGCCTTTGAATAAGCGGATTGTCTGCTCGAAGAGTTCAGCTGAGAGTTCCATAAATCCATCCCCAAAAATGTGGCCCGGCGAAGCAGCCTAAGAATCATCGGTGAAGAAAAGAAATGACTTGAGGCGGGATTGGCGGGTCTACCGATGTGGTGGTTGGGGATCAGTCGATTTTCAATGCTTTTCGCAGGACTTTATCGAACCATCCTTCGGGCATGAAGCGTTTAGCGATGGCGGCGAACAGGGCGTCGCGGCCGACGGTTTTGCGGACCGGGGGGCGGCGGGCGGTGAGGCATTTGTGGACCAGCTTTGCGACGACATCAGCGGGGATTGCCCCAGCGGCGGATTGGCGGCTGGTGTGGGCGACGGCGTCGATCTGGCGGCCGTAGCGCTGATAGGCGGGTGAATCGTGCGAGACGGCGGCGACGGTTTCGTCGCCTTTACGCCAGATTTCGGACTGGATTGCGCCGGGTTCCAACAATGAGACGTGAATGCCCTGATTGTGGAGTTCCATTCGGAGGGCGGCGGCTACGGCGGCGATGGCGTGCTTTGAGCCGGAGTAGGGGCCGAGGGTGGGGATAGTGACGCGGCCGGCGACGGAGCCGATGAAAACGATTCGGCCGGAGCCGTGGCCTTGTTTGGCGACGTGGCGGCGGAGCATGGGGAGGAGCGGCTGGGTGATGGCGATCTGGCCGAAGACGTTGACTTCGAATTGGCGGCGCCAATCGTCGAGGGGGACAAATTCGACGGGGCCGAAGACGCCGATGCCAGCGTTGTTGACGATGGCGGCCAGGCCGGAGTCACCGGTGATTTCGGTGATTTGTGTTACGGCGAAGGAGATGGATTCACCGTCCACGATGTCCAATTGGATGCTGCGGATATTTTTTGAGGCGGCTTCGAGTTGCTGGCCGTCGGCCGGGCGGCGAACGCCGGCGATGACGGAGAAACCTCTTTGGGCGAGGTAGAGAGCGCAGGCTTTGCCGATGCCGGTGCTGGAACCTGTGACTAAGACGTAGCGTGGGTTTTTGGCAGAGTTCATTTTACCAATCGAGTGTTCCGCGCCAGGCGCGGGTTAGGTCGGATACTTCGAGTTCCAGGCCGCTTTTGAATGTTAGCTTTGGGGATTGCTGGACGGTTCCGAAATTGGTGACTTTTGCGATGCGATTTAATTCGTCGAGTTGTCGCGGTCGGCGAGTTCGATCAGGAATCGGCCGGGGGATTCGGAGAAGGCTGCTTCGGTGGCGAGCGGTTCGTTCAGCAGGAGGCCCTTGCCGGAGGCGATGCACATTTCGGCGGCGGATGACGGCGATGCCGCCGTCGCTGACGTCGTGACAGGCGGTTGACGTGGCCGGCGGCGGATTAGCTTGGCGACGGCGCGGTGTAGTTGGCCGAGGGATGCGAGATTGGTCGGGGTCGTTTGGTTCGATCGATATCACGCGATGCGCCGGGGGATTTTGAGGTCCATGGTGACGCATTTGCGGACGTCTTCGATGACGCCGATGGCGCTGATGAGGAGCGTGTCGGGGGATGCGGAGGACCTGGCCGGTTTCTTTGTTGGTGAACTGGTTGTGGAGGGAATCTTTGCCGCTGATGAAGGGGATGCCGTAGGCGAGGGCGGCGTCGCGGCAGGCTTCGCAGGCGCGGACGAGCGTGCCCATCGTGAGTTCGTCATCGACGCTGGGCCAGCAGAAATTGTCGAGGATGGCGATGCGATCGGGATCGGCGCCGACGGCGACGACGTTGCGGATGGCTTCGTCGATGGAGGCGATGGCCATTTCGTAGGGGTCTTCGATTTGCGGGGACCAGGCCGCAGCCGATGGCGACGCCGCGGTGGGTGGTGAGTTTGGGGCGGAGGACGGCGGCGTCGGAGGGGCCGATCTGCATGGGGCCGACGAGGGGTTTGATGACGGAGCCGCCCTGCACCTCGTGATCGTATTGGCGGATGATCCAGTGTTTGCTGGCGATGTTGGGGTGGGCGAGGACGGTCAGGAGTTTTTGCTTGAGTCTCATTCGGGGAGATTGGCTGAATGAGCTGGGGCGATTTCTTTGGCGGTGGGGCTCGGCGACGATGGCTTTTCGGGTTGGCGTGGGGATGCCGTCGTGGAGGAAGTGCATGGAGAGGCGGCCGACCTGTTTGCTGTGGATAGTTGAGGATCAGATCGTGTATTGGGGTGCCGAAGGTGCCGATGACGGTGGCTTCGACATCTTCGCCGCGGGCGAGTTCGAGCAGGTCGTCGACATGGTCGCGGCGGGACGGAGAGGACCATTCGTTCCTGGGCTTCGCTGATCCAGATTTCGTCGTAGCGTAGGCCGGCGTATTTGAGGGGGACTTTGTCGAGATCGACGGTCGCGCCGGTTTTTTCGGCCATTTCGCCGACGGCGCTGAGAGAGGCCGCCGGCGCCGCAGTCGGTGATGGCGGTGAAGAGGTTGGCGTCTCGCGCGGCTTGAGGATGACATCGGCGACTTTTTTTTCTGTGATGGCGTTGCCGATCTGGACGGCGTGGGAGAATTCGTCGGCGTGGGTGTCGGTGAGTTCGGCGCTGGAGAAGGTTGCGCCGTGGATTCCGTCGCGGCCGGTGCGGCCGCCGATGACGACGATGGCGTCGCCGGGCTGGGCGGCTTTCTGGAGTTGTCGCGGGGGATGAGGCCGACGCAGCCGCAGAAGACGAGGGGATTGCCGAGATAGCGGTCGTCGAAATAGACGGCGCCGTTGACGGTGGGGATTCCCATGCGGTTGCCGTAGTCGCGGACGCCGGCGACGACTTGCTGGAGGATGCGTTTGGGATGGATGATGCCTCTGGGGAGGGTGCCTGGGGCGGCATGCGGGTAGGCGACGCAGAAGACGTCGGTGTTGGCGACGGGCTTGGCGGCGAGGCCGGTGCCGAGGATGTCGCGGATGACGCCGCCGACGCCGGTGGCGCTGCCGCCGTAGGGTTCGATGGCGCTGGGGTGGTTGTGGGTTTCGACCTTGAAGCAGACGGCGTCGGTTTCGTCGAAGGCGATCGACGCCGGCGTTGTCGGCGAAGACGGAGAGGCAAAATGGCTTATCGGTGTCGCGGTCTTCGATCAGGTCCATGGTGCTGGCGAAGATGGTTTCCTTGATGAGATTTTTGTAGTGGCGGGAGCCGATGGTGCGGTTCCGGTGCGTCGCGGATTTCGACATCGACGGCGCTCTTGAGCGTTTTGTGGACGCAGTGCTCGCTCCAGGTCTGGGCGAGGGTCTCGAGCTCGATGTCGGTGGGCTCGCGGTCCTGCTCGCGGAAATAATTCTGGATGGCGTTCATCTCGTGCGAGGGAGAGGAAGAGGTGGCCGTCGCGGCTGAGTTTGGCGAGCTCGGCTCGTCGGTGAGATTTCGGAGGGGGATGCGGCGGAGCTGGAATTGGGTATTCGCGGCCGGCTTCGAATTGTTGTTGGGGAGATAGGGATCGAAGTGGACGGATTCGATGACGCCGTTGGCGAGGACGCGGGCGGCGATGCGTTTCGAGGTCGCGGCGGTCGAGAATGGGACTGCGATGAGGAAGGCGCGGCCGGTGCGGACCTGGCGGACGGGGAGGCCGAGGTCGCGGACGGCCATTTCGGTGCTGGCGGCGACGGGGTCCATGACGCCGGGCTTTAGGTGGACTTCGATTCGGCTTTGTTTTGTGGCTGGCTCTTGTTGTTTGAAGATTTCGGCGGATTCCACGATGGGGTCGGCGAGGAGTTCCTGGGCGATTTTGGCGATGCCGGCGGGGTTGGCGTCTGTGTCCAGGAGGAAGATGCGGGAGGTTTGGACTGAGGTGATTTTTTTGCCGAGGTCGTGGATTTGTTGGGCGATGGAGGCGCCTAGAGGATCGTTGGTGTCTTTGGCGCGAACGTCGATGCGGTGGATCATGGAGCGATTTTAGGAGGAATCTTCGTTGTTGGCGAGAACCCGCGATGCTGCGCATCGCCGCTAAATATATTTTGGGGTTAGCTGGCTGTGGGGGATTCTATTCCTGTGGGGCCTGGGAGCAGGGATAGTGTGGCGTCGTAGACCATGGCGGGGGTTAGGCGGGTCATGCAGCGGTGATCCAGTGGGCAGATTTTTTTCTGGCATGGGCCGCAGAAAACTTTGACTGCTAGTTTTTTTTCTTTTGCGAAATAGATTTCGGTCCACTCGGGGTGGGTGGGGCCGAAGAGAGTGATGACCGGGACGTCGAAGGCGGCGGCGATGTGGCGCGGGCCGGTGTCGTTGGTGATGACCAGGTCGCAACGGCGGACGATTTCTTTAAGTGTGCCGAGGGTTGAGCCTTTGGAGAGGAGATCAATCGGGGCGTGGCGCATGGAGCGGGTGATGGTTTCGATGATGCGGCGCTCTCTGCGAGCGCCGCTGATGAGGATGGTTGCGCCGAGTTCGTCGACGAGGCGGTCGCCTAAGGTGGCGAAATATTCGGGGAGCCAGCATTTGGCTACGCCGAATTGTGCGCCGGGGTTGAGGAGGATGAGCGGGGGTTTGCCGGCGGCGGCTGGGCGCTCGATGTCGCGGGAGAGAGCGGCGCGCGCGAGGCAATCGGCGGCGTCGCGTTTTTCGGAATCGGTGACAAATAGTTTCAGGGTGAGGTCGCGCTCCTGGCTGCCGAGGTAGTGGGCCAGGCCCATGTAATATTTGACGATGGGGGTGGGGAGGAATTTTCCTTTTTCTTTTCTGGGGAGAAGCTTGTCGGAGAGGAGGAAGCCGCGACCGTCGCGCTCGTAGCCGACGATTCTGGGGATGTTGGCCATTTTGCAGACTAGGGCGGCCTGGAACGAGTTGGGGAGGAGGATCGCGAGGTCGAATTTGGCGCTGCGGAGGCGGCTGGCCAGATCGAAAAGGCCTTTGCCGGCTTTTTTGGTGGTTTTGCCGGAGCGATAGGTGATGAGCTGGTCGGCCCAGGGGAGGCCGGTGTACAGGGGTTTGACGTATCGCTTCATCATGTAAGCGATGTGGGCGTCGGGGATAGAGCTCGCGGATGGCGCGGAGGGTGGGGGTGGCCATGACGGCGTCGCCGACCCAGTTGGGCTGGACGACGAGGATTTTTCGGGCGTCGGGCATTTTCTGCCTGGAGTATAGCGGAGGGATGGGGGATTGCCGAATGCCTATTGCCAAATGCCGAATGGATGGGCCGTTTTTATCCCTTTGGGTTTTCAAGGATGAGGACTTTTTCGTTTCGGCCGGCGTGGGAATAGTTGAAGCCTGTTTCGATGGCGCGGATTTTTAATTGGTGCTGGACGTCCGGGGGGATTGTTTCCCATTCCTGGATGCTGACGACGATCCATTTTGGCCAGTCGGATTGGGGAGTGGTTTGGAGGTAGCCGGAAAGTTGTTCGCGGGCGCCGCCGCCCTGGTAGAAGGCGAGGCTCGGTTCGGCGTAGCCGATCATGATGACGCGGGTGTTTGATCCGTATCCGCCCATTTCGGTGAGATCGGCGGCTATGGCGCTCGGAGAGTTGGAGGAGGTCTAGTTTCGGGAAGATGGCGATGTAGAGGATGGAGACCATGATGGCCATGCCGACGCCGAGGACGATCGCGGCGCGGGCGATTCGGTTTTGGAAGAATCGGGCGAAGACGAGGGAGGCGTAGATGATGCCGCCGAGGGTGAAGGCGATGAAGGCGGGAATGGGAAGTTCGGCGGGTTTTGATGCGAGGAGAAAGAGCCAGGGGGCGAAGGCGAGGCCAAGGATGGCGATGGCCCAGATGATGACAGGCGATGCGGAAGATGGGGCGCTGAGGTCGTCGATTTTGGCCGCGGATGCAGCGGACGAGCGTGTCGGCGGTGAGGAAGGCGAGGCCGGGAAATGCGGGGAGGATGTAGAACGGAAGCTTGGTGCGGACGAGTTCCATTAATAGCCAGGGGCCGGCGGTGGCGGCCATAGCGAAACGGATGGTTGGCAAATTGGCGATGTCTCCAGGCGAAGGTGATCGGTGGTGGGGAGAAGGAGGCTCCAGGGGAAGAAGGTTCGAAGATGATTAGTGCAGTGATAGCCGGGCGGTTCGCCGTGGCCTTCCATGCTGGTGGCGAGGTGCAGGCGGGCTTTGTGGAAGAGTTCCTGGACGAAGCCGGGGGCGCGCTGATGGACGAGGACGAGCCAGGGGGTGACGACGATTGCGAGGATGGGAAGGCCGACGAGCGGTTGCAGATGGCGTCCACCATTTGGCGGATTCGGCGCCAGTTCCAATTGCTTGCATTGCAGACATCGAGGATCAGGAGGAGGAGCAGAGTGAACGCAGTGCATGCCGAGGGCCTGGGGGCCTTTGGTGAGGCCGGCCAGCCCGAGGGAAATCCAAAAGATGGGGGCGGCCCAGATGGCGGGTTTTTTGTTGCGACGGGATGCCCAGTAGAGGAAAGCGAGGCAGGCCTGGCCGGTGGTCGACGAAGAACATCATCACGGCGTCGGTGATGCAGAATTTCGCTGAGGCGATGGTGAGGATGCTGGTGCAGAAGATGAAGACGGTCCAGAGGGCGCGGCGGTCGCCGGTAAATCGGCGGACGACGAGGGCGAGGAGGAGAGCCGTGAGAAGGACGGCGACGGTGGAGGGGAATCGGCCCGGCGGTTTCGCCGCGAATTGATCGCCGACGAGCGGACAATGACGGCCATCTGGGGTTTTCCAGTAGCCATTGAACGGGGGTTTTTCGATTCGCCAGTGCCGAGGTATTTGGGGAATCGGACACCCAGTCACCGGTCTGGAGCATTTCGCGGGAGCATTCGGCGTAGCAGGGTTCGTCGCGATCCCAGAGCGGGACGCGGCGAGCGCCGAGAAGGTAGAGGACGTTGCCGCGAATATCAGGGCGACGAGGATTTTCCAGAAGCGAGGGGATCGCGGCATAGTTGGGGGGAGACGTTACGTCGGGGGTGGGGTTAGTGCAAAGAGAATGACGATTGCCTATTTCCCATTTCCAATTGCCTATTGAAGAGTGGCTGCTCTTCTCGCATCTCCATCATGGCAATCTCATCTTTCCTTTCTCTTTACCTAACGCGGTCCGGCCCTTATTTTCACGTGGTTCATGGTACCGATCTATATTGTTCTGGCCCTGTCTGTCCTTTGCGCCGTCGATGATGCTGCTGGAACGGCGCGGGCTTGCCACGACTTTGACGCTTTCGTTCAAGGGGGACGTGAAGCGCGAGACGCGATTCGTGGCGCAGTATGGGCAGATGATTTGCACGTTTTTTACGGCGCTGCTGGTTTGGCAGCTTGATGCTGCAGCGCGGGTTGCGGATTGCTTTGGCGCTCTGGTCGGCGGTGATTGGGGTGACGATTGTGGGGACGATCGCCAAGCGGCTGCTGGGGCGGGCGCGGCCGCGTCGGGAGAATGCGGGGAAGTTTCTGGGGCCTTCGTTGAAGCATGGCGAATTTCCGGGAGAGTTTTCCATCGACGCATAGTGCGTCGGCGGTGGCTTATGCGTCGGTGCTGGCGATGGCTTATCCGCATGGCGGCGGTTACGTTTTGGTCTTGGCGACCTTTGTGCGGTGTTGCGGTATGTGATGGATGCGCATTGGCCGAGCGATGTACTCGGGGGAATTGCGCTGGGGTATCTGGGGGGGATTGTTGCCTGGTGGGGTTTTTTTATTGACGCGGCGGGCAGGCCCGCCGGCTAAAATGGGGATGGGCCCATGCCGTTGCGATGGGATTTTGTTGATTTGATCGAGCGGCTTCATCTGGCGATTGCTGTCGGCTGAGGAAGGAATTGCGGCTCGAGCAGGCGGTGCAGGGGCTGGATGTGTTGGATGAGCGCGCGTTGCAGGCTTTGATCGCTGAGAGGCTTGGGGCTTTTTATTCGAAGTGGCGCGGGAGGTGCATTATCCTTCGACGTTTGGGAAAAAACTGACGCATCGGCAGCGGTGCGACATTATTTTGACGCCGCTGGGGAGGCCGTTGCGATTGGATTCGGCGGCGCCGACGCTGTTTGATCCGCCGGATATGGCATCGCCGGAGGAGGGGCTTTGGCTGGAGATCAAGGTTGCGTATCAATTCCGCGAAGGGGGCGTCCGGCATGGCGGGTATGGGGGGCAGTGGCGGAATGCGGTGGTGGATGATCTGAGGAAGATGGAGGCGGAGCCGCGGATTTGCGAGGCGGGGCTGGTGCTGATCGTTTTTAATGAATCAGCGGAGATATTGGAGAAGGATTTGGAGCTGTTTGAAATCGTACTGGCGCAGAAGGAAGTTTTGGCGGGGTTTCGGAAGGTGAGGAGCGTGGAGATTCTGGAGCGGATCGGGCATCGGCTGTGCACGATCGCGGTTTGGCCGACGATTCAGCGATGAGGGCGGCGGGTGCTGAGGGGGATATCGTCAAACAGATAAATGGTTCCGTGAAGGATTGCGATGGGATTTTCCTGGAGGAACCGCTGGTAGAATTCCCGTTCCTCGGGCTTCATGTAGGGGCCTTGCAAGGCGGCGGCGCTGATGGCGTAGATGGGTGGTAAGCCGGACGGGTGTGTTTCATCCGGCGCGGACATGTTGTTGCCGATCATTTCGATGTAATGCAGATGGTAAAAGCGGGGATCGGGTGAGCCGAGGCGGCAGAGATAAAGCTGGTAGTTGGGATGATCACGTTGCCAGTCGGCGAGGGCGGGAAGATCCTGACCCCAATCGATGTTGGAATCGCCGAGGAGGGCCAGGCCGCCGCGCGATCCGCCGGTGGCGAGGTTGAAGAAGGGAATAAAATCGGGAAAGGCGGCGGTGGTTTCGGCGATGAGACCCAGAAAAAGGAGCGCGACGATCGAGCCGGTGATTTTGGGACGGCGACGGAAGGCTTTAGCGGCGGTGATACCGAGGAAGATGAAGAGGAAGGGATAGACGGGGAAAATGTGGCGCAGGCCGATGTCGAGATGGCTGCGCATGGCGATGGCCATGTAGAAGACGGGGCCGACGAGGGTGGCGACGATGGGCCACCAATCACGGTTTGTGGTGGAGCGGCGCCGATTGAGAAGCCAGATGAGGGCGGCGAGGACGATTCCGGTGAGCGTCGCGAGGGGTGTTTTGAAAAGGATGGCCAGGGGGAAATAGTACCACCAGCCAACGATGCCGAGCTGGCCGCAGAGAAAACAGCGGCGGGCGAGGGAGCTGCCGTAGGTGTAGAGAAAGCCGTAGAGCCAGGCCTCTGGAAAAAGCTTGTGCTGGTCGGCGAATTGGATCGCGCGGAGGGTGACGCTGCGATCGGGGTGAGCGATCCAATCGCGTAGCTGAGCGCTCGTGGGATATACGGGGGGTGGATTCTGGCGGATGATTGTTTCATTAACGTCGCAGATTTGGAGGGGGAGGGCGTAGTCGAACTTTTGTGCTGGATCAGCGGAGGGGCCGAAGCGGAATCCGTAGCAGGCCCATATGAGGGCGTAGCCGATGATGGCGCAGCAGAGGAGAACGGCGGCGGCGGCGAAGGTTCGGGTGAGACGGGTTTGGAGATTCCATTTTAGAAATGGCCAGGGTTTGTTGATCAGCGCTCGGCAAGTGAGGGCAATGGCGATCATGGGGATGGCGAGGAGGCCGGAGAATTTTGTGGTTAGTGCTATGCCTACGAGCAAAAAGAGTGCGGCGCAGCGGAGGATGGTTGCGCGCTCTCCGAGAAGCCAGACGGCGGCCATGATGAGCAGGAGGATGAGGGTGATGGTCACATCGTTTTTGATCAGGGGGGAATGGGCGAGGAAATTGGGATCGAGGCTGAAGACCGCGGTTGCGACGACGGCGGCGACGGGACCGCCGAGACGCCAGGCCCACCAGGCGATGGTGATGCCGAGGATGATTCCTATGAACAGCATTCGGCGCGAGCGGCGCGGAGGAGGGAATGGGGCTGGTTTGCCGGCGTTTGGTAGAGGGTTTGGACGGCATATTGGAATGCGGGAGCGGGAAGGGAGCCGAGCATTTGGTTCCAGAGATCGGTGTGCCAATCCATTTGCAGCGTGGATTTGTCGGTGCCGATGGCGACAAAGAATTTCCAGAGAGGCGGGTCTTCGGGATTGACGCGGAAATCGTCGTAGTGGGTCTGGACCCATGCGCCGATGAAATGGAGCGGCTCGTCGAAGGTGGCGGATTTGTTGAGCTGCGCGCACCAGGCGATGACGGCGAATGTGATGAGGAGCAGTGTGCAGGCGGCGAGGGAAAGGAGGCGGATGGCGCATGGGCGTTTGTTGGCTCATCAGGTTGATGCGCGGCCGGCCTGGAGGAGATCGAGGGGCTGGGTGCGGGCGACGCTGATGGCGGGCCAGAGACTGGCGGCGAGTGCGATGGCGAGGAGCGTCAGGCAGCCGCCGGCGACGATGGCCCAGGGGATTTGCATGTCGGGGCTGTAGCCGAGGAGGTCATCGGTGATTCGTCCGGCATCGATGCTGATTTCGAGACCGGCGGCGATGCCGAGGGCGACGCCGACGAGTCCGAGCATGGTCGCTTCGGCGAGAATAAGCCGGAGGAGATCGCCGCGGCCGAGGCCGATGCTGCGGAGGACGCCGAATTGCCAGCGGCGTGAGCGGACGGAGGCCATGATGGTGTTGGCGACGCCGAGGGAGGCGACGACCATGGCGGCGATGGCGACGGTGCTGATGAGATTGAGCAGGCGGTAGAACGCGCGCTCGATGCCGTACTTGATATGGCGGACGTCGCCGGCGATGAGGCCCTTGTTATCCAGGGCTTTCTGCACGTTGGTGAGGAGATCATTTTTGTCGATGCCGCCAACGAGATTTGCGGCGAAGAGGCGAGCACCGGTGACGCCGAAATCTTTTTTGGCGTCGTCGATGGAGCCAAAGACGCTGCCGGCGGTGCGCTGGTCGAGTAGATGGCCGAGATCGAACATGCTGATGATGACATCAGCGCCGGGGGACCAGACGATGGCGCAGATGGTGTAATCCTGCCAGCCGTTGACGGTGGTGCGCAGGGGGAAGGTGTCGCCGATCTTGAGGTGGCGGGACTGGCGGAATTCGTCGGTGACGATGATGTGGCGGGGCTTTTTCATTTCCTCGGCGGCGTGGGCTTCGGCGGCGGCCTGCTGATCGCGCGGGACGGGGTGGCCGTCGTTATCGCGGAAATCGAGTTGCATCATTTTCAGGGCCTGCTCGGGATCGACGCCGAAGAACATCACGCCGACATCCTGCCCGGAGAGAGCAGTGGCGAAGAGGAGGGAGGTTTTGCTGTCGCCGGCGGGAGTGGTGACGACGACGGGCATGATTTCGCCGGGCTCGATGCCGGGGACTTTCGCGAGGGCTTTCTGGTCTTTCCAGGAGATGATGTCGGGACTCCAGATGAAGATATCGGGAAATTGATCGGGGATTTTCCAGCCGCCGATGAGCGTGTGGCCTTGAATCTGCAGGGCGATGAGTGTGGCGAGGCCAACCATGAGGGCGGCGGCGGTTCCGGCGGCACGCCAGATGCCTGTGCTGAGTTGCTGGCGGAGGAGTTGGATGGGGAGTGCGAAGCTGATGGCGAGGAACGGGGCGACGACGCGCTCGACGACCCAGACGAACATGGGGGCGAGGAGGAAAAAGCCGAGCATGATGCCGGGTAATCCGAGGGCGAAATGTGCGCCGAAGCGGAAGGCCTGGGCTGTATTGCGCGGGTCCTGAAAGCCCATGGATTGCAGGGGATTTTCAATTGGGCAAAAGAGGATGAGGGGGTCGAGGGAGGCGAGAACGAGGCCGAGGAGCGCCCAGCCGAGAGGCGGGCGAGATGAAGTCGGGGCGCTGTGGGCGTTCATCGCTTCGAGGGGACTGATGCGGGATGCCCACCAGGCAGGAAGGAGGCTGGCGAAGAGTGCGGTGAGGAGCGAGCCGCCCGCGGCGAAGAACATGCCGAGGATGTTGAAGTCCACGCCGGCGGAAAAGAGTTCGGCGAACTTGAGGCGGAGGAGTTCGATCCAAAGCATGCCGGCGGGAACGCCGATGGCGATTCCGACGGCGGCGAGGAGGAGGCCTTCGAGCATGACAAGTTGGAAGATCTGCGCTTTGACGGCGCCGACGGCGCGGAGCATGCCGAGGGTGCGTTGGCGTTCGGTGACGCCCATGCTGAGGGCGGAGAAGATGATGAACATGGCGGTGAGCATGGCGATGGTGCCGCCGAGGTAGCTGAGGATTTGGACGCCGCGAAGATTTTTATCGAGTTCGCCGGCGTTTTCGCGCCGCATGCGGATGTGGAGATTGGGATCGATCTTGGCCAACTGGTCGGTCCAGCGGTGCTTGAAGGCGTCGAAGTTGGTGGAATCGCGAAGATAGATGCTGATGCGGGAGACGAGGGGTGGATGGTCTTCCTGGGCGAGATGCTGGAGGGTTTCCATGGGGAGATAAATGGTGGCCCAGCGGTCGGAGAAGAATTCGGGTTTGTGGACGATGCCGATGACTTTGACGGAGATGGGGTGGAGGCCAGGAAGCTTGACGCTGTCGCCGGTATTGATGCCGAGCTTTTCGGCGGCAACCTGATCGGCGACGGCGACGTTGCCGGTTGCGGTGTCGAACCAATGGCCGTCGGTGAGATCGAGGGTATCGATGCGGGTGTCGTCGGGGCGGCGGACGCCGATGAGGTTGACGTTGATCTTATCGGAGGGGATTGCGCCGGCGGCGAGGTGGTCGGCGCTTTTTGGAGGGCCCTCCGCGCCGGGGGCGCGGTCGAGGACGCGGTTGGATTCAAGACGGCCGATGACCTGGCGGACGGCGGTATCGACGGCGATATCCTTGACGAGACTCTCGGGGACGAAGCCCTGCAGATCGTTGGCTGGGGAAATCACGGCGTCGGCTGCGCCCATGTAGCGATTGAGGAATGTGAGGGCGGAGGCCTGGAGCGATTTGTATCCGCTGGTGACGGCGACGACGAGACTGACGGAGAGGGCGATGGCGGAGACCGTCAGCAGCATCCGCATTTTGCGGACCTTCAAGTTGGAGAAAGTCATGCGGAAAAGGAACATGGTTTGATCTATGGTTTCATCTGAGGCATTCGGAATATTTAAGGGCCAGGTCTGCGCCGCTGTGATTGTCGGTGGCGAAGCGATTGACGATCTGCCCGTCGCGAATGACGGCGACTTCGCGGGCGTAGACGCCGACGACCGGCTCGTGGGTGACCATGACGATGGTTTTGTTTTGGGTGACGGAGAGATTGCGGAGGAGCTCGCAGACGGAGCGGGAATTGGCGCTGTCGAGATTGCCGGTGGGCTCATCGGCGAGGATGAGGGCGGGATCGGCGACGAGGGCGCGGCCGATGGCGACGCGCTGCTGCTCACCGCCGCTGAGGGAATCGGGGCGATGGGAGCGGCGATCGGCGATGCCGAGGGTTTCGAGCAGGTGTTCGACTTTGTCGTGGGATGGGCGGCCGTTGGAATGTTCGAGCATGAGAGGTAACGCGATGTTTTCTTCGGCTGTCAGTGTGGGGATCAGGTTGAAGGATTGGAAGATCAGGCCAATGTTGCGGCGACGGAAGAGGGTGAGTTCGTGGTCGGGCATTTTTGCGAGGTCGGAGCCGCTGACTCGGACGCTGCCGGAATCGGGGCGCGTGAGGCCGGCCATCAGGTGTAGGAGCGTGCTTTTTCCTGAGCCGCTGGCGCCCATGATGGCTAGGAACTGGCCCTGCTGGACTTCGAGATTGATCGACGAGAGGGCGGAGATGGAGCGGTCGCCCTGGCGAAAGGTTTTGGTTACGTTTTCTACGACCAATGGGTGCATGGATCACCGGCGAATAAACAGCCCTATACGACTATAGCGGGGGATTTTGAAAACCAGAAGGTGACATTCGTCATTTGTCACTGGTCATTTGTCATTGGATTTTGGCTTGAGCAGTTCTATGCCGCGTTGGGCGGCGGTGTTGCGTGGGTCGTCGGTGAGGGCGCGGCGGAATTCGGCCAGGGCCTGGTCCTGGTGGCCGTGGGCGGCGAGGTAGGTTGCCCAGTTGGCGCGGGCTTCTGCGTCGTTTGGGAATTGGCGCAGGAGCTCGGCGAATTGGCGCTCGGCTTCCGTGTCGTTTCCCTGCTGGACGAGCAGGACGGCGTAGTTGTTGCGGATTTGTGGGTCGCTGGGGAGGCGGGTTAGGGCGCGGGAATAGGCGTCGGCGGCTTCGCTTAGCCGGCCGGCGTCGCGGAGGGCGTTGGCGCGGTCGAAGAGGAGGAGGGGATCGTTTGGTTTGGTTTGCAGGGCACGGGTGTTGTCGTTGAGGGCGGATTGCCAGTCGCCTGCGGCGAGGGAATCGAAAGTCAGGATGCGGAGGGCAGCGACGCTGCCGGGGTTTGTTGTGAGGGTGTGGTTGCAAAGCGTGGCGGTGGATTGCCAGACCTGGGTTTGGCGATTGGATAAGACTGCGAGTGGGATGATTAACAATGAGGCGATGATTCCGCTGCGAGGGATGGTGGCTACGACCGCGGCGACCGCGAGGGATATGCCGAACATTGCCAGATAGACGTAGCGGTCGGCGACGGTGGAGAAATATTGGAAATTAAATGGCATCAGTCCTAGCACGGGAAGTAATGAGCAGATGAAGATTGCAACGGCGGCGGCGAATCTTGGAATGCGGCGGCGATAGAGAAGGATGGTGATGATGGCAATGGCCGCGATGGCGGCGGAGCCCCAGTGCGTGGGGCGTCGTATGAGCCAATCGGGGCTGCGGCTGTAATCGATCAGGAAATGGAGAGGGATGATTAGCTTGCGAACATAAAAAGCGAGGGCATCGAACGCGACGACAGGGCGGACAGGAATCGGGGGGCGATAGACATTGGCTGCGGGTTGGACAATCCAGGCGATGAATAGATCGGCGGCGGCCATGAGGAGCCATAGCGCGAGCCAGCGGAATTCTTGGCGGGTGCGCTTTCTGAGAAGTATCGCGAGGAGGAGTGGAGTTACCGCGGCTGTGGGTTTGGATAACAGGGCGACGGCGAAGATGGCGGTTGCGATTGTGAGGCGTGCTGTGCGTGCGCGATCCGTGTTCAAATAGATCCAGATGGCTGCCAAGGAGAGTGCGCCGGCGAGTACGTCTCGTAGGCCTGAAACCCAGGCGACGGCTTCGACCTGGATGGGGTGGACCGCGAAGATGGCTGCGCCGGCGGCTGCGGGCCAGATGGTGTTTGTGAGCCGGCGGAGGATGAGGAAGACGAGGATGGAGGCGATGGCGTGGATGGCGAGGTTAAGGGCGTGGAAGAATTCCGGGTTGAGCGAGTCGCCCTGCTTTGGAGAGATGGCGGCGGTGGCGAGCCAGGTTGTGTAGGTGATTGGGACCCAGAGGCCGAAATAGGGTTTGGACCAGTAGCGCTGCGCGGCGGCCAGGGTCGGGGGATTCATGTCGGGGTTGCGGGCGACGTGTTCCATGTCGTCCCAATTGACGAAGCCGTTGTGTAAGACTGGATAGAATGTGGCGGCGGTTAGGGCGGCCAGGAGAAGGCAAATCCATGCAATAGAGCGGCTTGGGGCTGGGGACATGGGATAAGGCATTTGAACTTGGGGGGGAAGTTGGGTCAAACCGTTTGAAAAAAGAGTTCCGGGATGGCTATCCCCAGGCTTTAGGGCTGCTATATAATCGCTGGGCTTATTGGCCTTAGCGAGGAATCAGCGATGCCCGGAATGACGATGACGGAGAAGATTCTGGCCAAGCACGCCGGACGGAACGAGTGTTGTGCCGGGGGAGAATATCTGGGTGAACGTGGACATTCTCATGACGCACGATGTCTGCGGGCCGGGGACGATCGGGATTTTTCACGAGAAGTTCGGGCGCAATGCCAAGGTGTGGGACAAGGATCGGGTGGTGATCATTCCGGATCACTACATTTTCACGGCCGATCAGAAGTGCCATCGCAATGTGCAGACGCTGCGGGATTTCGTGAAGGAGCAGGGGCTGCGGTATTTCTACGATGCGGAGTTCGTGAAGAACGAGCCGACGATGCCCAATCCGTATCGGGATCCGACCAAGACGAATTACAAGGGAGTTTGTCACAAGGCGCTGCCGGAAGAGGGGCATGTTCGGCCGGGGGAGATTTTGCTGGGGACGGATAGCCATACTTGCACCGCGGGGGCGTTTGGGCAGTTTGCGACGGGGATTGGGAATACGGATGCGGCGTTTGTGCTGGGGACGGGGAAGCTGTGGCTGAAGGTTCCGCCGACGATGAAGTTTACGTTTCATGGGGCGATCCCGCCGTATCTGACGGCCAAGGATTTGATCCTGGCGGTGATCGGCGAGATCGGCGTGGATGGGGCGACCTATCGCAGCATGTATTTTGCCGGCGGATGGGATTTCGTCGCTGACGCTGGAAGACCGCATGACGCTGACGAACATGGCGATCGAGGCGGGCGGGAAGAACGGCGTCTGCGATGTGGATGAAAAGACGCTGCAATATGTGCGCAACCGCAGCACGATGGCCGAACTGGGAAGTCGTGTCGCGATGATGCGGATGCGGAATATATTTTCGAGGCGGAATGGGATCTGGCGACGCTGGAGCCGCTGGTGGCCAAGCCGCACAGCCCGGACAACGGCGACACGGCCCACAACTGCCGGGATGTGAAACTGGATCAGGCGTACATCGGAAGCTGCACGGGCGGGAAGATCACGGACATGATTTTCGCGGCGAATATCCTCAAGGGGAATACGGTGAAGATTCCGACGTATGTCGTGCCGGGCAGCACGGAAGTGCATGCGGACATGAAGCGGTTGAATCTTCGCGGCGCGGAGAAAGGGCCGAACGAAAAGAGCATCGAGGATGTGCTGCGCGATGCGGGATGCAAGGTGGGGGCGAGCGGATGCGGCGCCTGCCTGGGCGGGCCGAGCGATACGTTTGGGCGCTTGCAGCGGAGCGAGGTTTGCATCAGCACGACCAACCGCAATTTCCCCGGCCGGATGGGGAGCACCAAGATCAGCGGTCTATCTGGCGTCGCCGCTGACGGTGGCGGCCAGCGCGCTGACGGGGTATGTGACCGATCCGCGAGAATACGTGAGCGAGCCGATCGAAACGGGGAGCCGCGGGGGTGCTGTGAGAGGCTTGGCGACGTGTAGTATTCCGAATCGGATGGGCATGAACTGCCGACATTGGCTCCGATCGACGTCGCCGCGGTCGTTCGGCGTGTTGCGCACGCCGATGAGGATTTGCAGGGCACATCCGCCGGTGCCGCTGGCCCAGGCGGATTCCAGGAGACTTGTCCGACGCCCTGCTTTGCACATCGGATGATTCGCATTTCGCCGATGCAATTGTTCGATCGTCTGCGCTGGGGCGGGCAGGCGGTGTTTGTGTCGCCGGAGCGGGATGCGGCTGTGCGGTTCAGCCTTGCGACTGGCGGACAATGGGTTTGAGATCACGCAAAAGCCGGCGCGTGATCACGCGCGGGCTGCTGGGGCTGCCGATTCCATTTTTCTCGAAGAAGACGCATTATTTCGTGGCCCGGAAGGTGCAGTTGATTCTGCCGGGGGAGACGACGGATCGGTTTACGTATCATGTTCATCTGGAATGCCCGAAGCCGGGCGAGGTATGAGGTGGTCAAGGAGGTTCCGATCACTGGAGATGGTGATGGCGCGGCTGCGGGCAAATGGCCGCGATTTGGCGAGATGACGTTATTGAGAAGCGGGCGCGGAAATTTTCGGACAAGATTTTTCCGGTGTTTCTGACGCGCGAGGCGGCGATTCTGAAGATCGTCAACCGCGATCTGCCGGAAGCGTACCGCGACCGCGTGCCGAGGCTGCTGAAATGGAGAAGGATGAGCGAGGATATGCGCAGGCGGCTGCATTTGAGCTGGCTGCGGAATGGCGGCGAGCCGCTGAGCCAGATTGGAATTCGCGCGGCAGAGCGCGGATTTGCTGCGGGCGCTGCATGATGATGTGGGGGTCATGCACCTGGATTTGCGGCTGGATAATTTCGTGATCACGCCCGGCGGGCGTGGGGTTCGTCGATTTCGGGTCGGCGGTGCGGGCGGATGAGAATCTCAAGCAAAGTCCGCTGCTTTCGAGCCTGTTTGAAGAGCTGATGCGGACCAGCGAAATTCAGCGGATGCTGTTTCGGATGACGCAGACGGGCGAAGTGACCAGCGAGGCGATCAGCGGCGGGCTGCACAAGGTGGATAAGGCGGTGGATTATTTTTATCTGGCGGTGCAGATCAGTTCGCCGCACGCGAATCCGGATTTGAAGGATTTGATTCGATATGACAAGCAGGGCCGGGAGGCGAAGCTGCTGTCGAAATTGACGGAGCAGATTTTGCGGCCGGCGGACCCTGCGAAGCCCCCCTTCCGTTCGGCGGGGGATATTTTGCGGGGGATCGAGGAATTGAGGTCGGCTGAAATAGCGGAGGGGGAACGGAAGGCTGAAAAATCCGGAAATGTTGAAATCTTCACTCCAAACTTGAAGTCATAAACCGGTTAAAGTATATAGACGTCCACAAATGGGTTTTAATTAACTTATTTGCACTACATTTGATGTTTGCGGCCAATGGATGGTTGAGTGGTTGGTCATCCGTCCGGCGTGAGCCGGCGTTGTGATGTTTTTTTGCCGAACCTGGTCCCGAATGAAAGGGAAAGGAGGCGACTCAGGATTTTTTCTTCGCTTCGGAAGCCATGCGCTTCAGAATCATCTCGGTGACTTCGGCGCGGATGTCGTGCGGATAGAGGCCGAGGATCGCGGCCTGAACGACGTCGGATTGGGTGGTGAACCACTCGATGACGCGGCTGGTGGCGGCGATCTGGGTCATTCCGAGGCGATCGCAGAGGCCGGTGAGCCCTTCCTTGGCCTCAGGAAGAAGTTCGATGCGCATAATGACACGACGAGATGGGCTACTATTTGGCATTTTGCTTAGCATCCTTAAATCAAAGGACTTATATATCGTACGATCCAAAACTGAAAGAGACCGGGGGAACGCCGGTCGATCGCTATAGGTCGCGGCTATTTTCCCTTGCCCGAGCGGGACGACATCCGCTTGAGCAATTGGGTGGCCAGCTGCGCCTGGGCCTGGTCTGAGAGCGTGGCCATCACCGCGGTCTGGATCACGTCGTCCTGACGTATGAACCAGCCGACGAGACGGGACATGACCGCGATCTGGGTCATGCCGCGCTTGGAACAGATTTTGTCCAAGTCGTCCTTGGCGGCGGTGTCGAGTTGTATTCGCATGATCGAACGTTTATCTGCCATTGTCATTCACTCCAACTAGCGGCCCTGAAAATTCCTGGCCATTGAAAATTCACCCCTGGTGCTTGTGTTATTATTATACGAGATAATTTCCTGTTTTGGGCAACGGTTTTTTCATCGAGTTAGATTTCTGCCGGTCAGCACCGGGCGATGGTTGAGGGAGAGTTTGGGACCGACTTAGGACCGTGCTCATCAATCAATTGCGCGGTGAGGCGGCGGTTTCCCTCGACCAGCGGCTTGCCAATGACCTGGGCAATCTGATTCACTTCTTCCTGCTTCTGCATCAAGATGACTTCCAGTTCCTGGATTTTGGCGTTGACCTCTTCATATTCCTTCAGCGAAGCGGCGTAGAGTTGTTCGCCTTCATTCATCCAATCTGCAATTGATTTGGCCACGATCTAAGACCTCCGCCGGGACATCACATATACGTTTAACCCATTACCCATCGCAGAGAAAAACACCCCTGCTTCTGGAATGGCGGCGATACTTCAACGACTTTTGCAACAAATGGCAAGAATAAAGAACAATTTCATCAGGAATTCGCCCGTGATAATTGGCGAGGTGGATAATCAATAATGATTGCCCGAGATGCCCGGCGACACCCATATCGCCGCCTAGCGTCGTGAAAGACGTGAAAACATCCATCAAGATTCAGTACGAGAAATTTTGATATTAGGTTTGAATGATTTCCGGGGAGCTATAGTAATCGATTTTTTGTTTCCGGCGGCGGGTTTCAGCACTTCTGGCGGCCCCATTGGCACATCGCGGCGATGACCGGCTTGAGGCTTTTTCCGGCTGGAGTCAGGGAATATTCGACCTTTGGGGGAACCTGGGCGTAGACCTTGCGGCGGACGAGGCCGTCGCGCTCGAGCTCGCGGAGTTGCTGGCTGAGCATCTTGGGGGTGACGGGGGTCAGCAGGCGGCGAAGCTCGGAAAAGCGGCGGAGGCGCGGATCGAGATGATAGAGAATCAGCACCTTCCACCTGCCGCCGATCAGGACCAGCGTGCGTTCGGCCGGACATCGGATTTCGGTTCGACTCATAGTGCCGTCAAATGATATCTATTCGATACTGGGTATGCAAATGGGGTGCATTTCACTTTCTGGAATTGCATGGCTACGATTGAGGCATGAATCAGACGATTGACGATCCTTCGGGCGTGGAAGCGGAGACGGAAGCGCTGGATGCCTATTCGCGGACGGTGATGAAAGCCGCCGAGACGGTGGGGCCGGCGGTGGTGAACATCGAGGTTCGGCATGAAGGCGCGAAGTCTGAGCAGCGAGGCGGGAGCGGGTCGGGGTTCATCTTCACGCCGGATGGTTTCATCCTGACCAACAGCCACGTTGTTCATGGAGCCGGGCGGATGGAGGCGGCGCTGCCGGATGGGCGGCGATTTGACGCGGAGCTTTTGGGAGAGGACCCACATACCGATCTGGCGGTGATCCGGATCGACGGGCCGAACCTGCCTTGCTCGGTGCTGGGAGATTCCAATGCGCTGCGGGTGGGACAGCTTGTCGTGGCGATTGGGAATCCGTACGGGTTTCAATCGACAGTGACGGCCGGCGTGATCAGCGCGACGGCGCGGAGTTTCCGATCAGCGTCGGGACGGCTGATTGATAATGTGATTCAGACGGATGCGGCGCTGAATCCGGGAAACAGCGGAGGCCCGCTGGTGAATGGGCGCGGGCAGGTAATCGGCGTGAATACGGCGATCATTCGTCCGGCGCAGGGAATCTGCTTTGCCATTCCGAGCAACACGGCGACTTTCGTCGCGGCGCAGGTGCTCCGATTCGGGCGGGTGAAACGGAGCTACATTGGAATGGGCGGTCAGGATGTTCCGCTGCACCGGCGGATTCTGCGGCATCACAAAATTCCCGGAGCCGGCGGCGTGCTGGTGATCCAGATCGAGCCGGGAAGCCCGGCGGATCGGGCGGGGATTCGCGACGGGGACATCATCGTCGAGTTTGATGGCGTGGCCATCGAGCGGATGGATGAGTTGTACCGGCTGCTGACGGAAGAGCGGGTTGGGAAATCGGCTGAAGTGGTGGTACTGCGCGGGTTGGACAAACTGGCGCTGTTCATCACGCCGGGCGATGCGCGATAACCTTCGGCGCTACTGATCCTGCGGAAGGGGCACGACGGAATCGGCTCCTTTGGCGGCGAGGGCTATCTCGGATTGCGGCGGATCGCTTCCGAGACGGAAGCCGCTGTAGACCACCCATGCGTCGAGGCCGCGCGTCATGGCGTAGCCGATGACGTGATATTTTTCGTTCTCAGCCTCGAACCAGCAGCGGCCTAGTGAATCGGTCCATTGTCCAAGGAGCCGGCCTTCGGTTTTGTGTGTTTCTGAATAGCGGGTCTTGGCAAACCAGATGATCGTCTCAGCGGAGAGGGGGACGGGTGTATGCATGTGCGCGACGCCCATGCCGACGTGACGATCGGGCGAACGCCACTGCTGGTGCGAATAGATCAGGTTGTTCTGGGGGCGGAGGGGTTCCCATTCTTCAGGGGGAGCGCAGGTGATTCTGAGCATTGAATCGACGTGCACGGCGGTGAGGCCGGTCTTGTTCAGATTCCACTGGTGGATCTGCAAATCAGCGGTGGAGATGGATTGATATTGGCATCCGGCACAGGTGACGAGTGAACCGGCGATTAAAAGCCTGCAAACGATCGATTGATGAAAAGCGATGTGCATCAGCTCTCCAAAATATATCTATACCCCAAGCTGTTAAGCGTGGATGTAAATTCGTATGCGGTTGAATCGCTGGAGGGGCGGCGGTCTTAGTTATCGGTCCGGATTTTCCGGTCGTCCGATGTGGGTATTCTCTCGCGCACGGACGGCGGTGTCCAGTTCTTCAGGCAAAATTGGCTTGGAACGGATGGTGCCGGCATAAACGGTCCAGCCCTCCCAACCGTCAACGACGAGATTGGCGCGAATTCTGTACAACCCGCCATCCGCGACGAAACGAATGCCGGGAAGATCGGGGTCGTTTTGGCGGCTGAGGAGGGTTGCGTCGCCCTCGGTGGTTTTCATTTCATTGAGGAAGCCAGTCAGCGCGAGATTGAGTCCAACCGGGAGGGGCATGGTGAAATGTATCACGCCATAGGCAGTTGCGCCGCTGGGGCTGAGCCAGACTTCGTGGATGTGATTTTTGCCGATTTTGAGCGGGTCGGGCTTCCAGCCGATGGGAGGATCGCAGACGGCGACGACATCGGTGTTGAAAGCGGGCAGAGTCAGGCCGCGCGTGTCGGGGGATTTCCAACCGGCTTGAATCTGCGCGAGGTTTGGCTTGGGTTGCGCGGCACAACCTTGTGCAAATGGGATTGCCGCCGCCAGCATAGCCAAAGGCCAATGCCGGAGAGGGAGCATCACTTTTTTGCGGCGGCCGGGGCGGACGTCTTTTGAAAGCTGTAGGTTCCGCCGAACTTCTTGCTGAAGCGTTCGACGCGACCGGCGGCATCGATGAACTTTTGCTTGCCGGTGAAGAACGGGTGGCAGGAACTACAGATATCGACGTTGATCTTGGCGACCGTGCTGCGGGTGACGAAGGTGTTGCCACAGGCGCAGTGGACGTTGCAATTTCGATATTTGGGGTGGATTTTCGGTTTCACGAGACAACTCTCCTTTTGAGTCCGGTCGTGCGTTGGGCCATATTTGGCCTGACGTCAGCCGAACTGACTTTCCATTATAGGGGTGGAGAAGGCTATCAGCGCGGTGGGGGAAAGGCAAACATGCTCTGGGACTTATGGGCTGCTTTGAATAATTATGGCTTGGCTACGGCCGTTCCGCATTCTGGGCAGCGGTCGGGGGTGGCGCGGAGGTCGTAGCCGCATTTGGCGCACTGGTTCCCCTTCTCTTTTGGGGAGACCCACAATATCCATCGAAACAGCACGTGTAGAATTGGTTTTAGCAAGACATAGCGAAGAATAAGATAGGCAGCGAAACAGTAAATCGAGGCGAGAGCAAATTGTGGGAAGGTAAGCCGGATATAAACCGCTATCGGAGTGAATGTCGGGTCACTCATTGCCGCACATTTTACGGTTTGATCAGTTCAATAGCGCCAGCAAATCTTCGATTTCCCAAACCATCTATGAGAGAAATGAAAAGGATGATTTTCGTTTGCGGTTTTCGAGACGACAGCGGCCGCTCACTCGAATATCGCGGTCGCTGCCGCTGATAGGGCCGTTGGCCACTTCGACAAGCTCAGGGCGGGCCTGCCTGATTAATTTTCTGGCGGCCTTTTGCCGCCGAGGGAAAAGTCGCTGGGTTTGTCTGGCTGTTATCGCGGGTTTCCGTTTTGGGATTTTCGGCGTAGCCAGGGGACTGCGGACTCGGCGGGGATCATTTCGTCGATGATGTTTCGCTGGGCGCGGAGGAGATCGCTTCGGGTGATGATGCCGATGGGCTTGCGGGGATTGGCGCGGATCGACGACGACTCAGTCGGCCTACGTCGTGGCGGATCATTTCGTTGGCGGCGTCGCGGAGGGATGGCATCGGAGAAGATCGTGATGGGCGGGCGGTGGATCAAATCGCCGATGCGGGTGTTGCCGGAATGTTTCGGGATTGTGAAAATCGCGGAGGGTGAGGACGCCGACCAGATTTCCGTCGGCATCGGCGATGGGATATCCCTGATGGGTCCAGCCGGGCTGGGCGGAGGCGAGGCGATTGCGGACGGATTGGATGGTTTCATCGGCATTAGAGCTGGCTGAGCTTTGGGGAGACGACCTTGGAGACTTTGAGATAGGCGAGAAGATCGGAAATGTATTCGGAGGGGACATCGACGCCGCGGCGGGCGATTTTTTCGGTCATGATGGTGTTGCGCATCAGGAGGCAGGAGACGAAATATGCGGTGGTGCATCCGCCGAGGAGCGGGAAGCAAGCCGAGCGGTTGGAGGGTGGTTTCGTAGGCGAAGACGGCGGAGGCGAGGAGAGCGCGAGAAGCTCCGGCGAACATGGCGGCCATGCCGACGAGGGCGGCGATGTGAAGATCGACGCCGGCGCTGGGAGCAAAGCGCCTGGCCGCCGCTGCCGAGGAGCAAACCCAGGCCGCTGCCGATGGTGAACAGGGGGGCGAGCGTTCCGCCGGAGGTTCCGCTGCCCAGGGCGATTGCCCAGGAGATGAATTTCAGGGTGCAGAGAGACGGCGACGGTCCGAGATGTGCGAGGTGCGACATGAGGATATTGCTGATGTTTTCATATCCGACGCCGAGGGTTTGCGGCTGGAAATGGCCGATGATGCCGACCGGGATCGCGCCGATGGCGGGCCACCACATCCAGTGAATCGGAAGTTTGTCGAAGAGATCTTCGATGCCGTAGACGCAGCGCGTGACGCCGACGGAAGCGACTCCCACGATCGCGCCGATGAGCAGATAAATCGCCATCGCGGAGAGGGACGGCTGGGTAAGAGATCGGGCAATTGGAAAACGGGATAGGGCATGTGGAGGGTGAAACGGGTGCCGGCGGCGACGGTGCTGGCGAGGGCAACGGGAATGAATGAGCGGGGGCGGAATTCGAACAGGAGCAATTCGATGGCGAGGAGGACGGCGGAGACCGGCGTTCCGAAAATGGCGGCCATTCCCGCGGCGGCGCCGGCGGCGAGAAGGGTTTTGCGCTCGATGGCGGTGACGCTGAGGATTTGGCCGATGAGCGATCCGAGCGCGCCGCCGGTGGCGATGATCGGGCCTTCAGCGCCGAAGGGGCCGCCGGTGCCGATGGCGATGGCGGCGGAGAGGGGCTTGAGAAACGTGAGGCGGGCGGGTACGCGGCTTTCGTGAAGAAGGACGCGTTCCATCGCCTCGGGGATTCCGTGGCCGCGGATGCCGGCTGAGCCGTAGCGGGCCATGAATCCGACGATGATCCCCCCCGCCACCGGGACAAGCACGATCCACCAGCCGAGATGGTTTCCGACCGGAGCGGTGAGAACCGGCGAAAACTGGCCGAAGAAACTGATGCCGGTGATCAGGCCGATCAGCGCCACCAGTATTTTCGCGACGAACGCGGTGACGATCGCCGAGAAGGATGCTCAGGAGAGAAATATAGAGAACGCGGCCGTCGACGAGCGAGCGCTACGGAACGGCACATCGGCCGCGCTGAAGGGCGGGGCCGAGGGAAGGAGACATCGGCAAGGCATCGGTGGTGCTGGCCTGCTGGACTGGATGATCGTGATTGTTGTAATCGGTCATTGTGATTGAGGTTCCTTGGAATACGCCGTCGGCGATGCCGGGGGGCATGATCTTCGAAAAATAGGGCCGGCGATTGACGGTCAATTCCGGTATTTTGGATCAGTTCGAGGAGAAGCCGGCCGAGCAACCCGCGGCTGGTTTTGGGCAGTGCGCGCCAGATCGCGGAAATAAGGCGGCCCTGGGCGGCCGGCGGGCGCCGATGCGAGAGGAGCTTTCCCTCTTTTGGTCAGAGACAATTCCACGCGGCGGCCGTCGTTGGTGATGCGGTTCGATGGACCAGTTTGAGGCCGACGAGTTTTTGTACGACGACGGAGACGGAGCTTTGATGCGTATGGGTTCGGTCGGCCAATTCGTTAATGGAAATGCCATCCGCCTCCTTAAGTTTTTCGAGAACAAATACCTGTGCGCCGGAGAGGCCGAGGCGTTTTTGGGCTTCGCGGTCGAAGAGGCGAAGAACGTGCACGATCCGGCGGAAGGAATCGAGAACCAGCCGGATGTCGGATGAGATGTATGGGAACCCATATATATATGATCGATTGTAGGCGGGAAATCGGGATTGGAGCAAAGGCCTTTGCTAATTGCCTATTGGAAGGTGGATTCATCTGGTTTTGACCGCCACGATGACCGGCGATGGGGACTGGGACTTCGACTTTTCGGATGCGCTTGAAGCCGATTTCTTGAGCCAGCCGCTCATTTGCTTGAAGGTGAAGGTGTCGCCGTCCTCGGTGTTGACGAGCATGTTGACGGCGAAAAGGAGGGGATAGGCGGGTCCGTTGCGGTCGTCGTTGGGGATGAACTCGGCGATGGCGATGATGCCGCCGGGGGCGAGGGCATCGAAACTTTTTGCAGGAGATGGCGGGATTTGGCTGCGCCCTCGCTGTGGAGAATGTGGCCGAGGGTGGCGATGTGGAATCCGCTGCCGAAATCGACGGTCTGAATATCGCCTTCGATCGTGCTGAGACGATCGGCAAGCTGATGGCGCGGCAAGAACACGGTGGGTGACGGGAAGGACTTTGGCAAAATCGACCGCGGTGATGCGGGCATTGGCGATACGTTTGGCGAGGGGGATGCTCCAGACGCCGGAGCCGGCGGCGATGTCGAGGATTTTGAACTGGCCGTCGTGGGCGGGAAGTTTTTTCACCAATTCTTCGGCGAGGGCCTGGGCGGCGGGCGAAACTCATGTTGAAGAGGTATCTTCGACAAATTTGCTGAAGAATTCGGCGCCCTGGTCTTCCTGGTCGACCGTCGATGGCGGGTTTGCCGGTGCGGACGATTTCGGGGAGTTGACGCCAGTTGTCCAGAAGCTGGGCCGAGAAATGCTGGACGAGGCCGCCGAGATAGCCGGGTTTGGTGGAGACCATGAAAGCGGCGGTGTCGGGAGCGAGGCTGAAACGATCACGACGGCGAATCAGGAGACCGAAGCCGACGAGGGCTTCGGCGAGCGCGAGGGTTCCGCGTTTGGAACATTGCATGGCGGCGGCCAATTCGTCGAGAGTCTTTGGGCCGGCATCGAGAACGTCGAACAGGCGGTTCTTGATGGCGGCGTGAAGCATCAGCATGGGGGCGAAACCCCAGGCCAGTTCGGTAGATCCGCTGGGGAGTGATCGGGGGTTTGGCGGATTTGGGTTTGGCTTGTTTTCCTTTTTGATTTTTGATTTGGTCTTGGCCATGGGTTTAGCTCCTTATTTCGTGACGGAGATAGCCCACGATGATGCCTGGGTCAAGTTTGGGAATTAGCGGTGCGAATAGACCGCTCGAATAGCCGCAAGTTTGCCTGTGATAACCGAATCGGCGACGGCAAGATCGGTGAAGCCCGCGCGGCGATAATAATTGCACAATGCTTCGTTCTGGGCCATGCAGTCGAGACGCACCAGCCGGCGGGAATTTTGGGCGATCAGGCTGGAGGCCAATGTGAGCAGGAATTTCCCAGGCCTTTTCCCGCGGCGCGGCGGGAGACGGCCAGGCCATGGACATAGCCGGCGTCGCCATCAAGGCCGCGCTGGCCCCAGATTTCCTCATCTTTCCAATGGAAAGTGAAGGTGGCGACGGGGTGGGATCTGCGGATCGAAGAACCAGATATGTCTCGGCGGATTCGATGCGATGGCGGACGAAATCCCTGCCGGCATCGGTGAGGAAGAAGGACCATTGCGAAATGCCGCGAGATTGAAGCCAGGTCGCGACTTCGATGATGAGAGCATAGACGGTATCGAATCCGCGAGAGTGGCGCGGCGGAAAGAAATGTCTCCTTGCGAGATTGTGGGCCTGGGGTTGGACATGCCAGGATTTAGCGGACGACCGATGATCGGTGCGAACCCGGCGACCTTCGGTCGCCCGCTAAATATGAATGCAGCGGGTCGCTCAATACCGGTAATTCTCACCCTTGTACGGCCCTCCACCGGGACGCCGATGTAGTTGGCCTGGTCCTGGGTCAGCTTGGTCAGCTTTACGCCGATCTTGGCCAGGTGCAGCCGGGCGACTTTTTCGTCCAGATGCTTCGGGAGGACGTAAACCTTCTTTTCGTACTTGGACTGTGTTGGTCGCCAGCTCGATCTGGGCGATGGTCTGGTTGGTGAAGCTGTTGCTCATGACGAAGCTGGGATGGCCGGTGGCGCAGCCGAGGTTGAGCAGGCGGCCTTCGGCGAGGATCAGGACGCTGTGGCCGTCGGGGAAGGTCCACATGTCGTATTGCGGCTTGATGTTGGTTTTCTTGATGCCTTTGAGTTTTCTTCAGGCCGGCCATGTCGATCTCGTTGTCGAAGTGGCCGATGTTGCCGACGATCGCTTTGTCCTTCATCTTGGCCATGTGGGCGGCGGTGATGATGTTGTGGTTGCCGGTGGCGGTGATGAAAAGGTCGGCGATAGGGGAGCGCGTCTTCGACGGTCAGGACCTGGAAACCTTCCATGGCGGCCTGCAGGGCGCAGATGGGATCGATTTCGGTGACGATGACGCGAGCGCCCTGGCCCTTGAGGGATTGGGCGCAGCCTTTGCCGACATCGCCGTAGCCGCAGACGACGGCGACTTTGCCGCTGAGCATGACGTCGGTGGCGCGCATCAGGCCGTCGACGAGTGAATGGCGGCAGCCGTAGAGATTGTCGAATTTGCTCTTGGTGACGCTGTCGTTGACGTTGATGGCGGGGAAGAGAAGCGTGCCGGCTTTTTGCATTTCGTAGAGACGGTGAACGCCGGTGGTGGTTTCTTCGGAGACGCCCTGCATTTCGGCGGCGACTTTGTGCCAGCGCTGGGGGTTTTGCTTGTAGCACTTGGCGAGGAGCTTGAGGATTTCCTTGAATTCTTCGTTGTCGGTGGAATCGGGCGAGGGAATTTTGCCGGCGTTTTCGTATTCGAAGCCCTTGTGAATCAGGAGCGTGGCGTCGCCGCCGTCATCGACGATCTGGTTTGGGCCGAGGCCGTCGCCGAAATCGAGAGCGCGTTCGGTGCACCACCAATATTCTTCGAGGTTCTCGCCCTTCCAGGCGAAGACGGGAACGCCTTTGGGATTTTCGACGGTGCCCTTTGGGCCGACGGCGACGGCGGCGGCGGCGTGGTCCTGGGTGCTGAAGATATTGCAGGAGCACCAGCGGACGTCGGCGCCGAGGGCGCTGAGCGTTTCGATCAGCACGGCGGTTTGGATCGTCATGTGCAGCGAGCCCATGATTCGCAGGCCTTTGAGCGGCTGCTTGGCGGCGTATTCCTCGCGGACGGACATCAGGCCGGGCATTTCCTGCTCGGCGAGCATGATTTCCTTGCGGCCCCAATCGGCGAGGGAAAGGTCGGCGACTTTGAATTCAAAGGGTGCGGAGATTCTTTTGGGATTTCGACGGGTCGGGGACATTAAACGGGTCATGGGAGATCTCCTGGTTTTGGTTTCGGAAGAAGATATAATCGCTAAGATGCCAGGCGGTGAAGATCAGATTGAATTTCCTGGCGTCATGGCGTCTTTATGTTCAGTTATTTATTGTCACGCATTTTGACTCGCTTGACGAAAAACAATGCCGGGCCTTTTACGTTGGGTTCTGGGGGAAGCGGGCGGCAGGCGGTTCACTTCCAGGGAAGCATCGGTGAGCCAGCGGCGAACCGATTCATGATCGAAGCCGGGCCAATGCTGATTCATCTGGCGGCGGAAGTCGTCGCGGTCATGGGGAAGCAGGTCGATGATGACGACCTTGCCGCCGGGTTTGAGGATGCGGGCGGCCTCGGCGATGGCGGCTGCGGGATCGGGAACGTAGGTCAGGGCCAGCACGATCAGTGCGGCATCGCAGGAGGCGTCGTCGATCGGGATGGAAGTCAGTTCGCCGCGGCGGAGTTCGACGTTGGAGAGATTCGCCAATCGGCGGCGGGCGGCTTTGAGCATGGCGGCGGAGTTGTCGACGCCGATGACGCGATGGACAAAGGGGGCGATTTCGGCGGCGATGTGGCCGGTGCCGCAGCCGAGGTCGGCGACGACCAGATGAGTCGGGGAGACAGGCCGAGACAGGCGGCGGTGGAAAATTGCCGGCCGTAGAGTTGGCCGCGAAGGCTGTCCCATTCGGCGGCGGCGCCGGCGAAGAAGGATTGGCTGTCGTTTCGCTGCTGGAGAAGTCGCTGGAGGCGGAGTTGGTCCTGCATGATCGGTGGCCCAGCGATCGGTCTGCTCGCGGGCGACAAGCCAAAGACGGCGGGCGGCGCGGATCGAGTTCGTCGAGGATGCGTCCGATAAAAGTGGGTGGTTCCTTCGTTTCGGCTGCGGACCCAGCCAAGGTCGCCGAGGACTTTCAGATGGCGGCTGACGGTGGATTGGGGAAGTTGCAGGATATCGCAGAGTTCGGCGACGCCCAGCTCCTGACGTTCCAGCAGCCTGAGCAGGCGCAGACGGGTGGCATCGGCCAGCGAGCCCAGCCAGCCTAGCACCTGTTCGGGTTTTTGTTCGATTTGTGATTCCATCCGTGTATCCGCATTGAAACGATATATCATTTCGGCCCGAAGTCAAGGCTTTGAATGAGGGAATATCACTGGCGGTTGCAGAACAGAGGCACGCGGATTGCACTGTTATGTTGAGTGGCTGAGATCGAGACTGGCATCTGGCCGATCAATATGTAGGCAAATGGGGTTTGCCGCACGTATAGATACGGGGCGTGCATATAATATTGGTGTAGAGCTAGTGATGGAGAACGGCGATGAGCGATCTACACGTTAAATATCTGTTGGTGGGCGGCGGAGTTCGCCGCCAGCGAGGCGGCCAAGGCGATTCGGCAGGATCGATCGCCAGGGGGATCTGCTGATGGTCGGCCAGGAGATCAATCGGCCGTATCACCGTCCGCCGCTGAGCAAGGGATTTTTGCGCGGGCAGCAGAGCCGGAGAATCGCTGTTTACCGCTGCCATCGGAATGGTTTGTTGAGAATCACGTGCAGCTGCGCACGGGGCGGCGGGTGTCGAACATCGACACGACGCGGAACGCGGTGACGCTGGATAATGGGGAAGGGGTTTCGTTCGGCCGGCTGTTGATCGCGACCGGAGGCGGCGCGGCTGCCGCTGGAGATCGCTGGGGCGCAGCTTCCCAATTTGTTTTATCTTCGCACGCTGGAGAATGCGGAACTTTTGCAGCATGTGATGGCCAAGGCGGCCGGGAGGGGCAGGCACATGCGAAGGGCCGCGGACGGGCGATGGTGATCGGCGAGCGGTCCGCTTGGCGTGGAATTGGCCGGGATCGATGACGCAGGCGGGATTGCATGTTGATCTGGTGGTGGGCGAGGAGCATCCGTTGCGGCATTATGCCGGGGAGACGACCGGACGGTGCCTGTCGCGATTTCTGGAATCCATGGCGTGACGGTGCATGCAGGGAACGGGCGGCGCGGCTGGAAGGAGACGGACAGAATTCAGCGCGTGGTGCTGGCATCGGGAAGAACATTGCCGTGCGATTTCGTGGTCGCGGCGGTGGGGATTCTGGTTCACAAGGAGATATTGCGCGGGACGCCAATCGCGGCGGAGAAGGCGATTCTGGTGGATGCGGGATGCCGGACGAACGTCCGTGATATTTTTGCCGCGGGAGATTGCGCGGCGGTGTTCGATCCGCTGTTCGGCAAGCATCGCATCCTGCAACATTGGGACAGCGCGGCCCTGACCGGGCAGATCGCCGGGAATCAACATGGCCGGCGGCGATGCGAAATTTCAAACAGCCAGCTATTTCGACAGCGAAGTTTTCGGCCTGAAGCTTGAGGTGTGGGGGAAGCGCGGGTGGTGGATCGGCGGATGATCCGGGGGACGCCGGCGGGGAATCGCCGCAGTTTATCGAGATTGGCGTGGCGGCGGATGGGCGGATCGCGCAGGTGATTGCTGTTGGGGAGGTTGGGCAGGCGGAACTACTGGCGCGATTGGTGAAGGAGCGGATGTCTGCCAATGGGAGGGAAGAGGAGCTGAGGGATCCTGGGTTTGGGCTGGATAAAATTTTTGGAGAGTAGATCCAAATGGCACGTGATTTCAAAGTGGGAGATCATGTGGAATGGAATTCTGAAGCGGGGCGCGTTTGCGGGACCATCAAAAAGCGAATTACCTCTGAAATCACGTTCAAGGGATATACGGTGCATGCCTCGAAGGCGGAGCCACAGTATCTGATTAAAAGCGACAAAACGGACCATTTGGCGATGCACAAGGGTTCGGCTCTTAAGAAGATCCGAAAGAGCAACATAAGCAAGAAATGACTTGAGTATCTGGCCTTTTAACAAGACGCATTAGTTCAAGCGGTTAGGCGCAGCGGCGGTGTCGGCGGCGAGGTAGCGCATTCCCCAGAGCCAGAGTAGGCCGCCGATGAGCATCATTCCGGAGACGGCAACGAAGCCCAGGTTGAGGCTGTAGTGGTCGCGGATGGTGCCGATGATTCCCGGGGATATTGCGTCGCCGAGGATGTGGATGATGAGGATGTTGATGGCGAAGGCCGAGGCGCGGATGGCGGGGGCGTGGTGTTGGCGAGGGCGGTGTTGCTGGGGCCGGTGTTGAAGAAGAGACAGAAGACGGCGAGGAAGAGAACGACCCAGCCGAACGGCAATGGGGTGATGAGCAGTAAGAGAAACAGTGGGAAATCCGGCGAGCATGCCGAGGGCGGAGACCAGGAAGTAGCTGCCGGGGATTTTGTCGCGGAGTTTGTCGCCGGCCATTCCGCCGGTGATGGTGGCGATGAGTCCGGCGACGACGACGATGCCGCCGAAGATGGTGCCGGATTTTTCGGGGGTTAGGCCGCGATCGACGGTGAGATAGGTTGGCATCCAATCGGCGACGCCGCCGATGGCGAAGGTCATGGCGGCCATCGCGGCGGTGTTGAGGAGATAGCTGGGGATTTTCAGTAGAACTTTGTAATCGGCGGCGGTGATTTTGCGGTGCGGCGCGTCGGTGGTTTCAGCGGCGCCGCGGGCGGGTTCTTTCATGAAGAAGCACCAGACGCCGAGGATCAGGCCGGGCGGGAGGGTGAGGAAGAATGCGTAATGCCAGCGGCCGGGATGGGCGAATGGGCTGCCAAGGATGTAGCCGATGGCGCTGCCGACGGGGATGGCGGCGTAGAACCAGGCGAGGACTTTGCCGCGAATGGCGAGAGGATAGAGATCGGAAATGAGGGTTGGGGCGACGGGGCCGTAGGCGGCTTCGCCGACACCGATCATGCATCTCGTGGCGAGGAGCGCGGCGTAGGAGTTGGCTATGCCGGATGCTCCGCTGGCGAGGCTCCAGAGGACGACGCCTACGCCGATGAGCATCCATCGGGAATAGCGATCGGCGAGCCAGCCGAAGATCGGGGAGAGGAGCATGTAGGTAACGAGGAAGGCGAGGACGAGCCAGCCGATGGCTGAGCTGGTGACGCCGAACTGGAGGCGGACGGTTTCCTGGACGGAATAGAGGATGGAGCGATCGACGTAGTTGAAAAGATTGATGGCGAGGAGAAGGATGAGGGATATTCGCGCTTGTCGAGCGGAGACGGGCGGAGGTGATTTGAGTGTCACGGGTTGGAAAGCGATTCTAACAGGCATGAGTGGAGGGTCAAACATATGCATCGCAGCAACAAATCAAGTGTATTGGATGATCGGTTGCGATATTTGTGACGATTGGGGGCGCTGACTCGAATAGGAGAAATCGTTGCCGCTGATGACGCGATTGGCTGGCCTGAAAAAGTTCTGGACTTCCTTTTGCCGGCAGATGCTTTAGTGGGCGGTTGGCTCTTTGCGGATGCTGATTGCTTGGTTCAGGGCGGTGGCGGCGTTACTGGGTTTGTGCATTTTGGTTAGCAGCAGATCGTATTCGTGCTGGATATCCGTGGTGTCTCTGCTGTCTGGGCCTGCGTTCTTTTCGGTGATGTTCAGGGCCTGTTTGTAGAGGGATTCGGATTCGGCGAATTTTCCTCGGTCGCGGAGAGCTGTGGCCAGGCCTGCCATTCGCGGGGCGAGATCGGATTGATCGGGGCTCATGAATTTTTCGGCCATGGTTAGTGAACGACGATAGATGGTTTCGGCTTGATCGGGTTTGGCGGCTGCTAGATCGGTTTGGCCGATGTTGTCGAGGCAGACTGTTACGTCCAGTTTTTTGTCGATGTCGGTGGAGTTTCCCAGTTCGTTTTCGCGGATGGCGAGGGCGCGATTTGCCAGTGAGAGAGCCTCATCGTATTTGCCCCATGCCCTGAAGAAATCGGCGGCGGTGAGAAGCTCGTGCGGGAACCAGTCGTTGCGATCGTGCTTTTCGGCCAGATCGACGGCTTGTTTGAAATAGGGTTCGGCCTGGGAGTACTGAGTCTGCGATTGATAGCTCTGGCCGACGTTACGGGACCACATGATCAGATCGATGTCTTTATGAACCGGGGAATTCTGGACGATTTTTAGAATTTGCAGGAGCAGCGGCGTGACGCTGCCCGGATGGGGCGAGACGAATGTGTAATAATTTGCCAGGGCGGCGAGGGGGAAAACCATTTCGGTGCTGGTGGGGCCGGCTGCTTTTTCGCAATTGATAATGGCTAATTTGAAGGTCTTTTCGGCGAGGTCGGGAGCTTTTTGCCAGCAATAGATTTCTGCCAACTGCACCTGGCTTTTGGAATATCGGGTGTCGCCTGGGGTGAAGGTGCTGGCCATGTTCATCGCCTCTTTGCAGAGGCGGACGGCGTCGGCCATATCGTTGTTCTTCAGCGATTTTTGGGAATCGATCATGAGCTGATCCCAGGTGGGACCGGAATTCAGATTCATCGGGACAGCTGGTTGCTGAGGCAGCAGCGCGGGCCTGGTGAGCCGGCGGGCTGTCAGGAAAACGGCAACGGCGACGATGACGAACAGAAGTTTTTGAATGGCGTTGGCGGATTTCATTGTGAAGGGAAAAATGGGGGACGGGTTTGTCGGACCCGTCCCCTGATCCGATTCCGCGGCTGGTTCAGAAAGAGGTGGAATTGCAGGTCCACGTGCCGCTGCCGCTGGTGATTTCAACGCCGTAGTCGCTTTGGCCGACGGTTCCGTTGCTGAGGTGCTTGTTGCTGACGAGCCAGGTGAGAACAGCGCCGACGTTGCAACTACTGTTTTTGGTTTGGCTGGTTCGGAGGAAGGACCAGGGGCCGCCCGGCTGGTAGACATTGTAGGTTGTTCCGCCGATGGAGACGTTGGACTGGTAGAGTGAGCCGTAGGGTCCGACGGAACTGCTCCAGTTGGTCCAGATCATGACTTCGCTGGGAACCCAGAGATCGAAGGCCCAGTCGTAGGCGCTGCCGCTGGGAGCGCCGCTGTTGTTCCAGCTTCCGGTCCAGCTTTGTCCGCTGGTTGCGCCGCCGCGGTTGTACTGGGCGTGTGGATAGCTTTTGATTCCGCCGCCGGTCTGGGTTCCGGTGACCCAGAAGTTGGGCGCACTGCCGCTGCTGGTGTTGACGAAGAGGGTTTCGGTTTGATAGCCGCTCCCCCAGCCGTCCTGATAGATGGTGTATTTTCCGAGGGGTTCAGAAGCCCACTGTCCATTGGAGGACCAGGTGGACGCACCGGCGGCGGCTACCAGCGCCAAGAGGCTGAGGGGCATCAGCAAGCGTTTGCTGAAAATGGCCGAAAAGAAAGACATGCCAGAATCTCCTTCTGGGGTCGCGGAGGTGGTTCAGTGAAACGGCGGATTGAGCCGAGAGGAAAGATATGCCGGTGAGCGACAACCTTCAGGCGAAACTATTTTCGCGGCGAGATCAGGAAGGTTCCTGAATCAGCCGCCTTGTTACAACGATGGCTGGGGAGATTTCAGATGAACGAATAAGACTTGAAGTGCGTTCATCCGACCGAGAAAACAAATTTGTTCCCCAGCTAAAGCTCCGCCTTCAGATGTTTCCACCGCCGGACAATCGACCTTTCGGCGCACCGGCCCGAGCGAAGTCGCCTGCAACCCTGAAATGGCGACCTCGCGATTCATCGCACAACACGATTCGTCGCACTGCGCGATGTGAACGGACTTAAAGTAACACTGCTGAGAAGAGCTGACAATCTCTATTTTTGAGATCGCTTGATGCTTCCTGACAAGATGCTTCACACAAACGCCCGGAAATTGCGGCGAAACGGAAACATCCTTTGTTCTTTGTGCAAAGGAATCTTGCGCAAAATGCCAAAGTGTGTTTGTGAGGATCCGGTGCGGAGAATTGCTACTTGATTCCGTACTTGGCCGGGTTGGCGGCGACGGCTGTGGCGTACTTCGCCGGATCTTTTTCGAAATCCTTGTGGCAATCGGCACAGCAGAGGTGGTAGACCTTGCCGCCGTAGACTTCAACGAGGTTAGAAGTGTCAACCTTGTCGCCGCTGACGGGGCAGATGGTGTTGTGCAGGTCGACCGCTTGAAACGGAGGCGCGGAAGGCTGGGTTGCGGGCGGGGATGAGCTCGCCGGGCTCATGCCGGGCATATCGTCGGCGAACGTGAAGGCGGCGAGGCATAGCGCGGCGGCAAGTGAGCATGCGAGACAGATTTTGCGCGTCATATCTGGGTTCCTTTCGCGAAACATGAGGGTTTGATCGATTACATCGTACCGACGGCGTGGCTTGCCGCAATGGCAATTTGTGCTGGGTTTGTGCACTTCGGACACTTGGTATTGCGGAGTACAACTACGCAATATCGCGAGCGGTCTATCTCAACTTGTTGCGGTTGGTGAGTCGCACCAGGCGTGCCACATCCGGCGATACGCCGCCTCGATATCGCGGGCGAAGCGTGGCGCATCCATGAGCGGCGACTGCTCCATTCGCGGGCGCAGGGTTGAGCGAAGTTCTTTGAGTCTCGGCAGGTCGCGCGCGAGTGCCACTGCGACGTGGACGAATTGTTCGGCTGTTTGGCCGGCGAGTTCGGTCAATCCGAGATTCGACAGCAGTGACCAGCCAGCGCGGCGCGGCCGGCGACTTGCCAACAAGCGTGACCACCGGCACGCCCATCCAGAATGTATCGAGGCTGGTGGTGTGCCCGTTATACGGGAAGGTATCGAGACCGAGATCAATGCGGTGGTACGTTTGAAGATATCCCCGGCGGGATTGGGGCGGGACGAACTCGATGCGGTGCGGATCGATTCCTTCCCGGGCAAACTCTTCCAGCGCGTGTTGACAGTGGCTGCCTGGCGAACTCAGAAGCAGAAGGCGGGAATTTTCGACCTGCTTCAAAACCCCGGCCCATATGGCAAGGACATTGGCGTTGATCTTGCAGAAGTTATTGAGACAGCCGAACGTGATGAACCCTTGTTGCAAAGCGGGCAACGGGTTCACAGGAATATCCTGGCAATCGAGGGGATCGTAGCACCAGAAGCTGTGCGGCAGGCGAACCGTTTTTTCGCTAAATAGCGACTCATCGGCGCCGGGCGGATCGAGGTAGGGATCGCTGAGGCGGTAGTCGATCGTTGTCAGGCCGGTGCTGCCGGGATAACCCGCGAACGTCACCTGGAGCGGCGCGGGTTTGCGGGCGAAGACCCGCAGGCGGTTGCCGGCTGAATGTAACGCCAGATCGACGAGGAGATCGATATTGTCGTCGCGGATTTGATCGGCTACCTGCTCGTCGGAGAGCAGTGCGATGTTGCGCCAGCGATCGGCACACTGCTGAAATCGGGCGGTCATAGCGTCTGAGCCGAGCATTTGAGCGTAACAGGTAATTTCAAATTGGCCGCGGTCGTGTTGCCCGAGCCAGGGGAGAATATTTCGGCCGACCACGTGGTCGCGAAAATCGGGCGAGACATAGCCGATCCGCAAGCGGCGGTCCGGGCTGCGGTCGTTGGTATGGGGCTTGATGAATTTCCGCAGGGGGTCGGCATGCTGGTGATTCCAGCGGCGGTATTCTTCCGCGCGGGCGACGGGATCATCATCGGAAAGATAATTCAGGACTAGTACGAGATTGCTTTGCGCGTCGGAATCGCCGGGCCTGAGGAGGACGGCCTGCCGATAGGCGGCGATAGCGTCATCGATCCGGCCCTGATCCTTCAGCGCGTTGCCGAGATTGCCGTGGGCTTGGGGGAAATTGGGATTCAATGCGATGGCCTGACGGCAGGCGGCGACGGCTTCATCGAGCTGGCCTTTGTCTTTTAAGGCACTCCCGAGATTACTGTGGGCTTCGAAATAGTCGGGCCGAAGGGCGATCGCCTGACGATATGAGGCGATGGCGTCATTGAGATTGCCCTGCTCTTTGAGGGCATTGCCAAGATTGCCATGAGCCTCGGCATAGTCAGGAGTAAGGGAAATCGCCCGGCGAAAGGCGGCGATGGCGCCGGGCAGGCGGCCCTGAATTTTCAGGGCCACGCCGAGGTTGTTATAACCCCACGCGTAGCCGGGCTGAACGGCGATGGAGCGCTCGTAGGCGACGATGGCCTCATCGAGTTGGCCCTGGTCCTTCAAGGCATTCCCGAGATTGCCGTGGGCTTCGGCGAGGTTGGGCTGAAGCGCAATGGCCTGACGGAACGCGCTGATGGCGGGCATAAGCTCGCCTTTGTCTTTCAGGGCGATGCCGAGATTGTTGTGGGCGTCGGCGTAGTTCGGCCTGAGCGCGATGGCGCGACGGCAGGCGGCGATCGCTTCGTCGAGTCGGCCTTTTTCTCGCAGGGCAATCCCGAGATTGTTGTGAAACTCGGGCAGATTTGGGTTGATGGCAATCAGTTGGCGGAAGGCTGCAATAGCGTCATCCAGTTGCCCTTTGTCCTTCAGTGCGATTCCGAGATTGCTGATGGCTTCGGGGAAGCCGGGCCTGAGGGCGATCGCCTGGCGATAGGTGGCGATCGCCTCATCGAGCTGGCCCTTCGCTTTCAGAGCGCTGCCGAGATTGTTGAGCGCCTCGGGATAGTTCGGTTTGACGGTGAGGGCCTGGCGCATCAACTGCACGGCGATGTCGTTCTGCCCGACCTGGTGGGCGATCAATCCGAGAAAATGCAGAGCGCCGAAATGGGTCGGCTGCTGCGCGAGGATTTGCCGGTAGAGTTGCTCGGCCTCCTGCAGGCGGCCGGCCTGGTGCTGCCGCATCGCGAATTCGAAGGTTTGCTGGATCGTGGGTTGGGGCATGCCGCTGGTCAGCAATATCCGTCGGGGGTTCATCGTTCGCAAGCGATGAGAGTGAATTCACTATCGCGAAAACCGAACATCGGAGCGGTTGAGGGATATTATTCCGGCTGCGATGGATCAGTCGTCGGGTCGTCTTGGTTTGGCGGGTTCTGCGACGGTTCGGCGGCGGCGGCGTTCAGCACCGTGGTGATGCCGTTCATCGTGCTGTGGGTGGCGAGTTGTTTGCGCCATCGCTCGACGGCATCCGCATTCACGCCAAGATAGCCGCTTCGCAAAACCCGATCGCGTGCGGCGGCGAGACCTTTCTCTCGGTGCGGCAAGAGATTGAACTGAAACGTCAGCGGCGTGCCTGGCCGCGCAAACGCGCGGAATAACATGCCCCCTCCGCCCTGGTCGCACTTTACGTTTTGCTCGGAATAGATATTGAAATTGGCATCTATTACGGTAACGCCATTTTGCGGCGTATCCGGGGCCCCATCCTGGCCTGAGTCAGATTCCGCGCATCATTGGCGATGAATACATTGGATTCATCCTGGGGGATGACCAGCACTGGAAATGACAGCTCCCCGATAGCTACTGGTTTGGAGCGGAAGCCGAGGTAGGTCAAGAAGGCGGCAAGGCTCATGATCAGAACTCCGAATGCCAGAAGTCTTCCTAGTCGACCGGTTGGCAATACTTTCATGGTTCTTTAGCAAATGCGGCTTATCTCTTCCGCTCATTCAAGGGATTTTAATTTCGGCGGGAAGTCAGTGCAAAAACGGAGAGGGGGAGATTCGAACTCCCGCTACCCTTTCGGGCAGACCGGTTTTCGAAACCGGCGCATTCAACCACTCTGCCACCTCTCCAACGCCGGGGACATTATGCGATGCAGGGGTTAAATTCCAGCAATCTTGGGTGATGTTCGCTCAATGTTTGGGTGGGGTTGTTGAAATTCGGAATTGGCCGATCTAGGCTATCGGGTTCAATTTCTGGTAACGATTGCTATGAGCGACGCACCGACCTTTTCACGCGAAAATCCGGATCCAGGACAACAGGGGGAAGCTGCGAAAGGGGCGGTCATTGGCACTGCGCGGCATGTGCTGGAATTTGAAAAGCCGTTGGCGGTCATCGAGCGGCAGATTCAGGAGCTTGAAGCCCTGCAGCATCAGAAGCAGGTGGACTATGCCAAGGAATTGCGGCAGCTTCGGGGCAATTATACTGCGCTGCTGCGGAAGACGTATGACAATCTGACGCGCGTGGGAGACGGTGCAGGTGGCGCGGCATCCGCAGCGGCCGCAATTGTGGGATTATATCGAGATCATTTGTCCGGAGTTTCGTGAGCTGCATGGGGACAGGCATTTTGGGGATGATCCGGCGATCATTTGCGGATTGGCGCGGCTTGGGGGGCATAAGGTGGTGCTCATCGGGCATCACAAGGGACGGGATACCAAGGAAAAGATCAAGTGCTTTTTTGGGTTGGCCCATCCCGAGGGGTATCGCAAAGCACTGCGGTGCATGAAGCTGGCGGAGAAATTTGGGTTGCCGGTGGTGACGTGGATCGATACGCCGGGGGCTTATCCGGGGATTGGGGCGGAGGAGCGCGGGCAGGCGGAGAGCATTGCACGAAATCTGATGGAGATGAGCCGGCTGAAGACGCCGATTGTGTCGGTGGTGCTGGGCGAGGGAGGGCAGCGGCGGAGCACTGGGGCTGGGGATTGGCGGATCGCGTCGCGATGATGGAATTCTCCTGGTATTCGGTGATCAGCCCCGAGGCTTGCTCGGCGATTTTATTTAAGGGGAATGATGGGGCGGCGCAGCTGGCGGATAGCCTTCGCCTGACGAGCAGCGATCTGAAGCGGCTGGGGTTGATTGATGCGATTATGCCTGAGCCGCTGGGTGGGGCTCATCGCGATCCGCATACGGCGGCGCATAATCTTGAGCAGTACATTGCCAAGACATTGCGCGAATCTGAAGCGGTCGAAGATTGAGAAGACGGTGGAACGGCGATACGAGAAGTTCAGAGCGATGGGGGTTACGCTGGAGAAGACGGTTCGTCAGAGCAAGGCTGCGGGGTAACTGGGCGTTTCCTGACCATTCGGAGATACGTCGCCGGCGGCATATAATCCCGGGCGATGTCCAGCTATACACAAAGCATTCAAGCGTTGATGAACGAACTGGCGCGGCTTCCGGGGATCGGGAACCGGTCGGCTGAGCGGATCGCTTTTCATCTTCTCAAGCAGAGCCCCGAAGAAGCGATGAAGCTGGCGGATGCTATTCGTGATGTGAAGACGCGGATTAAGCATTGTTCAACCTGCTTTAATCTGACGGAGCAGGACCCGTGCAGCATTTGTGCGAGCCCGACGCGGGATCAGTCGGTGGTTTGCGTGGTTGAGCAGCCGAAGGATTTGCTGGCGCTGGAATCGACGGGGTTGTACAACGGGGTTTATCACGTGCTGCTGGGGCGGATCGCGCCGCTGGAGGAATCGCATCCGCAGGACCTGACGATTGATGCGCTGGCGAAGCGGCTGGAGGGTGGGACGATTCGTGAAGTGATCATGGGAACGAATCCAACTGTCGATGGGGATGGGACGGCTCTTTATATTCAGAATCTGATCGCATCGCGGTTTGGGGAAGTGCGGGTGACGCGGCTGGCGCGGGGGCTGCCGGCGGGGAGTAATATTGAATACGCCAACAAGAACATTCTGGCGGATGCGATCGCTGGACGGCAGAAGATGTGATTTCTATCGGGGCGGACGATGTTCTGTTTTCCAATCGGATAGTGCGATTGCGATCCGCTTGATGACGTTGTCCCAATTTCCTTGAGAGGGTTGGCGAAATAATCGCATCGATGGATACCAGGGGGTGTCTTCCAGTTCCAGCATCCAGCGCCAGTCGGGGACGAAGGGCAATAATGTCCAGGCGGGTTTGGCCATGGCACCGGCGAGGTGGACCACGGCGGTGTCTACCGCGATGACCAGGTCGAGATTAGCGATCAGTGCCGCGGTTTCGGCAAAGTCGTTTAGTTCATTTGTCCAATCGATCAGCTCCATGCCGGGCGGCGGGGTTTTACTTTCAGCAGCAGCATCCCCCTTCTGCAGGCTGATGAAACGGATGCCTGGCACTTGCGCCAACGCGGAGAGGCTTGCCAGTTTCATTGAGCGATTGTGATCGTTTTCATGGCCTGGATTTCCTGCCCAGACGAGGCCCACATTTAATTTTTGCGAATCGCCTGCGAGGCGGTGTTTCCACTTTTTGGAATCCCCGACATTGGCATGAAGATACGGAACGGTTTGTGGAAGGTTGTCTAAAGTTGTTTTGAAAACCAACGGCAGGCTTAGCAGAGGAGAGTGCAGATCAAAGGGAGGCAGAGATTGGCCTCGGGAGATGATTTGGAATTTCCCGGCTATCGTTTGGAAGAGGCGCGCGAGCTCGGGTTGGCATTCAATGATGATTTTGCCCCCCCGCCGGGCCACGAGGCATGCGTAGCGGATGAATTGGATGGCATCGCCGAGGCCTTGCTCGGTGTGAAGGAGGATGGTGCGAGATTCCAATGGGGAGCCGTCCCACTGAGGCTGGGGGAAGTTTCGCTGGGGGGAGGGAAATTCCTTGCACTTCCAGCGCCATTCGTATTCCGGCCACGCTTGCTCGAAATTCTTTTGCGTGAGCAGACAAATTGCGAGATTGAGGTGGGGTTCGGGCAAGTTGGGGTTTAAGGAAATAGCCTGGCGGTTGGCGGCGATGGCTTCGTTTAGTTGGCCGAGGTCGCTCTGGATTTGGCCCAGGTTGCTGTAGGCCTCGGCGTAATCTGGTTTGAGACGGATGGCCTCGTGATTGGCGGCGATGGCTTTTTCATATTGTTTGTCGTGTTCTAACGCGATGGCCAGATTGAAATGGGCTTCGGCGAGGTTGGGCTTTAGTTGAATCGCTTGCCGGTTTGCGGCGATGGCTTCTTGATGTCGCCCGATGCTGGTTAAGGCGTTGCCGAGATTGGTGTAGGCTTCGGCCAGATTGGGATTGAGGCGAATGGCCTGTTCGTAACTGGCGATGGCCTGATGGAGTTGCTTTTTCCCCTGCAGAGCGTTGCCGAGATTGATGTGGGCTTCGGCGAATTTGGGGTTGATCCGGAGTGCTTGCTGCGCGGCGGCGCCCGCTTCATCAAATCGCTTTTTGGCGTTCAGGGCAAAGGCGAGATTGTTGTGGGGTTCAATGAGATCGGGCGTGATCTTTATAGCCTGCCGATAGGAAGCGATGGCTTGGTCTAACTGGCCCCTGGCGGCCAGTAGGAAGCCGAGATTGTTGTGGGCCTGGGCTAGATTGGGATTGATTCGGATGGCCTTGCGGATGAAATCCTCGGCCATGGACGGCTGGCCTGTTTGTGCTGCCAATATACCGAGCATATGCAGGGCTTCGGCGTGATCGGGCTGCTGGGCAAGGATCTGGTGGTAGATCACTTCGGCTTCGGCGACGCGGCCGGCCTGGTGTTGGGAGATAGCGGAATCGAATAGCTGGCGAAGCGTCATGTGGCGGGCATTGTAATCACGAATCACGGTCTGGGCTTGCAGATCGATTCAGCGCAAAAAAGAGCCGGCTGGACAGATGCCCAGCCGGCAGTTTTCACGAGGTAGAAGTCGCGAGAATTAGATCTTGCGACGGCTGCGACGGCTCATCAGGCCCAATCCGCCGATGGCCAGGAGGCCAAGGCTCATTGGTTCCGGAACCACAGCGACGGCGGAGAAGCCGAGGCCACTGAGGTTCGAGTCGTTGGTGCCGCTGAGGTCGAGACCGAGGAAGTCGGTGGCATCGACGCCGGGGGCTGCAACCAGGTAGAGGTTGTAGTTGGTGCTGAACCCGTAGGGGTTAGTCCCTGTGACGCTGTCAGAAGCGAGGATACCTGCGGAGGCCGGGGCTTTCCCGTCACCACCGATGGCGGCCACCACGGCGGCCAACTCGGAAGCGGTCGCCTGGCCGCCCGCATCCGTCACATCGACACCGTAAACTTCGGTGTCATTGGCGGGATTGAACGTGCCAGCGGAAACATAAGCGGTTGGGCCAGTCAGGCCAGTCACTTGATCATGCGTGTAGCTGCCATTGCCGCCGGTGATGTGCAGAGCACCCACCTGGACGCCATAAGTGGCTGGCGGCAGGCCTGAACCAGAGGTCAGGGAGACAACGGCTTGAGCAGTCGGTCCCGTGCCGACAACGTTGACGATCAGGACGGGGAGGGTCCCAACCACGTCGCCGGGCTGGTTGAATTCCTGAGCGATATAGCCGGATACGACAGAGGCCGATCCGCGTGCCGTATTTGTCCAGTAGCTGGTACCGGCAGTGTGAACGGCCGGTGCAAGAGTCACGAGACCAGCTTTGGTTGCAGTGTAGGAGAGGGAGTCGAAGAAATCGGTCGCATTCGGATAGCTCGCGCTTGCGGCACCGAACTGCGAGAGGGCCGCAACACCCGCAGCGGTGTTTGAGGCGACGGAGCCGTTGCCGCCGAAGATCGCGAAGTTGCTGCCGACGCTACCGGCACCGACGAGGGCGGTCGGGGAGACGTCGCCTTGTGTATTCTGAGTCCAGGTGGGACCAGTTCCGATACCGCTGTTCGGCGGAATAACGGCATTGCCACCCGCGCCATTGATCGCCGCGGTGCTGTTGTAGTCAGGCTGTCCACCGAACGTTCCGGTGGGAGCACCGTTCGTTACGGGAACCAGAATGCTACCAGTCAGATCGCTGGAGGGGACGGTGACGCTCATGGTGGAGAGACCAAGATTTGCGGGCTGAACGGCCTGAGTCTTGGTCGTCTTCCCCGCGTTCACCGTGATCGTTCCAGTCAATTTGTTGGCATCGGGATTGACGTTGTTGGTGACAACGGCGTCAACGCCGAATTCGAGGATATCGCCCTGGGCGATATTAATCGAAGTCGGGCCGGTATAGCTGGTGCCGTCAGTGTTTCCGGCGCCATAGCCGTAGGACTGAACGACAGTACTTGTAGTGGGGTCGAAATCAACGATATTGTCGTAATACAGCGTAAGAGTCGCGGCATGGGCGGATTTGACCCCCATGGTGGCGACGACCGCCATCGACAATACCGACAATGCCTTCATCTTCTTGGCTTGCATATCTCTACCTCGCGATTTGTGTGCCCTGGGAACTGCCGTTCCCGCGTTTTTCTCCGCCGTCCGAATAATTGGATAAATCGAGCATTTTCTCGCGTTATCCTCTCCGTCCGGAGGCCGCACCACTAACGTAAGTGGCGGCGACTGAACAGGTCGAAGTCTACCGCGTTTGGAATGAAACGCAATATAAAAATTGACGGAATTTCAGCCATACTTGTCATTTTTTGGTTAAGAGAATGGCGTCTATGGTCGGGAATGAATGAGTCCATTCTAAGTATTTATTTTACAGGCAAATGCGTGAATTATTTGGAGTCCAATTGTGCCGTTTCTGTTGCCGTTTGATGCTAAGGTTATTCTTTAGAATTAAAAGAAAGGCCTGTTCTGCGCGGAAAATCAGCGATTAATTCTTAGGCAGGCGGTTGGAGATGAGGTTACTCAAGGTCAGCGGAGGGGATATTCACTGGGGCGGAACGCTGTGGCCGCCGCATTAAAAAGGGGATTGCGGCGAGGGCAATGGCGAATGCAGCAGGCTCAGGAATGGTGATATTGCCGGCCAAATATTGAACCAGCACGTTTGCCTGGGGCGATCCGAGTCCGGTAACGGGGTCATATCCGGTAGTGGCGGAATAACCGGAATTCGCCCCCGTGATGATGTCGTGGAAGGCGCTATCGTAGAGCGGGGTGTCGTAAAGAGAGTAAAGCAGGGAAAGGGTGTTGACGCTGGGGTCGTCGCTGCTGCTATCGAGACTGCCGAGTTGGTTGAGTGCGCGGCCCTGATCTGCGATGGCGAAAAGAGCTGCCCACTGAGGCTCCGGCACTGGTTCCGCCGACGACCTGGGGAAGGCCATTGACGTAGACGTCGAAGCCGGTGTTTGGGTCGGCGTCGTAGGCGACATCAGGCGTGCCGCGCTGGCCGGTGCTTTGAACCGCGTCCTGAAAATCAGGCTCTGGTTGAACGGTGCTGTATCCCCCGCCGGAGCCGGACCATGCAATTTCAGATCCGTAGGAATTATTAGACATGGTCAGGGTTGTGCCGCCGACTCCGACGACGAATGGGGAACTTGCCGGATGGGTGACGGTTCCGGCATCGCCTGAAGCGGCGACGTAGGTGATTCCCGGCGTAGAGTAATTACCGTTGATGAAGAGATCATTGGCCAACTCAGAGCGCGTATAGCTTATGGAAATGACTGAAACGCCTTTGACGGACTGTGCTTCGTAGATCGCGGGGTTCAGGTCGGAATCCGTCGAAGAATTGGCCTCGACGACGAGGATATTCGCTGCTGGGGCGATGGCGTGAGCCCATTCGACATCGAGAGCGGTTTCATATGTTTCGACGCCGGCGCTGGCCGTGGTGGGTGGCGGCCCGCCTTTCTGGCCGACAACGGTGAGTGATGGCGGCTGAGGGAGATTATAAGCCGCATCGAAGCTTGCCAGATCGGTATTGAGCGAGAGGTCGTTGTCCACTTCGATGAGAGCGATGGTTTGTCCGGCGCCGTTTCCCTGAACGGCGCCGTTGTCGAAAGTGATCTGATTGAAGCCGTAAGCAGCCTGAATTTGCGCTGGGGTATAGCTGACGGAGAGGAGCCGTCTGGACTCGAGCGTCTCGAACAACAGAAACGACGAGGCCATATGGAGATTATTGCCCCGTTTTCCGGTCGGGGCCAGTGAAATCTTGAGGGATTTGGCGGCAGTTCCGATCTTATCGGACGGGAATGGCGACAACGGGGAGTTTTATACCGAGTATAGTAAACAGGCATATCCGCAGTCCGATACGAAATAAGGTTTAGCCCTCGGCGACTTGGGCGGGGCGATGCCTGGAAAATATGCGTATCCTGATTGTTGACGATGACGAGCTATCCCTGGCTATCCTGGAGGGGGTGCTCGGTGAGATGGGGTATGAGGTAGAGCGCGCCTGCAACGGGCGAGAAGCGCTGATCAAGCTTCGCGAGGGGAATATCCATATTGTCATCACGGATTGGGAAATGCCGGAAATGAATGGCCTGGAGCTGTGCCGGGCGATTCGGGGTGACGATTTTGCGGGGTATATCTACATCGTCATGCTGACGAGCCGGGACGGGGGGCAGCAAAAGATCGAGGGTTTGCATGCCGGGGCGGACGCGTTTCTGGTCAAGCCGCTGAATACGGAAGAGATGATCGTGAGCCTGAAGACTGCGGAGCGAATCCTGAGTCTGGAAACGCGGGATTTGGCGATGTTCGCGCTGGCGAAGCTGTCGGAAAGCCGCGATCCGGAAACCGGGGCGCATATCGAGCGGGTGCAGAGTTATGCGCGGGTGGTGGCGCATTACCTGTCGAACACCGATAAGCACCGGGGAATCATTGACGCGGAATTCATCCGGCTGATCCATCAGACCAGCCCGCTGCATGATATTGGAAAGGTGGCGATTCCGGACAGCATCCTGCTGAAGCCGGGGAAGTTGTCGGATGACGAGATGGCGATCATGCGGACGCACGTGACGATCGGCGCGCAGACGCTGGATGCGTCGCGGCAGCGGTTTCCGAACGTTCGGTTTTTGCAGATCGCGCGGGACATCACGATGTCGCATCACGAACGGTGGGACGGCAAGGGATATCCTGAACGACTGAAGGGAGATCAGATTCCGCTGGCGGCGAGAATCGTCGCGGTGGCGGACGTGTACGATGCGCTGACGAGCCGGCGGGTGTATCGCGACGCGATGACGCACATTCAGGCCAAGACGTATATTTTGCGGCGAGCGCGGGCTGCATTTCGATCCGGACGTGGTGGAGGCGTTCATCCAGACGGAGAAGCAATTCATCACGATCCGGGAACAGTTCAAGGATGAGGAGCAGCTTGAGGAACAATTGACGGCAGTGGATGGGAACCCGGCGACCGAACCGATTGCGCGAACGCGGGACCGGGTGATCATCGTGGACGATGACGCGGTGACGCGCGAGATGATCATGGATTTTCTGACCGCGCATGGATTCGAGGCGGCGAGCTTTGATGATCCGAGGAAGGCGCTGGAATCGATCAAGGAACAGCGGCCGCGGCTGATCATTTCGGATTGGGAAATGCCGCACATGGACGGGCTGGAATTTTGCCGGCAGGTGCGGACGATGGTGCAGGGCGGGCATGTACATTTCACCATGCTGACGGTTCACGCGAGCAAGGAAGAGCTTTGCAAGGCGTTCGACGCGGGGGTGGATGATTTTCTGGCCAAGCCGTTTGATGAAGTGGAATTGATGGCGCGGCTTCGTTCGGGCCTGCGGACGGCGGCGTTCTATGACGAAGTGCTGCGGCAGACGCAGGGATCGCGGCAGTTGAACGAACAGCTGATGAACCTGAACCACCGCCTGGAGAACCTGGCGATCACGGATGATTTAACGGGCCTGTACAACCGGCGCGAAGCAATGCGGCGATTGGAAGAGCAATGGTCGCTGAGCGACAGGTATCAGCGGCCGCTGACGGTGGTGACGCTGGATATCGATCATTTCAAGCAGGTGAACGATCAGCACGGGCACTCGGCTGGCGACATGGTGCTTCGGGAAGTGTCAGCGGTGCTGAGCAGTTGTGTACGCAGCACGGATACGGTGTGCCGAATCGGAGGAGAGGAATTTTTGATCATCCTGCCGTCGCAGTCGATGGCGGAGGCAGATCTTTGCGCCCAGCGATGCCGAACGGCGGTGGCGGCGAAGGAATTCAACTATCTGGGGCAGGTTTTGAAGACGACGGTGAGCGCGGGGATAGCGAGCCGGCGAACGGATATTCTTTGCTGTGCGGATTTGCTGGCTGAGGCGGATGAGGCGCTGTATCAGGCGAAGCGGGCGGGGAGGAATACTGTACGAGGATCTGCTGGGGAGAGTGCTAATCCCGCTGCATAATAAATTAGTTTTTCAAATCAATTCTGTACGTAAGATCAATTGCTGATAAGTAGTAAAGAATAGGAAGATGATGATCGTTCCGGTTTTCGTGACGGCTGAAGGCGATTACTCGAATAGAGCGGGCGCTACCGCTGCTGGTGCAACCGGCTGTCCTGTTCACCTTCTGGCGGGCCTTTTGCTGCTGTTGAGAATCGGTGCGCAGTCTTTTCTTTAGGCTTTGACCAATTCTTTTAGGTTGGTGGTGACGAATTGGCGTACGCGCTCGATTTCCACTTGAAGCTCGGCGATGGCGCGGTCGGTTTGGGAGAGGGCGTCTTTTTTGCTCAGGTCTTCTAATTCTGAGGCGATGCGGAGGACCTGCTGGGCGGAGACGTTGCCGGCGGCGCCCTTGATCTTGTGGGCTGCGCTGGCGGCGGATTTGGCGTCTCCTTTTTGCAGGTTTTGCACCAGGTCCTGAACGTAGGAGCCGATCGAGCCGGCGAAGGTTTCCAGTGCCTTGGCGGCCAGTTTGCGGTTGCCGAGACATCGGCGACGCAGTGCGTTGAAATCGACGGGAAGGGTGTTATCGACGGGCGACGAAGCCGGGTTCTGGGGCTGAATGGTGGTGGGCGTGACGCTTTGTGGCCGGCTTGTGAGAGACAGCGACTGGATTGTCGAGATGACCTCGGCCGCTTCGATCGGCTTGGTGACGTATCCATCCATGCCGGCAGCGAGGCAAAGTTCGCGGTCCCCTTTGATGGCGTTGGCGGTCAGGGCGATGATGGGGATGTGAGCGCCGGGTTTCGATTCGCTTTCATATTTGCGGATTCGCCTGGTGGCTTCGAGGCCGTCGAGAACCGGCATCTGGCAATCCATGAGCACGAGATCGAGCCCGCCGCGCTGGACGGCTTCGAGGGCTTCCTGGCCGTTGGCGACGACCGTGACCTTGCAGCCGGCGCGGGTGAGGATTTCGACGGCGACCATCTGGTTGATCTCGTGATCCTCGGCGAGAAGGATTTTCATTCCTTCCAGCGGCGATGAATTTGCCAGTGCTTCTTCCGCGATTTGCGCCGCCGCGGATAGGGCCTTGGCCGCGGCGGGATTGGCGGCGCGGGTTTGCAACTGGCGGTAAACCAAAAGGTCGATCCGCTGCCTTCTTCGCTTTCGACGCCCATTTGTCCTCCCATCATTTCTGTAATTCGCTGCGAGATAGCCAGCCCCAGGCCGGAGCCTCCGAATTTGCGGGTGGTGGAGGCATCGACCTGTGAGAATGATTTGAAAAGGCGGTCCTGGCGATCTTTGGGAATTCCGGGGCCGGTGTCGCGGACTTCGATTTTCACGGTCGCTTTGGATTCGTGCTGCTCGGACAGGGCGACGTGCACCGATACCTCGCCGCGCTCGGTGAACTTGACGGCGTTGCTGATGAGATTCATCAGGATCTGGCGGAAACGGACGGGATCGCCCGTGACGTGGCGGGGAACCTGCGGGTCGATGGCGCAGTTCAATTCCAGATTTTTCTTCCTGGCGCGGTCGGAGAGGACCTGGGCGACGCCCTCGACGGTTTCATGCAGATCGAAATCGGCGGAATCGAGCTCGAGCTTGCCGGCTTCGATCTTGGAGAAATCGAGAACGTCGTTGATCAGCTCGAGGAGGGTACGGGCGGACACTTTCGCGAGATCACAATACCGGCGCTGCTGGGGGTTGGTTGGGGTGGCCAGGAGAAGATCGACCATGCCGATGACGCCGTTGAGCGGGGTTCGGAGCTCGTGGGACATATGGGCGAGGAAAAGGCTTTTGGCGCGATTGGCTTCCTCGGCAATGAGGAGCGCGTGCTCGAGATCGCGGGTGCGTTGATGGACCTGGTCCTGCAGGGTTTCGGTGAAGCCGCGGAGCTTTGCGTCGCGGCCCATCAGGGCGAGGCGCATGCCTTCGAATGAATAGGCGAGGCGGCCGATTTCGTCGTCGTGCCGATCGATGAGTGAATTGCTGAAATCGCCGCGGGCGATGCTTTGGGTTGCGGAGGCGAGGTCCTGAAGCCGGCGCAGCCAGGAGCCGAGGGTGAAGAAGAGAAACGTTCCGCCGACGGCGGCGGCGGCGAGGGTGGCAAAGAGGATGAGGCGGCTTTCGCGCGCCTGCGCCTGCTGGGCGGCGACGGTGGAGAGGCCGATGACGATCCGTCCGATTTCGCCCGGTTTTATGGAATTGGAGCGGGGATCGGCTGAACTGGATTCGGCATCGGACGAATCATCCTTTTTTTCCAGGGCTCCGACGTTGCGATGGCTGATGATGCAGCGGTCCGGATCAATTTTGCCGGCGGAGTAATCCTGCCAGGCTTGCAGATCGCGGATGGCGACGACCGGGGATTTTGCGTCGCGGGTGTAAGCGGCGATGAAGAGAAGCTCCGGATCGCGGAGAAAGCTATTGACGAGCCGGCCCAGCTCGCTGGAGTTGCTAACGGTCATCGGCAATTCGCTGGCGCGGGCGATGCCGAGGACGATCGAATCGGCGGAGCGATGCTGCTCGGCTTCGATCTGGGATCGCATCTGCATGATGCTGATCGCCGCGGAGATCGCGAGGGTCAATCCGGTGATCGCCAGCGAGATGCCGGTGACCTTGGCGCGGAGGCTCATGCGTGATGTCAGTCGCCTGGGCATTTATTGAAAATCCCTACTGCTTTTATCGGTAAAGCAGCGTGCGCCGTTTATGACGGATGGAGGGATAAATTGCGGGAGCGGGTCAGATAATAAGTGCGTTTTTCGACCTGAGAGCAGAAGCGAGCCGCCATTTCAGGATCGGCCGAAGCACCACGATGGTGGCGAGATAGATGCAGGCGGCGCCGAGGCCCATGACAAGCCCGAGGCTCTTGAGGCCGCGGTGCTGGGCGAGCAGCCAGAAGAATCCGAAGCTGGTGGAGGTGATGTACGCGCAGAGGAGGAGTGCGCGATCGCTGACATCCCAGCGCCGCCAGGCTCGGCGCGGGTATTTTGCGGCTTCGAGATAGCGATGGACCATGAAGACGCCGTATTCATGTCCGGCTCCGATGAGGATCGGCAGTCCGAAGAAATTGGCGAAATTCCAACTCGTGTCGAACAAGCCCATAAGGGCGACGAGCATCGGCAAGCCCATGGCCAAGAACGCTGATGGCCGCGAAGCGTCGGGCCGAGCCGGCGGAAATCCAGAAAGACCAAAACGAAAATCAGCGACCAGGGCGTAAATCGTGGAATCAAAGAACGCGTCGTGGATCGCGCCGGTGGTGTGATAGACGTTTGAGGCGATGCCGGTGACATGCGGGACATCGGGAACTTTCGCGACGGCGGCTTCCACTGAACTTTCGAATTCGTTCAGGTCTGCGTCGTTCCACAGATCCTTGGCGGGGTAGATATAGAGGGCGTATATGCCGTCGGCGCTGACGTAATGGCTTCGCGCATTCGCCGCGGGCACGCGCATCCAAATCCAGTGCACCCGGGCGTGAACTGATCGATAAGACCGTGAACTTCCTGCGACGAAAATCGTTCTGCCAGTTGGAAAGCTGGGCGGCGGCGGCATCCGCGGAGGGGCCGGAAGGTGATCCAGATCATCGGCGAATTGGCGGAGCGCAATCGCGGCGATGGCTTTGGTTGGCGTGACCGGCTGCTCGTTGAAGGCGTGGGTTGGAAAACATCGGCGAGGTCTTTGGCCTTGGCGGAGATGGCACGCAAAATCGGACGGGGAGACGGGCGTGGGATCGGTCCAGTCAATCTTGGGAACATCGGCGGCATGCTTCTGTAGCCAATTCGCGTTGTCCTGGGCGTCGAGAATGCTGTCCGTGGAGGCGACCAGCGGCGAACTGCGCACGGCAGCGCGGACTTGCCGAAGTTGCTCGGGGTCTTGGACTTAGCACCACGGCGACCCAGGTTTGCAGCGTGCGGATGAGCTTCACGGATTCCAGGTTGGGCACCTGGAGGTTGATCAGGCCCGGATCGAAATGCGCCGGCGGCATGTATCGCGATCCGACGAGCAGCAAGAGCCACCAGATCAGCGGCAGAACGCCAGCCATCGCGCGCCTGATTCGGCGCGCGGGTTTGTATCGCTCGGAGGCTTCAGAGGTTTCAATTTCGGGGGGAAGATCGTCAGCATCGCCGGAAGCACCGATGTATCCGGCGAGAAGGCAGAGGATCAGTCCGGGTCCGGCGATGATGCCCAGCTCGGCCGCGCCGCGGAAATCGGTGAAGACGGCGACGAAGAATGCGCCGGCTGCGCCGAGGCAGGCGGTGTTGATCGGCGGGCCGACGTATTTGAAAACGCGAACCCAGATCGCCGCGGGGCGGGTATATCGGCGGGCCTCCAGGCGATAGCGGGTAAGAATCTGCACGAGATAATCCATGCCGATGCCGATCAGGGCGATGAGAAAGACCAGCGAGAGGAGATTGAGCTGCGCCGATGGCGGCGGTGGCCCAGCCGAAGGTCCAGCCGATGCCGACGCCGAGGGCGATTTCCGCCGACCAGCGCCAGCCAGATCGAGCGGAGCATGATGGCCATGCCGATGAAAACGACAATCAGGGCGACGATTTCCGCCTTGTGGGAATCGACGTCGGTGGTCTGCCATCTGGTCGGCTTCGAGAGTGGGCCGGCCGGTGACGCCGATTTGAAATTCAGGGAAATCCTTTCCGGCATCGACGGCGCGTCGCGGATAGCGTCGACGGTTTCCGTCACGCTGGTCAGCGAATTCGAATTTCCGTTCGGGGTAAACCTGAACGAGGATTCGATGGCGCGAACGATCGGTCTCATCCGGCACGATAGAAATATCCGAGATCGCCGGGGTTGGTGGCGCTGATGGCGCGGAAATCGGTGACGCCGTCGCCGACGGTCAGATTTTTGTCGCGGATTGAGAATCGCCTGGTCCCATGACATCGACAAGAAGCGTGATGAACTGCGCGGTCTGCATCGTCCGGACGTTCGCGCAGCCCCGGCGAACTGCTGCTCGATGGGCGTGCGGCCGAGCGTCGCGAGTAGATTCCGGTCGGCTTCGCCCCCCAGATCGAGGCCAATTGGCCGAGGCCTTGCGCTCCGGCCAGATCTTGCGGCAGATTTTTGGGATCGTCGAACAGGATCGCTTGGCGACCGAGCTGGTCGACGGGAATCCGGCGAGTAGGCATCGATCACCTCGCTTCATTCCGCGCAGACGACTCGGTGACATGATCGGCCGCGGCGGCCCAGCGCGAAACCGCCGGATGATCGGCCTTGGATCTATCGGCTCGATGACGATATAAATCGCTTCGTTCTCGCGGAAATCGCTTGATGAATTCCAGATAGTCGTGAAAGAACCAGGGCTTGGAGGAGAAAAGTTTGTTCTGATCGGTGGAGATGGTCAGCAGGCGAGCGTCGCGGCGACGACACAGATCGACAACGCGTAATAAGACCACGCCCAGCGTGATCCAGGGATGATTGACGACGGCAAGAACCGATTGAGAATCCGGCGTTGAACAAAGCCCATGTCAGGCAAGCGTCAGGCGAGCATCGCGCGTTTGGCCAATCCGGAAACCGTATCCCAGGCCGCGCCGGGATTCGCTGAACATCCGCCAGCACATCCTCGATGGCGGTGAGGAACCAATCCATGTCCTCCTTGGTGACGATCATCGGCGGGAGGAATTTGATCACCTCCGTGTGATATCCCGCCACCTGCGTGAGGATGCGATGGCGTTCCATCAGCGGAATGATGATCATCTGCCCGAAGACGCCGAAGTTCATCTTGTGGAGCATGTCCCAGGCCATCTTCAGCTTCAGGGATGATTGCGGCCGGGCGAAATCGAGGCCGAACATCAATCCCTTGCCGCGAACGTCGGAGACGAACGGGCAGGCCTCGGCGATGGGCCGGAGCTTTTCCATGACGTATCGCCCATCTCGGCGGCGTTTTCGACCAGCTTGTCTTCCTCGATGACGTAGAGGCTCGCCAGCGCGGCCGCCATGGCCATGTCGTTCTGGCCGAAAGTGTTGGAATGAACGACGCAGCGTTCCATGCGAACTGAAGACGCTGTCCATGATCCGCGGCGTGGTGATGACGGCGCCGACGGGCACGTATCCGCCGGACAGGGCCTTGGCACAGCAGACGATATCCGGCTCCACATCGGGCCAGTGCTGGAAAGCAAAACCATTTGCCGGTCCGGCCCAGGCCGCATTGCACTTCATCGGCGATCAGCAGGCTGCCATATTTGCGGCAAGCCGCTGGGCTTCGAGCGAGAAAACCATCGGAGACCACTTCGCAGCTTTTGCCCTGCACCGGCTCGACGATGAACGCCGCGGCCTGCGCGGCTGGAGAGTTCTTTTTCCAGCGCCGGCAGATCGTTAAACGGAATCTTGCGTCCGCCGGGCATCAGATCGCCGAAGCGTTCGCGGAAGAAATTGATCGCCGTTGACGGAAAGCGAGCCGGCGGTCAGGCCATGAAACGCGTGATCGCAAAGATGATGTCCTGCCGGCCGGTGGCGCAGCGGGCGAATTTCAGGGCGGCCTCGACGGTTTCGGTGCCGCTGTTGGTGAAGAAAACCCGCGACAGTCCGTCGTGGCACGTGGCGAACCAGCGCCTGCGCGGCCAAGACCGGAAAGAACGCTGCAATCCATCCGGACCAGGTTTGGCCGGTCCATGTCCAGCAGTTGCTTGAGAATCGATTTGATTTTCGGGTGATTTCGGCCCAGGGCGAAGACGCCCCAGCCGGTGAGCAGATCGAGATATTTATTTCCCTCTTCGTCCCAGAGATACGCCCCTTCGCCGCGAACGTATTGCCGTTGTCGAAGCCAATGGCCCGCAACATCTTAACAAAGGCGGGGTTCAGATGTTTCTGATGCAGGTCGAAGCCATGACCGCGGAACTGCTCCAACCACGCCGCAAAATCATTTTCCATAATTCCCACACATTTCCTTATTAATCCGCGATCATAGCGGCAAAGGGGGCGGATGGCCATTGAGACACTTGCCCACACCCCCCGTTGGCGGTTAATTTTGGCTGTGTGAGCCCTCCAATGACTGCTTCAGCCCGGTTGCCAGCGCAAGAGCAGGCGGTATCGATAGATCTGCTTGAGATTGCCTGGGAAAAGGCGCGTAACTGCCTTTTGCGGCTGCAAAATCCCACCGGATATTGGGTTGGGGAACTGCAGGGGGACAGCATTCTGGAATCGGAATACATGCTGCTCAAATTCATCCTGGAGCAGGAGCATGATCCGGATTTGCCAAAGATCGCCAATTACCTGCGAAGCCTGCAGAACGATGAAGGGGGATGGAGCCTGTTTCCGGGCGGGCCATCGGATTTGTCGGGGACGGTGAAAGCTTATTTCGCCCTGAAGCTAATGGGGGATGATCCGAATGCCGTGCACATGAAGCGGGCGCGGCGCAGTTGTTCTGGCGCAGGGCGGCGCGGAGAAGTGCAACAGCTTTACCAAATTTTACTTCGCGGCGCTCGGGCAGATCAGTTACGACGCGTGTCCGAGCATTCCGCCGGAAATCGTTTTTCTGCCGAAATGGTTTTATTTCAATCTGTATCACGTTTCGGCCTGGACGCGGACGATGATTTTGCCGCTTTCGTTTGTGACAACGCTGCGCTATACGCGGCCGCTGCCCGGCGACATGGGGATGACGGAATTGTATATGGATCAGCGCCGCCGGCAATCGTGTGGCTGAGCCGCCGCGGGGATTGCCGCGATCGTGGCGCGATATTATTCCTGCGCGTCGATCAACTGCTTAAAGCGTATGACCAATTCCCGATTGCCGCTGCCGCGGCAAAGCGCGATGAAGGCTGCGGAGAAATGGTTGCTGGATCGGATGGAGGATCGGAGGGTTTGGGGGCGATCTTTCCGCCGATGGTTTACATGCTGATCGTTTTGCGGCGCTGGGATATCCGGAGAGCGATCCGCGGGTGGTCAAAGCGCACAAGGATTTGCGGGATTTTTATATCGAGGAGGGGGACACGATCCGCCTGCAGCCGTGCGTTTCGCCGGTGTGGGATACGGGTTTGGCGATGCACGCCCTGGCGGAGTCGGGATTGGAGCGCGGATTCGGATGCGGCTCGAGCGCGGGATTCACTGGCTGCTGGAAAAGGAATGCCGGGTGACGGCGGATTGGCAGAGGAATTGTCCGCCGGTAGAGCCGTCGGGGTGGTTTTTTGAGTTTTCCAATCCGCATTATCCGGATGTGGATGACACGGCGATCGTGCTGGCGTGCTTGAGCCGGCTGGGCGGGAGAGGTTGCTAAGCCCGCGCTGCGCGCGGAATCAAGTGGCTGCTGAACATGCAGAATGATGACGGCGGATGGGCGGCGTTTGATCGGACGCAGCGATCGGCCGCTGCTGGAGAAGATGCCTTTCGCCGATCACAACGCGATGCAGGATCCGAGTTGCCCGGACATCGTCGGCCGCGTGCTGGAAGGACTTGGGCCATTGCGGGATTCGGCTGGATCATCCGGCGATCGGCGCCGGCGATTGCATTTATCAGCAGCATCAGGACGAGTGCGGCGGATGGTGGGGACGCTGGGGCGTTAATTACATCTATGGAACTTGGCAGGTTTTGACTGGGCTGAAAGCTGTCGGCGAGGATATGAACCAGCCGTATATCCAGAAGGCGGTGCCGCTGGCTGCGAGAGCGTGCAGAAGCCGGATGGGAGTTTTGGCGAGACATGCCAGAGCTATGACGATCCATCGCTGAAGGGACAAGGAGAAAGCACGGCGTCGCAAACAGCGTGGGGGATGATGGGATTGCTGGCAGCGGTTGGGCCGAATGATCCGGCGGTAGCGAAGGCTATCGGGTGGCTGATCGAGCAGCAGTCGGCGGATGGGAATTGGGAAGAGCAGTATTTTACGGGCACGGGATTTCCGAAGGTTTTTTATCTGAAGTATCACCTCTATCGACTCTATTTTCCGCTGACGGCGCTGTCGCGCTATCGGCGAATGCTCGCTGCGCAGCGGGCGGATTAAAGTTGCTTTCTTAAAATCTTAGCGGGAGAACCGATATGAGCCGGATGCGAAATCGACTGGTTTTCTTGGTGGCGGCGGGCTTTCTGGGGCTGCGCCAGCGCGTCGTTTGCGACGGATTTTTTCGGCGTTACGGCTACTGGCGGCGGGAACACCGTGACTGTGGGTGGGGCGAATCTGATCAATCTCACCAACAACCTAATCAATGGACAGGGATCTTTCGCGCCTCTTGCTGGGCAGAACTTTACGGGCACTTTGTCTTACGGCGGAATTCCCAACGCGCTGGTTTTCACAGAAAACGCGGCGCAGACACAGGCGACGATCACGATTCCGGTTACCGGGTTCACCAGGACGTTTGTGGGAAGCAGCGCGTCCGACCTCCAGAATCAGATCGAGAATTTTTTGAAGAAGGATGGGGAGGAGGCGTACGCGCAATTCCTCTCGGCGGTGAATCAGGATTCGGCAGTCGCGATGCTGGATGGGAATCCGCAGGCGTCCACGGCGGTGATTGCCAATGATCTCTTCACGCGGTTTGGATTGCACAACGAGCAGAGCACGGAATATGGGAGCGGCGGAACTTATTTCGGAATCAACTTTAACGGCGGGACGACGCGGGCTGACGATCTGAACGGGACGTGGGCGGAATTCACGTTCAATACCGGTGCGCGGTTTACGAATAACGTCGCGCTCGATTTTGGAACGGCACTGGATTACCGCAACGTGGCGAACAGCGAGGCGTATACGATTGCGGAGGAAGTCGCGCTGCCGATCACGATCTTCAACAATAGTGGGAACGGGATCAGCTGGCAGGTGACGCCGTGGGGATTTGGCGGGTTGGCGGCGTCATATGACCAGGTGGCTGGGGGAATTCTGGTGGGCGGCGGCGCGACGAGCAGTTTGGCGCTGCATCTGGGGCCGATCACTTTGACGCTGGGGGATCAGATCGATTACACGCATGGTGTGGATATTTCTTACGACGGGTACTCGTTTAATACGGATCTCGACCAGTGGATTTTCCAGAATGGAGGGGATGCGGCGTTTCAGGTTCCCGGAACGCCATTTTTTGTTGATGCCGGCATCACGTATTCAAATTTTCTGCGCAAGGCGGCGGTACCGAACTATTGGTCGCCAACAGCGGGAGCGGGAATCGCGTTTGGCGGGCATTCGAGTTTGAGGTTCAGCTATGAGGGGGATTTTGGGAAGGGGTATAACGCGAACGGGGGACAGGTGACGCTGGTGTTGTCGTATTAGCGGCTGGGGCGACGTGCGATTTGGAGATTTTTGATCGGACAGAATCGTACACTTTCGGGCGCTTTTCGGTGTTTTGGTTAGTACATACTAGTGACGAATGTGCGTTTTTGAGCAAATTTCCCACGACGACAAGAAGACAGGTTATTTGTGAGATAGTGAAAGTTTTGTGCGTGTTTTGTGCTTCCGACGGTCTAAAAAGGAAGATTTAACCGCCAAGAACGCCGAGATCGCCAAGATGAGAATGAGCCGGGGTTAAATCGCGCTGACATTTTGGGTGGATATCTCACTTTGTCTCAAGACATCCCGGTTTAGAGAAAGTTTCTGATCGTATCCAGGCTTGGCCGGGGGTGAGTTCCCACTTTGTAACAGAATGTATCGGAATGTCCCGCTTTTTGATGGAGGGCGGCGCTTCGCGAGAAAGTTGAGCAGTGGAACAGTTGAGCAATAGATGTCGGACTTTGTCTGAAAGTGCCCGGTGTTTCGTGAGAAGCGTGACTCTTGCTTGATAGAACACGAAGAGAGAAGCATTGCTCCTCTATTAGAGTGCGCATCTGGTGAAAGTTTTGGGCGGGTTTTGTGAGAATCGGCGAAGATTTATTTTTGGATCAATGGATTCGCAAGGTTTTGGAATGGGCCGTCAATCGGCAGTGAGCGGCCCCGCTTATGAGTCCGAAAGGAATTTGGTCAGGCGTTTCGAGAGCCGCAGTGTATCGCGCGTCTGGCATTCCCAGAGTATCAGCACCTTCCACCCCGCACGTCTCAATTTCCGCACCGAAGTTCGGTCACGCTGACAGGTACGCGTCAACTTCGGTAGCCAATATCGCTGACGTGTTTGGGGAATTCGGCCCACGCCACAACTATGCATGTGCCAAAAACAACCGCGAACCTCCACAACCTTGTGGAACCGCGGCAAAACAATGTCTGGAGTACCAGGCAGATTATTCACGTGTAATCGATACCGATATCCCATTGAATGGATGAGTCGCCGAACAATGAGTTCGGGACCAGTGTCCTTGGACCTAATTGATGCCATGCAACGGCTACGCTGCTGACGTGTCATCGTATCGGCCATTTCCGGCTATTATGCGGTACATCCAGCCGTTTTTCACCGCGCCTAGACGCCTTGAAGGGATGAGGTAATACTCTCCCGATCGTTTGCAGAAGGGAATACGATGGCGAAATCAAGCAAAGCCCCGACCACACGCAAAGAGAGCAAAAAACCCTCAGATGTTTCAGCGGAATCTTTCAAAAACGTCGAGAACACAGTTTATTTGCCTCTGGATCAACTCCATCTAGATGGAAGTAATCCGCGATTAGGCGCTCGCACAGGAACTTTCAAAAATGAATCGGACATCCTCGATGCAGTCGTCAGCGTTTACGGTGTGGATGATGTTCTAAGTTCGCTCGCCGTGAACGGGTATTTCGAAGCAGAGCCCCTGGTTGGCGTCAAGATGGACAAATCGGCCGGGCATGTACGAATCGCAGAAGGAAACAGACGACTTGCAGCTTGCTTGATTTTATCTGGTGATGACCGGGCGAAAAATCATGAAAAACGCACCCAGGAATATCGGCAACTCCAAGAAAGCCACAAGCAAAAGCCGATCACTCACGTTCCTGTACAAGTCCATGAAGGGCCCAAGGGACTGCTTGCATATCTCGGTGTTCGTCACATCGCTGCAGCGCAGCCTTGGGATTCATATGCGAAAGCCGCTTGGATCGCGAAAGTCCTTGAGACCAGCCATTTGAGTTTGGATGACGTTGCCCAAATGATCGGTGATCAACACGGCACTGTAGCGCGAAGCCTCGAAGGTTATTACTTTGTTCATCAGCTAATGCAGGCTGCACAATTCGTCCCATCTGACAGCATGCGTCCTGGGCGCGGAAGTAATCCGGAATATCCTTTCTCTTGGGTATATACAGCGTTGGGTTACGGTCCAATCCGCGAATGGCTTGGGCTCGGTGACCTTAGCAGCGGAAAAGACAAGTCGCCTGTCCCAAAGACTAAAGACAAACTCGATGATGCCGGTGAATTGTTGACATTGCTCTTCGGAAACAAGGGCAAATCACAACGCGCTGCAATCGATGACTCAAGACAGATATCAGCATTGGCCAGAGCAGTGGCAGACCCGGAAAGTCGGCGGTTACTGAAGCGAGGAAAGACAATCGACGAAGTCATTCTTCTCTTAAAGCCCGCGAAAGAGCGGGTCATGGACGGGCTCTTGGACGCTCAGCAAGCCTTACAAAATGTCTTGACCCCGTTGTCTCAAGGTGAAGTGAAGACGTCAGAGGCGTCAGATATCTTCGAACCGTCAAAAAAAGTTCGGAGCCTGGCGAGTGATGTCCATGCAAAGATAATCGAAATGATGAAGGACGACGGGGAGAAACATTAGATGCCAGAACAGGCTTGGGAACACCGGAAGCATGATGACCGAATCGCAAAGGATGCTGACCAAGCGGAATCAGTCGCTGTCCGCTATGGCACCTGCAATCTGGAGTCAGGCACTTATGATGAGCGCATTGCTGATGCGATGGATGACTACGACGTTTCCGATCCAGTTGGCATACCGCGGTGGGCATTGGAAGACATAAAGTTCGAGAGTGCTGTGAGTGAGATAGCCACTGAAATCCAACGACGAAGTCAACTTTTAGGGGCGATGTATCCTTTCTCAATTCGGGGAAATCAGCTTCTTTACACCCAAAGCAAAACCTTGATTTATGAGTTCTGCCTAGCGGTCTCCCTTGCGCCGAGCCACAAAGAAGGGGATTTTGTGCAGTTGCCACGAGCATTTGAGGTTCTCGTTCGCGATGTGCTGATTTGTTTTCTCGGAAATGGTTCAGAGGGATATCGCACTGGGTGGCCAGGAGATAAAACATTTGAAGAAAGGCCGACCAAATTCAAGGATTTGATTGCTCTCCTGCATGACAAGACAGGCGAGTTCTTTTGGAATCCTGATCCCGGTCTGCCCGCTGATCCATCTCATCAAGATGTCAAAGAAGAGGGCGTTGATGTCGTCTGCTGGAAATCACTACGAGATTCCAGACCGGGCAAGTTATTTCTGCTATGCCAGTGTGCGTGTGGTGATGACTGGGTAGGGAAATTCAATGACATCGACCCCGCACTAGCGAAAATCAATCGATGGATGAAACCGGTATGCTGGGCATGGCCGATGCGAGTTTTCACAACGCCTCGCCACATTCCGAATGACGCCTACTTTGCACAAGTGAATCGCGAAGCGGGATTAACGTTGGACCGGATTCGGTTGTCATTAATTGCAGAACAGGATGGCCACGTCGATTTCATCCAGAAGAGCTTCACAAAACGGTGCCCAAACCTAATTGCACTTGTAATTAAGGACTTCAAAGTTGACGAACCAGGGCCTTCGCAACCTGAGCAAACAGCGGCGGCGGAACAGCATTCCCAATAGCCCGAAAACGCAGTGGTATAGAGCAAGTGCTGAAAGCATCTGGGTCAGGAAATCCCTGCAGCGCGGCACATTCGAGATAGCTGAGCCGACGAGTCTTTCCTTCCCGTGTAAATTCCCATTTATCAATGCCAAGCTTTCTCAATGGTGGAGAATCAGGATGAAGCCCTACATGTCGCCAGTGGGCCACAATGCACGTCGCTTGTTGACCCCACGTGCGGCGCCGGTTGCGTGACAAATAGTACCAATGCAATGGTTCGTCGTTGTACGATCCCTCAGGCGCTTTTTTCAAATGCCAAATCACATCTTTGAGAGTCCTAAACGGCTTCGAGCCGCCGTGCGTGGCCTCAGGAAATTTGAACCGCCGTTTCTTGGACGTTCGTATGCCGACCATCAGCAGACGGCGGCGGTCTTGGGCGAGACCAAAGTCACGAGCATTCAGAACTTTCCATTCGACGTTGTAACCAGCCAGCCGAAATCGGACTAATTGGTTTTGCAGTAAATGATGATTCTGCGAAAACCGCATTCCATCGACATTTTCAACGATGAATGCGAGCGGACGTATCTGACGGAGTGCGCGGTCAAATTCTTGGTAAAGGAAATTGATGTGGTCAGTGTCATCGCGGCGCCCGCCTTGGCTGTACCCTTGACACGGATAACAACCCGCCAAGATATCTGCCTTTGGAAAACGTTCGACCTGGCGAATATCGCCAGGATGCATTACGCCAGAATCAGTGATTCGATGATAAAGTTCGCAGGCAGATTCGCATTTCTCGTTTGCCCAAATAGTCTCAATGCCTGCTTGCCGCAGCCCTAAATCACTTCCGCCACAGCCTGCAAAAAGGGAAACTGCCGAATAATGCTGCCGTGTTGATCCCATTTCTCAACCGACTGCCCCGATGTACTTCTGCGCAGACATTTGTCAATTCTCGGTTTCGGCAGCCAGATAGATGATATCGTCAGCATGTGACAGATTTCTACACCGTTCGGGCCGATAACCACAAGAGAGCACGAGTATTTAGTCCAATTTTTCGGGTTCGAGGCGGATATTCTTTTCGCCCGCGGCTTTTTTCTCGCGGTATTTTTTTACCCAGGTTTCGAAGCTCTTGCCGGCGGCGGTGTCGCGGCCGGTGAATTCGAGGCGGGCGATGTCGCTGTAGGGGAATGGAGATTTTCTCGTCGCGGTCTTTGGGGAAGAGGCGGACGGCGCAATCGGCGAGGGTTTTGCCGTTGCTGCGGCGGTCGAAGATGTAGCCTTCGACGATTGTGCCGTCTTTGCGGGTGATGGTCACGTCGCCGCGGTAGTCGAAGGCTTTTTCCAGGGCGGCGCGGATTTCATCGTCGGTGGCGATCGAGGGGATCTGGCCTTCGAGGTTTTCGTGGGCGAAGCCGGGGACGGTTTCGGCCGACTCGGCGTTGAACGGATGGGCTTTGGTTTCCTGGGGCATGTTCTAGTCCAATATTTGAAATTTGAAAATTGAAATCAAATTCGCCCCTCACCCTGGCCCTCTCCCCATGCGTACATGGGGCGAGGGGAAGTTGGGCTTAGACGGTTTCCATTTCTCGTTTTGCTTCTTTGTTGATCGTCAGGGGAACGATTTGTTCCGGGGCGCTGGGAATGGATGCTTGAGGGCCTCGGCGGCTTTTGGGTCGGTGTAGGTTCCGCCGAAGAGGGTGGCTTTGGCGGCGCGGAAGAGGCCGGCGAGCGAGCCGAAGGTGTCGTCGACGGCGCTGGCTTCGTAGCCGCTGTGGACCATGCAGTTGGCGCATTTGCGGTTGCCGCTTTCGGTGCCGTAGCGTTCCCATTCGGTGGTTTCGATCAGCTCGGCGAAGGTGTCGGCAGTAGCCGTCCTGCAGCAGATAGCACGGTTTCTGCCAGCCGAAGATGTTGTAGGTGGGCATGCCCCAGGGCGTGCATTTGTAATGGCGCTTGCCCATGAGGAATTCGAGGAAGAGCGGGCTTTGGTTGAATTTCCAGTTCTTTTTGCGGTTGCTGAGGATTGCGCCGAAGAGGCGGCGGGTGTTGGCGCGGCCGAGGAAATGCTGCTGGTCGGGGGCTTTGTCGTAGCTGTAGCCGGGGGAGAGCATCATGCCTTCGACGCCGAGGCTCATCATTTCATCGAAGAAGGCGCGGACGCTGTTGGGGTCGGCGCCGTCGAAGAGCGTGGTGTTGGTGGTCACGCGGAAGCCGCGTTTGACGGCTTCGCGGATGCCTTCGAGTGGCGATGTCGAAGCCGCCTTCGCGGCAGACGGCGAAATCGTGGTGATCCTTCTGGCCGTCCATGTGGACGCTGAAGGTGAGATATTTGCTGGGCTTGAAGAGGTCGATTTTTTCCTTGAGCAGCAGGGCGTTGGTGCAGAGATAGATGTATTTTTTCCGGGCGACGAGGCCCTCGACGATTTCGTCGATCTGCGGGATGCAGCAGCGGTTCGCCGCCGGGGATGCTGACCATGGGGGCGCCGCATTCCTCGACGGCTTTGAAGCATTGCTCGGGGGTGAGATTTTTCTTGAGAATGTGGGCGGGGTATTGGATTTTCCCGCAGCCGGCGCAGGCGAGATTGCAGCGGAAGAGCGGCTCGAGCATCAGGACGAGCGGGATAGCGCTTGTTGCCGGTGAGTTTTTGGCGCAGCACATAGGTTGCGACGGTCCACATTTGGGAAATTGGAACAGCCATGGGAGCAAAAGCATACCCGCAGGCGGCGGTGGGTTACAATGGGTGATCGTGAGCCGGCGTAAATGGTTGATTCTGACGGCGTTATCGATGGAGGCGAAGGCCATCGCGGGGGAAATTGGGTGGAAGCCGGGGGATGTGGATGTTTCTATTGCGGTGATTGGAATTCGGGGCGGGCGATTTGACCGCAGCGGGCTGAGCGGGTTTGACGGGGTGATTCTGGCGGGGTTGGCGGGTGGACTCGATCCAATGCTTCGCATTGGGGATGTGGTTTGTGAAGGCCCGGCGGAGAAGCCTTGGGAGGATTTGCCTTTGCGGCGTGGGAAGATTTATACGGCTGATCATCTGGTGGCGACGGCAATTGAGAAGGAGCGGCTGTTTCGGGAGACGGGGTGTTTGGCTGTGGATATGGAGGGGGAAATTGTGCGGGCGGCGGCGGAATCGGCGGGAGTGCCGTTTTTGCATATTCGGGGTATCAGCGATTCGGCTGGGCAGAGCGTGCCGGAGCGGCTTGTGAATTGGGTTGATGATGTGGGGCAGGCGCGGGCTGGGCGGGTTACGGCGGATTTGATCGCTCATCCGCTGCTGATTCCATCGATGATTCGATTGGGGAAGCAATCGCGGTTTGCGGTGCGGCGCGTGGCGGAGGCTGTGCGGGGGGTTGTTCAAAGCTTGAGGTTATCTGAGAAGACGGACTCTCTTTAGCAAGACGAAAAAGTCGGATTGAGCGGGGACGGCGCGATACAATTCCCGCGAATGAAACGCTTCCGCCGATGGGTGTTCAACGGACTTGCCGCGATGTCGTTGCTGTTTTTCTTGGCAACTGTCGGGCTCTGGTTAGAAAGTGAATTTGCCGCCGACGGAGGATTCCGAGCCGATTCGGCTTCGCAATTCACAGTTGAAAGCGGAACAGGAGAAATCTCATTCAGCTTCATCAGGTTGCAAAACTTCCTAGGTCAGCCAACCCCAGGGCTGCACTTCTTCCATGATACATTTCATCGATGGTGGCCGGACTCTTTGGGCGGCCAATACGTTCGCGGTGCCGGTTACCCGCAAGAGCCTTGGGATCGGTTGGGTTTCCACTTCTTATATCGCTCAACATCGCCTCAATGGGTTGGAACTGTGTGGCTGATAAGTGTTCCCTTCTGGTTCTTAGTGTGTGTTTTTTCGGTTCTGCCGGTTATCCAATTGCGACGAAGCTTACTCCGACGACATCAACTGCGGGATCGTCTTTGTTCCAACTGTGGCTACGATCTTCGCGCCACACCCGACCGATGCCCCGAATGCGGAACGATTCAGACCAAGCCATAAATATTCAAAGGAGAGCCCACTACTCTTTGGTGCGGCGGGTTGTTCAAAGTGCGTCGCTCTTTTAGGATGGCGGCTCGGGGAAGGGAAGCCATGCCTGATCGCAAGAAACGTTCCGTGGTTTGTTCGCAGCGTGCCTTTGAGAAGGCTTTGGCGGTAATGCCGGGCGGGGTTTCTTCGCCGGTGCGGGCGTTTAAGGCGGTGGGCGGGACGCCGATTTTTATCAAAGAGGCGCAGGGGTGCATCATTAAAGATATCGATGGGAATTCGTATATCGATTATGTGGCGAGCTATGGGCCGCTGATTGTGGGGCATGCTAATGAGCGGGTGGTGGCGGGGTTGGCGAAGGCGATTGGGCGCGGGACGAGCTATGGGGCGCCGACGGAATTGGAGACGCAGCTGGCCGGGGAAATTGTCGAGGCGATGCCGGCGATTGAGATGGTGCGGTTTGTGAATAGCGGGACCGAGGCGGTGATGAGCGCGATTCGGCTGGCTCGCGCGGCCACGGGGCGGGAGAAGATCGTTAAGTGCATCGGGTGTTATCACGGGCATTCGGATGCGCTGCTGGTGCAGGCGGGGAGCGGGGCGCTGACGCTGGGCGTGCCGTCGAGTCCGGGGGTTCCGAAATCGATTACGGCGAATACGGTGCTGGCGCCGTACAACGATTTGGGCGCGGCGGAGAAAATTTTTGCTGAGCATGGAAGCGAGCTGGCGTGTTTTATTGTCGAGCCGGTGGCGGGGAATATGGGGGTTGTGCCGCCGGCGGCGGGATATTTGCGGGGACTACGCGAGCTTTGCACGAAGCATGGGGCGATTTTGCTGTTTGATGAAGTGATGACGGGGTTTCGCGTGGCGTGGCGGAGGTGCGCAGGCGATTTATGATGTTAAGCCGGATTTGACTTGTCTGGGGAAAATTATTGGCGGCGGATTGCCGGTTGGGGCGTATGGCGGGGGTAAGGGGATCATGCAGTTGGTGAGTCCGGCGGGGAGCGTTTATCAGGCGGGGACGCTGAGTGGGAATCCGCTGGCGATGACGGCGGGATTGGAGACATTGCAGATTTTGAAGGAGCCGGGGGTGTATGACACGCTGGAGGAGAGATCGGCGAAGCTGGCGGCGGGATTGGAATTGGCGGCGAAGGAGGCGGGTGTGCCGCTGGTGGTGAATCGGGTGGGATCTATGCTGACGCCATTTTTTGTGAAAGAGGGAAAGTCGGTTGGCAATTTCGCGGAGGCGACGGGTTGTGATACGGATGCGTATGCGAAATTTTTCCATGCGATGCTGGATGGAGGGGTGTTTCTGGCGCCGAGCCAGTTTGAGGCGATGTTTGTGGGGCTGGGGCATGGGGGGGAATTTATCGAAAGCACAGTTGAAGGTGCAAAATTAGCAATGAAAGCCGTGACTAAATCTCGCGGAAGAAGATGATGATGATCGGTTGCGATCTTTGTGACGGCTGGAGGTTGCTTACTCGAATATAACGATCCTTGCCGCAGGGGGTGCTGTTGGCTCGCCTGCTGAGGGGCGAATGAGCCTTTTGCCGGCGGAGCGGAGGGGAAAAATCTCTATTACTTGCAAATATGGGCGGAATATTGCAGAATTTGGGCTTAGGATTGCTGGAAAATCTGTAGTTTGTTGTTCACGAAAAGGCCACGGAATAAGCCGATGTTTAAGACTAGCACAAAAACGACGCGGACGAAGTAAGAAGCTTTGGCTTCTGCTGGGTTCGCGGTTTTTGTGGTTGGTCTGAAATCGGTGAAGGTTCTGTGGCCGGTTTTGTTTTGGAGAGTGTCATGGCGGTAAACGTGGCGATTGTCGGCGCGACCGGGGCGGTGGGTCAGGAAGTTTTGAATATCCTGGCTGAGCGGAAATTTCCCATCAAGGAATTGGTGCTGCTGGCCAGCGCGCGGAGCGCGGGGAAGACGATCGAATTTGCCGGGAAGACGTATACTGTCGCGGAGCTGACCAAAGATTCGTTCAAGGGCGTGAACATCGCGTTTTTTTCGGCGGGCGGGAGCATCAGCCGGGAGTATGCGCCGGCGGCGGTGGCTGCGGGGGCGGTGGTGATTGATAAGAGTTCGGCGTTTCGGATGAAGCAGGGTGTGCCGCTGGTGGTGCCGGAGGTGAATCCGGAGCAGATCGCGAAGCATAACGGGCTGATCGCGAATCCGAATTGCAGCACGATTATTATGAATGTCCCCGTTTGGCCGCTGCATAAGGTGAATCGGGTGCGGCGGATCATTCTTAGCACTTATCAGGCTGTGAGTGGGGCTGGGGTTGGCGGGTTGGAGGAGTTGGATCGGCAGACCAAGGCTTATGCCAGCGGCGCGAGCATTGAGCGGAAGCAGTTTCAGCATCAGATCGTGAGCAATGTTTTCAGCCACGACACCAAGATCGCGGAGAATGGGTACAACGAAGAGGAGAACAAGACCGTCAATGAGACGCGGAAGATTTTCGGGGATTCGCGGATCATGATCTCGGCGACTTGTGTTCGCGTGCCGATTCCGCGGGCGCATAGCGAGGCGATCAATCTGGAATTTGACCGGCCAATCACCGTCGGATGAAGTGCGGCAGATTTTGTCGCGGTGCCGGGGGTGAAATTGGTGGATGATCGGGAGAAGAATCATTTTCCGATGCCGCTGGAGGCGAGCGGGCAGGATGATGTGCTGGTCGGGAGGATTCGGCAGGATATCAGCCGGGAAGATGGGCGCGGGATTGAGTTGTTTGTCAGCGGGGACCAGGTGCGCAAAGGGGCGGCGACGAATGCAGTGCAGATCGCGGAGAAATTGATCTAAGTTGATGGTTGGGATTTTTTCTGTGTTGGAATTTTATGGGAAGAATCTGGTTTGGGAATTTGGTCCCTTTTGATTTCATGTGCGGGTTTGGTCATCTATTAAGAAAATCTATTGCAATGCAGGAGGGGCGGGAAGAACCAGATAAGGCCCCAACAGTTTCTTCCCGCCCCTCCCGCACCCTCCCCACCCTTTTCCTTTTCCCCTCAACTGTTTCGCAGAAAATATATATCCGATGAAGATCGTTCACATCATTACCCGGCTGATCATTGGTGGGGCGCAGGAGAATACGATCCTGTCCTGCCAGGGGCAGCATGATCTTGGGCATGATGTGACTTTGATTACCGGTCCGGCGATTGGGCCGGAGGGGTCGCTGCTCGAGCGGGCGCAGGCGGGGGGTATCGGGTGATTGTTGTGGATGAGATGCGGCGGGCGGTTCGGGCGGGGCGGGATTTTCGGACGCATCGGACGCTGGTGAATCTGCTGCGGGAGATTCGGCCGGATATTGTTCATACGCATTCGAGCAAGGCGGGGATTTTGGGCGGCGGGCGGCGCGGAAGGCGAAGTGCCGGTGCCGTTGTTCATACCATTCATGGGCTGGCGTTTACGGCTTCGGCGAATCCGGGGGTGAATTGGGTTTATAAGGGGCTGGAGAAATGGGCTGCGCCGATGACGAGCCGGATTGTTTGCGTGGCGGATGCGATGCGGGAGCAATCGCTGGCGGCGGGGATCGGGACGCGGGAGCAGTATGTGACGATTTATAGCGGGATGGAGACTGAGCCGTTTATTCATCCGCCGGTGAAGCGGGAAGAGGTGCGGCGGGCGCTGGGATTGAGCGATGAACATCTGGTCGTTGGGACGATCGCGCGGCTGTTTGAATTGAAGGGGCATGAGGATTTATTGCAGATGGCGCCTCGGCTTGTGCGGGAATTCTCTGAACCTGCGATTTTTGTGGGTGGGGGATGGGCTTTTGCGCGGGACGTTTGAGGCGGAGATGGAGCGGATGGGGTTGCGGGAGCGGTTTGTGCTGACGGGAATGGTGCCGCCGGAGCGGGTGCCGGAATTGACGGGAGCGATGGATATTCTGGTGCATCCTTCGCGGCGGGAGGGATTGGCGCGGGCGCTGCCACAGGCGGGGTTGGCGGGAATTCCGGCGGTTACTTATGACATTGATGGGAATCGGGAAGGGGTTCGGGATGGGGTCACTGGGATAGTAATTCGGGCGTTTGATGTGGGGAAACTGCAGGAGGCGATTTGTTCGCTGGCGAGGGATGGGTCTTTGCGGGGGGAAATGGGGGAGGCTGGGAGGGAATTTGCGCTGGGGCGGTTTGATGCGAAGGTGATGGTGTCGGCGCTGGAGCGGTTGTATGGGGAAATCCGAAACCAGAAATCAGAATCCCGAATCAAATCCGAATGAGTGAAATCCGAAACGGAGGCGGCTTGGTTAGTCTGGTTTTTCCGTTTCAGAATTGTCTCGCCATTTGCCGCCGTGACGGCGCACCAAGCCGACGACGCCTTGCGTGCCAAGGATTAGCCAGAGGCCGAGGATGCATCGGGCAATTGAGCCGGAGTGATTTTCCCAGATCGCCATTGGTGTTGTTGTGACGTTGCGGGCATTATCAAACGCGATGACGACGGCCTGGGCGACGCCTGTCAGGCCTATGGCCAGCAAATAAATCCCGATGCCGATGGTGATGATGGAGAGTAATTCGTTTGGGGCCATGCCGCGCGGCGACGGGCTTAATTCGTGTCCCCGCGTCATTCGTAAGGCGATGGCGGGCGGCTTGCGCCAGAAATACCAGGCGATTAACAGCCAGACGATCCCGGGCAGAAATTCCGCGAGTGTGACGGGCAATCGCGAGGAAGCAACCCCGAAACGTCGCTCTGTGGTTAGATAGTCGACGAACGATGCCACGAATGAGCTTGCAGATTCGAGTCCCCAGGCCAGCATCCAAAGGGATAGGATGCGGCACCATACGATGGCGAAAATAGGGATCGTTGCCGGCATCGCGTATCCGATGACCGGAAGCGTGGCGGGTGTTCCATCGCCCGTGGTTTGAATCTCGGACATGTATGTGAATTATCGCACTGATGCAGGTCGGCACAATATCCATCGGCTTTGGGGTTTCGGTTACAATCTTTGTCATGGCATCGTTTCTCGTCATTGGCCCGCATCCAGACGATCAAGAACTCGGGATGGGGGGACGATCGCGCGGCTGATCGAGCAGGGGCATCGGGTGCATCTGGTGGATATGACCAGCGGGGAGCCTACGCCACTGGGGTCGCCGGAGATTCGGTTGCGCGAGTCGGCGGCGGCGGCGAAGATTCTTGGGGTGGGGCGGACGCCGGTGGGATTGGTTAATCGGCAGGTGGTTCATGATATTCCGAGCCGGCATAAGCTGGCGGCGGTGATTCGGCGGCATCGGCCGGAGGTGCTTTTTTTGCCTTATCCTCTTGATGCGCATCCGGATCATGTGGCGGTGACCCGCATCGGGGAGGATGCGCGGTTTGATGCGAAGCTTAGCAAGACCGATATTCCCGGCGAGCCGTGGCATCCGCGGCGGATCATTTATTATTTTTGCACGCATCTGCGGATATCGTTTCAGCCCACGTTCTGCATCGACATCAGCGCGCAGATCGAGAAGAAGATGTCGGCGGTGATGGCTTATGAATCGCAATTTGTGCTGGAATCAGAGCGGAGTGCCGGAGATGGTGAGGACGATCAACGGGTATTTTGGGGGGCGGATTGGGGTGGCGTATGCGGAGCCGTTCTTCAGTTATGAAGTGATCGGGCTGGGCGGATTGGATCAGTTGACTTGAGCGATTATGGTCGCCTGTCATTCGTCATTTGTCATTGGTCATTTGTCGGATCGGTATTTAGCAAATGACGAATGACCAGTGACAAATGACCCTCCTGATCATTTGCCACCTCGTGCGGGAATGCTAAGCTGCCGACGCACTGAGCGAATGGCGAGGTTCGATGCCGCTTCCGATTATCTTCTTTCGCTGGGTTCACCTGATATCGGCTTGTCTGGCGATCGGTGGAATATTTTTCATGCGGTTTATTTTTTCGCGCGGGCTGGCTTTGCTCGATCTGGAATCGGCCGAGCGGGTGATGCGGCAGAGCCGGCGCGCATTTAAGATGCTGATTCATACCGTTATCCTGCTTTTGCTGATCACGGGGATTTACAACTCCTACCTGGCGTGGGACAAGTACAAACTGGACGAGGCGGTGCTTCACGCGCTCTGGGGCACTCATGTTCTTTTTGCGGCGCTGGCGTTTTCCATATCGCTGTATGTGCTGGCGGGCGCCAAGCCGCCGCGGTCGCATGGGAAGCTGATGGCGCTGAATTTTGTGATTTTGCTGCTGGCGGTGGCGGCGGCATCGACGCTGAAGTGGGCGCGGGAGAAGGCGATGGCCGATCATTCAGCAGTTGATCATTCAGTTGGCGACCATTCAGTCAGCGGGGCGGTTTTGGACAAGCCATGAACCCTTATTTTGCTCATACGCTGGTTTTTCTTTTTTCGCGGTATCTGCACATCGTTTGCGCGACGATTTTGGTGGGCGGGACGCTGTTTTACGAGATGGTGGTGCCGGCGGCGATTTCGGACCTGACGCCTGAGCAGCAATTGTTCGTCTTTGCGCGGGCGCGGTGGTTTTCCAAATGGATCGTCTGGTTATGTTCGGCGACGATCCTGATCAGCGGCGGGATTTCCAGCTATTCACATTGGGACGATTACAATCGGGACCAGGTTTTCCAGGCGCATACGACGAGGGGAGATCATTCGCAGGGTGACTATTCGCAGGCGGGACCGATGATGCAGCTTGCCCCGCTGGCTCGGCCGGGATGGTGGTGGGCGGCGCATGCCAGTTCGGGCATCATCTCGGTGATCATTGCCCTGGGGTTGACGATCGGCAAGGTTCCACCGAGCCAGCCGATTCGATGGATGAGGCTGAACCTGGTGATTCTGATGGTGGTGATGTTCTTCGCAACGGTTGCGCGGCAGACGCGGCTTGAGTCGGGGTCGCCGCCGTCGCAAAGCGTCGAACCCCTCGAGACGACGCCGCGATGAGCGGGGATGGGTCCAAATCTTTGTTGCCGGAGGAATCGGGGCAATCGATTGCGCCGGGGGTGAGCGTTGCCGCCGGGGGATTGCGGATTAAATTTTCGCGGGGCGGCGGGCCGGGCGGGCAGAACGTCAATAAGCTGAACACCAAGGCGCAGGCTTGGATTCAACTGAATCAGTTGTCGGGAATGTCGGCGGCGGCGCTGCATCGGTTGCGGGTTGGCGGGTCGCCGGTTGACGGATGGGGATGAGTTGCATCTGGTTTGCGAGACGGAGCGGACGCAGGAGGGGAATCGGCGGGAATTGTTTGAGCGGCTGCGGGAGTTGATCGTTCAGGCGAAGAAAGAGCCGAAGCCACATCGCAAGACCCGCCCCACCGCTGCTTCACGGCGACGACGGCTGGAATCGAAACGGCACCGGTCGGAAATCAAAGGCGCATCGGGGCGGGAAGGATATGGGATAAAAAAAAGACCTGCCGACTGAAATCGGCAGGCCGTGCTTTTGGGGTTTGTGTGTTTTAATTATTCGTCGTCGTCGAAGTCTTCTTCGTCATCGTCGTCGTCGAAATCGTCGTCATCGTCTGGATTGTCGAATTCGTCTTCCTCATCTTCGTCGTCATCGTCATCATCGTCTTCTTCGTCGTCCTCTTCCTCTTCGAATTCGTCTTCGTCCACCTCATCGTCGAGTTCTTCTTCCTCCTCGACCTCATCCTCGTCTTCCGCGTCCTCGTCGTCCTTTTCTTTGCCCTTTTCCTCTTTTTCTTCATCGGGCTCGGGCTCGCGGGGCTTGCGCTTGGCGGCCTCGGGTATGACGCCTAGCGATTCCAGCCACCAGAAGTCGGCGGTTCCGAGCCGGGGGGCGACCAGACCCATCCGTGCTAAAGTTTTCAAAGCCCTGGCCCCCTGACCGCCCTGATTTGATTGCAAGCTCATAGATACTTCCACACGTCAGAAACTCGGAGATTTCAAATAAGCAAGCAGCAACGGCTGCCCCTGCCCAAGTCGGCGGTATTGGAACGAGAGGCCCTTGTCGCGTCAAGAGCGAAATTAAGAGATAGGTGGAATGGATTTTGGGTAAGTCAAATTCTTTTAATTTGGGGGTGTGGGGTTGTATTTTTTTTTAGTATGGGGTGTGAAGTGAACTGATCTGGAAAATTGAAGAAAATGCTTATGGTCGGTTGCGATTTTTGTGACGATTTTGGGGCGCTCACTCGAATATAACGAGTGCTGCCGCTGTTGGAGCTTTTGGCTGGCCTGAAAAGGTTCTGTTGTGCCTTCTGCTGGTGGGCGAGGGGAACTGTTGTTGTTATTTTTTGCCGTGGTTGCGCAGGCGGAGGGCGTTGCCTATGACTGTGATGTCGGAGAGGGCCATGGCTGCGGCGGCGATGAGGGGGTTGAGGAGGCCGAAGGCGGCCAGGGGGATGGCCAGGACGTTGTAGGCGAAGGCGAGGAAGAGATTTTGGCGGATGATGCGCATGGTGGCGCGGGAGAGGTGGATGGCTTCGGCTACGCCTGTGAGATTGCCGCGGACGAGGACGATGCCGCCGGTTTCTTTGGCTACGTCGGAGCCGGAGCCGATGGCGATGCCGAGATCGGCGGTGGCCAGGGCCGGGGCGTCGTTGACGCCGTCGCCGACCATGGCGACGACCGGCTTGTCCGGGGCCTGTTGCAATTGCTCAACGAAGCGGGCTTTTCCGTCGGGTTTGACGTGGGCCTGGATCTGATCGATGCCCACCTCGCGGGCGACGGCTTGGGCTGAGGCGGCGTTGTCGCCGGTTAATAACACCGTGCGGAGGTTCATGCGGTGCAGTTCGGCGATGGCGGCTTTGGCGTCCGGCTTGATCGCGTCGGTGAAGGAGATTGAGCCGAGATGGTTGATGACACCGTTCGTCAGTTCGGCAATGTGAACGATGGTTCGCGCCTCCGCCGGCGAATCGGGAGAGGGGGAATTAAATTCGGCGAGGAGGGCTGCATTGCCGACGATTAATGTTTTGCCGTCGATTTCCGCGACGACGCCTAGGCCGGGGCGGCTGGTGAAGGATTTTGGTTCGGAAATAGTTGCCCCTTCAGATCGGGCTTTGGCGACGATTGCCTTGGCGAGGGGATGTTCGCTGAACTGCTCGACCGACGCGGCGAGGGCGAGCAGAGTTTGGGGCGATATATCCGCTACCGGAGTGATGGCGCTGATGGTTGGGCGGCCCTCGGTGAGGGTGCCGGTTTTGTCCAGAACGACGGTGTTGATGGTCTCGGCTTTTTGCAGGGCGTCGATATCGCGAATGAGGATTCCGCGGCGAGCGCCGTTGCCGGTTCCGACCATGATCGCCGCGGGAAGGGCGAGGCCCAGGGCACATGGGCAGGCGATGATCAGGACGCTGCATGTTGCGTTGGCGAGCATGGCCCAGGTAGTGGCGGCGGCCCAATGATGCCAGGCGCCGTAGCTGTACCAGGCGATACCGGTCACCAGCGCGATCGCCAGGACGGTTGGGACGAAGACAGCGGAGATGGCGTCGGCAAGCTTCTGGGCCGGGGGCTTGGCGGATTGGGCCTTTTCGACGAGGCGAACGATCTGGGCCAGAGCGGTATGGCTGCCGACGCGGGTGGCTTTGATGGTCAGCCGTCCGTCGGTGTTGATGGTCCCCCCTACCACTTCATCTCCGACCTCGCGGACGACCGGCAGCGATTCGCCCGTGATCAGCGATTCATCGACGGCTGAGCGTCCGGCGATGATCGTGCCATCCACCGGCACGCGGTCGCCGGGGCGTATCAGCAGACGATCGTTGAGGTGAACTTGTGCGACCGGGATTTCGGTTGGGGTTTGGGAATCATCGAGTCGCAGGGCGGTTGCTGGCGCGAGGGTCATAAGCTCGCGGATGGCGTTTCCGGCGGAATCGCGGGATCGCGCCTCGAGCCAATGGCCGGTGCTGATGAGGGCGAGCAGTCCGGTGGCTTCCATCAGATAGATTTCCTGCGGCGCGGGCCAGAGGTTGAGCCAATGGCCGGCGAGGGCGATGACGCTGTAACCGTAGGCGACGGTTGCACCCATGGCGATGAGGGTGTCCATGTTGCTGGTGCCGCGCTTGAGGGCGCGCCAGGCGCTGGAATAGAAGCCGCGGCCGATGAAGACGATCGCGATGGTGCTGGTGATCAGCGATGCCCAGGTCATCCAATTGGATTGGTGCTCATGGCCCATCACCAGGCGCATGATCCAGTGGGTGAGTTCGAGCGGGAGCCAGAGGATCAATCCGGCGATGGCGCGGCGGAACCAGAGCTGCGCGTGATCGTGCTGAGAATGATCGTGATGATCTGAAGCGCTTTGGCTTTCGGTGATTGCTGGATATCCGATATCGGCGATGGCGTCGGCGACGGCTTGCGGGGTTGCGGAAGCGGGATCGAGGGTGACCGAGGCGGTGCCGGTGGCGAGATTGACCTGGCAGTTTTCCACGCCGGGGACGGCCATCGCGGCTTTTTGGACATGCGCGACGCAACTGGCGCAGGTCATGCCTTCCACGGTGAGCTTGATTTGCTCCAATCGGGGTGGGGAGGGCATTTCGGCCGTCTGTTGGGTCATGACGGGCGATTATAGGCGCGGCTCTTTTTTGGGCTATTTTTTGAAATAGGCGGTGTTCTTCTCGATGTAGGACGACCACTCCGCCGGGAGATCTTCCTGTGGGAAGATGGCCGTGACGGGGCACTCATCGACGCAAAGCCCGCAATCGATGCAGGTATCGGGATCAATGAATAACTGTTGGGCGTTGGCGAAGTCCGCCTCGTCCTTGGTGGGGTGGATGCAATCTACGGGGCATACCGCGACGCAGGCGGTGTCCTTGGTGCCGATGCACGGCTCGGCAATGATATGGGCCATTCAACAACTCCTCTTGAGCAGGGGGAGATTATATGGAGAGCGTGGCAGTAGGCAAACATCCAGGCATTGACTTAGATATAGCTTAAAGAATTCGATGATCGGTTGCGATCTTTGTGACGGCCGGAGGCTTGGGCTCGAATATGACAGGCGCTGCCGCTGCGGGCGCCGCTGGCTTGCCTGATGACGTTCTCGCGGTCCGTTTGCAGCCGCGAGGTTAAGGGATCAGCGATTTGCCGGTCATTTCCGTGGGTTGGGGAGGCCCATCATCTTCAAGGCGGTCGGGGCGACGTCGGCGAGGCGGCCGCCGTCCGATAGTTTTTTGCCTTTGAAGCGGTCGTCGACGACGATCAGTTCGACATCATAAGTGGTGTGGGCGGTGTGGGGGCCGCCGGTGGCGGGGTCGATCATCTGCTCGCAGTTGCCGTGGTCGGCGATGACGATGGCGGCTCCGTCCTGGCGCTTGTATGGCGTCGAGCACTTTGCCGACGCATTCATCGACGAATTCGACGGCCTTGATCGCGGCGGGCAGGACGCCGGTGTGGCCGACCATGTCGCCGTTGGCGAAATTGACGACGAGCAGATCGTAGATGCCGGAGTCGATTCGCCGGACGACTTCGTCGCAGACTCCGGCGGCGCTCATCTCCGGCTTCTGGTCGTAGGTGCTGACATCTGCGCGGCGAGGGGATGATCTGCCGATCTTCGCCGGGGAAGGGCTCTTCGCGATAGTCGTTGAAGAAGAACGTGACGTGCGGAAATTTTTCGGTCTCGGCGCAGCGGAATTGCTTCAGGCCGAGATCGGTGATGTATTCGCCGAGGATGTTGTTCATCTTCGGCGGCTTGGGATAGGCGACGTGAACGGGCAGTCCTGCTTCGTAGGCGGTCATGGTGCAGTAGTACAAGATCGAGCTTTGGGCCGCGGTCGAAGCCGGTGAAATCGTGGAGGACGAAGGCCTTGGTCAATTCGCGCGGGCGGTCGCCGCGGTAGTTGTAGAAGATGATGGAGTCGCCGTCTTTGACGATTGCGCGCGGGGTTTGGCCGTCGTCGCAGATGACCGATGGGGTGACGAACTCGTCGCCGGCCATGTTGGTCTCGGTGGGATGGTCGTAATAGTGCTGGACGGCTTCCTCGGCGGAGCGGAATTTCGGGCCCGTCGCCGTGGACGATGGCGCGATACGCTTTCTCGACGCGCGGCCAGCGGTTGTCGCGGTCCATGGCCTAATATCGGCCGCTGACGGTGGCGATCTTGCCGACGCCGAGCTCCTTCATCTTCGCTTCGATCTGGCTGATGTATCCGAGGCCGGTGTTGGGCGAGGTGTCGCGGCCGTCGGTGAAGGCGTGGAGGAAAACGCGGGTCAGGCCGCGCCGGCTGGCAGAGTTCCAGGCAGCCGTAGAGATGTTCGAGAAGTCCGTGCACGCCGGCGTCGCTGACGATGCCGAAGAGGTGCAGATTTCCGCCGGTTTTCCAGGGCGCTGGTCGACGGCCTGATTCAGCTCGGCGTTTTCGAAAAATTCGCCGTTGCGGATCTGCTTGGTGATGGCGACGGATTCCTGATCGACGATGCGGCCGGCGCCGATGTTCTGGTGGCCGACTTCGCTGTTGCCCATGGTGCCTTCGGGCAGGCCGACATCGAAGCCGCTGGTGTGAATCAGCGTGCTGGGATATTCGGCCATGAGGCGATCGGCGACGGGATGTTTGGCGAGAAAGACGGCGTTGGCATTGTTCCATTGCGGATACGGATTTTTTCCCCAGCCATCACGGACGATGATGACACAGGGACGAGTTTCGGCGCACGACATTCGATCCTTTCGAAAAGTTCTGCGATGATCTTACTCAACGTTTCTTAAAAAAAGCGTTGACTCAAAATTTTTAGAAGCGTACATTTGTTTCCTGTAAAGGAAGGAGGTGACCACTTTATGGCAAAGAAAGCCAAGAAGTCTTCGAAGAAGAAGAAGACGACCAAGAAGAAGTAACGCGAAGCAATTCGCGTGACGCGGCGATTGCCGCGCTCGGGCACGTGGCTCCTCAACGAACGCCCGATGATTTGAAGTCGCCTCAAAACATTTACCTCTGCGGCCTCGGCTCCAAAAAAGAGGCCACGGAAATACGAAGAAAGCTTCCCATAGCCACGGCGGAAGCTTTCTTCATTTAAGGGGTAAGACTTTTAGCGAAGTAATTAACAATGGCCTATTTCATCTGAGGGGAATTTTTTTCGTTTGCGGGATTGGTGACGGCAGGGGGCTTGGGCTCGTATATGACGTGGGTTGTCGCGTTCGGGAGCGGTTGGCTTGCCTGTTGATGTTTTGGATGGGCATTGGGGTGGGGATCTTTTTGTTAGTAACTTCTTTGATTCGGGGGGCGCTTCTCTTGTTTTGGGGATTTCATGTCCGATAATCATTGGGAGAGGCTTGCATGCGCATTATTGCGTTTATGAATCAAAAGGGGGGCGTGGGGAAGACGACTACGTCGGTCAATCTGGCCGCGGCGCTGGCGGAGCAGGGGCAGAAGGTCTGCATGATCGATATGGATCCGCAGGCGCATTTGACCATCAACTACGGGGTCGATCCTTCATCCGATGTGACGAACCTTTACCAGATGCTGGTTGAAGGACATGGGTTTCTCGCGACGCTGCGGGAAGTGGGGAAAAATCTGGCGCTGATTCCGGGAAGCATCGACCTGGCGGCGGCTGAGGTGGAGCTGGTGAGCGTGCCGGGGCGGGAGAGACTCCTTAAGAATAAAATTGAGGCGGCCAAGACCGAGTTTGATTTTATGGTTTTGGATTGTCCGCCGAGTTTGGGTTTGTTGACGGTGAATGCATTGGCGGTGGCGGCGGAGGTGATTATTCCGATGCAGCCGCATTTTTTGGCGCTGCAGGGGGTGGGGAAGCTGCTGGAGACGGTTGCGCTGGTGAGCCGGCAGGTGAATCCGGGACTGAAGGTTTCGGGGATTGTGCTGACGATGTTTGATTCGCAGACGAAACTCTCGACTGAGGTGGTGAATGATTTGAAGGGGTTTATCGCTGATGCGGCGGGAAAGAATCTGCCCTGGTCGGGGACGCGGATTTTTTCGAGCCGGATTCGGCGGAACATCAAGCTGGCGGAGAGTCCGAGCTTTGGGCAGACGATTTTACAATATGATTCGGCCAGCAATGGGGCGGCGGATTACCGGGCGCTGGCCCGCGAGGTTTTGGAGATGTCGAAACCGGCGGTTGTGGTGAGCGTTAATCCTGCGGTGAAGCCCCCTGCTGCCGCGGCGATGGTGGGATGAATGGAATCGCCTCCTCTTTTCGCTCCTTGGCGCATGCCATATATTCGCTCGCTGGGTAAGGGTGGGAAGTGTTTTCTTTGCGAAGCGGTTGAAGCGCAGGGGGATCAACAACGCGAGCGGCTGGTGCTCTGGCGGAGTGCGCAGAGTGTTGTGGTGATCAACCGGTATCCATATGCGAATGGGCATCTGCTGATCGCGCCGCGGGCGCATAAATCCGATCTGGAAGAGTTGAGCGAGGCTGAGCAGCTTGATCTATCGGTGCAGACTGTGGCGGCGGTGACATTGCTGAAGCGAGCGGTTTCAGCGCAGGGGTTTAATATTGGGATTAATCTCGGGACAGTGGCCGGGGCGGGATTGCCGGGGCATGTGCATCAGCATGTGGTACCACGCTGGGGCGGGGATACGAATTTCATGACGGTGGTTGGGGAGACGCGGATTGTGCCGGAGGCTTTGAGTCAGCTTTATGATGAACTGATTCGAGTGGCGAACGAGATTGGGGTGGGAGGCTGAAATCCGCCCCCTTGCCGTTTAAGTCATCGCCCCTTACCTTGTTTTGCTCGTATGGATGAATCACTCCGCAAGCAATTGGTTCCCGGCGCCAAGGTGAAGGTGCTGCAGCAGATCGCTGCCCGCGATTATTCGTGGAACAGCGAAATCTCCGGGACCGTCGTCGAATTCAAGCAGGAACAGACCGGCAGCTGGTACGCGCACAGCAAGGATGACAAGCTGTGGCTCGACCGGTTGACACTTCGAAAGCCGGACGGGGAGCTTACGACGCTGAATCTGGATGGGTTCAGCGTGGTGAAGGTGGAAGCGGCCGCCCCGCGCTGATGGGGTTTTTTGCAAACATTTCCAGGGTTCCTTAGAGTATTAATCGTAATGGCCGCTCACTCCAGCAATTCCGCCTCTCCGGTTCTTGTCGGTCTGTGCGCGTGGCTGGTTCCCGGCGGCGGGTATTTTTTGATCGGGCAGCGGGCGCGGGCGATGGTTGTGGGAGTCAGCATCATCGCGCTGTTTTTGATGGGGATTCTCATCGGGGGGATTCGAATCATGGATCCGCCGGGATGGGGACAATATGGATTCAAGGACGAAATGATTCAGAAGTTCGATCGCCAGCACCAGGCTTTTTCAAGCGAACCGACCCGCGTGGAGCCGACCAGCGCGACACAGGCGGAGGACCCACGCGAAAACGAGCGGGATCGAACCGTGGGGCCGGCGCTATTTACCTCGCCGATTACTGAACTGAGCGATAAGCCGTGGTATGTCGGGCAGATTCTGTGCGGGCCGCTGACGTTGGCGGCATCGGCGCTCTCGGTTGATCTCGCCAAGCCGACGGTCAATGCTCCGGTTCCGCAGGAGGGTGTGGCGATGTCGCATTCACGCTCGTGGGAAATCGGGGCTCTTTATACGGCTGTGGCGGGGATGCTGAATCTTCTGGCGATTATTGATTCGACGTATCGGGCCGGGACCGGGAAATTGTAGGAAAAGGGATGCGTTTCATGGCGAGTTTCATGGCGACTGGCTACGTTCCATTTATTTATCCGCTGCCGATCTGGACGAATCTCTGGATTTGGCCGCTGCTGCTGCTGCCGCTTTGTCTGGCCGTTTCGGTTGTTTACAAAGGCGTGCGATGCGGCAGCGTTTCGCGGATTCCGCGCGAGGCGACGGGGCTATTCATTACGATTGTGCTGGGGATGATTCTCACGGCAGCGGCGCTGGCTGGGCTGGCTGCGATGCTGGATTAGCATCCGGTCGCTTGACTTCATTTCGGGGTAAAGCCGGGGGAGTCCAATTAGAATAGACAATCGCTTATAATCCCAGCGATGATCCAGTTGGTGGAACAACATCGTCCCGAGATTGCCGCGTTATGCCGCAAATATGGTGTGCGAAAGCTGGAGCTTTTCGGATCGGCGGCCAGCGGTCAATTTGATCCCACTCGAAGCGACATCGATTTTTTCTACGAATTCGACTCAAATCCAAAAAATCTCGCGGATCGATTTTTCGGCTTGTCTGAAGACCTGGAGCAATTGCTGGGGCACTCAGTTGACCTCGTGAGCGGCGGAGATGCGCGTAATCGTTACTTCCTGCAGGTCGCCAATCGGCACAGAGTGACGCTTTATGCAGCCTGAATCAGCGAAACTCCTCACGGATATTCTTGATGCCGTCAACCGGATTATGCAATACACATCCGGTAAGACGCGGGAAGAATATCTGGGGGACGGGGAACTTCGTGACGCAGTTCAATGGAATTTCCTGGTTATTGGCGAGGCGCTCGCTCAGTTGCACAAACTTGATCCGGTGACGGCAGAGCAGATCGGCCAATGGCGGCGCATCATCGGGTTTCGGAACCAGTTGATCCACGGTTATGGCGTGATCAAAAACGAAATTACCTGGGACATTGTTGAAAATAAAATTCCAGCTCTCTTCGCCGACGTACGAAAATTGCTTGATATCAGTCAGGATTGATGGCGGGTTGCACGGATTTCGAATTGAGTTTGGCTGCCATACTCACTCCAAGCAGCCAGCAGACTAACAGATAGGTCGCTCCGCCGACGATCATGAGGATCGCCAGTTGCTCGAGACTGGCGAGGTGATTTGTTCCCGCCGGATAAAACGCGAGCTTTTGCACGCCCCAGCAGGCTGTTGTCATAGCGGCGCAGGCGATGAGCATTCTGGCAGCGCCGGAGGCGATTGATTTCAGGCCTATGCCGCCGATTTTTCGGTCGAGCATGATCAGCATGATGATGGCCTGGATGGCGAAGCTGGCGAGGGTTCCGGCGGCCATGCCGGATTCGCCTAATTTTGTGAAGGAGAGGGGGATTTCCACCACTGTATTCACGGATATCGTGACGATCGAGAGGACGAGCGGGGTGACCGTGTCGTGCAGGGCGTAATAGGCGCGATTCAGAATCTGCTGCATGCTGAAGGCCCAGATGGCGGCGGAATAGAAGAGAACGGAGAGTTCCATCAGGCGGGTGTCGGCGGCGGTGAAGCTGCCATGTTGAAACAGCAGGCGGATGGCGGGGTAGCGGACGAGGATCAGGCCGATGCTGGCGGGGAATCCTTCGAGCAATGTGAACATGATTCCCTGGCGGAGGACGCGTTTGAATTTTTCGCCGTCCTTGTCGTGGGCATCGGCGCTGAGGCTGGGGAAGATGGCGGTGGCGACCGCGATGGCGAAGACGCCGAGCGGAAACTGGTAGAGCATCTGGGCCCAATTAAGCCGTGCGGCTGCGCCGAGGGCCATGGGGTAATTGAAGGCGTGTCCGAAGAGTTGGAGTTTTTCCGCCGGGTTTTCACCGCGGGTGAGGAAGAGGGTGATTCCTTTATCGAGCAGCACGGAGATTTGCAGGACGCCCGCGCTGAAGGCGACGGGGAGGGAGAGCTTGAGGAGCTTGCGGACTGCGGGGGTCCAGAAATTTCCGACCCACATCAGCCGAAAGCCGGTGCGGCGGAGCGAGGGGATCAGCATGGTGATTTGCAGACAGCCGGCGATGAGGACGAAGAAGGATAGCCAGTAGGCGAGGCGGATTTGGAGTTCCTGGTTGGCGACGCCTGGTTTGAGCATCAGGAGGCGTGCGCCGGTGACGATGACGACGACGTGCATGAGGTTCAGCGGGACCTGGGTCAGGGCCGGGAGGGCGAATCGTTTATGGACCTGCAGGATGCCGCTGAGGAATGCGGTGCCGCAGACGAGGATCACGTACGGCAGCATGATGGCGGTGAAGCGGATGACGAGGAGGTTGTCGCTTCGGAAATGGATGAGATGGGGAAGGAGCCAGAGGACAAGTTCGCCCACGATGGTCAGGGCGATCAGCAGCGTTGCGAGCATGTTGACGCTGGCGGCGGCGAAACGCTGGGCTTCTTTTTCATCGCCGGATTTCAGGGCTCCCGCGTAGAGAGGGATGAATGCCGCGGAGAGGGCTCCCTCGCCGAGCAGTTTTCGGAATAGATTGGGGATGGCGAAGGCGACGGTGAAGGCCTGCGCGACAACCGTAGCGCCGAAATAGTTGGCCATGACGCTTTCGCGGAGCATGCCGAGGATTCGGCTGCAGAGGGTGAGGACGGAAATGAGCTTGGCGTGGCCGACGAAGCCGGTGGATCGGCTGGCGGATCGCTCCACTTTGGGGGCGGGGATGGGAATGCCTATTGCCTGGTTGGACATCCGTGTCCTATTTCATGAGCCTTCTTTTCAGATCCCGGGCGGCGCCGGCGACGTCGTCGCAGCCGGCGACCGCGGCGGTGACGGCGACCGCCGATATCCCCGTTGCCAGGACCTGATCGACATTTTCCGGGCCGATGCCGGCGATGGCAACCTTTGGGATATCGATGGGGCCGACGGCGGCAGCATACTCCAATCCGGAGACGAAGTCGCGGGGTTTGGTGGCGCTTTTGAAGATCGGCCCGACGCCGATGTAGTCGGCGCCGCCCGTGACGGCGCGGCGGGCCTGGGAAATATTGTGGGTGCTGAGGCCGATGATTTTGCGGTTTCCCATGATTTTTCGGGCTTCGGGGAGGGGCATGTCATCCTGGCCGAGATGGACGCCGCCGGCGTCGGAGGCGATGGCGATGTCGGGGCGGTCGTTGATGATGCACAATTTGCCGTGGCGGCGGCAGAGTTGGGTTAGTTGCGTTGCGCGGGCGAGTAATTCAGCATCAGTTAGATTTTTCTCCCGGAGTTGGAGGCAATCGGCTCCCCCTTCGAGGGCTAGTTCGGCGGTCTGGAGCCAAGGGTGTTTGCAGGCTGATTCGGTGATGAGGACATACAGCCGAAGGGACTGGAGGCCGTGATCCGGGCGTAAGGTCAGGACGATGCGGCGCTCGAGGTCGTAGAAGCGGTATCGCAATGATTCGATTTTCGCGGCGGCGACGGTGTCAGCGGTTTTGAGGAATTCCTCGATGGCACGCAGGGCTTCGCCGGCGCGTTTTCCGGCGGCGATGATGACGGCGGCGAGATCGGAGCGATTTTGCTCGCTGGCGGTTTTGATGGTTGTGCCAATGTCTCCGGGTGTATCGCGATGGATGATGGCTTCATCCAGCCAGGGGCGGAGGGTTTGGGAGAGTTCGTGGCGGAGGTTTTTGATGCCGGTGGAAAGGTCTTCCGATTCGAGGATAAAGCGCAGCGTAATCTTCGAGGACGCGCAAGGCTTCGCGGCTGCGATTCGCATTGGCGTCGATCAGGCGTAAAATAGCCCCGGAGATTTCAGCGGCCACAGAAAATCGATTATACAACCGCATCGCCATGAATCGACGAAAAGCCCATCAGCGATCGCTCAGCAAGCTAAAAACGCCTTCGCTGTCGAAGAAAACCACCATGCTTGGGGCAAATGGGGGGCAAACCTACAATAAGAAGGATATGGGTGAGGCGAACAAGATCGTGCAGGGGGATTGCATTGGCCTTTTGAATGATCGGCCGGCCGGCTGGATCGACCTGGTTTTTGCCGATCCGCCGTTCAACATCGGGTATCTGTATCACGGGTATGAAGATGAGCAGAAGCATGATGATTACCTGAAATTTTCGGAAGACTGGATGCGGGCGGTGCATCGGGCGCTGAAGCCGGATGGATCATTTTATCTGGCGATTGGGGATGAGTATGCGGCGGATCTTTGCGTGATCGCGCGGCGAAAAATTGGCTTTCATCTGCGGAACTGGATTGTCTGGCATTACACGTTTGGGCAGCAGACCAAGCGGAAGTTCGCCAAGAGCCATACGCATATTTTGTATTTCACGAAGGACGAGAAGAATTTCACGTTCAACGCGGATTCGGTGCGGGTGGCGAGCGCGCGGCAGACGACTTATGCGGATGTTCGCGCGAATCCGAAGGGGAAGCTTCCGGATGATGTCTGGTTTCTTCGGCCGCAGGAGGCCTCGAAGGAATTTTTCTCGGATGACAGCGACACCTGGAACATCAGCCGGGTGTGCGGGACGTTCAAGGAGCGGGAGGGGTGGCATGGGTGCCAGATGCCGAAGGGAGTATTGGATCGGATCATCCGGGCCAGCAGCAATCCGGGGGATATGGTGGTTGATCCGTTCAACGGAAGCGGGACGACGGTTGTGTCGGCGGCGCTGCTGGGGCGGAAATTTCTGGGGATCGATCAGAGCGCGGAATATGTGGCGCATGCTCGATTGCGATTGGAACATGCGCAGAAACAGGGGAAAAATGGGGAGGCTTCGACGGTGCATGCACCGGATCGGCCGAGCCGGGTGATGACGGAGACTGATGCGCTGGGCCGGCCGCGCATCGCGCGCGGTCCGCGGCGGCGGAAGAATCAGCAGATCACGCCATCGATTGCGGCCGCATCCTGAATCTCATCAAACCAGATCGCATGCATCCGCGGGCATCCAGTGATTTTCCTTGCCCTTCCATTTGACGTTGCAGCCGAGGGGATTGGTTTTTTCTACCGCGGGCTTGTGGCCGGCGAGGATGGCTTCGACGGCATCGCGCAGCTCGTGGGTTTTGGCGAGGGCTTCGTTTTTGGGATTGTCGTCCATGCGGCCGGTGTAGCGGAGCTTTCGCTGGGCGTCGAATACGTAAAAATGAGGGGTGCGGAGTGCGCCGTAGGCCAAGGCTACTTCTTGTGATTCGTCGCGGAGGTAGACCCATGGGAATTTCTTTTCCTGGGCGCGGGTGACCATGAGTTCGAACGAATCCATCGGGTGCTGCTCGGTTTCGTTGGAGTTGATGGCGACCATCTTCACGCCACGCGGGATAAAATCGTTGGCGAAGCGGATCATGCGGGCTTCGCTGCCGACGACGTAGGGGCAGTGGTTGCAGGAGAAGACGATGACCAACATTTTGGCGTCTTTGAAGTTGGAGAGGGAATAGTCTTTGCCGTCGGTGGCGGGGAGTTTGAAGTCTATGGCTTGTTGACCGATTTCTAGTGTGAATGGCATGTGAATAGCACCTCTTTAAATTTTCTTTTTTCGAAAAACCTGCGGGGAATTATAGTCGTTTCTTTGTGGGTGAAAATGAGAAAGATGAAGAAAGATGATGTTCGGTTGCGGTTTTCTTGACGATTGATGATCCGGGCTCGAATAGGGGGACGTGTTTCCGCTGTGAAGACCGTCGGCTGGCCTGAAAAAGTTCCGACATGCCTTTTCGTGGCGCTCGGTTTAGTGTTTTGCAATCAGGCGAGCGGGCCATTGGGGGGTTAGATCGGGAACGATGAAAGTTCCGGGTTTGTTTAGCGCGGCTTCGGCGGCCAGGTAGCCGCTGCGGACTGCGCCTTCCATCGTGGCGGGCCAGTTGGTGCGCGTGTAGTCGCCGGCTAGGAAGAGATTCTGGATGCCGCCGGGGGGTGGAGATTGCATCGGGCGGATGCGATCGACGCCGGGGGTTGGGGAGAAGGTTGCGCGTTTTTCTACGACGATGACGCCTCGTTCCAGTTTGGCATTTTTTGCGGCGGGGAATGTGTTTTGGATTTGTTGGGTGAAGAGTTGGAGACATTCGTCTTTTGGGCGCTGGACCCAATCGCGGGCGGCGCTGATGACGCCGTGGACGGCGCGGCCGTCGCTTTCGGGTTTGCGGAAGAGCCATTGCATGGGGCCGGCCATGAGGGCGGCGTGGGGGGTGGAAAGGATCGGGCGGTCGAACCATAAATGAGCGCCGAGGATTGGGACGCTCTGTAATTGGTCGAGCCCGGCGAAGCGCGAATCTTGTTGCGATAGTTCCACGGGAATCCATTTTTCCAGGGCTGGGTAATTGACGGCCAGAATTATTGCGTCGGCTTTGAGTGTTTCGCCGGCCAATTCCACCGCGACGGCGCGGGGGCCTTCAAATTGGATCGCGGTCATGCGAGCGCCGAGGCGGACATCGCGGCACGGTAGGGTTTCGTACAATTTGCCGAGTGGGCAGGCGGGAGTCCCCATGCGGTAGGCGGAGGAGTGAGCCAGCATTCCTTCCTGGAAGACCTGGATTGCGTAAGCGGCGGAGGCATCGCGGCAACGCTCGTTGAGGGCGCTGACTGAAAACCAATTCGTAGAATTTATCGATGAGGCTGTCGGGTTGAGCGTGGTCGGCTAGCCACTGGCCGAAAGAAACGTCTTTGAGCTTTTCGCGATCTGCGGGGCTGAGGCGGAGTATTGCGAGCATTGCGCGGGCGAGGGCAAATCGTTCTGAGAGGCTTAGCGCGCCGAATAGCCCCCCTGCTGCTGCGAGATGGAGCGGAGCGGGTAGGCCGTTCATTGCCCAGAGTTTGTGCGCGTGGCCGTTCGGATCGACGAAATGAATTGTGTTTTGCCAGTGGATGCGATCGAGGACGCTCGTGCGGCGATAGAAGTCAAGGAGGTTGGTGCAGCAGCCGAGGAGGACGTGCTGGCAATTGTCGAGGATTTCGCCGGTCTGGGGATCTTCGAATGATCCGGCGCGGCCGCCGAGTGTTTTGCGGGCTTCGATAAGGGTGACCTGGGCGCCGGCGGATTCGAGCGCGACGGCGGCGGCCATGCCCGCGAGCCCGCCTCCGACGACCACTGCGCGGAGCGACATCGAGGCTACCTCGATCGCGTCGCACGCCAGGCGATGCGGAACTTGGTCAAATGTGAAAGGCGGACGCGGCCGCAGAGGACGCGGCCTGGATCAACGCGCATCTTTTCGAGCAGGCCGTGATAGATCTGCGTCATCGCGGTGAGCGTTGGGCGGCTGTCGCTGCTGATCAATGATTCCAGCGGAGAGGATTGCTGATAGAAGCCGTGGGCGCGGGCGATCTGGTCGTGCATGAGGCGGCGGAATTCTTCGGTGGCTTCGCTCTGGTGGAATTGGGATTCGTCCACGCCGGCGGCTTTCAGTTCGGCTCGCGGGAGATAGATGCGGCCGCGGGCGGCGTCCTCGCGGAGATCGCGGAGGATGTTGGTCAATTGAAAGGCGATGCCACGGTCGATGGCGAGCGATTCGGTTTTCTGGCCGCCTTCGAATCCCCAGATATAGATGCTGGCGATGCCGACGACGCCGGCGACGCGATAGCAGTATTCGCGGAGCTGGTCGAAGGTTTCGAAGCCGGGGGAATCGAGGTCCTGACGTTGGCCGGCAATCACATCGTAGAAAACGCGATGGGGAACGTTGTGCTCCTGCACCATCCTCGAAAACGCGGGCCAGATGAGTTGGCCGTCGCGGGGGGGGTTTCCGGCGAGGGCAGCTTGGGTGGCCTCGGCCCAGGCGTCGAGGGCGTCGCGGCGCTGCGGGATGGTTTGGCCGTCTTCGCCGTCGGCGATGTCATCGACGAGGCGCATGTAGGCGTAGAGGGCGAACATCGCCTGGCGCTTGGGGCGGGGGAGCAGTTTCAGGCCGTAATAGAAATTGCGAGCCTGCTGGCGGGTGAGGGATGCGCAATATTCACGTGAATCGGCGAGGGAAGAGGAGACGGTTCCGGAGGCGCTGGGGGCGAGGCTCATCGTCGCCCCCCTGTCACGAGACGACCGGCGAAGGCGGCGAGGGTTGAGCAGATAAGGCCGCCCTTTTGCCATTTGGATAATGCCGGGCGGCGGGAAAGAGTGTCGTAGTTTTGCCGGCGGATCGCGGAGAGGACCGCCCTGCCGCCTCGCCCGAAGAGGGAGATTTGCATTCGCACTGAGGGGCGCAGGAGTGGAAGCAATGCTGTCCCGCGATTGAAGAGATCGGCGGTGCGGTTCACCTCGAAGCGGATGAGGGAACGGAATTTGTCATCGCATTGCCCCTTGGCGATCTGCTGTTCGGTCACGCCGAAGCGATCCATGGAATCTTGCGGGATGTAGATGCGGTTGCGTTCGAGAATGTCGCGGCGGACATCCTGCCAGAAATTGGCGAGTTGCAGGGCGGTGCAGGTGTCGTCGGAGAGAAGCTGGCGCGGTTCGTCGCGATAACCGCAGAGATAGAGAACGAGCCGACCGACGGGATTGGCGCTTCGCCGGCAATAATCGAGAACCTGTTCGTAGGTCTGATACCGCAAGATGCGCTGATCCTGTTCAAAGGCGTCGATCAGGTCAAGAAATGGCTGGGCTGGCAACTGGTGAGACTCGATGGTGCGGGTCAGGGCGACAAAAACGGGGGTGGTGGCACGACCGGCGAAACAATCAATTGTTTGCTTGCGAAAATCTTCCAGCAGGCGGAGGGATTCATCGCGGTCGCCGGTTTCGTCGCTGAGGTCGTCGGCGACGCGGCAAAAGGCGTAGACGTTGCAGAAATCCTGGCGGAGATGTTTGGGGAGAAGCAGGGAAACGACGGAGAAGTTTTCGTAATGAGCGCCGGCCAATTGGCGGGTCTGAAGTTGCGCCGCCTGGGCATCTGAAGCGGAGGCGCCGGCCATTTGGATGGTTGAAAGACTCACGAAGTTCGCATTTTCACTGTTTTTGATGATTTGCCAAGTGCGAAATGCGAATGGCGGGAGACTGTGGTTCTAATTTTTGTTATCAGGCGGCGGTCTGACGCGGAATGATGAGCGAATTCGGCTATAAATGGGGCATATGGCGATGAAAGTTCTTTACATTGGCGGCACGGGTGAGGTTTCCTACGGCTGCATCGAGGCCGGGCTGGAAATGGGGCAGCAGATCAGCGTTTATAACCGCGGCACGAGCGGGGTGGCGCTGCCGAAGGGGGTTCGGCATATTGCCGGTGATGTGACGGATGAGGCGGCGTATCAGGCTGCCGGGAAGCAAAAGTGGGACGTGGTCTGCCAGTTCCGCAGCTTTGACGTGCAGCAGTGCGAACGGGACATTCGGGCGTTTGCGGGGAACGTGGGGCAGTTTGTGTTTATCTCGACGGCGATGGTGTATCAGCGGCCGCCGGTGAAGCAGCCGGTGACTGAATCGTCGCCGCGGGGAAATCCTCATTCGCCGGAATATGCGCAGCGGAAAATCGTGATTGAAGATCGGCTGATGGAATTGCACCGCTCCGGGAAGATGCCGGTGACGGTGGTGCGGCCGAGTCATACGATTCGGACGCGGATGCCGGGGACGTTCGTGAATGATGATGAGGTGAGCGCGGTTTGGTCAAGGGGAAGCCGATTATCTGTCATGGGGATGGGGCGAGCCTGTGGGCTTTGACGCGGTGCGAGGATTTCGGGCGGGCGTTTGCGAAACTGCTGGGGAATCCGAAGGCAATGGGTGAGTCATTTCATATCACGACCGACAGCCTGCATCCGTGGGATGCGATCTACCGGGCCTGGGCGAGCGTGCTGGGAGCGCCCGAGCCGCGGCTGGTGCATGTGGCCAGCGATACGCTCATTCGATACGACGCGAAGTGGGCGGGGAGCCTGCAGGCGGACAAGACGTGGACGATCATCTACGACAATAGCAAGGTGAAGGCGGCCGTGGGCGGGTGGGAATGCCGGTACGATCTGCAGGAGACGCTGGCAATGTCCGCGCCGCATGTGAAGGAGAGATTGGCGACGTTTTCGCCGGACGCGGCGGTGGGGAAATTGCTGGACCGGATCATTGATGAGCAGGAGAGGCTGGGGAATTCAGGCGGGAAATAATAAAAAACTCCGCCGGAATTGGATTCCGGCGGAGCTTGTTTGCATTCAAATCTGCCGCGATATCGCAGGCAGCAACTTAGGCAGCGGACTAGGCTGTTCGGCGACGCTTGAGCAGGGCGAGGCCTCCCAGGGCCAGGAGGCCCATGGATGCCGGCTCTGGGACGGCAATCGTGGAATCCTGGCCGAGGAGCACCACATCGGTGCCGCCGGTGGTTGCGGTGACGACACCGCCGGTGACGACCGCGGTGTAATCCAGGCTCCAGGTGTAGGAGTTACCGCCGAATGACGTTGTGACGGTGGGCGAGGGGGTTTCGCCGGTTAGGCCGGAGATTCCCTCGACGCTGGTGAAATAGCCGGAGATGGCGGTTGAGTTAATGAGATCGATGTCGGCCGGGACGTAATCGGTGGAGGTTACGTCCAGGGTATTCGTCATGATGGGGGCGGCATGGAGAAGGAAATTGAACGTCGAGGTGGAGAGGTCCACGCCAGTTGCGACATCGCCGATCTTGGTCGGGCCAGCGACGTTGATCAGTGTGACGCCGTTTGCACCGTAATCCATTTCAAGAGCGCCGGCGCCGCCGACTCCGCTCGCACCCGCGCCTGGCTGAAAGCCGGTGAGGGAGATGACGCCGAGTCCCTGACCGTTGTCGATAAATGTTCCGGTGGCCACACCGCCGACCGGCGTGGAGACGCCGGTGCGAAGAACCTTGGCAGTGATGCTGCCGCTATTGAAAACCAACACGCCGTTGGCGTTCACATCGCCGGTGGTAATCGTTCCGCCGTTGTTTGCCACGTCGAGATCCGCTGATTGGGAAACCAGAGCGCCGCCGTTAACGATGAGATATCCGGTGGGAGCAATTGCGGCTCCGCTGCCGGAGATGTTGTCGTTGCCATATCGGCCGACGATGGTGTTGCCAGAGATGGTCAGTGTTCCGCTCTTGAGAGTCAGCTTGCTGGATTGCTGAGTTACGGTTGAGGTTCCGTGATCGATGTAAAGCTGGGTATAGGAATAGTTGGTAGTGCTGGGACTGGGATTGAGCGGATCACTGACGGGATCGTAGATGACACCGACGCCGCCCGCGGAGGTATCCACCACGCCGGCCCCATCGCCGACCGAGGGATTGCCGCCGGGATTGACCAGGCCGCCGGTGAGACTCCAATCATTGGGGCTTGCATCCTGGAACCAGCTACCGCCATCGGGGCCGATCCAGTTGGTGTCAGCCAGAAGAGCGGGCGTGCCTGAAAGCAACCATGCTCCGACCACCCCAGTCATCAAAGGCTTAACAGCGGCTGCAAGCCGACGACTACGCATATTGCCTCGTACACTGTCCATCGTCTCTCTCCTCTCGGAATTACGAAATGATTAAACGCCCCAAATAGGGTTAAAATGAACATACCCTTTCCGGGCGGGAATGCAGCAAGCATCTTTTGCATTATCTAGCACATAAAGTTGCACCTTTGTGCGCGTAATCTCAGCGGTATGTGATTGCGTGGCTTATGGCTGGATCGCTTTGAGGCCGATCGGCGCCACTATCGATGATGGCGGGAGGAGGGCTTTTTTGGCGAGAATTTTGGGGTGATTATGGGATGATTATTTGCGTCACGAGATGACGATTTTGCGACAGTGACGGTATTTGGGGTATTGGTTGGCAAGCTGGTCACAGCGGGTGCAGCAAGCAATTCCACGCTGGGCAGCGAGGGAATCGAGATTGATTTGCCGAGACGGCTGACGAGCGCGGTGAAGGCATCGCCTCCGATTACACCGGCGGCGTCGTAGTCTATGTACCAATCGCTCGAGTTCGTTTGTGTTCCGAGCAATCCAACGAGCCTTGTGAAATCGTCGCCATTCACCGTGCCAGTGCCCTCGAAATCTCCGTATAGACGCCAGAAGGTGAAGTTCTGGTTTGCGGACATATTGAGGCTTTGACCGCTGGTGACGCCGGTGGCCGAGACACTGACTTCATATGCGCCATCCGGCAGAGAGCCGCCGATAAAGCTGGGATCGGTAAAGGTCATTACCCAGGTTGTGCCGCCGTCGGGGGAATTCAGATTGAAATTGGTGATCGGCGTTGAAGCGCCGCCTGTTTGAGAAAGCAGGTTGAGCGTGATTGCGCCGGGGCTGAGCGTTACCGGCTCGTTGAATGTCAGCGTGAGTGAATTGATCATCGCGCGCTGAACGCTGCCATCGTTGACCTGGAAGGCTGAGACCACGGGAATCGTCCCCGCGACGGTGACGCTGGCGGTATTGCTGGCGCTGCCGAGCATTGCGGTGACGGTGTATGGACCCGCTGTAGAGCCAAGCGTGGCCAATCCTGTTCCATCGATTGAATTGCCGCTGCCGGTGATTGACCAGGTAAATGTTGGTGAGCTGATCGCGTTGCCGAACTGGTCGGTGGCACTCGCCGAGAATTGCTGCTGCGCGCCCGGGGCGACGGTGACGGATGACGGCGTGACGTTTACGCCGGTGGGGGTTTGCTGAACTGTGACAGCGACAGAGCTGGTGACGAAGAGGCCGCCGGAATCGGTGATGGTGACGGTGAAATTGTAGCTGCCGGATTGCGTGAAATTCGCGGTGATATTTTTAGCGGCGTTGGTTCCGTTGGTGTTATTGGTGAAGGTGACGCCGGATGGACCGGTGTCGGACCAGGTGTAGGTGAGGCCGGTATCGCTGCCGTTTTCAGAGCCGAGGACCGTCAATGCCGTTGATGTTCCGGTGACGGGGCTTGGATTTGCGGCGGCGGGCGTCGCGACGGTGGGAGCGACGATGGTGATGGTGGCGGTTCCACTAGCTGAGCCAGTCGCGGCTTTGATGGTTGCCGTGCCGGCAGCGGCTGGGGCGGTGTACAGGCCGAAGGAACTGTTGATGCTCCCGACGCCGCTGACGAGCGACCAGGCGAAAACCGGCTGCGTCGCCATTGCCGCGCCGAATTGATCGGTGGCGCTGGCGGTGAAGACCTTTGTGCTGTTGCCTACGAGCGAAGCCGTAGATGGATTGACAGTGACCGTTGTCGGAACCTGATTGACAAGGACATTGATGAGGGCGTTTGTGCTTAAGCCATCCGAATCGGTGATGGTGACGACGAAATCATACTGCCCGGCGGCGGTGAAATTGGCGGTGATGTTTTGCGCGGCGTTGCTTCCGTTGGTGCTTCCCGTGTAGGTGACGGCGGCGGGACCGGTGGCGGTCCATGTGTAGGTGAGGCCGGTGGTTCCCAGGGAATCAGCGCCGACGACGCTTAGATTGGTGGAGTTTCCATTGACGGAGGTGGAACTGGCGGCGGCGGGCGAGGAGGTTGTGGGGCCTGACACGTTGGAGAATGCCGCCGTGCTAGTGGAAGCATTGTTGGATGATGAGACGGCCAGTCCGGCGAGAGAGCTGGATGACATCGTGATGGTTTGTGCGGTTCCGATCTGATTCCAGGTGACTCCGTCGGAACTGTAGAAAGCGGAGAAGCTGCTGCCGCTGCGAACGACTTCTAGCCAGATGGGCGCGGAGATTCCGGTGACCGTGGCGGAGCCGGTTGTGCCGCCGTTGGCGTTTCGCCATTGGAAGATCACGCCGCCGGTGGGGGTGACGACGGCATCGGCGAAGGCGGACGTGGCGGTGTTGGAGGAATCGCGGAACATCACTCCCGCGACCGCGCTGGCATTGGCGGTGGAGAGGGATGTCACCTTTGCAAAATAGGTCGCATCGCCCGCGACGGCGGTGGACGCGAAATTGAACTGATCCGACGCCCCGCCGATGCCCGCGCCGCCGGCGATGATCGACCAGAGGCTGGTGTCCGGGTTGAAGAGCGTGGTGCCGGCCGTGGCGGGAGCGCCGAGATCCTGATCGGTGTATCCCTCGGCGACGATAGTGGACTTGTAGGGAGTCGGGACGCTGGAGGTGGCGATCAGGTCGTTGCCGCTGGAGACCGTGATTTTCGATCCATCGCCGAAGGCGACATCATCGGCGTTGTTCACTTCCATGCCGGTGTGAGCGGTGATTTTCACATTGTCAAAAACGATGTTCATCGCCGGCTCTTCGGGCACGGCGTAGATGATGCCGGCGTTGGAGCTGCTGGCGGAATCAGTTGAGGTGATGTTGCTGAATGTGATGTTTTCCCAGAGGGGGGTATTGGTACCGGGAGGAAAAACGCCTGCGTCACTGGCGGGATTGCTCGGCTGAGTGTCACTGCCGTTGAGGTAGTAGCTGGTGATGTAGAAGGGGTTCACCACGTTGATCATCGTGATATTGGAATAGGTGACGTTCTCGACGAGCCCCCCGCTGCCGCGTCCGGCTTTGAGACGAAGGCCGTTGCTGGTGCCATTGAAGGTGATGTTGGTGACGGTCAGGCCGTTGAGGCCGTCGTTGGTTTCTCCGCCGACCGAAATTCCGTGACCGGTGCCGATCGTGCAGTTGGTGATGGTAATGTCGCTGCAGAAAATGGATTCCGGCTTGATGGCAATATCATCATCGCCCGTGGAGATGTTGCAGTTTTCGATGAGGTAGTGGCTTCCTTCGGGATCGATGCCATCGGTATTCGGCGAAGTCGATGGAGCGGAGACCGTGATTCCATTGACGGTGACATTGCTGGCGCTGCTGAAACCCAGAGTAATCATCGGTGAATTCTGCAGCGTCACTCCCTGGATGAGCATCGTGGAGCCGCTCAGTTTAAGGAGGTACGGCCGGGTGACGCTGCTTGCCCACCAGGTTGCGCCGTTGCCGTCGATGATTCCCGCGCCGGTGATCTCCATATTGGTGGAGCTGCCGGAGGAGGTGATGAAATTGGCGACCGAAGAGGAACCTTCGTTGGGATAACTTGCCATCGCGACGGCCTGGAGGGTTGCGCCGGCGTCGATTTGGAGATCGACGTTGCTCGCCATGGTGAGCGGGCCGCTTTCCCAGTCCTGGGCCGCGGCGGGGATTTCGACGATGCCGCCGGTAAAGGTTACACCGCTGATAACGACTTTATTTTTGCTGGCGGCGGTAATCGCGGCCTGGATGTCGGTGGCATTGTTCGCGGCGGTATCGACTGCGCCGAACGTGGTGATGTTAAAAATAGTGGTGGGAACGATGTTCGGCTGGGTGACGCTGAGGAGATAGCGCGGCTCGCACTGCTCGATGGCGGCGAGGAGGGCCGCCTGGCGTTTTTGTGATTTTCCTGTTGAGAGACGGGAAGCACTGGACCGCTGACGTTGCGATTTTCTCCACCACATAACCCGGTTTCCCTCTCAGGAGTTTAAGCCCCCGGCGCCAATCCGGCCCAGCCTGGAAGCCGCCTATTCCGCCTGCCATTTTCTCAAACACGATTGTAACCCTGTAAATTCCTGTGCAGGCTGACAATAGCTCATAAATCCTTTGCATATTTTGAAAGGGATCGCGTTGATTGCCTGCACAGGCGATAATCGCGGCACAAATAGCGGCACTCGATCTAAAGTACCTGGCGACTCCGTAATGCAAGCGATCGATTGGATTCTGACTGTTTTTCCGATCCTGCTCGTCATCGCTTGCGCGGTGTACACCCGGCGATATGTCAAAAGCGTTGCCGACTTCATGGCCGGGGGGCGGGCCGCGGGGCGATACATTATTTGCAATGCCAAGGGGCAGGCTTCGACGGGGGTGGCCAATACGCTGTCCAAATTTCAGCCGCTTTTGACAGCGGGATTTTGTCTGTCGTGGTGGGATTCGCTCTCTTTGCCGGTGCTGATGCTGGTGGCGATTTTTGGGTTCGTGGTTTACCGCTATCGGCAGACGCGGGCGATGACGCTGGGGCAGTTTTTTGAGATGCGGTATTCGCGGCGGTTTCGGCTCTTCGCGGGAGTGCTGGGGTTTCTTTCGGGGATTTTGAACTATGGGATTTTCCCGGCGGTTTCATCCACCTTCTTTGTTTATTTCCTTGGGTTGCCGCCGCACGTTCATCTGCTGGGATGGGCGGTGGCGACGGACGTATTGATCATGGCGGGGTATCTGAGCTGCGCTTTGATCATGATGCTGGTGGGCGGGCAGATCACTCTCATGGTGACGGATTGCCTGGAGGGGATCCTTTCACACCTGGTGTGGGTTGTTGTCATCGTCGCAATCTTCAGCGTGATCAGTTGGGCGCAGATGCGGACGGTGATCACCAGCGCTCCGCCGGGGCAATCCTTGGTGAACCCGTTCGATCAGAACAAGACCAAGGATTACAACGTCTGGTATGCGATGATGATCCTGCTGACGACGATTTACGGCACCAACGCCGTGCAGAAGGACAATTCGTTTAACTCGGCGGCGAGGAACCCGCATGAATCGCGGATGGGGGTGGTGCTGGGGAATTGGCGCACGATGGCCCGGAACGTGATGCTGGTGGTGCTGGCGCTGGGGGCGATGACATTCATGAAAATGCCTGATTTTCCGGGGCGGGCGGAGCTTCACGCGATTGCCGATCCGGAAATCCGATCGCAGATGCAGGTGCCGATTGCGCTGCGGTATATGCTGCCGGTGGGGGTGAAGGGATTGTTTTGCCTGATCATGGTGCTGACGCTTTTATCTGGGGATTCGAGTCATATTCTGACGTGGGGCGGAATCTTCATTCAGGATATTGTGCTGCCGCTGCGGAAGACGCCGATGTCACCGCGGCAGCATGTGATGATGTTGCGGCTGGCGGTGATCGGGGTGGCGATCTTCGCGTTCTGCTTCAGCATCTTTTTCCATCAGAAGATGGATATCCCGATGTGGTGGCTTGTGACCGAGGGGATTTTCTTGTGCGGCGGCGGAGCGGCGATCATTGGCGGGCTTTATTGGAAAAAGGGGACGACCATTGCCGCGTGGGCAGCGCTCATCACCGGGTCGGGCATTACGCTGGGCGGGATTCTGATCGACCATGTGTTTCCTTCGCTGATTCGGTATTTCGACTTCAATGGCAACGAGACGCGCTTCATCGCGGCGGGAGCGGCGGCGGCGGTTTACATTCTGGTGTCGCTGCTGACCTGCGGGGAAGATTTCAATATGGATCGCATGCTGCACCGGGGGCGGTATGCGGTTGCGGATGATGCGGCGGCACCGGCGGGGATTACTGCCCTGCGACGAAAGAAACTCAATTGGTCGCGGCTTCTTGGCATTGATGCGGACTTCACCTTCTCCGACAAGATTGTTTCCGGGGGAATCTTCTTCTGGTCACTGTTTTGGCTGGCGGTGGTTTCTGTCGGAACGGTTTGGAACCTGATTCATCCCTGGCCGAACGCTGTCTGGGCGACTTACTGGCTGGTGGTGGGGATTATCCTGCCGGTGATTGTCGCGACGGTCACGCTGGTCTGGTTTGGGATCGGCGGAATGGTGGACCTGAAGCGCTTTTTTGCCCGCCTGAGAACGATGCAGCGGGACGCCCGGGATGATGGGAGCGTCGGGGAATACGACCGCGAAAAAGAGCCTGCCCCACCGTCAAAAAGTGCAATTCTTTCATAAAAAGTTGTCAGGAAACTCAATAGCATACCCGCCAATGTCGAGTTAATAATATCGACAGATGAGAGTCGATGCGGCCGGATGAGGTTTTGTACGTCCCCGCAGCTTTGGCGATGTACGAGGTTCATATCGCTCGCCCGAATGTCTTGAGAACCGTCCGATCCGGCCCAACAACGATTTCACGGAGGCAGTATGAAGAAGACGAGAGGTTTTACCCTTGTGGAGCTGCTGGTGGTGATCGGCATCATCGCGCTGCTGGTTGGGATTCTGCTGCCTGCGTTAACCAAGGCCCGTGACCAGGCGAATACGGTGGCATGCTCCTCGAACATGCGGCAGTTTTTTCAACTCTGGACCTTGTACGCGGACGATTACCAGCAATATCCCGTCCCCTGCGTTAACCAGGACAGCAAGGGTGAAGTCGATTGGTGGCAGTATCAATATCTAGGTCAGGAATTGGGTCGCGTAGGTTCGGGAGGATCTAGTGGGGGTAGCGCTTCGAGTGGCCAGAACGGCTACAACATCGGGAATTGGACAATCGAAGCCAGCATTCTTCGATGTCCTTCGGCGGAACATAGCGATGATCCAGGGCAGGAACAGTATGCGGGTAACGCCAATTGGGCCGGAAACTACTTTGGAGATTATGTCTATAACACGTTCATGGGTGTTATAAAATATACCACCGGCGGCGGAACAAATCCGGCTCAGTATATGGTCGCGACATGTCCCAGGGTTTCACAAGTGCCTGGAAACGTAATACTGCTGATCGAGTCCGCGAAACCAAACTTTTATTCCGCCATCACGGCCAAACACAGTAGTTCTTCTGGTTCTGAAGTAGGTCAGCCAGCTGGATACAAACCCTACTTTTCGCAGTGGGCGGATTTGGTGAACAACTCGTTGATGAGCGGCGAAACCACCGCCATCAATCGCGTTGGAACGCCTCATAATGGCGGAAAATTGTGCAATGCTCTCTCCGCCGATGGTCATGTGGCAACGATTAATCCATACACTGATGAGCTGGTACCCGTTTCAACCACTTCAGGAACCTTTTCGGCAACTGGAAACACATTTACCTATGCTTCGAGTGCGAACCCGCAGTATACATACGGGCTGGGTAAAAATGCTGAGTTCAATGACTACTTGATCGGCCCCCCGAATACATCACAACTTCCGTATTACCAAAAGGCGTCCGGTCCTGGGGCTGCCCTTGGAGCGCTATGGGTCCCTCCCAACGGTAATCCGTTTGCCCAAGGTTGGAATAAGGGACTTCCGGCGCTTCCATAAGAAAAAGTAGTCAGCAGGCGAAGACCAAAATCGATAAGGCGAACCCATCTGGTTCGCCTTTTCTAGAGCCGATTTCATCGGCCTGTAGCGCCCTGCTGCCGGATCGTGTAATCTCCGCGTGATCTGACACGGAGGTTTGATGGCGTATCCGATGGAATTCCGGCTCGCGGTCGTTACGGCGTATGAGGCGTGCGGGTCGTCGATCGAAGTGGCGGAGGAATACAACTGTTCCGCGTCATGGGTCCGGCGACTGCTGCAGCGGGAACGCGAGACCGGATCACTCGAGCCCAGGCCGCCGCAGCGTCCCGATACCAGCAAGCTCGACGACGCGGACCTGAACCGGCTCCGGGAACTCATCCTGCAAAAGCCGGACATGACGCTGGGGGAACTGGCGGCGGCCCTGAATAACAAAGTCAGTGAACCGACTGTCCTGCGGGCGCGGCGTAAGCTGGGGTTCACGCGAAAAAAAAGTCGGTCCATGCCGCGGAGCAAGATCGGCCGGACGTCAGACAAAAGCGTGACCCCTGGTTCGAGCAGTTTGCCGGCATAAGCCTGGAGAGACTCGTTTTTCTGGACGAATTCGGCGCGAACACGCAGATGACGCCCACCTACGCGCTGGCGTTGGCCGGCGAGCGTGCGGTGTGCCGTGTTCCACACGGTCACTGGAAGACGATCAGCACCATCGCCGCCATGAGCATCCGGGGAATAGTCGCCGCCGCCAGTTTTGACGGAGCAACCGACACCGAAACGTTCCTCGTGTTCGTGCGGGACGAACTGGCGTCGCAGTTAGAGGCGGGACAGATCGTGGTGCTGGACAACCTGCCGGCGCACAAATCACCGCACATCGACCACCTGATCGAAGCCGCCGGCTGCTCGGTGCTTCGCCTGCCGCCGTACTCTCCGGACTTCAATCCGATCGAAATGGCGATCTCCACAATGAAACGCCTGCTCCGCTCGATGGCCGAGCGAACCGTCGAAGGCCTGTTCATCGGAATCGACAAGGTCCTGCGTGCGGTGACACCCGACGACGCCATGGCGTTCATACGGCATTGTGGATACACCGCTACAACCCGATGAAATCGGCTCTAATGCGCTGATATGCGAATGGTTTTGAATGGCTCAGGTCGGATCGGGAGACGATTCCGCGGAGAGCTTGGAGAGTGCTGCGTCGGCGGCGGTTGAGCGGGTTCGGCGGCCGATGCGGCCGCCTCGCACGAAGGTGCGGACACGCTGGCCGTCGCCGTTGTCGTGGCCGATTGGGGTGACCTGGTCCTGCTGAGCTTCGTCGTCGGCGACGTAGGACGAAGTCATGCCATCGACCAGCACCAGCGGTTTTTGACCGTCAACCGAGGCGTAGAGGTCGCTGACCAGGATTTCCTGGGAATTGTTGATGATGACGGCGGGGCCGAGCTGGTCGTAGAGGTCGATGCGGCGGAGCTTCACGTTGCGGGCGTTTTTCAGGACGATGCCGGCGCGGCACATGTCGAGAACGCCGGCGGCCATGGCTGGGGAGCCGGCCTCGGTGTTTGCCGGGTCCATGTAGATGGAAATTCCGTCGAGGACGATGTCTTCGACGAACATCTCGGGCAGGCCGAGGATGAACGCGGCGGCGTATTTCACCTTGCGGGCGGTGATATTGCTGAATCGCAGGCGGCGGAACTGCGGGGTGCCGGACGTTCACCGGCTGGGGCGAGGGATCGAGCAATTTGCTGTTTTCCGGTGTGCCGCAGACGTAGAAGAGATTGACCACGATCGGGCAGAGGACTTCGTCCATGACGATGTTGTCGACGCGGAGATCTTCGACGGCATTGCCGCGTCCGCGGCGGGATTTGAGGCGGATTCCGCGGTCGGTGCCGCAGAAGACGCAGTTGGAGATCGCGACATTGCGGACGCCGCCGGACATTTCGCTGCCGATGACCACCCCGCCGTGCCCGTGGAGCATGGTGCAGTTGGTGATGGTGATGTTCTGGCAGGGGCGCGGGATTGGGCGGCCGTCTTCTTCGGAGCCGGATTTGATCGTGATGCAATCGTCGCCGACATCGATATGGCAATTGGAAATATGCACGTTGCTGCAGGAGTCGGGGTTGATGCCGTCGGTGTTGGGCGAATCGTGCGGATTTCGGATGGTGACGTTGGTGATCGTCACGTTGTCGCAGGCGACGGGATTGAGGGTCCAGCGCGGCGAATTGATGAAATGAGGCCATCGATCAGGACATCGCGGCAATCGACGAAGCGGAGGAGATGCGGGCGGATGTCCATGGGTCAGTTTGTTCTGGTTGAAGAGGTCCCACCAGGTTTGGCCGCGGCCGTCGATAGTGCCGCGGCCGGTGAGAGCGATATTGGTGAGGCCTTCGCCGGCGATCAGCGGTGCGTGGCGAGGACTGATGCGACTTTTCCCTTCCCATTTGGTTGTTCCAGATGGGAAACGCGTTGGGGTCGGTATCGCCGAGGAGGACTGCGCCGGAGTCGAGGTGGAGCGTGATATTGCTGCGCATCCAGAGGGTTCCGGTGACATATTTACCGGCGGGGATGAAGACGGTTCCGCCGCCGCGCTGGCCGCAGAGATCGATTGCCTGCTGGATGGCGGCGGTAGGAAGCGACGCCGTCAGCGAACGGCGCCAGTTTCGAGCACGTTGAGCCAGGCCTGCGGCTCATTGTGCCGCTAGCAGTCGGACATTGCCATTCCGGTCAGAGTCCGATTCGCGACTCAACATCAACTCCAGGACATCAATCTTGGGAAAAGCCCCCAAGACGACCTCTCAACCTAAAGTTTACCACATCTGAGAATGTCGTCCGGTGGGCGGGTATGAGATTGTGCAAATGATTCATCTCTTATTACACCGGTCATTAGAGCCCTGTCCGGAATGGGACAATGAGGTCATGACAGTCATGACGCCGCTGGGAGGCCGAGCGGAATGGTAATTATGTTGTAAAACTTTTATACTTTTTGATCGACGGGCAGAGATAAGGGGTTTGGCGTGATAAATTAGGCATTGGGACGAGCGTAGCGGCGGTCCGGTAACGGCGGCGAGCAGGAGAACACATTGGCTCCAGCAACGAAATCAATTAGCGCGAAAACGGTTTCTCACGCGATCCGGCATTGGGTTCAAAAAAGAGCCGGGGTAAAGCGCGTGCGGCATCAGCCGTGGAGAGCGAAGAGACTCGTCCGCCCCACCCTGCCGCTACGAGGCCGAGGCCCGAAGCCGGGCGGCCGGGAATGCTTCATGTCGCGCTGCTGATCGAAACCAGCGGATCGTATGGGCGGGGATTGCTTCGCGGGGTTTCCAAATACAACCGCGAGCATGGCGGGTGGTCTACTTATTTTCATCCGCATGGGCTGGGCGATCCGCCACCGCCGTGGATGACGAATTGGAAGGGGGATGGGATTCTGGCGCGGATCGACACGCCGGAGATCGCGGAGCTTCTATTGAAGTCGGGCGTGCCGGTGGTGAACCTGCGGGGGACGGTGGCGGAATTGCCGTTTCCGTATGTGGGGCCGGACCACGATCAGATCGCCAAGCTGGCGGCTGAACATCTTATGGAGCGCGGGCTGAAGAATTTTGCGTTTTGTGGAAAGCCGGCGGGGATTCATCCGGGACTGGATGAACGGGCGATGACATTTGCGCAGATGGTGATTCGGAGTCGGGGGGCAATGCAATGTTTTTCCGGCGGATTGTCCGCTGGATGAAGATAACTGGGAATGGAACAGGAGCGGCTGGCGAAGTGGCTGCATCGCTGCCGAAGCCGGTGGGGGTGATGGCGTGTAACGATGAGCGCGGGCTGCAGGTTCTGGATGCGTGCCGGCGGTGCGGAGCGGCGGTGCCGGATGAGGTGGCGGTGATCGGGGCGGATAATGATGAGCATCTTGTGCGATTTGTCGATTCCGCCGCTGACGAGCGTGGATGTGAATGCGGAGCAGATCGGCTACACGGCGGCGGCACTGCTGGATCAGATGATGCAGGGGAAACGACCGCTGGTGAGTGTCGCAGCGATTGGCGCCGCGCGGGATTTTTACGCGGCTTTCGACGGATACGGTGGCCAGCGATGATGACGAGGTGAACCGGGCGCTGCGGTATATCCGCGAAAACGGGTGCACGGGGTTGCGCGTGGTGGATGTGCTGGCGCATATGGGGATGTCGCGGGCGAGCCTGCAGCAGCGGCTCAAGCGGGTCATCGGGCGGACGATTCATGAGGAGATTGAGCGGGTGCGGCTGGCGCGGGTGAAGGAATTGCTGCTGAGTCCGGACATGACGATCAAACAGGTGGCGCGGGCGACGGGATTCAGCAGCGTGCAGTATATGACGCGGGTTTTCCGGGCGGCGCTGGCGGAGACGCCGGCACGGTATCGAAGCCGGCGCAATAAATGAGCGTTATGGGATCCGGTGCAATTCTAGACATGCGATGTTTGTTGATCTGGTCCTGGGTTATTTATCTGCGGCGGGCTTTTGAGATTCGACCACCCAGCCGTCGGATAAGAGGGTGCTGACGGTTGCGGCGGATGGGAGCGGGGATTTTAAGACGGTGCAGGCGGCCATTGATGCGGTTCCGGAGCAGGGGACGACAAGGATTACGATTCATATCAAACCGGGGACATATAAAGAACGGGTCTTAGTTTCCGAAGGAAAAGCCGTTCATTGACGTTCGTGGGGGATGATGCGGCCAAGACGATCCTCACGTTCAACAACACGCACGATACGCCGGGGCCCGATGGGAAGATTCTGGGCACGAGCAAAAGCGCACGGTACGTTTGTTTATGGGAATGATTTTCTTGCGAAGAACATGACGTTTGAGAACAGTGCCGGGCCGGTCGGGCAGGCGCTGGCGATCAATATCTATGCAGATCGGGCGATTTTTTTGAATTGCCGGTTTCTGGGATGGCAGGACACGGTGATGACCAATCGCAATCGGCAGTATTTCCAGGATTGCTATATCGCGGGGCATGTCGATTTTATTTTTGGGGCGGCGACGGTTTATTTTAAGAATTGCGAGATTCATTGCCGGGACAAGGGATCGATCACGGCGGCGTCGACTCCGCAGACGGTCGGCGTATGGATATGTTTTCGATCACTGCAAGATTACGTCCGAAGCGCCGGCGAGCTCGGTGATTCTGGGGCGGCCGTGGCGGCCGTATGGGGCGACGATTTTCATGAATACGGAGATGGCGGACTGCATCAAGCCGGAGGGATGGGACGACTGGGGTGAGGCGAATCAGAAAACGGCGCGATATGCGGAATACAACAGCTTTGGGTCCGGGGGCGGCGCGGATAAACGCGCGTGCCTGGACGCGGCAATTGAGCGCGGATGAGGCGAAGGCTAATCACCGTTCAAAGCGTGCTTGGCCGGGAAAGATCAATGGAATCCCGAAGGCTGAGGCGGCGGCGATTCAGAATCCGGGATTGAGGTATCAGTGTATGAAATATTTTGTGATGTCGATGATCGCCGCGGGAATGGCCTTCATGGGGACGGGGTCTTCGGCGCTATGCGCAGGCGACGATTGCCGGCGGATTTTTCGGTGGCCCAGCCGACGATTCCGGAGCCGCAGCTTCGAGATTACCGATTTCGGGGCCGTTGGGGATGGGAAGACGTTTAACACGGATGCGATTTCGCAAAGCGATTGCCGCCTGCGAAAAGGCCGGCGGGGGGACGGTGGTTGTTCCGGCGGGGAAGTTTTTTACGCGGGCCGTTTGCGCTGGATAGCAATATCAACCTGCATCTTGAAGACGGATCGACGATTCAATTCACTGACCAGGTCGCAGGATTTGAAGGTGGCGGAGTCGGGGCTTTGACAATGATATTTCGGCGCATGATTGCCATGATATCGCCATCACCGGATCGGGAACGATCGACGGGCAGCGGGGAGTATTTCTGGCGGAATTTTGTCGCGCCGAAGAATAATCCGTTTGACGATCCTTGGATTCCACATCGTCCACGGCTGATTGCCCTGACACATTGCACGCGCGTGCTGGTGCAGGGGGTGACGCTGAGCAATTCGCCGATGTTTCATCTGGTGCCGAGCCAGTGCAGGGATGTCACCATCGACGGGATTCGGATCAAATCGCCGGCGAATTCGCCGAATACGGACGGGATCGATCCCACCGGGCATCAATTTTCTGATCACCCGATGCACGATTGATACCGGGGATGATGATATCGCGGTCAAAGGGAGCGTCGCGGCTCGATCCCGATGAGCCGGCGTGCGAGAATTTCCTGATCTCCGATTGCACGTTTCTTCACGGGCATGGGATGTCGGTCGGCAGCGAATCGTACGGCGGCGTGCGGAATATGATCGTGCGGGATTGCACGTTTGACGGAACCGAGGCGGGCATTCGCCTGAAATCGCCGCCGGGGCGCGGCGGGGTTGCTGAGAATCTCACGTATGAGAATCTCACGATGCGGAACGTCAAGAATTCGATTTTGATCACGAGCTATTATCCGAAAATTCCGACCCATCCCGAGCAAGATTCGGCGCAGCCGGTCGATGAACGGACGCCGCATCTGGCGGCATATCCGCATCAGCGAACGTTACGGCGATGGGGAGCAACATCGCCGGGCAGATTGTGGGGCTTCCGGAGATGCCGGTTGATGATGTTGTGCTGGATAACGTGCAAGTTTCGGCGATCAAGCCGATCGAAATCATGTTCATGCGCAGGGATTCGCTTTATCAATTGCAATATCTCGCCGTCGTCGGGGAAGCCATTTCTATACGATGCGAAGGTCGAGGGACTTGAATAGTTCGGGACGAATGAGGAACCAAACCAAAATGAAGACGCGGAATTTATTTGTCATTGATCGTTCTGACTTTGCTGCGTGGTCGGATGCCAGACTGAGCAGCCGGGAGTGTTGCTTCGGTTCGGGCGGCGATTTGAAGCCTGACTTGCCGGAAAGCGAGACGTTGAGCATCATTGATTATGGCGCGGTTGGGGATGGGAAGACGGATAATACTGACGCGTTTCGAAAGACGATTGAGGCTTGCGCGGCGGCTGGCGGCGGGCAGGTGATTGTTCCGGCGGGAACGTGGTTTACCGGGCCGATTCATCTGATGAGCAAGGTGGATTTCCATCTTGATGCGGGGGCGCTGGTTCTTTTCAGCCGGAAATTTGATGACTATCCGCTGGTGATGACTCATTTCGAAGGAGTGGAGACGGTGAAATGCACGTCACCGCTGTCGGGGGACAATCTGCATGATGTGTCCATCACCGGCGCCGGGATTATTGACGGGCAGGGGGATGCGTGGCGTCCGCTGAAGAAATCGAAAACGACCGCGGAGCAGTGGGCGGCGCAGGCAAGCAATGGCGGGGATGTCGATAAGAGATCACAAACATGGTGGCCGACGAAAGCTGCCAGCGACGGGGATAAAGGTCGCTCGCGAAATTGCGCTTAAGCGGCAAGCCGGTGACGATTGAGGATTATCGGCCATATCGCGATACGCTTCGGCCGCCGATGGTGGTTCTTTCGAATTGCCAGAATGTTTTGCTGGAAGGTCCGACGTTTCGCAATTCCGGGTCGTGGAATATTCATGTTCTGTACTGCGAAGAGATCTAAAGGTTCACAACGTCACGATTTTCAATCCGTATTATGCGCAGAATGGAGACGGGATTGATATTGATTCGTGCCGGGATGTGACTGTGACGGATTCGACGATTGATGCGGGGGATGATGTGGTCTGCCTGAAATCCGGGAAGGATGCCGAGGGAAGGAAGGTCGGCCGGCCGACGGAGAACGTGACCATCACCGGCTGCACGCTGGGGCATGGGCATGGAGGGATAGCCATTGGCAGCGAAATGTCGGGCGGGCGTGCGGAATGTGACGGTTCACGATTGCGTTTTCGCGGGACGGATGATGCATTGCGGTTCAAAACCGTGCGCGGCCGCGGCGGGAGTCGTTGAGAATATCAACTTTCACAACCTTGAGATGTCGGACATACAAAATGCCTGCATCAGCTTTGATATGTATTATCAGGTCAAGAAGCCAACGACGCGGAAATCGGCGACGAAGCCGAGTGTTGATTCGGATGCGGTTGAACCGGATGCGCCGGTTGGCGAAGGCGCTGAAGTGAGGCAGGAGCCGGCGAAGCCTGTTGACGCGGGAACGCCGCAGTTTCGCGGGATCACGATTCGCAACATCAATTGCACGGGGACGAACATCGGGATGCAATTGCGCGGGCTTGCCGGAGATGCCGCTGGAAAATGTGACGATCGAGCATGCGGACGATTGTCGCCAAGCAGGGGGGGGCGATGATCGATGCGGGGGGATTACGCTGCGGGATGTGCGGATTAAATCGATCGCGATTCCGGTGTTTCAGATTCAGGATGTTTCGAATCTGACGATGGAAGATGATGATTTTGTTCCGCAGTAGGTTTTGAAATGACGCTGGCTCTTTAGGGTTTGGATGTGGCGGGTGAGCCGCTTCCATAAAATGGCGGGACCCATCCATCCGCGCCATCCAGAATATTCAGAACCATATATTGCGCAGCTTCGTCTTCGCTGAGTTGCTTTGCCCAGGAGGCTCGTTTGGTTAAAGCGGCACCGGGGCCGGTGTTGCCGAATTCGGCGTATCGGGCGGTCTTTTCGTTGGCGGGATTTTTCCAGTTAAACCAACCTTCGGGCCGGATTTGCGGGCCCATTTCGCAATCGATGAATGCGGTTGCGCCGTAGGGCCGCCAGGGCCGGCCTAGATAGACGGTCCCATCCTTCACGCTGTCGTCGGCTGTCAGCTTGCAATGAAGGAAGACGTAACCGAAGCGGTTCTGCTGCTGCGTGGAGGCCGCGGTGAGATAACCTTTGCCCTTGCTGCGAATCTCGCAGGAATCAAAAACGGCGGTTGATTTTCCGAAGATGAAATCGACGTGTCCTTCGATAAAGCAATCGTGGAAATAGTTTCGCCCGTCGCTGTCGGCGAACATGGTGTCCTGCCAGCCGAGAAATCGGCAATGATCGAACGCGACGCGATCGCCGGCGATCTCGATGGCCAGGGCCTGTCCGTGCGGGCCGAAGGTGTTTTGGAAGGTGATGTTTCTGGCGGTGAAATCGTCGCCGAGGATGCTGACGCTGGGCGTGCCGAAGGTGCCGAGGGGCTTGCCATTAGGGCCTGGCATCGGGGCGCCGAGATTGAAGGTTAATATCGTCGTTGCCGGGTCATCGCCCCAAAAGTAAATGTGCGGCTTGATGCGGGGGACCGTGACCTGCTCTTTGTATGTTCCCGGCAGGATGTGGATGTCATAGGTCTCTCGCGGATAGGCGGGGATGGCATCGACTGCGTCCTGAACGGTCTTGAACATTCCGGAGCCGTCGGCGGCGACGGTGATTTGGGATGGCAAGGTGGAGGGGAGGGTTGTTGGCCGGGTGGAGGGATCAGCCTGTGCCACCGCGCAGGTTATGGCGACGATACCCATGGCCGATAATCTGACGATGAACGGAAGAAGCATGGTTGGGCCCTTCAACGGTCCTATTGTATGTTTTGAATCAGATTTGCGATGCAGCGATGGGGTGCATAAACTCGGGATGTTCTGCCGCCACCTTAGCTCAATTGGTAGAGCACCGCTTTTGTAAAGCGGCGGTTGTCAGTTCGAGTCTGACAGGTGGCTTTGGGGAAGTGGGGGCAGCTTATTTTACGCCGTATTTCTTTGCGGTTTTGACGACGTCTTGCCACGCCGTCTCTATTTTCGCCAGATCCTTCTTTTGCTGATCTGTGACTTTTTCGTTGTAACTAATCAAGGATTTGCTGGCGGAAAAGCCCTTGGTGGCAACGCCTTCAATAACTGCGCCGATAACTTTTTCGGAGTTGCCGGTTTTATCCATGTGTGCATGCAAGCGGGCGGTGTCTTCGGTCATCATGAAACGGAAGAGCGCCAGCTGGAAATCCTCCGGGCATTTTGACATATCCAGTTGATACTCTTGAGCGACGAGTTGGTCATCGGCGGTCATCGGCTTCACACTGCCTGACCGCTTTTTATCCATGGACGTCCGCTGCATCGCGATCATTTGATCGATGACGTCCTGGCAGGCTTGAGTTGTTTCCGTGGGGACAGCATTCGCCCGCGGTCTGGTTATGCCCGCCTGGGCGCTCCGGGGCGTTGTTGTTCGGCCGCCAATTACAGAGATGGCGACCGCAACCAAACAGGCTGGCAATGCGACCCAGCCGATTGATTTCCGTTTCATTGAGGATTCTCCCAAAGAGCCGGTGTTTTACGTCGGTTCTCCCAGATCCGCTTCATGCGGATTGGGAAAGGAGAGCCGCACGGGATTATTCCCGCAGCGGTGCAGCCTTTTTCCGCCAACGGCAGTGGTTAGTGGCTGAAAACCGCGAGCGCCACGGCCATCACGCTGACAGACAAGATGATCCAGCCCATTGATTTCCGCTTCATAGATCAATCCTCCAGCCGTACGATATGTCCGGCTATTCTCGGATTTCGGCAGAATGGGGAGGCAAGTTTAGATAAGTGATTCAGGGGAAGGCGGGGAAACAGGCGGCCTGGGAGATGGCCTACTGCACGATCTCCAGAATCTTGAATTCCATCGTGCCGCGGGGGGCGCGGACTTTTACGGTGTCGCCAACGTGGGCTTTTATGAGAGCTTCGCCCATCGGGCTGTTGGCGCTGACGTGGGTGACATCGCCGCCGCCGGGGGTGGGTTGGGCTTCGCCGACGATGGCGACGAGCATTTCGCTTTCATCATCCATGTCCATGAGCTTGACGGTGTGTCCGATAAAAACTACGTCGTCCGGGACGGCGTCGTTGGAGATGACGGAGGCGTTTTTCAGCTTCATCTCGACCTCGGCGAGTTGATGCTGGATGCTGCGGTTCTCTTCCTTGGCGAAGTGGTACTCGGCGTTTTCGGAGAGATCGCCGAGGCTGGCGGCCTTGCGGATGCGATCCTGAACGTCGATCTGGGCCTTGTAGAGTTCCTCTCGCTTTTTTTCGAGAGCCACTTTCTCGTTAGCACTGACAAACGGCATGACACCGGCTCCTGTTCAACGGCGATCGACCAAAAAACGCTGCAATTTGCGAGTCTCCAAAATCGAACCACCGCGCGGGGCGGCGCGGTGGTCAACTTCCTGGGTTTCAATCATATAACAACCGGGCGGGTTGGCAACGCATTTAGCTGCCGCTTGAAAGAAAGTTCCAGCGGCAGCGTCAGGGGGGCACATTAGTAGAATTGACCCCGGCAGGAGCGGCCCTTAGACTGTTCGTCCCTTGTTCGAATAGCCGTTTGGAGTAACCCATGGCCTTTGCGTGTGTTGTCGTCACCCCGGAGCAGCAGGTTCTGAGCGAATCATTGACCCAGGCGATTATTCCCGCCGCGGATGGGCTGCTGGGGATTCTGACCGATCGAGCCCCGCTGCTGGCCAAGCTGGCAAAGGGGCCATTGCGGCTCGATCTGGCCTCGGGACAGACGAAGCTTTTTCAGATTGATGGGGGGGTTGCACAGATGATGGATAATAAGCTTACGATTTTGACGCAGGCGGCGGCCGAGCAGGGGAAAGCTTAAGCATCTCTTCGTAAACCCGGTGAATCACCCCGGATGAATCACTGGGGGCTAATTTTTAGTAGCACCGAACGCGGCGAAGACGCTTGTTTTGTGCAGGACTTCCACTTTGGCGAAGCCTACCTCGCGCAAGAGATCCAACTGAAACATCAGGCCTCGCGGGGTGTCTTCTTTTTCCACATATGCCAGGACGTGACGGCAATATTCATCGCCCTTGAGCTGGGTGAGGTATTGGCCGTAGCGGTTCCACATTTCGGATTGCACGGGGTCAAGGGTGTGCTGGATTAAATCGGAAATCCAGATTGAGCCGCCGGGGGCGAGCGCGCGATAAAATTTTGAGAAGGCGCTGCGCCACTCATCGTCGGTGCGGAGATGGTGCAGGACGGCGGCGGCGAGGATGATGTCGAATTGATTCTCGCCGAGTTCGATCTGGCGGATATCCCCCTGGATGGAATTGATCTTGCCGTGGGTTGCGGCTGAGATTCGCTGATTGGCGCGGTCGAGCATTGGGCGGCTGAGATCGATCAGGGTCACATCGAGGTTGGGAATCCGCTGGAGCATTTTCAGGGAGTAGTTGCCGGCGCCGCAGCCGACATCGAGCAGCCGTTTTGCGCCGGGGGTGACGCCGGCGGCAACAGCGGTGATCAGATCGAGCACCAGCGGAGCGTCCATGGTGGCGGATTGGCCGGTCTCGAGAACGGAAAATCGCTCGACCTCCGCATCAAAGCGGGCACGGATTTCATCAACCGTAGATTTCACCGGAACATTTTAACATTTGAGCACGACTTTGCCTCCGCAGAAGTATTAGCGGACCCGGTGACTATGGTCATTAAGGACATATGTGTATGTTCCGATAGATTTTGGATTGTTTCAATTTTGCCAGAAGTGGGAGATTTCCTATGAAAATTCAGCAACGTTGTTGGATGGGTGGCGCGTGGAATTCGAAAGAGGGCTGGTCGCTGGGGAAATCGGCGCAGCTTGTTCTCGCATTTGGGACGAGGCAGATTCTTTCCAATACGCAATTGATGGAAGAGGTCCGAAAAGCGCATCCCGATGCGCAGGTGATCGGATGTTCCACTGCCGGGGAAATCTGCGGGACGAACGTCAATGATGATTCGCTGGTGGTGACCGCCATCGCGTTTCAGCAGACGGAGGTTCGGGTGGCGCAGACTACTTTCGGCGAATCGACGAGTAGTTTTACCGCCGGGCAGAAGCTGGCATCGGAACTTGCCGCGGATGATCTGGTGCATGTCCTGGTTTTTTCCGATGGGTTGAACGTCAACGGCAGCGAACTGGTGAAAGGTTTGTCGGCGACCATGACGGCGAATGTCGCGGTGACCGGCGGAATGTCCGGCGATGGATCGAAGTTTCAGCGCACGCTGACTTATTGCAATGGAACATTGGCGGACCGAGTGGTTGTCGCAGTGGGACTTTACGGGAGCCACTTGCGGGCTGGATATGGATCGCTGGGCGGATGGGATCCATTTGGCCCTGAGCGGGTCATTACGCGGTCGGCTGGAAATGTGCTGTATGAACTCGACGGTGAATCGGCGCTGCGCGTATACAAGCGCTACCTTGGCCCGTATGCGGCCGAATTGCCGGCGAGCGGATTGCGCTTCCCGCTGAGCATCAGAGCGTCACTTTCCGATACGGCGGTTGTTCGCACGATTCTGGGGATCGACGAGAAGCAGCAGAGCATGACCTTCGCGGGAGATATTCCGCAGGGATCATACGCGCGGCTGATGCGATCCAACTTCGAGCGGTTGGTTGGCGGCGCAACGACTGCGGCGACGCGAAGCCAGGAGGTGACTTGGAAGCGATTCGGCCGAGCTGGCGATCCTGATCAGTTGCGTGGGCCGCAAGCTGATTTTGCAGCAGCGGACGGATGAGGAAGTCGATGCCGTTCGGGCGGTTCTGGGAAAAGGGGCGGTGCTGACGGGATTTTATTCCTACGGGGAAATCTCTCCGTTCCAGTTCACTTCCAAGTGTGAACTTCACAATCAAACGATGACCGTCACGGTCTTTCGCGAAGCGGCATAACGAATGCACCCACTGGTTGCCAAACAATTGAAGCGAGCGATCGGCGATGCGGCCGGGAACGACCCAGCTTCGTTTCCGCCGCCATGGGACAAATTCATCGCCATGGTGGAGGAGGCGTATGTCGCCTTTGGGGCCGATCGGGAGATTGTTGAACGTTCGATGCAGTTGGCATCGGAGGAGTTGGAAGAGCGGAACCGCCAGCTTTTGCTGAAGAATGAAGAACTTTTGAAAGTTGAGCAGGATCTTCGTAAATCACATGAGAATCTGGAAAAGCGCGTGACGGAGCGAACGGCGGCGATGCGGGCGATGGTGGAGCAGGCCAAGGCGGCCAGCCGGACCAAATCCGAATTCCTCGCCAACATGAGCCACGAGATTCGCACGCCGATGTCCGCCATTCTCGGGTATGCGGACATGCTGCTGGACAATGGGCAGGTCACGAGCGAGCAGATGGAATGGATTCAGACGATTCGGCATCAGGGAGAGCATCTCCTGACGATCCTTAACGATATACTCGATCTATCCAAGATCGAGGCGAACAAGCTGCAGATCGAGGTGATTTCGTGCAGCCCGTGTCAGATCGTTAATGAAGCTGTGTCGCTGATGCGGGTGCGGGCGCGGGAGAAAAACCTGCACTGCGAGATCAATTATCTTGGCCCTATTCCGCAAACTATTAAATCTGATCCGACGCGGCTGCGGCAAATATTGCTCAACCTGATCGGCAACTCCGTGAAGTTTACCGAGACGGGTGGGGTTCAGGTTGCCGTCAGCATGGACACGGAATCTCCCACGCAGCCCCGGCTGCGGATCGATGTGATCGACAGCGGGATTGGAATGACAGCACCGCAAGTTGAAGGACTTTTTCAGCCGTTCGCGCAAGGGGATAGTTCGACCACCCGGAAGTTTGGGGGAACCGGGCTTGGGCTGTCGATCTGCAAACGATTGGCGCAAATGCTGGGCGGGGACATTCGAGTCAACAGCCGGCCTGGTTTCGGCAGCCGATTTATCGTCACTGTCGGAGTCGGAGATTTGCAGGGCGTGGCGATGGTGGTGAATCCACAGGAAGCGACGGGGCAATCGCAGTTCGCCGCGGCGCATGCGGCTGAACATTCAACTTCGTCCGGCGCGGGATTGTCCAGGGGATCGCAAATGAAGGGGCGAATACTCCTGGCTGAAGATGGGATCCACAACCAGCGGGTCATTTGTTATTTTCTGGAATCAGCGGGTTTGGATGTGGTGGTGGCCGACAACGGGCGATTGGCCTGCGAGCAGGCGCTCAAAGCCAAAGGGGCGGGAGAGCCGTTTGACGTTATTCTCATGGACATGCAGATGCCGGAGTTGGATGGGTACGGCGCGACGGCGATGCTCCGCAATGAAGGATATGCCCGGCCGATCATCGCAGTGACGGCGCATGCGATGGCGGGTGATCGGGAAAAATGCATCGCGGCCGGCTGCAACGATCATCTGACCAAGCCCGTCGATCGGAATCATCTGCTTGCACTGGTCAGCCGTTACATAGGGGTCGGGCGTAACGAATCTCCTGCCACAAGTGATCATGCCAAGGCCGAAGCTGTCTCGGCGGATGCGGAATCTGCCCCGAATGATTTGCCGATGGATCTTGAACCGATTCAATCGGCTTGCATCAAGTTTCTGCCCGCATTTCTGGCGGATATTCCAAAACAGACGGAGCAACTTATGTCCGCTATGCGCGAGGCGGACATTGCCCGGCTGCGGAAGCTGCTTCACGATTTGAAGGGAACTTGCGGATTGTTCGGCCTGCGCAAGATCAGCGAGCTGGCGGCACAATCTGAAAAGCAACTCATCGAGACGGCGGCTGTTGATTCGGCGGCGAGAGATATCGAGAGCATTTCACAGATGCTTGAGCAGGCGGCAAAGATTGATCCGGGCCGTTTTCCCGTGCGGGGCAGTTCCACTCCTCCCGGCAAATCTACCGCGACGCGATAAATTTAATCCGTCACGATTCCTCTAATTTAATCATGCAAAAAAAAAGCCGGCTGGACGGTTAGTCCAGCCGGCAGAAATCACGAGGTAGAATTCGTCGGAATTAGATCTTGCGACGATTACGACGGCTCATCAGACCCAATCCGCCGATGGCCAGGAGGCCAAGGCTCATCGGCTCCGGAACGACCGCTACAGCAGAGAAGGTGTAGCCGACGAGGTTGGAGTCGTTGGAGTTGGAGAAATCGATGCCGAGGAAGTTGTCGGCAGCCGGACCTGAAGCGGAATCCAGGAACAGGTTGTACTGGCTTCCGAACGGGCTGGAGTCGGTGGTCGGCAGACCGGCATAAGAAGCCGCTGCCAGCACACCCACGGACTTGGGAACCACGGCGTCGCCGTTATTGATCGCGTTGACGAGAGCAGCGATCTCGGTCGGTGTGGCCTGAGTGCCACCGTCGAGGACGTCGATGGCATAGATTTCTTCATCCGTACCCGGATTGAATCCATTGGCTTCGACAAAACCTGTCGGAGTGGCGGCATTGCTCTCCTGAGCAAGTTTATAGCTGCCACTTCCACCCGTAACAGTCAGGGTGCCTTGCGACGAGCCATAGGAAGTCGGCGCGCCGCCAGAAGCTGCTTTCAGTGAAATCAGAGCCTGGCCGCCTGGCGGTGGCGGAGTTATGCCACCGACAGTGATGATGAGGACCGGGAGGGTTCCAACCACATCACCGGCCTGGGTGAACTGCTGGGAGATATAGCCGGAGGCAACAGACGCCGATCCTGACTGGGTATTTGTCCAATAGCTGGTTCCCGCGGTGTGAACCGAAGGAGAAAGAGTTACGGTTCCGCTGCCGGTCGCGGTGTAGGAGAGGGAGTCGAAGAAATCGGTCGCGTTCGGATAGGTGGCCGATGCACCGCCAAACTGCGAGATAGCAGCGACGCCGGCAGCGGTGTTCGAGCTGACAGATCCGTTGCCCGCGAAGATCGCGAAGTGATCGCCGACGTTTCCGCCGGTTGCACTTGTGGGGGAGACGTCGCCTTGTGTGCTCTGAGACCAGGTGGGGCCAGTTCCGGTACCGCTGTTCGGCGGAATAACGGTATTGCCGCCCGCGCCGTTGATCGCGGCGGTGCTGTTGTAGTCGGTGCGCTCCATTGAACGTTCCGGTGGGAGCACCGTTGGTCACGGGAGCCAGAATGCTCGCGCTGTTATCGGTTGAGGGAACCGTGACGCTCATGGTGGCCAGACCCAGGAAGGAGGGCTGAACAGCCTGAACCTTGGTTGTCTTGCCGGCGCTGACCGTGATGGTTCCGGTGTTCTTGCCGGCATCGGGATTGACGTTGTTGGTGACAACGGCATCAATTCCGAACTCGAGGATATCGCCAACGGCGATGGTGATCGAGGTTGGGCCGGTGTAGCTAGTGCCGTCCGTGTTGCCGGCGCCGTAGCCGAACGACTGAACAACCGTGGACGTGGTGGGATCGAAATCGACGATATTGTCGTAGTACAGCGTAAGTGTCGCGGCATGGGCGGCCTTGACCCCCATGGTGGCGACGACCGCCATCGACAATACCGACAACGCCTTCATCTTCTTGTCCGATTGCATATCTCTACCTCGTGATAAGGTGTACTGTTGGGAACTGCCGTTCCCACGTTTTCTCCGCCTTCCGAACGCCGTGCTGAAAGAAGGGGACGCTCCGCCTCTACCCACGATCCGGAAGTCGCACCACTCACATAAGTGGCGGCAACTGCATAGTTGCTTAACAACGAGGCTCCTATAGCGAACCCGGGGCCGGGCTATAAAACGATCTCATTTTTTTATTAAATGCCTTTACGGAATATACTTACGAAATGCGGGCTGGAGCGGATTTTACGGGAGGAATAGAGCGAGACATTCAAAATCACCTTGTCTTCCCTGAAAAATCGACCCAATTATTTACTTAATCCGTTAAAATAAATAGAGATACGATCCAACAGGTTATTATAACCTGCCTGATAGTCATGATGATCGAGGTGTGCCAGAGAATTGATGGAACACAACTGTAGGCAGGACATAAACCTACTGAACTGGGAATATCGGAAATCGACCTTTAGGGCTTTAATGGACGTTTAATCCGTTTATAGCGTTTATCTGGCGAATACACAGAGGGTAATGATGAAAAGCAGGCCGCATCCAGGCAGGCGAAAAAAAACGGCCCCGTCATGATTGACGGGGCCGTGGTCAGATTAACTTTGCGCCGGGGTGCGGCGCGGAGTTTTCAACATTTTCACATAGAACGCCGGCGACGAGCCAGCATTCCAGCGCCTGCGACGAGCAGAAGTCCTGCTGATGCCGGTTCGGGAACACTGGGCATGGTCAGGCCGTTGGCAGCCGCGAAGGCGTCTATTGCCGCATAGTCAGCTGCGGGTATTACAACATCCGCTCCGCTGGCCGACTTGCCGAGGTTGCCGACGAGGGCGGTGAAATCGTCGCCGGTGACTAAGCCGGTGTAGAGGAAGTCGCCCTTGTCCCAACCGGCTACCGCTTTGCCAAGGTTGCCGACCAAGATCGTGAAGTCATCGCCGGTGACGAGGCCGTCGAGGTTGGCGTCGCCGAGCAAAGTGTATTTCACTTCGATCTGGCCGGAGGAGAGGCCGGTGACGATGTGATCGGCGCCATCGGCGTAGCCGATGCTGTAGCCGGTGGCGACACCGGTTCCGGAGCTACCGCTGGAGACGATGCCGGTTGCGCCGTTCCATGCCCCGGCGTTACGGCCACTGAGTAAGTAGCCGCGAATGGTTGAATCCGCATTTGCCGGGCTTCCGGTGTAGCCGATGATCACGTGGTTATTGGTGATATTCAGAGATCCGGTGCCGGAGATGATCAGGGATGAAAGAGAACTGGCTCCGCCGCCGACGGCAAGCGTTGAACTTCCGCCGGTGATGGTCAATTGACCACTGCCGGTGATGTTAGCAAAAGTGGATTGCCCGCCGGATTGGGCGAAGCTGCCGGTGAGGTTGGTCGCCGGGGCGGAGAGCGTTCCGCCATTCAGAGTGTAAGCGCCCGTCTGAACGGATGGATTGCTGGTGACAGTGGCCTGGACAGCGACATTCACGTTGCCGAGGTCATTGGGGGTCGCGCCCTGGATCGTCTGATCGTTTTGCAGGCCAACAGGCAGCACAGCGCCGTACGTTCCGTTGATCATCTGAGCGGATTGTGTGAAGCCGATGGTGCCGGTGGTGGAATAACTATTGGTGTCGCCGGCCTGGGCGCTGCCGTTGATCTCGGTGCCAGTGGTTAAGCCACTGACGAGATTCCACCCGCCCGCGGTCCAGGTCTGATTGAAGGCGCCGTGACCGGTGATGAAAGCCGCGGCGCGTAAGCCCTGGCTTTGGGTATCGGTGACGCTATTGGCGGTCACGCTGATGATGTTGTCGTTGCTGGCGGCGTTGGTCAGGGTGACCGTCGAAGTTGAATTTGGAGCAACGACGACCGGCGACGGTGAACTTGTCACTGCCGCGGGCTGATATCCGGTCCACTGCAGGTAAACATCAGCAAAGTCATCTTCACCCGGGATTCCTTCGCCAGTGAGGCCGGCGGTATCGGTGAAGCTGGTGTAGTTGCCGTTGTAATGTTCGACTTGCCCATTGACCGTCGTGCTGTGAGCATCTCCATAAACACCGGAGGTCACAACGGACACGCTACCAACGACGTTTGCATCGGTTGCCTGGGAATTAAATGTGAAGGCGCTCGGCGCTGATGCGCTGATGGTGCCGACGGGGTTTTTGGTGAATGGATCATCGACTGCATACGCACTGGACTGAGCGCCCGCTGCGAGGGTTTCGGTGGTCAGTTCATCAGGTCCATAGTCGGAACCGATGGCAAGGGCATTGGTCGTGCTTAAGGTTACGCCAACATTACCCGTGCTCCCGACAAGAATTCTGCCGACATTGTTGGCCGCAGTCGTGTTGAAGCCGGTGTTGCCAGAGCTAATTTTTCGTTGATCCACACCATACGCACTGGCGTTTACGGTGATAGTCGAAGCAGTGTTATTTGCATCGGTAAAGACAACACTACCGGTGATGGTTGAGCCGGGGGCATAGCCATTGGTGTCGGCACCACTGAATCCTGCCGTCAGAGTGGAGGTGCCAAGCGCGGGAACGGGATTACCGGTTGGCGGAGCATAACTTCCGCTTAGGCCGTTCGGATCAGTCAGGATCAGCGCGGATCCAGTCGAGCTGGTATTGCCCACGGTGAAACTCTGCGTTGCGCCATAGCTGATGACAATGCGCCCCAAATTGATGCTGATATTATTCGGGGTATTGCCGGCGCCCGCAGGAGGACTTGTAAGATAAATAGATGAGTTGTTCGGCGTGATTGGAGTGGAGCTGACGCCGAGAGTGAGCTGCGGGGGATTAGCGCTGCCATAACCCAAGGTGCTCAGATATCCGGTTGACGTGGAGTTAGAGGTCACCACGATGCGGAGTTTTCCGCCGGCCTGGGTTTGGTCGGTCAAATAGGTTTCGGCCGCGCTGACATTGCCTGCCCCTGCGTTATTGAGGGAGAGATTGAACGCATTCAGGGCACCGGCAGCGCCGGGCGTATAGGTGCCGGAACCGAGGAAGAACAGGCTGGAGCCGGCGGCGAATGATCCCGTCGAGCCGGGCGTAGCCAAGCCATTGCCCACAGTGCCTGTCGGTTCATAAAGCAAAGGTGAAGCAGGAGTACCTGAGTCGGTGACATTGGTCGTCGTATCAGTTGCCAGATAGAAGTTTAAAGTGGCTGGCGTCTGAGCTTCGCCGCTGTATCCCTCATCGTAAAGATCGACTGTGAAATTTGGGGAAACCGAGGTGACAGCAGGATTGGGAATGGTTCCACCGCCGGTGGTGTAATCATAAACAGCGAAAGATGGATACGTTCCGGATGGCCCGTAAATTTCGTTGTATCCGAAACCGCTGCCATAGGGGCCGCTTGTTTCAACTTCGCTGTCACCGGTAGCGTTGAGAGTGTAGTTGGTTTGGCCCATTGCATGCATGGCAAAGCCGCCAATACCAACGGCCATCACGGCCGACCACAACGCGGTTTTCTTACGATTTGGGTAGTGCATTAAAAAGCCTCCTGTAAAGCTCTATGGGTCTAGTAAAAACAACATCAACCGGCGAATCACCGCGTCAAAAAAAGCGACCTAGACTTTTTTGGTTGCGGAGCATTCGTAAACACAACACATATACATTTGATAAAGATCGGAACTCAGGGCTGATTAATTTGCCTTGATACTCCGAACAAACAACATTGGATCATCTGTAACATCATCGAACGGTGGTAGTGCCCGTGCCACTTCCTGTTGGGTCGGAGGAATATTTTATCTGGGCATCCTTGGTAATTTCTGTATTAGCAATAACGGTTCCCGTTGGAGCCCAATAGGCTGGGTCTGCGGCTTGGAAATCATCCATTGTTTCCACGTGGCCATCGTAAAAACCGGCGTTAAACAGATAGCTGCCCGTTTTGCCAAGTGGAGACTGGTTCCCGTGTCGGAAGCCATAAATGCGGGGATCATGGGGACCAGGGGAGGATGTTTCTATGTTTCCAGTGGCTGCTTCACGGTTCAAAGCTGTTGAATATTCAGCGTATGCTCCGTAATCCGCGAATGCGCCGCCCACATCCAGACCGTTATACGTGAGGTCGTAATTCGGTAATTCGAGAGGTGAAGAATATTTGCCGCCGTCGGAAATGTATATCTTTGTGCTGGGCGGCCCTACTTTGGTCATTTTGGGGACATAACCGCTGGGAAGAACGAAATAAAGATTATTAGCGAATTGCTGCAAAGACGAATCCACCACAGGCCCTCTTTTTGTCGTTGGTGGATTGGCAAGCAGAAAATCCATAGCTGTAACGTACGACCCCATTTGAACGACAGGTCCCGTGGTCACGCTATATTGGTATGAAAGGAATTGATTTTCGGGACAGGTGAACCCACCGAAACTATTCAAGGCGTAGAAACGCTGCATCCGTGAGGCAAGGTCACCCTCCTGATTGAACGCCACTCCCATCACCGCAGCGAGAGGCGTTTCCCAGTCCCAGGTCTGGGAGATGGCCGGACAATTATTCTGGCTAAAGAGAGTGTTCCAGGCGACCGTCCCGGTGGTTGATGGGGGCGCCGTCAGGAAGGCTCCCGATGATTGAGGGCCGCCAGCAATATAGTTGTTGTTCTGCGAGGCATACATCACCATTGCCTGTACGATCGACCGTAAGTTGGCGGCGCAGGCGACGGTATTTGCCGAGCGCCGGGCTTTGGTCAGCGCGGGAAGGAGAATTCCAACCAGCAGCGCGATGATTCCAATGACGACCAGGAGTTCGACGAGGGTAAAACCGCTGCGACGGCTCGGATTTGCTGGATTGTGTTTAGACATAATCATATTGACGTACTCCCTTTAATTGCTGCTTGCTACCGCATGCAGAAGTTCCGGACCGATACCCATCATCCGTTTTTGGTATTCCTCCTGGGTTGGCGGCGGCCTCATTCCGGGCAATGCCATTGGATTGTGAGCCACTACAAGGCGACCACAGTCGGGACAAAAAGTCGGTCCCGGTTTTCCGAGCCACGAATTAAGCAGAACCGGGGTTGGATCCGTTTTGGGCTGTCCATCTTTGGTCCAATAGCACAACTCGGCGGGATAGCCGCTCTTTGAGCCACTGGGCACATCCACAGGAATCGACTCTCCGAGTTTCAGTTCATGGTCGAAAGATTTACCGGTTTGAGAATCGATAAATACGCGTTCGCGTTCAGCAGCAACCGTGGGTGAAGATATGGCATTTTTAATCATGTAGAGAGTGACCAGAATCGCCACTACAGCCAGTGTGACCGCTACAGACTTCCCCGAACCACCCTCAAGAATATCTTTCAACGACTTCATTCAGCTTTCACTCACGATTTTCGATTTCCGACTATCCATGCCGTACCTCAATCAAATGTAAGGACCATCGATTTACAACATTAATTCCGATCAGTGGCGGAAAGTGCCACTTACAATCAGCACACGAAAGGGTTAACGGTCCAACAATTTCAAAGACCGTTCCATTGGTTGGCGGCCCCTTAACTTAATCGTAATGATCCACAGAATCAAGCTTTTTTCACACAAATCTCTGTCGCCAGCGAAACGAAGGTTTATCAGGGCAAATTGAGTGCGTCATATCATGCCTGAGCCTTCTGTGCGGATCGCATGTACTGCTTCAATCTACAGTCCATTCTTTAGCATTTGCGTTACGGTTGACTGGCAAATGGTTAAGAAATGACTGCATCAAAGCATCACTCCAGTCAGGTCAGCTCTCTCCATGGCCACATCAGATTGCGATTGTTTGCTGTTGATAACCTGTCGGGCGATTCGCGATGTCAATCGACGGACAATCGGCGACATAAACGGTTCAGCATAGTGAGATCATTATAATTGACAGGGCGAATGAATTCCGGGAAAGTTGCAAAGCTACCCGCACAGTATCTCACCGGCGTTCATGGTGAGATTGGTCCGTGATACCCTTGATTCAAAGGCTGGAGATGAGAAATAAAATGCGACTTCAGAGTTCTCTTGCGCTGATTTTCACGGCAGCACTCGCTGTGGCCCTTTGGCCTTTGTATGCGCAAAGCCAGACTTTACAGGACATTCGGCTGGTCACTTTCAACACTCAGGGAGACGTCGGCATCAGCAACACATCGCTGCTGCCCAATCTTGCCACGGTCCTGGAGGGGGTCGGACAGGAAAAGTATGTGGGGGACAACCTTTTGCAGCTGCCGGACATTATTGCGCTGCAGGAAACCACCAGCAATTCGACCACAGTGGCGCCGCTGGTAACCGATCTGAATAACTTCTACGGCTCCAACATCTTCGGCTCCAGCACATACCAGGCGACACAGCATGGCAGCCCGACTGTCGGCAATGGTCCCAACGCATTGATATACAATCAGACAACGCTGAACCTGATCGCCTCGGTCGGCGTTGGCACACCCGGGGGCGCGAGCAATGGCGAATTCCGGCAAGTGGTGCGATACGAATTCCAGCCGCTTGTGGATACGGGCACCAGTAATGGCGTTTTCTACGTTTACGACAGTCATTACAAATCCGGCTCGGCAGGCACCTCGGATGATGGATCCACCGACGGAGCACTACGCAACGGAGAGGCCCAGATCATCCGCAACGACGAGGCCGCGAACCTGCCGGCCAATGCCGCGGTGGTCTACGTTGGGGACTACAACCTGGATGGCAGTTCCGAGGCCATGTATCAGACGCTCACGGCGGCCAATTCGCCGAGCGGCGTGAATCAGGGTCAGGCCTTTGATCCCCTTAACCCCACTGATAACTATTCTTTAAACTGGTCGGAGAACTCCACATACAAGGGGATCTTGACCGAATCAGACAATGATCTTCGCTACCGCGATGACCTGCAGACGATGACCAGCAACGTCCTAAATGATGCCCCCGGCACGCTGGATTACATCGCCAATTCGTATCATGCCTTCGGCAACAACGGCAGTACGGCTGTGTTCGGGAACATTAATTCCGGCTCGAACAGCGCGCTGAATGACATCATCGGCAATGGTTCACTGACGCCGTCACAGGTGTTTGCGGCGATGAATAACAGCACCGGCAGCGATCACCTGCCTGTCGTCGCGGATTACAGCATTGGGATCGGGCCGCTGACGCTGACGTGGAACAATGCCGGCGGATCCGGCGATGGCGTGACTTGGGACACGACCAGTCAAAATTGGAATAACAATGGGAGCGCCGCCATTTATAGCGACGGCTCCAACGTCATCTTCAACGATTCCAACAACGGTAATTACGTGGTGACTCTCAACACCAACGTGCGGCCAGGTTCGGTCGTCATCAACAGTTCCGGAAATTACACGATCAACGGCTCCGGCGGCATCGCGGGAACGGGATCGCTCACTAAATCAGGAACGGGAACGGCGACGCTCTCTACCGCCAATACTTATACCGGCGGCACCATCGTCACCGGCGGCACTTTAATCATTGGAACAAACGGCGCCCTCTCCGGCAATCAAGCCGTCACCCTCACCGGCGGCGAACTACAACTGGCCCAAAACACCGGCGGCGAAACACTTTCGTCGCTTTCGATCGCCAGCGGAGCCACCTTCGATCTGACGAACAACCACATCGTCATCGACTATGGCAATCAAGCCAATCAGGCAACTGTGGATTCAACCATCCGCGGCTACATCGTCTCCGGCGCAATCTTCAGTTCACAAAACAACAGCTCCTACGGCATCGGCTGGGCCGACGGCAATGACGCATCCGAAACCGGCATCGTCGCCCCCGACAGCGTGCTGGTTTCTTACGCCCTGCTGGGCGATGCCAATCTCGACGGCCTCGTCACCGGCGATGACTTCACGATCCTCGCATCCAATCTGGGCAAGCAGGTCACCAACTGGGACCAAGGCGATTTCTTCTACACTGGTTCTGTGACCGGCGACGACTTCACAGCCCTCGTGCAAAATCTTGGCAAGCAAGCGAACGGGGCCGACGTGCAAGTGCCCGCGGCTGATTACGCCGCGCTCGATGCCTTCGCTGCAGCGAATGGATTGATGGCTGATGTTCCGGAGCCGGGTGCAGGTTTTCTCCTGTTGCCGGCCGGTTTGTTGATGTTGTCGCGGCAGAGGCGAACAGGCGGCCTTTGCGGCCGGGCCGGCGTATAGTATTGTATCTTCTGATTTAGAAGACCGATCGCCCGTATCCAATGCAAGAGCCTCAACCTGCCGAAGAACTTTACGACGAGCCATCGGCCGCTTCGTCGAGGATGGCGGCGCTCGCGCTGATTCCATCGGCCGTGGCGTTCAACATCGCGCTGGCCTACATCATGTTTGCCACGAAGGCGCCGGTTTACCTTGATTGCGTGGGGATTATCACAACAACATTAATTGCCGGGCTTGTTCCGGGACTGATCGTCTGTGTCCTGGCATTTGTGCTGATGGCCATGACGTTCAATCCCATGATCATCTACTTCACGGGGACCGGCGCGATGATGGCGATCTGCACGCATCTGCTGGCCAAGGGGGGCGGATTCAAGAACGTGGGGCGGACCGTTATGAGCGGAATCGTGCTGGGGTTCGTTTCCGCATTCGTGTCGATGCCGGTTTCGGTCAAGCTGTTTGGCGCGATCACAACCGCGGGCTCATCGCTGGTGACGACATTCTTTTTGCACCGGGGATTTACGGTCAATCACGCGGCGGTGATATCGGGAATTCTCTGCGATGCTTTGTCGGACAAATGGATCGAAGCGATCATCGCCGTTTCGCTGATCCGCGCCGTGCCGCACGATCTGCTTCGCCGATTCCGCGGTCCCGCGCTGGCGAAGAATTTTGGTTTGAAAGAGGTTGCTGATGGCCCCCGTCCCGCCGGCGGCTAGGCTCGCCTCCCTGCTCGCCGTTGTCGCGGGGACATTCATCATTGACCGCGTTATTCCCCTTTCGGCCGGCATTGCCGTATTAATTCTCCTCACCGCACGCGCTGGATTGCTAAACCGATACATCCGCTTTCTCCTCCTGATTCAGCTTCCGATGATGATCATGCTGATTCTAGTGTGGGGCTTCGTCACGCGGGCGCCGCCCAATATGCCGATGGGATCGGACCCGCACGGCGGAATCATGTTTGCGTTGATCATTGCGCTGCGTCTTGCCGTGGTTGGCGGCGCGTTTCAATTGGCCATGCTTTCCATTCCTTCGCGGCTGTTGCCGGAGACGCTGCGCGGCTGGGGCTTGCGCGGCGAGGGGCTGGTCGTCGCGCTGAGGTGTTTTCGCTGTCGAGCCCGAATTGAAGCTGCGGGCCGAGCAGATTCTGATCGCCCGCCGAGCGCGGATTGCTGGGAGGAAGCCGTTGGGCGGGATTGAAACAATTTCCGCGTCTGCTGCGGCCGCTGTTTGTCTGGTCCATCCGCTCCGCGGTTCACCGCGCTGAAATCTGGGAGAATCGGACGATGCTGTTGCGGGTAGAACGGCTTCCATCGGAAGCCACGCCGTTTTCTTCCGCCGCCGGGGCTGTCGCGCTGGCGCTGTCGTTTCTGTGGCTGGCGGCGGCGATTGCTTTGCGTTTCCTGCCGAGAATGGCGGGCCTGCGATGAGCGGGAATTCCACCGATCTTCTGCTGGCCGCGCTGGATGCCAAGCGCATGCTGGCGATTGATGGACCGAACTTTTCGGGACGCACGGACCTGCTGCGCCGGTTTTGCCGGGTACACGCTGATGGACGCATGTATCTGGGGCCGGAGGTTTATTTTGCCTTGTCAGGCCTCACCACCACGGTGCGGCAGGAGCTGGAACTGCACGCTGGTGCGCCGCTGGAATCGTGCGGGTGTCTGGCCGCGGCGGAGAAATTGAAACTCACTCATCTGTTTGAGCAACATCCAGCGACGCTTTCTGGCGGGGAACAAACGTGTCTGGCTATTCTCTGCGCGATGATTCTCAAGCCCGCCGTGCTGGCGATTGATTGCGGGCTGGAACAACTCGACTCGGAAAATCTCGCGACATCGCTCGGCCTGCTGAATGATCCGATCGGCCCGAAGCAGGGAACTGTCATCACCGACAACCGCATGGATGAATGGAATGTCGGCGTGGAGGCGATCGACATCGCCAAACTGACGCCGGCTCCGACGCGTTTTGCGCCGGTCGCGCCACTCAAGCCGTCGGAACTTGAGCGTGCAGATTCCGCTTTGGCTCCCGTGATCGAATTGCGGGAAATCGCCGCCGGATATGGAAAAGGGGCGGATGTTTTGAGCGGCGTTTCGCTGACGCTGCAGCCGGGGAAGGTTTATTCACTGCAAGGCGCCAACGGGAGCGGCAAAAGCACGCTGGCCAAGGTTTTGTCGGGAGTGCTTCGGCCCATGAGCGGCCAGATCCTCGTGGATGGAAAACTCTCCAGCCCCTGGAAATCGCCCGGGAAAACAGCGGGTTATCATCTTCAGAATCCGGATGTCGGGTTGTTTGAGGCGACGGTTTCCATCGAACTAGGAATCCATCCCGGCAAATCGGGCGCGGAGCAGGCGCTCATTGTTCGCGATGCCTTCGGCTTGCAGGCTTTCGCCGAGTCCAACCCGCTGGCCCTTCCTTTTCCTGTGCGGAAGCGCGTCTCGCTGGCGGCGACGATTGCGCGGCGGCCGCCGTGGATCATCCTTGATGAGCCGACGCTGGGCGCGGACGCGGCAACGATTCGCGCACTGGCTGAAATTTTCCAATTGCTGGCGAAAAAAGGGCACGGCGTGATCGTCGTTTCGCATTCCAAGCGATTGATTCAATTGCTCGATGGATGTTCGTTAAAAATCGAGAACGGGCGCATCGTTCAAGCGATGCAAGATGCGCCGGCGGCTTGAGAAAACGGAATTTCAAATCATTCAAACAGGCGCATTCGCCAGTGCCGCATCCGGCTGGCGCGCCGCGGTCAGTGCGAGCAGCACGCGTTCGCCCGTTGCCGGAATGCTGAATGTCCCGGGCTGTTTCACGCCGGCATAGGCGAGGGCATTCTTGACGGCCAGCCAGACGCTGAGGCCGAGCAACAGCGGCGGTTCTCCGACGGCTTTGCTGCGGTAGAGGCTCACATCACTGTTCGGATTTTCCAGGAAACGGAAATTGAAAATCTCCGGCACATCGGTCACGGCTGGAATCTTGTACGTCGTCGGAGAGCAGGACCAGAGATTTCCCTTTGGGCTGTAGACCAGTTCCTCAGTGGTGACCCAGCCCATGCCCTGAATGTAACCGCCGACGATCTGGCCGCGATCGATTCCCGGATTGATGGATTTTCCGGCGTCGAGGATGAGATCGGCACGGGTGACTTTAAGTTCGCCGGTCAGGCGGTCGATCATGACCTCGCTGCAGGCGACGCCGTTGGTGAAATAGAGGAACGGCGTTCCGCGGCCTGTTTCGCGATTGAAATCGACGCCGGGCGTCGCGTAAAAGCCGCGCTCGCCGAGGCTGACGCGAAGCTCGTATGCCTGATTCACGACATCGCCAAAAGCCAATCGCCGATTGGGAGCTCGCTGATCAAAAACAAATCCGCTTTCAAAACGGATGGAAGGGGGCTCGGCGCTTAATCCGCTGGTGGGCCGAGCGAGCATATCGGCGGCGACTTCCGCCATTCGGGCGCGCAGCCGCGCGCACGCATCGGCCGCGGCGGCGCCATTGAGATCGGTGCCGGCGGAGGCGGCGGTCGGTGAGGTGTTGTTATTTTTGTCCGTGCTGGTCGGGGCCATGATGACACGGTCGTAATCAATTCCAAGTTCCTCGGCGACGATCTGGCGGACCCGCGTGTTGACCCCCTGCCCCATCTCGGTTGCGCCGGTGCTGACCATGACGGAGCCGTCGAGATAAATGTTGACCAGCGCGTTGGCCTGGTTCATCGTGCGGCGGGTGAAGGAGATTCCGAATTTCACCGGCGAAAGCGACATGCCGCGCAGATGGGTTAAGCATTCCGCGTTGAATTTGCGGATGGATTCCCGGCGGGAATCGTAATCGCATTCTCGTCGCAGGGAGGAAAAGAGTTCCGGCAAGGTGTTGTTGCGGACGATCTGGCCGTACGGGGTGATGTTGCGATCTTCTATGCCGTAACAATTGGACTGGCGCAGATTCCAGGGCATCCAGATTCAAAGTAGCCGCGATTTCCTCGATTAGATTTTCGATGCCAGCGACGCCCTGCGGTCCGCCGAATCCGCGGAACGCGGTGTTGCTCGGCAGATTGGTTTTGCAAACGCGGCCGAGGATGGAAATGTTGGGGATGAAATAGGCGTTATCGCTGTGGAGCATCGCGCGTTCGAGGACGGCCATGGAGAGGTCCGTGGAGCATCCGCCGTTGGAATATAGTTCGACATCCAGGGCGGTGATGATTCCTTCGCGGGTGAAGCCGGCGCGATAGATGATTTTGAAAGGATGGCGCTTTCCGGTGAAGCGCATGTCGTCATCCTTGGTGTAGAGGAATCGGACGGGACGGCGGGTGCGGACGGCAAGAAGCGCGGCCATCATGGCGGGCTGGGCCGCCTGCGTTTCTTTTCCGCCGAAGCCTCCCCCCATGCGCTTGCAGATCGCCACGACCTGGTTGAACCGGATGCCGAGCACTTCGGCGACCATCGCCTGCACTTCGCTCGGATGCTGGGTCGAGGAATGGATGGTGATTGTTTGCCCTTCGCCGGGGATGGCGATGCAGACCTGCGATTCCAGGTAGAAATGGTCCTGCCCGCCGATTTCGAGAACGCCTTCAATGCGATGATCCGCCTCGGTGAATCCCCTGGCCAGATCGCCGCGATGAATCCGGCGTTCGTCGCCTAAGAATGAATTGGCCGCGATGGCTTCGTCGATAGTGAAGATTGGCTTGATTTCTTCGATGTCGCAGATGACGGCGTGGCGAGCTGATTCCAACGCAGCGAGACTATCGGCGGCGATGATCGCCAGGGGTTGGCCGAGAAAAGTTGCTTTGTCTTCGACTAAGAGCAATTCATCTTTGATCGCTGCGCCAAATTCGTTGTGGCCTGGAATATCGCGATGAGTGAGAACCGCGACCACTCCGGGGATATTCAACGCGGGGGATACATCCAGACGTTTAACTCGCCCGTGAGCGACGGGGCTTGGGACGATGCCGGCGAGTAGCTCGCCAACCAGCGGGGCAACGTCGTCGAGAAATTGTGATTCGCCGCTGACGTGGCCAGCCGCGGAATCGTGCGGGATGTCTTTTCCAACGACTTTGGTCATGGCTGGGCTCCTACGGGAGCGGGAGACGCGCTCCCCTTCGGGTCGCGGCTAAACTGGTCGAGATCGTGCCAGAATTTGATCAGGATATTCTTTCCCAGGACCCGGCGGTATTCCTCGGCGCCGCGCACGTCCGAAATCGGCTTGATTTCGCTTCGCGCGACATCGCCGGCCTGCTCGAATAATTGACGCGTGATGGGCTTGCCGGTGAGGAATGCTTCGGTGCGCGGGAGACGTACGACCGTTGGCCCGACGCCGCCGTAGGCGATGCGGATTTCGCCGATTGCGCGGCCGGCGCGGCGCATCCAGATTGCCGCTCCGAAGCTGGAAATGTCCAGGTCTTTTCTTTTAGAGATTTTGTAGAGCTTGAAGATTTCATCCTTGGCGGGCAACGGCAGACGGACGTGCGTCACGATTTCTTCGCTGGTCATGAGCGTCTTGCGATAGCCGGTGTAGAAATCCTCGATCTTGATCCATCGCGTGGAATTGGTTCCTGTCAGTTCTACTTCGCCGCCGAGGACGAACATGGCGGGGATCGTATCTCCGATCGGCGAGGCGTTGACGAGATTTCCCGCTAAAGTCGCGGCGTTTTTGATGAGCGGCGAGCCAAAGTACGCGAGGAACTGGCTCAGTTCGGGAAGATGCTCGGCGGTCACGCGCTCAAGCTCGGTAAGCGTGACGCCGGCGCCGATGCACAGGTTTTTCGGTGTGATTGCGATCTGCTGAAGATCGCGCAGGGCAGTCGTGCTCATCACGACATTGATCTGCCGCGTTCCCTTGTTTCGCTGAACGCCTAGATCAGTTGCGCCGGAGACGATAAGGCAAGAAGCGTTCTGCTTTCGGAATCGGACCGCGCTTTCGACCGAAATAGGTTTGAAAAATCGCGCGCCGATTGTTTCGATGTTGACTTCCTGAGTTGTCGCACCAGCCAGAGCCGCGAGAATTTCAGCCGGCGGATAGAGATCATCAATGGATTTCAGGCTCGACCGATCGGTCTGCAGCGCGGCCCGGATGATGGAATCGTATCCGGTGCAGCGGCACAGGTTGCCGACCAAAGCGCGCCGGACGGCATGGGCATCCGGCTCATGATTACGCTGCATGAGATCGGAGAGGCTCACGACAAATCCCGGTGTGCAGAAGCCGCATTGGGTTCCCTGGCATGTCACCATCGATTTCTGGATTGGATTTAGGCTCTGGCCATATTTCAAACCCTCGACGCTGATCACGTGAGTCGCATCCAGTTGAAACATTAACTGAATGCAGGAATTGACGGATGTGTATTGGAGGGAATTGCCATCCGCGGAAACACGGCCAATCAGCACCGCGCAGGCACCGCAGTCGCCTTCGGCGCAAACGACTTTGGTTCCCGTCAATTGACGGCGGCGGCGCAGGAATTCAGCGAGGGTCAGGAAAGCATCGTTGCCTTCGACGCGCAATGGCCGGCCGTTCAGATAGAGAAGCAGGTGATCACGCATGATGCCCGCCCATTTGAAAAACCGTTTTACCCGCAAGCGTCACGCGAGAGATTGTAGGCATGGGATTGTCGAGATCGGAGGGCAATAAGGCGCGGATTACATCATCAGCCGTATTGCCGGACAGCGGAGCCGCCAATTGAGCTTCAATAAACGACGCTGGCCGGCCCGGCTCCAGGCGGCCGATCTTGTCGTCGATTTCCAGAATTCGCGCCGGCGCCAGCGTGGCTCGAAATAGCGCTTCGCTCGGCGTCGCCGAGGCTGAATGGCCGGCATGCACCGCGAGAAATCGGGCCATTTCCGCCAGCATGGAAACTGTCGGCGATGCGCCCACGTCCGTGGCGATCGCGTAAGGAATTTTATGATGCCGGACCTCTTCCAGCGGCATCAGCCCAGAACCCAACAGCAGATTTGATGTCGGACAATGGGCGATGACGGAGCCGGTGCCGGCGATGATTTGCCACTCCTCCGGCCGCATGTGAATGCAATGGGCAAGAATGCAACCAAAGTCGAGCAGCCCGTCGCGGCGATAGACATCGGTGTAACTCGCCGCCTCGGGATAAAGTTCCTTCTCGACCAGCCGTTTTTCGGCGGCTTGCTCGTTCAAATGCGTTTGAGTTCGCAGGCCGAATTTAGTGGCCCACTCGCAGCCGGCGCGGCGGAGCGGAGTGCTGACCGAGACGGCGAACCGGTCGGTGATGATGAACCTGCTTCCAAACCGCTCGACCAACCTAGAAATATCTTTTTCGAGATTTGCCTCGTCCGTCCGCAAATTCTCGGGGCAATTCTGGTTCATCATCACCAGTCCGACGCTCCAGGCGGGCGGCAGGACTTCTCAGCGCGATTTCGGTCGCCGCTGCTGAGACCATCATGTATGCCGCCCCGCCGACGATTCCGTGAGCCAGAGTGTCGGATGCGAATGCTTCGATTACTTGCCGCGCGTGATCGTTTTCATTACAGCGTGCTTCGGCTGGGAAGACGTTTCGTTTCAGGCTATTGAGCAGTCGGCCGCCAGGCGCGTTATCGCTGACTCCCTCGGCGAATTTTCCGCGGATCGGATGCTGGGGAATGTGCGTGTGAATATCGATCAGGGGAGGGAGGATGACGCCGCTGGCTTTTCGTGGTGATGGGGCATCGGCCGGAAGTTGTGTTTGCAGTTGATTCCACGCGCCAGCGAATTGAAGGATTCCCTTGGCATCGTATGCGAGCGCGCCATCGGCGTGATAAACGACGCTGCCGTCGTCGGTGAGAATGAGCAGCGGTCCGCGCACGATCTGATCAAGCATGGCCGCCTCCCTTCGATGGGGTTATCAGGCGAGCTTTGCGGCCGGGACGAGCGCGGGTTCCGTCAAAAATCGTAGCCCCTCGCGCGATGGTCCTGCGGACGGTTCCGTGAAATGTTCTGCCGACGTATGGGCTGAGCTTGTGACGGTCCAGAAGATCGGATGATTTCAGCGTGGTGGGCCTGGCTAAATCCAGTATTGCAAAATCCGCGTCGCAGCCGATGGCGATCCGGCCTTTGCTGGGCAATTTGAATCTTTCGGCGACGTTCTCAGCGGTGAGACGCGCGATCTGAGCTGGGCGCAAACCCTCGCGGCCCAGCAGTGAAAGCAATGTCGATTGCACGCCCGCGATGCCGCCCCAGATAGCCATCACATCATCGCCGGTTTTCATGGCGGCCGGCGCAGGAGAATGATCGGACGCGACGAAATGAATCGAATCCTTTTCGAGACATTCCCAAAGGTGGTCACTTTCATCAGATGGCCGGAGCGGTGGTGAGCATTTGGCTTTTGCGCCAGCACTTCCAGATCGCGCGCGTTCAGCAGCAGGTAATGCGGGCAGGTTTCGCAGGTGACATCCTGGGCGAAAACCTCGCGGGCATGACGAACGATCTCGACGCCGTGAGCCGTGCTGACGTGAACGATGTGCAGCGAGCAGCCAGCCTGACGGGCCAGCAGGATCGCGCGCTGGATCGCCTCGGCTTCGGCCAACGCCGGGCGCGATTCGAGATAATCTGGCCAACCACGCCCGCCGCGATTGCGGATCTCGGCCGTCAGACGTGTTGTGATTTCCTGACTCTCGGCATGGACGGCAACCGGCAGTCCGAGCCGGGCGGCGGTTTGCATCCCCCGATAGAGGGTCATGTCGTCGGCGCATAGAAAATCGGCGATGCCGCTATCGCACATGAAGGCTTTGAAGCCAATGACGCCCCGCGCGGCCAGTTCTTCCAGGTGATCGAGATTTTCCGGTGTCAAACCTCCCCAGAGAGCGAAATCGGTCAGGCTGGACGCTTCGGCCGCGCGCGCTTGGCGTCGAAGCTTTGGCCGTCGAGCGTCGGCGGCGAAGCGTTCAGCGGCATCTCGATGAAGCAGGTTCCGCCGCCCGCCGCCAACGCGGCTGAGCCTGTCGCGAATCCTTCCCAGTCGTTTCGTCCCGGCTCGTTGAAATGAACGTGGGCATCGATCAAGCCGGGGAAGACATGCAGGCCGGTGGCGTCGATTTCTTCCGTGGCAGAGCCCGTGATGCCCGGTGATAGCTCGACGATGCGTCCGTCGGAGACGGCGATATCCAACCCGCGCTCCCCCTCGGGGGCGAGCACGAGGCCGCCGCGAATGATCAGGTCGAAACTCGGCATTGCGTCAACTACCGCGATAAGTGCTGTACGACCAGGGTGAAACCAAGAGGGGCACGTGATAATCGCGCCCCGAACCGTCCGCCACGAAGACGATTGGAACGACATCGAGAAAGCGGCGCGCATCCGCGTGGCTGCGCGAGGCGAAATAATCTCCGATGGCGAATTCGAGGCGATAGATTCCCGCCGAAAAATTTTCGCCGGCCAGCAGGGGAGCATCGAGCCGGCCGTCGCGATTGGTGACTGAAGACTGGAGCAGCTTGGCGTCGCGATAGACGGAGACTTTCACGCCTGCCGCCGCAGCGCCGTGGGCTGTATCCAGAACATGGGTTGTGAGTTTTCCTGGCATTGTTATTGGCGCCTCACTACGCCGCTGATGGTTCCGTAGGGTTCATCGGTTGGGACGAATATTTCGTTGCTATTTTGAAGGCCGAACGGTTCCAGATTAAATGGAATCCGGTGCTGGTTGGGCATATTCAGTTCGATGGATTGGATCGCGGGGCAGGCTGCCAAGGCTGCTTCGCCCATCGCCAGCAGCGTTTGCTGGACGGCGAGGCTGTGGTGCGTGGCGAAGGTCGTCAGCAGGGCCGTTCGGATGCCTGCGAAATTTGTATTGAAATCGGAGGATTCCGAATCGTAGGCCCAAACGGCATCGACCGTCGTCGCGAAGATACGGTCGTGGGCGTCTTTGAGTGTTCGATATCGATCGGAGACAAAGTCGGCGAATTCCGAGCCGGTTGTTTTGAGAACCTGTAAGTTCGCGATGCCGCCGGTCAGATCCGGCTGTGGAGGTTTCTGGGGAGATTTGGCGTTGAGGCGGGCGCGGCAGGTTCGCTGCTCTGAGCCGCCCGCGACGAACGCGTGCGTGTGAGGGCGATCGCCGACATGGATGCGATCCCATTTTGTTTCGCGAATGTGCGCCGTGGCCGTTTTCACCTGCGGATAGGTTGAAATGAAATGCCGGCTGAGCAGCAGCGCGAATTCCTCGATGCTTTGAAAGTTATTTTCTTTGGCCAGCACGTAAACGGTGTTCTTCATGGAATCGGTGGCGATGATCTTGCGGTTGTCGCCGGTCTTGTACGAATCGGCGAAATCTCCTTCGAGGAGGATGTCCACGGAAAGCTCGCTCAACTCATGGCGATGCGGCCCACGCACGACCTTGGTGAGGCGCACGCAGGATTTTCCGTAGGCGTTGTGCTGCAGGACTGCCACGTTAATTCTCCCAGATCGCGCTGGTGAGCCGGAGCTGCGCGATCTTGCAAATTTCTGTCAGTGCGGTGGCCAGTTCCGCCTCCCGCGCATTGGCCAGACGGCGCGGGAAGGCCTGCAAAATCGCTTCCTTGCGGTTTTCACGGGCGCAGATGATGAACGGGAAGCCGAACTTATCGCGGTACTGCTGATTGTAACGCTCGAACGCGGCGATTTCTTCGGGATTGAGCGTCGTCAATCCGGCGGCGGCCTGCTCGGCGCTGGATTCCCGCGTGACTTTTCCCTCGCGGGCGAGGCGGCCGACGAGATCGGGATGGGCCCTGATCAGTGCGAGTTTTTCGTCCGCGCTGGATTGCGTCAAAACGGTTGTCAGTTTTTCGTGAAGATTTCCCAGGGATGCGAAGGGGCGGAATTTCCAAGCACGCTCCGCGATCCAAGGGGAATGCTCGAAGAATCCGCCGCAGATGGAAACGAATTGTTTCTGGTCAAGCTCATTTAATTGCGCGAGGGTCGGGCGGCGAATGAGTTGCTCGACAACCGCCGCCGCGGCGGCGATGTCTTCGACCCGGCTGAACTCGGCGGGATTATGGCTGATGCCATCTCGGCTTGGAACGAAAAGCATTGCCGTGGGGACGTGCTTTGCCAATACGGCGCTATCGTGGAGTGCGCCGCTGACGGTTATAGCGGGCGATGTGTTTCCCGCTAACGCTGCCGCTCTGGCCAAGCGATCGCAGAGTTTCGCATCCATCGGGCAGGCGGCGATCGATTCGGTGGTTTCGAGCTCGAATTGCAGTTGGCGGGCCTGGCAAATCGCGGTGAAGGTCTGCCGCAGCGACTGCTCCGCTTGTGCGATCGTCGCGTCGTCGCCGGCCCGGAGATCAATGGTGAATTCCACTCGATCAGGAATCACGTTGATCGCGTTCGGATGGTTGATGAGCCGCCCTACCGTTATGACGACGCCCGTGGAGAGGCGCTTGGCCACGCGTTCGAGCTCGAGCACGATCTCGGCTGCGCCGGCGAGGGCATCGCGGCGGTCGTTCATGCTGGTTGCGCCGGCGTGGTTTGCATCGCCCCGCACGATCGCGCGGTATTGGATTCTGCCGGCGATGGATCGAACGATGGCCAGACGCTGATCGCGCCGCCACATGCCGGGGCCTTGCTCGATATGAATTTCGATCAGCCCGAGATAATGCGAGGGTTGAATTTTGTCCGCGGCAAAGCGATTGGGATCGACGCCGAACGGCGTGCCCGCCTGCAGGTAATTCTGGCCGGTGGAATTCTGAACACCGGCTAATTCTTTGGCCCCGAGTTCGCCAACCCAGGCACGGCTTCCGAGCATGCCGAGGCCAAATGTGGTTCCTTCCTCTTCGGCGAAATTGATCAACTCGAGCGGAATCAAAACGGAATCCTCGGCGGCGCTGCGGAGAAGTTCCAGAGGCGCGACGACACCGGTGACGCCGTCATAATCTCCGCCGTGGGGGACTGAATCAAGGTGTGATCCGCACAGCCAGGCCGGACGATCCCAACCCAAGCCGCTCGGGCGGACATGCAAATTTCCAGCGGCATCGACGCGGATATCGCAGCCGATTCGGCGAGCTTCGGCGGTAACGTAATCGCACGCCTGCCCCCAGGGTTTGGAGAACGTTGGCCGAGTTGCTCCAGCGCCCGGCGTTTCGGTGAAGCGGGCGATTGCCTGAATGTCTTGCTGTATTCGCTCGACTCGAATCACTTGCCAAATTCCTTGCGCCAGGATTTTCCGGTTTTTTCCATGTCGCCTTCGGCGGCGGTACGGCGCATGCGGTGCAGCATCGGCATGCCCAGGCTCCACTCCTGCATCCATTCGCGGGCGAAAACGCCCTTTTCGGTTTCATCGAAGATTTTGCGGATCTCGGCTTCGTCGATTACGCGCGGGCCGCGGGTGCGCACGGCGAATTCACACGTCCGGCTGCAACGGCCGGTGAGATAATCCTCGATGCCGTTTTCGTCCATCACATCGATGACGCTCCGCAGGCTGCGAATAGCCTTGGCATAGGCGAAGCTCGGCGGATAGCCGTGGTCGACCATGACCTGGAAGCAGGTTTTCATGAGATGGATCGCGCCGCCGTAGAGAATTTGCTCCTCAAAATTGTCTCCTTCGGTTTCATGCTGGAAAGAGAGCTCGACGACGCCGGCGCGGGTGCTGCCGACGGCCTTGGCGATGGCAAGGACGATCTGTTTGGCGTTTCCGGTGGCGTCCTGATCGACGCTCACGCAGCCGTAGACGCCTTCGCCTTTCAAATACTTTTCGCGGACGAATTTGCCCGGAGCGTTGGGGACGTAAAGGACGGTGTTTACATCGGGCGGCGGCTCGATCTGGCCATATAAAACGCTGAAGCCGTGACAGAAACAAAGCGTCTGGCCGGCGCGGAGATTCGGCGCGATCTCCTTTTTGTAGACCGACGGCTGAACCGGATCGGCGAGCTCGATGAGCAGGACATCGGCGCGCTTGGTTGCATCCGCGACGGACAATGATTCGAATCCGTCGGCCTTGGCCTGATCGCGGCTTTTGGATTCGTTCGCGGGCGGCGTGCCGATGATGACCTTGCATCCGCTGTCGCGGCAATTGGCGGCCTGCACCTTGCCTTGAATGCCGTAGCCGATGACCGCGATCACCTTGCCGTTCAGGACGGATGAATCGACGTCGGCGTCTCGATAGATTTTTTCCATTTTTCCCTTATCGCTCATAACAAAATTTCCCGGTTGACGTTCTTAAAATAAATGTATCGCGAGGGCGTTGGGCCGGTCGCGTAAAACGATTGCGGGCAGTACGGGCCCATCCAGATAAAATCGTTGGCTTCAACTTCCATCCAATGTCCTTCAAGGAAATAGAGACCTTTGCCCTGCAGGAAATAGCAGGCCGTGCTCCATGACATGCGTTTCGACGATCGGCAGCCCGAAGCCGGGGTCGAATGTGAAGATGTTCATCGCCAGATCGAAGCCGATTTCGTCGGGGACCAGCGTCTGCAATAAAGAATGGGGGTTGTCGGCCCATACTTTTTTCTCGATGCGAGATTCGTGGCCGTGGATGCTCTTAAACATTTCGATTCCACGGGCGGGTTCATAACGCTTTTGGAGAATCAGCAGACGAAGAGAATTGCCGGCGGTGAATTGAACATCGGCTGCAGGCGGAGTGAGGCCAAAATTCCCCGGTTCCAGATTGTGATTGGCCGCGGCTTCGCGCAATCGTCCCTGGCCATTCAGCACGAAGTAAAAGTTTTCGATATCCGGTTGCGGCTCGAAACGCAGTTTGCTTCCGGCGGGAAGATCGACCAGCAATTGGACGAACCGCGCGCCGAGCGCCGGAGAAGCCAGCACCTTCACCTCCGCCTCGGGGCAATAGGGCAGCCTGGAGATGGGATAACCCTCCAGCGGCATCAGGGCGTGGCGCGATCCGACACGCGCGCGGCTGTGAACGAGTTGCTCGGGTGCTCGCATAGGTCTCCTCACACAAACAGGTCAACGATTTGAAAATGATCCACGTCGATCAGCCCGCGATCCGTCAGCTTCAGCGACGGAATCACCTCCAGGGCCATGAAGCTCATCGCCATGAAGCGGATCCTTCAGCGTTGATCCTAACTCATGAGCGGCATTAACGAGACGCTGGTAGCTCGCGGCGACCTCGGCGATGGGCCGATCGCTCATCAGGCCGCCGATCGGGAGCGGCAGCCGCGCGACCACATTTTGGCCGACAGCAACCGCGAGGCCGCCGCCATCTTCCGCCGCCGCGTGCGCCGCGGTCAGCATGGAAACATCGTCCGAGCCGATAGTCACTAAGTTGTGATGATCGTGAGCAACGGTTCCCGCGATGGCGCCGCGCTTCATTCCGAAACCCTGGATGAATCCGAGCCCCATCTGGCCGGTTCGGCGGTGTCGCTCGATCACCGCCATCTTAAGCACGTCGGATGCGACATCCGCGACGGACAGGCCGGCGACGGTTTTGCTGCGAAGGATTCGATGCTCGGTGGTGAGCTGGTCCGGCCGGGAGCCGATGACCCGGATTTTTTCGCTTCGCGCGGGGAGGTCGAAATGGACACTGTCCCAGGCGACATCGCATCGTCCCATTGCGGTTGAAGCGGATTGGCGGACATCAGGGATGACATTTTCAAGTAGTACGCCATCGCGAGCCACGAGCCAGCCGTCGCTGAAAACCATTTTCGGCCGCGGCCGCGTGAGATCGTCGAAGACGATGAGATCGGCCCTGCGGCCGGGCCCGATCGCGCCGGCATCGCGAAGCCCGAAACACTCCGCCGGATTCAGCGTCGCCATGCGGAAGGCATCCATTGGATCGATTCCCGCGGCGATGGCGCGGCGGACCATATCGTCGATCGAGCCAACGTTGAGCAGATCGCCGGGCGTGCGGTCATCGGTGCAAAAACAGACACGGCGGCTGTTGGCGCGGGTGATCGCGGGGAGAATCGCCGCCAGATTTCGGGCATTGGTGGCTTCGCGCACGAGGAGATATAAACCACGAGCGAGTTTCTCCATCGCCTCTTCGGGTGTGACGGATTCGTGGTCGCTTCCCACGCCGGCGGCGATGTAGGCATTCAGCGCGGGGCCGCTGACGCCGGGGCAATGTCCATCAACGGGGCGGCCCGACATGGCGGCGATCTTGGCGAGCATCAGATCATCGCCGCGCGTGACTGCGGGATAGTTCATCACTTCAGCCAGTCCATGAACGATCCCCTGGCCGCGAAGAGCGCTGATGTCATCCACTCCGATGATGCCGCCGCTGCTGGCCATATCGGTGGCGGGAACGCAACTGGGTGCCATCACGATGACATGGAGTGGCAGGCCGCTCGCGCTGCGGGCCATAAAGCGGACGCCATCCGCGCCGGCAACATTGGCGATTTCGTGCGGATCGGTGATCGCTGTAGTAATGCCGCGCGGAACGACCGCCGCCGCGAATTGGGCCGGCGTGCAGAGGCTGCTTTCGATATGGACGTGCGCGTCGATGAAACCGGGCGCGACGAATGACCCTTGCAGGTCGATCCGCTGCTTTGCCTGATAACCAGAACCGAGGCCGGCGATTCGGCCCTGGAAGATGGCAATATCCACCGATTCGATTTCGCCGCTGAAGACGTTGAGAACTCGACCGTTCGTAAGCAACAGGTCAGCCGGAACATCGCCGCGGGCGGCGGCCAATAATCTCGAAATGTTGTCCATAACCGACAATACAAGCACGGGAAGGTGGCTCTGTAATATACTTCATTAGAGGGGTTTTGGAAACCGCCCCAAGAGAGATTCAGGCTGAAAATTTAGGCGATTTCCGCGTTTTTACATGCTATACTTGCCCGCCCGCACCGCGCATGTCGCCGAGGTTTTTTTTTGTGATTGACGTACTGTCGCAGATTGTCCGCCGAATTGAGCTGGGGGAGGTTGTCGCCCTGTGCACCGTGGTTCAGACGCACGGCAGCACGCCGCAGGACAAGGGGGCGGCGATGCTCGTTCTGCGTGATGGGAAAACGATCGGCACGCTGGGGGGCGGATGCGTGGAAGCGGAGGTCCGGGTTCGCGCTCAACGCCTGATGGATGAAAACCAGAACCTGCTCGTGAATTTTCGGCTGGATCAGGATTATGGGTGGGACGACGGATTGGTTTGCGGCGGGACGATGGACATTGCTATTCAGGTGATTGGCTCGCGCGAGGCGGCGGCTCCGATAGAGCGAATCCTTGGCGAGCTGGCCGAAAATCGTCCGAGCAAGCTGGCGATTGAAATCGCTGATGAGCAGCTTCGGATGGGGCGTTTCGAGATCGAGATTCCGCCGACGCCGAGACTGCTGATCGCCGGCGCGGGACATGTGGGGCGGGCGCTGGCGCTGATCGCGGGGCAAATCGATTTCAAGCTGACCGTAATGGACGACCGGGCGGATTGCGCGAACGCAGCGAATTTTCCGGGAGCGCAGTGCATCGTCGGCGATATCGAGCAGGAATTATCCAAATACAAGATCGATGAGCGGACGTACGTTGTGATCGTGACGCGCGGGCATCGCCATGATGCGCGGGCGCTGGCGGCGGTGATCGGCTCGCCGGCGGCTTATATGGGGTTGATCGGATCGAAGCGGAAAATTCATACAATCCTGAATGAATTGCATGGACAGGGTGTGCCGCGCGAGCAGTTGGAAAAAGTGCATGCGCCGATCGGGCTGGAGATCGCGGCCGTGACGCCGGCCGAGATCGCCGTCAGCATCGCGGCGGAATTGATCGCGGTGCGGCGCGGGCGCGGCGATTTGCCGGCGCTGCCAATGAAGGTTCCACCCGAGAAACTCGACAAGTGGCTGCAGCGCACGAAGTCTTCGACCGCCAAATAAGCTTTGGCGTTTATGGCTTTGCCGAGCGCAGACGGGATCGTGATGTGAATCCCCGGCGGATTTGAACCAGCGGGTCATGATCGTTTTTTGCTGGGTGTAGAAATGGATCGGATTCCATGCCCTGAATGTGCAGGTCGCCGAAGAAGGATTTGTTCCAGCCGGTGAATGGGAACCAGGCCATCGGTGCGGGGACGCCGATGTTGATGCCGATCATGCCGGCGTTGAAGTTCATTTTGAATTGTCGGGCGGCCTAGCCGCTGTTGGTGAAGATGCTGGCGCCGTTGCCGTAGGGGCAATCGCGGGCGACTGCCAAGGCTTCGTTCGATGGCTTTGACGCGGAGGACGGAGAGGACGGGGCCGAAAATTTCTTCGCTTGGCCAATCGCATCTCGGGCTTGACGAGATCGACGATGCTGGGGCCGACGAAGAATCCGTCTGACTTTCGCGGCTGGAACTTGCCGGCCGTCGAGGGCGACGTTCGCGCCTTCGCCGGCGGCGATGTCGAGATATCCGGCGACGCGCTGTTGATGCTGGCGGGTGATGAGCGGGCCCATGTCGGGCGAGTCGGCGCCGTCGGTGGGGCCGGTCTTCATGGATTGGCCGATTTTGGTCAGGCGATTCGACCAGATCCTGGGCGACATCGCCGACGGGAACAGCGACGGAGCCGGCCATGCAGCGTTCGCCGGCGCAGCCGAAGGCCGAGGCCTGCATGGCGGCGGCGGCCTGATCGAGGTCGGCATCGGGCATGACGATCAGATGATTCTTCGCCCCGCCGGCGGCTTGAACGCGCTTGCCGTGGCGGGTGCCGGTTTCGTAAACATATTGGGCGACGGAAGTCGATCCGACGAAGCTGATGGCCTTGACGAGCGGATGGGTCGAGCAGGGCATCGACGCAGACTTTGTCGCCGTGCACGATGTTGAAAACGCCCGGCGGCAGGCCGGCTTCGATCATCATTTCGCCGAGCAGGTTGGCGCTCATCGGCACGCGCTCCGACGGTTTCAGGACGAACGTATTTCCGCAGGCGATGGCGATGGGAAACATCCAGAGCGGAACCATGAACGGGAAATTGAAAGGCGTGATCCCCGCGCAAACGCCGACGGGATGGCGGGTGGTTTCGCTGTCAACGTTGCTGAGCGATGTTCGCCAGCGAGTCTCCCATGATGAGGCTCGGGATGCCGCAGGCGAACTCGATGACTTCGATGCCGCGCTGAACGGATGCCTTGGCTTCGGCAAGCGTCTTGCCATGCTCGCGCGTGACGCAGCGTGGCGAGGGAATCGAATCGATCCAGGCAGATCTGGCGGAATTTGAAGAGCACCCGGACGCGCTCGACGACGGGTGTGTCGGCCCAGCCTTCCAGTGCCGCGGCGGCGGAGCGGACGACGCGATCGACTTCTTCGGCGGTGCAGAAGGGAACTTCGGCGATCGCGCTGCCCCGGGACGGATTGAAGACCTGACCGAACCGGTCACTGGAACTGGCGACCCAGCTGCCGTTGTCCAAGAAACGGCAGGCGCGTGATCGTCTTAACGGCGGGAGAAGCTGGTGAAGCGGTTGTCATAATGATTCCAATTTTTTAGTTCACGGGACCTGAGTCGCCCGCGGGAGAATTTCTTCGAGGCAATCGACCATGAAATCGGCGTCGTCGATGGTCAGGCACATCGGCGGCTTGATTCGCAGCACGTTGCCGTGCAGGCCGCCTTTGCCGAGCAGAAGGCCGCGTTCCTTGGCGAGTTCGACGACGGCTGCGGTTTCGGCCTTGGCGGGTTCCTTGCTCACTGCGGTCTTTGACGAATTCCACGCCGATCATCAGGCCCATGCCGCGCACGTCGCCGATGAGCGGCTGTTTTTGCTGAAGATCGAGCAGGCGATTTTTCAGATGAGTGCCGACGCGCAGGGCGTTTTCCTGAATATTTTCGGCGTCGATGACTTCAAGCGTGGCCAGGCCCTGCGTCATGCAGATCGGGTTTCCGCCGAAGGTGTTGAAATGGATGCGATTGGCGAGGGTGGCGGAGATTTCAGGGCGGGTGACCATCGCGCCGAGGGGCATGCCGTTGCCGATGCCTTTGGCCATGGTGACCATATCGGGAACGACATCCCAGTTTTCGAAGGCCCAGAATTTCGTGCCGGTGCGGCCGAAGCCGCCCTGCACTTCATCGGCGACGCACAGGCCGCCGGCTTTGCGAACGATGTCGTAAACGATCTTGAAATATTCCTTCGGAGGAACGACGACTCCGCCGACGCCCTGAATGCATTCGGCGATGAAGACGGCGACTTCGCCGCTGGTTTCGTATTGGATCAGGTCTTTCACATCGCGGGCGCATTTCAGATCGCAGGAGGGATAGGTCAGGCCGTAGGGGCAGCGATAGCAATATCCCGGCGTGGCATTTTTGACGGTGAAGCCGGGGTTGGATTTGAATTTCCAGGTGCCGTGCGCGGTGAGATTCATCGTCGCCGCGGTTCCGCCGTGATAGCCGTTGCGCAGGGAAATGACGTCCGACATTTTTCGTGTGTTCACGACCGGCGAGGATGGCGAGCTTCGTTGGCTTCGGAGCCGCTGTTGGTGAAATACCAGCTCGACAGGCCGGATTTGGGCGGCATGTGCTCGGTCAGCTTTTTGGCGAATTGGCCGATGGTCGGATGCAGATAGATCGTGGTGGTGTGCTGGAGTTTTCCGACCTGTTTCTGAACGGCCTGCACGACTTTGGGATGGCAATGGCCTACTGAAACGGTGACGATCCCCGCGAACCCGTCGAGATATCGCTTGCCGGTTTCGTCCCAGACGTATTGCATGTGCCCCTCGACGATCATGAGGGGATCTTTGTAATAACGCATCAGGCCCGGCGAGAGATATTGCTGACGGATGGCCAGGACTTCCTGTTTCGGCGGCCCGGCGTATGGCTCGGGGACGTGCGTGCAGACGGGAAGCGAAATGCGCTTTGGGGTTGCTTGAGCGGAATTTAAAGTTTGCGGCATGGTCATACTCCGGGCTTAAAATTTTCGATTTTCTCAAGGCGCTGTCAGGGTCTGATACGATTCCGGCCGGCGGTCGCGGTAGAACTGCCAGATGTTGCGGACCTGGCGGATCAGATCGAGATCAAGGTCGGCGACACGATGCTGTCGGTGGCGCGGGCGCCTGGGCGATGATCTGGCCGCGCGGGTCGGCGAAGTAAGAGCTTCCGTAAAATTCGCCGATGCGCCAGGGCTCTTCGAAGCCGGGGCGGTTGATGGCGCCGACGTAATAGATGTTATTCGCGGCGGCGGCGGGTTGTTCGAGTTTCCAGAGATATTCCGAAAGTCCCGCCACGGTGGCCGAGGGATTGAAGACGATTTCCGCGCCGGCCAGACCCAGGGCGCGCCAGCCTTCGGGGAAATGGCGGTCGTAGCAAATATAGACGCCGACTTTTCCGACGCGCGTTTCGAAGACCGGATAGCCGAGGTTTCCCGGACGGAAATAAAATTTCTCCCAGAAGCCCGGCTCGCAATGGGGGATGTGCATCTTGCGGAATTTTCCGAGGAACGTTCCGTCAGCGTCGATCACGGCGGCGGTGTTGTAATAAACGCCGGTGATTTCCTCCTCGTAGATTGGGAGGACAATGACCATCTGATGTTTTTTTGCGATTTCGCAAAAGAGTTTGGTCGTTGGGCCGTCGGGAATGTGCTCGACGAGGTCATACCAGCGGGCTTTCTGCTCGGCGCAGAAATATGGGCCGTAGAATAATTCCTGGAAGCAGATGACCTGCGCGCCCTTTGGACGCGGCTTCTGCGGTGAGGGCGACGTGCTTGTCGATCATCGCCTTCTTGATCTTTGCTGTGGGCGAGGTTGATGGCTCGCAGAGCGTCGCCTGAATCAAACCGGCTCGGACAATTCGCGGCATACTACTCTCCTGACGGAACCGTTGTTGATTTCACTGCCTTCTTCGGCTGAATCGGTTCCATCTGATGCGATTTCAGCAAATCCTGATACTGATTCCAATTCATGGACGGTTTGCCGGTCGGCACTTCTTCCATCGTGATGCAACCTTCAACCGGGCAGGCCAGGGCGCACATGTTGCAGCCGACGCAGGCTGGTCGGTGTTGACGGTGAAGACGTCGATCGTGCCGCCGCTTTCGTCGAGGCGAAGATTCGGGGCGGCTTCGCCCTTCAGCTGCGCGGTTCTCCAAATTTTGCGACGTACTGCTCGCGCGACAGTTTTCTGCCAGTCGATGGCCTGATAGCAGCCATCCTCGCAACTGGCATAGCAGATGCCGCAGTGGATGCAGGTGGATTCGTTGATTTGCGCGATGACTTTGTAATTCAGATTCAGATCGCCCCAATGCCGAATGCGCGGCGTCGCCTGGCCGACGATCTGGTTGATCGATTCAAACCCTTTTTGCTTCATCCACTGCTCGAGGCCGCGGTTCATGGCTTTGATGATGCCGAATCCGCGATGCATGACGGCGGTGCAGACCTGCAGGCCCGTCGCACCGAGAAGCATGAACTCGACGGCGTCTTCCCATTTGCGGATTCCGCCAATGCCACTGATCGGAAGGCTGAATCTCCGGATCGCGGGCGACTTCGCTGACCATGTGGAGGGCGATGGGTTTGACGGCCGGGCCGCAATAGCCGCCGTGCGAGCCGAGGCCGCCGACGCTGGGGCTTGGGGCGAGAAAATGTTCAGATCGACTCCCGATGATGGAGTTGATGGTGTTGATCAGGCTGATGCCGTCCGCCCCGCCGCGCTTGACGGCGCGGGCGACTGTTTTGATGTCAGTGACGTTGGGCGTGAGCTTGGCGAGCACCGGCAAGGTGAGACTTCCTTGACCCACCCGCAGATCATCTCGGCGTATTCGGGAACCTGTCCGACGGCCGAGCCCATGCCGCGCTCGCTCATTCCGTGGGGGCAGCCGAAATTCAATTCGAAGCCATCGACGCCGACATCCTGAATCCGCTTGATGACGCGGTGCCAGCTTTCGCGTTTGGATTCGACCATCACCGAGGCGATCACCGGATTGCTTGGATGTTTGTGCTTGACCTCGGCGATCTCGCGAAGGTTGTCTTCAAGCGAGCGATCGGAGATCAGCTCGATGTTGTTGAGGCCCATCAGCTTCTGGTTGTTCAGTGAAATCCCGCCATAGCGGGAGGCGACGTTGACGATCGGATCGTCGGTCAGAGTTTTCCAGACGGCCCCGCCCCAGCCGGCGTCGAAGGCATTGCGAACCTGATACGCCGTGTTGGTCGGCGGACCGCTTGCCAGCCAGAATGGATTGGGTGATTTGATCCCGCCGATGTTGCAACTTAAATCAGGCATGAGTGAATGACTTTCGCTTGGCACTCATTGGTTATTCAGTTAGAAATGGTTCGGTTCGCGTTTAAGAAATTTTCCGTGGCTGCCATCACCGACGAATTTGCCGTTGTTGCACCATGATCTGGCCTCGAACGGTGACGGTTTCGGCGCGGCCGTCGATGGTCATTCCTTCAAACGGATTGTAATCGACCGCCATGTGATGCGTGCGGGCGGTGATGGTGCTTTTGTGATTCGGATCGAAAACGACCAGATCGGCGTCGCTGCCGACGGCGATCGTCGCCTTTGCGCGGATATAGGCCGAATAATTTCGCGGCCTGCGTGGAAGCGCAATCGACGAAGCGATTGAAATCAAGCCGGCCGGTTTTTACGCCCGTGGTGTAGAGAACGTTGACGCGGTCTTCCAGCGATGGAATGCCATTGGGAATCAGCGTGAAATCGCCGCGTCCCATCTCCTTCTGGCCCTTGAAATCAAAGGGTGCATGATCGGTTGCCACGGTGCTGATGGAGCCGTTGGCCAGATTGTTCCAGAGGAAGGGTTGATTGGCTTTGTCGCGCAGCGGCGGCGACATGACGAATTTGCTTCCCTCGAAATCCGGCCGCTCCGCATACGTTTTATCCAGCGTCAGATATTGGATCAGTGTTTCGATCCAGACCTTGTTTCCGCGGGCGCGGGCGGCGAGGGCCTGCCGCACCGCCGGCTCGCAACTGGTGTGGACGATGTAGCAATGCGTGCCGTGCATGGCCGGCAAAGGTCATCAGATGATGCACGCCGAGGGCTTCGACAGACTTCCGGACGAGAAGGCTCATGCCATTGCGGGCCGGTTTTGCCGGCGGCGAGCAATTCTTTTTGCTTGCCGGCGATGGCGTCGGCGTTTTCGCAGTGAGCGGTGACGATGACCCCCAGCGATTTGGCCAGCCGCAAGCGTCGTGATACAGTTCGGCATCATCAACGCCGAACGCGCCCTTATATGCCAGGAAAATCTTGAATGAGGAAAGCCCGGCGGAGACGATTTCCTTCAATTGGCTTTCGGCTGGACTCGTCAAACCGAGTGACGCCCATGTGAAACGTGAAATCGCAGGCGCTGTTTCCGACGGCCTTGGATTTCCAAAGCTCAAAAGCTGCGAGCGGTTCTTCGGAGCGCGAGGGGCAGATCATTTCGATCAGCGTCGTGGTCCCGCCGAAGAGTGCGGCCTTGGATTCCGTCGCGTAATTCCCCTTGGCGTACGTTCCCATGAACGGGAGATAAATGTGAGCGTGCGGATCGATGAATCCGGGAAAGACGAGTTTGCCGGATGCATCGATGACCGTGGCCGATGGCGGCGACTTCCAGGCCGGGGCCGATGCGGGTGATTGTTTCGTCCTCGCAGTAGATGTCGGCGACAAAGGAATCAGACGCCGTGACGATTTGACCGCTGCGAATCAAAAGAGGCATGACAAAACTTGCCTTTGGTTCGTACTGACCTGCTGAGTCGTGCGCGTCGGCGCAACCCCGCCAGTGTACCACCGCGATTTGGGATTTTCTATATAAAACTTGACGGTTCCCTACTGGAATCTTCATAATCCCTTGAACCAAGTTCGCCGCAGCTTTCCGCCAGGTCCGATCATTTCTATGGCAACCGTCTCCACCCATCATATCGTTTCTCCGATCCAATCGGCCCCTGACGGCATCCGCGAGCTGACGGAAGACGTCTCCGGCTCCCCGTATTACAACGCGGACATCGCGCCGACCTCTCGCGCGGCCCGGAAATGGGGAACGGGTGACATCGCCGCCCTCTGGATCAGCATGTGCGCCTGCATTCCGACGTACATGCTGGCGTCATCCCTGATCGCCGAGGGGATGAACTGGTGGGAGGCGGTGCTGACGATCACGCTGGGCAATATCATCGTTTTGATCCCGATGATTTTGAACGCCCACGCGGGGACGCGGTATGGCATTTCGTTTCCGGTTTATTGCCGGGCCAGTTTTGGAATTCGGGGAGCCAATATTCCGGCGATGCTGCGGGCGCTGGTCGCGTGCGGATGGTTTGGCATTCAGACCTGGATCGGCGGCGAGGCGATTTACAAAATCGCGGCGATTTTCTTTCCATCGCTTCACAATTGGCCGAACACTTTCCTCTCGATCAACCTTGCCCAGCTCGCATGCTTCCTGTTCTTCTGGCGATCAATATGTTCAGTCATTTATAAGGGGATCGAATCGATTCGCATTCTGCTGAACATCAAAGCGCCGCTGCTGATCGTGCTTGGGATTGGTCCTGCTGGGATGGGCGTATGTTCAGGCCCACGGCTTCGGTCCGATGCTTTCGCAGCCATCGGCTTTCGCGGCGGGTGGGTCAAAGGCCGGGCAATTCTGGCCATTTTTCTTCGCGGCACTGACCGGAATGATTGGATTCTGGGCGACGCTTTCCCTGAATATTCCGGACTTTTCGCGATACGCCTATTCGCAGAAGAGCCAGATCCTGGGCCAGGTGATCGGCCTGCCGGCGACGATGGCGCTCTATTCCTTCATCGGCGTGGCGGTCACGTCCGCGACGATCGTCATCTACGGCACAGCGATCTGGGATCCGGTCGATCTGCTCACGCGATTCAGCAATCCCGTGGTTCTGGTTATCGCGATGCTTTCCCTCTGCGTGGCGACGCTGGCGACCAACATCGCCGCCAATGTCGTCAGTCCGGCCAATGATTTTTCGCACCTCTGGCCGCGGCGCATCAGCTTTCGCACCGGCGGCCTGATCACGGGGTTCATCGGCATCATCATGCAGCCCTGGAAACTGATCGCCGACCCCATCGGGATAATATTTCACCTGGCTGGTCGCCTATTCGTCACTGCTTGGCGCGGTCGGTGGCATTTTGATAGTCGATTATTTCGTCCTGCGGCGGGGAAACCTGGTGCTAGCCGCTCTTTATCAACGACAAAGTGAATATTGGTATTTAGGTGGGTTTAATCCGCGGGCCATTATTTCTCTCTTGCTTGGAATCGCGCCTTGCATCCCCGGATTTCTTGGAACCATTCAAGTGTTCCATGTCTCATCGATTTGGATGAATCTTTACAACTACGCGTGGTTCATAAGCTTGGGGATTTCCGGACTGACTTATTTCCTTCTGATGCGGTTTCATCGGGGCTTTGCGACTCGAGTCTGAAACAGCATGTAACAGAGCAGCGAAGCTCAAATTGAAGAACATCGATTGTAACTAATGAGAATTTAACCAAGAAAAAGCTTGCGTTTGCAGTAATTATGTCGTAAATCATTCATCCGCCGACGTATTTCGGGTGTACCTGGATATACAGATTTTAGATGTATTTCTGGAATTGTGATGCGCCATGGGTATTCGGCATGTAATTGATATGGTCTTATTTTAAGCATTTTTCAACCATTGTTCGAAACGGGATTCTCCAGGGCCGATTCGAATGAAGTGCGTATCGCTTGTGATTAAAAACCTGGAGGGAGAAAGGCATCATGAACGAAAAAAACAAACGGTCGGCGTGCGTAAACGCATCGCTGACCGCCGCGTCTTTGGCAGCGATCGGGTTTTGCAACTCGGCGCATGGAGCTTTGGTCATTCAACAGATCTACGGCGATGCGGGATTTGATTCCCATGCCACTTATCAGAATGACTATGTGGATTTGTTCAACAGCGGCCCATCCGCCGTTAGTTTGACCGGCATCAATCTGGAATATGGATCGGCCACCGGCGGCGTCGGAGCCAATACGTTTGAATTCTTCCCGCTGCCGAGCATCTCGCTGGCTTCGGGCTCTTATTTCCTGATTGAAATGGCCGGCGGCACTTTCGGAGCAGCCCTGCCCGTCACCCCGGACCTGGTTGACACCAATACCGCCATCTATACCAAGCCCTCATTTTCTTCCGGTAAGCTGGCGTTAATCACCAGCACTGGAAGCGTTCTGGATTACGTTGGCTACGGGACGTCTCTCGCTGCAAGCGGCACTTCGCCGAAGTTCGCAAACAGCTCACTGACGCTCCCCTACGGCTCGAATGCTGGCACTGCGGGCGCCGGGCCGGCACGACGCTGAACGATTCCCTGGCGCTGACTCGCGTTGCCTATACCGGTGACAATTCGGTGGACTTCTCGTTTGAGACCCCGAATCCGATCGCTAACAGTGTGCCGGAACCGGCAACGATGGGATTGTTTGCGGCCGGCGGGAGCTCTCCTCTTGGCGCGTCGCCGTCCTCACTAAGCTTTTATTTAGTGACGTTGCTACTTTAAGAACAGTTCAACAGCGGCGCAGGTTGATCTCAACCTGCACCGCTTTTTTGTTATGAACATGGCTGCAGATCCTGTGGAAGCATTGGTGGATGCGGGCCTGGCGAGCCTGCAAAATAAGAAAGCCTCCGACGCCGAATCGCAATTTCGAGAGGCGCTCGCCCTCTCGCCGGGCCATGGCGATGCGCTCAATTTCCTAGGCGTTGCGCTGCATCAGCAGGGAAAAACCGACGAAGCCCTTCAAATCCTGCGCCAGGCGGCCGCCGATAAAAATTGCGCTGCGGATGTGCATTACAATCTTGCCGAGGTGCTGAACGCGCGAGGCGAAAGCGCCGAGTCAGAGCAAAGCTACCTTCGTTGCATCAAGCTGGAGCCGGATCACGTGCTGGCATGGCGCCGGTTGGCCGAAGCGCGCGCCGAACAGGAAAACTGGGAAGGGGCGGTGGATGCGGCCCGGGAAACGATCCGGCGAATCCCGTCCGACGGATACATGGCCTTCTGGGCCAGCCAATTGATGCTGAGAACAAAACGCGTTGAAGAAGCACTCGACATGCTGGCAAACGCCGCACGGCTTTTGCCGAACGATCTCGAAACTCATCGCCTTCTCTATCAAACGCGTGCATCGGCTCGCGATTTGCCGGGCGCACTGGCTGCCGTCGAACAGACCCTAAAACTCGCTCCCGGCGACAAACCCGCATTAATGGATCGCGTTCGATTGTTGTACACGATGGGACGCTACGCCGAAGCAGCAAAGACAGGTGAGGAGTTTGTAAGGCTTTTCTCCGACGACTTCGACGGACATTTTCTTCTTGGATGTGCCCTGCTTCAAAAAAGCGAGCTTGGGGCGGCAGCCATGGCGCTGGCCCGATCGATAGAACTTCGTCCCGAAGACGCAAGAGGATATGCCAAGCTGGGGCAGGCATTGCTGAACATCGGCCATCTGGATGATGCTGAAAAACAACTCAACGAAGCCATCAAGCTCGACGCAACGCTCGTCGCGCCGCAGGTACATCTCAGCATCGTATTAGACCGTCTGCCCCATCGCGGCGAAGAAGCGATTGCCGCGGCACGCCGCGCCGTGGAGACGGATCCGAAAGACGTCGAGGCGCTGAATTGGCAAGGAATGCTGCTGATTCGTCGCGGGCGGCATACGGAAGCGGCGGCGTCTTACCGCAAATCATTGGAGGTCCTGCCTGACGGAATCCATGCACTGGTGGGATACGGAATCCTGCTGGCTGGACAAGGACGGATCGAATTGGCGTGGGAGAAATTCGAGCAAGCCATGGCCCTCGCGCCCGCCGATCCGTCGCCGCCCATGTCCGCGGTTTTTTATGCCAATGCTCATCCCGATCTGGACATGGAGCGTCTCTTCGTCCTGCACCAGAATTGGGCCACTTTGCATCACCGCGGTGAGCCCGCGCCGTTCACGACATGGGAAAACGACCGCAATCCGGATCGTCCTCTGAGAGTAGGATATTTTTCGCCGGATTTCCGGGCGCATTCGGTGGCTTATTTTTTCGAGCCGCTGGTTGCGCATCATGACAAATCGCAGGTAAACGCGTTTGTCATCGATAACACGCTTGCCCCGGATGCGTTGACCATGCGGCTGAATGCGCTGGCGCCCAACTGGTGCCGGATTGTCGGGGCCAACGACGATCGCGTGCTTGAGATCATTCGCGAGCAGCGGATTGATATTCTGGTCGATTTGTCGGGCCATACGGCGGATCATCGGCTGGCCATATTCGCGCGCAAGCCCGCGCCGATACAGGTCTCTTATCTTGGCTATCCGAATACGACGGGACTTCCGGAAATGGACTATCGTTTCACCGACGCCGTGGCTGATCCCGTTGGCTCGGATACGTATTACACGGAACGTCTGATCCGGCTTGATGGCGGGTTTCTCTGTTTCAATCCACCAACTCCGTCGCCCGAGGTAGCGCCGCTGCCGGCGGGCAAATCGGGGGCGATTACTTTCGCTTCTTTCAATGCCGTCCATAAGCTGAACAAAAAGGTAGTGGCGCTTTGGTCTTCCGTCTTACGCGCCGTGCCCGGCTCGACGTTGCTGCTCAAGGCGGCCGGGCTGACCGATCCTGAAACCCGCTTGTCGCTATTGGAAAAGTTCGCGAGCAATGGGATTGAAGAGAGCCGAATTGTCTTCGTTGAACGCACTCAGAATTATTACGATCATTTGGTCATTTACGATCGATGTGATATCGCCCTTGATACGTTCCCATATAACGGAACCACGACCACGTGCGAGGCGATGTGGATGGGCGTGCCGGTCATCACTCTTGCCGGCGATCGCCACAGTTCGCGTGTTGGCATGAGTATCTTCAGCCGATTGGATTTGAACGATCTCGTCGCTGGTTCACCTGAGGAATTCGTAGCGATCGCGAAACGCCTGGCCGGCGATCGCGAGCGGCTGACCGATCTCAGAGCGACCTTTCGAACGCGCATGTCACAGTCGCGTCTGATGGATGCCAGGACTCACACCAGGGTTGTGGAAGCCGCCTATCGCGAGATGTGGCGTGAGTGGTGCGCGAAGCACTCTTGAAATAAATCGCCGGACGGTGATTTCGTTAGCGATTCGAGCCGCGGGTGATGGTCTTGTTCCCGACTAACATCAGCACAAAGCCGATCAATCCAAACGGGGCCATGAAATAGAAGAAATAGACCCAGCTTTTATCGAGCAGAGGGCTGAGCATAAATCCCGCAAGGCTGCCGCCGAGGTATTGGAAGGAATCGATCAGCCCGGAGGCGAAACCCGTCATCTTGCGTCCGCCGATGTCCATCGCTGCGGCCGTGCCAAGAATAGAGTGGGTGGAATTGGCGGTGAAGGAGATGAGCACGAGGAACAGGACCGCGGCATTGGCGGTATGGAATCGCGTCGCCAGCAGAATGACGACGGTTTCCGCGATATAAAGAGCGGCGGCGACGGGAGCACGCTGGCCCTTGAATCCTTTGTCCGAGACATAGCCGGAAAGCAGCGATCCCATGGACGCGACTACGGGGATCAAAAAAGCCAGGAACTGGAATTGCGCTGAATTCAGATCGGTGTGATGGGCCTCCTGCATGTAGCGAGGAAACCACTGATCGACGCTCTGGCGCACTGCGCCGGTGCAGGCGTAGGCGGCTCCAACAATCCAGACCGCCGGGTTGCAGACGATTTTCGAGAAGACCTCAGCCATCGGCGCTTTCGTGGCCAGATCTACTTCGCCCTGGTCGTTGATCTCAGGTGGAATCAGGCCGGGCCAGCCGGCTTCCTCGGGCGTTTCTTTCACCGTCAGCGCCATTCCGATCGCCACCACCGCGCAAATCATGGCGGGAGTGTAAAAAAGCCATCGCCAATGCAGCGGGCCGACGTGAATGAGTCCGACGATGGTAAACCCGGCCAGGAGAGCGGGCCCGAGCTTGAAAATGCCGAACCTGCCGAGGTTGATCATGAATCCGAAAATCCCCGCGAATCCGCCCCGTTCGGTCTTTGGAAACCAGGCGGTTTTGATTTTGGTCATTCCCGGCGCGCCGAAGGATTGAACATATCCATCGATGCCCCGGATGACGACGAAGAGCCAAAGAAGGCCCATGAATGAGGCGGCGCCGAAGAGGATATTCATCACGATGGTTCCGGCCGCGCCGATCAGCATCGCCAGCTTGCCGCCCATGTGGTCGGTCAGCAGGCCGTTAAGGACCTGACCAAAGGCGTAGGCCAGCATCCAGTCGCGATGATTTTTCCCATCTGATCGTGCGAATATCCGAATTCATCGCTGATGGATTTGTTGGCAATGGAAAGGTTGTAGCGGCACATGTAGAAGGACGTGTAGAGCAGGCCGAGGAATCCCCAGTTCAACCCGCGCCGGGGACGGAATCCGCGTGGATATTTGTGCCAGAGGGTTTGAGAGGGGTTTTCGACCGCGAGTTCCATGACCTTCTGAAATTCTCCAAATCAAGAGCGTCCGCAAGATAGCGCGCAGACCTCGCTTGTTCCGACCCGGTTCAGCATTGGGGTCGAACCGCTCCAGCATCCAATTTTTCGACGATTGGCTGGCCGCCAATATAGCCGCTGATTTAGTTGTTGTCACCCAAAAGATCCTGAGCAATCATATTGGTTTGTTGCGGCCGTCATATGCGGCAACTAGAGACCCTTGGCAACCTGTTCCAACACGGCAGCCAATCGATATCCGGCCAAAGCGACGCGCAGGTCGGCGGTTGCCAAGGCTTGCTGCTGATAGCCTGCCGGAAGCGGCGGCGCTGAATTGGGGTCAGCGATCCACTGGGCCTTGGTCGCGTGAGGGAGTTTGCCGTTCTGATAAACGACGCTCTTGGCCAAATCGAGACTTTCCTTCGCCCAATCGACGACAGACAGATCCGCAACCTGATCTTTGAGTTCGGCCGGTGGATGCTCGGCTTCGATTCGATCGGCGGTTTTGCGAATGACGTCCGGGTCGAGCGACATCCCTTCAGCGCCATCCCAGTAGGTATGCAGCGGCATCGTCACGTTCTGGTCATTGCGGATCATCTCCAGATTGCCACCCTGGTCCCCAGTCGGATATTCCTTTGAAAACAGGCTGGTGGCATGCAACGGCTGATGAATATCGCCAACCAGATGTTCGACCCAGCAGATATCGATTGCTTTGCGGTCCGGCGGAGTTTTAGGATCTTTCAATTCTGTTGTTGCTTTTTGCAAGGCCTGAATCAGATTGACCGGCATGCTGTGCCCATCCCATTGGGTCACGGGCTGTGGCCCCTTCACGCCGTCAAATTCATATGGGAAATCCACATAATGCCAATTGGAGTGGTGTTCTGTATGGTTCATCGGATGGGCCGGATACCGCACCATGTCCGGCCAGGTCGCGGCACGCAGGAACGTTGCCAAATCCGTGTCCTTGGCTTTTTCGGTGTCGTGGAGCAGGTCTTCGTTGAGGCGGGGATGATTCTTCAGAACCGCGAGAATGGCCGACTTGGCCTGCGGCGTGAGTTGGTCGTACGCGATCTGAGCGACGATCTCATGGCCGGTGCTGTTCCACGCATTGCATCGGGATGAGCAGAGCCCGATGAAGGAAAGAATCGTCAGCGCAACAAAGGATGGTCGTATAACCATGGCAATAAAATCCGGTGAAAAAAGCCGGCGGAAGAAGAGGTTTCCCCATCGGCGGACGAGTCACTCGACCCTATGGAGCCAAATTAATCCTTCAAAGGAATGAACGCAATGGGAAAGACCGTCTTTGCCGGCACAAATGACAAATCTAGGCCAGAACATGCATTACGTCTAAATGCGACGGAATGGGGATCAAACGTTATAATTCACCATATGTCGTTAACCGCTTTAGCCATGCCGGATCTTTTGCGATCTCCCACCATCGACCAGGTCGGCGTCGAAGAACGCGTCGAGCGACTTCAAAAGCGCAGCATCAAGAAAGCCTCCAAAGTTCACGCCCTGAAGCTGGCCCTCTCCATGATCGACCTGACGACCCTGGAAGGAGCCGACTCCGACGGCAAAGTCAGACAGCTTTGCAGCAAGGCCAAACATCTTCACGATGCCCTTCCCGATCTTCCGCACGTAGCGGCGGTTTGCGTCTATCCGATGCTGGTGCGAATGCGCGAAAGAGGAATTGCAGGGCACCGGCATCAAAATCGCCGCCGTGGCCACCGGATTTCCCAGCGGGCAATATCCGCGCAGCACCAAGCTCGCTGATACGAAATTCGCGGTGGAGGAAGGGGCTGATGAAATCGACATGGTCATCAGCCGCGGACATTTCCTGGCCGGGGAATATGCTTACGTGTTTGACGAGATCGGCGCGATCAAGGAGGCCTGCGGATCGGCCCATCTGAAAGTGATTCTGGAAACCGGCGAACTCGGCACGCTCGATCCGTTCGCAAGGCCAGCGATCTCGCGATGCACGCCGGCGCGGATTTCATCAAGACCAGCACCGGCAAAGTTCAGCCCGCCGCGACGCAGCCGGTGACGCTCGTGATGCTCGAAGCTATCCGCGATTTTTATCACGCCACCGGCAAGAAAATCGGCATGAAACCCGCCGGCGGAATCTCCACCGCCAAAGCCTGCCCTGCAATATCTGGTGATGCTCCGCGAAACGCTCGGCGAAGATTGGCTGACGCCCGATCTATACCGCATCGGCGCGAGCCGGCTGGCGAATGATATTCTGATGCAACTGATGAAAGAGCAGACCGGCGTCTATCAGTCCGGCGATTATTTCTCAAAGGATTGAGCGATCCGCGGACATCGCAAAGATCAAAACGCAGAAAGATCTGTTGATTATGGATGAGCCAAACAGAGAAGACTCACGCGAATAAGACGGCAAAGATCAACTTCGCCACTGCCTGGTCCTACGCCCCGGCGCCGGAGACCGGCGAAGGTGACGATCGCCCCGCGATACGATCTGTTCATCAACGGCAAATTCGTTCCGCCGGTCAAGGGAAAATATTTCTCCACGATCAATCCGGCCACTGAAAAGAAGCTGTCGGAAGTCGGCGACGCATCGGCCGAAGACGTGAACAAGGCCGTCAAGGCGGCGCGCGGCGCATACGACAAAGTCTGGTCGAAAATGCCCGGCAAGGAGCGGGGCAAATATATTTATCGCATCGCCCGCATTCTCCAGGAGCGGGCACGCGAATTCGCCATCATCGAATCGATGGACGGCGGCAAGCCGATCCGCGAATCGCGCGATGTGGATATTCCGCTGGCGGCCGCCCATTTTTTTTATTACGCCGGCTGGGCGGACAAACTGGAATATGCCTTTCCGGGCAGAACCGCGCGGCCGCTGGGCGTGGCGGGACAGATCATTCCCGTGGAATTTTCCGCTGCTGATGGCGGCGTGGAAAATCGCCCCGGCGCTGGCGACGGGCAACACCGTCGTGCTCAAACCCGCCGAAACGACGCCGCTCACCGCGATGAAGCTCGCGGAGGTCATTCAGCGAAGCCGATTTGCCGCCCGGCGTGGTCAACATCATCACCGGCGCGGGCGAAACCGGCGCGGCGATCGTCAATCATCCCGACATCGACAAAATCGCCTTCACCGGCAGCACCGAAGTCGGCAAGATCATTCAGAAAGCCACTGGCCGCGTACGAAAAAACATTTCACGCTGGAACTCGGCGGCAAGGCGGCCAACATTATTTTCGAGGACGCCACGATCGATCAGGCCGTCGAAGGAATCATCAACGGAATCTTTTTCAACCAGGGCCACGTCTGCTGCGCCGGTTCGCGGCTGCTGGTGCAGGAAAGCGTTTATCAAACGGTGATCGGCAAACTGCAGGATCGCATGCAGACGCTGGTCGTCGGCGATCCGCTGGATAAAAACACCGACATCGGCGCGATCAATTCGAAAATGCAGTTGGAGAAGATCAACGAATATCTGAAGATCGGCGAGAAGGAAGGCGCGAAGCTCTGGCAAACATCGTGCGATATTCCGGATCAGCGGATATTTCTGCCGGCCGTCGCTGTTTCTGAACGCCACGCAGTCGCATCGCATCACGCAGGAGGAGATTTTCGGGCCCGTGGTGGCGATCCAGACCTTCCGCACGCCGGCCGAGGCGATCGAAAAAGCCAACAACACTCCGTACGGCCTGTCCGGCGGCGTCTGGACGGACAAGGGATCGAAGATTTTCAAGATCACCACCAAAATCCGCGCCGGCGTGATCTGGGCCAACACCTACAACAAATTTGATCCGACCAGCCCGTTCGGCGGCTACAAAGAATCCGGCATGGGCCGCGAGGGCGGACTGCATGGGTTGATGCCGTATGTGGAATTGAATTGAGGATTATGCATGGCAAACGGAAAAGCACAACAGCAACGGAAACAACGGCCACGCGGCAACAGCGGCCAAGTCGCGAATTGCGCAGGAGCCTCGCGACGGAGTCGGCTTCGCGATTGCCGGTGCTGAAGACATACAAGATTTATCATCGGCGGCAAATTTCCGCGCACCGAATCGGGACGGTTTTATCTTTTGAAAAACCCGCGAACCGGTGAGCCGATCGCCAACATGTGCCTCTGCTCGCGCAAGGATTTTCGCGAATCGGTGGTCGCGGCGCGAGCTGCCCAGGGCGGCTGGGCCGGGCGATCCGCTTACAATCGGGCGCAGATTCATTTACCGCATTGCCGAAATGCTTGAGGGGCGGGCGGCGCAATTCATTTCCGAAATGACTCAGATGGGCATTTCCGAGACGCAGCGCGCGGGCGGAGGTTGAGGCGTCCGTCGATCGGCTGGTTTATTACGCCGGCTGGGCCGACAAATATCAGCAGATATTCAGCAGCGTGAATCCCGTCGCCAGCTCGCATTTTAATTTCAGCGTGCTGGAACCAACCGGAGTGGTGGCATTGCTGGCGCCGCAAAACAGCGCCCTGATCGGCCTGATCTCGACGATCATCCCGGCAATCGCCGGGGGAAACACGCGTCATCGCATTGGCCCCGCGCGATCTGCCGCTGTGCGCCGTCACGTTGTCGGAGGTCTTGGCCACCAGCGATCTTGCCCGGCGGCGTCGTCAATATTCTCACCGGGAGAACGGAGCGAATTGATCGAGCATTTCGCCAGCCACATGGATGTGAACGCGGTGATTTATTGCGGAGACGATGAGGCCAGGAACGAGCCGCCGTGCGGACCAAATCGGCGTGTGAACGTGAAGCGGGCGATCTGCTACGACCGAAGCGATTGGCTGGGCGATGAAGCACAAAACCCATATCTGATTCTGGACACGCAGGAAATCAAGACGACTTGGCATCCGATCGGGGTGTGACGATTCCGCCGCATTCTCAGGCGAGGATCGTATCCAATATCTTCTGAACCGATGAGATTTTCTCACTGAGCTGAGGAAACGCGGGAACTTTTAAGAGACTTTTGTGCCCACCCCATAGTTGCGCCAGGAGTTCGCCGCTGCGAATGGCCCCCTCGGGATCTTCAAATCGGCAGGAGTTGGAATCGCTGCCATCATAGATGCCGATGGCGGCGGCGGTCTGCATCCAGATGACATGGTCATATCGGGCCAGCTCCGCCTCCAGTGTCGTATTCATTTCTGCCCAGTAAACTTCGGGGCCATCGGGCCAGTACGCGGCACCGTCTATGGTTCCCCGGTCCAGAATTAAAATCTTGTCCGGATGCTCGCCGGCGGCTTTGTCTTCCTGTGCGCGCTGCAGCAGATAAATTCGCCGCTGAAGATTGCGGCGCTCGGCAATGTCCACCAAATCCCACCGCGTTCGCGCAGCTTCATAGACCTGGGTCGCCGCCTCGAGCACGAGAAAAAATCGTTTGGGGTTGGCCTTGGCGAGAATATTTGTAACGACCGTCTTTCCCGAGCCGGGACCGCCTGTAATCACAACGCGTTTCATCATTCTCGCAATGCCTTTTTAGACGAGGCGTGGCTCACGGGGTTTTCGTTTGATCGAGATCATCATGCGGGTTCAAGCTGTAAAACTGCCGGCCCCATTGGAACGGCGTGAATGTTTCATAGATGCTCTTGGTCTCGATGTGTCCATCGACGTACAGAAAATTACTTCGGCGTTTGTCGGGATATCCCGATAGCTGACCATGATTGCGGCCGACCCAGTCGAGCCGAGTCGTTGAAACTGAACCGCTACTGCTGGGATCTGGATCAAGATCGGCCGCGGTGACCTGGCGGAATGGGGTGTTCGGGCTTAAAAGATACATCTCCTGCGTGCCATCGGTGCCGATGAAGCCCGCGACGGGCCGATGGCTGACGGTTTCATATGAGCCGTCGGTCCCGCCGATTCGCGCCCCCGCCGGGCCCCATTCGGTTCCAAGGATGGTTTCAGAAGGATCGGAAACCTGGCTCTGATTCACGTACTGGTAATTCCGCACCGCCCCCTGAAAACTCAGGACAAATTTATTGCGCGGACAAATCGCTTCATTGAGCGTATAGGCCAGGCGGGCAACCTGCTGATCCACCACGCCGGGGCTTCCGGCGGTCTGGCCCGGATCAAGATTGTCGGGAGTGGTGTCATCCGGCGGTATGCCTCCACGATCAAGTGCGGGGCATTGAAACGCTTCCGCCTGCGGAACGGTTGAGTTTCCGTACAGATAGGTGCTCCAATGCACGTATCCGTCGCCGGAATTGCTGGGGGTTTCGACGCCGTCTGTCACCTGCTCGCCGACGTAAAGATACGCGGGCGGATAGACGCCCTGATTCTGGTCCAGATAGAACATAATGCCTATGCCGATGCTGCGAAGGTTGGATGCGCATTGCAATTGCAGCGCCGCCCTTCTTGCGGTGGCCAGGGCGGGGATCGTGAGGGAAATAAGGATTCCGATGATTCCAATCACAACAAGAAGCTCAACCAGCGTGAAACCATCGGCAGTGTGGCGCGGCTGCTCGACCGGATAATACTGGCCGCGATATTTCTTCTCCTCTTCAATGCGAGCAACGGCAGCAGCCGAGAGTGGCTCGGAAGATAATTGCGCCACAGCGGGAACATTCGCAACCGGATTCGGAAGAACCTCGGGCATTTTGGCGCAGCAGGTTCGACAATTTCCGGCACGATCTCAGCGGGCTCGGGAATTTTGGGTCCGAATCCTTTTTTGCGAAGCCGATGCAAAATCAGCGGCCAGAGCATTCCGACAACAACCACCGTTCCGCCGCCCCAGAAAACCATCAACCTGATCGGAGGTCCGGTCCAGCGAATTGCCTGGATCGGAACGCCGGCGGAAGCGGCAAGGGCGCCGACCTGTTCGGCAGGAGAGCCTTCCACGGATTTTTCGTACAGGAAATGATTTGAATATTCGACGGCGTTGCCGCTTGGCGTGGCCAGCTTGTAGGTCACGAGCCGCACGCCATCGCTCCATGGATAAACGACGACGTCGCTCACGGGAGACTTTCCATTTGGCAGCCGGTCATCTAAATCCGCGAGGAAGGCGTCCAGCGTCACGCGATCGGCAGGATTTCGCGGGATGGTATCGCGCTGGGCATACAACCAAATCCCCAGGCCCCCCAGCAGGAGGCTCAGAATTCCCCATTGCCAGAAGCTCATCGAGACGACGGACAACCAAAGCCGCTGCGCGAGCAAACCAATGCGGCTATGTGCGGGAGTCGCATCCATGGGGTCCGGAAATCCAACCGATCACTCGCAACGATACTGGCGCCTACAGAAGGCCTCCAAAACAGAGAGGAGGAGATTCTTTGAATCCCGACCATACATTAACATACTACCTTCTTCCAAAACAGCACCGATATAGATAGCGGCCCGTGCTGAAAAGCCGGTACAATTGAACAGAAATATCCGTGAAGATTTATATCAAACGAGACATTCCGTATTGGTCGGCAACAGTGCTTGCCGCTTTATTCTTAGCCGTCACTTTGCGGTCACTCCACGCGGCTGACTCCGCAACGCTCCCTTCCCAAACCAGCTCGAGCGCATTTCCGCCTCAGGTCAAATTTACCAGCGACGGGGACCATCAAAACATGATGGATCAACTCGGAATCAAAGCCCTGCGGCGAGGACCGGACCCGCGTAGCCAGAGCACTTTTGACGAAGCCGTTGCTAACAAATATCCGCTGCCCGAACTGATGACCATGAAAGATGGCACGAAAGTAGTAACGGCCGAGCAATGGAAAGCGCGCCGGGCGGAGATTCGCGAAGACTTCGAGCGAGAGGTGTATGGGCGAATTCCTCCGAATGTGCCGACGGTAACCTGGGAAGTTACGAAGACCGTCGTTGGAACCAGCGGCGGAATCCCGACGATCACGAAAACATTAATAGGGCATGTCGATAATTCTTCGTATCCGCTCATCACGGTAAATATCCAGGCGAGCCTGACGACGCCTGCCAACGCAACGGGTCCGGTTCCGGTGATGGTGGAATTTGGCGGAGGATTCGGGGGTACGCCAGGCTTCCGACGCCCCCGCCCCGCAACGGCTCCTGGCGGACCAGCGGGACCGCCGGGAGGATTCGGCCAAGTACCTGGCGCCCCTGCATGGCACCAACTCGTCATTTCAAAGGGGTGGGGATATGCCAGCATCAATCCCAACAGCATTCAGGCCGACGGTCCGGCGCTGACCTCCGGGATCATAGGACTGACCAACAAAGGGCAGCCGCGCAAGCCGGAGGATTGGGGCGCGTTGCGGGCGTGGCAATGGGGCGTCAGCCGACTTCTGGATTATTTCGAAACTGACAAATCCGTGGACGCGAAGCAGGTCGGCATTGAGGGTCTTTCCCGCTTTGGCAAGGCGGCGATTGTGACCGAGGCGTTCGAGGAACGCATTGCTGTTGGGTTCATTGGTTCATCCGGCGAAGGCGGCGCGAAGCTTCACCGTCATATCTTCGGCGAAGCAGTGGAGAATCTGGCTGGGGGTGAGTATTACTGGATGGCCGGCAATTTCATGAAGTATGGCGCATCCGATGCCGTGTTCGGGCCCAAGACAGCGGGTGATTTGCCGGTGGATTCCCATGAGTTGATCGCGATGTGTGCGCCTCGCCCCTGCTTCATCAGTTATGGCGTCGTGGAGAAAGGGGACGCCAAGTGGGTCGATGCGCATGGGAGCTTCATGGCTGCCGTTGCGGCGGGTCCGGCATACAGGATTTTGGGAAAGCGGGACCTGGGAACACCCGGCGATTATCTGACCGATCCGATGCCGCCGGTGTTGAAGCTGATTGGCGGCGAACTCGCCTGGCGCCAGCATACCGGAGGTCATAGCGTTGCTGAAAACTGGCCCACATTTATTGAATGGTCCAGCCAATTCATCAAGGGACCGCCTGCACCGGCAACACGTCCGGCCGAAGTTCATGTGCCGTAGCTTTTTGGTAAACTTTCGCAGTCAAATCTCCTTTAGCGGATGACAATAAAGTATGAATATTCGAACAAGACAATGCGCTCTCAGGATCATCCTCGCCCTATTTTTGTTCCAGGCCGCAACGCGGATAGGTTCGGCTCAGCAGATAGCGCTCATTCCATATAAAGCGAGCGGTATTTACGATGTCGGTGAAAAAGTGGGATGGTCCGTCTCTTTGCCTCAGGGGGCGACTCCAAACGGCGAATACCAATACACCGTCAGAAAAAACAATTTTAGCGTCATCGAGAAAGGGCATTTTGATCTCGCATCCGGCGCTGCCACAATCGAAGTGACACTGGATGAGCCCGCGATGGTTTATGCCGAGATCTGGTTCCCCGGGAAAGAGCCGGGCGCTACTGGCGTTAAGGGAATCGCGGACAGGGCCGTCGGTGCGGCCGTGGCGCCTGAGAAATTACAGCCGTCGGTTCCGTGTCCAGCCGACTTCGACGACTTCTGGAATTCCAAAATCAAGATGCTCAAGGAAATTCCGGAGAATGCCGTGCTGACTCCCGCGGACAGCGGCAAGCCGGACGTTGAATTTGCCACAATCAAGATGGACCACATCAACGGGACGCATGTGTATGGCCAGGTAGCCAAACCTAAAAAGGATGGAAAGTTTCCCGGGCTGATTATTTTTCAGTGGGCCAGTCCGCCCTATGCGTTGGAAAAGCATTGGGTCACCGATCATGCCGCCAAAGGATGGCTCACCCTCAATATCGAGCCCCATGATGTCTTGCCGGATCAGCCTCGCTCTTACTACAACGCTCTTCCAAAGTCTTTGAAGGAATATGAAAAGATTGGGGCGGACAATCGGGACACAAACTATTTTCTCCAAATGTATCTGGCCGACTACCGCGCGGTGGATTATCTCGCCGGCCGCTCTGATTGGGACGGGAAAACCCTCGTCGTCATGGGCACGAGCATGGGCGGCCAGCAGAGTATTTGTGTTGCGGGACTCAATCCGAAAGTCACTGGCGTCATTGTTGACGAACCTGCTGGATGCGATCTGAACGGCCCACTGCGCGGCCGAAGGTCGGGTTATCCATTTTGGCCGTCTAACAACCCAAAGATCATGGAAGCCGCGCCCTATTTTGACCCCGTGAATTTCGCGCCGCATATCAAGGTTCCCTCGCTCGTCGCCATGGGTTTTGTCGATACGATCGCCCCGCCCGCCGGGGTTTGGACTGCTTTCAATCAGATTCCAGGACCCAAGGAAGCGGTTCCCATGATCGACTCTCCGCACAATAATCTGGCTACGTCAGCCCAGCAGCGGCCATACACAAGCCGTTCAGCTCAATGGCTCAATATCCTGGTCAATGGAGGCACGATCAAGCCGGGTGAAGAGCAAAATCGCTCCAGCGGAATTGATGCGACCCCGGCGGCCGATCGGCCCATTCCCCGACTCGATAAGAATTCCCAGCTTGCCCACGCCCAGTTATTGGAGAAGGCCGGAAGAGGCGGCATCGATGTTTATTTCGAAGGAGACTCCATCACACGGCGCTGGGGCGCCAGCGATGCTCAATATAAAAATTTTCTGGCAAACTGGAACCAGAATTTCTTTGGCTGGAACGCTGCCGACTTTGGCTGGGGCGGCGATTCCACCCAGAATATTCTCTGGCGTCTGAATAATGGGGAGTTGGATAACGTCAATCCGAAAATCATCGTGCTGCTCGCCGGCACCAATGACGTCGGCAATGCGACTCCGCGAGATGACCTCGACGCTCGGGCCGCAGACGTCGCCCAGGGCATCAAAGCCATTCTTGGCTGCTGCCGGCTAAAAGCCCCCAGCGCGACAATGATTCTTATGGGCATTACCCCTCGCAACGACAACATCGCGGTCATGCCCCTGATAGACCGGATCAATGACAATATTTCGAAGCTTGCTGATGGCGGGAAGGTCAGATATCTCAATATGAATGACAAGCTCGCGGACAAAGACGGAAAGTTGTTTGACGGCATGACCGGCCCAGACAAGCTGCACCTGGCTTCAAAGGGTATCAGATCTGGGCGGATGCTTTGAAGCCGATCTTCACCGAACTGCTTGGTCCCCCAGCCAAAACGGATACTGCTCCCCCGCCGACCGGTGATCCGAGCGCCAAATGATGGGTTGAGGGTTTACCCGGGTCTTCGTTTGCCTTGGGCATCATTTGCTCTTCGGGGGCGCTGTCGATTTACGGACAATCAAGTGTTCGCCCACGCGAATTTCCTGGCCGGTCAGGGGCTTGGGGGAAAGAAGATCATTCAGCAGATATTCAGCTGCCAGGCGGCCCATTTCACGGCCGGGAACAGCGACGCACGTGAGTGGCGGAGACATGATCGCGGCGGGAAAGACGTCGTTGAAACAAACCAGGCTGAAGTCCTGTGGAATTCTAAGGCCGATTTCAGACGCGGCGCCCAGAATCATAAAGGCGATCTGATGATCGTATGCGATGATCGCCGTGGCGCCACCGTCCAGGACCATCGCTCAAACAAATTTGGTGACGGCATGAACGTTGAGGGGTTCATCATGACCGGGCACAAGGCTGAGGTTTTCGCTTTGAACCGCCGCGAGAAGCGCTGCGTGGCGTTCTTCGGTGCTGTAGTGGGGGAAGTAATAGCTGATGGCATTGGCGTAGGCGATCCGTTCATGGCTGAGATCGACGAGATGCGCAATGATGCTCCTCATTCCCGATTGCTCATCGGCGAGTACGAATGCCGCGGCGCTGCCCATCCGCTCGTTTACGCATACGTAGGGAACGTGGCGGAAATCGAGTTCCGCCACGGCTTGGGGCTTGGGGGCCTGCATCAAAACCGCGCCGTCGAAACGCCAGAATGGCACCGGATTCTTGGATGTGCGCCGCCGACTGAATCCAAAGAAGACGTCGTATCCGGCAGCATGGAGCGTTTCGGTAACTCCTTCGATTACATGTTCGTTAATGCCGTCGGCGATATGCGTGTGCGGCGATGCAAACAACCCAATCACCCGTGAACTACGGAGGCTTAAATTGCGAGCGCCAATATCGGGCATATATCCCAGTTGGTGCGCAGGCATCTCTAATCTTCTGCCGGACGGCCGTGCTTGTGGAAAAGTTTGCGTTATCGTTGAGAACACGGCTGACGGTGGCGGCGGTCACTCCACATAGCCGTGCGATATCCGCGATTGTTGGACGTTTGCTCACCTCTCCCGATTATACACAATTCGCTATTTGGCATGGCATTAGGGCTTTTGATTCCTTGGCGGGGCGGTGGAATCTCGAACGATCAGATCCTCGCCGACCCGGATTTCTTTGCCAGAATGCGTTTGCGGCGAGAGCAAATGATTCAAAAGGAGATCCGCCGCTAACCGGCCCATCTCGCGTCCGGCGACAGCGACCGCGGTCAAAGGAGGATGCAACATGGCCACGGGAAAAACGTCGTTGAAGCAAATCAGGCTGAAATCATGGGGAATTCGCAATCCCATCGCGCGGGCCGCGCCGAGCAGCATCACGGCCTTTCGGTGTTCGTAGGCAATCACTGCCGTCAGCGCCTTGTTCAATGACCGACTTGCGAATGAATTCTTCTGGTGAGTCAAATGGCAGCTCGTGACCGGCTGCAAGCTGGATGGATTGATCCTGAGCGGCGGCAAGAATCGTGCGATAGCGATCGTGAACGCTGTAATGGGTGGCATTGCTTGCCCGGGCGTTCGCATAGGCAAACCGCGTGTGTCCCAATTGCTTCAGATGCAAAATGGCGCGATTCATACCCATCGCGTCGTCTGCGAGCACATATGCGATCGCTCGTCCGACTCGTTCGTTCACGCATACATATGGCACACGTCCGACATCTAACTCCGCAACCATTTCGGGCTTCGGATCCTGCATCAGAATCGCTCCATCAAAGCGCCAACTGGGCAATGATTTCTTCACGCCCTGGGCAGACCGACTTAATCCGAAGAAGAGTTCGTAACCGCCGGCATGCAGTGTTTCGGCGATGCCTTCGATCAATGATTCATTGATGCCTTCCGCGACATGCATCCGGGGCGAAGCGAACAAGCCAATCACCCGCGTGTTTTGCTCGCTCAGGGCGCGGGCAGTCAGATTGGGGGCATAGCCAAGTTCTTTCGTCGTATTCAAAATACGTGTCCTGACGGCCTCGCTTGTTGAGAAGTTCTTGGTTTTGTGGTTGAGAACACGGCTGACGGTCGCTTCAGTAACTCGACAAATGCGGGCGACGTCCCCCATGGTTGGACGCTTATTGATTAACTTTGGATCCAGGATGCCACTTTTCATATTGCACGATTGTTAAGCTTTATTGCACCGCTGACCCATGAGCGCGAATCCAGCAATAGCCGCCAGCGATATCGTTCCCGGTTCCGGCACATCGGCCATCAATCCGTTGGCTTGGGCAAAAGCAATCAACGCGGTGTAATCCGCGGCTGGTATTGCCACGTCGGCGCCGCTGGCGGTGCGGCCCAGGTTGGTGGCCAGCAGGGTGAAGTCGTCGCCGCTGACGATGCCGTCGTAGGTGAAGTCTCCCTTGTCCCAGCCGCTGACCGATTTGCCGAGGTTGGAGACGAGGATCGTGAAGTCGTCGCCGCTGACGATGCCGTCGAGATTCGCATCACCGGCGAGGGTGTACGCGACTTCGATCTCACCCGCGGGCAATCCCGCGACGACGCCATCCGCTCCATCGGCATAGCCGATGCTGTACCCCGCGTTGCTGGCGGCAACCGAGCTGGCGATTCCTGGGCCGGTCCAGACACCGCCGGCGTAGCCGGCGCCGAGATAGCTGGCGATCGTGTTGATGGGATCGTTTCCGATCGTGTAGTTGATGATGATGTGATTGTTGGTGATATCGAGCTTCGCGCCAGTGGCGATGTTGAGGGATGAGAGGGTCGCCAGTCCGGTATTCGGAGCGAGTTGCATTTCGCTGGTGCCATTGATGGCGACCGCGCTATTGGCGGGGAGAGCGCCGTTGGCGCCGATGACCAGCGTGCCGGTGCTGACGGTGGTGCCGCCGGTGTAGGTGTTGGCGCCGCTGAGCGTGACGGTGCTCGAGCCGGTTTTCGTGAGGGCAAATGCGCCGCTGATGCTGCCGCCGATCGCGAGGTTGCCGGAGGCGGCGTTGAAGTTTGTATTCGCCTGCATCGCGAGATTGAGGTTGATCGTCTGGAGAGTAGAACTGTTATTGATGACGTCACCGGCGAGATTGATGGCGTTGCCGGTGATGACGAACGCACCCGCTCCGGAATTAAAGGTGATGCCGGCGTATTCGGTGTTGGCGGCGGTGTCGTTGTTGGGTGTCAGCTTGGTGGTGCCGGCGAAGCTGAGCGAATCACCGGCGGCAAGAGAGACGCCGCCCCAATTGCCTGCGGAGCTGAAGTTGTTGGCGTTGCCGCCGCCGTTCCAGGTGACGCTGGAGATGGGAGTCATCAGGCCGTAGTTGGTGGTTCCTGGTTGGAGGTCGAGGGTGTAGGTGACGCCGTTGACGATCACGTCGTACATGCCGTAGGTGCCGTCGAAGGAAACTTGGCCGTTGGCGTTGGTGGTGAGGGTGTCGTTGGTATTGATCTGGTTCATGAAGCTTTGCCACGTTTGTCCGGCTGTTGTGAGATTGTAATTCTGGTCATAGAGAGCGTAGATGCTTCCATCGCCGTCATTCGGACCGCCAACGCCACCCCAATATCCGAATGTCGTGTCCTGCGGAGTGCCGTACGCCATCGTGAGCGCGGTTGTGAGATCGGCATCATAGGTGGCAGCAGAGGGAGTTTGTCCGCTGGAGACGCCGAATTCGGTGAGAGACAGCGGCATCGGATTGCCATTGGGATCTTTTGCGACTGAAAGATTCTGCATCGCCTGTTGCATCGTTGCGGCACTGACAGGAGTGCTCGTGTTGACATAGAGTTCCATGCCGATGCCGCCAATGGGACCGCCCGCGCGTTGCAGGCTCTGAACGCCATTCAGATACCAGTTGGCGTAAGGGTCTGAACCTGAAGCCACGCCGGTGCTGCTGATGGATTGCGGGGAAAACTGCAGGACATTGTACTCGTTGGTGTAGAGCCGCGTATTGGCGCCAGCGGCGGCATCCGCGGCGGCGACCTGCGCATAAACGTTCGCTACGCCCGATACGCCTAGCGCGTTGCTACTGATGTAATCGTCCTGGAAGGCTTGACCATGAAATGGCTCGTTCAAAACGTCCATTTCGGTGTAACTGTCCGCCAGAGGCTTACCCGTATCCGGATTATTCGCTGAAACGTAGTAGCCAATCCGACTGGTGATGGCACTGTTGAGCTTCGCCTTGTTGGCGGCAGAGAGCGTGCCGGGCGTGCCCGAGAAAAGATTGTTAACGAACGACGGCTGCTCGGTGTTCCAGATGAGATTGTGCATCCGGATCCCAAGGTTGTTCTGCACCGCGAACTGATCCATGGCATCAACCAGATTCATGTCAACGCTGTTCTGGGTAAATTCATTGTTGATCCATTTGCCCGCGTTCGCGGGTTCGATCATGTTGAAATTCGCGAGTATTGCCTTCTGGTAATTGATCTGCTCGGGCGTGGTCGGCGCCAGGTTCTGCCCGTTTGGGCCGACGTTGATCCACTGTGAATCGTTTGTGAATGGGCTATTCCCGTAGACCGCGGTCGCGAAATTGAACGCGTTGCTGATGAGCTTGACCTGCACCGAAGTTCCAGCGCTCAGATGGACGCCGTTTGCGTTGCTCAGAGTGATGGTGCCGGGCCCGGAGCGAAATTCATCCGCGTAGGTTTGCGCCGAATCCAGGGCCAGAGCGTTCGAGTTGGAACCATTGGAAGTGAGAACCGTCGCCCCCGTAACAGCGAGGCTGTTGATCTGCACCGATGGCGTTGCCGTCGCGGTTTGATTGTCCAATTGCAGACGAACCAGATATGTTCCGTTCCCGTTCGGATTGGTCGCATTCGCATCACCCGGCAAGGTGACGTTCGCCAAGTAGTCTCCATTGCTCGCCGTCGTGACGTTGAACGGCACATTCGTACCCGCGACCGACAGTGTGATTTCAGGAGCCACACCGTTCGATACGAGGCCGGCGGCATTCAGATCGAAGGAAACGGTTGAGCCGCTGGTTGGCACCTGAATGTACGCGCCAACGTACCCGTCACTGCTGAGAGTCCAAGTTTTAGTAGTGTTGTTCGGCGTGCCGCTGGACTCCAGCGCCATGGCGTTGCCGTCAATGATGGACTGTGCCAGAACCGGCGAGGAGATTCCGCAGATGATCAGAACATATTTCGCAAATCGGTTCATGGACCCAGACCTCAACAGACTACCGGGTGCAATGCCAGGTTCTTTCCGGAATCCCGCGCCGGCCTGTGCCAGAACCAGCCCCGCTTTCTTTCCCACAACGCCCCTGCCGGAAAAAACGCGCAGGCTTCACATCAGGTGAAGCTCCGCGTTTGTGCCATTCTTCCGGCAGCCGACGCACCATTTACATCGCCGCGCGGTCTCGACGACGCCGGGCCAGAATGCCCATTCCCGCCACAATCAGCAGGCTCGCCGATGCCGGCTCAGGAACGCTGGGCAATGTCAGATTATTAGCCGCCGCGAAGGCATCGATTGCGGCGTAGTCAGCCGCGGGCAATACCACATCAGCGCCGGTAGCCGACTTGCCGAGGTTGCCGACGAGGGCAGTGAAATCGTCGCCGGTGACCAATCCCGTATAGAGGAAGTCGCCCTTGTCCCAGCCCGATACGGCTTTACCAAGGTTGCCGACGAGGATCGTGAAGTCATCGCCCGTAACGAGTCCGTCGAGGTTGGCGTCGCCAAGGAGCGTGTACTTCACTTCGATCTGTCCGGAGGAGAGACCCGTGACGACATGATCCTGCGCCATCGGCATAGCCGATGCTGTAGCCGGCTGCGACGCCAGCGCCCGAACTGCCGCTGGAGATGATGCCGTTTGTGCCGTTCCATGCTCCGCCATTGCGGCCGCTGACGAGGTAACTGCGTATTGCCGCATCTTCCGTCGCCTGTGTGCCGGCGGCGTAGTTGAGGAAGAAGTGGTTGTTGGCGATATCCAGCGTCGAATTGGCATTGATGGTCAGACCGGAAATGGTCTGATGCGCCGGAATTCGCCGCGAGATCAACAGCAGCGGTCGTGGTAGCCGTGCCAATTGTCAAACTGGTGGTGGACGGCAGTGCGCCGTGCGCGCCTACCAGCAGAGTTCCGCTGTCCACTGTCGTCGCGCCCTGGTACGTGTTTGTGCCGGTCAGGGCAACTGTGCCAATTGCCTGCGAACTGCTCGTGCCGTTGAGCGTGATTCCACCCGCACCGCTGATGTTTCCGGAAATTGTGAACGTGTTGTTGGATTGTCCCACGGCGATGGTAACGCCACCCGCGGCCACGGAGACTGGAGCGGAGATCGTATGATTTCCGAATTCATCATTGATCACAGCGGTACCGGTGCCATTGCTGAGCGTCAGTGTGCCGCCCCCGGTCCCCTGTGCGATGGTGTAGGATGTGCCGTCGCTGAAATTCATGGTGCCGACGGTCTGATTGCCGTTGAGGGAAATGGTTGTCGGCCCGGGTATTGAGGTGCCGAAAGTCGCAGAGTCGCCTGCGCTGGTCGGTGTGCCGCCCGTCCAGTTGGCGCCGCTGGTCCAAAGATCGTCGCCGGCCATGTTGCTCCACGTCCCGCTGATCGCGGGGCCGGTCAGACGCGCATTGTCAAAATACCAATTGCCGACCTGCGAATAGTCCGAAACCGTGATAAAAACCAATTCGACGTAGGCAGGATTAGTGCCGATCGTGGGGAGAAGGGATGCGTAATTCCAGGTCATCGTGCCGGTCGCAATGCCGGGATAATCGGAGGCGGTATAGCCGCCGGGGAAATTGGGGTTTCTCGTGTCCGTATTCGGCAAGCCGATGGTGTCAAAGCCAATGCCCGGCGCATTGATAATCAGTTGGGTCACCGCGTAGCTTCCGTCAGTCGACCACTCGGCCGAATTCATCGTCTCGTCGATTGAGAAATCCGTGTTGCTGAGAAAGTCCTGCAGCTCGCTGTGGCCATTGCTGTCGTTTACATATTGCAGCTTGATAGCCAAGCTTTGGGTGTAAGATCCGGAGCCGGGATTAACGGCCAGACTGTTATTGCCTAGCGTCGCGCCGATGGTGCTGTATGAATATTCTCCGCCTCCGGGAAAGGTGGGGACCGGATTGTAATTCGTACCTGAATTGCTTGACCAATCGAACCAGCCATCCGTTTGATTTTCCCAGTTGCCGATGACCACCGAACCTGCCTGCGCAACCGCAGAAACAGCAGAAATCAGAGCAGCAGCAGCTGCCAAACTCTTCTTGTTGTGACGCATTAGAACCCTCCAAAGTTTAAGGATGTGTCTTTCGAACCTTCTCTTCTACGCCATTCAAAATCCTCTTCGACTTGAATCTCCTCCCGCCATTCTGCCGGTTCAGTTTGGCATTCGCGGCGGTTTCCAAGGCACGCAAATGTTGTACATCGTCAATGTACTTGTCTGCGTCTTGGGGTTGTATGTGTACGATTCAACGTGCCCGTCAACCATCAGCGCATTGGCCACGGTATCACGCATATGGCGGAAGCGAATGTTAAATGGGTTTTTGTGATTCATCCCGCCATTGGAAGAGTCCGCATCATCAGTGTTGATGAAGCTCGCAAAAGCAACGTCGCCATAATTGGGAAGCATGGGAACAGGCGTCGCCTGCGTGACGGGCTGCCCATTGATTGGCGGGTATAGGCTGTAGTCGTCGGTGAGGCAGCCATTGGGATTATAGCCTATCCAGCCGTTGCAAATAGCGCCCCCCCATGGAACTCCCGGATCTCCATTGACGCGCCAATTTCCATCCACCATTAGCCCGAGGCTTGCGTCAAAAATCAGGGCAATATCTGAACTATGTTTGACGTCCGCCAGCCGGTATGGGGTCAGAGGTATAGTATTGGACCCCAAGTTCTGCATGTGCTGGGCGTATTTGTCGTCATTTCCGAGACAGGGCATGAGCCGGGGGTGACAGATGTATTGATAAAGAATGTCATTGGCATCGGTATCGCCGCCGGGGGGCGGAGGGACACAAGAATACTTTGCGTACGCCGCTCAGAAGCTGCTGCGACGACGAAGTGCCGTTATTGTAGGCGGATCCGATCGAGCCATTCAGGTCATGCCCGAGCAGTGTTGTCCAATCCACAAACTGGGTGTAATCCTTGGTATTGGGGGCCCAGGGAATTCTCGATTTGGGAGTACTGACACCCTGCCACATGCCCTCGGGAAATGATCCACCGTTATCAACCGCGTAGATTTGGATGCCTGACCAATCTGCCTGAGATTTGATTGGCAGGCGATGAGATTCGCCTGCTCGCGAGCGCCAGTGAGCGCCGGCAGCAATATCCCCACCAGCAATCCGATAATCCCAATCACAACGAGCAGTTCAACCAGCGTAAAAGCTCGACCAGAAATTGCGCCTCGCCCGGAAATCCCAAGCCTGGCCATCCCGCCTCGCACTGGGATACTTCTCTCGTTGTTTCTAAAAAAAAGCATTGAACCTCGCTATATGCCTGTTCGCAGCCGCCTCGTGATGGCTTTCGCTCCTCTACTCCAACGTCAGCGGAAGCCCAAAAGTTCAATCTTAGGTAATCGGTTACGTGTTTTAGGTAACCGATTACCTATCATATTTCAGGCACTTATTTAGTCAAGCAAAATCTCAACGAAGTACTCGATCGACCGGGAAATGAAGTGGCTTCTGGCCGCAAGGTGCGGTTTATATCAAAGTTACGGATAACAACATTCGTCCAGAAAAACAGAGCCACCCTTCGTTCTGGTTCAGAGAAGAAGGGTAGCTCTGGGCAAAAGAGGGTTCAACAACTAGCTCGGCCGACGACGACGGGCCGCCAGCAGGGGCAATACGCCGCCGAACAAGAGCCCGCAGGTGGCCGGTTCCGGCACCGTCACCAGCGAAACATTGTCAATGTAGTACTGATTTGAGGCGCCACTGCCATTGTTCGTTGCAAAGATGAATTCAGCGTAACCGGGGTTGGCGGGGATCGACGCCAGAGCTGTGGCATAGCTGAAGTCCAGAGTGTAGGTCGTCAGGCCATTATTGGGCCCTCCAACCGGAAACTCTGCAAACGGCACTGGAGAAGGTGTCAGGCCGTTAAAGCCCCATCCCGGCGCATTGAGCGCCAGTTGATAAATCTGCGTAAATCCGCTGGCCGAATACGGCACGGTCATCGTCACCTGCAGGGCATTGTTGGCTTCAAATGCCGCCATTGCGCCAGGGATGTATTCAAGCTTGACGGCGAGATCCTGGGCAAAGCCGGATTTCGTGATCAACAAACTATCGCCTCCCGCGACACCATCGTTTGCGAATGTATACTCTGGCGTAGGCAAACTGGTTGCGCCGCCGGCATAGCCGGACTGCGTAGCCCAGTCGATCCACTGATCGCTCGTATCACTCGTCCAGGTACCGATGACCGTTGATCCAAAGGCACCCGACGCGATCAATAATGACCCCGCCAAGGTGATTGAAGCCAGAGAAAGGACCCGTCGCATATGCCCTCCAAGATGAAAGAAGTGTGTCGCAAACGCGATGCTGTAAGCCGCATTCGCTCAATCTAGGTAAACGATTACCTAAGACGAATATAATGCATTTTTATGGGTGGTCAAGAAAAATATAGGCTTAAAATAACACGAAATTGACACGTGAACCGTTCTGGACGCCTCCGGCAGAACAACACAAGATCAGCAAGTCGTATTCGTCGGGTGATCAAAAATGAGAATGAAATCGATTCTGCCTGCTCCAAATTTGAAAAGCGATGCGGAAGCCGCTCGCGAGTTCAGGGGGTGCGCCCAGGTCACAAACCTGGTTGGCATTATCGCTGCCATCATGGTCATGTATTGTCAGGTCGCCTGTTCGCAGGACTCGAAAATGGAAACCCCCTCAATCCCATGTTTGCGCCAAACGGGCCACGGCGCCATCCAATTATTCGTAAACGATAAGCCCTACCTTGCCCTGGGCGGCGAGCTTGGAAACTCCACGGCCTCTGATCTGGATGTTTTGGAAACCGCGCTGGCCAGATGCCAGCGTATGAATTTGAACACCGTCATGCTTCCGGTCTATTGGGATTTGATCGAGCCTGAAGAAGGAAAATTTGATTTCTCTCTGGTTGCCGGCGCGATCGATCGTGCGCGGCATCACGGGTTGCATCTGGTCTACTTGTGGTTCGGAACCTGGAAAAACAGCATGTCGTGCTATGCGCCGAGCTGGGTGAAACGCGATACAGCCCGTTTTCAACGCGCCAGGCAGAAATCGGGCGACACGATGGAAATGATCAGCCCGGAGAGCGCGGCGGCGAATGAAGCGGACGCCCGCGCCTTTGCATCTCTCATGCGATGGACAAAGGATTACGACGCTGAAGAACAAACCGTCATCATGGTGCAGGTGGAAAATGAAATTGGGATGATTCCGGAGGCGAGAGATCATTCGGAAATATCTGAATCAGCCTATAAAAGCGATGTTCCGAGCATATTGCTGTCTCTGGCAGCGCAGGAAAAAATAGGACCGGAGACCGGTTCTCTCTGGGAAAAGGCCGGCCGAAAAACCCAGGGCACATGGAGCGATGTCTTCGGCTCCGGCCCAGAGGGAGAAGAAGTATTTTCAGCCTGGCAGTTTGCAAATTACGTGGAGAAGGTCGCCGCTTCGGGTAAGAAGGAATATCCGTTGCCGATGTACGCCAACGCGGCCCTGATCCGTCCGGGATATCAGCCCGGCCAGTATCCCAGCGCCGGCCCCCTGCCGCATCTTTTGGCAGTATGGCGGGCTGGAACGCCCTCACTGGATATGATCTGCCCCGACATTTATTTTCCAAACTTCATGGAGTGGTGCGACCGCTATGTCCGAAACGGAAATCCACTTTTCATTCCGGAGATGGCGGCATCGGCGCGAGCGCCCGCAAATGCCTTATACGCAGCGGCGCAATTTGGCGCCATCGGGTTTGGGCCGTTCTCGATTGAGAACGTCAGTCCGGACAGAGAAAGGCAAATTACAAATTGTTACAGCCTGCTGGCGGGATTGTCTGACATCATCCTGAATTGCCAAGAGGATAAGAAAGTCATCGGCCTGTCTCCACAGATCGCTTTCGACTGGACGGTCAGCCGAGAGCCGCAGCGCGGCGAAGTCGGGGGAATCGTATTCGAGGCACAGTTCGACGAGCCGCGGACCGGTGGCGACACGCGGACAACCACCCTGCCGACCCTCGGCTCAGGAAAATGGGAAGCGCCCCCGGGAATACCACTGGGGAGCGTGATGATTCTCCAATTACCAGAGGACGAATTTGTGATCGCCGGCATGGGAGCGACCATCACCTTCGCGCCGGCCGACGGAATAGGAAAGGTCGGCATCGATCGCGTGCAGGAAGGACGCTATGAAAAAGGAGGCGCCTGGGTCGGCGCTCGCTGGCTCAACGGCGATGAAACCCACCAGGGCCGACACGTTCATCTGGAAGACGACGGCTGGACCGTCCAGCGTGTGAAGCTGTACAGGTACCGTTGAACGTTCATTCACGACAAAGCGGGAAACGGGGAGGGGGAGATTCGATTTCACGATTTCGCGAATCTCAGCCCCTTCTCGTAGTTTTCGGGCTAAATCCAAACCTAATAAGCAGCTAGAGCCGATTTCATCGGGTTGTAGCGGTGTATCCACAATGCCGTATGAACGCCATGGCGTCGTCGGGTGTCACCGCACGCAGGACCTTGTCGATTCCGATGAACAGGCCTTCGACGGTTCGCTCGGCCATCGAGCGGAGCAGGCGTTTCATTGTGGAGATCGCCATTTCGATCGGATTGAAGTCCGGAGAGTACGGCGGCAGGCGAAGCACCGAGCAGCCGGCGGCTTCGATCAGGTGGTCGATGTGCGGTGATTTGTGCGCCGGCAGGTTGTCCAGCACCACGATCTGTCCCGCCTCTAACTGCGACGCCAGTTCGTCCCGCACGAACACGAGGAACGTTTCGGTGTCGGTTGCTCCGTCAAAACTGGCGGCGGCGACTATTCCCCGGATGCTCATGGCGGCGATGGTGCTGATCGTCTTCCAGTGACCGTGTGGAACACGGCACACCGCACGCTCGCCGGCCAACGCCAGCGCGTAGGTGGGCGTCATCTGCGTGTTCGCGCCGAATTCGTCCAGAAAAACGAGTCTCTCCAGGCTTATGCCGGCAAACTGCTCGAACCAGGGGTCACGCTTTTGTCTGACGTCCGGCCGATCTTGCTCCGCGGCATGGACCGACTTTTTTTTCGCGTGAACCCCAGCTTACGCCGCGCCCGCAGGACAGTCGGTTCACTGACTTTGTTATTCAGGGCCGCCGCCAGTTCCCCCAGCGTCATGTCCGGCTTTTGCAGGATGAGTTCCCGGAGCCGGTTCAGGTCCGCGTCGTCGAGCTTGCTGGTATCGGGACGCTGCGGCGGCCTGGGCTCGAGTGATCCGGTCTCGCGTTCCCGCTGCAGCAGTCGCCGGACCCATGACGCGGAACAGTTGTATTCCTCCGCCACTTCGATCGACGACCCGCACGCCTCATACGCCGTAACGACCGCGAGCCGGAATTCCATCGGATACGCCATCAAACCTCCGTGTCAGATCACGCGGAGATTACACGATCCGGCAGCAGGGCGCTACAGGCCGATGAAATCGGCTCTAGCGTATTCCAGTTGTTACTTGTTGTCCACGGTCATTCACCGTCATGAGGTACTCCGAACGGGACAAAACCGGGACAAGTTTCCAAGACCAGTTTCAGCTTTGTTTGACGCATTGATCGTGCCGGAAACCGGCCGACGCCGCCCCGCCGGTCGGCGCAAACTCCGCGGATGTGTCTACGCTCGTTTCAGCACCAAATTTCAGCACAGCCTCGAGGATCAGACGCGTGCGTGCCTGGACTGGGCGAAGAAGAATGATGTGGAGGTCGATATACAAAAGCATATTTTCACTGATGCTGCGGTCAGCGGCAAAAAGCGGCAGAGAGCGGGTCTGGAGGCGATGCTTAACGCTTTGGACGCTGATGAGATCGATGTTGTCATCACCCTATCAACGAACCGTCTGCACCGAAAGATTCACTTGGCCCTGAAGTTCGTCGAAGAAGAAATCATTGAGAAAAAGCGCCGGTGCGTTTTCGTTCTACAGAATATCGATACGGCAAATACGGAATCTTGGAAGCAACTGGTTTTCGTTTTTGCGATGGTCGACGAGGTCCAGGTCACCAATTCCGCCGGGCATATCCGCGCCGCACATGTGGGCCTTCTCCTCAGCGACTGTGTGCATGGATCAGTGCCCTACGGATATACGGGAATCGACGTCGACGGACCTCGAACCAAACGTGGTAAGCCGCGTCAAAAGCTGGCGATTGAGCCAAGCGCCGCTGAAGCGGTAAAGCGAATCTTCAACTGGTTTATTGAAGAGGGCCTCGACTATCACGAAATTGCACGGCAGCTGCGTAAGGAGAATACGTCACCGCCGGCGCGAGCCGAGAAGTGGACGTGGCTCCTTGTTCGGCGAATCCTGCAGAACCGACGGTACATCGGCGACTGGCCGTACGGCAGGAACGAGACGATTTGGCAGAGCAAAGCCGATTACGGCCGGCGGTCCCCACGCGCCGAACCCCACCGCCGGCACCAAAATGAGTCTCTACGTATTGTCGATGATGCCACGTTTTTCACGGCCCAGGAACGCATCACCAAACGGGCCGGGCGTGGCGGCCGCAAGCGACGCAATACCACAGGAGATCTGGTCATCCATCCGCTCAAAGATCTTCTCTGGTGCGATACACATCAGCGTTACTTGAAACCCTATGGTGCCCGTGGCGAGCGGCTCGCATGTCCTGCCTGCAAAGCAGACAACACTGAACTGAATGGAACGGGTCAGGTCGGGCCGCTCTTTTCATCGGTGAATCGGGAACTGGCTTTGTCGGCGCTCATCCAAACGCTGGCTCCGCGGATCAGTGCCGACGGGAACTTGATCAATCTGCTTGCGAAATCAGCGCGAGAGCAAATTGCGGTGGCAAATACACCGGATCCCGAAAGGCTGTCATCTCTCCAGCGGGAAATCAAGGCAATCACCGAAAATACCCAGTTCATCCTCGACCATCCGGGCGATACTGAAACGGATCGTCGCGAGAGCGGCCAGCGTTTGCAGCAGCTGCGAGCTAAACGGTCGTCTCTCGAACGGCAAATCGCCGACCACGAGGAATCGGCAAAACAGGTCGAATGCCGCGGGCAGAGGGCACCCGACGGGCGTAGCCGACGTGCAGGCTTGGCAAAAAAGACCCTGCAGCTACCGAGATTCCAAGTGATCGCCCCGGAAGTCCTTTCGCTTTACAACCAGGGAATGCCCCTGGGTAAGATTGCAGATCAATTACATGTCGACCGCGCGACAATCGACAAGTCGCTGAAATGGCAAGCCGAACAGACAGGATTGCAGGTGCCTGACGGTCGCGCGACGCAAGCAACTGGGCACTTCTAATTGCTCGAACGGGTCTCACGAACAGGAAGCAGCGGTTCCTCCCGACCAGCAGATAACGACGGCATAGGATCGGCGGCCGATTCGCGGCCGCCGGTCCTTAAACAAGCGAATTGCGCGGCGGATTGACCACAGGACGAATGTGCATCCGAGGTACATCGTTGTGCAACTGAATCGCCGAGGTCCGTCGGCAAAGCACCCCCCCACCGGCTCCGGGAGTTTTCCTGGGAACCGGTGCGGGCGGCTTCGAGCGCAGACCACTGGATTCGCCTGATTTTTCCTTACCTATTGGCGATGCCGCATCAGTCGCGATTTCGACGTGTTGGTACGTGTTGCGACTTTAGAAAGCTTTTAAAATGCGAGCGCAGTTTTATCAGCCCTGCCAACGCCGCCGGTGTTCCCAACTATTTCTTTTTCGGCTTTTCAGCGGTGTGGCGTCTGCTCGGAATGAGATGGGTGACTAAACGAACAAATTTAACAGTTTCGGTTTCGGGGTCGGCACCGCAAGCTCGACAGATGGAAACCCATTCGATCAAATCGATTCGCCTTTGGCCGGTTTCGATTCGGCCGATCAGGTTCTGTTCTCGCCCCAAAGCCTTGGCCAATTGACGCTGGGTCATGGCCGCTCGTTTGCGCATCTGAACAACGGCAGCAACCAATGCATCGTGGCCAGCAGTGAACATCGAGGCGACCATTGGCTAGGATGGTCGTCCCACACCGCACTTGATCGCAAAATGCGATCATAGTAAACTCTGGCATATGAAATCGGGCGCATTGGGCGCCGAACGATGATTCTCAAATAATTTACAAAAAATGAAAAAGGGTGTACTCGTCCTTAGCTTCGTAATTAGCGTGATGGGAATCGCGTTGTATTTTCACAGCAAGCCTGCAGCGATTACTCCGTCACCACCCGAACCACCTGCGAAAACCGTAGTGCGCTGGTGGAAAGTAGACCAGAACATGTTCAGCGACAACACTGCTGTAGTCAAAGTGGAAAACATTGGCAAGGACGGATGGATTCAGATCTCTGTGAAGGGTATCCACTCATGGAGCGAAACCCAACGGGAACCGGAGTCTGTGACATGGTTCAAGAATATGTTCACCGCAGAGGGTTCTTCGGGTTACACGGAGCAGCATTTTACCACCGCCAACGAGTGGATTGTGTATACCTGGATTACCGCCGGGGAGACCAAATTCGTCACCATAGATCTGTCCGGCGAAAGAAATGAGGATTCGGTCAGTGAATCAATAGTAGCGGGAGTTATGCTGCCGCCAAAGGATGCGGTTCTAAAATAGCGGCGTGAATTTTGAAGTGCTGCAATAATGTTGCGGTCCCTCATTGAACGCCGCAGATCACCAAAGCTCCATCAGGCAATGGGCAAACTGAGTAGATCACCAGTTCGAAATCTGCGCGGCATAGCTAAAAAATGCCGACGCTCCTAGCCCTTGCCAGATCAAAAAGGTATCCGGTTCCTGATGCAGGGTGCATCAGGAACCGGACATCGCTATTTCCAGTCCACGAAATAATGGTTCTGCATTTCATTCCGCTACAAAACACCATCAGAGTTGGCTGTGCCTGATCCCCCGTTCGCCTGGCTAATTCCGGATCGACTGCAACGGGGCGACAAGCTCTTCACTCCGTCGATAAGCCAGATTTCCTTTCGTGGCATCGACCCTGTCGATACAGGGCACAATCAACTAAAGTTCACTGGTGCGCAGAGCAACCAAGTTTGTCGCCTGTGGCTGGGCGATAGCAGAGCATCTTCCACGGCCGCCACATAGTCATGTTACCGCATACGCCAGACACCACGTTCGTCCATAAGTGGCCCGGCCTGATCGTTTTTCACCGACTTGGGTGAATGGGATATGCATCTTCCGGCCACTATTGAGCGCGACCCTCAATTTTTAAGACCAGCGGGGGCAGTTGCGGTTGATCTGAGGTCAATAGGACTTCCGAGTCGAAGTTCGTCGGGTGCTTTGGGACATGCATGTAAACTCTCACATCGGTCGTGATCTCTGTTAAAAGTGCGGTCGGTGGATCAGGCAAATTCGTGCAGTCACATCCGGTGCTCACACCGCGAACGGAAACGCTTTGCGCAATGGGACTTTTTATCGGAAAACTGACGCTCACAGTTGTCCCGGGCCTTACGGACCCCAGTTCCGCGATCCACCGGGTTGGCGAAACCATCGTCGCCACAAAATCTGCCCTCTCCTTCGTTTGGGTACGCCGGCATCGCTGATCGTTCAGCCATGTTGCCAATTGAGACAACTTTCGTTTCTTCCAGGACGACGGTAAGCGGCGTTTGCAATACGGCCCATCTGGAATTTAGCTTGCCTGTGGCCCAGTTCGTGGGGCGTGTGGGCAGCTTATCGTCCGATTCCGAAGGAACTTCAACAAGGGCATGTGGTGTATTGGATGACGTCGTTCGCGAACCCATTTCGGCAATCGCCACTTCGCAGGCTGGACATCCCGCTCGATAGAACGTAACGATCCGGCGACCCTTTGAAATTCGGCTGGCAATGTCGATCGACCCAAGCATGGGAAACGCACCATTTGCTGACTAGCGCATTATGAATTCCTCGCAAGAGACATCCTGCGTAGTGCCCGCGGCTGAGCCGCCTATGACGAAGGACTGCCATATACAGCATTGGTTCAACCACCCTTTAAGGAGTACCCATCATGAGGTCTGAACGAACTGTGACACGAGACGACATCCGACACTCGCTTGACATCGTCTATAACCAAGTCTTTAACGAAGGTCGGGCTGACCTATTTCCGGCACTCGTGTCCGGGCCATACATCCAACACAATCCGTTGGTTGCAGACGGGATCGACGGCGTCATGAGCTTTCTCAAGCAGGTGGGACGCGTTCCCTGCGAGGTAAAACGGATCGCGGTCGACGGCGACTTGGCATTCGTCCATGTGCGCTACCTGAATTTGTTTGGCCAAGAAATCGCTGGCGTTGACATTTTCCGCTTCGATGTTGATGGAAAGATCGTCGAGCACTGGGATGTGCTTCAGCCCGTGCCAGCCGCCGCCAAGAACACCAACACGATGTTCTAAAGCGAGCATATGGTGGAGTGGACCATAAAAAACTGCGAGCTGGGGAATTCGTCTCTGAGCTAGCGGAATCGGCCGATGACGCACTGGGGCCATTGGCGATGCCGCCTCAGTCACGATTTCGAAATATTGGTCTAGAGCGAGGGTGTAGGCTATTCACTTTCTAACCGCTGAGCCAACAACCCCGAGTATTCACGCAGGGCTGGCTAACTGTTGTGCAGCGCTTTTTGGGCTCAAGAAGACTTTTTATCCCCCTTATTGCCTGAGCGATCCGTTCCGAACCTACTTCAATTTGAAGGTGACCGCTAAAGTAACGCTCTGGCTAACGTTGTTTACTTGCGAGGCGGATATTTCGGCATCATCTAATGAAGAGGATGCCGAACCGTTGGTTGATCCAAGCATTGCCTCGACATAGACGGAGGCTGGATTTTCAGCCTGCGGGTTAGAAGGGGAGATTTGCGTTACATCGCCGAGGTCCCTGCCCGCGGCGCTGGCCATTCGGCGAGCCTGCGACTGGGCATCGGCGAATGCGTCGGCGAGGATCTTTGCCCGCTCATCGTCACTGAGGCGGTGAACGAAGACGAATTGCGGCTCGTCGGGCTTGGTTCCTTCGACAGTGTTTTGCTGCGCGGCCATCTCATCGGCGACCTCCTGCTCTTCCGGAGTCTTGGTATCGCCCGGTCCGGCTTTGGCGATTGCGGCCTTAATCTTGTCCTCCAGTTCCAGAGCGCCCGCTAAGGAATCGTCCGGTGAAGCGTCTGGTAAATGCCATTCGGCGGTCAGAGTGGAGGAGATTTTCACGCCGGATGGTTGGGTGGATGCGGGCCGCTGGTTGCGCGCCATCATCTGCTGCATCAATCGTTGCTGGGGAGTCAGATTCCCATCAGCGCCCTCGACGGGATCGGAAAACTTGATGGAGGCTTTATCCGCGCCGGTCGCTTCCAGCGCGCTGGTATCGTCACGCCGCGCCTTGAGCTTTGCCAGGGCATCGTGAATGTCACTTCCCTGAATTGTTATCATCAGCGTCAGGCGAAGAATTTCCGGCTTGCGAGGCGCCGAAGCATGGCCGGAAACCGTTACGGTTGACTGCGAATCATCTGCCGCGCTTGCGCAGCACCCAGGATCAAAACGATCGCCATCATCGATTTTATTTGCCTCTGAAGCATTGCTGATCGTCCTTTCAGAATTGATGTTTCCTCGAACGTTCCGTCGCGGCAGCTATTGTAACTGTTGCATGCCCACCTCGTCGCGGATTTTCTTGCGTAATTTCAGCACGTTAGGCCCGTGCATGGCGCGGATCGTCCAGTAGAATTCACGCAGTTCCCATGTTTGCGTTGCATACGATTCATATATGCGCTGCAGCACCGGCGTGAACGAATCGTCATCGAGCGTCGTGATAGCGCGGTAGGCGAGTTTCCCCCACTGGTCGTCCTGGAAGCCATGCGCCTGAGCGGCGCGCAGCAACGGCTCGATCCCGCGGTGATCGCGCTGAAGCGACAGCAGATATCCGGCGTAAGCGGCAACATCCTGATCGTCATCAGAAAGCAATTCTCCAAGGTAAGCCGCATTGAGGCCCGCCGGCACATGAATTGGAATGATCGAACCGCCCTGCCCCGCGTAGGTAAATTGAATGTTGATTAGATTCGTCGATGGATTGAGATAGACGCTGTTGCGAATCATCCAAACGGCCTGGCCTCCCACGGCCAGATATGAAACGGCGACGTTGCGAACCGCGGGATCGGATATCGCTTCAGCCGCGATCGGCTCGGCGCTCTTGTCTGGCTGGGAAAGCAGCAGGATTTTCAGCGCATCGCAACGGAGCGACGGGCTATTCTTTTTCTTCCGGTAGATCTCCCCGGCGGATTTACCCACCGCGTTTTGATCAATCCTGAACAGGAGGCAAAGCGCTTCGACCTTCTGAAGCTCACCCCCCTGATCAAGCATTGGCTTGATGTCGGCCAGGCATTTTTGGGCCTGAGCAGTCGGCGGTGGTAACCCCTGGCCCGCAATCACGGTCACTGAATCATTGAGTCCGTAAATATTTTGCAGGGATTGGTTCACTGCGGAAAAAAGTGTGTCTCGCGGCGGATCGCGCAGCAACGCCCAGAGAGGCCTTACGGCCCGCGGATCGGGGACGGCGGCGAATTCCTCGATCAGCCGAGACATCTGTCCATCGGGTGTGATGGAGATGAGCTTGTCCCAAAGTAGTTTGCGCCGGTCCCAGCCGAGCCAGGGAAGAGCGGCGGCTTCAGTTCCGCGGGCAAGTTCTGAATCGGCGGAATTCTGGAGAACGGGCCACGCCTCCGACTCTCCGCCGAGCGCAGAGCGACATGGCGGCCGCAACGCGGGCTTGTTCGTCGGGAGAGGCGATCATTTTTTCCAACCGCGGCTTGAGCGGAAGCATCCAACTCGGCCGCCGGCTGCCGGCGATGAAATCGCGGACCCATTGCCCCACATCGACCGTTTCATGCGTGCTGGCATAATTTCCAGGCTCGGCGAAAAGAGTGCCGTTTTCGGGAAAGATTTCTTCCAGGGCTGTTGCCAATCCGGTGGCCGCCTCCTGGCGGACGGTGGGATCGGGATCGTTCAATCCCTCGGTGACCTCGTGCCCTGCCGAGTTGGGGGCGAACCGGCAAATGGCGCGGATAGCTGATGCCCGAAACTGCGGCTTTGGATTCGACGCCAGTTTTCTGATCGCGGGCAGGAGCATCACCACAGATTCCCTGTCGCGGCCAATCGAATTGAGAACGTCAAGCCCAATGGAGGGATGCCGCTCCATTGAATCCATCACCGACCGGTTGGCAGATTGAATATTAAAACTCACCAAGGCGATGGCGGCCTGACTTATCACGAAGTCATCAGGATCATCGAGACATTTGCGCAATGCCTCCACCAGTGAGGCGGCGAGAACCGGTTCGATCTGTTCGTGGGCCTGCATCTTCTGGTGGATGGCCTCGCATGCCTCGGCCCTGATTCGCCAGGCGGGATGATGCAGCAGGTCCTTCAGGCAGTTCACCGATTCATCGCCGGGAATTTTTTGCAATACGCCGATGCAATGAACGATCAAGTCTGGATCTTTTTCCGATCGGGCATAGCGAGCGAGGTCGGGCGCCAGGGATGGATCGGGTTTCTCGGCGAGCGTTTTGAGGACGGCCGCCCGCACGTTGGGCTCGGGGTCGCCGAGCAACCGGATCAGTGCACGGGACGATTCGGCGCCGCTGACGGATTGAAGCAACCGGAGGCTACGCTCGCGAACGAATTCGTCGTTGTCGCTGAAAAGCTCAACAAGGAGCGGGGAATCTTCGCCGGTGACGTGCTGTGATAACTCATCGACCGCTCCTCGCCGCACGAACGGGTCGTTCGATGCCAGGCGGTCAAAGCCGCCCGGCCATGTCTCGGCCAATAGATCTCCGGCGACCAGCCGATAGCGCAGAGCCATCAAGCGCTGTTTGTCGGCATCGGAGGGATCGGCTTCAATCCGCCGACGGATCAGTGGCAATGCCGCGGGGCCAAAGTGTGCCATTTGTTCCCGAATGCCGCGGGCTTCGATGTCGGTGGGGGCATTGAGAAGCGCGTCCAGTTCGACGTTCACATCGGCAATCGAAGCTGACGATTTTGCACCGCCGGAAGGTTGCGACGACGGGACTCCTGAACGCGACCATGCGGCCAGCGTATTTCTGCGCTGCCGAGTCAATGTCGATGGATTCCATAGATCGATTCCGCCGACCGGTGCCCCCCACTGCTCCAATAGGTCCAGCGCCGCCAGGCGAGCGGACATCGGCCCGTCGTACAGCACATCGACGACTTCGTCCGCCGCGGCGCGATCTTGCTCAAGCCGGCGGACCGCGAGTTCACGCGTTGCCTCATCCTGACTTGCCAGTTCCGTTATATTTTCCTGCCGCGAAGATGACTGGAGCGATGGCCGGCTTGTTGCGGAGGCCCGTATGGAAATGATCCAACTTGGCAACGAATTATCATCCAGCGGGCCGGCCTTTATCCCAGCTACACTTCCATCGGCGCGTACCGCGCCAATCGCCGGGGCTGTCGCGATGCCGAGGGTATGTTCCGCGTCTTTGGATTGCGGTAAGTCGAGACGAACCAATATCCATGAATTCGCGGGATCTCGCGAAGCCGCGGATGCGACCGCGTCAATCGCGCGCTCAGAGGAAGGGTGGGCATCATCCTCCACCAGCACGAGAATCGGCTGTTCGGTGCGCTGCGCCTGGAGATATGCCACGTCCAATGAATCGATCCATTTCAATGGCGCGACGATATTAATCGCGGGCTGTGTCGCGGCGAGTTCGCCGGGCGATGCGAGGGAAAGGGCGACGACAAACAGCGGCGGAACAGTGAGGCAAAAGCGACGTATGCCGGCAAGCATCATGGCGTCATCTCGGGCTGGGTGGTTGCCTTTCCGTGGCGGATGCGCTGCCAATAGATTTGCCAATTGAAGGCTGGACTGTTTTCCTCATCGTGACAACGAATGCATTGGTCGAATGCCAGGTATTGGGTGTGAATTTTGGGGTCATTTACGTGGGCTTCTGAGGGACCATGACAGCTCTCGCATCCGACACCATACATCTGCGGAGTGCGAAGCGGTGAAATGAATCCGCCCGGCAATCCGTATCCTGTTGTGTGGCAGCGCAGGCAATCGGGGTCGGCCTCAAAATGCCGCGGCTCTAATGTCTTTCCCGCGACAGCATGGAGAGAGTGGCTCCAGGCAATCTCCGATTCGGCGTGACACGCGATACAGGATGCATTACCGGCAATGCGGTAATCCCCTGGAGCGCCGACAGGCAGGATGGGGGCAAATCCTGATTCCGACGCGGTGAAATCGCGGTCATGCAGTCGAGCGAGATAGGCGAGCAGATTTGCCGATTGTGCCGGGTCATCGGCATAGCGTGGCCCCAGTTCGACGACTTCTCCTGTCCATTTGCCTGAGGCGGCATTGGACGCTTTCAGCTTCACCAGAAATTTTCCTTTGTTGGTTGCCGACGCCAGCAACACCGGCCCCACAGCGCGGGGAACGATGGATTGACCGGTTGGGCCGCCGATGATTGCATCCGCCTCCGGCAACGATGACGCGAGTTGCTCCAGTTCTTCGTCGGGGAGATAAGCCAGCACGAGGATGGCGTCAAATTCACTTTTGTGAAGCGAGATCGTATTGATAATCGCCTGCCGCGGATCATCGATGGTGATGCCGGGTGTTGCATAACGCGGCGACAAGACGCCGATGACCGCCAGACGCATTCCCGAGGAGTTGAATATCCGCAGCGGCGGCGCGATAGCGCTGCCATCGCCGAGCCGGACGTTTGCGGAAATCAGGGGCACCCGCGCTTCGGCAGCTATACGCTGAAGCATCTCTGGCCCGATGGCCAATTCTGCTGCGCCGATGTTGTGCGCGGAGATGTCCATTGCGTTTTCGCCGGCGAGGGTCGCTTCCAGCTTGGCCAGTTCAAACGGAGAATTTCCCGCGCCCGCTCCGCCGACATCGAAATATAAAACGTTCGCCGTGGCACGAAGCTGGCTTAGATAGGTGGCTCGCCGCAGGAGACCACCCGACTGATTTGCGGTGCATCCGCAGGGTGTGATCCATCCCTGGGTATCGCCGCTGATCACGATGACTGTGCTTTGCACAGGCGGCTCTGTTTTGTGGCATCCCTGCCATACCGCCGCGCCAAGGAGCAGGGCCATCATCGCCGCCATGACGCGGCGAGGGTCTCCCCGGCGGCGCCAGCGCTGGTAATACGCACGCCTTGCGCTCAAGCGTCCATCCAATCAGTAAAGCAACGTATAAGCGAGGATATTCACGTTGATCTGCTCACAGTTGGTGATCTCATTTCCGCCGCAGCAGCAACAACCTTCGGTGTGTGCCGTGTCATTCAGCCCGTCTACTGAATAGAGCACCCCGATCCTGCCGCCGAGAGAAATGCCCTCAAGCGGCCGGGGCGTTGAATGTAGACCCTGAAGCTCCTTCACATCGTATACCGTGTGGAAGATCGGATGATCCATGCCAATCGCGGTGAGCGGATGATCGGGAAAGAGCCTGGCCATCTCCGAACGGAAGGAGCGATCCCAGTCGGGGGATGAACATCCGGCCGATGCCAGCAGAAATCCGCCCCCTTCGATATATTTCCGGAGGTTATCGCGCTCGCTGTCGAGAAGCTCGAACGAACCTTCGCCGGTCATGATCACCATGGGAAACTCGAACACTTCGCGATCGGATAGCTTTACGAGATGCAGACGACGGCTGGTTGAGATGGTGGAATCCTGTTCGGCCTGAAGGAGAAAATGATCGGCAAAACATTTGCTTGTCTTGGTGCCGGCGTAGATGAGATTGGCGACGCGCACGATTCCATCGGCCTCTCCCCCCACATCCTGCGGATCGGGGACGACGACGGCCGCACTGCTCGGAATCGTTGAAGGTTGCCCATCGTCGGACGCCAATGCTGACAACGAAAAGATTCCGGCTGCGACTGCAATGCCGCTAAAGATCAAACGATGGACGTATTTCATTCGGCTCATGGTGCGCTCCCGGCTATTGCGACAACTCATCCTCAACGCGCTGGAAATATTCTCCAACCCGCTGTTTATACTGCGGCGGAATGGGGGCATCGCCCGCGCCGCTGGCTTCCAGCTTACCCTGGGCTCCGGCGGCATCGGGATTCGCAAGCCCATTTGGCGATCCGTTTGCTGAGGACGCCAAGCCTCGATCCGCCTCTCCACCCCCGCCGCTGCTTTGTGAGGAGATGAGGGGAATGGTTCCGTACAACCCGATATTGTCCATTGAATTGCGAGCGGTGGAATATCCGCCTCCCGATCCCGAACCAAGCGAAAGCATCTGATCGATGCTGTCGCCCAGGCCGGCTGAGAGCTCTGGTTGGAATCGGAGGCATATGCTGCTTGAATTACCCATTCCGTGACACTGTGCGATAAAGCCATTCAATGTATTTTCCGCCGAGCGATCGCTATTTTCGGCGGCCGTTCCGTCGAACTGGCCGAGAGCGGCTTGGGCATCTTCCATCTGCGCCTCCGCTGGGCTTTGTCGGACGGCATGCGCGAAATTGCGGGCCGTGGTGCGCAGTTGATCGAGCCGTTTGTCCTCCGGCAGCGCGTTGACGTGGCTATCGATGTCGTCCAGCAATGTTCCCAGATCATCCTGGATCTGGTGCTGCTCGTCCTGGAGATCACGCATGCGGGCCTTTAATTCTGGAGCGTCCTGATGGCCTTTTGTTTCCAACGACGCCATCCGCTCGGCCAGATCTTTCTGGCGATTGTAAATATCGATGAACCGCATCTGGTCTTCCATCAGGGGATAGATTTTTGCGAGGTACTCCAGCGGCTGCGTCGCGTTTTTGTTGAAATTTTCCTTTTCCGCGCCGAGGCTTTTGCGAAGTTGATCGAGTTTGTCCAAAGCGCCGGCGGCGGAAAGGCCCGGCCTGTCGCACTCCCCCGCCAACTGGGAAGCATTTTTCACCGCCGCCGAGAGTTCCTGCAATTGCGGCTTTAGCGCGCGATCCAGGTCGATCGGCAAATCGTGGCCGGCAAGACCCTTGATGTCTTCCGCGGCTTTGGCCAGGTCCCGCGACAACTGATCAAGCTTTTTTCGCTGCGCATCCGACAGCGGTTTGCCGGGATCTTGCGCGGCGATTTCTTTGCGGAGTTGATCCGCCTGGGCTTTCAGCGCTTCCAGGCGCCGGGCCGCTTGCGCGTATTTTGACTCCAGCACCTGCAACGCATCCCGCGTCATTTGCATCCGATCCATCTCGGCTTGGGAAATGATATGGATGGTGACCACCGTGCTTTCGGTTCCCTTCGGGCCGGCTGGATCATTGTCCTCGGTTCGCGCGAAAAGCTTTATCACGTCGCTTGGAACCAATCCCAAACCCGCCAGCGGCAACATCATTGAACCTTGAAATTGCGTGGGGGCGGGCGTCGGCACCGTCAATCCATCGGGCCGGAAACGCGAATCATTCACATTGCGATAAATCTCCAGCTTTGAAATCCCATAATCATCCTCCGCCACCGCGAGCACCTTCACCATCGCATCCGGCGTCGCGAAGGATGTCGCGTATGGCTCGACCATCCGCACGAAAGGCTTTTCATCCTTCAGCAGCAGGATTGAGCCGCTGAATGAGTCGCTGGAGATTTGGCCATCAGTGTCGATGACTTTTACTTCAAATCTTCCGGGGGCTTGGATTTCAAACTCGCCGGTGGCTTCATTGGCCGCGCTGGCGGTCATTTGGATCTTTTGCACCGCGCCTGCGGCGCTGAGAATCAGTTGGCCGCCGGAAAGAGGGCGATTGCTCTGGGCATGCACCACAACCTTTGTGCCGGGCAATCCAGAGAGTCCGGATTGCGGAAGAGGGCCTTCATACGGGGGCCGGTTGGTATAGGCCGGCAATGAAACATGGAACGTCACCTTTTGAATCTGGGGAACGGTGATGACCTCCAGATTAAACCGTTGCGTTCGCGCACGACCGGAACGGAGAAAATAGACTCCCGGCGTTTCGACATCGGCGAGGGTTGCGCGCCAGTTGCCATCCCCTTCCGGGAACATCGGAACCACCTCTTCCGCGCCGCCAGCCGGGATGAAGACCAGATCCATGCGATCGGCAATCGCGCCGGATGTGGTCGCCTGCACATCGACCGCGCTGGCGAAGATCACGCGGGTGTCACCTGGCTGAACGCTGAACATCAATCGCGAATAAGGGGGATGATTCCCCATCGGATCGGAAAATCGCAGCCACTGACAATTCACAAGGCGCGGCGATGATGCGATGAGAACCGCCAGGAACACGGCGATAACGCCGCAGACTCCGAGCGGCCGGCGCAGAGGCGTGACAGGAGACACGGTTTCCGCGTGTACCGTTCCCATCAGGGTAACGGCATTGCGCACCGCGATGCGGGCGAGCCCTCCGGTGAGGGTGCGTGCATCACTGAGCGGCGACGCGGCGAGATCCAGCCCGGTGACGATTTGCCCCCGCGCGCAGCGGCGACATCCAGGGTACGGGCCATTGCCGCTTTTGACGCGCTGCGCATCGCGTGTTTCTGCAGACGGAAGGCAACCACTATCAACGCCGCCAAAGCCGCCAGATCAATCATCACCCGGACAGGACCGTTAAAATCGACCGCTAAATCCAGCCATGCGCCGACGATCAGGACTCCTACCGCCGCGGCAGTGCTCCATGCCGTTGCAATCCCCAGGCCGATGAGGAGCAACCTTCGCCGCAGAACGCCGAGGCTAAGTTGCATTGTTGTCTGTAATGAGGATGGCCGGGTTGCGACGTTCGTCATATCAAGCCTCCCGCGCGTCGGATTGCCCAGGATGTCCCCCACAATCCCAGCGCACCCAAAAGGAGCCACCACCGGTCCCAGGCCGAAGCATATTCAAATTGCGGCGGATGCGTTCGGGCCTGTTGCTCCCTGAATTTCGATTCCAATTCCGCCGGCATATTGCCTGTTGAGAGCACAGAGCCGCCGCTGTCCGTGGCGATGCGATCCATCAGATCGGGCCGCGCTTCGAGATCGACTTCCTCCTGATTGTATTGCTTGACGTTAAAAATAATGCGGCTCGACGGGTCGTCCGGGCTGGCGCCGGAAACCTTGGCCTGGTAACGGCCCTCCGGCAGCATTGCGAAATTGACACGGAACATGCCGGCTTCCGATCCGATTGGAATCGGCGTGAAGATTTTTCCTGCAAACGTGTCACCTGACGGTTTCAGCGAATCGTCGCGATTCAATTCCACCGTCGGAACATGCGCCTTAGCGCTATCCTCGCGAGCGAGGAGGGTTGCCGTTGCGGGTTCATCGGCGCTGAATCGAACTCGATCCGCCCGCAGGCTTACCAATTGTCCCGGCTTCAGGTTTGCGCCGGTTGTCAGCCACCGCATCATGCTGTGCCACAAACTGGCGTACGATTTTTCCTGGCTCTGATATTCAGGCGGCAGAAATGCCCAGCGCCACATCCCCGCTCCCTCGACGGCCACGACACGTCCGATGCCATAGGGATGGTAAACAACCGCCGGCGATTCGCTTCCATCCGGGAGCATCGCATTGGCCAAAACGACCGCTAGCGGTTTCACTCCCATCAAATTATCACCTGTCGCAAGGGTCGGCAGTTCCGGAAGCGGGTCATCCGCCAATGCGTCCATTTGCAGCCAGTTCAAATCGCGGCCCTGCGGCGTTAGGGCCATGTGGAAGCGAGCGGAAGATCCGGCTGACCACTGCACCGGCAACAGCTTTTCCAACAAAGGATTTCTCTGCTGGGTCGGCGATCCGCGATAACAGACTAAAGCGCCACCCTGCTGCGCGATCCAGGTGCGGAGATTTGCGATCGCCGCATCGTCGAGAAAGGGTTCCACATCGCGCCCGAGGACGACGATCTGATAACCGCGCAACTTATCAAGGCTCGACAATGGCTCCTTCGGATCAGACGTGATCTTCCACGTCTCGACCATCTGGTCGGCCGCCCCGCTTTCGCGGCTGTGGCTCAGCGTCCTTTGCATGAGGCGTCCATCTGAAATTCGGATCACGGCGTTGATCGCCACCGCGGGATCGGCCGCCAACGTGCGAATGAAGAATCTCGAATCCCAATAGGGTTTGCCTTCGAGCATGAGCAGGCGGATCGGCTCATCCACCACGCGTAAGACGTATGAAGCGGATATGTTCGCAAGAGATGTCTGCCCGGGCATCGGTTCGACGCGAACCTCGTAGGGATAAATGCCTACTTTGTCGTGCGTGATGAGAAAATGCACATCGCTTGGACCGCTGGGATCGAGCAGGACGTTTCGCTGATCGACCTGTTTGCCGTCGAGCAGCAAGGTCATCATCGTCCGGCCGCTGGTTATGCCGCTATGGGTGACCCGTACGGTCAATGGAAGTTTTTGTCCGACGATGGCCATGTCTTGCGGCGACTGGAGCTCGACGGAAACATCGAACGACTTGATCTGGCCGCCGAAGGTGCGGGTGAAAACGGGACATGCCAGCGAGCGCGCTACGCGAGCTGATTGCAACACGTGCGCCGCTCCGCCGCCGGCGTTGTGAATGCCATCGCTCAGAAGGACGACGGCCTCACCCTGCGATCGTTCTTGCAAAATCGCTGAATCGATGGCGGCCGCCACATCCGTGGATGATCCGGTGAGGGACATATTCGTGAGATCGGCCGGATCGACTGGCTTGACCGATTGATCAAACGTTTCCACTCGAACGTCGAAATCCGCGCCAAGCGATCCGGCGATATCGCGCGCTGCCTGGCTCGCGGCGGCAAAGCGGGAAACACCGCCCGTCGCATCGGGAGTGGCCATGCTTTCGGTGTCGTCCATAAGCACCGTGACCAGAGGCTTGCCGCCTGAAGAATCGACCTGATGAGCCCAGGTTGGATTGAGAAGCAGCGTCAACACCAACGCGACAGCGCCGGACATGAAAACGATCATCATTCCCCAGCGCGCTTTCGGCACGCTTGGCGGCCGATAGAGCACGTACCACGCCAAGACCACGGCGCCAGCGACGGCGAGCGCCAGCCAGAGCGAACTTGGAATCAGAGGTTCAAAAGTCAGATCAGTCATAAAACATCAGGGCTGCGACGAAATATTTTTTTACGTTCTGAACAGCTTCAGCAAACCTATCTCGCAAATAAGGCAAGCCGTGCATCCGACCAAAAGCCACGCCCACGCCTGATCCTTGGTAGGCAGGTCATCCGCGGTCTGGTAGGCGACGCGCCGCCCCGCGGCGAGGCGCGTGGTCAGCGTGGCGGGGTCGATCGATTGCAGATCGCTTTCAGTTGCCGGAGCCGCCGCTGCGATTGCGAAGACGGTGTTATCTCCGCGTTTGACCTGATAAACACCGGCGGACCCGACCGCATCCGCGCGCCATAGTGTGCCGGTTGATTCATCGGAAAGGCGCCGATGTTTTGCTCGCTTGCCGGTGGGCCTTCGATCTTCAGTCCCTGGGCCGTTCCGGAATCGGCCGGGAGATAAACAGCCAGCGGCTCGCCGCATGGGGTGGCGTCGGCAGAGTTGGTTACTGCCAAAAGCCTGCCGCACAGTTCTTCCACCAGGGGGACGAAGACCGGGGATGCGCAGATTTGACGCCGTCAGATCGGTATTGAGGACGGCCAACGTTCCCGCGCCGCAGGGAGTCACCACCAGCGCCGCCGATCGGTCGCTGTATTCGGCGAGTATGTCATCCACAAGGCCGCCCCTGGATCCGTGAGAACTCAATCCCCTGTTGAAGCGCAAATTTCCCGCGACCGCAGCCATAGTGTCGCCGAGTTGATCGAAAGGTGGCTGATCGCGACGCCAGTCGAGCAGGAAAAGGTCGCGCCGCGGCTGATCCGCCGGTGCCGGCGTGAATTCCACTGGCATCTTTAGATCCTGGCCCAGCACGCGCTCGAACCGCGCGAGATTCTCGGCATCAACCGGCTCGGCGGCGACGTACAAAATTCCTCTTCCTCGCCGTGCCAGCGTTGCCAGGAGATTGATCGCTTCATCAGATAAATTTCCCGGATGATCAAGCACCAGCAACGTCGCCGAGCCCACCGCATCCCTGTCCAGATGCGCAGGATCGAGCCGGATTACTGTTTCGGAAGCGCCACCGGCCCGCGGCTTATCCGGTACGAGGGCGCGCTCCAGATAATGGCTCGAACTTGGATGCGGATGGGACGATTCGCTGGTGATCAGGGCATAGACCGGTAAGCGCGCGAACCTGCAGGGCTACCGGGCGATTATTGTCAGCCGCGAGTGCATCAGTCACTCCGATCAGCTTTGCCTGACCCACAAGCCAACCTGGCGCACCGGGCATCGTCACCATACTGCTGAGCGTGGTCTTTACCCGTGGCGGGCAAAGTCCCTGGAGATGATATGCCTCAGTTCCCAAGTCCATCTCCGCCTGGATGTCTCTGGGCGTGTTGGAATAATTCCCGATCTCGACCTCCAGGCGCACCTGCTGTCCCTGTTCCAACCGCCCCCGCGCTCCGACGCGGAGGATTGCCAGATTGTCCGGCGGCTGGGTTGGCGCCACACTTTCGAGCTGGATCGCGGCCTCTTTGGGGACGGGCGAAAAATCGACCGACGCCCAATTCGTGCGCTGAAAATCGCTGACGATGACCAATTCCATCCGGCCCCCGATCGCTTGCGGCGCTTTTGCGAGAAGCTCGCTCGCGCGGTTAATGGCCGCTTGCGCATCGAGGCCCTGAGGCAGGGGCGCGATTCCTGAAATCGCCTCGCGGAGCGCGCTGATGTTCGTGGATACTTTGTCGAAAACCGGACTGGATTGCGCCGCCGCGATAATCACATCCGCACGAAGTCCGGGTTGATATTGCAGATATCGCGCGGCGGTTGATCTTGCGCGATCCAGTGCGGTTGAGTTATTGCTTGCCGCGCCCATGCTGAGGCTGTCATCCAGCAGGATGACCCTTACAACACTTCCGGGCATAGCTGGATCGACGATGGGTTTAGCGCCGATCATCGGCCTGGCAAACCCCCAGCCGAGCAGCGCGACCGCCGACGTGCGAAGCAGGAGCACGAGAAAATCGCGCAAACGATATCTAGCTTTTTTCTGCTGAATCGCCTGACGAACGAAACGCACCGTTGATAGCGGGAGCCGAATCGGGCGCGGCCGGGTGAGGATGTGTATCGCAATTGGCAGGCCGACCGCGGCAATACCGAGGCTCAGGCCCCATGGATGTAAAAGCGTCATGCCCAGGTCAATCGCCATGGCCCGTTATCCTTCTCGTTCCACAAGGAATCCCATAAGCGTGTCGAGATAAGGGGTTGCCAGCGAGACGCGCCGGTAATCGCAGCCCGCTGACAGGGTCACGCCGCGGACGGCCGCCGCATGCGCGGAAAATCCCTTCGCATAGGCTTCCCGGACCTGTGGCGGCGAGCAGTCAGTCGCTCCGTCGTTTTCCAATCCCTCAAACCGATACGCTCCGCGTTCAGGCAATTGTTCTTCGTCCGGATGAATGATGTGCAGCACGATGACTTCGCAGCGGCGCTGGCGAAAAAGCCGCAGCATTGAATAGACCGCGTCAAAATTGTCTATGAGAAAATCGCTCATGATCATCAGGACGCCGCGACGGTTCAGGCGATCGAACATTTGGCGGAGAGCCAGCGCCAAATTCGTTGCCGGCATCGTCGTGATGGATTCAATCCTTCGCTGCAACCGCTGAATATGTGCGCGGGTTCCCGCAGGGGCGACCATTTCCACAACCCCGTCCGCGGCGATTGCCAGCCCGACCTGATCGCGCTGCAGCGCCGATCAGATAGCTCAACGCGGTTGAAAGATATTGCACGTAGGCAAGCTTCGAGCCCAATTTCCCGCGGCCATAGCCCTCAAACAGCATCGACCCGCTCGCGTCAATCATGATGGTGCAGTGGAGATTCGTCTCGTCCTGATACAACCGAACATAGGGACGACCCGTGCGGCCTAAGACCTTCCAGTCGATCCTGCGAATATCCTCGCCCGGCGCATATTCCCGATAATCGAGGAATTCGGCTGATCCCCCCCGCTGCCGCGACCTGTGCCGGCCGGAATAAGCCCCTTCGATTCTGTGCCGGGCGACGAATCTTAGATGAGATAATCTTTCCAGCGATCCCGCTTCGAGGAATCGACTTTGAATCTGGTCAGGCGCCGGCGCCGAAACGGACATATCCGCTCCCTCGGCCCCCTGGCCGATGAATAATCAACCCGCTCTATGCATGAATCGCATCCAGAAGCTTGACGATCAACTCATCCGTGGCAATCGCATCCCCCACCGCCCGATGGTTGGGAAGCACACGATGCCGCAGCACCGGCAGGGCCACGGCCCGTACATCGTCAATCGTCGGCGCTGCGCGTCCTTCGAGCAGGGCTCGCGCCTTGGCGGCTCGAACGAGGTTTTGTGAGCCGCGCGGGCCGCGCCCCAGGCCACGTAATCTTTGATGAACTTGGGAGCGCGTCCATCGCCCGGTCGACTCGCGCCGCAAAGCTTCACCGCATACGCGGCAACGGTTTGCGGAATCGGAACGGACCAAACCAGGTTGCGCAACTCCAGAAATGCCGAGCGGTCTAATATCGCGGCTGGAATCGCTGGAGCAATTCCGCTGGTCTTCAATACGATTTCTTCTTCCTGCGCCGCGGTGGGATAGGAAATGTGGATTTCCATCATGAACCGATCCAGCTGCGCTTCCGGCAGCGGATAGGTTCCTTCCTGCTCAATCGGATTCTGAGTCGCAACGACCAGGAAGGGATCCTCAAGCGGATATGTTGTTCCCCCCACTGTCACCTGCAATTCCGCCATTGCTTCCAGCAATGCCGACTGTGTTTTGGGGGTCGCACGGTTGATCTCGTCAGCCAGCACCAGGTTTGCGAATATCGGGCCGGGGCGAAAGGTCATGCGCGGCGAGTTGGAGGCATCGTCGCGGCCCAGAAGCTCGTAGCCGGTGATGTCGGCGGGCATCAGATCGGGCGTGAATTGCACGCGGGCGAATTTCCAACGAAATGCTGACGCCAGCGCTTTGACGATCAACGTTTTGGCGAGCCCGGGCACGCCGACGATTAGGGCGTGAGAGCCCGTGATGGCGCAGGTAAGAACCTGATCTACTGTTGCTTCCTGTCCGACCACCACTTCGTGAAGAGCCCGCCGAATCGCTCCGATGCGGTCGGCGAACATCTCCAGACGATCACGAGCCGCTGCTTCGGTTTGCAGTTCAGTCATCACACAAGCCCCGCTTTGTGAGGCCGTCGCTCGGCCAACAGCACACTCTTCCGCTGCATGCTATGCAAAACATATCTGGCGCAGAGATTGGTTTCAACAAAATTGTAGATTGGAGCTTACTTCGTACGCGGCGGCGAGAATTTTTGGTGGTTCGGCGGGCGCGATAGGGTAAAATGCCGGCCAAGGAGATACAATTCATCGATGAGCACGATAGCTTCTTCAAGAAGTGGCGTGAAATGGTATTGCAATATGGTTTTCCCAACCGCGGCCCAGCTCCCGAGGGAATCGAAAAATGGTTAGCGGATTGTGAAAAACTCAATGCTAACGCCAAACATTACGCCCTAGATTATGGCAATCTCTTAAATCGATGGGCTCTCAATGGATTACGTGCCCCGTACCTCCCCGAGCCGATGCAAATGCAGAATCCGGTGCTTATTCCCAATCAGGCTCCTCATCTGACGCGTGGAGGTGGGAAGCTCATTTATGTGCCAGACATCCTTCCCGTGCCGGATCGTGATACCGCCCGCGAGATGTTGGCCGGCTCAGATGCGCCAGGAACATTTTCGCATCTGGAAGAGTGGCACGTAATTGTAGATGCCAAAAATAACGGCAAGACCAGCATCCTGCGTTTCGATCGGGTATTCCGACTTCAACACTATTGGAGGGTGATGCACGGCATTGGAGGGTGATGCACGGCCGTTGGGGTACGCACTTTCAGGGGCGCGTCCAGAAGATCCAGCGGGCATTTTCAGAATGGCTTGATCCCAGCCATTCAAATCCCGACCAAAGCTATGAAACGATTCGCACCGACTTGCGATTCATCGCCAACCGTCGCGGCGCTCGTAAATGGTACCGCAACGACAATAGTTTGGAATTGTTTTGAAGTTTCCTCCGCATAAATCTCGGTGGGGAAACGTCTGACAGACGTTTCCCCTTCTGGAAGATATTTCCCGTCCCTTATCCTGGCATCAGTCGAGCGATTGACTCGCTCGCATACCAATGGCCAGGACCCAGCGGATAACTTCTGATGAGATCCAGGTCGCGTTTAACGACGACGCGACGCGCTCTGCATTCCCGCCAATCCTGTCGCCGGAGCAATTTGCCCAACTCCTCGGCGTCGGCCGCTCCACCGTGTATCTATGGATTTCGCAAGGACGCATTGATAGCGCTGTCACCAAGATTGGTAAGCATCAGCTTATCTGGCGCAATCGCGCTATTGAAATAATCTTCAATAAAAACAAGCCCAAAAGCCCCGAAAGAAGTTCCTCTAAATCTGGAGATACCAAAAATGTCATCGACGATAATTGACCATCAGCTCAACGAACGTATACGCATCGGCGATCGTGTGTCGATCTACCCCCGCGGGAAACGAGCGATATATTGCGCGATTTTGGCACAACGGACGCCACACCCGCCAGTCCCTGAAAACCTCCAATATGAAAATTGCGCGTCAGCGAGCCATCCAACTCGAGGCCGACCTGGCGAGTGGAGAATACGCTGCGCCCGCTAAACCCGTTGCAATTGCCGACGCCAAGAAGCAGTACGTCGATTCAATGAAAGCTGCCGGTAAGGCATACAAGACCATCCTTGCGTATAAAGCCGAATGCGAGACCTTTGTGCAGTTCCTGCATCGCAACGGCGCCTATCAGTTAACCCAAATCAGCAGCAAGCTCTTTCTCGCCTATCGTGCGGAGAGAAAAAGCGTTCTGGCCGACAAGACGCTGTACACGCGCCTGATCATCATAAAAACGTTCGTCAACAGGTGCTGCGGCGATGGCGAGTTATTGGATAACAATCCGTTGAGCCGGTGCAAGGTCGCCATGCCGTATATCACGCCGAAATTTTCCCCATCGCAGCAGCAAGTGAATTCGATTCTCGCTAAGGCAGTCAATCCGCGGCTGGCGCAGTATGCCGTACTGGCCCTTCACCGGGCTCCGTGTCGGTGAACTAAGCATGTTGCGTCCCTGCGACGTGGATCTGACAGACGGATGGATTCATGTTGTGGCGCGTCCAGGCTGGATCCCGAAAACCCGCCAGGCGCGAAAAGTCCCCATTCACCCTCGCTTGCGTCAAATTCTGCAACAGTACGCTGCCACACAGAAGGACTCAGAGCGTGCGTACTTCTTCAGTGACTATGCCGACGGGAGCCGGCCGATCAATGTCCGCACAATTAACGTCGATTTGCAGGCTCTGGCCAAGTCGCTGGGTATACCGATAAGCCGGAAAACCAATGGCCTGGTGATTCACAGCCTTCGCCATTTTTTCGAGACTCTGTGCGTGGATTCCGGCGTACCGCAATTCGTCGTGGATCAATGGATGGGCCATCGAGGCCAAGCACTGATGGGCCGCACGTATTATGGGCAGACGGAAGAAAAAAGCGTCCTGCTCATGAAGCAGGTGAAATTCTGAACCATTTCTGGCCGAAGGCCGCTGCCGGCATTGGGCTGGCATCGGACGACGGCCAATAGATCAGGAGGTTGCAACTATGAAGCGGATTAACGTTTACGGCGTCATAGCCAATGTGATTGTGTCATACGTATTGGCCATGATGGTGGCGTTGAAGATCCTCACGAACACCAACACGTCGGCCTTTCCAAGCGGAAACAAATTGTCGCTGCTTGCGACTCTGACCGTCGCTAACGGAAACCGCGAGCGGGACAAATCCGGGACAAGCGCGGTACAGATCGAACAGGGCCCATCGCAAGCACCACAAAATCAGGGCTTTATGGACCACCGTGCAATATCAACGGAGAGGGGGAGATTCGAACTCCCGAGACGGTTTAAGCCGTCTACAGCATTTCCAGTGCTGCTCCTTCAGCCACTCGGACACCTCTCCAGCAATCGCTTCTCTCGAAGCGGTTATCGCAGTTTAGCGGATATGGACAGGGTTTCCATCCTTGGACGATGGCTAGGCGGTTGCCGTTGCTTGGCGCAAATCATGGAAATAATCTGGGTACGTCTTGTTCACGCATTCGATGTTCTTGATCACCACGCCGGGATTTTTTGTGCCGGCCAGGGCGAAGCTCATGGCCATGCGATGATCGTCGTAGGTGGAAATCTCCGCGGGACGGATTTTTACCGGGGAATCGATCAGGAGGGAGTCCCCTTCGATGGTCACGGTCGTGCCGAATCGGGTCAGTTCGGTTTGCAGGGCGGCCAGTCGATCCGTCTCTTTTACGCGCAGCGTGTGCAATCCGCGAATGGTTGTGCGTCCGTCGGCGAAGAGGGCCACGACGGCCAATGTCATCGCCGCATCCGGCATGGTCAGCATATCGACTTCAATTCCGCGCAGCGCCTCCGGGCCGGTCACCTCGATTGAATCGTTGCCGACGACGACGGTTGCTCCCATGCGGGCGAGAATTTCCGCGAATCCCACATCGCCTTGCAGACTGTGCTGGCCCAGGCCGCGGATTGTAATTTTGCTGCCACGGTGAATGGCGGCGAGCGCCAGAAAATAACTCGCGCCGCTGGCGTCCGGCTCGATGGCATATCGCTGGCCTACATAATGGCCGAGCGGAATGATGATCTGTTTGGGATCCTGCGTGCGTGGGTCGCGAATCAGTTCGGCTGTCACGCCGAAGGCATCCATCATCTGCATCGTCATCGCGACATAGGGCCAACTCGTTTGGCGATCGGTCAGATCGGCACGCACTTCGTGGCGGGCGTAGGGACTGACCATCAGAATGGCTGAAAGGAATTGGCTGGATTGAGCTGCGCCGACCTGAAGGAGTCCGCCAGGCAATTCGTCAGCATGAACCAGGATCGGGGGGAACCCGGGTTTTTCTATATAGCGGATGCGCACGCCAAGGTGGCGAAGCATATCGCTGAGTTCGGAGATGGGGCGAAGCGCATGCGCTCCACGCCATCGAGGATGTATTCACCTCGGCCCAGGGCACAGAGGGCTGTCAGGAATCGAATAGTGGTTCCGGAATTTCCGCAGGAGAGGCGGGCGGCGGCGACTGGGATCAGCCCCCCCTTGCCGCCAATGACCGCGGTATGATCGGATTCGTTTACGTCCAGCTCAAAGCCGAGTTGCCGCAAGGCCTCGAGCATGACGCGGGTATCGTCGGCCAGAAGGATATTGGTGAGCGTGCTCCGGCCCGCGGCCAGGGCCGCCAGGATCAGGGCGCGGTTGGTCATGCTCTTCGATCCCGGAGGGGTGATCGTAGATGAAAACTTGCGCGTGATGGGTTCGATCTTCTGATCGCTCATACCGCTTGGAAAATACGGCGATGCCAGCCGAACTGCAAATTTGTGAATCTTTGAACGATTTGTGGCAAAAAGAAAGCCCACCGCAAGGCGATGGGCTTTCATAAGATTTCACATTTACGTTGCCGATTTATCGCTGGGGTTCGGGAATCCGGATCTCAAGGCGGGCAATTCGCCGATTGAGACGCTGAATGTTGATTCCCAGCAGCCGGGCGGCCGCGGCCTTGTTGAAGTTCATCTTCTTCAAGGCCTTGGCGATCGTGAGTCGCTCGATGTCCTGAAGACTGAGGTCTTCCGGCGATCCGTTGCCGCCGGTCGCCTGCAGACGCGGCGGGAGATCGGTGACGTTGACCTGCCTGCTCGGCCGCGATCACGTGGGCATGTTCCATCACGTTCGACAAGCTCGCGGACGTTGCCGGGCCAGGAGTAGTCCTGCAAGGTGGCCATGGTCTGCGGAGCCAACGTTCTTGACGGTTTCGCCGTAAAGCTCGGCCTGCGTCTTGAGGAAATATTCGGCCAGGCGAAGGATGTCAGCCTGCGGTCCCGCAGCGGCGGGAGCTTGAGAACGACAACGTTCAGACGGAAGAACAGGTCCTGACGGAACGTGCCTTCGCGAACCATGGACTCCAGCGGCTGGTTGGTCGCGCTGATGACGCGAATATCAACCGGACGGGCCCGGAAATCCCCCACCGGCACGACGCATTTTTCCTGCAATACTCGCAGGAGCTTGGCTTGCAGATGAAGACTCAGTTCAGCCGATTTCATCGAGGAACAGAGTTCCGCGTGTCCGCAGCACGAATGAAGCCGAGCGAATCGCGGGTTGCGCCGGTGAATGCTCCCTTCACGTGCCCGAACAGCTCGCTCTCGAAGAGCGCGTCGCTGAGCGCGGAGCAATCCACTGGTATAAAGGGCTTGTTCGCGCGAGCTGAATTGTTGTGAATGAAGCGGGCAAGCATTTCCTTGCCGCTACCGGTTTCGCCCAGAATCATCACAGTTGAGCGACGAGGCGCAATATCACGCCGCAGTCTGTTTAAGACTGGATATCGACGGGCGAGCCGCCAACGAAGTTGGACAGGCGAAATTCCAGAAAGGCCGCTGGTCTGATCGATTGATTGTACATCCATATTGCATTTCCCACACACCTATGAGATGTCCAAAAGATAACCCCGGTATCCCGGTAAATACAACTGTTAAAATGCAAACGACCTTCATACTATTCGTTCAAAATCACCTGAATATGGTTAAAATAAATTTTGCGCGACATTTGCAGACTTAGATTGCGACAGGCATAGCTAAACCTTAAGATCCGCTGATTGCTGTAGATACGACCGATAATTATTGCGGATCGGTTCAATCGACCTCAGCGATGAACTGCTTCAACCTGATTAGGAGCGCGCCCGATAAATCGAGCAGGATCGAGCACAGCCTTGAGGTCGACGGCTGCAAAGACGGGTTCTTTTGCCAGCCGTTCCAGAAGGTCGTTTGGCTGAGCCAGTTCTTTGACCTGACTGGCGGCAGCCTGAGAATGACGACGAATCAGTTCGTGCAGAATTTGCCGATCGCCCCCCGCCCGGACCCCAGCCATCAGAATTTCTTCCGTAGCCATGAATGGAAGCTCTGACATGACAGACAGCTTGTATCGTTTTTGGATAGACAACCAGGCCCCGGGCAACGTTGGCGATGATGAGCAAACATCCATCAGTGGCCAGGAAGGCTTCGGGGACGCTGAGTCGCTTGTTGGCGGAATCATCGAGCGTACGCTCAAACCATTGCTCGGCAGCGGTTTGCAGCGGAGAAGTAGGCGAGGCTGATCACGAATCTGGCGAGCCCGGTGGCCCGCTCGCAGCGCATCGGGTTGCGTTTGTAGGCCATGGCGCTGGAGCCGACTTGTTCCTGCTCAAACGGCTCTTCCATCTGCTTCAAACCGGCCAAAAGCCGGATATCATTGCAAAACTTGTGGACGCTGGCGGCGATGCCGGCGAAATCAGCGGATTATTTGGGCGTCAATTTTCCTCGGATACGTCTGGCCGGTGATCAAAAAACGACTGCTGAAAATCCGAATTTATTGGCCACATTATTCGGTCCAAGAGCTTCGACCTTAGCGTGATCTCCGTCAAATAAGCTCAGAAAAGAGGCCTGCGTGCCCGTCGTTCCTTTGACGCCGCGAAACTTGAGCGTGGCGATGCGGTGTTCCAGTTCTTCCAGATCGATCGCGAGGTCCTGGCCCAGAACGCGGCCCGCTTGCCGACGGTCGTGAGCTGGGCCGGCTGAAAGTGGGTGTAGCCGAGCGTGGGCAGATCCTTCCATTGCATGGCGAATTTGCCGAGAGCATCGATAGCAACGGCAAGCCGGCCCGCGAGCAGCTTCATGCCATCGCGCATGATGATCAGGTCAGCGTTATCGACCACATATTGGCTGGTTGCGCCGAGATGAATGATGTCGCGAGCGGCCGGCGCCGCCTCACCAAAAGTGTGAACGTGAGCCATCACGTCGTGACGCAGGCGTTTTTCCCATTCGGCTGCTGTGGCAAAATCGATGTCGTCCAGCGCCTTCTCCATCTGCGAAAGGGCTTCTGGGGTGATCCGCGTCAGGCCAAGCTCGCGCTGGCAGCGGGCAAGTTCCAGCCAAAGCCGCCGCCAGAGTCCGAATTTGTGGCGAGCGGAGAAAAGGCGTGACATCTCCTCGCTGGCGTTCCGCTGCACCAGCGGTGATTCGTATGTGTCGTATCTGTCCGGGGGCATACCGACACGAATTGTAGCGGCTGGCAAACGCCCCCGCGAGAATCCCGCAATTCTGCGCATTTGCCACATGCCAGAATGTGCGCTTGGGAACTGGGTTCTTCTGGGAATTTTCTGATTTATCGGACCTTACAGCCCAGCGTTAAATCACGGATATCTATCACTGGTGAAATGATAAGAGAAGGCAAACCCAACCCCAGATCTGTGCTGCCTATGGGGGCTTTCGGGAATTCTTGTAGTGATTCCAAGCTAATTACCCCGCTTTGCTGAGTGCGGGTTCGGGGACGTTTGCCAGATCGACCGTGCGCGGGGATGTCTTGCGATATCCCAGTTGCTGAACGACTTCGAGCACTTCCGTCCAGGTGGGATACATCCGCTTGTTGACCTTCTTGTACGTTTCGATAGCCATTACAAATTCAAACTGTTCCGCGGTCATCTCACCTTCCTCGGCCGAACGCCGATCGTCTGAAAGCCGGCGGCCCGGTCCGCGTCTCCGTTCGAGGCCCGTATCTTCGCCGCCGTTCGGCAGCGCGGCGTTCCGGGCCGGTGTAGCCCGATTCCGCCCGGGTCTGGTGGCGGCGTTCAACGCCCATGCGGCGATCGATCACGCTCAGACGCCGATCCGCGACTCTCTTCACGCTTCTCCGGCGCTTTGGAAGAGCAGGAATGCGCCGCCATTTTCGTTCTTGCAGCAGGATTGCGACGCCCTGGCGGATTTTTCGTGAATTTTCATCAGTATGCCTCGTCTTCCTCCATCGAATCGACCGCTCAGGCACTTTAGCTCCCTTTTCGGCCGATAACTCTGGGAATGGCCCTGGCGAGGCGAACATCCCGCGTTTCCAGCTTAAAATCATCGACTTGCTTCACAGCATGAAACCCAGGCCAATCTGATTCCATATGAGAAGCCACGATCCAATCGGCATCGGTTGCAACCGGCTCATCCGTTAATTCCGGAGCTACCGGCCGATCGCTGAGATACATCAGGAAAATCCAATCATCATCGACCGAGCCGTGAAGGGCGATGATTTTCGCTGCCGGCGGGATTGCCTTTGCCACATGCTCCATCGTCGGCCACTGGTTCCATCGGCGTCGAACGTGTGCCGCATCCTGTAGCCAATACCCCGCCGCCACGGACATGTGCATCACGACCAATAGCCAAAAAAACAGAGTTCGATTGCTGCCGAGTGGCGATATAACGAACCAAATACTAGCTGCCAATACCGGCAACATCGGAACCGTGAAGCGTGTTCCGGAATCAAACGGATAGACAACATAGAGCGCAATATAAAACGGCAACGTCATGCCA
>CAVZCA010000005.1:0-739653 GCA_963773725.1 uncultured Phycisphaerales bacterium
ATAAGCGGTTTCTCTGAAACATCCCTCTTGTTTCATGTGAATGGTGTTGGCGATGGATAAAATTGGCCGAACAGGCCATTAACGGGTTCGGCGAGCCGCCCGGCGCTCAAAAAGGGGCATTTTCATCAAAAGACCACGGCGGGAGTCGAACCCGCGTGCCGGGTTTTGCAGGCCCGTGCCTAAGCCACTCGACCACGTGGTCATTATGCCGGTTCCCTGAGAACATGAAAAGAATCAACAACAGCCGAGACGGCTGGCAACTGCGGGGGTGGAATGAAGCGAGGGAGTCATTGTTACTCAACAATAAACGTCCGGCGGCGACTTGGGTCAAGCGAAGCCTGAGATTTGTCTAGCTAAAAGGGCGCGATCAAAATGTGCAGATTGAAACCCGGCCAATACGAAGCATTTAATTCGGCGGATCGTTTCTTTGGTGGATTCCATGGAGTCTTAGGTGGGGGCTTGGGTTGCCTCCCCCGGATGTCGCATTTCTCGATAATGCCTTATACTTTGCAACTTACCGACAAAACCGGTCGTCCGCCCGCATTATGGGGGGCGATTTAACCGCAAGGAGTCCCTGCATGAAAAAGGCTATTTTGGTCGTTGGAGGGTTGATTGTCCTTTTGCTGCTGATTCTGGCTGTTTCCTACAACCATTTGGTCAGCCTGTCCCAGCAGGTGAACAGCCAATGGGCGCAGGTCCAGAATGTCTATCAGCGCCGGGCCGATCTTATTCCGAATCTGGTGCAAACGGTTCAAGGCTCGGCGAACTTTGAGAAATCGACCCTCGAGGCGGTGACGGAAGCCCGCGCTTCGGTGGGGAAAGTCACGATTGACTCTTCCAAAGCTCCTTCGGATGCGGCTACGCTGCAGCAGTTTCAGGCGGCGCAAGGGCAACTCTCCAATGCGCTGTCGCACTTGATGGTGGTCGCTGAGGCGTATCCCGATCTGAAATCGAGCCAGAATTTTCGTGACCTGCAGGCACAGCTCGAGGGGACTGAAAACCGAATCTCGGTTGAACGGGGCCGATTTAACGATAATGTCCAGGCGTACGACATCGCGGTGCATTCGTTCCCGTCGGGTATTACCGCGTCGATGTTCGGGTTTGGCGACAAGCCATATTTCGCCGCCGCGGAATCCGCCGCCACCGCTCCGACCGTGAATTTCAATTTTAATAAATGACCGGCAACGTCCCGATCCAATCTCCGCGCCGAGACGTGATCCGATCCTCACTCCTCCCGCTCCTGCTGGTCTGTGCTTTTCTGCAGGCAGCCTCCCGGGCAGCGGAGGTCATTCCGCCTGTTCCAGACAGGTATTTTAACGATTACGCCAACGTCGTTCCGCAAGCCGACGCGGATCAATTCAACCAGCAGCTCGATCAATTTGAGCGAGACACATCCAATCAGATCGTCGTTGCCGTCTATCCGAAAATGCAGTCGGATTCGGACATTGCCGACTACACATTTCGAGTCAAGGAAACCTGGCATGTTGGGCAGAAGGGGAAGAACAACAGCCGCGGTTCTCTTTGTGTTTATCCAGGACCACACGTTATTTATTCAAGTGAACTATGGGCTGGAGGAGCGCGCTCCCGGATGCGACGTGTAAACAGATCATCGACCAGGAAATCACGCCTAAATTTAAATCAGGTGATTATGCCGGAGGGCTTCGCGCGGGAATCAATGCGATCCTGGCCGCCACCAAGGGGGAATACAAAGGCAACGGCGGGACGGCGGACGATGTCCAGGTGAGTGACGCGCCTGTCCCATTTACCATTTACTTACTTGGTGCGATTGTCGTCGGATTTCTTCTTCTCGGTCCTCTGCTTCTATTTCTCAACTACTTCGGCGGCACCTTTTACCAAAGACACGCTCGAGGCCTTACCTTCGCCGAAAACGCTTATTTGTCCATCTGGAAAATTGGTTTCTTCATGCTTCTTTCGGGAATAGGCGGATCCTCCAGCGGCGGTTCATCGGGAGGCGGCGGGTTTTCAGGCGGCGGCGGCAGTGGTGGCGGCGGCGGAGCTGGAGGAAGCTGGTAAACCATGAAGCACTCTGACCTCATCGATCGCCTGGACGAAGCGCACATTCTCGACGCCATTTCTGCCGCCGAAGCTAAAACCACCGGCGAGATTCGGGTCATGGTCTCTAAGCGGAGCTACCCCGATCCGCTGAGAGCAGCCGAAAAACATTTCAAAGCTCTGAAGCTGGACAGATCCCCCCACCGCAATGTCGTGCTAATTTTTGTCGCTCCCAAATCCCAAACCTTTGCGATTTATAGCGACGCTGAGACCCACGCGAAATGTGGTCCGGAGTTCTGGAATATCCTGCGAGATGAAATGACGACCCACCTTAAAGATTCCCGCTATACCGAGGCGATCCTCCACGGCATCACCAAAGCCGGCGAGCTGCTGGCCGTCCATTTTCCGAAGGATGAACGGGATTCGCAGCCTTCCACGCTTAAATGAACGCGGCATTTCTTAATAATTAGAAGCAGGTAATTCGGCAGATCGTTTCCTCAAGCTTGACAAGGTAAAGAACCGATGCAACAATAATGTCCATAATGTCGGTCGGTTTAGTAGGAATTAGGAACCCGTTGGCTGGCCAACTCGGAAACATGCGTGATTCAAGGTTTCATCTTCGCCTGATGGCCATCCCGCGACGCCGCGCTCTATGTCGATGCCGTTGTAAAAACGGCTCTTGCTGACGCTCCGATCGGAGCATTTGAAAACGCCGATCGGATTCTTTAGCAGCCCGCGACGACGGGCGTTTTCCGCAACCTCAAGCAGAGTAAAGCGCGGCGCAATGTCTCAGGCATTACAAACAACTGTTATTTCCATCCAGGAGTCGGCCGACGCCGTCCTGGCCAGGAATCTTGTGACGGCTCGCGTGGTGGCGGGCATTACCCAGCAGGAACTCGCGGAAGCGGCCGGCATATCCAGGGCGACGATTGCGCAGATCGAGACGGGATATAGCGATCCGCGTCTTTCCACGATTGTCGAATTGGCGCGGGCGATGGAATTGCCGCCGATATGGCTGCTGATCGGATTGCCGGAGGTTCGCGCACTGGCGCAGATCCTGGACCAGGCGGAAACAGACCGGTCCGTGATCGATCCTCGGGATGTGGCGCAGGATGAGACAGTATGTCGCGACGGGGATGCTGAAGGACCGCGTGCGGGCGGCGGTGATCGGAGCGGAGGCCGTTGAATCATTTGCCAATACGGAACTGGCGAAAGTTTCGGCGGCGATATTTTCGGCGTTCATGCCAGGGAAAGGAACAGAGATCGGGGCACTGCTGGGGAAACTGCTGGCGGAAACGAATTCAGGACGCGGGCGAAGCGAAAAGCCGGAAACGCTGGTCAAGACAAAATTATAATTCGTGTGTAATTCGCGTTGCCGCAGCAGTGGAAGCGCGAAGGGAAATATCCTTATGTTTGATATCAATTCACAAACTGCGGCTCTGCCGAGCCTGGTCAGCACGCGTATCACGAACGGGGCTACGAAGCGGGCTATGCGCGGAATCAACGATGCACTGGCGGCGGTTTTGGAATCGACGGAAGATTTCGCTCGCCTGCAGCCGGGATCGGCCGCGGAGACGCGACGATTGCTTTATGCTTTTTCGGAATTCCTCGAGGAGCAAGTCCGCCAGTCGCCCTCTCATTCCGACCACGGCTTTGTCGATGGATTGGGAATCTAAACTCAAATCAAACCGGAGTGGCGGCCATTCTTGAGGTTCCATATCGCGGTGATCAGGGCATCGACATCCTCGCAGGTGTTGTAGAGGGCCAGCGATGGACGAACGGTGGATTCCAGCGCCGAACCGCCGGAGGATCGGCTGGGCGCAATGGTGGCCGGAGCGAACGGCGATGCCTTCCAGATTCAAGGCGGCTCCGACGTCTTCGGTGCGGAAACCGTCGAGGACGAATGAGAGAACACTGGCTTTTTCCGCGAGCGGTTCCGATGAGATGGAGGCCGGGAATACGCTGCATCGCTTCGGTGGCGTAGAGCAGAAGGTCGTGCTCGTAACGAGCGATGTTCACCATGCCGATGCGTTCGAGATAGTCGATAGCAGCACCGAGGCCGACGGCATCGCCGATGCTGCCGGTGCCGGCTTCGAATCGGCCCGGGGGGCGTTTGATACTGCGTCTTTTCGAAGGTGACGTCGGTGATCATGTTGCCGCCCCCCTGCCAGGGTGGCGTGGATTCGAGGACATCGCGCTTTGCCGTAGACGACGCCGATGCCGGTGGGGGCGAAGATTTTGTGGCCGGAGAAGACGTAAAAATCGCAATCGAGAGCCTGGACATCGACGCGGCAGGTGGGAGACCGCCTGTGCGCCATCGACCAGCACTTTGGCCCCATGGCGATGCGCGGCATCGATCATTTCCTCAGCCGGCGTCACCGTTCCCAGCGCATTGGAAACGTGCGCGAAAGCCACCAGGCGGGTGCGCGAGTTCAGCAGTTTTTCGTATTCATCCAGCAGCACCTGCCCGCTGTTGTCCACCGGAGCGACGCGGAGCTTGGCCCCTTTTTCGGCGCAGAGCATTTGCCAGGGAACAATGTTGGCGTGGTGCTCGAGCCAGGTGATGACGATTTCATCATCTTTCTGGATGTTTCGCCGGCCCCAGCTCTGGGCGACGAGGTTGATGGCTTCGGTGGCGCCGCGGACGAAGATAATCTCGCCGGAGGAAGAGGCGTTGAGAAATCGTCGCACTTTTTCGCGGGCGGCTTCGTATGCGTCAGTCGCACGGGCGGCGAGGGTATGCGCGGCCCGATGGATGTTGGAGTTTTCGTGGGTGTAGAAGTAAGAGAGCCGATCGATGACGGATTGAGGCTTCTGCGTCGTTGCGGCGTTGTCGAGCCAGACGAGCTGGCGGCCGTTGATCTTCTCCTGAAGGATCGGGAAATCACGGCGAACGGCTCCCACATCGAACGGTACGGAAGATAAATCGGAAAACGCTGCCGGCGCCAGATTGGATGAGATTGGAGAAAAGTTCGTTTGTGGACTTACGCGCTCAAGGGGTTTGGCTTCCTCTAGAAAATTAAATGAGCCCAGGCGACTCATATCGAGATCACGGAAGGACGCGCCGGGGATTTGCGGCGAAGCGAGTTCGGCGGCGGAGGCCGGAATGTGGGGCATCTTCGCGACGGACAAGCTGGCGGGAAGATCACGGAGCTCGGTTTCGTACGGTATTTTCAGCGTTGTTGCCGCGGGCGGGATGGGAAATGACGACGGCAAAGGGTTCGCGAAGAGGCTTCTGGCTTCCTGCAGGAAAGAAAAAGAAGGTATGCGCGAAAAATCGCCGGCTGCCGCGCTGCCGGGAATTTCGGGCCATGACGCGCTCGATTCGGCCGCCGCCTGTGCCGGAGCGGCGGCGGCCGTCAGTGTGGCGGGAAGGGCTCGAAGCTGATCTTCCGTTGGAATCCTGACGTTTTGGATCTCCGCCGAAACCGGCGCGAGCGTGACATCCTGCACCGAGACGGCGCGGAAGAATTCATTTGCCAATTTCTCGATCGCCGCGGCTTCGGGAAGCCCGGATTCGCTCGGCGCGCGCAGCGAATCCTCGGTGGGGATTAAATCTGTCGCTTCCCTGGGCAGATCACTTGTACTCATGATAGTTGCCCACTTCGACCTGCTCGAGGACGGCGATGGCATCCTCCGTCAAGACAGCGGCCGAGCAGTAGAGGGAAATCAAGTACGAACCTATGGACTTGCGATTGATTCCCATGAATCGCACGGAAAGCCCGGGAGTTTGTTCGCCCGGCAGGCCCGGCTGAAAGAGACCGATGACGCCCTGCTTCTTCTCGCCGACGCGGAGAAGCAGGATGCTGGTCTTGCCGCCCGGCGCGGTGGGCTTGGTTTTTCCATCGACATGGATTTTGTCGGTGGGAACCAGCGGAATGCCGCGCCAGGTCAGGAAAGGCGTGCCGAACAAGGTCACCGTTGGTGGCGGCACGCCGCGCCGGGTGCATTCCCGTCCGAACGCCGCGATAGCGCGGGGATGGGCGAGGAAGAACGAAGGTTCTTTCCAGACTTTGGTGAGCAATTCGTCGAGATCGTCCGGCGTCGGGGTCGCCTTGCGCGTTGTGATGCGCTGAGACTCGGGGACGTTTTTCAGAAGGCCGTAATCGTTGTTGTTGAGCAGTTCGCTTTCCTGCCGCTCTTTGACGGTTTCGATCGTGAGGCGGAGCTGCTCGCGAATCTGGTCGAAAGGATTGCTGAACAGATCGGAGATTTTGGTTTGAACGTCGAGGACGGCGGAGATGGAATTCAGGATGTACTCGCGCGGCTTTTCTTCGTAATTGACGAAGGACTCGGGGATCGCCTTTTCATCCTTCTGGTCGCAGATGACTTCAACGGATTTTTCGTCAACGACGCGGTTGACGCGAAGCGTGCCGGCTTCGAGGGGCTTCCAATCGAGAAATCGGACGAGCCATCGCGGGGTGATCGCGCTGTACTGGGGAGCGGTCTTGGTGACGTTGGCAAGTTGAAATGCCGCCCGCTCGCCGAGCGCGTGTTGCGTCGTACCGGTGTCTGCCATGACATGCACTCCTTCAGAGAGCTTTCAATTCGGGTTCAACTAATAGGCGGGCGGGCGGGAAACGCAACGCATAGCAAAGAATTGTCTAGTATATTGGTCATGCAAGTGCTTGGATTGCATGGACTTAAATTTACATCTCCCTATAGCATTAGTGGGGTTTCATATCGTGCTAGCGGGTATCGTGCCATTGGTTGATGTGGATGCCGCAGGATCTTGTGGCTTGCGGCTCAGGGCCGTCAGAATCGCCGTCCAGGCGAAAAGGACCAGTGCACAAAGGTTGATCTCCCAGAGCGGCACAGTGCCCAGCGTCTGGCTGAAGCCACTGGCTGCAATCCATTGCGGCAGACGCCAATTGACCATGATGACGATCACGATGAGGCATGAGGTGAATGTCTCAAACATGTGCAGGACCGACCGGTCGGGCTGGGTCCTGGGAAGGCGGTAGGCCAGGTAGGCGCTGATCGCGGCGATAGCGGCTGTGATCAATTCCACGGAGAGGTGATCGCCGGCCTTCAGGGCCAATTGGATCATCCATCCCAGGCAAATGCCAACCACCGGCACGGCGGCGAAAAGGCGCACCCCGAATGACAGGTTTGGGAATGGAGATTCTTTCAGTCCCTCTTCGGCCAGCACCTGATCGATCCGCCACTTGGTCAACGTATGAATTGTAAAAAGGGAGATGCCAAACAGGCCGGCGCCGATGGAAACAATCCATGTCAATGTCGGGAGCGTCCAGTCGCGCTGGTATCCGATTCTCATTATCCAGTTGATCGAAACGGTCCAGCCAATCATCAGGATCCAGAACAACGTCCAGCTTTGCTTGGCCAGACGGCGATGACGCGGGGTTCGCGCATCGTGGATATCTCGCCAAGTGCCAAAGATCATGTTGAAGAGCAGGGTGATCGGGACAACCCAGCCCATGAGAATCATCATCAGAGTGCCGCTTTTTGCGGCGACCGATCCTTTGGCTGTGGCGCTGATTCCGGCAGCTTGAGCGGCCATCGCGGGAAGGGCGGCGATCACTTGTGTCGTGAACTGCGGGCTTGGAGAAGTGCGGGCGATGTTGCGCTCGAGCATGCCCGCGACCTCTTCGCGCAACATTTGCCGGCCGCGCGTGAGGCGCTGCCGGACGGTGACTTCGGTCGTTTCCATAGCCGCGGCGACTTGGGCTGTCGATTGTTCCTGGCGGTAGAAGAGCACGAGGGTCTCACGATACGGCTGCGGAATGCGCGACAACGTGTGCCAGAGCAGCTCGCTTTCCTCGGCTTTCAGGGCGTCGTCCACCGGTGCGGCCGGCTCCTGTCCCGCCGCGAACGCCTGGCTGAATGGAATCTCTTTATGAGAGGCTTTTCGCGAGACATCGGCCAAGCGCCGCCTTGCGATCTGGCAGAGCCAACCGGGGAGTTTGGATGCATCGCAGAGGCCCGAGAGGCTTTTCCAGGCGGAGATGAATGTCTCCTGGGCAATATCTTCGCTCCGATGCAGATCGCCGCAGGCAGCGTAGACGAGGCCGCTGACCATTGCCTGATATTTGCGGATGATCTGCCCGAACGCTCGCCGATCGCCCGAGCGGCTGGCTGTCACCAGGTCAGCATCCGTCAACTGTGTATCCGTCGAAAGGGTTGTCATTGGACTCCCGTGCAAAAGGTATCACAGGAGAGTCGTGATGCGGGAGGAAATTGTGACAACGGCGGTGCGGATTTTTTTAATATTCCCTAAATTACCACTGGAACTAAAAAGTGGGCTTGATATATTTCCTGCCAACCGGAGGTTGGCCGACTTGCCATACGAGGTAAGGGAAGTTCAGCCGACTCCGAACCCTAACGCGTTGAAATTCGTGTTGGACCGGGTGATCGCGGATCGGCCGACCAGTTTTCTCGATCCGGCCTCAGGCAAAGACCACCCGATTGCTTCCCGATTATTCGCGATTCCGGGTGTAACCAGTTTGCTGATTCTTGGAGATTTTGTGACGGTCAGCAAGCGACCCGAAGCGCGTTGGGCGGACATCAAGGCGAAAGTGGAGCAGACTCTGGCGTCAGTTTAAAGGCCGTGCGAATCAATAAAGCCATATTTAATTAAAGTGAACAGGGTTATGGGACGAACGTAGTGTAGTACTGCGAAGTGTTTCTTCCCTCCTTACCCCGTAGGTCTCACCCACGCCTACGGGGTTTTTTTACGCGCGGATTTTTCCAAACAAATACACAAATAGGGAATGGCACGTTATGGCTTTTTCGTGTCCGGCGGCGCGGGCGGCCCCAGGTATTTGATGAGGGCGTCGCGCAATGTCATTCCGCGTAGGTCAGTTTCCATCACCTCTCCACGCGGCGAAATCAACATGATTGATGGATAGCCATCTACGCCGAAGGTCTTCGGAACGTTTGTCTGCTCGCGGGGGCCGAGGATCAGTTGAGTCCAGGGCAGCTTGTTCTCCGCAACATGTTGGCGAACTTGTTCGACGGTGTCGTCCACCGAAGCGGAGACCATGGCGAGCCTGCCGTCGCGCGACCAGCCTTCATACGCGTCCTTCAACGTGGGCTCTTCCGCGATGCAGAAGCCACACCAGGTTCCCCAAAAGTCGAGCAGGACCCAATGCCCGCGCCGGCTTTTCAGCGAGAACGGTTTTCCGTCGAGCGCCGTGGCGACGAGATCGGGAGTGATTTGTCCGGTGCGCAGCGCCAACGGATCGGCCGGAATCGGTGACACAGCGCCAAGATCGATCACTGGAGGGGCTGAAGCCGGGACGGAGAAATACCAATTCAACGTGTAGGCAGGCTGATGCGCTGGAAATGTTTGAACGTATCCTCCGAGGACGTAAGTTCCCGGCCGCAGCCCGGCGACGGATATGCGGCCGTCATCCGGTATTCGCAATTGTAAATCGCCAACAACGTCTTCCTCAGCATGCGGATTCGGCGCGGTGCGCTCGGCTTTTTCGACCGCGGCGTTCTGGGCGTCGCCGGTGAGGCGGTTCACCTCTGGCGGCAACTGAGCTGCAGGCCCGGCCGGGTTGATCCATAACATGGACCATTTGCATCCCGGAAAATCGGCAAGGGACGCCTGCACGGTTGTAGCGCCTGTCATCACCCGCAAATTCACATGCTCGCCTGGCTTGAGCTGGCGCGACACGCTCAGATAGTTCCAGCCGGTCGTAGCCGCCATGGTGTCGCGAAAGCATGACCGTGGTTCGGAAGTCGCCTGGCCGCCAAGCGGGGATTGTCGCGTGACCATTGGCATCGCTGTGATAAAACCCCATCCAGTCAATCGGGCAGTGCAGCGTCTCGCTGATGCCGGATTGAGGCTCAACAAACGCGCGGACCAGCGGATGATTGGGCGAACCAAGCTGGATATCCGCGCTGGCCCAGGCGTCGAGGACCAGTGGCTTGTCACTCAGATCGGTGCAGGAGACTTCGGCCGACCCTTCGACTTGCACGATTGCCAATCGATATGGTTCGTTCGGCGGAACGAAGTGAATCACGCCATCATCGCCAGCCACCGCGATGGGCAGCGCATCGTCTCTCTGCGACTCGAGCGCTGGGACATTCAGATCGATTGTCGGCGTGGAGAGGTAGGCCGTCGCTCCGGATGCCGGATGACCGGACGGCGTGCGAACGGTAATGGAAAGCGGCTTTGCCTTAATCAATCGCACTTCCACGTCCGCATTTTTTTCTGATGCTTTGACGATCCTCGTCGGGGTGGCGGCGTAGCCATTGGACTCGACACGCAGAAAATAGGCCCAGGAATTGTCGTAAAATGTCCAGGTCGCCTCATTGCCCAGCAGGTCAATTGCGTACGAATCTAAAGTGCGGAACGATTGATCGGGAGATCGGCAGCCGCCTGGAATCACGCGAATGTTCTCGATGGGCTGATTCGTCGAGGCATCGAAGACACGCAGATGAATTGCCAGCGTCAGCGTGGGAGCGGGCCGGGTGGTAGGCTCCGCCAAATTTGGGATGGCGATGGGATCAGTGTGCCCGACATAACTTCCATCTTTTAAAGCGCTGAGGGCGGTATCGGCGTCTCCATCGAATGGCATGGCTGAATGCCAAGCACCGTCTCTCAGTATGGCAACGCTTTCCAGCGATCCGTCCTGCGGAGCGGGCAAGTTGAATCGGCCATCGGCATCGGTGCGGCCAGTCAGGTCATAGCTGATCCGCGGATAATCCGGGGTGAAGATGCGCACTGATTCGAGAAGTTGATAGTTGATTAGCCGGATTCGCAGTGTAGCAGTGGCCGCGGCATTGCCTGTGGCATCTATAATTCGGCCGCTGTATGTCGGGTTGGGACCTTGAAGCGTGAGCAGATAGGTCGGCGGTACACAGCCCCAGAAGCCGAACGTTCGGAGCGATTTACCTGCTGCAACAAGAAATGCCGATCGCTCGGACGGATCGCAATCGAGTTGGATTGTGCCGGCGGTATCCGTGACGCCGAGGGTCACCTGCTTTGTTTCCAATAGAAGCCGGGACTTAACAAATGCTACGGCGACTAATTTGGAGACCGTCGCACCGGCAACCGGCTTCCCATCGGCATCGACGACGTGAACGGTGACGGGGTTGGCCCAGGATTGGCAGGCAAAAAGAACGATTGCCGCAAAGATGAATGGACTACAAACGCCTGTTTTGCGCACTGAAGTAGTATACAACTTCACTGCGCGTGACCAGCATTGCATCCGACCAACTGGCCGAATCGCGCTCGACTTAAATCGTCGGGCGATTTCAGCGGATGTGTCACTCCCGAACTGCTTTCCAGAGCTTCTGCTGAATTCCCTGGAACTGCGTGAAGCTATCGTTGAGATGCTGCATCAATCGCTTCACCTCAGCCGGGTCGGCGTTTGGATCGTTCAACTGATCGCGCAGGGCGGAGGCGGCGTCGTCGAGGCTCTGGGCTCCCTCGGCGAATTGCCGCACTGAATCGTAAATGTTCAGGTTGGCCATCTCATCCGGCTTGGGCTGGTAGAGCAATCGCCAGGGACTGTGGCGAATTTCCACGCTGGCGTATTTGAGGTTGTCGGCTGTGGCTTTGAGCGATTCGATAAAGCCGTTCAATTTGCTCTTATTGTCTACCAGGATCAGTGCACAGCGCCAGCGGCGCCGTCCAGGTTGCCCGCTGCCGCCTGGATTTCGGTCAGGGCGGTTGTGGCGCGTCCGACCGCGACATCAACCTTCGTGAGAATTCCATGCAGACGATCTAGCACTTCCGGCAGGCGCTGGCGGAGATCGCCGGTGACGTGATTCAGATTTGCGACGGTCTGATGGAAATCGCCGCTCGATCCGCCGAGAAAATTGCGCCAGGTGTCGAAGAGGCGGACGCCGGAATCGGTGAGATTCTCGACACGGTCGATCAATTCCGGGACGCGGACGTGTAGTTCCTGAACCGTGCTCGTCGCGGCGAAGCCGGTGGCGGTGAATGAATCGGATGTTTGCGCGAATTTGTCGAGATCGATATTCAGCTTGGTGGAGGCAACTTTGAAATTCGCCAGGGTCTGGTGCAGATCGCTTCCCATGCCGGAAAGCTGGTGCATGAGGCCCGTGATGGAATCAGGATTGCCGCGGAGAAATTCGTTGGCCGCGACGCCCCCCCGCTGCCGAGATTGTTGATGTTGATCCCCGCCGCGCCGGTCAGGCCATGCTGCACCTGAATGCTGGCGTCTTTGTCGATGATGTATTTGGCCGGAATATCAACGAAGACGATGACGGCGGCATGGTCCTGATCGATCCGGATATCGCGAACGCTGCCGACCTTGAGGCCGCCGATGCGCACGTCGTCTCCGGGCGCAGGCCGCCGATATCATCCTGAAGCGAAAACGCGACGGGATAGGTTTTGAATGACTGCGTGAACTTTGCCGCGCCGCTGATGGCGATGATGACAAAGAGGATCAGCGCGAGACTGACCAGCATGAAAATGCCGGCACGAAGTGAATTGCGTTGTTTGGCCATGACTTCAGTAGCCTCGACTTAAAAAGCCTCAAGCAGCTCAACGGCTTTCGAGCGATCCGAACAAATCCTCTTCATATCCACCGGCGCGGCGGCGATCGGTCAGCGGGCCTTCCGCCAATCCATAAACAAATTGATGCACCAGCGGATCAGAATGATTGCGCATCTCATCGGGTGTTCCATCAGCGATGAATTTGCCACGGTCCAGCAGAACCATCCTGTCGGCGATGCGAAAAGCGGAATCCATCTCGTGAGTCACGACGACGCTGGTGACGCCCAGCTTTTGATTCAGGTCGATGATGAGCTGATCGATCTCGGCGCTTGTCACCGGATCGAGCCCGGCGGAGGGCTCGTCGTAAAACAACACCTTGGGATCGAGGGCGATCGCCCGCGCGAGGCCGGCCCGTTTTTTCATTCCGCCCGAGAGCATTGACGGCATTTTTTCCGCATGTTGGCGGAGGCCGACCTGCTCGAGCTTCATCTTCACGACGATCTCGATGATCTCCTCGGAGAGATTCGAATGCTCGCGGAGCGGGAGGGCGACGTTGTCGGCGACGGTCATGGAGTTGTAGAGCGCGCCGCTTTGGAACAGCACGCCGACGGATTTGCGATAATCGTCCAGTTCTTTTGGGGTCATTTTGCGGAGGCTTTCTCCGAAGGCGATGATGTCGCCGCCGTCGCACATGACATTGCCGATCATCAGGCGGAGCATGGTGGATTTACCCGAACCCGAGCCGCCAAGGATCACCAGCGTTTCGCCGCGGAAGACATCCATGCGGATGCTGTCGAGGATGGTGCGTCCCTCGTAAATTTTGGTGGCGTTCATCACCTCGATAACGGGTTCGGGTGCGACGACCAGATCGGGCTCGATGCCAGGTTCGGACATGACTCACCATCCGAGAAAATAAAAGACGCCCGTGAAGATCAAGTCCACCGAGATCAGCGCGACGATCGTCAGCACCACCGTGCGCGTGGTGGCGACGCCAACGCCCTGAGCGCCGCCGGTAACGCCGAGCCCGAGCCGGCAGGCCAGACCGCTGATGAGCAATCCGAAGACGCCGGCCTTAACCAGGCCTGTGATGAAATCTTTAAGTTTCAAGGCGTCGAAGCTGTGATGGGAATACATCGTCGGGCTGGTGCCGAGGAATAGATTGCAGGTGACGAGCCCGCCGAGCCCGCCGGCGAAATCGCCGACGACGCAGATGCAAACCATCATGATGGTGGTGGCGAGGATTCGCGGCACCACCAGAAACCGGATGGGATCGATCGCCTGCGCCTCGAGCGCTTCAATTTCTTCGGAGACGACCATCGTGCCGAGTTCGGCGGCGATGGAAGCGCCGGCGAAACCGGTCAACACGATCGCGGAAACCAGCGGCCCGAGTTCGCGGCCGACCGCGATGGCGATGATGTCTGCCACCCGATCCGCGGCTCCATAATCGCGCAGGATCGGAGCCATCTGAAGCGATAGAATCGCTCCGATGCAAAACAGCACCAGGGAGACAATGGGGATGCTGCGGACGCCCACCCGGTCCATCTGGGCCCAGAGATTGGACCATCCCAGACGCCGGCCTTGCTTGTCGAAGAGGGATCGCCGAATGCCGGCGGCGGCATCGCCGATCAGGTACGTGAGATCTCCCACAAAACGGAAGAAGCCCACCGTGGAGCTAGCGGCCGAAACCAGGGGTCGCAGAACGACGTTCATTGGCAATCCGTTACCCGAGACTATTCCGTCTCACCTGCAGCAGCCGGCATAGACCGTGAAATTCACGCCAGGGCCAGGGCCTGCTGTTCACTCGCGGCGATGACAAAAATCGTATTCAGCCGGGCGATTTCAAGGAGTCCCTTCACCCGAGGCTGCAACCCAACCAGCATCAGCCGCCCGCCGGAGGGGCGAAGCTTTTGCAGCGCCTCAACCAGCACGGCCAGGGCGCTGCTGTCCATGTATGGAACCTGCGAGAGGTTCAGGATCAATCGCTTGGGGAGCGATTTTGAGAGAATGGACAAGAGGGCAGTGCGCAATTCGGGGCTATTGTGCAGATCGATTTCTCCGCGAGCCTCGGCAATCACCGCATCGCCTTCTGTTCGAGGGGCGGAGATCAAATCCGTGTTCCACTTCGCGTCAGCCATAAGTCACCGCTTATCTTGTTTCGCCGTTTTCTTGGTCATTTTCAGGAGCATTCCATCGCTCAGCCGCTCAAACTTCACATGATCCATCAATTCATGAATGCAGAGCATACCAACTCCGCCGGGAGTGAGCTTCCCCTGATTTTTCGGTTTTATCAGCGACGGATCAAAAGGCTTGGCCCAGTCGCGGATAAACACTTGAAGCTCTTCACCATTCAGCTCCGCTGAAACCACGATCGGCCGGTCGTGCGCCCCGTCGTAGCCGTGGCGAATGACATTGGCCAGTGCCTCGTTCAGCGCCAGCCCGATCTCATCGGACCTTTCCGACGGCATTCCGACGGATTGCGCGAAGCTTTCGATCTTTTTGCGAACGTCGCGCAGATTAGCCGGGTCGCTGGTGATCTTCAACTCGATCCGCTGGGGGCGCGTTGAGGTGCCGGGCAGAGGTTGATCGCCGCTGGGTGTCATATTCGAAATCATTGCCCCGGATCATTGCCCGGACGGATGATCCTTTAGCCACTGTCGCCAGCGATCCAGCGCCGGCCGCCGGTCGAATTCGTCGTCATAGTACCGATAACCAAAGTCCTGGCCGGTCAATTTTCGCAGGGCGTTGATCGCGGCGAAACGCATGGCCGAGTCGTTGTTGTCCAGGCATTGCACCAGCCGGGGAATCGCCGCACGGTCATTTTTGTCGGCGGCTTCCTTGATGGCCGGTATCGCGCTCGGCGGACTGTCGCTGGTCAGCGACTTGGGATCGGGCGAATAGCACCCACTGACGCAAACGCCGGCGAAAATGATGATCCCGTGTTTCCAATTCATTGCCGGACCGAGGTCTCAAACAAAGGGTCTTGTGCGCCGATATCGACGCCCACTCGCCCGTTACTGGAAACAATAGACATTATAGCTCGGCGGCGGGCGAATTTTTGGTTTATCGGACTTTAAGGCGGACTTTGAGGCGTGCTACTTCGATATCCGCTTGCCGGGTCGGCTCGGGGATGCGGTATTTGCCGAGGCGGGCTATCGCTAGGTTTCTTTCCAACCTATGACGACGTCGGCCCAGTCTGGGTCGGTTTTTCCGCGGCGCATGGAATTCTTTTCAGGAAAAGGTTGCGGATCATCATCTGGCGGCACGCCGGGTCGCCGCAGAACGATGTCCCCGAAGCTTATTGCTTCGATAACCTTCGACAATAGTGTCAACCGGAAGTTCCATCCAAAGCCTAATCTCGCGATCCAGATTTTTCACCGCCTTTACGTTTTTTCTGAGGGCGGCAGCTGCGCACGCTTTGCTTTCAATGCCCGAACCTGCGCGGCACGGACTTTTTCGGCAGCTTTCGCAAGTCTGGAATCGGTTGCCCCCGTCTGGAGAAACGCGACGAACTCGCGCTCATATTCTGCGAGATGTTGGCGCTTTTTCCCATACCAAGGAAGATAGCTGGCCATAGATATTACCACGCCGCATGAGAGACTGCAGTCTATTGCTGGCAACGCGACGAACGAAGCCGATGCCGGGAATTCTATCAACCACTTCCTTTTTAACTATTTTTAAAATGAATCCCATGCCCGTTTCAGGATTCCTTTGCCCTCCGCAATCACGGCTCCTACAATGGCCCGTTCGATTTCCGGCAGAACAATTTGGACAACGCATCCATGAAATTCATCCGCATCAAGGGAGCGCGGCGAGCACAATCTCAAGAACATCAACGTGGAGATTCCGCGCGATCAGCTGGTGGTCATCACCGGGCTCAGCGGGTCGGGAAAATCCACGCTGGCGTTTGACACCGTTTATGCCGAGGGGCAGCGGAAATACATGGAATCGCTGTCGGCTTATGCCCGGCAGTTTCTCGATCAGCTGCAGAAGCCGGACATCGATGAGATCGAGGGATTGCCGCCGACGATCGCGATCGAGCAGCGGTCGGCCAGTCAGCAATCCGCGCATCACGGTGGCGACGACGACGGAGATTTACGATTATCTGCGCGTGCTGTTCGCCCGGGCGGGCACGCCGCATTGCTGGGATGTGCGGCCGGGTGATCAGCCAGCCAGACGCCGACGCAGATCGTCGATGCGGTGATGAAATATCCGGCCGGGACCAAGGTGATGATTCTCTCGCCGCTGATCCGCGGGCAAAAAGGGGAGCACAAGGACATCTTCGGCGCGATTCACAAGCAGGGGTTCGTGCGCGCGCGCGTGGATGGCGAGATTCTCGAACTGCAGCCGGCAACAAGCCGCCGGCGCTGAAGAAAACCATTCGCCCACAACATCGAGGCGATCGTCGATCGCATCGTGCTCAAGCCGGAGATCCGCTCGCGACTTGGCCGACTCGCATCGAGACGGCGCTGAAGCTCTCGCAGGGGTCTGGTGATCGTCACGGTCGCAGAAGCGACGGCAATACATGGACCGATCAGATCTTCAGCGAAAAATTCGCCTGCCCGGATCATCCGCATGTTTCGCTGCCGGAACTGGAGCCGCGGCTGTTCAGCTTCAATTCGCCCGCACGGGGCCTGCCCGGCCTGTCACGGGCTGGGGACCAACATGCGAATTCGATCCGGAGATGATCGTGCCCGATGAATCGCTGTCGCTGGAAAACGGCGCGATCGAAGCCTGGCGAAAAAACGGCAAGCGGATGAACATTTATCTACAGCCGGGTGCTGCGCCAATTCTGCCGCGATTTTGGAATTCAGCTATTCCGCGCCGTTCAAGGACATTCCCAAAAAGGTTCAGCAGATCCTGATGTACGGCACCGACAAGCGCGGCGACAACGGAACCGGCACCTGGTTTGAAGGCGTCATCCCCAACCTCCAGCGGCGATTTGAAAACACCGAAAGCGAATTCGTCAAAACGCGGCTGCATCAATACATGTCCGAGCAGCCGTGCCCGGTCTGTGCGGCGGCACGCGGTTGAAGAACGAAGCGCTGGCCGTGCGGCTGCACACGCTCGATGACCGACCGGGACCAATGGCCGCAGCCGTTGCCGGGCAGCGAAGCGGCATCCAGTTGCCCGGGCTACAGCATCCACGATGTCACCGCGATGACCGTCGAGCAGGCCAGAGCATTTTTCGAGAATCTTCGAACTCGGCCGAAGAGGGCACGGCGATCGCCGAGCCGATCGTGCGCGAGATCGTCGCCCGGCTCGGGTTTCATGTTCGACGTCGGCCTCGGCTATCTCACGCTCGACCGCAAAACCGGCACCCTCTCCGGCGGCGAAGCGCAGCGCATCCGCCTGGCGACGCAGGTCGGCAGCGGGCTGGTCGGCGTCTGCTACGTGCTGGATGAGCCGACCATCGGCCTGCATCAGCGCGACAACACCCGGCTGATCCGCACGCTCAAGCGACTGCAAGCGACATCGGCAACACCGTCATCATGGTCGAGCACGATGAGGACTGCATCCGCGCCGCCGATTATCTGATCGACATCGGCCCCGGCGCCGGCGCGCATGGCGGGAATGTCGTCTGCGCCGGGCCGATGCCGGAGGTGCTTCAGACATACGCACAGCATCGACGATCAAATATCTCACCGGCGAATATGCCATCGTCGCGCCCACGCACGCGCCGGCCGGTCGATCCGGACAAGAACTGCACTCGAACTCAAGGGCTGCCGGCGAAAACAATCTGAAGAACGTCGACGTGCGAATTCCGCTCGGCGGCTTGGTCTGCATCACCGGCGTCAGCGGCTCGGGCAAATCCACGCTGATCAATCAGACCCTGCTGCCCGCTGCTCAAGCGAAAGCTCTACGGCTCGAAGGTGAAAGCCGGGCTGCACAAAGCGCTCAACGGGCATCAACAAGATCGACAAGGTGATCGAGATCGACCAAAGCCCGATCGGCCGCACGCCGCGCAGCAATCCCGCGACCTACACCGGCGTGTTCGACGAAATCCGCAAGGTCTTCGCCAAGACCCGCGAAGCCAAAATCCGCGGCTACGAAGCCGGGCCGATTCAGCTTCAACGTCAAAGGCGGCCGCTGCGAAGCCTGCCAGGGCCAGGGGACCAAGTGCATCGAGATGCACTTCCTGCCGGATGTCTACGTCAATTGCGAAGTCTGCCACGGCACGCGCTACAACGCCGAGACGCTGGAGATTCACTACCGCGGCAAGAACATCGCCGATGTGCTGAACATGACGGTCGAGGAAGCGCTGGCCTTCTTCGAGAACTTCCCGCGGATCCACCAGCTGCTCAAAGCGCTCAACGACGTCGGCCTGAGCTACGTCAAGCTCGGCCAGCCCAGCACGCAACTCTCCGGCGGCGAAGCCCAGCGCGTGAAACTCGCCACGGAACTGGGCAAGATCCGCGACGGGCCATACGCTCTATGTGCTGGACGAGCCGACGACGGGCCTGCACTTTGCCGACATCCACAATCTGCTGAACGTGCTGAATCGCCTGGCCGACCTGGGCAACACGATTCTGGTGATCGAGCACAATCTGGACGTGATCAAATGCGCCGACTGGATCATCGACATGGGCCCCGAAGGCGGCGAGGGCGGCGGACAGGTGGTTGCCACGGGTACGCCTGAAACGGTTGCGCGGTCTGCACAGAGCTATACGGGTGAATATCTTCGATCGAAACTGGCCCCATCCCGCCTGAGTGAGCAGAAGATCGCTTAAAGCGATTCAACCGCTCTAATGGCGATGGGCCATCAGAATTGACCGCAAAATCAGATGCATCGCGAGACATGCCATCAGGAAGGGGAAGAAGAGGACGAACCCCTCTTTCCCCACGAGAAACGCCAATGGCAGGAAACGCAGATGCCTCACGATGGGTCGCAGATTATCAGAACCGCACCCCTCCCGTAGCGCATTTTCTGCTGAATAACATCCGATAACCAAGAGCGGGATGGAATTTGGAGAGTCTGTTGGGGGGGTAACGTTCGTGCGATGAAATCGGGTGTGCAAGATTCGGTTAATCAGCCAGCGATCACGCGCAAGTCTAAGTTTCTTCTGTCTGATCCGTGAAAAGCTCGTTTTGGGAACTCGAATCGCCGCCCGCGACCGGTCGCGGGATATATTCGATGTCCAGATGCTCATAGGCGTTTTGGGTCGCCCGCCGACCCTGGCGTGTCCGCATCACCAGGCCGGTCTGAAGCATATACGGCTCGACGACATCCACCAGCGTATCAACCTCCTCGCCGAGGCTGGCGGCGATGGCTTCCACGCCGGCCGGGCCTCCTTCGTACACTTCGATCAGCGTTCGGAGATAGGCGCGGTCCTGCTCATCGAGGCCGCGATCATCGATTCCTTCGAGCTTCAATGCCGCCTGGGTCACCGATGGCGTTAATTTTCCTTTCGCCTCGACGGCGGCAAAATCCCGCACCCGGCGAAGCAGCCGATTGGCGATGCGCGGCGTTCCCCGGCTTCGCCGCGCCAATTCTCCCAGAGCCGAATCGTCATACTCAATCTCCAGCAGCTTGGCGTTGTGCCTAAGAATTTCGTGCAGCGCTTCGGGTTGATAAAACTCAAGATGATTGCTGATGCCAAACCGGCTGCGCATTGGCCCCGTCAAAAGGCCGATGCGCGTCGTCGCGCCGATCAGCGTGAATGGTGGAATCTGCATCGTAATCGTGCGCGCATGCATTCCCGCGTCGAGCGTGATGTCCACCTTGAAATCTTCCATCGCCGGGTAGAGATATTCCTCCACGATGGCTGGCAGGCGATGAATCTCGTCGATAAAGAGCACATCCCCCTGATTGAGCTTGGTGAGAATGCCGACGAGGTCCGCACCCTTCGTCAGGGCCGGCCCATTAGAGACGTGAACCTGCGCCTCCCATTTCGTTGGCGATGACATGAGCGAGCGTCGTCTTGCCCAATCCCGGCGGGCCATGCAGAAGGACATGCTCAACCGGTTCCTTGCGTCCCTTGGCGGCGGTGACGGCGATCTTCAATCTGCGGAGGAGCGTTTCCTGTCCGATGTACTGGGAGAAATTTTCGGGGCGCAGGGCGAAGTTGAATCGGTTCTCCTCCTCACCGCCCGATTCGCCGGAAACGATTCGCTCGCGTGCCATCGGAACTGTTTTAACGTGGGGCGGGGAGATCACAAGGGCGGGGCGAATTGGGAAATGTGGGAATTGACGGATCGCGAGAGTTGGGCCTATTTCGCAACATTTCCAGGCTTTTTGTTTGCCGATTGTCCGGCTAATCAGTATCTTCAGTTTTGGATTTCGAGGGTTTCATTTCGGTTGGATGGGAGAGGATCAGTCGTGGGCCATTTCCGCTCATCTTTCATGATCGCGTCGCTGGTGTTTGGCTGCGCATCCGCGGCCGAGGCGCAGATCTATTCGATCTTGCACAACTTCGCCCCGGTACCTCTCAGCCCGGAGGGACCCGACGACGGGGAGTACCCAATCGGCTCACTCACTCAGGCAGGTTCCAGCCTCTACGGGTACTCACTTTACAGTAGACTCGGTGGAGGAGCGATCATTCAATACAATTTGAACACCGCTGCCGAAAGCGTAGCCTACGATTTCAACTCCCCGACCGGCCCAGCCGCATATGCCCCCGCAGGGACACCGCTACTGTCAGGCACAATTCTTTACGGAATGTCAGAGGTTAGCACCCCAGGATATGGGGCCATTTTTCAATACGATCTCGCGACCAATCAGGAGTCGACACTCTACACTTTTTCCGGCCATCCAAACGATGGCGAACTTCCGTACGGATCGTTGATTCAGTCGGGCAATATCCTCTACGGACTTACGTCAGAGGGTGGCGCTATTAATTCCAACCCTCGCGGAGGGTCAGGCCGCGGGACGATTTTTCAGTATGACTTGGCTACCCATACCGAGACATTGCTCCATTCATTTGGCGCCACCGGCGACGGCGCAACCCCAGAGGGCACGCTCATTCAGGACGGCTCAATGCTTTATGGCACGACGACCAACGGAGGAGCCTTCAATGCCGGAACCCTATTTCAATACGATCTGTCCACTAACACCGAATCTGTTCTTTATTCATTTCCCGAATTTGAGATTGGATTTGCGCCGGATTTAGTTCGATCCGGTTCCAAACTCTACGGCGCGGCCGCCGGAACCCTCTTTCAGTATGATCTTTCAACGAACATCGAAAGCACTCTCTACACATTTGGCACCAATCCCAATGACGTAGGCTCCGATGGCTCCCTGACACTTTCTGGTTCCACGCTCTATGGAGCGGGCGGCGGCATTTTTTCGTTCGATTTGAACACAGATACCGAGACCATCCTCCACACCTTCAGTGCAGACGGGAGTGAAGGCCAATCCCCCTATGGCCCTTTGCTCATTTCTGGCTCCACGCTTTACGGCATGACCTATCAAGGCGGTACAAATAACACCGGCGTAATCTTCGCCCTCACCATCCCCGAACCCGCCTCCGCTTCGCTGCTCGCTATATCAAGTATCGCACTTCTCGCGCAATCGCCGTCGCGATTAAACCGGCCCCACTCCACTTCCGCTCGGCGGAATGACCACCTCTGCCGGCGGCATCGGCACGCCCCAGGCTGCGAACGGGGCGCGGGCGCCGCAATCCAGGCATGTGTTCCACTTGTGCGGCTTGCCGCAGCTTGGGCAGGCGGTGGGATAATCAAACGCATCGAACCGCGCGTGACAAGTCGAGCAGACCCAGAATGGGCCGATTGGCGGGGAGACTCCGCATGCGGGACAGGTCACGCCTGATCGGCGCGGGAGCGTTTCGCGGCGGCGGATCAATCGGGCATTTTTTATTCCGCTGAAGGCCTGGAATGCGGCGAACAGGGCAATCGCTACCAGCCAGATGTCGCGGAAATACATCGCGACCAGGACGAGCGCGGCGGCGCCGATCATGCCGATCACGCTGGCGGCCATCAGCGACCGTCCCAAACCCATTACAAACCAGAGCAGCGACCAGAGAATCTTTCCGCCGTCCAGCGGATAGATCGGCAGCATGTTGAAAATCAGCAGCACCAGGTTGATGTAAGCGATCGCCTGGAGAAAGCGATTCACATCGGGACTGACCGACAGCGTCCAATATAGGCCGAACGTCACCGGCAGCAGAATCACATTCACCAGCGGCCCGGCGACGATGCTCCAGAGCATGGCGCCGGGCGCATCGGCGGGCTGACGTATGCGACGCCGCCTAGTGGCCAGAGGACGATTCGCTCCGCCTTCCCACCGACGGATCGGCAGGCCAGGGCATGGCCGAATTCGTGCATCAGCACGATGGCGAAGAGCGAAAGATATTCCGCGATGTTCCAGCCGAACCACTGGTAACTGCTTTTTCGCGATTGCAGTTCGTAGATGGCGATCAGGAACCAGGACCAGTGGAGATAAACCGTGATCCCGAAGACCTTGAACAATCGAAAGCCATTAGTCGGCATAAGGCCAGTCCGTCTGTTGTTAAACGCGAACGCTGCGAAGCCGCAGCATCTCGCGGAGAAGCGATTCCGGGGCGGCGTTTTCCGGATCGAGTTGTCTGGCCCGATCCAGCAATCGCTCCGCTTCGAGGCGGGCGATCCCCAGTTGGATGGCTCCTTCGATCGCTTCGACCTCACCCATTGTATGGCTCGCCGCCGCCGGATGGCGCGGGCCGGCGTCGATCGCAAATTCGGTTACTTTTCCGGCCAATTCCGCGACGATCTGCTCGGCGGTGCGCTTGCCGATTTCAGGGAGGGCCACCAGAAATCGCGTGTTTTTGGATTCAATCGCGCCGGCGATCTGCCCGGTTGGCTCGACCAGCGCCCGCAAGGCACGCTTGGGGCCGATTCCTTTGACGGTGATGAAGAGTTGGAAAAATCGTTTGTCTTCCGCTCGCAGAAACCCGATGAGGCGAGGCGTTAATCCGCCGCGCGTGGCGTCACCTTCGAGGTCGAATATCGTGTGAAAGGTAATTTCCTTGCCGCGGGCAGCCTGCAATTCCGCGATATCGGAAGCGGGGACGAGGATTTCATAGGTGACGTTTCCGCAGGAAAGCTGCACGCGATCAAGCTGCACTCGCCGCAATTCTCCGGTGATCTCTGAGATCATTAAAAATCATCTTAGCGTAGGAAGAGAGTTGAGGCCAAAATAGCTTTCGGTGGTGAGTGCAAGTGAATGAAGAAGAATATGATCGGTTGCGATTTTCGTGACGATTGGATTCGCTGACTCGAATAGGAAGAGGCGCGGCCGCCTGTAATCCCGCTGGCCACTTCGACAGGCTCAGGGCAGGCTGGCCTGATGCCGTTCGGGCGGACCTTTTGCTTTTATCTTCTCAAGCGTCCCGGTTCAATCTTTCAACCAGTTGAGCTTTAGCGGCGGGCCATTCTGACGCGATGATTGAATAGTATGCGGAATCGCGGACGGTGTTATCCGACGCGGGCTTGTCCGCGCGGCGGATCCCCTCGAATTTTGCGCCGAGGCGCTCAATCGCCCCACGCGAACGGCTGTTTCGCGCGTCCGTTCTTAGCGTTACGCGATGCACCGCCCACTGTTCAAAAGCATGTGACAGAAGTAGAAATTTTGCTTCGGTGTTGCAGCGGGTTCGCTGGGCCGAGGCAGCCAGCCAGGTGTGGCCGATCTCGCAGACATCGGGGCGATCGTGCCGCTGCATCGTCGAGCCGGGCGGCCAGGTCCACGTGTGATAATCCCAAAAGCTTGTGCTTCCGGCGAAGCGTCCGAGATAAATGATGGAGAAGGGATACCGTTCGCCGTTGTCGCGCATTTTGATCGCCTGATCGATGTAGGCGCGGGCGGCGTCCAGCCCTTCGGGCACGGGTGTGTAGCGATATTGCTCGCGCGATTCCGCGGCTGCTTTCGCCAGCGCTTCCGTATCGTCGTGCGCGAGCGGACGCAGCGTGACATCGCGCCCTTTTAAGATCAATTCGCCGAAATCATTTGGCATGGAATTCTCGGGGTTCTCGCTGGCGCGGATGATAGCTGAGTCTCATCACCTGTCCACGATGAATCGTCCGCAGCAGAGCGCCACCGCCAGCGCGTCGGCCACGTCTGGCGGATCGGGGAGTGTTTTCAATCGGAAAATCTGCTGAATCGTTCGCTGAACCTGCAGCTTTCCGGCATGGCCGTGGCTGACGACGGATTTCTTGATGCGGTTGGCGGAATACTGTTCGATGCGGATATTTCGCCGCTGGGCGGCCAGGAGAATGACGCCGCGCGCATGGCCCATGAGAATCGCTGTTCGCGGATGTTTGTAATGGGCGTAGAGCTGTTCAACCGCGCAAATATCCGGCTTGTATTCATCGAACAGATCGTTCAGTTCTTTCTCCAGTTCAACCAGGCGATGTGCGAGGGAGGCCTTGGCGGAAAAGCGAAAGACGCCGCCGTCGATAAGTTTGGGTTCGCGCATGCCGAAATCGACCACGCCGTAGCCGGTGATCTTCAAACCGGGATCGATGCCGAGAATTCGCATGTGCTAGTCCGTGCAGAATGTTCGCCACGCGGTTCGATAGATTGATTCGATGTCTCGCGTCAGTTGCTTTCCATCCATCATCGGTGAAGCCTGCAATCGTGGCCGCAGTTCTGTACGAAGCTGTTTCAATCGGTTGATGTCTTTAGCGAAATTAATGGCCAATTGCACATATTCGTTCGGTGTTTGTGCGATCAATTCCGGCAAACCCACATTCGACAGGATGCTTCGGCCAACGCGGCCAACGCCTGTTTTGCCGGAGAGCGTGATGGCCGGAACGCCCATCGACAGGGCCTCGCAGGTGGTGATTCCGCCGTTGTATGGGAACGGATCGAGAGCGATGTCGATCCGCGCGTAGGTTTGCATATATTGCAGCCAATCCTGTTTTCCGATGAATTCCAACCGGGAGGGAGAGACTCCGCCGCGCTGGAATTGCTGCCGCACGCGGTCGAGATGTTTTCCCGGTCCAGCGTGCAGAATCAGCCGGGAATCTGGAATGGAGTTGAGAATCTTGGCCCACAGGTCCAGAGACGCCGGGGAGCATTTTGCGAATTTGTTCAGGCAGCCGAATGTGACGACACCATTCGTTACGCAAGGTGGTGGCGAAATATCGGGGGCATCCCCCGTCGGCGCGTAACACAAATAATTCCGCGGCAGGCGAATAGTCTCTTCGCTGTAAACCGCGAGATCAACCTCCGGCGGATCGACATGCGGATCCGAAATGCGGTAATCCATCGCGCTCAATCCCGTCGTCGAACAATATCCCAGATAGCTCATTTGCACCGGCGCCGGCTTTCGCGCAAAAAGCGTTAGCCGGTTTCCCACTGTATGCAGGGCCAGATCGACGAGGATATCGATCCGGTCGCTTCGAATCATTTCATCGGCGCGCTCGTCTCTCAATCGGCCGATGTCTCGCCAGGCATCCGCGCTTTCGCGAAGTTTCGCCGTCGTGGAATCCTCCCGCCAGGCGCTCCAGTAACAGTAGATTTCAAACTGCCCGCGATCATGATGGGAGAGCACCGGCAAAATGCTCCGGCCCACCGGATGATCCCGGAAATCCGGCGAGACATAGCCGATGCGCAACTTGCGATCGGGGGTGCGGTCGTTTGAATGCGGGGCGAGGGGTTGGGGGAGCGAGGCGGTCACCAGTTTATCCCATTCCTTCGCTGTTTTCAGGATCGCCGGTGAGTCATATCGCGGATGATAGTGCATCGCGAAAATTTTCGTGTCGAGTCGCTTGGCTGTCGGCGGCTCCAGCGCGAGGGCGCGATCGAAGCAGGCGAGCGATTCATCGATCGCCGCGCATTCCAGATAGGCGGTGCCGAGGTGCATAAAAACCTGGGCGGAATTCGGGAAGAGCCGCTTCGCCTCCTCGAATTGAGTGATCGCTTCGTCCACTCGTTTGCTGAGCAGAAGGGCGATGCCGAGGCCGTTGCGGGCGTTGAGATCGTTCGGCTTTAGTTGCACGGCGATTTCGAAGGATGAAATCGCTTCGTCAGACCGGCCGCTGGAGGCGAGCACGCTGCCGAGATTGTAATGGGCGTTGAAGAGCTTCGGATCCAACTCGATCGCTTTGCGATGCGAAGCAATGGCTTCATTCTCTCGTCCCAGAGTCGCGAGGGCGATGCCGAGGCTATCGTGATATCCCGCCGCGGATGGATTAATGCTAATTGCGCGGCCGATCAGATCGATCGCTTTTTCCGCTTGCCCGCTCATCACCGCGACGACGCCGAGAAGATGCAGGGCATCGGGCTGATTGGGATGCTGGGCGAGGATCGCGCGATAAATCTGTGCCGCCTCGGATAGCCGGCCATGCTGCTGATGATCGACAGCGATTTGCAGGGCCTGCGAGACGGTTTGGGGATTTTGAGTCATCGCATCGAGAATAAGATCATTGCCCGGGTGGCGAGGACAAAAAACTTTTCCAGGCGTCGCGATAGAACGCTTCGATATTGCGCGTCAGTTGCTTCGGATCCTTCAGCGGCGAAGCGAGAAGACGCGGACGAAGCTCCGCGCGAAGCTGTTTCAGCCGATCGAGATTGTTGGCCAACTCAACCGCGAGACGGACGTAATCCTCCGGCGTTTTGGCGATCAAATCCGGCAGGCCGACATTCGATAAGATGCTTTGGCCGACGCGCCCGATCGCAGTTTTGCCCGAGAGCGTGATGACCGGCACGCCCATCAGGAGCGCGTCGCAGGTGGTGATTCCGCCGTTGTATGGGAATGGGTCGAGAGCGATGTCGATCCGCGCATACGTCGCCAGATATTGCAGCCAATCCTGCCGGCCCACGAATTCCAGCCGATCGGGCGAAACGCCAGCGCGCTCGAAACGTTGCCGCACTTCATCCAGATATCGCCCGGGCTTGGCGTGCAGAATCAACCGCGATGTCGGCAATTGCCCGAGGATTTGCGCCCACAGATCCAGGGCGGCTGAAGAACTTTTGCTGAAATTGTTCAGGCATCCGAAGGTGATATGTCCCGCCGAGAGCGCCGGCACGGGAGACACTTCCGTCGGCTCGTGCATCGGCTCATAGGCGAGATACGCTCGCGGCAGGCGAATCGTCTTTTCGCTGTAATCGGATGGATCGACATCCGGCGGGTCCACGTATGGATCGGAGAGGCGGTAATCCATCGTCTCAAGTCCCGTCGTCGAGCAATAGCCGAGATAGGTGACCTGAATCGGTGCGGGTTTGCGGGCGAAGAGCGCCAGCCGATTGCCGCGGGAGTGAACCGCCAGATCGACGAGGATATCGATGCGGTCGGCGCGGATCATCTCGGCGGCTTTGTCATCACTGACGCGGTGAATGTTCCGCCAGACATTGGAGGATGCGCGAATCTTGCCGCTGATGGCGTCTTCCCATGGCATGCTGGCGTAACAGTAAATTTCAAATTGCTCATGGTCATGGTGCGACAGGATCGGCAAGATGCACTGCCCCACCACGTGATGGCGAAGGTCCGGCGAGACATAGCCGATGCGCAGCTTGCGATTCGGCGCGCTATCATTTTCATGCGGGCGCAGAGATTGACGCAGCGGAGCGGCGATCGCCTCATTCCACTGGCGCACCACCTTCAATAGCGCAGCCGCGTCATAAGCCGGGCTGTAATGCATCGACATGATGCGCGAGCTTCCCCATTCCGGCCCAAGTTTGCCTGAGGTCAGCGCCGAGTGTAGTGGGCGATCGCCTCCTCGTGCTTTCCACAGGCCACGCAAACATGGCCGAGGTTCATCTCAATCAGCGGCATGTTCGGCTTCAGCCTCGCCGCCTCGTTCAGTTCCGCGAACGCTTCATCCAACTGGTCGAGCCCGAGATAAGCGAAACCGAGATTGTTATGAAGCTCGTAATCCATCGGCTTGACCAGAAGCGCGGTCTTAAACGTCGCGATGGCTTCGTCGAACCGGAGCAGTTCGCCGAACAGATTTCCCAGCAGCAGGTATGACCGAAAAAGCTGCCGATTGAGTGAGATGGCTTTTTGCCGGGATGCGATTGATTCGTTGTAGCGGCCCAGGGCGGCATAGGCGTCGGCCAGGTTGTCGTGATATTCCGCGACGTTCGGCCTGAGAGTGACGGCGCGCTCGATTAATTCAACCGCGACATCAGGTTCACCCACCTGGGTCGCCAGAGTGCCGAGCAACTGCAAGGCATCCGGTTGATTTGGATTGGTTTTCAGAATCCTAATGTAAACGCGCTCAGCTTCTTTCAGACGCCCATTCTGATGATGCTTTGAAGCGATCCTCAGCAATTGCACGATGTCGAGGTTTGGATTCATGACAAGAGCAGTTCCAGATCTTCCCGCCCGAGCTTGCTGATCAGCGCGTTGTCGGCGTTGATGATCGCGTCAGCCAGATCGCGCTTGCTCTGCTGAAGCTTCAGCACTTTTTCCTCGACCGTGTCCTTGGCGATCAGGCGATAGGCAAAGACCTGCTGCGTTTGCCCGATGCGGTGGGCGCGGTCGATGGCCTGAGCCTCGACAGCCGGATTCCACCACGGATCGAGCAGGAATACATACTGCGCCGCGGTCAGATTCAATCCCAGTCCGCCGGCCTTGAGGCTGACGAGGAACAACTTGCAATCGGGATCGTTCTGGAATCGATCGACGCATTGCTGGCGGTCGCGGGTCTTGCCGTCGAGATATTCGTAAACGACGCCCTGCTCGTCGAGCTTCTTGCGAACGATGGCGAGGAAGCTGGTGAACTGCGAAAAGACGATCGCTTTATGGCCTTCATCGGCGATTTCCGCCAGGCGGGGCAGAAGCGTATCGAGCTTGGCGCTGGCGTCGTCAATGCTGGATTTGTTGAGCAGGCCGGGATGACATGCCGCCTGCCGCAAACGGAGCAGCGCTTCGAGAATTTGCAGCTTGGATTTGCCGAGGCCTTCTTTCTCGATGCGGCCGAGCAGCGCATGGCGATAATGCTCTTTCAATTCGTCGTAAAGCGCCCGCTGACGCTTGTCCAATTCGCAGAAGATCGTCTGCTCGAATTTTTCAGGCAGATCGCGGGCGACCTGTTCCTTGGTTCGCCGGAGGATGAATGGCCGAAGAGCCTGTGCAAGCAATTGACGCGTCTCTCCGCTGACGGCGCGGTCCGCGGAGGTGGTGAGCGATGCAAACGTGCTCGATGCACCGAGCATGCCGGGATTCAGGAATTCCAACAGGCTCCACAATTCACCCAGATGATTCTGCACCGGCGTGCCTGATAGGGCCAGTCGATGATCGGCGCGGAGCAGCCGGGCCGCCTTGGCCGATTCGCTGGCGGCGTTCTTGATCGCCTGTGCTTCGTCGAGGATGACATAGTCAAAGCTGATGTCTTTCCACTGCGCGACATCGTTGCGCAGCGTGCCATAGGTCGTGAGGATCACATCAAAATCCTGGAAGTGATCTGTGCTTCTGAGCCGGTCGGCCGAGGCGTGATCCAGAATCCGAAGCTGCGGCGAGAATTTCGCCGCTTCCTGCTTCCAGTTGAAGACCAGCGACCGCGGCACCACGACCAGCGAAGGTCCGGCCACGGGTTCGCCGGCCGCTTTCGCTGCTTCGCGCAACAGCCGCCGCTGTTCGATCAGCGCCAGCACCTGAACCGTTTTGCCGAGCCCCATGTCGTCGGCAAGACAGCCGTTGAGGCCGAACGTGCGGAGAAATTCGATCCAGCCCAGACCATCGCACTGATAGGGGCGAAGCGAACCGATAAATGACGCGGGAGGATCGATCGGCTGAATGCCCTCGAAGCGCCGCAATTCTTCCCGCGCCTTCGCGAACGCTTCATCCACATCGGTCGTCGGCATCCCCGCCAGCAGCGCATCCAGCAAGCCGACCTGCCTTCGCGTGAATTGAATCGTGTCATCTTTCACGTCCAGCAACGGCCGCGAGAAGTCCGTAGCGCTTCAGCCATTGCTCCGGAAGAATTCCGACGGTTCCGTCGTCCAGCACGATCGTTGTTTCGCCTTTGCGGATCGCTTTAAGCAATCTTGGAAGCTTGACGATGACGCCTTCAAATTCCGCGTCGCCGTCCAGCTCGAACCAGTCGATGCCGGATGAAACGGCCATGCGAATTTTGCCGGGTTGGCGATAGACCTTGCCGCTGACCTCCACGTGCCACTGCTGGGAAGTCAGAGCGGAGACCACCGCCGGCAATCGCCGCGGCAGGAGTCGGAACTCGCGAATGTTTCCGCCAAAATCGTTGTCCGGGCGAAACCCAAGCTCGCGCAGACGGGCAATCGCCTGCGCCTCGAATGCCGAATCTCGATAAATGATCTGCCGCCGCATCGAATCAAAAACCGCCGGGCCGGTCTGATCGCGAGTGATGTTGGTTTCGTCGTAATCGAATGAAAGCTTGCAGAGCAGGCGATCGGCGTCAGTGCCTGTGCGCGGTCCGGTCGGCGGCGTCAGCACCAGCCTTGGCCGCGGAGTTGATCGAGATTCGGTGATTCCCATGTCCGCGGGAAGATCGAGCCGGGGAAGCCGCGGAAACTGAAGCAGTTCTTCAACCAGGTCATCCCCCTGCTCGATCGGCACTTCAAGATCCTGTTCCCTCGCCAGCAGATGCACGAATGGAAACGCGCCGTCATCATCGAATGCCGCCGCCTTATCGCCGATGAAAATCGGGCCACCGGCGACGATCAGCGCGGGATCACTGATGGCAATCCGCTCCTCCCCGCGGCGAAGCGTTCCTTCCAATCGATAAACCTGCTTCGATCCATCCGGCAGAACGGCCAGGTGAAGCCGCCATGCCTCGCTGTCGTCCCACTGAATCTGCTGAACTTTTCCATCATCTCCGCCGGTCCGCAGGACGCAGCGGCCGGTCTGGCACATCCTGCGGACGAGATCGTGATGTCCGCCGCGAAGCCAGAGGCGGGCGTCGATCTCGCGAAGGTCACTTTCGAAGTCCTGGCCGTTGCCGACGCCGACGAGGATGCCGATCAAATCCCGGTCGATCGCCTCGGGAAGCTGGTGAATCTGATCGGATCGCAGGCGAAGCCGTTTGATCTCACCCGGCTTGTTCGCGAGTCGCGAGCCCAATTGAATCGCGAGCTCCCCTTCTTCTTTCGATGCCTCCGCCTCGATGACATAGACGATCTGCTTATTCGCCGGCCAGGGGCTTGCCGCGGGCTCATCGCGCCACGTCCAGCTCGAGCGCATTTCCGTGAGGCGGCGGCGCCAGACGGCGTGCCGCTGCGGCTTGGCGTGGGCCGGGCGATGGGTTTCGCGAAACTGGACAAACTCAACTTCTCGATTGCCAAGCTTCATCGTCCGGACTTCAGGCACGAACTCTTCCTCCAAATCTTCTTCATCCTCCTCGTCTACTGCCGGCTCACCATCGTCGGGAAGGATTCCCTTGGCATCGGCCGCGAGCAGAGTCGCCCAGAGATGCTTGCACGGCTCCCCCTCTTCCACGAAGTAGGGGCATGAGCAGTGGTACTGATATTCCACTTCATCCCAGCCGACGCTCACGTCATACAGAGCGCTCCCCTGCACCCGCGCGGATGTGGCCCGGCTCGTTGTCCACGATCTGCACCTGGTTGCGCCGGAAGTAATCGTCTCCCTTTTGGCGGATGTGGCGGGGGAAATCATTCTTAAGTTGTTGAATAGAGGTCAAGTTTCCACTCCAGAATCCCTACTTTTCGCATACCTTGACGGGGTTGTGCAAGACTTGGGAGAGGAAATCTTCAATTCGCCGGCGGTATTCCACCGGGTCTTCCCGCAATCCCACGACATGATGCACACCCGGCAATGCCCAGCAAACGCTTGGACCTTGCGCAACTGAACGTGATTCCACGGCTTGCCGCACGGCAGCGAGGTCTTCCACGGAAAGAAACGGATCATCGCCTGATTGTATGACCATCAGCGGGCAGGGGATTTTTGGGATCGTGTCGGTCGGCCGAACCGCGTCGAAATCGGCGTGGGAAATCCATTTCGCGAGCAGAAACGCCACATCCTGAAAAGCAGCTCCCGGCGTTCCCAGCCGATCGGCCTGATATCCCGCAGCGTGGTGGAAATCCGAAAAAGGGGATTCGAGGATCACCGCCCAGAGATCATTACGTAAGACCGCTGCCGCCGCCGCCGTTGCCGCGCCGAGGCTGATGCCAAAGAGCAGGATCTGGCGGGTCTCCACCGGCCGAGCGGCTTTCAATTGATCGATCACCTGATTCACATCATGGCGTTCAAAGTATCCGGCCGTGGAATACGCCCCGCCGCTTTCGCCATCGGCGCGCAGATCGATGGCCAAAATCGCAAACCCCAGCTCCCGCAGCAGCGGCGCCCAGGCAATGCCGCCGATCTTGGCGTCGGAATATCCGTGCAGAATCACCGCGCATTTGCCGCGGGCCTCGGTATTGGGAATCCACCAGGCGGCGATGGTCATCTTTTGTCCATTGGACTGATCGATGACCTGAAACGAGACATCTTCAAATTCCAACCCCAGATCGGCAGGCGAAAGCCGCTGGAGCATGTAAATCGCCCGGGCATCCCGCATTCGCCTTGGACGCAGAAGCATCACGGCCATAGCCACGATCAGTGCCCCGGAAAAAACCAGGGCAATGGCGATCATGACCAGGGCAAGAACGACAATCCCGCCGGCATTGGCTGGATGATAGAGCCGCCGCTGGCCGCCGCAACGAAGGATTAAAGCCGGGAATCGAATCCGTCCGATAAAACGGCGGATGGTCGAGGCCGGAGATGGCCTGGCCTGAGAGTCATTTGAGCAAGGAGCCTCCTCGTGAAATTCACACTTCCCGCGATCGCATTGTCGGTTTTGATCGCTGCCGGCTGTCAGCAGCAGGCGAAGCCCGCAACGGATTCCGCCGCGTTGAACGTGGCTCCGGAACCGGCGCCGGTGGCCTATTCCGCCCCGGCTCCGATGGCTGCGCCTGATCCCGCTCTTTCCACTTCAACGCCGATGGCGAGCGTGGCGTCAGCCAACAACACCTACACCGTAAAACGAGGGGATACCCTCTGGAAGATCGCCTCCACGCACTATGGCGACGGGAAGAAATGGCGTGAGATCGCTGACGCGAACCCAGGCCTGACACCAGCGCCCTCCGCGTCGGGCAGACGATTTCGCTGCCATAGCAATCAAGATTTGATTGCAGCCGATCAGTAAAAACAAAGGGAACGCCGCCAGAATCAAAGCGGCGTTTCCTTTTTTCATTTCCTCATATCGCATTCCACTAAACCCGCCTCACTTGCGCTCTCGCGACATATCCAGAACACTTTTGATGTTTGGCTCAAACATTCGCAAGATTTACCGCGCAAGCCAACTTCCGATTCTTGCCCATTAAAACAAAACTCCAAAATGCCCAAGCACGAAAATAGCGTTGCTTGTGTCGTTAATTGATCTATATAGGTCGCATATAGGTAAGCAAAATTCTGAAAAAATAGTTCGGAATCTCCTTGCCCGTTGGTGGTTTTAGTTTTAAGTTAGTCGTTGTTCTATCGGGGTTTGTAGACCCTAGCTAAGTGGAGCGAATGTCGGCTTACCAGAGAAAGATGCGACAGCTATTTTAAAGATTATTGCTTCGATCACTGGAAAGCATAAAAAGTTTGTGGCGGCGAGGTTGGATGAATTTGCCGCGGAGTTTTAGCTGAATTTGGAGGAGAGACACACCATGAAGATGTTGCACCGTTCCTTGCGGACCCTGTTGGGCTCCGCTCCATTGTTTTTCCTGGCCAGCGCTGCCAATGCGTCGTTGTACACCAATCAAGTGGGTCCAAACGTCAGCTACACGGACATCAACGAATTTGATTCCCAGCTTTCCGGCCCTCCGCCGGTCAATTCCAACCCGACGGGATTCTTCGGCACCCCACTCTCTCCCCTCCGGGCAGCGATAATCTGTCTTTCCCGACACTCACTTTCAACGTTCAGGTAGCCGACGGCCAGTTTGAGCTGCAGGATGGAAAGCTGACATTTAATGTCTCCCCCACAACCCAGAACGGGTCCATTAACGATCTGAATTTTGATGAAGGCGGCGCGTTTCGGGTTCAGGGCCCCGAGGATGACACTTCGGTCGAGGCAAGTCTCCTGTTCAACAGCGTGAGCATTACCTCCGTTAACGGGACGGCGCATGGCTACTCCGATTGTGGTATTGCCACTTCTCAACGCCACCGTGACGCCCAATGTCGGAGGCTCGATTGATTCGACGATCAGCACCAACAGCGATGCCGCTACTGCAGATGTCACGATTGATTCAGTGGGTGTATCCGGAATCGGGATCTGGGACATTACCGCTGATTTCAATCTTCAAGCGGCCCTCGCGGCCGCCGACCTGACCGGCAGCATCACCGGAGTCTCTGTTGCCCTGGACAATCAGCTCCTCGGCCAGACCACGGCGGCTGATTCGCTGACTCTGGGGAGCATCGACAAGAAGCATTTCCTCATCACCGGCACAACGTCCAATATGCCTTCAGTGCCCGAGCCGGCATCTATGTCGATCCTGCTCGGTGCGGCAGGTTTGATCATGCGTCGTCGCCGGGCCGTTTGAGAGTCATTTAAAATTAGAATATTTGCCGGCTACGCCCACCTGATAACGGTGGGCGTTGCTATTGGCGGCTTCAATTGAATCTAGGCCGGCGTCTTCGGCTGCATCTTTGCCAGGAATATCCCCAGCTCGTAAAGCAGAATCAGCGGAACCAGCAATGCGACGGTCGCCGTCACAACGTCGCCCGGAGCCAAAGCGGCGGCAAGCATGGAAAGACCGAGGTAAACATAACGCCGCAGCTTCTTGAGCGTTGAGATTTCTATGATGCCGATGCGCGCCAGGGCCATCACCACCAGTGGCAACTGAAACGACAGGCCGAACGTCAGCAGAAGCTGCAAGACCAGATCGAGATAATCGGGCAGAGTGAAATGCGCTCCGACGAGATTGTCCGGCCCGAAGGGGATCACGCGGACTTTGTTGCCGATGAACATTTTCAGGCGGTTTTGCGAGGTATCAAACCACATCTGAAGATCGGCGGGATGATTGGGATTTCCCGTGACAGCCTGGACAAACGTCGGCTGCGTCGTCGCTGTAACGTGGGCCTGGTGCACCAGCGGCATGCGCAGCGGAATGTCCGCGGTGAAGCTGATGAAGAACTGCAGCGAAAGCGGCAGCACCATGAAATAAACGAACGCCAATCCGCAGAACAGCAGCGTGATGCTGAGCGGAATGTATTTCGTCACGTAGTGGCGTTCTTTGGGATAAAGCCCGGCGCTGACGAATTGCCAGAGCTGATAAAGGATCCACGGACCAGCGATCGCTACGGCGGCGATCAGGCTGAGCTTGATATAGACCATAAACCCATCGGAGAGTTCATCCGTGTAAACCTGTGGACTGATGTCATATTTCTGAAGCGCGCTGGTAAGCGGCCGGCAGAGGAATGCCAGCAGTTGTTGCCCGAAGATGAGGCAAACGAGGGCCGCGGGGATCAGGCCGAAGAGCCCCAGCAGGATTCGCCGGCGCAATTCCTCCAGATGATCGCCGATAGACATCTGGTATTCATCGGGATTGAACCCCTTGTCGGGCATGGCGGGATTGTAAGGGGGGAAGGATTATTTCCTATTGCCTATTTCCAATTGCCTATTGAAAGACAAGAAGTGCGACAGTTGGTGCATCAATAGGAAATAGGCAATTGGAAATCTCTTCAGGCTGCCGGAAGCGGATCGAATTCGACCGCGACGCGGTATCCCATGCCGCTTGGATCGCAGCGAAGGACGCGTCCGAAGGCATCCCAGCCGCGTAGCATTCCCTCTTTTGGGAAGCTGACGGTGAGATGTTCCCCTTTGCTCAGCGGGCGATCGGAGATGGCTGACAGTCCGCCCAGCGACAGATCGCGGAGCATAAGGCTGAGGCGCGGCATCTGGCGGGCTTCGATGGTGTGATCCATCCGGTGGCCCTGTACCGTTGCATGAAATTCCTTCCGTGGAAACATCCGCCGGTCCGCCCAGGACTCTTCCGGCAAATGGGCAGGCATTTTCAGCAACGCAACCATAGGCGACGCTCCTTTTTCAGGGTTTGCTGATGAGCCACGCTGCTGCGTCAGCAACCAAAATCCTGTAGGCTCATCGGCCAGACAGGCGGAAAAGGTTATCTATCTTGCGTAGAGAATTGGCGGCATCGTGAAATTGTCAGCATCGCCTGGAATCGTGTATCTGGTCGGCGCAGGTCCGGGAGACCCCGGGCTGATCACCGTGCGCGGGGCGAGATTATTGGAACAAGCCGATGTCGTCATTTACGATTTGTTGTCCAACCCACGCCTGCTGAGTTATTGCCCCCGCGCCGAGGCTATCTATGTCGGGAAGAAAGCGGCGGCACATTCGATGTCGCAGGAACAGATTAACGCCTTGCTGATTGAAAAGGCGCGGGCCGGCAAGCGGGTTGTGCGGCTCAAGGGGGGAGATCCGTTTGTCTTCGGACGCGGCGGCGAAGAATGCCAGGCGCTGGCTGAGGCGGGGATTCCGTTCGAGGTCGTTCCCGGCATCACCGCCGCGATCGCCGCGCCGGCGTATGCGGGCATTCCCGTCACGCATCGCGATTTCAATTCCAGCTTCACGCTCATCACCGGCCATGAGAAGGAAGAGGAATATCGCGACGAGCAAACGCATGCCCGCGAGCCGGGCGGAGCGAGCGATATTCAATGGGATATCATTGCCAGATTACCCTGCATGGCGTTTTACATGGGCGTGAAATCGCTGCCGCGGATTTGCGGGCGATTGATCGATAACGGCATCAGCCCGGAAACGCCGGCCGCAACGATCCAATGGGGGACGAGGCCGACACAAAAAACGGTCGTCTCCACCGTTTCGCGTTTGGTGCAGGATGTGGCTGATGCGAAATTGCAGTCGCCGGCGATCACGATCATCGGGAAAGTGGTCGAACTGCGAAGCACGCTTTCATGGTTTGAGAAGCGCGCCACTGTTTGGCCAAACCGTCGTCGTCACCCGCTCGCGACATCAGGCCAGCGAGCTTTCGCAGCGATTGGAGGAATTAGGGGCCAGCGTGATCGAAGCGCCGACGATTGAATTGCACGAACCGGTCGATCTGAAGCCGATTGATGCGGCCATCGAATCGGCTGGGAATTTCGATTGGGTCTGCTTCACCAGCGCCAATGGCGTAACCGCGGCGCGGCAGCGATTGCTCGCTATCGGAAAAGATGCACGCCTGTTTGGCAATGCGAAAATTGCTGCGATTGGCGATGCGACCGCCGAGGCGATTGAGCGGGAACTTTGCCTGAAAGTCGATCTCAGCCCCAAAACATTTGTGGCTGAAGCATTGGCCGATAAACTGGCTGCGCGGAATGCCATAGCGGGCCAGCGGTTTCTGCTCCTCAGGGCAGATATCGCTCGGCCGCTCCTGCGTGATCGTCTCATCAGCGGCGGGGCTGCGGAAGTAAAAGATGTTCCGCTCTATGAGACGCATCGCGCGTCGGAACTGCCGGCACATCTGCTCGAATCGCTCGATGCCGGCCGGATCAACTGGATCACCTTCACCAGCAGCAGCACGGCGCGAAATTTCGTCGATTTGCTTGGGCCGGATTACCGGCAGAAACTCGCCCGCGTAAAATTGGCCAGCATCGGGCCGATCACCACGCAGACGCTGCACGAAGCCGGTCTCGAACCGGCGGTTCAGGCAACAAAATTCGACATCGAAGGTTTGATCGCCGCGATCATCGCCGAGCGGGAGAAACAGCCATGAGCCTTGCCGATCCGGTGATCGCCATCATCGGGGCCGGGGCGGTCGGGGGATATTACGGCGCACGCCTCGCGCAGCATGGCCATAATGTTCATCTGCTCACCCGCGCTGATTCTGATCACATTCGCCGCAACGGGATGACCATCCATAGCCAGGATGGAGACTTCTCATTATTGCCGAGTCAGATCAACGCTTACGACGATCCGAAGCTAATGCCCAAGGCGGATTTGGTGATTGTCACGCTCAAAACAACCGCCAACGCCCATCTTCATGAACTGGTAAGTCCGGTCCTGAAACCCGATTCCGTGATCCTCACGTTGCAGAACGGCCTCGGAAACGAGGAACTACTGGCCGGGCTATTCGGCCGCGACCGAGTCCTTGGCGGGATGGCGTTCGTCTGCATCAACCGGCCAAAACCAGGTGAGATTCTTCATACCGATCATGGCGTCATCCGGCTCGGCGAACCTTTTGGGGGTGAGCCGTTTGGGGTTATCAGTGAACGGGCCGCCAAAATCGCGAAACTTTTCAACGGCAGCCGGGTTAAATGTGAGGTACTCGATGATTTAACGTTCGGCCGCTGGGACAAGCTGGTCTGGAACGTTCCCTTTAACGGGCTTGGAGCCGCCCTTGATTTAACGACCGATCAGATCATCGGAAATGAACACGGATTGAGGCTTGTCCGCAAATTAATGCAGGAGGTTATCGCAGTTTGTCAGCCCCTTGGCGTTCGGTTCGGTTTAACCGTTATCGAAGACAAGATTAGATATACGCAAACAATGGGAGCGTATAAGACCAGTATGCAGGTTGACCGGCACATGCACCGGCCGATGGAGATCGAAGCGATTATCGGCGCTCCGCTGAAAGTAGCGCGGGGCATGTCGATGGCAACGCCCTATATGGAAATGCTTTATGACGTGCTGCTCCTGATCGAGGCGGCAAAATCCGGTTAAAAATATGCGGCAAATTTGCAATTAAAATTGTCATGGTTTTAGTTGCGTTTTTGGCATTTTGATTTATAGATATAACAGGAGAGTGAGAGTGCATGGCACGGCACATTTCAACACTTTCGCTCTATATCAAAACCGGGAAAAAGGGGTCATGGAGGTTGGTGAAATGATCTCGCAACGTAGGGCGGTGCAGCTTGGGGTTTTGTCGGCAACCGCGGTTTTCGCGGCTTGCATCGGGGTTCTCGTTTTCCAGGGCGTACAGGGCGACACCGCTCAGGATGCCAAGACTCAAATGGTCGATGCGCATTCCTCACAGGCGCAGTCGGGTCCGCTGACGCTTTCTACCGCAGCCGCTCCGGTCGTCCACTTACAAAGCGCACAACACTAATCTAATCCTCTGACGCTCATTCATCCGGCCTCCGGAATTCCATAAATCTGTTCATCTCTCCTGCGCGGTTCGGTATCATTCCAGTTATGCATCTGGTCGTATTCGAAGGCTCGCGCTGGGGATCGATGGCTCCCCTTTCCATCAGCCGTCCGGTCTTCACGCTTCTCAGCGGAGCCAGCACGCTTCTCGAAAAACAGATTCAGCACGTTCAGCCATTGCGGGTGACGCTTTGGGTTCGTCCCGAGATGGTGGGGTATTGCCGCAGGCATGTGGCGCCGGCGCTTTCGATTCCCGTGTCGATCAATACGCCGCTGGACGATGAGCCGGCTTTCATCACCAACGGGCGAACATTGCACTTGAGCCAGTTTCCCCGCCCCACCGATCCGATGGTGACGGTGGATGAAGGAAACCTGATCCGCCAGGCCTACGCGAAAGTGCCGGGCCTGTCGCACGAAGACGTCATGACCCGCAGCGATCGCTGGACGCAATTGCTCAATCTTCCGCAATGGGCCGATCAGACCCGATTGCCGGAGTATCTCTGGGATCTCGTTCACTGGAATGAAGAGGCGATCGTCGCGGATGCGATCCAGATGAAAAAACGCCCCCGGCCGCCGGAGGGAAAGTATCACCTCATCGGCGAGGAGGACGTGATCGTCAACCCCAAGGCCAAGCTTTCGCCGGGCGTTGTCCTTGATGCGAGCAAAGGCCCGGTGGTGATTGATGTCGGCGCATCGATCGGCGCGAATAGTGTATTGGAAGGGCCGGTCTACATCGGCCGCCACTCGACGATTTCTCCGATGTCGCACATTCACTCGGGAACGAGCATCGGCCCGATGTGCAAAGTCGGCGGCGAGGTGGCCGCCAGCATTTTCCTCGGCTATAGCAACAAAGCCCATTACGGCTTCGTCGGCCACAGCTACATCGGCGAATGGGTCAACCTCGGAGCCGGCACCACGACGAGCAACCTGAAAAATACCTACGGCCCGATCAAGATGCGCATCGGCAAAAAAGAGATCGAAACCGATCGGAGATTTTTAGGCTCGATGATCGGCGACCACACCAAAACCGCCATCGGCACCCGCCTCATGACCGGCAGTTACATCGGCTATTGCAGTCTTCTGGCCGCGAGCAATCTGCCGCCGCACTTTATTCCCAGCTTCAGCTTCTGCACGGATGCCGGGCAGGTTCCGTACAACCTGGACAAAGCGCGGGAGGTGATGAAGCAGGTTTATTCGCGGCGAGGGCGGATGTGGGAGGAGGAGGATGAGACGATGCTGAAGGCCGCGGTTGAATCTGCGAAGCAGGTGGAGACGATTAAATAGCGATTGGCGCCACCATTAGTCTATACATGTGATGGCAATCGCCATTACAACTCATCAAATACCCCAAAATCTCACCTCGCTGCGAAGACGAGAATCGCGTCGCAGTTAAGACAACCCTATTTTCCAAAACAACCGACATTTGATTCGCTCTTTTTTCCCCAGACTCATCGCGGAAACCTTCTCGCCACGTGTCGCAACGGCCACGCAATCCGTCGCATTCTATCCGACGATATTTTCTTCAATCAGTTCAAATCCTGACACCATTTTTATTGCGAGCCATGGAGCAACCTCGTAAATCTTGTTTCTGTAATTCACATCGGGAAGTGGGGTGGGATCCCGCCATCGTTTTGATGGCGTGCTTGGATTTCTTCCCTCACGAAAAAATCAGGAGGATCGGATGGGAAATCTCGAAAATGCACCCGGACAGCGTTCTATTTTTGCTCGCGGGTTTTGGCGCTTATATCTCCCTGCTGCCGCGATGATGGCCACGCTCCCGCAGGCGCTGTCCGCGGCAACGCTTCAAACCACCGTGCAGCCTTCGATGGGATTGACCTACATGATCTGCACCCAGGGGACCGATCCGAGCACCAGCTCCGCTGAGACTTTCACCGGCGAAATCGCCGCCTTCTCCTCGGATATCACGCAGCCCGGCTGGGTGCCGTGCGATGGATCGAGCCTCCCTGTTGCCGGCAACAGCCTGCTTTTCAAAACGATCGGCAATACCTACGGGGGCGACGGCGTGAACACCTTCGATCTGCCCGATCTGAACGGACGCGTCGCCATCGGGGCCGGGCAAGGTGCCGGGTTGACCAATCGAAATCTCGGGGACCTAGTCGGCACGCAGCAGGTGTCGCTGACGACCGCGAATCTGCCGGTCGCCGAAGGCGGGCAGGGGCAATCCTTCACCAATATGCAGTCGTCGGAAACGATCAACTACATCATTGACACGGCCGGCATCTATCCTGCCGCAGTGTCGCCACGCCGCTTGTGGCGGGGATTCCAACGGTGCAGGCGCCGAGTTCGACGCCAAGTTTGATGGCGTCGATCGTGCCGTTTGCTGGAACCGTCGCACCGTCGGGCTGGGCATTTTGTGATGGTTCGCTCATACCGAAGGATTCCAACCTCTCGCTTTTCAGTCTGCTCGGAACCGACTTTGGCGGCGATGGGATAAATACCTTCGCGCTTCCCGATTTGCGCGGGAAAGCCCCTATCGGCGTCGGACAGGCCCCGAGACTTTCAGAGCAGATTATCGGCGAATCCAGCGGGAGCGAATCAACCACGCTGAACCCGAGCAACGTGGTGCCGAACAACGGATTTGTGTCTCCTTACAGCAATATGCAGCCGACGCTTGGGTTGAACTATATCATCGCGCTTCAGGGGATTTACCCCACGCAAAATTCAGCCGGCACGGATGCTCTCACGCCGGATGCGGAAGGAACAGGTGAGCCGAATATTGGGCAGATTTCTTTGATTGCCACCACTTTCGCCCCTATCGGATGGGCCTTCTGCGATGGCCAGGCATTGCCGATTCAGGAGAACAAAGCGCTCTTTAGCCTGATCGGCACAACCTACGGCGGCAACGGCGTCACCACGTTCGATCTGCCCAACCTGCAGGATCGCATCATCGCCGGCGTGGATGGATCGACGTTTAGCCCAGCTGAATTAACGGGAGTTGAAACCCTTTCCCTGTCGCCGAGCGATATAGCCAATCTTCCGGAGCCGTCATCAATGGGTATACTATTTCTGGCGATATTTTTTCTATGGCGTCAAAATCATGGCCGCGAAACGAAAAACATGGCGTGAAAAGCTCGACGACAGCAAGGGATTCCCGAAGGTCTTCGACATTGATGCTGCAAAATCCAAGCGATGGGGAACCGGCACGTTTGTCATTCCCGCGCCGAGGGAAGTGGACGAGCTGATGCGCCGCGTCCGCAAGGGGAAACTCACGACGATCGACGAACTTCGCAAAGCTCTGGCCCGCCGTCATCATGCGAACATCGCGTGTCCGATCACGACCGGGATTTTCGCCTGGATCGCGGCTCATGCTGCCGCCGAAGCGGAGGCAGCCAAGGTGAAAAGCCCGACACCATTTTGGCGGACGCTCAAATCCGGCGGCGAATTAAATCCCAAATATCCCGGCGGCATCGCTCTGCTGAAAAAAAGACTCGCCGCCGAAGGGCACAAGGTCAAACAGAAGGGTAAACGCTTTTTCGTCGAAGCGTTCAACACTCGCCTGGCCCCGCTCGGCAACTAACCAGAAACAAAACATGAACACCGCAAATGGAACCAGACAGATTCTGATTCACGGATTGACCTTCATTTTAGTCGGGCTCGTCTGGGGGCTGGCTGTGCCGCATACGCCTTATCCGAGACTCGCGCTCGGGGCTCATATCCAGTTTGAGGGGAGCGGGGTTTTGTTCATCGTCGTCGCGATTCTTCTTTTCAAATTGCCGCACAACGTTGGGCGCAAATCGATCTGGGTGATGTTGCTGGCCGTCTGGCTGACGTGGGCGATGGCTTTATCCGAAGTCGGCAACGCCTGGTGGGGAACGATCCAGATGCTTCCGATTGCAGCCAGAGAGGCCGGCGCGACGGGCGGAACGCCGTGGCAGGAAATCGTCGTAAAGTTGGCCCATATCAGTGCCGGTTTGGCATTGATCTTCGCGTGGACGCTGCTGATCATCGGGTTTGTGAAGACGCCGCGCGCGTCAGCCGCGGAATAAGAGAATGCGATTCACCTGAGTTAAGATATCCCGCATGTCACTCAAGCCCGCTGACAAAATGAAGATCGCGGCCGCCGGCCTGCTTCTGGTGATCCTGACACTTGGCGTGCTGATTGTCTGGCTGGAATTGTCGCCTGATGCCGGGCTGGATGCGATTGTGCCGCCTGCCAGCACGACGCAGCCATCGATTCAAAAATCTGAATTTCCTCGTTTTCTTAGCGTCGTTCAGTCGGACGACATAAAACAAGCGGCGGCGATGCTCGCTGCTGATCCCTCACTGGCCAAAGAGATTCGAAAGAAAGATGGCGCTACCGCGCTTCACCTGGCGATTTCCATTCCGATGGCCAAGTTGCTGCTCGACAATGGGGCTGACATTAACGCCCAAAAGACGCCGACATCCGGCACGCCGCTGCGATGGGCGGCCAATCGGCTACAGGATCGAAAGCCACAGACGCGCGAGTTTGTTCAATTTCTGCAATCCCGGGGCGGCTCCGAGCCGGACATTTATCTTGCTACCGCGGTTGGGGATATTCCGCAGGTGAAGAAGCTGCTCGCGACCGATCCGTCGATTCTCGACAAGTCATCGCGCAGCGACGACATGCTGCTCGACAGTTGTTCTCCGCTGCAGATCGCCGCGTATGCCGATCAATTGGACGCGGCCAAGTTCCTGATCGATCAGGGGGCCAACGTCCGCAACCGCGGCGGGTGGCACAACACCGAGGCGGTGGAGAAAGCCGCCTGGATCGGCGGCGCGGATGTTGTCGCCCTTCTTCTGGATCACGGCGCCAGCGTCAATGGGCCCGCCGGGAGCAACGTGATGGATTCCCCGCTTTACAACGCCGCCACCATGGGACACGCGGACGTCGTGAAAATTCTGCTGGCCCGCGGAGCGACGTTTCCCCGCAGGTTGATTCCCGATGTGCGCACTGCGATGCAGCATCCGGGGGACTGGGGGCCGACTCCCGGCACGCCGGAGGAATTTAAGGAAGTGCTGAAGATGCTTGGGGAGGCTGCTTCGACGCGGCCGGGGATGCACTGATCGACTGAACTGTACAGAATCGGACACTTCTGGACACTTTTTGATGTTTTTGTTAGTGAATACTATTGTTACAATATGCGTTTTTGAGCGAATTTCCCGCGACGACACGACGACAGATTGTTTTTGAGATAGTGAAGGTTTTGGACGTGTTTTGTGCCTGGTGATCGCGGAGGACTGGAATTGGGATAATAGAAAAAGGGACATCGCTGATTGAATATCAGCGATGTCCCTTTTGATCTGTTCCGTTGCTTCGGGACGTCGATCGCTCACGCTTTCCGACGGCGGGTCAGCAGGGCCGCGCCGGCGAGGCCGACCAACGCGATCGAAGAGGGTTCGGGGACGGGGGCCGCGACCGACAGATTGAATTCAGCCAGGCCTTCCTCTTCGGATGTCTGGGTGGCCGTCAGCGTGTAGTCGCCAGGGGAGAGAGATCCCGATCCGGTCGCGACATCACCGCCCGGGCCGGTGAAGGTCACGAAGTCATCGAAATCGTCTGCTAAGTTACTGTAAGAGTAGGGTTGAGTCGCATCGAGATCGAATTTGTAAGTAATCGTCGCCGAGGTGGACTGGCCTTCCTCCTCACTGGTGATGACGTTGCCATCGAGGGTAAGGGTGGGCGTGCTCAGACCGGCCCCGGATGGACCGACGTAAGTATTGATATCAACCAGTGCCGAATCGCTATCGTCCGAATTGGCCGCCACGATACTTTTCGGCGGAAGGGTTGTATGGGTGCTGATGTCCGACGGATCCGCCTCGGCGGTCTCGGAAACGCTGACACCCGTGACGGATGCGTGGGTCATTATTGGGAAAAACATCCCCGAAGTAGCTAATGCCACACAGCCGGCCAATCGCATGGTTTTAAACCGCATTTTGAAACTCCCTCCAAAGAGTTGTTGATTGCCTCCGCAGCACACGCTGCGGTAGGCGATCATTAGTTTTTGTTCGCGACACATACACTCGATGTGTCGCTATTTGTCTTCCCGTTTTCTTTTTTCAGGAAGACAATTTGATGGGCGGGACAATACGAAATTGCCGAGTGCGATCACAAGCCGATTTTTCTAAATTTTCCAATAAATAATTGCTCATCTTGTGAATGTTATTTTTTGTTGAATGGTCATATTGCGAGTCGGCATGTGCGGGCATGATTTAGCGACGAGGAATACGTCGTATCTCGGCGTGCGTATTGCCGCGAACTTTGGAACCTTCATTTGGCAAGATAGGTATTGTGGCGGCGACCAACCCTGTCGCGATGGTCCGACACAAGGTGACGCGGGCTGAACTAAACGTGACGCGAACTGTACCGGTCATTTTTAATTCCACTACGGACATGCGAAGTGGCGGATATTCAATTCGACTGCCGCCGTAACTTGTGCCAACGACTGGCTGGCATTGCTGTTTCATGTGTCGGACATAACTTAGGATGACCCCTTTATGTCTCCCGAGGGTCGAGACAGAGCCGCTGCGTTCCCGTTTCACTTCCCTCGGCCTGTTTTGGCAGCTTCGCTGAGGAGGTGTATTACGTCCTGGACCCTGACGCCGAGCCGACTTTGCCCCGAGCCGGCTTTGCCCGTGGCGTGCAAATTGGCGCGATCAGAATCAACGGGTGATGCGCTTGTCGCGACGCGTTTGGCGCTTGGCGGCGGGAACCACCACCACCGGGCACGGCGTCTTGCGCACGATTGCTGAACTGACGCTTCCCAACAGAGCTTTGTGGACGAGTCCATGCCCATGAGAGCCCACAACGATCAGACCAGGTTTCACGCGGGTAATTTCCTGGAGGATTTTCCGGACTGGCTTGCCGCGAGCCGACGTGCTGTGCACCAGCAGCGCGGTTGCTTCGATTCCCGCATCTCGACAGGTGTTTTCGAGCTTTTGCAGGCGGTGGTGGTAGCGGTGCATTTCCTCGGCCACGCCTCCGCGTGACAGATTCGTGCGCATCTCGCCCCCTTCGTAATCAGATTCCGGCGTCGATACATGCACCAAAATGAGCTTCGCTTTGAAAGCGCGGGCGACGTCGGCGGCAGTCTCCACGACCGCATCGGTCACGTCGGAGAAATCAATAAACGCCAATATGCTTTTCATGACCCGCCTTCAGCGTCCACTTGCCTGACTGACTCGATAAGGCCATTGTATGCTGCGATCGTCAGGCTTGGAAAACTGAAAGGATCATTATACCGATGGCGTCTCGCGATTTGTCATCCGATTCCGAGAACGACGGCCCGGCCAAATTGGGCATTCGGCGCGAGACGTCCGTCACGGCGTTGATGAGCGGCATCGCCGACGAGGAGGACCGCCTGCCGCGGCGACCGCTGCAATGGTTGGGACTCATGATGACCGCGGGCTTCGTCGGCGCCGCGGCGGGGTTGGTCGGCGCGGGATTTCGTATCGCTCTCTTCTGGCTCGGCACCCTCCGAACCTTCATCGTCGTTTTTAGTCATTCGCACACCCCCTGGTGGGCCGGATGGTTGATTCCGACCGGCTTCTGCGCGGCCAGCGCGGCGGCGGGGTCGTGGCTCACCCAGCGGCTCGCACCCCAGACCGCCGGCAGCGGAATCCCACGCGTCGAGGCCGTTCTCCGCAATCACCTGCGACCGGCGGGGGCACATATCCTGGTCGTCAAGTTCATCGGCGGCTCCCTCAGCATCGGAAGCGGTTTGGCGTTGGGTCGCGAGGGGCCGACCGTTCAAATGGGAGGCACGATCGGCCGGCTCGTCAGCGACGCTTTGCGCCGCTTCGTCTCCGAGCCCTGGACGCTGATAGCCGCGGGCGCGGGCGCCGGTCTTGCCGTGGCATTTAATGCGCCGCTGGCGGCGGTCATCTTCGTCGTCGAGGAATTGCTGCATCGATTCTCCGCCCGCGTCTTCAGCGCGACACTGGTCGCATGCGTGACAGGCACGCTGGTGTTGCGTGCCGTGATCGGCAACCGGCCGGATTTCGGCGTCGCGCCACAGCCTTACTTACCGGCGGATGTTTTGCCCGAATATCTGCTTTTGGGCGTGTTTGCGGGTCTGCTGGGAGTCGGGTTCAACGTGTCGCTGCTGGCTTCGTTGCGGCTGTTCGAGCAGCCCGCCAGTGGCCGCCGGGAACCAAAGGAGCGCTCGTCGGGGGCGCGGCGGGTTTGATTGCATGGTTTGCTCCAACGACGGTGGGAGGGGGCGAAAACCTGGCCCAACTTGCAATCGCCGGACGCCTCGCGTGGGGAATGGTTCTTGTCTCGCTAGTCATCCGGTTTGCGCTGACAATGGCGTCGTACGGCTCGGGCGCACGCGGCGGGATTTTCGCGCCCTATTGGCTTTGGGCGCCTTGCTGGGAATCGCATTCGGCGCGGCAAATTCAGGTTTAAGGCACGTACCGTCCGACCCGGCCGCATTTGCAATCGTCGCCATGGCGGCATGCTTTACCGCGATCGTCCGTTCCCCATTAACGGCCGTGGTGCTGCTTCTGGAAATGACCGGCAGTTGGACGCTGATCCTGCCGATGATGGTTGCCTCGGTCACCGCCTACGCGGTGCCTGAACTGTTGGGCAATCCCCCCATCTATGATTCGTTGCGGGAGCGCGACGAGGAATTGGAACGCCGATAAGGCGGCCCGCCCTCACGCGCGGGTTGCGGTATTGCCGGGGTTTGTCGATGGCGTCGATGGTCATTGCGTCCTCTTTATTTCACCCTTATTTCATCCCGACGACATGAAGACACATAGTTTTCGCGGAGATCGACGCAGAGCGGAGATGGCGCTTTTTTGCCCGGGATATTAAACAAACCGAATGATGCTTTGCGCCCCTTTTAATTTTCCGCCAAAAAAAATTATCACCTTTTCTGCCCCGTCGGACATTCTATTTTAGCTGCGACAGGCGATGAGCCTCAATCGTTGGCCGATTTGGAGTGTAATCCGTGTTGTATGGCCATCTGAAAATCCTCTTATCGATAGCCACTCTGATCGTGCCGTTGTTAGATGCGAAACAGGTCCGGCTGGATCATGACCGCCACGCAACCCTGCGGATCGTGCAACAACCGCTCAATGCGCAGTGGATATTGAAACATCCGCAACAATCCCTGCAAATCGATCGAATGGAAACACGACGTCTACATCAATTGATCTGGGATTTGGATCACTAGAGCAGTTCAACCTTTCCTGTAACGTCTGCGTTGCATTCCAGCGGGTCGGATGTAAGGAAGAGCGACGAGGCGACACGCCTGCGGCAGCTTCCGCAGGATGGAGCAATGACGCGGCAGACGCTACAGGAAAGGTTGAACCGCTCTAAATGCAAACCGTGATTGATAAATCGGATGGTCAACTGGTTCGCGAGTACGTCGAATCAAGGTCTCAGAACGCTTTTGCAGAGGTTGTCCTACGGTTTTTTGACGGGTTTTTTGACGGGCCCAAATGACTTTCCGTGGGTGGGTAATTTCGAGCGCATAAGCGATGCTGCAAATTCGACAAGCCGATCGACCGATCAATTCCGGGGGAAGTGAAACGGGTTCAACTCAAGGTGACGCGAACTGTACGCGCTCTTTTTAATTCCATCACAGACCTATGAAGTGGCGGATATGAAATTCGACTGCTGCCGTAACTGGCTGCGACTCGTTTCATGTCTCGGAAGTTTGAGACAGCTCTGCTCTCAAATGGACTAAGTTTCCTAATCGCAGCATTTGAGATAACCTTGATGCAAGTAATTGCATGCCCTGTCTTCAAATGGGAGGTTTTTGAATGCCAGCTCCAACTTTCACTGATCACCTGAAACAAATATCTAGCGCAAATATCCACGACAGTTATAGTGCACCCACTGAAAGATCTTTGAAACTAATGCAAGGCCTCGCAAATTTACTATTGCAGCTTGACCCGGATGGAAATCTTCCCCGTGCCAATAATAACAATCCAACGCCAAATCTTTATCACATGTTGCAATCTCACGGAACGGTCCAATTTCAAATGAGAGTGGATTTAGCCTTCGGTGCTACAACACAATTAGCTCAGATGCTTCAGCAAATTGAATCCTTGCCGCAAGATCAAGCATCACTCAATCGCAATATCGAGGCACTTAGTCACCGAGCCGACCTATTTTTCTCCGCTTGGGATTATCTTCTGCCCGCGCTTCAGGCCAGCGTTGGCAATACCAGCGCAGCAACACAGCGAGCGAAAGAAGAGGCTGAACAGCACACTAAAGCAATCAAGGAACTTCTGCACGATTCCCAGGAGGCGGCAAAGCGAATTGGAGCCGGAGAGCATGCGAAGCAGTTTTCTGTTCTCGCCGACCAATACAAGAAACTTGCGCAGAGGTGGCAGTATGGCACATTCGGGATGGTGGCACTTTTTATCGCAATTGTGATCTTGACCGGATATTGGACAATCTCAATCCACGAGAATGAATACGGAAAATTAGTACAGGTAGTGGTAGGAAAAGTGCTCGCCCTTGGCGTGCTGTACTACATGGTAGTTTTTTTTGCCCGATGCTATCGAGCAAATGCCCATTTGGAAGCAGTTAATCGGCATCGAGCAACTGCACTTCAAATTTTCAAAACTTTTGCAGATGCGGCAGGCGATGATCAAACGAAAAACGCGATACTGCTAGAAACCACGCGCTCGATATATGCCCATACCAGTACGGGATTTCTTAGCGGAGAAGACCCGTCATCTCCAATTCAAATCGTTGAGATTTTGAAGGCACTTGGACCAAACAAGAACCAGCAATAGACCAAGAATCCAATCCTGTGCCGATGAGGGTTTCTCATACATCTTGGCTCGACAAGCAAACATTTCGGAAGTTTTACTTTACGCAAACGCCGATTTGATCCTACAATAACGAAGCGATTAAGGGCGCATCCCTGAGAAAGGTGGTTGCTTTGACCAAACTTTTGATGTGCGTCCCGACCGTCAAGATATCCATAAATCTGCGCGGGACGAAAATCTGACGCGGAATTTAGAGCTTCAGCTCCAATTTAACTGACGGTTCGCAATGGCCAGTGGGATTTCCGCTGGCCATTCTTATTTCGGTTATCTATTTGCGAACCCCACGACCTGAGACAACTTTTTGTTCCCATTAGTCGCCAGGATGCGTGTCAGATTTCCCCCTTGCAAATTAAACGCATGTTAGGTATAAGTTCGGTCTGATGAAATGCATCGCGCTACCCATTCCGCGCCCATGGCCTCGGGCAAAGAATTTCTGCTGTTTCGAGGAAGCTACCCCTCCCCCCTCCCCACCCAAATGGGACATTTTGGGACATGGTGCGACATTTTTCGACCCAAAACGTGGGCGTGCCTCCATTCCAGCCTCCCTGCCACCATCTGTACAACCCCGCTTTGCCCTTATACCCTTCCGGAGAGTTAGAAGCTCCCAGTTTTTCAGTTGAGGAATTATGCAAAACATCATCTCCGGAAAGGCATACGTGCTCGGCGACAACGTCGATACGGATCAGATCATTCCGGCACAATATCTCTCGTATAACCCCAGCATTCCCGAGGAGCGGAAATATTTCGGGATGTATGCCATGAGCAGCGTGCCGGATGGGCAGGCGGGTTTGCCGGATGGGCATACGCGGTTTGTGCGGCCGAACGAATTCAAGAGCGATTTTCAGATCGTCATCGGGGGGAAGAATTTCGGGAGCGGATCGAGCCGCGAGCATGCGCCGCTGGCACTGGCCGAGGCGGGATGCAAATGCGTCATCGCTGAGTTTTATGCGCGGATTTTTTTCCGCAACAGCGTGAATGGGGGATACCTCATTCCCTTTGAATCCAAGCAGCGGCTGGTCGAGAAAATCCGCACCGGGGATGAGATCGAGATTCATCTCGATCAGCATCTGATCATCAACAAGACGCTGAACCATCATCATGAATTGCTGCCGCTGGGGGATGTGCTGCCGATTATCGAAGCTGGGGGATTATTTCCCTATGCCAGAAAAGCTGGAATGCTTAAATAATCGCCGCCGCGGGAGCGCACGGGCTGGAATGGTCGGCATTATCGCCGGCGGGTTGACCGTCTTCTTTATTTTGGTGGGAATTCTCCAGCATCACCCTCGATTTCACAAAGCGTTCCAAAACGTCTTTCATCTCAAAGATGGGAGGTTCTGCTACGGGCAGCATACCGCGGCCGGCGGCGGCGATTCCTGGTTTTGGCTCTGGAATACGACACAGAAAAATTATTACAGGAGCGACAAGCCGCTGAGAGATCGGTTGCCGGATGACACGGCGTGGATCTGCTCAACAGGGGACGCGAGCACGAGCGTCCAGGGCAGGCCGAATCCGGAGGAAGAAGAAGAAATCAACGAGGAGTCAACCGGCAAAGCCGCCGGCGAGGAGCAGGAACAGATCGTGGAAAGCGAAACCGATGAACCAGCCAGCATTGACGAAGGGGGCAACAGTGCCGCGAGCGACGAATCCGCTGGCGGATCGAGCGGCGGCGATGAAGGAGGCGGAGGTGCTGATGAAGGTGGTGGAGGAGGAGGCGGGGATGATGACTGACGTAACGTGATGCGAAAACTTTACTCAATCGCGTGTGCATCTGGTATTCCATGTTCAAACATTGACAATTACATTTACAGGCTCGCATTCCAATGAATTCGCAAAACGTCATTCTCATCGATCATCCGGTGATCCAGACCAAGCTGACGGAGCTGCGCGATTACACGACGGACCATCGCAAGTTCCGGGCGCTGCTGGATGAGATCGCGTCGCTGATGGTGTATGAGGTGACGCGCGACTGGCCGACGACGCCGAAGCCGGTGCAGACGCCGATGGAGCGGACGACCGGGCGGGTGCTGGCGCGGCGGGTCACTCTCGTGCCGATTCTTCGCGCGGGTTTGGGAATGGCGGGCGGGGTGCTGCGTCTGCTGCCGGATGCGCGGATGGGGCATCTGGGCGTTTATCGGGATGAGAAGACGCTGGAGCCGGTTTCGTATTATCAGAAGTTTCCGCCGGATATTGCTTCGACCGAAGTGCTGCTGATCGATCCGATGCTGGCGACGGGCGGGAGCGCGGCGGCGGCGGTGCAATTTCTGAAGAAAGCGGGCGCGGCGAGCATTCGGTTTGTCTGTCTTGTGGCCGCGCCGGAGGGGATCACGGCGCTTCATCGGCAGCATCCGGAAATCCCCGTTTACTGCGCGGCGATCGATCGGCAATTGAACGACAAGGGATACATTCTGCCGGGCCTGGGCGACGCGGGCGATCGTCTGTTTGGAACGTAAGAGCCTGCACGATTTGAAATGTTCGGACAAACTTTTTTCCCGGGCGATCTGGCGACCCTCGCGCTGCTGGTGGTGCTGGAAAGCCTGCTGTCGATCGACAACGCGCTGGTGATGGGGGTTTTGGCGCATCGGCTCCCCCCGCCGCTGCGGCGCAAGGCGCTCTCATACGGATTGATCGGGGGCATCATCCTGCGTCTGGCGGCGACGGCGGCAGCGACGATTTTGATCCGGTGGTCGATCCTGGAACTGCTGGGCGGGGCTTATCTTTTTGGGGTGTCGATTCGATATTTTATCGGTGCGCCGCACAAATCGCCCACAGCTTCCGAATCGGCGACTTCGGAGGGCGCGCGGTTTTGGCCGACTGTTATCGGCATCGAGGCGATGGACCTGGCGTTCGCGGTGGATTCGATCCTGGCGGCGGTGGCGCTGGTCGGACCCGCGCCGCGGAATTCGAACGCGGAGATTCATCCCAAATTCTGGTTGATCGCCATCGGGGGAGTGATCGGAATTATCCTGATGCGATTTGCGGCGGCGGGATTGGCGGGGCTTTTGGAACGGTTTCCGCGATTGCATCGGAGCGCGTATATGCTGATCCTGCTGATCGGGCTGAAATTGGTTGTCGATTGGGCGGTCAACGATGCGTCGCATCCGCATCGGATCGATTTTCAGGATCCGGCCCGAATTGAGATGTGGATATTCTGGGGATTTGCGCTTGTTTGCCTTGGCGTTGGGTTGGGAAAATCGAGGACCGCAAAATGAGCAGCGTTTTACGGGCGAAGCTCGATGGGAAGATTCAGGAAATCGGCGACGAGCCAGTCGGGCTGCTCGGCGGCGAGGGAATCGCGCGGGAATGTGGTCGCCAGCGCGATGCATCGCGCGCAGCGGCTTTGGCGGCGCGGATACCGGGGATGGAATCTTCAATCACCACGCATTTGCCGATCGGGATGGAGAGCGTCGCGGCGGCTTTGAGATAACCTTCGGGGTCGGGCTTGCCACGCTGGACGTCGGCGGCGGTGATGATGGCGTCGAACGCGCGTTGCATGTTGACGCGTTTCAGGGCGAGTTCCGCGTTGGCGGGGACGGCGCTGGTCACTACCGGCGCGGGATGCCGGCGGTTGTCAGACCCGCGACGAAGGCTTCGACGCCCGCGACGGCGGCGACGGGTTCGGTTTCGAGCAGGCGATTGAAATAGGTTTCTCGATTGGCGGTCATGGCGGTTACGGTTTTGTCGTCCAGTTGGGCTCCGAGCCAGAGGCGGATGGTTTCGGCGGCGCGGCGGCCGTTGGTGGCGAGCAATTGGCTTTGGGTGGGAATGAAGTTATGTGCGCGGGCGAATTCGTCCCAGACGCGGTAATGCAACGCTGTCGTGTCGATGACGACGCCATCGAGATCGAACAGGACGGCGGAAAATGGATAGGCGGCGGCGATCAGGCGGAAAATAGCGATTCAGGCTGGGCCCGCAAGCAAATGCGGGCAGTGCGAACGAGGCAATCGCATGTACCCCCAAAAAGATATAAGAACCCTCACCCCAACCCTCTCCCTGAGTACAAGGCGAGGGGGAAAGAGAAGAAGATGCGATTTTCCTACCTGAGCGAATGGGTTTTTGGTAATTCGGTTGCTTCGATGTGCCGCCAAAGGTACGATTTTGTTTTCGCGCTGTGGATAACCAGCATCATGAGTTCGTCTGGAGTTAAGACATGCGTTTGACCGAGATTCTCAAGCCCCAAAACATCCTTGTGCCGATGCAGGCCAAGACTAAAAACGAAGCGATTGGCGAGCTGGTTGCGCTGCTGGCCAAGAATAATGAGATACAGGACGCCAAGGCGGTTCTGGATGCCGTTCTGGAGCGCGAAACTGACGCGCACGACGGGGATCGGCAACGGGCTGGCGATCCCGCACGGGAAGTGCAGCGGTACGAATCAACTGGTGATGGCGATTGGCAAGCTGGATACGCCGATTGATTTTCAATCGATCGACGGGAGGCCGGTATCGCTGATCTGGCTGCTGACTTCACCGCCGGACAAGACCGGGCCGCATATTCATGCCCTGGCCCGAATCAGCAGATTGATGACCATTGATAAATTTCGCCTGGCATTGGCGCAGGCGAAGACTTCGCAGGAAATTTACGATGTGATCGTGCAGCAGGAAAACGCGCTGTAGCTTCACGATGCTTTTTTAGTCAGCCCCAGCCGTACCCGCCGCAGTTCTTCACGTTGCAGTTCGCCGACGATTCGCATGAGTTGAGAGAGTAGTTGCCGGCCTTCGAGATCTGCTTCGAGCTTTTTGAATTGAATGCCGGTGATGATCGAATTGCCGGTTGAGCTGGCGATGGGTCGGGTTATTTTTCCTTCGATGATCATGGTCTTGCCGTTGTACAGCATGGCGACGCGCAGGCGATCTTCGGAGGTGATCTTGGGTAGCGCGCCGTCTTTTCCGATGAGCTTCACGCCGACGCCGGCCTGGCTTATGTCGCGGATTTGTGCCGTGATTTCCTTGGCGGCGACGGGCGTCTCCTTGAGCGATTCGCTGGTTGAAATGCGCCAGACGCGAATGGATAGATCGGAATCGGGCGGGACATCCACGCGGTAATTGGAGCGGCGCTGAGTGGCCTTGATGTCGGCGGGGAATTCCAGGAGAAGCGTGCTGACTTTGGTTGTCTCGTTGAGTTGCCAGGATTCGACCAAGCGGCGAATGGGGGCTGCGAAGATGATTTTGAATGTTCCGCTGTTGAATGAGACGGCGCAGGGCGTGTGTTTTTTGATCAGGTCGGCGATCAGGGCATCATCGCCATGCGGCGCGGCGATGAGGACGCCGCCCTCGAGTTCGCAAAGCAGGCGTGATTTGTGGTTTCGGGACATCCCGGCTGAGGGGAGCGAGAGCACGATGGCCGTGTTCCGCGACACGGCATTTTGAAGTATTTCCGCATTTTTATCGGGCATGGGTCAATTCCGTGAACGACTGTGGCAGCCTGTAAGAATCGGCGAAATCTTCACCGCCATTTAGACGGAAGCGGCTATCGATTCATTTCGTGTTCGAGGTGGGGAAACTACTTATAATTGAGCTGGATTCATTTGCGGAGGAGATCGATTGAGAGCGTGGACTCTACTGTTCTGTTGCGGCGTGCTTTTTGCGGTGACGGTGCATGCCGCGGCAAAGGAGGATTCCGCGCCTTCCGTTGAACAATGGGGAGTGTTTGATACCTCACTGAAGGGGCCGTCTTCGGGGAATCCGTTTGTTGATGTTGCGCTGTCCGTTCATTTTACTTGCGATGGACACGCGATGGATGTTCGCGGTTTTTATGATGGGGATGGCGTCTATCGCATTCGGTTCATGCCGCCGAGCCAGGGGAAATGGGAGTATCGGACAACGAGCAACATCCGCGAATTGTCTGACCGGACGGGGGAATTGTTTTGTACGGCGCCAATGGGGGCGAATCATGGGCCGATGCGGGTGCGGAATACTTATCATTTTGCTTATGCGGATGGGACGCCGTTCGTGCTGATCGGGACGACGTGCTATGGATGGGCTCAGCAGAGCGAATCGCTGGAGGATCGGACTCTGGCGGCTTTGAGAGCGTCGCCGTTCAATAAAGTGCGGATGCGGCTTTTGCCGGGGAAGAGTCCGCCGAATTTTTATCCATATCAGCGGGATTCGGCGGGGAATTGGGAAAAGGAGCGGTTCAACATCGATTTCTTTCGCCATCTTGAGAAACGCGTTGGCCAGTTGGGGGATGAGGGGATCGAGGCGGACCTGATTCTCTTTGACCCGTATCACAAGGGGGAGATGCAGTGGTTCGACAATATGGATGATGCGGGTGATGATCTGTATCTCCGCTATGTCGTCGCGCGGCTCAGTGCGTATCGAAATGTCTGGTGGTCGCTGGCCAATGAATATGGGCAAGTTAAAGGGAAGAGTGATGCGGATTGGGATCATTTTTTTCAGGTTGTGGCGGCGGAAGATCCGTATGGCCATCTGCGATCGATTCACAATGCCCAGAAATATTACGACTCGAACAAGCCGTGGGTGACTCACGCGAGCATTCAAAATGGATCGGCGGTGGCGGACTTTGGGCGGGCGGTTCTGTATCGCGAGTTGTGCCCCAAGCCAATCGTGTATGACGAGGTTTGTTACGAGGGGAATATCGACCGGCGCTGGGGAGAGCTTTCGCCGGAGGAAATGGTCAAGCGGTTTTGGTTCGGGACGATTGCCGGCACGTATGTGGGGCACGGCGAGACGTATTCGAATCCGAATAAAATCTCATGGACAAGCGAGGGAGGTGAACTGCTAGGCCACAGTGCGCCGCGGCTGGCGTTTTTGCGGAAAATTCTGGAAGCCGGACCGGCGGATGGAATCGAGCCGATTGATGAATTTTATACGACCCATGTTGGCGGGAAGGCTGGGGAATATTATCTGGTTTATTTCGGGGACGAGACGCCGACGCAATGGACTTTTTCGCTGCCGCGCGATCCGCCGAATAAAAATGCACTGGACGAGGGAATGAAGTTTCACGTTGATGTGCTGGATACGTGGAATATGACGACGACTCCGATCGATCGCACATTTACGATCGGCAAGCTGGCCGGCGCCGCGTATCCGGCGGTGGGTGAAGCGGTGGTGACGCTGCCGGGGAAACCTTATATCGCGCTGCGGATTGAGCGAGTGAAATAAGCAACCATTGATCGGATTTGTTCAGCGATTTTCCCTGGCAGTGGATGCGATATTCATCCATGTGAGACGGCGGCATCCTAATCCGCGCAGCGACATGCGGCGACGAACCTCTTTCAGCGAGTACCGCTTCTCGTCTCGGCGAGATTCGACCAATAGCCGATCGTAAATGTCCTCCCACAAGCGGCGGTGCTTGCGGAGATCAAGAATCACATCCGTCTTGCGGCCGGCGTTGTCTACCAGGAATTTTACTCCGCTCATGAGCGCTCCGTGACTCAATCCAAATTCATGCTCATCAGGAACTGCGCATTGCTCGGCACCTTTTCCAATCGGCCCTTGAGCAATTCGACCGCTTCCACCGGGTTCATATCGCTCAGCACGCGGCGGAGGCGATAGACCAGTTCCAATTCCTTCGGATCGAGCAGCAATTCTTCGCGGCGGGTGCCGGAGGAGTTGATGTCGATGGCGGGGTAGACGCGGCGATCGACCAGGCGGCGATCCAGGTGCAGCTCGGCGTTGCCGGTGCCTTTGAATTCTTCGAAGATCACTTCGTCCATCTTGCTGCCGGTGTCGATCAGGGCGGTGGCCAGGATCGTCAGGCTGCCGCCTTCTTCGATGTTGCGGGCGGCGCCGAAGAATCGCTTGGGCTTCTGCAGGGCGTTGGCGTCCACGCCGCCGGTGAGGATCTTGCCGCTGTGCGGGACTTCGGTGTTGTAGGCGCGGGCCAGGCGGGTGATCGAGTCGAGCAGGATCACCACGTCCTTGCCGAATTCGACATAGCGCTTGGCCTTTTCGATCACCATCTCGGCCACCTGCACGTGGCGGCTGGCGGGCTCGTCGAAGGTGCTGCTGACGACCTCGGCCTTGGTGTTGCGCTCCATGTCGGTGACTTCTTCCGGCCGCTCGTCGATCAGCAGAACGATCAGCACCACTTCGGGATGATTCTTGCTGATCGCGTTGGCGATCTTCTGCAGCAGGACCGTCTTGCCGGTGCGCGGCGGAGCGACGATCAGCATGCGCTGGCCCTTGCCGATCGGCGTGACCAGATCGACGATCCGCATGTTCAGATCTTTGGGATCGTGCTCCAGCATGAGCCGGCGGTTGGGATGCAGCGGCGTGAGGTCTTCGAAGTTGCTGGTGTCGGTGATGCGCTCGGGGTCTTCGCCGTTGATGGCTTCGACGCGCAGCAGCGCGAAATAGCGTTCCGATTCCTTGGGCGGGCGAATCTGGCCCTGCACGACATGCCCGTTGCGCAGGCCAAAGCGGCGAATCTGGCTGGGGCTGATGTAGATGTCATCGGGGCAGGGGAGATAGTTGTATTCCGGGCTGCGCAGGAAGCCGAAGCCATCGGGCAGGATTTCCAGAACGCCTTCGCCGTACATCAGGCCGTTCTGGCGGATGCGGGCGCGGAGGATCTGGAAGATCAGGTCCTGCTTCTTGAGGCCGATGTAATCGGGGATTCCCTCTTCCTTGGCGATCTCGTGCAGCTTGTGCACGTCCATCGTCTGCAGGTCTTTGATGTAGAGCTTGCCGCCCTTGACCTGCTCGTATTTGGCGTTGGTCTCGGCGTCGAAGTTGGCGACGTCTTCGGAGACAGCGGGCTGGCCGTTGCCGCCGCCGGCGCTCTCCTTGCGCTGTTCCTCGATGGGTTCGGCGGGTGAATCGACCGCGACGGCGGTTTCGACGGACTTGGGTTCGCGCACCTCGGGTTCGGAAGAAGAGGAATGATGCGAACCGCTGGGCCGCCGTGGACGGCTGCTACTTGTTGTCTTTGCCATGAAAGGCCTCCTGAAATGAAATCGGGCAGTCTCGTTCCCGCCGGCCTCGCGTTCGTTTCCAACCGCCATGGTCAGAAGCCGAGGAAGCCATATTCTGATCGTTTACCGTAAGTGGTTTTGTTTTACCCACGGGCCGACCGATCCAATGAACGGGAAGGTAGGACCTCAAACCGACGTTTTTTTACCTTTGGGGATCAATCAATCATACCCTCGGAAACAACCGAAGGTTCGAAGAACTTTATTTCGCCATGAATGCAAACCCAGTGAACTCTTCCGCGAATCAACCCGCCCCAATCATAGCCTGCTCGCGTCAGGCTCACTCCGGTAATCGTCTAGCGAGAATTCGGAAAAACACTTCACTGACTTGGCCGCGGACATGATCCGCATCGGCGGTGTTATCAATAATATAATCGGATATTTCCCGCTTCTTGTCTAGGGGCCATTGCGATTTTTCCCGGCGGCGTAATTCTGCCTCATCCCATTGCCGGGCCTGCTGAACCCGCTCTAATCGTTGCTGAAAAGGGGTTTCCACGAAGACGATCGCGTCGCATCCGCTCCGCAGGCCGGCCTCAAACAGGAGCGGTGTATCCCAAATATACGCAGCGATTTGCGGATTATCCACCGCCTCGATCATCCGCTGCTGCCTTAGGGCGGCGACGATCGGATGTAACAGGCTTTCCAATCGCTGTTTTTGACCCGGGTCGTGGAAGATAATATCGGCGATTTTCCTGCGGTTTAGCTGTCCCGGCCGCTCGATCACTTGATCGCCCCACCACTGCTGCAGTTGCTCGACAACCGCGGGGTCCTGGTAGGCCTGGCGGACCTGTTCGTCGGCGTCGATTACGAGGCAGCCGAGCTCGCCGAAGATTCGGGCGACGGTGCTTTTGCCGCTGCCGATGCCGCCGGTGATTCCGATGATGGGTTTTCCGTGGAACACTGAGTGGGTTTATTGCCGCGAGATCGTGATCCCGCGCAGCTTTCGATTAATAGACTATATCTGCTGGGGGTTAGTTGCCAATTGATTGAACCGCCATGACGCGGAGATCGCCAAGAAAGACGAATAGAAGACTATTGGCCACAGATGAAAATCAGATTCACACAGATGCGATTCTCTGGTCAGTGACCGGGGGCTTAATGTTATAGCTTTTGGTTTGTTGGATGCTTGGAGTGGTTTGGGCGGCGGCGACTTATTTCAATTGCGATTCGGGTTTCGCTGATTTCTACCGGGTTGCCGGCGGGGTCGCTGACCAGCAGATTGTCGTGGCCTGGGGTTAAGCCGTAGTGGTGGACGAATTCGATTTTTGCTTCGTGCAGGCGGCCGACCAGGTCACCTAATGAATCGACGGCGACGGCCAAGGGGCGGTAATCTTCGCGCGGGATGGGGCATTCCAGGACTGCTACTTTCAGACGCAGGTTTTCGGCGCGGTAGATGATTTCGTTTTCCGCTTGTTGGCGCTCGAAATTGAGGAGGCCTACGTAGAATTCGTCGAGTTGCCGCTCGAGGCCGGCGGCGGCCCAGAGTTGGCAGTCTTCGACGGCCATCAGGCGGACTGGGGGTGGTTCTTCGATTTTTGGACGGGGGTCGTGGGTTACCTCGGCTGCCTTGGGAGTGGGTTCGAGTGAGATTTTTCTTTGGGTTTGCTCATGGATATCTATACTGTGGCGATGCTTTGAATATACCGAAGTGGATGGTGGGGAGTCACTAAAAAATGGTGAAAAGTGGCGTATTAACAAGAATTAGCATTTATTAAGAGTGGGAAGATGATCGGTTGCGGTTTTGGTGACGATTGGGGTTGTGGGCTCGAATATAAATAGGCTTTGCCGCTGATGGGGGTGTTGGCCACTTCGACAGGCTCAGGGCAGGCTTGTCTGACAACTGATCCGACTGCCTTTAGGTGGAGGCGTAAAGATTTTATCGGACTGGGCGTTTAGCATCAGGGTTTTTTATTTTACTTCTTGCCAGTTGTGGCCCCAGCCTACTTCTACCTTGAGCGGGACGGCTAGTTTCATCGCGCCGGTCATTTCTTCGCGGATCATGGCGGCTTCGGTTTCTATGCCTTTTGCGGGGGTTTCGAAGACGAGTTCGTCGTGAACCTGGATGAGCATTCGGCTGGGGCGCTTTTCTGTTTTGATTCTTTTGTGGATGCGGTTCATGGCGATTTTGATCAGGTCGGCGGCGGAGCCTTGCACTACGCTGTTGATGGCCATGCGCTCGCCGGCGTTTCTAATGGAGAGGACGCTGCTGGTGATTTCGGGGATGGGGCGGCGGCGGCCGAGGATGGTTTCGACGTAGCCCTGGGTTTGGGCTTTCATCACGCACTCATCTAAAAATTGGCGAATGGCGGGGAAGCGTTTGTGGTAAGCGTCGATGAGTTTTTGGGCGGAGGGGACGGTCAGGCCGTCGATTCGGCGGGCGAGGCCGTAGGCGGTGACGCCGTAGACGATGCCGAAGTTGATGATTTTTGCCTGGTCGCGCTGATCGCGGGTGACCTGATCGAGCGGGACGCTGAAGACCTCGGCGGCGACGGCGCTGTGAATGTCTTCATCGGCCTCGAAGGCGCGGATGAGGGCTGGCTCGTGGGTGAAGTGGGCGAGATACGCGCAGCTCGATCTGGCTGTAATCGGCGGTGAGAAGAACATTTTTTTCGCGGTCGCCCGGGACGAAGGCGAGGCGGATTCGGCGGCCTTCATCGGTGCGGATGGGGATGTTCTGCAGATTCGGGTCGCTGCAACTGAGGCGGCCGGTGCCGGCGCCGGTCTGGTTGAAGCTGGCGTGGATGCGGCCGGTTTTGGGGTTCAGGAAATCGGTGAGGTTGTCGAGATAAGTGTTCTTCAGTTTTACCAGGCTGCGATAATCCAAAATAAGCCGGGGGCATTCGTGCTTGTCGGCTAGTTTTTCGAGGACTTCGACATCGGTGCTGTGGCCGGTTTTGGTTTGCTTGATTGGTTTGAGGCCGAGACGATTGAAGAGGACATCCTGAAGTTGTTTTGGGGAATCGATATTGAATTCGAAGCAGGCGGATTTGAAGATTTTTTCCTGCAGCTCTTCGATGCGGACGCCGAGGACCTGGCTTTGTTCTTTCAGGATGGAGGGGTCGATGGCGATGCCGTTGCTTTCCATCTCCACCAGCACGTCGATGAGCGGCGTTTCGATTTCATCGCAGAGTTTTTTGAGAGCTGGGAATTTCGGCCAGCTTTGGCTCGAAGAGGTTGGCCAGGCGGAGGGCGACATCGGCGTCCTCGGACGCGTAGGCGGCGATGCGACGCGAGATCGACTTTTTGCATGGAGATCTGCTTGGCGCCTTTGCCGATCAGATCGCTGGTGGGGACTTTGCGGATGTTGAGGAGATCGAGGGCGAGGCGATCGATGCCATATTGCATGCGGCTGGAATCGAGGACGAAGGCGGCGATCATGGTGTCGAGAGAGACGCCGCGGATTTCCACGCCTAGTTGGCGCATGACGAGGAGATCGTATTTGAGGTTGTGGCCGACTTTTTTGATGGCTGGGTTTTCGAGGATCGGCTTCAATTGGGCGATGGTTTTCTCGCAATCGAGAAACGTGGAATCCTGCGGGCCGCAGACGGCGACGTACCAGCCGGTGTGTGGTTTCCAACTGAAGCTCATGCCGACGATGGAGGAGGCCATTGCGCCGAGTGCATCGGTTTCGGTGTCGAAGGCGAAGCGAGTTTGTTTTTTTAATTCGGCGAGGAAGGCTTCAAATTGTTCGGGGGTTTGGACGAGCTGGTAATCGCAATCGGCGCAGGTTTCGACGGGTAATTGCGGCTCAGTTGGCGCGGTGGTTTCCTGCATCGAGCCGAAGAGGCCCATGTCGGGAGCGGCGGGCGATTTTTTGACGACGGGCGGCGGCGCGGCGGGGGCTGGTTCGTCATTTTCGCCAAAACGTTTTAGCAGGGCGTTGAATCCCAGCTTTTGCAGGTGGGGGCGTAGGGCATCGACGTTCACGCCGTTAAATATGCATTTCTCGGGGTCGAAATCGATTTCGACGTCGTTTTTTAGTGTGACGAGTTGCCGGGAAATTGGCAGGCGATCAGCGTATTTCTGGAAATTTTCTTTTAATTTGGGGGTGAGCTTGTCCACGTTTTGGAGGATGCCCTCGACGTTGCCGTAGGTGGCGATGAGTTTGGCGGCGGTTTTTTCGCCTACGCCGGGGATGCCCTGGACGTTGTCGATCGCATCGCCCATCAGGGTTTGGACGTCGATCGCCTGCTCGGGTGAATAGCCGACCTTGGCCTGCATCGCCTCGCGATCCATGAAGATGTCGGCCTGGACGTCGTACATTCGGGTGGAATCGTTGATGAGTTGGCGGAGGTCTTTGTCTTTGGAGACGAGGACCGTATCGAAGCCGCGATCTTCGAGGCGGCGGACCATGGTGGCGATCAGATCGTCGGCTTCGTAGCCCGGCTTGGCGAAGATGGGGATGCCGAGGTCTTCGACGATTTTGAAAATCTGTTTTTCCTGTTTCAATAAATCGTCCGGCGGCGGCTCGCGATTGGCTTTGTATTCGGGGAAGATTTCCTTGCGAAAGACGGATTCATCACCGGTGTCGATCACCATGGCCAGATAATGCGGCTTGCGTTTTTCGGTGAGATTCAGGAGCCACTGGGTGAAGACGTAAGTGGCTTTTGTCGGTTCGCCGGTCGGGCTGGTGAGGTCGCGGAATGGGGCGAAGTAGGCCCGGTATATCTGGGCGTGGCCGTCGATGATGTAAAAGGTTTTTCGGTCGGGCACTTGTTTGGTTAATCGTAGGAGAATCTTTAGCGATCGTCCAAAGGTGAGGCACGGACTTGTTCTGTTCGCTATCATTCGCCGCCAGAGCATGCGCGTTCAACATCTCCATAAGGTTTTTGATGGCAGTGTCGTTGCCATCGAAGATCTCACGCTGGATATTCGGGCGGGGGAATTTCTTGCCGTCCTGGGGCCTTCGGGGTGTGGGAAATCGACCTTACTTAGAATTATCGCGGGGTTGGAACGGCCGACTTCGGGGCTAGTGGAGAAGGTTGAGGGGAAGATTGCGTATGTGTTTCAGGATGCGCATTTGCTTCCGTGGCGGAATGTACTGCGGAACGTGGCGCTGCCGCTGGAATTGATAGGTGTGTCGCGTGCTGAGCAGCTGGCGGCGGCGGAAGAGGCATTACGGCAAGTGGGACTGGCTGAGGCGATGACGCGATATCCGGCGCAGCTTTCGGGCGGCATGAAGATGCGTGTTTCGCTGGCGCGGGCGCTGGTGACGCAGCCTAAGTTGCTTTTGCTTGATGAGCCGTTTGCGGCGCTGGATGAGATTACCCGGCAGAAGCTGGATGAGCAGTTGCGGGAGCTTTGGCTGCGGCATCGAATGACTGTTGTGTTTGTGACGCATTCGACCGCGGAGGCGACGTTTCTGGCGGATCGGGCGGTGGTGCTTACGAAGCGGCCGGCGCGGGTTGTGGAGGATTTGGCGATTGAGCTTCCGGTTCATCGGGAGGCGGGTTTGAGATCGGAGCCGAAATTCTCGGCGATCATGCGATTGATTTATGGTGCGCTGGAACGGGGTGGGGCATGAAGCCGCGAAATAAAATCGCCACTTTGGTTTTACCGCCTATTTTGGCGCTGATTGGGGCGGTGATCTTGATGGAGATCGGTGCGCGGATGCTAAACGAGCCGTTCATGCTTCCGCGGCCGGGGGCGGTGCTGAAGGTGATGGTGGATCAACGGGCGGAATTAGCAGCTTCGCTTTGGACTACGGCGGAGGCGGCGCTGATCGGATTTTTTGCCAGTACGGTGCTGGGGGCCGGGGTGGCGATGATTTTGTCGGCTTGGCCGCTGGCGCGGCGGGCGTTTTATCCTTACACCGTGTTTTTTCAGACTGTGCCGATTGTCGCGATCGCCCCGCTGCTGGTGATCTGGTGCGGGCCGGGGATTTTGGCTGTGGCGTTGTCGGCGTTCATCGTTTCGGTTTTTCCGGTGATCGCCAATACGCTTAGTGGTTTGCTTTCGACCGATCCGGCGCTGGAGGATTTGTTTCGGCTGTATGCGGCGAGCCGATGGGCGCGGCTTTGGAAGTTGAAGCTGCCATCGGCGCTGCCGAATATTTTTACGGGATTGCGGATCGCGGCCGGGTTGGCGGTGATTGGGACGGTGGTGAGTGAATTTCTGGTCGGGCTGTTCGGACCGGGCGAGGGGCTTGGCGTTCGCATCGTGTCGGCGAAGAAGACGGGGCATACGGATGAGGTTTTTGCGGCTGTTTTGATTGCTTCGCTGTTGGGGCTGGCGATGTTTGCTGGGATTAATCTGGCTGCGAAGGTTTTGCTGCGACGGTGGCATGCGTCGGAGAGGGATTGATACTGTTGCGAGAGAATGCGACTGTTCGCTGGAAATTGCCGGCTCGGTATCATCTCGATTGATTCTTCTGCGAGGCTCGCCATGAGATCAATTCCGTTTAATGCTGCTGTTTTCGCGATTGCTTTAGCGCCTTCTTCACAAACTGGAGTTGTTCGAGCGGCTCCGCCGACCAATCCGGATGAAGTTGCGCAGCAGATCGCTGACACATTTATTCAATTGTTCGGCAGTCATCCCGGCTTCCGGCTGACGCATGCGAAGGGGATCATCTGCAACGGCAAATTCACGCCGGCGGCTTCGGCGGCGGCGATCAGCAAGGCGGCGCATCTGCATGGCGAGCCCGTTGCAGTTGCCGTTCGTTTTTCCAATTCGACGGGCATTCCGACTATTCCTGATGGGGATCGTCATGCTACCCCCAAGGGGATAGCGATTCGTTTTACTTTGCCGGATGGGTCGAGCACGGACATCGTGGCCAATTCCGCAAATGGATTTCCTGCTGCTACGCCGGAGGATTTTCTTGCGTTTCTGAAGTCGCTGGCTGCCACGCATCCGGATAGTCCGCATCCGAATGCGTTTGAGCAGTTTCTGGCGGCGCATCCGGGGACTGCGAAGTTTGTGACCACCCCTACTCCCACGCCGACGAGCTTCGCGACGGAAAAATATTTCGGGAACAATGCGTTCAAGTTCGTGAATCAGGATGGGAAAGTGCAGTTCGGGCGGTATCAGATTGTTCCGGTCGCGGGGGAATCGCATATGGATGATGCGGCGTCGGCCAAGGAGCCGCCGAATTTTTTGATGGATGAGATCAAGGACCGATTGGGGAAGGGGCCGGTGGAATTTCGGCTGATTGTGCAATTGGCCGCGGCTGGCGATCCGACTAATGATGCTACTAAAACGTGGCCTGATGACCGGCCGACGGTGGAGCTTGGGACGATCAACCTAAGCAGCGTTGATCCGAAGAGTGACGACGTGCAGAGGGCTTTGGCGTTTGATCCGACGAATCTGATTGATGGGATTGAATTGTCGGATGATCCGCTCCTGCCGATGCGGTCGGCGGTTTATGCGATATCGGTTAAGCATCGGCAATAGTAAGTTGCCTTATCGCGCGATGATTTGCGGATTCAGATATATTGCCTGTATGCGAATTGGGATTTTTCTTACTTGTTGTCTTGCGCTGATTGGTGGATGCAATAAGAATGGTGATAACAGTTCCACTTCTGCCAGTTCTCCGAGCGTACAGCTTACGCTCGACTGGAAGCCGGAGCCGGAGTTTGGGGGGTTTTATGCGGCTCAGCGGGATGGGGCGTTTTCCAAGCATGCGCTGGATGTGAAGATTCAGCCGGCCGGGGAGGGGGCGGATACGTGGCAGCTTGTCGCCACCGGGAGGACGGAGTTTGCGACTTCGTCGGCGGACCAGGTTTTGATCGCGCGGAAGCAGAATGCGGATGTGATCGCCATCTTCGCGGTGTATCAAACGTTTCCGCAGGGGATCATGGTGCATCAATCGCGAGGGTTTACCTCGATGAAGGATGTGTTCGGCCATGATGGCGTTCTACTGGCGGAGGACAATTCGTGGCTGCACTTTTTGCAGAAGAAGTTTGCGCCGGTTCAGGTGAAGATCACGGGATACAGCGGCGGGATCGCGGAGTTTTTGGCCAAGAAGGATTATTCGCAGCAATGCTTCGTGACATCGGAGCCGATCCTGGCTAGGCATCAGGGGGGCGATCCGCAGACGTTTCTGATCGCGGATGAGGGGTTTAATCCGTATACGACGGTTGTCATCTGCAAGGGAGAGCTTTGGAAGACACATCCGGACGAGGTGAAATCGATGGTGGAGGCTTGCCGGGAGGGGTGGCGGAGTTATCTGGATCATCCGGAGGCGGTGAATACGGTGATGAATGGGTTGAACCCGGATATGGACTTGCAGACATTCGGGGAGGCGGCGACGGCCCAGAAGCCGCTGATTGAGACGGATCAGACCCGCGCGGCTGGTTTGGGGACGATGACAAGTGACCGGTGGAAGGCTCTGGCGGGGCAACTTGTGGACTTGGGGGTTATCGACGGTTCGGTCGATCCGCAGGGGTGTTTCATCAATCCGTAAATTTCTTGACCTAACGGGCAATGGAACGTTAAAATTAGCGCTTGGCCTGTGCGGACGGCGGAAAATCCTACCTACCCGTAGGCCGGTTGAACTCCCGGGCCGGCTCATAAGCTTCACGACCGTCGTCACTTATATTTTCGGAGGTTTTGTATGCCAGCGGTTGGCCCTCAAGGCTCTCGCGGTGGATTGATTACCGCGGTGGTTGTTTTCACGATCCTTTTCGTGACGGCGACAATTTTCGCCATTTATTTTGGCGTGGATGACAACAAGCGAACTGAACTCCTGACGACGCAGACGAAGCGGACGCAGGATATCTATTCCGCGCAGGATTTGGCGAGCCAGCGTTACACGCAAATCAACAAGAACCGCAAGCCGGGGCAGACGGTTTTGCAGGCGGCGTTTCAGGATTCGCAGAATTTGTCGGAGTTGATCACGGGCAAAACGGCGGCTAATGCGGCCCAGCCGACTGCCGCGGCGGATCAGGCCCGCAGGGCGCTATCTGATGCCGCCGCGAGGATGCCGTCGCTGAATATCACCACCAGCATGAGCCTTGTGGATGCGTTAAATAAGCTGGCCAACTTTTCCGCTGAGCAGCAATACACGAGCACGTCGCTGCGATTGGCGCAGCAGCAGGCGGCGGGAGACGCCGCCAAGCAGATCGCACTTGCCCAGCAACTTTCCCAGAAGGCTGTGGACGATCTCGCCGAAGCCAACAAGATCAAGCAGGATGCCTTGGATCGGGCGCAAAAGGCGGAGAATGACTCGGTGAGCCGGATCAGGGAGATGTCGCAGGCGATGGACGGAGAGCGCAAGGACCAAAACGCGGAACTGCAAAAGGTTCAGCAGTTGGTGGAAGCGAAGGACAGGCAACTGGATCAGGAGAAACGGCTGACGACGGCGCTGGGGGACAAGCTGGCCAATCGGCGCATGTCGGTGGTGGACCCGCTTCTGCGGCAGCCGGACGGGATGATTTCATCGGTTGCCTCTGAAGATGTGGTCTATATCAACCTCGGGAGTGGAGACCATCTTGCGGCGGGAATGACTTTTGAGGTTTACAACCGGCATGAAGGGATTCCGAAGCAGGATGATCTGATGAGCGAGGATAACATGCCGGCGGGCGTGGCTTCGATCGAAGTTGAGCGGGTTTACGCATCGGACAGCCAGTGCCGGGTTCTTAAAATGGAGATCGGCCAGCATATCAATGAGGGAGACCTGATCGCCAACCTGGTCTATGACCGGAACACGAAATATAACTTCGTGGTCTATGGCAAGTTCGATCTTGGGCAGACCAGCCAGCCGAAGGATTCCGACCGGGAAAAGATTGCCGCCCTGGTGACGCAATGGGGCGGGCATATTCAGAAGGAAATCACGGTGGATACCGATTTCGTCGTGATGGGAACGGTGCCGGAGGTTAAGCAGTTCTCACCTGACGACTTGCAGGACCCGTTGAACCGGCGCCTATTGGATGATCAGAAGGCTGAATACCAGGCCTACGAGACAGAACTGGACAAGGCCAAGGAATTGCACATTCCGATCATGAACCAGAACCGGTTTCTGTATTTCTGCGGTTATTACGACAACGCGCAAAGATAACGCGCGTCTCACTCTGGCGGAGAAGGGCCCACGGATAGCTATCCGTGGGCTCTCTAATTTTATAAGCTTGATCGGGTTAGCTCACGTCCGATAATTTCGCTTTGGCGGCGCGTCGGCAACTTCTCACGTGGTGTTTGGGATTGGACGATGTTACCGTTGACCGCGTGAACCAGACGGCTAGTATTCGCCGGCCGAGAAATAATTCAGGTTTTTCTCGGACGCTGGCGGTATTTCGCAGGAATCCGCCAAAATGAGTCTGACAGCTCCTCCAATGCAGGCTGAATCACCATCGATTGATCCCACGACAGGTTCCCTCGGAGCTTCGCTTGCGCCACCGGAATTGATCGATACTCCGGAATTTGAAATTCGCGCCCGGCGCGGCTGGGTGGCGATCGACTTCAAAGAGTTGTTGCACTATCGGGAACTGCTTTACTTCCTGATCTGGCGCGATGTGAAGGTGCGGTACAAGCAGACGGTGCTGGGGGCGGCGTGGGCGATCATTCAGCCGGTGCTGAACGTCATCATTCAAACGGTGATTTTCGGGACGGTGGCGGGGTTTGCCAGCAAGTTGCCTCAGGAACTGAAGGACCGGCACATTCCCTATTCGCTGTTCAACTATGCGGGCATTTTGCCGTGGATGTTATTCGCCACAGGTTGCACGGGCGGCGGCGGGTCGCTGGTGAATCAGCAAAACCTGCTGACGAAAATCTATTTCCCGCGTCTTTTCGTGCCGACGTGCGTGGTCGGGGCGGCGCTGGTGGACATGGCCATCTCGTTTGGCGTCTTTTTTGTGATGATGGCGTGTTACGGCGTGGCTCCGACGTGGGGGATCATTTTCGTTCCGCTGCTGGTGCTGATGACGGCGCTGGCGGCGTCGGGAATGGCTTATCTGTTCTCGGCCCTGACTGTCACTTACCGGGATTTTCGATTTCTGATTCCGTTCATGGTTTCGACCTGGCAGTTCTGCAGCCCGGTGGGATATCCGCTTGATCCGCACCGCCAGTGGATTCGGTGGCTGCTGCGGCTGAATCCGTTGTATGGAATCATCAACGGGTATCGCTCGGCGCTGCTGGGGCAGCATTGGGATTTTCCGGGACTGGTGATGTCGATCGTGGAAGTTGCCTGCATTCTGTTCTTTGGCATGTTTTACTTCAAAAAGATGGAACGGCGATTCGCGGATCTCGCTTAGACACGGTTTCAGTTGGAATTAATAATGACCTCGGCCATCACCATCGACGGGATCAGCAAGTGTTATCAGCTCGGGCTTCGGGCTGAGAAATATATGACACTGCGCGACACGATCGTGGCGGCGGTGAAGGCTCCATTCCATCGCATGGCGGGACTTGCCGGCAAGGGAAAGGCCCGGGAAGAATTCTGGGCGCTGAAGAATGTGTCATTCGACGTGAAGCGTGGAGAGGTGATCGGAATCATCGGGCGAAATGGGGCGGGGAAATCGACGCTGCTGAAAATCCTGAGCCGGATCACTGAGCCGACGGACGGGATAGCCCGGCTGAAAGGGCGCGTGGCGTCGCTGCTGGAAGTGGGGACTGGATTTCATCCGGAATTGACCGGGCGGGAAAACGTTTATCTGAACGGGGCGATCCTGGGGATGCGGAAGGCGGAGATCGACCGGAAGTTTGACGAGATCATTGCCTTCGCGGAGACCGAACAATTCCTGGATACGCCGGTCAAACATTATTCGAGCGGGATGCACGTTCGGCTGGCGTTCGCGGTGGCGGCGCATCTGGAGCCAGAGATTCTCATTATTGATGAAGTGCTGGCGGTGGGAGATCAGGAATTCCAGAAAAAGTGTTTGGGGCGGATTCAGCAGGTGGCGCAGGGGGATGGGCGGACTGTTTTGTTCGTGAGCCACAATATGGGGTCGGTGCAGAACCTTTGCGATCGCGCGGTTTATCTGCGGAACGGCGCGGTGGTGGAGATTGGGGATGCCGACAAAGTTGTTGAGACGTATCTGAACAGCACGGTCAGCGCGGAGGAGAAAGACCTTCTGCAGCGGCCGCGGTTTCCGGGGCTGGTGCCGACGCTGGCTGGATTTTCCATGGCTCCGCCGGATGGGAAGGAACGGGTGTTGAGCGGCGGGGAAGCGACGTTTGAATTTCAGTTGGACGTTAAAGAGCCGGTGAAGAATGCTTGTCTTGGGTTTATGTTTAATTCGGACAAGGGTTATCGCGTGCTGGGGCTGAACAGCCGGCTGGAGCTTCGCGGCATCACGCTGAATCCGGGGAAGCGGGTGGTGCGGTGCAAAGTGGGTTCGCTGCCGCTGAAGCCCGGGCGATACATCATGGACATTGAGATTCGCAGCAACGCCAAGCCGTACGATTATGTCGAGCATGCGATGGCTGTGGATATTGAGTTCGACGATTTCTACGGAACGGGAGAGATGCTGTGGAATTATGAGGGGAGCATTCTGCAGCGGGCATCCTGGGAGATTTAAGAGGAAATTCCGATCATCGCCATGGAACCGATCAATCGCACAGACAAACTCGCAACCGTGCTGAGCCAGATTTCGCTCACGGCAGCGAACATCGGTAATCCGGCGGGGTTTGTGCCGGTGATGGAAGACTGGCTTAAATTCATCGGCGGACGGCCGGGCGAGATCGTGATCCTGGACGGGGGCAGCAGCCCGGAGACGCATGCGATCTACTGGAAATTATTCAACGAGAAAAAGATCGACAAGCTGCAGGTGATCCGGAAGGAACATCCGGACAACCATCGGGATACGTGCTATATCCAGGAATACATTGTCGGGGCGATCGCGAGCAAGCCGTATATCTTCTTTTTCAAATCGGACACACTCCCCTACCGCGAGGGGCATGAGGGGTGGCTTGTCGATGCCATCGAATATCTGGAACGCGAGGATACTTTCTCCGTCAGCGGGGCATTCAATATTCCGAGCCGTCACCATGAGGCTTGGCCGGGCTGGTATTTCAGCGAAAAATGCAGTTTGAATTTCGCGGTCATGAAGCGGTCGAGCTTTATGAACGCGATGGAGGAATTTGCCGGCGAGTTTATTCGCAGCGGATACGATCGCGCGAAAAATCCGATCGGCGCAGATGGGAACAAACGATACGTCGTGGAGACCGCGTTTGAGCGGTACATGGCTAAGCATAAGAAATTCACGCTGGTGAAGGTCGAAGACCCGACCTGGACGGTGTTTCATACCAACGCCGCGGATAAGAAGCTGATGGAAGTGCGAGACAATTACCTGAAGCGAGTCGATGTTGACCGCTTCATGAACGCGCAGCTTCACAATCGCATCTGGAACGGATGCTATTACGGAAAGCCGCCGGCACGGTGGGCGAACTTCAAATGGACGGTGGGCGAATCGCCCGTGGGGGGAGTCATTCGGTCCATCAAGCGTCTGATGGGGATCAAGTCCAGCGCGATCGACATGAAGATCAACTTCATTTTGACCAACGTGAGCATGTCCGGCGGGACGCGCGTAATCGTCACGCAGGCTCAGGAACTGATGGCTCGCGGACATGAGGTGCGGGCGTTTTCCACGCCGGCCAGGCCGCCGGGGTTTCGCAAGACGGTTTCATCACTATTGCACGGGAATGGTTGGCCGAAAATCTGGGGGCCGGGGGAATCTTTTTTTGACGGCAGCGGCGTGCCGCATACCGTGATTCCGAAATTCCGTCCGATTAACAATCGTGATCTGCCTGATGCGGATGTTGTCGTGGCAACCTGGTGGGAGACGGCGGAATGGGTTTCGCGGCTGGCGCCGTCGAAGGGGGCGAAGGCATTTTTCATTCAGCATTATGAAGATTGGAGTGGGAATCCCCGGGGTGTGGATGCCGCGTGGCGGTTGCCATTGCATAAGATCGTGATCTCCAAATGGCTTGCGGAACTGGCGCGGGATAAGTTTGGCGACGCGGATGTTTCGCATGTGCCGAACAGCGTGGACATGAAGCTCTTCAACGCCCCGCTGCGCGGCCGGCAGAATCGGCCAACTGTTGGATTGCTTTATAATCCGCTTTGGTTCAAAGGGTGCTCGGTGGCGCTGAAAGCCATTGAGATCGCCCGGAAACAGATTCCGGATTTGCAGCTCATCGCGTTTGGGCATGATCCGGTTCGTAACAGCTTGCCGCTGCCTCCGGGTGCGCAATATTTGATCAAGCCCAGCCAGGAATCGATCCGGGATATATATGCCCGATGCGATGTCTGGCTATGCGGAAGCCGGGCGGAGGGATTTCATCTTCCGCCGCTGGAGGCGATGGCTTGCCGCTGCCCTGTTGTTTCAACGCGGGTGGGCGGGCCACTCGATACGATAGAAGAGGGGAAAAACGGGTTCCTGGTGAACGTGGAAGACTCGGCGGCGCTGGGTGAGCGGCTGATTCATGTGCTGAAATTATCGGACCCGCAGTGGCGAGCAATGTCTGATGCCGCATATGCTACCGCATGCCGATATAGTTGGCGGGACGCCGCCGAATTGATGGAAAGGGCATTCCAGAAGGCAATCGATCGTTCCAGAGATCAGTCTGAGGATGTCCGGCGCATGGCGCTGATGCCTGGCCCGGGTTTGAGTCATTCCGATGTTTTTGATGCGCGGCAATATTCTCGTTCCGATCGCCCTGTTCGGGTATATCCCGTTCTGCTTTTTGCTGTTCGCCCTGCTGCCGGCTCGCAAAGCCGTTATTTATAACTTCATCATCGCGTGGCTCTTTCTGCCGATGTCCGACCTGCCGCTGCATGGGTTTACCGATTACAACAAAATGTCAGCCGCCTGTTTTGGCGTGATTGTGGGGGCGTTTGTTTTTGACCTCGATACGATCCTCGCCTTCCGCCCGTCGGTCTGGGACATTCCCATGCTTGTCTGGTGCATCTGCCCATTTATTTCATCCTATTACAACGATCTCGGGCCGTATGACGGTCTCTCCGGCATCGCATACCAGATGACGGACTGGGGATTGCCCTACTTCATCGGGCGAATTTACTTCAACGACCTGAAGGGGCTGCGCGAACTTGCGCATGGAATCATCCTGGGCGGGTTGCTGTATGTTCCCCTGGTCTGGTACGAAATCCGGATGAGCCCGCAGCTTCACCGGATGGTTTATGGGTATACGCAATATGAGTTCGCGCAATCGAAGCGATACGGCGGATTCAGGCCGATGGTCTTCATGCAGCATGGCCTGGCGGTGTCGATGTGGATGACCGTCACGGCGATGACGGCATTCTGGCTCTGGTGGTCGAAGGGAATCGACAAGGTGATGGGGATTAAAATCGGGTGGGTCGCGCTGATCCTGATCGTCACCGCGGGGGCAACGCATTCTGTTGGAGCAATCGCGCTGATGAGCATGGCGGTGATCGTGCTTTGGCTCACGCGCATCACCAAGTGGAGCATCTGGATCATCCTGCTGACGCTTGGGCCGGCCACCTGGATATTTGTGCGGACAACGAGTCTCTGGACAGGCGAGGACCTGGTGGCGTTTATCCAGCAGTACGATCCGCGGTCGGCGGATTCGCTGAAGATACGCCTTCGAAGCGAGCGCGTTTTCGTCGGCCCGCGCGCTGGAGTCGCCGGTATATGGGTGGACCGGCTGGAAGCTCTACGACAAAAACACGCAGGAGGGAGAGCATGGCGTGCCGGACCAGATGTGGATCATCGCGTTTGGAAAATATGGGCTGATCGGAATCATCTCCCTGACGGTCGCCCTGCTGATGCCGGTGCTGCTGCTGGCGTGGCGGATTCCCGTGCGCTATTGGAGTCATCCCGCGGCTGCGCCCGCTGCTGCGCTGGGGGTTTTGTTGACGCAGCACATGGCTGATTGCTGTTTTAACGCGATGGTGAATCCTATTTTCATTCTGCGCCGGGGGGCTGACGGGGATGACTTTTTCGCTGCGTCGCTCGGCCCAGCAGACGCCGACTCATCCCAATTACATGGCTCCCGCGCCCCCGCGTCCGTTGCAGATGGGATCGGGCGCAGCGCCGGCTTGAACCGCCCGATCGCGCTCTTGATCCGATGTATCTCGTACCCATCCAAGTTCCGATTTATCTCGATGGTGACCGGAAGCTGGTCACCACGGAATGGTATCGCTCGCTGCTGCTCTTGCGAGACAGTTTTGGCGGAAGATTTGGGGATGTGATCGTTGCCGCGCCGAGTCTGCCCGCGAAAAACGCATCGGCGGAGCAGGCGCTTGTCGAAGTGCCGGCTGGGGTTGATGGGCTGAAACTTTTTCCGAGCTTTGATAAGCGATGTCGTGCGCGCCGGTTCTGGATGCACGACCGCGCCCGCTGGAAAGCGGATCTTGCGAGTCTGGCTGCCGACGCCAATGTCGTTCATGCCGGGGTGGATGATGTCTATCGCCCCATCGCGTTTGAGGGATTTCGCACTGGGTTTGCGGTTTGGGAAGCCGACCGTTTTCGTACAGGACACCGACAATGTGATCCAGCAGCGGCAGCTTTTTGCGGATCATGGGTCTGTCCAGCGGGCCAGGGTCGGCGCGTATGTCTGGATCTATGAGCGGATGTGCCGCTGGGGCGTGGCGCGGGCGGACCTTTCGCTGCTCAAAGGTTCATCATTGATCAAGCGGTACTGGCCGCTTCGCTAAAAACGCGAGGGAATTCCACGATACATCGTTCTCACTCGCGGACATTGTGGATAAGGAACAGTTGGAACGGCGACTGACGACGTTGAATCAGCCGCGACGCTTCGGCTGGTTTATTGCGGGCGGCTGACGGCGCAAGGGGATCGATCGAAGCTTGCAGATTCTGGCCGGGGCTAAAACCTGTGGGGCGGCTATCCAATTCGACATTATTGGGGATGGGGCGGAACGGCAGCGGTTGGAATCGCTGGCGCAGTCGCTTGGGATTGCCGAGCGGGTGCGGTTTTGCGGTTCTGTTCCGTATGACGGCGATCTGCTGAAGCGGCTTGCTGAATATGATGGATTGCTGTTCACGCCGACGGCAGAAGATACGCCACGGATGATTTTCGACGGGTACGCGGCGGGTTTGCCATTGATTGCCTTCGATATCGACTACGTTCGCGAGCGAGATGTTCAGGAGCATGCGACCTGTCTTTTGCCGCGGGATTTGATCGACGAATCGGCCTCTGCCCTGGCGAAAATCAGCCAAAACCGGGGTCAGTTGATTGAGCTTTCGCGATCAGCGCGTGAGGCGGCAGATTATCACTCGTCTGAAAACTGGTATCGACGACGTGCAGAATGGACGATTGAAGCTGTGGACCGCCATAACCGAACAAAGAGTATGGCGAATTTGGGGACTGCGGCATGAATCTTCTGATCGTGATCGTCAATTATCGGACGCCCAAGCTCACGCTTGATTGCCTGGCTTCCCTTGCGCCACAAATTAATGATGTGGAAGGAACACAGGTCATCGTCGTGGACAATGCTTCGGGCGACGATTCGGTCCCGATGCTGAACCAGGCGATCGCGGAGAAAGACTGGAAAAAATGGGCGACGGTGATGGCGTCGCCGGTGAACCGCGGGTTTGCCGGGGGAAATAATCTGGCGTTTGATAAGCTGCTGGATCATTTCGAAACCAAGTATGTTTTGCTGCTGAACAGCGACACGATCGTCGCAGCCGAATGTTCTGCGTCAATGCTATGAAACGATGCAGTCGGACCGCTCGATTGGCGTAATGAGCTGCCTTCTGTTGAATCCGGATCAGACGGTGCAGAACACGGCGCGGCGGCTGCCGACGCCGCTCCGCATGGCGGCCTGCAGTTTTGGTTTGCCATGGCTCTGGCCGCAGGCGTTCACCTGGGCGAACCTGGATGATCCGGGGTGGGATCGGCGCACGCGTGGTGCGCGAGGTTGAATGGGTGGGCGGCGCGTTCATGTTCATCCGCCGCAAAGTCATCGATAAACTTGGGCGGGCTGGACACGAGCTTTTTCTTCTATGGGGAGGACGTTGAATTCTGCTGCCGGGCGCGACACCACGATTGGAAAATCTGGTACGATCCGCGCGTGGCGGTGATTCATCTGGGCGGCGCGTCGAGCGATCCCAGCCGGCTCGATTCGAAAGAGCGGGACGCGATGCGATGGCAGGCGCGATACCTGATGCAGCGGCGCTGCTATGGGATCGTCGCGGAAATATTTCTTCGCGCGGCGGACATCACCAGCTTTGGGCTGCGGTTTTTGAAGCTGCTGATCCGCGGCCAGAGAAGCACCCCCGAATTCGCCACGCAGCGTGACGTGCTGGCCATGCTGCTGCACTGGCCGATCGACGCGCACAAGAGGTGACCGCCATGTCGAGCCGCCTTCGGATCGCCTTTGCGCTGCCGGGATTGCACCGCGTAGTGCGGGGGGCGGAGACAGCGTTCGAGCAGATCGCCGCACGGCTAGCGCTGCTGGGGCATGACGTCACTGTTTTCGGATCAGGCCCGCCCCGCCCTGAACAACCCTATCGTTATCAGCGAATTTCCTGCGTTCGGCGTGAATTCTTTGAGAAATGGCCGAAATTTCCCGGCCTGCGGTCACATTACGCGTGGGAGGAACTGACGTTCTCGGCCGGGCTGCTGGCGCGATATCGGCCTGCTGATTTTGATGTGGCCATTGGGTGCTCTTATCCGTTTGTGAATTGGATTCTTCGCCGGGGGCTTGGAAAATTCCCCAAGCATGTGTTTGTTACCGAGAACGGCGACTGGATGGTGCAAAACCGGGCGGCAGAATATCGATTCTTCGACTGCGACGGACTGGTCTGCACTAACCCACAATATTTTGCGCGGCATACGGAGCGGTATCCGTCGGTGCTGATCCCCAACGGCGTGGATGCGGAAGTATTTTCGCCGGGCGAGGGAAATCGCGCGGCGTATGGGTTGCCGGTTCACGGGCCGGTGGCGCTGATGGTCAGCGCGCTGATTCCATCGAAGCGGGTCATCGAAGGTGTTCGCGCGACTGCGAAAATTCCCGGGCTATTTTTGGTGATCGCGGGCGATGGGGAAGGCCGGCAGGAGGTGGATGATGAAGCTCATCGGCTGCTGGCCGGGCAGGTATCGGCGTGTTTCGCTTCCGCGGGAGAGAATGCCGGGACTGTACCAGTGTGCGGATATTTTTCTGCACATGAGTCGGGATGAGGCTTCCGCCAATGCGTACATGGAAGCGCTGGCGAGTGGATTGCCGATTGTGACGCATGATTGGGAAGTGACGCGATGGACGCTGGAGGATTGTGGATTTCTGGTGGATTCGCGGATGAGCAAGCCGTGACCGCTGCGATTTCGCGGGCGATTGAAGAACAATCTTCCGAAATGGTTTCGCGCCGGCGCCAGCTTGTGGAGAGGCGATTTAGCTGGTCTGGCATTGCTGAACAGTATTCTGATTTTCTTGGGCAATTGTGCGATGGCAAATTCTCGCCGGTTTCCCCAAAAGCTGCGAAGTTGCCGGATGTTGGTGTTGTGGTGATTGGCCGGAATGAAGGGGAGCGGCTGGTGCGATCTTTGGAATCGGTGGTGGGAAAGGCGGCCGCGGTGGTTTATGTGGATTCCGCCAGCAGCGATCAGAGCGTCGCGAATGCCAGGCGGATCGGGGCTGATGTTGTAGAACTGGACCGGAGCGAACCTTTCACGGCGGCTCGCGCGGAATGCCGGGGTTGAGCGACTCAAGGAGATCGATCTGGATATTGAGTATGTGCAATTTCTGGATGGCGATTGCGAACTTCGGTCGTCCTGGCTGGGGCGTGCCCGGCATGAGCTTGATGCGGATGCGAAGCTCGCGGCGGTTTGCGGGCGGCGGCGGGAGCGATTTCCGCATCGTTCGATTTACAATCGACTGATGGACCTTGAATGGGACACGCCTGTCGGGCCGGCAAAGAGCGTTGGGGGCGATGCGATGTTCCGGCTCAGCACGTTCAGCTCATCGCGTGGATTTGACGTGAGCGTGATGGCCGGCGAGGAGCCGCAGCTTTGCCTGCGTCTCAGGCATGCGCAGTGGAACATCCTTCGGGTGGACGCGGAGATGTCGTTGCACGATGCGGCGATCACGCGATTTGGGCAATCGTGGCGACGGCAAGTGAGAGGCGGATATGGGGCGATGGATGTTTACCGGCGATTTGAGATCGGCGGGGAGCGGCTCTTTGCCAAACAAACGCACAGCGCCATGATGTGGGCGATCGGCTGGCCGGCTGCGATGATCGGATCGGTGTTGTTTGGGCTCGCGTTCGGATTGCCGGATGTTGGATTGGAAGCGGCGGCGATTATATTTTTCGCGATGCCGGCGCAGATTTTACGATTGACTGCAAAATGCTTTGCCCGGGGCGTGCGGCCGCGAACGGCGCTTGCGTATGGGGCGCTGACGATGCTTGGCAAATGGGCGTGGTTTTTGGGACAGATGAAATATCGCAGTGACCGGGCGCGCGGCGAACGATCGCGGCTGATCGAATACAAGCAACCCACTCCGCAGTCCGCGGGAGCGGCTCGATGAGTCAGGATCCTGATTTTGCCGCCGACCTGTGCGATATCCCCAGCGGCCTTTTGCGCGAGCAATCGATCTGGGCGATCGCCACATATCGGTTTGGAAAGCGGGTCGATCGACTTAAGCCGGGGCTTTGGCGAACGCTGCTGACGCGGATTTACTGGATTCGATTTCGGCTGGTGGAAACGATCACAGGAATCAGTTTGCCTAAGGAAGCGGAGATCGGGCCGGGGCTTCGGATTTATCATTTCGGGAATATTTTTGTGCATTCCGATGCGAAAATCGGGGCGAATTGCACGATCCGGCAAGGGGTCACCATTGGCAATCGCACGCTCAAAGGTGCGGCGCCGGTTGTTGAGGACGATGTGGAATTCGGGGCGTATGCGCAGGTGCTTGGTGCGATTCGGATCGGCCGAGGGGCTAAGATTGGGGCGATGAGCGTTGTGCTTGAAGATGTGCCGGCCGGGGCGACAGCTGTGGGGATTCCGGCTCGCATTGTGACGGGCAAATCGGGCGGAAGCGCGTCATGAGCGTGTCGCGTGGGCCGCTGGCGTATGTCGCGGGGACTTTTCCGCTGCCGAGCGAGACGTTTGTGTATCGCGAGGTGCGGGGTTTGCGGCAGCGGGGTTGGCCGGTTGTCGCAGTGAGTCTGAATGAGCCGAAGCCGACGGATGATCACGATCTGGAGACGGATCGGCTGATTGTTTACGGATCGGAACGGGGACGGACGCTGGCATCGGCGACCGCGGAAATGTTTCTACATCCATTGCGATCATTGAAGACGCTGACAACGGCGTTTTATGACGCGGCGTGGCCCGGGGAAAATTTACAATCGGCTGTGCGGCTGAAACTTCCTCTGCAGGCGATAGTGGGAATGGGATTGGCGCGATGGCTTCGCAGCCGGGGGGTGCGGCATATTCATTGTCATTTCGCGCATGCTCCGACGACTGTCGGTATGTATGCGGCGATGCAGTTGGGCGTTCCGTTTAGCTTCACCGGGCATGCCAACGATATTTTTCAACGCCGCTCGATATTGAAGATCAAGCTTCGCCGGGCGGTATTCGTGGCGTGCATCAGCCGGTGGCATCGGGACTGGTATTCATCGATTTATCCCGATGCTAATGGGAAATATGACGTGATCCGCTGCGGGGTGGATGTGGAAGCGGGCGCGATTTCGGCTGCTCCGCAATCGACGCTTAGAATTCTTACCGTTGGCCGTCTGGTTGAGAAGAAGGGGATCGACACACTAATTCGGGCGATGGCGGAATTGAATCGCCGGAATATCGGCGCGCGATTGACGATTGCCGGTGATGGATCGGATCGCGGGCGGCTGGAAAAGATCGCCGCGGAACTGAAATGCATGGATCAGATCGACTGGCTTGGGGCTGTGCCGAATTCCCAGGTTTCTTCGCTGCTTGGTGAAGCGGATATATTCGCGCTTCCCTCGCGGCAGGATTCGCATGGAGATCGAGATGGAATCCCCGTGGTTTTGATGGAGGCGATGGCTGCTGGAATTCCGGTGGTGGCGGGTGATCTGCCGACGATTGCGGAACTTGTTGAGGATGGTGTGACTGGATTGCTGGTCAAAGCCAATCAGCCTGAGGCTCTTGCGGATAAGCTGGCTATGCTTTGGGGAAATCGTGAGCTTCGAGAGCGCTTGGCCAGGCAGGGGAGACAAAAAGTGGAAAGCGAGTTTTCGCTCTCCTTGAATCTGGATCGTCTGGAAAAGCGATTTATCGCGGCCGAGAAATCGTGATATGAGCAGCGGTCACCGTTATTGCCTGATCACCCCCTGCCGGGACGAGGAACAATTCGCCCGGCGGACGCTGGAGAGCGTGACGTCGCAGTCGATTGCGCCGGCGATTTGGATCATCGTCGATGACGGGTCGAAGGATCGAACGCCGGCGATTCTCGCGGAGTATGCGGCGAAGTTTCCGTGGATCCGGATCATGCGGCGGGAGGATCGCGGGTTTCGCAAACTTGGGGGAGGGGTGATCGACGCGTTTTATCATGGGTATGCGACGATCGAGCCGGGGGATTTCGATTTTGTCTGCAAGCTTGATCTGGATCTGGATCTGCCGCCGAAATATTTTGAAACGCTGATGCGAAGGATGGACGCGGAGCCGCGGATTGGGACGGCGAGCGGGAAGCCATATTTCCTGGATGAGAAGACCGGGCGAAAAATCATGGAGACGTGCGGGGATGAGAACTCGGTGGGGATGGTGAAGTTTTATCGGACGGCCTGCTTTGAGCAGATCGGCGGGTTTGTTCGGGAATTGATGTGGGATGGGATTGATTGCCATCGCTGCCGAATGCTGGGGTGGATCGCGGTATCGTGGGATGATCCGGATTTGAATTTTGTGCATCTGCGTCCGATGGGGACGAGCGATAAAAGCTGGTGGACGGGGCGAGTCCGGCATGGGGTGGGACAGTATTTCATGGGGACGGGGGTTTGTTACATGCTGGCCAGCGCGATCAACCGACTGGCTCACCCTCCTGTTCTTCTGGGGTCGCTGGCGATCTTGTGGGGATATTTTAAGAGCATGATCCAGCAAAAAAGCCGATATGGGGACAAGGAATTTCGCAAGTTCCTGTCACGATGGCAGTGGTCGAGCCTGATGCATGGAAAAGCTAGGGCAACTGCGGAATTGAACGCTAAACAGGCCAGCGTTTGGCAGCATGAAACTAACGTTTCAACAGCGCATGATTAAAGAAAACCGGCGGGCTCAAGCGTGGGTTGCGGAATAATTGCGCGGGGAAATGGCAATTGATGACGTGACGGGGTTATGACGATAAAAGAAATGCGCTCCGGAAGTTATCGACCAACGCGCGAAGAAAGCTGAATGCCCTAATGGGTCCGGAAGGCAGAAAATGGTGAAGGTCCCATAATACGGGTTACAATTGCCCGTTGTGAGCGGGATAATCCATATGGCCACTTGTGGGTCCGAAGCGTGTTTTTCATAGAATCACGTAAACAAACTCAAGACGCAGGCATGGGTCAGAATGCACGTGAAAGAGGGAGAAGCTCGTTGGAGTGGGAGCGGTGTGGCAGCAGCGATGGCGCGGCTGTCGCCGGAAGTTCCTGCCCGCCCTGTTTCGGGAAGCCGGCGATTGCCGACGATCCTGCTGCACGGCGTTCGCATTCATCGCATCGACGAACAGAAATGCGTTGAGCATATCCTTTCGGAAATCGAAGCTGGGCGCGGGGGGTTTGTTGTTACGCCCAATGTGGATCATCTCCGCCGCAGCGGACAGGACGTGAGCTTTGCGGCGCTGGTTGCCGAGGCAAACCTGGTTGTCGCGGATGGAATGCCGCTGGTCTGGGCGAGCCGGCTGCAGGGGACTCCCCTGCCGCAACGGGTGGCGGGATCGGATTTGATCTCGAGCCTGAGCGCTGCCGCGGCTGGGCAGGGGAAATCAATCTTTCTACTCGGCGGTGATTCGGGAACGGCGGAAGCCGCGGCGAATGTTTTGCGGACTCGCTATCCGCAGCTCAAAATTGCCGGCAAGTTGTGCCCTCCTGTCGGGTTTGAGAAAGACGAAACAGAACTTCAGAACATCATATCGCAACTGCAGACGGCCAAGCCGGACATTGTGTTTGTCGCGCTTGGTTCACCGAAGCAAGAGCGGCTCATCGATCGAATTCGCGGGACGATGCCGACGACCTGGTGGCTGGGCGTCGGCGTCAGCTTCAGCTTTCTGTGCGGCAATGTCCGGCGTGCGCCGGTTTGGATGCGAAATTGCGGGCTGGAATGGACGCATCGGCTGGCGCAGGAGCCCAAACGGCTGTTCAAGCGGTACATCGTCGTTGGCATTCCATTCGCCGGTTTGCTGCTCGGACGGGCCATGGTGCGCGGGGTTGCGAATCGCGTGCTTGGCAGGCGCGAGAGCGAGAACGATTTTATTGCAGATGTGAAATTTGATGAGTCGGAACGATATGCCGAGATTTCGCAGACCAGCGATTCTCTGGGTGCGGCGGAGAATATCATGGTTCGCCTGACGGCGGAGAAGCCAGCGGTTGCCACCGGCGAAGAGGATGCTGTCCAGCATGACGGGGTTGCTTCGGCGCCGGCGAATCGCGGGCGTTTGCGGGGGCTGGTGCTGCTGGGAGGCGGAGTTCGGCCAACACCGCTGGCGATGGCCATTGGGCGCAGCATCCTCGATCTGCCGCTGGGCAATGGCAAGACGGTCATGGGGCGATGGATGGATGAGGCGGATGAGGTCGCGCGATTGCTGGGCATCGATCGTTTGCCGGTCCGGCTGTTGATGGATGCGGTGCGCGCCCGAGCCGCGAAGCGTGTCGGCTGATCGTTACCGTATGGAGCGGGATCAATCCGAATATCGCGGCACAGGCGGACTCCTGGCGAATATCGCCGTGGACTATGACGACGATGACATGATTCTGGTCGGGAATGCGGCGCAAGTGCTGCTGGATCCTTTGCCGGCTTTATATACCTCGCTGCATAAGACGCGGGGGGTTATAGCCGTCGTTGGTCACCGTGAGGGAGAGCCGAGCGGCTTGATGCTGGTGACTTGCCGGGCTTTGCGGCTTATTCCAAAGACGGGGTTCGTCGATATGAAGGAGCAGGCGCTGCCGAGCATTGCGTCGAAATACGACGTGCGGGTGGTGCAGCGCCGGAGGCCCACGGGCCTGCCGATCCGATTGCTATCGGACTACATAGCCGCGTTGCGGGCGCTGCATCAGCCGGTGCGCGGCGCGTCCACGGACCCGTGGGCGGAAGACTGGAAATCGACATTCGCCATCGTTGAACCGGGGGCGGTGGTATCGCCGAGTGCGCGCATTCACGACTCGGTCGTTTTGGCGGGTGGGATCGTGGAGGCGGACGCTGTTGTGGTGCGGTCGGTTGTTGCCGGCGTTGTGCGGCATGACCGCGAGGCTGTTGACCGGTGCGTCGAATCGAAGGGACGCACGGTTGATGCCGCTGTTGCGAGGCTGGAAATATGAAGTTGCCCGCATTGCGCGACGACCGCCTTACCCTCGGTCACGTGGTTTTGGCCACGATGATGGGGGCGATTGGTGTATTGGCTACGTTCCCCGCGTGGAAAGATATTTACCTGATCGCATACAACGACGAGGAATACAGCCATATCTTCATTGTGCCGCTGGTGGCGATTTTTCTGGTCTGGGTCCGACGGATGCGGCTGCGGCATTGCAAGCCGTCGGGACGCGTCATCGGACCGTTCGTCGTGGCGGTGGGCTGGTTCTTTAATTCACTGGGATTTTACAGCGGCATTCAGAGTTTTTGGCATGGCGGGGCTGTGCTGGTGGTAGTAGGGTGCATGCTTTCGGTTTTAGGGAAAAATGTGATTTTCCGTTTTTTCCCGGCTTTCGCGCTGCTGATTTTCCTGGTACCGGCTCCGGCGAGAATGCGTCTGGCGGTGGCTGGCCCCCTGCAGAACTGGACCGCCTCGCTTACTCAGCGGCTGCTCGAAGCGGGCGGCGTGGTGAACACCGAGGTGAATGGAAACGCGCTCACAATCAACGGGCACGCGGTGCTTGTTGCGGAGGCATGCAACGGAATGCGGATGGTTTTTTCACTGATCATGGTGGGCTTCGCGTTTTGTTTTGCGATGCCATTGAAGAATTTCGTTCGGGCGCTGATTTTGCTAAGCAGTCCGCTGGCCGCGATCTTTTGCAATGTCGTGCGGGTGATTTCGACGATCTGGATGTATGGATACGAGCCGCATTACGCCGACACGTTTCATACGTATGCAGGCTGGGCGATGCTTCCGCTGGCATTTGGAATGTTATATGGACTGATCAAGACGCTTCAATGGGCGATGATTCCGGTGAATGAATACACGCTGGCGTCGCAGTAGCCGTATTTTTGGGAGCTTTGCGTTGAAATTAAGGCATCGAAAATTAGGCTTCGGCGTTTGGCTTTGGCCAATGGTGTCGATCCTGATGCTGATCGGAATGATCGCCGAGGCGGGCACGCACGTGCAGCCGGCGGTTGCCGAGCCGCATTTGGCGCGATGCCGCGATGCGATCGACGCTTTTCCTATCATGGTGAAGGGAACATCGGGAACGTGGATGGGTCATCCGACGGAAGTCCCCGCTCCGGCGATTCAACTCTTGCACCCGAACGTGATCCTGAGCCGGGATTATCTAAACGACGAGACCAAGACGATGGTTTCCCTGCTGATCGTCAATTGTAAGGATGCGCGATACCTGCAGGGGCATTATCCGCCGAATTGCTATCCGGCACAGGGCAACGAGATCATCAAATATGACGACAATGGTAACCTGGAGAACGGCGAGCCGAGGACCTGGCATCTGGCACACATGGACATAACAGGAATGGAATATCATTTCTCTCCGAAGAGCCCAACCGACCAGGAGCGCGTGGTGTACAATTTTTTCGTCATGCCGCGAGTGCCGGCAATGACGGTTTCGCACAAGGAACTCGACGGGGTGGTTTGCCCCGATATCGGCAGCGTGTATACGTCGGGCGAAGATTACCAGCGGAGATATTACGGCGCAGCCGAGTTTCAACTGGTAACCGGACCGAGAATGACAAGACAGGAACGGGACCAGGCGCTTCTCGACCTGCTGAGCCCAAATGAGAACCTCATCCGGACGCTGGAAAACAGGGATCCCGGAGGTAATTAAGTATGACGAACGAAATGCAATTGGCGCAGGCGGCTGGTCTGCCACAGTCGGGCCACGAGCTTGCCCATTCACATGCGAACAATCACACCGGCAAGCCGATGGGATTGAAGAAGATGCACCGCCTGCTGCGCGGGCGATATTCGCTGGTAATTACGCTGGGCTTGCTGTTTGGCGTGGCGGGATCGCTGCTGGGATATCTCAGCCAGCGTCCGCTCTTTTCCAGCCGTTGCCAGGTTGAGATTGCCCCGGTCTATCAAACGCTCAATTCTTACGGCGGCGAGGCGATGTCGAACTATGGCATCTTCCTGGAATCGCAGGTGAGGGTTGTCGAGAGCTATGAAGTGATTCAGCGGGCACTGGACGAAGAGGAATGGAAGGATGCCGGCGGCCCACGCGGCACCGACGCGGCGCTGGCTCATTTCGCTTCAGGGCTGGAAGTCGAAAATGTTTCCGGCACGTCCATCCTGAAAATTGTGTACAACGACCCGGACCCAAAGCTGGCCTTTGCAGGGGCGCAGGCGATCATCAAAGCCTACCAGGAATTCTTCCAGGATGAGGATCCGATGATGTTCACCAGCAAGCTCCAGGAACTGGAGAAGCTGCGAACAAAGGCGACCAACGATTTACAGAACGATGAAGCGCAGCTGACTGACCTGGAAAAGGTGTTTGATACGGACGATCTGTCGTCCTACCAACAGACCCACATGGAGCAATTGGCGCAGTTGAGCAATGCGCTGGATAACCTCAAAACCCAGTTGGACATCGACCAGCGTTTGGTGGGCCAGGGGGCCAATCCCGGAGATGCCGCGGCGGGCGCCACCACCCGAAACTCGCCGCTGACCGAGGACCAGATTGCCGCCTACGACAACGGTGTCCTCAACAGGAAACGCAGCGAACGGGACGCGACCGAGCGGCAAATCCAACTGGCGAACAAGGAAGGTTATGGGGATGCGTCGCCGACCGTGCAGCGATTGCAGAGCGTCCTTGAAGTGGAGAACGATGAGATCAACAGCTATGTGCAGAGTTTCAGCCAGAGTTATCGTTTGGACCCGGCTTCGGGCCAGTTTGGACTGACCCCCGTCAAGACGGACATCGTCAGCCTGAAAGTGCGCATCGAAGATTTGACCAAACAATTCGAACACCAGAAGCAGTTGTGCGCAGACATCGGGCGGAATGCGACCTGGATTCGCCAGGTCAAAGACAACATGCAGTGCGCCGAATCTTCGCTGGACATCACCAATGCAGATTATGAGAAGCTGATTTCGCTGAGGAACCTGAACGGCAATCAGCAGATGAAGGTGATCAGCGCTCCAGTCTTATCCGATGATCCATCCACCGATCGCCGCAAGGCGTTTGGCGTCCTCGGTTTCTTTGGCGGCGCGGCGCTGCCGATGATCGTCGTCCTGCTGGTGGGCGTGATCGATAACCGGTTCCGTTACAGCGATGAAGCGAATACCGACATGGGGGGCGTTCCGCTGCTGGGAATTTTGCCGAACCTGCCGGACCTTTTGACCGACCCGACGCAGGCGGCGACCGCCGCGCATTGCGTGCATCAGATTCGCACCATTCTTCAAATCACCGGGCAGAGCACGGAGCGCCGCGTGTTCACGCTGACCAGCGCATCTCCCGGCGATGGCAAGACGAGCCTGACACTGGCGCTTGGATTGAGCTTTTCCGCTAGCGGATCACGTACTCTTTTGGTTGACGGCGATTTGATCGGCGGCGGATTGACGGCCCGGTTGAACGTTACCGCCGAGCATGGCGTGCTTGAGGCGATGGCTTCACGCGACATCATGCCGTTCATCCGCACGACCGACGTGGCGGATCTTTCATTCCTGCCGGTTGGCAAGGCGATGGGCGGATATACCGGGACGATCTCACCCGCGGCGGTTCGCCGGCTGGTGGATGAGGCGCGAAAGCATTTTGACGTGATCCTGATCGACACCGGCCCGATCCTGGGAAGCATCGAGGCTTCGCCTGTTGCTGTGGCTTCGGATGGAGTGGTGCTGTGCGTTTCGCGCGGCCAGCAGCGGCAGCTTGTGGATCGCGCTTTGGCGCATCTGCATGCCATCGGGGCGAGAATCGCGGGTGTGGTTTTCAATCGGGCGCAGCCGCACGATTTCGAGCGCTCCACAAATCGGCTGGGATTGGGTTCGGTCCCGGCCGGCACGGATGGGCGTCGCAGCGAGGCGATCGGTCCGGTGGCGCGAGCAGTGGCGTCGTCGGTGCGGGCTTCCGCATCGGGCCACGATCATGGAGTTTGATCCGCAGCTATGACGGCGTTGGAAACCAACAGTGCCCCGCCCGTCGCGGCCGGCGATCGGCCGGCACCGACGATTGCGCGCACGATCTGGGGACTCGATCCCGTCGCACTACATCACCGATTCTGGGCCGCTCACGGCGTTCAGGTCGTGCGGCAGGGGGAGCCGTCTGAAATCGTCAAACATGCCGAGCTTTACCTGCTGACCGATCCGCGGTCGCTGGTCCTGTTTCGGATGGTCAGCGTGATCGACGCGTTGAATTGGCTCAAGCCGCAGGCGCTGTTTTTGAGGCTGCATGATGGTGCGCGACGCGGGTATCGCGAGAAGGTTATTACCGACGGCAACAACCGCTTCGTGCGTTTTCAGCGGCTTTATCTTGGGTCGGAAGATTTACGGCTCGCGCGGGCGGTCCTTACGCCTGACCGCGAAGTCGCGCAGCTCTGGCAATCGTCGCCCAACCCGCTGAGCAGTTGGCGGCGGCTGCGGCGTAACTTACAGCGGAGCGAGCGCAGCACGCTTTCCATCGATGGGAGCGTTTTCGATCGGAGCATCGACCGGGAAATCGCGATGTTCCTGCGCGATCTGACCAAAGCGTGGCAGCATCCGGATTCGACCATCAGCCGGGCGCAGGTTTTTGAGCCGCAGGTCTGGAAAGATCCGCAAACCTCGATCGATCCGAACGCGCGATTCATCGGGCCGGTGTGGGTGGGGGCTGGGCGGCAAATCGACGGCGGAACGACCGTCGTGGGTCCGGCGATCATCTGGGACGATCCGCAGGCGCGGCCTCCGATGGAAGATATTCAGTGGCTGACGATTGAGCCTCGCGATATTCCGCCGGAAGCCCCGGTGAAAGATGTCACCGCGGTGAGCCGTCTGTTCAAACGCATCTTTGACGTGGTCTTCAGCCTCGCGGTGCTGATGATGACCTTGTGGCTTTATCCCATCATCATGCTGGCGATCTGGCTGGATGACGGCCGGCCGTGGTTTTTCGCGCACGAGCGCGAGACGCTGGGGGGCCGCCAATTCCCGTGCATCAAGTTTCGATCGATGCGCAAGGACGCCGAAGATCTCAAAGCCCAGCTTCAGTCGCAGAACCAGGCGGATGGGCCGCAGTTTTATATCCTGAAAGATCCACGGCTCACGTCGGTGGGCAAATTTCTTCGCAAATACAATCTCGATGAGTTGCCGCAATTCCTGAATGTGCTGGCGGGCCATATGTCTGTGGTGGGGCCGCGTCCCAGCCCCCGGAAAGAAAACCAATATTGCCCGCCGTGGCGCGATGCGCGGCTGAGTGTGCGGCCCGGCATTACCGGTCTATGGCAGATCCATCGGACGCGGCGGATTGGGTCGGACTTTCAGGAATGGATCAAGTATGACATCGAATACGTCGAGAACCGTTCATGGCGTCTCGACATCTGGATCATCTATAAAACAGTCACCCAGGTCTTCCGCAAGGTATCCCACGCATGACGATCCGTCCGAAAACCAAGCGTCGAGTGCTCATTCTTCTGAGCGGCATGGTGATATTCGCCGGTGCCATCACGTGGCTCTACGCCTATCGCATGCGCATCGCGGAGAGTAAGCTCCAACTCGATAAACAAGTCGGCATGGATGCTTACAAGGCGGGGGATTATCAAACCGCCATCAACAAGCTGGCTGAGTACATCAGCCACGAGCAGCAGCGGGACCAGGGGCAATTGGATCCGGAGGCGCTGCTGGCGTTTGCCAACGCGCGAGCCAAGGTTCCGACGAAAGACGACTCGTATATTGTGCTGGCGATTGCCAACCTGCGCCAGTACTGTTCGCTTGTCCCGGAAAATACGCAGGAACGGGATCATCTTTTGGAGATGGAAGCTCCGTCTCCCGCGTATGAGCCGGATGCTCTGGCGCGGGCCAACGACCTTCTAAAAAACAACCCGAACGATCTCGTCGCATTGAAGGCGATCGCGCAAATCTATGTGCGGGAGCGAAAGTTTACGGAGGCTGCCCCTGCCGCGGACCGTTACACGCAACTGTCGCCGACGGACCTGGACATGCAGAGGATGAATTTCGAGATTATGCAGTCGCTGTCGCGGCCGGCATCAGAAATGCATCAACATGCCGACGCGCTGCGGGCGAAATATCCGGCTGATCCCAGGTTCCTGATCATCAAGGCATGGGCGTATTATTTTGGGCAAAGTCGCACGCAAACCGCGCAGCAGCGGACCGAAGACTCGCAGGCCTGTGAGAAGCTGATCCTGCAAGCCGCGCAGCAGGACCCCCCTACCAGCCAGTTCGCCAAAACGACGGTTGCGCTGCTCGACAGCTTTGGCCAATTTGGGGTCGCCCAGGATTTGCTGGCCCGCGCTACCACTAAATTCAACGATCCGCAGTTGACGCAGCAATTGATCCTGCGGCTGTGGGAGAATCGGAATTATCAGGAAGTCGTTTCCCGTCTGAAGGACCTGGACATAACCGCCCCCACGGCCGATCCACAGTTGATAGCGTTGAAGGCGCTGGCGCTTTACGGTCTCAGCGATAACAAATCCGCTGATGCGCTGGTGAGCCAACTGGTCGCACGGGGCCCTGACGATCATTTGGCTGTTGCATGGTCAACGGCATTGAAAGCGCAATTCAGCTCCCCGCCGGAAGATTTGAAAACACGCATCGCGCACTATCGCGACGCGTTGGCCACCGCGCCGGATAACGGGTACTTCGCGTTTCTGCTCGGCGTCTCGTATGCGGAGATGGATGAGAATGAGCTTGCGCTGCAGGAATGGCGGCAATCATGCCGGTCCATGCCGAGCTGGGCTGAGCCGCACGTGCGCCTGGCGCTGCTGCTGGTGAGCCTTGGCCAGGGCGCCAGCGATGAAGCCAGCAGCGCCGCGGAAGACGCGACTCTGGCCGGGACCAACGCCAATGGATCGATGGATCTGCGTGCGGCTGTGGCGAATGTCAAAGTCAGCTTTGCCAGGCTTTCGGCCACGTCTGATCCAACCGCCGCCACGGCGCTATTGGATGAAGTGAAGCAGCTTCAAACGCAGCTTCCCAACGAGCCGGAGACGTTGCCGATTTACGTTGCCCTGCTGTCGCAGACCGGGCAGGCGCCGCGGCAATCGATGTGATCAAGGGGGCCTGCAACAATGTCGGCGCGGACGACGAAGAGACGCTGATGAGCCTTGTGCAGCTGAGCAAGACGGCCAAGCTGGGAATGGAAGATACGCTTTACGCCGCCATCGACCGGAAATATGGGGCGACCCCGCGTCTGGCTTACGCGCGGGCGATGGAAATGTTGAACAACGGCAACGCGGCTGATGGGCTTCGGTTGCTGCAGGATGATCGCGATAAAAATAAGGTTCCTGGCGACGTTTCGTTCTGGGAGCGCGCCATTTGCCAATATCGCGAAGCATCGCATGATCCCGGCGCGGCCGCCGCCTGGCAAAAATTGGGAAATGATTATCCCGGCGACATCGGGGTTCAAACGGCAATCCTGAGCACCGGAGAATCGGCCTGGTCGAACCGGGCATTCATTAAATCGACGATCGACCGATTGAAAATACTCACGGGGGATCAGGCGATCGCCTGGAAAACCGCGTATGCGCGATGGCTCCTTAGTGGCGATAGCGCCGACCGTGATGCCTCGGAAGCAATCGTGCTGCTGAGCGGCATCACCGTGAGCAATCCCGAGGAATATTTGCCGCACGTGCTGCTCGCGACCGCTTATTCGCGGCTGAAGAATTACTCCGGCGCGCTCGAAGAATGGCACAAGGCAGCGGACCTGGAGCCGCAATCGGTGCAGGCGCAGTTCAACCTCCTTCAGGCATTGCATAACGCAGGCAAGGGTGAAGAAGTGCGCGTGGAGTTCGATAAGCTCGCGCGGATCGGCAATCTTTCGCCGGACATGGCGCTGGTTGCGGCGTCTCTGATCGCCGCTGATGGGGACATGCAGCGGGCGGAGAGCATGCTGCTGGCTTATCCGACGGCGACCAACCAGGTGCTGCACGATGCCACGCTGGCAAAAGTATACCGGCTGGAAAATCGCACCAACGAGGCGGCGGCGATTTATTTCAATCTCGAACATGCCAAGCCGCTGGATGTGAATACGATCCGCGAGGCAGCGGATTTCTTTGGGGCCGCCAGGCAGTTGCCGGAAGCCCGCAAGTTCCTCGACCGGCTCAGTGAAATCTCACTGACGCCGGGACAACGCGAGTTGATCCTTGCCAGCTTCGAGGAGCAGCGCGGAAGCGTGGAAACGGCCGGAAAGCTTTATGAAGACGCGATCAAAGCGTCCGGCGACGATCCGATGTTCCATATCAAGCAGATCGAATTCCTGATGCGGCAGCGGAACTGGAGCATGGCGAAGAGCGAAGTCGGCGCGGCAATGACCCGCTGGCCCGCCGATCAAACTTTGCCTCACCTGCAAACGGCGGTCGCGGCCTTGGCGCATTATCCGCACGCCGATGAATTGGGATCGCTGATTGAAGCGATCACCCGCGATCCGCAAAACGCGGCGGCGAACGACACGATTGCCGTTGCGACCGATCCCACGACGCCGATCACGCAAATTCAGACCCTTCTGGAAAAGTATCCGAACTTTCAGCCGCTGTATGAATTGGCGACCCGCCGGCTGATGGCGGCCGGCCGCGCCTCGGACGCGGCGGCGATCGCGAGCAAGGCGATGGGGCGATTCCCGCAATCCATCGACGCCGCCCGCGCCTGTGCGGAAGTAAATGCTTCAGCTGAAAATTGGAATGACGCGATCGTCGCCGTGCGCCAGTGGCGGCAACGCGCCGCTTTGGATACGCAGGCGCCGGATATCTTCATTGCCAAGGCAGATCTGATTGTCGATCAGGCGCAGGATGCGGTGGATCGTCTTACGCCCTACCTGGCGAACGCCACAGCTCATGCCGACGACAACGTGCTGCTGATCACGACCTGCGCGGAAGCGATGATTCGCGTCGGCCGCGAATCTGACGCGGCTGCGCTGCTGCAACCGCTGGCCCAGAATTCGCCCAAGTGGCGACTGGCGTGGCTGGGGATTGCTCCCGATGCTTATAGCGATGGAGATATGTCAGCACATTGGATTGAGCGGATTCTTCCCTCGCTTGATCCGAAATCGCTCGATGAACATGTGGGTCTGGCGGAGGCGTATCTTGCCTGCGCGGACCACGAGAATTTTCCATCCGATTATGCGCAGGCGGTGAAGGCCCTTGAGCCATTCCTGCAATCGAATCAGATGACCGCGGCTAATTGGCTGACGTATGCAGCGGCCGTCACCGGGACGGGCGATACCGCAGGGGCCGAGCGGGCGTATCGCGAGGCGCTTAAGGTTGATGCGAACAACGGAATTGCCCAGAACAATCTGGCCGATCTTCTGCGCCATCACAGTGATCCCGCATCGCTCAAGGAAGCGGAAAGCCTGATGTCAGAGGCGATCACGAACCATCCGGGCGATCCCAATCTGGTCAGCTATTTTGATACGCAGGCGGTAGATTTTCCTCAAAGAGGGACGGGCTGATGATGCCATTGCGGCATTCCAGAAGGGATATGCCATCGATCCGAGGGATTTGAATATCCTGATCGGGCTTGCATTGACCTATGCGAACAATCACCAGATCGATGCAGCTGTCCGCTATCTTTCCCAGATTGACAGCGTCATCCTTCCGGGAGCTAAGCTGAGCAGCGATTTGCAAGGTGAACTGGACATTCTGAGACAAACCATCCGCAAAAACGCATCCCAGAACTCCATGTCTGGAACCGACTTCTCTCCCGCCCGATGATCCGCGGCGATTGCTGAACCGACCTCTACCCCCTTTTTAATCTCTCCTTACCGCTTTTCTTCACACCAGGGCCGTTTACGTCCATTACTGATGGATATTCGTTCTATTCCTCGTTTGAGGTTTAAGCCGACGAATCCAAGTTTATCGGACACAACGACCGATATTTCATGGTTCTCGTCCATGTGGAACGAAAGACGGTGATTTAGTGTTTGTATCAAAAACTCCGCCAAGATATAGTGTCCATCAGCAACTTGGCGCCTGCGCCAGGTTTTCGTGGGTTAGATCGATTCTCTCAAGCTGGGTGGCTTGCGGAGTATTGCGAGTAGAAGAAGAGAGACTGTTCGTCGCGAATTTGATTGCAGCGCCTAGCCGCCTGGTGGTTTCAGGTGTCTTGGTTGTTAAGGAGTTGAAGCACATGTCCGGATTGATGAAGAAAGCGGCCCCCTTTGCGCTCTCCCTGGCTTTGGGATTGACCATTAACGCAAAGGGCGCGGCAGTAAACCTGAAGGGGGGCGATCCCGCCACTTTTGGGGGATGGCAGATTAGCCTTGATTCGGGAGTCGACGCCAACGGAATTTCCGTCAACGGCGACACACTTCTGATCCAAAACGAAGACATTACTTTTTCCAACGGCGATCCGCAGGGAATTACCTTCCTGCAGGTGAGCGCTGACGCGGTTCCATTTATTGAAATCGCCACGCAGACGATCGGAAACGCGAGCGGATCGAACTGGACCGGGTTTCAATTCACGGCTTCCGGATCGGGATCGTTTGATGGAATCTCCAACGTCTTCGCGCCGCCATTCAGCGCGGGCGTGGATTATGAAAGCGTTACCTTGAACCCCTCGCGCACCGTTCTGGCTTACTCAGGTAGTCAGCTTAACGGCGCAACAGCGACATGGGGCAGCAGCAATCCCGGAGATGATGTGCTGGTGGACGGCAATCCGACGACGGGCACTCCGTTCGCCAGTTTTGCCATGGACGAATCACCCCAGGGTTTTGTGAGTGAGGTTGTTCCGGTGGCGCCAGCCGCCTGGCAATGCCTCGCCGGCCTGTTGGCACTTGGGTTTATCCCGAAGATCCGCAAAGCGGTCAGGGTTTTTGCATCCAAATAAATAGCTGAGCGGTCTGCTCGTTGCTATCTACTCGATTGCCATCTATTGGGGTTGGGCGGCGGGTTCTTTTGTCTGATCCGTGGGGATCGACGTCGTCACTTCCACCGGTCCCGGCTGATGCGTAGCTGATGCGCGGTTACGGCGCGACTCGGCTGAGCGACGGCCTCCAAGCCGGCCAATCTCAATCATGTGAGTGCGATTGGCGCTGACCTGCTGGCCGCCTTTTCTTCCGGCATACCGAGCTTCTTCAGTCGTAAATTCGTGAGCGGTCCCCTTTCGATGGGCGGCCGTTCCGCCCTTGCGGGCGATCTCACGCTGCTTACGCTGATCCATTGATGCAAATCCGCTGGCACGTCTTGTGTGTTCCATAATAAATCCTCGGTGGGTAACTTAGAACAAATTCCGCAGGCCGTCATCGGCCAAATTTCCCCAGCACCGCAACGGACATCCACGCGGCCCCAATCCCGGCCGCAACGTTTTTTCCGTTTTCCCCACTCCTGCGGAATGGTATGCCCGGACAAATGCTCTTGGCTACCCCAAAGTCAGTTTTCGGTAGGAAATTCGATGGGGGCGATCCGCATTGGTGCCAAGCCGCCGGTGGCGATCCGCCTCATATTCGCTGTAATTGCCGTCGAAAAACTTGACCTGGCTTTCGCCTTCGAAAGCCAGAATATGTGTCGCGATTCGGTCTAAAAACCAGCGATCGTGGCTGATGACGACCGCGCAACCGGCGAAATTCTCCAGTGCCTCTTCGAGCGCCCGCATGGTATTGATGTCGAGATCGTTGGTCGGCTCGTCCAGCAGAAGGACGTTGGCCCCCTGCCGAAGCATTCGGGCGAGATGAACGCGATTGCGCTCGCCGCCGGAGAGCGTGCCGACGCTGCGCTGCTGGTCGGTGCCGCTGAAGCCGAAGCGGGAAACGTAGGCACGGGAATTGACGGAAATCGATCCGAGACGGATGGATTCCTGCTTTTCGGTGATTACCTCCCAGACGCTGGCGTCGGAGCCGAGGACATCGCGGCTTTGCTCGACGTAGGCGAGCTTGGCGCTTTCGCCGAGGACCAATTCACCGGAGTCCGGCTTTTCCTGGCCGGTGATCATGCGGAATAGGGTTGTCTTTCCGGCGCCGTTGGGGCCGATGACGCCGATGATGGCGTTTGGAGGGAGAACGAAGCTCATGTCCTGGAAGAGAATTTTGTCGCCGTAGGCTTTGGTGACATTCACCGCTTCGATCACTTTAGCGCCGAGACGCGGGCCGGGCGGAATATAAATCTCGATCTCCTGCACGCGCTTTTGGGCGTCGGCGTTCAGCATCGCTTCGTATGCGGCGAGGCGAGCTTTCGATTTGGCGCGCCTGGCGCTGGGGGATTTTCTTACCCATTCAAGTTCGTGAGCGAGAGCGCGTTGGCGGCTGCTTTCGGCTTTCTCTTCCTGGGCCAATCGGGCCTGCTTCTGCTCTAGCCATGAGGTGTAATTTCCCTTCCAGGGAATTCCCTGGCCACGATCGAGCTCGAGGATCCAACCGGCGGCGTTGTCGAGAAAATATCGGTCGTGCGTGACCGCGATCACAGTCCCGGCGTAACGCGACAGATGCTGCTCCAGCCAGGCGACGGATTCGGCGTCCAGATGATTTGTCGGCTCATCGAGAAGAAGAATGTCGGGCTTCTTGAGGAGCAAGCGGCAGAGTGCGACGCGACGGCGCTCGCCGCCTGAGAGGACTTTTACCGAGGCATCGCCTGGCGGGCAGCGGAGGGCGTCCATCGCCATCTCGAGTTGCGAATCCAAATCCCAGGCGTTGAGGACGTCGAGCTTTTCCTGCACCTTTCCCTGTTTTTCGAGAAGCTTATTCATCTCGGAATCGGTCATCGGCTCGGCGAGGCGATTGTTGATGCGCTCGTATTCGGTAAGGAGATCGGTGATGGCCTGCATTCCCTGCTCGACGACCTGGCGAACGGTGAGTGAATCGTCGAGCTGCGGTTCCTGCTCAAGGAAACCGATGGTGTATCCGCTTTGAACGTTGATCTGGCCTTCGTATTTCGTATCGACGCCGGCGAGAATGCGGAGGAGGGAACTTTTTCCGGAGCCGTTGAGGCCGAGGACGCCGATTTTCGCGCCGTAGAAATAGGAGAGGCGGATGTCCTTGAGGATGACTTTTTTCTCGTGCGACTTGCTGACGCCGATCATGGAATAGATGATTTTGTTTGCTTCGGGCATAGAGTTTGTTTTACTTGATTAGTGCGAACCAGCTTTGTGTGACGCGATAAGTTGTTTTGTTTCGGGCATTGATCAGTGTATATCTGCCGGGGTCGGGTTTTGAAAGGTGATGAATGTAACGTTGATCCAACTGCGTTGAATATTTCGAATCCGGAGCCATCTTCCGGAGCGAAGCGGCACTCACTTTGTCAGCAATGCGAGCGAGGCAAGGGTGGGAAGAGCGATATCGATCAGTTGTCTCGCTTTTTGCGGATCGCGGGTTGAGGCAACGCTCGCTGATTCGGGCTCACCGGCCGCAGTGTTTCGCCTGACCAGTTCCTCTGCCAGCGCCTGCCGATCGCGCGTGCCGTCCAGAAGTGGAACCACGTGTTGGATGACTTCTTCCACTTTTAATCCGGCATGATGCAAAGTAGTGACCCTCGAAAGATGAGCCGCCTGCCAGCGAGCCCATCGCGTCGCGCGCGGAAATAGTCCCCGGCACAGGCGCGATATGGTCGGTTGGATGGGTCCACAATTCCACGATGCCCAGTAAATGACAAGTTTCAAATATGTGAGATAAGGCAAGAGCATCTTTCTCAGGATTTCTTTGGTCTGACGGTATTTGCGTGAGCGCCGTCGCGGCAAGCTCTGAAAACGGCACGGCCGACGGCCATGCGCGACAAAGATGCCTCATAGCGGCAATCGGCCGCGGATCGGAAAGCTGCACCTGATCATTCTCGTTTCCGAATCGAATAGCGGGTTGGCCGGCAGCGTTGGCACCCACGCTTGTCTCAGTCGGATAGCCTGCAATAAAAAGTTTTTGAATTTGGCTTACGGGTGAACCGCTCGTCCCGGTCGCCGCTTCCGTCCGGCATAATACTGATCGCCGAAACGGCCGATTCGTGAGAAAGTCCAAGTACTGCTCCCGCTCCACGGGGTCGGCTGACATTTTTGAAATAGTCTCACGGAGTTGCGCCGGGATTCTGCCCCAATAATCTTCATTGGCATTGCATTCGCCGAGATGCGTCAGTCCGTGACGGTGGGCATCGACAACGAAATCTTTAAAATAAGTGGGTTCGTTGACGGCCCCCAGGTGCTCGTGAAAAATATAATAGCCGTCAGCATCAGACACAGATTGATTGAGTTCGCCCACCATGGTTTGGTAGGAACCCTTTTGCAATGTATGCTCCGCCACCCATCCCATCATCTCGCGCCCGAGTTTTATCCGTTCAGCGGGATCGGCAGCGTTGCGGGCATGGTAGAGCATCATGTCGCGGATGGTCCCTTTCGCCCGCCAGCCGGGAAACGTGTTGTAGCTGATAAATGCCAATCCGTTTTCAGACAGATGCCGGCGGCAGAGCTTCAGTAATTGCGCGCGCACTGGATGGGGTATCCAGGAGTAAAGACCATGCGCAATGATGTAGTCGAAAGTCCCCGCGTCTTCGGGGAATTCCATAAGATCCTGGCACCGAAGCTCGATGTTGGTCAGGCCCAATTCACGAACCAATGCGGTTCCGGCCTCGATCTGACGGGGTGACAAGTCGATGCCGATGAATCTGCTTGCCGGCATCTGCTCAGCCATGGGAAACAGGTTGGTTCCAATGGCGCAGGCGATCTCCAGCACGCGACAGGCAGTGACCGGCGGCGGTGCGAGGCCGCGCAGCGCCGCGACGACTGCGATCCGCTCCGGGTGGGCGTGGAAATGCTCCCCCGCGTCGTAGGCGACAGCGTCATATTCGGTCTTCAATTTTTCGACGATATCGTTTATTGGCATACTGCAAGTTCCGCTGGCTGGATGATGGCCATAGTTGGGATAGATTCAAGAGAGAGCAGGCATCCGTCGGATGGCGAAATGTTCGCCAAGAGAAATCTAAAGGTTGGGTGTCTGATCGCGTTTTTGCCGCATCATTTTTTGAAAGGTAGCCGGACATGCCGTGGTATTTTTATTTGCTGGAATTTGTGAGCGGATTGTTTCTGACCAATGGCGTGCCGCATTTTGTTCAGGGGGTTTGTGGGCATCGGTTTCAGTCGCCGTTTGCGTCGCCGCCGGGGGTGGGGGAATCTTCGCCGGTGAGTAATGCGCTTTGGGGATTTGGGAATTTGGCGGTTGGGTTTGTTTTGCTTTGGTTTTTTGGGCCTCAGGGGTCTGGGGCGGGGATTGGGTGGATTGTTGTGGGATTGGGCGGTTTGGTGACTGCGGTTTGGCTATCTATTTATTTTGGGAGGGTGCGGTCAAAAAATTCCTCCAGCTGAAGCTGCGATGTGATTCGATTGCGGAGAGAATTTTAGAAATCTCAGATGTCAGCACGACCGCCGTTCTCCAGCGATTACATATTGCGAGGCGCGGGGCCTGTGTAGAGCGATCTTGGCCGGATGATTCGGTTGTGATCCTGCTGCTCGATGACGTGGGCGCACCAGCCGGCTACTCGGGCGCAGGCGAAGAGCGGGGTGTTTAGTTCCGGGGGGATTTCCAGGAGATTTAATACCGGGGCTGCGTATAGATCTAGATTGGCGAATAGGCCTTTTTCTTTTTCCATCACGCCCTCGAGTTCCTGGCAAACTTTGAGCAGAGTGGCGTCGCCCTTTCGTTTGCAGATTTCAGCGAGCAATTCGCGCATGACCGGGACGCGGGAATCTCCTTTTTTGTAGACACGGTGGCCGAAGCCCATGATTTTTTCCCGCCTGGCGAGTCTTGTTTTGACCCAGGATTCGGCGGCCTCAGGGGAGCCGACTTCGCGGAGCATGGTCATGGCCTGTTCGTTGGCGCCGCCGTGCAGGGGGCCTTCCAATGCGCCGAGGGCGGTGACGATGGCCGGGTAAATGTCGGCGAGCGTGGAGGCGGTGACGCGGGCGGCGAAGGTGGAGGCGTTGAACTCGTGCTCGGCGTAGAGATTCATCACCGTGTCCATCACGCGGACGACCCAGGGTTCGGGTTTGCGGCCGGAGATGCCCATCAGCAGGCGGGCGGCGAGAGACGGTTCGGCGGTGGTGACGGGTTCGTGGCCGTGAAGGACACGCCAGCCGGCTGTAGTTACGCTGGTCATCCAGGAGATCAGGCGGAGGGCCTTTCGGGAATTGGCGGCGTGATCGACGTGGGCAATATCGGGATCGAAGGCTGCGAGGGCGGAGATTCCGGTGCGGAGATAATCCATCGGGCGCGTGGTTTTGGGGAAGCATCTGAGCATTTGGACGATAGCCGGGGGAAGCGCGGCGCTGGTGGCGAGCTGGCGGGAGAATTCCTTGAGCTCGGGCGCTGTTGGCATTTCGCCGTGCAGGAGAAGCCAGGCGACTTGCTCGAATGGGATTTGATTGGCGATGGCTTCGATGCCGTAGCCGTAGTAGTGGAGGCCGGTGTCGGCCTGAACGGAGCAGATGGCGGATTCGCCGGCGATAATGCCGTCGAGGCCGGGGCTGTATGGGGGTTTTGCAGTAGATTCGCTCATGATTTCCTCGCTAGGCAGTTATGTATCGCGCTCACGGCGGTATTGATCACGACGTTCAGTTAAGTCCGAAGGCAATGCCTGGGCTTTTCCAGCGAGCTTTTCCAACGCCTCGCCGATCGGCCGCGCTGGCTGCGCAGACAGAGGCGAAACTTCTACCTCGGTCCCTTCCGGTAATGCTTGCGGGTTGTTCAGTACGACGACGCCGTGTTCAACTCGCCCGCGATAGGTCATGCGATCATCTTTTTTACCGAAGGGCATCAATGGCATTATAGCTGGTGTCAGCGATTCGCCGCTGATTTCTTCATTTGAGGGTCATAGTCTAGCAGGTTGTAGAGTTCCTGGCGGGTCTGCATTTTATTGAGCCAGGATTTTTGCGTGCCGAGACGGCGGAGATCGTGAAGGAGATTTTCTTCGGCTTTCATGGCTACGCGGAAGGCGGTCTGGGGGAAGATGACGAGGCGATATCCCAATTGGGAGAGTTTGCGGAGATCGAGGAGCGGGGATTTTCCGAATTCGGTCATGTTGGCCATCAAGGGAGCGCGAACCTGGCGGGCGAATTCGGCGAATTCCTCTTCGGATTGCATCGCCTCGGGGAAGATGGCGTCGGCGCCGGCGTCGAGATACATCCGGGCGCGATTGACCGCGGCGTCAAAACCTTCGACGGAGCGGGCGTCGGTGCGGGCGATAACCAGGAAATCATGACCCTTGCGGGCGGCGACGGCGGCGCGGACTTTGGCGGACATTGATTGGGCGCTGATTAGTTTTTTGCCGCCGAGATGGCCGCACCGTTTGGCGGAGATCTGATCTTCCATGTGCATTCCCGCGATGCCGGCGCGGGCGAATTGCTGGACGGTTGCGGCGGCGTCGCTTGGTCCGCCGAAGCCGGTGTCGGCATCGACGATGACGGGGACTTTGACGGCGGCGGCGATATAGCCGGCGAGTTCGGCAACCTGGCGGCGGGAGAGGAGGCCGATGTCGGGGACGCCGGCGGCGGCGTTGGAAAGGCCCGCGCCGCTGACGTAGACGGCGTCGAAGCCGGCGCGTTCGATGAGACGAGCGGTGGCGGCGTTGAAAGCGCCCGGCATGGCGACCGTGGAGCGGCGCACGTGAGTTGCGCAGTTTCGCGGCCATGGACGCGGATTGGGTGATTCTCGTCTTGCTCATGGGAGTGCCGCCCGTGAGAAAAGTTCTCCGGCGATTGGGTGCTGATCGAGTTGCCAGACCCAATCGGCGAGCTTTTTGGCGCGATCGTGGCCGAGGCGTTCGTCGGCGAGGGAATGGAATTTGGCCTGAACCTGGGCGTCGGTCAGGGGCTTGAGGGCGTTGCCGGTGGGGACATCGACGCGGCGGGTGAGGGTTTTGCCGGCGGTGGTTTTGATTGTGACGATATTGCCGACCTCGACGGGATATTTTTTGCAGAGTTCGGCGTGACGGGAGACAGTGACGCGGCTGACGAGCTTGAGCATTTTGGGATCGGTGAATCTTGCTGGATCGAACTGCTTGGCGGTGAGTTCGCCGTCGGCGAGAGCGACGGCGGTGATGTAGGGGAGGCTGTGATCGGCGGTTTCGCGGCTGGTGGGTTTCCACTGCTCGGGGCTGCTGCCGATGATGTCGACGGCGGCGTCGTGGCTTTCGATGGAAATGGATTCGATTTCGTCGATGGAGCCCAGCTGTTTGCGGAGTTCCAGGGCGGCTTCGATGGCGCTTTGGGAGTGATATTCGGCCGGCCAGAATTTGATGCTGGTTTTGAGGATCATGAAATCGCCGGTCCAGGTTTTGGGGTTGGAGCCGAAGGGGCCGGCGAGTTCGAGCGGGCCGCTGATCAGTTTTTCGAAGCCATTGACGCCTTCAAAGATGGGGGCGGGGCCGGTCATTCCGTCGGCGGCGAGCATGGCGGAATAGACGCCGTGACGGGCGGCGTTGGCGAAGGCGCATCCTTTCCAGTGCGAGAGTTCGCCGACGCGAGATTGGCGAAGGTTGGCGCTAGCGACGCCGGCGATTCCGAGGGCGTGGCGCGTTTTGGTTGGCGGGAGCTTCATCAGCTTTGCCGCGGCGAGAGCGGTGGAGAATGCACCGTAGGTGACGTGATCCCACCCGCGGGCCCGGATGCAAGCTGCGTCGCAGAGGCGGCATTGGACTTCGTAGGCCATCACGATGGCGAGGATGAGATCCTGGCCGGTGGACTTGTGTGCATCGGCGACCGCTAATGCGGCGGTGATGTTATCGCTGGGATGGGCCGGCTCTTTGGAGAGATAGGTATCGTTGTAGTCGAGGTAACGGACCATGCAGCCGTTGGCGAAAGCAGCCCAGTCGGGCGGGGCGCGATGGGATGAACCGAGTAGGGTGCTGCCTTGAGCGGCGCTTAATCGGGTGGCTACTCGGCGAGCGACGACGGAGGGTTCGGCATCGAATGCGCCGTAGGCGCAGCCGAGTGAATCGAGGACGCGCCGTTTTACTTCATGGACGACGGGGGCGGGGAGGTCTTGATATCGGAGGACGCCGGCCCAATCGGCCATTCGATCAGCTAGAGGTTGTTGCATTCGATTCCTTATTGAGTTCGATTGTTCCGGTAATTTATCATATAAAACCGGCATGACAGCGCGGCAGCGAATTCTCACCGGCGATACTCCGACGGGACGGCTTCATCTGGGGCATTACGTCGGCAGCGTCGAAAATCGGCTGGCGTTGCAGGATCAATATGATTGCTATTTCATCATCGCGAACAAGCATGCTTTCACGACCCGCGCCGATAAGCCGGCGGATATCCGGCAGTCGGTGCTGGATATTGCCACGGATTATCTGGCTGTGGGGATCGATCCGAATCGAAGCACGCTCTTCATTCAGAGCGAAGTGCCGGCGATTGATGAGCTGACTTTTTTCTTTGCGATGCTGCTGCCCTTCAATCGGGTGATGCGGAATCCGACCTTGAAGGATGAGATTCGGGACAAGGGGCTTGGGGAGGAATATTCGTTTGGGTTTCCGTTGTATGCGGTGGGACAGTGTGCGGATATTTTGACGTTTCGGCCGGCGCTGGTGCCGGTGGGGGAAGATCAGCTTCCGCATCTGGAGATGACGCGGGAGGTGGCGCGAAGATTCAACCAGATTTACTGCGGGGTAGATTCGCATACCGAGGATAAAGATTACGTTGCACGCGGCGGAGTGTTTCCGATCATCGAGCCGAAGCTTGGGCGAGTTCGCAGACTCGTCGGCACGGGCGGGCCGGGGCCTTCGGGAGAACTGCTTAAGATGAGCAAGTCGCTGAACAACGCGATTTTTCTTTCGGATGATGCGGATGCGGTGCAGAAAAAAGTGATGGCGATGTACACCGATCCGAAGCGGGTTCGGGCGACCGATCCGGGAACGGTGGAGAATAATCCGCTGTGGATTTTTCATGAAACGTTTAATCCTGATCAGGCGTGGGTGAGTGAGCAGCAGGATGCTTATCGTGGCGGCAAGGTAGGTGATGTTGTCATCAAGCGTAAGTTGGTTGAGGTGCTGAATACGCTGATCGAGCCGATTCGGGTGCGGCGGAAACAATTTGAAGCGCGGCCGGATGATGTTCTGGATGCGCTGCGAACCGGGACTCGCCGGGCAAATGTGCTGGCGGAGGAGACGCTGGCGCTGGCGAAGAAGGCGATGAAGCAGGATTACTTTTCGCGATCGCTTGGTATTGGCGGGGGTTGATTTGTCTGGCTGGGATCACTTGGCGGAGGCAGGGGATTTTCCTGTGCCGGGGGAGGATAGCCGCCGTATCCTGCGTGGGCGTATCCTACGGCCTGCTGTTGCATCATCCAGTAATATGCCTGCTGCATCGCCTGCGTTTGTGCGCCGCCGGTGGATTTTAGAGCGATGGCGAGCTTGGCGATTGTGACGATGCACAAACCTAAGATGGCGAGCGTGAGCAGGAGCGGGGCTACCACCATTGGGTTGGTGACTACTTGAAGCAGATCGCTGAGCAGGCTGATTCCCAGGAACAAACCAATCAGGCCGTTGAGGATGATCGAGCAGATGGTGGAGGCCTTGCCGCCCTGGCGGACGAAAATGGCCAGGAGCAGGAGCAATCCGCCGGCGAGGAGCATCATGCCGGAAAAGATGGAGAAAAGGAGGCGGAGTTCCTGAACGAGGGTCATTCCCTGAATGGTGGGAAAGGAAGCCTGCTGCTGGCGGATTGTTTGGGTTACGAGGTCGTCGGGCGAAACCCAGACGGCGGTTCCGATGCAGGTTCCGCCGATGAAAATCAGACCACCGAGGATCATTTGCCACATCGCGGCAGCGCGGCCTTCGGCGTGGGGAGGGGCGTAGGCCCAGGCGGAGGGATCGACGGTCGGCGGGGAATAGGGAGGCGGCGGATACGGATATTGGCTCAAGATGATTTCCTTGTGGCGTCGGGGAGGATGGTCGCGGCAGATCGGTTGAGCGTCAAGTTGGACTGCAGGGCGGACTGCACGATGGCGGCGGCGGCGATGGCAGCGGTTTCGACGCGGAGGATTGTCTGGGTGATGCGGGCGGCGGGGATTTTTGCGGAATTGAGAGCTTTGATTTCGGTCGGACTCCAACCTCCTTCGGGGCCAATCAGAAGCACGAGCCCTGACGCGATTGTGCCGGCTAAATCGAAAATCGGCGCGGCTTCATCGGCTAGAGACAAATACCAAGCCGTCATATTTTCGTTTCGGGCCTGCTCCAGAACATTTTTGGGCTCGGTGAGTGAATCGATGCGCATGACACTGGTGCGGCCGCACTGGCGGGCGGATTCCTCTGCCAGTCTTTGCCAGCGTTGAGGCTTTCCCTCGCCGCGCGGCAGGACAACGCTGCGCTCGGCGGCTAACGGGATGAAGCGATCGACGCCGAGCTCGCTTAGTTTTTCGATCATCCAATCAGCGCGGGTTCCTTTTGGCACGGCAGCGGCAACTGTCACCGATGTGCGCTGTGCCTGAGGAAGATTGATTTGTTCGATCTGGATCGAAACCGCGCTTGGCGAGATCGAAACGATATGGCCGCGTCCGCTTCCTCCGGAAGAATCGAAGACTTCGAGTTCATCTCCTTCGGTCATGCGAAGAACGTCGCGAACGTGGTGGGCCTGTGACGCCGGAAGATCGATCCGTCCGATTTGGGCCTGGGGCACGAGTATTCGACGCATGGGAGGTGATTATCGGACTGACGTCGATAGACGGCAACCCGGGCGTTGGGTGTGGCGCGTTGCCTCGTCATCCCGCCTTTCGGCTTCGCATGACCAATCGCAAACCCTCGGCCACCATCTGGGATCGTTTGAGGTGATTCGCTCGGGCGTAGGCATCGACTTGTTGGAGCAGCCCGCGTTCGATGCTGACGGGTACGATTGCCGCGCCCTGGCCGATCCGCGGCCGGCCCAGACCACGGCGGATGCGATTCCACGATTTTCGCTCCGTCGGCGTGAGCGGACGCGACCGCGAAAGTGGCACCTCACCGCGGTCGAACCGCGCCACTTCCGCATCCTTTTGCGCATTGCTTAGAGCTAGGAATCTTTCGAGCGGAGACTTTTTTTTTGATTTTGATTTCACTGCGTTCTCCTTTATGTCATCGCCCGCGCGTCCTCACAGGCATCGCGTGAATGACGAAAATCGTTCGATCTTCGACCACATAAATGACCTGAACCCATCGATCTCCCTGTCCGCGCCCGACGACCTGCTACTTGCCGCCGCCGATCTTGCGAGGATAAGGACGGCGAGCCGACCGGACCACGTGCTCGGCCTCAAGGATCGAAACGCCATGCCTGGCTACCTTCGCCGCATTCCATTCGTTCCAGCGAAAGCTCCCCATCGATTAAATTATATAAGATAATTGGCGAAGGCAAGAGAAAATTATATAATTTAAGACGTCTCGAACGAGAGACGCGCGGCGTGAAACTGTTATGGGACTGACGGCGATTGAAGCAACCCAGATGGCGGGTCCGGGGACATTGCCTCGGGGCCGCTACAACGTTATGCTGATATTCAACCTGTCCGAAGATGCGCATGGAGGCGCGGCCTCAAGGAAGGATTCCTATGGCACAGGCACCCGCGGTTGATACCGACGAACTGCTTTCCCAATTAGCGGCCAGCGAGATCGATCGTTTATTGGCTGAAGCTGATGGCAAGGGGAGCACTCCCGAAATGCCGCCCGGCGCTGAAGCTGCCGCTCTTAATTCCATCGCGGCCAGCACGGCGGAGGCTTTGACCGAAGGTTCGGAGCGTGCTGCGCTGCTGAAGGCGGCGGGATTTGATTCGCCTAAGACCTCAGAACCTTCCGACGGCGCGAATGCCCAACCGACCGGAGCCGAGCGATCCGCCCTGCTGCATGCTGCCGGGTTTGAATCGGGCCATTCCACAGAGGCGAAGCCGGCGAAGGCTGCTGCCAAGCCGGATGATGGTTATCGGCCGATGCCGATTTATCTGAAGCCGCTGGTTTGGATCAATGCGCCATTGGATGCCTGCCCCCCCGCGGTGCGTCCGATGCTTGGAAAAGTTGGTCTTGTTACGCTGGTGAATGCGATCGGCGTCCTGGCGTATCTTTTCTTCACCCGCAAGCATTGAAAACCGCGTCACTCCTGACTGGCGTCCGTTAAAGCCATAAATTGATTGGCTTTATCGTCCGCTCGTGTTTTATCGGCCTGCGAAGTTAACTCACCTCTCTGGGCGGCCGATAGTGACTTTATGCGGTACGAAATATCTGCCTTCAAGAGTCGGCGTTCGGGCATGGCGATGGTCTATGTCATCATTTCACTGGTGGCGATGCTGAGCTTTTGCTCGCTGGCGGTGGATTGGGGACGGGTTCAGACCGGCAAGACAGAAATTCGCCGGGCGACCGACGCCGCGTCGCGAGTGGCGGCGGCATTTCTGCCGCAGGGAAACTCCAGCGTGCGTACCAATGCCGAAGCCGTTGCGCTTTTGAATAAGGTTGATGGCTCGGGCCTGGTTGTTCCAGATTCCGGCGTTACGGTCGGCATTTGGAACGCAAATACAAGAACGTTCAGTTCCAGTGGCAGCGCGGATAACGTCACGACATTCCAAGCCGTCCAAGTCTATGCAACACGTCAAATTCCGCTGGTGTTTGGCACGGTCATCGGCCGATCGCAATGCGAGGTCACCGCGACGTCGGTTGCCGCGCTGATGGCGGTGCAGCCCCCTGTGACGCAGTATGTTTCGGCACACGGAAATCCGTGGCTGGCGGGAGAGCCGGCGGGCACACTGGCCAGCGTGCCAGATAATGCCTATACGAGCGCCGGGCAGGGAACGAAGGCTCACCCCTGGGAATATGACGTCGCCAACCCGGCGAAAGTCGCGACAGCGGTCGCCAATGACATTTCTTCCGGAACCTATACTCCCCCGACCAAAGGCTCGAAGCTTGAATCAACCGACTACACGACTGGCGAACCATACGGCTCGCCGGCTGGTTTCGCCATCACGGTGACGCCGGGCTCGGTCATTCAAATCCAAGTGCCGCTCAATTCAAGCAATCAGTCAGTCAACTCGGGCTTTGTCGACGGTAGCTCATCCCCATCTTATTACGCCAATGGTTCCAACAGCGGCACGTATTCGAGCTACAGTGACGACGCCGCCAATCCGGGCCTTCCGCAGGGGACCAACACAACATCCGGTTCGGAAAATGGCATATCGAACATCATCACGCCGTTGAATTCCATGGTTGGTGTTTTCATGGATTCAACCGGATCAACACAGGGTGCGACGGCGGATGAGACGGACAATGGAACATCTGTTCCGCCGGGCAAGGATTTCAGCACGCAGACGGCGCGAGATTACACGTCACTCGAACCAGAACTGAATCAGTCGTTCTATGTCGGCAATGGAACAACCAGCTCGGGATCCGGAAGCACGCAGCAGACGATCATTATTCCGCCCAACGCGACGACGCTCTTCCTGGGAACCATGGACGGCCACGAGTGGAGCAACAACCAGGGCGGATTCAACGCGACGATTACGCAGTATCAGGTGCAGGTCGTTCACTAACGGGGGATAGCCTCTCGATTTCCAGATGCCCACGGATTGTGATCCGTGGGCTTTTTTTTCGCTATCGGCCGGGCTGATAGTTTTGGGCGATGGGCATTCGCCGGCCGAAGCCGAAGGCGCGGCTGGTGACCTTAAGGCCCGGGGCGGCCTGGCGGCGCTTGTATTCGCTTCGATCGATCAGCCGAATGACGCGTAAAACCGTCTGCTGATCGAATCCATCGGCGATGATCTCGGGGGCGCCTTTTTCTTCCTCCACATAGCGATGCAGGATCGCATCGAGCAGATCGTAAGGCGGGAGCGAATCCTGATCGGTCTGATTGGGGCGGAGTTCGGCGCTGGGGACTTTGTCGATGCTCCTCTGGGGAATCAGCGGCCGGCCCGCCTGATGATTGATCCAGCGGGAGAGTTCCCAGACGATTGTTTTGGGGACATCGCTGATGATGGCGAGGCCGCCGCACATGTCGCCGTAGAGGGTGCAATATCCGACTGCGATTTCGCTTTTGTTGCCGGTGGTGAGGAGCAGGTGATTGAACTTATTGCTATAGCCCATGAGGAAAGCGCCGCGGATGCGGGCCTGGAGGTTTTCCTCTGTTACGTCGGGCGTGCGGTCCTGGAATACGGTCGCGAGGGTTTTTTCATATGACTCGTGCACTTCTTCGATGGGGACGATGTGGACGGCGATCCCCAGGTTCTGGGCCAGCAACTTTGCATCTGCCACGGAATGCTCGGAGCTGAATCGGCTGGGCATGATCAGGCCGGTGACTTTGTCCTTGCCGAGCGCGGCGACGGCGAGAGCGGCGGTGAGGGCGGAATCGATTCCGCCAGAGAGGCCGAGCACCACGCTTTTGAACCCGCATTTTCGAACATAATCGCGCAGGCCGAGGAGGAGGGCGCGATAGATCGATTCGATTCCTTCGCTGGGCTTATTCATCGGGCCGGATGAGGTTCCTGATTGGCCGGCGATGGGAACCTCGACGACGATCAGATCCTCCTCAAAGTCTTTCGCCTGCGCGATGACCTTGCCGGTCTGATCGAAGACGACGCTGTTGCCGTCGAAGATGAGTTCGTCGTTGCCGCCGACCTGGTTGACATAAACCAGCGGCTGGCCGTATTGGCGGACCTGGGATGAAAAAAGCTCGAGGCGGAATTTGTGTTTATCGACGACGAACGGGCTGGCGCTGGTGTTGATCATGAGCTGGGCGCCGGCGTCGTGCAGATCGGCGATGGGATTGCGATGGTAGAGCCGGCGGGCGATCAGCCGCTCATCGTTCCATAAGTCCTCGCAGATGGAAAGCCCCCCTACCACGTTGCCGAGCTGCACGAGATTTTCGCGTTCTTCGGGCGGACCGGGTTCGAAATATCGGCTTTCGTCGAAGACATCGTAGGTTGGAAGGAGCGTTTTGAAATGGCGGCTGACGACGCGGCCATCCCGCAATAGCGCCACGGCATTGTGCAGCGGGCGACCGACGGGATTGGTATTTCGCTCGGCGTAGCCGACGACGGCGTCAATTCCCTTCGCCTGCTCGGCGATGGATTGCAGGCCACGCAGGTTGTCCTCGATAAACTGCGGCTTGAGGAGCAAATCTTTCGGCGGATAGCCGATCACCGATAGCTCGGGAAAGACCACGAGCTGCGCCTTTTGCTCTTTGGCGCGGCCGATGAAATCGATTGCCTTTCGGCAATTTCCGACGATGTCACCCACCGTCGGATTGATCTGGGCCAGGGCGATCCGCATGGCTAAATCCTATTCATTGCCCACAATTTGTCTCGGCTGCGCTGCTTTTCATGCGGATTTCATCGAAAGAACCTATAGATTGGGGAAATGAGGAACTTATCTATGAAATGGACGCTGAGCATTATTGTCTCGATTTTCCTGCTGACATCGGGGGCTTTGGCTGATGATGCCGGCGGGTTTAAGCTGCTGAAAACGGTCACCGTTGGCGGCGATGGAGGGTGGGATTATCTGGCTGTGGATGCGGATACCCGGCATCTTTACATCTCGCGCGGGAATCGGGTGGATGTCTTTGATGCTGATTCGCTGCAGAAGGTGGGGGAGATTCCTGATACCGCGAATGTTCACGGCATCGCCTGGGACAAGGAATCCGGCCATGGCTTTACCAGCAATGGGAATCGCAATGATCCATCGGTCACGATGTTCGACATCAAGACGCTGAAAGTGATTAAGAAGATCAGCGTGACCGGGCGGCCGGACGGGATTTTTTTTGAGCCATTCACCAAGCATATTTTTGTGGAGAGCCATTCCGATCCGAACGAGACGGTGATCAATGCCGCTGATGGAACGGTGGTGGGAACGATCGATCTCGGCGGCGAGCCGGAACAAGGGGCGAGTGATGGGAATGGGCATGTCTATATTAATCTGGAGAGCACGAGCGAGGTTGTGGTTGTGGACCCGGCCGCGATGAAGGTTACGGCGCGATACAAGCTTGGCGATGGAGATGGGCCGTCGGGACTGGGGCTGGATGCGAAGAATCGTCGGATATTCTCCTGCTGCGGCAATGCGAAGATGGTGATCCTTGATGCGGACAATGGGAATATCATCGCGACGCTGCCGACGGGGAATCGCACGGATGCGGGTACGTTCGATCCGGAGACTTTGGAGGCGTTCAGCTCCAATGGCGACGGCACATTAACCGTGGTGAAAAAAAATAGTCCGACGAGCTTTGAAGTGGAGCAGAATGTTGAGACGAAAGTGGGAGCTCGGACATGCGCGCTGGATTCCAAGACTCACAATATCATTTTGGTGACGGCGCAGTTTGAAGCCCCCGCGACTGAGCCCGCAACCCAGCAGGCGGAGGGTGGCCGACGGCGGCGGCCGAAAATGATCCCGGGAACATTTACGATTCTGGTGGTGGGGAAATCGTGATGGGCTGACTTCATTTTTTCAAAACGCCAAGAGTGGCGGCGACCAGGAAGAAAAAGCTGCCGGCGATGTAGAGGGCGTTGATGAGTGAGGGGAATAAACGAAATGCCAAAATCGCGCCGCTGAGAAAGCAAAGGCTGCTGAGAACGTAAACGCGGTTAGACATCTACCCTAATGATAGATGAATCTTTCTCCCGCGGAAATGTGGATCGGAAGAGCGGCGGATTTGGCTATTTACCGTGCATTCGCAGGAATTGTTTGAAAGCGCTGGCAGGTAAGTTCGCGCCAGCGCCGTTAGCCATCACGCAGGAGTAGCAGCCATCCTGTTCATCGTCATCATAAGCCAGGATGAAGCTGTCTCGTTCAGCCCGTTTCTCAGGCATTTTCACCGGCGCCGGCATAAACATAAGGTTTGCCGGTCAGAATCGACTGGGCCTCGCTCGCGTCCTTGAGATATTTTCCATCTTTGTAGAGATCTTCGAGGCTGCTGGGCAGAGTTAGATTGTGGTTGACGGCGTAAGACCAGATGGCTGCCCCAACCGCCATTAATTTGTCCAGGTTGCGCCGGGAGGGATCATTGTTGCCAATTTGTTCCACGGTTCGCATCGCCTGGTCGTTGGCAGCCGCGGCCCTGAAAACTTCGGGCCGTTTCTTCATGAGTATTTCGACGTAGGTGACGCTGGATGCCCATGGATCCGGGGCGTTTTTTTGAGATGGTGGAAGACCTTTGAGATAGGAGCCGATGATGCCGTCGGGATCGGCTAGCGACACGTCAATCAGCGCGGCGGCAGCTTTAATGGCATCCTGCTTCGCCTTTTCGTATGCGGCTTTGTCGCTGTCGGGAACGTTGGCCGTCATTTGAATCATGAGATTTTTCCCGGATGGATCGGTCGTCCCAAATGCGGCCCAGATTCTGCTGGGAAGAAATTGGGCGGTTTGGAGGGGAGTGTCGTTCTCTTCCTGGATACCAGGCCAGCTCCATTGCGCCCTTTCAAGACCCCGGACGACGGTGGCATAACCGTTCATCATCGGGGATTTCTCGGCAGCGGCAATCGCGGTCTTGAGCTGGAAAGCATCGAGAACTGTCCACTCCGCATACTGACGGTTCGAGAAATTGGTGGTGAACAGATGGCCGGCCAGAATCAAAAGCAGATCGGAGATTTCCCTGCGGGTTGCGAGGTCGGCGTTTCGTGCCATTTCGCTTAGGTCAATGTGCAGGGATTGGAGGTTGGTGGAGTAAAAGTTGCTCATCCGCACTGCCATCCAGCTCAGTGCAGCTAGGCGATCACGCCCCTGAAGATTGAGTGCGTCGATGCTTTGAACAATGCACTGGCGGTGATCGTTCCGTAAAGGCGTAGTTCGGGACATGCTGCCGCCTTTTTGAAAGCCGCGAGCGATTCGTTTTCCTTGCCTGATTGATACAGCCGGTGTGCCTGAAGGCAATATCCGAGCGCATTATCGGGGTCGATTTTGATTAGTTGGTCAACTGATCGCTCGTCAAAGCCATCCATGGCGACGGCAAGCACAGCGACGATGGGGGCGTATTGGGGTCGGGCCTTGACCGCTATTTCAGAAATCTCCTGCCGGGCGGGGCTTCCATCCGGGGCGAGGAATGCGCAGCCGAGCAAGACTTCGGGGTTGGTGGTTTTCGATGCTATGGCTTTGAGATTTTGGGGCGAAACGGCTTGGTCTGCCGCCGGGCTATTGGTGGGTAACGAATACATTTTTTCCGCGCGACTTTCAGGGATCATGACGGCAAGAACAATCGTTAATACGATCCAGGCAGTCTTGAGGTGCAAACGCGGCGTCTTGCCTTGGTATGTCTCCATGGAAGTGGAGTCCCTCTTTTAGCGTCTGCGAAAGTGTCAGAATACAAATCGATGGCAGTTTTTGCCAAGTATTTCCCTAAGGAATGTCGGCAATGAGGCATGAAAAAAAGGGCCGGCCCGCGGGTCGGAAAGGTTAAGAGCCCGGGGGCCGGTGGGGTTGATTATTTGAACGCGAACCTTGCTGCGCAGTTTTTTTTACGCCGCGAGCGGTTGCGTGGAGAGATAGAGGCCGAGCATTCCGCGGTCGATCTCGTCCATGTCCATCAGCCGGCCGCAAACGTAGTATTCGCCTTTGCTGACCTTGGCGACGCGGGCGACAGTCATCCAGCCGGTCCATTCAGTTTTCGGGGTGATGCCCGAGCCACGGGTGACGAATGGGCTGATACCAGCGTAAGCGGGCAACTCCATCCGGACGCGTATCTGATGATCCGGCTGGACGTTTTCCTGGGTGGTGCGGATGCGAAGGCCGCCGGCGGAGATGTCTACGATCTTGCCGAAATTCTTGCCGGCGTGGCGGCCACCCTCCCAGCGATCGACGGTGATTTCCTGAGTCTCCATGTCGTGGCGGCGATGCTCACGCCGCTCTGCGCCAGTGGACAATTCCATGACCGATTCAGTACTTTCCTTGGCGACCAAAGACATCCGACTCATAGGTGTGCTCCTTTACTTGGCGTCTGCAATCACATCGGCTTTTGGTCCGCGTGACTTTGGTAATTTGGGTATTTTGAGAAGAATGGATAATAAATATTACAATGCGGTCCTTTATCCTAGTTAACGCAGTTTTGACAATATCTGTTTTGACGGATATATGAGGAATGATGAGCGGAAAATTGGGTGAAGAGATTGGCAAGAGCGGCCCATTTGCCTCCCTGGAGGAGGAAGTGATGCTCAATTTTTTGCGGACCGCCGACCGGCTTACGGGGTGCGCGGAAAGCGCCCTCAAACCCACGGGACTATCACCCACGCAATATAACGTGCTGCGAATTCTCCGTGGAGTCAGCCCGCAAGGCATTGGCTGTCAAGAGATTGCGCGGCGGATGATCACGCGGGATGCAGATATTACCCGTCTGCTGGACCGGTTGCAGGAGCGGGGGCTGGTTCATCGGCAGCGGCAGACGGATGATCGCCGGGTGGTGCATATCACGATTACCCCTGCCGGGCTGGCGATGCTGGCGGAGCTGGACCCGATGATCCTGGATTTAAACAAAAAGCTGCTGCAGCACATGGGAGTCGACCAGCTCAAGCAACTTTTGGAGCTGATTGAGCAAGTCAGGCAGCATGCTGAACCCTGAGCGATTGACATAATATTTGTTATAACATATATTGTAAAAACAAGTTTTGGATTAAGTGTCCGTCGTGCAGATGAGGATTAGTTTGGCTGACTGGATTCTGCGTGATTTGAATTAGAATCAACATCCACTTTTTAAAAGGAGTTCCCATGAATCGTCTCTCGGGTTTTTTCGGCATGTTGGCTTTGACGTTCGTTTTCACGTCGGCGGCGCTGGCAGATGATTACACGTCTGATCCGGTTCACTCGTTCGTTGTGTTTGATGTTCATCATCTCGAAGCGGGATATGTGTATGGCACATTCGGCGGACCGACCGGGACCATCAGCTACGACAGCACCGATTTGACAAAGACGACTTTCGACATCAGCGTTGATGTGGACAGCATCGACACTCGTAATGCCAATCGGGATAAGGATCTCAAGGGGCCAGATTTCTTTGACGCCAAGCAGTTCGGGACGTTGACGTTCAAGAGCACCAGCGCGAAGAAGACCGGGGACAACACGATTGATGTCACCGGCGATCTGACGCTCAAGGGAGTGACCAAGTCGATCACGGTTCCGATGGAAGTCACCGGAACCGGCAAGGGAATGAAGGGTGAGACGGCCACGGGATTCCGGGCGGACTTCAAGATCGACCGAACCGACTTCGGCATGACGGCTGACGCGGCGCCGGTGATTGGGAACGAGATTCATATCGTGGTCGCGATCGAAGCGACGAAGAATTAACGGCGAAGGCGAATGCCCTTTACGCCGATGCAAATTTTGGCCGGGACGGTTCTGCCGGCCGTGCTCGTGGGGCTGGCGATTCTGCTGGCCTGGCGACCGTGGAACCGTCTCGGCAACAACGATGTGCGCTGGATTTTTGCTCCGATTAGCGTGATCGGGTTTTGCATTGCGTATTGGAATTTCGAATTAAAGGTGGGTTGGCCGCCGAACGCCAACGTTCTTTTTCTGCTGTTTTATTTTGCGGTTCCGATAGCGGTGCTTGGCTTGCTGGATTCGCTGCTGAAGCCGCCGCTTTGGCTGCGGGCGGTTGCGCTGCTGATTTTGTGGAGGCTTTTCGTCCGGCTATTTTTGCTGCCGCAGATTCCGCGGCAGATTTCTTTCGCTGGCGCCGAATTGTGGGTTGATGCGCTATCACTCATTGCGTTGATCTGGTGGCTGACGTTTGAGCATCTGGCGGATCGCTCGCCTGGCGTAGCGACGCCGCTGATTCTGGCCGCGATGGCAGGGGCGAGCGCCATCCTGACAGCGATGGGGTGGCATATCCAGGCATCGGGCGCGATGGCAGGGACGCTGCTGGCGATGTCGATCGCGGCGATGGTGCTGGCGGCTTGGAACAGCCGAATCTCTTTTTCACGGGGGTTTGCGCAGACGGTTGTGCTGCTTCTTCAACTCATTCTTATTCATGGATATTTCTACTCGGATGACACGCTGACGGGCGGGCAGCAGATCCTGGCCCTTCTGTTATTGGTGTCACCGTTGCTGGTTTTCATGGGGGATCTGCCGGTGGTTCGCCGGCAACGGCCAGGGTGGCGGCTGGCGGCGCGGGTGATTCCGGTGCTGATCGCGCTGGGGGTGGTTTGCGCGGCAACTATTCGCGATTATGCACATGCCGATGAGGCCAAGCCTACAATGCAGGATGAGTAAAAAGGGCCGATTTCGCCTCGCTAAAAATTCTCGACAACCCCTGGGAACTCCGATAGCTTGAAGAGGGAAGATGTCGCGTTTTTTACCTCTGGTTATTCTTGTGATCTGGCTCTCCGGCCCGTCAGTGCCGGCGCGTAGGCGGGATTGCTCCGCTGGCCGGCTGCACGATTTTTCTTGGCTTTTATCTGCTGATGATCGGGGTATTGGCGGTCTGGAGCCGGCGGGTGGCGGGGTTAGCGCATTTGAGCCATATTCAGCGGCGGGTGCGACGTTTTCATTCCGTGATTTATGCGAGCCGGATTTTGATTCCGGTCTGGCTGGCGGCGGGGATTTTTGTGCTCGGTTGGAGGGAGTCGGTTCTCTCGCTGCTTGCACATACGCCGATTGGGCGGCTGCCGATTGATTTTCCGGGTTTGCTGATTGGTTGCCTGCCGCCGTTCGCGGCCTGGATGGGGCTTTGGTGGGCACAGTTTCCGGCCGACCGGGCGCTGCGCGAGCAGAACATTCTGATTCAGCTCGATCAGAGCCTGCCGCTTCAACCGCCCCCTTCGTTTCGGACTTATTTTTTCGTGAACCTCCGCCTGCAGCTTTTGTTCACGATCGCGCCGGCGATTCTGCTGCTTTTTTTGCATGATGCGCTGTCGCTGACGTTGCCGCCGATCTTCAGGCACTTTGGCGTGCTGGCCAACCGGGAGGATTTGATTGAGGCGATGATCACGCTTCCATCGTTTCTGATCTTTCTGGTTTTCAGTCCGGAAATTTTGCGGAAAGTGCTGGATACCGAATCGATGCCGGACTGTCCGCTTCGGCGCAAGCTGAAGAAGATCGCGCGGCAGCATCATGTTGGGTTTCGCGATGTGCTGCTTTGGAAGACTGAATCGCAGATGGGGAACGCGGCTGTGATGGGGTTCATCCCCCGGTTTCGGTATGTGCTGCTGAGCGATTTGCTGCTGGAGACGATGCGGGACGAGCAGATAGAGGCAATCTTTGCTCATGAGCTTGGGCATGTGATGCACCGCCATTTGTTCTGGCTGGTAGCGGCGATGGCGGCGATGTTTCTGGCGGTTGCCGGGCCGGGGCAGATGATTGCCGATGCGATGCAGCCATTGCAGAGCCATGCGTGGCTGGCGGAATCTGTGCAGACGGCGATTTTGCTCGGCGCGGCGATTGGTTTGTTCGCACTGGTGTTTGGTTATGTGAGCCGAAAATTTGAACGACAGGCGGATGTGTTTGCGGCGAGGACGATTCAGAATACGTTTGATACAACCGGCGAGCCGGCGTCTGATGTTGCTTCGGCGCTGGGGCCTTCGCCAGTGCAGCCGGAGATTGTGCGAGCGGTTTTGGCGAATACCGCGATCCTGGATGAGCCGGGGATTACGCTGGCGCCGCCGCCGCGGAGTTATGTGGGGCGGCAAGGGGCGGCGATTTTTTGCTCGGCGCTGGAGCGGGTTGCGGTGGTTAATAATATTCCGATCGCGGCCCGGAGTTGGTGTCATGGAAGCATCGCCAAGCGGATGCGATTTCTGGAAAATCTTTCGCGGAATCCGCGAAGGACGGTGCAGTTTGATCGGTTCATGTCGCGGTTTTATCTGGTGCTGATTTTGAGTCTTTGTGCTTTTGCGGGATGGACTATGTTGGTTTTGAGGGTTTGGTCGTCATAGACAAACAAAACTTGGGGCTTTGATCACATTCGAATTTTTGAGTCGCGAATAAATAAGAATTTGATCGGTTGCGATTTTCGTGACGGCCGAATTCCTCGACTCGAATATAACGAGCGTTTTCGCATCTGGCACTGCTGGCTGGCCTGAAAAAGTTCCTGAATGCCTTCTGTTGCCGGCAGATGAGGCTCACGGATTGCCGGCTGTTTTTTCTAGTATTGGCGGGTAGAGGTCGCGGCTGTCGATTGGGAGGGTGTTTGGATTCAAGTCGGTCCACATTGCTGCTTCGCCATTGAGCGGGCTTTTTATGTTGTAGGTTTGGTAGGCGATCATCTGGCCGATTCGGACCGCGAGGTCCGTCAGATGTTCGCCGGCGACCCAGTGATCTCCGACGCAGATTGAGGATTCGTCGATGTTGGGGTGAAAGATCGGGGTGAGCATTCGGCAGGCGGGGGCCATGCCAGGGTAATCGCGCGTCATGCGGATTTCGGCGATGTGTTTGTCGCGAAAGAGTAGCCGTTTGCCTTTCAGTTTTTCGATGCCGCGGATGTTGAACTGGATTTTGTAAACCTCGGCTGGGTCGCCTTCGGTTTCCAGGATTTGGATCAGCGAGTCGCCCCCGAAGGCTTCTCGCATCTGGCGGAGATCGGCGATGAGGCGGCGGGCGCGGACGGATAATTTCACGGGCGCGGAAATCGGCATCGGCGCAGGCGGCGGAACAGGCGGGGTTTTTATCGCGGCGGGGACAATGATGGCGGTTCCGCATTTTTTGCAGCGGGCTTGTCTTCCGGCGAAATTTTCCGGGACGTTGAACTGGCCGCCGCAGCCGGTGCAGGTGAAGCGAATCATCGGCCACCCCAGAGCGGGACGTTGAACCAGACGAAGCGGCTGATGACGACGCCGAGGGCGACGCCGAAGACGCAGATGACCGCGGAGACCGTGGCGACGCGCTGGCTTCCGTTTCGGCTGCGCATGGCGTAGACGGCGGAAGCGGCGCCGACGGCGAGGGGCGGGACACCGAATGTGAATGCTCCGAGGACCGATCCGAAAACGCTGCCGCCGAGCAGGGCAAAATCCCAGGGGAAGGCGGGTTTGGCTTCTTCGGTGGATTGCGGCGAGGCCGTGCGGCCGGAACCGGTTGCCGCGGCGGCTGCAACCGCCAAGTCTTCCAGGCCAGTCTGGGGCGGAGTATCGGTGATCGGTTCTTCGAGGGCTCCGACCTGGGCGCATCCGTAGGCGGCGCAGCCACGGTTTTCCCGCCAGCATTCAGCGTGATAACTTTGCGAACAATCGGGGCAGGCGGTGGTTGCTTCGCCGGGCAGGACCTGACTTTGGCAGATGCTGCAGACGCGGGCGGCCGGTTGAGGCTGCGGCTCGGGCATGTGGTCGGCCGCGAGCGGATCGAAGGGGCGGGCGATGGAGCCTAACTCGACCGGCTGGGTGATGGCGGCCATATCGACGATTGAATCATTGGGCGTCAGCGGGCGGCGAATTCCGGAGGCGGGTTCGCCGGGGACGTTGATTTCACCCTGGCAGATGGCGCATCGTCCGTATGCGCCGGCCATGCTGGCCGGAACCCACATCGGCGCACCGCAGGAGCAGGAGAGGAGGATGCCGGGGTTGTCGAATTCGGGGTTGGTGCCATCCTCGGCGATTTCGAAGGTGACGGAACCTTCGGGTAAAGCGTCGGAATCGAGGAAGGTCATCTTCGCCGGGCCGATTTTGATTTCATCGCCGTCGTGGAGCGTGGTTTTGGTTTCGATGCGGTGGTTGTTGACGAAGGTTCCGCCGCGGCTGCGGGCGTCGGCGATGTAGAAGGAATCGCCGTCCCGGTCGATCCAGGCGTGGATGCGTGAGACGACACGCTGGCCGAACTGGACGCCGTTGAAAGCCTTGCGTCCGATGAGGACGCGTTTATGAAACGACGCGGCCTGGATCAGATCGCCGGATTGGATGACCAAGCTTGCCATGCGTCACGCAAAAACGCGGTCCATGGCCCTCGAACGCCGATGGCCTTCTTTCCGCTATTGTACGCCCGCGCCGGCGGAGACGGGCGGGAACCATTACGGACGCGACATCCTCTGAATCCAATCGGGAAGATGCAAATCCTGCGTCCGAATCATGAGACCCAACAAGATGCCGAGCGCGGCGAACAGGAACAGTCCGATAATCGCGAGAAAGATTTTCCCGGCCGACGCGGCCTTGCGCGGCTTGCGGGTGCGCATCAGCGGAACGGCGGCCCGGCGCGGGGCGATCGCCGGCGCGGATTCCAGTTCACCCGTCGGCTGCCCTGATTGAGACAGCTTGGTGATCGCCGCTTCATCGGCTTCGACCAGGTGGGCCATCCGTTTGGAGTGTCCACCTTCGGCGCCGAAGAATCCTTCATCGCCGCTGCGCGGGTCATAGACGAAGGCGGTTTGCCAGGGGAGGCCAAAGAAGCTCTCGTGGAGGAAGATATCCATCTCGGAGAGGAAAATCCCATGGCCGGGATGCGTGTGATACCACCCGACGATGCGGAGGTCGGGGAATTGCTTGTCCATGGTTTCCTGGATGTGCTGCCAGGTGTCGGCGGTGAAGGTGACCTGCCCGGCATGCCGGTGGCGGCCTGGCCTTCGATGATATGCTCGATGTGCAGATAGGGACTGGTGGCGTCCTGATAGACGTCGCCGACCAGCACGCCGCAAATCTCCGCCGCGGGCGAGGCATCGCCGTGCAGGTGGATGCGATTGAGCGCGGACTGACGGATCACGACCTGAAAGGTTGTGATGCGCGGGCCGTTTAGTTTTTGTTTGAGCAGATCCCGCCGCGGCGCGTTCGCAAGATCGACGTCGCCGTTCAGCTTGATGTCATTCTCAACCGTTTGAATCACTCCCATGACAGCGCCTCCGTTTCTTCAGTAAGCGAACCCAGCACTCGCTGGCGGTCGCCGGACAATTCGAAACCGATGACTTCATCCCCGCGACGGGCCACCACGATGTCGAGCGGCGGAATGCCGATCTGACCCAGCGTGCGGTCCATTAATTCAGGATCATCCCCGATGCGAAAAAAGGTTTTGACCTCGCGGCGAACGCCGGGACATTGAGGGCAAAAGGCTTTTTCCGCGCGAACTTTTCCAAGAGAGACGAACAATTTTTCCGATGTGCCGCAACGCGGGCAATCGAGCGATTGCAGCACGTCGCGGCATGATTCGAGTTGCACCCCGGGCATTACCCGCTGCGCTTCGGAAACCAGGTCCCCGACCGTCAGATCATCAACGCCTGCATCCAGAGCGTGGATATGACTCAGTGTTTCGTGGCTCAGGCAATCGTCTTTCCGCTGAAATTCGACGACGTAGGAACTGGCGGAGAGCCCGTCGAAGACCCAGCCGGAGCCGGCGAGAGATTGCATTCCGTGCAGCAATTTCAGTGCTTCCTGACATTGAACGCCGGCGATGATCGAAGCGATTGTTGGCGTTGTTGGCGTTTTGCCCTGTTCCATTTCGGAGCGGCTGAGGAGATTGCAGGAGCGGCGCGCTTGCAGGAGTTGCCAATCGGTCTGGGACATCGTGCATTCGTAGCACGGGGCGTCGCCGGGGAGGAAGACGCGGGCGGTGCCGGCGATGGCTTCGATGGCGCCGTCGATCCAGGGGCGATTGACGCGATGGCATTGGCGATTGATCGCGAGGCGGGCTTCGCGGTTATCGAGGCCGCCGATGATGAGATCGGCCCAGCGGAAGGCGCCCATGCCGAGGTCGTGAACCACGTTGCCATTGAAAGCGTGGACGCGAATGTTGGGATAAATCGATTTGGCGGCTTCGGCAGCGACGTCGGCCTTATAGCGACCGTTGTCAGATTCGCGATACAGACACGGATCGGGAGAGATTGGAGTTCTCCACGCGATCCATGTCTGCGATCAGAATATTTCCAACGCCGAGGAGGGCCAGATTTTTGACGATTTCGTTTCCGAGCGCTCCGGCTCCGACGACGAGGACCTTGGCCGCGGAGAGCTTGGACTGATCCCACCAGCCGATCAGCTTGAAGCGATCGAAGCGGTCTTCGCGCAAGGTTGCGTCTGACGAAATATGAAGCATCCGCTCGTGCATGCGGTTTCCAAAACAAACAAGTTGTCACAATCCGACGTTCCCGTGGCAGCGTGAGCCTCCGAGCGAAGGCAGCCACATTCCAGGCAGATGATCAGTGCGAATCCACCCTGATTCGCCGGCGTCAGTACGCCTCTCATGGATATACACCACTCTGCGCGGTTCGGCCAATTTTAGCTCCGGACCGTCCGATAATGCCATCATATAATCATTTTCGGCCCGTCAAAAGTTAATTCTTGCCAGGCGGGGCTGGGGCGGTCATTTTCAGGGGTTCGGCGTCCATGATATGGGCAATGGCGGTTTCGATGAGCACGAATTCCGACGCGGAGCTGCTCAGAGAGTATGCCGGCAAGCGATCCGAGGAGGCGTTCGCGGAGATCGTCCGGCGGCATATTAATCTGGTCTATTCCACTTCCTTGCGCCGCGTGAACGATCCGCATCTCGCGGAAGATGTGACGCAGAGCGTGTTTTTCGTGCTGGCGAAAAAGGCGGGGAGGATTTCGGGCTCGACTGTTCTGGCTGGGTGGCTGTATCAGACCGCTCGCTTCATTTCCGCTGATGCGATCAAAATGAAAATGCGTAGACAATATCACGAGCAAGCCGCGGCGACGTTACGGGCTGAATCGAGCGGTGATGAAATCTGGCCGAAGATATCGCCGCTGCTGGAATCGGCAATGGATGGTCTTGGAAGCCGGGATCGGAATCTGATTTTGTTGCGGTTCTTTGAAGGACTGGAGATTGGGGAGATCGCGACGGCAGTTGGCGTTCCGGCGAATACGGTTTCAAAGCAACTGCAACGGGCGCTGGAGAGATTGCGTCAATATTTTTCGGAGCGCGGGGTTGCGACGCCAACTGTAGCGATTGGACCGGCGATGACCGCCGGTGCGGCACAGCAGGCTCCGGCTGCGCTGACGGCGGCTTGTGTGGGTCAGGCGTCCGGAGCTTCGGCTATCACGCTGTCGCTTGCGCATGGCGCAATGTCGGCGGGATCGATTTGGATGAAGGCGATTGCGGGATTGCTGCTTGGCCTGATCGTGATCGGCGCGGCGAGTGTGGGGATATATTTGCTATCGTCCAGCCCACCCGCCCCGCCGCCACCACCGACCGCGGCAGCCACGCCTGTAACGGCTCCATCCCTGACGGGTCCACTGCAGCCTGTTTCGGAAAAGCAGCAACAGCAGATTCGAGCGGCGATCTACATGTTGCGCTGTTACCACATCGGAATCCAAAACGACGAGTGGACCATCGCGATGCGCACTCTAGCGGAGATCGGCAGTCCTGCGGTCCCCGAGTTGGTCGCCGAGTTGGATCGCACCAGCAACGACCGCACGCTGCGCACTCGCATTCACGCTCCGAGCGATCGGCGATCCGCGTGCCTGTCCCGCTCTGATCCGGGCCATCAATAGAACTGTTTCCCTCACCAGCGACTACGGCATTCAAGTCTCGGATCCGGCGGCAGCCGACTTCATGCATGCGCATGAACTGGGTCACGATCCCCGATTCATCAGTTATGGAAGAGCAATTCGAGAAATTTGCAGCGCGCTGGAATCGATCACACATCACAAGGAAGGCCGCCCGGCATTTATCGACGCTAATTCCGACACCCCGGCCGAAACCGCGCGGTCGAAGCGACTGCATCAGGCGCTGACCCAGAAATGGGAATCGTGGTGGAACACTCATGGGCACGACATCGTTTCCGACGCGGATTTGGTGACGCTCATGGCGCGGCCGCACGATGCCGATGCCATCGAAACCGCCGGGCTCGCAGTATATGGCCCTTTATTTCCGACAGGCGCGGCGCACCATCTGGGCCCTGTGCATGACATCGTTCTGCACAAGTGGGACGAACAGTTGGATACGACGGAGATCATCGATTTCGATGCCGAGCGGAAGATGACGCTTCTCGAACTGATGCGACGGATCACGCCAACGACGCGGATCAGCCAGAACGAATCGCAGCAGTGGTACGTCGCCCTCGCGGATGCGGCTTGCTACGAGCAATTTGCGCGATTACTCAAGCCCGGTTCGGAGAACAAATCGCTGAATGCGGGGCAGCGACTTCAACAATCGATGTTGGTTGCAAATCTGGACCCGCAAAGCCGGTATTACTCGCTATACGGATACGACGCTTCGGTCTGGCCGGTCGATGATGCGCGATGGGATTCGCTCGCGCAGGAGATTGAATCAGGTGAAACGATTGTTAACGAACCTGGCATTTCCAATTTCAGCGCGGATAAGAACGGCCAACCGCTCAATGGCCGGTTTCCCGCGACGTTCCTTTTCCGGACACACAAAGGAGTGCCGGCATCGTGCAACTCATGGGATCTGATGAGGTGCGGCAAGGCGTTCACATTCGCTATCGCATGGTCGATCCGCATCCACATGACGCCGCACCGCGGCCGCCCAGCTCGATGCCGGATTTGCTGCGATTCGGGCCCATCCGACAGATTACATTGTCAGGATTGGCCGGCCGAGCCGTCTGCGCCATGAACCTGGATACCGGCCAGACGATTACCACGCCGGATGATCCGAAGCTCATCAAGCATTACGACCAATGGATGGATAGTGCGCGCGCTGACTTGATCACGGGGGCCTATTCCACGGGCAACAAACCGGCCGGGTTAGTCTTAAGAAAAATGAAGTCATTTGCCCGGTTCTCGGCGGGCGAGTTCGATTCGCTCTCGCCGGAATTGACTGAACTGGCGGCACGCTATATGCCGGCCCAAGATAGTTCCTTTTTGGGACCGCTCGAAATGTCGCCCAGCACGGCCATTTTCGCCACGCTCGGTGGAACGGTCGGAATCATTCAGATCGTCTCAATTTCCGATAGCCCGCCTACGCTGACGTTGCGATATAAATTGATTCAGCAGCCGGGTAAATAAAATCCTATTGATCTCATCCTCAGCCTACCACGCTGCGCCCTGGGTGATGTCGCCGCCCGAGACCAAGTGCGCGTGGAGGGATATTCCGCCGCGCGTTCTTTGATAGCGGACGGGTCTTGTGCCGTCGAGAAAAAAAAGGTCATGGGGGATTTCGAGCAGATATTGGGGAGTGAGGTCTTCGAGGCGAGTGGGCCATTGTCCTTTGTCGGCGTGGTACTGGGCGGCGGCTATGACGGTGCGGACCATTTTGTCTTCCATTTCACCGCTGCGGCAGGCGTCGTCGGCGCGCACACGGTGGGCAAAAGGACTGAGAGAATCCCATCGGTCACTCGCTGGGTGTAAGCTTCGTTTGTTTCATCGGGCTGCTTCGCAAGTCGCGTATGAACTGACGAGTTGGCTTTTACCATGGCGAATTTTCGGTCGAAATTGCGCCGGGCAATTTGCCGGTCTTTGGCGGACGGTATTTTGATGATCTGCGCGATCTGGTCGTAGGCACTGTTGATCTGGAGTAGAACGGTGTTCCAGTCCACGGAATTTCGGTCCACCGATTTGAAAATCCGAATCCAGCGGTCACCATCTTGGCCGCCGCCCTCGGATAATCTATCGAGGTTCCCCGTTGCAATGGATTCAGCCCAGTCGAGCCCGCCCCAGCGTTCGCCGAGATCCATGGTTTGCCAGACCAGGGCAGGAGGTTCAAGGGTATCGAGAGCGGCGGCGAGTTTGCGCATTCGTCGCTGGAGAATATGCCGGCTCCGGCGGCGGCGGAGATGGCGCGGTCGACCAATACGTCGATGCCATTAGAGACAAGGTTTCCGACGAGGAACCCGCAGTCGGCCCCGCGGCCGAGTCGTTTCACTGTAATAACGTCGGAGAGGAATCCGTCGAAATCGCCCCGCTGGGCGCGCAGGAGGGCACGGTTGCAAAGATCGAGTGAGACGGCACGCATGAGGTTCAGTTCGGGCAGGAGGATCATCAGCATCGATCCGTTTTCGGAGACCGATGGCTCCCACCAGCGGGGTTTGGCAGCGGCTTGGGTCACAACGGCGAACATGTCTTCATTGCTTTTCAAAAACGCGGCGTAAGCGGGATCGTCCGACTCTTTCCAGAGGTGCGGATCGCCCCGCTCGATTGGGGTGTTGCGGGAATAGGGCGTGAAGCCGGCGTCGGCGGGCGTCAGATCTTCGGCTCCGCACATCTGGGCCATCGCTTTGCCAGTGCTTCGTGGAAGGCCGCCGTATCCCATCACGCGGAGCCAGAGGACGAAGCCGTTGTTTTGGGGGGTGACGCCTTCGCTGAAGTGCTGGTTGATGGCGGCGACGTAATCGACTGTGCCGTCGGGACGGAGCGGCGCCGTGATGGAAGTGGTTTGCGGGGAGAGGAGGAAGGGGACGCTCGGCTCGGTGGTGGCGGCGCGTGCGGCAACGGTGAGGGCCAGCAACCAGGAAATCATTATCGTGGTCTTCGCGATCAGCAGCATCGGAATGGGCTCCTTGTGTGCCTATATGACGTCGCGAGCGAAGGAAATTTCACTCCTTTATTTGCGGATTTGAATGGTGAAAGTGAGCCGGCCTTCGGATTTTGAATCGGAGAGCGTCGCCGTGCCATTATCCACGCGATATTCGAACGTAGCGCCCGTCGCGGGATTAAGTGGAACGGGAGTATCGGTGATGTCGGACAATTGTGCCGGAAGCTCGCCGCTGTTAGCAGCCGCATAGGATCGAATCGCCTCGACGGCGGTCAAAGCTGCAATCTGGCGATCGATCCGGGCAAACTTCACGTAGATTCCATGGAAGTCTGACAATGTTTGCAGGAACGGATTGGCCGGCTGCTCGCGCATCAGCTTTTCGAGGTCATCGTGGGCCTTCCTGCCCATGGCGATTCGCGTGGGGACGGCCAGGCCCCGCAGCTTGAACGCGTTGTCGCGGGCAATCTGAAGCTGCGACAGATAAAAAGTCCCGACAACGATAATCGGGTCCACCCCGGCGGCCTGCTCTAGCGTGATGTGGTGGGTCTGGGCGTATTGTTCCCGCGCTTGCCGCATCAATTCGGGACTCGTCGCCTTCACGACATCGCGTACGTCCGGGCGAGATCCGCCCACGGTGCTGCCGAGGTAGTTGAACACTTCGTGCCACTGCTGGGCCGAAATATCCTCTCCGCGCCAGGCCTGCGCCAGATTGGGGACGGCATTTACCCACCATTGGCTTTCTCCGTCAATCGATGCGCTCAGGACGGATTGCCTATTGGGAAACTCACTCGAGCGCCCAATATAGATTGGGTGCGTCGGGGCGATTCATGAGTTGCTCGAGGCACTCGTTCATCTGCAGGGAGATGGACATGGAGATCAGGCCGCAGACCAGAACCCCTTTTTCCCCCACCTTGTTCGCCATTTCGTATCCGAGCCGCATCGTCTTGACGGCATCATCGATCTTACCCTGGTCAATCTCCCGCAGCGCGAACTTTGAGAATTTTGCCCAACGTTCGAAGCGGGTTGAGTTGCGGCAGCAACGTGCCGAGGCCTTCTTCGTGCCATGGAAACTCCCAATCGCAGTTTTCACACCGGCCGGCCAGATCAAGTTCCTCGATGACAGACCGATTCTCGAGCGAATCAGCGAGGTTATTGAAACTGCGCCATGTTTTTGGCGTCATAGGCTTCCAGCGCCTTTTCAGCTTTGTCCCTGGCGTCCGGACCCATGAGGAGGGTCGCATACATATACAGAATCGCGGCGTTTCCCGGCCGACGCTCAAACGCGTCACGGAACAGAAATTGATATTTCAATGCCGGCGCCAGTGGCGCGGTCGGCGTCAATTCAAACCTCCACACGTCGAGATCGGTGGTGGCGTTTTGCGCCATGGCCGATGCGCAGAGGCTTAGCACCAGCGCCGTTGTCAGCACGATTCGTTTCATGATCGCTCCTCAAAATTTAGAAAATATCGTCAGCATTAACCTCATGGACGGCGGGAATATTTGCCGCCGGGAGTCCGTCCAAACCTTTTTCGCGCACGGTCTGCTCCAATACCTGCATACTCTCAGCAGCAAGCGGCTCGGCGGGCGAAGCCTGAATCGCAACAGCCGGCTCGGAAAACTCCCGCGGCCGAACGGGCGCATTGCGTCTCGCGGGCGAAAAACCAGCTTCCAGCACTCAAAAGCAACATCAAGACGGCAGAGGCTCGCCAAAGATGCATGGGCCGCTGGGCTGATCTCCGTCCGGCGGCAAACGCCGCAGTGATTGGATCGATTCTGCGCCGCCGTCGGCGAAAGCGATTTCATCGCCAGTTCCAATTCCTGTTCGGCGGGGGTTAGTCCGTTTTGTTCCTGCATGGTTTCTCCAGTGCGCCGCGCATTTGCGCGAGCGCTGAAACGTATCGATCATGAACCGTGCCCGTGCTTAACTGCATGATCTCGGCGATTTGGGCGTATCCCAATTCGCCCCAGATTCGCATGACGACGACGCGCCGGTGTTCGGCGGGAAGCTGCCGCAGGGCGGCTTCGGCAACCTGCGCGTCGAGGGCTGCATCTGGCGTCGATTCGAACCATTCCCGGCGCATCGTGGCAACGGTCTGTTCACGCCGACGGCGGCGCGATGTCGATCGGACATAATCGATCGCGGAGTTGTGAACCGCGCGGTACATCCACGCGATCGGATTGTCCGGCTGACGCTTTTCCATCAGCAGAGCCGTGAGCGCTTCCTGAACGACGTCTTCCGCGGAGGCGGCGTCGAGCCATTGGCGGGCGTAGAGCACGAGCCCGCCGGACCGTTCAACCACCATTTGCGTCAAGCGGGTCAAATCGCTCATTGGCGTCCATCATAATGACGACGCGGCAGTTCGTTTTTTCGGATGATTGTGAAAAGAGGTGGGAAGCGGAGATTTTAGCTTGGAGTCAACGTGATGCGGAAGAGTTCCAGGTCTTTGGCGCCGAGGCGTTTTTTATATTCTTCGCCGCCGCGGAGGAGGTTGAAGACGGGGTTGCCGGCGGCGATGGCGTCCTGGATTGCCAGGCCGAAGGAGACGATGCCGGGACTCCAGTGTTTCTGGGCGAAGTCGTAGCTGGTGTTGTAAATCATCGGCCCTTGCGCCGATCGGAGAGAGAGGAGCCAGGCGGATGGTTTGCCATCGACCCAGAGTTCTTGAACATAGAAATCGCCCTGCTCGCTCAGCTTTGGGCAGACGCGGCGAAGGTATCCGACCAATATCTCTTCCGTGAAATCAGCTTTGAGCGATTCCGCCTGCCGCATGCCGGAGAGAGCGCGTTCCAATGCGGGCATCATTTCGTCGGGCTTGGTGAGGGTCATCCACTGGGACTGGCCTTTGGTTTGGGCATTGCGGATTTTGCGTTTGAATTCCTTACGCTCGTGGCTATCGAGCGAAGCGAGATATTCATCCCACGTCGCGGGCAAGGGGATGTAGGGCGCCATCGTTGAGCAGCGTTCCTGGTATTCGAATCCGAATTTTGGGGAGAGGTCTTTGAGGATTTTCCGCAAGGGGGCATCTTCGCGGATGTGCTGAAGCCGCACGCCCGCGACGGACCAATCCCACAGATCGGTGAGCAGCTCGAGGATGATGGCCCAGCAATCGTCGGCGGCGTCGGCATCGACCAGGGGATCAAGATAATCGGAGACCCAGCGGCCGGGGGATTCGAGCATCGAAGCTGTGTTCAAGCCGAGTGGGAGAACGGCCAGCAATTGTCCACCTCGCTCCACGGTAATCAGGCGGAACTGACCGGCGGGGACGAATTCATTGACTACGGCGGATTGCCAGGTGGGGGAGGAGAAGACTGTCAGTCTTGGATTGCGCGACAGGAGAGCGTTCCATCGCTCGATGAAGGTGGGATCTTCGGGCCAGTCGCGGTAACAGCGGGCGCAGAGGCCGTCGCGCTGGAGCGGTTCGAAATCAGGGCCGTAGCTTTGGGCGATCTTGAGAGCGGCGGGCATCAGGGTGCGGACAGCGCCGCGCATCCTCCCGGCTAATTGAAGTTCTTTTGGCATGAAGTCGTCCACGCCCTTTGTGCGCTGGTCCTTTGAAGATTTATCAGCCGCTGACGACATCGACTTGAGAATATACAAAAAACTTGGGTCCGGGGGGGATCAGTTCGTGGAGATTCTGTTATCAAGTCCCTAACCTCTTGTTGGGAAGCGGGCCGTGCCCGACAATCAGCCCATGCCAACCGGTTCGTTTGTCCATCTTCACTGCCATACCCATTATTCCCTGCTGGATGGCGCCTGCCGCATTCCGGATGTGGTGAAGCGGGTTAAAGCACTGGGGATGGATAGCATCGCGATAACGGACCATGGGTGCATGTTCGGGGTGGTGGAGTTCTATAACGAATGTATCAAGGCTGGGATCAAGCCAATTTTGGGCATGGAAGCGTATATGGCTCCGGGAGACCGGCGGGAGCGATCGTCCCCCAGCGGGACCGGGAGCGATGCGTCGTACCACTTGCTGCTTTTGTCTCAGAATCTTGAGGGTTATCGGAACCTGATTCGGCTATCGAGCCTCGCCTACCGGGAAGGGTTTTATTACAAGCCGCGGATCGACAAGGAAATTTTGAAAGAATTTCGCGGCGGGCTCATCGCGACCAGCGCTTGTCTGGGTGGGGAAATTCCTTCGTGTCTCATGCGCCGCGATGCCAAGAACGCGAAGATTATTGCTGAGACTTACCTGGATATTTTTGGGCCGGATCGGTTCTTTATCGAGGTGCAGAAACAAGGGGTGGCCGAGCAGGATATGGTAAATCCTGAACTCGCCAGCCTGGCGAAGCGACTGGGCGTGGGGCTGGTGGCGACCAATGATGTGCATTTTCTGAACAAGGATGATCATCATGCGCACGATGTTTTGTGCTGCATCAGCATGGGGAAACTGGTCAGTGACGAAGGGCGGATGAAATATCCGACTGAGATTTACCTGAAAAGCTCTGAGGAGATGACCGAAGCGCTTGGGAGTTTCGACCAGGCGATTGAGAACACCGCGCGGATCGCGGCGATGTGCGATGTTCAACTGGATTTTTCCAAGCGGTTTGCGCCGGTTTATCGGGTGCCGAAGGAATCGCTGCGCGAGCCGGTGGTTGGCTCAACTCCGATCGCTGATGACGAACGGTATCTGCGGCAGCTTTGTGAGGATGGGCTTGAATGGCGCTTCAGTACGCGGGATGTTTCGGCGGAGATTCGCGACCGGCTTGATCTGGAATTGAAGGTGATCACGAGCAAGAATTTCTGCTCGTATTTTTTGATTGTGTGGGATTTCTGCAATTTTGCGCGAGAGAACGGGATTCCCGTGGGGGCGAGGGGATCGGGCGTTGGGACGATGGTGGGATATCTGCTGGGATTGTGCAACGTCGATCCGATTCGCTACGGGTTGCTGTTTGAGCGGTTCATGGACCCGAGCCGAAATGATCTGCCTGATATCGATATTGATATTTGCCAGGACGGCCGCGCGAAGGTGATTGAATATGTCCGGAATAAATATGGGCATGTGGCCCAGATTATTACCTTTGGCACACTAGCGGCCCGGGCGGTTTGCAAGGATGTCGGGCGGCGTGCTGGGCGTTCCGCTGGCGCTGACGGATAAGATCACCAAGCTGATCGCCGGGACGCCGGGGATGAATCTGGAGAAGGCGCTGGCGCAATCGCCGGAGTTGGCTGAGTTGTATGAGAAGGACCCGCAGGTCAATCAAATCATCAATCTCGGCAAACGGCTGGAGGGGTTGTGCCGCAATGCGGGGATGCATGCTGCCGGCGTGGTGATTGCGGATCAACCGCTGGAGAATTTTGTTCCGCTTTGCAAAAATGGGGACGATCTTCTGACCCAGTTTGAAGGGCCGATTGTTGAGAAGGTTGGCCTGCTGAAGATGGATTTTCTCGGGTTGCGGACGTTGACGACGCTGCAGCGGTCCATCGATCTTGTGAAGCAGATCAAGGGGATTGAAATCGACATCGAGAAGATTGATTTCACCGATCGGGCGGTTCTCGACCTGTTTTGCCGCGGGGAGACGAAGGGCGTTTTCCAGTTTGAATCGGGCGGGATGACCGACCTGCTGATGAAAATGCATCCGGACCGGCTGGAAGATCTGATCGCCGCGAATGCGCTCTACCGGCCGGGGCCGATGGAACTGATTCCGCTTTACTGCAATCGGAAGCTTGGGAAAGAAAAAGTTCCGCAGGTGCATCCGATCATGGATGAAATCCTGGCTGAGACCTATGGGATCATGGTCTATCAGGAACAGGTGATGCGGATATTTAATCGGCTTGGCGGGATCGAATTGAGCGCCGCGTACAAACTCATCAAAGCAATCAGCAAGAAGCAATCGGATGTGATTGCAAAATACAAGCCGGATTTTCTACAGGGTGCGCGTGCCAACGGCATTACCAAAGACAAAGCTGATGAATTGTTCGAATTGATTCTTAAATTCGGCGGCTATGGGTTCAACAAGAGCCACTCGACGCGATATGCGATCCTCGCGTTTCAGACGGCGTACATGAAGACGTATCACCCGGTTGAATACATGGCTGCTTTGCTGACGTTTGAAATGGGATCGACGGATAAGGTGGTTGAATATATAGAGGAATGCCGTGCACGCGAGATCACGGTGCAGGCTCCGGATATCAATTCCTCTGACAAGGATTTCACGCCGATATATCTCAAGAAAACCGGTGTGATCCGGTTTGGGCTGATGGCGGTGCGCGGCGTAGGTGAGAAAGCCGTCGAAGCGATCATTGAGGAACGAAAAAATAAGGGGCCGTTCGCGAGTCTTTATGATTTCTGCGAGCGAGTGGATCAACGACAGGTGACTCGCGGGACGATGGAGGCGCTTGTTAAATGCGGCGCGTTTTCAACGCTGAAGGCGAAACGAGCGCAGCTTCTGGCTATTCTCGACCGGGCTGTTGAGATGGGGCAGCAATCGCAGCAGGACAAGCGGATGGGACAACTGAATATGTTTGGGGCGGCGGCGGTGGATAGCGGAGCATCCAAGCCGGTTGATGTTTTGCCTAATCTGGAGGAATTCCCCACGCGGAGTTGCTGAAATATGAGAAGGAATTTCTTGGCTTCTATATCACCGATCATCCTTTGACGGAGCATGAGTCGTGCGCTGACGAATTACGCCACAGCGACGACGCGCGAGGCCAAAAATCTGGCTGAGGGGACGGAAGTGACGATCGGCGGAATGATCAACAAGATCAAACGGGCGATCACGAAAAGCGGGCGATCGGCTGGGCAGCCGATGGCGATTCTGACATTGGAAGATCTGGACGGGCAGATCGAAGCAACTCTCTTCGCGGAGACTTTGGCGGATATTTCAAAGAGACACCCAAAAGCCGTCGCGGCGGAGGAGATAGTTTTCCTTCGCGGCAAGGTGGACAAACGGCGAGAGACGCCGGTGATTATCGTTAACGATCTGATTCCGATTTCTGATTCGGTGTCTGCGCCTGATGCGCTGGGTGAAGGTGGAGATCGACCGAGTTGATGGGGCGGCGGAAATTCTGCGGCAACTTAAGCCGGTTCTGACGAAGCACAAGGGGAATTGCCAAACGTTTCTGAGCGTGCCGGCGAATGGATCGAAGCGGGCGCTGATTACGCTTGATAATGCCTGGTCTGTCCGGCCTACGCCGGCGATGAAGCAGGAATTGGAATTCACGCTGAATGGGCAGGGGCGGGTGGAATTGGCGGGTGAGGGGGCGCGGCGATCGCGGGTGCAGCAACAGCCGCTGTTCCAGGGCGGGGAATCGCCGGAGCCTGTTGAGGAAATTCCGCTCCTGAGTTCGCCGGCGGATGAAGTGGAATTGTAGAGCAGATCGCCCCACTCTTTTAATGAACCGGCTTTTCAATAAACAAACGGCTCACGGTGCGGGTTTCTTCTGTCCAAGTCAGGCCTGTCTGCTGCTGAATGTGCTGCAAAATCAGATCACGATTGGCAAGATCGTTGGAAAGATGCCCATAGGTGCGCATGCTCCAGAAACCGGGGAGGCCATCCGCTTCGATGAAGACTTGCTCATTCAAGTAATCGCCCAGGTCGCGGGCGAGATGAGGGAGGCCTGTCTCGCTTGAACCGTCGCTCTTCGAGTGCTTATCGAGCGGATAATTATCGAAGATTTCAAGGCAACGCTGAGGCATATCGAACGATGCGGCGCTTGCGGGAGCGGCGTGAATTTATAATGGCCGCGGAGGACGATGACCTTTCTTGGGACATCGCGGTAAGTAACCGTGGCGTCTATCGCAAACTCGTCATGAAGGAATTTCGCGAGGCCGGCGACAAATTCATCGTTGGGAGCGTCGGCTTTGTAAATGATATCGCCGGTGAGTTGGGCGCCGGCCAAATTGCCGTCAAGTTCGGCTTCCACGAAGGATGATCCACGGATAAAGCTGACCGTATTAATCAGTTGGCTGAGCGCGTAGGCAGGGGCGGGCGAAGAGCCGGTGAGCCACATTGTGCCTCTGGCCGAGGCTGCAAAGAAATGGCCGACTGGACGGGCCCTGGCACTGCCGTGATCTCTCAGAAATTGATCGCGGAGATCGGGGGGCGCATCGGTAATCCGTTTGAATACCTGATTGGGTTGCAGAGCGTAGTAGCTCGCGAGATTCGTCGGACGGGTTGAGGCTGCAGTGGACGCCGAGGCGGAATCGGGCGGCGCGGATTGCGCGAGAAGCGATGAGGAGTATCGGATGGTGATGATCGCCGTGGGAATGGCGAGCAGTAAGAGGATCACGATGGCGGCGGAGATTTTTATTTTGGCGGCAGCCATGAGATATGCCGTTCCTTTCGTTGCGGTGAGAATTGCCGGGGGAATCGCGGCGCCGGCCTTGGCGGCGAGGGCGACGTGGGCAGCGGATTGAGCGAGGTTGGAGGGCGCATGCTCGAGTCCCTGGACTGCTACTATGGATAAATCGGCTGAATCGGATTTCTTTGCCACGCCTAATTTTTCGAATCGTCTGCGCAGTTTTTCCGTGCCGCGGGAAACTCGCTTTCGCGCCGCGATTTCCGAGATGCCGAGCGTTTCGGCGATTTGGGTGAATGAGCGATCCTGATAGAAGCGAAGCACGATCGCGTTGCGGTCTGCCTGCCCGAGGCCGGCGACGGCGGCATCGAGATGAGCGACGAGATCATTAGTTTCCATTGGCGGCTCGATGATGATGTCCCGTTCCAAAGCGGCGCGTTGCTCGTGCATTTGCCGCCTGAGTCTCGATCGGCGGAGGTTTTTGACCGTATATCCGAGGGTATTGAATAGCCAGCCGGAGAGTTTTTGATGGGAGAGCATTTTGCGGGACCTCTGAGCGAGGAGGACGAAGACGATCTGCACCGCGTCTTCAGCGAGTTGTCGATCGCTAAGTTGCCGAAACGCGGCGGCAAAAATCCAGCCGGCATGACGATCGACGATGGCGCGGAATGCGCCGTCGGATTTTTCTTCCGTGTATGCGAGGAGCAGTTGCTGATCGCTGGGCGACTCGGTCATTTGCAATCTCTTCGTACAACAGGTTCCATGTCCGGGGTTGGAGCCGTTGTGACCTGAATTATCACGAAATGAGCCTGGGGCCCCTATTCGGAAGGAAGTACCCGGATTGCCTCGCTCAAATGCAGCATGATTTCCCCGTCTATGGCCGCGAGATGGCGTAAAAGATCGGCCTGGGCATGGCGAATGTCTCGAGGCCAATTTTCGGGCGATGGGAGTTCCCAGGGGTATGGGGCCAGCCGGCGGTTGGCGCGGAGAGTGAGTTCAATCTGGGCGCACTTTGCCGCTGCCTCACGCAATGCGGGGACGACCGGGTTCAGCGCTTCGGAAAAAGTGTGCAGGTAGTTGCTGGCAGCGCCTCTGGCGTCGATTAATCCATCGAAGATCACGGCGTTGCCTAGGGCTGTTGGGAATAACTGCTGCGAGGTCAGGCCATGATAGCGCGAGTCATCCTCAAGCTGTTCGATCCAATGCTGGTATGCATGGCGGCCGCTGGCGTATCGGCTGATCGTGGGGGTTTCGAACATTTCGAGCGCTCGCGCGAGGGATGCATCGAGCAGTATGATCGGATCGGTTGCTTCTCGCTCTTCGGATAGGAATCCGATTTGCCAGGGCCACTTCTCCATTGGCTTGTAACCGGCCTCGCGCGGAATATTCGCGAATGAGCAGGCCTTCATTCTTGTAACCGACGACTAAATCGCATTCTTCAGCGGCGGCGATAACAGGTAAAGCACGATTGATATTTTGAATGATTCGCTGCGCGCGGCTTCGCGATTGGATTCGTGTTTGTCATCGGTTGGCAGCCAATCTATTTCGCGGCCCCAGGCTTTGATGGCAGGGTCGAGGCAGTCAAAGCCGCAGGTGGCGTTTGGCGAGCTTGGGCAGAGTTGTTTGAGTGAGACTTGCAGGCGGAAGGCAGCCGCTGACGTGCCCATCATGAAGTCGTAATCGGCTTCGTCGCCGAAGGCTTCGGAGACCAGCGACAAGACCGCGATGCAGGAATTTTGCCGGCGGGTGGCGTGACCCCACCTGGCCGATTGAAATCCGTTGACGATGATCGCCCCGTTTTCGTCGCGGACGGATGATGGGCCGATGAGCGGGCGTTTTCGCAGGGTTTCGATCTCTTTCTTGAGCGCGGGCCAGCTTGCGAAGCCGTATTCCATCGCCAGGGCAAATTGGGCGTCAGAAAGGGAAACCTCGGCGGCGATTTTTTCGTCGGTCGCATTTTTGAATCTGGATATTCGCCGAAGGGTGGCTATCGCATCGCGTTCACGCTCGCGCGCGGCGGTGCGCAGATCCTTGGCCTGATGCTTGAGCTGGGCGAGATTCGGACGAGATGGAAGTGATCGGTTCATACCGACCTCCTTTCAGTAAAGTTCGCCTGAGATCCGCACGGCAGGCATGAAAGAAGGTCGAATCAATTATACTGTAACAACAGAGGTGAACTCAGTTCTTCCCGCGGATCATGGGGGTGGCATCCTCTTTGTGTGCCAGTGAAAGGGAAATTACTTAGACCTTCGATTCAAGTCAATCTAATTTTTAAGTCGGTGAAATAGATTCAAATAAAATATATGCGGAAGCGGATGATCGGTTGCGGGCTTTGTGACGTCTGAAATCGCTTGCTCGAATAGGTGAAGGCGTTGCCGCCGTGGACGCTCCTGGCTTGCCTGTTGACGTTTTAGCGATCCTTTTCGGGGCGGAGATTTGGGGAGGCAAAGTCGTTCGTGATTTTTGTTGACATCTCACGACGCCTATTGTATTTTACCAATTAGTTAATTAACCTATTGGTTTAATATAAATGACTGTCGATCTACTTAGCACAACCTTTGCGGCGCTGGCCGATCCGACGCGGCGGGCGATTTTGGCGCGGCTTTCAAAGGGGATGACCTCGGTGACCGAACTGGCCAAGCCATTCAAGATGACGCTTCCTGGAATTTCAAAGCATTTGAAGGTGCTGGAGCGGGCTGGGTTGATTGCGCGCGGGCGGGAGGCGCAGTGGCGGCCTTGCCGGCTTCAGGCTGCGCCGCTGAAGAGTGCCGTGGATTGGCTGGAAGAATATCGTCGGTTTTGGGAAGAGAGTTTTGATCGCTTGGATGACTATTTGCGCGAAATACAGAAAAAGGAGAAACATCATGGCCGAAAAAAATAAAACTGAGTTTGCAAATCGAGAGGTTGTCATCACCCGCCTCTTCGACGCTCCCCGCGACGTTGTTTTCAACGCGTGGATCGATCCGAAGCATCTCGCGGCCTGGTGGGGACCGAATCAATTTACAAACCCGGTTTGCGAAGTGGATGCGCGGGTCGGCGGCGCGTGGCGAATTGTCATGCGGGCTCCCGATGGGGCGGAATATCCCTGTGAGGGGGTCTATCGCGAAATCGTCAAGCCAGAGCGGCTCGTCTTTACCAACAATGCCATCGACAAAGGGGGAAACGTTATCATCGAAGGATTCACCACCGTCACATTTGCCGAGGAGAATGGCAAGACGAAACTGACCCTGCGAACGCGCGGCGTTGCCATGGTCGCGTACGCGGCCGCATATCTGTCCGGGATGGAAGCGGGATGGACGCAAAGCCTGGAAAAGCTCGGCGAGCATGTGCTTGAGGCCAATGCAGCGGATCGGGAGATTGTTATTTCGCGCACTTTCGATGCGCCGCGCGCACTGGTCTGGGAAGCGATGACCGATCCGCAGCAGGTGATTCGCTGGTGGGGGCCACGGGGATTCACGACCACGATTGAGGAAATGGACGTCCGGCCGGGCGGCGTGTGGAAGAGTGTCATGCATGGTCCGGATGGGACCGACTATCCCAATTACAAACAATTCAAGGAGGTCGTGAAGCCGGAGCGGCTCGTGTTCACGCATGGGGGCGGTAAGAAGGGGGCTCCCACAGTGAACTTCCTCGCGACATGGCTATTCGACGCCCTGGACGGCGGCGAAAAGACGAAGGTGACGATTCGGATGACCTTTGCTTCAGCGGCGGATCGCGAGATGGTGGTCAAGGAATATGGGGCTATTGAAGGTGGGAAACAGACGCTGGAGCGGCTGGGGGAGCATTTGGGGAAGAGGTGAGTGGAGCATGTAAGGCATGCCGGTTGCTTCCAGTGCCGTGACGACTTTTTCAGTAGTTCCGATTGTGAAATCGCGCGGTCCGGGCAAGATATTCGGCGAGGATCTGTTTTTCATCGGCGCCCGGATAACGCCGCCGAAGGCCGTGGAGAAAGAGTCGCTTGGCTAGTTCGGAGAGTTCCATCGCCTTGGCCAGGCGTTGCGCGGGTGTCATTCGGGCCAGGGCTTGGATATATGCGCGTCGATTGGGTTTGGATTTCAATTCCATCTCACTGAATTATATACGAAGGCCGATCCAAAGGATTACCGAAAATTTTTGGTCCGTCGCATTTCATTGAGAAACCCTCTCGCCTAGCGATAGGTTATGAAATCGTCAGATCCACAGAATTGAAACAGCAGCAAACGACCTTCCTAAATTGTTGGGCCTGCTGGCGGAACATTCGGAAACAGCGGCTGCGCATCGCCGAGTTTTGCGCCGGCGGTTGGCGGGTTGGCATAGAGCCAGTCGAACGTTTTGCCGGTGGCATCGATTTTTAGCTGCGACAATCCTTCGGCTGCTTTTTTCGGAAGAATTGGGAGCAGGCCGATGAGGCTGCGATGGATAGAGTGCGCAGCTACGTTCAGGACCGTGTCCAATCGGCCGGCTTGCGCGACGTCTTTGGCGAGTTTGAATGGCTCGGTGGCGTCGATGTAGCCGTTGGTGAGTCTGGCTAATTGCACCGGTAGTTCGGCGCATTGCTGGAGTTCGACGCGGTCGTAGGCTGCGGCGATTTGGGAGGGGAGCTTTTCGCCCTGGGCGAGGAGGTCGCGGTCGATTTGTTGCAGGTCGCCTGCCGGGGGGAGGATGCCGCCGCGGTAGCGGTCGATCATTTTTACCGTGCGGTTCAGGCAGTTGCCGACTACGTTTTTCAGCTCGTTGAACGATTTCAGGAAATCGGCGTCGGTCCAATCGAGGTCGCTGCCGAAGGGGGCGGCGCAGAAGATAATACCGGAGCGCGTCCAGTGAATATGTGCTGATGACCTCGCGCAGCTTTTGCAGATCAACGAAATTGCCCATCGATTTGCTCATTTTTTTGCCGCCGCTGGTCCACCAGCCGTGGGCGAAGACTTTTTTCGGCAGCGGGAGGTTCAGCGAGAAGAGGATCGCCGGCCAATAGACGGTGTGGAACCAGAGGATTTCCTTGCCGATGAGATGGACATTCGCCGGCCAGAATTTGTCGAAGAGGGTCTGGTCGGCTGAGCCGTAGCCGAGGGCGGTGATGTAATTGCTGAGCGCGTCGATCCAGACGTAGACGACGTGCTCGGGATCATTGGGCATCGGAATGCCCCACTTGAGCGTGCCGCGGCTGATGGAAAGGTCTTCGACGCCCTGCTTCAATTTGCTGACCACCTCGTTGCGGCGGATCGTTGGCTGAATGAAATCGGGGTTTTGTTCGATATATTCGAGCAATCGCGGGACGTATTTTTTTAATCGAAAGAAATAGCTTTTTTCGGAAAATCGCGTCAGGGGGCTGCCGCTGATCGCGGATTTGAATTCGCGGGCCTTGGCTTCGGTTTCGGTGACAAATTCCTCCTGTCCCTCGTCGTACCAGCCTTCGTAGCTGCCGAGATAAATGTCGTCGTTGGCCAGCAGCTTGCGGATGATCTCCTGCACCGAGGATTTATGCCTGGGCTGGGTGGTGCGAATGAAATCATCGTTGCTGATATCGATCTCTTTCCAGAATTTCTCGAAGACTTCGACCATGGAATCGGCAAGGACATTGGGCTCGATATTTTGGGCGGCGGCGGTTTTGACGATTTTGATCCCGTGCTCGTCGGTGCCGGTGAGGAAGAATGTCTGCTCGCCGCTGCGGCGATGGAAGCGGGCCAGGGCGTCGGTGGCGATGGTGGTGTAGGCGTGGCCGAGATGGGGCTCGCCGTTGGGATAGTAAATCGGCGTCGTGATGTAAAAGGTCTTGCTCATGGGGGAACCATTTCAAATGAAGGGCAACAAAAAAACCATCGTCTGATTCGACTGTGACGCTGCGCACGGGATAGACGGCTCGGGGCGGACCCGCAAGCTGGCTATCCCAATCGCATCGGCATCAATCGGATCGAACGATGGTTCATACACTTATTATCGGCGTGGGGATGGTGTAAATCAAGGGAAAACAATTGAACCGCCATGACGCTAAGACGCCAAGGAAGAATCAAGATATTTCATTTCTAACATTGGGATCATTTTTATCTTGGCGTCATGGCGTTTTGGCGGTTATCCGTTGCTCGGGAGCTATAATGATCAACTATGTCGCCGGAGCATTGCAGTTTGTGTAGTAAGCCGCTTGCGCCGCATGCACATTATATTGTGCGGATTGAGGTGTTTGCTGATCCTTCAATGGCGCCGGTGACTTCGGGGGATTTAAAATCATTGGATTTTGACGCGGCTGTTCATGAGTTGCTGGATGAAATGGGAAAAATGTCGGCCGAGGAACTTCAGGATCAGGTGCATCGGCTTTTTGAGTTCAAGATTTGCCCGTTATGTCAGCCCCGATTTTGGCCAATCCGCTGGGTAAGCCGCGGGTGGCGGGGATTGGGGAAAACTAATTGGATGCGATGGACGTTTCATTTGAGAGTTTGAAGCAGGTTCTTCCGGCGATGAGTGCGCGGGTGACGCTGCTTGATCGCGCCGGGGATTGGCCGGCTGATGATTTGCTTGATCTTGGAAAGATTGGCGCCTGGAAATGGTACGTTCCCCGAACATTCGGCGGCGAGGAGATCGATCCGCTGGAGTTGCATCTGCGGTATGAGGCGATTGCGTCCGCTTCCGTGGCGACCGCGCTGATTGTTTCGCAGCGGGATTCGGCCATTGGTTTGATTGACGGGGGAGAAAATTCTGTTCTGCGCCAGGAGATTTTGCCGGCACTCGCCCGCGGGGAATATTTTGCCACGATTGGGATCGCTCAATTGACCACGAGCCAGCAAGGGGGGTTGCGGGCGGTCGCAGAGGGAGATGGCTATCGGCTGGATGGGGTGATTCCGTGGTCAACCGGGGCGGCCAAGGCGAAGTTTATTGTTGCCGGGGCGGTTATTGAGGATGGGCAGCAGATTTTATTTGTGTTGCCGACGGATTTGCCAGGTGTGCTGGTTCAGCCGCCACTGGAACTTGTGGCGCTGCGATCGAGCTGGACGTCGCGGGTGGAGCTGCGCGGGGCTCGACTGGAAAATCGGTGGCTTTTGCGCGGGCCGGTGGCCAAGGCGCTTTCGGGGCCGTCACGGGGTATTCCGCTGAGCCAGGTGTTTTTAGAATTCGGCCTTTGCCGTGGTGCGCTGGATTTGATCTCGCGGCATGATTCGGATCGGGGTCGATCTTTGGCGATGCGATTTGGCGAACAACTGTCGGCGCTGCGCAGCGAAGTTTTGGAATTATGCAAAGCCGGGCGCGAAGCGGACGCAGCGGCTGCGGGGCCGCAATTGCGGGCAGCGTGTAATGACCTGGCGATGCGCATCACACAAGCGGCGGTGGCGCTGCACAAGGGATCGGCGCTGGTTCTGGATCATCCCGCGCAGCGGCTGGCGCGGGAGGCGATGTTTTTTCTGGTCTGGTCGTGTCCAGATCCGGTGGTTGATTGCACGGTGAATGTTCTGGCGGATCGGTCGGCGCTTAAAAAATAAAATAGGCCGCACGGCGGAGGGTTTGTGCCGTGCGGCCTGGCGGAGGAGGAAACGAGGCTTATTGGCGAGGTCCCATGTATCACGGGCCACGCCTTTGTATTGTCAACCGTCCAAACATCCCAGATTCTTGATAGTCTTTTTCATTCGCACGATTGGAGTAAAACAAAGTTTGTGCCGCGGCTGATTTTTGGAGAGAATTACTTATGCTCGCCGAAGGTTTTTTAGCGTGAAATGCCCGATTTTGAGTCGTTTTCAGGGGTTTTGGGTTTATCTATTTTTCATTTTCTGTTGTGTTTGGAAGCCCTGATGAATCAAAGTATGTCGATGCGACCCCGGCGAAACATGTGGCAAACGCTCTGGCGGTGCGCATCAACTACGCATGAAAGGGGGCGTTGCATTGCAAAGGGGGTTCTTAGCGCCGGGTTCATTATTCTTGCGCTGGCCGGGGGATGTCAGATGACCCGGGAATCTAATCCGGCAAAAATTGCCGGTGGGGCGACGGTCACGGCGGTGGACATGGATAGTTCACTGGAGTCGACGACGATCGACGGGCCGGTGATGCTATCGGCGGCGAAGAATGAGTGGGTCAGCTTTGCCGTGCGGATTGGGAATACGGGGCAGATGGGGCAGAGGCCGACGCTTCAGCTACATGTTTCGCCGGCGATAGCGGCGGAGAATTTTTCGGCATATCAGGTTTTGCCGATGCCGGTGGATACGAACCGCGCCGGGTATGTCAGACAAACGGGTTTGGCGGCGGGGACGAAAGAGTTGCCGCGGGCGCTGCTGCCGCTGGTTTGCCGGGGTGGGGTGGTTGATCTTTCGAGCTTACGCGATCCGGCTCATCCGTTTGATCCGCAGAGCCGGGCTGCCGATGGCGCGGATGCACCGGTGGTGTGGATCGATCTGCATGTTCCCGATCGGGCCCAGCCGGGGGATTACGCGATTACATGCCAGCCGGGGGCTAGTGGGCGGACGAGCACAGCTTCGGCCGTGCAGGTGTCGCTGCACGTTTTTGATTTTGCGATTCCGCAGCAGCGTCATCTGATGATGGTGAGTGAAATCAACTGGGATCGGCTGCGGCAGCTTTATCCGGACGCTTTCGAGGCGATCTCACCGAGGCTGATGAACCGTGGCGATCCAACTTATGCAGCGGCGATCAAAACGCTTGATCAATTGGTTCAACTGGCGGAAGAGAATCGGACTGAAGTGGTCGTGCCGCGGTTGCAGCCGACGGTTAAATGGCTGATTGCGCAAACGCCGCAGGTGGACTGGTCGGATTTCGATACGGTGATTTCTCCATGGCTGAGCGGGAGCGCGTTCGCGGACAAGACGCCGCTAGGGTATTGGCCGCTGCCGAGCGCCGATTATCTGGACAATTATGATGCGGCGAGCCGGCGGGAGTATTGGTCGAACGCCGCGACGCATTTCAATCAGCAGGATTGGCTGAGCCCGACGGCGGTATTTTTGCGGAAGGATTCGCCGGGCCGGGCGACGGCGCTGGAGAGCATCCAGTTTTCGATGAAGGTGAGGTCTATTCTCGATACGCATCCGCTGGTGCGCGTGGCTGTGCCGCTGGAGGACGATCAGATCCAGTTCGTCTCATCGGATAATCCGATGCTGCTGAACCCGTCGATGGTGGATCGTCTAATCACACTTGCACCGGGATTGGTGTTTGGAGGCGCCGACGCAGTCGTGGCCGGTGGAACTTCGCCGGCCTGAGCATTGGCTGCGGACCGAGCGCCGGGGCTGGCGCCGTATGTTGGGGCGGGGACGAGCGAGCGGGATGTGCGGCTCTGGGCGTGGCTGGCGTATCTGAGGCATGCGGATTTGATTTTCTGGTCTGATGCACTGCCGCAGCAGGATGATCCGTCCCAGCAGGCGGATCCCGGCAAGCTGACCTTGTTTTATCCGGGAAGCTGGTTTGGCGTGGATGAGCCGGTGCAGAGCATTCAATTAAAATGGCTTCGGCGGGCGCAGCAGGATTACGAATATCTTTTGCTGGCAAATCAGCGCGGGATGAAGACCGATGCGCTGCTGCTGGCGCGGCTGATTACGCGGCAGGTAGAACTTCAGCCGGCGCAATCGCCTGATCCTGAATATGGTTTGCTGAGCGGGACGATCGATCAGAAAACGTGGGATGAGGCGCACGAGCTGCTGGCGCGAGCGATTTTGTTGCGATCGCCGGAGTCTTCGCCGGATGATCCGGCTGTGAAGGATCAGGAGCGGGATTTGAATCTCGCGATGGTTCGCTGGCAGGAGCCGAAGGAGCGGCCGTATGTTTTGCCGCGGACGGCGCAGTGGCTATGGGATGATCCGACCCGGTCAAACGGAGATAACTGGGCGCTATTGCGATTGGGCGTGGATATTTACAACGCCGGCGACAATCGGCCGGACGCGAATCAATTGCAATGGAGCCGAGCCGGGGATGGCTGGGAATTTAATCCGGCGCCGCAGTTGATCGGCGCGCTGCGGACGTATTGGGTGCAGAGCTTTTCGATGGATGCGCGGGTGAACCTGGATCGGATCACGCCGGGTTCGGCGAAGCCGGTTGAGATCACGTTTGTCGATGGCTATACGCGCGGGACATACCAGACGCAGGCGGCGCTTCCGGTTGCCGCGAGCATGCGGCGCGAGGGGAATATTCTGATCGATGGCAAACTGAATGACTGGAGCGGTGACGATCTGATTCACGATGGACCGCTGACGAAGATGGTGGATCGGCCGTCGATTCAGCACTGGCGGATCGAGCCGTCATCCACGCCTTCACAGGTTTATACCGGTTGGAGCGATGATGATTTTTATCTCGCGTTCTGCGTGAACGGCGTTTCATCGCATCAGGAGCTTCACCGGAATTTTGTGGATTATGAATTTCGCCGGGCGTGGGGGGAGGACCTTTGCGAAATCCTGGTGCAGCCGATTTACGATGACAATTCCGTGGGGCCGCTGACGTATCTGACGTGCAAGCCGAATGGGGTTTGCGTAGTGAAACGGCGGCTGGATCCGAAGATGAATGCCGATCCGTGGCGCGAAATCGACGGGACGATGGTGCGTTACGCTGCTGAACTGCACGAAGGGGCGTGGACCGGCGAGGCGGCCATCCCCTGGCAATTATTGCTCAGTGGAAGCTCATCAAAGCCGCGGCTTTTGCGGTTTAATTTTATTCAGCATTTCCAAAACACGGGTGAATCGGCCAGTTGGGCGGGGCCGATCGATTTCGATCAGGATGATTCGTTTATGGGACTCCTGTTCTTAAAGGAGTTAACTACGCCAGGACTGCGTCAATAACCGAATATCCGTTAGGGACCGGATATGGTCCCCAGCTTAGCAACACGACTTTGCGGCAATATGTGCCAAATCGTGGATTTGTTTTGCATCGACGGTCGGATGCTTTGTAAAGTGGGTTTCGCTTCACCCCAGTGGGTAGTTGGGATCAGCGGAGGTTCTATCTCGCCGCGAAGGGTGGGCTTTTTTGCCAGTCATGGAGTTTAGAATGCTGCGTACCAAGGCTTCAGGTCTGCGTCAGTTGGCGATTGTTGCGATGACTTTTTCGACGGGGGTGATTTTTGCGGGCGGGGCTTTTGCCGCGAGCATCTCCGACGGCAATTCGACGTTGACGATCAATCCGAGCAGTGCATCATCGCCGTTCATCACGAGTTGGGTTGTGGATGGCGTGGACCAATACGCCGGCCTCCCGGATGGGTTTGAAGATTTCACGTACACCACCGGCTCGGGCAGCCCGAATGAACTCAACATGCTTACCGTGACGAGTTCATCGTTCAGCGATGGGATCGCATCGATCTTGTACACCGGAAATGGATTCACGGTGGGGGTGAAGGAAATCCTGAGCGGCGGCAATGCCGGCAGCGGCGCTTCAGGGATTAACGAAACGATTACCGTGACGAACACCGGAACACCGGTTGTTCCGAGTTCGGTCACGCCGGATTTTGTGGCGAGCCCTGTCCTGACCTTCAATCTGACCGACACGGTCAATTTGAACGTTAATGGGACGCCAAACAATGACACGCTCACGCTTAGCCCCGCGACCGGGACCAATACGGCGGATCAAACGGATCCCTCCGGCGCAAAGGTGAATTTCACGACAACGCCGACACCCGATGTTTTCACGACGATAGATCCGAACACGGGCACGCCGGGCACTACCCTTGGCCCGGTGACGGGTGACGAGGCATTTGCGGCAACGTGGAATATGTCTCTTAATGCCGGCGATTCGGAGATCGTGAGCATCAACGATGTGCTGTCCGGCGCCGGGCCTGCTGCGGTGCCGCTGCCGAATTCGGCGAGCGCCACGCTGGCGATGCTCGCAGGATTGGGCCTGTTCGGGATCGTTCGCCGGATGCGAAAGACGGCTATCTAATCCGATTCATTTTCAATCAGACGCAAACAGCCCGGAGGCCTGCTTCCGGGCTCTTTTATTTTGTTGGAAGATGAAGGGTTGCTGGAATTCGGTTAGAAATGAGTGCAATGGCTGGCACCCCCCCGCCGCGCATGGGCGCTGTAAGAGCGATATTTCTATTGGTTGGCTGCGTTGCGCTGCTGACACTTTCGTTTGCGCCCGTTGGGCAGTTTTATCTGGCGTGGATCGGACTGGCGCCGTGGCTGATTTTTCTCGCGGGCACGAGATCACAGAAGTCGGCTTTCTTCTTTAGCTGGATCACCGGGACCGTTTTCTTCACCGCCAATATGTGGTGGATGTCGTACATCAGTTGGCCGGGAATGATGGCGCTGATGATTTTCTGCGGGTTGTACTGGGGATTTGCGGCGCTGGTGATTCGCGGGGCGGGGTTGATTGATAAGGTTGCCATCATCCCGGGAATGTTGGGAATTGCCGCGATTTGGGTGACGTTTGAATGGCTGCGTGGAATCATTTTCACCGGCCTGCCGTGGTTGTTTCTGGGGCATACGCAGACGCCGAATCTGGGAATTTGCCAGATCGCGGATATCACCGGCGTGTACGGGGTCAGCTTCTGGGTGGTGATTGTCAATGCGATCGTGGCGATGGCCTGGGTGCGGCGGGATCAGACAAAGCGGCTGATTCAGGCGGCGGGCGTGGTGGTGGCGATGACTGTGGCAATTCTGGTGTACGGGACTTATCGCATGTGGCAGACGCCGCAATCGCTTTCGCCGGGACCGGTGGTGGCGGTGGTTCAGGCGAATTATCCGCAGAGCAATTCCGGGGAAAAGGGTGCGACAATTGAGCAGCGGATGGCTTTTCATTCCGAGCAAACGATTGCTGCGCTGGAGAAGCAGCCGATCGATTTGGTCGTCTGGTCGGAGACGATGATGTATCCGCTGAATCATGAGGCTCGCGAGCTGATTCCGATCTGCCGGGAATTGTACGATCGGATAAGCGAGCTGACGGCGAAATATCATGTGGGGCTGCTGACAGGCGGAGATTACGAAGCGGATTGGAAGCCGCAGGAACATGATGGACAATCGGAGCTTGCGCCGCATGACAAGCGGAATAGCGCGTTTTTCTTTGATCGTACTGGCCAAATGGATGATTCGATTGGGCATCGATACGATAAAATCCACCTGGTTCCGTGGGGGGAATATATTCCTGGTAAGGATTGGGTGCACTGGCTGTATCAATTGTCGGTGACGCTTGGGCCGAAGTATTACGCGGATTATGTCATGCAGCCGGGTGATAGTAATGCGCTGACTGTATTCCATTTGTCCGATGATGGGCGGGATTGGCGATTCGTCACGCCGATCTGTTTTGAGGATATTGATGCCAGCATCTGTTCGGCGATGTTCCGGCCGAGGGATGGTGGCGGGAAGCGGGCGGATTTTCTGGTGAATTTGACGAATGATGGGTGGTTCAAGGCCAACGAGAATACGCAGCACCTGCAGGCAGCGACGTTTCGGAGCATTGAGAACCGCGTCTGGTCGGCCCGCAGCGTTAACACGGGAATCAGCGGGTTTATTGATTCGAATGGGCTGGCAAATAATCTTCTGAATGCTCGCGTCACCGGGACCGCTGTCAAACAGATCATGATTGACAGGCGATTGACTTTTTACACAAGATTCGGCGATATTTTTGTCGAGGCCTGCGCCATTGGATCGGCAATCATCGCGGGATGGGCTTTTTGGAAACGCAAGCGGAGCAGCATATGAAAAAGGTGTTGGGCATTTTGCTGGTGTTTGTTTTGGCCGGATGTGGAAATCACACTGATCCGCAGGCGAAGATGCCGCCTCCCGCGCCGGCGGTGCCGCCCGCGCCGAGTTATTCTGCTAAGCCCATCGATTCGACTTTGCGCGCGCAGGCCATTCAGGAATTGATGTTGGAGACGGCTTCGTCTGATCCGTTCATGCGATGCAATGCCATCGAGGCATTGAGCGATGTCGATCCAACTGATGCGGCAAACGTGGTGTTGAAGGGGTTGAACGATCCGGACGCCCCAGTGCGATTTGCATCCGCGATGGCGGCCGGGCAACTGAAACTGGTGGATGCGTATGAGCCGCTCAAGGCGATGGCCAATGATCCAAACTTGCAGGTGCAGACCGGCGTGCGTTTTGCGCTGCACCGTTTGGGGGATACGCGATTGAGTCACGATCTGGAAAAATTCGCGGGGAGTCCCGATCCGCATCTTCGCGGGACGGTGGCGATGGTGCTTGGGCTGCTGAAGGAGCCGAGCGCGAGCAAGATGCTCACTACCTTGTTATCGGACCGTGTCCCATCGGTGCGGCTCCAGGCGGCGGAAGCCCTCTGGAGATTGGGCGATCAGCGCGGGCTGACGGATTTGGTCGCTTTTTCAATCAGCGCTTACCCGGACGATCAGATGATCGCGCTGCAAGCTCTTGCCGAGACGGGAGATCAGCGTGTGATTCAGCATTTGAGGGGGGAATTGGCGAATGATTATTTGGAAGTGTCGCTGGCCGCGGCGAGGGGGCTGGGGATGCTGGGCTCGGATGAAGGTTGGAACGTGGCTGTTCCCGCGGTCAAAAGCAAAGATGCTCGGCAGAGATCACTCGCGGCCCTGGCGATGGGGTCTATCGGACGCACTGATTTACAGCCATATTTGGCTGATTTGCTGAAAGATCCGGAGGCTTCGGTGCGTATCTCAGCAGCCACGGGCATTTTACAATTGCGGTCATCCAGCATGTCGAATGCCAATTGAGGAAACTCGATTGGGGAGCGGCAATTGGGTGTTGGGGGCGAAAGCCGGGTCCAGACTGGAAAAAAGTTGACAGAAGTGAGGCCATCATTAGGATAGCTAGGCCCCACAGAGGCGGATTTTCGCGGGGGTTCGTGGGAGTAGTTCAAGGAGTCGCATTTGAGTCCCCTTACCAAATTGTTTGTCGTGCTGCTGGTGATCGTCTCGATGCTCAACGCAGCGGCGATCGTTGTTTTCGTCAACAAGGCGCAGCCATTGCAGCCACAGTTGGACGCCGCCAATCAGCAGCTTTCGGCTCAGCGCATGCAATCGGCATCGAACCTCGCGGCCAAGCAGAAGGCCGAGGATCAGTACAACTCCGAAAGCCAGCAGCATCAGAAAGACAACAGCAATAATGCCGCGGCCATCGGCGCGGTGCAGTCACAATTGAATGAAGCACGCGTCACCATCGCGCGGCTGCAGTCTGACAACACCAATATGCAGGGATCGCTGAACACGGCCAACAGCAATGTTCAGTTGACGACCTCCACCGCCAACAAGCTTCAGGATCAGGTTACGCAGCTTCGCACGTCGAATGACAGCCTCGTTAAGCAGAACGAGGAATTCGGCCGCCGAAACGCGGAATTGACCAGCACGCTGGAAAGCCTTCAGGCCCGCCAGGAAGAGACGCAGGAGCAGCTCGCGGAATCGAAAGAGAACATGCAAAAGCTGTCCGGAGCTCTGAAGGAGCGGGGTTATGATCCCGATCAGATTATCGCGGCCCCGGTGGCCAATGGGATTGGCGCGCCATCGATTGAAGGCGTCGTGCGGGAGAAGAGCGTCATCAACGGAAATACGTTCGTGACGATCTCAGTCGGCAGCGCCGACGGCGTCTCCAAGGGAATGAGATTTTACGTTGTAGACGGCCCGGACTTTCTTGGAATCGTGACCATCGATACGGTGGATACGGATAATTCCATCGGCCGTCTTGAAGGGAAGCCGGACAAGGTTTCCCAGGTGCAGAAGGGGAACGAGGTCAAGACCCAGCTTCGTGGATCGTAAGGCGTTTGTGATTGGAGCCATGCCATGAGTCGTATCGCAACCGGTGATCGCCCGCTTGTCATGAAGCCGACCAACAACGTCTACACCGTTCTGGCGGTGGTGGCGACGCTGGTGAATATCATTTGCTTTCTGGTCCTGCTGATGCGGTTCACGGCGGTATTCGGGGACAAGGCGAATCTGTTTTCGACGCATTGATCGGACAGAGTCGGCCCATCGGGCCGAGTTGCGGTGTCCCTCCGCCCTACGCGGAAGATCAACCGATGCCGTTTCGCCTGCGTGATTGCCTTCCTTTTTCCCACTTTTCAACCCCATCGTTTACTTTTTTGAATCCGGGCTCGCTTGTTGACGCCGAATTGGAATTGATCGCCCCATCGGAGCAATGGGTTGATGCGGTGCTCGCGGCGTGCCGGCATCCGCTGTCCATCCAGCAGGCGCCGGCGCTGGCTGAGACATCGAAACGGCAGTTGTTGGATTTTCTCACGGTCTGTCCGGGCGGCAGGCAGCAGCCGAACTCCGCTCGGGGCATTGTCGCGGAATATCATTTCTGGATGCGGTTGAAGGACCATCCCGAATTGCCGCTGGCCGGCGGAATCGGCCTGAGGATCGGAAGTTCCCATGATACGGTGATGTATAGCGGGCACATTGGGTATCACGTTTATCCCCCGGCGCGCGGGCGACATTACGCGGAGCGGGCGTGCAGGCTTCTCTTGCCGCTGGCCCGCCAACATGGAATTCATCCGCTCTGGATCACGTGCAATCCAGACAACTACGCATCGCGGCGGACGTGCGAGCGGCTTGGGGCGACGCTGGAGGAGATTGTTCCGGTGCCGCCGGAGCACACGCTGTATCAACGAGGGGAAAAAGAGAAGTGCAGATATCGGATTGACCTTGCGTGAAGCGCGCCGCGACCCAGCCAGGCGAATTTACGTCGTCAGCTTGCGCCCGCGAATGGCCGCGATCGCGTTGATGATGATCGTTACGATCCCACCGGCCAGCAGAAGAATCACCGCCCATAGCCAGCCCGTCCATGTGACCGCATCGGCTGGATCGTAAACCGTTGGGGCGGGCGCTGGAGTTGGCTGAGGGGGCGGAGCCGCGACAGGAGCGGCTACAACCACCGGTGGCGCTGGGGCGGGCGGCGGGGGTGGTTGAACGACCACTGGCGTAGCGGTGTGCAGAATAATATTCTGGTCGCCCGCCTTGGCGGTCTGCTGCTTTGATCGATTCGTATTCAAATTGTAAGAGATCATGAGCCGGTCGCTGTTGACGACCGCGCATTGGAATTTTCCGCTAGGGTCGGTGATGAGATTGCTGAATCCGGTGCGCGGCCCGCGGACGAAGATGCGCTGTCCGGAAACGGGCTTGTCGTTGCGGTCGAGCAGTACGCCTGCAATGGAGGAATCGCGCTTGTAGATGGTAAGATCCGGGATATTCATGCTTTGGCCGGGAGCGACGCGCAGGCTGCCGTTGCTTTCAGCGAAGCCGTATCCGTCGTGATAGGCTTCCACCGCGTAATCCATGTCGGGCCAAAGGGAGTCAATCTTGTATTGACCCTGATCGTCAGAGGTGGAGGCATTTTCGCCGAAGCGATAGCGTCCAATCGAATAGATCAGTTCGATCTGCGCAGTCTCTCAGCGGCTTGGCATCCTGATCGAGCACGCGGCCGGTGATTGCGCCGAGAACATTTTTCTGGAGTTGGATGACGACATCGCCGCTGTCGCGACGATGAACCACGATGGCTTTGGGGGTCGCCATATCCTGGGATTTGGCCCGGATCTCAATCTGGGAAGCGCCTTCAACCGGCGGGGTTTGGAAAATCCCATTGACGTCCGTCGTGACCTCATTTTGATTGAAGCGGCTATTCCGTTGCTCGTAATCAATTGAGACATTTGCGTTGGCAACGGGATTGCCGTCGGGATCGACGACTTTTCCTCTGACCGAAAACATGGCGGCTCGTGGGAGACGGAATTCGACATTCGCCGTGCCGCCGGCGGGGATGGCGACATCCTTTTCATCGTCGAGCGGCTTGGAGAATCCATTGGCCGGCGTGTCGGACATAATGTAAACGTTCTGCGCCAGGCGGGACCCGAACGGAAATTGAGCCGTCAGCGTCGGTTGAAATCCTCTGCACCAGGCCGGCATTTCGAGGATGAGATGGGCCGTAAATTCCGAGCGGAACGCCAGCGACGGGTTTGGAATCGTCCGCGGAAAGAACTTTGCCAGTGAGGACGACGCCGGGGATGAGAGTGAAATTGGCGTTCGTTTTCGTTTCGCCGGCGGCAATGCCGAGACTGATATTTGATGCGGCCGTCCAGGATTTTTGCGATTCACTATCGAGATCCACACAGAGATTATATTGGCCGGGTTGAAGGCGGTTGAGAATGTAAGATCCGTCCGGGCCGGTGACGCTCTGCTGCGTCTCTTCGTTGGCGCGTACTTCCACTGTGACGCCAGTTGCCGGTTTGGCAGTTGATTCGTAGAGGACTTTGCCGGCGATGGAAGCGGCGAGTTGGAGATGAATGACGTGGACCTGAGTGCTTCCGCTCAATTGCACTGCATCGTCGCTATCAAGCTTCGCAAAGCGCTCATCGTCCATGTTCAGCGTGAGATGTCCGCCCTGTGGCAGGCCGGGAAGCGTGCAGACGCCGCCGGCATCGGTGGTCGCAGACCAGGGTGAATGGTCATCGGCCGGAATCCAGAGGTTGTTGTTCGAGCCCTCGGATATGCGAATCGGCAGATAAATTTCCTGCACCGAGACCGGTAAGTTGGGAACCGGCTTATTGTCAGCGTTGAGGAACGTAAGCGTGAGGTTCGTTCGCGGGCGAAGCTGGATCTGGATCAAGCCCGAGCCTCGGACTTCAACCGAGGATAAGCCGAAACCGTCGGCGGCGGCGATGAATTCGACACGGCCGGAATTCCCTCGCGGAAAATGAAAATCGCCCGCGTCGTCGGTGCGGGTGGTGGGCAATTCAGTCCGGGATGTCGGCGAGATGGGCCGTTCGCGACGGAGATCGGCAAAATAGACCGTCGCGCCCTTAAGCGGCTTGCCGTCGGGAGTCAGGACTTTTCCTGTGTAATCGGAACCAAGCGCCGCAGATGCGAGAATCGCCAAAACGGCGACAAATGGGCTGAATCGGAGGGAAAACGGGCGTCTTGGCAATGATTCCTCGCTCTTATGGACGGACTCCAGTATAGCGATTTTCATGCTAGCAATCGTCGGCATACAATGACGGCAAGAGGTGTATATGCCATTCAGTCCGATTCCTGAAATTCTCGAAGAACTGAAAGCCGGAAAGATGATCGTCCTGGTGGACGATGAGGACCGGGAAAATGAAGGGGATCTGGTGATGGCCGCGGAGAAGGTAACACCGGCCGCGATCAATTTCATCGTGACGCACGGACGGGGGACCATGTGCCTCTCGCTCACGCCGGAACGATGCGATCGGTTGCAGCTTCATCCGCAATCGGAATTGAACACGGCCCGGCTGGGGACGGCGTTTACCGTTACCGTTGATGCACATCCGAAATTCGGAGTGAGTACCGGCGTTTCGGCCAAGGATCGGGCGACGACGATTCAGGTGGCGATTGCCGAGGATGCGCAGCCGCAGGATTTGCTCCGGCCGGGGCATATCAATCCGCTGAGATCGCGGGATGGCGGCGTGCTGGTTCGCGCGGGGCAGACTGAAGGGTCCGTCGATCTGGCGCGGCTCGCGGGGATGAAGCCGGCCGCGGTGATCTGCGAGATCATGCGCGAAGATGGGGAGATGGCCCGCCGGCCTGAGCTTGAAGTGTTCTGCCAGAAGCACGGCCTGAAGATGTGCACCATCGCGGGGCTCATCAGCTACCGGCTGAAACGAGAGCAATTCGTTCGGCGGATTGAAAGCGTCGCGCTGCCGACGCGATGGGGAGACTTTCAACTATATGCGTATCAGAGCGTGATTGATCCGCAGCCGCATTTGGCGCTCTGCAAGGGTGGGATTGGGGAACTGGACAAGGATGGGAAACCGATCATTCATGAGGAACCGGTACTGGTTCGCGTGCATAGTGAATGCCTCACCGGAGATGTTTTTGGCAGCGGGCGGTGTGATTGCGGTTCGCAGCTCTCAACGGCTATGCAGATGATTGAGAAGGAAGGGAAGGGAGCGTTGGTCTATCTGCGCCAGGAAGGCCGGGGAATTGGCTTGGCAAACAAACTTACATGCTTATGCGCTACAGGAAAAAGGACTCGATACTGTTGAGGCGAATCAACGATTGGGTTTGCCGGTGGATAAGCGGGATTACGGAATTGGCAGCCAGATTCTGCGTGATCTGGGATTGCGCAAGATTCGGATCATGACGAACAATCCGAAAAAGATTTATGGCATTGAGGGATATGGATTGACTGTGGTGGAGGAAGTACCGATTCGCGTGGAGCCGGGGGAGCATAATCGGGACTATCTGGCGACGAAAAAAGCAAAATTAGGACATCGATTGTGAACGAATAGCCCCCAGTGAATCAGCGGGGGCTAAATGTGTTTGATTGCGATTTTGGATTTCTCGATCACTCCATCTGATATCTCATCTCCACCTGCGGGCCTATCACACGCACGGTCATGTCGCGGGCGATGTCGGCGTAAATTGGGTCGGCGGTTGCGCTGCCCCATGCGAGAGCGAATTGCTCCAGTTGCGTTTCGGCGTGCATTTTTTCGCTTACCCCAAGTACCACTTCGTTCGCTTTCAAATCCCGGGCGACGGTGGCGATCGCGAAAAGCGGATTGTTGGTCGGCAGAACAACAGGATGGACCTGTTTCCCGACTTCCTCGGCGACGGTGACGATCTTCGTCAATAAATCGCGGTCGTTGTCATCGACGCTGGTTTCCTGGGGTGTTACGCCAAATGTTCGCGGCGGAAGGACCTTGCAGGTGACGACCACCACGTCGCGCAGATCGGTGTCGATTTCCTGGAGAACTTTTTGGAGCACCGGCAAGCTTCGCGGGCCGCGGGCTGCGACGACCACTGGCTTGGGATGTTTCAGGCCGAGCGCTTCAACGCTGACGCCTTCGCTTTCGCGCTCGTTGAATTGCTCGAGGTGTTCGTGCTTTCCGCCGTGGCGGCGATGCGAAATACGCTCGACGATGATGAAGATGGCCAGGAACGTGATGGTGAATCCAACGCCCCAGATGGTCGCGGTTTTCTTAGTCAGCAGGTTGATCAAAGCGGTGCTGGCGAGGATGAGGAAGACGGTGAAGATGCCGATGGGGATATCGATTTCGCCTTTCTTGCTTCTCTTATGAATGTTCAGCGGAACACGATATTGGCGAGGCGAGCGGTCTTTGAGGCGCAGGACCGCCATGGACATGGTCATGAAGACAAACGACCAGATGACGCCGAAGGCATAGGCTTCGCCGAGCGTATCAACATCGCCGAGGCTGGCGAGGATGACGACGACCTGGAGCACGGTGATGAGATTGATGAGTCGGTGAGTCGTGCCGAATCGAGGATGGGGATGCTGAAACCATGGCGTCAGGACGCCGTCTTCTGCCAATCGGTTCAGCACGCCGTTGGATCCTACCATGCTGGTGTTCACCGCGCCGGCAAGAATGAGGAATCCTACGATGACGACGAAGCATTCCATGATGATTTTGAGGAACGACGGACCCACTAAATATTGGACAAGGCCGTTGATGAGGTTGTCGCGGTAACCTCCATTATCGCGCTGCACATGATGATTGGCATCGAGAACAACGGTGTCGTTGGTCTTATCGAGATGCTCTTCGCCCTTGTTGTCGACCCAGCGGACGAGGCGCTTGCCCCAGTCATGAAGATGGTCCGCATCATGACGACGGAGGTAATCCACCTCGACAAAATCGGTCGCCCTGAACCTCGGCCGGACGGCCATTGACGACGACCATCGTCATCACTCGCTTGCCGTCGGGAATGATGAAGATGGCGAAGAAGCTGATGAGGCTCGTCAGGAGCATGGAATAAAGAAAGATCACGAAACCGGCGCGGAGAAGATTCTTGAGCTTTGGGGCTTCGATCTCGCGATTGACCTGGGCAAGCGATTCTTCGCCGCTCATAGCGAGGAGCGTGTGACCGAAGGCAACGAGAATTCCGAGGGCGCCGATGATTCTGGGGAAATTTTCGAGCCAACCCTTCGATGATTCGTTGCCGCCGATGCCGGTATCGGTGAAGACCGGATGGAGCGGCGGGACTTCCAGAGACTGATGACGAAGCGCCATCGTGAGAATGCTCCACCCGATGATCAGGACGCCCATGACCGTGGTGAGCTGCATGATGCGGAGGGCTTTGTCGCTGGATTCGTGGATGCCAGCAATGTTGGCTCGCCAGAAATAGATCGTGATGAGGACCGCGAGGGCCATCGTGCCTGCGTTAACTAGGCGCTTGGTTGCATTCGCCGGTCGGGTCGATGGGATGCATGCCATAGTGCCTGAAGATCAGGTTGAGCATGTCGATGAAGAGCCCGACCATGTACTGCCCTGCCGAGACCGCGCTGATGGGGCCGGTGAGGATGTAGTCGAACATCAGTGCGCTGACGGAGAGCTTGGCCAGTCCGCCGCCGATGGCTCCTTTAACCACGCGGTAGACGCCGCCGCGGGTGAACATGGTGCAGCTCTCGACATAGACGGACCGAACGGCATAGCTGAAGAGCATGACGCCGAGGATGAACCACGGCGCTGCCTTGCCAATGGCCTGCTCGGAGATGCCGCCGATGTAGTAGGCGGTGCTGGCCAAGTCGCAGAGGACGATGGCCGACGCCCGCCAAAAACTGATGAAGGCAAGCGCAACGCTGCTGACGACGAGGACGTTGATCGCCCGCCTGGGATTCGTGTCGGGAAGCTGAGCTACGTCAAAACCGCTGGAACTGGGTACCGAAGCCATAAAAATGCAAACTCCCGTCCGGGCCTCCGACAATTTGCAAAGCGCAAATTGAATGCCACAGCAAGCCGGACCAAACCGGAGCCGATTGAGCTGAGCGAACTAAGCGAACTGACTAAAGGGGGGAACGCTTCAAGCGGGTGGGCCGCGTGGACCCAAAATTACCCAAGCGTAAATTCCCTTTCACATGCCGACGGGGTTAGCTGACGGGCTGGGCGTTGAAAGTCGCCCTCGGTACAAGACCGATTCGCCCCTACTCGTGGGTTTCATTCAGTTAGCCGGACAATTGCGTGCTTCCGAACCACTCGGAAACGCTGCCTGACTGACTGGAATCAACCCGAATCAAGCTGCGCGAGGCACTCGCCTCGCGATGGGTTCCCCGCGCTTCGGGATGTCTCTCCCTAAAGCTTAGGCGGTTAATGGAAGGGACGGAGGATAGACCTTGGAGGTTAGTTGTCAAGAGTTATCGGAATGAGGATTATAGTAAATTGGATGTAAGCTTAGTAAAAATGCGCACTTATATATTGATACCGTATGGATCTGATAAGAATTGGAGGATGATCGTTGCGGTTTACCTGACGATTGCGAGCGCTCACTCGAATATAACAAGAGCCTCCGTTGTGGGTGTCGCTGGCCGGCCTGACAACTGTTCTGGCGGGCCTTTTCGTGGCTGAGGGGTTGATGATCATGCGGAGATATGCGGAGATTATCCTGTCTGCTACGATTCGGCTGTGAATACTACTTCTTCTAAAAAACCTCTTCGAGTGGGCGTCATTGGGTGTGGCCGGATGGGACGGCTGCATGTTCGTGTTTATTCGCAGATGCCAAACGTCAAAGTGATGGGGGTTTTTGACGCTTCGGCTGAGACGGCGGCGACGGTTGCCGACGAATTTGCTGCGCCGGCGATCAAAAACCTGGAGGACCTTTTCCCGCAGGTGGACGCGGTGACCATCGCCGTTCCGACCAAGTTTCATCTGGACATCGCCCGCCCGTGCATCGAGCGGAAGATTGCCTGCCTGATCGAGAAGCCGCTGGCCAAGGATGCCTCCGAAGGGCGGCAGATCGTTGAGCTGGCCCAGAAGCACAACGTGACGGTGCAGGTTGGGCATATCGAGCGTTTCAATCCGGCGATTCGGGCGCATCTCCAAGCTGGAGATCAAGCCACGGTTCATGGAATCCACGCGCATCAGTCCGATGACGTTCCGCAGCATCGATGTCGGGGTGGTGCTGGACATGATGATTCATGACATCGATATCGTGCTGCGACTGGCGAATTCGACTGTTTCAAAGGTTGATGCTGTCGGCGTTAGCGTCATTGGGGAGGTTGAAGATATCTGCAATGCCCGGCTCACGTTTGCTAATGGGTGCGTTGCCAATCTGACCGCGAGCCGGATGGCGATGAGGACGGATCGCCGTCTGCGGGTTTTCAGCCCGGATGCGTATGTGTCGATCGATTATCAGAAGCGGAACGGCGACGGTGATCCGGCGAAATGGGAATATCGAGGCGGTTCGCGAAGCGGCGGCCAAAGCCCGCAGCGGGGAAGTTCAGGACCTTTCCAAGTTGAATTTTCAGGACCTGGTGCACATCGAGAATCTGCAGATTGACGAGACCGATCCGTTGCGGGCGGAGTTGGACGCGTTTGTCGATGCGGTGAATAACAAATCAACGCCAGTGGTAACCGCGCAGGATGGTCTCAATGCGGTGGAAGTGGCGGCAAAGATCGTTCAGGCGATCGGGCCGGCGACGCTGCCGTGATTTTGACCCGCTGTTACTTGGACCATCGCGGGTAATTCTGCATCGCCATTTCCACGGCGGCGTCGACCATGTGCGGATCGGTATAGACGATCGCCTCTAGAATCAGCTTGCGCAACTCGGCCTCGCGTCGTTCCTGGCGCTGCAGGTCAAAAAGCCGCTTGTAGATGGCCTGCTGCACCGCCTGATCGGCGAACGCTTTTGTGCCACCTTCGTCGCGTGAGACAATCTTTACGATGAAAAAGACGCCGTGGTCTTCGATGACGTCGCTGATCTGTCCGACCGGCGTTTTCCAGACCTGGGCCTCGACGACTGTGTAAACAAAGCTATTGGGCTTGATCGTGATGCGGCCGCCGTTGCCGTTGTCTCCGGTGGCGCCGGGGAGATCGTTCTGATCGCGGGCGTAGGCGGCGAAATCTTCCCCGGCCGCGGCACGCTCGCGGAGTTTGCGGAGCTTGTCGATCGCCGCCTGGCGGTTGTTGTTGAGATTCGCCGGGTCGGCTTCGATCAGGATAATTTCGGCCTGGGTGGGGGTCGTGAATTCATCGATATGAGCGCGGTAATATCGCCGCTCATCGTCCGGGCTGATATCGATCTGCGGAATGATCTTGCGAAAATAATAAAGCTGCTGAAGGTATTGGCGGAACTGGTCCTGTTCCTGATCCTGAAATTCCTCGCCGGAGGCGTGGGCGCGGATACGGGCGATCTGCTCCGACCCCCCTGCTTCGCTGATCTGATGCTTGCTCCATGGGCCGTCAGGACTTTGGCAAGCTGAATGTCCTTGGGATCGAGAGTTCGCTCTGCGGCGGCGATTTCCAACTCATTGTCCCGCAGTTCGCCGATGGTGCGCTCGATCTGGCTTCGAGCGGCTTCCTCAAACTCCGCCACGCTCATCTGCCTGGCGGTTTGACGGAGGATGTCGGCGTCCATGCGCAGGACCTTGTCGGCATAGATCGGCCGGCCATTGACCACCAGAACGACCCCGCCGAGAGTCAGGTATTGATCGCCGGCAAACGATGGAAGCGTGCTTGGCATGGTGCCGGGAACGCCATTGGGCTGCCCGAACATGAGATCGGGCATGGTGGTTGGCCGCGAGGTGCTATTCATCTCAGCGACAGCGGCGAAGGAATTCCGCGGCGGAAAGGTATTTTGAGCATCGGGCAAAATTCCAGGAATGGCCGCCGTCGGGGCAGGCGATATGGGCATGGCCGGATAAGTTGGCTGAGCGTAGAAATCTCCTGGCGAAACCGGCTGAGCCTTATCCGAGTTGCAACCAGCCAGGATCACCGGAAGCCCGGAAGCCAGAAGGAATCGAATGATTGGTCGAGCGAACATCTTCATTTGCAAAAAAACACGGGATAGCCGTCCCATTGCTCCCCAGCATTCTATCGTCCGGGCGGCGCGGGGAACATCGGCAATCATTGGGCCGATCCGGATGGACGCGTTGCTGCTCGAATTTGGTTGCCCCACTCAGCGTCGGAAGCAAGCTGAACCGCGCCGTTGGCAACCGCCCATGCGACAAAGCCGTCCGGGGCGTTTTTGCATCCCAGGATATTCGCGAACTTGATGGATTGGATCGATTTCCAATTGGCGATGCCAGACAGATCGGTATTCCGCAGGTCGGCCTGGTCTAGGACGACGTTATTGAAATCCGCACCGCTCACGTCGGCACCGTTGAGATCGGCATTGGTCAGATCGGTAACCCCCGCAAGCCGTGCGTTGTGGAGGTCCGCGCCGCGAAGATTGGTGGTGTTCATGTAGGCATCTTCCAAATCAGCGCCGCTGAGATCGGAATTGCGCATGTCGGCGCTATTCAAATTGCGCGGCGCAGATTCGCGTTGGGGAGCTTGACCTCGCGAAGAAATGCTTCCATCAAATCAACGCCGACGAGCGGAACACGATCGCTGTTGAGGTCTTGCAGGGCGTCGATTCGTCCGCCGCTGCCTCCCTTTCCCTGGGCGGTGTTGATCACCTGCCATGCCTGGTAATGCTTCTGCTCGAGGCGGTCTTTGGCGCCGGCGAAATAGAAAATCACGCCAAAGACGATTCCCAGGGTGCTGCCGTATTCCAAAACCTCCAGGAGCACTGAACGCGACAGAATCCATTTGACCCACTCGGCGAGCCATTCAATGCACGATCAGCGGACGCAGAACGCGAAGGCGGACCTGCGGGCGGTACATTCGCCAGGGTTCGGGACGCTGCGATTCTTTGAAGATGTACGGCATGGAGCCCCTCTCATTCCTTCAGCGATGCCGGGTCCAATCCCTGCTCGCGGCACCAGCGTTCATATTCGAACGGGGAGATTTCGCTTGGCTTGATTTCGCTTCGGCCGCCCCAGAAGACATTGGTGTAACTGACGGGAATGCCGATGGCGGCGAGGTGTTCATCGATCGCGCGTTTGTGGGCGAGGAGCAGCTCCTTATCCGTGCCGTGGGCGACGCCCATGACGTTGACGTCATTGAATTCCGCTCCGCCCTCGCGCCAGTATGCATGGGTCATGATGTGAAATCGGCCCACTTCACGGCCGGCTTCGATTTCCCGCCCCGGCGGGACCGCCCAGTGGAACAGTGCGTTGAATTTCGTTACTCGCTCGCCACTGGCTAGTGGCTTGACGTGTTCAAGGAACGTGGAGAATCGTCCGATGACGCCACGGCGGTTTAAATCTTCAGCCACCCGGCAGAATTCCTCGAGCGATACGCCAGCTTCTTTCGCGCGGGCGGCCCAGAGGTTTTGCGAGATTTCCTCGGGCTCTATTTCACGCTTGAGGGGAATCAGCACGCGCCAATCCAGTTCACTTAATTCGACGATCCCCGTCTGGAGAACATCCGCCGGCTGATCGGCCTTGCTGCCGGGCTCGAGCCCGCGGCGGCGCACGTGTCCCACGCCCAGAACGAACAGCCGCTTGGCCGGCATCAGCTTGAATTGCTCGGCGCCGGTTTTGCCGCAGAGATGGCGGCAATGGCGCTCCATCGAAAATCCCTGCGGGACTTTGAGCGTCGTCCAGAGCCGATATCGGCTTCCCGCGATGGGCGCATCGGTGCTGCGGATCACCACATGGCCGGAAAATGGATCGTTCTGGAACATCCAGTCGAACGCGCTGTTGAGCTTGTCTGGGGGGACGGCCCAGGCAACCAGCGCACCCTGGGCAAGATTGGTCGCCATCAATGTCTGGCGAACCCGGCGGATGGTTCCCGCGCGGAGCATCGCCGCGATGCGTTCGATCACCACGGCGGGTTCGATGCCGCTTTGGCGGGCGATTTCGCCGACCGGATCGCGCAAAAAGCCGGCGATTTTGTCTTCGGATATGGCCAGAATCCGGGCGTTGATTGGGTCCGATACGTCAGCGGGGATGGATAGGGTGCTCATGAGGTAAATCGTCTCTGTTGTTGCTCCAAACGGGCTGTTATGTAATCATAGTTCCCCTCCAATGTCACGCCGCCGTGAGTGACCCAAAACGAGGAAACGATGAGTCAGCCACCGCAACCGCCCGATCCACCGCTTGGTTCGTCCATGGATTCAAATGAGCCGGGGTCGGAAGATGTGCAGCCGTTTGTGATTACGTTGCCGGATGATCCGGCTTCGGGCCGGGATTGGTATCTGTGGGCGGCGGTTTTGGCGCTGATTGCCCTGGTTGCGTTCTGGCCGGCGATCAGCGGGACATTTCTCTGGGATGATGATCAGTACGTCACGCAGAACAAAGCCCTCCTTGATGCGTCGGGATTGAAGCAAATCTGGGAAATTCCGCCGGGGACGATTCAGTATTATCCGCTGACGTTTACCGCGCTCTGGATCGAGCATCATTTTTGGGAAAACAATTCGCTTGGCTATCGCGTCGTGAATCTGATCCTGCACGCCGGGGCGGGACTGATTTTGTGGCGAATCCTTCGCAGGCTCACTATGCCCGGAGCGTGGGCGGCGGCGGCGATCTGGGCCATCCATCCGCTGCAGGCGGAATCCGTCTGCTGGATCAGTGAATTAAAGAATATCCTCAGCGGGATCCTCGCCTTGTCCTCGGTTCTGTTTTATCTGGAATTCGTCGGAATGCGCGATCCGGATTCCAAGGGGCGAATCTGGGAACTGCCGGAAGATTGGCATCTCTATGCGATCAGCGCCGGCTTTTTTCTTCTCGCGGTGCTCTCCAAAACGGCGGTCTGCTTTGTGCCCGTCGCGATCCTGATCATTTTGTGGTGGAAGCGGCGGCTTTCGACTATTTCGGTTCTGGGTTTGGCGCCGATGCTGATCATCGGTGCGGCGTTGGCGTGGGAAACCTCGCGATTGGAGACCGATCCGAATGGTCCTATTGGAGCTTCGGGGCCGGAATGGCAGTTGAGCTTTGCGCAGAGACTACAGATCGCCGGTAACGATTTGTGGTTTTACGTCGGCAAGCTTCTCCTGCCGATTCATCAGTCATTTATCTACCCGCGGCATGTTCCCACTCCGAGCGACTTCATCGAATGGATTCCGCTCATCGCCGCGATAGTTGTTTTCGCGGCACTGGCGCTGGGGATCAAAAAGCTCGGTAGAGGACCGCTGGTTGCGGCGGTTTGCTACGCTTTGATCCTGTTTCCGGCTCTGGGATTTGCCAATGTATATCCGTTTCGTTTTTCATTTGTGGCCGATCACTATCAATATCTCGCGGGAATTCCGCTGATTGTGCTGGCGGTCTGGCTGGTGTCCAAAATCGCCTCGCCGCTCTGGAAGCCGCGCGAGGCAGTGAGCGACGTGCCGGTGGTTGGCAAATCGGCGCCGATGACCGTCATTGTCTCGGCTGTTCTGCTGGTGCTTGGCATCGCTTCGTGGAATCGGGCGGCTGTTTTTGCCGAGCCACTTACGCTTTGGCAGGACGTGCTGAAGCCGGATAAGAATCCGCAGAGCTGGCTGGCGGCGTATAACCTGGCGCGGCTCATGCAAGGGCAGGCGACCGGGAGCTTTGAGGACGCGGCCAGTTACCTCCAGGCGAAGGATGAGGATTCATCCAAGGCGTCGGCCGCTGATGCCCTTTCGCAGCTCGATGAATCGAATCGGCTGCTGCAAACGGTGCATGGATAATCCGCAGACGCCTCCGGACGTGCTCTACAAGGCGTACGATCAGGCGGCGGAAAACGATATCACCCGTATGCGATCGCCCGAAGCGGATTCGTCAAAACTGCTTCAGGACGCCGCCGATCAATTGACCCATGCGCTGAGCTTTCCCGTGGCGCAGGGCGATCCGCTGCCGTTTTACACACTTGGGATTGTCGATCTGAATCTCGCTCAGCGGCTTCAAAAGAAATTGGCGGCGGCGGAACAACAGGCCCCAACGACATCCGCGACGACGCGGCCCGCCACCGCCGATGAACAACAATTCATCGATCTGTTTCAAAAGGCGCGGGACAATTTCGGTCGAGCGAGCGATCTATCGCTCGCCGGGCTGAATTCGCCGCGGATTGGACCGGAGGCGCTGCGGGTTTTGCCGCTGGCGGCGCTGCAGCGCGGCAACATGGATTGGACGCTGGCGGCATTTGCCCATGAGCACAATGACGTGAATTCGGAGAACCAGTTCAGCCGGGATGCGGCGGTGGATTTCGGCAGCGCGGTTCAATTCAATCCCACCAGCGTTGAGACTCGATACCGCCTGGCACTGGCCCAGGAAAACCTGGGCCATCTTGACGACGCCAAGGCGAATCTGATCGTGATCCTGCGCGATCTGGATCATTACAATGCGCTGGCTTACAACGAAATCGGCCGGGTGATCCTGGAATCGCGGCCGACGGATATGGCGGAATACGAGGCGGCGGTTGAATCATTCCGCGAGGCGCTGAAAGTGGATCCGAATTTGACCGGCGCGAAGAGAAACCTCGATCTGGCCCTGAAAATGTTGGCCAGCACGCGGCCCACAACGCGAGCGGCAACCGCTCCATCGTCGCAGCCATCGCCATGATCGACCCGGCGCGCCCGTCCATCATCCGGCAATTGGGACAGGTCGGGATCATCATTGCCATCACGTTCGCGGCCTATTTTCCTATTCTGAAAAATGGGTTCATCTGGGACGACGATCGATATATCGAGCAGAACGTCCAGCTTCATACGCTTGCTGGGCTGGGAAGAATCTGGCTTCAGCCGCTGAAAGCCGAGCCGCAATATTATCCGCTGACGCATACAAGTTTCTGGATCGAGTATCACTGTGGGGGCTGCGGCCGCTGGGATATCACGTTGATAATCTGCTGCTACACATCGGCAGCGCTCTGCTCCTCTGGCGGCTGCTACTCCGACTTAGGATTCCGGGAGCGTTTGTTGCGGCGATGGTTTTCGCCGTTCATCCGGTTCAGGTGGAATCGGTCGCATGGGCGACGGAGCGGAAGAATGTTCTCAGCGGTGCGATATATCTGCTGTCGCTTTGGACCTATCTCCATACGCGATGGGGCCGGCGAATCTGGAGCGATGATGACGGCGGCAAAGCTGGATTCGGGTGGTATGCACTGAGCCTTGCTGCTGTTCGTGATGGCGCTGCTGAGTAAATCGGTTACGTCCACGTTGCCAGCGGCGATTTTGCTGCTCTGCTGGTGGCGGCGGGGAAGGATTCGTGCATCGGATGTGTGTCCTCTGGTGCCGATGTTTTTGGCCGGTGCGGCTGTGGGATCTTTGACCGGGTGGATGGAAAAACATGTCGTCGGCGCAATCGGGCCGGATTTTGATTTTCTGACTCCGCTCGATCGCTGCTGCATCGCGGGAAGGGCGTTCTGGTTTTATCTGGCCAAGTTGGTCTGGCCCGCACCTTTCAGCTTTATCTATCCGCATTGGCAGATCGAATCCTGGCAGCTCGATTTTTCCGCTTTCGGCAGCAGTGGTATTGGCGGTTCTTTGGCTGCTGAGGCGGCAAATCGGCCGGGGGCCGGCAACGGCGGGATTCTTTTTCGTCGGAACGCTTTTTCCCGCGCTGGGATTTGTGAATGTTTTTCCGATGCGATATTCGTACGTCGCGGATCATTTCCAATATCTGGCGTGCATTGGCCCGATCGTGCTGGTCGTCGCGTATCCTTGGCCCGTTATCGCTATTTCTTCGGGACATTCGCGATCCTGGCGATTCCGGGCCTTTGCGTCGCGAGCAATCTGCGCATTCGCGTTTATCTCGATCGCCGAACGCTTTGGGCGGACACACTGCATTAAGAATCCGGATTCGCCTATGGCGCACAACAATTATGCGGTGGAGTTGATGCACGATGGGGAACTGGAAGCAGCCAAGGCCCAATTCCGCGATGCGATGACGCTTCGGCACGATGCGGCGGACTGGGTGGGACTGGGGCAATGCTTCGCCATCGAGGGAAATTTCGCGGCTGCGCGTGATATGTATCTCAAGGCGATTGCCGCTACGCCAGTTTCTCCTGAACCGGTCTTTCAGCGGCTGCGCGGCGGAAAAGAATTCCAACTCGGCACGGCATACCAGGGCCTGGCCGCTCAGGCGAGCAACGACGCGATGACACGGCATTACCGGCTTCAGGCGATGCAGGCATATCAGCGGGCAATCGATCTTTTTCCGGAGTATGAAGATCCGCGAACGAATCTGGCCGTCCTGCTGACCAATGAGAACAGAATTCCCGAAGCGATCGAGCAGTGCCAGATTGTGCTGAACGAAAATCCGGAATCGGTCAGCGCCCACAAAAATCTGGGCAGTGCGTTTTATGCACAGGGGCGGCTGGACGCGGCGCTGGCTGAATATCGGCGTGTGCTGGAGATCGATCCGGAGAATGCCGACGCGATGGCCAGCGTTGGGGCGATTTTGGCGCAGCAGGGGCAACTCGACGCGGGAATCGCGATGTTGCAAAAGGCACTGGCAATCGATCCGAACAATCCGACGGCGAAGCAGAATCTACTCGCGGCGATGAAGAAGCTCTCACGATGACGCCGGCTCAAGGCGGGCGAATTCCAGCAGCAGCGTTTTTCGGCCTGAACTGCGGAAATCCACGATCGCGCGCGTGTTGACCCCCGCGTTGGACATCTCCACGATCTTCCCGACGCCGAAAGCCGGATGCCTCACCGCCTGACCAACGTGAAACTCCGCGTGGATCGGCTCGGACTGGTCGTACACATCCTCGGCATGGTTGACGATCTGCAGCAATTCCTTGGGCATCTGAGAAAGAAACTGGCTGATCACGGTTGCGCCGGACAAGCCGCGGATCGTTCGGCGGGCAGCCTTGGATAAAATGAGCCTCTGCTGCGCTCGCGTGATGCCGACGAAGCAGAGGCGGCGTTCTTCCTCCAACTGATCCATGTCGTTTTCGCGCGCGGATGTGGGGAAGGCAGCCTTCCTCTAAGCCGATAATGGCGACGACGGGAAATTCCAAGCCTTTGGCCGCGTGCAAAGTCATCAGCGTGACCGCCCCGCCGGCGCCGGCCATGTGGTCGGCATCGCTGACGAGACTGACTTGGGCGAGATAATCATCGAGCGAACCTTCGGGATTTTCCTTGTCATATTCAGCGGCGGCGGAAACCAGTTCCTCGACGTTGGCGAGTTGCTCTTCCTCATTGGGATCGACCTTGCGGAGCATTTGTTCGATGCCGCCGCGGCGAATGACGTCTTCCATCAGGGAGCGCATGGTGTGATTCAGGTCATCCTGCCCCTTGCGAAACGATTCGATCAGGCGGACGAAATTTCCCATGGAGTTGATGGCGCGGGTGGAGAGGCCGGAAATCTCGCCGGCTTTCTGCATCGCCTGCCAGAGGGAAATGCCGGTGCCGACCGCGTGGGCCTGCGTGAGCTTGATGCTGGAATCGCCGACGCCGCGAGGAGGGACGTTGACGATTCTGGTGAGGCTGACTTCATCGCTGGGATTGGCAATGACGCGGAGGTACGCGAGGACATCCTTGATTTCCTTGCGGTTATAGAATTCCACGCCGCGGGCGATTTGGTAGGGAATCTGCATCCGCCGAAGGGCATCTTCCATCACGCGGGAAAGGGCGTTCATGCGATAGAAGATGGCCATGCTGGTTCCAGGCGATGCCTTCCTTGTGCAAACGCGATCAGTTCCTGCGCGACGGCATGGCTTTCATCGTGCTCGTCCCGGCAGAGCAGGACGCAGCGCCTTTTCACCGGCGTCGTTTTCGGTCCAGAGCCGCTTTTTCTTTCCGGCGGCTGTTGTGGGAGATCAGACGATCGGCGATCGCCAGGATGGTTTTGGTCGAACGATAATTCTGCTCCAGCCGGATGACGACGGCGTCGGGATAATCCTTCTCGAAATCGAGGATGTTCGCGATGTCGGCCCCGCGCCAGGCGTAGATCGATTGATCCGGATCGCCGACGACGCAGATGTTGCGATGCTTCATCGCCAGCGCGTGAACCAGAACGTACTGGGCGTGATTCGTGTCCTGATATTCGTCGATGAGGATATATCTGAAACGCTCCTGCAACTCGGCAAGGATGGCTGGATGATCCTGCATCGCCTCGACGGTTCGCATCAGCAGATCATCGAAATCCAGGGCGTTGTTGGCAGCCAGAAGCTGCTGATATTTTTCGATAAATCTGGGCGACCGACCTGCGAATAGTGGTCGAAGGTGGACTGGGCATATTGCATCGGCGTCGATGAGCCGGTTCTTGGCGTTGCTGATCGTTCCGTGAATCGTCGCCCGGGGTGAAATGGTGCGATGGGAACATCCAGCAGCCTTGATCGCCTCTTTCACCAGGCGGGTCTGATCGGAGGAATCGTAAACGCTGAAATTCGGCGGCAAGCCGATCTGAGCGGCGTAATGCTTGAGAATTCGCAGGCAGAGGGAATGGAAGGTGCAGATGATCGGCCAGGGCTGATCGAGCCGGCCCCAGTCGCGAATGGGCGTGGGGGAAGCGGCGGAGATTCGCTGCTTCATCTCGCCGGCGGCTTTGTTGGTGAAAGTGATCGCCAGGATGGAGCGGGGATCGATTCCCAGGCTCAATAAGATAGGCGACCCGGCGGGTGATGACGCGAGTCTTGCCGCTGCCGGCTGCCGCGACGATCAGCAGCGGGCCATCAACATGGGAGGCAGCCTGGCGCTGCGGTTCGGTCAGGCCGTCTAATATCGAATGGGCATCGGATGCGCTTGCTGTCACATCTCAACTATATCGCGGTCAATGGGGTGAACAAAGCGGACGAAAAAAGGCCCCGGAGAAAAACACATCCGGGGCCACGCAAACAGCCGAATTGACTGGTTTTACTAGTCCGGCGGGCAGTATGCTTCGAGTTCCGACAGAAATTCCTGCAGCGCCGTCGCGGAATTGTGCTCGGGATCGTCCGACTGATGGAGCAGCGTGATCTCCTCGCGCGTCGCTGCGCAGGCCAATTGCTGCAGCGCCGGCTTATACGGGCTCTTGCTGAGCCACTCGTGGTAGCGCGCCCGGAAGAATTCGTACCCGTCCGGATGGGCGACGAACCAATCCCACAAATCCCGCGGCGGCGCGACATGACATAGGGTGTGATGCACCTCGCACCACTGCTTAAGGTCTGTCGTCAGCCCGATCGGCTCGACCCAGATCCGATTGCCATCGTCCCGCTCAACCGCATCCATGAAATGCTTGATCGTAATCATGGCCTCTACTCCGCTTGTCCTTTGCCGCGGCAAGCCCCGTTGCTGAGAGAAAGCAGAACCGCCATCGGCACTGTTTCTATTGAATTGACCCGTCAGCCCGGCTGAAAATTCCCAATCGTCATGTCTGCCGGACTGGCTCTCTCATAATCCTGTACGTAACGAAACGTCAAAAAGATTGTGAAGTCGGTCACGGTTATAATTTTTTTGGGCCGCGGACGAAGAGGCGGTTGTATAGGACGATCACCACGAGGGTAACGGCAAGAAGCAGGAGGACGGCAGGCACCACGCCGGCGGGATTGAGGTCTTCAAATTCATCATAGACAAAAATGGGGAGCGTCCGCGTGCTGTCGCGGATGCCGAGAACCATGACGGTTGCCCCGAATTCACCGAGGGCCCTGGCAAAAGCCAGCAAGAAACCGCTTGCTATTCCCCGCCCGGCCAGCGGTAAACTGACATGCCAGAAGACCTGGAACCGATTCGCCCCCATCAGCCGACAGGTGTCTTCCAACTCGCGATCGACTCCTTCAAAAGAGGCGCGGGTCGGCATAAACAGGAGCGGGAAGGCGACGACGGCGGCGGCGACCGCAGCCCCGTACCACGTCCAGATAATGCTGAAATGGAATGGCTTGCTTAACCATCCCTGGTGGCCGAGCAGCACCAGCAGAAAATACCCGACAACCGTGGGGGGCAGGACGAGCGGCAACGTGAGGAGGGTTTCAATCGCCGCCTTTCCCGGAAACTGCCGGCGGGCCAGGAAATAGGCCAGCGGGATGGCGACCGCGCCAGCCCGAACGTTGCCAGCAATGCGATCCGCAGGGATTGCAGCAGCGGGTGCCAGAGGGCATGCATACATGCTAGTTTGCAGTGAGCGGCTTGCGGTTGCTAGTTTTGCGTCGCAGGCTGCGTGGTTGGTGTTGTGAAGCCGTGGGCCAGAAATACCTGGCGGCCTTTGTCGCCGGCGAGATAGCTCAGGAATTGCTCGGCCAAAGAATGGTGCCCTGCCTTGACGATCACCGCGGGATAGACGATCGGATCGTGGGTGGATTCATCAACTCGGATCGCGATGCGAACCGAATCCCCCGCAGCAGTGGCGTCAGTGGAGTAGACCAATCCTGCTTCCGCTTCGCCGCGCATGACGTATGACAATACCTGTCGAACGTTTTCCGCCATGACGAGCTTTGGCGCAAGCTTTTCATCCAGGCCGGCGGATTTGAGAGTTTGCATCGCGTATTGCCCAGCAGGCACAACCTTGGGTTCGCCGATGGCTACGTGCTTGAAACGATCGTCGAGCAGATCTTCGAGCTTTGCCGGCGGGTTGGCGAAATCCTTGGGGACGATCAGGACGAGTTGATTGCCGGCCACGACCTGGCGTGTCGCGATATCCACGAGGCCCGCGGCGGCGAGCGCTTTCACCTCTTTGTTTCCCGCGGAGATAAACAGATCGACCGGTGCCCCCTGCTGAATCTGCACGGCAAGCGTGCCGGAAGCTGCCGAAATTCAGGTCGGCGTTGTTCCCTGTGTCAGCTTGATAGAGCTTGGCGATCTCCGCCAATGTTTCCTTGAGGCTGATTGCGGCGGAAACGGTTACTTGATCGCCAAAAGAGGTCAGTGAGCCGAAGAGAACAGTTGCGATGAAGAGGAGTTTTTTGAGCATGGGATGGCAAATATAGACAATTTCGGCTTGAAAATCTTAATTTCTCATCTGCCAATCAGCAGTTCACGTCCGAATTAATTTGAAAAAGCGGCGGCGCTGGCGCTTGTGCTCTATAACGCGAAATCCAAATCTGATCGTTCGAAATAGCGTGGATTCCCGCAGCCAGCGTTCGTACCCTTCGGTGACCGGGCCTGCTAGAAGCGATTCCCATCTAGCGGCGAGATTCTCAACCGAAAATTCCTGACAGCGCTGGCGGCCATGAGCGATCATTTTCTCCATCAAGCCGGGCTCGTCGCGCAGTCGCCTCACGCCGGTCAAAACGTCGTCGGGCGAGCGGACTTCCAGATAATCCAGCGGTGAAACGCGAAGCTGTTCGTAGGCCGGCTCCGCACCGAGCAGCGCCGGGCAGCCGGCTCGCCAGGCGTTGATCAGCTTGCTTGGCGGCTTGATGCTGAGATCGAACGGGGAGACTTGGCGAACCGCGAGGATCGCGTCAAGATCTGTGCAATTCGTCCAGTCGTTTTCGCGGATGACCAGTTCGACCCCGATCTCCGCGAGGCGGGCGCGAAAGGCGTCGTTCTGGTATTGCTTCCCGAGATATTTGGCGTCTCCCAGATATCCCAATCGCTGCACCAGATTTTTCCGCGATGGGTCGCGCGGCTTTAGCCCGGGCTGCGGCCAGAAGACGACGTAATAATCGTTCTTCCCCCGCACCTGAAGTTTGTTTTGGACAACGCGGAGATCACATGCAGCCGGGCGCGGACGGTCGGGTTGAATCGCCACCAAAAACGACCGGTCGGGACGGCTCTTGAGAAACAGGTTCTCGTAATGCACGACATTGATCTGGCCGGGAACGAATTCCGGCACCAGATGTACCGGATTGCCACGGCGCTTCAGGTGCAGATACGTCTGAATCGTCCACGAACCCGGGCCGGTCATGAACCGCTCGGGGCAAAGTTCGGGATCGAGAAGTTCTGAGCCGCTGACCAACTCCGGCCAATCAACGAGGTGGCGGTTGACGAAATAAATGGGATATCGGAGGCTCAATCGGCGCTAAGCCTCTGACGGATGAACTCGGCTCGCGCCGCTTTGCGGGCATCCCCTTCGAGCTTCTTGCCCAAAATCCTCTGGAGGTGGGCCTGCTGCGTCAGCAGGAACAGTTCGTTGACCTTGTTGATGTCGATGTCCTTCACGCGCTTGAGATTGACGCCCATGCGGACATGGCTGAGAGCGACGAGCGTTTCTTCGGTCGCCATCAGCCGGGCCGAGCGGAGCAGGCCGAGGGCTCGGCAGACTTTGTCATCCAGCGCGACCGTGCGCTCGTTGAGAAGGGTTTTGCGGGCGTGGTGCTCGTATTCGATGATCTTGGGGATCACGAGATGCTTGAAGTCGCTGATGATGTCGTCTTCGCTCTTGCCGAGCGTGGTTTGGTTGCTGATCTGATAGAAATCGCCGGTGGCTTCGGTGCCTTCGCCGTAGAGGCCGCGGACGGCCAGGCGCAAATCCTTGGCGGCGCGGAAGACTTTTTCGATTTCGCCGGTGAGTTTCAGGGCCGGCAGATGGAGCATGACGCTGACGCGGATGCCGGTGCCGACGTTGGTCGGGCAGGCGGTCAGATAGCCGAAGCGCGGGATGGAAGGCGAAATCGAGCGTGGCTTCGAGCTGGTCGTCGACCGCGTTGATCTGCTCCCAGGCTTCTTCGAGCTGCAGGCCGCTGCGGAGGACCTGGATGCGGAGGTGGTCTTCCTCATTGACCATGATGGAGAGGGTTTCGTTTTCGCCGATCGCCACGCCGCGGGCGCCCTCGGCGTCTTTGTGCGGGCTTGCTGATCAGATGGCGCTCGACCAGCAGCTGGCGATCGATTTCCGGGGCGGATTCCAGATCGACATAGAGCGTCTTGGGGGACAGCCGGCGCTGCCAGGATCGTGTCGCGGACTTTATGTTCGAGCGCTTGGCGCTGGGTTTGCGTGCAGCGGGTGAGGAAGGGGAAGCCGGAGACGTTTCTGGCGAGGCGGATGCGCGAGGAGATGACGATCTCGCTCATCGGCCCGCTTCCGCGGAGCCATTCGCCGGCCTGGGACGTCAGATCGCTGAGTTTCATATGGTCAGCGCTCTATTCGTCCCTCGCTTGGCGGATCTGATCGCGAAGCTTGGCGGCGCGTTCGTAATCCTCGGCCTCGACCGCCCGGTTCAGTTCCTTGCGGAGACGGGTCAAGATCCACCTGCCGTTTGACCGGAACGCTGGTCCCGCCGCGGCGGGTCGGAACTTTGCCCAGGTGATGGGTGGCACCTTCATGAGCTCGCTGCAGCAGAGGGGTCAGATCTTTCTCAAAGACTGTATAATCGTGCTCGCAACCCGAGCAAGCCCGATCTGTGCGGAAATCGCCCAGGTGATGCCGCATTGCGGGCAGCGTGCTGGCTTGTTCTTTCGCCAAGCCGCTATGGGCCAGGACGAAGTTGGTCAGCAACTCGTTGATCGGCGTATGGGCTTTGACGGGAAACCCTTCGTCTGGGCGGCGCATTGCTCGCAGAGATGTTTTTCAATCTTCTTGCCGCCATGGATTTCGGTGAGGTGAACGGTGGCCGGCTTGTTGCATTTTTCACATTTCATGACTTGTACTTCATCCTATGGTCGGCTTAGCACGGGTCAAACATATATCGAATGTGGACGATAGGCACTTTAAGGCCGATAAACCGCGGAATTCTCCGGCGTCTCCCAGACTTCGACGGATACCAACCGCATTCCTTCCGGAAGCGCCAATTTTGACGCGACATGAACCGCGACGTATTCGGCCGAGGGATTCAACTTGCTGAAAGGGGCCAGTTCATTGAGATGCCGGTTGTGCATGGGGCTACGATCAGATCGGCCAGCCGTTCCAGTTCGTGAAAATCCATGACGACGCCGATGGAATCGAGCTTTTCGGAAGCAATGGTGATTTTCACCCGCCAGTTGTGGCCATGGAGCGGCTCGATTGAGCCATCGTAAAGCCGCAGTTGATGGCTTGCGGAGAAATGTCTGGTTGTGGTGATTTCAAACGGCATATATATATCGAGGAAGACTAAACGAATGGGCAATTTGGTGAAAGACGATGATCGTTGCGGTCCTCGTGACGGCTGAAGTCGCCCACTCGAATATAACGACCGTCGCCATAGCGGACACCACCGGCTGGCCTGTTCATATTCTGGCATTCCTTCTCGAATCGAAAAGGATCGTCGGAACGCTGTCGGGCAAGCCAATGGGCACCATGGCGGGAGCTATTGTGTATACGAGCCAGGGGCTTCGGTCGTCACGAAGACTGTAATTGATCATCTATTTTATTCTGATCCACCGCGTCCTACCTATTTTTGACTTTTAGACCACTTCAGACTTACCATGAACGCAATCATGCGGCGATATTTCCCGAACCTCGACAATTTTCGGCGATTGCCAAGACCGCGACGATCATTCCGGTTTATCGGCAATTGCTGGCCGATCGGCTTACGCCGGTCAGTGCGTTCGAAGTGCTTGGCCGCGAGCAACATGCGTTTCTCCTGGAAAGCGTCATCGGCGGGGAAAAGATCGGGCGTTACAGCTTCATCGCCGCTGGGCCGCAGCTGGTTTATCAGGTGAATGAAGGACATGCCTCGATCCAGCATGTGGGAAGGGGCTGCAGGAATTCACGACCACTGATCCGCTGGCCGATCTGCAAAAACTTCTGCCGGCCGAGACGTATCACCACGATCAGAATCTGCCCGCATTCACCGGCGGACTGGTCGGATACGCGGGGTATGACACGATTCGCTATTACGAAGGGGAGAAACTTCCCTCGCCGCCGAAGGATGACCGGAAGCTGCCGGATTTGCTGTTTGGGCTGTACGGCGAACTGGTGATTTTCGATCACGTGGATAAGACGATCAAAGTGGTCGCCAATGCGCGAGGTCGGACGTGAGCGGGGCGGAAGCCGCTTATCGGGACGCCTGCCGGCGGATTGATGAGATCGTCTCGCGGCTGCAGCAGCCGCCGATTTCTGTCCATCGGCGAGATCGATCCGCAGCGGGCCGCTGACGCTGGCGTTTTCAGCAACTGCACGCGCGAGCAATTTCGAGCGGATCGTTCGAGCGGGCAAGGAATACATCAAGGCCGGCGATATCTTTCAGTTCGTTCCGAGCCAGCGGCTGCGGGTGCAATTCATCGGCCGATCCGTTCGATGTCTATCGGGCGCTGCGGATCATCAATCCGTCGCCGTTCATGTTTTATCTGAAGAGCCCGGCCTGCACGCTGATCGGATCGAGCCCGGAGATTCTCTGCCGGGTGAGCGATGGCGTGGTGACCAGCCGCCCGCTGGCCGGCACGCGCCGGCGCGGCGCGACGGACCGAGGAAGATATCGCTCTGGAGCAGGAATTGCTCGCCGATCCGAAGGAGCGGGCCGAGCACATCATGCTGGTCGATCTGCATCGCAATGACGTTGGGCGGGTGGCGAAGGTCGGGATCGGTGAAGGTCAGCGACGTGATGACGGTGGAGCGATACAGCCATGTCATGCACATCACGACCAACGTCACGGGGGAGCTTGCGGAAGGCATGACGGCATTGGACGCGCTGCGCGTGAGCCTGCCGGTGGGCACGGTCAGCGGCGCGCCGAAAATTCGCGCGATGCAGATCATCGATGAACTGGAGCCGACGCGGCGCGGGCCGTACGGCGGGGCGGTCGGGTATCTCGATTTCGCCGGGAATATGGATACGTGCATCGCCCTGCGGACGATCGTCTGGAAGAACGGGATGTTCGACGTTCAGGCCGGCGCGGGCGTGGTTGCCGATTCGGTTCCGGCCAACGGAATACGAGGAAACGATGAGCAAGGCGAAGGCGATGCTGAAAGCGGTGGAGATTGCCCAACGCGGGTTTTAATCGCGAAACTTAAATTCCTGCGCTGAAAATTGACCTTCCAACCCTCAATGGTTCGATAACCACGAAGTGCCCTATATCGTCATCAAAGCCAATGGCCAGGAAATTGACCGCCGCGAGCTAAGCGGCGGAATCGTCATCGGGCGCGCCCCCGATTGCGATGTGACCCTCCGCGACATTCTGCTCTCACGCCGGCATTGTCGATTGGAGTCGGACGGGGAGAACTGGACGCTGCACGATCTGCAGAGCAAGAATGGGACGATCATCAATGCCGAGCGGCTTCAGGGTCCATGGGTTTTGCAGGACAATGATGTCGTTCGGCTCGGGCGATCCAAGATCATTTTCCACGTGGGATTGCCGGATGAGGACATTGCCGATCGCATGCTGACGCCGGCCCGGCCGGCCGATCCGGGGGATTCATTGGCGGGTACACTCTCGGGATTCACGCTGCTTTTGCCGGGCGAAAGCGAGAATCCACAGAATATGCCGTGTCCCCAGCCGCGGCCGAAAGATCCCCCTGCTTACGGACAAGAAGAATTGCAGACTTTGCTCTCGGCGATCGCCTCGAGTAGCTGGGACTCGGTTTATGCCGAGGCTCGCCAGCCGGTGCGGAGCGTGGAGCGGACGATTGAAGAAGAATCCGGCACCCGCCGGCGCGTGCGGCCCCGGTCGCCGATGGATTTATCACTGCAAGCCCCCGCCGTGCCCGAGCCAATCGAAGTGGAGCCAATTCCTGAACCGGAGCAACCGGCGACGGTTGTGGCAACCCTTCCAAAACCCCGCCGAAAATGGGGCGTTCGGCCCAGTTTGCACATGGCCGTCGCGGCGCTTTGGATTTTGGCCCTGGTGCTTTTGAACATCGATCATAAGCCGGTCGCTAAGCGGGCCATGGGGGATCAAACGCCGGCGCCCATCTCAGTATCGATGCCAGAATTGACCTCGATGGATGACGATCAAAGCCAGACCGCCAATTATCGAAAAAGTGGAGATGACGACCTGCTGGAGACATCGGAGACAGCATCGGCAGCGGAAAAAGTGCCAGCGAAAGCCCAGATGCCTCATGTGAATGGAACAACCGCCGGATTGGCCGCCGAGGATGGGGCCTTTTATCTTTCCTTGATTGCCTGGTGATTCATCCCTCGGCAGGCTCGATGACGGACGACATGGAGCCTTTGCAGGTAGCCACGCGTGCATCGACCCCGTAGGCATGGATTTGATCGCGCTTCAACTCCGCGAGTTCGCGATGAGTCGTCAGGAGGATCACCCGCCCGTCGCGATCGACCGCCTTGGCCAGTTGATACCCCTTTTCATCCGGGTAGGCGAAGATTACCTTCACCATCTCAATGACGTAGTCGTACGTGTGGTCGTCATCGTTCAGCAGGACAACATGATAAGGCGGCAACAGAGCCGGCTTCTGTTTTTTGGCGGGTTTCGCCTTTTGAGCCACGGCAATAGGCGCGCCTTTGGTAGCGAGCGGCTTTTCAGATTCCATCGAATGTTTCCTGCCACAGAAATGGGCCAGAGGGAATTATCCTATTGTCCGCGATGAAATCAATATATTTTTAACTCGGGCGTTGTATCGATGGAGCGTTACTATTGAAAAATAAAGGGGTTATCATGTGTAAACATACGCGATTAGGGGCTGTTATCGGCGTGTGGCTGATGGTCCTGGCGGGATTTTACCATTCATGCTTAGGTTGCTTGCGGGATACCCTTGATGACCGGGCGGTCCAATGGTCAAAATTGATCGTTGTCGCGAAATTGAGCGCGGTTCGAAGCCCGGTGCATCTATCTCCCCCTGCCACCCAGCCGGCGGCAGGCTCCGCTAAGTCGTTTCAGCTGTACGACTTTGAAATCACGGCCGTTCTTGACGGAGTAAGTAAGCCTGGGGATACGGTTTCAATCATCCGGTTTTTGACCGAGCCGGATACGCAAAAGAACTCTATCTGCGGTCAGCAATTGACGGCTGCTCAGGTCGGCAAGTCATTCCTGCTGCTGCTTCGCCCTGAATCTGATCTGCGATGGAGTGATGACGAGAAAAATCCTGATCCTCGAACCATACAAGTGCATGATCTTAAGGCCCTTACGGTGGTTCATCTCGAATCCGTGGATGATCTGGGAGCCGAAGGGTTGGCCGATGCCAAGTATACTATCTCCTCGACGCGGCAGGCGGAGGCGCAATTTAACGCTGGCGACGCCAAGCTGCAGGTTCAGACTCTGATCAATGCCGCTGATGACACCGAGCAGGATCAGTCGGAACATGCCATCCTGGAAATGGGGCCGAAGGCATTAGCAGTCCTGAATCAGGCTCTAACCTCAGCGGACGATATTGCCAAAGTTCGGCTTCAAAAAGTGATTGATGCGGTCTCTCCGCCGGCAATCACGACGGCGATGGATCCGCACTAAAGCCTTACCGTCCAATAACATTCATTCGCGCACGCTCTGATTTTGCCGAAATAAGCGGTTATATGGACCTGGCAACGGTCATTGGTCTCGTTCTCTGCCTGGGGCGCGGTCCTCTGGTCCATGTTCCACGCCTCCGAAGGGGCGATGGGCGCCTACTTCAAACCGAATGAAATTCTGCTGGTGTTGGGCGGATCGATCGGCGCGGCGATGCTGTCGATGCCGCTGCACGCGATCACCGGCGTCGTCGCCTACCTGAAGAAATGGCATCTTCAATAAGGAAACGCACATCGAGCATGTCATCAAGGAAATGGTGCAATACGCCGAAACCGCTCGCCGCGATGGCGTGCTGGCATTGGAATCGGTGGCGCGCGAGGCGCCCGATCCGTTTCTTCGCCGGGGATTGCAGCTCACCATCGACGGCACCGATCCGGAAATCATCGAGCGCATCCTTCGCATCGAAATCGAATCGATGACCGAACGCCATAAACATGGCAAAGCACTTTTTCGGAACGCTGGCGAAGTTCGGCCCGGGCTTCGGTTTGATGGCGACGCTGATCGCGCAGGTCGCGATGTTCCGCAACCTCGGCGGCGACGCCAGCGTCATCGGCAGCGCGCTGGCCATCGCCCTCACCGGAACGCTCTACGGCTGCATGCTGCAAAACCTGGTCGCCGGCCCGATCTCGGAAAAGCTCGGCATGCGCAGCCATGAAGAAGCGTTCGCCAAGGAAATCATGCTTCAAGGCGTGCTGAGCATTCAGGCGGGGAACAATCCGCGCGTCGTGGAAATGCAGCTCATGAGCTTCCTGAGCAGCAAGCAGCAGGCGGCGATTCCCAAGGCCGCTTAAATAAGAAACTCCTGATCAGAGAATCCGGATGTCCAAAAAAGCCTGCAGATGCAAAAAAATCGAATGCGAAGAATGCCCGGAGTGGATCTTCACGTTTGCCGATCTCGTCATGCTCATGATGGGATTCTTCGTGATTTTGTGGGTGCTTAAGCCTGATCCGGGAAAAAAGGGAGCGACAACTGAAGCGGATGATTATGTGGTGAAGATTGCCGCTTCGATTCGCGGCGGGTTCGGCTATGTTCCCAACCCCACGAGCCGCGATCCGGTGGACATGCAGATGATCATCAACGGGATGTCCAAAACGCATCCGCCCGGCGTAGGGCAAGCAAGGCAAAACTGATAACGAGCCGAAGGGAGCGGTCGGCACGGAGCAGGAAGTCACCAACATCCGCCCATCCGATCACGCGACCGAAGGCGGGCAAAATGCTCTTCGATCGCGGGAGCGACGTCCTGACCGACCAGATGAAATCTGAACTGGACGCAGTGGCCGATGTGGTTCGCGGGCATCGCAATATCGTCATGGTGAAGGGCCATACCTCGCTGGACGATTTCCCGGAAGGCGCGACGGATCAACAGAAGATGGACCTGTCGCTACAACGGGCGCAGGCGGCAGCGGATTACCTTTCGCAAAAAGGGGTGGAACCGCGAATTCTTCGCGTGCAGGGATGCTCGACGTTTGAGCCGTTGATTCAGCGGCAATACACGCCGGATGCGCAGGCGCTGAATCGCCGGGTTGAAGTCGAAGCGACCAACACGCTGGCCGACGATACTCAGTCCAAGCCGAGCCAGCAGAGTGGGAACAGCTCTGATACGACGGCGCCCAGCGGGCAATGATTTCGGCGCGGCGAGTTTTACTTCTTTCGGTTGCGCTGGGGAGGTTGCTTGTCAGGTTCGTTTTGCGGCAGCGGGACCGGGGGCTTTTGGAAAAATAGCCAATCCAGCATGCCAGGCCAATCAACCCCATGGCAATGCTGAGTTCCTGCCCTCTCGTGAGCCAGCCAAAGGCGACGTAGCCAAGCTGCTTGTCCGGCTCGCGCGTGAACTCAACGGTGAATCGAAAGATCGCATAGAAAACAACAAACGCGGCGGCGATCTGGCCGTCGCGGCGGTTCTTCAGCGATTTAATTGCCCAGACCACCGCCAGCAAAACCGGCCCTTCCAGAATGGCTTCATAAATTTGCGAAGGATGGCGAGGCTGCGTATCTCCCGGGAAAATCATCGCCCAGGGAACATTGCTGATGCGCGCCAACCAGTTCGCCGTTGATGAAGTTGGCGATTCGTCCGAGACACAGGCCGATCGGCGTCACCAGAGCCAGGCAATCAGCCATGTTGAGCAGCGGAGCGCGATTGAGTTTCGACCAGATCCAAAGCACCAGCAGCACGCCCGTCAGGCCGCCGTGGAAGGACATTCCCCCGTGCCAGATCGCGACTGGTTCCCACCAGGGTTCGGCTGGTTCAGTCGGATCGATCTTATGATAAAAAATCCACCAGCCGATCCGTCCCCCCGCAACCACGCCGAGGGCGAGCCAGCCGACCAGATCGGACAGGGCTTCCTTAGAAATCCGCAGGGTTCCGTTTTTCACGAGCCGGCTGAGCACGAAATAGGCCAGCACGAACCCCATGAGGTACGCCATTCCGTACCAGCGGATCTTCAGCGGACCGACATGAACCATTACCGGATCGATTTGCGGATAGTGGATCAGGCCGGGAAATATCACGATTAAATAAACTTCAGCTGGTTAAGTTAAATATCAAAATACATGCAGAACTCATACGGATGCGGCCGCATGCGGATGGCGTCGACTTCGTTCTCGCGCTTGTATTTGATCCAGTAATGAATCACGTCCGCGGTGAAGACATCGCCCTTTGAGCAGGAAATCGTGGTCTTCTTCCAGCGCGTCCAGCGCTTCTTCCAGTGAGCCAGGGGCCGAGCGCGATCCTTTCGTATTCCTCCGGCGTCAGGTGATACATGTTCTTGTCCAGCGGATCGCCGGGATCGATCTTGTTTTCGATCCCGTCGATGGCCGCCATCGTGATCGCGCTGAACGCCAGATATGGATTGCACGAGCTGTCCGGGCAGCGGAATTCGATGCGCTTGGTCTTGGGATTCTCGCTGTACATCGGAATGCGAATGGCGGCCGAGCGGTTGCGGCTGCTGTAGACCAGATTCACCGGCGCTTCGTATCCGGGCACCAGCCGCTTGTAGCTGTTGGTCGTCGGATTGCACAGGCGCACAGAGCGCGGCGCGTGCTTGAGAATCCCGCCGATGGCGTAGCAGGCCCATCTCGCTCAGGCCCGCGTATTTATTCCCCGCAAACAGCGGCTTGTCGCCCTTCCACAAGCTGAAAGTGCACGTGCATGCCCGAGCCATTGTCCTGAAACAGCGGCTTGGGCATGAACGTCACCACCTTGCCATGCCGGGCGGCGACGTTTTTGCAGACGTATTTGTACATCATCACGTTGTCGGCCATCGTCACCAGGTCCTGGTAACGCATGTCGATTTCGCACTGCCCGCCGGTGGCGACTTCGTGGTGATGCGCTTCGACGGGAATGCCCAGGTCGATCAGCGTCGCCACCATTTCGCTGCGGATGTTCTGCATCGTGTCCATCGGCGGCGTGGGGAAATACCCCTCCTTCAGCCGAACTTTGTAGCCGAGGTTGGTCGGGTCTTCGTCGCCGCGGCCCCAGATTCCTTCGCGGCTGCCGACGTAATATTTGGCGAAATTGATTCCCTGATCGTAAAACGCCTGATCGAAGATGAAGAATTCCAGCTCCGGGCCGAAATAAGCCGTGTCGGCGATCTTGGTCTTCTTCAGATAACGCGGCCGCCTTGCGGGCGATGGAGCGCGGATCGCGGCGAATATTCCTTTTTGGTGATCGGATCGCGCACGTCGCAGATGATCGACAGCGTCGTGTGCTGCATGAACGGATCGATCTTGGCGGTGTCGGCGACGGGAACCAGCAGCATGTCCGATTCGTTGATCGCCTGCCAGCCGCGGATGCTGCTGCCGTCGAATCCGAATCCGTGATTGAAGCTTTCGAGCGTCAGTTCGCTGATCGGGCAGGTGGTGTGTTGCCACAGGCCGGGGAAATCCATGAAGCGGAGATCGACGAATTGGACTTTCTTTTCCTTGCACAGCTTCAGAACATCTGCAGGGGTCATTGCACAATTCCTCTCTCGGATATCGCGGTCGAGGCCAAATGAGCGAGCAGGGTATGCTAACGGGCGGGTGGGGGGAGCGTCAAAAACGGGTTTTTTGCGAATTCTTCGTAATTGGCTGTCATCGCATTGATGGACCAATGGGGGTTTGCTGGACTGGCATTGCTCAATCGCCGCCGAAGTGTGATTTGAAATTAGCGGAAGCCGATGCCTGCGGGTCAGAACCCACCGTAATGGCATAAGGTCCACCGTTATTCGAAGGAGGAAGCCAGCCCGGTTGAATGGCAAGCCGCAGTTTGTATTCCCCTGGAGCCGCCGGGGGCCGCAACTCGATCGTTCGGCTGAGTTCATGTTCCAGTGTGGCCCCGGCAATGACATCACACGTTCCAAAGCCGACAGCCGCTGGTCCCTTGAAGAAGTAATATGCGATCACCGGGGATAGTTCAGTATGACCCTTGAAAAAAATCGGGTGATCGTAGTGACTGATCAGAGTGATGGGCAGTTTGAAGGGCGTATTGGCCGAGCAATGAAGTGTAGGATCGCCGCCAGGTCGTATCTCGACCTTTGAGTAGGCCTGAAAATCATCCACGAAGCGATAGCGGAATTCCGCACCGTTCCTGGTGTGTGCGATCTTGAACTGTGCGAGATCGGCTTCGCTTATGATCATCGCGGGTTTGCCTCGGAAATTTTCCTCAATGGGCCACAGATCATGCTGGGTGTTCTGGTACCAGAATGTGTTGTATGAGTGGGCCATTTCGCCTGTGTAATAGGTGTATTTCCCGGCGTTGCCATAATCATTCAGAAACACAACGCTCCGCCCGTCCGCGAGGCTGCGAACGTCTTGTGCCCATTTGTCCCATCCGTGCACAACCTCCAGCTTCCGATCCAGAATGGACGGGAGAAAATCCCACGCGAGGTATAGCCGCACCGGTATGAATGCCACGGCCGTCCCCACGGCAAGCACAACCAAAACGTCCTGCAGTTTTTGTCGGTCGCAGATATAGGGAATTCCCAGGGTCAGCACCGGTACCAGGGCAATGCTGGTCCAGTGCATGTGAATGTGAACACCGAAGGACGCGATGAAGAAGAAAGCAAGAATCCCGACGAGGTTGAACTTCAGGGTTCTTTCAAATTCATCTCGCGTTCGGGTGATCAGTGCCGCGGGGAGCAGCAGCAGACCGACGACCGGTCCGAATACGAAGGGTTGCATGAGCAGATAGCCAATGACGTTCAACCAACTGAAACCTGAATCGGTTCGGCCCCCAAGGTGATAGCGAACCGTGACGAAATCATGCGAGTAGAGCCAAGCCGCGTGCGGCAGGACAAGAACGAACGAAAACAGGGCAATCAGCCAGAAGGACGTGCGTCGCAGCAGGAGGGGATTGGAAAGCAGGGTCAAAACTACGACAAGAATGCCGTGATATTTGCTCAGGAGCATACCCGCGATTGTGATGGGTAACGCCGCGACGGCAACGCGTACTCGTCCTCTTAGGTATTCACGATAGAAGTAGAAGAAGGCCGTCGCGAAGAAGAGGAGCGGGACGTCCGTCTTGATGAAGAAGCTGCCCACTTGCGTCAGCGCGAGCCCGGAAACGGTAACGAGGTATATGGGAATCAGTTTACGTTCCAGCAGGCGTGATCCGAGCCAAATCGTTGCGGTGCTCAGGACGACCATCATGATCCGAGGCCCCAGGTAGCCCGGAAAAATCAGCATGCCGAGCCGGACAAAAAAGGCGAGTGCGGGTGGGTGGTCGAAGTATCCCCAGGCGAGATGCCTCGCGAAGGTGGCATAGTAGGACTCTTCGCCATCCAGGTTGGTAAAGATCGACTGAAGCACGCCGGCGGCAAACCAGATGGCCAGGAATATCCAGAGCCGCCGCTCATTCAGTGACGAAAGCTGCCTGAGCGCATCATCGTCGCGCAATCGCAGATCGAGATCGTTCTGCTTCAAATCGGCCCGCAATGTCGCTTCGGGTAAGAAGTGTGTGGGGTTGCCAACAGGAACTGCAACATTTTCCACACGTGTTGACGACATTAGTTTCCAAGCTTGAAATCCTGCCCCTGCAGACATTTCACGAATGCGGCAGCTTCCCTAAGGTAATCAAGCGCCAATGGAATCAGCGCGAGGTCGATTGGGATCCGGATATCTGACGGATTATCACAGACGGCGTTCAGGCTGTGTTCGACCCCCGGGTCCCGACTGACACGAATTCATCGTGAAAGCGTTACGGGTCGTGGTTGGGGGGCCATTTCAAAGCCGAAAGCTTTGGTTATACTATTCGCCAGCCCTTAGATCGCAAGGAGGCGATCGCTCAGACAGTGGAACTGTTTCCCCACAATCATTCCTCAATAAACAAAGGCAGAACGGATTATGTCTTTATTTCAATCGCTGAAATCTAGGATGAAAAATAGCGGGCTTTATCCAATGGCTCGCCACTGGTATCGCCGGGTCGCCTCCTCGCCGCGCGAAGAACGATCGAAACTTAAAAACTTTTACAAAGAGCTCATCAAGCCAGGCGATCTTTGTTTTGATATCGGAGCCAATGTCGGGCAAACCACCGAAGCCCTGCTTGCCTGCGGCGCCCGCGTCATCTCCGTTGAGCCGAATCCGCGATGCATTCCGATTCTCAAGTGGCAATTCGGCCGCGAGAAAAATGTCACCCTCGTGCCTAAAGCGGTCGGAGCCAAACGAGGATCGGCGGTGCTGAACTGGAGAGGAACCGAATCCACCGCGAGCATTCTTTCCGACTGGCCCTTCGGAAATAACGAATCACAGACGGTTGAGCTCACATCCCTGGACGACCTGATCGCCGAGTATGGGCATCCCAAGCTCTGCAAGGTGGATGTGGAAGGTTATGAAACCGAGGTTTTTAACGGGCTCAGCCAGCCAATTCCCATCATTGACTTCGAAATCCATCCCGATGTGCTGCGCTGGCGCGCGAGGTGCTCAAACGCCTTTCGACGATCGGCAACATTACTGCGGCCAATATCGCAACAGCCCACCACGGGGGTTGGATTTATCCCGACTGGCTCGGATTTGAAGAGTTTTGCCGGCGACTGGAAACAAGGCCTTCTGGAATGGAAGACGCCGTAATCAAAATGGCGGCTTGAATTGAATTAACTATTTATCAATCATTGGCTTGCACGTCATCGCGGGACTTCGCCGCGACGTTATGCATTATTTGCGCAATGGGCATGGTCGAGGCTGGCCCCGTTCTTGCGCATGTCAACCGATCAACATTTTGGTTTTTCTGCTGGACATTGGTATGACGTTTTGTAATGATTCGCTTTCTTCCACGGTCGAACCAACCGTATTTACAACTGGAGACCTTTCATGTCTAACGCTCGCCAAGAGGCGATCAAGGCTATCGCTTTAACCAAGCACAAATTAGCCAATGTCGATTTCAAAACCATCCATTTGAAGGAGATTTTCGGGGCCAATGTCTTCAGCGAAGCTGAGATGCAGGCCCGGTTGCCGAAAGCGGCCTTCAAGAGCCTGATGAAGACGATCAAAGAGGGGGCACCTTTTGATCCAACCGTGGCTGACGCCGTGGCTGCCGCAATGCGCGACTGGGCCTTGGAACATGGGGCGACGCACTATACGCACTTGTTCCAGCCGATGACCGGCATCACCGCGGAAAAGCATGACAGCTTCCTGACTCCGGAAGGATCGGGAGGCGCTGGCGGTCTTCAGCGGCAAGGAACTGGTCAAGGGTGAGCCGGACGCCAGCAGCTTTCCCAGCGGCGGACTGCGGTCAACCTTTGAAGCCCGCGGTTATACCGCCTGGGACCCGACCAGCCCGGCATATATCATGGAACATCCGAATGGCTCGACGCTCGTCATTCCGACAGCGTTCCTCAGCTGGACCGGCGATGCCCTGGATAAGAAAACGCCGTTGCTGAAGAGCATGGCGCCCTGAGCGCGCAGGCGATTCGTATTCTGAACCTTTTCGGACATACGGGTGTTCATAAGGTCTTCACCACCGTGGGGGCTGAGCAGGAATATTTCCTCATCGACAAGCATTTTTATCTGGCTCGTCCCGATCTGATCGCTTGCGGCCGCACTCTGTTTGGCGCGACTCCTCCCAAGGGGCAGGAGTTGGAAGATCAATATTTCGGGGTCATTCCCGAACGCGTGCTCGCGTTCATGGCAGACAGTGAAAATGAATTGATCAAGCTCGGCGTGCCTGTAAAAACGCGGCATAACGAGGTGGCGCCGAGCCAGTTTGAATTGGCTCCCCTGTTTGAAAACAGCAATCTGGCGACGGATCACCAAAACATGATCATGGAAGTCATGAAGCGGACGGCTGACAAGTATGGCCTGGCCTGCCTGCTGCATGAGAAGCCGTTTGCCGGAATTAACGGCAGTGGAAAGCACAATAACTGGTCGATGTCCACGGATACGGGGGAAAATCTCCTGAACCCCGGCGATACGCCGCATGACAACGCGCAGTTTTTGGTGTTCTGCGCGGCCGTGATTCGGGCTGTATCCAAATACAGTGAGATTCTTCGTCTTTCGATCGCCAGCGCGCACAACGATCACCGCCTTGGTGCGAACGAAGCGCCGCCGGCGATTATTTCCGTCTTCCTTGGCGAGCAACTCACCGACATTTTCGAACAGATCGAAAAAGGTCCGGCCAAGAGCAGCAAGCAAGGCGGCCTGTTCAGACGGGCGTGTCGATCCTTCCGAAGCTGCCGCGAGACGCGGGCGACCGTAACCGGACGAGCCCATTTGCCTTTACGGGCAACAAGTTTGAGTTCCGCGCGGTCGGTTCGAGCGCGAACGTTTCTGGAGCCAACACGGTTCTGAACACGATCGTCGCGGAGAGCCTGGATTTCATCGCGACCAAACTCGAAGCCGACGTGAAGGGTGGCAAGGACCTGATCAAGGCTGTGCAGGAACTGCTGCCTTCGATCATCAAGGAGAGCAAGAAGGTTCTGTTCAACGGCAACGGTTATGCGGATGAATGGCATGCCGAAGCCGAGAAGCGTGGCTTGCCGAACCTCAAGAGCACGATCGACGTGCTGCCGGTTGTGATCCGCAAGGACACGATCGACTTGTTCACCAAGTACAAGGTTTATTCCGAAAAGGAATTGACAAGCCGATTCAATATTCTTTCCGAGGCGTATGTGAAGGCCGTCAATATTGAAGGCCTGACGGCATCGATGATGGCAAAGACGTATATCCTTCCGGCCGCGTTGCGCTTCCAGAAGGAGATCGGCGAATCGGTCGCGGCCGCCAAGGCGGCCGGCGCGGGCACTCCCGCGGGCATCGAACTGCTTTCGACGGTCATCAGCGGGATCAATGATTTCAGCCGCGCCATCGGCTTGCTGGATAAGGCGCTCGGGCATCACGGCGACGGCGACGTCTTCGCCCATGCGAAGCACATGCGTACGGCCGTTTTGCCGGCGATGCTGGAGCTTCGGAAGATCTCGGACAAGCTGGAGACGGTCGTTCCCGACGATCTCTGGCCGCTGCCGACGTATCGAGAGATGCTGTTCATTCGCTGAACGATTGAATCGCAAAATCGCAGTTAAGTCCCGGATGACATGCGTCCGGGGCTTTTTTTATTTACAATTTCGGCTTGCTCAATCCGCGGATCAATCTTTCTTCCACCGGCGAGCCGGGCAATCCGTGGGTAACCGGATTTCTCAGCCCGGTCTGCACGATTCGATGTGATCCACTGACGCTGAAAGCCACGGCTCGCGCGGGGGCGAGCGTCATTCGGGAATGGAGCTATCCGCTGGAGGCACTCCGCTGGATGTCCAGCACGTTCTGGCCGGGCGAGGGACGGTGGATCGGATATCTGAGCTACGATCTGGGGCGACTATTTGAATCATTGCCATCAATTGCGGCGGATGATTTGGGAATACCGCTGTTCGTCTTCACGTATTGCCGTCCCATCTCCGATCGGCCAGGCGGGGCTGATCCGAAATATGGAATTGGCGATGATGGCTTATCATCAAATTTCACTCGAGCAGAATATGAGGCAGCCGTCAGACGGGTAATGGATTACATTGCCGCCGGGGATGTTTTTCAGGTGAATCTGGCGCAGCGGTTCACGGCGGGACTGAAATATCATCCAGCGGAGATTTATCACCGGCTGGTGCGCGAATCGCCGGCGCCGTTTGGAGCGTATCTCGGGTACGAAGATTTCGCGATTATATCGAACTCTCCAGAGCTATTTTTCCGCGTGACGCCGGATCGGCGAATTGTCTCGCGACCGATCAAAGGGACACGGCCAGCGCAGCCGGGAATGGAAGCGGAACTGCGCGATTCGATCAAGGACCAGGCGGAATTGAATATGATCGTGGACCTGGAGCGGAACGATCTGGGGCGCGTCTGCCAGGTTGGGAGCGTTCATGTCGCCAAGCCGCGCGCGATTGAGGCGCATCCGACGGTCTATCATGGTGTGGCGACCATCGAAGGCCAGTTGCGCGATGAAATCTCATTCGTCGATCTGCTCCGAGCGATGTTCCCCGGCGGCAGCGTGACCGGCGCGCCGAAGATTCGAGCCATGCAGATCATCGACGAATTGGAGCCTGTTCGCCGGGGGCCGTATTGCGGGGCAATTGGATATCTCGACGCGGCGGGAAACATGGAATTCAACGTCGCGATTCGGACGATGATCGCCAAGGCGGGACGAATTCATATCCCGGTTGGCGGCGGAATCGTGGCGGATTCCAATCCGGCCGGAGAATATGAAGAAACACTGGTGAAGGCGGGAGCGATGTTCCGGGCGGCGGGGATTGAGCCGGATTTTTAGGACGTAGGCTGTGTGGGTATCATCTTTGTCCAATGCAACTCTCAACGATCATTTCCGCTCTTGAAGAAATCGCCCCGCCATCTCTCGCTGAATCGTGGGACAATGTCGGCTTGCTGACGGGTGATCCGAAGCAGAACATTTCTGGCATTTTGCTTACGATTGATTATGCCGACGCCGTAGCCGAAGAAGCTCGAGCGAACAAATGTGATCTGGTGATCGCGTATCATCCGCCGATCTTTCATCCGCTGAAGAGGATCGTCGCGGGAAGTCTGGTGTTTGATGCAATCCGAAGAGATGTCGCGATTTATTCGCCGCATACGGCGCTGGATACGGCTGAGGGGGGAACCAATGACATGCTGGCGGATGTTTTGGGTTTGACGGATCGGAAGCCGTTGCGACCCGGGGAATTGAAATCGACGCAATACAAATTGGTCGTATTTGTTCCGGTGGAAGCGGCGGATCGAGTGAGCCGAGCTTTATTTGATGCCGGAGCGGGAAATATTGGGAATTACAGTTCATGCAGTTTTCGATCGCCGGGAACGGGAACATTTTTCGGGCAGGAAGGTGCGCAGCCAGCGATCGGGCAGGCTGGCAAGCTGGAAAATGTAGAGGAAATCCGACTCGAAACGATCGTGCCGATTGTGAAAGTGAATGATGTTCTTCGGGCGCTTCGAGCGAGCCATCCTTATGAAGAGCCAGCGTTTGATCTGAACGTTTTGGCTGCCGCAAATGAAAATTCAAATGGATTGGGCCGCATTGGGACGATGCCGGGGACGCCGCGGGGTGAGATTTTCGATCGGATCAAGCGCGAACTGGCGATCGATCACCTGCTGATCGCCGGGCCGACTGATGGAATCGTGTCGCGCGCGGCGGTTTGTGCCGGCTCATGTGGAGATCTGCTGGATGATGCCCTGAAATCAGGCGCGGAACTTTACTTAACAGGCGAAGTTCGTCATCACGATGCGGTCCAGGCCGCAGCCGTCGGGATGACCGTCGTGTGTACGCTACACTCCAATAGCGAGCGGGCAGTGCTGAAGCGGGTGAAGAAGCGGATGGAAGAGACAGCGGAAATGCCGCCGATTTGGATTGCGGAGATGGATCGGGATCCGTTCTCGGTTCGCTGACGGCGAGAGGTTATTGACGATGGCCGACAAACGAACACTCGGCGTGCTGGCGGCGATTGTGTTGTTGTTGATCACCGCGGGGGCTGCATTTGTCGTCATTAAATCTTATTTATCACCCGATGGGCCGGCGGATTCGGTGGTTGTGGTGCCGCCCGGGCCTTCAAATTCAGCGACGACTCCAGCCACTGAGCCAGCTGTCTGGGTGATGCCGGATTTCTCAAAACTGACGCCGCGATTCGCGAGCGCGGATTTTGGGCATGACGCCGTCATCATGAACAACCCGCGAGGAAAGATCGCCTCCAAGGATGGCGTCTATTTCTTTGAATCATCGCCTGGAACATTCTGGTACTGGGAAAGACCCTGGCCTAAGTTGAATGCGGACTTTGCCTGTGAAGTGGTCGGGCGCATCGCGTCCGGCTCGGAAGGCGCCTGGTCGTTATTCCTGAGCAACCTGGGGACGCCTCATCAGGGAATTCGTGTTGTTTTGCATGCGGATTCAACGCTGGAGATTGGCAAAAGCGCTGTTGCCGATCCGAAAATGGCCGAAACTCATATCGAACCGTTCGCGCATCCAGCGATCAAATTGGGCACCGAGTTCAACCGACTGCTGGTCGTTCTTCGGGGTCACGAGCTGGACGTATTCGTCAACGGCGTTTCGGTCTGCGAACCCGTTCACATCCAAGAGCATATTTTGCCGGCTACTGTTTCGCTCTCGGCGTCGGCGGGGCCGGATGAAGCCAGCCGGGTTGAGTTCACCAGTTGCAAGGTCTGGTGGGCGAGAAACTAAAGGCCGCGATCTAAACTGGGTCATTGGCCATATGGACCTTCAACCACGTCCCAGCCATCCGGCAGCGGCGGTTCCGCGAAATCCTTGTCCGTGGCGCCACTGTTGATCTTTACATCCGTTAAATCCGTCGTCTTCGTCGTGACTTCGTTCAAATCGATCGTCTGAATCCGTCGCGGCATGTTGCTCGCGATATCCACCCAAATGTCGATCGTCTTGAATTGCTTGGCAAACTGTGTGCCGGGCTTCGGAGTCAGTTGCAGATGCACTGTGCCAGGTGGATCGTCCTTGGCGGGATCGATCTTTTGAACCTGGAACAGTTGCAATACATCTTCTTTCTTCTGGCCGAGAGGTAATGGGAATGGGCCTTCTCCCAGTTTGAAGAGATCGAGCTTTTGTCCCGGCTTGAGGATTTGCTGGCGGGTTTCGTGTTTGGAATCGTAATCGCGTTCGACGAGCAGGCCTTTATCTAATGTGTATTCGTGATCGACCGGTTTTTTTTTGTTGTCAACTTGCTTTTCGGTGAAAACGATGCGGATTCTGCGCATCGTCTCCGCCTTTACGCTGCAAAATTACGTTACCAATATTGGTCGTGGAATCGCCGCTGGTGCTATCGCTGTCGGTTAATCGCACTGTTGCGGAGAAATCCTGAAGGCTTCGGCCGCGGCACGTTTAGGGCGTCGAGGACTTCATCGACCGTGGATTTGGGAGTGAGAGTCGCGGGCTGGGTTGAGGCGGGGGTCAATTGCAGGATCAAACATAAACCAATCAACCATTTTGGCATGCTACTCCCAGTTAGAATCTCCGCGATTGCACCAGTTCGATCAATTCGGGCAAATTGGCCACCGTGAGCCAGGGTTCGGCTGAAAAGTGCCGGGGCTTTCCATGGCTGATCCACACGGGACGAATTTGGGCCGCGATGGCGGCTTCCACATCATACTGCCCATCACCCACCATCCAGGCCTCGTCCGGCCCAACGCCGAGGCGCTGGCAGGCGAGGGACAGGGAAAATGGATCGGGCTTGAATGGGCCGTCATCTCGGGTGATCAGAATATCAAAATTCAAATTGTGGCGAGCCGTAACCGTGGCGACGCTGAGGCGGCTGTTTCGTGTAACCAGGGCCATAAAAATCTGCTGAGATTTTAGCAATGCCAACAGTTCGCGGCAGCCATCGTTCAATTGGGATTGTTCAGCGGCGATTTTTCGTGTTGGAGAAGGACGGCCTCGGCAAAGGAACGGCGAGACTCATCCAGTTCCGCCAGCGATTCCAGGATCGGGCCGGGGCCGATCCCCATTTCCGCTTTAATGCGGAAAATCGAGCATAGGCTCGGTAAGGGTGCCGTCCATGTCGAAAAGGACTGCACGCGGCAAAACTTTGGGGGAATTGTTCATGCAACCACTATTTGCAGATCATTCAAACTGATCTACTACCCTGCCGCAACGGTTCCATCTATACTTTTGATCCACTCAAATGGCACGAATTACCGATTGGCGAAGTCTGCATGGTTCAATGTTCGAGGGACGATATTCATTTTCGTATCACCGTCGCTCTTTTTTGTATGTGGCGGTATGATCCTCTCGGAAGGAGCCTATGGCCAAGCGATCGCCGCTGGCAGAAAAATTGGATGAAGTGAAGGAGCGGATCGCTGCGGCCGCGGCGAAGGCGAAGCGCGATCCGGGGGAGATTACGCTCATCGCGGTGACCAAAACCGCTTCGCCGGAGCAGATCCGGGAGGTTTTGCAGCTTGGGGTGGTTGACCTGGGGGAAAGCCGGGTTCAGGTCCTGACCCAGCGGGCGGCACAACTCAACGAATTTTTTCAGCGGCGGGCAATTCATGGCGACGGAGCGGTTCCGCAGAAGCTTCGCTGGCACATGATCGGACATTTGCAGCGAAACAAGGCCAAGGCGGTCGCTGCCGATGATTCACATGGTCCATAGCATCGACAGCCTGCGGCTGGCGGAGGAACTGGATGTGCTGGCGACCAAGATCGGACGCAGAATTCCGGTATTGCTACAGGTGAACGCTTCGGAAGAGTCAACGAAATTCGGCGTAGCTGTCGGAGCGGCGGTGCATCTGGCGGAACAGATCGACTCGATGCCGGGCCTGCAGATGGCGGGACTAATGACAATGGGGCCTCTGGAAGCGCCGCCGCAGAAGATTCGACATGTTTTTGCCCGGACGCGGGAAATTTTCGAGGAATTAAAGTGGCACAAGATCGGCGGCGCCGCCCTGCGTCACCTGAGCATGGGGATGAGCCATGATTTTGAGCCGGCGATCCTGGAGGGGGCCACAATGGTCAGGATCGGTTCTGCCTTGTTCGGCGGGAAAGTCGTCGAGGCGGATGATATCGGCGATTGAGCGGGATACGCACAGGAGCCATGCACGTCGATTTCTTTGATTTCTTCCGATACGTGCTGGGGACGGTGGTCTCGATTTATGCCACGGTCGTCACCCTGCAATCGTTGTACGGTTGGTACATTTATCTGAGCGGCCACGGGCGATATTACTCCCTGATGCGGCGATACATCATGCTGCAGGGGCTGCGGCTCCGGATCAAGGCGTTTGGCGGTGATACGCTGATTTGCATTCTGCTGACGGTAGCCATGGTTTTGCTGCTGCGGGCGCACCAGCTTGTGGCGCGGATCGATCCTTATCCTCATTCTGATGGCCGAACAATTGCCACAACCCGATGAGAGCGCTGGCTCGGGCCGGGAGATCGTGGTCTCCACGCCCCCCGTAATCGCGCAAGCAGCCGTCGGGCAAGCGCCGACGCGGCAGATTTCTGAATTGCCGAAGGATGAACTGTCTCATCTGGCGGAGAGCCTTGGCCTCGATGCCACACGATTCAAGACACAGCAGCATCTGGTGGCCGCGGTTCATGAGCGGCGGCAATTGATCGCGGAGATGGATCGGCAGGCGATGCTGGATGTGGTGCGCTGGGGACGCCGGCCGGTGACCGTCAACGCCAGCAAGGAACAGATCGCGCAGGAAATCGCGCGCATCCGGTCAATGCGATTCGGCGGGATGTCGCATCGCGGGCTAGTGGCACTGGCCCGGCTGCGGGGATTGGAAGTCACGGAAGACGATGCGGCCCCTCTGATTGTCCGCAGGCTCCGGCGGCAGGAGGGATTTTTCAGCCGGCTGAATCGCAAACGGCGGGCGATTCTGGGCGGGATGGTGGCATCGGTTGTCGGCGAGAAAAATACGCCGGCTGATTACAAATTTCTCCCCGATCCCGCATCCGGAGATGGAAATCCTGGATCGGTGGGATCGGCCAAGGCAGCTTCGATCAAGGAAGACATCGAGGAATCGGGGCTTTTCGGCGGAATCAGCAACCGGATCAAAAAAAGCGCCGATCAATATCTCAACCAGAAGCTGGATGAAATCGAAGCTAGAATCGACCGGAAGCTGGACGAGATCGACCGGCGCCTGGCCGAGTGGCGCGATAAAGAGATCGCCAACCGGATCAAAATTTTGAAGATCACGCTCTGGGCCAGCGTGATCGTTGGAATTTTTTCGCTGATCTATGCGTACGTGACTGAATATCTGGTGCATCCGCATTAGCCATTTTCATGAGTAGTTCCAAAAACGGTGGGCAGGTTTTTCGGGCACTGCGGCATCCCAATTACCGTCTATTCTTCGGCGGCCAGCTCATCTCCGTCATCGGAACGTTTCTCACCAACACAGCCATGGGGTGGCTGGCCAGCACGCTCACGAGCGATCCGCATCGCAAGGCGCTGTTCATCAGCCTGGTTTTGTTCGCGACGCAGATTCCACTTTTTATTCTGGGGCCGATCGCCGGGGTGTGGGTGGATCGGATGAACCGGCAAAAGTTGCTGGTGGTGACGCAGACTTTGTCGATGCTTCAGTCGTTCGCGCTGGCGTATCTGGCGCTGACGCATCAGATCAATCTGCCGCTTGCCGTGGGGCTGGCGCTTTTTCAGGGACTAATCAACGCGTTTGATATTCCCGGGCGGCAGGCGTTTCTCGTGGAAATGGTAACCGACCGGCAGGACCTGGCGAACGCCATCGCCCTGAATTCCACGATGGTCCACAGCGCGCGGCTGATCGGGCCGGCGGCGGCGGGATTGCTCATCCACTGGGTTGGAATGGGTTGGTGCTTTCTGCTGGATGGATTCAGTTATCTGGCGGTGATCGGCGCACTGATCGCCATGCGAATTCAGGCGCGTGCGAGCCGTAAGCCGAAGTCGGTTTTTCAGGAATTTTACGATGGACTGCGATATGTGGCGGGATTTCCTCCGGCCCGGGAACTGCTTGTGCTAATGGCGCTGTTCAGCCTGTCGGGCGTGCCGGCGGCAATGGTGCTGATGCCGCTGTTCGGCATTCACTTCGGTGGTCCGGTCCGTGGCGATTTGGTTTATGGTTTTCTGAGCGCGGCTTCCGGGTTGGGTGCGCTTATCGGCGCCCTTCGCCTCGCATCGCGCAAAACGGTTTTGGGCTTGGGACGGCTGATTGCGATAGCTTCGGTGACCTATGGTGTGGCGCTGACAGCGTTTTCTTTTTCCAACCGGCTGGCGATTTCTCTGGCAATTGTCCCCTTCGCGGGCTGGGCGATGTTCACACTTTTCGCCGCTTCCAACACGATCCTGCAAACGCTGGTGGACGACGACAAGCGCGGCCGGGTAATGAGCTTTTTCGCGATGTCGTTCATGGGGATGACGCCATTCGGCGTATTGATCGCCGGGGCGATGGCGTCGCGGATTTCCCGTGATCCAATTTTGGGAGCGCGGCGAACGTTGCTGATCATGTCAGCGGTTTGCCTGGCAGCTTCGGTGCGGTTTTGGATTATTTTGCCGGGGATTCGGAAATTCGTCAGGCCGGTGTATGTTCAGCGCGGCATTTTACCGGAGATCGCCGAGGGGTTGCAGATCACCGATGGGGCACAGACGGTGGAGACTTGAGGGGAGACAAATGCCCGCCGCAGGCTTATAAATTCGATAACGTGTCCCCCGAGGCGCTGGAAACATTTTTACGGGATTTGCCGGGAAATGGCACGCTGGTTAAAGACCGGGGCTATCGGCAGGTATGGCGATTCGAGTTCGAGGGGGCGGATATTACCTGAAATTCTATCCCCGGCGGGGAATGGGATTGAAACGCCTCTTTCGCGGCAGCCCGGCGCGGCGGGAATTTTTTCGGCTACAGGCACTGCAACGAGCCGGAGTTTTCGCGCCGTGGGCGGTGGCGCAGCTCGTGGGATTCAGGCTCAGCGGGGATATCGGCGATGCGGTGATTCTCGAAGCGATCGAGCCGGCGATTGCGCTGGATCAATATATCACCGAATTCAACATGCGGGGGGAGGAAATTCCGAACCGCTATCAACTCGTGCAATCCGTTTTGCATCTGCTTCATAGCCTTGGAAAGGCGCGGATGGGGCATGATGATCTTCACCTGGGAAATATGCTTTTGCACAACGGGGAAGTTTACTTGTTGGATGGCTATGCCGTGCAGTTTGGGGGATTGAAGCTGAATCACGTGATGAAGCTGGCGCACAGCGTGGCGGAGTGGCGAGCCGAACGGAACGGCAGCGGGGATGGAACGAACTGGGTCCTGGCGGGCGAATGCCGCTGGTAAACCCGGTAAGCCAGCGGCAGTGGCGGAAATTAATCGAGCGGACACGCAAAGAGAATGATTATTTCGGAGTGCTGAACTTCGGAGCGTGGCGCGGGCATTTTTTCAAGCTGTACAAATACCCGCGGCGATGGGCGCCGGCGAGCGAGTTGCACGTGAGCGCGGAGGATTGGCATGCGGCGTGGCCGAAACTCTGGCGGCAGGTTGAAGCGGATGAATTGACCGTCATCAAGCGCGGAGCAAGCGGCGATGTATTGGCGGGCGAGGTAATGATTGGCGGACGGCGCGTCGAGATTATCGCCAAGCGGCCGTTTAAGCGGCATTGGTATCGCTATTTCAACGAGATCGGACGCGGAAGCCGATCGTGGCGGGCTTGGCATAAAGCGTGGGCGCTGACCGCGCGCGATATTCCGACGGCTTGGCCGCTGCTCGTGATGCAAAAGCGAACGCTTGGGTACATCACGGACAGCCTGATTGTTTTTGAGCGCGTGGCGGGCTCGACGCTGGCGAGCGTGGATTTGGACAGCATGACCGCAAACGACCGGGACCTGCTCTTGCGCTGAACAGGCGGAATTTTGCGGAAGATCGATCAGCTTGGGCTGGGGCATTTCGACGCGAAGGCGAGCAACTGGATCGTGCGCGAGGATGAAAAGACCGGGCCTCAGCCAGTGCTGGTGGATGTGGATGGGATTCGTTTCCGGCGATGGGCGGCTCGAGGAATCACCCGGCTGCTGCGCAGCATGCGCGATCATCCACAATATACGGTGGAGGATTCGCTGGCCCTCTGTCAGGGATATACGCCGTTTTCGAGGACGGAGATTCAGCAGGAAGCATGATCGCGCTGAACGCTCCATCCTATTCGCCGCGGCGCGTGCTGATTATCAAGCCGATGCGCAATCGGGGACATCGTGCATGCGCTGCCGGTGCTGGCGAGATTGCGCCGCCGCTGGCCGCGAGCGGAGTTGAGTTGGCTGGTCACACCGGCTTTCGCGGGATTGGTAAAGGGACATCCCCTTTTGAATGACGCGATCCTTTTTGAACGCGGACGGTTTGGGCATGGTTGGTACAACCCGGCGGCGCTCTGGGACCTCGGGGGATTTGTCCTGCAATTGCGGCAGCGGAAGTTTGATCTGGTCATCGATCTTCAGGGACTTTTCCGCAGCGCATGGGTGGCGGCGGCAAGCGGGGCGCCGCGAATAGTGGGGTTTTCCAACGCCCGCGAATTCGCACCGTGGTTTTACACGGATTGGGTGGATTGCTCCTGGGAAAATGATCACGCTGTGGAGCGATATTTAAAAATCGCCACGGCACTCGGATGCGATGGAGGCCCGGCTGAGTTTCACTTTGCCGTGGATGATGAGGATCGGCGGTATATCGAGCAACTGATTCCCGCGGGGATGAAGTTCGCCGTACTGCTTCCGGGAACGAATTGGGAGACAAAGCAATGGCCAGTGGAGCGGTTCGCGGAATTAGTGTGCCGACTGAAAGAGCGGTTTGGACTGGAGAGCGTCGCCGCCGGCGCGGCTGGTGATGCGAAGCTGACAAGCCGGATTCCGGCGAAATTCGATTTAACGGGGAAGACAAACCTGAGGCAGATCGTGGCGCTGATGGAGCGGGCAAGCCTGGTGGTGGGGAATGACACCGGCCCGATGCATATGGCCGCGGCGCTTAGTAAGCCGCTGGTAACGCCATATGGGCCGACCGATCCGACACGAACCGGGCCATACGGCCGAATGGAGAGCGTGGTGCGGCTGAACTTGCCGTGCATGCCCTGTTATTCACGAACCTGTTCGCACATCAGTTGCATGCAATGGCTAGAGGTGGAGGCGGTGCTGCGGGTTGCGGAAGATCAGATTGAAAAGCCATCTGGAGGTTTGCTTTTAAAGCGATAATTCCAAACACAATTCACATATTTATTCGTATAAATATTAATATAAATATATTAATTAATAAAGATTTATATCATTTAACGGTTATTGCGAACATTAAGATTTGGTTAGTATCTCCCAAATGTTTGTTCACCGGCGTGCCGGTGGATACACTCCCGAAGTAACAGTTCCAGGGAAGGTTCAACTATGACTGCTCAGATACCATCTGCCTTTCGAGCGGTAATTCTTCCATCCTCCGATGCGCACCGGCAGGACACTCCCACGCGACGATTGCTGGGCGAGTTGGGCTACGACGTCTGCGCGCGGACTCCTCCGATCATGCGCTGGAACTGATCAATTCCGATCATACGGATTTGATGGTCGTGGATATCACGATACGCCGCTAATCGCCAATTGTTTGAATCACTTTGTGAACTGCCGGAATCAAAACGTCCGGACCAGGTCGCGGTATTTACCGATTCGATTGATAGCCAGCTTCGGGAATGGCGGCGGAAAGTTTCCCCCTCGCAGGTTCATGTTTTTCTCAAGCCGCTTCATATGCACGGTTTGCTCGGGGTCCTCAGGCAGATGGAACAGCGGCATCACGCTAAAGTCGGAGCATAAGCGGGAGCAAGTCGCATCATCGGGTGGATTTCTAAAAAACAATTCAATAGCGTTATTGCGATGCACCGTTTTGGAGCAGGCTGATCGGGCGATCGGTATCGGTGTGCTTCAGCATCGTGGTTACGTCCTGGGCCGAATCCTTTCGTAAGGCGGGAATGGCTTCGGTCTTAGCCTCCGGATTGCTCGCGGGACCGTAGACGTGATACTGATATAAATAATGCGCCGTGGTTTCGTTCAGAGCCTGCAGTACAGAGTCGAGCGGGGCCGCCAGGAAATCCATGCCGGTTCCCTTCAGATTTTCACGCAAATCGGACAAAAGCACGACGATCGCGTAGATGTTCAGATTGCCGTTGAAACCGATCGTGCCATATCCCTGAACGCCCGCCGCCGGGTGCTGACCACGGCGTTTTGCAATTCGATATATCGATTCTGCACACGGAAGAGAGCTGCCGCCTGTCCGATGCTGAGAGCATCTTTGGCTAGACTGCTGCTGCTGGTAATTTTCTTCAGGGCAGGGAGATCCCATAGATCGCCGCCATAAAGTTCGAATTGACCCTCTGCTTTCAGTGAATCGACGACTTCCTCTCCGCTGCCATGCGCTCTGCCCGATATGGAGTTGTGGATATCCGCCAGGCCCTGCAGACGAATTCCACCCGGTTTGGGAGGGACTACGAGCGCGACGACTTTGGGCACGCTGATGCGATCGATAAACATGTTGGCGGAAAACGCGTTGGGTGAAGCCATTTCAAATCGGCCTTGCTCGATGTGCAGTTTGCCATCGAGCGTGCGGCACTGAAAATCCGGAAGCATCACGGCATCCTGGTTGGCCTCAGCATCCAACTTGATTTGAAAAACATTGAAGTGCGGATTGAGCACCGCAAGCGCGACGTTGTCGCACGCGAGAAGCACGTCATATTGGAGTGGCTTACGCCGCGAACGGTCATACTCGGCATGGCCGGTGAAATAGAAGTCGCCGCCCGGCTGAACTTCCTTAAACGCCACGTCGATCGGCGGCGGGTAGTAGGCGTTGGGGGGATGAAACGACAACATGCCGTTCAAATCGGAGCAGCGGGCGACGCCATGTTTTATTTCGCCCAGCGCCAGACGTGCGGAGTTGAGCTGGAACCGGTCCCTGCCATATTGGGCCTGAAAATTTCGCAGAATCAACATCCCTTTGGCAAGACGGATGGGCGGGCAGGTGATGTTGGAGACCGGCAGCGGAAAAGTCGGCGGCTGAACCGAAAGATGATTGAATACAAGTTGGCCTCCGCCGATAGCATCTTTCAGATCAGCGTCGGCGGAGACGGGGCCGTTCACGGCCGCGGTGAATTCAGCGGAGCCGTTGACGTCGAGACCGCCGGTGGCGGGGAGATAGAGGTCACGATTGAGCGTGGCATCGACATTCTGGAGTGACCACGTCCACCGCTTGGCATCGATGTCAAAGCGATGCGCCAGATTTGAGCGCGAAGATTCCATTTCCGCTGCGTGCTACAAAATCACTGATGATCAGCGACTGCGCCTTTGATATCAGCAGCCGAAAGAATCTTGAAATGCAGATCGCTCAGCTTGAGCCGCATTTCCGGCGAGAAGGCGGTGCCGTTCTCCAGCGACAATGTCGAGGAAAATGAATTGTTCTCAGGGTGAATGACGTCAGCCTGCGCCGCGCCTTCAAGAAGAAGTGTGCCGCCCACGCGATAGCGGCTGAGAAGCTGCTGATATTCAGGCGGAAGCTGGTTCATTCCCTCTTCTCCGGCCTTGGCCGTCATCGCGAAGTGATCGATCGTGGCAGTCAACTCGTCCACATTAAACGAGCCTTTGGCCTGGAACTGGGCGGCGGTCAAATTGTTGGCATTGATATCGAAACCGTAATCAGCCGGACCCTGAGGCGACGTATCGATGTGAAAATTCAATCGGCTCCAGACGGCTGGGGGAGCGATGCCATGACGGCGATCTTCGTAAACAACCTGGCCGTTCTCGATGGACAAATGGCGCAGCCGAAGCAGGTCAGAGAATTTCTGGTTGTTCGGCTGGTCGGTGCTGTTATCGGGACGGAGAAGACCGGCTGTTCCAGCGAAGCCGTCAGGGGTCTGCACGAGATGCACGGATGGGCCACGGATGGTGAGATCTTCGACCACCAGAGGCTCGCCCGGAAGAGGAAGCTGGGCCAGGCGGAGGCTGAGTTCTTCTACATTCAGCAGGTCAGCCTCTCCGGAGGAATTCATGGCGACAAGCTGGCAATTTCGCGCGACGACGCCGTAAGGCGGGTTGTAGGAGAGATCGCCGATGATCAGATGTGCGTAGAGCCGCTGATCGATGGTGGAGATCAGCTCATGCCTGAGCAGCGGAGCGACGGACAAGCGAATCGCGATCAGGAGAATGAGGACGATCGCGCCAATGGCGATGAGCAGTTTTCGCCGGCGTTTTTTATCAAAAGATAAGGTGATCGGCCCCAGGCGCATTTCAGAGTAATAATAACGATCCGGGCGTGCGGATGTAATCTTCAGATTGCGAGCTGGAATTGGGCACGGAGCAAGAACTCGTTGTGTGAATCGTTCTGAAGGATATCCAGGTAATTTATATCGGTTGGGCAGCCATTGGGGAGCCAGGAAGCGTCGATTGAGATTTTGGCGGTCTGACCATAGAGGTAATAATTGGCACCGATGGTGATCTCATCAATGTTGTCCTGAATGACTTGGGGCTGTGCCCTGCCGTCGAGATGCGTGTAATCCCACCGGATGAACGGCTCGATTTTATCGGTGAGGAGATAGGCAGCCTGCAGGAGGACTCCGGAATCGTAATAACTTCCCGGGTCAACGCCGCGATTGGTGTATAGGTTTCGGTAAACGCCGAGGTACTGCGCCGTAGAAGGCCCATCCGTTGGTGGTATTGAACTGAGCGTCAACGGTGTGGAACAGGATTTTGTTGCGGCCCGATTCGGAGTAATCGAAGCCGCCGCCCAGGACGAGGATGTTTTGCTTGTCACCGTGCGCTAAACTGATCGTATTCGTAGAAAGGATTCATTTCCGGTGCGCGCTCACCGATGGCGAGATATTCGCCGCGCCCGAAGCCGCCCCAGTCGGTCGGGGCGAGACCCGCGCCAGCGCCAACCTCGGCTCCAAGGCCCGGGTTGCCGTAAACCGCCTGGTTGGTTCCATGGTATCCATCATCCACGCCGAGCACTCCGCGCAGACGATCTTCGTCATATATGATCGCGCCCCTTGGACGCGATCGGTTTGTGCCCCGCCGAGCAGGGCATTGACGAGTGAACGATCGACTGCCATCAGCCGGCTAGGGAGCAGGTTCTGCTCATGCCAGACAGGATCCTTGAACTGACCCAGCTTGACTGCCATGGAAGATTGCGGGCTTAAGCGATACATCAAATATGCATCGAGCAGCGTGGCCTGCGTCATCGATGCGTCGTCGGCGATCTGGACATAATAATTCAGCAGCGGCGTCAGGGCGTTTCCATCCACGGAAAACCGAAGGCGCGTGATCTCAAAACCATTTTGGGTGTCGTCTCCTATCTTGCCGGTGATTCCTTCATGGCCGGGAAGGATTTGATTTCGATTGTTAACGACATAGCGGGTCTGAATCAGAATACTGGGATGGAGGGAAAAGTCGCCATCATCGCTTTGGGTGATGAATCCAATCTGGGGGTTGTAGCCGACGGCGGCCGCGGAGCCGGCAGATAGAAGCTGTGAATGCTGCTCTGCATCGTTCACGATGGGAGCCATCACGTCGGTTGAATCAGGCTGTGAATGGGCGCGTTTGGATTCAATGGCATCGATCCTGGCTTGCAGGTCGTGAATCCTCTTCTGCATCTCCTGCTTGGTGGAGGGCTGCGTCGCGGGGGACGCGGTTGCGGCCGGGCACACGCGGGTGAGGAAAGCCAGACAGAGTGAAGCGGCGATAATGCTAAACTGCCGATCCATCTTTTCTCCCAAAAACCGCAGGCTGAGTCCAATGGCTCAGCCTGCGGTGTTCGTCATTCGAGATTGCGGTTCGCCGGCTGGTTCAAATTGCTAACTGAAACTGAACCCGTCCGACCCATTCGGAGTGATTCTGGTTGGCCAGAATTCCAAGGCCGGGAGCATCGATCGCCGAGCCGTTCGGAAGGAACGACAGGTCAGCGGCAACCTTGGCCTGATATCCAAAGAGGTAATAGTTCACACCAACGGTGAACTCGTGATTGTTCGCGGTGGACTTGGTGCCGAGGCCGGGGTTCTTGTTGCCAAAGGCCAGGACATCAGCAAATCGGCTGTTGAGGATCGCCAGGTCGTAGCGGGCGAACGGCTCGATGTTTGGCGTGAGCATGAATCCGCCCTGAACGAGGAAGCCGAAGTTGGGATACGTCCCGGAAATCGCCTGGTTGATCGTGGATTGCGGGGGCTGGCCGTCGTCGGAGAACGCGGCATAGTTTTCGAGCAGGGCCGCGTAAATATCCAGACCCTTCGGGCTGGTGTATTCGCCATCAATGGTGAGCAGGATGTTGTCGAAGTTGGAGGCTTCAGTCCATTCGAAGCCGCCGCCGGCGATGATCGAATCGGACTTGTCATCCTTCGCGGAGAGGGAATTATATCCATCCCACGCGCTGTCATCGCCGAGGACCCGCACCTCGACGCGTCCCGACATGCCGAAGTTTGTCGCGGGAACTCCAGCAGCGGCAGGAGTATTGAAGAACGGGGTGTTGGCGGTGTTCTTACCGTCGGTGAGATCGAACTCGCCGCGGATGAAGCTGCTGTCATACACAGCGCCGACGCCTTGAACGCGCTCTGGCGTGTTATTCAAACCGTTGTTGCCGCCGAGCAGAGCACCGACGAGCGAACGATCGACGGCCAGAAGGTGGCCATCATCCACATTGCTTTCATGCCAGACCGGATCGATGAATTGTCCAGCCTTGATTTTGATCGGTAAGCTGATGTTTAGGCGGTAAGTGGCATAGGCGTCCTGAAGCGTTTCGCCGCCGCCGGTCGAAGGCGTATTGATCATGAGGTAATACTGGAGATCGGGGCTAAACACGTGGCCGTTGAGCCCAATCATCATGTTATGAATTTCGAAGCCGTCGGTTTCGATGCTCCCGGTGGCGGGAAGCGTTGCGCCGCCGTTGCCATGGCCGTTTGCGGCCGGCTGAATGGATTGGCGATCGTTGATCACGCCGCGGAATTGAGCCAACGCCCAGGGATGAAGGAAGAAGTTTCCGTCATCGCTGGAAATGTGGAATCCGGTGGCCGGATCGTAGCCGCTCCCGCCGGTGACGACAGGAGTAAGAAGTTGGCTCTGGGAATCGGCGTCGGAGACGATTTTGTTCATCGTCGCCGGGGTGCCGGCAGTGCCTTGAGCCGGGGTTTGATTCTGCGATTGATTCTGTTGGGCTTCGAGGGCCTCAACCTTGCTTTCAAGCTGATCGATCTTCTTTTGCATCTGATCATTGGATGCATCGTCGGCGCGAGCTGCGCCGGCTCCGAAGCCGATGGCCAAGACGACGAGAGCCGGATACACCCGGCGTCTGGAAGCAAACTTCATTGTGGGACTCCTTTTCCTTCGACGGCGCAAGGCCGCCGCAACCGCTTCAACCCCGCCACGCACACGCTGAATAGGCCACCCTCCGTGGCGATCTTCAGAAGCGATCCGGGATAATCGCTCGCTACTAGATTCGGTCAGGAGGGGTTTGCGGGACTAGTTTTTTTGTAATGGGAATAGTCCGATAACGTGGAAATTGCCCTGATTAGCGCTGAAGGAGTGTGAATTATGCGACGGAGGAAGGAGAAGAAAGGGAAAAGTATGAGCGGGAAGATGAGCGGTTACGGTTTTCGTCCACGATGCGAAGAAGTCTTATCGCTGCGCAACGGATGGAGCCACGGCGGGTTCTATGTGGGCTGCGGTGGCTGTGCGGTTGACCAGCCGCGAGGTGGCTGGCCAGACGGTGCCGAGCCAGAGAACGGCTGTCATTGAAATCCCGACGGCGACCAGAACGGGGATGGGATGATGGATTGGCTTGGTTGGAGCGGGTTGCTGGCGGAATCGCGGGCCGGGGGTTTCGGAACCCAGGAAGATGGCGCTGACGATGCGAAGGTAATATCCAGCGCTGACGGCCGCGTTAATCACCAGAATGACGACGAGCCAGGTCAGGTTCGCCTTCCATGCCGGGAGAATGAGAAAGAATTTTCCAAAGAAGCCGATCGTCAGCGGCAGGCCAATCAGGCTGAAGCAACTCACCGCCATGGCTAATCCGAGCAGCGTATGCTCGCGGCCGGAGCCGGCGATGTCATCGAAGGTTTCCGCGCTCATGGCCGGCTGATTGAGCCGGCTGGGGAGAAGAATCAGAACGCCGAAGATCGCGATGTTCATGAGACCGTAGGCGGTCAGGTAGAAGAGAATTCCCTGCAGCGCGCTGGATTGAATTTCATAGTCGGCAGTGCTGACGAGGGCAGTGACGCCGACGAGCATATAACCGCTGTGCGCGATTGAGCTATAGGCAAAGACGCGCTTGATGTTGACCTGTACGAGGCCCAGGACATTGCCGACGGACATGGTTAGCGCGGCCAGCACCCACAAGAGCTTGACGACCTGCGGTGCGATGTGCCAGGTTCCGCCGGTGACGGCAAAGAGGACTTTTAAGAGTGCGACGAACCCGCTGATTTTGGGGACGAAACTGAGAAACGCGGTGACCGGCGTTGCCGCGCCCTGGTAAACATCGCCGGCGTAAAAGTGGAGCGGAACGACAGCCATCTTGAAGGCGAAACCCGCGATGAGCAGGACAATTGCCAGGATTTGCCAGGGGGTCAGTGAAGCCTGTGAGCTGACGTGCTCGGCGATGAGATCAAGGCGTGTGGTTCCGGTGGTACCGAACAAATAGCTGAAGCCGTAGAGCATGATCGCGGCGGCCATCGCGCCGAGGAAAAAGTATTTGACGCCGGCTTCTTGGGCGATGGCCCGCGGGGCGGAGATGCTGACCATGATGTAAGTGGGGATGCTGGCCAGCTCGATGCCGAGGAAGAGGAGCATGATGTCGTTGGCGCCGGCGACAATAAAAATCCCAGCGATGGAGAGAAGCATTAGGCCGAAGAACTCGCCAGCCTCGGCGCCGAAATGGTGCGCGGGGCCGCCGGTCGCGTCGGAGTTGCTTGGCCACGCGAGCAGGACGAGCAGAACGCCAATCGCGGAAGACAGTATCTTGATGTAACGAGCGAATTCGTAAACGTGAACGGTGTTCCAGCGCAGATCGTTACGCGGACCGCTGCCGGCAATGGGAGAAAGTTGCGAGAGGCCCGCGATAATCAGGGCAATGATCGCTAGCACCGGGGCGGCCCGGCGCGTCGAGGCTTTCATCGATACGCCCATCAACATGAGAACGCAGGCGGCCGTGCAGAGCACGATTTCGGGCAGCATGGCTAGGAGAAGATCGTTCATGGTTTCAGGGCTACTTCTGTCGTGATGGAAGACAATCCGTGCGGCTGCGGAGCGCTGCCAATTGAATCTGTTGCGCTGTTAAGCGGCTGCTCAATCATCGTGACGGCGTTGTTCATCGAGCGGAGAACGCCCGAGGGGTAAACGCCGAGCCATATCACCGCGATCGCAAGCGGGACCAGGATCGCGATCTCACGAGCGCCGATGTCCCCGGGAGTGTGACCGTGATCATGCACATCAGGCGTCTTGAGCGGGCCAAAGATGATGCAGGCGACCATGTGCAGCATGTAAACCGCGCCGAGGATGATTCCGAGGGCGGCGAAACCGCCAAACCATACGCCGAGGTAAGGCGAAGTAAATGCTCCGAGGATAGTCAGGAATTCGCTGACAAATCCGTTGAGTCCTGGCAGGCCGATGCTCGCGAGGGTGAAGAGGACGAAGAAGAACGCCATGATTGGCATTCGCCGGGCGAGGCCTGAAAGCTGGTGGATGTCGCGGGTGTGATAGCGGTCGTAGATCATTCCGATCGTCAGGAACATCGCGCCGGTGCTCAGGCCGTGGTTGATCATGTAAAGGACGGAACCTTCGATGCCATAGGTATTCAGGGCCAGCATGCCCAGGACGCAGAATCCAAGGTGGGAAACGGAACTGTAGGCGACGAGTTTTTTCACGTCGGTCTGCACCCAGGCGACGAGAGCGCCGTAGATGACGCCGATGACGCAGAGCCAGCCGAGGACGTGAATCGTGTGCGGAAAAGCGACGGCATGAGCCGAGAGAATTCCGATCGGCAAAGCCAAACGAAGAAGTCCGTAAGTGCCGAGCTTCAGCAAAACGCCGGCGAGGATGACGCTGCCGGCCGTGGGAGCTTCGGTGTGGGCCAGGGGAAGCCATGTGTGGACCGGGAAGAGCGGGACTTTGACGCTGAATCCGGCCAGCAGAGCAAGAAGCACCCAGAATCGCTCGGTGTCGGTCAGTGAAGTGCGTGCGTAGCTCACAATCTGGGCGATGTCGAATGTCCCGGCGTGGTAGCCGAGATAAATCGCGCCGGCGAGGGTGAACACGGAGCCCGTAAAGGTGAAGAGAAAGAATTTTCCAGCCGCGATGCGGCGATCGGGGCCGCCCCAGATTCCGATGATGAAAAACATCGGGACGAGGGTCAATTCGAAGAAGATGTAGAAGACAAGAATGTCGCGAGCGACGAAAACACCCAGCATCGCCGCCTGGAGCAGGAGCATCCAGGAGTAATATTCGCGCGGCCGATCTTTGATCGATTCAAAGCTGGAGAGACCGCCAGCGGCATCAGTAAGGCCGTCAGCAGGATCAGCCAGAGAGAAATTGCGTCGATCCCGAGGGAAAACGACGCGTTGAACGGCAGCACAAAATGGGCGTTGTCGAACTTGAATTGAAATCCGCTGACGTCGAACTGAAATTGACACCCGATGATGACGGCGACAAGCAGCGTCGCAAGGCTGATAAGCAGCGCCCAGGACCTTGCAGCGGCGATGGGCAGCATTGCGCCGATCAACGCACCAGCGGCAGGAATCAACAGCAGAAGGATCAGCAAAGGACTATTCATCTTTCCATTTCATCAGTGCATGAACATCATGATCAATATCACAGCCAGCCCCAGGATCATCGCGGCTCCATAACCCTGCAAATAGCCTCGCTGGGTGGAGAATTTCAGGAAATATCCGGCCAACTGGCAGATCCAGCCGGCCATGTTGACGAGCATGTCGATAATCCACCGATCAAAGCGATAGGAGAATTCGCCGAGTGTGCGAAGCGGATTGACGATGATCGCCTGATAAATCTCATCGACGTAGTATTTGGCTTCGAGAAGGCGCGTGATGGGACCAAAATCTTCAGCGAGTTTGTCGCCGAGAGCGCGATTTTTAAGGTGCAGGACGAAAGCCAGGAGAATGCCCGCGATTGAGATCAGGCCGCTGAAGATCATCAAGCCGGAGACCAAGGGCTCATGCGCCGGCTTCGGCAATCTGTCCATATCCTTCGGCAAGATGCGGGGCCTGGACGGCGTGAACGGTCGCCATCTCATAAGAACCGGCAAGCGACGGGCTGGTCCCAAGGAAGTCGCCGAGATGGGCCGTGGGGAAATTGATATAGCCGGCCAGAACAGCGCCAATCGTCAGTAGCGCCAGCGGCACCATCATCAGCATTGGCTCATGGTTGTGGTGCTCCTCATGGTGATCGTGAGAGCCGTGCGAATGAGCGTCCTCCGGCGGATGCGGAACGATCAGCGGGCCCTGGAATACCCGGAAATAGAGCCGGAATGTGTAATAGGCAGTCAGGAAAGCCGTAAAGAGCATGAACAAACCAAGGAACGTGCTGCGGCCAAACGCGGCGGCGACGATCTCATCCTTGGAGAAGAATCCGCTGAAGAATGGAAAACCGGCGAGCGCAAAACAGCCGACGAGCATGAAAATATGCGTCTTCGGCAGTACTCGTTTAAGGCCGGACATCTTCCGCATGTCGAGCTCGCCCGACATCGCATGCATCACTACGCCGGAACTGAGGAACAATAGCGCCTTGAAAAACGCATGCGTGACCAGATGAAACACTCCGGCAACAGGGGCAAGGCATCCCACACCGACGAACATGAATCCAAGCTGGCTTATCGTGCTGTAGGCGAAGACTTTCTTCAGATCGAATTGGCGGAGTGCGATGGTTGCGGCCAATAGCGAGGTGAACGCGCCAATGGCGGCGATGGTCGTCATGGCAGCGCCGTTAGAGACGAAGAGCGTGCCGCAGCGGGCGATCATATAGACGCCGGCGGTGACCATCGTGGCGGCATGGATCAGGGCTGAGACGGGCGTCGGGCCTTCCATCGCGTCGGGCAACCAGACGTACAGCGGGAATTGCGCCGATTTGCCGAACGCTCCGACCATCAGCAAGAACGGCGTCCATTTCATCGCCAGCGGAACCCAGGACGTATTGACGCCGGGGATTTGCGAAAGTTGGTCGAGCGGCATCGCGGCGAGTTCGAGGACGCCGGTGTGGGTTCCCACGCCGGTGCCGAAATAGCTGACCGTGCCGAAGGTCAGGAAAATGAGCATGATGCCGAGGCCGAAGCCGAAGTCACCGATGCGGTTAACGAGGAAGGCTTTTTTAGCGGCCGCGACAGCCGAGGGGCGATCATAGTAATAGCCGATCAACAGATACGAACACAATCCGACGCCTTCCCAGCCCAGGTAGAGCATGATGAAGTTATTCCCCATTACCAGGCAGGTCATGGAGAAGATAAAGAGGCCAAGGTAGGCGAAGAATCGGAAATACCCCTCTTCCCCTTTCATATATCCGGCAGCATAGACGGTGATGAGAAACCCAATGCCCGTCACGACGCAAAGCATCACAGCCGTCAACGCGTCAAAGAAACATCCCGCCGTGGCTTTAAAAGAGCCGGCTTCGATCCAGGTGTACCAATCGACGACAATATTCAGCGGCTTCTCCTCGCGCCACAATCCGATCATTCCGAATAAGAGGGAGAGCGAGATAATCGCGCTGATGGCAACGCCGATCCAGATCGGCCAATGGGATTGGCCGCGGAGGATTTTGCGCCGAGTGCCCCCGCGATGATCGCGCCGATGAGCGGCAGCAGCGGGATCAGGTAAGAATATTTGACCGCAAACAGAGCGTCCATTGCCTCACCATTTCAATTCGCGCCACGCATCGGCATCGAGCGTGTTTTTTGTTCTGAACAGTAAAATGACCAAGCCGAGGGCCAGCGACGCCTCGGACGCCGCGATCACCAGGATGAAAATCACGAACGCCTGGCCGGCCAGGTTGTTTGTATACCGGCTGAAGGCGACCAGATTGATGATGACGCCCTGAAACATCAGTTCAGTGCAGAGAAAGATGACAATCATGTTCCGGCGGGTGATGAACCCTATGAGGCCGATCACAAACAGGATCGCTCCGACGGCCAGATAATGTTGTAGTGCGAGAAGCTGCATGTTCAGTTCTGCGGAAAGGATTTTTGTTTGGGATTGGTCGTGCCGTAAACAGGAATGCTTCGGGGATCGTCATTCACCGGCGTGGCATTGGCCGAGATCGTTTCGATGCTGGGCTCAAACCGTTGATTGATATCCGCCACTTTGCGGCGGGCGATAACAATCGCACCGACCATGCTGACAGTCAAAATCAGGCCGGCTAATTCGAAGTTAACCATTTGATCCTGAAAGAGATACTGCCCGATCGATTGGGTCGATCCGTGAACCTGCTCCTCGGCGGACAACCCGGCGACGGGGGCAGTGAAATTGAATTGCCCAAGCCGTTCCGCCTTATCAAAGATCACAAAAAAGAGAACGCCCATGACGGCAAACCCGGCGCAGGCGGCGGTGAACGGCTCGCGACTCTGGGTATCACACTCCGCAAGGCCGGCCAGCGGCGAGCGATCACCCGTGGTCTGAGCTGATGCGGCGAGCATGATCACGAAAACATAGGTGATCAGAATGGCCCCGGCATAGATCAGCACCAGTGCGGCGGCCATAAACTCGGCATACATCAGGATAAACAGGCCGGCGGTGGCAAAGACCGTTAATACGAAATAAAGGGCGGAATAGACCGGCCGGGGATGAGTGATGACGCGAACAGCGCCCACAATCGCGATGGCCGAGAATATCCAGAAATAAGGGCCGGTATCGGAATTGGCACGGCCGACGACGGTTCGGAAGAGAATCAGGCCCAGGATCAGTCCGGCGACGATCAGGAGCAGGCCGCCCAATCTCGGGGATTGTTTTCGTCCGGGCAGGAGCAGAAGGGTGCCGAAACCCCCTGCTACGCAAAGGGCGAGGATGACCATTGGCTCGATGACGTAAGTCGCCGAACCGGCATCAGCTAACGGCTGCAAAGTTGAAAGAAAACCGAGCATGGGAAACAAGGCCGCAAAGTCTAAGAACGGGTACTTGGGTTTGCAAGGAGGCTGCGGGGAATTAACGGAATGGGGATTAAGGGGCGATCTGTCAACGGTAGTCGGCATGCCGGTACATTGCTCCTGAAAATGATCTAACATGCCGGGATATGCTTCCTCCGGCGCTCAGAATTGTCATTGCCACCCTTGGCAGCCATGGAGATGTGCATCCATTCCTGGCACTCGGGCGAACGTTGCGCCAGCGTGGGCATGAAGTGAGGTTAATCGCGCCGGCGATGTACGAACCCCTGGCCCGGCTGGTGGGGTTGAAGTTTGTGCCGGTGGGAACAGCCGAACAATTCGAGCGCCATTCATCGCGGGCCGATTTGTGGCATCCGCGTAAGGGATTTCTGGTCATGGCTGAGGCGGCGGGGGAATTTGTCCCGGAATACTACCGGGCCATTGTGGATAACTGCGAGCCGGGAAAAACGATTCTGGTGCTCTCATCACTGGTGCTGGCCGGGCGCGTGGCACAGGAAGTTCTCAAAGTGCCAACGGTGACCATTCATCTTTCCCCCTCGGTCTTTCGGAGCGACCTGAAACCTTCCAAGACCCCTCCGCTGCCTTTGGCGGACTGGATGCCGAAAGCGTGGAATCATCTGGTTTTTACAGCGGTGGATTTTCTGATGATCGATCGCGCGCTGGGCGGCCCGATCAATAAGCTTCGCGCATCGATTGGGCTCAGGCCGGTGAAACACATTCTGGGTAAGTGGATTCATTCGCCGGATCGGGTGATTGGACTGTTTCCGGAATGGTTTACGGCGCCAGCGTCTGATTGGCCGGCCCAGACGGTTTTGACGGGGTTTCCGCTGTATGACGAGGCGGAGATCACGCCGATTGATTCGGAACTTGAGAAGTTTTTGAAGTCCGGCGAACCGCCGATTGCGTTCACGCCGGGGAGCGCGATGCGGCATGGGGAACGATTTTTTGGCGCGGCGATGGAAGCATGCCGAATATTGGGACGGAGGGGTTTGCTGGTGTCGCTTCATGCGCGGCATCTGCCGGTGCGTCTGCCGAAGGGGATTCGGCATGTGAAATACGCGCCGTTCAGCCGGCTGCTGCCACGATGCGCGGCGATTGTTCATCACGGGGGAATTGGGACATCGTCGCAGGCAATGGCCGCGGGAGTGCCGCAGCTTGTGGCCGCGATGGGATTTGATCAGGCGGACAATGCAATGCGATTGAAACAATTGGGAGTGGCGGAGATTTTGCCGGCGGCCCGGTTTACGGCGCGGGCAGCCGCAACAGCGCTGGAAGATGCAATGGATCCAATTCATCGCGCGAATTGTCTGGTGGTTCAGAAACGATTCGATGGTGAAGATCCGATGGTGAAAACAGCTGAAGTGATCGAACAGACGTTTCCGAAATGATCTGAGGAGCAAGCGAGTGCCCGCGATAACGCCCCGGAAAATCGTCTGCACAGCCTGCGGGCGCACAGCGCCATATCGTCCTGAAATGGCCGGCACGCGGGTGAAGTGCAAATGCGGGAACATCATTGATGTCCCTAAACCGCAGAAGGAGCCGGCGCCGTCTCAACCGCTGCCGACTGAGCCACCGGCGAACGATTTGTATGACATCCGGGTGGAACCCAAATCGGCCAAGCCACAGAGAGTTGTCGCAGCCGAGTCCCCCGCGGTAATCGACACTCCGCTTCCACGAGCGCCGATGCCGAACATGTGTCCAACAATGAGACGGCCCAAAACTGAGGGAAACGCCGAAGAGAAATCCGCGCTATTGGGAATCGCAATAATTGCGGCCATTCTGGTAGTGCTGGTCGTCGCGGCGATTGTGGGGATCAAAAAATTCGGCGGCTCACATCATCCGACCACCCCGCAACTCGCCGAAGATGCGGACATTGAAGAAAAAATTCAGGACGAATACAGCAAGGACGTCCATGCCTGGTTTCAGGAGGATCATGCGCGAATCCTCGGGCCATGGAGCGAATCGCAAGCCTTGGCCCAGGCCGACCGTTGGCAGCAGCAGGGAGCGAAGCGCATCCTGGCTTTTGGGCGCAACTCTCGATGGTTGTCGTCATCGAGCTTCCCGATGATGCCGCCCAGCGAAAGCAACTCTTCGATTGGCAGGCGGATTGGCACACGCGCCACATGCAAAAAGTCTGGACTGACGTTGGTCAGAAATACCTGATGATCCGTTTGGGCATTTGATGCATTAACTTGCCATGCGGCAACGATTCAGATCGACACGGTGCCCCATAAAGTGAATGCCTTCAGCTTCGAGAAGCTTGCGTTTTTTGGGCAATCCGCCGGCAAATCCGGTCAGTTTGCCATCGCTTCCGACGACGCGGTGACAGGGAACTCCCGGTGCGTACGGATTGACGTGCAATGCCCGGCCGACGGCTCGATAGCCCGCGGTTTTCAGCCGCCGGGCGACGTCGCCATAGGTCATCACCCTTCCGCGGGATGCGGGCGGTGACGGCCCACACCTTTTGCTGGAAGGACATTCCCGGAACGATGTGTCCGCTACGAATTTTGGATTCCAGATTGCTTGTGGTGGCGTTCATTTTGTCTCCCTACTAAGATAACAATGGAATTCTACCCGGAATCCGTCGTGAATTCGCAGGTCATTCGACGAAATTGATTGATAGAGACGGAACGAGTCAGCCCCATGAGTACGATTCATGTTTCCACCGATGAAGTGAAACGCCCTCTCACTGAGCGGCCGATAGCGGCTCGCATTCCATTCGGGCGGCTGTCGCGCTGGTATGACAAAATCGAAGCGTTTGTCAGCCGGCTTTCGGTGCGCGACAATTTCTGGCAGCGCGTCTGCTCGCTGATCTGGCTGCCATACGCTTTTTTCAGCGGGATCCGAATCAAGCAGATCAGCGCCGAGACATACGGCGCGATCCTTCCCTTCCGGCGGTTCAATCGCAATTGGTATCGGGCGATGGCAGGCGGGGCACTCCTGGCCAACAGCGAGATCGCCGGCGGAATGTACGTCTTCGGAATTTGCGGCGGGGATTACACGGTCGTCTGTAAACATCTGGAATATACGTTTCTCCGGCCGTGCTTCGGGCCGGCGGTTTACCGAATGACGCCGCGGGAGAACGTACGGCAGTTGCTGGCCGAGCAAGGTGAATTCAACGTCACGCTGGATATGGAAATTTTGCAGCAGGTTTCGACGCCGGGGGAACGAGACAAGCGCGTCGGGCGCTCGCAGGCCACGTTTCATGTGACGCCCAAGATTCAGCAGAAGATGAAAAACGCGCGAAAGAAAGGGGCGGCCCGGCCTGTCCTGACCGCGCCGCATCATCCTGACGCGGATTAACATACACTTCCGTTTTCGTGGACGAGTCACCCTCCAATAGCGGTCTCATCAGCACCGCCCGCGTCGCGGGATGGGCGATCTATCTGGCCATGTCGTGGACATGGTGCATCGGCATGTATCTGCCGGTGTTGATCATGCGGGAATTGGGGTTCGCCGGGGTCATCACGTTTGCTATTCCAAATATCGTCGGGGCGGCGGCGATGGGATGGTTTTTGCGCGATGAGCAAAAGAGCCGGCTCATCATCGGGGAGAATCGATCCGCGTTTATCTGGTATTCACTCGTCACGATTGCGTTCCACGTGTTTTTCGCGGCATGGATCATTCGCCAGATCGCCGGTCCAGAAGCGGGACCAGCCCTGGTCGCTCTATTTTTATTCTTCTGGATCATCCTGCACTGGCGGCGCGGCGGGGAATTCCTGGCGGCAGGTTTGACGTTGATCGCCAGTGCGGCATTGATCGGATGGGGATTCTGGCGGCATGAATTGCCGTATATCGCACATCCAGTTCTCGGTGCGAGGCTTGCACCCATCAACAATCTCTGGCTCGCCCCGGCGTGGATATTGGGATTTGTCTGCTGCCCATGGCTCGATCTGACCTTTCACGCAGCCAGACGGACAATGAGCAAATGCGAGGCGCGGGCCGCTTTTTCGCTGGGATTCGGAATTATCTTTACCGCGATGCTCCTGCTCACCGTAGCGTACAGCGGCTGGCTGGTCGTTTGGTTCGATCGAATACGGTATCCGCAACTGGCGATCATTCTCGGCGGATATTTGATCGTGCAAAGCTGCTTCACCGTTGCCCTGCACGCGCGGCAGATTGGCCGCACCAGCGAGAAAATTCCCATGCGGCATTTTCTTGGGTTTAGCCTGCTGCTGATCATCGCGGTGCTGCTGGGCATCCTGAGCGATGCGCGATTCAGCTACAGCGGAATTCAATTGGGAGAATTGATCTATCGCGCTTTTCTAGGGTTTTATGGACTGGTTTTCCCTGCCTACGTGTGGCTTTGCATGGTCAGTCCGCGCCGATCGATAACCCGAGTGGCAACAGTGATCCTGATCGCGGGCCCGTTGTACTGGCTGGCCTTTCTTAACGAACAAATGATTTTTGCGGTTCCTGCCGTGCTGGTGGTTGTCCTGGCGAAATTCTTCCCCAGCCGTCAGGCAATCGCAGGCTGAATATCCGGCTCGGGAGATGGGTGCGCGCTGGGTGGAAATTCACAGGTAACGGTTGTCCCCACGCCCAGCGTAGATTGAAGGCCAACGACGCCGCCAAGGGCATGGACCGCATGTTTGACGATCGCCAGCCCCAGGCCGGTGCCGCGCCCGGCACTGCCGCTGCGGGCGGAATCGACCTGATAAAACCGCTCAAAAACCCGGTCGAGATGCTCCGGGGCGATTCCAATTCCGGTGTCGGAAACTGTGAGAGTCACCACTCCCACATCATGCCCGGCAGGCTCGGATTGATGAATGGAGACCGTCACCCTGCCGCCGGCGGGAGTGAACTTAATGCTGTTCTCCACAAGATTCTTCAGGACGAGATTGATCAGCCGGCCATCGGTGTGAATCTCCCTCGGGGTATTCGGATCGCCATCGCCGAGGCGAAGTTCCACATTCTTCTGCCGCGCCAGCGCTCCCATGGTTGATCCTAGTATCGCCAGCAATTCGGCGGTCCGGACCATCACGACGCGGGGATGCAGCTCGGCATTTTCAACGCGCGAGAGATCCAGAAGATCGCGAAGCATTTCCTCCAGCCGGCGAAGATGGCCGTCGATCACGGAAATACATTTTCGCTCTGCGCTGGATCCTCGCGATATACCTCGCGGAGAGTCTCGAATGCGATCTTGATCGCGGCGATCGGCGTGCGCAATTCGTGGCTGGCGTTGGCGACGAAATCGGTTTTCATCTGGACAGCGCCGGCCAGCGTGCTGACATCGCGAAGAACCAAAAGGGCCCCGCCGCCGGGAGCGCGGGTGGCGACCGCCTGATAAGTGCACCGAAGTCCATTGCGGACGAGGCGAATTTCCCGGTGGAGCAATGTCGTGGATCCCGCCGGCTTGGGACCGCCGGCCCCGATGAGGGATTCGTAAAGTTCCACGATCTGCTCATCGTTGACGACGCCAAGGAGTTTTTGCTCAAGGGCTTGCTGCGGTTGAAGAGAAAGGAGTTTGGATGCCGGGGCGTTCATGAGGGTGATGCGTCCGCCGGGACCGATGGCCAGGATCGGGTCGGGGAGCGTATCGACCAGGGCCTGCAACCCGCCCCGCTGCTGCTGGAGGTCGGAAAGCTGTTTGTAGGCCTGAGCAGCAAGTTGATTGAGATTGGTGGCCATGCGCTGCATGGCATCCGCTCCGTGCGGCTGGACGCGGACGTCCCATTCCCCTCGGGCCATTCGCGCTGCCGCTTGTTCAAGGTGCCGCGTGGGATTAATCCATCTTTTGCGGCGAAGGAAGGCGCCCCCGGCAACCAGGATTAAGGATGCGCAGAGCGTGTAGAAGGCCAACATTGCCGGTGTTCGATATTGTTCAGGCGCGGCGGTCGCGAGGGCAAGAATGGAGGCGATTACGATGCTTGTCGTCAGGATTGGAACCAGAAGGCGAATTGGCGAGAGCCATCGAGGCATGAGCGAATTATCAAACGGCGAAGCGGCAATGCAAGATCAATTTGCCGAATCGGCTGCGGTTGAACGTCAGTCGTTGTCTTCCGGCGATTCGCGCAGACGATACCCCACGCCGCGGACGGTATTTACCAGCCAACTCGCCGTTCCTAATTTTTTGCGGATCGCGGTGATGTGAACGTCGATGGCGCGGTCGGTAACGAAAACGTCTGTGCCCATCGCCTTGTCCATGAGCTGATCCCGCGTCAGGACGCGCCCGCGTGCGGTAAGCAGGGCCGAGAGAAGCTTGAATTCGGTCAGCGTCAGCTTGATCGCCTCTTCCTCAACGAGAACCTCATGCTTGAGCGTATCGATACTGAGGGGACCGGCGCGGAGAATACCTCCCTCGCCCAGCGCGGCCGGGCCGGCCTCGGCGCGGCGAAGAACGCTCCCGACGCGGGCCAGCAGCACCTTCATGCTGAAAGGCTTGGTGACGTAATCGTCGGCGCCCAGCGTTAATCCGACGACTACGTCGGTTTCCTCCCCTTTGGCTGTCAGCATGACGATGGGAATGTTGGCGGTGCGCGCGTCAGCCTTGAGTCGCCGTGCGACTTCCGTGCCGTCGATGCCAGGCAGCATGAGATCCAAGATGATCAGGTCCGGGAGATTCTTCCGGCAAGCTCAAGCGCAGTGTTGCCATCGTTGGCGACGAATGTGTCGTACCCATTGCGGCCCAGGTTGTATGCAAGCAGATCGACGATGTCCTTCTCGTCGTCCACGATGAGCACTCTTTTTGTGCGCTCGTGGAAGTCGGGGGACGCGCTGGGACGGCCTGACGGTCGGTGTCGTTTATTCGGCTCATATGTGCCTGCTCCCGCAGATGCATTTGGCTCAAGTTCGATACCTTTCCAATCAAACGGATGCCCGCTCACTTTCGGTGCTTTGGCTTCCGCGTCAAGGCGTTAGCGCGGGCTTAACGTGATCTCCGCATGATCCAAACCGTCGATTGCCGCCATCCCTATTTTATCGAGATTATGCCATTATTTACCAGCCTGGCGTCTTTGCATATCATCGGGCATCGGTTGGAGCGGATCGGAAAGCCAAAAATCTTTGCAGGAGTTGAAGATGACGCAAATGAACCGAAGGGAATTCGTCGCAGCCGTAGCTTGCGCGGCTTGCATGTGTGGGCTGGGAAGCGCGGCCGAATTGCTCGCCGATACCCCAGCACCTGCAGGCGGGCTGGATGTGGGGCTGAAATCCGATTACTCCGCCGATGGAATCACCACAACCTGGATGAAGCGCCGAATAAGGTGGCTGTGATCCGTAATGAAGGAAAATCTACGCCTGCACCACCATTTGCACCCACCGCGGCGCCATCGTTAACGCTGAAAACAATTCCAGCTTCGAATGTCCACGGCATCACGCAACTTACGACATTCAAGGCAACGTTACGCATGGCCCGGCCAAGGTGGCCCTGTCTCATTTCGCGATTTCGGTGAATAGCGACGGGCATATTATCGTCGATCAGTCCAAATCGTTTACCTCTGATCAGTGGGATGATCCGAACAGCTTCGTCAAGGTCGGCTAGCGCCGCTGCAAGACGATGCCCGGCCATGATTCATCTGGACCGGGACGAACAAATTGGCCGTCGAGCTTGAACCCCCGATAGATTGGATCGGACGCCAGGAGCCGCATCGGACTCACCGGCGGATTCACCAGAGAAATGTTCTGGCGGACGCCCTGCAATTGCCGGCTCATCAACGCCAGCGGTTCGTCCGCGGACAACAAACCCGAGATCGAAATAGGCTGGCCATGATCGCCGAAATCAATCATCAGGTTCATCGCCTGTGGCTGCGCCATGTCCGAAAAAACCGGATGGATTGAACCATCAATTGGTATCGTGAACTCAACATCGCGATGTGAGACCTGATAAATCCATCGGTCGTTGAAATTGGCATCGTCCATCAGATGAACAACACCATCGTGACGGAAGATCGGGGAATATTTGCGGTTTTCCAATGCAAAGATAAACACCGCGCAAAGCGATATAGCGGTGATCGCCGCCGGCATCCAGCGCGATCGCCAGAGGGCTGTTCCGGAAACGATCAGGCAATAGATGGCCCCCAGCAGAAAGATATGCAGCCGGAAATCCCCATTTCGACCCGCGTTCCAGCCGTAAGTGGGCGTGTACGCATCGGCATCCAGACTCGGCGGGAGATGGAGATTTGCAGATGCGATCCACCACCGGCCATTTTGCCGCCAGGGAAGCAAAGTATCAGGTCGCTGGCCCGCCATCACAGCCAACTCAACGCCGGCGGCGAACAAATCCGCGCGGGCTTGTGGAGAAATTTTCGCCAGAGCCTCGGGGGTAAGCAAAACGGCATCGAGCGTTTCCCAAGCCATCGCGGGGCCTTCAAGATTATTTGGCGGATGGAGCAGAATCACCCGGCGGCCCGCAAAAAGAGTGCTGGCGGTGGTATCGTCATCTAGCACGCTGGCGACAAGGAAATCTGAATCCTCAAGCGGATGGAGTGCCGGAAGACCCGCGACTGAACCGACGGCATTCGGATCGATGACCAGCCAGGGAAAGATTCCATGCACATTGCCGGATGTTTGCACGCGCGAGGTGATCGCGCCCGATGCCGATAGCTGAATGATCCCCGTGGAATAATCCCACTGGACCGGCATCGCCCGGCCGGGATGAAAATAACCGTTGAGCGGCAGAGACAATGTGTCGCGCAAGCATAACTGCCAAGACAATTTAGAATGACAAGGATTACGACAAATCTCGAGGATTTCTCCTTCATGCCTCGCATTCACATTCCCAGTTCCACTGCAAGCCTCAATGCTTCAGCAACGCTCCATGCCTGTGCGAAACATCCGACGCCACGATGCGGCTCGTCACCCTCGAAAATTTCTCCGATCTGCCCAATGCAACCCTCGTTCATGGTTTGCAGCAATGGCTCAAGCCATCGCCGCGCCTGTGCCACCGCCTGTTCGGAGCGATCATGCACCTTCAAATATGCATCCAGAAACGCCCCAAGCGGCCAAGCCCAGATCGTCCCGTTATGATAGGCGGCATCGCGCTCCCACATCGGGCCGGAATAGCGCCCGTGATAGTTTGGATCGCTCTTGGCCAGCGATCGCAGGCCGACAGGCGTGAGCAATTCGCGCCGCACGGCTTCGACAACCGCCTCCTGCTGCGGACGCGTAAGCGGACTGTTGGGCAAGCTGACCGCGAAAATCTGGTTGGGCCGCATGGCCGTGTCCCGCACCGAGCCGTTCACCACATCCGCCAACCCGCGAAACGGATTGAGCCAGAATGATTTCCGGAAACTCTCGGCCACGAGGTCGGCGCGGGCGGTGTCGCCAATAAGCCGCAGGGCGTGATACCAGAGAGCATTGATCTCGACGGCCTTTCCCTGCCGTGGCGTGAAACAGACGCCGTTGCATTTGGCGTCCATCCAGGTGAGCTGCGTGCCCGCGTCGCCCTGGTTCAATAATCCATCCGTCGGATCGACCTTGATATGCCAGCGTGTTCCCTGCGTGTAACCCTGCACAATCGCGTGACATGCGGGACGCAGAACTTTTTCGAAGAAATCAGAATCGCGGGACAGCCGCTGGTATTCAAACGCGGCGTGAATGAACCAGAGACTGGCATCGACCGTGTTGTACGATGGCTGATTGTTATAGTCGTCGAATCGATTCGGAATCATCCCCTCACTGATGTACTGCGCAAAAACCGACAATGCCTGCCTGGCTTCGTCAAACCTCCTGGTGTGCAGGAACAAGCCAGGAAGCGATATCAACGTGTCGCGGCCCCAATCGGCAAACCAGGGATACCCGGCGATCACCGTGCACCCCGCGTGACCATCGGGTGTTTTCCGGGCCACTATAAAATCGTCGGCGGCAACCACCAGACGCTGCATCGCCGGAGAAGCAGCCGGCGAGATCTTGATTGTGTCCCTCCGGCGGGCGATCTCCTGCTCCCAGTTAAAACTCCCCATCGGGTCGATCCCCGCCCACAGCGTGATCGAGGCGCTGCGTCGCAGTTTTGAAAACAAATTGGCCCGGCGTGTAGAGATCTTCCTTGTCATCCATGCCCCGTTCGGCTTCGATGGCATACGTAAAGCCATACCACCAATCCGGACCGGGACTGAAAAGATCCCGCATCGGCATTCATGACAAGCTTGTTGGAATCAAACTTGAGCGAACAGGTGCGCGGCCCGTGCGATTCCTCGAAGGTCGCCTTCTCATGCCGCAGCGCATGAAAATCCATCATTCGCACGAATGGCAGGAGCGATAGCTCAACGGCACGCCCTCCAGGATCGACGGTATAACGAATGCCGACGACGTTGTTTCGCCACGGCATTTGGATTTCCTTGATGACGCGGATACCTTCGATTTCGTATTCCCAGCGAGCCAGCCCGATTTCCAGATCGAAGCGACGGAGATATCGGTCGCCGCGGGGATGGAATTTGTCGCCGAACTGGTTGATGGAGAATTCCAGGATCCGATCGTCATCACCTCCAATGCGCAGGGCTTCGCCAAGGCAATTGAGCATCATGACGCGGCCGACGGGCGGCAGCATGCGCCGCGCATAGAAGCCCGTGATATCGGCGGGTGTTGCACCCGACGACGGTTCCGGAAGCGAATCCGCCGATGCCGTTGGTAATAAGCCATTCCTGCTGGAGTTGCGAGCGGAGCTCGCCGTAGGTTTCAATGGAATAGAGAGACATAATTCGGAGCAGTTTGTAAGGGCCGCGTCGTAAAAGCAACCTTGACACGCCTTTGGGGATGCTGAATGATTGTGGGCTCGCGAATTTCGAGCACCTTTAGCTCAATTGGATAGAGCGTCGGTCTACGGAACCGAAGGTTGCAGGTTCGACTCCTGCAAGGTGCAATCAAGTTAAGTTCGGCCGACCATGAGAGATAGCGAACCCACCTGCGTCGGGTGGCGAGGCCCTGAGACAAGTGCAAAATGGTAATTACCGTTTTGTGCAGATCGGGATCTCTTCATGCCTCAGCTCGTTCATCGCGTTCCTCAATATCGTTTGCATCGTGCGTCCGGCCAATCCGTCGTCACTCTGGACGGCCACGATCATTACCTTGGTAAACATGGAAGCCCGGCCAGCCGGCGGGAATATGATCGTGTGGTTGCCGTATGGCTGGTTAGCGGGCGGCAGATCATATCACCCGAAAAGGTGAGGCAATCACCATCAACCAGCTCTTTGTCATCTATTGGAATTATGTAGAGAAATATTATCGCAAGGATGGTCAACCAACAGGCGAGGTCCAGGCCCTTCGCTATTCGCTTCAGCCCGTCATCAATATGTATGGGGACTTCCTAGGCTCTGTCTGACGGATCGGAAGTTCGGCGCTCGTTAGGTATTGCGCGTTTATTTTGTCTTGTCATGATGTTCTCCACACGGAGGACGCATGGCTCGCTACGAACTGACCGACGACCAATGGAATCTGCTCAAGGGTCTGTTTCCCACACAAAAACGCGGCGGAAAATGGAACGATCACCGCATCACGCTCAACGGCATGCTCTGGATTCTGCGTTCCGGAGCGCCCTGGCGAGACCTGCCCGATCGCTACGGAAAATGGAAGAGCGTTTATCATCGCTTCAACCGCTGGCGTCGCGAAGGCCTGTTCGATCGCATTCTCAAAGCCTTGCAGATTCGACTCGACAAGCAAGGCAAGATCGACTGGGACCTGTGGCTTGTTGACGGCTCCAATGTGCGTGCCTCCCGCGCCGCAGCCGGGCGCGAAAAAAAGGGGCCAAGGCCTCGACCTCGAACCCGACGACCACGCACTGGGCCGCTCGCGTGGCGGATGGGGATCAAAGCTCCACCTGGTTACTGACGGAAAGGGCCTTGTGCTCGCCATCACCGTCACCGCGGGGCATCTTCTCCTTTCGCCAAAATACTTGGACGGCGTCGGAAGCAGAAGCAGTCAGTTTGGGTGGCCACCTAGCCACGATCAACAACTCGGCGGAAAACAACTGGGTATTCGACAACTTTGCGTCCTTTGACAACCAGCACTACCTCTGGATAGGTCTCAACGACGTGGACCAAATCGACACTTGGACATGGACGAGTGGACAGCCGGTCACGTATACGAATTGGGGAATCAATGAACCCGACAATCCCGGAGTGGAAGATTGGGTGGAGATGAGTGCGCCGCAGTTTGACGGTCCTGGCCTTTGGAACAATTACGTGGACTCAAACAACGAATTTGGTGTTCCAATCGAAGGAGTTGTCGAGATTGTTCCAGAGCCCACATCCTTCGGGTTGTTCGGTTTGGCTGCGGCCGGTGTTCTCGCTCGCCGTCGCCGCTCCGCATGAGCACATTTGAAAACGCGGTGTCAGCGATAGTTGCTGGTCGAACTCGAAAGGAGCGCCCGCAGTCTGGCCACCGCATTCGTGACGGAACACGTCGCCATTTTTAAAAGCGCTTTTAAAATGAGGTTTCGATTGGAACGCAACTTTCCGCGATAACCCCGCTAGTCTTGCGGAAATTCAGACTGCCCGAGATCCGCCATCACCGGTAGGCAGCCAACGCGCATTTGAACGCACTGAAGGGTCAACGCCGCTACCCCGACACCATGAAATGAACTCCGCCACGTCTACGCGGCGATTAGCGCTCTCGCAGTTGTAAACCCACGATTGAGGCTTGCCAACCCGTTTTCTCATTTCGCGCTGGGTCAGCCCCGCTTCTTCGCGGAGCCGCCGCAGCAACGCTGGAATTGAGCGGTAGTCAGGGGAATGCTGGGCTTTCGCCATAACCCGACTATGAGGCAAACAATTCTTGACACTGGATGCATGTCAATGCGAAGATTGAGCTCTGCATGACCACGTCGGAATTCTGCTGAAAAGCGAGAACGGATTTCCACTCCGCCATCCAAGGGGCGAATCGCCGAGTTTGGTGCGGAAAAGAGAAAGGCGCCCCTGGCAATTGGGCTGGAAAAATTCGAGGTGATGTTCAATCAGGAGTTGCAAATGGCAGAGACTACACCCGGTTTATCCGACCATGGAGATGACCAAATTCGAGAATTAGAGAAAGAGATATCGCGGTTGAATCTACAAAAAGACCGTACTCTTCAGATTGCACTCGTTGCGTGTTTCGTCGCGGTGTTCGGTTTTTTGATATACCATTTTCGGCCAGCACCGGTCAATAACGGTCAAGACACAACGCAGAATGCTGCTCAGACGCTTCCGGAGCTTCTCAAGCTTGCGGACGCAAAGGACAGCAACGCAATGTGCAAAATTGGTATCCTGTACAGCATAGCCAAGAACTACCAGTAAGCGATAGTCTGGTATCGCGGGGCCGCCGACGCGGGTAACCCGGGGGCGATGGGCTTCATCGGTTTTATGTATGAAACAGGCCAAGGCGTGGATCAGGATTATCAGCAAGCGATGGCCTGGCTCCGCAAGGCTCACCCTATACCCGCCACAAATCTTGCAATAGAATCGAATTTCTTCGGCATTCACGACGGACTCGACCGACGGCAATGTTGAAAAAGTAGCGGTTTGAACTCTCTCTTCATCGCCATCGGTCGACCGCGGCGAGCCCACTTCTTCCCTTATCACTGCCTTAAACAGCGGTCGCGCGAAAGCACGCCAATTTCCAGATTTTTTTTGACGAATCCCCTGGCAAACGTATTCATGCCGGGATGAAGGATTTGCGCCATCTTCGGTATCGCAAGATGGTGCATGGTTGTTTGCAAACGCGAAACTGGTAACGGAGAAAAAGACCGTCGAATTGAAAGTAACAGATTGCGGGGATCAACCGGGGGATTCTAAGGGATATTTTCAGCAGTGATGGCGATTTGCTTGATCGCTGCCGGGATATAAGCCATACACCTGCGGACTTCTATATCAAGTTTCGCCAGATGTTCCGTGATGAATTGCAGGTCGCGGCAGCGCACGGCCTGCTCAAGCTCAAAAGCGATCTCGCGCAAGCGTCCGGCGGCGACATGCGAAGCCACCGATTTTAAATTGTGCGCCATTCGCTGTGCATTTTCGGCCTCGCCGACGGCGACGAATTTGCCAAGCTGTTCGAAATCCTTGACCGCGCTCCGCTCAAACAGTTTCAGTATCCTGCTTGCAAAATCAGGATCGTCCATGGAACGGGCCAGCAAAGCCTTAACGTCAATTGGCGGTTCGACCGAGGCGGGCATGGCCTGAGCCGGTTGATTCGTTGCCGTAGCCGACCCAGACGCGGAAGTCCTGCTTCGCACCAGAGAATGAATCGTTGAGAACAAATCGGCGGCATTGATCGGTTTGGTAACATAGCCGTCCATGCCGGCGGCCAGGCATTTTTCGCGGTCGCCTTGGATGGCCTCGGCGGTGAGGGCAATGATTGGGATTCGCCGCAGACCTTCGTCTTCCTCGTGCTCGCGAATGCGGCGCGAAGCTTCCAAGCCGTCCATGCCAGGCATCTGGCAATCCATCAGAACTGCGTCGTAATTTTTCCGGCGGACGGCCTCCAGCGCCAGTGAGCCGTCGGAGACGATCTCACACGTGCAGCCTGCCCGCCGGAGGGTTTCCTGGGTGACAAACTGATTCATCTCGTTGTCTTCCGCAACGAGCAGATGCAGGCCCTTGAGCGAACCATTTTCCGAGGATTTTTCAGGTAAGTCGGCTGCTGGTTTTTCGGGCTGCTGGACTACGCCGAGGTTGAGCGTGAACCAGAACGTGGTTCCGTTGCCCACTTCGCTGTCGATGCCGATTTCGCCCCCCATCAATTCCACCAACCGCTTGGAGATCGCGAGTCCAAGCCCGGTTCCGCCAAATTTTCGGGTGGTTGAGGAATCGACCTGGGAGAAGCTTTTGAAGAGCCGGTCAAGGCGATCGCGTGGAATGCCGATTCCCGTGTCTTCAACCGCAATGCGGATGATCGCCCGTTCGTTTTCCCGGCGTTCCAGGGAGGCGCGGATGCTGACTGATCCGGTTGCGGTGAATTTCAGAGCGTTGTTGATGAGGTTCGTCAGCACCTGACGGATGCGATTGGGATCGCCGATCAGATGATGCGGCACATCCGTGCGGAAACAACGGGCCAGCGCAAGTTTTTTCTTGGCGGCCACTGGAGCGAGCAGTTCGCAAAGATCTTCCGCCACCTTACTCAGATCGAACTCGATATTTTCCAGTTCAATCTTGCCCGCCTCAATCTTTGAAAAATCGAGGATGTCATTGATGACATTCATTAATGAGTCGGCGGCTTCGCGTGCGAGCTGCGCGTATCGCTCCTGGATTTCCGTCATTCCAGTGGCTCGCAGCAGATCGATCATCCCCACGACGCCATTGAGCGGAGTACGAATTTCGTGACTCATCCGGGCAAGGAAATCGCTCTTGGCGCGGTTAGCCGCCTCGGCGGCGAGCTTGGCCTCCTCGACCTGTGTTGCCTGCTTGCGATGGGTGATATCGAAGGCAATTCCCTGCAGGTAAAGAGGTCTTCCCTCATCGTCACGAATAACCTGGCATTCGCCCTGGACCCAGATCACTCGTTTGTCGCGGGTCAGCAGGCGATATTCGGCTCGGAAATTGACGCCGGTCGAGCAAGTGCGAGCGAACTCGGTGACCCATAAATCGCGATCTTCCGGATGCAATTGCCGGAACCAGAGGAACGGATTTTCCAGCCATTCATCTTGAGTAAAACCGAGAAGCGCTTCGATCTGGGGACTGATGTAGAGCTCTTGCATTCTGTCATCGAGACTGGCAAGGAAGGTGACGATCGGAAGTCTTTCGATCAGCGCGCGATAGCGAACTTCCGGCTGCCAGCTGCTGCCTTTGATGACTGAATTCGGTTCTGCGGGTTTGCTAGTATTCAAAACTGAGGAATGTGGATGGCTGCCGGGACCACTCAGGCTGGCCATCTGCTCGAGAATGGCAGTGGCCTCCTTCTCATCCATCAAATTAAGGAAATCTTGGAGCATGGATTTTTACGGGGTACCGATTATCGGGCTAGCCATGGCACAGTCCGCTTGATCTCTCAAGTCCGTATCGTTTTTCATCGGATGTTCCAGATCGCCTCTGAATAAAGCTTTGGCAAAAAGAAGGGAACTTTTTGAAGGTTCAGGGAGAATGTTTCATGCACAAAATTTTTATCATTGCATTTTTATTGCCGCGATAATTACACTCACAAAAGTTCTGTCTGAAGAACTCTCACAGTTGCGCCCATAGCAACAAGAAGAGATCGGTGGAACGCCGAACAATCGCCGTCAACGGAACCGTTCAGGGCGTTGGCTTCAGGCCATTTGTGTATGGCTTGGCGTCACGGCTGGAGTTGAGGGGTTTTGTAAAAAATCAGGCTAGTGGGGTAACCATTGAAGTCGAGGGGGAAGCCGCCCCGCTCGATCAATTTCTGAATAGTCTGGTCAGCGATTCTCCGCCGCTCGCTCATATCGATCGACTCACCTGGCAGCGGCAATTTCCGATTGGCGATCGACAATTCCGGATTGAATCGAGCGAATGCGGCGCTTTGGGTCCGATTGCGATTTCTCCGGATATCGCGACATGCGGGCAATGCCTGGCCGAACTATTCGATACTCGCGATCGGCGGTATCGATATCCCTTTATCAATTGCACCAATTGCGGCCCGCGGCTGACAATTGTGACCAGCGCACCCTACGATCGAGAACGCACGACGATGGCCGGTTTTGAAATGTGCCCCGCTTGCCGGGCGGAATATGAAAATCCCGCTGACAGGCGATTTCATGCGCAACCTACGGCATGTCCCGTTTGCGGGCCGGCTCTGAAAATCCTGGATTCAACTGGCAACGCGATTGAAACCAGCGATCCAGTGGATCTCATCGTTGAAGTGCTGCGCGAAGGGAAAATCGCGGCGATCAAGGGGATCGGCGGCTATCACTTGGCATGTGACGCGGGCAATTCCGCGGCAGTCGGCAAGCTACGCGGAGCCAAACGACGTGATGAAAAGCCTTTTGCCGCGATGGTGCGGGATATCGATCAGGCGGCCGTGCTTTGTGAGATGGACGACTGTGAGCAGGAGTTGATTTCGTCTGCACATCGTCCGATTGTGCTGATGCGAAAGCGCAGCCGGATCAATATTGCTAACGAGATTGCTCCGGGAAATCCATTCCTTGGTGTGATGCTTCCCTACACGCCGCTGCATCATTTGCTGATGCATGACATGGGCGCGCCGCTGGTGATGACCAGTGGAAATCGTTCTGATGAACCGATTGCGATTGATGAGGACGGGGCAATCGAGCAACTCACGGGGATTGCCGACGTATTTTTGATTCACAATCGTCCGATTCACGTCCGCTGCGATGATTCGGTGACTCGGATCGTCGGGGGAATCGAATCGCCTATCCGCCGATCGCGCGGCTATGCCCCCGCGTCGATTCCGCTGCCGATTGCCTGTCCTGCGCCTATCCTGGCCGTGGGCGGACAACTCAAAGCGACTTTCGCACTCGGGGATGATCGCCGCGCGATTCTAAGCCATCACGCCGGCGATTTGGATCATTTCGAGGGATTCGAAGCATTCAAGCGAGATATCGCGTTGTATGAACAACTCTTCTCGTTGACGCCGGCGATCATTGCTCATGATTTGCATCCTGATTATGCCTCGACGCGTTATGCGATGGAGAGAGATGACATCAGGCGGATCGCAATTCAGCACCATCACGCTCATATGGCAAGTTGCATGGCGGAGAACGGCCTGGATGAGCCGGTCATCGGCGTCACATTCGACGGCAGTGGGCTCGGAACCGATGGAGCGATCTGGGGCGGCGAATTCCTTGTTGGCGATTATCGCGGATTCGATCGCGCGGCCCATCTTCAATATGTCGGCCTGCCCGGCGGCGAGAAAGCGATCCACGAGCCCTGGCGAATGGCCGCCGCCCATCTGATGGACGCAAACGCGGGGTGTGCCGCGTTCGAAAAGCGCATCGACGCCGGATCTTTGCGAACGATTCGAGCGATGCTCTCGCGGCGATTCAACTCGCCGCCGACTTCCAGCATTGGTCGGCTTTTCGATGCGGTGGCTTCGCTGATCGGATTACGCGACACGGTGAGTTACGAGGGCCAAGCCGCCATGGAATTGGAATGGCTCGCCTCTTCCGTTCCCGCCGATGGAAGCTATTCGTTTGAAATCGATGATGCGAATCCGGGCATCATCATCATCAATGTTCACCCCCTGATTCGCGCCGTGGCAAAGGATGTTGATGCCGGCGTTGATCCGGCCAGGATCGCCCGGCGATTCCATTCCACTCTGGTGGCGATGATCTCCCAGGTTTGCGCTCAGATCCGAAAGACCGCCGGAATTGACGCAGTCGTCTTGAGCGGCGGCGTGTTTATGAATTCTCTTTTAAGCGTTGAAACATCCGATCGGTTGAGTTCTGACGTATTTAGAGTTTATCGGCATCGACTGGTTCCGCCCAACGACGGCGGCCTGAGTCTTGGACAGATCGCGATCGCCGCGAGCTATATGACCTCGCCGGCCTGACGAAATGGAGGCGTTTGTGTGCCTTGGCATTCCCGGAAAAGTAATCAAGACCTTTCGCGAACATGATGTGCTGATGGGGAAGGTCGATTTCAGCGGCGTCAGCAAACAAGTCTGCCTTGAACACGTTCCCAATGTTCAAATCGGTCAATATGTGCTGGTCCATGTGGGCTTTGCACTCTCGCAAATTGACGAACAGGAAGCCCAACGCGTGTTCGACTTCCTCAAAGGGATGGATCAACTGGACGAACTCAACGCACCTTCATCCTGAGTGTTATCCATGAAATACCTGGACGAATATCGAGACACTGAAGTAGCGAAGAAGCTGGCGGTCGTCATTGCGCGGGCGACAACGCGCCCGTGGACGATCATGGAGGTCTGCGGCGGGCAGACGCATACGATCGTCAAATATGGGATCGACGAAATTCTTCCCAAAGAAATCGAACTCGTGCACGGGCCTGGCTGCCCGGTTTGCGTGACCGCGCTGGAAATGATTGATCGGGCGCATGCGGTCGCCTCCCAGCCGGGCGTGATCTTCTGTTCGTTTGGCGACATGCTTCGCGTGCCGGGGTCGCGCGGTGATCTGCTACAACTTAAATCGCAGGGCGCGGATGTGCGGATCGTTTATTCTCCGCTCGACGCGGTAAATCTGGCCGCGGCCAATCCCGACAAAAAGGTCGTCTTTTTTGCGATCGGATTTGAGACCACCGCCCCGCCGAACGCCATGTCGGTCTGGTTGGCGAAGCGGCGCGGGCTGAAGAATTTCAGCGTGCTGGTTTCTCATGTGCTCGTGCCGCCGGCGATGACGGCAATTCTTGAATCGCCCGGCAACCGCGTACAGGGATTTTTGGGGCCGGGGCATGTCTGCACTGTGATGGGGTGCTCTGAATACGAGCCGATTGCCCGGGATTACAAGGTTCCGATCGTTATTACGGGATTTGAACCCGTGGACATGCTTGAAGGCGTTCTCATGACGGTTCGGCAACTGGAGTCGGGGAAAGCCGTCGTGGAAAACCAGTACAGCCGGGCCGTGCAATATGACGGAAATCTCGAGTCCAGGAAGCTGATCGAGGATGTTTTTGAAATCTGCGACCGCAAATGGCGCGGCGTGGGGAATATCCCCATGAGCGGTTACAGGCTGCGCGATGAATATCGCGACCATGACGCCGAGCGGCTTTTTAACGTGGCGGACATTCAAACCCAGGAATCGACCGTCTGCATCAGCGGCGACATCCTGCGAGGGCTGAAAAAACCGCACGATTGCCCGGCATTCGGAAAAACCTGCACACCACAAAATCCGCTCGGCGCGACGATGGTCTCTTCCGAAGGAGCTTGTGCCGCCTATTACGCTTACGGTCGGCATCTCGCGAGCAAGCAAAACGGCCCGGCGGCGAATCGCCCCGCGCCGGTCGAGGAACTGGTTCAGATCGGAGGCAGGAAATGATCGCCCGTCCCGACATAAATCGTGCGCTGCAAATAGCGTGGCCACTACGTATGTTGATCGGAGAAAAGGAAGGTCTGTTTTAAGATGCCAGCCAGCCTTCAAACCATCACGCCCGAGGGATTCAGTACCTGCCCACTTCCGCAATCGCAATACGACCGGATACTTCTTGGCCACGGCAGCGGCGGATCGCTCACCGCTCAGCTCATTCAAAAAATATTTATCCCCGGTTTCGACAATAACATCCTTGCGGCCATGGAGGATCAGGCAACCGTCAGGCTCGACGGGGGACACAATGGCACAAAAGGCCAGCGAATTGCCTTCACCACCGATTCATTTGTCGTGCGACCGCTCTTTTTCCCAGGCGGCGATATCGGGACATTGGCCGTTCATGGCACTGTTAATGATCTCGCGGTCGGCGGCGCGAAGCCGCTCTTTCTTTCAGCGGCGTTCATCCTCGAAGAAGGCTTGCCGATGGACGATCTGAAACGCGTTGTCGCCTCGATGCGCCGCGCATGCGATGAGGCGGGCGTGGCACTCGTCACCGGCGACACCAAGGTCGTCGATCGCGGAAAAGGGGATCAGATATTCATCACGACTTCCGGAATCGGACTGGTTCCCGAGGGGCGCAATCTTTCGATCCGCTCCGCCCAGCCCGGCGACCGGATCATCGTTTCCGGCACAATCGGCGATCACGGAATCGCCATCATGTCCGTTCGCGAGGGAATCGAATTTGAAACCGTTCTGGAAAGCGACAGCGCTTCGCTGGCTGATCTAACACGTGTGATGCTTGAAGCCTGCCCCTCGATCCGCTGCATGCGAGATCCGACGCGCGGTGGGTTATCGAGCGCGCTTAACGAACTCGCCAGTGCCTCCGACGTAGGCGTGAAATTGAATGAATCGGCGCTCCCCTTCCGGCGAGAGGTCCGGGCCGCGTGCGAGATGCTCGGGCTCGATCCGTTGTATGTGGCCAATGAAGGAAAGCTGATCGCGGTCGTTCCGCCGAATGATGCCGATCTTCTTTTGGCAACGATGCGTGGGCATCCACTGGGGAAAAACGCCGCGATCATTGGAGAAATCGTTGCGGAACATTCCGGCATGGTGGTACTGAAATCGCTGGTGGGCGGCGAGCGCGTGGTGACCATGCTGGCTGGTGAGCAGTTACCGCGAATTTGTTGAATGGAACTGATGATGTGGCGGAAATTGCGATGACGTCTGACCTGTTGCCAGCAACGACCGAAGATGAGCAATCGCCCAAAAAGGCGCCGCAGGAAATTCTGCGTACGGAGATTCGCGAGGGGGTTGATGCGCTGGAGCGCTCGGTCGGCAGTCTATTCATGTCAGGCCTCTCAGCGGGGCTTGACGTTGGTTTCAGTCTGCTGCTGATGGCCGCGATGACGACGGCCGCCGAAGGTCACCTGCCCGCCCCCATCGTGAAGATTCTCGTCGGCAACATGTACGCCGTCGGATTTGTCTTTGTCGTCGTCGGCCGGTCTGAATTGTTCACTGAACAAACCACGCTGGCGGTGCTGCCTGTATTGGACGGAAAGGCTTCGGTCGCTTCGCTCGTGCGGCTATGGGGAATCGTGCTGGCGTCGAATTTGGTCGGCGCAGCGATTTTTGCCTCGCTCGCGGTATTGATTGGCCCGGCGCTCGGAGTCATCGATCCCCACGCCTTTGGAAGCATTGCTCACCGCATGACCGATCACGCAAGCCATGTGATTTTTCTGAGCGGATTGCTCGCGGGCTGGTTGATGGGACTTTTATCCTGGCTCGTCGCGGCGGGACGCGACACGATCAGCCAGATCATTCTTGTCTGGCTCATCACCACCTGCATCGGATTTGCCGGTCTGCACCACGCCGTTCTGGGAACCGTTGAAGTGCTGGCGGGCCTTTTCGCGCATCAGGGAATCGGTTGGCTCGACTACGGCCGGTTTCTGCTCTGGGCCACATTGGGAAACATCATCGGCGGATCGATATTCGTCGCGTTGATCAAATATGGTCATTCCAGACCTGAGACCGGAAATGAGCATCCGTATCCATCAACAAACTGGAGAAAGGATTGGTAGATATGACCCAATCAAATGTGCCTTATGGCCGTAAAACTCAAAAGCCCTCCCCCGTGAAGGAGATACACATATTGTGGATCACCGCGGGGCTTGGGTGCGATGGTGATTCCGTTTCGATCACCGCCGCGACGCAGCCCAGCATTGAGGATGTGCTTCTGGGCGCCATTCCCGGGCTGCCGAAAGTTCATCTTCACAATCCCGTTTTGGCTTATGAGAACGGGGATGAGTTCATGAAATTCTGGTACGAAGCCGAAGCGGGCCGGCTTGATCCGTTTGTACTGGTAATCGAAGGTTCGATTCCCAACGAAACGATCAAAGCCGAGGGATATTGGGCCGCGCTCGGCACCGACAAAAAAACCGGTCAGCCAATCACCACGTGCGAATGGATCGATCGTCTCGCCCCCAAGGCGCTGGCGGTTGTTGCCTGCGGTACGTGCGCAACCTACGGCGGCATTCATGCGATGGAAGGGAACCCCACCGGATGCATGGGCCTCGCCGACTATCTCGGCTGGTCCTGGAAATCCAAAGCCGGCCTGCCAATCGTCAACGTGCCGGGGTGCCCGGTGCAGCCGGATAATTTCATGGAGACGCTGCTCTACCTGCTCTATCAGGTTGCGGGGCTGGCTCCGATGATTCCACTGGACGATCAACTGCGGCCCAAGTGGCTGTTTAGCGCCACCGTTCATGAAGGATGTGATCGGGCTGGATATTACGAACAGGGAGATTTCACCACCGAATACGGCTCGCCCAAATGTCTCGTGAAAATCGGGTGCTGGGGACCGGTCGTCAATTGCAATGTTCCCAAACGCGGCTGGATGGCGGGAATCGGCGGATGCCCAAATGTCGGCGGCATCTGTATCGGCTGCACGATGCCCGGTTTTCCGGATAAGTTCATGCCGTTCATGGATGAGCCGCCGGGGGCGAAGCTCTCAACCAAAGCGGTTGGCATTTATGGCCGCACCATCCGCTCGCTGCGCGCGTTTACCAACGCGACGGTAAACAAGGAACCGAAATGGCGGCACAATCGTCCGCAACTGACAACTGGCTATCACCCGACGACGTACACCGAGGCATAAACCAGCATCCACCTGGAAAGGAAAGACAACATGAGTACAGCAACACAACCCACAAAAACCACGCCCAGCGGCGGTGGGAAATTGGTGGAGATGTCATGGGACCCGATCACGCGCATCGTGGGGAGCTTGGGCATCTATACCAAGATCGACTTTGACAAAAAGACCGTCGCTGAGTGCCACAGCACCAGCTCGATCTTCCGTGGCTATAGCATCTTCATGAAGGGGAAGGATCCGCGCGACGCCCATTTCATCACCAGCCGAATCTGCGGCATCTGCGGCGACAATCACGCAACCTGCGCGACGTATGCGCAGAACATGGCTTTCGGCATCAAGCCGCCGCCGATCGCGGAATGGATCGTTAATCTCGGTGAAGCCGCCGAATATATGTTCGATCACAACATCTTCCAGGACAACCTGGTCGGCGTGGATTTCTGCGAGCAGATGGTGAAGGAAACCAACCCCGGCGTGCTCGCCAAGGCGGAAAAGACCGCGGCTCCAAATGCCAACATCCACAAATATCGCACCATCGCCGACATCATGCGGGCGCTGAATCCGTTCACCGGCGAGTTTTATCGCGAAGCGCTCTCGATGAGCCGGCTCACCCGCGAGATGTTCTGCCTCATGGAAGGCCGGCACGTTCATCCCTCGACGCTTTATCCCGGCGGCGTCGGAACCGTGCCGACGGTTCAGCTTTTTACGGATTATCTCGTCCGGCTGATGAAGTATGTCGAGTTCATGAAAAAGGTCGTGCCGCTGCACGATGATCTATTCGACTTCTTCTACGAAGCCCTTCCCGGCTATGAAAAAGTCGGCCAGCGAAGAATCCTGCTGGGCTGCTGGGGCTCGTTCAACAATCCCGATGTTTGCGATTACTCATATAAAAACATGAACGAGTGGGGCAAATCGATGTTTGTCACACCGGGCATCGTCGTCGATGGCAAGCTGGTCACGACCAACCTCATCGACATCAATCTCAATATTCGCATCCTGCTCGGAAGTTCCTATTACGATGATTGGGAAGAGGGCGAAACTTTTGTAAAGACCGATCCGTTAGGAAATCCGATCGATCGTCGTCATCCATGGAATCAGACGACGACGCCGCGTCCTCAGAAGCGAAATTTCAACGACAAATACAGTTGGGTCATGTCCCCTCGCTGGCTCGACAAGCGGACCGGCGATCATCTTGCATTGGATACCGGCGGCGGCCCGATCGCGCGGCTCTGGGCGACGGCGCTGGCGGGCCTCGTGGATATTGGTTATGTCAAATCCACCGGCCAGAGCGTCAAGATTTATCTGCCCAAGACCATGAGCCTGCCGGAAGTTGAATTTGAGTGGAAGATTCCCAAGTGGAGCAACTGTATCGAGCGTGACCGGGCCCGGACGTATTTCCAGGCTTATGCCGCCGGATGCGCACTCCATTTCGTCGAGAAGGCGCTGGCGGAATTGCATGCCGGCAACACTAAAACCTGGACCGAATTCCAGGTTCCCGAAGAAGCCATCGGCTGCGGCTTCCATGAAGCGGTTCGCGGAGTGCTCTCGCATCACGTAGTGATCCGCAAGGGCAAAATCGCCAACTACCATCCGTATCCCCCGACGCCCTGGAACGCCAACCCGCGCGACACGTATGGAACGCCCGGACCCTACGAAGACGCCGTGCAAAACACGCCGATCTTTGAGGAGAACGGCCCGGACAAGTTCAAGGGAATCGACATCATGCGGGCGGTTCGGAGTTTTGATCCGTGTCTGCCCTGCGGCGTTCATATCTATCTGGGCGGCGGCAAAACGCTGGACGTGCGGCACATGCCGATGTTTGGCGCGCAGAAATAACAGCCGAGGAGATTTCCATGCCGGTTTCCACCGAAGATCGACAATTGCACGATCGCATTCGCCGCGTCGAATCGTTGATTCAGGAAGTCGAGCAGTTCAAGGACCCGCAGATGCGTTCCAAGACGCGGGAGATCGTGCAAATCCTGATGGATCTGCACGGGGCGGGGCTGGAGAAAATCCTCGCCCATCTCGCGTCAACGGGCGACGCGGGCCTTGCATTGATCGATTCACTGGCACAGGACGAGATGGTGGCAAGCCTGCTGCTGCTGTATGGGCTGCATCCGCTCGATCTCGAAGCCCGCGTCAATCAGGCGCTGGTGAAAGTTCGGCCCTATCTCGCTTCTCACGGCGGCAATGTGGAGTTGCTTGGCGTGGAAGAGGGTCTCATTCGCCTCCGGCTGCAGGGAAGTTGTCATAGATGTCCATCTTCCGCGATGACCCTGAAGCAGACGATCGAAGAGGCGATCATGGAAAAAGCCCCGGATGCGACCGGCATCGAAGTTGAAGGCGAGGTCGAACAGCTTCCGGCTCATTTGGAAACTGGCAACGGCGCTGGTCGCCATGCGTTGCCGATTATTTCGTGAGGAATGACTATGGCCGCCTCGCCGCAAGCATTGAATCCAATCGCCTCGCTCCGCCGGTTCGCCCGCAAACAGTCGGATGCCGAGCGGTGCGAGCTTTGCAGTAAGGAATTGGGGCCGGGGCATCAGCATCTTCTTGAGCCTGCGAATCGGCGTCTGGTTTGCAGTTGCGACGCCTGCGCGATCCTTTTCAGCGGCCAGCAGGGCGGCCGCTATCGCAGGGTTCCCAGGCGGATCGAATTGCTGCCTGATTTCAAAATGACCGACGTTCAGTGGGACGATCTGCATCTTCCGATCAACCTCGCGTTTTTCTATCGCAGTTCGCCGGCGCAAAAAGTGATCGCCATGTTCCCCAGCCCCGCCGGGGCGACGGAATCTTTGCTCACGCTGGAATCTTGGAATGATCTCGCGGCTGAGAATCCAGTCCTCAATGAGCTTGAGCCGGATGTGGAGGCATTGCTCGTGAATCGCGTTGGGCCGCTTCGTGAGTATTCTCGCGTGCCGATTGATGAATGCTTCAAGCTGGTCGGACTGATTCGCACGCACTGGCGCGGTCTTTCCGGGGGAACGGAAGTTTGGAAAGAAATCGCCCGTTTCTCGGCAAGCCTGAAGGAACGGTCGGTTTCAACCGGAGGATCGCGTGCCTGATCTGAGCTTCAAGGTAGAAAAGGCCGAGCCCGTCGCGTATGCCGCGGCTCCGCTGCTCAATTTCTCGCTTCAGGTTTCCGATGCATCGGCTAAAAACATTCACGCGGTGGCGCTGCGCTGTCAGATTCGGATTGAGCCGGGCAAACGCCGTTATGAGCCAGTCGAGCAGGAGCGGCTGACGGATTTATTCGGTGAGCCGTCGCGCTGGGGGCAAACGCTGCGGCCGATGCTGTGGGAACATACCAGCGTGGTTGTGCCGCCGTTTCAGGGGAACACGACGGTCAATCTTCCCGTCCCCTGCACCTTTGATTTCAATGTCGCCGCGACCAAATTTTTTCATGCGCTGGACGACGGTGAAATCCCTCTCTGCCTGCTCTTCTGCGGAACGATCTTTTACGCGGCTGAAGATGAATCCCTGCAGGTCGCCCAAATCCCCTGGGAGAAAGAGGCGGCGTTTCGCCTGCCGGTGCGGGTCTGGCGGAAGATGATGGAAATGTATTACCCCAACAGCGCATGGCTCTGCCTGCGGAAAGATGCTTTCGAGCAACTTCATGAATTTAAAAGACGGCACGGTCTTCCAACCTGGGAGGCGGCGATCGAAAAACTCCTGGCCTCCGAGGATGAGCAGGTGGCCAAATGAATCGCACGTTGGTCGATAGGCTTGCACACGCTCTTTTGTACGAGGGATACATTCTCTATCCCTATCGTCCATCGGTGAAGAATCACCAGCGATGGACCTTCGGCGGCCTGTATCCAAAATCCTGGAGCGATGCGCAGGACGGCACTGATCCATGGATCATGCAGACGCAATGCCTCATCACCGGCGTAGAAAATGCGCGGGTCAGCGTTGGCGTCCGTTTCCTTCATCTGGTCGATCGAACCGTCGGACGATTTCCCAAACCTCTGACGGAATTGCCGGGAGATCGCGAGCCGGAATTCAATCTCGTCGGCTCACTCAAAATCAGCGACAAGGAATATCAACCCTGGCAGGAAGCTGTCGAACGTGATGTGAATCTGGGTGAGTTTGAACTTCGCGAGCTTCTTGTGGAACCCATGACAAGGGCGATTGATTTTCCCTACCGAAAAGAAATTGAACATTTACGTTCAGTCGATGGCGCGATCATCGGAATGCTCGTGCGCGAGCAGCAGGCCATCGAAGGCGTCGTCGAATTATCCTGTACGAAAGCCGGCGATGATATCTACAGAATGACCGTCAAAATCCTGAACCGTACCAACGCGCATCCCTTCCACTCGCGATCAGGCCTTGATGCGATCGTTTGTCTCCACGCACACGATTCTCGGCGTCGAAAACGGCGAATTCGTTTCACTGGCCGATCCTCCGGAAAAATGGAAAGCTCAAGCTTCGCAATGTCAAAACATCGGCGCGTGGCCGGTTCTAGTTGGAAACGAACCGGAACGCGACACGATTCTCTCGTCGCCAATCATTCTGTCCGATTATCCGCAGCTTGCCCCGGAAAGCCCCGGCGATCTTTTCGATTCGACCGAAATCGACGAGATCCTCACGCTCCGGATCATGACGCTGACGGATGAGGAAAAACAAACTGCCGCCGGCGTGGACGACCGAGTGCGCAACTGCTCGCGCGAACCGACGCGCTGGCGCGCGATCAATTAATGAGCCTGCACGGCACTCTTCGCGGTCTGCGGCCGGTTCCGGAGGAGCAAACCCATGGATGACTGGAATCCGCTCGCTGAAGAATCGACCGACCAGAAGCGCCTGGATCGAATATCCGCAGGCGGTGTTGAACTGAAAATCGGCGATCGCGTACGCCTTCGGCCGCTCGGTCGCTCCGATATTTTCGACATCGCGCTCGACGGAAAAACCGCGACGATCGTTTCAATCGAGCAGAATTACGAGGATCGGATTCATCTGGCTGTGACGGTCGATGACGATCCCGGAAACGATTTTGGCCTGACCGGCCAGCCTGGACATCGTTTTTTCTTTGGCATCGACGAGGTGGAACCGATGCCGGCTGAACAAAAGACATGATTTTGCACAGGAGATGACCCATGCCCGACATGATGAATGAACAAACGGATAATGAAGCCCGGGATATCGTTTGCCTGGCCGGCGGAGCCGCCCTGATTCTGCTCGGCGCGGGCCTGGCGATGACTCATCCGGTCGTTCGCCGCAACGCCAAGGCGCTGATTTCCGGATTGATGCCGGAATTCCAGGAGCCACTGAAGGCGGGAATCCGCGGCGTGCTTCCCGATATCGAACGGTATATGAAGCTGAAGGTCATGTGATTCACCAGTCACAATGGAACGCGTCCATGACAGATCGTTACGCGCTGATCATCGAGCGAAGCCGCTTCAGCGTGCAGGCGTTCGCCGGCGGCATGCTTTCGGGATTCGCCCACAATCCCGTCTTCGCCGTACGCCAATTCAGCGGCGACGTGAGTTTCGATCCGGACGCACTCAATCTGTCGTGTCAAATTACCGTGCAAGCGGAATCACTCGACATAACCGGCAGCATCAAGGAATCGGATCGTCAGGAGATAAAGCGGGCGATGTTCGAGGACGTGCTGGAGGTCAAGAGGTTCGCGCAAATTGTGTTTATCAGCACGGAATCAACGGTCACGAAGATCGCTGACAATTGGTTTCGACGCAAGTGCGAGGCGATATGCAACTGCACGGACTGACGGCAATGCAGCAGATTGATTTTCAGGTGCGTGTTTCTGACCAGGAACTGCGATTAAGCGGCGAATTTCCGCTGTCGATCTCAAAATACAAAATGAAACGGGTCACCGCGCTCGGAGGCATGATTCAACTCAAGGATGAACTCAAATTCGCTTTCGATCTGGTCGGACAAAAGCAGGAATCATCGAAATGAACAGGCTAAAGATTCTCATCGCGTGCATCGGCAACATTTTCCTGGGAGATGATGCGTTCGGCGTTGAAGTTTTCCAGAGGCTCGTCCGCCGCCCGATGCCGGATGTGGTTCGCGTGACAGATTTTGGCATTCGCGGGCTGGATTTGACGTACGCGCTGCTCGAGGAATGGGATATGGTCATTTTAGTGGATGCCGCACCGCGCGGGCATGAACCGGGAACGCTTTATGTCATCGAGCCGATGCCCGAGGCGCAAAGTGATCCTTCGGCGGATGGGCCGTTGCCCGGCAGTCCGCTGATTGATGCCCATGGCATGGATCCGATGAAAGTCCTCCGAGCCGTCGCGATGATGGGCGGCAGTCTCAAACGGCTTCTGGTCGTCGGCTGTGAGCCAGTGCCGTTTAATTCTGATGAGGAGATGCAGATGGCGCTGAGTCCGCAGGTAGAAGCAGCATTGCCCGGCGCCGTTGAATTGATTGAGTCATTGGTCGCAAAAATCGTCAGCGGCGAATATGCGCCGCAATTAAGTTCTCAGAATCAAGATGCGTTTACGAAAGGAGATGTGGCACATGGTATCGCTTAAAGAACCGCGTGAGGCCATTCATCGCATGATGGAGCCTTCCTGTCAGACTTCAAAAAATGTCGCCAGGGGCGTTGGCCTGCTTGGAATTGTCGTCATCGGCGTTGCGCTGGTCACGGCCGTCATGGTCATACCAGACGTGAAGCGCTATATCCGCATGAAGACGATGTAACAGCAGATTGCGAGGTCGCAATGCACGAATTGTCCATCGCCCTGGGTGTTCTCGACGTTGCCGAGGAGGAAGCCGAGCGCCATGGCGGTGCGCACATCGCGGCGATTTATCTCAAGCTGGGGCCATTGTCAGGCGTAGTCAAGGAAGCGCTGTTATCAGCATATGACCTCGCCCGCGAAGGGACTCGCTTTGCCGAATGCGATCTGCGGATACAGGAGATTCCCATTCGCGCTTATTGCCCCAAATGCGAAACCGAGTGCTCCGTGGAATCGATGCAGATGCTTTGCTGCGCGGTCTGCGGCACGCCGACGCCGGAGGTTTTGACCGGCCGCGAATTGGAAGTCGCCGCAATGGAGATCGGCTCATGAATTCGCAAACGCGACTGGTGGAAGTCCGGCAGAAGGTGCTGAAGCAGAACGACATTGTTGCTCGCGAGCTCCGGCAGCGATTCCACGATGCGGGCGTATTCGTCGTGAGCCTGGTTTCCAGTCCGGGCACGGGAAAGACCGCGTTTCTCGAGCGCATTCTTACGCAGCTGCGCTCCCGCCATCGCGTCGCGGCCCTGGTCGGCGATCTAGCTACCGATAATGACGCCCGTCGTTTGGCGCGCAGCGAAACGCCGGTTAAGCAGATCATCACTGGAACGGTTTGCCATCTGGAAGCTGAAATGGTGCGCAGCCGCCCTGGCCGGCTGGATGTCTGATCCGCTGCACATCCTGTTTATCGAAAACGTCGGCAATCTGGTCTGTCCGTCGAGCTACGACCTTGGCGAAGACCTTCGCCTGGTTCTGATGTCCGTGACCGAAGGGGAAGACAAGCCGCTGAAATATCCGACGATCTTCAACACCGCTGACGTGACTGTCATCACCAAGATGGATCTGGCCGCGGCAGTCGAATTCGATTCAGCCGCCGCTCACCGCAATATTCAGGCAGTGCGACCCGGCATGGTTGTCCTTCCGGTTTCGGCAAAAACCGGTTTGGGCATGGATGACTTCTTCAAGTTTCTTGAATCGCGAATGAGTGATTTCCGTTCCGGCAAAAATGATATCTCGCAAAATCTATTGCATGCGCCCAACGAAGCAAATGTTGGAGTTTGAGAATGAGCGCCCAGCCCATCCAACACAGCCTCAAGACCAGGATTTTCGCCACGCTTGCGTTGCTCGTCGTCGCCAATCTTCTCATCTGGTGCGCGGCCCTGGTCACATTTCATCATTTCGCTTTACTGTTGGGAACAGCCACGCTCGCCTACACATTCGGCCTTCGTCATGCCGTGGACGCGGATCACATCTCCGCGATTGACAATGTCACGCGCAAGCTGATGCAGGAAGGCCATCGCCCGCTGCTCGTCGGCTTTTTCTTTTCACTCGGACATTCGACGATCGTCATTCTGCTTTCCGTCGGCATCGCTCTCACGGCCGCCCGCATCCAATCACATTTCCCGGAATTCCAGCGTGTCGGCGGATTAATCGGCACTTCCGTTTCCGCCCTTTTCCTGCTGCTGATTGCCGCGATCAATCTGCTGGTCCTCCGCGGAGTCGTCGGCGCGTTTCGCAAGGTCAAGCGAGGCGAATCCTGCGATCTCGACGATCTCGATGCAATGCTCGGCCAACTCGGAATCATGGGCCGCATCTTCCGCCCGGTGCTCCGGCTCGTGGATCGCAGTTGGAAAATGTACGGCGTGGGATTTTTGTTTGGGCTGGGATTCGACACCGCAACGGAGGTGGGGCTTCTGGGAATTTCCGCCGCCGCCGCGACTCAGGGCCTTCCGATCTGGTCGATCCTTCTTTTTCCGCTGCTGTTTACCGCGGGCATGTGCCTGATCGACACGCTCGATGGAATCCTCATGCTCGGCGCTTACGGCTGGGCGTTCGTCCATCCCGTTCGGAAGCTCTATTACAACATGACCATCACAGCCGTGTCGGTGATCATCGCCGTCGTCGTTGGCGGAATCGAAGTGCTCGGACTCATCCGTGACCAGTTCGATCTCCAGGGCGCTTTCTGGAGCGGCATCGGTTCTCTCGGGGATCATTTCGGCGCGGTTGGCGTGCTCATCATCGCGATATTTGTAATCAGTTGGATTTCATCGATTTTAGCATATCGGCTTTTGGGTTACGAACGGCTTGAACGTGTGGGTTCAACCTCGAATTCTTGACCACATTTATTCGTGCTTTGAAGAGTATCGCGTGATCGGACCAGTCTCATTGGAACACCCTCTCCCGAGCTAAGGGCGAAAGCCGCAGATCGTTGGCGGCCGATACCCCCACATATCAAGGAAGCAATAATCGTGTTTCGCGTTGGGCATGATCGATCGAGGCGCGCGGCCCTTCGAGCGACAACAATTCAAAGACTAGGTTCCCACTGATAGCTAAAGTAAAAACACTGGACGTGATCCTCTTGAATATGTAACCCGCTCCGATCCCGGCGAAACGCCGGAACCAGAGCGGGGCAGCAGGACCAACGAATCTGCGCCCTCCATCCAATCGACGTAAAGAACATTCTCAAGAATTTTTCTGCCTGTTGTCTCGATTGCCTGACTAGCTCCGGATCGGTTACCGCCGACGCGACAAGCTCTTCACTACGGCGGCCCTCTTCAGCTCCGATGTTTAATTCGGTGAGCACCCGCCGCGGAAATTGGCTTAACTATTTTCGTTGGCATCACAACATTCGCCGCCAGCGTTGTCGAATCCTGAGTTGGCGCCGCAACCGCCGCGATGCTGGCGATCTTTCCAAGATTGCCGGTTAACAGGGTGTAGTCGTCGCCGGTGACCAGTCCACTGTATGTGAAGTCACCATTCTCCCAGCCGCCGGTGACACTCTTACCCAGGTAATGAACGAGTACGGTAAAGTCATCGCCGCTGACGATGCCATCAAGATTCGCGTCGCCGTATAGCGCATAGGTGATTTCGATCTGCCCGCTGCTGACGTTCTGTGCGATTCCATCGCTCCCATCGGCAAAGCCAACGCCATATTTTCCCTTGCTTGCCGCCGCTACGGAACTCGTGATGCCGCTCCCGTTCCACCGGCCGCCATTGGAGCCGCGGGCCAGATCCTGAAGGATCGACGATTTTGGATCAGGCCCACTACCGTAATTAATGAGAACTTCGTTATTGGTTACATCCAGCGAGCCGGTGGTTCCGAGCGAAATCGAGTTGAGGACGAGAGTCGTGGGGGCGTTGGTTGTGGACGCGGTCATAACCGCGCCGGCGCTGTTGGCGATGGAAAGCGAGCCGAGATGGACGCTCCCGCCCATGACGGGAGCGAAAGTAAGAGTGCCGGTATTGACGTTAACGGTCGTGCCGCCGGCGTTGGCAAATGTGAAGGGCAATGGGACTGGACCATTGAAATTTAAAACATCGTTTGAACCGATATCCGCCACGTTCACTGCCGTCATTCCTGACAGACTGACTTGCACGCCGTTCTGAAGGACGATGAGATTGCCACCGCTGGTGGATATGGCGACCGGACCGGCGGGGCCGAGATTCACATCAAGCGTGGAACCGGAAGGCACGGCGAAGTTTTCGGCGATCACGGAGGCGGATGTCTCGCTCGACGGGATGCTGGCTGCCGCCATCGTTGACGGCTTCGACCGTGTAATAGTAGGTGGTGCTGGCCGGGAAATTGATGTCGTTGTAGGTGGTACCGGTAACAGGCGTTGAGCCGTTAATGGGAGAGGCGTAGTTTTCGCCGCCTGGGGTGGTTCCGCGATAAATATTGTAGCCGTTGACCACGTGAGCGGCGTCGGTCCAATTGAGCGTCAGCTCGCCCGCGCCCCCAGCGGGTGTGGAAACGACCGGTGCTGGAGGGACTGTTTCGACGTTGACGCTGATCCCAACGCTTGGACCAGCCAGATTAATGGCGGCGACTTCGTATTCATAATCACGGCCCGATATCAAATTCGTGTCGGTATAAGAGTCCGCGCTTGGGGGAAGAGTTGTGACGTATTGTGAGTTGTCGGATTCCAACTGCCGTGTGACGACATAACCCGTGGCGTCGGTCGCTTCATTCTGCCAGGTGAGTGCGACGCCTGACGTGGTGATATTCGATGCCTGGAGATTAATTGGGTTTGCCGGCGGAGTGGGCGTCGTTCCGGTCACAGGCCCGGCGGGAGCGGAAGTCCCGGCGGAGTTACTGGCGACGACTTCGTAGGAATAAGTGCCGCCGACGATCAAGCCCGTGCTGGCGAAAGCCGTTGTGCCGCCCCCAACCTGGCCGATCTGGCTGTAGCTTCCATTAATCTGTTCAAGAATGTTGAAATTGGTAACGGCGGAATACGGTTCCGCCCAGCTCAAATCGAGTTCGGTGCCCGATGCCGGATTGACCGCCAGGTTAATCGGTGAATAAGGCGCAGCCGCTATCGGGCTGTATATCCAGTTGAGAATGTTCTGTGTGGCGGTCTTGCCGCCGGTGCCCGCGGTGAAGCCGACATAGCCATATCCGCTGCCAATGAACGAAGGGATATTGATGGCATAACTCTGGGTGAACACGGCTTGTGTAGAGATGTCAGTGATCGTTTCAGTTAGAGTCGCGCCATCGTAAGCAAGGTTGACGCTCATGACGTCGCCGCTGGTAAGATTGATATTGCTGGAAGTCATGTCGATGGAGGTATCGGCGGCATTGTCGCCGGAAATAGGAGCGGAAGGCATGTCGCCATCAACGAACAGGCCGGTAGAGTCATACCCTTCGCCGTTATTGTCATAGAGATCGAATTTGATAGCGACGCTCTGGAGAATTGATGCATAGCCGAGCGCGCCGCCGCCGTCGCCGATTGACGTGGGGCCGTCGCCTTGCAGGGTGAAGGTGAATCCATCCGCAACGGCATTGACGAGCTGGAAGTTAAAGGTCGTGTTAAAACCCTGGACGGAAACAGCGTTGGTGCTGAAAACACTGCCTGCTTCACCAGTGCCACCGTCGGTGAGTTCCAAAGCCACGCCGTTGATGCTCGCCGAACCATTGAGTGCAAGACCGGTCGGGTGGCCTGAAAAGCCCGTGGGGTAGTTGATCGCGACCGCGTCATTGGCGGTAGTGGCCGGAGCGTTGCTCGTGTAAGCAGAGTCCCCCAGCGAGTTATAAGCGCGAACACGGAACAGGTACGGCGTGTTGGGCTGCAGGCCGATGACGCTATAGGCGGCCGCGGTTTCATCGAGGGTGGCGATTTGCGACCAGGAGCCTCCGTTGTCTCCGGATTCTTCCACGTAATAGCCAAAGGCGTTGTTCGCGGTATCGGTCCAGGTGAGGTTGATCTGCACGTTGGAGACCGCGGTGGCGACCAGCGAGTCGGGGGCGGTGGGCACCGAGGTCGGAGGCGCCAGCAGGCCGTAAATGACCAGAGAATTGGATGTGCCGACGAAAACTTCACCGTCGGCAACGGTCGGCACCGTAAACTTCACAGCCGTCCCCAGCGAATCGCGCGAGGCGTTGGTCGCCGTCGAATAAATAGCGCCCGCTGCGATATTACTGGCGTTATAGGCGCGAAGCTCGCTGGTGCCGCCATCAATGCCCCAGACCAGGCCGTCGCTCTCGCCGTTGGCGGAAATGCTAAGGGTTGAACCCAGCAAACCGAAAGTGTCGGGGGAAACCGCCACGGACGAGATCAACCCATTTGCGATCGTGAAAGTGCGCATGTGGTCGTGCGCACCCGCGTAGTAAATGATGGCGGATGTTCCATTGTAGTAGAACGAGGGGGTGTCAAAGGATCCGCCTCCGCCGAGGCCGCCGCCGATTTCCTGCACGATATTGTCGGTCGTGCCGTTGTATTTGCCCATGTTGTCGCGGTTGATGAGGTAGATCGTCCCACCCTTTCCGGAGCCTACCAGCAGGTCTGGGGCGGTGGCGCTGCCGATGGTGATCGAACCAGCGCTGGCGGGCAAAATCAAAGGTCCGCCCGATCCGAGGTCCTGGTCGGAGGAGGAGAGGGATGACTGATCCTGGGGTGTAAAATAATCAACGACCTTGAGGCCCCAGCCATTGACGTTCTGGTTGGTCTGTGAGGTTGTGCTGTCGAGAGCGATCTTGATGAAGGAGTCGCCGTAGTCACCGAAGATCGGAAAACCCTGCGCGGTCAGCGTGGTGTCGAACGTTCCGTTGCCGGTTTCGATGTACATATACCCCTGAGGGTCGATTGCGATTGCTCCGCCTCCTTCCCAGATACCCGTGTCCGAACCATCAGGATTGGCATTAAAAACGGCCGTAGGCGCTGAGCGAGCTTTCGGAATACCCCAGAATCCAGCCGTGATACGATCCAATATCCCCATGACTCGCAAACGAAATATAGATGTTGCCGTCGTATGCCGTCAGCGCTGAACGGTTATTGGCGCAGGGCATTGAAATAAACGACATTTTGAGACACCCCATTGATAGTGGCGGTGACTTCGCCGGCGCCTTGTCCATCCGGATCCAAGGTATATGGGCCGCTGTCGTAGGTGTAAGCCGAGGTAGAAGTATTGTAGACGGTGTCGCCGATGACGGTGCTGCTGTAAGCGCCGCTGCCGAGAGCGACTTTGTAGAGCGTGTAAACAAAGTGGGGGGAAGTGGTGTTGCCGCTGACGATCTGCTTGGTGGCGGCAGCCAGGTAGATATACCCGCCATCGATGACCGGCGTCCCGGTGATACCGATGATCGGGTTGATGTCCGTCGTGCTCACATCATTTGAGGAAACGGGGGAAACGGCAGTGACATTCGCCAGACCAGGCTCATTCACCAGGAACGACTGCTGCCAGAGGATAGTTCCGGTGTTGGAGTCGATCGCGTAGAGGCTGTCGTTTTCGGTCGCGACATAGACCACATTATGGATGCCCTGGAAAGAGCCGGTGGTGATGTTGACGGACGAAACGTAAAGCGGCTGGGCATAAACTTGCCCATCCACCGTGGTGGAGGCAAGCTCGCCGAATGTTATGGAATTTACGTCTGCGGGGGTCAGCGAAATTTCGGTGAGGTTCTGGCCGGTGCTGGGCGCGTCGTTGTGATATTGGGTAACGGAGGACAACAATAAGCGAGACTCGAGCCCTTCAATCGCGTAGCCGCATGCGCGTGCGACATCTCGATTTCGCGAGCGGTGTCGGGTGACATGACTTTTAAGTCGATTCGAAAATACGCGCATTTTACTCTCCTCCACTGCAAGCGATGTGAACCCGGCATTTCTCCAATGAGATTTCGCGGACGAACATCGACGGGATTTGCTCAATATACAGGCTACGGGCGGCGGTTAAAGCAAAACTTTCCTCGAGTTCCTGGAACGCCGAATATTATGAGCAATTAACCGGGACTGAAATGATTTTTAATGGCAATCTAGGGGATTTGAAAAACTGCGTTTTTGAGCGAATTTCCCACGACGACACGACGACAGGTTATTTGCGAGATAGTGAAGGTTTTGTGCGTGTTTTCTGCCTATTGATCGCCGAAATCGAGGCTGGGGATAATTTCGCCGCGAGGCATTGAGAAGTGATAGCGTATGAGGATGTGGGGAAATCAAAAGGATGGGTTTTAGAGTTGGAAAACCTGCGTTTTTGAGCGAATTTCCCACGACGACAAGAAGACAAGTAGTTTTTGAGATAGTGAAGGTTTTGGACGTGTTTTGTCGTTTCGCTGGGATTTTATGCGGCGATTAACTCGCAGTTTCACTCTCATCACCCAAACGCAACCTGCCATCGCTTCCAGCTACCAATTTCCGTTGCCGTTCGAGATTTTTGACTTCGAGAGACACACGGTCACGAATACGCGATCCCGTTCTCTGAAACCCCAGTTTACGAGCAGCGGCTAGCATTAGGTCCTCAAGCGGCATCGTTCCAAACTGTGTGATGGCATCGACGAGAATCATACGGAGGTAAACCTGCGGGACATCCTCAATGGCGGAGAATTGCGGAGATACATGGCTACCTTTAGGCGAATCTTGGCTGATATTTGTAACGGGCTCGAGCAACTCGACTTCGTTGGGCTGAGGATTTTTCGTATCGGCAGTGTTCAAGGCTCTCTCATATGAATCAAGAACCTTCTGAATCTGGCGGCGTGGATCCCTAATCCAATCGGTTGACCAAATTCGACAGATTTTCCAGCCTAATCCTTCCAGAATATCCTGGCGTAATCGGTCGCGATCGCGCACCGTGGCCGAACTGTGATATGTGGCACCGTCGCACTCAATTCCTAGTACATATCTCCCCGGATGAGCGGGATGAGCAAGAGCAAGATCTATTCTGAATCCCGAACAGCCGATCTGGCGATGAACGTCAAGACCATGATCGGCAAGTGCGCGAGCAACTTCAACCTCGAAGTCGGAATCGAAATCGCGCTCGCTGTCTTCTGTTTCAGTGCTCGCCAATGCAACTTTCCCGCGCTCTGCAAAATCGAGGTAAGCTCGAAGAAGCTTGGCTCCGCGTGCTTGGGTACGGCTAAGGTCGATGTCGTCAGGACGGATCGACGTGAAGACTGTCATTGCCTCTCTCGCGCGCGTAATGGCGACATTGAGTCGCCGTTCGCCACCTGGGCGATTCAGCGGGTAAAAACTGTGATTGAGGGTGCCGGCATCATTCTTCGCATATCCAACACCTAAGAAGATCACGTCTCGTTCGTCACCTTGAACGTTCTCTAGATTTTTGACAAAAAATGGATCGGGCTTGTCAACCGAAAAGAACTGTTCCAGGTGCAAGGACGCGCGGCGACGATTCTCTATCAGCTCAATCACGTGCATTTGCTGAGGTTGATTCATCGTAATCACGCCCAGCGATTTCTCAGGTTGCTCGGCAGCATGGCGAATTACGGCATCGGCAATCTGCTCAGCTTCTGCCTCATTGACTCTACCGGACCAACGACCGTTCTCGATAAAGCGAAAAGAAACCCCACTTGAACCATCGACATCCTGCACACTTGGAAAGGTCACCAATTCCCCATAGTAGAAATGTTGATTTGAGAATGCGATGAGTGATTCTCGCTTGCTTCGATAGTGCCACTTGAGGGTTTTCTTCGGAAGGCGCAATGTCGCACACATGTCGAGGATGCTCTCGTAATCGCTACTGCTGTGTTCTAGTTCTTCTTCATCTTCATCTTCATCTTCATTTCCGAGCCGTTCAAAAAAGTTCGTGGGGGGTAATTGCTTCTGATCACCAGCAACAACCAGTTGCGAGCCCCGATAGATGGCACAGATCGCATCATGTGGGCGAACCTGTGATGCTTCATCGAAAATGACGACATCGAAGCGAATTTCGCTATTGCCAAAGTATGTACTAACGGCCAACGGCGACATCATCACACATGGTTTAAGCTTCAAAAGAAGTGACGGAATTGAACCAAACAGACGGCGAAGGGGTAGATGGCGTTTTCTCTTATGGACCTCTCGCAGCAATATGCCGAGTTCTGAGTTTTCCGGCGCTTGCCCATCTGCGCTGTCCACTCGCGACAAATTAGCCAAAATTCTCGATCGCACCTGTGCGAATCCGTTCTTTACCCAAAAACGATCGACTTCTTGAAAACGCCCAAGGGTTTGATCATGTTGCGCCAAGTCGAATTCGGCAAGCACCGGTTCGCCGCGATAGGCCTCGTCTAGCCACAGGCGGTAAAATCGTTGTCGCAATACATTGACAGCCTCATCAGCCCGCACACTGCCATCCAGGATTTCATCTTGGAGCGATTGAAGTCCGATCCGGCGGAGATTTTCGCAGGCATTAGTGTAGCTAACCCATTCGGTAATACGATCTGCGTCGCGCACGCGCATCGCAAGCCAATCGGCGAGTTCTGAAATTGTTGCTCGATTCAGAATGATACTGTTGGATATCTGCTCCGTTTGACTGAACAACGATTCGACCGAGGCCATGCTATTTCGCAACGCAGAATCGTCAGTTAATTTTATTTTCTCAACTGTGGTTGAGAGTTCAGTTCTTACCGCATCATCAGAAATACCTCGAACGATATGCTCGGGTGGCGCACCTGCATACTGATTTAGGAAGGTGATCACCCATTCTGCAAGGTCGGCGCGATCCTTCCAATCGCCAATGGATCGTGAACGGGGATCGGGCAACGTATCTCCGAGTGCCAACGCGATTTCAGCAGCCTGATGGGTGAGATTTCGTATTTCGACCAAAACATTAAAGTCGTTCACAAGACAATCGACCGCGACGTCGTGTTCATTTTCGATGAACGGAAATATCGCCTTCAAACTAGCGGCATGCTCCTGACACGACTTTTGGATATCTCTTGTTCGTTCCTTCAGAATCGCAAGTGGCAATTCAGTGATATTCGCACATCTGAATGTCTCATGATTCTTGAGAGCTTCAATAGCCTGTGTTGTCGCTAATGATAGTTGATTAATGAGTTCTCGAACCTGCTGGGCAGCAGCGACAATCTTTGTCCAGCTTGTTGGGTCGAGTGAAGTCGTGATGGACCGGATTGCTTCGCCACTTTGCAAATCGGACGGCAGCAATTCGACTGCATCGAGACGCCCGATGAGGGAATCCCAATCAAAATTGATACTCGTGTCCCATAGTAACGCCTCTCGATCCTGATCCACTGTTGTCTTAAGCGATGAAACGTATTGGTGAAACCGCTTCAATTGGAATGCATCATCTAAGATTTCCCTAGTTTTCCTCGGGGTTTGCGCCGTATACAACGGACAGAAGCTTTGCCTTGCATTTCGCCACGAGCCACCGAATCGTTTAAACCATGATCGGTGTCGGAGTACGTCGTCGATCTGTTCGGAAGCAATGGAGGCAAATGCGGATGGAAGGAATTTGGACTCCAAAGGCAATCGCGTTGCCGTCGCCATGGACGCAATCTGATTGGCGTCGTCGGCAACTTGGCGTAGGCGTTTTCGTACCACAGTATCGAACCATTCGGGTCTTGGCTTTGTACGGTCTAATCCAGAAATCGTAAGAATGCTCGCCGCTAAGTTTGAGGTATCACCAACGGTAGATATTAGTGTGTTGGGGACCGCAAGGGGCTCGCGAAGCAGCCGGATTGCGCTTTCTAGTTTGCCCGTTAAATCAAGCATGGTTTGAAGTTGCGCGTCGATGCCATCAAGATAGTCCGCAAGTTGCCGTACCGAGGTAGGCAATGCTGGAAATAATGCTTGCAGCTTTGCGAAACCGGCCGCGATTAACGCGGCAACAAACGGGTTTGCATTGACGTATGCTTCGCTAGTGTAATGGGGAACGGACGAACACAAAATTCGATAATCTTTTGAAAACTCATGAAGGGCAATGTAGCGTTCGGCAGTTCGCATGAGGCCGCCGTTAATCCATCGTGGCGGAATCCTCGGATACAAAAGAACAGCCGACACGGACTGCGCGGCAACCGCAACGTCGTTAAGAGTTGGGGAAGGACCCAAAAATCCCAAGTTCGCCAAGGGACGGGCAGCGTCAAGATGCTTCTCCAATCCAGCAGCAGCACGGCCGAAATGGAATCGGATATCGTCCGTTAACGTCAAACTATAAAGTTCCGTGCGACATCCACGCCAAGGATGGATTGCTTTTGCGGCGATGATCGTGCCACAACTCGCTAAGCGCGTCACCGCCTCTTCCATCTCTTGAAGCCGATTTCGATCAATCGAATGAGTTTCGGCTATGATCACGCGAGTCGCAGAAGATGTGCGAATTCTGGCGAGACGGCCATGGACGCTGTAGGCGGTTAGGTTCAATGCGGATCGTTTAATATGAAGAGCACGGACGTAATCGTTGAGTTTTTGTCGTGTCCTACGTAGCTCGGTGATCTTGTGATCTTGCGAAGGATAGGTTTCTGTTTCGCGGTTCAGACACCGCCCCAGCTCTTCTACCACCGCTCGTTTATTCGCTTTGTGGCTGTGGCATTCCAGGCAGAAATCACCGAGCTTGGCTTCGTCTAATCGTCGTTTGACAACCTCAAGCGCCGCCGCTTTCTCGCTGACAAATAGGACTGTTTTGTTGTTGGCTAGGCATCTGGCAATAATGTTTGTGATCGTCTGACTCTTGCCCGTTCCTGGCGGGCCATCCATTATCAAATGATGGCCTTGCTGGACTACTTCCATGGCCGCCAATTGACTGCTGTCACAGTCGCGAACAAGGTTACTGGTTTCAGGAGGAACGATCATATCGAGATCGGAATCAAGTATGTCCGATGCATCGGTCACCGGCATAAGTGACGAATCACCGGCAATTCCGCGGCATAGCGGATGGCTGGTGATTTGGTCTTCGTTCTTACGGAGGTCTTGCCACATCGAGATTTTTTGAAATCCGAACGTGCCCAGACCCGCGGTAAGTTGCACTTGCCACCGCTCGTGACCGGCGATAGCGCGCTCAACTTCGGCAAAAAAGGACTTCAGCGATTCACTCGATTCCCAAAGTGCTTCTTCCGTAAATTGCGGAATATTCAAACGGAATTCTGAGCGCAATAATTCCGCTAGCGGGTGGTTCGATGCCAAGTCATCGTCAATCGCCGCAAGCGCCCACGATGCATCCGCACTCTGTTTCCGAAGAGACACGGGCATAAGTACGAGTGGCGACAGAATCGGCACGTCACTGTCCGCCGATTCGAACCGTCGAAGAAATCCGAACGCCATAAAAAGGCTGTTAACACCTTGCTCCGACAATGATGTGGACGCCGCGAGTGCCAGTCGCTTTAGTCGACCATCAAGGGGACGGTCAGTGAGATTCGTCAGTAACGAATTGCTGTTGAGCGCCAATGATTGCTTAATTGTTTGGAGTTGCGTCGCGGAGAGTATGCCCTTTGCGCTGCGATGCTGATCGTCATCTTCGGTCTCGCTTTCGTCAACCTGGTCGATGTCGATCCACTGTGATGGCCAAGGGAATTCACAGGGTTGATTGTTGACCGCCAGTTGCTCCCATAATTGGTAGAAGTCAGGAGGCTCGATGGCAAGAATGCCGCCTCGGCCAAACTTACTACTTATCAACCGACTGCGCTTCGATGTGTCGAGCAAGAGCCGGCGCCATTCCTCCAGCCGCGCGCTCAGATCGATACGGTCGCCGCCTCGCCCGAGCATGCCTCCGAGTGTAGCCATACGTTGTTGATCTTAACGGATTTGTATGGCGATCTCGAAATCCCGCGCTCCGATGGCCTAGCACAACTGCGATTAAACTTGATTAGGCAATCGCCAGAACCATTGGCCTGGGTCGGGGCCTTTTTCTCGTTCTATGTTCAGGTGATCGGCGGCGCGTTCTGATGGGCAGCAGCGAATGTCTTACTTTGTCCCAAAATCTCCCGTTTTACGAGATTTTGGGCGACTCGCCGGCCGGGCAAAGGGGAGGAAAGCGGCGGGTGAGTTCCCATTTGGTAACATAAACTCCCAGAAGTTCCCGTATTTTGATGGTCGGCCGCGCTTCGCGAGAAAGTTGAGCAGCAGAACAGTTGAGCAGTCGATGTCTGACTTTGTCTGAAAATGTCCGATGCTGCGCGAGAAGCGTGATCCTGGCTTGATGGAGCACGAAGAGGGAAGTATTGCTCTTCTATTAGAGTGCGCATTGGGTGAAAGTTTTGGGCGGGTTTTGCGGAAATCCATCGATTTTTTGCTGATTTTTTTGCAGTGACGAACGGAGAGAGGTTAATGGATTCAGTATCACTATCACTAAAGGAGATCGCGTTCGGCGATCTTAAACGTGAGTTGAAGGTGACGCGGGCGGTGCTTGAGCGGTCGCCACCGCAAACCAGTCGATCCGGGCATTAGCGCCTCAACCCATGTGGGAAACGCCCGTCGAACTCGCGACGATCCAGCTTCCCGTTGTTTCATTCCAGGCGGCAATATCATCCCGGCCATCGCCGTTAAAATCGCCAACCTCGATGTTCTGATACGTATCGCTTGAATTCCAACTGCCCCAGGTTGTCGTAGTGAACGAAGCGCCATTCGACATCGCCACAGACCAGCTTCCCGTTGCGGCATTCCGAGCGGCGATGTCCGTCAATCCGTCACCGTTGAAATCGCCCACGGCAATATTTGTCCAAACAGTTGAGGTAGACCAAGTCGCCCAGGTCTGCGTGGCAAATCCAAAGGCGCCGTTCGATAATCCAACTAGCCAGTTGCCAGTGGCCGGATCAAACCCAGCGACATCGGTCTTTCCATCGCCGTTGAAATCGCCGGTCATGATATTGGTCAGGGCGACCCCCGGTTCCCAATACTCCACAACGGCTGAACTGGAAGTCGGTATCGCCAGCACGGCATCCTGAATGCTCAGCGGCAGCCTCGCGTCGAAACTGCCCAGCGTGGCGTCGGTATCGCCGTCTGCGGCGGTATGTGTGCCGATCAAACCCACCGATCCGAGCCCGGTCAACGTGGAGTCGATTGCCGAGGCGAGCAGCGCATCGTTCAGAAATAGCTGCAACTGATCACCAACCACTTCGAATCGCAAGCTTCCCGAAGTCGCCGGCGCCGCAGCGGTGGCAAGCTCCGTGACAACGCCATTAACGCTCAAGCCGATATCGGCAACACCCGAACCCGACAGAGTTCCGAAATAGTAATCCCCATTCCCCGACCCGGTATATCGAGCGACCAATCCGATCGTCTGCCCTGCTGGAATATTCACCTGGCCGCCAACGATTTCGTCAGCATCATTGACTCCCTGCACCGTCGCAACCGATGTTCCCACGCCCATGTCCGCAGCCTGACCATTCCACACCGCGATATCCCCAAACTGTTGCACCCAGCTCGCGCCGAGCGTGATCGCATTATCTACGCGACCGAAATTGTCATCGAATGTAAGAGAAGTGCTTTGCGGCGCAGCCGGCGAGACGCGGTGACGCCAAGGTTATCCAGGCCGATGCTGCCATCGGTATAAATTCCAACGGTCCCCGCCGCGGTAATTGAAGTATCGCCGGCGGCAGCAACCAATTGATCGTTCAGATAGAGGCCCAGCTGTGAACCATCCAAGTCGAATCGGACTGTGCCAAGCCCAACGCCAGAAGGTCGCCCATTCACCAGCGGCCAATTGACCTGCCGAGAATCCAAAGTAGTCCAACTGCCGTTCACATCGGAAAGGATTTGTGCGTAATACGTCCCATCAACATCAGTGATCTGGCCGCGATAACGACTGTTGCCGGAAACGTGCGCATCGAGTCCGACGGTGTCGCCGCCGAGGGTCATGTTCATGTCAGCAGCAACGCTCACGTTCGCAGATGAGATGCCGTTCAATAGCGCCTGTGTTTCTGCACTGTCCAGGGTCACAAGCTGATCCTGCCCGACCGCCATCGAACCTTTCTGCGTCGTCCAGTCAGGTGACACAACCGAACTGTCAGCCCGATTGAAATTATCGCTGAATGGCAACGATGCATTTTGCGGCGCGGGAGCGCGGAGGCCGCTGCTGCACTGAAGTTTCCGAACGAAACGCTTTGTGCCCAGCTTCCCCCATTCAGATCAACGCCAACTCCCCCCGCATTGTCATATATCCCATTGCTGGCCATCGCGACCGGAACGCCATTCAGATAAAGCTCCAGCGAAGACCCACGAACTTCGAACCGCAACGTTCCCGACCCAACCGCGATTCTTGAATCAAGCGTTGTCCACGTTCCATTGTCATCACGCAGAATTTCCGCAAAAAAGGAACTGCCATACCTGCGGATTTGCCCGCGATATTCGCTCGTCGCCGTCACCCGCGCGTCGAGCCCGATGCTGCTTCCCCAGATATAGCCGCCTGAGACATTCACATCCGCGCTGAGAATCACATCCGCCGCGGAAACTCCATTCAAAGCGATGGAAGATGTCCCCATGCCAACCTGCGTAACCTGATCGTTAGCCAGGGCAACGTCGCCGCTCTCTTCAGTCCAATACGACCCCACAAACGTGCTATCTGGCCGATTGAAATCGTCGCTAAACGGCAGCGACGCGTTAGCCGGAGTCGGCGCCACAGCCGCGCTCGCGAAAAAATCGCTGAACGCCACATCGGCATCGCCACCAGCGTAGATGCCCACCGCTCCGGTACCTGTAATCGAAGTATCGACGGCCGAAGCCATCAGCGCCCCATTGAAGTACAAATTGATCGAAGAGCCGATCACTTCGAGTTGAATCGTTCCGGAAGAAGCGCTGACCCCCGCGGAATTGAGCGACGTGTATTGCCCATTTTTGAAAACGCCGATTTCTACTGAGTAGTTGTTGTAATTGCGGATCAATCGCCCCACATATCCATTGGTCCCCGTGACCCGCGCCGCAACGCCGCCCCAGCCAAATGGAGCAGCGTTTGTGATATCAACAGTCGCACTAACTTCCGCATCCGCAGTTGAAGCGCCATTGACCATGACCAGCGAATTCGCATTAAGGGCCGTCGAGACAAGCTGATTGTTGTTAAGATCGAAATCCCCGCTATTAACCGTCCAACTAGCTCCGATGAACGCGCCCGTGCCTCGATCGAAATTGTCGCTGAATGGAAGCTGGGTTGGAGCGGAAGAGTAAGGTTCGGCACTGGCGGTGAAATTGGTATACGCAATGCCCGTGGATTCGGCATAAAGACCAACACCGCCCGGTCCGGTGATGGATGAATCCTGCACCGCCGCGACAGATTGCCCGTTGTAGAAGAGGGCAAGGGAGTTTCCGGATGTATCGAATTGAAGCGTCCCCTTCGAGGCGGCGGAGATGCCGTTGGAAACCAAGGTCGTCCAGGTATTGGTGACAGCAGAATAGTAGAATATCTCCGCGTACACCTGGACGTTGAAGTAAATTCGAATCCGCCCGTAATAAAATCCGTTTGAGGTCACGCGTGTCACAAGGCCGGCCGAAGCATTGTTGCCACCATTGGAGATATCCATGTACGCGGAAACACTGACATCCTGAGCGCCAATGCCATCCACAGTGACTAACGAATTGGACGCGGAATCGACCGCCTGATCGCTGAAAATAGAAAAACTGCCTTGCTGGATAAACCAATTGGAACCCAGGCTGCCATTGGCGCGATCGAACGTATCGCTGAAAGGCAGATTCTGACCTGTAGGCGTGACACTCGCTGCATTGGATGCGCCCGATGCTCCGCCCGCGCCCAGTGCGGCAACCGTGTAGTAATATTGCGTGGCCGGAGACAAATCATTGTCGGTGTAATGTGTCACGCCAATCGGCACCGTCCCCGCGGCAGCATAGACGCCCGATGCGCCAGCTTTTCTTTCGATAATGAAGCCGCTGGTGCTGGCTGAATCACTGTTCCAGGTCAGGCTGGCCGATCCCAAACCGGCAGTCGCCACAAGATTCGTCGGAGCATCAGGCGGCGACTGATTTGGCGAATACAGCTGCGCCGCGGGAATGATCTGCTTTGCCTGGCTCGCGCTCGACCACGACAGCGTCGCAACCGCCCCGCCCCCGTCCTGATAGTAATCCATCTCAATGCTGTATTTTTGACCGGCCTGCAGCGCAATCGTGCCGCTGTATTCGGTCGGTCCCTGATCCTGCCAATCGTTGATGATTTCCTGGCCGTTCACCCAAAGCCGTGCGCCGTCGTCGGAGGTCGTGTAGAACGTGTAAGTTTCGGAATAGAGCGCCTGAACCGTGCCAGTCCATTTCACGGAATAATTGGTCTGCGCCATCGATGGGTCAGGCGAATTATTATTCCAGTTGAAATTAACCGTTGGATCGATGCGAAAGAGATCGGGAGTCGTCAGATTTTTATCGGAAAAATATTCGCCGAGAAGGCCGGCACCATTCCCGATTTCTGCCAAAGACGATGTGGAGGAAGTGCTACCGGTAAAGTTGGCATCGCCCTCGTAAATCGCCGTGATGGAATGATTCCCCGGCAAGAGAGCGGACGTGGTGAACGTCGCCTGCCCGGAGCCGTTCAGCGCGCTGTCCCCAGGGTGGTCGAACCATCCAGAAAGCTGACTATCCCGGTCGGAATTCCCGAGCCGGGAGAATTGGCTGTCACCGTCGCAGTAAATGTCACGGATTGGCCGGCAATCAGCGAATTGCTCGAACTGGAAATGGCCGTGGCGGTGGAATCCTGATTGATTGTTTGCGATCGGGCGGAAGAAACGCTCGCGGCAAAATTAGCATCGCCGCCATAAACCGCCGTGACCGAATGGCTGCCCCCGCTGAGGCTCGATGTACTGAATATCGCCTGGGCGGACCCATTCAGCGTTCCGTTGCCGAGCGTCGTTGAACCATCTTTGAACGTGACGGTTCCAGTCGGCGTGCCAGAGCTGGACGAACTAACGCTGGCGGTAAACGTGACGGATTGGCCAAAGGCAACGGAATTGATGGACGAAGTAACAGCCGTTGATGACGCTGCAGGACTCGCGGTAAGCACAATGCTGTGACCGGTTCCACCAACATAACTCGCAGTGTAGGTCACGCCATCGGATGTGATCATGCCACCTTGCGCAAGGCTCGTGAAAGTCCCTGTCTCCGTGCCGCTGACTTTGACAATCGTTAATTGCGAACCATCGTGTGCCGTGCTTGAACCGGAGAGACTGAGCGCGCTGCCGGTAACGGTGGCATTGCCGGTGACATTCACCTGATCGTAGCCGGTTCCGGCGGCCGTGCCATTGATCACACAATCGAAACTCGCGCCGGAGGAGAGCGTTAGCGTACCAGTCCCCAGGATGGCGGTGGTAGAACCAGAACCAGGCGTGAGAAATCCACCCGAACTTACATTCACCGCCCCGCTGATGTTGCCGCTGCCGCCGAATGTTCCGCCGCTGCCAATGGCGACGGTTCCGGTGCCCGTCGCCGAACCGGCGGTGTTATTCGCCAGAAGTTTGCCGGCGCTGATCGTAACGCCGCCGGTGAATGTATTGGCTCCGCTCAGGGTGAGAATTCCGCCATTTATTTTCAGCGAGCCGACCCCACTCAATACACCTGAATACGTGCCGGTGGATCCGCTTCCCCCTTCGGTGAGCGCGACCGCAGCAGAGCCGGCATTGGCAAGCGAAAGATTGCCGCTTCCCGCCAAACCGCCGACCGTGATGGCGGTAATGCCACTGGCGAAACTCAAACCATTATTCACTCCGACGGATATCGCGCTGTTTTGAGCGGCATTGGTGTTCCCCAATTGCACCACACCGGCGCTGATCGTCATCGCGCCGGAAAACGTATCAGCGGCATTAAGGACTAACGTGCCAGCCCCGATTTCGTAAGACCGAACGCACCGCTGATGACACCGCCGACGGTGAGCGTGCTCGCGGTCGTAGTCACCGACCGATTGGCCGCGAGGGTTACAGCCCCCATGCCAAAGTTGAGCGCCGCACTGCCAACGAACGTAAAATCGCCGCCCCACGTTTGGGCGTTATTGTTGCCGAGTGTGACGGCAGCCCCGCTGGTGTTGTCGATCGAACCGCCGTTGATGGTGAATGTGCCCGTGCCGATCGCTTTGGCATTATTGATGTTTAATTGACCAGCAGAGAGAGTCGCGCCGCCGGTGAATATGTTGACGCCTGAAAGGGTGAAAGTTCCCACCCCAGCTTTGGTCAGGCCAAATGCGCCGCTGATGATTCCACCCACCGTGAGATTGTTACCATTGGTGGTAACGGTCCGAGCAGCGCTCAGCGTCACCGCGCCAGTGCCGAGATTGAGTGCATTGCTTCCAACAAAAGTAAAATTCCCGCCCCAGGTTTGCGCATTATTATTGCTGTCGGTGATCGCCGCTCCGCTGGTGTTATCGATGCTCCCGCCGCTGATGGTGAACGTGCCGGTTCCCAGCGCTTTGGCGTTATTGATATCCAGCAGCTCCGCCGAAAGCGTTGTTCCGCTGGCATAGGTATTTGCCCCGGAAAGAATGACGGTTCCCGCGCCGGAATCGGTCAAACCACCCGATGAAACCACCCCGACGATGGCTAACTGATCTCCCGCGGCAATATTCAGCGCCCTGAATCGCGCTATCCAGGCTCAGGTTCAGGGGATTCGTCGAGTTTCCAAGCGTGATCGTCCGACTGGTCCCGCCAAGGCTATCCTTGATTCCGCCGTTAATGGTCAGCGTCTCGGCGGTGGTGCTGGAAGACTCAATCGTCAGATTAAAATTGCCGCTGTATCCGAGATTAAGGCCTGTCGATGTGGTGGTTCGCGCGCGCTGACAAAGATCGTCGTATTCGCGGTAAAGTTAGCGCCGGCGAACGAATCGTTGATTACACCGCCCGACCAATTCGCGGTGTTGTTGTAATTATGCGCCGCATCGTTGGTGCCGCCGCTGGTGGCCCCGATCCATGATAGAAGAATGCGCGATTCCAGCGGCTCAAGAATCGCCCCGATCTGCGCTGGATTTGCCCGCCATGCGCCGTTTTTGATTTTTCGATGCCCTTTACTCCCTGATAGAAGTGAACCGCAATCGCAAAGCCATCCATAGCGACATGAGTCCTCCTTGCATCCAGCTTCTTCGCAATCGCATTAAAGATGAGCCAAATCACCAAAAGATTACATTAAGCCACTCTTGTAATTTTTAAATATCATTCGTGTACAAAATATATCTTTGAAAAATTCAAATGCAACTTCCGCTGCGCCGATCCAAACTGGCTGGTGGCTTGGCCGTGATGTATGATCTAAATTCCGTGGAATAATTGGAAATCGATGGCATGGCCGAAACCTATTCGACACATTTTCAAGAAGGCAATACCGCCCAGAAATACGAAACCGGCGAATATGCCGCCGGCACGTATTCGGATCTGCTGTGGCGCATCGAGCAGGAGCAGCTTCGGGCGATTATTTCTGATTTGCGGTCCGTGAAGCCACGTATCGAAGCCCTGGATTTCGCCTCGGGAACCGGGCGAATCACCGCTTTCATTGAGGATCAGGTGGATGCCGTCACGGGAATTGAAATCTCCCAGGCTATGTGTGACATCGCCGTCAAAAAAGTAAAGCGGGCGAAAATCCTCTGCGCCGATATCCTGACAGCCGACGGCCCGGTTGAAGCGAAGTACGATCTCATCACCACGTTTCGCTTTTTCTTGAACGCCGATCCGTCGCTTAGGCTCGTCGCAATGAAAGCCCTAGCCGCCCGGCTACGGGGCAAACAGAGCCTTTTGGTTTTTAATAACCATGGCAATTTGTGGAGTCATAAACTCCTGCTCTGGCCCTATTACCAGCTGAAACGGATCGGAAAGGGACGGGCCACCACGGGGAATTATCTGACAACCACCCAATTCCGCCCGCTGCTCGATGCGGCGGGATTGCGACTCAACCGCGTTCTCCCCAGCGGCTTTTACAGCGCCAAAGCCCTGCGGCTATCAGGATTTGAAAAAACATTGCAGCGGGAAAAACGAGCGACGCAATCAAAGCTGCTGGGGCCGCTGTGCGTCAATCAATTGTACGTGACAAGCCTGAAATGAAATCAAGAGCTTCTAAGAAGCCGGCATCGAAGGGACTTCCGCATTTTCCCGCAATTCTTCATTGTCTTCAAACAGTGCCGGGGCATTTCGCAAAGCCGTCTCCTGATACGACAGAAGATTAAAGTGATTCAGCGCCTTGCGTAAGCCATTCAGGGGATCACCCACATTGAGCCAGACTCGTAAGGCGTTACCCGAGGCAGCCCGCATCCGGCGAAGCGTCGCTTCGTGCGAAACCTCTTGCATCGCCTGCGCCAGGGCGGACACACTCCGCGGGGCTACCAGTAGGCCGTTATCCCGATGCCGCACCAGTTCGACGGCCGACCCGATCACTGTCGTCGCAATCACCGCTAGTCCGCAGGCGACCGCTTCGTTGATCTCCATTCCCCAGGGGCGATCGTCGCTTGGATCCACCAGTACATCGCTCGCCCGGTAGCATAAAGGCATCGCGTCCGCGCTGACGTAACCAATGAACCGAATCCGCGATGCAAGCTCCGCGGGCATTCGCGCCTGCAAATCCCGGCGCAGCTCACCATCGCCCGCGATGATCAGGTCCCAGTCCGGAAGTCCGCCTGCTATTGAGATAAAAGCATCGATCAGCACATCCACGCGCGCCGAAGGGGTCAGACGCCCGCAAAACAGGAACCGCTTGCGCCCCGGCTCCAGCCCGCGCAATTCGAGAAATTCCTGTATATGAAAACGATCGACATTCCGCAGCACCGCATAGTCCGGCTCATACGGGAAAAGAAACTCGGGAAGATCGTGATCGCGAAGCATGCGAAAATACGCCTCGCTGCAAGTCCCCATGGGCATCAAGCCGGCGATGGCTCCCAAAACCCATCTGTAATAGCGCCGTTTCACCACTCCGCCGAGCCACGACCCGCGGACCGCGCCGAAAATGTTGTTATCACCGGCAAGCAAAACGTGGACGCCCCGCTTGCGCCGCCCAGCGAATGAGCAAGAGATGGGCAAGATCGCCGCAGCCGTTGAGAATGATCAGCCGCACGTCATTGTCGATCAGGTAATCGCGGATTTTCCGAAACAGAGGCAGCGATCGCCTGCTGACGGGCCACGTGGAACGGAGATGGACGGCGGAAAAAAACACGGCATTAAGATGCGGCCCAGCCCCCGCTTCCCAAGGCATGCTCGGATTTGAAATACTGTGGGTGAATATATTATGGACGGTGCACTCCGTCAGCTCGCGGGCCAGCCGATTGAGCAACGGCTTTCGCTGCGCTGTCGGCTTGTCGGAAATGATCGCCAGATTGACGGATGCTTTGCTGGAAGGAGTGATTGGAATACTTGCGTCACGCAGCGGCATAACGGGCTTTGCTGATCTCATCCCAGTGTCGAATGATCTGCCAAGCGGTGTCGAGCCGGGCAGCCGCAAGAAAAGCCAGCGCCGCCATCACATCCCGACGCTCCTCCACCGATGCGCGGTCGAGAAACGCGGTTGCGAAAGCGCTGATGACCAGCCTTGGATGATGAATGATTCGTTGCTGGTGCAACAAAAGATAATGGGCGATCTCGTCTGTCCGGCGAGGGCCGACATCGCTGCTTCCTTCCCAATCGATGATCCACAGCTTGCCGCCGACGCGGACCAGATTGTTGACGCCGGGATCGCCATGAACGTGCCCGACCGGCAGATAATCACTGATGAGGCTCCTGAGTTCCTCGATAAACTGCGGCGAAAGTTGGGCCGCGATTTCGTTGAAGCCCTGCCACCACGAGGTGGCGCACATCTCATTCACATCCAGGATGCGCGTGTCCGTGCCGGAGAGTTCCTGAAGATAGACTCGAAGCGTTTCCCAACTCATCGAAGCGGCGGCGGCACCATCGGGAAGCGGCTCAACAACGATATAGCGGTGCCCCTCGAACAAACCATGACTCAGAAGCGTCGGCACCCGGAAATGTTCCGGAGGATTCGCGTTGAACAGCGAAACCATCTTCAGCTCCTGGGCCAATTGCACGTTGCTGAGGTCATCGAGCGCGATTTTGGCGAAGGCAATCGGCTCGCCGCGGCTATCCAGCAGATGCACATATAAACGCCGCCGCTTGGCTTGAACGGGCGCGTGAATCACCGGGAAAATGTCGCTCCGCTTCAACTGCTCCTTCAGGCCATCCATCCATGCGGAAAAGTCCAGAGTCTTTATAAGCGGATGCGGAATCTTGGAGCGGCGCGATAGGAGAGAATCGAGATTCAGAAATATGGCGGCTTGAATCGTCAGACGGAAAATGCGGCGCTTGAAGCTATAAAAAGGAAATCTGCGGAGAGCGGCAAGCCGCATCCGCCGCCCGGCAACGGGAAACGCGATCGCGAACTTCCCTCGAAAGTAATAGGTAAGGTATTCGTCCCCGGCAAGATATTTTTGCTCTGTTTCCGCCACCAAAGCACACCAACCCGGTTAACCGATGGGGGAATATAACCGATTTTTCACCAAAGTTTAATGATTCCTTATTATTGTCCAGTATACGTGGCGCTACCCTGTTTGCCTTCTTTTGATTTGTTTCCTCATTGAGTCGGACGGCGTCATCAGCCAGGACCGAGGTGGCCCTTGACGGCGCTATAAACCATCTGCACCGCCACCGCCGCGAGGATCATCCCCATCACCCGGCTGAGGACGTTCAATCCAGCTCGCCCTAATGCCGCGACAATCCGATTGCCGAGCAGCATCAGCAGCAGGTTGATGATGAGCACCAGCAGCATCACGCCGCAAGTCACCGTCTCCTGCATCAGATTGTGCGTGTTGTTATCCGTAATGACCACCACCGCCAGCAGCGCACCGGGCGTCGCGATGGCAGGCATGGCCAGCGGAAAGACCGCGACATCATGCCCTTCGTCAACCACAACTTCATGGGAAGATTCCTTCTCAAAAATCATCGTTAGGGCGAACAGGAATAGCACAATCCCGCCCGCGATTTGAAATGAAAGCAACTCGATCCGCATCTCCTCGAGCAGATACTGCCCAAAATACAAAAAGCTGGCAAGGATGAAAAACGCGATGATCGAAGCGCGAAACGCGGCCGCCCTGCGCTTCGCGGGAGTCATCCGTTTGGTCACCGACAAAAACAGGGGCAATGTGCCGAGCGGATCAATCGTTACGAAAAGCGTGATCAAGTCGAAGAATATTTTCTGCGAGTTCATGCCTGAATCCATCTGGTGGCGCGTCGCGAGTGTAATGAAGATCGCGGCAAAGCAAAATCATTCCGCGAATCATTTCGGAGCAGGCGGGACGCTGGTTTGCAGATCGACCATCTCGCGATATCGGCCGCTGGCCTGCATCAGCTCGTCATGGCGGCCTTGCTCGATGATCCGGCCATTCTCCAGCACCAGAATTCGGCTGGCATGGGCGATCGTGCTGAGGCGGTGGGCGATCACGAAGCTCGTGCGGCCGTCCATCAGCGTTTGCAGGCTGCCTTGAATCAGCCGTTCGGATTCGGTGTCGAGGTTGCTCGTGGCTTCATCGAGGATCAGGATGCGCGGGTCGGCCAGGATGGCGCGGGCGATGGTGAGGCGTTGGCGTTGCCCGCCGGAGAGTTTCACGCCGCGCTCGCCGATGAGCGAGTCGTAGCCGTCGGCAAGCTTGCCGATGAATTCGTGCGGCGTTGGCGAGCTTGGCCGCCTGGATGATTTCTTCATCGCTCGCGCCGCGGCGGCCATAGGCGATGTTCTCGGCGATCGTGCCGTCGAACAGAAACGTGTCCTGCTCGACGATTCCCAGCAGCCGGCGATAGCTGTCGGCGGTGATATCGCGCAGATCGACGCCATCGAGCAAAATCGCGCCGGCGGTCGGATCGTAAAAGCGGGCGATGAGATTGCAGAGCGTCGTCTTTCCCGCGCCGCTGGGGCCGACCAGGGCGATCATCTCGCCGGGCTGAACGTCCAGATTGATGTCGTGCAGCACCGGCGCGGGCGAGCCGGGGTAGGTGAAGGAAACATTCCGCAGCGTGATGCGTCCGGCAACGGCTTCGCGATCGACGACGATCGCACCCGGCTTAGCCGGCATTTCCAGCGGCTCGGCAAGCAGATCGAGCACGCGATCCAGGCCCGAAAGACTGTTCTGCAATGCCAGTCGCGCTGCCGGCCAGCGTCGCGATCGGGCCGAGCAGCGCTGCCAGGTACGACAGGAACATCACCAGATCGCCGACGGTCAGTGCCTGCTTGGTCGCGATCAGCCCGGCTTTGAGCTTCTCCATGTCGTCCAGCACCCGATTGCCGCCCCAATAGAGCAGCATCGCGGAGGCAAACGGGATGAGGATCGACCAGGTGAAATCGATTCCGCGCATCCACCACCAGGCGAAGATTTCCTGCCGGGCCATCAGGTGGCCGTTGCGGGTGAACGTCGCGGCCTCGGACTGTTGCCGGGAAAAGGAACGCACGACGCGCATTCCGCCGAAGGCTTCGGTGGCGTGCGAATCCATCTGCTGCCGTGTGAAGCGGATGTCGCGGAAGATCGGGCGGATGCGGCTGATCCACGTCCGATGCGTCAGCCAGACCGTCGGCAGCAGCGCCAGCGATCCAAGCAGCAGCCGCCAATCGACGAAGGCGAGAATCGTCAGGCTGCCGAGCAATTGAATGATCGCCCGCCAAGGGTTGTAGAGCATGGAGAAGATCAGATCGGCCACGCCGCCGGCGTCTTCGCGCAGGATCGACGCGACGCCGCCCGATTTCAGGTCATACACCCGGTGCAGCGGCAGGCGAACGGCATGGTCGAAAACCTTTTTCCGCACCGAGACCTGCACGCGCTTGGTCATGCGCGTCGTCTGCCAGCGGCTCCAGAGCCCCACGATTTCCGATGCGGTCGCCAGCAAAACCATGACGATCGCCACGATCGCCAGCAGTTGATGCGGGTTGTGCGGCAGATGAATCCAGCCGGGAACCTGCGGCGGAAGCGGCTGCTCCCGCAGCACGCTGTCGAAAACAATCTTCGTGCCATACAGCGGGATCAGACCCAGCAAAGTCGAGATAGACAAGGCGATCAGCACCAGGATCAACATCTGGCGGAATCCACGAAGCATTCCCCAGAATTCGACCAGTAATCGAATGAATGAACGAGAACGCGGCTTGTTGCGCTTTTTGGAATCATCAGCCCCATGTGATGGGCCATGGATACCGGCATCGCCGGCGGTATCGCGCTGGAGACGACGCTGCTTGAGTTTTTGCCGGTAGTCCTGATAGCGAAGCCGGCTCGGGCGAAGGGTGGAAGGCATCGACTATATGGTAGGCCGTTTCAAGCCGGCAATATAGCAATGCGTTATAGACGGCGTCTCCTGACAACAGATAGACCGAAGCCAATTGCCAATAAAGCAGCGCAACCCGGCTCCGGCACATCCGCCATCAGCCCATTGGCAGCCGCGAAGGCGTCGATCGCCGCATAGTCAGCGGCAGGCAATGTGACGGCAGCGCCATTCGCCTGCTGACCCAGATTGCTCACCAGCAGCGTGAAATCATCGCCGCTGACCACCCCGTCGTAATTGAAATCCCCCTGATCCCATCCCGAGACTTGCTTGCCAAGATTGGACGCGAGAATGGTGAAATCATCACCGCTGACGAGGCCGTCGAGGTTCGCATCGCCGTAGAGAGTGAACTTGACCTCGATCTGTCCGCTCGAGAGCCCGCTCACAACATTATCCGCGCCGTCGGCATAGCCGAGTGCATATAAATGGTTGCCGGCCGCCGCGGAGCTGTTGATTCCAGCGCCGTTCCAGAGTCCGTTGTTGTACCCGCTCATCAGTTGTGCGCAGGATGGAGCTGATGGGATCGCTGGTGGTGTAATTCACGATCATTTCGTTGTTCGCCACGTTGATCGTGCCGCTGTTGGAGAGGTTGTCTACCGTCAATACAGTTGCGCCGGTCGGATCGGAGATCGTGGCCGTTCCGGTCGACGCAACGGTCAAACCCTGAGCATGCGTCGAGTTTGCGAAAGTCATACTCGCGCCGCTGGATACAGTGACGGTTGAGGTATAGCTGACGGTCCCGCTGCCGGCTGGCGCAAGCGTGAAACCGGAGTTCACAGTGACGGACGCGGTGATCTGCAGCGATGCCCCGCTATCAACCGTGAATACCGTATCCCCCGCGATCGTTAGCGGCACATTGATCTGCTGCGTTCCCGATTGCACAACAACATTGGCATATCCAACCTGATCCTGCAGGGTCAGCGAGCCCGTTCCGCCAATGACATAGGTGCTGGCATTATTGAAATTCATCGTCCCGAGCGTGATCGCGGAACTGGTGGATATCGTTTGAGTGCCGCTGATCGCGCTGAAGAAATCGGCTTCGACGCCGGCTCCATTTGGCGAGCCATTGGTCCAGTTGCCGCTGGTATTCCAATCGCTCGAACCGGACATATTCCACTGATGCTGGCTGGCCGCAAACGCATCCACGCCAAGCGTCGCGTTGTGTGCTGTGGTGTTGTCAAACAGCGCGGTGGCTCCACCGTTGTAATCAAATTGGCCCGGAACCTGCACGGATTCGGGATACCAATAGAGAAGCCCCTCTCCATCATTGTTCGGCAGCCCCTTCACCATGTTGGCCAAAGCGGTGAGATACGCCTCCTGGCCTGCCTGGGTCTTCGGGTAGGTCGGGTCGGTGGAAACCGAAGTGGATTCCCACGGCGCATCGGTCTCCTCCACGATGATCTTCTTGTTGAACGTGTTGGCCAGAGCGGTGAGATTGGTCTTCATCGTGCTCAGGTCCGTGGTCTTGGTCGGATAGTAATCCACTCCCATTACATCAATGTTGCTGACCGGAACATCCCCCAGGCTGGGACTCGTGAGATCCCCAAAGAAAAATTGCGGCTCGCCCGACGCATTACCCTGGGCGATGGTGACGGCAACCTGCATCTTCGGCCCCGCGCCTTGAGCAGCATGCACGCCGGCGATTGCCGAGTTGATCAATCCTCCGAAGGCTTGCCACTGCGAGGTGTTCAGTGTTGGATTGTTACTCGGGAAGGTCAACTGCCCCGTGGGCCACAGCATGCCGCTGTTGATCTCATTTCCAACCTGCACGATGTCCGGCGTGACTCCCGCCGCTCTCAAACGATTGCAGCGTCGTCGTCGTATAACTCTGGACAGTCGATTCAAGCGTCGAAAGCGATTGCCCCGCCCAGGCAGCGGGAATCGTCTGATGCCCGGGATCGGCCCATGTATCGGAATAATGAAAATCCAACTCAAATTTAGCGCTCGGATCGTCCGCCTTGAGCTGTTGGGCCAGAGCGATGTCATACGCCGTGGTCTGAATCGCGCCGTCGGTAGCGCTGTAATTGGTGTTTGGATTCACGAAAACGCGCAGGCGGAAAAGGTTATCGCCGTGATTGTAAAGAATCTGATCGGCGGTCGCGGCGATGCCGGTGGTATCCGTGAACTTCATCCCTTCCTGCTGTTCCCAGGAGAGCAACGAAATATCCGAGCCCATGAAAAAATCCTGGGCGCAGGCGATGCCGCCGATCCCCAGGGGAACCAGTGCAGCCGCCAGATGAAGTGATCGAATCCCTCTCTTGCCGCGTGGTGTGTTATACATATTTAGCTTGTTTGGTCAGATCGGAACTAAAATTTATACAACGCCGCCGCCGACCAATCCCTCTGATTGGATGAACAAAATTCTACCAAGGCTGCGGTTGGTTACCCTGCAATCTTGCGAATGAATGATGCGGGTTTACGACAAATGGATAAATCAGCCGGGCGGAAGCTGCTGCCAGCGCGGACGCGGGGTGAATTGCCTTCGATAGCTGGTCGGCGTCGTGCCTGTGGCCTGCAGAAATGTGGTGGCCATGTACTCCGGCGTGGCAAAGCCGCAGCGGCGGGCGACGTCATAGATCGGCAGGTCCGTCTGAAGAAGCACCTTGGCTCGATCCAGACGAATCCGGCGGATTTCCTCAAGCGGCGTATGCCCCAGAACGCTGACAAATCGCCGCTCCAGCGTCCGCCGGTTGACGGGCACGGCTTCAAGAAGCTGCTTCACGGAAAGTCCTTCGACCGCGTGCTGGCGGATATGCCGCAGAGCGGCGGCGACATCCGCGTCCTCCACCGCGAGGACATCCGTCGATTGCCGTGTGACGACTTCAATCGGCGGGACGCGCGGAACATCGTGAATCTTCCCTTTTTTCCGCAGCAACTGATCGAGCAGCGATACCGCGACACGCCCGATCTGCTCGGCTCCGATGCGGATGCTCGAAAGAGGCGGATGAGCGATTTCGCAAAGCAACTCCTCATCATCCACGCCGAGGATGGCAATATCCTCCGGCACGGCGAGCCCGCTCTCGCGAGCCGATTGGAGCAGTTCAAATCCCCAAAGATCATTGGCGACGAACAGCGCAAGAGGCCTCGGGAGCGACCGAAGCCAAGCCGTCATTGCGGCAGCGCGGCGCTGGTTAGGCCCGTCAAAAACCGCGGGAACTGAATCGCCAACCGAACCATAACTGGCGAAAGTAAAGCTCGATTGAAAATCAACATTCCCCGTGGTCTGTGCCCGGGCCTGAAAGGTCCGTTCGATTTCTCTGCGAAAACCAGCCTCGCGCTCGCGCGACCAAAGCATCCACGGCGCGCCGAAATATGCGAAATGCCGGAATCCCCGTTCAAGAAAATGCCGGGCCGCGACTTCCCCGGTGGCCACATCATCCGGAAGAATGCGCGTGAATTCTGATTTCGCCCGGCTTTCAAATAATTCAATGACCGGCTTGCCCGTGTTGCGATACACCTTGGCCAGGCGGTCATCATAAATCTGGCAGATAATCCCGTCCGGATTCCAATCCTTAAACCATCTGGCCAGATACTTGCTGGAGTGGCCGTAAATTCCCCGGTAAACCCGAAACAGCCAGGGCAACCCAAGCTTCCGCTTGGCATCCGGCAATCCCACGGCATACATGTTCCGCTCGCGCGTCGCGGCAATGATCCCCCGCAATACGCCGCGGGCGTATGCGAATTCGGTCGGGAGAACCAGGGCGACGTGGACGAACTTGGCCGAATTGTTTTTTGCCACGCGAAGGACAATCTACGCCGAAACTTTGATTGTCGCAAACGTGCAGACATTATTTGGCCTGATTTCCCTCTGTCGCGCCGCCTTCAGCGGATCCAGGTGTTTTTCATATCGCTGCCAGCGACGGACCGACGTGTTGTAGATGGGCCGGCGAACCTGCTGCACGCTGGCGGTTACGACCGCCCGCTTGGTGTTCTGCGGCGTCAAACACCTCTCGTCCCATGGCAAGCCCAGAAACTGAATCAATCGGCGCGATTGCGCCTCCGCGCCCGAAACCACTTCCTCGTACACAACTTCGAGCATCGGCAGATCGATTGCTGATTTCCAATGCGCCATCATTCCTTCGTAAATCCGGTAAAAATGGCCGAGATGCGAGAGATTGTGCTTGTATTCATGCCCCTGGTTGAAATGGGTCAGGAAACAGGAAAGACAGGTATCCATCGGATCGCGCCGGCAATGGATGATGCGAGCCCCGGGAAACAGCAGCGCGATAAGCCCAAGATGGAACCAATTGAGCGGCATCTTATCGGTAATCCGCGCCGCGTCCGGCTTCAACGCCGTCAAGGGTCCGAGATACAGGTTGGCCATTTCATCGGCGATTTCTGTCGTCAGCCGCTCGAGGCACGCCGGATAATTCTCCGCGCTCGCGCGAAGCCTTCCCAGCGCTGCGTTAAGCACTCGGTGCATAAAATCGAGTTCACCCGCACCGTAAACAGCCGGGTGCGACGCCGCGATCTGCTCCACCAGCGACGTTCCCGAACGCGGCATTCCCACGATGAACACTGGTTTCTCGCTTCGGATGCTTGCCTTGGGCAGCGCGCGGATTCGTTCACGCGTGAAATAAGCCGCTACACGACTGGCCCAATTCTCGGCGATCACCGGATCGTACGGCCGTCCCCGGTAGCTCGCGTTGGCGCACTGCGCCATTGTGAACGCTTCGTCATATCTCCCGGCGCGATCGAGCAGCTCACAGGCCGTCAATAGCAGTGACGAATCGTTCGGCGACGCCCCGGCCTGCACAAGCTCCAGGATTATTTTCAGCGCCTGATCCCGCTGCCCATAGTTCACGGCCAATCGTCCATACAGCCTCGCCAGCGGCGGGTTCATCGGCGAGCGTCCTTCGATCAATTGTTTTACGATTTTCCAGGCTGCGTCGGCTTCTCCCGCGGCTTCGAGCGCCCAGCGCGCGACTGCATGAATGTCGCATTGCCCGAATCCAGCGATAACGCTCTTTGCGTCGCCTGAAGCGCCGCGTCGATCATGCCGTGGTGCAGATACCATTCCCCAAGCAGCGAATGCGCGATTGCAAGCCCCGGATTAAGCCGCACCGCCAAATGAAGCCGATTTCCCGCGGCATCCATTTGCCCTTCCGTCCATTCACACATGGCCACGCCATATTGGAATTCGGCTTGATTCGGTTCGAGGCGAATCGCCTCGACAAAATGTCGCCGCGCAGCCGAAATCCGGCCGCGGGAAAACTCCTCCCGGCCCGACTGCGCTTCCTGAGCGGCTCGAGTAGACATAGCTCAATTCGGCTGTTTGGTCACCGGATCCATCATCGCCTTCCATCGCGCCAGATGCGAGATGGCCTCCCCTTTCTGCCTCCACACCCGGAAAGTCCACCTGTTCAGAATAACCTGATAAAACACCCCCGCTGACCCTGAAACGGCACGTGTCGCAAAATCGGAGCTTTAATTCGCAATTCTCCAGAGACTCCATCCAAACATGGGGTATCTTATATCGCATCGGTCGGCCGGGCAGGCGTGAGGTGTTCTCGCGACAAGTCGCTCAGGCTAATCAATACACTTCGGAGGGAAACATGCGGCGAATTCGACTCCCCATTGGATGCCTGCTTCTGGCGGCACCGGGGTTGGGCCTAGCTACCAATGCATCGGCGACAATCTATACCGATGCCCTCGGCGATAACTATGGCGGTCCGGAAGTGGACATCGCAGCGTCGTCGTCACCAACGATGCCAGCAACATCAAATTTCAAGTCAATTTAAATCCGGCGGCCAGTCCATCGGGCCGTCCGCAAACCACTATGCCAACTATGAAATCGGCATCCAGAAAAATGGCGGAGCTGGCGGCCAAACCCAGATCAACGGAACATACGGCACGGCCCCCGCTGACGGAAATCCATACGGCAATGCCGTCGGAATCAGCACCGGCGAGAACTATTTCATCGGCAGCTTCCTTGCCGGCTCCAGTTATTCCGGTGGTGCGCAGCTTGTACGTATATTCGGAACCGGCTGGTCCCAGCTTGGATCAACCGCGACGATCAGCCAGGTCAACAGCGTAACACCTTCATTGGCTTCACTTTCCCGCTCAGCGCACTGGGCTTCGGTGCCGGGAACACGTTCAATTTTGACGTCTGGAGAACCTTCGGATCCCCCAATCCGCGTACGACGCCTTGGACAATAATGGCGAAGGCCGGGCATCGCGCCCTACAGCGGCGGAACCTATGATCGGCTACCGTGCCGGGCTCTGTCCTCGCCATATACACGGTGTCCGTTCCCGAACCCGCATCGATACGTTCTCGCCGGCATTGGACTCATGAGTGGCGCCGAGACGGGCGTAATCGAATGGAGAACTGCGCCACGGCTTCGGCTCTTGCCCACCATGGAACAATTCCGCTCCGCCGATAACCTTGCGTGTCCGGTCTTTAGTCGGACACGCAATTCCTTTCATCATCCATCTTCACAGGATTGAGCAAATGCCCCAGGATTCCGATCGATGACAAAGTTAGCTCGCGAAGTAGAAATATCACAGGGATAATGTTTTCTTGGCAGCTCGCCAATTTCGAAGCCGGCCCTCGCACAACCCGCCAGTGTTCAATCCCATTTCCTTATCGGGGCGGATATTTCCACCCTGACCCAGGTCGAACAGCGTGGCGGCATTTTCCTGGACGCGGCAAACCTGACGACGCCATCGCCATCTTTCAGGCACGGCATGGAATGCTTCCGCTTGCGGCTTTTCGTCAATCCCAACGGCCGAGGCGGCGTCATCAACAGTCTCGATTTTACCCGCGCCCTCGCCAAGCGACATCAAAGCCGCCGGCGCAACGTTCATCCTGGATATCCACTATTCCGACACCTGGGCCGACCCGCAGCATCAGGTCAAACCAGCCGCCTGGAAGAACCTGACCTTCGATGCTCCTGCAAAAGGAGGTCGGAAAATTACACCGCAGACGTCATCAGCGGATTTGAAGAAGAACGGCGCCCTTCCGGATATCGTCCAGGTCGGCAACGAAATCACCGGCGGCACACTCTGGCCGGATGCCCAGGTGCGGTTCCGCTGTCAACCGTGAAGGTCTTCGACAGCACCGTCAAGCCGATCAAAGCCCCGCGAGCCATACGATGACGTGAAACAATGGGATCACCTGCTGCGCATTCTCGAAGCCGGCATTCGCGGCGTTCGCGAAGCGACCACCCCGGCCGACGGCGTGCGAGTCATGATCCACATCGACTGCGGCGGCGATTGGCCCGTCACGCAATGGTATTTCGATCATCTAACCGACCACAAAATCGATTACGACATCATCGGCCAAAGCTATTATCCCTACTGGCACGGAACACTCGCAGAACGTGCGCGAAAATCTGCCAGCAGACGGCCAATCGATATCACAAAGACATCGTGATCGTCGAAACCGCCTATCCATGGAAAGACGCCGCCCGCTGGTCGGCGCGAAAGAACATGGCTGGCCGATTTCACCCGACGGCCAGCAACAATTCCTGGTCGATCTGATCGGAGCCGTCCACGCAGACGCCGGACGGTCACGGCATCGGGGTGATTTACTGGCATCCCGAATCGGTGCCGATGAAAAATCGGCCGGCGTGAATTGGAATGGCGGGAGAGACATCGCTCTTCGGCAACGACGGCAACGCGCCTGCCGGCGATGCATCAGGACAGTTCGCCTAAATACACTTTCTCGGAAGCTGAACCGTTTTCTATTTCCCGCCCGTCGTCGCAATCCCCTGGATAAATGTGCGCTGAGCCAGGAAAAACAGGATCAGCGTCGGCAGGCAGACCAGCACCGACGCGGCCATCAGCAGATGCCATTCGGCTGCCGCCGATCTGGTTTTGAAACGCCTCCAGTCCAAGCGCCAGCGTGTATTGCTCCGGCCGCTGGATATAAACCAGCGGCGCGATGAAAATCGTTCCAGACGTCCATGAAATGAAAAGAGCGCGACCACCGCCAGCGCCGGCTTGGCCAGCGGAAGCACCATGCGCCAGAAGATCGCGAACTCCGAGCATCCATCGATTCGCGCCGCTTCGGATAATTCCTTCGGCAGCGTGATGAAGAACTGCCGCAGCAGAAAGATGCTGAACGCTGACCCAAACCACGCCGGCAGCCAGAGCGGCTTGAACGTCCCGAGCATTTGCAAAAAGTTATCCGGCCCAAACCACGCGGTGGTATGCACATCCATCCACCGGAAAATGCGGAAGACCGAAACCATCGTGACCGGGAATGGAATCATGATCGTCGCCAGCATGATGCCAAACAGAACGCCGCGCCCGCGAAATCGAATCCGGGCAAAGCCATAAGCGACGATCGCGCTGGAGAGCGTCGTGCCCGAGCACCGTGAGGATCGCGATCACGAGCGTGTTGCGCGTGTAGAGAACGGCATGGAACGTCGGATGCGTGAAAATCTTCGACATAATTCTGCGGCTGCCACGGATGCGGAATAAATCGCGGCGGCGTCTCGTGCGTCTGATCCAGCCGTCTTCAGGCTCGTCGAAACCATCCAGAGAAACGGCAGCAGATAGCCCGGCACAAACGCAGATCAACCCCGCGTGAATCATCAGCGCGTGCCACCGGATTTCGGACGCGTCCCGTTGTGCCGCGGCGGCGCTCATCCATAATGCACCCATTTCTTGGCCGACCAGAACGCGATCGCCGTCAGCAGCAGCGTGATCGCCAGTTGAATCCACGCCAGCGCGCTGGCGTATCCCATGTGCAGAAAGCGGAACGCCTGATCGTAGTTGAACATGGTGTAAAAATAGGTCGCGTTGTTCGGGCCGCCCTGCGTCATGATGTAAGGAACGGTGAGGATCGAAAACGTGCCGATGATCGCCATGATGAGATTGAAGAAAATGACCGGCGTGAGAAAGGGAAGCGTGACGGAAAACAACCGGCGCAACGGCCCCGCGCCGTCGATCTCGGCGGCTTCGAGCAAGTTCGCGCGGCACATCCTGCAAGCCGGCCAGATAAATGATCACCGTGTTGCCGACGCCCCAGATGCTCATCAGCGCCAGCGACGGCATCGCCAGGTTTTCGCCCAGCCAATCGCGGCCGGCGGAAGCGCCGAATTTGCCCAGCAGAAAATTGAACAAGCCCAAGCTCGGTCGTTGAACATCCAGAGCCAGATCATCGCCGACGCGATTGCCGGAACCAGCGACGGCAGGAAAATGATCGCGCGGTAGACCGTCTGCCCGCGGATATTGGCGTTGAGCATCAGCGCCAGCCCAAGCGAAACCAGCATCGCCCGCCGGCAGCGCCATCGCGGCGTAATAGAGCGTGTTGCCCAGCGATTTCCAGAAGAGCGCGTCGTGGAGCAGCTGGTGATAGTTATCCAGGCCGATCCACAGCGGCGCCGCGGCTCGGCACGGTCAGCGAATAATCGCAAAAGCTGTAGTAAAAGGACAGGCCGATCGGAATCGCGGTGAAGACGGCGAAGCCGACGATCCATGGCGACAGAAACGCCATGCCCTTGAAGAAGTTTTGCGTCGTTCTGACGTGTCATCATGCGATTCGCTCAGTTGATTCCCAGTTGCCGCGCGCTCCTGCAACGTCGTCGAAGCGATCGTACTCACCCTGCATGCGCTGCTGCGCCAGCTTGACGCGCGACGGCGGATCGATCGGCTCAAGCGACACCGCCTGCGCCGTATCGGTCAGTTCTTTGAAGACCTCCGGCCAGATCGGACAGATCGGCACGCACTGCGCGTTGGGGCTGGCCGCCAAATCCTGAAAAACCGCGATGTACGGATTGGGATGATGCTCGAAGAAACTGTCGCTCGACGTGCCGCAATTGGCAATTCTTGCAATGCAGGGTGCAGAGCTTTTCCGCCACATCCTGCCGATTGACGAAGGCCATGAATTCAAACGCTTCCTTCGTGATGTCGCGCCCCGCTGGGGATCATCAGCGCATCGAAACTGTTGTAGCTGACATCTGTCGAGTCCCGGCACGGCCGTGGGAAACGGCGCGACGCCCCAGGCGTAGTTGGATCGTGCGATCCTTCAGTTTCCATTCCTCGCTGGTCGGAACCTGCACCTCGAAAATCGGGGCTTCAGATGCTGCGATGTAATTGGCCATCCACGGTCCCTGCTGCTCCATCACGATTTTTCCGACCAGAAACGGATTTTCCGGCGAATCGAAATTCCCAGGCCGTTCTTGAAATCCATCAGCGCTCGCGCAGCCGAGCTCTTCGGAATAACTTTGAATCCACTGATAAGCAGTGAATCGTCTCCGGCGAATCCAGCGTGCAACCGGGCGGTCGTCGGGATCGAAAATATCCCCGCCAAACCAGAAAGACAGTTGAGGGACGTACCAGCTTTGCAGCGGCACATAGCCGGCGCGCTGGATCATGGCCGACGTCGTCTCGCGTGATCGAGAATCGCGGCATATCGATCGAATTCATCCAGCGTCCGCGGCGCGCGATCGGGATCGAGGCCCGCCGCCCGAAGCTTGTCGCGCGCATTCCTGAAAAATCTGCTTGTTGTAGAGCAGCGCGACCGTCCCGGGCGTGCTGACCAGGGCGTACAGATGCCCGTTGTAATGGCATCCGCGCCAGAAGACCGGCAGATAATAATCCTCCGTGATGCCGTGTGCCGCCGCCAGATCATCGAGCTGCTCGACCGCGCCCAGCGCCGCGTATTGCGCGATCTGCGTGTCCCACGTGCCCGTGATATCCGGCGGAACACCCGCCGAGATCGAGATCAGCGTCTTCTGATCGATATCCGACATCGACAGGAAATGGACATAAATCTTCTTTTCCTGCCCGACCGATTTGTTGAAGTCATCGACGATGACCTGCATCTGCGTCGCTTCGTGGTTGTTCCATTTCTCCCAGTATTCAACGACCGTGAATCCCGGCGGCAGCTTCGGATTGTATTCTGCAGCGAACCCAGAACGAGAAATACGAGCTGCCGACAACCCCCAGCAGCACGAAAACACTGGCTTGATGATTTTCATCGAAAAGACTGATCCGCTCAGTTCGCGCCACCGCCGGCCGACGCCGATCCGCCTTGCAACTTACCTATCGTTACATGAAACATGAATTTCAGACAAGCTCGCGATCATCCGGCTGTTATCGACGTGATTTCCGCTCGGCCCGGCGTCAGCCCGAACGCCGATGCCTTGCACCGTGATCTTCCCAGCCGTTCGCGCCGGCCTGCACGAGGGCCGTGGCGATTCCCGCCTCAGCTCGGACCGGATTGGCGCCGATCTGCTGATTGCCGATGATCCGCTCGCCGTCCCCTTCTCACTGCTGAATTCGATCAGATCGTCCGCAAACGGACAAACCGTGCCCCGGGCATCGCAAATTTTCGCGTGAACTCGCACCCAGTCGGATCCATCGGCCATCAGTCTCCGCCCGCAAAGATCGGCCTGCAACATGAGCGATCTTGCGCGACACCCGGCGGGCAAACGCGATGCGTTGCCACCACTTTGCCGCCGATGATCCCCTCGGCGATCAGCTCCACCGGCGGTTTCTCCACTTTGGCCACGCCGGTCATGTACATCGTCGACTGCTCGTGGGCAAAACAATCCACCTCGAACGTGAACGGCGGATGGGCGATCGACCAGCTCGCGTCCGGCTTTTTGCGCCCGATCTCCCGGCCATCAAGCGTCAACCGAACTTCTTCGCAATTGCTGAAAACCGTCACCGTCGTCGGCGAAAAAAATGTCGCGAAGTTGGCGATGAAAACCATCGGCCCATCATCCAGCCCCGGCACGTGAATCTCCGGCGGACGCTGGCTCTGGAAAAAATAATAGTTGAACTTCGGCAGGCGAAACAAATCCAGCACGCCGCCATAAAACGGCTGACGATGATACCCGCGCTGGCAGTCGATCCCCGCCCAGAGGCACGCTCCGCAGAGCCTGCTCACCTGCGAGCTATTCGCATGGTCGGATCGCCCGCAAGAATCTCATCCAGCCGCGACGCGTGCGATCGCGCCTGGATCAGCAGCGGCGTTTCACCCCAGCCCGCGGCACCCGGCTGCGCGATTGCTGGTCGCTCCAGTTATCGACCTGATCGCCCCATTCCCGAATCCAAGCCGGTTTGCGTCCCGTCGTTGTGCAGATATTCGACATCCCAGCCTGCCGATTCGCTCTTCGCGATCGCCCGCGGTGAAGCACTGGTCGCCCGGATATTCCTCGTGAACCGCCTGCTGAAGCGATTCCAGCAGCGGACGCATTTTCCGATTCGTTCAGCGCCGCTTCCCAGATGATCACGCTGGGACGATTGCGATCGCGCCGAACCATCCGCCGGGCATTTTGAACCGCTCGCTCCTGGAAAACGTTCTCCCCGACGAATTGCCAGCCGGGATTGGAAACGATCGCCAGCATTCCCAGTTCGTCGCACGCATCCATGAACGCCGGCGACTGCGGATAATGGCTGCGGAACGAGGTGAATCCCGCTTCCCGCAGCTTTTTCACATCGCGATAATGCGCGCTGTCCGGAAGCGCATAGCCGACATAGGGATGATCCTGATGGCGATTGGCGCCGATGGAAAAAAATTTTTCGCCGTTGATGGTCAGACCCGTTCGCCGATCGAACCGGAATATGCCGAATGCCGATCCGCGACGTCGACTTCATCCGCCGGCTGGTCGTTCGCCATACACAATCGTGCGCAGCGTCGTACAAATGCGGATGATGCGGATGCCAAAGCCGCGGATTGGCGACGTCAATGACCTGGTGGAAGACCGCATCTCGTCGCCGGCAGCGAGCGTTGCATCGTCGCCGATGCCTTCCCCACGACATGCCCGTCTGGATCGAAAAGCTCCTGGACGACCTGGCAATCCCTCGGCTCCGGATGCTCGTTGCGAACGTCGGTGCGAATCCGCACCGTCGCGGATTCTTTGGCTGACATCCGGAAACGTGACGAACACCCCGCCGCCGGCGACTTTGTCTTCCAGAATCGGATCGACGATGTGCAGCCGATCCATCACCTCCAGCCTGACATTGCGATAAAGCCCGCCGAAATAGGTGAAATCGAGTTCCTTCTGCGGCTTGCCCGGCGGAACCTGCGGATTGTCCCGGTTGTCCAGCCGCACCGACAGAATGATTTCCCGCCGCCCCGAAATTCGCCGCATCGCGTCAGATCAACGACGAACGGAAGATATCCGCAGTAATTCGACGCGAGCTTGCGTTTTATTCAGCCAAACCTCAGCCACCTGCATCGCCCCTTCAAAATGCAGATAGACAGTCTTTCCCTTCCATTCGAACCGGCAGATCCAGGCTTGCGGCGAATACCAGCAGATCCCCTGAAAATTTCGCCCGCCGCTGGCGTTCAGCGGTTCAAGCCGCACCGAATGCGGAAGATTCACCGCTTCCCACTGCCTGCCCCTGCGGTAACCCATTCCGGCGGCAAAACTTCCGGCTTCAGCGGATCGATTCCATCCGCCGAAAATGCCAATCCTGATTCAGCGAGATCGTCAGCCGCGGCTGTGCTCAGACCGAGATTGCCTCTGCATCGTGCGGCTCGTCGATTTGCTTCTTGACCGGCAACGATTGCCGCCGGCCGGAGCAATTTCTCGCTGCCACGAACGTCCGCCTCACATCGGTTGGTAATCTTGCCATCGAAATCACCCACCGCTGACCAAAGGATTCCAGCGCCGGCAACGCATTGCCGGATTGGATCAAACAACGCTTCAAAACCCTGCCGCCAGATCTCAACCCTGCGACGGAATCGCCTCGGGATACCAGTAAATAAACCCTTTCCCATGATCCCCCGGCGCGGCATGCAATCACAGCCGTCAGATCGTGCAAATATTGCTTCTGCCCTTCCGGCGTTTGCGGCCACTGCAGCGTCGCCAGCCCGACTTTGTCCGGCAATTCCTTCCACGGATAACTCGTCTCCGCAAGAATCACATCCTTCCCCGTGATCTGGATCGCGTCGGCCATGTTCTGCTTGAGCAAATCGATCGAATCATCCCATGCCGGATAAAAGCTGAGCCCCACGATGTCATAATCAGCCGGATCGAGCTTGAATTTCCCCCAGAAATACTTGGCCATCCCTTCTTTCCCGCCGCCATGAATGTGAATCATGATGCGGATGGGATGGGCATCGGTTTGCGATTCACCGCACGGCCTTGCAGCCCGCGGCGATCAGTTCGCGCAAACCGCTGCCATTGCTCCGGCTCCTGCGCCGGCCGGCACATCCAGCACCTGCCGCTTGCGGCCAGAGAACCCCCGCGGTGATTTCATTGCCCACCTGCACCATATCCGGCATCGACGCCATCCGCCTGCAAATCCGTCAGCACTGAAACCGTGTAATCATGAACCTTCTCTTCAGTCGCGTCGAAATCAAGCTTCTTCCAATCAGCCGGCGTGAACTGCTTCCCCGGATCGGCCCAGGTATCGGAGTAATGAATATCCAGCAGAAATACCGCCCCGGTCGCCTTGATGCGCTTGGCCAGCCCGCGAACATAAGCAAGGTCCTGCACCGCCCCGAAATTTTTGAGGCGTAATCCGGATCGGGATTCACAAACAGCCGAACGCGAAACAGATTGCATCCATGATCGTGCAAGAATCTGAATCGCATCGCCCGCGCTTGCCGTTGTCGCTGAAAACGCCGCCCGCTTTTTCGATCGTCGGCAGCATGGAGACATCGCAGCCGGTGATGAACGGCTGATCGGCAGCCTTGGCCAGACTGCACACTAAAACGCAGCACGCGATGATGGCGTACTGCCGAACGAACCCCCATGTTCCGACGAGATCGCATGCGATGCCCCTCAATAAACAAACACTTCATCCACAACGCTCCCGTCGGGAGCATGAATCGAGAATACCGGTGTCGCACGAGGATCGTTGAATGGAATCCAGGAGTTGTTGGAACCGGGAAGCTTGACCAGTGTCCCGGAATTCAGGTAAGGCCGGTTGTTGTACAGGGAAACCGAGCCAGGCGGCTGGCTTTTGGCCTGGGCGTCGGCGAGCGCCTTTTCCAATTGCCCCTTTATTTCATTGTTGTATTTGGCCAAATAGGCGCAGAATTCCTTACTTCCGTTGTCGTAATTGTAAATCTCGGCCATGACCGCCGTCTTGCCGTTGTGGTCAAACGGCGCTACGCGGAAAGCGCTATCCTTGAACCAGGTCTGGCCGTCATCATCCGAGTAAAACGCCATCGCAAGGTTCGCCTTTCGTTGCGGCCAAAATTCCACCGCCAGCGCAATGCCGCAACGAGCAGAAGAACGATCGCAACCGCGACGCCCATCTTCTTGTCATCAGCGAATTTTTTTCGAATGAACATAATCGGATGACTATTTCGCGTTAAGGCAAATCTGCTGCGAAGTTACGGTGCCGAGCAACACGCTGTCGACGTGAAAGTCGCCGTACAAGACGTTGCAGGCTGTGTTGCTGAGATGGCGGAAACGCATGTCGGCATTATCTCTACCGCCCGGTACGTTGGCGGTGGTGGTCGCAAAGTCCTCGTTTGCCGCCTGAAGATATGACTTGGTAATGCTACCCGCATACTGGCTGCCGACGTTGGTCCCGCTAACGACCGGAGAGCCAATCGCAATCAGATTGCCGTAATCATCTGGTTTGTATGAGGTCCCGGGGGGCAAAATCGGATATCCAAGCCCCGTGCTCGAATTGTTGTGGCCGGACGCGGCGTAGTTATCAATCGAGAAGCTGAATCCGTAGGTGACGCCGTAGTTTGTCCCCTGTGCAATGTTACAGGAACTGCACCACATCATCATGACATTGGCGGAATGTTGAATCGAAGAAAGGTGACGTATTGGAAATCCACCGGAAGTCCCTCCTACGAACGGATCCCACTCCACTCCTCCATTGCCATTGTCGTCGATTCCAAACGCGCGGCAGTTGGCGTGGTAAGCCATCGAGTGCGAATACCATGGGATTGGCGCGACGTCCAGATCTTGAAACACGGCGGAATCCTGAAGGGGCATAAATAAATTGGAACCCGTCGGATAGGCCGGATTTCCTGGCAGAGGATTTGCCAGAGTGGTGTGGTTGTAGAGCAACGTTAACGTGTCCGCCAGCGTGAAATAATACTGGGAACTCCAGGACGGCGGAAGCAACCCCTGATTCTCCGTCACGTAAATCTGCACCATCTGGCCAATGCCGCGAAGGTTCGACTGGCATGCGATCAAATTCGCCTGTTGCCGCGCCTTGTTCAGCGCGGGAAGCAGAATCGAAACAAGTAAAGAAATAATCCCGATGACAACCAGCAACTCCACCAGCGTGAATGCCTTCATCGCAGACTTTTTGACATGACTCGCGCTCTTCATGAAACGCTCCTGTTTTCCGGCCGACTTAAATAGAGATGTGCTGCCTCGCTCAACCTTGCTCCAATTTTATGAAGGGATTTTAATTGAAGTCATCCCCCTCTGCTCTCTACAACTGCGAATAAACTATTCAAATTTACGACTGACGCCCAAAGCACGCTGGCGCGCCAGCCGCCATTGTTGGCAAATCCGCCCCGGATTTGCTCAAACTGGCAAAATAGCACTTGTGGAAAATGCACCATGATTAAATCATTCGCCGTTATATTATCGGTTGTGGGCCTCTCCCTGTGGATTTCCAGCCTCCGCCGCCGACTCCCCTCGCCAGCGTCTCGCATGGATTTCGACTGGAAATTTCATCCTCTCCGATCCCGCCGACGCCCAGCAGATCGAACTTCGACGACTCCGCCTGGCAGGCCATCGATCTCCCCCACGACTGGAGCATCGACGGCCCCTTCGATCGAAGACGCCCCCGCCGCCGGCGGCGGCGGATATCTCCCGACCGGCATCGGCTGGTACCGAAAAACCTTCCAGCGTCCCCGACTCCTACAAGGACAAAACCGTCGCCATCGAGTTCGACGGCGTCTACGAAAACAGCGAAGTCTGGATCAACGGCCAATCCCTCGGCAAACGCCCTTACGGCTACATCAGCTTCATCTACGATCTGACCCCATACCTGAATTTCGACCAGCAGGACAACACCATCGCCGTCCGCGTCGACAATTCGCTGCAGCCCAATTCCCGCTGGTACTCCGGCTCCGGCATCTATCGCCACACCTGGCTACTCGTCACCGATCCAGCTCCACATCGCCCCAATGGGGCACCTCCGTCACCACGCCACAAGTTTCCCCCACTTCGCGCCACGGTGATCGAAATCTCCAACAACTCTGATCAACCAGCGACAGCTCCGCCGCCGACTTCGATCTGCTCTTCAACGTTCTCGATCAGGACGGCCACGACAATCGCCCCCGTCGCCGACAGCCACGGCGAACTCGACCCCGTCGCCAAGGCAAACAATTCACCCAACGATCTGAACTCGACCAGCCCGAAACTCTGGTCCCTCGACAATCCCTATCTCTACACCGTTCGCTGCGCAGTTCAGCCGAAGGCGACGAAGTCGTCGACCAATACGACACGCCGATCGGCATCCGCACCGCCGTCTTCGACGTGGACAAAGGCTTTCTCCTCAACGGCCAACAGGTCAAACTCAACGGCGTCTGCCTCCACGGCGACGGCGGGGCGTCGGGGCCGCCGTTCCCGAAGGCGTCTGGGCCCGGCCGCTTGCAACTGCTCAAGGAAATGGGCTGCAACGCCATCCGCACCAGCCACAATCCCCCCACGCCGGAGTTCCTCGACCTCTGCGACGCATGGGCTTTCTCGTCATGGACGAAGCCTTCGACGATGGATCGACGGCAAAACGCTCGAGGGACTACCACCTCTTTTTCAACGAATGGTCGCAGCGCGATCTGATCGATTTCATCCACCGCGACCGCAATCATCCCAGCGTCGTCCTCTGGAGTGCCGGCAACGAAATCCCCGACCAAACCCTCCGCCGACGGCGCGCGACGTCCTGCGACAACTCGTCGACATCTTTCACACGCGAAGACCCCACCCGGCCCGTGACGGCCGCCTGCGACAAGTCTCCGCCGAGCCCCTCAGCGCCCCGCCGGAATTCATCGCGCTCCTCGATGTCGTCGGCTACAACTACGTCGATCGCTGGCGCGACCGCGCCGAAAAATATTACAGCGTCGATCGCCAGCGAATTCCCCGAGCGGAAATTCATCGGCACCGAAAGCGTCTCCATGGGCGGAATCCGCGGCGACTACAGCTGTCTCTTCTTCGATCCCGCCTCCACACAACCAACCGCTCCGTGCTAACCACTCCGCGCCAACCACCCAGCCGCCCACCACCCGGCTCGCGCCGCCGCTTCCGCCAGGCTCCCCCGAGCAATCGCCGATCGACGTCGAGCAACTCTGGAAATTCGTCCGCACCAACGATTACGTCTCCGGCGATTTCATGTGGACCGGCATCGATTATCTCGGCGAAGCATTCTGGCCCTCCAAAATCGCCACCTTCGGCGTCCTCGACACCTGCGGATTCAAGAAAGACGGCTTTTATTTCTATCAAAGCCAGTGGACCACTAAGCCCGTCCTGCATCTCTTCCCGCATTGGAATTGGAAAGGCCGCGAAGGGCAGATCATCCCCGTCACCTGCTACACCAATTGCGACACCGTCGAGCTGTTCCTCAACGGCAAATCCTTCGGCATCAAGGGATACGAATTCCCCCGGCAAGGAATGATGGAGGATTACGGCAATCTCCCCGCCCGCGCAAGGGTCGTCCGCACGACCAGCGACCTGCATCTCTCCTGGGACGTACCCTATGAGCCGGGAACGTTCCGCGCTATCGGGACAATAGCCGGAAAAGTCGTGGCGACCGAGGATCTCAGCACAGCCGGCGATCCCGCGGCTGTGGAACTATTAGCCGACAACCTCTCTCCCGCCGCCGATGGGCGTGACGTGACGCACCTGACCATCCGCATCCTCGACGCTAACGGAAAGATCGTCCCCACCGCGGGCAACGATGTAATGTTTGACCTGCAAGGCCCGGCGAAAATTATCGGCGTGGATAACGGCGACCCCGCCAATCACGAAAGCTTCAAGGCCAACCATCACAAGGCGTTCAACGGCATGTGCCTGGCGATCGTACAGACGGCGCAATCCGCTGGTTCGATCCGCATCACCGCCAGTTCGGATGGACTGCGGCCGGCAACAGTCGAGCTAAATTCTCAGTCGGCCACACAGCCCCCGCAATTCCCCTGATCGCGCCACTTGTCGCAAAATCGCAGGATTAATTCGCAACTCTCCATAGTTCCTGCCAATGGATTTTCTATCATGTCCTGGAGTCAATGCCGCTTGGACTAAGAGCTCAAGTCGCGGCCATACTGGCGTTGGAAAGATAAACACCTCGGAGGGTCTATGACGAAGTTTCGCTTCTCTCGGAAGTCTATCCTTGCCTTGAGTGCCGCGGTCTGCTGCGCACCAAGCCTCGCGTTTGCAGTGCAAGTCTATACGGATGCGACGGGCGACTACGCCGGCGGCAGCGCGACCGCGCCCCTCCCGGCGACAGCTACCAGGACATCGCCAGCATGGTCATCACCAATGATGCCAACAATATCTTTTTCCAGATCAATCTGGCTGCCTCCGACGGCGGCCATGCCACGAACATCACCACCGACACCACCCAATCCTACGGCAAATATCAGATCGGCCTGGAAACCGTCCCCGGAGCTGGGAACACCGCGGTCTCCAATCCATACAACCCCATCGGAATCAGCACGGGCATGAATTACTGGCTCGATAACTGGACGAATCAGACCACCGGCGGAACGGTCGCCACCCCCGACACCGGTGACGGCCAGGTCTTCAATTTCGCCGCCGGCGCCTGGACTCAGATCGGTGGTAACGGCCTGGCGACAGACACCGCGGGCAATCCCCAGTTTACACAGACGGCGCTCGGAACAACCTCCGTGACCATGACCGTCTCTCTTTCACTGCTTGGACTCAGCGTCGGCAATCAATTCAACTTCGATGCCTGGACCACCTACGACGGCGGAAACGGCGCTGTCGATGCACTCGATAGCGGCGCGGCGGCGACCAGCGAGTCATCCGCGACCTATGTCAATCCGTACGCTCCGACTCCCTACGACTCCGCCACCGCCCCCGGTTCCACTTACGCAACAACGATCTACTCGGTGGCTGTCCCAACATTTACCTGGAATGATTCCACGGCCGCCGCGGGCTTCGCTGACGGCACGACCTGGGATATCAACGATCAAAACCAGTTCAACTGGAACAACGGCATTTTCGCGGATTATTACACCGACAACACCAACGTCATCTTCAACGACACCAACAACGGCAACTACGCCGTCGCGCTCAACACCACCGTTCACCCCAACTCGGTCGTGTTCGATAACAGCGCCGGCAACTACACCATCAGCGGCACCGGCGGCATCGCCGGCACCGGCTCACTGACCAAAATGGGCAGCAGCACCGTGACCCTCTCCACCGTCAATACCTACAGCGGCGGCACCAACGTCAGCGCCGGCACGCTGGTCATCGGAGTCCATCGCGCATTGCCGGATGGCAGCGTTGCCATCACCGGCGGAAAGCTGCAACTTGCCGCGAACACCGGCAGTGAGCAAATGACTTCTCTGTCGATTTCCACCGGCGGACAGCTCGATATCGCCAACAACCATTTCATTCTCAGTTACGGCTCAGGCACACAGGCAACCGCTGATGCAGCCGTCCGCGGCTATCTCATCAGCGGCCGCAACGGCGGAGCATGGAACGGCACAACCGGCATCATCTCCAGCGGCAGCAGCGGAACCGGCGTCGCTCCCGGCTACAGCATCGGCTACGCCGACGGCGCGGATCATGTCGTCACCGGCCTTTCCTCCGGTCAGATCGAAGTGAAGTACACACTGCTAGGCGACGCCAATCTCGACGGCCTCGTCACCGGCGACGACTTCACGATCCTCGTCGGCAATCTCGGTAAGTCGATCTCCGGCTGGGACAAAGGCGACTTCCTCTATACAGGTTTAGTGACTGGCGATGACTTCACCGCCCTCGTCGGCAACCTCGGCAAATCAGCCACCGGCGCAGACGTCTCAATCCCCGCGGCCGATTACGCCGCGATCGATGCCTTCGCAACCGCCAACGGCCTGTCGCTCCCCAGCGTCCCCGAACCGGCAACGATGAGTCTCCTGGCCATCGGCACGATCGGAGTCCTCGCCCGTCGCCGGCGGAATTCCTAAACCCGTCTTTGTCAGTAATGAAAAAAAGCCCCAGCCAGATCGGCCGGGGCTTTTTTCATCCCTTGAAATTTCAAGCTTGGATGGATCGTCGCCGGCGACGCGCCAAAACACCCAACCCCATCATCGCCACGAATCCCGTTGATGCCGGCTCCGGCACATTAATATTAATCGCGAATCCATGAGCCGCCGCAAAGGCATCGATCGCGGCATAATCAGCCGCGGGTATCGCTATATCCGCTCCATTGGTCTGCTTGCCGAGGTTGTCGGTGAGAAGCGTGAAGTCATCACCGCTGACTACGCCGTCGTAATTAAAATCTCCCTTGTCCCAGCCGCTGACCTGTTTGCCGAGATTGTCGGTGAGAATGGTGAAATCGTCGCCGCTGACAACGCCGTCGAGGTTTGCATCACCCTGGAGCGTGTACGCCACCTCGATTTGCCCCGAAGAGAGCCCGGTGACGACGTTGTCCGCGCCGTCGGCGTACCCCAGAGCGTAGTGGGTTTTGTTAGCCGGCAGCGCGGCCGTCGAGCTATTGATGCCGCCGGTGCCGGTCCAGCTTCCACCGGCGTAACCGTTGGCCAGATAACCGGCGATCGTGGAAATAGGATCGCTTCCGTCGCTGTAGGAAATGATCATGTGATTGTTGGTCATATCAAACGAGCCACCGCCGGTGATGCTCAGGCCGGTGATGTCTTCCTCGCCCGTGTTCGGGGCCAATTGCAGGACGGCGCCGCCGGATATCGAGACAGGGCTTTCGGCAATTCCATTCACCGCGCCAATAATTAATTTTCCGGCGGTGACGCTTGTGGTACCGAAATAGTTGTTGGATGTCGACAGCGTGACAGTTCCGGCGCCGGCCTGGGTCAGGGAGCCGTTGCCGTGGATCAAGTTGGCGACGGTCATATTGCCGGAACGGTCGAAGGTCAGATTGCCGTTGTCGATGATGGCCCCGGTGCTCGAAAGCGAGCCGGTGGTTCCGCCGTTTCCGATTTGCAAGGTGGCGGTGGAAGAAATGGTTGTTCCGCCGGTGTAGGTATTGTTTGCGGTGAGGACTACGGTGCCGGTCCCCTTTTCGGTCATAGATCCGGAGCCGGATATTAAGCCGGAAACCGTGGAGCTGAAGTTGAGATCGTAAGTGAGTTGGGCATTGTCGAGGATATTGCCGGTGATGGAACCACCGGCGCCATTGCCGATTTGGAGAGTTCCTGCGGAAATGGTGGTTCCGCCGGCGATTTGGTTGTCTCCGGTGAGGGTCAGGTTGCCGCTGCCCTCTTTGACGAATTGAATGGTGTCTGAGGTGCCAAAAGCGGAGCCGTCAAGAATCTGACCATCGAAAACGGCGTTCGATGCCTGATTCACCTCAAGCATTGTATTGCCCGCGCCGACGGCGGATTCGACGACACCGGTTCCCGTTAACGAGCCAACCGTCTGGGACACTGCGGTGTTCAAGACGAAGACGCCGTCGTTCACAATCAGGTGCGTCGTCGTCGGCAGCGCATTGTTGACGACCGCGTAAAGAAAACCGGCGTTAACCACGGTGTTTCCCATGTATGTATTAGCGGAAAACAGTTCCAGAGCGCCGCTGCCGGAGTCGGTGAGGCTGCCGGTGCCGGAGATCACCCCGAAATATGCCGCGGTACTCGAGAGGTTGAAAGTCAGATTCGCGTTATCCGTGATGTTCCCCGATATCGATCCGGTCGTTCCGCCGTTGCCGATCTGGAGCGATCCCGCAGAAATGGTTGTTCCGCCCGTGTGGCTGGCAGCACCGGTTAGCACGAGGGTTCCACTGCCAAGCTGGGTGAGCGAACCGCTGCCGCTGATGTTGCCCGAGAATGTGATGCTGTCGGTGCGGTTGAAGGCGAGGTTTGCGTTGTCGGTGACGTTGCCCGCGATCGAGCCGGTGGTTCCGGCGTTGCCGATTTGGAGGGAGCCGCCGGAAATGGTGGTTCCGCCGCCATAGACGCTCGCTCCGGTCAACGTGAGCGTCCCCGCTCCCTGTTTCACGAGCTTGCCCGTGTCGGTGGACGGACCGATCTGATTGTGATCGTCGATCTGGCCGGCGAAGACGGTGTTGATCGACTGGTTCACGGTGAATACGGCATTGGGCGAGAGCTCGACGCCGCCGCCGTCTCCGCTCAGGGAGGCGACGGTCTGCGCACCGTTGTTGACGCCGTTTAATGCAAGCTCGCCGCCGCCGCTGACAAAGTCGCCGGTCAGCGTCAGGTTTGTGGTCGCGGGGAGGGCGTTGGCGATCAACTCGACGATCGCGGTGTTTTCGATCGTGGTCGCGCCTCCATAGGTTTGTTGTTTCGTGAGGTTGATGACGCCCGGGCCGGTCGTCGTGAACGCGCCCGTGCCGGAGATAACGCCGGTATAGCTTTGCTGGCCCGACAGGTCGGTGAGCAGCGTCGCGTTATCGGTAATGTTCCCATTGAACAGGCCCGGCGATCCGCCATTGCCGAATTGAAGGGCGCCCGCGGAAATGGTTGTGGTTCCGGAGTAGGTGTTGGAGCCGGTGAGGACGGTGGTTCCGGTTCCGGACTGGGTAAGCGAGCCTGTGCCGGAGATATTGCCTGTCACGGCGAGGGTTGCGCTGGAGTTGAAGACGAGCTTGGAATTGTTGGTGACGTTGCCGGGCAGCGAGCCGTCGGCGCCGCCGTCACCGATGGTGAAAGTTCCGGAGGAAATCGTTGTGCCGCCCGTCCAACTGTTGCTGGTGGAAGTGAGAATCGGGTTTCCACCACCGGCCATGATTACGGCGCCGCCGCCGGAGATAGCGCCGGCGATGGTGCCTGGATTGGCATAATTGATGGTGAGATCAAAGGTGGTGGGGCTGAAGATGATGAAACCGTTGTCTGCGTTGGCGCCGGCAAACTCGCCGCTGGCGATAACGCTGGTGGCGACGAAGGACCCGCCGCCTCCGCCGAAGCTATCGCCGCCGCCGCCGCCGCCGGAATATCCGCCGCCGCCTCCCCCGCCGAAACCCGCGGCCCCCCCGCCGCCAAAGCCGCCGGTGACAGCGGTGAGACCTGGTTCCGTGGTGGTTCCGCCTGAGAGGCCGGAAAACTTTCCGCCGCCGGTGGAGGAACCGCCGGTTGCGGTGGCGTTTCCGCCCGCGGAGACGAACCCGCCGCCACCCGCGCCATCGGGGACGTCGATCGAAGAAATGCCGGCTTGGCCGCCATTGCCGCCCGTGCCAGCTGCGCCTCCGATTTCGCCCGAAGCGGAGCCGCCCGCATTACCCGCGTTGGCTGTTTGGCCGGCTCCTCCGTTTACGCCGCCGCCTTCACCGCCGCCGCCGCCGGCGGCGACGAGCAGGGAGGACGTGGTGTTGTCGAACAGGAAACTACCCCCTCCGCCGCCGGCGCCGACAGTGAAATCGGAAGTGCCGACGCCGATGCCGCCGACGTAAAAGCTCAACGAGTCTCTCGAAGTGAAATTGGCGGTGGTTCCTTCGATCACCGCGCCAAAGCCGCCCGCCAGGATCGGGCCGTTTGAGCCGCCCTGTGCGCCGGCAACCTCGAGGGTATAGGTTCCGGTTTGCGGCAAAAAGAGTTGGCTGGAACCGACGGTGGTGTAAGTGATCGCGATATCACCCAGCGCAGCCCCCGCGGTTCCCACGAGCGGCGCTCCCACTGCGGCAAGCAGCGCCAACCGGCGACGACTGATAACTGATTTGCCGATAACAGATTTGCGCAGAGACGTTTTCACAGACGTGCAGAGGGTCATTGCATTAACTCCGGTCCTGGTTCATGTGAAAAGCAACAAGTGCTTTTCGGGAAATGTTTTGGAAACATCGCTTTCCGCGCACGCAGCCCGGATTCGAGAACGACCTGAACCGCAGCGAAGGGCTTATACGCGGACGCCGAGAGAGCCTTTAATACTAAACCGGCATACGGCTGGCAATGAAATTAAAAAAATGACGGGGATGGTGGTTAAATCCACGATGTGGAATGGCGTCACATAAAATCGATAAGTCAATGCAAATGCAGGGCTTGCACCTGAAACCTGATTAAGGACGACCACGATCAGGAACGATGCCGTCGCTTGGCCCTGTCTGGGCTTCACGCCCCGACGCCGGTCACGTTAAACGTAAACACCGGCTGATCCGGGTCATTGGTTTGAATCCGGATCGTCGCCGTCCGCGTGCCCGTGGCCGTTGGAAGGAACGCGATCGTGAACGTGCCATTCTCAAACGTTGAGGGTTCAGTGATCACAAAGTCATTCGGGTCGGCCCCGGTGATCTGAACCGGCGGGTTGGCCGTTGAGGTTAGATTGAAGCTCTGATCCGCCAAGCCTAGCGTGAATGAAGACACCGTGCCGCTCGTCCCGACTGTTTGTGAGCCAAAATCCGTGCCGATGGTAGCTGACGGAGTCTGGTTGAGCGACAACTGAACCGGCGTGCTCGAACCCGGCGCATTGTAAGAGACCGTCAATCGGGGCACATCAGCCGCGACCAGTTTCACGATGAACGTAAGCGTCGCGCCGGAAGGAATGCCAGTCGGGGGATTTGAGCCATATCCCAAGGCCGGCGGAAGCACCAGGACGCGGGTCTCTCCAACCTTGACGCCGACCAGGCCTCCATCAAAGCCGGAAACAGCGCTGCCTTCACCAATTCCAAACGAGAAGGGCGCCGAGCCCACCGAGGTCTGTGAAAACACGCCATTAGCGTAAAGGGTGTATTCGACCGAAACGAATTGCCCCTCCGCAGCAGTCAGGCCCGTGCCTTGGACTGCCGTAAAAGTCTGGTAGGTGCTTCCATCCAGCGAAACCGTGGCGTAGGTCGGGGTCGTGACCGTGAAAGAGGGGGCGCTGCCAATGGGGCTGGTGCTGGTCGCGTGGAGATTGTCGCCCGAGTACGTCGCCGTCACCGCGTAAGTCCCCGTGTACTGGTTGTATTCGTTGAGCGTCGCGACGCCGCTGCTGTTGAGTGTGGCCGTGCCGATGGTCGTCGTACCGGACGAGAAAGTGACCGTCCCGGAGGGCATGGGGCCGCTGGCGCCGGTGACCGTGGAAGTCAGCGTCACCGTCTGACCCATGATCACAGAGGCGGTGGAAACCGACGCCGTCGTGGTGGTCGCGATGCCAATGATATTTTCGTTAAACCCCTGCGATGTGCTGGCGGTGTAGGCGGTCTGCGAACCCGCGGCAGCAGGCGTCGGGGTATAGATCGCGGTGATGACGTTGTTGCCCGGCGTCAGCCCGGCCACCGCGCCATAAGCCACGCCCCCGTCATTTGGACCAATGTTCACGGTGCCGATCAGCGTTGAACCATTCTCAAACGTGACGGTCCCGGTCGGAACGCCGCCGCCCGGAGCATCGGGAGAAACGGTCGCGACAAGAACTACCGTCGTTCCCGCCAGCACGTTATTCGCTTGTGAAGTTACCGAGATCGCGGTCGCATCCGGATTGACGGTCTCGTGCACCACGGCCGATGTGCTAGTCGCGAAGCCACCTTCGCCATCATACACAGCCGTGATATTGTGCATGCCGGGCGTGAGAGAAACCGTCTCGCCAACCGCCTGATGCGTGGTGGAATTAAGAGCCACAGCGCCGATCAGCGTCGTTCCATCCATGAAGGTGACGATCCCGGTGGGAGAACCGCTGGTCGATGTCACCGTCGCGGTCAGCGCGAGGAACTGGCCGGAAACAAGCCCCAGCGAAGAAGACGTCAACGTCGTGGTGGTCGTATTCCCAACCGGGTTGACGACTTCATTCACCGTGAACGACGTGCTGGAAGCAAAGCTGCTCGTGCCGTTATAGGTTGCCGTAATCGGGTCCGTGCCAACCGGCAGCGAACCCGTGAATCCAACCGCCTGATGCGTGGCGGAATTGATAGTTGCCGTGCCGATCAGCGTTGTACCATCCATGAACGTAACCGTGCCGGTGGGAGTCCCGTTGCCGGACGTCACCGTCGCGGTCAGCGCGATCAATTGTCCTGCCGTTTCGGGGTTAGTCGATGTCACCAGCGTGGTCGTGGTATCCGCTCCGACATGATTGACCGTGACGGTCAGCGCCGCCGAGGTGCTGGCCTTGAAGCCGGAGTCGCCACCATACAGCGCCGTGATGCTGTTCGTCCCCAGGTTCAGCGAAGACGTAAAGCCCGTCGCATTACCGGTTGTTGGATCGATGGTCGCCGTCCCGATCAGCGTTGAACCATTCATGAACGTCACCGTGCCGGTCGGCGTTCCGCCGGAACCGCTCACGTTGGCCGTCAACGCCACAAGCTGTCCGACGACGATCGGATTCGACGATGCCGTCAGCGTGGTCGTGCTGCTCACATTGCCGGTGACATTAAAGCTCAAAGCCGCCGATGTGCTGGTGGCAAATGCCGGCAATCCCTCAAAAGTCGCCGTGATGTTGTGCATTCCGGAACTCAGCGCCGTAAATCCAACCGCCGTCTGCGTGGTCGGATCAACGGTGGCAGTCCCAATCAGCGTCGAACCGTCACTGAACGAAACAACTCCACCGGTGGACCCGCTGGCCCCGCTGACGGTCGCCGTCAGCGCAATGAGTTGCCCCGCGACGGGTGAATTGGTCGAAGCCACCAACGTCGTCGTCGTCGCCAGCGGCGCACTGACAACCAGGCTCAATGGCGATGATGTGCTGTCGGAATACCCCGTTGTTCCGTTATAGACCGCGGTGATGCTCTGCGTTCCCGACGGCAATCCGCTCGTGTACCCAATTGCCTGTCCCGTGGTGGCATTGATATCCACGGTGCCGATCAGCGTCGATCCGTCAAAGAAACTGACAATCCCTGTCGGAGTCGGAAAGCCCACTGGGGCGTTGACGGTGGCCGTCAACGCAACAAGCTGTCCGGCCGCGAGCGGATTGGCCGACGCCGTTAATGTAGTGGTCGTCGTCAAATTACCGCCAGGGAGGGGACTGACCGTTTCATTCACGGCTGACGAAGTGCTGGTGGCAAAACTGCTCGTACCGCCATAGATTGCCGTAATAGAGTCCGTGCCGATTTCCAGCGCGCTCGTAAACCCAACCGCCTGACCGGAACTGACCGTTGCCGTGCCGATGAGGTTTGTGCCATCCATGAACGTGACAGTGCCGGTCGGAGTCCCGCTGCCGGATGTAACCGTCGCCGTCAGCGCAACAAGCTGCCCGACCACGATCGGATTCGCCGATGGGATCAGCGTGGTGGTGGTCGCCGCCGCCGATAAGAACAGGCGGTTCTCCAACAATTCGACCTGCAAAGGGAACAGCCCCGCAGCCAGCCGACGAGCGCGCTTCGACATATAGATTGACCCTCTTGTTGTGTCCTTTTTGGGAGGCCGCTCATGCTACTGGCCGAACACTCGAAAACAAAAAATTCGGCCGATTGAGACGATCACCTGCTTTTAATACGCAGCCACGCTATCGAAGTTGCAGGATTCCCCCAGCAAGATTCGATTGGCGTCAGGAATCAGTCATACTCAACAGTCTGACCTGATCCCGCCCGTCTTTGTATATACACCATGTTGGCTGACCGCGCCGTGATTCAAGCTTCAGCGTCCTCAGTCACCCTGTTATCCGTTCCTCTTTACCCAATTTGAATCCCAATCGCCACCTATCGTCCCATACCCAACAAGCGGCCAATAATAACGCTAATTCCAGCTCTGGCAGGCCACTAAATACCGGCTGGACTCATGGGCAAAACAATTCGATCTCTTCTCTGGAGGGATCGAACATGAACTATCAAATCAACCCCAATTACCCCGCCTTCCTCAAGGCACTAAACCGCCGCCCAGCGTCCAGCAAGCGGCGGCGCGTTCAACGAGACCTCCACAATGCCTGTAACATTGAAGCCCTTGAGGGACGGACCTTACTATCTGGCAGCGCCCTGGCCACCCCGGCCTTTTTAACCGCGATTCCCAGCAGCGCTACCACCGTCAACCTCGCCTGGAACACGGACACCACCGCAACCAGCTATACCGTTTTGCGTTCCACCGACGGCATGAACTACACCCAGATCGCCACGATATCCTCCGGCTCCGCGACCACCTTCGCCGACACCGCCGCCCCCTCGGGCCACTATGTCTCATATGAAATTCAAGCTCATAACGGCTCGGCGAATTCCGCCTTCTCCAACTGGGCCGGCGCCACCACCCCGGTCGCCACGGTTTCAGGGCTAAGCCCTCGGCCACCAACCCGAGCACCATTCAACTGAATTGGACCGACAACGACTCCTCCGCCACCGGATACTACGTCCTGCGCACCACCGATGGGGTCCATTTCTCCCAGATCAGCAAGCTGACCTCCGCAACCGCGACGACCTACTCAGATGCCACGGTTCTTTCCGGCCATGCGTATCAGTATGAAGTCCAGGCCTTCAACGCGACGATTACAGCTTCCGCATCCGCTGCCGCCACCGCCACGACGCCGCTGCTCGCCCCGACGGGCCTGGCCGCCACCGTCTCCGGCCAGACCATCAGCCTCACCTGGACCGATGCGGACTCATCCGCCACCGGATACTACGTTCTTCGCTCGACGGACAACGTTAATTTCACCAAGTTGACCACGCTCACAAACAGCTCCGCCAATAGTTACGTCGATTCCCCATCAGCCTCCGGAACCTATTACTACAAGGTTGAGGCATTCGATTCAGTCGCGACGTCGGCCGCTTCGAACGTCGTCAATAAAGCCTTCACCTCAACTTCCACCGTCTCCATCGCGACGGAATTCGGCGATGAACTCGTCATCACCGCCACCGGCGCGGACGACTCCATCCTGGTCTCCGAGAGCGGACTGACATTCACCATCACTGCTGACGGGTCCACGTTCACCGATGCCGCCACCACGGCCGGCCTTTTCATCTATACGCGCGGGGGAACCGACACGATCAACATCGCCTCCAGCGTAACCAGCGACACCACCGTCGAAACCATCGACGGCGCGGCGACTTCCATCACCAGCGCCGGCACGGACGTGACTTCCTGGATCGATTCCACCGACACCTACACAGGCACTGGCACCGTCCGTCGCGTCAACGCGTTTGCGGGCGGCGTCAGCAAGGCGATCGGCGCATCACTGGCCAATCCCACCGACGCCGGACCCACCGTGAATGTCAGCGCATCTCTCTTTGGCACCGGCCCGGTCGTCGCGGACGCCAATCAGGGAACATCGGGAGACTGCTTCTTTATCTCCTCGCTGGCCGCCTTTGCCAGCCAGGACCCCAACGTCCTCGTGCAATCCGCGGTCGATATGGGTGACGGAACCTACGTCGTCCAGTTCATGACCGGAAGCACGCCGACGTTTGTCCGCGTTTCCAATGCCTTCTCCACCGGCCCGGTTGATGGATTCCTTTTCGCCCACCCCGGCCCCGATGGATCGATCTGGGCCATGGTGATGGAAAAGGCCTTCGCCTATTTCCGAACCGGCGCGAATACATACGCCTCCATCGCCAGCGGCTGGATGGGCGAAGTCTATAACGATTTCGGCATTAGCGCCCTGACCATCGGCCCCACCGGCTACTCACAGTCGGCCCTTTACAACCTGCTCACATATGAGCTGGCTCATGGTGATCCGGTGACTCTGGGCACGAGCCTCTCTCCGCCAGACCTCGTCGGCGATCACGCTTATACGCTCGTCAGCGCATACACCGACTCCTCCGGCGCGACCTACTACGTCGTGCGTAATCCGTGGGGCGTTTCCGGCGATGAAATCGAAAACGCTCAGGGTTACGCAACCCTCACCTACGCCCAGATGCTCGCCAACTTCACCGAGGGATGCGTCTAAAAACTTCCACGTGACAATCCCCGGCGCCCAGGACTTGCCGCAATGCCAGGTCCTGGGCGCCGGTTCAGGAATTGCGGCTATCGAGCTGCGCCGTTCACGCCCGTGGACGGCACGGTCGCGGGAGATGGAATCAGTCGGGCCTCAAGCGTCGCCACGCCCGCCACGCGAGCTGCGAAGTTCGCGTCAACGTCAAACGCCACCTCATGCCCCACCGCTTTTTGCAGCAAGTCCAGGGCTGCGAGGCGGATCGTGCGGTTCCCGCCGAGCTGGCACTTCAACAGAAATTTCACGTCTTTCCGCAGCGCGGCAATCTCCTCCGGCGATGGTGCATTCCCATGCCGGCAGATTTCATCGATCCGGGCAACTTGCTCGGCCGAAAGCTTTGTCCGATCCATCGTCAGCAGACACACCACCGCGTCGGAACCCATATCGCGAAGCTGCCGGCTCGCGGCTTCACGGTCGGCGAACAAATCGCTGTTCAATTGATCGACCAGCGCGGAAACCCGCTTGCTCATCGCCGGATCGACCGGATTCCCCGCGGACAAAACAATCCCCGCCATCATGTTCGTTGGCCCGAATACATTCTCCATCTGCAAATCATTCTGCATGATCGGCCTAAGAAATTGGTCGGCCAGATGCGGATGATGATTGACGAACTGCACGAATGAATTTGCCTTCCCAAGCTCCGTCGCCGTCTGATCCGGATCAATTCGATCCAACTCGACGGGCGGATTTTTGCCGGGAGCATCCTGGAACAGCTCAATGGCACGCGGCTGATCGGGATGATTGTCGTGAACATCACTCCGAATCACTTCAATTGCTTTTGGCGTCAATGAAATGATTTCGGTCCTCGTCCAGTCATCAACGAGCGTGGTAATCGTGAGGCCGAACTGGACGAGTTTTCCCTGCGGCGTTCGCACGATAATCAACTCAGCCGGTTGAGCGATGCCTTTAATATCGACGGATTCACTAAACGAAACCCGATTCGGCGAGTAATTGGAACGCACAACGAGCTGGCCCCCCTCAAGGCCGACGTTCACCAGATCGGAGATTTTAAGCGGCCCAGAGGGAACCTGCTGAGCGGATACCATCGCAGCAAAACCAGCGATGGCGATCCATGCGCCGAGATTTTTGGCGGCGGCATAAAACATGATCCAGTGCGTGACTACACCGAGATCATACCGTCAATGAGACGGATCGCCGTAAAAAACGCCACGCCCATGCGTGCCGACATAAACCCGTCCATAAATCCGCGGATCGCCCGTGATCTGGAGCAGCAACCCGAATTGATGTTGATCATCATTGATCCTCATCCAGGTCTTGCCGAAATCATCAGAGCGATAGATCCCGTCCTTTCCGTTGACGATCCCCATAAGATAAAGCGCAAGCGCATTCGCCCCCGGCGCCGCTTTGCCAAACCCGAAGCCGTGAATCTGTTGCACGCCATCCAGCTTGACGAAAGTCTGGCCCGTATCCATGGAATGATAAAGCCCGTCAAAAGCAGCGATCCAGAGATCCCCTTCCGTATCCGGCGTCGCATAAAGACGATCCTGCCCGCCCCGGTCATCGCCGCGGTCGCCCCGATTATTCCCGTTGGCATCAAGCTCGCCGCGCCCCGGCAACCCGCCGGGTAATACCAGCGGCTTTGACTCAAACGTCTCTCCCCCATCATTGCTGATGAACAGCCTGCCGTCGAAAAGCGCCATCGCATAAAACTTTTCCGGAATATTCGGATCGGCAACCACGCGCGTGTTTTCCGACAGGCCGGCGATTTTCGTCCACGTCGCGCCGCGATCTTCCGTCAGATAGGGCGATGAGCGCTGCGGAGTCCAGATCCACCGATTCCCATCAGCGCTCACAGAGATAGAACCCTGAGCGCTCGTGGCCGATGGCATGGAAGCGGTTGACTGCCAGCTTTTCCCGCCATCCAGCGAATAGGCGATGCTGGTTCCTTTACCGCGCTGATTTCCCGCCAGGCTTCCGACTCGCACAACAATATCCGGATTGTTCTGCGCAAACGTGACGCCGCTGGTGTTGCCATAATTCGGATGATCGAAATTTCCATCCGGATTCGGCTGGTCCAGGTCCCAATGCACAAACCCGCCGTAGTCACCAATCGCGCTGATCAGATGAACACCCGACGGCGGGCTGACAATCTGCAGCGCTACCGTCTCCTCAATCCCCTTGCTCATGACGCTCCAGTGCGTCGGCTTCCCCGCATCGGCTTCCGTCAGATCAAACGTTTCCCACCCCCCATATCCGGTCGTGAACATCGCATGATTCGGATCGCACGGATCGATCTCGATATCAAGCAGCCAGTGGATCGGCGTATGCTCCACGTACGGAGCCTTGGAATAGTCGTAAACTCCGCCCCCTTTATGAAAGATGGGCCGCCAGGTTTTCCCCGCATCGGTGCTGCGGAAAAGCTCTTCTCCATCTGGATGCCCGAACGTGCTGGCAATAATCGCGTCCGGATTTTGCGCATCAACAGCCACCGCGCCATAACCAAATCCGCCGCTGCCGTTTCTGCCGCGTCCGTTCGCCGGACGGGTCGAAGGCTTCGGTACTTCAGGCGTGATGTCAGTCCAATTGCCGCTGTTGGTATCGAACTTCCAGATCGCGCCGGTCGTCATGGGAAGCGGCCCGGGAGCGGTACCGTAGGAAAGATAAATCGTTCCATTGGAAGCCAGCACGCCGTGCGAAGGACGATAGTTCGTCGGCTCACCCGGCACGGCGGCCCAGGTAGCGCCGGCATCCGTGCTGCGATAAAAATTATCCCGCCCCATCAGCGAAACACCGGCATAAATCGTTGAAGTCGGCTTCCCGGCCGTCCCCGTGCGCAGATCAAAAATTTCAAAAACCACGCCGGAAGTTCGCGGCGTGAAATCAAATCCAAAACGCCGCCGCCTTTGGCTCGGCTGCGTGGCCGGCGCTTCTTTCACATCCGGAAAACTATCCACCCGCGTCCACGTCACCGCTCGATCAATGCTCCGCCACAGCCCATCATGCCGCGACCCAAAATAAATCACGTTCCCATCATTGGGATCAACCTGCAGACGCTCGCCGTTGCCACGCCCATCCTCATTCCCGCCCATCTTGAATGGCATGTCCGTCCGCTGAAACGTTTTTCCGCGATCATCCGACCGCAAAATCGCCGCATTTGGCGTGGTTGGGTTGGTGTACATCCCGCAGGCAAGATAAACCCGATTCGGATCAGCCGGATCAACCGCGATGCTCTCGCACCCCATCAGGTTGGTGTCTTTGTAGGGAAGCCAGTCAAGGATCGGCATCCACTGCTTCTGCTGATCGTCCCACCGATAAGCCCCGCCGATATCGGTCCGCGCATAGCGCAACCCTTTTTCGGTCGGATGAAAAACAATCCCATCCACAAATCCGCCGCCAACCATCTGCACGCTCTTCCAGACATAAGGAGGCGGCGGCGCAGCCGGAGGTTGCGCCTGCACGGCCTCATTAGCATGATTAGCCGAGCAGCCAGCGGCCGCGAGAAGCGTTAAGCCCAGAATCTGCCGGGCGGAAGAGGAAATGCGGGGAAATGCGGTGCGCGGTTTCATGCGGCGAAGCATACCAGACGAACTCAAACATCAGCAAGCGCTTGCTGAACCTGTTATGGGACTTGGGATTGCGATCCCAAAGCGAGCGATCGTAAACTAGTGAATACTAACATCAATCGCGAAAAGTGTTCAGTTCTGTTCAGTTCTGTTCAGTCCATCCGACTCAAACCCTTAATTGACTGTCACCCGCCGCGGCAGATAAGATTCCCTTCGCCTCGCGGGCGTAGCTCAGTTGGTAGAGCGTCAGCTTCCCAAGCTGAATGTCGGGAGTTCGAACCTCCTCGCCCGCTCTTGGAACGAAATCCTGCCGAACGCTTAATTTAGCATAACAGTCTGTGTTGAGCTGAGCGCGGCCTCACGCTTGCTAAGGCTCATTAGATGCTGGAGGCGGAGGAGTATATTGGATATTTTCCTTTGCTCCCGCAAGCTCACCAATGCCTTCCGGATCAAGCTCGTAATAATCCGCTGTCGCCTTCCGGTTCATCGTAGAGGCGTCGATTGCCCCCTCGGGAATTGCCGTTACCACAGAGAAGGGCCAGAAGAATAGATTGAGTGCGCCAAACAGCCATTGCGGCGTCTCGTCCGTCCCAGCCGCCAAATAGAAGTTCCCGATGCCGGGAAGTATGTTCAATGTTGCGGCCAACGCGGGGCTTTTTACTTGGATTTTGTCTTCTTTTAATCCAGCGGCCTTAACCTGGTCCAAAATGTCTTGCTGGCGGCTTGAGACTGATACACAACCCGTTCCACCGAAGGCAATCAAAGTAAGCGCAGAAAATACCACCGTCTTTCCCAGAAATGCCGTCAATTCCATAGCAGCGCCCTTTTTCAGTAATGTGGCGAGAAATGAACCACCAGCTTTAACAATCCCAGAGCAGCCGGGCGATGTCAAAAACGACTATTCCCGATGCCAGAAACACGCCGGGGTCTTTATGGTTGTTGAGGAGGGGAATTTGAAGCAATGCCGTCATCCGTTTGCAAACGCGCCGCTTCTTGTGGCGTCACTTTTAAGTAACCCTTGGCTTGCATTTCAGAATTAACTATTTGAGCTTGTTTGATCGCGGTAACAATGGCGTCGGAAATGCCGGCTGCCGCCGCGTCTGCCGCTGCTTCACGCGCATTGTCGGTGACAACAACGTAAGTCACTGGGGGCGGTCCCGACGTGCATCGAATTGCATCGCATTCGGCTTCAGCCAAATCGTGCCGTTCCTCCTCCGGTGTGGCATCAGCCCGATACCATACCGTTTGCTGGCAACCACAAGTCATCAGAATTAACGTCCCAAGAATTGCCCTTTTCATGCCTCTGTCCCTCCGGCCGTTAATTGATTTGTAGCCTGTAGACTACATACCAAATCGATAAATGTCCATATTTTTCTTGGAGTGCCGCGGAACCACAAATCAGCAAAAAAGATCGGTGTCGTGCTGCGGACGCTGCGGGAAAAAGCACAATTAACCCAAGAGGAAGTGGCGACCCGAACCAGATTGGATCGGAGTTACATCAGTGACATCGAGCGGGGAGGCTGCTCAATAAGCGTGGATTGTTTCCTTCAAATATGTCAGGCAATTGGCGCTTCTGCCAGCAAGGCAATAGCGAAGGTTGAAGAACGACTCGACGCGGGTTCTTAATCGATTTGAAAAATTGTGGGAAATCGAAAATATAGCGTCGCCGCGCCGGAAATTACCGTAACTCTATATAAAAATAGAATAATCCAATCCGATTTCAAGCAGCCGGCATCTGCGACGCCGCTGACGGCGGCCGTCCCATCTCCACCAGGAAATTAAAGTGCGACTTCACCGCTGAAAAAAACGATTTGTGCCGCGCTATACCGAATCCCAAATTCCTGACACGCTTCCTCCACCACCTTCGACAGGGCCGGATAATGGACATGGCAAATCTTATGGAAGAGGTGATGTTCAATCTGAAAATTCAGTCCGCCGAGGAACCAGCAAAGGAGCCAGTTGCCGCGGGCGAAATCCACGGTGGTTTGCACCTGGTGAATCGCCCATTCGGTCTGCATCCGCTCGCTCCCACCCGCGACCGGCACGGGAACCGGAAATTCCGCTTCTTCCACGCAATGGGCGAGTTGGAATACGACGCTCAGAACCACGCCGCTGACGAAAGCCGCGAGTGAATAAACCGCCAGTACCGCCCACCAGCGATGCAGCAGCATCGGGATGCCAAACGCCATCGAGAAGAAGAAAACCTTGCCGATGATGAACAGGGCGAGGTCCTTCCCCTTGGGACGGGGGATTTTATGTCCGCCAATGTAACCCGTGGCAATCTGCTGAAAATCATCTACCAGATGCCATTTAATGGCCAAAAACCCATAGAGAAGCCAGAGATAAATCCCCTGCAGGCGATGAAACCAATACCGCTTTTGCTGGGGAGAAAGCCGGCCAAGGAACCCTAGGTTAATGTCATCATCCTGTCCGTTGACGTTCGGATACGTGTGGTGAATCGAGTTGTGTTTCCAGTCCCAGAAGTAGCAGCTTCCCCCCATCATATCGAGCGTGAGGGCCATGATTTTGTTGACCCATGGCCGATCGGAATAAGCCCGGTGACCGCCATCATGTTGAATATTGAAACCAATCGCCGCCACCGCAAGTCCCAGAACGATCGCCAGCGGCACAGCGGATAACCAGCTCGTCGAGAAAAAAAGCAGAAGGAAATATGCCGCGCAGAACCACGCCACGATCGTCGCGGTCTTGAAATACATCTGGGGACAATCGCGGCGGGAATGACCGGTGCGTTCGAAATAGGCATCAACCCTCTTCCGCAATTCGCGGAGGAATCGGTCACTGCCATTGAATTTAAGCTTTGGAGGAGGACGAAGTCGAGCGTCGGTTCCAGCGTGGGTAAAGTCTTCTGTTGCTTCAGGCGTCGGACTGGTCATATTTATTTGCTCCAATTCATCTCAGGCGACGGAGTCATCCCCCTCGCGTTCAACATTTTATTTTCCGGCAGGATATGGCAGACCCGAAACGCTTTCGCACGAGCCTCGCGCTCCATCCTCATAGCATAATATCGTTCACAAAGCTTCCTACAAAATAGAAATAGCGTATCGCCACAGTGCGCGAACCTATAAGTATCATCCGCCGACATCCCAAAAGACTCATCCAAATCCGGGGATGCGACCAATTCTTTTTTGAGACTTTTTATCGCGATGCATTCATGCAGCGCAAAAAGTTGAGAACTCTTTGCACCTTTCAGCGAGACGAAGTGCGACATTTTTCACACATTCACCCACCCCCACCAGCAAGTATTTGATTGAATCCAGGCAAGGATTTTGATCCCAAAACAGGCTGTTTTGACGGTCCTGGCCCGCTTTTCACGCCTTTTTTATCCCATTTCCCTACGGCGAACTCATGGCAAAGGGAGCCTCTAAAGCACCGCTGGCTTAAACATCGGCCAAACGGCCCGTTTACGGCCCAAACAAGGCCGCTTTCCATTAAGGCTTTTTAATTTTGGGTCGATTCTCCCCGCGTTGCCATTAACGGGAGACCCATGCCTATCAAGCAGACGCATATTTACCGCGGACACGCCATCGTTCACCAGGTCTTCGCCAGCGATCTGTCGGAAGACAAAATTGAACGATTCGTCGTCAGCCAGCCCGGTAAGCACAACAACATTTGTGCCGCGTTATCGCTCGATGAGGCAAAGGCAATCGTGGATCAACGCATGACTCCCGCGGCCGCTCGCTATGCACTCAATTCAGTTTGAAGCGGACTGATGGCTCAGGCGTAGCTGTGGAGCCCCACAAGCAGGAAATTCACGCCGATCCAGTTGAACAGCATGATCCAGAACCCGGCGAACCCAAGCACGGCCGTCCACCAGGCTTTGTTGACGGTCACGACGCGCACATGAACCGCGATGAGGTAAATCATCCAGGTCACCAGCGCGAACGTCTCCTTCGGATCCCAACCCCAGGGCCGGCCCCAGCTCTGATCCGCCCAGATCGCCCCCAAAATAATCCCCGCCCCAAGCATCCAGAACGCCAGTTGCAAGAACCGTCAGGTTGCACAAATCCAGCGTCGCCAGAAACGATCCGCTCGGATGTCGGCGCAGCTGCCCCGCCACTCAAGTAATATCGCACCAGCCACCATGTGCTGAGCAAAAATCCCATCCCGATCAGCGAATAGCTCGCCGTCACCATCGTGACGTGAATGTAGAGCCAGTAGCTCATCAGAATCCCCTGCACCTGCCCGATTTCGCCCGCCGATCTGCCGTTCGGTGACATACGGCGCGGCAAAGATCGCGATCAGCGAAAGCATTCCGACAAAACTGGCCGCCGCACCAAAAAAACCACGCGGCTTTTCGCAATTCCAGCGTCAATCCCACCACCGCCCCAAACCACGCTGAGCACATCACGCTCTCAAATTCATTCTTGATCGGCGGGAAAATCCCCCCCACCAGCCACCAGCGAATCCCGATGCCGGTCGAGTGAACGAGCAATCCAATCACCATGAAAACGATTGCCCAAGGCCGCAGCTTTGCCACACCCGCCTGCGCGGACATGCAAAAAAAAACAAACGCCACGAAATAAAAGGTCGCCCCCGGAATCGTCAGCATCGTCAGCCGGTTGTACATCACTTCCAGCCGTCCGCTTGGCATGGGATGGATAAGCAGCCGGATTGATCTGCTCCAGCAGCATCCGCGAGATTTTCCGCGCTTTGATTGACCAGCGAAACATCGCGACTATCCCAGCCGCGCATCAGCCCTCCGGTCGCCGCGAACATGTTCGACAGGATCGGCTGCTTATCTTCATACCCGCCGGAGGCGCCGCCGGAGCAGTGCCATGCTCCTTAAGCAATTCCACCAGATCCGGAACGTCTCCGATCATTTCCAATCGGCCGATGCCAAAGCCCATCTCCGGACGATCCGCCCGGCGGAATAATCGCCGCCGGAATAAATCCCCGCTCCGCCTGGCAAATCTCCTCCATCGCGCCCACCGGCCCCCATCACCTGGTTGATCGCCTTGCTCTTGGACACCTGGATGCCTGCACCTTCACCAGCAGCGTCTGCACCTCCGGCCGCTCCAGAAACGCCAGCGAAACCGTCCCCTCTTTCACGATCCGCTTCTTCTCCGCATCATCAATCGACTGCAGATTCTCAAACTCCTCCCGAAGCGGCACATTCACGATCTTGATGATGTTCGCGCGTCACATACTCATCCGGATGAAACGACATATCCAGCAGCGTATAAACCGACTCATGCCCATCCAGCTTTTCATGCCCGGTGATTTGCCAGATCGCCTGCCGGGCGAACGTATCCAGCGTCTTCATCGTCTGATTGTGCTGCACCGCCATGATCCCCAGCGGCGAAAGATCGATTTGCTGGGAAAAATCCTGAGCGCGTGCGCCAGCAGACGAACAGGCTGACAACGAATAATAAAGCCCACGGTATCGCCGCTGGGCCTTTCCACATCCTCATATCGCTCCGCTTCCGCTGGTTACCAACTGCATCTTCGCTTTCGCATTTGCGATGGCGTTCGCCTTCATCCTGCCGAATCACAATCGGCTTCACATAAAACGCATACAACAATCCCGCCACAATCATGACACATCCGAGCAGCATAACCCCACGCCCGGCCGATTTCCCACGCCGATCGTCGAAGATTGCCCATCCGGATCATAACCCGCCTGAAAGAAAATCCAGCTCCCGTGATTGTAATAGATCGGGCTGTTCAAGCTCGCCATCGGCTCTTTCGCTCTGCCCCGTCGGCATCCGTCATCTCCAGCGTCGAGCGGAAATCTCGGAACATCCCGCTCGCCCCCTGCCCGCCGGGATACGGAATCATGTCGAAATTCTGCAATTTCAGCGCCACCGGCATCGGCAAACACGCATACCCAAGCTGCAACTGCAGCGGCGCCGACGCCCCGGGGATTTGCACCACGCCCATCGTCCAGGCCGCCATCGGCTCCAGCAGCATCGGATCAGGGGCGGCAAACAAATCGCACGGAATCACCACATCTTCCGACCAGTCCCCGCATTTCACCCGCACAACAGCCACCTGCTTCGACCCGGCTTCATCATCGTCCTTGTTCTGTTTATGCAGCGGCGTCTGCTCGACATGCGTCACCACGCGGAAATGATCCCTTCGCCGCACCAACGCCGTCACCGGCGACCCATCGAGCGTCAGATCCATCTGCCCGCCATTCGTAAAATCCTGAATCTCAGCGGGCTTGGAAAATGTCGTATGAATATCCAGCAGCGTTTTATCGCCGGCCGACAGAAGAATATGTTTATCATCCCTCGCGGTCGGCAACAGCGCGGCCCCATCGGTCACCCGGAATCCCAGCATCAGATCCGCATCAATCGGCGTCTTTTGCCGATTCCCCTTCACAAACGGCGGCGTGGTCGCCGGATCCATCTTGAAATCCGTCTGCAAATCTCGACCCATCAGAATCATTCGCCAAAACTCTTTTGTCGTATTCCCGATCTTGTGAACGATATGAAGCGTCAACGCCTGCACGCGCTCTTCCGACCCAAATAGCGGAACGCCGGATCGTATCCGATTCACCGTGATGGTATATGCGCCTCGCTTCGACCGGCTTTCCAAAGCCAACATCCAATTTCCCCTGCGGCTCCTTCGGCAGATCAACCGTCAATTCAAACAGCCGGTCGGCTGATTCGCGAATATCCGCAAGCGAATCCGCGGAAACCTGGCGATATTCCAATTCCGTCGGGCCGAAGAATTGGTGTGCAGCCGTGGGATCCGTCGCCCGCAACATAAACCGCGACGTATTATCCGGCCGCGGCGAATTCACGTTCACTTCCACGCCCGTCGCGGCGGAGGCTGGATCGTCCACGATGTCCTCAACGACATCCGCATACGAATAATACCCCACCACATCCACCGTCACCGGCTGGGACAATCCGAGCCAACTCGAAAGATCATTGGAAGAACTGGATGGCAAACCGAGCGGAACGAATGAACTGATCCCGCTCAGATCGCTCTTTCGCAACCGACCCGGATCATGCGCATCATCATACGATCCATACCGCGGCAGCGACGGCAGCGGATGCATGCCATACATTTCCCCCTTCAGCACTCTTGCGTAGAGCGCCCGCTCACCCGAATCGTAAAACAAATTGACGGTATGCCCCAGCGGAATCAGCGTCTTCCCCTCAACCTTGAGGTGGTAGTAAAGCGATGTCCCGGTGATGAGAATAATAATTCCCGCGTGAATGCACCATACCCCATACCGCGGCGGCGTGAGCGGGATGCGGGTGAAGGTCACGACCGTCAGGTTCAGGCACAGCAACAGCATCAGCACCTTCAACGGCCACGCGTTGAAGAACTGAAGCTCATTCATCTCAAAGTATTCCCGCACCGAAGCGAACCCCGACCCGACGGCGATGTAGGCCGCGATCAGCACCATCAGCGTGATCCCAAAGATCACGTTCTTGAAGGTATACCGAAAAAGAATGTTCACGAGGTTTACCAACTCTGCATCCGGAAGCGCGATTCTAGATAAACACCGACGATTGTCGAACCCCACTTTCCTATCGAACCGCGATCCGCGATCCAGGTTCCAATAATATTTTTCCATTTTCCCTTTGACACTCGGCTTTTGTTAGGTATTATTTACCCTAACAGATACCAATCAATGGAGTGATAGAATGATCACAGTACGCTACGTCGAAAAACTATGGGACGGCCGGAAATACGATCGGCTCTTGCAGGAGTTAATCGCCCCTCGGGTCGAAGCAATCGCCGCGGATGAGCTGATGCACAGTCCCACAGCTTCAGCAGCCGCCCTCTCGCTGGTTCGGCTGGATGAGCTTCATAGCCCGCACGCCCCCATCTGCAGCGGGCTCATCCGCACGCTCATATCCACCCAGAAATCCGACGGCGGCTGGGGCGATGTCGCTACCACGGCCCTTTGCGTTCGGGCCTTATCCCTGCAAAACGGCCAAGGCCTCTCCATCGCGGGCGGCATGGGCTACCTGGCGACGCTTCAGCAACCCGCCGGAATCTGGCCAAAACTCCCCATTCGCCGAATGCCGGAGGATGCCCTGGTCTCCGCCTTCACGATCCTGCAATTAGGCGACAACGATCTATTCCGAGCCACCGTTCGCCTGGATGCAGCTTTCGCCTGGTTCGATTCGCATCGCTGGATGCTCGACCCAGCCGCCCTGTCGCTATGGGATCATGCTCGGCTCCGCGTCCCGGCCAACTTCACAACCCGTGCCGCCGCCGAGCCGAGCTGGTCCTGATTGGGAGCCTAAGAGCTTCAAAAAGCTCTAAGGGTGTTTCGGCTCCTGATGCCGAGCCCGTATCATCAGCAGCTCGATGCACCTGCTGAGCCGCCAAATCCCGAAGACCGCCGCCATCATCGAAGCTGGCCAGTCGCAGAATCTTCATCTCGGCGCAGCTCTTTGTCTCGCGCCACGGCCAGACCCTCGTCGATGCCGCCTTCGGCCAATCCAGCCCCGGCGTTGAGATGACGCCCGATTCGATCCCCCTTTGGCTTTCGGCCGGCAAGCCTTTCGCTTCCGTCGCCATCGCCCACTTTTGGGAATCGGGCCAGCTCGATCTCGACGATGCCGTCGTCCGTTTCATCCCAGAATTCGCCGCCAAGGGAAAACAAAACATAACCATCCGTCACTTGCTCACGCACACAGCCGGCTTCCGCTGGGTGGAATGGTCCCCATCCTGGGAAACCACGATCTCGCAAATCTGCGAAGCGCCGCTTGAGCCGCGATGGATCCCCGGCCATACCGCCGGCTATCATCCTTTCACCACCTGGTACATCCTCGGCGAAATCATCCGCCGGCTCGATCCCACCCATCGCCCCTACGAACAATTCATCGCCGAGGAAATCTTCCAGCCGCTGGGAATGACCGACTGCTTCTTCGCCCTATCAACAGAAGAATACAGAAATCTCGGCAATCGCATCGCCCCAATCGAAGTCACCAGCCAATCCAACGCCCGCCGGGCATCCTTCGACACCGAAGCCGGCTGCTCCGTCTGCCTCCCCGGCGCCAGCGGCCGCGGACCGGCGCGCGAACTTGGCCGATTTTATGAACTCTTTATCGCGCGGGGCCGCCCACTACTCACGCCGCAAAGCGTTGAAGCGATCACCGCCCGGCATCGCACCGGCATGTACGACATCACCTTCAAGCACATCATCGACTGGGGGCTTGGGGTCATCGTCAATTCGGCCCAATATGGCGAATCGGTCCCCTACGGCTTCGGCCCATATGCCTCGCCACGCACATTCGGCCACGGCGGCAATCAATCATCCATCGCTTTGGTGGACCCCGAAAACGGATTGGTCGTCATCGTCATCTTCAACGGCATGCCGGGCGAGGAAGCCCACCAGAAGCGAATGCGGGCAACGCTCGCGGCGGTCTATGAAGACCTGGGGATCACGGCATTTTAATTCCGTAATACGTCCGCGCAAATCTTCCTCAATTCACCCATATCAGGCCAAATCAGCGCATCCTTCGGCATCCCCGCAAGCCAGGCCTGCTCGATCGACTGATTCGGATCGCTCGTATCCACGTCAAACACAGTTTTGTAATGCAGTCGCGACATGGGAATCTGATACCAGAACGCGGCCGGCATCTCCAACCAGATCGACCGATTGATCGTCCTTCAATTGCCGAGTATCGAGCATCCGACATCCCTTCCAGATTCTCCCGGCCGATCAGCACTAACGTTTCGTGGTCCAGTTTCAGGTATCGCCCCATCTTGTAAATCAGTATCGTGCTGGAAAAACAGGCCATTGCGATCGCGCGCATACAGCGCGATCCAATGTAAGCCCTTCATACTCCACAATCAGCAACGCACTGATCGGAATCGCGATCACCATGAACCGGCTCTGAAGATGCGTGAAGCAGAGCCAGAATCCCGTCTGGAATCAGAAGTAAAATCGCGAGGCAAACTGCCGTTCGATTTTTCCGCGCGAGTAACAAGGCCGCACACCCAAGCGGAAACAAAACAAATCCATATCTCCAATCGCCACAACTTGTTTCCACAATGCTGACGCAGCGTCCACCAGCGGAGCGATGATCCTTATCGGGCCAATATGCCTCGCGCCATCGCTCCACTTGAACATCGCTGAAATGGTCATGCCCCAAAACGCTCATCGCCTCGGGAAAAACCGGATTGCCCGTCCATTTCCAATTGCGAATCAGCCAGGGCGAAAGAACAAGGAGAGCCGTCAAAACATAAATCGCACATCCAGCGAAAAGCTTTGGCCACGCGATCCGGCGACCTATCAGAATGGTGACCGGCACACCCACAAAAATCAGCGGAACCACGGACAGTTTTGTCCCCGCCGCGAAACCCGCCATCAATCCGGCGATCAAAAACTCCCGCCACGACGACGCCCGAATCGCCCACCCAATCGCCAGGATTCCAAACAGCAGCGTCCCACCTTCGTCATAAGCGACGGCCGCGAGCAACCCCGTCCACGGCATCGCCGCGGTCAAAAGCCCCGCCGCAATTCCACGTTTCCCGCCGCCAGCCAAGCCGTATACCGCCCACGCCGCCGCCGCGCAAATCGCCACGTGCATCAGTCTGTGCCAGATACATTCCCGCCCACGGCCCCCATGCCCCGTGCAGATCCATCGCCAGCAAATATTGCATCTCCACGTTGAACGGAAAATACGAAAAAACATTGTGATGCAGCGGAATGATCCGCCCGGCTTCGTACCATTCGCGCGGCACCTGCAGGTGATATTCCACCACGTCATACCCGTTCGGCTCATCGCCCCACAAAACCCCCGGCGGGAAAAAAGCTGCGAGCATCACCACACCAGCCACTGCCGCAGTGGCGATCCACGCGAATCCCCACCCCGCCGGCTCCGCCAGCCACGGCGTCACATTCCAATTCCTGCAACGGATGTACAAGACAGCCAAGCCGATGAATCGCGCCGACTCCGACGATCCCGTCTGCCCACCATTGATTCAGCCAACCCGCTAGCCCAAGCCCGAGAATCCCCAGGCTCGTGATCCCGATCCCCATCGCCACGCAGCTCGCGCCGGCAAGACTCGCGAGACATGTTTCGCGCGGCCGCAAAACTTTCCACGCCACCCATCCAAATCCCCCGACAGTAATCAGCCAGAGAACCGCGCATCCCCCATCCTGCATCAGGCGATAAAGCGCAAATTCCCACGAAGGCCCGGCGAGCCCGAAAAAAAACGCCAGAAAAACCAGCCGCGCCCCCCACAATCGCGACAGCGCGAGATTTGAGAAATGAAGCGAAGGTCACGCTTCAGGTCCATCGCGAGGGATGCGATCTCTCCAGATTCAGCTTGAACAATTTCTGGACCGCATGGAGATACTGCGACATCGGCGCGTGATCGCTATCGCTTTCCCGCAACGCCTGCACGGGATCATGCAGGAGCTTGTTCACGATCCGCCGGGTCAGTTCTTCAACTGCTGCTTGTCCTGGGCGGACATCGCCGGAAAGCTTGCCGACAATCCGTGCTAATTCTTCCTGGGCCGACCGCGTGGGATCTCTGATAGAGCTGATCGATCAGCGGCCCCATCATCCGTGCGCGATGCCAGGCGACAAACTCGCGCACCTCGCGCTCGATGATTTTCCCGGCCGCCTCGACGGCCGCGCCGCGCTGGCTCCGCGTCGCCGCGACCGCCTTCTGCAAATCATCCAGGTTGTACAGATAAACGTTTTCGATCTTCGCGACATCGCCGCCACATCGCGCGGCACGGCGATGTCGATCAAAAACACGGGCCGATACCGCCGCTGCTGCATCACCGCTTCAAATAGCGAGCGCGTAATAATCGGCTCGCTCGATCCAGTACCGGTGATGACGATGTCCGCAGCGGCCAGATGATCAGCAAGATCCTCCATCCCCACAGCCGATCCGCCGAATTTCAGCCGCCAGCGCCTCGGCCTTGGTCCGCGTCGCGATTGCAAATCAGCAGTTTCCCCGGCTTGAGCGCAGTCGATGTTCGCCAGCATCAAACGCGCCATTTTTCCCGCGCCGATGCTCAGCACCGTCTTATCGAAGAACACATCAAAAATTCGCCGCGCATATTCAACCGCGACGCTGGCCACCGATACCCGCCCCTCGCCGAGCGTCGTTTGGCTCATCACTTGCTTCCCCACCGCCGCCGCCCGCTGAAACAGCGGATGCAGCATCGGCCCGGCCGTCCCCGCCTCGCTGGCCGCATCGTATGCCTCGCGCACCTGCCCAAGAATCTGCGTCTCCCCCAGCACCATCGAATCCAGCGAAGACGCGACGGAAAACAAATGCGTCACCACATCCCGCTCGCTTTTTTCGTACAGGCTCGAATTGGAATTCCTCGAGCTTCAGCGCCGCGGCATCCGGCCAGAAATTCCGCCAATTCATGTGGCTTGCGGATGCCCATGCGTTTGCCGGGCAACGTAAAGTTCGACGCGATTGCACGTAGAAAGCAACACAGCCTCGCACTCGACCGAACCGCTGGCGAAGCGCCCGCAGCGCCGCATTCCGCTGCTGCGGCGAGAAGGCCAGCCTCTCGCGCAGGTCCAGCGAAGCGGTCTTGTGATTCAATCCCAGGACAATCAATCGCTGCATCGACCTTCACCGCCCGCCGGGCATGTATAAAACCGCCATCATCGTCGCGACCATCAGCACGAATCCCACAATGCTCAGCATCGCCGATTTTCGGCCCCGCACCGCCGGCGTGATCGGCGTATGCAGCGCCACCGCATAAACCACCCACACCGTAAACGCCAGAATCACTTTCGGACTCGTCATCCAATGCGGCCCGAGCTGGGTCTTTGATCCCTGCTCCAGCATGATAATCAGTCCCGTCACAATCCCGACCGTCAGCAATGCAAACCCAAAGCTGACGGCCCAATCGGTCAGATTCTCCAATCGCTCAAGACTTCCCATCGGGCGCCGCCCCGATCGCGATCTTTTCGCCGCAGCCTCGCGCTGGCAATGAGATACATCGCACCAACTCCGGCCGCGACGCCAAACGCCGCCACGCCGCCGAACCTGCTCATCCGGTGCGCAAGCTGCCAGAGCTCATTGGGCTGATACGATCCCGGCTTCATCTTGCCAAAGAGTCCCGCCGCAACCAAGCATGAGCACCGCGATCGGCATCAGAAACCAATCCAAACCCGGGATCGGCCTGGCCCGCTGAACATAAAGCGTAAACCCCGCCAGTGCCACCGCCAGCGCGATCAGCGCCTCGAAATTATCTTCCAGCGGCAACCAGCTTCGCCGATTACGATCCATGCCACACCAGCGCCGCCAGCGCCAGACAGATCCCAAAATAGGCCAGCGACTTCGCCGTCAGTCGCAGCCCATTGCTCGGCTTCCACAGCCGCATCAAAGAAATCACGCCACCCAAGACGAGCAGCGCCACCGCCCCCCAGAGCAGCGTAAATTGCCCCGCATTTGGAGGCATCGGCGCGGTCATCCTTCGGCCTCCCATTCAGGCAGATCGGCGAATTTCTCCCGCAGCCATTTTCGCAGTCCAGCCATTCCATCGGATTGAAGAACCACAGCCGCCTCGTTCGTCGCCAATGTCCGGAAAATTTCCCGCCGGCGCGAGATCGGCAAGCCGCTCTGCTTGATACGTGGCCGAAGCTGCTTCAGCGCTTCCGCCAGTTTCACCCATTCATCGGTCACTGTTCCGGCCAGGGCATCGCGCAATCCCGCCGCCAGCGCCGGCGATCCGCCCGCCGATACCGCAACGATAATCGGCCCGCACCGCAATAGCGCCGGCGAAATAAAATCCCCGGGCTCATCCTCTTCCCCATCCCCTCGCTGCACCCAAATGCCCCGCTTCCGCGCCTCGGCGACAACAGCGTCATTCACGGCCGTCGAATCGGTCGCGGCAAAGACCAACTCCGCCCCATCAAGATCGGCCGGCTCGAAATTGCCTACTTTTTTATCCACTTCCTTGGGAAACTCCCGCACGAATTTGGGCGCCACGGCACGAACGGATTTCCCCCCGGCAGCCAGGAGGCCGGACGCTTTGCGGGCGGCCACCGCCCCCCCGCCGACGATCCACCGTCCGAAGCTGCGAAACATCCAGAAAAATAGGATAAAGGTGCGACACAATCCAAAGATTCTATCGCTGGCGAGAGATTGTTGCACTGATTGGCATGTCAGGAGTAGCCCAATGGTATAGATGATTACTAATATTGGTCGTGCAATCTGTTATCTTCACAGTCGGCCATTCCACCCATCCCTGGCTCGAGTTTCTCAAAATCCTCCAGGCCCACAACATCAAAGCCATCGCTGATGTTCGTCAATTCCCCGGCTCACGCCGATTTCCACATTTCAACGCTGAGGCGCTTGCCGTCGAACTGCCCAAAGCAAGCATCGAATATCTCCCCTTCCGCAATCTCGGCGGCCGCCGAAAAGCCCGCGAGGATTCCCCCAACACCGGCTGGCGGCACGCAGCATTTCGGGGATATGCCGACTATATGCAAACCCCAGCATTCGCCGCTGGGATGAATCAGCTTGTCGCCGCCGCGGCGATACGACCCACCGCCATCATGTGCTCCGAAGCCGTCCCCTGGCGATGTCATCGCTCCCTCATCGGCGATGCGTTCCTCGTTCACGGATGGACCGTGCTGGATATTTTCGACCAGCGGCAGATCAAGCCGCACCTTCTAACGCCATTCGCCGTAGTGAGTGGCACCGAAATCGTCTATCCTTTGAAGCCATGAGTCAGATCAAGGTTGGCATCATCGGCGGCACCGGTCTTGGGCAGATTTTGCCAACCGATCAAGGCCGGCGGCATGAGATCCAAACGCCGTTCGGTTCGCCAAGCGATGCCATTATCGAAACAGAATTGGAAGGATTGCCGGTGCTGCTCTTGAGCCGGCATGGGCCGGGACATTTGATTCCGCCGACCAATGTCCCGTTTCGAGCAAATATCTACGCTCTGAAGCAGCTTGGCTGCACCCACATCATCGCATCCGGCGCCTCGGGAAGCCTTCGGCAGGAATTCAAGCCGCGCGATCTGGTCATTCCCGATCAAATCATTGATAAAACATCCGGGCGAGCGGCGACATTTTTTGAGAAGGCAGCCATTCACGTGGAATTCGCGGAACCTTTCTGCCCGATATTGCGTCGAATCCTCATCGAGCAGGGAGCCACAGGCGAATTCATCAACGGTGCATGACCGCGGCTGCTACGTCTGCATGGAAGGCCCGGCCTTCTCCACCCGCGCCGAAAGTCTGATGCACCGCCTCTGGGGCGGCGATTTGATCGGGATGACGGCCATGCCGGAAGCGAAACTCGCCCGCGAAGCGGAAATTCCCTATGCACTGGTCGCGATCGTGACCGATTACGATTCATGGAAATCAGCCGCCCCCACTTTCCCAGGAACCGCGCCGGTTGAAACCAAGCCCCTGGAGCCGGCGGCATTGCTCAAGGAGATCATGGCCAATCTTCAAACCGCCTCCGCCGCCGCGATGGACCTGATCCGCCGAGCAATCCGCCAAATCGCCGCCGATCCAGCCCCGCTTCTAGCCTGCCGTGCCCGCGAGGCACTGAAACTGGCGATCTGGTCGGAAAAATCCCGCATTCCACGTGAAGAAATTCAAAGACTTTCTCCACTCTGGGGCAAATATTTTGGATAAAATGAGGGGATACAGCCTGGCGAACCCGCGACGATCGTATTTTATGCCGCGTCACTTTTCCCGCATTTTTCCTTCATGCCTTCGTGCCATCGCGGCTTCGTCGCTGATTCTCTTTCCTCCTCCGCCTACTCCCAGGTCCGGATCATGCAGCTTCCGCTCCAGCAGGGGAATTTCCCCCAGCCCGCAGCAGAGACACCCGATGATTCCGGCGGCGTCTATGTCCGCGATTCCGCCATCGCCCTGGAAAAACTCGCCCTGGCCCGCCGTATGGAACGGCTGCACGAATGGGGAAAATCCGCCGACGTCTATCAAGAGATTCTGGAGAAATATCCCGACCGCGTCGTCCCCTCGGGTGAAGATCCGCAGACGCACGCGGTCAATCGATACGTGTCGGTCACCGAAACAGTCCGCCAATCGCTCTGCAAATGGCCGCCCGATGGACTCCTCATTTATCGAAGCCGATACGAAACGGAAGCAGCGAAACTACTGGATGCCGCGGGCTCTGACGGATTGGACAAGCTTCAGCAGGTTCTTTTTTTATATTTCCCGACGGATGCGGCAAAGTCCGCCGGCGTTCGTCTGATGGACATCTATTTCGAGCAGGGCGATTACGTCGCCGCGGCCCAGACCGGACGCCGCCTGCTCGATTGGCATCCAAACCTGATCGCAGAGCGGCCGATGATTCTCTATCGTACGGCGATCGCGCAAAAGCTCGCGGGTCAAACCGACGATGCCGCCCGCTGCCTCGATGATCTTCGCCAGAATTTCCCGCAGACGACCGGAACCATCCGCGGCCAGGACGTTCTTCTGGCCGATTCGCTGCAAAAGGAATTGGCCGGCGCGAATCTCGTTCGCGGCGAAAGCAGCGATTCCTGGCTGAGCGTCGGCGGCGATCCAAGCCGGTCGAAAGTGTCATCATCCACGGTCAGGCCCGGAGCGCGGCTTTATTCGATCGCGCTTCCCCAGCCAAGCTGGAAGCAGATTCCTGATGAGTCGCAGCGGCATCAGATCGAGTTGACCGATCAGGATCAGCGAAAACGCGGCGCGGGCCTGGGCATCATGCCGGCCGTCGATCACGGTCAGCTTTTCTTCCAAGACAACACGCGGATTTATGGAGTCGATCTTGACAGCGGCGGCCCGCTTCCCGCCTGGGTCGATACCTACCCGATGCAAAGCGGCGTTTACTCGCTGACTGACGGCCCCACGCCTGTCCCGCTCGGCCGGCAATTGTGCGTCACGATCAACGATAAATATGTCGCGGCCGTGATGGGATTGTCCGACCCGATCGATCAATCCCCGATGGTGCCGGATCAGGAGCCGCGCCTCGTATGCCTCGACCGCAAAACCGGCAAGGAAATCTGGACGACTTCATTGCGAAGCCTGCCCGAAACGCAAAGCACTCTGCGCGATCTGCAGATGGGCGGCTCGCCGCTGATGGTCGGGGACAATCTGTATATCATCGCCCACAGCTCGCGCGGGCGATTCGAGGATTGCTACGTTCTCTGCTTCAGCCTGCTGAATGGACAATTCCGCTGGGCCTCTTTCATCGCCAATTCCAGCAGCGAGATGGACGTCAGCAATTTCGCGGATGATGGAATCCAATATTCCGATTCGGTTTCCCACATCGCCTATGCCAGCGGCCGGCTGTTTGTCGTCACCAACCTCGGCGCGGTCGCTTCCCTGGACGCCTACACCGGAACGATCGCCTGGCTCGACGTCTATCGCCGCACCGAAAGCTCGCCGATCCCGATCGGATTCAACCAGCCAAACCTGCGGCCCGGCTCGGCCACGGTTCCCTGGACTTACAATCCCGCGGTGGTTGAGGATGGAAAAGTTTTCGTCCTTCCCAGTGACAGTGAAAACCTGTTCGTCTATGACGCCGGAAACGGAAACGTGATCCAGCAAATCGCGTTGTCAGACCTGCAGGAATCGCGCGATCCCAATGTTCCGTACAGCCCGGATGTCCCCAATACCCTGCTGGCCGTGAAGGACGATCTGCTTTATCTGGCCGGGGCGCGTCAGGTCTGGCAGGTTCCGTGGCGAAGCATCGAGCATGACAAGCCGGCCGATTTCACGCCGCGATATTGGCGCAGTGCTGATGCGGGAGATCAATCGCCGCAGGTACGCGGCCGCGCGTTCGTCACCGCTGACGCGGTCTATCTTCCGACGCAACTGTGCCTTCGGCGGATTCTCCTCAGCACCGGCTCGCTCGATTCGCTCAACAGTTCATTCCCGAAAACCGGCTGGGATGAGGGAGAAGAAGGACCCGGCAACGTTGTTGTCACCGAAGATCATGTCATCGTCGCGGGTGATCGGCAGGTGGCCGTTTATACGGACATCGACCGGGCTCGATTCAAGCTGGACCGCGAAATCGTCGAGGCCCCAAACGATCCGGAGACGCGATTGCATTACGCCGAGGTGATGTTCGCCGCCGCGCAGCCGGATGTCGCGCTGCAGAAATTGGAAGAGGCGTTTCAGCTATTGGGGGGCGAGCAGTCTCTGCGCCCGGGGCCGATCCGAGATCGCGCGTTTCGTCGATGCACTTCGTTTTGCCAAACGACTCTCCAAGGGGCCGGAGACTTCCCCGCAAATCGAACGGATGTTTGATCTGGCTCGCGCCGCAGCGTCATCTGTCCCGCAGCAGGTCAATTATCGCATCGCTCGAGCCGAACATGATTGGTCCCAGCCCACGCGCGATCCCGGCGGCGCGATCGCCCTCTATCAGCAAATACTGGCCGATCCGGCTTTGCGAGCCTCTCCCATGCCCGATCCGCAGACGACAGAAGTCGACCCCGCTGGCGGCGTGGCGGAAAAGGCCATCGCAGAAATCGTGGCCACCCCCGAAGGGCGCCAGGCGTATGAGAAATTCGAGCAAGCCGCCGCCGACGCCCTCCGACAGGCAAGAGAAGCGGGCGACCCCGATCAATTGCTCAACGTCGCGAAGATGTTCCCCGATTCCCGCGTCGTGGCTGATGCGATGCAGTCCGCCGCCGATGTTTACGAATCCGACGGCAACGCCCGCATGGCGACGCAGGTGCTTCGCCAACTGCTTTTGCGATATCACGATCAAGGCCGAGCCGTGGTCCTGGAATCGCTCGCTCGAAACTATCTCCAGATGCCCGGCCACACGGATGTCGCAGCCTCGCGTCTTGCCCTGGCGGCAAGCATCTCGCCCGGCGTTATGCTGCGCCGGCCGATGGTACTGCCAAATGGCACCGTTCTTCAGAACATCTCTCTATCCAGCGCCTCGCGAAGTGCTGACCCGGTACAACGTCAGGATCAGCCTCGATTCGCTCCCCGATCTTCATATTCCAACGCACGCACAGTCCGATGCCTTCCGCCGCGCGACCGGGCAACAAGCCGATCCCTTCCAGCAGCCGACGCCAAACGACGCCATCGCCGGCGTCGATACGCTGATCGTCCCGCAGGAAGGCTTCGCGCGAAATGATCGAATCATCGCCTGGTCCGCGAGCGGCTGGCCTGTCGGTTTATCCGGTTGGACAAAATAAGCCGCTGCTGGTTTGCCCGGCGATCAATTCTTCGCCAGATGGAGCAGCCTGGACTGATGGCAATCTCCTGACGTGGACAAAAGATTCGGTCACATCCATCGATGGCGCTTCGGGACAGGTTCGCTGGTCGATTGAACTCTCCACGCTGCCAGCCATCGCCGTGCCCGCGGACCCATCCCAGCAGGCAGCGGAACTCGAGCAGATCGTCGAAGTGAAGCCGCTGGGGGACCGCATCGTCGCGGCAACCAATTCCGGCCGGATTTTCGCGGTCGATCCCCGCGCCGGACGGGTCGCCTGGCAGACACGCGTCTCGGGAGTAATCGACGCCCTGCTGGCCAATGATGATTTCACTGTCGCCCGGGTTCAGGCAGGTCCGACTGTTCAACTTCAGGTGTTCAATTCCTTCAGCGGCGAGCCGATCGGCCGAAAATCATTCCCGGTTGATACCGGAATGGTGCCAATCAACCTCGCTCTCGCGGCCGATGGAACGCTTGCTTACACGCTCCCCAATCAGTTGTGCATCAGCGATTTGTTCGAGGCCAATATTTCCGAAAATGACATGCCCCCGCGCGTCGCCACCAATCCGAATCCCAACGCATCACTGATGTTTCAGGGATGCAATCAGCCGGATCAACTGCTTATCCACGGCGGGCGCATGTTCGCCGTTGCCAACAACGGCACCGGTGTGCGCATCTTCTCCACCGACACCGCCGAGCCATGGCGCTATCACGGAGCCGACGGACGGGAAGATTTCAGCGGCATGCTCCCCACTCATTCCACCAGCCCCAATGTCACGCTTCGCATCTCCGGCAACTATCTCTACATGCTCAGTCCCCGGTATCTCACCGGATGCCAGATCGATTCCCCATCCGAGCATTGGGACTGGGGCGACGACATGACCAAAACCGCGAATTACGAGCAAGTTTTGTACGGAAAAGATTACCTCGTAATGGTCGATCACCCCGGCCAGCCGCTGGCTGTCAGCAACCGGGCCGGAAGCCGGCTGACGTTGAACTTTTTCAATCGCTCGGTGAAAGGCCATGCCGAAAAGGAATCCGGGCTCTGCCTCTTTACGCACGATCTTTCGATCGAGCAGGACGGTTTCGAGATCGAGCCGGTGGAAGGCGGCATCGCGTTCTTTACGGGGCATACGATACAAATTCTGCATGGGGCGCGGGATGTGATGGCGAATGCGCCGCCAATTTGATCGTAATTTCAGGCTGTTTGTTAATGATTTGCTGGTATCCCTGGCAGGGTCTATAATTGATGCGAATGGCTACAACGGCTTCCAAATCCTCCGGCGAACCCACCGTGCGCCAAAAGGTGCAGAACGTCATCGACCTGATCCGTCCAGCTGTTCAAGCGGATGGGGGGGACATCGAGCTCGTTGATGTCACTGGACAGGGCGTGGTGCAGATTCGCTTTCACGGCGCCTGCCACGGCTGTCCCAGCAGCCATATGACTTTGCAACACGGCATCGAACGAAACCTTCGAGACCACGTTCCGGAAGTCACGCAAGTCATTCCCGTCCAATGACCGATTCCAGCCTCATGCAGCAGGCGATCGCGGAAGCTTCCGCCGCTCTGGCGCTCGAGGAAGTCCCTGTCGGCTGCGTCGTCTTGCACAACCCAACCCAGCAAATCATCGGCCGCGGCCACAACCGCCGAAACACCGACGCCGATCCAACCGCTCACGCCGAGATTCTGGCCCTGCGCGAGGCCGCCGCAGCACTGGGCCATTGGCGCCTGATGGATTGCACGCTCGCGGTCACGCTTGAGCCATGCCCGATGTGCGCCGGCGCGATCGTCAACGCACGCATCGGCCGCCTGATTTACGGCTGCGACGATCCCAAGGCCGGCGCGGTCCGAACCCTCTTTCAATTGTGCAATGATCCGCGGCTCAATCATCGCGTCGAAATCACCGACGGAATTCTCGCCGATTCGTGCAGCCGGCTGTTGAGCGATTTCTTCAAAGCCCAGCGCGCTCTCGGAAAGAAATGAGCGAACATGAATCACTCTCGCGCCATCGCGTTTGGAATCTACTTCATAGCTTTGCTGGCAGGCGGCTGCGCATCTGATATCGCCGCGCCGCAAACCCGCCCCTCCCCACCACCCAGGAAGACACCCCCGATTCCTGGCGTGAGCTGACACAAAGCCTGCACGGCGAGCAGATTCCCTCAGCTGACAGCTTTGCCGTCATCGTTCCCCGAACCGATGTCGACCTGGAATCGGAAATGGGACAAATCCCCATCTCCGCCGGCATCTCGTCCAAGTTCTATTTCTTCCGCTGCCCCTGCGGGAAGGTAAAGGTCATGGGAGAATTCGTGGTCTGTGATTACGAAACCGGCGACGTACTCGATGCCATCCGCGGCGGACAATTTGATGTCGTTTCCATCTCCCCGATTCTGCAAAACACCCGGCCAAGCATGGTCTCCATCCATTTCCAGGCCGAAGGAGACGGCGACGATCTCGTCAAAGCCATTCGCGACGCCCTGGATCACACCGGCAAATTTTCCGCTCAACGGGGCGGATGAATCAGATGAATCGCAACGCCGTCACCGCAATCTTCTACGCGATCCTTCTGGCGTGCACGGCGACGGTCTATCTCCCAGCGCGAAATTTTCAATTCGTCAATTGGGACGACCGCGACATGGTCGTCGAAAACCCGCTGCTGCATCCGCCGACCACGGAACATCTGCATGAAATCTGGGCCGGCCCGCATTTGAATCTCTACACGCCACTGTCGTACACGCTCTGGTGGGAATTGGCGCGGACATCAAATGATTCAGACAATGCGACTCGATTTCATCTTTTGAACCTCTTTCTGCATCTGGCTTCAGCCTCACTGGCATTTTCAATCCTGCTCCGATGCGTCAAAAATCCATTGGCCGCTTTCGCCGGGGCAGCGGTCTTTGCGCTTCATCCCATGCAGGTTGAAAGCGTTGCATGGGTCGCTCAAATGAACAATCTTCTGGCTGGGGCGTTGTCTCTGGCGGCGATCAGACTTTATCTGTTATTCACAGATACATCAGAAACGAAGCTATGGGCCTCGTACGCCGTTGCGTCGATATTTTTCCTATTGGCACTGCTGGCCAAGCCAACCGCGGTGGTCGTTCCGCTGATTGCAATGATCCTGGATATCGGCATCGTCGGCCGATCGCTCACCCGCGCTATCCGCTCGTCGTTACCCTGGTTCTGCATGGCTGCTCTCATGAGCATTGTCGCGCGCAATGTTCAACCGACCGCAGGAATCGCCATCTGGCATCGCCCATTCATCGCCCTGGATGCGATGGGGTTTTATATCCACCAATTTTTCTTTCCCGTGCGCATCAGCATCGACTACGCCCGAACGCCAGTGCTCGTTTGGATGAACCACCTCTGGATCGTCGATGCATTCATCGTCTTGCTGGTCGCTCTGCTGCTTTGGCCGATGCGCCGAAGGCATCGGCAGCCCATCATCGCCGCCGCGCTCACTGTTGCCGGTCTTCTTCCGGTCCTGGGCCTCATCCCCTTCAGCCAGCAGAGATATTCCACCGTAGCGGATCGATATTTTTATCTGGCGATGCTGGGCCCCGCGATCCTTTTCGCCTGGGTCATCACGCCGCATTGCCTCGCCCGATGGCTTTTTTGCTCACGCCTATTTTAATTTGCGCACTGATGGGCCTCACCGCAATCCAACTTCAAGCCTGGAAAAATACCGACGCATTAACCAGCCATGTCCTCGCAATTGACCCAATCAGCACCATCGGCAACAAGATCAAGGCAGCCGAGCTTTCCCGCACCGGTCAGCCGCGCGAGGCAATCCCTTTTTATCGCGCCGCGATGATTCGCAATCCGGATGACTCCGATTTGCACCTGAATCTCGCCAACGCTTTTTATCACTCGGGGCAGTATCGGGAAGCCATCCCGGAGTATGAAACCGCGATCAGCCTCCCCAGCGATTTCCGCATCCGCGCCATGCTCGACCTGGGCTGGACATACCTAAAATCAGATCAACCCGCGCTGGCCGAGCGGGAATTTCAACAAGTCCTGCAAATCGATCCCTCAAATCCGGTAGCAATCGAGAGCCTCAGGCAGCTTTCATCGCTGCGCGTGCGAACCCCCTGAATCCCCCGTAAACTACTCCCTTTGTTCAATCGGAGGATTTCGTGCCGAAACCGGTTCTGGCTGTCGTCAGCGTTCTGGGCAAAGACCAGAAAGGCGTCGTCGCGCAGTTCGCCACCTACATCGCCGAGCGCGGCATCAACATCGAAGACATCGAGCAGCGCGTCGTCCGCGGGTTTTTCCTCATGGACATGCTGGTCGATATCAAGGACCTCTCCGTCGATCTGTCCGAATTGATCACCGGCTTGCTCGAACTGGGCAAGCAGACTGGACATGGAGGTGCGCGTCCATCTCCACAGCGAACGGCGCCTCAAGAAAGTCGCCATCCTCGTCAGCAAGGAACCGCATTGCCTGAACCGGCTTGTTCGACGATTTCGCACACAACAAACTGAACGGCTCACCCTGTCGGCAGTCTTTGCCAATCATCCCGATCTCGAATCGCTCGCCAAAGCAGCCGGGCTGTCCATTTCGCTTATCATCCATCCGACGATCCGGAAAAACATTTTGACTGGCTGCTGAAGAACCTGCAGACCGCTCGAGCCGGATCTGGTCGTGCTGGCCCGATACATGCGCATTCTTCCGCCGCGGATCGTCGAAGCCTTCCCCAGCCGGATCATCAACATTCATCCCTCGCTGCTGCCCTATTTCCCCGGGGCCGCTCCGTACAAGCAGGCGTACGAAAGCGGCGTGCGCGTTCACGGCTGCACCGCCCATTTCGTCACCGAGCAACTCGACGAAGGCCCGGTCATTCTCCAGGATGTTTTCCACATCAATGTCGGCGCCGACACGCTGGAGGATGTGAAGGAAAAAGGCCTGACCCTCGAAGCGGAAGTTCTTGAGCCGGGCGGTCAAACTTTTCCTCGACGAGGAATTGGTCGTCGTCGACGGCAAAGGTGATCTTCAAGCCGGGCATCAGCCGGTTTCTTCAAGCCGGCGCGTCGTCAAATCAGTGATTTTCATCGCCGAACCATACCGGCAGCTTTTTCGTCAGATCGGCTTCAGCCCGGAAATGATCTTCACCGATCCGGCGATCAAACCCTGGCGGCATGCTCGAAGACCGGGAAAACTGCACGTGGGATATTCCCGGCCCCGACCGGCATCATTCGGCTGCACGTCAAACGCTTCCCGGCAAGCGGGATCGTCAGCCGCCCAAGATTGAAGCCGAAGGATATCGCTTGCTGAAAGATCGCGGAATTCCCGCTGCCGGTCGTCGCAGCATGGGGAATCTGGAAGATGGCAGAAGCTTCATCGCAACCGAAGATCTGGCTGGATTCACGCCCGCCGACAAACTCGTCGAATCCGGATTGCCATTCGATCGATTGCTGACCCCGACAGCCGAACTGGCCGCCGAACTGCACAACGCCGGCCTGCATCATCGCGATTTATATCTCTGCCATTTCCTCGCCCGACTGCGACAAAAATCAGCCGGCGGAGATGCGCCTGATCGACGCCGCCCGCGTCCGCCCGCTGCCCGGCCTGCTCACCCGCCGCCGCTGGATCGTCAAAGATCTGTCGCAGTTCTGGTACAGCACAACTGCAATTGCCGATCACGGAGTCGCAACGGGACGAATGGCTGAGTCACTATTGCCAGCAAACGGAAGGGAAAATCGAACCCCTCAAAAAATCAATTCAGCGCAAATCCGCCGCCATCGGCCTGCATGACGAAAAACTGCGCCGCCGCCAGCCCAACCGAAATATCTCGATCCCCAGAAATCATGCCCGCTGACCAGCGCCATGGCATCGGCCCGCGTCTTGGCGATGGTGAACAACCGCTCCAGGCAACACGTCTTGAATATCCGCATAAGCGGCGGCGACATTCCGCACAGCACCAGCTCCCGCCCGCCTGCCGAATTTTTTCGCGCATATTCACGAACAGCCCCAGCATCGAACTGCCCAGATATTCCACCTGGGAAAGATCGACCACCCACGGCTCGGCCCCTTTGGCTTCCAATTGCTTTCAGCACCGCTTCAATCAGGTTGTCGACCTCAATCGTGTCCATGAATGGCGGCAGCGAGAACTGAAGTGCATCACTTCACCGCGTATTCTTGAGCTGATTTGGAATCGCTCGTTACTCATGAGGCCGCACAGAACTATCGGCTATCTTACCTGAAGAGTATTCCCCTCAAACACAATCCCCAGCGGTTCGATCTCCACGGCCTTTCGCGCCCCCTCCTTGACGACCTGCCCCGACAGGCCACGCCGCGATCCCCACCGCTTGCGCCGCGGCCAGACAGGCGGAAGCATCCCCAGACGCGACATAAGCCGCAAAACCGGCCCCCATATTGAACGTGGCATACACCTCGCCGATATCAACCGGCCCCCTGCTCCTGAATAAAACGCAATACCGGCGGAACCGGAGGCACCGAAGTCATCCGATAGACAAACGGCTCCTCCAGCCGCATCAACTTCCGCCAGCCATGGCCGGTGATATGAGAGATATATTTCAGTCGAAGATTCCGCCGCTGGCATTCGGCCACGAACGGCACATAAATCGCCGACGCATCCAGAAGCGCCTCGCCATACGTTCGGCCATCGCCGATAGGCGTCAGATAACCCTCGGTCAAGTTGCTGCGCCAGCGTCCGGCAAAGCGTCAGCCCATTGGTTTGAACCCCGGTACTGGCCAGCAAAACGATCGCATCGCCATCCGCAAGATCGCCAACAATCCGATGCGATTTGGGCCGAATCCGCCCAATCGCCGACCCCGCCAGAACGATGCGTTTTCGGATCAACAATCCCCTTCAGCGCCGGCGTCTCTCCGCCTCCCCAAACCGCTCCCGCCCGACGGCATCCCTCGGCAAACCCTCTCGCCAAATCCTCGGCCCGGGCCGCATTATCAAACCAGGCCGTGTCCCCCACCGCCGCGTGCATCGCGACAGAAATCGGCAACGCCCCGGTCGTCACCAGATCGTTGACGATCGTCGCAACCGTATCGATCCCAATATTCGCGTAATAGCTCTTCCCCGTCAGCTCAAGCATCGCATCGGCGACAAGATTCTTGGTCCCCAATCCTTCTTCAACATGGGCCAGAAATTCATCCGGCGATTCGATAAGATACGCGCTCTCCCCGCGGATCCCCGCCGGCTCGGTGATTCCATGGTTGTGCAGCGCCCCGCGGTAGTGACTGCGGCCCGCTGGCACGCTCGTTTGAACTCGTCCAGCGGGCCGTAATCTACTCCGCTGCTTTGATACGTCAGGGCCATCACCCACTTTTAGATCAACTCGATTCACCGGGCAAGTCAGGCCCGCCACGGCCTGCGAAGCAGCGGTGCAAAGATGACAAGACCCAGATATCGCCACCGGTCCCGGCTCGGGGACGGCAACGAACCAGCGTCGATAGCTGCAATGTTCGGATCCCAATTTCCGCCAAGCGTCCAGTATGTATCGGCGTAACCGCTCGGATTGCCCGGCGTCGGATAGGTAGCCGAAACCGTATCGTTAGCCGTTTCGTTGTTGAGTTACGGTCGCCCCAATAGGCCGGCCAGCTATAGTTGGAATCGGTGGGAAGCGGTCGAACCAGTGCCCGGATTCGACGCATCGGTTGAGGTGTAGCCGTCGCCATACCATGGATACGATTCGGAAAAGAGATTGTCCACGGTATAAGCCGCCGCCTGTGAAGCCACCAATTGATGCGACCAGGTGACGCGGCTCGCGGTGTTCAACGGATTGCCCGGACAGATCCATGCTGTTGTATTCCGCAAAACGGCTGTCTTCGCCAGGATTTCCGCCGTTTTTATTGTTGGTCGCGGTGGTCTCGGTGGAATCCCACGCCAGCCAGCCGGCCGGATTATGATCGCGGAAGTCATCTGCGTATTGACAAAAACAGTGCTGGAATCGCCGCCAGTCTGTGTCCAGCCCCACGGCCGGCCCAGATACATCGAATTGGCGGCCGGTCCGATTCGCATTGGCCGCGTTCATCGGATCGGTCGCGGGATTCCCCGTCACCGAATTCCCGGTGACGGTCGAGTTCAGGAAAACCAATCCGTTGGATGTTCGCTTGTCGGTGCTGGCGGCAGTGATATCGCCGCCGGAGTGATCGCCGTCGAGATTGATCGTGGAGTTGTTAAAAACTGTCGTGCCGTTGGCGAAAATGAAATCGACGTCGCCGCTGACCGTGGAATTGGTGAAGTAAGATCGCCCGCCCTTGGTGTAAAGAGTGTCCTGGTAGCCAAGCACCTTAACATCGTTGAAGACCTGTTCATCTCCCTGCAGGAGCAATGCAACGGCCGGTGAATTGGAGGTCTGGGCTTGACCGGTCGCATAGCTCCCGGTGGGGCTGACGGCCTGCATGGCCGTATGAACAATATATGGCGTATCGGTGCTGTTAGCGAAAGTAATATTCGCGGCGCCGATGTTATTCCCTTTGAGCTGAAGCGATGCGCTGCCGGTCGTGCCCAGTGCGGTACCACCGGCGGGAACATAACTGGAATCAAGCGTCGAGGTGATGACCACGTCGTTGGAGTTTCCATTCAGGCCGACGAGATCAACATTGTTCTTGCTGTAGCTGAGTGAAACCCCGGTCGTGGCGGCAGTGTTATAGGTGCCGGGCGCAAAATGATTTAGTTTGGATTCGCCGGCGAAGCGCCGGAGCCGACAGCGGCCAGAGCGGCATTGATGTTGTTATAAGCGCCGGCATACGTCACGCCGCCGCTGGTAAACGAGCGCCGTTCGTCCCTGCGTAATTGTTGTCAACATAATAGTTCGTCGCTCTGGCTGATGTGCTGCCGAGAGCCGCCTATCGCACCAATCAGGCAAGCCGACCAGAAAACTCGATGAAATCCTCGCCCCGTTCCGTTGATCCGCATTTCCTCCTGCTGAGAATTAGGAATTGATTAATTTCATGGTTAAAATAACTATTCCCCTCCTTACTTGTAAACGAGGAAGATTGCACTATCAGGATGGAAGTTTGGTAATAATTGGCAGAAAGGGAACTCCTCCTTAAACATGATGCACCTCGCTTTTTCAACCAATGCATTCAAGAGAAACACGCTGGAGGAGGCGATCGCTGCAATTGCCCAGGCCGGATATGCGGGCATCGAACTGATGGCCGATATCCCGCATGCATATCCCCCCTCGCTCGATTCCGCCGCGCGCACGGCAATCAAGCACCAGATCCAGATCCCTCGGCCTGAAAGTCAGCAATATCAACGCCTTTACCCTCTTCGCCGTCGGCGACACGTATCACCCCACCTGGATTGAGGAATGACGAACGGCTGCGCGAACTGCGGATCGAACATACGATGCACTGCATCGAACTGGCCAACGAAATGGAATGCGCACACCATCAGCATTCAGCCGGGCGGCCCGATGATCGGCGCCACGATCGATCGCCAGACAGCCGAACGGCGCTTCGCCAATGGGTTGGAGCGCCTGCTCCCCCTGGCGGAAAGAATCGGGATCACCATCGCCGATCGAACCCGAACCGGGCCTGCTCATCCAAACCGCCGCTGAATACCTCGAATTCAAAAACGAGTTTTTCCGCGAAGATGCCGGGTATAGGATGAATTGCGACATTGGCCATCTATTTTGCGTCGGTGAAGACCCGGCCCAGATCATCCGCTCCATGCCCGACGAGATCGCCCACGTTCATCTGGAGGACATCGGGGCCAACCGGGTTCACCAGCACCTCGACTCCCGGCAAAGGGGCGATCGATTTCCGCTCGATCTTCGCGGCCCTCCGCGAAATCCGTTACGCCGGCTGGGTCACGGTGGAACTTTATCCCTACGAAACCACCGCCGCCGGAGTGGCGAAACAGGCGTTTGAACACCTTAAGCCGCTCTTGAGCGAAGCCTAATTTCGCATTCGGTTCGCCTCGCCACTAGAATCCCCCGGCGAAATAGCCGCGAACCATGGATTTCTTCAACTACAAAAACGGCGAGCTTTATTGCGAAGACGTCCCGGCCGAGAAAATCGCCCGCGAGGTCGGCACGCCGGCCTATGTCTATTCCAAGGCGACGCTGCTGCACCACTATCGGCAGATCGCCGAGGCGTTCGCGCCGGTCAACGCGACCATCTGCTACTCCATCAAAAGCTGCGGCAACATCAACATCTGCAAGCTGCTCGCCGAGCAGGGCTGCGGCTTCGACGTCACCAGCGGCGGCGAACTCTTCCGCGCCCTGCAAGGCCGGCGGCGATCCGAAGAAGATCATCTACGCCGGCGTCGGCAAAACCGATCAGGAAATCGCCGACGCCATCAACGCCGGCATCGCCGCGTTCAATCTCGAAACCGAAGCGGAGATCGAAAACATCGATCGCGTCGCCGGCTCGCTCGGCAAGACGGCCATCGGCGCCATCCGCATCAATCCCGATGTCGATCCCAAGACCCACGTCAAAACCACCACCGGCAAAAAGGAAACCAAGTTCGGCGTCGACATCGAACGCGCCGAGCGCGTCTTCGAGCAATATCGCAATCTCAAGAACCTGCGCATCGGCCGGCGTGCACATCCACATCGGCTCGCCGGTCTATGAAATCCAGCCGTACGTCGACGCGGTCGACGAAGATCGACGCAGCTGATCGACCGAGCTCACCGACCGCGGCCACAAGATCGAATGGTTCGACCTGGGCGGCGGGTTCGCGCGTGAACTACGAGCGCCCCGATCAGGCGCTGCCCGTCACCGAACACGCCAAGGCGCTGATTCCGCTGCTGCAAGGACAAGCCCTACCACATCGCCCTGGAGCCCGGCCGATACATCGCCGGCAACGCCGGCATTCTGCTGACGCGCGTGCTCTACCGCAAAACCGGCGGCGAGAAGAAATTCGTCATCGTCGATGCCGGGATGAACGATCTGATCCGCCCGACGCTCTACGAAAGCTATCACCTCATCTGGCCGGTCAAGCCCGACGCGGCCAATGTCCCGCCGCAGCGCAGCGAAGCCTTCGAGCCCGCGCGACGGCGAAATCGTCGACGTCGTCGGCCCGATCTGCGAAAGCGGCGATTATCTCGCCAAAGACCGCCCGCTCCCGACCACGCAGCGCGGCGATCTGCTGGCCGTCTTCACCGCCGGCGCCTACGGCTTTGCCATGAGCAGCAATTACAACAACCGCCCGCGCGCGCCGGAAGTGCTGGTGGATGGCGACAAATATCGCATCATCCGCCGGCGTGAAACGCTGGATGATCTGATCGCCGCGGAAATGGTCTGAGCCCTACGCCGGCAAAAAAAGCTCTCGATATCTTTGCAGCATCTTTTTTGACGAATACGTCTCCTCAACCGCCCGCCTTCCGCCGGCGACAACAGCATTGAAACGTTCCGCCGGGGTATTTTTCAATTCCGCCAACCTCTCGGCCAAATGCCCGGCATCTTCCGGACGGAATTTAAATCCGTTAACGCCATCCTCAACGATCGCTCCCGGCCCGGCGGCATCCGGCACCAGCACCGGCAAATTCGCGGCCATCGCTTCCAGCACCACCAATCCAAACGGCTCCTCGGGAGACGTATGAACCAGCAAATCGGCCGCGGCCATTTGGTTCGGCACATCCGCGCTGAAACCGGCGAAATGGATATTCGGATGCGTCTTAGCGGCACGATCCCGTAGCGGGTCCATTTCAGGCCCGAGACCGAATATCGTGAACGAAATCTCCGCAAGTCTCACGAGGCCCTCGATCCAGCGCATCCAGCAAAGTGCCGACGCGCTTCATCGGATCGAGCCGGGAAACAATAATCACTTTACGAACGCCAGGCCGGTCAAACGCCTCGCGGCGGGGAAAGCTTTTCACACGCGCATCAGGCAGCGAATTGGGAACCACATCAATCAAATCCGCCCGGGTTCCATAGCTGATGAGCTTTTGCTTCGTCCACTGCGAAACCGTGATGATCCGCACGCCCGTATGATTCAGCCACTTCTTACGGCCATACGAATCCATGTCGTTCGAACCGCCATGAACGATATGGAAATGCCTGATCCGCCGGCGATACAGCACATTGAGCATCAGGCAAACCGCCGAGTGCATCACACCCGTAGCGACAAACGTGAGCGACGGATATTGGGCAAGACACGGCCGAAGCGTCTTGGCGAACTGCTTGGCCCCGCGAAATCGCCGCGCCTGAAACCCAAGCTTTTCAGCCTCATCCATCGCCGGCCCCGGCGGCCCAAACAGAATCGGCTCGAATTCATCTGCCAAACCCTGCGCGGTATCCAGCGCCACGCGCTCGGTGCCGTAAAGTTTGCTGCTGTGCAGGATGTAGAGCAAAGGATGGCGGCTGAAACTCGGCATCGCGCGGGAATGATACAGTTACAGCGTAAAAAGTTCGCGATAGCGCTGAAGGGCGGCGCTCGCCGAGAATTCGTTCTCCACTTTCGCGGATGCATTCTCCGCCATTCGATTGAATAGTTCCGCGGGCGCTTGCTTCAATTCGACAAGCCGCTCGGCTAGATGTTCCGCGTCATCCGCTCGGAACGTGAAACCGCTGATGCCATCATCGATAAGCGTCGCGGTTCCTCCCTTATCGGGAACGAGCGCCGCAACGCGGGCCGCCATCGCTTCCAGAACCGCCAAACCGAACGTCTCAATCGAGCAGGTATGCACCAGCAGATCGCCCGCCGCCAATTCAGCGGCGACGTTACCGCTGAATCCCGCAAACTCCACATTCGGATGCGTTTTCCGCGCACGTTCACGAAGCCTCTCGATATCCAGGCCAACCCCGAGAATGCGAAAGGAAATATCGCGCAGTTCTTCAGGTTTTCGATCCAGCGCATCGAGCAAAAGATCGACTCGCTTGTCCGGATCGATGCGCGACACAACCACCACCCGCCGCACGCCCGCCTGGTCGTATCTCGCCCGTTTCGACATCGCCGCGAGCTGGGTGGGATTAATGAAATTCCCAATCACCTCAATCCGGTTGCGCACTCCGAATTCAATCAGCCGATCCTTGGACCACTGCGAAACAACGACGAAAGTGATGTCGAACGGATTGAGAATTTTCTTGCGGACATAATCCTTATCAATGCCAGAGCCGCCGTGGAGGATTTGGATATGCTTGATCTGCCGACGGTAAAAGATGTTGAGCGCGATGCAGACCAGGTTATACCGCGGCCCGGTTCCTACAAATGTAAGCGATGGATACCGCTTCAGCAGCGGCCGAAGAACCAGCGCCAAATCCTTGCTCGTCCGATACTGGCGTGTTTGAAAGCCAAGACGCTCAGCTTCAATCAAACCGGGACCGGGCGGCCCTATGAAAATAGTTTCAAATTCGTCCGCCAATCCCTGCGCCGTTGCCAGCGCCATCCGTTCCGTCCCATAGAGCTGGCTGCTGTGGAGAACGTAAAGAACGGGATGTCGCATGCTGAGATGTTAACGGATCAGAAGGGAAGGGATTGATCCATCCAATCGTCGTTGCGCAGGACCTGCTTGCGGTTGAACCGCGCCAGGTTTTCGGCGCGGGTCTGCGCCATGGCAACCAGCCGCTCGGCGCCAATCGTGCGCCAGCTCAATCGCATTCGCGGGACATGACGCACAAACAGATCATCCTGCGCACTGGCGAACATCTGCGCCGCCCGGGATCTCCCTGACGCGCCGCACGGCCAAACAACTGCCGATCCACGCGGCCCGATCCATGCGGCTCCGTCGCGATCACATGCAAACCCCCAAGCTCTGCCACGCCCCGGCTCAGCTTGATGTCCGTTCCGCGGCCGGCCATGTTCGTCGCGATCGTAATTTTCCCGACCTGACCCGCCTCAGCCACAATCGACGCCTCCTGCGCAGTCTGCGTCGCGTTGAGAACGCGATGCGCCTTGGCCGCCGAGGCAAGCCGCTGGCTCAGTTCCTCGGATGCCAGCACGCTGCGCGTGCCCACAAGCACAGGCGCGCCCGTTTCGTTAATCTCGCAAACGCGAGCCACCACGGCTTCCCATTTCTCATTCAGCGTGTCAAACATCCGCAGCGGCAAATGTTCCCGAATACACGGCTTATTGGTCGGAATGCGCACCATCGGCCGGTGATAAATTTGCCACATCTCTCCGCGAGCTTCCCAAGCCGTGCCGGTCATGCCGGTCATCATGGGATATTGCCGGAAAAATCGCTGGAAGCTCAGCCGGGCAAGGTTCTCCTTGTCCGCGGTAACGGTAACGCTCTCCTTCACCTCGATCGCCTGATGCAACCCATGCCGCCACGATCGGTCGGCCAGCACGCGGCCGGTGAATTCATCAATGATCTGCACCTTATCATCGGAACTCACGAGATAATGTTCCCCGCGGGTATAGCAATAACGCGCCGACAGCGCCTGCACGATCAATTCCTCCCGGCGGCGTTTCCCTTTCCAAAACCCTCCATCATTTTCCGATAGCGCATCGAGCCGTTCTTCTCCCCGCTGAGTCAGATCGACCTGCCGAAGCGTCCAGTCGATTTTGAAATCCCGGTTTGCCTCCAACTGCCGCGCCAATCCATCCGCCCGCTCGTAAAGCGAAGTATTCCCCTCCGCTTCAGGCGAATTGGAAATAATCAGCGGCGTGACGCCCTCATCAATCAGCAGACTATCCGCCTCGTCCACGATTACCTTCCACAATCCCGGCACCAGAAGCTGATTCGGCCGCGGCCCTTTCATCAGCATCCCCACCACGGTCTGCGTGGACGATCGCATCGATCCCAGCGCGATCTGATCGCGAAGAAAATCCGCGACGATCTCCTTGCTGGTCACGTAAATGACATTGCGGCGATAATGATCGATCCGCTCCGGGTGCGTCGTTTCGTGAATGACATGACCGACGCTGAGCCCGAGCATGCGGTAAACCGGCCCCATTTCCTCCGCGTCGCGCGCCACCAGATAGTCGTTAACGGTAATGATGTGAACCGGCTTCCCATGCCACCCCCAAATCGCGGCCGTGAGCGAAGCGGTCAGCGTCTTTCCTTCGCCGGTCGCCATTTCAGCGATCAGGCCTTCGAGCATGGCCAGCGCGCCGATGATCTGCACCTGAAACGGCCGCAACCCAACGGCCCGAAACGCCGCTTCCCGCGCAATCGCCATAGCCCGGTCCAGCGCGTCTCCATTCAGCCGGCCAAGCCGGGCCAGATCGCGCGACGCCGCCACTTCCTCTTTGAATCGCTCCGAGCCAAGCTCATGAATCTCCGGCTCGAGCTTCTCAATTCGCTCCGCCTGAAGCGCGAGTCTCGGAAGCACCCGGCGTTTGTTCTTCGCCCATCCGACCATCCCGCCAAAAAATTGATCGAGCCCCTTCAGCTCGGGCGCTTTGACCCGGCGGGCGTCAAAAATAGACCAGAGATCGTCCGAAACCGCGGACATGGCTAGAGCCACCTTCCCGAATCATGGGAATGGATGAGTTGGAGAAAGCTATTGGTCCACTGCCAGGCGAGCGATCGATGATCGACCGTCATCCGCACATACGCCCGCTGTCCCGCAAAGAAATTTTCGTCGTGATTGTCGAGCTTGACGCGAGCTTCAAACGTCGGAATCTGTGTCCGCATCCCATTCGGATCGCGCGGATCAACCTGCATATCACCCCCGGCCCGCGTACCGAGCGAGGGATCGGCCAGCTTCATCACCGCGGCGGGCGGCAGCGTCAATTCACCGCCGGCAATGCTCTTTCCCAAAATCCCGGCCAGGCGGACTTCAACTTTGATTCCCTTTGCCTGTCCCGGATCGATGAGCTGATAATCCTGCTGGTTGATATCACCCCTGATCACAAGCCGATCCAGCACCGCGACGCGCCCGATTTCCTGTCCGCGCTGAATGAACGTATCGGGCAACTCGTGAAGAGTCGGCGCAACCAGCCGGCCCGCGAACGGAGCGGCGATCGTCATCTCCGAATGGCGGCGATTGGCATCATCAAGCTGCTCCTGCCAGACCTGCAGATCGGCCTCATCCTTCATCAGTTCGTTCTGATTTTCGACGCGGGATTGACGCATCTTGGCCTGGGTCTCCTGGACCTTCGCGGTGTAAAAAGCCACATCGCGGCGAACATCGGGATCGTCCAACTGCAAAATCGGCTGGCCCGCCTGAACAAGTTGCCCATCCTTGGCAAGCACGGAAATCACGCGCCCCTCGCCGGATGATTTGATCTCGCCGCTCAACACCCTGCCGGACGAATCAACCGGATCATCCGGCTGGACCATCCCGGTGAATTCCACATGAACGGGGAAACGCACCTGAAAAAGCAGCAGCGCCGCGACTGCCGCGACGACAACACTGAACGAAACCGCCCGGCTCCGCTTGCGATGCAATTCCGGATCGAGCGCCAGATATTTAATCAACTGGTATGCCGGCACGCAGGCCCAGGTGATGACGCCACCAATCGCCATCAGCACACCGAGGATCGGCACCTTGGTGAAGACAACCACGACAATCATGATGCCGATGAAAACGCGATAGATGCTGCTCGCGATGGCGTAAAGAAGAAGCCACGCCCTCTGACCAATCGGCGGAAGCGGATTTGGAAGCTTCAGCCGGAAAACATGCCGCTTGATCAGGCCCATGGCATATTCCGTGCTCTTTTGCCGAAGGTTCGGAATCTCCAGCAGGTCGGAAAGAATGTAATACCCGTCATACCGGAGCAGCGGGTTGGCGTTGAAGATGATGGTTGAAACGCTCGCGACGAACATCGCGTTGTAAAGAAGCTGGCTGAAAAGGGGATAAGTCTCGTGGTTGGTGGCGCACCAGATCAAGCGCAGATCGAGGCGACGAACAACTCAACGATCATTCCCGCCGCGCCCGACGAACATGCGCTGCCACTTGCTCGGAAACGACCACGCCGTGGATGCATCCACATAAGGCGTCGGCACCAGCACCAGCAGCATGATCCCCAGTTCGTGACATTCCCCGCCAAACCGCCGGCAGGCAAACGCATGGCCCAATTCGTGAATCAGCTTGATGACAACAAACGTGGCGTACAGGAGGAAAATATTCTCGTAGTTGTGCGTAAAATCGAGCGTATTAGAAGCGGCGGTCTTTAATTGCTGCCATTGCGGCAAGACCACCGACAGGGCGAACAATATCACCCCCAGCCAGATCACCGCGCCAAGCTTGCTGAACAGAGCCTTTGCCACCGGCATCCAGCGGCAAAGGAATCGATCCGGATCCCACAGCCGAATCCGCGGGAACAGAACGTTCATCAGCCGGTTCTGCATCTTCTGCTGCGAAAGCTTTTTGTGCCGCCGCAGAAGAACCATCGCATCGGGCGTGATATTGGTCTCGAGCAGATTCGCCGCGTAAAGCTGGCTGAGAACGTGAATGACTTCCGGCTGCGTCGGGGCATCATCCGCAAGCTGGCCGCCGACCAGATCCCACGCCTCTTCCACAGTCCGGCGGCCGTCGAGAAGCCCGACAAACCGGTAAGCCGCGTCGCTCAGCCGGTGAAACTGATTCCCCGCCGGATCGCGCACGACATACCACCGGTCGCCGCGATAAAACTGGCGCGAAATCTGCGCGCCGCGCGAAGCTTCGGTTTCAGTTCCGCGACGCGGTACCAGGATTCGGAAAATGTAGGCCGCAGTTGAAGCATGAATTATTTTAGGAAAGCCCACGGCATCGCCGCGAGGCTATTACATCCACAACTTGAATCGGACGTAATCCACGAACTTATGGGTCCAGATCCAGATCAGCGGACGCCGCTCAACGGCCACGCGCGCCTCGCCGGCCAGGCCGGGACGCCAGGTTGGTGATGTCTTGTCCAGATGCCCGTAAACCGTGAAGGTATTGTCGCCATCTTTCGCTTCGCCAAGCGGCTCGATCCGGTTGATGGTGAACGGAAATTTTTCCGTCGGCAATGCCGTTGTGGCCAGTTCGCCGTGAAATCCTTCCTTGAGATCTTGAACATCCCGCTCGCTGACAGCCAGCTTAGCCCGCAATCCCGTAGCCGACGGCATCGCCGCGATGGTGAACAATTCCTCCCCCTGCTTCTTCGTCGCGTTTCGTTCCTGCGTCAGATCGCCCGACAGAATGATGCCGTCAAACGGAGCGCGAATCGTGCCACGGTCGATCTGGTCCTGATACCACTCCGCTTTGGCATGCGCTTCATCCATCATGTGCTGAGCCATTTCGGCTTCCGCTTCCTTGCCGTCGGAAACGTCCTTGCGATATTCAGTGGCTGCCTTCTGCATACCATCGTTGGCTTCATTCAGCTCCAGCTTCAAATCGTACGTCTTCATCGTGAGCAGTTCCTGGCCCTTTTTGACCAGATCGCCCGGCAACACAAAGACTTCATCGATCTGCCCCTCAAACGGAACTTCCAGCTTCCGCTTGTCGGTCGCGTCAAACTCGAATGGCGCGCTGACGTGATACATCGGCCGGTAAACACAGATGAAAATGAACACTGCCAGCCCGAGAATGCACAGCGATTTAACCAGCGTGTGCTGCGGGCCGACGATTTTCTTCCCCAACTCCTCGGCGCTCAACCCAATCTTGGTGATGAGCCACCGGTCATTCTGATACCGGTCAAAAAGCTGCGGAGCAAGCAAATCCACGGCAACAGCCAATCCCGTCGAAGCCTGCTGCGATAACTTGTGCGTCGGCGGAAATTCGAGCGTCACCGCCCCAACCACCTCAGCCCGGCGACGCAGCGGCAACGTCAACACGACATTGCCCCCTTCGCTTCGTGCGAGTTCCTGCGCAGCCCGCGTCACGTTTTCAGTTCCGCCACCTTGCGGATCGAAATGGACCGGCTCTTCCTGGTCGATGCACTCTTCCATCGTGCTTTCGAGCGTCTTGATCAGCTCCTGCCGCTTGTCGAACTGCTCTGTATGCGACAGCGCTTTGACCTGGACATCATCCCCCTTGAGCCACCCCAGCGCCACGCGGGTGGAACCCGTGCGAGTCGCCAGCTCGTTGCAAAGGTTCATCGCCGCCGATTCAAATCCCTCAGCGGTCGCCACGGCCGTTGCAAGCTGAAGCACATGCTGATGCGATTGCGCGACGATCTGCGATTGCTCGCTCTGGCGGCGAAGCGTGTAAAGATCGAAATATCCCGCAACCAGCAGCATCGACGTCAGCCGCTGCTGCGCGCGTTCGGTGTTCATGCAACGCGTGATGACCGCCGTGATGGCAATCACTTCCCCCTCACGGCGGAGCAGCGTCACAAGACAGAACTGCGGCTCAACGCCAACCTCGCCGGTCTGCAGTTCAATCGCTCCATCTTTCCCCTGCTCCAGGCACGGCTGGATGATCTGCTGGAACGCCGCGATGGCTGCCGCACGGGTTTCAGGACTGCTGTTATCCGCGCGAATGTGAGCGATCGACCGAAGCGCCGGCTCTTTCTGGTCCTGATGTTTTTCAACGAGAAACGCCGCGGCCTCGGTGCCCGCTACCACCACAGCCTGAGTCTTGAGCAGATCCTCAATGAACTGCGGCAGGCTGTCAGACGCCGTCAGCAGCTTCTGCACTAGCCGTGAGCGCCGGCCCCCTGCTGGGTCTGTATGGAATTTTCCGAGTTCTGCGGTTCAACAATTCCTGATGCCACGTCTCACCTGCCTCTGACAACAATTTCCCAAAGAGACTTTCGACTTCAACGCTTTTAATTCATCGAGAAATCAAAAAGTCCGATAACACGGACGGTGATCAAAGTGATCGCCGCCACTCAGTTTGCGAGAGTCAATGACTGCCCGTATCCGACGGCAGCCGAACGTTCATCCACAGGCCAGCCGGCCTGTTTTGATCGTTATTCAGTTCCAGCCTGACCGTCTGTTTATCGCTTTCGGCATCCACCTCGGGATCGAGAAAGATGACCGTCGCCGGGAGCCACTTATCGGACTCATTCTGATACGCCACCGATAAGAGATCCCCCTGCTTCAGCTTCAACGCCTGCAGGGACGGAATTTTCACTTCCACCCAGAGCGGGTTATTTGCCACCAAAGTCACCGCGCCGTCCGGCTTATTCGGATCGACGATCTCACCCTCCTGGATGTTGATCTGTTTCACAGTCCCATCCACGGGGCTTAGCAGCTTCATCTTTTCGATCACCAAGGCTTGCGTGTCGGCATCGGCAATCGCCTTAAGATGTTCAACCTGCCGGAATTTCACGTTCGCCTCCGCCTGCAGCCAATCGAGCTTCGCCTCCTCGACTTCAGTGGCGCTGGCGGCCTGCTGCTCAAAACCCTTTTGCTTGTTTTCGTACTCAACCTTCTTGGCATCGCGATCGGCTTCGGCCCCTTCAATGGCCGCCGTTGAGTTCGCCGCGATCCTCAGGGACTTCAGCCGCATTATCTCGACATCTGAATCTTCGGTCCCCAGCACCTGCCCCTTCTTGACCACATAGTCCGGCTTAACCAGCCACTCCTTAACAATGCCAACCTCCATAAAGGATGGCTTGGCCGTATGTGACGGAACCGTGCGGCCAAGCAGTTCCGCATCTCCGGGATTAGCGCCATCCTGCGCCGGCAAAAGGCAAAATTGACAGCACTGCAATCGTGGCGACGAATCGCCTCATCCATTTGGCAAATGTCATGAATCCTGGTTTCCTAAGCTAGAGACCCTTCGATTTATCCTATGCACCCCTCCGACATTTGGGCTCGAATCCTTGAAAATAAGCGTGCCGAGCGATCCTGTCCAATGGAAAAGCGTGCGGATGCGAAATTTACATGCGACCGGGTGAAACGTGGCCCAAGGCCGATCTGACTAATCGGCTACAGTCGTTGGTCAACGTTAAACCATTGTAAAGAATCAACTAACGATAGCCAAGCCGCTCCAGATCTTCTTCGCCAAGACCAAAATGGTGCCCAATCTCATGCAATACTGTTACGCGAACCTGGCGAATGAGTTCATCTTCACTGTTGCAAACTGTCTCGATCGGCTGCTGAAAAATATAAATCAGGTCCGGCAGCGTTCCGGAATCTTCCACGCTCCGAACTGTTCGCGGGCGGCCGACATACAACCCGAGTAGTAGTCCATTGCGCCCAACATGGGCCGAGCGAAGTTGTGATTCATCCGGCTGATCGCGGACCTCGACTGGGACTTCTTCCAGAAAATCCGCGAACTGCTCGGGCAGTTCCTCCAGCGCCGACTCGACCAGCTTGTAGAATTGCGCTTTGCTCACGTGATAGGCCACAGTTAGAATCTCCCGGCGTTATCGTATCCTAAATGCCTCACGACGATATCCCACGACACGGAGGAAGTTTGAAAGTTCGAATCTGTTCTTGCTTCTGTTTGATGTTGCTTCTCGCAGGATGCGGAAGCCCCAGCCTATTGATCACGCCTGTTTCCAATACATCCGAATTGCGGGAAATTTCCGTCTCCGAGGGGCGGGCGTTTGGCGGGAAGATTGCCATCATCGAAGTCGAGGGAATGCTTGTCGATGACAGGACCGGGGGTTTGCTCCAGCCATCCGAAAATCCCCTCAGCCTCTTCGTGCAGGAACTCGATCAGGCCGCGGGTGATGATGACGTCAAAGCCGTAGTTCTGCGGGTGAATTCGCCCGGCGGATCGGTGACCACCTCCGACACGATGTACGACGCCCTGCTGCGATTCAAGGCCAAAACGCACAAGCCCGTGATCGCATCCGCGCAGGAAGTCGCCGCCAGCGGCGCGTATTACGTTTCCTGCGGCGCGGACAAGATCATCGTCTGCCCCACATCCATCGTCGGAAGCATCGGCGTGATCTTCGAGTCGTTCGATTTGGAAGACACGCTCGGCAAGCTCGGCGCCCGCGAGGTGTCGATCAAAAGCGCCCCGCTGAAAGACATGGGCTCTCCGTTCATCCATCTGACTCCCGAAGCCCGCGCCGTGATGCAGAACATGGTCGATGAGTATTACGCCCGCTTCAAGAATGTGGTCACCACCAGCCGCGGGATCAAAGACGATAAGACCATCACCCTCGTCACCGACGGACGCGTTTTCAGCGGAACCAACGCGGTAACGCTCGGCCTAGCTGACCAGACCGGCCGGCTGGATGACGCGATTGCGATGGCCCGCCAGATGGCCAGCGCCCCGGCGCGGAAGTGGTGATGTACAAGCGCCCTTCGGATACACCGGCTCGATTTACGCCGAAATGCCCGCCTCCATGCCTCAGAGCAACAGTTTGAACCTCAAACTCCCGATGAGCGAATGGATGCCCAGCGGATTTTATTATCTGTGGCAGCCGTAATCTGTTCATGATCAACATCACCTGCACAAGCTGCAAGAAAGTCCTGAGCATCGACGATGCCTTCGCAGGCGGCGTGTGCAGATGCCAATACTGCGGAACCATTCAAACCGTCCCCGCAAAAGGCTCCTCCCAGAAAACCGCCGTCGGCACAGCCAAAGGCTCCAAAACCCTTTTTGAAAATAAAGCCCGCAATACCGGCGTGGCAACAGGCAGCGGAAGCGGGCTCGACGACCTGGCCGACCTCGTGCAAAGCAGCGGATTGTCCGACAACCGATTGCGGAAGCAGTCGGCCTCCCCCCCATCCCGCCCCACGAATCTGAGGGCGCTGCTGGGCCTGGCGGCGGCAGCCATCATCGTTCTGATCGTCGTCGTTCTTATCCTGGCATTCCATGGCTCGGAAAACTCTAAACCCGCCGCTAATCCCGCGGCTGATTCCGTCGCTTCCGGCGGGCCCGCCGCCGCCCCCACCAATCAAGTTGCAACCCCTAGCTTCTGCGGCGTCCCGATTGACCAATCCGTCGTGGTCTACGTGATCGACAACGGCTCAAGCTCGGCCGAGGTGCTTGATCCCATGCAATCCGCCCTATTCAAATCAATCGAATCCCTCGGCCCGGATCGCCAGTTCCAGGTTCTCTTCTGGAACCCAGACACCGAAACCTATCCAACCGCCAAACAACCCGCCTTCGCGGTTAAAGACAACATCGACGCGGCGCGCAACAGGCTTCAGAATGTAACCGCCGCCGGCAGCACCGACCCCATCTCATCGCTGCAACGGTGCTCGGCGATGATCCGGGACAGATCATGCTCATCACCGCCAAGGCGGGTGATCTCGATGATTCGCTGGTCGATCAGGTCCTGAAACTCCGCGGCACATCCAAGGCGAAGATCGATTGCTTCGCCGTCAACGGCGTCCCCAGCGACAAAGTGCTGGCAAAAATCGCCTCGGCGACGGGCGGAACATTCCATCCAGTCAGTGCGGCCCAGTTGAAAGGTTTCGCGGATTAACCGTTGATCGCAATCATTCGCGGCATGAAACATCCGCGCCCGATTCAATCCATCGCCTTCCATCCCTCCGGCAAATCCATGATCGTCACCGGATTGAATACATTCCCCGCGCTTCCCCGGATCGCGCTGCTGAATCGTGGATAATATTGTGGATTGTAACATCCCTGATTGCTCCAGGTCGAACGGGGGCTGATGATCGCCAACCCCTTGAACACATTGCCTGTCGCCCCGCCCAGGCTGATTCCCGTGCAACCTCGCAATTCAACATCCTCAAACAAATTGTTCATCTGAATCGTTCTGCCGTTCGGCCACAGGTTGATACCCTGACCGCCATTGACCTGAATATCTCGAAAATAATTATTGCTCGCCGGTGAATCCCAGAACTGGATAGCCGCTCCGTCGCAATTACGCACCCGCACATGCAAAAACATGCATCCTTGTAGACCCGGACTGGCGTCTTCGACGAGAATCACTTCGTCGCCGTTATTGGCGTACTGGATTCCATCGAATACCAACCTGCTAAAAAAAGCGTTGGTCGGCCCCTTTCGCAGGATGATTCCGCGGCCGGTATCGCGCCAGGAGGCGTTGATCATGGCAAATTGATCGCCATACGCGATGCATTCATTTCCGCCCTCCCAGTACCCCTCAAATGAAATGTCTTTCCACATCGCATGATCGCCGCCGACGAAACCGCCGCAGAATTTCATTTCGATGTCCTGCACAAACGACTCCGAGCCGGTCCACATCATCGTCGTCATGCTGCGCAGGCGAAGTCTTTGAAACGTGCCCCACCTGTTGGCGCCGGGATAGTTATGAAACAGCACCGCGCCGGGAGCAAAGGCGCCGTCAGCCGTGAAATCACTGAACGCAATGTCGTCTCCCGTCGAGGTAAAAAGCGTGTCTTTGTAATCCTTATCGCTGGGCGTGCGGAGCAGGATCGTCGCATCGCGGTGCGCCCCGCGTACGGCCGCGCCGGCCGGAACTGTAATCGTCCGGTCGATGGTATACACCCCCGCCGCCAGGCGGACGCTCTTGCCCGCATCCAGCACACCCTGAATATTCGCCGAATCCACCTTGCCGGATGGCGGAACGACCACCAGCGGCTTCGGGACCGGCGCTTGCCGGACCGTAATTGCGATGCCGGTGTCCTGACCTTTGATGTGCAAATGATAGGTTCCGGGCTCAGCACCGGCGGGCACGGTCAGCCCCGTCGCATAGCTCGAATCTCTCCAGATATAGCTGTCTCCCCAGTTGAACTGCTTGAGAGGAATCCCGTCGTCGAGTGTAAACGTTTTCCCCCAAGAGCCGATCCATTCACGCCGGCAGGTAAGCGGCCTTCCCGAGTCCAGATGTAAGTGACATCGCCCTGATTAACGGTGGTCCGCCAGATGCTGAGCGAGTTCATGATCGTATCCGCTTGAGTTCCGATTCAATCCACTCTTTTGAGCCACACGCTATCCGAATTCCCGCAAGTTTTCGCCGCCTGAAAACATTTCATGCAATGCACTGAAATTTTCGCAACAGATTGATGCGCATCTGCCGATGAACCTTGTAGAGGCTCGACTCGGCCCTTTTTATCGGACTCCTGCAATGCAATCCAAGCGAAAAATTGTTGTACTCACCAGCCTTGTCGCCCTCCTGTCGCTGGCCAGCGCGCTCCTGCTCGCCCTCGCCCCGCCCCCATTGGTCGCCGAGGGATTTAACAGCCTTTCCGCCTCCGATCACGGCCTGTTCCTAGACGAAATCTTCAAAACCTCCGTCGCCGCTAAGCCGGAGCAGTGGAAGTTCATCTACGTCCACCAGTCATCAACCACCGCCGGCAACGCCAGCACCCTCGCCCGGCCCGGCTCGGGCGTCTGCGATCATTTCATCATTGGCAACGGCAACGGCTGTCAGGATGGCGAACTCGAAGTCAGCCCCCGCTGGAACAATCAACAGCCCGCCGCCGCCCCGCTTGGGGTCGATCATATCGAACCCACCTGTGTCAGCATCTGCATCGTCGGGGATTTCGATCATTCGATGCCAACCCCGGTTCAACTGCGGCGATTGACGCAGCTCGTCAGCACCCTGCAAAACCAGTTCCGCATCGGGGCCGACAAGGTCATTCTTCTCAGCGATACAGCCTCGCCGTCGAGTGTTGGCCGATATTTTCCGACCACCGCGTTTCGCGATCAGATTCTCCCGTAATAGCCGCCACTGCCCCGCCTTAGCCACCCGATTATCCGCTTGCTATTTACGCGTCCTTTACATAGGTTATCCCGCTAAGTAAATAGTTTTTCACGGGCAACGTTTCGCACCAAGGCGGCCGCTTTTATCTTTCCCCGTTATCCCCAACCTTGGGCTTTTTCCTCCTCCCACCGTCCATCCAGCGGGACGGGGAAATAACGTTCTCCGGGATGGTTTGTAGTTCATGGCTCAAAAGCTCCTCCAATATGAGGTGTTGGAGCGTCTGGGAGAAGGTGCGGCGTAGTACCATCTACGCTGTCAACGATCCCCAAACGCGCCAAGTTTACGCCCTCAAGTACGTTGTGCGTAAAGAGAAGAAGGACGACCGTTTCATCGAACAGATGGAAACGGAGTTCGAAATCTCCCGCCAGTTCAACCATCCCAATCTCCGCAAATCATTCGAGTTGAAGATCACGCGCAACTTCCTGATGCAGCCCAAGGAAGCATTCCTGATTATGGAACTCGTCGATGGCCGCCCGCTCGATGTCCGCCCCCCCGGGAAATGGTCGAGATCGTCGATACCTTCATCCAAGTCGCCCAGGGCCTCCGGGCCATGCACGGCCTGGGTTACGCCCACTGCGATCTAAAGCCCAACAACATCCTCCGCAACGATCACGGCATGGTGAAAGTGATCGACTTTGGCCAGGGGTGCAAAATCGGAACGGTCAAAGAACGAATCCAGGGCACGCCGGATTACATCGCCCCTGAACAGGTCGCCCGCCGCCCCATCAGCGTTCAAACCGATGTCTTCAACCTCGGAGCCACCATCTACTGGACCCTGACCGGAACAAACATCCCCACCCTCTACACGGTCAACAAAAAGGGAGACAACAGCTTCCTGCTTGATCAAACAATCCAAACGCCGGCAGACCTGAACCCCACGGTTCCCCCGGGACTCTCCAATCTCGTCATGGAATGCGTCTCAACCCGCCCCGCCAAGCGGCCCGCGGACATGGATCAGGTCGTCCTCCGCCTGGAATTGATCAAGCACATCTTAATGAGCAAGCCAACAGGAAGCTCCGACGATTCAAGCGTTGGCCAGACCGCCTAGGCCGACATAAAAAAATGACGGGAGGCAGCGATGTCCGACAACGTCATGACGTCACCTCCTGAACCGGATTCCTCGAGGCCGTCATCCCCGCTCGTCGTAACCGACGACATCCCCTGCCGAAAATGCTCATACAACCTGCGAACCCAGCCAATCAGCGGTAACTGCCCTGAATGCGGAACCCCCGTCGGTGTCTCGATCTTTGGAAATTTCCTGAGGTTTTCCGATCCGGCATGGGTGAGAAAACTTGCCACGGGCGCACGGTGTACTCTTTTTGGACTCTTCCTCATTGTTGGCGATTTGATTCTCAACGTAATTGAGAGCCATATCGCGCACACAAATCGGCGCGATCCGAACACAGACACACCACATGCTTTTTCAACTCCTCTGGCTCGCCGGCAATGTATTCATAGCGGTCGGATCGTGGCTTCTCACTGAACCGGACCCCAGCGGTATTGGCGAAGATGACTACGGCGCCGCTCGAAAAATCATCCGCATCACTCTTCTGTTATGGGTCGGGAATGCTCTGGTAGGTCTTGCTTTCAACATCTCAATCTTTCCACCAATTGGAAGACAAATACTCCTGGTCATCAACACCCTTGCGGTCATCGCCAGCATCGTCGGTCTGACCGCTCAACTCCAATACGTCGCAAAGCTCGCCGGCGCATTCCCGATACGCCGTTGGCCTCCAGAGCTGACTTTCTGAAAGTCGCTCTATCCAGCGCGTATGGACTTCTGATGCTGATCGTGATCGGCCAAAGCATGGGAGCGATCGCCCGAAGCGTGAGGGCTCCCAATAGAGATCCCATGTCCTTGCTGGGCTGCAGCACTGCTCTCATCGGCCTGGCATTGCTGACATTCGGCATCATGTATCTCCTCATGGTCGATAGATTCCGGCGCCGCTTCCGCGAGCAGACAATCCTCGCCCGGCAATCCTGGGCCGCCCACCGACCCATTTAGCCCGCGGTGAACACACCGCGGGCCACTCCGGTAGCATCGCCCCCGCTAGTTCATATACTGTTCGCCTTTCCGGAGTAAACAAATGTCAACCAAAGCTTCCGATGCCCCCAAGAAAATCGTCCTCGCCTACAGCGGCGGCCTCGATACCAGCGTCATTCTCCCCTGGCTCAAGGACCGCTATCCCGGCGTGAAGCTCGTCGCATTCGCCGCCGAACTGGGTCAGGGCGATGAACTCAAAGGCATCGAAGATAAAGCCAGAAAGAGCGGCGCGGATGAAGTCATCATCAAGGACCTGCGGAAGGAATTCGCCGAGGAATTCTGCTTCCCGATGCTGCGCGCCCATGCGATCTACGAAAACGACTATCTGCTCGGCACCAGCATCGCCCGCCCGATCATCGCCAAGCATCAGGTCGAAGTCGCTCGCCAGACAAACGCCGACGCCGTCGGTCACGGCGCAACGTCCAAGGGAAACGATCAGGTGCGCTTCGAGCTGACGTACATGTCCCTTGCCCCCGATCTGAAGATCATCGCCCCGTGGAAGGACACCACCTTCGACCTGCGCGACCGCGAAAGCGCCATCGACTACGCCAACAAAAAAGGCGTCCCCGTCGATCAGAGCAAAAAGAAAATCTACAGCCGCGACCGCAATCTCTGGCACATCAGCCACGAAGGCGCCGACCTGGAATCCCCCGCCAACGAGCCGAAGGACGATCTCTGGCTGATCTCCGTCCCAGTCTCCAAAGCCCCAAACGAGCCGGAATATGTGACGATCGATTTCGAGCGTGGCAACCCCATCGCCGTCAACGGCAAGAAAATGCCCGGCCACGAACTGATCGCAACGCTCAACGAACTCGGCGGCAAACACGCCGTCGGCCAAACCCAATTAGCCGAGAACCGCCTGGTCGGCATGAAATCCCGCGGCGCCTACGAAACGCCCGGCGGCACGATCCTCTACGAAGCCCACAAAGCCCTCGAACAAATCTGCATCGAACGCGACACGTTCCACTACAAGCAGCAGGTCGCGCTCCGCTATGCGGAACTGGTCTATTACGGCCAATGGTTCCACCCGCTCCGCGAGGCCCTGCAATCGTTCGTCGATCACACGCAGGGCCCGGTCACCGGACAGGTCAAAGTAAAACTATTCAAAGGCCGCGCGACAGCCGCCGGCGTCACCAGCCCGCACAGCCTGTATGACCCGCAACTAGCCAGCTTCAGCATGGAAGGCTACGACGTGACAGCCGCGCGTGGGTTCATCGATCTATTCGGCTTGCCGATGAAGGTCGCCCAGCAAATGAAGCGATGGTGATGCCGGGAATGCGTTTCGCTTAAAACCTGAAAATCCCGCCGCAAACAAGACCAATCGGCTATCATTTGGAGATGGATCTCTTCGCCGATTCCCGCAAAAAAAACCTCTCGCGTGTGGCCCCACTCCCAGTCCGCATGCGGCCGCGATCTCTTGACGAATTCGTCGGCCAGCAGCATTTCCTCGGCCCCGGCAAACTCCTCCGGCGAATGCTCGAAGCCGACCGCCTCACCAGCGTCATCTTTTACGGCCCGCCCGGAACCGGCAAAACCACCCTCGCCCAGCTCATCGCCATCTACACCAAAAGCGAATTCGTCGAAGTCAACGCCGCCGCCGTCGGCGTCAAGGAAGTCCGCGCGATCCTCGACGCAGCCAAGGAACGCCTCGCGCCGGCGGCAATCGCACCGTTTTGTTCCTCGACGAAATCCACCGCTTCAACCGCGCCCAGCAGGATATTCTCCTCGGCGATGTCGAAGCGGGATTGATCCTCCTCGTCGGCGCAACGACCGAGAATCCTTTCTTCGCCGTGAACTCCCCGCTCGTCAGCCGCAGCCAGATATTCCAGTTTTCCCCGATCAGCGAGGAAGACATCCGCCTTCTGATTCGCCGCGCCATCGCCGACAAAGACCGCGGCTATGGAAATCTGAAATTCGAGATTTCAGATGACGCCATCAATCTCTGGGCCACCAAATCCGACGGCGACGCCCGCCGCGCACTCATGGCCCTCGAAGTCGCCGTCCTCTCCCAGCAGCAGGATGGCAAATCCCCCGGCCCCATTCGCATCGACCTCGATGTCGCCGAGCAATCCATCCAGCGCAAGGCCATCGTCTACGACGGCACCGGCGATGAGCATTACGACGCCGCCAGCGCCCTGATCAAAAGCATGCGCGGCTCCGATCCCGACGCCGCCGTCTACTGGCTCGCCCGCATGCTCGAAGCCGGCGAAGACCCCCGCTTCATCGCCCGCCGGGTCGCCATCCTCGCCTCGGAAGACATCGGCAACGCCGACCCGCAGGCCATTTCCGTCGCCGCCGCTGCCTTCGACATCGTCGAAAAAATCGGCATGCCCGAAGCCCAACTCACCCTCTCCCAGGCGGTCATTTACATGGCCACCGCCCCCAAATCCAACGCCTCTGCCAAGGCAATCTGGGCCGCCGCCAAAGATGTTAAGGAAGGCCGCACCCTCCCCGTCCCAAAACACCTCAAGGACACCCATTATCAGGGCGCCAAACGCCTCGGCCACGGCGAGGGATATCGATATTCCCACGATTTTCCAGGCGGAATTGTCGAACAAGACTACCTCGGAGTCGATAAGGTATATTATGATCCCGCTGAACCGAGGCTACGAAGCGGAGATCAGGCAGAGGTTGCAGCGGACTGAACCGGAGAATTCAAGCAATTCCCCGCCTAAAGGCCCTGCGGAAACAAAGTAGCCGGGATGCGAATACGAGAGGGTTTGCATGTCCGACACGCCCGATAAAGGCGATATTCGCCACCAACTTCGCGAGAAGCTGGCGGCCATGACCGATGCCCAGCGGCAGAGCCAAAAGCCTGGCTGCCACCGCTTTCCTGACCGCCAGTCCCGAATTCGCCGCGGCCCGCGTCGTCATGCTCTATCTCAGCACCCCGCACGAACTCGACACCGCTCAGCTCGCCCTCAAATGCTGGCAAACCGGCAAAAGACCGTCGTCGTCCCCAAAGTAAGTTGGGACCAGCGCCGAATGCTCCCCGTCGAAATCACCAGTCTCCAAACCGGCATGACCACCACCGGCCCCGGCGTCCGCGAGCCGGTCAGCGGTCAGCCCATGCCCGTCAACATGATCGATCTCGTCATCGTCCCCGGCATGGGCTTCACCAACGACGGCCATCGCATCGGCCGCGGCATGGGGTTCTACGATCGCTTCCTCGCTCAGTCCGAATTTCATCGGCGTTTCCTGCGGCATGGGATTCGAAGAACAGATCGTTCCGAAACTTCCCGTGCTTGACCATGACATGGCTCTGAGTATGCTCTGTACTGATCGCGGGATTCGGCGTTTTGCAACCAACTGCATCAGCCCGTAATGCCCGCACACAAATCGTTCCGAGAACATGGAGGTTCTCTTGAGTCGCCAAACCCGCCGCGTCAGCCGTGTTTTATCGTAGTTCTGCTGGTGAGCTTTTCCGCCGCCGCTCTCTCGTTCATTTACAAAATGAATCATCAGAGCGCCGGCGCCGCCAGCGTCATTCCATCCGCGCCGCCGCTGACAACTGATTCAGCGCTCGCCGCGAACATCCCGGCCACACAACCGGCCCCGGAAATTGCACTGCCTTCTTCTCCAGCGATGATCGATCCGCCCGCGCACGCCGCGCCTCAACCGGCGGTAGCTCAACCAGCTCAACCCGCCGGATTTCAGTCCACCGCGACGACTGAACCCAGCATGCTGGCTTCATCGGTCATCTCCAGCGCTCAATCCGATATCGATAATGGACGGCTCCTCAGCGCCCGCTCGCAATTAAATGATTCGCTGCAATCCGGCGAACTATCGGTCACCCAGACCGCATCGGTCAAATCGATCATCAGCCAGATCAATCAAACCGTCATCTTCGGTCGCCAGCATTTCGCCGATGATCCATACGGCGGAACCTATGTGGTCCAGCCCGGCGACAGCCTCGCCCGGATCGCGCAGGCCCACGACTGCACATGGGAAATGCTCGGCCGCGTCAACGGCATCGACCCCAGACATCTCCGCTCCGGCGCAACCATCAAGCTCGTCGAAGGCCCCTTCTTCGCCGTCGTCGACAAACATAACTTCACGATGGACCTCTATCTCGGTGGATTGCCCGGCGAAAAAAGCTCGATGTATGTCACCACATACATGGTCGGCCTCGGCAAAGACGACTCCACGCCCGTCGGCACCTGGATGGTCGAACCCCACCGCAAGCTGAAACATCCAACCTACTACAGCCCCCGCGGCGAAGGCGTCATCGCCGCCGACGATCCCAAAAATCCCCTCGGCGGCTACTGGATCGGCCTCACCGGCACCGAAGGACAGGCCGTCGGAAAAATGTCTTACGGCATCCACGGCACCATCGATCCCGACAGCATCGGCAAACAATCCAGCATGGGCTGCATCCGCATGCACGCTGATGACATTGCAATGGTTTATGACATGCTGGTCGAGGGTAAGAGCATGGTGGTGTTGAAGGAGTAGCGCTGCGATATCCATTGCAGTCATGAATTAGAGCGGTTCAACCGCTCTAGCAGCCAGGCGAATGGCAAAACATCTTTTTCATTCTGGAAACATAGGAAAAGTTCGACCGGTATCCCATCACTCCGATTCCAGGAGGCCAAATCTCCTCCAGAATGCATCGGGTGAACTCGTTTTGCTCGCACCCTATTTATCTCTCCGCTGGCCCCTTATTCGGCGATGTCCAGCATCAACCATTCGTCATAAGAACGCCTCAGCACCCCAACGCTTCTGGCGATAAACCCCGATATCGCCACCAGCGCAGCGGTTGATGCGGCACACGTCGCCATCTCTCCAATCGTCACAACCCGGCTCGCGATGCGGAACGTGGCGAAGAACGCCAGGCCGATTTGCAATGCAAGAATGATCGCCCCTCGCGTTAACGTGCCCCACCAGTCCAGCCGATCATCCGGGGCGGCCGCTGCAAAAACAAAATAATAACACGCGAGAACAAAAGCCGATTCGCCGACGAGATTTCCCGCCAGCGCCAATTCGACATGCTGGGTCTGCATGCCCGACTCTGCCAGCACGATGTACATATAAATGGGCAGCGGCATAAAAGGCAAAATGGCCGCCGCGATCAGGATCATTTTGTGGCCAAGAGTCATTGGGCCGCGCTGCCCGGCACGCGCGCCATCCGCTGCTCCAATTGATCCAACCGGCGCAGGCGCAGGCATCCTGCCCAGAAGCAAGCGCTCGATCAGCGGAACCGTTTGCTGCAGTTTCTTCGTGAGTTCGAGCGGCTCGCCAAGCCGGAGTTTCGCTTTCTCGATAGCCCCTCTTTCGTCACTGGGAGAGAGCTCGCGTTCTTCATCCAACGTTCCCTGTAAATGCGCCAGCAATTCCGTGCGCAGTGCGCAGCTTCCGCCACTGCGCAGCGCCGATGGGCCTGACGATCCGTTCTACGTGAATCATGAGTTCGTTCATGCTCAAGCTCCCAGGATGCCGCCCATGATCCGGACGAATAAATTCCATTCCTCGCGCGATTGCCGCTGGCGTTTTTTCCCTTTGGCGGTCAATCGGTAAATACGCCGCCGCGGCCCGCGCCGCCCGGTCTCCCCCTCTTCCCAGGCCCCCTTCACCAGCCCCTGCGCCTCAAGCCGATAAAGCGCCGGATAAAGCGACCCCTCTTTCAATCGCAGCGAGCCCGAACCGGCGGCATCGAGCCGCTTGAGAATCTCAAAGCCGTGCGCCTCTCCCTGCCGCAGAGAAGCCAGAACCAGATTTTCCAGGTGACCCCGAAGCTGATCGCCGCTGATGCCTTCCATGCCTTAATATATAGACTGCCTATATAGAACTGTCAATCATTATCTCCAAGGCGCTGATGCCGCCTGATTGGCCGTCTGACCCTTAGCTGACACCCTTACTCGACCGACAGGTCGCCAGATAACGCCGCGAGCAATGTGGCGAGCTTTGACCTGCAATAGAAATTCCCGCGCCGATTTGAATCTCTTTTAAAAATTCGCTTTTATTACATCCGGCCCAAACCCCGCTCCGTACTTGTCCCGGTACGCCTGGAATGTTGTGCGGTCGTTTCGCGCATCATCAATCAGGCATGTCATGTACCCTCAATGGGTCGGAAGTGGAGAACAGGGATGCGTCGTTTTTCTATCTTGACCACGTCAATTTTGGCAGCCACCGCGCTTCTATCCCAACAAGCGATGGCCGCGACAATCGTCGTTCCAAACGCCAATGCCACCACGGGCGGCGATGCCCAGGGACCGGCGCCGTTTAACTATTACAGCACAACTGGCTCGCGAATCAGGTGCTCTATCCCGCATCACAGTTTTCTGCCTTAGCGGGCACGCAGGATCTAACAACCATACAATTCCGCCCCTATCCCGGCAGCAGCACTTCAGCGTTTGTTTCTGGCACGGTCAATATCTCCGACGTCATCATCACGCTCTCAACCACGACAAAAACCGAGCAGGGCGCGACTGCCTTGAGCACCACATACGCAAACAACATTGGCCCGGATGCAACCACGGTCTACAGCGGCCCGCTGACGCTCACGACCAGCGACACCGACGCCAACGGCGGCGCAACCAAAGTCTTTGATTACACAATCAATTTACAAACGCCATTCGCATACACCCCGTCGCAAGGAAATTTGCTCCTCGACGTGAATATCCCCACCGGCGCAACAGTCAGCGGCGGCGGATTTGGATTTGTGACGTTTGACAATGTCAACGATGTCGGCGACGGAGTCGCCAGCATCGTCAACCTGAGCAGTGGATCGGCCACAACCGGCACGGCCGGCACCGATGGTGCGATCGCGCAATTTACATTTGCGTCGGTCCCCGAACCGGCATCTTCGGTTGGCCTCTTGTTGATGGGCGCGACCACATTGCTGCGCCGATCACGTCGCCGGACAGCGTAATTTCCGCCTCTTTGTCCAACCAGATTGAGTGAAAGCCGATCTCGCTCGAAGCGGGGTCGGCTTTTTCATTTTGAAACGCGATCACGATCAACGAAGTGCTATCTCAGCAGAGAATATCGAGTTCGACCTCAGAATTTTCCGGTTCGCACGCCCGAGCCGGCACATGGCTCATGTAATAATCCCACAAGATTTGCGGATCGGAAATCTCGCGCCCATGAAATTCCGAACAATACCAGCGGTTCAGTCTCCCCATCGCCTCATCAAATCTCTCCGCAAAATCCGCAGCCCCGCCGCTTTTGATGTAGTGAATGATCAGCAACTCCGGATCGTCGATCTCCCGACCGTATGCTTCGGAACAAAACCAGCGGTTGATGGGGCCGAATGCCTCGGCCAATTGCAGCCGAAAACGCAAGTCCATATCACTCACCCTCCAACCATATCTTAACAATCCATTCGCCGGATAAAAAGAAAATTCACACAATTATCCCTGCACCGGCAGCAGAATATCGAACTCCGATCGATCCGACCCGGGAATAAATCGTTGATCATACAACTCCAGATGCGGCGCCTTGCGAAGCTTCACCCCCGACTTCGGCAGCCACGACTGGTAAATATAAATCATTGTCCGTTCCAGCCCGTCCAGCTTCCCTTGATGCGTAAACGACGCATATTTTCCCGCGGGGACTACCCGCTGGATCATCCCTGGCGGCAAAGAATCGATCTTCGTCACCTCGGTGCAGGCAATATAAAACATTTCATCAGGATGCGACTTGCTCTCAGTCGGCGGCAACGCTTCCACCAGACCAAAATAAACATCGCCGGCCCGATCTTTGATCTGCGATATCTGCGACATGAACCGCCCCCCGAGCTCCGGAATCTTTTTCATGTTGTTCTTATCCGGCGACTGGGCTGAAATAAATTTCGTACCAAGACCCACCACTTTCATCTCCGGAAGATGAACCAGTTTCGGCTCCACAATGCCTCCAGATAAGATTAACGTTTTTTGATGGCGGGCCACTGCGCCCGCGGTACCTCGCCATTGAGAAGTTCCCCACCCTCTTCCAACGGCTCATCGCGCAATCCCAGCTTCACCGCCAGTCGCGCCGCATCAAATGGTGATCGTACTTTCACGTCGTTATCAAAGTAAACAAAAATATCCCGCTTCGCCCGCTTCCGCGCAACCGGCCCCATGCGATGCGCACCCGGCGCATCACCCCCCTTTGACCAGGCTCGAATCTTCCCCGCCCAGTCATCCAGCGCCGTCTCCGTATATCCGCTCGCGTAAAGTTCCTCAGCTCCATGCAGGCGGGCATAAACAAAATCAGCCGTCACATCGTGCAGCATCGGCCATTTGCCAGCCGTATCCGCGCACACCAACGCAACGCCATATTTCCGCAGCATTCGCACGAACGCTTCCGCGGCGAAGCTCTCATGCCGAATCTCCACTGCATGCCGCATCGGCCGATCGCGGTCAATCTCCCCCCACGTCCTCCCTTTCATCCACTTGTCACAATTCTTAAGCAGCCTGGTCGCCTCCTTCGTCGAGCCCGGCAACAGCCCCAGAAACGTCTCAAACAGCTTCGCATCAAATTTCATGGTCGGCGGAAATTGCCACAAAATCGGCCCCAGCTTTTCGTTCAGCCGCAGCAGCCCGGATAGCAGGAAATTAGCCAGCGGCGTCTCCACCTCGCGAAGCCGCCGGATATGCGTGATGAACCGCGATGCCTTCACCGAAAAAACAAATCCCGCCGGCGTCTGCTCATACCAAGCCGCATAACTTTTCGGCCGCTGCAGCCCGTAAAACGTTCCATTGATCTCAATGCTAGGCAGCATGGCGCTCGCATACGCCAGCTCATTTTTCTGCGCCAATTTCTTCGGATAAAAAGTCCCCCGCCACGGCACATACGTCCACCCGCTGATACCGACACGGATCATGCCGCCGACTGATTTGCCCCGCTGATCAGCCATGGCTTACTCCATTAAGATCGGCATCCTAAACGTAAAACAGGTCTCCCCCTTTGAGGATGCAACCTCCAGCAAGCCTTGATGGGCACGAGCGATTTCCGTGGCGATGTAGAGACCCAGGCCCAATCCCTGCTGCCCGGGCCGGGCGATGCCGCGAGCAAAAGGCTCAAAGAGTATCCTGATGATGTGAGGCGGGATCGTCTCACCCCTATTGGTAACCGATAGTTCGAGACTAGTGGCAAAAGTCCGGGCGCGAACCCAGATTGGCGCTTCGGGATCACCGTGCGTCAAAGCATTTGCCAGCAGGTTGGATAACATCTGGGCGAGCCGGGCGCTGTCGCAAAAGACTGGTTTATTGATCGCAATTTCTTCATGAATCGTCCGCGCGGGGCATGCCGTCTTCAATTCAGTCACAATCTGCTCAAGCGCGGCTGCGAGGTTTGAATCGACCACTCGATGAATATCAAGCCCGCTCCCCAGACGGCCACGCGCAAAATCAAGAACATTGTCGATGAGTGCGGCCATACGCAAAGCGCTTCGCTGAATAATCGCAATGAATTGCTCTGACTTCTGGTTCTGCTCCATCGCTCGTAGCACATGCGCACCCGATTGGATAGCCGCCAACGGATTGCGAAGATCGTGCCCAAGCACCGCGATAAACTGCTCCCTGAGCTTGGCCGTCTCCCGTTCGCTCGAAAGCGCCGCCTCGCTGGCCGCCATCCGTTCCTGCGACTCCAGATGCATCCCAATCAGATCGGCAAACAGCTTGAACATGCCAAGCGTCTCGGGCGTATTCAGGCGCGCAGGCTTCGGATCAATCCCGCACAAGGTGCCAAAGAACCGCCCATCCGGAAGGTTGATCGGAACCGAGATATAACTTTGAAACCCGTACATCTTCGGCGTCGGATGGTTGCAAAAATCTCGTCCTCCGCGACGTGATCGATAGCCACCAGCTTGCCGCTGCGGCGAATCTCGTCGCAGATGGTCGTCCCCACCTTCAGTTCGCCGCCCGGTTGCAGGCCAAACGCGATCTCGTCACGCACCGCGCATGCGATCCATCGTGTTTCCGTCACCCGCGCCACCGCGGAAAAACCAAGCCCGGTGATTCGGCAGACCACCTCAAGGATCTTCTGCACGGCTTCGATCCGAGCAATCGCGCTTAAATCATTGGCGAATGATTCGTCCATGCCGGTTTATCTTCAAAATCTTGTGCGTGCGCCTGACTATGCCGTAGAGTTTTCGTCAATTGAGAGAACATCCAGCTCGCCAGTGTCGGGATGGATAAGCAGACCGTGAACCGAAATATTTTTGGGAAGAAGCGGATGATTCCGGATCATGCGCACCGAGGCATGAACGCCGGCCGCCGGAGAGGCGAAACCCGTAAGCCAGGATTCCAGGTCAATCCCGGCATGTTCAAGCGTATCGATGACGTCAGCGCCGATGCCCGCCTCACGGGCTTGCTTAATGATCGCCTGATGACCCATGCTGCTCATGGCGAAATCGTGATGGCCGACCACATAGATTTCCCTCACCCCCAGCGAATAAATCGCGACCAGAATCGACCGCATCACCGATCCAAACGGCGCAGCCACCACCGCTCCGGCGATCTTGATAAACTTGGCGTCCCCATTCTTCAGGTTCATCGCCTTGGGAAGCAATTCCGTCAGCCGCGTATCCATGCAGGTGACGATGACAATTTTCTTGTCGGGAAACCGGTCCGTGAGAAACGACTCGTAAGCCTTGGAAGAGACAAACTGGCGGTTGAAGGAAAGGATGTCGTCTAGCATCGCCATAACAACCAAATTATCCGAAATGCCTGCAAATCGAAAGTTGGATACAATTGGCGTCTCTATTGACCTAAAAGAAAAGGAACGGCAATGCCAACAAGCAATCTCTTGGATATTCTTCTGGCCCACGACCGCTGGGCGACAGACCAAATCCTGGCCACCTGCGAGAAGCTCACCCCCGAGCAATTCCACCAGCGTTTCGAGATGGGCCCCGGATCACTTCACGATACGACCACGCATATTCTCGGTGCCATGCAACATTGGGGCGACCTGCTCGCCGGCAGAGAACTGCGCCCGCGACTGGAAGGCACGAAACGGTCCATACCCGAAATCCTGAAACTGCTAAATGCGATCAGTGATGACTTCGCCGCCTCCGCGCGAACGCATCCCCTCGACAAAACCGTCTCCCGAATCCGCGACGGCAAAACCTACATTTTCACGCACGGCGTCGTTATCACGCACGTCGCTACCCACGCCATGCATCACCGCGCCCAATGCCTCAATATGCTTCGGCATCTGGGCGTGACGCCGCTTCCGCCTAGCTCAGTGGCTGAATGGTCAAGAATGGCTGACCCGCAAAAATTAAAACGCGATTGAAGCGGACACGACCGTGCTACGAACCAGCGCGGACAATTTCCCACAAACAGAATCCCGGCCCGACGCCCTGAAATTCCGTTATCCTCCAGCCCGGCAGCAGCCGCATGTCCGCCCCGTCGTAACCGATGACCCAGATGTGCCCTAACAAACCCAGTTGCCTGTCCAATTCCGGATCAGGCGGCCGGGTCAGCAACACCACGGGATTTTTCCAATCCCCCGCGTAATGCGCGATGAGGAAATATCGAAACGCCGGTTCCGAATCGAAATGACCGGCGATGACAACGCCATCACCAGGCGCAACTTTTTTCTCGATCAGCCGCGCCAACGTCGAAGTATTCAGCGAGAAATCCGGCCCAACCTGCCATCGAGCGACCCCAAACATCGCCGCCGCGAAACAGCACCGCCAGCGGAACCAATCGCCCGCCCCGCGATTCAGTGAAGTCGCCAGCAGAACATAAACCCCCGGCGACGCCAGAATGATGTACCGGCCGGTGCTGACCAGCTGCGAGCTGCGCGACAATATCAATCAAGACAATCACGCCAAGAACACAGATCGTCCAAAGCCACCAGAACAAAAGCTCCGGCTGCCTCCGCATGTTCAGCAGCGGCAGGATAAAAACCAAAAACGCCAGCCCATAAGAAATAAGCCAGCTTCGAGTTTCACCCACAACCAGCTTTTGCGGCGCTTCAACGACAGCAGCAACAAGCGATTCCCCCGTCACCCCAAAATGCGGCCCCACGATATAACTGTGCCGCGTCTTCCACCCAATCGGCCCCCAGATAATCGCCGCGAGCAACAGGCTGACGGCGATCGTCAAGATAACGCCCCATCGCTTGCGACCCTCAAACCGGATCAACCCATACAACCCCACAGCAACGATCGCCCCCAGCGAAAAATAATGCGTCAGCACCAATCCGAGCGAACTGATCCCGAGCAAGCAAAATCCGCGTCCGCGACAATCCCTTTTGTTCAATGAGCATCACCGACTTGCAAAGGATCAGCCCGATAAAGACCAGCAGCGTGTAAGGCCGCACCTGCTGACCAAAATCAATCTGCACAGCCGCAAACGACATAACACCGGCGGCAATCAACGCCGAAAAATCCCCCCAAATCGATCGAACCAGATCGAAGATCAGAACAATGCACCCAATCCCCAAAACGGCCGACAAGCTTCGCGTGGCAAAATCCCCATCCCCAAAAAGATCAACCCAGAAACGCAGCATCAAATGATAAAACGGCGGATGAGGCGTGCTCGCCAAACCCGTCCAGATATGCCACGCAGCCGGAGCCCCCGCAAAACCCACAGCCGGCGGCGATTCAATCACCTTCCCTAGCGGCAGATCAAAAATCAGATCCCCCCGCCCCGTCGCCAGATAAAGAGCCCAATATTCATCCACCCACAAACTCTGCCTGGCAATATGATCAAACCGAAAAAAGCCCCCAATGCAAACAAAGCACAACAGAATCGCCAGACCCATCGCCGATGTTTTGGATTGTCGAATGCTCGTCATTATGCCGGGGCCACTGGTCTACCCATTACAACGCCCAAGATCAAATGAAACATCTCAACTCGAAAAAAGGCCCGCCAAAATTTCTCTCAAACAATCCAAAAACCCTTACGCTTGACTTTGCAATATCCCGTTCGATGATCCCCAATCATGCCAGCCAAGCCCCAAAGCTTCCCCAAAACCTTCATCGTCATCACGACCCTGGCAGTCATTTTTTTGATCGCACTCGCATTGGACATCCCAGTCTCCACATGGGCACACAACACCGGACTAGCCGATTGGCTGAAAAACCAATGGCTCCTAAGTCACATCATCCGCATCCCTGGCCATTTCGCCTTCTACACCTTACCCATCTGCATACTGATTCTCATCACCCAATGGGCCAAAGGCTTCCGTCACGGCAACGCCCTTTGGAAAAACACAGCCATCGTCTTCTTCGCCGGAATTCTTTCAGGAATCAACGCCCCGCTGAAATGGGCCATTGGTCGAATCCGTCCTTTCCATGGAGTGCCCCCGTTTGAGTTGCACCCTTTCAAAGGAGGACTTTTGGGACTCATCAAAGCGGAACAAAACCTGTCCTTCCCCTCGGGCGACGTCAGCCTCGCCGTCGCTATGTCGATGAGCCTCACCATCGTCATGCCCCGCCTCTGGCCCCTCTGGTGGACCCTGGCGATCATCGTCGCCCTGGAACGAATCGCCGAAAACGCCCATTACCCCAGCGATACCGTCGCCGGCGCCGCTCTGGGCATCGCCGTGGCTCTCCTGGCCGAAAAGATTGTCCAGCTTCTATCCGCAAAAGAGGAAAATTTCTCTGGCGGATATTCCGATGTACTGAAACAATCCCCCAGCGGACATATACCAATAGACCCATGAGCCAGAACGTCGAATTATCGCTCGTCGTCCCCGCGTATAACGAGCAGGAGGTCATCCCCGAACTCCTCCGCCGCGTCGAAGCCGCCATGCGCAACACCGGCAAAACGTTCGAAGTCGTCATCGTCGACGACGGCAGCACCGACGAAACCCCCAAAATGCTCCGCGACGCCATGCTCGACCGCCCCTGGCTTCGCCTCCTCCGCATGAGCCGCAACGGCGGACAAAGCGCCGCCTTCGACGCCGGCTTCAAAGCCGCCCGCGGGGAGATCATCGCTACCATCGACGCCGATCTGCAAAACGACCCCGAGGAAATCCCCCGCCTCCTCCCCATGCTCGACGGCTACGACATGATCACCGGCTGGCGCAGCAAGCGCCAGGACAGCGCCTTCCGTCTCTTCCAAACCCGCGTCGCCAACCGCATCCGAAACTGGATCAGCAAGGAAACCATCAACGATTCCGCCAGCAGCCTCAAAGTCTACAAGCGCCACTGCCTCGAAGGCATCCACCTCTTCGCCGGCGCTCATCGCTTCATGCCAACGCTCGTAAAAATGCGCGGCTTCACCGTCCTGGAAACCCCGGTCAAGCACTCCGTCCGCTATGCCGGCACCGCCAAGTACGGATTCCGCAACCGCGCCTGGCGCGCTTTCGTCGATCTCCTCGGCGTCCGCTGGATGAAAGAACGCTGGCTCCGATATGAAGCAAACGAAGAGAAATCCGAAACGAAGCCGTGACCTCAATTCGGTCATTCTGGTTTCGGATTTGATTCGGTATTCAGATTTCGGATTTCTGGTTTCTCCGCTACCATCTTTCCATGCAGGTCCAAAAGCACGACCTCGGCATCTGCAGTTGGTCCCTCAAACCACTCGGCATGGCCGAACTTGTCAACTCCGTCCGGCAACTCGGCCTCTCCCACGTCCACCTCGCCCTCGGAAAACTCGTTTTTCTCGACGACAAACAAAAGCACATGGAACTGGGCCACCTCCGCGCCAGCGGCCTGACCTTCACCGCCGGAATGATCAACTTTCCCGGCGAAGATTATTCCACCCTCCCCCGCATTCGCCTCACCGGCGGCTTCGCCCCGACGAATTCTGGCACGTGCCGCCGACAACTCACCCTCGAAGCCGCCAAAATCGCCGAGGAATTGGCTCTTACCATCCTCACCACCCACGCCGGCTTTATCCCTCCATCGAATCACGTCGATTATCCCAAGCTCCTCAACCGAGTCGCGGAGCTCGCCAAATCCCTCCATCACCGAAACATCCTCCTTGCATTAGAAACCGGCCAGGAATCCGCCTCCGAACTCCTCCAATTTCTCAACGACCTCCCCGGCGGCAACGTCGCGGTGAATTTTGACCCCGCCAACATGCTCCTCTACGGCTCGGGCGATCCCATCCAGGCCGTCGCCACCCTCAGCCGCCATATCCGCCACGTACACATCAAGGATGCCGTCGCATCCAAAAAACACGGCATCGAATGGGGAACAGAAGTTCCCATCGGCACGGGCGAAGTCATGTTCGAGGAACTCCTGCCGGCGTTAAACAAGATCGATTACACCGGCCCGCTCGCCATCGAACGCGAAGCCGGCGAAAACCGAATGACCGACCTGCGATCGGCTATCGATTTCCTGCAAAAACTTCCCAAATAAATCTCAAAGCGATTTGGCATATTCCCCGAGCGAAGATTCAAACCCCACCGGATCCCAGCCAAAATCTCTTTTGAATTCCGTCAGATCGCACGTGTTATCTTCCTGGCTCATAATGATCTGATCGCGATTGAACGGCAGAATCGATCCCGGCAAAACCGCGGCAAGCATTTTCGCATACCACACAGGAATCGCCATCGTCAGCCGATTTTTCCCAACGATGGCCCGCGACACGGCCCGATGCATTTCCGGCCATGTCAATTGCTCCGCCCCTCCCAACTCATACGTTTTCCCCACCGTGCCGGAATTCCCAATCGCGTCCACAAACGCCCGCGCCACATCTTTCACATACACCGGCTGCAACAATCCCGCACCCCCGAGCCCCAGCAAACCCGCCCCGAAATACGGCATGAAAAGGAATGGCGGCGACTGCTTCCTCGCCCATTTCGCCTCCATCTTCATAAACTCCCCACTCGGCCCATGAATCATCGAAGGACGAATGATCGTCCAATCCAAACCGCTCGCCCGCACAAGCTCCTCGGCCCGCCATTTGGTTTTGTGATATTCGCTTGGTGCATGATCGCGAGTCCCAAGTGCCGACATATGGATATACCGCTTAACGCCAGCCCGCCGTGCCGCATCAACTATGCTTCGCGTCCCCTCGACATGAACTTTCTCAAACGTAACCCCCTTGCTCGGATTTTCCTTGATGATGCCAACAAGATGAATGACCGCGTCGCAATCCTGCAATCCCTCATCCAGCGCCAGCAGCATCGGATAACTCCCCCCGAATCTCTCGAATGTCACCCCCCAATTTCGCCGGATTTCCCTGCCTCGTCAGCGCATTCACAGCAAACGATCGCCCAACCAGTTCCGTTAAGATCGCCGATCCCACAAACCCGCTCGCCCCGGTAACGAAGACTCTTTGAGCCATAATGTTAAGATACTCCCATGCCCGTCATTCGTCTCGGCACGCGCGGAAGTTTGCTCGCCCGCAGCCAAAGCGCCATCGTCACCGCCCAAATTCAGCGGCTGTATCCAACCGTTGAAGTGCAAACAACCATCATCAAAACCACCGGCGACCAGATCACCGACCGCCCCCTCTACGAAGCCGGCGGCAAAGGACTCTTCATCAAGGAGCTCGAGCAGGCGCTGCTGGCCAACCAAATCGATTTCGCGGTCCACAGTTGCAAGGACCTCCCCGTCACAATGCCGCTGGTCGATCAATCCAATTTGATGATCGCGGCCATCCCCACCCGGCTCGATCCGCGCGACGTTCTGATTTCACGCGACGCAACCACAATCGACCAACTACCGAAAAACGCGGTCGTGGCCACGGGAAGCCTCCGCCGTCGCTGCCAGCTCCTGGCCCGCCGAAACGATCTCCGCATCCAGGGCGTCCGCGGAAACATCGACACCCGAATCAAAAAATTACGCGACGGCGAATTCGGCGCCATGGTTCTCGCCATGGCCGGCATCACCCGCGCGGAATTGTTCGACCCATCCCTCATGCATCCGCTATCGCCGGACGAAATCCTCCCCGCTCCCGGACAAGGCGGCCTCGCCCTGCAATGCCGCCGAAACGATCAAGCCACTCGGGAAATCCTGACCAGACTGGATGATCCGGACTCGCGCACAGCCATAGATGCCGAAAGATCCATCGTCGCCGCCCTGCACGGCGACTGTCATTCCCCAATCGCAGCATTGGCGACGATTAAAAGCAAAACGCTTCACCTTCGCGCCGTGGTCGGCCATCGTGATGGAAATCCCCCAACAATCTCGGCTCACTCGCAAAGTCCAGATGCCGTCGCCGATGTCATCCGGCAGCTTCACGCTCAAAACGTGCAGGACTTACTGTCTTAATCGCAAAGCACGTTCCTGAGGACCAACCCCTAGATACGTTTCAACCTCAATTTCACCCGACGGCTCAATCGTCACATCAATCGCCCCGCACCGGCTCGTGCGATAAAGCGGATAATCCTGAGCCACCACATCAAACACCTTCTGCTTGTGCGTCAGCTTCGAAGAATTTGAAGCAAGAATAAATCGCGGATGCACCGCCCGCAGAAATTCACCCGTCGTGATTTCCGCGCTCCCATGATGCGGGGCCACCAGCACATCCGCCCGCAAAAGTTCCGGATGCCTTAGCAATTCACGTTCCGGCACTACCTGAATATCGGCCGGAAACAAAACCGTTTTCCCTCGATAAGTCAGCTTGAGCACCAGGCCGCAGTCATTCGAATTCATATCGCAATGCACCGGCGGCCAGAGCACATCAATCCCCGCCCCATTCCCCAGATCAAGATGATCCCCCTGATGAATCAGTGTCGCCGGACGCCCCGCATCCTGCAACGTCTTTAGCAACGACTCAGCCGGAATATTCCCCACCGCATGCCGCGCAAAATGCGGACTCATATAAACCGGCGGCTCATTGAATTTGGCGAAAATATCCGCGGCCGCGCTGATATGATCGAAATCCCCATGACTCAACAAAATCTTGTCCACACTCTGGCAATTCTCCGCGCGAAGACACGGCAACAAAATAGAGCCGCTCAGGTCTGAAATCGTGGACGAGCCGACATCGATCAAAACAGCATGAGAATGAGTCGGCCGAACGATTGCACACTGCCCCGCTCCTAAAGAAACCAGTGTGATCCGCAGCGGCTCCGCGGGCACAGCAACCGATGACGACGCCCCTCCAGCAAACGCCGGAACCAACAACAAACTTGCGCACGCAACCGCTAATCCCCCGCGTGCCACCCATCGCCATATCTTCCGGCGAATCGGAATGAACAGCAGCCCGAACAGTACGTAATAGGAAACAAGCAACCCAATCGAAAAAGGCGGAATCACCACCGTCGCTCCCGGAAGATGATCCAATCCGTCAACCACATGCCGCAGCCAGACAATCGGCATCACCCCCATAGCCGCCCAAACATGCGCCCCGCTCGGCCACGCCAGCGTCAGCAAAATTTTCCCCACTCCCGCAACCAGCGCCACCACTGTCAGCGGCAACAATCCCACCCCCGCCGGAACCGCCCAGGCGTTGAGCTGCCCGAAGTGATACGCCACCAGCGGCATCGACGCGCCCCACGCGATGCACGAAGCCAAAAACGCCGCCACGAAAAACCGCCATGTCGCGCTCAGAACAATCGCCGCCGCACTCCGAGGCGGAAGAGCCGTCGGCCGATCCGGCCCGCGCCACCAGTTCCAGAAATATTTCTCCGCCATCCCGCTGAACAGAATCATCCCCAGCACAGCGGCAAAGCTCACCTGAAATCCGCCGTTGAACAGATCGGCCGGATGAATAAACAATACAGCCGCCACTGCAACAGCAAACAACTGCAGCGCATCCAGCCAGCGCCGTCCAAGTATTCCAACCGTCGCCGCCGCGCACAGGATGATCGAACGCCACCCCGGCCATGAAGGCAATGCAACACTTCCGTAAAGCAGCACCACCGCCAGCGCAATCGAGCGCTGAAATTCGCGGCGATCTCCGAAACAGCCGGCAGATCAGCAATGCCATCGCCCCAATAATCGCCACGTGCAATCCGCTGATGCTGAGGTCATGAATCGTCCCCGTGCGGACGAACTTCTCCTCCAGATCTCGAAGCTGCGGATCGGAATCGCCAAAAACGAACGCCCGAAGCAGCGAATGATCGAACGAGCGGTCGGCGTCAAACCCCATCGCCAGCAGATGCCGCGATTTTTCCCGCATCCACGCCAGCGGACCCGGACCGTTATCCTCCAGAATTTCCACCCCGTCAGCGTGGCTTACCTTGCACGTCGCCAGGATGCGCTGCTCCCGGCACCAGGCCGAGAAATCGAACTCCCCCGGATTCATCGGCCCCGCTGGGCGCTCAAGCACCCCCGTCACGCGAACGATCTGCCCCGGCCCCAGGCGCGGATTAGGATGCTCGATCGTCAGAAAAATTCTGCCGCTCGCGCTCTTCCAACCGTCATTCGTGTGAATGGCCCGGACCATCGCCACAGCCGTTTGCTTCGGCAACAAAGACCGCAACTCCGTCGGCGGCGGCGCAAGCAATCGCGGCGGCTGGTCCAGCGCAAGCTCAAGCTGGGCGAATTCCTCGCCGTCCGTTGTGTAATTGGAAATGCTGTCAGAAGGAAATTGAAAATACTCGATCTGCGCCGCGGCAAGACCCACCCAAAACGTCGCGCACCCCAGCAATATAACGCTCGCCAACGGCCAGCGAACAAATGCCGCCAGAATGATCAGCACAGCGGCGCATACGAGCCAAAGCCCCGGCCAACACGAAAATAAGCTGGAAAATCCGATCCCAATCGCGAGCAGTAGCCCGAATATGACTGCGGGCCGTCGTTGGATAAATTCGCTGGAGCCGGGCTTTGGACGTGAAAGCTGTTCCATACCCGCGCCGCCAGAATATCCGCGGGCAGGCAACTATCGCAAATTTCGTGAAAGCAACAGAGCCGGCTCAGGGGGCTTTGTCAGGCCCGATCTCACCTCGGGCAGCCATGGTCTCTTTAATCTCCTTACGCAAATACGCGAAGGCTTCCCTATATTCCGGGAAAGGTTGGACTGAATATGCCACCTTCAGTGCGTCGCTCAATACGGCTTCAAGATGAAACTTCCCCAGGGGACTTGGCGAAGCTCCGAACCGGAATGGATTGCTCACCTTCGCTTTCCATCGATTCTCAATGCCCAGAAGAAACGTCGCGATCCGCTCCATCACGAATACCTTCCGCTGCACCACGCCGGCATAATTCGAAAGGGCATTCAATTGCTCGGCCACGTACCCCTCCCCCCGTTCCGACAGCTCAAACAATTCCTCGGCCATCTTGAACCACGGCCGCCAGAATGAAGGTTTGGCCGCGAAATAATTGCAGAAGACCGTATTGCGGCTATCCGTCACCCACGCATCCAGACAAATGTCCGGCCTCACCTGCAGGAAAAAAGCGGTCATCGCCGCCCCCATTCCCGCATCACACGCCTCAGCTTGTTCGCGAACGTTCTGAAAAAGCGCCGACATATCCCACATCGGCGAAAAAATAACGATGTCCGCCTCCTGCCGCGGCGCCAGGATAAAGGCATCCACCTCCGCCGCCGTCAGCCGCGTTTTTTCCCTGAATTTCGGCGAGAAAAAGCCGTAAAAATCATCTTCAATCAGCGTATTGTTCCGCAGGAAATTCCGGATCGGCCAATATTCCCGCCAATCCGGCCTGCCGTTTGAATTGTCCAGCGGAATAAAACCGGGATCCAATTGCTGCCGGGTCTCTTCGGAATAAAAAATCTGATAGAGATGGGTCGAGGACATCACCTTTTCTCAAACGCGTCAGGCATCACTCCACGGTAACGCTCTTCGCCAGATTCCTCGGCTTATCCACGTTGCACCCGTGCGCGACGGCAGCGTGATACGCCAGCAATTGCAGCGGAACCACCGTCAGCAGCGGCTGCAGACATTCCATCACGTGCGGCACATAAATCACATGATCGCTATACCGCTTCATCTGGGTGTCCCCTTCAGTCGCGACCGCAATCACCTTCCCGCCCCGGCGCGAACTTCTTCAATGTTGCTGATGACCTTCTCATATTGCGACCCGCGCGTCGCGACGAAAACCACCGGCATGTCCGGCGTAATCAGCGCGATCGGCCCATGCTTCATCTCCGCGGCCGGCATTCCTTCTGCGTGGATATAGCTGATTTCCTTCAGCTTCAATGCCCCTTCCAAAGCCACGGGATAGTGATATCCGCGCCCAAGGAAGAGCCAGTTCTCCCGGTCGCAGAATTTTCCCGCGATCTCCTTGATCTGCTCGCTCTGCGCAAGCACAGCCTGCATCTGATCCGGAATCGCGCAGAGGCCCGAGATAATCTCCTGGCATTGCGACTGCCCCATATACCGCCGGCGGCCAAGGAACAGCGAAAGCATCGTCAGCACAACACACTGACAGGTGAATGCTTTAGTGCTGGCAACGCCGATTTCCGGCCCAGCGTGCAGATAAATCCCGCCGCCGGTTTCGCGGGCGATGCTGCTACCTACGACGTTGACGATGCCGAGACACAGCGCACCCTTCTCTTTACCTTCACGAAGCGCCGCAAGCGTATCCGCCGTCTCACCAGACTGGCTGATCGCGATCAGCACGGTCCCTTCTTCAACAATCGGATTCCGATAGCGGAATTCCGAGGCATATGTGCATTCGGTGACGACCTTGGCAAGGTCCTCCAGCAGATAATCCCCCAGCAAACCCGCATGCCAGGCCGTTCCCTGCGCGGTAAGGATAATTCGCCGAGCCCGCATCAACTCGCGGGAATGCTCCGTCAATCCGCCAAGAACAATCCGCCCTTCCTTCGCATCAGCCCGGCCGCGCAGGCAATTGCTGACCGATACCGGCTGCTCAAAGATTTCCTTGAGCATGTAATGTTCGTAATCTCCAAGCCCATACGCTTCGATCTTGTTTTCAAGCTGGCTGATGACATGGCTGACTTCCGTGTCGTCAATCGTCGATGTGCGGAAGCTGTCCGGATGCAAAACAGCCATCTCGTTGTCATTGAGATAAATCACGCTGGCCGTGTGCTCGACAATCGCGCTGGCGTCGGACGCAACGATATATTCATCCTGCCCAACGCCGATGATCAACGGGCTACCCCTTCGCGCAACGACGAGCGTTTCCGGTTCATCCTTGCAGATCACCGCGATCCCATACGTCCCCTCAACCTGATGCAGCGCCGCCTGCACGGCATGTTGAAGCAGCGACGCGCCCTGCGGCAAGTCATTTTTCGATTTTATTTCGGCATAAAAATCGGCGATCAAGACCGCGAGAATTTCCGTATCCGTCTGGCTGGAAAATGTGTGCCCTTTTTCGGTCAGGAATTGCTTCAGCGTGACGTAGTTTTCGATCACGCCGTTGTGAACCAGCGCGATCAATCCGCTGTCATCCGTATGCGGATGGGCATTCGCTTCCGTCGGAGCGCCGTGCGTCGCCCAGCGGGTATGAGCCATCCCAAGATACGCATTGGGAAGCGCCTCCCCATGGCTCAGTGTGTTTTCCAGAACACTGATCCGCCCGACCGCCCGGCGAATGTGCAGCTTATTCTGATCATCAATGACGGCAATCCCGGCGGAATCGTAACCGCGATATTCCAATCGCTTCAGCCCTTCAATCAACAAAGGCTGGCAAACTTTTCTGCCGACATACGCTACGATTCCACACATTCGGACCTCCAGAACAGCGTGATCAATCCCCTTTGAGGCGCAAGTGTATAATCGGCCCGCATCGAGGCAAGCCGCAATTTATGCTTTCATCGACATTTATAGGCCCTGATTTGCCATAAAAACCCACGGAATACCCCTTACATGCGGTTGACCGCGAAATGTTTCACAAACTACAATAGGAACGCCACCGCACAGCCTGGAACAAAGGTTTGGAAGTACCAAAGAACCGTGTATTGGTCTTGGCTTCGCCTTCGACGGTCAATTCCGTCGCCATCGATCGTCTCAAGTCCTGCTGCGAAGTTCTCCATATTGACTCTATCGATAAGGCCATCGAACTGATCAAAACAGATCACTTCACGGCCATATTTTCCGAAGCAGCCGATTTCCTCCCCCTCGAACGAGCCCTCATCAGCCAGCAAGCCAATCTGATCCTCAATACCATCGGCGAAGGCGTCTGCATCGTGGACGGCGAAGGCCGATCCAACTGGATGAACAAAAAGATGCAGGCGTGGCCCGCCAGGGTGCACGAAAAAATTCGCCGCACCTGTCAGGAAGCATTCGACATCTTCAGCAAGCAAGTCTCCCCGCAAACCTCTGACGCCCCCCCATCCAGCCGATCCAAACGTTACGCACTGAACATCGAAGACCAGCAGTTCATGGAACTCATCGCCAGCCCGGTCATCAATCCGCGCGGCCAGGTCGTGCAGGTCGTAGCCGTGGTATGGGATGCAACCGGAACCCGCCGGCTTCAGCAGAAGATCGACGCCATCGATAAAGCCGGCCGCGAACTCGTCCGCCTCGAAGGCGAAGCCCTCAGCAAACTAAACGTCGGCCAGCGGCTCAGCCTCCTCGAAGAAAAAATTATCAGTTTCACGCGCGAGTTGATGCATTTCGATCATTTCGCCATCCGCCTTCTCGATCGCAAAACCAACAAGCTAGAACTGGTCATCAGCGCAGGCTTGCCATCCGAAGCCCTCGCCGTCGATCTCTTCGCCGAAAACGAAAGCAACGGCATCAGCGGCTACGTCGCCGCCACGGGCCGAAGCTACATCTGCCCCGATGTCGATCGCGATCCCCGCTACGTCGTGGGCCTCGACAGCGCCAAGAGCACCCTCACCGTCCCCCTCCGCCTGCACGATAAAGTCATCGGCATCTTCAACATCGAAAGCCGCCAGCGCGCCGCCTTCAATGAGGACGACCGCCAGTTCGCCGAAATCTTCGGCCGGTACGTCGCCATCGCCCTGAATATCCTCGACCTGATGGTCGTCGAGCGCGTCAGCACCAGCCACAAAGTCGCCGACGACGTCTGCGGCGAAGTCGCCGGCCCGCTCAACGACATCGCCTCCGACGCCAACGCCCTGATGGACGATTACATCGGCCAAGACGATCTCCGCCTCCGCCTTCAGGCGATCATGGACAACGTCAACACCATCCGAAAAAGCCTGCGCCAGGCGGCCGAAGGCCCCCACACAATCCTGGGAGCCGGCGACGTCAAAGGCGCGGAAGATGCCATCATCGGCAACATGCGCGTCCTCGTCGCCGACGACGAACCCAACATCCGCAACACCATCAGCGATGTTTTACGAAAATACGGCGCAACCATCACGTTAGCCGCCTCCGGCAACGAAGCGATCACCATGATCGAACAGAGCCCTTTCGAGTTGGTCATCAGCGATATCAAGATGCCCGATAAGACGGGTTACGATGTATTCGCCGCCGTCCACAAGCACAATTCCACAACCCCGGTCATCCTGATGACCGCGTTCGGATACGACCCCAACCACAGCATCGTCCGCGCCAGCCACGAAGGCCTCGCCGCGGTATTGTTCAAACCCTTTAAGGTAGAACAACTCCTAAGCGAAGTCCGCAAAGCCCTGCAAACCACGGCCGTAAAATAAAACATCTACCCCGGCGGCCAGTTGAATGGTCGTCCCGCCAGCACATGCAAATGCAGATGAAACACAGTCTGCTGCGCCCCAGCCCCGCAATTAAACACGGTCCGGTAGTCCGACTGCCCCATCTGCTTCATCAGCTTCCCCGCAACAAGAAACATCCCCCCCACAAGCTCCGCATCCTCACCCTTCAAATCATTCAACGTCGGTATGACCTTTTTCGTAATCACCAGCAAGTGCACAGGCGCCTGCGGACTAATATCATGAATCGCGATATATCGATCATCCTCAAAAGCAATCTTAGCCGGAATTTTCCGGGCAATGATTTTGCTGAACAGAGTCTCATCCATAACAGTCAGATTCCGATGAATTCCAACCCACGTCAAGTCCACCGCTTCTCCCTAATTCGCCGGCAAAAGGCCGTCTGGAACTTTTTCAGGCCAGCCAGCGACCCCGTCCGCGACAAGGCCGGTTATATTCGAGTAAGCGCCTTCGGTCGTCACAAACACCGCAACGAAAATCATCTTATAATGCACCAATTTCTTACTTCTCCAAAGAATACCCTTACACCACTTTTTTCCTCAATTTCCCGTCATAATACAATTGAATTGACTCCGATTTGTGCTACCACTATATATTCCCAGCGACCACCCCATTTTGTGATCGGAGTCTCATGAGTCAGGCTGTTTCGTCTCCAGTAAAAAATGCCGCGGGTCTTGAAGGTGTCGTCGCGGCCCCCAGCGAAATCTGCTTCATCGACGGCATCGCCGGCCGACTGGTCTATCGCGGCTACGAAATCGCCGACCTTGTCGAAAACACCACCTTTGAAGAGACCGCCTTCCTCCTCTGGGAAAGCAAACTCCCCAACCGCTCCGAGCTGTCGCAGATCAAATCGCAATTGTCCGCCGGCGCGGCAATCCCCGCCCACACCATGGCCGTCTTGAAGGCCCTCCCTTCCAAGACCGAGCCGATGGACGCCCTCCGAACCGCCGCCAGCTCCCTCAGCAGCATCGATCCCGATCTGCAAAGCAACGAACCCGCCGCCAACCTTCGCAAAGCCATCCGCCTGACCGCCCAGTTCCCCACAATCGTCGCCGCTTTCCACCGCATGCGAAATGGCCAGCGGATGCTGGAGCCGGATCCGAATCTCACGATCGCCGGAAATTTCCTCTACATGCTCAACGGCTCCAAGCCGCATGAAACCCTCACGCGCGTCCTCGACGCCGCCCTCGTCCTCCACGCCGAGCACGGCTTCAACGCCAGCACCTTCGCCGCCCGCGTCACCGCGGCCACGCTCGCCGACATGCACGCCGGCGTCACCGCCGCCGTCTCCGCACTCAAAGGCCCCCTGCACGGCGGAGCCAATCAGGAAGTCATGGAACTCCTCCTCGAATGCGGCGACACCGACACCGTCGTCAAACGCGTCACCGGCATGCTCGCCGCCGGCGAAAAAATCCCCGGCTTCGGTCATCGCGTCTATAAAACACTCGACCCCCGCGCCGCCTTCCTCCGAAAATGAGCAAACAGCTCGGCGAAGCCGCCGGAAACACCAAGTGGCTCGAAATGTCCGAGCGACTCATCCCCATCGTCAAGGAAACCAAGAACAAAGACCCCAACGTCGATTTCTTCAGCGCCAGCGCCTACTACACGATGGGAATTCCGATCGACCTCTACACCCCGATTTTCGCGATCGCCCGGATCGCCGGCTGGACCGCACACATCATGGAGCAGCACCGCAACAACCGCATCATCCGCCCGCAGGATGATTACCGCGGCCCGCTCGGATTAAAAGTAAAGCCGATCGACCAGCGCTGACGTTCAACACAAGTCGTCATGATTTCAATCATCGTTCCAGCCCGCAACGGACGGCTGTTGACCAGCAATTGCCTCAACAGCCTCGAGTTCACCTCCCAGCAACTCGGCGGCGAGCACGAAATCGAATACATCCTCATCGACGACAATTCCGATCCCGAGCACCACGTCGCCGACCTGTTCCAGATCTTCCGCAAGAAGATGAACGCCCCCGTCACCATCGTCCGCTTCAAAGAGCGCCGGCAATACGCCTGGAGCTGCGCCTACGGATTCGCCCGCGCCAAAGGCAGCGCGATCCTCTTCCTCAGCTTCGACATGGCCATCACCCCCGATTACTTCCGCTCGATCCTTCAGGTCGCCGGCCTCGACGAAAAATTCGGCATCGTTCGCGGCACATCCCAGTACATCGACGGCTTCCCCCAATATCAGATCGAACCGCGCCCTCCCCACCCGGAACATGATCGATCTCGCCAACTTCTCCGCCTACATTTCCCGCTATTACGGCCTCGCCCACAGCCAGGACCAGTTCCTCACCGGCGACGCCATGCTCATCAAACGCTCCGTCTTCGACAAGATCGGCTCCTTCGACACCCGCTTTCCCTACGGATATTTCTCTGACCTCGACTTCGGCCTTCGCGCCAAACGAGCCGGCTTCCAAATCGTCTGCGCCAAAGGCGCCTGGCTACATCACGTCGGCGGCGGATCATACAAGGACGAATCGGACTTCAAAAAAATCGACTTCAAGCTCGTCATGGCTGAGCGCCAAAGAGAGGTCATGGCCTGCTACCGAACCTTCCGCGAGAAATGGGACCAGTCCCTTACTCCCGAATACGACGGCGGCGCCCAAATCCCCTTCGCCAAGCTCCTCGCCCTCCCGCCCGCCTCGTTTGATGAATTCCAACCGTTCGTCCCTCTGGAAGACCCGCTGGTCGAAATTTTGTAAATCACGATTCGAGAGCCGCCCGAAGCTTCTGGCCATGAGCAGAAAGAATCCTTCGGGCCTTTTCCGCATCCACTCCTCGCTTTTGCATCACGATCGCCGTCTTCACTTCACCCCCGGTTGATTGCAACAATTCGATTGCCTGATCGCGAGACACCCCCGTCACTTCCGCCACGATCCGCGCCGCCCGATCCCAAAGCTTCTGATTCGTCGCTTTCAAATCAACCATCAAATTTCCATAAACCTTCCCCATCCGCACCATCGCCAATGTCGTGATCTGATTCAACACCAGTTTCGTAGCCGTCCCCGCTTTTAACCGCGTCGATCCCGTCAAAACCTCCGGCCCGGTCAGCGGCCGAATCACCAGATCCGCCTTCGGCTCCGCCGCCGTCTTCCTCACGCAGCAAAGAAATATCGTTTTCGCCTTCAACCGTTTCGCCCGATCCAATGCCCCGCGAACAAACGGCGTCGTCCCCCCCGCCGCAATCCCCATCACCACATCCCCGCTTCCCAACTTCTTCTCATCCATCGCCGCGGCCCCATCCTCCGGCCGGTCTTCTGCCCCTTCCTTCGATCGAAACATCGCCCCATCCCCGCCCGCTATGATCCCCTGCACCATCACTGGCTCAACCCCAAACGTCGGCGGGCACTCCGTCGCATCCAGCACCCCAAGCCTCCCGCTCGTCCCCGCCCCCACATAAATCAGCCGCCCACCTCCCTTCAGCGCAGCCGCGACCCATTTGATTGCCCGGGCAATTTTCTCTCGCTCCCCAGCCACCGCCTTCACCGCAATCGCATCCTGCCGATTCATCACCCCCAGCGCATCTTCAATCGACAACTGATCCAACAGCATCGAAGCCGCGAGCCGCTGCTCCGTCAGCAGCCGCGACCGATCCGAAATTTTGTCGCTACTTTTTCTCATTCAAGGCCTCGGCGTAATCGCCCCCAAAACCACTCTCCGCCGCGCCCCGGTCGCGGCCGGCACATTTCCCGCAACACCATCCAGCGTCGCCGCCCCCAACAGCGCAAAAGCCATCGCCTCCTTCGCCGCCGAGGGAATCCCCAGTTCATCGATCGTCTTAACCGCCGCGCCTCCCCGGCGAAGCATCCCCATCAACGTCCGATTCGACGTCCCTCCGCCGCTGACAATGATTTCATCCGGAATTGGCCGAAGAAATTCGCGCATGGAATGCAAAATAGAATCCGCGGAAATCAAACAGGCCGTCTGCAGCAAATCCTCCAGCGAATGCTTGCCACCCGCACCAGCCTCCTCAAACAAACGAATCATCGCCGGCCCATCCGTGGATTTGGGCTGCTGCTTCCCAAAATATTCCGAGGAAAGCACCTGTTCCAGAATCGATTTCACCGGCTTCCCCGCCGCTGCCAGGCGCCCATTCTCATCCCACCCGATCCCACTCGGATCAGACCGGCGCATCAGATAATCGCTCAAGCAATTCCCCGGCCCGGTATCAAACGCGATGAGTTGATCGATCCCCTCCCCCGCCCGCAGATACGTCAAATTCGCAATCCCGCCGATATTAAGCAGTACCCGATTTTTCCCCGGATCGCGAAACAGTAAATAATCCGCCAGCGGAACCAACGGCGCACCCTGCCCGCCGGCGGCGCAATCCGCCCGCCGAAAATCGCTCACCACGGCACACCCCACCTCCGCCGCTACCAGCGCCGGATCAAGCCATTGAATCGTATTCGGCGGACCGTGATAAAGCGTCTGCCCATGGGCCGCAATTGCCGTCAAATCCCCGGCATTCAAACCCGCCGCGACCAGCGCCTCATTCACCGCCGCCGCGTAACAAAGAGAAATCTCCCGCCCCACCTCAGCCAGAACCGACATCTCAACCGCGCCCCCCATCCGAATCTTCGAAATGGCATCTCTTAATCCGCCCGGAAACCCCCGGCAATGCCATTTCAGCAGCGTCGCCGACATCTCCATCCCGTGCCCACTGATGCGAACCAGCGCCACATCCACCCCATCCGCGCTGGTCCCGCTCATGGCGCCGGCGATGATCCGCGCGCCTTCTATTCTCGGTCCCATAAACAGGCCTTTTTCAACTGACAAAGATTGCCGGGATTCTCACCCTTTCGCCGCAACGCCGCAATCTTCCGTTTTTACACCATTCACAAGCCCCGGCCCCTCGACATATGCTAAAATGCTATTGTTGGAGCTTGTATCTCGGCAGGTTGTACGCTTAGAGGCTTTTTTATGGCCGATCAAGAAAAGAGTTCCCCAGAAGCGCCCCGGCTTCCACCGGCGCCGGTACCGCCGTCGCCAAGCCAAAGTCAAAAACCAAAAACAAACCAACCCCCGCGAAAAAGCCCCCGACCACTCTTCCCATGTGGAAAGTCCTCCTGCACAACGACGACAACAACGACATGGTCTTCGTGGTCATGACCATCGTCGAGCTCACCCCCCTCTCCCAACACGACGCCAAGGACCGCATGCTCGAAGCCCACAAAAATGGAGTCGCCCTGCTCCTGACAACGCACAAGGAATTGGCCGAGCTCTACAAAGATCAATTCCAATCAAAAGGCCTGAGCGTGAGCATCGAACCGGAAAATTAATTTGGAAAAATCATCGGATTTTTCCAAAACACGCCCAAAACTGACACCCACGGGACTCTTTAATAGAGGGACAGCGCTTTTTTTCGATCACTTTCGCCATGCGCATCATCAACCAGAATTTTCAATTGTCGCCGGCTGACGTTTTCGCGGAAAAGATAGCGACAAAGCGAAAGAATTTGTCTAATCCGAGACATTTTGAGACATTTTGAGACATAGTGTAGAAATCAAATCGCACATTTTTCGCAGATGATTCGTTTAGATCGTTTTTCACTCTCCTCTAGCGCCCGGACAGGAAATTAAGTAATCTCGTGCCGTCAGGAGGTTGATGGCATGGAAGCTTATTCCCTCGATCTTCGAAAACGGGTGCTGGCGCGCTGCGATGCCGGACATGGCACCAAGCAGGTGGCCCGGGAGTTTGACGTTTCTCCCGCCTGGGTGCGTCGGCTCAAGCAGCGAAGGCGTGAACGCAACACCATTGCTCCCGTGGCCCGCAGGATGCCGGATCAGCACAAGCTCAAGGAGGACGACCGCCGGGAGTTGCGTCAACTGATCGATCAGAACCCCGATGCCACGCTCGTGGAATTGCGGAAAATGCTCGGCGGCAAAGCCAGTGTCGTCACTGTCTGGAGGGCGTTGCGTGATCTGCGGCTCTCGTTAAAAAAAAGAGCCTCTGTGCTGCGGAGCAGAACCGCCCGGACATAAAGGAACGACGCGCGGCATGGCATCTGGAGCTGGCGGGGATCGATCCATCTCGGCTCGTGTTTATCGACGAATTCGGGGCTACCACGCAAATGATCCGCACACGCGGACGCTGCCCCATCGGGCAGAGATTGATTGCCTCTGTGCCGCATGGGCACTGGAAGGTCCTGACCACCATCGTCGCGTTGACGCTGCGGGGCATCCTGACGGCGGTCACGGTCGATGCCCCGACGGATTCAGAAATCTTCCGCTCGTTCGTGACCGATGCTCTGGGACCGGTGCTGCGTCCAGAACACATCGTGGTGATGGACAACCTTCAGCCGCACAAGGCGGCAGGCGTGAAACAAATGATCGAATCAACTGGGGCGCAGCTCATCTATTTGCCGCCGTATTCTCCGGACTTCAACCCGATCGAGCCGGCGTGGTCGAAGATCAAGCAACATCTGCGTCACCTGGCGGCCCGAACGCTGGAGATGTTGGGAGAGGGAGTTGCCGAGGCGTTGCGATTGATCACGCCGCAAGATGCCAGCGGCTACTTCAGGCACTGCGGATACGCTACATCAGGGTGAAATGCGATCTAGCCGTCGCGGCCTCGCGGCGGAACTCAATCAAACTCGCAATCCTTCTTAATCGCCGACTTCAGCAACCGCAGATAATCCTGCGCCGAAATATCGATGCACCCAAATTGCCGAAGATGCGGCGTAGTCGCCTGCGTATCCAATAGTTCAAACCCGCGCTCCCGCAGCCGATTCACCAGATGCACCAGCGCCACCTTGCTCGCGTCGCGAACCCGATGAAACATGCTCTCCCCAAAAAACGCCGCCCCCAGGCTTACCCCATAAAGCCCGCCGGCGAGCTTCCCATCCTTCCACGCTTCAACGCTGTGCGCCATCCCGATCTTGTGAAGCCGGACATACGCCGCGATCAATGGCTCGTTGATCCACGTTCCCCCGCTCCGTTTCTCCTGGCACCCGCGCATCGCCGCCTCGAAATCATGATTGATCCGGATCTCAAACCCACCTTCCGCCGGGGATTTCCGCATGACCGCCCGCAATGTTCCGGGAAGGTGGAAGGTTTCCAGCGGAATGACCCCGCGCGGATCGGCCGTGAACCACTGAATCAGCCCGCTCCGATTCGCCATCGGAAACAGGCCCTTGGCATAAGCGCTCATCAGCGTGCGAGGATCGAGCGGCACTGACTCGGGCATACGATATGGAGATATATCTGCACTTGAATCTACTCTCTACGCCAGCCCGTCCCATCGGGCCGATCTTCCAGTGCAATCCCAATTTTCTTCAGCCCGTCCCGCACTGCGTCCGACAGGGCAAATTGCTTGGTCTTTCTGGCGTCGTTGCGGATCTGGATGATCAATGCCATCAGTTGATCCACCGTCCCCGGCTCCTTGGCCCGCAAGCCCGGAATATCCTGGCGGAACAGGCCCAGAATCATTCCCAGCCGCCGCAAAGTCTGCGTTGCCGCCGCGGCCGCCTGAATGATATCCTCATGCCGGCTCGTCTCGGCCCGCGTTTTTTCCAGCAGACTGTTCATCGAGCCGGCGATCTCATGCATCACCGCAATCGCGCCGGCGGTGTTGAAATCATCATCCATCATCTCCAGGAACCGCATCTTGTACGCCGAGCACCTGCTGCACAAATCCGCCCACTTCCGATTCCAGCAGGCGCGCCGCGATCTGATCCATGTCCGGCGAATCGTCCGTCAGCGGCTTGCCGGTCAAGCGCTCGATCCGTTCGGTCAGCCGCTCAAAAACCGCCAGCCCCTTGCGCGAATTGTTCAGCACCTCATCGGTGAATTCGATCGGCCGGCGATAATGCGTGGAGAGCAGCATATATCGCAATAATTCAGCTCCCCACGTATCGAGCAAGCTCGCTGGGCGGAGATCACGTTGCCCAGGCTGCCGCTCATCTTTTCATCGGCCCATTCGCCGCTGGCCAGCTTGGTCTTGATGCGCGTCAGGCCGTTGTGCAGCCAGTATTTCGCGAACGGTTTTCCGGTGGCCGATTCGGATTGGGCCAGCTCATTTTCGTGATGGGGAAACATCAGGTCCATTCCGCCGCCATGGATGTCGAACGTTTCGCCGAGATATTTGATGCTCATGGCCGAGCATTCGATATGCCAGCCGGGCCGGCCCTTGCCCCAGGGCGAATCCCACGCCGGCTCGCCGGGCTTGGCGGTTTTCCAGAGCGCGAAATCGGCCGGGTTCCGCTTGCCCTGACCTTCCAGCGCCCGCGTGCCGCTTCCTGCTCCTCCACCTTGCGGTTGGAGAGCTTGCCGTAATCGCTGTCTTTGGCGACATCAAACCAGACGTTTCCCTCGACCGCATACGCGAATCCGCCGGTGATCAGCTTCTGGCACATCTCGATGATCTCGGCCATGTGCTCCGACGCCTTGGGGAAACGGTCGATCGAATCGATGCCGAACCGGTTGAGGCAATCCAGATATTCCGCCGTGTATTTCGTCGGCCAATTCCTGCACGGTTGTCTTTTGCTTCGCCGCCGCTTCGATCAGTTTGTCATCGACATCCGTGATGTTGACGACCCAGGTGACTTCATATCCCTTGAATTTGAGATATCGCTTGATCGCATCGAAAATAACCGGGCCGACCATGTGGCCGATATGCGGCGGCTTGTAAACCGTCGGCCCGCAGAGATACATCCCCACTTTGCCGGGCTGGACCGTGACGAACAACTCCTTTTCACGGGTGAGGGTGTTGTAAACGCGGAGGCTCATTGCTTTGTCCAATCCATTGTTTTGTCCAGCTCACTGACGCGCCAGCAATACCACCGCGTGTGCCGCGATAGCCTCGCCGCGGCCGATGGCGTCGCATCCTTCGTTGGTCCCCGCTTTGATGTTCACGGCACGCCGAACCATGTCAGACAATGATTGCATCATCTTCGGTTTGAACTCCTTCAGCTTCGGCCGCTCGGCAAGAATCGTCACGTCCAGATTCACCGGTGCAAATCCGGCGCTCGTGACTCGCTTCATCGCATCTTCGACAAATACTCGGCTGGCGGCGCTCTTCCATCGCGGATCGGTGTTGGGAAACATCTCGCCGATATCGCCCAGCCCAATCGCTCCCAGAAACGCATCGACCACCGCGTGCAAGACAACATCGCCATCCGAATGTGCGATCGGCGAAATTCCGTCGGCTACTTCGACGCCGGCGAGCATCAATTTCCCGCCTGTTGCAACGCGATGAATATCGTACCCATGTCCGATGCGGAAATCGATTTGCGTTAAATGCCATTACAAACCATATTCCCGGATCTTGCGATAGAGCGTCCGCTCGCCGATGCCGAGAATCTTGGCCGCCTGTTCGCGGTTGCCATCGACCATTTTCAATGTGTTGCGGATCAGTTCCTTCTCCGCCTGCTCGATGCTGATGCCGACCAGATTGTCATCCCGGCCAGATGTTCCGTCGCGGCGCCGGCCGGTTGGATCTCCGGCGGCAATGTTTCCGGACCCAGAATTTCGCCCGGGGAAAGAACCACCATGTTCTCGACCGCCGTCCGAAGCTGCCGCACGTTGCCCGGCCAGCTGTAACCCATCAGCATCTGCTGCGCCTCCGGGGCGATGCCTTCGAGTTCCTTCTTGTATTTCTCGGCGAATTCCTGCAGGAAATAATGAATCAGCAGCGGGATATCCTCGCGGCGTTCCCGCAGCGGCGGCAGCGTGAGCGTGACGCCCTTGATGCGGAAGAACAGATCCTCGCGGAACTGCTTCTCCGCCACCATTTCATCCAGCTTGCGGTTGGTGGCGCTGATCAGCCGGACATCCACCTGGATCGGCTCGTTGCTGCCGAGGCGGACGACTTCGCCGTTTTCCAGCACGCGAAGCAGCTTGGCCTGCATGGCGGCGGGCATGTCGCCGATCTCGTCCATGAACAGCGTTCCGCCGTCGGCATGCTCGAATCGCCCCTCGCGATCCGCTCTGCGGCACCGGTAAAAGCCCCGCGGACATGGCCGAACAGTTCGTCTTCCAGAATGCTTTCGCTCAGCCCGGCGCAGTTGAGGGCGACCAGCCGGTGCTTTGCCGGCGGCTGTTGGAGTGAATCGCCCGGGCGATCAGTTCCTTGCCGGTGCCGCTTTCGCCCATGATCAGGACGGGAATGTCGCTGGCGGCGACCTGCCGGGCCGTCGCCAGGACCTGCTGCATCCCGGCGCTCTTGCCGATGATTCCCTCGAAGCCGCTCTGCTCGATCAAGCTGCTCGCTGAAGCACCTGGTTCTGCTTTTGCAGCGCCGCCCGCTCGGCCGCCCGATTCACCTGCGCCCGGAAATGATTCAGATCCAGCGGCTTTTCGATGAACCCGTACGCCCCCTCGTTCATCGCCTGCACGGCGATGGGAATGTCGCCATGAGCCGAAACCAGAATCACCTGCGGCGGCGGATTGATCGTCTTGGTTTGTTTCAGCACTTCCAGCCCGTCCCGTTTCCCCTCCATCATCAGGTCGGTGACGATCACGTCGTAGCTCTTTTGCTTCAACCGAGCTTCCGCCTCGGCCAAGCTATGCACCACGTCACACCGATGCCCCAATCGCTGCAGGGCTTCGCACATGACCTGCGCATGGTCTTTTTCGTCATCGACTACAAGAACGGTTGCTTTGGATATCTGTTCTTCCGACATAGGCGGCGGCATTTTACTCGCCGCCTCATCCCGCTGCGACGGTCCCGCCCGGATTCGTCACACATTCACCGGAAGCCGAACCCTGAAATCCGAACCTTTGCCCGGCGTGCTGTTAACCGTGAGTTGCCCCTCGTGCGCCTGAATAATTCGCTGCGACATCGCCAGCCCAAGGCCCGTCCCCCCTTTTTTGGTCGAGTAATACGCCAGGAATATCTTGTCCAACTCGTCCGCCGGGATGCCGCTGCCGGTGTCGATCACGTCGATCACGGCATAATCGCCATCAGCCGATGCCGAAAGGATCAACTCTCCGCCACCGGGCATCGCCTGCAGGGCGTTAATCATAAGATTCAAAATCGTCTGCTTGATCAGCCGCGGATCGATCCGAATCAAGAGCGGCCCGGTCAGTGGCTTGAATCGCAATTGGACATGATTCAATTGAGCCTGCGGGGCGAAGAAATCGACCAGTTCTTCCAACAGAACATTCAAATCGATCTCCACGCGCCGCAGCTCGATCTTGCCGGCAAAGCGGAGGAAATCGTCGAGAATCTCCCGCAGGCGAGAAGCCTCCCGGCTGACCGTATTCAGACGGGCGCGGAATCGGCTGTACGCCGGATCTTCCGGATCGAGGTCTTCCTGGAGTAGCTGAAGATTAAGCAGAACGGTGGAGAGCGGGTTCTTTATTTCGTGCGCGAGTCCGCCGGCAAGAGTTCCGAGTTCAGCCAGTCGCTGAACGGATCGCCATCTGACTCTGCGCCGCCGGGTGGCTGCACGAATGCGCGAGAGCGTCCGGCGCATCCGCCCACGATATCGCTCAAGGCGAACCAGAACCGCAGCGGCAATGCCCGCTGACAACAGCAAGCTGCCCAATAAGCCGACCAACAGGCCTGGCAGGAAATGGTTCATGAGCCGAGGCGGCTACTCTACCGCCACCGGGCTCAATTTTTAACCAAGACCCGTTCGCCAACCCGTTTGACGGCTTGGGCAGACAACCCCTTGGCGCCGGAGACCTGGTCGAATTCGACCTGTTCCCCGTCCTTCAGGGATCGAAAGCCATCGCCTTCAATGCTGCTGAAATGGACAAAAACGTCGGTTCCCTCTGGATTGAGGATGAATCCGAAACCCTTCTTCGAATCGAACCACTTGACGGTGCCAACAATCATGACCGTCCTCCCAAACAAAGCCGACGGAGTGTGCAGGGCTGAAGATGTGGTGCCCCAAGCTTCGCCGGAGACCAAAGAAATGAAACAACGGAGACGACCAGACGAACGTCAAGCCGCTCCACGAATGTGTCTATATTACAAACTTGCTGCGTTGACATGTGCGTCCAACCAATTTACGAAGTGCTCAACTGACGCCGGTCAGCATACCGGGGATTACTAAATATGCAACGTTTTTCTGGCTTAAATCAGAGTCCGACCGATTTAAATTTTCCCGCGGCATACTCCCTGGCCAGCTCCAGGTAATGAGCCGTCAGCCATTGCATGTACTGCAACTCTTCCAGCTTTACAGGGCGGGCGATCTTGCCGGGCACCCCCATGACCACCATCCGGTCCGGCACGGCCAGATCCGGTGGCACCACCGCCCCGGCGGCAATCAGGCACTCCCTGCCAATGACCGACCGGCTCAGGAGCGTCGCCCCCATGCCGACGAGCGACCCGCGCCCCACATGCTTGCCATGGACGATCGCCGAATGCCCGATGGTGACGTCATCCTCAATAACATTGGGAACGCCGCTGTCGCAATGAACGACAGCATTATCCTGAACATTGACCCGCTCCCCGATCACCACCGGCGCAACATCGCCGCGAATGACCGCGCCGAACCAGATGCTGCTATCAACGCCGATGGAGACGTCGCCGACGATCGTGCAGTTTTCCGGACGCAGAAATCCCGGCTCGACGCGGATGAAGCGAACCATCCCCGCAACTTAATCGATTTTCGCCTCTCGTGCAGTTGGAATTCAGGAAAAAAGAAAGCCGCGGGATCATCATCCCGCGGCTGTGTACCTGTTAGTAGCGATCTGATTTCACATGATCGAATGACAAGCTCGCTGCTTGTATCGCGACCGCAAATAACCAGCGGCCCCCAAGCTCGCGAGCATCGCAAAAGTCACCGGCACCGCGGCCGGCAACGGAACCGCAACCGCCCCTTGCGGAGCTGTGGCAACGCCGTTCAACAACGCCAGCGGATTGCTCGTCGAGAGATCCAGGCTGTAATTTACAAAATTATCGCTTTGATCGTCGCTAATCGCCTTCGCATCCAGGGTCAACTTGTATACTCCGGCCGCCAATGTGCCTTGGGTTTGGAAGTTCACCAGATTCACCGTGGCAATCGGCGCGAACAGATTGTTCCCCGAAGCATCGGTCAACTGAAGCGAAGCCGATGTATTGCCCGGCGCGGCCGGATCGGTAAAGCCGTTCAGATTCGCCGTGAACGAATACGACTGCGCCTGCGCGACATCGAAGGTAATATGAAACGCGGAAGTAGCCGACGAACTGGCCGGTCCGTCGCTTGCCCCAAGGCTCGAATCAGCCCGGACCGATCCGCTGGCACTGATTTCATTGTCGTTCAAAGAAGATTGCTGAACCGCCGATGCCGAAGCCGCCGCGGCATCGGGGCCAAGCGTTGACGACACGCCGGCATTTCCCATGAAAGCGCCAAACCCGTTCGCTTGTTGCGATTGGCTCTGCGTGTCGGTCGTCGGCGCTGCATTCGTCCCGCCGCGCGTGAAGCCCGACGCCATCGAATTGGCCGACACCGACCGATTCTGTATTTGATACGTGATTGGGACCGCGCTGCCATAAGCGGTCGAGATGCAACCCAGCGCCAATCCGCCGACGACTACGCTCCAACCCAGTTTCCGAAATCGCATTGATCTGCTCCCTTTCACTCTCGCACGGCGAAGCCATTTATTTTCGGCCCAAGCCCCGCTTTTTCGTGACAGACCGATAATGCGCTTGTCGTTGCAAGCCAAGGCCCGGTAATCTAGTTGCGTGCGATGGATCGTCGGGGATATTCACGGCATGTCCGGGCCGCTCAAGGGCCTCGTGGATTCCGTCACAAAGACCGACCCATCCCCGCAATGGATCTTCGTCGGCGACTACATCAACCGCGGCCCGGATTCCCGCGGCGTCATCGAATTCCTGCTGAAGCTTCCCAACGCCCGCTTTTGCCGTGGAAATCATGACGACGTTTTCGACGTCATCCTCAACGGGCAGAGCTATGTCGATCAACTAACGAACAACAACCGCTGGGCGGCTTACAAATGGTTCATGGAACACGGCCTTCGCGATACGCTCGCCAGCTACGGCGCGGATGATGCCGCGATGCGAAGCGTGCTCGATCACCCGACAAGCTCCGGCCTTGAGGGCCTCATCACCGGCGTCCCGCAGGCTCATCGGCAATTCATCCGCAATCTCCTGCCGGTGATTGAAGAACCCGACCTGTTCATCGTTCACGCCCGCTGGGATCCGGCGACGCCCGATGAAGACCCGAGCCCCACGACTTATCTGGACGTCGATCGCAATCTTCGCAAAACCGCGACGTGGGGACGCTTCGCGCCAGCCGAAGTCGATCAACCCAAAACTTGGCGGCGCATCGGATTCTTCGGCCATACCCCGGTTGACTATTACGGCACGCGCGGCGGATACAGCGCGCATGGTGGCGGGAAACTCATTCCGATCGTCGGCGAGAAAATGGTCCTGCTCGACACAGCCGTCGCCCTCAGCCCAGTCGGACGCCTGACCGCCTACTGCCCCGAAACCTCCAGCTATATTCAGGTCGATCGGCAAGGCATTCGGGTTTGAAAACGCAGAGCAATCGCCAATGACCACCCCCACCGTGCCAAATCTCCGCCCGCACCGGCTGAAGTTAGCACTGCTCGCTCCGCAGATCGCCCCCAACACCGGCAACATCGCCCGCGCGTGCGTCGCCACTGGAACCGAACTGCATCTTGTCCGTCCCCTGGGCTTCGTCCTGAGCGATAAAAATCTTCGCCGCAGCGCGATGGATTACTGGCCTCGCCTGCGCCTCACTGTTCATGACGATTCCAACACTTTTTTCGACGCAGTCCGACGCGATGCGGGAAACATCTGGCTCTTTTCCACCACCGGTTCCCGATCTTTATGGAAAACCCAATTCGCCGATGGCGACTGGCTCATCTTCGGCAGCGAAACCTCCGGCATCGCTCCCGCCGTCCTGGCGGAACATCCGGATCGCATCGTCCGCATCCCGCAAATGCCGGAAGAACGCTGCCTCAATCTCTCCGCCGCCGCCGGCATCGCATTGTTCGAGGCCCTTCGGCAGACTCAATCGGATACAATGTCTCCTTGATTCGCGCCAACCGCGCATCCTTGGCCATTTTGTATGAGGTAAACTATGAAACACGCATTGCGAGAAAAACGTTGCAAAGCCTGCGAACCCGGAACCCCGGCCTTGTCCGAGGCTGAAATCAATCTGCTTCTGCCGGCAATCGCCGGATGGGAATTAAATGAAGGCCAAATCTCCAAAGCACACCGATTCAAGGACTACCATCAGACGATGGCGTTCGTGAATGCCGTCGCCTGGCTGGCCCACCGGGAAGAACACCATCCCGACCTGGAAGTCGGTTACAACCGCTGCGTCGTCCGATACAGTACGCACTCGGTGAAGGGCTTATCCGAAAATGATTTCATCTGCGCGGCCAAGGTCGATGCGCTGATGGAATGAGCTGACTCTTCCCATGCCATTGCCTGCCCTGCTATTGGTCCTCACGACGCTGATGCCCCTGGCAGCGCTCGGGCTATTGCTGGTGATCGGCAAGCGAATGGGCGACCCGCTGGCTGGCTGGGTCGCCACCGCCTTTGCCGCCGCCAGCTTCGCCCTCAGCATGGCGGCGATGATCGCCTGGTACGAAGGCGGCCAACTTGCCGGCACGACCTGGGGACCGGGCGATAAGCCGATTGAACTCAGCTATCTCCATGTTGACACCCTGACCGTCGCCATCTTCAACACGATCACCCTGGTCGTGGTCCTCGGACATGCCTTCAGTGTCCGCTATATGCGCGATGACAAAAGTTTCGCGAGATTCTTTCTTTATCTGCAACTCTCCTATTTTTCGATGCTCGGATATGTACTGGCGGCGAACCTTCTGGAAGTCTTCATCTTCTGGTACCTGATCGCGATAGCAGGATCTCTGCTGGTCAATCACCCAGCCCCCATTATGTCATTCGTCGTCAAACGTATCGGCGACGCCGGTTTCCTGTTGGGAATAGGAATTCTGTTTTACTTCATCGGCAACGCTGCGCTGTTGCAGATGGACCACTGGCTCTGGTCAACCGCAAGTTCCGCGATCCATTTGCCGAATGGCCTGTGGATTTCCGGCGGAACGCTCACTCTCATAGGCATCTCGCTCTTCTGCGGCGCCGCGTGCAGATCGGCCCTATTTCCGCTGCATGTCTGGCTTCCCGCCGCCAGCCGTGCGCCGATTCCCGCCGCCGCGTTTATTCAATCCGTGACCTTGACCGCCGCGGGCCTTTATCTCATCGCCCGTATTTTTCCGATCCTCACGCCGAGCGCCAAACTCTGCATCGCCGTGGTTGGACTGATCAGCCTCGTCTTCGGCGCTCTGCTGGCCCTCATCCAATCCGACATTGGCAAAATCCTCGCCTACAGCACCATCTCCCAATTTGGATTGATGTTCATGGCCATCGGCATCGGAAGCTGGATCGGCGGTTTGTTTCATCTTTTGACGCATGCCTTTTTCAAATCGCTTCTCGTTCTCGCCGCCGGCAGCGTCATTCACGCCGCCCATGGCGTGCAAAACCTGAATGAATTCGGCGGCCTCATAAAAAAAATGCCCCTCGCCGGCGTCACCCTCGCCATTGGCCTGCTGGCCATGGCCGGCGCCCCGTTCACCTGCGGCTATTACAGCAACCAGACGATCCTCATCCACGCCGGCGCGATCGCCTCAATCCATGCGATAAATCAGCCGCTCTATTGGCTCTTCTTTATCATCCCCGCGGTGGTGTCGGGCATCACCGCGTTGTACATGACCCGCTGCTGGATGCTGCTGTTCTGGGGCATCCGCGCAATCGACAGCTTCACATCACCGCCCGCGAACGAACCGGATTCTGGTTCCCCTTGTTTGGCCTGGCGGTGGTAAGCCTCATCGGCGGCAGCCGCTTGCTCGATATCAAGCAGTTCATCACCCAAGCGGTGATTGAAACGGAGAACTATTGCAACGCGGTCCGCGATCCCGCCACTCCGCCATTCGCCTTCCCATCCTTTTCGGAACAGGCCAATGATAGTGTTCCGTCAGGTGAAGAGACCGGCGAGCGGCTATTCAATCGATACGCGACTTGGCCGTTTGGCGTCGGAATTGTCTTGGGGTTTGCCTTCTATTGCCGCAGATCGCCGATGAAAACCACGTGAAACGCTTAATCGATTTCACGCCGCGTTCTTGGATTGTTCCCCGACGACAGACCTAAGTTCCTCAACGCGCTGGGCTAAATCTTCGGTCGTTTGCCGCGCGCGCGGATCGGCTCAAGCAATCCATCGATCCATGCCAGCGTCCGCGTCGTCAGGTTCAGGGAATCATCGGCGTACTCGGCGCTCCTCCATCGCATCAGCAGCCGATCGACGCGCCGCCGCGTTCCCCAGCGCAAAAGCGACCAGATGAGCAGATACCATATGATCAGAAATATCGCGTTCTGCAGCAGCGATTGGGCGCTGATCACTTCAACCACGAGGATTCCAATATCGCGAACCGTGCCGATCGCCGAATGTGCCGTGAGAATCGTGTGCAACACCGGCTGGATGAACGGGAACCAGAGCAGCGCGCCGATCGTCAGCAAACCGCGAACAAGCGGAGCAATGATTCCAGATTTTCCGGACAGACGCGACAGCACGACCTGCCTCTGCCGCTGAATCGTTTCGATCAATTCCTGGCGAAGCCGCGACTCGGCCATCTCCGCTTCTCTGGGCTCCCAGAGTTTGCGCTGCGTGTACAAAGCCGCAACCGCAGGGTCGGTTTGATAGAGCTGCCCGAATGCCGATTGCACAAGGTTCGCAACGGATCCGCCGGGGGTTTTGATATGCGCATCGACCAGCGCCTCGGCTCCGCCAAAGAACGATCCCGCCGCGGCGTTTTCCCGAATCAGAATCCGCAGCGGCGAGAGCAGCGAATGCAGCAGATTCACAATCGGCCATCGCGCCACCCGGCGGGCGAAGACATCATCGGTCATCACCATTCGATAGGCCGGGTTGCCCGTGATCGCCGGCACGGTCGATTCAACCAGCGGCACGCCCAGCCGCTGGGACAGCAATTCCGTTGCCTCATCATCGAGGCGTCCCAGTCTTTGCGCCCGGCCCGGCAAATCCTGATTCAGCAACCACGACAGCAACGTTCGCTGCCGCCGCCGACCAGCCAGATCACGCGATTCCGCCAGCAATTCCGCCGTCTTTTCCCGCGAGAGCAGCCGCGATAATTCCGGAAGATCAAACGCTTCCGCCTGTCTGGCCGAGATTAAAAACACCCGCGGCGGCGAATCGAGCGACAGAACCCGCGCAATCCGCCGGCCGTAATCTCCGGCAAGTTCGCCGGCCGAGCCATCCGCCGGGAGCTGATCGGCCTTGTTCAGGCAGAACAGAAAATTCTTCGGATCGTTCCCCGCCGCCACCTTCGCCAGAAGATTCTGCGGCTGAACATCCGCATATTTTTCGATGCTTTGAATCCAGATCGGAAAGAGCATGTGCCGCAGCATCCGCCGGGTGAGCTCAACGTGCGATGTGAACCGGCTGTCGATGTCCGGCAGATCGAGCAGCACCTGGCCACCCAGCTTCGCCTGATCATGCGGCACGATGCGGAATTTCCCTGGCGCTCGGCGTCGAAGCAATTCCTCCGCCTCAGCCTGCCGCGAGCGATGCACGTAGGCCACCACCATTTCCGTCCCGGGCCCGTGGGATGTTTCATCCGTGATCGGCGAGCCGACCAGGGCGTTGACCAGCGCACTCTTGCCGACCTCCTTGCCGCCGATGAGGCCGACGAGATAAATCCCGTCGCCCGTATCCTGGAGAACCGGCGCGTCAGGGTCCAGCATTTCGGGTGCGGCCGATCCGGTCAGTTCCATCGTTTCACGAACAAGTTGTTCGACTTGTGACCCGGTCATAGCGATTCCTGTAAATCGTTGGCCATTGATTCAATCGCATCAATCTCGCTGAGCCGCGGCGCCCGCGATTCGATCCACGCGATGCTCTGACGAATCTGCTGTCGCGCCAGCTTCTCAAAGCGCATCGCAATTGCGCGATTGGCCTGCCGCGTGCGGGCGGCGACCTCATTGCTCAATTTTTCGGTGAGCCAGGTTGCCAGCGAATATCCGCCAAGGATCATTAAATCCACGTGCCCGAAGATCGCGTGATGTGCCGCCACGATAATCGCGAGCAGATACGGCGCGGCCTCGGTCCATTGCGTCAGTTTTTCACCGCCGGGCAAATGCCTCAGCAGCTTCAGCAGCAATACCGTATCTCGCGGTGTCGCATTCCACCGTTTTTGCAGCCAATCGTTCAGATCCTTCAATTCCTCATCCGCGATTTTACCGGCGTCGGATGGATCGATTTTCGATTCAGCGTAAGGACGAGACGGATCACCGAGCCACGCCGGCCCCGCGGGAACGGAACGGATCGCATCATCGATCCGGCTCTGAATAATCGCGAACTGATCCGCCAGCGTCGCATGAAAATCCGGCACCTGACGCTCGCCGGAGACCGCGTCGCCGGGAGTTTTGAGATTCACGCGTCCATTGATGACCATGTCCCAGGCTGTTCGCGGCAGGCGCACCAGAATGCCCGGCATCTGCCGCACGCGATCCAGAATCCGTCCCGGACCGATCAGATACAGGACACTTCGCTGCTGCAACCGACGTTGAAGCTGCTCGGTAATGGGATTCACATCCACGCCCGGAGCGGGGGTTTCCATCGCTCGCAGCGAGGCGACAGCCGCATCGACATCCCGCCGCTGGGTTCGGAGCGGACCGGTGATCTGATCGCGCAATCGTCCCAGCACATCAGCGATTCGCACCGCCATGCCGGAATCGCGCTGGGTTTCATCCGCTGGCTGGAGCGACGAGATCGCCTGCGCCAGCGACGACAAATTTGATTGCGCCGGTGGCTCATACGCCGCGTCATCGCGTGCCACCGCGAAGACGCAGGCATCCTGCTGATCCGCCGAAACAAGCTGACGATAATCTTCCAGCATTTCCGGCGTTTCGCATTTGTTCATCACAAACAGCGTGGGAACGGCGTATCGCCGCGCGAGGCGGTAATACGGCAGCAACTCCGTCATCTGATATTTTTCAGGAGAAACCAGAAAGATAATCGCCTCGGCCCAGCGAAACGCCCGGTCGGCCTGCGCGTGATGCAGCGGCTGATCGCCATCCAAATCCGGCGTGTCCACGAGCACGACATGCCCCAGCAGATCATGCGCGGCTTCGATCACGATCAGCGAATCCGTCTGCCCGCGCACCGGCAATTCACCCGCTGTCGCGATCGTATGCGGCAATCCCAGCCAATGCTCCGGCACGTCCGCTGATTTCGCCGCCACCGCCACCGGCCCGGCGGTGAATGTCCGGCGAAAGTTGGCCGATGTCAGATTCGCTCCGAGCAGACGATTAACCAGTGTGCTTTTGCCGGTTCCCGTTCCGCCGAGAATGCAAACAGCCATCGGCCCGTGACGCGTCCGGCGCAAATGGAACAGCGCCGCCGCCACATCGCCGCGCCACCGGTCAATGACCGCGGAATGCGCCGGCAATGCGGCGACTTTCGCCTCCAGCGATTCCAGCGGTTTATCCAAAGATCGGCTGCCCATGAACCTTGAGAGTTATATCACATCACCAGCATTTAGCGGCGTTACAGCCTCCAAAGCCGTCTCCCCGGTTGGTTTCGACTATCTCGCGTGGTACTTTTGCCGGTGTGAGAGAAATGAGCGAGCGATCGGCTTGGATCGCGCTGGCGATCGTCCTGCTGGTAGGGCTTGGCGTTCGACTGGCGTGGGGATTACGACAGCCAAGCGGCGACGCGGCCATCAGCCAACTGCCGGATCAACGCGAATACCTCGATCTGGGCAACCATATTTTCGGCGCGGATGGCCTGCGGATGTCCGATCCGCGGTTCCGCCAGACGGTCTACGCATTTCGCACGCCGGGTTATCCGTTTCTAGTCGGCTGCTGCGGAGGCAATCCAGTCATCGTGCGCATCGCGCAATCGATTCTGGATTCGATCACCGTCGTGGCGATTTTTTTTCTCGCCCGACGATGGCTCGACTTGCCGGAGGCGCGGTTTTCGCCGCGGCCCTGGTGGCGCTGAATCCGTATATGATTTTTTTCGTGGACTGATCCTCTCCGAAACGCTTTTCACGACGATGCTTTGCTGCGGACTGGCGCTGCTGGTTCTGAGCGATGGTCCCTGGCCCGAGGGAAACAAACGGCTGGTCTGGCTCGGCGGCGGAGCGATTCTCGCACTGGCAGTTCTCGTACGCCCTGGCGCTTTCCTGATCCCGGTTGTGCTCGGTTGTGGCGCGGCTTTGCTGAACCGCGACCTCCGCCGGACGTACCAATCACGATGGCCATTGCCGGTGGCCACGACCATGTTACTTGCTTACCGGGCTGGTGCTTTTTCCGTGGGCCGCCCGCAATCGCTGGATATTGGGCGAATTGGATCTGGACTAGCACTAACGATGGTATCACGCGATATGACGGATTCAATGCAGATGCCACGGGAGCCAGCGATCAGCGGTTTGTCGATTCGATGCCATGGACCAGCGACATGACGGAAATTGCCCGCTCGCGATATTTTTCAGCAATTGGCCGATAATTGGATCGTCGCTCATCCGTGGCAGTCGGTAGAATTGGCGGGGACGAAAATTGCCCGCACCTGGAGCCCGACCCCTCTCAGCCGCGAATATGGCGGCCGGTGGATGTATCGCGCGTGGGTCTAACGTTCAGCGTCGGATTCGATCTATTGATACTGGCAGGACTGTGGCGATAGAATCTGTCTGGATCGGTAAAGCGGTTTTTGATGCTGCCGGCGGTATATTTTACCGTTGCCGCCGCGTTATCGGTCGGGTCGATCCGCTATCGCATCCCGGCTGAAGGGCCGATGGCTATCGTGGCGGCCAGCGCCGTTTGCTCCACGCCGCGTCCGACCGCGAAATAGCAATAATGATGCTCGCCAATCCAGAGCGTCTGTTCGAGAAAAGCTGGCGTCCGCGGCATCCGCTGCGCCGCCGCCATTGCGCCGCGCAGGCGCTGGGGCATGGCCGTCGATGCTGCTTGTCCTTGCCATCATCATCTTTGGTTATATCTATCTCACCGATGCCCAGCGCGTCCGGTCCATGGCCAGTTCATATCTTTCCGACCTGCTCGGCGGCGAGGTGACGATCGGCAAGGCAAATCTTTCGATTTTCGAGGGTTTGCGTCTGGATGATGTCACCCTGCGCGTGGATCAGAAGCAATCGTCCCGATTCGATCATCTTCCACGCCCGGACGTTTCTGCTTCGCTTTCACCCGCGCAGCTTCTGGCCGGGCGACTCGCGGCAACGCAGATCGTCGCCATCGATCCGGTCGTTTATCTGGTCGAAGACCCCCAAACCCATCGCTGGAATTACCAGCGTATGTGGCACGGCGCCGGTCCCATCGGGGGGCCACGGGCCAACGGCGTCCGGGTCCGGTGGTGCTCCCGCAAATTATTCTGCGCGACGCTGAGGTCGCCTATGAAGAACTGCACGATGGACAAAACCGTCCCGATGGGCTGGTATAGCATCGAAGGGAGCCTCGATCCCAGCGATGAGGAAGCGGACCGCTACGACTTCCAATTGCAAAGCCGCGGCCGCGAATCCATGGGCCCCAGCGTCGACGGCACGATCCGCACGCAAGGCGGCATGTCGGTCGCCCACATGCAGAATTTCACCTTCGGCCCGGACATCAAGACGATGCTTCGCTCGCCGAGCCGCGGCAATGGTGCGAATGGCATCAGCTTCAGGGCAGCATCGATGTCCCGGAGATGGTTTACAACCCAAATCCCGGCGGCGGCGGGCCGATTTTCCGTGCCGAACTGGATCTGAGCGACGTCGAGATGGCCATTCATCCCGAGGAGTGGATGACCCGCGAGCAAAATCAGCCGTGTCAAAGGCCTTCCACGATTTTCTTGACGGCTCACAAGTCCCGCCGATGGATTTCGCCGGCTTTTGCACAGGCTCTGCGGCGATTGAGCACGCCCGAGCCGATCCACTTCAGCCAGGTTTCCGGCAACATGGTTTTCACCGAGCAGGGAATCGAGCTCAAAGGCATCAGCGGCAAGGTCGAGAACAATTGGTTCAACATCGACGGCACAATGCAGCGGATATTCGCCGGACGCTCCGGCGAAGCTGACCATCTCATCCGTCACCGGGCCACGACCTGGAAATCCCCGAATTCTCTCCGGATTATCTCGGCACGCTGCCCAAGGAAGTGCAGGAGGTGATCGAGCATCTGCATCCGCGCGGAACCTGCGGCCTGAATCTGGTGACATTCAGCGCAACGAGCCCGGCGGCAAGCCGAGCGTCAAGCGGACAGATCGACATCAAGGACGGCCAATTCCGTTTTCGTCGATTTTCCCTATCCGATCTCGCACGTAAGCGGGCGAGTCCTGATCGGCAACGATCCGATCGCGCACATGGACGGCATCCGCGTGCTCAATGTCCAGGGCCACGGCCCCAGTGACGGCCCCAACGCCAACGCGACTGATCACCGTCAACGGATTCGTCGGCCCGCTGCGATAGCGACCCGGGGTTTGGCTTGAGATGAAGGGGCGAATTTCATCGGCTGATTCGGTTGTCCGGCGAGTCGTTGCCACCGACCGTCCGCCGCGCACTGGCGATGTTCGATCCCGACGGCCATGGAGAGTTCCCAAAATTCCACGGCGATTTTTCCTGCCATGTTTTCCGCCAGCCGGGCCGCACAAGCATTTCCGCGTCGAAACCGATGTGAATCTCGACAACGCCGAAGGATCGCTCGCTGCATTTCCCTATCCCCTCAAGCTCTCACCGGCCGGCTGGAAATTCATGATGGATATGCTGAACGTCGCAGAACGCCCAAATGCCTCACGGCGATCGGACGATCGCCATCGATGGCATCGTCCGCTGGAAAACAAACACTTCCTCCAACCACCCAGCCGTTCGGACCTGATCTGCGGATCACCGGCGCGCAACTTCCCATCGACGACGATTTGAAAAACGCCCTCCCGCCCAGCAGCGCGCGTGGCTGCAAAAGGCGGGCATCGCGGAGAGCTCGACATGGACGGCCACGTCTTCCCGATCCGGGCAAACCCGGTTCGGATATCAATTATGTATTTGATGCTCGCTGCATGATGGGAAAATCCAACCGGACGGCGGCGAAGCGGCGATGTCCGGCTTGACCGCCAGCCTGCATCTGACGCCGCACGCATCTGGAGATCGCCGACCTAGCCGGCAAGCGCGGCCAGAGCACAGTCGCGGCGCAGGCGACGATCGACTTGACGTCGGGTGTGCCGAGGGTCGTCTGTCCGCCGCCGCCAAAAGAGCTCCAGTTAAACCAATCCCTCTACCAGATGCTTCCGCAAGCCGCCCAGGACGGCCTGGGACAGCATCCAACCGCGAGGCGATTGATGCGACGCTCGAATTTGCCGAACGGATCGGCTCCCGCCGGACCGCCTGGAACTTCACATCATTCGCCGCGGCATCTGTCGGTGACTCCGGCCCCGATTCCTTATCGCCTGGATCAGCTCCGGGCGACATTTTCGTTTCTCCCAAGGAAGTGGTGCTGCGCGATTTGAGGGCCACGCACGGACAATGCCCACGATCGCCATTTCCGGCAAGGGCCAGTCTCGGCCAGCAGCAGGCATGGGATATGAAAATCTCCGCGGAAAATCTAGCCGTGGACGAGAGCATTCTCACCGCGTTGCCGGATTCCATCGCCACCGTGCTGCGGGGATTGAAAGTGGGCGGAAACATCGGGCTGGATCTATCGAAGCTGGCATACTGGCCGACCGGTCAGACCGCCGCCACGCGACCCGACCGACGGCGCGCCGACGTCGATTTCGCCGCCAAGATCACAATGCAGGGCGCATCTCGTGGACGTCGGCCTGCCCGCCACAAACATGCAGGGCGACATCGATCTCGCCGGCCTGGTGCGCAGGCGGCAATCTTCACCGCCTCGCGGGCCAATGCGCGGTCGATTCGCTGCTCCTAGCCGGCCGACCCGCATCCGATTTCAAATTCCAGTCGCAGAAAAATTCCGACGATCCTCAGATCGATGTCTCCGCACGTTGAAGGCAAATTCGCTGACGGCGATATCGCCGGCCAGGGGCGATTACATCTTCCCCGAAAATGCCCCAGCCGTTACGACGTCAACCTGGTCCTGCGCGACGCCGATGTTCGGCAACTTACCATCGCGGCTACGACAAAGGACATCAAGGGCCGCCTGACCGCTTCTCTGCAATTGGGCGGCACATGGGACGACCCCGCCAGCCGCCGCGGGCACGGCGATGTCTCCGTCGTCGGCGACCGGCTTTACAACATCCCCGTCATGCTCGGCCTCATGCAGATCACCAATCTGCAGCTTCCGCTGAGCAGCCCCTTCAACCGAGATCTCAGACCCGATACACCCTCGAAGGACAGAAGGTCGATTTTGAGAAAATCGATCTCAAAAGCAACGACGTGACGATGACCGGCAGCGGCGAATTGGATTTCGCCGCCAAGACGCGTGAGCCTCTGGCTGGCGACGACCAATCCCGCCCTGATTGCCCTGCCCATCGTCGGCCCGCTGCTCGGCGGGGCCAATCAGGAATTGCTTCGGATACACATCAAGGGCACAATTGATCAGCCGAAAGTCTCGGCCAGCACTTTTGACACCGTCACGACGACGGTTGATCAGGTGTTCAAGGGAAACGACCAGGAGCATTGCATGAATCCCGCGTTCTTGCTTCCGCTGCTCGCCATGATCGGCGGGCTGGCTTCGATTGCCGTTGCACAGAACACCTCCCCCGCTGCCATTCTGTCCCGCATCAAATACGACCGCCAATGTTTCACCATCGACGGAAAGGATACGTTTCTCTACAGCGGGAGTTTCCATTATTTCCGCTGCCCCAAACCCCTCTGGGCCGACCGGTTTCAGAAAATGAAAGATGCGGGACTGAATTGCGTCGAGACCTATGTCGCCTGGAACTGGCACGAACCGCAGCCTCCCGCGGGTCTCGATGATTTCTCCAAGATGGACATGACCGATCTGACGGATTGGCTCGACATGGCCATCAACCGATTCGGTTTCTACGTCATCCTCCGGCCCGGGCCGTACATCTGCGCCGAATGGGACGGCGGCGGATATCCGCAATGGCTGCTGACCAAACAGCCCGGCGGACGCAAGGCTGCCCTGGCTTCGCGGCGATGATCCGGCCTATCTCGCCTGGTGCAAACACTGGTACACCGCCGCCGCAAAGGCAACCATCCCTTTTCAAATCACCCACATGCCCGCCGGTAAACCGGGCGTGATCCTTTGGCAGATCGAAAACGAATACGACTACAGCGGCACTTTCCCGCCTGACCGTCAAGCTGCACCAGCTTCAGGCCCTGGCGCATGATTCGCGCGACCTCGGCATCGACATTCCCCTGATCACCTGCATGACCGACAATCCCCTGTTCCGGAAGGATCCGTATCTGCTGCAAAACGTGATCGAATGCCGCAACACCTATCCCAGATTCGAGCCGCCAAGCGAAATCCGCGGGCTCAGATTCACTGGCGACTTATCAGCCGGAAAAACCAAGGATGGTCACCGAACTCCAGGGCGGATGGTTTTCCGACGTTGGCGGACAATTCAGCCAGGCCATCGGACTCACCCCGCAGCAAATCACCCACGTCACGCTCGTGGCATGGGCGCACGGTTACACCGGCACCAACTATTACATGATGTTCGGCGGCACCAACCTCGGCGACTGGGGCTCGGCCGATCAAGAACGACCACCTACGACTATGCCGCCCCCATCCGCGAATGCGGCGGCGTCGGCCCGACGATATTTCGCCGTCCAGGCAATGGCCAATTTCCTCAAGGAACATTCCGCGCAACTGATCCGTTCCGAAGTCCGTGCGAAGTCTCCGCCGATCGTCGCCGGACAACATCACACGTCTATCTTCGAACCGGCAAAGATGGCGAGCCGCTTCCTCTTCGTCTTCAACAACCAGCCAATTGACCGCGCCGCCGGAACCACTTCATGCTGACAAGCAACGACGGCGGCATCGACGGCGATCTCCCTTACGATCTCGATCCCTATGACGCGAAAATTCTCTATCTCCCGCCGGGCGAAACCGATCCGTCGAAAGGCCAATGGTATCCCCAGCCCGTTGCCGCGCCGCAGCGGCCGACAAATCTGCCGGCTGACGATCACCCTCGCCGAACGCCCGCCGGCAAATCGATCCCGGACCGCCGGCCGATTCGTGGCGCGATCTTCCGCGGTGGCGCGGCATTGAAGACGCCGGAATATTCGATCGCCGATATGTCTATTATCGCATCGAATCCTTCAGCCGGCTCACGCAGCCGGGACGATGCTGGCGGCGCAGGTGCCTGGCCAGGATTCCTTCATCGCTCAATTGAACGATCTCCGCCTTTACACAAAGAAGTATGGCAAGGGAACCGTCGCCGCTATCTGGCCCGCTGAATCGGGCGACAACAACCAACTCCTCATCCTCTACGAAAATGGCGGCCGCGATAATGGCGGCGGGATCGACGCCCGCTGCGGCCTGCATGATCCGAGCGTCAGCACCGATATCGTTCTTCCGCAAACGCTTGCGGATTGGAAAATCCAGCAGGAACAGGGCGATCCAGCCGCCGATGTTGCGGCCGATCTTGACGATTCATCATGGCCGGCGGTGAAGTTCGATCGGGGCGGCCCGATCAGGTTCGGCCGAAAACCAGCGCGGTTTTCCGGGCGCGAATTTGATTTGACGCCGATGGATCTGAAAACGTCGCACGAATCTGAACTTTGGATCGGTTTGAAGGCGATCGCACCGTCTATTTCAACGGACAGGAACTGCCCATGCACACCGGATCGCGCTACGACGTCTCCGCGCCTCCTTCATTCGAGGACATAATGCCGTCGCCGTGATCGTGAAGACGACGAGAAGGCCGGCGGATTCGCCGCGCGGCTGAACTTGAGCAGGGCAAACCGCCTGAGGCTCTTGCGCTGCACTGGCAGATCTCCGGCGAAACAGCCGGCAGCCTGGGCAAATGGTGGGATCCACGCGCTAGACGACTCCAAATGGGAATCGGTCGCGCTGAATCAGCCGCCCACCAACGGACCTGAATCATCGGCAACGGTGCCGATGAATCTCGTCTGGTATCGGCTGCGGTTTGCACTGCCGTCGCCGGATGCGCATATCTGGGTGCCGTGGAAGCTGCATCTTGAAGCGACCGGCAACGGATTCATCTATCTCAATGGCCATGCGCTGGGACGCTGGTGGGAAATTGGGCCGCAGAAGGATTTCTTTCTGCCGGAATGCTGGCTGAATTTCGGTCCTGGAACGACGAATGTGGTGACGCTCTGCCTGCGGCCGACGAAAGGATCGCCGAGCGTGAGCAGGCGACGGTTTTGCCCTATCGGGATTTCGCAGAGACACGCTGAAAGGCGTACTTCGGCTTTACGCCATCGAGAGCAGAATCTCGCAGCCCTGCTCGAGCTTCTCGTCGCTCGTCGCGTAGCTGATGCGGAAATGCGTGTCGCGCTCTGAGAAGACATTTCCGGGGATGATCAGCACATTTCTCTCGATCGCCTTGGCGACGAAATCGCCGCCTGATTCGGCCGGCCGGGGCTTTTGGGAAAATGTAAAACGCCCCTTCGGGCTTGACGATCTCGAATTTTCGCTTTCAGCCGGTCGTAAACCAGATCGCGCTTGCGGCGATAGGCATCGACCGCGATCCTTCATCGGCACATCCAGCGCCGTCAGCGCCGCGTATTGCAGCGGGCTGGGGCGCAGACAAACGTGTATTGCTGCAGCTTGGTCATCTGCGCGATGATCGCCTCCGGGCCGGCCGCGTATCCCAGCCGCCAGCCGGTCATCGCGTGGCTCTTGGAAAAACCGCGGAGGACCAGCGTGCCGATCGTAGAGTCTTCGCCGGGCTCGGGAGTCCGCGCGGGGCGTCGTAGAAAAACGGCTCGTAAATTTCGTCGGAGATGATCAGCAGATCGTGCTTGCGGGCGAGTTCGACGGCCGACTGCAACTTCCTGCTCGGTCATCACGATGCCGGTGGGATTGCTCGGGCTGTTGAGAATCAGCAGCTTGGTGTGCGGCGTGATCGCCTTCTCCACGCGGTCGGCATGAAAGCGGAAATCGGGATAGCTGTCGACGATGACGGCTTGCCGCCGGCCACGGTGAGCAGGTGCTTGTACATCACGAAATAGGGATCGAGAAAAATCGCCTCATCGCCCGGATCGATGGTGGCCAGGATCGCCAGGAGCAAACCGCCGCTGACGCCGCTGGTGATGAGCACTTCGCCGACATCGCGGCCGAATTCGGCGGAGAGATCTTTCCGCAGCCGCTCGCGGAGCGGCGCGATGCCCTGCGTTTGCGTGTAGCGGTTGTGGCCGGCCTTGATGGCGTCGATGGCGGCGACGCTTGGCGATTTCCGGGACGTCGAAATCGGGCAGGCCGATCGAGAGGTTGATCGGATCCTTCATCTTCGCGGCGAGATCGAAGACCTTGCGGATGCCGGAGGCATCCACGGCCAGTGCGCGGCGCGAGATGAAATCGCTATGAGACGACATGAAGGTTCAAAAATAATCGATGCGGCCGCGAGATCGCGGCGACCCAGATCGCGGCCGGCGCGGTTACTTCTTTTTGGCAGCGGGTGCGGCGGCCTTGGCGGCCGGTGCGCCGGCTTTGGCGGCTGGAGCGCCCTTGGCAGCGGGGGCAGCGCCCTTGGCGCCAGCGGCTGGAGCGGCGGCGCCGGCCGGGGCAGCGCCCGCGACGGCAGTGCCTGCGGCGCCTTCGACGGTCGCTTCCTTCTCGGCCTTGGCCAACTCCTGCTTGCGATGGGCGACCTTCGGCAAGCCGAAGACGCTCTTGGCGTCGGTCCAACGCTCTTCCTCGGTCAGCTTGGCAAGCCGCTCGGTTCGCGTGAGGACATTTCGATGACGAATCAGCGCGTTGGCGCTCTTCAGGCTACGATCCAGCGACATCCGTTAACTCCTGGCAAAATTGCAAACGCGGGCCATGCCGGGTTTGGGGAGGGGATCATAGCGTGAGGTTGATTTGCACACAATGTTGTTTGGTGGAGTGGGGCCTGTCTGGGGTTGGCGGGTTGAGGATTGCCTATTTCCAATTGCCTATTGCCTATTGCCTATTGGAATTGGGGTTTGCCAGTATTGACTGCAGTTTGGGGTTTAATGGTTAAAAAACCGCGTTTTTGAGCGAATTTCCCACGACGACAAGAAGACAGGTTATTTATGACATAGTGAAAGTTTTGGTGATTATATATTTGACTCATCAAAGCCAATGAATATGCTCTCCCGACAGGTCGGCGAATGCGTTCTTGATCTACCCCGGTATCGTTCTGGGAATGGGAGCCCCCTCGTGCTTGTTGAGGATGTAATCAGAAAGGGTGTCGCATTTCTCGGATATCATTCGAGAAACACTGGTAAATTCCGATGGGGAGGTACGGCGTTTTTCATCTCAGTCGATGAACTTGATGGTTCAGGTATAAAAACCATTTATGCCGTGACTGCGAAGCATGTCATTGAAGGCATTCGCGATAAAAGCGTTGATGGAATCGTAGTGGTCGGAGCCAATCGACAGTCCCCACCGCCGGTCAAGGGCTATACCGAAACTTCGGGTCGATTCGAGATTAAAATCCCATGCGCTGAATGGACTCTCCATCCGGATGATAAAAGCGTTGATGTGGCTGTGACCCCTTTCAATGCCCACCTACCACATATCAGCAATATCTATTTAAGTACGAGGGGTTTCGCCGACGCGAAAAGAATCGCCGAAGAAAAAGTTGGAATAGGTAATGAAACATTCACCATCGGCTTATTCCGTAACCATCCTGGCATCGATAAGAATATTCCAATCGTTCGGGTCGGCAATATCTCTGCGATGCCGGAAGAGCGCGTCAATGCGAGTATCGGTATGATTCAGGCGTATCTGGTTGAGGCGAGATCAATTGGAGGATTAAGTGGCTCCCCAGTTTATGTCGTAATGGAACGGACTCGCGGGAACGGGCCGCTCGGATTTCTTTTGCTCGGGCTTGTACACGGACATTTTCGTTTGCCGAGAGCTGGGGAGGATTCCATAATCGATGAAGTCGAATCAGATGACATGGAACCGGGAATATCGTTGAACGTCGGCATTTGCATCGTCGTTCCTGCGGCGATGATACTTGAAGTGTTAAATCACCCAAATCTCGTGACGGAACGCGAGAATCTAGTCAAAGCACATTGGAAAGAACGGGCCGGTGTTCCAGACGCGGCGACCGATCTGGAGAATTAGGATTCCCGTTTCATTCGCTTTCGAGCATTGCTTCGACGTTCACGATTCAGCCGTGCGTCCAACTCTGACTTTGGAACATTCACTAGTCGGCGCATTGTCTCGTCAAATTCAGGAACATCCGATAGGTCGTTTTCTTCCTCTGAGAAATCGGGTACGGCAGTTGATTGAGGTGGCGAAGTTTTAGATCGCCGGGGCTTTTTAGGCATGGGTGAATTATGACAGTTCGCAAGGAACCAAACAACGTTCTTCATTCATTATCGTGCCTGACACAAGCCGAGAGAGGCTTGCGGCAGCTAAGGATACTTTGCGAGAGCGTAGCGCAATCTGGAAAGCAAATACGAAGGATGCAGGCGTATAAAAATGCCCAAAAACTAGAACAATCACTCCTTAAAGAAATTGCCGAGATAAGGCGTAACCCTCGTCCCCTTTCTCAGTCCGATCAAAATACGGAACCCGCTTCCGTCCTCATCATTATCAACCCGAGAAATTCCGAGAAGCACAGCACCCGCTCTAATGGCAGTGGACGCATCGCCAACATGCTCAGAAACGCAAAGTTGCTCAATGTCTGATAGGGTCTCAATGGCGTCGGAAGAGATCGCCTGGATTAGTTCTTTGGGAACCGATCTTGTTTTTCTGGCCATAGGATGTTCTCCGTTAAGCTGGGTTCGATGCGATCAGTTCTTTATACATGATTCGCCGTCCGACTACGTTAGGCATCACGCAATGGAAACGGTCGGCGTCGGTCCCCTTCCGCTCGTTGAACCGCAAAATCTGTTCGTCCAAATAGCGGAATAGGTGTTTCGGCGTCGGGCGGATGTATGTTCCCTTTAGCGCCCGCTTCAAGACCGACCAAAAATTCTCGATTCCGTTCGTGTGAATCATGCCATCAACGTAGCGTTCGGCATGGTTGATTAGCTGGTGTTCAAAGTCATTTTCAAGGCCGCGATAAGCACCGTTGTCATCTGTCATTAAGTGCGCCCCGCTAACGACGTGCTTATGGATTATTTCCTGAATATCACGCCGTGACGGATGTTTGGAAAGAACCATTGCCTTGATCGTGCTATGTCTTTTGCCGCCGGTGTGACGTTCGAGTAGTCCCATGACAACGGTTTTCCCAGTCTGCCCGCTTCCGGTGATTTTCTTTGCTCGCTCTTTCGCGTGCATAAATTTGCGCGTCCGCCGATGAAAGTTTCATCCGCTTCGATGGGACTCCCGTTGCCGCCCATTTTGGAGAACGATTTGGTTTTCATGGCGAGTCGAACACGATGAAGCATAAACCACGCGCTTTTCTGTGTGACCTTCAGCGCCCGTGCTAATTCGCATGAACTGATGCCATTCTTGGCGTTGGTAATGCACCAGACGGCCACAAACCACTTATCCAGCCCCAGCGGCGAATCTTCAAAGATCGTCCCGACTTTGACGGAAAACTGTTTGCGGCAATCCGGCGATTTGCATTGATACATGCGGCGGCTTTGGATGAAACCGATGTTGGCGGACCCGCATTTCGGGCAAGTTACTACGCCAGTGGGCCATTTCAGCTTGCCCATATAGGCATGGCATACGTCGAGATCGGAGTAGTGGCGAACGGCTTCCAAAAGTGATCGCGGTCCATGTGTTTCAGCGTTCATGCTGGAATTATAGAGAAATACCTCCGATGAGTCAAGTATATAATCACCAAAGTTTTGACACGTTTTTCGCTTGATATCACGCTTTCTCCCAAGTTCTCCCGTTTTTGCTCGGTTTTATCGTGGCAAATCGCCTCGATAGACGGCGGCAAATCGTCGGAAACGGGCAAAAGCTAATGACGGCGTTGCTCGCCGGGGTTTTTTTGCGATTGCCGATCGCCTTGCTGAGCGGCGTGTTGGCGCAATTCGCGTAGCTCGGCTTGTTGCCGACCCTGATTGCCCTGGTCGAGTTGCCGATCATCGTCGGATTTCCGGCCTGGGCCGGAGCCCTGGCCCGGCTGTTGTCCGCTTTGCTTTTCATTTCCCATATTTTGTTCACGGCTCATAGGGGGCGTCCTTTCCTGCTGTTCGGAACGACGGTCCGCTTGGTCGAGAACACCTCAATTCTGGCGGCATCGTTCAGAATCATCTGATGACCTCATTTGAGTTGCATCACTGGCGGCATGATAAAGACAAAGGATGGCAAACAACCGTCGGGGAAAAGCTGGTAGTGGGTTCAGGTTATGGAGCTAGTGGGGCGTCGGAGAATGTGGTCCGTCACGGAGTGTTTTTGGCGGAGATGAAATAAAAGCGGGCGCTGGGTTCCCATTTGTTCCCATAAATGCCCAGAAGTCCCCATAATTTCGAGGGGCGGCGGCGCTTTGCGAGAGAGTAGAGCAGTAGATAGTTGAGCAGTAGATGTCTGACTTTGTCTGAAAATGCCTGACGCTGCGCGAGAAGGTGGAGCAGTGGACAGTTGAGCAGTAGATGCCGGCGCTTCCACGAGAGTGTGGTGATGAAAAAGCACGGTCCCTTGCTTTGTCTCAAACCTTCGCAAGTTCGGCGCATGTTCGGTAGCGCGACGTCCGAGCCATTGATAAAAGATGCAGGATGGAGACCTGCAAATCACCACGGAAGGTATTGAATGCCGCGTATGCGTTGGGGGAGGCATGTCTTAAGCCTCGTTCGAGGTTCAGCCGCAAAGATTTTTCGGATCCTCAACTATTCGCCTGTCTGGTATTGCGCGAGCACCAGAAAAAGAGTTATCGCGGAATTGTAGCGCTCTTGGAGGACTGTCCGGAATGGTGCCGTGATATCGGCCTGACGAAGGTGCCCGATCACAACACACTATGCCGGGCGTTTCATCGGCTGGTCAAACCTCGCATGGTTGAGACGATGCTGGACCTGTCGGTGCATGCGGCCCAGTTGGCCCAACCCCGGCGAAAAAAAAGAAACCGAGGCCCAAGGACCGGCTCGCGGCATTAGACTCCAGCATGTTCGAGCCGCATCATGTGAGCCGGTATTTTGATAAGCGGCGTAATAAAAGTCGGCTCGAAGCCCGTAAAAAGCACCGGAAATTCAGGGCGAATCGCCGCATCGCCCGGATCGTGAAGAGACTGCCCAAGCTCTCGCTGGCCGTGCACGCCGCGACGCATCTGATCCTCGCGGCGCGGGCGACGACCGGGCTGGGAATCGATCACCCGCAGTTTGTCCCCTTGCTGCGGCGTGCCGCATCACGCATGAGCCTGGGCCTCGTGGTGGCCGATGCGGGATTCGACTCTGAATTCAATCACCGGGCGGCCCGCCAAGAGTTGCAGGTTCGTTCGCTGATCCCCGCGACGATCGGACGGCCGGGAACACGTCCGCCATCGGGATATTACCGCCGCCTCATGCGGCAACGGATGAAAAACGAACGGGACTTAAGGCATTACCGGCAACGCTGGCAAGTGGAAACCGTCAATAGCATGGTCAAGCGGAATCTCGGTTCGGCCTGCCGATCACGCGGTGCGTGGGGTCGCAAAAGAGACCTCTTGTTACGCGCGATTACTCACAACCTGATGATTATCGAAAACCTATGAGCTTCGAGACAAAGCATTGGTCCCTCTATTTAAGAGTCCAATGGGTGAAGGTTTTGGGTGTGTTTTGTTTGGAAAAATCTGGGGATTTTTTGAGGCGTTTGTGAGCGATGGAGGGGTGGTTGATTTTGTGTCGCTGTTGGAACACCTAGGGGGATACTAGCTGCGTCCCCGTTTCATTCCGTCCCCGTTTCATTCCCTGCGTCCCCGTTTCATTCCCGTCCCCGTTTCATTCCGCTATCAGGCTATCAACTTCCACCCATCCCGAAACTTTGTGCCATCTCGACGCATAACCGAAAGCTGAACCACGCGACGACCGCCTTTCGCTTTGTACGTTAGTCTGTCTAGTTCTTCTGATGGAACTATATACATTTCTGGGGCAATATTTGGATCTTCGATCTTCCCAAGAAAACATACGAATGCCACGAAATGCCGTGCCTTAACACGCACGTTATCTACCGGCCAACTCGTTTTTCCCGCCAGCCCCTTTACATCAATTGTGTAAGCTTCACCAATCTCAGGAATGACAGCTATATCGACTGATTTTTTGTTGCCAAGCGTTAAGGTAGCGTCCATGCCGAGACGGTGAAGAATCGAGAGTACATAGAACTCGGCCGCGAGGTTGGTGTCGTATCCGCTCATGAATGATATCTTATCTTTTACCGGCTCCCTTGGGCGATGGCTGGGGAGCAAGGGTGCATTGCAACCACGATCAACGGCTGCGACAATATTCTCCGGCCCGTGGCGATTCAACTTACCAAAATTCAGTACGAGCAATTGAACGCCCGTCAAAAGGAAAACTTTAACTTCCTCAAAGTATCCGCGGTTTTGGCTGAATACGGTTACATGACCATGCGGCTGAGCGACGATTGGGGTGGCGCAGACTTCATCGCGCAGCACATTGCTGGCACGTTCTTAAAAGTGCAACTGAAGAGTCGGCTTGCCTTTCGCGAAGAGTACAAGCATAAAGATTTATACATCACGTTTTACGAGCGCGGGGATTGGTATCTTTATCCGCACGATGAACTTCTTACGCGTGTGTTGGCTGAAACGGGAATCGGCGACACCGTCTCGTGGAAGGAGCGTGGAGGGTATTCTTTCCCTAACCTTAGCCCGCAGATGCGAAAGCTACTTGAGCCATACAAGATTTGTGGCAGTACCGAAGGGGCGGAAATGCCCGCTGCTGCTGTGGACCGACCGGAGTCGTAAGCCTCCGACGGCGGGATATGTAACGGGGACGAAACGGGGACGGACACGAAACGGGGGACACGAAACGGGGACGCAGCTAGTTTATTGCCAATATCGCCGCCTTTGTTAAAATCCAGTCATGCCGCGTATCGCCCGAGCTGCACCCGGTGGACTGGTCTATCATGTGCTGAACCGTTCTGTCGGGCGGATGAAGATGTTTCGCCGGGATGGCGATTTTGAGGCTCTTGCCCGGGTCCTCGCCCAGGCGCATGAGCGGCATCCACTGCGTATTCTCAGTTATTGCGTGATGCCGAGTCACTGGCATTTCGTGGTTTGGCCTCAGCGCGATGGGGAGCTCTCGCAGTTTTTTCGCTGGCTGACGCACACGCACGCGATGCGTTGGCGCGTGTCGCACAATACAGTGGGTTACGGACATCTGTATCAGGGACGATTCAAATCTTTCCCTGTCGAGGAAGACGAGCATTTGCTAACGCTGTGCCGCTATGTCGAGCGGAATCCGGTCGCGGCCAGGACTGGTTAAACGCGCGGAAGATTGGCGATGGAGCAGTTTGTGGGTCAGGCTGCATGGGGATGCGAAGCAGAAGGCGATTTTGTCGACTTGGCCGCTGGATCGTCCGCGCGACTGGACCGAGCGGGTGAATCAGCCGCTGAGCGAGGCAAACCTTTTGCCGATTAAGGTGAGCTTGGAGCGCGGACGACCGCTGGGCAGCGCGGGGTGGACTGGGAAGGTTGCGTCAAAGCTGGATTTGGGGCACACGATGCGAAATGAGGGGCGGCCGAAAAAGTCTATGGATGCTAAAAACTAGCTGCGTCCCCGTTTTTGTCCCCCGTTTTTGTCCACAAGAAAATTCGACTTGATCGACTGGTTTAAGGTTTAATATACGCAACAGCCTCATGTCGGACCCTTTAGATTACGAATCGATAAAGAGTTCAAGGTTACGAGAACCTCGATCGTCTAGCATGGGTTGCGCGATCACCACCCTGATTTGCGCGTTTGTCGTAGTTATTTTGGTGATTGCGCTGCTGCGGTTGGATTACATCGGTCGACATAGTCCACCGATGGGGGGGTCCGGATATGACCGGAGCCATAATCGAGATCGTATGTCTATTTGCTCTAATCATATGCCTTATGTCTGGCGCCTGGGGAATCTTGGCGTCATGGTCACACGAACGCGCTCGGCGAAGACTTTGCATCGCAGGGATCCTGATTTCAATGATATCTGTAATTGTAGGCTGCGCGATAATTTTTCTTTAGCAATCCAAGCGTTAGACACTATCGCGGCTTCGAACCATCGGCCAAGTGTGGCGCGGAGATCGTAGTGGCACGTAGGACAATGCCCCCACCCGTGCGGAGGTTCGCGCGATCTTCAATTCGCTCGCCACCGTTCGACCCGTTGGCCCAAGGCCCGTTCAACCTCGGCCGCGAATTCATTTATGATCCGCTGGGTTTCCGTTATGTCTCGCAACGATTCTTGAGCTTTGGTGTAATCCGGGCTGATGGCCAAGGCGGCTTGAAAGCATTTCTTTGCGCCTTCCACATCACCGAGGGTTCGCTTATTTAAGCCGAGATTGTAGTAAACTTCGTCAACGTCTCCCTCAGCCTTTAATCCTTGTTCGAGAATCTCACAAGCCTCCTGAAATCGTTGACGGCGGGCTAGAAATCCACCCAACATCACCCAAGGGGCGGTCTTGGAAGGCGCGTCTTCGTGGCCTGGCGATACCACTTTTCGGCTTCCTCAAAACGGCCCTGATTGTCGTAAACGTCGCCCAGTAGCCATTCAACGCGTTCGCGATTTTTGTCGCGATGAGGGTGGGCCGCGAGCAGTGCGCGCTCAGTTTCGGCATTGCGACCGATCACTGACATCGCGTATCCATATTGCGTTGCCCACCATGGATCATTCGGAAACAGGCGATACCCAAATTCGGCGACCACCACACATACTGTGGGATATGGTGTGTCGTATGCGCTTACGAGACGTTTTCCTAAGTCATCTAAATCACTCATGGCATTTGCCTCAATTCCATTCGCTATATCACGACAATAAATCAAGCAGAATAACTGGGCCAATAAACGGAGAGACACCGGCGAATTTCGTTCAGTGCGGACGGGGCTCAATGATTCCTGGTGTGCAGCGCCGCTGGCGACTTCAGAGTCATGCGGTTCGGCGAGCGGGTGATGCTAATTTCCCCGAACTTCGGGCCTTTCGGTCCTTGGCGACAAGCTCTTTCCACATCCGAGCAAACGGGCCGCTTTGTGTCGCCTTATCAAAATAGGCCGCCTCCTGTTTGGCGGTGAGGCCTTTGATTCGTCGATAGATGCGCGCTTGAGCCTTCCGTTTTGAACCAATGCTGTCGAACGATTTTTCAGTCTTTTTCCTGGTCTTCACGGATCACCTCCAGCGGCGTTGGGATTGTACCGTGATTCATATCTTGTCCAGTTTATTTCCGCAGATACGCGCGTCGCAGGCGACGCGGCTAAAAAGTATGTGCGAAAACCTCTCCGGGGTTTAATGAGTTAGGGTATTGCCTTGCGATCTTGCGATTGACAGCGTGCCGCGCCATCATGTCCTTCGAAAAAACAAATGCCTAAAACCTTCAAACATTCCGGCGATCTGGGGGACATCATTTTCTCGCTGCCGGCGATTCGCGCCTGGGCGGGGGGATTCTTTATCTTGATCCGGACGGGGGATTTTCCAATCCGCTGACTCATTTCGCGGACAAGGTGCGGACGCGGCTGAATGCTTCGGCGATTGATTCATTGCGGTCGGTGCTGGTGCAGCAGCCTTATATTTCCGAGGTGCGACAGTGGCATGGGGAAACGGTGGATCATGATCTGGATGAGTTTCGGCGGCATATGCGGTTTAATAATTTGAGCGATTCGCATCTGGCGGCTTTTCATTTGCCGCTGGCGGAGCGGGATATGGCGTGGCTTACTGTAGCTGATCCGATTGTGATTGAGGGGAAGCCGGTGGTGATTAATCGGAGCGTTCGGTATCAGGGGAATCATGTTTTCTGGGAGATCAACTTGCCGAAGTTGAAGGAGACGGCGGTGTTTGTGGGGTATCCGAAGGAGCATGAGATTTTTGAATATACGTTTGGGCATTCGGTGAGGTATTACCCTACGCCGGATATGTTGACGCTCGCGCGGGTGATCGCGGGGTGTCAGAAATTTATCGGGAATTCGAGCTTTCCGCATGCGCTGGCGGAGGGGATGAAGAAGGAGTTGGTGTGCGAGGTTTTTCGGGTGGCGCCGAATACGATTTTTAAGCGTAATAGCGCGCTAATTATGTTTGATAGTTTTTGAGGGGTATCCATCCGTGGGGATCTAAACCGTATCGGCTAAAATAGAAGATGATGATGATCGATTGCGGTTTTCGTGACGGCCGAATTGGCTGGCTCGAATATGACAGGCGCAGCCGCTGCGAGAGCGTTTGGCTATCCTGCTCACGATCGGGCGGGCCGTTTGCGGGGCGGCGGGCGGAGTCATTGCTGCGGTCAATGTTGCCGAATTAAGCAGGCAATTTTTGGGGGAGGGGACTATCATACTATTGTGAGATTCTGCCCCAAGGGGGGGCGTGGTTTTTGTGGTGGAGGATTGGTTTATGTCCAGGGTAATTTCTGGCAGGCCGAAGGGTCCGCCGCCGGTTTGGAATTTGCCGCAGAAGCGGAATATTCATTTCATCGGGCGCGAGGAACATTTACAGAGTTTGCAGCATGGGTTTGCGCTGTCGGCGACGGCGCGGCCTCGCGTGCTTTGCGGGGCGGGTGGATCGGGGAAGACTTCGCTGGCCGTGGAATATGCCTACGCGCATCAGGATCAGTACGACATTGTCTGGTGGATCCGGGCGGATACGCAGGCGACGATCGTGGCGGACCTGGCGGCATTGGCGCCGAAGCTGGCGCGGTCGGGGCAGACGTTTGAGAGTCCGCGGCAGGCTTGCAACGCGGCGGTTGCGGAGCTGGGGCGGCGGGACCGGTGGCTGCTGATTTTTGATAATGCGCGGAGGGCGGATGATCTGACGCCGTTTTTGCCGGCGAAGGGGGCGGGGAATGTGCTGGTGACGAGCGGGGATTCGCACTGGACATCGGTGGCGACTGTTGTGCCGGTGAATTCGTGGTCGCGGCGGGAGTCGATTGAATTTCTTCGGCTGAGACTCGGGGGGATCGATGATGCGCATGCGGCGGATCAGTTGGCGGCGGCGCTGGATGATCTGCCGCTGGCGATCGAGCAGGCGGCGGCGTGCATCAATCAATCGAACATCAGCCTCGTGGATTATCTGAGGGATTACGAAAATTACTGGGCGGAGATGCTGGAGCATGGGAGACCGGCGGGGTCTTATCCGATCTCGGCGGCGATGGCCTGGGAATTGTCGTTTCGGCGGATGGCGGCGCTGAATCCGGGGGCGGGGGAATTATTGACGCTGTGCGGGTTTTTTGCGCCGGATGAGATTCCGCTGGCGATGATTCAGAATGGGCTTGCGGCGCTGCCGGAGGATTTGGCGGATTTGATGCGGGATTCGGCTGCGCTGCAGGATGCGCTGAACACGCTGGAGAAATTTTCTCTGGCGCGGAGCAGTGGACAGGCGATTTCGGTGCATGGGGTGATTGGGGCGATGGCGCAGGATCGGTTGTCGAACATTGACCGGATGAGCTGGGCGACCGTTGCGCTGCAGATTGCTTCGGGGGCGTTTGAGTTTGACAGTCAGAATCCGAATTCGTGGCGGGCGTGCGCGGAGGTGTTGCCACACGTGCTGGCGGCGACGATGCACGCGCAGGGGACGGGAGTGGCGTCGCAGGCGGTGGTGGATTTGCTGAGCCGGACGGGGCGATTTCTGCTGAAGCATGGGAATTATTCGGAATCGCGGACGCTACTAGAGATGGCTTACAACCTGGTGAAGACGACGTATGGGCCGCAGAGCGTGCAGGCGGCGGATATTGCGAACAACCTGGCGCGGGTGCGGCACCGTTTGGGGGATTTGCCGGGGGCGAGCGCGTTGTATGAGGTGGCGCTGCAGATTGACCGGGCATCGTACGGGCCGGGCGATCCGCATCTGGCGACGGTGGCGAATAATTCGGCGATGACGCTGGTTGAACTGGGGAAGCTGGACGCGGCGCGGGAGCGGTTTGAATGGGCGATCGAGGTGTATCAGAAGAGTTATCCGAAGCATCATGTGAAGGTCGCCAGCGTGATGAACAACCTGGGGTTTGTGCTGGTGCAATTAAAAGACTACGTGGCGGCGCGGGCGTGGCTGGAGCGGGCGCTGACGATTACGGAATCGACGTTTGGGGTGGGGCATCCGCAGGTGGCGTGCATCGCGGCGAATCTTGGGAGCGCACTGCGCGGGGCGGGGGAACGGGCGCAGGCTCGCAAACTGTTCGATCGGGCGCTCTTGATCGATGAGACGGCGTTTGGGGCGAGTCATCCGTCTGTGGGCCGGGATTTGTATAACATGGGGCAGCTTTTGTCGGACGAGGGGGATTTTGGGGCGGCGGTTGGGCCGCTGGAGCGGGCGCTGACGATCGCGGAGACGTCTTACGGGCCTGAGCATCGGGAGACGGCGCTTTGTTTGAATGAGCTGGGGCGGGCGCTGCGGGGGGCGGGGGATATTAATCGGGCGGTGGATTGTTTGATGCGGGCGGCGGCGATGATGCGGAAGGGGACTGGGAAGCCGTCGCATGAGACGGTGGTGGGGGATGAGGGGATGATTGGGTGAGTGTGGCGAGTGTTAATTGCCTGGTGCTGAATGGAAGATACGCAGGGTTTATTGGCTGCTGAGAAGATGTTTTTGGTTGGGTGGCGATGGGGTTGGGAATCGAGCGCCGTTACTAGGTGGCGATTGGTTATTGGGTAATCGTTTTTAATGCAGATGCAATGCAGGAGGGCGGGGAAAACCATATAAGGCCCCAAAAGTTTTTCCCCGCCCTCCCGCACCCTCCCACCTCTTTCCTTTTCCCCTCAACCGTCCTGGTTGGGATCGCGCGTATCTTGCTTATTGGCCGCTGAGCTTGAGCCAGATTTGTTTGGCTTGCGGGAGATTGGGGTTGAGTTGGAGGGCTTGGGCGCACTGCTGGCGGGCCTGGTCGAATTGTCCTACTGATAACAGCGCGGCGGCGAGGTTGGCGTGGATGTCGGCGCGGTTGGGATCGGCGGATATCGCGGCTATGTAATGCGGGATGGCCAGGTCGGGGCGATTTTCCTGCGTGAGTAGCAGATTGGCGAGTTTGAATTGGGCTTCGACGTTGTCGGGGCGGCGGGCGGCGGCTTCGGAATATTGATTCATTGCCGAGTTGAGATCGCCGGCGGCTAGCAGCGCGTCGCCGTAGTGGACGCGGGCTTCGGCGTAGCCGGGATCTAGGGCGATGGCTTTGCGGTAAAAGTCCATCGCCTGGTCTGGGTGATTCATTCGCGTGAGGAGCATTCCCATGCTGTTCATGGCAATGGTGAAAGTGGGGGCGAGGTTGAGGGCTTGCTGGAATTCATCGCGGGCTGCATCTAAATCGCCGTCGTATTCTTTGACGATTCCCCATTTAAGATGCGCGAGGGGTTGATTGGGGGCGAGCACATATAGCTGCTCGTAGGCGGCGCGGGCTTTGGCGCGGAGATCGTCGCGCGTGGTGGGCGGGAGATTGGGGCGGTTGGAGAGGTCGGCGTACTCGTCGCCTAGATTTCCCCAGGCCATCCAGCTGGTGGGATTGCGGGCGGTTGTGTCGGTCCAGAGCACGAGTTGGTTTTTGTAAATCGCGCCTTGTTGCCAGGTGAGGAGGGAGAGGATTGCGATGATGGCGATGGAGGGGATGTGGCCGAGGCGCCAGAGGATGGCGGCGGCGAGGAGGATCAGGCCGATGCTGGCGTGGTATTGGAAATGATCGGCGACGAAGGAGTATCGCATGGGGTAGAGATTGACGAAGCCGAGGGCGGGGAGGAGGGTTCCGGCGAAGAAGAGGACGGCGACCACGGGGCCGCGGCCGATTCGGCGGCGGGGGAGCCAGAGGGCGGCGATGATTGCGAGGGCGGAGAGGGGGAATACGATGAGCCAGGGTTGTTGCGTCAGATTCATCTGAGGCCAGCGGGGGTAGATGAAGATCAGGGGATGGGGCCAGAGGAGTTTTGCGGCGTAGAACCAGAGGGCGCGACCGGCGATGAGGGAGCGGTCGGTGAGGGTGAAATTCCATTCGGGGCCGGACGCGCCGACGTGTTGTTTTTCGATGAGGGCGGTGACGCTGGCCATTGCCAGGCCGAGGAGGAAGAAGGGAATGAGGGGGCGGAGATCGAGCCAGCGCAGGCGCCCGTGTTGCCAATAGATGAGGAGGAGAATTGCCGCGGGGAGGGAGCAGGTGACGGATTTGCTGAGTAGCGCCGCGATGAAAAAGAGGAGGGCTAGAAGGTAATCTCTGAGTTGGAATCTGCCTGTGCGGAAATCGTTGCCGGTGAAATTCAGGTAGGCGCGGAGCGATAGGAGGTAGAAGACGAGGGAGAGGACATTTTTGCGTTCCGTGGCCCAGGCGACGGATTCGACCTGCACGGGATGGACGGCGAAGATCGCGGCGGCCAGGCCGGCGGCGGGAATTCCCAATCGCCGGAGCACTCGCCAGAGTAATACGGATGCGAGGGCGTGAAGGAGGATGTTATCGAGGTGATAGAGCCAGGGCCGCAGGCCGACGAGGTGGTATTCGATCCAGAAGGTGGTGTGGACGAGGGGATAATATTGCGGGGAGGCGGAGGGGTGGATCCAGATCGCGAGCAGGCCGGGGAGGGTGCGGAGGAGGGGATTGCCGGTGATGTACTGCGGGTCGTCCCAGATGAATCCGGCATGAAGCAGCACGGGGATGTAGACGACCAGCACGAGTGCGATCAATCCGAAGATGCCAGTGCAGCGGGCGTTGCGGGTCGCGGTCATCGGGATAAGTAATATCGCAGGAAGGGGGCGTGGGTTCGAGGGGTGGGTGGATTCTTACCAGGCGACGTGGCTGATGGGTTCGAGGATCGAACGGGCCTGGAGTGAAAGGCGGCGCGTCGTGGTTGAGATGCGGTGTTTGCGGGAGTGGGTGGGCCGGGCGATGGATTTGCGCGGGAGATCGATCACCAGAGAGGCGATTCGCCGATTGAGGCGGCGAAGCTCGACGCCGAGAAGGCGGCAGGCGGCGGTGCGATTGTAATTGCAGGACTCGAGGGCTTCGATGATGGCGCGGCGTTCGATGGCGGCGAGGTTTAGCTTTGAGACTTTGCGCGGTTGGGCGAGGGTCGTCCGAAGTTTTGGCGGAAGATCGCGCAGTTCGATGGTTGGGCCGTCGCTCAGGACGTGGGCGTGTTCGACGACGTTAAATAGCTCGCGAATATTGCCGGGCCAGGAATATTTGAGCAGCGCTTCGGCCGCCGGCGTGGAAAGCTCTTTGGGAATTGAGCCGTAGGTATCGGCCAGTTTTTTCAGCCAATGCTCGGACATGGGAATGATGTCTTCGGAGCGTGCCCGAAGCGGGGGCAATTCGAGCGGCACGACCGCGAGGCGAAAGAAGAGGTCTTCGCGGAATGTGCCGGCGGCCACCATCGCGGAAAGATCGCGGTTGGTCGCGCAGATCACGCGAACGTCCACCGGCTGAGGCAGGGAAGAGCCAACCGGCACGACGCGGCGTTCCTGCAGGACGCGCAGGAGCTTGGATTGCAGGCCGAGGCTCAGTTCTCCGATTTCGTCGAGGAACAGCGTGCCCTGGTGGGCTGAGCGGACGTAGCCGAGCGAATCGCGGTGGGCTCCGGTGTATGACCCTTTCAGGTGGCCGAACAATTCGCTTTCGAAGAGTGTTTCGGGAAGGGCCGTGCAATCGACGGGGATCAGCGGATGAGCGGCGCGGGAGAGAGGCTGTGAATCAGCCTGGCGAAGGTTTCTTTGCCGGTGCCGGTCTCGCCGGAAAGGATGACCGTTGAGTTGAGGGCGGCGACTTTCCTGGCGACGGTGGTGAGGCGGCTGAATTGCGGGTGAGCGCCCGATGAATACCCGATCAGGCATCGATGGGTCGGGGACCAAAATCGAATCTGGACGAGACTGCTGAGGCACGTTCTCTCCCTGATCAACGCCCCCGCACGTTAAAAACTCTGGGCCTCGATAACAAACAGGCTTTTACGACTCAGACGAGCAACGGAAGTTTTATAGTTATAATGAACAGGGGCGCAACTGGTCAAAGCTTTTCTGATCGCTTTATCAAATAGTTTTTCCTTCCAAGGTGGTGGAGCGAGATACTAAAACGGCAAGATCGGATTTAATCACTTCTCTTTTAATGGCTTACATATGAACGGCTTTATGGCCGACCTACCAAGATGGTAGGTTGATGAGATAAGGGCCTAAAAAAGCTACGCGTCATTTTTCGCAACTTTTCCCCCATAAAACCGAGTGATTCTGTTCAGCAACGAGCGCGATATTTCCCGTGGCACGCCATTCGTTTCACATTTTGCGGCTGCGAAACTCACCGGTGTGGCGAGTTTTGAATAGCCGGAAACATTTCATTCGACGCATCTCATCGTTCGGAGACTGTCGCGTTATTCGCGCAATCCGGCTGTGAGAAGGAGGCTTTATGATCAGGAAGAGCACATTACTGGGAATCGCCGGACTTGTTGCAGCTGTTGCGCCATTCGCATCGGGCGATCCGCTTCCGGGAGAACAACTCAAATTTTTCCAATCGCCACTGGATGGAGCGGCGACGACACCGCCCGCGGGCATTTATCCGATTGGGGCGACGCCCAGCCCGAACGATACGCCGGCGCCTTTTCCCGGGCATGATGAATTGAGCACGGCGACCCTGCTTCCGACCACCGGAGTCATTGGCGGGACGATGATGGCGGACGATTTCTCGGATACAAATCCGGCAAACATCGGACACATCACCTGGTGGGGTTCGTATATGAACACCAACGCCGCGTCGGGGCCTGGAACCGTGCCGCAATTTCAGGTTTCGCTTTATACCAACACCTTCTCCCAAACCAGCACAGGCGTGTTCAGCGAACCCGGCAATCTGATCGCGACGCAGACTCTGAATCTGTCGCCAGTAGCGCCGCTGGTTTCTTCTTCGGGCACATTCACGCAATCCGCGCCGATTCCCGACCCCGGGAGTCCGGACGGACCGCTGTATGAATACAACGGCGAGTTGGACTGGCAAAAACTAAATTTCCCCGACGCGGTTTACCCGAATGTGGAATGGCTGAGCATCGTGGCGATAGTGCCGAACATACCCGGCTCGACGCTTCCCGCCTTCGAGTGGGGATGGCACGACCGGGACTATGGAATCTTCGATCCGTATGCCGCCCCGTCTGATACCACGGCGGGCCAGCCTGGATATCACTTCATGGACGATGCGGTTTCCGGTGCTTATGCGACGGGGCCGTTTGCTCCGCAGTTCTACAACGTGGCCGATGATGGGCAGACCGGCTCGAAGGACCTGGCGTTCGCGCTGTACACCGTTCCGAGCGTGCCAGAGCCATTGGCATTGCCTCTGCTGGCGGGCGGGATGTTCCTATTCCGGCGTCATCGACGGGCCTGAATCCTAACTCAGGCAGGACGGAGGCCGCGCGGTCTCCGTCCTGCCTCCTCCACCGGATGCACACACACCACAATCCGGTGGTTTTTTTTCGAGCAAAAGGAGGATTGGTTTATGACACGACATCCATCCCTTAAATCTATTTCGCGCTCTTTACTCGGCGTACCGATCATTGGCGTTATCGCGCTCTTCACCTCTTCGTCGCGGGCAGCGCTACTTTATAATCCGGTCGTCACCCAGGTGGGCGATGGCGCTACAGCGCTATCCACGGCGGGTGCGACAACGACAATCCAGGTCTATGCAGCAGGTGTTGCGAGCCAGCCGGTTCCCGTGGCGCAAGCGGCGTATGCCAACGGCGGGTTAGTCAACGCCGGCAGTTCAATCAGCGAAGGTGAATTGGCGAACAACCCTGGCGTAGCGGATGCCGCGACGGCCGGACTGCCGTATGCCGGCACGGCGTATGTTTTTTCAGCCGGTTACACGGCCAAGGATGGCACCCCCGCCGTCGCCAGCACGGCCACGAACGCCAATCGCGTGGTTGGCGATATGACGGTGACTTCCAGCAGCGTGAGCAGTGCCAACATCGCCTTGTCGCAACCCCAGAGCAGCACCTACGTCGGCTCCAATATCCGCGCTGCCGTGGGCGATGACGCGGCCTCCAATTTCTGGACCGCCGGCACGAGCAGCACTCTGCCCGGCACAGCGGGCTATAAGTATTTCAATACCAACGTGGCGCTTCAGAACGCGGTTGGGCCGACGAATACTCGCACGATACAGGTCCGCCAGGGTCAGCTTTACGGCAGTTCCGATACCGGCAGTTTTGTGGGAATCAGCCTGATCGGCAGCGGCACGCCGATAACCGGCGGACAGACGATCACGCCGCTGTTCATCACCGGCACGAGCACGGTGGCGAGCCCCGAGGCATTTTCCTTGATCGACGATCCGAACGTAACCACGCCGACGATTGGCGGCGTGAATGTGCCGTTTAACGTGGCGTATATCGCGGACTCCAATGCCGGCAATGGGAACAGCCAGCCGGGAATTCAGAAGTGGGTGTACAGCCCGACAACCGTGGGAAACAACGGCTGGTCGTTGGCGTACGTGATCAGCGATTCGGTTCCTGGCGGACCGGTTGACGGGTACAACGGTTTGGCTGCGGAAACGGTGCATCTTCCGGTGCTCAGCTCCGCCGGCGGCATCCTTTCGACGGATGTCGTGCTCTTTGCGACGAACACCACAAACGTCGTCGGGGCGGAAATACGCTCGAAGAGTTTGTTGATCCGCTGGAAGCTACCTCGGCCGCGATCGCGGATGGCTCGCTTATTGACCTGGCTAACGCGCCGGCGGATGACGCATTCCGCGGCGTGGCGCTGGCGCCGGTTTCGGTACCCGAGCCAGCATCATTTGCGCTGGCAGGCATGGTTCTTTGCGGCCTGCTGGGCAGACGCCGACGAGTTGGCGGGACAATCCCGTTCAGATGATTGCCGTGTTTCGTATGGCATTGGCCCTGTCGGCGGGAGCGACGCTCATGCCGGTGGCCGCGCGGTTTCCGTCCTGCCTCCTTGCACCGGACAAATCACACCTGGTCCGGTGTTTTTTGGCGCAATGGTTTTGGTTTTGGATAGCGGCCCGTGGGAGCAAGCTCCCACGGCTTTGGTAAAAAATAATCTTTGAAATGAAATCGAAATTGGTCTGCAAGCCCTCGCTAAATATCAGTTGCCGCTCAGACTGGGTCGGCGTTTGTGCCAGTCTGTTGCCATTTCGTACATCCGGGCGATGCGGAGGAGTTTTTCTTCGCCGAACGTTGGGCCGAGCAGTTGCAGGCCGATGGGCAGCGGTTTGGCGCCGGTGGTGAAGCCGCAGGGGAGGCTGATGCCGGCGATGCCGGCGATGTTGCAGGTGACGGTGAAGACATCGCAGAGATACATCTGCAGCGGGTCGCCGGTTTTTTCGCCGGCTTTGAAGGCGGGCGTCGGGCTGGTGGGGCAGAGGATCACGTCGCATTTCTCGAACGCCTGATCGAAATCTCGCTTGATCAATGTGCGCGATCTTCAGGGCCTGGAGATAATATTTGCATCGTAGTAGCCTGCTGAGAGGGCGATAGGTGCCGATCATGATCCGGCGTTGCACTTCTTCGCCGAAACCTTCGGCGCGGGATTTGCTGAACAGCTCGATGATGTCCTTGACCGGCTCTTTGGTGCGATGGCCGAAATGAACGCCGTCGTAGCGGGCGAGATTGCTGCTGGCTTCGCAGGGGGCGATGACGTAATACGCGGCGATGCCGTATTCGGTGTGCGGCAGCGAAACATCGACCAGTTCGGCGCCGAGGTCGCTGATATTTCTTGATCGCCGCATCGACGGCGGATTTCACCTGCGGGTCCATGCCCGCGGCCAATTGATATTCCCTGGCGATGCCGATGCGCAGGCCTTTCAGCGGCTGTATCGAGCTCGCGCGAGATAATCGGGCACGGCTCCGGTCGACGCTGGTGGCAATCCTTTGGATCGCGGCCGCTGATGACGTTCATCAGCAGCGCGACATCCGGCACGTTCCAGCCGAACGGGCCGATCTGATCGAGGCTGGAGGCGAAGGCGACCAGTCCATATCGGCTGACGCGGCCATAGGTGGGCTTGAGCCCGACGATGCCGCAGAGGGAAGCGGGCTGGCGGATGGAGCCGCCGGTGTCGGAGCCGATGGAGGCGCAGCACATTCCCGCGGCCAGCGCCGCCGCTGAGCCGCCGCTGCTGCCGCCGGGCACGCGGGTGGTGTCCCAGGGATTTCGCGTGGTTTTGAAGGCGCTGTTTTCGGTGGAGCTGCCCATGGCGAATTCGTCGAGATTGGTCTTGCCGAGGATGACCGCGCCGGCCGCTTCGAGCATTTTGCACGACCGTCGCATCGTAGGGCGCGCGGAAATTTTCCAGCATCTGCGAGCGAGCAGGTGGTCGTGCCGAAGGCTGGTGCAGAGATTGTCCTTGAGCGCGATCGGCACGCCGGCCAGCGGGCCGGTGCGCTTGCCGGCATCGACGTCCTTGGCCTGCTGAAGAGCGCGGTCGGGGTAGATGCTGTTGAAGGCCAGAATCTTCGGCTCGATTTTCTCGATGCGATCGAGCGCCTGGCGGTGAGCTCGACCGAGGAGATTTTCTTCGCGCGGATCGCGTCGCGCGCGGCGAGGAGTGTGTCGTGGGAAAGCATCAAAAAAAAGGGTACGGAAGGGGAGCGAGAAAGTAAACATGGTCAAGGTTATGCAATTGCTGGTAGTGGGTCAGTTTGAAATAATTTTCTTTTTCGGTGGAGTCTTTCCGCATTCGGGGCATCTATCGGGCGAGGCGCAGGAGGTCGTAGCCGCAAATGGAGCAATATCCGGGTTTCCATGGCCGGAGGCGGCGACGAGCCTGCAAAACAGGGAGGATACCGAAGAGGATTGCCATCGCCCACAAAGGAATTCCCACAAAATCGTAGCTGGAACCAGCGGAATTGGATGAGTCGTATCTGAACCATAATGCCCTCATCCACTGGGATGTACTCAAAGTTCTTTGTGGGTATGTGCCCAGGCTGAACCCCAGCTTTGGTGGCGCTGGGAAAGGATCGTCGATGACCGAATTGCCACCCAGCGAGCCGGCGCTCGTGACCAGTGCATACATGTGATATCTTCCCAAGTTATCCGGCCCCCAAGTGTAGATAGCCTGAAAAAGAAACCGATACGTGGCGATCCAAAGCAAGATCGTCGCTATGGCCAAGATGAGTGATAATCCCGAAACGCAGGCGATACGGCGGCGTCTCACGAAAGCGATCATAACCAATCTTCAGTTGACCAGCTTACCAATTCCTCAATCTCCCAAACATGATCCGTCAGTCAATTGCCGGGGTGAATAGAAAGAGCATTTTCGTTTACGATATTCGTGGCGTCCGAAGGCCCTGGCTCGTATGCGAGAACGGGTTGCCGTATTCGCGAATCGTCGGCTTGCCGATTGACGTTCGAGCGGACTGTGGCTGCGGAGTCGAGGCTCGTACGAATGTCAACAGGCAGGCCAGCGGTTGCCACAGCGGGTGCGCTTGTCGTATTCGAGCCGAAGACTCCGGCCGTCACGAAAACTGTAACCGAAAAAAATCCGCTCGACTGAGTAAAGAATCTGAGCCGCGCGGCTTCGGCAATATCAGCGTATTTTGATGGGATGAGGGATTAACCGGCGGAGTCTTCTTCGCCGCCGATGACTTTGGGGACTTTGAAGAAGGGGCCGTCGGAATCGGGGGCGTTTTGCAGGACTTTTTCTAGGGGCAGGCTTGGCTCGACGATGTCCTCGCGGAAGACGTTGTGCATGGGCAGCGCCTGGGCCATCGGCTCGACGCCGGTGACATCGACTTCGCTGATCTTCGCGACGTATTCGAGGATGGAGCCGAGCTGGACGGCGAATTTTTCGAGGCGCGATTCATCCAGCGCCAAGCGGGAGAGCTTGGCGACGTGACGGACCTGATCGAGCGTGATGGTTTGCTCGGCCATGGTGGTGAAGAGGCTCAGGCGGCCGCTTTGGCGGCGGGCTTATAGTTGCGCCGGACCGGCTTGACGACCAGGCCGTTGCGGATGGCTTTGGCGCTGACCTTGATGCGGACGATCCGGCCGTTGACGACGGCGCGAACCTTCTGGATGTTGGCCTTGAATTTCCGGCGGGTGACGCCGGTGATCTTGGTGCCGACGCCGCCGAGGTATTTGGCTTTGCCGCGATGGGTGACCTGGTTACCGAAGCTGGTCTTCTTGCCGGTGAAATGACATACGCGTGGCATTGTTGGAATCCTTTACTCGGGTGCGAAAATCGAGGTGGGGAGTCTAGTCGGTGGGCGTTGTAGATGCAAGCTGTGGGCTTTTTTCGAGCTTTTTTCGGCCATAGCGGGATGAGAATGGGGGTCGTTTGCGGTTTTTGTGACGGCCGAAGGCTCTTGCTCGTATGCGATGACCGGTTGCCGCGTTCGCGAGGTGTTGGCTCTCCCGCTGACGTTCGTGTGGGCCTTTTGCTGCCGAGCGATTGAGTCGCCGCCTGTGGCGGCTGGTGTGATGGAGTTTCGCGCTCAGGCGCGACCCCAACCGTCCGCACAGCCCCGCTTGCTCGACCTCCGCTGGAATGCCTCCGGACTTAAGCAGGAGGTCGGACAATGGGCGGCTGCCTTACGACGGGAGAACGCGCTTGAGCGCGAAAGTCCGCAGCACTTGCCGCCAAAGACGGGGACTCCATTATTTCGGTCCTCAAGGCGCACCCGAACGTCAACTGGCAAGCCAACCGCTCGCAAATGCGGCGTCCAGTTTTGATATACGAGCCGAGAAATTCGGCCGTCACGAAAACTGTTATCGACAATGCCCTTTATCTTTGAGCAGTCCTAGGCAATCTGATGCGCGGGTTTGGGTAGCTCGTCGTGGATCGTTTGTTGTTTTGGTTGATCGCCGGCGTAGCTGAAGAGGACCATGTCGTCGTCGATTCTTGCCTGGAGGTGGACGGGGCGCCGCCAGATTTGGTGGAGATTTTTCAGAGTCTCTACCGCGAATTTGATTTCGAGGTCAAGGCCGTTGTGCTGGTGGGCGAGATAGAGCTCGCCGCGGCTGCAATAGTCGCCGTCTACCACATAAATGAACGGGCGGCCGTGGTTGGTCAGGTGATAGAGCATTGTCTTTTTGATGCGCTGCGGGTCGCGGGTGACGATGCGAAGCTGGCCCGTGTGGGGATCGCGGCCGTATTGATAGAACTTGTGCTTCTCGATGAATTCGCCGGTCATGAACTCATCGATGAAGTTGATGTCGTTGTACATGCGGCGGACTTCGAAGATTTTTTCGCGGCCGAGGCCCAAACCTTTGTCCCAGGATTTTTTCTCGCCTAGGTTTTCGGATTCTTCATAGGTTTTGCCGAAGCGGCCTTTGTTCCAGCGGTCTTCGATGTCGCGGAAGAGTTCCAGGCCGATCTTGTAGGGATTGAAATTTCCCGGGGGCATGTGGACGGTTCCGCTGTGGTGGTCGGCGTAATCGATGATCTCGGCGGCGTCGACGAAATGCTTGGTCATCAGCGTACTGTGCCAATAGCTGGCCCAGCCTTCATTCATCACCTTGGTCATTCCCTGCGGAGCATAGTAATAGGCCTCCTCGCGGACGATGGAGAGGCAATCCATCTGCCAATCGTCGAGGCGGGAATGCTGTAGGAGATAGAGCAGCACGTCGCGGGTGGGATGAGACGGGGTGGCGTGCTTGAACTTGGCGCGGTCCGCGCGCATTTTTTTTGCCTCGGCCTCGAGGATTTCAGGCGGGTTGATCCAGCGATCGAGATAATCCTTGGCTTTGAATTTTGAGACCAGTTCTTCGCGCGGCTGGTCCTCGGTTTTTTGCTCGAGCGGGCCGCGGTTGAGGAACATGCTGTGCGGATCGATCAGGTCTTCGAGGCTCAGGCAGACATCGAGGAATCTCTCGACGGTGTCGTATCCCTGTTTTTCGATATGACGGCGGATGCGGGTGGCGTGGTTGGCCATCTCATCCATCATTTTTCGGTTGGTCTGGCTGAACCAGAGGTTGTTTTTGAAGAAATCGCAGTGGCCGTAAACGTGAGCGATGACCAGCTTCTGATCGACGAGCTGATTGGATTCCTGGAGGTAGGCGTAGCACGGGTCGTTGTTGATGACCATTTCATAGACGCGGCCGAGGCCGTAGAAATGTTGCTTGCGGAGTCGTTCGTATTCGGCGCCGAATCGCCAGTGGGGGTATCGCTGGGGGAAACCGCCATAGGCGGCGATCTGGTTCATCTGCTCGTAATCGCACATCTCGAAGATGACGGGGAAGAAGTCGAGGCCGTAGGAACGGGCGCGTTCCCGGATCTGTTTTTTGGCGGCGAGGAGTTCCGCGGGGAAGGGGCCAATGGTGTGAGAGGCCATATGTGAATATTAGTCGGTCAAATGGGCGTAATCACTTTGCGCGGTTCGGGAACAATTCTACGAAAAAGCCCCCGGATGGGTATCCAGGGGCTTGGTAAGGCATAATTTGACGGCCACTTGAAGTATTTACTTCCCCGCGGCCATTACACGGTTCAAATCAAGCGTAAAGCCTGGCAGTTGCCGGGTTGTGTACTTCTGAGAGGCTTTGAGTACTTTTGGCTTCCACTGTCCGCGCCAGCGGATCAAGGCCGTCATTTGCTGTTTTTGGGCGTCAATGATCCAGTATTCGTCAATGCCGAATTCGAGATATTCCCCCGGCTTGTCGTGATAATCCCGCCGTGACGAACTTGCGGAAACTATTTCAATCACGATCTCAGGAACCCAAAGCGACCAGACATCCTCCACATCCGGCGGCGCCGAGAGATAAACGGACAAATCGGGATGCCGCTCCGATTGCGTTGACGCAATCAGCACTTTGCTGTCAGTAGACCCGGTAACCGCGTGGATAGTGCCGGGGTGCGACTCCTGATACAGAACCAATTGATTGCGCACCGATTGAAGTTGAGCGAGGTGACGCGGGTGAGGCACATCGACCATTTCGATGATTCCCTTATTGAGTTCGAAAAGTCGATCATCGCGCGCCGCCGCCCGGTCAAATCGTTCAAGCGTCATGCGACGGCCATGGTCTTCCGGGCCGATTGAAATGGATTTCCGCAATGTGGTCGGCATATGCAGCGCCTCTCGCAGGCCTCAATCCATTATACATCGGCGCGATCTTGGGGCGGTTTTAATCGCGGCGCGGGCCACGATCGCCGCCTCGGCCTCGGTCGCCGCCTCGTCCGCCGCCGTCGCGGCGTGGGCCGCGATCGCCGCCTCGGCCACCACGGTCGCCGCCATCACGGGGGCCACGATCGTCGGATTGGCCTTCGCCACCGCCGGCGGGTGCGCCGACCGGTTCGGGATCGCTGTGGCCCTCTTCCTGCATCGCGGCTTTGCGGCTCAGCTTGATGCGGCCCTGGTCGTCGATCAGGATCACCTTCACCCGGACCTCGTCGCCGATGTTCACGAAGTCGTTGACGTTCTGCACGTACTTGTCGGAAAGTTCCGAGACGTGGCAGAGGCCGTCGGTTTCCGGGGCGATTTCGACGAACGCGCCGAAATCCTTGATGCTGACGACGCGGCCGGCGTAAATCTTGCCGACCTTCACCTCGGCGGTGATCGCCTCGACGAGGTCGCGGGCCTTTTCGGCCGATGCCTGATCGACGGAGCTGATGAAGACCGTGCCATCGTCCTCGATGTCGATCTGCGCGCCGGTGCTCTTCCTGAAGCTTCTTGATGTTCTTGCCGCCGGGGCCGATCAGCTTGCCGATCTTTTCCGGGTCGATCTTCACCGTCAGCAGGCGCGGTGCGTACTTGCTGATCTCGGCGCGCGGGCCGGGCAGGACGGCGGCCATCTTATCGAGGATCGTCAGCCGGGCTTCTTTGGCGCGATGCAGCGTCTCGCGGATGATCTTGTGGTCGATGCCTTCGGTTTTGATGTCGAGCTGGATGGCGGTGATGCCGTCGCGGGTGCCGCAGACTTTGAAATCCATGTCGCCGAAATGATCTTCCTCGCCGATGATGTCGGTGAGGAGGGCGGTGCGATCGCCTTCCTTAACCAGGCCGATGGAGATTCCGGCGACGGGCTTGGTGATCGGCACGCCGGCGTCCATCAGGGCGAGGCATCCGCCGCAACTGCTGGCCATGGAGCTGGAGCCGTTGGATTCGAGGATGTCGCTGATGATGCGGACGGTGTAGGGGAATTCATCGATGCCGGGCAGCACGGCGATCAGGCTGCGCTCGGCGAGGGCGCCGTGGCCGATTTCGCGGCGGCCCGGGCCGCGGATGGGGCGAACTTCGCCCACGCTGTAGCTGGGGAAGTTGTAATGCAGCATGAATTTCTGGCTGTATTCGTCGATGAGGCCATCGACCATCTGCTCATCGCTGCTGGTGCCGAGGGTGACGGTGCACATCGCCTGCGTTTCGCCGCGGGTGAAGACGGCCGAGCCGTGAACGCGGGGCAGCACGCCGACCTCGCAGGAGATCGGGCGGATGCTGTGATAATCGCGGCCATCGGGGCGAACGCCGGCGAGAATCGCCTCGCGGGTCACCTGCTCTTCGACTTCGACGAAGATCGCGCGAATCTGCTTCTGCTTATCTTGCGTAGCGATGATCGATTGATAGCTGGCGTTCGGATCGGTGACCGGCGGGGCCATCTCGGCCATCAGATCGTCGAGGATCTGCTTGATCGCATCGGCGCGATCGGCCTTGCCGGCTTTGCCTTTGACTTCGCGAATCTTGTCGGTGACGCGGGCGCGGATGGCATCGACGAAGCCGGCATCGGGATGCTTGATCTCGCCGACCTTGGGCTTGCCGGCCTTCTTCTGCAGCTCTTCGATCATGCCGACGATTTCGATGATGGCCTTGTGGCCGAATTCGATGGCATCGGCGACGTCGTCTTCCTTCACCTCGCGGCCGCCGAGTTCGATCATGTTGACGAAATGCTTGGTGCCGGCGACGACCAGATCAAAATCGCTGTATTCAAGCTGCTCGACGGTGGGATTCAGGACGAGCTTTCCTTCGACCCGGCCGACGCGGACGTGGGCCGTCGGGGTGAGTGAACGGAATATCGCTGATGGCGACGGCCGCGCTGGCGGCGATGCCGGCGAAAATATCCGGATCGTTTTCGCCGTCAAAGGCCAGGACGTTGAGATGAATCTGCACTTCGTCCATGAACCCCTTGGGGAACAGCGGGCGCAGCGGGCGGTCGATCAGGCGGGCGGTGAGGATTTCCTTGTTGGTCGGGCGGCCTTCGCGCTTCATGAATCCGCCGGGGAATTTTCCGGCGGCGGCGCGGCGTTCGCGGTAATCGACCTGGAGCGGGAAGAAATCGATTCCCTCGCGCGGCTTGGCGCGGACGACGGCGCCGAAAACGACCGATATCGCCGTACTGCACCGTGACCGATCCGCCGGCCAGCTTGGCGAAAGTGCCGGTCTCGATGGCCAGCGTGCGGCCGCCGATCTGCCGTTCAACTCGAATGGCTTGCATGGAACAAATGTCCTCATCCGGCCCCTTGATTGATTGTGGGCCACAGATGGACAGATCCGGGAGCTCAAATTTGAAATTTCAGATTCGAGATTTCCGGGTGTGTGCATCTGTGGCGAGCCTCTTGCCGATCCGTCAACCGCGCCGGGGCCGAATGGCACAGGAATGGATGGCATCAAAACAAAATGGGCATGGCCGCGCCATGCCCGATCCAAAGCATTATTTTCGCAGACCCAGCCGTGCCGATGATCTGCTGATATCGCGTGCGGTCTTCCCGCGTGAGATATTTCAGCAATTGATTTCGGCGGCTGACCAGCTTGAGCAACCCACGGCGGGAGGAGTGGTCCTTCTTATGGGTGTCGAAATGCTGCGCGAAGCTGGTTGATCCGCTCGGTGATCAGCGCGATCTGCACTTCCGGCGAACCCGTATCCTTGTCGTGAATCTTGTAATCAGTAACGATCTTCTGTTTCTGCTCGGCGGAGATAGACATTGAATAGCTCCCAGACACCTGGAAACCAGCATCGTCTGAACGGCAGACGGACAGCCGGTAAACCGGTCATAAAGGGTTCCGTATATGCCGCACCTGCGGACAAATATCGGAAAGTGAGTAAAAGGATAGAGGGATAGGTGGGGTGGGTCAAGGCCGGTGGTTATCTCATCGTTAGTTTTGGTTTTGGGATATGGAAACCTGCCGATTTGACACCATGAAAGTGTCGCTTTACCAGAAATGGAATTTTTATCGTTGGCGGTTTTCGTGATGGCCGGAGGGCTTGGCTCGTATGCGACAACTTGTTGCCACGTTCGCGAGCCGCTGGCTTGCCTGTTGACGTTCTCGGGTGCCTTGAGGTGATGGCAAATGAGACGCGGGCCCTCAATTTCATATATATTTTGCAATGATATTGCGATTGGGTAATATCCCGCCGGATTCGAAGATTAACCATAGCGGAGGAACCATGAAACTAGGATTCAACATTGTCTGCGGGATTATTCTGATGCTTGGCGCGAGCTTTGCGCAGACTCAGCCTAGCGATGACACCGACCTTGCGCCGGGGTTTAAGCTGCGGACGACCGGCGGACTCGACATTGGGGAGATGTATCTCGAGGTCGTTCATTTTGATGACAACTGGAAGGAAGTCGAGGAGCACGATGTGTTCCAGCCGACCGTGACTTCGCCGACGACGCAGCCGAGTTCCAAGGTGCTGAGCGGAGATTTTGTGGTTGGCGGCGGGACTTTCAAACTAACGGAACAGCTCGATCCGAGCGACGCGGGGGTTCATTTTTCGGCGACGATGGCCAGCGATAAGGAAATTGCCACCAATGAGATGTCGGTGGCGATCAATCTTCCGGTGGCGACGTTTGGCGGGAAGCAGATCATGGTCGATCAGAAGCCGGTGGCGATGCCGCAGGAGCCGGCCCCGAAGGGGGACCCTCATATCTTCGATCAGGACGATACGAAGGAGATCGATCTTCCGACGCCGAGCGGGACGCTGACTATTACCGGCAGCGGGCTCAGCGTGCTCGTACAGGATGATCGGGAATGGGGGGATCAGCGGTATGGGCTGCGGATTCACTTTACGCCGTCGGATGGGCAGATCACTTCGAGTAAGATTGATTTGCAGTTGAAGTGGAAGCCTACGGGGAAATAGTGGCTGGGGTATTCTTTTACCCATGCATTATTTGAACAACCTTTTGGTCGTCCCGATCAAAGTGCCCACAGAATACGTTGTTTTAATTATTGCTGGGCTTTTTATCGTGGTGGTTGGGCCGGTGCTGGCGCAACTTTGGAAGTTTTCTTTCCGTCCTCGCCGCGAGATATCGCTTGATGATCCGTCTGGTCTTTTTGAACTACGCCCTTACCTATTAACCGAAGGAGAGCATGCGTTCCTGCCAGCCTTGGAACAAGCGATTGGCAATCAATACCGAATTGTGATGAAAGTCCGGCTTGGCGACCTAGTGAATGTTCGTGGCCATGGATCAGCAGCATTCACGGCGCGGAATAAGACGTGGCAAAGGCATGTCGACTTTGTCCTGTGCAGTCACTACCCGGTTAAACCCCTCCTGGTGATTGAACTTGATGACGCATCCCACGACCGTCCTGAAAGGCAACAACGAGATGACTTTGTCGATAACTGCATGGCATGCGTGAAGTTGCCAATTTATCATGTGCGCTGCCAGCAGGCATATGATGTTGGGCAACTCGCGGCCGATATTCAGGCGCTGATTGGGCGAACTATTTTAAAAGGTCGGAAGTGAAAAGAGGGCAATTTTGCTTTTGTCTCTGGGAAAAACCCGGCGTGTGTTCACGCCGGGCTAAATGGATTCATTATCATTGGGTGTGATTTGCCTACACTGCCGCGGGCGGCGGGGCCATCAGTTTTTCCGCGGCGGCGATCAGCTTGTCCAGCTTCACCGGCTTGGTGAAATATTCGCTGACGCCCTGGCTTTCGGCGTACATCTTGTGCGCGCGAGCCGGGGTTGCCGGTGATCATGATCACGAACGGTTTGGCGTTGCGGGGTTTTTTGCATTTGATCTTTTCCAGAACCATGAACCCGCTGCGGCCGGGGAGCATCATGTCCAGGATCACCACGTCGGGCTGACTTTTTTCGGCGATTTCGACGGCTTTGTTGCCGTTGCTGGCGGTTTCGATGACCGCGCCGGTCGGCTCGAACGCCGCCTGCATGCTGGTCAGGATGTCGTTGTCATCGTCGACCAGAAGGATTTTTTTGCCGGCCAATGCTTCGCTCATGGGGTCTCCCGAAAAAAATGGGTGGGACATCTGCCGGGCAGCTAAACCACTTTCGTTTACCAGGGCGGAAAAGGTCAAGCGGAAAATCGATCGGCAGGTCCGATAATATTCTTGAGATTGGGCTAAAACCATGAAAGAATCGAATTCGATAGCGCCCATCGCCGTTCTGGACAGCGGACTGGCGGACTGACCGTGGTAAACGCCCTGCGGCGGGTGTTGCCGGCGGAAGACCTGATCTATTTCGGGGATACCGCACATCTCCCTTACGGAAACAAATCGCCGGCCGCGGTTTGCCGGTTCGTCCGGCAGATCGTGCGATTCCTGCTGCCGATGAATCCGAAGCATGTGGTGATGGCATGCAATACGGCGACGGCGCTGGCGATGCCGACGATTAGCCGCGGAATTTCCCGACAACTGTCGATCAGCGGGGTCATCGAGCCGGGCGCGCGGGCGGCGGTGGCCGCGGCGGGGTCGAAGCGGGTGCCGGCGATCGGCGTGATCGCCACCGAGGCGACCGTTCGATCCAAGGCGTATGAACGGGCGATTTTTCGGCGGCGAAATCTGGCCCGCGTCATGCTCCGGCCCACGCCCCTGCTGGTGCCGATGATCGAAGAAGGCCGCACCAGCGACGATCCGTCTGGTCGAGACGGCGTTGCGGCAATATCTGCAGAGCATGATGCTTCGCAAGGTGGATGTGCTGGTGCTGGGATGCACGCATTATCCGCTGCTGAAGCGGGCGATCGCGAAAGTGATCGGGCCGCACGGTGCGGCTGATTGACTCCGCCGAGCAATGTGCCCAAGATGTCGCGCGGCAAGGCTGGAGCGCAAAGGCCTGCTTGCGCGGTCCGAATCGGGCTCGCCGGATGACACGGCCGCGATGGAAGGGATGCCGAACCGGTGACGGGTTCGTTGCGGACGTTCGTGACGGATGATCCGGATCGGTTCGCGGCTCTGGCGGCGCGGTTTCTGGAGATGGAGATCGAAAGACCGACCCTGGTGAAACCGGAATCGAGGAGACCGGAGATCTTGCCGAAGAGCCGGCTGCCGCCGCTGCGGGCGGCGGGATGAAATTGTTTAAAGGCGACCGATGCGGAAGTTTGGCTGGCTGGCGATGTTGGATGATGTGCGGCCGCGGCGCTTGGCCGGTTGCGGCAGCAGCATTCACGATGCCATCGCGCCCGGGCCGGTGGATCCGGGGCTTTATCACGATGCCGGCTATCGAAAATCAGCAGCGGCTCGCGGGGGAAGATCGTCGCGTTGAGCCACTGTATAAAACGCCATTGGAAGCGATCGGGGTCGCGTTTGATGTAGTGATTCGTTCAGCCGATCGCGCATTTTTTCGATTACATCACGCATGACAACGCTGCTTACGCCGCGCGGAAGATGGCGGACACGACGATCGCCCGACAAGCGGCGTGGAGGGAATGCTGCGGCTGATGGATTTCGAGTTCGCCAGGCAGGGGATTTACTCAAGGGGTATGCGTATTCTGGCGCGGGACGGCGGCGATTTTACGGTGCGGGCAGCGGGGCTGCGGGCGCTGAATCGGTGCCGGGCGCAAGGGATATACGTGGCTTTTCCTGGAATCGCTGAATGACGATCAGGCGCTGGTGCGGCTGGAGGCGGCCGATGCGCTGGCGAATATTCCCGATCCGGACGCGATTCCGTCTGCTGGTGATTCATATGGGGCGATGCCGAGCCGAACGCAGATGTGCGCATCGCGTCGCGCGGAGGCGCTGCGGAATTTTCACACCGACCGAGGTGATGCGCGCCCTGGTGGAGGAATTGGACGATCACGAATTCGGCGTGGCGTGGCAGGCGCGGCAAAGCCTGGAGATGTTGACCGGGCAGGATTTTCGCTATGACTCGAAGGCGTGGCTGAATTATCTCGCCGGGCGCATGGGGCGTGAAGCTGCATGCGGGCGCTGGTATTCGAGCAACTCTGTAGCTTTCGGCCGCGGCATCCGGAGCCGACGGACAGCGAGGGGGATGCGCTGGTCAAGGTGCGGCAGGCGGGAATTTGCGCGACCGATCTGGAAATCCTCAACGGGTACATGGGGTTTCAGGGCGTCCTTGGGCATGAATTTGTCGGCGAAGTGGTCTCGCGCCGGATAACAAGGAACTCGTCGGCCAGCGCGTGGTGGGGGAGATCAATATTGTCTGCGGGCGGTGCGATCTGTGTCTTTCGGGGTTGTCGACGCATTGCCGGAATCGAACGTGCTGGGGATTCCAGAAACACAACGGAGCGTTCGCGGAATTTGTGCGGCTGCCGTCGGCCAATCTGCATGTGCTGCCGCGAACGGTGGATGATGATGCGGGGGTGTTCGTCGAGCCGCTGGCGGCGGCGTTTCAGATTCTCAAGCAGATGAAGCTGGACGGGAAGGCGGATTCAACGCCGGGGCGGAAATGGGTGACGGTGCTGGGGGATGGGCGGCTTGGGCTTGCTGGTGGCGCAGGTGCTGCGGAACGCGGACTGCCCGGTGCGCGTCATCGGGACGGCATCCGGAAAAGCTGGCGCTGTGCGAGAAGTGGCAGATTCGCAGCCGGCCGCTGGCGGATATTGTTCCGCGGCACGATCAGGACGTGGTGGTGGATTGCACCGGAAGCGCCGGCGGGATTTGAACTGGCGATGCAGATGGTGCCGGCCGCGCGGGACGATCGTGCTGAAGAGCACGTGCGGCGCGGGAAAGCCGATGAATCTGGCGCCGCTGGTGATCGATGAGATCAGCGTGATCGGCAGCCGGTGCGGGCCGTTTCGCGAGGCGATCCGGGCGCTGGCGGAAAAGCAGGTGGACGTGGCGAGCCTGATTCATCGGCGGATGCGACTGGAGCAAGGAGTCGAGGCGATGGAACTTGCGGGACGGCCCGGCGTGTTGAAGGTATTGCTGACGATGGATTGATCGCCATTGGAGCGAATGTGGCCAAAGATTTGGCAATCGTTCTGAATAACGGAAGCATCAACAGCGCGGTGGTGACCGCGATGGCGTCGCAAAGGTATCGGCCGGTGATGATCTTTGCCGATTTCACGCAGGGGGACACCGGGCGCAAGCGGGCGGCGTACGATCAGCAGGTGGCGCATTTCAAGCCGTACCGGGAATATTCCGTCGCCGATCGCGCAGGCTGGCGGAGCGGCCCGGCACAAAACCTGGCGGCGGTGGCTGATCCGCGGCAGGGATCGACCGTGGCGCCGCAGATGCTTGATCTGCTTGCCATTGCTCGCGGTGGCGATTCGCTCGGCGGCGCATCATCAGGCGGCGGCGATTTATTTCGGGCTGCGCGTTGGGCCGGATACGGATGATCTGGCGCAAGGCGACGGAATTTTGCCAGATTTGGAATGAGATGATTCAGATTCCGTGCGGGATGGGTGAGGTGGAGATTCTGGCCCCGCTGCTGGAATTGGAAGCGTGGCAGGTGGTTGAAGTGGGGTTTCAGGTGGGTGCGCCGTTTGACCGGACGTGGAGTTGTCTGGAGGAGACGAGCGAGCCTTGCGGGACGTGCCGGGGCTGCCGGGGCGGGAGGCGGCGTTTCAGCAGGCGGCGAAGCCGGACCCGAAGCGGGTGGTGGCGCGGAAGGCGTGAGCGGGAAACCAGAAATCAGAAGCCCGAATCCCGAATCAAACCAGAAATCCGAATGATGGGGGAATGTGCGCGGTTATGCTGCGCATTGGCGGCGTAATGCGAATGGTATTGCGGCCATCATCAGGAATGTGGCGCTGCACGGCTCGGGGACGGTGGGGGTGTTGAAGGTGACATCATCGACGCGATTCCGCCGTATGATGGGTTTGCTGATGTGCCGGGGAAGCGGATTGAATGCATCCCGGGAAATGACAGCGCCAGGTTTCGCCGCCAGAATCCAGTTCCGTGTCGCTTCCGATCAGGTTGCCGTTCAGGTCATACGCGGAAACGGTGACATCCACGCCGCCGCCGGTGGCATCGAGATCGCCGCGCATGGAGAAAAAGTTGGTTGTTGCCGGGGTGGATGTGTCGGCCAGGTCCCAAAAGGTGAAGAAGACGGTGGCGGCGTAATCAAAATCGCCGGAGGCCGATGTTCCGGCGATGGCGTTTGTTCCGCTGGGCGCGGCTGATCCATAATTTCCAACCGCGACATAATTGCTTCCGGAACTGAACCGGATGCCATCGATTGCCAAATATTGAGTGGAGAGGCGATCGGCGGCCGGAACCGGCTGGCCATTTGAGTAGGCGGTGGTGCTGGCCAGTTCTTCGAAGTTTAAGACGATCGCCGCTTTTGCCGCGGAATGAATGGCAAATAGGATCGCAACCCCAAATAGTAAGTGACGCATTTTTCTCCCGCTCGTCGAGGCAGAGTGAAATTATAACAGGGAACAGCCTCGGTCAACGAAAAACCATAAGGTAGCCTCGCCGTTGGATTTGGCTGCGTCACTTGGAATTTTAGGCGATGGCTGCTGGCGTCACGGATCATGTTTGGGAATTGGATGAACTGCTCGCGGCGATTTGACCCGCTTTTATAAGCCGCCATCACCGGCGGCTTTTTGGTGCGCGGGTGGTAGAATGGCCGGAAATGATGCGCAGGTCGCCATTATTGATTGTGATTGAGGTCTACCTTGTATTCATTGCTATTCCCGTCATTTTGGACTGGATATGCCCGCGCATAGACATTCAGTTTGGCCTTACACTGGTTTGGTTAATTGTTCTTCTCACCGTGGGCTCAATTCTGAAACGACGGTATTGGCGCAAGCTGCGATTTGGGATCGGTTGCCGAAAATGTGGTTATGATCTCAACAAAAACCTATCGAACATATGTCCGGAATGCGGCACTCCAGTCCAATTGAGTCCTCGCGATTGCAGTATCTGACCGATGAGAATTCAAATTAGGACACTACCGAATTTTAGAACTAGGGGCATCTGGTTTCTGGTTTCGGATTTCTCCTGATATACTCAATTTTCCGCCGGACGGATCCGGCACTCTTTTTCGGTTGTTCGCATGGACGCGAAGTCTTCTCTCGGCGAGCCGCGATGTTTGATCTCCCGCGCGGCGATTCTCCATAACATTGGAATTATTCGTGAGGCCATCGCTCCAGGCGTGAAAATCTGCGCGGTCGTCAAGGCGAACGCGTATGGGCACGATGCCGATCTGGTTGTCGATACGCTTTGCAATTTTTCCAGCGATGACATCGAGCCGCCGATGGTGGATGCGCTGGCGGTGGCGGACATCGATGAAGCGGCCGGTTTAATGGCGTGCGATCTGCCGGTGTTTGTGCTGCGGCCGGTGGAGAATGCGTATCTGGGGAGCCAGCGGGCGCGGCTGGAGGCGGCGACGCAGCATGGATGGGTGCTGACGTTGAGATCGGCGGCGGCGGCGCAGGATTTGGCGCGGATCGCGCAGAGCCGGGGGCAGCGGGCCAATGTGCAGGTGATGGTGAATACCGGGCTCAATCGGGCCGGGGTTGATCTGCGGGAATATGATGCGCTGATTGAGACGATTTCGTCACTGCCGTCACTGAGGCTTTTGGGAGTCGCGACGCATTTTGCTTCGGCGGATGAGCCGGGGAATCCGTTTAATTCGGAACAGCTTTCGCGGTTTTTGACGGTGACGGCGAATCTGGGAGACGGGCGATCGTCGCGTCCGAACCTGAGCGCGGCTAATTCCGGCGGGATTTTCTTTCAGAAGCAATCGCATCTGGACATGGTGCGACCGGGGATCAGCATTTATGGGATCGATCCGACTGGCCGGCCGAGCGTGGATCGGAAGCTTAAGCCGGCGATGCGCTGGACGGCTCCGCTGATTGCGATTCGCGACGTTCCGGCGGGGAGCGGCGTGGGATATGGGCAGACGTGGACAAGCGAGAAGCCGACGAGATTGGGATTGATTTCGATTGGATATGCCGATGGATACCCGCGGGTGCTGTCGAATCGCGGGGTGATGATGGTCGCGGGGCAACCGGCGCCGGTGGCGGGCCGGGTGAGCATGGATTTGACGGTGATCGATCTGGGGAACGTGCCGCAGGCGATGGTGGGGGATGAGGTGACGGTGCTGGACAGCGATCCGCTTTCGCCGGCCAGCGTGTACCGGATCGCGGAACTGGCGGAGACGATTCCGTACGAGATTTTCTGCCGGATCGGATCGCGGGTCAGGCGCGTGCCAGTGGATGAATTTGGGCGACGGGGAATGGAAGAGGCGAGCGCGGGGCGTGGACAATCGGAATAGAAGATCTTTAGCCACAGATGAAAATTCAGATGCACACAGATGAAATGCGCTTTGCATTTTTATCTGTGTGCATCTGATTTTTCATCTGTGGCTAATACATTTCTTCTTCGTCGTTCAATCCTTTTGCTTGCCCATGATTCGGAGCAGAAGGATGAACAGATTGATGAAATCGAGATAGAGCATCAGCGCGCCGGTGACTGAAAGACGGGCGGCCATTGCGGGATTGCCCTGGGTTTGGACGGCGATGGCTTGCAGCCGCTGCGTGTCGTATGCGGTGAGGCCCGCGAAGATGATGACGCCGGCGTAGGTCACCAGCCAATAGAGGGCGCTGCTGGCGACGAATATATTCACGACGCTGGCGACGATCATGCCGATCAGGGCCATGAATAGGATTTTCCCCATCATGGTCAGGTTGGTTTTCGTGAACATTCCGTAGAGGCTCATAGCGCCGAACATCGCGGCACAGGCGATGAAGGTGCCGGCGAGGCTGGGGAGGGTGTAGATGAGGAAGATCGAGGAGAGCATCAGGCCGTTGACGGCGGCGAACAGGACGAACAATACGGTGGCGACCGTGGCGCTGATTCGGTTGATGGCGCCGGAGATGGCAACCACCAGGATCAGTTCAAGGATCACGAGGCCGATCATCCCGCCGGTGGAGAGAACGTGCTTCAGCGCGGCGGTGTTCATCGAAACCGCGTAGGCGACCGAAGCGGTTACGGCGAGGCCAACCGCCATCCAGGCGTAGACCGCGTTGAAAAAGTGGACGACGGAACTATCGCGTACGCCGCTGGAGTAATCGAGCGGCTGCGACCGGCCGGACATCTGCGAACCCCACATGCTCATATAGTCTCTCCGTGTAAAGTGTAGTGGTTGGATATTCTATGACGGAGGATGCTGGTGGGTCCAGCTATACGACTGGGTGAGCATTCGAGGAAATGTAAGAAGATTTTTATCGTTACGTTTCTTGTGACGGCCGAGGTCGCCTACTCGAATAGGTGAGACCGTTGCCGCGGCTAACGCCGTTGGCTGGCCCGACAAAGGTCCGGCAGGCCTTTGCGCGCACGAAGGAACTGGCTGCTGCCCTTTAGTAGGCGGGCAGGCGGTGGACCATTCGGTCGTGCAGGTAGCTGGTGATCATTCGGACTAATTGCCGGGCGGCGTCTTTCCAATCGTTTTGTCTGGATCGGAAGGCGACGGTTCCCATTTGATCGGCCACGTCGGCCCGTACTTCAACCGACCGCCCGACGCGGTGCATGATGATCGAAATCGCGGGATTTCCGATGCGCTGGCCAAGACGGATCGCCCGCTTCAACCAAGACATCAACTGGCGACGATGTGATGGTTTGAGAAGCACGTTTCCGGAATCGAGCTTAAGCATTGCGCAACCTTTCTGAAAAAACGCAGTGGTTTCACGCTCGTAACAGGGAGGAGCAAGAATCGTGCCGGACTGGACGGCGAAGTGTGGGCCGGATAATTTAGGGTTCCAAGCCACGAAAGGAGTATACCCATGGCCAAGCCACGGCGCCGACGGAAAATCGGCAGTAAAAAACGCAAGGCGACGTCGCGACCGGCGTAAACGGTAATCGACCCGCAGTCAGGGTTCCCGAACTCAGATCGCCCAAACCGTCGTCAATCAACGCGGTTTGGGTGATCTGTTTCATTTGTGGTCCAGGCGCGATTCGTGTTTCGCGCGATTCATGTTTCAAGAGCGATCTACTTCACGGTTCATCCGTTTGGGATACTCCATCCATGCACGCTGGTCCATCCGAAGGTTTTCTTGCTGAAAACGCCAAAGAGGCTTCTCCCGCGCCGTCCAGTCAATTTCTCAACCGGGAGGTGAGCTGGCTGGATTTTAACCAGCGTGTGCTGGAGCTGGCCCAGGATAAGAACTGCGCCGCTTCTGGAGCGGGTGCGGTTTCTGGCGATTTTTTCAGCCAACCTCGACGAATTTTTCATGAAGCGGGTCGGCGGGTTGCAGCGGCAGCAGCATGCCCGCGTTACCGAGTTGTCTCTCGACGGGCTGACGCCCCGCCAGCAGCTTGACGAGATTCATGCCCATCTGCGGCCGATGCTCGAGCAGCACATGACCTGCTGGCTGGACGATCTCAAGCCGGCTCTTGAATCCGAGGGCGTGATCATTCGCGATTACGACGCCCTGGAACCGCTGGATCGGACGGCCGCGGATCAGTTCTTCGTCAGGAATGTTTTTCCGATCCTCACGCCGCTGGCGGTTGATCCGGCTCATCCGTTTCCGTTCATCTCGAACCTGAGCAATTCCATCGGCGTGATCCTGGAACATCCGACGCGCAAGGAGACGCTCTTTGTGCGGATCAAGGTCCCGGAGAATCTGCCGCGATGGGTGCCGCTGGCGGCCAAGCTGCATTTTGTTCCGCTGGAGCAGGTGATCGGAGGAAATCTGTCGCTGCTGTTTCCGGGGATGAAGGTGATGGAGCATCAGCCGTTTCGCGTTACGCGGAATGCGGACATCGAGATGGACGCCGAGGATGCGGACGATTTGCTGCAACTGGTGGAGCAGGAATTGCGGGCGCGGCGGATGGCGCAGGGCGGTTCGGCTGGAACTGGCGAAATCGATGTCATCGACGATGCGGGAATTCATCGTCTCCGGCATCGAAGTGGACGTGCGCGATATTTATCCGACGCGCGGATTCTGGATATGTCCGACCTGGCGGCGCTGGCGGATCTTGAATTTGCCGGATTTGAAATTCAAGCCGTGGATTCCCACGACGCCGGCTGCGGCTGAGCGGGGAGGACGTGGATATTTTCGCGGTGATCCGCGCCGGGCGATGTTCTGGTGCATCATCCGTATGAGGCGTTTTCCGATAGCGTGGAGAAATTCATCGCCGCGGCCGTGCTTGATCCGAAGGTTTTGGCGATCAAGATGACGCTTTATCGCACGACGGCCGATTCGCCGTTCGTGCTGTCGCTGATCCACGCCGCCGAATCGGGCAAGCAGGTGGCGGTGCTGGTGGAATTGAAGGCCCGCTTCGACGAGCAGCGAAATGTCCAGCTCGCCCAGACGCTGGAAAATGCGGGCGTTCATGTGGTCTATGGAATGCTGGGGCTCAAGACGCATACGAAGCTCGCGATGGTGGTTCGCGAAGAGCCGGAAGGGTTGCGGACGTACTGCCACATCGGCACCGGAAATTACAACTCGCGCACGGCCCAGATGTACACCGATCTTGGCCTCTTCACCTGCAATCCGCAGATCGCTGATGACGTGATCGATCTGTTTCACTACCTCACCGGCCGGTCGCTGAAGCGGGATTATCGCAAGCTGCTGGTGGCTCCGGTGAACATGCGGGAGCGGTTTGTCCTGAAGATTCGGCGGGAGGCGGATCATGCCCGGGCCGGGCGCGAGGCGCGAATCATCGCGAAGATGAACGCGCTGCAGGATCCGAAGATTATTGAGGAGCTGTATGCCGCTTCGCAGGCGGGCGTGAAGATCGAACTGTTCGTTCGCGGGTTTTGCTGCCTGCGGCCGGGCGTTGCGGGGATGTCGGAGAATATTCGCATCGTCAGCATCCTTGGCCGATTCCTGGAGCATTCGCGGATTTATTACTTTCTCAACGGCGGCGAGGAGGAGTTCTTCATCGGCTCGGCGGACTGGATGAACCGCAATCTCGATTGGCGCGTGGAGGCGATTACGCCGGTGGAAGACCCGGCGCTACGGCCGAGGCTGCGGGAAATTCTCGACGTGATGCGCTCGGCGAGGTTGCACGCCTGGGAGCTTGGTCCCGACGGCAATTGGCGGCCGCTGAAACCGGCGGAGGGGGAGACGGCGACGGATGCGCAGGTGACGCTGATGGCGCGGGCGATTAAACAGGTGAAGAGGCGTTGAGGAAAAGTCGGGCCCTTATTCGGGTTTCTGGTTTTCCCATTCTCCGCTATCATCCCGTCCATGCGATTAGACTTCACCGAAACCCTTTCTGCCGCTCTGATTCACGCTGATGAGCAGGCCCGGGAGCTGGGCCAGGAATTTGTGGGGACCGAACATCTGTTGCTCGGCATCGTCGCGGGAAAGGCCGGTGATGCATACCGGGCGCTGGAGGCGGAGACGAACATCGAGCAGTTATTGCCGGCGCTGAAAAAGGCACTCCCGAAGGACAATGATCCGCCGCTGATCACCGGGCGGCTTCCGCTTTCGCCCAAGGCGCAGCGGGCGATTAACACCGCGATTTCGCTCGCCCAGGCTGCTTCGCTGCCGAGCGTTTCCACACGGTTTGTTTTGCTGACGCTGCTGGCGGATCGCGAATCGGTGATCGGCGAACTGCTCGCCGAGAGCGGCGCCGATCTGGAAGAACTGCGCGGGCTTTTGAAGCGCGGCAGTGAAATCGGCGAGGAATAAGGAAATTTATGTCCGAGTTGTTTTGCGACCGCCTGCTGGACGCGATTGACGACATGCACGCGCCGATCTGCGTGGGGATCGATCCGGTCGTGGAATCTTTGCCGGATGCGGTTCGGGAGAAATTCAAATCCCGCAACGAATCGGAAGCGGCGATCGACGCTATCTTCGATTTCACCACCAAAGTTCTCAAAATCGTCGCCCAGCACGTGCCGATCGTGAAATTCCAATCGGCTTTTTTCGAGCAATATCTCTGGGAAGGGGTTGAGGCGTATTACAGCCTGATCCAGGAAGCCAAGGATATGGGCCTGTTGGTCATTGGCGACGTGAAACGCGGAGACATCGGCTCAACCGCAACTGCATATGCAGCTGGGCATCTGGCGGAGCAGACCAGCGGTGATGACGAGATCGCGACGCCGGATGCGATCACCGTTAATCCGATGCTCGGCTTCGATACGCTTGAGCCGTTCATCAAGACGGCGAAGGATTTCTGCGCAGGGCTTTTCGTGCTGGTGCGGACGAGCAATCCCGGCTCGGCCGAGCTTCAGGATGCGCCGCTGGCGTCGGGGCAAACCTGGTCGGAGATGCTCGCGGATAAGCTGAGCGTTCTCGCCGGCGATCGGGGATTGGTTGGCTCGCGCGGATGGAGCAGCCTGGGGGCGGTGGTCGGCGCGACGCAGCCGCATACGATGCAGAGCCTTCGCGGCCGATTGCCGAAATCGATTTTCCTGCTGCCGGGATATGGCGCGCAGGGGGCGACTGCCGAGATGACCCGCCTGGCTTTCAGGGATGGACGCGGGGCCTTCGTTTCGGCCAGCCGAAGCGTGATTTATGCTCACAGGGAACCGAAATATTCTGCGCAGTTCGGGACAAATTGGGAGAAATGCGTTGAGGCCGCGGTGGTGGATATGAAACGAGAGGTCGGCCAGGTTGTCGGCATTGCGTAACGAGGTCGCGAGCGAGGATTCCCAGAGGATTCCCATGCGTCAAACCCGCATCTTTGATTGGATGCTGATCGCTTTGATTGGCATGTCTCTGCCGCTTAAATGTATGGCGGCGGACGACACGGCTGCACCGATGATGACTGTCACCACGTCTGAGCCTCTTGCGGATGGGCCATTCAAACCGGATTGGGATTCGCTTAAGGCTTATCAGGTTCCGGATTGGTTCAGGGATGCGAAGTTTGGAATCTGGGCGCACTGGACGGCCCAGTGCGTGCCTGAACAGGGTGATTGGTATGCTCGCTTCATGTATCAGGAGGGGAGTCACGATTACAAATATCAGGTCGCTCATTATGGTCATCCCAGCCAGGTTGGATTCAAGGACATCGACAATCTATGGCATGCTGAGAACTGGGACCCGGAAAAACTGATGGCGCTGTATAAGCGGGCGGGCGCCCAATATTTCATGGCGCTGGCGAATCATCACGACAACTTTGATTGCTTCGACAGCAAATATCAGCCGTGGAATTCGGTGAAGATCGGGCCGAAGAAAGATATCGTCGGCATCTGGGCGGATGTGGCGCGGCGGAATGGGCTGAGGTTTGGCGTTTCGGTTCATGCGTCGCATGCGTGGAGCTGGTACGAAGTTGCCCAGGGGTCGGACAAGGATGGGCCGCTTGCGGGCGTGCCGTATGACGGGAAGATGACGATCGCCGATGGGAAGGGGAAGTGGTGGGAGGGGCTTGATCCGCAGGAGCTTTATTGCCAGAACCATCTTCCCGGGAAAAAGCTGTCGTGGGAATGGAAGGTGAGCGAAGGAAGCAGCATTCCCGATCTGGCGTACTGCAACAAGTTTTTCAATCGCACGATTGACCTGATCAATAAGTATCATCCCGATCTGGTTTATTTTGATGATACGATTCTTCCGCTGTATCACATTTCGGATGCGGGACTAAAGATCGTCGCCCATTATTACAACGCAAACATGCAGTGGCATGATGGAAAAAACGAGGCAGTCCTCACCGGAAAAGGGTTGAACGAATCACAACGCCAGTGCATTGTCTGGGATATCGAGCGCGGGCAGACGGATCATATCGAGCCATTGCCGTGGCAGACTGATACCTGCATCGGAAGCTGGCATTACGAGCGCAAACGCTTTGAGCAGCATACGTACAAAACGGCCGACCTGGTCATCCACATGCTTGTGGATAATGTCAGCAAGAATGGCAATCTAATGCTGAACATTCCCGTCCGAGGGGATGGGACGATCGACGAAGATGAGGTCGCGTTCCTGAACAACCTGGCGGATTGGATGCAGATCAACCGCGAATGCATCTTCGGCACGCGGCCATGGGTTGTTTATGGCGAAGGGCCGTCCGTTACATCCGGAGCGCAGCCCAAGGCCAAGAATTTCAACGAGGGAAAAGTTCATTACACCGCTGAGGACATTCGGTTCACCATTAAAGGAAATATTCTCTACGCGATTGCCCTCGACTGGCCGACGGATGGGAAGCTGACGATTAAATCGCTGGCCGCTGGCTCGCCGAATGAACCGGGCGGCATCGCCGGGGCGGAGCTTCTTGGCTCGGATGAAAAACTTGCGTATGCACGGGATGCTTCCGGGCTGACGATCACGTTGCCGGCGAACAAGCCGTGTGATCATGCATACGTCTTCAAGATTCAACTGGAATCGCCGCACTAGCGTCGATGCCGCGATAAATGTCCGACGTTTTGGAATCACTTTCAGGGAAACGGGTGACGGTGGCCGGCCTCGGCCGATTCGGCGGGGGCATCGCGGTCACACGCTGGCTCTGCTCGCAGGGGGCTCATGTTTTGGTGACCGATTCCGATTCGGCGGAAAAGCTGGCGGATTCTTTGAAGCAACTGGAAGGGTTGCCGATTGAACTGCGACTCGGCGAACACCTGGAAAAGGATTTTACTTCGGCAGATCTGATCGTCGCGTCGCCGGCGATTCCGCCGCAGAATCCGTTTATTCTCGCGGCCCGCGCGGTGGGAAAAACCGTCACCACCGAAATCCGGCTCTTCATCGAACGCTGCCCGGCCAAAATTATTGGCGTGACCGGGACCAAAGGTAAATCCACCACGACGGCCATGCTTGGCAAAATTCTTGCGACCACCGGCAAAACCTGGGTTGGCGGGAACATCGGCAAATCGCTGCTGGCGGATCTGGATCATATCGCCGTGACGGATCATGTCGTGTTGGAGTTATCCAGTTATATGCTGGAGCACCTGCACGAAATGAGCTGGTCGCCGCATGTCGCGGTTGTGACGATGATTTCGCAGGATCATCTGCCCTGGCATGGGTCGCTGGAAGCCTATCTGGATGCCAAGCGAAATATTGTGCGATTTCAACAGGCTGATGATTATGCGGTGCTTAATGAGGAAGATTCAGGCGCGGCGGGTTTTGCGCGATTGGCCGCGGGTAAGATCATTCTTTACGGAACGAAGAACCGGGCGAAATTCAAGCTGCTGATTCCTGGCGTTCACAATCAGCTTAATGCACAGGGGGCATTCACGGCGGCGTCGATTTTCGGCGCGGATTTTGGGCAGGCGCAGGAAGCGCTGGCGGATTTCGTCGGGTTGCCGCATCGGCTGCAACTGGTTCACGAATCGGCTGGCGTGTGGTATTTCAATGATTCCATCGCGACGATCCCAGAAGCGGCGATTGCGGCGCTCGCGTCATTTCCTACCAAGAAGGTCATCCAGATTGTTGGGGGATACGGCAAGGATATTCCGATCAAGGCGATGTGCGCCGCCCTCACCGAGCGGGCGAAGGCGGTGCTTTGTATTGGAGTTACCGGGCCGGAGATAGCCGACCTGCTGGAGCAATCCGCTTCCCAGAGCACGGTGGCGGCAACTTATCGGTGCGGCGATCTTGCCACGGCTGTCGGGATTGCAAAGCAGATCGCGGCAAGTGGGGATATCGTGCTGCTGAGCCCGGGGTTCAAGAGTTACGATCAGTTTGTGAATTTCGAGCAGCGGGGTGAGGAGTTCGTCCGCCTCGTAACTGTGCTCACTTCATCCCACGTGTAATTCAAGGATTCAATTTCAGTTCCGCCCAGACCAGCGGATGATCTGACGCCCCTTTGTCGACGAAGCCTGATCCGACGCTTTGCATTCCGCGAGCGAAAATCCGGTCCCAGCTTTCGCCATTTTTCGCGAGGACGCTGTCGCCGATCGGATCGATGACCCCCGGCGTCTTTCGCAACAATTGAATTTCCGGCGAGTCATTCTTCGAATTCAAATCTCCCATCAAAATCGCCGGCTCCTGCAAGGAGAGAAACAGCGAGCTAACCGTCGCCAGCTCGTCTTCGCGGTCATCTTGAATGCCAGGTGGGTGATCAATACATTCAAAGGGCGGCCGGCAAATTGCAGCCGAAGTAGAAGCACTTCGCGGTTGCTGCTCGGCGATTTCGTTGGCGAGCGGGAATCGTTGCCAATGATCGATTGGCAGGGACGTGAGGACGCCGTCGCCGAAGGCATCGCTCCACCATTGCCGCTCGACCGGGGCGAAGAGCCAGGGAAGGTTCAGCTTTTGTCCGAGAATTTCGGCCTGATTGGATTTAGAGAGCGGCCCGAGGCCGTGAACTTCCTCCATGCCGATGAGATCGAAACCGCGCATCGTGTCGGCGGTCGAATCTTCGTCTTTGCCGTCGATATTGAACGTGGCGACGCGAAGTGTGTCGCCGATGGGCCGGCTTGCTGGCGCGGGGCCGTTCAGTGATGTTCCCGAAGCGGGGCCGGCTGGAATCTTCTGACTCCCCTGCCATGCGAAAAAACCGGCCGACGACGATTAGGAACAACAGAATCCGCCCGAACGTGAATCGCCGGCCGCGATACGTTTGAATTCTCGGTGCCGTGCTCATCGCATCACCTCGCTGGGTTCCCGGGTTCGGTCGAGTTCCGTGGCGATTTCGTAGCCCAGCAATCGGCTCTTCATCCATCGGATCGCCAGCAGATCGCGAAAGCTTTTGAAGAGCCGGTTCCAGACGCCATATTTGCTTTCGCCGTGCAGCCGCGGGTTGTTGGTGACGGGGATTTCCGTGACGGTGAAGCCTTCCATTTTCAATAGCGTGGGAATGAACCGGTGCAGTCCGCGATAAAGCTTCAGCTTGGCCGCGCATTCGCGGCGGAAGGCGCGGTACGTGCAGCCGGCATCGGAGATTTGTTCATGCGATAGCTTGTTGCGCACCCAGTTGGCGATTCGGCTGGAAGCGACGCGGATGAAATTGTCTCCCTCGCCGCGCGAAGCCACGCGAGTTCCGCAGACGCAGTCGAATCCCTGGTTCAGTGCTTCAAGGAATTTCGGGATATCCGCCGGATCGTTCTGGAGATCGGCATCCATGGTCATGACAAACTCGCCGCGCGCGGCCCGCAGGCCGGCATCGCTGGCGGCGGTTTCGCCGCAGTTGGTCTTGAATTTGATTCCGCGCACGCGCGGATCTTTGGCGACGAGCGATTCGATGGCCTGCCAGCTGCCGTCGGTGCTGCCGTCATCGACGAGGATGATTTCCACGGAGATGCCGGCCGGATCGATCGACCGAGCGATCGCCTCGTGCAGCAGCGGCAGATTTTCCGCCTCGTTAAAAACGGGAACGCAGATGCTGAGTTTTGGATTCATCGTCACGCTGAGAAGTTTACCCGTTCTCCGTGGGGAGTTCCCCCGCGGCTTCCTGCCGGCGCTTGCGATAGACCAGCATCAGATTGCGCGAATAGGGAATGATGTTCAGCACGTAGCCGGCGATGCCGACCGAATCCTGCTGTCGGAGAAAATAGGCGAGGCACAGCAGCGTGCCGAAGAGGCTTTGCCACCAGAAGATCACCGGGATTCGGCTTTCCTTGTGCTTCTCGCTGTAAATCCACTGCACGATGAAATCGCGTGCCGAACGTTCCGATGCCGGCAAAGCCGATGGCCTTCCAGAGCCAATAGTTGTCCTGATACGGCATCCGGAAGACGAAGGCGGCGGTGTAGATGAGCAGCAATTCTGACATGGCGTAAACCGGCGCGGACCTGGCGAGTCGATGATACTATTTCCTGCGCCAAAAATGATTTGATGGCACTGGAAACGGCGACAACCTCTGCTTCGGTCAGCGACGGGAACATCGGCAGGCTCAAAATCCGTTTCACGTAATCTTCCGTTTTGGGAAGGGACGGCTGCTTGCCGAAGTGATCCGTAATTGCCGGCTGCAAATGGTTTGGAACGGGATAGTGAACGCCCGGTTTCGATTCCCTGTTCCTTCAGATAACGGGCCAAGGATTCGCGCACGTCGTGATTGTCCAGACGAATGACGAACATGTGATAAACCGATTCGGTTTCGGTGAGTGTCCGTCGGCGGCAAGAATGACGCCTTTGAGTTCGGCCAAGTTCGCGGCGATACCACTGGCGCCGCTCGCCGCGGCCGGCGTTCAGCTCATCCAGCACCTTCAGTTGTTCCCGCCCGACCGCCGCCTGAATTTCGTTAAACCGAAGGTTGAATCCGATCTTCTCATGAAGATATTTGTCTTTGCGGCCGTGGTTGCGGAGCATGGTGACCTGGCGGGCCGTTTCTGGATCGTTGGTGAGGATCGCGCCGCCGTCGCCGTAAACGGTCAGGTTTTTTGAGGGATAAAAGCTGATCGCCGCGTGATCGCCGAAACTGCCGAGGCGCGGTGTTTTTCCACTTGGCGCCGTGCGATTGGGCGCAATCTTCAATCACCCACAGGCCGTGATCCTCGGCGAGTTTCAAGATGCCGTCGATATTGGCCGGGCGGCCGTAGAGATGAACCGGCAGGATGCCGACGGTTCTTTTGGTGATCCGTTTCGCGGCATCGGCCAGATCGATCGTGTAGGTGTCATCGATATCGCAGAAAATCGGCTTGGCGCCGACATGGATCATCGGCTCGATGCTGGGGAAGGCGGTGAGGCTGGGGACGAGAATCTCATCGCCGCTTTTCAGGTTCTGCGCGATGTGCAGCAGATGCACGGCGGCCGTCCAGCTAGAGCTCAGGACCGCGTGCTTCACCCCGAAATAGGCGGCCAACTCGTTCTCGAACGCCTTGCATTCAGGGCCGAGGATATAAGTTGCCGACTCTTGACGACCTGCAGAATTCGGCGATCGATCGTCTCAGATTGATGGACGCGTGAAAGTGGAATTTTCTCAGGCAACGGCAAGCAGACTCCTTTGAAGGGACCCTTTCCCGACAAAATACGTTCCCACTATACGGGAAGCAAGCTCTACTTCTGGACCGAAGTTTCGGCGCGGGTCCACGTTTTCGTCAGGCGAATATCGCGCGAGGAACTGCCGACTTCGATTGAGAAATCATCCTTCTCCGCCACCCAGCCACGTGCGGGATCGTAAAATGCGAATGCGCTGCGATCGAGCGGAATCCAGACATCGCCGCGCTCCCCCGCTTCGAGCCTGATCCTGGCGAAGCCTTTCAATTCTTTCGGCGGGCGCGGCAGGCTGGGATGGGCCTGGCTTACGTACAACTGCACGACTTCCGATCCGGCGCATGAGCCGGTGTTGGCGATGTTGCATCTAACCCAGACTTCCTGCTTACTTGATCCATCCTGGGGAAAGAGCTCGATATTCGAATAATCGAAATGGGTGTAGGACAAGCCAAACCCGAAGGGGAAGAGCGGCTCGATATTTTTCGCATCGAACCATCGGTATCCAACGAGCAATCCTTCGTTATATCGCTCGACCCCCTTCTTGCCGGGGAAATCTCCCATCACTTGTGCGGGTGAATCGCTGAGCTGTTTCGGAAACGTGCAGGGCAATTTGCCGGAGGGGTTCACATCGCCAAACAGGAGGCCGGCGATGGCGTTTCCGCCTTCCATTCCCGGATACCAGGCTTCAACAACCGCCCCGACGTGATCAATCCAGGGCATTTCCACCGCGCCGCCATCGATCAGGACGACGATTGTTCTGGGATTGGCCTCGGCGACCCGCCGAATCAGTTCATCCTGGCCAAACGGAAGCTTCAGATCGTGGCGGTCGCTTCCCTCGGTGTCGTAATACCAGTTGTGCGGCAGGCCGGCGAAGATCACGGCCACATCCGACGCCTTGGCGGCCGCGACCGCGCGGGCGACCATTTGCTCATCGTTTTGCTTGCGTGAATATCCCATGGAGAAATTGACGTTCACGTTGACGCCAGCCCGCTGCACGATGCCTTGCAGGCCTGGGATTTCATAAAGCGATTTGATTTCCGCGCTTCCGCCGGCATGGGCGAAGCGGCGCTCGGCGTTTTCGCCGATCACCGCGATTGAGTTGATCTTCGTTGAATCCAGCGGAAGAAGATTCTCTTCGTTCTTGAGCAGGACGATTGCCTCGTCTTCGATATCTCGCGCCGCCGCCTGATGCCGCGGGGTATCAAGTGCGCCCCCGCTACCCCATGTGCCGCCGTCCAAAAGCCCGATCGCCGCCATCACGCGAAGATGCCGGCGAACCTTGTCATCGAGCACGGATTCGGGAATTTGTCCGGATTTGATCGCGTCGCGAAATGGATTGGCCAGGAAATATTTTTCGTATGGGCCCCAGGTTCCCATTTCCAGATCGAGGCCGTTCAGCGCGGCCTCTTTGGTGTCGTGCGCCGCCCCAATCGGAGATGACCATTCCCTTGAATCCCCATTCGCCCTTGAGGATTTTGTTCAGCAGGTAATCGTTCTCGCAGCAATGCTGGCCCCGGAATTGGTTGTACGACCCCATGACGCAGAGGACGCCGGCCTCCTGAACGCTGGCCCGAAACGCCGGCAGGTAAATCTCGCGAAGGGTTCGCTCATCCATCTCGACATTGATGGTGCCGCGATCGGTCTCCTGATTATTCGCCGCGAAATGCTTGGCACACGAGGCGATTCCTTCACCCTGCTCGCCGCGGATGAAGCCGACGGCCATCCGGCTCGTGAGCCAGGGGTCTTCCCCCATGTATTCGAAATTGCGTCCATTCAGCGGGGTTCGCTGAATGTTGAGGCTCGGCCCCAGCATGATGTGCTTGCCGCGGGCTTTGGCTTCCTGGCCGATCACTGAGCCGTAAGCGCGGGCGAGATCGGGATCGAACGTGGCGGCGAGGCCGAGATCGGCCGGGAGCCAGGTTGAGAAATCATCAGTTCGCCCCGCCGGCCCCCAGTCGTTGGTTTCGATCTCTTCGCGAACGCCTTCTGGACCATCCGACATCCAGAGGCGCGGGATGCCGAGGCGCGGGACGCCGGCGGTGGCGAATTTTGAATCGGCATGGACGAGCCCTAGTTTTTCTTGCAGCGTCATTTGCGACAGCAGCTGATCGATGCGGTTCTCCGTCGATTGCGCGCGGATCAGCGGCGCGGACGTGAAAAAAAGGGCGAGCGCCGCGATGGCCGAAGCCCACCGAAAGCGGGGTTGGTTCATGCGGCTATTGTGCGGGGGGTGAATCGGTTTGGCAAAGCCGCTGCCAATCTTCGGGCGTATCGAGGTCATCGCTGCCGGCGGGCCAGGAGATGGTCTGGACATTTCCTGGATCGGCGGCGAGCAATTTTTTCGCTCCATCGTCATCGCCGATTCGGCTGAGGGCGTCGAACATCGTCCGGCCAAAGCAACAGGGAGGGCCGATTGCGCTGCCATAATCGCAGGCGGCCATCGGCTTGCCGGAGGTTGACCAGGCGGAGATGACATTTCGCACTACATCCGCGCTGAGATGGGGTTGATCGCAGAGCAGCACGACCGCTGCGCTGATTTTGGGATCGACGCGAAGCAAGGCGGCTATGCCGCTGCGAATGCTCGTCCCCATCCCCGCGGACCATGTAAAATTGAATGTTACGGTCACCGGCAGATCGGCCAATTCCGGCGTCACGATGTCGGCGTACGCGCCCGTTACGACGACCACCTGCGAACATTCGGCATCCAGAGCGGCCCGCGCGCGCGGCGGACCAGCGATTGTCCGCCGATCTGGAGAAGTTGCTTGGCCCGTCCCATACGCGATCCCGAACCCGCTGCGAGGATGATTGCGCCAATTGAATTCATAAATGAAAGAGCTTTAGCCACAGATATAAATCAGATGAACATGCTCTGTCTCGATCCTAGCATAATGTGCATTAAAGATATTTGCGCGATGACGCGACTATTGCTACACCATGCAGGATGGAAACCTGTAAATCGCCACGGACGGTGCTGAATGCCGCGTACGCGTTGGCAACGGCCTGTCTTAAGAGGGACCGCTCCAAGTTCAGCCGCAAGGATTTTACCGATGCCCAGCTTTTCGCCTGTCTGGTGCTGCGGGAGCATCAAAAAAAGAGCTATCGCGGGCTGGTGGCGCTCCTGCGGGATGTTCCGCAGTGGTGCTCTGACATCGGCCTGACCAAAGTGCCCGACCACAACACATTTTGCCGGGCCTTTCATCGATTGGTCAAGCCGCGAATGATCGAGACGATGCTGAACCTGTCGGTGCGGGCGGCCCAACAGGCGTATCGCCAACAGACGCGTCGCAGCCGAAAAAAAAAGAGGCCCGCGTCATGACCGGTTTGCGGCGTTGGACTCGAGCATGTTCGAATCGCATCACGTGAGCCGGTATTTTGACAACCGGCGACATCAAAGCCGCCTCAAGGCCCGCGGGAAATCCACATCGGCCCAGGCAAATCGCCGGCGATCCAAAACCGCCAGACGGCTGCCCAAGCTCTCCCTGGCGGTGCATGCCGCATCGCATCTGATTCTCGCGGCGCGGGCCACGACCGGCTTGGGCAACGATCATCCCCACTTCATCCCATTGCTGAAACGTGCCGCGTCACGCATGAGCCTGAGTCTGGTGGTGGCGGACGCGGGATACGATTCGGAATCCAACCATCAGGCGGCACGGCGGGATCTGAAGATTCGTTCGTTGATCCCGGCGACGTGCGGACGGCCGGGAAAGCCGAGAGGATATTATCGCCGCCTTATGCGACGACGGCTGCAACGGAACCCGGACAAAAAGCATTACGGACAACGCTGGCAGGTTGAGACGGTCAATAGCATGGTAAAGCGGAACCTGGGTTCAGCGTGTCGGTCGCGGACGGCGTGGGGCCGTAAGAGAGACCTGCTTTTGCGTGTAATCACCCACAACCTCATGATCGTCGCGAATCTATGAGCGTTGAGACAGAGCAAGATGAACACAGATAAATCAAATGCCGATTGGTTTTTCATCTGTGTGCATCTGATTTTCATCTGTGGCTAAAATCGAATTTGACGGATTCGCCATGCGCGTGAATCGGTCCAGAACGCCGGCGCAGCGATCCGCCGGGGCGTCCTGTGGTAAACGCGGTTATTTCAGCCAGGATCGAGAGGGCGATCTCTTCCGGCGTTTCCGCGCCGATGTCCAGGCCGATTGGGAAAAACAAGCGGTGTTCGTCGCCAGTTGCGCCAGCCGCTTCGAGCAAACGGGCGGTGCGCTGACGCGGGCCGAGTACGCCGATGTACGCCCTTGGCGTCTTAAGCAGCGATCCTAAAACCGCGGCGTCGCGGCTGAAATTGTGGGCCATCACGATCGCGGCTGTGTTTTCCGGTAAATCCATCGCGCCGGCGGTTGGATCATCGGCACTGGAAATCAGTTCATCTGCGCGGGTGAAACTTTCGCGCAGACCGGCCGCCGGGCGAGCGCCGATGACTGTCACGTGCCAGCCGAGCGATTTGGCGAGATCGACCAGTGGGGCAACGTCGTGACCATCGCCGAAAATCGCCAGCGCCTGCGAGGCGCAGCCATTCGACCAGCGTATCGGCCCATCCGCCTCGCGATAACGTGTGCCGATGCAGGGCGAAGGTTTGATCCGCCGGCGGAACTGCTGTCAGTTGATCGCGGAGGATGTCGTGTAAATCGGCGTCGGGGATTCGGCCGGTGGGTTCGTCGTTTTCCAGCCGAAGCAGTTGTGATCCGCGGAGCGCATCATCGGCAGTTGAACTGACGCGGAAGACGGTAGCGACCGCCGCGCATCGCCGCTGGTGAACGGTTGCGGAGAGTGCCGCGAGCGCCGCGGGATCGGTGGCTGTCACCCGTTGAATGAGAATTTCGATTCGGCCTCCGCATCCGAGAGACGGGCCGGGATCGACGATTGGCCGGGCGTTCTCCTCGCCGGACTCTTCCTCGTCTGTTTCGTAGCAGATGAGCAGAGGCTTGCCCGGCTCGGCGATCAGCATTCGGGCGCATTGCGCGACATCGCGCTCGAGACATCCGCCGCTGACGGTTCCCCAGCTTCGTCCGTCGCCGGCGACGAGCATCCGGGCGCCGGGCCGGCGATAAGATGATCCCTCGACGGCCACGACCGTCGCCAGCGCGGCGGGCTGAGCGGCTTCGCAGAGCGATTCAAACGCCTCGACGATTTGCAGCCGGTCTCGCATGGGATTCTCTTCAGCGCGATTTTACCGCCAAAAACGTGACACAGATCGGCGTGGGCACATTCAGCACATCGCCCGTTGGCGTCAGTTGCCCAGTTTCGGGATTGATGCGGAAGATCACCACCGTGTCGGAATCCTGATTGGCCGCGAAAAGGAATTGGCCGGTCGGGTCGATCCGGAAATCGCGCGGGGCTTTTCCCTGAACGGATTGGTATCCGACGGATGTCAGCGTTCCGGCGGCGGAATTGATCTCGAAAATCGCCAGATCGTCCGGCCCGCGATTGGAGGCATACAGGAATCGTCCGTTGGGATGAATGCGGACCTCAGCCGACGTGTTGGCCCCATGATATCCCGGAGGGAGCGTTGAAACCGTTTGCAGCGGAAGCAACTGGCCTTTGCTGGAATCCCAGGAATAGGCGATGACGGTGCCGCCCATTTCGTTGACGAGATAAGCGAATTTGCCGTTGGGGTGAAAGCTCAGGTGCCGGGGGCCGGAGCCGGGCGCGACAGCGACCGTCGGGGGCGACGCATCGGAAAGAGTTCGCTGGGCCGCGTCGAAACGGTAAATATAACACCTTGTCCACGCCGAGATCGGGGACGAGGACGAAATTTCCCGTGGGATCGAAATTACATGAATGGGGGAAGGGATGCCGTTGACGATCGGGGTTGACGCTGGAGCCGGCGTGTTTGATGACCGCGGAGACGGCGCTGAGCGTGCCGTCGGGATTGATCGGCAAGACGGAAACATCGCCCGAGCCGTAATTGGCCACGACCGCGCAGGTGCCCGCGGGATCGACATCGATGTGGGTCGTATCTTTTCCCTTGGACACTTGTTCGTTGAGGGAGGTCAATGCACCGGTCGCGGGATCGATGGAAAAAGCGGCGACGGTGGAGGTGCGATGATTGTTCTTCGTGCCGACGGTAAAGAGGAATTTCCCGCCGGGGGGAATTACCTGCCAGCCGGGATCGCCGATTTCCGCCGCCAGGGTTGGCGCGGTGATTTTACCGGTGGCCGCGTCGAATCGGCTCAGATAGATCCCCTTGCTTTTGCTGGGGGGATTGCTGTTGGTGCCAAAGTAGACCCAGAATTGCGTAGCCGGGGTTGTGGCCCAGGACCAGGAACTGCTCATCATCGCGAACATACAGAAGATGGTAAGAATCGACGTGCCATTCATGCAATAGCCTTTCCACATGGAATTAGTCCCTATATCTTCCGCAGCCAATGAAGCTGTTCGACGTCATAGCCATTTTGCTGACTCTGACGGCTTTGCTCAGCTATTTCAACCATCGCTATCTTCGTATGCATCCCAGCATCGGGGTGATGTTGATCGCCCTGCTGCTTTCGCTGGCCCTGATCGGGCTGGGCGAACTGGGCTTTGGCGTTCGGACCTGGGCTCGGAATTTTCTCGGAAATATTGAATTTGGCGATGCCCTGCTGACCTGGATGCTGGGGTTTTTGCTCTTCGCCGGAGCGCTGACCGTGGACATCAGCGAGCTGCACCGCAACTGGCGGATCACCACGATTCTGTCCACAGTGGGGACGGCCGCATCTGCGCTGATCGTGGCTGGTTTGACACATTGGAGTTTGGGGCTGATTGGAATGGGGATGCCCTGGATCGGATGCCTCTTGTTCGCGCGCTGATTTCTCCGACGGATCCGGTTGCTGTTATCGCGGTCATTCGCCAGGCCGGGGCGGGTAAGACGATCGGCACCGTGGTTTCATCGGAATCGCTGCTGAACGACGGCGTCGGGGTGGTTCTCTTCCTGACGATTCTGCAGGCGGCAGCCACGCCTGGCGGCGCGACCGCGAGTGGCGTTGTGATCATGCTTGTGCGTGAAGCGGTTGGCGGCGCTGTTCTTGGATTCTGCACGGGCCTGCTTATCTATCAACTGCTCAAAAAAGCCGGCAATTTCCAAGTTGAAGTCTTGCTTACGCTCGCGCTGGTGATGGGGACGTATTCACTCGCATCGGCTCTTGGCATGTCGGCACCTATCGCCGTCGTCGTTGCCGGGCTTCTGATCGGCAACCGCGGCAAAATCTTCCGCATGCCTGAACAGGTGAACGCCGATCTCGAACGATTCTGGGAGTTGATCGACGAAGTCCTCAACTCGGTGCTGTTCGTCCTGATCGGCCTGGAGATGCTGGTGATGCCGTACACACTCGGGCATTTTGTGGCGGCGATCATTTCCATTCCGATTGTGCTGCTTGCGCGAACGGCAACGATCCTCCCCTTCGCTCCGCGCATCGGATGGGGAACCGCCAGCATTCTGGTTTGGGGCGGCCTTCGCGGCGGATTGGCCGTGGCGATGGCGCTTTCACTTCCCCAAAGCCAGGAGCGGAATCTGATCATTGCGATCACATATGGCGTGGTTTGCTTCTCGATCCTTGTTCAGGGGACGACGATTCGCGGGCTGGTTCAGCGAACTATTCTGTTTGGACGAGGGGGCAAATAGGTAAAAATCATTTGAATATGATCGGTTGCGGTGTTCGTGTCGATTGAAGGGCTTTGACTCGAATAGGAACAGGCGTCACCCTGCGAGCACCATCGGCTGCCCTGAATCTGTTCCAGCAATCCTTCTGCGGCCGGCAGACTTATAGCCCAAGGCCGTTTCATCTATATAGAATAGATTTTCCAAAATGACCGATCTCCCTACGCCAAATGTTTTGAACCTTGCGATGGAATGCCATCGTTCCGGAGATGCGTTGCGGGCGGAGGTGATGTATCTGCAGATTTTATCGCGCGAGCCGAATCATGCCGAGGCTTTGCATCTGCTGGGATTGCTGACGTCGCAGATGGGGCGCCAAGCGGCGGCGGTGGAATTGATCGAGCGGGCGATTCATGCCGATCCGCTGGCGGCGAAATATCGCGTCAATCTGGGTGTCGTGCTGGAGGCGATGGGGCGAACGGAAGAGGCTGTCGCGGCGTATCGGCTGGCGATCGATTTGCAGCCGGACCTGGCCGATGCGCATGTCAATCTTGGCAACGCGCTGGCAGGGCAACAATGGTGGGACGATGCGATCGTGGCGTATCGCGCGGCTCTGGAACATCGACCGGGAGACGCGCGGATTCACAACACGTTGGGCGCGGCTCTTTACCATTCCGGGCAAATTGATCTTGCGATTGCTGAATTGCGGAAAGCGCTGGAGTTTCAGCCGAACTTTGCCGAGGCCTTGAACAATCTTGGCAACGCGCTGTTTCTCAAGGGGGAATTGGATTGGGCCATCAGTGCGTATGAGCATGCCGCTCAACTCAATCCCGAACTGATCGACGCACAAATCAATCTGGCCAACGCGCTGGATCGCAAGGGACGCCGAGAGGAGGCGCTTGAAGCTCATCTTCGAATCGCCCGGGCTCGGCCCGATCATGCCCCGACGCAGATGGCGATCGGCGATGGATATTATCTTCAGGGAAACTGGGACGAGGCGGCTGAGGCCTATCGCCGCGTTATCTCATTGCAGCCGAACGATGATCGAGCCCATCTTAGCTTGGGAAATGCCCTGGCGGCGAAGATGGATCTGGACGGAGCGGTGGCCGCATTTCGCGCGGCGATCGCCCTGCGGCCCGATTCGATTGAAGCGCACAACAATCTCGGCGTCGCCCTGAAAGAACAGGGCCTGCTCGACGATGCGCTGGAATGCTCTGACAAGGCGATGGCCATCGACCCCGCCAACGCCGCCGTCCATAGCAATCTGGTTTACCTGCTCTCGTTTCATCCGGGATATGAGCCTGGCCGCCCTTGCCAAGGAGCAGCGGCGATGGAATAAGCTGCATGCCGAGCCCCTGAAATCGCTCATTCGGCCGCATGCCAACGATCGTTCGCCGGATCGCCGGCTGAAGATTGGCTATGTCTCGCCGGATTTTCGCCAGCATGTCGTCGGGCAGAATATTTTTCCGCTGCTGAGCGAGCACGATCACGAGAAATTTGAAATTTTCTGTTACGCCACGTCCGCCAGGTCTGATGCGTTCACGGAATTGCTCCGTCCTCACGCTGACATGTGGCGAAACGTCGCTTCGCGCACCGACGAAGAATTGGCCGAGATCATCCGCCGGGACCAGATCGACATCCTGGTCGATCTCTCGCTGCACATGGCCTACAACCGGCTGCGCGTTTTCGCCCGCAAGCCCGCCCCGGTGCAGGTGACGTATCTTGGCTATTGCGCCAGCACCGGACTTGAGGCGATGGATTATCGTTTGTCCGATCCCTATCTCGATCCGGCGGATTCGGATCTGTCGCTCTACAGCGAGACGACGATCCGGCTGCCGGAGACTTATTGGTGTTATGGGTGCGCGGGCGCCGACTCCGGAACCTTCGCCGCCGCCTAGCATCGCCGCGGGAACGATCACCTTCGGCTGCCTGAATAATTTCGCCAAGATTCGGGCCGGCTGCAGGAGCTGTGGGCCCAGATTCTTCAGGCTGTACCGAACTCGCGAATGATTATTCATTCTTATCCCGGATCGCATCTGGAGGGGGTGCGCGAACGTTTTGCTAAAAAAGGCGTTTCCCGGATCGATTGAATTCATCGCCAAGCAGCCGTGGGCGCAGTATGTCGCGACGTATGGCCGGATCGATATCGCGCTCGATCCGCTTCCATGGGGCGGCGGGATCACGACATGCGATGCGCTTTGGATGGGCGTGCCGGTGGTGAGTCTCGTGGGGCAGACGGCTGTCGGGCGCGGCGGGAAAAGCATTCTGTCGAATATCGGCCTGAGTGAACTGGCCGCTCGCCGGCCGCGGCAATATGTCCAGACCGCGATCGCACTGGCTGAATCTCCCGATCGGCTGGCCGAGCTTCGCGGCAATCTGCGCCATCGCATGCTCACATCACCCTTGATGAACGCCCGGAAATTCGCGCGGCAGGTCGAAAACGCCTACCGGGAAATGTGGCGGCGGTGGTGCGTTTCCAACGATTCGCGGATATAAAGTCGGCCCAACACTTTTTAAGGAGAAACAGATGACACCAATCGAACTCGCGGCCGATGTATTGAGCAGCAATCACAAGTTCCTCGAGGGAACGATCGCTGATTTTTCCGACGCGGACTTTCACGCCAGGCCGTGTCCCGGCGCCAATCACCCGGCCTGGCAGATCGGGCATCTGATCAAAGCGGAAACGGGCATGGTCGCCGGGTTCAATCCGAATGCGCCGGCCAAATTACCGGATGGCTTCGATAAAAAATTCACCAAGGAAACGGCCGGGAAAGATGATCCGGCTTTCTTCGGAACCAAGGCGCAATTGATGGAACAATTCGGCAAAACCCGCTCGGCGACGATCGCCTGGGTTAAAACACTCAAGCCGGCCGACCTGGATAAGGAATCTCCGGAGAGTCTCCGCAGATTTGCTCCGACGATGGGACATCTTTTAGAGATGCTTCCGGTACACGTGGCGATGCATATCGGACAATTCCAGGTATTGCGACGGAAACTGGGGAAGCCGGTTCTCTTCTGAACAGGGGTCCGATCATCACCCAAGCTCACGGCTGCGCCGTCGGCTTTTTTTGTTGAATGAATGCCTCGTCCGTGATGGCCGATAACAGTGCTGTGACGGTCTGCGCCCAGCCAGAAAGCATTTCAACGGAATCGATGACGCCCCGCCGTGCGCCGCGCCGATTCGGGCTGGGGGTCCTTCTTGTTATTTGCATCTTTTCCGGTCTCCTTGGACGGTTGAGCTATCTGGCTCATCCGTTCGATTCCGACGGCGCGATGTTCGTTTATATGGGCAAGCTCGTCACCGAGGGGGGCCGCGTTGGGTACGAACTGATCGACAATAAATTCCCCACGGTCGGATTGATGACCAGCGGGTGCTGGCGAATCTTCGGCGACTTTTGGCCCGCCTATGTGCTGCTGCAGATGGGATTGTCCTTCGCGGCGGCGTATCTGCTGGCCCGCTCGGCAAGCCAAAACATCAGCCGTCATGCCGGCATCGCAGCGGGTCTGTTCGCTCTCGTCTATCTCAACTTTAATTTCGCGGTCTTTGGCGGATTTCAGTTGGAGACGCTGCAGGCATTCTTCTGCGTTATCTCGGCGTCGGCGGCGATAAATGCGCTTTGCCGGGATGATCCCCGTGATTCGTTTCTCGCGGGCCTGGCGGCGGGAATAGCTGCGATGCTCAAGCCATCGGGATTGGGCGTCCTTGCCGCTTTTGCCGTGGCGATGATCTGGAATCATCGGCATGAAATTCGGCGATTGTTGATCCATGCGCTGGGGGCAACGGCAGGCTTGGCAATTCCCGCTTTGGTTGCGCTGGCGTATCTCATATCAGCCGATCTTTTGCGGGAAATGCCCACCATTTGGCGGCAGATTGTGCGCTATGCCTCGCAATCGCCGTGGGAACCGTGGGACATCAGCAAGCCGATCATCGTCATCGTCATCGCCGGGTTTCCGATGCTCGTGCGCGGCGTGGTCTTTCGGCGATCGGATCATCGGATCGCTGGTGGCGTCAATCGATCTATCGTGATCTTCGCAGTCCTCTGGATGGTCATGGAAGCCGCCGGTGTCGCGGCGCAGCGGCGGATGTATGCGTATCACTTTCTCGTGCTCGCCGCGCCGGCCGCCCTGCTCTTCGGCCTGATTCCGCGAAAGTCCGCTGCTTCCCCGTTGGCCGCGGCGCCTGGCGCTTCCGATGATGCTCTCGGCCTACGGAGCCGCGATTGTGTTGCGAGACGCGCATGATCCGCTGGAGCATCTGGCCGCTAGCGACTATCTGGCCGCCCATGCCGCGGATGGCGATGCTGCCTGGCAGGACGGGATGCAGCGGTTGCTGATCGAAACCGATCTCAAGCCCGGCTCGCGCTATCCGATGACGTTTCTGTGGGTGAACGATGACGATGCTCCGTTGGAATATTGCAGCGCGATGCTGAAAGATTTCGACGAGCGGCGTCCCCGGTACATCCTGCTACCAACGCGGATTGACTGGTATATCCAAGCTGTCAGCACGCACATCAAAGAATTGGGCTTGAATCCGCGGCGCCAGGCCAATTATGTAAAAGCCTGGCACGATTTGCGCGATTACGTGCAGAAAAACTATTCGCCCGAAGCTCAGGCCGGGAAAGAAACCATTTATCGCCGTAAGGAATAGCCGCAGGTTCTCAGTGAATCTTGCATCTCTGCATGGCATTGCGTCCGGTAATCCGCTTTGGGCGGTTTAAACGGATGTCGCTCGGTTTTACGCCGATACGGTGACAGCGCATGGCAATTATTGAACTCATCAAAAGACGGATCACGACCAGACGCGATCTCCAGACGCGCCTCTGGCGAGCCGGGGGATTGCTGGTCGTGTTCATGCTCACCACGTTTGTCTGCAACTGCGTGATCTCCAAGGATCGCGCCGTGACCTGGGACATGCTCGGGCATGATTTCCTGGCATTCTATTACGGCGGCACCTGTGCCCGCACCGGACATTTCGAGCAACTATACGACCTGCCGGCCACTCGCACGTTTGAATTCAAAACCGGACACGCCGCGGGATTGTCGATGGGCAAAAGCTTTGGCCCCTGGTGGAATCCACCGTTTGCGGCGTGGATGTTCGCGCCGTTGTCGGCTCTGCCCTATCTGACGGCGCTGCACATCTGGTGGATCATTGGCGTGACATCGCTGGGGATTTCGATCGTTCTGATGTGCCGGATGCTCAGCGGGGGATGGAAGACGAAGCTGCTGGTGCCGCTGCTGATCCTTCCGATGATGCCCTGCTTTCAGGCGTTTTGTCACGGACAGAATACCTACGTCTCTCTATTGCTACTCACGACAACAGTGACGCTGTGGCGCGGCGGGAAGTCCCTGCTCGCTGGGCTCGTTTGCGGATTGCTCTTCTATAAGCCGCAGCTTGGCGTGCTGGTGGCGGTCGTCCTGATCCTGAGCCAGGGGCGGCGGGCGATGCTTGGCGTATGCATTACGGGAACCGCGCTGGTGCTGGTGAACATGCTGACCATGCCGGGAACGATGCACGCGTTTGCCTACAGCATGCCGCTCAACATGCGGTGGATTCAGGAGCAGATCGTCTATCGCTGGGAACGGCATATCACGTTCAAGTCATTCTGGCGGATGGCGATTCAGGGGTGGGAAGTCGGCCCCATTTCCATGCCGGTGAAAATCATGTGGGGAATCTGCGAAGTCGCCCTCCTCGGCGGGCTGGCGATGCTGATCTTCAAAACGCCGACAGCAGAAAGATCGGGGTCGCGCCGGGATCGGCTGATCTCCGCCGCTATCATCGCGATGCCGCTGCTGATGCCGTTTTATTTCGATTATGACCTGCTGCTGCTCACGGTCGGCGTGGTGGTTTTGGCCGCGGATATGCAGCGAAGCGCGCGCGAGCAGGAGACTCCGACCGGCGAAGACCGCTGGCTGGTGGGCGTGCTGACGGCGGTCTACATCGGCCTGGAATTCACGATGCTCTTTTACGATACACGGATTCACCCGATCGTTCCGCTACTGAGCTTTGCGACCGTGCTGCTGATTCGCCGCGGCCTGCGGACGCGGGAGATACCGGCGACCGCCTTGCAGCCGAATCTCTACCCGGCGGCGCTGGCGGCCTAAGCCGGTATCATTCCCCCGTGCAAACCGGTTCCAGTCTTCGTCGCGATATCGTCTCAGCCTACCTGGTGACGGCCGGCTCGCGTGCTGGCCTGGATCGTGGTGACCGCCGCGGTTTTCCGCATTGCCGGCAAGCAGGCGTTCGCGTTGCTCGCGATTGTGCAATCGACCGTGGGGATTCTGGAATACGCCGCCATCGGATTGAGCCCGGCGATTATTCGCCTAACGGCCGAGGCGATGCGCGAATCGCCCGGCACCTCAAATCGCTCGTCCGCCGTGCAAGCGGTCTACGCCAACGGATTTGCGATGTCGCTGCTGACCGCAATCGGCGGCGGGATTTTTCTGCTCGGCTTTTTATGGCTCTTTCAATCCTCGCAAACCAACGTTGACAGCCGTGGCGTCGCCTCCGAGTTGGTGCTCTTGCTCGGTATTGCGACGCTGATCCGGCTCATCAGCGATGCTCCAGCAGCGGCCTTGCAGACTTCGGGCAAAATCTTTCTCGATAATCTCCTGCTCACGGGCCACGAAATCATCTGGGGCGCGGGAACGGCGATCTCCCTGTTAAATCTCGGCCTGCCATGGCAACGCGCAACCGGCGGCGCGTTGATTTGCGGCTCGCTGTTCCTTCTGATGGCGCGCGGCGTTCTCTCGCACCGATACGGCAGTGGTCTCTTTGACCAGTGGTGGAAGCGCTTCAATGCCAAACTCGTACGACGGCTTCTGATTTTCGGCGCGATGGTCGTGGCTGCGCAAATGGCGGATTATCTTTATGCGCCGACGGACAATCTGCTGATTTTGAACCTGATCAACCAAGCAACGGTTGCGATATATACGCCGGCCGTGCAGATCGACGGCGGCGCGCTGTTGCTGGTCGGCGCGCTTGCGTCGGTGCTGCTGCCTCGGACGGCATTAGCCTATGCGTCGGGTGATCTTCGTCTCATCCGCAGCTATTACATTCGCGGAACGCTGGCGACTTTTCTTCTGCTGCTCGCGGCCGCTCCGGTCCTGTGGTTCATTGCTCCTTATTTCTTTCAGCTTTGGCTGGGGAATCCGATGGCTGCAACCTGTGCCATCCTGCCAATGATGCTGATTCACACCGTTGTCGGCGGCAGCAGCGCGGTCGGTCGATCGATCCTGCTGGCCATCGGAAAAGTGCGGCCGTTTACCGTTTCTGTGTTGATCGCGGGAATCGCCAACATTGTTTTGAGTTACAGCTTTGTGCGTTACGGCGGAATGGGCCTGCGCGGAATCGTGCTGGGAACGATCGTGGCCGTGACGGGCCGATGCGCGATTTGGATGCCGTGGTATACGCTGCGGGTTTTGCGTCGGGAGATATTGCCCGCCGATCCGTCGATCATGCAATCGTTGCCCCCGGCGCATTTATCCTGATATTTTCCAAGTTTGCGAACTAGCCCAATCGCGGCGTAACATCTCTCTCACGTGGCGAAATCGCGGAGTCAATTTCTTTGCAATCATTGCGGCAGCGCGCATCCGAAATGGTTTGGCAAATGTCCTGACTGCGGAACGTGGGACAGCCTGGAATCCTATACCCCACCGGCACCCGATGCCCGCGCTGAATCGCGAGCTGAAGCGATTGGAGCCGGAGTCAATCTGGCTGTCGCCGCCGAGGCCATGCCCATTGGAGAGATCGACGAAACGCAGACTCCGCGCCTGCCCACGGGCATCGCGGAATTCGACCGCGTGCTTGGTGGCGGGATCGTTTCCGGCTCGGTTGTCCTTGTCGGCGGAGAGCCCGGCATCGGCAAATCGACGCTGCTTCTTCAGGTCGCCCATGCCATGGCTTCGTCGAGCCATTCTTCCAAAGTTCTGTACGTCACCAGCGAAGAATCGGCCCGGCAGACCGCACTGCGAGCAGGAAGGCTCGGCGTCAAATCTGGGCAACTTCTGGTCCTCGCCGAGACAAACGTCGAGCGCATTCTTCATCAGATCGGCCGGCATCAGCCCGCGGTGGCGGTCGTCGATTCGATTCAGATGATCTATAAGCCGCAGCTTCCCGCGGCTCCGGGATCGGTGACGCAGCTGCGCGATTGCTGCATGGACCTGGTCTATCTCGCCAAGGCGACGGGGACGGCGATTATTCTCGTCGGCCATGTCACCAAACAGGGGACGCTGGCTGGCCCAAAACTGATCGAGCATATCGTTGATACCGTGGCCTATTTCGAGGGGGACCGTTTTCACGCTCATCGGATCGTGCGGTGCGTGAAAAATCGCTTTGGCGGCACGCATGAAGTCGGCCTATTCGAAATGACGGGGCAGGGTCTGACGGAAGTGGTCGATCCCGGCAAACTTTTCATCGAGCAGTACGGTCCCGGGGGCCAGCCGAGCGGATCGGTCATCACCGCCGCCATGCAGGGGTCGCGCGTCCTGCTGGTTGAAATCCAGGCATTGACGGCCTCCAGCGTCATCGGCGCGGCCAAGCGAAAAACCAGCGGCGTTTCTCCCGACCGCGTCGCGATGATTATCGCCGTTCTGGAAAAACGAGCCGAAATGCGCCTGGCGGCCGAGGATGTTTTCGTCAATGTCGCCGGCGGCGTGAAGACGCCTGAACCGGCGGTTGATCTGGCGATTGCGCTGGCGATCGCGTCGGCTCATATGAATCGCCCGCTGCCGGTGGGGACGCTTGCTGTCGGCGAATTGGGACTGGGGGGCGAAGTCCGGACGGTGCCGCAATTGGAGACACGTTTGCGCGAGGCATCTCGGCTTGGCGTGGCGCATGCCATCGTGCCGCATGTCGGAAATCACGTGCCGAAATTAAAAGGAATGGCCTTGCACGAAGTGCGCCGGTTGTCGCAGGCGATGGCGAATTTGTGATATATTTTCCTCATGCGCGGATGGTTGGCGGGAACAATCACCTTGGGCTCGGCGAGCGTATTCCTCATCTTCGCCTTTGCTGCATTCGCTGATAATAGTGCCACGCAGCCAACAACCCTTCCCGCGCAAACCGGCGTGTTCGACGTCACCCTCACCGAGCGCAGCCCGCTTAGCGAATACGCAAAACTTCAACAGCGATTTGGCGCGGATAAGAATGAGCTTGGCCCGGATTATAACCTCGCGGACCAGCCGTTGTCTGTTTACGTTCCGTCCGATGCGTCCAAGCCGTATGGCCTGGTCGTGCTGAGCATTCAGGATGGCGATCCCGTTGTCTTCGATCAGTGGCGTCCGATCCTGGACAAGCATCATCTGATCATGGTGGGAACGAAAAGAGATCACCTGCCGCTGGCTACCAATGCCGGGGTCTGTCTCGATGCCGTTTATAATTTCAAGCAGCGCTATGCGATCGATCCGACGCGCGTCTATCTGGTGGGGCTGAGCAGAACCATCGAGCCGATCGGACTCTGCACCGGCGATGTTTTCACCGCTGGCACCTATGCGTGGTGGCCGGATTATTTCCGGCAGATCGGCACAACCCCGTTGCAGGTCAAATACAAGCCGCCGCCCGCGCTGCTGCGTCTGGCGAACAAGCACATGCAGGTGATCGCTCCCAACCCCGGGTCCGACGACACCTGGTTCGCCAAAGCCATAACCATCGCCATGACCAACGATGGATTTGAACATGTGGTGGTCGCATTTGTCGGCCACGACCAGGTACTCTCCGACACATGGTTCGACCAGATCTTCACACTGATGGAATCGGTCAAGCCCGCGTCCGTGGCAAGCGCGCCCAAGCCCGTCGATGAGCCACAGCAGCTTTTGAATGTCGCCCAGGCGTACATCAGCAGCGGCCTAAAGGATCGCGCCCGCGACAAGCTGGAGTTGCTGATTCAGAAATATCCGAATGATCCCGCCGCTGAGAAAGCCAGAGAACTGCTGTCGCAATTGAACGGTCAGTAATGGGAATCCTACGCCGCGGCAATTCCCGGCGCGATTGACCGGAGATATTCAAACGAATAAATCCCGCTGGTGTGATCGTCCGACCAGTCGATTCGCAAGGCGTAATTCCCTACCAGTTCCGCTTTAACAACCGTCAGCGGCTGGGCGTAGTTTCCCGGTAAAATATTGAGCGAGGTCTTCTTCTTCGGCTCAGCCGGCACGGGCGAAATATCATGCGGATCGCGCCCGTCGCGAACCATTTTGCAGACCGCGCATGGGCACATGGAACGCAAATAGGAGAGGGTGTAAACGCTCCGCTGACCGTCTTTCCAGAGGATTTCCAGTTTCTCATCGCGTTTGAGATCGAGCTTGGCGGGAACAGCAGAGGTAGCGGACATGTGAGGCTCTGGCGGGCTCACTTTTTTGCCTGAACGAGGCCGGCTGTTCGAATGAAATCGCTGACACCGCGAAAGCCTTTGTTATGCGCAGCCTCTTCGAGCATCAACTTTTCCTGCGTCGTGAGCCGCACGTTAATCTGCTCGGTGCGTTTCTGTTCAGAAGCCGGCGCGGGGGGTGTTTCGCCATTTTCGAGCATATACGCAACGGCCGTCGTTAGAATATCTCGCGTTGCCTCAACGCATTCATCCGGCGTTTTGCCATCATTCATCGCGTTGGGAAGTTCCAATCCCCGGCCATAATATTCGCCATCTTCGAAGTGAATAATGATCTGATAAGACTCAGCGATCTTGCGAGCTCGTTTAAGAATCTCAGGATCAAAGGGGCGGTTGATTGCCTTCGATCGTTTTGCGGATTTGACTGACATAAAAGGGCTTCACTTTCCCGCCATGGACCGGCACGATCGTCTGCCGAAATCCGGGTTTATGAAATATGTGATGCGATCCCCTAATTCGCACCAACCGCCATCCGTTATGCTCCAATAGTTTTCGTACTTCGGCAAAGCGTTCTTCCCCGGGCATGTAAATCTCCAGTCATTAATGCATCCATGCCCGCGGTTCTGGCCCGCACCGTATGACGTTCCGCCCTGGGACGCCCATATCCTTTCGGGAAACACTCCCGGTTCAATTTTGTATATCATACGATATACGGGAACGCGGATCAAGAGCCGCCCAATTTTCGCTTCAACGCTTCCTGCACCATCTTAGGATTCAATCCCTTCCCATTCTTCATCACCATTCCGACCAGGGCTCCCAGTGCGCGTCTGCTTGCCGGCGCGGTAATCCTGGAGCGGCTTTGGATTCGCCGCGATGACGGCGTCGATCGCCGCATCGATCGCGCTCGTGTCGCTCACCTGCGTCAAACCCAGCTCCTCGGCCAATTGCTCGGGCGGGCCGTCCTTCTCCCGCAGCTTGTCGAAGATCGATCCGGCGCTGCTGACCGAAATCTTGTTCTGATCGATCAACCCGGCAACTTCGGCAAATCGCACCGGCGCGATACCGATCTCCTGCAGCGCGACGCTTTTCTCATTGGCGATTCGCCGGCCGTGCGACAGGATGAGGTTGCTCACGCGCTTGGCGTCCCCGCCGGCGGCAATGGCTGCTTCATAGAACTCGCCGGTCGCGCGGTCGCGAGCGAGAATCGCCGCGTCCGTCACGGATAAGCCAAGTGCATCCACGTATCGTTTTCGCCGGGCCGCGGGAAGTTCGCCGATCTGCGTCTTCAATTCCGCCAGCCATGCATCGTCCACTTCCACCGGCACCAGATCCGGATCGGGGAAATAGCGGTAATCGTTGGCCTCTTCTTTTTCGCGCTGCAGAAACGTCGATGCCGCTTGGCTCGTCCCAGCCGTAGGTGCTCTTGCGGCCGAGCGATCCGGTTTCTTCCCACTGGCGGATTTGCCGCTGGACTTCGTAAGCCGTCGCGCGCTCCAGAACGCTGAAGCTGTTGAGATTTTTGATTTCGGTGATCGCGGTCTTGTGGACCTGGCCGTTCTGATCGGTGATATGCACGTTGATGTTCGGCTCGAACCGCATGTGGCCCATCTGCATCTGCCCGTGGCTGACGCCGAGGAATTGCACGATCTTCTGCAGTTCCTGCCCGAACAGCGCGACATCCTGCGGGCTGGACAGATCCGGCTCGGTGACGATCTCCAGCAGCGGCGTGCCGGCGCGGTTCAGATCGACGATGCTGAAATCGATCGCGTATCCGCCCGGGGCTTCGTGCAGCAGTTTTCCCGCATCCTCTTCCAGATGCGCCCGGCGGATGCGAATCTTCAGCGTGCTGCCATCTTTCCTGACGAGCTCGAATGCTCCCTCGTTACAGAGCGGCAAATCGTACTGGCTGATCTGATAGTTCTTCGGCAGATCGGGATAGTAATAGCTCTTGCGGTCCCACTTGGTGTGCTTGGCGATCTTGCAACCCAGGGCCAATCCCACCTTGATGGCATATTCCACCGCCCGTTTATTCATCACCGGCAACACGCCCGGCAAACCCAGAACCTGCTCATCCACCTGGGTGTTCGGCTCGCCCCCAAAGCCGTTGGCGGCGCCGGTGAACATTTTCGATTGGGTCGAAAGCTGAACGTGAACTTCCATGCCCACGAGAACCTTGTGTGACTTACAAACCCTGTTTTCCACGAAATCCGGCTCCCTTCAATGCTCCGATAAATCGGCTGATCAAATTGACCCGCGAAGTATAATCGCCCGGCCCCATCGGCCAAAGTCGCTGTCCATATTGGTCGAAGTAACACAATATGGAAGCCACGCATATCAATGTGCTCGAGGGAAATTCGCCGGCAGCCGCTAACGCATCCGATCGCCGGCGCAGCCCGCGTCAAAGCTTCGTCGGCAACGGCTGGCTCTCCCCCGAAGCGGGAACTCGTGGCCCGAACCACCTGATCGTGGTGAATGACCTGTCATTGCACGGCATTGGGTTCAGCTCTGATGAGAAGCTTGAATCCGAAGCGGTGCACTGGATGGTGCTGGACGCCGGTGGATTGCGGGCGTCATCTCGCGTTCGCATCGCTTCTTGCCGGCCGAATCCCAGTTCTCCTGGGGCGTTCGAATGCGGCGCGGAATTTTTCTAATGCGAAATCAAAAAAACTTTGCTCTCTGCGGAATCATTTCCCGGTATCGACCACAATTTTGTCTATATCCTCCTCTGTAAACGCAATATCCTTGCTCTCGCCAACTTGTGTTATGTAGCCTCCCGTAATTACAACATGGTCGAATCTTCTGCCGTCTTTTAAGAAGACTGAAGCTATTTGATAATTCATCCCCGTCTCTGGTTGCGAGATTAAAATCGGTGCCCATCTATTTGATAATGCGAGCATTTTTATTCTCGGCCGTCCATTGGTCATTCCAACTTCAAATCAACCGCACATCAACCTTCCCCGGTCGAAAACCCACTCCTCGTTCCAAAGCCAAATCGTGCGCTTCATTGTAATGTCCAATCAGCACCGGCCAATCGAATAGCTCACTCAATCGCTCTGACCGGTTGCGCAGTTCAATCCGCTGCCGGCGAGTCAGGCTTGCGAACTGGAGCAGGTAATCGACGAGATCATTGACGCTCTCTTCAAAATTCCGCGTGCGGCGATTGAGGACATAAATCCCCTCCGATTGATGCCCCTGGATATTCTGCTGCACATACGCTCCGAATCCGCTCAGGTCGGTCGTCACCGTCGGGACGCCCATCGCCACGCATTCCATTGGCGTGTATCCCCACGGCTCGTAATAGCTCGGGAAAATCCCCAGGTGACAGCCGCGCACGAACTGCTCGTAATCCAGGCTGATCAGCGGGCTGGTGGCCGTGACGAATTGCGGATGGAAAACAACCTTCACCGGGTCATCCGGCGAATTGAACAATCCTCGGTGGCGCAGATGTTGAAGGATCGCGTCGGTGTCATCGTGGATCAGATCATGCGTGACGATCGGCGGCTGACGGCCGGTGCGCCAGGCGTGAATCGCCTGCTTGAGGCGGACGCGATCATCCTCATCCAGCAGATCGTCCGGAGCTGAAATCCTGCCGTTGGCAGCTCCGAGAAAGAGCCGGCGGCCGATCTGCTCTTCGATCTGCTCGCACGTTTTGTGCAGCTCGTCGAACATCGACTGACTCTGCAGCGTGCCGACATTGATGTTGCGCGTCGCCGCCTTGGTGACGATGAATGCAACGATCGTCGGGCGGTCTTCCACGTCGCGCAATCGGGCGTTCAGCCGATGGAGCGCTTCGATGAAGAGGTCCATCCCCTTGTTGCGGTATTCGTAGCGGCCGCTGGTGAAGAGATAGAGCGTTCGATCCAGATCGAAGCTGTAGCTCGGGAAAAAATGGCCCATCACAAATTCATGAATCGTCTCTTTGTACTTGTGATGGAGATTCTGGAATTCATGAATGGCCGCGAACCGCTGAAGATTCAGGCCGTTGGGCAGGATCAGATCCGGCTGGCGGCCAAGAAGTTTTTCCGCCTCGAAGCTGGTCACCTGGCTGACGGTGGTGAAAACCGTCGAAGCATGCGCGGCCGCGCGTTCGATGGCGAATCGGGGGAAAATATTGCGCTTTGCCGCCTGCTCTTCCGGGTTGATCAGCGGCAGATGCTGGTAAAACTCCGGGCTGTCGCTCGCCAGATATCTTCCCAGCAGCGTGGCGTGGGTCGTGAAGATGGTGGAGATCGGCAGCCGCAGATGGGCGATCCGCGGAACGGCAACGCCGGCCATCCATTCATGGAAATGCGCGATCACCGGCGTTTTTCCGCCCAGCTCGTGCATCAGCGCGATGAAGAATTCCGTCAGGGTGAATCCGAGCGCGATGACTTCATTGACTTCGCCGTCGTTGGCGACGGTGGAAATGCCGTGGTCTTTCCACATCAGGTATTTATCCGCGTCCAGATCGCGAAATCGTCCGCGATAATCGAGCAGAATCACCCGCGGCCGCCCCGGCACCAGCCAGCGTCCGTAGTGACATCCGATTCCCTGATTTCGCAGTTGGTCCAGCGCCCCGCGGATGAATCCTTCGGTGGGCATCTCCTCGAATTCGAGCGCCGCCGTCTGGGGGTTGTATGGGCCGATCATGCAATACCGATCGCCCCACCGCTCGAGCATCGCCGGGACTTTGGATCGCAAGACGGTGTAGATTCCGCCGAGTTGCCAGCAGACTTCCCAGCCGATCTCGAAGAGGAGCGGCTGAGGATGATCCGCCAGATCGCCGGATGATGCGGCGCTCGGCGCGCTCGACTTATTCTTGTCAGCTTTGCCCACTCGAACCTTTGCACCTCGTCCCGGCATGGCGGACATTATGCCTGATCGCGGCGGAACTCGATACGCAAAACCGTTTCAGGTTTATCGGACGCTTGGCCATTCCTCCCGAACCGAGTAGCGTCCCGCATGGTGGGATGTATCATCTTGCGTAGCCCTATTCGCCCCCTCTCAAAATGCTCGAATCGTCGCACGAATCAGCACGTCATTCGTCTCTGACCTCTCGGCAGATTTTTATTCTGGCGATTATTCTCATCGTTGGCGCCTTCATCCGGTTCTATCAGATCAGCGGTCCAAGCCTCTGGATGGATGAGATCGTCTCCATCGAACTGGCGATGGGCCATGGCACGGCGCACGATTTCTTCTCCGACGCGGTCATCCGAAATGATCAGCCCGATCCCCTCGCACTCGCTTCGGCCGCGCCGTGGTGGGATATCTGGAACCGGGTTGAAATCACGACGCATCCTCCCCTTTATTTCGTGCTTCTTCGAGGGTGGATTGATCTTCTCGGTACCAGCCCCGGCGCCACACGATGCCTCTCGGCGATTTTGTCCCTCGCGGGGATCGTCGTCTTCTTCGATGTCTGCAGGCTCTTGCATGGGCCGCGCGTCGGTCTGTTCGCGGCGTGCATGATGGCGCTAGCCATCGGCCAGATCGATATCGCCCAGGAAGCGCGCAGCTATCCGCTTCTGATTCTGCTGGGCATGGGATGCTGCGATGTGCTGGTGCGAATCGTTTTTTTCGGGGCGAAGTTTCGTCGATTGATTCTTCTGGTTTTTATGCTCGTCGGAATGCTTCTCACCCACTATTTCGCCGCCGGGGCGTTTGCCGCGATGGGTATTTACGCGTTCATTCGGCTTCGCGGCCGCGACCGGCGCAGAACGCTCGCCGCTATTTTCGCCGCCGCCGCGATTGCCGCCGGCGCCTGGGGCTACCAGCTTTATTGGCAGATGCGCACCCTTCCCAATTTCGATCCGAGCTATGTTCGTGATTCACGCTCCAATCACGCGATTCATGTGCTGCTCCGCATCGTCGAATTGCCGCTGAAATACTGTTGTGGCGAGCTTTCGGCCGAGCGTCTGCCCTTGATCGCTCATGTCATCGCCGCGGCGATTGTCGTCGCGTTGATGTTCCGCCTGCGCCGCCGGCCCGACTTGCTCCTGTGGATCCTCTGGGCGCGGGAATCATTCTATGCGTTGCCGCCATCGACCTGGCGCACCAGTCCCTCACCGTGCAATTCTCCCGTTACACAATATTGGCCAGCCCCGCTCTTTATGCGATCCTCGCGGGCGTTCATTGGCCGCGACTCAAATATTTTTCTGATTTGTTCCCACTTGGGGTCGTCGCGTCATTGGCCCTCGCGGCCGGATTCCGGGCGGAACAGGGGGTTCCCGCCAAACAGGATTTTCATCGTCTTTCCCAGATCATCGATACCTACGCGGCCCCAAACGAATTGCTGGTCTTCTACAACGACAGTCAATGGGTTTCTCCGGGCGTTTGGTACATCAGCTACAAGTATTATTCACCTCAATCGCATCATCCGTGGATGACGCTTCACCATGCCGCTGACGCAACATTGCTCGAACAATTGCGTCAGCACCAGGTGCTTTGGCTCATCGGCAGGCAGCCCGAAATCGACGGCCCGAAGATTCTTCCCGGCTGGCAACCCGACACCGTGTGGCAAACCAGCGCCGGCCGCGCCTGCCTGATGCGACGCATCGATATCTGCGCGAACACCTGTCCACTGATCGCCGGCATCTGTATGATCCTCCTGACGCCGACATGCCACGCAGATATCTGATTCTTTTGACAGGCACTCTCCTCCTGGCGTCGTTTTTTCGCTTCGAGCAAATGACCGGTCCGAGCCTCTGGATGGATGAAATCTGGTCCATCGAAATGGCGATGGGGCACGGCTCGGTCCACGATCATCTGCCGCCGAACGTCATTCGTTCCGATCAGCCGGACCTGACTGGCCTGGCGGCAGCCGGCCCGTGGTGGAGCATCTGCACGCATCTTGGCGGAGTTACGCATCCGCCGCTGTATTTTGTCGTGCTGCGCTGTTGGATGGATTTGTTCGGCACCGGCGCGCTTGCCGTGCGATCGCTTTCAGCGATTTTTTCGCTGGCCGGCATCCTTGTCTTTTTTGACGTTTGCCGATTCCTGCATGGTCCCAGGATCGCATTGTTCGCCGCGGCGATTTCAGCGCTGGCCATCGGGCAGATCGATTTTGCGCAGGAAGCGCGCAGTTATCCGATGCTGATTTTCTTTGGGTTATGCTGCGCCGATCTGGTCGTGCGGATCGAATTTCTGGGCGTCAGCCGGCGGCGAATGATCGGGCTGATGTTCTTCCTTGTTGCGACGGCGCTGACGCATTATCTTGCAACGGGGGCGCTGATTGCGCTGGCTATCTATGTGGTCATCCGCCTGCGGGGTCGGGCACGATGGCAAACGCTCGGCGCATTCGCAACCGGGGCCATCCTCATCCTGGCGGTATGGATTCCACTATTCGTGGCGCAGAAACACACATTGCCCTCGCTGACGCCGACATTCCTTGAAGAAGCCCCGGCGCCAATCATGCCAAGCTGACACTCTACCGGATCATCGGTTTGCCCACCGAAAACCTTCTTGGCGAAGCCCGGGGCGAGGCGCTGACATCGAAGGTCGTGCTGGCGATTTTCCTTTTCACGATTCCGCTGCCGCTGGTTCGTCTGATTCGCCGGCGTGATTTGCTGCTCTGGGTGTTGTGGGGATTGGGGACGATTGGCTTCGTGGCCGCGATGGATCTCGCACGGCAAACGACGCTGGTCGGATATATGCGATATACGATCCTCGCCAGTCCAGCGATTTATGCGGTCATCGCGGCGTTCGATTGGCCGCGTCAAAATATTTTACGCAACGCGGTCGCCATCGCGGCCATCGGATTGCTGGCGATCGTCGCAATCCAGCGAAGCGTGGATGGCGTGCCGGCCAAGGAAGATTGGCGAAAGCTCGCGGACGACATAAACCAATTCGCCGGGCCGGATGACCTGCTGGTTTTTACCAACCGCGATCCGTGGGTCTCTTCCGGCACGTGGTACATGGGGTACAAATACTACGCTACGGATTCGCATCGCCCGTGGCTGATTCTCAATGGCCGCGCCGATGCGAAATTACTCGACCAGCTCCGACCGCGATCGTGCCTATGGCTGATTGGCCTGTATCCCGAAATCCAGGGCCCCGACCTTTTGCCCGGCTGGCGACCGGAGGCGGTGATCAACAGCAGCGCCGGCGGCGTTTGCCGCATGATTCCGGCGGATTCTCCAGCTTTCCCGGCCCGGCCTTGAAATCCCGCGGTCACGGCGGTTATCCTGCGAAAACAGATCCGCCGAAGTAGCTCAACGGCAGAGCACCGCTTTCGTAAAGCGGGGGTTAAGGGTTCAAATCCCTTCTTCGGCTTTGTAGATAAATACCGCCGAACGTTAAACTTACGTACCTGTCCGTGTTGGGCAGCGCGGCACTAAACCCCAAGGGAAAAACCGTAGTGTACGGGTTTTATACCTGAAAGGATGTGTCGCCATGCCCCGTTGCGTCAACCGTAGCCCCCGCTATTGCCGGCATAAAGCAAGTGGCCAAGCCATTGTCACCATCGATGGCCGTGATTTTTACCTTGGTCTACATGGCACCGCCGCAAGCAAGGCCGAATACGACCGCAAGATCGCTGAGTGGCTGGGAGCCGGCCGGCGATTGCCAAGCCCACGCGGCAGTGACCTTGCAGTAGCTGAGCTTTGCGACCGGTTTTTGGAACATGCCCGGCGGTACTACGTTCAGCCAACTGGAGAACCGACCAAACACCTTGGCCACTTTAAGGCGGGCATCAAACTTCTGGTCAAACTCTACGCCGACACTTCCGCTGCCGAGTTCGGGCCGGTCGCGTTGGAAACGGTCCGCAACGCCATGATTGAAAAGGGCTGGTCCCGCGTGTACGCGCGATGGCAAGCATTTCTCGGCCCCTCAACCCCTTCGGTCGGTGCCTTCGGCCGATTTTCGGCCTGGCACGCCGATAATTTGCAGCCACAGGCCGTATTGCCTCCGATGTGAACCTCAAGGGCAAAGTGAAACCGCTTCCTGCCGACCCCATCAGCATTGGATATCGCAACGGGAGCCTGAGGCGCAATGGAAAGTTTTCGCACGATTTAATCCAAGCCCGGGAAATGCACGCTCTACGCGGCTTTGGGCATGGCGGACGGCGCGGATTTTTCGGTCAGGATTTGAAAACATTGCTGCATCATCTCATGCTGTTCGGGACATTCGGCGGCGTCGTGGAGGGCGGCTGCCGCGGCGCAAATGGCGGTTAAGCCAAAACAACCGGCGGTGCCTTTCAATTGATGCGTCAAGTCTGCCACGCGAGCAAAATTGTCCGTCAACACTCCGGACTCGATTTCGGCGATGCGCGAGGGGATCTCAGCTTGGAAGGTCTCACGCAGCGCGACAAATTCCGAATCGATAGAGAGGTCCGGCTGAGCATCGTGCGGGGTGGCGAGCGAGGGAACGTGCGGCCGGAGGTAGCGGCGCATTGTGCGAAGAAATTCCTCCTGGTCCACGGGCTTGGCGAGAAATCCATTGCAGCCGGCGGCGAAGCAGCGGCCTCGTTCCTGATCGGTGGCGTTGGCCGTCAGCGCGACAATCGGATGGGTATAGCCGGCGTCGCGCAGCAGTATCGTGGCAGCGCGCCCGTCGGTCTTGGGCATTTGGACATCCATCAGGATGAGATCGAATGGATTTTTTTGCTTCAAGGCAAGCAGCGCCTGATCGCAGGCCAGTTGTCCATCAGAGACGACTGTCACTTCGGCTCCAGCGGTCTGAAGATAGAACCTGATCACCTGTTGAAGATCGTGATTGTCCTCGGCCAGTAAAACGCGGCCGACAAACCGCGTTGCCGGAGGCAGGGTGAGCGGCGAAGCGTATGCTGCTTTGGCGTTTGAGCAGATTGCGTCCATGCGAGCAGCGCCCGGCGACGCATCGACGACATCGGGTATGTTCAGGATGTCGTTGACGGCGGAAACGATATGGGAGGCTTGGGTGCGGATCGAAGCGAAGCGATCCTGGGCCGGGGTTCCGGGCTCCAGCGGGAGATCGCAATATCCAAGGATCGCGGTCAGGGCACTACGGATGTCACAACGAGCGCGAGCCACGGACGTATTCTGAAGGTTGGATTCCGCTTCAGCGCGGCGGCGGGCATTTTTCAGCAGTTTTCCGGCATCCCCACGTTGTCTTATAGCGCGACTGGCCTGGATGTAAAACATGCAGAGTGTTGAGGAGGCCAACACCAGCAGTCCCAGAAAAACAGAGGGTTGGGCGTTGATGGTGCGCTGCAGCTCCGTGGATTGTTGTGCCAACAGCGGGTTCTCTTCACGCTGCATTTCGGCGAGCCGGGCGGAGATGTCATCGCCCAGGGACTTGGTTTCGGCAGTGCGCGCTGCTGGTGTGGTTGCCGCAGCCGGTGGGCGCGAGAGCATGGCTGTCCAGAGTGGTTCCACGGCCGTTAAGCGTCCGCGTTGTACGGAATCATCAGCCAGGAGCGCCCGCAGGTGATTGAGGTGATTGTCAAACGCCTTGGCGCCGCCATCGCGGAAGACGTAGCGGCCATCCACTTGGTCCATGTTGTTTATGGCGCCGTCGGCATCATTCAATGTGGCTACCACATCCCGCGTATGCTCCACGCGCGTCTCGGCATTTAATGTGGTTCTGGCTCTGGTGTATATCAGGGACATGATGCCGGAGATAATTGCCACTGTTATGGTGAATCCGACGCCGACAGACATGCCGATACGCCTTTCGCGGATTGCCACATCTCCAGCAGATGCCGGCCAATCAATTTCATTGCTCATGTTGATTCCTTCGAATGTTTTTCCACTGCCGCCTGCACCGATTACGCGGCGCTGGCGATCTTATCCATCGCAAGCAGGTTTATGACCAGTTGCTTCACTTCGGCGAGGGCTTGGGGGCCTTTGCAGACAAAATGTGCTCCCATCTGCGTACAGCGATCACGGGTAGCATCGTCAGACCGCCCGCTGAGAATGATCACCGGCAACAGAGCCATGTGCTTATCTGACTTGAGCATTTCACAGGCGCTAAGCCCGTTGCCGCCTGGCATGTTGATGTCAAAAATGACCAGGTTGGGCGGCGATCTTTGAATCATTGTGAGGGCGGATGTCGCGTCGTAGGTTTCGCGAATCTGAACCGCCAACGGTTCCAGGATCGTTCGCAGCAGCCGGATCAGTTTTGAATCGTCGTCGGCGATCAGGATTGTGCGATCACTCATAGATGCTCCATGCTCGCTTACCCGTGGAAACTCGCCGGCGCCGGCTGCTGCGGCGTCGGAGATCGACAGCAACTGACAGACGAGTCGTTTGACTTCATTCATGGCGTCGGCTCCCTTGCGGACGTAATGGGCCCGCATCTTTTGACAGCGCATCAATGTCGCATCGCTGGAGTCGCCGGTGAGAATGATCACCGGCAGCCGCGACAGGCGAATGTCGCTCGCCATCATCTCACAGGCACTCAGCCCGTTTCCGGCGGGCATATTCACGTCCAGGATCACGAGATCGGGCGGCGACTTGTGAATGAGGGTCAGCGCGTACATCGCATCGTGGGCTTCTTGATCTTCACATCCAACGGCTGGAGACTGACGGTCAGGAGGCGAATCAGCCCAGTATCGTCATCGGCGATCAGGATTGTGTGGTCGGACATAGTGAACTCCTTGGTCTATTAATTGTTTGCATGAATTTTCTCCGGGGAGACCACACCTTTGAGGACGGTGCGGATGGCGGCGATCAGACTTTTGACCTCGTAGGGCTTGGGAAGAAAGCAGCGTCCTCCGCCTGCGAGTGATTCTTGCCGGGTTGTTTCCTGGGCGTGCGCGCTGAGAAAGATCACGGGGATTTCTGCCAGTTCGGGTGTCTGACGAAGCTGGCGGTTCACCTCAAACCCATCCATTTCGGGCATGCGGATATCGAGAAGGACCAAATCCGGGCGGTGTCGCGCGATTGCGTCCAGACCACCGTCGGCCGTCATTGGCAATGATGGTGTTAAAGCCGGCCGCCTTGACCCAAAGGGATGTCAGCAGTGCGATGGCGCGGTCGTCGTCAATGATTACAATAGTCTCAGGCATGAATAAGGCCTCCGCAGTGAAAATTCCTCCATCATCCGTGCGATCGACCTGCTTTTCTGCCGCCGGCCAGGGCCACGCTCCCGAGGACATCAATCTGGATCGGATCAGCGTAGTTGGGCGGATCCAATTGCGACGCGAATTTCGCCGCCGCATTTTTCATTCGCTCGACCCAACCGGCCAGATCGTCGGTATAGCCGAGCAACAAGAAGGAGCTTTCCCGTGGTCCGTCCAGGACCAGGTCGGCGGGTTGGAGCGTCGCGGTCAGGAAATCACGGACGTTGTCGTCGATGCCGTGGGGCGAGCGCGCGTTCGACGCGTAGAAGGCCGATCGTGCCTACTCGCTTGCGGGAGCTGGCGCAAGTAATCCATGAATCTCTGAAGCACGATCCGCGGATCGTCGGGCGGCAACGTGAAGGAAAAAGTGCTGCCCTTTCCAGGAGAACTCACTACGCGAATCTGCCCCAGGTTCAGCGCGACGAGGTCGCGGGCGATATTCAACCCGAGGCCGAATCCCTTGGTGGCGCCGTTTCGCGGTATCACCCACCTGCCTGAATCGCTGAAACAGCAGATTTTGATTTTCGAGTGAAATTCCCGGTCCTTGATCGGTTACGCCGATCTCCGCGCCGCCGTCGGCGGCTGCGCCGCACCCAGAGAGTGATGCGTCCGCCCGGCGGGGAGAATTTAATGGCATTGACCGCGAAATTGACCAGAACGCGTCCGGACTTCTCGGCATCGCCGTAGACCTCGGGAAGATCGGTTTCGATATCTTCAATCACCTCTGATCTGGTTGGCCGCGGCCTTGGCCATAATCATCAATCGAGCGTGGGCCACGATTTCCTCGACTCGGTGGCGCTTGCGATCGATGCGCATGGTGCCGGCGCAGCTTGCTCGAATCGAGCAGGTCATCCACCATTTGCGCGAGATCCCGCGTGCGGTCCGACACGTAGCCGAGAAACTCCTTCTGCTCGCTCCGTGATCGGCCCCGCGAGCCCCTCGGCCATGGCCTCGGCGTATCCCTTGACGACGGTCAGGGGAGTGCGAAATTCGTGGGAGACATCCTCCACAAATCGCTGGGCGGTTTGATAGAGCTCGCAGAGTTGTGCGTTCTTTCCCGCGAGTGCGAGGTTAGCCGCCTCCAGCTCAGACCGGTTGCGCTCTGACTCGGCCATTGCCAGCCGTAACTTTTGCTCGGCTTCCTTATGCGACACGCGAAGCCGCGTTCGCTCCAGCGCCTGCTCGACCGCTATTCCCAGTCGCGCCATGCGGTCTTTCAGAAGAAAGTCCGCAGCGCCTTGTTTCATGGCTTCGACGATAAAATCGTCGCCCAGCTTCCCCGAAACGATGATTAACGGTATATCCAACTCCCGCGCGTGCAGCAGTTGCAACGCGCGAATGGCATCGAACTGCGGCAGTTGGTAGTCAGCCACGATCAGGTCCAAACCGGCGTTGAGGCTTTCGACGTATTCCTTTTCGGTTTCGACGCGCTTCCAAGTGGCTTCGAAACCGGCTTCCCAAAGTTGGGCCATCATCAACTCGGCATCGCTGGAGCGATCCTCCAGCACAAGAACGTTGATTCGGTTTGATTCGGGATCATATTTCACGCGATCACCGCCTGTGACTTCGGAGCCTGATTCAACAGCAGCCAGTACATGCCCAACATGCGTGCGGCTTCGGTAAACTGCTCGAAGTCCACAGGTTTGCAGATATAGCTGTTGACGCCATATTTGTAGCCATCCACCATGTCGCGGTCCTGGTGGGAACTTGTCAAAATAACCACCGGAATGGCGCAGGTGCGCGGGTCGGATTTGATCTGCTTAAGCACCTCCAGCCCGCTGATTTTGGGGAGTTTCAAATCCAGCAGAATAAATTTCGGGCCATCGCTCATACGTCGCGCCGCATAGGCGCCGGTGCAGAAGATAAATTCCAGGGCTTCGCTGCCGTCGCGAACGACCCGGATGCGATTGCTTATGCGATTGCTCTTAAACACGTGAAGCATCAACTCGACATCGTTCGGGTTGTCTTCAACCAACAGAATTTCAACATCTTCTTCATTCATTTTTTTTCGATTCCAAGGTAAATGAAATGGTCGTTCCCTTATCCGGTTCGGACTGAGCCCACACGCGTCCGCCATGCCGCTTGATGATCCGATGCACGATGGCGAGTCCGACGCCGGTGCCGTCGTAGTCTTCGGCGCGATGCAGGCGCTGAAAGACGCCGAACAGCTTATGCACATAGCGCATGTCGAATCCCACGCCGTTGTCCTTAACGAAGTACACAACTTCGCCGGCTATATCTTTCTCGTTGCCAACCGTGATACATGTGTTTTCACATGCACGCGTGAATTTAATCGCATTGGAAAGAAGGTTGATAAACACCTGTTTTAGAAGAGCGGGGTCCGCGCGACACGGCTCAAGCTTTTGCACTTCAAATGCAATCGTGCGCCCATTGGGCCATTGGGTAAGATCCTGCCAGGCCTGCCGTGCGATGTTGTCAGGCTGCACGATTTGCGTTGCGATCGCCTGCCGACCGTGCCGGCAGAGCGACAACAAATCCTCCACCAACTGGCCCATCTGTTGAACATTGGTGCGCACCAACCCCAGAAAGCGCTTGGCTTCTTCGGGCAGGTTGGCTGTGTACTCCGTCTCCACAATGCGAGAAAAGCCGTCAATGGCACGAAGCGGGGCGCGCAGATCGTGCGACACAGAGTAGGTGAATGCCTCCAGATCGCTATTTGATTCCGCCAATTCCGCCGTACGATCTGCTATGCGCTGCTCGAGTTCCACATTCCACCGGCTGATCTTGCCTTCCGCTTCGATACGCGCGGTGTTGTCGGTGCCAATCAAGCAGATAGCCGATGATGGCATCCTGCGCGTCGCGCAGCGCCGTCACCGACACCACTGCCGGGAACCGGCTCCCATCCTTGCGGATATAGGTCAGCTCGTAGATGTCCTCGATGCCGCGCGAGGCCTTGAACACCAAAGCCTCAAAGCCCGGCGTAATCGGGGTTCCGAGTTCGAGGCTCAATGCTTCGGCGCGCGCTATCACTTCCTGCGGATCGGAAATGTCGGCCGGTGTGATCTTGTTCATCACCTCGGCGGCTGTATAGCCGAGCATGCGCTCGGCGCCGACGTTGAAGATCTGAATGACGCCCTTCGCGTCGGTGGCGATACTCGAGAAATTGGCACTGTTGAAGATCGCGCTCTGCAAGCGCTCCCGCCTTGAGCAACGCCTCTTCCGCCTGCTTACGTGCGGTGTTGTCGGTGCCAATCAACAGATAGCCGATGATTGCATCCTGCGCGTCGCGCAGGGCCGTAACCGACACGACTGCCGGGAACCGGCTGCCGTCCTTGCGGATATAGGTCAGTTCGTAGATGTCCTCGATGCCGCGCGACGCCTTGAACACCAAAGCCTCAAAACCTGGTGTAATCGGGGTTCCGAACTCGGCGCTCAATCTTTCGGCGCGCGCTATCACCTCCTGCGGATCGGAAATATCGGCTGGTGTGATCTTGTTCATCACTTCGGCGGCCGAGTAGCCCAGCATGCGTTCGGCGCCGACGTTGAAAATCTGTATGACGCCCTTCGCATCGGTGGCAATACTCGAGAAATTGGCGCTGTTGAAGATCGCGCTCTGCAAGCGCTCCCGCCTTAAGCAACGCCTCTTCCGCCTGCTTACGTGCGGTGTTGTCGGTGCCAATTAACAGATAGCCGATGATGGCATTCTGCGCATCGCGCAGCGCCGTGACCGATACCACCGCCGGGAACCGGCTTCCGTCCTTGCGGATATAGGTCAACTGGTAGATGTCCTCGATGCCGCGCGAGGCCTTGAACACCAAAGCCTCAAAGCCTGGCGTAATTGGGGTCCCGAGTTCGAGGCTCAATGCTTCGGCTCGCGCTATCACTTCCTGCGGATCGGAAATATCGGCCGGTGTGATCTGGTTCATCACTTCGGCGGCTGTGTAGCCCAGCATACGTTCGGCGCCGACGTTGAAGATCTGAATGACGCCCTTGGCGTCAGTGGCAATACTCGAGAAATTGGCGCTGTTGAAAATCGCGCTCTGTAGGGCGTCCGCCTTGAGCAACGCCTCTTCCGCCTGCTTGCGTGCGGTAATGTCAGCGCCCATGCCCACGTATCGGGTTACACCGCCGTTTGTTTCCCAGGTCGGAATGATCGTCTTGTCCATCCAGTAAAAGTGGCCATCTTTGGCACGGTTGCAGATTTCGCCGCGCCATACCTGTCCGCTCGCTAGCTTGGCGTATATCTCCGCGACAAAACTTTGCGGATGAATGCTGGAGTACAACAAGCGGTGGTCTTTGCCCAGGACTTCTTCGCGTTGATAACCGCTGATCCGGCAGAATTTGTCGTTAACATAGGATATCGTGCCGGCGGAATCAGTGACCACGACGATCGCTGCCTCATCCAGCGCGAATTTGTAGAAGGCGAGCTCATCATTGACCTTCCGTGTCTCCTCCGCAGAGCACTGCAGCAACATTTCCGCATCTTTGCGGCTGGTCATGTCATGGGTGGTGATGAGTTCCAGGGCGGAATGTGCGATGGCGTTGCTCATAACAGAATGACACCTTTCGAAATAACCGGACATTTTTGGCTTTGGCGGCGACTGTTGCCTCCTGCTGATCGAGAGGGGAGGCACGAGTCCTCGCCTCTCGATCGAGCAGTGTCACGGAGGCAGACAATGCCAATGCCTACATTTGTGTTATCGCCGGGCCGCAGGTATGACTGAGTAGGTACAAATACCCAGTTGTGCCCTTTCAGGTGATAGAAGGGCATTTGGATCAGAAAGTTCACGCAACGCGATGCTGCTAATGATAGTTTTTGCGTAGCGCGTTCATTAGAACAATTTGCCATCCGCTGGCCTGTCCGGTACACCTATGTAGATTTCCTGTCATACTTTGCGGATGAATGGTCGTTATTCCGACCTCGGTGAAAGCGCGCGGGCTGACGAGGCAGGATTCTCGGCCGCGCGGAGAGTCACGGATGACGTCGCACTCAACCATACCCAATTCTGATATCCCCGAGGAAACGAATTCGCTTTTGGCCCCCGCGCTGAATTTTCAAACGGTGTTCGAATCCGTACCGGGACTATATCTCGTCGTTCTCCCTGACCCACAATTCACGATCGTTGCCGCCAGCGATTCTTATCTGAAGGCTACGATGACGCGGCGCGACGAGATTCTCGGCCGCGGAATCTTTGACGTTTTTCCTGATAATCCTGATGACGCGAGCGCGACCGGCGTGAAGAGTTTGGGGGAATCGCTTCGGCGCGTGGTGCGGGAGCGCCGCTCGGACGCGATGGACATTCAGAAATATGACATTCTCCGGCCGGAGGCGGATGGGGGAGGCTTCGAGGAACGATTCTGGAGTCCCCAGAATTTACCGATCTTTGAGTCCGGGCGCCTGACGCACATCATCCACCGAGTCGAGGACGTCACGGAGTCGATGCAGCTTCGCAGGTTTGGCATCGAGCAACAGCGCTTGAGTGAAGTTTTGATAGCGACGCGGCGCAACGATGAAATAAAGGCGAAACTGGCTGCGATTGTCGAGTCGTCCGACGATGGGATCATCGGGATCACTCTCGCGGGCATCATCGTCACCTGGAACGCCGGCGCTGAGCGCATTTTCGGATTCGCTGCTGAGGAGATCGTCGGCCAGCCAATCACGCTGCTTATTCCCCCCGATCGCCAGCATGAAGAGGCGAATATCCAGGACCGTTTAGCGCGCGGCGAACGTATGAACCACTTCGAGACAGTGCGAATCGCCAAGGACGGCCGAAAGATCGACGTGTCGTTGACTGTGTCGCCTATTAAGAATTCGGGCGGCTATACCGTCGGCGCCTCCAAAATCGTGCGAGACATTACCGCGCGAAAGAGGGCCGAGGAGGCTGTGACGCGTCAGGCTGAAGGACTCGCAAAATCAAACTTGGAACTGGAGCGTTTCGCCTACGTCGTCTCCCATGATTTACAAGAGCCCATGCGCACGATTCAAGGTTTCGCTCAACTATTCCAACGTAACTGCGATGAGAGTCTAAATGGAGACTGTGAGAAGTACCTCGCGTTCATTATCAGTGGCGTGCAGCGGATGCAGACGCTCATCAATGATTTGCTTGCCTACTCTCGCGTCGGCTCGCAGGGCGCGGCATTCGCGCCGGCTGATTGCGCTGAGATTTGCGCCAAGGTTTTGGAGAACCTTCAGGCTTTCATCGAATCTCATAAGGCCAGTGTAACAGTCGAGCCGCTCCCAGTCGTCATCGGAGACGCGACGCAGCTTGGGCAGATGTTCCAGAATCTACTGATTAACGCAATCAAGTTCCATGACCACCGCACGCCACGCATCCATGTGTCGGCTGAAGAAACGGCGCGCGAGTGGATGTTCTCCATTACGGACAATGGGATCGGCATCGCCCCGGAATATTTCGAGCGGATATTTATCATCTTTCAGCGGCTGCACACCATCGAGGAATACGGCGGAACGGGCATTGGGCTGGCGATCTGCAAGAAGATCGCAGAACGTCACGGAGGTCGAATTTGGGTGGAATCCGTCCTTGGAGAAGGATCCACCTTCCATTTTTCGATTCTGAAACGGAGAAGCCAGCATGAAGGACAACCACCTGGAAATTCTGTTGGTTGAGGACAATCCCGCCGATGTGCGCCTGACGCAGGAGGCGTTCAGGGTCAGCAAGGTCCACAGTGTCCTGAGCGTGGTAAGGGATGGAGTGGAGGCGATGGATTTTCTGCGCCGTGCGGGTTCATACACAGACGCCGGAAGGCCCGACTTGATCATTCTGGATCTAAATCTGCCCCGCAAGGACGGACGCGAGGTTCTGGCGGAGATCAAGGGCGATGCGAAATTGAGGCGGATCCCAGTCGTCATTCTCACAACCTCACGCGCCGAGAAGGATATTATCCGGTGTTACGACCTCAATGCGAACTGCTACATCGTGAAGCCATCGGATCTCGATCAGTTTTTTGAAGTGATCCATATGATGGAGCGTTTCTGGCTCACAACCGTGACGCGGTCACCACAATGACTGATGCAACCGTCCACATCCTGCTCGTCGAAGACAACGCTGCTGATGCGGTACTATTCAGCAAAGAATTGGCCGAATCTCCATTCGGCCCATTTTCGATCACGCATGTCAAACGGCTGGCCGAGGCGTTGGCTCAGTTGCGGGAGCAGCGATTTGATGCTGTGCTTTTGGATCTGAACCTTCCCGACAGTCAGGGGCTTGCAACGCTGGGGCAAATACAAAATGAGAAGCCTCGCGAACTCCCGATCGTGGTTCTCACCGGCTTGGACGATGGTGCGCTGGGCGTGCGGGTGCTGCGGGAAGGCGCTGAGGATTACCTTGTCAAACACGGATCCGCAGGCAACATGCGGGCGCGGTCCGTCCGTTATGCCATAGAACGAAAACGCGCCAAGGAGGCCCTTCTCGCGTCCGAGCAACGACTGGCTTTGGCCGTCGATGCGGCGCAGATGGGTATCTTTGACTGGAACTTACAGACCGGAAAAATCACCTGGTCTGACCATCACGCCAGGTTATTCGGAATGAGACCCGATCAGTTCGACGGGACGTACGACGCTTTCGAGCGAAGTGTGCATCCAGATGACCGGGCCGGAATCAGAGCAAAAGCCGATGGATCGATAGCAGGCTGCGAAGATTACCGGCAAGAGTATCGCGTTATCTGGGGAGACGGGAGCGAACACTGGATCGAGGGACGGGGAAGGGTATTCAATAACGAACAGGCCCAGCCGGTACGCATGATGGGTACCGTTGTGGACATCTCCCAGAGGAAGGCCGCCGAGGAATCCGCGAGGATCCGCGAGACGGATTTGGCACATCTCTTTCGCGTCACCACGATGGGCCAGATGGCGTCGGGTTTGGCGCACGAGCTCAACCAACCGCTGGCGGCGATCCTGAATTATGCAAGCGTGTGCCTGGAACAAATCGAAACGCAAAAAGGATCGCCCGCGACTGCGTTGACAGCGATCCGGGAGGTAATGAACGAGACCCGCCGCGCCGGAAAAATCATCAGCCGAATGCGTTCCTTTGTCCGCAAACAGCAGCCTCAATGCGTTCCACTGGATATCAACAAACTCGTGCGAGAGGCCGTCGGCATGATGGAATTTGAGTTGCGACACCAGCGGATTCGCGCTCATCTCGAGTTGGCCGACAACCTGCCCAAAGTGTTGGGCGATGCGGTGCAGATCGAGCAGGTCCTGGTCAACCTCCTTTTGAATGCCGTAGAGGCAATGGGTGAAAGCATATCGCCCCGCGATGGGCTGACGATTCAGACGGCTTTGCATGATGAAGGCCACAGCGTGCAAGTGCGGGTTGTTGATACGGGATCGGGCATATCACCCGAGAACATGGTTCGATTGTTTGAACCGTTTTTTACCACCAAGTCGAAGGGCACGGGAATGGGGCTGAATATCAGCCGATCGATTGTTGAAAGCCAGGGCGGCCGACTTTCCGGCGCCCGCAACCCCGAACGAGGAATGCGGTTTTGCTTCACGGTCCTCGTGGCCGAAGGAGTGACGTCATGAAGTGTGAGGCGATGGTCCATGTGATCGACGATGATTCAGGCGTTCGGCGAAGTCTTCAACTGGTGATGGAATCGGCGTCGTTGGCAGTGCGCGTTTATGGATCGGGCGCGGAGTTTCTTGACGCAATTGATCCGCACCAGCCTGGCTGCATCGTGTTGGACCTGAGGATGCCGGACATGGGCGGCATCGAGGTATTACAGCGACTGCGGGTCGCGCACAATGATATTCCTGCGATCATCATCAGCGGTCACGCGGACGTGCCGACGGCAATCAGCAGCATGAAGCTCGGAGCAATCGATCTTCTGCAAAAGCCTTTCGAACCACGAGCGCTATTGGAAGCCGTGCACAGCGCGATTGAAAAAAGCATCGAGATGCTGCAGCGAAGCGACGCACAGGATTGCGTCAGTCAGCGACTGGAAAAATTGACGCCGCGCGAACTCGATTTGCTGAAGCTGGTCGTGGCGGGAATGCCCAACAAGCGCATCGCGACCGGTTTGAACATCAGTATCAAGACGGTCGCCAACCACCGCGCCAATCTGATGGCCAAGATGCACGCTCTCAATGCAGCCGATCTTGCCCGAATAAGCACAATTGCGGGCATTATCCCCAGCAAATAAATCTGCTTGAAATGGGTACAAATGCCCATTTATTCATATCACTACTCCCCTTAATAATTGATATGTAGCCGTTGCCTTGCGCACTTCGACATTTGCATAGGCGCAACGACACAGGGCGATTCATCTTGTGATGGATCGCCAGGCCCTCAAGGATTGACGGTGAAATCGTGAAATGGAGTTCCTCATGCACTCAAACGAAAATGTGATTGCTCCTCGGCGGACACCTCGGAAGCGGCGTAAGCCACGCAACGAACAAACTCAGACGAGGAAGCGGCCGGGGAATATCCTCGTAGTGGACGATAGTTCCGATGGTCGTGCGGTGATCAGCGGAGTTCTCAGGTGTATCGGGTTTACGGTCGAAATCGCTAAGAACGGCCTGGAGGCGTGCGAGCAGGCATTGGCGGCATCAGCTAACGGGCAGCCGTTCGATCTGATTATGATGGATATGCAGATGCCCGTCATGGACGGGTATGCGGCCACAACCCGTCTCCGCGAACTTGGCTATTCCCACCGAATCGCAGCCCTCACGGCAAATTCGTATGAGGGAGCTCCTGAAGAATGTCTTCCGGCCGGCTGCGATGATTTCGCAAATAAACCAGTCACCTATGAGATGCTCTTAGGTATTGCGAAGCGGAATTTGCCATCCAGTTTTCGAATCCAACCCTCAACGGCACGATCAAGGATCTCAGCTTCGCGATCACGACCTGCTTCGGCGCCACTTTGTGCGTGAGATCACCCGCTTCAATTGAACTCAATGCTCGGGATCTTCATTCATGGCAGTAAGCCTCGGCCCTGGGTCTAAATACCCATTATTACCTATACGGCATGAGTCGATGTGCAGGGCAGCAGAGTGTTTCCGATCATTCCTGGCGCTCGCAATGGCAGTAACAGCAAGCCATGTGCAGTCGCGCCAGTAGACGTTGTGTCTTCCGTGGGAGAATTTGCAATGCGTTCGGCCCGAGGCTGAGAATCCGGCAGGGAATGATTGGTAAGCATGGATTCGTATAGATCAGCAAATCCTATCCAAGCCGAACTGATTCGGCGCTACCATTCACGGCAAAGCGTGCTCCGTGGTTCTATGAGTCTGGAGTACGCAGCCCGTGAGTGGATCGCCAGGCGGGGAGCGAAGTTCCGAGCATACTGGCAGCGACGACAAATCCGCGGGGCGTGCGAGTTTGTAATGCTTCGGACTGATCGCCCGACCTTGGATGCTCTTTCTCGATGTACGTGATTCAGTGCGAGGGGCGTCGTCGCCACACTTCCCAGCAGACTTACCCTTCTTGCGCAGATGGGGCTAAGTACCTATTTTTTATCGTCTCACCAAACTCGATGTTATGAGCGTGTGAGGATCCGGACATTACGATTCAACGGAGTTCAGTCATGGCGCGAATGGACAACCCTTTTTACGATCCGATCAGCGTGTTGCAATCCGCACCAATTGCTGGAAAAGCCTCCGTGCACTCGCACGATAAATCAGGCTCACGGCCATGGAAATCCTGGACGGTCATCTGGGCAGCTCTCCTTTTAGGAGTCTTCGCCGTCTCAGCGGGTATGTGGCTGACACTAAACCTTTCGCATGACGACAGCCATTGGTTCATGCCAGCTCTGCGACAAGATCGCCTGGTTCTTGCCGTAGGGGCGGGATTGATTGGTGCATTACTGTTCATTGTAGCCGGACTTATCCATGCACGATTGGCTGCACGCCACACCAGACAGACGATCAGCACGGCAAACGAAGCCAACGCGCGGATCGCTGCGACTCTGGAATCCTCAGTCGAAGCCATCATCAGCGACAGCCTTGACGGCACGATCCAAAATTGGAACCGGGGAGCGGAGAAAATCTTTGGCTTTTCCGCTCACGAAGCCATTGGGCGTAACGCGGACTTAACTGAGCCGGCAGATAGGCCCGGCGAGACAGCAAAGTTACACGGCGCCGTGGTGGGGGGTGCGTCAATTGAACAGTTCGAAACGCGATGCCGTCGCAAGGACGGACAGGAGATCGACGTCTCGCTTTCGATCTCACTGATCAGAAGCCGAACAGGCGAAATCATAGGTATTTCGAGAATCGTCCGCGATGTAACGGCCAGGAAACGTAGAGAACTGGAAATGCGCGAGGCGAATAATCAACTGGAAATTAAAGTAGGCGAACGGACCAAGGAACTGTCGGAGGCCGTGTTGGCGCTCCGACAACGGATAGCCGAGCGGGTGCAGGCTGAGGAGTTGTTAAGAGAAAGCGAAGAGAAATTCCGTCAATTTGCCGAGAACAGCAGTGACGTCTTCTGGATGATGTCGGCCAGCGGCGATCGCATTCTGTACATCAGTCCCCGATACGAGCAAGTCTGGGGACGGTCTTCTGGCGAATTATATGATAACCCCCATAGTTGGATGGAGGCCATCGAATCTGAGGACCGCCCTTCGGTGCAGAATGCGTGGACGGCCTCGCTTGCCGGCGGCGAATTCTTAGTCGAGTATCGCATCCTGCGTCCGGATGGAACCGTTCGATGGATTCGCGACCGAGCACTGCCCATTCGCGATAGCGGAGGCAAGGTCTATCGCATCGCCGGAATAGCGGAAGACATCACTGCCAGACGGTTGGGCGAGGAGCAATTGAAAGAGGCCAAGGAGTTCGCCGAGACTGCCAGCCGCGCCAAGAGCGAGTTTCTTGCAAAGATGAGCCACGAGATTCGCACGCCACTCAATGGCGTAATCGGAATGACTGACTTGCTCTTGAACACAACACTGGACGTTAAGCAGTTGCGATATGCAGAACTAATCAAGACTTCGGGCCTGTCCCTGGTCGAACTCATTAACGATATTCTTGATTTCTCGAAGATCGAAGCTCGAAAGCTGGAGATCGAATCGGCTCGATTTTGACATCTACTCGGTGATCGAAGACGTCACTGAAATGATGTCGATGAAGGCCGCGCAGAAGGGGCTTGACGTTGCCTGTCTCACGATGCCCGACGTCCCGAGGTATGTAAAGGGCGACTCAGGACGCGTTAAGCAGATACTGGTCAACCTCATCAATAATGCGATTAAGTTTACCGAATCGGGCTCCATCAGCATCCGGCTGACGCTGGTAGAACAATCACACGAACACGTGACGGTGCGATTCGCTATCACCGATACCGGCATCGGAATTCCCGCTGACCGGATCGACCGACTCTTTAAGAGCTTCTCGCAGGTGGATGCCTCCACGACTCGCAAATATGGCGGTACGGGCCTGGGGCTGGCGATCTCCAAACAACTCGCTGGAATTGATGGGCGGCAGCATCGGTGTCGAGAGCACGTTGGGCAACGGCTCCACTTTCTGGTTTACCGTCAAACTGGGACTGGGATCGCCGGCCACACCTCAATTGGTTCCGACCGCTGCCATGGATCCTCGTGGTTTGCGCGTCCTGGCGGTGCATGATAGCCCGATCGATGCGGGAGATTCTGCGCAGCCAACTCTGCAGTTGGGGATTCGAAGCCGCAACGGCGCCGACTGGCGAAGAGGCGATGAAGATGCTGATCGACGCGGCGGCGAAAGCCTGCCCCTACGATGTCGCGATCCTCGACGGCGAACTCCCGGCCATCGATACCCTGGAACTGGGTGAGTCGATCAAAGCACCGTTCTGGAAATTGCTCAGACGGTACTCTTGATTCTTCTTCCACTGGACTGCGATCTTGAACCGCTGAAGCTGAGAGCGGCTGGGTTCTCCGGACACTTGATTAAGCCGGTTCGGCAGTCGCGTCTGTACGATTCCATCGTGGATGCGATGGCCTCGACGTCCGGGCCTGCGAAAGTTGCCGCACAGACGTTGCCGATTACGAGCCACTCCCCAAGCCATCCCGTGGATCTCACGCAGCGGGCTCGAATTCTCATCGCCGAGGACAATCGGGTGAATCAGATCGTCGCTTCCGAGGTGTTGGCCAAGCACGGCTATGCCTGCGACATCGTGGATAATGGGAGAAAGGCCGTCGCGGCGGTTTCGGCCGGCGGCTACGACCTGGTCCTGATGGACTGCTCGATGCCGGAAATGGATGGGTTTGAGGCGACACGGCAAATTCGCCAGGCGGAGGAGGCGATCCGGCAACACCCCCGCGGCACACGCCGATCATCGCTCTCACCGCCAATGCCATCAACGGAGATCGGGAGCGATGCCTCGAAGCCGGAATGGACGACTATGTAAGCAAGCCGATTGATCCCGATCGGTTGATCAAGGCGATCCAGATGCTGCTGGCCCGGTCCAGTCCGACATCGCCGACATCGCTGGCGATCGAAACATCGCCTGTCACGGCCACACCACTATCCAGCAATCGCAAGTGCTGAGATCCCACCCTTGGCGGTCGAAGCTTTGCTCGACCGTTGCATGGGCGATGCGGAGACGGTCACATTGATTCTAGATGAGTTCGAGAGCCAGGCGGTCGCGGACCTGGCGGAAATCAAGCGGCATGTGGCAAGCGGTGACTGCGAGGGAATGGCGCGAGTGGCTCACGCGCTCAAGGGCGCTTCGGGAATCCTGTCAGCCGGCGCGCTGTCCGACATTGCCTTCAAACTGGAACGAATGGGACGCGCTGGCGTGCTTGCGGAGCGAGGACCAGTTGCTGACCCAATTGAACGACGAGATCCGACGCTGCATCGATTATCTGCCAACAGTCCGGGCGGCAATCGCGACGAAGACCGAAGGCTGATGAATTGGTGTAATGGATAAAATGCGAATACTTATCGTTGATGACAACAAGATTGCCTTGACGGTTCTGCGGAACGCTTTGGAGCAAAGCGGCTACGAAGTCGTGACCGCCGCGGACGGTCAACAGGCAATGGCGATTCTTCGCAGTGGCTCGTGCCGACTGGTTATCTCCGACTGGGAGATGCCGCAGATGGACGGCATCGAATTGTGCCGCGCCATCCGCTCGGAGGATTTGCTCGGCTACGTCTATCTGATCCTGCTGACCGGACACAATCTGCTTGAGGAGAAAGTGGAGGGGCTTCGCGCCGGCGCCGACGATTTCATTTCCAAGCCCTTCGATCCCGCCGAATTGCTTGCACGCGTTCAAACAGCGGAGCGAATCCTTTCGCTGGAGACGCGCGATGTGGCGATTTTTGCAATGGCCCGGCTTGCCGAGTCCCGAGACCCGGAGACGGGAGCGCATCTGGAACGGGTACGCAGCTATTCGCGGGTACTCGCCCAACATCTGTCCGGCGTCGAGAAGTTTCGCGGGGAAATCAACGCCGAGTACATCCGCCTTATCTATCTCACCAGTCCTCTGCACGATATCGGCAAGGTTGGAATCCCCGACTGCGTTTTGCTTAAGCCGGGCCGGCTGAGCGACCGGGAGTTTGAGATCATGAAGACGCACACAACTTTGGGCGCTGAGACATTGGATGCGGCACTGCGGCAATTCCCGGGCGTAAAGTTTCTGCAGATGGGACGCGACATCGCCGCCAGTCACCATGAACGGTTCGACGGGACGGGATATCCGCAGCAGCTCAGCGGTGACTCCATCCCACTGTGCGCGCGAATTGTCGCTGTTGCAGATGTATACGATGCGCTCACATCGAAGCGAGTTTATAAGGAGGCATTTGACCATGACATTGCGTGGTCAATGATTGTCGAAGAGGCGGAAGGCCAATTCGATCCGGCTGTTGTGAATGCTTTCGTGCAAAGCGAGGCCCAGTTTGTTTCAATCCGGGCTCAGTTCCTGGAAACCCCGGCGCTGGCTGCTTGATGCAGATGTTGACAGTAAACCCATCACACCTGGATTCGGCTGATGCTGGGATTGCATGGAGGTGCGGTCAGGTCAACCTCATCATGCGTTCGTACATCTGGCTGGTCACACGGAAGCACTCGCAGGACGCTTCTTCAAGTCCGGCCCGGTCGACGATCGTCAGTTCGCCCCGGTGGTATTTTATAAGGTTGGCATGCTGGAGGATGCGGGCCGTCAGGTTCACGCTCTGCCGGCGGACGCCAAGCATGTCGGAGAGGAATTCCTGGGTCAGGCCGAAGTGATCCGCTCCCTTTCGATGGGCCGTCTCGAGCAGCCACCGGCACATCCGCTCTTCGATCGTATGGTGTTGGATGCAGGCCCCATTCTGCGCTCCGCGCTGGATCAGCACCAACGCGTACCTCAGCAGCAACTGCGACAACGCATGGCTCTCTGACAGCGCCCGTTTGAAAGCCGCTGCCGACATGCGGAGCATGTCCCCCTGGACCTGCACGTTGATGCGGTAAGGGTTGGCCAGCGGGTCGGCAAGCAGATACAAGCCGTCCATTCCCTCATTGCCGATGGTGGAGGCCTCGACCGTCGAACCGTCTTCAAGGACAACCATCGAGGAAAGCACGCCCGAGATGGGGAAGTGAACCCACTTCGGCTCTTTGTCCGGATACGCCACGACTTCGCCAACATCAGGCGAGACTTTTTCCATCTGTCCGACGATTTTCTGAAAATCGTGCTTGGGAAGTCTCTCCAGTATTTTGTTGCCAAGGCTATCTGATTTCGTCATTCTGCACCGATCTATGCCCGATTACGGGGCCTGGAGGCCATAAAGTATATCTTTTAACTACCACAGTAATTTTCTTGCAACCGTCCGCTACCGGACAGACCGTCCATATTAATGCTCGTACAAGGCATCGAGCGTAGCGGTCAATCAGTCTGTCTTTCGATGAACTGAGCGATCGCCAAAAAAGGAGTATTCGCTATGTTAGTCTTATCGAGAAAAAGTTACGAATCAGTAATGGTTGGAGATCCAGCCGGCGGCATCCAGCAATCGCTCAAAGTCACTGTGCTTGAGATTCGCGGGGACAAAGTGAAATTGGGCTTCGAGACCCGCCGCAATGTTCCTGTCAATCGCTGGGAAGTATGGCAGAACATTCGCTTGAGCATGCTCCCCGAGGTCCGACAAACAGGCGCTACGCTATTAGCATCGCAATAATCCGGATCATACTGAGTTCGCGCGCGGCGGGTGCCGTCGTAAACGGATTGAATCAACTCCGCACAAGGTATGTCTGTCGACGAGCATCGATGGCAGCTTGCCTGCGTTGGTCCCTTATCTTGTACAGTCGGTCCAACCAAGAGTGGATGCGGAGATGATGCCATGGATTCTCCGTTGGGTTCGGTTCGAGTGACTTAGGTCTGCGCATCCGAATGAGTTCGTCATAGTTGGTGCATTCATGCCTGCAACAAGCTCGGCAAGAATTCTCTGTGTAAGAATTCCCCGCACCATTTTCGTACTCTTCGTGTGGGCATTTATATTCGAGTTCCGGATCGTATTCTGGCAGCGGTGCTGTCACCTTGCACGCCTCTCTTGCATGGGCTTCAGCTTCGGTTACAACGGCATGAACCAGAACCCCGGCACAACTCTCACAGTAATTGCGGTCGTCGACCAAATACGCGTCCTCTAGGATGGTGTTGCACTGGGCGCAATTTAAAGAGTCTTCGCCCAATTCGATCGTGAGCACGATGGCTTCGGTTCGGCTACCCCCTTTCGCACGCGTGAGTTTTGCAGTCACACTGCGCGTGGTGGCGGCAAATTGGACCGGTGAAACATTGCGCCCGTCCTTTGAAAGCCACCGCCAACATGTGAAAACAGAAGAAACGACCATTACGGGTTTTTCAAAGCCAAGTCTACGGTTTTTCGCGGTAAAACCTGACATTCGCTGGCAACGACTTGCAACCGGCTTCGCCACGCGTAAACCACTGGAAATCCCGATGGATTCAGTGCTTTTCAGCGGTTGATTTCGTTATTTTCGTAAAGCGGGGGTTAAGGGTTCAAATCCCTTCTTCGGCTTTGATGTAAATCCATCCGGCTGGGCGGTATGCACCCGCACCCAACCCTCGACTTCCTGCCGTTATTAAAATTGGAAATAGATAAACGGCTGCGCCTTATGCTCGGGATTCAAGAGCAGAAGCACGATGAAGGCAACGCCAAAGGCGTAATAGGCGCTCCACCTGAGCCAGCGTGATTGTTCGTCAACTATCTTCCAAACCGGCTTGTGTTTACGGCGACCGACGAATTCTAGAATGAGCAGCGCGACGATCACCATCAGAACGAGGCTGAATTGAAACGGGTCGAGACCGGGATGAAAATCGATTTCGGCGGACGATGAGAATGCCGTGAAGACCTTTCGCACTATCAGGAGCGCATCGGACAAATTCGCGGCGCGGAAGAAAATCCATGCGACGGCGACGAGATTGAACGTCAGCAGCCAGCCAAGGAAGTCCATCACAGCATGGTCTTGCGCCGCAGCGCCAGGGTGAATCGTTTTCGCGGCCTCTCTGTCAGCACATATGCGATGATGAAGACCGCGTGCAGCGCGCCCCAGATGACGTAGGTCCAGTTTGCGCCGTGCCATAAACCGCTGATGAGAAAAACGACGGCGAGATTGAAACAATTTCTCGCGACGCTGCAGCGATTGCCGCCTAGGGGGAAATATAAATAGTCGCGAAACCATGTTGAAAGGGAAATGTGCCAGCGGCGCCAGAAATCGGCGATGGAAGAGGCGAGATAAGGGTGATTGAAATTTCGCATCAGTTCAAAGCCCATGACTTTGGCTGCGCCGCGGGCGATTTCGGTGTAGCCGCAGAAATCGCAATAGATTTGAATCGCGAATAGCCAGGTGGCGATGAGCAACTGCGCGCCCGAAAATTTACCGGGATTGGCATAGACGATGTTGACAAGAATCGCGGCGCGGTCGGCGATGATGATTTTCTTGAATAGCCCGGTCAGCATCAGTTGCGCGCCTTCAATGAACTGCGTCCGGCTGAAATAATGCTTTTCGCGGAATTGGTGCAGAAGATTTTGCGGACGTTCGATCGGACCTGCGACAAGCTGCGGATAAAACATGACGAAAGTGGCGAAATGAAGCAGCGATCGCTCAGCCTTGAAATTGCCGCGATAGACTTCAATCGTGTAGCTCATGGACTGGAACGTGTGGAACGACAGTCCGATCGGCAGGATGATTTTCAGACTCTCAATGGAATAATTCCACCCAATAAAATGCGCCAACGCGGCGACGTTGCCGTTGAGAAAATTGAAGTATTTGAAAAAACCGAGCATCCCGACGTTCGCGCACAGACTGACGATGAGAAATACTTTTCGCCGGTGTCCGTGCGCGTTTTCGATCCAGATTCCGGCCGCGTAATCGATGAGGATCAGGGCCGCGAGGATCAGGATATATTTTGGCACGAAGGCCATGTAAAAGACGCAACTGGCAACGAGCAGGAGCGGGACCCGCGCTTTGTGCGGCAGCAAAAAATAGAGCAGCGTGACGACCGGGAAAAAGACCGCGAACTGTAGCGAGTTGAACAGCATCGGTCAGCGCGGAGTGTTTTGCGGGGATTTCAATTTCAGCGGATCGTTTTCGACCAAATAATTATAAAGAATTTGCGCCATCAGGGCGTGGCCGCTGGCGTTGGGATGCGGATCGTCGCTCTGAATCCAGAGCTTCGAGACGTCGTCGCCAAACTCTTTTTGAAACGCATCGAAAGCGTTGATCGTGGGAATGTTCATTGCCTTGAAGGCGGTTTCCATTTTCGCGTACAGATCTTTGTAAGGCGTGCCGGAGGCGAGGTCATGGATGTCAGGCTGGATCATCACGAGAAAGGGGATGCCGTCTTTTGCGGTGATGTCGCGCATTTCGGAAATCTGCTGCTGCGTCTGTTTCCAGGGCTGCGAATCGTCGGCGTATAAATCTTTGTAGAAGGTGAAGAGGTCTTTGTACTGGCCGCTGAATTTCAATTTGATCTGGCTCCAGCGATCGAAGAAAAACGCGGCGAGATAGGAATCGCGGAGGATGAGGCTGTCGTTTCCCATGCCGCGCGGCTCCACGTCGCTGATGAAATAATGCAGCACGACCATATCCGGCTTGACGATGGGATATTGCCGCAAAAAAAGCCTGTATTGGAAATAGTTGTTGTAGTTGCCGATGCCGGCGTTGACAAACTCGAAGGAGATTTTAGAGCCAAACGGCTTGTTCGAATTGAGCAAACTCTCGGTGGTCGCGGTGAATGTTTTTTCAAACGGCACGCCCCACCCCATGGTGATGGAACTGCCCATGACGAGAACACGTTTGCAATCCGGGTCTTTGGGATTCTTCAGTTCCGGCCCGCGGTCGCCGAGCGAATTGAGGGTGATGTCCACGCCCATGAGATGGGCGCTCGAAGAGGGACGGTGAACGTGGCTGACCTCTCCACGCGGATCGCGTATCTTCAGCTCCTTGGCGTATTTCACCATTTCAATGTTGTAAATGAGATGCTGGCTGGCGATGACACGGATGGCGATTTCGCCCAGGACAAGCGTCACGACCGTCGCGACGAGGATGAACACGAGTCCGAACAGCAGCTCGCGGCGTTTGTTTTTTTTAGGAGCATTCATCAGAACACTGTCTTCATGAAGCGAAGATGAAAACATATACTGGTTATATCGTCGTTTTGCCAACCCCTGTGTAGAATTGCAGCGCAAATCAGGCGATTTACAGCTACTTAAAGCTGCGGGTCGCGAAGCTGACTCTATATCGGCGAATCGCAGTAATGGAATAAATTTGCAGCGGTCAACGTAAGATCGGTGCCGGGTATGATCGGTGCCGGGACTTTTTGAGGAGACGCGTTGGGGCAGCGCGGCCCGCTCAATCGCGGTCAAATGATTTCTTCGTCTCCAGAAGCGGCGCAGGCCGTCGCCGAGGCTGTTTTGCCGCACCTTGAGGCGGCTTACAACCTCGCGCTGGCTGGCCGGCGATGATCATGACGCTCAGGATGTCGTTCAGGAGGCTTACCTGCGAGCCATTCGGGCGCAGCGACCTACCGCGGCAACGATGCCCGCGTGTGGCTGCTGGCAATCGTCCGCAACACCGCGATCGACTGGCTGCGTCGCTGCAAATCCCGGCCCGAGGAGAATCTCATCGAAGATCCGCCCCTCGCTGATGACTCGCAGGATTTCAATCCGCAGGTGATTCTTTTGCGCGGCCGACGTTCAGCTTGTGCGCGATGCCATCGATTCACTTCCCCCAGACTTGCGCGAAGTCATCGTACTGCGGGAAATGGAAGGGTTGTCCTATAAGGAGATCGCCACGTTGATTGGCTCGCCGATCGGCACGGTGATGTCTCGACTGTCGCGCGGGCGGACTCGATTGCAGCAACTCTTGTCGGAAGATCACGGCGCCTCCCTGGCGCAAAGGGTGAACCATGAATTGCCAAAATGCCAGGGAACTCCTGCACGCGTATGTCGATGATGAGCTTGATCTCGTCACCGCGAGGCAGATCGAGGCACACCTGAAGAGCTGCCCTGCCTGCAGCCGCGCCTTTGCCGCCGCTCGCGCCGTCAGGACGGCCGTTGCCAATCCCGCGGTCTATCACCATCCGCCCGCCGATTTGCGGGAGAAGATCCTGGGCAATCTTCCGGTCAATCTTGCGCCTCGCGTACTACGTAAAACGAATTCCTCGCCGGCGAAGTTGCGGCTGCTGCCGATTGCCGCGTCGTTACTGGTTATTTTCGGCCTTTGCTGGTCGATCATCAATCACGCCGGTGCGGCCGATTCGGATGCTCAAGTGGTGCTAGCGGCCCATCTGCGGTCCATGCAGTTGGCCGATCATCTGATGGATGTGCCTTCGACCGATCAGCACACAGTCAAGCCCTGGTTTGATGGCAAGCTGGATTTCGCTCCGCCGGTTTGGCAACTGGCCGATAAGGGGTATCCGCTGGCTGGCGGACGTCTTGATTATCTGCGCGATCGCACCGTCGCCGCACTCGTTTATCGGTGCGAAGCACGTTATTAATCTATTCATCTGGCCCGGCGATAGCGGCTCATCCAGCCTCACCCGCCAGGGTTACAATCTTATCCATTGGAGCAACGCCGGGATGACCTTCTGGGCCGTCTCCGATGTAAACATGTCTGATCTTCAGCAATTCGTGGATCTCTATCGTTCCGCGAAATAATTCCCGCCGCTTGGAATAAATCTCACCTTCGGCTCGTACCGCTTGTTGAAAGGGACGACTGCAATGAGATTCAAGCTGCTTTTATTATCTCTGGGAATTTTCGCCGCCATGGCGATATTCGGCACGAACGATCTTCATGCTGATCCTCCGACCACGCAGAAGACTGACTCTGCCCTTGTCAGGATCGAAGATTTCAGCTTCATCCCCAAGGTCATGACGATCAGCGTTGGGACCACCGTAACCTGGACCAACGCTGACGATGTTCCGCACACGGCCACGGCGAAGGGTGATTCGCCCCTCTTCGATTCCAAGGCGCTGGACACCGACGACAAATTCTCCTTCGTTTTCAACAAGCCGGGCACATACGACTACTACTGCAAAGTCCACCCCCATATGACCGGCACCATCATCGTGAAATAGAGGTTCTCCATGCCCGAATATATTGAAAAGAACGACAACAAAGACGGCATCGACCGCCGCGGATTTCTCAAGTGCATGGCCTGGGCCGGCGCTGGCGTCGTCTGGGCAATGAAGGGTGGAATCCTGACTTCCCCGCGTTCGGCGCCGATGTGGCCGATCTCTCTTCCGCGGATTTTACGTTCGCGCAAGTCAGCGACAGCCACATTGGATTCAACAAAGGTGTGTACGGCCACGTCGTGGACACATTCAAGCTCGCCGCCGACCGGATGAACGCCCTGAGCGTGCGGCCGTCGCTGGTCTTGCACACCGGCGATCTGACCCATCTCTCCAAACCCGCGGAATTCGATACGGTTTTCCAGATCATGAAATCGATCAAAACCGGCCAATCGTTTTACGTGCCGGGCGAACATGACTATTTCGTGGACAACGGCCAGCAATATCTCGACCGCTTTGGCAAAGGGACGTTCGGCGCGGGTTGGCATAGCTTCGATTTCAAAGGGGTGCATTTCATAGGACTGGTCAACGTCGCGAATCTTCAGAACGGCAAAACCGGGCTGGGTATGCTGGGTGACGATCAACTCGAATGGATGGAAAAAGACCTGGCCGGCCGAACAGACAGTACACCCGTTGTCGTTTTCGCTCACGTCCCGCTCTGGACGGTCTATCCGCAGTGGGGTTGGGGCACGGAGGACAGCGGCCGGCGCTCGGATATCTGAAACGCTTCGGTTCGGTCACGGTGCTTAATGGCCACATTCATCAAATCCTGCAGAAAGTGGAGGGGAACGTGAAGTTTCACACGGCCCGCTCGACGGCTTTCCCGCAGCCGGCGCCCGGCACCGCGGCATCGCCCGGGCCGATCAAAAATTTCGCTGTTGAAAAATTGAAGAGTGTTCTTGGCATTACGCGGGTGGACTACACCGAGAATAATGGAACACTGGCCATCGCAGATTCGACGCTGGAAGACGGGTCCATTACCCAGCCCTGAATAGTCAAATACCTGGCAATGCCCAGCCGACTGCCGCCGGGATGCAACATCCGCCTGAAAGTTGCACTCGGAGAGCCCGCCCGGCCGATAGTTTTTATCAGCCGGATCAATATCCAATGAGGAAGGCGGGCATCCCATGAATCCAATTCCACACGGGCAAATTTCCGAAACATTCGATCGCGTCGTTGTGGTGAATCTTGCCCGGCGGCCGGAGCGGATGGAACGATTCTGGAAGCTGCTGAAAGACTGGCCGTTCAAAAAGCCGGAGCGATTTGAAGCGGTGGATGGGGAGGCGGTTGGCGTGCCGGCGGGATGGGACAAAGGTCCGGGAGCGTGGGGATGCCTGTTATCGCATCGGACGCTTCTGGATCAGGCGATCGCCGACGGCGTGAACTCATTGCTCGTGCTCGAGGACGATGCGATTCCTGTTGATCATTTCGGCTCGCTGTCCGCCGACTTTTTGCGGAACGTGCCGGAGGACTGGGATGGGCTGATGCTTGGGACCGAGCATTTGCTGGAGCCGGAGGTAATTCGCTTCGGGGTAGTGCGCTGCATTGCCGCCAATCGAACCCACGCCTATGCCGTTCGCGGGCGATTTATGAAAACGTTGTCGCAATTCTGGCATAACACGACGAATGATCACTGCGATATCGTCCTGTCTTCCCTGATGCGGCATTTCAAAGTTTACGCCCCCGATCCGCTGCTCATCGGGCAGGACACGGGAATCAGCGACATCACCGGGCGGCGGGAATACCTGCGATTTTTGAATGGGGAACAGAAGGAAAAAATCGCTGATACCGATCCGCGCTATCTTATCGAGAAGCTGGTTGTGCGGGTGTCGGTCAGTCGCGCTCTGCGCACGGCGCAATACGATGCCCGGCAGGTTCAGGCGTCGTAATTTATCTTAAAATTTCTGGCCCGTTACAGCTCATCGCACGTTCAGAACCAGAAGGGTTCGATCGTCGGCTATGGGTGCGCTGCCACAATGCTTTCGCAAATCGGCCAGGATCGTATTTAGTACGGATTGCGCGTCGCCTTTGGACGCCAGCAAGGTCTCGTCGAGGCGTTCGACTCCGTATTGATCCCTCGCCGGATTGAACGCTTCGGAGACGCCATCGGTGTAGAAGACCAGGCGATCGCCGCTGCGCAGAGGCATTTGATGCTCACAATAGTCCGCGTCCTCATCGATTCCCAACGGCAAACCGGCGCGGCCGTCCAGTGCGATCACGTTGTTGCCCCGCGCAAGACGCGGCGGTGGATGGCCGGCGGAGGCGTAACTCAGCCGATTTTTGTGCGGATCATAAATCGCATAAAACGCGGTCACGAATGAGCCGGTTTTTCCGATATAGCGGTTTTCCAGCGTGGAATTGAGATAGGAAAGAATCTGGCCTGGCCCCACGGCCGGATCGGGCCGCGTATGGGCGATCGCATGCGTGATCGCCATCCTCACCGCGGCGGGAATTCCGTGACCGCTGACATCGGCGATGAAGATTCCCCACTGGTCGTTGGGCAAGGGGAAGAAATCGTAATAATCGCCGCCGGCTCGCTGGGATGTTTCGTAATCGGCCGCCAGGTCCAGCCCTTTGATCACCGGCAAAACCTGGGGAAGAAGCGATCGCTGGATGTGGCCGACCATTTTCAACTCATGATCGAGCGCATCATACGCAACTTTGAGCTCACGCCGCAGCACAGAGCTGAGGACCGACCGGCCCCAGAGATTGGATTGCATCACCATCATCGGAATCCGGTCGCGCACGACGCCTTTGGGGTCGCGCGTCATAATGACGGTCATGTTCAGCGCTTCGCCATCATCGAACTGCGGCGTTGCGAGCAGGAAATTCATCCCCTTGAAATATTGAGCGGCCGGATCATCCGGCGCGATGCGCGAGGGAAGGTCTTCAATGATCGCCGTCTCGTTTGAATAGACCAGTTCCGAAAGCAGTCCCGAATTGAAGATGGGCAGGCGGTGTTTTTCCGTCCAGGGATTGATGGAGTCCTTCCACATGGAACTGCGCGTGATGCGATATTGGGGATGAACCAGATCGCGCCGGCTCACGGAGAGAAACCCATCGGCCGGAATCAGGCCGCCCTGGCGCATCCGCTTTCCATACAAATCCGCGGCGGTCTGCGGATCCGTCTGCCGGCTCAGGTTGCGCATGAACTCAACAATGAATGCCAGTTCATCGCGCCAGTCTTTGAGGGTGCTCATACGACGGGATTGTAGGCGAGCCGCCTATTTTTTCCGATCTATATGGATTCTCACCGCCAGGGCCGATTGGCTCGGATTGCCGGAACATGGTATAATTCACATATGCTTCGACGTGTTCCCCTTGTCTTTGCACCACAGCCTGAGGGGGGATTCACGGTAACCTCTCCCATCCTGCCTGAACTCATCACTGAAGGGGACACACTTGAAGAAGCATACGCGAATGTATCCGACGCACTGGCTGCCGTGATCGAGTTGTACGCTGAACAGGGCCGCGCGATGCCTGCAGGCGTCTAAGTTTGATAACATGGCGTACGTCGCGAGCTGCGACGCATTTCCCTGAAATTCATATATCGCTTAATTTCCCGTTTCCACAACCGCCGCCTCCTGAAACGCCGTGCGGAATTCCGAGGCGTCCGAATTCGGCAAATCTCCGCGCTGAATCATGAGCAGGTAAATCCGATTCTTGACCGGATCGATCCAAACCTGCGTGCCGTACGCCCCGCCGTGGCCGAACGTGCCGGGGGAGAGCGTTTCGGTGATGCCGGTTGGCTTGCGGACGAGGCCAATCGCCAGGCCCCAGGCGCTTCCGGGGATGAACCCGACACTCGGCAGGTCGTCCGTCTGAATGCTGGTCATTTCTTTGACGGTTTCGGGACGAAGGTACTGCTTGCCGTCGAGTGAGCCGTGGTTCAGGAGCATCCGGGCGAAGCGGCAGTAGTCGGCCGCTGTGCAGAACAATCCACCATTGGGGGCGGCGTAATGATTGCGATCTCCCACCGGCCCGGGGAGCAATTTGATCTGGATTGGTTCCAGCCGCCCATCCTTCAAAATATACGAAACCGCGAGACGGCTGATCTGATCCTGGGTTGGATAAAACGTGGCGTCTTTCATTCCGAGCGGAATGAACAGCCGCTCGCGCATGAAGTCTTCATACGATTCACCTGAGACGATCTCGATGATTCGTCCCAGCGTGTTGATTCCGGACTGGCAATATTCCCATTTTGTCCCCGGCTCAGAGACCATTGGCCGATTCAGGAAATAGGGCAACAACTCCGCCAGCGTGCGCGGCTCGTGCAATTTTTCCTTCGGAACCTCGGGCAATCCGCTGGTGTGGGTCAGAAGATGGCGAAGCGTCAGGTTGGCCGGCTTGCCGGAAGGCGTCTTCAGCGCGGCAAATTCCGGGATATATTTGGAGACGGGATCATCAATGGAAAGCTTCCCCTCATCGGAAAGCATCATGATGGCAGTCGAAGTCATTGGCTTGGTCATTGACGCGACCCAGAAGATCGTGTCGGTTCGCATCGGCAGATCGTTTTCGATATTGCGCCGGCCGACTGCTGAGAGATGCAGGATGTTCTGATCATCCGACACGAGGGTGACCGCGCCGGAAAGTTTTTGCTGATCGACAAACGGCTGCATCGTCGAATCGATTGTCGCCGATGATGGGCTCCCCGGCGAGCCGCCGGCATTCTGAGTGGATGTGCATCCTTGAAGAGCCATAACTAAAACCCCCGCAATGAGAAAAGCGGCTGATTTCATTGATTAAATTCCTCTACCGCGTGCCAGAAACAAGATGCCTGCCGCGGCCGCGATCGTTCCGACGATCCGCGCCACCATTCGACCGCCAGGCAACATCTTTTCGACTGCGATGACTAATGCAATACCCGTCATCACGAAAAGATTCATCATTCCCAAAATCGCCTGGATCACCATAAGCGACCAGCAGCAGATCGCGCAGGTCATTCCATGATGAAGTCCCAGTGCCAGCGAAGATCGCCAGCCTCCGTGTAAGTGGCCGGCCACGAGTGAAATCGGGTCGCGGCAATGCTTCAGGCAGGAAGCCTTCCAGGGGGTCCACTGATAGATTCCGCAGAAAATCAGGCAGATTCCCGCGATTGTCGGGATTTGCCGGCTCAGGGTTGGCGAAGACATTTCCAGGCGCGCCAGCAGCGTTCCAATGATAAACGTCACAGCCCCAAACGCCGCCCAGACGAAAAAATATCCGCTGATCATGATCCCACAGCGTAAGCCGGGGTAAGTTGCCCGGTGAAACGTCATCACGCGCCGGTAGAGCAGGATCATCGGCATCGCCGAGGGAAGCATCATCGCGATCATCATCGCCGTCCACATGGCGATGAACATGCCGGCGGCGGCCAAGTTGGATTGTCCCGACATGGGCATCCACATCATGGACATGACCCACCCGCCAGGCATTTCCATTCCGCCGGACATTTCATGGCAGGAATAAACCGTAAACCAGAGGGTCGCGGCAAAGACCGCCGTCGCGGCCAGATAAATGCCCCAGGGACGATTGGACGGAGCCGGGATTTCAGCAGAGGTGGTCATCCGAGCGCACCTTTTTGCGCGGGCTAGCGTTTGAGTCCCGCCGGCGTGTAATCCACCTCGGAAAAACTGCTGTGGGTATTGGTTCGATTGAACGGAATCGCTCCCGTGGACTTCAGCACCTTGGCAGCGGCGATCTCCGCGCTGAAATACTCCATCCCCTCCGGCATATTTATCTGAATGCTCAGGTCCTTGTTGTTTATGTCTTTGATCGCTTCGGTCACTACTTCAATTTCGCCGGCAACGCTGCATTTGCCGCTGCGTTTTTTCATGTCGAATTCAAATTTCATCGGCACAAACCGGGGCGTGAGCACTTTTGATACAACGCTGGCGACGACTTCGAACCATGGGCCGCCGACTTTGCCGCTGAGAATGGTCAGAATCGCATTTCGCTGGGCGTCGGTGCTTCGCTCGTCGATAAATGGCTGCGCCGTGCCGTTGCCCAGATGCAATGCCGCCGGGAAGTGATAGGAAATCGCCCAGATCACGCCATCGAGGGAAACCGAATCAAAATGACCTTTCGTGATGCGCATGGCGTTGAAGCCTTCGCATAGCCCGTAAGTAGGCGGCGCCCAGAAATCACAGGGGCATCCCGGTGCGCAACTGCATGTCTTGAGGTATTCCCCCTTCATCTGCCAATTTGCCGCCATAAAGGACTCCTTCCGCACTCGAAGAATCCCCCTGCCGCACCTGATTAAACAAATGTAGCCGCATTATTTCCGGTGGCCGGAAAAGGTCAAACAAAAAATGGCTGGCCGTCCCGCTCAATTTTCACGGAAGGTTCATTATGCGCAAATATGATTACAGCTGGACAATCGGAATCCGCCAGGCGAACCGCTCGGCCGAAAGCAGAGCCAAGCCCGTCGCCCGGCTCACGTGAATTGTGGTCAAAAGCGGGGAAGTGATTGTGGATAAAACCGCGCCTGGCGTCCCTGCCTATTCCAAAACGATGGAACAGTCTCACCAGCCCGCGCACCGGCGGCGCATGGATGAGCGCCATCGCCTGGGGATTGATCCTTCTCGGTACGGCAACTCGCTTGCGCATCTATCTGGGCGATCAATCGTTGTGGCGAGACGAGGCCAAGTTGGCGTTGAATATTACTCAACGCTCCTTCTCGGGATTGTTTCGACCGCTGGACTATTACCAGGCCGCGCCACTTGGATTCCTGATCATCGAGAAGTGCGCGGTCTCATTCTTCGGCGGCAGTGAATTGGTCTTGCGATTTTGGCCGGTTCTCGCCTCTATTCTGACCCTTCCGCTTTTCTACTATCTTTGCCTCCACTTGCTCAGCCGCCGTGCGACGATCTTCGCGCTGGCGATCCTGGCGCTGGCGGCTGACGACTCGTTCCACAGTGCCGAGGTCAAGCAATATTCAACCGATCTCTTTGTTGCCGTCGGCTTGCTTTTTCTGGCGGCCAGATTTTTCGACAATGACAACCGCCCCCGCTTGTTCAGGAACATTCTGCCGCTGGCCATAATCGGAGCGGTTGCCATCTGGCTTTCGCACCCCGCGATTTTCGTGCTCAGTGGAATCGGCGCTGCTTTGGCCATTTCATGGCTCGCTCAAAAGCCTCGCTGCGCCGCAGGTGAAATCCTGCTTTTGGCTGCTGTTTGGGGCGGCAGCTTCCTCGCCAACTATCTCGTGAGCCTGCGTGGCCTCACCCGCATCGATTACCTCCAGAATTTCTGGTCGGCGGCTGGCGCCTACGCGCCGGTCCCGACCTCCGCTTCCGCAGTCTTTTGGTACAAACGAAAATTCTACGCGTTGTTCCTTGCCCCCTTCTCAATGGAAGGCGAAAGCCTGGCCGTCCTCATGTTTCTTCTGGGAATTATGGCCATCTACCGTGTACGTAAATCCGCGCTCATCATCCTGCTTGTCCCGATCCTGGCCGCTTTGGCCGCCTCCGCGCTTCACAAATATCCATTTGACTCACGTCTGGTCCTGTTCGTTTTTCCGCTGACAACGATTCCTGTCGCGGCGGGCCTCGACTTCCTCTGGGAAAACCGATTCCGCGCAGCCGGCATTCTTGCCTTATGTCTGCTCATGATTTCGCCCATCAACCGAACTCTGAATACGCTGGCCACCCGGCCAAAGAACTGCGAAATCAAGGATTCCATGGCATTCATCGCCGAACACAGAAAACCTGGCGATATTTTTTATCTATCTCCTACGGCGCGATACGGCTTCGAGTTTTATCAGGCGCGTTTCGGCCTCGCCGGGGTCCCGGTTGTATTCGAGTCGCCGGGAGATGGGAGTCTCAATTCATACGCTGATGAATTGTCCGGATTTGACGGCAAGCGAGTATGGGTATTAATTGAAGACCAATCCAGCGGCGATCCAATCGCTGAATCGCAATTCATCATGCAACAACCTAAAGTCATGGACGTTCTGGACAGCATCGGAAAGCGCATCTGGAAGGCCCAGCCTTTTAACGAATACGTGGCCTGCTACGATTTGACGAATAACGCGCATTCTCACGCCGGGTTATCGTGGCTCGACGTTTCAGAATAGCTCGTCAAAAAAGCCCAATCACCAGCCAACGGCCTAGAATTGATTTGGATACCCAATCATGGCTACGCTCGAAGTGCTCGATGAATCGAAGCGGCTGCAATCCCTGAAAGAGATGCTGCACAAATTCAGCGCCCCGGCTGCGGAAGCCCTGATTACGCACGAACCCGACGGCGCCATCCGCTGCTATGCCTGCGGCCACCGCTGCCTCGTAAAACCGGGCCGCGACGGCGTCTGCCGCGTGCGGTTTAACGATGACGGCGTTCTCCGCGTCCCGTACGGCTATGTCGGCGTTCTCGCCTGCGACCCGATCGAGAAAAAGCCCTTCTTCCATTGCATGCCCGGCAGCGACGCCCTCACCTTCGGGATGCTCGGCTGTGATTTTCATTGCGGCTACTGCCAGAACTGGGTTACCAGCCAAATGCTACGCGATCCTAAAGCCGCCGCCGGGCCAAAGCTGACGAATCCGAAGCAACTGGTGGATGTAGCGATCCAGCACGGTGCCCCGGTCGTCGCATCCAGCTACAACGAGCCGCTCATCACCAGTGAATGGGCCGTGGATGTATTTAAGGAAGCCCGCTCGCGGGGATTGAAATGTGCCTATATCTCCAACGGCAACGGCACGCCGCAGGTCTTGGATTTTCTGCGGCCTTATGTGGACGCGTACAAAGTCGATCTCAAGACATTCAACCCAAAACACTATCGCCAGCTGGGCGGCGTGCTGGAAAACGTCACGGCTACCATCGGCATGCTCAAAGAGCGCGGCTTTTGGGTGGAGATCGTCACCCTCGTCGTCCCGGGATTCAGCGACGATCCCGACGAACTCAAGCAGATGGCTGATTTTCTAGTGAAAATCGATCCGCTCATGCCGTGGCATGTCACCGCTTTTCATCCCGATTACAAAATGACCGAGGGCTATCGCCGCACGACGGCCGACGACCTGATGAAGATCGTCGAGTACGGCCGCCAGGCCGGCATTCGCTACATTTATCCCGGCAATCTCCCCGGCCAGGTCGGCGAGTGGGAAAACACCCGCTGCCACAACTGCAACGCAACGCTGATCCGCCGCTACGGGTTTTTGGTTCAGGAAAACCGCGTCACCGCAGAAGGCAAATGCCCCGATTGCCAAACCGCAATCCCCGGCATCTGGGGCAAACCAAGCGGCCACGGCGACGGCCGAGTCCGGCCATTGGCGTGAGAGAAATCGGTCGTCACAAAAACCACAGCCGATAATATCCTTCTTCATCCATCCCAATCTTCACTCACTCTGACACCTCCTCCAATTAAACTTGCCTCTTTCCCACCCGAAACTTACGATGCGCCCTCTCGACATCGCTGCTGTAGAGGAGAAGTTCATGATCCGACGGTGGTGGCTCGGCGTTTTTGTAATCTGCCTGCTCGCTACGGGGTTGCTGGCCAAGCAGGGAACGCTCAAAACCAAGGATGATCGCCGATTTCAGGGCGACATTCAGGACGCGCCCGATGGGCAATCGGTCAACGTCACTATCCACGGGGCGACGATCACCGTCTCCCGCGATGACATCGCATCCATTACCTATCCCAAGGATGCGGCTGCTGAATTTCACGATCGGCTGAAGGCACTCGACCCGAACGACATCAAAGGGCGGCTCGACCTTTGCCGCTGGGCGCTTGAGAATCGCGAATACGATCTGGCGACTGAGGCCGCCCAGGATGCTCAGCGCATCGACCCGCACGAGCCCAATGCCGCCATCCTGCTGGATACCATTGCCAGCGAAAGGGCGCTTGACGCCAAGCTCAGCACCCGGCCCGCAACGGCTGAGGCGACGACTCCTGACAACACCGCCACTCCCGCCCCCACCTCATCAGCATCAGCCCCGCCCCCGAGCCAGTTCATCACCATGGATGATGTTCAGCTCATGCGGCGGAAGGAGCTTCTTCCCGATGACCAGGCGCGCATCGATTTCGCGGGCAACGTTCGCAAGCGATATCTCGCCCTGAGCGGCGTCGATCCAGTCGCGTTCAACAGCGAATCCCCGGCCCAGCAGGCCCTGGATATCTTTCAAACCAACAATTCCCAGTTGATGCGTGATGTGAGAATTCTTTCCGATCCCAATGTGCTGCTCGTATTCCGCACGCGGATTCAGCCGCGCATTCTCGTCGGGTGCGCGGTGGCCGGATGCCATGGCAGCGCCGGTTCCGGCGGGTTTTTCCTCTATTCCGATGCCGACAAGATCCCCGCCGCCTACACCAATTTCGATATCCTTATGCAGACCAGCCGAAAAATCGTGGGCAAAGATATTTTCGGAACCGGCCCGATCACCCGGCCGATGATCGATCGAATCCACAGTGTGACGTCGCTGCTCGTCCAGTTCGGCTTGCCGAGATCAGTGGCCACCCTGCCGCATCCGGACGTTCATGATTTCAAGCCGCTGTTCCGCAATGAGCAGGACCCCAACTTTACTGAGATGACCAATTGGATCGGATCGCTCACGCCGATCGCTCCTGATTACGGAATCGGCGATTTCCATATTCCAATCGGCCCATTCCCGGCAACGCAGCCGAGCACCGCAAATACCCCGAATCCAGGCTAAGAACGTGTCGCCTGAGCTCTATCTGGTTTTGATCCTGACGGTTCTGGCAGCGGTCGTCACCCACTCCGCTTTGCGCAGCTTTCTTCAGCGCAGGCAACTTCGCGCCCTGGCCCGTCAATGGAACATGCATTTCTCCCCCGGCGATCGTCTTCGCCTTGCCCGCCGGGCCGCCCGCAATTTTCCCATCCCCGGGGCGGCCAGCATCCGTGTGCGCAACCTGATTTTCCGAACAGAGGAGAGCCGCCATCAGTATCTTTTCACCGTCGATTACACCGTAGGCATCATTCGAGGAAAGGTCGGCCGATCGTCCGTGGCAGGGTTTGAAGAACCTGTCACGCGCGGCAGCCGGACGAGCCATGCAACGCCGGTTCTATTTCTCGCTCCGCGAAATCTGTCTTTCCCAGCGGCATATCAGCACGTTTTAGAGCATTTGGCTCAGGAAATCCGAATCTCAAAATCGGAATAGGCCGCCACAATCCATACCGCCAGTTCATTCCCATTTGTACATTTCGGGCTTGATTCGTCATTCGACTTTCGTCATTCTGCTCTGATCCAATGTTTCCCACCCAATTAACAATACTGGGCGTCGGCCTTCTGGGCGGGTCGATCGGCTTGGCCGTTCGCTCGGCCGCGCCGGATTGCCGGATCGTTGGCTTCGGTCATCGCCAGGCATCGCTCGACCGGGCTTTGGAGATCGGCGCCATTGACCGCGCTGATCTCAACCCAACTTCGGCGGTTGCGGGCTCAGACCTGGTCATCCTATGCACGCCGGTCGGCCTGTTCGGCCAAATCCTGACCCAGATTTCTTCCGCATTATCGCCGGGCGCGCTCATTACGGATGTCGGCAGCACCAAGCGATCCATTGTGCGGCTCGCAGAATCGCATGTGCCCAAAGGCGTCGAATTCGTCGCCAGCCACCCCATCGCCGGCAGCGAAAAACGGGGCGTGGAATTCTCGCGGGCCGATCTATTCCACAATCAACTTTGCATCGTCACCCCGACACCCAAAACCAATCCCACGGCCCTGGACCGGATGGAACAATTCTGGCGACTGCTCGGCATGCGGACGGCGCGGCTCAGCCCGGAAGATCACGACCGCATTCTGGCCGATGTGAGCCACCTGCCGCATCTGCTGGCCGCGGCGCTGGTCGCCATGCAGGATGATGCCGCTCTCGATTTTTCGGGGAAAGGATTTCTCGACACCACCCGCATCGCCGGCGGCGACGGTGTGTTGTGGCGAGATATTTTTCTGGACAATGCCGACACCCTCAAAGCAGGCCTGCGCCGTCTGCGCGATCAATTGGCTGCGGTAGAAAAAATGCTGGATGCCAAGTCAGCCGATGCCCTTCGCGACTGGCTGGACGCCGCCGCCGATCGCAGGCAAAAGCTGTTGGAAAAGAAACTGCGCGAAATCAACCCTGACTGAAACCATTCACGGCAACAACCCCGGCGGCAATCCCAATCCCCCCATCGTCTTCTGCATCTCTTCCTTCATCATCTCCTGAGCTTTGGCCTGGGCAGCCGAAACCGCGGCGACGACCATTTCTTCCAGCATCTCCGTGTCGTTCACGTCAATCTTCTGCTTGTCGATCTTCAGTTTGACCAGTTCCTGTTTTCCATTGACGGTCGCCTCCACCATTCCCGCGCCGGCGTCGGCGACGACTTGCTTGCGAGCCAATTCCTCCTGCATCGCCGCCATCTTTTCCTGCATCTGGCGGGCCTGCTTGAGCATTTCGCCCATATTTCCGAGGTTTTTTAACGCGTCGAACATTTAAGCCTCTTTTATTTTAGTCCACCCTGATGCTCTTCACGCCGAATTCTTCGACAATCATTTTTACCAGCGGGTCTTCCTGAATATCCGAATCGACGGAAGCTTTGACCGGCGACACAGGCCGCGACTCAGTGGCGGCGATCGCCTCGACTTTCCCGACCTCGAACCGGACGCCCGTCGGCTCGCCACGCAAATCCGTGAGTGCGTGGGCGATCTGCTCTTTCTTGCCATTGCTCGACCATTGCTTGGCGAATGTATCGAGCTGATGCGGGAAACGGATGATCGCCTTCCCCTCCTGAATCCCCATGAGGCTGGCCATCCGCAAGGTATTGGCCATCGACGAGCCTTTTTGTTCCAGCCTAGCCAAAAGATCCGGCCAGAGATCGCCGGTCGGCGCGACGGGCGGCGGTGAGACTACTTGCTCCGCCACCATCGGCGCAATGCGCGGAGCCTCCGGCTGATTGACCGGCAGAGCTTCTACTGGTTCAGGCTTTTTTTTTGAATGGGGGCCGGCGCTGCGGTACCCGATGACGGAGATGCCAACAATTGTTTGATGGACGAAAATTCTTTAGCCAGCGCCAGCCGCACCAGCGTGGCATCCAGCATCGCCCGGCCGGTCTGGCTTTGCCGCATGTTCCGCCGCAATTCTTCGAGGATCGCGATGTCCTGCGACAAAGTCACCGCGTCAAAATTCGCCGCCTGGTCGGCCAATTCCGCGTCGCTCAGCCCCGGCACGTTCAGCAATCCGCTCTCTTTCCCGCACGTCCGGGCGATCAGCAGATTCCGCAAATGATCCGACAGGGCCGCGATCAGACCGTCCGCCGACAGGCCGGAATTGAGCATCGCGTCCGTCTGCTCCAGCGTCAGCTTCACGTCGCCGCCGCCGATGGAATTCACCAGCTCGGCAATCAACTGTACCCGCGGGAGGCCCAGCATTTCCTCGACGTTTTTAGCGCTCAGCTTCTTGTCACCCAGACTCAAAAGCCGATCCAGCAGCGACAGCGCATCCCGCATCGACCCGGCCCCCGCCTTGGCGACCATCGCCAGCGCATCATCCTCCGCGGAAATCTTCTCCTTCTTGCAAATCTCCTTGAGATGCTCGGCGATCTCGCGCGCCGAGATGCTCCGAAAATCATACCGCTGGCAGCGCGACAGGATCGTCGGCAGCACTTTCTCCGGCTCGGTCGTCGCAAGAATAAATTTCACATGGCTCGGCGGCTCTTCCAGTATTTTCAGCAGCGCGTTGAACGCCGACTTACTGAGCATGTGAACTTCGTCGATGATAAAAACTTTGAACCGGCTGTGAGCCGGGCTGTTGTACGCGCTGGCAATGATCACCTCGCGCACATTGTCCACGCCGGTATTGCTCGCCCCGTCGATCTCGATGACATCCATGTCCTCCCCGCTGGCAATCGCGAGACACGAATTACACTTTCCGCACGGCTCCGGCGTCGGCCCTTTGGAATTCTGGCAATTCAGCGCCTTGGCCAGAATCCTGGCGGTGCTGGTCTTGCCGGTCCCGCGCGTGCCGCAAAAAAGATACGCATGCGCAATCCGCCCCGATTCGATGGCCTTCTTAAGCGTCGTGGCAACATGGTCCTGCCCGACCAGCTCATCGAAATTCGCGGAGCGATATTTTCTCGCCAGAACGGTGTACGACATAGGAACAGCGCAGTGTAGCAGACCCGGGGAAAACCCGAAATCCGAAACCCGAATGACGAATCAAGCCCGAATGACCAAAACCCGAAACGGGAGCCCCATTCAGACATTCTGGTTTCGGATTTGATTCGTCATTCGGGTTTCTGGTTTCTGATTTTCCAGCTCATTCCCACTTCGCCCCAATCAGCTGCCTCTCATACAACTGCTGGTATACCTCAGATGAATTCAGCAGTTCATCATGTTTTCCCTGCGCCGATGATCTGGCCACGTTCCATCACGACGATCGTATCGGCCGACAGAATCGTGCTGAACCGATGCGCGATCACAAATGTCGTTCGCTCGTGCATCAGTTGCTCGATCGCCTGATGGATCAGATGTTCGCTTTCGGCATCGACCTGGCTCGTCGCCTCATCAAGGATCAGGATCGGCGACTGATGAAATATCGCCCGCGCGATGCAAAGCCGCTGCTTCTGTCCGCCGGAAATCTGGCTTCCCAGGCCGCCCAGGAGCATGTTATATCCGCCCGGCTTTTCCAGGATGAAATCATGCGCAAACGCCTGCCGGGCCGCCTGTTCGATCCGCTCAAACAGTTCCCGCCTCTCCGGCGAATCGGGCGCATCGGGGCTGGCCAGCGGCTCCCCATACGCGATATTTTCCGCGATCGTCGCCGGGAAAATATGGCTGTCCTGCGTCACAAGACTGATCTGCTCACGGAAGGAAGTTCGCGTGGCCGTGCGAATGTCTATTCCGTCGATCAAAATTCGCCCGCCCTGCGGATCGAAAAATCGCTCGAGCAGCGCCAGTAGCGTCGTTTTCCCGCTGCCGTTGCGGCCGACAACCGCTACTGATTGACCCTTCGGCACCGTCAGGCTCACCCCACAGAGCGCCGCCGTCGTCGCATTCGGGTAGGTAAACGACACATTCTGAAATTCGATCCGCGATTTCAGCGGCGGCAGCTTCCGCGGCGCGATCGCTCCATCCGACATCTCGCCCATTAGCTGCTGATCTCCCGCTCCGGCTGCATATCCAGCGTCTCAAACAATCCGCGCCGCCGCCGCGTTCGCTTTTTGCAGAGCGTTATTCACCTTGCTGGCTTTGCGCAGCGAATCGGCGATGACCGCCAGCGCGAACATCACCGATGAAAAAGTCCGGCTGCGTCAGCGTCTGCTTCTCCGTCACCATGTACACCGCGAGCAAAATCACTATGCCCGGCCATCGCCATGATGATCGTTTCCATCACCGGCGAGCTGATCGCGTCGATCCGGCTCATTTTGATTTGCTCTTCGACGAGGCTATCCAGGATTTTCGTATATCGCCGCCGCTCGAATTTCTCCGCGTTGTATCCCTTCACCACGCGAATGCCCACCAGCGTCCCCTCGATCTGCCCCAGCAGCGCCGAAGAGGATCGCAGCGCCGCCCGGCTGGCGCGCCGCATCTTCTTGCCGAATTTCCGCATCATGATCGCCATCAGCGGAGCCAGAAGCAAAATGAAGAGCGTCAATTCCGGACTCAAATACATCGCCAGCCCGAACATCAGGATCGCCTTGATCGGCTCCTGAATGCTCTGCCCCAGCACCGTCTTGAATCCATCCTGCAGATTGTCGACATCGGTAATCAGCCGGCTCGTGACGTCGCTGGCGCCGGTCTGGCCCAAGCTGGAACATCGGAATCCGCAGCACGCGATCATAGAAGTCGCTGGCGAATATCGTTCGCCGCCAGGATCGCCGCCTTGTCCGACAAATGCTCCTGAAAAAACCGCAGCACGCTTCCCAGCAGCGTCAAAAAGGCCAGCAGCGTAAAAATCACCGCCACCGCCGCCACCGGCCGCAGCGGAATATTCTGGATCACCCGCAGCCCAAGCGCGTAATACCATTTCAGCGGATCCATCGTGACCGTGACATTCCCCCGTCCGCGAACGTTGATCTGCACCGACCCATCCGCCCAGGCGATTCGCCGCAGGATTTCCCCCGCCCGGTAGGACGCCGACTTCACATCCAGCACGGAAGCATCCATCGGCTCCGGCGGAAACGGGCTCGGAGGCGATTCCCGCGGCAGACTCGCGTCAATAATCTGCGACCCCACAGATAGCCCCGCCTGCTTCCCCGGCCCATCGCTCACCTGGGCGATCTGGACGATCCCCGGATCGCCGACCGTTTTCACCTTCAGCCGCGCCTGGGTGGCCTGGCGATACATCCACCCCGGCATGGTGTCGCCGTTGATCAGCACCTGCATGGTCGGCAGCATGGTCGTCAGGCCGCCGGTCAGGGCGATCCCGAGGAAGACGGCGGCCAGAATCGAAGCGATGATCTTGCCCCGATAGGGCCAGAGATACCGGCACGCCCGCCAGAAAAAGCGATGCTTGCTCCCCTTGGACTTTGGCCGATGGTTCGTTGTTTGCTCGCTCATGCCCAAAAAACGCCGGATGGCGGTAAACGGAACAGATTAAAGGAGAAGGGGTTCGGATGCCACTGGGCGCAGAACCGGGAATCGGCCAACTTGAGTTGACGTACTTCCACGTCCGGCTTAATCTTTAGATCAACCGATCTATAAATTAGATCATATGACATATATTTTAGATCAATATTATGCTTGCTAATCTACTTGGCTCAGCCAATAAGGAGCGTGTTCTTATTTACCTGACCGCTCGGAGCCGCGGTTATGCACGGCAGATCGCCCGTTTTTTTGATGCGCCCCTGAACCCGGTGCAAAACGCCATGGAGAAGCTGGAGACGGCAGGCGTTCTAGTCAGCCGGATGGTCGGCAGAACGCGAGAATATGAGTTTGACCCGCGATATCCTGGTCGATCCGAACTGATGGCCCTGCTAAATCGCGCTTTGCGGCTCTACCCTGTAACATTACGAGACAAACTCCTGCTAACCCGCGTACGTCCCCGGCGAAAGGGCAAGCCACTTTGAAAGCTATTGGTGACATGCCGCCCCCAGCGCATCGAGCAGTGATCTAGCGGATGACAATTGCTGGCAAACTGCGCCTCCTTTCGCCAACTAACAGCGTCAAGGACAGACTCGCCGCCTTTTTCCACTGGAATGACCGGCAATCGCTGGAGCCGGCGCTGATGGTTGCTCAAGCCCAACCTGTTGATTTGAAAGATATCCGCCGCTTGTCAAAATCCGAGGAAAACGAAGCGAAGTTCGACATATTCGAACAAAGACTGTCAGCCAAAACCCCCGCCGGCAAGTCACGTACGCCAAGGCGTCCACGCGATTGATTCTGCCTGTTTTAGAGAACGGATTTTATCCTTGCAAATTCAGCTTTGCATACCAGAAGCTTTCTGCACAACGGAAGCCGTTCTGCACAACAGAACGCAGGGAGGCAGTTGATGTAGAAAACCATCGGTGGAAGGCTGGGGAATCGGGAATAAATACATTTGGATTTCTCTACGGCTTGGCCGCCACGATAATCCTGATCGCGGTTTGCCCCCATTCTCTTTCCGCCTCCTCATGCTCTCCCAATTCAATATCTCCACCATCCATCGCCGCCAACCCATATTTTCTCAATGCCGCAGAAATTGCCTTGGCCGACGATCTAAGAATGGGGTCTGCCCCAGCGAGCGCTCGCACAATTATTCCAACAAATCCAAATTCGGGCATTAGATGGTGTTTCAATTCCCAAGCTGCATCAATAAAAACAGAGGCAATTTGTGAGAAAATAAAATTTGTCTCGATCCCGACCCCCTGCTTCCAAATAGCAATTCGGCAGCGAGAGATTTCTCTTAGATCATTCCGAAAGCCCTTTAGTTGCGATGGATTCAACAGTCTTGGTAATTTCAGTCGCAAAATTTCTGCTGTAAGCTCTCCTATTTCGTGTTTTTGGATTCGTTCAATTTTATTGTGTACAAAAAACTCTATAACGAAGGCCATCGTCTCGGCCAAAACTCCATACTGCACCACATATATCCCCGATGAATTTGTTGATTCCAAGAGCAATCCTATAAATACAGAAAATCCGGACAAAATCGCCAATATGGCGCATGATCCAGATATTCGAGTCAAACAAACTTCAAGCGATTTTCGCTCCTTGTCGTCCAAGTCCCCAATTGCCGCGCCCAGCCCGCGATTTATTTTCATTCTTGCAATCCTTCAGGCTTTTTACGTTTTGGTACGGATTCTTGTGCTATGGACAAACTACAGAGACGACAAGTCCATCAAACGGAAGGGACCACATAGATAGTCTACCCGCAAATGCAGCTAATTCGACAACATCTTCACTGTGAGCGAAAATCTCCAGCAATCGGGAACGGCGGGAGTAATTACCCGTCGAAAGCTCGGAATAGTGCCGCTACTTCTCCAGCGGCGGTGCTATGCCGGGCCTGCCCGATAGCTGGAGGCATTTCTTTATGGCATCGCGTGCAACGAGAATTACCGCGATTTGGATATTCTTTGGCGGCTGTTTCTTGGAGTGTATTTTTTTTGTGGTGCTCCCGATGACGCCACAGAATGTGACATCTAATGCTTCGCTTTGGTTGCATACTCGATGGGCACAGTGGTGCGCCGTCGGATTTTTTGTATTTCTCACCCTTTTGTCTCTGGCAATATTTTTCTCTGATTCGATTGCACGAATTCTTTGGCGAAAAAAAGAGCAAAGAGCGATCGCCATATCCAAACAGGATGCCAACCAAGAATTCTATTCATTTGGAAACATATGCGATGAAATAAAAGCGGCAAAGGTCATATCCGGCACTCCAAACCTCGGCTTGCCGGATGATCTTTCGGCATCGCTTCAATGCGTCCATGAGGCCGCGCGGCAGGCCGCTTTTCTTCGGTGGATATTGATTGACCCCAATATCGATACGGATGGCCTACAGATTATTGAAAAGGTATTAAACAAGCTGTTGTTTACGGATGTTCCGGCCGCACGAAAGGCATTTAAGCCCGTTGAACAGAAACTGATTTTGGCCCGCGAATCATTAAAAGGCGATGCGCCCCCACTATACAACAACAAAAGTTTTCCAACCGCACATGAGGCGGCGCTTCGGTTCGCGGAAGACATAGTTGGTGGTTGCGGTGCGAACAGCCAAGAATTATCTTTTCCAGTAGCAACTCGCTTCCAAATAATAGGACGGCGATTAGCGTTGCTGCCGCGCATAGACGGTCAATCTATCTCGGGAGAAATGAAGCGAGAGGCGGTAGTGGCCAGCCGTTCTAATCTTGGGCACTTGCGATCACCAATTAATAGAGACAATCCTGGCCGCACATTTGAAGTTCTGTGCAGTCAAATCGAAAACTGGAGGTACGGAAATACATTCACTGAATACGACTTTCGTCGGGCACATATGCGCCAACATTTAACCCAGGAGACAATTCCGCTGTTGATGATTATTATGAAAGATTACTCCAAGCCCATCTAAACGATATCCCACCGCGCATTCGCGTGGTCTAGAGTCAACCCATGAACGCCACTGGCCTATTAGCCTCTTCAAGTTCCTTCCGAGCTGCAAGGCGAAGCCGTTCCCGCACCCATACGCTCAGGCGCCATGCCGCGCAAGTCAGCCGCATCCTTGAATGCCTGCTTTTCCGCCGCATACAGACGCAGTTCAAGATATTCCTCTTTGACGCCTCCACTGGCCGCTTTTCGCCGTCTTATCTGTTTCATATGTCCGGCATTGTACGGACAACGAAATACTTGTCAAGCCAGAATTTTATTCTTGACATGGCCGTCCAATGTCCGTACACTGTACGACATGGAAAACAAGATGGTTATTACCGATGGGATTACGTCTGGCGTTGAAATCCGCGAACAGCGGGGCTTGGCAATCGCAGCCTTGGCCAAGATTGAAAAAAAGGGCGATTATTACCTCGTACCCTCGCAAACGAATCCCATCGCCACGAAATACAAAGTGTGGATGAACCCCCGTAAACCCGTCTGCACCTGCACCTGCGCGACCACGAAACGCGGCGCTGCCAATGCAAGCACATTTATGCCGTCCTCTACACCCTTAGCCGTGAAGGCAATGCGGACGGCAGCACGACCGTTACCGAATCAGTCGCGATAACCCGAACCCGCAAGACGTATCCGCAGGATTGGGCCAATTACAATCTGGCACAGACCAACGAAAAGCGGCTCTTTCAATCCATGCTGGCTGATCTTTGCCGGGGACTGGTGACACCGGAGCAAGCCGGACGGGGCCAGCGGCGTATGCCGCTATCGGACGCAGTGTTCAGCGCCGTATTCAAAATCTATTCCACGATGAGCGCCCGCCGCTTCACCAGCGATTTGTGCGATGCGCAGGCCAAGGGATACATCGACAAGGTTCCACATTTCAACAGCGTCCTGAACTATCTGGAATCCCCGGAACTCTATCCGATCCTGTTGGACATGATCGAAAGGACCAGTACACCGCTGGCATCGGTTGAGTCCCAATTCGCGGTCGATTCGACGGGCTTCACAACTTGCCGGTTCGTTCGCTGGTATGACGTGAAATACAACCGCTTCACACATGAACAACAATGGATCAAGGCCCATATCTGCTGCGGGACCAAAACCAACGTCGTTACCGCAATCGAGATTCACGATATGCACGCGAGCGATGCCCCGGTCCTACCCTCGCTGGTGGATGCCACGGCCAAGAATTTCGACGTGAAAGAGGTCAGCGCCGACAAAGGGTATTCCAGCCGGGAAGTCCACGAGCAAATCGCCAAGCATGGCGCTACGCCCTTTGTTGCCTTCAAAATCAATGCGACAGGGGAAAAGGGCGGCGTGTACCAAAAGATGTTCCACTACTTCCAGTTCAAGCGGGATGAATTCCTCGCCCACTATCACCGCCGGTCCAACGTCGAATCAACCGTCATGATGATTAAGACGAAATTCGGCGACAGCCTGCGGAGCAAAAGCGAGACGGCCATGCGGAACGAAGTCTTGGCCAAGGTTCTCTGCCACAATATTTGCTGTTTGATTTCAGCGGTCTATGAACTTGGGATCGACCCGGAACTCTGCACAACGAAAGATATGTCTGCACAACAGAAGGGGTTAAAATGATCCCGTTGTGCAAAGCTTGCAAATTCGATGTGTGTTAGGTATTGGTTTGGGACAATGAAAATACCGCCTCGGTCGTTCTGCGCGCAAACCCAAACGTGCTTCGCCGCCTAAGGGAGATACTGATGTCTCGCGAAGCGACCCCACCCCCCTCCCCCCGGAAATGGGACATTTTGGACATCGTGCGACAGCCACCCACCCAAAAAACCCAAATAGTTCCCGTTTCGGATCGCCCAGCTTATTATTCGCCCACCCCATGGCACCTATTCCACTCTCTCAGCCGGACATCACCCAGGCCGACATCGACGCCGTTGTCGATGTGTTGCAAACCACCACGCTTTCCATCGGCCCCAAGATCGTCGAGTTCGAGCGGCTCTGCGCGAAGGTGGCCGGCCGACGGCACGGCGGTCGGCGTCTCCTCTGGCACCGCCGGGCTGCATGCCGTCATGATCGCCGCCGGGATCAAGGCCGGGGATGAAGTCATCACCACGCCGTTCTCGTTTGTCGCATCGGCCAATTGCATTCTTTACGTCGGCGCCAAGCCGGTCTTTGCCGACATCGATCCGCAGACGCTGAATATCGATCCGGACAAGGCCGCCGCCGCGATCACGCCGAGGACCAAGGCGATCGTCGCCGTCGAAGCGTTCGGCAATCCCGCGCGGGATGATCGAGCTCGAGCAAGTCGCCCAGAAAAACGAACTGATCCTGATCGAAGATGCCTGCGAAGGGTTTGGCGGCCAATTCGCCAGCCGGCCCATCGGCTCATTCGGCCGGGCCGCGGTCTTCGGGTTTTATCCCAACAAGCAGATCACCACCGGCGAAGGGGGAATGATCGTCACCGACGACGACACCTTCGCCGCCGTCTGCCGATCCCTTCGCAACCAGGGCCGCGACGGGATGAACTGGCTGGCCCACGCCCGGCTCGGCTACAACTACCGCCTCAGCGAAATCAACGCCGCCCTCGGCATCGCGCAGATGTCGCGGCTCGATGAGATCCTCGAAAACCGCCGCCGCGTCGCCCATCATTACATGGAGCGGCTGATGACCAACCGCTACCTGATCCTGCCGACCCTTCAGGACGACACGCACATGAGCTGGTTTGTCTTCGTCGTGCGGCTGAACGATCTGTTCGAGCCCGGCCGACCGCGACCAGATCATCCGCGACCTGCGGTCCGAAGGGATCGGCTGCAGCAACTATTTCCCGCCGATCCATCTGCAGCCGTACATGCAGCAGTTGCTGAATACCCAGGCGGCCGACATGCCATTTTGCGAATACGTCGCGGCGCGAACGCTGGCATTGCCATTTTTCACGGGGATGAAGCCAAATCAGGTTGACCGCGTCTGCGACGTGCTGGAAAAAACGCTGGATAAAACGCTGATTTCGCGAAAAGGAAGATTCTGATCGGACGAAGATTACTTAATCTCAAAACCGGTGAGCTCGTAGTAAATCATCGCGTTCTGTCCCGAGGCTGTGGTATTTTGCGGATTAACATCGATCTTCACGACGCCGCCGGGCACTTCGGGAGAAACCCACATCTTGGCCTTGCCGCCCCAGGGCCGTTCTTTTCCATCGACGCTGTCGTCCTTCATCTGATATACCGTGCAATCGAACGAGCGGCCCATGACCTGCACCGTTTCCTGGCCAAGATCTTTCACTTCCTCGGCTTCGATTTTGGCGTCCTCGGTTTCACGGAGCGGCCTGCCCGCGTGAGGCCCCTGCCCGAAGTCAATCGTCGTCCGCGTCTCGATGATGACATGATCCGGCGTCACTTCCCGAAGCGTGGATGTCATCTGCACGTGAACTTTCAGCGGCCCGGCCTGCACCGTGCCGGTCCACGTGCGGTTCGACCCGGCTTTGAACTTTGCCCACACATCGTAATGCGGATTGTTCACCTGATCGGCACGCGACGCTGGAGCGATCATTAACAACAGCCCGATGCACGCCGCCCCAAGCCCGCGAATTCGCATGGGAAAAACTCCTTTGATCAACGCGAGAGGTTACTGGCGTCAATGGCCTCGGATTTTAATCCGCATCGCCGCTGCTGTCATGGACTCGCCGCCCAAAGCTCGCTTGTCTCGGTTTTTCGGGCAAAAACAGGGTTATTTTTCAATGGGATTGAGAAAAGACGCTCATTTATAACGCCCCGGCCTTTTGTCTGCCCTCGGTTCCTTTGGTATATTTTTATGGATCCAACACATAGCAAAGGAGCCCCAAATGGGCATGTTTGACAAACTCCGGCACGAATTGATCGACATCATCGAATGGACCGACGACACGCGCGACACGCTTGTCTGGCGATTCCCACGCTACGAAAACGAGATCAAGAACGGCGCGAAGCTGATTGTTCGCGAATCGCAGGTGGCCGCGTTTGTCCTTCAGGGGCAGCTTGCCGATGTCTTCCAGCCCGGCACGTATACGCTGCAAACCCAGAACCTTCCGATTCTCTCGACCCTGGCCGGCTGGAAATACGGATTCAACAGCCCGTTCAAGGCGGAAGTTTATTTCGTCTCCACGCGCACGTTCACCGACCGGAAATGGGGCACGCAAAATCCGATCATGATGCGCGACCCGGAATTCGGGCCGGTGCGCGTTCGAGCCTTTGGCTCATTCGGCATCAAGGTGAAGGATGCCGGCACGTTCCTCAAAAATATCGCCGGGACCGAAGCGCGATTCACCACCGATGAGATCGACCAGCAACTCAAGGAAATGGTTGTATCCCGCTTCGCGGACGCCCTCGGCAACAACAAGATGCCCGTACTCGATCTAGCGGGAAATTACGACAAGGTCGGCCGCTGGGCCGCCGCGGCGATTCAGCCGGATTTCGACACGTTCGGCCTTCAGATCTGCAATTTCATCGTTGAAAATATCTCGCTGCCGCCGGAAGTGGAAGCGGCAATCGACAAGCGGAGCAGCATGGGCGTGATCGGCAACCTGCAGGCATACACGCAATATGAATCCGCCAGCGCGATCCGCGACGCCGCGAAAAACCCGGGCGGCCTAGCCGGCGCGGGCGCGGGACTTGCCGCGGGTTATCAGATGGCCAATCAGATGGGCCAGGCGTTTTCAGCTCCAGCCGGCCCGCCGCCGGTGCCGCAGCCCGCGGGATATTTCATCGCGGTCAACGGCGCCCAATCCGGCCCGCATGGCGTCTCCGATCTCTCCGCCATGGCGGCATCGGGGCAACTCACGCGGCAAACGCTGGTTTGGAAACAAGGGATGCCGTCATGGGTCGCGGCTGAATCGGTATCAGAGGTGGCCAATCTGTTCGCGGCCGCCCCGCCGCCGTTGCCCAAAGTGTGAGGAGAAATCCGAATCACGAATGACAAATGACCCGTGACAAATGACGATTTCGGATTTCAACTTGATTCCCCCGGCGCATGACGGCACGATGCACTGCCGCCATGTCATCGCCGATCCTTCTTGATCTCGATCCCGCCACCAAATGGGCCGCCATTGGCCTGACGATCGCCACGGTCATGTATGCTGTGGTCATCCGCCCATTTTTTCGCAAGAAAGATCCGCTGAGCAAAGCGCCGGCATACGCCAGCCTCGCCCAGCAGCGATCGGTCGAGCGGCAGATGCAGAACGTGCTGGTGGAACTGTCCGAAATGTCGCGGCAAATCACCGCCCAACTCGACACGCGAGCGGGCAAGCTGGAAGCGCTGATTCGGGAAGCCGACGAAAAGATCGCCGCGATGAAATCGGCGCAATCATCGCCGCTGTTTCCGCCGGCCAGGATTGATATTCCGGATCCGGCGCCGATCAGCGATCCACGTCACGCACAGATCTACGCGCTCGCCGACCAGGGACGATCCAGCATGGAAATCGCGCAGCAGCTCAATCGGCCCAGCGGGGAGATCGAGTTGATCCTGGCGCTGCGAAGGTAAAACATTCTAGTGGGCAGCATATTTCTCAAAATCCTCGCCACGCTCGGGCTGGTGGCGCTCAACGCCTTTTTCGTCGCGGCTGAATATGCCTCGATCACCGCCAGGGCCACGCGATTTCGCCTGCCCCTGGCCGATACGATGTCTGGCCGGGCCGCCCGGCTGATCAAGATGCGGCTGGACCTGTTTCTCTCAAGCTGCCAATTGGGCACGAGCCTGTCAGCGCTTGGGCTGGGGGCGATTGCCGAGCCGGCGATCGCCAGCCTGCTGGCGCCGATCGCTTCGGCCGCACATCTGTCAGAAGAGGGACAGCATATCGCGGCATTCGGCGTGAGCTTCGCACTCGCAGTCGCCTTGCAGATCGTCGTCGGGGAGCAGACTCCCAAGAACATCGCCATCCAGCATGCCGACCGCCTGCTGGCCGTGCTCGGAATCCCGCTGGTGATCTTCACGTACGTCTTTTACCCGGCTACCTGGCTGTTGAATGTCGCCACGCATTTCGTCCTTCGGCTCGCGCGGTTCAAGACTTCCAAAGGCCCGCTCGGAGCCGGTTATGTCCCGCATACCGAGGAGGAGCTGCACGGGCTATTGCTCCAGGCCGCCGCTCAGGGGGCTATCTCACAGGGCAAAGCCAGCCTCCTCGCCAACGCGTTCGATTTCGGGCAGCTTAAAGTCCGGCAAATCATGACGCCACGGCCCGAAGTGGATTATCTTCTGCTCGGCCAGCCGCTGAATGACATCCTTCGCACGGTGCAGCGCAGCGCGTTCACGCGGCTGCCCCTGTGCGACGGCGATCTCGATCATGTCATCGGGCAGATCCACATGAAGGACCTTTTCAACCATCTTCAACTGGTTCCTGGGAAGCTGAAATTCGCGGATGAAAAGCTCCCCAGCGGCGAAGCGATCGCCATCGCCGCCGGGTTGCCCGGATCGTCGATGCACGTGATTGGCTCCGGGCAGATCGATCTGCGGCAGATCAAGCGGGATGTGGTTTTCGCGCCGGAATTGATGCCGGTGCCGCGGCTGCTGCGGCTGTTCCAGATGCGGCATCTTCATCTAGCTGTTGTGGTGGATGAATACGGGTTAACACAGGGGGTGGTGACGATGGAAGATGTGCTGGAGGAGATCGTCGGCCAGATTGAGGATGAGTTTGACCCGGTGGCGGCCACCGATCTCGTCCGCGACGGGGATTCCGCCCGCGTGAACGGCCTTTATCCCCTCCACGATTTGCGGGACCGCCTTCCGATCGGGCCGATCGAAGCCAACGGCGTCGATACCATCGGCGGGTATATCGTGCAGCAGCTCAACCGGTGGCCGCGGGTCGGCGACGAGGTCCAGCTAGGGGAATTTCGCGCTAAGGTGCTAACCTTGCAGCAGCGGCAGGTGGGGCAGGTGTTGCTCACCCCGCCGGAAAAAACGCCGCCCAAGCCGCCGGCTTAGCAGACCTTTGCCGAGCCCCTCGCACCTTTGCATAAATTCTTTACAATCAACAGCGAATATCGACTGGCCGATATGCCTACCATCGCGATGATTTCGATGGTTTTTTGACGCGCCGCCGTGTTGAACTCGTGGTAGAATTTGTGACTCCTGCTTCGGCGGTTGTACAGGATTCGTGCCGATGGCTACTCATCCCTCTTCCCCAGCACCCGGCCCGGCCGAGTTCTCGCTGACTCCACAGGGCGAATTCGCCGGCAAATCCCCCGTCCGGGTGGTTAAACCCATTGTGCTGGTCGGTTCCGACGAACATTGCCATCTGCATCTGATCTCTTCCACCGTCAGCAGGCATCACGCCCTGTTCGTCCGCGACGGCGACCGCCTTTACGTGTTCGATCTGGGGAGCAGAACCAAGATTTTGGTCAACGGGAAGGAGCAGCGTGAAGCGGAATTGGCTAGTGGAGATGTCGTCCGCATCGGCAAATTTTCGTTCAAATTCACATCATCGCGGCCAGTCACTGGGGCAGGGAGACGGCCAGGCCCGGTTCGACTGATGGTCGATGGGCAGGCGGTGCCGGCTCCGCCTGAAAATCGCCTGGTGCTCATCGGACGGACTGCCGGCAGCGATGTGATGCTGGTTGAGGAATCCGTCTCCGCGCGTCACGCGGTTATCTTCGAGGTTGGGGGCAAGCGATATGTCCGTGATCTTGATTCGCGCACCGGAACATTCCTGAACGGCAAGAAAATACACCAGCAAGAATTCAAACTGGGTGATGAACTTCGAATTGGCGAAACTGTCCTGAAACTCGCCGAGCTGGTTGAGTCTCTGGCTGAGCATGCGGATGTTTCGCCGGTCGATATTGACGAACCCCTGTTGCTCGAACCGGAGCCGATTCCAGTAGCGGATGAAGCGGAATTGCCGCCTGTGGCTCCGGTTGAAGAGGCGATTCCACTCGATCTGGAGCCAATTGAATCTGAGCCGGCCGAACAACCGCGGGAACCCGCGGTTCCCATCGCGGAACATTCGGCCAGTGAACCGCTGCCTCTAGAATTAGAGCCGGAGCCGGCCAGCCAGCCTGAAGCCGAGCCGGCTGCCGAGCCAGCGGCTCCCGCTATTGATCATTTTGATGATCTCCTGGAACTGCTGCCGGAGGCTTCGAAAGAAGCCGCTGAGCCCGCGCCGTTGGATCTTGAGCCGGAGCCGTCAAGCCAGCCTGAACCAGCCGCCGCCCAGCCAGCAGCGGTGGCAGATCATTTTGACGAAGTTCTCGAATCTCTTCCGGAAATCCATCCGAAGGAATTGGATGAAGTCGTCGCGCCGCCGCCGCCCGAAATCGAGCCTGTCCATGAAGCCGCGCCATTCGAGCTTGAGCCGGAACCGCCAACCCAACGTGAAGCTGCACCAGTCGTTGAGGCAGTGCCGATAGCGGCAGATTATTTTGATGAAGTTCTCGAATCCCTTCCGGAAACTCATCCGAAGGAATTGGATGATGTCGTCGCACCGCCGCCCGAAATCAATGAGGTCCACGACGCTGCGCCGCTGGAGATTGAACCGGAACTGCCAACCCTACGTGAAGCTGCACCAGTCACTGAGCCGGTGCCCGTAGTGGCAGATCATTTTGATGAAGTTCTGGAATCCCTGCCGGAGACTCATCCGAAGGAAACGGACGAAGTCGTTGCGCCGCCGGCGCCGAAATCGAGCCTGTCAATGAAGCTGCGCCACTGGAGCTCGAACCGGAACCGGTGTCGGCAACTGTGGTGGACCAGGAAATCGTGCCGCCTGCGCTCGATTCGAGCAGTGAATACATTGATGAGACACACCTGGATCTTCAGCCGCCGCCGGCAGCAGCCGAACCTGCCGAACAGGCTGCACCCGATGATCAAACGGTTGTCGCATCCGAGATCACAGAGCCAGAGCCAACAATCGAAGCGTCTCCAGCGCTCGATCTTTCCGATGCGCCGGAGCCGTTGCCTGAGACTGAGGCGGTTGAGCCTCCTGCCATACATACAACTTCCGAGCTCGATCTCCTGGCAGAGTTGGCATCTAAGCCGCTGGAGGAATTCAAGCCGGTTGAATTTGAGATGGAGCCGGAATCGGTGGAACCAGTAGCTGCTTCTCCACAAGCGATCGATCTTGAGCCTGAACCCATCCGCGAACCTGAACTGACTGAAGAAACGAGTGTTGAATCCACTGCGACGATCAATCTCTCCGATGCGCCGTCGCTTGTGGAACTTGAACCGGAACCAGAGCCCGAAGCTGCGACGCTTGAACCCACTATCGTTCCTTCTGAAACGATTGATCTATCAGACGCACCGGTCTCTCTGGATCTTGAGCCAGAGCCAATTTCAGAACAAGCCGAGCAACCGGCGATTAAATCTGTTGAACCTACCGTGGCGATCAACCTTTCCGATGCTCCATCGCTGGTGGAGCTTGAGACAGAGCCTGCTTCGGAACCCATCGAACAGGCGGCTGTTTCTTCCGTCTCGACGATTGATCTTTCCGATACCCCGACGATTCTGGAACTTGAGCCGGGGGGTACTTCGTCCCTAGATTCGGTTGCCGATTCTTCCAAGACGGTTGATCTTGATATCGAATCAACTTCTCCGGCAACCGAAGCAGAGCAGACGCCAATTAATTTTGAGCCCGCGCCGATTGCTGAAGAGACCCCAACAGTGCCGCCTCAAAAAGCCACTCGGGGCCGCAAACGTCCGGCGCCCGCGGAGCCAAAGCCGCCAAAAGTCCGTAAAACGCGATCCAAGCGAGTTCCGCCCAGGATAGCGGACGAAGAAGCTCCCGCGACCGTCGAAGCGCCGGTTCCTGAGGAATTAGAAGCGCCGGCAGTCGAATCACCGGTTATCGAAACCCCTGTCATCGAGCCACCTGCTGTTATCGAGCCGCCGGTTATTGAATCACCCGTTGTCGAACCGCCGACGATCGAGGTTCCCGATCTGGTTGCTGAACATGTTGTTGATGAGCCGGCGGATTCCGCCGTGAATGTTACCGAGCCGATTTCCACTGAGGTCACCCTGACCGCCTCGGACGATGTGGTTGTTACGGACCAGGTTGATGTTGCCCCGGAGGCCGAACCTGTACCAGTCGAACCACCCTTGGTCGAACCGCCGCTGGTTGAACCCGCGATGGTTGAGCCGCCGCCAGCGGAGCCGGCCCCGTTGCCCGCGGAACCATTCATGTCCGTTGGGAATTTTGCGCATCTCACGGGCGGGACGGTCAATCTGGATCATTCGCTGGGGGGCATGCCAATCAAATTGCAGGAATTGCCGCCGGCCCCGACGGGTTTCGGGCAAGTTAAAGTTAATCTCACGGGGAAAGCTTCGTCGCCGTTTTCATCTTTCGCCAAATCGGAGCCTCTGGTGTTTGACGAGCCCGACGCGATCGCGCCGCTGCAGTCGCAGGCGCTGGCTGAACCGGAATTGATCGCCCCGCCGCCAGAACCGGAGCCGCCCGCTCCGGTGGAGGCTCAGCTCGAAACAGTTGTCACGCCGCCGCCGGAGCCATCGACGACACCCACAATTTCTCCCGAATCGCAGCCGCCACAACCGCTGCCAGTGGCGAATACAGCGCCGCCGGTTTCGCAGAAGCCTCAGGTGTTTGCCAAGGATCGCCGCGAAATTCCGGCGAAACTTCCGCGGCCGCTGCGAGCTAAAGCGCCTTCGGGATTTGGCCCGGCAACAACCGCATTCGACGGGCTTGCGCCAGCTTTCCGCGAAGCGGATGCTTTTTCGAATATTGAACCAGTGCCGCTCAATGACGCGGCATTTGGCGGCGCGCGGCTCGGCCGATCCGACGAACACAATGTTCCCGAAACTCCCGAGACGGCCGCTCGGCTGGCCAGCGGTTCGGAGCACGATTTTGCCGAGGATGAATTCTGGAATCGTACGGATGAAGATGATGGCCTGACGCCAGTGGCTATTCCGCCCGTCGCGCCAGCGACTATTCCGCCCGTCACGCCAGCGCGCGTCTCGTCCGCGCCTCCCCCGCCGGCGATACCCATTCCGCCGGCGACGCCTATTCAGTCGGCTCCCATCGCCAGAGATCAAGAAGACCGCCATGTCATGGTCCCGGCCGCTCCCGAAACGCCCGTCAAGGCAAAGAGGCGACCTGAGCCAGATCCGCTGATCGTTCCTGAGACGCCGGCTGATCCCATCGAGCAGATCGCTCCGATCCCCGCGGAACCTATCGAGCCGGATGCATTGGTGTCCGACTCCGGTGAAGCATCAGAACCTGCCGATAATTCCATGATGGAATCGATCGCAGCTTCATCCCGGCCAGCCGCACCATCGAAACAATCCGCCGCGCCCCCGCCGCCTCGCAAACGGCGAAGGTTCCGAATTCCGTTTTTGATGCCGATTTTGCTGCTGGCCATCGGGCTTTCGCTGGGGGCGATCTGGCGATTTATTCCACTCCCATCCCAGATCGTCGGGAAAATCACGTTTGAAAATTACAACTGGACGCCCGGCACGCGGGATGGGACTGAATTTGAAGCGTCGCAACGACGCTTGCTGGAGGGCGACCCGTCTCGCCGGAACGCGGTTGAATATCTCCGCCGCGATCATCCTGATGTTTCCGCGGGTTTTCTGGCGTCTCCCGATTTGATGGGCCGGGTGGTTTCCTCTGTTTCGCTTAATTCAACGCGCGATGCCAGTCCGGCCCAAACGGTGCTTCAAGTTTCCTACAGCGGCGCGAACAAGGATGAGGATCGCCTGAGGATGATGGCGCTTCTGCAGTCCGTGGTCGATTCCAACGCCCCGCTCCTGGACAGCAATCGCCGGCTTCGCAATGCCCAGCAGCAGGCGCAGCAAGTCGTTGATGATACCCAGCAGAAGCTGGATCAGATCAAGACCCAATTGGCGAACCTGCAAACGATCATCGACGCCCAGCCGCCGGTGGATCAAATGGCCAAGCTCACCGCCCAAAAGTCGCAATTAGAAAAAGCCCGCGACGATGCGGAAGAGGCGGTGAACCGGGATCATAGCGAGATCGCCCGCCTGGAAGCGTCGAGCAACGACGCCGTCGCGTCGGCAACGACCGCGCCGGCTGATGCGCCTGATCCGCAGCTCAGGCAGATGCGGCAGCAACTGGCTGATCTAGCCGCGGAACTGGACAGCGCTCATTCGGATCAACTCGCCAGCGCGGTCCTCGCGCGTCAGCAACTTGAAAAAGCCGCCAAGCAGTTTAACGATCAATTGTCCACCGCCGACGAGGTGCTGGGCTCGAGCTCGCAGCTTCGGCAGTTTGTTGATTCAGCGCGGGATTCGCAGTCCAAGGCGCGAGAGCTGATTAACATTCTGATCGTCGATGGCGAAGACTTGGAAAAACAGCTTGAGGACACCCGCCGCGACGTTGAAGATCTGATCGAGGCGCGCCGTGAACAGAAATGGCAGGACGATCCCCAGCTCCAGGAACTCCGCGAAAGCCTCGACAGTGCGCAGCATCGCTACAACGCGAATGTCGGGGACGGCAACAAGGATCCGCGCGTCATCGATCCGCTGCAAAAGGAAATCGACAAGTGGCTGCTATTGATCAAGGCCCGCCAGCAGCAACTCGGGGTCGATCCGAGCGAGGTGAAGGTGGAGGAAGGATTGAACAATCTTGTCCAATCGCTTCGGAACAAGCTGCAAAACGAAAAGCAGTTGGTTGGCCAGGTGCTCGATCCGCTGGAAAAACAACTGAATGCGCTCGATCCGGTCGTGGCGGGAATGCCCGAAGCGGAGAAGGATTTGGCACACCAGCTTCACCAGCGGCTGAGCGCTCTTAACGACTGCGCGGCAGAAATATGCCGAGACGGTTGGGGAGGGCGAGGTCGCTCCATCCGCCAAGGTCACTGAATTGCAAAAGCAGATTGCCGAGCTGAAAGACCGCACCGCGCGGCGGGAACAGGATTTCGCGCAAAAGAAAGTTCAAACGCGCGATGCCGAGCATATGCAGGATATCGCCAAGGCCAAAGAGACGCTTGATGCCGACCTGAAAACATTGGACGCGGCCCGAAGCGACTATAACCAGACCCTTTTGGCTTTTGAGGAAAAGCAGGCCCAGCACCAGGCGGCCGAGGCTGCGGGGCAAAAGAAGATCAATCTCCTTGATGCCCAGAAGACGGCTTATACCGAACTGGAGGCCGCGCAGCGCGACCGCGATGAAAAGCTGGCCGATGCCGATCATGCCTTCGACATCAAGCCGATCACTGATGCGGATGTCATCGCCGCCGCCCCGGCGGATCCGCGCATGATGTATTCGCTTTTCGTGCTTGGGGCGGGCGTGGTTCTGCTGGCCGGGTTGACGTTCGTTTCACACGCCGCGGCCCATCGCGCCCATCAGCTTGGAGCATCGGGCCATCACGAGCCGCCCAATATTGCCGAGCAGATTGATTCCCTGGTGCTGCCGATGGCTTCTGATCCGCAGGGCAGTCACTAGAAATTGTTAGATCGGCTAGAGCGGTTCAACCTTTCCCGTATAATCCGGCGGAAACATCCCAATCGGGGAGATTCTCATTGCCCGCGGTCACGCAATCCCAAATCAGGCGTCTGCTGGAAACCGCCGTCGAGCATCAGCGCGCCGGGCGCTTTCGCGAGGCTGAGCCGCTGTATCGGCAGGTTCTTTCCGCGCAGCCGAAAAACACCGATGCGCTGTATCTGCTGGGTCTGATCACACAAAGGACGCGGCGATTCGCGGAATCGGTGGAATTGTTTCAACGCGCGGTGCAGGCCAATCCGAAATCGGCCAAGTATTTTGTCAACCTCGGGCTTTCGATGGGCGGCATGGGGCTTGGGCGGACACAGGAAGCCATTGCCGCGCTTCGTTCGGCCGTTGTGCTCGATCCGAGCATCCCCGAAGCGTGGTCTAATCTTGGCAATGAGTTCGCCAATGATCATCAATACGACGAGGCGATGGAATGCTATCAGAAGGCTTTGAAGTTGCGGCCCGATTATGCGGATACCCACTGCAATCTGGGCGGGCTGCTGCAGAAAACGCTGCCGACGCTGGAACCCGCCATCGCCGCTTATGAAAAGGCGATTGCTCTGCAGCCGGATTTCGCGCTGGCTCACTGGGATTTGGGGTTGGCCCTGCTGCTGCGTGGGGATTATCAGCGCGGGCTGCCGGAATATGAATGGAGATGGAGAACCGAAACCGTCGTCATGCCCCGGCCATTCACCCAGCCGCTGTGGGACGGAAGTAATCTTGGCGGCAAGACAATCCTGCTTCATGCCGAGCAGGGATTCGGCGATACGATTCACATGGTTCGGTATGCGCCGCTGGTGGCCGCGCGCGGTGGAAGAGTGATCCTTGAATGTCAGCCGCCCTTGAGCCGGCTCTTGCGGACTCTCGACGGCGTCGAGCAGATCGTCCCCGCGGGCGAGCAGTTGCCGGGATTTGACGTGCATTGTCCGCTGCTGTCTTTGCCGCTCGCGTTCGAGACGACGGTTGAGACGATCCCCGCGGCAACGCCCTATCTGCGAGCCGAACCGGCGCTTGCCGAGCAATGGTCGAAGAAATTGCCGCGAGAGGCTGGACGTCCGCTGATTGGATTGGTCTGGGCCGGGCGGCCTGAAAATAAGAATGATCGCAGCCGGTCGATGCGCCTGCAGGATTTCGCGCCGCTGGCCGCGGTGAAGAACGCGCAATTTGTGAGCCTTCAACTTGGTCCTGCCGCCGATCAGACGCGCCGGCGGCCAGCGGGAATGGAGTTGATCGATTTCACGAGCGATCTTCAGAACTTCGCTGACACGGCAGCGCTCGTGGCCAGCCTGGACCTGGTGATCGCGGTTGACACCGCCGTTGCGCACCTGACCGGAGCGCTGTCCAAGCCGATCTGGATGCTGATACCAACAATGCCGGATTGGCGCTGGCTGCTTCAGCGTGATGATTCGCCGTGGTATCCGACGATGCGGCTCTTTCGACAAAGTACGCGCGGGGATTGGAAAGACGTGGTGGAACGCGTGAAAATGGGATTGGAAAAATTCGCGACAGCTTCGTAATTTCATCGCCCCACGAGCGAAATCGCGTGTCCGATCCATCGATCAATTGCGGGCGCCCAATCCATCGCCAGACGATGGACGTACAATGCCGTCACCGCGCCGGCGAACACATCCATCGTGTAATGGGCACGGAGAACCAGCACCGTGCCGATCTCAAATAAAGCGATCAGGCATCCCAAAGCGATCCCCACTGGGCCAAATGCCGTTGCAAGCACTGCCGCCCCGTAGACCGCGATCGCGGTGTGGCCGGAGAAGAACAAATCATTGGATGTTCCATAGGTTACCAGCAGTGCTGGAAAACCCGGCTTACGCCAGATCATTCCCACCGGTGGAGGAAGTGGACAAAACGCCTGACTAATCTGGCGAAGGGCAAAGAGGATCAACAGCCCGAGAAACGGCTCGATGGTCGGCCCGAAAATCGCCGAGCCGAGCAAATACAATCCGAGCAAATCGATCACCAGCGAACTGGAAATCAATAGCGTATTAGCCTCGCGCGGATGATCGAGAAGCCGGCGATTGATCGGGGCGGTCAGTTGATGAATGCCATCGCAAATCGCGCCGCCGTCCTGCTCCGCTGACGGTTTCCGGCGGGACAGGAGCCACTGCGTCCAGAACCAGAGCCCGAGGCTGACCACGATGGCGATGACACGGGCTGCTGCCACGGTTGCCGCAATCGCCGCGAGGCAATCGATCTTCATGATTTGCCATCCAGGGCGAGCATTGAGCGCAATTGCGCTTCGATCTGCTCCATCAGGGGATCGTCTCCGCCCCGTCCTTCGCGGCTTGGCGACGCTTCGATCGCTTCGCCCACGGTGACCGTCGCATGGAGCGGACGATGCACGGTGACCTTGTCGGTTAAATCCTCCTCAAAGCGCTCGACCGTTTCGAGCAATCGCTCGGGCGTGGGATTCGACCGCACATAATCCGGCGGATAATTGAACAATTGCTGAGCCAGATAAAGATCGGCAAGCTGCTTCCAGCGCCGCTGGCGTTCGGCTTCGTCTATTTTGTCGTCGGCCATGTCGGGGAGAATTGCCGTGCGAAGGCGCTTGACCCGCACCGGAACGCTGCCTTCCTGTTTTTTCTGAAGCCATCGCTGTTCCAGCGGCACGAGAATCGCATCGATCAGGTTGGTCAATCGCACATCAATGGGGCCGCTGGCGCTTCGCCGAGATATTCCATCTCCTTGAGACCCAGCAGTGCGCCGCCGGTCTTGTAGATCCGCTCGACGAGGGGAAGTTCCTGCTTCTGCCAGGTCAGACGAGTCTCGATCTGATCGAGGACGGGCGTGATGACCGGCTCGACATTTCCGTGGAAGTGGTAACGAATGGCCACGGGATGAACGACCACTTTTTTCGGCGGCTGAAGCTTGGCCCGTTTTTTCGCAGTTGAGCGGGCGATCAGGGCGGTGCCGTCCATTAGTTCATTGAGCCGATCGTTGCGCGCGAAACAACGCCTTCCGGGAAGATGATAAGCGGCCGCTCGGCGGTCTCGAGGATTTCGACCGCCGTATTGACCGCGGTGCGGTCGATTCCTTCGCGATAGATACTGAACGCGCCTGCCCTGCGGAGCAGGAAGGCGTGGAGCCAGTCCTGCATGAAGAGATGCCAACTGGCCAGGATGAAAAACGGCGAGTGAACTTCCCGAGTCAGCATTCCCACAACGAATGGATCTTCGTCACGACAATGGTTCGGCGTCAGCAGCACTCCATGACCCGCGGCGATGGATTGCGCGAGCCGATCGGCGTGGACGCACTCCACGCGCTCGATGCCATATTTCCTGCTGAGCATCCCCGGCAAATAGAGGGACATGAGCTTCGGCCAAATCCGCCCGTGATAGGGCGGGACGGGGACGTAGGGTTTGTCTATGACGATGTTCTGCATGATGGGATTATCTCAAAGGATCGGCCTTTATGATCCGCGTGTCTATCCCGCCTTCCGGTCGACTAGTAATTTCAGACTTTTGGCGATCAATTCTGAGCGGCCAATCTTCTGCAGACGTGCGACCGCGTCGGCCTTGGCGAGCAGCCCGCGTTCGATTGTGATGTTAATTCTTTCCGAGCCGCGTCCAATCCGCGGTCGTCCGCCGGGGTGGCGAGCCTTGCGCTCCTCCGCTCGCTCCGCAGGCGTCATCGGCCGCGTTCGGTCGATCGTCCCCGGCCGATCATATTCCTTCGTCGCTTCGGCCAATTCGGCGGAGTTCATATCCTGAAATCGCTTGATCTTTTTTTTCATTTGATTCTCCTGCGGAATTTCCGCTTCTCTGAGTCATCCAACGGACGGGCGTGAATCACGAATAGGGTCCCATCGGGATCGACAATATAAACCACCTGCGCGTAGAGGCCGCCGGCGGTCTGACCGGCAACGTATCGCTTGCCTTTTCCGACCATTTCAGGAAACGGCCGGCGAGCGTACTCTACAATGAATTCCGCGTCGGAAGGAGTCATGCCATGCTTCTCCACATGATCCGCATTCCATCGATTCCATCGGAATTGCATTGGAGTATTATACACACCAATCTGTGAGAGGCAAGCAAATCCGGCCCATCTCTCAATCGAACTCAAACGAATTTCCGCGATCACCAGAGGACGGTTTTGGCCAATGTTGAGCAGGAAACCGGCGGCGATGTAGCTGGCGAGGAGGCTACTGCCGCCGTAGCTGACGAAGGGGAGGGTGACGCCGGTCACGGGGAACAGGCGCATCACGACGCTGAGATTCAGGATCGCCTGAGCGGCGAGGAGGGCGACGATGCCGACGGCGACGAGGCGGCCGAATGGTTCGCGCGTGGCGGAGGCGATTTCTATTCCGGCGATGAAGAGAACGATGTAGGCAGCTAAGACCGCGATGGATCCGACGAGGCCGAATTGCTCGCCGATGATGGCGAAGATCATGTCGTTGCGGGCTTCGGGGACACCTTCTCCGATAGGGAATTTGCCGGGGCCTTTGCCGGTTGCGCCGCCGGAGCCCATCGCAGTCAGGGCGCGTAATTGCTGATAGCCGGACTGTCGCTGGGTTTTGGGGTCGCGGTTCAGCAAGCCGGTGACGCGGGCGCGCTGGTAGGGTTGAACGATTGCCGGGAGGTGCTTGAAGAAGGGGATGTTTTCATCGCCGCTGAACCATAAAAGCGGGAGGAGGACGACGCCCATGCCGACGATAGCCAGGAGATGTTTCACTTTCGCGCCGGCGACGAAGAGAAGCGTGAAGAGGGTTGGGACGAAGAGGGCGGCGACGCCGAGGTCGGGCTGTTTGAGGATCATGACGGCGGGGATGAGGGTGAGAAGGAATGGCGTGAAGAGGCCGCTCATCGTGCGATAGTTGTCGCGAAAGCGGAGGTATCGGGCGAGGACGAGGATGTAGGAAATTTTCATCAGTTCCGAGGGTTCGAGGCTGACGCCGCCTGGGAAAGCGATCCAGCAAAAGGCGCCGTTGACGGAATGAACGCCGGGGAGGCGGTTGTCGCCAAGCTTGCTGCCAAGAAGGGTGTATCCGACGAGCATCAGGCTCACGATGTAGAGAGCCCAGGCGTATCGGCCGAGGATCAGATAGGGAACCGTTTGCAGAATGAACAGAAGGCCGACGGCGATGGTGAGGAAGAGAAGCTGCTTGGGTCCATCGCCGTGAACATCGCTCCAGATGCTCATGATGCCCAGGGCGGAGAGGATGGAAACGGCCGCCAATACAGGCCAGTTGGTGGCGATGGCGAGTTGTTGCCAGATGCGGTTCATCTAAGGGTTACAAGATACCTTGTATGGAGAGAGGATCGTTAAGAGGGATGCGAAGTTTTTTGAAATGATTCTGTTTTAATTCTTATCGGGAGAAGATTTTTTTCGGCGGTGGTTTTCGCTTCGGCCATGGGCGCTGGCTCGTATATGACACGCGTTCTCGTGTCGTACATCGCTGGCTATCCTGTTGACGGATGATGGGCCTTTTGATTGTAGCAGAGGTCGCGCTTACGTGTGGGGACGCAGTTCGTTAGTCTATCCGGCGCATTGAAAGGAAATATGGCCGGCTCTCTTTGGCGACGACAACCTGGCAGCTATCGCGGGCTGGTCATGCGCTGTGCGCCGGGGACGCACGAGAATGCGTTGGCGATGCTGCGGGAGGCGGGCGCTCGGGCGGGAGCGGTTCTTGATCTGGCGTCCGGGTCGGGGGCGATGGTGGCGCGGCTGCGGGATGGTGGGTTCACGGATATCACTGCTGTCGAATTGGATGCGAAGAAATTTGGGGTGCCGGAGGTGACGCCGCTGGCTGTTGATTTGAATGGGGATTTTGCAAAGGTTCTGGGACGGCGATTTTCGGTCATCACCGCGATTGAAATCATTGAGCATCTCGATTCGCCGCGGCATTTTTTGTCGCAGGTGCGGGAATTGCTTGATGAGGATGGTTTATTTCTGCTGACTACGCCCAATGTCGCGGAGTGGATGGGGCGAATTCGGTTTTTGATTACCGGGACGCTGCGATATTTCGATGATGGACAATACGAGTACAACCACCACGTTTCGCCGCTGCCGGCTGCGCAGATGCGGCATTTGCTGGCGGAAGTGGGATTGGGGATTGTCGCGAGCAAAACGGCCGGCACCTTTTTCGGGCCGCTCAAGATGGCGTGCATGTTTCCGCTGTGGCTTCCATTTCGTCTTTTTGGCGGATCGTCGGCGATGGGGGATGTGAATTTGTATGTGCTTCGCCGGGTTGCGCAAATCTTCTCGCGCCAGCGATTGGACCGCTGACATGGCCTAATTTTATTTTGGTTGGGCGTCCAACTCATCCCGCACGGGGATGTCATCCGGCTCGTTTGGCTGCGGCGGGCCCGTCAGATCGTATACATCAATCGAGTAGCCGATGTGAGCGATCGGAGTGCGGCGGGCGAGCCAGGAGAGACGGCCGTCGATCAGACGCGAACTCTTGCTCATGAAGAGGATTTTGCCGTGTGGGGAAGCGTCGAGGGAGTTGGGATCGAGGCCGAGTTTAGCGATCAGGGGTTTGTTGCGAAGGCCGTTGAGCCGGATGGCGTAGGGCCTGCCATTGAGGTTCGCGTGAATCCAATCCGCTGAGGCGGTAGACATCCTGGTTCCAATCGAGATTGGTGTCGAGGGCGAAGCGGTCGCCTTTGGACGGGCCGCCGGCGGCGATGTTGAAATAGCTCAGGTAGTCGGGGTGAACGGCGGCGGTTTCGATCGCGCTGCAGAGAATCAGGCCGGCGAGGAGCGCGATCCAGCCGGGACGGGCCAATTGCGCGGCGACGAAAAGATAGAGAAACGGGATGGCCGGGAGAATGTATCGGATTCCGATGTCGAGCTTGGCGGCCATTGCTGCGCCGAAGAAGACGGCGCATGGGATCAGAATGGCGCGGCGTGGGCCACTGACGCCATTGCCGTCTAAATACACAAAGACCGATGGCGATCGACAGCGCAGCCAGAAATCCGAGCGAGGTTTTCAGTACGAAAACTTCGGGGAAATAGTACCACCATCCGGTCGAACTGACGTGGCCGTTCAGGTAGGCGAGATGTCCGAATTGATTGTGCGCGGCCAGGCGAGCGACGCCGAGAAAAAAGCTGGGCATTGGAATTGGGGTCTCGCGGATCCAGCGCGGGACACGCTGCCATTGCTGCCGCATCGCCTGCGCGGCGGCGTTGTCGGAAGTTGGATGGGCGGCAGCATTCAGGCCGGCCTGATCGCTGAGCGGGCCGACGTTGAATAGATAGGTCGCCCATAAAGTGATGAAGGCAATGGCCGCGATCGCGGGCATTTGAACGAGCAGCTTGCGCCAGGGCGACGTTCGCGCCAGGGCGAGGAGCACGATGACGGGGATCACCAGCAGGCAGGAGAATTTTGTCGCGATGGCCAATCCAACAGCTATGCCGGCGATACATGCACGGCACCATGTGGGTTGAGTGAGCCATCGCAGGCCGTGGTGCGTCGCGGCCAGACATCCGGCGCAGGAGGCCATGTCATTGCCGACCCAGAATCCATAGCCGAGGAGCGTGGGATCGACGCTGAAGAAAATGACCGCGAGCGTCGCGGCTGGCTCGCCGAAGAGCATTCGGCCGAGCAGAAATACGTATAGCAGCGCGATCGCGGGAAAGACGAGCATTGCCAGGCGGGCGTGGATCAGCAGTGTGGAATAAGGTTTGGCACTGCGATAGAGCACCTGCGTTCCGAGGGCGTATCCGAGGTCTTCGGTGCCGATGGTGGTTTGTCCGCGGCACTGCGGAAGGCGTGCGCCATCGAGCCAGAGGGGGATTGCGGCGACAAGCCGGGCCAGCGGCGGGTGAGAGCCGGGGGCGATGAGTTTTTTTGCTTCGATCAATGAGACGGCCGACCCGATGTGGGAGGATTCATCGATCGCCGGGCTGAATACGCCGACGGAGAGGGCAAGGCGGGCGAGCATGATGATCGCGGCGACCAGGGCCAGCCACGGATAGCGCCGCGAGATTGGTCGGGAATTTTCGGTCACGCGAAATCCAAAGAAAGAAGATCGCTCATTCGTAGGCGATTGCCGCGATGGCTGATTTGGGTTTGCCAGGGTGATGAATAAGCCAGAGCAGTTCGCCGGTCTGCGGGCGGGCAAATCGAGTGGGGAGATAGACGATCACGATGGTTGGATCGCGTTCGCTGGCCACGACGCAGCGGACGGTATGCGACAGGGGAGCCAGAGCCGTGTGGCGGGTATCAACGACGGCAAACGGAGCGGCCTCGCCATTGCGCCAGATGCGGAGCAACTTCCGGTGAATCAGAAGCGCCGCCGTCGCGGTGATCAGCACCGCGGCCAGGATGACAGGCGCCGCGATCAGTCGGCGTGCGAGAGATTCCGGCTCCTGGCGATCGGTCCAATCCGCTGGGTCGCTCGGATTCACATGCAATGTGAAAGGAATCGGCTTGCCTGGCGGCAAGGCAACGGTTTGGGAGGCCAGGATTCCATAGACAACCGTCGGCTGCCCCTGCCAATCGAACTTGAGCGTCACGGGGGAACCCACGGCGATGGGGTGAAGGTCGTCGCCGTTGGAATCCACGGCAATGGCGTTGTTGATCACGACGCCGTTGGTGATGAGCCATTGCTGGCGCCGGGCGTCGAGGAATTGTTGGGTAAAGAACCATCCGGCGATGGCGATTAGCGCGACAGTCGCCAGAAGCCAAAAGCGGACGATCGGCTCGGCCCAGCTTCTGCGATTGGCGGCGGGCGTGACCGGACGGGGAGGAGGTGGCGGCGCGGGAGGAGCCGTCACCGAAGAGGCGCGAACCGGGGCCGAGCCGCCGGCGTAGGGAACCGTCGGCGGACGACGGGATGGATCGGGCTTGGAGGGGGGCTGGGTCAATGGCTTCTCATTCCGGGGCTCCTCATTCCGGGTTCCTCATTTCGCCGCTCGAAGGTAACCGTGCTTCACGCAGTCCACAAGCAGATCGTGAGCGATGGCCCCGGCGACGCGGCCGCCGGCTTCGCCATATTCGACGAATACGCAGAATGCGATCTGCGGGTGATCGGCCGGGGCATAGCCGATGAACCAGCCGTGAGCGAGGTGTCTTTCGGGATGTGGATCGGAATCTGGAACGGGTGGGCGAATGTACCATCCTTCAGTTCCGGGCGTTCCAAAGCTGATCTGGCGATAGCCGGTGATTTTACCGGTGTCATCGCGCACAGCCAAGGTCATGAGTTGCTGGGTCTGGGCCGAGCCGGTTTTTCCGGCGATGGACATGTGCACCAACGGGTCTCGATCCAAGGGCAGATCACCGGGTCCTCGCTCAATTTTCTCTGGAAGAATTTGATAGCCGGTGCCACTCGGCGTGCAGACTTCAAGCATTCCCTTTTGCACGGCATGAAGCGCATCGGGTGAGAGGTGCAGATCGACCGTTTCGGGGCCGGCGGCAACCGATGGCCTTGTTGTAAAGCGACCGGCGACATCGCCGGCCAGCAATCGGGGTTGCATCCAAATTCCATCTCGCGCGAGGGTGGCGGCGACGTTGGCCATCTGGATCGGCGTGGCCTGAATGTGTCCTTCGCCGATGCCGGCAGACCAGGTTTGGGTTTGGGCAAGAATTTTGTTGGCTTCAGTCGGATGATAAATCAGTCCCGGATTCTCTTCGATACCGATGCCAGTGGGCCGGCCTAATCCAAATTTATCAAACCACTCCGAAAGCCGCTCCATTCCCATACGTAGAGCGATCGTTTCGAAGACGACGTTGCAACTGGCTTTTAATCCATCGGAAATCGTTAGCATATCATCCGGTCCGATGTCTAAATCGCCGGCGCCGGCGGGGCCGTGACTAGCCGGACGCCCTATCGCGTGGCATGAGGCCCATGTCCAGCAGTGCCCGTACGATTGCGGCTTGCCGTCAATAAAGAGTTCACCCCTGCATTGAATTTTATCCTGGGATGTCATAATGCCTTCGGTGATCGCGCCACTTCCGACGATCGGCTTGACCGTGGAACCGGGCACGACATCCATCTCCGTGGCGCGATCCAGCAGCGGCTCATTCAACTCGTCGAGAGCCAGTTCGGCATAGTGGGATTGAAGATTGTTTAAATCGAATCCGGGGTTGGAGACGAGTGCCAGTACCTCGCCGGTATCGACTTTGATGACGACTGCCGCGCCGTGCTGGTTGTATCGCGTCTCAACTACTTTGGTGTCTTTGTCATAATGAACGCGGGTTTTCACGAATTCATTTTCGATGTCCTGCTGAAGGAGGATATCGATGGAGAGGGAAACATTTTTGCCGGGAACGGCCTCGATCCGGTCGAGGATGGTATCAGTTCCGGCTTCGGTTCCCTCGACGCGGTCGATTTTTCCGCGCGTGCCACGGAGGGTTTCCTCGCAGAGCGCTTCTACGCCAGTGCGGCCGGCCTGATCGGTCGGCCAATATTTTCGCAGCTCGCGGAAGGGGGTAATGCCATAATCGCCGAGCAGATCGGGTTGCCAATATTGAGCGGCTTCGTCGGACCAGTATTGCTGCAACCGGCCGTCGCTGAATCCCGCGTCGAAATTAACTTCATCGGGCCGTACCGCGCCCAGATATCCCAAGACATTGCAGCCGACGCGGCCGAAGCGGTATTCGCGGTATTTGCTGGGGACGAGGCTAAGGCAGAAGAACCGCTCCTGCTGGCGGGCGAGGCGGGCCTGAACCTCGGGGGAGACGTTGTGCAGAATCATATGGGGCGAAGTTTCCTCGGCTACCTCGATTTCGAATTTATCCATCGCGGATTCATCGGGGGAGCTGTCAACCAGGAAGTGCCGATACCAGCTTGTGGAATTTTGGCGTTCAGATCGGGCGCTGGATTCTTCGTAATTGTGCCACCAGATGTATCGCTTGCGCATCTCCACGCGGCGGACGATTTCGTGACGGATATCGTCGATTTGATCGGGGGTCTGATTGCTGACGAGGGCCAACTCATCCCACATCGCCGCGATGTCGCCGCGGATTCGTTTGGCTTCCTCCATGACGAGTGGGTTTTTGCCAGGATTCGACGGTTTTCTGAACTGGCTGCCGAGGGTTTTCTTCAGATTTTTGACCGCTCGCTCGTTGATCCAATCGTTGTCGGGGTCATCGATAATGGCGCGGAAATCGACGCAGGCGTCAACGCATGGGGCGTCATCGACCAGCGGAACGCCGTTGCGGTCGAAGATTGTTCCGCGCGTGGTTTCGATGAACTCGCCGCGCTTCATGAGTTCCGTCGCCTGCTTGCGCCACAGATCGCGCTGCAGAAGCTGAATCTGGAACGCGCGGATGGCCAGGGCAGCACAGGCGAGGAGAAGAATGAAGAGTAAAACTTTTAGTCGGCGCTCGAACATGTCCCATCCTTGGGATGAGCCCGGTGATTGGGCTGCTCCTTACATTCTGCGCCGAGCGGATTGAAAGCGAAAGACCCGGCTCATTCGTTGCAGGGCACCGAGGACGAACGGCGCAAGGATCGCTGAATAAACCGCCGTGTAAAACAGCGGCATGATCTGCGCGTGGACAGCGGCGAGATGCTGCCCGTCGGGGGATTTCTCCGGTCCGGGGGGGCGAAGCCAGCCGTGAATCGCCAGGATGACTGCCACCATGATTCCCATGATCAGCGCCAGCATGAAATGGGTTACCGGATGCCGGCGATAGACCGCCTGTTGAATGGCCACGATGAACAGAGCGACGATGCCGTAGGAGAATGCATAGAGGCCCATGGTTCCGCCGGAGGTGAGGTCCTGCATTGCACCGAGTCCGAAGCAGGCGAGCAGGGCTGTATCGCGCGGCGCAGTTGAGGGCGATGAAAACCACCGCAAGAAGGACGAAATTCGGGGTAGCCGCGTTCCACTGCATTGCCCGCGCGATCCCCGCCTGCAGACCCAGGGTGATGTAGGCGAGGATGAAATAGCTTAGCGGTCGCATGCTTAGGATTTTTACTGCTGGCGGGTCATGACCCAGACATCATTTCGCTGCGTTGTATCCGGCGCCAGGGTGATTTCGGCGAAGAGCGATTGGCTGGCCAGCCGTTGAATGGTGCTGACCCGGCCGATACGAATGCCATGAAGCTGGGGCCATCGGTCGTCGGCCAGGACAATCCAATCACCAACATGGACATTTTTTTGGACGATGTCATAAGCGATCGTGCTAATGACCATGTTGCCGTCACCCTGCCCGCGCACGATGGCGATCAGGTTTGTATTTTCAGCCGCGCCGGCGGCGGAGACGGAGAAGAAATGCCCGGTCACGTTGAATCCCGCATCGGTCACCAGAGTGACATGCGCGGCCAGTGAGCCGACGCGGTCAATCCGGCCGATGAAATCGACGACGGTTCCGAGAGATAGCACGGGTTGATCGACACGAACTGCGCTCAAGCCCGTTCCGGTGATGGTCAGCCCGTCGTGGTTATCGGTATCGGTTCCGGCGACTTCAAATCGGCTGCAGAGTTGCTCGAAGCCGCCGAGTCTTTCGCGTTCGCCTGCGCACTGCGCGAGCCGTTCGATTTCGGCGGACATAAGTTCGACCTGCTGCTTTAGGATGAGATTCTCTTGCTCGATGGTTTGGGCCGGTCGGGTGTCTTCGAGCGGTTCATGTGCGTAATGGCCATGGATCGCGCTAGCGATTCTGTAGGTTGGGCGCGAAATGGGAATCAGCAGGGTTTCGAATTGGGTGCGGCCGAGATCGGTCACGCGCGAAGGCAGAACAAAGGCGCTGAAAAAGCTGAGAATCAACAGGGCGAAAAAAGTCTGGCTGAATCGAAGGGACATCGCTCACGCCTCAATCGGCTTTTCATCAGCCCTCGTCGGCGTCGGATTCCATCGTTTCTTTCCACAGCTCGAGATTTTCCAGATAGACGCTGGTGCCGCGGGCGACGCAGGTGAGGGGATCTTCCGCCAGTCTGACGTCCAGGCCCGTGGCGTTGCTGATGACCGTGGTGAGGCCGCGGAGCAGGGACGATCCGCCGGCCATGGTGATGCCGTTCTCGACCAGATCGGCGGCCAGTTCCGGCTCGGCCAGTTCGAGGGTGCGTTTGACGGCGTCGATGATCTGCGTGACCGGCTCCTGCAGGGCTTCGCGGATTTCCTCGGTGGTGACGCCGGTTTTTCGCGGCAGGCCGCTGATCAGGTCGCGGCCGCGGACTTCCATGGTCGGCTCGCCGTTGCCCGGAGGAGGCCGCGGAGCCGATCTCGATTTTGATCTTCTCGGCCATCTGCTCGCCGATGGCCATGTTGTAGGTTTTTTTCATGTGGCTGACGATCGCCTCATCGAAATCGTCGCCGGCGACGCGGACGGATTCGCAGACGCTGATGTCGGCCAGGGAGATGATCGCGACTTCCGTCGTGCCGCCGCCGATGTCGACGATCATGCTGGCGGTGGGTTCGGTGACCGGAAGCCCCGCGCCGATGGCGGCGGCCATGGGCTCTTCGACCAGATACACCCGCCTTGCCCCGGCGCGCTCGGCGCTGTCGTACACGGCGCGCCGCTCGACGGCGGTGATTCCCGATGGGATCGCGATGACCACGCGCGGGCCGATGAAATGCTTTCGGCCATGCACCCGGCGGATGAAATAGGCGAGCATCGCCTGGGTGATTTCGAAATCGCTGATGACGCCATCCTTCAGCGGGCGGATCGCGGTGATCGAGCCGGGCGTTTTGCCGAGCATTTCCTTGGCGACCAGGCCGACGGCGTTGCCGTTTTGCAGGACGCGGTTGGTCCCCTTTTTGACGGCAACGACGCTGGGCTCATTGAGGACGATGCCTTCGCCTTTGACGCAGACCAGCGTGTTGCACGTGCCCAGGTCGATGCCCATGTCGATGCTGAACATGCCAAGGAGCGAATCGAAGATCACGCTGTCGTCTCCTGAGCGGATGCTGGATGGGGCGGATGGATTGCAGATTGCAGAGTTGACCGATGCTCCGCATCGAATCGCTCTGAAAGTGACGGGAGGCACGCAGCCGCTCGGCCACGAGCCGTTAAGAAAGTGAGTTGCACTTTCTTATCCAAATGCCCGCTCCATCGGGTTTTCGGGTCGGGCGCATGCCCGAAGTGACCGCCCCACGTCTTCTTGCCCGGAAAAACGTAAAATACAGCACGCGCCCGCCGTAAGCAAATGGCTGCGGCGCTGGAGCGGTTAAGATATTGAGATCAAAACGCGGTTGAACTGAGGAGAATCATGGATCAGGAACGATGGACGGCGGTTGACGGCTATTTCACGGAATTACTTGTGAAATCCGATCCGGTGCTGGAGGAGGCATTGCGGGCCAGCGCCGAGGCGGAGCTGCCCGCGATCAGCGTTTCGCCGAACCAGGGGAAGCTGCTGATGCTCCTGGCGCAGATGCATGGGGCGAAGAACATCCTGGAGATCGGCACGCTTGGTGGCTATAGCACGATCTGGCTCGCGCGGGGCATGCCCAAGGGCGGCCGCCTGATTACGCTGGAAGCTGAAGCGAAACATGCGGAGCTTGCCCGGGCCAACATCGCCCGGGCGGGGCTAAGCGGCGTGGTTGAGGTGATAGTTGGCAAAGCGCTGGATACCCTGCCAAAGCTCGCCGCCAAGGGGCTTGGCCCGTTTGATCTGATTTTTATCGACGCCGATAAGCCGAGTAATCCGGAATATTTCGCCTGGTCGCTCAAGCTGTCGCGGCGCGGAAGCCTGATTATCATCGATAACGTCGTGCGGGACGGAAAGGTGATCGATGCCGCCAGCGATGATGCCAGTATTCAGGGCGTGCGGCGAATGAATGAGATGCTGGCGGCCGAGCGGCGCGTGAGCGCTACCGCGATCCAGACGGTTGGCAGCAAAGGATATGACGGGTTTGCGATTGCGCTGGTTACGAGCGATATGAAAGTGATCTGCACTTGATCTTCGGCCCGACTCGTGGTTTCCTAGCGAGAAGTCCTGTCCTCGTTTGGCGAGTAATTCAGGTCGATTTAGCAAAGAATTCGAGTAAATATGACTCTCATCGTCTCGGCAAAATTTCGCGCGGGCGTCGCTATTCAATCTGACGGGCGATCCAATCAGCATGGGAAGGTGACCACCGACACGCTGCAGAAGATTTTCCCCATCGCGGGCTCGGGCATGGTCATTAGCCACAGTGGCATCAATACCTGGAAGAAACGGACCGTAGCGAGTTGTTTGAAGAAACTGTCTTTTGCCGATTGCCAAACGCATTTAGAAGTCGCCGCGGTGATTGATAAGGGGTTCGGCAAACTCATTACCGAATCCTGGTGCCAGTGTTCCGAATGCTCAGGCAAGACGCAGGGCGTGGAATTTCTGATCGATGGATTCGATCGCAAGGGAGAATTGAGGCGGCTGTTTATTGCATGGCCATGGAATGCCAAGATTCCGGATATTTCTTCATGGAACGCGGATTGGGGATACGCTTTTGGGCAGGGGAAAGTGGTTCAATGGCCCGATGAAACAAAGAATTTGGAAAACGGGGGCATCGATGAAATCGCGGAATTGGTCAAACGGATTCACGTCGATACCATGACTCGGACGAATCATGAGGTTGGGGGACACATCCATAGCCTGAAAGTGACGCTGACCGGCTGGGAGTGGGTTACTCCGACGGCCAAGTCCGCCGTCGTGCTGAAGTAACGCGGTTTACATCGCCCTATTTCGTCGCCGCCATATATATCCAGACCCCAAATACCATCCCAAGCGCGAAAGCGCTCCACGCCATCACGAACCAAACCGCTCCTCGCACGGTAAGGAATTGGCTGTTCCATTTTCGCCATGATCGATTGACTAGGAGAATATGAGCCATTGCGGCAGCCGCGGCGGCCAGGATCGCCATGTGGATCAAGCGCTGCCCGCTCACGATTCTTCGCTGATTCCGCCATTTCAGCGAAACGTGCTGTTCCTGTGCGACTTCACTATATGCTCCCGCCACGATGAACGGCGTGAAGCCGGCGGGCAGAGAAGTGATCATTAGAATGATAATGATCGGCCACTTCATTACCTTGAGGAAGCCGTCGGAATCGTCCGGGTCGATCTGGGCGTCAGCTTCAAGGCCGATGAAATCTGACATGGATTGCCTCCGTCGTGGTTAGGTTCAACCCGCGGCCCGGATCGGACGAGTGTTGGCCACGCCCTGCTTTCGGATAAAGTCCAGTGCGGCGGCCGCATCGAGCGGCTTGCTGAAATAGAATCCCTGTCCGTGTTCGCATTCCATCGACTGCAGCAAGACGACCTGCTCGGCCGTTTCGATTCCCTCGGCCACCAGCGACATGCCCAGATTTCTTGCCAGTGTGACGATCGCGTGAACGATCGCCGCATAATCGCGGTTTTCGCCGGCGCTCTTCACGAAACTTTGGTCGATCTTCAGCCCGGTCAGCGGAAAGCGATGCAGGCAGCTCAACGAGGAATAGCCCGTTCCGAAATCATCCATGTGAAGCTTGATCCCCATCTCCTTCAATTCGCGCAGGACGGGAATGCTGGCGTCGGCGTTGCGAATCATCACGGTTTCGGTGATCTCCAGAATGAGATCGCCGGGCTTGAGGCCGGTTTCGTCCAAAAGTCTGTCGCACGCGCGTGGCAAGGTCCGGCATGATGAGCTGCTTGGCGGACAGATTCACGCTCATGGACAGATTCGCCTGAGTGGGAAACGCGGTTTGCCAGGCTTTGAGCTGCCTGCAGGCTTCGGCGAGAACCCAATAGCCAATGGGGACGATCAGTCCGGTCTCTTCGCAGCATGGAATAAAATCGTTGGGAAGGATCAATCCCCGGGTGCGATGATTCCACCGGACCAGGGCTTCGAATCCCATCAGGGCGCCGTTGGTCAGCGAGACGACCGGCTGGATAATGCAGGACCAATTCATGGCGTTCCAATGCATGGCGCAGATCGTTTTCCATTTCGAGACGCGCGGTGACCTGCTCGTGCATCTGGCGATCGAACATGACGTACCGGGCCTTGCCGGCGGCCTTGGCGTGATACATGGCGGTGTCGGCGTCCCGAAGCATGTCGTCGGCATTTTCGTAGGGGATCGCGCTGGTGGTGATGCCGATGCTGGCGGTGCTGGTGACGTTGTGCTCTTTGAGCTTGTAGGTTTCGCCCAGGAGCTTCGAGAAGCCGTTCGGCGATGCGCCCGGCATCTTCAAAGGCTCTTGATGTCGTCGGCGATAATGACAAATTCGTCTCCCCCAGCCGCGCGGCGGTGGAAGAGCTCTCCGTCGGGCGCAACGGAATCGGTGCTGCGCATCGATTTGGCCAGGCGCTCGGAAATCGCGACCAGCAATTCGTCGCCCACCTCGTGGCCGAGACTGTCGTTGATCAGTTTGAAGCGGTCAAAATCCGCGAAGAAGAGGGCGAAATTTGTACTTGGGGTTTCGCTTGCGGCGTTCGATGGCCTGCACGATCCGATCGCGCAAGCAGCGCCCGGTTGGGCAGGCCCGTGAGCTTGTCATGCAGCGCGGCATGGACCAGTTCCGCGGTTCGTTCCTGAACCATGTGTTCCAACTGATCCATCTTCAATTTAGCGGTCCGCGTTCAGCGACCATTTTTCGCTCAGCGAGGTGGCGATCTGCGTGATCTCCACCGGATCGAACGGCTTTTTCAGAATCAGCAGCCGATCGGTCAAGCCCAGCTTTTTGGAGATTTCCTCCCAGGAATAATCCGAGTAGGCGGTGCAGATGACGACCTGAACGTTGGGATCGACCTCCCAGAGCCGCTGGATGGTTTGAACGCCGTCCCAGCCGGGAGGCATGCGCATATCGACGAACGCGACATGTGAACGGCTGCCCTGCTTTCAGTGCTTCTTCAAGCTTTTTCAGGCCTTCCTCGCCCTGCAGGGCCGATTCCACTTCAAATTTCGGGAGCGAATTATCGTCTGGCCGCCGGCGCGGCGTCGCCGAAGAGCGCGGCCTTGCTGCTGGAGAGCTTCGCCGACGGCGCATCGCCGGCCTGCGAGCGTCTTCCGGAAATCGTTGTGAATGGCGTCGTTGTCGTCGATGACGAGGATGCGACGGGCCTCGCGTGTTGTTTCGTCTGTTGTCATTACCGTTCCTTTTTCCTTTCCAGGAGCTGCTCAACCGACGACAAGCCGGCGAGCGGGAGATCGAGAGTAAACGTTGCGCCACGATCCGAGCGCCTTCACTGGCGACTGATAGATTGCCGCCCATTTCCCTGCGCGGCATTGGCGGCGCTGTGCAGGCCAAAGCCGTGGCCTTCTTCGCGCGTGGTGAAGCCATGGGCGAAAATCTTCGTCAAATCCTTCGGGCGATCCCCACTCCGTTGTCGTTCACTTCGAATCGCACGAAGCTGTTCTGTCGCGTCATCGATTTTCTTGCGTGGACAGGACGATCTGCTTTTCCGGATTGCGGCGATGCGATGACCGCCTTTTTCGCGTTGCTCAGCAGATTGATGAGAATCTGCAGAACCTTATGCTTGTCGAGGGCGACCGGCGTCAATCTCCTGGAAATCGCGAACGATGGTGAGGTTTTGATCGGTGGAGACGCCCAGGTCCATCGTGACCGCCTTTTCGAAGATATCGCCGGGCGACATCTTCTCGCGAACGCTTCCGCTCTTGGCGTGCTGCTGCTGGGCAGCGACGATCTGCTTGATATGGTCCAGGCCCGTGGCGACGGACTGAAGCTCATCGACCAGCCCCTTGTGCTCCTTGCTCAGGCAGTCCGACAGTTCGATCAGAAAGCCCGGCAAATGCTTGCCGTGCTCGTCGGCGGTGAGGAATGCCGGCAAGATTCGCCTGATTCGTCTGAAGCATTTCGCCGACTTTGACCAGGCTTGAGACTTCCGAATCTTTCACTTTTTTCAGCGCGACGGCTGGCTGAGACGTTGACGCTGTTCAGGACGTTGCCGACGTTGTGCAGAACTCCGGTGGCGATCTCCGCCATGCCCGCGCGGCGGGCGGTGCCGATCAATTCCTGGCTGACGGATTCGAGCCGGGCGGTCTGGCGGGCGACTTCGGCTTCGACCCGCTGGTTGGTTGCTTCCAACTCCGCCTGTCGCGCGGCAAGCATGGCGAGTTCTTTGGCGCCGCGCAAGCAGGCCCAGACCAGGATGATGTCCTCGAAGACAACCCATCCCGCGTGTTCCATCCATCGCCAGGGGCTGGCGGCGACGATGCCAAAGACCGATTCGGGCCAGAAGATGCCGCGGAGAGCGTGATCGAGTGCGACGACGATTGTCGCCGGCACGAGAACGCGCCAATCGCGATAGAAGCTTAAAAATGCCAGCGACCCGAAGACGTGAAAATGTGTTTCGATTCGGCCGCCGGAAAGATGGATCAGCAGTGCAGAATGACACATCTGAGCGGCGGCGATGGTATATCGCGTCATCGCCTCACCGGGCCGCACCATGACCAGCGTGATCGGAAACGCGGCGATCAAGCCGCCAAGAAATACCGCGGCCCAGATGTGCGGATGAATGTGGCTTTCAAGCCCTTCCCACGCCAGTGGGGAAAGCCAGGTCGCCACGGCTATGCAGGCGAACCACTGGATCAGGCAGCAGGACGGCGAAGAGCCGATCCGTTTGCTTCCATTGGGCGTGCTGATAAGCGATCCGCAGCTCATTCAGCGCGACGATTGATTTTCTGCTGCAAGTCTGGCGCGATATTCAATGATTGAGTCACGTTCCCATTACCTCATTTGGTTTTTGATACTCCCAGCGAGCATCCGTAGACCGGCGTTGTCGAAACCGGCGATTTTCCATCTCGCACGAGTGATAAAACCGCGAGCATTCCGGGATTGTCGCCTTCATGGCCGCGGCCATCGGTGATGCCGCCGCTGAATTGAATTGCGCCGGACGCGTCGTACAGCATGACCTGGCCGGAGGTGGAGGCGCCGAACGTCGCTGTGTCATGGCCGTTCTCGTCGAGCATCACCGTCACGCTTGGTATCGCTTTGGCTTGACGCCAAAGAGCGCTGTCCAGCCAATCAGCGGGTGCGTTAGCGGGATGGACGAATAAAACGCGCGCATCGAGATGGCCGGCGGACCGAGCCATAATCTGAGCTAGTTCGCTCAAGCTGGCCCGCGAGCAGGGACACTCCGGGTGCAGGGTCATGATTAAAGTTGAACGGCCTGGATTACGGTCAAAGCTCAGCCCCCTGGGCCAATGACTGGGGGTCTCCTGAGCAATGGCGGCGGGCGTCATTTGATATCGGACCAGGCCACACATGCCGACGACGACGGCAACACCCCAGGCCAGCACCATTGGTGGTCCAGTTAACAGTCGTGGCCAATTTCTGTTCACCATCAACAGAAAATTTCGACAGAAACAGACCGAGGTTTTACGGTTCCCGCCGATTTTCTCTCAAATCGAATCGCGCCAGTATGCCATTTCACTATTCGGACCCGAATTCAGACTAACACGGGGCGTTGCGGGCGAATTTTACGCGAGCAAAAACGTGCTCTATACTCATCGCTGGCAATAAAAGAAGGAGCATATTGAATGAACGTGCTGGTCGCCGGCGGAGCGGGATATATCGGATCGCATACGGTCAAACGCCTTAAGGAAGCGGGGCATTCGCCGGTGATTTACGACAACCTGGCCCGCGGACACCGTGAAGTGATCGACATTCTCAAGGTTCCCGGCATCGTCAGCGATCTCAATGACAAGCCCAAGCTGATCGACGCCCTGCGAAAACACAAGATCGACACGGTCATGCATTTCGCGGCCTATGCCTACGTCGGCGAAAGCGTCGAGCACCCGCTGATGTATTATCACAACAACGTCGCCACGACGATCGGTGTGCTGGAAGCGATGAAGGAAGTGGGGGTCGAGCGTTTTGTTTTTTCCAGCACGTGCGCGACCTATGGGAATCCGGATCACGTGCCGATCACCGAGGATGAAAAGAAGGCGCCGGTTTCGCCCTATGGCCGGAGCAAATTGATGGTCGAGCAAATTCTGGCCGACACGCAGGTGGGAAATCGGAAATTCAAATTCGCGGCCCTTCGATATTTCAACGCCAGTGGATGCGCGATCGACGGCAGCCTTGGTGAAGATCACGAGCCGGAAACGCACCTTATTCCGGTGATCCTCCAGGCGATTCTGGGCGTTCGGCCGGGCATCACGGTCTTTGGGACGGATTATCCCACGCCGGATGGGACGAATGTTCGTGATTACATTCATGTGGATGACTTGGCGGATGCGCATATCCAGGCGATGGAACGGCTGAAAGAGGGCGAGCCGATCTACTGTAATCTTGGGACCGGGCGCGGATTCTCCGTTAAGGAAATCATTGCGACTGCGGAAAAAGTTGCCGGAAAAAAAGTGCCGGTGAGTTATGGCCCTCGCCGCGCGGGGGATGCCATCGCGCTGTGGGCCGATCCATCACGGGCAAAGAAAATCCTGGGGTGGGAGGCGAAGCACAAGGATCCCGAGGCGATTATCCGCTCGGCCTGGAACTGGTTCAGCAAACATCCCCGGGGATACGCGGGTTAACTGACGTTAATTCAAGAAGATGCGACCATTCAGGGGGGTTCTCGCGCATTTTGTCTCTTTCGCTGTTCCATGAACATTCGTTGATGGAGAATATGGCGATGGTGGATGAGGATACCCAATTGCTGGCGAATTATGCGCAAAACCGCGACGCGGTGGCGTTCCAGCACCTTGTCGAGCGGCACGTCCACTTCGTTTACGCGGCGGCTTTGCGTCAGATCAGGGACCGGCAATTGGCGGAAGATATTCTCCAGGCGGTATTCCTGCTGCTGTCGCAGAAGGCGGCGGAACTCAAACCAGGAACGCTGATCAAAGGTTGGCTTTTTCACGCGACGCGGTATGCGGCCAACAACGTTCGACGGGCCGAAGCACGACGAATACGTCGCGAGCGGGAGGCAGCAGCCATGCGTTTGCAGACAACCTCGGAGAGAAAATCGGAAGATGTCGGTCCGTATTTGGATGACGCGCTGGCGAATCTTTCCACTAAGGACCGCACCGTTTTGCTGATGCGATATTTTGAAGAGATGCCGCTGGCAATTGTTGGGCGGGAGATGGGGATTTCAGAGCATGCGGCCAAGAAGCGCATTTCGCGGCGCTGGAGCGGTTGAGGGATAATCTGATTCGCCGGGGTGTTGGAGTGACCGGCGATGCACTGGCTGGCTGTCTGGCCCTCAGCGTGGCGGAGACGGCGCCGGCATCGGCGGTCAAGGCGGCGGTTGATTTCGTTGTTCACAGCGCTGGCGGGCATCCGGGTCCAGCAATTCCACTAGCTAAGGGAGTATCAAAAATGATGACGAAAAATAAGTTGAGGCTTGTCACGATTAAATTCATTGTCGCGGCTGCGTGCGTCGGAGCGGGGGCGGCTGCCGTCGTGCAAAAGACGGAGCAACCTGCCGAAAATGTGCCGATCGTTCTGGCTGATTCCCTGCCCGCCCCGCAGGCGGATGCCGGGCTCAAAGCGCAATACCAAACGTGCCGGCATGTGCTTCAGACGATGATCGACGCTTACGATCGGGGGGACGCCGCGGCGGTGAAATCTCAAATTTACCTGGGTCCGGATGCCAATCCGCAACTTACGAAGATTGTGCCATTGCTGGTGGATATCGATCTTGCGGTTTACCGCCTTCAGAAGGATGCCGTCGCCCGATTTGGCGCTGGGGCGATGGGATTGAATACGTATTGGACTCCCTCGGCCGTTGGGATAAGGGAGCTGATGGCGCGCATCGATGCGAAGGATTGCCGGCTGATGGGGAATGAATTCGCGGTCACGCCGGCGGCGCCAGTTTATTCAAGCGATGGCGTCTGGCCGCGCCCCGCTCTATTTCCACAACATTGACGGTTTCTGGAAGCTGGATTACGGACGCACTTTCAACATGGATTATCGCGCCAGGCGCCGTCATACGATCCCCGGAGACACCCGCGAGCAGGCATTTTGTGAAGGGGAGAAAATATTCGTCGATGGCTACAACCTCATTTCGGACGACCTGGAAAAAGGAAAGATCGACGATGCCGGCGCGCTACAGTTGCGGATATTCGGCGTGATGGCGGACTTGACGAAGGAATTTCCGGATATCTCTGTCAATTGCAAACCCAGGTGAGACTTCGATCGGCGCACGGCTGGATCAGGACTTTAAATTCTTGCGCTGACGGCGTTTGAATTTTGCCCCAGCCGCCTTGCGGGCGGCGGTGAATGTTCCGAACAGACGGATGGACGCGCCGTAAAGCGCTGGTGATTCGCGGCGGACATCACTGTCGGACAAACTCTTGCCGCTCCGGACGGCGAGCTTGATGGCTTTGATCACCTGGGGTTTGTTCCAACGGCGGCGGCGGCGGATTTTTTGCGGATCGAATTTGGCGGCGCGAAGAGCGGCGTCGTAATCGCCAAAATGGCGGATCGCGGCGGCGTGGAGGCCGGGATCGTCCGCCTGAAGTGCCCCGCTGCTCACCGGCTCATCATCTCGGGCGCGAGATTTCAATTCGAAGACAATCGAATTGCGATCCCAATGCCGATAGCGGGAGATGTCATCGGCATCGAGGCCGGCGGCGTGCAGCGCGCGATGCCATTTGCCGAAGAGCCGCGGCTGCAGGGCGGCGAAGGCGGCTTTGCCGAGCTCATCACGGCGCTGGGTGACGGCAGACCAATTCAGATCGTCGCCGCGGCGGCGGCCCGACTTGATCAGGGCGATGATTTTGGCGCGCGTCCAGCGGGGGCGGCGGAGGATGGTGGCATAATCGATCCCGGCCTGCTCGATGGCCCGGCGATAGGATTTGAAATGATACGCCGCCGCCGATACCAGCGACTGCATCGTCCGCGCCCGGCCGTTGTAGGATAGATCCGCGCCGGATTTATGGAGGCGGCGAATTTCCCGCAGAATCTCGGTTTTGTTCCAAATCATTGGCAGTGGACTGCAAAGCCCCGGATGTCCATCCGAAGCATCCAATATCGCTATCACTTGCGAAAAAACAAGAACCAAAGGAAAAAGCAGCCGCAATGGAAGGTGTCATCAATCTCGATAAGCCCGCTGGGATGAGCTCGGCGGCGGCGGTGAGCCGGGTGAAGCGACTGCTTCCACGCGGGACGAAGATCGGGCACGCAGGGACGCTCGATCCGTTCGCCACGGGGGTTTTGCTTTTGCTCGTCGGAAAGGCGACCAAATCGTGCGAGATGCTGATGGGCCAGCCAAAACAATACGAGACGACGGCCAAACTGGGAGGGACGACCGCAACCGATGACTTAACATCGCCGGAAATTGCGGTCGCGATCCAGCGGCAGCCGAGCCTGGAGGAAATCAAAACGGCCGCGACGGCGATGGTGGGAATCATTCAGCAGAGGCCGCCGGCGTTTCAGCGCGTTGAAGATCGGAGGACGACCGGCGTATGAATTGGCCCGTGGCGGGAAGCCGGCAAAACTTGAGCCGCGAAACGTCCGGATTGATTCGATTGAGATTCTGTCGTGGGAATGGCCGCTGCTGAGGATGCTGGTTGATTGCGGGCGGGGAACGTATATCCGGGCGATTGCGCGCGATTTGGGCGAAGCGCTGAAATGCGGGGGGTATCTGACGGAACTGCGCAGGACACGGATTGGCCGGTTCGACGTTTCACAGGGTGTCACTCTCGCACGATTAAATCTCGATGGGGTCGGGCCGCATTTGCAATCGATTTCCTCGCTCAACGCGCAACAGCCGGAGCAAGGCGGGCAGCACGATCAGTGCCAAGGGTAATTGCACGATCAATCCGGTGATGATTGCGATGGCAAGCGGCTGGAGCATCCCGGCGCCCTGGCCGAAATTCATCGCCAGGGGAAGCAGTGCGAGGATCGCGGCGACGGTGGTCATGACGATGGCCCTCATGCGGTAATTTCCAGCGGCGATGAGGCGATCGGATTGGGAGCCGTCCGTTAAAAAATCGGCGTACTCGGAATAGTAGAAGATCGCGACCTCGGTGACGTTACCGACGATCATGACCATTCCCATGAGTGAACAGATGTTGAGTTCAGTATCTGTCCAGCGCAGTCCGATGAAAACGGCTGCGACGGCGAGCATGGTGGTGAACATAATGGCGGTGGCGACGCGGAAACGTTCGTACAGGAAAAGCAGCAGCAGGAAGACCAGCGCCCCAGCGGCAACAATGACCTTGACGAGCCCAGCGAAGGCGATCTGCTGCTGTTCATATTGACCGCCGAGCGTGTAACGCACGCCGGGCGGAATCATGCCGGGCTGATCCAACAGTTTTTTCACGTCGGCAACGACCGAACCCAGATCGGGCGGGTGATCGGATTCCTTGATCCGCGCCTGGATATAGACATACGCGCTTGAGGTTATCGCGGGTTATTTCCGGCTCGCCGCTGATGACATGGAATGTCGCAACCCGCTTCAGCTGAAAGAGGTGACCGTCCGGGCGCGGAGATTTAAGTTAGCCAGATCGTCGCTGGTCTTGAAATAGTTGCGTGGAATCCAGACGCGCGACATCGACCATTTTGTCGCCGTGCTGGACTTGTGTGGTAACCGTTCCACTGAGCAGGGCGCTTAAATTCCGGGTCAGGGAATCCGGGTCAATCCCTTCGAGCGATGCCTTGACGCGATCTACCTCGACATCTATCGCATCTCCCGCGGGCGTGACGCTTGTTTGGATGTTGTCCAGATCGGGCATATTTTTCGTCAGTGCATCGGCGATCTTAGGCGGGAGATCGGTCAATACCTGCTCATCGTCGGAGTAGATGTTGATGACGATCGGCTGCGGCTTGCCCGTTAGATCGCCGATGAGGTCTTCCATCAACTGGGCCGGATCGATATCAAGGCCGGGAGTGGTGCGCTTGATTCGCTGGGAAACGTCAGCGATCACCGCGGCTATAGAGCGCCTGGGCAGCGGCTTGAGACGGATAAAATAATCGCCGTTATTGGTTTCGCTGATGTCGCCCCCGAGGCTGAAACCGGTGCGGCGGGAATAGGCAAATACCTCCGGAGTATCGCGGAGGATTTTTTCGACATTGCCAAGCAGGCGATCCATCTCGGTGAGAGAGGCGCTTGACGGGCCTATGTAATCCATGACAAACCCACCTTCGTCGATGGTGGGGATGAATCCGGATTTGACTCGCCCATATTCGTAATAGCCGTAAAACAGAAACGGAATTGCCAGGATCAGCACGATGAGGGGAAACCGGAGGATGCGCCGCATGAGCCAGTCATACGCGGAATATGCGGTGCGGGCGACTGAGCCGATTTCTTCGAGGGCAACATCTTTGGGGCGAAGGAGATGGGCGGCGACGATCGGAATCACCAGCCAGGCGACGAAGAAGGAGATGATGAGGCTCGATGCCATGGAGAGGGAGAGCGCGGCGAAGAATGCGCCGAAGACGCCGAGAAGGAATGCGGGGGGAATATGAATCACGATGGTGGAGAGAGATGAGCCCGCGAGCGGCTTGGAGAATTCTTCTGTTGCGCTGAGAACGCGCTGGCGGGCGTCGGCATGCATGCCCCCGGGCCCGTGAAGGCGGCGGACGATGTGCTCTGACATCACGATTGCGTCATCGATGATCAGCCCGACCGCCGCCGCCATGCCGCCGAGGGTCATGATGTTGAAGCTCTGGTTCAGCAAATAAAGCAGCAGCGCCGTGACGGCCAGGACGATGGGGACGGCGAGGATCGCGATCAGCATCATTCGGAAATTGCGCAGGAAGAGCAGGAGCACGAGAGCGGCCAGGCAGACGCCGATGATGACCGAATCCCGAACGCTTTTTGCGGAGGAGGTGATCAAATCGCTCTGGTCGTACCAACTGGTGATTTTCACATCGGATGGCAATTGCTGCTGCTCGTCCGCGAGGGCGCGGCGAATGGCGGCCGCGATTTCGATGGTGTTTCCACCAGGCCGCTGATAAACGTTGAGCAGCACGGCGTCATGCCCGTCGGCGGTGGAGCGGATAAATTGCGGCGAGCGGTCGAGGCGCACGCTGGCGACATCGCGGAGGGTTGTGATCCCGCCGACGCCGGAGCGCAGGACTGTTCCGCCGATCTCGTCCATTGATTTGAATCGCGTATCGGCAACGACGAGGTAGAGCCGGAAATTTTCTTCGACGTGCCCGACGGCGGTGAGGACATTGGAGGCGGCCAAGGCGCTAGTGACATCGGATAGTGCTAGTCCACGCGCGATCAATTTGGCGGGATCGACGGTGACGCGATACTCCTCCACCGCCCCGCCATCCACACCAATTCGAGCGACGCCCGGAACCGTCGAGAGAACGGGGCGAATCTGATATTGGGCCAGATCGTGCAATTCGGTGATCGGCCGGCTGTCGGAGGTCAGGCTGTAAGCGATCACGGGAAAAACTGTGGGGTCCATGCGCCGGACTTCGAAGGTGGTTCCCTGCGGCAAGGTGGGGAGGATGCGATTGATCTGTGCATCGGCGGCAAGGAGGGCCATGCTCATGTCCTGGCCCCAGTCGAAGGTGAGGGCGACTTCGGAACTGCCGCGGCTGGTGATGGATTGAAGGCCGCTTACGCCGGGGACGGCCCTGAGCGCTACCTCGGCGGGATTGGTGACCTCGACGGCCATACGCTGCGCGGGCCGGTCGCCAGCGTCGAAATCCACGCGGATGCGAGGGAAATTCACCTGGGGAAAAAGAGAAACGGAAAGCGATTTGGCGGCGAATATGCCGCCGATCACCAACGCCCCCAGGAGAAACAGAATGGACCTCGCATGTCGGCTGGCCCAGTGGGCGGCTTTCACTGTGCGGCCTCCTGGGTGGGCGCCGCGCTGTCTGGTTTGACTGACATGCCGTCTTCCAATTCCAGATTGCCGAGGATGACAACGGCTTGCCCGGCTGCGAGCCCGTCGCCGCTGATTTGCATCGAATCATCGTTCTGAACCCCGAGCGTGACCTTATGTTCGGTTGCCTTTTCATGATCGACGGTGAAAAGTGAATATCCGTCGTCATCGGGCAGCACGGCGGATCGGGGGACGACCAGAGCATCGGCCGCGGCAATGGTGAGTTCACCGCGAACAGAGGCGTCCAGTGGCATCGCGGCGCCCTCCGGGAGAGAGACAAACAGATCGATCATGCGCGTCTCGGGATTGATGCGCTGCGAGATCATCTGAATTTTGCCTTCCGCGGAGCGCGTGGAATCGATCGAAGAGATGACAACGTGATCTTGCTGGTGCAACCCGGCTGCGTCACTGGGATCGATGCCGAGGCGAACCTGGATCCGAGCGCTTGCGGCGACCTCCAGCAGCGGCGAGCCGGCCGGAACGACCTGGCCTGGCTGCACATCGACTTTGGAGATCAGTCCGGACGCCTTGAGCTGCTGCGCCGATCAGCACCTTGTTTTTCCAGTGAATCCAGCTTCAGCCGGGCGACTTGAAGATTCTGCTCGGATTGAAGAAGGTCCTGATTGGTGGCGAGATGAGCATTGTAACGCTGACGGGTTTGCTGAATGTCCCGCGTGGCAGCCTGGACGGACAATTTTGCCTGAAGCATTTGCAATTGCGTGTCGGGGCTCGGCTCGATCTCGATGACGGGAGACTCGGAATCGAGGCGTTGACCGGACATCACAAAAACTCTTTTGACACGCGATTCAAAAGGAAGGGAGAGGACGGAGACGTCGCTGTTCTGCGCAGTGACAACACCGTAGGCGATGACTTTGTGTTCGATGTGGGCATGTTGAATCAGCGCCGTGCGGACAGTCGGCACGGCGCCGGTCGCCGGGTCGGATCCATCGGACGACTGGAGCGCGGGGGCGCGATGGCCGAGAAAATATCCGACGGCACCGGCGGCGGCGATCAGACATATTACCCCCCCAACATTTCTGACGACTTTCATTAATATCTCCAGGAAACGGAGCTCAGTTGGGTAAAGCGGGCAAATATTCTCCGGCCGCCAGCTCCAGCGCGATCTGATTGTCCATCAATTGCTGCTTGAGTTTCAGAATTTCCAATTGCTTTTGAGCACGGCTGCTGATGGCAGCATAGTAGCTAAGCACGTCGATGTTTCGCCGATCCAAGGCATCCTGATAGCTGTCCATGAACTGCTGGCTGGGGATGGCGGCCTGCTCGGCGGCGATCTGTCCGGAAATCGCGGCCAGATCGTCGATGGCGGAATATACATCAAAGCGAGCCTCGAAGACCCGCTCTACGTATTCGTCGAACAGTTTCTGCCGCGTGGCGGTTTCGACGGCGATCGCGCCCTGGTTTCGATCGAAAATCGGCAGATCCACTGTCACGGCAAAGCCGAGGCTTTGAACGTTCGTATCATCTCGCTGACGGCTGAAGCCAATGTTGATCTTGGGAAACTGCTCGAGCACGGCCGCGCGAAGGGTTTGCTCCTGGTTTTGGTATCCGAACTTCAGGGCGAGGAGGTCCAGGCGGCGATCTTCGAGCCCCGAAAGGATGCTAGCCGCTGGCAATGCGTTCAGATGATCCGGCAGAATGATGTCGGACTTCAACTGGACATGGGCGTCGGGGGGGACGCCGAGTGTTTTGTTGAGCATCAGGCGCTGGTGCTGCAGATCTCGTTCTTGTGCCAGAACGGTGGCATGGGCGTCGAGGCTCGCATCCTGGGCGGCGGTGAGATCGAGCATGGTTTTTTCGTGATGATCAACCGCATCCCGGATAATGGAAAGATTCTGGGCCTGACGCTGATCGATATCCCGCGCCAGGGCCAGTTGAGCCTCCAGAGAAACGACGTCGTAGACGGCGGCCTTGGCGCCTTGTGCGATTTGCCATTCCTGCCAGACGATCGAGAGGTCCACTGAGGCGGCGTTGGCCTGGGCGGCGCGTACCTTGGCATCGCGCGAAATCAATTGCGTGACATCCCAACTTAGCCCGATATCGGATGCGGTCACCGCGCCGTGGATCGCGCCGCCATACGGATATTGCTCGCCGAAGGTGATTTGCGGATTGGGAAGAATACCTGCCTGAAGAAGCTGCGACGCGGCGAGACCGCGCTCGTCGCGCACGGCGCGAAGTGATGGATTGGCGAGCACTGCCAGAATTGCGGCCTGATCAGGGGTCAATCCCTGGCGATCATCGAACGAAACAGGCTTGAGCAGCGGATGCTTGATGGACTGGGCCGACAATCGGATTTGATTGGAATCGGGTGGAGCCAGACTCTGATCAACGGCCGAAGACGATAGGGGCATGGGCTTATATCTGGCACAGCCGGCGAGCAGCAGAGCCAGAAAAATAGCCGTTTGACGAAAAGAAATGTTCCGAGGCATTGTCTGACGAAACGTAACGCAGACGAATGAAACCCCGATGAAAACCCGGGCCGTATAGGGCGTTTGCCCTAAAAAGGCTAATTGCCGTGCGGTTCATACGTTGCTGCCGCATCATTCCGCGGGTCGTTAATTTTGAGGTGGTCGTTCTTGAGCATTTGGATCATCTCAGCGCCGGCGAGGAGCACGGGGCCGTAGCCGTGTATATCGTCTGTGCTTGGGCGGTGATAGTAAAAGACATAGTCGTCGGCGTATCCGGTGCCGATGCAGGTGCCGATGACATGTCCCTGATTATCAATGCGGGTGGTCAGGCCGTTCCAGCCGGCTTGTGCGACGGGGCCGTAAGCGCCGGCGTCGAGCCAGCCGCGGTTGACGCCGCGAGCGAGCGCGAATGTGAACATGGCGGAGCAACTGGTTTCGGTGTAGGTGTCGGTGCGGTCGAGCATTTGATGCCATAGGCCGTCGCCGGCCTGCAAGCTGGCTAGTGCTTGCGCGTGGGCGCGGAAGAGGCGAAGGACTCGGCGGCGCATCGGATGATCCGCGGGCAACACATCGAGCAACTCCGCCATGGCCATTGCGCACCAGCCGTTAGCGCGGCCCCAATAATATTTTGGCTGATCATCCGGATTGGCCGTGTTCCAATGATGTGTGAACAGGCCCGTGGATGGAACGAAGAGATGCGAGGAGAAATGGAGCATTTGGGCGGCGGCGTCATCGAGATATTTTCCGTCGCCGGTGAGTGCGCCCATCTGTGCGAGAAATGGAATGCTCATATAGGCGTCGTCGGCCCAGACGGAATTTTTGAATGGGACCGATCGAGCGAGCGTGCCGTCATCGAGCCGAAGCTGGCCCGTGCTGATGTAGCGGGCGATGTGGTCGATGACTGGGCGGAGATCCGGTCCGATCCCGACTCGCTGGGCCTTGATCAGCGCGACTCCGATCGCGCCGCAATCGTCCAGCGATGTCGGATTCAGCAAATGAGTAATCTCGCCGTGATGTTTTTCGATTTGTTCGGCGTCGAGTTTGGCAATCGTGTCCGCGAACATCTGAAACCTGTCACCAGCGAAATTGGAGAAGGATGAGTCGCCCGTGGCATCGGCATCCGACAGCATGCCGGTGTAAATAACGCCCATCGTATATGTAGCCAAGGGAAATCTGCGGCCGGACGCAACATCGGATGAATCCGGCAAAGGCCGCCGCGCGAGCGTTATGAAGCTCGAGGCTTCAATCTGTGACCTGACCGCCCGCAATATCCGGGTGATGTCGTCTACCTTTGGTTTGCTGTAGGGAACGGGGTAATCGGGACTGGCCGCCGGCGCGGAAGAGATCGCCGCGGACAAAACCATGCCGATGAAAAGCGGAAATATGCGCGTCATCATTGTTGTTCGGAGGGTTTGAGTTTCATGTCGGCGAATTTCAGGATTTGTCGCCAATCGAACGGAGGAGCGCAACTCCAGCAAAAAAGGGCGACGGACAGAATGACCATCCAGGAATAAGGATGCATCCGCTCTTGTGCCTATCCTAACGATGAGATGCGGGCCTGCGATACTTTTTTCACGGCGTCCAACACGGAGAGCGGGAATTATAACTCTTTTGTCTGGAAAGGACCGCCCCACCGCGTATCTTGTGTTCCGCATGAACTCAGCGGAATTCAGACTCGATGGACTCACCGCACTGGTGACGGGATGCAGCCGGGGAATCGGCAAGGAATTGGCCGTTGGACTGGCTAAAGCTGGAGCGGATGTTGTCGGAGTCAGCTCGACGCTGGCTGCGTCGGGGAGCGACGTTGAGCGGGAAGTGAAAGCGGCTGGTCGCAAGTTTCGTGGGTATTCGTGCGATTTCGGCGATCGTTCGGCCTTGTATAAATTCATCCGGCAGCTTCGCGGTGATGTGCCGACGATTGATATCCTGATTAACAATGCCGGCATTATTCGCCGCAAACCGGCGGCGGAGCATCCGGATGAATATTGGGATGCGGTGATGAAAGTGAATCTCGATGCGCCATTTTTGTTGGGCCGGGAATTGGGCAAGGAGATGGTGGCGCGCGGACGGGGGAAGATCGTTTTCATTGCGTCGATGCTGACATTTCAGGGCGGGATCAACGTGGTAAGCTATGCCGCGAGCAAGGGCGCGATTGGATCATTGGTTAAGGCGCTGGCGAACGAGTGGGCCGGCAAGGGCGTGAACGTCAACGCGATCGCGCCCGGGTACATCGCGACGGATAACACAGCGCCATTGCGGGCGGATGAAAATCGGAATCGCGCGATATTGGAACGGATTCCCGCGGGCCGATGGGGCACGCCGCAGGACCTTGTGGGGGCGGCGATATTTTTGTGCAGCCCTGCGGCGGCGTATGTGCATGGGACGATTCTGGCGGTAGACGGCGGTTGGCTTGGACGATGAGTAATCACCAACTCTGATCTCTGGGAGCAAATATCTCTGGGAGCAAACGTGACGGCAACGAATACTGTTGAGCATCAACCTCAGCCCGTAAAAGGGACTTCGGTTGGCAGGGTGCGATGGGGCATTTGTGCGCTGCTCTTCGGAGCCATCGTACTGATCTACATTCACCGCAACGTTGTGTCGGTCCTGAATGGGGACACCTTCGGCCGGGTGTATGGCTGGAACACGATCGACTTCGGCAACATCGGCATGGCGTTTACAGCTGGATACGCCATCGGCTTGCTGGTGCGGGGCGGATTCTGGATCGCATCGGCGTGCGGCAGCGGATTTCTGATCGCTACTGTTTTCTGGACATTTTTGGCGATGGGACATGGGCTTATTCACTATTTACCGGCAGGAATGGCGCTCAAAGGATTTTTAGCCGCGCGCTTTATTCTGGGCATTGTTGAAGGGGCATTTTTCCCCGCTTCCATACGGGCTGTTGCCGAGTGGTTTCCCAAGAGCGAGCGGGCGCTGGCGACGGGGATCTTTAACGCCGGCAGCGCGCTTGGGGCGCTGCTTTCTCCGCTGATCGTTCCCTTTATCGCCGCGGTTTGGGGATGGCCGATGGCGTTTTACATGGCGGGCGCATTGGGCGTGATTTGGATCGCCGCCTGGCTGATCTTTTATCGCGAGCCGGAAAACGATCGGCGTCTTTCGGCGAAGGAATTGCACTTCATCCGCAGCGACCAGGAGCCGCGCGTCAAAAGCCTCCCGTGGGGGCGAATCGTCGGATATCGCCAGACGTGGGCATTTGCGATCGGCAAATTCATGACCGATCCGATCTGGTGGTTTTATATTTTTTGGCTGCCGCCGTTTCTCAACAGCCATTTCAAACTTGATTTGAAACATTTCGGGCCGCCGCTGGTGATTGTTTATCTGATGGCGGATGGGGGAAGCATCGCCGGCGGCTGGTTGTCATCCACATTGCTGCGGCGCGGCTGGAGCGTCAACATGGGCCGGAAGACGGCCATGCTGATCTGCGCGATCTGTGTCGTGCCGGTTCTTTTCGTCGCTGAAATCCACAACATGTGGATCGCGGTGGTGCTGATCGGCCTGGCCGCGGCGGCGCATCAGGGTTGGTCGGCCAATCTCTTCACGCTCGTGTCGGACATGGCGCCTAAGGCGGCCGTTAGCTCGGTCGTTGGAATGGGTGGAATGGTTGGAGCACTGGGCGGCGTGATCTTCCAGCAGTTTGTGGGACGCGTCGTGGACAAGACGCATACGTACATCATTCCGTTTGCCATCGCAGGTTTGGCGTATATTTCGGTGCTGCTTATCATCCACCTGATGCTTCCGCGCCTGGAACCGATGAAGCTGGATCATCCATCGCCGCCCCTTGTGTGAAATCAGATGACCTTCACCATGAAAAGACGAGCCGTTGCTGACCAGGTACGATATCAGCGGATGACCACGGCTGAATTGCGCGAGTCGTTTCTGGTAGAAGATCTCTTTGAACCTGGAACAGTGGAGTTGGTTTATACCGACGCCGACCGCGCGGTGATCGGCTCGATCGTGCCCACCGAAAAGAAGCTGGCCCTGCCGACCAGCAAGGCGGAACTCGCTTCGGAATATTTCGCGGAGCGGCGAGAGATCGGCCTGATCAATACCGGCGCGGTGGGGAATGTGATCGTGGACGGCAAGTCGTATCCGATGGAAAACTGCGACGGGTTATATATTGGCCGAGGAAACCAGCAGATCGAATTCGAGAGCCAAAACAAGTTAGAGCCGGCGCGATTTTTCTGATGAGTTATCCCGCCCACATAACGCATCTCACTGCTCACATCAAGCGAGCCAGCGCCGAAGCGGTGGAGCTTGGATCGGCTCGGGATGCTAATCAGCGCACGATTTTTAAATACATTCATCCGAAGGGGATCGCCAGTTGCCAACTGGTGATGGGTTTTACGGAGTTGAAGGAGGGGAGCATCTGGAACACGATGCCGCCGCATACGCATTCGCGCCGGACTGAGGTTTATTTGTATTTCAATGTCGATCCGGACGCATGTGTCTTTCACATGATGGGGACGCCGCAGGAAACGCGGCATTTAGTGGTGAAGAACGGGGAGGCGGTGATTTCGCCGAGTTGGTCGGTTCATGCGGGGGCGGGGACGCGGAATTACAGTTTTGTCTGGGCCATGGGGGGCGAGAATCAGGCTTTTGACGATATGGACCGGGTGGCGATTGAAGAATTGCGATAAACTGCAACATTCGGGAAAAAAGCGTTCTTCTTGACTCCTCTTGGTTGGCCGATAGAGTTTTCGTATTCCGCCGACTCGGCAGTAGCTGATTGGGAGAATCCCGATGGGTCGGGGTTAACGGGTTGGATTGTCAGTATGCAGTAAATTTCGGCAGTAGCTCAATGGTAGAGCAGCCGGCTGTTAACCGGCTGGTTGCAGGTTCGAGTCCTGCCTGCCGAGTTTGTTCGTGAATCACGCCTAACGCTATACATAGCGCATCTCCTCCTCACGGTCGGGGAGAACTCTACAGGGGGAATTGACATTGCCGCCACGAAAATTGTTTGTTGTATTCAAATCTGCCTGGGCAGGATAAATGTATGGCTCCGTCTTCGACTCTGCGATGGCGCGTCGGAGACCAATCAGATAAACTCACCGGGAAGGATTTGTCATGAGCCCATCTGACACAGCGGAATCGTCCCCTTCGGCCCAATCGCACGATCTGTCAAAACTCCGCCAGCAATATGGGTGCGGCCCGGTTGACCTCGCCGGAAGCGAGAATGCTCTCTACGAGCGGCATCTGCTGTTTGACGACATCATCGAGCCGAGCGCGGCCAGTCCGCGTCATCAATTCGAAGCTTTTGCCAGATCGGTACGGGACATTCTTTCGCAGCGATGGGTGCTGACGGAGGAGACCTACGAGCGCGCAAACCCCAAGCGCATTTACTATCTATCGATTGAGTATCTCATCGGCCGCTCGCTGGCCAACAACGTCACCAACCTGCTGCTTGAACCGGTCGCCCGCAAAGCGATAAAAGAAAAGAATCTGGATTGGACGGGACTGCTGGAGCAGGAACCTGACGCGGGCCTGGGTAATGGCGGCCTTGGGCGGCTGGCGGCGTGCTTTCTCGACTCAATGTCCACCATGCAGCTTCCGGCAATGGGTTACGGCCTCCGATATGAGTATGGAATGTTTCGCCAGACGATCCAGAATGGATGGCAACGGGAGCAGGCAGACAACTGGCTTCGCTGCCCCGATCCCTGGGAAGTGGCGCGACTCGAAGAAAAAGTAGAAATCAAACTGAACAGCTCTTTCGAAATGCGGGGCGGACTGCTTCAGGCTGTCATCGGGAAACCCTCAAGCTTCATTGGAATTCCTTTTGATCGGCCGGTGGTGGGGTATCGAGGAAAGACCATCAACACGCTGCGGCTCTGGTCGGCGGCGGTGCCGGATTATTTCGATTTTCAAAAATTCAGCGGCGGCGATTTCATCGGGGCCCTGGCCGAAACGCTGTCAGCCGAATCACTCACCCGGGTTCTTTATCCTGACGATTCCACCAGCAAGGGGCAGGGCCTTCGGTTCGTGCAGGAATATTTTCTGGTCGCCTGCTCGCTGGCCGACATGGTACGGCGATTCCGTCGCACCAATTCCGACTGGGCGGAACTTCCCGAATATGCCGCCATTCAGCTAAACGACACCCATCCGACGATGGCCGTTGCGGAGCTGATGCGAATTCTGCTCGATGAAGCCCATCTGCCCTGGGATCAGGCGTGGGACCTGACCAAACGAACGCTGGCCTATACGAACCATACGCTGCTTCCAGAAGCCCTGGAGAGATGGCCGGTTGAGTGGTTTGAAGCGCTCATACCCCGGCAACTGGAGATCATTTACGAGATTAATCGCCGATTTCTCGATGATGTGCGCCGCCGTTTCCCGGGCGACGCGGGGCGAGTCGATCGCGTGAGCCTGGTTGAAGAAGGACCCGTCAAGCATGTTCGCATGGCTCATCTTGCCATCGTTGGATCTCACAGCACCAACGGCGTCTCGGAGATTCATTCGGCGCTTCTGCGCAAAGACCGTCAAAGATCTGGCTGAGATATTCCCCGAACGGTTTAACAACAAGACCAATGGGGTTACCCCCCGCCGCTGGTTGCTGCTGTGCAATCCGGCTCTCGCGGGGGCGATCAGCGGAGCCATTGGGGATGGCTGGATCACCAACCTTGCTGAATTAGAAAAACTCCGACCGCTTGCCGGCGATCGTCATTTTCATGAGCAAATTACCGCGGCCAAGCGTCAAGCAAAGCTAAGTTTTGTCGATTGGCTCAAAGCCAGTTCCGGACAAGAGGCCGATCCGGAAACGATATTCGACTGCCATATCAAACGAATCCACGAGTACAAACGGCAAATGCTCAACGCGCTTCGGATCGTGGTTCTTTACAACCGGATTCGCGCCAATCCCAAGCTTCCAATTGCTCCCAGAACGTTTTTCTTCGCGGGTAAAGCCGCTCCGGCGTATCACCTGGCCAAGGTCATCATCAAATTCATCAATAACCTCGCCGCCACGATAGACGCGGACCCAGACATGCGGGGCCGGATGAGAATCCTGTTCCTGCCTGAATACAACGTCACGATGGCGGAGCGCCTCCTGCCGGCCAGCGATGTCTCAAATCAGATTTCAACCGCTGGATATGAAGCCAGCGGGACCAGCAACATGAAGTTCATGATGAACGGGGCGCTGCACAATCGGCACGCGCGACGGCGCCACAATCGAAATGGCCCGGGAAGCAGGCGAGGAAAATTTCTTTCTATTCGGCCTGACCGCGCCGCAGGTTGCGCTGAGCCAAAGCTGGTACAATCCCCACTGGCATTACGATAACGAGCCTGAAACGCGCGCGGCACTGGACCTGATCTTCTCGGGCCACTTCAGCCGTTACGATCCAGGACTCGTTGACGAACTTCGCGGCATGCTGCTGACTGGGGGCGACCGCTACATGCATTTAGCGGATCTCAAGTCTTATCTCGACGCGGATCAGAAGCTGCTGAACTTGTACGCAAATCAGCAAGCCTGGGTGCGAACCGTGATATTAAACGTGGCCGGTTCCGGAAAGTTTTCGAGTGATCGAACGATTGCTCAATACGCGACGGATATCTGGAACGCCAAACCGTGTCCGGTGGGATAGAGAACTCCGCAAACTGCGGGACTATGATCGGCGCTTTAAGAGAAAGAGAGACCACATGGAACTGGGCATGATTGGATTGGGCCGAATGGGAGCGAGCATGGTGCGACGGCTTCTGCGAGCCGGCCATCAGTGTGTCGTTTACGATCGTCTTCAGGATGCGGTACAGGCACTCGCCAAAGAGGGGGCTGTTGGAGCGACGTCGCTTGAAGACTTCGCGCAAAAGCTGAAAAAGCCGCGATCTGTCTGGATGATGGTGCCGGCGGCGGTGGTCGATGAGACGTTGAAGAGGCTCGTCCCACTGCTTGAAAGCGATGACGTGATCATCGACGGCGGCAACTCTTTCTACCAGGATGATCTCCGCCGCGCCGGCGAGCTGAAAACTAAAGGCATCCACTACGTGGACGTCGGAACCAGCGGCGGCGTCTGGGGAGCGGATCGAGGCTACTGCCTGATGATTGGCGGGGAGAAACCCGTCGTTCAGCGTCTCGATCCGATGTTTGCCGCTCTTGCTCCAAGCATCGACGCGGCGGAGCGAACTCCCGGGCGGGAGAAGATTGGCGGCACCGCTGAACATGGGTATCTCCACTGCGGTCCGAGCGGTGCGGGCCATTTCGTGAAGATGGTCCACAACGGCATCGAGTACGGCATCATGGCCGCCTATGCTGAAGGATTGAACATTCTCCGCCACGCCAACGTCGGCAAGCAGCAGCAGACTGTTGATGCCGAAACCACGCCGCTGCGGCACCCCGAGAACTATCAGTATGATTTGAATCTGGCTGACATCACCGAGGTCTGGCGGCGCGGCAGTGTTATTGCATCGTGGCTTCTGGATCTGGCAGCCATCTCGCTTCTCGACAGTCCGGATTTGGCGAAGTATGCCGGTCGGGTGTCCGACTCTGGCGAGGGAAGGTGGACGATCGAGGCGGCCATCGACGAATCGGTTCCTGCGCCCGTTCTCAGTGCCGCGCTATACCAACGCTTCAGCTCGCGCGGCGAGGGTGACTTTGCTGACAAGATGCTTTCCGCACTGCGTCAGGAATTCGGCGGGCACGAGGAAAAGGCCGCTGCCCAGAAGGGAGGCAATTGATGACTCCCTCCCATTCGGACGCACTGGTGCTCTTCGGCGTGACGGGCGACCTCGCCCATAAGATGATCTTCCCGGCACTCTACGCGATGGCGAAAAAAGGGACTCTCGATACGCCAATCATCGGTGTCGCCTTTCAGAAGTGGAGCCTGGCACGTCTGCACAAACACGTGACGGACAGCATCAAGCGATCGGGTGGGATCGATAACAAGCGTGCCCTCCGGCATCTTCTATCCCTGATTAGTTACGTGAGCGGGGACTATAACGACAGCAGCACATTCGCGGCGATCAAAAAGTCGCTGGGCAGCGCCCGGCGTCCGGCGCACTACCTCGCTATTCCCCCCTCGCTATTCGAGACGGTGATCAAAGGGCTCGGCGCCGCGAAGCTGGCAGAGAATGCTCGCGTCATCGTCGAAAAGCCGTTCGGACGCGATCTGGCCTCCGCGCGGCAGCTCAATGAGGTAGCCCAGTCGGTGTTCCCGGAAAAATCGATCTTCCGCATCGACCATTTCCTTGGAAAAGAGGCGATCATGAATATCCTCTATTTCCGTTTCGCCAATTCCTTCCTGGAGCCGATCTGGAACCGCAATTATGTCTCCAGCGTTCAGATCACTCTCTCGGAGGATTTTGGCGTGGGGGATCGCGGCGCGTTTTACGAAACCGCCGGATGCCTGCGCGACGTGATCGAAAACCACCTCTTCCAGATCGTTGCGCTGCTTGCGATGGAGCCGCCGGCCACCAAAGACCAGGACGCCCTGCAAAATGAGAAAGCCAAAGTTTTCGAAGCCATGCGCCCGCTGAAGGCCGGCGACGTGGTGCGAGGGCAATATGCCGGCTATCGGAGGGAGCCGAACGTGGCGAAGAATTCCGATGTCGAAACTTTTTGCGCGTTGCGGCTTTTCATCGACTCGTGGCGCTGGGCCGGGGTGCCGTGGTATTTGCGCTCCGGGAAATACATGGCTGAAACGGCAACCGAGGTCATGGTGGAATTGAAATCGCCGCCGCAGAGGCTTTTTGCCGATTCGGCGACGAAGGCAGGGTGGCCAAACTATTTGCGATTTCAGCTCTCCCCGTGTTCGGCCATCGCGCTCGCCGCCCGTGTCAAGCGTCCGGGGAAGCAGTTCGTCGGTGACCAGCGGGAACTCCAGCTAGTCGAAGAACAACACGGCGTGGAATCGCCTTACGAGCGGCTCTTGCGCGACGCGATGGCGGGCGACGAATCGCTCTTCACCCGGCAGGACGCGGTTGAATGCGCCTGGGCGGTGGTCGATCCAGTCCTCAAGAAACATCATCGGGTTCGCCCTTACAAGCGCGGGAGTTGGGGGCCGAAAGAGGCTGATGCGATGATCGCTCCGAACGGCCGTTGGCATAATCCCGGATCCAACGACGAATGTAAGTGATGAACCTGTCGCAGGCGCGTTTTCAATCGGAGATTTGCTCATGAAAGTTCTGGTCGTTGATGTGGGCGGTACGCATGTCAAGATTTTGGCCACGGGCCAAAAGACCCCGCGCGAATTTGTATCCGGGCCATCATTAACGGCAAAGAAAATGGTCTCCACAGTCCTGAAGACTGCCGACGACTGGGCATATGAAGCGGTATCGATCGGCTATCCGGGCCCGGTTCTTCGCGGCCGGCCTGTTGCGGAACCGCACAACCTCAAGCCCGGCTGGGTTGGTTTTGATTTTGAGAAGGCGTTCGGGTGTCCCGTCAGACTTATTAATGATGCGGCCATGCAGGCACTGGGAAGCTACGAGGGAGGGAAGATGCTTTTCCTGGGTCTGGGGACGGGTCTCGGATCCACCATGATCGTGGACGGGATCGTCGAGCCGATGGAGTTGGCCCATCTTCCGTACAAGAAAGGGGCCTACGAGGACTATGTTGGACTTCGAGGCTTAGAACGAGTGGGCAAAAAGAAATGGCGCCGCTATGTTGAAGATGTCGTGGCCCGCCTGATCGCGGCCCTCGAACCGGAATATGTGGTTCTTGGGGGAGGCAACGTCCATAAGCTGAAAGTGCTGCCTCCCCGTTGCCGTGCGGGTGATAATACGAACGCATTCCGCGGAGGGTTTCGATTGTGGGAGGAGACCGGCGAGCGGAAGGCTGCTGTTCACCCGCGACACTAGAACACCGCCGCCGCGCATGATTCGCGAGCATCGTCATGAAATGCCATTCTTATGGATTCGTATTTTACGTTTTGGCGTTGATCATTAATTTGGCGACGACACCTAGCGCATCAGGCGATTTCCGTCCGCCTGCGGTGCCGCTGGTTACCTTCGATCCATATCTCAGTATTTGGTCTGGTGCGGATCGGCTGACCGATGCTACAACCAAACATTGGACGGGACGGCCGAATCCTCTGGTCAGTCTTATTCGCATCGATAGCAACGCCTATCGGCTCATGGGTCCGGAACCCAAAGGTGTTCCCACACTCACTCAACTCAGCGTCACAGTCTTGCCGACGCGGACGATTTACGAATTTCAGAACAGCGACATTCACGTGACGCTCACGTTCATGACGGCGGCGCTGCCATTCGATCTGGAAGCATTCTCTCAGCCGCTGTCCTATGTGACATGGCGGGTCTATTCCGTTGATGGCGCAAATCATTCCGTTCAGCTTTACGATTCGACGAGTTCACTTTTATCGCTGAACGATGCGAATCAGCCAGTGCAATGGGGACGGGAATCTGCCGGGCCTCTTACCGTGCTGCACGTGGGGTCGGCGGAGCAGCCGATTTTGAAACGGTCGGGAGATGATACGCGAATCGACTGGGGCAATGCCTATGTCGTTGCACCGGCCGATCAGGCGAAAGCGGCGATTGGTTCGGGGCAGGCGGCTCAAACGCAATTCATTACGAACGGTACGTTACCCGCATCAGATGACGATCGCATGCCGCGTGCTCCGAACGATGCTGAACCGGTGCTTGCGTTTGCGTTTGATCTCAGGCGCCGTCGGGGCGGAGCCGGTGTCGCGTCAGGTAGTCATTGCCTACGACGAAATCTACGCGATCAAATATTTCGGCGTGCGGCTGCGCCCGTATTGGCGTCGGAATGGCGCTACGCCCGACGATATGTTGCAGGCCGCTTTCAGGAATTATCCGGCGCGGCTGGTGCAATGCGAGGCATTTGACCGGGACCTCATGGCCGATCTCAAGGCGGCCGGTGGAGAGAAATATGCGGAAATCGCCGCGCTGGCTTATCGCCAGTGCGCTGCCGCATGCGGGCTGGCCGCTGACGCCAATGGTCAGCCGCTATTTTTTACCAAGGAAAATACGAGCAATGGGGACATCGCCACGGTGGATGTGATTTATCCGATGGATCCGATCTGGATCGCCCTCAGCCCGACGCTGGCCAAGGCGTCTCTGGTGAGCGTCATGGATTACGGCGCGTCGGATCGCTGGAAATTTCCGTGCTCGCCGCATGATCTGGGGACATATCCCGTAGTTCGCGGAACCGACGATGGCGGCGAGGCCATGCCGGTTGAAGAGAGCGGGAACATCCTGATCCTCATGGATGCGATTGCGCATGCTGAAGGGAACGCTGATTTTGCCACGCGCTGGTGGCCGACATTGACGAAGTGGGCGCAATACCTCGAGCAGTTCGGACTCGATCCTGCGGATCAATTGTGCACGGATGACTTCATGGGGCATCTGGCACACAACGCCAATTTGTCAATCAAAGCGATTCTTGGGCTGGCTGCGTATGGGGATTTGTGCCGTCTGCGCGGCGATATAGTTTCGGCCGATCGTTACCAGGCGCTTGCCAAGACTGACGCAATAAATTGGGTGAAGGTTGCTGATGCGGGCGATCACTCTCTTCTGGCGTTTGATAAGCCGGGAACGTGGAGCCAGAAGTATAACCTTGTATGGGATCGAATCCTCGGCCTGAATATCTTCCCGCCGGAAATCGCGAAAAGGGAAGTGGAGTTATATAAGCGGAAGACGGAGAGGTTTGGCATTCCGCTGGACTCGCGAACGAAACTTACCAAGACGGACTGGACGATCTGGAGCGCCACCCTTGCTGACAACCGGGCGGATTTTGAGGCGATGATCGCGCCGATTCATGATTATCTGAATGAGACGACTGCGCGCGATCCACTGGCCGACTCCTATCAGACGACGGACGCTGACAGCGGCGGGATGCACGCGCGGCCGGTGGTTGGCGGATTGTTCATCAAATTGCTTGCTGATCCGGTCATCTGGAAGAAATGGGCTTCGCGGGACAAACAAACGGTTGGGAATTGGGCGGCACTTCCGAGCCGGCCGGTCATCACTGAAATCGTGCCGACATCCAGGGCGCGGCCCGTTCTTTGGCGATATACCACAACTGCGACTCCGCCGCCTGCCGGCTGGTTTCAGGTGGAGTTTGATGATTCCGCGTGGAAGCAGGGTTCAGGCGGCTTCGGCTCTTTCGGCACGCCCGGCGCGGTCGTCCGGACGCAATGGACCGATACGCCAGGTGATATATGGATTCGTCGCACGTTCACTTTTCCCGATGGGAAAATACCGACGGGATTGCAGCTCTATCTTCATCATGACGAGGCGGCGGAGATTTATATCAACGGAGTTTTAGCCGGATCCGAAACGGGATTTTCGACGAATTACGATCTGTTGGAACTCTCCGACGCGGCTCGCGCGGCGCTGAAGCCGATGGGCGCGAATACACTGGCGGTGCATTGCCATCAGACGACCGGCGGGCAGTATATCGACGTCGGGTTGGCGACGGAGAAATAGCGCGATCATGCGCGCTAGCTTGCCGGCCGTGTGGTTGCCGCGGCGCCGTCAAACGCGGTGATTGTTTCCACGGCGTGTACCCAGCGTGCGGGTTTTTCGTCATCAGGCACAATGAGTCTCATAGGTGCGTCGCGGGGTGTCAGTGGCTGGCCGTCCATGTCCAAGGCAACCCAGACATGCCGATTTCCAACCCCGGCAAGCAACTCGGCCAAGCTGAACGCGACGACGTAGCCATCATGCCCTTCGATGACGACGACCAGTCGCAATTCAAAATTCTTTGTCTTGGGATCGGCTTTCGGATCCATTTTCAATTCCGTCTGTATGCCAGATGCGTTCAGGACGGAAAGCAACGGCACGCAGTTAGACGTATGCTGCTGCCCCCTGCTGCTGTATTGCACGGATTTGATTTCCGACGCCAATTCGGCGTGGATGCGACTAACCGTCCAGTCGCCGGGCTTGGAAACATCGCCGCCAACATGCACAACGCCTTCCGGTTCGGCGGAATATACAGGTGTTAAAGCAGTGAAAATGACGGCTATCCCTAAGGCCAGGGAAATACATTTGTGCCAATATTGGGGGTTTTTCATATTGAAAACTCCAATTGCGCGGGTAAAAAAATCTGGCATCTGCCACGGTCTTTCAGCAAAGCATATCAATTTCGTCATTCCGCGGTCAGATTTTGATTGCTGCCTCGTCCTCTATCTCATTTATGCATGAAAAAGCCGGACTTGGACCGATATAAGCCTCGGCCAACAACCCGAGGCATTTTTATGAATCGCCCCGCCCTACCGCAATGCTGCTCGCCAGAGGCGTTCAAGCTCCTGGGGCGACAGGTGGAAACCCTTAAATCGACGGATGCCTTGTTATATGGGGCGATTGCCATCGCGACGCACCATATGCCCGAGGCCAACCCGCAGCGGATCGATCGCCAGTTGCAGCATTACGTTGAACTCGTCCGCAAGCGGGTGCGCAGCCAGCAAACGCAGGCCATCCTCGCGCACATGCATGACGTCTTGTTCGATGAGGGGGATTTTCGCGGAAATACCGAAGATTATTACAACCCGGCCAATAGCTATTTGCCCGCCGTTGTGTCAACGAAACGGGGCTTGCCGATCACGCTGAGCCTTGTTTACAAAATCGTTGGCGAACGGCTGGGCCTCAGGACATGGGGCGTGGGATTGCCGGGACATTTTCTTGTGGCAGTGGAAGAGGCCCCGCAGCAGATCATGCTGATCGATCCGTTCAGCGGCGGACGAACTTTGAACCGCGATGAAGCACATGCGCGGCTTCAGGAATTGTTCGGGCCGGAAATGGAATGGTCGGATGAAATGCTCCGGCCAGCGTCGCATCGGCACTGGCTGACGCGGATTCTTCAGAATTTGCTGCATATTTTCGGCACGAACAGCCAGTACGCCGACGTGGCGGCGATTTTAGAAATGGAAATGCTCCTCTGGCCGAAACAGGCGCATTTGCAACGCGATCTGGCCCTGGTGCTGGCGCGCATCGGCATGTCGCGGCCGGCGAGCATCTGGCTCGACGCCTATCTCAAAGATAATCCGGATGATCCGCAGAAAACCGATCTGAAACAGTTGCTCGACGTTCTGTCGGCTTAGAGCGATTCAACCGCTCTAACTTCCCGCGTGCGAAGAATCGGTTTGAGCATCGGCCTGCGTTGTGGGGGCTGGGGAAATCAGCGGCTCCAGTATGGCTGTTGCGAAGGCGCGCGACATTCCTCCGATGTGATCCCCGAAATCGCCGTATTTGATCCAATCCTTTTGATAAGGGTGCTGAACCAGCTTTTCGTACATGAGCGGATCGGCAGTTTTCGGTTGGACGAATCCACTGAAACCTGCCGCTTCGGTTTGAACGCCATCAATCGTTCCGAATACTCGGGTGCCGGTGAATAAGACGACCGTGTCCAGCCGGCTGGAGAAGACGTTCAACTTGCCGGTTATGTGACGTAATGCCGGGGTGAGATCGAAGCTGGGGGATAGCGCCGGGGCGACAAAAATAACTGTTTGGACTTTAACCTCGGCAGGTAGCTTGGCCAGTGCCCAGGCGGCCAGGCCGCAGCCGCCGCTGTGGGCGGTGATGTAAATAGGAGATTGCGGATCAGCGGCAGCGTGAGCGGCGATCAGATCGGCGATGACCTGCGCCTCGAGTTGATTGCGGCTGTAAGCTTGCAGGGCATGAATGCCTGGATCGTGCTCGGTCCAGTCATAGACGACGATATTGGCTACGACATCCGCGTCACGCAGGCCGGCGAGCATTCGCCGGTCGACACCCAAATATCCGCCGACGCCGGGAAGATGCAAAAGCAGCGGTCCTTTCACTCGAACCTTGGCCAAGAGTTGTTCGGAGACCGATGGCTGGGTCGTTTGCCCCCCTGCCGCTATCGAAGCAACGGAAAGGAAAAAGCAGACTAAAACGAGCAAGCGGCTGCGATACATGCTGAACATGTTATCAATTATAGGCTGAAATGGGGGCGGCTATCTTTTCATATTCGAGCTATGGCCAGGGAATATATTGGCCTTGGGATCGAGATAATGCTTGGCGAAATTGACGGCGATGCAGGCATCGCCGAAACCGGTGGCGATCAGTTTGAGTTTTCCGGGAAACGTGGCGATATCGCCGGCGGCGAATACGCCAGGGATGTTTGTCTGCATCATCGGATCTACCTTGATCGATCCGCCCTCGATTTCGAGGCCCCATTCCTTGATCGGGCCGAGCGAATTGTGGAAACCGACGTTGACCAGAAGCGCGTCTATTTCGATAATCTGCTCTGCTTTACTACGATTGTCATAGATGGTGGCTTTTCGATCCGATCGTTCCCCCCTATCTGCTTCAGCTCGAAAAACGTAAGGATTTTGGTTGAGCCGCGGCGCATGAGTTCGACGCTTTGCTCGTGGGCGCGGAACTGGTCGCGGCGATGAATGACCGTGCAGGAGGCGGCGATGGGGGAAACCATGTTGGCCCAATCGACCGCACTGTCCCCCCCGCCGACGATCAGGACGCGCTTGTTTCGCAGGGCCTGGAGATCCTTGACGAAATAGTGCAATCCGCGGCCGACAAATCGCTCGGCTTCTGGAAGCGGCAGCGTCTTGGGCTCGAAGGCGCCGATTCCAGCGGCGATGAGGATGGCGCGGGTGCGATGATGCTGCGTCTTCGTATGTAGAGTAAATACGCCATTCTCTCCTTCCCGCTCAAGTCTATCCACGCGCTCGCCGAGGGCGATGGCGGGCTTGTATTGGCCGGCTTGTTCGATCAGGGTCTGGGCGAGGTCCTTGGCGAGGATCTGCGGGAAGCCGCCGACGTCGTAGATGAATTTTTCCGGATAGAGGGTGGTGAGCTGGCCGCCGAGGATATCGAGGGAGTCGAGGATTTTGACGGACATACCGCGGAGGCCGGCGTAGAAGGCCCCAAAAAGACCGGTGGGCCCCCCGCCGATGATGGCCAGGTCTACGAGCGCGATTGTGATTGTTCTGATTTTCAGACATAGCGGCAATTTAAGGGACCGGACCTAGTGCGATCCACATCTCAATATTATATTTAGATATATAGATATACTTAATTAATCATGTTCCACGTGGAACATTGCTATTCAGGTTGAACTCCGAGCTTTTGCAGAAGGTCGTCGAATTGATCGAGGGAGGTGTAATGGAGAATCAGTCTTCCCTTGCCCTTTGCAGCCGATCGGACTTGGACTCGCATGCCGAGTTGGCGGGCCAGGGATTTTTCCAGATCCTGGAAATGGGCGGGTGAGCCTGCGGATTTTCGGGTTGTGGCTGGCCGGGCGACCGATTGCATCATGCGTTCCAGATTTCGGACGGAAAGGCCCTGGGAAACAACCGTTTCGGCCAGGCGCTGCTGCTTTAGATCGCCTCGGACACCCCCGCCAATAGCTTGGCGTGGCCGAGGCTCAGGCGGCCGTCGCGGACCAGGGTTCGCACGCCTTCTGAGAGGTCGAGAAGCCGGAGATAGTTGGCGATGCTGCTGCGGTCTTCGCCCATTCGGCCGGCCAATTCGGCCTGGGTCAGGCCGAGTTGATCCATCAAGGACGCGATATCCCTGGGCCCGTTCGATCGGGTTCAGATCTTCGCGCTGGATGTTTTCGACCAGGGCCATTTGCGGCCTGGGTAAAGCTATCGACATCCCGGACGACGGCGGGAACTTCGGATAAGCCGGCCAATTTGGCCGCTCGCCAGCGGCGTTCGCCGGCGATGAGTTCGAAGCCATCCTTGGTTCGCCGAAGTACCAGAGGCTGGATGATCCCGGAGGATTTCATGCTGGCGGCCAGCTCGGCGATGGACCGCTTCGTTGATTGTTTTTCGCGGCTGATGCGGGTTGGGACGAATCGAATCAATTGGAATCAGCAGCGGCTCGCCATTGGTTGGCGGGGGAGCGATAACTATGGATGAATGCGGGGAATGGTCGACCGAGATCTCGGGTGCTACTTCAGCCTCAACCGGCAAATTGGAAATTGAAATCAAACTGCTCAATCCTCGTCCGAGACGCGGCTTGATTTTCGTCGCTTGTGGCCATGGCAAGGACTCCTTTCCTTGCAAAGAATGCAATCATTGTTCCACGTGGAACAAAGTCCCGACCTGCAAAATCTAGCAATGAGATGGGGCAAACGCAACCGCGCGACCACCATAAGTTAGTATATACTAATATTATGGCTGTGGGTACTCTGGAACGATAAGTGCCTCGCCGCTATAATCCTCCCGCTATGCCGTTTACCCTCACCAAGCATCGAGCGAGGTCATGCCGCCGGACATGGGCGGCTCGGACGGGGAAAACCGCTGGACCCTGAATTTCGGGCCGCAGCATCCTGCCACCCATACCACCCTGCGCCTGGTGCTGGAACTGGATGGCGAGCGCATCCTCCGGGCGACGCCGCATATCGGCTATCTGCACAGCGGGTTTGAGAAGCTGGGCGAACATCTCAATTACAACCAGTATGTCACCATCGTCGACCGCATGGATTATTCGGCGCCGATCTACAACGAATTGGCCTGGCATGGGGCGACCGAAAAATTGATGGGCATCGAACTGACGCCGCGCTGCAAAGTGCTGCGGACGATCGCCGGCGAGCTGGGGCGGATTCAGTCGCATCTGCTCTGCGTCGGGGCGGCGGGATTGGATCTCGGGGCGTTCACCGCATTTCTCTACGGCTTCAATCAGCGCGAAACGATTTACGACATCGTCGAATACATGTCCGGCCAGCGGTTCCACACCAGTTGGACGCGGGTAGGGGGGCTGAACATGGATCTGCCGGATGAGGCGACGTTCAAGCGGATGGTGAAGAAATTCGTCAATGAGGACATGCCGCCGGCGACGGCGGATGTCGAAGCGCTGCTGAACAAGAATCGCATTTTCGTCGATCGCACCAAGGGCGTCGGCGTCATCAGCCGGGAAGAGGCGATCGCCTGGAGCCTTTCCGGCCCGATGGCCCGCGCCAGCGGCGTGCGGCGGGATATCCGCAAGGATGAGCCGTATCTTTGCTTCGCCGACAACTGGGACGGGCAGGGTGCGCCGGCGGTTGATTTCAAGGTCCCGGTGATGACCACCGGCGATGTCTATGCGCGCTATCTGGTGCGATTGGAGGAAATGAAGCAAAGCCTGCAGCATCATCCGCCAGCTCATCGACAACATTCCGCCGCGGCCCGGTGAATGTCAGCCCCGAAGGCAAGGAAGTTCTGCCGCCGAAGGATCAGGTCTACAGCAGCATCGAAGGGCTGATTCAGCATTTCGAATTGATCATGACCAATCGCGGCTTCGAAGCGCCCAAGGGCGAAGTGTACGGCTGCATCGAAAGCGCCAACGGCGAACTTGGGTTATTACATCGTGTCGGCCGGGGAGAATGTTCCCTGGCGAGTGCGCACGCGGCCGCCGTGCTACATCAATTATCAGGTGTTTCCGAAGTTGATCGAAGGGCACATGATCTCCGACGTGGTGGCGGTGCTGGGAAGCATCAACGTGATCGCGGCGGAGTTGGATCGGTAAATCAACGTTTGTTTGCGGGAAAGAACTATGGCCTGGATCACTGAAAATCGACGGACGGCAACGGTTGAACGGCGCAGCGAGCCTTATCTGACCGAGGAGATCAAAGAGGCGATTGCGGCGAAATATTTCCCGCGCTATCCGAATAAGCGAGCCGTGCTGCTGCCGGCGCTGCATGAGATTCAGCACGCTTACAACTGGATTCCGGTGCAGGCGATGGAGGAGATCGCGGTGTTTCTGGAGATGTCGCCGGCGGAGGTGTTGGATACCGCGACGTTTTACGAGGAATATTGGCTGCGGCCCAAGGGGCAATATTTGCTGCAGGTTTGCCGGTCGCTTTCGTGCGAGATTTGCGATTCGCGAAAACTGACGGATCATTTGATCAAGAAATTGAAGATTGAGGAAGGGGAAACGACGGCTGATGGGCGATTCACACTGGTTGAGCTGGAATGCCTCGGCGCGTGCGGGACGGCTCCGGTGATGTTGATCAATGATGTGCTGCATGAGAACCTCACGGTTGAGATGGTGGATGAACTCATTGCCAAATTGCCGCCGAGCGCGAGCGACTATCACGACCCCACGGTGACGTGGGAAGACGGTAACGGCCATTGACCGTTTGCCGATCGAATTCATTCAACGGGACACAATCATGCAAACGCTGGAAGAGCGCGTGGAGCGCCTGGAACGGTCTTGTCGGCGATGGCGGCTGGGATTTTTGACGGTCATTATCGCGGCGGTTGCGGTAGGGGCGTCGAAGCCGAATACGCCGCCCGATGCGGAGTTTGGAAACGTCACGGTGCAAAGCTTGAAGGTACGGACGCAGGTGGATGGGCGCTGCTCTGGATGACCTGCGATAAGGACCAGGCGTCGATCAAGCTGGCATCGCCGGCTTCTGCGACCTCGATCGCACTGATCGCGCAGAAGGATTCCGCCAACGTGTTTGTCTCGCGCACTACCGGGAAGGCGTTTACGACTGCCTCGCTGAGCGCGGATGAGCAATCCGGTTTTGTCGATGTGCGAAACGCTGAAGGAAAGAACAAAGAGTTTGAGCCGGAATAATTGTGAGAACCGTGGGAGCCAGGTTGCATATTGTGGGTCCGATAATCCTCGTCGCGGTGATACTGGCGGCGGCGGGGTGGTGGATTTTCTGGGCGTATTTCGACACGTATCATCTGGCGACCGTGAACGCGGGCATTCTCTATCGTGATGGGGTTCGCGATCTGCATCAGTTTGATCTCGCTGCTAGGAAGACGCATGTAAAAACCGTGGTTTCGCTGGTGGATGATCAGGAAATTACGCACGCGCCGTTTACGGATGAGATGGCTTATTGCCAGGCTCATGGGATCAAGGTCGTTCGTTTGCCGGTTCCGCTGGGCGGGTGGCCGCGTGGAGATCAGATCAGCCAGTTTCTGGCGATCACTCGCGATCCGTCTCTTCAGCCGGTGCTGGTGCACTGTGCCAGGGCGTTCGGCGGACTGGGATGATGGTGGCCGCTTATGAGCGGAGCGTGCTGAAACTCGATAAAGAGCAGACGACAGCGGCGATGCTGACTTTTGGCCACAGCCAGCGGACTGTGGGGGATGTCATGCGGTTTATTGATACCTATGATCCTCAGACGGAGCAGATGACGGCAGAGATGCCGCTGTCGCACGAGTGAATCGATGTCTGGAAAGATTTATTACGATCTCGCGAAACCGATGTTGGCGAGCAACGATTGCCTGCCGCATGCGGCGATGAATCTGGGATCGGGGCGCGGGACGGGAACTCGGCCGATACCGGGCCTGGTGAGCCGATTGATCATCGAGCCGCAGCTTGATAACTGGGTGCTGTACCGGCTGGATGATCGCGGCGGTTTTGTCGGGGATACCTGGCACGGGTCGCTGGCGGATGCGCTGGCGCAGGCGAAAAAAGAGTTTGGCGTCAATATGTCTATATGAATGACAGCGATTCCAAACCTCAGCAGCCGCTGCCGGGCGATTTGCCGGGCACCTTACCTGGCAAAGGCCTGCTTGGCTGGCTTGGGCGGCAGGTGGCCTATGTTCGGCAGGCGATGAAATCCGACGTGTCAGACTCGAAGACGATCTATCGTGACTGTAAGATTGAGGAAAAGCCGTTGCCGCAGGATCCGAATGTGAAGTTGCGGCGAACGGTGATTGATGAAGTCGTGGTGGAGAAGCATTCGCCGCCGCGAAAAGATTCGTGATACAATATCATCGCTATGACGAGTGAAAGAATACGTCAGCTTTGGAAAGCCGAACCGTTCCAGAAGTTCACAATGCACTTGGCGGATGGGCGGAAAATTCCGGTGCTGCACCGGGAATTTCTTGCGATTTCTCCAAGCGGACGTACGGTGAATGTGTATCAACCTGATGACTCGCTCAATATTGTGGACCTGCTGCTTGTCACCGATGTGGAAATACGAACCAACGGCCGGTCTCATCGCGGCGAAAAGCGCCGTTGACTGATTCTTACGGAAATAATTATGGCTTTTACTGAACCTGTCCTGACCAAACGCATCGATGCTGATCCCGATAAACGCAAGGTGCATTGGTACGACGATTATGTCGCCACCGGTGGATATGCGTCGCTGCGCAAGGCGCTGGAGATGACGCCGGCGGACATTATCAAGACGGTGACCGATTCTGGTTTGCGCGGCGCGGCGGGGCGGGATTCTCGGCCGGGCAGAAGTGGTCGTTTATTCCGCGGGAGAAAAAGGGCCGCATTATCTAGCGGTTAATGCGGATGAATCGGAGCCGGGAACTTTTAAAGATCGTTATCTGATGGATTACGATCCGCACAGCATGCTGGAGGGGATCGCGATCACGGCGATCGCCACGCAGGTGGATGTGGCTTACATTTTTATCCGCGGCGAATTCCATCATGAGATCAAGGTGGTCGAGCAGGCGCTGAAAGAGGCGTACGCTCAGGGCGTCTTCGGGCCGGGCGGAATTTTTGGGAGCAAATATAAGCTCGAATGTTATGTGCACATGGGCGCCGGGGCGTATATCTGCGGCGAGGAGACGGGACTGCTGGAAGCGCTGGAGGGGAAGCGCGGCTGGCCGCGGAATAAGCCGCCGTTTCCGGCGATCGCGGGAGCGTTTGGCCGGCCGACGGTTATTAACAATGTTGAGACGCTCTGCTGTGTGCCGCCGATTATTGAGCGCGGGCCGGCCTGGTTCAAAACGATGGGGACGCCGTCGTCGCCGGGGCCGAAACTGTTTGGCATGTCGGGTCATGTGAATAAGCCCGGGGTTTACGAGGATGAGCTTGGGATCACGTTGGATTACGCGATCAACAAACTTTCCGGCGGCATGAAAGGCGGCAAGCACAAGGGATCGATCTGCGGCGGAATTTCGATGGGCGTACTTGGGCCAGATCAGCTGGACATCAAACTGGATTTTGACGATGTGCGATTCCGCGGGGGATGTCTGGGGCTCGGGACGGCCGGGATGATCGTGATGAACGAGCACACCGACATGATTCGGGCGCTGCGGAACTGCGTGCGGTTTTACGCGCACGAAAGTTGCGGACAATGCACGCCGTGCCGGGAAGGAAGCGCGTGGATGCGGAAGATCCTGGATCGCATTCTCGCGGGAGAAGGGCGGGCCAGGGATCTGGATATGCTGCTGGAGTTGGAGAAATCGCAAGGGATCATGCCGGGCACGACCATCTGCGGTTTGGCGGACGGCACCGCCTGGGCGACGCGAACCTTCATCAACAAATATTACGATGAGTTTGCGGCCAAGTGTCCGGAGGATCGGGTGGTGAATCTGGGGATCAAGCGGGGGACGAGGAACGTCACGACGCCAATGGGGAGCAATACGCGGTAGGCGCGAAGTTTTATACTCCTTAAAACTCCCCATAAGTTCCCATAAACTCCCATAAGTTCCCGTATTTTCGAGGGGGGTCATGGGAACTTCCCGGGTGATAGACCATTCGAGAACGGTAAGAATTGAACTGGGTGGCCATGGTCGTTCCTGTCTGATCGCTTGGCGGGATGGGTTGCGATGAAAAAACGTTGCGCCCTCTATATAAGTGTTCATTGGGTGAAAGTTTTAGACGTATCTTTTCAGAATCACTGAAGATTTTTTAATTTTTCTTCTACTTCGGGCCAATCGGGGCGGAGATTGAGGGCGATCTTGAATTGCCGGATGGCGGCGGCGCGGGAGCCGAAGGCGATGTTCCATTCGCCGAGGATGTAGTGGGCCTGGGCGTAATCGGGGCGCAGAGTGATAGCTTGATTCAGCAAATCGTGAGCGCGGTCACGTTGGGTGGGGTTTTTGTGGTCGAATGCTTCCTGGCCGAGAAGCTGGGCGTAGTTGGTCATCGTGGCGACAGGGTCGGCGCCGGAGCTGTTGTTGCTGAGGAGCCATTCGTATTGCTGGGATGCGCCGGCGAAGTCGCCGATTTCGGTTAATACGTTTGCGAGGTTGTTTCTCGCGGTGGCGTCGTCGGGCTGGATGGCGAGGGCTTTCTGATATTCGGCGATGGCGGTTGGCCACTCCTGGCGCTGCTCGCGCGATTCGGCCGAGGCCGTCGTGCGGGCCGGCGGCGCTCGGGTTGGTGTTTAGCCATTGCTTGCAGAAGGAAATGTCGTTGGCGTAGTACTCGCCGCGAAGAAAGCTGACGCTGGCGAGGAGGAGGGTCCACATCAGTGCGAAGATTGTGGCAGCCTGGCGGAAACGCTGCTGGGCGATGCAGTTGAGCAGAATGGCGGCTGCGATCGCGGGAAGCGCGAGGATTGCGAGGGCGGCGTAACGTTCGGAGTAGGCTGCTTCCTGCTGGAGGATGTGCGCCGTTGGAAGTTGAAGAAGGATGAACCAGCCGAGCCAGAACGTCGCAGTCATGCGGATGGGTTTGCTGCTGAAGATTGCGCCGGCAATAAGAAGAATTACAACGGCGATGGAGATCATCGTTAAAGGTTTGTCGAACCAGACATCAAACGGGGGCTCGTAATGGAGAGCCATGAATGGGGCAATGCCGGTTTGTGTGCCATAGAGCATGGACTTTAGTGGTTCCAGCGGATGCTGCGCGATCATCAGATGCAGATTCGATTGGCTGAATATCAAATGTCTGGCGAGAAAATAGAGGAGAACAGTGATGCTGATGATTAGATATCGTCCGACATGATTTTGCCGGGGCTGCGTCAAACCAAGTAAATCCGCCAGAAGGAAAATTCCCGGCAGAACGACGGCCTGTTCCTTGCTGAGAAGGGCGGCGATGAACATTGCGATAGCCAGCGAAAATGATCGCCAGCCTTGGCCGAGCCAAGCCCAGGTTGCCAGCAGGATGAAGAGGGCGGGAAGAAGTGTTTCGCGGCCGGAGGCGGCGGGATAGACGCATTCGGAAAATGCTGGATGGATCGAGAACCATGCCGCAGCGATCAGAGCGGCGGGCCATTTGAGGCGAAATGTGGGACGGCGGAGGAGGGCGTAAGCGGACAGCATGACCAGGCCGGCGAGGAGTGCGTTGAATAAGTGATAGGGACGGGGGTTCTGGCCCCAGAGGTTCATTTGGAGGGCGAAAGTTGTTCGCGTGAGGGGGCGGTAATAGGGAAAATTCAGGTAGTGCGGCTCGCGGAAGATTCGAATCAGATCATTCAAATGCCGGATCGGGAACTGCTTTTCGATGACTTCGTGGTCGTCGTAGATAAATCCATTGGACCATGAGGCTGCCGCGTAAAGTGTGGTAACCAGTGCGGCCGTCAGGAGTGGCAGGATGCGGCGCGCGCGGCCGATTTGCATGAAATTGATTATAGAAGAGTTTTTGCCATAGATGAAAATCAGAGGCACACGGATGAGATGCAAATAAACTCGTTTTTTGTCTTATCCGCCTGCATCTGATTTTCATCTGTGGCCGACCCTTGATTTGAATTATCATACGCGGCAATGGGCGAGCTTGACGTTTCAGACCTGATGACCGTGCAGCAGGCGATGGAGATCGTCGATGCGACGGAGGTTCGGCTGCGCGGAGCAGGTGGTGTTAGACCAGTGTGCGGGGCTGCATCTTTCGGAGGATTTGATCAGTGATCGGGATGCGCCGCCTTTTGATAAGAGTCTGATGGATGGATACGCGGTGCGGGCGGTGGATTTGGGGAAGCTGCCGCGCGAGTTGACGGTAGTGGGCTGGATTGCGGCGGGGGGAGTTGCGGCGACGCCGCTGCGGGCGGGGGAGGCGATGGCGATTATGACCGGGGCTCCGCTGCCTGTTGGCGCCGATGCGGTGGTGCCGGTTGAACAGGCGGAAGTGACCAAGGGGGCCGAGCGGATACGACTGAGCGAACCAACGGGAGTGGGTCGATTTGTCGCGCGGCGGGGGAGCGATGCCGTGGCGGGGTCGGTGGTGCTGAAAGCGGGGACGCGATTGGGGGCGGCACAAATTGCCGTGGCGGCGAGCATTGGGGTGATGAATGTTCCTGTTTATGCTGCGCCTTCGGTGGCGGTGCTGGGAACGGGTGATGAACTGGTGTCGGCGGAGCAGATTCCCGGGGCTCATCAGATTCGTTCGTGTAACAATCCGATGCTCATGGCGCTTTTGCAGCAGCAGCCGTGCCGGGCGACTGATCTGGGTCTGGTGATGGATGATCCAGCGAAGATCGCGGAGCGAATTGAGGCCGGGCTTCAGCATGATGTGCTGATGATCACGGGGGGGATGAGCATGGGGGAGCGGGATTTTGTTCCTGGGATTCTTCGGAAGCTTGGGGCGGAGATGAAGATCACCAAGCTGCGGATCAAGCCGGGCAAGCCGTTTGTGTTTGCGAAGATGCCGGGCGGGAAATTTGTTTTCGGATTGCCGGGCAATCCGGTGAGCGCGTTTGTCTGCACGATCTGTTTTGTGTCGCGGCTGCTGGAAAAGATGGCAGGGGGGGCGGCTCGCTCGGATATGCGAACGGCGCCGCTGATTCGGTCGCTGGTGGCCAATGGCAATCGCACCTTTTTTCAGCCGGCGATTTTTGACGGGCGTACCATTACGCCTTTGCAATGGAAAGGCTCGGCTGATGTGTTTACGCTGGGGCAGGCCAATGTGCTGGTCGTGCGGCCGGAAAATCAACCTGCGCAGCCGGCCGGGGCGATCGTGGAGTTTATGGAGCTGTAAATATGGAATCGCCGACGGATATTTTATCGCCGCGGGCTCGGGAGATTTTGGGTCTTAATCCGGCGGCGTATCAGAGCCTGGTTGTTCGCGGGGCGGGGAACGATCGGGCAAAGCAACTTCTGGAAGAACTTTCGCCCAAGGATGTTTTTTTGCCGAACGTGGCGAAGCCGACTGAGCTTGGCAATGCGACGCTAGCGGGACTTTGGCTATTTCATGACTGGCTGGATGAATCGCACATGATCAGCCAGGGGATTCATTCGGCCACGGGGAGTTTCTGGCATGCGATCATGCACCGGCGCGAGGGGGATTTTGCCAACAGCAAATACTGGTATGCCCGGGCGGTTGGGCATCCGGCGCTGCAGACACTGGCGGCGCAGGCGGGGGGTGTGCTGAATCAGGCGCCGGCAGATAAATCATTGCTTCGCGTGATCGCGAGTGGGTGGGACCCGAACGCGCTGGTGGATCTTGTGGAATCGCTGCATGTCGATGAGGCGGATGTTCGATATCCGCTGGCCGTACGGTTGCAGCAGTTGGAGTGGAAAGCGCTTTTTGAGTTTTGTACGCGAGCGTCGTAGCGCAAATCCGCGCACGGGATTAATTTGCGTTGGCGGCGGATTGAGGGGTTGGGATATCTTTTTGCTTCTCGAGAAAATTGCAGATTTCACCGGCGACCTGCTTGGCGAATTCCGGCGTATAGTGCCATTTATCGACGTAGAGGCGAGTCTGGATTCCTTGTTGCATATCAGCGAGCCAGAGAAAATCTTTTCCCATGTCGTGATCTTTGATGTACTGGGCCATGAGGGGATATCCGTGGATGACCCACTGGTCGCCGGGCGTGTCCCAATCGGCTTCTTTGAGCGTGAGTCCGTGATGGTAGATGGGGGCCGGTTGATAGATGAAAGCTTTGGCGATGCCCAGGGAGTCGCAGATGGCTTCGATGGCTTTTTTGTTCCAGACATAGCGATCGATCGCGACGGGATCGACCGTGCTCCAATCGGCGAGCGGCGGGGGTTTGGGATGCAGGATTTTTTTGCTTAAAAGCTGAGCCATCTGCCCAGCGGGAAGCGACTTCCATATTTCGAGCAGGTGATGCCCGCTGCCCTGATTCTGGGGCGCGAGCAAATCGGCCTGAGTTTGCTGGAGCGGGGTTGGCTCCACGGCGAAGAGAAAATCGTTCAATCCGTCCACAAAAACGACCAGATTGGGCTTTGCTCCATCGCGAAGCAATTGCTCGAAGAGAATCCGCTCCTGAGTGGAGAAACAAGCGCACTGGCCAAAGTTGTAGACGCAGACCCGCCGGCCTTCGCTTTTTTGCAGGATGGGTTGCATGTATGCGGAGATGGTCTGGTCGTCGGCGACGGCATAGCCGAACATCGACGAGCCGCCAAACGCGAGAACATTGTAATTTTTAGGGTCCAGCGGCCATGGTCCCTGCTGCGGGATGAGACGATAGCCCTGATCGGAGATGTTGACGTATGTGCCCTGGTAGGGGGTCTCGGTGACCATTGTATATGGCTGATAGCCGAAGGGCCGATCCTTGATCTCCCTCAACAATTCCTTCCACTGAGAATCCGACATCGACGGATAGATGTTGCGATACCAACTGTCAGAATAGGTCAAATAGTCCGGCCTGGACCTTCGCTTGTGAATTTCCAGGACGCCCCAGCAGAGCAGGTTGATCAGGACAAAGAGGAGCAGCGTGTTGAGGAGCAAAATCGCGGCGCCGGTGTACCAGCGCACGATTTTTCGTGGATGAGGATTCGGCGACGGTGCTGCGGTTTCCAGGGCCATCGGGAATCAGAAGAGCGTATAGATAAATGGCCCGGCAGCGGTTCCCCCGAGAACGACGAGAATGCCCATCAGAAGCAGGATGATGATGATCGGGAAGAGCCACCACTTTTTGTTGTGCATCAGGAAATGCACGAACTCGCCGAACATTCCGGTGGATCGGGCGTTGGCGTTTTTTTCAAACTGGCCTGAATCTGAATGCATGTTTTTTTGCAACTGCGTCATTGTACATCTCCAATACTAAGACTGCCGAAAATATCGATCCGGATCGGTTCCCGGGTTATGTGGCATCCAATAGGTTGAGGCGGAACGGTCGAATTTTTTTGCAAGGGGATCGCGCGACAGGGCACGCATCAGGAGCCCGACCGGCGTGAAGACGCCGTAAAAGGCGATCACCAGAAGAAGATGCGAAACCACCCAGCCGATGGGATAGGCGGCGTACATCCAGCCGAGATAGACCGGCTTGCGGAGCGGGGGGACCGCAAAAAAGATCGCGACGCCAATCGCGGCGGCGACCCAGATGATCATTGCAGAGTAGAGCGAGTGGGTTTTGTGAAGCGCACTGAGGCCGATGAGGCCAAAGAAGGCCACGCAGAGCAGGCCGAACCAGGCCAGCTCTTTTTGCGAAGGATTTTTATTGATCTGAATCATGGTCCTTAATCCAGTTGGAACTGTTTCAGATGAGCGTCGGAATCAACCTTTGCGTGTTGTGGTTGATCTTCGCGGCGCAGTGAAAATCGTTCGATCACCAACACATCGATGTTGGTGGCCATGAAACAGCGATACGCCTGCTCCGGGGACATGACGATCGGCTCGCCGCGCACGTTGAAGCTGGTGTTGATGATGACGGGGCAGCCGGTCTGTTGATCGAAATGTTTGATCAACTGGTAATAGAGGCCATTGCGGCAGGCATCGACGGTCTGAAGCCGCGCGGAATAATCCACGTGGGTGATGGCCGGGATTTCGAAGCGCGGGAGTTTTAGTTTGTCGATGCCGAACAATCCTTTAGCGTGGCCATTGATGGGAATCCGGCGCGATTCGCGGACGGGGGCGACCAGCAGCATGTATGGGCTGGACTGGCTCGCGGGGAAATCGAAATAGTCGGCGGCGCGTTCCTGCAGCACGGTAGGCGCGAAGGGGCGAAAGGATTCGCGGAACTTGATCTTGAGATTCATGACGGACTGCATCTTCGGGCTGCGGGCGTCACCGAGAATGCTGCGGCTCCCGAGTGCCCGGGGACCGAATTCCATGCGACCGCTCATCCAGCCAACCACCTTTTCGGACGCGATCAGGCTGGCAACGTTATCACAAAGTGCGTCGTCGTCATCGAAATGCGAATATTTTGCGCCAATTGAATCGAGATAGGTTTTTATCTCGGTATCTGAATATTCCGGGCCGAGAAGCGATCCATGCTGGCTATCGGCCGGCTGGACGTTGCGCGGTTTGTCCAGAAGCTGATGCCAGATGAACAGTGCGACGCCCAAAGCCCCGCCCGCATCGCCGGCGGCGGGTTGAATCCAGATATCATCGAACGGCCCGTCGCGGAGAATCTTGCCGTTGCCGACGCAGTTGAGGGCGACACCGCCGGCGAGGCAGAGGTTTTTCATGCCGGTTGTCTTGCGCACATGGCGGGCGATGCGGAGCATGATTTCTTCGGTCACCTGCTGGATCGAGGCGGCGATGTCCATTTCGCGCTGGGTGAGCTTGGATTCGGACGATCGCGGCGGGCCGCCGAAGAGGCGGTCGAACTTCCGCGAGGTCATGGTCATTCCCTGGCAGTAATTGAAATAGGACATGTCCATACGGAACGAGCCGTCTTCCTTCAGGTCGATCAGTTCCATGATCTGCTTGACGAAGGTTGGCTCTCCGTAGGGGGCGAGGCCCATAAGCTTGTATTCGCCGCTGTTCACTTTGAAGCCGGTGAAATAGGTGAACGCGGAATAGAGCAGGCCGAGGGAATGGGGGAATCGGAGCTCGTGAGTGAGATTGATTTTGTTTCCGCTGCCGGTGCCGAAGCTGGCGGTGGCCCATTCGCCGACGCCGTCGAGGGTTAGGATAGCGGCTTCTTCGAATGGGGATGGGAAGAAGGCGCTGGCCGCGTGGGATTCGTGGTGTTCGGTGAAGATGAATCGTTTTTTGTAGGCGCCACCGAGGCCGCGATTCATTTCGCGGGAGGTGGAGCTTGGTTCGGAGCCAGAGGGGCATGGCCATCATGAAGGAACGAAATCCGCTGGGGGCATAGGCGAGATAGGTTTCGAGGAGTCGCTCGAATTTCAGGAACGGCTTGTCATAGAAGCCGACGTAGGTGAGATCTTCAGCTTTGAGATTGGCCTGCTTCAGGCAGAATTGGATTGCGTTGACGGGGAATTCGTGATCGTGCTTGATGCGAGTGAAGCGCTCTTCCTGGGCTGCGGCGACAATCTCCCCGTCCACGACCAGCGCAGCAGCGGAGTCATGGTAGAACGCAGAGATTCCCAAAATCGCAGTCATCCACGCGTCTTTCTTTGCGCAACATCCCTCAGAGCAGCGAAATGCAATCTCATTTTATTCTGGACGGCCCGACCCCGCTGGCCGCAAGGTCCAGAACCCCCCGATTTTTACAGGAATAAATCCTCGCTCAAACGTTTCTACTATTCTGACAGCCACGCCCATAAGTCCCGTCTGGTCCAAGTATAGACACTAAATATCCAGTACTAATCCAGTATCGTCAAATATTTTCATTAGCATTTCATGAAATTGACCGAAATTTGCTTAATCTTTGTCTGTGTTTTGTCATTGTCTCTATGTTTGTCGGCATTTGCACGACTGACCTGAAAAGCCGTTCCCCACCTATTTAACAAGACCTGACAGCGAAAATTATGCACGCATTAGGGCTGGTTTGCCTGTTTGGCGCTCGAAACCTGGCGATTTTCCACCACGACCCGGGCATCTCCTGGAAAGGCGTCGCGGAATCGGACCACCAGCCGCCCGATTGGAAGCTGGGTTGCCGAGCGATCAATGGGCGGGTTTACCAGTTGGCGAAGGACCCGCAGCGTATCGGGGCGGGTCTGCCAATAGCTGACCTGCACATCGATCGGGCTGGCATCTGAGAACCGGTCGATTGCCCTGACGACATCAACCTGGTTTGAAAGGACCGCGCCGTAATTATCGCCTTTCGATCCGCCATTGCGGGCGATTTGCCAGGCGACGATGAGTTCAACGAAGAGCAGGGATGCCGCGTAGATGGGGACCGTCATTCGAGCGGCGATGTTTCGCGACCAGCGGGGCAACGCGCTAAACGCCAGCCACGCGAACAAGACATAAATGATCCATGTTGTGTTGTAATAGTGCGGATAGAGGGAGACGTGCTCGAGGCCGTCAAAAAGGGTTTGCACGAGAAAGACACCCCATGCGATGAGGCATAGATGGTCGATCTTGTCTGCGTCGCGCGATTTGCCGAGTGCGCGTCTGGCACGTGGGATGACCATGATCATTCCCACCCAACAGGCGAGAATTCCGATGTAGGTGATCACCCTTGCGATGATGAACGCGTGCTTCAATAAAGCCGGCTTGATGTTGGTGGTGCTCTCTTCGAGGAAATAGCCGACGTTTTTTCCGGTGATATGCTGCGCCGAGGAGCGGGAAGACCCAGCCGTGCCACCAGGGGGCGAAATCTGGAACATGGGAGCCACGAAACGTTATTGCATAGCGCAAATATGGCTCGGAAATCAGGACCATCAGAATCGTCGTGGCCAGCAGGGGCCATTTGAATTTTAAGAGCCAGCGCATTTCGAAAATAGCGCGTGGAGTGTTAACGCAAAGAGGAATGGCAGAACCATGAGATGCGTCAGACAGAGCAGGGCGGCGCATATGACGGCGAGGCAAATCGTCCAGGCGCGTCTCCCTTCCAGAAATTGGCCGTAGGATGCAAAGAGGAGAGCGGCAAGGGGGACGGAGAGGCTGTTGTCCCAGAGTTGCCGGCTGTAATACCAGATCCATGGCGAGAACATTGTGATCACGGCCAGCCATGGGCTGACTCTCAGCAATTGCGAGAGCCAGAGTAATCCGAGGGCTGTTAATCCACCGACAGCGACCGCGCAAATGGCGCTCATGAGGACCAGATCGCGCGTGAAGCTGAGAAATGCCTGATCGATCCAGATCGGGAGCGGACCGTAACGGATGCCGTGCGTTCCCCTGAGGCCGTACACGGCGGGGGTAAATGGGAGTGACATTCCCACCGGATGGCTGGGGGTTGCACTGAACTGGAGCGCGAGATCGAAATTGCGCGACATGTCAAAGAACCAGGGCGAATCGCCGGGCCGAAGGCCCATGGCGATGATGATCACTATCAGCGCAGCGCACGGCCATCGAATTTCCGGGGCTTTCCACATCTGGTTGATCCGGTGGTCAAGACCGCGATTGGGATTCCATTGGCGACAGGCACATTTATCGGCACTTCACAAACTGTTCTGGAAAGCACGCGATTGTCCCAATCGACTGATGATTATGACACCCAAGGCATTCGTTATCGGTCCGAACGACTGCTATGGGGCGGCGACGGGTCGGGCTATTTCGGAATCGGCAGAAACACATAAAAATTCCCCCTGACGGAAGTCAGCGCATATTCGCTTTTCAATCGATTAATGAATCCGGGGCCAAAGTCGCCTTCGTTGGATGCGTAATCCGGATCGTTTGGCGGGCGGTGGAGGATAACCGCCTTGAAATGTCGGCCATCGAGGTCTTGCCAGAATTTGTCCGCGATTTGCGGCTTCTGAGTCCGAACCGCGCGGAAGATGAATGGGTCGAGCATGTAGGGCCGTTCTCCCTTGAGAAGCGGAAGCATGGGGTCTTCCGAGAGAATTGGGGCGCTCGTGATTGAGGAATTTGCATCCGCCAGCGCTGATTCCATTTGTCCGCGTTCATTGTGCCGTTGAATCTCACCGATTTGCCGCCAGCAGGCTGCGGAAGCCAGAATCATTAATAACAATGTGGCGACCAAGACCGGCGACTGGAAGACCCGGCTTTTGGCGCTGAGGGTGGCGATGACCAGAATCGCCGCCGCGTTCATATCGACCGGGTGATTCAGGTGTGTACCGGGCGAGCCATAGATCGCCATCGTTCCCGCGGTTGCGATCAGCAGGAAAATCGCGGGGAGCGACGTCCATTGCCACGTCCACGCGATGACGAACATAGCTAATAACCAGATGGCGAGGAGTGTTCGGTCGTGCCTGGCGACATCCCTGAATAGCAAGTGCGGGCCCTTGAGGATCCGGTCAAAACCGCCGCCGCCGCCAGCGCATTCAAGAAAGATCGACAGTGCCCGTCCATGACTGGCCCACTGGGTGATGAGAAGAACAACGATCACGCCCAAGCACCAGGTGAGGCAGAGAATCGCCGCCTGCCGGAATTTTCCGCGAAGCAGGAGCCAGAGGGTTGCGGCGGTGATTCCGAAAACGCTGGTGATTTTTGTCGCCAGCGCCAGGGCGAAACAAATTCCTCCGGCGATTAGTCTAAGGCGCGATGCGGATTTCTCGGTCGAGCAGACGACGGCCACCAATCCCCACAAGGCGAGGCCGACCGGCAGCAAATCGCATTTGATTCCGAGGATGATGGTGCGGGTGCAGGCGGCGGCGAGGACAAAAAATGCCAGGGAAGCCGCGAGGGCCAGAGGAGTTCCCAATCGCCTCATCAGAATAAAGAGTCCGCCAATGGTCACACCCACTCCGATCAATCCAGCCAGAAATCCGCTGGTCACGGGATCGATTCCGAGGCGCATGAATCCCGCGATGATGATGGGGAAGAGAGGCGCGTATCGCGTGCCGCCGTAGCCGATGTCCGAAACGATGGGGCGATAGAGCAGGCCATCGCGCGCATCAGCCGCCATGCAGAGCCAGGTTCCTGGTGAGTTGTGATCGAGATCGCCCCAGTATTTCCAGGAGGCGACGGATCGTCCCGCGATGGAAATGACGAGCAGAATCGCTACCACGATTGCTGCTCCGCAGACGAGACGCGAAATATCGCGATGAGTAACTGGCGTTTCCAATGAGAAGCCTTCCTTAAATCAGCGTACACATTGCTCAAAGAAGGCCATAGCTGCAAATATGGCGATGCCAACCTGGGACATACATTACTGTAAAAGGTGATGCGATTTAAGAGGTTTTAGCATCATTGGTTTTGTTCGAAGGAGTTCCCGCTGTCATGCCGCGTTTTTTTGCGGCGATGATCGGAGTTAATTCGGCCAGGAATTCGCGGGCGCGAACGTCCCAGGATTGATTGCGGATGTACTCGCGGCGCGATTCCAGATCGGGCTGGAGGCGGCCGTTTAACATTTCGCGGATCAAGTCGATGGCTTTCCCGGCATCGGGGGCGATGTGGACGTGCGGCTCATGCTCGTAGGCTTCGCGCACGGACGTGGAGATAATCGGGCGATCGGTGGTGAGATAATCGTAGAGCCGAAGGGGTGAGCGGCGGTCGCCGAAATCGTCCGCCTTCAGGAAATTCATCAGGATGTCGCTGTGCCGCATGTACGCGGGGACCTGCTCGTATTTTTTCCAGCCGAGCCAGAGGATGTTGGGGGTTTTTGTGAGGATGTCGTGAATGCGGCGGCGAATGCCTGGATCATCTTCCTTGAATTTTCCGAGGAAAACGATCCTGACATCCGGCAGCGCGGCGGCGACGGCAGAGACGTAATCCCAATCGTAATCGCGATTGATCTCGCCCACGCTACCGATGATGGGTTTGCCTGCTGGGAGATCGGCGGGGCGGGGTAATTCCTCTGCGGGCAGGAACCAATCGCAGAATCCGTTGGGGAGATAGAAGGCTTTGCCCGGCGTGCGCGGGGCGAGATCGGCGGTCAACAGCCGGGAGACGGCGAAGACGGCGTCGACATTCTTGAGAAGCCGCGTCTCGAGCGGGCGGATGAAGTCGCCGCCCCAACTCCACATTTCGAATGGGTCTTTGCAGTAGTAGACGCGGGTGATGTCCGGGAATTTTTCGGCGAGGCGCAGAGCTGCGGCCAGGTGAAGACGATCGTGTCTGGGGTGCCGACGTTGGAAAATCGCCGGCGGCAAAACCAATTAACAAGAGTCGCGGAAAATTCCCGCCAGCGTTTGGGCATGACGAGATTGGCTTCGGGTGGATTTTTACCCCGCTTGCGCCAGCGCCAGGATTCGGCGAGCCGGTCAAAGTTTGGCCAGCGCTTAATGGGTGAAGTATCGAGATATGAAACGTTGGCGTAGCGTGCGACCTGGGAAAAGAAATCGCGGATGCGTGGATTTTCCGAGCCTACGACGAGTAATGACAAACGCATTGAATTTTGAAATGAGCGGCCTGGCCGGAGGTCGAATTTCCAGCGGATTTTACACGAATAGCTGAGCCTCACAAGGACCTACGCTCGACTCGAATCGGCTGAAACACTATTATCTTCAAGCAAAAAGCGATGTTGCCCGATCTAATCCGGTGAAATTCCCGCATTGGAGATTTGATGCATAGCCCAATCCTTCACTGGATTGCTCCTTTTATCGGACGGAGCGATCTGGCAGTGATGTCTTCCAAGCACCTCATCGTTGCCGAAGCGGTTGGGGCGATCCTTGCCGTGGGGTTGTTGCTGGTGATCCGCCCCGTGTTTTGGGCGCCATCCGAGCCTGCCGTTGGGAAAACGCCCATGCCGCGGCGGCGAATTCTGGTTGCGTATGGGGTCATGGCGTTCATTCTGGTGGGATCGCTGCTGGATTGTGTGCGCGATACGGAGCATTGGCCGTGGTCTTGTTATCCCATGTATTCATACATGGAGACGGGGACGACGTTCGACGATTACCGGCTGTATGGCGTATCGAAGAAGAATCCGGGCACCGAGATTTCGCTGTTCACGGATGAGAGATATTTGCAGCCGTTCGATCAGTCGCGGATGGCGGAAATCCTGCTGGCTGTTCAGAGTTCGCCTCGGCTTCATGATGGGTTGCTCAATTGCCTGACGCGGTATGAAGCATTGCGCCGTGGCGGACGCCATGATGGGCCGGAGTTGGTGAAGCTGCGGATGTATCACGTGTTTTGGACATTGGATCCGTGGGGCGCGACGATTGAGAAGCCGGATCGAAAAGTGCTGATGGAAGAAGTTTCGCTTCCGGAAGAGAAGTCGTAAATGAAATCGCTCTCGCAAAAGTGGGATCATTTCTGGTTTGAGCCGGCGACGGCGGACAATCTGGGTCTGGCCCGGATTTTGGTGTTTGGGTCGATGGCGATTTTTTATTTTACGACGCCGTATTTGTTTCCGGCCTGGGGATGGCACGAAACGTTTAATGAATGGGGAGGGGTCTCGTCGGTTTTCTGGAAGCCGATCTGGCTGTTTCGGTCTTTGCATTTGCCGCTGCTTTCCGTGCAGGCGATTTCGGTCATGGACGCAGTGTGGAAATTGTCGCTGGTGCTGGGGGCGATCGGGCTCTTCACGCGATCGAGCGCGGCGGTGGCGTTTATTTTGAGCGTTTATCTTTTTGGGCTGCCCAATAATTTCGGGAAGACGCATCATCTGGAAATCCTGCTGCTCTGGGCATTCCTGATTATGACGTTTTCGCGATGCGGGGATTCATGGTCGGTCGATCGTTTGATCAAGACCGCGCGCAGCGGAACGGGGCCTGGAAGCGAGCCTCCGAAAGTCAGCGGGGAATATACGTGGCCGATCCGGTTGATCTGGGTGACCATGTCGATGATCTATTTTGAAGCGGGGGTTTCAAAGCTGCGGCATTCGGGGATCGAGTGGGTCACGGGAGACGCGATGTCGTTCTTCCTGCTGAGGGCGCAGTATCACGTGACCGATGCCGAGCCGCTGGCCAACTGGGGGCTGTGGATGGTGCGGCATCCGTGGGCGAGCCATCTACTAGCGGGGATGGGACTATCGCTTGAATTGTCATATCCGCTGGCGCTGTTCAGCAAACGGCTGCGGTGGATCATCATGCCGAGCGGGATGATGATGCAGGCGGGGATCGCAGTGCTGATGGGACCGAATTTTTATCAGATGATGCTCTGTCAGTTGATATGGCTTCCGCTGGATAAGATTGTTTACGCGGCTCTAGCTCCGTTTTCGGGGAAGAAAAAGTACGCGGTGATTTTTGATGGATCGTGCGGACTATGCAAGAAAACGATCGGCGTGGTGAAGAGCCTGGATTTGCTTTCGCATGTTGAATATCTGGATGCGGTACATGGGTGGCCTGAAATACAACGCCGTTTCCCGAATCTCGATCGCGACCGTTGCCTGGAAGATATGCATGCGGTGAGCTGCGAGGGAAAGGTGCGGGTGGGGTTTGAGGCTTACCGGGGATTGGCGTGGGTGCTGCCGCTGGGGTGGTTGACGCTGCCGGTGTTTTATTTTCCGGGGGCGGCGTTTGTCGGCAATCGGATTTATCGCAGGGTGGCGGAAGGGCGTCACAGCGGGTCGTGCGCACTGCCGAACTCTGTTGGTTCGGGCTCGCAGCTTCCGTAGAGTCTCTGGGGAATTTCAAGAGAATTTCAAACGCCCTCGCCGACGGCTTCTGTGACGTGAGCGACGGCGTTGCGGAAAATGCGCAGGCCCTGCCCTTCGGCCGGCAATGGGCCGCGACTGGTCCAGGCGAAATGCTGGAGCGGATCGACATATCGCTCGGGGTGAGGCATCAGGCCGAAGACCAAGCCGGTTGAATCGCAGACGCCGGCGATGTCGTCCAGCGATGCCGTTGGGATTGTCGCGGAATTTGCCTGCGGCGGGATGCCATCTTCATTGCCGTAGACGAGAGCGACCTGGTCTTGATCCCACAGGGCTTTGCGAACGGCTTCGTCTGCCGGGACGAATTTGCCTTCGCCGTGGGCGATCGGGAGATCGATCGGGCCGAGGCCTTTCGTCCAGATGCATTTGCTTTCGCGGGGGATCAGGTGAATCCAGCGATCGATGAATCGGCCGCAGTCGTTGTTGGTGAGCGTTGCGGTTTGGCCGACGCGGCCGGCGAGGGGACCGGGTAGAAGGTCGGTCTTCACCAGAACTTGAAATCCATTGCAGATGCCGATGACGGGTTTGCCGGCTTCGATGAATCGCCGGAGGGCGTCGCCCAGATGATGAGCGATCTGATTGGCGAGGATTTTGCCGGCGGCGATGTCGTCGCCATAGCTGAATCCGCCTGGGAAGGCGAGGATTTCGAACTGGTCGAGGATCGCCGGTTTTTCCAGAAGGCGGTTGATATGGAGCAATTCGGTTTTGGCGCCGGCGAGCTCGAAGGCATAGGCGGTTTCGCCGTCGCAATTGGTGCCGGCGGCACGCAGGATGAGGGCTTTGGGCTTCATTGACGGGATTTTAGGGGTTTCTGGGCGAATGTTACAGCGTGAACAAATTTCGTTGCGTAAATGGGCGGTGGCGGCATAATATTCAGTAGGAATTTGCGAGGATTTATCGCCTACCAAAATTTGTTGCGTGAGAAGGAACCCCAAAATGTCTTCTGTTGAGAGCAGCCGCACCGGCCAAGTTGTTGAAAATGCCGACATCGATCGCGATACGCCGCAGCCGACGATTCATGTTGAAGAGCGCCGGCTGACGCTTCATGATTTTCTGAAGACGTGCGTGAAGAGCGGGGGCTCGGACGTCCATCTTCAATCCGGCAGCATGCCAATGGTTCGTGTGGACGGGCGGGCCCGGTTCATGGATTGTCCGCCTCCTAACGATGAGGCGATGAAGGAATACGTCGATCAGATCATGAACAGCCAGGCGGAGCCGGCGGACAAGCGAAACATACTCGACCATAAAGGCGCCGTGGACGTGGCATATATAATGCCGAACGTCGCGCGATTCCGCACGAATGTTTTCCATAGCCGCGAAAAGTACGCGATCGTGATGCGGCGGATCGTTGCCAAGATTCCGCAGTTTGACGAATCTGAATTTGCCGCCGCAGGTGGAAGAGCTTGTCAGACCACCATCGCGGGATCATCATCGTTTCGGGAACGACCGGATCGGGAAAATCGACGACGCTGGCGGCGATCATCGGCAAAATCAACCGGACCCGCTGCGAGCGGATCATCACGGTTGAAGACCCGATCGAATATCAGCATGAGAACGCCAAGAGCCTGGTGAGCCAGGTGGAAGTCGGCACGGACAGCGAAAGCTATGAATACGCATTGCGTTCGATGATGCGACAGGATCCGGACACGATTCTGATCGGCGAAATGCGCGATACGTTTTCGCTTTCGACATCGCTGCGGGCGGCGGATACGGGGCACCTGGTTTTCACGACGGTGCATGCGACCAATGCTTCGATGACGATCGAGCGAATGGTTTCGCTGTTCGATCCGAATACAGAAGGAATTGCAGCAGACGCAGTTGGGGCTGAACCTCGTGGCGGTGCTTTGTCAGCGATTGGCCAAACAGCGCGATGGGAAGGGGCGCGTGCCGGTGGTGGAGATCATGCAGGCGACGCCGCTGGTGCGGAAATATATTCTTGAGGGGGAATTTGAGAAGCTAAAGGGGACAGTCGGCAACCGGGAAGCGGGTTGCCAGAGCTTCGATCAGCATTTGACGGATTTGTTCCAGAAGCAAATCATCGATGTGGCTGAGGCGAAGCGGCTGGCGTCGAACGTGGATGCGCTGAATCTGCGCTGCGCGGGATTGGGAACAGCGACAGCCGGCTGCGCTAATGCTCAAGCTTCGCACGCGGCAGATTCATCTTGATTTTCATACCGGTCCGGCGATCCCGGATGTGGGGACGGCATTCGACGCGAAGCGGTTTGCCGCGACGATGAAGGCGGCGCACGTCAACAGCGTTACCGTCTTTGCCAAGTGTCATCACGGACATCTTTATTACAACACCGCCCGACCGGAGCGGCATCCCGGCCTGTCCAGGCGGCTGAATCTGCTTGGCGAGCAGATCGAGGCTCTGCATCGCGAGGGGATCGCGGCGCCGATTTACATCAGTGTGCAGTGCGATGAATACGCGGCCAATACGCATCCGGAGTGGATCGCGCAAAACCGGATGGATCGCCGGTGCGGCGGCCTCCGGGGATTTTTACGGCGGGTTGGCAAATCCTGGATATGTCTTCGCCGTACCAGGAATTTCTGGCGGAGCAGACGCGGAGATTCTCAAGCTTTTCAAGCCGGTGGATGGGATCTTTTTTGACATGTGCTGGGATCAGCCTTCGACGAGCAAATGGGCTATCGCGGGGATGCTCAAGGCCAGGTTTAATCCTGAATCGGAAGCGGATCGTGCTGCTTACGCGAGACAAGTCGCTGTCGCGTACATGAAGCGATTTCACGATCTGGTGAAAGCTTCAAGCCGCGGGGCGAGTGTTTATTTCAATGGCCGGAAACTGGATCAACTGGCGGGGGAAATTTCGTGGCTGACGCATGTGGAGATCGAGGCGCTGCCGACGGGCGGATGGGGATATCTGTATTTTCCGCGTCATGTGCGGCATGTGCGAACGCTGGGCAAGCCGTATCTGGGGCAGACGGCGCGGTTCCATAAATCGTGGGCGGATTTCGGCGGGCTTAAGCCGTATGCGGCGCTGGAATATGAAACGAGCCTGATGATGGCGCAGGGGGCGGCGTGCAGCGTGGGGGATCAGATGCACCCGCGCGGCATTTTGGATCAGGCTGCGTATGATCTGATCGGCAAAGCTTACGCGCGCGTGGAAGTGCGCGAGGCCTGGCTTGAGGGGGCGGTTCCGCTGGCGCAGATCGGCGTGCTGCAAACGCCGGCGGAATCGATGCGGCATCGAGGATGGGGCCGACGCAAATGCTGATTCAGCTCAAACATCAGTTTGAGATTATCTCGCACGAATCGAATTTTCGCGGTATGAGCTTTTGATTCTGCCGGATGCGACGCTGTTTCGCCGGAAACTTTGAAGCGATCTGGGAGCTTTCCTGCGGGGCGGGAAGCGATGCTTGCAACCGGAAGTTCTGGGCTTTGCGGACAAGGCACAGCGTGCTGCTGCCGCAACTGGGAATTCGGGCCGAAGGATATTCGCCGTTCACCGCCAGCTATGTGCGGTTTGGTAAACAGATTTCCGCCGGATATTCCGCCGACCGATCACGTGATGTACGATCGCGGCGTTCGGGTTCGGGCGGCCGCGGGGGCGGAGAAACTCTGCCACCGTTGTCGAGCCGTATTTCGAGCGGTAGCTGGCATCATTTTGCAGCCATCGTCAGACGCCGCCTGATCGCGTTGTCGCCTTATGCGGCGGCGGTGCAATTCAGGAACGTCGGGTATATCCCGTTCATGGTGTTCGATGGATATGCCAATCATGGCAATCTGGCTTGCCGGTGGCTGGTGGAGAAATTGCTCGATCGGCTGATGCCGGAGCCGCTGATTCGGGTGAAAGCTCCCGCCATGACGGAAGCGAGCGTCATGTGGCAGGGGCGGCGGATCATCGTTCATTTGCTGTATTACTCGCCGCAGCGGCGCACGCCGAAGCTGGATATCGTTGAGGAATTGTGCCGCTGTTAAATGTGGAGATTTCGCTCAAGACGCCGCGAAGGCCCGGCAGTGTTTATCTCGCGCCGGAGCGAAAAACATTGGCATTCGATCATGCATCGGGGAGGACGCGGGTGGTTGTGCCGCGGATGGATGGGCACGCGATGGTTGTGTTTGAATGAGATAAGACCGGGGCGACACGCCCCGGCTCTGTTTAATTTCAATTAATCCATTACGCATCGCCGGATTCCTCGCTATTATGTTTTCGGCACGCGATCAAAATTACCCATCCTGGAGAATCATCATGCTGAACCCTCTCACCCGTCGAAATCTTTTGACTCAAACAGTGCCCGCTTTGGCCGCTGCTGGAATCGCGGCTGGATATGCGGGCATTTTTTCCGCGACGCTTCAGCGGAGGACACTCCGCCGCCGCCGCGATGTCGCCGACGGAAACCGTGCTTGCCGCCAGCTTTCATGACGGGGAATATGCGCTGCCGCCGCTTCCATATGCTTATGACGCGCTGGAGCCGCATATTGATAAGGAGACTATGACCCTCCATCACGATAAACATCACAAGGCTTACGTGGATGGATTGAACAAGACGCTGAAGGAATTGGCAGCGGTTCGAGCCGCGGGTGAGATCAATGTTTCCGCGCTGGCGGGGTTGCAGGAAGACCTGAGCTTTAACGGCAGCGGGCATATCCTGCATTCTATTTTCTGGTCCACGATGGGGCCGAACGCCGGCGGGGAGCCAGGCGGGGCTGACCGATGCGCTGAATAAAAGCTTTGGCTCTGTCGAGGCGTTCCGTGCGCATTTCTCCAAAGCCGCCGCGGGCGTTAAGGGGAGCGGATGGGCGATACTGGCGTATGAGCCGGTGGGCGACGGGCTGATTGTGCTTCAAGTGAAGCAGCATGATCTTCAGACGGTTTTCGGCTCGGTGCCGCTTTTGCCGCTGGATGTGTGGGAGCATGCGTACTACCTCAAGTATCACAATGTGCGGGCGGATTATGTGAAGGCGTGGTGGAACATCGTGAATTGGCCGGCGGTTGAAGCGGCGTATGGCGCGGCCCGGCGAAGTTCGGCGAGGACGTAAAACTACTGTGCTCCTGGTGATTACTCGCTGCTGTCGTTATTTCACGTTTTGCATTGTTGTCCTGCTGGCCGTGTCGTGTGCCTCGTCTGGGTGCGCCCGATACTGCGGACTTCATTGGCAAACCTGCGCCGGACTTTTCACTCACGACGCTTGATGATCGGACGATCACACTTTCGGAACTAAAAGGAAACGTCGTGGTGCTCGACTTCTGGGCAACGTGGTGTCCGTCCTGTCAGAAGTCACTGCCGCTGCTGGACAAGATAAGCCAGGACAAGGCGCAGGCCGATCGAGGCTTGCGGGTCATCGCTGTTGATTGCGGCGAAACAAAACAAGCTGTCGGGGATTATCTGGCAAAGAACAACCTTTCATTGCGGGTCGTGCGGGATGAAGATGGCTCGCTGCTAAACGATTATCAAATCCACACCCTCCCCGCGACTATGGTCATCGGGCGTGACGGAACGATCAGCAACATCTTCAGCGTGCCCGATGAAACGGAACTCAACTCAGCAATCGCGAAGGCATTATCATCGAGCTGAGAGCGGTTCAACTTTTCCCGCAGCATCTGCGTTAAAACTTGTAGCTGACGATCACCTTCACGAGATAGGGAGCTGCCACCTGGTTGCCGGTGAAGCGCTGGTACACGGGTACTTCAACGTCGGCGTAGAGCATCACCGGATGCAGATCGAATTCGATTCCGGGCGAGAGTAGGACTCGTTCATAGCCGGAAGCAACCGGATTTGAGGCGTTCGCGCCGGTATCCGATCCGCGCACCGAGCCGAGTATCTGGGCCAGCGGCGTGATGCCGACGGGGCCGAGCTTTAATCCGTTGAGATAGATTCCCGCGGCTGCGTCCACTTCATCGCCGGGGCGGTATTGATCCTGGATCAGCACGGGCAGATCGAAATCCAGTTGCGCGAACCAGTCGAGCTTGCCGTCGGTGGTGAGATTATTTCGATAAAACCCGCCGAGGAGGATATCGGTGCTGCCGGTTCCGATCTCGGTGTCGCGGTCGATGTCGTCAAAAGCGTCTTCGTGGGTGAAGTTGCCGGTGGGCAGCTTGGCGCCGAAGGTGATGCCGGCGGATTGATCCGGTGAGAAGCCGGTGTAGATGCCTTCGATGCGAACGTCGCCGATGGTGGTCCAGTTCATCGAGACAATGTCGTTCGTGGCATCGCTGGTTGTTTTGAAGAATCGATCAGCGACTGGGACCTGCGCCTGCACGCCCCAGTCCCGGTTGAACATGTATTGCACACCGAAGGTGAAGAAGCTGGTGCGGATTTCCTTGTCGTCATTATTTGCCGCCGAGGCGGTGCCATTGCCGCTCCAGTTGACGTTCTGGTCCTGGTAATCGTACTCAAAGTAGGCTGTCCCGCCGGTGCCCCTGGGGAGCATTGAACTTGTGCCGACCTCGAATATTCCGCATCCGCAGGCGCATGCCCGGCAAATATTTGGCGCCAGAACCATTGAGAGAAGAAATGCCACGCCGATAGACGTAATGCAGTTTTGATTTTTCATTCGAATGCCTCACGAGAAGAGAAACCGCGTATCGCGGCCCTCAGGCCAAATAGAAAAGCTGTTTGGGATTTGAGAAAACCGTCTTAGGCGCGAGGCGGGGGAGTCAGCGGAGGTGTGGCAAGCTCCTGGGACAGCTTATCGGAGATCAGCAATGCCAGTTGAAATCGATCGGCGGGGACCAGCGAGGACTTTCCCTCTGCCGGCAGGAATTCGAGACGGGTCAGGGCCGGCATCGAGTCGGTTTTTTTCTCCGATTTTTTGCCCTGAGCGATCGCGTTGCAAAGAGCGCAGGGGTGCTGACCGTCGAATGTGCGGGTTACGGCTTGTGGCAATGAATTCGAGCGAAGAGAGTTCACGAGCATGGTGGCCCATGCGGCGGATTGCATGATGGCCCACTGATCGCTCACCGCGGTAATCAGGAGCAAAACCAGAAGAAGCTTTCGAACACGGCCGAGCACCGCTGTCAATCATTACCGCTGCACTATGTGCCGGTCAAATCACTTCGCATCAATTGCTGGATGGCCAGAAGCCAGTTTCCTACAGGAGCGAAAACTGGCCATTGGCAAAGCGATATATACACCAGACGACGACGAAGGCGGCGGCGATATTTAACACGGATTTCAGAAAAGACCTTTTCTCTTCGGGGATTCCTGGAAGCATAATTTTCTCCCAGAATTCATCGGTTATTAGCCCCTGGTCCTTTAGAATACCGGACGGTGGAATACCCTGTTTTATTAGCCCAAATCGCGGTTTTATTTGTATCTGGGTCTATTCCAACGCGGGAAATGAACATCCGATCAAAAGTTGGTATTGAACGGTTTGAGCCGCAGGGATAGGATTTGTGGCTGTCGTAAAATTATGCCTGATTGTGGAAAGGGGTAACGTTATGAAATCATTCAGCAAAATCCAGGTCATCATCGTCGCATTATCGCTCGCTATTGGATCGCGGATGGCGGCGGCGCAAGCCAACCGAGGGGACAACTCGGCCCAGCAGCAACAGCAAGAGCCGGCCTTAACCCAGCAGCAGTTGGTGCAGGAAGTTCATCAATTCGCGGCTGATCTGGACGATCCCAATTACGATTATTCCAAGGTGCCGGCGCGGATGCGGCAGGTATTTCAGGACACGCGAAATGTGACCAGCGGCATGGACCCGGATGAGGCACGCCAATTTCAGATGAACCTGATGCAGCAGGTGCGGCCGATTTTCGAGAGGAACCAGGCGAAGATTCAAAAGGCCATGCAGATGGCGTATTTGAAGGACCTGCAGGAGCCGCTCGGGGCGACGGATGATGAATTTACGGTGATTCAGCCGTTATTGGAAAAAGTTGTGGAGGCCCAGAATGAGGCGAGTGGGGGGACGGCGCGGTTCAGGCGTTTTGCCGCTGCCTTTGGCGGTCAGCGGAACAATAATATCCCTGCCGCACCGACGAATCAGCCGGTATCCCCGGTTGATCAGGCGACCCAGGATTTGCAGACGGCGATCGATGATCCCAATGTGAATTCGGATGTGATCAAGACGCGGCTCGACACGCTTCGACAGGCCAAGAGCAAGGCGTCGCAGGATTTGACCGTGGCGCGCGGATGCGCTGCGGGCGGTGCTGACCGTCCGGCAGGAAGCCGTGCTGGTGGATCGCGGGATTTTGGATTAAACGGCGGGCGGGGACGGCGGCGCGGCCTGTGTCTGCTGCATTGTTGCGAAGCTCACCTGATCTGGCGCGGCCTTGAGGAAAATCAGGCCCGCATCTCCCTCGTCGCGCTCGAACATTTCCGACAGGACCAGAACAAACTGCTCGCGCGGCACGATCATTTTTCTTCTGGAAATACACATCGTTGGGAAATGGGGCGAAATCAGCGCGACGAATTCGGCAACGGATGCGGAAGCGACGTTTCGCAGATGATGCGGCAAAAATTCGATCTGAAGCACGGCAGCCGAGGCCAAAATACGCTGCATTCCCTGTAGCGCGAAATACTCGGAGCCCTCAATGTCCATCAGAATCACGTCAAAGATTTCGCCCGGCAACAGATCATCCAGCGGAACTGCTTCCACCTTCACGACTTCGGGGTTGTCATAGAAATAGGCTGGCTCGGAAACCAGCGGCTTGCGTTTGCTGCCGCCGGTATTGGCGCGGTTCATCACAAATTCGATCTGTTCAGAGCGGTTGCCGGCGGCTTTGTGAATCGCCCGGCAATTCTTCAGTCCATTGAGTCCAACATTGAGTTGAAGCAGCTCGAACGTGTGGGGGTTGGCTTCGATAGCCACGACGCTTCGGCAGATTTTTGCCAGGGGTATTACGAGAGCTCCGACGTGCGCTCCAACCACCAGCAGACGCGTGCTGCCGTTGCACATGGAGCTCAACATGCTTAGCTCACCCGGTGCGTATCGGCCGGTTTGGCGCAATTGCAAGCCGACGTGCTGGTCCTCGACCGGCACGGCGAAATTGCCCTGGGGTGTTGTAACGAGGATGGCCCGCCATATGGCCCGAGTGCCTGCCGGATCGCCAGGGCATCGGCGCATTCTTTTTCGAGCGGGTTCACGATTTCATTCTTCGGGAACAGAACGGGTGAGTCAATGATTCGATGATGCCGCCGCCTGGGGTGCTGCCGTTGCTGAGGCCTGATTTGCCTGATCAATCGCGCGGCGCAAGCTGTCAGCGTTGGTCCAATGCTCCAGCGCGGCGATGTTGCCGTCCTTGCCGATCACCACGGAGCCATTGGGGAATGTTCCGAAAGCTTTGGAAACCGCGTCGTCCATGGAATCGACCGCGGTGGCCATCGTGATCTGAAGCGATTGCTGGGTTTGCTCGGCCTGGGTTTTTCGTTCTTCGAGTGTTTTTGCGTCGGGAACGGAGATGTTCTGGTCTTTGTTGCGCTGCACATCTTTATCGCCGGCAGGGAAGGCTTCGCGGGTGTAAACCAACAGGAAAAACGCCCGCGGTCCTTCGGCGGATTTGAGCTTTTCCATCTCCTGAACGTGATCGCGGAAAACGGGGCAGGAGAGCGAGCCGAATTCTAATACCAGGACGTGCCCTTTGTAATTTGCCGGGACGAACGTGCGGCCGTTCAGCTCGGCGATCTTCACATCCGGCACGGGGGAGCCGACATCGGGCGATGCCTGTGCGACCGCAGGCTTGGACTGATCCGTATCTTCATCGGCAGCTTGCGGCGCGGCGGGAGAATCGGTTTGTTTCTGAGGCTGCGTGGTTGCGCCGCCCTGATCCTGGCGCATTTGCTGAAGGGTTTGCGTCAGGGTTTGCATTTGATCCGGAGTCAGGATGGTTTGCAGCTTGCTCTTCGTGTCCTGGCGAAGCTGCTGCATCTGAGAGCGAATATTGCCGCCGTTGTCGGTTTGGGCGCGGATGTCCTGTATTTTTTGGCGGGTGGATTGCATCAGATCTCTGATTTGCTGCCGCTGGTCGGATGTGAGATCGAGCTTGGCGATAGCCTTCGGGAGATTGAGCCACAGGCCGCCGCCCGTGCCGGTGAAATCATCGGCTGTGGGACGCGATGCAGCTCCCGGGCCCAGGTAGAGTTGCATGGTTTCCATCTGTCCGACGGTGAGGACTTGCGACAGTTGCTGGTGAATCTGCCTGGCGAAATCGCCGAGCGCCTGTTGCCGCTCGGCGAGGGTGGGGCCTTCGGTGCGGTGGGAGAGTTGGTCTGCTGTCTGGGCTGCGTTTTGGAAGATCTGGTCTACCTTGGGCTTTTCATCATCGGTCAATGTCACATGGGTGAGGGCCTGCTTGAAGTGGTCGATGATGGCGTATGGCCGTAAATGGCGGCCAGTGCCATCAGCGACGCGATCAGCTTGCACGGCAGCAGCCAACAAGCCAATCAATCCGGCACAAATCAGGCTGGGGAGCCATCTGAATCGCATCGTGGGAATCATGCGGGACTCCATGATAAAGCTCACAGTTTGGAAACGCACGAAAAAGGTGAATATTGCAGGCAAAAAGCGGCGGTTGGGCCATGTGCGGTCATGGCTTGCGGTTTGACGCTAAAGGCCTTGATCGGCTATGCTTGGGCGTAATCCCACCGGTCCGATCGGCCGTGGCGGCATCAGGGCCTTTTTGCAAGAAGCAACGCCGTAGGAGACTCTCGTGATTGGAAAATCGTTCGTGCTGGCTGGTGTTGTCGCTTTGTTCTGCACGGGAATCGGCGGCTGCGGGAATCAGGCGGCCCCTGCTCCTCGGGACGCGTTTGTCCTCATTTCCAAGCCGTCGTTCGTCAAGACATGGGACGTGCAATTGCCGCTGCATGCCGGGGATTCGGTCAAGGGGATTTATTTCCTTGACGGGACGGTTCACGTGCTAACGAATTGAATTACGATCATGCGGTCAAGGGGGACAGCGGCGAATTGCTTTATCAACAATGAAATCGGAACGCCTGATGCACTTTGCTCACGGCGGGCCGACGCTGGTTACCAACGGGATCGTATTTCCCAACCACGCATACGCTGGAGCTTTATACCCGCGATGGGAATTTCAACCGGTCGATCGAATGTGAAATACAACATCACCAATCAGGCGGTGGGGAATCACAACTTATGTGTATGTCGGGATGGATTTCAAAAAAGGGTGCCTGGCCCAGGCGGATGTGACGCAGCGATCTGATCCCGATCCAATGGACGTTTTTGACGTTTGGGCACGGTCGATGGGCCGGTGGGCATCTCGGATAATGTCATCTACTGTGGAAGCGAGGACGGGACTGTCCGGGCGTGTCTGGAAGATCAGATCGCCGTTCTGGCCGCTGCTGACGGACAGCGCGTTTAACACCGGCAGCAAGATTGTTTCGGGCGTCGCGGTGGATAGCCGAAGCTGCTATTTCTCGACGACTGGCGGGAAAGTTTTATTGCCTGGATAAAAATACCGGCAAGCTGAAATGGCAGTATTTCGCCGGGAGCGACTGGAATTACGGGCCGCAGGTGACGGATACGGCGGTTTATCAGTATGTTCCGGGACTGGGGCTGGTGGCGCATCGAAAAAACGAAAAAGATGATGATCGAGGATCAGGAAACGACGGTCGAATCGCCGGTTCCATACGCCGAAATGGTCGCTGGAGGGAGCGGGGCAGGATTCTGGCGGAGGACGATCAGTTCGTTTACGTCGTGTCTTGGCCGGCCGGATGAAGTGCGCGGGATGGCGGCGGTGGACAAGACAGACGGGGGACATCGCGTTCTCGACGCATCGCCGAGATCTGGTGTTCGTGACTTGCCGAGCCGAAGGGCGACGATGATTTACGGCGTGACGCGGAATGGGTTGGTGGTGGCGATGAAGCCGGTGTTGGAGCCGGGCTCGTATGGCGGAGAATTGCACTGGAGGTTCGCAGGCTCAGAATCGACGGGCTGACTGCTCATGTCCGATGATCTGGTTCCAGTTCGCCGGGCGCTGATTTCCGTTTCGGACAAGACCGGGCTGCCGAATTCGCGGCCGCGCTGGCGGGGGAATTCGAAGTTGAACTGATCAGCACCGGGGGGACCGCGCGATTTCTGCGCGATGGCGGGATTGAAGGTCACGGATGTTTCGGAGGTGACCGGCTTTCCGGAGATGATGGATGGGCGGGTCAAGACGCTGCATCCGAAAGATACATGGGGGGTTGCTGGCGCTGCGGGATAATCCGCGAGCATGCTGCCGGCGATGAAGGCGCACGGGATCAGCCGATCGATCTGCTTTGCGTCAATCTCTATCCGTTTCAGCAGACGATTGCCAAGCCGGGCGTGACACTGGAGGAGGCGATCGAGAACATCGACATCGGCGGGCCGGCGATGATCCGCTCGGCGGCGAAGAATCATCGATTTGTGCTGGTGGTCACTGAGCCCGGAGCGATACGAAAAAGTGCTTGGGCGATCTGCGAAAGCATGGTGGGTCATCCTGCGGGAAGCATCGGTTTAAGCAGGCGCAGCGGGCATTTGCGCAAACGGCTGACATATGACGCGGCGATCGCCGGATATTTGGCGAGGCAGATCGAGTCCGAGCAGCCGCTGGTACCGGAAATGCCAGCGCAGATCAGTCTTCGATCTGACGCGCAAGCAGGTGTTGCGATATGGCGAAAATCCGCATCAGAAAGCGGCGCTGTATGTTGAAGATCGCAAAGGCGGCGAAGCATCGGTCGCGCGGGCGACGCAGCTTCATGGCAAGGAGCTTTCGTATATCAATCTTCTGGATGCGGATGCGGCGCTGGCGGCGGTGAAGGAATTTGCCGAGCCGGCGGCGTGCATCGTGAAGCATGCGACGCCGTGCGGCTGTGCGGTCGCGGAGAATCCATCCGACGCGTTTCGCCGGGCGTTTGAAGGGGATCCGCTGGCGGCGTTTGGGGGGATCGTGGCGCTGAATCGAGCAGGTCGATCGCGGTGTGGCAGTGGCGATCACGTCGATCGACAAGCTGCTGGAGGTGATCGTCGCGCCGGATTTCGCGGAGGATGCGCTGGCGACTGTTGAAGGAGCGCTGGAAAAACGTGCGGCTGCTTGCAGGTGGGGCCGCTGGGAACGGCTGATCCGTCGGAACTGCACATGCACAAGATCGCTGGGGGGTTTTTGGTGCAGGAGCGCGATCTGGCGGGTGTGGACGAAATGACGTGGAAGATCGCGTTTCGAGGCGAGCGCCCACGCGCGGCGGAGATGGCGGATCTGAAATTCGCGTGGCTGGTCTGCAAGCATGTGAAGAGCAATGCGATTGTGGTCTGCAAGGATCGGATGCTGTTGGGGGCGGGGGCGGGGCAGATGGATCGGCCGAGCGCGGCGAGGCTGGCGATTGAAAAGGCGGGGACGCGCGCGGCGGGGGCGGTGGCGGCCAGCGATGCGTTTTTCCCGTTTCCCGATGGGCCGCGAACTGCTGCTGGATGCGGGGGTGACGGCGATCGTTCATCCCGGCGGATCGTTGAAGGATCAGGAGACGATCGATCTGGTTGATGAGCGCGGGGCGGCGCTGGTTTTGACGGGTCAGCGGCATTTCAAGCACTGATCGCAATGCAATCATCCAAAGACCTGATCGTCGAACCGATCGGCCTGGAAGTGGAAACGCTCGCCCGGCCCATCGTCTGGAGCAATCTGTTTGGCAATGATCATCCGGTTGAACTGGAGATCGGGATGGGTAAGGGGACGTTTCTGACCGATCAGGCCAAGGCCCGGCCGGAGACGAATTTCTTTGGAATCGAATATGCGCGATGGTTCTGGCGGTATGCCAGTGACCGGCTGCGGCGCAATGGTTGCCTCAATGCACGCACGGTTCGCGCGGAGGCGGGGTATTTCGTTCAAGGAATTTGTGCCGGGTGGGTCGCTTGCGGTCATTCACATTTATTTTCCCGATCCATGGCCAAGAAGCGGCATCACAAGCGCCGGTTGATTCAGGCGGCGTTTTTTTGCGGAGATTCGGCGGATTCTGAAGCCTGAGGGCCGGGTGCAGATCGTGACGGATCATGAGGATTATTTCCAGCAGATACAGGAGGTGGTGAGTGGATCGGGGCTGAAGGTGATTGATTACGATCGGCCTGTTCGGCGGGAGGGGGAATCGCGGGGACGAATTTTGAGCGGAAATATCGGAGGCAGGGGCGGCCGTTTTATGCGATTGCCGCGATTGAGGGTTAGACGCGGCAAACGGGCTTCATGGACCCATAATCCAGGCCGTTGCGCAAATCATTTCAAGTTTTTTCGTATCTCCGTCCGATAACCAGTTCAGACGTTTGCGAAAGGTACCCAATGAAACAATGCGTCACTATCTGCGGCGGATTTCTGGCTTTGGCGATGATTCTTCCGATTGCCGGTTGCACCGGTGACGGCTCGCCTACCCTGATTCCCAATGCTGATCCGGCTTTGCGAAGGACTTCCACCGAATTGGCGGCCGATGCGGCCAAGCGTACTTATCAGGCCGATGCTCCGAAGAGCGAAGGACGATCGCCCGCGGCGGAATACAATCTCATGGAACGCAAGTTCGACATGGCCAACACTCACGAACTCGGATTGGAAGAACGTCGAAGTATGGGTCAACCAGAAGTATGTGTTGAGCGTGCCGCAGTCTTCACGCGGAATTCGGCTGAGACTTTGAATTTCGAGCTTTTCTACGATCAACGACGGACATCATTTCGAGACCGACATGCGGGGGGAACCCGGTGCAGAGCCTGCAGATCTATCACGATGGCAAGATGTACGATGTCGTCGCGACGCTGCAATAGAGTGCGGTTGTCGAGCGGTGGAATTGCCCGGCGTATAGTGGCCGGCTGATATGCTTTTCACGGACCCGTGTTTCCTATTCCTGTTTTTGCCGGTCGTTCTGCCGGCTTATTACTTCACGCCGCGAGCGGGGAAGAATTATGTCCTGCTGGCGGCGAGCATGATTTTTTATGCGCTGGGTGAGGGGTGGTCGACGTTTGTCGTCCTGGCGTCGATCGTCATCAATTTTTTCATCGGGCGATGGATTGAATCTGAGGTGAGCCGGGAGCGGTCGCGAAGGGCCTTGGCGATCGGGGTTTTCATCAATCTCTTTTTGCTCTGCGTCGTTCAAATACTCCGCGTTTCTTGTGGGAAATCTGAATGATCTGCTGGTCGCGGCTCGGGGTGCATGCGCTGCCGCTGCCCAAGATTCATCTGCCGCTGGGGATTTCGTTTTTCACTTTCCATGCGTTGTCGTACATCACGGATGTCTGGCGGCAGGAAGTGAAGCCGATGAAGCGGCCGAGCACGCTTCGGGCTGTACATCATGCTCTTCCCGCAATTGATCGCGGGGCCGATCATTCGTTACAAGACGATCTGCGATCAGTTCACGATCGGCGGCCCGCGCGGGCGGCATCATTCATGGGATACTCTTTGCCGAGGGGGTGAGGCGATTCATCATCGGATTCGGCAAGAAGATGTTGATCGCCAACACGGTCGCCAAGACCGCTGACCTGATTTTTACCATTCAGCCCGACGCTCATCACGCCGGCGGTCGCGTGGCTTGGGGTCATCTGCTACACGCTGCAGATTTATTTTGATTTCTCCGGATATACCGACATGGCGATCGGGCTGGGGAAAATGTTCGGCTTCACCTTCCCGGAGAATTTCAATTACCCCTATATCGCTTCCAGCATCACCGATTTCTGGCGTCGATGGCATATGACGCTTTCAAGCTGGTTCCGGGATTATCTGTATATCCCGCTGGGTGGAAATCGCGTGCCGAAATGGCGCGCTGTATCTGAATCTGCTCATCGTGTTTTTCCTTTGCGGGCTCTGGCATGGAGCGACCTGGACATTTGTCGTCTGGGGGCTTTTCCATGGCGCATTCCTGATCATCGAACGCGTGGGACTACGCAACTGGCTCCAGCGGCAGAAGATTCTCCGGCATGTTTATCTGCTGCTGGTCGTGATGATTGGATGGGTTTTCTTCCGGGCCAACACATTTACCGCGGCGGGGCAATTGCTGCAGCGGATGGCATTCCTCGGCGGCAACGGGTCCGCGTTCTTCACAATGACACAGTGCGTGGACCGGACTCTGGTAATCGCATTGGCCGTCGGCTTGTTGGGAAGCATGCCGCTGGCATCGTGGATGGGAACCGCGATCGACCGCGCCGTCGCCACGGCGGACGGGGACGGCTGTGGCTGGTGGATTTGACGGCGGGGGTGGGCGAGTTTGCGGTGATGGTCGCGATCTTTATCGCATCGACCGCTCTGTCCGCCGCCGGAACCTATAATCCGTTTATCTATTTCCGTTTTTGAGCTTTCATGGCCTCGGCATCCACTATAGCGGCGACGCCGCCACGGCAATTTGAGCGGGCGAGTTCCGCGCATGGATTGCATCACCGCGCCCGCATTGCGGGAGCCGCGATTTTCCTCGCTGCTTTATTTCTGCCGATCGCGGGGACTTATTTTAAATGGGATCCGGCGGCATCCAGCGAGAACCGGGCGATGGCCAAGTTTCCCGGAATGCCGAAAAACTTTCAGCAGGTCAAGATGTTCTCCGACCTGTTCATGGGGTTCTACCGGGATCATTTTGGATTTCGCAACACGCTGATCCGCGGGCTGGCGCTCGGACGGTTTCACGGCGGGTTTGGGATGGATGTCAGCACCAACATCATCATTGGGAAAGACGGATGGCTGTTTTATCCCTCATCGATCCATGATGGTTTTCTTGCCGAGCGCAATCTCGATCCATTTTCCCCGGCCGAGCTGGACGAATGGCAGCAACTCCTGGAAAAGCGGAATAAGTTTTTTACATCGCACGGGTATCCGTTCATTGTCGTGATTCCGCCGGACAAGCAGAGCATTTATACCGAGATGATGCCGGAGCAGTTCTCGCGCGTCGGTCCCAAGACGAGGCTGGATCAGCTCATCGAACGCCTGCGCGAGACGCATTCGCCAGTGCGGCTGATCGATGTTCGGCCGGTACTGCTGGAAGCGAAAAAACATCATCGGATTTATTTCAAGACCGATACGCACTGGAATGATTACGGCGCGTTTGCGGCTTATCCGGTGATTCTTGACGCGATACAGAGCGTGCTGCCGGGCCGCAAGATCGTGCCGCAGCCGATGAGCGATTTTCTTCCCCGCTCCGAGCGGAAATCGGGCGATCTGGCGCGGTATATGGATTTATATTACGAATACAACGAAGATTGGCCGGAACTGGTGCGGCGTGTTCCATTTCCGCGCATCTCAATCGTGGAGACGCCGTACCTGATGGTGGTGACGCATGGTCCCGATCCGAAAGCGCCGTCCCTGTTCATGTATCATGATTCGTTCACGATTTCCCTGGGACAATTTCTCGGGCCGAATTTCAGCACGGCGACCTGGCAGTGGACCAGCACGCTGGATGGTGGGCTGGTGCTGAAGGCGAAGCCCGATGTGGTGGTTGATGAATTTCTGGAGCGGCTGCTGTATGCCCCGCTGCCGCCGGACTCTGAGGACATCCGTGATCAAAAATTGCCGTAAGGCCTAAAAATGACGTCCGCTGGACCGATTTCATCGGCGCTTCCAACGGAGCGCGAAGCGGGGCCAGCGCATCCCCTGTCTCGCAGCATACCGAAACGGATTTTGGCGATCGCCTTCATCATCGCGCTCTTCCTGCCGATCGTGGGGACCTGCCTGAAATGGGATCCGGTTGCATCGAGCGAGAACCGCGCCCTGGCCAGGTTTCCTGGAATTCCCAAAAGCTATCGACAGCTTAAAGATTTTCCCGACCTGTTCATGGGTTTCTATCGAGACCATTTTGGCTTCCGTAATTCGCTGATCCCGCGCTGGCGAGTGGGCGATATCGCGGCGGATTGGGGATGGACATCAATGCCCCCGTTATTTTCGGCAAGGATAAATGGCTTTTCTATCCCTCATCCATCGCGGGCGATTGGCTGGCCGACCGCAGCCTAAGCCCGTTTTCAGAATCTCAACTCGACGCCTGGCAGAGCCTGTATGAGAAACGCAACAAATTCTTCGCCGAGCATGGAATTCCATTCCTGCTGGTCGTCGTTCCCGACAAGCAGAGCATCTATCCGGAATTTGTACCCGATCATCTCTCGGCATTGGCCCGAATACCCGGCTCGACCAGTTCATCGATCGCTTGCGCAAAACGCATTCATCGATCCATTTGCTCGATCTTCGCCCGATCCTCCTCGAAGCTCGTAAACAGCGGCAGATTTATTTCAGGACGGATGACCATTGGAACGACTACGGAGCCTACACGGCTTATCTTTCGATCCTCAGCGCAATGCAAAGCATGCTTCCCGGATGGACGCTGATTCCCCAGCCTGTCGGCAATTTCACCCCCGGCATGGCTCACCGAACCGGCGATCTGGCCAGGTATGTTGACCTGTATTTTGAATATGATGAAGTGACTCCGAAGCTGACTCCTCGCATTCCATTCCCTGCGATATTCAAACCCGAAGACCCGCTACGCGCAGGTAATGACGATCGGCCGCGATCCGAACGGACCCGTCCTTTATGCGTATCACGATTCTTACACGGATTTTCTCGCGCCGTTTCTCGGCCCGCATTTCAGTAAAGCCTATTGGCAATGGACCAATTCCATGAACGGCGCGGACGTGCTAAAAGTTAAACCCGATTTGGTATTCAACGAATTCGTGGAGCGAAAGCTGAATGACGTGATTCCAGTGGACTCCGAGGATTTGCGTGATCAAAAGTGGCCGTAGGCATAGATATGACGCTCCTGGGATCGAGTAAACTCCCATCTCGCATGCAGCCCATTCCCGCGCCCGGCGCATCTTTTTTTCGCGGTCTGCTCAAGCGGATGCTGGCGTTTCTTTTTATCGCCGCGCTGCTGATCCCGCCGGTGGGGGCGTGGCGGAATTGGGATCCGAGCGGGGAATCGCACGAAAACCGGCGGCTGGCGACGCGGCCGTCCCTGCCGCGGAATTTTAAGGAAGCGACGCTTTACAGCGATCGCTGGCTGAATTTTTATCGAGACCATTTTGGGTTCCGCAACACGCTCATCCGCGGCGTGGCACTGACGAGATTTCATGGCTTTGGCGCCGATACCGATGGACGAGTGCTGGTGGGGCGGGATGGGTGGCTGTTTCTGAGGGCGGATGGGGATCCAAATTTCATCGCCTTTCGCGGGCTAAACCCATTTACGGAAGACGATCTCGATGCCTGGCAACATGTTTTGGAGCAGCGGTCGGCGTGGCTGGCTGCTCGTGGGATTCCACTCTTGATCGTGATCCCGCCAGACAAGGAAACGGTTTATCCCGAATATCTGCCGGCTGAGATTTCTCCCATCCGGCCTCCGTCGCGCCTCGATCAGCTTGTTGAGCATCTGCGCCGCACGCATTCGCCGGTTCATTTTCTGGACCTTCGCGCGGCGCTGATGGCGGCGAAATCATCCGGCCGACTCTATTTCAAAACGGATACGCACTGGAATGATCTGGGGGCGTATGCGGCCTATCGCGCGATCATGCAGTCCGTTAAAGAACTGCTGCCAAAATGGAACATCGTCACTCAGCCGCTCAGCAATTTTGTTCCGGGGAAAGCGCCGGTCATTGAAGGGGATCTGGCGAGGATGATGGATATGTCGGATCAATATCCCGACGAATGGCTGTCGTTAACACGAAAAGTGCCATTCAATGTGCCGCTGGGCGCGATGGATCCGAAGGGGATTGCGGTGACGGATAGGCACGATCCAACGCTGCCTCGACTGGTTTTTTATCATGACTCGTTTGCAATCGCCCTCGCGCCGATGATCGGGCCGAATTTCGACCATGTCTTCTGGTCGTTCACTTACGAGATCGATCCGAAGACGATTGAGCGCAGAAGCCGGACCTGGTGATTGATGAATTTCTGGAAAGAAATCTGTATCTGGACCCACCCACGGATCAGGCGGAGATTCGGCGATTTAACGAGCGGTGATTGCGAACGGCAGCGGCTAAAAATCAAACTTCACATTGACGCGGGCAAGCAGCTTGACGGTGTTGTCGTGGTAGATCTTCTGCAGGACTTCATCCGGCAGGGCCAGGCCGCGAAGGGTGGGCTGCTCATCTTCCTTTAAGTCCGGATCGAAGATGGGGGCTGGGCCGATGTAGGCGGTTTCCCAGAGCTTGCGATGCGCCCAGAATCGGCTGGCGAGGAAATCGAAGCCGCGGTCGTCGCCGCTGACCTGGTCGGTTCCGAACAGGATGCGGTCGGCGTTGCGGATGACGAATTCGCGGGCTGCGTCGCGGCGAACGCTGAGTTCGCGAACCATCCAGCGGGTGGCGCTGTTGTCGAGATAGAGATTGGGGAAGCGGTCGAGCAGCCCCTGAAGCCGGGGCAGGTTTTCCGGATTGCCTCCCATGTGAGCGCCCAGCCAGGGATGGTCCTTATATTCCTCAAGGACGCCTTCCCACATGCGATAATGTTCGTCGCGCGTGCCGTATTTGGCGGTGTCGGTGTATTTGCCGGAGTACCACGTGTCGGGATCGCCGACGTGGCTCATGAGGATCATTCCCCGCGCGGCGGCTTCTTTCAGGACCGGACGGAGCGGCGGGGAATCGAGACGGATGTTGCGCATCGCCATCGTGCCGGGCGCCATGTGGAATTTGATGATCCGGCTGCCCATGTTGTAGAACATTTCCAGGCGGCGCAGCCAGTCGTCGATGGACGGATTCTGCCAGGCGGGAATGGCGATGAATTGAATTCTTCCCGGCCAGTCGCGCTGAAGGCCGATCGCTTCTTCCAGCGGGCACATGGTGACGAAGGCGTCGATGCCGTAATGAGTCGGCGGTTTCGAACCAGACTTTGGCGTGACGGGCTGCGATCAAATGCGTGTGAGAATCGATCACGATGCCCTTTGACTTTTGGTCGCGGCATCGGTTGATGGAAATCGAGATTGAGGCGGTTGTATTCGTTCGCCTTGGCGGGGGCTAGTGCTGCTGCCGCCGCGGCCGTTAGGTTCGTGGGCGGCGGCGGTACATTCGCGGGGGTGTCTGCGCTACGCTACTCATCTTGCAAAGGGTATGCGGGGGTTACAACGGATTCAAATCTTATATGTAATTGGGTTTGAACTTGAACTGCTGTAATGTAATTTGATAAAGTAGAATTGCTTTCGGTTACGTGCTTTGTGACGACCGAAGTGGTTTGGCTCGTATATAAAAAAGCTTCGTCGCCGCGGGCGATGTTGGCTTGCCTGTTTGTGTTTTGATGGGCCTTTTGCCAACGGAATCGGAAGAGCTTAGCCTTTTTTCATTCGTTCTATTGCGGCCTCGACTTCTGGGACGAGCGCTTCGATGTCGGCGGTGGCGTTGGCCTGATCTTCTCGAAAATTTTTGGCGCGGTCGGCTAGGGATTTGAGCGTTCTGACGTCGGAATCTTCACTGCGCTCGGCGAGGCGGGCGCTCGATTTCCTTGAGGAGCTCGGCGTTCTCCGATGAGCCGAGCGACAGCGGGGAGCGGCAGAGGCGGTCGAAATCGGCCAGCTTGGCTGCCAGGTCTTTTCCTTTTTGTTCGAGCTTGGCGGCGTTGGATTGCATCATGCCGACCTGGCGATTCGTGACTGATTTTGAATATTCGGTGAAGATCGTCAGCAGCATTCGCGGCGACCGGAGCGAGCGTTCGCAGGTTGGCGGAGATCCGGCTGTTCATCTGCCCGACGAGCTGATCCACTTCCGCGTTGCCTGAGGTCAGATCGTCTGCTGGAAGAGGAGCGGGCGGGCGGCGTCCAGGTTTCGGCGGGTGAGGTAGCGGTGTCGTCGCTGGAAGCCTGCTGCTCCGAGCCGAAAAGATCGGCCGCCGCGCCGATGGAATGGACAGAGGTGAAGCTGAAGAGGGGGCCGAGTTCGAGATAGTGGGATCGAAGCTTGTCCCAATCCTCATCCAGCATGGATTGAATCCGCGACAGCACGCCAAGGCCGTCGCCGACGAGGTCTGAAGAATCCTGTCTGCGGAATAGATATTTGCGCAGTTTTTTGAAGACGAGCACATCGGCGACGATGATCACGATCAACAGCCCGGCACAAATCGCGTCGCGAGTGACATCGGCAAATTTGAGGGAGTACAGGCGACGACCAGCGCGACCAGCAGCGGAAAAACCGCCGCCTGATAAAACGCGAAATCGGTTCGGGACATTCGCGATCTCAGAACATTTTTGGACCAGAGCGTCGCGATCCATGCGGCGATTCCGGCAGAAAGAAGCGGGCGATTGCACGAGCTCGTTCAGCCAACGGCTTCATTGAAAAGGGGCTGACCGGCTGAAGCGAGGGCGACGACAGCCAGGGCGATCAGCACGACCGCGATGAGCGTTCCCGGGAAAAGCTGCAAGCTGGCCCATTCGCTTGCGAACCAGTGCAGCATGCGCGAGGGCATCTTCGTGTCCGGGAACGAGTTGGCCGGCCTTGGCGGAATATTCCAGGCTTTCCAGCCAGCCAAACGATTTGAATTGCTGCTTGGCTTCGACCACATAGGCTGCCGCCAGCTTTCCTCGGAAGGCGCCGAGAATCACCGTGGCTTTGGATTCCCACTGTGCATCATCGAGTCCGCGACGCAGTTCCTTGATTCCCTGGAAGACCTGTTCGCCGTTGAGCAGGATGGCGGCGCGTTTGGTCGGCTCCTTGCGGATTCTGGTGAACGGTTCGCCGGCCGACACGACGCTCAGCGCGTTGCCGACCATGAACGCGCGAAATTTCCGTTGATCGAAGCGATAGGCGGCGGTGATGACGTTGGCGCGGAAGATCAGCAGGTCTTCCCGCTGGATGCGGCCGAAGAATTCCCGGCGCGCTTCCGTGGTGAGATTGATGACTGCCGTGCGCAGCGGCTGCGTTGCCGATCGATCTCGAGCAGTTTTTCGTTCAGCTCCTGGCGGAGAAATGGGCGATCAGCCGGTAGTCGGCCGCGATCGCAGCACGGTGCAGGCTTTGTCGCCGATGGGATGTTCCAGCGTTTGCGACCGTTCGGGTTCATCGCCCCGCGTGGACCGGAGCAAGAATTTGACGATATAGAGCGGCCGCGCTGCCGCGTTGATCAGATAGAATCTGATCATCGAGTTCGCGATTTCCACCGGCCAGGGCGTTGGCCCATTTCATCACGCGAAGGCGGATGTTGGCCGACTCGCCCGTGATCCATATCGCGCAATTCGAAATATCCCTTGAGAGCGGTCCTCAAATCGTCGGGGGTGCGCACCTGTCTTTTGTTGATCTCGTCGAAGAAGGCATCGCGATCCGCCGGGGATGAGACACGCGGAATCGTGGGGAAGCATCGGCTCGCCGCCGGTTTGGTCTTCGGCAAGACGGCGGTGTCCGCGCCGGCGTCCTGTTGCTCTTCTTTGAATTGTTCCTCGTCCGGCAGATGGCTGACTCTTCGTCCTGCTGTTCAACGGCGACATCCCCGCCATCCTCCGCGGAAGAATCATTTCTCGGCTCGGCGGGGCGGGGCGTAATCATCTTCCGGGCAAGGGCGATATCGCTCCGGTTGCGAATCCTCTTCGGCGGGAACGGGCATGGAAAAAGTGGAGGGATCCGTGCGGAGACGGATTCTTATCTGGCTGTCGGGCGGAGGAGCGGGTGGCTCCGGCACGACGCGGGGCGGCGAAATTGCTGTGCCGGGCGAAGCGATGGCGTCGAGAAAAGCCTTGGCTGATTCAAAGCGGCGTTCACGCCGAGCGTATGATTTTCGAAACGCATCATCCAGCCAACCGGCACCTCGGGATTCAATTCGCTGGGCAACTCCGCGCCGCTGGGCCGCTCGCCGGTGAGCATCTCGAACAGACACCACGCCCACGGCATAGATGTCCGATTTAACATCGGGAGCTGCGCCCTCCCGCTGCTCGGGCGCGACGTAAGCGAGCGAACTTCCCTGCGGCTGGGCCCGGGCAGCGGCATCTTTGGTCAGCGTCGCGGTCGGCGGCGAGGCCAACTCCGAAATCCGTCACCTTCACGGAGCCATTGGCGGCGAAATCGTTCGCCTGGCGGCCGCGGCTTCAAGAAGAATATTTTCCGGCTTGACATCGCCGTGAATGACCTGGTGCTCATGTCCAAATTGGAGAGCTTCCAGAACTTGCCGCAGAATGTTGACGGATTGCGCCACCGTCAATCGTTTGCCATTCATCGAGGCCGGAGTGATTCCCCTTTGACATATTCAGTAACGAGATAGGGGGGCTCAGCCTTCGGGATCGAATCCGAGAGGGCGAATGATGTTTGGATGCACGAGGCGATGGACCTTGATTCCATCCTGGCGGAGATTGTTGACATATTGCGGGTCGGTGGGAATTTTGACCATCGCCTCCTGGTCTGACCACATGTGGTGATGCGCGCGCCATTCCTCGGCGTAGGCGTCCTGGCCTACAAGCTCTTCGAGCACGTATTCTCCGACGCGCTGGTTCGCCTGGAACATCAAGCCCTGCCTACTAATAGCTGAATTCGGTCAGCGAGCATTCACCAAAGCACCGATCAATTCTATCAACCCAATATCATTGACGCGGCCGTTTGGCTAATGCGCCATTATCTTAAGAAATGCGCAACTTCATAAATACCGGCTTCGGCGTCTAAAATATACCACAAAAGGCACTTTTACCCCGAAGCCTCCCGATTCGCGACAAATCATGTCTGCTTTGCGAAAAAATCATCATTCTTTTATTGAAACCTGATTTCTCCTGGTTAGACTGGTGGGCATCACCTAAGAACGGCATCACTCAGAGGGAGAGAGCTAATGCGCACCAAATGGATTCTGGCGGGCATCTTCGGGACATCAGCCATCGCGGGCGCTTCTCCTTCGCTGCCATTCTCCACTGTCATCAATGAAGGGGACTCTATTGCCGGGGATCAATTCGGAGTCGCTACCCAGGTAGTTGTTGGTGATGGGGGTGTCGTCGGGATCGTGGGAGACCTCGATGACTCCGGCAACGAAATCGTCATTTACTCGACGCCTGCCGCGGGCAACGTATGGAACAGCCAGACCGTGGTGGAAGGGAATACGCCCATCACCGTCGATGGCCTTGGCGCGAATCAGGAGTTCGCGGAATTCGATAATCTGGCATTGACGGGCAATCCCGCCGGTGGAGCCCGGCTGACTTTCGCCAGCGTCATGCAAAACGATAACGCCGGCTTCCTTCAATGGGATGACAATTCCAACGTCACATCGCTCGGCGATGTTGCCTTCGACGGGGACGGCAAGGGGTATAGCAACGTCGGAGCCAACGGGACCGACAGCGGCGGGGGAACGCTGGAGATGCAGGTTAACGCTTTGGGGCAGGTTTTGTTTCCCGCAGTTGCGTCTTCGAAGCAGTCGCTGGTGCGCGGCGATGTATCTTCGCTGACAACGGTTCTAGCAAGTAGCCCGGGAGCTCTCATTTCGGATCCCGGTTCCCGCATCGCCTTGGGAGCGAACAATACCTCGGCTTCGGTGTTGAACAGCAACACAAGTCCCGCCATTTTCACGATCCCCGCCAGCGGCGGAATTCCGACCCAAATCACCGGGTCGCCAACGCCCGTGTCATTTGATCCGCTGATCGGTTACTCCAGCAGCACCGGTGCGGTGATCGTGGTCAATGGTTCAACCAGCGGCACGGAGAACGTGGAATTTGTGAAGGCCGCGGGCGGCGCTCCGCAGCAGGTCTCGACGAGTCAGTTCACGACGAGCCCGAGTGCCCTGAGCCCTCCTGTTGGGGAGATCACGCCGGGTGGGCAAATCGCGCTGTATATTCCGGATAGCGTGCAGGGGGATACCGTTCAGTATGGCAATGCCGGAACGGGCAATCCGCAGGCCGCAGTGATCGCATCTGTCGCGGGATCCCTGCAGGCCGCGGCTCATCCGGCCACGTCCATCGCGCTGGATCCGAGTGCGACCAGCCTGCTGATCGAAGCTCTGCAGGACCCTGCCGGAAGCACGCCATGGGTGCCGCAGGTGAATGCCAATGGCACGACTGTCTTTAATGCGGAGATCGGCACATCTCCTGCTGATGAAAAGAAGGCGCTGCTTGACTGGCAAGTCGGCAATGCGAGCCCGACGGTGGTTTTGGCCGTGGGCGATCAACTTACGATCGGCGGACAGCCGGTGGAGATCGACGACTTTTCGCTGAACGAACTCCAGAACGAGAACGATTACTTCAAGAACGCACTCAGCGATGACAATTACCTGGCCATCAGCGTGGAATATACCGACCTTGCTGGAGCCGATGCCGGAAACAGCGGGACGGCCGTGATCATCACGCAGATCCCGCAGGTTCCGGAGCCGGCTTCGATGGCGTTGGTTTCGATTGCCGGGGTCGGCCTGCTTTCCCGGCGAAAACGCCGATAGCAGCGCCTTGCCGAAACGGCAGGAGACGCTCCCCAACTGTCGATTTGGCATCCCGAGGGGGCCTCGTGGATCATCCAGCCGCCGATTCTTTCCGCCATAAACCTTTTATTCACAGCCAGATGCAAAGGAGCGTCCTTCGGCCCATCGTGGCACGGGCTTTGCCAAGTCTCTATCGTTATCAACTGAATTGAATAAGGAGTGAAATTTTATGGCAAAGATCATTGGCATCGATTTAGGAACAACTAATAGCGTCGTCGCGATTATGGAAGGGGATCAGCCCAAGGTGCTCGTTAACGCGCAGGGCAGCCGGCTTACGCCGTCCACCGTCGCGTTTACCGACAAGGGCGAGCGCATAGTTGGTCAAAACGCTAAACATCAACAGGTCACTAACCCCAAGAACACTGTTTTCAGCATCAAGCGATTCATGGGCCGGCGTCATAGCGAGGTTGGCTCGGAAGAGAAGATGGTTCCCTACACCGTTGTGGGGGCGCCGGAAGAACTGGTGCAGGTCGAAATTCGCGGGAAGAAATATACCCCCGAGGCGATCAGCGCGATGGTTCTGGGAGATTTGAAGAAAACCGCTGAGGACTATCTCGGCGAAAAAGTCACTGACGCGGTGATCACCGTCCCGGCTTATTTCAATGATGCGCAGCGCAAGGCGACCAAGGACGCCGGGGAAATCGCGGGATTGAAAGTCCTGCGCGTGCTTCCGGAACCGACCGCCGCGGCGCTGGCGTACGGCCTCGACAAGAAAAAGAATGAGAAGATCTGCGTCTTCGATCTCGGCGGCGGAACGTTCGACGTCTCCGTGCTTGATGTCGGCGACGGCGTCTTCGAAGTACTCAGCATCAATGGCGATACCCACCTCGGCGGCGACGATTTCGATCAGGTTTTGATCAACTACTTGGCTGATGAATTCAAGCGTACCGAGGGAATCGATCTTCGTAATGACGCGATGGCGCTCCAGCGCCTCAAAGAGGCTTCGGAGAAGGCCAAGATCGAATTGTCTGGTGCGATGGAAACCACGGTAAACCTGCCGTTCATCACGGCGGACCAGAACGGCCCGAAGCATATGCAGATCACGCTCACGCGCACTGAAGCTGGAGCAGTTGATCGGCCCGCTTGTGGAAAGATGCCGCAAGCCCGTGATTGATGCGTTGAAAGACGCGAAGCTTAAACCCGAGCAGATTGACGAAGTGGTGCTCGTTGGCGGATCGACCCGCGTGCCGATGGTTCAGCGATTGGTGAAAGAGCTGTTCAACGGTAAGGAACCGAACAAGAGCGTGAATCCGGATGAAGTGGTTGCCATCGGCGCCGCCATCCAGGGCGCGATCGCCACTGGCGAGGTGAAGGACATCCTGGTTCTTGACGCCACACCGCTTTCACTTGGCGTTGAGACGCTGGGTGGCGTGATGACGCCGCTGATCGCGCGAATACAACCATTCCGACGAGCAAGGCGGAGACATTCTCCACCGCGGCGGACAATCAAAACGCGGTTACGATCAATGTGCTGCAGGGCGAGCGCGAATTCGCCCGGGACAATCGGCTTCTGGGGACGTTTAACCTCGAAGGCATTGCTCCCGCGCCGCGAGGCGTTCCGCAGATCGAAGTAACGTTCAATATTGACGTCAACGGCATCCTTTCGGTTGCCGCGAAGGACAAGACCACCGGTAAGGAGAGCAAGATCACCGTGCAAAACGCCGGCGGTTTGAGCAAGGATGAAATCGAGAAGATGAAGCGTGATGCCGAGCAGCACGCCGCCGAGGACAAGAAACGCCGCGAGGTGATCGATGTGAAGAACCGCGCGGAATCGTTCGCGTACGAAACCGAAAAATCGCTGCGTGAGCATGGCGACAAGGTGTCGGCCGACGTTCGCGGCAATATTGAAAGCGGCCTGAATAATCTCAAGGACGCGATCAAGAGTGACGACGGCGACCGCATCAAGAAGACGATGGAAACGCTCCAGCAGGCAAGCATGAAGCTGGGCGAAGAAGTCTATAAAGCGACCGCGAAGGGCGGCGGAGCGGGTCCAAGCCCGGCGCCGGAGGCGAGCACCGATCGCGGCACGACCGGCGATGCTAAGAAGGATGAAGATGTGATCGACGCCGAATATGAGGTGAAGGAATAGCGCCGCCCTGCTATTCTTCAATCATGATCGACAAGTCGTTTGTAAAATGGTGGCTGAGCCGCGTCACACCGTTTCGTGATGTCGCACCGGAAAAACTGGTGGCGGAGCACGAAGCGGTTGAGCGGCTCGGCGACTACAACCAAAACTACGCGGAGTTCCTCAACCGCGCGGTTTTTCCGGCTGTCGATGATCTGGTGAAATTCCTGGCCAAGAACGGCATCACCCATCGCGTCAGCACCTGGGGGAATCAGCTTTCACTGCGGATTCATCTTGCCTGGCGCTGGGGTGAACTCGTGATCATGCAGAGTCATGAGGACTGCGTCACCTTTGAGCACCACATCATCACCGAAGGTGAAAAACGGGGTGAAGACAGCTCGGAGGACCACAGCCATCAATATGACCTGCGCGATCCGATTCCCGGCCCGATCGCGGAGAACGAATTGCAGTTTTTTTTGAGCCGGGTGGCGCAGGATCTGGTTGAGCCGCCGCCTGAGCCGGAAATTCCGCCGGGCAGCGATGCGCCGGATGCACCAGCCTAAAGTAAGCGTATGAGCAAAGTTCTTCTCGTAGGCCATTGCGGGCCCGACAGCACGTATCTTCGGATGGCCGTGAAATCGGCCATTGAGGGCGTTGCGCTCACAGCGGCTGATGATAATGCCGGGCTTGATCAGGCGCTGAAGCAGGGAGTTGATCTGATCCTGTTCAATCGCGAGTTGGACTATGGTTTCGAGCCAGCCACGGGTGTTGAGATGATTCGCGTACTGAAGCAAAAATATCCGCAGGTGCGGATGATGCTGGTTAGCAATCACGCGGACGCCCAAGCGGCGGCATTGGCGGCGGGGGCACTGCCGGGGTTTGGTAAGCGCGAGATCGGCTCAGCCCGCGTTCTTCAATTGCTGCGAGATGCGATTGGCTTGGAATCAAAACCGTAAAAACGCTTATGGCTGTTTTGCCAATTCCGCCTCAATCGCATTGACCACTTCCGGCGATGTAGGCTGTGTCCGGGGTTTGAATCGGGCCGCGATCGTGCCGTCACGAGCGATCAGGAATTTCTCGAAGTTCCAAGTGATGTCGCCGGAAAACGGCTTGTCTGTTTCCGGGCTTGTGAGCAGCTTGTACAAATCGCACTGGTTCGGGCCCTTCACATCCACCTTTGAGAACATGTCGAACGTGACGCCATAGTTCTTCGTGCAAAACTCGCTGATCTGAACATCTGTTCCCGGTTCCTGATGTCCGAAGTCGTTGGATGGAAATCCCAGAATCACGAAACCCTGGCCGGAATATTTGTTGTACAGCTCTTCCAGCGGCGCGTACTGCGGGGTGTTGCCGCACTTGCTGGCGACGTTCACCATCAGCAATACTTTTCCCCGGTACTGGGCGAGATCCACATCCTTGCCGCTCAGCGATTTCATGTTGAATCGCAGGACAGGCGGAACGGAATCAACCATCGGCTGCGTGGTGGGCTGGGTTGTCGGCTCCGCTGTGAGCCAGGCGGCCAGTCCCAAGGTTAGAATTGCCGCCGTGCACCAAATGCCAGTATTCATGATTTCTCCCGGAAAATAGGGCCTTCAACAGGATACAACCGCCGGGCCTTCTTGGCTATTCCTTTCGCCGCCAGCCAAAGACCGATTCCGATGATTGCATGTAGCGCGGCACATGCGGCAACGCTATTGGGCAAGCGGATCGGTACGTCCTGATTGAGGTTGGTCAGATGGTACGCCAGGGACATTTCCGTCCAGGCCGGTTCGTTGGTCAGAATGCCGTTGATGACCAGCGGAGGGTGCAGTTTCACCAGGTTTTCAACTGTTGAATTCGCTTCGTGATGTATGAGAGTTGCCGAAAGCCAGACCGGCCAGGTCAGCCAGGCCAATCCGATGACAATGGCCACGGCGGCGGCGAAGATTTCTGGCAGCTTGCATGCAGCAGATAGTGCGGCAATTCCGGCGATCGCCAATGCGTAGGCAAATAGAACAGTTGTTGCCTCGACCCATTGTCCGATCGTGTCGGAAGTTTTGAGATCAACGATCAGCCACGTCGCGGCAATGGGTCCGACGGTTGCCGCCAAACCCAATGCAACCCCCCCAAATTCCTTTTGCTCGAGTATCGCCGCGGGCGTCAGGAACGTTACGAGAAACAAACCGCCGAAGAAGAGTCCCAGAGAAGTCCCCGCCGCCCACCAGCACGCCGCACAACCCGCCAGCGATGCTCCAAACAGACAGATGCATCGAATGAAGATCATTTCCTCATTCGGGTTTCGGGTTTGATTCGCCATTCCCATCGACGGGTTCAGGGCCTGAACTTGTCGAAGGCGGATTTTCAGTTTCGGGTTTTTCCTCCACGGCCTCTTCCTTATCGACCTTGGCCATGGCGACGAGCTTGTCGCCTTCGTCGAGCTTGATCAGCCGGACGCCCGCGGCGTTGCGGCCGGTTTCGCGGATCTCGCAGACGCCGGTGCGGATCAGGATTCCCTTTTCGGTGATGAGCATCACCTCGTCGGTATCGGTGACGAGCTTCATGCCGACGACATCGCCGTTGCGTTCGTTGGCGTCGATGTTGATGACGCCGCGCGTGCCGCGGCCCTTGACGGGATAATCTTCCAGCGGCGTGCGCTTGCCGTAGCCGTTGACGCAGGCGGTGAGAACTTTGCATGTCGGTATTCTCGCCGTTGGGAACGACGAGCATGGCGACAACCGCGTCGCCCTCTCGCTTGAATCGGCGCCGGTGACGCCGCCGGCCGGGCGGCCCATGGCGCGCACGTCGGTTTCTTCGAAGCGAATCGCCAGTCCGCTGCGGGTGCCGAGGATGATGTGATCCTTGCCGCTGGTGACTGCGACGTCGATCAGCGAATCGCCCTCTTCCAGGCCGATGGCGATGATGCCGTTGGTGCGGATGTTGGCGTAGGCGCTGAGGGCGGTCTTTTTCACCGTTCCCTTGGCGGTGGCGAACATCAGGAATTGCTCGCCGCCGGTGAAATCCTTGATCGCCAGCACATTGGCGATCTTTTCGCCCGGCTGGAATTCCAGCAGATTGGCGATCGCCCGGCCCTGGCTGGTGCGGCTCATCTCCGGCACATCGTAAACACGCCGCTCGTACACGCGGCCCTGGTTCGTGAAAAACAGCAGATAATCGTGCGTGTTGGCGACGAACAGATGCTCGACAAAATCCCCTTCCTTGGATTCGGTCCCCTTGATGCCGCGCCCGCCGCGGCCCTGGCGCGATAGGTGTCGACCGGCAGCCGCTTGATGTATCCCTCGTGGCTGACGGTGACGACCACATCTTCCTGCGCGATCAGGTCTTCCATGTTGAAGTCGCTGACGTCGCCGGTGATTTCGGTGCGGCGGTCGTCGCCGTACTTTTCCTTCATCTCGAAAGTGTCCTCGCGGATGATGTCCATCAGATCAGCGATTCGTCGCCGAGGATGCGCTTCGTATCCTTCGATCTCCTCGACGACCGTGCGTTGTATTCCGTCGACCAGTTTTTCCATTTCCAGCCCGACGAACTGGATGAGCTGCAAGCGGCCGATCGCTTCGGCCTGGCGCCTGGCGTCGAGCACGGACCGGCTTGGCTCGGCGCGCGAAAATCTCCGGATCAGGCTGACGGGAATCGTCGCGGCAGCTTCGGGCCATGTCGCTGTCGGACGAATGCGGAAGCCCTGCTCGCGTCAATTTGTCGATCGCTTCTTCGCGCGTCTTGCTGCTGCGGATCAGCCGGACCACTTCGTCGATATCGCAGACGGCGAAGATCAGGCCTTCGAGAATATGCTCGCGCTGCTGGGCCTTGCGCAGCAGGAACTTCGTCCGCCGGGTGATGACTTCCTTGCGATGGTCGATGAAATGCTGGATCAGCTCCTTCAGCCCCATCGTGCGCGGCTGGCGATTCACCAGCGCGATGTTGATCATGCTCACCGTGATCTGGCACGGCGTGTATTGATAAAGCTGGTTGATGATGACGTTCGGATCGGCATCGCGCTTCAGATCGATCACGATCCGGCATTTGTGCTGCCGGCCGCTTTCATCGTTGATGGCCGCAGATGTCCTTGATGCAGATCCTTCTTCACGCATCGGCGACGGATTCGACGATCGTCTGGCGGATGATGCCGTAGGGAATCTCCTCGATGACGACGGACGTTTCTGCCGTTCTTCTGTCTCTTCGACGTGACATCTTGGCGCGAAGGGTGATGCGGCCGCGGCCGGTCTTGTATCCGTCGATGATTCCGTCGTTGCCGCAGATGATCCCGCCGGTGGGAAAATCGGGCCCGGGAACGATCTCCAGCAAGCTCGGCGAGCGTGACAATCCGGATTGTCGATCACATGGACGATGGCGTCGCAGATTTCGCGCAGGTTGTGCGGCAGCAGATTGCACGCCATGCCGACGGCGATGCCCGTTGAGCCGTTGACCAGCAGATTGGGGAACTTGGCCGGGCAGAACCGTCGGCTCCATCAAACGCTCGTCGTAGTTGGGCTGGAAGTCGACGGTGTCGAGATTCGAGATCGGCCATCAGATTCCGCCGTCGATCGGGCCATGCGGGCTTCGGTGTATCGCATGGCGGCGGGCGGATCGCCGTCGGTGCTGCCGAAGTTTCCCTGCCGTCGATCAGCGGATAGCGCAGGTTCCAATCCTGGGCCATGCGGACGAGAGTGGGATAGATGATGGCTTCGCCGTGCGGGTGATAGTTGCCGCTGGTGTTGCCGGCGATCTTCGCGCATTTGAGATGCTTGCTGCCCGGGCGCAGATTCAGATCGTTCATCGCAGACCAGAATGCGCCGCTGGCTCGGCTTGAGCCCGTCACGGACATCGGGCAGCGCCCGGTCCATGATGGTGCTCATCGCATAGGTGAGATAGCTGTCCTGAAGCTCCTGCTCGATCTGAAGATCTTCGATCCGATCCGATGGTGAATTTATTTCTGTCATGAAGGGGAAATTCTACGCGATTTCGGGCTAAAAATCATTCGATGGCAAACCTTCTTTCGGGGAGTTGTTTCGCCGGGGCGGTTGCTTACACTTCCCGCCCGTGCCGATTGATCTTTCACCCTATCAGGCTGTGCTGCTCGATCTCGACGGGACCGTTTATCACGAGGACCAGCCGCTGCCCGGCGCGATCGAACTGATTCGCCGGCTTCACGACAGCGGAGCAACTACGCCTGCCTGTCCAACAGCACGTCCAGCCCGATGCGGGTCGACGACTGCGGTTATGGGAATATGGGGGTGGATGTCGATCTGGATCGGGTTTACACCGCTGCCGCCGCCGCGGCGGATTATGTCGTCGAGCCACTTTCGCCAGCGGGCCGACAACAAGCGCCGCGTATTTACAATCTCGCCACGGAAGGGATTCAGGACATGCTCGACGGGCTGGTGGATTGGGTGCAAACCGAGGCCGAGCCTTGCGATGCCGTGGTCATCGGCGCACCGTGCCAATTCGCATGCCACGCCGGAACGCCAGCGGGTGGCCCTGCATCTGCTGCGAAAGGGCGCGGCCGCGGTCGGAATCTGCTCCGATCGCGTTTATCCCAGCGATCGCGGCCTGGAATTCGGCAGCGGGGCGCTCTCCTGGCTACTTTGCTACGCCGCCGGCGTCGAACCGATCTTTTGCGGAAAACCCCAGGAAATTTCTTCGAGGAACTATGCCGCCGGCTGAAAGTGCAGCCGGATTGGTGCCTTCTCATCGGGGACAATCTGGAATCGGACATTTTCGGCGCCAAGGCGGTCGGCATGCGCACGATTCTCACGCTCACCGGCGTCACTCGCCGGGGCGATCTGGCGAAACTGCCGGCGGAATGGCAGCCGGATTTGGTGATCGAGGATTTGACGGAATTGCTGTAGACGGCTTTCCGGCGGCTTACAAAGTCTAGTGGTTGTCGTCGTCATCCGCTGGGGGCGGGGGTTTCAAAAAGATGATTCGCTTGCCGTTGACCTGCACGATGAACGCGCCGGGGGTATCGGCCACAATTGTCCCTTGATTCACGGGTCCGAGGTTTGGAAAGCTGAACGGCTGGGTCGAAGCGGCGGCGACTTGATCGGCCATCTGGGTTGAGGCGGTTTCGAGCTGGTCAATCGCCTGGGTGCTGGCAACGGCGGCCCGTGTAGCGGCGATCGTGGCGGCCTGCTCGGCCATCGAAGCGGCCATGGCTTCGCCCATTTCTGCGCACGCCGCCAATGCCAATGCGCCGCCTGCCAGTGCCAACATCATGACCCATCGGAACAACATCCACGAACCTCCGAAACCAGCGGCGTCTGACCACCCCATTTTGCCCCATCAACGCTCTGGACACAACAAAGAACGCTATCTGCGTCAATGAACTGCGTTATTGGCCGCCATTCAAGCCCGGGCCGGGGTTATATTGGCCTGCGGGCTTTCCCTGCACGGGCCGGGTGACCGCGTCGGGACCGGCCGGCTCGATAATCATCGTCACCGGCGGTTCCAGTTGGCTGGAACCAATATCGGGGTTATATTCCCATTCCAGCGTTTCATTCGCATTGCTGGCAAGCTCCGGCACGTCGATCATCGTCAGTCGAAATTCACGATGCTGACGACATATCCCGTGAGATCGGCGGCATATCGCCCATCCGGCAATATCCGCGAGCCGTCGAAGACCCAGTCCATCGGCGGCATCTCCTGCTTGGTTTTCACCGAACGCATCATTCGATTGGCGGGAATATCACCGTCTTACCATTCAACGAATATTGGCAACTGATCTTCAGCGGCGCTCCGGTGGGAGGAAACCAGGTGCGATCGTGGTTGAGTCAGATGCGCCGGCTCGCCGGGTTGCAGTCCCATTGCCAGAAGTCCGAAATGAATGACTGAAGGCCGTGCATCGGTGCGGAGGATGCTTTCGTGTTCCTGGCCGCCGCGCACGACGCAGAAGAATTCCAGCGGCATGTGCGCGTTGAGCGATTCGCAATCGACGCGAATTTGCTTGTTTTTCAGGTCGATCAGGACGTGCGCGCAGCCTGGCAATGGTGTCAGGCGCAGCGGCCGAGTCGCCGGTTGGGTGGCCGGCGTGTCCGTATCATCCGCGCGTGCGTTCACTGTCGCCAGGAGCGATATCGCGACGGACAGCAAACATCGCGAACAGCATTCGCGCTCCCGGCAAAGTGCATCAGTCTATGCCGGAGCGGCGGCGATATTCACTCCTCATCCGGCGCAAATCTTCGCAAGCATTCTCGACCAGAAATTCCCACTGATCGCGGTTGAAATGCAGGGCGCCTTCATACCATCCCGCGGCCGCCAGGCGGCACCGGGAGAGCGTGCATTGAATGGTCAGCATCTTTCCCGGCGTCCGAAGGCTGGGAAGTTCGAGGATTCCGCCGTACCCAAGCGGCAGCCGAGCCCGCGTAACAAACCCGATGCCGCGATGATTGGCGTCGCGCGTATAGAGAATCCGGGCCGGCTCATCTGAGCAATCGGTAAAGAGCTTCAAAGCCGCCTGCACGCGAAAGGCGCTGCGGGTTTGCTTGCGGCGATCGTCGATCGGGCTTGCCGCTTCCAGCGCGGAGAGCACCATCTCGGCCTGCGGATGCCAATCCGTCGTATTTTCAGTCTCGGTATCTTGCATCTGGACAGCTCATAAATTCCTCCATAGAGAAGAGGTACAATACATTTGTCCCAAAGGGCAACTGAATCGGGCAATTGGAGTGCTTGTGTCCGATAAAAACATACGCCGTCGGACACGGCCCTTTCTTTGACACCATCGCGACCGCTTCTACATTCCGGCAATGCGATTTGCTGCTGGTCTTGCCTGTCGGCCACATTTCTCTTTTCGGGATGCTCCTCACAAATCGTGCCTCGGCCGCAAACCGCGGAGGAAAGCCAGCTTTTCGGCCCCGTGTCGATGAAATTTGACACATTTTCTAAGGTGAAGGATTGGTCGGGCCGAAGTGTTCCCGATGGGGTTGAGGCCCTTGTCGAATTTGACGATCGCTTCGGCGACCGCACTAAAGCCGCCGGAACCATATTGTTTGAATTGTTCGCCTATCGCCCGGGCTGGCCCGACCCGCGTGGCGATGCGGCTTGCCAATCCATGGACCGCTTCGCTTTCCGACTATGACGAGCAGAAAGCACACTGGGAGACGGCCAGCGGCGCTTACCTATTCCGCCTGGCGTACGACCAGACGGCGTGGAATCGCAACTATGTGTTGACGGCCACGTTCCAGTCTTCCAGCGGCCGGCACGCGCTTTTTCTCTCAAACCGTTTTGAAGGCCCAAAGCGACCGGAGAGCCACGAGCAATCCACCAGTTCAATCCCAATCGTGGGGGCCCGCGGTGCCGGGTAAGGCCATGCGCGGCGCCGATTTGTTGTCACTCGATCCGGTTCCAGCGTTGCTAGCCCGGGTTCGCGGCGAACTCTCGGCGGATTTCCTTCCGAATCGGTCCACTCGGATCAGCCGCGCCCCGGGAAGGCTCGATGTGATGGGGGGCATCGCGGATTACACCGGCTCACTGGTCTGCGAAGCTACGCTTGATCGCGCCGCCGCCGTCGCCCTCCAACAACGCGACGATCGGAATGTGCAGGTTTTTTCGTTCAATCTCTTTGATGAGAATCGGCCGTTCACTTTTCGCATTCCTCTGGACGCATTGGCCGGTCACTCCATTGACACACTTCGATCTGAATTCAACCAGCCGGGGCGGCGATGGGCGGGATATCTGGCCGGTTGCCTGGCGATTCTTCATCACCACGAGCGAATCGATCTGGCCGATCCGTCTCTGCGCGGAATGAATCTGGCGCTGCTCAGCACCGTTCCGCTTGGGTCGGGCGTCAGCAGCTCAGCGGCCATTGAAGTGGCGGCCATGATCAACTTCATGGATGAGTTGAACATCCGAGATAAAGACCCGATGGTGCTGGCTTCGCTCTGCCAGGAAGTTGAAAACCACGTTGTCGGCGCTCCGTGCGGAATCATGGATCAGGTCGGGAGCTGCATTGGCAAGGAGGGAACGCTGCTGCGGCTGATCTGCCAGCCGCACGAGCTCCAGCCGCCGCTTCATCTTCCGCCGGGAATCCGGGTGATCGGCATCAACAGCAACGTCAGGCACAGCACCGGCGGAGGGATGTATGGCAAGACCCGCTGCGCCGCGTTCATGGGGCATCGCATCATCCTTGAAAAGATGCGCGAGATGGGCACGGCCTCGGGAAGGGAATTGATATCCGACCCGATGCGCGGATATCTCGCGAATCTGGAAGCCGAAGATTACAAAAGATTTTTCCGGCCGTCTCTTCCGGAGGAGATCGACGGCAAGACATTTCTCGCTAAATTCGGCGCAACTTATCGACACCGAGACGCGAGTCGAACCGGATCAGGTTTATCACGTTATGAAGGCGACGGATCATCACGTGCTGGAAGCGCTGCGGGTGAAGAATTTGCCATCCATCTGGAATCGGCGGCGACGCTGGCCGCGGGCTCGCCTGCAGCGAAAGCTGGCGCTGGATAAGGCGGGGCATCTCATGTACGCGTCGCACTTGTCCTACACCAATGATGCGCTGCTGGGCGCGCCCGAATGCGATCTGCTGGTAAAGCTGGTTCGCCAGCGCGAATCGGCCGGGCTGTATGGCGCAAAAATCACCGGCGGCGGTAGCGGAGGAACAGTGGCGGTATTGGCCAACGAGGGAACCGATGCCGCGATGTCGGAAATCATGGCTGAATACGAAAAACAGACCGGCCGTGAACCGGAAGCATTTCTTGGCTCCAGTCCGGGGCGTGGGCGGTGGGGACGACCGAATTGAATTCGATCTGATTGCTGTCAATTCGGGCCAAATGTGTTAATTAAATTCCCAAGTGCTCGATCCACAGCCCATCATCGATCGTCTTATTGCTTTCCAGCGAACGGTTCGCGACATGATCGTCCGTTCGCGAAGAAACGCGGGGCTGAATGAAATCAGCCGATCGAGTTCCGCTGACACTATTTACAAAATCGATACTGAAGTTGATCCCATTCTCGAATCGTTTTGCGATGAGTGGGGACGGCAGACTCCGATTGTGGTTGTCGCCGAGGGACTTGAGGATAAAGAGGGTCGTGAAGTAGCGAGCCGGGTCTTTCCGGCGGGCGCGAAAGAAAAAGATGCTACTTTGCGTGTGATTTTTGATCCGATCGATGGAACGCGCGGGATCATGTATGACAAACGCCCCGCCTGGGCGCTGGCGGGTGTCGCTCCCAACAAAGGGCCCGGCACGCGGCTTCGCGATATTGAAATCGCCGTCATGACCGAATTGCCCACCAGCAAATCAGGCTATGCCGATGTTCTCTGGGCCGCCAAGGGGCGCGGAACGCATGGCGTTCGTGTCGATCTGCGAAATAATGATTCCGAGCCGCTGGCCATCAATCCTTCCAAAGCTGAGACGATCAATCACGGCTTTGCCACGATCACCAATTTTTTCCCGGGGACCAAAATCCTCGCCGGCGATCTGACAGAACACCTGGCGAGAAATCTGATCGGCCCGGCTGATGTCACCCAGGCCACGGTTTTTGAAGATCAATATATTTCCACCGGCGGGCAGTTTTACGAGTTGATCGTCGGCCACGATCGGTTCAACGCCGACCTGCGTCCGCTCTTTTATAAAATTCAGCGGCAGCCGGAAGGGTTATGTTGTCATCCGTACGATTCGCGACATGGCTGCTGGCTGAAGAGGCGGGTGTGATCCTGACCAATGGCATGGGTCAGCCACTGGATGGGCCTTTGGATGTCACGACAGGAATTTCGTGGGCTGCTTTTGCCAACCCGGCGCTGCGAACGGTGATCGAGCCGCTTCTGACGGATTATCTCACCAAAAAATTACGCGGGAATTAATATTTGAAGCCCAGCCCAGCCGCCCCAGACGGCATTGGTTGCCGTGATATCGCTCGATAATCGGTTGTCGTAATACCCATATCCCTTCACATCGAACTCCCCATATTTTTTGGACAGGTTTAGCAGCGTGTTCAGGGAATAGGAAATGGTGACGCCCACCTCAAAATGCTGCCAGCCCGTATCGTGCATGGGATTGAGGATGACAAACTGCTGCTTCAGGCCGCTGATCCATCCGACATCGACCTGCGGCGAAACCACAAGTCCAATGTCAGGAAACGCAAAATCGTGCTTAAGACCAAATTCGACATACCACCCCTGATTTTTCTGATACACGTACGCTCCCAGCACATACGGTGAAAAGATCGGCTTCTCCGTATCAAACAGAATCGAATCGTCGAAGGTGATCTTGGTGTCTATCTCGGGAACGTTGAAATCCTCGCGCTCGGGATAGATATAGCTGATGTGCTCCAATTCCAGATCGAACGGCCGGAGATTCCAGTCCGCGCCGGCGATCGGGCGAATCTCCTGAAACCGCGAAAGCGGGTCCGCGTCATAAATATTGGTGAAGAGCTCCACGAACGGATGCGGATATTTCCCCAGGTCGAATTCCAGCCGGCCATCGAAGAGCAAGTTCAGCGAATTTCCGTGGGTCGCGACGGTGTCATGATCCACGCCGCGGTAGAGGTATTTGTTCGCGTAAGCAAAATCGAGTGAAAAGTGGGTTCCGCCGTTGTTGAGATGCTGGTCGCCCCATGTCGAGGCGGGCGTCGGAGAGCCGGACGAAAACGGGTCTTCCTGCGCGTTGAGAGATTCGTTGAAATCGAGGTTCGTCGGCAAGGCCTGCCCGAGAATGCCCGTGCCGGCGGGCGTTACGGGCCAGGAATCAGCGTGCGCGGATTCTCCCCGCGACAGCACCGCCGCCAGGATCACCAGGCAAATCCCCAGTCGCATTCCAACTCCTTACAGTTGTCGAAATGTATCGACGCCCGTCGCGAATTGTCACGGAAGGTTGGCTTCATTGGAATGATTTGTTCCCCGCTCGCGGTGGATTGGGCCGATTCTCACACCAATCCGAGGTCCAGCAGCGCACTTTCCGACATCCGCGTTTTGTCCCAGGTCGGTTCCCAGACTAGCTCGATCTCCGCATCCTTCACTTCCGGGATGTTTTCGATCTTGCGCTCGACTTCGCCCGGCAGCGACCCGGCCACCGGACAGGCCGGCGATGTCAGCGTCATCTTCACCTTCACCTGGTTCTCGGGATTGATGGCAATCTCGTAGATCAGCCCCAACTCGTAAATATTGACGGGAATCTCTGGATCATAAACCGTTCGCAATACTTCGACGATGGTCGCCTCCAGCGCCCGCTGAGCGGGGGACAATTCCCCAACCGTCTTGTGCATCGCGTGTCCGAAGTCCAGCGGCGTCGGGTGGTGGGGAATCGGATCAATCGCCGCCTGCTCCTTCAACTGTTCGACTTTCCCCGAATGCGGCAAGACCGGGAGCGATTGATGTTCCGGCGCGGGAGATTGTGGCGATTCCGGCGACATGTTCGTTCAACTCCGCTTTTGTCCGCTCAAGCTCGCCGCCTCAGCGCGGATGCGATCGATCATGCTGGATAATCCGTTGCGGCGGCCCATGCTCAACTGCTGATCCAGCCCTAGGCGTTTCAGAAATCCTTCGATGTCGAAAGCTAAAATGGCCGCGGCAGCTTGTCCGCTGTAAACGCGCTGCAATATCCAGATCAATCCGCGGACGATCGCCGCGTCGCTGTCGGCCAGGAACTCCATAACATCCGCCGTCCCCGGACGCTTTCGGGTAATCAGATGCACCGTGCTCATGCAGCCGCGAACGCGGTTGGCCTCCGTCTTCATCGCGGCGAGCATCGGCGGTAATTTGTCTCCCTCGTCAATCAGCAATTGATGGCGCTGCTCCCAATCGCCCAGAAAATCGAACGTTTCGATCAATTCGTCCGCTGCGCGCCTGCGGGGTTGGCGCCGCTGGCGATGGGATATTGAATCTGATCCGGATGGTGGGCTGGCATGGGTGCGGCGATCGGTTCCTCTATTGGCATCTGTCTCCAGGATTTTCCGCAACGACGATGCCAAAACTTCGATCTCCTGTTTGGTGTTGTAAATCGCGAACGAAGCTCGCGCCGTTGCGGAGATCATGAGGCGATCCATCACCGGCTGGCAGCAGTGATGCCCGGTTCGGACGGCGATGCCCTCGGCATCGAGCCGCATGCCCACATCCAGCGGCGCCAGCGGCGGATTTTCGACGACGAAAGAAATCACGCCCCCCTTTTCGCGGGCGGTCCCGACGAGTCGGACGCCGGGGAATCGCTTCCAGCAGCCGGGTTCCGTGCGCCAAAAGCTCCTGCTCGTGACGCGCGATATTTTCCAGCCCGACTGAGTTGACAAAATCGATCGCCGCGCCGAGCCCGATGCCGCCGGCGATGTGCGGCGTGCCGGCCTCGAATTTGTGCGGCAGCACGTTGTACGTCGTTTTCTCGAACGTGACTGAACTGATCATGTCCCCGCCGCCCTGGTAGGGGGGCATCGCTTCCAGAAGATGGGCCTTGCCATACAGCACGCCAATGCCGGTCGGGCCATAGAGTTTGTGGCCGGAGAATGCGTAAAAATCCGCGTCCAGCTCGCGCACATCGGTGGGGCCGTGGGCAACCCATTGCGCTCCGTCCACCAGCACAACCGCGCCGCGCTGGTGCGCCTTGGCGATGATTTCCCGCACCGGGTTCACCGTCCCCAGCGAATTGGACAAATGCACGATCGAAACGATTTTCGTCCGGTCGCTGAGCAGCCGGTCGAATTCGTCCATCAGAAGCTCGCCGCGATCGTTCATCGGGATCACGCGGATTTTCGCGCCGATTTCCTCGGCCAGGATCTGCCAGGGAACGATGTTGGAATGGTGCTCCATGGCCGACAGAATGATTTCGTCGCCGCGCCTCAGGAATTTTCGGCCATAGCTGGCTGCGACGAGGTTGATGCTTTCGGTGGTTCCGCGCGTGAAAATAATTTGCCGCGGGTCCGGCGGCGTTGATGAATCGCGCGATCTTCTGGCGAGCCAGTTCGTAAGCCGTCGTCGCTTCCTGGCTCAACGTATGGACGCCGCGATGGATGTTGGCGTTTTCGGATTCGTAGTATTCGCGGATCGCATCAATGACGATCTGCGGCTTCTGTGTCGTCGCCGCGTTGTCGAAATAAATCAGCGGCTTGCCATGGATTTTTCTATTGAGAATGGGGAATTGGCGGCGGACCTCGTCAACATCCACGGCAGGAGTCGGGCGATTGCTCAAGATGGATGCTTCGACTGGCATGACGGCTCGGCTCGGACAATCAAAGACCGCACCATTATCTTCATCGCGCTTTTTCGTCGTGCTGGCCCAAATCCGTGATGCGCAAATCACGCGGCAGGCCATGCTGGGCGGCCAGGAAATCTTCCAGCCGGCGACGAACGGGCTCGACCTTGATCCGCCGCGTGATGTCGGCGGCGAACGCATACGTCAGCAGATGCCGCGCCGCATCCAGGCCGACGCCGCGCAAACGCAGATAAAAGACCATCTCCTCATCCACCGGGCCGGTCGTGCTGCCGTGCGTGCATTTAACGTCGTCGGCGTAAATCTCCAGCGCAGGCTGGCTGTTCATCTGGGCATCATCGCTTAGCAATAGCGACTTGCTGGTTTGCTTCGAATCTGTCTTTTGCGAATCGGGCCGAACCAGAATCTTTCCGCGGAAAACACAGCTCGCCTGATCGGCCAGCACGTGTTTGTACAACTCATGGCTCGGGCAGTGTGCGGCCGCGTGATCGAGCAGCGTGTGGTTATCGCAATGCTGGTCCTTGGTCACCATCACCAGGCCATTGAGCGTCGCGTCGGCTCCTTCGCCGGCCAAAACAACCGTGAGATCGTTCCGTGTCAGCTTTCCGCCGAGCGTGGCGGCATGACTGACCAATCGGCTCGCGCGGCCCAGCCGGGCGGCGAGGGCCGATATTCTATATGCCTGATCGCCGCCGAGATGAACGCGGTTGTGGTCGATCCGCGCATCATTGGCGGCGACGATTTCCGTGACGGCCGCGGTGAAGTGAACGCCGGAGCCGCCGATGAAGCTTTCCACCAGGGTGAGCTCGCTGTTTTCTTCGGCGACCGCCAGGATTCGTGGAAAAGATTGTGTTGGTTCAGAACCGGATGTCGAAACGAATAGCAGATGGATCGGAAGCTCGACGCTGACTCCTTTGCCAACGTGAACAACCGCCCCATCGCGCATCATACTGGTGTTCAGGGCAACGAATGGATTGGCTGAGATATCAGCCACCCGGCTCAAATGCCGCTCGAGCACTTCACTGTCACCCGCCTGCGCGAACGTGCTCACGGTTGCGCCGCGTGGCAACTTGCCCGTGCGGGAGAGCGATGGAGCAAAATGTCCGTTGACGAATACCAGTTCGGCCACCGCATCCGCGCCGAAGCTCGATTGCCGCGCCAGCTCGATTGCTTCTTCGTCAATCTGCGCCGATCCCGGAGCGAATTGAGTTTTAGCGATGGGCATCACGTTGGTGAGCCGCCACTCTTCGTCTTTTGTGGTGGGATATCCTACGGCCGCGAAGCGATCCGCGCCGCGCGCCGCAGCGATTCAAGCCACGACCGTCCCGCCGCGTCATCGCCGCTGGACAAGCCTGCTGCTCCCAATTTTCCTGATGCCAATCTTGTCATGTTCCAACCACACTCAAAGGCGAATATTCAAACCTCCGCGGCCACCTGGCGTTCGACCCAGTCGTACCCGCGCTCTTCAAGCTCAAGCGCCAGGTTTTTGTCGCCCGACTTTACGATCCGGCCATCGAGCATCACATGCACGAAATCCGGCTCGATGTAATTGAGGAGGCGCTGGTAATGCGTCACGATGAGCATCGCCCGGTCCGGGCGGCGCAGGCTCTCGGCGCCGTTAGCCACGACTTTTCAGCGCGTCGATATCCAAGCCCGAATCGGTTTCATCCATCAGGGCGAGGCGCGGGTCGCACACGGCCATCTGGAAAATTTCGTTTCGCTTCTTTTCGCCGCCGGAAAATCCCTCGTTGACGGCGCGGTTCATGAAGCTCTGATCCATTTTCAGCAGCGCCATCTTTTCCTTGACGAGCTTGAGGAAGGCAACGGTGTTGATTTCCGGCTCGCCGTGATGCTTGCGGACCGCGTTGACGGCGGCCTTGAGAAAGTAGCTGGTGCTGACGCCGGGGATTTCCACGGGATATTGAAACGCCAGGAAAACGCCTTCTCGCGCCGTTCCTCAGCGGAGAGTTCCAGAAGGTCTTTGCCGTCGTAGGAGACGGAACCATCGGTCACTTCGTATGTCTCACGGCCGGCCAGCACCTGGACCAGCGTGCTTTTGCCGGAACCGTTTTTCCCCATGATCGCGTGAACCTCACCGGCATTGATGGAGAGATTCACGCCGCGCAGAATGTCGCGTCCGCCGGGGGCGGCCACGCGTGCGTGCAGGTTGTTGATTTCAAGAAATGCCATGAATTCCTTCCAATACGTTCAAGCCATATTCAAGCTGATGTCGGGATGCGCGTCACCCAACGCTGCCTTCCAGACTCACTCCGAGTAACTTCTGCGCTTCGACGGCGAACTCCATCGGGAGTTCGCGGAAGACTTCCTTGCAGAACCCGCTGACGATCATGCTGATCGCATCCTCCAGGCTGATGCCGCGGCTCTTGCAATAAAAGAGCTGGTCCTCGCCGATCTTGCTCGTGCTGGCTTCGTGTTCGGCCCGGCTGGTGGTGTTGCGCACCTCGATATATGGAACCGTGTGCGCTCCGCACTTGTCGCCGAGGAGCAGCGAATCGCACTGGGTGTAATTCCGGCTGTTCGTCGCGCCTTTGAGAATCTTCACCAGGCCGCGATAGCAATTCTGTCCTTTGCCCGCGCTGATTCCTTTGCTCACGATCGTGCTGCGCGTGTTTTTGCCGATGTGGATCATCTTGGTGCCGGTGTCGGCCTGCTGGCGATGATTGGTCAGGGCCACGCTGTAAAACTCGCCGATGCTGTCGTCTCCCTGCAGGATGCAGCTTGGGTATTTCCAGGTGATGGCCGACCCAGTCTCCACCTGCGTCCAACTGATCTTGCTGGCCCGGCCGCGGCAGGCGCCGCGCTTGGTGACGAAATTGTAAATCCCACCCTTGCCGTCCTTGTCGCCTGGATACCAGTTCTGCACGGTGCTGTATTTGATGCTGGCGTTGTCGAGCGCCACCAATTCCACCACGGCGGCGTGAAGCTGGTTTTCATCTCGCATGGGGGCGGTGCATCCTTCGAGATAACTGACCGACGCGCCCTCATCCGCGATGATCAGCGTCCGCTCAAATTGTCCTGTGTTTTGCGCGTTGATGCGGAAATAGGTGCTCAACTCCATCGGGCATTTCACGCCCTTGGGAACGTAGCAGAAACTTCCATCGGTAAAGACCGCGCTGTTCAGCGTCGCAAAATAATTGTCGGAATAGGGAACGACTGATCCCATGTATTTCTGCACGAGATCGGGATGCTCGCGCACCGCTTCGCTGAAGGAGCAAAAGATGATTCCCTTCTCCGCCAGCGTTGTCTTGAATGTCGTTGCCACGGAAACGCTGTCGAAAACAGCGTCCACCGCGACAGAGGGCGGCGGCTCCACGCCGAGCAGGGCGGCTCGCTCTTTCAGCGGCACGCCGAGCTTTTCGTAAATCTTGAGCAGTTCCGGATCGACCTGGTCCAGGCTCGTCAACTTTGGCTTTGGGGCTGAATAGTAGATCGTCGCCTGATAGTCGATCGGCGCGTGATGCACCATGGCCCAGTTTGGCTCGGTCATCGTCTGCCAATGCCGATACGCCTTCAGCCGCCACTGGAGCATCCACGTCGGCTCATTTTTCTTGTGGGAGATGAAGCGGATGACTTCTTCGTTGAGCCCGGGCGGAGCCTCATCCGCTTCAATGTCGCTGATGAAGCCCCACTTGTACTCGCGGTTGGCGAGCGTCTCGATTTCTGTTTCAGCGGTAGGCATCAGGTCACCCGCTCAGGCCTGGAAGCTGCTTCCACAGCCGCACGTGCTGGTCGCATTGGGGTTCTTGAACACAAACCCGCGGCCCATGACCTCATCCTTGAAATCAATTTCGGTGCCGTTGAGATAGAGGTACGACTTCATATCACAGAGAATCTTGATCCCCTGCGATTCGATTTCCTCATCGGTCTCTCCCTTGCCCTCTTCGGTGAGGTCGAGCATGTAGCTGAACCCGCTGCATCCGCCGCCTTTGACGCCGACGCGCAGCTTGGTGGCCCCTTCGGGCAATTCCTGCTGCTTGATGATCGTCTTGATTTCGCGGGCCGCTGTTTCGGACAAAATGATCGCCATGGATCTGCTCCTTTACGGTTAAATCTGCAGTGCAACTGCCGTTTCGACCAATTCCCCGGCCCCGTGGCCGAGATTCGTTTTTCGTTTCACTCGACGCAGCATCTCCGCCGGCACATCGATCCGCCGACCCGGCAACACCAAATCGGCCAGCGAGACATCATGAAGGAACTGCATCAACTTATAATGCAGCGCCTGAATCGGCGCCGCGCCGAACCGCTTCGCACGCTGACCGGACCTTGCGGCTCATGTTCATGATCGCACCCTGGCTCGACTTTGCCATCCAGGATTCGGATCAGTTCATGCAATGAAACCGCGTCTAAATCGGTTCCGATGCGATAGCCACCTTTTTTGCCGCGGGTGCTGATGACCAGGCGGTGTTTCTGGAGGCTTTTGAGGATGTTCATCAGGAGCGCACGGGGAAGGCTGTATGCGGAGGCCACCTCGCTGGCGGAGACGACCGAGTCTGGCCGCTCGGCTAAATGGCCAAGGGCTACGAGGGCGTAATCGGCTTTTCTGGATAGGCAAAGCATGGTTGATACCGCGTCTCAACGAATATAGGACTGGGGGAGTGCGATATCAAGAGCGAGGGTGGCTTTGCCTCAAAAATGCCTTTTGCCCCAAAAGTCCCAAGTCTGCCTCAAAACCCATAGTTCTACACCTTGTTTGCACAATGACGTTGTGCATAAGTTGTGCATAACGCCATGTAATCGCTAACCGCTCATTTATTGCTTGATATTGTGCGCATTGAGCGGTAGAATAGCGGTATGGCAACCATTGATTCCGTGGAGCTACTGTACCAGCGCCAAAAGCGTCGGCTGGACGCGGTGGAGATGCTCCGAAATCTATTAACCGAATTCCCCGATCTATTGGACGATCTCTTGGGGTTGAAGCCGGGCATACTCACCGGCATAACCACAACCGGATCGCCCGTTGGCCGTCCTCCGCGTAGCGGGACCGCGTACCAGCGGATCGCTCACACCTTCATACAGAATGATAATTCTTGGCTAGACACTGGAGAAATTAGCCGCCAGTCGAATGTCAGCCGTAATGCGGTGGCCAGCGTCCTCTGGTCGCTCCACAAGGGGGATTTCGAGAAAAAAGACCATGCCACGCACAAGCGGATGAAGGTATGGCGAATGAATCCATGCGTTTCGATTATTTCAAAAAACAGGACCGGCTCTTCGACGAATCGCCAGAAAGTGTAGGGAAAAAATAAAAAAGGGCCGGGCGTCTTGTACACGTCTCGGCCCTTGCTGTAATCCCGTAGCCTAATTGGATAAGGCAACAGGTCTCGAAGCCTGAACGTTGCGGGTTCGAATCCCGCCGGGATTAGTGCGGCCCAGCAGGGCGACTAAATTATATTACACCATCGGCTCACAGACAACGGAAATCATCACTTTTTATATCCGATGATTTCCAAAAGGGTTGTGTGCGCCCATGTCGAGGTGTCTAGCGACTTGTCGCTGGCATGTGCGTCGAGCGCCCGCCGTTCGGATTCATTTAAGAGAATTCGCAAGGGCTTTCCGCGTTTCTCTGACTTCGGCTTGCGCGGCCTTCCCAGCTTCATATAGCCATAACATAGCCATCAAAATTATTGATGTCAACAGAGAATTTGTATTGACACCGTTACTTTATATAGCTATATTAAAGCCATACAAAAGGAACGTGATTTATGATTGACCCAAACGAAATTACCGACGGGATCACAAGTGGGTTGGAAGTTCGCAAACAGCGGGGCATGGAAATCGCGGCAAGGTACAAAGTGACGCGCCGACCCGATGGACGGTGGAGCGTCCCATCCCAAACCGGATCGGGCCATTACAAGGTTTGCACCGGCCACCATCGTTGCACCTGCCCCGATTTCGAGCAGCGGGGCTGCAAGTGCAAGCATCAATGGGCCGTCGAATTCGTCCAGAGCCGCGAGCAGAACGGCGACGGCACGGAAACAGTGACGCAGAGCGTTTTGGTCACCGAGAAGGTCACACGACCGAGCTACGGGCAGGACTGGCCTGCGTACAACGCCGCGCAGGTCAACGAAAAGGATCAATTCCAAATGCTACTCCACGGCCTTTGCCGGGGCATCGAGCAGCCGGAGCAGACCAACGGTCGCCCGCACCTGCCGCTGGCGGATATGGTGTTCGCCACCGCGTTCAAGGTCTATTCGACGGTATCCGGTCGGCGGTTCTCGTGTGACCTTCTCCACGCCGGGGAAAAGGGCTATCTCTCCCGCGTACCCCACTATAATTCTGTGTTCCGGTATTTCGAGTCTCCGGGCGCTCACGCCAGTCCTGAAAAATCTTGTCGAGCTAAGCAGCCTCCCGCTTCGCGCCGTTGAAACTGATTTCGCCGTCGATTCGACCGGCTTTTGCTCAACGCGATTCACAAAATGGTTCAACGAAAAGTACGGCGAAAACCACGTCGCGAAATCATGGGTGAAAATGCACCTGATTTGCGGAGTCAAAACGAATATCGTCACCAGCGTCGAAATCGGCGGCAAGTTTGACCACGATTCGCCGTTCCTTCCCGGCCTCGTGAATGCGACGGCCAAGAATTTCAAAATGGCCGAAGTCAGCGCCGACAAGGGGTATCACGGGCGTCCGGCATACAACGCGATCACCGCGGTCGGAGCGCATCCGTACATCCCGTTCAAGTCGGACTCAAAACTGGATTTGGATACGAGCAATCGCCGGACGGTGATTGACCACACGACGCTATGGAGCAAGATGTATCACCTGTACCACTTCAAAAAAGAGGAATTTCTGCCGCACTACCACAAGCGGAGCAATGTCGAATCGACCTTCATGGCGATCAAGGCAAAGTTTGGAGACGCGGTTCGGAGTCGGTTGGACGTGGCGCAAATTAATGAGGTTTTGTGCAAGGTTCTCTGCCACAATGTCTGTGTGCTGATTCAGTCGATGTATGAATTGGGAATTAATCCACAATTCGGCATGAATTGAATCGCGTTTAGTTATAATACAATCACAGCGATATAATCTGGAAAATTAGAACGAGTACGACGATATGCCCGAGCTTTACAATATCTACTGCGATGAGAGCTGCCACTTAGAGCATGATGGCGTCGGCTTGATGATGCTCGGTGCGGTTTGGTGTAGGGACGAAGTTTCGCGCGAAATATCGGAGCGAGTCAGAGAAATAAAATTGCGACATGGTTTGCCGCGTCATTTTGAAATAAAATGGACGAAGGTTTCTCCTGCAAAGGTTCAATTTTATCTGGATGTCGTTGACCTGTTCTTTGATGATGATGATCTACATTTTCGCGGATATTTGATCAAAAAATCCGGCCTAGACCACACGGCGCATCACCAAACTCACGGCGACTGGTACTACAAAATGTGCTTCCGCATGTTGGAAGCGATCATTGACCCATCCCGAGCCTACAAAATTTATTTAGACATCAAGGATACGCAAAGCGAGAACAGGCGCAGTGCCTCGAAGACGTCCTAAGATCAAAGGTCCACGATCACACCGATAAGGTTATAGGCAGAGTTCAACAGATAAGGTCTCACGAATCAGAAATCATTCAAATTGCCGATTTGCTCCTTGGAGCCGTCCTTCACTTTAATCGAATCTCAGATGGCAGCATGGCCAAGCGTCAGGTTATTGAGCGGATTCGTAAACGCTCGGGAAAGAGGCTGGACGTCAGCACTTGGCTATTGGAGAAGAAATTTAATTTCTTCCGTTGGACGGCGACGGAGAAAATGCCATGAGCCGTCCAATCTGGCTTCCCAATCTGATTGAACTAAAAGACTTTCAGGGTGATTGGAGTCGGTACATAGATGCCGTGTACTCCAAATTCTGTAAAGATTTTGTCGATCAAAAAGTAGAATATAATGGCCATAGAGTTAGTGTTAGAAGGCATCCTGAAACACGCGGGAAGGGACACGGATTCTGGCACTGCGTTCAGGAGGGAGCGCTTGAGAATGATCGTACGCCGGAAATTGCTAGGTGTGAGAGAATCGCCTGGATTTTAGCAATTATTAGAAATGCGACCGATCCATCCATCCATCGCTGGACCAATAGGCGAGGATCAGATACGTGCCACTTGTTTTGGTTTGCGGAGGAATATTTGGTTGTTTTGGCTGAGCGATCGCCAGCTAACGGCGGAAAATACTTTCTGCTTAAGACCGCTTACGTAACAGACCGCGCTCATACCGTTAGATCACTTCAGCGAGATCGCGATGCGCGGTCCACAAATAGCTGACGCCGCCCTTTTGACGGGACGGCGTCGAATACTCTTTCCACGCATGGTAGATGAGCTAATGCGAATATCGGATATTCATACCTGCCTTGTCAAGGCTTTTGTGGCAAATTCGGCACAAAACACGTGCAAAATAGTCCTAATTTGCGACATTTAGGGGCATTATTCTGCCAAAATCGGAACATATTGCAGTCTGAGTATAGGCTGAGATTTCTTGGGTGTATACTTTCTTTCGTCCAGAGGCCCCTAAATTTTTGATGTGTCTCTCTGGCCTTCACCACAAAAATGAACCCAAAAATACGTTGCCCCAAAATCCTACGTCCTCTCTCAAAAGGTTATCCGAGAACCAGTTTCCGGGGCAAAGCCAATACCCCTGTGTGGCGTGCAGCTAGGGACTTCAATACTTCGTCCGTAAAGGGTAGCTTGCCCCAAAACCCTCCGGCCTGCCTCAAAAGGTCACCCGGCGAAGGGGGTTTTAAGGCAAAGCCAGCGAGGGTGGCTTTGCCTCAAAAATCTGAATCCTGCCTCAAAACCCTACCGCTCATCATCGAAGTCATCTTCGTCGTCATCTGGCTCGCCGTCATCGTAATCGTCCGGATCGTAATTGTGGGGAGTTGCTGCTGTACGATGGAACGGACTTCTCTGCCATCCGAGCAAGAGTAAAACGATAAGAAGCACCCATACATATGCAGGAACCTGACCAAAAAGCGCGGAGACCTGCGATATCAATATTCGGGGCATTGATGCCCAATCAAGTTGGGGAACCTGAATTTGGACGACGGCGAGCATTTGGCCAAGCATAGCCCAGCAAATTGGTCTCAGAAAGAGCCCCCCATCATTTTGGAAGAAGAGGTTATTTGTCGCCCATGCATATTCGCTTTTCTACGGTCTTAATGGGCTTTGCCTCAAAAATGCTTAGCGATTGCATCAAACCTTGCCATAATCCTTGCTCCTCCCGCCTCTAGACGTAAATTAACTTCCAATGCTAACCGTAGTCAGCAAATCAGCCTGGCTCATCCCCCTCCCTGGCGGGCCGCCTATTGAGCCATTGGAACTCAAGCATATTGCCGGTGGAACGGTTCTCGGTAGGCATGAACTCTGTCCACTTCGTTTGCCGGCTGACGCTGATCAGGTTTCTCGGCGTCATGCCCGGTTTAGCGAGCATGTCGGGCATTGGCGGGTGACTGATCTGCATAGCCGATGGGGGACGTTTCTCAATGGGGTGAAGATTCCGCCGAATCGGGATATGCCGCTGAGCGAGGGGGATTTGCTGCGGATTGTGCCGTGGACGTTCAGTTTTTCGACGCGGGGAGTGCCGCAGCGGGCGCTTCAGCTTGTGGATGATACGGCCACGGCGGGGATGACGGTGCGGAGCCATGGCCGCGATACGGTTGCCGAGCCATTGGAAGATGATCTGCTCAAGCTGCTGCTTGAAAGCGCCTCGGCGATTCATGGGGCCGAGGACGAAAAATCGTTGGCCAATGTGCTGATGGACAGTGCTTGCCGCGGTACAGGGCTTCCGAATGCGGCGGTACTTCGGGCTTTGGATGCGGCGGGACGGATTGAGATTGTCGCCAGCCGGGCCGGGCCGACGCTGCGCGAGCCGACGGCGATGGGATTCAGCCGGTCGCTGCTGACGACCGCATCGCAGGGCGTTTTGGCGGAAATGTCAGCGGAATCGAGCGATAACTTTTCACAGAGCATCATTCGGATGAATGTGGACGCGGCTATCTGTGTGCCGCTGATGCTTGGTTCCACCGTGGCGGCTTATCTCTATCTCGATTTGCGCGGCGGATCGCATGCTCCCCGCACCTTGCGGCCAAACGCTTCGGGGTTTTGCCAAGCGCTGGCGAAGATCGCCGGGCTGGCGCTGGCGAATCTCAAACGATTGGACATGGAGCGTCGCGGGGCCCAGATCGAAGTGGAAATGACCGCCGCCATGGCTGCGCAGAAATGGATTCTGCCGCGCGGGATCGTGCAGGCTGGGTCGTTCACCTGCTCGGGGACGAGCCTGCCGGGTGAATATGTCGGCGGGGATTTTTCGATGCGATTGTATTGCCCGACGGCCGATTGGTCGTCGCATTGGGGGATGTTTCCGGCCATGGCGTGGCCGCTTCGGTCCTGATGACCGCGACGCAGGGGTTTTTCCATGCGGCCATCACGCAGCACGGCGATCTTGCCCGTGCCGTCAAAGACCTAAACGCGTTTCTGCATCCACGCCGGCCGGAGAGTATCTTCGTCACGCTGTGGGTTGGCCTGTTTGATCCGAAAAACCTCACCGTGAGCTACGTTGACGGCGGTCATGGATATGCATTGCTGGCCCATCCCGATCAGACGTTTCAATCGCTCAGCGAGGGGGACGCCATGCCGATCGGGATCATGCCCGATTCGATTTACAGCGTGGTCACCAAGGCGCTACCGGCACATGGACGGACCCTGATCATCAGCGACGGCCTAGTGGAGCAGACCCAGACGGATTCGGGGCCGGATCAACCTCGGGAGCAATTTCAGATAAAGCGTGTTCAATCCACCTTGGCGGCAACGACGGTCGAGGATGACGCGGTCGCACGGTTGTTCGAGGTGGTTTACGAGTTCGCGGGGACGCAAACACTCTCGGATGATGCGACCGCTGTTTTGGTCAAATGGTGACTCCCAAAGCCTGTGGATAACCATTCACGGGCTTCTCAGGTTCAGATTGACTATTAGCACAACCGCGCTTAATCTTTGGGCAACCGACCACATGAAATATAAATTTGAGAACCCCGCTCCAAATCGCTATAAATGACCCTTCCGAGTTGTTCTGCGCTGGTCTTTAATCCAGAAGTAACGCTATGAGAGGCTACCCGCCCGCACAGGGCCTGTACGATCCACAGTTGGAGCATGACGCCTGCGGCGTCGGCTTTCTTTGCCATATCAAGGGCAAGGCGAGCAACCGTATCGTCTTGCAGGCACTGGAGATGCTGGAAAACATGAACCACCGCGGCGCCTGCGGCTGCGAGGCCAACAGTGGTGACGGCGCGGGCATCCTCGTTCATCTTCCCGATGGTTTCTTACGCCGTAAATGTGCTGAGCTTGGGTTTACCCTGCCGCCGTTGAATCAATACGGCGTCGCCAACATCTTTCTGCCGCAGGATGACGGCCAGCGCAACGAGTGCCAGCGGATGCTGGAGAAGGTCGTGTCTGATTACGGCATGGTTACGCTCGGCTGGCGTGATGTGCCGACGGATAACAGCTCGATCGGTCCCACGCCTCGGGCGTGCGAGCCTCGCGTGCGGCAAATCTTTGTCGGAATGGGCAGCTCGTTCTACAACCGGCAGGATTTCGATCGCCGGCTGTATCTCGTTCGTCAGCGGGCAGAGAACAACATCGAATTCAGCAATCTTCCTGAAAGCGCCCGCAGCATGTTTTACATCTGCGCGCTGAGCGCCTCCCGGATCATTTACAAGGGGATGCTGACCGCCGATCAGGTTCGAAACTATTTCCCCGATCTCAGCGAGCCGGATTTTGAAAGCGCCCTTGCGGTGATTCATTCCCGCTTCAGCACCAATACATTCCCTTCCTGGGATCGCGCTCATCCATACCGATACATTGCCCATAACGGCGAGATCAACACCCTCCGCGGCAACCGCAACTGGATGCGGGCCCGCTACGGGTCGCTGCAATCCGACATCTTCGGCGATGAGCTTCAGAAGATGTTCCCGATCTTGACCGAATCTGGCTCGGATACGGCTACGCTTGATAATGCCCTGCAATTCCTGACGCTCAACGGCCGCAGCCTCGCCCATAGTGTGCTGATGCTGATTCCCGAAGCATGGCAGAACAATCACAAGATGGATGAGGAGCTGAAGGCCTTTTACGAATACCACGCCTGTCTGATGGAGCCGTGGGATGGACCGGCCAGCATCGTCTTCACCAATGGAGCGCAGGTTGGCGCGGTGCTGGACCGCAACGGCCTGCGGCCGAGCCGGTATTACGTCACCAAAGATGACATGGTCGTGATGGCCAGCGAAGTGGGCGTTTTACCGATCAAGCCGGAAAACGTCGCCCGCAAATGGCGGCTTCAACCCGGCAAGATCTTCCTGATCGATTTCAAGCAGGGACGGATCATCGACGACAACGAGATCAAACGGAATCTTGTCGAAAAGCGGCCGTGGAAAGAATGGCTCAACCAGTACATGATCCCGCTGGACGATCTCCCCGCGCCCAGCAAGGTTCACCAGCCGGACCACGATACGATCCGCGTGCGGCAGCATGCCTTCGGATACACGGTTGAAGATCTGAAGATGATCATGATGCCCATGGCCGCCCGCGGGCAGGAAGCCATCGGCAGCATGGGGACCGATACACCGCTGGCTTGTCTGAGCGATAAGCCGCAGCTTTTATATAATTATTTCCGTCAGCTCTTTGCGCAGGTGACCAATCCGCCGCTGGACGCCATTCGCGAGGAACTGGTTACGAGCCTCTACACGTATCTGGGCGCGAAGGGAATCTGCTCAGCGAGGAGCCGAAGAATTGCCACCTGATTAAGCTCAAGCAGCCGATCCTTTCCAACAGCGATCTGGAAAAGTTGCGCGAAGTGGCTCATGGCGATCTTCGCGCCGTCACGCTTCCGATGCTTTTCAGCGCTTCCGATGGTGAAGCGGGTCTGGAAAAAGCGGTCGATGCTTTGTGCGTCGCGGCGGCAAAGGCCGTTCGCGAAGGGGCTTCGATCCTGGTGCTGTCCGACCGGGGCGTGGATGCGGATCATGCTCCGATTCCGAGCCTGCTGGCCACCGCGGCGGTGCATCACCATCTCATCCGCGAGGGGACCCGCACGCAATGCGGCCTGGTGATCGAGACGGGCGAAGCACGCGAATCACACCATTTCTGCCTGCTCATCGGCTATGGCGCGGGCGCGGTCAATCCTTATCTGGCGTTTGAAACGCTGGCTGACTTGCACAAAGACGGCATGCTCCCGCCGGACCTGGCGCTGGAGGATGCCAAGAAGAACTTCATCAAGGCCGCGAACAAGGGAATTCTCAAAGTCGCGAGCAAGATGGGGATCAGCACTGTGCAGAGTTATCGCGGTGCGCAGATTTTCGAGGCGATCGGCCTGAGCCAGCGATTGGTGGACAAGTTCTTCACGAACACCGCGAGCCGGATCAGCGGCGTTGATCTGGATGTGATCGCCCGTGAATCGCTCATGCGGCACCGGCATGGATTTCCGCCGATCCGCGTTAACGGCCAGGTATTAGACAACGGCGGCAACTATCAGTGGCGGCGCGACGGGGAATACCACATGTGGAACCCCGACACGATCGGCAAAATGCAGCATGCCGTCCGTCTCGGAATCACCCGGCCAATCGACGGATTCAAAGCCTTCCAGGAATACACGCGACTTTGCGACGACGAAGCTAAGCATCATTGCACGCTCCGTGGGCTGCTGAACATCAAGCACGCTGCCAAGCCGATCCCGATCGAAGAAGTGGAGCCGGCCAAGGAGATCGTCAAGCGATTCGTCACCGGAGCGATGAGCTTCGGATCGATCAGCAAAGAGGCGCATGAAAATCTCGCGATCGCGATGAACCGGATCGGCGGCAAGAGCAATACCGGCGAAGGGGGCGAGGACGCCGAGCGATTCCAGCCGGACCGCGACAAGAGCGGCAAATTGATTTCCGCGCGGCGCTGAAGCTGTTGCACGATTCGCTTCCGGCTTCCGAAGTACTACGCCGCTCGTCAATCAAGCAGGTGGCCTCGGCGCGCTTTGGCGTCACCGCGGAATATCTGATCAACGCCACGGAATTGCAGATCAAGATGGCGCAGGGCGCCAAGCCGGGCGAAGGGGGCCAGCTTCCCGGCGACAAAGTGGACGAATACATCGGCAAGATTCGCCACAGCACGCCCGGCGTGGGATTGATCTCGCCCCCGCCGCATCATGATATTTATTCGATCGAGGATCTGGCCCAGCTCATTCACGATCTGAAAAATAGCAATCGCGCCGCGCGGATCAGTGTGAAGCTCGTCAGCGAAGTCGGCGTCGGAACCGTCGCGGCCGGCGTCGCCAAGGCCAAGGCGGATCACATTCTGATCAGCGGCGACAGCGGCGGAACGGGCGCATCTCCCTTGACCAGCATCAAATATGCCGGCATTCCGTGGGAAATGGGCGTCTCGGAAACGCAGCAAACTCTCGTGCTGAATAATCTGCGCGGGCGAATCATTCTGCAGACCGATGGACAGTTCAAGACCGGGCGGGATGTCGTCATCGGCGCACTGCTCGGCGCGGAAGAATTCGGATTCAGCACCGGGCCACTCATCGCTTCGGGTTGCATCATGATGCGGGTCTGCCATCTCAATACGTGTCCCGTCGGCATCGCCACGCAGGACCCGGAGCTTCGCCGCAAATTCACCGGCAAGCCGGAGCATGTCATCAACTTCATGTTCTTCGTCGCTGAGGAAGTCCGGCAGTTCATGGCCCAGATGGGATTCCGGAAATTCGACGACATGGTCGGGCAATCCCAGATGCTGGAATTCGCTGACCTCAGCAATCATTGGAAAGCCAAAACTTTGGATCTGTCGGTGATTCTTCACAAGCCGGTCGTTGGCCCGAACGTCGCGATTCGCAACGTGCAAAAACAGGATCATGGGCTGGAAGCCGCGCTGGATAACCAGTTGCTCAAGCTCGCTGCGCCGGCTCTGGAGCGCGGCGAGAAGGTGCGGGCGGAGCTGCCGATCATTAACGTCAACCGCACGGTCGGGGCAATCCTCTCCAGCGAGATCGCGAAAAAGCATGGTCATGCCGGTTTGCCAGATGGCACGATCCATTTCAAATTGACGGGATCAGCCGGACAAAGTTTCGGCGGCTTCCTCGCCCGCGGCGTGACGCTGGAATTGGAAGGGGACGCCAACGATTACTGCGGCAAGGGCCTCTCCGGCGGGCGCGTGATTATCTATCCGGACAAGAAATCATCGTTCAAGGCGGAAGAAAATATCGTCGCGGGCAATGTCATCGGATATGGCGCGATCAGCGGGGAAATCTATCTCCGCGGCGTCGTCGGCGAGCGATTCTGCGTGCGCAACAGCGGAGCCGAGGCTGTCGTCGAAGGGGTCGGCGATCATGGGTGCGAATATATGACCGGCGGCCGCGTGGTGGTGATCGGCCCAACCGGCCGAAATTTCGCCGCGGGCATGTCCGGCGGAATCGCTTACGTCTACGACACCTCCGGCCAATTCAAGGACCTTTGCAATCCCGAGATGGTCGAGCTTGAGCGTCCCGACCGGGCCGAGGACACCAAGACGATCCGGCGGCTGTTGGAAAATCATCTGAAATACACCGGCAGCACGGTGGCCAAGGCGATCCTGGATGACTTCGAGCAGGAAATGAAATGGTTCGTGAAGGTCATGCCGACGGATTATCGCCGGGTGCTGGAACACCGCGTGGAGGTGGAGGAACGGGCACGGCAATTATCGCAGCGGCAAACCTGATAAACGCATCTCAGGAATTATAAAAAATGGGCAAGCCGACAGGATTCAAGGAGATCAATCGCGAGACGCCGTCCCGGCGCGCGGTGCGGCTGCGCCTGCTGGACTGGGACGAGGTCTACAACAGTCTCCCCGACGACAAGCTCCGCAAGCAGGGGGCCCGCTGCATGGATTGCGGCGTGCCGTTCTGCAAGGCGCAACGGGTGTCCGCTCGGCAACATCATTCCCGAATGGAACGACCTGGTCTATCGCAATCATTGGCGCGATGCGCTGGACATGCTGAGCAAGACCAACAACTTTCCGGAATTCACCGGCCGCGTCTGCCCTGCGCCGTGCGAGGAAGCGTGCGTGCTGGGGATCAATGACAAGCCGGTGACGATCAAGAACATCGAGCTGAGCATCATCGAGCATGGCTTTGAGCAGGGGTGGATCAAGCCCGAGCCGCCGGAAAAACGGAGCGGGAAAAAAGTGGCGGTCGTCGGCTCCGGCCCGGCTGGTCTCGGCGTGCGCAGCTCAACTCAACAAGGCGGGTCATCTCGTCACCGTGTTCGAGCGGGCCGATCGCGTCGGCGGATTGCTCATGTACGGCATTCCCAACTTCAAGCTCGAAAAACGATTCGTCGATCGGCGTATTAAGCTCATGGAAGCCGAGGGGATTCAGTTCGTCACCAATGCCAACGTCGGCCAGAACATCAAGGTCGACGATCTGCGGCGGGATTATGACGCGATCGTTCTGTGCGGCGGCAGCACCAAGGCGCGCGATATTGACGTGCCGGGCCGCGATCTCGCGGGCATTCATCTCGCGATGGACTATCTGCCGCTGCAGAATAAAAAGAATCTCGGCGACCAGATCAGCGACCGGGAGATGATCGACGCGAAGGACAAGCACGTCATCATCCTCGGCGGCGGCGACACCGGGGCGGATTGCCTCGGCACCGCCCTTCGCCAGGGATGCAAAGCGGTCAAGCAATTCGAGCTGCTCCCGCGGCCGGCGGACCATCGGTCGCCCGAGGCGGTGCTGGATGGGAAGGTAAAGCCGTGGCCCGAGTGGCCGATGATCTTCCGCACCAGCAGCGCCCATGAAGAGGCCAACGAACTGGCCGGCGGCGAGATCCGCGATTTCTCCATCAACACCAAGGCCTTCACCGGTGAGAATGGCGTCGTCAAAAAACTGCTCGGCGTTCGGCTGGAATGGTCGAAGGATCACGCCGGCCGGCTGGCGATGAAGCCGATCCCGGCGAGCGAATTCGAGTTGGATTGCGATCTCTGCCTGCTCGCGCTTGGGTTTGTTCATCCGGAGCATGATGGCCCGATCGGCCAACTGGGATTGAAGCTGGATGCTCGCGGCAACGTGCAGTGCGATGAGAATTATGCCACGAGCGCCGAGAGCGTTTTTGCCGCCGGGGATATGCGGCGCGGGCAAAGTCTGATTGTCTGGGCGATCAGCGAAGGGCGCCAGGCGGCGCGCGGGGTGGATGCGTTTCTCATGGGGCATAGCGATCTGGGGCCAGTGATTAAGCTTTTTTGACTGAACAGAACTGAACACTTCTGAACACTTTTTCGCTTTTTTGTTAGTGTATACTAGTTTTTTGAACGGCGTTCTGGACATGCTCGCCAAACTTCTTCAGGGTTGTGGCATTGAATCCCTTAGGATTCCCAAGGTTTGTGCTTAAACCTACAACTGGCAAATCAAACCGCTTGGAATGGTCCATAAAATATTGACCGGGAGAGAACGATTTCCAATCCATTTTCGAAAGTGACGGATCGATATATTTCGCAAAATATCCGCAATTCGTTCGACCAAAGAGGATCAGCATCACCGGAGACAGCGCTTCGATAAGCCGACCGACAAGTTGCTGCGCCGACTGGTCCGCAAAGAGGGCCGCGTCAGCGATCCTCTTGATTTGGCCAAAATCATCGCACGTGGCAAATGGGAATAAATCGATATGAATAGCCCGTAGTTGAAATGCGTTGCCATCGTAATAGGATGCACCGAACCCCCGGAGGAACCCTTCCACCTTATAGGCATTGTCGCAATTGCGTCCGAACCAGTCGTATGGCTTATTTTTGAAGTAGGCGTTGTAGCTCGCAATGATTTCGCCTTGCAATGATTCGGAGGTCAAGATGTCGGCCATTTGTTCGCCAGCGCAGAGTAATCGAAAGCGATTGTGTGGAGATTCCCGGTAACTCAAGAGTGATTGATCGCCGGATGAACGAATCTTCTCCGTTGCTTCAGCGGAAGAATCCCACAGAAACTCTTTACGCGATGGATTCGCTCCGAGCGTAAGCACCTTTCGTTTCGGTGAAGACTCGTTGCCAAACCAAAGTACCGGTGGACAGCGGGAAGGAAGCTGATTGGCCCATTCAGGATCGCTATGAAGTTCAATGAGTTTCCGCGTCGCTTCAACCAATAGTGAATGAGTTGCAAGCATTGGGCGTGAGTGCGGCTCTCATGTAAACCGCCCGATTTCCCCATCTACGTTGTCCGATTTCGCCGCAGCGCCAGCAAGCCCATGCCAGCGAGCATGGCCAGCGAACCGGGTTCCGGGACGGCGAGGATCTGACCGCGGATTTCGCCGGAGGGAAAGACGGAATCGGCGATATTCAAATAGGTGTTGCCGGCGAGCACGTCGGTGATCTGGCCGGCCGTGAGTGCGCCGACGGATCCGCTGAATGTTCCGGACGTGTTGCCCGCGGTATCAAGGGTGAAGGTAAAGAGAGTTGGGCCGTTTCGCCACGGCCGCATCCTGAAGCCGGACGACGGTGGCGCCGGCGAGGAGATCGGCATAAAGCCCCGTGCCGGCATTGATCGACAGCATGTTGTTTGTGAGATTCAGCGTGAGGTCGGCCGATCCATATCCCGGAGTGTTATGCGGAGGGACTTCCTGGAAAGGATCGAGGTTGGAATCGAGTTGAATGTTTTGAGCCGACGCCCGAATTGCGACAAGCAGGCCCGCGAACGCGACGACCCCTAATCTCATCAAAAGCGTGTGCCGCATGATGCATTTCTCCCTGTGGATTTGGTAACCCGCGAAAAGATTGGATTACTTGAGGAAATCGAACCTTCTTCAATACGGAAACAGTACCGGCGCCGAACGCCGGATGTCAACAAAAATCGCCACAAAGCAGGTTAATACGAATACGCCAATCAGGCAGAAATAATGCGGTCCTTTTATTATTAGTAGCCCATCATGTCAGCGCCGATAGCGAGGGAAGCCGAATCGAAGATACCCGGAGGATAGCCGGTGGCCGCGAGGGGGACGAGGTCGATGGTGGTCACTTCGTTCAAAATCACCGGAGAGGATGAAGGCGCGGAGTTGTCGTAACTGTAGCTGCGCACTCGCCGAGTGCCCGCAACGATATGGCCTTCGATGCGGCGGAGATTGGAAAGCGTGAGCACGCGGCTTTTGGTCCATTTGCCGCCGCGCTTGTTCCATTCGATTTTCTTGATGCAGACATAGTCGTGCGAGGGATCGACGTAGTAATCGATTCGGTCGTTGCCATCGCCGCCGGTGCGGAGGCCGGCGCAGCCGGCAACAGTTTCGGCGTTTGCACCATCAGTTGGAAATCGGGAACATAGTTGCGCGTCGGCCACTGGATGGCTTCTGGCCAGGAATTGTCGTTGACGAGGTGGGGAAAGTTGCGGAAGAGCGTCATCTGCACCCGCGGCCTCGGAGATTTGGCATTGGGAGCAAACCAGACATATTCCCGCTGGCCGTCTATGAGCTGTTTTGCAACCGGCTCATGTTGTGCGGACCACGCGACAAGTGATTCTGGCGTGAGTTGCCTGGGGAGAGGAGGAGTGGGATGGGTTTGTAACTCGACGTCGGGGAAATGGTGGTCCTCGCGGACTTTTTCGCCATCTCGCCAGATGATGTCGAGGGCGTCTATCTGCATGGGGTTGTCTTGCATCACGGTGAGGACGACGGCGCGGTAATTCTTCAGGAAGTGATCGTGGTTTTGATTGATGGCGTCGAGGACGGGCTGAACTGCATCCGGAGCTTGCGTGACTTCTTTATGAATAGGGGTTCCGCGCGGGACGCCTAGCGCGAATAGATCAGCCGGACCGGCGATGGGGAAATCGTAATCGCCGGTGCTCCACTCTTTGCCGCTGGCCGTGCGCTCGCCGGTTTGAAGGCGGGTTTTGATGCGCACGGGCAGACGGGTGCGCGGGTCGGCCCAGAGTTGAGTGTAGAGGAAGCGGTTCCCCGCAATGTCGGTGGTGTAGCTGTCAAAGCGAATGACGCTGACGCCGTTGAGGACATCGGCCGCGCTGATGACGGATGGAGCGGGTGAGCCGGCGGGACGGGTTGCGGCAGCAGCATGCTCATAAGAAGCGACGAATTCTTCCCAGGGAGATTGCGGAGTCCATGGTCGCGGAGTTTCGCCTGGGGCGTAAATGGTGGGCGCATCCTGATCGATCACGCCGCTGTCTTTTGAATACCAGAGCCGAGTGTTGGTTTGTTCGTTGATGTACACGATGTTGCCGTCGTATCGGGTGAAGTAGGTTTCGCCGGTGTCGAGATTGTCCCACTCGTCTTTGATCTGGCCGGCGTCGTACCGGATGTGGACCCATTGTTGCGGCGGGGTGGCGGCGAGGCCTGGGCGGATGGCCGATCCGAGAAGAACGAAAGCGATAGCGGCGACGACCGCGGCATGCCTCCCGTGTTTTTCAAGCTCGAGTCTTTTCATACCAATCAACAACTAGCAGGAGCGAGTGCGACGACGGCGGATTCAATGCTCCTGGCGACGCACTGCCAACCCTCACGATCGTTGGACAACTCTCCGCACAAGATCGGCTGGCCGATTCTCAGCCGGAGCTTGGTCGGTTTCGGCCAGCGCCGGTTGTGCGGCATGGCTTCGTATGTGCCGATCAGCCGACAGGGCACGACGGGAACCGGAGTCGCGGCGACCAGCATGCCGACGCCGGCCCGGAACGGGGCCATCTCGCCGGTGCGGCTGCGCGTGCCTTCGGGGAAAACGATATAGACGCACTGCTCCTGTGCGAGGCGTTCGCGCAGATCGGTCAGGCCATGCGTGTTTGTCCGGCCTCGCCACATGGGCAACGCGTTGATCAGCAATGCTGAAAGGGTTCCGATCAGCGGTGATGAAAAGAAGGTGTCACCCGCCGCTACGGGAAAGACTCGGCTCTGCATTCGCCATGAGACGGCTGAGGCCAACACGAGTGAATCGAGGTGGCTGGCGTGATTGGCGACCAGGATGAACGATCCGGATGCCGGCAAATGTTGTCGGCCTTCGATGGAGAGCCGATGAAAGAGTCTGAGATAAAACGCGACAAACGAAAACCAGGCGAGATGCGTGATGGCGTTGATGAGGCCACTTTCGCGGCGGACGCTTTTGAATTGCTGATTCAGCGGCAGGCCGAGGTCGTGCGCGGGCTTGAGCTGCCAGTTTTCCATGGGTACGCCGCGTTAGCAAATCATTCTCAGGGATGGCTGAAGATGCGCATCTGCTCGTGCCATCCGATGCCGAGATAATACCCGACATAGTGAAAAATCGCGGGAGAAACGAGGAGCAGGCTGTTGAAGCGGTCGAGGACGCCGCCGTGGCCGGGGAAGGTGCTGCCCATGTCTTTGATGCCGACGTCGCGTTTTACGCTGGAGAGGAGCAGATCGCCGAACTGGCCGAGGACGCTGATCATGATTCCCATGATCAGGAGATGACGCCATTGAGCGAGGATGGTGTTACTAAAGACGACGCTGCCGAGGCAGGCCGCCAGGGTTGTTGTCAGCACCACCGCGCCAGCGCCCGCCGATGGTTTTGTTGGGGCTGGTGTGCGGGGCGAGTTTTCGTTTGCCGAAAGATTTTCCGCAGATGTAAGCGAAGACATCGTTGAGCTCGACGCAGAGGAGAATCCAGACCATGATTTGCGGTAGTTGGGATCGTTGCCAAAGAAGCCGAGATGGCCAAGGCAGGATCCGAAGAGCATGAATCCCAGCACGCCGAGGCCAACGCGCTGGACATATCCGGATGGGCGATCCGCGAGGATCGCGACGGCGGCGATCAGGCCGACGGTCAGCGGCCAAAGCGCGTGAAAAATGCGTACCAGTTATCCAGCGATGCGAACGTCAGCAGGCAAATGCCCAGGACCACAACGATGCTGATCGCCCGTTCGCGGAAGAGGCCCGTGGCCCTGGCGTATTCGCGATAGCAGAGAAGGCTCAGGAGGCCGACCGCGATGATTGCGTAAGCCGCCCCGAGCAGCACCGGGCCGACGATCAGGGGGGCGAGGATCAGCCAGGAAATCCATCGCTCCCACAAATCTTTTAGAAGACGATCATTGGCTTTGCCGAACTTCGCAAGCAGGATGATGACGATCGGCGTCGCCGCCAGCAGGAGGGCGACGGCAATTGCTGTTTTGGCCACGAGGGGATCGTGAAATGCGCTGCTGGTTCCGAAAAGACGTTCGCGGGTTTCCTGGGTCACGCCGCGCTCCGCAGGTTTGATGCGATGCCGCTGAGTCTGCGCCAGCTTGTTACCACGCAGCCGGCGCAAATGATTCCCAAACACCAGTCTCCCGGCGAGCGGAGGAGTTGTGCCGGGGCGAACGCGCAAAAGAGGCTGGTGATCGTGACGAGGAACATGCGCTGCTGCTTGGCCATTGGGCCGCGGAAATCCGAACCGGCCCCGGCTGCTTTGCCCATTGATCGCACGTAGGCGGTAAAAACCGCAAGCAGGGCGGCGGACCATCCAAGAGTCGGCTGCCCCCGGCGGCATATCCCAGGCCAATCAGCGTTGCCGCGTCTGAAATCCGATCCGGCATCTCGTTGAAGAGTTCTCCCACTTTTGAAGCGGTCGCCGAGGCAATCGCGACCATTCCGTCGAGCATATTTGCCAACAGCCGCAATTGAACCAGTCCGGCCGCTGCCAGCCAGAGAATTCGTGCAATCAGGGGCCCGGCCGAGTCGGTGAAATACAAACAGATTCCCGCGAGGAGGCCGCAGACCATTCCCGCGACGGAGATGGTGTTGGCGGTGACATGGGCGCGGGCCAGCGATGCCGCCATTTGCTGGAAGATCGCGAATCGTCGCGCCGCGATCGGCCGGCGATCGGTGACGTGATATGCGTTTTCACCCATTAGCGTCCCATGAGGTACATTCCGCCGATCAGCAGCATCATCCCGCCGACCGTCACCGGCTTGATCGGCGTGCCATAAGCCCAGCGCGCGATCAATGCCGCCCAGATGAAGGTGCTGGCGTAGATCGGATAGAGCGTTGCGAGAGCTCCGCCCCGCTTGAAGGCGGCCACGAATAGCACCATCACGGCGACATAACAGGCCACGCCGCCGGCCAGGCGGATATTGAGCAGATATGAACCAAGCGATCCGGTCGCGAGATCGGCGCCGGATTTATAGAGGTATTGCCCAACAGCGCCGAGGATCGCGGCCAGCGCGAAGAGGATGATCGAAGTAGCGGGCGTGTTCATGGGTGATAATTCTACCGAGAAAGGTGTTTGCACCAGCAATGCCATTCAATAACCGAACCATGGTTAAAGTAACCTTTTCAGATTGCGCTTCTGAATAATCCGCCTTAAGCCATTGGGGTGAAGCCGCTTATCTTGCATTTCTCTCCCAGATTGACTGTTCGGAATAACCATACGACTCATTTTTCATGGTCAGCAATAATTGGTTCCGCTTTGCCCACAAATGTTTCCCCGGAAGTCACTTAAAGAGAATCTTTTGCCGCGTCGAATGAGTGGACCGGCCATTGCTCAGCGTCTAGGTAAGTCGGAGATCGGTGCGCACCATACATGGATGGGAGTTTTGCGATGTGGGAAACACTCAGTGGAAAGCGGCGGGGATTGAGTGATGGTCATCAACAAATCGTCGGAAATGCGCGTGGGAAATTGGCGGCTTTTGCCGGCGTCGCGCTCACGCTGATGGCCCCCGCGGCGATGGGGTCTATTCTTGTTCACGATCTGACTGAAAATACAGCTTCCGGCGTTTTCACTTATTCGATCCAGTTCGATAACGACGCTAACGTGGAAGCCGGTGATGGGTTTGTCATCGAAGATTTCCCCGGGTTCAGTGGCTTTACGATCACGGGTGGCTTAACCACGTCCCAGTTCTCGGAGAGCAGCAGCCTGCTGTCCAACTCGATCGATCAATCGGCGTCCGTGGATGCCGCGGCGAATCTTGCCCGCACAGTCAACGGTCTTGGGCCAGACAATCCGACCATCCCCAATCTCAGCTTTATTTATGATGGGCCGCCAAACCCGTTTCTTGGAGCGGCGACAGCGGTTTTGACTTTAGATTCAAGCGTCACGTCTGGTACGACCGCCTTCAGCGCTTTTGCGTCGCTGGATCATAGCGGTCCGAACGAGGCCGTCCCCTATGCCCTGGCGGAAAACGCGGTACTAGTCCCGCAACCCATTCCAGAGCCATCCCCGGTGACTGCTGCTCCGCTGCTTGGGCTTGTTGCTTTGCTGGCCCGACGCCGAAGAACTCCCAGAAGCGCGTAAGACATTGAGGGCAGAAACTCCTCACCTTTTCCTCGCCGAGAGATACGGAGATTAGCCCGTGTGCCTCGCATGGGAAAATATTTCGCCGTCTATCTTAACGCCTTTATTTCGTAATCGCGCCTGCAAGTTGCGGATGGCGGCAACCATGGAGCGGCTTGGCCGCATTCTCCCGCATTCCCACCGGCTGATGGTCATCTTCGTTACGCCGAGTTTGCGGCCGAACCGTTCCTGAGACAGTCCCATCGCTTCCCGAAGGCTGATGATGAAGCCCGGAGTAATCTTGTTCTGAATCGTGAATATCGCACGCAGGCGATCCAGCGCCGTACAGCCGGCGGAAGCAAGAGCGGCCGGCCAGACCTGTCCGCCTTCAGCCAGGCCGCACGCAGGGAGATGGCCAGCATCGCGTTCTCGCCAAATGAAACGATGTATGGCAGATCCATCCCCGGCTTCCAGGTTGTGAGGGTCGCAGTTGTCATATCAATCCTCCCAGTACAGCGTGATGAATTCGGTTTCAGTCTGGTCAATTTCGATGGCACAAACGATCTGAATGTCATAACCCAGCGCCGCCTCGCCGTGGATGATCCACTTTGGGCGGCCGTACTCGTCCATCCCCTGCGATCTCACGTCCTCCGGGTCGTCAATGACTGCCTGAACGTCCGGCCAGAACAAGCCGCGCTCTTCCATTCGCCGGGAAAAATGAGCCGTCAGCGCGTAGCGGTCCGCATCAATGCACTCACGAATCTCGATAATGGCTCGGCGAGCCTCGACCGTCACTTATGACAAGTATACGTGAATGTAAGCGCATTGGCAAAATTCGTTGATGAATTGGCCAGCCGCAGCCATCGTCATTTGTCCTAACATTGGCTGTAAATATGATCTTTCATACCAAGCTCTGCGGCAAGGAAGTTCCTTCAGGTTGTGACATTCCCACTCCCCGAGGATACAATCTCAACTTGGTTAGCCTGTACGTCCGATAAAGGATGGTGGGCTAATCACGGCTTCGTCCGGCCTAAAAATCCCGGCGAGGCCAAGAGTCTTTTACTTTGCGGTGCATCAACGGCGTCTCCTGTCCCGAGCTAGCAACGAGCTAGAAAAGGGATAAGCCACGCCGACCCTGAGCTTGTCTTTAAGCTTGTCTTGGGGGCCCGCGAGAGGCAGACTGAATCTATGGCTACCGATCCGCGCTTTCTGGCCGACTCCGGCCAAGCTATTTTTACCGGCAATGAACTTCTGATGAAGGGATGCCTCGAAACCGAGGGGGGCGTTCATTTACTCACCGGATATCCGGGCTCCCCCGTAGCTGGGTTCTTTGACATCATGGGGGACATCGGGGATTTGCTCAAATCAAAGGGCATCCGCGCGTTTCAGGCGAACAACGAAGCCCTCTCTGTCGCGGCGGTCAATGGCAGCCAGATGCTGCCGACCCGCGCGATCGCCGCGTTCAAGAACGTCGGCGTTCACGTTGCATCCGATGCGCTGGCGCTCGGAAATCTCGGCGGGGCGCATCCGCAGGGCGGAGCGGTCATCGTCATGGGGGAAGATCCCTGGTGCGACAGCACGCAGGTTCCGGCCGACAGCCGATTTATGTGCGAGCATCTTCGCATGCCGGTGGTTGAGCCGGGATCGCCGCAGCAGTTGAAGGACTGGATTGATCTTTCGTTCAAGCTGAGTCAATCGGCGGGGATGTATATCGGATACATCGTGACGGTGGCGCATGCCGACGGCGGCGGCAGCGTTTCGTGCCGGGCGAATCAGTATCCGGTCATCAATACGCGCGAGAAAGTCTCGCTGGAGACCCAAAAGATTGATCTGGAAAAAGTCCTGCTTCCGCCGCGGACGTGGCGGAGGGAATTGCTCTTTCCGGAGCGGTTTGCGACGACGATCAAGACGGCCCGCGATCTGGGGATTAACAAAATTATTCCAGTCACTGATGCGGCTTCGGCTTCTTCGCCCGCGCCGTTGGGTTTCATCGTCACCGGCATGGGCGGGCCGTATCTTCAGCATGTATTATTCGACCTCGGTTTGTCGGGCATGTTCCCGATCTTGCAGATGGGGATGAGTTATCCGGTTGATATTGAGATTGTGAAGGAATTTTCCGGACTCTGCAAGAATATGATCGTCATCGAAGAGCGGCGGAGCTTTTTGGAGAAGAATATTCGGGATGGATTGTTCCACACGCTGCCGCAGCAGGAGGCTTCGGAGATTTGCGGCCGGCTGTTCGGGAAAATATTCCCCGACGGCAAGGAAGGGATTCCCGAAACGCGCGGGCTGAATTTCTCGGTGCTGGCGCAGAAGATTATTCCGCTGATCCAGTCGACGACCGAAATCGATCCGCATCGCCGCAACGGGCGATTGACGGAGGAGATGAATCGCCTTCGCCGGGCGAGCAAGCCGCATCTGGAAGTTTTCAACAAGAACATCGTGGCCCGCACGCCGACGTTTTGCCCTGGTTGTCCGCACCGTGACAGCTCCGCGACGCTGCTGGAACTGCGGCAAAACCTGGCCGATCCGAAATACATGGCCAAGCATCACGGGACAGGTCCCGTTGATCTGGTCGCGCACGGCGACACCGGCTGTTACACCATGCTCATGTTCGCACCGACGCAACAACTCATGCACAACTACAGCGGCATGGGCCTCGGCGGCGGCACGGGCTCTGGCATCGATCCCTTCATCACCAATAAGCAGATCGTATTCATGGGGGATGGAACATTTTTCCATTCGGGTCAGGTCGCGATCAGCAATTCGATCAAGGCCAATCAGGACATCACCTATATCATCCTGGAAAATAAGACGACGGCCATGACCGGGCATCAGGAACATGCCGGCACGGAACTGGATGTGGTCGGCAACCGTTCGTACATCCAGGATATCGAAGAGATCGTGCGCGGGATGGCCGGCACCAGCCCGCTGACGGTGGTAAAACTCTCGCCGGCCGATCGATCGGCATACAAAGATGCGCTGGAGCATTCGATTCTTGGCGATGGCGTGAAGGTCGTCATCGCCGACAAGGAATGCGGCATCACTTATCACCGCCGGCAATTCAAGGAAGAGCGCAAGACGATCAAGAAGTACGGCTATCTGCCGAGCAAAACGCACATGAACATCACGCCGGAGGTGTGCGAGAATTGCCTGGAATGCACCAAGGCGACCGCCTGCCCGGGGCTGACGAGCATCGACACCGACTACGGCAAGAAGATCGACACCGACCTGACCTGGTGCGTAAACGACGGCGCCTGCGAGCGCGTCCGCACGAGCAACGAAATCGCTGACTCGGTCAAACCCTGCCCGAGCTTTGAGCAGATTACCGTTCTCCGCAAAAAACGCCGGCGATATATGTTGCCGAACATGGATCTGGCCAAGCTTCCCGATGCGCCGCGCGTGCATGACATGAGCGCGCCCGGCAGCGCGTGGCGCGTCCATATGAGCGGCGTGGGCGGAATGGGGATCGGCGTTGTCGGAGCGATCCTGGTCCGAGCCGGCCATAAGGAAGGGTATCACGTCATCTTCCAGGACAAGAAGGGATTGGCCATCCGTAACGGCGGAGTATTTGCGCAGATTACATTTGTGAATGCGAAGAAGGAGGGGGCTGATACTTCACCCTTCCCCATCACCGGCTCGATTCCATACGGCAAAGCCGATCTGCTGCTCGGCATCGATATTCTCGAAGCCTCGCGGGCGATCGATCCGCGCGAGCAGTTCCGCGTTGCTTCGCCCGAGCACACGACGGCCGTGCTGAACATGCACAAGCAGTCCACGGTTTACACGCTGCTCGGCAAGGATGATTTCGATCCGGACCAGCTTCGCGAGCAGATTTTCGAGCAGTGTAGCCTCGAGCACAGCTTCGCGTCAAACCTCGCGGAAATCTGCGAGCGGCGGCTCGGCAGCAAGCAGTTTGTGAACATCATGATGCTCGGCGTGTCGTATCAGCTTGGGCTGATTCCCGTATCACCCCGCAGCATCGCCTGGGCGATCAAGGACAGCATTCGCCGCGATCATCGGCGAAACCTCAAGGCGTTTAACATCGGCCGCAAGCTGGCTCTTGAGCCGCGGGCATTGCCGCGCAAGCCCGAGCCGCAGACGTGGGGGCAATTGCTGACCAACAAGGTGAGGATTCTTCGCAAGACGCGATCGCGCGGACATATTCTGTCGGAGCAGTTCGAGCAGCTTGTGAACTCCGCGATGCAGGAGATGCCCGATCTGCCGGAGACGGCGAAATATGATCTGGCCCTGCGAATTTACGATCTGCTGCAATACCAGGATGTCGCGTTTGCCAAGCGATATGTCGAAGCAGTGCGGCGCATCTATCGCCGCGACCGAGCGGAAGCGCACTTCGCGGCGACGCAGGCGGTCATTCTGAATCTGGCCAAAGTCACGCTCATTAAGGATGAGCCGTATGTTTCGTATCTGCTGACGCGCTACGAGAAGAAGCAGCGCGATATCGCCAAGTTTAACGTGGATGTTCTCAACGGTGACCGGGTGAAATACCGCCATCACACGAGCCCCGAATTCAACGTCGGCCCTTGGCGCATTCGGTTGCGCATCACCACTACCGACTGGCAATTGGGCCTGGTTCGTCACATGAAATGGTGGCGGAAACTGCCTGGCTGGCACAAACGCGAAACCACGTTCCGTGACTGGTACATCGGCCTGTTCGATCGCGTGAGCTTGAACACGGACGAGGCTTATGAAAAAGCTGTCCGCATTTTGCGATGTCCGGAACAGGTGAGCGGCTACCGCGAGGTGCGATATCCGAAGATGAATGCGGTGAGAGAGGCGATTGAATCGGAACTGCATCCCGCGCCGAAATCGGCGGCGACGGTTGCTTCGGCGAGATTGCCCGGGTTGCCGGCGTCGGTCTGAGACGGAAACTTAAAACGTCTTCCGCTGCCGCGCCGTCGGGATGTTCAGAATCTTCCGGTATTTCGCCACCGTGCGGCGGGCCAGTTCGATCCCCTGCGTTTTCAGCTTCTCCACGATCTCATCGTCGTTCAGCGGATTCTTTGGATCTTCGTTGCCGATGATCGTCTTGAGCTTTTCCTTCACCGCGTCCCAGCTCATGTCTTCGCCTTCGGAGCTGGTGGTGCCGCCGGAGAAGAAGCGGCGCAGCGGAAACACGCCGCGGGGGGTTTGAATCCATTTTTCGGAGACGGCGCGCGAAACAGTGGCGACGTGAATGCCCAGTTGATCGGCCACGTGAATCATCGGCAGGGGCTTCAGAAATTCCGGGCCCTTTGTCGAAGAATTCGCGCTGGGCGTCCACGACCGTGCGGATCACCCGCATGATCGTGCTGCTGCGCTGCTCGATGCTTTCGATCAGCCAGCGGGCGTTGCGGACGTTGTTGGAGAGAAATTCGCGGGTTTTCTTGTCCTGCGTGCGATCCTTGAGCATCTTGCGATACATCCCGCTGATGTACAGGTTCGGGGCCGGATCGTTGGTCATCTCGATTTCGTACGTGTCCTGATCTTCATCGTAATAGATGATCGCATCGGGCGTGATTGGCGGGGCGTCGTTGCCGCCGATCTGTTTGCCGGGATAGGGATGCAAGCGTGCCAGGCGTTTGACGGCCCGCTGAATCTCGTCGATCGGCCGGCCGAGCTTGCGGCTGATCTGCGGATAGCGGTTCATCTCCAGGTCTTTGAGATGCTCGGTGATCAGCGCCCGCTCCAGCGTCAAAATCATGCCCTTCGGAGAGTTCTTCATCCTCTTCCAGCGCATCAAGCTGGAGCAGCAGGCATTCCTGGAGCGTTCTCGCTCCCACGCCGGGCGGCTCCAGGGTCTGAATCAGCAGCAGGGCTTCGGTCAGATTCGGCGAATCGTCACGGGGCTTTGGATTCCTTCTGAACATCCTCGAACTTGGCCCGGAAATATCCTTCGGCATCGATGTAGTTGATGAGAATCTCGCCGGCCTTGCGGACCTGCGGAGAGCATTCGATGAACGTCCATTGGTCCAGCAGATATTCGGCCAGCGTGATGCCGCCGGGCGGCGGTGTTGTTCATCGCGTCGAGCTTTTTGTCGCGCTCGCCGTCGTAGCTGGAGGCCTGGCGGAAATGGCTGCCGTTGGTGCTGAATTCTTCGTTTTCGAGATATTCGCTGATCTTGGAAGGCGGTCGAAATCCTCGGATTGGTCGGAGTTCTCCTTAACGACCAGGGCCCGCTCGCCTTCGGAATAATCCTCGCCGCGGATTGTGCTGCTCGCCGTCAATAGGACGGCTTCGCCGGGTTCGACGCCCCGGATTCCCCCTCGGCTCGATTCCCGCATCTCCAGGACCGGGTTATTCTGCAAGCTCCTGCTCGATCCGCTCTTCCAGGGCCATGAGCGGAAGCTGGAGAATCTCCATGCTCTGGATCATGCGCGGCGTCAGGAGCTGCCGCATCTCCGTCCGCATCGAGGTTGATTGAGTTAACTGCATATTACAAAAATACTTATCAACATTTTGCCAACATCGGGCACGAAATTTGCTGTACCGTCACTATATCACCATCTGATGACCTCACCCAAAGAAAATTTGGCGTGCCAATAGATATGTTGCGGTGCGTGATGGCGTTAGGGCAGCCCCGCATGGCCCGCATCGGCGTCTTAAACGGCTCAGCTTCTTTGGTCCGCCACCATAATTCCAGCATCACCAGGGCATAGAAGCGCTGGGAATGATCGATTTTACCTGGGCAATGGTGATCGATCATTTCCCGCCACACCTTGGTTTGAAAGTGCTTTGCGGCGAATGAATCGCTGGCGCCGAGCAAATCTTCCATCATCGGCCGCAGCGATTCGCGCAGCCACTGGCCGATAGGGACGGCAAACCCCATCTTCTTTCGCCGGAAGACGAAATCGGGCAAATCGGCGGCGAACGCCTCGCGTAGCATTCGCTTGGGTCCGCCTTTGAGCAAATCAGTGGTTGAAAAGCCGGCGGCCATGCCGACGAGCTCGTGATCCATGAATGGCGAGCGGACTTCCAAGGCGTGAAGCATCGAAGCGCGATCGAGCTTGGTCAGCAAATCGTCGGGCAGATAGGTTTCACGATCGGTCGCCAGGGCGGCCTGAACCCGGTCGCGGCCTTGGCTCAGCCGTTCGTATGCTTCGACGACTGCGTTTCGCGGGCGTGACGATTGACCGGGATACAGTGCGCTTTGCAGATCGGGATCGAATAAACCGATATAGGCGGCATATCGTTCGGCAGGCGGCAGGTCCATCGCCGTCAGGAACCGTTTGGCCTTGGCAACGGAAGATTTCGGATGGGCCGCTGGGATCGCCCCGGCCATCGTGCCGAGGATTCCTGACATCGGGCCGCCGTCCCCAGCGCATCGCGCGATAACGATCGTAGCCGCCGAATAATTCGTCGCCGCCGTCGCCGCTGAGGGCTACCTTCACATGCCGGCGGGTTTCGCGCGAGAGGTAATGCGTCGGCAAGGCCGATGAATCCCCAAACGGCTCGCCGAAAACTCTGGCGAGCTTCGGCAAATCCTCGGCGGCATCGGGACGGACCGTGAATTGTCCGATGCTCGGTTGCCAGATGCTCGGCCACCTCGGCGGCGAATTTCGTCTCATCGTAGCGCGGATCATCAAAGCCGATGGAAAAGGTGAGGATCCGCTGATTGCCCGCGGCGGCTTTCATCGCCGCGGCGATGACGCTGCTGTCGATGCCGCCGGAAAGAAAACATCCCACCGGAACATCCGACACCAGTTGTCGCCTGACCGCGCGCAGCACAGCTGTTTTTACATCGACAGCGGTTGCGGATGCGGCTTGCCAGTCGATTCATTGGGATCAAAATATTGCCGCGAGCACGACCGATCCATCCGCCCCGCCGCGCATCCAATGCCCCGGCGGTAATTTGGCTACGTCGCGATAAATCGTCGCCGGAGCTCCGATGTAACCCGTCTGATAAATATTCCTTCACGGAGGCCAGATCGATCTCCCATTTGATCCACGGCACGGCCCGCAGGGCAGCCAGTTCGCTGGCAAACGCCAAACCTTGGCCGCTTCGGACGGCCAGATACAGCGGCTTTTGCCCCATCCGATCCCGAGCTAGAAAAATTGAGCCGATTGCCGGCTCCCAGATCGCCAGGGCGAACATGCCGTTGAATTTCTCGACGCAGGCTTCTCCCCAGGCGTCGAACGCGCGGAGAATGACTTCGCTGTCGCCGGTGGTTTTCCATGTGATAGCCGGACAAGTTTTTCCAGCTCATCCCGCAGCTCGCGAAAGTTATAGATTTCCCCGTTGAAGACGAGCCAGCGTTTGCCATCGGTCATCGGCTGCATGGCCCGCGGATTGAGATCGAGAATCGCCAGCCGGGCAAACGCCAGGCCGCATCGCTCGTCCATCCAGATGTCGCGTCCATCCGGGCCGCGATGTGCGATCGCCTCTCCCATGCGCGCAATGGTCTGCGCGCTGAACGCGATACCGCTCGTCCCATGCGACTACGCCCGCGATGCCACACATGGAGATCAATCGTACGACAGACCACGGCGGCGTCTACACCAACTCGAAAATCTCGATTCCCTGCCTCGCCGGTTCGGTGAAGGGTGCTTGACAGTACTGGCAGGTTTCCCGCGTCACGAGCCGTTCTTTGCCGCAGGATGGGCAGCGAACTTTTGCGATGCGGGTGCGCCAGGGATAAAAGTAAGAATATGCTGGAAACTCCCATGAGCATCGCGATCACGATCCAAAAAATCTTCGTCCAGCGCGTTAGATCGTAGCGGCGGAGCAGCACGAGCACGATGCCGGCGCAGATGATTCCGATGCCGATCCACTCCGGCAAAGCTCTGACCCAATGCGGTGTGATCATTGTTTGAGCGGCGGGTGGAGTGCCGACGATTTGCAGCGGGCCAATCCACCAGGCCTGCTTTTCGATCTCCACCGGCGGGAGCGGAAGTTCCATGCGCTCCAGAATATTCCCATGCTCGTCCGTGCGCACAATCCGATCTTTCACAGACAAGCCGCTATCTGGCCAGTATGCATTGGCGTAGTGAAAGATGAATTGTCCCGCGCTGGTCTGACTGATGTATAACGTTTGATAGGGCGGATATCCGTAATCCAGCGGCACATGAAACAGTTCGCGCCCGTCCCTCAGTATGTGTACGGTTGTTCGCGTTACGACGACGACGCACGGAGGCGAATGCTGAAAGCCCCTCTTCTCGGCGTCCAAAATTGGATCCTGTTCTGAACTGGTAAACGACTTGCTGATTTTGCGGTCGTTCAGGTCGATTTCATAAGCGGTGGTGCGGCCCATGACCATTTGAGCGAGCCAATCCTGGCCTATCAGCGGCTCGGGAAATGCCTGCGGCTGGGCCGGCGCGGAGATGAATCCATCCGGGCCTAGGCTGCCGGCATACATTCGGCCGCGGTAATCAAATTCCTCGAGCGTCCGGCGGTTCACAACGTAGTACCAGTGGGCCTGATGTCCGGCTCCGGCCCAGCCCAGTCCGAAATCCAGACGATAGCGATTTTTGGATTGAAGTGGTTCTGCTTGAGTTAACCAGGAAGTTCCGTTGTGGGGGACCAGCCTGAGAGTTGCGGTATATGTCGGCCAGTGTATGAATTTCAGGGCTTCCGAATCAGAGAGTTTATGCCCCTGTAAGTCGGTCAGCACCTGATCGTCGTTCGAAGTAAAGCGGTTGTAAGCCACCCGCCCGTTTGTATCGACTTCATAAGTGCCGAAAGAAAAGGTATGTCCCCGGCCACCGAAAGTGGCGTCCAGAATTCCGCCCAGCATTGCCACGACAATCATGACGGCCATCGCAATGCCGGTGCCGACGGCGATTCCCTGTGCGAGGCGGGTGATCAGCGGCTGCGGTCCATATTCCCCGCCGAAAACAAACGCGCCCCAGGCCGCTGGCAAAAGTATTGCAAGCGCCGCCGCGAAAATCGCGATGGCCTCCGGCAGATTCATCGCTAATCCAAACGCTACGACGGACGCAAGAATCGCCAGACCTACGGGCATCAGCCGGCTTCCGATCCACCGAGCTTGCCGAGCGGCGATGAGAAGTCCCGCGACGTACCAGACAAGGCCGCTGAAGAGATCGGCGATACGCGGGAGGATCATGTGCCAGTCGAATGGGGCGGCAACGTTTCCCGGGATCTCTATCCACTTAGCTGCGGCAGCGAGCGGAATGGCGGAGATCAAAACATACAACCCGGCCCCGGCGATTGTCTTGGCGAAAAAAATCCGTGTCCGCGAGATCGGCCGATGCGTTACGAAATCCCATCGGCCTCGCCTGCGATCGATGAGCCCCTGGATCAATCCCAGCGCCGATCCCGCGGCCGGGAAGCCCATCGCGGTGACCAGATGGAACGCATCTCCCACCAGCGGCGTATCGTAGGGCGTTTTAAAAATAGCGAACGCCATCGACGCGCCCAGGGCCAACAGGATCAGCAACGCCCATACGATGCTTTCGCGTATCTCTTTGAAAATAAAAGCGCACATCAGATCACCCCTGCTTCCTGTGTTTGTTGTAGCAATGACAATTGCTTCGTTCGGTCGCCGAGATAGGCGATGACCGCGTCTTCCAATGTCAGAGGCGATTCATTGACCGCGCTCGCCCCCAACATCGCGATGGCCCGCTCGGTGCCCGGGCCGAAATTCGCCAGCGTCAGCCGAAGTTGATTCCCCTCGCGTCGCGCTTCCAGCAGTCCTGGAATATTGCGCGGCGGCGGAACTTCGCCGGCGAAATCGAGAACCAGCCGCTTGACCCGGCTTCGGAAGATTTCAACCGGCGAGCTCACGCGCAGCACGCTGCGGTCGAGGATGGCGATGTGATCGGCCACGCGTTCCACATCGTCCAGAACGTGCGACGAGAAAAAGATCGTGTGTCCCGCATCGCGGGTGAGGAGGATCATCGCCTCCAAAAGCGTTCGGCGGGCGACGGGGTCGAGGCCCATGGCCGGGTCGTCCATCACCAGCAGCTCGGGCCGCGTCGCCAGCGAGAGCGCCAGTGACAGACCCGCCCGCTGCCCGCGCGAAATCGCCGAGGCCTTCGCATCCGATCCCAGATCGAAATGCTCCACAACCGTCCGAAACACCCGGCCATCCCAGTTTGGGTAAAAACTTTTCTGAAATCGTTCCAGATCCGACACCCGCATCCAGTCGATCAGCGGATGCCCCTCGGCCACATAAGCGATCCGCCCGCGCGTGGCCGGCTGAATTCGCCGGCAATCATCCCCCAGCACGTTGGCCGATCCGCGCATCGGCCACAAAAGACCCATGAGCATTCGGATGAGGGTGCTCTTTCCCGACCCGTTGCGCCCGAGCAGGGCGAAGACCGACCCGCGCGGCACGCGCAGCGACAACTGATCCACTGCGCAGTTTCCGCCCGAAATATTTCGTCAATTTCTCGGCTTCGATCACGTACTGGCTCATGACGTTTTCCTTCCGCCCGCGGGGGTCAGCTTCGCCAATTTCTGCTGGACAGATTCAACGAGTTCATCGGATGAGAATCCGAGGGAGAGCCCCTCATTGATCAGCGCATCGACGAGAGGAGCGATTCGCCGCAGACGTTCGGCTTTGGTGTACATCTGCCGGGGAGGCGCGATGAAGACGCCGCGACCCTGCTGACTGTCGATGATTCCTTCGCGTGCGAGTTCCCCGTAGGCCTTGGCGATGGTGTTGGGATTGACCACCAGCCGCTCGGCGAGGGCGCGCACGCTGGGCAATTGCTCTCTGGCCGTCAGCTTTCCGGTGGCGACGGCGAGTCGCACCTGGTCCACGATCTGTTTGAAGATCGGACTTGCGCTTCCCGGAGAGATATCGAACTGAAACCCCATAATGCCCTTTGTGTACTAGTACGAATAGTACACTCAAATAAAACATTGTCAAGCAAAATGGCGATTGGGTTATTTTCTGGTGACTAAATAGACGCCTTTCGGCAGAATATGGCTCGTTCTCACTGGAGTTTTCTGCAATGGAAACGAATGCCAAGCCGCGTATCAAGGTATGTTGCATCGGCAGCGTTGCTGAAGCACACCTAGCAATTCTCCACGGCGCTGCGGCTGTGGGGTTGGTGGCGTCGATGCCAAGCGGGCCGGGGGTGATTGACGAGAAGCTGATCCGCGAAATCGCGGGGGCAGTTCCGCCGGGGGTCGCCAGTTTCCTGCTGACCAGCCATCAGAGTGTCCGCGAGATCGTCGATCAGCAACATCGCTGCCGTGTGAACACGATCCAGATTTGCGACCGGCTGGAATCGGGCAACTACGACGATCTTCGCGAAAGCGCTGCCGGGCATTTCGCTCGTTCAAGTGATTCACGTTGGAGGCGAGGAATCGTTTGACGAAGCGTGCCGCGTCGCCGAACAGGGAGTTGACGCGTTGCTATTGGATTCTGGGAACCAGCACCTTGCGGTAAAGCAGCTCGGCGGAACCGGCAAGACCCACGATTGGTCCATCAGCAGCCGGATTACCAAGGCGGTTTCCGTGCCGGTGTTTCTGGCGGGCGGCTTAAACGCCGGCAATGTCGCCGAGGCGATTCGGGTGGTTCAGCCATTCGGTTTGGATTTGTGTTCCGGCGTTCGCACGAATGGACTGCTCGATCCCCTGAAATTGGGGGCATTTTACGGCGCTGTCGAGAATTGTCATTAGCACGCGGAATGAAGAATTTACCGCGAAAACCGAATCTTCCGATCGCTGGATGATTCCCCTTCATACCAGCGGCCGGAACGGAGGCTGATCTTTCGCAATCCGGTGCTTTTGCAGGCGATGAGCAATTGCTGCTCGATGCCGGCGAGGAGGAGTTGTTTCAATTCGTACAGGTGGGATGAGCTGTCCACCATCACCGTCAATGTGCCGCGGTTAAGACTTTCCAGGGCGCAATGCTCGCTGAGGATTTGCGGAACCAATCGGCCCCAGCATTCGGCCAGTTTTTCCAGCTTGGTCTGCCGCTTGGCGACGGACTGCTTGAAAAAATCGACCATCTCCGCCCCGAGTGCAGCGGCGATCGGCTTGGATTGGGATTTGTACCGGTGCATTCGCCGGAGTTCATCGACGGATTGTGAAGCTTTGCTGGGCATGGCGAAAAACCTAATTGCAAAAACGGACGCCGACGACACCGACGTAGAAGAGCACCACGATGAGGGGAATATACAGCCACGGGCTGGCCGGCAGAAATCTTCGCCATGCGTACGCCAGCGCGGGCAGGGCGGGGATTGTAAACCGGGGGAAATGATTGAATCCCCACGCGCCCGGGCCGAGGCCGAGACAAAGGACGAAGAGGGTGTTCAGCGCGAGCCAGGTGAATGCGAGGAGATCGGTCGGGAAATTTTTTCGTGACAGGGCGATGCATCCGCCGATGCAGACCGCCACGTGAGCGATGATATAAATCCATCGGCCCCAGCCAATGTGGCCGTACAGGGTCATCCACAAAATGGAGTGCATCGGCCAGGTGAATAGTTGTCCGGCATAGGCCCGCGGCGAATTGGCGTAGACGCCGATGCCGTGGAATAGCCCGCCGGTGATGGGGCGGATGATGAGCATTCCCAAAATAAAAATAAGCGTGGCCCATCCGGCGGTGAGTAATCCGCGATGGGCGCGGCCACGCAGCGAATTGATTGAGGAGAAGCCCGATTAACGCGAATCCAGCAACGGGGCGGGTGAGAATGGATAAACCAAAGATGATTCCCGCGGCGGTGATCTGATTTCGGCGGGCCAGAACCAATCCGGTCATCACCAGCGCGAGCATGGGCCCTTCGCTCATCGCGAGGGACATGTTGATCCAGGTGTGAGGCAGCGCGAGCGCGACCGCCCAGCCGACGCGGCGGTCCTGGAATACAATGGCGGATAGCGTTGCGGCTGCGCAGCGGCGTGATGAACGTCACGACGAGCGAGGATGCCGCGATGGAGACGCGCGTGATCAGGTGTATCACGGCGATGAGCATCGGATAGCCGGGAAAGACACGCAGGTCGTAGGCGTCTAGTGCCTGCCGCTCGCCGAGCAGAGCCGCGGCCATGTGTTTGTAGCTCGCGCCGTCGCCTTTGTCGGTATAGCTTGCAAGCGAGAAATGGAAGAACGAAACGACGGTGAGGAAGACTGCCAGATGAACGAGGAATGCCGCCGTTCCGGCAGCCATTGCATCGCCGGCGGCAACTCGCCCGCGAGAGCCGCCGCCCCGGTTCACTGCAGGTTCACGGGCATGATGACATACAGGAAATCGGAGCCGGCTTTGAGCAGGCCCGGGCGATTGGGGGCCAGCATTTCCAGGCTCACTTCGTCGGTGTCCACCACCCGCAGGGCATCCACCAGAAAGATTGGGTTGAATCCGATCTCGACATCCGCGCCCTCGAATTTGCAGGGGAAATTGATCGTCGCCTCGCCGCTTTCGGGGGATCGGCTGGTCAGGACCAAGCCCTTTTTTGTTGAACGCCAGCCGCACGCCGCGGCTTTCCTCGGTGGTCAGCAGTGCCGCCCGGCGGATCGCGCTCTGGAAATCCGCCGTGGAAGCGGACATCTTCTTATCCGCATCCTTGGGGATCACATCATCGTACGGCGGAAATTGGCCTTCGACGAGATTGCTGGTCAGCGTCGCGCTGGCCGGTGTGGAAGATCACCTGGTTTTCGCGAATTTGCATGCCCGACCAATTCCTCAGGATCGTCGATCAGCTTTTCGATGAGCTGCAGCGCCTTGGTGGGAATGATCGCCTTCTTGCCCTCTTTGTCGAGCTTATCGCCCGGCGGCCAGATCGCCCTTGGCCATGGCGAGCCGTCGGCCATCGGTGGAAACCAGCGAAATCTTTTTTCCCTTGACTACCACCAGCACGCCATTGAACGCATATCGCGTGCTCTCCTTGGCGGCGGCGAAAAGAGTTTGGCCGATGAGCTGTTTCAGCGCCCCGCCGGCAACTTGCACATCGGCTTCGCCCTCAAAATCGGGAATGGGCGGAAAATCGGTCGCCTTCTGCGTGAAGATTTTGAAATGCGAATCCTGTCCGCGAATGTGGGCGGTGTCGCCGGTGATTTCGATGGAGAGAGTATCATCGATGCTTTCGCGAACGATGTCGCGAAGCTTGTCTGCGGGCACAAGCGTTTCGCCCGGCTGTTCGATCTGGACCTGCTCATCGCGATATCGGATGGCGACTTCAAGATCGGTGGCGGCCACGGTCAGCGCATTGTCTTCGACCGTCAGTTTGAGGCATTGCAAAACCGGTTTGGGCGTTCGCGCGGCAACGACGTTGCCCGTGAGGTTCAGCGCATCGAGCAGCGCTCCGCGATTACAGATCGCCTTCATGACCAGAACCTTTCTTTCCGAGCCATCGGCCCCAGAATCCGAGTCCGCCGCATTCCCACGGCTCGCTCCCACTCCGATAAAAAGAGGGCTACGGAGTGTACCGCTATCCCTTATATATTAAAACCTTATTTAAACGTAGTAGTAGTAATGGTGTCTGTCGCATTTGTGGATAGATTCAGAATATTTCATGTAACTCGCTTTGAAATATGAAGATGCCGTTTCTATTATCGGACTTAGCGTGTGGATAAGATGTTCGAGCGTGACGTTCGATGGTGATGGGCAACTCCGCCGTTTCACAACAGTCTCGCGGCGCGAGTCGCCCGGCCTGTTCAGATAATGCGGCTTCTGGCATCACGCACGCGGCAGGATTGAGTCAAGTTTTCCACGGGTTATCGGCACTGGCTGGCGAAAGCCCGACTGTGGGCCTGAAAATATGAGGCATACTGAAGCCATGCGAGTCCCTCGCTGGATTATTTATCTTTGGGCGTTTCCCACCACGATGTGGGGACTTTTCCTGGCGGGCATCGTCGTGCTCAGCGGCGGGAACCGCGCAAGTCGAAGACGGCGTGCTCGAAGTCTGCGGCGGGGCGACGGACTTTTGCCTTCGGCGGATCGTCGGATTGTTTCTTCGCGGCGGGGCGTCGGCCATGACCCTTGGGCCATGTTGTCCTCGCGCGCGATTATGAACTGCTGCTGATCACCCGTGCGCACGAGCGGATTCATGTCCGGCAATGCGAGCGGTGGGGGCCGCTGTTTATTCCAGCATATATTGTTGCTTCGCTCTGGGCCTGGGTGACCGGGCGGCGGCCGTACAAGGATAATTTCTTCGAGCGGCAGGCATTTCAGCTTGCCGGGTGATAGGCTCAATATTGCATGGAAGCGGGCGCGACGGTTTCGAGTATTCTCGGCAAAGACGGCGCGATCGCCCGCCGGCTGGGGCCCCTCTACGAATTCCGCCCCCAGCAAATCGAAATGGCCGAGGGCGGTCCAGCTGCGCCTTCAAGACGCCCGGCATCTGATGGTCGAGGCCGGCACGGGGGTGGGAAAATCGTTTGCCTATCTGCTGCCGGCCATCGATTTCGCGGTGAAAAACAAAAAACGCGTCGTCGTTTCCACCCACACGATTTCGCTCCAGGAACAACTCATCGAGCAGGACATTCCGCTGCTGCGGTCGGTTTATCCGGATGAATTCACGGCGGTGCTGGTCAAAGGGCGGGGAAATTATCTCTGCCGGCGGCGGCTGGAGCAGGCGCGCGGCCGGCAGGGAATGCTTTTCGATCAGCCGCGGCAGCTCGAATCGCTCTGGGCCATCGAGCAATGGGCGCATCGAAACCACGGATGGATCGCTGGCCGATCTGCCGGCGACGCCGGACCCATCGGTGTGGGAGCGCGTCTGCGCCGAGCACGGCAATTGCCTCGGGAAAAAGTGCCAGTTTTACAAAGACTGCTTCTGGCAGTCCGCCAAGCGGCGGATGAACAGCGGGAATATCCTGGTGGTCAATCACGCGCTGTTTTTTTCCGATCTGGCGTTGCGGATTTCCGGCGTGAATTATCTGCCGAAATATGATGTGGTCATTCTGGACGAAGCGCACACGATCGAAGATGTCGCGGCGAGCCATTTCGGCCTGAACGTCTCCGAACATCGGCTGAGATATCAGCTTCGCACTCTTTACGACCCGAAACGCGGCAAGGGGCTGCTGAGCACGCACGGCGCGGTACATCAACGATGCGATCGATGCCATCGTGGAAATTCACCAGCGGCATGGACGGGTTTTTCGAGCACTGCATCGGAATGGCAGCGTCAGCATGGCCGGGACAACGGCCGGGTGCATGAGCCGGGAATTGTGGAAAACAATCTGACGCCGGCGCTGCGCGAATTGTCGCTGCATCTCAAGGCGATGCTGGCCACGATTCGAGAATCAGGAGGAGATTTCCGAGATGCAGGCGATGGCGGAAAAGGTGAGCCTGCTGGCGAGGAATTGGACGCGCTCGTTTCGCAGAGGATGCCGGATGCGGTTTACTGGATGGAGCTGGGCGGCCGACGCGGCGGAATGTCAGCCTGCATGCGGCGCCGGTGAACATGGCCCAGGGCCTGAAGACGCATCTTTTGGCAATTTGCCGAGCGTGATCATGTGCTCGGCGACGCTCTGCACCGCGAAAAAGCATTCCGAAGCCGCGAATCTGATTCATCGTTCAATTACATGATCTCCCGGCTCGGGGCGGAGGGACGCGCGACGCTCGCGCTCGGTTCGCCCTTTGATTATGCCAAGCAGGCGACGCTTTATATCGAGTCGGATCTTCCCGAGCCGGGCGACACACCACAGTTTGCGCCGGCGGCTTGCGAAAAGATTCTCGAATATCTGAAGCAGACCAGCGGCGGGGCGTTCGTTCTTTTCACCAGCTATAGCGCCCTGCTCGATGCCGCGGACCGACTGAAAATGCCGCTGGACGGAACTGGGCTATCCGATGCTCGTGCAGGGCGCAGGAGACGCCGCGGAAGATATTGCTGGAGCGATTTCGCACGACGCCGAACGCGGTGCTGCTTGGCACGTCCAGCTTCTGGCAGGGGATCGACGTGCGCGGCGATGCGCTGCGGAACGTCATCATCGTCAAGCTGCCGTTTTCCGTTCCGGATGAGCCGGTGATCGAAGCCCGCCTTGAAGCGATCACCCGCGCGGGCGGAAATCCGTTCATGGAATATTCGGTGCCGGAGGCGATCATCCGGCTCAAGCAGGGTTTCGGCCGATTGATCCGCAGCAAGACCGATCACGGGCATCGTCGTCATCCTCGACAGCCGGATCAAAACCAAGCGATATGGAAAACGCTTCCTCGAGGCCCTTCCGCCGTGCAACGATAGTCGTCAAGGAACGCAAACAGACCGGCCAAACATGAAGTTCCTGCAGCAACCGATCGAAGGAAAAATTGTCGCAATCTGCTTGGCTCGAAGGTGAGCTTTTGAGCGGTTGAAGATCTCGCCCCTGTCCGGGCCGGCTCGAAGCGGAGGGACATGACGTCGCCGGCGATGAGGCCGAACCAGCCGTTGCTTCACCATCCGCCGAATCGAAGCGCCAAATCGCGGTGGCCAAAGCCTTAGCCGGGCAGATCGTCGTCAGAGTCGATGGAGATCGAGAGGCCCGGCAATTATATCTGATCCGCCGCGAGCGATGGTTCGCTGAACTTCCCGCGACGCCCGCGAAGTTCGACTTCCGACACGGCGGAGAGAGTCCACCGATAAGTCCGACTGCGCTGGCAATTGAGGCGCAATCGGTCCGCTTGACCAGGACGGCCGAGTCCGTTTCTCGGCGAATTCCATATCGCCAGAAGATGGCGGCGATCAATGTGAATTCAGATGGTCGGCATAGCCGGATGGACTTGGCCGTTCGGTTGATTTCCCGAAATGCCTGACGGCGCATCCCAACCATATGTCGTTCACGCCGGGCTGTCGACCTTGAAATTCACCAGGCCTGCCACCGGTAGAGATTCGCCTGGCAATCATTCGCTAAAGAAATTCACATTCCGAGCCAAGCGCCCTGGCCGTCACGACTGAACCGTAACCGCATAAAATCATACGTGAATATCCTTTTCAAAAATTAATTTCCTCCGCATCCGTTCCGATTGCTTCCATTCGCCCCCGAATAGTATTCTCGCTCAAAAATAAGTTTTTTATCACGGAGGCTCTACACCCATGAGATTCGAATCCGCCGTCAATCGGAAAGCCATCGATATCGGAAAACTGAGCGTGGAGATGACCACCTCCGCGGGCAGCGGGCATCCTTCCACGGCGCTGTCGCTGGCGCATCTCGTCACCGTGCTGATGTATCACCAGATGCGGTGGGATCCGAAGGATCCGTGGAATCCGGCGTCGGATCGGCTGGTGCTTTCCGAAGGACACGCCGTGCCGATCGTTTATGCGGCGCTGGCGGATCTGGGCGCGATGATCATCCCGCTGGGCAAAGGGCGCGAATCGGCCCGGCCGATGACCAAGGCGGATGCGATGACCCTGCGGGCGATCGACAGCCCGATCGACGGGCATCCCCATCCGCAGGTGGGCGTTCCATTTCTTCGACGCGGCGACCGGAAGCCTGGGCCAGGGGTTGTCCGTTGCGGCGGGGCTGGCGGCGGCGGCGCGGATGGACAAGATCGACCGCAATATCTACTGCATCATCGGCGACGGCGAAAGCCGCGAAGGGCAGATCTGGGAAGCGGCCGATTTCATCGTCGATCATGCGCTGACCAACGTCATTCCGATTTTCAACTGCAACGAACTGGCGCAGAGCGATTGGGTTTCGCCGCAGCAGAGCTATCAGGGACTTGGCCGACAAGCTGAAGGCGTATGGCTTCATCGTGCGCGTGATCGACGGGCACGATCCGCACGAAATCGACGAGGCGCTGAGCGAATTGCACGTCGTTCAGAACGGCCAGCGGCCGCTGGCGATCGTCGCCCGCACGGTCAAGGGCTGGGGCGCGCCGCACGAGCAGGGGATGGGCAAGCATGGCACGCCGGTCAAGAAAGACAAGCTGCCGCGAAATTCTCGGCGAGCTGGATCGCACGGCCAAGGACCTGGGCGTTGCTGGATTACAAGCTGAACGGCGAATTGAAGATCCGCCGCGATCACCGCCAAGGCGCCGGCGCGCGAGAAGAAGCCGATCAAGATCAAATCGTTCGCCGACGGCCTGGCGGCGGTGGGGATGGACAAGGATCTGGCCGCCGGCAAGCCGATCGCGCCGCGCAAGGCGTATGGCGCGGCGCTGGTGGCGCTGGGCGAAGCGGACAAGCGCATCGTCGGCCTCGATGCGGACGTGAAGAATTCGACGCACGCCGAGTGGTTCGCCAAGAAATTCCCGGCGCAATATCTGGAATGCAAGATCGCCGAGCAGAACATGATCAGCGTCGCCGCCGGCGCCAGCGCGGCGGGAAAGATTCCCTTCTGCTCGACCTTCGCCAAGTTCGTCGTCCGCGCCTACGACCAGGTGGAGATGGCGATCATCAGCGGCGCGAATCTGAAGATCACCGGCACGCACGCCGGCGTGACGCTGGCCGCCGACGGGCCGAGCCAGATGTCGCTGCCGGACGTGGCGTTCTTCCGCAGCTTCTGCCACGTGAAGAATTTCAACGGCCAGCCGGCCGTGCGCTATTTCTTCCCCGCCGACGCGGTCAGTTGCTACAAGATCACCGAGCTGATGGCCAACCTCGACGGCGCCTGCTATCAGCGCGCGCTGCGCGCCGACACCAAGAGCGCTCTACAAGCCCGAAGAGACATTCGAAGTCGGCGGCTACAAGGTGCTGCGCGAAGGCAAGGACCTGGTGCTTCGTCTCCGCCGGCTACATGGTTCACGAATGCCTCAAGGCCGCCGATGAACTGGCCAAGAGCGGCAAGAAGGCGACCGTGATCGACGCCTACGGCTTGCCGCTGAAAGACGACGGCATCCTCGAAATCGCCGCCAAGTCCGGCGGGCGGATCATCACCGTCGAAGACAATTACACCGGCGGCCTCGACGCCGAGATCGCCGATGCAGATCGCCGCCAGCGGCGCGGACGTCAAGCTCAAGGCCTGTTCGTCCACCAGATTCCCAAGAGCGGCCGCGAGCCGCAGGAAGTGCTGGATTATCTGGGGCTGGGCATGAAGGCGATCCTCGCGGCGGTTTAATTAATCGCTCGAGGTCGAGGCACGGATGTCTCTATCACTTTCCATTCTCGCCAGCGGATCGGCCGGCAATTGCTCCGTTCTGCGCTGCTCAGGCGGCACGATCCTGATCGACTGCGGCATCGGGCCGCGAATTGCGGCCGAGCGGATGGAATCGCTCGGGCGCCAATGCCGGCCACGTCGCCGCGATCTGTCTGACGCATCTCGATCGCGATCATTTCAATCCGATTTGGATCAGGCAGATCATCCAGCAGGGGATTCTGGTTTTCTGCCACGAGAGCCGGATCGATGAATTGTGCGGCATCTGCGGGGGGCGAAAGTGATTTCTCAGCCTCATCCGGCCGTTCAACGGAAAACCGTTTTCACCCACAAACGGAATTGAACTGCACTGCGATCCGGCTCGCGCACGATGAACTCGGTTCGCATGGACTCGTCATCGAAGGATTCGGCGGCCGGATCGGATATGCGACGGATCTGGGCCACGCCAGTGCGGAACTGGTCCGGCGATTCCGCGGCGTCGATGTTTTGGCGATCGAGAGCAATTACGACCCACAGATGCAATTGAACAGCGAACGCCCTGCGTTTTTGAAGCGGAGAATCATGGGAGGCCGAGGGCATCTTTCCAACGCCGAGGCGCTGAATGCGGTTCGGCAGATTCTCGATCAGGCGGAGCAGCAGGGGCTCGCGCTGCCCGGACATATCATTCTGCTTCATCGCAGTCGGCAGTGCAATTGTCCGAAATTGCTTCGAGACCTTTTCAGCGCCGATCGAGCGCATCGGCCAGCGGCTGGTCCTGGCTGAGCAGAATCGCCCCACGCCATGGCTTCCTGCACGGAAGAGGCCGGTATTTCGGCAGTTAGAGCTGCAGTGGGCGTGACGATTTGTTGCCAGCCGGCGCGTGGTCGAGTATTTTTTCCACCGCAAATCTCCTATGGCGTTTTTTGGCTTCCTAAAACGATCGAAGACTCCGCCGGTGGAGGATCCGGTGCTGATTGAGCTGCGCATTCCGCGCGTCAATGAGCCGGAGATCACGCCGGACCGGCTTCGCAAAGAATTATTCGATGCCGCGGCCGCCGGTGATGAGGAAAAGCTGACCTGCCTTTGTCAGCTTCATGAGAAATCGATCTTCGAGCAGGGGATGATCTGGTCCAAACTGCCGCCGGAAATTCAGTCCAACGCAAAATTGAAACGGTGGTACGGGAAGGGATTAAAGGCGATCGCAACCTACTGTGCCGAGCGGCTCGGGAAGCCGGAGTTGCTGGATCAGGTGCGGCATATCGACGCACTGCCGCCCGGGGATAAAACCAATTCGCCCGGAAAATCCAAGCGTTAATTCGATTGCTTCAGCCAGGCGAGCAGATCATCAGGGGATAAGACGCGATCGCGGACATCACGCGTGATCGATCCGGTTTTGCCATCGATGACAAAAAGAGAGGGGATCGCCACGACATTGAATTGCTTGGCTATATTCGGCTGCGCATCGACATCGATCAGGACAGGGACGTAACCCTTCATCGCGGTGACAATCGGGGGCTCGGACCAGCATTCCCGGGCCATGTCGTGGCAATCGGGGCACCAACTGGCCACGAATTCAACCAGCACCGGCTTATTCGCGGCGGTTGCCTCATGACGGGCGGAATCCAGGTCGCTTCGCCAGGGAATCTGGCCCCTAAGGTCCTGTCCGGTTGATTCCTTTTGGTCCTGGCTATGGGTGATAGAGGCCATCGCCGCGACGATGGTAATCAACAGAACAAGCCCCAGGGAGGTTTTAGCGGTCATTTTCATAGATATTCTGCTCCATAACTTAGTTCGGTCCATTTTATGGGCCGCTGAAGATAATAGGCGGTGGCTTGAAGCGATTCCCCGTGGTCCTTACGATCTCGGCCCTTGGTCCGAATTGGAGGATTTAATTTATGCGTATTTTGGTTGCTGACAAACTGGCTGAAGAAGGCCTGGAATTTCTGAAGCAGAGCAAAGCGGATTTCGACGTGAAAGTCGGCTTAAAGGAAGATGAACTTGCCGCCGCGGTTGGGGAATATGACGCCCTGATCGTCCGTTCGGGCGCGAAGGTGACCGCCAAGGTGCTGGAGAAGCCAGGTAATCTGAAAGCCATCGCCCGCGCGGGCGTCGGCGTCGATAACATCGATCTGGAAGCCGCAACGTCCAAGGGAATCCTGGTGCTGAACACCGCCGAGGCAAGCACGCTTTCGACCGCCGAGCATGCGCTGGCGCTGCTGCTCTCGCTGGCGCGAAAGATTCCCCAGGCGCATGCCAGCCTGAGATCAGGCCAATTGGAATGGAAAAAACGCAGCGTTTACCAGGGCACCCAATTTGCGGGGAAAACGCTGGGCGTCGTGGGCCTCGGCCGGATCGGCCGCACCGTCGCGACTGCGGCGCTGGCGATGGAGATGAACGTCGTCGGTTTCGATCCCTATTTCACCGGCCCGACCGCCCTCGACGGCAAGGTAAAACTCGTCCGCGATTTCGATGAATTCCTTTCGCAGATCGATGTCATCACGTTCCACGTTCCCGGCGGCGGATCAGACCAAGCATCTGCTGAATCGCGATCGGCTGATGACCAAATGCCGGCCGAATCTGCTGGTGATCAACGATTCTCGCGGCGAAGTGGTGGATGAAATCGCCCTGGCCGAAGCGATCAAGGAAAAGAAGATCGCCGGCGCGGCGATCGATGTTTACGCGACCGAGCCGCCGGCAAAGGATCATCCGCTGTTCGCTCTGGAGAACGTCGTGTTGACGCCGCACCTTGGCGCCAGCACCGATGAGGCCCAGACGGCCGTATCGGTCGAGGCGTGCAAGGCGATCGTGGCATATCTGAACACCGGCGAAATTCGCGGCGCGGTCAACGCCGGCGGATTGAAGCTGGATCTGCCCGCCGATGAAAAGCCGTTCGTGGAACTGGCCCGGCGCATCGGCATGCTGCTGGCGGCGCTTTGCGAAGGCGGATATCGCACGATCACGCTCCGCGCCAGCGGAACGCGCGCTCCCAAACACATGAACACGCTGCTTCGGCGTGGCGACGGTGGAACTGCTGCGGCCGCATCTGGATACGGGCGTGAATGTCATCAACGTCGAACATCTCGCCCGGGCGCGGGGCATCGAAATGGCGACGATTCACGAGCCCAATCCGCCCGCGGGATTGGTTGGGGACATCGTCGGCGTCCGAGCCGAGGGACCCGACTGGCGAGAGCCATCGCGTGCTCGGGCACGGTTTATGCCGACGGCATGGCCGCGCGTGCTGCGCATCGATGGCTACAGCATGGACATGATCCCCGAGGGAAACATGGTGCTGATCGTGAACCAGGACGAGCCGGGCGTGATCGGCCTGGTGGGATCGAGCTTTGGCGATGCGCAGGTGAACATCGCGGACATGGTCATCAGCCGCGAATTTGATTCGGCCGGAAAGGCGACGGCGCTGATGGTCATCAAGACCGACAGCGAGCCGCCGCGAGCCTGTTGAATCGCCTCAAGGCCCGGCCGAATATTTTGAAGGTGAAAAGCCTGGTACTGCCGGCAAGGACGAAATGAGGGGAATGCTTCGGACCATTGCGCCGTTTCTGGCAATGCTGATATGCGTTGCGGTGACACGAGGGGCGGAAACCGGCGCGGCCACCGAGCCGGCGACCCAGCCCGCCGCCGCGCCTCACAAGGCCGAGATTCCGCCGGGATTTCATATCGTCAGCAGCGGAGATCGCTCGGCGATCTGCCAGCCTCAGGACGATGCGTGGGTCAAGGAGGCGCTTGCCTCGGTTGCCCCCGCGACGCGACCGACGACGATGCCTTCCGATATCGCCGTTCAAATCCAACAGCAGCGCCAGAAGCTGGCCGCAGAGATGATGCAGGATCTGGCCATCAGCGATCCCAAAGTGGTGGACGATTTTCTAGACAATAAGCTCTTGTCGCACATCGGGAAAATCGCGGCGCTCAAGACGACGGTTTACTATTTCGTCGCGACGCGGCCGCAGGTGGCGGATGCGATGGCGGCGGGGTGGAGCGATCCGCGGTTCCACTACATTCGCTTTGCCCATGATGTGTCGTATTCCCCCGTCGCGATGCTGGCGACCGACACGCCGATGGATGATTTCGTCTGGTGGGTGGAGATTCACGACGGCGACAATGCCGCCACGCGGCGCGATCATCTGATCGCTGAAGTTCGTTTTTTCGAGGGGGGAGTGATCGATCACCTTTCCATGTATGGGAAAAACGAAGCCGAGCATCTTTTCGAGCGGTTTGTTCACGACCAGGTGATTGCGCCGCTGAAGCTTCCCGGCAAAGAGGATTGGTTTGATTTCGGCGTCTCGAATATTTTCGCGATCAAATATTCGGCAATCGTTTCGGGAACCCCGCGGCGCGAATGGACTGAACAGCTGATCGGCCGGCCGGACCAAGTGAGGCCGTTCGTGCGGCTCGACCTGATCAACGCGCTTGATCCATCGCAGATTCGGCCGGAATATTTACCCGCGTATGATCGGGTGCTTCTGCCCAAAGGCGCGTTGGTGGTCGATGCGTGGCTCACCGCGGAGGGGGATGGGGCGCTGGCGAAAGTCTTGCCAACCTTGCGGGCACAGACGCCGGCAACGCAGCAGGACTTGATCGACGATATCAAGAAGACGACGGGCTATGACGTGACGCCGCTGATGCAGCCGGATTACGGTGCGCCATCGACGCAGCCGGCGCATTAGACATTGAGACGATTCCTAGCCTGCGCCGCCTGGCGCAGCAAGACACCTGCGCCCGCCGCTATCAGAAGGGTCATGCTGGCTGGCTCCGGCACCATGACGATGTAACCCCCGGAATAAAGGTGGCTCGTGTCCCACCCTTCTCCGCCGCCCAGGGCCGGCAGATTCACCGCGCTGAAAACTCCGGTTTCTCCGCCTAAGTAATCCAAGATATTGAAGCGCTCTCCAACGAACGGCGTAAAGCTGTTTTGCAGAGTGAAATCCAGGATGCCCGCGTAATGACCCAGGCTTGCGCCATGGAGCGGGTCGTTCGTCGTCTGCGCTCAACTCGACCGTCATCGTGCCGGAATTGGAAAAGTAGGTGTCGGCTATTGACTGGATATAGCCGGAATCGATGGTGGTCGTCACCGGCAAAGTGATCGTGCCTGTTGTGCTTACGGAACCGCCGTCGCTGATCGTCAAGGAGCCAGTGAACGCAGTGGCCACGCCGGAACTCGACGTCACGGTGGAATTATCCACCGAGACGTTTCCCTTGAACGTCATATTCCCGAACGCGCTGAGCGTTGAGCCGTTGCTCAGCATCGCTCCTCCGAGCAGCGACATGTCCGCCCCATCCGACAGCGTTCCATCATTCAGGATGACGCTGCCGCTGCAGTTGACGGCCAGGCTATTTTCCAGCTTGCCGCCGTTGTCCACGGTAATCGTGCTGCCGCCGCCTTCTGAAACACTGGTTCCATTGCTCCCCTGGAAATTGATGGTCGCGGCATTGACGGTCAATTGCCCCGTGCCGGCTCCTCCGACGTTGACCGAGGAACTATATGAATTGGCGATGATGCTTCCCGGCCCAAGCACCGTCAGTGAACCAGTCTGACTCGCTGCAGTGCTGACATTCACATTGAACAGCGACAGGGTCTGGCTGCTCAAGTCGAGCGTGGTCACGTCCGTCTGCACCGCGAGGGTTTGAGCCGACTCGGCTGACGGAAGTGTGACCGTATAGCCGGCGGAATTCAGATCGAACGTCGGATTAACCGGCACGCCGCTTGGGGTCCAATTGCTGGGATTGCCGTAGCTCCCGCTCACCGGGCTGGCCCAGTTTTGGCCCAATGCTGCTGAAGCAGCCAATGTGGACATCACGAGCGCCGCCAGGGTCGTAAGCCAGTTAGAATTCCGCAATGCATGGTCGCCCTCCCTTAAAATTCGTCGCAGACATGATGCTGCGACGAACCACCTTTTGTTAACGAATTGATAAGACTGAACTGCTTATGACGAATAAACGGTTTCGGGACAACCGAGCAAGAAAAAACAAGATAATTCGCGATCCGCCGTGAGCTCTCGCAGGCATCACGCCGATTTTTTTAATGTAAGTATATTTATTTTAATGAAATATCGGCAGCTGATGTTTATTCCCGATGCCGTCAATTTTTGTGGTCACGCTCACGCCGGAGTTGTGTATTGTCGCAAATTGTCAAACAGAAGTCGCATTTTGGTGGTTTAGCCTTTCGTCGCCACCGGACAGTCGCTTCCGAATTTGCTCGGCGATCCATTCCATCTCCTCGGCGTCACTGCCGGAATAAAGACAAACCGATGCGCGGTTCATCACGAAGCTCCAAAAAAAGTGAGGTAGGTCCGGCGGTTTTTTTCGGCTCAACGCGGATGCCGGTGATGGCTGATCGCGGCCAGCTTCGGCGGTGGGGCGTATCGGCGGGACCGCTGACGATAGCAAACGATTCGGTGCTATTTCGAGTTTGACTGTTCCGGGGGCGCAGGATGCCGCCGCGTAATGCCAGCAATTGCCAGCCGGTAAAGAGAAAAAAGAAGAATCCGGCTCCGGTCCAGATCAGATTGCCACTGAATGTGCCCTGAGCAAAAGAGCAGATAGCCAGGAAACTGAAAACAGCGGCCCCCGCCCAGCTTCCGCCGATGCAGCCTATGGCGCGGGACTGCGGAAGGGTGATGCTTAGAATTTCTCCGTCGATCCGGCTGATGACGCGACTTTGCGGCGGGAGTTCGGGCATTCAGAGCGCGTCTCTAAAATGGAAATGTCATTTGCCGATGTCTTCATTCCACAACTTGGGAAAGTCGCGGATGAACTGGCCCATCATGTCGATGCATTCCTGATCGTGCAGATCGACTACGTCGATTCCTTTGGATCGCATGAAAGTAGGCGCGCCGGCAAAGTTGACGCTTTCGCCGACGATGATTTTGGAATGCTGAACTGAACCGCCGCGCCGCTGCACAAAAAGCAGGGCATCAGCGTGGAATAGAGAACGGTGTCGTGATACGTGCTCTGGCGGCCGGCATTGGTGAGACAGTCGATTTCCGCGTGAGCCATCGGATCGCCACGCTGCACGCGGCGGTTATGCCCGCGGCCGATGATCTGGTTGTTGCGAACCAGTACCGAGCCGATGGGAAGGCCCCCTTCTTTGAGGCCCATGTGCGCTTCTTCAATCGCGGCCATCAGAAAAGGGTCGCGGCGCTCTTCAGCAAGACGGGGAAAAGAGGGGTCGGGTTGATTCATGACAACAGGCTCCGGAGGCATAGCAGGAAGATCTTTAAGGTCAGCCGGCTTCACCGCCGATGCCGCCTTGTTTTCTGCGCGGATCTGATCGTAAATCTCTTTGCGATGAACGGCAATGCGTTTTGGGGCGTTGATCCCGAGGCGCACCTTGTCGCCGCGAATATCGACGACGGTCACTTCGATATCGTCGCCGATCATGATGGTCTCGTCGCGCGTACGAGTCAGAACAAGCATGTGTCACCTTTCTGCAGTGAACGCAACCTAAGACGAAGCCTGGCAATTATATGCGCGTCGCAGCGGCTTGGCCTCCGGGCCGAGGATAACGGTAATGGGTTCGGGAGATTTTGGGTATCCTGATAATGACATGATTGGCGCGATCGGGCAGATCGGCCGGGATCATCTCGGCGCGATCGCCACCCAGAACTTTGATGGAATGTTGAGCCTGCTCCAGTTCTTCCTGTCCTTTTGCCCCTTTCATGGCCAGGGCAACGCCGCCAATTTTCACCAGCGGCAGCAGCCATTCCACGAGAATCGGCAACAAAGCCACGGCCCGGGCGACGGCGACATCGAATGTCTCGCGATCGGCGGAGCGGGCGACATCCTCCGCCCGTAGCGGCTCGACGATCACATTGTCCAGCTTCAATTCAGCTGCCGCTGAGCGCAGAAAATTCGCCTTTTTCTGCGTCGATTCGATCAAAACGATCTGGGAATCAGGGCGAACGATCCCTAGGATAATGCCGGGGATTCCGCCGCCGCTTCCCACGTCGGCCAAACGATGCGGGCCGGGCGGAATGTGCGGCAAAAGCGTGAGGGCATCGGCCACATGCAGAATTTCCGCTTGAGTGCGATCGGTGATGCGCGTCAGGTTCATCCGCTGGTTGGCATCGAGCAGCAGATCGAGAAAGGAATTGAGCAGCGCATCATGGTGCGCGTCGAGCGTCAAACCTGCCCGCTGCATTAATGTGTTCCAGAGTTCTTGGGACATTCATTCGCCGGGGATATGGCTGATCACGCCATCAAAAGTGCTGCTGGCGGTGGCGTAACGCTTTTTGGGAATGCGGCCCGAACGGTAGGCAAGCTGGCCGGCCTCGATCGCATAACGCATCGCGACGGCCATTTTGAGAGGGTCTTTGGCGTGGGCGATGCCGGTGTTGAGCAGAACGCCATCCGCGCCCAGTTCCATCGCGATGGCGACATCGCTGGCGGTTCCGACGCCGGCATCGACGATGACCGGATACGTCGGATCGTCTTCCTTCAGAGTTTCGAGGCACAGCGAAATGTTGAGCGGGTTCAATACGCCCTGCCCGGACCCGATCGGGCTGCCGGCCGGCATGACGCTGGCGGCGCCGGCTTCTTTGATTCGCCGGGCGGCGATTGGATCATCACTGGTGTAGCAGAGAACGGTGAATCCTTCCTTGACCAGTTCTTTTGTCGCTTCCAAAGATTCAACGGGATCAGGCAGGAGGGTTTTCTTGTCACCCAGCACTTCAAGCTTCACCCAGTTCGCGCCGGGATTTTTTTGTTTTTCGAGTAGATCGCGTCCGAGGAGAGCGACGCGGATGGCATCCTCGGCGCTGAAGCAACCGGCTGTGTTCGGCAAAATAATGTATTTGGCGAGGTCCAGAAAATCCAGGATGCTTCGGCCCTGCTGCATCGACCAGCCGCTCGCGCCGGACCGCGACGGTGACAACCTGGCATCCGCTGGCTGCGAGGGCCTGCTGCATGATTTCGTAGGTGGCATATTTGCCGGTGCCGACGAAAAGCGGGCTGCGGACGTCGAACTTGGCGATGCGAAGACTTTGCACGAGGAAGATTATATCGCAATTCGATCAGGTACGCGCGGATTTTTACCCGCCGCCGACGAACGTGACGATTTCCACCTCGTCACCCGGCTTGAGCGGTGTGTCATATTTACTCGATCGAATCAATCGGCGGTTCAGCTCGATTGCGACTTTGTCAGGCGTGAGTTTATGCGCGGCCAGCAGCGCATGAATGTCCGCGCCATCGGTTAACTCGTAATCTTGTCCGTTTACTTTGATTCGCATGATGATTTCGGCCCGGCGCGAGCTCGGTTCCCGCGCGAAGACGGGCAATGTTGCCGCGGTGTTTGTAGATGATCAGCAGCGGAATCAAAATCGAAAAGCAGAGCAGCGGGAGCTGCGCATCCGTCATTGGCCAGCGGCCAAGGCCGATGAGGATGTACGCAGCCGGAAAGCTCAAGGCGGCGAGGATCGAACCGACGCTGATATATCGCGTGACGCGGAAAACGATGATGAAGATAACAATGGCGATCAGACCCGCGTATGTGAAGTAGGGGAAGATTCCCAGCACAACGCCGGCGGTGGTGGCGACACCCTTCCCCCCTTTGAATTTCAGAAACAGGCTGAACATGTGACCCAGCACCGCGGCGGCTGCCACCGCGATCCACAGCAGACAAGTCCGGCGATCATTTGTGCGAAAACCAATAGCCGCCCCGGCGACGAGGGTCGGCAGCGAGCCTTTCAATAGATCGAGTGTGAAGACGATCGCGAAATATTTTGCGCCGAGCAACCGGCCGAGATTGGTCGCCCCAATATTCCCGCTGCCGCTGGTGCGCGGATCGATCCCTTTGGCCTTGCCGACAAGCAGGCCGAACGGGATTGATCCGACCAGATACGCCAGCGGGATCAGAAGAAGTAGGAGCTGGTCATTTGTCACGGATTATTCGTTATTTGTTATCCGGTATTCCCGCCAATGACAAATGCCCTATGACAAATGACAATATCCCCATGAAGATTTACACCAGAGCCGGCGATGACGGCACGACCGGATTGATCGGCGGCGGGCGGGTTTCCAAATCCGACGCGCGCATCGAATGTATCGGTGCGGTCGATGAATTGAACGCGGCCATCGGCTGGATAGCCGCGGCGGGAGATGACGCCTGGATCGCCAAACTGCGGCCGGTGCAGAATGAGTTGTTTGTGATCGGATCGCTGCTGGCGTGGCCCGACGAGAAGCCGCCGGCCCATTTGCCGCCGCTGGAGGAATCGAGCATCGCCCGGCTGGAAATGGAAATCGACGCGGCCAGCGACGAAGTGGCTCCCCTGAGAAATTTCATTCTGCCGGGCGGGACCGAGATCAGCGCCCGCCTGCACGTGGTGCGCGGGGTCTGCCGCCGGGCGGAGCGGGCTGTTGTGGGATTCTCGCAGGATCGCCCGGTGCCGGCTGTTGCGCTGGTCTATTTGAATCGCCTCAGTGATTGGCTTTTCGTGCAGGCCCGATGGGCGAATAAACACGGCGGCTCGGAGGACGTGTTGTGGGAGAAGTAAGTCAATCCAACCAAAGTCCCGCCGGTATTTTGGTTACCGTTGACCAATTCGGGTCATTAACCCGCTGAACATCAGTGGAGGTGCAATGGCCAATTTTAGAGTTGGGTGGCTCGGGGTCGGGCTTTTTCTTTTAGTGGGGACGGCTAGGGCTGAGATGCCCAATCTGGTTGCAAATCCCGGTTTTGAGCAGCGCGACGCTTCGGGGCAGATGCCGGCCAATTACGAACTCGCGGGTGATGTTGAGTATCGATATCTCGGCGATCCAACCCGAGATGTTTCCAGTTGGGGGGTCGCCTTCAAATCGCAAGGCCGAGCAGGGTCGGTGTCGCAGACTGTCCGGGGAATCGATTCCAAGGCCGGACGCTGGTTCCGATTTTCCTTTCGAGGCTTGCCGCAGGATGATTTCGCAGTTGATGACAATGATCTCTCGATGCGCGTTGAATTTTTCGGGGATGGCGGTCACACTTCTCTCGATGCCAAGGGGAAATCAATCTATCCAATCATCCAGCAGGCGCGTTGCGATCTCACGGCCAATGGAGATCGCCACATCGGCGGGGCGGCGGTCTGGCGAACCTACGCGCTCGATGTCTGGCTGCCGTTCCCGCAGGTGGACACGCTCAGGCTCAGCGTCAATTTCGGCCACGGCGCAGCGCTGCGGCCCATCGCATCGGAATTTTTCGTCGATGATTTCAGCCTTACCCGCCTTTCACCCGGCGAAGCGCCCGAGCAAAGCTCAAATACCAATGCGACACCGGAAGTCCGCCAAACCGGAACGCTTTTGTCACTCGGCGGCAGGTGGTATTACGACGCGCGGCCCGGCGAAACCGAGCCGCCAAAATCTTTCGATTCCACCAATGCCGATCGGCTTCTCTATCGCGATGCCGCGCTGACAGCCCCATTCGCCGGCAGCATGACCGCGTGGCTGCGAGCGGGAGACAAAGATCTCGACGGCAACATCGTCACTCAGGATCAGCTCATCACGGACAACGTGACCGTCCGCTTCGATACCACCAGCATGATCATCCGCACCAAGGGTCTGCCCAACCACCCGACTGGGAAATTTCCACAGCCGGGGTTCGGGCCCGACAGCAATCCCAATTTTATTCAGGAACATGATCGAACTTATTACATTCCCCTGGATCCGAAGGTTAATCCGAACCATATCGCGACAACGATGGATAATTCCAATCACGCCCTGCCGATGGGCCCGATCGGCGTTGCCGTCAACGGCGTGGTTTTCTTCAACCCCTTCGACGCACAGAGTACCGATGCCACAAGCATGATGGATCGCTGCTGCGGCCATCCATCGCCCGACAATACTTATCACTATCACAAGTATCCAATCTGCCTGAATTCCCCCTGGTCGGATGAAGGCAACGCGCATTCGCCGCTGATCGGATGGGCCTTTGATGGTTTCCCGATTTATGGTCCGTATGAAAGCGCTGGCGTCATGGCAAAGGACGTCACGGGCGCCGGCGCCTTGAATGATTTCAATATGCAATGGGATTCAGCGCGCGGCTGGCATTACCACGTTACGCCGGGAAAATTTCCATACATCATAGGGGGATTCTGGGGGTATGAAGACAGCCATGACAAGAGCCACGGAAGAGGGCCCGGAAATGGTCGCGGCGGTCCCGGCAATGGTCCGCCTATGGGATTCCCGCCGCCTCCGCCGTTCTGATCAAGGCGGTTTCTGCCGCGCACCACTTACACGAACAATCGCCCTCGTGAAACTCAGCAGGCTGATGATGGGAATTGATCGGGCAATGCTCGCTCGGGCTTTTCGCCTTATCGCGGCAAGCGCATCCGCACCCATCCACGGCGGGATCTCGGTCGATCTGTTTAAGCAGGGGATTTCCGCAGTACGAAACGCCGCAACTGATGACGCGAAGCGGGCAGCGTTCGCAGATAGTGGCGCGGGCTTTCCAATCGGGATGGATCTTTAGCGCGCCGACGCCGCGGAGCCGGGCGGCGGCGAATTTGCCGACGGCTTCCAGGAGAAAACGTGTTACGCCGGTCGCGGGTGCTGATGTCGCCATGTCACTTTTTATCGGTCTGACGACTGCCATTGCTTCAATGGGCAGACCCGCTGGGCGGGCGGGCGTTAGCGATCAGCTTGGGTAAAAACCGCCCGTCGATATGTAAAGTGGGGAAGTTTTAGGGGATACAGGGCAATTTGTCCATGCCAGGGGTTGACGGAGCCGCCGGGAAAGATAGCGTTAGCGGTTTACAAGAATCGGTTTCCAAAGTGACCAGTCAGTCAGTTGTCCGCACCACAGGTGGAAGGGATTCAAATCCTGGTGCCGGCGGAGGTTTACCTCCGGCGGGGGATCATTCCCCGCGCGAATCGCTTAACCCCTCCAACTCAACGCTTCTGCGCTGGATGTTCCAGTTCATCCGGCCCGTCGTGTTGCTGGTGATCATCGCCTGCTGGTGGGTGGCCGCCGCGGCCGCGACGGATACGCTGACCATCGGCGTCGCCGGAAAGGCCGTCGATACCATCCAGAACATTCAACAGGTAAGCAAAAGCCATCCCCTTTCATTCAGGCAATGGGTCCAAACACCCGACGCGGGGACGCGCCGATTGCTCTGGCTGCTGAAATGGCTCGGCGCTCTGATTCTGCTCATGCTCGTTGTGCGCTATTTCAAGGAAACCGCCAACACGCGAATGAGCATGAACATGGTCTATTACATCCGCGAAGCGGTGTATGACAAGATTCAGCGCGGGGTTCGGCTTTCACGATGTGCATAGCTCCGGACAATTGATCAACCGGGCATTGTCGGATTTGCAGAACGTCCGCGCGTTCGTGCAGACGGCTGTGCTGGTGACGCTCGAGATCACGCTGACCGTTGCTTTCAACATCGTGCTGATTGCGACGCTAAACAAATGGGTGGCCGTTCTCTCGCTCGTTCCGCTGCCGATCTGGACGTACTACATCCTGCGCTTCAGCCGAAAAGTGCAGCCGGTGGCCAAGAGCGTCATGGAAGCGGAGGACCGCAACGTCTCGATCATCACGGAGAACATCGCCGGCGTTCACGTGGTGAAGGCGTTCGCCACCGAGGGGCAGGAGATCGGCAAATATCAGGAGAATTGCGACACGTTCAAGGATCGCGTGCTCAAGCGCATCCGTATGTTCGCCGATTTTCAGCCGATTATCCGCTCGATCGCGATGGCGTCGCATCTCTCGCTCTTTCTGGTCGCAGGAATTTTGATGATCCACGGCAAGATGGCTGCGGGGGATTTGTTCATCCTCGGCGGGGCGATGGGGGCAATCCTCGGACGCCTGCAGCAGGTGGCGACCATCAACGAGCAATATCAAAACGCGATGGTCTCTTCGCGCCGGCTATACGAAGTCGTAATGGCGCAGCCGACGGTCCAGGAACGGCCCGATGCGCGAAGCTTCCCGATGGTCCCGGAACTGTCACGTTCGAAAACGTCAGCTTCGGATACGACCCAACCAAGCCGGCATTGCGCGATGTGAGTTTCGGCATCAAAGGCGGCAGCGTGGTCGCGATCGTCGGCCCGACTGGGGCCGGAAAAACAACGCTGGTGAATCTCATCGCCCGCTTTTACGACGTGCAGCAGGGGTGCGTGATGATCGACGGCGTGGACGTGCGCGATCTGACGCTGGCGAGCCTGCGGACGCAGGTGGCTATTGTCTTCCAGGAAACCTATCTCTTCAGCGACACCGTCTCGGGAAATATCGCCTACGGCCGGCCGAACATCAGCGACGGCGACATCGAAGCCGCCGCCCGGCTGGCGCAGGCGCACGAATTCGTCGAAAACCTCCCGCGCGGATACCAGACCATCCTCGGCGAGCGCGGCGCATCGCTCTCCGGCGGCCAGCGGCAGCGCCTGGCAATCGCCCGCGCGATCGTCACCAATCCGCGCGTGCTGATTCTCGATGACGCGACGGCGGCGGTCGATCCGGAGACGGAATCGCTGATTCGCCGGGGGATGCGGTTTGTCATGCACGGACGAACGACCTTCATCATTGCCCATCGAATCAGCACCGTGAAACAGGCCGATCTGGTGGTGGTGGTTGAGCAGGGAAAGGTGACGCAGACCGGCACGCATGCCGAGCTGATGGCGCAGGATGGGCATTACCGCGAGATCGCCGAGGCCCAGCTTCACGGCGACGATGCGGCCGAGAATCTTGCGGACGCCCCATCGCACATGAAGCGCGTGCAATCCGCGGGCGAAGTGGAAGCGGCCATTCTGGGCCTGGAGAAAATGGAATGACCGTGCTCGGAGCGGGAAAGCAATCGAAGAAGCCGCCGGTGATATCCGCCGCCGTGGCCCGCGCCGCGCAGATCGAGTCCGATGATGAAGACCGGTATCGCCCGATTCAGTGGCCGCTGATCAAGCGGCTGATGATGTCGTTGGCCACGTTCAAATGGTGGTATTTCATTGCGATCGTGCTGGGGCTGGGCCAGGTCCTGCTGGACATGCAGGGGCCGCAGTTCATCAAGTGGATCGTCAATTACGGGGCCGACTACGCGGGGGGCAAGCTCCCGGGGATTTCAACGACCACGGCTTCGTGGCACATCGTGAACATCATCGGCATATGGACGTTGGTATTCCTCGGATCGGTGGTGCTTCAGCGGTTTGTGATCATCATCATGACGCGCGCGGGAGAAAGCGTGCAGTTCGAGTTCCGCCGGAAAATCTTCGGCCAACTGCAACGTCTCTCGATGAGCTTTTACGACCGGACCAAGCTCGGCCGCATCATCAGCCGCTGCACCACCGACGTGAACAGCCTGCGCGAGGTGAACGTGTGGGGCATCTGGCAACTCGTCTCCAGCGCGCATGATCATGGTCATCGCCGCGTTCTACATGTTGCGGGAAGATGCCCGGCTTTTCCTGTCGATCGTCTGGCTCGGGCCGGTGCTTTACTTTCTATCGCGCATCTATCACCGCAAGGCGGCCCGGGGATATCAGATTGCCCGCGAAGGATTCACGCGCGTCAGCACCAACCTCGCGGAGAACATCACCGGCATGCGCGTCGTGACGGCATTCAACCGGCAGGACCCAAACCTCGATGTCTTCAACGGCCTGCAACAGATCAACACCGTCAACAACATGGCCGTCGCGAAGGTGAACGGAATTTATCAGCCGCTTCTGGAAGTGGTGCGTTTTTGTGGGCGGGTGACGATCCTGCTTTACGGCGGATATCTGGTGGCCACGCGGCCACATCCGCGTCGGCTCGGTCGTGGCGATGTATCAATATTGGGACTGGTTCATGGGGCCCGTCATCACGCTGGGAGCTTTTTACAACCAGTTGATGATGGCGATGGCCGGCGCCGAGCGCGTGTTCGCACTGCTGGAAATGAAGCCCGAAGTTCAGGACGAGCCGGATGCCCGGCCGCTGCCCCGCATTCAGGGAAGCGTCCGGTTTGAGAATGTGATCTTCGGCTACAACCCGGATCGGCCCGTGCTGCATGAGATCAATTTCGAAGCCAAATCAGGGCAGATGGTTGCCTTGGTCGGCGCGACCGGCGGCGGCAAGAGCAGCATTATTTCCCTGATCGCGCGCTTCTATCAGCCGCAGCACGGCCGCGTTCTGGTGGATGAGCATGATATCCGCCACGTGATCGGCGATTCGCTGCATAAGCAAATGGGATTGGTGCTGCAGGTGAATTATCTCTTCACCGGCACGGTGATGGAAAACATCCGCTACGCCTGCCCCGGCGCCACCGAGCAGGATGTGATCGCCGCCGCGAAGGCGATCGGCTCTTACGATTGCATCATGAGTCTCGCCAACGGATTTGAAAGCGACGTCGGCGAGCGCGGCGCGAGCATGTCGCTCGGCCAGCGCCAGCTCATCTGCTTCACCCGCGCGTTCCTGGCCGATCCGCGAATCTTCATGCTGGATGAGGCGACCAGCGCGGTCGATACCGCGACGGAGTTGCTTGTCCAGCAATCGCTGGAAAAACTATTGGCTGGGCGGACAACGTTCGTCGTGGCCCATCGGCTCAGCACGATCATGCGCGCCGACCAGATTCTGGTCGTCGATGGCGGGCGAATCATCGAGCGGGGAACGCATCGGGAACTGCTGGCAAGCGGGGGGAAATATGCGCATCTCTACCGGCAGTTTGTTTTGCAGGATCAGTAAGATTTACCCGGACGCGTGCGCAATAATTCGACTACTCGCGCGACGACGCTGTCCCAATCCCCAATCGATGGTTGGCGGAACAACCGCATCGACGAATACCACGGACTCTCCTCCCGCTCAAGCAGCCAGCGCCAATCCGGAACAAATGCCAGCAGTGTCCAGACCGGCTTGCTCATCGCGCCGGCCAAGTGCGCCACTGCCGTGTCCACCGTGATGACGAGATCCAGATTGGCGATCAATGCCGCTGTGTCGACAAAATCATTCAGATCCTTCGTCCAATCAACCAGTTCCATGCCCGCTGGCGGAGTCGCTGCCGCTTCACCTTTCTGCAAACTGATAAAGCGGCACGCCAGGAATCTGTCCCAGCGGCGCGAGCATTGCCAGCTTCATCGAGCGGTTGCGATCGTTTTTATGGATTTGGCTTCCCGCCCACGTCAGTCCCACGTTCATTCTGGAAGAATCGCCGGCCAGTCGGCGGTTCCATTTCTCTGCTTCTTCGGAATCGGCATGCAGATAAGGCACACTCTTGGGAATATTGTCCAGCATCGTCCCGAAAACCCGCGGCAAACTGAGCAGAGGAAAATGTAAATCAAACTCCGGCAGCAACGCGCCCGAGGTGACGATTTCGTATTTCCCGACGATGGTCTGAAACAGCCGTTGGAGTTCGGGCTGACATCCGATGATGATTTTCCCGCCGCGCTCGGCTACCAGCGGCAAGTACCGGATGAATTGAATCGCATCCCCAAATCCCTGCTCCGCGTAGAGGAGAAGGGTACGGCCTTCAAACGAACTGCCATCCCATTGCGGCTGAGTGAAGTTTCGCCGGGGCGTGGGAAACCCTCTGCATTTCCATCGCCATTCATATTCTTCCCAGCCGCGCTGAAAATCCCCCTTCGCCAGGAGTGCGAACGAAAGGTTGTAATGCGTTTCGGGCGAGTTGGGATCGAGGGAAATCGCGTGGCGATACGCCGCGATCGCTTCGTCGAATCGCCCTTTCTCTTTCAGAGAATTCCCAAGATTGCCGTGCCCTTTGGCAAAGTTGGGCCGAATTGAAATGGCCCGCCGGCAAGCGGCGATCGCCTCATCCAGTTCTCCTTTTTCCTTCATGGCATGGCCAAGATTGCTGTGCGCTTCCGCCAAGCTTGGATTTAATGCAATGGCCCGACGATAAGCGGCGATCGCTTCGTCCGGTTGTCCGCTGTCCAGCAATGCGTTGCCGAGATTGCCATGAGCTTCGGCGTAGCCGGGATTGATGGCGATCGCCCGACGGATTAAATCCACGGCAGCGTCATTTCTTCCCGCCAGATAAGCGATCAATCCCAGATGATGATTGGCAGCGGCATGCTTCGGCTGATGCGTCAGAATTTGCCGATAAAGCTGCTCAGCCTCCTGCAGCCGCCCAACCTGATGGTGTTGCCACGCCAGGTCGAAAGCTTGTTGGATCGTGAGTTCGGCCATGGCGTGATTGGCAATATCGGGGGCGGAATGCGGTTATGCAATACGTGACAATGCATGATCTATGGGGCGGACGTATCGCCTCGATTAAACTATAAAAACTGAAAGTTAAGCATGAAAGTATTGATTCTTGGCGGCACGCAGTTCATCGGTCGGCACATTGTGGAGACCTTGCTGGCGGCAGGGCACACGGTGAGCATTCTGACGCGCGGCAAGTCGCTTGATGAGCTGCCTGTCGAAGTCGAGCGGTTCCGTGGTGATCGCGATAAAGGAACACCGGGTCTGGAAGCGCTGAAGGATCATGCCTGGGACGTCTGCGTAGACGTGAGTGGTTACACGGCTCGGCATGTGCGTTCCAGTGCTGAACTGCTGCGGGCGAAGGTGAAACGCTATGTGTTTGTGAGCGCTGTCAGCGTTTACGGCGATCCGAAACAGCGCCCTGTCAGCGAAACCCATCCGCGATTGCCGGCGGCAAATGAAGACGTGACCGAAGTGAACCGCGAAACCTACGGCCCGCTCAAGGTTAACTGCGAAGATATTGTCCGACAGATTTACGCGGACAGATGCACCCTTTTGCGGCCACAGGTGGTCGTAGGTCCGCATGATCCCAGCGGCCGTTACTCATACTGGGTGCAGCGCCGCGCAGGGTGGAGAAATGCTGGCGCCGGGCGATGGCTCCGACCATGTGCAGGTTATTGACGTTCGTGATCTCGCTCGATTTGCAGGAACCGTGATTGAGAACGATTTAGGCGGCGCGTTTAACATGGCCGGGCCTAGGATCACGTGGGCGGAGTTCATGAAGATTTTGGGTGCGGAGAAAATCGCCTGGGTCGATGCTGAGATTATCCAGGCTGCGGGCGTGACGGAATTTGAACTGCCGCTGTTCAGAACGGAACATGGTGCGCGGAGCGGTCTGATGGATATCAGTAACCAACGGGCGCGGATTGCGGGCCTTACGTTGACCGATCCTGAAGTCACCATGCGGGACATGCGAGCTTGGATCAAAGGAAAGAACTTGACCCCCGCGCTTTCGCCGGAGCGAGAGACCGAGTTAATCAGAATCTCCAAACACAAACATGAACATTAAACCAATCATCACCGGCGCAACGGGCATGGTCGGGGAGGGCGTTCTGCTCGAGTGCCTGAACCATCCTGATGTGGAACAGGTTTTGGTCATCAATCGAAAGCCGGGAGGAGTCTCGCACCCCAAACTTCGTGAGATCATTCATGCCGATTTTTTTAATTTGGCCCCCATCGAGGCTCAATTGATCGGATTTAACGCCTGCTTTTTTTGTCTGGGTGTTTCATCCGTTGGCATGAGCAAGGAGGAATATAAGCACATTACCTACGACCTGACGCTGAACGTCGGGCAGCTTTTATCAAAATTGAACCCGGAGATGACTTTTTGCTACGTCACGGGCGCGGGGACCGACAGCAGTGAACAGGGACGAATCGCCTGGGCACGCGTAAAAGGGGCTACCGAAAATGCCTTGATGCGGCTGTTCAAACGATCATTTATGTTCCGGCCCGGATTCATGAAAGCGACGCAGGGTCAGAAAAATTTGAAGAACAGTTACAAGCTTTTTGCGTGGGTCTATCCCATTGGCCGGGTGGTTTATCCGGCAGGCTTTTGTACCTTGCAGGAAGTGGGACGGGCGATGATCAACGCTGCCAGCAAGGGGTATCCTAAACAAATTCTGGAAGTGAAGGACATTGTTGAGTTGGCAAAAGGCTGATCTCGGCCGGGGCTAAGTCAAAAAATCCGTCCACATCTTTCGATAAGCAATTTCCATATTTCGGGCGAACCGAGGAGCATTCATTAGCGGCGACATACGCATTCTCTCCCGTAAATTGGCGCGAAGATGAGTTAAGCGCGGAAGATCGATCGCCAGATCAGCGGCGAGACTGAACATATTGTTCCGGCGATTCAGCGATCAATTCGCTAATACCTATGTTGGTCAGGATGCTCGCCCCACCGCGCGAGATAGCGGTCTGGCCGCGTAGCGTGACGACGGGAACACCCATCCACAATGCATCGCAGGTGGTGGTGCCGCCGACGTATGGGAAGGGATCGAGGCCGATGTCGATGCTCTGATACTGCTGCATGTATTGCGGCAGGGCGAGCCTGTCGACAAACGTCAGGCGATTCGGATCGACGCCCTGATCGGACAGTTTCTTGTGCAGGTGATCGCGGTGGCTGCCGACCGTGGCGTGCAACAACAGGCGCGAATTCGGGACAGCAATGAGGAGGCGGCTCCAGGTCAGAAATGTCTCCGGGGTGATTTTGCAGAAATTATTCAGGCAGCCTAACGTGACAAACCCCTTGGCGGCCGCGGGCAGTGGGCTCATCTCCAGCGAATCAATCGGCGGCTCATAACACCAATAAGTTTCAGCCAGTCGGATGGAACGCTCGGCGTAATTTTCATCGGATGAGCCGGGCGGATCGAGATGGGGATCGGTGATGCGGTAGTCGATCGTCTCCAGGCCGGTCGTGCCGGCGTAGGCCAAATAGGTCGCTTGCACGGGCGCGGGTTTGCGGGCGAATAGCAACAGGCGGTTGCCCGCCATGTGCATGGTGAGATCGACCAGGATGTCGATGCGATCGTTCCGAATCAGATCCGCGGCTTTGTCATCGCCCAGGTTGCCGATTGCTCGCCAAACATCAGCGTGATTTTGGCATCGAGAGGTGAATGCGTCGGGTACTTGAACGCAGGAGTAGCAGTAAATTTCAAACTGTTTGCGATCGTGAGCGGCCAGCAGCGGCAGTAGAAACCGGCCGACGGGATGGGCGCGGAAGTCCGGCGAAACATAGCCAATGCGAAGACGGCGATTGGGATCGCGGTCGTTGTCATGCGGGCGGATCGACGCCTTGAGCGGCGATGCAAGTCTCTCGGCCCAGGCGTGGTGCTCGGCGAGGAGTTGCGCCGGACTGCAATCGGTTTTGAAGTTGACCGAATAGAGAAGATTGCTGTACGCTTCGGCATATTCAGGCTGCAGCGCGATGGCTCGTCGAAAAGCGGCGATCGCTTCATCGAGTTGCCCAATATCTTTCAAGGCATTGCCGAGATTATTGTGAGCTTCGGCGAAGCCGGGCCGCAGCGCAATTGCCTGTCGGAAAGAGATGATGGATTCATCCAGTTGCCCTTTGTCTCTCAGGGCATTGCCAAGATTATTGTGAGCTTCGGGGAAATTGGGGTTAAGCGCAATCGCCTGGCGAAGGGTGGCAATAGCCTCATCGAGTTCGCCTTTATCCGCCAGGGCAATCCCCAGATTACCATGGGCTTCGGCGAGGTCTGGCTGAAGAGTAATAGCCTGACGAAGAAGGGCGATCGCTTCATCGAGTCGTCCCTGAATCCATAGCACGTTCCCAAGATTGCTATAGGCCTCGGCATAGTTGGGGTTGATGGCGATCGCTCGGCGGATCAGATCGATTGCAACGTCATTTTGCCCCGTCTGATGGGCTATCAGTCCCAGATGGTGCATCGCGGCGGCATGGAATGGCTGCTGCGTGAGGATTTGTCGGTAAAGCCCTTCGGCCTCCTGCAACCGTCCCGCCTGATGGCGTTGCAATGCCAGATCGAAGACCTGTTGGATTGTGAGCTGAGCCATATCGTGAAAGGATTGTCCGACGCGAAGGAATCGCTCGCAACAGACAGAGTCTGAAGGCGAAACGAAGGACCGATAACATAGTTCGGCAGGATCATCTGGCCCGTTGCAGGCGCTACTGCCGTCATGGGTGGATTCCGGACCGCCCCCGTGCGGCGAAAATCATTCAACAATCGCCCGCTCCTCTCTAAAGTCGTGACATAATCTCGAGATGATCCACTCCACAAAAAAGCGGGCAATCCGTTCGCGGCGACGCGGCACGGCGATGATTTACATCATGGTCAGCCTGGTAGCGATGTTGGGCTTCTGCTCATTCGCCGTCGATCTGGGGCGCGTGCAGACCGCCAAGACCGAAATCCGCCGGGGCGCGGATGCTGCTGCCCGCGTGGCGGCGGCATATCTGTCGCAGGAATCGCCCACCGCGACCAGCGGACCGGTGCAAACCAACGCCGAAGCGATGGCGAGACAGAATAAGGTTGACGGCTCGCCCCTCTTGCTCTCGGATTCCAACGTCGTGATCGGCAGTTGGGACACCACGCATACGCCTCCGCTGTTCACCAAAGGGGGAACTCCGAATCCCTCCGCCGGCATCTACAGCGCCGTTCAAATCAGCGCCGTCCGTCAGATTCCGCTGCTTTTCGGCTCAATCCTGGGCGCACGGAATTGCAACGTGACAGCTACATCAACCGCGGCCCTCGTCTCGATCCAAAAGCCGGTGACTCAATTCGTTTCCGCCCACGGCAATCCGTGGCTGGCGGGCGCACTGCCCGGCACGACGGCCAGCCAGCCGGATCACGGCTATTCCGATGCGGCCCATCCCTGGAAATATGACGTCGCCGGAAACCCGGGCACTTTCAGCACCAACGGCAAGCCCGAGTTCACCAATTCGTCAAAGATCGAATCGACCGACTTCGCCACCGGCGAGCCCTATGGATCGCCCAGCGAATTCGTCCTGGATGTCCAGCCAGGCTCGGTCATCCAAATCACCGTTCCGCTCGATTCGAGCAACACAGCGGTCAATTCCGGCTATTACAACGGGGCCAGCAAACCATCCTACGAAGCTGACGGCTCCAACAACGGCTCGTACGCGGTTTACAGCGACGACGGCGCCAACCCAACCCTTCCGCAAGGGAGCGTTACGACCAGCGGTTCCGAGCATGGCATCTCGAATATCGCAGCCCCGATCAATTCCATGATCGGCGTTTTCCTGGACGGCAATGTCCCAGACCATGATGGCTCTGTGCCGGCCGGAAAGGATTTCAGCACCCAGAGCAAGCACGATTACAGCAGCATCGAACCCGATCTCCGCCAGTCGTTTTATGTGGGTGCGGGCCAAACCAGCCTGGGCGACCAGCAGACGATCATCGTTCCATCGGGCGCCACGAGGCTTTTCCTGGGGACGATGGACGGCCACGAATGGAGTAATAATCAGGGTGGGTTTACCGCGACGATCAGCCAGTTTGAGATTGAGCTGGTTCATTAAAAGCGATTGAGAAATAGAGATTCAGAAGATGATCGATAACATCGTTCGCGACGATCCAAGTCATAGGCTCGAATAAGAGAAATCACCTCCGCCGCGAACGCTTTTGGCTGAAACTATGAAGCAAGCCTCGATTCTGATGTACGAGGTCATCCGGTAAAACGGACGCCTCAACCGAAAGGAGGCTTGCATGTATCACGTTGGCGTCGATTTGGGCGACAAATGTTCTTCAATTGCCATTTTGAACGATGAGGGCAAGGTCTTCAAGCAGATCGAAGTCAAAGGAGGCTGGGGAGCCCTGCTGGGACGGGTGGCGATGCTGCCGCGGCCGATGGCGATCTGCTACGAGGCTTCGTGCGGGTATGGGTATTTGCACGAGAAGTTCTCCAGGCTCAGCGATCGAGTTCAGTGGCGCATCCGGGTCAGTTGCGGCTGATCTTCAGGGCCAAGAAGAAGCACAACCGGGTCGATGCGCTGAAGCTGGCCAAGCTGCTGTACCTGGATGAGGTGCCGCGGGTGCATGTCCCGAGCGTGGATGTGCGGTCGTGGCGGATGATGATCGAGTTCCGCCAGAAACTGCTGGCGCGACGGGTATCGGTGAAGAACCAGATTCGCGGGATGCTCAAAAGCCAGGGGATTACGTCGGGTGAGATTGCCGGCGGGAAGTCGCTGTGGACGAAGAAGGGGATTGCCTGGCTGAACGGGGTGGAGTTGCCGGAGCTGGAATCGCTGCGTCGGGAGATGATGATCGATGAGCTGAAGGAACTGGGCGGGAAGATGAAGCGGGTGGAGGTTGAACTGGCGAAGGTGGCGGACAGGCATCCGGGGGTGAGCTTGCTGATGACGATTCCGGGGGTGGGGATCCGCACGGCCGAGACGTTTGTGGCGTACGTGGATGATGTGAAGCGATTTGATCGGCTGAAACAGGTGGGAAGTTACTTCGGTCTGGTACCGTGCCAGGACGCGACGGGGAATGTGAATCGGCTGGGGCATATCACGCGGGACGGTCCGGCGACGATGCGGAAGCTGCTGATCGAGGCGGGCTGGCAGGGAATCCGGCGAAGCGTGACGATCCGCGCGTTCTTCGAGCGGGTGATGCGGAAGGACAAGGATCGGCGAAAGATTGCGTTGGTGGCGACGGGGCACTGGCTGTCGCGGGTGATGGCATCAATGCTGCGTAGCGGAGAATGCTGGCGGGAGCGGGTGAACTGATGTTGGGCTCAAGATGAGTTTGCCGAAGCGAGTTTGAAGCGGGAAAAACAGTCGGACCCCGGAACCAGGCCATGATGAGGCGGCGAAAGCCGTGAACATCGCTTGGCTGAATGGGGCTGGCTTCGAATAAAAAGACATGAGACGCTCGAATCGAGCGATCTCGGATAGATGGTTGGAAATACCCCCTTCAAAGTTCCCGCTTCAGGCTTGACAACGGCTTGCTCATAGATGGCCTGATAAAGTTCCAGCATTCCTTCTGCCGTCGCGAGAAGGACGGCCAGAACATTTGACGGGCCAGCCAACAGGTTTCGCGGCGCCAACGCCTTCTCCTATTCGAGTAAGCGAGCCCAATCGTCACGAAAATCACAACCGATCAAGCTTTTCCAATCCCCGCGACTCATTTCCCCATAAAATCACTTACAATAGAATCCCATATACATATGACTCGCGCTGCATACTTTCCGCGTTGGCGAAGCCTGCTGATGCAAATCGTCATGTGGATCGCGTCGGCTGCACCGTTGTCCTCGCGGCCCTGCTCGATCAGCATCTCCTCCTGCGAAATATTAAGTCTTTCAGATCCGATCGTTGACGGACCGCTCACCTTCCGATTTCCAGCCACCTGGAAAAACTGGACACGCCAGGCGGGCGGCAACGCCACCGCGCACGTTGCCACCGATTCCGACAACGGCATCAGCCGCACGCTTCTTGTCTCGCGGCAGCGGCTGCCTCATTTCATGTCTCCCGCCGAGTACATGCTTCGGGCCTCCCCGCTCGCCGGCAGCATCACCCCTGACGCATTCAAAGGTCTGACGATTGATGGCTGGCCGGCGCAATCGCTAACGTATGCCGGGCGGCTCGTCTCGTTCAGTTCCGGCACGGATCGGCAATTCACGGTCTGCTCCGCCGTCGTTCTCCCGGCAGGGCAGGCCATCATGGTTCGCCTGGACAAGAACGCTCCATTCGAGCAATCCGATGATCAGCTCTACAAACAAATCCTCGATCAGGTCAGCACCTCCGCCACGCGCCCCAGCGAGGGAGGATCGGTTCAGTTAACCGAGAACATTCAGATCAATATGCCGGCGGAATTGAGCGTATATGACCAGCCCATTCGCTTTGCCGCAGCCGGGTTGCGACGGCCCTCACGGATGAAGGGGGATGGATTTCCGCGGAATTTATTCCGGTGATGTTTTCCGGCTCGGAGCCGTCGCCTTCGCTATTGTCTGGTCTTGCCGCGCGAGCAACTCGATTCCCGCGATCCCAGCCTGGCGGACCGGTGGATCACCGCTGAAGTCACCGCCCAGAGTCCCAACCACTGGACAATTGATCCGCAGGACCCGCCTGATGAAGTCATCACCGGACATCGCGTCGCCCATCTCCTTGAACGGCGATGGGGGTCAGGGCGTCATCATCGTGCTCAGCGCCTTGACGCCCGCGAGTTTCGCCGATCTGGATCATCTGTGGGATGAGCTGGCGGCCAATATCCACATCGGTAAATCGCCGCCCCTGATTCATGCGCTCGAAACCGGCGCCGCTCTGCTGCAAAGAATTCCGGTGCTCCGCGCGGGCGATTCGTGGCGAATCTGGTCCAGCGGATCGGTGCAGATGGGATTCACCCATGAATATGTGGACAAGAGCCTCAAGTCGGCGTCGCTACACCGTTCATCGCAACTGGACCGGCACCGCGACGGCCGTCAACCAGCAATGGGGATCCAGCGGCGATTCCGGGCCGTGCAAGTCAGGCGGAGGTTTTTGGCTGCTTGTGCGCGGTAATTGTCCATCCAGGCATCCTTGATAGGGTAGTGGTTCTCAATGGCATTCAGGAGCGCGCTCCGCCATTCCCTGATGTCACTCATGGTTTCCAGGCTGCCCTTCAGGAAATCCTTGGTGAAGCCTGGATGCGCAGGCCCACTGGCAGGAAGGGCCGCGCTCGCCCCCGGCACGGTCAACACGATTTGACTTCCCTGATATGCAAGGGAGCCGCTCATCAATCGTGCCAAGGCCTCGACGGCCACGTAGGAGCCACCGTTTATCTGAGTAATCGGCGCTTGCCCGGAATATCCCTTTACCACCAGAGTCCCGGTGGGTTGGCCTACATCCGACAGGGCCGCACCGTGCGCGATCAGTAATCCAACCACCGCCACCCATAGTGCTATTGCTCGCATAAACCCTCCGTGGAATGTACAGCGTGGCAGGCAGACGAGATGTTCACCGATTCGTACCGGGACCCTCTGCCATCTCCTATTACTATTACCAGTTGTTTTCCTGAGGCACGCAACCTAGCCTTTAATGGGCAGTTCGGACGCGTGCGGCCGATCATCCTCATCGTCGCGCGAACATCCCAGTTTGTAACGAAAAGTGAGCCCCTCTCCATGAATGACCAGTTGACCACCAGGTGCGCATGGAGTTTACCTATGCGGGCGGTGGCTTTGCGCAAGGACGGCACTGTGTCCTTGTACGTGGATGGCAAGAAAGTCGGCGAGGGTAAGGTCGGCGCCACGGAACCCATGATCTTCTCTAGCGATGATGGTTGCGACGTGGCGAGTGGACACGGGAGCGCCTGTATTGCCGGATCTATGGCTCACGTGGAAACGAGTGTTCGGGTCGCGTCAAGGGCGTCCGACATCGCCATTGCTGAGGACGCCGAAAGCATCGATCACCTCATCTCGCCGGAGGACGGTATCCGCATCGCCATGGCGCGGCAGTAAACAGATTAAGCAGTATTGCTTACACCGGCGACAAATGCTCGGTGCCCGGATTATGAAACCCTGATTTCCTGCGGAGGCTTGTGGCGTTGATATACTCCATGCGCCTTTCCTGAATGAAATGGCGACACGCGGACCTCTCAAGCGCAGCGTGGCAGGAAATCGGGGTCAAGCTGTCCATTGCCTGCCCCGCCTGTCACAGCCCCGCTTCTGGCGCCCCAGCCATGCGAGTAACTCAACAAGTAAGATATGGCGTGATTCTAATTCTCAAAACCAGATACGGGGCCCGATCGTCCGCCTAAAAACGACGTCCAGCTCTTGAACCGAGGTTCAATGTATTCAATGAAGTTGTTTTTGTCGATGATCTTAACCTGCCTCAATACCTGCGCGCCGAGCCAGAGCATGCTTCATCTGGCTAATCCTGGCGCACCTGCGAGCAACACCCCCTCTGCAATATCATCTGAGCTACGAGCCCTGGCGGCGAAAGGGCAGCTGGGAAATAACCTGGGCTCCGCCGCATATCGAGAGCAAATCAAGAGACTATACGAATCCGCAAATTTTGCTCCCTTGTGGATACACGGTGATCAGCCAACATCGCAAGCAACATCGTTGATCGGGATTCTGCGCGCAAGCCGCCTGAAGGGACTCCACCCCAGCGACTACGATGCAGAACGCCTGGCGACACAATCCAGCTCCCTCAAGGGCGCATCCGCCGCCGCGCAAGCATCGTTCGATGCAACTCTGACGCAATCGACCATGCTGTATATCTCGGACCTACGCATCGGACGAATCAATCCAAAGCACTTGAAATTCGACATCGATGTGCGGTCCAAACAATACGATCTGCCGGAATTCCTTGCTCAACAAGTTGTCCATGCAGGAAACGTCCAATCTACCCTGGACCAGATTGAGCCGCCCTACGCTGGCTACCGCCGCATCGAGAACTCTTTAAAGCAATATCTAGATTTGGCTGCCAAAGGGGATGGCGCCAAGGTGCCGGCAGGAACCAGGACCATTGCTCCGGGCGATACCTATGCAGGAACTGCCCAATTAGCTGACCGATTGCGATTGCTTGGAGACCTTCCGCAGGGCGGAAGCTTTGATACCTACACCGGTGCCCTCGTCGAGGGGGTAAAGCATTTTCAGGCAAGACATGGTCTCGCGGCCGACGGCAAATTAGACGCCGCGACCTTTCGTGAGTTGAACACTCCACTCAGCGCACGAGTACAGCAAATTGATGATGCCTTAGAGCGCTGGCGTTGGATGCCCACCGAGTTTCAGCAGCCCCCTGTTCTGGTAAACATTCCTGAGTTTCGCCTAAGGGCCTTCTCCGCGGATCACCAGCTTGCGCTCACCATGAACGTCGTCGTGGGCAAGGCCGCGCCAACTCAAACGCCAGTGTTTACCGACGACATAAAGTTCATCGTGTTTCGGCCCTACTGGAATGTTCCGCCCGGAATTCTCCGCAGAACTGTCATCCCCGGCATTACGAAAAATAACTCCTATTTAAGCCGCGAGAACTTCGAGGTAACCGACTCCGGTGGCAGACTAGTGTCGCCGAGCGACGATTTGGTTGCAGGGCTGCGCTCGGGCAAATACTTCGTGCGTCAGAAACCGGGGCCAACTAATGCACTCGGCCTGATAAAATTCATGTTCCCAAACACTTATTCAGTCTATCTGCACAGCACGCCGTCAACCGAGCTATTCTCCAGGTCCCGGCGAGACTTCAGTTCAGGCTGTATTCGGCTACAAAAGCCAGCCGAGCTAGCCGCTTTCTTATTGCGGAATCAACTCGATGGACAACAACCGTGGACCCTGGAGTTAGTGCAAAAGGCGATGGACTCAGGCAAAGACAATCGCCAAGTTAACCTGGCTACGAAAATCCCGGTGCTTATTCTCTACGTAACTGCGGTAGCTGAAGAGGATGGTACGGTGCACTTTTTTGACGATATCTACGGTCATGATCAGCGACTGAATGCCCTGCTTGCGAAGGGACGTCCTTATCCATAACCCTCGCACCCCCGGATCGACGGTAGCAAGAGCCCCCGAGATTGGCAGTCACTCCTCTCATCAAAATCAACCGGGGTAATCGACAACTGTATCTTCGGACGTCCGCTAGGCGGCTTGGTGAAGCGTGTTCACGAGATCCCGGTCAATTTGCGATTTGAAGACGTAGCCTGCGGCTCCCAAATCCCGAGCGGCTTGAGTGAAATCTATGCCCTCGTGAACCGAGAGAAAGACGATGCTGGAAAGGCAACCGGCGGTTCTCAGCTGCTCCGCGACTTGAAAGCCAGTCATGTCGCCGAGATCGACGTCCAGGAGAATAATATCTGGATGCAGGTTTGCGGTTTCGGCGAGTGCTGCCGATCCGGAAGAGAGCTTCCCGACGATCATGAAATCGGACTGGAGTAGATCCGCCACGATGTCGAGCAGCTCAGGGCTATCATCTACGCACAGCAGTCTTTTCACTTCCAGCCGATCTGGCTCGAGGCGAGGATCGCACTCTTGCGCAAATCCTCACATGCCGCTTAGATCAGACTACTCAGCTTGAAAGTAGCGAAATACTAGCAAAATTGCCAGGTCTTGTACCCGAAAGTCTTAGATGAGCGCCAAGACCCCCATCTCTGGGCCCCTTGGCGAGATAGAATTGCGTCAGCACAATCTCAGAGGCTCATTTCTGAACATTTGGCTGTCAGCGGGCCCCATCAACATGCGTGAGAGGATCGGTCTGATTGGCGGCGAATTAGAAATCCACTCCCACCCCGGACGGGGCACGAGGATCGAGGCCCGGGCACCGATCGCGAAAGAAACGTTCTAGATCTTTCTACGATGACCGATGCAAGCATCTCCCATTACCGCGGATTAGAGAAGATCGGCGGCGGTGGTATGGGCGTGGTGTACAAGGCAGAAGACACGATCCTTGGACGCTTTGTCGCGCTCAAGTTTCTGCCGGATCACCTCGCCAACGATGGCGCGGTTCTGGATCGTTTCCGGCGCGAAGCGCGTGCGGCTTCCGCGCTGAACCATCCCAACATCTGCACCATTCATGAGATCGCCGAAGAAGGCGGCCGTACCTTCATCGCCATGGAGTTCCTGGATGGCGAAACGCTGAAACAGTTGATTCAGAAGGCCCGGTTCCCATCGATCGCGTGATCGAAATCGCGATCGACGTCACGGACGCCCTCGAAGCGGCGCATGAGAAGGGCATCATCCACCGCGACATTAAGCCGGCAAACATCTTCATTACCAAACGCGGCATTGCCAAGATCCTGGACTTCGGCCTGGCAAAGATGGCGCCCCTGAAGGAACTCGCGGCCGCCGGGGAGGAGTCTTTCCTGGAGCGACAGCAACTCACTGACGGCCTTGGCGCCGCACTGGGAACGGCCGCGTACATGTCGCCCGAGCAGGCGCTCGGTAGACAGGTCGACACGCGCACCGATCTGTTCTCTTTCGGCATCACGCTTTACGAGATGTGCACCGGCCGCTCGCCGTTCGCGGGAGATACCACCGGAGAGCTTCTGATCTCCATCGTTCAGCAAGTCCAGGTCACTCCCGCGCAGCTGAATCCCGACGTTCCGGAGGGATTAGCGCGCATCATCGATCGATGCCTGGAAAAGGACCGAGATCTCCGCTACCAGCATGCGTGGGAGATTCGCGCGGACTTGAAGGCAGTGCAACGCAACCCGTCAGCGGAGATTGCGACTCACTTTCCTGTATCTGGAATAGATTCGTCGACGCGCGCATCTTCAGGGCTTCGGACATTTGAGGATGCTGCTCGCGGTGGCACCAGATCTGCGTCCACAACAACGCAATCCAAACCGGCTGGACCGGTGGCGCGGCGATGGCTTCTACCCTTGTCAGTGTTGCTGATAGTTACCGCCGTGCTGCTTGCCTACTATTGGGCGCGTCCCCTACCCGTGCCGAAGGTCTCAAATTACGTCCAGCTCACCCACGACGGTAAGCCTAAGAGCCCTGGCCGGTACGGATGGTTCGCGGCTCTATCTTGGTTTTGGATCCGCTCTAACAACCCAACCACCTAATAACATTAGCGGCGGCATGCAGATGTCCACTTCGGGAGGCGAGCCGGTCCGGGTTCCGGCGGCTTCCATTGCAATGCTCCCTCTGAACGTCTCACCGGATGGAGCCGAACTTCTTGTCAGAGACATCCAGGGTACAGAGTTCAGGGGCGAGCTCTGGAGTCTTCCAATCCTAGGAGGTTCGCCCCGTCGATTGGGCGGTCTTGTCGCGCAGGACGCGGCCTTATCTCCCGATGGCAGGATGCTGGTTTACGCTGACGGAAACGAATTGTTTCTGGCCAGGAGCGATGGGACGGAATCCCGAAAGCTAGTTTCGCTGACGGGGCTGGGCTTTTATCCGGCGTGGTCACCCGCGGGAAATAAACTGAGGTTTACCGTGCTCGACCAGAAGACCGAATGGGCAATTCACTCTGGGAAGTTTCGGCGCAGGGGACGAATCTGCATCCGTTGTTTCCCGGATGGCACAATCCCCCAGACGAGTGCTGCGGGAAATGGACGGCGGACGGAAAATACTTCGTCTTCCAATCTGCAGGGGCAGATTTGGGCCCTCTCCGAACAGGGAGCGTTTCTTCACCAACCCACGGGCAAGCCCATCCAGCTGACTTCCAGCCCGCTTCGTTTGTTCGCCCCGCTTCCCAGCAAAGATGGCAAGAAACTCTTCGTCGTAGGCCAGACTTACCGCGGCGAACTGGAGCGCGGCGAATCGAAGTCCGGCCAGTTCACGCCCTTTCTCTCAGGCATCTCTGCCGAGGACGTCGCGTTTTCCAAAGACGGCCAGTGGGTGGCCTACGTCTCCTATCCCGAAGGGATCCTCTGGCGAAGCAAGCCGGACGGCAGCGAGAAGGTACAGCTCAGCTCACCCTCCGCTGTTGGCAGCGTCGCCGCGCTGGTCGCCCGACGGCAAACAGATCGCATTCGAGGACAACTCCCCGGCAAACCAAGAAGGGTCTACCTGGTTTCAGCCGACGGCGGTGGCACCCAGCTATTGCTGCCCGAGGATCCCGAGCCTCAATGGGATCCGGACTGGTCGCCCGACGGAGGACAAGATTCCCGTCAGGGGCAGTCCGGCTGACAATAATTCAGCCCTCCGTAGTGGTGGATTTGAATACCCACAAGGTTTCCACGCTGCCCGGTTCCCGAGGCCTGTTCTCCGGCCGCTGGTCGCCGGATGGCAGGTACATCGTGGCGTTGCCGTGCGGACTCGCTTAGCGTGATGCTCTTCGACTTCCAGACTCAAAAGTGGTCTCAACTCGCGCAGGTACGAGCTGCATTCCTGAAGTGGTCAAGAGACGGACAGTACGTTTACTTCTTACGATGGCTGGACCATCCGGCTGCGATGAGAGTTCGGATCAGCGACCGCAAGGTGGAGCAAGTTTCGGATCTGTCGAACATGACGACTACCGGCAATCTCGGCCCGTGGCTTGGTCTCGATCCGGATGATTCCCCGCTTTTACTCAAAGATACCGGGACCCAGGATATCTACGCCCTCGACTGGGAAGAGCCTTGAACGAGCAGTGAGCAATGACAAGTGACAAGTCCGGAGGTCGAGGCGCAATAATAACTGTCTCAACTTAGGGGGTCACCCCGGGGGCTTCTAGCGCTTTTAGCGCTCATTTATTTGGAAAAACCGCTACGAGACCCAGCGGAAAACCGCGAGCCCGAAGAGATGGGCGCCACGAAGGCAGCTTTCTCTAACCCAAGCCTGCTTTTCCAATGAGGAAGGCCATTCGGGATTTGGAGAATTGAAAGCGCCGGGCCCACCTGACACTATTGCCAGTAGGCGCCGCAGTCCTACCGTCTTAGCATTCGGTGTGGCTGGAACCCATCCACCGCCGGGCAAACCATCTCCCATCATCGCATTGTCGAAAAGTTGGGCTGGGAGCGGGACTTAGAGAGTCGTAAAATGCGTCTTCAAAAGGCCAACCGAAGCATCACCCTATTGGTTGCATCGCTTTCGTTGGCGTCCGTAGCCTGCGTCCTCGTGTCGGGCTATTTCAGGCATCGCCAGGTGACTGCACTGAACGCCAGGACGCAGTCGCTGCTGCTGAGCATCCAGCTCGCCGCCGCCACTGACAAGCTCACCGCGGCGGTGCGGGGATTCGCGGTCGCGGGTGATCCCCGCTACCGCGAAGTGTTCCTGCGGGAGATACATGTCGAGCGCAACCGCGACCGCGCTGTGGAAGGTTTGCAGGCGCTCGGCCTCACCCCGGAGGAGACCGAACTGGTCTCCCGCGCCAGGCGAAGTTCCGATGCTCTCATCGCCCAGGAAGAGAAGTCGTTCGAAGCCGCCGAACGCAAAGATTTCACCACCGCGATGGGGTATGTGTACGGCGAGGAATACCTCAAGGCCAAAGCCTTGATCATGGATCCCCTTGATGAATTCCGCCGCCGGTTCGACCAGCGTCTCGCCACCCAAGCCCTCTCCGAAGAGCGGGCGGCCCAGCGGACAGTCAACCTCGCAATCGTTGCCGCGATCCTCAATGCCTTGGCTATCGGGGGAGCGCTCATCTTTTACCGTACGAAGATGGTGGCCCCTCTGGCTGCCCTGGGACGTAGCCTGAGCGACCTTCTCGCCCAAAAGCCGGGCATCGAGATCGGGTTTCAGGACGATCGCTCCGAGATCGGTGACATCGCACGATCGCTGGAGTCGTACAAGGGACTGCAGGAGGAACGAAACCGCGTCACGCGGCAAATGCAGTTGCTCCTCGAATTTGCCGGGCAGGGCATCTACGGGATCGATCTGCAAGGAAACTGCACCTTCATCAATCGCGCCACCTGTGAATTGATCGGCTACCGTGCCGAGGAGGTCCTCGGCCGGAAGACGCACGATCTGATGCATCACCACAAGCCGGACGGCTCCGTTTACCCCATAGATGAATGCCCCGTCTACCGCGCGTGCTTGAAGGGAGAGGGCTGCTGCACAAACGACGAAGTGATCTGGCGACGCGATGGCGCCCCGGTCCCGGTTGAATATTCCTCGTTTCCCATTCTGGAGGGCGGAAATGTCACCGGAGCTGTCGTCACCGTGGTTGATATCACTGAGCGAAAGCGGGCAGAAGAAAAGCTGAGGGAGAGTGAGCAGCTTTTCCGTTCGATCTTTGAGAATGCACAGATCGGGATCGGCTTATACAAGATTGACAGCCGGGAACATGTCTCCAACCATGCACTCCACGATATGTTGGGCTATAGCGCAGAAGAGCTGAGCAGTATAGAGCAATGGGACGAAATTGTTGTCCCCGAGGAACGCGTCCCAAGCGCGCAGCGATACGCGGAACTCATCCAGGGAAAGCGAGAAACGGACGAGTACGAACAACACTTCATTCATTCTGACGGACGCATCGTTGCTTGCAACGGGAGGTTTCAGCTGCTCCGGGACGCTGTAGGCAAGCCACAGTACCTGGTCGATCTGAAGGAAGATATCACAGAACGCAAGCGTGCCGAGGAAGCCATGCAGGAGAGCGAGCAGCTCTTCCGTTCGATCTTTGAGAACGCCCCCGTCGGCATCGGTCTTCACAACGTCCGCAAGTCAGAATATTTCACCAATCAGGCTTTACACGAAATGCTCGGGTGCACTCATGAGGACTTAACCTCTGTGGAGAAATGGGACCAGGTAGTCCACCCGGACCAACGTGCGTCCAGCGCAAAACGCTACGCGGAACTCCTCGCAGGCAAATACGACTACGACGAGTGGGAGCAACACTTCATTCGCCGCGATGGACGCACCGTCATCGCAGACGGTACCTTCTCGGTCATCAGGGACCCTGCCGGAAATCCGCAGTATCTCCTCAACACCACCAAAGACATCACCGATCGCAAGCAGGCCGAAGCGGATCTCCTCGCTGCCAAAGAAGAAGCCGTCGCCGCCACCAAGGCCAAGTCTGACTTCCTCGCTAACATGAGCCACGAGATTCGGACCCCCATGAACGCGATCCTCGGATTGACCCACCTTGCCTTGAAGACCGAGTTGACAGCAAAGCAGCGTGACTATCTGACAAAAGTAAAGGTGGCGGCTCAGGCCCTCCTTGGGATCATCAACGACATCCTTGATTTCTCAAAGATCGAGGCCGGCAAGCTGGAAGTTGAGAATACCGAGTTCCGCCTGGAGCAGGTGCTCGAAGATCTATCCTCCGTTGTCGGCCAAAAGGTTCAAGATAAGAATTTGGAATTTTTGATCTCCTCGGCAAACGATCTGCCGCCGAATCTCACGGGCGACCCTTTGCGCCTGGGCCAAATCCTGATCAACCTCCTCAACAACGCGGTCAAATTCACCGATCGCGGCGAGGTGGTAGTGAGCGTTGTAGCGGAGGAGAAGTTAGCAGGCCGGCTGAAGATAAGGTTTTCCGTCCGCGATACCGGCATTGGGATGACCCCGGAGCAGGCCGCTCGTCTGTTTCAGGCATTCAGCCAGGCCGACACCTCCACCACCCGCAAATATGGCGGTACCGGCCTCGGCCTCTCAATCTCCAAACGGCTGGTCGAGCTCATGGGAGGTGAAATCTGGGCCGAGAGCACCTACGGCGTGGGTAGCACCTTCTTCTTCACTGCGTGGTTTGGGATCGGTTCAAGCGAACCCGAGCGACGGCGTTTCGTCCCCGACCTCTCAGGCATCCGCGCGCTGATAGTCGATGACAACCCACTAGCCTGCGAAATTACCACGGAAAGGCTGAAGGCGTTCGCCATTAGGGTCGACTCCGTCTCCTCCGGAGAGGAAGCAATCCGCGAACTCTCCGATTCCGACACGCACAATCCCTATCAGTTAGTCGTGATCGACTGGCATATGCCCGGCCTGGACGGCCTTGAGACCAGCCGCGTCATCAAGCAGGGCGGCCTGCTGAGGCACACTCCCAAGGTCATTATGGTCACCGGCTTTGGACGGGAAGACATCCGCAAACAGGCCGAGCAGATAGGGATCGAAGGCTTCCTGTTGAAACCGGTCAGCCCATCGCTGCTCTACGACACTCTTGTGGACTTGTTCGGGGTTGGCGGAATCGAGGGCCAACGTTTCGCTGAAAGCAAGGACAACGGCGCCCTACCGGATGCCCGGGGAATCCGCGTCCTGTTGGTCGAAGACAACGAGATGAATCAGCAGGTCGCGACTGAGCTGCTGGAGAGCGCCGGAGCCATCGTCGTGGTGGCCAACAATGGTGGTGAAGCCGTGAAAATCCTGACCGGTGGAGACCAGGGTCCGGCGTTCGATGTAGTGTTCATGGACTTGCAGATGCCCGAGATGGATGGGTTCACGACCACCAGGCTACTTCGGAGAGCGCCAGGTTTACACAAGTTGCCGATTATTGCCATGACGGCGCACGCGCTCGTGGAAGAGCGCCAGCGCTGCCTCGACGCAGGCATGAATGACCATGTGTCAAAGCCGATTGACCCCGATCACCTATTGTCGACCCTGCTGCGATGGGCGAAGCCCCGGCCTGAGCAGGCACGCGACTCCCACCAGCCGGTGGCCACGAAAAAAGCGTCCGGCGAAGTGATCCTGCCGGAAATCGCAGGCATCGATCTTGCCGATGGCCTGAAGCGCGTTGGCAAAAACAGGCGGCTCTACCGTGACCTGCTGGTCCAGTTTGCCGCCACACAAGCCAACGCAGCCGCTGAGATTTCCGGCGCGCTTGAAACTGGCGATATCAAACTGGCTGAACGGATCGCCCATACCGTGAAGGGCGTTGCCGGCAATATTGGAATCACCGAAGTGCAGTCCTTGGCTCAAAAGCTGGAAAATGCACTCCATGACGGTGACAGGAAGATCTTGTCGCTGCTGGTTGAGTTCGCAAGCTTGCTGAGCGCTCAAGTTCGTGCGATCGAGAACGCACTTTGCGGCTCGCCAGCCGAGCAACAGCGGACTTCGCCTTACAACGAGGAGGCGGCGGCCGAGCGCGATTGCCCGGCTCAGGACCTTGCTCGAAGCCAGTGACGGCGATGCCGAAGAGTCATTCCGCAGTCTGCACGAAGCCGTCGCAGGTGCTGTCGAAAAGCCGCACCTGGACAGTCTGAGCGAATCGATCAACAACTTCAATTTCGACCGAGCCCTGGTGGCACTGGACCAGATCGCCGATTGTTGCAGGCAAATAGGGGGAAATCATGAACCAGGCTGATCAGAAGAAGGTTGTCCTGGTGGTGGATGATGCTCCCGCTAACATTCAAATCGTGAAGTCGATCCTCAAAGATCTATACAAGATCCGCGTTGCCACCAGCGGCGCAAAAGCATTGGAGTTGGCGAAAGTTACACCTCCGCCAGACTTGATCCTGATGGACGTTATGATGCCGGAAATGGATGGGTACGAGGTGTGTAAACATTTGAAATTGGACCCCGAAACGCGGGATATACCGGTCATATTTCTTACCGGACAGACGCATGTCGATGAGGAGACGAAGGGATTCGAAGTAGGGGCAGTGGACTATATTCACAAACCGTTTTCCCCGGCGGTGGTAAAAGCGCGGGTGCACACTCACCTCATGCTTCGCGGTATCCGCGAACAGCTCGCACAGCAGTTGCTCTCGATCCAAAAGGAATTGGAAACAGCGCGGCAGATCCAATTGTCGATTCTTCCCTCTGAGATCCCGAAGATCGAAGGTTTGGATATTGCTGCACGCTACCTTCCCATGACCGCGGTCGCCGGCGATTTCTACGACTTCATCGTGGTGGATGAGAAACGCATTGGGATTCTGGTGGCCGATGTGCTCCGGCCACGGAATGCCCGCCGCGCTTATCGCCTCGATGCTGAAGATTGCGCTCTCCGCTCAAGGGGCACACGCGGCCGATCCGGCGCAAGTGTTGTTGGGCCTGAATCAAGCGCTGTGCGGAAAGTTCCAGCACCACTACGTCACCGCGGCCTACCTGTTCGTGGACATGCAGAAGCGAACCCTGACTTACGCTGGCGCGGGCCACCCACCCTTGCTTTTGCGGGATGGATCATCCAAACAAGTGCGCGATGTGGCGGAGAACGGTTTGTTTCTGGGACGATTTCCGTTCGCAACGTACTCGTCAGTGGAGTTGCCGCTCAATGCCGGTGATCGAGCGCTGCTCTACACCGATGGAATCCCGGAAACGACGAACCCCGCGGGAATCGAATTCGGCAGCGGCTGCTTAAAGCAGTTTCTGGCGGCGGAACAAAGCACATCAGCAGATCATTTCGCCGGTCAACTGCTTGAGGAGTTGTCCCGTTGGTGGGAGAGGGGATCAGCTCGGCGTTGTGCTGAAGAGTTGGATGACGATATTACAATGGTCGCCATCCAGGTAAAAAGCGACTGAGGCAAGAGGAGGGTGGTGCCGGCGTGTGGAAGAAAACGATGGCTTTTGCCCTGAAAAGATCAGGCACTCCCGTGGCCGGGTTTCATCCCGCGCTCTATCCTGCCGATTTGACCAAGCTCGACGGCCTGGATCTAATGGCCGGCTATCGCGCCGGCCAGCGCGGGGGAAACTTCTTCGATGGACTGGTGATCGGCCAGCGTGTGGTCTTCCTCTTGACGGACATCGCCGGGGCCCGTGCCGAAGCCCGAGCGCTCGCGGCCGAAGTGCAAACCGCCTTTCGCCAGTATGCACCCGAGCTGTTTGGGCTGTCCGGGGCGAATGAATCGGAGGCCATCGCCTCCCTGGCGTATAAGCTCAACCGATCCCTGATTGAGGCTGCCCGCGGCGTTCACTTTGCCCCTGCCTTTCTGGGTTGTTTCAGCCTCGAACTGGGTATCCTCACCTACCACAACGCAGGTCTTCTCGCCGTATTTCACGATGCGGAGGGAGCACGGACTCTTCAGTCCGGCGGCATGCCGCTGGGCCTTTTCAGCCACAACACCTATGAGCCGGCGGTTCTGGCATTCGAGCCTGGGGCCCGGCTAATTCTTGTAACTAAGGCCGTCGTAGAGAGCCCGCGGGTATCGTTCCAGTTTGGCGCAAAGCGCATCGAGCGGCTGCTGGCAAACCTCGAGGCGGACTCGGCGTCACAAATCTGTGAAACCGTGCTGCAGCAAGCGTATGCCTTCGGGAACCGCCCGGGAACCCGTTTCTATGACCTGCTGCATTACGGGAAACATCTCGGCAACGACGACTTGACGGCGGTGGCGTTGGTTCGCGTTTAGAGCTTGATCCGCGAGAACACGACGTGTTTAGACGCCTACCAGTTTTTAAGCATCTCCTGGGTACTTTTACTAGTGTCCCCTGCAGACGCAAGTGTCTAGCTTAAACCTAAGCCGTCTCCCGCTCCGGACTATCCACCGCGTCCTCTGATGATGCCGCGAGACTTTTCCATGTCTATTTGAGTCGTTCCGGTCTTTATCTCAATAACCCAAGTTTCAGAAACGAGGAAAACAAATGATGAGGCTAAGTTACGTGGGCAAGTTGGTTCTACTAATTTCCCCACTAGCGCTGACCCTGGCAATGGGAACGCACGCTCAAGAACAGTATCCAATTCTTGACAAGGTCGCCGCCAAGGTCGTGCAGAAATACACCAGTACCCCCTGCGAACAATTGTGGCAAAAGAAACAAGCACCACCCCAGCCGCCTTCGGCACAAGAACAAAAGGCAATACAGTTCCTGAAGACCGATCCGCAGATGCGCGCCGTGTTCATCAACAAAGTGGCCCCCCCGATCGCCAACAAAATGTTCGAATGCGGATTGATTCCGTAAGCCCTTCCGGTCGCGACGCCCACCTGTCGCAAGTGACAGTTTCCGGTCGCGTGCAATAGGAGTGAACTGACAATGAAGGATGGAACGGTTATCTCACCACATTCCCGTTGCAGAAAGACATAAGCGGAACGAGCATGGATGCCTTTCACACCGTGATCGATATTGGGGCCTCGGCCGTGGAAGCGATGGGAGTTCTGGTTATCCTTTGCGCATTTCTCTGGGCGTCGGTCAGCTTTGTTGTCCATGGGCGCGAGCAAGTCGGCAACCGGTATGAGCATTACAAGCTGGCTTTAGGCAGAGCCCTCTCGCTTGGTTTGGAGTTTCTGGTTGCCGCGGATGTGATCAAGACCGTGACCACGGCTCCAACTTTTACCAATATTGGAGTTTTGGCGGCGGTGATCGTGACCCGGACCTTCCTGAGCTGGTCTCTTGCGGTAGAGATGGAAGGCCGCTGGCCGTGGCAACCGACCCGCGTACCGGGCCCCGAAGTGACGCTCTGAGAGGAAAGAGACGGCGATGGATCATCTTATAACGCGCATCACGGAAGACCTGATCGCACGAGTGACTGGTCCAATGAAATTCCGTCTTGTTCTGCAACCGTGCATGGCCACCTTCTTCGCTATCCGCGATGGATTGAAAGATGCCCGAGAGGGCAAGCCGGCTTATTTCTGGGCTCTCTTCACCGACAAGGGTGAAAGGGAGGCGGTGATGAAGGACGGCTGGAAGGGCGTCGGGAAGGTGTTTATCCTCGCGGTGGTGCTCGATGTGGTCTACCAACTGATCGAGCACCGGTGGACGGTCTACCCCGGCGAAGCAATATTGGTCGCAATCATTCTAGCCATCATCCCCTACCTGCTATTCCGCGGACCTATTAATCGAATCGCGCGCCGTCGCCACACGGTGGTTAAGGAACGGCTCGCTGGAGATTAGAGCTCACATGGCTACCAACCACCAAACCGCACCGATGGTCAATGGGCACGACCCACCAACGTGGCCATCTGGAGCCTTCTGACAGGTTTCGACGTTCTACCCGGCCAAAGGGCCGACAACTTCAGCGCAGAAAATCAACCTAAAAAAGGAACAAAACCATGGCTAAGCAACCAAATATCCTGATCCTCTGGGGCGATGACATCGGCACTTGGAACATCAGTCACTTCAGCCGAGGCATGATGGGCTACACCACCCCGAATATCGACCGCGTCGCCAAAGAAGGCGTTATGTTCACCGACTACTACGGCCAGCAGAGCTGTACAGCCGGACGCGCTTCTTTCATCTGCGGCCAGAACCCGCTCCGCACCGGCTTGACTAAGGTTGGCATGCCCGGCGCTACCGTCGGACTGCAGCCGGAAGACCCGACCATCGCCGAAATGCTCAAGCCGCTCGGCTATGCCACCGGCCAGTTCGGAAAGAACCATCTCGGCGATCGAAATGAATTCCTGCCGACCGTACACGGATTCGACGAATTCTTCGGTAACCTCTATCACCTGAACGCCGAAGAAGAACCGGAACTGCCCGACTATCCCAAGACCCCTGGATTCAAAGAACGGTTCGGGCCCAGAGGTGTTCTTCACTGCTTCGCAACCGACAAAGATGACGCAACGACTGACCCCCGCTGGGGCCGCGTAGGCAAGCAGACCATTGAGGATACGGGCCCCCTTACCAAGAAGCGTATGGAAACTGTCGATGAGGAGATCACGGCAGGCGCCATCGGCTGGATGGAAAAGCAGGTGAAGGCGGATAAGCCCTTCTTCCTCTGGTACAACTCAACCGCCATGCACTTCAGGACGCACCTCGCCGATAAGAACCGCGGTAAGAGCGGCCAGGACGACTACAGCGATCGCATGGTCACCCACGACGAGCAGATCGGTGAGATTCTCAACAAGGTCGATGAGTTGGGCATTGCCGATAACACGATCGTTATGTATTCCACAGACAACGGACCGGAGAACGATACCTGGCCCGATGGCGCTAACTCGCCGTTCCGCAGCCAGAAGGACACCAACTGGGAAGGCGCATGGCGCGTTCCGTGCTTTATGCGTTGGCCGGGCAAAATCCCCGCGGGCTCGGTGCTGAACGGCATCGTTTGCCACCAGGATATGCTGCCCACCTTGGTAGCCGCCGCAGGCGATCCCGACGTAAGCAAGAAGCTTCTCACCGGTTACAAAGCCGGGGACAAGACCTTCACTGTACATATCGACGGCTTCAATATGCTGGACTATCTCACTGGCAAGGCGAAGGAAAGCCCAAGAGAGTACTTCTTCTACGTTAGCGATGACGGTGGCGTTATGGCGGTCCGGACGGGCGATTGGAAGTTGGTGTTTGAAGTCCAGCGTGCAACCTCAACGGCGGTTTGGCAAGAGCCTATGGTGAAGCTACGCCTTCCGAATATCTATAGCTTGCGCCGCGATCCGTTCGAGCGCGCCGATTTCAACTCCAACGTCTACTTCGACTGGATGATCGATCACGTTCCCCAACTCTACCAATGCCAGGCAATCGTGGCGGCCCAGATCGAAAACTACGTGAAGTATCCGCCTCGGCAAAAAGCAGCTTCCTTCAACCTCGACGCAGTCATGGCCTCGTTGCATCAGACGCAGGCCGCTGTAGCGGGACATAAATAAGCAGCCGCGCTCACTCCATCCACCACCTGCTGAGGGGAGGTCAAGAAGACCTCCCCTCAGCAAAAGCTTGATAGACAGCATTCCCCGGTAGACAATGATCTGACGGGGAATGCTTTTATGCGTCATTTGTTATGAGCCAACCAGCCGAATGCACTCCGCCATTCCTTGATGTAGCAGAGCAGGTCCAGGACTTCTATGACCGCTATCCCTACCCTCCGCCGGTCGAAAGCCTGGATCAATATCGGCGCGCATGGCAGGACCCGCAAAAGCGCCGGGCCGATTATCATCTCTTTTGGCCTGCCACATCTTACAGGGAAGACTATTCCGTTCTTATCGCCGGCTGTGGAACATCCCAGGCGGCGAAGCATGCGCTTCGTTGGCCTGCAGCTCAGGTCACTGGCGTCGACATCAGCACGACGAGCGTGCAATGGACGAAGACGCTCAAGCGCAAATATAGCTTGACCAATCTTCAAGTCCATCAACTTCCCATCGATCGTGTGTCGGAGCTAGGGACGACGTTCGACCAGATTGTCTGCACCGGTGTTCTTCACCATCTCGCCGATCCCGACGCCGGACTCGCCGCCCTGCGAGGCGTGCTCAAACCGGACGGAGCCATGCATCTGATGGTGTACGCGCCGTACGGCCGGACCGGCATCTATATGCTGCAGGAATTCTGCAGACGAGTGGGCATCCGTGCGACCGATGAGGGAATAGGGGATCTGATCGCGGCACTGCGTGCATTGCCAAAGGGCCATCCGTTGGAAGCTTTGCTGCGCGAGGCCCCGGATTTCCGGCACGAGGCGGCGTTGGCCGATGCGTTGCTGCACCCCCAGGACCGTGCGTATTCTGTGCCGCAATTATTCGAGTTTATCCAGCGGGCAGAATTGACCTTCAGCCGGTGGGTAAAACAAGCGCCCTACTCCCCGCGATGCGGATTGATGGCCAGTCTCCCTCAATCCGTGCGAGTAGCGGAGCTTTGCCCCGCGGAGCAGTTCGCAGCGGTCGAGCTTTTTCGCGGAACAATGGTTCGCCACAGTGTTATCGTCCATCGGAACGATAGTTCCAGCCCTATTCGGCCAATCACCTTTGCCGGCGACTCCTGGATGAGCTATGTGCCTATTCGCATGTCAGAAACGATCTGTGTTCAAGACCGGCTCCCTGCGGCCGTCTTGATTAACCAAAACCATACCTACACGGATCTTCTGATGACCATCGATGCAACAGAGAAACAGATGTTCGATGCCATTGACGGGACCCGTAGCATTGGCGAGATCCTGGAAACAACGCTACCGTCTTCGCAGGCACAACGGGAATCGAACGCACGCACGTTCTTCGAACGCCTCTGGTGGCATGACCAGGTGGTATTCGACGCAACACGATCTTGAGCACAAACCCGGCCTCGGTTAATTTTCTACGGCCGCGCCCTGCCCGCGGAATTCCGGGTAGATCTGTTGGGCAGCACGGTAGGCCGCTCGCGTCAGGATCCCGGCATACGTGGGAAATGAGAGCGGAATCCTAGCCAAATAGTCCACCCCCAGACCTCCGGCGATGGCAATGGCCACCACCTGGGTGATTTCAACCGCGCGTTCGCCCACGACGTGACAACCCAGGATTCTGCCGGTCGCACGGTTCACTATCAGCTTGCAGAACCCTGTCGTGCGGCCGTCGATGATCGTGCGCGCCGTTTCGTCGAAGCGTACGATCGAGACGACCACGCCATTCGTCTCCCGAGCCTTCGCTTCCGTCAACCCTACCTGCGCGTATTCCGGCTCGGTGAAGCTGCCAATCGGACTTACCTGGTCTCCGATGGTCATGGTTGGGCCTTGCACGGCATTGGTGGCAGCTACAAAGCCATCATGGACCCCCTGGGGTACAAGCATCAGGCGGCCGGTGATGTCGCCCGCCGCAAAGATGTCAGGCGCGGAGGTCTGGAGGTACTCGTCGACCTGCACATAGCCCCGATCATTGGTCTCGACACCCGCGGCCGATAGGTTCAGGCCGGCTGTGTCGGCCACCCAGCCGATGGCCACGACCACAAGAGCGGCCTCTGCGTTGTCACGCATTCCCTGCTTGCTGAAGTTCATACGCACACCGCTCGGAGTCTTCTCGAAGGAGTCGATCGTTCCGAAGTTTTCGTGCACGACCATGCCCGATTCACGGAAGGCAGTCGCGACTATGGCGGAGACGTCTTCGTCCTCGGCCGGCAGGATGCGGGGACCGGCTTGAAACAGCTGGACCCGCGAACCTAAGGCCTGGAAAATGGACGCCACCTGCACGCCCGTCGCCCCCGCTCCAACGACAATCATCGAGGGAGGAACTGCAGTCAGCCCCCACGCGTCGCTGTGTGTGGAGGTTAATTCGAAACCAGGAATGGGCAGCCGCCGGCTCGTTCCGCCCGAGCTCAGGATGACTTTGCCTGTTCGGAGCCGCAGCCCGCGCCCGGTCTCGACCGTGTGCGGGTCGACGAAGCGCGCTACGCCGGAATTGTCGTAAATCGTCACCCCCACCTTTTCCAACTGCTCGCGCCGGGCGGCATGTTGGCGCACGTCAAGGACGACCTCGCGGGTGCGCTCCAACAGGCGGGAATAATCAAGGATTGGCTCGCTCACCGAGATACCATATTTGCCGAGCTGTTTCGCTTCTCGAAGCAAGCGCGCTGCCTGGGCAAGTACCCGGACTGGAATAGGGCCGTCATTGGCAGCCATACCTCCTACCTCGCCGCGGGTGATCAGAACTGTTTTGGCACCCAACTCTGCAGCCCGGAGTGCAGCAATCATGCCGGCCGGACCGGCGCCAACGACTACGACATCCATCGGGGTCTCCCTCAAGCAGCGCTCTTTGCCTGGAAAAAGAAGTTTATAAATAACGTGCTGGTCATTCCATTAGCAGAACTTCTAGTGCACGTGACATATTGTTGAGCCCTTTCAAGAATTGTTCTACCTGTCTTAAGTGACAGTTTTCGGTACCGTCGCCCGTTGTTTAACTGGCTATCGTGGCTAACTTATGACTCCTGTCGTACTTGCTCCATGGAAAAACGATTGGCTATGGAGCATACCGCTCATTGTTGTGACCATAGTCTTCCACTCCTTCGCTCTCGGGCTGCTCAGCCGGGGATTGCGTACCCTCCTTAAAGAAGAGCGGGACAAACCTATTACCCGTGCCCTGTCTATCTCTGTGGTGGGGGGATCTTCACTCTGCACCATATGCCTGCATGGTGTTGAAGCGTGGATGTGGTCCATCGCTTACCATCTGCTTGGCACACTGGGCACAGTGGGGGGCGACCGCAAGGACGCTATGCTCTACTCGATAAGCGTCATGACCACGGTAGGGGGCACTCCTCTCCACCTGGAACCGAAGTGGGCGATCATGGGACCGCTCGAGGCATTAGACGGGTGGATTCTGTTCGGACTTACCGCCGCTTTCCTATTCGCTCTCATCCAGAAAGTCTGGTCGTTGGAGCAGTCATAACCAGTATCCACTCCGTTTGAGGAAAAGGCGCTAAAACGGTCCGGCCTTCAGAAGGACCCCGTAAAACGTGACGATTCCAATGAGGATGACAACCATCGCTACAACGATGGAGATGGAGATCGTGTGCTTCTTCTCTGATGTCCCAAGTGATTTCAGAAACTGCCGGTGCTGCCACGCTGCGCCCGCTAATGCCAGGGTCCCGACGGCTATGAAGGTCAATCCCAGATTGCGCGGTGCGTTGGGACGCTGGATCTTACCAGCGGCAATTTCGTCAGCCTGGTATTGAAAGAACTTGAAAATCGTGAATCCGAAACCGATCATCGAAAGGGATGTCCGGATCCACGCCATGAGCGTTCTTTCCGCCGCAATGATCGTGCGTTGGTAGGCTAGATCGGTTCGCTCTTCAGCAAGAATCGTTCCCCTATCCTTTGCCGGTTCAACAGCGCTCATGCGAGGCACCCCTCAGACCTACGGCAAAGAGTAGCAGAAGGCGAACTTCGCACGCTATCGGCCCGGAAGTTGTTCACGCAGCCGGTCCTTCGCCGGGCGCGACGAGCGGGACAAAGGACCCCCAATGGTCCCGCACAGCAAACACGCGGAAAATAAACGAAGCCAGCACTGCGACCAGTGTGACGGGAAAGAAGGTCGTGCTGTCCTTCTCATATACCGCGATGAGCGTGTAGACAGTGCTTGCTATGAGGGCTGCGCTCACGAGTTGCTGTGATGGCCTCACGATCTCAGGCGTGACCCCGGAGAAGAGGTCGATGAACACCCCGCCCGCGGTCGTGGCGATCAGCCCAATCATGATCGCGGCAAAAATACCCAGGTTGTGATCGAGCGCCTTGTGGGCACCAAGGATCGCGAACCAGGGTAGCGAGAATGACTTGAAATAGGCCAGAACCCTGGTGCGGAACTGCTCTTCCCTGGACTCGGCGTAGCGCCAAATCGCCAGCCCGATCAAACCCATCAGCGGGCACACGATAAGATAGTCCGGGCCCTGGAGCGGCCCGGGAATGTCATTGAGCAGCAGATCGCGCGACACGCCGCCCCCGATCCCGCCGAAGTAGGCCATGATCAACAATCCGGCGACCGTATAGCCGCGGTTGTGCGAAGGATTGCGGGCGACCAGCACGCCGTTCAGGGCGTTGATGCCGGCGGAAAATAAGTCGACTTCCGGAAAGCTTGGCAGGTTCATGTTCGGTGTCCTCATCACCGCGGGGGCGCCAGGGGACCTCCACTCATGTGGAGAGTAGAGGGTCGGGGTCTGAGACTACAACTGTCACATCTGACAGGGTGGCAGGAGATTTAACTCGAGACGCCGGACTTACTCTTCAAAGGAGAAAATGCGCTTCCAGTCGTTCTTCATGCTGATCACGACCCACGCATTTTTCGTTGCCTTGGTGAGGAGTTCTTCCGAGAATGTACCGACACTGGTGTCCGGAAGATGAACGGCGGGACCGTAGGCGTACTCGCGCTTCGCGTCGTCGTGGAGTACCAGCATCATCAGCCGCGCTCCATCACCCGCCTGCGTCCATTCCAGCATCTGGGCATCGCCGGAGGTAAAATCCGCATTTCCTGAGTTGCCGAAGGCAGCGATGGGCCGCTTACCGATGAAGAGGTTGATCCCGATCGGCTTCCCAGGCCCATCATCAACGAAAAATACCTTCGGCTCCCGCATGAGCGTCGGCTTGCCATTTGTATCGACGAGCTTGGTCACGATACTCGATCCCACGACGTGCTCCGGCGGAACGCCGTACACTTTTTCGCTGTAGGCGCGCACAAACTCCTGGCCGCCTCCCGTGACGATGTAGGTCCTGAAGCCGTTGGCGCGCAGATACTGCATCACCTCCAGCATGGGCTGGTAGACGAGATCGGTAAACGGCCGGTCGAAGCGCGGAGCTTTGGCCTTGGAAAGCCAGTCTTTTACCAGCCCCACGAAAGCTTCGTTGCTCATACCAGAGTGGGTCACCGCGACAATCTCCAACCAGTCGCTCTCAGTGAACTTGCCCATTGCCGCGTGGTCACCGGCAAGCACCGATTTGAAAGGCTCCTTCTGCTTCCATTCGGGGTGCTCCGGCGCCATTTCAGCCAGGCGGGCAAGCGCGAACATGGCCTGGCCGTACAAGGGATGTTCCGTCCAAAGCGTGCCGTCCTGGTCGAAGGTTGCGATGCGGTCAGCTGGTTCAACATACCTGGCGCTGGACTTGTCGCTCGTGTCTCTTACGAAAGCAAGGACCATATCCTTTGCAGGCCCACTATTCCATGACGGCAAGGGATCGCTTTGGGCCTGACCGGCACCCATTGCCAGATTGCCCCGCAGGAAAAGAGCGGCTGCGCCCGCAGAAACAAATGCCCGGCGGCTCACATTCTTGCCTGAATTGTTTTTCGAAGCCTTCATACTTGTCTAACTTTGTGGCGGGACCCGATGCAGTTCTTCGTTGGCACGCCTAATGGAAGATGACTGTCACAGTAGGCTAAACCCGCGGCGCGGACAACTGGCAGATGTGACAGTTTCCACCCGGTTCCGGGAATCCGACCCGAGCGGACGCGCCCTCCTCTGCTCATTATTTGGCCGGTAACTGGTTAATCTGATAGTTCCCAACTGCATCGCAAACGGCAAAGATAGCCGCAGGCCCCAGGAGTGTCACCGGGTGCCTATCGTCCAACGGGCCTCGCGCCTGGCAACGCCAACCCCCAACACGAGCTCATTAAAAACCGATCTGGAGGTTACGAAGATCCCATGAAATACCGACTTGTCGTGGTCGTGATTACAATGCTCTTTTTTGCCAGTATCGAAGCATTTGCACAAGAAGGTTCTGCAAAGGCTCCCACCGATGTCTCCTTTTCAGAAGCCCCCACGGATATTGCGTATTGGGTTGCTTACTGGGGGAAACCAAGAGTGGTTGTATTTGGTTCCGAGCAGGAAGCGTTCAACCAAAACGTGCACGAAATCCTATTCCCCTGGAATGATTATGATGACCCTGCGAACCCGAACACCCTGGATGAAAATGTCCAATGGTTGAAGGATCATGCAAGTGATCGCTTTTACATTGAGGGTTACGCCTCCTCAAGAGGCGAACTGGGCTACAATCTCACGCTCTCAAAGCAAAGAGCGGATTGGGTCAAACAGACTCTGATCAGCAAGGGCATTACGGAAAATCGGATCGTAGTGGCAGCGGGATGGGGGCAGTTGTATCCAGTTTGTCCCGACCTCAACGACGAGTGCTGGAGTAAGAACCGAGTCGTCCGGTTTGCTTACTCTCCAAATTGAGAGAAACACAATGCAAGCCTGATGGTGGCCCGACGCCTGAAGAATTGCTCCACTGGTAGAAGTGACAGTCGGTTTTTTCCGCATGGTGTGAAATTCTACTGGTTGGGTCTCAAGAGCGGTTCACGCTGCCGCAGATACTTCAGATGCGGCAGCGACAAATTAGCCCGACGAACCCTTCCGATGAGGAGGATGACGGATATTTCCCCCGAGCAATGGCCTACTCCTGGTAACACAACTCACTAAGGAACTCTCCATGGCTTCAAAACCCCACTTGCAGATCGTACCCTCGCCAGCAGAAGCCAGGGCAATCGCCAAGGATGCATACATCTATGGTTACGCGATGGTCCAGGCTTACCTCACGATGTACGCTTTCTCAATCGACAAGCACAATCCCCAATACCAGGGGCCCTTCAACGCGCCCCTCAGCTTTGCCCGTGTCTTCACTCCCGACGATAGCGCCTTCGTCACCCCCAACTCCGATACCCCTTACACATTCTTAAGTCTTGATTTGGGTGCCGAGCCCATGGTCCTCACCGTCCCCGCCGTCGAGAAGAACCGCTACTGGGTCTTTCCGATGATGGACCTCTATCGCTTCAACTTCGACTACCTGGGCACCCGCACCACTGGCAATGGCGGAGGCACTTTTCTCGTCGCCGGTCCGCGCTGGAAAGGTACAGTTCCCTCCGGCATTAGCAAAGTCCTCCGTCCAGAGACCGAGTTCATCAACGTTGTTGGCCGAACCCAACTCTTTCAATCCGCCGACCTCGACCATGTCAAGAAGATCCAGTCCGGGTACAAAGCGCAGCCACTTTCTGAGTTCCTCGGCCGACCCGCTCCGCCCGTTCCGCCCGCGGTCCCCTGGATCATCAACTCGCCTATGATGCCTAATCTGAAGCTCGATTCCGAGGGTGGCCTCACTATCTATATCCAATCCGACTCGCCAGGAAATGACAAAGAGTCAAACTGGCTTCCCTGCCCTAAAGCATTCTTTATGCTCGTCATGCGGTATTACCTGCCCAAACCTGAGCTGATCCAAGGCACATGGAAGTCTCCATCCGCTGTACGAACAAATTAGATTCAATCCACAGGAGGTTTTATGCAGATTCAGCACCAATACAACAAGCCTGGCGACGCTTCAGCCTCCAATAGCCTCACGCCACAAGAGGCACGCTCCCTCGCCAAGGAAGCTTACATCTACGCCTTTCCCATGGCCGCCAATTATCTGACGATGTACAAGCAGGCCATAGACAAGAATAGTCCCGACTATCGAGGCGTCTTCAACAGCATCCACAGTGCAAAATCAGTGG
>CAVZCA010000006.1:0-131945 GCA_963773725.1 uncultured Phycisphaerales bacterium
ATGTCGCGACGGGAAAGGACACGGCAGAGAAAATCGACCGCGGTGGGACGGCGGTGTTGCGTGGCGGCCGGATGGGAAATCATTTTTCTTCACCCGGCTTCAGAAGATGGGGCCGAATAGTTCTCCCCTCGATCTCGAACTGAAAAGCCAGGTTTATCTGCACACCGTGGGGGACGATCCGGATCATGACATCGCCATCATGGGGATGGATGCGACGCCGGGACTTGGGATCGAGCCGATTGATCAGCCGTCCGTGGCGACCGAGCCGGATTCGGATCAGGTTCTGGCACTGATTGGGCACGGCACGCGGAATGAAATAACGGTTTATGCGGCTCCGCTGGCGTCGGTTGGGCAGCCCGGCACGGCCTGGACAAAAGTGTGCGATGTGGATTCGGATGTGACCAGCGCGGCGTTTCACGGCGATGATCTTTATCTTCTTAGCCATAGCGATGCCACGCGATACAAGATCCTTCGGACGAGTCTGCGGCATCCGGATATCGCACATGCCACGGTCTTGTTGCCGCAGGGCGAGGGCGTTCTCGCGGGTCGCCACGGCCGCGGATCGTTGTATGTCACCGAACTGGATGGCGGAGTTTCCCGGATTATTCGCATTCCATACGGCGGGTCCGCCGAGCCCATAAAGTTGCCGTACGACGGGAATGCCGGGATCGAATCGGCTGACGATCGCCTGCCAGGGATTGTGTTTGGCATCATCGCGTGGACGCGTGCGGGTGATATTTACGAATTCGATCCCGCGACGATGAGCTCGACGGTCACCGGGCTTCAGCCCAAGGGGACGTATGATGCTCCGGACACGATCATGTCGCGAGAGGTGCGGGTGCCGAGCTATGATGGAACGCTCGTTCCGCTTTCGATTGTTTGCCGGAAGGATATCAAGCTGGATGGGTCGAACCCGACGATCGTCATGGCCTACGGAGCGTATGGGATCGTGATCGAGCCGTTCATGAGCCGGTCTTATCTGGCCTGGTTTGATCGCGGCGGCGTGCTGGCGATTGCGCAGTGTGCGCGGCGGCGGCGAACGGGGCGAGGATTGGCATCTGGCGGGCTACAAACTCACCAAGCCGAACACCTGGCGCAACACGATCGCCTGCGCGGAATATCTGGTGAATGAGAAATATACTTCACCGGCGCGGATGGGCGTGACAGGCGGATCGGCGGGCGGGATCACCGTCGGACGATCCATCACCGAACGGCCCGATCTTTTCGCGGCCGCCATCGCGGAGGTCGGGGCGATGAATACTCTTCGCGCCGAGCTGTCCCCCAACGGAATTCCCAACATCCCTGAATTCGGCAGCTTCAAGACCCAGGCTGGCTTCGAGGATCTCCTGACCATGGATTCCTATCACCATGTCCGCGACGGCGTGGCGTATCCCGGCGTGATGCTCACGACCGGCATCAATGATCCGCGCATCGCACCCTGGGAACCGGGAAAAATGGCAGCCTGCCTCGAGGCGGCCACCGCCGGCCCGAAACCCGTTATGCTTCGCGTTGATTATCAGAATGGTCATGGCATCGGGGCTTCCCGAAAACAGCAGGAAGAGCTTCGGACGGATAGTTTTGCGTTTTTCCTGTGGCAGTTTGGCGTGGACGGTTATCAGCCATAGATTGGGAAATTCGGGTTTTACCGCCCGCGAGTACGCTCGAGAGCGCGGAGGAAGACGCGGAGAAAACATATTGGCCACAGATGAAAATCAGATGAGCACAGATAAAGATCGCTAAATAATCCGGGTTGTTTGAGAGAGTTATCGTGCTTCGCCGCATTGATCGCATCATCCTTCGCGTGCCGACGCTGGCCAGCGCCGTGGGTTATTACCGCGATATTCTGGGGATGAAGCTCTTGCAGCAGGACAGCCGGGCGGCAGCTCTACTGATGTCCGATGGTGTTACCGAAATCGTCCTGCGGGCCGATCCGGATCAGCCGGCTGAGGAAATTTATTATCTCGTCGATAGCGTTCGCGATCTGTACTCCCGGCGAGACAAGCTGCAACTGAAATTCATCAACCCGCCCCCCACGGCCCATGGATATCGAGCAGCGGTGAAAGACCCATTCGGCAACGTGCTCATGCTGCTGGATCGGACAACCGCGCGGGCCGGGGCGAATGCCACCGAAGATGCGGCCACGCCAACGATGCTCTTTTCGGGGATCGAACCGGCGGTTCCGGCCAAGCGACGATTGCTCGCGGCGGTGTACGAAAAGATCGGCCGCACCGCGGATGATCTGCCATACACGCCGCAGTTTGAGGAATTGTTCAATCTGTATGCCAGCCAGCTTCCCGAGCCGAAGCCAACGCACCGCGAGGTTTGGCGTCATCTCCTGAATCTTCGCAAAGCGGGGAAGCTGCCAAAGCTGGGCGAGGCGCGCAGCCCGTCGCCGGAGGTTTCGCCGGAGGGGGTGCGGATCGTAAAGGAATTGTTGGGGAGTGATATCGGCAAGCGGGATCGGCTGCCTTATTCCGAGCGGTTCGATAAGCTGGTGGATGATTTTAATCAGACGCAGGAGCGGCCGTTGTCGCCGCATCTGGTTTGGCGGTTGGTGGCGAAATTGGCGAAATAATTGGAACGTTACGACGTTAAAGGCTTGTGGAGCGCCAGCGATCATGTACCCGGGCGCACAAAATGAGATGACGGAACGAATCGCGTCCTCTTAGATTTCGTCTCCTAGATTTCATCCGGTCTAAAAACGCTGCGGAAGCGGATCAATGGCCCACAATCGCTTTATCGCGTGGCCCTTGTCCGCTGTGGTCATTTGTGCGTATATCAGTTGCGCTCCCCCGATTTCCGTGTGGTTATCAGGCTTGCTTTTCCGGTATGCGGGTACCCCTACGCCGGAGTTGGTCCTACCTTTTCGAGCCGTCTGGTGCGTTACGACATGTCTCCTCGGCGAAATCGCGATCCGCGTAGTCTGGCCTGAGTCTGGGGTCTTATGCGCCTTCTCAACCGGCCAAAACGACGGGCTTTGCTTGTCGTATTTGTATTCTGTCATGCGATCGTCTTCCAATCACTTTGGTGGCAACTATCTTCGGCCTTAGATGCTCTGAACATTCCTTTTCTGCAAGATGAAATCATGAGGATTTTGCTGGTTATTTATTACCCTCCTATATCATTATTCAGCCACTTTGAACCCTATGAACAATTTAACCCGGCGTGGTGGGTAGTTGCGATATCCTTTTCGATCCTGGTGTATTCCTTCGCGTCAACCATCCTCATATTGACCTTGATCAAGGTATGTTACTCGAGACCAAAATGAAGAGGACATGGACTTCTCTTCAGCATTGACCACTTGCGGCAGCACAATTTGCTGAAAATAAAATTTCACGTGCGAAGTCCAAGGAAACCACAATGACCACACCATCCGTCTCCCTCGGTTACGTAATCCTCTACGTCAAAGATGTCTCAGCAAGCCTCGCTTTTTACGAGAAGGCGTTCGGCCTATCCAGGCGATTCTTCCATGATGACAACGGGAAGGCGTATGGAGAGTTGGAAACCGGAGCGACGCGGCTTGGGTTTGCCAGTCTGGAATTGGTTAGGACTACTTTGAAACAAGAGTCTGTGGCGGCTTCGCCGGATAAGGCGCCGTGGGGAATGGAGATTGCACTGACGACGGCGGATGTCGCGGGGTTGTATGCCCGCGCAGTGAAAGGAGGGGCAACCGCGGTGGGTGAGCCGATGGCCAAGCCTTGGGGGCAAACGGTGGGGTATATGCGGGACATCGATGGGCATCTTGTTGAGATTTGCACACCTATGCCGTGAACTATTCGTTGAGTGATCAGGCATTTCGATTTGTATCTTGCTGGATTTGGGACCAAAGATCGGCGAGGCCCATCTCCGCCGCCCATCGCGTGATATAAGCCATGTCAATGGCGTCCCGGCTGGTTTTGAGAACGCCAGCGATGTCACGAAGGTGTTTTTCAGACCCTCCTTCGCGGTAGTAGTCCATTTTCTTGATGATCGCGTCCTCCGGCGAAGTGAAATATGCGTCGAGGTTTTCAGCTATATGAAGCCGCCTGACGCGGGCAAAACGCGATTCGTTGAAGGCGCTTAACGCCGGCACAATCACATCTACTTTCATCCCCGACGCCGGGTGAATGATGTTGAACTGAGTCCTGTTGAGAACCGCCTCATGGGCAGCCGGCTCACTGACGTAAAATTCGTCTGGTGGAAATCGGCGGCAGAAATCGGCGATCCGCGATTCTGATAATTCGACAACCACATCGATGTCGTTGGTGAATCTTGGCTCGCCGTAAAAGATCGTCGCGGTGGAGCCGGTCACAAAATATCGCAGGCCCATATCCTCGATGATGTGTGTCACGTAGCGAAGAAGATCAAGCTGCTCCATGCGACAGCCTCCGTACGGCCTCCTGCTGGATACGCTTTTCATCCCAGTCGGCATGCTCGGCGCGGAGGTAGCTCAAAAGCATTTGCCGCGCACTGGCGTACATGCCGCTGGCGATGCGAAGGCGTTCGGCCCCGGTTTTGGCGCGGATGATGCGTGCCATCTCGTCGTCGATCATTTCGATACGCGCCGGCAAACGGGCTTTGGGAGAATTCACGGCCATACTGTATCCATTGTCGCCGCAGAGTGACAAACGATTGATTGTTGCCATTGGTTGTTGCCGGTGCTGAATGCAATACCTGCCCCGCTCAGCGCATTGCCGGCATTTGGCGCGTCGTCACGCTGATGCGATTCCAGGCGTTGATGACAGCGATGGCGATCACCAGCGACGCCATGGCTTTTTCGTCGTAATGCCTGGCAGCTTCATTCCAGACCTCATCCGGCACCGGATCCGGGCGATCGCTGAGGCGGGTGGCGGATTCGGTGAGGGCAAGGGCGGCGCGCTCAGGCTCGGTGAAGAACGGGGATTCGCGCCACGCGGCTACGCCAAAGATTCGTTCGTCGGTTTCGCCAATTTTTTTGAGGTCGCGGGCGTGCATGTCCACGCAAAAGCTGCAGCCGTTGATCTGGCTGGCTCGGAGCAGCAGGAGATGGAATGTAGCCTCGGGAACGCCGCTGTTTTTTGCGGATTTGCCGAGCGCGAGCATGGCCTGCATGGCTTCGGGGATGACCATGACCGGGCTTTTCATTCTGGGTTGCATCGTGGGTCTCCTTTATAAACATCATTCGCTTATTTCCGGGTTATTTCTCGGGCGATCAAAAGTGTAATTCGCGCGAGAAATGCGCGTATACGTAAAACCCAGATCCTTTGCTTTTATGATGACCCCAGAGGCTGCTTCATATACATTAACAAGAGCGGAATGAGCAGTTTTATCGGTCGAGGAGAGAGCATGCGTAGTGCGGTTTTTTTTTCGGTTCTGCTGACGCTTGTGGGTCAGGTCGCTTCGGGACAAAGCACGGTTCATTTCATGATCGACGCCCAGCGGGACGTGCATTCGATTTCGCGGCTGATTTACGGGGTGAATCAACCGATCGGCGATCAGTGGACGAATGCCACGTTCGAGCGGTTCGGGGGAAATCGGACTTCGGAATATAACTGGGTCACGAATGCATCCAACGCGGGGAAGGATTGGTATTTCGTCAATGACGATTTTTTTCAAGGGACTTCAGTTGCCGCGCCGATCGCGGCGATGCTTAAGAATGCCGCGGAAAACAATGCGGGGGCGCTGATCACCGTTCCGATGATCGGCTTTGTCGCGGCTGATGAGAAAGGGGACGATGTACACAAGAGCGGGGCGAATTATCTGCAGACGCGATTTCATCGGTCGATGCCGATGAAAGGCGCGCGGTTCACGCTTACGCCAGATCCGAATGCGCCGGTGGTTTATCAGGATGAGTTTGTGAACTGGGTGAAGGTAAATTATCCGTATGGGCAGACCGATCCCAATCGGCGGATTTATTTCACGCTGGACAATGAGCCGGACCTTTGGGCGGAGAGTCATCCGGAGGTGTATCCGAAGAAAGTGACGTATGCGGAGCTGATCGAGCGGACGATTCCGTATGCGACGGCGATCAAGAGGGTTGAGCCAAACACGCTGGTGTATGGGCCGGCGAATTATGGGTGGAACGGATTTACCACTCTGCAAAATGCGCCCGATGCGGATGGGCGGGATTTCCAGGAATTTTACCTGGCGGAGATGGCCAGGGCTGGCACGCGGCGGGAAAACGATTGATCGACGTGCTGGATGTGCATTTTTATCCGGAAGCGACCGGCGGAGGCGTGCGGATCATCGAGCCGGATTCCAGGCCGGCGGTAGCGGCGGCGCGATTGCAAACCCCGCGCTCTTTGTGGGATCCGGATTTTATCGAGACAAGCTGGATCACGAAGAACACGCCGGCTCCGCTGGAGGTGATACCGACGTTGCAGGGGAAGATCGCGGATAATTATCCGGGGACGAAACTGGCGTTCAGCGAATATAACTATGGGGGCGGGAGTGATATCTCCGGCGGAATAGCCGAGGCGGATGTGCTGGGGATTTTCGGGCGGAGCGGGGTTTTTTCGGCGAATGAGTGGGCGCTGGTGCCGAAGGAGCCGTTTATTGCCGGAGGATTTGCGATGTACCGGGATTTTGATGGGAAGAATGGGGCGTTTGGGGATATTTCGGTTTCGGCGACGACGAATGACGTGCCGGATACTTCGGTTTACGCGAGTTTGGATTCAGTCAATCCGAATCGGATGGTTTTGATCGCGATCAATAAGACGGGGCGACCGATTTTGGCGGGTGTGAAATTGAACGGTAGGAAATCGTTTGGGGTGGCGAGTGTTTATTTATTGTCCCGCGGTAACCCGAAGCCATTGCACGCTGGGGAAATTCAGATCAAAGATCTTGGGGATTTTACTTATGCGATGCCTTCTTACAGTGTTAGTACAATCAATCTAATAATGCGATAGGGGCTCTACAGAATAAATCTAAGATTATTTTCGTCGCGGGATTAGTGCCGACCTGGGATCGCTGGCTCGAATATGACGCGCGTCGCCGGAGTGAATGGTGTTGGCTGGCCAGATTTATTTCTGGCGATCCTTCGGCGGCAAAAGGCCTGCAGGAATTTTGACAGGCCAGCCTGCGGCGTTGCGGCGGCAGCGAGTGTTATATACGAGTCAATGACTCCGGCTGTCACGAACAGTGCAACCGAAAATCAGCTTCTTCTTTATTTCTTATCTCGTGCCTTTTTCTTTCGTCGCAACTCAGCGTCGATAAAAGTATCCAATTCACCTCGATCTAGGACACTTTCCACGTTTGATGTTTCCACGTTGGTGCGGTGGTCCTTCACCCGGCGATCATCCAGAACGTAGCTGCGAATCTGGTTGCCCCAGGCGATTGATCCTTTCTCGCCGTACATCGCTTTGAGTTCATCATCGCGCTTGGCCTGCTCGATCTGCTCGACCCGGCCTCGGATGAGCGCGATGGCCAATCGCCTGTTCTGCTGCTGGCTGCGCTCGACGGAGCAGGTGACCTGGATGCCGGTGGGCTTGTGCGTGATGCGCACGGCAGAGGCGACTTTGTTGACGTTTTGCCCGCCCGGGCCGCTGGCGCGGACGAAGGCGACAATTTCCATGTCCGATTCGGGAATCTCAACATCGGTGTCGGTATCTTCAAAATCCGGGACAACATCGACCGATGCGAAGCTGGTCTGGCGTTTGTTCTGCGCATTGAAGGGGCTGGGGCGAACGAGGCGATGAACGCCCGCTTCGGCTCGCATGTAGCCGTAGGCGTATTCGCCCTTCACAAGCAGCGTGACATTTTTGATGCCGGCCTGCTCGCCGAGGGTTCGATCGACCTCTGAAACATCCCAGCCGCGGCGCTCGAAATAATAGAGATACATCCGCAGGAGCATCTCGGCCCAATCCTGGGCTTCGGTGCCGCCGGCGCCGGCGTGGATCTGGACGAAGCAGCTTTTCGGATCGTTCTTGCCGTCGAGCAGGGATTGAAGCTCGACCTTCTCGGCCCGCTTTTCGAGATCGGTGAGCGTGCGGTCGGCCTCTTCCATCGACTCGGCGTCGCCGGCTTCTTCGCCTAGCTCGTAGAGGGCGCGCACATCATCCACGGCGCGAAGCATGGCTTCGACCGGGTCGATGGCCGCTTTGAGCGCTTTGACCTCGGCAACGACGGTTTTGGCGGCATCCTGGTTGTTCCAGAAGCCTTCCTCCCCCATCTTCGTTTCTAATTCAGTTTTTCGCGATATTTTGGTGGGTAAGTCAAAGAGAGTCCCGGATGGCAATCATCCGGGATGAAAGGTCTTCGATCGCTTGGGAGAGGTTTTCGTGAATCATGCTGGAACTGTAGCAGTGATGTAGGGATTTTGCCACTGCTGGTTCGAGTAAAAGAATTGAACCGCCATGACACGAAGATGCCAAGGCAGATTTAGGAAATACTTTTGCACCGCATTTCTCTGCGTCTTGGCGACTTGGCGGTTTAATTTGTCTTTAGTCTTCAACCATTTCATTCAGCACGGGAATACTCACGCCGCGCGGCGTCGGCGGGGCCTGTTGCATAGTGGTGACCGGCACGTCGTGCAATACTCGCACCATCGCGATCTCGTCACAGCCGTCGCGCTTGGGGCAGCGGACGCAATCGCTCCAAACCTTCAGCGGTAACGTGTCCTTTGAAACAACCTCAAACCCCAGTTTCTCGAAAAACGCCTGCTCGTAAGTGAGGGACATGAGCCGGCGGATTTGCAGTCGGCGGGCTTCGTCGGCGGCCCACTCGACTAGTTTTCGTCCGATACCTCGGCCACGGTATTCATCATCCACCGCCAGCGAGCGGACTTCGGCCAGGTCGGCCCAGATGATTGAGAGGGCCGTGCAGCCGACGACGCGGCCTGGCGCGAGGTGGCCGTTGGTGATCTCGTCGTCGATCTCATAGACCGCGAAATCTCGCAGCGATTCGTAAATCTGGGCCACGCTTTTGAAGAGCATCTTTCCCAGCTCGGCGTGGCTGTTGATGATCTCCTGGATTCGCGGGACATCGTGAATGGTGGCGGTTCGGATCATTGTCTTGACTGTCTACCTGCTATCTAGGCAACTTCATCGTCCTTCGCGCGGGCTTTCAATAGCTTTTTTCGGCGGAACTTGCCGCAAAAATGTCCCTCTTCACACGTTCTCTGTTTGCGGGGTGGCCGAATCGGGCGGGGCCGCTTCCGTGTACGTGCTCCTGTGCTCTTCGGGCGCGGCGTGATTTCCATATCCGTATGTTCATCCCCCTGCACGACCAGAATCTTTTTCTGGCGGATCAATTCTAACAGGGCCAAAAAGACGCCGATCATTTCGCTGCGGCTTTTGCGGCCGACGACCAGCTGCGAAGCGTCAGTTTCCCCTCGCGCGTGAGTCGATCCTCGATATCGGCCGCGTGAAGATCGATCGGCGTATCATCGTAGGTAATCTCGTGAACACTCGGCCCGCGCGTGCCGACTTCCTTCATTAGCCGGCCGAAAGCGGACAGAAGATCCCATATCTGCACCTCGTCCAGATCGATCGGCGGCGGCTCGTCGGCTTCGCCCTCGTGCCGGGCCGGAACGCGCGGAAGCGCTGTTCCTGCTCGCGCTGCCGCTGCTCGAGCAACGCTGCCGCGTCCTTGATCTTTTTATATTCCAGGAGTTGTTGGACCAGTTCGTAGCGCGGATCGACCAGATCAGCCGCGGCCGATTCCTGGCCGACGACGGGCGGCGGCTTAGGAAGCAACATCGCGCTTTTGATTTCCATCAGCGTTGCCGCCATCACCAGGAAATCGCCCGCGACGTTAATATCGAGCCCCTGCTCCTGGCGCAGACCCCTGAGCATCTCGACATACGTCATGTAGGTATCGAGGATCCGGGTGATGGGGATGTCATAGATATCAAGCTCGTCCCGCTTGATGAGATAGAGGAGCAAATCGAGCGGGCCGTGATAGACATCCAGTTCAACGCGATATTCCAAGGTCATCCTTGATTGGCGATTGATTGATTTTAGTACGCGGCGGCCGATAATCCAGAGTCCGGATTGTTGCCTCACAAATGCCCGACGATCTTCTCCAATTTGCCCGCCAGGTGATTCAGGCCGAAGCCGCCGCCGTTGGGGCCATGGCTGAGGCGATCAATGGGTCATTCGAGCGGGCGGTGAAGCTGGTTCTGGCCTGCCGGGGATCGGTCCTGACGAGCGGCGTCGGCAAGGCCGGGCACGTCGCCCGGAAGCTATCGGCGACCTTCGCCAGCACCGGCACGCCGAGCCATTTCCTGTCGGCGGCGGATGCCGTTCACGGCGATCTGGGGTCGATCCGCAAAGGGGATATCGTGCTGATCCTCTCAGCCAGCGGCGAAAGCGATGAAATTCTCCGCCTCCTGAGCCTGGTGAAAAAGCTCGATCATCCAGTCATCGCCATGACGGCGTCGGCGTCGAACGGACTGGGGCGGTCGGCTGACATCGTGCTGGCCATGGGAAAGATCGAAGAAGCCTGTCCATTGGGCCTCGCCCCCAGTGCATCGACAACCGCCATGATGGCCTTGGGCGATGCCCTGGCGCTGACGGTGATGAAGCTGCGGAATTTCAGCTCCGAAGACTTTGCTGTCTTCCACCCGGCTGGACAGATCGGGCGGAAACTGATTCGCGTCAAGGAAGCGATGACCTTCCGGCTTGGCGAAAATCTTCCGGTGGCGTCGGATCAATTGACCGTCGGCCAGGTGCTCCACGAGGTCAGCAGCATCAAACGCCGCAGCGGAGCTGTCATACTGACCGACAAAAGCGGCAAGCTCTCCGGCATTTTTTCCGATGGCGATCTTCGCCGGCTGGTGACGGATAACGATGATGGCTCGGCCCTCAACCGTCCGATCAACACCGTCATGACCCACTCACCCAAGCGGGTGAAAGAATCGGCCCTGGCGAGCGAAGCGATGGCGATCCTGCGGCAATATCGCATCGATGAATTGCCGGTTGTGAACGATCAGGATCAGCCGGTTGGATTGATTGATGTTCAGGATTTGGTGATTCTGCGCATGCTCGATGTCGATGCCGGGGGGTAGCCGATTTATTCGATGCGAAAGCTCATTCCGATTCTTCTCACATTGATCGTGCTGGTGGGAGCGTTCATCGTATATTTCTACTCGCAGCCGAGGTTCGGCTCATGGATCGGCGGCAACAAATCGCCTGATAATTTTCGTGCCGGTCAGCGGGGACAAAAATGCGTTCATCAAAGCCGGCGCCGGCGCGTGGGTGAAACAATTCGACCAGAAGGGGCAGCTTTATTACCAATTCAAGTCGGATTATTACGACCCGCAGCCCGACGGCACGGTGAAGGTCACGAATCCCGTGATTCAGTTCTTCCTGAGCGATTCACAGGTGCTTCAGATCGAAGGGGTGGATGGGAATATCCGCTTCGCTCCGGGCGCGGACAAAGGAATGATGTCCAACGCTCCGACCGATCCGCCGCGGTATGGGAATCTTCGCAATGTTCATGTGAAGATTTTTTCGTCGCCCGCCCAACAGGCCCGCGATGCGGCTGATATGACGATGACGATGACCAACGCCCAGTTTGATAACGACACGTATACGCTCTTCACGCAGGAATATATCGATGCCGACGGCAAGGTGGTGCATGCCGACGAGATCCCCGTGACCGTGCAGGCCAAGGATTTTGCATTCAACGGGTCCGGCCTGCTGATGTACTGGAACGATCTGGACAAGCAATTGAAATCTCTGACGATCGCGCATGGGAAAGACCTGACGGTTTACAACGCGAGCGCACTATCGAGTTCACCCGCCCCGGCGCCGACGACCAATCCAACGGTTACCCCGGCCGCGCCGGCGGTCGTTGCTCCTGCTCCTGCCGCCTTGGCAACGACTTCCCCCGCCCCACCGCCGGACGATACGACCCGGCATCGTTATCTCGCGACATTTTTCGAACGTGTTCGCGTCATCCAGGCGGGCCAGGAATTAATTCGCGCGGATCGGATGGATGCCGACTTCATCACCAAAAGCGGAGGCAATTCCGCGGCGGATAATTCGCCTCCGACAGAGACGACGGCTGCGCCCCCGACGACTCCAACGTCCCCCACAACGCCGGCTACAAATCCCAGCACCGCTCCATTAACCACGACCGCCCCTTCCGCTGCCGAGCCCATTCATATTCATTGGGCCGGGAAGATGGTGATGGTTCCGAACAATCAGCCGAGTGCCCCCCCGCTGCCGGATGGGAAGGCGATCATTCACTTCGCCGGCGCTCCGGTGCTCTTGCATCAGGCCGGTGCGGATGCGCAGCAATGGGTTGATGCCCGATGCACCGATCTCACGTTCCACACGGCCGATTCTAGCGCGCTCCTCACCGGAGATGTTCTGCTGACTCAGACCAAGGCGGGCGTAATCTCCTCTGTCACGGGTCAGAGCCTGGATTTTTCGAGGGCGACTCATCTCGCGAATTTCGATGGACCGGGCCAGATCAAGCTTCCCGATCCCAATGATTCCAAGAGCGTTCTGAATGCGAGTTACGAGCGAAGCTGCCGGGTGCATTTTTACGATGTCACCGGCGGCGATATGCAGATCGAGCGCGGCGATCTGGCGGGAAACGTCGTCGTGGATCACCCGCGATTTCATCTGACGGCCACCAACAATGTCGGCTTGCAATTCGACGCAGTCAGTGGCGCGGATGCCCATAAATCCTCCTCACCCCCCTTGCGGCGAATCACCGCGATCGGCAATGCCAACTGCATCGTTCATGAGGCCAATAAGAAAGACCGCCGGATCGCCGGGCAGCAATTGCAATTGTTCCGCGATCCCGGCCCGGACGGGACGCTGTACGCCAAGACGATCATTTGCGATGGATCGGTGCAGGCGGTTCAGGAAGATGAGACGCTGACGGCAGAGCATCTTCAGGTTGGATTGCTGCCGACGCCGGCAAAAGCCAATGCTCAGTCGGAAGAGGAAGTCGCGCTCGATAATCTCACCGCCAGCACGAATGTGGTGATCATCGGCAAGGATTCTTCATCCGCATCATGCGATCAGTTGTATGTGAAGATGCTGGACGATCACGCGCATGTGACGCTGTATGGCTCGCCCACGCAGGATGCGAAGGTAAAGAACAAATCGTCCACGATGCAGGGGCCAATGATCCATCTTTCGCCGCACGATCAGACGGCATCGATCGATGGCCCGGGGACATTCAACGGCCTTGAGCAACCAAAAGATCCCAGACAGAAGCCTCGCCCGCTTTTCTTAAGCTGGCTGCAGAAGGCGACGCTGGATGGGAAGACCAACGAGGTGTTCGTGGTTGGCGGAGTGATTGCGCGGTCGGACAATCCCGATGGCAGTCATGATTCAGCCAAGTGCGATCACATTCTCGCAACGCTGGTGGATGTGGCGCCGGCAACGCAACCAGCGCATACACCGGCGGCGAAGCAAGGTGAATCGACCGCCTATGCCGACGCTGATTTTCTGAAGAACAAGCAGATCCAGATGCTATCACTGCGAGTAGATGATGTTCCCGCTTCGCCCACCACGCGGCCGGAGGCCCAGGTGCAATCTGTTTTGACCGATGCCGGCGGGAATTTGCTGCATCAATATAATTTGTTGAGTCGCCAAATTGATTACGACGTGCCTTCCAAACGCTTGACCGTTCCGGGTCCGGGAAGAATATTGGCCCTGGAGCAATCGCCGCGAAATGCCGCGCCTGCGGCCGACGCCGGCTCTAGCTTTGGCGGTCACGGAGCAACAGCTATCCAGTGGCAGAAGCGATTCATCTACGACGACAGCGCCCACACCGCGGTCATCGATGGCGCTGTCAAGATGGTGCACCGGACCGACGGACCAAAACCCGATCAAGTCACATTGGAAAATGCCGACATCGTCCAGGCTGAATTCGAAGGGGCCGGCCAGGCGGCGGCGAGTCCGAACGCCGGCGATCTCGATGAAGCGCCTGATCGCCGGCTCAAATCACTCACGGCAACCGGCGCAATGACGGTCATCACAACCGACAAGACGATTTACTGCGGAGAATTTGATTTCGATCCGGTTGAGCAGACTCTGACTTGCCGCGGCGGGAAGCTGGGGAAAGTCACCGTCGTCGATGATAAAAATCTCGACGGCGGAACCTGTGCGCAGGCGGTTTTCAATATGAAGACCAACGAGCTGAAAAAGATGACGGATGTGACGGGGCAATCGCGATAGCTGCGATCGTCAGTAAAGCTCAAGCGGCCGCGGCGGTGGGATGAGCGAATATTTAGCGGCCAGATCGTGAAAGTAGCGGATCGATTCCAACTGGGCCGGGCCGATTTCAAACTTCAGATAGTCGGATAGATATTGCATCGCCAGATCGGCGGCCCAGCCGCGCGTGACCGCGTGACGGGCGATGATGTTCGGCAGATCGGCCAATCCCCGTGTTCTGGCGCGGCTGAGACGCTCGGGGAGATCGCCCAAATCCGTGCCGGCTCGGGTAATCCAGACCGCGAAGACGAACGGCATGTCCGTCAGTTCCTTCCAGGCTGCCCCGAGATCGAGTTCGTATGGCATTTCCGTCCGCTGACGCGAAACAACCTTGTCGCCGATGAGGAGCATGGCCTGCGCATCGCTGGTTTCCGCGGATAAATCGACCACCTTGGGCGAAATCCCATAATGCTCGGCGAGCACGATCCGGGCCAGTGCCACCGAACTGTGGCTCTCGATATCGCAGGCGAGCGTGGTGATTTTTTTAATGGGCGTCCGGCTGAAGATTCGGACCGTAAGGGTTGGGCCGTCGCAGCCGATGCCGCCGCTGGGGACAATTCTTGCATCGCGAAGTCGCTGGTAATCGATGACTGGCAGTAACGCGATATCAAAACGGCGCGACCGCAGCCCTTCGAGGAGCAATGCCGGCACGGCTAATTGAAGATCGACGCCCGGATCATTTTCCAGGTCATGAATGAGAGGCTTGGCGTTTAGATAACTAACGCAGCCGATTCGTATAGGGTTGCCAACTGTCATGGGTCACTTGTCATTTGTGTTTCGCGAATGACAAGTGACCCATGACAAATGACCGCCGACTCATTGTCAATTCTTGACTTCGACGCGGCTGGTTTCCGGTTCGTCGTTTCGCAGCGCCCATTTGCGCCAACGGGTCGGAGTCAGGCCGGAGAACTGTTTGAATCGGCTGGTAAAATGGCTCTGGTGGGCGAAGCCGCAGAATTTCGCGATGTCGGCCAATTCCGTGTCGCGGCCGTAGAGCATGCGCTTGGCCTGGAAAATCTGGCACTCAAGCAAAAAGTGCTTGGGGGTAATGCCCAGCAACTCCGTGAACCGGCGATGGAAATGAAAGGGGCTTAGGTGAACATGCTTGGCGATTTCGCCAAGCGTCGGCCCGCGGCGGAAATGCTCGGTCATGAACTGAATCGCCGGCACGAGGCGAGCGAGTTCCGGATCGGCAGATACATCGGCTGATCGGAGCGAACTCCATTCGCAGAAGCCGGGCAGCGCACCATAGAAAACCACGGCCCCTTCGCCGAGGGCGGGGTAATTCTTATATGCGACGGCGCGGAAGTTTCGGAGCTGGCCGGTTGAATCGGATAGCGCGAGGCGATCGGAGGTCATCGATTGGCTGCCAAGATGCTGCAGGCGATGCCGGGCATCGGCATGAATTTGATCGCTGATGCGCTGGTCGAGCAGCGCCAGGCCGTCGGCAATGATCGGTTTGAGGTTTGCGCCAATGACGATCTGCCGGGAGCCGGCCCGCGGGGTCCAGGTCGCGGGCTTGCGCAATCACCATGCAGACGGGCGGCGCGGGCCTCGGCGGCGGCGCGGCTGATCTGGGCGGCGGCTTCGGAGACGGCTTTGACATCGCCGTCGGAAAAGCTGCCCAAATCGGCGGTTCGATAAACATTCAGCGCACCATCGAAGCCGGCGAGGACGGGCGACCTGACGGCTGAACTCAATCCATAAACCAGCTTTTCGCCGCCCAGGAAATCGCGATAGAAGCGGGATTGCTGCAGCCCACCGCTCCAGCATTCATTCGCGTTGACGGTTTTATCCTCAATTGTGGCCTGCCAGGTCGGAGCATCTTCGGCATGAAACTCAGCCGCGTAGGCCCTGCTCCACCCTTCGCTCAAATGAGGCGGCTGGACAATTTGCGAGCCCCCTCTTGGCATTGCGCTGACCAGCCAGGCTTGCGAAAATCGAACAACCCGTTTTAGACTGTCAAATACCTGCGAATACGACACGGTTCCTCGCGTTTTTACAAAAACCCTCAATCACTTCCGGCAACTTTGGGCACAGCGCCCCGCAACAACCCAATATAACCAGGATGTTGGAAAAATGCTGCGGCAAGACTTACCTTGTTCTATGGTGAAATATGGTCAATCTTCAAGCGCTGCATTACAAGTAGGCAAGAATTGTGAATTTCATGACGAAGCATCATATTAATTATCTTAGATTGCCTCTAAATCGGGCATGAACATCGGTTGAGCTCGCTATATTAAGTGACCGTAGTCAGATCACGCAAATTAACTAATATGACAAATCGTCAAGGTGTGTCGCAGCATCTTGTCAGTGTTGCTTCGTTGCAGCAACTTATTTGCTGATAGAGCGAGTCTTGTTGCAGACGATCATCAGACGGAATAAACGGCCTTCAAAATAGCCCGTCAAAGGCCGCCTGTTGAACGCCTGGAGCGGAATAGCTGCCCCGGCATGTGGCTTGATAACATCCAACCAAGGAATCAAGCCAATGATCGCTTACCTGACCAATCGTCGGTTCTGGGATAAAAAAATCCGGATCGGCATTCTCGCCCTGGCGACGTTCATCGCGATGTGCTGAACGGGGATTTTCTTGGAACGTCCGCTGCCTTCGTTCCGGTGGTTGCCACTTCCGTCTTGGCCTGTGGGCTCAATCCGAAAATGTGAAACTGGTGGGAAAGCGGCTCAAATCCGTGTTGGCGGCAAATCTCGTCGCGCAGCTTACGCAGCTTATCACTGCTGAATTCGATCACATTGCCCGTGGTAACGCAGATCAAGTAATCGTTTGCGTGCCGGCCGACAATCACGTCGTAATAGGACTGCTTGTTGTCGAAAAAGACCTGCTTGAGAATCCCCGCATCCTGTAAATGGGCGAGGGTGCGATAGACGGTGGCGCGGCTGACGCGGTGGCCGAGTTGCCGCAGATCGACGGCCAGTTGCTCGGCTTCGAACAGGGCCGTCTTGCGCAGCACGGCGTCGAGAATCATCGCCCGCTCGGGGGTGAACTTCAGCCGCTGGCCTCGCAGATATTGGCGGAAGATCGCGCAGACGGGATCGTACGGCCGCGATCGATGTTGAGCCGAAACCCGCGGGATATTCGGCAAAATATGCGGCCCGTCAGCCATGCAAACAGTCTACGCCCCTGCCTGGGCTTTGGCTACTTTAAGGGTACTTCCGCTCGAACCTCACCGCCATTTGCTACCCCCCCTTCCGGGCACGACAATGGCCCAATCTGGTGCGTTTTTCATTGGGCAAACCCATTCTCGTACTCATGCTCGCGGCGGCGATCAGCGCCTTCGCGGTCTGGAATCATCCCGCCCCGCCACGCGCGGACCTGGTGCTTTGGACCTTCGATCAGACCGATGCGCGGACCTATCGCGATCAAATTCAGGATGGGAACGGACGCGCAATGCCATCCCTGGCGGAGCAGTTTGAGCGCGAATCCGGACTGCGGGTGAGAATCAGCCTGATCGGCCAGATGGGTGAGAATATCCGGCTGGCTTCGGCTTTCATGTCGGATGCGGGTGAGCAATCGCCTGATCTTTGCGAGATCGAGATTCATTCGATTGGACAATTTTTGCGTCCGCCGATTGATGATGTGGGTTTGTTGCCGCTGAATGGTTTTCTGCAGAAATCCGGGTGGGATCGCCGGATGGTGCGCGAGCCGATTTGCGCCTTGGTCGAAAATCGATCCCCGAACGGGTGAGCGGATCATTTACGGCGTGCCGGCGGATGTGCATCCGGTGACGATCACCTATCGCAAGGATCTGTTCGACGAAGCCGGCGTCGATCTCGGAAAGTGCGAAGACGTGGGGTGAATTTCAGGAACGGTGTCTGGCATTTCAAAGCTATTGGGCGGCTCACGGACATCCCGAGCCGCAGAGCGATCGCATTATCCACCGGCTGCCCGGACGAAATTGTCGAGATGCTTTTGCAGCGGCATATCAATCTGATCGATGGAAGCGAAAAGCTGCATTTCACCGATCCGAAGCTTTTGGAGACGGCGATATTTTATGCCCAATTGCTTGCCGGGCCGCGCGCAATTGGGGCGGATATTTCGCTCTGGCGTTGGATGGACGGAGGATTTCGCGCGCGGCAATGTGTGCGCGGTCTGCACGCCGGATTGGAAGGCCGGATATATCAAGGAATTCTCGCCGGAGCTTCGCGGCAAAGTTCGGATGATGGCACTGCCGAGGTTTGAAGCGAGCGATGCACCGACCAGCACCTCCGGCGGGACGATGATCGGGATTTGCCGAAGTTGTCCGCATCCGGATGAGGCATGGAAGCTGCTCGAATTTCTATATCTCAGCCCGCAGGCGCATCAGGCCCGCGTTGCTTCCGGCGATGAGATTCTTCCGGCGATTCCAGAATATTGGAATGATCTGGTTTATCACCAGAGCGATTCATTTTTCTCGGGCGGCCAGGATGTTGGAGATTTATATATTCGATTGGCTGGAGAAATTCCTGAACGGATTGTGACGCCGTACACGTTTCAGGCGGAGCTGGTGCTGGTCGCGGTGCTGCACCGGGCGGAGGAATATGTTGCGAGCCATGGGGGAACGGATGGATTGGGCGGGCCATGTGCGGCTTGGCTGACTGAGGCGCAGGAGGATATGCAACGCCGGATTGATTTCGGGAAGTTTGAGCCATGAATCGAGATCGCTGGTGGAAACTGCAAACCCGCGCGGCGCCGTATCTGTTCGTCTCTCCATTTCTGGTGATCTTCTGCGTCTTCATGCTCTACCCGCTGTCGCGCAGTTTGATCCTGAGCTTTCACAAAACGATCGGGCCGCGGCATAGCGTGTTTGTGGGATTGGACAACTATCGCTATCTGCTGGGGCATGATCGCTTGTTTGGCCTGGCGCTGCTGAACACCGCTGTTTACACGGTTGCATTTCTGGCATTGCAGATTCCGATGTCGCTGGGGCTGGCTTTGCTGCTCAACAGCCGGCGAATTCGATTCCGTAATCTGTTTCGGTTCAGCTTTTTTTCAAGCTATCTCGTGGGGCAGGTCTTTGTCGGCGTGATCTTTTTCCAATTGTTCGGACCCGACGGATTAATCAACAAGATCGTCAGCGACATCGCCGGCCATCGCGTTGCCATCCCCTGGCTGAGCAGCCCGAATCTCGCGATGCCCTCGGTGCTGATCGCCAGTCTTTGGCTGGCGACCGGCTACGGGATGGTCTATTTCCTCGCGGCTTTGCAATCGGTTGACCCGGAGTTGTACGAAGCGGCCGAGATGGACGGAGCGGGGAATTGGCAGCGATTCATTCACGTCACAATGCCGGGCATTCGGCCGATGCTTGGGTATGTTGTTCTCGTCGGGGCGATTGGCGGGTTTCAGCTTTTTGAGTTGCCGTTCGTCTTGCTCCAGGGAGCGGGGCCGGATGCTCGCGGGCTGACGGTGGTGATGTACCTGTTCATCGTGGGATTCAACACGGGTGATCTGGGATACGCATCGGCCATCGGGTGGATGCTGGTGGCGATTCTTGCTGACGCTGACATTTGTGAAATTCCGGTTCTTTCGATTCAGGCCGGAGAGCGGGACGTGATGCGACGCGATTGCGCTTCATCTGCTGCTTGCCGTCTTCGCCGCGATGGCGGTGCTGCCGTTTGTCTGGCTGATCTGTGCGGCGTTCAAATCGCCCGAGGATTTGGTGGGCAGCACGCTACTTGCCGTGGGGGCATCTGGATCGATTGACGCTAGACAATTTTCGGCTGCTGGGCGATCAGCCGTTTGCGCGGTGGGTGGTGAATTCGATTTTTCTTTCATCGCTGCATACGGTTCTGGTTGTCACGCTCAGCAGTCTTGGGGGATTTGCGCTGGCGAAGTATGAGTTTGCCGGCAAGGGGCCGATCATGCTGATCATGCTCGGGACCATGCTGTTGCCATCGCAGGTGCTGGTGCCGGGAAGTTATGAGCTGATGTATCACCTGCACTGGATCGATTCGTACCTGGCGATCATCGTGCCGGGCGCGGTCAGCGTTTTTGGGATCATCCTCTTCCGGCAGGCGATGCTGAACGTACCGGATGAACTGCTGCAATGCGGACGATTGGATGGATGCAGCGAGCTTCGATTGTGGTGGGACATCGTGCTGCCGGTGGTGCGGCCGATGATCGGGGCATACACGCTTTTGAGCTTTTTAGCGGAGTGGAACAGCTTTTTGTGGCCACAGGTTATTCTGCAGAATGAGGCGAAATATACGCTGCCGATTGGATTGAACAGTCTGACGGGCTTGCCGGAATTTCAGCACAACTATGGCGTTGTGATGGCGGCGACGTTGGTGAGCATTTTGCCGGTGGCGGTGTTGTTCTTCGCGTTGCAGAGGGATTTTATCAGCGGATTGGCGTCTGGGGCGGTGAAGGGATGATCGACTGAACAGAACTGAACACTTCTGAACACTTTTCTCAGTTTGTGTTAGTCAATACTAACTTTATCTCATGCAGTAACAGAAAGGCATTAGGATTAATCGTCAGGATAAATTGGGCGATGTCGGCAAAGGTTAGGCTGTCGGCGCAAGCGGACAAAATCGCTACGAAGAAAAACAAAAATTTGAACATCCCGTTCTTGATCGAATGATGCAAGAATAGAACGCGACGTTTATTTTAATTTCGCATAACTCCGTTTCGCGGGAGATTCGCGATGTCCACGATTGCCAGCAGTTATGTCCGTTACGATGCTTCGGTCGAAAGAGTGCATGATGGGGAGGCGAAGACCTTCGCGGAAGTAAAGGAGGTGGTGCAGCGGACTCAGGTGTTGCTGAATGACCAGTATCGTCATGCGGTCAGGTTTGCGCATTCGAAGAGTCATGGGTTATTGAAAGCGGAATTCGCGATTAAGGGTGATTTGCCAGCGGAATTGCGGCAGGGATTGTTCAGTGCGGCGCGGACGTATCCGGCGATCGTCCGGTTCTCGACTGCGCCGGGGGATCTTCTGGCGGATAGCGTTTCCACGCCACGCGGAATGGCTGTGAAAATCGTGGGGATCGAAGGGATGGAGATGGTGGCGGAGAACGCCGGCCAGAGCACGCAGGATTTTGTGTTTGTGAACGCCAAAACGTTTGGGGCTCCGGATGCGAAGGCGTTTCTGGCGAATTTGAAGCTGATTGAGAAGAATCTGAATGATTCGGAACTGGTGAAGAAGACGATTTCGAATATCGCGCGCGGGACCAATGCGGTGCTGGGGCTGATTGGGGCGCATAGCGGGACGCTGGAGCAACTGGGATGGCCGGAGACGCATGTGCTGGGGGAGACGTATGGGAGCAATGTGCCTATTCGGTATGGGCATTACATTGCCAAGTTGGCGTTCACGCCGCTGAGTGAGAATCTCAAGGCGCTGAAGGGGAAGCATGTCGGCGTGAATTTTCATTACTCGGGTTTGCGGGATGCGGTGGTTGAGTTTTTTAAGACCGAGACGGCGGTGTGGGAAGTGGGCGTGCAGCTTTGCACCGATCTGGAAAAGATGCCGGTCGAGGATGCGTCGAAGGAGTGGCCGGAGAAGCTGAGCCCTTACCGGGCGGTGGGGACGATCACGGCCAAGCCACAGGACGCGTATAGTCCGGCGCGGCGTGTTTATGTGGATGAGACGTTGTCGTTCAGTCCGTGGCACGCGCTGGCGGCACACCAGCCGCTGGGGAATATCATGCGGGCCAGGAAGGTTTGTTATCCGGTTTCGTCTGGGTATCGGAGGGATATGAACAAGAGAAGTTCGGAGGAGCCTCGGGATATTTCAGAGTGTCCGGATTGAATAGGTTGGAATTTTTTCGTTTACGGTTTTAGTGACGCTTGAGGGCTGAGGCTCGAATATAAAAACGGGTTGCCGCTGCTATCAGTGCTGGCTGGCCTGCTGACGTTCGGAAGCGCATTTGAGGGTCCAGCGATTTAAGAATTGGACGATGTGCTGTTGGGGGTTGAGCGTTAGACTAAGGGTATGCCTTGCCTGCTTTTGATTTTCGCGGTGCTCTTTCCCCGGATCGTGATGATTGCCGTTGCGATTTTCACTGACTGGTTTCAGGCGGCGTTCAATACCCTTTTGTGGCCGATCCTGGGGTTTTTGTTCATGCCGTATACGACGCTGGCTTATATGGGGGCGATGATTCGGAATCATCATACAGTTGACGGCGGGTGGTTGGTGCTGTTGATTGTGGCGGTGTTTGTGGATTTGGGCGGGTGGGGTGGGTCGACGCGCAGACGGCGGCGACGGGCAGTGTAAGGGGCAACACGGCCGGCAGCCCCCCCGGCTAAAAAATGAGGGAATTTTATAATCGCAATTCTGTTTGTGGGATTGATCATTGTCCGCATGGGTATTGAGGATTGGTTTCGATGCGGGGCTTGCGGGAAGCGGTATCGGTGGAAAACCGAGATGATTGGCCTGCGCGGCGCGATGTCCTTGCGGGGCGGCGATTCAGTGCCCGGATCAGCCGGAGGTTGAGGATGCGGCATATGACTTGGCGCCGGAGCCGGCGCGGGTGGTGAAAACGGCGGTGGCAGTTCCCGCACCGGTGATGCCTACGCTGGCTTATCAAACGCCGCGGGCGGCGCTGCCGGCCGTTGAGCGGACTGGGGTGGATGTTGATGTTTTGAAAAATCAGACGGCCCCGCTGTGGCTCCTCGGCGGCGGGATCGTGGTTGAGTTGATCGCTTCGTTTGTTCAAAGCCGTCATGATTTGAACGCGGCTTTGGTTCATATCACCATCGAGATCGTTGGCGGAACGGTTTTGATGCTGGCGGGCGTGCTGCTGACGGCGCGGATTCGGGGGATTCAGATTGGGTCGTTTTGGAGCGCGGCGCTAAGGGTCGCGGCGATTTCAGTCGCGCCGGCAGCGGCGAGCGACATCATCATGCCAGTGGCGGGGTTGATTCCGTTTGGAGGGGTACTGCAGTTTGGAATCCGGTTTGTTCTTCGCTTTGCACTGCTTGGGGTATTTTTCGACATGGATGAAAGCGATACGTGGTATTGCGTGACCCTGATTTTCCTGATCGATCTGGGGGTTTATTTTCTGCTCCGGTTTGGGCCGTGGACGAGATAAGGAAAAACGCCGCGAATCATTCGATTTTTACGTAGCAGCAGAATGGGTTTAAGGGGCTGCGATTCAAACGATATTTTTGCAGGCCGATGGTTTCCAGGACGGCAGTCGTTTCGCCCGGAAATTGCGGGTGATTGAGTTCGTCGAAGGCGATGATCCCCCCTTTGGGGATTCTTGGGAGTATTGCCTCAAGACAGGATTTCGTGGGGGCGTAGAGATCGAAATCGAAACAGGCAAGAGCGACGATCGTGTGGGGATTTTGTTCCATATATTTCGGGAGCGTTTTTGTCGCGTCTCCCTGGACCAGTTCGTATTTCTGCACATGCGACAGCGGGCTAAGGGATTGGTGGATATCCAAAATTTGGGAGAGATGCGTCTGGTAGCTTTCGGTGACGTTGTAATCGCCGGTGGAGACCGAAGAACCGTCTTCGGCGGCGGTGGAGGGGAAGCCTTCAAAGGTGTCGAAGCCGATGATTTTGCGGCTGTAGTTATACGGTTCGTGAATGCCGCGGAATGAAGAGAAGAGAGCGAGGTTGTGGCCCCAGCGGACGCCGAACTCCATGATCGAGCCATGCACATTGATGATCTGGCTGTAGAGATCGTGCATGTACAGGATGCGGCTGAGGGTTTGTCGGGTGCAGTAAAGGCCGATGTTGCTATCGAGTTCAGTTTTGGGGATTGGGGAATCCTGCAATAGCTGCATGAGGTCGAGGCGGCGCTGGCACTCCTGATCGGGGGCTTTTAATAATATGTTGATGGGCGGTTGGTTTTTTGGGGACGCGGTTTTCATTTCGTGGCCTTCAAGCGGAAAACGCCTCGTTCAGTTCTCGGAGCAATTTGTGAAGATGCGGCTCATCGAGGCCGTGCTGATGAGCGCCCTGGGCAATCGTGTCGGAGGTGGAGTGGTGACAGCCGGCGCAGTAAAGGCCATAGCGGCGGATGATCCGGTCGGCGGGGTCGCCGAATTTTTCGATGATGTCGGCGAGGATCCATTTCTCGGTGATCGGGCCGATGTTGCTATCGCGATTGGGCTGGAGGCCGGCGGGTTTTGCGAAATAGGGCGCTTGCAGCAACCGCCAGAAGCCGGCATGGAAAACGTCGGGCTGACGGGAGAAGCGGCACCAGTAGCCGATGTGGGCTTCGTCCCAGGAGAGATTCTCGGTGATGATGCGATTCAGGATGCCGGCGGGGATTTCGATCAGGAGATTGGGCTCTTCCGCCGGCGCGGGAAGGATGCGAAGCCGGCCGGCGAAGATTTCGAAGGCGAAGTCGGGCTCGGCGGGTGCGGCACTTTCGGGCGTGAAGCGGAGAGTCACCGTGAGGTCTTCGCAGAATGCGATCTCGGCGGTGCGATTCAAACTCAGGAAATATTTTTCGATATTCGATCGCTTGGGCGCTTCGGGCGCGGGATGGTGGGCGGCAAACGTTTCAGCGTCGAAATTTCTCCGCAGATAGGCGATCTGGCGGTCGGATTCGTAGAGCCGGTCGCGGCGTTTCCAGGCCCGGGTAATACGGTTGTCCGTCACGTTCCAGGATTCGCCGGGGAGGAGATCGACGACGCGGGTGGATTGGCCTTCAAACGCGCGGACGACGTCGTCCACCGTATTTTTGTGCATCGCGCGGACGTAGGACTCGTGCGACGGATGCCAGAGGGAGAAATGGCCGGCGAAGGGGAGGATCGTTTGGCCGCCGTACATTTCCACGGCTTCCTTCAGCATGTGGAGAATTCCCTGGCGGAGCGCTCGATGATGGCTGATTTTTTTTCTTCGCTCAGGTGCGTCCAGGTGAGCGGATAGCCGGACGCGCCGGGGAAAACGAGGAGGCGATGACATCGACCGGAGCGACGGCACGGGCGATGCGCGCGTTGAGGCCGGCGTCGTTGAGGTTCAGGAAGCGGAAGCCCTCGATCTCCATCAGGACGACGGCGTCGTTCCAGAGGCTGCCCGGCTCGTAGCAGGTGAGCTGGAATTTGCTGGCGATTTCGATCGTCTGGCCGAACGGCATCGGGATCACCTGCTCGAATCCCATCCGGCGCAGGCGCTCGACGATGCGGCGGTTGGGGAAATCGGGCGTGTAGATCGGGATGGAGCGATCGAACTTAGCGAGCGTCGGCTCGTGGAAATGATCGGAATGCTCGTGGGAAATCCAGATCGCGTCGGGACGCAGCGACGCGGTTTCCACGATCGGCGGCGGATATTGGGTCCATGCGCCGAGGAAGGCCGGGCCTTCGAGCCAGGGATCGGTGAGCAATGAAAAGTTCCGGTGCGTGAACTCTAAACATGCGTGCGCGTGAAGCGAGATCGATAAATCCTGCACCGCGGCGCGGCGGCGGCGCGTACGGGATGGAGTGGATTGTTTGGCGGTGCCCCGGTTCGGGAGATCGACGAGTAGATGACCACCTTTAAAGTGGACGGGAATCGAGACCATTTGCTGCCCCGGCGATGTGAGGCAGCGGCCAGTCGTGTGGTCGAAACGCCAGCCATGGTTTGGGCATTCGAAGCAATTGCCGATGTCAGCGATCTCGCTGCCGAGATGCGGGCAGACGCTGGAGAGGAGGCGGTAATCGTCCGGGGCCCAGTTGGGATCGTGGGTGAGGTAGTGGGTCAGGCCGGCGATTTCCACGCGGGCAGGAAATGAGGGGATCGCGTCGGCTGGCCCCAGATCGAGCAATCCATTGCTCAACCGGAGATAGCTCAGCATCGGCAACTGAGCCGTTTGGGAAGGTATGCCATCCATGGCAACTCCTTTTGTTTTGCGAAGTATAGCTTATGGAGCAGGCAATTCCTATGCCTCACACGGCAACCGGCACAATTTCCGGCGCGGGGATTTTTCCGAAGAGGGTCAGGCTCTGGGCTTTTGATATCTGAAGATGAATGAGCTGACCTTTCATAGAGGGTTCGCCGTCGAAGACGACGATCTGGTCGCCTCGGGTGCGGCCGACTAATTGGACGATGCTGGCGGGCTTTGGTTTTTCCCAGCCTAGTTCTACGCCGTTCGCGGATTCGCGGCGGGTGACTAATTTGCTTTCGCCTTCGACGAGGACTTCAACTCGGCGGCCGATCAACTCGCGATTGAATTGTTCGGATGCTTCCTGCTGAACGGCTAAAAGCTGATTGTTTCGGCGGCGTTTGGTTTCTTCGGGGACATCATCTTTGAAGCGGTCGATGGCGACCGTGCCGGGCCGGGGGGAATATTTGAAGATGAAGCTATTTTTGAAGCGGCTTTCGCGGACCAGATCCATCGGTGGCGGTGAAATCGTCTTCGGTTTCGGTGGGGAAGCCGACGATGAAATCGCTGGCGACGGAGACGTCGGGCATATATTCGCGGGCGCGGGCGAGGAAATCGCGGTATTGGGCGGCGGTGTAGCCGCGGTTCATGAGTTTGAGGATGCGGTCGCTGCCGTGCTGGGCTGGGGCATGGAGATAGCGGCAGATGCGCGGAGCAATCGCGCATGGCCATCAGGGCTTCGTCGGTGAAATCGCTGGGGAAGCTGGTGACGAAACGGAGACGCGGGAGATCGGGGGTGGCTTCGTGAATTTCGTAGAGCAAATCGGCGAAGGTGGTGGTGCGGCCGTCGCCGTGCTCGTAGGCGTAGTGGTTGATCGTTTGGCCGAGCAGCGTGACTTCGCGTGCGCCGGCGGCGACGAGTTTCTGGACTTCTTCGATGATGTTTTTCGGGGGGCGATGAACTTCCGGGCCGCGGGTGTAGGGGACGACGCAGTAGGTGCAGAATTTGTTGCAGCCGCGGGTGATGCGGACGTAGGCCTGGGAAATATCGTCCGCCGGTGAAATGCTGCGGGAGAGATCGAGCATTTCCAGGTGATCTTCGGCGGCTTCCAGTGTTGCTGCTGCGGCGGACGGCTGCGCCCATCAGGGCGACCTGGCGCGTGCGGTGCGGGCCGGCGGTGATGGCGGCGTTGTGGACGAGAGTTGGCGAGCTGATCGAGTTCGCCGGGGCCGCAGAGGAGGTCGATGTGGGGATGCTTTTTGAAGATGTTGATGCCGTCGCGCTCGGCCATGCAGCCGATGACGCCGATGATGAGGATCGGGGTCGGCGGCTTTGCGCGGACGGAGTTCGCCGAGGCGGGACCAGACTTTTTGCTCGGCGTGTTCGCGGACGGAGCAGGTGTTGTAGAGGATGACGTCGGCTTCGTCGCGGTCGTCGACGGATTGGTAGCCCTGGGCACGGAGCTGGCCTAGGACGAGCTCGGCTGTCGAGCACGTTCATCTGGCAGCCGAAGGTTTCGAGATAGAGTTTTCGGGACATTTTTAATCTTTGGGTATTTTGGCTGGTTTTGAGGGGAAATCAAATAACAAAAAAGATGTGGATGATCGGTTGTGGTGTTTGTGACGGCAGGCTTCCTTGACTCGAATATGGCGAAGGTTGCCGCTGTTGGCGCGGCTGGCTGGCCTGTTTTACGTTTTGGGGGGCCGTTTGCTGGTGAGTTGCTTTAGTTCCCTAGCGATGAGGCGGTGATTTGCCATTGGCCTGTTGTGTGCGTCAGGTGGAGTTGGTCTGTCATTTGATGGTGTGGGAGAGTGGCTTCCATCTCTATTGTTACTTCCTCGGGGGACTGAATTGATTGGATGGTTATAGTTAATGTCGCGCCTTCTTGTTTTAGCTGGTCAGGGAGACTTACCGGTAATTGGCCGGTTTGGGTGATGGAGGCGGGGAGCTGTGATTGTGCGATTTCGGCGCCGGCTAGTAAGAGTTGGCGGAGTTGGGCCTCTTCGCTTTGGGTTTGGGTGCGGCGGGCTTCGCCTGCCACGCCTGCGATCAGGACCGTCAGGGTCATGGTGACCAGCGACATTAAAAATATCGCGGTAATCATTGCGAAGCCTGATCTGCGTGGGTTCATGGGTTGGCTCTGCGCGACAAGAGGATCTGGCTGGGCAAGCGGATTTCGGCATTGCCATCATGCAGGGTCAGGGATGAGGCGTCCGCGGTCAGCGACCAGTGCTCGGCGACTTTTTTCCACTCTTCGGATTGGCCATGGGAATCGGTGCGGGTGATGTCTCCATTTGGGGTGATCGTCCAGGAGATTTTCCCTTCGCTGGAATCGAGGTCGGCGGATGCTGGTTTGGAGACTGCAATTTGCGAGGAATTCCAGACATCCTTGCGAAGCTGGAAGAGGACGGAATCGATCTGGCTCGACCGGTTGGAGAGGTTTGGGCTTTCGCTGCTAAGAATCACCGTCGATCTGAAAAGTTCGCCGGCTGCGCCGAAGAAGATCGTCAGCAGGGAGAGCGAGATGATGATCTCGATCATGGTGAAGGCCCGTTTCATTTTTCACCGAGCGTGGTTTGGGGAACGAGGCCGATGAGGGTAGCGGAACGGGTGTTGACCGTTGCGCGAACCTGAACCCAGGCTAAGCCTGGGACTTGGGAAGCTTGCAATTTTCATAGGACAAATGCCCGGCGCTATCGGCAGCGGGCTTTTGGTTGGATTGCATCGTCAGTAATGCAGATTCGGCTTGACGGGCGGCGGCGCGGGAGTCGTTTAGATGTTGCAGGCCGCGCTGATTCATCGCGGCGGCGGCGCCGAGGATCGTGGCCAGCAGCGCGACAATGATCATCCCCATCATGATGTCCATGAAGACCCAGCCATTTCTCGTTCGCATGATTTAAAACCCTCCGCTGATGTGGATGGCGATGTGCTCGCTCAGCAGCGCCAGGGGTTTCAAGAGCGACACGCCCAACAGCGCGACCATCCCGCCCATGATGAAGACGATGATTGGAACGTAGGCGGCCTGGAGAATCGTGCGGGTGCGGATGAATCGGTATTCGTAATGCCGCCAGAGAAAGCTGAGGACTTGCTGCAATCCATTGCTGTCGCGGGTGGTGGCGAGCATGGCGACAAAGAGATCGGGTAAGCGGGCATATCGGGCGGCCGCGGGGATCGGCTGGCCTCGGGTGACGGCGTCGGCCCAGGCGGTGATTCGATGGCGCATGACCGCGCTCGGTTGAGCGGCGGCGGCATCGCGGAGAGTTTGATCGAGCGGATGGCCCATCTCGACGCCGACGGAGGTGAGATCGCAGAGGTCGGCCATGCCGCGTTCCCGGACGTAGCTGCCGGCGACGGGCATCCACCAGATGAGTTGATCGGCGAGGTCACCGCCGCGGGAGGAAAGCTTGCGGAAAGAGGGGAACAGGCTTTGGACCGCCTGGCCGATGGGGATGAGGGCGATCAAAGCCAGGAAAATCCACCAGACGGGCGCTTCAGGGGAGAACTGCACAAGGAATTTTGCCGGCTGGGGAAGATCGATTTTGAAATTGTGAAATATTCCCTCAAATTTCGGGATTACGTAAACCAGGATGATTAGTAGCACGGCGAAGAAAACAATCGGATAAGCGCGATAGAGCCCGAAGGTTTGGGCGAAGGGGCCAATCTCGCCGATGCGGCGGCGGATCAATTGGCTTAAGACATGAGGCAGACATCCCATGCGCTGGCCGGCGCCGATCGCGCGCACGATGTGGCGGGGAATTTCCGGAACGGCGTGAAGGAGCGCTTCATCAAGCGGCTCGCCGCTGTCGAGGCGATGGTTCAAGGCCAGCAATCGCACGCGGAGCATTCCGGTTTCGCCGCTGGCGGCGGCGAGAATCATCCGAGAGAGCGGGAGGTTTAACTGCGACAGCCTTCTCAAGATGGCTGAGGATAAGCAGCATTCGACGGCGGCGGACAATCCGGCCCGCGGTGGAGATCGCGACCATGAGGATCACCACGAACGCGAGCGCGTAGACGAGCATCGGGCCGGCTGCCGGCTCGACGAGGGAAACGAGGAATCCAATAACGGCGATAGCCAATCCGACGGTGACGGACCAGAAGATGACGGAGGCGACGATCAGCACGATGCCGCGAAGGGATGAATATCTGGCATCGGGCGGAGTGGCCCAAAATAGCCGGATCGAAATCTGGATCAGTCCGAAGAAGCAGAAGACGAAGAGCGCGATGGCACTGACAAAGGCCCAATCGGATTGGGTGGTGCTTTCGATGAATATCTCGCAGAGTGAGCCAACCGCGCCGATCAGGTAGACCAGCAATTTGGTGACGGCGAAGGGAGGAGTTTTGTTGGGGCTGGATTCCATAGCGGTCAAAGCATGTTGAGGACGCTGAGAAGCGGCGCGAACATGGCGACCATCAATGTCGCCGATGGCGAGGCCCATCACGACGAGGATAATCGGCGTCAAAACCGCCTGGATAGTTTCGAGGCGCAGCTCGGCCTGCTCCTGATACATCTGGGCCATGGCGCGAAGAGTGAGGGGTAGATCACCCCGCTCGGATGACATTTCCATGGCGGCGACGACTGTTGGGGGAAGAATTCTTGGCGAGCTGACAGTAGAGAGTGGGTGGCCGGAATTGAGGGAGGCGATCATGGCTGCGCCATCGGCGGAGAGGCGCGGGGAAGCGGTCGCATCATCGGCGAGGGTGATGGCGGCGGGAAGATCGAGGCCGGCTTCGACGGCAAGCGCGACGGCGTGGCACCAGCGAGAAATCAGATTTCGGCGAAGGACGGAGCCGATGAGGGGCAACGGCAAAAGCAGCCGTTCGCTGAAGGCCTCGTTGCGATTGGTCGCTCGCAAAAATGCCCAGGCTGCAACCGCGAGGATAACGACACCCGCCAAGACTAGTGTGACCGGCCAGGAAGAGACGACGGTTGAGATATTGAAAAGCGCCGTGGTGAACCAGGGAATGGTGAAATCCTGTGGCTGATAGGTTCCGCCCATGCGAACCCAGAACCTGACGTTGGATAAGCCGAAGAGCATCGGCTCCCATTTGGGGACGAGCGCGACGAGTATGAAATAGAGGACGCCGAAGAATGCGCACATCACGATGACGGGATAGCTGAGGGCTTGCCAAAGCGCGGCTTGGAGTTTTCGGACGAGGGTCAGATGGCGGCCGAGGTTGAGGAGAATGCCGGAGAGATTTCCGGCGCGGATACCGGCGTCGATGAGCTGGGCATAGAGCGGCGGAAATTTTTCGCGATAGACAGCGACGGCTTCGGGGAGGGTTTTGCCGGATTCGAGTTCGGCGGCGACGAGATCGAGCGTGCGCTGCATCGATCCGCGGCGCATTTCGGCGGCGATCATGCGGAGGCCCTGCTCGACGGGCAATCCCGCGCCGGTGAGTTGGGCCAGTTGCTGGTTGAATGCAAGAAAATCTTCGCCGCGCAGGGGCTTGGGATTTGGGACGGAGGCGTTTGTTTTTAACTGGATTTGGGATAGCTGCAGGGATTGGAGACGGCGGAGGGCCGCGGATTCATTCAGGGCGTCGATGCTGCCGGAAAGCTTTTGGCCGTCGGAAGTTATGGCCGAATAGGCGAAGGTTGAGCTTTTTGGTGGTTGATCCGTCATGGTTGCTTCCGACTTTAATTTTTCAGGGCGCTAAACGGAGGACCAGTCAGGGGGATTTTTGCAGGGTCGCGGCGCCCGGGCCGTCGGGGCCCCAGATGACCAGCGCGGTCGCTTGTTTGGATTTTTGGTGTTGCTGCTCTTCCGGCTGAGGCGCGTGGGTTGCGCCTGATCCCCATAATGCGCCAAGGATTTGCAGCAGAATCAGCGCACCGACCATTCCGATCAGAGCCAATACCATCGGCGGGGAAATCAGGCGCGAAAATATTTTTGGCGAGGAGGCATGACGCAATGGATTGGGAGAGCCGAATTGAGCAGGCGCGCGGAGGCGGTTGCGCCGCTGACCATGGCCATCTTGCCGAGTTCGTGAACGAGGCTGGCCGGCGCCTGCCGCGCGGCGACGTGGCAGAGTAAGCCGGCGAGGGCCGCGGGGAGGGCGTAGACTCCTTTGAGGCGTAGGTGCTGGCGCAGTTCGTCGAGAGCCGCGTGCATTCTGCGGGAAATTGTCGAGGGGGATTGTCCGGAGTCGGTGGCAAGTTGGGCCTGCGATTTTCCGAGGAGGAAATGCTCCACAAGAAGCGTCCGCATTTCTTCCGGCATATCGGAGAGGGCCTGATCGACCGCTGGCGAAAGCTCGGACCAGCTTGAGGCTTCGTGATCGCACTCGCGGGTGTAGACGATCTCGCGTTTTTTGCGGGAGTTTTCGCTGCGGAGCGAATCGAGGGCGAGATGCGTCGCAGTGCGATGCAGCCAGCCGCCGAGGTTTTGACGCACCTCGTGCGGCCGGCGCATCAGGCGGAAAAAAGTTTCCTGGGAGAGGTCCTCCGCCCGCGACCCATCCCCTATAACGCGGAGGCAAGTGGCATACACAAAGCTGGCGTAACGCTGAACGATCTGGGCGAAGGCCTGCGGATCGCCGAAGCCGGCGTAGCGGCGGAGGAGGACAAAATCATCCTCGGGCGCGACTGCCTGGCTGACCGGACGATCGAAAGTTTGCACGAAATTCATGGCCATCGGCTGCTCCGTCTTATTGACGGGGTGGGATGCGAAAATTTCAGCGATGATGGACATTTGGGTTTATCTATTTGGCAGGGTCGATGACCCGTTTCAGCTCCGCTTCGTCTGTAACCTCTTTTTTAATCAGGGCTTGCCCCACATCATACATCCTTTGGTAGCCCAGCTGGGCTTTATAAATCTTTGCAAAATCGCCTGCATCGGAACGATCCATGACCGCTTTTTTCAGGGGGGCGTCCATGGCTACGAATTCGGCGAGGGGGACTCGACCGCGGTAGCCATCCGGCGAAGTCCGGCGGATGAGTCGCTGGGCGACGATGCCATGGATGCTGCTGGTGAGTTGGTATGGTTCGATGCCCATCTCGAGCAGGCGAGCGAGTGCGCCGGCGGGCGTGGCGGCGTGAAGCGCGGTGATGAGACGATGACCGGACAGCGCAGCCTGGACGGCAAGGGATGCGGTGGCGGCATCGCGAATCTCGCCGAGCATGAGGACTTGCGGGTCCTGGCGAAGAATGCTGCGTAATGCTTTTTCGTAAGTGAGTTGCCCGAAGGGGGAGACTTCGATCTGCGTGACGCCGGGGAGATCGCGCTCGACGGGGTCTTCGAGTGCGACGATGCTCAGGCCGGGATTGATTCGCAGTATTTGGCGAAGGAGCGCGTAGATGGTTGTGGTTTTGCCGGAGCCCGCGGGGCCGGTGAGGATCATCATGCCGGAATCGCCGGCGGCGAAATCGGTCAGGCCAGTGACTACGTTTTGGGGCAGATTCAAATCTTCGAGGACGGCGGGTTGCAGATGCTCGGCGGGCATGCGGAGCGCGGCGCGCAGGCCATGGATTGTGGGCATGACTGAGAGGCGCAGTTCGATGATGCGGTCTTCGGGGCCGAGCGGGATTGAGAGGCGGCCTTCCTGCGGAACGTCGAGGCGATAAGTGAGGAGCTTGGCCATCACCATGAGACGCCCCACCACTGCCCGACCGGCGGAGGATTCCAGATGGCGATGGGTTTCGAGAACGCCGTCGATGCGGAAGCGTAATTCGTAGCCATTCAGTGCGGGTTCGACGTGGATGTCGGAGGCCCTTTGCTCAAGGGCTTCGGCTAAGAAAACGTCCACGAGGGGGCGTACATCCGGGGCGACCGGTGGTTCCACGGTCATAGCGGTATCCTACCAGAAACGGTCATCCATCCGTCTGAAAATGCAGGCGTCCGGGCCAACATAGCACGGCACTGTTATTAGAAAGACGAGGCTGCCTATCATTCGGTGCAAAGAAAGCGGCATTTTTGGCTGCCTTGAAGTCCTAACGGGGAGGCCAGATAATCCGGCACGGTTTTTTCATGCAGGCACAGATTGTCCAAATTCTCGGAGCGGCGGAATATCCGCAGGAGATCCAGCGCGCGGCGGAATTGCTCTCGGCTGGAAAGCTGGTGGTGCTGCCGACGGAGACCGTTTACGGCGTGGCGGGGGTCTTGACGCAATCCCGATGCGCGGGCGGCTTTGGCGGATTGCGCGGCATTCATCGGCGGGGCAGCCGTTTACGGTGCATATCGCGCGTCCGGAGGATGCCTTGCAGTTTCTGGGGAGGTAAATGATTTTGCCCGGCGGGCGATGCGCAAGCTTTGGCCGGGGCCGGTTGGATTGATCTTTGATGTGCCGGCGGAAGGGCGCCGGCAGTGGCGGAGAAGATGGATGTGGGCGGAAGAGCGATCTTTATGAGGGTCGATCGATCACGCTGCGATGCCCGGATCATCCGGTGTTCGTGGATATGGTCGGGGCGAGTGAAAGGGCCGGTGGTTTTGATCTTCGGCGGGCGAAGGCGTTCAGCGGATCAGCGATCTGCCGGAGGAGATTCTGTCGCAGGTGGAGATGGTTTTTGACGCGGGGCGAACGCGATTTTCCAAGCCATCGACGCTGGTGCGGATTAAGGAGAATTCTTACGAGATCGTGCGCGAAGGCGTGTATGATGAGCGAATTATCGATCGGCTGCTGCGGACGACGATTCTTTTTGTCTGCAGCGGAAACACCTGCCGGTCTCCGATGGCGGAGGCGATCGCCAGGAAATATCTGGCGGAGCGGATGTCGGTTTCGCCGGATGAGCTGGAGAATCGAGGGATCAGCGTGATGTCGGCGGGGAGCTTTGCGATGCGCCGGTGCGCCGGCGGCCGAGCCGCGGTGGAGGCGCTGCGGGCGATGGGAGTGGATCTTTCGCGGCATCGGTCGCAGGCGCTGTCGGTGGAATTGGTTCACCAGGCGGATTTTATTTACACCATGACGCGGAACCATGCGCGGACGGTTGTCTCGCTTGTGCCGGCGTCGGCGGATAAAGTCAGCACCCTCGATCCGGACAGTGACATCGAAGATCCGATCGGCGAGCGATCTGTCGGTTTATAGCGAGGTGGCGGAACGATGAAGAAATTGATTGAGAAACGTCTGGCACAGGACTATCGTGCCGTGACACTGGAGAAGTACGGATGAACATAGCCGTGGCCTGCGATCATCGAGGCTTTGAAGCCAAGAAGAAGCTGATTCCCCTGCTGAAAAAGCTGGGGCATGAAGTGCAGGATTTTGGCTGCGACAGCACGGCGGCGGTGGATTATCCGGAGTTCGCGATTCGCGGCGTCAAAGGCCGTGGCCAGCGGATCGCACGACATGGGCGTGCTTCTGGACGGAAGCGGCATCGGCATGTCGGTGGCGGGAAATAAGGTCCAGGACATTCGTGCCGGGCTGGTGCATGATGAAATCACGGCACACCGGCGCCGGAACATAACCATTGCAACGTGCTCTGCCTGGGGACGGATCTGCTGAGCGAAGATCAGATTCGGCGGATCGTGGAGATTTTCCTGACCACGCCATGCGGCGAGGGACGACATGCGCGGCGGGTGGAACAGTTGCGCGCGTTTGAAAACGGGAAATAGAATTGAACCGCCAAGACGCAAAGACGCCAAGAAAATAAAATTCATTAAATTTGTTTTTGATTTCTTGGCGTCTTCGCGCTTGGCGGTTCATTTTTTTATTTCTTGTCACTGAGAACAATTAAGCGGGATGAAGTGTGATATGAACTATTTCGGCTGGGGCATTCACGCGCAGAGGGAACCAGTCGCCTACCCCATTGGAGACGATCAGGTTTGATTCGGAGGGCGGGTCGTAATATCGGCCAGTCCAGTAACGGAAACGCAGTGGGCCGGCGCCGATGTGTTTGGTGAGCATGATCTGTCCGCCGTGGGTGTGGCCGGAGAGGACCAGCTTGATACCCTGGTCAGCGGCGAGATTCCAGACGTGAGGATGATGGCAGATCAGGATTTGAAAAATCGAGGGGTCTCGAAGCGTGAGGATATTGTTCAGGGCTATGTGCTGGTCGACGCCGGGTTCAGTCCAGATCATTCCCAGCAATTGAAGCGGGATTCCCCGGGGATAAATGATTTCAGATTGATTCAGGAGAAGCGGCACGCCGCTGGCGGCGCAGGCGTCGTTGAATTTTTGCGCGCCGCCCATGACGTCGTGATTTCCCTGGACCATGTACGGGCCGAAGGGAGCCTTCATGCGCTTGACCATATCGAGGGCGCTGGAGAGATCGGAATGTGAGATGTTGACGAGATCGCCGCCGAGGATGATGAGATCGGCCCGCAGATTATTCGTGGCTTCGGCGATGTCGTCGAGCATTTTCTGGGTGGAGAAGACGCCGGCGTGAACGTCGGCGACGAAGGCGATGGTGAAGCCGTCCAGCTCGCGCGGGAAGCCGTGCAGGGGCAGGTCGAATCGCCTGATGCGGAAGTTTCCGAGTTGAGCGACGCCGATCGCGCCGAGGGTGACGCTGGCAAGCGGCGGCGCGGTGAAGGCGGCGGCGGTGAGGAATGCCCTGCGGGAAATCCCTTGCGAGGATGGAGTTTGAGGCGGCGCAGGGGTCGCGTCTCGCGATAGATTTTCCGGATCAATCTGAATGCCAGATCAGCGACGAGAACCGCGATGGTCATCGGCAGTACAAGAAAATGCCAGACGAAAATGGTGGAGGGAATCAGTTGCGGGATGAGGTGATGGGTGCGAAGGACGGCGGAACTGCCGGTGGAGAGCGCAGCGGAGAAGGCGATGGAGGTCACCATCGCAAGGGCGAGCAGGGTTTGCCAGAACCGGTGACGCCGGAGCGGCGCAAGAGCATGTGAAACCGGAGCCAGACCAGCCCATCCAGGCAGACAAAAAAGGTGATGCTGAATACAACCAGATGCATCTGAGGGTGGCGTTACGCCTAGTGCGAAATCGTACAACATTCGGCTGGTCCTGCCAGCGAGCGGCATATTTGCGCAGTTACAAGACGGGTTCACGGTGATGATCCCCGATAAAAAACCAGCGACCCCATCATGGTGACGGGGTCGCTGATCAGGTCAAAATTAGCGCCGGGGTTGCGGCGCGGAGTTTCCAAAATGTTCACATAGAACGGCGGCGGCGAGCCAGCATTCCAGCGCCTGCGACCAACAGGAGTCCTGCTGATGCCGGTTCGGGGACGCTGGGGAGCGCCAGGTTGTTGGCAGCGGCGAAGGCATCGATCGCAGCGATGTCGGCCGCGGGGATTGACACATCGGCTCCGGTGGCCGATTTGCCGAGGTTGCCAACCAAGGCGGTGAAGTCATCGCCAGTCACCAGGCCGGTGTAGAGGAAATCGCCTTTGTCCCAGCCGGAGATCGACTTACCGAGGTTGCCGACGAGGATGGTGAAGTCATCGCCGGTGACGAGGCCGTCGAGATTGGCGTCGCCGAGAAGCGTGTACTTCACTTCAACCTGGCCGGAGGAGAGGCCGGTGACAATATGATCTGCGCCGTCGGCATAGCCGACGCTGTAGCCGGCTGCGACGCCGGTACCTGAGCTGCCGGAGGAGGTGATGCCGGTCAATCCATTCCAGGTACCACCATTGCGGCCGCTGATCAGGTAACTGCGGATGGTGGCATCTTCGGTCGCCTCACTTCCGGAGTAGGTGATGATCATGTGGTTGTTGGCGATATCGAGCGTTGAATTGGCGGCAATCGTCAGGCCGCCTTCGGTGGCGAGACCACTGCCAACTGCCAACTTCACTGAGTTAGATCCAGCGGTTGGAGAGATGGAGAGGGTTCCGGTTCCGGTGAGGGAGCCGAGGGTCGCGTTTCCATGGACCACGAGGTTGCCGTTGTTGATGACATGGGTGCCGCTGGGCAGACGCGCCAGTGACAGCAGCGACGAGCGTTCCGGCGTCGATGGTGGTGCCACCGCCGTAGGTATTGCTGGCGGAGGTCAAAGTGACGGTTCCGGCCCCATTGGCGACAGCAGTTATGCCCATGGTTGGGGCGGCCAGAGTTCCAGCGGCTCCGGAGTCATCCAGGCCGAGGGTTCCAGCGCCGTTGATGATCAATCCGTCGGTGCCGCTGATGGCCCCGGAGACGGTGAGCGTATCGCCCGCGCCAATCACGTTGAGGACGGTGTTGCTGGCGAGAACGACGGTGCGCTGATCAAATGAGCGCCGGCGGCGTCGTTAATGAGGGCCGGTTCCACGCCGGGCATATTCATGGTGATGTTGCCGCTGCCGGTGGCCGCCAGGGTGTAGGAGTTGGCGGAGTCGTTCAGGAGAATCGTGCCGATGTTCACGGTGATGGAGGTGGAAACCGTGGTGTTGGAGGTGACATAGCCGAGGAAGTCGGCTTCAAGGCCCTGGGTATTTGGAGAGACCGCGGTGTCGGAAGTGGTCCAATTTCCGGAGGTATTCCAATCCCCGCTACCGGAGTGATTCCAACCCGGTGCGACAACGCGAATGTTGTCGATGCTGAAAGTATCGGCTACGGTTTGGTTGTAGTTGGAGTTGAAAAAGTAGCCAAGCTGGAGGTTGTCGGTGGTCGAGCTGTTGGCAAACAGATCCTGGAAGTATTCGGTGGTATAGGTTCCGTTATTAATTTGCCCGGGGCCGTTCTGAGCGATTCCCATCGGATTGAAAGTGCCGGTCGGATTTTGGTAATTGTCAATCTGAGCGAAGGTCGCGAAGGCGCCGTCGAAATTGATGATGAGTTTCAGCTCGAAATAGCCGCCGGCCGTGGTGCTGTTTGGGGGAGCGCCGTTGAAATCGACGGCGATGTAGTCGCCGCCCTCCAAGGCATTAGCGGCGTCTGTATTGGAGATGAGGTTGTTGCTCAACCCGATTTGATAGTACGCAGAACCGGGGTTGGTGGGGTTGTTCTGTGCGTTGATGGTGGCCTGCTGGGAACCCTTGGCGCCGATGCCGCCAACACCACCGGTTGCGGCAGTGGCCAAGCCGTTGTATTGGCTCTTATCGCTGTCAAAACTGTCGTTTGTGACAACCGTGCCGCCGGTGCCGCCGATCGCAGCCCAGGCGTTGAAGTCATCCTGGGTATTAAAAAGGGCCTGGGCATGTGCGATGCACCCACAGGCGGTGGAAATACCCATACCGGCAGCGACAGCCAACATTTTCGTTCGACGTGTACTATTCACTTTTCCTCCTGTGAACCAGAACGGTTTGATAAGACTGGTATAAGCAAGGCGACCGTCTCCGCATAGAAACGCACGACGCCTTCAGCAATCGCTTGCTGAACGGCAATAGTCTAACTTAATTTGAAGCGAGGTCAATTAAATTCTTATATTAATGCCCTATTTTATGCGCTTTTGCAATGGGGTTGATACAAATGTTAAAAGGGGCGAACTTTATGGGCATGGTTTTGAAAATGAATTGGGTCGGACCGGAAGCGCTGGATCGCGTCGCGGTAACGCGGTGGAAATGTTACGCCCATGCCGGCAAAGATCTGGCCAAGTACAAAGAGGGACTTCAGATCGATCCGTGGGGGAGGCCTGGTGATTATTTGCTGGCCGAACGGGATGGGGAAGCGGTTGGGACGGCGACGAGCCTGCCGCTGACGATGTGGGTGCGCGGGTCGCCGATTTCCTGCCAGGGAGTGGCTTATGTCGGGACGATTAAATCGGCGCGGCGGCGCGGCGGAGCCGGACCAGGTGTTGCGTCGGAGGTGATGCGCGAAACACTTCGCATCGCACGCGAGCGGGAACATATTATCTCGGCGCTGATGCCGTTCCGCGTGTCGTTCTACGAACGTTTTGGATATGGCATCGTGGAGCGGCGGGCGCAATGGACAATTCCCTTGCCTTTGATGCCATCTGGAAGTTGCGACGGTTGGCGACTCATTACCGCCGCCGACCGGGTCGCGCAGGCGGATCAATGGCAGGCTTCCGTTCGATCCGGGCAATGTGATGTCGAGCGCTCCGCGAAGCGCTGGCAACATTCGTATCCGGGAGAAGAAGAGGGAATGGTTTTCATCGACCGCCCCACCGCTGCCGGGCCGGCCCGGGCGATGGCGTTTGCTACTTTGGAAGTAGTCAACGATCGGCGGATTTTGAACGTGCAGCAATGGTCGGCGGAATCGCCGGTGGCGTTTAGAGGATTGCTGAGTTTTCTCGGGACACTGAAAGACGAGTTTACAGCCGCGAAGATTACGGCGCCTGTGGATTGGCCGATCAACCGATTGCTGCGCGAGCCACAGATTCCGCATAGATCGGTGGAACACGCGACTCCGGAAGTGCGGGCATATACGCGCTTGCAGCTTCGGGTGCTGGATCATCGGAAGTTTCTGGAGGCGCTGAAACTTCCTGAAAATACAAAAGGACGGGTTTCGGTTGCGGTTCTGGAAACGGAAGGGAATGTTTCGCGGTTTTCCGCGGAGATTGAAGCTGGAAAGATCAGCGTAAAAACTGGAGCCGGAGAGGCGGAATTTGAATGCGCGGATCGGGTGTGGGCGGCAATCGCTACCGGAGATTTGGCGGCATCCGAAGCGGTTCGATGGGGATTGGCCCGGGAAAATAGACCCGGAGCAAGCGTAATTTTGGATGTATTGGCGGTTGGGCCCGTTCCGTTTTGCCGCGAATACTTTTGAGGGTTTGGTTTAAATAGAAGAAGAGAATTATTTTCGGTTACGTTGTTCGTGACGGTCGAAGTAGTGTACTCGTATATGACGACCGTTACCGCCGCTATCATCGTCGGCTGCCCTGTAAATGTTCTGACATGCCTTTTGCGGGGCGGCGACTGCGCATTCTATTCGATTCGAAAAGGCACCCCAGATCGTTGTCAGGCCAGCCGACGACGACCGCGGCGGTAACGGTCGTTATATACGAGTACGCGACTTCGGCCGTCCCGAACGATGTAAACGATTATCCACCTCCTGATTAATTTGTACCGCTGCCCACCCAGAAATCTCATTGAGTCGATTGAGGTTAAGCATTCATGGCGTACAATTCCCTTGGTGATCATGGAAGAAGTCGCACCACCACCATCACAAGACGAGGGCGGCCGGCCGGGGCGTGAATCGGGGACGTTGTCCAACCGTCTGCGAACCCTCTTTTCTTCGCCGGAGTCGGCAGTAACGCTGGCCTGGGCGACCTCCATCAGCTTTCATGTCATTTTATTCGCGACCGCGATCATCATTCTCCCCCCGATCGTGCGTGGGTTGCATGAGACGAGCCAGGAGCAGGTGGTGATTCCGGATACCACCCTGTCGAATGACAGCGATATCGGCGGCGTTCCCAATCCGGGCATGGGCAACGATCCGACGCGCGACGCGGCTCAGGAGAATGACCCGACCGAAAATGACAGCCACGGATGGGCGGATCGCCGAAGTGATGATCTGGCCAAGGCTCTGAATGGCAGCGCGGTGGCGACGGGGGATGTCGTCGCCCAGGGGGATCAGAAGCAGAACACGCCGGGCAAGGACAGCACCATCTTCAGCCTGTTTGGCAATCAGGGCGGCCACATGGCCAGCTTTGGCCCGCGCGGAGGCGGGCAGGGACTTGGGCCCAAGAGCAAAATCTTCGGCCATGGGAGCAACGTGCGCAGCATCGTCTATGTCTGCGATGCCTCGGGATCGATGGTGGGCCAGGGGGATGATGCGCTGAAGACTGAACTGAAGCGGGACATCGCCAATCTCTCGCCGATTCAGCAGTTTAATATCCTGGTGTTTCATGAGACGCGGACAGGGTCGCTCTATCAGGAGCTGTCGGACAAATTGCTGATGGGGACGCCGAGCAGCAAGGCGCTGGCGTTTGATTTCATCGATAATCTCCCCTTCTCGAGCGTGAACAATCCGATACCGGCACTCGAGGAGGCTTTTCGGGAGCAGCCGCAACTTTTGTTCCTGCTGAGTCACGGGGACTTCAATAATCGGTACAATACGACCAACAACGCCGAGGTCTTCGCCAAGATCCAGGAGTTGAACAGTGAGAAGAAGACGCATGTGAATACGATTTTGCTTCTGGGAGAAAGAAGCAAGGAGACCTTTGAAAGACGGGACCTGGAGGCGATCATGAAGAAGATCGCGGACCAGAACGGCGGCGTGTATAAGAAATTTTATAGTGACGATTTGTAAGTGAAATCCCGCTGCACGGTTGCGGCGGCCAAACTCAAAGGGAAATCTTCATGCGTGGTTATGCGAATTCGCGCCTGCGGCTGATAGTGCTCGTGGGGTTCTTTCTGGCCGCTTTGTTTGTCATCGCGGGTTCGGGCTTTGCCCAGACCACGGGGGACAAGAATGCTCCGGTCGTTCCATCGACCTCAGTCTTTCAGCTCATCATGGAAAATCGGGACCCGGTCTTTTTCACCATCCTTGGGCTTTCGATCTGGGGATTGACTCTGATTATTCAGGGATTTCTGGTAAATCGCCCGTCGGTGATCATGCCGCCGAGAACGATTGAGACGATTCGGGAGATGATCGCCCAGCGGCGATTCAAGGAATTGATCGATTTTACGGAGACCGATCCAAGCTTTGTCAGCCGGGCGCTGAATCCCGCACTCAAACGAGCCCCCAGCTTCAGTAGTATGAAAGAGGCGATGGAGACCGCGGTTGGGGAGCAGACAGCGGATCAGTTCCGGAAGATCGAATATCTGAACATCATCGGCAACCTCGGCCCGCTGCTGGGTCTGCTTGGAACGGTGATCGGGATGATCGATGCGTTCCTGGCACTAAACGCTTCTGGCGGAAATGCGTCGCCGGCGACGCTGGCGTTTGGAATATCCAAGGCACTCGTTCACACGATGCTGGGTCTGATGCTGGCGGTTCCGTGTCTGGCGGCCTTCGGGTTTCTGCGGACGCTGGTGGATAAATATACGGTGCGGGCGTCGCTGATCTCCGAGGAATTGCTGCTGATGATCAAACCGGCGGAGGCTCGGCCCGCGGCGGTTGGGACGTTGCGACCGGGGGCGATGCCGCAACCCGCGCCGGCGCCGCAAGCAGCGCGCAAGCCTGCCCAGCCGATTCCGATTCCCGGGGCGGAAGTCTAAAGAAGCGGAGTTCCCGTGCGACGACATCGCATGCCTGAGATTCGCGAAGGGGGCGTGAACGTCACGCCGCTGATCGACATCGTCATGTGTCTGATCATCTTCTTCATGCTGGTTGCCAAGATCGGCGTTGACACCGGGGCCGATCGAAATATCGATATTCCCACCAGCATTCTCGGCACCGACATCAAGGACATGGGAAACACGCTGGTGCTGAACGTGGTGAACGGCCCCAGCGGCGTGCCGGACCCGCAGCCGATTGTTACAGCGCTCGTAAGGGGGCAGATGCAGGAATTGAAGCTTCGCGACTTTTACAACGGAAAAACGCAGGACCAACTGCTCAATACTTTGAAGCTTTATCGCGAAGGCGACCCAACGCTGAAGATGGCGGCGAATCCGGATTTCAAGGTGGTGATTCGCGGAGATAAGTCATTGTCATTCCGATTTCTCGCGCCGGTGCTGATGGATTGCAACCTGGCGCATGTGAAATCGTTCGCGTTTGATACCAAGCAGCCGGCCTAACGATGAAATTGCGATGAAATTACAGGGCGCAAAAAAGTTCATTACGACTCCGGCCCGAACATGACGCCGCTGGTGGATATCACCATGGTGATCCTGATTTTTCTGATGTTGGCGGGAAGTTTTAATCAGATGGAGCATTACCTGGTGAGCGATGTCCCGCTGCAGGCGAAGGGCGTGGGATCGAAGCCGCCGGAGGGGACTATTTTCCCCACGAAATTCACGATCAACGTGAGCGAGCAGGGACCGGATTATATTGTGAAGGCGGGGAATTTCGCGTCGGTGAAGGATACCGATCCGCGGCGGGCGTGCGATCAGTTGCAGGCGCAGCTCAAGGATCAATATAAGAATTTCAAGGAGGCCGGCGTGAAGATGGATGATGTGCAGATCATCATTTACCCGGAGCAGAATGTGACGCTGGATGGATTGGTGCCGGCTTTTGAGGCGGCGCAGAACGCGGGGTTCGCCAAGGTTGGGTTTGGGTTGAACACGAAATGATTGGAAGAAGGCACGAAGACACAAAGGCGTCTCGGCGCATCCTCTTATCCCTCTCCCCATGTGCTCATGGGGAGAGGGTTAGGGTGAGGGGTGTTTTTGGTGTTCGAATCGCCCCTCACCCTTGCCCTCTCCCCGGATTACCAGGGAGAGGGGATATATCGATTCTATTCTTGTTGCCTTTGGTGTGCATTTTTTGTGTATCGCTTTGCTACGCCGCTCCCGCGCCGCAGACCAAAGGGCTATCCGGGCTTGATGAAAACGCTCTCTATAGCGAACTAGCCGACCGGGGACTGGATGAACTGCTGCAGCGGGCGATGGATTCGGATGGGGTTGCGCCGGATCAGCGGGCGGCGATTGCCAGCATGTCTTCGCTGCATCGGCTGGAAGTCGATAAAAATCTGAGCGACGACCAGCGGCAGGCACTGTTGGATACCGTGGTTGGCGGGATCGATCGGATTCTCGCGACGCTGCATGGTGATCCGGAATTGATGGTGAAGGAGGCCCGGATCATTGCCGAGCAAGGGGTCGATCCGCTGACGGGGCTGCTGGAATATTGGGGCAACAGCGATGTGGAAAAAGATCGGCTTCGGCCGCTGGCGCAGGCGGCTTTGAAGATGTACGACCAGGCGGATCAGACGGCCAACGCGCAGGCGACCGATCTGGCCAACCGCATTTCCAGCCCGGATGACAAGCTCGCGGATCAATGGCGAAAGGCAAGCGAAATCGCCTCCGCCGCGGAATATCAGAAAGCGCGAATGCAGTATGCCCTGGCGTTGGCGATGGATCCGGCCGATTCGCAGCGGGGAGAATTGATTGATGGGGCCATCAAATCGTTCCAGAGCTGGGACAATGGGGATTCGCAGATTCAGCCGCAGGTGCGATTGCTGCTGGCGAAGCTGCACGTGCTGATAGGGGACAAGGATGAGATCGCGACTTCGCTGAAATTGCTGGATTCGATTGTTCAGAATCAAAGCGGCGATATATCACCCGCTCCGTCCCCGGAGATGATTTTTGAGCGCGGTGCTTCAGTGTGATCGCGCTGCTGGCGTCGAATGATATCGCCGGGGCACAAGCAGCGATCAAGGAAGCGACAGCCTATCAGCAGAAGAATTTTCCGGATGACAAAGACCAGGCGGCGGCGCTGCGGCTGCTCCATTTTCGGCTGCTCGCGACCGTAGCGGATCAATCCGCGCCGGAGCGCAGAAGGATGCGGCCAATGCCGCGGCGGTTGAAGCGCTGGCCCAACTGGTGCGCGATTTCCCGAATCTACGCGATGCGATTTTCCGCCAGCTTGCGGCGCGGCTACCGGCCAATCCTGATCTAGGCAAACTCGATCCAATGCTGCTCCTGGCTCTGGTGGATCAGGGGCGACAGGCAATGGTGATGGCCAATGCGACGCATCCCGCAAGCAACACCCAACTTCAGGAAGCAGTGGATGCGGCGAAGGAAATCATCAGCCGATTGACTTCGGGGAATTTTCCGCGAGCCGAGGCGGCGGATGCCTCGTTTCTGCTGGGGATTTTTCAGGAATATTTAGGACAGAAGCAAATCGCCGTGGATTCGCTGCTGGATCATATCGCGCGATTTGGACAGGACCCGCACGCGCATGCGGACGTGGCCCTGGATCGGGCGCGGTCGATCATTGGAGAATTGCGGCAAGGATCGCCGTCTGATCCGGAAGTGGAACGATTGGAGGAGCGATTTTTGCCGATCGCGATCAATCCGCCGTTCAACCATCGGGAGTTTGCCCTGCAATATGCCGCGAGCCTCTTTGCGGAATCGAAATGGAAAGAAGCGATTCCTTATTACCAGATGGTTCCGGATACGGAGCCGCCGGGCCGATTGCTGGTGGCCCGATATGGGGAGATGGTTGCGCTGAAGAATCTTTTGGAATCGACGCCCCACCTTCAGGCGGAGCAGAAGCAGCAGTGGATCGATCGGATTCAGACACTGACGCAGGCCGTCAATTCACTGGCGGGCGACGTGATCAACAGTTCCGCGCCGGCGGCGGAAAAATTGCGGGCCAAGACAACCCTCGCGCGCATGACGCTGATCGCGGCGGACATTACCCGGCGGCAGCACAACGATCCGCAGCGTGTCCTGCAATTGCTCAATGGATTTGAGGAATCGGTGACTGGCCTGCCCGATGCCAATTCTTTGATCAGCGGCGCGCTCTTCCTTCGCGTGCAGGCGGACATGCAGCTTGGGAAGAATGACGATGCGACGAAGATGCTGGTGAAATATCTGGACACCGCCAGCGCGAATGAGGGAGCCCAGGCGGTTCGCGATCTGCTGACCATCCTGAACAACGAGCTGGATGAAGCCCGGCGCAGGGGGAGAGCGAGGCGCACATCCGGCAACTGGCGGACAACCGGGCGATGCTCAGCGGATTCCTGGTCAAATGGGCGGCCGGCAGCGCGGATCAGAAGATTCATGGTCATGCATACACCTACGCGCGGTTTGACGCGGAAACCAAGCGGCTGGCCGCGGAATTGGAGACCGATCCGGCGGCCCGGCAGCGCGATCTCGCCGCGGCGCTGGAACTTTATAAGCAGCTTCAATCGCCCCAGAACGCTGCGCTGTATCGAGCCAGCCTGGAAGCAGGCGCGGACAAGGATTATCCCGATCCGCTGGTGACGCTGGGGATTGGATTGATCGCGTACGACCAGGGAGATTGTCATACGGTGAAAGCGACGCTGGGCCGGCTGATTCAGGACGAGAAGCTTGGGGAGAATAACGATCAGTATTGGGAGGCGGCTTATAAGCTGCTGGATTGCATGCATACGCTGGCCAAGGGTGGCGATGCCGGGACGAATGATGCGGATGTGGCGAAGTCTCTGAAAGTTTTATATTTGATCTGGCGCGATGGGACGGGCGGGGCGAAATATCATGAGAAGTTTGAGGAGTTGAGAAAAGAGGTTTTACCTGATTGGACTGTACCGGGGACTTAGAAGTTAAATTTAATCTTTAGGCTTGGGGATTAGCAGGGTCGCCGAAGAAGGCGCTGACGAATCGTTGCGGATCGAAGGTTTCGATGTCTTCAGGGGTTTCGCCCAAGCCTACGAATTTCACGGGGATGTTGAGTTGATCGTGGATGGAGATCACCACGCCGCCTTTGGCGGTGCCGTCGAGCTTGGCGAGGATGATCCCGGTGACGCCGATGGCTGCGCCGAAATGTTTGGCCTGCTGGATGGCGTTCTGGCCGGTGGTGGCATCCAGGACCAGCAAGACTTCGTGCGGCGCGCCGGGGATTCGCTTGGCGACGACATCGCGAATTTTGGTCAGTTCGCGCATGAGGTGGTCCTGCGTATGCAGCCGCCCTGCCGTGTCGACTATCAGAACGTCGATGCCCGCGGGCCTTTGCCGCTTCGCAGGCGTCGTACGCGACGGCGGCGGGATCAGAACCCATTTTGTGCTTCACGATTTCCACGCCGATGCGCTCGGACCAGATCGTCAGTTGATCGACGGCCGCGGCGCGGAAGGTGTCGCTGGCGCAGACCATCACCTTTTTGTTCATCTGATTTTTCAGCAGCCACGCCAGCTTGGCGATGCTGGTGGTTTTGCCCGCGCCGTTGATGCCGGCGACTAAAATGACCGTTGGACCGGACGGGGCGAGGCGAAGCTCGCGATCTTCGGGCGGAACGCTCGTGAGGATGGCCAGGATTTGATCGCGGACGATTTGCTCGGCTTCGCCGGCGTTTTTGATTTTGCCTTCACGCCAGCTTTGGCGGATTTCGTCGATCATCTTCTGAACGTTTTTGACGCCCATGTCGGCTTGCAGGAATTTTTCCTCCCACTCGCCGAGCGAAGCTTCATCAATCTGGCGGCCGGGAATGAAGAGCGTGCGGACGTCGGTGTTGAGGACCACCGCGGTTTTGCGGAGCGCACCTTTGAGCTTGTCTAAGGTTTTGGAAAAGAAGCCCATGGTGGTTGGATATAAATCAGGTCTCTTTGTGCAGGTGGTCGGTCGATGGTTTTTTCACGCAGGGCGGCATCGAGGACGCCGTTGACGAAAGCCGGGCTTTGCTCGGTCGAAAATTCCTTGGCCAATTCGATCGCTTCGTCAATGACTACTTTCGGGGGCGTGGATTGGGTCGTTAATTCCCAGACGGCCAGACGAAGGATGCTGCGATCGACGGCGGGCTGACGGCGCGGCGGCCACTGCGGGGCGATGCGCTCGATCAGGGCGTCGATTGATTCCCGCTGGTTCCATGTGCCTTCGGCCATCTGCAGGGCGCGGGTGCGAGACGGATTCCTCGATTTTTTCGTCTTTGGTGGCCTGTGCGCCGAGCGACAGATCGAGATTGGCGTTGGCATCCCACAGGAACAGGGCCTGCATCGCCAGCTCGCGGGTTTTTCGCATGGAGGACATCTGCCAGCAGTATAGGGGAAAACTGGGCCGGAGTCGGCCCCGACCCCTGGTATTGACTAGCTGGGTGGAAGTGCGGCCGCGCTCGGCGCATCCAGGCTTCGTTTGCGTTTTCCGCCTTGTGGAGTCGCTGGGGATGCGGATTCTTTGGTCAGCTGCATGCCGCGGCTCATGGCGATGATGCCGGTGCGGGCGAGTTCGCGGATGCCGTACGGCTTCATGAGTTCGACGAAGGCTTCGATTTTTTGCTCGGTGCCGGAAAGCTCGATCATCATGCTCTCCTTGGCAACGTCCACGACCTTGCCGCGGAAGAGGTTCACGACTTCGATCACTTCGTTGCGATGCTCGGGGCGCGTGCCGACTGTGATCAGGGCCAGGTCCCTCTCGATGTAGGCTGAGTCTTTGAAGTCCTTGACCTGCGTGACCGGGACCAATTTTGCCAGTTGTTTGCGAACCTGCTCGAGCGTGTTTTCATCGGCGTCGACGACGATGGTCATGCGGGAGAGATTGGGGTCTTCGGTGCGGCCGACGACTAATGAGTCAATGTTGAAGCCGCGGGCGGCGAACATGCCGGCGACGTTGGCGAGGACTCCGGGTTCATTCACGACTAGGGCTGATATCACGTGGCGCATAGGTCTTGAAGATTGTAAGGGATATATGGGAAATGACGCAAACTGATACGAAATCTAGTTTGGATTTTTATCGTTGCGGTGTTCGTGACGGCCGAGTGCGCCTGCTCGAATATAACGGGCACGACCGCGATAAACGCCGTTGGCTAGCCTGTTGATATTCTGGCAGGCCTTTTCGGGGCGACGGTTAGGCGGCTTTGGCTGTTGCGATATCTGGCATTTGTTGAGTCGAGCGCAGGCGGTTCAGGCCATCCATAGCAGCTACTTTGTAGCATTCCGCCAACGTCGGGTAATTGAAGACGGTGTCTATGAAGTAATCGATCGACATGCCGGCGGCCATCACCGTTTGGCCGATGTGCACGAGTTCTGTTGCGCCTGTGCCGATGGCATGAACGCCTAACAGGCGGCGGCTTTCCGCATGGAAGAGAAGTTTCAACAGGCCGTTGGGGTCGGAGATGAGCTGGCCGCGGGCGATTTCGCGGTAGCGGGCCAGACCCACTTCGTACGGGATATTTTGTTGGGTAAGTTGCTGTTCGCTTTGGCCCACCATGCTGATTTCCGGGATGGTGTAGATGCCATAGGGAAAGAGTGTACTGGTGGAGTTGGCGATCTGGTGGAACATATGGCAAGAGGCGAGACGCCCCTGTTCCATGCTGGTCGAGGCGAGCGCGGGGAATCCGATCACATCCCCGGCGGCGTAAATGTGTGAAACAGATGTCTGGAAGAATTCGTTGACCTTGAGTCGGCCCCGATTGTCGGCGGTCAAGCCTGCGGCGGAGAGGTTCAAATCGTCCGTCGCCCCCTGACGGCCAATGCAATACATCAGCGAATCAGCCCAGACTTTTTTGCTGCTGGCGAGCGTCGCCTGAACGTGGTTGTCCACAACTTCTATTGCAGCGACGGATTCGCCCAGCCGCAGGCGCATGCCCATGTCGCGGAGGCGGAACTGGAGATTTTCCGCCAGCTCGTCATCCACGAATTCGAGAAGGCGCGGACGCGATTCGATCAGTGTGACGCGGACGCCGGTGACGGCGAGCATGCAGGCGTATTCGGTGCCGATGACCCCCCCGCCGACGATGATCATGCTACGCGGGAGTTCGGAAAGGGTCAGAAGGTCATTGCTGTCGATGACTTTGCCCGGAGTAAAGGGAACTTCCTTCGGACGCGCGGGAATGGTGCCGACGGCGACGAGAATATTTTTGGCCCGGACATTGGTGGCCTGATCGCCTCGCGTGACGCGAATCGTGTTGGGATCGACGAAGGAGGCGGAGCCGAACAACATGGCGATGTTATTCCGCTGCATCTGGTTGCGGATGATGTCCACCTCGGTGCGCACGACATAATCCGAGCGGTAGAGCAGGTCGGACATGTGGATGTCATGCTTGACGGCATAGCCCGCGCCGTACATCGAACGCTCGCGCACGCCGGTGAGATGAAGGACGGCTTCACGGACGGCTTTGGACGGAACGGTTCCGGTGTGAATGCAGACGCCGCCGATGCTTTCGGCGCGTTCTACGATGGCAACGGATTTGCCGTGTTTAGCGGCGTTGAGGGCCGCCTTTTGACCTGCCGGACCGGAGCCAATGACCACCAAATCGTATTCTGCTTGAGACATCGAAGTATTCCAATTTGAGGGCGAAACATTGGTGATATCGGCAGTTAGATGGCCCGGATTGAGGCCGTCTATTCCGCGTGGGGGTTTTGTAGGGCGGGGCGTCCCTTTCGGCTTGATCGGCATTGTTTATCAGCCGATAAAGCGGAATAGGAGAAAGATGCCCGATGCAAATCGAGGTTAACGATCCAACAAAGTCCAAGAATCCAGCCGGGCCGGTACTGACTTCAGGGCCGAATGTCTGGTGGTGGGCGGTGACGTGCGCGGCGCTGCTCGTGCTGGGCGTGACTGTGGTTTGCGTGGTGGCCAAGGCGCTGGCGCTGGTGATGCCGGACCAATCGATGTCGATCTTGCGCGTGGCGCTTTCCGTGGCCGTGGTCGGGCTGGCATTTTTGATGGCCGGGCGGCAGCGAAAACAGTGGTCGCGCCCGGCGGCGGATATGGTTCGGCTGGTGCATGAGATTCGAGTCGGGCGGGCGCCGATTGAGGAATTCAATACGCTTTACACCGGCGGGCTGAGCGGGCTTGCCGCGGAAGTGAAATTGCTTTTGCAGGATTTGCGGCTGCACCGCCAGGATGTGGACAAGCTCAAGCTGGAGGTTGAACAGCGCCTCGCCAACCGGAACAGCGTGCTGGAGCGGCAGCTCAAGGCGCTGCAGAAGCCAGGCGGTGAAGGATGCGCTGACCGGATTGTACAACCGGCGGATGCTGGATCAGTTGCTTCCGCAGTTGATCACGCACTGCATCACCGAGCACAAGCCGCTGACACTTCTTATGTTTGATATGGACCGGTTCAAGGCGCTGAACGACACGATGGGGCACGTGGCAGGAGATGAAATACTGAAGTCGCTCGGCCAGATCATCCAGAGCACCATCCGCGAAGGAGATTTTGGATTTCGATATGGGGGAGATGAATTTGCGATATTGCTGCCGGGGTGCGAGGCAGCAGCGTCAAAGCGCGTGACCGACCGACTGCATTCATTGGTGCAGGCGCTGGGAGGAACGCTCAAGCCGGGCCTGCGGCCGAGATTGTCGATCGGAATCAGCACGCTGGCCGAGCTATCCGAGCCGACGGGGATCAATCTGATCAAGAAGGCGGATGAGCGGCTGTATGAGGCCAAAGCTGCGCAGAAGCAGGCGGATGCTATGCAGACGGCCGCGGCGTAGTTACCTGGAACTGAGCGAGTTTTGTTAAATCGATCCGATGCGAACTATGCTCTTCGGAATGAGTGCTACGAGCCGTTCCAAAATCTCGGGCACAAGCGGCGTAATATCATCGAGCGCGTTTGATGGAGCCCTCAAAATGATAATGGCGCAAGGAAGAGCATCGACGTTATGCTCGTAAAGCATGCCATTATCTTTCGTCACGATTGCATTGAAGCCATTTTTCGCGGCAAGCTCGAGTAACTCGCCATTCTCAATTCCCTTCCACTTCATATAAGCAACCGTATAAACCTCATGTCCAATGAGCAGAGGGCGCAAGCGGTGGGGAAGATTTTCATCGAGAAGCAGTTTCATTGAGCATTCACATGCTCCGCATGCTTGGGGACATCCAATTTTGCTGTTTCAAGCACATCATCAATCTGTTCCCTGGCAACAGTTGGGAAATCTTCGAGAAACTCCTCAATCGTGTATCCCCTTTTGATGTGATCGAACAGGGAAGCGACTGGAACACGCGTGCCCGTGAAGCATGGCAGGCCGCCTTGAACCTTGGGATTGACTGTTACGGCGTTCATAAAGTCGATTTTATCATAAATAGCAGTAAGGGATACCGGGAATGGACCCACCCTTGCCAGATGCCCCGTTATCTGTAGAATTCCCGATCCTAATATTTCAAGCGGAGCATTGATCGATGGCCAGAGAGAAATACGAACGTCGTGAGAAGACCGAGAAGTTTCAGACCTTCAGCCGTCCCAAGGTGAAGATCGCCCGGTGGAGCGCCTCGGGGAAGATGTACATCGATTACAAAGACACGGAATCGCTGAAGAAGATGGTGAGCAACAACGGGAAGATCCTGGCCCGGAAGCGCACCGGAGCAAGCGCGATGGAACAGCGCATGATGGCCCGGGCCGTGAAGCGAGCGCGGTATCTGGCCCTGCTGCCATACGTGAATGCCACGGCTTAATTCGTTTTAACAATTCAGAAAATGAGAAGCCCCGGGACACGCGTCCTGGGGCTTTTATGTTGGGATTTGCCTGTTTTTCAGGGCAAAAAAAAGCCGCGAGGTTTTTGGAACCTCGCGGCCATTGTTAACAAATGACTCGATGAATAGCTTACTTCTTGGGGCCGAGGATGGCGTCTTTGGCCGCCTTGGCGACGGTGAAGCGCACCTTCTTGCTCTTCGGAATAAGCTTTTCTTTTCCGGCGTCTGGGCCGAAGCGCATGATCATCTTGCGAGCCGGGCGATCGACAAGCTTAAGCTTGCCGAGGCCGGGGAGCGTGAAGACATTCTTCGCCTGCTTATAGGCGAGTTCCGCCTGAGCGGCGAGAAAGCCGGTGACCTGCTTCTTGGTGAGGCCGGACTTTTCGGCGAGATGGGCGGCAATTTCCGACTTGGTCATCGACTTGCCACCTGATGCTGATTTGGCCATAGGGGTGGATCTCCTTCCCTGTTTGTGGAGCCTGGAGCGGACGGATCGGACACTGTGCCCGCCCTCATCCGCGAAATCGCCGGACATTCCAGCGATGTCCGCTAGAAACTAGCGTGATTTCAAGCGAATTCAATGATGAAGCGGGAAAATACTCGGATTTTCAGATGATTTCGTATTTTCGCGACAGGTTTTCCCCAAAAATGTGGCGGGAATGAGAGAGATAAAAAAACCCACGGCCTTTGCATGACCGTGGGCATTGGGAATTCCTGCCAGACATTTCGTCAGCGAACCTGACTGCGGGCACAACGCAATCGGGCTCGACGGCAGGCGGCCGACGCAGGCGTTTTCGCCATACGCCGAAGCTCGCACACCTTGTATTGCTACCGGCATGCGGCGAACTATCTCTTACTGATTAATAATTTTATGGAAATGATAAGAAAATGCAAGAATAATAACCTCAAAATAACCTCTCAATATTTTGAAATATGTGTCGAATCTCATGCGTGGCAGGCAACATATTTATTCAAATTAAATCCCATAACCAGTTATTTAGTAGATTCTTATATTTCTAACAATACGCCATATGTTTGAATAGATTGCCGATTAACAATCTTTGCCCAGAAAACGACAATAATAGCTTAATATGCGACAGGCCGATTTGCGGCCACTCCCCTATCAACTGGCCTGTTTCGCCTGATATCTTTCCGGTGTGAATTCGTTCTCACAACGATTGTTGCCGGTTCTTCAACTAACCCGCATGGCGCTGGTCTTCACCGCGCTGGCGGATAGCGGGTGCGCGCTGATGTTGTGGGCGAAGCAGCAGGTGCAGACCAATGGCCGGCCGCTCTGGTATCAGCTTGATCCGGCCCAGTGCATCGCGCTGGCGCTGGTGTCGATCGGGCTCTATGGCTTTGGAATGAGCCTGAATGACATCATCGACCGCCGGCGCGATCGACAGATTTCGCCGCATCGCCCGCTCCCCAGCGGCCGGATCGGATTGGGGACGGCGCACGTGGTGTGCGCGCTGCTCGCGGTGCTGGCGCTGGTGGGTGGAGAGATTTACACCAACGTGGCGCCGAACGCGCGGCTGAGTTTGTGGCTGGTCATGTTTACGGGCAGCCTGATTTTCTTTTACGATTTCGCCGCCAAATATCTCGTGCCGCTTGGGCTGATGTCATTGGGGCTGATCCGATTTTTTCACGCGACGATAGCCGCCCCATCGCTTCCGGTGCTGTGGCATCCGCTGCTGCTCATGAACCACGTCACGATCGTTTCGACGCTGGCGTATCACTGGGAACACAAGAGGCCCGCGCTGCGCCCTGTTCATTGGTGGTCGGTTTTTCTGGGATTGGGAACTGTGGATGTTCTGGCCGTCGGATTGGTCTGGTGGCGGCGGCATAATCTGATGGAGACATTGCCGGGCGGAAATCTGACGATTCAGCCGGCGCTGCTTGGGCCACTGGCGGCGGCGGTTGCGTTTGTGATCCTGGCGATTTGGATTCGCAAAAGCAGCGTCAATTCGCGAGCGGCCGGACGTACGCTCATGCTCAGCGGGCTGATGTGGCTGATCGTTTACGACGCCAGCTTCGTCGTCGGCTTCGTCGGAATTCCCGAGGGAATATTGATTCTTGGATTTCTGCCGGTGACATACTGCGCCGTCATCGTGATGCGCTGGTGGAGCAAAATGATGCTGTTGTCTCAGAAGCCGGAATTTAAGAGAGTGGAAACTTGAATCTAATGCCAATTGCCGATTGCCGAATGAAAGACGTAAAGCACCGCATTCCATTCGGCATTTGGCAATCGGCAATCGGCATTCCTATTTAAATCCCTTGCGGCGCTGCTTGCTGTAGCGATGAAGCGCATCCTCAATGATTGGATAGGCGTTTTTCGCCGGCTCGATTTCGTCCACTTCAACCGCCTTCCCTTCAAGCTGTTTGTAATCCTGAAAAAAGCGGCGGAGCATCGTCAGGCGGTGCGGCGGAATTTCACTAGCTTCGCGATAAATGCTGAACTCGGGATCTTCGGTCGCCACGCCGATGATTTTGTGGTCCTTTTTTCCGGCGTCGATCATGGTCATCAGCCCAATCGTCCGCACGACCGGAATGAGAGTCAGAGGTACGACGGGTTCCTGGCAGAGAACCAGAACGTCTAGAGGGTCATCATCTTGCGCCAGTGTTTGCGGAATGAAGCCGTAATTGGCGGGGTAATAGACGGCGGAATAAAGGACGCGATCCAGCTTGATGAGGCCACTTTTTTTATCGAGCTCATATTTAACGCTGGAGCCGAAGGGGATTTCAATGATGGCTGAAAACTCGTTGGGGATATTTTCGCCGGGGGTGACGTCGTGCCAGGGATGAATCATGGGCGGGATTGTAGCAGGTGGTAAAGTGGAGAAAAGCCCATCCGGAGGGCGCGGATTTTGCCGATTTTTTTGCAATATAAATGGCTGAGTCCGCTAAATTATGGTCCTATAAATTATTCACGTCCGATAACCGTTATAAAATGGGTAATCCTTACAAATTACCCAGATTGATTAAAACGGGTCCCGTTCGAGCCCAAATCCCCTCATAATTTCACTCACGGCAGGGTTTCACAAGTTATATATCCGCATTGGACCTCTCGTGGGATTGGTTCCAGTCAAAAGTAGTAGTGGGAGCAGAGAACATTTCAGAATCGAACAATAATTATCTTGCCAAGGCTCCGTCTCACTCGCTGATCGCATCGGCCGAGAAAACGGAGCAGCCAATCGTTGGAGTGGTCTGGCGTCGCCGGCAGCTTGTCGGGGCGTGCATGCTGGCAACCCTGACACTCGCGGGGATCTACCTTCTGTTCGCCCGTTCCAGCTACACGAGCACCGCCGAGGTTTATATCAACCAGGGACAGGGCCGTGGAATTATCGGACAAACTCCCAGCGACCTCGAACGCAGCGACGACTATCTCAATACCCAATGCGAACTCATGACCTCCACGCCGATTTTGGCGCTGGCCCTCTCTGAAGATGGGATCAGCGGAATGGAAACACTCCGCGGCGTCGGCGATCCGATCGAATACCTTCAAAAGAACATCACCGCCGAAGTCGGGAAAAAGAGCGAGCTGATTTACGTCTCGCTTGAATCGCACAACGCGGTGGATGCGGCCAATCTGGTGAACGCCGTCGTTCAGGCGTACGTCACTTATCAGACCAAGATGCAGCACAGCACTTCTGCTGAGGTGCTGGATATTCTGCAAAAAGAAGCATCACGTGATGAGCTGGCGATCGCGGTCAAGGATCGCGAGCTGGCAACGTTGCGGGATATGTTCGGCGAAACCGCCTACGACAGCCTGCAGAGCAATCCGATCGTCCAGCAGGAATCAGCCCTCTCCAACGCACTGACGGCGGCGCGGCTCGATGCGGTCAACGCAAAGGCCTCTTACGACCAGGCATTGGCGATGATCGGCAGCGATGAGCAGAAGTTAAAAGCTATCGAAGCGCCGGATGATGCGGGCGATCTTGTTGCGGCATCCGCCACCGAACTCGATCTGGTGAAGTCGGAAATCTTCCGCCTCGAGCAGCAACTGAAAGACCTCGAACGCAGCTATATGCCCGGCCATCCGCTGGTTCTCGAAGTGAAGGCCCGGCTGAATCAACTGACGATTACCTATGTTCGGGCCCAGCGGCAGCACTGGCTGAGTGCCAAGGGTCAGCAAGACGCCCTGCAGGCCTCGTTCGATCAGCAGCACAAGCAGGTTCTGGAACAGGCAACGCGGTCAGGGGATTACGATCGGGTCAAAACCGAATTGAGCCGGATTGAAAAAGATCTGGACATTGTCGAGAGCCGGATCAACGAAGTGAGCGTCAATCAGGACGCGGGCAGCTTGAACATCAGCATCGCTCAGCCGGCCGTTCCGTCACCCAAGCCAAGTCATCCCTCGAAGCTGAGGGCATTGGCCGGGGCGCTCTTCGCCGGACTGGCTCTGGGTTGCGGCCTGGCGGTCTGGCGTGAAAAGGACTCGCTCGGCTCGCGGCACGGGAATCGGAATTCAGCAGGCCTTGGATCGCCGGTCCTGGGAATGATCCCGAACATGGACGATCTGGGTTCCACGCTGTCGATGAAGGCGATGCAGACGCACCTCGATCCAACAGGAACCGTGGCGGAAGCCTCGCGCGGCATCGCCCATTCGGTCGCGGAACTCGGCCTGGACGATGACGGCGGGCGCACCCTGCTGGTTGCCAGCATGAACCCGCTCGACGGGCGCACCACGGTCGCGACGAATCTCGCACTGGCGATGGCGCAGGGCGGATTGAAAGTGCTGCTGGTCGATGCGAACAATCGCTCGCCGCGGCTGCACCATATTTTCAAACTTGAGAACGGATTCGGCCTCTTCGACGTGCTCTCCGGCCGTACGGCGGATCAGCCGGCGATCAACGCGACGGGCGTTGAAAACCTGGACGTCCTCCCCTGCGGCAAGGCTCCGGCGAATGCGGCTGAACTACTGAACAACGAAGGATTGGCGGACATTCTTGGCGAACTATCTGATCGTTACGACCGCGTGATTATCGATTCGCCGTCACTGGGCCGGGGCGTGGAAGCGCGGATTTTGGCCGCGAATTGTGCCACGGCCATCCTGGTGACGGCGGCGCGTCCGGCGGCGAGACGTCAGATCGAGCAGGGATTGCGATTGCTTCGCAGCGTGGGCGCGAATGTCCTGGGGTTGGTGATCAATGAACCCGGTCCGATCGATCCAATGGAAACATTGGGTGGCCATCGCGAATCGACCCGAAGTTCATTGTCGCGGGAACAGGCCAGGGCATTTCGGCCGGTACTGACGACTGGGGCCGACGAATAAAAGGTTTGGAGTGAGGCCAGAATTTTAGTCCGGTACTGCCAGCGCAAAGCGCCGGTGGGATCGTGCTGCCGCTATCCGATGCCGGCAGCTAACGGGAATATGTTGTTTCCGGTGACAGTGGGTAACAAAGCTCGTGGGTGAGTAGCGAGGATTTGTAGGAGAGGATATTGCAATGATTGCCCAAGAAAGCGCCGCCGTAACCGTGGTGCCTGAATCATTTTTGAAGCCATCGCTGGAGTCCGGGGAATTCATCCCGATCCCAGCGAGCTTGGCCCATCTCGCGCCAAGCCGCGGCCCATTCACAAAATCACAAATTTCCACTCACGGCTGGATATCGACGCGATTTTGCACCGGGAATGCTCCCGTTGCGAGCGAAACGGCCAGGAGTTCTGCATGGTGGTGATCTCCGCCGCCGACAACGGCGCGCGGAAACATCTGCACCGCGTGGGGAGATTGCTCTGCCAGCGGGCTCGCGCAACCGACGAAATCGGATGGTTTGACACGGAAAAATTGTGCGTGGTGCTGCCGGATACATCCAGCGACGGCGCAATGTCGTTCGTCAGGAATTTCATGGAATCGGCCAACCACGACGGATTGGCGCCGCTGTGCAACCTTCTGAGCTATCGAAGCCAGAAGCATAGCGATAACGAAAAAATGAGCGTGGCGCAGTTCGCGCGGGGCATCGAAGAGGCCGGCCGGGACATCGGTCCGGATACGCGGCGTGGGGCGCGGGTTTCGCCGCTGCAACTGCATAGCGCCGGCGATGTTGCGGGACTCCTGGTTCGCCCGCTTCCGCTCTGGAAACGGCTCATCGATATTACGGTTGGCTCCATCGGCCTGCTACTGGCGGCGCCGATCATGGGCGCGGTCGCGATCGCCATCAAAGCATCCGGCCCCGGGCCGATTCTGTTCAAGCAAAAACGCTCGGGTCTCGGCGGGAAGCCCTTCACGATTTATAAGTACCGGACGATGGTCGTGGACGCTGAAGCGAAAAAAGCCCAGCTCCGCGGTCAGAGCGAACAGGACGGCCCGGCCTTCAAGATCAAGCACGATCCGCGCATCACGCGGGTTGGCCGCATCCTGCGTGAAACGAGCCTCGATGAATTTCCGCAGCTGATCAACGTTCTCAAAGGCGATATGTCGCTGGTGGGGCCGCGGCCGCTGCCCGTGGAAGAAAGCAATGCCTGTGCGACCTGGCATCGTCGCCGCCTGGATGTGACGCCCGGCCTGACCTGCATCTGGCAGATTCATGGCCGCTCCAGCGTCACTTTCGCTGAATGGATCCGAATGGACCGCCGGTATATCCGGGCATCATCCATCTGGCAGGATATCAAGCTGATCCTGCTGACGGTTCCTTCAGTCCTGGCACGACGGGGCCGATAAGTTTAATCGACGCGCAACTGTCTTCCAGCTTGTCATTTGGACAACCTTATGTCGACCAACAATTTGTTCCATTGGCCGAAAAAGAGAAACCTGTTCGGCGTTGATGTCAGCGTCACTTCCTATCATGAAGCGATTGATACGATCATCACCGCCGCGCAGGAAGGCCGGGGCGGAGTGGCCACATTTCTGGCGGTGCATGGCATCGTCTGCGCGGCGACCGATCCGGAATTTGGACGGCGCGTCAACGCCTGCCAGATGGTCGGCCCGGATGGGCAACCCGTCCGCTGGGCACTGAATTTCTTTCACAAGGCTGGATTATCCGACCGGGTGTATGGCCCGGAAGTAATGCGGCGCGTTTGCCAGCGGTGCTCGGAACAGGGCCTCGGTATCTTTCTCTGCGGCAGCACGCCACTTGTGCTGGCGCTGCTGGCGTCGAACCTTCGGGAGATGTTTCCGGAGCTGAAGATCGCCGGCGTCGAATCACCCCCCTTCCGCCCGCTCGCGGCGGAGGAGAATGATGCGCTCTGCGCACGGATCAACAAAAGCGGCGCATCCGTGGCCTTCATCGGGCTGGGCGTCCCGCGGCAGGAAACATTCGCGGACAAGAACCGAAATAAAATCCGCGCGGTACAGCTTTGCGTCGGAGCCGCTTTTGATTTCCACGCAGGGAATAAGAAAACGGCGCCGGCGTTCATGCAGCGGCATGGATTGGAATGGCTGTTTCGCTTGAGCCAGGAACCGCAGCGGCTCTGGAAGCGATATCTCATTACCAACAGCATTTTCATCTGGTTGTGCATCCTGCACGCATTCAAACGAATCGGGCGGAGAGGAATCACGGCGCAGGGGGTTGAGGCGTGACAATGGCCTTGAACTGCGAACCCGCACCCAGCCGCCCGCGATCGGCGAGCGGCATGTTTCGGAAGGGATTCTGGGCCATCGCGGACCAGGGTCTCTTCGCCGGCTCAAACTGCGTCGTCAACGTCATGCTGGCCCGCTGGCTTTCGCCGACGGAATACGGCGCGTTCGCCACAGCGTTCGCGGCATTCCTGGGGCTGGGAGTCATTCACACATCACTTCTCACCGAGCCGATGCTGGTCTTCGCGCCGGATCGATTCCGGAATCGCCATAAAGCATATTTCGGGGCACTGCTGCATGGACACCTCGCGGTGTCGCTTGGGGCATCAGCGATCCTTGCCATCGCCGGGTGGTATCTGGGCCTCCGGGGACAAGCAGACCTCTCGCGGGCGCTTTACTGGTTCGCGGCCGCCGGACCGTTCATCCTCTTTCTCTGGCTCATGCGGCGGATGTGCTACGGGCAATTCAATCCAAAGCGGGCAGCCATCGGCGGAGTCGGTTATCTCATCCTGATGATGGGGACTCTGGCGGTCGTCCATCAATTCGGAACCCTGACGATCGGAACCGCCCTGACCATGATCGGCGGCAGCAGCCTGATCGCGGGAATCGGGCTGGCGATCGGACAGGTCGAGATGCGCCCGGCCGATCCCATCATGCGCGATGTCATTTCCGAGCATCTTCGCTACGGACGCTGGGCGACGGCGACGCAGATTCTGGGGTTCATCCCAGGCAATATCTATTACTTCCTGCTGCCAACGATGGCGACCCTGGAACAATCCGGCGCGCTGCGGGCACTGACCAATCTTTTCATGCCGCTGCTGCAGGCGAGCGCGGCCCTCTGTCTTTTGCTTTTGCCGGCGTTTGTGCGGACGCAGGGAACCGCCGAAGGCAAGCGGCTGCATCGGCTGTCGCTGTTCGCTTTGGCGGGCGGCCCGGTCATCTACTGGGTGGTGCTCGGCGTTTTCAATCATCAGATCGTCGATCTGGTTTATGGCGGCAAATATCAGAATTATTCGGGGCTGATCTGGATCCTGGGCTTGCAGCCGATCATCGCCGGGATGTGCGGCGTGTATGGCTCGCTCTTGCGAGCGCAGCAGAGGATGAACGCGGTCTTCTGGGGCGGCGTGGTGGCGGCAGTGGGCGCGGTCACCCTCGGAATTGAAATGACACGCAAGTTCGGGCTGGCCGGCGTCTGCTGGAGCATTGTGATCACGTACGCATTGCATCACATCACGCTGTGGCTCTTCAGCCGGAGCATGTCGCGGAATCAAACCGAACTGCCGGAGCCGGAATTGGCCGCGCAATTGTCGGATGCCGCTTAGGGGCTTCGATTTCGCGGGAGAATTTTGGGGGGACGAATGTATGTTGGGCATGTTTTTGGCAAAAGTTTCAACGTGGATGACCTCGATAACCGCGGCCGCCGCGCATGTTGCGCCGACGATCCGCTGGCGCCGGAGGCATTCGCTGCGTCCGCTCGCGCCGAAATGCCCGGCGCGCTGAGGGTGCTTTTTCTGCACCGCGATTTGCCGCATCACGGCGGCGTGCCGCGTTGTTTTTTATATTTGGCGCGGGCATCGGATCGGCTGCGGATCGACTTTCATGTCGCCAGCTTCGCTCAACCCTCGCCGGCGATGCAGGAGGCGTTTGGCCATCTAAATATCGAGCCTCGCTGCATCGGGGACAGGGGTTATCGCTCGCCGGCGCAGCGTCTCGGCTGGCTGATCGACGAGCGCGGGATCGATATTATCGTGGCGACGACGTTCAAGGCTTATCTCTGCGCCAAGTGGGTGACGCGCGGACGAAACGTGGGAGTGGTTTTCTGGGTGCATGCGATCCGCGGCACGCTGCAGAGCCAGACTCGCCGCGCGATCACGAAATTCCTGAGCAAGGATGATCCGATGCTGTTCGTATCCAATGCGGTGCGGACGGCGCATCTTCCCGCCGGGCATCGCGCGCTGGCCGAGGTGATCTACAACGGCGTCGAAGACGTTGCGGGCGATCCGCAGTATCAGCCCTACGGGCAGAATATGCGGCCATCGGCCGGTCTGCCGGATAAGGGACTGGTACTGGCCTATGTCGCTGAATTCACGATATGGAAAGATCATCCAACACTGATCAGGGCGATGCACGAATTAGCGCGGCGGAACGTGAATGCCCACCTGCTCCTGATCGGGCAGGGGCGGGAGATGGACGCCATGCGGGCGATGGCGGCCGCGGGACCGGCTGAATCGCGAATTCATTTCCTCGGCGCGAGATCGGATGTGCGCCAGCTCATGGGGCTCGTCGATGTTTACCTTCATCCCGGCCGGCAGGAGGGATTCGGCCTGGCGGTGGTGGAAGCAATGCTGGCGAAATGCGCGGTCGTCGCGGCCCGCGAAGGCGCGATGAAGGAATTAATCGAATCCGGAAAAACCGGATTGCTTGTTGAACCGGGCAATGCGAATGAGCTGGCCGACGCGATCGTTCAACTCTCCGGCGATCCGGAGCGCGCCCGCCAAATAGGCACAGCGGCGCGGGCAGCATGTCTTACGCGATTCGACATCGATCAATTCGCCGATTCGATTTCCAAATTTCTCGAAGAATGTTTTCCGTCTGCGGTCCGGCGACGCCGCGGAGAGGCGCAACTGCCCCAGCGCCTGACGGATGTCCGCCCGGCGGGAGCACACGGCTGATGCCACAGGGCGATCGATTTCTTCGCATTCTCTGCATTCTCCTGATGGGGTACGCGCTGATGGGGAAGGGGTTCGCGTACATCGGCGTCGCCCCGCTTTATGTCGGTGAGGCGACGATGCTCTATGGCATGTTCGCCCTGGCCGTCAGCACCAACTGGAGCCGAATCCTCCGCACGGGCTGGCTCTGGCCGCTTTTTGCATTGATGGGGTGGGGAACGTTGCGGACCATTCCTTATATTGAAAAATACGGAGTTGACGCGCTGCATGATGCGGCGGTTTGGGTTTGGGGCATCTTCGCGATCGTGATCTCCAGCCTGCTTGCCGCCGAGCCAAGACGGCTTTTGTTTCTCGAGCAGAAATTTCGCGTCTTCGCCAAGTGGATGCTGATTCTCGCTCCAATCACTTTTTCCATCACGATCTTCGCCAACCCACATCTCCCCAACGCATTTTGGGCGGACGTGCCATACGTGCTGGTGAAAGGGGGCGACCTCGTGGTTCATCTCACCGGCATCTTCGCGTTCGCGGTGCTGCTGGGCGGATTGAATACGTGGTTTGTCATTCCGATGATGATCATCAATCTCATGCTCTTCTTCACCGGAAGAGCGGCGATGGTGACCTTCTGCACCGGAACAGCGATCGTCACGGCATTGCGTCCACGGTCGCCGATACCGTGGGGCGTCTTTCCGTCGCTGGTTTTGGGAGTGGTGCTTTTGTGGATGTTCGACGTGCAGATCGGCATGCCGGCCAAGGAGATCGGGCGCGTCGTCTCGGCGGAGCAGATCGTTCAAAACGTCGAGAGCATCTTCACCGATTCGGACAACGACAACCTCGCCGGCAGCAAACAGTGGCGCCTGCTCTGGTGGAACACCATCTGGGACTACACGATCCACGGAAGATACTTCTGGGACGGCAAAGGGTTCGGCGTCAACCTCGCCGACGATGATGGGTTTCAGGTGGAATTGGACCACAGCCTGCGCAGCCCGCACAACGGACATCTCACGATGCTGGCGCGCGGAGGCGTGCCGATGCTCGGGCTCTGGGCGATCTGCCAACTGACGCTTGGGTATGGATTGGTTTCCTCCGCGTGGGCGGCGTATCGGCGGAAGGATTCGCATTGGTTCTCGCTTCTGACGTTCCTGTTTGTTTATTGGCTGGCGTATCTGATCAATGCATCGTTCGACGTATTTCTGGAAGGGCCGGTCGGGGGAATCTGGTTCTGGTGCGTTTACGGGACGGGGATCGGGGCGGTCTGGATTTATAAGAATTGTCCAGAGGCGATCGAAGAGAAGAAAGAGCCGGAGGCAGTGCCCACGCGGCAAAAGAGACGAAATCGGAAGGTTGTGGAGGCGCTGGGAATATGCGCATCCTGATCTGCCATAATTTCTACCAGCAACCCGGCGGCGAAGATCAGGTTTTCGCGGCAGAGGCGGCGCTGTTGCGCCAATTCGGGCACGATGTCGAGACGTACTCAGTTCACAACGATGAGATCGAATCAGCGGGAAAGCTGAAGCTGGCCGCGACAACAGTCTGGAATCGCGGGCAGGCGAATGAAATCCGCCGGCGGGTGCGGGAGCATCGGGCGGAGGTCGTTCATTTCCACAATACATTTCCGCTGCTGTCACCGGCGGTCTATTCAGCCGCGCGCCAGGCTGGCGCGGCGGTGGTGCAGACGCTGCACAATTATCGATTGATCTGCCCGGGAGCAACGCTCTTTCGCGATGGGAAACCCTGCGAGAAATGCGTCGGGCATCTGCCGGTCGCGGGGGCGATGCATGGATGTTACCGGGGAAGCCGGGCGGTATCTGCTGTCACCACGGTGATGCTGGGGATTCATCGCGCGATCGGGACGTATACGAATCAGGTGGACGCGTATATCGCCCTGACGGAGTTTGCACGCGAAACATTTTTAGCCGGCGGATTTGATGCGGAACAATTGCATGTGAAGCCGAATTTTCTCGATCCCGATCCCGGGGAAGGTTCCGGGAATGGCGGCTTTGCGCTGTTCGTAGGCCGGCTGAGTGAGGAAAAAGGGATTCGGCCCATGCTGGATGCCTGGAAGCGCGTAGGCAAGGCGCTGCCGCTGAAAATTTGCGGCGATGGACCGCTGGGAGATGAAGTACGGGCAGCGGCAACAAAAGAATCTTCGATCGAATGGCTCGGGCGACAACCGCTGGAGAAAGTAATCGAACAGATGGGCCGGGCAAGCGTGCTGGTATTTCCATCCCTCTGGTATGAGGGATTTCCCCGAACAATTGTAGAGTCGCTGGCCCGCGGAACGCCGGTGGCCGCATCTAATTTAGGGTCAATGAAAGAATTGATTCAACCCGGACGCACCGGAGCGCTATTCAATGCTGGCGATGCCGCGGACATGGCAAAAACGGTGCTGGATCTTTGCGGTGACGGTGTAAAACTTGCCGAGATGCGCCGATCTTCGCGGCAAGAATTCCTCGGGCGATACGATGCAAGCCGAAATCACCGGATGATGCTGGAGATTTATCGCCAGGCGATAGAGCGACGGGAAAGGATTGAAGAACACGAACCCGTCACAGCAACTTAACCCCCCCTCCCTCACGCCGGCAAAAGGCCGTCCAGAACTTTTTCAGGCCAGCCAGCCGCGTTCGCCGCGGCATCGCCCGTTATATTCGAGTAAGCGACGCCGGCCGTCACGAACAACGCACCGATCATCATTTTCTTTACCCATCCCCTTGTTCATCTCTCTGTCTTAGTCAATATAGTCACAGTCTGAAAAGCTGGAACACAACGACATGGAAGTCTGTTGAAATACCTTTCGCGATCCATTTTAGGTTTGATGCTATGCGGCGCGGTGTGCCTGCTGATCTTTGGCCCGGCCCCGGAGCCGGCGATTCCGCAAGATCGCGAGCACGACGTCGTGATTCATTACTGGGAGAAATGGCTCGGCGCCGAAGAACAGGCGATGCAGAAGATCGTTGATGATTTCAACAGCAGCGTCGGGCGGGAAAAACATATCTATGTCGAACTGATGTCGATGAGCGACATCGATCAGAAGACGCTGGTGGCAACGGCGGGTGGCGTGCCGCCCGATGTCGCGGGGCTTTGGGATCCGATGGTGGTGCAACTCGGAAGCCTGGGAGCGCTGGAGCCGCTGGAAGATCTCGCCAAGGCGCATGGGATCACCGCGGCGGATTACAAGCCGGTCTATTGGAATGGAAGCCATTGGGCGGGGCATTTATATGCCCTGCCAAGCACGCCGGCGGCGATTGCCCTGTTTTACAATAAACGAATTTTTCATGAGAACGCGGCAAAGTTGCGGGCGGCCGGGCTGGACCCGGATCGCCCGCCGCAGACGATCGACGAACTGGATCGGTATTCGGAAGTGCTGACGACCTTCGTGACCGATGCACACGGCAATCGGCACGTAACGCGGGTCGGCTATCTGCCGATGCCGCCGGAATGGGATTGGTATGTCACGAGCACGCCGCTCTGGTTCGGGGCGGATATCTGGGATGCGGGCAGCAGGCGTTTCACGTTGACCGATCCCGGCGTGCTTCGGGCGTTTGAGTGGATGGAGAGTTTCCCGCGCAAACTTAGGGGCTGCCACCGTCAGCGAATTTTTTACGAGCCAGGGCGGGTTTCGATACGGCCCAGAATTCATTCATGCGGGGCACGCAGGTGATGCAATTGCAGGGGCCCTGGATGGCGCTTTACATCCATCACAACAATCCCTCAATGGATCATGATTGGGCAGCAGCGCCGTTTCCATCGGCCGTGCCGGGATTGAATGATGTGACGTATTGCCCATTCGACACGCTGATGATTCCGCACGGATGCAAGCACATTCCCGAGGCGTTTGAATTCATCGCTTACGTGAATCGGCAGGCCGTAATGGAGAAGCTCTGCATCCTGCACTGCAAGAATTCGCCCCTGTCGAAAGTAAGCTGGAATTTTCTGCATCATCATCCCAATCCGTACATCGAGGTATTTGAAAAATTATCCGCCAGCCCCAATGCCCACATGACAATGCAGTGCCCCATCGCCCAGGAGGCCGGCGGAGAACTGACAGCAATTGTGCAGGGTGTGCTGGCGTTGGAAGTCGATCCGCAGAAAGCCCTGGCCGCGGCACAGATTCGATTGCAGGCACATTACGATGAGTTTGAGGTTGCGCTGAAGCGCCGAATGCGCGAGGCCAATTAATTTGACGAACAGGCACATGGTGATGACCCGCGGAGAAATTCGTAATCTGCTGAAAGGGCTGGCATTCGTCTCCCCCTGGCTGATCGGGTTTGCTGTCTTTCTGTTGCTGCCGATTGTCCTGTCGATGTATTACAGCGTTTGTGATTACAACCTGCTTCAAAACCCGGCTTATATCGGATCCGACAACTACCGCGCGCTGATTCACGACGGGGTTTTCTGGAAATCGCTCCGCGTGACCCTGCTCTACGCGGCGATATCGGTGCCGGCGGGATTGATTGTCTCGCTCGGCGTTGCAGTGCTGCTGAACGTAAGCGTTCGTGGCCAGTCGATTTTCCGGACGATCATTTTTGTGCCGTCGCTTGTGCCGACGATCGCGTCAGCGATTCTCTGGAAATGGATGTTCAACCAGCGTTTGGGGCTGATCAACCGGGCGCTCGCCCCGCTGCTCGAGGTGTTACACAAATCCGGGCCTCCCTGGCTCGATCAGTCGTCCTGGGTGATCCCATCGCTCGCGCTGATGAGCATCTGGAGCGTGGGAAATACCGTGATCATTTATCTCGCCGGTTTGCAGGATGTGCCGCGCGAACTATACGAAGCAGCAGAGCTGGACGGAGCCAACAACCGGCAGCAGCTCTGGCACGTGACGATCCCGATGATCTCCCCGGTGATTTTTTTCAACCTGGTGATGGCGATCATCGGAATTCTCCAGGTCTTTGACACGCCCTTCATGATGACGCACGGCGGTCCGAACCGGGCCAGTTATTTTTTCACCTATTACCTGTACGACAATGCCTTCACGTATCTCAAGATGGGATACGCCAGCGCGATGGCATGGATTCAACTCTTATTGGTGCTGACTCTGACCGGGATCGCGTTCTGGTCAAGCAAGAAATGGGTTTACTACCAAGGTAAATGAAGAGCAGGATAAATGAAAAGCGGACAGGAAAAATTCTGGACGAAGGCAGTGACCTACGCGGCGCTGATTGTGATCTGCGCGCTGGCGATGATCCCGCTCCTCTGGATGGTTTCGACAAGCCTCAAGAGCGATACGCAAATCGTGGAATCCCCGCCGCGCTGGCTTCCGGACAAACTGGTCTGGAACAACTACCGGCTGGCAATTTCCAGCGACTGGGCGCATTTTCCACTCTGGACCCGCAACACGCTGATCATCGCGGCGCTGGCCGTGATTGGCACGACATTTTCCAGCGCGATTGTCGCGTATGGATTCGCCAAGATCCGCTTCCGCGGACGCGGCGTGCTTTTCGCGGTCATGCTCAGCACGATGATGATCCCGTTTCCCGTGCTGATGGTTCCGCTCTTCAGCATATTCGTCTGGCTCGGCGACCATACGCCGATTCAGTGGATAGGAACGAGCAAGCCGCTCTGGGCGCCAAGCTGGTTCGGGTCGGCCTTCAGCATTTTTCTCCTGCGGCAATTTTTTATCACCGTGCCGGATGAATTGTCTGAAGCGGCCCGCATCGACGGTTGCTCGGAATGGGGAATTTTCTGGCGGATCATGCTCCCGCTGTCGCGGCCGGCGCTGTCGGTCGTCGCCCTCTTCACATTCATGTGGGCCTGGCGGGATTTTCTCGGCCCGCTGATTTACCTGCAGCGGCCGACGCAATACACGCTGGCCCTGGGGTTGCAGACACTCCAATCGCAACATGGCAGCACCCCGTGGAACCAGCTGATGGCGGCAAGCGTGCTGGTCATTTTGCCGGTGCTGGTGCTCTTCTTTATCGCCCAGAAAACGTTCATCGAAGGGATCGCAACCACGGGAATGAAGGGATAGCGGCCTCATTATCGGACGCCTGCCGAATGAGCCGCAAGGTTGCTATAAACGTCACATTCTAACCTACCGGGTGGGATCAAACCGATGAGGGGAGAATAGCGTATATACATTGGTAGGCGGTAATTGAGTGCCGCCGAGTGATACGCTCCGAAGCAGGTGGTGCGTTTGCCCCGCCCCGCTGTCAATCGTATGTTCGGAGCAGGGAGCCCTATGTCAGACAAATTTGCCTATTCGTTGAATGGCGATCATTACCGGGGTGCTTTCAACACCCGCGAAGAAGCCCTGAGCGCGGCGATCGACGCGGCCCGGCGCTGCAGCGATACGCCGCAGACGGTCTATGTCGCCCGGCGCGTGCCGGGCGATTGCAAGGCGACGGGGCACGCACGGGCAGTCCTGGCGAACATGGCGGCCCGGGCCCGAGAAGAATTCGGCGATGATGCTTCCGGTTATCTCAGCGGACTATCCAAGCAGCAAATCGAAAACCTCGACGAATCCCTCCAACTAGTCATCCTCGGCTGGCTCCAGCGGAATGAATTAACGCCCACCTTCTTCAAGGTTGAGGCGATCGGCGAATATACCGTTCCGCGATCGAGCGCCGACCGCAGCCTGGATGAAGACGGCGAAGTGCATGAGATCGGCAGCATCGGATACGAGGCGTAAGCTTCAGGTAGTATCCTAATTTGGGTAACAATATATTTGAATAACCCAATCACTGGCGAGAGAGTGATCCGGGAGGAAGAGGAAATAACGGATGGTAGTTCTTGCTAGTTATGCCTATTCTCGATTACCAAACACGCAACACGCCTCCATCCAAGCGATGGACATGGAAATCATATCTTGGACGGACCGCGCTGCTTGTGGTGATCCACTACGTAGTTGTCTATCCATTCCTCAGCGCTAGCGGCTTATGGAGGGGTTTCAACGCAATAAAGTTGCCGATCAGTTTCCCATTTGCACCCGTCTTCTCTCTGTTACATGCGATGCAATTTCAAATTACCTTTGACAACGAGGGCGAAATCGGATTGATCGATTCTCTTGTCTGGGCGGTTTGTTTGGTAACAATCTGCGCGTCCTTTTGTTGCTGATGCACTCCCGCAGAAGGTAGCCGTCCCTGTATGAATTGGAAAATGTTTGGCCTGCTATCGCTCAGCCAGTGATTAGGTTATTCAAATATATTGTTACCCAAATTTGATTGACATCGGGTCGGTTGGTTGATCGGAAGTCCGACCCGGAATGAACCGTCCAACCCCAGCCAAACGATGCCAATCGCGATGCCACACCCCGCGACGATGGCAATTGGAATTGCTATGTGCATTAAGCGACCCGAACCGGCAAACGATACGGGGCCAAGCGAGCCGGTCAACACCAACCGTTTTAACCTCCCTTGCCCGCGAATCCTTCAATCGCTATTTTCATCGTCTGATTTGGAGGAATGAATGTCTATCCGCGTAACGGTTTGGCACGAATATCGGCACGAAAAGAAAAACCCCAAGGTTGCTGAAATCTATCCCCACGGAATGCACGAGGCGATCGCTTCGCATTTGCGGAAATGCCCGGACATGGAGGTTCGCACATCCACGCAGGATGAGCCGGAGCATGGCCTGAGCGAAGAGGTGGTCAACAACACCGATGTAATGGTCTGGTGGGGCCACATAGCGCACGGCGAGGTGAATGACGCCGTCGTGGAGAGAGTCCATAACCGCGTTCTCAAGGGAATGGGCCTGGTAGTCCTGCACAGCGGCCACTTCTCCAAGATTTTCCAGAAGCTGATGGGAACTTCCTGCAACCTGAAATGGCGGGATACGGGCGAGCGGGAAATTCTGTGGGTCACCCGGCCCGGACATCCGATCGTGAAAGACATCGACGATCATTTCATCCTAGAGCGGGAAGAGATGTACGGGGAATTTTTCGATATCCCCGAGCCGGAATGTACCTTTCTGATCAGCACGTTCGCAGGCGGCGAAGTCTTTCGCAGCGGATGCACCTGGACGCGCGGGAAAGGAAAAATCGCCTATTTCCGGCCCGGGGCATGAGACGTTTCCGACGTATCACGATCCGCGGGTGCTGAAGGTGATCGAGAATGCGGCCAGATGGGCGCAGCCGACGGTTGAACTGAAGGCTGCGGATTTTGGCAAGCATGACCTGGGGTGGATAGATAAGAAGTAGATAAGAAATAGCGATTGCGAGCTATTTCTGCAGAACCCAAACCTCTCCCTGGCCGGGAAATTTGGACATGGTTTGAGGGGAAATACCGCGAACAAAATCCGCGGGGTTCTCGCGAACGGTAACCGCAAAAATATGAGGGCTGGCGAGCGCGCGGGCCGTCACTTCACCGCCGGCCGGCGCGTTGAGCAAAGCCACCGGACATGGTGGGGGCTTTAGATATCTGGAAAAGACCATGCACTGCCCCCCCGCCCACCATTCATTCTTCCCGGTGCTGATGAATAACAAGAGATCGTTTGACTGCGTGACGGATTGCAACTGCGATGCAATGATTTTGGGATCGGTGACGGCGGATCGATACGCATACGGCAACGCCCACAAACAGTAGATCGCCGCGACAGCGGGAACACTGTGCCGCAACCAAGGCCCTCGCTTGGATACCAAAGCAGGAATCAACACATAGACCGCCGGACCGGCGAGAAGCGTATATCGGATCAGTCCAAGGTGATGGGTATCTCGTGAAAAGTCGAGGGCAGCGACGACGCCGATCACGCCAAACATCCAAAGAATCCAGATCAATAACTCAGGTTTATGCCGGAGCCAGAGGAGCGGCAGGATATAGAGCGCCGCACCGGCATAGCAGACGTACAGCGCAGCCCCGCGCGGCTCCGCAAGCAGCACGCCGGGCAGAACCGCAAGCCGGTAGAACGTCCAACTTAAATGAGTGGCCGGATTATCAAGCAGGAAATTGGTGGATTGATCGGATGTGGATGCCAGCCCGCGCTGTTGCCACATGAAGCTTCCCCAGCAGATGGCAAATAGAATGATCGCGACAGCAAACGCGCCCAGAACCTGCACGCGAAACCGGTGGCGAGTGCAAACAAAAGCGTAAAGCCCCAGGCCGATCAACATCCCCACGCCGAAATAGTGCGTCAGCAAGGTCGCCAGGACGCCCATCGCCAGGAGAACCAACGTGTGGTACCTCAGCCCGAACTTTTCAATTCGCACCAGAGCATCAGCCGCCACCAGCGCAGCGGCGATCAGCCACATGTAATTCCGAGTCTCCCGGGCATATTGAATCTGCGGCTGGGCAAGTGCGAAAAGAATGCAAGCCCAGATGGCAACCGATCGCCCGTTGCACAATCGAGTCACGTCATACAGCAGCACGACCGCGATCAACGAAGCCAGAATCGAAAAGCTTCTTTCCGTCGCATCACCGGCTCCGAAAACATCGGTCCAAAACCGCAATCCCAGAAAATAGAGCGGCGGATGGGTGCATTCCATGTTCGTCCAGATCCGCCACCATGGAACATCCACCTTCGCCCCAAGCCGGAAGAATTCCGGCATCGGCATGACAACATCTTTGGGCAGATGAAGATGCACCGATCCATGCCCGGAGGCTATTTCCGTGGTCCAGGCCTCATCAAGTGAATACCCGCGCCAGGCCAAGGAGGGAATGCGAAGGGCCGCGGCAATCAGAACCAGAAGCAGGCCGATCAGGACCGTTGAATGGCGCACCGGCGTGATGCTCTTTGTGCCTAGTCAGCCTGTCAAGGATGGGGCTTGTCGCTCCACCAGTTTCTGCTTGCCGCCCTACCGTCGCGATCTATACTTAAGCGGCCGAGGAATTTAGCGCGAGGAGCCACTCATGCCTTCCTACACCACCGGTGACATCAGAAACGTCGTTTTCGTCGGCCACGGCGGCAGCGGGAAGACCACGCTGGTCGACGCCATGCTGTTCGCCAGCGGGACCGTCAAGCACAAAGTCTCAGTCACCGACGGGACCAGCTTCAGCGATTTCGAGAAGGAAGAGAAAGAGCACAAGCATTCGATCTATTCGACGGTCCTTCACGTGGATCACCTCGGCAAGCGAATCAACATCATCGACACGCCCGGCCGCCCGGATCTGATCGGCACGGCGATCGCCTGCCTGCCGGCGGTGGAAACCGTCGCGGTGGTCATCAACGCGCAGAGCGGGATCGAAGTCGTCACCCGGCGGATGATGGAGATCGCGCGCTCGCGCAATCTGCCGCGGGCGATCATCATCAACAAAATCGATCTGCCGGAGCTGGATCTCGAAGCGCTGGTCGGGCAGATTCAGGAGACCTTCGGCCACGAATGCCTGCCGATCAATCTGCCGACCGGCGGGAGCAAAGCGGTGGTCGAATGCCTGCTGAACAAGAACGGCGAGAGCGATATTCTGTCGGTCGCCGCGGCGCACACCGCCATTCTCGATCAGATCGTCGAGATGGACGAAACGCTGATGGAGAAATATCTCGGCGGCGAAGAGCCGAATTACGAAGTGCTGCACGCCCCGTTCGAGCGGGCGATGGATGAGGCGCACGTCGTGCCGATTCTGTTCACCGATGCCAGGAGCGGCGTCGGCATCACCGAGCTTGCTCGATGCCATCGCCAGGCATTTCCCATCGCCCGAGGAAGGCAATCCGCGGCCGTTCCTGAGCTTTCGCGGCTCGGCGGGAACGGGACAGCCGCAGGAGGAATATCCGTTTGAATACCGCAACGATCCAAGCAAGCCGCTGCTCGCGCATGTGTTCAAGGTGACGACCGATCCGTTCGTCGGCAAGCTGGCGGTCTTCCGCGTGCATCAGGGAAAATGCTGCGGGCAAGTCGCAGGTGTACATCGGGCACAACAAAAAGCCGATCAAGCTCGGCCACGTCTTCCATCTGCAGGGCAAGGAACATCGCGAGGCGAATGAGATCATCGCCGGCGACATCGGCGCGGTGGCCAAGATCGAGGAGATCCACACCAACGACGTGCTGCACGATGATCATGCGCTGGACAGCGTGCATCTGCGCCCGCTGACTTTCCCGACGCCGATGTTCGGCCTGGCGATCACGCCCAAAGCGCGCGGCGATGAGCAGAAAATCTCCGATGCAGCTCGCGAAGATCGCCGAGGAAGATCCGACCTTCCGCTGGCCGACCGATCGCCAGACGCACGAGGTGGTCATCAACGGCCTCGGCGAACTGCACCTGCGGCTGGTGCTGGAAAAGCTGGCCAATCGCGGCCTGCACGTCGACACCAAGCCGCCGAAGATCGCCTATCGCGAAACGATCATGCATCAAGGCCGAAGGCCATCACCGCCACAAAAAGCAGACCGGCGGCGCCGGGCAGTTCGGCGAAGTCTTTCTGCGCATCGAGCCGCTGGAACGCGGCAAGGGATTTGAATTCGTCAACGAAGTTTTCGGCGGCACCATTCCCGGGCCAGTTCATTCCCGCCGTCGAAAAAGGCGTGCGCGATCTGCTCGATCAGGGCGTCGTCGCCGGATATCCGCTGCAGGATGTGCGCGTGATCGTCACCGATGGCAAGCATCATCCGGTGGACAGCAAGGAAGTCGCCTTCCGCGCCGCCGGGAAATTCGCGTTCAAGGACGCGGTCCTGAAGGCCAAGCCGGTGCTGCTCGAGCCGATCGTCAACATGGAAGTGACCGTCCCCGAAGACAAGATGGGCACCATCACCGGCGATCTCTCCGGCAAACGCGGCCGAATCCAGGGCACCGACATCCTGCCCGGCGGCATGGCCCAGATCAAAGCCACCGCCCCGCTGGCCGAGGTGATGCAATATCAATCGCAACTAAAAAGCGTCACCGGCGGGCAGGGAAGTTTCGTCGATGGAACTCAGCCACTACGAACCCGTCCCGCCGCAAGTGCAGCAGCAGATCGCCAGCCAATACAAGCCGAAGGCGGAAGAGGAGTGAAGGAATCTGTCATTCGTCATTGGTCATTCGTCACTTGCGAATGAATATGCGATCGCGTTTTCCCAATGACAAATGACAAGTGACAAATGACAACACCGCAATGAAAGCATGGCTGTTAGAAGAACTAAGCGGACTTGAGCGGATGCGCATAGCCGATGTCGCGGAGCCATCCGCTGGTGATGGGGAAATTGTTCTCGACCTCGAATACGCCGGTTTGAATCCGGCCGATCAACATCTGGCACGGAACGAATATCCGGCTAAGCCGAAAATGCCCCACGTTCTTGGGCGCGATGGGGTCGGAATTGTCGCTGCGGTGGGAGCGGGCGTTCGCGAATTTTCGGTTGGGCAACAGGTACTGATTCTTCGCGGGGAAACAGGCGTCACTCGATGGGGAACTTTTGCCCAGCGTGTTGCCGTCTCGCAGGAATCACTCGTGGCCCTGCCGCCGGGATGGACCGTACAAGAGTCGGCCGGCGCCTCGCTGGTCTATCTGACGGCTTATCAGGCACTGACTCAATGGGGCGAATTGCCACCCGGGATTGTGCTCATCACCGGCGCAGTCCGGCGGCGTGGGCGTTGCCAGCCTGCAATTGGCCAAGGCGCTCGGGCACACCGTCGTCGCCCTGTCGCGCAGCGCGGACAAAAGTTTGAAGCTGCGGCAGATGGGAGCGGATTACGCGATCGATCCATCCGAAGCCCACTGGCCCGCGAAATTGAAGGCGGAATTGGGCACGCGCCGAGTGGATTTGGCAATCGACAACGTCGCCGGAGCCCAGTTCAGCCAGGTCATCGAAACCCTGGGATATCTGGGGAAAGTCAGCGTGGTGGGCCGGGCGGCCGGGCCGGTGCCGCAGTTTAATTCTGCGACTCTCTTTTTCCGAAGAATCCGAATCGGCGGCGTCGCTGTGGGAACCTTTACCCCGCCCGAAGCCCGAGCGGCTTGGGAAACGGTCGTTGGATTGCTGCGGCAAACGGGGGCGAAGCCAATTGTCGATCACGTATTCCCATTCGATCAGCTATTAAAAGCGTTCGATCGGCTGACGGCCGGGCCGATGGGCAAGGTGCTGGTGGAAATCAGAAAGCCAAGCGATAACTAACGCCATGAGCAATCAGCCACCGGCGGCAAAGAAAGCGAAGATTCCCAAATCAGCAAGAATCGCGGTGATCGCCGCGCGCTTTAACGAGCATATCGTGGATGAGCTGCTTCGTGGCTGCGCCGCACGACTGACGGATTTGGGCCTGAAGTCATCCAAGGTCGAGATTTACCGCGTCCCCGGAGCATTTGAGTTGCCCGTAGCGGCGAAGCTGGCGGGAAAAACCGGGAAATTCGCCGCGGTGATTTGTCTCGGCGCCGTAATTCGCGGCGATACGCCGCATTTTGATTTCGTCGCGGGAGAGGCCGCCCGAGGAATTCAGAACGTTGGAATTGAACTCGGCATTCCCGTGATCTTCGGGGTGCTGACGACAAATAACGAGCAGCAGGCGCGGGAGAGAATCGATGTCGGGGCCCGTTCAGCCGAGGCGGCTGTGGAAATGATCGCGCTGGCAAAGAATCTCAAGACGCGCTAAATATCCAATCGACCGTTTTCATTCTGTTTTCGTATCGTCTGCATCGTAAGCTGAATCGGCATTCTCACCTCGGACTTCGATCCGCTCCATCGAAATCGCCCGTCCCGTCTCAGGATCAATCTCAGCAATTGCGCCGCACATCCGCACATCGCCAGTCGCGACCTCGAATGAATGCGGCATATTCGTCGTCATGTGCTTCAAGACACGATCTTTCCGCCGGCCCAAGACAGAATCATATGGCCCGCACATTCCCAGATCGGTGATACAGGCGCTCCCGCCCGGCAAAATTCTGGCGTCGGCCGTCGGGATGTGCGTATGTGTGCCGACGATGATCGAGCAGCGACCATCAAGCCAATGCCCCATCGCGACTTTTTCGCTGGTCGCCTCGGCGTGCATGTCGCAGACGCAGACGCGCACGTTGTCGGGCATCTCGCCAAGAATTCGCTCCGCGGCGGCGAAGGGATCATCAGCCGGCAGATTCATGAAGATTCGCCCGAGCAGACAAAATACACCAACGGCCACCCCACTGTTGGTGGTGATAACGGTGTAAGGCCTGCCGGCGGCGGAAGCAGCAAGATTAGCCGGGCGGACGATACGCTCGCTGGTTTGCATCGTCGGCACGATGTCAGCCTTGCGATAGACATGATCGCCAAGGGTGATGACATCAACGCCATAGCTGCGGATTTTGTTGAACAGGTTAGCGGTGATGCCGCTGCCGCCGGCGATGTTTTCCGCATTGGCGACGACCAGGTCGATCGATCGCTCGCGAACAAGTGTTGGAAGCTTCTGATGGAGAATCTGACGGCCCGGACGACCGACAACGTCGCCTAGACATAAGATGCGAAGGGGCATGGGGGTAGGATACAGGGGAAATCCAAAACCCGAAACCAGAATGACGCGGGTTCCGGCTTGCCGTGCACTTTTTCTAACGCCCTCCCGGCCCTACAATCGACATACCGAATATGCCCCTTCCCCTCGATATCCTGCCGCAATCCCCCGATCAGGGCCGCAAGCCCTCCTGGCTCAAGATGAAAATGCCGGCCGGCGAGGGGTATAGCCGCCTATTGAACCTGGTGAATGCCAACAAGCTTCACACGGTTTGCCAATCGGCCAAGTGTCCGAACATGGGCGAATGCTGGGCGGCGGGGACGGCGACGCTGATGATCCTGGGGGATGTCTGCACGCGAAGCTGCGGATTCTGCCACATCGCGACCGGACGGCCGCCGACGCTGGATCTCGATGAGCCGCGGCGCGTGGGGGATGCGGTGCGGACGATGGGGTTGAAGCACATCGTCATCACCAGCGTCAATCGCGATGAACTTCCCGATGGCGGCGCGGGGGTGTGGGCGGAGACGATCCGGCAGATTCGGATTCAATCGCCCGGCACGAGCGTTGAAGTTCTGATCCCCGATTTTTGCGGCGATTGGGATGCCCTGCAAAAAGTGCTGGATGAGAAGCCGGAAATTTTGAATCACAACATCGAAACAGTTCCGCGGCTCTATTCGGTCGTGCGGCCGCAGGCGAAATATCACCGATCGCTCAAGCTGCTTCAGATCGCCAAGGGTCAGGGATTTATTTCCAAGACGGGAATGATGCTGGGCCTGGGCGAGCGGGAAGATGAGATCGACCAGGTCCTGGACGATCTGGTGGCCATCGGATGCGAGATTCTGACGCTCGGCCAATATCTGCGGCCGACAGCGCAGCATCTGCCGGTGGCCCGCTGGGTGCATCCGGATGAATTCGCGAACTGGAAATCGCGCGGAGAAGCGAAAGGGATTCGGCACGTGGAATCGGGGCCGATGGTCCGCAGCAGTTATCACGCGGAGCAGCAGGTGCATGCTCATGCAGGATCGTAAGACTTAGTCGCGTTGATTCATGGAGGAATCATGCCGGTCAAATTTTCCCATTGGTCATTTTTAACCATCGGCTTCATCGCCGCTATTTTTTGCACGGGTGCAAGCCGGAAGCGCCGCCCGCGCCACGGGCCGTTGATTTCCGCAAGCCATTGCCTGAGGGAATGGTCGCGCTGCGGAAGATCGATCCAAGCGAGTATCCGAACTTCGGCGAGCAGCCGATCGACCCAGCCCGGCTGCGGACTTCCATCGACAACAGCCTGCAATATCTGGCCGCGCCTAGCAGCCGGCAGTTTTTCCCGTATCTCGACATCACACACGCCCGCGCGGTTGCCACGCTGCAAACGCTTCGCGGGATTTGCGATCAGGCGATTGCCATGGGCGGGTGGAATGGGGAGTGGTTCAATCAGCAAATCGTGCGGGATTTTGAGGTGTACAAGAGCTATGGCGCTCCGACGCCGGACGGCACGGCGTTTACCGATCGCGTTTTGTTCACCGGTTATTTCACGCCGATTTACGATGCCAGCCGGCAGCGCGGCGGGGAATATCAGTGGCCGCTGTACAAGCTGCCGGCCGATCTGATTCGCGATCCGATGACCGGAGAAGTTCGCGGACGGAAAACTTCCGGTGGGGGGATTGTTCCCTATTACACGCGCGGCCAAATCGAAACGGGAGGCGCGCTTCCGGGCGATGAACTCGTCTGGCTCAAGAGCCGATGGGAGGCGTATATCATCACCATCCAAGGCTCGGCCCGGCTGCGGCTGGCGGAGACCGGACAGATTTACGAAATCGGGTTCGCCGGAACGAACGGCTATCCATACACGAGCCCCGGACGGCAGATGGTGACTGATGGAGTCATTACCGAGAGCCAATTGAGCCTTCGCGGGCTGGGGGCATTCTTTGCTGCTCATCCGGAAATGATGGACAAGTATTTGCCGATGGACCAGCGATACGTTTTCTTCACCGAACGCCCCGGCGGCCCGTTCGGCAGCCTGAATGTGCCCGTAACGCCGCTGGGGACGATTGCCACGGATAAAGAGCAGAAAGATATTTATCCACGCTCAATGCCGGCGTTTGTAAAAACCAAAACCCCCGATCCCACCACCAACGCCCCCGAGCCATTTAGTGGCTTTTTGCTCGATCAGGACACCGGCGGAGCCATCCGGGCCAGCGGGCGGTGCGATATATACATGGGAGTCGGCCCGCGGACAGGGGCGATGGCTGGATATGAAATGCAGCAGGGAGAGCTTTATTATCTGGCCGTCAAACCAGAGCTTATGGCCCAGCCAGCCAATGAAGCAGTGCCAACCGACCCATCACAATGAGAATCTCTGCAACTTTGCTATAATTCACTGGTTAAACCAGTAGGAATCCCCAGTCGGACTCCATGGATGTGAGGCTGTTATGAAGCTGAACGGAATCATCGTTGCCATCTTGGCGGGGCTTTTTGCAGCCGGCCCGGTCCTGGCCGATCTTTCGCCCACAACCCAGCCCGCCAGCGCCAACCTCGCCAATGAGCTTCAGCTTCAGGCCAACGAGGATATGGGGCGCAGGAGATTATAAATCCGCCCTGCCGATCCTGCAGAAGGTTTCAGAATTGCTCGCGGATCAGCCGGATCAGTTGGGTCCGATTCTGGAGCAGATGCGGGTTTGCCGGCATCAGATCTTGAATCCAGCCGTTAATCCAACTGTTGCCCAGGCCCCTCAGCAATCCGTCGCCGCGGCAGTGGATGGCGGCCCGCGGCATATTCATCCCGCCCCAGCCCCCGGCGAAACGATCGAGATGCCCATCAAAGAGCTTGGAAACTTCGATTATGACGCCACCGCCGGCGGTAATATCCCTTCGGATGTCCTCCGTCTGGATGGATGCCATTTCAAAACCACCGGCTACATGATTCCGCTGGACCAGGCGGAGAGCATTTCCGAATTCGCCCTGGTTCCGAGCCTTTTTGCCTGCTGTTTCGGGCAGCCGCCGCAGATTCAGCATACAATTGTCGTACACTGTCCCAAATCCAAGGCCGTGAGCTATTTCCCCGATGAATTGATCGTCGAGGGAACCCTGCACGTAAAGGAAGTAAAGGACGGCGGATTTATCGTGAGCATTTATCAGATGGACGCTTCGAGCGTCCGCGCCGCGCCGCAGTAAGTCATATAGATCGAGATTGCGACCATGAGCACCGCAACACCACCTTCTCTCCCACCGACCAGCATTTCGTATCAGCCGCGTCCACTGCCAGCGGGCAAGCCGCCGCTGCTTCAGCGGATCAACTGGCGCATCCTGGTCTTCGTCGCCGTGATCATCCTGCCGATCGCATTGCTCTTTTTCTGGTGGCTCAACGAATTCCTCAGCGGCGGGATCCACGATCACGGGGCATACAAGGAAGTCGATCTCAAGGCGATGAGCACCTTCGACATGGATCAGATGAACGCCACGCCGAAAGACATCCCTGAAAAATGGCGTAACCTGGAAGGAAAGAAAGTGATCGCGATCGGCGAAATGTGGGCGCCGAATTATGCCGGTGACAGCGAACGGCTCAATTATTTCCAACTCGTCTATTCAAAGACGAAATGCTGCTTCTCCGGCCCGCCGCTGGCGCAGCACTTTGTGGACGGATACGTCACCAAAGGGACGCACGCCTATTACTATGACGTCCCCGTGAAAGTCGCGGGAACGCTGCACGTTTACATACGCAAAGACCCAACCTCGGGGGTCATCAAGAGCGTCTATCACGTCGATGTGGATAAAGTCACGCCGATTGAATAATCAGCCGCGCTAACGATGCGTCTGCCTACCGATGCGTCTGTTGGTAAACCCAGGCCGCTATTCGCTGGCGGAATTCATGAGACAGCGCGGGAATTGAAGCCGCGACGTTGTTCTGCTCGTGTGGGTCTTTCCGCAGATCGAACAATTGTTCTTTTCCCGTCACGCTGTTGTAAATGTATTTCCAATTCTCCGACCGCAGGCCAAAGAGCAGATACGCTTTATTCTGAAAAAAGTAGACCCGGGGCGGGCGGGATGGATCGAAGAGACTGCGCCCCTGCACGCCGGTGGGAACATTGAAGCCCAGCAGATCGAGAATGGTCGGGCCGATATCCAGATGTCCCCCCACTTTGTCGCTGTGCGATTCGTGATTGAACAACGCCGGGCTCCAGATGATCAAAGGAACATGGATGTCTTCTTCGTAAAGGTTCAGCCCATGGAAATGGCTGTCGTGCAGGTCACCAAACGCCTCGCCATGATCGCCGGTAATGATGACGACGGTGTCATCAGCCAGATGCATTTCGCGCAGCGCGGCAAAGAGCCTCCCAAGCTGCGCATCCGCTTCGCGCACGGCATTGAGATACCGATTCAGAGCGCGAGCGTTTGAACTGTCCTGATCGACGAAATCAATCACCTCTTTTTGGGGCGTCATCTGATACGGCGCGTGCGTCTGAATGGTCCACCCAACCGTGAAAAAAGGACGGCCCGGCTCCTGTTTCACCCAATCGATTAAGTGATCCATCATGCACGAATCGCGCACGCCCCAGGCGAAAATCATCGGGCAGCCGAACGTGCTGGGATCCTCAAGACGATCAAATCCCTGAGTCTCCAGAAACTGGTCTTGACCCAGGAAAGAAAGGCCCGAAGCGCTGATGAAGGAAGTGCGATAGCCGCGGGTGTACAGCACCCTGGCGGCGCTCACGTCGTTCGTCGCGGCCGGGTCAGTCAGAGGAGAGTGGGCATATCTGAAATTCGGATACCGCGAGCTGGTCAACGCGATCAGCGAGATCGCCGTCTGCCCGACATGGGCGTAGAAATTATCGAAAATCAGACAGTGTCTCCGCTCGGCGTTCAACTCGGGCGTGGTGTCGAACTGGCTGCCGTACACGCCAAGATAGCGCGTGCTGGTCGATTCCAAAACCACGAGGATCACGTTTTTAGGTCTTGCCGAAAACACGCGATGCGGCTCAATCGGGGCGACTTTGAAATCGTTCAGATACTCCGGCGGAAAATCACGCGGCAAAGTCATTGAGCGCCTGTCGAGCAATTCATCGTACGTCGAGGTGAGCATGATCCACTGCGGATTCATGGCGATCGCCTGGCTGCCGTTGAACGTCCACTTGTCGCTGGCCAATCGCCGCGCCGAGAGAAGCCACTGGGCGAGCAATACACCGCCGATGATCATCAGGACGATCACCAGCCAAAACGAGGATCGAATCGGCAGATAGCGATTGCAGAGGATCGAGAGGGCCACGTAGACAGCGGGAGCAATCACGAGCATCGCGATTTCCCAGTTCGATACATAACCCGAGACGGATGTTTTAATCCCCTCCAGATCGCCCGCGGCGCGGATCATGTTGATGGACAGCGGAGCATGAAGGTAGTCATACACCGGATAGCTGCAGACCGAGAATAAAACGCAAAGGGTGCAGAACGACATGAAAAGAATCCAGACGCCGCGCTGAATGCGGAGCCAACGGGCCATCGCCAGAATCGCCAGAGCGCCGGCGATCGTCAGGATGAAAGCGAACGCGGTGTCCTGGTATGTCGGAATCTGCAGCTCGTCCGGATGCGAGAGCATAAACCCATACTTCCAGCCGCCGATACTGTGGAAAAGAATCACTTTGTACGCAATCAGCACAACCGCCAGCCAGAAGCCCGGCCAGAAGGGTGAGCTGATGCTGATTTTCGGCGAGAAGGAATTTGGGGATGTGGCTCGGCGGCAGGATTCTGGGCCGATGATAAATCGATTTCAGTCAAGCCCATCGTTTTCGATTGACCATGGTACGTTTACCTGGATTTCAGGCACGAAGTGTGGCTGACGACGCCCGTCAGCCATCCTGCATAGGATAGCGAGAGTTTGGGCCTGCCTCAAGAAATCGCGGGGCCGAGGGTGTCAATGGGCCGCGGCGATCGGTACTGGTGCAGTTTGAAATTAAATAGTTTTTTCAATGGTGTGGGTGCAGACTAACACTCGCGACGCGATCATTGTGAAATTCTATGTGACAGTCGGACAATGGTGATTCGTACAAGATCACCAGCGGCATCGGCTTGCCATCATATTCCATAGGCCATGCTGGTTTGGCCCCCGCCCAACTTGCGGGCGATTGGCCTTTGAACGGAAAAACTTTGCTGGGATCAAAATCTGGTTCTCCCAACCGATCAATTACTTCTTTCTTGGAGAGTCCAAGAAGATTTTGTTCTTGATATTTGGGCAAAAAGTTCATGTATACGCCGCCCTCCCACAGCAAAACGCAGAAAAGGATTACAAATAAGATGGCCAGCGTCCCCAGCACTTTGAAAAGCGGACGTTTCACGAGAAGAATTATACCGCGTCTCAGCCAATCGGCTTCAACAAATCCTCAATCTCCCAAACCGTCTTTGACAGACCAGCGGCCATCGCTGGCGTGACGCGAAGCGTCGAATGGATTTTGCAGTAGTTGTATTGCATGAAGTAGAGCGCGATTGCGTGGGCGTGGTTCTCAATCTTTTTGTTGTGTGCATTCATGAGGCGGGTAAACCGGCGAATCCCCATCCGCACCGAAAGATTCTGGCGCTCAACATAGGACGTGGAAACGTGCGGGGGTTGCGGTGACCCGCAGATTTCTTCTTGCTTCACCCCAGCCGCAGACGACCCTCTGGAATGCAACTCTTCGGGTCGCCGCCATTTTCGGCGGCGACGCAGACGCTACAGGAAAGGTTGAACCGCTCTAATACGCCGCGGCGATCGGCTGAGTCGATGCCGACGGAGCCGTGCTCGGCTGCGTCGCCGGTGAGGGCGAAACCGCCGGCGCATTGTTCTCCTGCTCGGACGAGGTGGCCTCGGCATCATTCTTGAACCTGGCCAACGGGCCATGACCGCCATCAAAGAGCAGAAGCACGCCAAGCCAAACCTGCCCCGCCATCGCAAGCACCAGCAGGAGCGAAAGACCGCTCAAAATCACGCGGCTCCGCGGCCCAAAACGGGCGAGCAGACCCAGGGCAAGGATCAGCACCAGGATTGAAGCGCCGAAAACAATGTGCATTCCCTCGCGTGCGCTGTTGCCGGAATCCTTAATGTGCTTGATGGCCCAGATGATCTGGCTCTGGTCGATGATTTTCGGCCACGGCTCGATGAATCCGCCGAACCATAATCCGCTGGCAACAGCCCCGAGCGCAACCAGCGCAGCCAGCAGCCAAAACCGGCCCGCCGGGACGCGCGGAACCACGGGAATCTCATCACCCGGATCGTTCAGCGCCTGCAGCAACGAGATCGGCTTCTGCGGCTGGCCCGCGATCGTCTTCGGCACATACGTCGGCGGAACCCGCTGAACAACGACGACATCCGTGGTGACCGACCTGCGGATGGAAAGCCCCAGCGAAACCGCCGCCAGCGCAAAAACGAGCCCGGCCATCAGCAAATGGACTTCCCCTTGGGGAGCATAAAATTCGATTTTTTCCTGCACACCCTGCGGCTTGGCCAGATTTTCGGGAAGAACGGCCTGTCGTCCCTGAACGGCAAACCCAAGGCGATAGACCATCTCGCCCCCGTGCCAGGCGCCGTCGGCCATCAATCCTATCGCGGCCAGCAGCATGAGCAACGCCGGCACGCGAAGGATTTTTCGCCACTGGTCAGACGCTCCAAGCCACATAACGACCGCAAAGAGAGCAAGGCCCGTCGCGATGGAGTTGAGGAGGATGTGATAACGAATGAATTGCCAATCGACCGCGTTGAAATTGCTGCTGGCTTTGAGTTCCGTCCAGGAATCAGCCTCGTTGCCGTGCCCGACTACATCGCGAAACGCGTACAGACCGCTGGTAGCGGCAGGGACGGCCGCCAAAGTTCCCAGGCAGGATCATCCATCGCCCGGCGGTACGAAAGGAACTGTGCTTCCACAGAAAGCTGAAGAGTTCGATCATCACGCCGATACCCAGCATCCCGATGGGGAAGTGGATCAGGATGGCGTGAAAGTTCGGGAGAATGAATTTGTCCACGAAATCTCCAATCTGTAATGCCGGCGACGGCCAGCATAGTCCTGCATCGGCTTAACTGTCTAGATAGCCAAACCCCGAGATGGGGAATTGCTTATCGGACGTGAACGAGTAATGGGATAGTCTCGCGGAGCTGCCCGCAGGCGGCAGCCACATCGTCGCCCCGTGCGAGACGGATATGGGTAACCACACCCCTCTCCCGCAGCGTTGCGGCAAAGCACTCCACCTGCTGGACATCCGGCCGGCGGTATTCCACGCCGCTGATGCCGGGAGCCGATGGGGTTGTGCGGGATGAGATTCACGTGGGCGGCAAATCCGTGCATCAACTTTGCGAGAAGATTTGCCTGATCGGAAGAATCGTTAACACCAGCAAGGAGGCAATATTCGATGTTGACGATCCGGCCGGTGGTGGATTGATATCGCCGGGCAGCATCGAGTACATCCGCTACCGGCCACCGCCGATTCGTCGGAACAATCCGGCTCCGCGTCGCATCATCCGGCGCATGCAGCGAAAGAGCGAGATAAACCGGATTGGCGGAAGCCGCCAGCGCATCGATCCCCGGAACGATTCCCACAGTGGAAACGGTGATATGCCGCCAGCCAAGGTTTCCCATGTTCGGGTGCGCGATGCGGTCGATCGCGGGAAGAAGATTCGCCAGATTATGCAGAGGCTCCCCCATTCCCATGAAAACGAGCGATGCCAATCTCCTGCCAAGCAAGCCGGCCTGGCGACGCAGGTGCAGAAATTGCTCCACGATCTCGCCGGCGGTGAGATTGCGATTGAGCCCGCCCCTGGCGCTGCGCAGAAAATCGCATCCCATCGCGCATCCCACCTGCGAGGAGATGCATCCAGCCGCGCGATCGATGCGAAAGCCGGGCATCAGCACCGATTCCACAGCCTGCCCGTCAGCAAGGGCAATCAGCAGCTTGATCGTCCCATCGGCGCTGCGGTGCTCGCGGGAGATGGTCGTCTGCATGGGCTGAACATGGTCCGAGAGCTTTTCCAAAAGCAGCCGGCCAAGAGACGAATGATCCGGGAAAGCGGGACCACCCAGGTTGTAATCAGCGCATTGATCGCGCGGGCATGGCTGGATTTGAATCCCCACTCGGAGATGAGCGATTCAAGGCCGATCGGATCAAAGTCGGAAATCGTCGTCATGGATAAGCTATTTTGCAGGCCGGGCCGTCATGTCTTTTTGTGCCTCTTCCAATACCAGCACAGTATATGACGTCACCAGGACAGGGTTGTCTTCCATCCATTTCCGCTGCCCGACAAAACTCCCATCGGGACGCTGAAGGGTAGCAATCTTGCGAATCAGCGCATCACGCCAATCACGCTTCGTTCCCTGCGGATCAACAATAACCGGCTGGCCGTAGGCGCATCGCACCGGGCCATCGTATAGAAATAGTAATACAAGCCACCCTGAGCGCTATCCGGCCCAAGAGCCGCCATTCCCGGATTCTCATCGACGGTAAAATTCTTGGTAATCCAGTCCCAAGCCGCCTTCACGCGCGGATCATCATGAGAAAGCCCGGCATAGATCATGCTTTTAAGCCCTGCATAGGTCATCGATCCATAACTACGCAGCATGCGCCGGCCCCCAATGCCGGTGAATTCCCCCGCGGCTGAATTACCGCCATCCGCGGAGGTATAGATAAATCCCCCATCATCGCCGGCCCAGGGCTGGTCATTGGTCTCGGAAAATTCTGGCAATGAGCGACAAATTTAGTGGCCGCCTGGAAAGCCGGATCATCTGACTTCAAACCCGCATCGTGCAAGGCATCAAGAGCCATCTGCGTATTGCTCAAATCAGGACGAGCCCTTCTGCCATATCCGAAGCCGCCGTATTTGATGTCCTGATCGCTCTTGAGCCGCATCTCCGGAGAGACGCCGGAGATTTTGTCCGACCATTGCAGCGATTTCAGGTAATCCAGAGCCTTGGTCATCGCGCCTGGTAGGCAGGATCTTTCGATTCAGCCAACGCACTGATGGCAATCGCCGTGTTGTAACAGGCAAGCACATCTTTATATATGCCCCCATTTTGAACCTGATACGACAAAAGCTTTTCAAACCCCTTCTGCAGAAATGGCTGATCCTTAGGAAACTGGTCATCAGAGATAAAAGCCCGCAGAACCAGAGCCGTAATCCCCGGCGGATCAGCCTCATCCTGCCACCCATTGTCCGGCTTCTGCTTGCTCTTGAGATACGCAAGCGCCTTGTCGACAGTCGCCTGGGCAAGCTGATGATCATCAACAGCCTCAGCAGAGACGAAATTGACTCCGCTCAGCACCAGCCCCACGACCAAAAAAGTCCTCAACCATCTCATGTAAAGCTCCTCGTCAAAGACTCGCCAGCTTATCGCGCCGATAGGACAGAGGCGACGCCCATTGGGCAATATTTGCAGAAGCCATATTTCGAGAAGGATCGCCGCACCTTATACGGGCAAGCCAACAGCGCCCGCGGCGGCAGCGCCTGTCATATACGAGTAAGCGAATCCAGCCGTCAAAAACCCCGCAACCGACTATAATTTTCTTCTTCCCCTGATTATTCCTTTTTGACCTTTGAAACACCTTTGTCTACCCTTTTCTCCTCTCAACTTTTTTATAGAACAGGAACCGATTAACACCATGGCTCAATTCAAAGACGTAACCCCCCCGGCGCGACGGCCAAACCATCACCATTTCCGGCGGCAAACTGAATGTCCCCGACCAGCCCATCATCCCCTTCATCGAAGGCGACGGCACCGGGCCGGACATCTGGCGCGCCAGCGTCGCGCGTCTTCGACGCCGCCGTCGAAAAGGCCTACGGCGGGAAGAAGAAAGATCGCCTGGATGGAAGTCTACGCCGGCGAAAAGAGCTTCAAGAAATTCAACAACTGGCTGCCGGATGACACCGTCGAGGCCTTCCAGACATTTCCTGGTCGGCATCAAAGGCCCGCTGACCACGCCCGTCGGCGGCGGCATTCGCTCGCTCAACGTCGCCCTGCGGCAGATGCTCGATCTCTACGTCTGCCTTCGCCCGGTGCGATATTTCACCGGCGTTCCCTCGCCCGTCAAACGCCCGGAAAAAGTGGACATGGTGATCTTCCGCGAAAACACCGAGGACATTTACGCCGGCATCGAATACGCCGGCGGCACGCCCGAGAGCGCAGAAGATCCTCGACTTCCTCGCCCAGAATTTCCCCAAGGAATTCAAGAAGATCCGCTTCGGCACCAAAGAAGCCGCGGCCAAGTGGCTGAAGCAGCTCGAAGCCATCGGCGCGCCGCATCGCGAAGCCGACGTGGAAGTCGGCATCGGCATCAAGCCGGTCAGCTATCTCGGCACCGAGCGCCTGATCCACACCGCCATCGACTACGCCATCAAGCACAAGCGCAAGAGCGTGACGCTCGTGCACAAGGGGAACATCATGAAGTTCACCGAAGGGGCGTTCCGCGACTGGGGCTACAAAGTCGCCAAGGAGCGTCTTCGGCGCGGTCGAAATCGACGGCGGCCCCTGGTGCAAAATCCCCGAAGGCAAACCCGGCGCGGGCATCGTCATCAAGGACGCCATCGCCGACATCACCCTGCAGCAGGTGCTGACCCGCCCGGAGGATTTCGACGTGATCGCCACGCTGAATCTCAACGGCGATTATCTCTCAGCGACGCCCTGGCCGCCCAGGTCGGCGGCATCGGCATCGCCCCCGGCGGCAACATCAACTACGTCACCGGCCACGCCGTCTTCGAAGCCACCCACGGCACCGCCCCCAAATACGCCAACCAGGACGTGGTCAATCCCGGCAGCGTGATCCTCTCCGGCGTGATGATGTTCGAATACATGGGCTGGCAGGAAGCCGCCGACCTGATCGTCAAAGGCCTGGAAGACGCGATCGCCGCCAAGACCGTCACCTACGATTTCGCCCGGCAGATGGAAGGGGCGACGAAGGTCAAATGCAGCGAATTCGGCACCGCGATGATCCGGCATATGTCCTGAAAAACAGCCCTCCGTCCCATAATCGCACCGGCAAAGACCCGACAGAAACTTCTCGGCCAAAGCCGCGAAGGGCAAAGGGTTTAGCGTTCGGCTCTGGAAACCCGATGCGCTGCCGTTTGATTAACACTGATTAGAACTTGACACTTTCGCCCACAAGGTCTACGTTTTGATTAGCGGAGTACCCCTTTTTTGGCGGATACCCCCTGTTGAGGTTGCCCTCGGGGATTGTGAGCTGACCGCACGGTTATTTACAGCGAGCGGCCGATGTCCGAAACACCCAACCGAGCCGCGGGATCATCGGCCAAAAGCCTTTTGGCCGCTTCCAATCTTGATACAGAAGTTGGCAAGCTCGCCGTCGACATGGGGCTCGTCAGCCGCAAGGAAGTCGAGTTCTGTCGCGAGCAGCAAAAGCAATCCTCCGATCCGAATGCCCGCAGTCTCACTGATCTTCTCGTCGAAAATAATTTCATCACCGTCAACCAGGCCAAGCGCATCCGCCAGGTCGTGGCCGATGGCAAAGCCAGCCGCATTCCCGGCTATGAACTGATCAGGGAAGTCGGCAAAGGCGCGATGGCCAAGCGTCTATCACGCCCGGCAGATTTCGCTCGACCGCGTCGTCGCCGTGAAAATCCTTCCGAAGAAGATGAGCGATAACCGGGACTTCGTGGACCGGTTTTATAAAGAGGGCAAGGCCGCCGCCCGGCTCAGTCATAACAACATTGTCCAGGCCATCGACGTGGGTGAGTCCCCCGATGGGTTCCACTATTTCGTCATGGAATTCGTCGAAGGCAAAACGCTCTACGACCTGATGGCCGCCCCGCCGGCGGGCGAAGGCAAGAGCTTTTCCGAAGCCGAAGCCCTCGACATCACCATCCAGATGGCCGACGCGCTGGCTCACGCCCATCAGCGTGGCTTGATCCACCGCGACGTGAAACCCAAGAACATCATTTTGACGCCGCAGGGCGTAGCCAAGCTGACCGATCTCGGTCTCGCCAGGGCAACCGACGACAAGCGCGCCGCCGAGATGGAAGCCGGCAAAGCATACGGCACGCCGTATTACATCAGCCCCGAGCAGATCCGCGGCGACATGGACATCGATTTCCGGGCCGACATTTATTCCCTGGGCGCGACGCTTTATCATCTCGTGACCGGCCATCCTCCGTTTGAAGGCGAAACGCCCGCCGCCGTGATGCACAAGCATCTCGGCCAGCCGCTGGTTCCGGCGGATCACGTCAACACGGCCCTCTCAGCCGGCGTCGGTGAAATCATCGACATCGCCATGGCCAAGCGCCGCGAGGACCGATACGAATCCACCGAGCAGATGCTGGAAGACCTTCGCCTGGTGCGGCAGAACGAAGCCCCGAAATTTGCCCGCCGCGCCGTGGATTTCGATTCGCTGGCCAAGATCGAGGAGACCGGCAAGACCGTCGATTTGATGCCCAATCCAACGTCTCTCAATAGCCAGCTGTTCGGGTCAGTCTCTCCGGTGCTGTTCTACTGGATCGCGGGGGTTTCGATATTCGTCAATATCATCCTTGTCGTTTTGCTCATCTTGCTGCACAAATAGTCGATGGAAAACCGGATCGGATTCATCGGTTTGGGCATCATGGGTGCGCCAATGGCGGCCCGCCTGCTGGAGGCAAAATATCCGCTGGTCGTTCATACCCGCACGAAATCAAAAGCATCCAGGCTGCTAGGTAAGGGAGCGATCTTTGCCGCTACGCCGGCGGAGGTAGCCGCCCAAAGCGATGTCGTCTTTATCTCCGTAACGGATACGCCGGATGTGGAAGCAATCGTCCGCGGCCCCGATGGGATCGACGCCTCAGCCAGGCGCGGGCTCATCGTCGTCGATCATTCCACGATCTCCCCCACCACCACCAGGGAACTCGCGGATGAACTGGCCAAGAAAGGGACGTACTTTCTGGACGCCCCGGTCAGCGGCGGCGATGTCGGCGCGAAGAACGGAACACTCTCGCTGATGGTCGGCGGCGACGCCGGCGCGTTCGATCGCGTCGAGCCGATCCTCCGAATCCTCGGCAGAACGATCACCCACTGCGGCGGAAGCGGCACGGGGCAACTCACCAAGCTGGTAAATCAGATTCTCGTCAGCGTCACCAACATGGCCGTCTGCGAAGCGCTGGTTTTCGCCCGAAAGCACGGCTTGAATCTGGAAAAAACAATCGGCGCGCTGACCAGCGGCGCAGCGGGATCATGGCAACTGGCTAATCTCGGGCCGCGCATGATCGCGGGGGATTTCCGTCCCGGATTCACGATCAATCTTCAGCAGAAAGATCTGCACATGGTGCTCCAGGCGGGGGAGATTTCCAAAACATCACTGCCCGCCGCCAGCCTCGCCCATCAGCTTTTCACCGCCGCACAGGCCGCCGGTCATGGCAAGGATGGCACGCAGGCGCTCTTCACTGTCGTTGAGAAATTGGCCAGCATTCACTGATCCGGCGGTCAATCCAGCGGATCGCCATAAACGATTTGCGCAAACTTAAACGCATCCCCATCCCGCTCACCCTTGATCAAAATAAAATTCGGCCGATGGCGATCATCTGGATCCGCGCTGGTCTCCCATAAAACGATGATGGCGATCGGCTCATTGTCCTGCGCCCCAAGCGACTGCGCGAGCCATCGCATCACAACCGGCTGATCCCGCTTGTCATCCATCGCCAGCGTCTTTTTGATAAATTCCGAAACCAGAACCGAAGAGGTCACATCCCGCGCGATATCCGCCGCAACCGTGGCCGGCGGATAAAGATAGGCATGATCCCCCAGCACGGATTTATCAGAGGTGAATTCCACAAGCTCGGCAAGATCCGGATCGCGCTGGCCATTGAATCGCCGCACCTCGCAGCCAGCGGTAACAAGTCCCTGCAATCCCGGCGAATCATGCGCCGCCACAGCCGCCGCCAGCGAACTGACTTGCCGTTCCCAGGCAGCTTCCATCACCTCCGGCCCCGAGGATTGACCCGAAGGCTGAGTCGTCTGACCACCGGCAAATGCACCCAGCATCAGAATGATCGAGATGAACGCCGACAACCGCATACCCCTGCTATCGGCAGCTTCAAGGGCCGATCCGTCAGTTCGCACCTTATCGGTCCCAATTAATTAAAGTTTTGTGAGATATATCGCCGTGTGCGGGGCGTAGATTCATTTTCACGACCGCGTATACTGCCAAACTCAAAACCAGAGGCGCTGATATGGCTTCGGTCTGTTTTTACTTTCAGGTCCATCAGCCGTTCCGGCTTCGCCGCTACAGCGTATTCGACACCGACCGGCATTATTTCGACGATCACAAGAACGCCGAGATCTGCCGCAAGGTCGCCCAGCAAGTGCTATCTGCCCGGCCAACCGCGATGCTGCTGGACACCATCCGCATGCACGAGGGCCGATTCCGCATCGCCTACTCCATCACCGGCGTCGGCCCTGGAGCAATTCCAGCAGTACGCTCCGGAAGTGATGGAATCATTTCACGAGCTGAACGACACCGGCTGCGTCGAATTCCTCGACGAGACGTATTACCACTCGCTGGCGTTTCTCTATTCCCGCGAGGAATTCCGGGCGCAGGTCGAGCATGCACCGGCAGTTGATCAAGCAACTGTTCGGCCAGGAGCCGCGCGTCTTCCGCAATACCGAACTGATCTACAACAACGATCTGGCCCATTTCGTCAGCCACATGGGATACGACGCGATCCTCACCGAAGGGGCCGATCATATCCTGGGCTATCGCAGCCCCAATTTCGTCTATCGCCCGCCGCACGCGCCGCGAACTGAAGCTGCTGCTGAAGAATTACCGCCTCAGCGACGACATCGCGTTCCGTTTCTCCAACCGCGCCTGGGAGCAATGGCCGCTGACCGCCGAGAAATTCGCCAGCTGGGTCAACCAGATCAACGGCAACGGCTATCTCTGCAATCTGTTCATGGATTACGAAACCTTCGGCGAGCACCAGTGGGCCGACACCGGCATCTTCGATTTCATCCGCCATCTGCCGGGCAAGATCATGGAACACCGCGACAACAATTTCCTCACGCCCAGCCAGGTGATCGACAAATACGATTCGGTCGGCGAAATCGACGTGCCGCACATGATCTCCTGGGCCGACACCGAGCGCGATCTCTCCGCCTGGCTCGGCAACGCCATGCAGTCCAACGCCCTGCACGAGCTGTACAAACTGGAAGGCCCGCTGAAGGAAAAGGGAGACGAGCAACTCCTCACCGACTGGCGGCGGCTGACCACCAGCGACCATTTCTATTACATGTGCACCAAATACTGGGCCGACGGCGATGTGCACAAATATTTCAGCCCCTACGAAAGCCCGTACGACAGCTACATCAATTTCATGAACGTGCTGGACAATATCCAGACGCGCCTGCGGGCGTGAATGAAGCTGATCCAACGCCAAGTGATATTTCTAAAACACTACGCCATTACACATCCATAAGTGATTGTGATTATTTATTTTATAATAATTTAATTGAATATAATCACTAAATAGATAAATGCCGAAGAAAATGCTATGCTTCTTTGGGAAAAAGGACCCCAGCAATGGCTCTGACCAAAACAAAGCGCAGGACTATCGGCTATGTGATTGGAGCCGCAGGTTCGTTCGCGATTCCCCTTCTATGAAATTCGGCTGGATAAGAAAAAGGCCGTGCCGGAACTTGACCGCCTTTTAGCCAAAGGAAACGTCGCCCAGCGTTGCACTGTTACCCTGAGCGCCTCTTTCCATCAGCCGGATCGGCTGCGAGTAACGGAGATCGATCCGCCTGATTACGAATCTCGAGCATCCGCGGCCTATCTTCGAGGCGATGTGATGCGCAGTGCAGGGGCGCGAAGGGATAAGCTGTGGCCTCGATCTATCCGCCCGCCTGGGAGTGCAAGCGCTCCAAAACGAGCTTCGCCTCGCCAGCAAACTGCGCCAAGGCTTTTGTGATTCTGCGCGTTCCCAGCCGCAAGCGCGACATCATTGAACTGATTCCCGATATAGATTTGGATGCATCGGAGAAAGAGATGCTCATCGCCGGCTCAGTCGCCGCCGCGACGACGACGCTTCCGCCTGAAGATTTCAGCGATTGGGAGGCATAAGAGTGCCTCGGCTTCAGCAAGGCAGCGTCGTCTGGGCGGAGCTTCCCGCGCCATTCGGACGCCGCCCGGTTGTCGTTTTGACGCGCGACTCGGTCGTGGGACGGTTGAACGCCGTAACGGTTGCGCCGATCACCCGCACCATCCGCAAGTCCGAAACCGAAGTAATCCTCGAACCAGCCGACGGCGTGCCGACGATCTGCGCCATCACCTTGGATAACATCTTCACCATACAACGAACGGCGCTTGGCGAAGTCATCGTCGTTCTTCCTCGTGAGAAATTGCGACTTATCTTTGCCGCCATACGCAAGGCATTTGACATGCCATAGCGACTAATCCGATCACAACATCTGTTGCCTCGAAGGCAATATTCAATCAACTGGCATTTAGTCTCGACTCTCAAATCTTCCGATTTATTCATATAAATCCGTAACTTTGGCAACTATTTTGACCGCCAGGCAATTTTTTTGTTGCATTACAGGCAACAATCACTATCCTTCCGCCCGTGCGAGAAGAACCCGAAAAACAAAGCGAGCCGGAACTGGCAATGCTGGGTGAACGCCTGTTCGCCCTGCGATCCGCACGCGGCTGGACGCTGGAAGAACTTGCCGAGCGCAGCGGGCTGTCCAAGCCCTTCTTATCGAGGCTCGAAAGCAGCAGCCGCCAACCCTCTATCGCCGCCGTGCTGACGTTGGCGCGGGTCTTTGGCGTGCCGATGGGAAGCCTCTTTGATTCACAGAACGCTGATGAATCCTGCATCGTGGTGCGGGGCAAAGATGCCGCCATCCGGGAAGGTGACGGCGTTTCGTATGCCCCCATGTCCACCGCTTCGCGGTTCAATCTCCAGCCAATTCGCCTGGTGATCTCCGCCTCGCGCAGCGGCACGGAGCGCTATCAGCACGAAGGGGAAGAATGGGTTTACGTATTATCCGGCAGGCTGCGGCTTTCCGTGGGTGAAAAGCAGCACATCATTGGTGCAAGCGACGCGGCTCATTTTGATTCGCGACTGCCTCATCGCCTTGATGCGCTGGATGGCAAGGATGCCACCATCGTTCTCGTCGCCTGCCCGATTCCAATCGCGATGAATCCCCGTCGAGAGACGGCGGAAATGACTGCTGAACTGGTGGGGTAAGCTCGGAGAATCTCCGGGCGGCGTAAGTGAAACGACTGAAATACTGTCGGCGGACAGGAAGCCTGGGAACAGTGCCAGCGGTCTCTGACCGCGCTCCGGTACGGCACACTTTTTTAGGAGTCCGCCATGAGCAACACGGATTATGCGGCCACCGTCAAGAACACGCACACCAGGCTCAAATCCAACGCGCTGAATTTCTGGGAGGTGCTGGCGCAGGCCATCGCGCTGATCTCCCCCAGCATGACCGCCGCGCTGATCGTGCCGCTGATGTTCGGCACCGCCGGCACGGCGGGTTGGCTCTGCTATCTGTTCGGCACGATCATGCTGCTGTTCGTGGCGATCAATCTCAATCAGTTCGCCAAGCGATACACGTCCGCCGGCAGCATGTACGAATACACCGTCAAAGGGCTGGGCCCAAAGATCGGCGGCCTGTCCGGCTGGTGCCTGATCTGGGCGTACATGTTCATCGGAATCGCCGGCGTCACCGGCTTTACCCACTTCGCCTCCAAGCTGCTCACGCAGGCCGGCGCAACCGGATACCTGTCCCATCCCGTCGATCACGCTGTTTGCGATCTGCGTCGTCGCGGCGTGGTTCCTGGCCTACAAGGACATCACGTTCTCCACGATCCTCATGCTGATCTTTGAAGGCGTGTCGGTCGCGGTCATCCTGATCCTGGCGTTCCTCGCGCTGGCAAAGACGGCGCGGTCGACACCGCGCAGATTCACCTGCAGGGCCACGGGCTTGAAGGACATCGGCCTGGGCGTGGTGGTGGCGATCTTCAGTCTGGTCGGCTTCGAATGCGCGACCGCTTTCGGCGAAGAGGCGAAGAAGCCGCTGGTCACGATTCCCCGCGCCGTCATCGCCAGCCTGCTGCTGACCGGCGCGTTCTTCGTCTTCATCACCTATGTCGAAACGCACGCGCTGGCCAACAACAATCCGACGCTCGACCAGCTCGATGCGCCGCTCACGACGCTAGTCGAAAACCTCGGCGTCAAGTGGATGGGCGTGCGATCATCAGCTTCGGCGCGATGGTCAGCTTCTTCGCCCTGGCGCATGTCGTGCATGAACGCCGGGCTCGCGAATCATCTTCACGATGGGCCGATACGGCATCTTCCCGATTTCCATCGGCAGCTCGCACAAGCACAACCTGACGCCGCACGTCGCGATCACCGCGTTCGCCGTGCATGCAGTTCCTGATTCCCACGGTGTTCATGCTCGCTTCCGGCATGGGAGCGAACAACGCCCTGGCGATCGGCACCCCATTCGACGAATTCAATGATGCCGGACTGTTCGGCGCGATGGGATTCTGCGGCGCGTACGTGCTGATTTCGCTGGCAACGCCGTTCTATCTCAAAAAGATCGGCGAGCTAAAGGGCATCACTGGCTGATGGCGGTGATCGCGCTTGCTGCTGCTGATCGTCCCGATCGTCGGAACCGTTTATCCCGAACCCGCTTATCCCTGCAACTATTTCGCCTACATCTTCGGAGCCTATGTCTTGCTGGGAGCGATCCTGGTCTTTGTTCGCAGCCGCAGCAAAGCGGAAATCGACAGCATCCGCAAAGTGCTGGACGAAAAGACAATGGCATCGTCTTCTCCCAAATCGGCGGTTGCCGCAGTCTTTGAAGCGGACGGACCCGCACCGGCGGTGGCATAGTTGCAGGACAACGCGGTAAAATACCGGCATCCGTAACGACCCGAAGGGAGCTTGCTTGCCCTATCTCGCGAGCATTTCAATCTATCCCGTGAAATCGTTGGAGCCGGTTTTGGTTCAGCAGGTTCGCATCCTGAAAAGCGGGGCTTTGGAAGGAGATCGGTCCTATGCATTATTTGATATCGAAGGAAAATTCGTCAACGGAAAACGAAACGCCAAAGTCCATCAGCTTCGCTCGAGCTTTGATCCGTTCACAGGCGAGCTGCGCCTAGGCAGGCCTGAGACGGGATTTTTATCGGCTTTTCACGTTAATGGACAGACCGAGGAAATCGAAGCGTGGCTGAGCGAATTCTTCGGCATGCCGATCTTCTTTCGGCGCAATTCCGATGTGGGATTCCCCGACGATCTGGATGCCCCGGGTCCGACGGTCATCTCAACCGGCACGCTCGCCGAAGTCGCCAGTTGGATGCGCGCCGCTGGATGTGAAGCAGATGAGACTGCGCTTTCGCGCCAATCTGGAAATCGGCGATTGCCCCCCCTTCTGGGAAGATCAGCTATACGGAAAAGCGGGATCGCTCGTCCGCTTTCGCATCGGCGATTGCATGCTCGATGGCAACAATCCCTGCCGGCGCTGTGCGGTCCCGCCGCGCGATCCGGGAACGGGAGAAGGCTTCACCGATTTCGCCGTCATTTTTCGCAAGCAACGGGAAAAGACTCTCCCCGATTGGGCGGAACGATCGCGGTTCGACCACTTTTATCGCCTGGCCGTCAACACAAAGCTCCCCGTGGGTGAAGGGGACAAAATGTTGCACGTAGGCGACAAGATCGAGATCGTCGCCGAAACACTGGCGTCGGTTTAAACCCCGCCAAGCTCATCGTCAGGCTCATCATTCGCAGGTCCAATAACAGAAAACATTTTCAAACCCACCGGAACTTGCGTCAAAGCCGCGGGAAAACGATATTCATTCCTTCGCCGGCGGAGATCGTACATGCTGAACAAAAGGTGGTCGTTTCACATCGCGGCAATTGCCTGCTCGATGTTCCTCTACGCGTGTGGCTCGACAAATAATTCCGGGGTTTCATCGTCACTGACAGACAGCGGCACCGAAGCCGTCGCCGCGCCGCGGATCGCGATTAATCTCAATCCCGATTGGAAATTTATTCGCGACGACGTGCCGGGCGCCGAGCAGTCGATGTTCGATGATTCATCCTGGCAGTCCGTGACGCTGCCGCATACCTGGAACAATCTCGACGGCGAAGATGGCGGCAACGATTATTACCGCGGGCCGGCCTGGTATCGGCGGCACTTGACGCTCGGCGCCGAAGAGCAGGGAAAATCCCTCTTCCTGAAATTCGACGGGGCCTCCAGCGCCGCGGCGGTTTATGTCAACGGACAACCGGCCGGGCCGCCGCACAAGGGAATGTTCTCCGCCTTCAGCTACGACATCACTTCGCTGGTGAATCCAACAGGGGACAACGTGATCGCGGTGCGCGTCACCAACGCCGTCGATAAAGACATCCCGCCCACTCTCCGCCGATTTCACATTCTTCGGCGGAATCTATCGCGGCGTGCAGCTTCTGGCGACAAACCCATTTTCGATCAGCCCCGCTGGACGATGCCTCGCCCGGAGTTTATCTGAAGGAATCCAACGTCTCGGCCGACCACGCCGACGTGCAAATCACCTCCAAGCTTCGCAACGCCACGACCACCGACAAATCAGCGAATATCACCTGCGATCTGCTGGACGCGAGCGGCAAGACGATTGAAAGCATCAACACCCAGATGCCCGTCGTGGCCGGCGATACATCGGACGTCGTTCAGTGGCTGAGCATCGACCATCCGCATCTCTGGAACGGCCGGAAAGATCCCTATCTCTACACCGTGCGGGTAACGGTCGCCGATCCAACGGGCGTGCTCGATCGCGTCGTTCAGCCGCTGGGCATTCGATTCTTTGCGTCGATCCGGACAAAGGTTTTCTCCTCAACGGCCAGTCCTATCCGCTGCACGGCGTCAATCGGCATCAGGACCGCCTCGATATGGGATGGGCGATCGGCTCACGCCAGCAGCAGGAAGATTTCAACCTCATCATGGAAATGGGATGCAACGCCATTCGGCTCGCACACTACCAGCACGCGCAAGAATTTTATGACCTGTGCGATCGCGGCGGCCTGGTCGTCTGGGCCGAGGCCTGCCTGGTCAATTCGGTAACGCCAACCGGAGCGTTTGACGACACGGCCAAGCAGCAGCTTCGCGAACTCATCAAGCAAAGTTACAACCATCCGTCGATCTGCTTCTGGTCCCTCTTCAACGAGCTGCGCGACAAGAAGGAAAAAGACCAATCGGATGATGAGGGAAAGCTGATGCTCGACCATGAGATTCAACTGGTCACCGAGCTGAACCTGTTGGCCCACGAGCTCGACCCCACTCGCCTGACAACCGCGGCGTCAATTGCGGCCCCCGCCTATCCGCTCAACGCGATCACCGATGTGATGGGGTTCAATCGTTACGATGGATGGTACGTCAAATCCTCCGAAAATTGGCCCGCGGAATTGGATGGGCTTCATGCCGCCCTTCCCACCCGCGGGCTCGCCATCAGCGAATACGGCGCGGGGGCGAGCATCTATCAACATGAACTCAATCCAGCGCATCCCAGGACGGACGGCCTCTGGCATCCGGAAGAATATCAGTCGTCGTCCACGAAGCCGCCTACAAAGCGATGAGCCAGCGGCCATATCTCTGGGGTACTTTTCTGTGGAACATGTTCGATTTCGCATCCGATTCCCGCCACGAAGGGGATCATCTCGGCAGGAACGACAAGGGATTGGTCACCTACGACCGGAAGATCAAGAAAGATGCCTTCTACTTTTACAAGGCAAACTGGTCGGATGATCCGATGGTTTTTATCACCGACCGCCGCTTCACGCCGCGGAATTTCGACCACGGCCCGGTGAAGATTTATTCCAACTGCGATTCGGTGGAGTTGAAGTTAAACGGCGTTTCGCTCGGATCGGTCAGCAACGCCGATCACGTTTTTGTCTGGCCCGATGTGACGCTCGTTCGCGGCAAAAATGTTCTGGAAGCGGACGGCATCCGCAACGGCCAGCATTACACCGACTCCTGCACCATCGAATATGATCCGGCGCGGTCAGATGCGTCCATTCCAGCCGGCCACACGACCAGCAACGCAGCCAACAACCGCGCCATCGCCGGTGGGATAATGAATGAATACGATCAGCTACAGCGGATCTTCTCATTGCGAAAAGGCACGCAAAAATCTTGTCAGGCAAGCCAGCGACAATAACCGCGGCAACGATCGTTATATACGAGTAAACGAATTCAACCGTCACGAAACCTGCAACCGATCATACTTCCGATTCTTCAAACAATTCGATGCCCATTCGCCTCTTTCCCCTCCATGGCATATCCTTACTCGGCTGTGTCCGAACCCATCGTCGAAATCTCCGGCGTCGATTTCGCATACGGTCAGCGCCTGGTGCTCAAACACATCAGCATGACTGTCGAGCAAGGCAGCACCGTCGGCGTCATCGGACCCAACGGCGGCGGAAAAACCACACTCGTCAATCTCCTGCTCGGCTTGCTAACCCCAACGCCGCGGAACCGTCCGAATCTGCGGCATGCCTCCCTCTGCCGCCGTGCGCCGGGGCGATATCGTCGGCTCTTTGCCGCAAACACCACGAGCTCCGGTGGGATTCCCCATCAACGTTCGGCAACTCGTTCGCCTCGGGCTCGTCGGAAAGCTCGGATTACTCGGCAAGGAATCCGCCGATGATCTGAAGCACGTCGATTGGCTCCTGGAAAAAGTCGGAATCGAGGAACTAGCCGACGTTCCGATCGGCTCCCTTTCAGGCGGCGAACTTCAACGCGTGCATATCGCCCGCGCCCTGGCGGCCCGCCCACACGTTTTATTCCTGGACGAGCCCACCACCGGCATCGACCGCGCGGGGCAGGATCAATTCATTCAATTCCTCGCCGATCTCAAGCAATCGCTGGCTTTAACAGTGATTCTCATCAGCCACGATCTGCGCACTGTCGCAGCGGTTTGCGATCGCCTGGCCTGCCTGAACGTCACGCTCCACTATCACGATGTCCCCGGCAACATGCCGGCGGAATTAGCCCGCGAAATGTTCGGCGTCGATCTGCCCGAGCTTCGGATGGAGAAACTGGCCAGATGATCGTGCAGGCGGCCCCCATCCTGGGCGATTCCAGGCGCCGCTTCGGACCTGCTGCGCTCAGCCGCAGCGTCGGCATCAATCGGCGTCGCCGGCGCGGTCCTTTCGGTCTTCGTCGTCCTTCGCCGCTGGGCCTATCTCGGCGACGGAATCGCCCACGCCGGATTCGGCGGAATCGGAACCGCCGTCTTGCTCTCCATCGCATTCCCAATCCTGAACAACGGCCCGGCGATCTATTTCATCGCAACGCTCTTTTCTTTGGCGACCGCCCTGGCCGTGGCATCCATCAGCCGGCGCCGCGCGGTCAGCGGCGACGCGGCAATCGGAATTTTCGTCGCCGCCACCCTCGCCTGGGGGTTCATCGCGTTCGCGATTCACGCCCACCTCGGCCGCGGCGGTCCCGGCGGGTGGGAGGATTATCTGCTCGGCAATGCCACCGGAATGTCCAGCGCCGCTGCCGCGCTGGCGGTGGCGATTTCGGCCGGCATCGTCATGACCGTCATCGTGCTGCACCGACAGATCGTGCTCTACTGTTTCGACCCGGTGCTGGCGCAAGTGACCGGGGTTCCGGTTGGATTCATCCACTATCTGCTCATCCTGCTGGTGGCATTCGTCATCATCATTGGGATGCGACTGTCGGGAAATCTCCTCGTTCCGGCTCTCCTCGTCCTCCCCGGCGACGGCCGGATTACGCGTGAGCGGATCGATGCGCGTCGTGATGACGGTCGCTATCATCGCCAGCGTGATAGCGTCCTTCGTCGGAATCGCCGTTTCCCGGCATTGGCAATTTATCTCTCCCGGTCCGGCAATCGTCGCGATTTTGTTCCTGGAATTTCTGGTCGCACACTTTGCCGGCGGCCGAGCCAAGTCGCAGCAGGATTAATGCCGATAAAGTCTCCGAGGTGCTTTTAGTGGAACAGCAAATAGTCGATCCCGGGACAAAAAAAACCACCACCCTTTGGTGGACCCTGCTGGCGCTGTTGGTCATGGCCGTCGGCGCGGCCATGCCGCCTGCGGTTTTATCTATACAACCGCTCGATGTATCGCGACGAGGCGGCGTTGGCCCTGAACATCGTCCATCGATCGTTCGGCGGCCTCTTTAAGCCGCTCGATAACGATCAGGGCGCACCAGTTGGATTTCTGCTGCTTGAAAAACTCGTGGTCACCATTTTGGGAAATCATGAATACGCCCTGCACCTGATGCCGCTGGTCGCGTCAATCCTGACGCTGCCGCTGTTTTACTGGCTCGCCCGGCAATTTCTGGCCCAGCCGTTCGCGGTCATCGCTCTGGTCTTCGTCGCCCTCAGCGAAAAGCAATACGACTATTCCGCGGACACCAAGCAGTACGCCGTCGATGTGTTCGTAACGGTGGCGCTGCCGCTCCTGGCGATGCTCGCCCTGGGAAACCCACTGCGGCAAACCACGACCTGCAAAAAAGGGTTGATCGCCCTGGCGATCGCCGGCGCTATAGCGGTTTGGTTTTCGCATCCAGCGATTTTCGTCCTCGGCGCGATCGGAATCATGGCGGCCATGGAATGGATCATCCGCAAGCCACGCTCGGGACTTTTAGATCTGCTCGGCGTCGCGGCAATCTGGATCGCCAGCTTCGCAGCCAATTATCTATTGGTTCTTCACCGCCTCAGCCAAAATCATTTCATGCAGTCATTTTGGACTGAGGCCGATGCCTTCGCGCCGATCCCCAAATCGATCAAAGCCCTGATCTGGTACAAGGAACAGTTCTTCCAGATATTCGAAAGCCCCTGCTCGATGGGTTTCGTCGGGCTCTCCGCCCTGGTATTCGTGCTCGGCGTAGGCTGGCTCTATCGGCAGCGAAAATCCGCCGCCCTGCTCATCCTTCTGCCGGTGATCTTCGCCCTCGCGGCTTCGCTGGTCCACAAATACCCGTTCAAAGAACGGCTGATTCTCTTCATCTGCCCGCTGATCGCGATTTTCGTCGGAGCAGGGTTCGCTTATCTGTTTGAAGGCGGGCGCAAGGCGGTAGGAATCGTTGCGCTGATATTCCTGCTCATCACGCCGCTGAATAAGACGCGGGAATATATCCATCAACCCCGCCTTCACAGCGACGTGCGAAAAGTCGTCTCGCTCATCGCCGCCAACCGTCAGCCGGGCGATCAGTTATACGTTTACGAATTCTGCTATTACCCGTACGAATATTACCGCGATCGCTTCGGCATCGCCGATATCCCGGCCATCCGGGGACGGCAGCACATCAACACCGTCGAAGAATACAAAGCAGAATTCGCAAATCTAAAGGGGAAGCGCGTCTGGGTGATGTTTGAAGATTCGGTGGAACAGCCATCCGCGCTGGCGGCCCTGGATGAAATGGGAACGCGCGTCTTCGAGGCAACGCCGTACGAAGAATACGTCGCGTGTTATCAATTGCGATGAACGGGATCAGCTAAGTCGTACAAATCGGCGGTGCTGCCGTTGAATCGTTCATGATCCAGCCGCTTGCCGCGATGATCCAGAATCTGCTCGATCATTTGCCGATCCTTGATCGGATCCATCGAAAAAACAATCCAGACGCGCGAACGGCCCTGAACTTTCAAAAGATCGTCGGCATAGGTTTTCTCACGGGCGTCAGGTAATTTTTCATATGCACCAGTAACGAGTTCCCCGCTGGGAATGCTCAGCACCGGATCGGCCCCAAGATAATATTTCCCCAAAACATCCGAACCCCAGTGAAGGTAAAGCGAATCCCCCGCCTGCCAATGGTCCTTCACGTAATGAATCGCGGGCTTGGCGTCATATCTCACTTCCGGATGAACCACATATTTCGCCTGGATGTAGAGCGGATAAAGAAAAATGATCGCGCACAACGCGAGCCAGAAACCAGCACGAGCCAGATTCCGCCGCCACCAGTCGATTCCCAGCGCAAACGCCAGCGGCAGCGCAACCAGCGGAGCACAAAACAAAGTAAGCCGCTCGGCAAACGGATATCGCTGAAGAGCCGAGGCAACTAACGCGAGCGCCAGACGTCGCCAGCAGATATCCTTCCGTTGGCCTGGAGCGCCGCCACATCACGGTTAGACCGAGGATGAAAACGCCAACGGCAACGCACGCGATAATGCTTCCAACATGCTGAGAATGATGGCTCGGAAGTATCCCCAACGGGTAGTTAAACAGACCCACGATCGCTTTCGGATACCAAATAAAATTTTGCCAAGAATCAGGCGCCGGCGCGAACGCATTCTGATCCACCCAGTAATCGTGCAAAAAATCGCTGGCCACGTAATACCGCGAAATCAGCAGATAATTAGCCGCAAAACTCGCAAACCAGACAATCCCCATCGCCACATCCGTCAGGGCCAGCTTATTTTTCCCAAGCAGCAGATGCCTGATGAACACAGTCAAGCCAATTCCGCCCAAAACGAAAACCAGCGGATGCGAGAACCAGATCAGGATCGCGCCCGCAACCGCCAGGATCAAAAGCCCAGCAACGCTGTCAGCGCAAATAGCCAGCATCAATACCACCGTCGTCCACAAAACGTCGGTGGAGTATTGCTTCGCCTCGCAAGAGTACCGCACCAGCGGCTCCGCCAGCGCGATCAGTGTGATCGCCATGATCGCGGTGGAATTCCCGGCGATTCTCCGAATCGTCAGAAAAAACAGCGGCAAAACAACGATCGCTGCCAGACATGGAATAAGCCAAAGCGCATGCTCGTCATGCCCAAAAAGCACGACCGAACATTTCTGCAGAATCAAAAAACCAACCGGCGCCGCCTGCCCCCCTGGTCCAGCGGCTTAAGCAATTGCCCAAAACTCTTCGCAAAAATATTGTTTGCTAGCGCAGCGTCATCATGCATCAACCCCCGGTCCTCAAGATATCGGCGCAAAACGCAGAATGGCGCCGATCACCACAATCATCCATCCCAAAGCAGGATGATCGAGGCTCTTCACAAGCCACGAGCCGGCCGGAGTTTTTTGAGGATCAGCCACGAGCGACACTGCGGAATGACAATAACCTAAACCAAACGAAAATGAACAGGGGATCGGGAAATGCCCACCGCCAAGTGCTCATTGCCTCTTATTCATTCGGCAATTGGCCATCGGCAATCGGCATTCCCCAAATCCCCTGTTCATTTCACCGCGAGGCAGTGGGTCGCGCTACGACGTCGGCAGATCGGAACCGGCCGTGAAGCCGCCCGCATTCACCGAGTACGTTGCGCCAAGGTTAACGTTTTCATACACATCGCCGGTCGGCACGCCGGTGGCTTCCCACTCCGCCGGCGTCAGCCAGCCCGCCTGCGAGCTCTGATTCGCCGAGTCAAAGAAGTACCCACCCTGGGCGAATGACGCCACCGACGGCGGAATCGACCAGACATTGTCCTTGATCTCCGCGAAGCTGTTCATGTCGTCGTTGTCATCCTTGATGATGGCCGCTCCCGCCCCAAGCTCCAGCGTCGGAGCGATAAACACGTTGTTGTCCACATGAACGCCGGCGGCTTCACCGTCGTTGATGGTGAGGAAACCGCCCCACTCATCCGAGGAATCGGTGACGGTGTTGTCTTCGATCCAGATATTCTGGACCTGCCAGTTGATCCCGTTGCCGACCTGCTGGGCGCCGATCGTGAATCCGGTGTTGCCGTCCGCATTGACGACGTTGTTCTTGAACGTCACCTGCTGCGCGTTCGGATCGATCACAAAGTTCCGCGCCGTTGATCAGCGTGTTGGAATCAAAAACGGCGAACTGGAAGATGCCGGTCTTGACGGCGTTCGACGTCCCGATCGGCCCGATTTCAACCGGATCGGTATTCAACGTGTTGTTATAGATGTACGCGTAGGTTCCCTCCTGGATGGAGAGAATGTTCTTTCCACCTGAAGTCGTGCCGAAGCCCGGAACTTCGCGGAAATTGTTGTCCGCGATCAGGATGTCATGGGCCCCGCCGACACGCAGCACCGCTTCGCCGACAGAGTCAGCCACGGTGTTGCCAAGCACGACAATCTCATTCCCGCCGACAAAGTAGAAGTAGGCGTTCAGACCCGTCGCGTCGGGCGACGAATTGTTCTGAACCAGCACGTTGGTCGGCGCGTTGGCCGCTGCGCCAAGATCGCTCAGCAGGTTCAGGAACGTGTTGTTGCTGATGGTGATGTCATTCCCCTGCATATAAAATGCGGAGGGAATTGCCTTTGAAGCGTTGTTGTTGGAGTAGATCGAATTGAACGTCAGTCCCTGCACCACGAGATTCGAGGTGGAGCCGGACAGACCGATCAGAACGCCCTCAGTGGCCGGGCCGTTATACATCAGGATCGGCTCAGCGCCTGACCCATACGATCCAATGTAAACGTGACTCATTCCGCCGACGTTCAGAACAACGCCGCTGCCCATATCAAACGTATCGCCGTCCCGGAAAAGAACGCGCGTGTTGCTGGTCAGCAACTGGTTCAGCCGCGTGATGCTCTGAATCGGCGAACTGGCCGACGAGCCATTATTGCTGTCGCTGCCATTAGCGGCGACATAAATCGTCGGACGATTGTCCGGCGAGATAACCACCTGCGTGGTCGCAACGCCGACATGCCCGTCCGGCGTCGTGATCGTCAACGTGATCGTATAAGTGCCCGCGCTCGCATACGCATGGGCGGCATTAAAGCCGACCAGGTTGTTATACGCCGAACCCGCATCGCCAAAGTTCCAGGCGATGGTGCTGTTGATCGATGTTCCGCTGCCGAAAGATGACGCGATCGCCTGAACGTTCACCGACTCCTGCGGCAAGATCGTCGACGGACTGGTAACAGTAATCACCGGACTCGGCGTGCTTGAACTCGGATTGCTCGGAGTCGTCGGCCCGGTCGGATCGTTTGGCGTGGTCGTTGTGCCACTGCCGGTTGAGCCGGTGCCCGAACCGGTTGAACCACTTCCACTGCCCGACGTGCCCGTGCCAGTTGAACCGCTGCCACTTCCAGATGTGCCGGTGCCGGAACCTGAAGTACCCGTGCCGGACCCTGTTGATCCGGTTCCGCTACCGGATGTGCCCGTACCGGAACCGCTTGAGCCGCTGCCACTGCCCGATGTGCCAGTGCCGGAACCGGTTGATCCAGTTCCACTGCCTGATGTACCGGTTCCAGAACCGGTCGAACCCGTGCCGCTGCCCGAGGTGCCGGAACCAGTTGAGCCCGTGCCACTGCCAGACGTGCCGGTACCTGAGCCGGTTGATCCACTAACGCCACTCGATGTTCCGCTACCTGAGTTGGACGAACCCCCGCTGGCATCGCTTCCCGAGCCGGTCGAACCCGTGCCGGATGTGCCGCCATTAGTGGGGCCGCCAAACGTGGTGGTCGTTCCCGCTTTCAGCCAGGTGGTTGTTCCGTCGAGACCGATCACCTCAACCGCCGTGGTCACGCCGGCGGCGACCGTCACCGTATCCGTGTCATTTCCGGTATGGATGACAACTGTCTGAACCGTTGATGTTGGAGCGACCCTGCCGAAGTTATTGGAAAATCCCAAAACCCGGCTTGAAGGGGCGGCGCGGACCAGGAAGGAATTGCTCTGGTTGGCATCCCCCACCAAATTGAGATTGGCGCCTGTAACAACGGCGGAGGAGAGGAGACGGCGAGTCTCCAGGATTTCCAGCCCATCTCGCGACGATTTGGTCTTTTTGTACTTCTTCATGTGATTCGAATCGGGATGCCCGACGAACCACATGGGAGAGGATTAAGAAATACAGCCAATATTTACGGCATAGACGGTGTTAGAACACGCGTTGACGGCGTGAACCCTCTATCTTTACGTCCGAAAAACGAGGCATGACCTGCGCCGTTCATAAACGGCGATGGGCCGACGATTGGCCCCCGATCTGCCCTCGTGAAATACGATATGTTCCTCTGTGAGGCAAATTGCTTGGCTAAAAAGTGTCCGATTCAAGCATCTACTCCTCTCCCTATGTACTCATGGGGAGAGGTGGGGTGAGGGGCCGTATTGAACAATTAAAAAATCGCCCCTCGCCGACCTATGAAATATTCAATGACCGGGCCCAGCCATCAATGGCGGATGATTTGGCAAGAATTTGGCGACCCGCGCACCCAGAAGCCGGCTGAAATCCGCCCGGCCGCTCACATTCACATGACTGATGTCGGAGAAATCGTCATCGCTCAGTGCGTCACGAAAATCGACAACTTCCGGCGCAGCTGGAGCCAAGCTGATCGCGCAAACCCGCAAGCAACCGCTGCATCGCAACCGCCGGCACCCGATCGCGCAATTCCGAATACTCCGGCATCAGCACCACGACAACCCTCGCTCCACGCGTCTGCAGTTCCCCAACCAGTTGAATCAGGCTCGCCAGTTGCTCGTGAGCCATCGGCGAATCGTACATCGCCGGATCAAACAGCTTTCTATTTCCATAAGAAACCAACTGCTCCCGAAATGTCGCGGCGGAGGCATGCTCCGGCGCTTCAAGGTGAATCATTTCCCGCCACGGATCAGTCGTGGGATTTTCGATCCGAGCCCCCATCGCATGAACGATCTTCACCTTCGCGCTCAGGAGAACGGATTCGCTCTCCAGGCTCACATCCTGCCGTCTCTCGTAAAACCAGAAATTATCCCGAAGCGGCTTGAGGATATTACGCACGTCGCCGCGGCTCAGGGCTTCCCGGAAGGTCACGTGCACCCGGGCGTTCGCGGCAGCCACATCCGCGGTGGGCTTGATCTGGTGAAATTCATTGATGCCGATCAAAATCAAATCCGGCCGCAACGTGCTCTCCCGCAGCGAAGCCGATTGGTCAGCAATGTCTTCCATCGCCGGCCCCGCCCCGCACAGGCCAAGGAATCGGTACTTGTTGTCCGTTAAATTGGTCATCACCTGAAGATCAGACGCCTCGCGAAAGCTGGAAAGGCCGAGCAAAGCGCACAGATATTGCCCGCGAGCAGCATCGGCCGGATACCGCTCCTCCGCCGCCGCGACCCGCTGGGCGATATCCTCCGTGAAGCCGACCCCTTCCATGTGATACGGCAACCACCCAGGATACGCATGGGCCACGCTCAACATCACCTGGTTAACCACAATCATCACGATCAGCAGCAGCAGCGTGATGTGGGCCGCCGGAAGTAATCGCCGAATTGCCTGCATGATCGAGTCCTCTAAAACGCCTGGTAGAAAAACGGATTGTTCTGCTCGGCCAGGCAATAGGCCAAAAGCAGTTGCACCGCGATCAGCAGCAGCAGCAAATAAAATTTCAGCCGGGACATTCCTTCAACCGGAAAGAGCAGGCGACGAAGCATGTTCATATTGCACCTTTCTCAAAAACGATAGAAGAACGTCAGGTGGGATATCGCGACCCACTCAAATGTCAGGCGCCATCGCGGCCGCCTTAATATACGGATTGGCCAGATACGTCTTGACCCCTTTAGAACCTAATCGGGCCGTCAAAAAGAGGCGGTAATAATTAACGATGATCAGGCCCGAGGCATGCATCGCGCCCCAGACAAAAAAGTTCCACGCGATCCCATGCCACATTCCGCAAAGTAAAAAGGCGACGATGAATCCGACGCTGGCGCAGAGCTGCGGACTTTTCCCATCCGTCCGGCGAAGCAACGCGATCTGAACCGGAAAGAACAGGTTACGGCGAATCCAGAGCGAAAGCGAAATATGCCACCGCTCCCAAAACGCAATCATATTGCGGGCAAAATAAGGACGATTGAAATTCTCCGGCGTGTGGACGCCGATCAGCTTGCCGATTCCTACGGCGATATCGCTATAAGCACTGAAATCGAGATAGAGCCAGATGAAAAACATCTGCGCCTCGAGAATCCAATAGGTGCCGTGAACCGTAAAGTCCGTCAGAAACAGCTTCTTGATGGCGAACGCGAGAACGAATTTCTTGAACACGCCATGAGCAATCCGATGCGCCGCCGAAAGCGCAGCCTCCGCATTCAAAACACGCGGCTCACCCGGCTGGGCAACGAAATCGTCATACGACTGGATCGGCCCGGCAGCCAGCATCTGAAACGGCAACAGATAATTGATCGTCGCCGCCAGCCCCGGAGCATCGTACCGCTCTTCATACATCGCGCGATAAAGCTCGATCAGCCGAAGCGCGATATACGAATATCCCATCACCCGCAGGAGCGGATTAATCTCATCCGTCCGAAAAACCGTGAACCACCCTGGCCGCTTATGCAGGACGAAAACAACAAGCGTAAGCCCCATCGCGATCGCAACCCAGATTCCCCGGCGAGGCGAGCTGCGCACAAACCGAGCAAGCAGCCAAGCCACCACCGCCCCCGCCGGAACCCACGCAGCCTGCCGCCATCCCACGAGCAGAACGATAAAGCCCAGGTTCAGCAGCGCATAGATCCACGACCGATGCTGATCGCGGGCGCGCGGCGCAATCAGCAAAATCGCGACCGCCAGCGTCATCCAGAACGGCCATTTGGCAAGATCGATCAGGTAGTCGCTCATGAGGCGGTTCGCCCGGCCGCCACGAAGGTCTTCGCCGGCGTGATCTGAAGGAGATTGATCTCGTAGCCGGCCATCCCGCTGTCTTTCGATTCAATGGGCTGAAACCCCAGCCGCGGAAAAAGATCCTTCACAAGTGCATTCTTCTTCGTCGGAATAAAATGCCCCTGTATCCGTTGATAGCCCAGCGATCTCGCCCGCTCCACCAGTGCGTTGAGACAGAATTCCTCAGCAGTGCGGCCAATGACGCGGCAACTCATCAGCCACGTATCAATCCTCAGCGTCCGCTGCGGCGATCCGGGCTCATTCACACCCATGATGACCGCGACCAATCCGTAATCCCCAAACCGGTCGCTCATCCGAATGGTAATTCCAACAGAATCCGGCTTCGAAAGAATTTGCTTCACCGCCTCAGGAGTATGCCGGCGAGTCGTCAGGTTAAACTGGTTGGTCTTGCCAATCAGTTGCAGAACGCGCGGAAAATCATCGTCATCAATCCCCCGCACGTCGCCCAGCATTTTCAGCGACAGCTGATACTCCTCCACCGATGCGAAATTGGTCTTGATTTCCCGCCGCTGCGCTCGGCCCGATACTGCTGGCTCCGTTCGCGATCCGCCGCCGTCAACGAAACCGCCTCAAACCACCGCCCCGCCTCCAGCGCGCGAACGTATTCCGAAGGGTCTTCCGGAACTTCCACCACCTCGACCTCCGGCAGCGATTGCCGCACATGCTCGCGCTCAGCCGGGTTGTCATCGAAGAATACGAAGCTGTCGAGCCCCAGCGCCAGAGTCATCGCGATCCGCTCAATAGCGACGGCCTTGGGATCCCAACTCGCCTCAAACGCGCCGAAATCCTCGAGCGTCAACTGCATATCCGCATTGGTCCGGAACGGCTTCGCGCGCGTCTTCGAGATTATTCTTCGAGCAGACAGCCAGCACGATTCCGCGGCGGGTCAGCGTCTTCACATATTTCTGAAACGCTCGATACGCCTCGCCAGCCGGATTATCTCCCACCTCAATACCGGCCGCGCCGGTCTCGCCAACCACGCCGCCCCAAAGCGTATTATCGAGATCAAGCACCAGCACCTTCTTAGGACCGGTGATGAGCGCCCGAATGCCCGCGAAGATCTCATGGGCCAGCCGCCGGTCCCCTCATCGCTGAACGGCTGCTTCGTCCAGTGATACCTACGCGGATCGTAAAACCGCTCCCGCCCCACATTTCCGGAAACCTGCTGAAGATCGAGAAAAAATGCGGTCGATGGAAGCTGCTCGCGAATCGCCTGATCCACGCGGCGGATCAGATCCACCGGCCCCTGATCCTTGGCAGACAAATGGCTCCCAAGCCCACCCGGATAAATCCAATCGAATCCAATCTGAATAAGCCGCGCGCCGAGGTCTTTGGTAACAATCTCCCACGCCTGCTTCCAAAACGAAAGTTCATCCTCAATCCGCTGCTCGGTGGTTCCCCCCTCATCACTCAGAATCCGGCGATTCCACGGCAGAAGCACTACCACATCCGGCTTCTGCCCGGCAGCCTTCGCGGCCAGCAACTCCTGCATCACATTGTCATATTGCCCCTCGCGGATGCGGAGCGCCACGCCCCCCGCCCACCCGGCAGCGGTCAGGCACGAGCTCAGCCAAGTCCCCGTGCACTGCGCCAGCAGCAAGACATTGCACCGCTTCTCGTCGCTCTCATCGAGCAGCTTGGCGATCCGTCGCCCCGCCATCTCGATTCCCCGCGGCGAAAGCCATCCGCGGCGGAGCCCGTCGCGCAGCACGAGCAATGCATCGCCCGGCCGACCGGCCCGCTGATGGGCGCGCGATTCCTCAAGAATCTGCTCTTCCGTCTTGCGAGATTGGTCAACAGCTTGGACAACCATGAGTCTTTACTTGTTTACGATCCCGCCCTGCTTCTTCGCCTGAACGTATTCGATAATCACGCCACGCGAAAATACCGGCGGCAAAAAATTGATGAGCAAAGCGCCCGCATCAACGGGCTTCGACTCCAACAGCTTAACCCCATCCGCCGCCAGCGCGGCTGAGGTAGCGTTCAGATCATCCACCTCAATCGCAATATGGTGCAGCCCGCCAAAGCCTTTATTGAATTTCGCCAATTTGCCGCCGCTGGGAATAATAAATTCGATCACCCCGCCCGGCCCCTCGCTGAAAACACAATCCGCCTCATACTCCGCGACGTATTGCCGCCGCCCCGGCGTCACCCCGCAAATCCGGCAAAGGTCCTGCAACTGCTCGGCATCGGGAACAATGATCCCGACGTGATGTAGCTTGCCGTGAAACATGGTTCGGGGCTTGCAAAAATCGGCTAGCGCTTGCCCGCCTGCCGGGCTTCAATGATCGCGATCATGTCGCCCACATTTTGCATCGAAGCAATCTGCGTGGAAGTGAACCGGACGCCAAACGTCTTCTCGATATGCAGCGTCAATGAAACGTGCATGACCGAATCCCACCCTTCGATGTCCGCCGCGGTCGTCGCCGGCGTAATCACCAGGCTGTCGTCGTCAAAGACGTTCCTGAATACCGCGGTGACTTTATCGAGGGTTTCCTGCATTTCGGCGGCTACTCCATTAGCTTCCCGCACCAATGACGGTGACGCAATGATTTCACCCGGAGTATACGAATGCCCCACAAGGCGTGCAAGACAAGGGATCGCGCGATAAGAGTTGAATAATCAGGGCAATCGCATCTTTCCCTCTTTCTCCCTCGCCTTGTACTCAGGGAGAGGGTCGGGGTGAGGGTTCTTATATCTTTCGAGTGAACATGCGACTGCCTTGGTTGAATAGCTCGTGCGAATTGCATTTGTTTCCAGCAAAACCTAACCTCTGCCCCAACCCGGGATTTAACGGTGATCAATCTCCTCTACTGTGTTTACGGCGCGGAAAAGCATTTGCGGGAAGCGCGATTCAGCGTATTGACGGCGCTGCGCTACCTCGAAGACGCCGCCGACGAATACCGCATCATCGTCTGCACGACGAATCCCCAATTTTTCTCCTCTTATCCGATCACGATCGAGCCGCTCGATGATCGGGCGATCCGCGCCTGGCGCGGCCCGCTCGATTTCATCTATCGCACCAAAATCATGGCGTTGAAGCTGGTGATGGACAAATATCCAGGTCCCGCGCTGCTGCTCGATTCCGACACCTATTTCGCCGAGTCGCCGAAAAATCTGCTGGCCCATTTGCAGCCGGGGTTTTCGATCATGGACCGCCTCGATGGGCCGATCTTTCACGGAACGGCCCATCGCGAATTCGCGATGAACCTGAAGCAGCAATTCCCCGGCCTCGTCATCCCCCTCGCCGATGGAACCGAATTTCGCTCTTCTGAAGCCGAGGCAACCATGTGGATCGCCGGAGCAGTCGGAATCCATCAGCACGAGCGGCCGCTGCTCGACCGCGTTCTTCTCCTCACCGATGCGATCTATGCACGGCTTCCCCACGCGTTCGTCGAACAATTTTCCTTCAGCGAAATCCTCAGACAAAACACGCGGATCATGCCGTCACACCCCATCATCGAACATTATTGGGGCGGATGGGTGGACCCCTACTTCGGTCTGAATAAACGGGATTTCGTGCACTCTCAAATCGACGCAATCTTCAAAAACAATCCGCAGGGTGATTACGCAACTGCGATGAAGGCTCTACGCTCGACGCACATTCGCAAATTCCGCCGCCCTGCTTATTACCGCGCCATGACCGGCGCTCAAAAGCTGCTCGGAAAAATAATCCCGGGTAAAAAATAAAAAACAGGAGCGCCAAAAGACGCTCCTGTTCATTTCACAAAAAGATTTCAGGCAATCTTACTTCGGCAGATCAGACCCGTACGTCAGGCCGTTCATCGTCACCGAGTAAGTGCTTCCAAGCGTGACGTTCTGATACACGTCGCCGGTTGGGATGCCGGTCGCTTCCCATTCGGCCGGCGTCAGCCAGCCCGCCTGGGCACTCGGATCCGACGATTCAAAGAAGTATCCGCCCTGGGCAAATCCCGCAACAGATGACGGAACCGACCAGACGTTATCCTTGATCTCAGCGAAGCTGTTCATGTCATCATTGTCAGTCTTGATGAACGCCTGCCCGTCGCCGATCTCGAATCCGGGATCGACAAACAGATTGTTATCGATATGGATGCCGGCTGCCTCACCATCATTGACGCTGAGGAACCCGCCCCAGATGCCGTTGGGATCGGTCACGGTATTGTTCTGGATCCAGATGTTCTGCACCTGCCAGTTGATGGCCCCGCTGATCTCCTGGGCCCCGACGGTGAAGCCGGTGTTGCCGTTGCCGATCACAACGTTGTCCTTGAACATCGCTTCCTGGGTATTCGGATCGATGACAAAGCCCGCGCCGTTGATCAGCGTATTGGAATCAAAAACCGCGTCGGTGAAGATGCCGTCCGTGACGGCGTTCGACGTCCCGATCGGCCCGATTTCAACCGGATCGGTGTTCAGCGTGTTGTGATAGATATAAGCGAACGTTCCTTCCTGAATAGACAAAATATTCTTTCCGCCCGAAGTCGTCCCGAATCCGGGAACCTCGGTGAAATTATTGTCCGCGATCTCAATGTCGTTGGCCCCGCCGACTCGCAGCACCGCTTCGCCGACGGAGTCAGCCACGGTATTTCCGAGCACGACGATCTCATTGCCGCCGACAAAGTAGAAGTAGGCGCTCAGTGCCGTCGGGCTGGGGGACGAATTGTCCTGAACCAGCACGTTCGTCGGCGCCGGGGCGATGCGCCGACATCGTTCATCACGTTCAGGAACGTGTTGTCACGCATCGTGATGTCATTGCCCGTCATAAACAGGACCGACGGGATCGCCTTCGCCGCAGCATTGTTGGTGTAGATCGAATCAAACGTCAGTCCCTGCACCACAAGGTTCGAGGTCGCGTTGGAGAGGCCGATGAAGACCCCTTCCGTCGCCGCCCCGTCGTAGAACAGATCAGGCTGAGCGCCCGTACCGTAAGAGCCGACGTAAACATGATCCAAACCGCCGACGTTCACCACTTCGCCGCCGGTGAGATCGAACGTATCGCCGTCATGGAAGAGAACGCGGGTGTTGCTTCCGATCAGCTGATCCAGCCTGTTAACGCTCTGAATCGCGTCATCGGGCGAAGAACCGTCGTTGGCATCGTTGCCTTCCGCGGAAACATAAATCGTCGGACGATTGTCCGGCGAAATCGTCACCTTCTGCGTGGCGACGCCGACATGTCCGTCCGGCGTCGTGATCGTCAGAGTGATCGTGTAGGTGCCGGCGTTGTCATACGCATGAGCGGCATTGAAGCCAACCAGATTGTTGTACGCCGCGTTCGGATCGCCAAAGTTCCAGGCGATTTCGCTATTCAGAATAGTTCCACTGCCGAACGACGATGCCAGTGCCCGCACATTCACCGATTCGCCCGGCAACGTCGTCGATGGGCTGGTAACCGTAATGACAGGCCGCGGCGTAGCCGAGCCCGGAGTGCTGGGGGTACTCGTCGTGCCATTGCCGGAACCGGTCAATGTCCCGCCGCTCCCGGTCGAAGTTGATCCGCTGCTGGAGCCGGACGAACTGCCGCTGGATGATCCGCTGCTGCTCGACGAGCCGGTTGGCGTGGTGGATGAAGTCCCACCGCTGCTTGATGAACCACTGGCCGAGGTAGATGAACCGCTGCCGCTGGTAGTTGAGCCACTAGTAGTTGATGAGCCCGTGCCGGAACTCGACGACCCGCTGGCGCTGCCAGATGAGCCGCCGGTCTTGGTCGATGACGTCCCGCCGCTGCTCGATGAGCCGCTGCCCGAGTTGGACGAAGTGCCGCTGCCGGTGCCGGTCTTTGTGGTGCTGCCGGAACCGGACAAGCCGCTGCCCGTGGTCGATGAACTGCTGCCGCTGGTGGATGAACCGGTAGTCTTAGTCGATGAACCCGTAGTCCCGGTCGATGAACCGCCGCTGGAGGTAGTGGATCCAGTGCTCGAGCTGCCGCTGGAATTGCTGGTGCCAGTGCTAGTGCCACTGCCTGAGCCGCTGGTCGATTGCACGACAGGAGGAGGAGTGGTGCTGGCGGGCGCTCCATGCCCTTCGGTCAGCGTCTCCTGGACCATGATCTTGTTATCAACCTTGATCGTGTCGCTGCGTGTCCCCGCGTTGATCACCAGGGCATTCACGGACGCCGTATTGAACGTCGCGCTGACGCCGTCAACGGTCGCCACCACTGAATTCCCGTTGTTCGCCAGGGCCACGCTGATGGTGTTTGCCTGCCCAGCGGTGCCGGTGCAGGTCAGCACCCCATTCACCAGCGCGGGGGTAACGGTCAGCATCACCCGGTTTTCCAGCGCCTCAAGTCCCTTGAAGGCGGCGGTGGGGATTGCCGAGCGGCGTCGGCGTTTGTTCGATGTAAGATGCGGCGTAACACTCGTCAAAACTTGCTTTAACGCAGAGACGCAGAATCCCCAGGTACGATCTTCTCGTGCCATCAGTTCTCCCTTTACCAGAGAAAGCGAATTAGAAAGTCGGGAACAAAAGGGACAACCCGTCCGCATCCCGAAACAACTTAACTACACCAAATATTGGAATGCAGATTTGATCGCAAGCCCAAAAGTAAAGAAAAATAAGAAATTTTTCACCCGTGCGAAGTGAAGATTCACACGGTAAAGTGCGGCGAAACGTACTGGAGACGCACATGGTCGAGATACAAATCGTCTACGAAGGCAAGCTGCGATGCAGCGCCACTCACGTTGATTCCGGCGCGACCCTTTTGACCGATGCGCCCAGGGATAACATGGGAAATGGCGAGTCTTTTTCGCCGACAGACCTCGTCGCAACTGCGCTCGCGACCTGCATGCTCACGACAATGGGAATCGTCGCGCAGCGAATGGAAGTCGATCTCTCCGCGACCCGCGCCGTCGTCACCAAGGAAATGATCGCGACCCCCACTCGCCGCATCGCTCGCCTCGCCACGACAATTCATCTGCCGCTGAAACTGTCGGATGAACAGCGGCAAAAGCTCGAGAACGCGGCGATGACCTGCCCGGTCAAGAAGAGCCTGCATCCCGATGTGCAGGCGCCCGTCACGTTCAATTGGGGCTGAGTTGTTGTTGTTTCGCGTCCCTCGCCTCGTGCCGCACGTGCACAGCCAGATACACCGCCAGGACAATGTTGATCAGCATGGCCAATGCCTTGAGCCATGTCGGGCGATGAATGATCTCATAAATTTCAATCGGGATCAGCGCCGACGTTGTAATGACCGTCATCCACTCGGCCCAATGCTTCAGAAGCAGCAGGCCAATTCCTTCCACAAGAAACATCGCCGCATACGCCAGCAGGACTGCCCCGGTGACGATAAGTTGACGCCGGGTCACCGTCAGAAGTTTTTCAAGCAATCGTTCAACCAGAACATTTCCCGGCGCGATGTGAAAGCGATGCGCCCAGACAAGGACCACATTGCCGATGTCTTTGTGCATCAGGTGAAAGACGGAGATGGCGGCCGCGATCAGGAAAATAGCCTTGACCAGCTTGAACAAACCAATCGCGCGTACCAGCGCCGCCCCGCGCGGGCTTTTCGGCAAACTGGATGTGGCAACGTCAGTCATGCTCCACTAACTCGCGATGAAATACCGCGTGTACACCAGAAATAATGTGTAAAAACCGCCGCAGATGCAAAGGACCACCACGATCAGATCAAATTTCCGCAGATTTCGCATCGGCCGAAACATCCTCGAGAAATGCCGCATGAATCCCCAGATCAAAATCAGCAGAACCGCCCCCAGCGGGATGAAATACCTCCCCTGAACCCCCTGAAGGCGTGGCGATCCGACCGGCGTCCACACCAGATAGTCGAGCAATGCAATAATCATCGAGCAGGCGCCGATCAGCGCTCCCGCGAGCCAAAGATCCCGCTTCGCCGGCGCGGGCGGGTCGCCGTCGATCGGCCAGCAGGCGGCGATCAACGCAAGCCAGTAGATCACCACGACAACCGGCGACGCCGGATTGTCCAGCCACCCCAGGTAACCGACAAACGAATGAAAGAGGAACAGGCCGTCCCCCGCGACACCGCGAGCCAAAGCGGGCAGGAGAGCCATCGGATGGCTTCGAACGAATGCCAACTGCCGCAGCGCGTTCACGTCCGGTCGATCGGGCCGCACGTCAACACCCATGCCCGCCGTTTGCCATACCCATGCCAGCGAAACAAAAAGGCTCACCACGATCAGCGCCGCGGCGAACTTGAAGTAGCGTTCTTTCCCGCCGAGCCGGGACGGCGGAATGATGAGCACGAGCAGGATCAGCGGCAGGTAAGCGAATTTACAAAGAGCCACGCCGGCGGATAGCGCGAAGATCGCGATCTTTTTTCCGGCCCCGATCTCGGCCCCGTCCTGGCCGCCCGCGCTGCAATTCCAAACCAGAGCGGTGAACAAAAGGCAAATCGCGATGGTCATCGCGTCACCCGATACCGAAGCCGCCGATGCCAGTGACATGGGCATCATCAAGAGCAGCAGGATCGCTTGCGTGAGCGCCGGCACAATGCTCAAAATAAAATAGCCGGCAATCGTCCATGCAATCAGATTTGCCCCGCGGCCCAAATAGAAAAGCCCCAGCGGCCTCAATCCCATCCAGCGTCCGGCGGCGATGCCTATCGCCTGCGGCCCGTAAATCAGCGGCGAATAATTGGCCGACGTTGGAAAGCGGCAAAAGGTGGTCCGCTCCGGCTCCAGCGGGATATTCCTTGCGTCAAGAATTTCCTTCAGAGAAGTTTTCTGCGCCGGATGGTAGGGAAGGTCCGCAAAACGGCCGGACAATTTCAAGAGACTCACCGGCAACATTCCGCCCTGGCTGTTCCCCTGACTTTGCGCAACAAATTGTCCAAGAGAAACCTGATACGCCCGAAAAAAATGCCAGAATTCATCCGTGACCTGAAAGGGAGGCGTGAGAAATACCATCGCCGTCCCAATTAGCAGCGCGATCACGACAAAGACGGATGGAAGCCATTTATGCTTTGATATTCATCGAGCGTAATAGCAGGCACTGGATGACGCAAGATCGGTTCAGTTTGCCGCCATCATGCCCGCTGTTATGCTCCAATGCTTCATCCGAAAGTCCTGCCAATGATCGGTGATTTTGAACGCACCCTGCTCGGAAAGCTCCTGCCTCGCGAGGGGAATGTCGTCAATTTTGGCGTTTCAGATAGGGAGATGATTCAAGAGTTGCGCCAGTTACGTCCCGAACTAAGGGTGCATGAATCGAAAGATGCGATCGCGCTCGATCATTTTTGCACCAAAGAACGAATTCGCCGAATCAGCTTCCTCAACCTCGGCATCCAGGGCCGGGAATTAGCGACGCTGCGCACCGGAATCAAACTCCTCCAACGGCAACAAATCGACCTGATCCGATTCACGCACGGCCCGGGCTTCAAAGAATCCGGAACCAATCTCTATGAACTCTTCGCCTTCTTGATTCCCTTTCAATACCGCCTTTTCAAAATCACCCCGGACAAGCTGGATGAAAAGCGCGAAATCCTCCCCCCGACGAATCACAACCCCCCTGCCCCTTCCTCGCGGTAGCGCCGCGCCTGGCAACCGGCATGATCGGCGGAGCGTCAATCCTGGACATCCCCCAACTCTTCGCCGCCAGCGCAATCACTCCGTGCGGCGTCATTCACGTCGGAGCCCACCTGGGTGAAGAACGAGACCTCTATCGAAAGATGGGATTTCAAAAAATCCTGTTCGTCGAAGCCAACCCCGAGTTGTGCAACCGCCTGACAACCGCCATGGCCAACGATCCAGCGGTAACGGCAGCCAATTGCGCCATCAGCGATCACGATGGCACCGCAACACTCCACGTCACCTCAATGGACCAAAGCAGCTCGATCCTCCCCCTTAAGCGGCATCGCGATTACTACCCAACGATCCAGGAAACCGGTCGCGTCGAGGTTCCATCCAGACGGCTCGATACCCTGCTGACGGAGTTGAAGCTATCACCGGCAGATTTCAATTTCCTGCATCTGGATATTCAAGGCGCCGAGTTGCAAGCGCCTGCGCGGCGCGGCTGATTTACTGAAGCATTTCGACGCAATCGTCACCGAAGTCAATTTTGAAGAACTCTACGAAAGTTGCGGCCTGATCGACGACCTGGACGACCTCCTCGAATCCCAAGGCTTTCGCCAGCGGGCGCTCGCCTGTCCATATCATCCATCCTGGGGAGACGCGTTTTACGTGCGAGCCAAATCCGTCCCACTAACCAAAAGCCCGCACGTCCTGAGCCTCTCCACATTAGGAACCAACGGGCGATTCGCCAATCAGATTTTCCAGTACGCCTTCCTTCGCATTCTGGCGAATCATCACGGCATGAGGGCACAGACACCGCAATGGATTGGCCAGAAATTATTCGGGCACACCGATCCGCCGCCGACGGCTGGCCTGCCGCAATGTGCCGAAGGCCGTGATCTCATCGAAGGCGTCTTTCCCACCGCACTCTTCAACGGGTCACCTCCAAGCATGGATCTCTGGGGATATTTTCAATACGACACCGCTCACTATGCCCCATATCGCGACCTGTTTCGCTCGCTGTTTCAGCCCACGCCGAGCATCGAAGAAAAATTAAAACGCGCCATCGAGAAACTCAGAAGTGGCGGCCGCACGATCGTCGGCCTGCATCTCCGCCGCGGCGACTACGGATACCGTCAATTCTTCGTCGCTCCGAATTCCTGGTATCTCGATCTTCTCCGCCAAATCTGGCCGACGCTGAAAAATCCCGCGCTCTTCATCGCTTCCGACGAACCGGAAAAAGTCCTCGCGGATTTCAAGGAATTCAATCCCGTCACATCAAATGATCTCGGGCTGGCCATGCCGGATGCCCCGTTCTACCCCGATTTCTATCTCATGACCCAATGCGACATTCTTAGCATCGCCAACAGCTCATTCTCTTTCGCGGCCGCGATGCTCAACCAGCGGGCTTCGGCTTATTACCGTCCTCATCTCGGACTGAACAAGCTCCTCCCCTTCGATCCATGGAACAGCCCCCCACTCCTAAACAGCGAGCTTCGATTGCCCCTCTCAGCCGCCCTTTCGGCAAACGCGCCAAAACTTCCCCCGCAGGAAGCCGTCCGCGACGCCGTTGCCAAATTCGAATCCGGCAAGCTCGATCCCGCCGCGGTCCAAACTCTTCACGATACCCGCCGATTCCTGGCCGAGCACTTCCTGAATTCACCCCCGGAAAAGCTGCAACAAATATATGTCGCGGCCGCGAGCGTGCTTCGCAGCGCAATGCTGACCTTGCCCGACTTGCCGGCGATCCCCCGCGACGCCCCCTTCGCCCAAAACGTCCAGAACGAATTCGCCGAAAATCGGGGCGATCTTCGCCGCCTCCTGGCTCTGATGCTTTATCGCCGGGCCAGCGAACTCGCATTGCCCCCTTCGCTCGAATTCATCCCGCCCTGGTTCCAGGAAATTTATGTGCAGTATGTCTTCATCCAGCCTCACATGTTCACCCAGGTCGGCGACGTTGACCGTCATTACCACTTCCTCAAAAGTTGGGTGGATTATCTGCGCGATGGAATATCCGATCCCGCCTGCAATGATCGCCTCCGCGCCGCGGTGGCCCGGTTCGCTCAATTCAACAACTTCGTTCCCCTTTATTTCAGCTCGCGGAATCTGAAACAGATTCTCTCCGACAGGGCCGACCTGATCGAACACGCCTTGCGCGCAGCGGCCACAAAATCGATTTCGAGGCATCAGCCAGACTGCCGGCCGGCATCGATTGCGGGTCGGCATTTTAGCCTCAGCGTTCCGCCCGAGCACCGAAACCTTCCACACCCTCCCCCTCTTCGAGCATGTAAACCGCGAAAAAATCGAATTTCTTCTGTTCATGCTGAATTCCGACGCCAACTCCCTCGAGCAATACTGCCGCGGCCGCGCCGACCGGATGATCCATCTGACCGGAGATATCGCGCAGCGAATCGCCCGCCTCCGCACCGAAGATCTCGACGTGCTGGTCATCGGCTCCAACGTCACGGCAATGACCAATGACATCATGCTCATGGCCATGCATCGCATGGTTAGGGTGCAGATGACCCTCTTTTCCTCCCCAGCCACCAGCGGAATCCGAAATATGGATTTTTTCCTCTCAGGAAAACTGAGCGAGACCGATAACGCCCAGGAACATTACCGCGAACAACTGATCCGTCTCGAAGGCACGGGCTTTTGCTTCAGCTATGAATCACAACCAGAGCCCGCCGCCGGACGCCCCACCCGCCAGAGTTGCAAGATTCCGAATGATGCGGTGGTCTTCGCCTCCGGCGCCAACTTTTTCAAAATCATCCCCGAGTTGATCGATCTCTGGAAGAAAATCCTGGCCGCGACCCCCAATTCCATTCTCCTGCTTTATCCCTTCGGACAAGCCTGGATGAGCAATTATATCCAGATGCCATTCCTCGATCAGATCAACAGCGCCTTTGCACAAAGCGGCAACCAAAGCCGCCGCGTCATCGTCATGAAGACACTCCCGAACCGGGCCACGGTGAAGGAAGTCTTGAAGCTCGCCGATGTCTATCTCGATTCAATCCGGCACGCCGGCGGTCATTCCCTGATCGATCCGCTGGAAGTGGGATTGCCCGCCGTCACGGTGGAAGGAGAATTCCTCCGCAATCGCCACGGCGCAGCGATCCTGCGGGCGATACAGGCTGATGATCTGGTTGCTAAAGACGAAGCGGATTACATCAGCCGCGCAATCGAGTTGGGCAACGACGCCACCCTGCGCCAACGATGGCGAGATCACATCACCCGCGCGATGACAGCCAATCCGTCGTTCCTGGATTCGCGCGCGTTCGGCGCACAGATGACGGACTTATATTCGCGCCTGCTGGAAATAAAGGGATTCAAAAAATCTCGGGAATAAGCGGAAGACTCGAAAGCTATCTCCCGTTCATCGCATGCCGCGCATCTTCATAAACCCCAACACAAGATCGAGCCGCGTCCGCCCAGTTCAGCCGGCGAACTTCAAAGCTCCCATGCTCGCGCAGCGTCGTCGCCAGCGGCGGATGACGCAAAACCGCGATGATCTTGTTCGCCATCTCGTTGATGTCCCAGAAATCCACCTTCAGGGCGTGCGTCAAAACCTCGGAAACGCCCGACTGCTTGGAAATAATCACCGGCACATCATGGCTCATCGCTTCCAGAGGCGCAATTCCAAACGGCTCGGAAACGCTCGGCATGACATACAGATCAGCCATCTTAAATACTTTTTCGACGTCTCCCCCGCGCAGGAATCCGGTGAAGAGCACCTTGTGCCCAATCCCCATGCCCGCGGCCATCTCGATCGTTCGGCGAATCATGTCCCCCGATCCAGCCATCACGAACTTCACATTGTCCATGACCTCCAAAACCTTCTTCGCCGCCGCCAGGAAATATTCCGGCCCCTTCTGCATCGTGATCCGGCCAAGGAACAGCACGATCTTCTCATCCTTGTGGATGTTGTACTTTTCAATGTCCCCATTGCCATTGGATTCGATCGCGTTGTAAACGACCTCCACCTTCGACGGATCGATCCCGTAATGATGGGTAATGAGATTCCGCGTCAGATAGCTGACCGCGATGATCTTCATCGCGCTATGCATCCCGCGCCGTTCGATGTCATAAATCCGCTGATCCACATGCAGACCCGACCGGTCGAATTCAGTGCTATGCACATGAACAACCAGCGGCACGCCCTTCAGCGCGGCAACAGCCATCCCCGCCGGAAACGTCATCCAGTCATGGGCATGAACCACATCGATCGTCTCGTGACGCGCGATCTCAGCCGCCAGCGCGGCATAGCGCGAAATTTCAGAGAACATATCCCCGGTATAAGGCGAATTTCCCCCCGATGTCCCGGCCCCGATAAAGCTCGGAACCGCTCCCGATGGAGGCGGCACGACCGGCGGCGGCAAAATCGGCGCTTCAACAGGCGTCACCGTCTGCGAGCGAATCCGCGCATCTTCCACCGCGCACTTGCTGGCATAGGTCGCCGCCGACTGATACGGATCGCCCATTTGCGCATCAACCGTCCGAAACGTCACATGCTCAAACTCATCAAGCCGAAACTCCGTGCTCGGAGAAGCCAGCGGCGATCCGGGCCGCGGGCTCAGCAAGCGCACATGGGTAGAAAAAGGTGTGGAAACGGGTCGCGGCAGTACGAACATGATGTCCGTACCGAGGCCGCTCATCGCCTTCGTCAGGCCATAGCAGGCGGTTCCCAGCCCTCCACTGATGAACGGCGGGAACTCCCACCCGAGCATGAAAACACGCATAACCCTAGACCACTTTCAGTATAAACGGCTATAATCCTCTCAATAACAATGAGTTACGGAAAGGATTACAAAAACGAAAAAAGCCGGTCCATCCAGGCGATCACCCGGTTGATCGCCGGACTAACCGTAGTTTTTGACGTCCGATTCGAGGCCGGATATTCCGGTCAAAACGAATCTAATACATCTATCGGATATATGATGTCAATGAGCAAGCTCTGCTAACCTATTTTGTATATTCCTCATGAACTGCCCAATATTACAGCTCACGACGGGTTTTCTCTCTCGCCAATCCGCAAATTCAATACCGTCATCATGATCGGTATAAATGAACGTTGCAAAAATTCGCGGTCAGAACGAGCGGCAAATCTGATTCGCCGGGATAACAGACAGTATAGCGCCACAAATTATCGGACAACGCAAAAAAAAATTCTCCGCAGCCCGTCGCGCTCACTCGACCGTTGCACAAAGAACTACCCCCGCCCTGCCCAACATTTGTGCAATACCATTGCAGCAGCCGCGCCAAGTGGTAAGGTTCTCCCGTGACTTCATCCCCAAGCCCTCCTGTAGTTCCTCCGATATTCTCCCCCCGATTGCCGCTCGCCGTCGTTGGCATCCCCGGCCGTCTGCTCGCGCTGGCGATCGCTCTCGTCTGCCTCGAAGTGATGATCACCGCCGCCAAATTAACCCCAAGCCCCACCGGAATGGGAACCCACACCCAGCTCGGCCTCGATCAATGCCAGTTCGCCTCGCGAACCGGACTCCCCTGCCCAAGCTGCGGCATGACCACCTCCTTCGCCTGGCTCGCACGCGGAAATCTTCTGGCCAGCTTCTACATTCAGCCGATGGGAGCTTTACTCGGCCTGTTCACCATACTCGCCGTCTGGATCGGTTTTTATGTTGCCGCCACCGGCCGGGCCGTATACCGTTTGCTCGCACTGGGTCCCACCCGGTACTATATCTCCGGGCTGTTGGCCTGGGCGATCATCGCCTGGGGATGGAAAATTTTCATCCACCTGCATGGGATCGACGGCTGGCGCGTAAAACTAACCAGCCGGAACAATGCCCAGCCGGGCGATTCACGAGGAATTCCTGATATGCAATCCGACCGGTCGCTCGACGCAGGATCGATTTTGACGGCGCTGCTTGGACTCCTTCTCCTCACCTGCTCCGCCTGCGATACCGTCGGCGTCATCGCCTCCAGAGTCGTCGGCGAAGAAGATATCCCAGCCTCCTACACCGATCTCAAAGGCCAGCAGGTTGGCGTGCTCGTCTGGGCCGATGCCGGAATCGTCATCGATCACCCCCGCATCTTCGCCGACCTCGCCGGCAGCCTCCAAAACAAATTGCAGCAGGCCAAGGACGCCGGCGTAAGCGAATTGAAGGGAACCCAATTAGTCCCCACCAATCGCATCCTTCAGTTCCAGGACGCCCACCCCGAATCACAATCCGATTCAGCCGAACAGATCGCTCTCAAGCTCCCCGTCAGCCGGCTCATTTATATCGAGGTCGCCAGCCTCTCGATTCACCCCAATAACTCCCTCGATCTCTCACGCGGCGAAGCCGTCGCCAACGTGAAGGTCGTCAGTGTCACCAACGGCAAATCAAAAACAGTTTACGAAAACGACAACATCACCGGCGTCTATCCCCCCAACTCTCCCCCCGAAGGCATGCCCGGCCTCGAAGACGAAACCGTCTATCACAAATCCATCGATAACCTGACCACCGAATTGGCAAAACTCTTCATCCCCCACCCGCCGGAGCCCGATCAATCCCCATCAAGGGATACCCTACAATGAATCGTATGATCAACCGATGTGCGGCAATCATCCTGGCGGCCTTCGTCTCCCTGGCCGCCGGCTGTGAACTGGCCGGCGTCGTCGCGGAGCGCGCCTCGGGCGGCCCCACCGTCAAGGCAAAATACGTCCCCGTCCCCACCGATTCCATGCTCGTCCTCGTCGAAAGCTACGGCCTGGCCCTCGACTCCGGAATCGAAGCGGAACACCTGACACTCTCCCTCTCCAAAACCCTGACAGACAATAAAGTCGCCCCGCTATTAAGCGGCCAGCGGCTCGAACGCCTCAAAGACACCGACCCGGCTCAGTACCACAAAATGACCATCGCCGACATCGGCCGAAGACTCGGCGCCAAACAGATTTTATACGTCAACATCTCCCGCTCAGAAATCGTAAAACCCCCAGGCAGCGGCCAAATGCGCGGCCACATGGAAGCAACAATCAAAATCGTGGATTCCGCCTCCGCCGAAACCCGCTGGCCCACCGATTCATCCAGCGAATTGGTTCAGATCACCACAAATTGGATCCCCGACGACGCAAACAAAACCGACACCGACCTGCGCGCCCAGATGGCCGATCAGATGGCCGAGGACATCGGAAAAATCTTCCACGATTATCACCCGGACGCTGAGCCGATGCCGAAGGTCAATGTGGATTAGATTGGTTACGGATCGAACGTAACGCCATAAATCAGCTACCGACGTTTCCGGTCATGAGTCTTAAGATCAATCGCATGACCCTCCACAACCGGCGCACGCGCTCGACACGACAGGGTGACTCAAAACACTGGACGCCGGCACCGCCGTAGCCACCAATGTAGAATTGCTAAACGGCAACACCACAGTAGCCGCAACTGCTTGCTTGCCAAGATTTCCGGTTAGAAGCGTATAGTCATCGCCGCTGACCACGCCGTCATAGTTGAAGTCCGCCTGATCCCAGCCCGACTCAGCGGTCCCCAGATACCCAACCATGCTCGTGAAATCGTCCCCATTCACAACCCCATCCAGATTGAGATCCCCCGCCAGGGTATATTTGATTTCAAGCTGCCCCAAACTCAATCCCGAAACGATTCTGTCTGCTCCATCAGCATAACCCACCGAATATCCGTGATGCGTCGCCACTTCCGAGCTGTCAATGCCCGTCCCGTTCCATGCTCCGCCATTGTACCCGCTGGTCAATTCCTGCCGGATCGTCGAATTCGGATCAGCGTTGTTGCCGTAGTTTATGATGAGTTCGTTATCCGCCAGATCAAGCGTGCCGCCGCTTGTAATTGAAAGCGACGAAGTCGTGTAGGTCTTAAAACCAGGACTCAGCTTCATAATCGAGCCCGTTCCGGAAATGGTGATTGCGGAAAACCCGCCACCCGATCCACCTGCCACCAGGATCCCGCCTCCCGTATCGTTGATCTGCACGGTTCCACTCATCTGACCCGACAGATCAATCTCCCCTCCCGCGGTTGGGTTCACAACAAAAGTCCCCGGCCCCGCCGAGAAGGTGGCCAAATCCGATAGATTGATCCTGCTCCCCACACCATTCGCCGCGAGCGTGTAGGTCGTGAACGAACCATTGGAAAAGCTCGTCGCCGCAGGGAAAAGAATACTCCCCTTCGTCGCCCCAACCCCGGTGCTGCCGGCGGTCAGATTCACGCGCGTCAAAGCGGTCACGGACGAAAAGTCCACCGTCGCGTTCCCGCTGACCGTCACATTCGTATCCGAAAGACTCGTCACTCCAGCCACATTCAGCACCGAAATCGCATCGGACACCGTGAAGTTCGTGGTGCCGGTCACCACGCCCGAAAGATCAATCTCTCCTCCGTCCGTTGGAGTGACGTTGGCGGTCCCGGGACCTGCCGAGAAGGTGGCCAAATCCGACAAGTTGATCCTGCTCCCCACACCATTCGCAACAATGTTGTAGGTGGTGAATGAGCCGTTAGAAAAGCTCGTCGCCGCCGGGAAAAGGATGCTCCCCTTCGTCGCTCCAACCCCGGTGCTTCCTGCGGTCAGGTTCACGCACGTCAAAGCGGTCGCAGACGAAAAGTCCGCCGTGCCATTCCCACTGACAGTCACATTCGTATCCGCAAGACTCGTCACCCCCGCGACATTCAAGGTCGAAGTCGCATCGGACAACGTGATATTCGTAGTGCCCGTCACGGCGCCCGAAAGATCAATCTCACCACCGGCGGTCGGGTTCACATTAAAAGTCCCCGGCCCGGCAGAGAAGGTAGCCAGGCCAGAAAGATTAATCTTGCTCCCCACACCATTCGCAACAATGTTGTAGGTCGTGAATGAACCATTGGAAAAACTGGTCGCCGCCGGGAAAAGAATGCTCCCCTCGGTCGCTCCAACCCCGGTGCTTCCCGCCGTGAGATTCACGCGCAGTCAAAGCAGTCGCGGAAGAAAAGTCCGCCGTGGCGTTCCCGCTGACCGTCACATTCGTATCCGTAAGGCTCGTCACCCCCGCCACATTCAACACCGAAGTGGAGTCGACCAGCGTGAAGTTCGTAGTGCCGGTCACCGCGCCCGAAAGATCAATCTCGCCACCGGCGGTCGGGCTCACATTAAAAGTCCCCGGCCCGGCTGAGAACGTCGTCAAGCCCGACAGGTTGATCTCGCTCCCCGCGCCATTCGCAGCAATGTTGTAGGTCGTGAACGAACCGTTGGAAAAGCTCGTCGCCGCCGGAAAAAGAATGCTCCCCTCGGTCGCTCCAGCCCCGGTGCTTCCCGCGGTCAGGTTCACACGCGTCAAAGCGGTCACGGAAGGAAAGTCCGCCACCGCGTTCCCGCTGACCGTCACATTCGCATCCGTGAGACTAGTCACCCCAGCCACATTCAGGATCGAAGTCGCATCGGACAGCGTGATATTCGTAGTGCCGCTCACCGCCCCCGACAGATCAATCTCTCCCCCCGCCGTCGGAGTGATGTCAGCAGCGCCAGGACCCGGGGAAAATGTCGTCAAACCGGAAAGATTAATCCTGCTCCCCGCGCCGCTCGAGGCAATCGTGAACGTGTTGAATGAGCCATTGGTATAACTGGTCGCCGTCGGGAACAGGATCTGACCCCCTCCCGAAGCAGAGAGGTTCGCGTCGGTGAGCGTCGTCGTTCCATTGGCCGTGAACGTCCCGCCCGTCACGGAGAAACTCGCCCCGCCGCTGACGATGAACGTCCCGCTCACCTGGGATACGGACGTATTGTCGCCAGCCTGGGTCAGCGACCCGCTCGACAGATCAATCTCCACCGTCGACTTGGTGGATGTCAGGCTCTTGAACGAATCCGCGACCCCCGTGTCATGCGTGATCGTGTACGTCCCGCCAAGAGGGATAGTCACGTCTTCAGTCGCGGTCGGCACGTGGCCCAGAGTCCAAAGCGAAGGCGTATCCCAATCTCCGCTATTATCAAATTTCCAAGAATTGGTCGTAAACAAAAGCCGCGATTCCAGCCGCTCAGCCGCATAATGCGATCCCCTTCTCCTCCGCTTCCCCTCACCTCGGCGGCTCCGAAATTCCCCAAAATAGATTCCACCACTGCCTGTGGGCGCACTTTCATCGTTTCCCTCGCTTCCTTTCCTCGAACCCGTGACCGATCACTCGTATTTTTTTCGCCAGACGTGAACAAATCAGACGCACAAACCCGCGATAACGCCGCGGAACGCCCAACACCCTGGCTAAAACCAACCGCGTCCGGATCATCTAAACTTTCCGCGTACAATTCAAGGGATAAATCCGCGTCGAATTCCACCGAGCGCGGTCGAGGTGCAGTGAGCGCTGTCGAACCGCCCGCGGTGAGCGCTGTCGAACCGCCCGCGGTGAGCGCTGTCGAACCGCCCGTGGTGAGCGCTGTCGAACCGCCCGCGGTGGCGCTGTCGAACCGCCCGTGGTGAGCGCTGTCGAACCGCCCGTGGTGAGCGCTGTCGAACCGCCCGTGGTGAGCGCTGTCGAACCGCAAAATCTGAAATTTCAAATCTGAAATTCCCATCCACATTCCCCTCGCCCCGGTAATCCGGGGAGAGGGCCAGGGTGAGGGGCAATTTCCATCCAAACCAAAGCCCACGGCGATCCGCACTATCTGCATACCCGCTATTAGAGCGGTTCAACCTTTGCTGTAGCTTCTGCGTCGCCGCCATTTGCGGCTCAGGCTAGGCGTGACGACGTAGCGACCCTAATAAACGGGTCGTTGAGGAGGAACAACGACGCATGAGCCGAAAATGGCGGCGACCCGAAGGGTTGCATTCCAGCGGGTCGCCTTGTCGCTCTTCCTTGCATCCAACCCGCTGGAATGCAACGCAGACGCTGCAGGAAAGGTTGAATCGCTCTTGCCGAAAGTTGGGAAAACCCGCGCCCTATGGTTAAAGTGCTCGCGCACCGTTGGAAGTTGATTCACCGGAGAAGATCCCATGCGTCGGATTCACGTTCCATATCTGTCGATCGCAGCCTTGCTTCTCAGCCTGCTTTTCCTCGTGCCCGGTTGCGGCAAAGGGAAGCAGGATTTAATTGTCGGCACCTGGAAAACCGCGATGGGGATCAACCTGCAATTCGTATTCAATAGCGACGGCACATGCACATTCTCCGGCATGAATGGCAAATATCGCATCGATGGCAACAACCTCATCATTACGTCCCCGGATATTACGAGTGGCAAACCGGTGGACGACACCTACACCATCGTGACGCTGGATGACAAAAATATCTGCGATCCAGGATAGCGAAGGCAAACAGGATTTCGTCCGAGTGCAATAGGAAATTCAAACGGGCAGAAGTCTTTGAATTCAGCGGGTGCTTCTCGGCTCTTAGAACTCCCAAACCAAAGCCCACACCGACGCAGTCGAGGTGCCCTGTCATCGACCCTGAGCGAAGTCGAAGGGCCTGCCGTGAGCTTGCACGCCCTGAGTTCATCGAAGGGTCGAACGGAGCCTGTCGAAGGGCGCGAACACGAACATCCCAAACCAAAGCCCACGGAAGTTCACCTGTGGTGAGCTCAGTCGAACCATCCGTGCGGGAGAATTTGAATTTCACCTCGGTGAACACGTCGAACCGGCACACCGCGCGCAAAACCCGAAAACTCAACCCACCCCATTTAGCCCACGGCGATCCGTCGTGGGGACCAAACCGCAATCCGGACGCACCCACCAGTTCACCCTACCGATGCTTGCGGCTATGCGCCTTTGAAACAACAGTCGTATGACTCTCTACAACCGGCGCCGTGCCTGATACCACAGGCTTACTCAAAACACTTGACTCCGGAGGGCGCGTAGCCAGCAACGTGGAGTTGTTGGTCGGCAACACCACATCGCCAACTTGGGCCGTCTTGCCGAGATTGCCGGCGAGGGCCGTGAAGTCGTCGCCCGTGACATCGCCAGTGATACTGTAAAGGAAGTTGCCGGTGTCCCAGGTCTTTCCGCTCTTGCCGAGGTTGCTGACGAGGAGGGTGAAGTCGTCGCCGGTGACCG
>CAVZCA010000007.1:0-426359 GCA_963773725.1 uncultured Phycisphaerales bacterium
CGCGAGTTAGCCAAAGGCACTCTCCGCTCCCTGATTCGCGAAGCCGGGTTAACTAAAGAACAATTTGTTCAGTTACTCTAAACTCACGAAAGCCTAATACAGTGATTGTGGGCAGGCGTGTCCATAGTCCCCATTCTCCATTCCGACTACCCGACTTAAGAACTGCGTCCGAAGGTAGGATGAATCAACCAAAGTCGCGGGATGTTCATCTCGCGGGAGAATTGAACGCTCTCCGACGATTGATTCTGGCAGCGCCGGAAGATGCCCGCGCAGGAGCAAGCCCTTCGATTATCGGCTCTCCCGCAATCCGGCAACGTTGCGAAGCAATTTCTTGCAGACCCGTTCGGACATAGCCGATGCTATTTGCGGTCTACAAAGGGTAAGGGAAATCACCGTTTAGCCGGCATCCGCATGCTTAAATTGTCATCGCAACAATACGCGGGCATGGTGGCGTCGCTTCAGATGCCCGGCGGCGGGGGGTAGCGATAAGCGGCAGTTCTCACATCGAGGTTCAGGCCCCCATCCGGATCGCTACCATCGCCAACAACAAAGTGACGCGCTGCTTCATCGGTAGCCGGGACGTGTCGCTGACCGGCGTCGGCCTGTACCAGCGCGCAAGTTCGCCCCCAAAGAAACGTTTCTCGTCTCGCTGCCGTGTGAAAAGCAGCAGATGGTGATCGTCTGCGTCGCGACGTTTTGCCGGCCGCTCGCTGATGGGATCTTCTGCCTTGGCGCTCAGTTTGAATCCCTGGCCGATCAGGCGAAGTCGGAAGAATTCCGCGCCCTTGCCGCGCCGCCGTGAAAACCGCGGCCTAAGAATTTTTTAGGGTCGCCGCTTCACGCCTTCAACGTTTTCATATCGATAACGAACCGGTATTTCACGTCTCCCTTGAGCATCCGTTCATATGATTCGTTGATTTTCTGGATCGGGATCAGTTCGATGTCCGAAACGATGTTCTTCTCGGCGCAGTAATCGAGCATCTCCTGCGTTTCAGCGATTCCGCCGATCCCCGAGCCGGCAAGCGATCGCCGGGCCATCAGCAGATTGAACACCGAGGGCGACGGATGCGGATGCTCGGGGCGCCGACCAGCACCAGCGTTCCATCCCGCTTGAGCAGCGAGATGAACGGATCAAGATTATGCGACACTGCTACCGTGTTCACGATCAGCTCGAAGCTTCGCATGTGCCGGTTCATTTCGTCGGCATTCTTCGCGACCACCACTTCATCCGCTCCGAGGCGCTTGCCATCCTCGATCTTGGAAGGAGAAGTGGTGAACAGCACCGTGCGTGCCCCGAACGCGTGGGCGAATTTCACGCCCATGTGCCCCAGTCCGCCGAGCCCGACGATCCCCACCTTCTTTCCCGGCCCCGCGCCCCAATGTTTCAGCGGCGAATAAAGCGTGATCCCCGCGAGAGCAGCGGCGCCACCGCGGCAAGATTGAGCTTTTTCGAGACGTGCAGGACGAACTTCTCGTTCACCACGATCCGCTCGGAATAACCGCCGTAGGTGACCGGGGCCGTTTTGTGCGGATCGACGGCGTTGTAGGTGAAGACCGTGCCGCCGGTGTCGCAGTATTGTTCGAGCTTTTCCTTGCAGCTGAGACATTTCCCGCACGAATCAACCATGCATCCGGTGGCTGCCAGATCGCCCGACTTGAAGCGGGTGACTTTGGCGCCGACCTTGGTGACTCGACCGACGATCTCATGTCCGGGCACGCACGGATAAACGGTTGGCCAGATCGCCCACTCGTTGCGTACGGTGTGCAGATCGGAGTGGCAGACGCCGCAGAACTGAATATCGAACTCAACGTCATTCGGCCCCACCTCACGCGCGGAATGTTCGCCGCGGTAGAGGGGGGACTTGGGACTGTTTGCCGCAAATGCTCGTGCTGTAGCCATGGGAAATTCCTTTTTGTGAGGTTGGTCGGTAGCGATCCATATACTTTTAGGCCTCGTTCGCGAGGCAGACAAGGCAAATTCAGAAACTATTGGGATGTGCAGTGGGGTGGCCAGGGCGGTAAATTAAAGCTTCTTTTAAGAAATCGCCGAATTCGCTATACTGAGAATTGTCATGCACACCCTTGGCGAAAGTCTGGCCGAAATAAACCGCTAGGCGTGGCCTGCCGGTGAGGATCGCTCGATCCCGCCGCGGCTACGCCCGCCCCATCAATTGACTCTCGCTGTTGACCCTCTAATTTAGCTGGACTTTTAAGGAACCAATCCATGGAAGCCATCGAAACGCGCTATCGCACGCATACCTGCGGCCAGCTTCGCAAGACCGACGTCGGCAAGACCGTCAAGCTGGCCGGCTGGGTTCACTCTTACCGCGACCACGGCGGCCTGGTCTTCATCGATCTGCGCGACCGCGACGGGCCTGACCCAACTCGTCTTCGATGCCGACGCCTGCGGCAAGGCCCATCACGATGAATCGCGCAAGCTGCGCTCGGAATGGGTCATCAGCGTCACCGGCAGGTCGCCGCCCGCGGCGCGAGCCTGGTCAACCCCAAGCTGCCGACGGGCGAGATCGAAATCCGCGTGAAGGAACTGGAGGTGCTGAGCGTTTCGCCGACGCCGCCGTTCACTCCGGACGAGCACGAAACCGTCAACGAGGAAAAGCGGCTGGCGTTCCGATACCTCGACCTTCGCCGGCCGGAGATGCAGACAGACCTGCGCACGCGCTATCGCGTGACCAAAATCATGCGCGATTACCTCGGCGATCTGGGCTTCTGGGAAATCGAAACGCCGTTCCTGACCAAATCACGCCGGAAGGGCGCGCGCGATTTCATCGTTCCGTCGCGGCTGATGCCGGGCAGCTTTTACGCCTGCCGCAATCGCCGCAGCTTTTCAAGCAGCTACTGATGGTCAGCGGCTGCGACAAGTACATGCAGATCGTCCGCTGCTTCCGCGATGAAGACCCGCGTGCCGATCGGCAGGCGGAGTTCACCCAGCTCGACGTGGAGATGAGGTTCATCGACCGCGAGAACATCATCTCCATCATGGAAGGCCTGCTGCGGCGAATCTGGAAGGAAATCCTTGGCAAGGAAATTCCCAATCCGATTCCGCACATGGAATACGACGAGGCGATGAGCCAATACGGCTCGGATCGGCCCGACCTGCGCTTCGGCATGAAGTTGCACGACATCACCGACCTCGGCCAGCAGACCGATTTCGGCGTGTTCAAAAACGCCGCGATGGTCAAGGCCATCGTCGTCCCCGGCGGCGGGAAACTGAGCCGCAAGGAAACCGACGCACTGGCCGAATGGGCCAAGGGTTTCGGAGCCAAGGGATTGGCTGTGACGAAAGTCACCGCCAGCGGCGCTCGACACCGGCGTTGCCAAATTCCTCGCTCCGATCGCCGCGAAGCTCATCGAGCGAACCGGCGCCAAGGACGGCGATCTGCTCTGCTTCGCCGCCGACAAGCCGAAAATCGTTCACAAGGTTCTCGGCGAGCTTCGTTTGAAGATGGCCCGCGATCTGAAACTCGCCGCCTTCATCCGAATTCGCCTGGGTGTGGGTGGTCGATTTCCCCGCGTTCGAATTCGACGATGAAGAAAAGCGATACGCTGCCACGCATCATCCGTTCACGATTCCGCTGGACCGCGACCTGTCCAAGCTCGACAGCCGCGATCAGGCGACGGTCGAATCGATCAAGAGCAAAGCATACGACATCGTCTGCAACGGCAGCGAAGTCGGCGGCGGATCGATCCGTATTCATCGCATGGACGTTCAGCAAAAGGTCTTTTGCCCTGCTCGGCATCGACGAAGCGGCCCAGAAAGCGAAGTTCGGCTTCCTGCTGGACGCACTAAACTACGGCGCACCTCCGCATGGCGGCATCGCGCTGGGTCTCGACCGATTGATCATGATCCTTCGCGGGATCACCAACATCCGCGACGTAATCGCGTTCCCGAAAACCCAGAGCGGCGCGGACCTGATGTGCGGATCGCCAAGTGCGATTGATGAAAAGCAACTGCGAGAAGCGAATATCCGCGTCGTTTTGCCGATGGGAAAGACGGATGCGTTGAAGGCGTGACCCGCTAAGGCCGCATCTGCTGCATCGCCGCCGCGAGCCTGCGGATGCCTTCGATGATCCGCGGCTCGTCGCAGTTGGAAAAGTTAAGCCGCAGCGAGTTTTCGCCGCCGCCATGAGCAAAGAATGCAGTGCCGGGCACAAATGCGACGCCTTTTTGAATCGCGTGCTCAAAAAGCTCCATCGCCGAGATATCGGCTGGAAGCGTAACCCAAAGGAACATTCCTCCTTCGGGATGAGTAGAGCGCACGTCGCGCGGAAGATGCTGGCCAATGGCCTCAATCATCGTTCGGCATTGCCGGCCGTAGGCGTCTCTGATCGCCTGCAAATGCCGCTCGAAATTTCTGCTGGTGACGAGGCGATGAATGACCCATTGCCCGAGATTCTCCGAATGCAGATCGACCGCCTGTTTGGCGATCAGCAGTTTTTCCATCAGTTGAACGGGAGCACAAATCCAACCGATCCGAAGCCCGGGCGCGATGGTCTTGGAAAACGTGCCAAGCAGAACGGAATGTTCCGGCAGATGACAGGCAATCGGCGGCAGCATCGATCCGCTGAATCGCAGGAGACCGTATGGATCGTCCTCGACGAGAACGGTCGAGCTGTTGCGCAGAACGCTGGCCACCTCGGCTCGTCGCTTGGCGCTGTAGCTGATGCCAGTCGGATTCTGGAAATTGGGCATGCAGTAAACCAACTTCGCGCCAGGCTCGATTTCCGTTCGCAATCGCACAGCGTCGATCCCATCGGAACTGGTCGGCACCGGGCAAAACACCGGCTCATACATGCCCCACGCCTGCAAGGCAGCCGGATAGGTCGGGTCCTCGACGATCACGCGATCGCCTGGATCGAGAAGGACTTTTCCGAGCAGATCAAACCCCTGCTGCGAGCCGGCGGTGATGAGAATTTGATCGGCGCTGACGCGAAGCCCGGCAGCGTTGTACTGGTCCGCGATCCATTGTCGCAGCAACGGATGGCCTTCGGACGTGCAGTATTGAAGTGCCGCCGCGCCCTGCGTCGCAAGCGTGAATTGCACCGCCTCGGCGATCTGATCGACGGGAATAAACTTTGGGTTCGGCAATCCGCCGGCAAATGAAATGATCTCCGGATTCGCCGTCGCCTTCAGGATTTCGCGGACAAACGAACGACGGATATTCTGCACACGTCTGGCGGTTGGGATGAGCATTTTGGCCTCAATCTGGAAAAAGAAAAACCCGCTCCATTAGGAACGGGTTCTTTTGAACACTGCTTGATATTGCTTTTACAAAATCATGCAGACCCGCTCCCGATCGATCGCGCTACAGGCGCGATGACAGCTACGATCGCTGCGATCGAGATAACGGCGAATGATGAATTCATGCTGGTCTGCACGGGCAATAAACTAACCGGCCTTTGGGACCTGTCAAGGATTTTCGCTGATAGAAGGCCATCAACGTCTAAAATAGTGGGGGTAGATTACCGATAGTGATCTGTCTGAGCGCGCCGGCGGGAAGCAAGGAATCGTTCTTTGCGGATGTTCCGATAATGTCTCGCGGGAATGGGTTAGATCGCTATATCGTCGCGGTTAAATGCGACTGATTTTCGGAAATGTGTCGAGGGCATTTGAGAGAATTTGATGAAATTGGCCCCAAGGGGTGATCATTATGACTGAAACAATCAATTCCAATCCCGTGATTGACGCATTTCTTGAGAAGCATGCGGTCGTCAAGGCGTTGCCGGAAAACACCACCCGCATTCTGCGGATGACGAGCGACAAGGAATGCAACACCGCTCAGTTGCTGAAGCTGATTTCGCAGGACGCCGCTCTCGCCGGCTCGATCATGAAAGCGATCAACAGCGCCTTCTACGCGCTGCAAACGAAAGTCACACGGCTGGATCGCGCCGTGGCGCTCATGGGGCTTCGGGCGGTGAAGGAAGTTACTCTTTCTTCCTGCTTGTCCGGCTTGTGCAAAGCAGTGCAGTTGGGCACATACGACGGCCGCGATCTCTGGGATCACAGCATAGCCGTGGCAATCATGGCGCGTGAACTCGCGGTTCAGTCGAACGCACTGGATCCTGAAGAAGCGTTCCTGGCCGGCATGATGCACGACATCGCTTTGCTGCTGGCTGTCCAGTCCGAAGTGGAATTGGGAGCAAAACTAGTCGGCGGCGCCGAGACGAGCAATGAGCCGTTTATTATCCAGGAGCAGCACGTCTTCGGATTCAATCACTGCGAGTTGGGTGGGCAGTTGGGAGCGAAGTGGGGATTAGCGCCGCAAATCTCAGCCACGATGCAATGGCATCATGATCCCGATTCCGCGCCGCCCGAATACTCGCTCCTGGTCAGGCATATTTATGTGGCTGACACCCTTAGCTGTGAAGCCTCCGTTGGTTTTCCCCTCACCTGTAAATTTCAGCAAGTGACTGATGAAATGCTCAAGGAGACGCAGCTCACTCGGGACACTGCCACCGCTGTCTCAGCAAAATTGCCGCTGCTGCTTCGCATGCACCTGGGCTAAAAAGCCCGCAGGCGATCAAAAACAGCGAACATTCAAACCCGCCTGGCTTCCGATCCATTTAACGCACCTCTCGAACGAGCGGCTACCTGACCCTTTAGATTTGCCTGTGAAGCGACTTGTCACCGAAGGGTGAAATCGGGCATAATTCCGAGAAGTCCGGCGGCGCGATAGCCATGCCCGCCGGTGGTGACGGAATTCTCGGGAAACCCTTGGAAAATCCACAGGTTTTTTGGGGTGGCGTTACCTGCTGGAGAGGTGGCCGAGTGGCTGAAGGCGACGGTTTGCTAAACCGTTATACGGGGTCAAACTCGTATCCCGGGTTCGAATCCCGGCCTCTCCGTTTTTAAATATCGATTCGGTGCCAGCATCAAATACAGAGATGTTTGCGATGAGTCGCAAATCTCAACTGTCCGCGACCCATCCACGAAAAATCGGAAACGGGTGGAGCGGAATCCCCGGAATAAATCGGAAACGCAAAGCTCCGATAGCGATTCCACGCCGTTCCGCGATCGAGATTTTCGCCAGCGATCGATAAAGCGCGCTCCGATGCGGGTCGCACACATCGACGGCACACCCATCCCCGCCGATTGGCCGGAGGTGCATCCCAACCATGAGCAAGCTCCTTGTCTGAAAGTCAATTGGGAATCCAGCGCGAGGCCGCGCGACCGTCAGGCAACGTCATAACATCAACGCTTGGAGGGCGCTTTGGTTAAGCTTTGCGGGGCCGATGGCGGATTCCCAATCCACCGATCACCATGGCAGTCATACCAACGCAAGTGGGCTCGGGAACATCGCTGGTCTCGGCGAGCGCGAATATAGAAAAGTGATCTGTTTGACCGCACCAATATCCGGTGGAGTCTTCAGCGAGCGCGTTGTCCTGAACCACCCATTGCGCTGGGCTTAAGGTGTCGTTTAAATAAGCCAGAGAAAGCTGATTATACGAGAGGCCACCAGGTAGCGTTTCGTCACTGAAACCGATGGATATGGGATCAGCAAATTGAGTGAGCAGCGCGCCGGTTGTTGGATCGGACAACGAAATACCGAACACGAACGCATCGTCTCCGGGCAACGGCGAGCCGGCGGGCAGCACAGGGTTGAAATCCACCGTCAATATTTCGTCGGCCGGGAGATCATCTACGGGAATGGTGATCTCCATTTCGGTCGGTGCCAAGTCACCGCCGGTTGTTCCGGTGCTTGGGACGAGCACATCACAGGGGTTGTGATCAAAACGTTGCCGTAACACGGCGAACTCGGTTGCCCGGGATTGGGGCGCGAGGCAAAGTACGAGTCCAAAAATTCCCGCGATGGATAGAGCAAATTTATTGAATACCATTGTTCCGCTAGGGTAATTGATAGAATAATTGCGATTACTTTCCCTCATTTTGCGTCACTTTGTGGTTTAGTCAATCAAAAACAGGTTTAGGTCTGCTTAATTAGCGGTGGGACTTGCGAACTGCCACCGATTCAAGGTTGTCGGTCGGCTTGGTTGCGATGCGCAACTTGTGGCGGGGGAAAAGCTTATGCTTGAGATCGAGCCGAGGAGGGCGTATCCCATGGAACTTTATTGTCTTTCGCGTTACGGGCTTTAATCCCAAGAGAATTGATGAGACGCTGCTGACGAGTGGCTCTGCAGCACGATCTGGGGCTGCTGATTGAGCAGGTCAGTGAGACACTGAATCTGCGCGAATTGCTGGCCAGCGAATCCGTGATGACCATCGAGGATGTGACGCAACCTAACCGATGGCTCGCAGATCAAACTTGATCCAACGACTAAAGACGTACAGTGGAAGTTCGGGCGAAGTTCTCGCACTGGAACACGGCAGCATTACATCAAACAAAAGGATGAGCGCATCATTCTGGTACGCCTCTCCGTTATCGTTACGCTCGATATTTAGTTTGTTTTTCGGATCGTGGTGAAATCGCAAACAGGCGCAGCGCGAAAGTGTTCAGAATCGCACGCTTGCGCGTGCGGCTGTGTATTGCTCTGATTGCTCGCGCTCGATCAGCAGGTCGATTTCATTTTCGCTTAGGTTCGCTTTGCTTCCGAGCCATTTCAGTAGCAATGTCTCGCTGCGATCGATCGCGCCGCCGGTTATCGCGATGCGGATGATGGCGCTCAACCAATTGCGCGCTTCTGTCGAGTCGGCCGGCTCGGGACACACGAAACGACCGCTCAGTGCAGCCTCGATCATGCGATCGAGTTCTCCGGCCCCGCAGCCGTCATGCGCGGCGAATCGGTCGAGCATTGCTCGTTCGTTTGGATCAACTTTGCCGTCCGCCGCAGCCATCTTCACAGCCCATGCGAGAAGTCCGGCGGTATGAGCGGGTGGTCGGTTGGTGATTCCACTGCTTTGAGCAGGGTTCAGAAGCGATCGAGTCGCCGGGTTGGAAAAGCTGTGCCATTCCAACAGCATCCAGTTGCCGAGGTCTCCAACCGGGACGGTTCCGCAGGAGGGGCACGCAATTGCGCCGCTCTGGGACTCAGGCGCGCCGCAGTTGGGACAATGGGTGGAAGTGACGCTTGTGTTCACATCGGTCCGCGCCCCTGCCTTTCGCCCGAGAACCATTGCATTTGTCTGAAACAGTTCTCCACAGGGTTTTCGCTGGCCGTCAACGTCCACCATCATTGCCCTGCCCGACCAACGGATTTTGGCCACGATTCGATCCATCGGCTCCCCCTGGGAAGCGGGGGTGAAACTGACCATTTGCACGCCTCCCAATGCACAATCACCGGCGTATTCGCGCGGCGGTTTAAGCGACGAAACGTAATTATCGCAGAAAGAATCGGTTGCCACTTTTCGCAACGGATCGATTTTACCAATTCGATCGGCCCTGACCCTTCGCCAGAAGATCACCGAAGCGCGATCCTCCAGTGCCTGGCGCGAGAAGCCGGCATCGATCTGCCGCAATTTGTCCAAGCCAGGGATAGTATCATTGGACAAGCGCTCCCATTGGGAAAGCTGGGTGACTTCGCAGAGCACCCAATCGAATTGACCGCTACGGAGAAGTGAACGGCATTTGGGACAGTGCGCTGTCTGGTTGATGATTACGGCTACGCCGCAGTTGGGGCAGTGCCCCTCGATGAGGCCCGGTTTGGCGCGATCGGTGACTGCCCCTCGGAGGCGGAGGAATGACCAGATTTCCACAAAGGGTTCCACCGAAGATGATCCGGTGATTCGCCGGCCGTCGGAAAGTGATTGACGAGAATGCACGGCATGGGCCCTGATCTTCACGCTGATTTCGTCGAAGATGCCGGATGAATCGAGATCGACAATTTGCAGGTCGTCGATGCCGATCGATTCCAATTGATCGCGGTAATTTTCATCGCGCTGCTCGGCAAATTGCAGTGAATATCGCTCGGCCACGCCGTCGGAGACGAAAAGCTGCACATCTTTCAAGCTCTGCGCACACCACGCGTCTTGAATTTTGAAGAAAGCTATTGCGACGCGCTTGCAGAAGGCCAATTCGTCAAACATGGGGTCGTTGGCAACCAATTGCTGGATATTCGCTGATTGTTGCCGCATCGCAATCACGATTCCGCCTCGGCGGAGGACGCTCGATCGGTAAGCGTTGGAGCCGCGCAGGTAAACGTAGATCAGGAAGATTGCACTGAGAATCATGACCGGTATGCCGATCACGGGATAGGCATGGACCCATTGCACCGGCGGGAAAGCCAGATCCAGCAACCCGCCCCTGCCTCCTCGACTTCCGCCATCTCGAAATCCGCTGTAATCAGCGGTGCGTGCCATGGCCCAGGCGATTGGAGAAAGCAACGAGACAAAGGAAGGTGAGCTGATTCTCATTCAGCGTAATGGTTTGTTATTCCAAGTCACCGCGGGACCTCTTTTCGATGTGTCAAAACTATCGCGATTTCGGGTCCATTCTCCACCTCCGCTTTCATTGGTACGGCGATTTTGGGGAAGGCCGCGGCTGGTAAACAGAATGCGAGGAATGAAACAGCAACGCGGTTTTGGACTACCGCAGCCTTTAGAATAGGGAGAAGGAGGAGTCTTAACAGGGCCGCAATATCAGCTGCTGCCCTAATGAAAGGTTCTAATGGTGTCTCCTCCTCTCCGTTAGTTTTGGCACATTTGGTTGGATTCAGGCATATTTTGATGCGTTTTGAGCATATTTTGTTATAATTTTGGAGCGAAGCCGTTTGGGCGTCTTTAGTATTTCACGTCAGTCGAATTGAGCTTCGCGAGTCAACACTTTGATATTTTTTTGTTTGTTGAAAGGGGCGCATGGTGCCAACAGAGAATGCGATTTCTGTCGTTTGCTCATGTGGTAAGCGGTTGAATGCGCCGGCGAGTGCAGCCGGGAAGAAGGGGCGACGCCCAGCGTGTGGTACGGTCGTGGTTCTTTCGCCGGGCCAAAAGCTTGGCGGCGCTGCTTCGATGCAAGCGCAGGCGATGGCCAAGGCTGCCCGACCCGCGGTTGTTTCATCGCGCGCCATGGCGCAGGAGGATGATGGGCTTGGAGCGATGCACGAATTGGCCGAGTTGGCGAAGGCCGTCCCGAGCGCGTCGAGCGCGGTTTACTGCCCACAGTGCCGCACGGCGATGGATGACAAAGCCGTTCTCTGCACGAACTGCGGTTATGACACGCGCACGGGAAAGTCGCTGGCTGTTGCCAATATACCGGCCGAGAGTGGAGCATCAGCCAAGAGCCTGAAGAAGGCTGGTAAAGTGGTTGATTATATGGCCCCAGATGGATCGTTGATTCTGGGCGTTATTTTTCAGCGCGGTCTTCGCGCTGGCAGCGAGCCTTGTGTGGATTGCCGTCGCGTGGCTGACTGGTTTTGCGATCGGCTACATTGCAATTCTCATCGGCGCAGCGGCGGGAGTGGGGATGCAGATTGGGCACAAGGGGTACAGCAAAACCGGTGGGTACATCGCATCCGGCATGACGATATTTGCGATCATCGTTGCGAAGATTGTTGTGCTCGAAGCGCTCATTGCTCGCGAAGGCAAACACGTTTCCATTTTCGATTTGAATGGGTCGAAGTTGGGATACTACTTCTTCAATCCTATTGGGTTGATCATTATCGCGGTTGGCATCGGCGCCGCCTACCGTACGGCGAACGGCTCGTCTTCGAAATAATGACGTCCGTGGTCGGTTATGATTTTGGATGGTAATTCACGAGTGTAGATAATAAGCGCTTTCTGCGGTCAATCCTGAGCCCTGTCTAAAAGCTGTCCATTCTCGCTTGGTCCGATATCTCTATACGTGCAAATACATATGCCTACTGCTAAATAGCCGCGCCAGCTCTCCCGATCATTAAAGTCAGTACATTCGTTTTTTGTTTGCAATCGCCGAATCGCCAGATCGGTAGTGCATCAAATGAAGGCAAGCAAGGCCAATCAAGCGGCCCAAATGCCATCAACATCAACCGGTTTCCTAGCTCGCAGGCCGAGCGAGGCAATCCATTATCAGCCAGATGATGTGGCAGATCTGATTCACGACCAGCGTACCGAAGCGGAGTCGGTGCGCCTTGATCGTGGATGGTTGGAATGAATGGAGTGTGGCTGTACAGGCGCTGTAATGAAGTCATTGAAGTTCAAAAGATTAATAATCACTGACCTAGCGGCGGTGATTATGACGGTGGTCTTTCTAGCAGTGGGTAAAACCCGCGCCGGAAATCCCACGCCCCTCGATGCCTCCAGCAAGGTCTACGAAATCAAAGCGGCTTTCATTTACAACTTTGCACAATTCACGCAGTGGCCCGATTCGGCGTTCGCGAGTAATGACTCTCCGTTTGTTCTCGCTTTTATCGGAGACAGCCCTCTAGAACCCGCGCTGCAGCAGGTTTTAAGCGGAAAAGCGATTGCCGGACATCCAATCGTCCTAAAACATCTCGATTCAGCGAATCAAATCAGCGGTTGTCACCTGCTGTTCGTTCCCGAATCCCAGGACAGCCATTTAGATGACATCTTCAATGTCGTCGGGAATCAGCCGATCTTAACGGTTGGAGAGACCACCAAGTTTATGGTGGCTGGGGGAATTATTCGGTTCTTTATAGCGGATGGAAGGATTCGTTTTGAAATCGACCCGGACGCCGCGGACAAGGCGGCCTTGCGACTGAGTTCCCGGTTGATGAGCCTGGCAACGATTTTCAAAAAACATTGATCAGCCAGAACAAGAGCGACAGAAAGAGGCGAAGCGAACTATGCAATTCATTGAGCGACTCAGCATTCGGGCGAAGCTGATCGTGCTTGGCATGCTCACCACGAGCGTGGCCATGCTGGTCGCGTGCGCGATATTTCTGATTTACGACTACCGGCAGATCAAGGAGCGGACCGTCGATGACTGGAACGCGATGACGCGAATCGCCGCTGAGGACGCGTCGGCTGCCGTCAGCTTCAACGATTCGGATGCGGCCAACGTCACCTTGCGGGCCCTGGGCCTGGAATCAGATTTACAGGCGAGCGCGATCTACAAATCATCCGGCGAGCCGCTCGCGAAATATATCCGCACCGGTTATGCCGGATCGATTCCAACTCAGACCGGAACCGGCGGAAGCAGATTCGGGGATGGATTTCTCGATGTATGGCAGCCCATTCACGATGTCAACGGAAAACAGATTGGCTGGGTATACACGCACAGTGATCTTCGCTCGTTGCACGAACACCTGATCAACTGCCTCATTGTGATCCTGACCGTTTTAGCCGGCACGATGGTGGGAACCTATTTCCTCGTCAGGCGATTGCAGCAGGTGATTTCAGGGCCCATTCTGAATCTGACGGCGGTTGCGCGGTCGGTTTCTACTGGTAAGGATTATGGCCTGCGCGTCGGCACGACGCAGCACGAATCGGATGAATTGGGCGTGCTGATCAATTGTTTTGACGAGATGCTCTCGGAGATTCAGCGGCGTGATGCCGAGCTGACACAGCATCGTGAGCACCTGGAAGAAGAAGTTTCGTCACGAACCGTCGAACTGAAGCAGACCAACAAGATGCTGGAGGCCGCCCGCGTCAAAGCGGAGGAATCCAGTGCTGCCAAGTCGGCGTTCCTTGCGAACATGAGCCATGAAATTCGCACGCCGATGACCGCCATTCTGGGTTACGCCGATCTGATGCTTGCGCCGATCCAGACAATGTCGGACCGAATCAATTGCCTGCAGGTGGTTCGCCGCAATGCGCGTCACCTCATGGATCTCATCAACGATATTCTGGACATCAGCAAGATCGAAGCTGAGAAGATGACCGTCGAGCGGATTCCCCACGACATTGCACAGACGGCGGTCGAGGTTGTCTCCATGCTTCGGCCCAGGGCGGTAGCTAAGCAACTGGCGCTGCGAGTTGAATTCGTCGGGCCGATTCCCACCAAGGTCAAAACCGATCCGCTGCGTCTCAAGCAGGTGCTGGTGAATCTTCTTGGCAATGCCATCAAGTTCACCGAACAGGGCGAAGTCTGTCTGAAGATTTCCGCGGAACGTCTCAAGTCGGCGAGTCATATTCAATTCGATGTTTGCGACACCGGTATTGGGATGACGAGCGAACAGATGGGTCGCCTGTTCCAGCCATTCGTTCAGGCGGATGACTCGATGACGCGCAGATATGGCGGGACTGGGTTGGGCCTGGTCATCAGCAGACGGCTGGCCCAATACATGGGCGGCGATCTGCGTGTGAAATCCGAGATTGGCAAAGGGAGCATCTTCTCTCTCTGGTTTGATGGCGGAGCGCTTGATGGAGTTGAGTTGCGCCGCGATCTGACTGAAGCCACTCTGAATGTTGAAACCGAGGCGGTTCCATCCGAGCAAATTACGCTTCGCGGTCGAATCCTGCTTGCCGAAGACGGCATCGACAATCAGCACCTGCTGACGATGTATCTGACGATGGCTGGCGCGGAGGTGATCGTCGCGCCCAATGGCAAGGAAGCGTGCGAGAAGGTTCGCACTGACCGCTTCGACCTGGTCCTGATGGACATGCAAATGCCCGAGATGGACGGCTACACGGCGACGAGCGAGCTGCGCCGGCAGGGTTTCCGGCTGCCGATCATCGCGCTGACGGCGCATGCGATGAGCGGAGACCGGGCTCGATGCCTCGCCGCTGGATGCACCGATTATTTGACCAAGCCAATCGACAGGGAATTGTTGCTTCGGACGACGGCCAGCTATCTCCAGAAAGTTGTCCCCAGCGCGCCGGCTTCCGCTACACCGGCGGCTCCCGCTCCCAACCCGGTAGCGGTGCCGATTGTGGCCGGCACCGATCCTGTTGCCTCAGCGATGCGAAAGGCCGTCGAAGGATTTATCAATCGCCTGCCGGCAAGAGTGGTTTCCCTGACAAACCTCGTCCAGACGGGAGAGGTGGAAGAACTACGCCGCCTGACGCACCAGCTCAAAGGGGCTGGGGCGGGTTATGGCTTCCCTCAGATCACTGAGATCGCCGCTCGCGTGGAGTCGCTCATCAAGTCTTCCGAGCAACTCGACACGATCAAGACGGGCGTCGATGAGCTGGTCGAGCTGATTCGCTCGATCAAAGGATATGACCGAAGCAAGGAGACACATGGTTCCGCAGAAGCTGCTCATCATTGAGGATTCGCCCGATATCCACGACCTGGTGCAGGCGTGGCTCGTCACCGAATCGCTGCAGTTCTTCTCGTGTTTTGACGGCGAGAAGGCTACCGACACTGCGCGCGCCGTTCGTCCCGACCTGATCCTGCTGGACGTCGATCTCCCCGGCCTCAATGGCTTTCAGGTCTGCACCAAGCTCAAGGCCGACCCCGCCACCGTTGATATCCCCGTTGTCTTTCTGACCGGCGCATCATCGACCGAGGAAAAACTTCGCGGCCTGGAACTGGGCGCGGCCGACTATGTCATCAAGCCATTCGACCCGGCTGAATTGCGGGCACGTGTGCGTTCCTCCCTGCAGACTCGGCGACTGATGGATTTGCTGGCGCAGAAGGCGCAGACGCTTCAGGAAAGCGAAGAGAGATTTCGCGTGCTGGCGGAGAATTCTTCGGACGCCATCTCCCGGCATGATCCCAATGGGGTTTATCTCTACGCTTCGCCGGCTTCCCGAGTCATTCTTGGCTATCCGCCGGAGCAATTGCACGGTCGTTCGCTGTCTGAATTTGTTCATCCGCAGGATCGCGCCGCCCTCGATGCCTGTTACCGCAAGCCACGCGCTTCCGGCGAGACCGGGACGATCGAATTCCGCTTCCTTCGCAGCGACGGAAAATTCGTCTGGTTGGAATCCACGTGCCGAACTCTTTCTGATGAGCGCGATGGAACGCCTCGCGAGGTCCATGCTTCGGCGCGGGACGTGACTCATCGTAAAGAGATGGACAATCGCGAGCAGACCCGGGCCGAGGTCCTGGAGATGATTGCGCAGGGAAAGCCGTTGAACGACATTCTCCGCCGGCTGATCGATGCCGCCGAGCGCCAGGAGCCGCAGGCCGTTGCCGCGGGCGTCATGCTTTGCGGCGGGCTTCTGCATCATTGTGCACCCAATCTTCCAGCACCGCTGGCCGGATCGATCGAGCGCCAGCTTTATTCGCTCCTCAGCCGGTTCACCGCCCTGGCGACCGAGAGCAGCGAGCGGATTATTGTTTGCGATCTGACTCGTGATCCCGCGTGGGAGAGCCTTAGGCCGACGATCAATGAGCATGGCCTGCGGTCCTGCTGGGCTATTCTGATCCATTCACGACACAAAGAATCCTCCGGCGCGTTCGCGTTGTATCGGCGCGACAACCTTCGCCCCGATGCTTCGGCGATGGAACTCATGAAGCTGGCCAGCGATTTGACTGGCGTGGCGGTGGAACAGCGCCAGCTTGCCGATCTGCTGACGTTTCAGGCTCACCATGATGCGATGACGCAACTGCCGAACCGGGAGTTTTTCGCCGATCATTTGCAGCAAGCCCTTGCCGTCGCCCGCAGGACGGGCCGCGCAGTTGCGGCGCTGCTGGTTGACGTCGATCGCTTTAAATACATCAACGATACGTATGGCCACCAGGCCGGCGACGAGATGCTCTGCCAGGTCGGCGCACCGCCTGCGGCACCGATTGCGCGCATGCGATCTCCTGGCTCGAATGGGCGGCGACGAATTCGCGGCGATCCTCACCGATCTGGCGAAACCCGAGGATGCCCAGGCCGTCGCTCTTGCGCTGCTGGATGAGTTTAAGACGCCCATCGATCTTCAGGGCCGGAAGCAATTCGTCACGGTCAGCATCGGCTCCGCTGTTTTTCCGCCTGACGCGGCTGATCCGACCTCGTTGCTCAAAAATGCCGATCTGGCGCTCTACCGTGCAAAAGATGACGGGCGTAATACGGCCCGGGCATTCACGCCCGATATGGGTGAAGGCGCCGTCGAGCGGATGGAATTGGAAGGAGCCCTTCGCCAGGCCGTGCAAAACAAGCAACTGAGCCTGCATTACCAGCCGAAGGTCGATCAGGTCGGCCACATCGTCGGGCTTGAAGTCCTGCTTCGCTGGACGCATCCGACGCTCGGCATGGTTCCTCCGGCGAAGTTCATTCCCATGGCGGAGGATACGGGCGTCATCATTCCGATCGGAACGTGGGTCTTGGAGGAAGCGGCCCGGCAAACGCGCGTCTGGCTTGCAGCCGGATTGCCGCTGATGCCTCTATCGGTGAATGTCTCCACCGTTCAGTTTGCTCAGCCGGATTTTATTCGCACTGTTGCCAACGCGCTGGAAACCTCGGGCGTGCGCGAACGATGGCTAGAGATTGAGCTAACCGAAACGCTGCTCATGCGCAACATTCGCGATGCAGGCGACAAGCTGGCGCAATTGCGCGAGATGAAAGTTGCGGTTGCCGTCGATGACTTCGGCACCGGCTACTCTTCGCTGGCCTATTTGCAGCGGCTCTCGCTGGAAACGTTGAAAATCGCCGACACATTTGTGAGCGCGATTGAGGCCGCCAGCAACGGCGGAAGCGGGCGCGCAATCATCGGCGCGATCGTTGCCCTGGCGCAAAGCCTCGGCTTGAAAGTGGTCGCTGAAGGCGTTGAAACCGATGCCCAGCGCGAGTTCCTGGTCCGGATCGGCTGCGACATGCTGCAGGGGTATCTGTTCAGCGCACCGCGGCCTCCGGATCAGATCGAGCCGATGCTCCGCAAACAATTCGAGATGAACGGGCCGCTCCTGGCGCGCTCGGCTTAGAGGGATAATGCCGCTTGTGCCGTTCCACGCTCCGGCGATATGGCCGACAGTCAAGAAAAAAGCTGTGGATTCGGTCAATCTTAAGCTTGAACAGGGGCGCCGGTCGCGGGCGCACGCCACTTGGCGGTGGGGCGGTGGAACCTCGGACGATCAGATCTTCAGCGACCTTAATGTCCCTGCCGGAGTGCGGCTGCGGGGATAACAAATGATTTAAAAGTAGATCAGCGCCCAGGCGACCCATCTCGCGCCCGGCAACCGCGACAGCCGTCAGCGGCGGATACATGATCGCCACGGGGAAGACATCATTGAAGCAAATCAAGCTGAAATCCTGGGGTACGCGCAATCCCAATCCGTAAGCTGCGCCAGAACCATGACGGCAATCTGATGATCGTAAGTGATAACTGCGGTCGCGCCCCCTTCAATCACCATCGCCCGCACAAACTCCGCGGGAGAATGGAACGGCGTATCGTGACCTGGAACCAGGCGAATGGATTGATCGCGGGCGGTCGCGAGCAGCGTTCCGTAACGCTCGTTCACGCTGTAGTGACTGAAATAGGCGGCGCGGGCGTTGCCGTAGGCAAATCGCCGATGGCCCAGTTGTGACAGATGGGATATCGCACGCTTCATTCCCATCGCGTCGTCAGCAAGCACGAACATCGCCGGCCGGCCCACACGTTCGTTCACACAGACATATGGAACCCGGCGGAGATCCAGTTCCGTCACGGTTTCTGGTTTGGGGGCCTGCATCAGTATCGCACCGTCAAATCGCCAGAAGGGCAGCGGATTCTTCGTGCTGCGGATCGGGCTCATTCCGAAGAAAACGTCGTAACCGCCGGAATGCAGCGTCTCGGCGATTCCTTCGATCAATGATTCATTGATGCCTTCAGCGACGTGTGTCTGCGGAGAAGCAAACAATCCGATCACCCGGGTGTTTCGCAAGCTCAGGCTGCGAGCGTCAAGTCGGGCACATAACCCAATTCGCGAGCGGTGTCCCAGATTTTTTGCCGGACGGCTTCAGTCGTGGAGAAATTTTTCTTCTGGTCGTTGAGAACGCGGCTGACCGTTGCAGCAGTCACGCCGCAGAGTCTTGCCACATCGGTGATTGTCGGCCTTTTGCTCACGGCGGGAATTATACACAAAATCCGATGAAAAGGGTGTCAAAAGCTTCCTGGATCACGTCAATTTCTCTTCAGGACGGCTTTTGCTGTCTGGCGTTCGGTCCCGGCTATTTATAATAGTCGATTATTCCTCACCGCTTTTATCGGATGGGCAAACTGGGAAGCCGTTCGTGGTGTCGAATCAAGGCATTTGAACGGTCAGCCGCGAGCCGCCGGGCACGATTTGCGTTGTGATGGTTTTGCTCTGGCCGCCCGAAGTGACTGTAATCTCGTACTCGCCGTAGAATCCGCGAATATCGGCAGCGCCATGGCCGTCTGTCTTCACCTTTGCATCCGTGCTCCATTGCTTTTGCGTCAGATCGATCCACACCTGGGCGGCGGGGCGCATCGACCAGTCGGTCGCGAAAATTCCCCCGTCCGGACGCCAGTGCCGTCCCTGCCAAAAACCCCAGAGCATGATGTCATGGACGCCGGGATGTGAGAACATCGCGATCATGTAGTCGCGCAGGTAATCCGCCTGCAATTGATCATCCTGGAGACTGATGCTCACTTCCGTCATTTCGATCGGCAGGCCAAATTCGGCGAAGCGATCGAGGGTTTTCAACATCCTCTCGGGCGCGGGCAGCTCCGTGCCGAAATGGGATTGAATGCCGATCCCGCCAATCGGAGCGCCGTTGTCTTTCAGGAATTTGATGTTGTCGTAAAAGTTGTCGCCGTGTTCACTGTGAACGCCGCCTTCCATGATCCCGAAATCGTTGAGAAAAAGCGGGCAATCAGGGTCGGCGGCATGCGCGAGCTTGTACCAGTCGATCATGATCCCACGGCCGCCGAGCAGATCGATCAAATCGTGATTGGTGTAAGGTTCGTTGACCACGTCCCAGTTGACGAGTTGCCCGCGGAAGTGGGAAACCATGTAGGTAATATGCTTAGCGGTGAGTTCGCGAAGCTTTTCCGGGTCTTTCTCGTAAGCCTTGAGTTCCGTCGGCAACCATTTCCAGCTTGGCCAGACCAGATTATGGCCGCGAACGGGAATGTCATGATCGCGCAGCCATTTCAGGGCTTGATCGACATCCGGCGGCACGCCGTTCCACGTCGCCTGCCATTTCATTTCGTTTTCAAAAACCGCTCGATTGAATAGGGAGAGAATCGTCTGCTGGTAACGCGCCGCGTCCGGCGATGTGCCGAGAATCAGATCCGCATCCACGCATGTCCCAAATCCGAATGCATGTTTGCGAAGCACGGCATGGATCTGTGCGTTGGGAACCGCCGCGCCGGCAGCGTCCGTGACGTAAACATTCAGATCACCCTTGCGGATTTTTTCGATCCGCTGGAGAGCCTCTTTTCGCCACTGGGCGTCTGGAGCGCGTCCCGCGTAGGTTATTTTTGTCTGAGGAAGGTCGGCGACCTTCAGTGTGGTTTGATAATTGACGACTGAAATCCCGCCGAGCTGGATAGTTTGGCGATCAAATCCTGTACGAAAAGCGATATGAGCTTTGCCGGCGGGGAAATCGAACTTTGCCTTAAATGGAATCCAGACTTCCTTCCAGAGGGGACCGCTGCTGATCTTGAATTCAACCGCCTTGTCGAAAGGATCAAAAGCCTGCTCGAAGACAAAGGTGGTGTATCCTTCGCCGGTCATGGAATCGTCGCAGCGCAGCCAAAAGTGGGCCAGCAGGACATCCCCTTTTTTCACGGCCTGGGTTACCGGCGAAGTAATCTGTACATACCATTCCGCTCGGCGCCGGGTGAAGTTGTGATTTGAATCGCCTGCCCGAAATCGGGGTGGTCCACATCAACAACCTGAATTTTGCCAAGTTGCTGTTCAAGACCCGCGAGGCTGTAGGCGCTTAATCCCGAGGATGGCAAAACAGATCGGCCCTGGGGGAGTGGGTGTCCATCAGGCGTTTTGAGCGGGATAGAGTCAACCGAGCAACCGGTAAGGCTGATCAATCCTACAACCAGCACCCAAGCCAGTATGCTTCGTATTTGATTAATGGGCATGAGATATTTGTTCGCCGTCTCGATAAATAACATCTCGTTCGATGTGAGTTTCAACTGCTTTTTTGTCCTTCCGAAAGGCGTGCAAACCTGTCAAGTAACCGTTTACTTATCTATATCCAGGCGGTAATTAATGTCAAGAAGATTTCATTTTCAATGAGTGGCAACAGCGGGTTAATTTCTTAGCCATACAGAGTCCAAAGCATTCGCATTCCCTTTGACTCGCGAACAGCGAGCGTTATAACAACCGTCGTCCAAATCGTGTCAGCAGCTTGGAATTTCCGATGGAGGGATTTCTCATGCGGACTTTTGATAGAGCGCGCGTCATTTCTCGCGGAGCTATTTTGGCTGCCGCGTCGATTTCAGGACTGGTGATTGCCGCCGGAGCTTTCGCATCCGTGACAGGTCCGTTCACTGGCCCGCTTACGCATGGTGTGGTCCTGTCTGCCGACATTAACGGCGGCACGACAAGCGGCACCTATCCTAGTGCCATCGTCTATGGAAATTCATCCGCGACTGAAGGCAACACTGGATCACCAGTGGGTCCGGATCAGTATGGCGTGACATGGTCTCCATGGGCCGGCCCGGCTTATTATGGTGGCGACGGAATAAACGCGTTCCCAGACAGCCCGGACAGGCGACGGGTCTTGCGGGCTTGACGACCGTGAACAAGAGTTTTGGAGTGATCGGAGCAACGCTCTCCACATCAGGAACTTTGTCCAACTATGCCGCTGGCGAACCGCTGAATTCGCGCGATCGCGGCAGCATTGGTGGAAATGCAAGTTCGACGACTGGCGGCAATGCATTTGACGCAAATCTGTTCGCCGATCTGGTCTTCGGTGCGAAATCCGGCAGCAACCTGCAGGGGACGAATTTTCTGCAACTGACAATCACCGGCCTCTTGCCAAGCACCAGCTATCTTTTCGCCGGCTATGCTGATGACTTCACCGGCCCTCACTCAGAAAACTGGACGGCTATTGCTCCGGCTCTCGATAGTTCCGGAGCGGGTCATGGAATCGGCTGGTGGGACGGCATGGGTGGTTTCAAATCGCCCGCCGATGAGCAAACAGAGACGTGGGTTACCGGCAGCATGGCCGGAAATGAAACATCCGCGACGCAGGCTCCCGCTCCGGCGCTTCTGACCGTGACGACGAACAGCAACGGTTCGTTTTCCGTCTGGACCTTCGGCGGCAGCGGGCTTACCGCCGACAACTCCTCTGACAATAGCTATATCGATGGCTTCCAGATCGCGGCAGTCCCGGAACCGGCCACGATCGGCCTCCTGGGTATAGCTGGTTTGGGTCTGATGGCTCGTCGTCACCGCCAGGCATAGTTCGCGCTTCTAAATCCAGGTTAACCTCGCGACGCCAACGGCATCTCACCGTTGGCGTCGCGGTGCGTTTGAGGGGAACCCGATTTCCACCAAATGAAGCGTGGTTACCCTAATACTGGCTGGAATTTTGTTGACGTAAAATGATTTGAAGGTAAGTTAAGTAAACGGTTACCCAAGTCCTTAAACGCTAGTTTTGGTGGTCTTGGCTTATCGGTTGAAATGAAGCGTATTGGCTGGGTTAAGACGACTGCAGATGGCCTCCTCCTCCTGCAGCGACAAGCGGCGCCGACAATGCTTATAGCGACTTGTTGGCGCCGCTTTTTTCCCGGTCCGGCAATCACACCGAACGTTTGAAAGAGGGACACTTTTGCAAAGTCGCAAACCAAGCCGTAAGTTCTGTGTGCCTTCGCCGGCCCTTTTCTTCATGGCTTCGAATGGTTCAATCACCCTGAAACTGAACGACCGAGCGATATAACCATGAAGTTTCCTTACGGTCCCGCGCCGTTGGCGATCCTCATCCTTGCGATTTTGACGGGCGTCGGACTGGCCGTTTGGGTTCCCCTGTCTCAGCCGCCCGGCTATCGGCCGCCGGACCTGGTTCTTCAAACCTTCGTCCCCGAGCAGGCGGAAGTTTACCGCTCGGTGATCCCGCGCTTTGAAGAAGAAAATCACTGCAAGATTGAGATCGAGCTCGTCGATCAGAAAGCACTTCAAAGCCGTCTGCAATCCGCGCTTCAGGTTGGCGCCGATGTGCCGGATATGGTTGAGCTGATGTACGGCACGATCGGTTATTTCACCCAGGGTCCGATTGAAGATGTCGGATTTATCGACCTGACCGACAAGATTAAAACCAGCGGCCTTTATGATCGGCTGGTCAACACGCGTCTATCCAAATGGTCGTCTCGCGGCCATGTTTTTGCGCTGCCTCACGATCTTCATCCTGTGCTGCTCGTTTATCGCCGCGATCTGGTTGAGCAGTTAGGGATCGACGTAAACAAGCTGACGACCTGGGACGAATTTTCCCGCGTCGGCCGCGAAGTTGTAAAAAAAACCATGCGCCCGACGGCGTCCCCGAGCATTACATGCTCGACATGCAATCGGACGGCAACGACACGCTCATACTGCTGCTGCTTCAGCATGGAGTCGGTCTGTTCGATGCCGCGGGCCGCGTCACCTTCGACAGCCCTGCGGCTCTCGACGTGGTCTGCTGGTACGTCAAGCAAGTGGAAGGCCCGACCCGCATCTCATTTCCGTGCGGAGAGGGACAGAATTTCGCCAAGGCGATGATCGATGGATTGTGCCTCTTCTATTTTTGTCCGGATTGGCGGTCTAATCGAATCGAACTGGAAATTCCAAGTCTCAGCGGCAAGCTGGCGCTGATGCCGATGCCCGCGTGGGAGCCGGGCGGGCTTCGCACCAGCACATGGGGCGGCGCTGGACTGGCGTTCACCAAGCAATGCCGCAATTTTGATCTCGCCTGGAAATTGGCGATGTATCTTTATTATGATCCGGCCCAGCTTGGACCGAGATTCACGGTCACCCACATCTTGCCGCCACTCAAATCAGCATGGAATTTGCCGCAGCTTTCAGAGCCGAGCCCGTTCTACAGCAACATGTCGCTCGGCAAGGCCTATTCCGCGATGGCGCCGTTCGTGCCGGAAGAACATGACTTCGCATACAACATCATTGCCAACGCCAAGCTATCCGAGGCATTTACCAACGCATCTCTTTACTACAAGGTGCATGGAGAGGTTGGCCTGCGCGACTATGCGCGAGCGGAGTTGAAACGCTGCGCCGATCATGTTCGGCTCGTCATGGCGCGGAACGTCTTCCTGAATGTTCCGTCCACGCAGGTTTCGGAGGCGTCAGGCAAATGAGCACCGCATCAGTCGCCACACGCGCCGATTGGCTGGAGGCTTCGCAGCCGGAGCACGCCGTATATATTTCTATTTCCCTACATTGCGATCAATCTGGTCTTTTTTCTCATTCCGCTGATCTATGCGACCATCCTTGCGTTTTACCAAACCAACGGCCCGGCTCGGCGCGCGTATGTCGGCTGGAGCAACTTCAGCTTTGTCTTGAAAGATCCGGATTTTCATAAGGCGCTGTGGAACACCACCGTCTTCGCCATTTTTTCCATCGGCCTGCAGCTTCCGTTGAGCCTCGGACTGGCGATGCTGCTGAACGCCAAGAACGATCGATTAAAGGGAATTTTTCGTCTCGCGATCTTCGCGCCGAACCTCGTGGGCCAGGTGTTCGTCGGTGTGATGTTCTCCGTTTTGTTTACGCCGCGGTACGGGCTGTTCAACCGCGGTCTTCAGGCGCTGACGGGTTGGGGTTTGGAGCAGCAATGGCTCGGTGATTCCAAGCTGGTGATGCCCGCCATCATCATTGCCGCGATGTGGATGTACGTCGGGTTCAACATGATTTATTTCCTGGCTGCGCTGCAGAACGTGGATCAGAACCTGATCGAAGCGGCGAAAATCGACGGCGCGGGCCCGGGCAATATTTTCCTGAACGTCATCGTTCCCGCCATCGCCCCGGTCGCGACCTTCGTCGTCGTCACCAGCACCATCGGCTCGTACCAGCTTTTCGAGCTTCCGTACAACCTTCTTCAAAATAACGGCGGGGGGTATGGCCCGAGCAATAGCGGGCTGACCATCGTGGGTTATCTATATCAAAACGCTTTCACCAGCGGTGATCTCGGTACCGGCGCAGCTGTTGGCTGGCTGCTCACGTTCATCATTCTGATCATCAGCCTCTTGCAAATCCGCATCGTCGGCAGGGTGGGGAGCGAAACATGAACTCGCTGCAAGTCTTCGTGCTCATCCTCGCCGCGATCTTCGTACTGCTCTTGCCGTTCTCGCGTTCGATCGCTTTGAAATACGGGCGATTCACATTGCTCCTGCTGGTGGGGACGGTGATGCTCATGCCCTTTGCGTGGCTTGTCTGTTCCGCGTTCAAAACCACGGATGCGATGAGCCAATATTCATTCCTGCCGCCCATTTCAGAGATTTCCACGAAAACGATTAACCTCGACAATTTTCGTTCGCTCCTGGCTCCGCAGCCGACGGTTCAGGGGCCGGTTACCTTCTGGCGATACGTAGTCAATTCGCTCTTTCTGGCGTCAACCCTCACGATCGTTTCGCTGTTTTTCAGCTCGCTCGGCGGATATGCCCTGGCCAAGCATCGCTTCCCCGGCCGGAATCTTTTCATGATCTACATGCTGGCGTCGATGACCATCCCCGGCGTCGTTCTGCTTGCTCCCAACTTCGCGGTGATCTGGAAGCTCGGCTGGATGGATACCTACAAGGCCCTGATTATCCCCAGCGCGGTCGGCGCTTTCGGCATTTTCCTCTTTCGTCAGGCGATGCTAAGCGTGCCCAACGAGCTTATCGAAGCCGCCCGGATCGACGGGTGCAGCGAGTTCCGCATTTATCTTCAGTTGATCATGCCGCTGGTGCGGCCCATGAGCGGGGCGTTTTGCCTTCTCAGCTTCATGGGGGCATGGAACGCGTTTCTTGCCCCCAACATCTTCCTGCAAAGCCAGAGCAAGCTGACGCTGCCCGTGGTCTTAAACCAGTACATGGGCACTTATGTGCAGCAATACGGCATCTTTTTGGCCGGCACGCTTTTGGCCATGATTCCGCCAGCGATCCTCTTCTTTTCGCTCCAAAAGGAGTTTATTTCGGGTCTTACCAGCGGGGCGGTAAAGCAATAAATTGCTTTATAGGGACCAATCCAAGCCAGCGATTTTACTTTCCTTGGAACTAAAACTCGCTAAAATGGCGCTCGGTTAAGTAAACGTTTACCAAGAAAGCGGACTGTGGTTAGCGAATTATTGCCATTCCCGGGGAACATCAATTTCAACGCGCAGCATGGCCCGTTGGGCGCTTACATGAGTTTCACCTGCGGTCACTTTCATAGTGGCGGCGGGATTGGAATCGAGCTCGGAAAGCCGGCCGGGCAAAATCTTTATATTGGCGTCAAGGATGGACATCGCGCCTCGTCGAATCCCATCCGCTGCCTTCCCTTTTTCAAGGGTGGGTCTGAACTGCACGTACCAGCCTCTTCGTATGAGATAGAAGAGAGCGTCTCGGCCGCCCCGCGCCAATCCCTGCAGCCATACTCGGCCGCACAGATTCGCCGGTTTTTCGGTTGGGGTTCGGATGCGTGGCAGACGCCTGACTTTAAGTTCACGGTCTATAGCCCCTTTTCGCCGATTCCCGAACCGAGCGCCGATTCCGAAACGCTCAAGGCCTGTCTTCTGCCAGCTGTGATCGCCACCCTGGAAGTGGATAACCGCCAGGGCAAAGAGGCCAAGACGGCGGTCTTTGCCATCGACTTTGTCGAGCCGGGTGCGCGAGTCCTGGAATTTGATAGTACGGACCATGGCAAGCTCGGCTTTGCCTGGCGCCGCAACATGGGAGTCCTGGGGCGGATCGAAAAAGATAGCGACCAAAAGAGCGGAGGCGAATTTCTCGCGATCCAGCGATGGCTCGTCGCCGAGGCGCTGACCGATCCCAATCCGATTCATGCCCTCGGGACCTGCGCCGGCCTCGCGATGGAAGTGCCGGCGGGAACCAAAAAGACTCTAGTGCTCGCCATTGGCGTTCATCTCGATGGAACTGTGACCACCGGCCTCGAAGGCCGATATTACTACACTCGCTATTACACAAATCTTGACGAGGTCCTCACCGCCGCCCTCGATCGGGCTGCCGATCTCCAAACCAGCGCCGAGGTTCTCGACAAACGTTTGATTGATTCAGGACTTTCAGCCGATCAGCAGTTCCTTATCGCCCACGGAACGCGCGGCTATTACGGCAGCACCCAGCTCCTCGACGTTGGCGGCGAGCCATTCTGGATCGTCAACGAGGGTGAGTACTGCATGATGAACACCCTCGATCTGTCGGTGGATCATCTCTTCTGGGAACTTAAGGAAAATCCCTGGGTCGTTCGTAATATTCTCACTCAGTTTTCCCGCAGATACAGCTATCACGATCAAGTCAAAACCCCCGGCGGACAATTGCGGCCGGGCGGGATTTCGTTCGCTCACGACATGGGGATCAATAATAATTTCTCATCCCCGGGCAACAGCAGCTACGAGTTGGCGCATCTGAAAGGATGCTTCTCGTACATGACGCAGGAGCAGCTTTGCAATTGGGTGCTCATGGCCGCCAGTTATGTTGCCGCCACGCGAGATATCAATTGGCTGCTGGCCAACAAGCATCTTCTGGATGCCTGCGCCCAGAGCATGCTTGCCCGCGCAAATCCGCGCACGGGTTTGATGGCATACGACTCGTCCCGTTGCGTCGAGGGGCGCGAGATTACGACCTACGATTCTCTGGATGAATCCCTCGGCCAGGCCAGGGCGAATACTTATCTGGGAACCAAATGCTGGGCGACCTGGCTCGCGTTAGATTTGGTTTCGCGGCTGCGTTTCATGGCCGGCGATGTTCCGACCGAACCGGTTGCGTCGCTGGCTGAGCAATTGGCTGCCACGCTTACCGCCTCCGCCACCGACGGATTGATTCCGGCCGTTCTGGAAAAGAATAACCCCGGGTTCCGGTCGCGCATCCTGCCGGCTGTTGAGGCGCTGATTTATCCGGCCTATTGGCTGTCGCTGATTCGCGCGTGGCCGGCCGATCTCGCCGGCGATGCCGAGGAAATGCTGACCCGCCATTTGCAGGGTCCGCTGATCGCGACGCTGCATCGGCATATTTTGAAGCTGCTCACCGATCCGCAATCGAACAATATCTTTCCAGATGGCGGCCTGAAGCTCTCCTCGACTTCGAACAATTCTTGGATGAGCAAGATTGCCATCGTGCAATTCGTCGCCCGGTCGATTCTCCGCATTCAGGAGAACGATCCGCGGATCGACGGGATCATGCGCAAGGCCGATGCCGCTCATGTTCGGTGGCAAACCGATGGCAGCGGCATCTGGGCGTGTTCGGATCAATTCGTGAGCGGCGAGGCAAAGGGAAGCCGCTATTATCCCCGCATCATCACCGCAGCACTGTGGCTGGAAGAATCCGCCCAGTCCTGGCTTAAGATGGGATCTCCGGCAAAGCGTTCACCGCTGGTGGCGGATCGTCCGACGTAAAGTTTGCGATCAGGCTGCGCCGCGCAATCGTTTCAGTTGCATCCGCTGCATTTCAATGCTGATCTGCTGCATCTTTTTGCGAGCGGCGGCATTGTTCTGGGGCACGAGAAAACCATAACGAAATTTGCCGGCGCCTCGCTCCTGAACGGTCTGCACGCGGGCGGAGGCTTCGAATGTTTCCCCTTCGCCGGTGAGCCGGATCTTCACCATTGATCCCAGGCTGAGCTTTCTCGATGTAAAGGCGGCAAATCCTTCGGGGCTGATGTCCAGCACGCGGCATCCCGACTCTTTGTCCACATCAACGACAAATTCCGACGTGACCAGGGAAACGCGATAGGTCTGGCGGCTCTCGGCGGAAACCGGCTCGCCATTGCGGCGGAAAACGATCACGCATGGGTTGTTCGTGCGGATTTCGGAAACTACTGCTCCCTGCTGAAAGAATTTTCCCCGCACCTCGCAAAAGGCGTTGACGTCGCCACCCACCGGCGGGGCGATCGATTCTTCAAATTCGGCGACGAAGCTGGTGGCGTCCGATTCGATCACTTTGCCGGGATGAAGAACGCGCTTCTTGGAGGGTGACGGGATCAAAAGATACATCGCATTTCCAACAGAAAGCATCGCTGGTCTCCTGATTCAAGTTTAGAAAACGTTGCATGGCCTCTTCCGCGTGAGGCATGACACATATCGGCGATGTCGAAATACTGTTGTATAAGGATTTTCCCGGATTGATTCGGAAATAAGATTATCGGACCGGCGGGATCGGCGCGGAGCAATCGTATAGATAAGCCATCGCCCCCGGCTCGGAATGCTGGAGAATCGCGGTCCCGATGTCATCGAATGCGGCGACCGTGAATTGGTGGACATCGTATTCGCCCCCTTCGGCATGAATGAGAATGACCCAGACGCGTTTGTGGCCGGCGAACGGTTTTACGTCTTCCAGAACATCCTGTGGTTCGACGATCGATGGCTGAATGTGCAGCGCGCGGGCCGGTCGAGATCGGCGGCCCAGTTTGATTGCGATCGATATAGATTGAAAGATTCTTCGCCAAAATGGGTTACATAAAGCTCGTCGCCGCTTTGCCAGTGGTTGGCGACCCAGCGATAGGCGGGCAGAGATTCCTCGCGTCCCGGCGGAGAAAAGAGGTAGCCATTTGCGCGCCTGGCGGAGGGAAGCAGGATCATTCCCGCGATCACCAGCGCCGCGGTTTTTCCGGCGAGATTTGTCCAAAGCGATTCAAAGGCCACGCCAATCAGCAGGAGATATTGCGGCACGAAGAAGAGAGCCAGGCGATCGCCAAATGGATATTGCCTTACCGCCGAGGCGAGCAGAACCAGCGGCAGGGGGGCGAGCAACAGGAGCAGATTGTCGCGACGCCACAGGGCAACGATGATGCCGACGATCAATCCCAACTCGGCGGCGTCGGGAAAATCCAGCCACATGCCGCCCGGGTCGCTGGCGATTTTTGAGAGGCAGGAGATGGTCCAGGTGAAGGCGGCGATCGGCGAGTGGGGCATGAAGGCATCCCGCCGCCCAATATTGCACCAGATGCGGATGAGCCTCACCGTGCGCGAATTGGCGAACGAAGATCAGATATTCCGCGGCGAAGACAGCGGTCCAAATCAGGCAAATCCAAAGACCCTGCCGCAAGCCGGCGTGATTGCCGGTTCGGCGCATCCGCCACAAGGCGATTGCTCCAGCGCCGGCCAGCACGAATATTGCCGGGTAGGAGAAGAATACGCTGACGGCTCCGACGATCGCGGCTATCCGTGCCCGGCGAAATGTTTGATTCTCCAGCCATCGCAAAACCGCGAGCGTAATCGCCAGCGAAAAGGCTACGTCGCAGGAGTACGGTTTCAGTTCATTCGAGTAATAAATCAGCGGGCCGAGGAAAGTGAAGAATGCGACCGCGACGACGGCGCTGCCTGGCCGGAGCAATCGCCGGGCGACTCCGAGCATGAGGGGTAATGAGGCCAGTCCAAATAGAAGTGATACCAGCCGCAGTGATCGTTCGCCGTTGCCGAACAGGCGTGTTGTCAGATGAACCAGCACCAGAAACCCCGGCGGGGCGGCTTGCCAATCTTCCAGCGGGCGAAACAGCAGGTCGTGCAGGTTGCGGGTGAGGAGGCTTTTGGCGAGATAGATTTCGTCGAGCCAGAGGGCTCGCCAGTGAATCCATCGTGCCAGCCGCAGAATGGCTCCGAAGGCGATGATCGCCCAGAGGAGAGCGGTCGTGCCGCGGGGCCAGGCGATTTTGCGGGGGGCAGCGGATATGCTCGCGGGCTCGGCGAGGGCGGTCATCGCGCATTATGGTAACCGAGGCGTTAGAAATTGCTCAAGCGACGGCTGCCGCTATATTGTCAGCTTAAATGTTCTGAAGGTTTTTTAGGCGGAGAGACATTTTATGAAGCGATGGCATCTTTTACTGGCGATTAGTCTCGGGCTTGGGAGCCTGACATGGGTGAACGGCGCTCACGGCGACGGCGCGACGACTGCTCCGGCGACGCAACCAACGGCTCCGGAGGCCGCGGATGTTGCTGCGCCAAAGCTCGGCAAGGATGGAAACCTCGAGCATCATTTCAAGATGAGGCATGAGAAATTTCTGGAGCGGCGGACGCAGGGGGATATCGGCGTTCTGTTTCTGGGCGACTCCATCACCGAAGGATGGGAGGGTGGCGGGAAGGCGGTCTGGGAAAAATATTATGCGCCGCTCAACGCCGCCAACTTTGGCATCGGGGGAGACCGGACCCAGCACGTTCTCTGGCGGATCGACAACGGCGAACTTGACGGGATCAGTCCGAAGCTTGTGGTGCTGCTGATCGGAACCAACAATATTGGCTATCCGGCCGAGGATATTCTCAAGGCGGACGAGAAGATTGTTCAAGAGATTCATGACAAGCTGCCGCAGTCGAAGCTGCTGATTTTGGGGATTTTTCCGCGTGCGGACAAGCGGGCCGGGTCGCCGGTTTTGATGCAGGCGAAGATCAAAGAGGTGAACAAGGGTCTGGCGACGCTGGATGACGGCAGCAAGACGCGGTTTTTGGACATCGGCAATATATTTCTGGACGCTGACGGGAATATTCCGCACGACCTTATGAAGGATTCGCTTCATCCGACGGCCCAGGGGTATCAGATCTGGGCGGATGCGATGAATCCGCTGCTGACTGAAATGTTGAAGTAGCAATCGGACAGAATCGGACACTTCCGAGCGCTTTTTGCGGTTTTGGTTAGTTTTTACTAGCTATATTTGTTGAATGGAAAATATGGGATGTGGGTTTTTGAGCGAATTTCCCACGACGACACGACGACCCTTCGACAGGCTCAGGGCAGGCAGGTCGATGACAGTGCAGGCGGCAGTGATGCGAAACCGCGTTTTTCGGCGAATATTCCACGACGACACGACGACAAGTAGTTTTTGAGATAGTGAAGGTTTTGGACGTGCTTTGTGATCCGACGGTCTAAAAAGAAAGATTTAACCGCCGAGATCGCCGAGATCGCCAAGAAGAGAATGAGCCGGGGTGAAATAGAGGGGTGAGTTTAGGAGCGGGATTTCCGACTTTTTTCGAAAGTTTCTGGTTTTAGAGAAAAGTGGTGGCATCCATTTTCTGTGGGGCGTTTCGCGAGAAAGCAGAGCAGTAGACAGTTGAGCTGTGGATATCCCACTATCTCTCGGAATCTCCCGTTTTAAGCGATTCTCGAACGGGTCGAGGTGAAGGTTTTGTACACGCTGCTTTCCCATTTGTTCCCATAAGTTCCCATATTTTGTTGGGGCATTTCGTGAGAGAGTGGAGCAGTAGATGTCACATTATCGTGCTTGGCTGGCATTGATGATCCTGTCTGGTTGCGGGCGCACCGGTATCGAAGTTGGGGTGATGAAAAAACATTGGTTCCTCTATTTAAGAGTCCAAAAGGTGAAAGGTTTGGGTGCGTTGTCTGGAAAAGGCTGGGGATTTTTTTTAGGGTGTCTTTGAACGATCAACGGGGGAGGGTGAATGCGTGATTTTGCAACATTGTTCGAACTCACCGCAGAATACTAGCTGCGCCCCCGTTTCATGGCCCACACAATTCCCCGTTGCACTTCCGAATCCCAAAAACCAGATTTGCGCCAGAAGTCGCCCTCAACCGCCCTTCACAGCTCTGTGTGTCCGACCTCCTACCGCGATCCATCCCTTAGGTCCCAATCGAACGGATGTAGGTGTGCCAAGTGGCGGAGCCCCGTATGATATCGTGGATAAACAGTACGATGATCCTTTTCGAGTCCAACCCGCAATACCGTGAGAAAGCGACCATCTGGCACATCTTTTCCCTCGGCCCGCTTTATCGATGCCTTGCAGGAGGCCGCGTCTTTCGATGGTTCGCGTTGAATATACCAATGGATCTGGGCACCGGTGGTACTTTCACAAGCGACATTGATATTCTTGCCCGCCTGTACGATTACCCAAGAACTAGTGAATGGCTCTATCGAGCTTGGGAAGTCAAGGTCAGTCTACTATGCAAAGACGGTACGGCCCGCTCGTTGAAGGTAGGTAAGACCCAAAGAACGATGACTCAGCTTCGCGCTTATCGCGATTTTGGCATTCCAGCCGTTTCATTGCTGGATGTATATCTTTGCGAGGCTGGATTCATGCGCACCAGCGGCTTTCCAACGCCATCAGTGAAGAATGCTATTGGCGCAAAGATACCGGAGCTACAGCGTGAAGGATTTGGGTATCAACTTCTGCCATTCGAGCATGAAAAGCATGAAGGCGCAGACGCCGGACTACTCACGACGGGTAGGCCACGCAAGACTGATTCCGAAAACTGGTCCATTCCCTACGCCTCGACGATAAATCTTTTCCCGCCCCAGCGAAAGAAATCTGCTGACCCATTTGCGCATCTAGCTGACAGATTGAACGACTTCTTTGAGAGTTCAAAGAAACCTTCGAACAATCAGATTGTCTTTTGCCGCGAATGCCGGCAGTTACAGATGATTCGCATGACGGACGAATTTGAATGTCCGAGCTGCCACACCGACCTTGTAATTCAGTCCTAAGATGGGTCGAGGTTCATTCCGCGTGTCAACGATCTCACGAGATTTGAAATTCGCCTCCGTCTGGCTGAGGTGGAGGCTTAATTCGGTCACTGTCAGCCGTACTGCACAATCCCCATCCTCACCCCGGGATTCGCGACAAAAGTCTTCTTGCGATACGTCAATTTGATTCCTATTCATTCTCTGTAAGTGCTTGGCCGCGCATTCTAATCGCTCGAATATTCGAATCTTATATTCTCGAATTTTCTTGAACTCCGATGATTCTCTGAGATACTTTTGTAGGCGATTTTTGCCAGAGCACAGTGCAAAGGCAGAGACACATGAATCGCAATATCATTCTCCTAGTCGCAGCCAGCACTTTCGCCGTAGCATCACTGGCCCTAGGGGCGGGCTACACCGGCTCTGTGCTGTACCCGTTGGCGACGCCAGCTTCATTCTCGAGCATATACCCTAGGCAGGGGTTTGCCGGACAGACCATAGGCCAAGGCCAGAGCGGACCAACCACCCAACCTATACACGCTCTTCTTTGGACCCCCAATAGTGTTGTAGACCTAAACCCGACCAATCTCAGTGGGATAGTCGCATCGCAAACCTTAGCGACTAACGGCACGCAGCAAGTGGGCGACGGCAGCTCAAGCACAACAATTGTGAGCAACCACGCCTTGCTTTGGAGTGGCACCGCCAACAGTGCGGTAGATCTGAACCCGACCAACTTGAATGGAATTAGCACTTCGATGGCCTACGGCATCAGTGGGATTCAGGAGGTGGGCGAAGGCAACGGTGCTGGAACCGGTAACAACTACCACGCCATGCTCTGGAACGGCACAGCTTCAAGTGCGGTGGATTTAAACCCGACGGTCCTGAGCGGACTCAACAATTCCTTCGCTTATGCGACTGACGTTTCGCAGCAAGTCGGTTGGGCCTACAGCAGCGCAAACTACAACTACAACGCCATGCTATGGAGCGGCACAGCTGCCAGTGCGGTGGACCTCAACACGAACCTCAATGGTATAACCGAATCGTATGCCTATGGCGTCAGCGGAACCCAGCAAGTGGGCCTCGGCATACGTATGATTAACTTAACAGTCATTTTTCAACATGCGCTGCTCTGGACCGGTACCGCTGCCAGCGCCGTCGATCTGAACCCCGCAGGCTTCAACGGCTCAGAGGCCGTTGCAACCAATGGTAAAGAACAGGTAGGCTCGCCGGTGCCTACGCAATGCTCTGGTCTGGCACAGCCGAGTCCGCAATCAATTTACAATCGTATCTTCCTTTAAGTTTTAATTGGCTTGGCTCAAGCACCTATTCCATTGATGCTTCCGGCAACGTTTACGGTATTGCCGACGCACAAATCGACGGTGTGCTAGCCCCCTATGCAGTGGAATGGTCCCCCGTGCCCGAGCCGGCGACGGGAACGCTTCTGATGATCGCTGGAGTGGGGATGTTAATGCGGCGATGCCGAAAGCAATTGGCCTGACTCAAACGCCTCGAGCATGTTTTTATACGGACGAATAACGATCAGAATAATGAGACATCGCTGATTGGGGTTCGGCGATGTCCCTATTATCAGCTCGTCTATTATTGCCGCACTTAATATAGCGGTCGACCCACTTCCCAATGATGGCCCGCGGGATCCACGATGCGGCCCAATCGCCAGCCGTGTTGGTCGCTGACTGGCTGGACTTGTTTTGCGCCGGCAGCGACGGCACGCTCGCATGCCAATTGCGGATCGTCAACGATAAGCAGCATTCGGACGGAGCACCCACCTAGAGACTCCGGGCTGAAATTCTGGTGAGCCGGTGACTCCTCGGCGACCCAGAATTCCGCGCCGTCGATCGAAAGTCGGCCGACGCCACCACCGGGAACACAATACGTTTCGATTGCATTGAAAGCTTGCTTGTAGAACCTGATGGCTGCCGGCCAGTCTCGCACGGAAAGCGTGGCGGTTATCTGGGTGCGAACAAGGTGCTTTTCACGTTCATTCGTCATGATGAAGAAAAGGATACAAGTGAGTTGAGCATTGAAGCAAGAGGTACAATTGCGTGAAATGTCTCGCCGACGCTGTTGAGCCATTGTCGATGTTCGGTATCAAATTGAGGGAGCGCCATGAAAATGAATCGTCTCATACCGATGCTGCCGGTGAAGAGCATGCCCGCGAGCGTCGAGTTTTATCAGAAGCTGGGATTTAGCGTGGAGCGAAGGCGGGATGATTGGGGTTGGGCCATGCTTTGCCTTGGCGAATGCCGCATCATGGTGGATCAATCGATTAATCTTCATTGGGATGGGCCCCGTCAATCAGTTCTCTACCTGTATCCGGAAAACCTGGTGGAGTATCACCGACTGCTGCGATTGAACGGACTGGATGTCCCGGATTTGGGGGTCACCTTTTACGGGATGAGCGAATTTCGACTCAATGATCCTGACGGGAACCGGCTGTGGATTGGAGAGAACAGGGCGGCAGATCAGAATAACGGATCTGCATAGCGGGAGATCGGTGATTGAGATTCGGTGATGTTCTCGTTATCCGTTCCCATTGTCCGTTCCCGCTAAAGCGAATCGTAATCGATTAATGGACAGTATCCATTACCACTTCAATTTTTAGCGGGCGTCTGGCGTTAATGCGTTCCAAGCCGCGAGAGAGTCCATGTAGTCTCTCCAGTGCGAAACTTTCCTGTCCTTAATCTTTATGATTGAGCAAAATCGATTGTCGTACTTTACGCCTGTCGCAAGGATGGTCCCATGGACTTCGTATTCGATGACCAAGACACGGCCGTTGTCTGCCTTGTGGGTAATCAACCGATCTGCAGATTGCAGTTTGATGTGGTCGCCATAGGCCCTGAACTTGGACATCAGATCGGCGCGCCCGCGAATGATGCGAGGCCAGCCGGGAAAGTTGTATAAAACCTCGTACACGACGTCGCCAGTGACGATGTCGAAGAAGTGCTCGCCATCCACAAGGTCGCCCAGCGCCCCTCGAACCAATTCAAAGTAGGGTCTGGAGGCGAGATAGGCGGCGTATTTCGGATTTGGCATTTCTGAAGTCTCCATCTGGTTGGATCAGAATAACGCAGAATACCGGGACATCACCGATTGAGATTCAGTGATGTCTCGTTATCCGTTCCCGCTTGCCCACGTTGCCAATGTGTCAACGAGACGAACGCCTGTTTGGAGTCCAATCGCTAATCGACCGCAAAAATGAGCATTGCCAACGGGTTAGCGCATCCGAACCGTCTTGATTTCCAAAAAAGCGTAATGCGTTAACCCGAATTACGTCACAGAAACAGCGGATTTTGTTCGATATCAAGCCTATGAAATGGCTCGGATTGTGCGGAGAATGAAAGATATCAGATCGATATAAGTTTTTGCTTGCATTGGCGAATGAGTCGGGTAAAAGGTTATTTTGTTATTGCCGAACTTTGCAGTTCGGAATGGCTAGGCGGCCTGGAGCGGAGAAAGTGGAATCCCAGCGATCAAATATTGGAGATTGTGCGCCGAGCTGCGTTCGCAAACGCGGCATCTTTTGTCGCATTCTGTGTTAGGAGGCGTAACTGCCGGCGACGAAATCGGAAACGGTATTCGATTCGCAGGTTATTCGCCGCGAAATCTTGTGACGGAATACGAGGCACGGTGCTAATTGAGCGACGGACGAATCGTTGAGAATTTGCATCGAGTCTTGCGGGAATCGGCAGAGTGCCAAAGCAAATAGGAAGCGGAGAAATCCGAAAAGGGAGATTAGACAATGAAATTCTCTTCAGTTATCCGAAGGGCGGCGTTGCTGATGCTCATCGCGTCCGCTCCAGCTGCGGCCGACCCGATCTACAACTTCACGTTCACCAGCAGTGGCGGCATGGATGCCACCGGGACAATCACCGTCGGTGGCGGGTTGGCTGAAATCGGCTCAATCGATGTTACGGGGGTTCCAGTCGAAGCAAGCCCAAGCACGCTGATCAGCGTCACAGCTCCTTTACTTCCGGGCAGCGGCGGGGTTGAGAATGTAGAGAATCATAATGGCGATGTCGTCACTTACGATAATCTCGTAGACTTTTCGAATGATCCCATTCTGGATGGCAATGGATTGGGTTTCGGCTCCGGCCAATACGGTCCGACTCACTATAATACTCTTGTTGGTCTTAACGGTGGTGATGTCTACGGTAATCTGTCTCCAGGTTTATACACTTTGTTTGTTGGAGAGGCGCAGCTAAACCTGGATGGAAGTGTGGCCGTGCCGGAATACGTTTACTATTACGATTCTGGTTCTTTGACGATCACTTCCGTTCCCGAGCCAGCGACCTATGCCTTATTTGGTGTACTGGCGGTGGGATTCCTGGCAACGCGCCGGCGGCAATCCTGTGGAGTCTGATCCGCACGTGTAAGCGGCACGGGATCGATCCCCAGCCATTACCTCACGCAATTGTTGACGAATCTGGGGGAGACGCCGACGAGCGGAAGCGGCGGAATGCTATCCCGGTGTAGGGGTGCGGTTTATGGATCGCGCTCACCTTGTATTGGAACTCGGCCATCCGAGCCACGGTAGCCGAATCGAATCCTCCCCCCGCTATTCCTAATGAAAAAGAGACTTGCAGCAATGCGAGTCCTTTTTTCTTTCAGCCATTTTTCGCTGCTGAAGCGGTGATCCCTTTTAATGCATTGTTCACGATCTCCTGCGCCTCGTTCACAATGGCTTGTAAATGTTGCTCGCTCTCGGAAACTTTCCGCGTAGATTTTGTAGATGTTTTCCGTGCCGGAGGGGCGGGCGGCGAACCAGCCGGTGGCGGTGGTTACTTTCAAGCCGCCGATGGGGGCGTTGTTGCCGGGAGCGCGGGTTAGTTTGGCGGTGATTGGATCGCCGGCCAGTTTTGATTCTTTGACCGCTTCGGGGGAGAGCTTGGCTAGGCCGGCTTTCTGCTGCGGCGTTGCTGCGGCGTCGATGCGGGTGTAGTAGGGCGTGCCGAATTCCGTCGTCAGGTCGCGTGAAATGTTCGCCGGGGTCTTTGCCGGTGCGGGCGGTGATTTCGGCGGCCAGCAAATCCATGATTGGGCCGTCTTTGTCGGTGGTCCAGACGGTTCCATCGAGGCGGAGAAAACTGGCTCCGGCGACTTTCTTCGCCGCCGAAGCAGAATGAGCCGTCGAAAAGTCCGGGGGCGAACCATTTGAAGCCGACCGGCACTTCGCAGAGTTGGCGGCCGAGCTTGTTTACCACGCGATCGATCATGCTGCTGCTTACGAGGGTTTTGCCGACGGCAACCTTTGGGGACCAGAGGGGACGATGGGTGAGCAGATAGCCGATGGCGACGGCCAGATAATGATTGGGGTTCATCAGGCCGGCGGAGGGGGTGACGATTCCGTGGCGATCGGAGTCGGGATCGTTGGCGAATGCGATGCGGAATTTGTCTTTCAGGCTGACGAGACTGGCCATCGCGTACGGGCTGGAGCAGTCCATGCGGATTTTTCCGTCGTGATCGACCGTCATGAAGGCGAATTGCGGATCGAGTTTCCGATTGACGACGGTGATGTTCAGTTTGTAAATGGAATTGATCGGATCCCAATAGGGCAACGCCGCGCCGCCGAGCGGGTCGACGCCGAGATTCAGGCCGGCGGCGCGGATGGCGTCCATGTCCACGACGTTGCGCAGATCGTTGACGTAGGGGAGAATGAAATCTTCGGCGTGCGTGGTCGCGGCCTTGATCGCGGCGTCGAAGGGGATGCGCTTCACGCCGATATTTTTCCGCGCAGTAATTCGTTGGCGCGATCCTGCACCCAGCGTGTTACATCGGTGTCGGCGGGGCCGCCGTTGGTTGGATTGTATTTGAAGCCGCCGTCTTCGGGCGGGTTATGCGAGGGGGTGATGACAATGCCGTCGGCCAGGCCGGTTTTGCGGCCGCGGTTGTAAACGATGATCGCGCGCGAGATGACGGGCGTCGGCGTTACGCCGTCGTCGGGCTGGATGATTGTTTCGACGTTGTTGGCCGCCAGAACTTCCAGGGCGGTGCGCTGGGCGGGAGTTGAGAGGGCGTGCGTGTCCTTGCCCATAAAGAGCGGGCCGGTGATGTTCTGGGCGCGGCGATATTCGCAGATGGCTTGTGTGATGGCGAGGATGTGCGCTTCGGTGAATGTCCCGCGCAGCGATGAGCCGCGATGTCCGCTGGTGCCGAAGCTGACCAATTGGTTTTGGTCGGAGAGATCGGGTTGCGCTGGTAGTACTCGCGTTCGAGGTGGTATAAATCGACCAGCATGTCCTTGGGAGCTGGTTTGCCCGCGAGTGGGGAGATTGCCATATTGTATTGTCCGTTTCTTTACCGCGTCGCGTGTCCGGACTCCGGTCGGTGATTGCCTGTGTGCTCGGGAACCGGTGAGTCGTTCAGATCATTTCGCTGTGCGAGTGATTTAACCGCGAGGCGCACCATCAGGCAATGATATAAATGCTTTTGGTCTGCCGGAAAACGGAATTCTCGGTTTTCATGGAGTGAACGAATATTCCAATTTTGATGGGACTTGACCGGCGATATTCCTTGACGTGTAATGGGCTGGTTGTCTGAGTGCGGCGAGGCCTTTCCAGGTTCCATTATTTCTATGGGGTCCGTTGTTATGCGAAGTCTCTCGGCTCCTTCTGACCAATCTTTCCGCCGCCTGTTCCATCTGATTGATTCATTGCCTCGGGCATTGTGCCTCGCGCTGGTTTGCTCGGGGGTGGCAATCGCTACCGCGCCAAGGATCATCGCGGCTGACGCGGCGCCCAACAGCAAGGCTGCACCGGCGGAAAGGAAATATTCGGTCAGCTTTTTTGCTCCCGTGTTTGAGAGCCATGCCGGGCAGGTAACCGCCAGCGCGTCTCTGCAGGCGGCGTGGACGGAAATTATCGGCGATACCGAAGTCGAGCTTGGGCAGGTCAAGGATGTGTATGTTGCTCCGAGCGGCGATATGCCGACCTCGAATCCGAGGATCTCCGATCTGAACGTGGCGGGGGCGACCTTTTATTCCCAAAGCGCGATTCTGGCGATCGATCAGGCGATTGTCCGCAGCCTCAACTCCCAGGGGTACGGCGCGGTGCTGGCGGTTCCCAGTCCGAATGATATCGATCCGCAGGACCTCAGCGATTTGCGGCCGCACCGCAACGGCACGCTGCATCTGTTTATCTCGATTCCGACTGCGGCTACCGTCAGGACCGTGGCGACGGGCAAGCGGCTCGGTTCATCGGAATCGCGCGTGAATAATTCCGCGTATGACCGGATCGTTCACAACTCGCCGGTGCAGCCGAACGCGGATATTACGGATGACACCACGCCGTTTTTCAATCAGCAGGTGATCAACGATTATGTGGACCGGCTCAATCGTCAGCCGGGGCGGCGGGTGGATGTGGCTCTTTCCGCGGCGGATGCGCCGGATCAGTACACGCTGGATTATCTCGTTAATGAAATGAAGCCGTGGTACGCCTATGCCCAGACTTCCAATACCGGCCCGGTTAATACGGAGGCGTGGCGGGAGCGGGTTGGGTTCGTTGATAATCAACTCACCGGAAACGACGACATTCTGAATGTGGATGTGGTCAGCGACCTGGATGCTTCGACCAATGTCACCGGCTCGTACGAATTTCCGATCGTTCCGAACAATCCCAGCTTTGGCACCGACCGTTTGCGGGGACGAATCTATGGAACTTGGGATCAATATACCGCTGCCGATCTGGGATTTGCCGGCGATACTTTCAAGGGGAATGACTATTCGGCGGGCGCTGAGGCGATTTTCAATGTCTATCAGCAACACACTCTTTTCGTGGATATCATCGGCGGGGCCCGGTATCAGAATTCGGATGTGAAGAGTTCTTTTGAGCAGACTTCGGCCAGCGCCGGGTACTTTGTCCCTTACGTCGGCGCCCGCGTTGAGGACAACAAACTGACGTACAACTATTCGGCGGCGGTGAACACGGAGGCGGGGATCACTTCGGCCAACGCCACGACGCTGGCGGAGATGGGGCGGGCCAATCCGGATAAGTTTTTTTTCCTCGTCCAGCCGAATGCGCAGGGGTCGTTTTATCTGGAGCCGCTGATTGATGGGGGGGACTTCGAGTCGGGGCGCAGCACATTGCGCACGAAGTTTATCTGTCGTTCCGGGGGCAATGGGCTTTTAATTACCGGGTCATTCCGCAGTTTGAGCAGACGGCGGGTGGCTTTTATTCGGTGCGCGGATATCCGGAAGCGGTGACCGCGGGCGATAACGTTTTGCTCGCGACGGCGGAATATCGGTTCCATCTTCCGCGGGCGCTGGGGATTTCACCGAATCCGACCAAGTTTAATGTGTTTGGCGATCCGTTCCGGCTTTTGCCGCAGCAGCCGTATCAGCGGCCGGATTGGGATTTCATTCTCCGGGGGTTCATCGATGGCGGACAGGTTTTGCAAAGCAGCATTGTCTCGGGTGAATCGAATGCCACGCTGGTCGGCACGGGCGTGGGCGCGGAGCTGCAGATTTATCAGAACATCGACGTTCGCGGCGACTGGGGTCTGGCGCTGACCAATTTGACGGATCGCGTTAAAACCGGAAGCAGCCGCTTCACCTTGCTTGTAACCTTGCTTTACTGAGGTTTTTGTGAAAACGATACATCATCGAGCCAGCGTTCTGGCAAATTCACGGTGGACTGATCGGCGTCGTCATCGCGCGAAGATCATCGTTGCTTGCGCGGTGGTCCGATTGTGGCGGCGCTGGCGCCGTGGTCGCGCGCGGGCGTGCAACTGACCAATGTCGCTGTCGGCAGCGCTTCGGTTTCGCAGCAGGGTTCCATCACCACGATCCGCACGGGCACGAATAACACGGTGCTGTATTTTTCCAAATTTGATATCGCGGGAGGCTCGACGGTTAATTTCCTTCAGCCTTCAGCGGCGGGGCGGGTGCTGGATCATGTCACTTCCGCGACTCCGTCTTTGATCAACGGCACTCTTACATCCAACGGCTCGGTTTATCTGATCAATCCCGCTGGCGTTATTTTCGCGCGGGGGCGGTGGTGGATGTGAATCGGTTTTACGCGGCGGCGGCTAACTTCTCAAACCAGGATTTCCTGAGTGGCATCGATCATTTCACGAGCGTTTCGGGAACGATCTCCAACAGCGGGCAAATCCGGGCCAATCAGATTTCGCTCATCGGCTCGCAGGTGATGAACCAGGGAAACCTCATCGCTCCAAACGGATACGTGGCGATGCTTGCGGGATCGGATGTGCTGGTCAGCGGCGTGGGGAGTCATATTACGGCGAAAGTTGCGTCGCCCGCGCCTGTGGCGTCGGGCTCCAGCGCGGCTGCGCCCGATCTCAGCCATTCGGCGATGGCGGCTGGGGATATTTATTCCCTGGCCATTCGTCATACCGGCACAATCCAGGCGAGCAACGTGCTGATTAATGGCGGGCAGGGGAAGGTGCAGGTTTCCGGGTCGATTGATGCGTCATCCCATGCTGCCGGCTCGGTGGGGGGCAATGTCGCTGTCACCGGCGGCGAGGTTGATCTTGTCTCCGCGGATATCAACGTTTCAGGTCCGGCCGGCGGCGGTTCGGTGGAGATCGGCGGCGGGCAACACGGGGGCGGCGATCTGGCCGTAGGGCAGATTGTCTCGGTTGATTCCAATTCGACGATTGATGCTGATGCGCTCAGCAATGGAACCGGCGGATCGATCACTCTGTGGTCGGACGGCACGACGACGGATGCCGGCTTGCTTACCGCCGCGGGGGTTTGCTTGGCGGGAATGGCGGATATATCGAAACCTCCGGCGATTACCTTCAGGTCTTTGCTTCGCCGGATGCGTCGGCGCCGCATGGGAATGCCGGTACGTGGGTGTTGGATCCGATCGACATTACGATCGAGAACGGCACCGGCACGGGTGTTTTCACCGGTCCGGTTGTGTTCAATGCGGACATCGATGCTGCTTTGAATGGCGGAACGAGCGTGGTGATTGATACCAGCAATCAGACCAACGCCATGGATACTGGAACTCTCATACAAAATTCCGACGCCATTATATCCGCCACGCCAACCAGCAATGTCACGCTGACGCTTCGTTCCAATGACACGATGACGCTTCAAGGCGGAATCACTGGCACCGGGTCAAGCACCCTGAGCGTCGAACTCGATCAACTCGGCGCTGGCGCTGATGTTAAGATCAATACCACTCCGATCAATATCAACGGGACATTCACGGTGGTTGGCGGCAATCTTTCACTGGCATCGGGTGGGAGCGTGACCGCCTCCAGCGTCTCGATTGGCTCGGGCACGGTGGCTGCCGATTCCGGAAGCGTCAATGTGACGCTGGGGGCCGTCAACATTGGAAGCGCGCTCGCTACCACCGGGGGCGGGGCCATCAGCATCACGACAGCCACGGGCGTAACGTCCACCACCGGCGGAACGATTACCACGGCCAACGGAAGCGTCACTCTTAGTGGAACCGGCGCGGACATGATTGGAGATGCGGTCAATACGGGCGGCGGGCTATTTTCGGTTACCGCGACGAGCTTCTCTTCCACGGCGACGATCGGCACGGCCGGCGGCAATGTGTCCATCACGACGACCAGCACGGATTCGATCGGCGGGGCCGTGACGACGGGCGCGGGAACGTTTTCGACTTCGGGCACGAGCTCATTCGCGACCACCAGCACCGGCACGATCACCACGACTGATAAGGCTGTCACAATCAACACCACGGGTCCCGTCACAATTGCGACGGCGATCAACACCGGCGGAGGTGTATTTTCCGCCACGGGGAACAGCTCATACACCACCACGGCTGGCGGGAAGATCAATACCACTGGCACTACCAATGGTGAGGTGGACATCAGTTCCACCGGGACGATCAGCATTGGGGATACGATCACGACGGGGGCGAGCAGCGGGACGGGCGGGGGTGTTTTCATCGATTTTGGGAACTCTGGATCTCCCAGCCCCAGCACGGGTGGGCCGGTGTTGATCAGCGCGGCCATCAATACCGGCGGGGGAGCATTTTCCGCGGGCGGAAACAGCTTTGAAAACGACGCTCAAATTTCCATTTTGAATACAACCAGCGCCACCGCAAAATTAACGGTCAACACCAGCAACAGCACAGGGACCATTGATATCAATGGAGCGATCTCCTGGGCGGGGAGCGGCGGCGTGATCATTGAGGGGGCTGGCGCGGTCACGACTACCCCCACAGGCACCATTGATTCCAATTCAACGGCGATGCCCGTATCGCTTTTTACCACCGGCACCGGCGCCGCACTTACGGTCAATGGAAATATCACCACAGAAGCGCGTTCATCGCCAGCGGAGGGATCTTCACGCTTGGTCCGCAGGGAACGCTGACGCCGGCTGGTCTGACGGCCAACAGCGCTTCGATCAATGTCGTCACCACCGCAACCACGGGCGACGGTAAGACGCTCAATCCGAATTCGGTAAATATAAACGGGCCGGTCATTACGAACGGTGCCTTTGCGAGCGCGGGCACAACTTTTACCTCGAACACCGCGGGAACTATTACCACCAACGGCGGCAATGTAACGATGTCCACCAACTCCACGGGGGTTACCGTGGGGGGGACGGTCAACACCGGAGGCGGGTCTTTGACTGTCACGGCCGCGGAAGGGTTTACGAATACCGGCACCATCAGCATGGGTTCGGGCAGCACGTCAAATGCCTTATCGATCACCAGCGCCGGCAGCAGCAGCATCAATATCAACGGCCCTATCAACTGGTCGGGTTCCGGCGGGGTGACGATTACCGGAGCCGGGCTGATTTCCACGACTGCGGCGATTACTTCCACTTCGACCGGCATGGCCGCGACGCCTGTGTCGCTGTTTTGCACGGCTCCCGATCAGGGAACGACCGGCCAATTGGGCGTCACCGTCGGCGGAGCGATTAATACCAACGGCGCGTTTGTGGCTACCGGAGGTAATTTCATCCTCTCTTCCCCCGTCGGTATCACCGCGGCCAGCGTTTCTCTGAATATGCCTGCCATGTCGCCGACGGGAATTAATCCGAATGACGTGACGATTGAAGGGCCGATTACCGCCAACGGCGGCGCGAGCGGTTCGGTGCAAATCGGCGGGGTGATTTCGGTTACCGATAATGGGACCGGGACCATTACCACCAACGGCGGATCGGTCACCATCACCAATCCGGGGACCTGCGGGTTTGGCGCCGCGGTGGTCACGGCCGGCGGAAACTTTACCGTGAACGGCACGTCCAATTTCACGACTTCGGGGGCTCCCATCACCACCTCGGGCGGGACCGTTTCGATTACCACCACCAGCAATGACGGAGTAGATATCAGCACCGATTCAGCCGTCAATACTGGCGGCGGAAGCTTCATCGTCTCTGCCCAGTCTTTTGAAAACGATTCAGCCATCAGCGATGGGGGCGTGGCCACTGCAAATAAGTTTGTACAGATCGACACCACCAGTGGGACCGGCGCGATCACCTCCAACGGCACGATCAGTTGGATCGGCGGAACCGGCCGCAGCGTGCTCATTCAGGGAGGCGGGGATGTGGGCGTCACCAGCATCCAATCCAACGGTGCGGCGATCTTGCCGGTCTCCATCTTTACGACCGGGCCGAGCAATACCGTGACGATTAACGGGGCGATCAATACAACCGGCAACTTTATCGGGAGCGGGGCCAATTTCAGCGTTGCCGCCATCGGGTCTATCACCGCTCCAACCGTCACGCTGAACAATACCAACACAACGACGTTCGGCAATCACCCGATCGCGCCGGGAAATGTCACGCTTGCCGGGCCTGTCACTACCAACAGCGGCGTCTTCACCGCCGCGGGGACGTCATTTACTTCCAGCGGGACCGGAACGGTCACGACCAATGGGGGCGACGTCGATCTCATCACGCCTGATGCGATCAATATTGGGGCGGCTATCGTCACCGGAGGCGGCGCGTTTAATGCCATCCAGGACAATGCCTTCACCAGCACGACGGGCGGAACGATTACCACCAACGGCGGGGCGGTGACGATTAATTCGCTTGGCACGATCAACACGGCCACCGGGGAAATCAGCATTGGGGATGAGATCAATACGGGTGGCGGCGCGTTCTCGTCGATTGGAACGACTTTCACCAGTTCTGGCGAGATCACCGACGGCGGCATCAACGGCGGCCAGGGAGTCTCCATCACTACCAGCGGAGGGGATATCACCCTGAACACCGGTGGCGATATCAATTGGGCCGCCAGCCTCGGCTCCATTACGTTTGTCGTGCCGTCGGGATCGAATCTGGATCTCGGCGCGACGATCACCGCGAATCCGGCTGAACCGATCAGCTTCACCGGCGTGACGGTCTCCCTTGTCGGCACGGCTGCCCAGGTTTCCGGCGGGAGCATCACGTTCGGCACCATCATCAATCCCGACAATACGACCTCTCCGACTTTGACCGTCCTTTCCACCAGCAATGTCAGCTTCGCATCCGTCGGAACTTCAACGAGCCCGATTGGCTCGCTGTTCGTCAACAGCAACGGGTCGAGCGTGGAGCCGGTTGCGACCCTCAATGGCAGCATCTTCAGCGTTGGAAGCGTTGATTTCGGAGGCGGCGTGGTTCTGGCCGCCAACGTGGGCGTTACCATTTCCGATCTTGCCTCGGGCGCGGTCGACCACATCATCGAATTTGACAGCACGATCGAAGGGCCCAATGGATTGACACTCGTTCTTCCTCCCGGTGGTTCCTCGGGAAACGTTGAAGAGATTCGTTTCAACAGCAACATTGGCGATCAATCGCCGCTGGCGTTCCTTGATGTGAATTCGGGCGAAGAGGGGATCGTCTTTTTCCGGGCCGGGCCTCCCATTTCGACGTCAAGCTCGAGGGTTGGAAATTTGCCGGGCATTGATGATCCTCAGCCCGCCACGGTTGTCGATATCGCGTCGGGCGGGACGTTTGAATTCAATAGCGGGGTTATTCCGAGCCCCAAGAGGAATGCGATCATCGTCGCCAGCATCGGTTCTTACGGGCCGCTGACGGTCAACATCGGCTCTCCGGGCAGCCCCAACGCCGCCAATACGTTTGCCATGGGGCAATATGAAAAGCTGACGGCTTATGGAAGTATCGCAATTAATACCAATGGGGGCACCGCGCAGGTGGGGGATCTGAGCGCCTTTGGCGATCTCTCGATCGACGCCGCCAATGTTATATTCATGCTTCGCGAGCCGACGATTGAGAACAACACAGCCCTGGACGAGGGCGTGGACCTGATCGCCAACGGCGAGATAACGTTGCCCGCCAACGCGACCTACACCGCAGTCGCGCAGGATGGGAGCGGGGCGTTTGGCATACCGGGCTTCATCGCCCGTTCGTTCAACCCCAACTCCAACACCACCTCGATCGCCAGTTCGCTCAAGACCGCGATCTCCATCGTTCCATCGATTCCTGCGCAGGCTCTGTTCAATCCTGATTTCGGCAACGTGCTTCTCGATTTGACGCCGTCAACGCTCGGCGCCAGGCTGCCGACGTTTATTCCGCCGATTCCGTTCGTGTTTGATTTGCCGATCGCCGGCGCCGTGCCGCGTCAGCAGCTCGTGGCGGGAACCGTGACGCCCGATTTCAAGAACGCCTTCTTGCCGAGCTATCCGGGCCCGGTGGTTCAGCAGGACCTGAAGGATAGCGGTGTCTTCACGCGCGAGCCGACGACGGATGAAGTGGTGGCGACCACCGATTCGATCGCCGATTACAACGACACTCCGCGGAAGCGGCGTCCACGGGCCGAGGATTTCTCGGTGGTTGTCACCCGGCTTAATTCCGTCCGCGTGCAGAAGTTCCTCGATCAATATCGGGACACGTTCTCCAGCGCCGCCGAGGATTCAGCCAATATGCCGAGCCGCCGAGCCCAGATCGCCAGCGATTTACAGGAAGCATGGGACGCTTACGTGAGCCAGAACGGCTACAAGAAGGCGACGGGCGCGGGCTTCCAGCATTACGTCGCGGGAGCGTCAACGCCTACGGCGTCAAAGGCGTCGGTCGATCTCGTTCAGTTGAATTCGCTCTTCCAGCAACTCAACACGCTCGGGCTGAGTCATAAGGAAGCGCAGATGGCGTTCCAGCACAACATTCTTGCGGGCCTACCGGCCAATGGAATGCAGGACGGCGATCTGATCGCTGCCGTGGAGATGCCGGGCCTGATGATACGAGTGCAAATCGGTAACGGTTGGCGAACCCCGGCGACCTGCGGTCGCCCGCTAACTATTGTTCCTTAAATGATCCTCTGACAGACCATTAGAGCCGGGCGATGGTGAGTCCGCCGTCGATGTTCAGCACCTGGCCGGTGGCGTAGGAGATTTCTCCCCTGGCCAGCACGGCCGCGGCGCGTCCGATGTCCTGTGGCGTTCCCCATCTTTTTTCCACGGTCAGGCCGGCGGCGATCAGGCGGTCGTATTTTTCCTTTGCCACCGCGGTCATGTCGGTGGCCACGATGCCGGGGCGGATTTCGTACACGTCGATGCCGAATTCCGCGAGCCGGGCGGCCCAGAGCTGCGTCGTCATCGCGACGCCCGCCTTGGTGATGCAATAGTCGCCGCGATCGGTCGATGCGACGGTTGCGCTCACGGATGAGATATTGATGATGCATCCGCGCCAGCTCTGCCCCTGGGCCTGGCGCTGGCGCACCATCCACCTGGCGACCCCCTGCGTGAGGAAATAAGGCCCCTTGAGGTTGATGGCGATCAGCCGGTCGAAGCTTTCTTCCTTTGCATCCAGCAGATCCGTGCGTTCTTCGGGGGCGACGCCGGCGTTGTTCACCAGGACATCGAGCCGCCCGAAATTCTGCTGGATCTCAATCAGCATCGCCGCGCGAGCCGGGCGATCTGCGATGTCGGCGCGGAAGTAGATCACTTTCGCTCCGGCCGCCTGCAGCTTGGCGACGGCTTCGGACACCTGCGCGGAATCGCGCCGGCCGTTGATTGCGATATCGAAGCCGCTGCCGGCCAGCGCCGAGGCGATGCCAAACCCGATCCCCCGGCTGCCGCCGGTTATTAATGCCACTGGTTTCGCGCTTGTCATTGCTTGAATTTCCTATCCATATCGAGAGAGAAAGATTGCCCCCAAATCGTATCGAAACGAGCCGTTTGCCAATACCTCTAAACCGCCGCGTCGAAGAACGCGTAATACGGCAGCTTGGGTTTGGCCATGCGCTGGAGATAGACCGCCAATTCCGCTGCGTGATAATCCCCCCACAAGCTCGATTCTCCGCAGGGCACCTGGCAACCGGGGGGAATGAAATCCCAGCCGTTGGGACGGTGGTAAACCGAATGAAGCAGAAGCCCCTGATGCTCGGCGGATTCGGAAATATATCCCGCGTTGAACAGTGTTCGCGCCACAGTGAGGCCCGCCCCGGTATATTTCGCGCCGCCGACCGGCACGTATTTTCCGAGCCGGAGCAATCCCTGCGCGGCGATCGCGGCGGCGCTGGAATCGACCGGCTCATGTTCATTGAACGGCTCGGCGTTTTTCAACCGCCATTCGCCGAGGCGATGCAGATTCGGCGCGCCGGTGTCCCAATATGGAATGCCATCCGCGGCCGTCGCGTGATCGATATAAAAATCCGCCGTCGCCCGGGCGGCTTTTTCGAGCATCTCCATTATTTCATGCTGGCGCTGGACCGGGCCGAGCGAGCGTAAAAACTCCAATTGCTCGACCAGTCCGAGGATGGCCCAGGCGAGGCCGCGCGTCCAGGTGGAGAAGGGGGAATATCCCTGCTGGGTGCTTGGGCAGGGAAGCTGTCCTTCGCCGCAGCTGAAGATTACTTCCTGCGCCGTTCGTCCGCGAGAGGCCGGGAGGTCATATATATCTCGCGCGTTGCCGTAATAAATGTTGCACTGCGATGTCGTTTCCGCGTGGGCGATCAATCGCTCAAGGAGCGACACCTTCTCGCCGTTCTTATCCATCAGCACCTGCCCCAGCTGGTGGGCGAGGGCGAGTATCCGCAGACTTCGGATCGTATCGATGAAGAGGGATTGCGGACCGTGGAATGAATAAATATATCCCCCATCTCCCAGGGGGGACCAGCGGGCCGCCTGCACCGCGCCGCTGGCTTTGATGGCCATTTCGTAAAAACGCTATTTCCCATTCGTTGTGGGCGATCCGTTTTTCGCGCATCAGGCGGCGGAGATTGCCGTAGGTGGAGATATTATTGAATCCATGATCGTGGACGCCGACATCGGAAACGTGGGCGGACATGAACTGGACCGTGCGGCCTCGTCCGAGTTCCAGGAGGTCGGGCTGATCGGTTCCGTCGAACGCCAGGATCGCCATGCCGTATTGGAATCCCCGCGTCCATTCGGTCCACTGGCGGGTGGTGTATTGCCCTTGTTTTGTGATGACCGGCGTGCCGTGCGATGTCATCCCAGTCGCGGTCGAGCAGGCGGGCCTTGTCACCCGCGAGTTCGAGGACGTGCTGAGCCGATTTAGCCAGATCGATGGCAGTCAATTTTGTGTCAATTTTCACGCGTACTCCAGGTAAGCGGATTTTAACCGTTTGAGGAATTCGAGTTGATCCAATTGCCAGAAATCATTGGAAAATATTTCGACTTCAATCATGCCGTCAAAGCCGGCGTTTTCAATCCAGGAGCGGATTTGCCGCAGGGGGATGCAACCCTCGCCCATCATGCCGCGGTCCAGAAGCAGATCACGCGTCGGCGAGCGCCAATCGCAGACATGATATGAGAAGATCGATCCGGCGTGGCCCGCGCGGGCGATCTGCGATTCCAACTGATCGTCCCACCAGACGTGATAGACGTCGATCGTGACGCCCACATGTGGCGAGCGAAGCTCCTCGACGATGTCGTTGGCTTGCCATAACGTGCTAATCGCGCTGCGGGTGTCAGCGTACATCGGATGGAGGGGCTCGATCCCGAGCTTTACGCCAGCCTTGGCGGCATGGGGGATGATTGCCGCGATTCCCTCGGCGATTTGCCGGCGTGCCTCGGCCAGCGGAATGCCCGGCATGGCGCCGCAGACGAGAACCAGCAGCGGAGCACCGATGGCAGCTGCTTCATCAATCACGAGGCGATTGTCATCTAACGCTTTTTGCCGATTTGATTCGTCAATGGCTGGGAAGAATCCGCCGCGGCAGAGGCTCACCATTTTCAGCCCCGAATCGGCCAGGATGCGTGCTGATTCCTTTATTCCCAGTGGCTTTAGTGCTTCGCGCCAGACGGTGATTCCCGCCGCGCCCAGTTCACGATATGCCTTTACCGCGGCCGGTAACGCAAGCGGCTTTGTCGTGACCGTGTGGATGCACAAGCGTGAGAGGGGTGCTGTTGCCATGATGCATCAGACCTCGGCCGAAATTGTCTTAGCCCAGCGATGGAACATCGATCCAGCGCCGCTGCTTCCAGGATTCGATCGCCAATTCCGCCAGTTGCACGCCCTTGGCCGCCTCGCGCAGCGTCCACTGGAAGGGCTCATCCAGCACAACATGCCGTAGAAAAAATTCCCACTGCACTTTAAATGCGTTGTCGTAATCTTCATTCGGCGGCACGCTGGTCCAATCGGCAAAAAAATCGATCGGGCTGTCGATATCGGGATTCCAGACAGGCTTCGGTGTTCGCGAAGCCGGTTGTATGCGGCATTCCCGCAGTCCGGCGATCGCTGAGCCGTTTGTTCCATCCACCTGGAGCGTCAGCAGATCATCCCGCCGTACGCGCACGCACCAGGACGAATTGAAATGACACACGATATCCCGGTCGGTCAGCATCGTCGCATAGGCGCTATCATCGGCAGTGCATTTGTATTTGCGGCCTTCTTCATCGATTCGATGATCGACATGCGTCGCGCCGAGACACGAAACGCTTTTTACGTTGCCGAAAAGATTGTCCACTAGATAGCGCCAGTGGCAGAGCATGTCGATGATGATTCCGCCGCCGTCTTCGGCCCGGTAGTTCCAGCTTGGGCGCTGCGCGGGCTGATCTTCGCCGGTGAAGACCCAGTAGCCGAACTCGCCGCGGACGGAGAGGATTCTTCCGAAGTAGCCGGTGTCGATGAGATAATTGAGCTTGCGAATTCCCGGCAGCCAGAGCTTGTCCTGCACTACGCCATTTTTGACGTTTGTCTTCTCTGCGTGCCGCGCGAGATCCAGCGCCTGTGCGGAAGTGCTGGCGACCGGCTTTTCGCAATAGACATGTTTGCCTGCCGCCAGTGCTTTGCCCATTGCTGCAAAACGCAATGGAGTGGTCTGGGCGTCGAAGTAGATCGGATATTTCGGATCGCTCAGGAGCGAATCCAGATCAGTTGAGTAGGGGGTGCCATCATGCCGCTGCGACAGGGGTTTGAGCTTGTCCGCGTTTCGCCCGACGAGGATTGGCTCGGGCAGGATTTTGGACCCGTTGCCTGTTTTCACACCCCCCTGGCGGCGGATGGCCATGATAGACCGTTCCAAATGCTGGTTCATTCCCATCCGGCCGGTGACGCCGTTGAGAATGACCCCGATGCGATGCGTTTCCACGTTTAACTCCGTCGCCGCGGGAATTTCCGGGCCTCTGGCGGATGTTACAGTCAATCTGGGTACTTCGCGACCATCAGCAGCCACCATTCGCGGCAGGAAATCAGGCAGTGGCTCGCCGCTGCCTAGGGTTTAAGCACCTGTTGAAATCTTCAGTTTTGCAATAAACGCCAAGATTTTTTAATGGATCGCGTTGTGTGAGGAAAAGAGGGCGGATGTAACGGTGGCATTGGATTTGCCATTGGACGGACGTGGAATTGGCTGAGGCTGACCGCACAAAAAAGGCTTTGCAGGAAGGAGACACCTGGTATGAGTTGGAAAGGTTTCACGAGCGCTGCCGCCATGGCGGTGTTTGCATGTAGTTCTGCCGCTTTTGCATCACAAAGTGATCAGGCGGCGAGCATCGGCGACAGTTCACAACTGGTTAGTCCTGCGTACCTAGACAACCAGACGACGATGCCCATGTCCACAACCGAGGCTGCGCCAACGTCGGCCCCATCGCAAACCACCCTGACACCCGTGATGTATCTGCTTGATCCCACGGCGTTCGGGCAGTGGCTGGAAAAATATAAGTTCAGCGTCACTGGCTTCGTGGAAGGTGGATATTTCATCGACACGGATAATCCCCGTCTCGGAACGGGTCCTCATGGCGATTCACCGACGCTCATTTCATTCCCCGGCGCTTATAGCAATCGCATCCTGCTCGATCAGGCTGATATAACATTTTCGAAAGGGCTCGACTCGACCAAGAGCTGGGATTGGGGTTTCCTTGTCGAGGGCGGCTTCGGTTCGGACGATGCGTATATTCATTCCCATGGAATCCTCGACAATAACAATCCCGCTAGTGCGGTTGTAGGCGCAAATCCACAGAACCAATTGGACCTTGTTCAGGCCAACGTTTCGTTGCTGGTTCCGCTGGTGCGGGCCTGACGATCAATGCGGGAAAATTCGTCGGCTTCCTCGGCGAGGAAGTGATCAATCCGACTGGAAATCTCTTCTTCACTCATAGCTACTCCTTCTACTATGGTGTTGCCGCAACGGACACCGGCGTCGAATTCTCCTATACCTTTGGAAAGCTGATCAACGGAAATGATTGGACAGCGAGTGCAGGCTTCACGCGCGGCTGGAACCAAAGCACCTGGGACAATAACGGCGCAATCGACTTTCTCGGCCAGTTCAAAGGTAATTTGACGAGCGCGCTAAACGTGGTGCTGAACCTTCAGGAAGGTCCCGAAGCAGCTCTCGATAACAGCGATTATTGGACAACCTTCGAAGCGATTCCGACCTATACCGTCTCGGATCAGTTGACCGTTTCGAGCGATCTGCTCTACAGCGACTTCCCGCATGGAGCCTCGGGCGGATTGGAAGCGGCTCAGTGGTATGGCGCGGCGCTGTACTCCAATTTCAAGTTTAATCCAATGTTTGCCTTTAACGTCCGCGGCGAGTGGTATCGTGACCAGGGCGGATTCACGACAGGCGTCCAGGCGAATTATTATGAAGCCACCGTTGGGCTCCAGATTCACCCGCTGCCAAACGACAACATCTTCCAATGGCTGCAATTCCGCCCTGAACTCCGCTACGATTATTCAGATCGACGGGTGTACAACGTCAGCAGCAGCCCTGAATACAGTCAGCTTACCGCTGCGGTGGATGTGATCATGCAGTTCTAATCACCGGTTACATTTGAACTTTTTGAAGCCCCGGGTGTAAAAGCCCGGGGCTTTTTCTGCAATTGACAAAGCTCATTTTATCAAGAACAATTTAACTTTCGGTCGCGGGTCATTCATCAAAATGAGGAGGATCATTATGTTTCGGTTGCTCAATTCGTTCGCGCTGGTTGTGGCCCTGATTGCTCTGGCGATGTTTGCCAGCCATGCGGTACGGGCGGATGACGCGCCTGCGTCGCAGCCCAGCTCGCCGAGCGGCAGCATCGTCGTGACCGTCCTTGATTCGAGTGGCAATCCCGTGCTGAAGGCGAGCGTTAAGCTCTATCCCAAAAAGAAAAAGTCGGAGGCCAACGCCGATGGGCAGCCCACGAAGCCCAAGGCGATTGCCGCCGGCAAGACCGATGATGACGGTAAGTACACGTTCTCGGGACTGGCTATCGAGGATTACAAGATCAACGCATCTTACAAAAAGACCGGTTCCAAAGCGTCGGCAACCGTGGACCTCACCGATGATGCCCCCAACGGAACCGTCACGATCAATTTCGCGGCGACGGATAGCGGAGGAACTGGAGCGACGACCGCTCCCGCTCCGCAATAAGCGATTTCATTCGCCCGACATGGCTTCAATCACGAAAGGATTCTCCGCCGCCTCGTCGGCCAGGGTGGAGACGCCTCCATGACCGGCCAGCAGCCGCGTTTCCGGTGGCAGCTTCATGATCCGGCGGATCGATTCCTGCAACTGGTTGAAATCGGAATCCGGCAAATCCGTGCGGCCCACTGAATTTCCCAGGATCAAATCGCCGCCGATCAGAATGTTTTGATCGGGAAAATGAAACATCACATGCCCTGGTGAATGCCCCGGCGTGTAAATAGCGGTCAGGGGGATCGCCCCAATCTTCAGCGTTTGCCCGTCTTCGATATATCCATCCGCCTTCCGCGAAGGGATCACAAACGGCAAAGGAAAAAATCGGCTGTGCGGCTGGATCAGCTTTGGTTCATCCAGTTTGTGGATCAGCAGTTTTGCCTTCGGAAACTTCTCCATGACAAGAGCATGATCGGCCAAGTGATCGAAATGCCCATGCGTGAGCCACAACCCGACGATGTCCCAGTTCCGTTTTTTCGCCTCATCAAGAAGCGGCGAGACGGTGTGATCGGGGGCGTCAAACAGGACCGCCTGTCCGCTCGATTCATCAGCGACCAGATAACAATTGGTGCTGGCGAGTCCGCCGGTGTTGCTTAGGATTTTCATATCACTCAAAACTCCAATCCGATCTGCCGCCGCATTTCGTCGAGGACGCGCATGTTTCCCAGGGAATCTTCGCGGGTGATGCGGGGGGGTTGTCCTTCGAACACGGTGGCCGCGAAATCGTCGGCCTCGATTCCGTATAAATCGCCGGCGGCTTCGATGTTCCGTACTTCGCGAGGGGGCGGCCCAACTGATTTCGGCTTGTCCATCTTCGGTTCGTTGCCGCGCGTCACGATGAATTTGGCGAGCGCCTGGCGCCGGTTTCCATGGCACGGGAACCTCGATGAAACCATCCTCGCCGCAGAGATAGGCGGTGTTGTCCGCGTGCAGGGACATGCCGCAGGTGAAGCTCGAAACGATGTTGTTTGGAAAGACGAGCGTTCCGGCCGCCAGCTCATCCACGCCGGTGGGATGGAATTTAGCGACGGCATGGATAGCGGTTGGCTCCGCGCCGGCGAAGAAGCGGGCAAAATTGATGCAATAGCAGCCGATATCCATCAGGCCGCCGCCGCCGAGCTCGCGGACGAATCGCACATTGCCCTCGATCTTGCGGGTGCAATAGCAGAAGCTGGTGCGGATGAGCCGAAGCGGGCCGATCGCGTTGCTCCGAAGCGCTTCGATCAGCGCGAGCGTCTGCGGATGCGAGCGGTACATGAAGGCTTCGACCAGCACGCGCCCGGCTTTCCTGGCGGCCTCGAACATCTCCTCAGCCTCAGCAGCGTTCATCGCCAGCGGCTTTTCGCAAAGCACGTGCTTGCCGGCTTTGAGAGCCAGGATCGTCCATTCAGCATGCAGCGAGTTCGGCAGTGAGTTGTAAACGGCGTCGATCTCTCGATCATCAATCACCGCTTCGTAGCTTCCATAAGCGCGGGCGATAGCATGATTTCGGGCGAATTCTTCGGCTGAATCGTGGCGGCGCGAGCCGACGGCCGTGATCGTTCCGCGCCGGTTGGAAGTCATGCCGCGGGCGAATTGCGAGGCGATGTTGCCGGTTCCGAGGATTCCCCAGCGGAGTTTGGCTGCCATATCCACAGGATAATGCTTGGATTGGGTCTTAGCCAAGGTGTAACTTGACCGGGAGCGGTTACGGGCGGAAAATATTTGCCGGTGTTGCGCTATCCCGCTATTTTTCTGGTCGGCATCTTTTTCGCGCTGGGCCCGCGCCTTTCGAACGCCTGCATCTGGCGGAGGCGAATCGGTCCTGGGCGCAGGCCAGGCTGGCGACAATCAGCGGATCGGATTCCCGATCAAAGCCGCTTCCGGTGCGGCCGCCGGTGCATGATCCGTCCACCTGCGTGATCTGCGCCATGTTGCACGCTCCATTGACGGCGCAGCAAGCGCCGCTGATGACGCTGGCGCCATTGGCACGTCTGGGATATTCGCCGGTCCGATCTTCGTTGCAATATTCGCCCATCTGCATCGCCGCGGAACAGTGCCGCGGTCCGCCATCCGTCTGAGCTTCCGAATCGTGATTGAAATCGATGATCCGTTGCCCGCGTTGTTTTGCTGCGCGGCAACATTCAGGAGCCAGACATGGGACTGCTTACTTCATAAACTGAAGAAAACGTACATCGCGCCGGACGCCACTAGCGTGCCGGTGATCGACATTCCCGAACTCTTTATCGCCGACGGCGAGCAGGTCGCTCTCATCGGCACCAGCGGATCGGGCAAAACAACGCTGCTGCACATGATCGCCGGAATTCTTGCTCCCGACAGCGGCAACATCGTCTTCGGATACGATCCGAAAAAGCCGGATTCGCCCGAGTCGATCGATCTGACCTTGCTGTCCGAAGCCGCAGCGCGACGTATTTCGCGGGCGCAATATCGGATACATCTTTCAAACGCATCATCTTCTGCCCGGCTTCACCGCGCTGGAGAACGTGCTGCTGGGCATGAGCTTCACCGGCCGGCCGCACGATCGCGGCGTGGGCGCAGCATCTGCTGGCCGAAGTCGGGCTGAGCGATCGCCTGCACTATCGGCCGCAGAAGCTGTCGGTTGGCCAGCAGCAGCGCGTCGCGGTGGCGCGGGCTCTGGCGAATCGGCCGAAGCTGGTGCTTGCGGATGAGCCGACCGGGGCACTCGATGCCGCCAACGCCCAGCAGGTTCTGGAGCTGATCCGAAAACTCTGCTCGGACGTGGCATCATCGCTGCTGCTGGTGAGTCACGATCTGGACATCGCCCGCCAGCTTTCGCGGGTGCTGACCCTTACGGAAATCAATCAAACCAAGGCTCACGGCGCTGCCGTGGTGGCTTCGAGGATAAACCATGAATTACTTCCAACTGGTCTTCAAGCAAATGCGCCAGCGGGCGCTATCAACCTGGCTCACAACGCTGTCGGTCATGCTCGGCGTCGGTCTGGCTATCGCGATCATGATTCTCGGCCGCGAGAGTGAATCGCTCTTCGGGCAGAATGATTACGGATACGACGCCATCATCGGAAAGAAAGGCTCGAAGCTGCAACTGGTGCTGAACACGGTTTATCATCTCGATGTCAGCCCGGGGAATATTCCTTACAGCTGAATACACCCGTCTGCTGAAGCCGCACTGCCAGGGCGTTCCCGTGCTTGCCGACAATTATTACAAGTACGTGAAGAATCGCCGTGCCGACGGTCGTTGGCGATACGCTCAACGGGCAGTACAGGATCGTCGGGACACTGCCGAACTTTTTCGGATTCGATGAACACGGCAATCCGCTGCCGCCCGATGATGTGCTCGATTATCGTCCGGGCGAACAACTGCAAGATCGCCGAAGGTCGCGTCTTTGCTGGCAACAAATTCGAGGCGATCGTCGGGAGCGATATACCGCGTCTGACCGGAAAACGGCATTGGCTCGATTTCCAGGCGACGCACGGAACGCCGCCTCCCCGGACATCCGCCGGACATTCATATGCAACATTGGAAAGTCGTCGGCGTGCTTGCTCCGACGCACACGGCCATCGACCGGTGTCGTCTACATTCCGCTTTTGAGCTTTTATACCATCGCCGAGCATGGGGCCGGGTTGATCGCCCAGGCCAAGCTCCGCGAGGGGGAACGCGCCGGACGCTGTTGACCCCGATTCCGACGCTGACCAACCCCATCCGCTCGATGCCAATGGCATTCAGCATTTCAGCAATTACGATTTTGACACGAAGGACCAGACGATCCATCTGAATCTCACCAAGCTTCCGCCGGATGTCTGGGCGATATCTGCCATCCTGGTTCAATCGCGCGGCGGTGTTTCTGAACAGGCTTTGGAATATGACCTGAACAACGGCACGGATGTGATGGCATGCAATCCGGCGCAGGTGATGCGCGAGTTTTTCGATACATTTCTGAGCCCGACACGCGTGCTGCTTTTGCTGATTTGCTCGCTGGTGACATTCGTCGCCGCGGTGGGAATTCTGGTGAGCATCTACAATTCCGTGTCGGCCCGGCTGAAGGAAATCGCCATCCTCCGCGCGCTGGGGGCGACACGGCGAACCGTGCTGACCCTGATCTGCCTCGAAGCGGGGTTCATTGCCCTGTTTGGATCGATCCTGGGGCTGGCCGCGGGCACGGCGTCAATGCGGTGGGGGCGTGGTACATGCTCCACAATTTCGGCGAAAATCTCAGCTATAATGGGTGGGAACTTGTGAGCGAAGGAATTTATGTTGTCGCCGTGATCGTGCTGGCGATCGTCGCCGGGCTTGTGCCGGCCATGAAAGCGTATCGCACCTCGGTCGCGACGAACCTTGTTGCCACGTAATGACGCGCGTGTTGCCACAAAATCGCTGGCAGAAACCCTGGTGGCAGAAGACCTCCTGGCGGGGCATCATGCTCTTCGCCACAGTTGTCTTCCTCTTTGGATATCCGACGTATTTGTACATGGATTCGGTCATCACCGGCGGCATCACGCGGCGAGGCGATCTGCTGGTGGTCGATCTCAAGGCGATGAGCAGCTTTGAGATGGACCAGGACGCCGGGACCAGTGAGGACATCCCGCAGCGATATCGCCAGCTCGACGGCAAGCGGGTTTTGCTGACCGGGCAGATGTATGAGCCGTATGAGGCCGATGGGAAAATCCGTGCCTTTACGCTGGTGTATTCCATTACCAACTGCTGTTTCAACGGGCCGCCGAAGGTTCAGCATTTTGTCGCCGCGTCGGTGCTTCCCGGGCATGATGCGGAATATTCCAGCGATCTTGTGGACGTGGTGGGGACGCTGCATGTCGGCGTGAGATCGGCGGCGGGGCATGTGCAGAGCGTGTATCGGATTGATGTGGAGAAAGTTTCTCGCGGGTAGAGCGGATTTTTCCGCTACATTCCCGGCTGCACATTGGCCTGCGGGGGCTCGATATTGATCGTCGCTGCTTCCCATCCACCTGCATGACTTCCAGCACCAGCGGATCGTTCGGCCGATCTTTGCGGAAATCGCGATAATCTTTTTTGAACTCGTCGAGGTTGGTCACCGGATTTCCGTTCATCTGGATGATCAGATCGTTATTGCCCAGCCTTGCTGCTTGTGCCGCCGCCTGCGGCCGGAGGAGCGCCACCACGACGCCGCCGTGGATGCGGCCAGCTTGCGCCGATAGGTGTCGAGGAACGTTACTTCACGCACCACGAATCCGAGATCTTTCGCATAAAATCGTTTGGCTTCGTGCGGCTGCTTCGGACGCGCTTCCAGCGTCACCACGATCTGCTTTGGAGCATCGCCCTTGTTGCGGATGACGGACAAGGTGACCTTGTCTCCAACTTCCATCCGCTGAATTTTGCGGGTGACGATATCGGGAAGCTCAACCGGCAGATCGCCGCGCTCGATCGGCTTGCCGTCGATCTGGGTGATGACATCCAGCTTGCTCAGCCCGGCCTTGGCGGCGGGTGAATCGGGAACCACGTCGCCGATCTGGACCGCCGGCACATTCTCCAGCCCGAAATACTCCGCGTCTTCTTTTTCCAGCCCTTTCATCTCGCAGCCGATCCAGGGAATGACGATCGGCTTGTCCGGCGACGGCGGGTTTTGAATCCCGGTCAGAAAATCGCTCGCGGGAATGAACAGCCGCGGCGGGTTGGTCAGCATCGGTAGATCATCCGGATTTTCCGGATTATCCAGAAGGGCCTCGCCCAAGCTTCGCGCGTGGACATATCCGATGGCCCGCCCCTGGGCATCCAGCACGATCGCGCCGACGCCGGCGAATTGGCCGCCGACACGAGCAATCTGCGGAATCGGGCCGCGCAGCGCGTGGACATGAATGCGGTGGTTACCAACGCCTTATATCCCGCCCCTTTTGGGAGAATGCCGACGGAATAAAGCGGATCGCCCGTTTCCGGCGATTCATCGACGAATTTGATCGACTTCCATTTCTGCGGCGAATCGGCCCGGACAAACGCGAGGCTCGACCGCTCATCGCGCCCCTGCAACGTCGCGTCGATTTCGGTCTCGTCGCCCGTTGGCGCTTGGCACGACGATTTTGAATTTCTGCATCTGATCGTCGGGAATGATCGCCGGCGTCACGATGCCGATGGGGATGGTCACCAGCCCATCGTCGCCGATGATCACGCCGGCGGCGGTGAGTTCCTGCGAGCCAAGCTCATTGGCCCAGGTATATTTGACGGCAACAAGGGATGGTTTCACCATGTCGTACATGGTGCGGATCGTCTCCGCTTCGTCCGCCATCGCGGCAGTGCTTGTCAGCGAAAGCAAAATTGCGATCCATCCGATCAATCGTGCGGTATTTTTCATGCGACTCCTATTCGCCCGGCTCGGTCGCCGGCGCGTATTCCTTCACTTTCAGGATCGAGGTAAAATCCTCCCGCCCTCGCTCCACTTCCAGCTCAACGCGATCCATCTTCTGCGCGAGCGTTTTATCGTACAAGGTCTGAAACTGGGCCATGTCCTTTACCGGCGTGTTATTGACCGAAAGAATCACATCGCCCGCCTGGAGATGGGCGCGTTCCACCGGCTCGCCGTCCGCCATGCTGGTGATCCACACACCAGCGACCTGATCCAACTGGTTGGCGATGGCATATGGCCGCGTGACCTCGCGCAGGGAAACGCCCCATTGCGTGAAGCCGCGTTCTTCGCCCAGAAATCCTTCGAGTTTTGTGGTCTTGGCGGTGAGAGTGAGTGTTGCTTTCCCGCGTCTTGACGGTCATTTGCACGTTGCTGCCGATGGGCAGTGATGCCAGCCGCAGCCGCACTGGCGGCGAGTTCTTCAGGGAACCGAACATTGGTCGGCTGGCCGTTGACCGCCAGCAGAATGTCCTGCGCTTTTCCGCCGGCGTCAGCGTAGGGGCCGATCTGGTCCACGCTGTTGATCAGCACGCCCTCGATTGATATCGATGTCGTAAAACGATTCCAGCTCGATGCATCGGCATCAGTTCGAATCCCGAGGTCGCTGCGATCGACGCGCCCCTTTTACGCCGGGCGCAGCGGTTTGCAGAATGGCGGCGATGACCGGCTTGGCGGTATCGATCGGAATCGCGAAATTCAGATTTTGCCCGCCGCCGCGCGTGTTGATGCCGACCACTTTGGAGTTGATATCCACGAGCGGCCCGCCGCTGTTGCCGGGATTGATTGGGACATCCATCTGAATCCAGTTGGAGAAATCGCCGGTTTCGTAGCCGTCGATGTCCATGCTCTGCTGAACGTCGTAAAACGTGCGGTCGGTGTTGGAAATGCTGCCGCGCGTGACGGTTCGCGCCAGGCCGAAGGGCGTGCCGAACGCCATCACGTCCTGTCCCACGACCAGGACGCTGCTGTTGCCAAGCTCGGCCGAGCTGAACGTGATGTTTTGCTTCTTGACCGCGTCCATATCCATCTGAATGATGGCGAGGTCTGTCCAGTGATCGTCGCCGATGAGCCGGGCCGGGACGCGCTCTTTGTCGGCAAGCGTGACATAAATTTCGATCGCCCGTCCGGCGACGTGATAATTCGTCAGAATCCGCCCCTGCTGATCGATGATGACACCCGAGCCATTTCCGCGGACGAGGCTTTGCTTGCCGTCCTTGTAAATCGCCTGGGCGACATCCACACGGACGACGGCGGGGGAAATCGCGGCCGTCACCATCAGCCACACGCCTTGGCGTTGCCAATGGATAGGGTTCGGCCTGGCAGCCCGCCATCAGCAGCACACTTACAGCAGGCAAATATTCTAAATACCATTCTGATTCATGAACAGGGTGTGGATAACATGCGCGAAGCCTGTCGATGCCGCAACCCCGTGCGCGGAAGATTTTGTCTCATCCTGTAGATTCCCAGCCTATGGGATTTTCATCCGGCTCCGTCTCCATGCGTCGTTTTGCCGTCCTCGGCGATCAACCAAAGGCCATCGAGCAGTCTCTGCTTGACCAATTGACCGAGCATAGCCCTGGTTCCATCCGAGGATGGGGTGCCGCCGGAGATCGAATATGGGTGGTGCGGCGGGCGGCATGTTCTCGATAGCCGATTCGATTTTGAGCGGAATGTGTTCAACGATGCGGTTTCATTTGCCATGCGGGTGGATACCAATCGCGTGCCGGCGGAGTTGCGGCAGGCGTACAAGATCATGGAGGAAGATGCGGTGGCTGCGTCGAATCCGTCCGGATTCATCAGCCGCAAGCAGAAATCGATGGTGAAGGAGACGCTGGCCCGGAAGCTCGACAAGGAATTAAAATCGGGCAAGTTTCGCCGCAGCCGGTTGACTTCCGTGCTGTGGGATTTCCCTACAGCCAGCGTTTATTCGCCCGCTTCCGGCCCGGTGGCTGAGAAACTGATGGAGCTTTTCGAGCGGACGTTTGGATTGGAATTGCAGCCGCTGTCCGCCGGGTCGATCGCGCTGAAGATGCTGGAATCGCGCGGCCATCGGCGCGATTACGAGGATTCGCGTCCGACCCGTTTTGTCCTCGGGCCTGAGGGGGAGAGCCAGTATCCCGAATATCCCTGGACAGCCAAGGGGCCGCAGCCGAAGGATTTCCTCGGGCAATGAATTTTTGCTCTGGCTCTGGAATGAAGCCGACCAGCGCGACGGAACGATCAAGGTCGAATCCGGCGAAGCGGCGATCTTCATCGACAAATCACTTGATCTGGACTGCGCCTACGGCCTGAGCGGCCGCGATACCTTGCGCGGCGACGGCCCGACGCGCATGCCCGAAGCCAAGGACGCTCTGCGCACCGGAAAATTTCCGCGAAAAGCGGGGCTGGTGCTGGATTTCTCGCGGCAGCAGTTCACACTGACGTTCAATGCCGAGAGCTTTTCGATTTCATCGGCGAAATTGCCGAAGATCGAGGAAGCCGACACGCCCCGCACGCAATTTCGAGGAGCGGGTGGCCCTGATGCGTGATCTGTGGAGGGCGATCGATTCACTCTTCGACGTATTTTTGAAGCGGCGATGTTCTTCAGCCTGGGAATCGCATACGGGTGCGATCCGCAAATGGATCCTGCAGACGCCCAAGCCGGTGGCCGCTGTCGCGTGACGAGGTACTTTTGATGGGGGACTTCCGCAAATACCCGTTCCGTGTTAGGTTATCGTTCAGGTAGCACGGAACGGAGTTCGAATGCTTTTGGCGGCAAGCATCGCAGGCCTGGTGATCGGAATCGCCCTCGGCGTTTTGCTGGGGATGTCGCAGGCATCGCGGCGGTGGCAAGTCGCCGAGCAGCGGCTGGCTGATCTCACCCAGCAACTCTCTGCTGAGAAAGTTCAAACCCAATCCCTTCGGGATGCCCTGGCCCAAAGCGAGCGTGAGTTAGCTACGGCTCAAACCCAATTTGCCGCCGGTCAGCAGAATCTTCTTGAACAGCGCCAGCTTCTTGAACAAGCGCAGGAGCAACTGCGGCAGGCCTTTGCCAGTGCGTCGGCTGAGGTGCTGGCCCGTAACAACGAAACGTTTCTCCAGTTAGCCAAGGAACGTTTCGCCACGCTGGCGGCCGAGGCGGCGGGATCGCTCGACCAGCGCAAGGAGCAAATCGACGGCTTGCTCAAGCCACTCCGCGGATTGATGGATCAATACCAGATTCGTGTCGGCGAGATTGAGAAATCACGCGTGGAATCTTACAGCATGCTTCGCGAGCAACTTGGCACATTGGCCGAGACGCAGCGGACGCTCAATACGCAAACATCTCAGCTTGTGACGGCTCTGTCGCGTCCGACGGTTCGCGGCCAGTGGGGCGAAATCTCCCTCCGCCGATTGGTGGAGCTTGCCGGGCTATCCGACAAATGCGATTTCGTCGAGCAGCAGACCATTGATGGCGATCAGGGAAGCTTCGCCCTGATATGGTCGTGAAACTCCCCGGCGATCGCGACGTGGTGATCGATTGCAAGACATGTCTGGATGCTTTCCTTGATGCAGCCGCAGCAGTTGATGAAGATACTCGAAAGACGCATCTTCAGCGGCACGCGCAGCAAGTTCGCAGCCGGTCGCGCGAGTTATCGGCTAAGAATTACTGGTCGCAATTTTCGCGCTCGCCGGAATATGTCATCATGTTCCTGCCGGGCGAGGCGTTTTTGTACGCAGCTGTCGAGCAGGACCCTGCGCTGGTGGAGGATTGCATCAGAAATCACGTTCTGATTGCTACGCCGACGACTTTGATCGCGCTGCTCAAAACCATTGAATTTGGTTGGCGGCAGGAGGCGATCACCGAAAATGCCGAGCAAATCCGATCGCTCGGCACCGAATTGTACGAACGCTTCAGTACAGTGTTGACGCATATTTCCAAGCTGGGCGGAAGCCTGAATTCAGCGGTGGGCAATTACAATTCCGTGCTCGGATCATTGGAAGGTCGCGTGATGCCGACCGCGCGGAAGATGGCGGAATTGGGTGCGCGTACCGATAAGGAATTGCCCCAGCCGGAACTGATCGAACACTTGCCGCGTGAGATCGAGTCAGGCCCGGCAGACGAGCGACATTTAGACCAACCGAATTGGATCGCGCGAATTGCCCGTGACCCTGAAAGACATTCTCGCCGCCCACGAGCGCATCAAGGATGCGATCTACCGTAGCCCCTGTCCCTATTCCCTGCACCTCAGCCGGCTGTGTGGTTGCCGGATTTTCTGCAAGCTCGACCATCTGCAAATGACCGGCAGCTTCAAGGAGCGCGGGCGCGCAACAAGCTGATGCTCTTGAACGCCGATCAGCGAAAAACCGGCGTCATTGTCGCATCGGCTGGAAATCACGGGCTTGGCGTTGCGTATCACGGTCAACTGCTTCACATTCCGGTGACGGTTGTCATGCCGAAATGGGCGCCGCTGGTGAAAGTCTCCAATTGCCGCGGATTCGGCGCGAACGTCATTTTGCATGGGGAGAGTTACGACCATGCCAGGGCGCTGGCCACGCAGCTCGCCGATGAAAAAAAGCTGGCATATATCCCCGGCTTCGACGATCCCGATATCATCGCCGGGCAAGGGACGATGGGGCTGGAAATTCTTCAGGATGTGCCGGACGTTGACGCGGTGATTGTGCCGATCGGCGGCGGGGGGTTGATCTCCGGCGTTTCGCTGGCGATCAAATCGCTTAAGCCAAATGTGCGCATCATCGGCGTTGAGCCGGCGCATGCGCCGACGCTGCATGAATCTCTTCGCCTCGGTCACCTGGTTCGCATTGAAACTAAACCGACGCTCGCCGATGGCTTGGCTGTCGCCGAGGGTGGGAAGCTCTGTTTTCCGATCATTCAAAAATATGTCGATCATGTGATGCTGGTGGATGAGGGGCAGATCGCGCTGTCGATTCTTCGGCTTCTGGAATTGGAAAAGACGGTGGTCGAGGGCGCTGGCGCTGTTCCACTGGCGGCGGCGATGGATAAATCCATGGGTCTTGCCGGTAAGAATGTGGTTCTGGCTTTGTGCGGCGGAAACATTGATGTGACCACCATTGCCCGCGTGATTGACCGTGGGCTGGCCGCTGATGGCCGTTTTTGTCGCGTCTTTGCACGTCTTCTCGATCGTCCCGGGCGCTGGCAAATCTAGCTGCTCTGCTGGCTTCCACCGGCGCGAGTATTCAGGATGTTTCGCATGATCGCCATTTCGGTCCGGCTGATGTCGCCCGGGTTGTGGTCGTTTGCACGCTGGAAACGCGGGATTTCGGTCACATTGCTGAAATCCGTAAAGCCCTGCTGGATCACGGCATCGACGCGACGGTTGAATAGCAGGCCCGCATCCCGCCCGAATTTTCCAGGCGTATGTCTCTATCAGCCGCACATTGGATAATAGAGATGCCAATGATGATGGATGATTCCAAATTACTCGCCTCATATGCCCGCGAACCGGCTGCCGGGGCATTTCAGGAGCTCATTAGCCGGCACATTGATTTCGTTTACGGCGCAGCCCTGCGGCAAACCCGCGATCCCCATCTCGCTGAAGATGTGACGCAGGCGGTGTTTCTGCTCTTCTCGCAGCGGGCCGGCCGGCTGAAGCAGGGAACCGTCGTGAAAGGTTGGCTGTTTAACGCGACGCGGTATGTCGTCGCCAATACGCGTAGGGCTGAGACGCGCCGAAAATTGCATGAACGAGAGGCCGCCGCCATGCGTTCAGAAATTCCTCCTGCAAATTCCTGGTCTGACATTTCGCCGCATCTGGATGATGCGCTCGCTGGATTATCTGAGAAGGATCGCCGGGTTTTATTGCTTCGTTATTTCGAGGATATGCCGCTCGCGTCGCTTGGCCAGACGCTAGGAATTTCCCAGAATGCCGCTCAAAAGCGGGTGGCGCATGCGCTGGGACGTCTCAAGCGTTTTCTGGTCGGCCGCGGCGCATCCGTTGCGAGCGAATCGCTCGGCGAAACGATTCAAACCGGCACCGCGCTGGCTGCCCCGGCTTATCTGACGAAGGCGACGATTGATCTGACACTCAGCGGCGCTTCCGGCGTCGCACATTCAAGTTCCGCAATTTATCTGGCAAAAGGAGCCGCAAAAATGATGACCCGAGCTCGAGTAAAAATATTGGCTATTCAGTGTGCAATCGCAGCAGTAGCAATCGGGACAGTGGTGGTATTTGCTGCCCCGGAGTTGCGCTCGACGCCGCCGGATCGGCCTGTCGTATTGGCGATGACAAACACGGCCGGTGTTTCCAAGGCGACGGACGAAAATTACGACGCGTGCTGCCAGACGCTGAAGTCGATGATCGACGGATACGATCGCAATGACGCAGCGGCTGCGCAGGCTCTCTTCTATTACCGGCCAGGAACTGATCCTAAAGCGATCGATAACATGAACCGGTTTATTGACGTGGATGTCTCGGCATATCACCTTGCGAATGTGGCGATCTCGCGATTCGGCATGCACGGGACAACGCTCAACATCGGGCTGGTATCCACCAACGCGGTTTACATGATGGATGCGCTACCGCGCATGAGCCCGCAGAACGCGCACACCATGGGCGATACCGAAGAGATCATGCTGGCGGCGCCGGCCGGTCCCTATGTTGGGTGCTGGCAGTCGCCGCTTTATTTCGTGCGCGATCAGGGTACGTGGAAGCTGGATGCAAAGCGAAATTTTCGGCTGACGTTTAGGGCGGTTCGGCGTCAGCCCATCGCTGGCGAAACACCGGCGCAGGCGTGTGCTGCGTCGATTCAGGTCATCGTTGCCCGATTCAGCGCGATCGCGGATGACATCAACAAGGGGAATATTTCGGAGGCAGAAGTTAAACGGCAGGTGAACAAGGTCTTCGTTGACATTGATTCACAGTTTCCCGAATGTCACTTTGGAGCCGACCACTGATTGGACTCGATTTTCACAAATGCACCCGCCGCGTATAGACCCACCATTCAATCATCAGCAGCGGCAGGGCGGCAGCCACGAGCCACCACCATATTTCCAGGCGGCTCTTGGCAGATGCAACGGCTGTCGCGTGGCCGCCGGAGCCGGGCGCGACATCGGCAGGTAATAGATTGCTTTCGTTCGGATCGAGCAGGCTTACAGCGATGTTTTCGTATTGCGGAATCGGCGGATCGGTTTGATACAAGCCGACTTTGTCCAGGGCCGGCAATACGAAATCGCCTGTTGGCGGAACCTTTGCCTGCATCGCTCCCATCGGCCCGTTGATCGTTACGCTTTGCGGGACCGGGTTCAGCTTTTGCAAATTGAATCGCGGAATCCGGAGGGCCACACCGGGTTCGTAACTTGGCCGCACTTCCATGTCCGTGCCGAGGGCCATGAATTGCAGGGCCTGATACAAAAATACCGGAAACGTCGGCTGCAACGGCCAACTGCTATTGATGATGTCGAACGGGATGATCAGGTGAAACGCCCGGTTTTCTCGGTGCAAAACGACTAGCGGGCAATTCGTGCCATCCACTAATATCTGCGAATTGAGCGTCGGCAAAACTTTGAACGCGTGGGCGGCATATAGCTTGCCGAGATTCAAATGTCGCAGCATCGGATGATCCCGGTCCCAGTCCAGAACCCAGTTGTCATCCTTCACAACGCGATGGCCGGCCTGATCCAATGCCGGCTTGATCTCCAGTCCCGGCGGAACGCAGCCGAAATAAATCGCCGCGCCGCTTTTGGGGACTTCTTCCGGCGTCAGATCGTCATCGCGATCGAAAACGATCACATCGTACGGCTTCGGAAGCTTTTTTCCGCCGCCGTCCGCTTGGCTTAACTCGTGATATTGCTGGGGGAGCATTTTATCGAGAACCTGCAGCCGCTGGCTTCGCAGGCCTTGTTCTAGGAACCAGTTGCCATCGGTTACGAGCAGAACGGAAACGATTTTCGGAGGCGGAACGATCACGCTGGCCGAGTCATCCGCCGCGAGATGATCGTTATCGCGATTCATCTGCTCGACCGTCACAATCGCTGACGAGGTTAATTCGATCGTGGGAAATTCGATGCCGTCGCGCTGGTTGAATCCGCCGGCGATGGCTTGTCTCCGCTGATCGTCGGTGAATCGCTCGGGCAACAGATTCACACGGCCGCTGCTGCGGACATGGCCGTCAACGGTGAGCTGAACCTGGGCATCGTTCACTGGGTCAGGTCCAAAATTCGCGAGACGGGCGAACACCTGAACCTCCGTCGGTTGCTGATAATCCCGCTTGGCGCTGAGCGAAACGATCGCGATGTTGCCGGCGGTCGGAGTGCCGACCTGCTCGTAATGCAGATTGCCCTGAACGGTTGCCTTGTCGCTATCCAGCATTCGGCCGTCGGAAAAGAGATAAACATCCGGTGCCTGGCGAAACGCCTGCGAATCGCCAGCGGTGAAAGCGGCCTGAGCGTCGGCAAGCTGATAGGCCGCCTCCAGCTTTGATCGGCGATCGGTTGGCTGGATCGAATCGATGACATTCCGAAGCAGGCGGACATCGGTTGTGAAAGGGGCGAGGGTTTCAGCCGAATCGTCAAATGCGATCACCATCGCCGCGCCGTTTCGGCCGAGCGTGCCGACGAGATCCCTCGCCCGCCGCTTAGCCTCTTCGAGCCGGGTTTTGCCGCCGGGCAGATCGTCAGCGGACATCGATGCGGAACGATCGATCAGGATGATCGTTCGTGGCCCTGCTCCAGGCGAATAATTCAAGATCGGCCGGGCTAACGCCAGTAGCAGGGCGGCCAGCAGCAGAAGCTGCAGTAGCAGCAGAAGATTCTTCCGCAGCCGCTGGAACGGTGCGTTGACCTGCAAATCCTGCACGGCCTTTCGCCAGAGCAGCGTCGAGGGAACAGGCATGATTCCGTCGGCGCAGTTTTAGAAAATAGAGCACCAGAAGCGAGGGAATGAAGATCGCGCCCGCAACGGCGGCGGCGAAGGGATTGAGGAAATGCGGGAGCCAGGTCATAGTGTTAGCCGAGCAGTCCGCGCTCGCGCAGATAATTCAGCACCAGCGTATCAAACGGCACCGCCGTGCTGGTGAACAGATACGTTCCGCCGCGACGGCGGAGATAATCCTTCAGGCTCAGGCAATAGGCGTTAGATTCTTCTTGTATTGGGCGATCAGCGGCTGAGTGATCGACACCTCGGCCATGTCGTCGTCCTCGATATCCCGGAGTTTCAGATCGCCTGCAAGGTCCGGCTCGATTTCCTGCGGCGAGAGGACCTGCACGCAGAAGAGATCGTATTTTCCGCCGGCCACGTAGCGAAGGCCCTGCTCGAATCCCTCCTTGACGAAGAAATCGGACAGGACGACGCAGACGCCTTTCTGACGGTGCGTGAGGGCGAATCGCCGGCAGGCGTCGGCGAAATGGCTGGGCCGGCGGGCTTGAGATTGCTGACGAAGTCGATCATCTGCCCAACGCGCTGCCGGCCGCGCAGCGCGCCGGTTTCGGCGACGATGCCATCGGCCATCGCCGCGATGTGCACGCGGTTGTAGTTCACCAGCCCGATGTAACCCAGCGCCGCCGCCACCTGCTTGATGTAGAGGGCCTTGTTCGGGGTGCCGTAATCGCAGCTCTTGCTGACATCGACCAGGATGTACAGCGAAAGGTCTTCTTCTTCGAGGAAGAGCTTGAGGAACAGGCGATCGAGCCGGGCGTAGATGTTCCAGTCGATGAAGCGGAGATCGTCGCCGACGACGTAATTGCGGTAGTCGGCGAATTCGACGGATTGCCCGCGGCGTTTGGATCGGCGTTCGCCTTTCAGCTTGCCGGCCAGCAGTTTGCGGGACATGATGTCGAGCTGATCGAGCCGGGCCATGAAGGACGGATCGAGCAGGCGTGAGGTTTTCTGTTGAGCGGTAGTAGTCATTTGACCTTGTGGAATTTGCGGACGATTTCCGCTGCCCGATCGAGATCACCTGACCAAACCAATACGGTTTTGAAGGTATGTTCTACCGAGGGGCTGACTACGGCCGCCGGCGGACCGCCATTTTGAAAGCTGAAAGCTTGCGGACACTCCGCCGGCTTCGAGCTGATCGATAAGGAGGTCCACATCGGGGCCTTCCTGCGAAATATACAACTCGACTCGTGATTCGTCAGGAGCCGGTTGACGCGGCTCGTGTTTTTTCGCGGGCCAATGAGTTCGCAATGCCGACATGCTTAGGGCCATCGTTAAAGGAAGTTGTGGCGCCTCAATTGGAAATCCGCATCCAGGGCAACGACCCTTGCTCGCCCGCAGATCGTATCCGCATTTGACGCATATTCGCCGAGCGAAACGATCCTGAGCGTCGATTCTTTTCTTTTCACGAAATATGAGCGAGGCGATCATTATTGCCATCACGATAAAGACGATGCCCGCCGCGATAGGAGGCGAGCCCTCAAAGTTGTTAAAGGCCAAATACAGCAAGTAGCTCTTATCTCCTTGTGCCGACGGCCAATTCCTCTTCCATCGCCGTCGGCGTTTCGGCGATGATTTTTTCCAGCACCATGTCGGTGGTGATTCCCTCGGCTTCGCCTTCGAAATTCAGGATCACGCGATGCCGCATGGCGGGGATGGCGACGTCCTTGATGTCCTTGAAGCTGACGTGGAACCGGCCATCGAGCAGGGCCCGCACTTTGCTGGCCAGCGTGATCGCCTGGGCGGCCGCGGGCTGGCGCCGACGCGCAGGAACTGGTTGATCATCGGGATCGCGAAAATGCCCTGCGGGTGCGTCGCCAGCACGAAGCGGATGGCGTAATCCTGCACGTGCGGGGCGATGATCACGCGCTTGACCAGTTGCTGATGCTGCAATGATCCTCGGGCCGTCGAGCACCGGCTTGATGTCCGCCTTGTGACCGGTGGTGGTGCGGTCCAGGATCTCGCGCAGTTCTTCGCGGCCGCTGTATTGCACGATGCAGCTTGAAGAAGAACCGGTCGAGCTGGGCTTCGGGCAGCGGATAGGTTCCTTCCTGCTCCAGCGGATTTTGCGTGGCCATCACGAAGAACGGCTCTTCGAGCTTGCGCACCTGCGCCGCCGGCGGTCACCTGCTTTTCCTGCATCGCTTCCAGCAGGGCCGATTGCGTTTTGGGCGTGGCGCGGTTGATTTCGTCGGCGAGCACGATCTGCGAGAAGATCGGCCCGGCCATGAAGTTGAAATGCCCGGCGGCCGTGCTCGTTTTCCATGATGACGTTGGTGCCGATCACGTCGGCCGGCATCAGGTCGGGCGTGAACTGGATGCGGTTGAATTTCAGGTCGAGCGCGCTGGCCAGCGTGCGGATCAGGGCGGTTTTGCCCAGGCCGGGCACGCCTTCGAGCAGCGCATGGCCGCCGACGAAGAGGCAGGTCAGCACGCCGTCGATGATCGCCTCGTGGCCGACGATCGCCTTGGCGATCTCGGCTTTGCACGGCGCGGTAATCCTGGCGAAATTGCTCGCAGGCGGCCTGAATTTGCGGATCGACGCCGGGAACGGTAGGGGATGGCCATATTGAGATCCTTGGTAAGGGATTGGGGTTCACGTTAATTCTGCTCCTGTTGCTGTTTGATCTTTTGTTGCGCCCGGCGTTTGGCTTCGAGCAGGCCGCCGGTGTGTTCGCCGAGGCCGACGGCGCCTTTGGGTTCGATGTTTCTGGGGGCTGATGGGATCGGCTTATCGACGGCTCCGCCGACGACCGCGGTGATGTCGCCCTCGACGCCGCGCCGGCGTCGAATTTCGCGCGTGGATCGGGCATCGGATGCAGTGCGCGCCGATCCGGATTCGACCTGGATTCCGGCGCGGGCTTTGAATTTCTGCTCGGCGACTTCCTCGCGCACGCGCTTCAGGCTGTCGAGCATTCTGCGGCGATTTCGACCTTGCGGTAGGTCATCGTGAACTGACGGACATAATCCGCCACGGCCAGCGGCCATCCGCTTGGTCGCTGGCCAATCCCACGCGATTCGGCGGACCGCCACATCGATAATGATCAACGCCAGCAGCCACGGGACGAGCAAATCCCAGATCGATTGCGGCGAATCGGTTACGGCCAGCCCATCGCGCGTGAACAGATCGGCCGAGGCGACATCGAACGGCTTGAGCACCCGCCCGCCGGTTCGTTCGGCGATCTGCTTGAGCAGTGCATCGTTGCTCTGCAGATTGCGCATTTCCGGGCGAGCTGTTGACGGTCGTCCCGGCCAGGAGCGATCCGCTGCTTGCCATCCTGCCCGGCGTACTTCAGATAGCCGATGTAGCTGCCCTGCGCGCTGGCGTCGAAATCGGCTTCATAGGTTCCCGGCCCGGTTTGCAGCAGGCGGATCGGATGCGGCGTCAGATCGGCGCCGCCGGCGATCGTGCCGGCGATGTTCAGAAAATTGTTGAACGCGTTTCCTTCTTTGTCGGCGCGGACGACGATGTGGCCTTTGTCGCCGTCGGTGGTCATTTCCGTTTCAAAATCGCTGGAGAATGGCGACCGTGACAACGCCGCGCACGAGCTGCGACCAGAATTTCTCGTACATTCCGGTGCCGACCCAGTTCGCATCCCAGCGGTTGAAGGCATCGCCGGTATAGACCGCGGCTTTCCCCAGCCCCGCCTGCCAGTGGGCGAGCACCGGATCGTGTTTTGGTCCGGCGGTGATGGGAACTTCGATCAGCGGATTGTCTTTTCGCCCGGTCAGGTCATAGCCATACAGCGGCGGCAGAGGGCCGGGCGTGAATTCCCTTCACCAGATCGCTGCTGGTGGCGGCCAGCGAACGGGAATGCCATGCGTATCTTCCTGAATGATGCTGCGCTTCACGACGGTCGCTTCCTTGATGAAGATTTGCGGCAGCGGGGCGAGATTTCCCTCGAACGGCCCGTACGATTTTCCGCCGGTTCGCTTTGGCCAGATCTTGCGAATGCCAGTCGCGACGTTGCCGGCCTGGTGTGGATAGACCGTGATCGTCGAGACGCTGATTTTGTTGTCGATCAGTCGCTGGATCGCATCCTCGGCCGGCATCTGCGGATCGTCATCGGTGATGATGACGATGTGCTTGGCTCGGGCGTTGGAGGCGATCAGGCCCGGATTGCCGTCCCCGCCATCCAGGGCGAGGCGGATCGGATTGATCGAAGCTGGGCATATCGCCCAGTTCCCAATTTTTGATCGCCGCCAGCACCTTGCTTCCATCCCCTTTGACGGCGAGCGGCGCATCCCACCGGTCGCCCGGGCCGTTGGAGAATGCGAAGCTGATGACGCCGACTTCATCCTGCGATGAGAGGGCTTCCATCGCCTTGATCGCGCATTGCTCGCCCCAGTAATTTCCATCGGGCGCTTCGGCCGGGTCCATGATCAGGACGAGCGCGCCTTTGGGAATCTGGCGCTGCGCCGGAACTTCCATCGTGACGGGGAGTTCCTGCTCCAGCCGCGAGCCTTCCCAGCCGCCCGCGCCGAAAGTCTGCGGGCCGCCGATCATGACCAGCCCGCCGCCGGTGTCGTGAACGTATTGAGCGAGCATCGCTTCCTGAACGTCGCTGAGGCCGCCCGATCCGCGCGGCACGTTCGCCAGGATCACCGCGTCGTAACCCTGCAACTCGATCGGATTGTTTGGGAACTGGTCGGGCGTGATCGAGACGACGTTGATCTTCTCACCAGCCAATGCCTGGCGAAGAAATCTGCCGGAATCGACGGAATGATTGGGATCGGTGTTATCCACCAGCAGCACGCGGCCTTCGCCCTGCACGAAGGTGAAGCTGTCGGCGGATTTGTTGTCGAGCTGAGTGGCCACCGGCACCGTATCGCTGCCAACGGTTGCATCCACATTGTCGATATTCGTGATCGTCGCGTGGAATTGATGCACGCCGACGCTCTGTGCGGGGAGCCCGAATGCGCTCGACATTCGGGCCGGGTTTCAGGGTGACTCGCTCGGTTGTCTTGCCATCGCGCAGCGGGATCAGCTTTCCGTTGTCGGTGACGGAAAGATCGCCTTCCACGTTCTGGGCGTTTTTGTTGTTGATGTAAACGTCGATGTTGAACGGCTGGCCTTCCTGCCGGCGGGTCGGGGCGATGAATTTGTCCATCATCACTTCGTGCTCGACGTTGTAATTCAGCGGCATGACGTCGATCGGCACATGCTGGCTCGAAGCGGCCGCGAGGGCCGCGTTCAGATCGCCGGCGGTGGCGTTGCCGTCCCAGATCAGCAGCATCCGGTGCATCGAATCATTGCCCATGGATGCGAGGCCAAGCTGAATGGCTCCGGCGGCGTCGGTGCCGGTGCCGCGATCGCGGATCGCGCGGGCCTCCAGCGACAGTCGCGGGCTGGGGATCGCGTCGATAAATGCGTGTTCGTTGAAGCTGATTTCGCCGACGCGATCGCCGTCGCGGCGCGAGGGGCTGTTGTCCTTGGCGGTGGAGGTCAGCAGATAATCATCGAGCGACGACTGGAGAAATTTGCCGGGGAAATCGGTGACCAGCTCGGTGGATCGGCTGATGTCGCGCACGATCATCAGCTCGACATCCGTGTTCTTCCGCACGAGCTTGATGTCGCCGAGGATGAGAATGACCAGCAGCAGAACCGCCAGCCGAACACCGATGGCGACCCATTTCCGTGCCGCTCCCAAGCCGGCCATCGAGCGGATTCCGAGCAGAACGACGAATGCTCCGAATCCCGCGAAGAAGCGCGAGGGCGACAAGCGGCGAGAACTGGTCCAGCCGCAGCGTGAAATAGCCGAGCGTGAGAATGGAGCAGTTCATTCAGAGTTCCGCCCCGATAAAATTGGGGCTTTCGGGGGGCGGCTGGATTTTATTCACTACTGCCCATCCTGTTTTTGCATGGCACTAAAATATTCTTTCTCCGCCTGCTGGGCTTCGCGGGGAATGTGATCCTGATCGATATCATCCGGTGCATCTTTCTCGGCGGAGGCGGCCACAGCCTTCAATCCAGCCGTCGATTGGCCCGGATCGATGCCGGCTTTGACATATCTGCTGGCGAGGATCTTTCCCTGTTCGTTGTCTTTTGAAGGATCGAATTCCTGTTTGAATGTCGCCGGCGCCATGGCGATTCCCATTTTCGCGCCGCCCTTGCCGGGATTGGGATCCAGCCCGGATTTCCCGGACCCGGCTGACCGCCTTGATTCGGATTTTGTCCTGTTACCGTTGCCGCCTCCGTTCGGCATCTGCCCGCGTCGCCGCCGCCCGGATTATTCAGTCCCAGCCGCGGCATCGGCTGCGGCCTGCGCGGCGGCGTTGGCGGCGGCTTGCATCGCCTGCGCGTCCTTGGCGTTCGCCTGCATCTGCTGCAATTGCTGCTGCATCTGCTGCTGGGCTGCGGCCATTCCCTGTTGCTGACCGCCGGGTTGTTGACCCTGAGTCTGGCCTTGTCCCTGATTCTGTCCCGAATGACTCTGCTGGCCTTGGGATGATTGCTGTCCCGCCGCCCGTGCCTGAACCATCGCCAGGCTCAATTGCTGAGCGGCAGTCGATAATGACTGCGCCTGCATCTGGCTGTTGGCCATCGCCTGCGCCTTGGTCATCATCGATTGGATCTGTTGTTGCTGCTGCTGGCGTCGGGCCCTGGCCGTTGTTCATCTGCTGGGCCATTTGCTTGGCCATCTGCTGAAGCTGCTGCTGGGCCTGTTTATTTCCCTGCGCGGCCTGCTGCATCGCAGCTGACATTTGCTGCGCCTGCGATTGCGTTGCTCCCATCTGCATGAGTTGCTGGGCGATTTTCTGCCCGACTTTTGGATCGTTGGCCGCTTTGGAAAGCTCCTGCGCCAGCGTCTTCGCCTGCTCGATCATCTTCTGCTGATCGGCGTCCTTCATCTTGTCGAACTTGTTTACAGCCTTGGAAACATCGTTCATGGCTGAGTCCAGATCGCCGGCTTTCAGTTCGTTCTGAGCTTTTCCGATCGGCGTGGAATCATCCTTGGCCGTGGCGATCGCCGACATCTGGTTCTGTTCTTCCATTGAGGTCTGGAATTTTTCGTTTTTCTTCAGCTCTTCCACCATCGTCTTGTTGTAATCCTGAAGAGCCGACAGCACGCTGCGATGATTGCGAAGCTCATCCCCTTCATCCGTATTCATCGCCTTGTTCAGATCATTCGTGGCGCGGCGAATCTTCTCACTTGCGTTGGGAAGGGCGGCGGGGGCCAGGATCGTCGGCATCGCCTGCTTCACGTAATCATTGCGTTCGGGCGTCGAGGCGTTTTGAGTTGCCTTGGCCAATTCCTTCTCATGCTTCGCGAACAGATGCAGCGGCGGCATGAATTGAGCGACCAGAAACGCGACGAAAAATATCGCGGCCGCCGTGATCACTTGACGCGGAAACTTCAGCGGAAACCGGTTGTAGAGGGATACCTTGGCCGCCGTGCCTTCGGCATCCCGCACTGCTGCTTGGGCAAACGGATCATCCAAGGGACGCGCGTACAACGCTGTGCTGAACTTTTCCTTGAGGCCAAGCGCTTCGTCGATTTTCACCGCTGCGGTTTCGGCTGAGGGCCGGCGGGTGACGCTGAAAATCCAGGCGCCGAGTGTTGTGGCTCCAATGCCGATCAGGAACAATGCGCCCGGATGGGCAATCGCGCGATCGAGCACCCGCTGCCCGATGATCGCGATCAACACCAGCACGGCCAGAAGCAGACCCGTCCATGCCCAGGCATCGAGAAAAATGCCGAGCGTGAGCTTGTTTCGGACCGCCGAAATATGATGATCCAGCCGACTCATGGGGGTCATTCCTCTCAATCATTGTACGCCGGTGAGCGGCATCAACAAGATAAAAGCCACCAATGCGGCGGCTCATGATTTAGACGGACCGAAACCCCGGAAGTTGCATTTATCAACGTCACGCGGGCACTATAATGATCGTCAAATGCACTTGAGCCGACTTGCTGGATTGACGATCTTCCCCCTGATCGGCCTGGTTTGCGCCGGTCTCCGGGCAGATGTCGGTGCAACTCAACCATCCGGCAACCCTCCCGTTGCTGCCACCTTTCGGGGCGAGGATGTGGTTGCTGACACCAATCAGGCTGTTGCTCAATGGCGGCGATTTCCGCTTTTGCCTAAGCGATCCATCTCGCAGGTTGTGCATTTCAGTGAAATCTCCGGATTGCTGTCGGCTGATTGGCCCATACTCGAATCTGGGCCGGTGAATGCCCGCGTGCCATTGAGCGATCTGCCGGGCGATGCGATTGTTTTGTCTCATTCGATCCCCCGGCAGCATTCGCCGATCTGGCCGATCTTTGAGTATTACGAAGTGCTCGGCCCGATTCCGGTGGGGCGGCATTTGATGGTGACGAACACCCCGATGCAATTGCAGGTGGTGCAGGACATCACGGCGGGTGATGGGCTCACGACGATTTCGCTGATCGAAACGCTGGATGCGGCAGATGTCGAGCCCGTCACGCTGCGCGTCCAGAAGATAGGGGACACCGGCCCGGCGAGCAGCCTGGTGATATCCGCGGCGACGCTGCCGGCGCTGCGGCGCGAGCATCCGCGCGAATTCGAGCAGTATCTTCGCCCGCTCTTTCGGCAATTTCATCAAGATCAGGCGGTGTTTGGCGTTGAAGAGCAGGTTGCCTGGCAGGCGATGGCCGATGTCTGGCAGCCGCCGGCGGATTTGTCGTCGCGGCTGGCGCCGCTGATGGCGCAGCTTGATGCCAGCGAATATTCCCAGCGCGAAAAAGCCCAGGCGGCCTTGAGACAGATCGGCGAGCCGGCGGCTTTGTTCCTAATGTCCGCCGACCGGCGGAATTGGTCGGCTGAGCAAAAGGTCCGAACGGATAAGCTCCTGGCTGAATTTTTCCCGCTCACGCCGCAGCAGGCCAAGGCGCTTGGCATGGACGTGAATTTCCTTTTGGATTGCCTGGCCAGCGACGACGCCGATCTTCGCGTCGCGACGCTCAAGCATCTGGATCGCGCTCTGGGCAGGGATATCCAATTGAATCTCGACGCGCCGCCAGCCGAACGATTTGCCGCTATCGCTCAGCTTCGCAAGCAATTGTCGGCCTCGGCCACCACTCGCGATTCAGGCCGCGATTCGCGCAAATGATTGTGCGGGTTCGCAATTCCGAGCCAATCCGCGCATGATAACCTTGGTTTCGTTATGAAGAATTTTGAAAAACCGTGGAGCAAAGCAACCGTTCGCCGCACGTTCATCGCCGGCATTTTCGCCTTCCTTCCGCTGGCGGTGACGGCTTTCATTCTCTGGTGGGTGGACGACAAGACTGTCGTCTACACCGACTGGCTTTTTCACAGACGCATCCATTTCCTGGGGGTCATCCTGACCCTGGTGGCGATCTACGCCGTGGGAATGGTCACCAATAGCCTGCTCGGCAAATATGTGCTGCGGATCGTTGATGCGATCATCATGCGGTTGCCGGTGATTCGGCTGTTTTACCAGGGATGGAAGCAGATCGCGTTGACGCCGGGGGGAACCGAGGGGACATTTTCGCGCGTGGTGCTGATTCCGGATGAGTCTGGAACGATGAAGCTTATGGGATTCAGCAGCGGGCGGATCATTGAGGCGGAGGAGCCGTACTACTGTGTATTCGTTCCTTCATCCCCCAATCCGATCACTGGCCGGCTCTATTTTATTCGCACCGATCGATGCCAGTTCATCGAGATGACGACCGAGGAGGCATTTAAGGTGATTCTCTCGACGGGGAATTATGTTCCGCGATTGATGCCGGCCAAGGAGCCGCCGGTTCTGCATGGCAATCTGGTCTGAAGCCGATGCAAGTTAGACATCCTCGGGACCTTTGGCCACCCGGGCGCAATGATTTCCCCGCACAGGCCTTGCATATCCGCGGCAATACGATAATCTTTTGTGCAAAGGACTTGTCACCCCGGTGCTACATGGAGGTAGCTGATGAATCGTTCAATTAATCGAATCTTAGGCAGCGCTATGACGATTGGAATCGCCGGCCTCTGCTGGTTTCCCTGATCGGCTGCGGCAGCGATGTTCTCACCTGGTCGAAGGAATCCAAGCAGCAAGGGATTCAGGACTATAACGACGGTCGCTACGCTGAAGCCGCTGGCGATTTCAGCAACGCGATCCGGCAAAGCCCGCTCGATCCGGAGAGCGAATATTGGCTCGCTCTCAGTTACGAGCAGATGCAGTCGTATCACGAATCGATTGATGCGTATAAGACGACTCTCCGCCTGATGCCGGCACCGGGGACCGTTTATTACAACGCCGCCATGCATGACAGCGCGTTTGATCGTCTCGCGCACATCGTCGCACGGAATGATCCAACCGGGCGCGAGACCGATTTGATCGAGCAGACCGCGAACCAGAGCGGGTCGAGCGAAGATTATCGTCTGCTGGGCTGGGTGTTCCGTTATCGCGGCGACGCCGACAGCGCCTTGAATAACTATCGCCATTCGGTTCAGATCGATCCGGCTAATTTCATCGCTCAGCGAGACCTGGGCATCTATCTTGAGCAGATGAATCAGAACCAGGAAGCGGGACAGGTTTTGCGTGACGCCTATCGCCTGAACCAGAATGACAGCAAAGTGAACAACGCGTTGCGGCGAATCGGCATGGAGCCGGGTGAAAGCCTGCTCGCACAACAGCCGCAGCAGCAGGCGACGCATCCGCTGCTTTTGCCGCCCGATCCGGCTGGGTCAGATCCAGCTCTTCCGACACCGGCGGCTAGCACGGATGGGCCATCGCCCGAAATTTCCGCGCAGCGGAATTAGGGTAGGCGATTCCAACTGAATAGCGATTTAAATTCCCAGGCGCAGGCCTGGGATTTTTTGTAATACTTCGGCCGGCTGGAGCGAACTGACGCGCCAATCCGCGGCGGCGAGTTGATCGATCGCATGCGATGTCGCGACGCCAAGGGTGGGGAAACCGGCCGCCTTCACCGATTTGATGACATTTGGCGCATCTTCCACCACCAGGCAATCTGATGGCTTCAACGGTGCTTTCAGATTTCGCGACATCAGCTTCGCGCAGAGCAGATATCCCTGCGGGTCGGGCTTGCCGACGGCCACATCTTCGGCCGCGACAATGACGCTGAAGCAATCACGCAGGGCGACTCCTTCGAGCATCGCCTCGATTTCCTCCCGCAGTGCGCCGGAGCAGATGCCAAGCGGATAATGCCGCCATATTCCGCGGACGAATTCCTCCACGCCGGGGAGGGATTGATATTTGCGATCTTCGATCAGTTCCATGACGACCTCGCTCTTGCGGGTCATCAGATGGAGCAGCTTTTCCGGATCGAGCGGGATGTTTCGCTTCTCAAAATGATGCCGGAACGCGCCGCGATCGTCGAAGCCGATCAGTTCGCGATAATATTCCTCTTCGGAAAGCTCGAGGCCTTCGGCCTGGAGAATCTGGTGAAACGCGTAGAAATGAAGCGGCTCGCTGTTGACGATCACGCCGTCGAAATCCATGAGTACAGCAAGGGGCCAATCCGCCATGGGTGGAATGATTAGCGGGGTCCAGCCGAGATGGCAATCGCTGCGAACCAGAAGATTTTTTTCGTCCTTACCGGCTCGATGAATCGCGAAGGTCCAGTAATCTACGCGTCCGGTAAAATCGCCGATAATGTCCAGAGCGATATATTGGGCCATTAAAATGGGTAAAATGGAGTGAATAGATAGTTTAATTATCCGCAGAAAATGACTGAGAAAATGGAAATTATTGCGCCTTGGCAATGAATAGGATCATAAGTAATTGCTCCAAAATAACTTAATGTTTTTATGGAGAAGCCTGCTGGCTTCAAGAATCGCAATGACCAGCGTCGATACCTATTTTAATGAGCAAACCCACATAGCAGGTGATGGCGATGGAGTCGCCAGTCTGCGGGTGGAACGGGGTGGGCTAGAAAGCTGGAGAGCGTTATGAGTCAGATTAACAACATTTCGCAGAGTACGCCGGTTCAGAAGATTGTCACCAATCCAATTCAAAAGCAGGTTCCCGCGAATGCGCCGACATCAATGCGCAGACGGACAAGCTGGAATTGTCCGGGGCCAGTCATCTATTGCAGGCGCTGAAGGCCAACGATGTGCGCACGGACAAGATCACTGGAATCCGTCAGCAGATTCAGGACGGCACGTACGATCCGGACGGCGCGAAGCTGGATGGCGCGGCCGACAACCTGCTGGATGAACTGAATAAATAAATCCGTCGCATGGCGTGTATCTCAACGATGGGCGATTGCTTCATCAGGTGTGATAGTCCGCATTGATCGTGACGTAATCTTTGGATAGATCGCAGGTCCAGACCGTCGTGGATGATTTGCCGAGCCGGCAATTCAAATCGATTACGACTTTCTTTCCCGCGAGCAATCGGCTGACGGCGACAGCATTGAAAGGCATGGGGCGGCCGGATTTGAAAACGACTGCCTTCTGAAGCGAAAGCTCGGCCCGGTCGGAATCGAATGCCGCCCCGCACAGGCCTGCCGCGACGAGGATTCGGCCCCAATTCGGATCGTTGCCGTTCATCGCGCATTTGACCAGCGGTGAATTGGCGACTGCGCGGGCGATGAGATTTGCGTCGACCACGGTCTTCGCGCCGCGAACGTTGATCTCGACAACCTTCGTTGCTCCTTCCCCATCCTCGGCGATTTTGAAGGCTAGGGTCTGGCACACTTCTTTCATCGCCGCGGCGAACGATTTGATCAGTCCCGGTGAATCGATCGCAACGCCGAGACCCGAGGCCAAAATAGCGGCCGTGTCATTTGTGCTGGTCTGGTCGTCAACGGTGACCGAATTGAAGCTCACTTCAGCGGTATCAGCCAGGATTTTCCGCAAAATCGCGGGAGAAATCTTCGCATCGGTCGTCAGGTAAGCGAGCATTGTCGCATGCGGCGCGAGGCTGCGGGCCGATCATTCCCGAACCTTTGCAAACGCCGGCGATGGTGATCCATTCATCTCCGAAAACGAAACCGCGCGGCGGCTTCTTTGCGGCGCAGGTCGGTCGTTAAAATGGCATCGGAAAATTGGCGGGCATGGGCCGGGGAATTTCCCAGGTTCTTCGCGGCCTGAGCGATTCCCGATCGAACTTTCTCCATCGGCAACGGGTGGCCGATGATTCCCGTGGATGATGGAAGAATTCGCGCAGCGTCGCAGCCGATTTCGCGAGCGGTCAGCCGGCACATCTCGCGGGCATCGGTTTCGCCGCGGCGGCCTGTGCAGGCGTTGGCGTTTCCGGAATTCACGACGATGCCGCGGAGCTTGCCGCCGGTTATGTGTTCCCGGCCGACTTTGATCGGGGCGGCGAAAACCTTGTTGGTTGTGAAAACCGCGGCGGCGGATGCGACGACATCGCAAACCAGAATTCCCACGTCGGGGGCCGGTTTGGATTTGATGCCGGCAATGGCGGCGCCGGCCTTGAAGCCGCGCGGGGAGAGCAGATGAAGCTGGGGCATGGTTCCTCGTCAAAAAATGCAACGCGGAGGCGGAGAGAAATATGTGTTTCTCTCATCGCCTCTGCGGCTGCATTCTATTGTTGAACGAGAAGCGTGTCATTCAGGGGAGCGTGTCATTCAACGGAGGAGGATCCATTGCTGCGCGATTCGCGGTTCTTTTTCGCCCAATACTTTTCGCGCCGTTTGCGAACCTCTTCGGGAACGGGATTGGCGCGAATGAACGTGGCTGTCTCGTGCAGGAGACGGAAGAAAGCGGTGAGGTCTTCGCCGGAAACAGACAGCCGCGTTTTGCGCACGTCGCCGGTTTCCGCGTCACGCCTGGCCTCGGCGAGAACAAGCAGATGATTGCCGTTGCCAAGTTCCTTGATCTGCGCAACATAGTTGCGGGGTCCGGCGGCTTTGAAGGATTTCTGAAAGAGGACCTTTTGTTCAGGCTTGCCATTGGCTGACGCCGGAACCGCAGCCACTGCAGCAACTACAGTAGTCACTGGGGGGCGAAGCGGGGCTTTCCCATTTCGCCGAATAACCGGCGAACGGGCAGCGGAGCGGGCCTGGGGCTTAGCATGTACCGAACCAGCGTTACGAGTGGAGGTGGTCAAGCAGTCTCCTTTGCCTGTAACACGTATCAAATGACTAAAAGTTTCAGATATCGACATCAGCCGATGTGTTATGACGGCGATATAAGGCTTTAGCCTGCAAATCAGTTATAGCTGCGCAGCACGCCAATGACCACACCCTGCACCCGGAGGCGGCCCGCGTCGACGATGCGCGGCTGCATGCTCTTGTTGGCAGGCTGGAGGCGGATCTTGTTCCCCTCCCGATAGAACCTTTTCAGGGTCGCTTCGCCCGAATCGAGCAGTGCGACGACCTGCTCGCCGTTGCGGGCATTTTCGCGGCGTTCGATGACGACATAATCGCCGTCGCAGAGATGGTCTTCGATCATCGATTCGCCGCGCACGCGCAGGACATACACGCCGTTGCGGGATTGAAACATCGTCTCCAGATCGAGCTCCTCGCGGTTTTCGATGGCTTCGATCGGAGAGCCGGCGGCAATGTTGCCCAGCATCGGCAGCTTGGTGGAGCGATTTTCATCCGGCAGCTTTTCTTCGGAGATGATTTCCAGCGACCGCGCTTTGTGCTTATCGCGGCGAAGAACACGCTTTTTTTCCAGCGCGCCGACGTGCTCGAAGATGGTGACTTTGCTGGTGCCGAGCTGATCGGCCAATTCCTGCATGGTCGGGGCAAAACCATGAATATGGCGATAATTGCGAATGGCGACGATGACGTCGGTCTGCCGAGGGGTGAGATTCATAGCGCTATTTCCCTATGTTTTCTCCGTATTTTACTGTTCGGAGAGTGTATGGAGTACATTACCCTAACATAGGGATGGGGTCAAGGGGAAATTAAAAATGCCGAATGCCGATTGCCAAGTGCCGAATGAAAGAGGAAGCGCGGCTCTTCATTCGGCATTTGGCAATCGGCATTCGGCATTCAATTCAAATTGTCGCGGCCGGACGTAAGCCGAATTCTGTTTCTCTGAGACAAGCTCAGGGAGGCGATCATTTCTCTGGGCCGTCTGTTGCCAGGCGGCTCAAGCAGCCTACCCGCGGATGTGCCGGTTTAGTCCGGCTCGTTTTGGGCCTGAACTCTCCGCATATTTGGTCTTGCTGCCGGTGGGGTTTGCCATGCCGGTCGAGTCACCCCGAGCGCGGTGCGCTCTTACCGCACCATTTCACCCTTACCGGGATTTCTCCCGGCGGTTTCTTTCTGTTGCACTTTCCGTCGGATTGCTCCGCCTTGACGTTATCAAGCACCGGGCCCGAAAAGCGCCGAGGCGCCTTTTCCGCAGTTCGGACTTTCCTCACCCGGATTGCTCCGGGCGCGATCGCCGCATTGACCACGACGTCCGAATTATAGGAAATTGTCCCTCCAGAGGCCAGCTAAACGCGGTTTTACCTATGTCAGGCCCCGACAACTGGTAACCGGCAAGTTATTGGTGGAATATAGACCCGCTTTCCACGGTCAACATAGAGAGGGTAGAGCAGCATTTGTGGATCCGGAGCTTGTGAAACGATTTCGACAGAAGGCACTCAGTCATCTGGACGAGGCGTATAACCTGGCGCGTTGGTTAACGCGCGACCAGCACGATGCCGAGGATATCGTTCAGGAGGCCGTTTTGCGTGCGTTGCGAGGATTCGAGAATTTCAGGGGCGATGACGCCCGGGCCTGGCTGTTAACGATTGTGCGTAATACGTGTTACACCTGGCTGAAACGCCAGCGAAACCATGAGACTTCGATCGATAATGACACCGACGTGGACAGCGTCGAAACCAGCAATGCCGATCCTTTTTCGGTTTTGGACCGCAATATTCAGACGGAGCAACTTCGGATTGCCGTCGAAGAGCTTCCGCCGGAGTTCCGAGAAGTGATTGTTCTGAAAGACCTTCAGGGGCTGACGTATCGCGAAATCGCAAAAATCGTCTCGGTGCCGATCGGCACCGTGATGTCGCGGTTGGCACGAGGCCGCCGCCGGCTTGCTGATCGGCTGTGCGCCGAGAAAGGGGCAAAGTGAGCCCCATGAGTTCAATGGATTGTAATCGCGTCATGCAGCTGATCTCCGCTTACGCGGACGGCGAGCTCGATCCGCGCGAACGGGCCCAGGCGGAAGAGCACCTGCGCACCTGTCCGAAATGCTCCACCGCACTGGAAAATATATCGGTGTTGAAGTCCGCCATGAGTCATGCATCGCTTCAGCATCGCACGCCGATGGCGCTGCATGACAAGATTCTTCAGTTGGTCGATGACGCGGCGAGCGAACCTGTTTCCGAGCCAACGCATGAGCCTCGCCAGATCTGGCGCTGGGGATTGATCGGAGCCGCGATTGCTGCCCTTTTGCTCATCGGCATCGGCCTGTCTGTTTATCTGATGACGCCGTCCCAGCAAAAGCGGCTGGCGACCGAGGCGGTCTGGAATCACAAGCGATCGCTTCTGGCCAATCATCTGGTGGATATTCGCACGTCCGATCCGAAGAAGGTTTCGGCGTGGATGGATGCCAAGTTGGAATTTGAACCGTGGGTCCCGGAAGATCCGCCGGCCGGATATCTTCTGGTCGGCGCGGGTGGATATTCTGGACGGCTGTGATGTAGCTGCGCTCGTTTACCGCAACAACGATCAGCTTATCAATATCTTTGAATGGCCCGCGTTGCCGAAGGTGGCGATCGTCGATCTGAAGTACGCGCAAATTGAGGGATTTAACGTCGGGTACTGGAGCAATCCATCGTGGAATTTTTACACTGTCTCACCGGGCGATCCACTGTCGATTCAGCCGCTGACGCAGATGTTCGTCGCCCAAAGCTGCTCGACCAAGTAGGGTAGAAATTGCCAAATGCCGCATGAGAGGCCACGTTTTCGGCTTTTCATTCGGCATTTGTTCCATACTGCCATCTTGAGCCCACACCCGCCGGCGCATATCATCCGGTTTTAGGGTGAGCTGCATCCATGCCTGCAAACAAAAATTCAAAAAATCCTTTCGGCGCTGAATCCAAACTCTCCTGCCTTGCGGGAGACCTCAACATCTTCCGGCTCAATCACCTCGCGGAGCTAAAGCTCGGCGACATCGATCGGTTGCCGTTTTCCATCAAGGTGCTGCTGGAAAGCTGCCTGCGGAATACGGACAATTTCGAGGTCAACGAACAGGATGTCCGCCGACTGGCGGCCTGGAAGCTGCGGCCGTCGAGCCGGTCGAGCTTCCCTTCAAGCCCGCCCGCGTGATCCTGCAGGATTTCACCGGCGTGCCGTGCCGTGGTCGATCTGGCCGCGATGCGCTCGGCGATGAAGCGGGCCGGCGGCGATCCGCAGAAGATCAATCCGCTGGTGCCGGTCGATCTGGTGATCGATCACTCCGTGCAGGTGGATGACTTCGGCAATCGCTTCGCGCTGCTTCAACAACGTCGAAAAGGAATTCGAGCGAAATCGCGAGCGGTACGAATTCCTGAAATGGGGCCAGAAGGCGTTCCAGAATTTCCGCGTCGTTCCGCCGGCCACGGGCATCGTTCATCAGGTGAATCTCGAATATCTCGCCAAGGTCGTCATGGTGCGCGACGGCGTCGCGTTCCCCGACAGCCTGGTCGGCACCGACAGCCATACGACGATGATCAACGGCCTGGGCGTCGTCGGCTGGGGCGTCGGCGGGATCGAAGCCGAGGCGTGCATGCTCGGGCCAGCCGATTTACATGGTCACGCCGCAGGTCGTCGGCTTCAAGCTGAACGGCGAGCTTGCCCGAAGGCTCGACCGCGACCGATCTGGTGCTGGTCATCACGCAGATTCTCCGCGTCGCATGGCGTGGTGGAAAAGTTCGTCGAGTTCTACGGCGACGGGCTGGCGACGCATGACCGTCGCCGACCGCGCCACCATCGCCAACATGGCTCCGGAATACGGCGCGACGATGGGATTCTTCCCGGTCGACGATCAGACGCTGGCGTACCTGCGCCTGACCGGCCGCGACGCGAAGCAGATCGATCTGGTCGAGCGATATTGCAAGGAGCAGGGCCTGTGGCGAGCAGACGAGCTCCGAGCCGGACTTCACCGAAAAGCTGGAACTGGATCTGCGCACGGTGATGCCCAGCGTCGCCGGCCCGCGCCGGCCGCAGGATCGCGTCGAGCTTGCGCGGCGTGAAGCAGTCGTTCCGCTCGGCGCTGGTGGACATCTTCAAGAAAGAAGTCGGCGAGACGCGCCACGCCGCGGCTCGATCGCTGGTCGGCCGAAGGGCCGGTGCATCCGGCGGCAAGTCCGGCGGCAAGAATGAAGATGCCAAGGAAGCTGCCACGGCCGAGCATCTTCAGGACGACATCAACCGGACGCTGCCATCGCGGTGCTGGATCGACGAATGGGTGAAGCTGACGCACGGCGACGTGGTCATCGCCGCGATCACAAGCTGCACCAACACGAGCAATCCATCGGTGATGATCGCCGCGGGCTTGCTGGCCAAGAAGGCGGTGGAGAAGGGGCTGCGCGTTCCGCCGTACGTGAAGACGAGCCTTGCGCCCGGCAGCCGGGTGGTGACCGATTATTTCGAACAAGGCCGGGCTGACGCCGTATCTCGATCAACTCGGCTTCAAGACCGTCGGTTATGGCTGCACGACCTGCATCGGCAACAGCGGCCCGCTGCCCGAGGCGATCGCCAAGGCGGTCGAGAAGGGCGATCTGGTCGTCGCGGCGGTGCTGTCGGGCAATCGCAATTTCGAAGGGCGCATCAATCCGCACGTGAAGGCCAATTATCTGGCCAGCCCGCCGCTGGTGGTGGCGTATGCGCTGGCCGGCATCGGTCGATGTCGAATCTGATGGATGAGCCGCTCGGCCAAGAACGACAAGGGCGAGCAGGTCTATCTCCGCGACATCTGGCCGACGCAGGCAGGAAGTGAATCAGACCGATTGCCGAGTGCCTGGCGCCGGAGATGTTCCGCAAGCAATACGCCAACGTCGCCAACGGCAATGAGGAGTGGAACGAGATTCCCGTCAAAGGGCGGCGAGCTGTTCAACTGGGACGAGAAGAGCACCTACATCCAGGAGCCGCCGTTCTTCACGAATCTGTCGCCCGAGCCCAAGCCGATCCAGCCGATCAAGGATGCCCGGGTGCTGGTGATGGTGGGGGACTGCGGTCACGACCGATCACATTTCGCCCGGCCGGCTCGATCAAGAAGGACGGCCCGGCCGGGAAATTCCTGATGGAGCATGGCGTGCAGCCGCTCGATTTCAACAGCTACGGCTCCCGCCGCGGCAACGACCGCGTCATGACCCGCGGCACATTCGCCAACATCCGCCTGAAAAATCTGCTCGCCCCCGGCACCGAAGGCGGCGTCACCAGCTATCTGCCCGACCGGCGAAGTGATGCCGCATCTACGATGCGTCGCATGAAGTATCAGGCGGACAAGCGTGCCGCTGATCGTGCTGGCCGGCAAGGATTACGGCATGGGCTCCAGCCGCGACTGGGCCGCCAAGGGCGTTATCTGCTGGGCGTGAAGGCGGTCATCGCCGAGAGCTTCGAGCGGATTCACCGCAGCAATCTGGTCGGCATGGGCGTGCTGCCGCTGGTTTATAAAACCGGGCAGACTCGCGCGAGCCTGGGTCTAACCGGCGAGGAGACGTTTGAGATTGTCATCGACGATGAGCTGCAACCGCTGCAGGATGTGATCGTGCACAAGCTGGCGGTAAAACGATTCACCTGCACTTGCCGCATCGATACGCCGGTGGAGATGGAGTATTACCGTAATGGCGGGATTTTGCACACGGTTTTGCGGAAGATACTGAAAGTGGGTTAGATCGTCTTCGCGATCCGCTATTTTTTCGGGGAAGTTTCCGGTATAAGGCGGTGCGTGGATCGGCGTAAGCTCTACAAGATCGTCGCGGAGATGTTGCCGCGCTTTGGCGGGGTGGATGGGCTGCTCGATGCGGCGGCTGACGCGATGCGGACGAGGTCAGGTTCGCTGCCTGGTCTTGAACCGCTTCTGAATCAAGACGACGCGCTCGGCCGGATTTATCAGGCGATCAATGCTCCGGCGCTGGAGGCTGCTTATCGCGGCACGGCACGCACCGGGCGGAAATTTACTCGCAAGGAAATTCCGGCTGTCACGCAGCTTTTCACGCCGAAATGGGTTGTTGAGTTTCTTCTACAAAATTCATTGGGGCGGCTTTGGTTGCGGATGCATCCGGACACACGGCTGCGGAAAGAATGGACATGGGTTGTCGATTCACCGAACAAGCAGATTCCGCCGCGGCGGGTGATCGATCTTCGCATCTGCGATCCGGCCTGCGGGACGATGAATTTTGGACTGGTCGCGCTCGATATGCTGCGGGAGATGTATCTGGAGGAAATCGAATGGGCGGGGCGGCTGGGTTGGCCAAGCTCGCCTTCGTGCGATTCGCCGGCGGAGATTGGGCCGTCCATCGTTGCCCACAATTTGATCGGTTTCGACATCGATCCGATGGCGATCAAGCTCGCGCTGAAAACGTTGGAGATCAAGATCGGCAGCGCGATTGGTGATGGTCAGCATCGCCTCGCTGTGCGCGATGCGTTATTTGGCGACCGGTCTCGCGGGGAATTCGATGTTGTTGTGACCAATCCCCCATATCTCAGTTCGCGAAATCTCGATCCGGCGACTGTGCTTCGGCTGAAGGCCCGCTATCCAACATCCTGGCGCGATCTCTATGCATGTTTTATTTCACGATCGCTGGAGATGCTGCGGCCGGGCGGATCGCTTGGGATTTTGTCGATGCACTCGTTCATGTTCACTGCGGTCTTTGAAAAGCTGCGGCGGGAATTGCTCGAATTGGCTGAGGTTCAGACGGTCGCGCATTTCGGCCCGGGGCTCTTTGATATTGGAAATCCAGGGACGCTTCAGACGGCGGCGATTATGCTGGATCGAAAGCCTTCGGGGAATAAATCGGCCGTGTTTTTCCGGCTGGTGGATGCCGATGATAAATGTGCGGCGCTGGCCGAAGCCATTGGCGGCGATGCTTCCCTTCGTTTTGAACTGACCGGCCAGCAGCTTTCATTGCTACCGCGATTGGCATGGATGTATTGGATTTCCCCGGCTAGTCAGCGGGTTTTTCAGGAATTTCCCAAGCTCGGTGAAATTTCGCCGCCGCGTCAGGGATTGGCCACCACGGACAATATGCGTTTCGTGCGATATTGGTGGGAGGTTGAGCCGCCAAATTTTGTTGGGTTGCGTGAAAAATGGAAGCCGTATGCCAAGGGGGGGCGGTTTCGGCGATGGTATGAATCGCCGCGGCATCGGATCAATTGGGAGGAAGATGGCCGGGAGATTAAATCGGCGATCGTTCAGCGATATCCATATCTTGATGGCGAGTGGCAGTGGGTTGCTAAGAACAGCGCGTGGTATGGCCGCGAGGGGATTACTTATTCGTATCTGACCAGTGGCTCGTTCAGTGCGCGTCGATTGGAGCTGGGGACGATTTTTGATGTCGCCGGGTCGTCGCTTTTTCCAGATGATCCGCTGGCGATGCTGGGTGTGCTGAATTCTTCAGTTGCGAGCGATCTTCTCGCGGCCATCAATCCGACGGTGAATTTTCAGGTTGGCGATCTTCGGCAACTGCCGGTGCCGCGCGCTTTTCCGGATGAATTGCGGAACGAAGTCAGCCGAGCCATTGAATCGACGCGCCAGCTTGATTGCTATGATGAGACCAGCCCGGATTTTGTCCAGCCGGAGGCTTGGGGCGGCGATCCATTGCAATCAGATGTGACCATTCACAACGCTCAGTCGCGGATAGACCAGATTGTCGCCGAGCTTTATGGCATGGAATGTCGAGATGCGAAAGCATTCAGGTGTGAGATTGCGAGAGAAGAATTGGCCAGACGCTGGATCAGCTATGCACTTGGACTTTGGCTTGGCCGATGGGGATCGGAGATGGGAGATATTGCTATTCTTTCGCCGCTGGATGCCATACTCCGCCGGGATTTGCAACGAATTTTAGCTCAGCGCGCGGGTGAATCCGAGGCGGTGGAAATCGAATCGGCGGTTGGCGGCCTCGATCGATTTCTCGCCAGTGAATTTCTGCCATGGCATAACCGTCAATATCGCAACCGGCCCGTGTTTTGGGGATTTCGCAGCGGCGGGAAGATTATGGCCGTTTCGTCTCTGAATGCTGATTCGCGGGTGATGCAGATGGCATTCGCTACAATCGGCCAGGCTCTTCCCGATTGTTGGCAGCGATGGACTGACGATGGCACGGTGATCAATCTGGCGCCGCTGGCTTCATGGATCGCCGATCGAAAGCTTCAGGCGTTTCTTGCGGAAATAGAGGCGGAGATTGAGGCGGGGCGATATCGGTTTTCCCAGACGAGCAAATGGGTGACGCGAGAGGTCAGTCGAGGATCGAGCGTTGAATGCGTTCCTGCTCGCCGGAAGATTGTTCGTTCTGCGGCGCAACGACCGCATCCAGTCGGCCGATGAATTCGGCTCCGACCATGAATCCGCTTTTAGCGTTGGTTTTGCTCTGCGGCTGACAATGCGCGACTCGGCAGATCAGCGGCTTGCCGGTTGATCCGTCTTTAGTCGGCAGGCAAATCAGGAACGATGTTCCCTCGGATAACTCTCGCTCGCTCACGAGCAGGACGCCGCGCCGGAAAGATCGCGCAGCTCGGCGATGCTCCAGGGGGCGTTGCCGTCGCCGTTTTCCGGTTTGATTTTCACCGATAGCCGAATTTCGGTGCGCGGTGCGGCGTTTGTTCTTGCTCTGCTTGCGCGGAGGGTCCCATCGCCTGAATCAGCTCGACGACTTCCGTGAATTGTTTCTCAGCGAACTTCATGGCGCCTCGACGTACTCCCGCAAGAATTATCGGCTGAGGTGGGCGGTAACTGAAGAAGGCGAATGTTATCGGGCGTTGCCGCTGAGCGCTCACATCTTCGCGATGATGGCGTCGGCGAATTCGTCGGTGGTGGTCGTGCCGCCGAGGTCGCGGGTGAGATGATTGCCGTCGGCGAGCACGGCGTCGTAGGCGTGTTTGATCTTCTCGGCGAGGGCGGTTTCCTGCATGTGGTTGAGCATCATGACGCCAGACATGATCAGGGCGAGCGGATTGGCGATTCCCTTGCCGGCGATGTCGGGGGCGGAGCCGTGGACGGCTTCGAAGATGGCGACGTCATCGCCGATGTTGCTGCCGGGCACGACGCCGAGGCCACCGACGAGGCCGGCGCATAAATCGCTGACGAGATCGCCGTACAGGTTTTCCATCAGCAGCACGTCGAAACGGGCGGGGTCCTGCACCAATCTTCATGCAGCCGGCGTCGATGATCAGCTCCTTGTATTCGATGTCAGGAAATTCATCCTCATGAATCTGCCGGGCACAGTCGAGGAAGAGGCCGTCCGACAATTTCATGATGTTGGCTTTGTGGAAGACGGTGATACTTTTGCGATGGCGGCGCTGTGGCGTAGCGGAATGCGTACCGGGCGATGCGAATGCAGGCGGTCCGGCTGGCGACTTTGAGGCTGGTGACCACGCCGGGCACGATTTCATTTTCGATTCCGCTGTAGAGTCCTTCGGTGTTTTCACGGACGATGACCATATCCACGCCCTCGATAGCGCGTGTTGAATCCCCGGCAGATTCCGCACGGGCCGCACGGCGGCATACAGACCCAGCTTCTGGCGAAGCTGCACGTTGACCGATTTGAATCCCTTGCCGACCGGCGTGGTGACCGGGCCTTTCAGCGCGATCTTGTGCGCCATCACCGCGGCCAGCGTTCGCTGCGGCAATACGTTGTCCATGCCTGCTTCGAGCGCGCTGGCGCCGGCGAGCATCTCGACCCACTCGACGGACATTCCGGCTGCTTCGAGGACTCGCGTGGTGGCGCGGGTGACTTCCGGACCAATTCCATCCCCCGGAATCAAAACAACGGTGTGCTTGGCCATGGCGCAATACTCTCCAATCAGCCGATCCAAAGCAATCCCGCGAGTGTGAGGATCAGGACGACAAGAGTGATTACAGTGTAAAGCCGGTCCCGCTCCTGAAATGCGAAGAGGATGCACGAAGCGAACACGCGCATGATCGGCGTGAACAAAAGCAGGTAAATTCCAGCTTCGATGATTCGTTTTCCCTGCCCGTGAAGAATGCCATTCCAGATGATGTCCGGGCGATAATCGCATCCATCTGTTTTGATGCGAACGATGGAGACCGTGCCGTGAACGAAGCTGAAGAGGATGCCGGTGAGCATGACGAGGCTGGAGGAGACGACGCCCGCGCGCAGCACCCAGGCGGAGACATCGGAGATGATATCGCTGTGTGCATTGGTTTTAGTTGGAGTGGGTGCGTCCATCAGAATAGTCCTCCAAGACCTCGGATCAGCATTTGGATGCCGACGATCGCGAGCAGCAGGGCGAAGATTTTCCGCAGCAGGGAATTCGACAAATGCTCCATGATGCGCGTGCCGAGAAATGCGCCGATAAGCACGAAGACGGCGACGGGGACTACTAAAAATGGCAGCACCAATCCGCGCCGCAGATAGACGCCCGCCCCGGCGGCGGCAGTGACGCCGATCATAAAGTTGCTTGTCGCGGTGGAGACTTTGGTCGGCACTTTCATCGCGACTTCATGGGCGAGAACTTTCAACACGCCCGCGCCGATGCCGAGTACGCCCGAGATGATCCCCGCGGCGAACATGATGCCGAGCGACCAGGGGATTCCAGTCACGTTGTATTGAATCTCGCGGCCCAGGTGTTTGTCGAAATATTCGCCGTTTAGACGCAGGGCGGACGCGATGCGATCGTTTTTAACGCCGACGGGGAGCTCTTCGCCGAGCTTGGCGAAGATCGGCAGGAGGGATAAAAGCAGCACCAATCCGAAGAGGATGAAGAGGGCTTGCGGATTGATATGCCGGGCGAGATATCCCGCGCCGAGCAGTGCGCCGGCGGCCGTGGAAAGCTCGAGGAACATCGCGATTCGAATGTTGGTGATCTTGTCCTTCACATAGACCGACCCGGCCCCGCTGGAGACAGCGATGACCGAGACGATGCTGGCGCCAATGGCGTGCTCGATCGGGACGTGCATGAGGATGGTGAGGACGGGGACGATGACGATCCCGCCGCCTAGGCCGCTGATCGAGCCGACGATGCCGGCGAGAAGGGAAGCGCCCGCGATCTCGCTGAGCCAGAGGATGGATTGGGCGGCTTCGGTCATTCGGGAGATTGAGAATAGGATGCCGAGGGGCGAATGGGAATGGCTGAACGTTGCTGGACGGAACTGAACAGTTTTTCGCGTTTTCGAGGGTCTGAATGTCCCAGATTTTTTGAAAAGCTCCGAGATTTCGAATCAGCATCGGATATTTTTACGGTAGGGATTTCCTCGCTTGCGCGGAGCGAGCGGCGGGGGAAAAGCGCTTATCCCTCTATTAAAGGATCCGGGAGGTGAATGGTTTGGACGTATTTTTTTGGCGGCGTGGATTTATTCGAATTATTTTTTCGGCGTTGAAATGAGCTAGAGTGGATATTAAACGTGTATCTGATTCTGCCGCGCAGGCCACGGAAAAAGTAGAACGAGGCATAAATCAGGATTACAACTTTGGCCTTCCCCAAGTTCGGCGGGTGAATGGATGGGATAGAGGCTAGAAACAGTAATAGGACGAAAACAAAAGTGAAGGATGCGACCGAAGAGTCTGTGTGGATTGAACGGGTTAAGAAGCTCACCGTCATTGGGATATTCTCAGACGAAGTGCTTCTTCACCGTTTTGTGCTTAAGGGTGGCAATGCGATTGATCTTGTATTTCAGGTCAGCTCCCGCGCCTCTATGGATATCGATTTGTCGATGTCCAATGATTTTACCGCCGATGAACTGCAAGATGTCAAAACTCGAATCAGGCTTGGCCTAGAGAAAGCTTTTCGTTCGATAAATATTATGCCGTTTGACATCGAATTGGTTCCAAGACCATCCGTGGTAACCCAGGATCTGGCAAGTTTCTGGGGTGGCTATCTTGTCACATTTAAGCTCATACACGCGAAGCGATTCAGCGAACTTTCCGGTGATTTAGCGGAGCTTCGACGCAATGCATTGCTGGTCGGCGGAAGCAGCAAGCTGCAAATAGATATTAGCAAGTACGAATTCTGTGATCCCAAGGAAGAACGGCAGTTGGATGGAGTTCGCTTATTTGTCTACACGCCGGTAATGCTGGCATGTGAGAAGCTTCGGGCAATTTGTCAGCAAACCAAAGAATATTCGAAAATTGTAAAGCGTACGGGTCGGCCTGCGGCGCTGCGTGCTCGCGATTTCGTGGATATTCAGGTTTTGATGAGACGTTTTGGCTTTGATCTGGCCGAAGCGGAACATTGGCCGCTCATTAAAGCGATGTTTGCTGCAAAGCGGGTTCCGTTATCACTCTTGAGCAATGTAAAGGAGTACCGCGAGTTTCATCGAAGTGATTTTCAAGTTGTGAAGGATTCGTTAAAGCCTGGTGTAAAGCTCGATGAATTCGATGACTATTTCGATGATATTGTTCGTCTTTGTGAGCGGCTAGAAACCCTCGGGGACTCGTAGCCGCCACTCGGGGATATAGCGTGTTTTCTTCAGACCGTGGGCGAGTTGGAAGTCAAAGCTGATTGGCAGGTTTCGAATGGGTGCTATCGCTTTATCCGGATATCCGGCACGACTCAGGTAGAACCCGATAGCTTGGTGATAAGGGTAAATATAATCCAGCTTTTGTAGCAGGTTAGCGAGGCGTGTCACCGATAGCTTTGGCTTGGCGAGTTCAAATGCTTTGAGCACCTCCGCGATGCCGCCAGCATATTGAGGACGGACTGCCACATCGATAAGGGTCCGCTCCAGATTTGTGAATCTTAACTCGACATTGAGATGTCCAGCATCGACGGCTAGGCGCTCTGTAACGACACCGAGATTACCAGTGTTTTTTCCTTGGAGAATGACAAGCCTGTAGTCACCGATTTCAGCGACCTGTTTGGTGGTTCGGGGTGCTCGCCGCAGTGCGCTGTTCTATCGATGCTTGCGTGAGTGTGCCTGATGAAATGCTTGAGTTAGCTTGCTCGACATTGAGGTATAAGGTTTTCGGGAGTTGCTCTGTGAGATCGTGTAATCTTATGGCCGTAGAATGGCTGAAATAGCCGTCGGGCTTGAGGGAAAGGCAGACCTCGTGGAGCGAAATGTTGCCCCATATATATCGAGTTTCTTTTTTGTAGGGCTTTGGAAACTTGAACTCCAGTTTTTGAAGCACTCCTTCATCCATAAGAAAACGAATCAATCCGAACGTACTTATATTGAAGCCGAGATTCCAAGCTAACCGCTGCTTGTTCAAGATTGCTGAAATTTGAGATTGTTTCAGCACTGGGGCTGAAATCTGTTCGAAATAAGAAAGAATTAAGGGTTTGGCGGTTTGAATACGTGGTTTGTTCATTCGTTACCCACGATGATAGGTATTATATATAATACCTATCATCGGTTATTTATCCAGGGAGTATTCTCAAATCTTCTGAGCATCCGATCTCCCACGAGAATAAGACGGTGGAAAAGGTATTATATATAATACCTTTTCCACCAATGAATTAGCGTCTATATTTACAAGAATTCCAGCAATCTTATGGAAATGCGGGTACAGCGGTTGAATCAACCTCCAGAATTCTTCTGAAACTCCTGCCGGCGCAAAGTCCATTCGTTATGCCAATCCCAATTCCAATGGGTGACGATTTGCTCATCTGATTTCAGTTTCCACTGGCCGGTCATTGCCGACTTTGCAGCATCTTCGCTGGACGATGACCAAAAACTCATCCGAGTGACTTCCCATACAATCACCCGCGATATTTCCGGATTCGCCAGCAGATCGCTCCGTATCTGCTCGGTCGAAATCGACGAGTTGTAGATGCAGCGGCTTCTGAATTGCATCGCGGCGGGGCCGTATTGGAATGGCCATGAATTGCCGACGCGGAATTCAGCGGGAGTCGGCTCCAGCCGCGCGGCGATGCAGGCGTTGTATAGGGCGAGCGGGCGATAAAACGTGCTGTCGAAAAGCATCTGCATGTCGAAATAGGTTCGCGTTTCGGAGTGCGGCTGCGACTGGTAGATGTCCGCCAGGACCCGATCCAGCGGAACTTCCGACGTGGCGTATTCGCGAGCCAGGCCGTTGGCGAGGTTGTAGGAGCAGATCATCAGCACGGCGGCGATTCGCAGCACGCGCGTCGGCAATCGAGCGATCAGCGCGGCGGCGGCGAGCCAGACGGCCGGCCAGACGATCGCGACATAGCGGACGTGCCAGATCGGTTGCCACGGGAGTTCCGGGTGTTTCCGCATCGATACTTCGTGCATCCATTTCCAACCGAGGAACAATCCGCCGCACAAGGTCAGAACGATGCCGACGACCGCCAGAAAGCGAAGCAGTTCGATTACCCGTGCGTCGAAGCGTGTTGCCGGAATAGTGGAAGATCGTCGCGGGGACCAAAGCTAAAATGCGCCAACTGGATCGCGGGCATGGTCGCGAAATCCATCCAATCGAGGTGATTGCGCGCGGTTTGCACGACTGCCGCGAGCGCGAGCAGCAGCAGCGGGAATCGCAATGAATTTCGCGGTGCGCGGCTGCCAACTCAGGCAGAGGGCGACGGCAATCATTCCCGCCAGGGCCGCCCAGGCCGACCGGCCGGACGAATTGAAAGAGCGCATTCAGCCAATCCAGCGGAGAACTGAAATCCTCCACCGACCGGCAATAGAAAAATCCATACACCGGCATGACGAGCCATAGCGAGAGCCAGAGGAGCGATCGCCACCAGGGCTGAAGCGGACGGGTCGGCTTGGCGACTTGCGGAGATGCGGCCAGGGCACTGCGCCGAAGATGAACAGGCCGTAGGTCGCTACGCCAGCGCGATCATCGCCGCCGCTGAATTTGCTGACGAAATGGGGCAGGATTGGCGAGATCGTCGAGAGTTGTCCAATCGAATCCGCTCAGATAATTGTTGAGCGCTTCGAAACGGCGACTGGACGGAGTTGTCGACTTCGTGCTCGAGCCAATTCAATCCGCTGGCGCTCCAATTGGCATCGGGGGCGGGTTCGCCGACGACGCCGGGAACCAAACCTCCGGAATTGCGGGTCCAGTGGTTGTAGCATCCGTAATAAATCGCCGGGTCCAACCGTGATCAGGGTCATCCCGCCGAGCAGCAGCGGAATGCGCCAGCTGCGGAAGCGGCCCATCGAAATGAAATAAAGCGGCGCCAGCGGAAGGAGCAGCAGCGTGATTGCGTGAAACCCCGCGGCGGCGATGCCTGCGGCGATCCAGCAGAGCCACGCCAGTCGGAGCCAGGTGCGAATCCACCAGAGAAAACAGGCGACGCTCAGCGTCTCCAGCATCCATGCGGGGGCGTACATCTTGGCGTTGCGGGAAAAGAAGAGCCCGTATGCGGAGCAGGTGATGAACGTTGCGGCGATGATTGCCGTGCGGCGGTTGAAGAGTTGCCGGGCGAGGAAATACATCACCGGCGTCATCAGAGTCCCGGACAATGCCGGGACAAATCGCATGACCGTTGGGGTGAGCAAAATTCCGCCGGGGACGAGCCGGAGACCAAAGCCGAGGGGAAATCCCTGGCGAATCCAGTTCAGCAATTCATAGTGCAGCGGCATGAAGGCGTCGTTGCGGAGGGTGTCGAGCAAGTCGCCGAGCGTTCCGCAGGTTCGCCAATAGGTGAAACATTCGTCGATCAGCATCGATGGCTGGGAGAGGCGATTGAAACAGAAGGCGGCGGAAAATGCGGTCAGGGCCAATAGAAGCCAGAGATCCCAGGTTATCTTGGTTTTGGTTTGCTCGATGCGTGGCGGGGAGTCCGGCTCCGTCGGATCAGATTCGATATTCTGGATCAGAGGTTGCTCTTGCATGGGATCGGACCTGGAGGGGGATTTTCCATATATATGTCCGATGGGCAAAAGAGGATACAGCTACTTGGAAGGCGTGGCTTGGATTTGGGTGAAATTTCCCTGTCTGTGCGGTATCGCAAGCATTCGGCCGACTGCACCACGGCGGTGGGCGGAACGGATATGGCGCAAGTTTGCATCGCTGAATGAGTTTCTATTGTCGCCTTCGGCGGAGCAGGAGCAAAGGCAATGTCGCGGCGAGTGCGAGTGAAGTTGGCTCGGGAACAATCGTGATGCTTTGGCTGGCTTCAGCAAAGTAGATAAAAGTCGCTGCATCAGGCAGACCAATGCTGGGACCGGATAGCAGCGCGGCGGTCAGGGGGACGAATTGATCGGGAGCGAGGACCTGTACCGACATCTGGTAAGTAGCGGGGGAAAGGTCGGCGGGGACAGTCCAGGAAGTTTCGGTCGAGGGTAGAGGTTGAAAGTAGTCCACTCCCAGGGCGGTATTGGTCAGTTGGATGGTGAGATCGTCGAAGTCGCCGGAGTCGTTCCATGTGAATGTGGGAGTCTGATTTGGAGTGCTCTCGTTGCTCGCAGGAGACGTGATTGTGATTCGCGGAATAGAACTGACGTTGATTCCGGAGAAATTGAGGGAGAGATCGTAATTACTTGTCGTCTCATCCGTAGCGCTCAGAGGCCATTTTCCGGTGGCCGCGCTGGAGGAGAGGAAATTGGTAAAGCTGCTGAACGTTTCCAGGGTGCCCTGTGCAGAACCGGCAATGAAGGTGCCCGTGCTTGAACCATCGGGCGTTGTGACCGTTCCGGAATACCCCGGGTCCGGCGAAATCGGGGGCACAGCAAAGAGGCTCAGGCTGATCGCCGTCGTCGGTTTATTCAATTGAGAGTCGCTCTGTGCGAGGATGTTGAAGATCCAATCCGCAGCCCGAGCGTGACTCGAAATAATCAACAATGCGGCCGGAACAACGATAGCAGGCCATAACCTGATGCGCATTGCGCGTTCCTCACTGAACGACGAATACTACAGTTGTTATTTTAACTGGGATTTTCCATATATATCAATAGATGTCTCTATTGGGCAAAAAGATACAGATTTTTAGCTTGGAGGGGGCTTTTTTTGCAGGTCAATGCGGGGGAAATCGAATTAGAATGACAATGAAGTCATATCGATCTTTGCAGAAGCACTTCTGGCTGCTCTCATGGTCGCGAGCCATTGGATCGCTGCGGGATTGTGGAAAACGGCTGCACTCTTAATCAACTCCAGACCCCGCTGCTGATCTATCGGAAGAAATTTACCCTCGTAGAGCAGGTGGCCAAGTTGCCATTGAGCTTCGGCGCGGCCGATGAGTGGCCCGACCGTGTCATTCAATTGGTCGGCGGTGGGTCGCAGCACCGCCAATCGTTCCAAATCCGCGTGCCCTCGATCGACGTCGGGAGTGATGTCGAAAGTGCCCGTTATTAGCGCGCTGGCCAGAATCGCCTCGGCCTCGATACAGCCGTGGGCCGCGGCGCACGAAGCAGCAGTCGAGATGCTGGTAAATCCGAAGGTACTAGCTGGCTCATACGGACCGCTGCGTAGGTTTCTGCCGTAGGATTTTCACACAGCACTCCATGCATAAACAAGGTGGCCCAAGCATTGCTCGAACGCCACTGAGTGGAATTATTCGGCGGCTGAACCTGCCCATTAAATTCCCAGGACATCATTGATAACGACGATGGATAGAGCCTGGTGACACCCTCTACCAATAAAGGGTAAAGATGCAGCTTGATCTCCAGCGTTGAAATAATACGTCGTGAGAAACCAGAGTCCCTGCTGCAGACCTTTATCGTGTGCTTCCGTCAGCAATGCCAAACCCTTTTGAATATCCTGTGCTAGACCCGGCCGACCCAAAAGATAGGCAACCCCCAATTGGACATCTGCTTGCGGCTCGCCTTGATTGCGAGCGCGCTGGAGCCACATCAATCCCTCTCGTGTATCCAGCCCGACAGCCGGATCTCCATTTAATAAGAGGCCACCATAGAATGACCTCGCGATTGCATCCCCGCTCTTTGCTGCGTCATCAAGCCATTCCGCAGCTTGCGGTCGCAATGCCTGGTCTGCCGCGCCGTTCAGCACAGCCTCCGCGGCCCACGTTTTGGTTCGAGAATTAGCCGCACCGCCTGAAGCACGCCTGACGATCCTATCTATGACAGATCGCGACAGCGGACTCGATACGTAATACACAGATTCCTGGAATTCGTCGTTATCTTCTAGTTCCTGATCCGCCTCAGGCATTGCGGGCGGGCCAACGGGGAGAGCATCTTGTGCTATCGAAGCCTCAAAGAGCGTGTCCTTTAGCGATTCCATGGCGATCTGGATTTCAGAATTTGTGCTTGGGTGCGTCGTCGGATCGGATGAAAGAGGCTTTCTAGTCAGATCATGATTTGCAAGCCATGCTCGCGCCGGCTTAAATCCCGTAGTCGCTGCTTTATGAATCAGCTTCAGGGCTTGGCCGGAGTCTGGTGAAACATCCGCACCATCCCAGAGCGCCTGACCAAGAAGAAATGCGGCACTGCCGGTCGGATCAGCGCCATCCGAGAGCCACTGAAGTTCGCGGCGACCGCGAGCAACATTTTGGGGCGTATACCAAAGTCCTTGAAGCCGCGCGCGGGCTTGTAAGGCCATTGCTCGGATATCTCCATTGCCAGCAGCTGTCTGTAAAAGATATTGCGCGACGCGATAATCCGGCCCGGCGGGTTCTTGCAAGATATGCGCAGCCAACATTCTGCCAAGCTGATCATCCTTCCATATCCAGCCGCGCATAAGGTAGCGATATACCATCGCCGGATTTCGAGCCGTAGCAGGCGACTGAGATGGATCTACCAAAACCCGCATGGCAGTTACATCGCCTGCATCTGCCGAGCGAATCCAATACATCTCGGCTTTTTTGTGATCACCCTTAGCCGTACAGATTTGCGCCAATCCGGTGATCGCGGGCAAATACCCCGCGTCGGATGCGCACTGCGTGTATTGCCAAGCAGAATTCAGATCTTTTTCCAGCCCGCCGTAACCGTTGGCATATAGGCCGCCGAGGAAATATAGAGCCCGAGGATCGCCAGTGTCGGCGATATTCCGAAGGTGCTTTAGACCCACTGCTTTATCTAGAGCCACTCCGTTTATGCCAAGGCACTGAAACATTCCCAAATCACGGATCGCCGGGCTATAGTTCAAATCAGCCGCTTTTTGCAAAAGTGCGGTGGCGTCCCCAGCCCCATTCGACGTCCATCCCATCATGGCCGCATGAGATGCCCAGTAAAGCAATTCCGGATCATCCCTGTTTTCCCGTGCGCGCCATAACATGCGATCCGCAACCGCCAGCCTGGGTTGGTCGCCATTCCGCCACATTGCCTCAACAAATACGTCTATATCCTCGCGGCATAGCCGGTCATGATCGGCAGTGGATTGCTGCGTAGCAGCGGATCCCAAAGCCAGCGTTGGCGTCCTTGACAGAGATGGACAAATTCCTGGCATAAGCACGAAGATGCCTACCATGATCCAAACAGGGATTGTGAGACGACGTTGAATCATGAATTCTGCTTTTGGGTGGCCCCAGATCGTGCTCTAGAATTGTTTCGTCAGAAGTTCTCGGACAATTGAGCTAATTATCGCGAAATAAACCGTGTTTTGGGCGATTGAGTCCTGATTCGTCGCGATATTCAGGGGTCGGTCCCGGCGCGCCGGGATTTCGCTTTGCTCAACATTCGCTATCCCGCTGACTACAATCTCCCCATGCCAGACGGCGATGAACAGCACATGACCTGCATGGAAGTCTGGGGCGGCAGTCAGTTGACCGCGCGGAGGGTGCAGATGGGCGGGCTGGATGCGTGGGTGTATAGCAAGCCGTATGGAAATGCCGGGCATGGGGGGGATGTTTATTATGCTTCGAGTTGCGCGACGGGGCGGATCAGCCGATTGCTGCTGGCGGATGTTTCGGGACATGGGGATGCGGTGGCTTCCACCGCTGGGGATTTGCGTAAGCTGATGCGGCAGTACGTGAATTATCTGGATCAGACTCAGTTCGTGCGATCAATGAACCGGCAATTTGTGACGCTGTCGGCTCAGGGGACGTTTGCGACGGCGCTGGCGACGACATTCTTTGCGCCGACCCGGCTGTTTACGGTTTGCAATGCGGGGCATCCGCGGCCGCTGCTTTACCGTGCGGCGGACAAAAAGTGGTCTATTCTGGAAATGGCACGGGATGAGGATCGGTCGCCGCGGAATATTCCGCTGGGGATTATTGATCTGGCGGATTATGAGCAGTTTGATGTTGAGCTGGAGGAGGGGGATCTGGTGCTTTGCTATACGGATGCACTGATCGAATCGAAGAATTCCGATGGTGATTTCATCGGCGAGGAGGGATTGCGATTGATCGCGTCCGCGATCAACCTGGAACCGGGCGAAGCGTTCATTCAGTCGCTGCTGGGAATAATCGCTGAGCGGCATGATAAGAATCTGCTCGAGGATGATGTGACGGTGCTGCTGTTGCGGGCGAGTGCGCAGCAGCCGCGGATTCGATTGCGCGAGCGGTTTGGAGCGGCATTGCGAATGGTGGGGGCGGTGATCCGCGGGATCAATCCACGCGCGGAGCGGCCGCCGATGCCTGATTTTCATCTGGCCAATATTGGTGGGGCGATTATTCCGCGTCTGGGAAAAAGATGGCGGCCGGTTCGCCCGTTGCAGGCAAACCGACCGCCACGACATTCATTACCCTGAATTTTTGAATATCAATTGCCGCCGCGCGATGATTCCATCACGTTATGCGGCCTGTTCTGCGTGCTGCTCGGAAAGATCGAGCAATTCGCAGAGCGTCTGCTCGAGCCGGCGTTCCGCGTTGCGGATGTCCGGAGAAGCGACGTTGGTGCGGCGGTGGGCCAGGAGCCGATTAAGGCCGTCGGGCCGAGCCATCGCGTCAACGAGCTTGGCATCGATGAGATTCTCGATCGCCTTCCTTAGCGTTTCGGATTGAAGCGACATACAGATCTCCTTGCGCCGTGGCGGCGCCAAAAGGCCTGGGTGGACGGCAAAACGAGGCCGCGAGCCAGGCAAAACCCTGGAAGACCCGAAGGATCTAAACGCCACGAGGCGCATTGATCCCTTTCATGTGCCGACGGAGTTAGCTGACGGGCTGGGAGTTGAAAGTCTCCCTCGGTCGCTTAAACAAAACCTCTATGGGAGGTTTTATCTTCGCGTCATGAATACCGATTCGCCCCGGTGGATCTGAATCAAACAGAAATCTGTCAGATCAACGATGCAGGGGGAAAATCCCCCGCATTGGGTTCTCCGCGCCGTTCCATTGCTGAACGGCTTAGGCGGTCAAGCGAGGTCGATTGTATGGAGACACGCTTTCAAGTCAACACAAAACATGCGTCTGCTGAAAAAAAAGGCAATATTTTTTCAGACTAATTTTCGCGCGTTCGTCCGTTGTGCGGGTTTGATAATCTGGGGAGAATTCAGGGCGAAACAAAGAAATGGAGCTAACATGAAATGGATCAAGCGAATTGTCATCGTTGCCCTGCTGCTTATTGTTGTTGCAATCGTTGCTGTTTACCTATCTTTAAATTCGATCGTCCGATCGGTGGTCCAGAGGCAGGCCACGGCCTCGCTCGGTGTGCCGACTTCGCTGGGATCAGCTCGGTTGTCTCTGGTCGGCGGGAGCGTGCAGCTCAATGATTTGCTTGTTAATTCTCCCCCGAAGTTTTCCGCGCCGCAGATATTCAGCCTTGGGGGAATTGGCGTGGGGGTGCATTACGGGGAGTTGACCAGCACGCCGATCCATATCCAGCAGATCACTATCGATCAGCCCGCGCTGGTGATCGAGCAGGTGGGCGGCGCATTGAATCTGAAAGCATTGATGGATCAGATGCCAACGACCCCGCAAACCAGCGGCGGGCAGCCTACGCAGCCGATGAAGCTGATCATTGATGAACTGGATTTGAACAACGCGAACGTGACTTTCATGCCGGGAATTCCGGGGCTGGCCAGCTCGATGCAGGTTTCGGTTCCATCGCTGACGCTGAAGAACATTGGCAACGGGGATGGGAACCAGAACGGCGCGGCGATCAAGGAAGTGATCATGCAGGTTGCCACCGCCCTGGCGGCGAAAGGGGCTGACAACAGTAAGCTGCCGCCGGAGGTGAAGATGCTTCTTTCCGGCCAGCTTGGCGGTATTTCCCAGCAGCTTGGCGATGCGTTCAGCAAGCAGTTTCAGAGCGCGGCGGGATCGCTTGGCAAGGAAGTCCAGGGCAAAGTCGGCAACCTCATCAATACCAATGGCCAAAGCGCCATTCAGCAATTGCTTGGGGGAAATAGCAAGAGCGGGCAAAAATGCCCGATAACCTGAAATGGCGTAGCACATCAATTTTTTTGCGACCGAATTTCCGCTTCGATTTACCTAGGACGCACCGCCGGACGATATTTCTTGGCGGACCCAGGTTCTTAGGAATTTGTGATCCAGGTTATGGAAGCAGCGGATCAAGCCATTTTCGAGCAATCGATCGATGAGCGGTGGGAAGCCGCTGTTTCGGTCTGCCATGATGAGCAGATGCATATCTTTGATGGCCGCTTCGTAAAGCGTGCAGAAGGAAGCTTTTGGTTCGAGGCATTGAGCTGGCCTGCAAGCCTGCCCGCGGGGGAATCGGCGAGCGGGCTTCCGGTGGTATTCGAATGTGGCATCGACGGCCGCTGCGTCAAGATCGAGGCGGAGGTGAAGTCGATCGAGCTGAAGCAGGGGGAAGGGGGCACATCCGTCGCGGTCGCCTGCTGCTCGGAGCCATCGACGGTGGCGATTTTGCAGCGGCGAGCTAATTTCCGCACGCCTGTTCCGCCCGGAGCGCCGGTTGGGATCGTAGCCTGGAAAGTTCCGCCGCACTGGGTTTTGCGGGATAAGCCAAAGCCGTCGGTCCAGTTGAAAGTGGAAATCGTGGATCTGAGCACGGGTGGAATGTGCCTGAACATTCTGCCGCACCGGGTGGGGCCGGAATCGGTCGCCAAGGAAGACCGGATTCGGATCGAGATGAAATTTGAGGATTCGGAAGCGATCCTGGACGTGCAGGTCGTCTATCGCGGTGAGCCGGCGGCGGATCAATCCGTGCGCGTTGGGCTGGCATTCCGAAAACTGGAAAACAGCATCGAGGGACGACGGGGGCTCTTTCTCGTCAACCGCGCGATCGGGGCCCTTCAGCGGCTGGCGATCAAGGAAGCGACCAAGGAAGCGCCGAAAGAAGCCGCGGCTTAATTCTCAACTCCGCCATTCAATCAATAGATAAAAACGCCGGATGCTCAATCACGTCATCCGGCGTCGTCGAGAGTAGAGAATCGGGATATCCCAAACCGGTTACGCCGCTTCAACCACGTCAACAGTCGAATTAGGCGGCGGCACCGGCTCATTATGCTCGCGCAGCGACTCGATATATGACGCAACCGCGTCCTTAATGCTCTGTCGCACTTCGTCTACCGAATCGCCACTCGTCGTGCAGCCGGGCAAATCGGGCACGTATGCGGAAACGCTGCCGTCCTGGGCTTTTTCGATGACGTAGACGTATTTCATACTTTCCTCAGCTGCATCCCATCGAATTCCCGCAATTCAGGCATTTGTAGCATGTGCCGCTGCGCACGGTGATGCTGCCGCAAACGTCGCAGGCCGGGGCGTCCGCTTGCAATTCGGAGCTTTGCTGGCTGAGGGGATCGGCGACGATCGCGAGGCGGAGATTGGAGACGCCGGTGGACTCCAAGATTCCCTGGCGGTTTCTCCGCCTTCATTTCCTGCTCGTTGTATGCGAAGGGGCGAGTGGAATCGGCTTCGATGCGCGGGCCGTGGCCGTTGCCGCCTTTTTTCCGGCGCGGGCGTTTCGATGACCGGCTCGGCTTCGGCGGTTGTCGGGCCGGGCTTCGCGCTTCGGGGCGTTGGCGGCGCGATAGCCGTGAACGAATTCCATCGCCAGCCAGCGGAAGATGTAATCGACCAGGCTCTTGGCGAACGGGATTTCCGGATTGCGGGTCATGCCGCTCGGCTCGAATCGCACGTGCTCGAATTTCCGCACCAGCGATTCCACCGGCACGCCATATTGCAGGCTGACCGACACCAGCGTGGCGATGGTGTCCATCAGGCCGCCGATGGTGCTGCCTTCCTTGGCCATCCGGATGAAGATTTCGCCGGGCGAGCCGTCTGTCGTAGAGGCCGACGGTGATATACCCTTCATGGCCGGCCACGTCGAACTTGTGCGTCGTGGCGTTGCGGGTATCGGGCAGACGGCGGCGGAGCGGCCGCTCGACGATTCGCTCCACGATCTTCTCGACGACGTGCGTGTGGGCCGGGGCGAGGTTGTCGCTGCTGGTTGGCCTTGAGAGCGAAGAGACGCGTTGGCGGCATCGGCCACCTCCGCGGCGACTTCCTGCCGGGCGGCTTCGATCCCTTCTTCGTCATCATCCTCGACATCGTCCAGCATCCTCATCGCTCTTGACATTCAGCGGCTGGCGAAAGCTTGGAGCCGTCGCGATAGAGCGCGTTGGCTTTGAGGCCCAGCTTCCAGCTCAGGTAATAGCTGCTCTTGATGTCTTCGATGGTTGCTTCGTTCGGGAGATTGATCGTCTTGGAGATCGCCCCGGTGATGAACGGCTGCGCGGCCGCCATCATGCGGATGTGTCCCTCGACGGCGATAAACCGCTGGCCATGCCGGCCGCATTTGTTGGCGCAATCGAAGATCGGGATAATGCTCAAGCTTCAGATGCGGCGCATCCTTCGACGGTGCCGCGGCCGCAGATGGCATCGTTGGCCTCGGCGATCTGCTGCTTGGTGAAGCCGAGATGTTGCAGCAGATTGAAATCCGGGGCTTGCCAGGTTGCCTCGGGGATATTGAGCCGATCGAGCGTCTTCTTGCCGATCGTCCAAGGGCTGAAGGCGAAGGAAATTTCAAACTGGCCGGGCAGGGATTCCTCGATGACGTCGAGTTCCTCTTTCGTGAAGCCCATTTGCTTGAGTGCTTCGTAATTCACGTGCGGGGCATCGTGCAGCGTGAGCGTTCCCATGACGTATTTGAGGATGTCATGAATCTGCTCGGCGCTGTAGCCGAGATTCACCAGTGCCGGGCGCAGCGATTGGTTGGCGATCTTGAAATATCCGCCGCCGGCGAGTTTCTTGAATTTCACCAGCGCGAAATCCGGCTCGACGCCGGTGGTGTCGCAATCCATGAGCAGGCCGATGGTGCCGGTGGGGGCGATCACGGTGGTCTGCGCGTTGCGATATCCGATGCCGTTCGCCGAGGAGCAGGGCGCGATCCCAGCATTCCTGGGCGCTTTTGAGCAGGTCGCATCGAAGCCAGCGGATCGGTTTTCGGCGAATTGCGTCGCGTCGATGCCGACTGGCTTGATTTCAAGAGATTCATAATCGCCGATCCCTGCGCGGCTGGCCGGGTTGATGGCGACATCGTAAGCCGCCCGGCGGTGATTGCGGATCACGCGCAGCATTTCGTTTTTGTTTTCCTCGTAGCCGGCGAATGCGCCGAGCTCGCGCGCCATTTCGGCGCTGGCGGCGTAGCTTTCGCCGGTGAGGATCGCCGACAGCGCAGCGCAGATCGCCCGGCCTTTGTCGCTGTCATACGGAATCCCCGCCTGCATCAGCATCGCGCCGAGATTGGCGTAACCCAGACCGAGCGTGCGGTAGCGGTAACTGAGCTTGGCGATTTCTTCGGATGGGAAGCTGGCCATCAGCACGCTGATTTCCAGCACGATCGTCCAGAGGCGGATGGCGTGCTTGTAACCTTCGATATCGAAGCGGCGTGTTTCGGTGTCGAAGAACGTCAGCACGTTCAGCGATGCGAGATTGCAGGCCGTGTCGTCGAGGAACATGTATTCCGAGCAGTTGTGGACGATCAGCCCGTTGGCGATGAAGCGAACTGGTGACCGGCTCGGTGAGATCGAAAACCTGCCGGCGGCCCAGATGGCGTGAGGGATTGCAACCTTGTCAAAATTTCCGGCGGTTGGCGGGGGCGAGTTCGTTTGCGGAGTTGAGCTGCTGAAGTTTTTTGCCCGGCAGGAGGCCGATGTGCCTGGCGAAGTTGCGAAGGCTGCCCGGATCGATGCGCAGGCCGTGGCGACTGGGCGATTCCGTTGACGGCAGATGGGTCGCCGGCGCCGCACGTCGCCGGCGACCATGCCGCGGGCGACGGTTCCACCGTCGCCCAATATCAAAAATCGCGCGTCTGAATTCCAAAGCCGAGCAGGATCAACTGGACATCCTGCAAAAGAGTCAGACTGTCGCTGGTCAGTTCTAGCGATTTCCGTTGTTGAGCGTCGCATCAGCGGTGAAGAGCCCGCGAAGCAGATGCTTTTGAGCGGCCAGGCCGGCGGTGAAGGCATCATCGCTGAATCGCCGCTCGGCGGCTTCGTAGCTGACATATGCCCGGATCCGGCTCAGCAGGCGGCGATTGGTGAGGGTCGGCCGTCGCGGTTCCGCCGGCGGTCTCTTCGTCATTGACCATCAACTGGTTGACGTAGTCATCATCGTACATGCGCTCGCGACCAGGTCTGCGGCGACATAGCGGGCAAACGGCTCGACGAGTTCGCCCCCGCCGAGGCAGGCTTCGAGGCGGATCGCATCGTGGCTGGCATTGGTCGGAGGAGAAGAACAATCCCAGCAACTGGAAGAAGCGGGCATCCTGCGGCTCGCCGATTTCCTGAACCGTGGCGGGCTCGCTGGGAAATTTCACTTCATCTTCAGCGGTCAGGTCCTTCGCCTCCACCCAGCCGCGGATGCGAGTCCAGACCTTGTGATCGGCCGTGAGGGTCACGCTGTACCCGCCGATGGTGCGGAGTTCGTAAACATCCTTGGTGCCGGTCGGGAATGCGCCTTCGGTGACGTGAATTTCCTGGCCGTGGAGGCTGGTGACGACCCGGCTCGGCAGGTGGATCATCTGATCGATTCGCCGCCAGATGCCGCCGGGAGTGAGGACGCGCGTTTCGCCGGTGACGCAGGGGTTGGACGCCTTGATCGGGCCGCTCTTGGGGCAGGTGTGCCACTGATTGATCGTGTCGTCGTACTGCACGCCGGGATCGGCGCAGCGCCACGCGGCGAAGGCGATCTGTTCCCACAGATCGCGGGCGCTTGAGCGTCTTGGCGACCTTCTTGGTCGTGCGCCAGGTTAGATCCCAATTGCCGTCTTCTTCGACCGCTTTGAAAAAGCGGTTGGGGATGCGGACGGAATTGTTGGAATTCTGGCCGCTGACGGTCATGTACGCTTCGCCGTTGAAATCGTAATCGAGCTTCAGGCCCAGCTTCGTTGCCAGCTCCTGCTGATTCCGGAGGCAGTCGCTTGATCCCCTCCGCCATCGCGGCGACTTTGAGTTCCTCGCGCACTTTCCAGTTGACGAACTGCTCGATATCCGGGTGATCGAGATCGAGGCAGACCATCTTGGCGGCGCGGCGGGTGGTGCCGCCCGATTTGATCGCGCCGGCGGCGCGGTCGCCGATCTTCAGGAAGCTCATCAGCCCCGACGATTTTCCGCCGCCGGAGAGCGGCTCATTTTCGCCGCGTAGCTGGGAGAAGTTGGAGCCAGTGCCGCTGCCATATTTGAACAGCCGGGCCTCGCGCGTCCAGAGATCCATGATCCCGCCGGGATTCACCAGGTCGTCGCTGACCGATTGAATGAAGCAGGCGTGCGGCTGCGGATGGCTGTAGGCGTCCTTGCTCTTGAGCAGTTCGCCGCTTTTGGGATCGCAATAATGATGCCCCTGGGCCGGGCCGGTGATTCCATACGCCCAGTTTAAGCCGGTGTTGAACCACTGCGGGCTGTTCGGCGCGCACATCTGGTGCAGCAGCATGTAGCAGAGCTCGTCGTAGAACGCCTGCGCGTCCTCGGCCGAGTCGAAATATCCGTGTTTTTCAGCCCCAATACCGCCAGCAGCCGGCGAGGCGATGAACGACTTCCTTGGCCGAGCGTTCCGGCCCGGTGACGAATTTCCGCCGGCGTCGCGGAGGGGATTGCCCGCCTCATCGCGCTGCGGCACGCCCGCTTTGCGGAAATATTTGCTGACCATGATGTCCGTCGCCAGCTGCGACCAGTTGCGCGGAATCTCGGCGTCGTTCATCTCAAAAACAACGCTTCCGTCCGGATTAGAAATCCGGCTCGTGCGTTTTTCATATTCAACGGTGTCGAGTGGCATCCTGGCCTGGCTTGGTAAAACGACGGCTGATTTTCATGTCACTGATCCTTCCGTGAAACGTGAATCCATTTTTTTACCGCGGAGAACGCGAAGATCGCAGAGATGAAATTCAATTCTGATTAATTTTATTTCTCCGCGTTCTCTGCGTCCTCCGCGGTGAAAATTTTATTTCAATCCACTCTCGGCAGCGTCAATCCTTTTTGGTCCTGATATTTTCCATCCTTGTCGGCGTAGCTCCGGGAGCAGACGCGCTCGCCCTTGAGGAAAATGAGCTGGGCGATCCCTTCGTTGGCGTAAATCCTGGCCGGCAGGGGGGTGGTGTTACTGATTTCCAGCGTGATGCGGCCGCGCCATTCCGGCTCGATCGGGCGTTACGTTCACGATGATGCCGCAGCGGGCGTAGGTGCTTTTCCCGACGCAGATGGCCAGATATTCGCGCGGCATCGAAACGACTTCGACCGTTTCGCAGAGGGCAAAGCTGTTTGGCGGAATCAGGACATGGTCCTGGCGCGTTTCGTCGGTGTCGATGGTGACGAAGCTGCGCTCGGAGAATTTTTTTGGATCGACGATTTCTGAATTGACATTGGTGAATATTTTGAAGACCGATCCGACGCGGAGATCGTAGCCGTAACTGGAAACGCCGTAGCTGATTTTGCCGGGGCGTTTGACGTTGTCTTCGAACGGCTCGATGCCGATCAATTCGCGAATTTGGCTGTCACAAAGGATGCCCATATGTTTGCCTCTCAACACACGATCTTTACATTTCCATGGCGCGACGAAGCTCCATCAGCATGCCTTTGGCGATGCCGGATGTCCTCGTGCAATCCTATTTCTCACTTACCCGAAAGACCCTAAAAAGATGGGCCAACTCTTCCCAAAGGCCCGCTTAACGGGATTCCGGCAATATACACAACATCTGGTATTCGTCAAAGAAAACTTTACTAAATGTTGTATAGCCAGATACAAATCTGATGCTAACAAATGGCTCAACTTGGGCTTAGGATAGCGAAGAAAATTTTAGGTGGGAATTTCACGTCTGTTGCATCCAACTTATCCACAGGCGCTTGGTATTGGCGGTGCAAAACTTTTATAAGAAGAAGAGCTTATCTTTGAGTTGTGCGGTTTGTGTTTGATCTATATGGGGAATGATTATCGGTTGCGGTTTTAGTGACGAGTTAGGGCCGTTTTCTCGAATAGGGGCGGCAGTGGCGCTGGGGACGCTGTTGGCTGGCCCGAAAAAGTTTTGGACTGCCTTGAGGTGGGATGGCGGGGGGAAGATGTGTGTGCCTTTTGGCTCGTTAATCGGGTAAGGAATCGATTTCTTTTGTGATTGCGGCGACTTGGTCTGGGCTTAGGCGCTTGGGCTCGGCTGGGTCTAGTTTGTCGTTGTAGGAGAGGGCCAGCTTGAATTGCTTCTTGGCCTCGGACTGGAGATGGAACAGTTCCAGGTCGCGGGCGTATTCCAGGCGGAGCGAGACTTCGTTGGGGTTTAGCTCCATTATCTTTTCGAAATCGGCGGTCATTTCTTCGGGGTCGTTCATTTGGAGCCAGAAGATGGCTCGCAGGTGGTAAGCTGCGAGCAGGGCGGGGTCTTTTGAAATGGCGATCGAGTACCAGGATACGATCTCCCGTTTTGACCGGATGGCATGGTCAATCTGGTTGGGATCAGTCAGCGGCACCGGCGGGCCGAGCGAGAAATGGAGGGCGCGGCCGGCGCGAAACGCGTAGTCGGCGTTCAGCGGCTGGATTTGATAGGCATAGGCATATTCGCTGGAAGCGGGCTGGTAATGGCCGGCGCGGAGTTGTTCATCCCCAAGTTTTGCGGCAGCTTCTGCGCGGGCGGTTGGGATCGCGATCCAGACCAGGGCGAAGAGCCAAATGGCGCAGCTTGCCGCCAGCGCGGCGATGGCGACGCGCGAAATGTGCGGGTTGCGCACCGGGCGGTTTCCGAGCCGGATGCCCAGGGCGGCGCCGACCAGGACGCCGAACAGGCAGCAGGCTCCGGGCTCGAAGAGTGAGAATTCGATCAGATTGTGAATTAGGAAGACACCGACGCCGACGAGGATTCCGTAGAGAATCCACGGGGCTTGGCGCTGATCGATTTGTGGCTTTTCCAGGGTCCGAAGCCCGACTACCAGGCATCCGACCACCAAGGCACAAAAATAGAGCAGCTGCATCAGCAATTGAGAGGCGAGAACGGAAGTAATTTGCCCGAAGTCGATCCCCGCGGCCGTGCCCATCACAACTGCACCCAGGGCAATGGCGACGAGGAATAGAGTCTCGCCATATTTTGCTGGTTGATTCGTATTTTGGACGGTGGCTGGCGGAGAAACGGGGCGGGTGAGATCCCACCAGAGCCGGGTGAACCATGCCAGCGCCAAGATGCCGCCGACGGCGCCGAGTTCGACAAAAAATCTGATTATAAAATCGTGGGGGTCGCGGATCTCTTCGCTGGCGGCGGGAATTCGGTCACGGATGTAATGTTCGCCAAAGTTTTCCCAGCCGAATCCGCGGATGGGATGGCGAAGGAACATCGCGAGGGAGGCCGTCCAATATCGCCAGCGAAAATTCAGGCTGTCCGTCGGCAGGCCATGATGATACAGGCCGTGCCCAATGACGGCGGTGATGGCCAGGGCCAGGATTGCAAAGCCGATCCAGAAGGATTTCTTGGATTGCGCGCAATCGGGCCATGCCATTTCCAGAGCATGGCCAGCACGGCGATGACGAGAACGGGCATGACGAGTGCGGCCTTGGATCGCGTGTAAAACAGAAGCCAGATCGCCAGCGGGAAGGAAATTCCCAGCGCGACGGCCCAGGCGGGATCATCGCGGTCTTTGATGCGCTGGATGGCGACCCCCACGCCAATGGTCATCAGCAGGATAACCAGGCCGGCAAATGAATTGGCCGAGGAATTGAACCCCATGAGTTCGTCGAATTTTTTGGCGAAGAGCATGCCGCCAAAACTCTTGGGATCGAAGCCCTGCTGCTTGAGCAGCTGGGCCTGATTTTCGATCATCAAGGGCATTTGGTTGAATTTGTAATCGAAGCCGCAAACCAGGAAGACCAGCAATAGGCCGAAGGCGACCGCCGCGACGATGCGCAGCCGCATCCAGCTTCGGACGATCTGCGACATCGCCCAGAGGAGAGCCATCGCGGCGAGAAAATTGCAAGTGGAGATGATTGCGGCGAATTTGTCGTCGGCCCAATAGACGCTGGCGGCCATCCAGAGAGAGAGGGGGAAGATCAGGACCAGCGACCCGTTCCAACGGAGCGTGTAGGTTTTGTCGAGAGAGCGGCGCACGAGCACGAGAATCGCCGGCAGGCAGCAGAGCAGGTCGAAGAGGAGAGAAGTGTCCGGGCCCGGGCCGCGCGGGATTAGCGTGCTTCCGACACGAATTTCATAGGCATCGCGGATGGTTTCCAGCAGCATGCAACGCGCGGCGACGAGAGCCAGACCCATACCAAAAGCCGCCTGGGTGAGCATCGCCCGCCAATCGATGGTGGGGCGAGGATCGCGGACGGCCTGGTAGTAGTGGGTCTTGGTCATGGCTTATGCAAGCATCAATTATTTTGGCAGCGGATGCTGCTCCAGCAGAGCGACCATGCAGAGGATCAATATGGTCTGAACGAAAATCAGGATAGCAATATCACTGTTCACATGCGGAAGCATTATCGCCGCGATGCTGGTGGCAGCCGAAACTAGATAAAGACAGAGCACCGCGGTTCGGCGGGACATGCCGCGGGCGACGAGGCGATGACTGAAATGATTCGTGTCGCCGACGAACGGGCTTTTGCCTCGCATCAGGCGGATGATGCTGACGACGATCAGATCGTACAGCGGCACTGCCAGGACGATCACGGGGGCCAAGACGGCATACCAGTGATTTTGGAATCGAGTCTCTGGGGCGAGGTAGGTCGTTCGCACGGTGAGCATGCCCAGAAGCAGGCCGATCACCAGGCTGCCGCTGTCGCCCATGAATATTTTCGCGGGCGGAAAGTTGAGGCAGAGAAAGCCGAGCATCGCGCCGAGCAGAAGCGCCAGCCCAGCGGCGACGAACCATTGGCCGATGGAGAGCGTGGCGAACAGGAACGCGGTCGTGCAGACGGCAGCGACGCCGGCGGAGAGGCCGTCCATGTTGTCGAGGAAATTGAAGGCGTTGGTGACAGCCGCGATCCATAGAATCGTCACGATGATCGACACTACATTCCCGAATGGCATTGCGTGATCGAGAAACGTCAGGATGCGCAGATTGGCCGCCAGAACCATCGCGGTAATGATGAACAATTGCACGAAGAGCTTGAAGAATGGCCCGAGCGATTTTCGATCGTCCCAAAGCCCAAGGGCGTGAATGCCCGCGCCGGCCAGGAGGATTGCCCAGGCCAAGTGCGTTTGAAGACGGGCGCCCGACCAATAAGCGTCGATCTGTCCGGAGATCGCCTGACGCAAAAATTCGGGTGGCCCGGCGAAGGTGACGTAACCCAACCCCGCGATCATCGGAAGGGCCAAACCCCAGAAGATTCCGATCCCGCCGCCGAGTGGCTTGGGGTTATCATGAGCTTTTCGTCCGCCGGGCTTATCCACGAATCCGATGGCGACCGCGAAGCTTCTCATCCAGCGCGTGACGAACCACGAGATGCAAAAACTCACCGCGAGGAGGCAGAGGATGACCAGTCTCATGGAGAGGCAAAGTGGGGGCGAGAGAGGCTAAAAAGAAGGACCCCGGCTAGGGGTCCTGTCTGATATTGATGAAAGTGCGCGGCGGTCACGGGACTCGCTGACGCAGAAATTCGATCTGGTCTTTCAATTCCTGCATTTGCCGGTTGAGCACGCGGCGATCCTCCGGACCGCGAACATGCTCGATGCTGCGGCGCATTTGCCGAGCCTCAAGTTCGAGCCGTTCAATCTCAGCGATGAGATCCGACTCTGGGTTGTAAACAGCGCTCATCGAAGCCTCCATGTGCTGGACGATTTTATGCCTGTCGGCCGTTACTGGCAATGGATTTAGCGAAAAGATTCGATTAAACCGGCGCTGGTTCGCCGGCCGCTTCCAAGGCTGCCTGGTCGATCTTAATCACCCGCGCCGGGACGCCGACGACCGTTGCTCCATCCGGCACGTCCTGAATGACCACCGCGCCGGCTCCCACAATCGCCCGCGATCCGATCTTCAGGCACTGTATGATATTACACCCCAGGCCGATGAAAGTTTCATCCCCCACCCGCACCCGTCCGGCGAGGGTGGCCGAGGGGCAAATATGCGCCGCCCGGCCGATTTCGCATTCATGATCGATCACCGCCGATGTGTTGACGATCACAGCGTCGCCGATGCGGGCATCTGTGCTGATGACGGCTCCGGCGGCAATGACGACGCTCCGCCCCAGATGGGCGGTCGATGATACGTGGCTGCCGGGATGCACCGCGTTCACTAATTCAAATCCGTGATCAACCACTTTCTGGAAGTAACGGCGGCGCGGAGAGTTATAGCCGATGGAGATGATCGCCCCTTTGACCTTCTGGCTCTTCAGCTTCGGCAAAAGATTCACCTGGCCCAGCACCGGCAGGCCACCAATCGTCTGGCCGGTCAGCTGCGGATCGGCATCGAGAAACCCGATCGGCTTATGGACGCCTGCTGCCCGGAGAATATCCAAAACCACGCGTCCATGTCCGCCGGCGCCGATTAAAATAACGTCCATTGCATCGTTATCGGACGATAGCGGCGCTCGTCAACAAAAAAACGAGCCCCGCAATGTACATCCGCCCTTTGGCCCCATAGATTCAACACCGTTCATGGAGGATTCGTCCGCACAGCAAAGTCGAAGCCTGCGCCTGAGGCGATGGCTGATCCTGTTCGTCGCCGTCGGCGTGGGCCTGCGCCTCTTTCGCTACGCGCTGGGGCTCCCGCTCTGGGGGGATGAGGGATTCCTCGGCGTCAATATTCTCGATCGCAGCTATCGCCAACTGCTTCAGCCATTGGAATATATCCAGGTTGCCCCGATCGGATTCCTCTGGGCCGAGCGGGCGATGTATCTGGCGTTTGGGATGTCGGAATATGTGATGCGGCTGATTCCCGTCGTGGCGGGCGTCGCGGCGGTCATTCTCTTTGGGTTCTGGGCAAGAAAAATTCTCCCCCCGCTGGCGGCGACGATTGCCACGGGTATCCTGGCGGTTTCCGATCTCAGCATCCGGCATGCGGTTGAATTAAAACCGTACGGAATCGATTTGTTTGTCAGCCTGGTGCTGCTCGTGCCGGCCACGCTTTTTCTGCTGAAGCGGCGCGACCGCTGGCTGGCGTTTCTGATCCTCGTCACGCCGATCGCTTTGTTCATTTCGTTGCCAAGCGTTTTCGTCGCTGGAGGAATTGTTGCGACCCTTTTGATGATGGCTCGAACCATCACCATGCGCCAGCGAATTCTGGCGGCGGTCTTTGCCGTGGTGGTAGCGGCGAGTTTTGGATTATTGGTCGAAGCATTCATCGGCAAGCAGTTTGCCGGCTCGGGGCCGGACCAGGTGAGGTGCTGGATTTTTCCGCCGTTCCAGCCGCTGCAATTTATCAGTTGGTTCTGGCAAACGCATACCGGCAATTATTTTGGATATCCGATTGACCTGGCGACGCCATGGTCCGGCGTGAGCTTTGCGTTGATGGTGATGGGGGCGGTGGCACTTTTTCGCAGCGGACGCGCCGATCGCCTGCCTGCTTCTCGCCCCCTTTGTGATGACGATCATCGCGGCCCTGCTGCGAAGATATCCGTATGGCGACAGCCCGCGTGTTGGGCAGCATCTGGTTGGGCCGATCTGCCTTATGATGGGCGTCGGATCGGCCACGATCGTCGAGCGATTCGCCCGAACTCCCCTCGCGTTGCGAAACTGCGCAATGGGGCGTCTTTGGATTTCTGCTGATCGTGGGGATCGTCGGCACCGCCGCGACGGCCATCATTCCGACGAGCGAAGTGAAGCGCGATCTGGCCAATCGCCGATTCGTGCGCGATGAATTTCGCAGCGCTCCGCCGGACGCCACCGTCGCCGTGCTGGAGGATGGCTACAAATCCGCAATCCTGACGCGGTGGTATCTGCACGAATGGCCGCATCGGCTTGTCTGGGACGTGAAACTCTCGGATCTCCCCACGCTGACGACCGGCCCGCTCTGGATATTCAGCATTGGCATCGATCCCGCCGCGCTGAAAGATCGGATTGCCACCGAAATGGGCGCGGCCCCGCTGGTTCACAGCGAATTCTTCGGCGGGGACGAAGGAACCTGCGACGCATTCATCTATCCATCCGTCGCTAGTCTGCAGCATTCCTCATCAATGACCCGCCCCTGAATCGGCGGCTTTTTTCCCGCCGTGCAATTTAGCGAGTTCCAGACGCAGATGCTCAACAGCGTCCATCAACTCATGATGGCGGATGTCATCAGACGATGGCGTTTTCGCGACGAAAGTAATTGTCCCGGTTGGCTCGAGCACGCAGCTCTCCACTCCCGCCAGCGAGGAGATTCCCTGCCGATGAGCAGCTGCGGTCAACTCGGCCCGAGTCATCAGTTCCTTGTTGAGATGCGTTTGCTGGACTCGCCCGTTGCGGATCAGGTAATCGCGGTTTCCTTCGACCAGCTTTTCCAGCCCGCGGTGCCGATGCACAAACCGCACGACGGCATAATTAACGAGCAGCAGCATCGCCGCCCCGAGAAGGCCGCCGGTGACGGTGTTGTCATCCCCGATGATGGCGTTCTGCACCGTGTTCGACAGCGTCAGCAGAACGATCAGATCGAACGGATTGAGCTGCGCCAGCTCGCGCTTTCCAGCCAGTCGCAGGCCGACGAGCAGAAAGAGATAGACGCAAATCGGCCGAAGGAGTTTTTCCAAAACCGGCAGTTGCAGCGCAAACATATTTACAAACACATCGTGCCATGGAATGGACATGCAGCCCTCTTTGTTAGTGACGTGAGGATCATAACAATTAGGCGATGCCAGAGGAGTTCACAGCCCATTTTTGATGCGGACGGCGGCGGCCCGCTTGACACATCCCTCCCGTTTCGCTCGACTCTGCCCCCATGACCCGGCGGGTATTCATCACCGTGGGAGAAGCCAGCGGCGACCAGCACGCGGCTTTGCTTGTCCGCGAACTCAAGGCGATGGACAAGGACATCATCGTCGAAGGGATCGGCGGACCCTCGATGGTCGCCGCCGGCGCGATGGTGCATTTCGATACGGTGCAACGCGCGCAGCCATGGGCCTGAGGGCGCTCTTGCGCTACTTCGAGCTGAGGCGAATCCTCAAATGGACGCAAGGCTATTTTCGCGAGCATCGGCCGGATCTGCTCATCTGTATCGATTCCTGGGCGATGAATTCCCACTGGGCGAAGCTGGCGTATCGATTGAAAATTCCCGTGTTGTATTACATCGCCCCGCAGGTGTGGGCCAGCCGGCCCGGGCGAATCAAGCGGCTGCGGCGTTATGTCGATCGCGTCGCGTGCATCCTGCCGTTCGAGGAAAAATTTCTGCAGGATCACAAAGTGGAAGCGACGTTCGTCGGGCATCCGCTGTTCGATGATCTGGTGGCTCAGGCGCCAGACAATCCCGATCAGCGCTTCCCGCATCGCCCGCCGGTGATCGGAGTGATCCCCGGCTCGCGTTCGACAGTCGCACGCGAGAATTTCCCGCATCTTCTGGAGGTTTGCGAGCGGATTCAGGAGGCGTTTCCGAATGCCACGTTTCTCATTCCAACGATGCCGGCCACGCATGAAGTGGTGAAGCGATTTTCGGAGGCGAAATATTCCGCCGCTTCGCCGGCCGCTAAAAATGGGAATGGGCTGGAAAAGATTGGCCCGTTTTCCCTTGGTCTCAATCAGTTCAACGAACTGGTTCCGAAGTGCGATCTCTGCCTGACCGTCTCTGGCACGGCGACGCTTCACGCGGCGGTGCATGGCGCGCCGCAGATCGTGGTTTATCGCGTTAATCCGCTTTACTGGCATCTGTTTGCGCGATGGATCGTCAAGACGCGCACTTATTCGCTGGTGAATCTGCTCAGTGACAGCCGGCAAAATATCGTGCCAGAATTTATCCCTTGGTATGGTTCGAGTCAGCGCGTGGCCGACCAGGCGCTGGAATATCTGCGGAATCCGGAACTGCTCGCGGAGCAGCGCGATCGGCTGCGGAACCTGATTCGCGGGTTGAACCGACCGGGGGCAAGCCGCAATGTGGCCCGGCTGGCGAATGATCTGATGCTGGGAAGAGCCGAAACCGTTAAGCGAACGCTCTAGATTTTAATCGTGACAATCTGTCTGGGCCGCAGAAATATCAGATGAATTCCGGCGATGCGTCGCGTGCAATTTTTTCAATCGCCTTGGCGTAAAATCGCATTTGTTTGCTATACGTTTCCACCCGCGCATCCATCTCCGGCCCGCTGACATTGTCGGTTTTGTAATCGACGATTGATAATCCTTGCGGACTCCGCACCAGCAAATCAATGCGGCCACGAATCATGATCTGATCGAGCGGGTCAGCGACGGGGGGCATCCGGCGGCTCATATGCCAGCGCGAACGGAAGTTCGCGGATCAGATTTGTATGATTTGCCCGAATCAGTTTTCCCGCGTCGCTCTGAAGCAGCCACTGAATCGCCTCGCGATCCACAAGCTTCGCCTGCGCGGCCAGAAGCAACTTGCGATCCACCAGTTCTGCTATCTGGCGTTCAATATCGACAAGCTGCGCGCCGCCCGCGAAATCGAAATACTGCAAAACGGTATGCGTGGCATTGCCGATATCAGTGGCCTTAGGGGCTTGCTGATCCAGGAAGAACCGGGGCAAATCCAGCTTGCGCTGCAAAGTGTAAGGAGAATTCCCCGATCCATCCGCTGGCCCTTTGGCGAGTGATGTCACCGAAGCCGCAGCCGGTAATTTCGAAAATGAATCGAAGGCATAGCTATTCTGGAATCGTTCGATGAGCTGGCGAGCGGGTTCCGAAACTGGCGGATCAACCGGCAATGGTTCAAGTTGCGCCAATCGTTGCTGCCGATCGGAAAACTTGCGAAGTTCATGACGCGGATTTTTCCACGCCCGTACTTCGACGGCGGAGTGCTCGCGAATTTCAAAGACCGGCGAAGGCGCATCCGCTGTCATCGCCGCGACCGGGCCGAGCCAATCGATCGCCCGCCGTCCGCCCTGCACCACATCAGCCGGAAGCGGTCCGACGTGCCCGGCCCATTGGCTCGTCCAACCCTGCTGATCGGTCTCCGCGCACGTTGCGACGAGAATCAGATGTTCCTTCGCCCGCGTCATGGCGACATACAGCAAACGCAATTCCTCGCTGATCGATTGCCGCAGAATGCTCTGCTCCACCAACGTCGAAGCCAGCGACGGATAGCGAATGAGCCGGTCCTGGTCCACAACCGACATGCCGAGCCCGACCTGCCGATCCACCAAAATCGCCCCGCGCGTGTCGGAAAGATTGTGCAGCTTTCCCAAATCCGGCAGCAGAACCACCGGAAATTCCAGGCCCTTGGAGCGGTGAACGCTCATGATCCGAACCACCTGCTCCGTCTGCCCGAGAGGCGACGGCCGGCTGGCGTCCTTTTGATCCTGAAGATTTTCCAGAAATCGCAGGAACCGATAAAGACCCTGGCGAAGAAACGATCCAAACTGCCCCGCCCGCTCGTGCAGGCGGAGAAGATTAGCGACGCGTTGCTCGCCGTCCTCCAAGCCGCCGCAGAAAGCGAGATATCCGGTCTCCTCGTATAAACGCCAGAGCAACTCGGCCACGGGCCGCTTGTTCGCCTGATCGCGCCACTGGCTCAATCGATTCAAAAAATCCCCCAGATGCGCCGCCAGCTCATCGCCTTGTTCCTTTGCGTATCGAATCACCGACTGGTGGAATGGAATCGGATTCCGCTCATCCAGATACGCGAGGCGAATCTGTGCCATCGCATCATCGGGATTCGGCAAGCCACCTAGCGGGCTGCGGAGGATCGCGGCCAGCGGAATGTCCTGCTGCTGATTATCCAGAATCTGCAGGAGACAGATCATGTCGCGGATTTCGGTCGCCTCGAAAAAACCGGCGCCCCCCTCGCTATGGACCGGAATCTTGTGAGCCCGAAGCACGTCGGCAAATCGATCGGCCTTGTGCTGCATGGCCCGCAGCAGAATTACGATGTCGCCATACTCAATCGGCAAAAGTTCGGGTTCGCCGGCCGCATTCGGCTTGACGACGTGCATGCGCGGCGAGCCGTCCTCGCCCATCAATTCTTTGATTCGCCGGGCGAGAAGGATCGCCTCATAATCGACGCGCTCCAGTTCCTGCACCGGTTCTTCGCCCGCGATCTCTTCGGCATCACCGGGATTCTTAGGAAGATAATGCAGTTCGATCGGAGCGCCGGCGAAACTCGGTGATTGTCCGGCCGGCGGGAATTTCCGCCCCGGTGCGAGCCGGTGCGATTCGTCGTATCCGATCTCCGCAGCCTGACGCGTCATTAGTCGCTCGAACACCCCATTGATTGCACCCAGCAGCGGCGCGCGGCTCCGAAAGTTTTCGCGTAAATGGATCACTTCCCCCTGGCGTTTATCACCAGCAGAAGAAAATCGCTCATGCCGGTGAAGAAAACGTGCTGGCTCGGCTAATCGAAATCTGAAAAATGCTCTGCTTCACATCGCCGACGCAAAAAAGATTCGCGTCGCGGTCGCTGACGCATTCCCGGCTCACGAGGCCTAGGATCGCATCCTGAATCGGATTGATGTCCTGATATTCATCCACGAGAACGTGCTGAAACTGCTCATGCAGCGACCGCGCCAGTGCCGACGGGCGAAGCGAATCGTTTTCACGCAATATGGATAAACTTCGCCGCTCCAGATCGGCGAAATCGAGCGCGCGGTCGGCATCTTTGGCCGCGGAATATTCCTTGCCGAAATCCAGCACCAGCGACAAAAAAGCCTGCGCGTGCGGCGCGACGCGTTCCATCCCCTCGCGCCACTGCTCTTCGGTCGAGGAGAGCAAATCCGCCAGCGGATATTCATCGACCGCATTTTTCACGGAATCGACGAGCGATTTCGCCAGATCCTTGTTCGCCGGCTGGCCGCGAATCACCGGTGCGCGGGGTTTGTTGCTACGAAAATCGGCGATCTCGCTAATTAGCATGTCGAGTCCGTGCCCACGCAACACTTTCTGGAATTGAACGAAAAACGGAGAGATTTTCTCAAGGTGCTGAACGTAGGGCAGAAAATCCGGGCCGAGGGCGTGGAGCGAGCGCTGGGCGTCGTCGCATCGCCGAACGAGCGACGTGGAGCGCGGTTTCAATCTGCTCGAGCAAATCCTGTCCGAGCGTCGATTGCGCAAGCGGCTGTTCGGCAGCCTCGCGAATGTCCGCTTCGCTCTTCTCAATCCACTTGTCCGGATCGATCAGGCTGGCCAGAAGCTCATGCGTGGCGATAACCTGCTCGATCAGCGCTTCATCCTTGCCATCCCCATAGGCATCGATAAACCGAGAGAAATCGCCGCTGTCATCGGTCTCATATCGCGAATGAAAAAGTTCGGTCGCGATATCCCGGCGAAGCAGGGCAGCGTCGTCCGCATCGAGAATCCGGAATTCCGGATCGATCCCCGCCAGCGTGAAATTTTGCCTGAGCAGCCGGTGCAAAAGCCGTGAACCGTGCTGACATGCGCGTGCTCGGCAAGATTGATTTGCCGGGCGATGCGATCGCTCGGGTGTTCGGCCATCTTTCGCCGCAGGGCCTGCTGGATGCGGGTTTTCATCTCGGCTGCTGCCGATTCGGTGAACGTGACGACGAGCAGTTGATCGACATCGCAGGGATTTTTCGCTTTGCAAATCAGATGCGCGCAGCGTTCGGCGAGAACGGCGGTCTTGCCAGAACCGGCGGCGGCGCTGACGAGCAGGCTATGCCCGATCGTCTCGATCCCGGCTCGCTGCTGATCGGTCCATTTAGGAGCGGGATTCATTTCCCCTCCTTCATTCGCTGGAACATTTCCGGCCGGCCCATTGGCTCGAGATCGTCGTAACATCCGGGGCTTGGTTCCAATCGGCAGAGAGCGCGGAATTCGCACGATGAGCAGGGCGTCGTCGTGCCAATGCGATACGGCCGGATATCGATCCGCCCGGCGATGATCTCATCAGCGGCTTGTCCGATGAGTCGCTCGACATGCAGGAGCAATGCGGCAAATTCATCAGCAGCCGCGGCGTCGGATGTATCGGGACGGCCGACGCCACCATCCTTTTTCACGAAAAGCTGCACTACTTTTGATTGGCCTTCGGCGAGCGATCGATCCAGTTTGTTCGCGACGCGCAGGTCGAATACGCCGCGCGGTTTGATCAGCAGATGAAACAGCGGATCGTCGGGCGACAAGGATTTTTCCGGGCTCTGACTGCGCACGCCGCGCAAAAGCTGGATGCAAAAAGCGGCGGACGGCGTCAGCTTTCCATTTGGATTGAGATGATACCCGTTTTTTTCGAGCACCAGAAGGCACGTGAGTAAATGCAGGCTGAGGCCGTGAAACGCGCTGGCCGGATCGAGACGATCGGCCCAGAGGCGGTAGTCGACCGCGCACGCCGACCCATCCGGCAGCAGATCGATGCGATCGATCTTGCCGTGAAGCTCGACTTCATTCCCGGCCGGCGTGCGAATCGCCAGCGGCGGCAGGCGGGGATCGGTATCCGGATTGCCCGAGCTGGGTCCGAATCGGACGCCCGCAAATGCCGGGCGAAATTCGCCATGCTCGGCAGCAGCTTTCTGCGCCAGCGCGACCAGGGCCAGCGTTTTTTCGATATGTCCGAGCAGATACCGATTGCGGGCCGTGCTCAGCATCAACTCCTCGCGAAGTTGCCGGCCGAGTTTTTCGGTCAATTGCGATATCCGGCGCTTCGCATCGCTCTCGTCGAGATTTTGCCACGCTTGACTCGATTCGATCAGGCCGCTGACGAGGCGATCGAGCACTTCGTGATAGATGTGCGATAGATCGCCGCCGGTGACTAGCCGCGCTGCTCGCGGGTTGAGTCTCAATCCATGCCGGGCGAAATGTTGATACGGACACATGCGGAAAGATTCAAGTTGCCGGGCGGTCACGTTCAACGGTGAATGAAACAGCGCCGCGGCCCGCGCGGGATCGAGTGTCGCATCGTTCTGATAACTCAGCGCTTTCCACGCGCGATAACGAATCGTGTCGATGGCGTCGTCATTGGGTTCGTGCGTTGCGAGCCATTGGTAGATCGGCTCCCAAATCGGATCATCGCCGCCCGAGCGCACCCAGCGCATCAATCCGCAAACAAGCTGCCGCGGTGTGGCGATCAGTTGTTGCGGCAAATCCTCCTCACGCGGCATCGAATGGATAGCAACCTCGGGAACGCGCTCGATGATCTCCCGCCAAAGCGGCGACTCCGCCGCCGGCCTCCCGTTCTGATCGCTGATACTACGCGTGACCAGCAGGCGATCGCTTGCGCGGGTCAGGGCGATGTATCCGAGGAAATTTTCATCCAACAATCGCCGCGAGGTATCTGGGTCGAGATCGATGTTGCTCTTTCCCAGCGCCCGCCGATCGGAATCGGTGAAGACCGAATCTTCCCGGCTAGCCCGGGGAAACTGCCCCTCGCTCAGGCCTAGCAGAGCGCACGCTTTGACAGTCGGCGTGCGCGTCCGATCCGCCGTGCCGACGAGAACCTGATCCACCGTCGGCGGCGTCAGGGCCAAATCAAAACCTTCCAGCGCCGAATCCAGAATCGTCGAAAAATCCTTCAGCGAAATCGGCTCGGCATCAAAAAGATCGACCAGCTCATCGAACAGTTCGGCCAGTTCATCCCAGACTCGCTCATGCTCGCCGCGCTCTTCGAGATTATTCTGCTCGGCCGCCCGGTCCATCCATTGAACGATCTGCTCCCGGCATTTGAAATCTTCCAGCAGTCGGAAGACAGCCGATGCCAATACGCGAACGGGCAACAGCGGAGATACGTTGACGGATCGAACGAATGGATCGAGCTGCCCAACCAATCGCCGCCGCAATGCGTCGATGTCTTGGGGATTGGCCGTGGATGCGAGTGCGTCGCCTGCTTCCTCGCTTTGCCTCGCCGGCCGGTCCACGGACGATCCGATGTCCATGTGCCGTGATGAATGCCGTGCAGCAGAACGTAATTTTCCAGTTCATCCGCCTCGGCATCCGTTAAACCGATCAGCCCGGTTTTCAGGATCGCCATCATCGGCTCGTGCGACCATTTGGTCAGGGCAATCGCTATCGCGGCGCGGACCAGCCGCAGCAGCGGATGATGCGAAGCCGTTCGGCGGCGATCGACGAAGAACGGAATATTGTGTTCGCGAAATGATGCTTCGATGAACTCGTGATAATCCTCCTGCGATCGCATCAGCACGGCGATGTCGCGATAGCGCATGCCACTCGTCGTCATCAGGCGAATCCACCGGGCGGCGGCATCCACCTCGGCCCGGCGGTCGGGGGCTTCGATGAGCTGAATCGCCGGCGATTTACTTTTGCTATATTCCTCAGAGCCACTTTCAAGCCGAATCAGTTGCGGATCGTGAAACCGCCGTGTTTCTTTCAGCAATTCAGGCGATTCAACCGCGACTCCATTTTCTTTAAGCGTAAACCGGAGCCGCCGATAGGCGTCTATGCTGCGGTGAAACTGGCTGTGTCGGCCGGAATATGATGTGGATTGACGATGCACGGATCATCCGGATCCATCGTCAACGTTACCGAAACTGATCGGCAGACCTTTGCCAGCGATGCGATCGCACGTCGCTCGGAGCCGGTGAAATCGTAAAACGAATCTACGTACACATCGGATTCGCGCAGCGAGCGGCAGTTGTCGATAGCCGTCAACGCTTCGGTTAAGCGGCGATGGGGATCGAGACGATCCTGGCCGAGAAACTGCATATAGCGAGAATAGATCAGCGACAGATCGTGAATCTTGGCTTGAAGCGCGGGGTTGAGGCTCGCGGATGTTTGGCCAAGTTGCTGCGCGATGCCGGCGGCTTCCAAACCGCTCCGCTCCATCTCCGAAAATGTTCCATCCAGTTCAGCGGCCACGCCGGGCTGATGCGCGACGGAGGAAAAAAACTGAAGCTGGTCCTGAAGCTCGCGAAGGAGATGACCGAGAATCATCCGCCGGCCGCGATCGGTGATTTCCGGCAGCGCGGTGCCGCCGCACTCAGCGAGGATTTCGGTGGCGAGATCCTGAAAGTCGAGAATTCGGCGCGGAAATATCCGCCGAGCCCGCCAGCGCAGGCAAGTTGGCGCTCGGTGATAAACGTCGCCTGACGCGGAACGATCCAGTAAATCGCCGGCCCCAGCGGCTTGTCTCGAATCGCCTGGAGAATCCGCTCGAAACAGAAGTGGGTCTTGCCGGTCCCGGCCCGGCCGAGGATAAATCGCACCGCCATATTAGGTAGTGGTATACTTCGCTGTCATCATAATTACACGCCGCCCCAAATAATAGGCACATAAGCAAAACACGACGAAAGCCAAATGCTACTCAAGCAGCCGCGCCGGGTTCCTGGGGAGTCTTTCAAACACCATTCAGAATGGTTGCCAGCGTCCATCAGACCCTAAAGGCAACTCCCACCGTTGCCGCTGGCATCGCGAGCAAGGAATGGACGATGGTTGATTTCATGGAACTATTGGAATGTGAGGAGCGGATGTTGAAGGGCCGACTCACTGACTACAAGCCAGGTACATCAAAGAAGCGGGCAATCTGATTGAGCACCGCGACAGACGCCCTTTTTATGGATTGAGAGTAAAATGGAGTCGTAAAGCGCCTTCAAATATTTTGTCTGGTCGCGTTCGTCCTTGGGGCATTTGTTTACATTTTCTTCCGTGGGGAAGTTGTGATGATGCTCAATCCCAAGTACGCCGAGAAGAATTTATTGGGATTGACAACGGCGCAAGTAATTCAACGACTAGGATCGCCCCACTACGATTCGCGTCAAACAGACCCACAGTCGCCCGTATATCTCACATATGATTATGCGGGCGTAGGCCGCACAATTGAATTTGACCACGACAAAGTGGTAAGTGTCTGGTGGGATCGGAAATAGAAGCGGGATTTCAAAGTGTACCATTACCCCATACTAGGGCAAGCAATTGCCTAACATCAGGGTGAAGTCGAATGTTGACCGTTCACGGAAACGCAGCAATCAGAATCAGCAGCGACATGACGATTCCGATCCCCAGCTTGACGATCATTCCCTGAAATCGCCCCTTGGCTGCGCCCAGCCGACTCGAACGGAATGGACGGCCTGTTGGCCTCCGCCGAGCATTTCAAACACGGCCGCGCCGACGAAGCTGCCGATGCAGACGCCGACGATGGTCAGGACCACCGGCAGAAAAAAGCTGCCGACGATCCCGCCGACAATTCCGCCGACGATTCCGCCGATCATGCCGGATCGTCCGCCGCCGGCTTGCTTGGCTGCGGCATGCCGGCCAGCAGTTCAAACACTTCGCCGACCAGGCTGAAGATGAGCAGTGCGAGAAGTGTTTTGAAACCCAGGTGCAGGCCATGCGTCAGCAGGGCGTAGATTCCCGCCGCCGCGGTCATCAGCCAGAGTCCGGGCAACGTGCAGAGCACCAGCACCAATCCGGCGACGGCGATCAGCAGCAGGAGAATGTAGTAAAGCCAGATCATGTTTAGCGTTTTTGGATCGCCCTCAAATGATGATCATCTTCGAAAGCCGCCAGATGATCCATGCGACCGCGGCAAGGATCACCAGGGCGAGAACGCGCTCGAGAAACCGCAGAAATTTTCGCCGGCCGATTCGGCGGGAGACGACGCTGATGTCGCCGACGATCAAATCATCCGGCGGGGTGAGGGAGGCGTAAACCTGTAAAAGGGCGGCGGCGCGTGTTTCAAACGTATCGACGGAGATCGCGGCCAGCGCGTTGTTCGCGGCGATCAGGTGAGTATTTGCGGCGGCAGTCGAGCAATCCATCGCCACGCCGGCCTGTCGCGGCTCCAATTTTTCGCCGCGAAACAGCACAAACGCTTCGCGCTGCTGCGTCGGAAGATGGCGAAACGCCCGGAGAAACGCCGTGTACTCCGGTGACGGGCGGATCAGCGAGCGAAGCAATGAATCCGGTCCCACATCATGCGGCGGCGGCGTGAGTTCCCGGGTTTTGAGAATCGTGTGATGAAGAAACCAGTTGCCGGCCTGGACTTCATTTCGCCAATTCGGCAAGGATTTCAGACTTTGGTTCATGACGGTTTTGACGACCAGCTTGGCCGCGCATCATCGCCGCACAGTGCATACGCGATGCGGCAGACGCGGGGATAATGCGCGGTCAAAAGGTATTCCACCGCGGGCCGATTGAGCTTTCGCGCCAGCGGCAGGACATCCTGCATCGAAATGGAAGTTGCAGTGCTCGTGGGCGACAGTGTGCCCGCCAGATGCGGGAAATGAAAGGCCGCGCGGCAATCTCATATTGACTGGTGTCGAAGACTTGCCGCCTCGAACAATTCGCGGAATTCATCCCGCGTCATTTGCATGAAGGCTTCGACATATCCCCGGCCGTGAAGATGCTGCAGAGAGCGATACTGATTCAATCCCAGCGCGGCTTCGGCATAATCTTCAGTGCTCGTCTGGCTCACAAAGACATCGATCGCCTGCCGCTTCACATCGGCGGTTGTAGTGATGTCCACGCAGCGATTGGCCAGTGCGGGCGTCCAGACTTCGTAGCCGCGAATGATCAGGTTTAGCGTTAAATCATCCGGCAATTTTCCCAATAGCGCGTTGCAGTACGCAATTGGTTGACCAGTGATCCGGGTGCCCGTCCGTCAGCGCTGGGAGGTATACATATTTAGGCTTTCGCTCCGTGAAAAGCGGGGCGATGCGTGCGAGAAGCTCCGGTGTTTCTTCGAGATTCCCATCCGGAGCATCAAAAAACAGCGGCGGGGGCGTGCCGATGATTTCAGCTGCCCGGCGGCTTTCATCTTTTCGCCGCTGAACGAGCGTGCCATCCGCGTTGTATCCGCCCCAGCGTCCGTCGGTGAGGATCGCTACCGTGATCGCGCGCGCCGCAAGTTGATGGCGGCGAATCGTGCCGCCGGGACCGATTACTTCATCGTCTGGATGCGGGGCCAAGACCAGCACCGGCTGCGCGTCGAAATCGGAAATGAGCTGCGGCGGCTGATCTTCCCATGGCCCTACGAGCCACATGCGCATGGAGCTGCGCATCGCCAGGCATCAGCCGGCGCATCGCGGATCGGCGGAATTTGGTGAGTTTTCTCCACACCGGCTAGATGGATGCCCGCTGATTTGGGATGAACGAAAGCAAACGTGAATATCGATCTTCGGCAACCATGCTCAATTGGTCGCCATGATACAGACCGTGGTGGGCTTCACTTTCGTGACGGCTTCTTCGGTGGAGAGGGCCGCGCCGCTTCATCGCCCGCCTGGACGATGACGTGATTGCGGCCGAGAAATTCGCGGATATGTCCCGCGCTGATGCCGATGCCGTAGCTGTCGTATTCGCCGGTCGTCAGGCTTTTCATGCAGACGATGGCCATGACGTTGCCGAATTTATCGATGATCGGCCCGCCGCTGTTGCCGGGGTTGACCTTGGCATCGGTGAGGACATCTGCGCCGTTTCCCTGATCCTGGGCGCTGGAGGAAACGATGCCGCGGGTGATTTTCAGATCCGCCCCAAGTTGATCGATCATCGGGAACCCCATGACGAGGCAATCGGCCCCTTCGCTCGGCAAATCGTTCGGCGAGAGATGGATGAAGGGAACCTTTTGTTGCGACGGTCAGGCGGATCAGGGCGAGATCATACTGCCTCGTCGATGGCGACGACCTCCGCGGAGACCTTATCGCCGCTGGCAAGCTCGACCAGGAGAGTTTTGCTTCCCTTGGCGACGTGGCGATTGGTGAGAATCAGGCCATCGATCGTCGATGAAGAATCCTGTGCCGCTCCAGCCGAGCGAGCCGGAATCGGTCGCCGCCTGGGTCGGGCGTGGTCCGGTTCTGAGAACGCGGGCGTGGGGGAGAAGCCAAAAGTGATAATCAGAGGTCGGGCCCGGTGATATCGTATTGCGACTGCAGCAGGCTGGCTGCTTCCAGCGTCGATTTCATCTTGGGCAGCGTGCGCAAATCCGACGGGGCGATGGCCAGCGCCGTCACCAGATTTTCGCACGACGTTTTTGCTGTCCTGGATTTTGGCGGCTGATTGGTAAATTCGTCGATGGCGATTTCAAACCGCCGCCGGAAGAAATTGGCGACGCCAAGATTATTGACGGCGTCAGCCGATTGCGGCCGCAGGCGAATTGTCGTGGCGAAATATTGCGCCGCGCCATCGTAATCCCGCTCATGCATCGACACATATCCCAGCGAAAAATTCGTCAGAAACGAATTGGGATAAATCTTGACCGCTCTCCTTCAGCTTATCGACGGCCTGAAGGGTCTGTCCTTTGTCGAGCATGTCCACGGCCTGACGGGTCAGGTCCTCGGCCTGCGCGATGATTTTCCTGCGGTCGTCGCCGCCTATCCAGAGGCCGTTGATTTTCTCGGCCTCTTCGGTGGCGAGTTTTTTCCAGCGGTCGAGTTCCTGTTTGGCGGTGTCGATGTCGGGGCTGTCGGGATATTTGTCGACGAACTGCTGCCAGATGGAAACGGCCGCCAGGGCGGATTCCGCTTCGTTCGCATGGTCGTGGGCTGCGCGATATGCCTGCGAGCCCCGTCCGCCGAGGCGGCGGGCGAACCCGGTGTCGCCGAGGCATCGGAATCGTCGTCTGCGAGGATTGCACATCTTCCTTGCGACGATTTTGGTGCTGCCATCGGATAATTTGACCCAATATCCGTCGGAGGTCTTGATGATGGTTCCTTCAAGAATGGTTCCATCATTGAGAGTCAGCTTTGCCGCCAGCGCCAGCCGAGACCGATAGAAGGATCAGGCGATGAACAACAAAAGACGATCGTTTTGAATCGCATAGAACGACCCCAGCCAGGAATGCAAAGCTGCAGCACCTCATAAGCATTATGCGCCGTGTCCCACCGAATTGCACGTCAATTGCCGTTGAATATGCGGCATCAGTCCGACGGGTTACCCGAAAGAATATAATAGGCCGACCTCGGCCGCTGGCCCAGAGAATGCTCGTATGTGCTGCAGACAGCAAATGGTTGACCGGATCGGTCTGATGCCGGGTCAATCGCGGCAGACGGCGGACCGTCCGTTGCCGGCGGGCTCTGAATCATCCGCAGAAACCGCAAAAGCCGGACATCCAGACCCAGCCGCTCCGGAAATCGCCGCTGGCAATTTCGGCAAACGACCCCGCCGCGCGACGGAGAGAAATAAACGCCGTCCCGATCCCCAACCGGGCATCCCGCAGCTTCACGCAGATGACCAGTTCCGGCATGAACCCCGCCTCGCGCAGCAGATCGAGCTCGAACGCGAGGAACGATTCCTCGATTGGCCGGCGTGGGCAAATCTGCAAGGACCCTCTGCAACATGTCGAAAATCTCCGGATGCGGATCATGTTCTTCCAGAACAAGCCCGAGCGAGTTCCCCCGCATAGAGTCGCCAGATAAAGCGCCCGCAAGCTGTTGCGAAGGTTGAGATGCCCATCTTCCAGCTTCCAATCGGTCAGCAGGGCCAGCTCGCGCGAAGAATCGTCGGAAAAGACGCGCATGGCCGACATCGAGCAGATCGATCCCCCCATCAAATCGGCTTGCCCCGGCCTTGGTTCGGCGATGAGCCCCCTTGGCCATGACGCGAACGATCCCGTGATCGCGCGACAGGAGCGTCAGAATCTGCGAGGTTTCGCTGTATTCGGTCTTGCGGAGGCAGATACAGCGATCGGACACGAGGGGCATTGAGGGATTATAGTCAATGCCGATTGCCGAATGCCAAGTGCCGAATGTGGGGGTGGATCTGTCTCCGGATGGGGATGATGTCAAAAAAAATTATTAAATCGCTGCATTTTTCTTAAAAAACAGGACCAAAATCTTGGTAATTATATACACCTTGCACTCCCACCCGATATGTGGTAGAGTGCCCTCATGGACACTGGAATCAACAAATTAAGGACGCTTGCCCAAGCCATTGAATGCTTCGCCGATCCGCATAATGCCCATGAACTCATGGTTCAAATTCGCTGGCCGGGCGGGGAAATCTGCTGCCCGAATTGCGGCAGTCTCCGCGTCCGTTACATCCAAACGTGCCGCCAATGGGAGTCCGCGAGCAACACGCCAAAGCCGATTCTCCCTCAAAACCGGCACAATCATGGAGGAAAGCCCGCTGGCGCTGAAGGTCTGGCTTGCGGCTATCTGGCTTGAAGTCAACGCGAAGAACTCCATCAGCAGTTGCGAGCTTGCCCGCGCCCTTGGGATTACGCAGAAGTCCGCGTGGTTCGTTCTTCATCGCGTCCGTTTTGCCATCAAGCAAGGATCATTTGAGAAGATGGGCCACAACGGTACTCCGGTTGAGGCTGACGAAACCTTCATCGGCGGACTGGCCAAGTTCATGCACGCGAAAGAGCGTAAGCGGAAGATCACCGGCAGCGGTCAATCCGGTAAGGCCGTGGTCATGGGTCTATTGGAGCGCCACAGCGGCAAAAAACACAGCACGGTAAAGACGATGCTTTTGGATCGGCATCCGTCGAAAGCCGACATTCAGCAAGTGATTCATAAGCACGTCGCGGGCGGCGCTCATTTGATGACCGATGACAACGGCGCTTATCGCGGGCTGGACAGTGAATTTGAACACCAGCTTATCAATCACGCCGAACGGTATGTCGATGGCATCGTTCATACGAACGGAATCGAAAACTTCTGGCGCTATTGAAGCGTTGCATCAAAGGAACGCACGTCAGCATTGATCCGTTCCACCTTCCGGCCTATTTGGACTCGGAAGCGTTCCGCTTCAATAACCGTAAGGTGAAGGATGGGGATCGGTTCATGCTGTGCGCTCGGCGGAGTCAGTGGCAAGCGATTGACCTACAAGACGCTCATTGGCGTATCGGAGGGAGCCCCCGGAGTCGGCAAGGACGCGGACAGCGCCGCACTTCCAAATTGACGCCGTAAACCTTCAATTCAATTGAGGAGATTCGTATGGCCGATTACACCAAACAAACCGGCTCCTGTGTGGCAACCGACCCATTTGGAAATGAAATTACGATTATTGAATTTACCGATTTCGTCGAAACTAGGTCTGGCCCCCAGCCTACATTCAAAAGCTATGAAACCGACAATGGCGATCCAGTTACCTTCATCTCCAAAGGCCGCTATCGGCTTGCGGTTTCTGGAATCAAGTTGATCTCTGATAATCCAGATGCACTGTGAGGGAGCATGACTGGCAATTCTGCCCAAGCAAAGACGCAATGAATGATGCGGTCGGAATCGCTCGCAAAAGATGGCTTGCCTCTCCATTCAACGGCTCGGCCAATAAATACGTCGCCAGCAGCAGCGAGCAAAACTCGCCGCGCATCATTCGGACGACCGATCTCAATTGAGTGCCATTCGATTTCAGATTTCATAAATTCCTATCCTCCCATCAATTCTGTTGCCGGTTACTGAAATCCGTGACCCGACCATTTTCGAGGTCTGCTGTTATCAAATGACCAAGGGTCCATGCCGTCTTTTTCGTGACCTGCGGCGCATCTAAAACGCCCTGCTGAAATGCCGCGTCCGCATCGTCGGGATCGGAATAAGTTTGCGCTGGTTGCTTTTGGATGATCCGATTCCATTGCATGTGTTCCGATCCGTCGGCCTCCGTTTCGTCAGAGGTCGGTTTGCCGAGAACATCTAGGAGTTGCGCCTTGGTCATTCCCTTGGCCAGCTTTTGTCCCGCTGGCGGTGTTATGGTGGGATTGGCCGCGATTACCTTCTTGAGAGAAATATTATCTGCTCGCAATTGAGATAATTCGCCTTGAAGTTTCTTGATGAGCTTTGCCTGATCCGCGAGTGCCGCCTTCAGCGTGATGATCTCGCTCGCCATGTTGTCCGGCTGGGTTGCGGCTGCCTGTCGCTCTGCCAGCCGCTCCTGCGCCTCCTCCGGCGTCATCTGGGCAATACAGGGGGGAATTAACAGGACGGACAATAGCCCCAATACGATTGACCATCTTAGCATGGCTCTCCCTGGTGAGTGGCAGGGAATCATATCAAATAGCTCGCCTTACAGCATTTGAAAATTCAGTAATACAGGACTCTAATCGTGGCCCATGAAGTTCAGGATAACTCCGGTCAAGGGGGAATCACCCGCTCGCCGCCTTCAAGTTCAATCAACCTACTACAGACAGGCCAGATATTTTGAAATCACCGCCGACATCCTGAACGAAAACGCCATCGCCAAATCCATTAACGTTCCACAAGGATTTCACACTAATGTCCCAGTCGTCGTGAATCACGCCTTTTCGCTTGAACTCTACCTAAAATGCCTCTTACAAATCGAAAACAAGCTTGCCCGCGGACACCTGCTTGACGCTCTTTTCGGAGCCCTTTTGCCTGATCATCGACTTCGTATTGAACAGGCTTATGAGAAGTCGTTCGGACCGCCAAGGGTCGGAATGAAACTGGCCGACATAGTGAAGCGATGTTCAGACGCTTTTGTCGAGTGGAGATATCTGAACGAAGGAAAATACAACATCGCATCCGGGGTTTACGATGCTGCTCTTGTGCTGCCGCCCGTTCGGCAAATTATTTGTGAGGATGTACCGGCGTTGAAGATGATTCTGCCGCTGCTTCCAAATCAACGTTAGCCGAAACCCACACGCCGGTATCGTCGTAGGAGAGCATAAGGCGTCTAACTTTGGTGCTTCCACTCGGCCTGTAATCGATCATCAATTCCTCGCGAAGCCTGCTATCGTCATCGTCGGCCATGCCGATAGCGATAATCGTCGCTCCGATCAATTCATTCGGAACCGAATCATTTTGGTCAAACAAATGCGGAAAGAGCGGCTTAATTGACGCCGCCATTATTTGGGAACGTGACCCCGGATCGTCCATCGCGGCTATGGGTTTCGCCCGTGATTACGTTTATCGTCTTTACCATAATTCCACGTCCGCTTTCTGATGGTATACTAGGTCCATGGCCCCCAAATCATCCTCACCGCTCGGCAAGTCGCATCTAGGTCCGCAAGACTTCAATGAAGGCCCAGAAGCCGCCACGCGATTCTTGTCCGCCGCCAGCAAGCTATTCAAAGTCCAGCCACCCAAATCCAAATCCAAAACCACCCGCAAGAATCGCAAACGAAGTTGATCCACCCGCCGCCGCGCCACCACCATCCATAGGGTGGGAGTGCAAGGTGTATATAATTACCAAAATCTTCACCTTTTGGCTTTAGATATAGAGGAGATGTGGTTTTTTCGCGCGGGGGATGCGAAATCTTTTTTAAACCGGAAAGTTTCGGAAATTTTGAGACATTTGCTGGTTGAATCCGTCTTTCCCTCTGGCAACCTCCAATACCGCCCCTCACCCAACCTCTTCCCATGAGTACATGGGGCGAAGCGGAGATGCGATTGGCCCGCTGGTCTCCGGTAAGAAACGTCTCCACCCATTTCCATCCTCGCGGTCCATGATAGAATCGCGGCGGCAAGCGGCGCGAGCCGTTGGGGTTGGAGCAGGGCGGAGCGAATACCAGATCAGGAAACGCTCATGAATTCCTATCAGGCAAAAGGGTGGATGTGTTCAAAACGCAATCTTCCACGGCGGCGGCGGGGCGGGGCCAAGCCTGCGATCATCATCGGTCTTATCGTTCTGGTCGGCGTGCTAGTGCCGCTGGCCGTTTATATCGTCGCCAATATGGCGTTTCCCAATGGAACCTCCGGCGCGAACCTCAGTGTTCCCGATACCGGCGTCACGGCTCACGCGACGAACGCCCCAGGCAATTCATCCGCCGCCGGCAATTCACCCGCCGCTAACAACACACCGACCGGCCGAATGATGGATTTGCTGGTGATCGATCACGATACCAAGCAGCCCATCTCCGACCTCCGTGTGCAGAGTTATAACCAGACTCGCTTCAGCGGAACCACCAGCGCCGACGGCCGCGCTCGCGTGCCGATTCCCGCAGGCCGGATGCCCAACTTTATGTTGCGCATCACCGGCAAGGCTTATGTTCCCATACGATTGCAGTGGGCCAACTATCAGCCGCAACTTGAAGGCGCCGTCCCGACCAGTTTTACTGTTGAGATGGGGCATTCAACTAAGGTCTCGGGAAAAATTCTCGACGAGAATGGCCAACCCATCGCCAGCGCGAATGTCTATCTCGACTTCACGAAAAAGTATCCCGATCCGCACGAACAGGTGGACCTCAGCCCCTACAGCCAGGACCGGCAAATCAGAAGCGCCGAGGATGGAAGCTGGGTCTTCAACGGCGCGCCGCTCGATTGCGATCAAATCGGATTGACCGCCTGGGATGACAAGCACGTCACCGGCGACTACTGGAGCCCGCAACCTTTTTCTCCCGTCTCCAAGCTTTATGACGGGACCGCCGTCTTCACGCTTCACCGCGGCGTCACGGTTGAGGGCATCGTGCTGGACCCGCAGGGCGCTCCGATGGCCGGCACTTCGGTAGCTATCGGGCAGCAGCGCGGCTCTTCAAATGCGATTCCCGCGCGGAACACCGATTCAGCGGGGCATTTCTCCTACCAATTCGATCCGGGCCAGCAGGTCATCCTGACGGTCCAGGCCCGCGGTTGCGCCCGGAAATGCGGCAGTTCGACATGGGTAATCAGAAGCAGAGCCTTACCATCCAATTGTCCAAGCCGCACCACATCAATGGAAAGATCGTCGATCCCACCGGCAAGCCGGTGCGCGATGCGTCCGTCTATTTTCAAACCTGGCGAGGGTATCGCACGATCGACGCCAATTTTCAGACCGACGGCAGCGGCCATTTCCATTGGAACAACGCACCGGCCGATCCCATCACCGTCAGCGTCAACGCCCGAAACCTGCGCGGCGTGGACAATCAAACGCTGATTCCCGATCAGGACAATGTCATCAAGCTTACTCCGGTTTCTCACGTTCGCGGGACCGTCACCAACGCGCAAACCGGCAAGCCGGTCGATAACTTTCAATTGACCTTCGGAATTCTCTGGGAGCAGCAACGAACGGTGACCTGGCAGCACGGCTGGCGCCCCAATCTTCGCACGTTGGCTGACGGTAAATTCGATTTCACGAATAATTTCAGTTACCCAGGCATGGCCGTGCGGGTTGAAATGTCCGGATATATGCCCGCCGAATCGCGGATCATCAAACCGGACGAAGGAGATGTGAATCTCGATCTGAAGCTGAAGCCGGCAAAAGATATCGTATTGACGATCCACGGACCGGACGGCAAGCCAGTTACCGGCGCGACGGCTGCGATGGCGATCCCCGGCCAGCAGGTAAATATCATGAACGGCCGCGAGGTTCAGTTCGCGGCTACCGGATCGCAGACAAGCGGACCTGATGGCCATGTCGATTTTTCGCCGCAGCCCGGCCTGTTTGCGATCGCCATTTTCGGTGACGCGGGCTCCGCCGAGGTCGATCAGAAAGCGGTTGCGAAATCGGCCGATGTCACGCTCACGCCGTGGGGTCACGTTAACGGACAACTGAAAGTCGGCTCCAAGCCCGCCGCCGGGCAGGACGTGGATTTATCCGCGGCGCAAGGCATGCAATACGAACCCGATAAGCCGCGTATTTTCTATCAATTCTCCGCCAAAACGGATGATGAGGGGCGATTTAATTTCGACCGGGTTTCGCCCGGCAATTACAACGTCTCGCGGCGAATCAATGTCACTTCGAATTCGTGGAGCAATACCGTGCTCCAGACCTTTGACGTTGCCGCGGGCCAGACCGTCACCGTCAATGCCGGTGGAATGGGGCGGCCCGTTGTCGGCAATGCAATCATTCCGCCGGACCTGGCCAGCCGGTCCGACTGGAGCTTCATGTTCAGCCAGATGTCCACCGCGATGGATACTGATTCAATTCCCGCGGTTCCCGTGCCGGATGACATCAAAACAGCTTCCCAGGAAAAGCAGCAGCAATGGTTTCGAGATTGGAGGAATACCGACGCCGGCAAAGCCTGGATGGCGGCCCAGCAAAAAGCGATGGCCGGCCGCCGGAATTATGCATTTGGCGTGGCCAGTGATGGATCGTTTCATATCGATGACGTGGTTGCCGGGACATACGATCTCACCCTGAATCTTCGATCAAACAACGGGCAAAACCGCATGGGTGACGTCATCGGCATCGGATCGGCTCGTCTAGTGGTCCCGGAAATGCCCGGCGGACGCAGCGATGAACCGCTGCAAATGGATCCCATCCCGATCACCAAACTTGGCAAGTACCATGTCGGCGATGTTGTTTACGACCTGCCGATGAAATCCATCAATGGCAAAAAACTAAAGCTCTCAGATTTCCGCGGCAAATATGTCCTGCTTAATTTCCGTCAGGCGTTGAGCGTATCCGCACCTTCGCCATTCAAGATGGTCTATAACCAGTTCGGCCATGACAGCCGTTTGGCCATATTAACGCTCAATTTAAACGGGGGACTCATGCGGAATTCCAATATCCTCGATACTCCCTGGCAACAGGCCACGATGGATACACGCGGCATTGCCTGGTCCATTATTGCCGTGGATTTTGCGGTGGGGAACAACTCGCCCTCCGCCTGGCTCATCGGCCCGGACGGCAAGGTCGTCGCGGAAGATTTAAGCGGCGACGGGATCATGTCGGCGGTGACATCCGCGCTCGGATCGCCGGCCACTCAGCCGACAACCATGCCATGATATTTGGCGATCCGAGCGAAGCTCGCCGGGTTTCGCACTCACGGTATCATCACGATCTTCCCGAACTGATCTCCTTCCAACACCTCGCGATGAGCCTTGGCCGCCTCGGCCAGCGGAAGCTCGAGACCAATGACCGGTCGGAATGTCCCGGCTTCCAGCGCAGCGGTCAGCGCGTTGTACATCGCGAGTTGCTCAGCCGCCGTCGCCCCGAACAGCATGAGCCCCAGGACATCGCATTCCTTGGCCATCATCTCGCGCGGCTCGATCTCGATTTTCCCATGACTTCCAATCACCACGATCCGGCCCCCTTTGGTGATCGCCGTCAGATCGGAGGCCAGATTTTTCCCCGCGGCGGTTTCCAGGATCAGATCGAACCCTTTTCCATCGGTCAGCAATTTCACTTCATCGGGCCGCTCGGTGATCTGGTGAGTCGTGGCATGATTCGCGCCCTGCTCCAAAATAAATTTCCGGCCTTTGTCGGTGCTGGACGTTCCGACAACGGTCATCCTCGCCGCCCGCGCCAGTTGAACCGCCGAGACACCGACGCCGCCGGTGGCTCCATGAATCAGCACCGTCTCGCCCGGCTTGCCGCGTCCGCGCTGGAACAATCCGCGGTAGGCCGTCCCGCCGGCGGTTCCCACGCAGGAGCCTTGATAAAAAGTCACCCGCGCCGGCAGGAGATGCACGCGGCTGGCATCGCAAAGAGTGAATTCCGCATACGAGCCGGTGATCGTCCGATCGGTATAAACGCGATCGCCGACCTTGAAGTTGGTGACTCCATCTCCGAGCGCCTCAACCGTGCCGGCCAGCATCGTTGCCGGGCGTAAACGGGAATTTCTGCGGTCCATATTTTCCCGATCGGATATACGCCTCGACGGGATTTACGCTGACCGCTTTGACGCGGACCAGCACCTGACCGGCGCCGGCGACCGGAGCGGGCGTTTCCTCCCATTTCAGAACGCTCGGATCGCCGAACGAATGAACGCGAATTGCTTTCATGACGCTTCCCTAAAATTGAGCCCACCTTAACAAGACTTTGCAGAGATGATAACGGCAATTGCTCCTCGCTTGAAATTCGCCTATTCTTCGCAATCCGTTAGATCAAGAGCACGTAGCTCAGTTGGTAGAGCAACGGACTTTTAATCCGTAGGTCCTGGGTTCGAGTCCCAGCGTGCTCAATAAAAGAAATGTCTAATGAAGCAGCCTTTTTGTTGAGTCCCCATTACTCTTGCTGATCCGCAGCCTGATACAGACGCCGTAAGTTTGGCTTGGCGTCGGCTGCTGACGAGGGTGAAACGCCAGGGGATTCCGCAACCATGCCTGAAAAACAAGTCAATTCGCTTTACTACACCCGCTGCCGGTAGAATGGTCGGCATGGTAATCCTCAGCTACACCCTTTCAGATAAGCCAATAAAAGAGCAGCGGTACGGATCAACGGCAGCCGCCGTGACACGGGCGCACGAACTTCATAAGAAAAAAGGCGGCAATTTCAAATTCATCGCCATCCGCGATGCCGATTCCCAGGAGGGATTTGTCTCACATGAAGACTTCGCGGAATTGCTGAATGAGAAGCCTTGCTGATTGGCTGCTGTTTCACGGTCAACTGGATATCCAGCGATCAAACCTGCAAATTAATTATGGATGAACAGCGGCCGTTTAACTTCGGCTATTCGGCCGGCTGCCAGTGCCTTGAGTTGCTTCAAATATTTTAGATCCGAGGTATACTCCGTGCCGGTCCAGGGGAGCCGCCTGATGAGCGCTGCGCGGGCGATCCACGCGCCCAGGTCCATTCCCTCGTCCATCATGCTCCAGCCGAAATAGGAATGCAGGCAGCGGCAGAGGATCAAGTCGGCGTTGCCGGCCACATTCATCATTTGTTCAAGATGCCCCGGAACGTAGTAATTGTCATCGTTCGACATGCCGATGAATTCACCTCGGCAGGCATCAATGCCGATCTGCCGGTGCGGATGTCCCCATCGTCCAAGTGACTCCGCAGTCTCAATCACGGTAATCCGCTGATCGCCGATGGATCTGACCAGTTCGACGGCTTTGGGATTTGGCCCGTCGGTCACCGCGACGACTTCCCAGTTCTCATATCGCTGGCGGCGCATTGAGAGAAGAAAGAGATGTAATCGCTCCGGGTCGTACTTCACGCGGACGTTCATGGAGACAAGTGGTTCCGGGTCGGGCGTCACTCCAGCGGCAGCGAGAATGTGGCGGTAGAGCCGCCGGTTATAGGTTCCTTTGACCAGAATCGGCTTAGGATCTTGCCCCATGATTTTTAGCACGGCTGCGAAGGCCGCGTGACTTCTGCCGATGCCTACCTGGCATTGAAAGACGAGGTTAGGAACCTTGTTTTCAAATTGCTTCTTAACGAACCGGAAGATGGTTTCACCATGTGCAGCAGAGGGGGGCGAGACGATCTGGAACGGTTCGCTCGCATCATTGAAGACTAAATCGAGACGATCGACGACGCCGCTCCAATCTTTAATCTGCGCAAACTGGTCGGCTGAATCCGCCATGCGGATGATCGCACAAGGAGTGGGAAGCGGCGCGTTCTCGGCTTTCTCTCGCTGAAGAGCGTGGAGCGATATCATGCCGGCTAGTATCCGCAATCCTGGCCGGTTTATCGAGTCCAATCGGTGGTCCGGCCGTTTCGCAACGCGCGCGATGCGGCGGATTTTCGCGGACATTTTTTAGGTGTTGTCTTTTGCTGTCCGGGCTTCGCTGCGCCGTTAGTCTTTATCGCGTCGTGGGCTCAGGTTGGGTTTGGGGATTATCCATCGGGGTAAACGGAGAATGTTGCGTCGTCGGGGGCACTTCATCGACAGTTGGATGATACGCCCACGGCATATCCGGAACCCATTCTGGATGAATACCCACAAATATTCCGGCGACGAATGCGAGCAGCATCAGCGCCAGGGTGGCGAGTATGCCATAAATGCGACTTGGTTTTTTCGGCCGCGGCGTGGTTTCCATGAGGCCTCCGCAATTTTAATGTATTCCTCGTAGCAACGGCCTGATTCACTAACCCTCACAGCAGACAGGCATGCGCTCGATTGTACAGTGGGAAATAGGAAGCACAAACTTCGCTTCCTGAAGAGGTGGATTGCACATCTCCCGCGATTTCCAAAGCGGGGAGATATCTGATGAATTGTGGACTGGTAGTTCGTAAAGCAATCAGTGAACTAAGCCACTCGGCTTCTCCGCCGACGCAGGAGCCCCAATGTCCCTAACGCAAGCATGCCAAGTGATGCCGGTTCCGGAACGACTGGAAGGGTGCCGCCGGTTGTGAAACTCCCGTTCCAGCTCGAGGTCCCACCCTCAGCTGTGAATGTCGCCACAAAGACACCTGTAGCATCATCCGAGGGAGTTCCATCCGAAACGACACCGGCCATCGCAAGCACCATGAACGCTGAATTATCAACCGGCTCAATATAGTTGGACAAGCCGGATATGGTGAAGCTGTACGTGGTTGGGCCGACAGTGACCTGCCACACTGGCGTCGTGGCCGGCACCGGCAACGCGGGGGGATTGATGACCAGCGGGCTGTACATCGTGACCGGCGTATTAGCCGGAATTGCCGCGAACGTGCCGTTCCCACCTTCAGATACGACGCTCGGACCAAACACAACGCTTTGAGCCAGGGTGAGATCATCAGTCGGTGGGCCAAACCCTTCGTCGCTCAGATAGGGTGTGACATTTCCGTTGAATGAGATGCCTCCCGTGATCACATTTGCTTGCGCGGATTTTGGAGCGGCAACCAATGCGATCGCTCCGGCAATCAGTGCCGCGAATGCTGTCTTAGCCGCGCGGATCTTTTTGAGATGAGAGATCATGTTTTTACCCTTTTGATATGCGGGAAGTGCGGCGGGCCGATAGCGGCCCACAAACAACCTTCACCCGCTCCAACAACATGTACTGTGGTTGGCCTATCCGTCACAACGAAAAATGGCGCAGGATTCGCCCCATTTGCAGAATTTTTCGTCGGTCAAAATGCGACAGAGCAGCGGAGCATTACGACACACAGAAAGGCTTCACTGGCACATCGCATAAGAATGAGTGGGATTCGAATCTCGGCGGGTTAGGGCAAGATGTTTATCTTGACTGCAATGCCATTCGTGATGGCCGCGACACATTGGAATAATGGGGTATTTGTCGAGCAAGATCAGCGGCGCTCACGCGAACCAGGACTAGATGTAAAAACAGTGCGCCAAATCACTGCGGCCCAACCACAGATCGGATCGCCTGGGTCGATTCCGGAAGTGTGGTGCTGGTCTGTCTATGGTTTGGATCGTCCGGCTGGATTGCAATCGTCGGCGCCCAGGTCAGCCAATCTTTTTTTGACTCGTCGTGAAGAACGAATTCGGAGCCGTTTTGTGCTTGATCTCCCATATTTTTTTCAGGCGTGGCAAATGCGACTCCGCCGGAGAGCAATGTACGTAACGACTCCACTTTCATCTGAATGCCGCTGAAGAGGCCTCCTTTGAAATCGACGGCGCTGACGATCCAGAATTGCGAGTTTGTTTTCACGAGCGGGGCGTAGCGCTCGTGAATCAGGGCGCGGACATCCACGCCGGCCGCATCGGGGCTGAGTTGAATGTCCTCGATGACGCCGACTTCGATCCCGCGGAAATAGACCGGCGTATCCGGCGTTAAATGCTCGAGACGGGCGCCCTCAGCACGATCCGCAGGCCGTCTTCGACGGATGGGGGCGATTTTTCCAGGCCCGTGAATTCATTTTGGGGCTCACCATTGCCGGGGGTTGAATCGATGAACGGCCCGCTGAGAACGGTGCCGAGGCCGGAGATCGATTGAGTCGAGATTTCAGGGCGCACGATCCAGTACATGGCTCCTTTCTCGGCGAACGGAACCGCTGAACGCTTCAACTGAATATTCACGATGACATGCTTCTGGTCAGGACTGAGCTGGACATCCGTAACCTGGCCGATTGCAACACCGAGGTGCGTGACCTTCGTCTGTCCGGGTTTCAGCCCGTCGGCGTCATTGAACGTCAGCGCGATTTGCAGGCCGCGTTCCTGGTAAAGATCGTAGAAGTAATATCCCGCCATGGCGGCGGCGAAAATGGGAACGAGCCAGATCAGAAGGGGCCAGCGCATCTTTTTGACGATTGGTTTTGGCAGATCGCGACTCATGAAGATGTTTCCTCTTTTTCCCAGATGAGCTGGGGATCAAAACTTGCCGATGCGAAAAGGGTGAAGACGACCACCACCGCGAACGCGAGCAGCCCCTTGCCGGGAATGATCGTCGCGAGGCGCTGCAATTTTACGAGCGACACCAATACCGCCATCACGAAAACATCGAGCATCGCCCAGCGGCCGATCACATCGATGATCCGGTAGATCCACGTTCGCGGCATCTTCCAGCGCGAGACGCGGAGCTTCGTGGTAGCAACCAGAAAGATTAAGCCCAGAAGCTTTAAGAGTGGAATCAGCATGCTGGCGAGGAAGACGATGATCGCGACCACATAATCTCCGTCCTTAAAGAGCCGCACGCATCCTTGCCAGACGGTGTTCTCGGTTGAAGCGCCGTACATATCCAACTGAAGGATCGGGAAAATATTTGCCGGCACATACAGTATCAGCACCGCCAGAGAGAAGGCGGCGGTCAGATGAAGGCTGTTGGACGTTCGCTTCGCGATCCTCGTCCCGCAGCGGCGGCATTTTGCTATCATGCCGGGGTTAAGCGGTTCGACTTCGTGGATCTGCCCGCAGGTCTTACACGTGATGGGGACGGCCGTATCCGAGTGTTCCATATGGAGAGATTCTCGCAAGCTGAATCTTAAAACTCCAATTGCCGCATAAGATAGGGCAAAAATCCGGAAGAAATGAAGATATGCTCACGCGCCGCAGTATTGGTCATTGCCTGATCTCTATCAGAGCCGGTATCGTTGAGGTAGTGGGAAGTGTGGTCCGCCTGCATGACCCCGGAATCATGATTCATTTGAGGTCATTCCCTTGAGAAGCGACGCCCCGCCCCGATGCCGCCCACAAATTCCGCCAGGAGGTTCGGCGTACTTTTCCTTCTCCCCACGGCCGCCTTTTTTTTCAGCGGGTGCGCCACGGTGCGTGTCACCGATCCCGCGGAGACGGCCACCCAGGAATTCCTGGAATCCCAGGCCACCCGATTGGCGATTCAAAACGTCGTCGCCGATCAATTGCGCGACCGAAAGGTCTTTGTCGATTCATCGTACCTGACAACCGTCAGGCAGGATTCTTATGGGCAATCGACCCAGCAATCGCCGCAGCCGTATCTTTTTCTTCTGGCCGAGCTGCGTGCCAAGCTGCTGCTCAGCGGGGCACGATTGATGGAGAAAAGAGAACAAGCTGAAATCGTCGTCGAGCCGCGCACGGGCGGCATCAGCGTGGATCATCTGGAATATCTCCTGGGGATTCCCAACCTCACCATCCCGACCGAAGGCGTCGCCAGCGTTCCGTTCCAGACGCCTGAGTTCGCGATCCTCAAAAGCATCAAGCAATATGGATTCTCCAGCGTGGCGTTTGTCGCTTACTGGCGAGACACCGGCGAATTGGTGGCCAGTTCCGGGCCGTTTGTTGGTCGCACCTCGCGGCAGGACTACTTCATATTCGGCGTCGGCCTGAAACCCGCAGGCAATATTCCTCCAGTCCAAGCAACTCCATCATCCGCCGGCCAGGAATCGCAGTAAGGGCCCGCTCGTATGTCGCAGTCTGTCCAGCCAACGCCATTGGAATCCCGCACACGCCGGTCTTCACTGCGCCGCTGGACGCTTCGGGTGGCGGTTGTTCTGGGCATTTTGATCATCCTGATTCTCATCGCCGCGCAGATTATTTTCTCGACCAATCTTCCGCGGAATTTAGTCGTAAACGCGCTTCAGAAGCAGCTTGGTTTGCGCATCACGGTTCACTCTCTTTCCACCGGGTGGCTCGGCCATACCACCCTACACGATGTCGCGATCACGTTGCCACTCTCGGACAAAGCTTTTCTCAATGTTCCGGAGCTGGAAATAAAACATTCGCCGCTGCCATGGCTCCTTCTCACGGGATCGCTCTCGGTCCATCAAATAACGATCGGCAATCCCCAGCTCTATGTCGTTCAAGACCCGAGCGGAAGTTGGAACTTTCAGGAAGTCGCGCAGCTTCTGGCCCGAGCCGGCGGGGCGGATAACACGCCGGAGAATTCCACTGCCCAAACCCCTTCCATTCCGCAGTTGCCTCAACTCGACGTTCACGGCGCCACCCTTGTCATCACCGACAACGAGCATCGCACTGCCACCATTTCCAATCTGTCGGTCACCGGCAGGTCGGATGGACCGGTGGTTTGGAATTATCACGCGGTCGTCCCCGATCAACTTGATATTACCGGCAAGGTCGCGCCGGGCGGTTCGTGGAATCACCAGATCACTTTGGATATGCACGACATCGGAAGTTGGATGTCGCCGTGGATCAATTCCTGGCCTAGCTCGGCTCATCTCAGTGCTGCCTGGACCGGCGGGATCGACGGTGGTGGCGTTTCCGGCCATCTTAATTTGAATGAGGCTGTCTTCGGCTCCAGCAAAATCAGCGGCCCCGTGGACGTCAATATCCAAAGCGACCACACCACGATTCAACCCGACGGACTTTTGATATTGAATTCCACATCTCCATCTCTCAGCAGCCCGCATCGACACGGGGCAGGTACTTCTCAACGCGGCGGATATTGAATCCAAACAATTGTCCATCGTCTTAGCCGGCGGCCGCGCTGATCTCGACGGCAAATTCATCCTCGCCGACGGCGCAGCCAACCTTCACGCCGCGTGGCGCGGTATTGTTCTCCCGCAATCGGTGGCCCAATCCGGCGATCTCACCGTGAATTACACCCCGACGCTCGGCCAGCCGCGATTTGACGCCGTGCTGACCAGCCAGGGCGTTTCCAAATCTTTTAACTGGGACGGCCAGATCTATCTCGACGGGACGGGCAATACATTGCAGTCTCTTTTCCTGTCGCTCTCCGTTCCGAAGCTGCCGCATTAATTCGGCCAATCGAAAATCATTCGTTGATCTTTCGGGCCTCGCCGCTCAACTGAGCCGCACGCAAGACGGATTGGCCCTCACGAATCTGCCGCTGGGCTATTCCAATCCTCTGGCCGGGCATGGCGGATACACTTTCGCCACCCATACCGCGTGGCTTGCACTCGACGCTCGCAATTGGACGGTTCCGCATGCTGGATCGAACACGCTCAATCTCGATCTCGATGTCTGGTGCGATCCATCGCGCGTGCATCTCGAGCAGCTATATCTGAATTCCGGCATGCTCAGTGCCTATGGCAACGGCGAATACGTTTACAACCTTCCCAAGCCCGTGAGCGCGCACCTCTATTTCACGGAATCGCCTCAATTCGCCACAGCTGAAGAAGAGGCCGAACCTTTTCGCGGCAATCTCCGGGGAAATCTCGATCTGACTGGAACCCTTCAGCCGGCCGATCTCACCGTTACCGGAGCCGCGTCAGGCGTTGATGTTCATCTGGGCCAGCGACCGCTTGGCAATATGACGTTCGCCCTCGAAGGAAATGTCCGCGACGGTGTGGTTTCTCTCGCCTCACATGACATCAAATTTCTGGGCGGCGATTGGACCGTCTCCGGTCAATGGCCCTTCAAAAATACGCTGCTTCATCTCGATACGGTTCGCGTCGAGCATTTGTCGCTTCCGCTCGCTCTGGCGCACGATGATGTGACTGGGCAGCTCGACGGAAATTGGTCAGTCGATATTCGTCAATTTAATCCCAGCGGCATTTTCGTGCAGGGCTCGGCGGTCATATCCAACTTAGTCGTTGGAGGGACTGGCCCAGATTCCGCTAGCACTATTTTCGCCGCGGATCAGATTCAACTTCCAAAGATTCTTCTTGAGGATGGCCAACTCGACATCAAGCACATCACATTGCTCCGCAAGATGTCCAACGTTGAGGGGCACGCCACCGGGGAGCTTTCAACCACCCTCGCCAATCCCAGCGAGCTTTCCATCAAACTCAACGCTTCCTCATGGCCGGTGCATCCGGGTAACGCAAACCTCCTCTGCGCTGTCTCGACCAAGGCAAAAGTCGATATCGACGTGAAGCAGCTATCAACACTGGGACATCTCGACCTCAGCGTTGATAGCTCGTGGGATTCACACCCACTCGGCCGGGTCGATGGCGACTTTCGATTTCAATCGCCGGCTGATCAACGCGACCAAAATTCAGGTTCAGGCCCTGGACGGCAGCGCTTTGGGGAATGCGGATGTTGATCTCGACAATCCCTTTAAAAGCCACGCTGAACTCGATTGGAAAGACCTGGATCTTTCCCGTCTGCAGGGCATGCCTTCCGATTTGTCAGGATTATCCGGCAAGATCAGGGGCTCGCTTGAAGTTCATCCCGCCACGGATCCCCGCCGCACTTCAGCCATTAGCAGTGGTTCTGCATATTTTCCCCGACAAGGTGAAGTGGAGCTATGTGAGCCTTGGTAACCTGCAAACGTTCGCATATGTGGGTCCCCATCGTATCGTGCTGGATGGCGATCCCGCGCGTCCGAGCCAGATCGCGTTCGCCGGCGGGATCATTCAATTCTGGGGCCGCGTGAGCAGGCATCCCGGCGATCTCTACCAGTCTCTCATCCAGCTCAATCTGCAGGATCTGGATATAGATTCCATCCTGCCCGCGGGATCAAAAGCAGCGCGCACACCCGGATTGCTGGGCGGCCAAATCACCATCGTCGGCCGCCCCGAAGACCCAGGCCTGGCGTTTGGTGAAGGTCGTCTGACTCTTTCAAAATCCGATTTAGCCGGCGTCGGCCCTATTGCGATTCTCTACAACCTCATGCATTTCGGCCACAACGCGAACAAGCCGCAAGGCTATGGCACCATCGATTTTAGCGTTGCGCAAAAGAGCATTTTCGTCTCATCCTTGCGCTGCTTTTGATCGCGGCGCCGAAGTACACGCCGCGGGCATCATCCGGGATATTCCAAAACTCTCTCGAAGTCCGATCGATATCACGATCGTCGGCTCGGCGCGGCCGCTCAAATCGATCGATTTGCCCGGCGTGTCCGACATTGACGACGTCTTAAACGCCATCCAGCGAGGTGCCATCACCGTTCGCGTCACCGGCGACTTCAATAAACCGGTGACCAAGCGGGTGCTCTTTTCCGACATCAGTCAGGATTTGCAAAATCTTCTAATTGGTGTGACTCACGCCGATAACTCCGCTGAATAAAAAGGGTGGGATGTATTCCCCGTGATTACGGCCTGGCGTAAGCGCAATTTATTGATGAGATTGCGTTTCGTTCAGCCTATACTTTCCGCGATGCCGCTGACAGGTTTTCATCCCACGATTCAGCGCTGGTTCGCCCAGCGATTTGGCGAGCCGACCGAGCCGCAGCGCGAGGGATGGCCGCACATCCGCAGCGGGCATCACACGCTGATTTCCGCTCCCACCGGCATGGGCAAAACGCTGGCGGCTTATCTGGCGGCGATCGACAGCCTGGCCCGTCAGGGATCGGCTCTTCGCGATGAGACGTATGTGCTCTATGTCTCGCCGCTGCGGGCGTTGAGCAATGACGTGCAGAAGAACCTGCAGGGTCCGCTGCGGGAATTGGCGCGAGCTGGATCCGGACTTGCCGAAGATCCGCGTGCTGGTGCGCACCGGCGATACGCCGCAGCGCGATCGGGCGGCGATGCTCCGCAAGCCGCCGCATATTCTGGTGACCACGCCGGAATCGCTTTACATCCTGCTGACCAGCGCCGGCGGGCGGGAGATGCTGCGCACGGTCAAGACCGTCATCGTCGATGAAATTCACGCGATCGCCCGCGACAAGCGCGGCTCGCATCTGGCGCTGTCGCTGGAACGACTGGAAGCGCTGGCGGGCCCGTTCCAGCGCATCGGTTTGTCGGCGACGCAAAAGCCGCTGGAGGAAGTCGGCCGGTTTCTGGTCGGCGTCGGACGAGATTGCGAGCTGGTGGATGTCGGCCATCGCCGGGAGATGGATGTGGCGATCGAGGTTCCGCCTTCGCCGCTGACGACGGTCTGTTCGCACGAGCAATGGGATGAGATTTACGGGCAGATCGCCGAGCTGATCGACGAGCATCGCACGACGCTGATCTTCGTCAACACGCGCAAGCTGGCCGAGCGCATCACCGCCCGCCTGACCGACGTGCTGGGCGAAGACAAGGTCACCTGCCATCACAGCAGCCTTTCCAAGGAGCGCCGGCTCGATGCGGAACATCGCCTGAAATCCGGAACGCTGCGCGCTCTGGTCGCGACCGCTTCGCTGGAACTGGGCATCGACATCGGCGATGTCGATCTGGTGATTCAGGTCGGCGCGACGCGATCGATCGCGACGTTTCTGCAGCGCGTCGGCCGCTCGGGCCATGCCGTGCGGCGGATTCCCAAGGGCCGGCTCTTTCCGCTGACGATCGATGAACTGGTGGAGGCCGCGGCTTTGCTGCGGGCGGCCAAACGCGGCGATCTGGATCGCACGCCGCAGCCGAGGGCGCCGCTGGATATTCTCGCCCAGCAGATCGTGGCGGCGTGCGTCGCAGCCGGCGAAGCAGGGATGGAGCGAGGAATCGCTGTTTGAAACGTTCAAGCGCGCGTGGCCCTATCGCGATCTCACGCGCGAGGATTTTGACGCCGTCATCAAGCTGCACATCGATGGCCGCCATGGCTTGCTGCATCGCGATGGCGTTGGCGGGCGGATCATGGCCCGCAAGCGCGCCCGGATCACCGCCATCACCGGCGGCGGAGCGATTCCCGATGTCGCCGATTACCGGGTGCTTCAGGATCCGCAGGGAATGTTCGTCGGCACGCTCAACGAGGATTTCGCCGTCGAATCCAACGTCGGCGATATCTTTCAGCTCGGCAATACATCCTGGCGAATTCTCAAAGTCGAGCGCGGCGTCGTGCGCGTCGCCGATGCACAGGGCCAGCCGCCGTCGATTCCGTTCTGGCTTGGCGAAGGGCCGTCGCGAACCGCGGAATTGTCGGCCGAGATCGCCGATCTTCGCGAGCAATGCGCAGAACCCGCTGGTTCTTCGAAGACGAAATCGATCTGTCGCCCGAGGCGGCGATGCAGATCGCCGAATACATCGCCGACGGCCGCAGAGTTCTCGGCACCGTGCCGACGCAAAAGCGCGTCGTGCTGGAACGATTCTTCGACGAAAGCGGCGGCATGCAGATGGTGCTGCACGCGCCGTTCGGCGGAAAGATCAATCGCGCCTGGGGCTTGGCGCTGCGCAAACGATTCTGCCGCGGGTTTGGCTTTGAGCTTCAGGCCGCCGCCAACGAAGAGGCGATCGTCATTTCGCTGGGCTTGCAGCACAGCTTTCCGCTGGAAGATGTTTTCAATTATCTGCATCCCGAACAGCGTGAAGGAGATTCTCACGCAGGCGGTGCTGGATCAGCCGATGTTCGAATCGCGATGGCGGTGGAACGCCACGCGGTCGCTGGTGCTGACGCGATTCCAGAATGGCAAGGCGGTGCCGCCGCAGATTCTGCGGATGCGGGCGGCCGATCTGCTGGCGCAGGCGTTTCCCGCGGCGGTCGCCTGTCCGGAAAATCTGCCCGCCGGGCGATCTGCCGATTCCGATGGATCATCCGCTGGTGCGGCAGACGATCGACGATTGCCTGACCGAAGCGACGGACATTGCGGGCCTGATCGAGGTGCTCAAGGGCTTGCGCGATGGCTCGATCGAGCGCGTCGCGGTCGATACGCCCGAGCCGTCGGCGTTTGCCCGGGGAATTCTCAATTCCGAGCTGTACACCTTCCTCGACGATGCCCCGCTGGAAGAACGCCGCACGCAGGCGGTGCTTTCGCGGCGAAGTCTCGATGCGCGATTGCTCGGATAACATCGGCGCTCTCGATCCGGCCGCGGTCGAGCGCGTGCGGCAGGAAGCTGGCCGCAGCCGGAGAGCGTCGAGGAAGTGCATGATGCACTGCTGTGGATGGGATTCGTGACCGATGCGGAAGCCGCGGATTGGCTGGATTGGCTGATCGTGCTCGGCCGGACAGAATCGGGTCGTGCACAAGGATGGGCGATGGTTTGCCGTCGATGGGCTGACCGAGCCGAAGAAGATTCTGCTGGGCCGGCTCGAAGCGCTCGGGCCGGTTTTTGAAGATGATCCGCGAATATCCGTCGGCGATCGAGCCACAAGCGCTGCTGCTGGAACTGGAGCATGAGGGCGCGATCCTGCGAACGCGTCTGGACGGCCGAACCGCCTGGTGCGAGCGGCGGCTGCTGGCGCGCATCCATCGTTACACGATCGACAAGCTCCGCCAGGAGATCGAGCCGGTCAGCGCCAGCGAATTCCTGCAATTTCTCGCCTGCTGGCAGCATGTCGATGAAGACTATCGCCTTGAAGGCCCGCGCGGCGTCGGCGAGGTGCTGCGGCAACTGGCCGGCTTCGAATGCCGGCCTGGGCGTGGGAAAGTCATGTCTTGCCGCGGCGCGTGCGCGATTACCGACGCGAATGGCTCGAAGAGGTGACGATGAGCGGCGAGTTCGCCTGGGGCCGGATCTGGGGCGGCGCGGCGACGCCGATCCGCATCACGCCGATCAGCTTTATCCCGCGCGATGATCTCGATGCCTGGCTGGGCATGACCGACCCGCCGTCGAGCGAAGGAATGTGCGGCCCGGCCAGCGATCTTCTCAAGCCGCTGCGTGCGCAGGGCGCGATGTTTCCGCAGAATCTGCAGAAGGCCGCCAATCTGGTGCCCGCGCATGTCGAGATGGGCCTGGCGGATCTGGTGGCCCGCGGACTGATCACCTGCGATTCGTTCGCGCGCATTGCGGCAGATGATCACGCCGCCGTCGCGCCGCCGAGCGCCGTTGCGGCCCGTCGGCCGCTGGAGCTGCTTCCGAACCGCGCCGTCGCCGCGTCAATTCCGATGAGATCAACGAACTGGCGGCCCGGCAGCTTCTCCGCCGCACCGGCGTCGTCTTCCGCCGCACGCTGATGCGCGAAAAACTTCCCGTGACCTGGTCGGCGCTGACGCGCATCTATCGGCGGATGGAGCTTCGCGGCGAAATCCGCGGCGGCCGATTCGTCGCGGGTTTTTCCGGCGAGCAATTCGCCCTTCCCGAAGCCGTGGAACTGCTGCGGCATCTGCGGCGGCAGGGGCCGCGCGAGGCGATCAACGTCGTTGTCGGCCGATCCGCTGAATTTCCAGGGAATCCTGACGCCGGAGAAGCGCATCTCGCCGGCTTTGCGGCAGCCAGTGCTGGTTGGGTGATCCGGGGAAATAAAAAAGACCGCGGGGATTAACCCACGGTCTTTTGCATCTCAAACCCTCTGAACTCAAACTCAAAGAGATCGCCGGCGTCGGGCCAACATTCCGATACCCGCCGCCGCCAGTAGTCCGGCTGATGCCGGCTCCGGGACGCTGGGGAGCGTCAGATCGTTGGCGGCCGCGAATGCATCGATCGCCGCATAGTCCGCGGCGGGCAATTGCACCGTGGCCCCGTTGGACTGCTTGCCAAGATTGCCGACGAGGGCGGTGAAGTCGTCGCCGGTGACTAAGCCGGTGTAGAGGAAGTCACCCTTGTCCCAAGCGGCTTCGGCTTTGCCGAGGTTGCCGACCAGAATGGTGAAGTCGTCGCCGCTGACCAGGCCGTCGAGGTTGGCATCGCCGAGAAGTGTGTATTTAACCTCGATCTGCCCAGAAGAAAGTCCGGGGACGATATTGTCGGCGCCGTCAGCGTAACCTACAGCATAGTTGCTATTGGCTGGATTGGCCGCGGTGGAACTGTTGATGCCACCGACGCCATTCCATGCTCCACCGTTGCGGCCGTTGATGAGATAGCTGCGGATCGTCGCGTCGGCGGCGGCTTGTGTGCCGGGGGTGTAATCGACGATGAGATGGTTGTTGGTCAGGTCCAGCACGCTGTTGCTATCAATGCTCAGGCCACCGATTTGGCTGCCCGCGCCATTGGGCGTGAACTGGACCTTGGCGCCATCGTTGATGGCGAGGGCAACGTGATTGCCGGCGGTTGCTCCCGTGCCGGAGAATGGATCGACGCTGCCGCCGATCTGGACGGTTCCGCTGGATACTTCGAAGCTGGCGCCGCTGTAAACATTCACAGCGCCGCCGGTGCGGGCGAAGGTGATCGTGCCGGGCCCGATCTTCTGCAGGTTGTATCCATACCAATTGGTGGTGCCGACGCCGGTGAGGGCGGTATTGACCACATTCAAGTCGGCTGAGCCGATGGCGGATTCGCCGTCAACCTGTTGGACTGCCACGAGGCTGATTTGCTCGACTGCGCCAGTAACAGGAGTGGGCGCGACTGCGGCCAGAGATTCGGTCTGGTTCTCGTAGGTCTGGCCGTTGTATTCATCAACCAGTACAGCGTCATTGAAATCGACGACGCCGTCGCGATTGACATCGCTCTTGTTGAAGGCGTCAGTGCCCGTTGGATCGTAGGTAAATTGCTCGAGTCCGGTGATGGGGTCTTGCGTGCCCAGATCGGTTGCTCCGACGGGAACAGTTGAGCCGGTCAGAACTGCCGCGCCGGTCTTTTTGAGGAACGCGGCTGCCGCCGTAGCGCTGGTGGTGTTCAGGTAGTTCTGGATGTAATCCAGTGCGGCATTTTTCCGCAGAACGGCGTTAGGATTTCTCACGGCGTCGGCGAATGTCGCGGCCGTCGCGGTTAGCGTGTTGGAACTGGTGCTATCGGCCAGGGATGCGCCGATGCCGAGTAGGTAAAGATCCTGCCCGTCGAATTTGCCGTCGCCGTTATAGTCGCCCAGGACGATCAGATCGCCTTTGGTGTTGGTGCCGGTAGTGACCCATCCTGGAGTTCCGCCGGAATTATCGAGCGAGGTGATGACGGTGCTGTTGGCGGGTCCGCCGTCGGAGGTGAAAATGCTGTTCTTGCCGCCGAGAGCGCCGTCAACCGCGGAGAGTGAGACGGCGGCATTGACCGCCTGCTCGACCGCGGAGAAATCGCGGACGCCGTTCTGGTTGAAGTTTCCGAAGAGATAGTTCCCGCCTGCTCCGATCGTGCCATTGGGCAGAGCATTGCCACTGGCGTCCTTATCGGTGATGGCGATGTTGCCATTGATCGCGGGGGTGCCGGTATTGCCAGCGCCGTAGAAAGCGCCGCTGCCGATCGTCTCATTATTTGAGGCGAACGAGCCGGGGTTGATCGAGCTGTCGGTGGTGAAGAGGAATCCGTAATTGGAATTAGCGTCACTCTGCTCGGCTTGTGCCGCCGAGCTCAGAGTGACGGGCGTGATCGCTCCACCATCGGTCGTGCGTGTCCAGTTGAGCAGTCCGACGGGGAGGAAACCAGTTGTGAGAAGACCGTCTGCCGGGTTATTGACGCTGGCGGTCGTCAGGCCCGCATCGGCAGTGCCGACGCTGTTGACAATGTTGCTGATGAACGCGGCAACGTCGCCGGTCGTGTCGCCCTTGATTCCACTGACGGGAATGGACGGTGTGCCATCGGTTTCGGCTGTCGTGGGATCGTAGCTGGAAACCGCCGCCCATGCCGTTTGCTGCTGGGCCGCGGTGGTGTTGGATTGATTGCTGCCTGCTCCGTAGAGAAGCGCCAGTGCAGCGTTTAATGCCGTCGCATTTGGGGTTTTGATGGTGTTGTAGTGAGAGATCAGCACGGCCTGATAGCGCGTGTTGGGATCGTTGCTGACGATGGTATTGAAATTCGCTTCGATAAATTTGCTGTCATCGGTCACACCGCCGCTCGTTGGATCGGTGATGTCATTGAAATCGACATTCAGCGCACGGACCGGTGCGTTCCCGGTGGCGGCGGTGGCTTCGGGAACGGACAACGCTCCGACGGCCATGCGGCTTTGGGCGATTGTCTTCTCAGCTTCGGAGCCGCTGGTCTTTCCGTCGAATCGCAGCGAGCTGCCGATCGAATGCTGCGCATTGGCATTAGCGGTGGAGGTACTGTTGCCGTCGTCATTGCTTCCAACAGCCCATGATGGATCGACACCGGTGTTCAGGGCGAAAACTGCTCGCTGTCCTGTATCAACCGTGCGTGCGACCACATTGAATAGCGCGCCATTTTGAAGCCGACCGGTTGTTTGCAGCCACTGCGCATCGCCTTTGTTGATTCGCTCAAGGCCGGTGCCGGGATTGGCGGAGTAGGTGACGGCGGTCGCCGCGACCGAGGTGCTTGTGATGTTGTTGGCGCCGGCGGTGTTCCACGGACCTGACGTGTAGTTCGCGTCTGTTTGCGGATCTTCGATGCTGGTCGATTCATTGGCGATTGACGAAGACTGAAACGTCTGGCGAGTTCCGCCCACGCCAAGGCCGGTCAGCGTGGAGGCTGATCGCAAGGCCGGATTTCCCTGGCCATATCCCGGGGAGCCGGCGGCGGCGTTTGGGCTCGCCGTTCCCGCGACCGCGAAAGCCTCGGTCGGATATTCGCCGACGGAAAATTGGATGCGGTTTTGTCCGCCGAGCAGGTTCTGGCCTGTCGCCTGGTTGTAGACCGTGGTGCTGTACGTATTGGCCAGATTGTCGCTGGCGGAATTGTCCAGAGCGAAGCCGTTAATCGTTCCTGCGGCCGTGAACTTATTGGTGTTGATCCATGTGGGATTGGAACTGGAAGGGGTCCGCTGGGCTTCAACGGAAATCGGGCCGCTGGTTTGGTTAAAGCCGACTTCATCGTTGATTAGATCGTAAAATCCGTCAATCGAGCCTTGCTCGTGCCATTCCAGGCGAATGGCTGAGGCGGATTGAATATCGCTGGTGGATGGACTGGTGGGTGTGCCCGGATTGGTGTCGGGGGTTGTGAAATTAGGGCTGGCAAGCTGGACAAACGTGGAAGCGTCGTTGGGCGCGGTGTATTCCACCGGAGCGCCGTTCGTTCCATCGTGCAGGATTATGCTTGTGCCCGGAGCAAGTTCGGTGATGCCCGGCGATGTATCAAAAGTTCTGACGCGGTTTGTCCGCTGAACGAAATAGTGACGGCAGGGTTGTTGACGCCGGCGTTCGAGCCCTGTTGAACGGTGCCGCTATTGTTGGTGGAAGTGCCGGCCATCGCGCTAAAGTCGAAGCTAATCGTTGCAACGGCGGCCACGAGCGCAAATGCGCTTTTTTTACGTAACGAATTCATGGAATTTCCTCTCCCCATTTCTGCGAATGGGTAATTGCTTAAATTGAATACCTGATGGAAAAAGACTGATTCAGCTGCGCGGACAAGGGCGACAGCAACAGTAATAGGTGTGATTCATGGCAAGATTCCTCTGACTCCGAGCAAAGGTTCGATTATTGCGCGAGGCTGTAGAATTTGTCGCCCCACTCGCTCTTAGGATAAATCGTGTCGACTATGCTTTTGATGTCTACGTGACCATCGACGTATAGAAAATTTGACCGGCGTAAATCCCATCCGCCGCGCGAATCGCCAGCGACGTGGCCGTAGCTCTTGGGATATCCGTGATTGCGGCCGACGTAATCCAGATTGGATTGGACCGTCGCACCCGGCTGCAATGTCTGCTCTGGATCGGGCGTCAGATTGGCCGGCAATGCGGGCTGCAGGAGGCCAATCTGGCTTTGAAGCAGAGCATAGAACTTGTCGGGAGGTTGGCTGACTCCCACGCTGGTGTAGCCGTTGACCGGCCGGCGGCTGTTGCTGACGATCGAGGCGCCGTCAATCTGCGAGGTCGTTGTAGCCGCGTTCTGGAATCCCCATAATTCCGTCGCCAGGATTGTCGCGGCGCTTTGTTTCACCGCACTCGCGCGGACGAAGTGGTAGGGACTGTTGAGGACGTTCATTTCGTGCGGGGTAAATCTTGACCGGGGGCAGAGCGCCTCATTGACCGTGTACGCCAGCCGCGGAGCCTGGAGATCGATGATTCCGGTACCCGCCTCATTTTGAAGGCCCAGATCGTTGTTTCCTGGATAGGTATTGGCCGGCGGCAGTCCGCCATTGGTGAGTGATGGGCATTGGAACTGTTCCCAGCCGGAGGTGTTCATGAACGCCGCAAGCTGCGGCGCGCTAAAACTTGGCGTGAGATTGTTCGTCAGGTAGTCCGATGCTGCCTGCCATTGGTTTCCCTTGATGAGAGCTGACCAGTGCGTGTAGCCGAGGGTCGGTGTTTTCGGATTCTGATCCGTTCCCGTGGAGTTGACCGTCAGGCCTGTATAGAAATTGGACGGTGGGAAAACACCCTGGTTCTCGTCCAGATATTCCTGAAACGCCTGGCCAATGCTTCGCAGGTTTGAGGCGCACTTGGTTGTATTGGCGCTATCCCGGGCTTTGCTGAGTGCGGGGAGCAGGATGCCAATTAATAGGGCGATAATGCCAATAACAACCAACAATTCAACCAGGGTGAATCCGAGTTTTCTCTGAGACTTAATCATTGCCTTCTTCCCAAAGCCCCGATCGGGGCGCACAATCGCTGAAAACATGTGCCCGATAGCCTTCCGATGACTATCGGCAGCAATTCACTTCTTTCCTATATTTTTTATAGACTATAAGGAGAAATGGCCGTTGTCAATGAAGAATTATTCTGAAATAATTATAGATGAGTTATAAGATTTTATTTTATATCATCTTGCAAATCATATCAAATGCGTATAAATAATAGGTAATGGCACGAGCAATGATCTGGGGCAGGGCATTTCACATAAACATGGGAGAGAATCCGCAAATATCCTAGCTTCATTGCTTCTGCGCTCATTCAGCAACGATGTCGATGCTGCAAGTCATGTAAAAAAGCCAAGAGGCGTAAAGTTTCTGGCTCTGGAAGAATCACTGCGGTGGGTTGTCTCTGTGGCAATTGCTCATTCCATTTTTACCGGTAAAGTGCCATGCCGCTCTCCCTGGCTTGTTTTACGCCGAAGTGCCGATAACCTCCTCTGTTACCGACACAAGCGAAAGTTGTATTTGATGAGCAGTTCGCTAACTTGAGGCTTGGGTAGGGCGGTGCAACGGTACCGCTCTCGACAGAATGTACTCGTAACCCCCTTTGTTTAAGGGACGGAGTGAACATGAGGCGTTGGAATGGATTCGCCGGCCTGTTGTTGGTTGTGTTGAGCGTTGGGGGGATCGCGCTGGCGGACGATACAAACTCAAATTCGGCGGGCGGAACTGATCAAAACGCGAGTTCCGATCAACTCGAAAATCCGGCCCCCGAAGCAGCGCCGGCCGCGGCGCCAACTGCCACGCCTCCCACTTACGACGCCTTCATGTTAGGGCTCGAAAAAATCGGCATTGGCAAGCCGTTGGAAGATCTTGGGTTTAACTTTCACGGTTATGTGGATGCCGGCTATTTGTATGACTTCACCACGCCGAGGGACATCACGCCGGCCAAGACTGCGCCGGGCGATGACATCCTGTTTGCGGGGCCATACAAGAATTCGTTTATTCTGGATCAGGTTGACCTGACTCTCGAACGGGACATGGTGAATCTTGCTAAAGGGAGCTGGGACGGCGGTTTCCTCATTCAGGGAATCTACGGCCGCGATGCATTCTTCACGCATTCCAACGGCATTTTGGATAACAGCAATAAGAACGGTGGATTGACCGGGCCGGACAATCAGCTCGATCTTCTGCAGGCTTATGTCATGCTGGGGATTCCGGTGGGAACGGGGATTACGATCGAAGCCGGCAAATTCGTCAGCCCGCTGGGTTTCGAAACCATCGATCCGACCCAGAACATGTTTTATACGCATAGCTACGAGTTTTCGTATGGAAAGCCTTATACGCAGACGGGCGCTCTTGTTAAGTACACCTTCAGCGATCCCAGCACCGCGAACAACTTGACCGTGACGGCTGGCATTACGCGTGGATGGAACCAATCAACTTATGACAATAACGGCGATCCTGACGGGGTTTTTCAGATACATGATGATGCTGGATCTATCGACTGGACGATTAACTTGCTCGTCGGTCCCGAAGGCGTATTGCCCTATGGGCCGGCTGACGATTCTCACCTGTGGGTCGTCCCCGAGGCGATTTTAAATTGGAGAGCGTCGGACCAGTTCACGATCTCCGGCGATCTTCTTTACGGGGATGCCACCGAATTAACGCAATGGTTCAGCGCCGCTCTATACCTCAAATATCAAATCATCCCCCAATTGGCCGTCAATACCCGCTTTGAGTACTACCATGACGGCAAGGGTGTGACGACGGGCGTTGGCGGGAATGACATCAATTATTGGGAAGCCACTGTTGGCATGGGAGTTACGCCACTTCCGGACAACCCGTTTTTTAAGTCTCTGACGATTCGCCCGGAAGTGCGATACGACTATGCTGACGAGGCTGTTTTCGACTTTGCCCATTTTGGCCAGTTGACCGCCGCGATGGACGTTTACTGGAAATTTTGAACATTTTGTCAATCAGTCTCGTCCTTGTGATGGCAGGAAGATTTATTGGCGACAGGGATGTGCTGCGGATATGATGATCCGCTTGAAACGGCTTTCGCGGCGAGAGGAAAAGGTGTGCTGGGGATCAGTACGTGCTCCAGTAGCGAGATGGGGCAATCTCTACCAGTGACCTCCCCCTTACCTGTGCTCTGATGTTCTCTTGATGTTCTTTCAACAGAGTTTTTACGAACGAAGGTGTTGCGATGTTGAGGAAACGTGTCACGCGGCAGATGTCCAACCGGTATGCTCGGTTTCATCAATTGGCGAGCAGCGTACAGATTGAGATGCTGGAGAACCGGGTTCTGTTGTCTTCTGTGGCGGCATCTCCGGATGCGACAATCGTTGTACCCACACCTGTCTTGCCGACTGGCAATGAACCTCTTCAAGGTGTCGTTGGGACGCCTAACAGCCTGGATCCTTTTCTGTTTGATTCAGCGTATGGATTTAACAGCCTGAAATATGACGTGAATGGAACCATTACGCCAGGAGACGGTGCGGGCCAAACGATTGCGATTGTTGACGCCTACGGCAGTCCGACGATCGTCAATGATGCTGAAACATTCGATGCTCAATGGGGATTGAGCAATACCGATTCTACTGGCCAGTTCTTCCTGACGGTTAAGCCTTTAGCGCCAACCGTGAACACGATTCAGGAAGATAGTGCCACGATAGCTGGATGGGGCGAGGAAGCATCGCTCGATGTTGAATGGGCTCATGCTGTCGCGCCAGAGGCGCATATTTTGCTCGTGGAAGCGCCCTCGCCGGAATTGTTTGATCTATTGGACGCGGATGTTTATGGAGCAGCACAGACAGGCGTGGTCGCTGTTTCCAATAGTTGGGGCATTCCCAATTCCACTGTCTTTCCCAATGCCAACTTCACACAAAATGAACCCTCCATTTTCGATGGCTACATGGTGACGCCCACCGGCCACACGGATTCTGACGGCTTGCAGAATGCCGGCGTCGCCTTTTTTGCATCGACAGGCGATGATTCCAGCTTGGAATATCCCTCTACCTCAATCAATGATATTGCAGTTGGCGGCTTCACTCAGGACGTTGATATTAATGGAGGCAACGAGGGCGAGGCACCTTGGACTGGCAGCGGTGGTGGCAGTAACCCCAATTATGTTACTAAGTACAACGTAGGCGAAGTCGCGCTAGAAGCAGATCCGCAGACAGGCGTCTGGGTATATGATTCAACTTCCAATCAAAACGGCGGTAGCGGATGGCAGGTCGTAGGTGGAACAAGCCTCTCATCTCCTGCATGGGCGGCCTACATGTCAATCATCGACCAAGGGCTAGAACTTCAGGGAATTCCCTCGCTCAGCACATCGCAAGCTCTCAATGGAGGCTATAGCTACACGGTTGATCCGACCAATCCCCACAATGTTACCACGATAAATGCTCCACTCACCCAGGCATTTCCATTGCAACAGGGTGGCCTGCTGTATCTTGCAGAATATAGTCCCTCCACGGCCAACGATTTTGATACGTATTATAACGGGCAACCGCCTGCTGCCACGTCTTATCCGCTCTGGGGCCAAATGCCCATGGCCGTTCCGGATTACACCAAAATCCCTGATGCTGGCAATACAGGATTTGGTTCACCCAATGCATTCCTTCTGACGAACGATATGGTCGGTGGCGGAATTACCCAATCGGGCAACGCTTTGGATGTCGTTTCCTTTGCTACTCAACCGGTTGCTACATCTGCCGGGCAAGCGATTCCTACCTTCACCGTGGATGTTGAGAATCCCAATCTGACGATTAATACATCATACAACGGCCCAGTAACCGTCTCGCTCGATCCACTTTCGACGCCGGGAGCAGTGCTCAGCGGCATTGTAACGGTCAATGCAGTGAATGGGGTTGCCACATTTTCTGGCCTTTCAGTCCTGAAGATTGGCACATTCGTGCTTGACGCTTCGGCCACCAATGCACAGGGCGCGACTTCGAATTCATTTCAGACTATTGCAGCAGCTGCCGGTCAGTTGGCATTTGCCGACGAGCCAGTCTCGACCTGGCAATTTGGCAAGATGCCGGACCTTGTTGTCAACGTTGAGGATCAATTTGGAAATATCGCTGCAACGAATAATTCCACGGTGACTTTGAGCATCGCCAGCGGACCTGTGGGGGGGACAATCACTGGAAGCACCACGGCGACAGCGGTGAATGGGGTGGCCACGTTCTCAGGATTGTTATTCAGTGTTGCAGGCACATATACGCTGCTTGCATCGGATGGCGCCCTCACACCTGTTGATTCCAGTTCGTTTAATATTGTCCCAATTCCGACCCCGCTGCGCTATACATTCAACGGCGCGGCGCTTAGCGGGCCGGCCCTTCGATTCGAGCAATTGCGGAACGCGCCGCTGTTTACATCCGAAAGCAGTCCGTCGGCGGCACAGATCGCGGCAGTCGCGGCGGCGAACAACAATCTGCAAGTACTTGCCAGCCAAACGATCACTCCTGCTGCGGTCGTTCGGGTTGCTCCGTCCACATTTTCGGCGGCGGTTACGCCGATTGCCGGTTCTTCGGATGATGCCACGACGCAACTGCTGGATAGCAGCAACTCTGGAGTCAATAAGCTTCTCGATAATTGATGGACATCAATCTCCTCGTCCTCAACGTCGGCAATTCGCGCCTGGCGGTTGGTGCGTTCGTAGCCGGCGAACTGGTGCATGTGTTGCGCATCGCGCACGCTGAGCGCGATCAGTGGGCTGAATCGATCCGCCAGGGGTGGTCACGTATTGCTGAATCGCCGTTGCCGGCCATTGCGGCGGCCAGCGTTCATCCTGATCTTAATTCGGCCCTTGATGAAATCGTTCAGCGCGAGACGGGGCAGTCTATTCAGTGGGTTGGGAAGCAAATTGATGTGCCGATTGAAGTCTGCACGCAGAATCCTGCTGAGACGGGGATCGATCGCGTTTTGAATATCGCTGCTGCTTACCAGCAGATGGAGAAGGCGTGCGTTGTGGTGGATGCCGGTACGGCCATTACAGTTGATTGCTGCAATGACAATGGGGATTTTCTCGGTGGAGCGATTGCACCGGGCCTGGACATGATGCTTGACGCGCTGCATGAGAAGACAGCTCGGGTGCCGCGCGTGACGTTTGCCGTGCCGGGAGCGGGATTTGGCGATTCGACGGGCGCCGCGGTTTCGCAGGGGGTTTTTTATGCGATTCGCGGATTGGTGAAGGAAGCGGTTGAAAGTTATGCCGAGCAGCTTGGCTCATGGCCAGAGATCATCGCTACTGGCGGAAATGCCAAGCAACTGTTTGAGGGGTGGGAACTGATTCATGCGATCGCGCCCGATCTGACGCTCTACGGCATTGCACTAGCGTATACTGATCACCGCATCAGGCACGACGGAGGACAGTAGCGGTGTTTTTTCAATGCAATCCTGCCGCATAGAAGTTAGAAACAGGGAGTGCCAGCAGCTGCGCACAATACGGCCATTCTGTTAACCCCGCCTGCAGCGGCGGGGGGGGCTGCCATCGCTGTTATCCGGGTGCGCGGGCCTTTGGTTTCGGAATTTCTCAGCCGATGTTTTTCTAAAGCTCTGCTTCCTAATCGGTGCGTTCATGGCGAATTGCGCGATGGCGATTCTATTGTCGATGATCCAATCGTCGTTCTGTCCACCGATGGATTGTGGGCTGATATTTCTCTTCATGGCGGAGCTTGGGTGATTGAATCGGCCTTTGGTTTGGTGAAGGCGCGGGATTTGAAGTTCTTTCGGGCAACGCGATTCCTATTCCTGATGAAGCGATGGACGATGTTCATTCGCTCTTCGAGCGCGAGATGCTGGCGCATCTTCCGATGGCTCGGACCGAGCCGGCCATTCGTATGCTTCTCGATCAGCCGAGTGCCTGGGGGCGGGCCATCGATGCGGGTTTGGATGCGCGGAGTATTCTGGCGGACCAAACTCTTTTGCGGATGCTGAATACGCCGAGGGTGGCGATCGTTGGCGAGCCGAATGTTGGGAAATCGACCCTTGCGAACCAATTGTTTGGGCAGCAGCGTTCGATCACAGCCGATCTGCCGGGGACGACGCGCGATTGGGTTGGCGAGATTGCGGATATCGATGGCTTGGCCGTTCTTCTGGTGGATACTCCCGGGCAACGCGACGCGGCCGATGCGATTGAGCGCGCGGCGATCGTTGCCAGTCAGGAACAAATTGGGGCGAGCGATTTGATTCTGAATGTGCTCGATGCAACGGCAGCCGCCAGCAAATACCAAGATTGATCCTCGCGCACTTGTGGTCATCAACAAAACAGATCAGCCTTCTGGCTGGGAATTTCAATCGTTGAACCCGATCAAAGTTTCAGCCAGGACCGGTCACGGTTTGGATCAGCTTCGCCGTGAAATCCATAATCGATTGGGCGTTGTGGGGCTGAATGATTCCCGGCCGCGATGGTGGACTCGGCGACAGAAAGCGATCTTAACCGAATCCATTCGCGATTCCGTGGATCGCGTCGACTTCTCCTTAATTCTCGGCATTTAGACGATTTTTGTGTGGACAATGATTACCGCGATAGATACTTTGTCCCCGTCTTCCGACTAACCAAGCGGGAGGCCAAGGTCTTTCGCGCTATTAGGGAGAAAATTGCAGTTGAAATCTTTTCGCTGCTCGCGCCTATCTTGTTTCCTTTTACGGTCCTAGGTTTTTGCAACCATGCCTTTGGCGCAGTCCTGCGGGTAGTTGATTGGAACATTGAAGATGACATCAACGGCGCGACCACGCCGCGGTCGGGCTTCAATACCGTCCTTCAGGGGATGGGCAACGAGATTATTGCCGGCGACGCACAACCAATCGACGTCATGGCGCTGGAAGAAACAACCAGCAATACCACGACTGTTCAGCCGATTCTAAATATGTTGAACGGTGATTACGCCGGCGCGAACTACAAGATGAGTTCATACCAGGCTACGGAGTCGGGTAACGATGCCGCGGATGGGAATGGGCCTAATGCTCTCGTGTATAACGCAAATACGGTGCAGCTTCTGGCATCCGTCGGAATTGGCTCGCCGGGCGGATCAGGCAATGGGGAGTACCGTCAGGTCGTACGATATGAATTGGAGCCGATCGGCAGCAATGCCCCTTTCTATGTTTACGTATCGCACATGAAATCGGGCACGACGTCGGCAGACGCTGTTGCCCGCGGTAAAGAGGCGACGATCATTCGTAATGACGAGGCGACGCTGCCTGCGAACTCGTCGGTGATCTACACTGGCGATTTAAACTCGAATCCTCCGGAGGCGGAGTTCACCAATTTTACAGCCGCGGGGCAAGGCCAGGCGTTTGATCCGCTCAATTTCTCGACGAGCTTTCAGAACCTGGACTGATTCAAGCACCAGTCTTAAATTCCGCGACGATTACCAGCTGATGACGCAAAATATTCTCAACGGCACTGGCGCGATCAACTATGTCAGTGGCTCGCTGGAGGGATTCGGTAACAACGGCACGGCAACTTCGGTGGGTAGCGGCGCCAATACTGATCTCGCTTATATGACCACCGCCAATGGTTATAATCCGACACAGTCGCAGATCCTTCCGTCTCTGACGACGGCGAGTGACCATTTGCCCAATGTCGCGGATTACACGTTTGCGGTTCCGGAGCCGACGTGTTTTGCTTTGGTTGCCGGTGGAGTGGGCTTCCTGCTTATGCGACGGCCTCGGGTCCGCGCAGTGTGAGGCCATTCATCATTGCGCTGCGGATTTAATATCCCGCCATCCGCGCGATGTCCTGAAATGTGACCAGCAGGAAGACGCCCGAGGATCAGCACCAATCCGACCATCTGCACGATTCGCTGCGCATCGGCCGAGAGGGGCTTGCCCTGGATTTTCTCCAGGATCAGCAGCGTGAACAGTCCGCCATCCACGATTGGGATCGGGAGGAAATTCACGACGGCCAGGTTGGCGCTGATATTGCAGAGGAACCAGAGGAGCCATGGCGTACCGCGGCTGGCGACCTGAGCGCCGTGGTGAGCCATGCCGACCGGGCCCATGACGTTGGACAGCGCCACATCGCCGGTGAGCATTCGTTGCAGCGTGACATAGAACTGCAGGATCAGGTCGCGCGTTTCGATCGACGCCCCATTCCAGGGCGACCAGCGGATTGTGCGTATGCAGCGGGCTGACCATCGGACGCAGCGGCAGGTATTGGGTGAGTGTTATCTGCTTGGCGGGGTCGATGTCCTGCTGTTGAAGTTCGATCGTTGCGACGGCTGGCTTGGCATCTTTGTCTGCGGGAACGAAGGTGATCGAAATGTTTTGTCCGGCCTTGGCGGAGAAGACGGCGCGGCGGACTTCAAACCAATTGATGACGGGCTTGCCATCGATGGCGGTCAAGCGTCGCTCCCTGCGGGAATCTTGCCGGCTGCGGGAGTATTTGGCAGAGTCTTGAGCGACGACCAGATGCATGTTCGTCGCAGTCCGAGGGCAATTCCCAGGCCCATGCGTCCGCCGCTGTTGGGGATGCGATACGGCGCTCAGATCCTCGACCAATCTCGGTTTGGATGAGCCGGGATCAAGACTGTGAGCGAAACTTTCATGTCTTTGTCGCCCGCGGCGGCGAGGGTGGCCCTGAATTTGCTCGCAGGTCGGATTTTGAAGATGATCTGATCCGCGCATCCACGGCCAGAATGGCGTCGCCCGGCTTAAGCTTGTCGAGGGCGGGCGATTTGTCGAGCAGGCCCACGACGCTTGCGCGTGGAACCATGCCGAGGAAATTCAGTACCTGGCCGCCAAACGGCTCGCCAAAATGCGGGGTGACTGTTGTTGTGCGAAAGCTTTCCATCCGGCGATTTGACGGTGAGATCGGCACCGGCTTGCCGTCGGAGGCTTCCATTGCCGCGAAAAGCTGCGCGATGGCGGCGTTTGCCGTCGGCGTTAACGTTTTCGCCGGCGATCTGGGTGATGGTATCTCCCGGCTGCAAGGCGCTGAGATCGGGCATGTCCGTCTTGGCCAGCATGGCGTAATCGGTCGGATCTTCCGGATCAGCTTCCATTGCATGTCATCGCGAAGGGCTGGCCGATGCCGAGTTGCAGCAGCCCTTTGTCGTCGCTGGGTTTTACGGGCGTGGCGTAAAGTGTTTCCTGCTTGCCGTCCGGGTGTTCGCACGAAGATCGGCACGCGCGTGCCATCGCGTGTGAGGGCGACATCGAGCGGAATCCGGCTGAAATCGCCGCCCATTTCCTTGCCGTCGTAGTTGATGATCTTGTCGCCGGGCTGAAGGCCGACGAGCGTTCCATCAACGCGAGTCGCCTGGGCGGCGGGGCTGATGGCGACGACGCTGCCGACGGTTGCGGGCGGGACCGGATATCCGAGCATGAAGACGATCATGAATCCGATGGCGGCGAGGATGACGTTCATGATGACGCCGGCGGAGACGATGATCATTCGCGCGCCGACGGATTTTTTGTTGTATGCGCGGGGGTCTTCGGCGGTCGCGCCGGGCGCAGATCGTCCTGCCCGAGCATCTTCACGTAGCCGCCGAGCGGGATCCAATTGAGGCGATATTCGGTTTCGCCAATTCCGAGCTTTGCGCCGATCTCGCGGGCCTGGGCGTCGGATATCGGTGACTTGTATTCAGATTTCGCTTTTGCGGCGGTTGGTCGGCGTCGAAATGCTCTTCGATCAGTCCGGTCGTAGGCCGGAGTCGGTTGTTCCCCAGCGGAATCCCAGATCCCTTTGCGCCAGGCGACGATGGCGGGCCCGAAGCCGACGGCGAATTGCTCGACCTTCACATCGCAATATTTGGCGGCGAGAAAATGGCCCAGCTCATGAAAGAAAATGACAAACCCAAGCCCCAGAGCCAAAAGCAGATAATCCATCGCATTGATGAAAAACAGCCATGAAGATAGTCCCATCCACTCTTAAGCCAAGGGAACGCCGGCACTGGCAGCGCCAGCACGCCGACGCGATACCAGTTTCCGCAGACTGCCGAGCCCATCGGTCCGCTTCGAGCAAATCGTCCAGAGCCGGGTTGGTCTGAATACGATGTTGCGAAATTGTAAGTTCAACAACCGGCAAATCTCGCCAAAGGCGATTTTGCCGGCCATAAAGGCGGCAACGGCGACCTCATTTGCCGCGTTTAACACCGCTCCGGACGTTCCGCCGGCCTCGGCCACCTGATACGCCAGCTTCAGAGCGGGAAATCGGTCAAAATCAGGCGGCTCAAAATGGAGCGATTGGACCTTGGTCCAATCCATCCGCCGGCTGCAACCGTCGGCTCGTTCCGGATAGGTCAGGGCATATTGGATCGGGGTCCGCATGTCCGGCGGCGAAAGCTGGGCGATCACCGAGCCATCGACGAACTCCACCATCGAATGAATGACCGATTCGGGATGGACCACGATCTGAATCTGATCGGGCCGAAGATCGAACAGCCAGCAGGCCTCGATTAGTTCCAGGGCTTTGTTGAACATCGTGGCCGAGTCGATGGTGATTTTGTTGCCCATGCGCCAGGTGGGATGATTGAGCGCATCGGCGAGCGTGGCGTTGTGGATTGTTTCAAGCGGGGCGTTGCGGAACGGGCCGCCGCTGGCGGTGAGAATCACCCGGCGCACTTCGCGCGATCGGCCGCAGGCCATCGCCTGGAAGATGGCGGAGTGCTCGGAATCGACCGGGAGGAGCGGAACGCCGCGGCTGCGCGCTTCGGGGATCAGCAGCGAACCGGCGACGACGAGCGCTTCCTTGTTGGCCAGCGCCAGCGTTTTTCCCGCTCGAACTGTCGCCAACGCGGCGGGCAGCCCGGCGGCGCCGACGACCGCGGCGACGACGATGTCCACATCATCATGACGGGCGAGATCGACCATCCCGCTTTCGCCGACGAAAATTTTCGGGCCAGCCGGAGCCGAGCAGATCTGTTCAGCTCGATCCAGCTCGGGATTCATCGGCCAGCGCCACCGCATCCGGGCGAAAATTCCTTCGACCTGCCCGGCCAGTTTTTCGACCTGGCGATGTGCCCCGAGCGCCGCTGCGCGGTAGGGCGGCCCAAGATGCCGAATGACATCCAGCGTGCTGCATCCGATTGAGCCGGTGGAACCCAGAATCGCGACGCGTTTACTCACGATATGTAATGATAACGGACAAGCCCGGGATGTACATCCGCAGTTCTACAACACGTCGTTCTACGGTGTGGGTGGGGTATACCGGTTGCGGTATTGCTGCAATGCCATCTTGAGCGTATCCACAATTCGCGGCATATGTGGGGCGGCGGTCATGATCCGAGATGAAACCGCGGCGGTGGGATAGAAGCCGGTGATGAAATCGAAGAAGAACTCAGCCGGCGAATGTCCGATCATTACGCTGTTGGCATATGCTCCGCTCATGATGTCATCGGACAGTTTGAAATTCTCATAAATCTCAGCGATCGTCGGGCGGCTGCTGCGGCGGCTTGGGGAGCGTCATCGGGGTGCCATAGACTTCCGTATATTTTGCGAGGTTGTCGGTTGCGCCGTTGACGATTTGTTCCATGACATGGGGCACGACCACAACCCTGGCCACGATCTGATAGGGCCGGGTCAGGCTTTGCAGGAAATCGAGGACAAATTCGTGGGGGCTATCGAGGACAAGCACGCCCGTGGTGATCGCGCCGCGCGCAGCTTTTCCGGAACGCGGGCGGAAACAGGCTGGTGCTGAAACTGCTGGGCGTATGTCCCCAAGTCGTTGGGGGGCGGGCCGCCGCCCTTATTGGCATCGTCGTTGCCGCTTTCCATGGGCCAGAAGGTACTTGGTGGGACGGGATTATTCCACCTGTCAGAATCCGGTGCGTTTGAATTGCTTTTCCAGATCGCGAAGCGACAGGCGCAAAGTGGTCGGGCCGGCCGTGCGGGCAGTTGCTGCTTCGGTCGATGAGATGACGGCGGGCGAGCAGGGCGTCGATCTCGGCGGGGGAGAGCGGATCGCCCGCCTTGACGGCCGCTTTGCAGGCCATCATGTCGAGAACTTCGTGCAGGAGTTCTTCCTGATGCAAGATCGAGGGCTTCCTGCTCGCCGCGCTCGAGAAGTTCGCCCAGGAAATCGAGGGGGTCGAGGCGCTGGAGGAAGCTGGGGAACGCGTGGACCGCGACGGAGCCGGGACCGATCGGGGCGGCTTCGATTCCGAGGCGGTTGAGCAGGGGTTGAATCTGTTCGAGCAGTTCCTGCTGGCGTTCGCTGGCGGGAAGGGTGAGGGGAATCAAAAGCCGCTGGCTTTCGAGCGGGCCGCGCGAGACTCGGGCGAGCAAGTCCTCATACATGATCCGCTCGTGCAGGGCGTGCTGATCGATGATGATCAGGCCGTCGTCGCTCTCGGCGACGAGATAGCTGTTGTGAAACTGGATCGCGGGGACTGGCAATTCGCCGCTTGGCGAAAGAGGTTGTGGACGTTGGATGGGCGGCTATGGCAAGTGCGCATCGGATGTTGTGAGCCGATGGCGGCGACGATTCTGGCAATGCGGATTTGAAGAAATCGGCGAGTTTTTCGCGGAGGTCCAGTCGATTGGGATCGGGGATTGGCGGCGAAAAGAACTGCCGCGCCGGAACGGCGGATGGGGCCAGATTGCTGCCAAGCAATTTTTCGCGGACGGCCGACAAGAACCATGCCGTGAATGCGGGAGCTGTCGCGGAATCGGACTTCGCTTTTGGTGGGATGGACGTTCACATCCACATCCTGCGGCGGCATGGAGATCAGCAGGATCGCCGCGGGATGGCGGCCCGGCTCGGTCAGGCCGCGATACGCCTCGCGGAGGGCGTGCTGGATGAAACGATCGCGGATCGGCCGGCCGTTGAGGAAGAAGAATTGATTCTTCGCCACTGGCCGGGCCAGTTCGGGCAATCCGATCAGGCCGATGACGGATATTTCCGCGTCGCGCGACTCCAGCGGGAGGTAGAGTTCCGCGAAATCCTCCGGCCAGGCGGAGAGCCATCGCGTCGCGCGGCTCAGCGGCTGGAAGCTCCAGGACGCTTCGGCCGTTGTGAATCAGTTGGAATGAGATCTGCGGATGCGGAATCGCCAGGCGAAGGAGGGCCTCGCTGACGTGGCCGAATTCCGTGCCGGGGCCTTTGAGAAATTTTCGGCGGGCCGGGGTGTTGAAAAAGAGATTGCGGACTTCGATGACGGTGCCGACATTTCCGGCCGCCGCTTGGGGCTGATCGATCTGTCCGCCGCTTGTTGTTGAATTTCGTAGGCGATTTCCTGGTCGGCGGTTCGGCTGAGGAGGCGGGTTTGTGAGACGGAGCCGATGCTGGCCAAGCGCTTCGCCGCGGAATCCCATGGTGCCGATGCGGAAGAGGTCTTCGTCGTTTTGCAATTTGCTGGTGGCATGGGAGGCGAAGGCGAGCGGGAGTTCGCTCGACGGGAATTCCTGAGCCGTCGTCGATGATGCGGATGAGGGCTCGTCCGCCGTCTTCGATTTCGACGGTGATGTGTGATGCGCCGGCATCGATGGAATTTTCGGCCAGTTCCTTGACGACGGAAGCGGGGCGTTCGATGACCTCGCCCGCGGCGATGCGGTTGACGAGCGATGGAGAGAGTTGCCGGATGGGATTTCGAGGCACGGGGCGATTATAGCGGGAATGAAATCAACCACGAAATTTCAAAGAGTTTCAGGCGATAGAACGCACAACGCCGCCATCCACGCGCACGCAGCTCCATTCGTGGCTGACGAAAGTGGGCTGCAGACGAATGCGACGAGATTGGCGACTTCCTGCCGGTGTCGCGAATCTTTGCAGCAGAGAGCTGGGGCGTGCGGACTTGAAGAATTCTTTTTCGACTTCCTGTTCGGAAATCGTTCTGGCCTTTGGCCAGATTGCGCGACAAAGGTTTCGACGCCTTCGGAGGCGGTGGGGCCGGGAAGAACGGAATTGACGGTTACGTTGGTGCCGATCGTGGTCTTCCGCAAGGCCGCGGGAGATCGCGAGTTGGGCGGTTTTTGTCATGCCATATTGAATCATCTCGGAGGGAATTTGCAGGGCTGATTCGCTGGAAATAAAGATAATCCGCCCCCAATTCTGCTTGAGCATTTTCGGCAAATAGAACCGGCTGAGCCGAACGCCGCTCATGACGTTGGTCTGGAAAAAGCGGTCCCAGTCAGCGTCGGAGATTTCCGCGAACGGCTTGGGTTCAAAGATGCCGGCATTGTTGACGAGGATATCGACCTTGGGCAGGGCGGCGGTGAGTTTGTCGCAGCCGGCGGCTGTGGAGACATCGGCGTCGATGCCGTTTACGTTGGCGCGGGGATGGGCTTTGCGGATGTCGTTCGACAGCCTGGTCCACTCGCTGGCGGGTGCGGCCGTTGATGGTCACGGTTGCGCCTTCCGCTGCCAGGAGTGATGCGATTGCCAATCCGATGCCGGCGGTGGAGCCGGTGACGAGAGCTGTTTTTCCATTGAGTTGCAGGTCCATGTCGCTCCTTTGGAGTAATGCGAATATGCTATGGTCGGACCAGGAAGGGAAGTCAAGAATTCTTATATGGAGCATCTGGAAGGACGACAATCCGTTTTAGCGGCGCTGGCGGCGCGGCAGCGAAGATTTGAAGTCATCCTGATCAATCAGGGCGCGCACGAAGAGAAAATCCAGGATGTGTTGGACGCCGCCCAGTTAGTCGGCGTGCCGGTTAAGCGGGTGAGCGGACAGGAACTTGATGCGATGGCGCACGGAGCCACACATGGCGGGGTGCTGGCCTTGTGCTCGGCTAAGCCGCTGACGACGGGGGCGGAATTGCTGAAGATTCTGGAGCAGGATCGCACTCCACTGCTTTTGCTGATCGAGGGGGTGGAGGATGCGAGAAATCTTGGGTTTACCTTGCGGAGTGCCGAGGCTCTTGGAGTCGCGGCTGTGCTGATCAAGAAGCATCTCTGGAATTTTGATCCGATTGAGGTGGCGAGGCCGGCTTCGGGGGCGTTTGAGCGATTGCCGCTGGTGCAAATCGGAGAATACGGAACTGCTGGAAAACATGCGGTCTCGCGGGATACGTCTTTTGGGATGCGTCGGCGGGGCTCGGCAAACTATTTATGAGGCGAATCTGACCGAAGGCGTCATCCTGGCGATTGGCGGAGAAAAGCGAGGACTTTCGGGCGCAGTTCGGCGAATATGCGATGGAATCGTCACGATTCCCACGCTGCCGGGAAAGGCTTCCTTGCCCATGTCCCATGCGGCGGCGGTGGTTCTGGCGGAGGCGAATCGCCAGAGGCTTTCCCGTCAAATAAACGGGTGACTTTACGATGCTGGCGCGTATGATTAAGAGGATATTGCTTACGGAGAAATGAAGTATGTCCAAGGCTAATGTAGACCCTACCGAATTGCGGCGATTCGCAGCGGATCTTAATCGATTCAACAGCGAACTGCATGGATTGGTGTCTAGTGTGAACGCTAAGCTTCACGGCCTGGAAGCGACATGGCGCGACCAAGAACAACGCAAATTCACCGAAGCGTTCGATCAGACCGTCAAGGCGATCGGCACCTTCCTGGAAAACTCAGCTGAACACGTGAAGTTTTTGCAAAAAAAAGCATCGGCCATCGAAGATTATCTAAAGCAGCGGTAAGTTTGCTCGCTTGTCAGATTGGAGTGTCCCATGACCACTGCCGCGCGTGTTGATTCAACGGATGCCATCAAGGAATTCCGCATTTACCTGACGAAGTTTCAGGAGTCGGCGAGCCTGGCGATCGGCGATGCCGATTCCGACGTGAATCGCGCGGTCAGGTGGCTTGAAGGGGAGGGGCTCAGTATGTGGATGGCGACCATCCGCAAACGGCAGGAGGAATTGGCCAAGGCTGAGGAAGCGTATCGATTCAAGCGCTTGTACAAGGATTCCAGCGGTTCGATGCCGTCGGCGGTAGAGGAGCAGAAGGCTGTGGGAATTGCCAAACGAAAACTGGGTGAGGCGCAAGAGAAGCTCAACAACGTGAAGCGATGGACCCGGCAATTGCAGAAGGAAATCGTGCTATATCGCGGTGGGATGTCGCGGTTTGCCGGTACTGTTTCGTCCGGCGTGCCGGCGGCGATCGCGCACCTGGGCGCGACGCTGGATCATCTCGATAAATACCTGGATATTACTGCCGGGACGGGAGCCGAAGGGCCCGAAGCGGCGGCAGCGGGAGTTGGAGCTGCTCGCGAAGGTGCGGAGCCGTCCATGGCTCGGGCAGCCGACGAAGCGGCGCCGCAGAAGGAAGCTGAGAAATTCGATCCGGCGGCGATTCGGGCCAGTGCGCCGTCAGGGCAGGCCATATCGGCGGCCAAGCCGGAAGAAAAGGGGCCGGTGAAACTGTCGTGCGGCGTTTTGACGGACGATCAGAATGCGAAAGTGGCGGCAATTGCCACCGCGGCGGCTCCGGCGGATGAGGATCGGATCGTTATTTCTCCCGCTGTTGTCGGCTCGGACAAAATATATTTATTGCGGTTAAATGCTTCTGGTGCCGGCTGGTGTTTGGGCTCCGTCGATGGGGCGGATTCGGGAGTGTACAATACGGTGACTGTTGCTGATCTACGCGAGGGACGGCCTGATCTCGCCGGATTGCTCAAGCTACCTGCCGGCTTTTTGGCGATTGTTGATTCGAAGGGACTCGCCGCGGTTTTCAACGAGCGGAACGAGAATGTCCTGCAGGCGCCAGCGACTTAAGAACCTGGAAATTTGGAGATTGCCATGGGAATGCACGAAGGCCGCGGCTCGATTGAATAAATCCGTGAAGGAACTGATGATGCGCTGGAGCGAGACCAAGTCGCAGTGGAACGACGGCACGGCGCGCGGCTTCGAAACCAAATATCTGACTCCACTGGAGCAGGATGCCAAGGCAGCGGTGGGGGCGATGGATCACATGGCCCAGGTTCTCCAGAAGATCAGGAGCGACTGCGAGTAATCGCCGGCGGGCTTGCACACCTTGAGAGGTTACAGTTGATGGACTCGATTTTTGATGATAATGATCCGCTGCGATTTCTTGGCGATAAGAATCCACCTGATGAAGAGCCAAAAGAACAGCCGGCGCCCGAGGCTATTCCCGAGGATGCGGATGCAATCGCTGATGCTGAGGAAGCCGCCAAAGAGCCAAAGACCCATCGCGATCAGCAACGCGGGGCGCTGGAAGATCTTCTGGAATTAGCGACCGAGTGCGCCGCGCGAGAGGCTGTGATCGAACAGCAATTCCAGGCGGCTTCTTCCGAGACGCAGGGGGCCGGCCAGCGAAAACTCACCGACGCCGAGCGGAGATACAAGAGCCTTCAAGATCAGGTCACCGCCAAGGTTCAGGAAAAACAGGGGCAGATCGACCAGCAATACCAGCAGTCCATCTCGGCGCATGAAGATTAACGATCAGAAGTTGCGCCAGCGGGTCACCGCTGAATATGGCCAGGCCCAGCAGAAGGCAAAGAAGGATTACGACCAGGCGATCTGGCTCGCCGAGAGTGTTCAGGAGGCGGCGGAGCAAAAGGCCGCGGAGGAACTGAAAAAGGCGACGGAGCTGAACGTCGCTCAGACGGAATTTCTGGATACCAAGGAGGGGGATCAGAATTCGCTGATGACGCGATACAACCAGCGTCCGCCGCCGGGCGAGGCACTGGCAGCGATTAAGGATGCCGAGGCTTCCGCCGATCCGGTCGCCTCATTCAATCAGCACAAAGAGGTGATCGAGGCGAAGATCAAGGCATTGGCGGATCTTTCCGTGCCGCGGATTTTTGTCGGGGCGACGCCCGCGTTGATTGTGCTGCTGGTGGTGGTGATCGCGGCGGCGATTCCGCAGGGGATCGCCGGGACGCTGACTCCGCAGTGGCAGCCACTGGGGATTTGGGCCGGCGGCGCGCTTGTGCTGGTGATCATATTGATGCTGGTCCTACGCTCGGTTGCGCGTAAGCAGGTGATCGCCGTTCATACGCCTCTGCGGCGAGCGCTTGATGCGGCGCGAATCGCCAACGACAACATGCTTAGCCAGGCCACACTCAAGCATGACGACGATCTGGTTAAGGCCAAGCGGCAGCAAAAGAATGAATCGCAGGCGGCGAAAGATCGGGCGGCTCCGATTCTGGATGCCGCGACGAAAAAGCGGGATGCCGCTCTTCAGGTTGCCCAGGCTGATCTTCAGGCCAAGTCGGCGCAATATGTCGCGCTGAAAAAGAAATCTACCGGCGAGTTGGAGCAATGGCGTCTTCGAAAGCTTGAAGAGGTCAAAAAACTGTTTGATACTGAAACCATAAAGCTTGGCGACCGGGCTTCATCGAGCCAGACTCAGTTGGAACAGCAGCATGCCGCCGATCGAGTTGCGCTTGAAAAGACCTGGAGCGAAGGGCTGAAGAACATTCAGGAGCCGATGCAGGAGGAGGGGGGCTCTTATCCCGCGTGGAACGATCCAATCTGGGATACCAATTGGAAAGGGCCGACGAAATTTCCGGCCACGATCCGGTTTGGACAATTGCAGGTTGATCTGAAATCGATGATCGCGGATGTCGCCAAGGATGTTCCGTTCACACTGCCGTTGCCGGAGACATTCAGCGTTCCAGCGTTGCTTGCCTATCCGAAGCAGTCGTCGGTCTTGATTCACACCGATCGGCCGGGGCGGGTCGATGCGATTCGCGGGATGCAGATGATCATGACGCGGCTGCTGACGTCGATCCCGCCGGGCCGCGTGCGCTTTACGCTCATCGATCCGGTGGGGCTGGGGCAGAATTTCGCGGGTTTCATGCACCTCGCCGACTATGACGAAGCGCTGATCAGCAGCCGGATTTGGACGGATTCCGATCAGATCGATCAGCGACTGGCGAATTTGACCGAGCACATGGAGACGGTCATTCAGAAATATCTGCGCAATGAGTTTGCGACGATCGACGATTACAACGCGCAAGCCGGCGAGCTTGCCGAGCCTTATCGTTATCTGGTTATTTCGGATTTTCCGGTGAATTTCAGCGATGACGCGATGCGGCGACTGAGCAGCATAGCCAGCACGGGGGCGCGATGCGGCGTGTATACGCTGGTCATGCGCGACACGCGCGTCAGCACTGCCGGCGGCACGGTTCATCTGGATGATCTTGAAGCTCACAGCGTGAATCTGGTGCGCGAAGGTTCGCGATTTGTCTGGCGTGATCCGGTCTTTAATCGGTTCCCTCTCACGCTCGATCCGCCGCCGGATGATGATGAGTTGAGCAAGATTCTCCATCTGGTCGGCAAGGGGGCTCGCGAGGCCAAGCGCGTGGAAGTGGCGTTCGATCTGATCGCGCCGAAGCCGCCGCAATTCTGGACGCTTAAGAGCGATGGGGATGTTGGCGTGGCCGTGGGCAGGTCGGGTGCGACGCGCGTCCAGACTTTCCGCCTTGGCAGGGGTGTTGCCCAGCACGCGCTGGTGGCCGGCAAAACCGGCTCTGGTAAATCGACGCTGCTGCATGCGCTGATCAGCAATCTCGCGATGTGGTATTCACCGGATGAAGTCGAGCTTTATCTGATCGACTTCAAGAAGGGCGTTGAATTCAAGACATACGCGATGCATAAGCTGCCCCACGCACGGGCGATTGCTGTTGAAAGCGATCGCGAATTCGGGCTCAGCGTTCTCCAGCGCATCGATCTTGAAATGGCCCAGCGCGCGGAACTCTTCAGGCCGTTCAAGGCGCAGAATCTTGCAATGTATCGCGAGGCATCCGGAAAGAAGATGCCGCGATCATTGCTCATCATCGATGAATTCCAGGAATTTTTCTCTGAGGATGACAAGCTCGCGCAAGATGCCAGCTTGCTGCTCGACCGCATTGTCCGTCAGGGCCGAGCCTTTGGCATGCATCTTCTGCTGGGGTCGCAGACCATTGGCGGATCGTCGGGTCTTTCACGCAGCACCATCAGCCAGATCGGCGTGCGCATCGCCTTGCAGACCAGCGAGGCGGATTCGCAAATGATCCTGGGTGACGGCAATTCCGCGGCGCGGTTGCTCTCCCGTCCCGGCGAGGCGATCTACAACGACACCAACGGATCGGTCGAGGGAAACAGCCCATTTCAGGTAGCGTGGTTGCCGGATGAGCAGCGTGACCGGTTTCTGGACGCGGTCAGCGCCAAGGCGGCCAAGGAATATCCGGCCGCCGAGCCGCCGATTGTGTTCGAAGGAAACGAGCCGGCGGATTATCGGCAGAATCCGGCTCTCTCTCAGCACTTGTCCGCTGTCAAATACGCGACGACCAATGCCGCGCCGACCATGTGGCTGGGGGATCCTGTTGCGATCAAGGCCCCGAGTTCTATTCCATTCCGCCGCCAGAGCGGTTCAAACGTATTGATCGTGGGCCAGAACGAAGAGAGCGCCCTTGCCATCACGGCTCTCTCGATGATCAGCATGGCGGCCCAGCTTTCTCCAAAATCGGCGAGCTTCTATCTATTTGATGGGACGCCCGTGGATGTTGCCACGAACGGTTATCTTGCAAGCGTGGCCGCGTCGCTGCCGCATCGAACCAAGGTGGTGGATTATCGCGCGGTTCCCCAGGCCGTTCATGAGCTGGCCCTGGAACTGGAACGGCGACAAGCCGCCGACGCATCAACCGCTCCGTCGATATTTGTCTTTGTCTTTGGGCTGCAGCGCTATCGCGCCCTTCGCAAATCGGAAGATAGCTTCAACTTCTCGAGCAGCAGCAGCGACGAAGAAAAGCCGCTGGATCCGGGGAAGGAATTTGCGGATCTGATGCGCGAAGGTCCGGCTAATGGCATTCATCTCATGGCCTGGATTGATACGGCCACGGCGCTCGATCGTTCCGTCGATCGCGGCTCGATGCGTGAATTGGATAACCGCATCCTTTTCCAGATGAGCGCCACTGACAGCAGCAACCTGATCGATTCTCCGGCGGGGAACAAGCTGGGCGCCAATCGAGCGTTGGCCTACAGCGAAGAGCAGGGATCGATGGAAAAGTTCCGGCCTTACGCGCTGCCGGATAATAAGTGGTTGGCTGAAGTGAAAGAAAAGCTAACTGCGAAAACCACGGGCAGCGGTATTATGCCAAAAGACTACCCGCCGGACCTGACTCAAGACAAAGGTGCCGATCCGGGAGAAGGCCCTGCGGAAAACGATGACGATAAAGACGCAGCTTAAATGCAATATAAATTGATGTCTTTCCACGTCAATCACACAAGCCAAATTTCACCAGTGCGGCATGGACGCCGTGATCGTTGTTGGATGGGGCGATCCAATCGGCGACGTTCTTGACGACTTCGCTGCCGTTGCTCATGGCAACGCCTATGCCCGCGATTTTGACGATGCCTACGTCATTGGGGGCGTCGCCAATGGCCATCACGTTTTCCAGCGGGATTTGATAGTGCTCGGCGACCAGTTGCAAAGCGGCCGCTTTGCTTACGTATTTGTCCATGATCTGCAGGAGTTCCGGATCGGTGCGGACGATGGTGACACTGCCGTCGTTGGCCGCGATCAATATTGCTTCGAGCTGATCGATCGTGGCGCGATCTCCGAGCAGAAGCAGCTTGGTGATCGGCTGGGTGCAGAATTCATCGAAGCTGGCGATGACATCCGGTTTGAACATGCGGCCTGTTTCTGTGGTGTACGATTGATCGAATCGGTCGGTGTACCAGCGGTCGAGGATTTCGCAGCTCACCAGGACCGACGCGAAACGTGATCGTGCGCTGTCGATGATTCGTCTGACCCGCTCGCATGGCATGGGGCGATGAAAGACGACCTTCTTGTTCGGTTCGTCCCAGATGAGAGCGCCGTTGTAATTGATTTGCCAGGTGTTGAGCTTCAGCGAATTATATATGTGGCGAACGCTGCGCGGCGGCCGGGCCGAGGCGATTATCACGCGGATGCCGCGATCGACGGCGCAACTGAGGGCCTGCACTGTCTGATCGCTGACCTGCTTGGAATCGTTCAGCAAGGTTCCATCAAGGTCTATGGCGACCAGGCGAATGTCCAATCTCTCCACTGATTGGGAAACGGGCGGAATGCGACGACGTGAAACGGCCTGACGATTCATGGTTCCCTGGTGAAAACGGCGGATCGTTTGTGCATCATTATACGCCAGCGGCCTTCGACATGCTATTTGGGCGGCATTCCGGGGCGGTCTATGCCAATCATCTGTGAGCCGAAAGCAATGTGATCGGCAAACAGGAGCAGGTGGCCGTCCAGGACGCCGAGTTGGCCTGTTACAGTGATATGTCCCTTGGCGGCGGGATCGATAGGCGCGTCTGGAAACATAAGGCGCTGGCCGGCGTCAATGGTGCCGGTGGCGCCGGCGTCGTTAAGCAGGCGCAGCAGAATATGCGGATTGGCTTCGCCGGCGAGGTTGACTGCTTTGATGGCGACGATGCGGCCTTCGAATTTGACGATCTGTGGAGCGACGGCCGGTCCTGGGCGGGTCGTGGGGCTGGACCATAGCTCGGTATCATCCGGTTTGGGCTGTGGAGTTACATTTGGCACACTGGTGTTCGCGGGCGTGGAATTAGCGGTTTGCGGCGAAGGGTACGGCGATTGACCTCCATAGGGCATGTATGGAGCGCTCCCGTGTCCTGGTCCGGGAGCGGGTTCTGAGAGCTGCCACGATGGGGATTCGTAAGGGATCGGCAGGTAGTCCCATCGTCCATTGTACCAGTCGAATTGGTAGGGGCTATAATTCGACGTCGAGTGGAAGTTGTAGGAGGGATTTACCGGATAGATCGGCTCGACGTGCGCATCGGTCTGGGGCTGCGCCTGCCATTGTCCCTGGGCAAATACCGTCAAAATGGCGAGTAATGCCAAACTCAAAAGTGGAATCAGTTTTTTCATGGCAGGCATCCTTGTAAGGAAATCAATGTTGATGAGCAGCAAATTACAATGCCGTTGCGGTAACGTCCACGGTAAATGGCAAACGAGTTATGGATCAGTGGCAACGCAATGAATGGGGATGTAATCTATTCATTATTCAAACGTACGGAGACTATCAATGAATCGGCCTCGCAGCAGTGTTGTGACGGAAGGAAGCCAGCGCGCTCCACAGCGGGCGTTTTTCAGGTCCATGGGTTTGACGGATGAGGAGATTCACCGGCCGTGGGTGGGCGTTTCCAGCACATGGAACGAGGCGACGCCGTGCAATTTGACGCTTGATCGGCAGGCGAAGGCGGCCAAGGAGGGAGTGAAGTCGGCGGGGGGGACGCCGCGGGAATTTGTGACCATCGCTGTGTCGGATGGGATCGCTATGGGACATGAGGGGATGAAGGCGTCACTCGTCTCGCGCGAGGTGATCGCTGATTCCATCGAACTGATGATGTTCGCCCATGGCTACGATGCGCTGGTGGGGTTGGCGGGATGCGACAAGAGTTTGCCGGGCACGCTGATGGCGATGGTGCGGCTGAATGTGCCGAGCGTGTTTCTGTATGGCGGCACGATTTTGCCTGGCAAATTCAAAGGCCGGGATGTGACGATTCAGGATGTCTACGAAGCGGTCGGCGCGCACGGTGCGGGGAAGATGAGCGATGCCGATCTTTACGAAATGGAGTGCGGCGCCTGTCCGTCGGCGGGAAGCTGCGGCGGGCAATTCACGGCGAATACGATGGCCTGCGCGGCTGAGGCGATGGGGATGGCATTGCCGGGCAGTGGTTCTCCGCCGGCGGTGGATGTCGAGCGCGATGCATTCGCGGTGGAATCGGGCAAGCAGGTGATGCGCTTGCTGGAGAAGAACATCCGCTCACGCGACATCATGACGCGCGAAGCTTTCGAGAACGCGGTGACAATCGCGGCGGCGACGGGCGGATCGACCAATATCGCTTTGCATCTGCCGGCGATTGCGCACGAATGCGGGATGAACCTGACGCTGGATGACATTGATCGCATCAGCCGACGGACGCCGATCATCGCGGATCTGAAGCCGTTCGGACGATACAACGCGTTTGACGTGTACAAGGCGGGTGGGATTCCCGCGATATTGAAGGTGCTGCTGGATGAAAAGCTGATCCACGGCGACTGTCTCACCTGTACGGGCAAGACGATGGCGGAGAATCTGGCGGCAGTGAAATTGAAGCCGGATCAGAGCGTGATCCTTCCAATTTCGCGTGCGCTGGAGAAGACGGGTGGCCTGCACATCCTGCGGGGGAATCTCGCCCCGGAAGGGTGCGTCATCAAGACGGCGGGCGTGAAGAAATTACAGCATCGTGGGCCGGCCCGCATTTTTGACAGCGAAGAGCAGTGCATGGCTGCCGTGCAGGCGCAGCAGATCAAAAAGGGAGATAGCGTGATCATTCGCTATGAAGGGCCTAAGGGCGGGCCTGGGATGCGGGAGATGCTCGGCGTGACGGCGGCGATTGTTGGGCAGGGATTGGGATATGACGTCTGTCTCATGACCGATGGCAGGTTTAGCGGGGCGACGCGGGGGCTGATGGTGGGTCATATCGGTCCGGAGGCGTTTGTTGGCGGGCCGATTGCGCTATTGCAGGATGGCGATATGATCGCGGTGGATGCGGAAAAGGGAACGATTCGCGTGGAGTTGAGCGAAGAAGAGCTAGTCAAGCGAAAGGCGCGATGGAAGCCGCCCGAGCCGCGATATTCGCATGGTGCGCTGGCTAAGTACGTCAAGCTCGTTGGGCCGGCCTGCTTTGGGGCTGTTACGCATTAGCGGTCTGACAGCTTGATTGCCGCTGAGATTCGTTTTGCCAATTTTTCCCACTGGATGTTGGGCATCGGAGATTCGGAGCGGAATAGATCTTCGAGCTTTTGATGTGCGATCAGCTCCGCTCTTGCCTCCGGATCACTCTCGATGATTTTCCGTATAACGGCCCGCTGCCCCGGCGGCAGCGAGCCGTCCAGATATTGCATCAAGAGAATATCGAGTTCCTGCAAATTCATCGGACCAGCGTTAGAGATATTCCTTAAGAGCTTCCCTGAGTTTTTTCCGTCCCTGAAAAACGTGCCATTTAACGGCTTCGACGCTGCAGCCCAGCGTCCGCGCGACCTGTTTCTGCGGCATCTGCTCGATGGCGAATAGGATGATGGCTGATCGCTGTTTTTCAGTGAGTTGCTGCAGGGCTTTGCGAAGCAGTTTTCCCATTTCGGCGCTTTGCAATTGATACGCCGGGTCGATGAAGCGAGCGACGAAACGGTCATTCGGAAACGTTCGATCCGCCTGAGCGAGGAGATCGTCGAGCGGGAGCTGCATGCGGGTCTTTCGTCCGCGCCGGTGATTGAGAGATAGGTTCGATACGATTCTCATAAGCCAACCACCGAATGCCTCTGGCTTTTTCAGCGATCCCAAATTGACGAACGCCTTGAGGAACGCATTCTGCGTCATCTCCATTGCATCGTGCGAGCTTCCGAGCAGGCGATAAGACACGGCAACGGCCTGACGCTGGTATCGCCGGATCAGTTCATCGAACGCGGGGCGATATCCTTCCAGGGTCCTTTGGACCAGCTTCGCGTCCGTCGGCTCAATGACCGCTTGCCCGGTCTTATGGAAAGACACCAGGTCAATTGGGAGGTTAGAAGAAGGGATGAAATTTAGAATCGTCACGTTCGCACCTCTTTGTAAAACGGCGGCCGAATCGAGCGCAAACCCTTGTTTTGTCGTCAGATCCGTCCTGCCCGTACTGGGTATAAACGCGATAAACGGTAAGGGTGTCCGCATATGCCCCCTGGCGGCGAATACGGGCCCATGGGTGAGAGATCAACGGGATGCGGAGAGCAATTCGCGGCAATAGTTGCCGATGAGGGTGGCGATGGCCGCCGGGCCGGCGGAGGCGGAATCGATCATGCGTTTGACGATTGCGCTTCCAACGATGGCACCGTCGGCGATGCCGGTCAGAGCGGTGAGGTGTCCCGGCTTGGAGATGCCGAAGCCGACGCAAACGGGGCGGTCAGTCAGGCTCTTGAGTTGACGGACGTTCTGGGCCAGATCGGGCGGCAGTTCGCTCGCGCGCCGGTGATTCCGGAAACAGAGAGGTAATAGACGAAACCGGTGCAGAGAGCGGTGATTTCACGGCGGCGTTCGGCGCTGGTGGTCGGCGCGATGAGCAATGTCGCGTCAAGACCGGCAGCGCTGATCTGTTTGCAGGTTTTGGCGGCTTCGGGCGGCGGGAGGTCGGGAATGATGATGCCAGAAAAGCCGGCCGCACGCGCGTCGGCGAGGAATCGCTCTGTGTCGTAGCGGAAGATGATGCTGTAGCTGAGCATCGCCACGAGCGGGGACGAAAGGGTTGGCGATATATTTCGAATCGCTTGAAAAATGTCGCGGACCTTCAGTTTGCGTTCCAACGCGGCGGTGAATGCCTGCTGGATAATTGGTCCATCAGCGATCGGATCAGAAAACGGGAAGCCGATTTCGATTGCCGCGGGCCCTGTCGCATCGATGGCTGACAGTGTGTCTATGGTGGTGTCCAAATCGGGAAATCCCGCCGGCAGAAAGGGGATCAGGCCTATGCGGTGACCCTTAAGTTCGGCGAAGGATTGAGCGATGGATCGTTTTATGGGCATCGGTAGTTTCCGGTGAGTCGGCGATGATAAGGGTCACGGATCAATTGTTGCAAGGGAACTCGGTTCGTAGCGGGCGATGGTGATTATTTGCCGATCAGGCGGGCCACTTCCTGGCAATCTTTGTCGCCGCGGCCGCTAAGGTTGAGGATGATGATCTTGTCCTTGGAAAGACGCGGGGCCAGTTGTTCGAGATGGGCGAAAGCATGGGCTGATTCCAGCGCGGGTAGAATGCCCTCAAGCTGGGCGACCTTTTGGAACGCGTCGAGGGCTTGTTGGTCGGTGATGCTGACGTATTGCACTCGGCCGGAGTCTTTCCAGTAGGCGTGTTCGGGGCCGACGCCGGGATAATCGAGGCCGGCGGAGACGCTGTGGACGTCGGCGGTTTGACCATCATCATCCTGAAGGACGTAAGAGAGTGAGCCGTGGAGAACGCCCGGGCGGCCGGCGCAGAGAGCGGCGGCGTGCTGGCCCAGAGCTGTTCCGCGGCCGCCGGCTTCCACGCCGATGAGTTGCACGGATGTATCGTTGACGAATGGGGCGAAAATTCCCGCGGCGTTACTGCCGCCACCGACACAGGCGAGGATGTAATCTGGCAGCCGGCCTTCGATTTCCATGCACTGCTCGCGGGCTTCGCGGCCGATGATTGATTGGAAATCTCGCACGATCATCGGGAACGGATGCGGGCCGACGACGCTGCCGATGATGTAATGGGTGTTTTCAACGGAGCCCATCCAGTCGCGCATGGCTTCGTTGGTGGCGTCCTTAAGGGTTTTGCTGCCGCTGTTCACCTCTACGACACGCGCGCCATGAGGCGCATGCGGAAGACGTTGAGGCTTTGCCGGCGGATATCTTCCGCGCCCATAAAGACATCGCATTGAAGATTGAAGGCGGCGGCGGCTGTCGCGGTTGCCACGCCATGCTGGCCTGCGCCGGTTTCGGCAATGACGCGCTTCTTTCTCATTCGCAAGGTGAGGAGGGCCTGGCCGATCGTGTTGTTGATCTTGTGAGCGCCGGTATGGTTCAAGTCTTCGCGCTTAAGATAGATTTTGGCCCCGCGGAAATGCTCGGTGAGACGGCGGGCAAAATAGAGCCGAGAGGGTCGGCCGACGAAATCGCGTAGGTAATAATCCAATTCCCGGTGAAAAGCGGGATCGGCTTTGGCTTTTGCGTATTCAGTTTCAAGTTGGGTAAGGGCTGTGATCAGCGTTTCGGGAACGTAGACGCCGCCATATGAGCCAAAATGGCCGGAGGAATCGGGGAGAGTGTCGAGTACAGCTTTCATTTGACCCTATTGTATCACGCGTGGGCGATTGACAAGTGCCGGGCGGAAATGTCTTATTCGCAGCGCAGAAAACGTTTGTGAATGACACACGATCAGGAGAAAGCACATGCCGCGTCCCGTTACCCTCTTCACCGGCCAGTGGGCCGACCTGAAATTTGAGCAAGTTTGCCAAAAGGCGAAGAAATTCGGTTATGACGGATTAGAATTGGCCTGCTGGGGGGATCATTTCGATGTTCAGGCGGCGCTCGCGGATAAAGGATATTGCAAGGGGCGATGGGAGATTCTCCAGCGGCACGGGCTCCGGGCATTCGCGATCAGCGCGCATCTGGTCGGGCAGGCGGTGTGCGATCACATTGACGGGCGGCATAAGCAGATTCTGCCTCCTGATGTCTGGGGCGATGGCGAGCCGGAAGGGGTTCGGAAGCGCGCTGCCAAGCGGATGATTGAAACGGCCAAGGCGTGCCGAAAGTTGATCGATGCGGCGCCGGAGCCGACTGGTTTTCCGGCTGTTGTGAATGGATTTACAGGATCCAGCATCTGGCACAGTCTGTATGCGTTTCCGCCGACGGATCAGAAATATTGGCAGAATGGGTTTGATGATTTTGCAAAGCGGTGGACGCCGATTCTCGATGCGTTTGATAAAGCTGACGTGAACTTTGGTTTGGAGGTTCATCCCACGGAGATCGCGTTTGATATTGCCACCGCTGAGCGAGCGGTTGCGGCTGTTAAGGGGCATAAACGGTTTGGATTTAATTACGACCCGTCGCACCTGGGTTATCAGGGTGTGGATTACGTGAAATTCATTCGGACGTTTGCGAAGCGGATTTATCACGTTCATATGAAGGATGTCTGGTGGGGTCATGGCGATGGGACTGTGGGTGTGTTTGGCGGGAATACAAATTTCGCCGATCCGCGGCGGTATTGGGATTTTCGCAGCCTTGGTCATGGCGATATTAATTTCGAGGAAATTATTGTGGCCTTGAATGATGTTGGATATGGGGGCCCACTCAGCGTGGAGTGGGAGGATAGCCGGATGGATCGTGAACATGGCGCGACGGAAGCGGCGGCGTTTGTCCGAAAGATCGATTTCGAGCCGTCGGCGATCGCGTTTGATGCGCAGTTTGATCGCTAACCGTCTAGGGCAGTATGAAAGTGCGGCTGCGAATGTTCGCTGTTTTGCGTGAACGCAGCGGGATTGCGGAGACGGAAATTGATTTGGTGGATGGAGCGACGGTTGCGGTGGCGGTGAAAGAAGTAGGCCGGCGATTCGCGGCGATTGCCGAATTGCTTCCGAAGGCAGCTGCGGCAGTGAATCTTTCTTATGCCAAGCCCGGAGATCTATTGCGGGATGGAGATGAGTTGGCGCTGATTCCGCCGGTTAGCGGAGGTTGAGGGATGGCGCAGAAAGAGGATGTGATTGGTTTGAAATCGACGCCACTGGATGTCAGCGCGGCGATTGGCGCTGCCGGCGATGACGACAGTGGGGCGATAGCCGTTTTTCTTGGGACGACGCGGCGGGATGAGGCGGCGGGGCGGAAAGTTATCGCGCTGGATTATGAGGCGTATGGTGAGATGGCGGAAGCACAAATGCATCGGCTGGCTGAAGAGGCTCGGCGGCGCTGGCGGATCAGCCGCATTGTGATGCTTCATCGGGTTGGGCGGGTGGATGTTGGGCAGCCGTCGGTGTTGATCGCGGTTTCGACGCCACATCGAGCTGAAGCGTTTGAGGCTTGTCGATTTCTGATTGATAGTGTGAAGGGGGAGGCGACGATCTGGAAGAAAGAAATCTGGTCAGATCAAAGTTCAACGTGGGTGGAGGGTTATGGAAGAGAGTCGTAACGCGGCGCGTGAATTGATGAAAAAACATGTGGAGGCGGGCGATCCCACGGGCTGGTTTGAGCCGTTCTATATCGCCGCGGCGGGAAATCCGGAGCGAATTTCCTGGGCTGATATGCGGCCCAATCCAAATCTCATGAGCTGGCTCGAAGCAAACCCGAGCGGCGCGAGATCGGGAAAGGCCCTGGTCGTGGGATGCGGTCTGGGGGATGACGCTGAGGCGCTCGCGGCAAGGGGTTTGAGTGTGACAGCCTTTGATATTTCCAAGACGGCTATCGAATGGTGCCGACGGCGGTTTTCTGGATCGGCTGTGGATTATCAGATCGCCGATGTGTGCGATCTTCCGGCTAGCTGGCTTGGTGTATATGACTTTGTTTTTGAGGCGTACACATTGCAGGTTTTGCCGGCCGAAATTCGCACGCGGGCGTGCGATCAAATCGCCAGCTGTTTGTGTCCGGCGGGTAAATTGCTTGTTGTCGCGCGGTGCGCGAAACGAGCGAGCCCGAGGGGAATTTGCCCTGGCCGCTGACGCGATGCGATCTTTTCGAATTTGAGAGGAAGGGGTTGAAGGTGATTCGATTGGAAGATTATCTGGATCATGAAGAGCCACCGGTGCGGCGGTTCCGGGCTCTTTATGCGCGATATACTTAGGCGTTGCCGGTGATTGACTTTATTAGCCGCGCCTCTACGCTTCGGGGATGTTATTTCAGCTTGTGCAGACTGTGTACTGGCTGGCGCTGTCGATGTGGTTCGGCGGCGCTATGTTCATTGGGGTTGCGGTGCAGGCGATTCATCGCACGGTGAGGGAGAATAAGCCGCTGCTTCCGCATGTTTTGAGCGTTAATCTTGACGGCCAGCATTCGACGCTGCTCGCTGGGGCGATCGTTGGAAATCTCATTTCGGCGCTGACGCGGGTAGAAGTTGTCTGTGCGGCGATTTTATTTTTGGCGATTGGATCGCAATGGTTTCTGATCGATTTATCTGACACATGGGACAAGGCCTCGGCATTCGTGCGATCGGGGCTTTTTCTGGCCGCGACGATTGTCGTTATTTACAACGGATGGGTGCTGTGGCCGAAGGTCATGAAAACCCGGCAAGTGTACATCGACAACGCGGACGATCCGGAGAAGGCCAACCCGGCCAGCGAACGGCTGGACCGCCTTCAGCGGGACAGTGAGATGATGCTGATGATGCTCGTGTTTTTGCTGCTGGGGATTATTTTGTTTAGCGGGAATATCAGCCGGCCCATTACGTTCCACACCGGCGGCTGAATCATTGTCTATGGCCAAGACTCGAGGCAATTCGCTGCAGCAACGACGTCAGCGGGTGAGCGCGATTTTGCGCATTCTGAAAACTGTTTATCCAAACGCCAAGTGCAGCCTCGATTATCGAACGCCGCTGCAATTGCTCGTTGCGACCATTCTTTCGGCACAGTGCACGGATAAGCGGGTGAATCTGGTGACCAAGAGCCTTTTCAAGAAGTACAAGACGGCAGCAGATTTTGCGAAATCACCTGATGGAGAATTGGAGCGGGAGATTCAATCGACGGGGTTTTACCGTAATAAAGCCAAGAGCATTCGAGCGATGGCGGCTTCGCTAATGGAAAAATATGGCGGGCGCGTTCCGGAGACTATGGAAGAACTGACAGCCCTGGCGGGAGTGGGGCGGAAGACGGCAAATGTTGTTCTGGGAAATGCGTTCGGCAAGAACATCGGCGTGGTGGTTGATACGCATGTCTCGCGGCTGAGCCAGAGATTGGAACTGACAAAGCAGACGACGCCGGAGAAGATTGAGATTGATTTGATGGAGGTGGTGCCACAGGAGCAGTGGACACTCTGGCCGCACCTGATGATTCACCATGGGCGGGCGGTTTGCATTGCGCGGCGGCCGGAATGTGAAAAGTGCGAGATTTTTAGTGAATGCCCGACTGGCCCGAGAATTCTTGCTGAGCGGAAAGAAACTCGCTGAACCAATTTCGCGGCCTGAAATTCATATTATTCGACTTTGGCCGTACATTGTGATAAAATTCACAAAGTTGGCTGGTAAGATTTGTCGGCTGCAAGGAACGATTCGGTGGACAAGCTGGCTTTCGCTCGCGCAGATGGGAATGTCGCTGGCATTCCACATTGTGTTCGCGGCGATTGGAATCGCGCTGCCGCTAGCCATCTTCGTGGTCGAGGGGATGTTTCTATGGACAGGGCAGCAGCATTATCTTCGACTGGCGCGTCGCTGGACGAAGGTGACGGGCCTTCTCTTTGCCATCGGGGCGATTTCAGGGACCGCGCTATCTTTTGAGCTGGGACTTCTCTGGCCAAAGTATATGCAGTTGATGGGGGCGGCGGTGGGGCAGGCATTCGGGCTGGAGGGATTCGCATTTTTCATCGAAGCCATTTTTCTGGGGCTATATCTCTATGGTTGGAGAAGAATGCGGCCGGTGTCGCATTGGTTGTGTGCGGGAGTGATCGCGATCAGCGGGGCAGCGTCGGGGGCGCTCGTGCTTGCGGTGAACGCGTGGATGCAGATTCCTGTTGGGTTCAAGATGGATGCCGCGGGCAAAGTGATTTCGACGGATCCGTCAGCAATTTTCCGAACGTATGCGTGGGTGGTGATGTCAATCCATTCGACATTGGCCTGCTATGAAGCGGTTCCGCTGCTGATGGCGGGGATTTATGCGGGGGCACTTTTGAAGGGAAGACGCGACGCGTATTGCCGAAGCGCGATGCTTGTTTGCATGTTGATCGGTGGAATAGCGGCGCTGTTGCAGCCGCTCAGTGGCGATGCGATCTCCAAGTTTGTCTATCGCACACAGCCAGCGAAATTTGCCGCGATGGAAGCGGAATTTGAAACTCGAACTCATGCCCCGATGCATCTGGGAGGATTTCCAGATCTGAAGGCACGCACCGATCGGGATGCGATCGAGATTCCCGACCTCCTTAGCTTTCTGGCGGCCCATAATTTTTCCGCTCGCGTGACGGGGCTGAACGATATTCCGCAATCTCTGTGGCCGAACGTGCGGGTGGTGCACTGGGCTTTTGATCTGATGGTCGGATGCGGCTCACTTATCGCGATGGTTACCATTATATTCTGGATCGAATTCGCGACGCAGCGTCAGCGGGTGTTTGAGATCAAGCCGGTGTTGTGGATGCTCGTGATCGTCGGTCCGCTTGGATTGGTGGCGCTGGAAGCAGGATGGTTCGTGACGGAACTGGGGCGGCAGCCCTGGATTATTCAAGGGATCATGCTGACAAAAGATGCAGTGACACCCAGTACACAGGTTCCGATTGTTTTCTTCGCGTTCGCTTTACTTTACGTTTCGCTGGCAGCGATTGTGATCTTACTCGTGCGGCGCGGGAAATATTCGCCGGGCGATGAGAATCAGCCTGCCGAGGTTTTGCGATGACGCACGGCGATCTGGCCTATTTGTGCGCGGCTGCGGCATTGGCCGGCTTGATCGCGTATGCGGTGCTGGGCGGGGCGGATTTCGGCGGCGGGGTGTGGGATTTGCTGGCAAGCGGACCGCGGAAGGCGCAGCAGCGACACGCCATCGCTCATGCGATGGGGCCGGTATGGGAAGCGAATCATATCTGGTTGATTTTCGTGCTCGTGACGCTTTTTACCTGTTTTCCGCAAGGATATTCGGCTTTGTGCATTGGGCTTTTCATCCCTCTGCACCTGACGCTGCTGGGGATCATGTTGCGCGGGGCGGCGTTTATCTTTCGTAAATTCGGAGCGGCGCCTCACGGATGGGGAAAGGTTTTTGGCATTGCCAGCATTATCTCGCCGGTGCTGCTGGGCGCATCGTTTGGCGCGGTGACGTCTGGGGGATTGCGCGTTGGCCCGATGGGTGAAGTGACGACGGGGCCGGATCAACTGGCGCCCTGGTTGAAGCTGTATCCGCTGGGTTGCGGTGTTTTGGCGCTCTCCACGTGTTCTTATCTGGCCGCCGTCTATCTCGTCGTGGAGACTCGAGGAGAGTTGCGGGAGGACTTTCGACGGCGAGCAATTTTTGCCGGCACTACGACGGCGGTCCTTGCAGTGATCGTGCTGGGGTTGGGTATGAAGGATGCTCCTTGGTTTGCCAGGCAACTGCTGTCGCTGCCGGCGTGGCCGATCGTCGCAATTGGATTGCTATTATTTGCAAGCAGTGCGATCGCGGTTTTTCGGCGATATTACATTGCCAGTTGCGCCTGTGCGGCGGCTGAAGTTGCCATTTTACTTTTGGGATGGGGAGTTGCGCATCGGCAGTTTCTCATTTATCCTGATGTGCAATTGGTTCCCGCTGCCGCGCCGTCGGCTACGCTGCGATTTGTGTTGTGGAGCTTGCCGGTGGGATTGATTTTGGTGTTGCCGTCGATGTGGTTGCTTTTTCATACCTTCAAGCGAGAACATCTGAAGTATTGAGGTTGCCATGCGGCTGGCCGAGGTTTTTTATTCGATTCAAGGCGAAGGGAAGCTGATGGGCATTCCGTCGGCTTTTGTGCGCGCCAGCGGATGTAATTTGCGGTGCGTCTGGTGTGATACGCCGTATGCGAGTTGGCAGCCGGAAGGGGAAGATGTTGCTGTTGGCGAGATTCTGGAGCGAATCGCAAGGTTTCCGGGTCGTCATGTTGTGATCACTGGCGGCGAGCCGATGATTATGCCTGATTTGAGCGAGCTTTGTGAGGCGCTGAAAGTTCGCGGCTATCACATCACAATTGAAACGGCCGCGACTGTTTTTGAGCCGGTGAAGGTGGATTTGACGAGTCTGTCGCCAAAGTTATCGAACTCCACGCCGACGGAGCGGGAAGGGGGGCGGTTTGCACGCGCGCATGAAGAAAAGCGGCTGAACGTGGAGGTTATTCAGCAATTCATTGATTCATCGCCGGACTTTCAGTTGAAATTTGTGGTTTGTGAGCCGGGAGATTTAGGGGAGATTCGCGATTTGCTCGGACGGCTGAAAAATGGTCGCCTGCCGATGTGCAGTTGATGCCTGAAGGAACAGACATTGAGACGCTGGGCAAGCGGTCGGCCTGGGTCAGCGACATCTGCAAGCAGAATGGGTTTCGCTTTTGCCCCCGATTGCACGTGCTGCTGTATGGCAACCGGCGAGGAACGTAAAGGCTAGTTTTCTTCGAGTATCGACACGGGTTGACGGCCGGCGAATCCGGTCTGAATTTCGTGCCAATAGGCGATGTTTTCCTCGCCGAGCTTCCAGCAAAGGCAGACATCGTGTCCTTGGTGACGGCCGATGAAATCGACGAGGCCCATCTGATAGTCCTTCAGGTCGCAGCCGACTTCGTGCAGCTCTTCCACATAATTCTGAAGATGCTCGACGGCCCGGTCGAGCTGGCCTTGAATGGTGGGCTGCTCCTTGGACTTGGCGGCGTCGAGGGACGTTTGCAGCGCGGTGACCTGATCGTGCGTTTTCACGATATCAGAAACGATGCGGCGAACGAGCGGAAGCGATCGATTCGCCTCGGCCAGCTTGAACCGCTTGGTGGACCGAGAGGGCAAAACAGACTTAGGAGTAATGAACTGTGGTCCGGCCATTGAAAAGACTACCTTTCTTCATGCGCCGTTGATCTCTCCCGCCCGCAGGGTTGGTCGCCCACGACGGGAAAGCAAGACACTAGCGATTATGATCGGTCCTTTGCCAGTGTCAACCTGCGAAGTCTTCGACATTTTGTTTCACAGGCCGCACAATGAGTAAATGGGTAATGCGTAACGGGGTGTGCGGGGGAAGTCCGGCGTGTCCAGCTTAATCCCCCCTATCGATGGACCGGGTCCGATACTTTCCGGATGGGGGGTCTATCACTGAGCGCCGGTCAACGCGGCAGCTTCCTGGGCGCTTCGTAGGGAAGACGCGGTAATCATTGATGTCCCTGGATGTCTTAAATGCCGGACATTGCCTCCGCGAAAGATTTTTAAAATAAATCTCGGATTTTTTTGGAAAAGCCGCCCAAAACTTTCACCCAATTGCCCCTTTAATAGAGGGACCACACTAAATCGAAGCGTTTTAGCGCACCACTCAGCGGCGGGGCGTTTGTCGCGGTCTACCTCCTAGCCTCGATCGCCCCTGCCGCTGTTTTCGGCATAGACCTCACTTTCGGGAGTCATCATGACCAATCGTATTATGGCTTTGGGCATCCTTGCGCTGGCGATTGGGGGCCTGACCCTGGCGGCGGCTTGCGCATCTTCTGGAGACGCCGAATAATGCCACCACCCAGACGCTGGGGAACGTTAGCGAGGCGGCCAGCGAAGTGGCGCCCGTCGTGGCGGCGGCTGTTCCGGCGCCCTGGGGCCAGATTGTTGCGGGGGTTCTGGGGGCTGTTGGCGTGATCGCGGGGATTATCGCTCATAGCGTGACTTCCAAAGCGAACGCTCAGCAGGTGGTTGGGGCGGTTACGACCGGATTACAGGCGGCTTCCCAGTCTTTGGGGACGGGATCATCTAGTTCAGCGGCGACGAAATGAAGAATGCCCGGCAGTTGTATTTCTAATTGAGGCTTATGATTTATGCCGCCACCGACTCACCATGCGGAGGATGGATTTCCGTCCACGGACGGTTCCTGGGATGAGTACCGGATGCACGTAATCAAAAGTCTTAATAGAATCGACAATACGCTGGACAAACTGTGGCAGGCGCTCTCGGATGTGAAACGGGATGTAACAACGTTGAAAATAAAACTGGCTGTCTGGAGCGCTGCATTCGGATTTGTCGGAGCATCGATTCCGATCGTTGTCGATGCGATGCTCCGGTGGCTGGAGGTAACGGGAAAATGACACAAGAAAACGGTGGAAGCATGAAGCCTGTCGTCCGAATGCCGAGATATTTGCTGACGATCATTGCGATTTCATTCGTCGCGCGAGCTTTGCGCAGACTTACATCATTCAAAGCAATGTTACGGACAGCAACGGGAAGGTCGTCGCGACGGCCAGCACGCAATTTACGGCATCCGGCAGCGCGACAGGCCCCACGCAATCATCCAGCGCCGGTTCCGGCGGCGGCGGAGGTTCCAGTTCTCCGGTGACATTGCTTGCAGCCGCTCTTCCCGGGATGCCGGGGCAGACTTACGCATCTGACGCATGGCTGGGGAGTTTTGCGAAGGACGCGAATGGATTCGTCGATCTGAGCTCATATATTCCGGCCAATGCCTGCACGATCAGCACGGCGATCACACCTGGGCATCTGGCGACTGATTTCGGCAGTTTCAATTCCGCGCAAAATGCGGCGATTGCCAATGGATCGCTTTGTGTGCTGTTCAGGGATGGGGGCTCTTATGCGGCTTCGGTGATGAACAACAACATCGATGGCGCGACGGGCACTGCGGCGCATCCGATTATTGTCAGCCGGATTGGCGCAACGGATTTGCGGATCATTCGCTGCCGCGGCCGATCATTCAGGGCGGGCGGCTTGGGATCGCCGGCGCCGGGGAACGGCAAGGCATGGGGAGGGCCGATTCATTACGTCATCATGGATGGCCTGGATTTTGAAGGTGGAGCAACTCCGCCGCAGGGCGCGGCGATTAGTTTTGTGGATACGAATCTGGGAGCCCCGAGCGATCACATTCTGATCGAAGATTGCACGGTGAACGGTTATCAGGGAGGGATCGACTTTGAATCGGACGACACCGCCGTCGCAAGTTATTCGAACAATACGTTCATCATTGATGGTTGCACGATTGCCAACACGCGCGGTGGGGCGACGGAGCCGGGTGTTTATTGCAATGCGATCTATGACCTTCTCATTAACCGCAGCTTCATCATCGGCTGTGGCTTTAAGAACCAGCTTGGCACGGCTCACGACGTTTATGTGAACGCGAATTACACGGTTGTGGGCGATTCGCAGATCCGGTTCATCAATACCGTTTTCGGGGTCGGAGCGGCCTGCGGATGTGAATGCAATCGGGGCGGTTTTTTCGATCATTGCCTGAGTCTCGCCAATCCGACCGGGATATATGGCGGGGGCGGTGCTCCGGCGGGAATTCAATATTGTGTCATCGATGGCGGCGGCGGAGAGTTCGACACGACGAACATCAAGTTCGCAAGTGCGACCGGCTATCCGCTTTCACCCGGAGCGACGCTTAGTTTGCAGCCAGGACTTTCAGGGGCTGGGCGCGGGTGGGGCCCATATCTGGACTGTGCCAGCAGCGGATTTATTCATGATGTTTACTGCATCAACAAGAACGATGCCGGCGATCAGCAGGTGAACAGCGGGTTCGCGGTTGGCGTGCATTGCACCGATCCGGGAAAGAACGGCGAAGGGATGCCCACGGCGGCGACGATTGCCACGATTGGGCCGAATGTCATTGTTCACAACTGGTTTGTTTATGGCGGTGCGTCGAACGCGATCAACTTGTCACAGACGACGCCACCGTTGCCGACGATCACGTATGCCGGGCTGGTCGTGCTCCCAGGTGTTACTGGTGTAACTGGCGTGAGCGGAGCCGAGCCGAATTATGTTGATCCAAATCGCACGGCTTCGAGCTACGCCAAGATGCTCGGAATCGCCGGGGTGACGGATGGGCCTTCACTGCTTGCGGCTATGGAAAATCAATGGAGCGGGAGTTGGGATAACCGGCTGACGGCAACTGCCGTCGTGAATTGGATTCAGGCGGGATTTGCGATGGGTAATTAGCCCCCGGTGAATCGCAGGCGGCTAAATGTGGGGCTCCGGATTATCAGTGGCACGATTTATAGAAGGGAAGCCGTGCGCTATGTTGGGTGGATACATTGGACAATTTCTTCCGCTTTCCGGCGGAACGCTCGGCGGCACATTGAACCTGGGTGGCCACGATCTGAATTACCTGGGTAACATCAATGACAATGCCGGCAACACGCGCATCCAACTCGTCAATGCCGGGTCAGATCGAGCGATGAATTTCCTCGATGACCTTGGCAACGTGGTCATGGTGATCGACGAATATTCGGTGCGAATTCCCGGTGTCTGCAATCTCTCTCCCGAAAACGGGATGAGCATGGACGACAGCGGCAACTACTTTTTCGGGGATGGCAACGGCAATCTCGAACTTGATTGCATGACTCTTCTCCTAAAGCCCTCGGCAAACGGCGGCTCCGGCACAATTACAGGCACTGTGTTTAATCCAACAGTGGCACTTTCCGGGTCGGCCATTGGAATTGGGACGGTGCTGGGCGGATCCATCTCTGGCGGAAGCGGCAAGAAATATCTCGCGTCTTTTCGCAATGTCTCATCTGACAACAGCTATATCGATGCCAACGGAAACTTTATCAAAGCCAGCTTCACCGCGGCGCAGGCGATCTATGTCGATGGAACCAATGGCAGCGACACGAAAGGCAATGGAACCGATATTGCGCCTTATGCCACGATTGCCCACGCGCTCTCGACGGCGGCATCGGGACAATGCGTTGTGGTAGGCCCTGGAACCTACACCACGGCGCAAATCGTGATTCCCGCCGGTGTGAGTCTCGCCGGCTCGGGGATGGATGTTACGACGTTGAATTCCTCGGAGATGTCCGGTGGACCGCATGTGATCGTGGGAACCGGAACAGTCGTTTCCGATCTGTCGATTTTCACACAGTTCGGCCACAATGTTCCGCCCATCGGGTTCCAGGCCGGCGCGGCTTCAGGAAGCACGCAGACCTCGACGCTGTTTTATCTTCGTCGGGTTCGCGCGACGGCTGATATCGATGGGCTCTACATCGGCAATAAAACTGGGTTCTATTCCGCGGTCTACTTTGAGTGCCGCGATTGCATCTTTGCGAGTAATTATGACACATTCCAGATTGCCGACGTGGACTCGACCGCGTGGCCGATTTCCTTCGACCTGATCAATTGCCAATTTCTGCCGACCAAAATCAGCGGGGGCTCAGGCATCCTTCGCTGCATCACGGGCGGCGCACAAATTGTTAGAGGGAGATTGTTTAATTGCCTGCTGACGGTCACAGATGTGATCTCGACGACTGTGAGTGCGCTGGGATCTTATGATGGCATTTCTCTTAACAGCTCGCAGGCGATCAATCTTGAGATGTATGGCACGACGGTCAATTTTAACATTCCGAACGTTTCAGCTTCGCTGATCACTACGTCCAATTACACGGCAGTGAGCATTGGAGGAGTAAGCAGCACTCTTAAGATCGGCGCGGGGAACACATTCGATCCGAACTCGATGGGGATCGCCGCTAGTGGGACGGTGACTTTTCTGCCGGTGCCGAATGGTAAATCGGCCAGCGCCTTGCCGGTTTCTTCGAGCGCCGTCTCGCCGTATGCGAGCGCCAATGGTAATCAGTTTGATATCGCCGCTGACGCCGGCACGCTGACATCGAATACGTTGACGATTAATAACCCAAGTACTGCATCGGGCGTCGAGACGGCCGCAACGACTGATGGCATGGAGACGCGATACCGAATTAAGAACACGAATAGCGGTAGCACGGCGATGACGCTGTCGCTGGGGAGCAATTTCAATGTTGGATCGACAACGCTCAGTACGATTGCCGCCGGGAAACGGGCGTATCTGACGTTTGCGTATGACGCCGACAATTCCAAGTGGGATCTGATGGGATATGTGAACGGATTATAAATTGCACCCCGGTCAATGACCGGGGACTAAATGAGGTATCAATATGCCGATCGATCTTTCGAGTTCTTTGGCAGATCCGTTGACCATCAGCGTGAACTCTTTTTGGTTACGCATTCAGGCAGAATTTAACCGTCTGAATGGTCTCCTGAACGACGGATCGGGTTTGGTCTGGAACAATTCCAGTGCAACGCCTCAGCAGGTTGTGGCGGCGTTCGGAACAAATGCTGCGAGCCTGTTTCAACTTTCGGGGCTTCTCTGTGGATTGATCGGAGCGATCACTGGAACGACGCCGAATCCTGTGCCGACTGGTTGGACCATCACGGCCAATAGCGACGGAAGCGTCACGCTGACACCACCAGCTTCGTGAGATATCAATATGGCTAAAGAGCTTAAAACACCATTTATCTCCGGGGCGACGGTATATGCCGTCATTCTCAATGCCGCGGGCCAGGCGTGGCGCAGCGATACAGCCGTGTTCGAGCCACCCGCGGCCGGAGATTGGGCGCATTATGCAAACGCTACAACGGAGCAATCGACCACCGGCATCTATGAAGGGAACTTTCCCGTCGCGATCACAACGGCCGGGGCGTACCACGTGCTGTTCCGGCAGCAATCCGGCAGTTCTCCCGCATCGACCGATCAAAGCAACGGGATGATCGGCGGAACGATCTACTGGACCGGATCGGCGGAATCATTTCCGCTGGCCTCCAGCACCGCGAGCGCAGCTAGCGTTGCGATGAGCGGTGGTAATGTGAACGTGAATATCGCGCAGTGGAATGGAACAGCCGTCTCGCTGAACGGTGGATTGCCGAACGTGAATTCGGGAAACGCGGGCTCGGGCGGTGGCCCGATCGCGATCAACCAGAACACCGGTGGAACCGACAATCTTCGATACGTTGACGGCAATGGCAACGGCGTTGAAGGGGCCCAGGTGCTGATTTACCTGGCGACGAATTGGCCATCGCAGCCGAATCTTGTCCAGGCTACAGCGACGACTGGACCCGACGGCCGCTGGGTTTCGCCCACATATGTTCAAAGCGGCACGTACGTGGCGGTCTTCACGAAAATCGGCGCCGATGGGCCTGATGTGTCGCCTGCTTTTTCGGTTTAGGAAAATGAAAGGAATAGCCCATGCCTGTTACCGCGACGCCGATTAGTGCTGGCTCCGCTTCTGGGCGCGATGCCGCCCAGGGGGATGTCGAATCTCAGTTTGGAATCGACAACGTTCGCGTTTGGTCGCAGTTGGATAATTCGCAAACGACGGCGGATGTCTCGCGCATTCAACAGGCGCTGGATTTTGCCGACGGAAAAATCATCAGCACGTTCGCGAATTTCGGGAATTATGTGACGCCGCTGGCTCCGATCGGGACGGATGCGGCGCTCGTGACGCGATGGGCGGCGGTGATCGCCGGGGCGTGGCTGTATCAATCTCGTGGGTCGCGCGATGAGAACTCTGAGGGAGATCACATCGCTCAATTGCAATTGCAGGTGGAGACGGAAATGCTGCGATATCGCGGCGGCGAAAAGCTGAATGCCGCATGTCGCTGGCCGAGTGCGACAGCGCCGGTTGGCTACTAGGACTGGGGGCTTTTCTCAAATGATTGTTGAAACCGTGGCGATTGACACGCTCCGTCCCGACCGGGCCAATGCGCGCAGGCACGGGGAGCGAAACCTGGATGCGATCGTTGTAAGTTTGCGGCGGTTCGGACAGCAAAAGCCGATCGTTGTCGATTCAAGCGGGGTAGTTCGGGCCGGTAACGGCCAGCTTGCCGCGGCCATGGAATTGGGATGGTCGCACATCAAGATTGTCCGTTCTGATCTTCCGGAGAAAGAATTAATGGCTTACGCCATTGCCGACAACCGCACCGCGGAATTGGCTGAGTGGGATCCATTGATACTGACGCAACAGCTTTCGGATGAAGATATCGGCGATTTGGGATTTACGGACAGCGAATTTCAGAAACTATGCGATGAGCCCGAGGAAAGAGTTGAAGCGGTATCTGATATTCGATCGCTGTTTGAGATTGTTGTCGAGTGCAGCGGTGAAGGTGGGCAGAAGCAACTGTACGAGCGACTGACCGCCGAGGGGTATTCATGCCGACTGTTCACGCTGTAGTTGAATGTCCGCTGCGAGATAGCTTTCGTGTGCGACAAGTGGCTGGGATGTTTGATCTGCCGATGGGGGCTGGATCTCGATCGTCATTTTCGGTTGAGCTGCCATCGCTGGAAGAGGACTGGAGCATCGGCGTCATCGTCGGGCCGAGCGGATCGGGAAAAACAACCGTTGCGCGACAGGCTTTCGGCGATCGGATAGTTGAGCATTGGGATTGGCCTGGCGACCAGAGCATTCTGGACGGCTTTCCGGCGAACATGGGCGCGGCAGAGATCACTCAATTGCTGGGAAGCGTAGGATTCAGTTCGCCGCCGGCGTGGATGCGGCCATTTCATCTTCTCAGCAACGGCGAGCAATTTCGGGTGAACCTGGCCCGGACACTCGCGGAAATGCCCGATTTGACCGTGGTGGATGAATTCACCAGCGTTGTGGATCGGACGGTGGCCAGAATCGGCTCGAGCGCGATCAGCCGGGCCGTACGCCGGATGAACCGCAGATTTGTCGCGGTAACGTGTCATTACGATGTGCTTCCGTGGCTTGAGCCGGACTGGGTCCTGGATATGGCTGATGGGTCGCTGTCGCGGGGGTCGCTTCGGCGACCGCCAATTGAGTTGGAAATCGTGTGCTGCCATTCCTCAGCGTGGAAATTGTTCAGCCATCATCACTATTTGAATGGCAAACTTCATCCCAGTGCCCAATGCTTTGCCGGAATGGTTGAAGGTCGGCTGGCGGCTTTCGTCGCGGTCCTTTCCTTTCCGCATGCTGTTCGTCCGGGTTGGCACGAGCATCGATGCGTTTGCCTGCCGGATTTTCAGGGTGTGGGAATTGGAAATGCGATGAGTGAATTTGTCGCATCATTGTTCGCGGCTACTGGAAAGCCATACCGAAGTGTGACCAGCCATCCGGCGATGATTCATCATCGAGCGAGGTCACTGAATTGGCGGATGAGGCGGGGGCCATCGCGGGTGAGGCCAAGGCATCAAAAAAATATCCCCAAGGCGGCGTGGGACCAGATGCTCAGCAGCAGACGGCTGACCGCGAGCTTTGAATACGTTGGCGAGGCACGCGAGGAGATCGCGGCGAAGTTTGGAATCCGCGTGGGGACACAACGGAGGATTGCCCTGCGAAGAAAGCAGACGGCGGTTGCGATCGAAGGAAATGCAAGCTTGTTGTCGTTAGCGGGGAAGCATGAACTCGGTCAGACGCAGAGTTCTGCCGAAGCCGACAATAGTCGGCCCGAACCACAATTGGACGCGAAGGTGGGTTGAACTTCGCGAGCATGCGGAACAGCTTCGGCTCTGGCGGGATCAAACGCGATTCAAAATCGTTCTAGCCGGCCGGCGTAGTGGGAAGACGGAATTTGCCAAGCGGCGGCTGGTAGAGCATTTATTTCACAGGACATGGCACGGACAACCGGGGCGATATTTTGCCGCGGCGCCGACGCATCATCAGGCCAAGCGAATCTTCTGGGAAGATTTGAAATCGATGATCCGGCCTGGTTGGATTCGATCGATCAGTGAAACTGATCTGCGCATCATCACCAAGCCCGTGCGCAGCTGTGGGTACACGGCCTGGATGTCCCGCAGCGCATTGAAGGCAGCTCGTGGGATGGTTGTGTGATCGACGAACTGGCGAATTGCCGCCCAAAGATCTGGGACGCGCACGTGCGGCCGGCCCTGGCGGATCGTCGGGGATGGGCGTGGCTGATCGGCGTGCCGGACATGGATTCACCGGGGCAGATGGATTACGAGAATCTGGCGCTGATCGCGCAGAGCGGCGTTGAGCCGGAATGGACCTGTTTCAGTTGGCCCTCGGCTGATGTCTTGCCGGCTGATGAAATTGAATCGGCGCGCGGCGTCTTGATCCGATTATTTTCGAGCAGGAATACCTGGGCAAATTTGTCATCGCGCGGGGCCGGGCGTTTTCGAATTTTGATCCGGCTGTTCATGTTAAACCGACGGCTTACGATCGGTCGCTTCGCATCTGCTGGTCGCTAGATTTCAACATCGATCCCATGTGCAGCGGGGTGATTCAGAATGACGGCAGAAGTGTACGGGTAATCGACGAGATTTCGTTGCCCGATACAGATACCGAATCGGCTTGCGACGTATTTTTAGAAAGGGCGGCTGAACGGGCCTGGGATTTAAGAGACATCACTATTTACGGCGATGCCACCGGATGGGCTCGTGACAGCACGAGTGGGAAATCGGATTGGGCGATCGTCCTTCGCCGGCTGCACAACCTGTCGCCGCGATTAAAGGTGCCGCGATCCAATCCCGCGGTCAAAGATACGATTAACGCGGTGAGGGGAATGCTTCGGTCAACTGATGGGGGGCGCGTTTATCAATCGATCCTCGATGTAGCCGCCTGATCCAGGATTTGCGAAACGCGGTTTGGCCGGGAGATATCGAAGCACAGCATGCGTTGTCGTGGCTGCGGTATTTCATCGACTGGGAATATTCCATTGGGATGCCGGCTGCGGCGTTCGGTGGCCTGGTCGGATTTTCAAAATTGCAACGGGAACCATGAGCATGACAGAAACTTCAACCATCCCACGCGATCCGAAGGTTGGCGAAGCCACCGCGCAGCAGGCATTGCGCGCCACCATTGGCGGGATTCCGAGTTCCAGCGCTGCCGGGTTGATCGGATTCCTTCCCGCGGCGTCCGGGACCTATCAGACGTACCGGCAGATTTCTTCGCATCCGACGAATGCGCTGGTGCGCGGGATCGTGGCTGCGCCGATTATGGCCAACACCTGGCGATTCAAGAAATGCCGGCCGGATGTGCCAGATGAATGGGTGGAATTTGTTCAGCAGGTGCTGGGTCCGCTCCGGCAAAGCATCGTGCGTGACGCGCTGCGGGCATTGGAATTTGGCTGGGCGGCGTTTGAGAAGATTTGGCAAATTCAGAATGGTCGGCGAATCCTGCGCCGGCTTAAGCCGCTGCTGTGTGACTGCACGGATATTCTGGTGGATGATCATGGCAATCCGGCGGGATTGCTCAATCATCCGCCGGGTGGGACGCCGGTGACTCTCTCCGCTGAGAAATATTTTCTGTACACCTATGACGGAGAGGCGGGCAATCCATACGGCCGGTCGCGTCACGAAAATATCCGGCAGGCGTGGTCCGAGAGCGAACAGATTCGCCAGCGACTGGCGCAGTACATGAAGAAAATCTCGGGGATCGTGGTGCAACTGCACTATCCCGAAGGGACGAGCCGCGATGCCGCGGGGGCGGAGCGGCCCAATCAATGGCTGGGCCAGCAGGTGCTTGACGCGGTTTCTTCCGGTCGGAGCGTGATGTTTCCCAACGGGTTTGCATCAGCGAACGATTCACGGATGGCTTACGAACTAGCAGGGAAAAGTCCCTGGCAGCTTTCGACATTGGAAGTCCAGGGGGCCGACCATGCTCCGGGAATGAAGGTGGTGCTGGAATATTACGACGCGATGATTTTTCGGGGTTGGCTGAGGCCCGAGCGGGCGGGGCTTGAATCCCGTCACGGGAGCAAAGCTGATGCTGAAACGCATACCGACACCGGCACGCTGGATTGTGAATTGATCGATCGCGACATCGCTGATGCCGTCACGCGTGATGTGGTGGACGAGCTGCTGATTTTGAATTTTGGCCGGCGGGCTCGGGGAGCGGTGGCCATTGATCCTTCGCCAATTGAAGCGGATTCGCTTGGCGTTTTGCGGGGTGTGCTGACTTCACTTCTAGCTCGCGGCGACGGCGAGGTGACCTCGAAGATCGACGGCGACTCTCTGCTTGATCAACTTTCGGTTCCACGCGCGGCACAGTGACTTGCTCGCTCAACACTTTCACTCAAACCAAAACTTATGAATCAACCTACGAAACCATTCAAGCTGCATGCGTCCGCTCAGTCTCCCGATGCTCCGGTGACACCGGCCGGCGATTTGCCGGCGGAGGTAGCCGGCCAGCCAGCCTCGTATTTCTGGAAGGACATGATCCACACCGGATCATATGTCCATCCGACGCGAAAGTTTTCGCTGGCGGTGGATCGCAGCCGTCTTAGCCGCTGGGCCGAGGCAGGTCAGAAAATGCTGGCGGCGGGGGTCGCAATTCCCATCAACTGCGATCATTCCGATGCGGCGCGGGATGTCGTCGGATACGTGAAGGAATTTAAGCTGGATGACGATCGGCTGCTGGGATTGTGTCAGTTCATTGGGGACGACGCGGCGCTGACGGCGGCGCGAAATCTTGTCTCTGTCGGGATCGATCCCGATTTTACCGATGGGCAGGCCCGGCAATGGGGGGAGGCGATCGTGCATCTGGCGTTGACGCCGGTTCCAGTCGTGCCGGATCAGGATCAGTTTGTGGAGGCGACCGACGACGATGAATCGCCGAACCTTGTTTTAGTGCCGGAATCCTCTGGCGATGGTGGTTTGAATTTGCCCTGCACAGCCGAGCAACTTCAAACACTGCGGAGTCTGATCGGCGATGACTTTGATGCCGACAATGGCGTGGCACAAATCCTTCAATGGATCCAATCGCCGGATCAAGACGACCCAACAGTGGATTTACAGGTCGAGCTGGCGTCGGCTCGGGAACAGATTTTGCAACTCGCGGCACGGGTTCCACCTTTGTTGCAACAGGAGGCCCAGGCCGCGCTGGTTGAATCGGCGACGGCAAAATTTGATGCCGCGGTATCGCGGGGGTCTTTATCGCCTGCCGCTCGCGACAAACTAGTGGCGACGCTCGTTGAAAACAGCGAGGGGCGGGCAAACGTGATTGCTTTGTCTCGCGCGGCCAGCACCTGCGGCGATCGTTCCCTGGCCTTGGCGGTTGGGGACATTCTGCTCGACAACGTTCCGATTGGAGTCGGCGAAAGTACCGGCCTACAGGCGATGGCGAGGCATATTCCTGGGGAAGACTCGTCACCAATCGAGCAGCTTCGTCAGTACATGACCAAGATCGCGAGCGTATCGGGGTAGAGATTCACTGTCAGTTCAGATTTTTCGCTCTTTAACAATTCAATTTCTTCGAAAGGACCACAATGTTTTCGATTCCTCAGGGCAAACCAGGCGTGGTGGGTAATTATACATCTCAGCCACGAGAAGTTTTTTATTCCGGCCGGGAGTTTGCGCAGTTTTGGCGCCGCCGGTGACGGTGGACGGCACAAATTCCAGCAATCCGCTGAACGCGCCTTATACGTGGCTGCTATGGGCGGGTACGCCGATGGGCCGCGTCACGGCGACCGGGAAGTATGCCAACAGCATTCTCGGTTTGAGCACCGTGGCTGCCGCGAGCGCGGCGACATCGGTCACCACCGACGTAAACACGGCGGCGGAAATCGTTCGCCGCATCGGTGCAACCGGCACGTTCAAGTTGACAGGTCCTCCCGCAGCGGCTGGAACAGTTGCGACGCAGGTCGTCACTTATTCAGCTGTGAATACCACCACCGGCGTCATCACCTGTACGGCGCTTTCCGCCGCGGCGGTCAGCGGCTCGCTGATTCAGCCGACCGATGGCAGCGAGAGCATCCTCACATTGCTGTGCGAAACCGACGGTCTGCAAATCGTCGATCAGACTCACACCAACCGCGTGGATGTTTTCTGCGGCACGCTGCTGGCCGGCGGCGGGACGATCAATACCGGCATGATCGTCAACTATCCGTCCGATTCGAGTCTCAAGGCGTATGTAAAAAACGCGCTGCGGGCGATTTGTCCGGGGGTTTCGTTCCTGGATGACATCACGGAATAGGGAAACCGAAATCTCGATTTCAAATCTCAAATCTCAGAACAATTCAAATATTCAAGGATCTTCATCATGGCTTACGTTTCAATCAATGACATCCTCGGCGCTCCGAATCTCTGCGGGATCATTCAGAGCACCGTCAGCGGCATTCCCAATCCATTTCCGCAGGCGTTCTTCCAGGTCGATCAGACTGTTGACGGCGACACCGGCGAATACAAAGTGTTCAGCGGCTCGCGAAAAAACGCAACGATCTCGCCGTATGGAGCGCCATCCAAAAATCGCCAGCTTCGCGAGATCGGTGTTAAGTCGGTCAAGCTGCTGCATAGCATCGAGAACATCGTGCTGCCGGTAAAGGATTACATCAATCTGCTTGATTACAACGAGTTGTCCAAGCAAAAGCTTGGCATTGACGAAGTGAGCCGGCAAATCCGTGAAGCGCGGTGGACGCAGGACAATCTGCGCATCAGCGCGCTCACGTCGATGCTCTTCAAGACGCAGATTTATTACGACAACCAAGGAAATCTTCTGCCGAGTTCGACCGGCGCGCAGACGACCGTGGACTATACGGTTCCTGCCGGGAATCAGAATCAGCTCGATGTATTCGGTACAGGCACTCCGATCCTTAGCGCGCCCTGGTCGATCACGACAACCGCGATCGATACGCAGATACGAGCCTTGCATCAGGCGGCCGTAGAATTGACCGGATATGAACTTAAGCACGCGTTCTATGGGAAGAACATTCCCGGATACCTGACCAGCAACAGCAATCTGGGGAACTATTTCTTCCGCGATAGCTATGGCGCTGATGCCTTCGGGCCGCAGTATGTTGCGACGGCGGACATCCCCAATCCGTTGCTCGGCGTTACCTGGCACAAGGCTTATCAGAGCTTCTTCTACGATCAGAATGGGAATAAGCAATCGCTGGTTGGTGATGACCAGATTGTATTCACGCCCGAACCGAGCACAGCCTGGATCGGCTTTTTGGAAGGGACATATCCGGTTCCGACCAAGGCAGGAATCATCACGCCGGCCGAGCCCGCGGTAGTTTCCGGCATGGAAGCGCGGGCCGGGATGTTTGCGTATGGCATGGCCAGCGCCGATCCGCCAACCGCGAAGATCGTCTACGGCGATACGTTCCTTCCCGTGCTGAAGATTCCCAGCGCCATCTTCGTCGCAACCGTGAAGTTCTAGGAAAAGTCTTATGATCGATCCCTTCACGCAAACCTCGCGAGCCATCCTGGCTTCACTTCAGGCCGACGCCGGCTGGGCGTCGATGGTCAAGCCCGGCAATGTGGTTGATATGACCGCCGATTCGTTCGAGCGGTTCAAATTGCAACTTCAGCCGGCGGATGTGCCGGAGGTGATCCTGCTTCAAGGTGAGTTCAAGCTGAAGCCATTCGGTGCCAGCAGCCGGATGACGGAGATAGAGCAGAGCTATCAGCTCATCGCCACGCACGACTCGCTTCGGGTCAGGCCGGTCAATCGGCTGAAGTTTCAGACATTGATCGCGCTGGCCAAGGCGGGTCCGTCGCTCGGGCTTGAAGGGATGATTCGCGATTGGGAAATCACGCAGGGAGAAGATGACGCTGTGGGCCAGAAGCAATGGAAGCGAGGCACGCAGCGTTGGGTGAGCGTGCTGACCATTCGCGTCAGCATGTATCTCTCTCGCGAACGGCTGGTTTCATTTTGCTGATTTACGTTTCTAATTTCCTGGAGATCGTTCGATGTCAACAACTCTTTCCAATCCGCAGGTTAATGTTCAAGTGAGATCCCAACTGACGACCGGAGCGGCGCCGGCGGTGGTCACATCGCAGGTGAGCCATCAGCCGAACATCGCTCTGGGTGCCGGCAACTCCGCGGGAAATGTGGATCGGTGTTTTTCCGAGTCGTTTACGGTCAGCGCGGGCTCGCCGCTTATGGTGAATCTTTCATCGGCAACCGATCCGCTGGGCAATGCGCGTAGGCATGGTCCACGTCACGAGCGTGCTGGTCGAAAACGACAGTAGCACTGGTGGCCAGGACTTCACTGTCGGCGGCGGAACGCATCCCGTGCTGGGGACCGATCAGGGAACGGCACAGGCGAACGGCGGGGCGTTCCTGGTAACGAACCCGAATCCAGGCTATTCCGTCGTCTCCGGCACGAGCGATACCCTGCAGATTTCCGTCGCCTCCGGCACCAGCGTGCCGGGCAAGATCACCATTCTTGGCCGCTCGGCGTGAGCTGGGCGAATTCTTAAAAAACACAATCATCACAGGAGTCTTTCATGGCCGCCTCAGTTTTCCATTCCGGATCATTCGGCACCGCCGCGCTTGGCACGAACGAGCTTTCCATCACTGCCTGGAGCGTGCAGCCCACTGCGCAGCTTGTCGAATTCAAGAACAGCAAAAGCGGTGGATACGTTCTGCGCGAAGCCACGTTCAAGGATTGCAGCGTGGCGATCGAAGTCGATTTTGATTTTGGCAACAATCCGTTTCAAACGCCGTATTCACTTCAGCCCGGCACGACGCTGACCAATGTCAAACTCTGTCTGCATCAATCCGCGGCGGGGGTATTGGACGGGTTGGCGTGGACGTTTACGTCGCTGGTGGTTGATTCGACCCCGCAGAGTTTGAAGGTGGACGGCAAGGTCACCACGCGGTTCACGGCTAAGGGCAACGGCAGCTATACGCCGGCTTCATGAGGTGAAGGATGAGCGAGCTAAAGGAATTGGTGGGCCTGGGCGACGCATCGGTGTTTCCCGGTCACATTCTATCTCCACCCCGGCTGATCGAATTCGCCGAAGCGGAAGAAGAGGCGGCGGCCCAATATCTGCGCGGCATCGCAAAATCCGCGTCGACTCTGCCGGCGGCGATTCGCGATGGTTTGCATCAACGGGCCGTGGATAATCTGCGCGGCCATCCGTTCAGTTATGGATCGCCGGCGTTTGACCAGTGGGCGCTATCGATGTCGGCCGCGCCGTACCTGGCGTGGCTGCTGCTGCGGATCAAGCATCCGAAGCTGACGTTGCCGGAAGCATCGCAGCTTTTGTGCGAGGGTGAATATACGGGGAAAATTGGGAGAATCTGGGAACTGTGGGGTTACAAGCCGACAAAAAAAGCCGTGGCCGCGCCGGCGAGCGCGGCCACGGTTCAAGCGGGCGCCCCATTGACTGGCGGGGAATCTTCAAACGCCTCACCGATTGCGGGCCGCGGGGCTGCGGACTGACTTATGCCCAGGCGGCAGAGCTGACTTGGCCGCAGTTAATGCATGTGCTGGGGATCGAGTCCAATGCGATTGTGGATTCCGAAAAGGAAATTGCAGCCAGGCAGGATGAAATCTTTGCGAGGATTGCTCGGCGCCGGCGTTATCTGCCAGTCGATTTGTTGCGTCTGCCTACCGCGGATTTGCTGGCATTGGTTGCTGACGAAGCTGGCGGGAAACCGCCAGTGCTTGGATCGCTGTTAAGCAGTCTGAAGCGATTTAGTGAGAAAACGTAGATTGCAGGGGTCAGGTCTTCAATCTTCTTTCACAACAGCGGTAACAACGATGCCTTGCAGCTCCGCCTTCACTTTTGCATTGGCAATACTATCGGCATGGACGTGCAGCGTTGTGTCCATTTCCGTCGTCCGGTCAACGCCTTCGATACGGTATTTGCCGGGGCCGTCGGCCGGCGGTGAATATTCCGGGATTACTTCAATGACAGGAAAACCAGGCGGCGTGGGTGGGGTATTTGCGTCAGAGGTACCTCGCCGGCGGAGTTCATCAATGCCTTCTCGAACGTCATTCGCCCATTTGAACCGTGCAATGATTAAACCAATAACGCCGAGTATGCCCATCCCCACAACAGGGTACGAAAGAGCATCTAAGTATGGGCCACGGTAATAGTCAGTGCGCTGATCGCCCGTGTTCATGACGACGATGAAAGCCATGCACCACACGATGGCGATAACGAGTGCGATAAGAAAAAATATGAGCCAGCGTTTACCTTGACTCATACATCCTCCCGGGAACATTTAAATTAACTAAGGATTTCAAATATTTCAATGCTTAGGAGAGCCGTTTATGGCAATTGACGAGGCCGTAGATAAGCCTGGGGATGTCGCTGGAGCATTTGGCTTTGCAGCAGGGGCGGTAGATACGCTGACGGGAGAGTTCGCAAACGCCGGCAAGTATGACCGAACTGACATCCACGACGCGGACGAGATGGCGGAATATAAGCGGGGAAAGATTGAAAACGAACATCAAGGATTGAGAGGGGTTGCAGGTTACGTCTATTCGCACCTGGGCCTTGTGCCATCCTACCAATCGGAGATGAATACCCTTACGGATGCGCAAGATTCCGCCCATAGGGCTGACGCCACATCTGCCGTTGCGTCCGAGGCACAAAAGTCGCAGCAGCAATTACAGCAATTGCGTCAGCAAATGGATGCAGCGGTTTCAAATCAAAACAAAACAGCTTACCAACGGGATTTGGAAAATGTAAACGCAAACTTCAATCAGACGGTCACAGCAGCCAACAGCATCGCCAATGACAAAACGTTCTTCAGTCAAGGATTCCACAGCCAAGCGGATGCGAATGCTTATGTGGAACATCTTAAAAATGACGCTGAGAAGATACATAACTCCGACCTCGCCAAATTGGCCGGCGATCGGTATGACGAGATGCAGACCGGCAACGAGCAGTTGGAAGTCCTTCAGCGCTTAGGCGCTGGTGACAAGGTGGGCGCGGCGCGTGAGGCCTTGGAATCTGGGCTTAATGCCAAAGAACGGCAAATCGATCCCAACGATATAGAGAAAATCAAACAGTATGAGCAGATTAGCAAGCAATCGTTGGCCAATTTCGACGCCGGCGCTGCGCGGCAAAGCAAATTGCAGGAATCTCAAACCGACGATCAGATTGCCGGCTTTCAGGAGGAAGCAAAAGAGGCCCAGCTTCGCGCGGCGGGCCGCGACGATGAGGCAATGGTTGCGGCTCTTACTTTTTCCACGCAGCAGCGGGTTCGATCACTCCAGGAGCAGGTCGATGCTGAAATCGATCCGACGCGCAAGGCGAACTTCAGCGAGAGATCGCGGCGGCCAGCGATGCCGGAACGATCGAAACCGGCGCACTTCAGCAACAGATTCAGCATGAGCATTTGGCCAATACCCAGGCATCCGCGTTGTCGGGCGCTTCGCAATTGGGTAGTTCCAATCTGAACTCGCTACACGAAAGCGGTCCATCCAATCTCAGCGATGCCCTCAGGAAACTCGATAACGCAACAGCGAAGCTCGACAAGGCATTGTCCCATTCAAAAACGCTCGTGCTTGTGAAGGACTGAAACATGGCGCTTGATTCAACCACAGCGATCACATTTCTCGGCGTGCAGGTGTGGGACGAGGGGACGGAAGAAAACTTCGTCCGCACCGGCAACAGCACCGCTGTACGTACGATGCTCTGCGCCTGGGAAGACCGCGTTGGGATCATCAACCAAATACGTGGCGGAGGCGTGCAGGTCGGCGCTTACTACTATTACAACACCTCGCAGGTTTATCCTGATGCGCCGTTTCTTCCGTTCGATTCGATTCATGTTGAAGGCCTCCCTGGCGAGAACGGATTGATAGTGGGGCCGAACGGACTCGTGGGTTACAAATACGCTCGCCTGCGGATTACTTATAAGAGCCTGGACTATTTTGAAGGTGTGACGACGGGGACGATGTCGCTGGATTATGCCACGCATACCGTGAGTTTGCCGCAGAGCGCGCCGACGTATCAGTTTCCCGATGGCACGCCGCTGGCTCCGCAGGACAGCCCGCCGCTGCGCGTTGGCATCGTTACGATTGTGCAGACGCGAAAGAATCTGGCGGTCCTGCCTTCGTCAACAGTTCAAAGCCTGGCGGGTTGCGTGAACTCATCGGCGATCCTGGGAGGGGCGGCGGGGACGGTGCTCTTCGACGGGGCGCATGCAGACCGGCGATTGACTACCGTCGGCTCAGAAAATTGGGACATGACCTACAAGTTTCTTTATCTTCCGTCGGGATGGAACAATCTTCTTCAGCCGACGGCTAAAAGTTCAGGCACGGTTGGAACGCTTCAACAGGTCACGCGCATTTCCGATGGCCGTCCGCTCTATCCGCTGGCCGATCTCAGTCCGCTTTTACAATGAGGAGTGAGTTTGAAACCGTATCCCCGCGCCAATATCAGTGAAGGTGACGGCGTCACGCTTTCCGCCGAGTTGTATAACCGGATCGTCGAAGATATCGAGCGCCTCGATCGGACTGCGGTGATGCCGCCGCTGTTTATGACCGGCGGAGGAAGCGGCAGCACGATCGGTCTGCAACTGCCTCCGGGGGAGTTGCTGCTGGTTGCGATCCTCGGCGCGGAAACCGGCGGCGGGCGATACCAGGGCTCGATCCTTTACGGCAAAAGCACGGGTAACACTTCTAACAATTTTCAGTTGCAGGCGCAAACGAACCAGTCGGCGACGGATGGCCCGGCGCCGCTCAGCAATTCCAACGGAACGCTGGTTAACAACGCCTTGGTTGTGAACCTGATGGAGCCCAACGTCGGCGGGAGTCATATCCTGTGGGGCAATACGGCGGACATGATTTACGCGGTGGGGCGGGTCATGGGGTACACGCCCGAAGCCAACCCGCGCACGATTGTCTATATCGAATCCTGGCCGATCATGCCGGTGATCGCGAAAGTGACCGGGACATACCAGGCTTCGTATGGTGGCGTGTACTATGGGCGGATCGTGCAGGGACAATTCGCCAGCGGCAGCAACTTTGGCTACAGCTTTCCCCTCAGCAGCCTGAATTCAGCCTTCTTGCCAAGCGTGGATAACTGTTGGATCACCAACAATTGGGAACAGACGTATGGAACCTTGGGGCGCAATGCCTTATCGACGGACCAATATATCTGGGGACTAGCGGCAGGTTTACCCCAATACTCAAGCATTACCTCTACCAACACAAATGCCAACAACATATGGTATCAGGTGTATACGTGGTTCCCGCCGCAGTGTGCAGCATTGACGCATGGCATCCAAAATCTGATTACCACACAAACCGCGAATTCCACTTATGCGATCAACGAACAGACCATGCTCAACAATCTAAAGACTGATGTATCAAACGTTCAGGCATCGCTGAGCAATCTTTACGCGAATTTAAAGACAGCGGGATATTCTCTGTAGTCTTCCAATTCGGAAGTTTAAGCATTGACCGTTGATCTGAAGATTTGGTAACGAGTTATTCAAGTCCGAATTGACGGTCGTTATAGGCTGTCGATTGAATTTTCCGGGCTTGACTGTTGTTCTGACGATGTGGTATCGAACGTTCAGGCCGTTATGGATAACGGTAGTTGTTTTTAAAGTTGGGAGGCAAGTATGTTTAGTGGGTTCAAAAAAGTTTCTAAGGCTGCGGGTGCGGCTGTTGTGGCGTTAGGTGCGTTGTCGATGTCATCTGCTTTTGCTGGCACAATTCAAAATACCAGCCCGGCAACCATCGATGGATGGACTATTTCCTGGGGCACCGGCGTCGGGCTGGTCATCACCCAGGATACAAATGCGAGCCAGGTTGACGTCGAAAAGTCAGCGACTTTCACGGCGCCGAACCAAGGGTATCAAATTACCTTTAATCCGATCTCCGGTTCCACTGGAACGGTGGCCTCGCAGTTCGTCATTCCGGATGAGACCATTGTGAACAACACTGGGTCCTCATTCAGCTCTTTTTCGTTCATCCTGATCAATAAGAGCAGCACTCTGGCGACTTTCGACAGCGTTGGCAAAACGTTCATTCCGCCAACCGGGTCGGGATATGACTTCACCACGGTGAACCTGACATCGGGTAATACCATCCTGACCTACACCGGAACTCAGAATAATGGCGCGACATCCTTCTGGGGAAATGGCGATCCGAGCTCAAGCGGCGACAATCTGGTGATTGATGCGCCGGCCGGGTCTGATTTCGCCTTGAAGGAATTGTCCTCGTCTGGTTCCGGCCCGGGTCCAGTTGTTCCACTGCCGGCTTCGGCCTGGCAGAGTCTGACTGGCTTGGCAGGACTGGCGTTGCTTGGCGTTGGACGCAAGATGAAGCGTAGCCGGATCGCGTAACTCTGCGTTACGTCGATTCCACGCCGCCATCATCGTACTGAAACTCGGCGGCGAAGCGGGCGATGGCTTGACGAATTGAGTCGAGCCGCAGCCTCGCTTCGCCGCTTTTTGCATTGAATGGCCGGGATTGCCAACTATTCTTCTTCACCTACGAAAACCTGCTTGGAGATAGCGCGGGCGATGCGCACAACCTCGTCGCGATGAACCCGCTGATCGGTCGGATACTTCCTGCGGTTCCAGCAGCGAAGAATATAAACGTCGGGATCGCTCTCATCCTTGAAAACCCGCTTGAATGTCGTCGAGCCATCCGTGAAGGCGAGATAGTAGGATTTGCCGGGCAAAATTCCTTCGCGTTCAACCGCCTCAAAGCTGAAAACCACGATCTCGCCATGCTTCCATTTGGGATGCTGGCAATCTCCATCAACCGGCGCGGTGAACGCGCGGCGATCAGAAGCAGCCACGAGCCGATTGGAATCCGGATGCTCGGCGAATTTGTCCACGCGGCGGCTGGCCGCGACCCCGATTTGAAACTCCGGCAATATCCGGGCGAGATGAACGCGTCGAAGATCGAGGCCGGCCGGCATTCCGGACAGTGTGGCATTTGGCCCCTTGGCTTCCCGCATTTTCATGGAGCCGCCGGCGGTACTTTCCGGCACGCAAAAGTCGGGCCTTGAATTCATCAAGATTCAGGCCCAATGCTGACGCCAATTTGGGTAATCGCTTGGCCAGGATGCCGGCGACCTCATGGCGTTCAATCCGGCTGATGGTTTCGTCCGAAACCCCGCCGATCGTTTCGCCAAGTTCACGCTGGGTCATTGCCAACTCCCCGCGGGCCTCCGCCAGCCGTTTTCCGAAGATGTGCGCGACTCGCGCCATGAGTGGACTCCCTATATCAGATAAATCTGTTTAATCCAAACATTTACCTAACTTTTCTATTGCATATTCCAAAGTTTGGAATATGATTGGTCTCTTGTCAAGTCGTGGGCAGGATATCTCATGGGAAGAACCCAAAGTGACCATTTGCGCTTTCCTCGGCCCAATGTGGCTTGGCAGCCGGACCTGCCGGCGGGAATTCGTCAGGCCGATTGTGATGGCCCCGAGAACGAATTAGCGGATTCCGATGGCAATCGCCTTTGGAATGCCTGCGATGTGTTCCGGCAGGAGTCTGTGTCAGCCCGATTCGTCCAACTCAATCTGGAACAGTTTCGTGATGCGCTGCTGGATACCCAGGACGCGTTCGCTTTGGCGGCGGCTTCATCGAATGAGACGCCGGGAGCTTCCCTGGCCGCTGGGTCTGGACAATGTGGATCAGCTACCGCGATCGCGTCCTGGGGGAAATGGTCCGGCGGGGAGATCTTTCCACAATCTGAATTTACCGCGAGTCGCGGAGGATATGATGATGTCGGAATTAGTTGTAAATAATCCAAACATGGTAATCGATGCATCAGATAGTGTCGAGAATGGGAAATTTGGCCGCCGGCGTCAGTCTAGCGGGCCTCGACCCGAGAACGAAGCGGCACTGGTTCGTCAACTCCGCGGAATTCGCCGGCATATCGAGGAGACGGCCTGTTCCTCCACCTGGGCGGAGGATTGGCTTTATCGCGGGGCCACGTATGCTCCCGATTTCAAGTGTAACTGTCAGACTTGTCGCGCGCTGTTTCCCGATAGGCTGCATCCGAGGCCGGTGCGAGAGTCCAACTATTCCCTCGATTGTCAGATAGAAACGAACGAAGATCCGGAATTCGCCGAAGAGCTGGCCAGATTGCGTAACGATCGCCCTCGATTCGGGAGCATATTCATCAGCGGCGCGACCGATTCCGCGCGGTTTGGAGTTCATTCGAAGAAATTGAAATCAATCGGAGGAGAAGCGTGAACTCATTGATTTTGACGGAAAAGCAGCAAGAAGTCCTATGGCTTCGCTACAACCACAAGGCATCGATTAATCAGATTGCCACGTGGTTAAAGATCAGCAGGCGTGCGGTCTTGGCTCGGCTGCGGAACGCGCGGCGGCGGACTGGAGGAACGGGGCCGGCACTTCCCCCGCAGAGCGTCATGCCTGCCATTGAGCAGAGATTTCGGACTTATGCGGCTTCGCAGATTTCGGTGCCGGGCACTGGCTGCGCGATGCAGATGGATGAACTCTGATTCCACGTGGGGAAGTCCGCGCAGAGCGAATGATTACTGTGATCCGGGCTGAACTCCGGACGGCCCGCCAAAGGCGCCAGGCGGTCCGCCAAAACCACGAGGTGGACCGCCGAAACCATTGGGTGGACCACCGAAGCCTCCGGGAGGTCCGCCCTGTTGATTCGGGTTGTATCCGGGCTGTGGCGCGCCGTTTTTGGTCTGCTCGACCCACTGCAATTTCTCTTTGTAATCCGTACTGCCGGCGTCCTTCGCGGTATCGCGAATTTCCGCTATCCCCTCGTGGTCAACGACCGTGACAAGGATTTTATTGTTCTTCGCCGCGTGCCGATCCACAAAGCTGTAGCCGGTGGAATAGTCGATCGCGCCATCCACGCCGCCGATGGGATCTCCCAGGTTGACGTTGAACGAGCCTTTTTCCCACTTTCCGTTGGACCAGGTAAAGATATCAAACGGAGAAGCGCCGGACTTGTTTACACCCTGCGACTTGCCGCAATAGAAATAGGTTTGCACCGGAACGGTTATCTCCGGAGAGAAATCGCTCATGGGCGAAACCAGATCGAATTGATCCACCATGCTCTTATTGGCCGCCTTTTGCGGCGCTTTGTTGAAGAGCGGATTGAGCGTTTTGTAAACAATGCGGTATCGATAAGTTTTGCCCGCGTCGGCTGAATTATCGACCACATACACGCATAGGTCTGGTGCTTTGGCGGCCAGGGCAATCGGATTCAGCTTCATGACCGGTTCAATCGGCGTGGGATTCGGCGCCACTTTTGGATTGGCCTGCACCACGACCGGGTCAATCGTTCCTGGCGCGGGAGGCACGATCACTGGTGGCGGCGGAGCCTGCTCTGCCGGTGGCTGCGCAGCTCGCGGCGGACCGCCGCGGCGACCACCACCACCAGGCGGCCCACCAAATCCTCCACCTGGCGGCCCATACTGGGCATAAAGCGTTCCATCCTCCAACGTGTTGGATGTGTTGACGAATATTCGCTGCTGTGATGGCGAAAGAAAGCTCGACCCGTTCTGGTCCGGCGTTTCCGGATTGGCGGGCGGGTTGGATGCCACAGTCAGATAGCTGAGCGGATCTTTCCACGCCACGCCCGCGATTGGGGTTGGGATGGTGGGAGCCACTGCGGCGTTCGGCTGTTTGGAGAGCGCCTGCAAATAGGCAAACTCCAGATTTTTATTTCCCTTGGGTGGATAAGCCGGTAAATCGCTGCCGAAAGCGGGCACTTCCACATCTTTGGTCCATTCGGCGCCAATCTTTTCCGATCGGTATGCGATGATGGCTAGAATCTGGAAGTCAGCGGGAGAGAGCCGCGGCTGGGCTCCCGGTTTTGGCGGTCCAAACGATTTGTTCCATTGATCGTAAAGATCGGACCACGGAATCGTGAACGCCGCGACGACCAGTCTCGTGTCTTTTCCGACAGGGGGGTTAGCGGCGGGCGCTGCGCCGCCGGCTGCGGCAGCGGGGGCGAATGTGTCAAGCGCTGCGGCAATCAACAGCGGTTGGGCCTTCGGCATCGTCGGAAGCTGCTTCACAGATTCGCCTAGCTGATTGTTGACTCCCGGCAACTTGGCAATATCAAATGGTGAGTAATCGAAATCGCCGCTCGCTACTTCCGGCGGATTGAACGAATCCATCCTCAACTGCGAATCAAGCGCTTCAGGGAATTTCTCAACCGTGAAACTCGGCACTTGAACATCCCCCATTATTCCTCGCAGATGTTCCGCTGCGCCTTCATCGATAAATCGGTCAACATTGCCCGGGTTGACCGTATGCCCTCCCATCTGGCGCAAAACTGGATCACTGATCAGATAGTAGAACGCGCTCCAGCCCAAAAAGGCCACGGCAATCGCCAAAGCGACCCATTCCACACTTGATTCGAGGAATCGAACGATCTTTTGCATAAGTCACTCGCAGAACAAAACCGCATTGCGACTAACGGGGAGGCCTGCCAAATCCGCCTGGAGGCCCGCCGAATCCGCCTGGGGGGCCGCCAAATCCGGGTTGATAGCCTTCCGGCTGTTGCGAAGCTCCATTATCCGCCGCGCCGGCAGTGCCCAGCGCGCCCTTGCCCAATCCGCTTTTCCTGGAGTCGGGAAGGATATTGTCGGTCCACTTCCGCATGAGCAGGTCTTCGCAGTCAATTTCAATCCGGACGACCGGCTTGTCGCCATAGCGAAAGCCGCCGGTCTGGGTCGCGGCGGCCACCGCGGGATCGACCACTTCGTTATACTGCACGTTGAGCACGGTGATAAACTGGCCGACTTCCAACTGCCGCAAGATTTGCGGAACCTTGGTGGCATCTACGACAAGTCTCACCTTGAATCGCAGGACATCATACAGCCCGTTGCAGACTCGCCCGGTGGGAGAAACCGTCGTCACTTTTGGGGTGGCTGCGGTGACCCCGGCGCTGGTATCAACACCACCCTGCGCAATCACCGGAGCGGGAGGATCGATTCCCTCAATGGTCTTCACCGCGGAGTGAAGGATATCGTGCTGAGGCGCCGGATCGGAATAAAGTTCGTTCGCCTGCGCGATCGCGTTGGTGATGTCATCCAGGACCCACATCACGATCTGCGCGTCGCAAATTTTGTCCGGCGGCGGAAACGTGCCGTCTTTGATCGTTAAGTCGACCGGCAGCGTATTGGGCAACAGATAGATTCGATGCTGCTGGGCCCGTTCCAATTCCATGCGGGGCTGGACCGAGACCGATTCCAGATCAAATTCCGACAAGGCTTCAGCTTGTGAATCAGGCGTTGCATTTCCCTGCGCGTCGTAGGCCAATCGTGCCTTATTGATATCGTCGCGAAGTTTGTCTTTTTCCGCCTGAACTTCGGCGGGTGTCGGTGGCGCCGTGGAATCGAGAATTTTCTGCCAGCGGGCGTAGTCCGTCACTTCCTGCGCGTATTGCTTGGCGAACATGTAGCGAATCGCGTCCGTTGGTTTGGGCAGTTCATCCGGAAGCAGCGGCACGTGCTGATTCGTGGATACAGCCCTCGACAACATGTTATTCGCCTGCTGGCTGACCTGTCCCGTCGCCGCGATTCCCGCATCAATGACCGGCTGAGTTGGGAAAACCTGCAATGGGTCCGGATTGGTTGCATCGGGCGATAGCAGCGGCATTGAACGCGACGCGGTCGCCAGACTATCCAGACTGCTGTTGACCTGAATGCGCGCATCCAATTGAGCGAGGAGAGTGGCGTACATCCCGCTCATCGGCCAGTACAACGCCACCACCGCCAGGATTGCGATGATCCCGAATACGATGCTGAAAATATTTTTCTTGATCACATCCATTTGGTTTTCTCTGCTTTACCGCGACTACGGCGTTGGCGTCGCCGGTGGCGGATCGATCACCACAACCAGTTCCACCTTTAATTCCCAGTCATCGCCTCGATCTTCCTGCGTCAGCCGATCGATGAATGACCCGCCATTTGCATTAGCTGCATCAGCGCCGGCTGGGTTCGGAGGTATGTTTGGCGGACCGCCAAATCGCCCTTGCATACCTGGCTGATAACCGCCAAATCGCGGCGGACCTCCGAAGCCACCTGGCGGACCGCCAAATCCGGGATTCACAGCGCCCGCCGGCTGATCTCCAGGTTTCGCCCCGATCAGGGCCTGGGCATCTGTATATGAAGCAGCCAATTGCTGTGTCCGGATCGGATCGCTCTTGATCTGCGTTTGCTGCATCGGAGCCGACACTTTGGCGATATAAAAGTTACGGGGATTCTTCGGATTGGCGGCGTTCCATTTGTCCATCGCCGCGCGATCGAATTTCTGCAGATTCGGAATGAAGCTGTTCAGGGCGAACAAAAATCCGTCTTTGTGCGGTGTCGTGATGCTCATCGTGATGATAAAACCGCGCGAGCCGGTGGGAATTGCCGGATCCGCCGCGGGTTGACCACCTGTCGATGGCGTCGCTATTCCAAGTTCCGGCGGCGCGCCGGACAGGCCCGCGAGCAAGTCTGGATAATAAACCGATTCAATCTTATCGAGGAGAATGATTTCCCGCGTCGGCCTTGGATGTGCTTTGAGATACGCCTCGCTGGGATATCCCGCCGGCACCGGGGGCAGTGCGGAGAAGATTTCATCGAGCAAGTCGATCCACAAGCTGCGGCCGTCGAGCATCGACCGTACATTCTGAATGGTCAGACGGTCAGTGCTGCCGTTGCCCTCAACCTTGTCGCGCCACTGTGAGGCGAGATCCGTCGCCTGTGCCAGAACCGGCGCTATATGACCATCGCGAATGTCCGCGGCGTTTTTGTATTCCAGATCACGCAGGTAATAGCCAAGCAGTGACATCCCCGTGCCAAGCACGAATATCGCGGCCGCGGCGCCGAACCACTTGGTCTTGTCCCGCCACATTTTTGCCCGGCGAATCTTCATCGGGAGAAGACTGCTGGTGATTTTGCTCTGGCCCATGGCCTGAATCGCCAGGCCGTAAGCGCTGACCAACGACAGGAGATTCTGATTGAATGTCGCCGCCAGCTTGGCGTCGGTTGGCGCGCCAGCGGTCAACTCGTTCAATTTCTCCACGTCCAGTTGCAGGTTCTGCTGAAGATATTTTTGCAACCCCGCGAGGCGGAATGTGCCGCCGAGCGCCAGCACCTTTTTGATGCGCGAATCGCGGTGGACTGAGGAATAAAATCCGATGCTTCGCTGAATCTCGGCAACCAGATCAGCAAAAACCGGCCTCATCGCCTGGAAGATCTGGCGGGCGTACTTGCTCGTATTTGCGTTCCGTTTGAGGTCTTCCGCCTTGTTGAAGGGGAGTTTGAAGCTCTTGACGAGGACTTCCGTGAAATTATTCCCACCGATGGGAATGGATCGCAGCCAGATCGTTTCGCCGTCGGCGATGATCAGGTCGGTGTTTTCCGCCCCCAGGTCGATGAGCATCGTCGTGCCTTGAAGCCGGTTGTCGTGATACATCGCGTTGTACACGGCCAGCGGATTCATCTGCACGACCTGAACGTTCAGATCCACATCGGTGAAATGCTTGATGTGAGCATTGATCAGCTCCCGGCGCATCGCGAAGATGCCGACCTCCACGTCGGGAGATTCGGGGCTCTGGAAAAGCTGATAATTCCATTCCACATCATCGAGAGGGAAGGGGATTTGCTGAATCGCCTCGAACCGAACGATTTCGGGAATTTTCTTGGGTTCGACCGGCGGCAGCTTGATGAACCGGGCAAAGCTGGATACCCCACTGACGCTGATGGCCGCCACGCCTCCCTTGGTCGCATGCCTCTGGACAAAATTCGCCAGGGCGGACTGGATCAGGGCTTCCTTGTTGTCACCGGCGTTGGAAAGAACGTTCTCGTGCTCAATCACCTCAAAGTCATCAATGCGAAGCCCATCGTCCCCCCGGACGAGCTTGATTGCCTTGAGAGCACGGTTACCGATGTCGATGCCCCAGGCAAAACGGGCGCTGGCCATACCTACTCCTGTGCAGACGATCGTTCCGGAAGGGCGGCGGACTGGTTATCGACCCGCCGCTTGACCTTAGGTTGTGTCTGACGACTTCGCGGATTCGCATCCGCTCGTCAGGCAGAGCCTAAGATGTAACCGCTTTTCCGTATGAGTTCAACAACCGTTGGCGTCACGGACAAGCCGGTTACTTATTAGACGTTCGAGCACCCCTTGAAGTTCCCGCAAGGGCCGGGATCATTGGAAGATACTTTCGGACCCTTTTTCCATGCGAACTTTCTTCATCCAAACGCTCGGCTGCAAGGTCAACCAGTACGAAAGCGAGCAAATCGCCACGCTGTTGCGTTCGTTTGGCTGGATTGAATCCGATGCCGAGTCTGCGGAGTTGAGGATCATCAACAGTTGCAGCGTAACGGTCGAGGCCGCCAGCAAAAGCCGCCAATCCGCCCGACGGGCCGTTAAGCTGCCGATGGCGGGTGTGAAACCCCGCGTTGTCGTCATGGGTTGCTGGGCCACGAGCGACCGGGAAGCGGCCGGCCAAATCCCTGGCGTCGATCTGGTCCTTACCCATAAAGACAATGTCGCCGAGCGTCTGAAAGAGTTTTTGGCCGAGGAGGCCGGTCCTGTTCGGCTCGGAGCGGTTGGCACACATAGTTTGCCGCTTCTGGATGAGCGCCAATCTGGGCATCAGCGAGCTTTCCTGAAAATTCAGGACGGCTGCGATGCCCATTGCACTTATTGCATTATCCCCAGCCTTCGATCAACGCTCTGGAGCAAGCCGCCGGATGATCTGCTCAAAGAGGCTCGTCAATTGGTGACCGCCGGGCATATCGAAATCGTCTTGACGGGTATCTTCCTCAGCGCATTTGGTCAGGCAACCGCACTTCGTCGCCGGCAATCAAAAGCCGCGGGCAATCCTCTGGCTCGAGCTATCGAAATGCTCTGCACCGGCGTTCCGGGTCTTCGCCGCCTGCGCCTCTCCAGCCTCGAGCCAGGTGATCTTGACGACGATTTGCTTGAAGTGCTTCGATCGCATCCACAGGTGGTTCCGCATTTTCATCTCCCGCTGCAAAGCGGCTCTAGTGCCATCTTGCGGAAAATGAATCGCCAATATACGCGCGATGATTTTCTTCATCTGCTGGATCGCCTTGATCTTGCTTTCGACAAACCGGCCCTGACGACCGACATCATCGTCGGCTTCCCCGGCGAAACGGACGCCGATTTTGAACAGACGCTTGAAGTCGTCGATCGCGCCCGTTTCATTCACATGCATGTTTTTCCCTTTTCGCCCAGGCCCGGGACGGCAGCCCCGCGATGGCAGAGTGATTTCGTCAGAGGCCCGATTGTCGGCCAGCGAATCGAATTGCTTCGCTGCCGCGAGATCGATTTTAGCGTGGCGTTCCGATCAAACTTCATCGGGCAATCGGTTCAGTTGCTCGTGGAACGGGAAGCAACATCGGCATTCGGCGAGCTTCGCCACGGCCGCTGCCCGCGATATTTCGACGTTCATTTTGAAGCCGAATCCGTGGAAACCGGCGATCTCGTCGATGTCCGAATCGATCGGGTCACGCCAACTCGAACATTCGGAACGCTGCTCTCCATCGCGGCCAAACGCACGGAGCTTTGCCCGGCATGATCTGCGTGATCCAACGTGTGAGCGAGGCGAGCGTCACCGTCGATGGACAAATCGTTGGCCGGATCGGTCATGGAATGCTGGTCCTTGCCGCGGTTCATGCCACTGACGTAGCGGAGGATGTGGACTGGACGGCGCGTAAGCTGGCCAGTCTGCGGATTTTCGCGGAGGGCGAGCGAAACTTCGAGCGGGATGTAAACGAAATCGGCGGTTCGATGCTGCTGGTCAGCAATTTCACCGTTGCGGCTGATGCACGCAAAGGGAGGCGTCCATCCCTTTCCGCTGCCGCCGATCCGGTGTCAGGCCGTGAGAAATTCGATCAACTTGTAGTCGCCGTTCAAGCTTTGGGGGTGAATGTCCAACTTGGCCAGTTTGGCGCGGATATGAAGATCGCCCTGACCAACGACGGCCCCATCACATTCATCCTGAACAGCCGCGAGAAATGAGCATCAGCCGTCAATCGTTGCACCCCGCAACGTTTCCGTTACCGTTACCTCCGACCATGCTAGGTGTTTTGCATCTCTATCCGGCCCGATGTGACTTTCAGACGCAACGTTCCGTCGAAATGCTGGCGAAAGTCTCGCACAACGGCGTTTCAAAAGCCGCCATGAGCATTGGGCCCGGCGGTGATTTCACCAACTTGCCGCAGGCGATCATCGCCATGCGATCAGCGCGGGGGCCACGTGCCCATATCGTTCACGCGTGGGGACCGGCGGAGCTGATCGCGGCAGCCGCGTCGCCCGCTTCCCGGATCATCTTCAGTCCGCAATCTCCGGTGAATCGCACCCCGTGGCTCAATCTTGTTCTGCGTCGCCGTCACATCGAAATAGTTTGCCCGACAGCCGCGCTGTGCAATGCCCTTATCGAACGTGGAATCGCCGATGATCAATGCCATGTCATTCATCCGGGCGTCGATTTCAACCGGCTGTCAGAGCCGGATGCCAATCTCCGCGCAGATTTAGGCTTAGCTGAATCCGATATGGTTTTGCTCGCGCCCGGCGAATCCACCACCGAGGCCGCGCATCGTTCCTCAGTCTGGTCCACGGCGATTTTGAATTTTCTGGACCCGCGCTATCGCCTGCTGATCTGGGGCCGGGGACCCTGCATCAAGTCTTTGATACGCTTTGCACATTCCGGCCGGCACGACCATCTTTTGGTTCAGGCGGAGAAACGACTTCATCGAACTGTCGATTTCGAACAGATCATCCCGGCCGCAGATGCCGCAACCATTTCCGCGCAAGCATTGGCACCGATTCTTCCTTTGTTTATTTGCATGGTTGCCGGACTTCCCATCGTCGCGGCGCAGACGTTGGCCACGGACGAATTCCTGGAAGACAATGTGACCGCTTTGATCGAACCGAGCAGCAACCCGCGCCGCCTGGCTCAACGCGTTTTGGATTTACAGGCTGATCCGCAACTGAGGGGCAACATCGCCGAGGCAGCAAAGGCTGAGGCCCGCGAACGATTCTCGGCCGCGCGATTTATAGAGAATTGGCAAAAGTTTTACGGGCGCCTTGGCTCGGAAGATTCCCGCGCCGCGACCCGCGCTTCCGCTTCTTGAAGCCCGCACAATTCCTCGCCGCATGCATTCGGCGGCTGACCTGCCGGAATCGCATCCTCCGGACATCCCTGCGGCCGGGAAGGGAGGCCATATCCCGATCGCAATGTTCGCCGATGCTGCAGAATCTGCTGCATGTCCCGCTTTGTTCCCTTTACCGGCGGTCCGTTCGCGACGGCGTCTTGCAGCATCGCCCACGAAACTTCGGACGCAACGACGCTATCCCGGGCCGACGGCATTCCCAGATTCTTTCCGGCAGCGACGGATCGCGCGAATGTGTCAATCATCACATCCAGCTTTTTGTCGTTGAACAGTCCCGTCTTCTTCACCGTCGAGTGGATTCCATGCATTTCAATGGTGGCGTCGATGAAGTTATGCCGCATCCGGCAAATTCCTTTCGTGCCGATCGCGTCCAGATAACAGTTGTGCGTTTTCTCGACTGCCAGATGTCCGTAAACAAATCCCTGCGTGATGTCGAAAACCACGCCGTTGGCAAAGTATCCGTGTGAATTCACCCACCACGGGTCCTTGTAATCCCACATCCGAATTCCCTGTGCATGCCATTTTTCATATTCGCTATGGGCATACCAACGGGCGACGTCTACGTAGTGCATGCCGCAATCGTGAAACGGCGGTCCTTCCGGCTCGTGTCCCTCGGTCGGCATGTGGCCGGGAGTCATGTGGCAAATGCGGAGGATCGCCAAGTCGCCGATCTCCCCCTCGGCAATGAACGCCAGAATCTCCTTGTGATACCACGCGTTGCGATTGAACAGATTGACCGCGACCAGCCGATCGCTCGCCTCAATTTCTTTGACCAGTTGCCATTCGGTGGCGACATCGGCCGCGAGGGGTTTTTCGGCGATGACATGCTTTTTCGCACGCAACGCCTGAGAGATTTGCTCCGGACGGACGTCCGCAAGCGTAAAAAGTCCAACCACGTCAATCGCTTTGTCTGAAAAATATCGTCCGGCTGCGACAGGATGTGCGCCCCCGGCGCCGACTTGCCCGCCAGCTCCCGCGCGGCAGCCGATACGTCGCAGATCGCCGCCACTTCCCACAGATCGCTCTGCTGCATCGCGGCAACGAAGCCCCGGCCCATCCGTCCATATCCAACAATCCCGGCACGTAAACGTCTTTTCATAATATCTCGCGACAGTACTATTCTCCCATATTATTGCAGCAGGGGTTGCGGTACGCCAATCATCGCGTTAACGTTTTTGAAATCGGTGGTTTATGAACGAACTGATATGGCTTAACGGCGAAATCGGCCCCCTGGCTGATGCCCGCGTCGGCATAGAGGACCGCGGTTTTCAGTTCGCCGATGGGGTGTATGAGGTCATCCGCCTCTACAACCATAAACCATTCGCACTCGATCAGCATCTGCAACGCTTGCAAAAATCTGCCGCGGGTATTCAATTGGTCGTGCCCATAGCGCCGAAGGCCCTCGCTGCCGAAATCGGAAAATTCCTTGCTCGAGCATCAGTTCCCGACGGAATGATTTATCTCCAATTAACGCGCGGGTCTGCTTCGCGCAATCATGCATTTCCGCAGACTAAGCCGACGCTTCTGTTTTACACCCGCGTCCTTCCGCCGCTGGCCGATCTCGCGACCAGCGACGGCGTAAAGCTCGTGACTGTTCTGGATGAACGCTGGAAACGCTGCTGGATTAAATCGATCGCTCTTCTGCCCAACGTCCTGGCAAAGAATCAGGCGCTTGCTGCGGGAGCCCACGAAGCTGTCTTTGTCGAAAACGATCTCGTGACCGAATGTTCCGCGAGCAATATCTTCGCGGTGATCGGCCAGAAACTTGTGACCCATCCCGTTGGCCCTAAAGTGCTGCCTGGCATCACCCGCGCTATCCTGCTGGAGTTGGCCCCCAAGCTGGGATTAGCTGTGGATGAGCGTCCATTTAGCGAAGAAGAGGCCCGCCGGGCTGATGAACTCTTCATCACAAGCACCACTCGCGAAATTTCCTGGGTTGCCCGGTGGAACGATCGCAACATCGGCCAATCTCCTTGCGGCCCGGTTACTCTTAAACTGAATGCCGCGCTACGGGAAGCAGTGAAGCGCGAAACAGTATAGATATTTTCAATTCACATTCGCGGATCATCTTCCGGATCCATCGCCTCTTCGCTTTCTTTTAGATCATTCAGCAAATCAACATAATCCGCGTCATCCAGCTCAAACCAGTCAGGGATCGATGCAGCCGAGCATCCGCGGCGATCAGCCAGGGCGTCCACGATTCGCCGGCGAAGATCGGGATCAAGGATTTCCCGGATACGGATCATCAGGCATTCTCCAGAATTGCCAAAGCAATCAATTGATCTTTTTGCCGTCGAGGGTCAGCGATTGATCTTCATCCGAGACGCTTCCCTCGAGGTTATGCACTCTGCCCATGATCGGAACGGCTGCCTCAAATCGCATGGTGCGCAGGATGAAATTTGCCTTTGTAGAAACCTTCGGTGGTGCGTCCGCGAATCAACAACGTATCCGGCAAGTGAGCCATGATCACGGGATCGTCAAATACAACATTCAACGCCTTATATGATGAGAGCCCGACGCCATTGTCGCTGAAGACGAAGCGGGCGTATTCATGCTGGATCGCCCGGGTGATCTGTGTTGTGATATTGCCTTCAGCGATCGGCTCGATCTTTTCCAAATCGTCCCTGGCTTTCACGGGACCCTGCTCGATCAGGTATATGCCGGTGGGAATTCCGATTGCCAGCAGCACAACAATAACAATGACGGGATTAAAATGGATCGATACCCGCAGGATTGATCCGCTACGCCGCGTTTGGGCTTGCTGAAGGACGGGTACAAAGGCACGGCCGGCCCCCGGTCAATCGGCGTTTCCGTCTGAATGACTACTTTCGCTTCCGGGATTGGGTCTACGAATAACTCATGCTCGAATCCTGGCGATTCGGGAGATGGAACCGTCACCGTTCGCCCGCAGGCTTTGCAGCGTCCCCGTTTGCCGGCGAATTGGTCGCCGACGGTGAACCGTTTGCCGCATTCGCAAGAGACTTCGATTGACATGCCCGATCCTCGAGATCGAACCGCCAGGTTTTGGCAGTCTCAAATCCGATATTCCTTCCACCGTCGCTTAACCAGTTCTTTCGTTGCCTGATCCATCTCCAATTCCTTCGGCCAGGCCCGGACTTTTCCCTCGCCGGGCCATTTCACCGTCGCGTCGAAGCCGATCTTGCTTCCCGCGCCATGCTCGGGGCTGGCGTGATCGAGAATATCCACCGGCCCGTGGACGATCTCGCTGTCGCGCTCCGGATCGCAGTTGTGAAAAGAGATGAAACAGCACATCCTGTTCATCGTGCACGTTCACGTGCTCGTCCACGACGATGATGAATTTCGTGAACGACATCTGCCCCGCGCCCCAGATCGCGTGCATGACCCGCCGGGCGTGATAGGGATATTCCTTGCGAATCTTGATGAACGCGCAGTTGTGGAAAACGCCGCTGATCGGCAGGCTGTAATCCACGATGTCCGGGACCATCGTCCGCAGCAGCGGCAGGAAAATCCGCTCGGTCGCCTTGCCGAGGAAATAATCCTCCATCGGCGGCTTGCCGACGATCGTCGTCGGATAGATCGGGTTTTTCCGATGCGTGATGGCGGTGACGTGAAACGCGGGATACCAATCGGCCAGGGTGTAAAAGCCGGTGTGATCGCCGAAGGGGCCTTCCATCAGTTTTTCCTGCGGATCGACATATCCCTCGATGACGATTTCGGCATTGGCCGGCACTTCCAGCGGAATCGTCCGGCAGGGAACCAATTCGATTCCGCCGATCGTTCAAAAATCCGGCGAAGAGCAATTCTTCAATCCCCGGCGGCAGCGGGGCGGTGGCGGCGTAGGGCAGCACGCTTTCGCCGCCCAGCACGATCGCCAGCGGCATTTTCTCGTCCGCTTTTGATACATCCGAAAATGCCGGGCACCGTCGTGGTGCATGTGCCAGTGCATCGCACATTTTCGCGGGCCGAATTGCTGGACGCGGTACATGCCGATGTTGCGGTCGCCGGTCTCGGGGTTGCGCGTGAAGATGCCGCCAAGCGTGATATATCGGCCGGTGCCGCGTTCAGCGGCGCTTCGCGCTCGCCGCCGAGTCGAAAACTTGCCCGCTGTCGAGATCGCCGTCCAGCGGCCAGCATTGAATGATCGGCAAGCCGATTCAAATCCGCCTTGTCTCCTTCCAGCACGACCTGCTGGCAGATTCCGCTGCGCACCGATTTCGGCGGAAAGCTGCCCAGCTTCATCAGGTCCGGCAGCTTCTTCATCTTCTCCATCAGCGTCGTCGGAATCTCCGGCTTGACCAGTGCCTGCACGCGTTCCGCCAGTTCGACGAGCGTTTTCGTTCCCAGCGCCTGATTCACCCGCCAGTAGATCCGAAAGTATTGATGGCGACGGGAATGTCCGACCCGGCGACATTCTCGAAAAGCAGCGCCTTGCCGCCGAGCGCAGCGGCGGGGGATCGATCCAGTTCCTGATGCCCGTGCGGGGCGGGCGTTTTGCAGACGCGATCGCAGATCGCCGCGATCTCCAGCTTGGGATCGACCCGGGCGGAAACGCGGGCCAGTTCTCCTTCGCGTTCCAGAAGTTTCAGAAAATCGGAAAAAGTTTCGGTTGCCATAAAGATAAAGGTACGGGGAGCATACCGCCGCGAAGCCCCGGCGGCTAAACATCATTCAAATAGCACTCCATTTCGGTTGACTACGTCATATTCCAATGGCATGATGGACTTTCGATATTCCGGTCACGGATGACCGGGGCTGCAACGGTTCCCAGCCTAATCCAGGGAACTTTTTGGACCCTCCTGCATCCAATCCAATGTCAAGCTTGAGCGGCGCAATACGAGGCCGAGCTACCACCCAAAGACGAAGCCCAGGGTGCAGCTGGAACTCGGGGTCGCGATCGCGAGACGGCCCTGTTTCTAAAGGCCCGTAGCGGCGACCGCTCGGCTTATGGTCAAATCGTATTGCTTTATCAGGATCGCCTGTTCAATGCCCTGCTCAGGATGGTTGGTGAAACTGAAGAAGCCCGTGAACTGACTCAGGAAGCCTTTACTCGTGGGCTGGAAAAAATCGATACCTTTCGCGGTGAATCGTCGCCCTACACCTGGATTTTCCGCATCGGCATGAACCTGGCGATCAGCAGCCTGCGGCGATCCCAGCGAGCCCGCACATTTTCGCTCGATGGCACGTCACGGAATGGAAACGGCTCAGCCCATTATGACGATCAGGCCGCGGCCCTTGTGGATCGGGTTGCCTCGAACCGGGATGAACAGCCGCCGCAGGTGGCCGAACAGCGCGAGCGGCACCAGATGGTGCTGGATGCCCTGAGCCGGCTCGACGGCGAATATCGGGCGGTGCTGGTGATGCGAGATGTGGAAGGGTTTGATTATCAGCAGATGGCCGACGTGCTGGGCCTGCCGCTGGGAACGCTGAAAAGCCGGCTGTTCCGGGCGAGACTGGCCCTGCGCGACGAATTGGCCCCGTATATGTCTGAGAAGTCAAAGCCGAAATAGCGACACAAAAGTCTCATGGAAAACATCGAAGCCATGTTGTGTGCCTATATCGAGGGTGACCTCGACGCGGCAGGCCGCGCCAGATCGAAAAGCACCTTCAGGATCATCCGCAACATCGCAAGCTGATTCAGGAATTGAGTACGATGCGCGATCTCGTGCGCGGGCTTCCGCGCGTCAAAGCGCCGATGGAGATCGGCGAATCGCTGCGCGGCAAGGTTGAACGCTCGATATTGCTCGGTGACGCCGACGACACGGAACAGCCGAGCGCTGGTGGCAGCCGCTGGCCGCAGATATTTGCCATCGCCGCGATATTCCTGCTCTGTGCCTCGCTTGGGTTGGTTCTTTACAAAGCACTTGGCCCGACGATGAAGCCGCCGGTGTTTACCGATGGCGTGGCATCAAAGATTTCCGTGGTTCCACCTACAGCCGATCTCACCGTTTCGCCGGCGATTCCGACGACGCAGGAATCAGTGGCCGTGAACGTCCCGACCGAAACTCGCCAGATTTTGCCGCAATCGATGCCTCCAATCGCTGCGGCGATCGCGGCGCCTGTTCCACAATCACCAGCAGTAGTTCAACAGCAGGCTGTTGCATCGGCTCAGTTCAATGTGAACGCCATTCGCCAGCGGTTGCTGAATTCCGGATATAACATTTCAGCCCCCGGAGCTAATGTGCCATCGCCGGCCCTGATGGTCGTCAACAGCACCGATCTCACAGCCACCAACGCCCAGGTCGCGCAATTTCTTAACGACAACAGCGGCATTTCCTGGAAAAAAGTGCCCATCAGCGTCGAGGCAAAATCGATTCCTTCGACTTTGCCAAGTGACAAGGCCGCCATCGCCAGGGATATGTCGGCCAGTACCGATGACAAACTGGATATCGATCGGGAGTCGAGTGCCGCAACGACGCAGCCAGCCAGCGAGGTATATGTCGCCAAGGGTCTGACATCCGAGCAGACCGATGCGCTGCGGCAATCTTTGGCCGTAAAGCAGCAAAACGGCGCCGAGGTTCAGGTTTTTCTGCAGCCGGCAGGCGTTCTTGCGACGACACAACCTTCCATAGCCATTGATCGGAAGGACGGCGACGCGATTCATTTAGGTCTGCCGACCACCGAACCGTCCGAGGCGGCCAATGCGGGCAACAGCGTTTCCACGCCAACCACATTGCCGGCCAATGAATCCGCCGCCGCGCCGGCGATCGGCGCAGCGGGCGGCAACCGCAGTTCTACGGCAGAGAATGGAACGTTCGAGGCAAACGGCGCCGCTGCTCTTTCGGATAATTCACAAACCGCGCAGCCGGTGGATACTGTGATCGTGATTCAATCCGCATTGGCTGCGCCATCCACCACGCCGGAATCAGTGACTCCGCTTCTTTCGCCGGCGCTCGCGCCGACCAAAGCAGATGTATCGCCGGCCACGCAGCCTTCTCCCTCCACTCAGCCTTAAGCTCGTGCAAATAGCCTCATCGCCCGGTAACTTGTCTGTGCAAAGGGAGAGCCGACATGCATCCGGTGACGATTGAAAATGCCGCCATCCGCATGGAAGTCTGGCCGCAGATTGGCGGGAAGGTTTCCAGCATCATCGACAAGGCCGATCACTACGAGCTGCTTTTTAATTACCCGGCGGAGTTGCCGGATTCACCGCATTACGATGCCCCTTATGGCAACCATTGGTACAGCGGGTGGGATGAATGTTTCCCTGCCATCGCTCCCAGCGTTTATCCGCGTCATCCATACAGCGGCATCGCTGTGCCGGATCATGGAGAGCTTTGGGGAATCCCCACAACCGCCGCTGTCCCCACCAAAGATGGGATCACCACAGTCTGGCACGGCCTGAGATTCGGTTACCGGCTTACGCGCAAGCTTTATCTCCAGGATTCATCCATTGTGGCCGAGTACAGCCTGAACAACCTTGCCCCGTTTGAATTCCAATTCGTCTGGGCATTGCACAGCCTGATGTCGATGGTTCAGCCGGTGGAATTGAGCGTGGACCAGAGCCGCTTTCGATTGAGCCATGACGCGACGGGAAGCCGGATCGACACTGAGTTCACCTGGCCGTCCACCGCCCCGGGGGAGAATCTATCCAATCTGGAATCCCTGCCGCCCAAGCGAAGCTGGAAGAGCTTTTCGGCGGATGCGATCGAGTCGGCATTCCTGGTTTCCTATCCAGCCCGGAAGCGGTCACTGCGGATCGAATACAAATCGGAAGATGGGATGCCGGCCTATTGGGGGCTTTGGATCAACACGGGGGGCTGGGCCGGCAACCGCCATTTTGCCATCGAGCCGACCACCGGCCGCTACGATGAGATCGATCGATCCATCAAAGACGGCTCGGCCGGCAAGATTGAACCATTTGGCCGCCGGCAATGGACGGTTCGCTGGCTGTTTGGATAACTGCACAGGTCGCCTCCTCATCCCCCAAAAAATATTTGCCATTTCGGTTAACTTTTTCCGATTTGGCGCATTCATAGGTTGGAAAGAACGCGATATTTGGCGCGAGACCTAATCTTTCCCTCCCCTGAGCCCCGGATGCACCTCCCCGCGTCCGGGGTTATTTTATTTCTGGAACATCTGTATCTTGATCAATCTCCACTGCGCCGAGGCGATGAAGCCACCAAAAATGACCGCCAGAAATGAAATGGGGGCGAATCCATATTTCGAATAACTGCCAATGCACCAGAGCAGGTTATATGCGGTGGCAATGATCGTCAGGGCAAATGCAGCCCAATAGAGTTCCCGGCGGCGGGTAAATATCAGCAGCCCGTCGATGATGAACACAAAGCCGAATAACGTCGGACCCAGATCACTCCAGAACTCGGGAAGAGTTTGATAAGGCACAATATTATTGTTGGCATCTGTGAATTCGTTGAAAAATGTATGGAACAGCCGGGAAGATAGCCACTCCAGAAATCTCGGCTGGAACAGGAGCAGAAAAATTCCGATCCCGATGCTGAGCCAGGTTTCGCTCCAGCCACCTGCCGGCGCCGATTGTGACTGCCGGGCGTAAGGAACATCCGGCAACGGTTCAGGTGGATCGATTGGCGGAGGCGGCCGGGTCTGGGCATCCTGCTGTTGGGCTTCGTTAGTCTTCGACAGCTTCGGCAGTTTTGAGAGATCCATAAATCCGCTCCAACGCCCGCCAGCCTTGACCCCTGCGCCCAATCAATGTAAAGACCCCAAGCCACAGATTCAAACTATTCAACAGGACGGGTCCGGCGGCGGAGAATTTCATGGCGGATGTTACACAACAGATCGACGCGATCTCCAAAGAGGCGGATGAGGAATTGGCCGCCGTTGCCACGGTTGCGCAGCTCGAGCAGTTCCGGATCAAATACCTCGGAGCTAAGGGGAGCATCAAGGGTTTGATGAGTTTGCTGGGCCAGACGCCGAAGGATCAGAAGCCGCTCGTCGGTCAGCAGATCAATGCGCTCAAGGATCGGATTACCGGCGCGTTCGAGGCTCGGAAAGCAGCGTTTTCCGCGGGGGATAGCGGGAGAGATGCTATCGATGTCACGGAGCCGGGTCTGCGGCCTCAAATCGGAAACCGGCATATCCTTACGAAAGTCACCAACGAATTGACGGAGCTTTTCGGCCGGATGGGTTTTTCGTTGGCGTCTGGGCCTGAGGTCGAAGATGAATTTCACAACTTCATCGCATTAAATATCCCGTTGAGCCATCCTGCTCGCGATCCGCTGGACAACTTTTATCTGGCGGCCGAAACTGGCGAAGGCCAATCCATTGCCTTGGATCGTGGCCCGCAGGAACAGCTTACGCTTTTACGCACACAGACCAGCACGGTTCAGATCCGCGTCATGGAGAAGCAGAAGCCGCCGATCCGCGTGGTTATTCCCGGCCGCGTCTATCGGCCCGACACCCACGATGACACGCATCTCTCGATGTTCCACCAGCTCGAAGCGCTTGTGGTTGATCGGAACGTCACGATGGTCGATCTCAAAAGCACCATCCTCCAATTCGCACAAGCGTATTTCGGCGCGGACGCCAAAATTCGTTTCCGGCCCAGCTTCTTTCCGTTTACCGAGCCGTCCGCTGAAGTGGACTTGTGGTTCGATCTGCCCGGAGGCAAGAGCCGCTGGGTGGAATTCGGCGGTTGCGGCATGGTTCATCCCAATGTCTTCAAAGCCGTCGGCATCGATCCCGAGCAATTCACCGGCTGGGCATTCGGATTTGGCATCGAACGAATCGCCATGAGAAAGTATGGCATCAATAACATTCGGCTGTTTGTCGAAAACGATGTGCGGTTTTTGTCGCAGTTCTGACTGGTAGAATTCAAATCGCAGCTACCCCACATAAAAGCGGCTATAGATAACGAAAAGTGCATACACGGAACCACAGGCGGCGAGAAGTACACACAAAGCCTCCCGTTCCCAACCAGTGCGGTGTGACCAGAATTTGTGGGGAAGCCGTTGCCATGACACCCAGATCAACATGAATGCCGCCGGAGCCAGCGGGATGCCATATCGCCCCTGGAGTCCGCGGATATATCCCCACCCGACGAGATTCCAATAGATATATTCCGTAAAACCAATTGCAAAGAGACAGACGGCGATTACCGCGATGATGATTGCAATCCAGGGTCCAAAAGTTTCCAGCTTCGGCTCATCGGCGGACGGCACACAAGCCAATAGCAGGGCGGCTAGATAAATGACGCAAAAAATGCCGGAGAGCGGTGCGTTCAGCCAGCCGAGATTTCCGACGAATGAGACAGTGACCGACCACCAGGATTCTGCGATGGTCTTGAGCGGCACGCTTAGCCATGCGGACGGATGTTGCCGGAGAAATGCGAGTTGTCCGCGCGCGACGAATTGGTGAGGTGCGCTTCCCGGCACCAGGGCCGCATCGAGGCCCGGAGTATGAACGGCCCAGAGAATCTCACCGGCGAAGCCAACAAACAAAATGATTGCGAAGGCCGCGGTCCGGCGCCATTTCCCGCCAAATCTCCGTGACGGAATCAATAAGATCAATCCAATGAGCGGCAGGTAGACAAATTTCGTCAGACCCAGACCAATGGATAGTAAACAAAATGAAACAAGCACCGGCCAGGAAACTCGCTTGTCGTTCTGTTCCATCGCTTCGCGCCAAACGAGAGCCGCCAGTAGCAGAGCGATCGAAACGGATGATGCATCGATGGAGATGGACGCAGCCTCATACAGCGCCATCGGCATCATCATGAGCAGAAACATCGGCCGGCGAAGTCCCGGGGCAAGCCGCAGCCCAATATCCGCAGCCAGTCCAAAGCAAAAGATTGGCGACGCGCGCGAGATACATCAAGCTTAGAGTTGTTAAATGCAAACTGCGCCCGATGCCGATCGCGATGGATTGCGGGATATAGGCCAACGGCGAATAGACTGCTGTATTGGGGAATTCGTAATACGAGCATTCATTGGACCGGAGCGGAATTTGCAACGTTTTCAGGATGAGTTCAGCGGAGGCGATCTTGCCTGAATATCGCACATCATGATACGGCTGGCAGATGATCGCGATGCTCGTCGGCAAGCTTCCGCCTCCCTTGCCGCCGCGGAATGTGGAGAAGAATTCGAATTCAGAGATTTGGTAGGCACGCAGCAGATGTTGCGGTTCATCCGCCACTAAAAACGGTGGCGTGACGAACGCCATCGCCAGGCCGAACATCAGCGTAAAAATGACAAAAACGCCTGGCAGCGAGATTGACCGCCACTGTTTCGGTACGGATTTTGATCGCCTCGTCGTCAGCGATGAATCCTGCATTAAAGTTCCTTGAATCAAACCCGTCCCACACTCACCGATACATAATAATGCATGTAAAGCAGTGTGACAGTGTAGACACAGGACAACAGCACGATCAGGGCGGTAATTAAGTTACGCTGCGATTCACTTCGATGCGACCGGAATTTTGCCGGCAATCCTTCCCAAACGGCGCTGATGAACAGCAGAAATACAGCAGCGATTGGAATAAAGTAGCGTCCCTGCAATCCGTCAACGCGCAAACTGCCGACGGATGTCCAGATGAGATCCAGCAGGAGCAGAAGCGCTTCCACGCTGGCCAAGACGACGGCTGCTGTCACCGCGGCCACCATCCAGGGCCGGGAAAACATTGGGCCATCAGCATCGGGCCGGCAAGCGATCAGCAGCGATGCCAGATAGGCGAAGACAAATACCGGCGACAATTGAATGTTGAGCCAGCCCAGTCTTCCCACGAACGATAGGATGACGAGAAGCCCATCGCGCTGGGCTGAGGCAATGGGAATGAGCAGGAATGACGATGGATGTCCAAGTAGAAAATCCAGTTGCCTTTGGGCGGAGACATATGGATTTCCCAGGTAGGTGACCATGTTCAAACCCGGCGTTTGTCGCGACCAGAGAATCACCGGGACAACATTTGTGATTGCAAGGACCAGCAGAATTGTTGCGAATCGCTTTGGTCCACCCAGGCGTGTCGCCGGTATTACAAAGATCAATCCCGCGATTGGCATATAGGCTGCTTTGGACATCGAAAGGGCTGCGGAGCAGAGGGCAAATGCCGTTACCCATCGCCAGCCGACAAACGATTTTTCTTCGACGCGGTTTTTTTTCGCCGCCTGCAATGCCAATGCGACTAACAGAAATGCCAAACCATTTGTAATCGCATCGGGAGAAACCGACGCCGCCATGAACAGCGACATCGGCATCAGAATCAGCAGTAAGAGCGGCCGACCGAATTCCGGCGCAATCCGAAGAGCGAGGTATCCCAATCCTGTCCATGCCCACAGGTTGAAGAATCGTCCGAGGTACATCAATACCAGCGGCGGCCAACCCAGCACTCTTCCGATTCCGATTCCGATGGCCTGCGGCAAATATCCGAGCGGCGCGTAATGCGCGGTCTTCAGGATGTACTCCGCACGCACCTCAGGCTTCAACGGGATTCGCAGCGCGTCGTGTATCGCGGAGAAAGAGGTTATCGCCTTGTTGTATCGCACCGAGGCAAAAGGCTCGATGACTCGAAGAATGCTGATTGGAAGAACGCCTTTACCGACGCCGTCTTGCCAGGTGGGTGTCAATTTTCCTTCGGAGATCTGAAACGCGCGTGCAAAATGGTCCGGCTCATCTGGAACCTGAAAGGGTGGAACGATTAGCGCCATCGCGGCGAACAGGGTAGCCAACACCAGAAATGCACGCGCTGGCGTTACTCTGGTAGCGATAAGGCGTTGGTAGGTATGGAATTGCAAATTTTTGAGAATAATCGCTCTTGAAACTCATTCTCAATTAGATAATATTTTGGTACAAGGAACGTTCAGAAGAATAACAGGAGCTGTAATTATGGAGAAGGCCTGTGAAAAAGTCTGCGATCATCACGGAAACCCCGATTGCTGCCGTCTGAATCAGCTCGGCATCGGCTGCAAAGGATGCGTCGTGTCGGTCAGCGGCGATCATGACCTTCGCCGCCGATTGCTCGAAATGGGATTTTGCAACGGTGTTCAGGTTGAAGTCATTCGTCGCGCTCCACTTGGCGATCCGATTGAGTTCCGTCTTCGCGGCTACCATTTATCACTCCGTAACGAACAAGCTCGGCACGTCACTATCAACCCCGACTAAAGTGCCAACGCGATGTCTTCCTGTTGCAATGTTGATGACCAGCCCAAATCCGACGGCCGGATAATGACCGTCGCCCTTGCGGGGAATCCCAACAGCGGAAAAACCACGATCTTCAATGCCCTCACCGGGCTGCGGCAGAAAGTCGCCAACTATCCGGGCGTTACCGTTGAAAAAAAGACCGGCCGGTGCCGGCTTCCGAGCGGCGTCTTCGCCAACATCATCGATCTTCCCGGCACATACAGTCTGATCAGCCGATCGCCTGATGAGCAGGTGGCGATGGAAGTTTTGCGTGGAGTGCGGGCGGATTCGGCGCCGCCGGACGTTGTGATTGTTGTTGTCGATGCCAGCAATCTGCAGCGAAATTTGTATCTCGTCAGTCAGATGATCGAGCTTGGCAGGCCGCTGATTGTCGCTCTGAACATGATGGATATCGCGGAGCGACGCGGATTGCACATCTCGCCGGAACGTTTGGAAAAACAACTTGGCGTGCCGGTGATTCCCATCGTTGGGCATAAGCGGCGCGGCGTCGATCTGCTGAAAAAAGCGATTCTTGAAGCGCGTGTCGCCCCGATGCCGGATTGGCCTTTGCCGCGGGAAATGCGGGAGGAAGTTGCGCTGGTTGGCGGGGCGCTGGCAAATCATTCCAACGCGGAATCGCGCCATCTGGATGGAGCCATTGCGGAACGTCTGTTGATTGGCGACCGCTCGCGAGATCTCAATGACATATGGATGCGCGAGCCGGTGGCGTCGGTGCTGGGCAAAGCCAACGACCGTTTGTCTTCGCTTGGCATCGATCCCATGCAGGCGGACATTGAGGCTCACTATCAATGGATCGATTCCGTCGCCTCGGCATCGCTGATACCGGCCTGCGAACGACTGATCGGCCCGGGTCCGGTTCTCGATCCGACTTTGCCGCCTCGGCCGACGCTGACTCAGCGCGTGGATGCGATCCTCGTCCACAAATTCTGGGGCTTGCTGATCTTCGCACTGATCATGGGGACGTTGTTTGTGACAATATTCTGGCTCGCCCAGCCGATTATGGATGCGATGCAGAATGGCATTCTGTGGATCGGCCATTGGCTGACGCATGCACTGCCTGAGGGGCCGGTGAAATCGCTGCTGAACGATGGCGTGATCGCCGGCGTCGGCACGGTGATCTCGTTTGTGCCGCAGATTGCGCTGCTGTTTATGTTCCTGGCGATTCTGGAAGATACCGGTTACCTCGCCCGTGCGGCTTTTCTGATGGACAAGCTGCTGGCCCGCGTTGGCCTGCATGGCAAGAGCTTTATTCCATTGCTCAGCAGTTTCGCGTGCGCGATTCCGGGAATTATGGCGGCGCGGACGATTGAGAATCGCCGCGATCGCCTGGCGACGATTTTGATTGCACCGTTCATGAGTTGCAGCGCGCGTCTGCCGGTGTATGCGCTGCTGATCGGCGCGTTCTTTGCCAGTTATGGGGCGCTTTTTCAGGCGGGGATCATGCTTGGGTGCTATGCGCTCGGCATCATCGCCGCCGTGGCCACCGCATGGGTGTTTAAGCGGTCGCTGCTCAAGGGTGGGGCGACGACGTTCATTTTGGAATTGCCATCTTACAAGTTGCCGCAGGCGTATCAGGTTGCCCGGCAGGTCTGGACCAACGCCGGCAAGTTTGTCACCAAAGCTGGGACGACCATTCTCGCATTCAGCATTATTCTCTGGGCGATCAATTATTATCCGCGGTTGCCGAAGACGCAGGCGGACTCGATTGGAACTGCAACTCGCCTTCGATTGGAACAATCTCAGGTTGAATCCAAGGATTCAGCGGCATCAAAGGCGCAGTCGTTGACCCCGGAAGAGATTGATACGGGCGTTCAAAATACCGTCAGTGCGGCGCAAAGCGAATACAGCGTTGCCGGGCGGATCGGCCATGCGATGGAACCGGCGCTTCGGCCGCTCGGATTCGACTGGAAAATGGGGATCGGCCTGATCGGCGCATTCGCTGCCCGGGAGACGTTTGTCAGCACGATGGGGATCACGTATGCCGTCGGCAGCACTGACGACGGAGGCACAAGCAGCCTTCAATCCGCGATGCGGAACGATCACTTTGCCAACGGCAAGCCGGTCTGGACGCCGCTGGTGGCGATCAGTCTGCTGGTCTGGTTCGTACTGGCGTTGCAGTGCATCAGCACCGTGGCCATCGCTCGCCGCGAAACGGGCGGATGGGGTTGGCCGATCTTTATGATCGTGTATATGAATGCCCTGGCGTATATCGGAAGCCTGATTGTGTTTCAGATCGGTTCCCATATTTGACGCGGCGGGGCGCGTGGCAAATGCTATAATGTCTGACGGTGTTCCATGACTCTTGCCGAACCGACAATTCGACGCTGGACAAGAGATGAATACTACCGTCTCGCCGGCGAAGGCTGGTTTGCCGGGCAGCGCGTGCAGCTAGTCCACGGGGAGATCGTGCAAATGGCTCCGCAAGGACATCAACATATCAAAGCGATACTTCGGGTTTCTCAATTTCTGCAGTCGGCGTTTGGCTCCGGGCATTGGATCAGAACACAGGCGCCGCTGGATTTGCTGGAAAATTCGGAACCTGAACCAGACGTTGCGGTGACCGAGCAGCCCGCTGAATCGTATCAGGCGCATCCGACGACGGCATTGCTTGTTGTCGAGATCAGTGATTCAAGCCTTTTGCTGGATCGACGAAAGGCGCAGACTTTACTCCGCTGCCGGCATTCCGGAATACTGGATCGTCAATCTCGGCAAACGAAGCCTGGAAGTGCATCGCCGGCCGGTTGTGGATTCCAAAGACGAATTCGGCCATCGCTATTCCGAGGTTCGCGAACTCGGTGAAGCGGAAATGGTTGCGCCGCTTTCCAAGCCCGGTTCCGAGATACAAGTGATGAAATTTTTCGAATAATCCGATGCAAATCTGGCTGCAAAATCTTCTGGTTATCCTGGCAGTCGCACTCTGCGGCGGCTTTCTTGTTCGGCAGGGTTGGATGACTCTTGCCGGCAAGAAGAGCAAGCTGGGGTCTTGCTGTTCCAAGGGGTGCGGGCGCATGATCCGAAGCCTGGGTCTGGCGAGCGGATTGTTTTCCTTCCTGCTGAGATGCTCGGTCGAAAGAAATGAAGCAGCGACCGGGCAAGCCTTCCCGTCAATCTGATCGCAAAGGTTCCATTCGCACGGATTGGAGTCCCGTTGCTGAATGGTACGACGAGCTCGTCGGCGATTCGGGCAGCGAATATCACCAGAAAGTCGTCATACCCGGCGTGTTGCGGCTGCTGGCCGCGGCGCAGGGGAGATGCGGTGATTGATATCGCCTGCGGGCAGGGGGTGCTTTGCCGGGCGATTCATGCCCGCGGGATTCGGGTTACCGGGGCGGATGCGTCTGTTGAACTCATTCGCGCGGCGCGGGAGCGGGGGCCGGCTGAGATTCATTACGAAGTCGCGGACTGCGCTGAATCTATCCAACTTCGCGAACGATAAGTTTGACGCTGCGGCTTGCGTGCTGGCGATTCAGAATATTCATCCGCTGGCGCCTGTTTTCAACAGCATCGCTCGGATTCTCAAGCCGGGCGGGCGGCTGGTGATGGTCATGATGCATCCCTGTTTTCGCGGGGCGAAGGAGACGAGCTGGGGGTGGGATGAAGCGGCGAAGGTGCAGTACCGGCGGATCGACCGGTATCTGATTCCGCGGAAGACGCCGATTGTTACGCATCCGGGCTCGAATCCGGATCAATATACGTGGGAATTTCATCGGCCGATCAGCGGGTATATCAAAGCGATGAGCCAGGGCGGGCTATTGGTGGATGCGATGGAGGAATGGGCGAGCCATAAGAAGAGCACGAGCGGTCCGCGGGCGGGGGCGGAGAATGTGGCGCGGGAGGAGATTCCTTTGTTTCTTGCGATTCGGGCGATTAAAAGACAGGGCCAACTGAACAGAACTGAACACTTCTGAGCACTTTTCACGGAATTTGTTAGTGAATACTAACAATATTTTTTTTCACTTGACTTATGTTCGGTATGTGTTAGGGTCTATTTTGGTCATCTTTTAAAGGGATTACACATGTCGAGCGATAAGGGAAGCGGATCGAATCAAGTGGCAGTGACTGTTGCCGGGCGAGGGGGCGAAGAGACGGAAGCCGGACTGCTGGCCGCTCCGTTAGCGGGGCCGCAGCAGGCGGCGCTGGAGTTGCTTTTGACAGGGAAATCGATCGCGGAATCGGCGCGGTCGGCGGGGGTGTCGCGGACGACGGTTTATCAATGGCTCAAGAGCGATCCGGTTTTTCAGGCGGCTTACAACGAGTGGCATGAAGAGATGCGGGAGAGCAGCCGATCGCGGCTGCTCATGTTGACGGACAAGGCGACGATTGCGGTAGAGAAGGCATTGGAATCGGGAGATGCGAAGACGGGGCTGCAACTGCTTAAGGCAATGGGGATGCTGAAGGATCGCCCGCCGGGGCCGACGGATCCGGAGGACGTGACGCGGATTGCGGGATTGGAGAAGAGGAGGAAAGCGGCGCAGCGGGAACGGCAGGAGGTGCAGGCGCTGGAGGATGAGAGATTGAGCCGGGTGGGGATTTGAGTTGGAGAATGCCGATTGCCGAATGCCGAATGTGAAGATTTTCTAACGTAGTGGATGGCCATGGCGGTTCGAACAGCGAGTTTGAGTAAATCTTTGAATATCATTCCTGCTTAGAATCACCATTTTGGCTAATTTTGTACCTTTGCAGATAATCGTGCACTATGTTTAAGATTGACCCAATCACATCTCTTACAATGTCGATCCATGCCAATCCTGGCGCTTATGCTTTACTGATTGGATCAGGCGTTTCACTCGGGGCATCGGTGCTCACGGGATGGGGTATCACACTTGACCTCATCGAGCGGTTGGCAGTGGCACAACGCAAACAAACCGGAGGAGATCCCGCAGCCTGGTTTAAGCGTACGTACAACGCAGACCCAGATTATTCTGAGCTTCTCGATCAACTTTACGACCAAAGTTCGCGGCACGCCAAGCTGCGCCAATATTTTGAACCCAACACTCTAGAGCGTGAGGAAGGTCGAAAGTTGCCCACTGCGGCTCACAAAGCTATTGCACGCCTTGTAAGAGATGGGTTTGTTCGCGTTATTGTAACTACGAACTTTGACCATCTCTTGGAAGACGCGATTCGTAATGAAGGTGTAGAACCGGTACTTGTCAGCACTCCTGACGCCATTGATGGCGCCACGCCGCTCGTACACACAAAGTGCCTCATATTGAAGGTTCATGGGGATTATCTCGATGTGCGCATCAAGAATACAAAAAAGGAATTGGAGAGTTACGATACTCGAATTGATAGGTTGCTGGACCAAATCTTGGACGGTTTCGGTCTTATCGTGTGCGGCTGGTCCGCGGAATGGGACCCAGCTTTACGGGCTGCCATTGAACGATGTCCCAATCGTCGCTATGCCATGTTTTGGACTGGATTAGAGGAGGCCAATACTCCTGCGGCCAAACTTATTGACCTTCGTGCAGCAAAATTCATTCAAATCAAATCAGCCGACAAGTTTTTTGATGATCTCGCGGAACAAGTCGCCGCTATCGCAGAGGCTACAGCGCCGAATCCCGCTGACGTTCAAATGGCAATTGCACTCTTGAAGCGATATCTGCCGGAGGATCGTTACCGAATTCGCCTCCACGAATTAATGATATCGGAAGCACGAGATGCACAATCGCGTCTGATCAAAATAGAAGAAGTGTTTTCTGCCGGCACGCAGCCAAATATTGAAACTGACGCTCAGGTACGTGAAGCGGCGTGCGACAAATTCTTGCAGCTTTTATCTGTGGCTGGATTTCATGCACGTGACAATCAGCCAATGCTTTTACGGTTGTGCACCGAGACCATTGCAACCAACTTATTTCCTTCGCAAGGTGGTCGCCCATTGCATCCGTTGCTGTTGTATCCTGCGGCGCTTGCCATCTATGTGACTTCATTGACTGCATTCGCGGCGGGTCAGGATGCAACTGTTGCCGAGATGCTCAAGGCGCGGGTTTCGGTATTCCCAACGATTCAAGGGAGGATTATTTCTCTGCTTGGGGCTCGCGAATTCAATTTGGTGGAGTGGACACAGCCTTCAGGGAATCGCCAACTCGCTCCGATTAGTGAATTTCTGTTTACGCGCTGTCGTCGTTTTGCAGCTTCATTCTTTGTTAGTCCCGAAGCATTTGATAACGCCTTTGATCGTCTCGAATATCTTGAGGCGCTGATGAATTGGGAGGAGCGCGATCGTGATTTGGCGTCCCAGTTCCGATTCTATAAGCGCCGTTGGATGTGGAAGGCAAGTTGGTCGAAGCTTCGGAGTGACCCGGACATCCGTCAGGTTATCGAGCAAGAAATTGGGCGAACTGGTCAAGATTGGCCTCTCTTACGAGCAGGTCTTTTCAACGGCTCGTTAGATCAATTGAAGAAGGTGAAAAGTTCCCTCGATCAGGACCTGCAGGAAACCATTGACAGAATGCGACATGGGCTTTGATCAAATTTTCGCTGAAAATTTAAGTATGTGTTGCTCCGCCCGGCACTTCGATTTTTGCACGGGAGCTTTGATCAAAGTTTTCCCCGCCCTCCCGCACCTACCCCTTTCCTTTTCCACTCAACCGTCGAGTTTAAGACTTAATCGTATCTGGTCGTCGTGCCAGCGAGATTCCATCGCGCAAGCGAGTGGTTTCTGCTTTTTCCCAGCGATTATTAAAGGGGCCGGATTTTCCGGGGAGGATTGACGTATTCAACGGCTGTGCTAGTATTAGCACAGATGGCAAATGGCGTTCTTAGGCCGGTGATCTGGATCGGCTCTTCGCTTGATGATCTCCGACGGCTTTCTGATGTTGTGCAGGATGAGATCGGCTATGCCATTTACTTTGCCCAGCAGGGTCGGCGGCATTCATCAGCCAAGATTCTTAAAGGATTCGGCGGGGCAGGTGTACTGGAGATCGTTGAAGACGATGCTGGTGGAACTTATCGAGCCGTCTATACCGTGAGGTATGCAGGTGTGGTGTATGTGCTGCATGTATTTCAGAAAAAATCGAAACAAGGAATCCGAACGCCCAAGACGGAGATTGATCTGATTCGCCGTCGGCTGGCTGTTGCGGAAGCCCACTATCGGGAGCAAAAACATGGGTATTAAGTCAACCAAGAGGAAGGGACCAGCCAAGAAGGATTCGAGCGTTCTGGTTGGTGGCGTGAATATCTTCAAATCGCTTGGGCGGTCTGATGCGGATGAGGCGTTTGCCAAGGTTGAGCTGGCTTACAAGATTCATACGCTGATCCAGCGGAAGGGCCTCAGCCAAACTCAGGCTGGCAGGTTGCTCGGCACGGATCGGCGCGGGTCTCCAACCTGATGCGTGGGCGGCTCAAGGAATTTTCCATCGAGCGATTATTTCATTTTCTCAATAAACTCGGTCAGGATATCGATGTGACGATTCGTCCCAAACGTCGAGCCGAGGCGCAGGTTCATATCCTTGCCAAGGCGGGATAATTTTCAGTCGATGCGGCTGCGCTCATGGTTGGTGGACGGGGCATGAGCCCCTCACCCTATCCCTTTCCCCGGATTACGACTCGACTAAGCTCGCCGCAGGCCGGAGAGAGGGGATAATTAAACTGGCCTGTAATATGCTGATGCGACGCTTATTTGCGTTGGGGACTCCCAGCCGCTTAGATTTCCTGCAACGAAAGGAACTCTAATCCCATGGCTGACTCTTCATTCGACATTGTTTCGGAATTGAATCTGCAGGAGATGGACAATGCCATCAATCAGGCGCAGAAGGAGATTGGGACTCGGTATGACTTCAAGGGGACTGCGGCTTCCGTGGAGTTTAATCGGAAGGAGAAGGAACTTACCTTGACGGCGGATGCTGAGCCGCAGTTGGATGCGGTGCGTACTGTGATCATTGGGCGGATGGTGAAACGCGGGGTGGATCCTAAGTGCATGGATGCGCAAAAGATTGAACAGGCTACGCATAAGACGATTCGGCAGAAGGTGAAATTGAAGGATGGGATCGATAAGGATACCGCGAAAATTATTCAGAAGCAGATTAAGGAACTGAAGCTGAAGGTGCAGGCTAGCATTCAGGGGGAGGCGCTTCGGGTCAGCGGGGCGAAGAAGGATGATCTGCAGGCGGTGATGGCTTTCTTGCGGGCGAATCCGCCTGGGATTCCGATTCAGTTTAATAATTATCGGTGAGTCTGGGAATCGATTGAACCGCCCCTTCGACTCCGCTCAGGGCCGTGAGCCTGTCGAACGGCAAGACGCTGAGACGCCAAGAAATTCATTTTTGCCACAGATAAAAAATCAGATTCACACAGATGGAGGATGGGGAGGCGCGGGGGATTACTGCTTGGATTCTAGTTCGGCCCAGCGGGTATATAGGCGTTCTACTTCTTGTTGCGCTTGGGCTAGTTGTTCGTAGGCTGCTCTTGCTTTTGTGTGGTCGGATGTGATTGCGGGGTCGGCGACCTGGGCTTGAAGTCTGGCGGATTCGGCTTCGGCTTTGTGTATGTTTTCTTCCATTGATTCCAGCTCTTTTTGTTCGTTCCAATTGAGTCGTTTTTTTTGGGGGGTTGCGGGTCGCGCGGGGGTTTGGTTTTTCTTTTGTGGGGAGTTGGATTGCTGAGTCGTGGCGTGGGCCTGGGTCCATTGGGAGAGGTCGGCGTAGATGTTGGCGTTGCCTTGGCCGTCCAGGGCGAGGATTTCTGTGCTGACTCTGTCTAACAGGTAGCGGTCGTGGGTGACGAGGACCAGTGCGCCGGGGAATTCTTCCAGGCTGGTTTCGAGGACATCGAGCGTGGCGATGTCGAGGTCGTTGGTGGGTTCGTCGAGGATGAGGACTTCTGCGGGTTCGAGCATGAGGCGGGCGATGAGGACGCGGGCTTGTTCGCCGCCGGAGAGTTCGCTGACGGGGAGATCTAGTTGGTCGCTGTGAAATAGGAATCGTTTGGCCCAGGCGCTGATGTGCATTGAGTTGCCCTGGTAGGTGACGGTGTCGCCGCTCGGGGCGAGGGCGCGGCGTAATAGTTGGGTGGGGTTTAATTCTTCGCGGTGTTGATCGAAGACGACGACGCGGAGCTGGGGGGCGAAGATGATTTCGCCGGTGTCGGGTGTAAGTTGCTGGCTGAGGAGGCGGATGAGGGTGGATTTGCCGGAGCCGTTGGGGCCTAGGAGGCCTAGTTTTGAGCCGGGGGATAGCGTGAAGTTTACGTCGTGGAAGAGCTCGCGATTGCCCAGGGTTTTGGAGACTTTTTTTAGTTGGATGAGTTTTTTGGTTTGCCGGCCGGTGGCGGCGAAATCGATTTTGGCTGCGCCTTGCTGGGTGTTTCGTTTGCGCAGGTCGGCGAGTTCGGTCATCATTTCGCCGGCGCGTTCGATGCGGCCTTTGGCTTTGGTGGTGCGGGCCTTGGCGCCGCGCTGGAGCCATTCGATTTCGCGGCGGACGCCGCTGGCCAGGGATTGCTCGCGGCCTTGCTGGGCGCTGAGGAATTCTTCGCGTTTTTCCAGGAACTTGGCGTAGGAGCCGTTGTGGCTGAGGAAGCCTTCGGGGTAGGCGCGACCGAGTTCGATGATGCGGTTGGCGATGGATTCGAGGAAGACGCGGTCGTGACTGACGATGAGGGTGGCGAACGAGGATTGCGCCAGGATTTTTTCGAGCCAGAGGATGCCGTCGATGTCGAGGTGATTGGTGGGCTCGTCCATGATGAGGAGATCGGGATCGGCGGCGAGGGCACAGACGATGGCGAGGCGTTTTCGCCAGCCGCCGGAGAGTTTTTCGGTTGTGAGTGTTGGGTCGGGGAAGTTGGCGCGATCGAGGGCCTGGGCGGCGCGGAGGTGGCGCTCGTGGTCGTCGAGGTGGGAATCGGTTGCGCTCGCGACGCAATCTAAGCAGGTTTGGTTTGGGGTGAAGGTGTCTTCCTGCGGGACGTAGCCGGTGCGGAGTTGGCGGCGGGAGGTGAGTTCGCCTTCATCGGGTTGTTCCTTGCCGGCGAGGATGCGGAGGAGGGTGGATTTGCCGGAGCCGTTGGCGCCGATTAGGCCTACTTGTTGGTTTTCTAATAGGCCTATGGTGATGCCTGAGAAGAGGAGGCGCGGGCCGTAGGACTTGGCGAGGTTGGTGGCGGTTAGGAGCATTTTTGGGGCTTCAAAAAACGAAGCTGCGAACCCGCGATGCTTTGCATCGCCGCTAACTACTGTTGCGGTTATGGGGGGGAGTTGTGGCCTCGGATTGAGGCGGGGCGGTCTGTGGGGTGGAGGTCGTTTAGGTGGTCGATCAGCATGCGGAGGCGGCCGTGGTCGCGGCGATTGAAGGGGAAGACCAGGCGCGGGAGATTGGCCAGGGCGGGCTCGTCGCGTTCGACGGGGAGCGCGGCCGGTGACGCGGAAGGGGTCGCCGTTGACATTAGGTCGGAGAATTTGGATGGATGTCGGCGAGCTGGGGTTTTGTGAGCGGGTGGTGCAGGCGGATGATGACATCGTCGCGGCGTGTAGCGGAGGCTGTGATAGTTGCTGTAGAAGTGGCGGACTTCGGCGACGGCTTCGTCGATGTTGTCGGTGATTTTGTAGAGGCGGAGATCGGTCGTCGCCGACGAGGCCGCGGGAGACGAGTTGTTTCTGAACGTAGTCCTGCCAGCGTGTTCCAGTAGTCGCCGCCGGGGCTGGTCGATGAAGACGATGGGCATGGGGACGGATTTGCCGGTCTGGATGAGGGTGAGGACTTCAAAGCCTTCGTCCATGGTTCCGAATCCGCCGGGGAAGAGGGCGATGGCGTGGCTGGAGCGGACGAACATCAGTTTGCGGGTGAAGAAGTATTTGAAGTTGATCAGCTTTTGGTCGTTGGCGATGAAGGTGTTGGTGGCCTGCTCGAAGGGGAGGCGGATGGCCAGGCCGAAGCAGGGATCGGGGCCTGCGCCGCCGTGGCCGGCGGCCATGATTCCGCCGCCGGCGCCGGTGATGACCATCCAGCCGGCGGCGGCCATTTTTTTGGCGAACTCGGCGGCGTGGCGATAGTCCTGCGTGGTTTTCGGGGGTGCGGGCGGAGCCGAAGATGCTGACCTTGCGCACGTCGCGGTAGGGGGCGAAGATTTTCAGGGCGTAGCGAAGTTCCTTGAGGGATTTGTTGATCAGCTTGATGTCGCCGCGATTGGTTTGATCGCGGAGAAGCTTCATGGCGTTGTCGATGATTTCGCCGACCATGTCGCCGTCGGGGATGTCGCGGAGCTGTTCGATGAGCCGCTTGGAGAGATCATTGACGCCGACGAGATCGGCGGTGCTGACAATATTGGGTGGCTCGGTGGTTTCCTGTGTCTGCTCAGAATCGTCGTTTCTCTCCCGCTGCTTCATCTGTTGTGCCTCATATGCGTTGCGTTCAAATGCTTCGGTAAAAGTTCCGAACCCCGACATTATGCCGGTGTTTGGAGGTTGAGTACAGTGGTTTGAGATAGTTTGGTTTTGAGGTAGCGTTTTTGGTGGTGGAATGGGCAATCGGAGGCGTTTGTGAGATTTTGGGTTGGGGTTTTTGTTGTTTTGATGGCGGGCGGGGTTAGCGCGGCACAGACGGCTGGGGCGGGCGGCAGGGATGCGGATGTGGGGCGGGGAAAGATCGTCGGGCTGGATTATTTCTTCAATCACCAGGTGAAGGATGGGGTGCAGTTTCATTATGTCTGGGATGATTTGAAGAATTCGGGGTATTCGAAATTTGGGGCGGTGTGGGAGCAATTTGGGGCTGGACTGGCGAAGCTGGAGCGGGCACCGACGCGGAAAGATATGGACCGGTTTTCGGTTTTTATCATTGTCAATCCGAGCACGGAGAAGAACGCGGCGGATCATCGGCCGAACTATATTCAGCCGGCGGATGCGGATGTGATTGCGGCGTGGGTGAATGATGGGGGCGTGCTGGCGCTGTTTGGGAATGACAAGAATAATTGTGAGTTTGAGCATTTTAATGAATTGGCGGGGCGGTTTGGGATTCGGTTTAACGGGGATTTGCGCAATGCGGTGCCGACGCATGCGGAGATGGCTCGGGGGACGTTCAGCGTGTTTCCGGATCATCCGCTCTTCAACGGGGTGAAGCTGATTTACATGAAGGAGATTTCGACGTTGACGGTGCGCGAGCCGGGTAAGGCGCTGCTGATCGCGGAGAGCGAAGATGGGAAGGGGAAGGATGTGATTATGGCGACGGCGCATTTTGGGAAGGGGTTGGTGTTTGCGGTGGGGGATCCGTGGTTTTACAACGAGTATATTGATGTGAAGACGGCGGAGCTGGCGATTGAGAACCGGTTGGCTGCGGGGAATTTGGTGAGGTGGTTACTTTCGGCGGCGGCGAAGCCACGTGGGTAATATTCATCAGGTGGGGTGATGCTCATGATGCTGGATAAGGAAAAATGTTTCAGGTGGGTGGTGCTTGGAGCTATTTGCCTGGGGATTGCGCTGATCGTGGTGAATTTTTTGAGGGCGACTTATCCGTAGGGAGGTAAGGCCATGGGTCATATCCCAATTTCTCTCAACTTCTCCCGGTTTAGAGAAATTTTCGTTGGATTCGGGCGCGGAATGGGAGCGTGGGGAATCGATGGACATGGGTCTCCTATGGGCTTTAGCCGAATGAAAAAGAACGTTCCCTCTATACAAGTGTCGAATGGGTGAAGGTTTTGGGTGTGTTTTTCTGGGAAAAATTCTGCGATTTGAATATTAATTTCGGGCTGGGGCTTCCAAGGGTGTATGATGCATTTTTGAATTAGGGAAATATCCATGGATATCGAGGAAAGAGTCAATCGGGAGTCTTATCGCGGGTTTGATTTGACCCAGCTACGCCAGTGGGGCGCCACGGAGACGCGGTGGTATATCACGCAAAGAGATTGCGGGATGAATCGGAGTTATGGGTTTTCGGTTTCCGCGGATGAGGCGAGGATTAAGATTGATGGGTTGTTGAAATGACGTTTTTGTTTGATGTCATTTCAAAATAGGTTTGGAAATCGCGTCACGGCTGGGGCTGAGCGATTGTGCTTGGGGGATTTAGTAGCTGATTAAGTTGATCCACTGAATCGCGGTACAATTCCGGCGATGAAGAGCTCCCGCCGGTGGATGTTTAACGGGATTGCGGCGCATGTCGTTACTGGTTTGTGTGGTGACGATCGGCTTGTGGGTATCGAGCTACCATCTTGGATTGTCATGGATTTGGTCCTCCGACATTCACCGCGAAACTCTCCTCTGCTCCGGAGCGGGTTGGGTATGGCGTGGGGCGACATTGGCCCTCCGACGGAATCACATACGCAGGCCAAATTGCAGGAAACCCGCATGGCTGGCTCCTTACGAATGATGGTTATCTGGAACGAGCTGAGCCTGCTCCAAGGGCCCCTTGATGGCTGCCTGCTCGCTATTACAACTGGGGCGCGCACACGGTGTCTGGAAAGATTGTGGAAATACAGAGGGGGATCGAAATGCGATATTGGCCGCTGTGCGTAGTCTTCGCGATTGGACCCGTGAGGTGGGTCCAATGCGTGACCCGAAATCGCCGTCGGGCGCGGGATAGTCTTTGCCTCGTGTGCGGCTACGATCTTCGTGCCACACCCGACCGATGCCCCGAATGCGGAACGGTTCCAGGCAATTCTTGAAATATTCAAAGGAGTCCACTGTCGAGAATCACGCTTACGCGATTAAACTCTATTTCATGTGCTACAAGTGTTGCCGAGTTCATTGGAGGTTGCGAGTTACTCCGGCGATGAGGGCGGGGTTGATGGATCATGTTTGGGAGTGCGAGGAGTTGGTGAATTTGATCGGTTAATGGGCTGTGGGGGACCAAATCCGCCCGCAATTTCGCCTGATTCCAGATACATCCAAAGAGAATAAACCGCATCGCGTAAATCCTGCTGATCGCATAGGTAGTTGTCTATCGTGCCGATTTTGGTGTAACGAGAGATATTGAAGCCATCTTCAATGTCGTTGTACCAAAGCACTTTTTGGCCGAATAGTCCGACTACCCAAAATCCGCCGCCTTGATCACCCCACGGATGCTGATGCCACTTTATTGGTTCGATCTGAATGAATTTCCAGAGGCGACGAATGGGCAGATCCATCTTCGCCTCCGAAGTACGAATATCGGCGCGAAGATCGTCAAGCTCGATGGGACGCCACGTAGACATAATTTGTATCGGATAACCGATCATGTTCGGGAGATTGAGGAATTGGTTGAACCTCTTATGGGCTAATCGCAGGATCGGACACGGCATTGTCGGTAAAGAACTTGCAATCACACGACATCACCTGTTGTTTGCAAACCGGGCATTGTTCTCGTTCGCATAACGGCTCATGCAATTGACCACGTGCCGCACTACAGCATGGGCAAAGACCACTTCCCGGGGTTGTCATTGGATGTGTTTCCGATCCAAATCGAATGCGAGGAGCCGATATTCCCCGGGCCGCATATCGCGTGAGACCCTGTGCCGCTTCCCAGAGATTCTGCATAGTCCCGGCACATCGGGATGCCATTGTATGAAACCAAGTCCGCGGAACCCATAATCACATTAGAATTTAACGAGAAATCTCGATTTCAACAATTATTTTTCGAACTAACCCACTACCTGCATAGCCTGCGGCTACGATCTCCGCGCCCCCCAGATCGTTGCCCCGAATGCGGAACAATCGTGCCGAAAAAGAAAATAATTTCAAACTGACCCACTACCCAAACACCGCACGAAAAACGCGGATTGATCCGACATCGCGAGGTACAATTGCCGCTAATGAAAGGCTTCCGCCGATGGGCGTCCTACTGCTGCCTGATCCTCTGCATTCTGCTCATGGCGGCGACGATTGCCCTTTGGATTCGTTCCATCGGCCGCAGCGATTACATATGCTACCGTCCAGAGAACGAGGCGAATCGTACCGGGTTTTCGAGTACAGCTTCACCCGCAACTGACGCACCGAGCTACGCGATTTCCTCCCGGCCCCAACGTTGTCGACCTTTCGTTTGATGATGGGGAATTCACTTCGATCGACCGATCCTGGTATGAGGGTAATGGCGTTCAATATCATTCTGGGGAATGGGATAGCCAAATAACGTCATTTCCCGAGGGCGAGGGCTCTCTGGCGGCACCTTCCGTACACGCTTTCCGATTCAAGCGGCCACATTGGCAACCCCCAACGCACCGTCTTGCTGGCTTCGGGTGGGATTCCGGCAGGTACCTTTCGATGGATGTTCCAGCCCAATTTATGGGCATCTGGCGCATTTCGATTCCGACGTGGTTCCTTTTCACGCGCTTTTTTCCACCCTGCCTGCACTGTCTGTTCGCTCCGCGATAGTTCGACTTGCGCAGGCTTCGATACCGGCGCAGTGCCCGTCCTGCGGCTACGATCTCCGCACCACACCCGACCGTTGTCCGGAATGCGGAACGGTTCCAGCTAATTCGTGAAAAAATTCAAAGGAGCCCACCACCCAAATGCGCCGGTTTACGCGATTGACGAATGCTTTTTCAAAGAAGGTTGAAAATCACATTCACAACGTTGCACTTCACTTCATGCACTACAATTTCGTCCGCGTCCATCAGACGTTGCGTGTCACGCCCGCAATGGAAGCTGGACTAGCCAAAGCGCGTATGCGAAATTGAGGATTTGGCCGCGCTGGTTGAGGCGGAAGAACTGCGGGCCATCGAAAATGGCGAATTAAAGCGCGGGAAATACAAGGCGAAACAATCAGATTGATCTACTGAGGCGCGATAGAATTACCTCGAATGAAACGCTTCCGCCGACGGCTATTCAACGGCCTTGTGGTATTGTCACTGTTATTGTGCCTCGCTACGACTGTATTTTGGATTCGGAGCTATCGTCATATAGACGTACTCGACTTCCATACGTTGTCGGTCCACTATGACTATCGCGTGATTTCGAATTTGGGGGTCATCGTGTTCGATCTCAACAACTACGCGGAAGATGATAACGGCTTCAATAGCTGGCCAATATCGGATGGCCCCACAACGGCGGATGGCTTTTTCGATGGCTCAAGTGTCGAGAAACGGTCATTCCGTCTGGGCTCGTTCGCCTTCGGAAAATTTTATGGCGGCACTATGCCGGCTGAGGATGCCGTTCTTATCCTTCCTGATTTTCTTTGTTTTGCTGTGCTCATTGCTCCCACGACAGCATGGATGTTTCGTCGGCGTCGAACTTCACACCAACGAACCCAATGTGCTCGATGCGGCTACGACCTCCGCGCCACGCCCGACCGCTGTCCCGAATGCGGAACGATTCCGGCGAATTCGTGAAATATTTCTGAGCTGTCAAAGACAGTTTGGGAGATTGAGGATTTGCTGAAGCTGATCAGTTAAGGGGCTGTACAATTCTTGCATGAAACGGTTTTGGCGACAGGTGCTGAATATTATACCCTCTTCGCTCCGGATCGTTTTCGGGGTGGTTTACTTAATACTGTGCATCGCTTGCGTGACAATTGTCTGCTTCGCCCTCGCTTCCTATACATCCCCTGGAGCCTCGATTAATTTTGGCCGGGACTATTCGCTCACATTCGCGCGGGGCAGGCCAGCCTCGACAAGGGGCCTGTGCCGTACGAAACCACATTTTTTTATCCTGACGGCGAGATCAGAAAGGGGACGTGGACCTACTGGACTCGAATATTTCGCATACCAGCATGGCACTTGCTATTGCTGACAATTGTTCTAATGCCTTGGGTCTGGCATCGTAGGCAACTGCTTCGTATTCGACGCAGGCTTGCAAATGGCCAATGTGCCACCTGCGGCTACGACCTCCGCGTCACGCCCGGTCGATGCCCCGAATGCGGAAATGTGGTCGAAAAAACTATTTAATTTCAAACTGCACCAGTACCCCAAATACTGTGAACTTGACATCTTTCGTCGGATGGCCACAATTCCTCCTCCTGATTTTCGCGGAGATTTTGACGATGTATGCAATTATTGATGATGGCGGCCGGCAGCATAAAGTCACCACGGGCGATTTGATTCGCATCGATCGCGAAGCGACTGATGTGAAGACGATTACGTTTGATCGGGTGCTTTTGATTGGCGGCGAAGGGGAGCCGAAGATTGGGTTTCCGACTGTGGCGGGGGCTACGGTTACGGGGGATGTGACCGTGGTCAAGGGGAAGAAGATCGATACGATCAAGTATCGCCGCCGTAAGGGGTATCATAAGAAGATCGGGCATCGGCAGACGCAATTGCATGTGAAGATCAATGGGATTAATGTTTGAATTGAGGGGAATGCTCGTGCTCACAGACTCAGCCGTCGCAGGCGACGCGGCTAAAATGGGGTAGGATTGTACTTCGGCGGGCTCAGTGCACTTCGACACGCTCAGTGCGGGCAGGCAAGCAAAGCGGCTACTAGGTTGGGGATGTTGTAGCGTCGGCGGAGGTAGACAATCGCCGCCTACGAGGTGGATGGAGTTTCTGCCTGAGCGTTTTGCGCCGAACATGAGTTGCTGGTCGGCGGCTTCTATTAATTTGTTTACATCCTGCGCGTCGTAGGGGTAGACGGCTAGGCCGCCGCTGATGGTCAGGCAGCCTTTTCCGCCTGGGCCTAAGCCGGGGAAATCCTGGGTGGCCAGGAGATTTCTGAATCGATCTAAAATGTTCTGGGTTTCCTGGGGGGTGCGATTGCCGATGTGGGGGCGTGGGGTCGCGCGGGGTGCGGGGGCCTTCTTTTTCCCAGAAGATGACGGCGAATTCATCGCCGCTGATTCTGGCGACGAGGTCGTGATCGCGAACGCAGCGGCGCATGAGATTGGCGAGTTGCTTGAGGATTTCGTCGCCGCCGCTGTGGCCGTACTGGTCGTTGTATTGTTTGAAATTGTCGATGTCGAAGAGGAAGAGGGTCACCGGGAATCGTTTGAGGCGGGCCTTTTCGACGATCTGGGTCAGGAATTGACGGAAGTAGCGGCCGTTGGCGAGGCCGGTGAGTTCGTCGGTGATGGCGAGGCGCTGCAGGCCGGTGTGGCGGTCGTGCAGGGCGCTGAGCCTGGCCAGGTTGCTCGCGAGGTCGGCGAGGAAAGTCGTTGCTGTTGCGCGATCTTCGGTCTGTTGGGATCGAAAAATGGATCGTTTTGGGGAACGGGGCGGATTCGGGATCGGTGATGGCATTGTCGCTGAGCGTTTGGCGGGCGATGGGAGAGGATCGTCATATCCTTCGGCGGCTGCTGGGGCTTCGGCGTCCGGGGCGGCAAGCGATACGTTTAATGTTGGGGGCAGACGCGGCGTTGATCTGGTTGATGACCGCGCCGACCGGATTTTGCGGGGCGTGCAGCAGGGCATCGAGCACCAGATTCGAGACGCAGATTCGCGAGAGGGGCGACGGAACTGGGGATGCGGCGGTTTCGGGAGTGGCCGGCGCGGGGTTGGTGGCGTTTTCGCCGTTTCTTCGGAGTCGCATCGCGGGAGCGCCGAGGGTTTCGAGGAGCTCGCCGGGGGTGATGGGGGTTACGAGATAGTCATCGCAGCCGAAGTCCATCATTTTTTGGGAGAGGGGCTCCAGCGTTGGGTGTCCGAAGAGTAAGAGCCTGCCTTCGCGGCTGAGTTCGCGGAGGGTTCGCATGGCGGCTTCGGGGCGGCGCTCCATCGGTTCGACCGAGGCGAGGACGGTTGTGTACTGTTCGTGCGAGAGCTCGGCGATTCCGTCGAAGAGGCTGGAGACGGATTTGACCTGGGCGGTGGGGAGGGCCTGGGTGACGGTGGAATACATCTGGCGATCGACGTCGCCGATGAGGAGAACCCGCTCGTGGGACAATCGGACCATACGATTCACATTGTAGCCGGTAAATCGATGGAGGTTGGGGGAGTTAGGGGGGAAATGAATGTTTTTTTTCGGTTAACGGGGAGGGTGGGAAAGATCAACTGGCGCTGGGACCGGGGCTTTCCTGAAGCAAGGCCCTTAGTTCTTCGGCGGTGAGGAGGGGGTCTGCGGAATTTTCGCGGGAGATTGGGGAATCTGCGGGTGAATCTGTGGGGGATTCAGGGGGGGCGGCGTTTGTGGAGGTGGAGGCGGATTCTTCAGTAGTGGCGGGTGGGACGGCGGCGATGCGGTGGAGGCCGTCTTCGGCGACGAGGCCGTCGGCGCCGAGTCGCATGGCTTCGGCGAGGGCGGCCTGGCGGCCGTCGGTGTCGGAGAGCCAGATGTCAACGTGGGAGAAACGGCGCTTGATGCTGGAGATGATGAGGAGTTCTTCGCGGTATAAGCTGTTTAAGCTGAAAATGACGGCTGAGTAAAAGAGGGGGCGGCGGCAGAGGGTGACCATCGCGTCGTACGGTTCGTCTACTTCGGTGCAGACGTAGCCTTGTTTGTTCAGGGCCATGGTGGGGGCGATGCGGAGCGCGGGTTGTCCGACGATTAATGCGCGACCGGGTGGCCGCGTGACTGGGAGACTGACGCCGGAGGACATGGGGCTCCAAAAAACTAAAACGAGGAACAAATCAAAGCAGCGGTTCCCACATTCGCGGGAGTTCTTATACACCATACTTCATAATCTGGAAGGCTGTGAAAAAGCTTTTTTGAATGATGATGAATTAATTTGGAAAGAGGACGATCGGTTGCGCTGTTTGTGACGGCCGAGGTCGCCGGCTCGAATATAAATGGGCGTTGCCGCTGATGACATCGTTGGCTTGCCTGTTGTCGGTCTGGCGGTCTTTCTCGGGGCGAATATGAGGGGAATTTGTGGGGTTTTGGGGGTGTTGGGGTGGAAATCTTGACATGGGTTATAGCGCCCCCATAGTGTAAATGGCCCACCGGTTTCTGGCCGGGTTGTTTTTTTAATTGGTTAAAGGAGTTTTTGGTATGGCTGCTTTGAAAATTGGCATTAATGGTTTTGGCCGGATCGGGCGACTTGTGTTTCGAGCCGGGGGCAGCAATCCGAATTTGGAATTTGTGGGGATTAATGATCTGGTTCCGCCGGATAATCTTGCGTATTTGCTTCGGCATGACTCGACGCATGGAAGATTCAAGGGGACCGTCGAGGCGAAGGAAGATGGGATTGTCGTCAATGGGAAGTTTGTGAAATGCGTTTCGGTGCGCAATCCTGCTGAGCTCCCTTGGAAGGAGCTTGGGGTGCAGTATGTGATCGAATCTACCGGTTTGTTCACGGATTATGCCGGTGCGGAGAACCATTTGAAGGCTGGGGCGAGCCGGGTGGTGATTTCTGCTCCGAGCAAGGATCCGGAGAAGATTCCGACATTTTTGATGGGCGTGAACCAGAATAAGTTTGATCCGGCGAAGGACAAGATCGTGTCCAACGCTTCCTGCACGACGAACTGTCTGGCGCCGATCGCCAAGGTGATCAATGATAATTTTGGGTTTGCTGAAGGATTGATGACGACGGTGCATGCGACGACGGCGACGCAGCCGACTGTGGATGGTCCGAGCAAGAAGGATTGGCGCGGCGGGCGTGGGGCCGGGCAGAATATTATTCCGGCGGCGACGGGCGCGGCGAAGGCTGTGACGCTGGTGTTGCCGGAGTTGAAGGGGAAGTTGACGGGCATGGCGTTTCGCGTGCCGACGCCGAATGTTTCGGTGGTGGATTTGACGTTCAAGACCGCGAAGGCGACGAGCTACAAGGAAATCTGCGCCGCGATGAAGAAGGCTGCGGAGGGGGAGATGAAAGGAATCCTGGGTTACACCGACGAAGAGGTGGTTTCGAGCGATTTCATTGGCGATTCGCGCAGCAGCATTTTTGATGCCGGCGCGGGGATCGAGCTGAATGCGAACTTCTTCAAGGTGGTTGCCTGGTACGATAATGAATGGGGATATAGCTCACGGGTGATCGATTTGGTGGTTTCCATGGCGAAGAAGGAAGGGTTGTTGAAGTAATTTTAGCAGCCGATTTAATTGGATTTCACTGAGGCGCCATTTGGGCGCCTCTTTTTATTTTGGCATTTGGGGCAGAAATGGGTGGAACGTGCCGCCGAGGACGATTCGGGTGATTGGGGTGCTGCAGATGACGCAGGGTTTGCCCGCGCGGTCGTAGACCTGGTGGATTTTCTGGAAGTCGCCGGGTTGGCCGTCGGCGTTGCGGTAGTCTCGGAGGGTGCTGCCTCGGTGGTGGAGGGCGCGGTTCAGGACTGTTTTGATGCTCTGGGTCAGCTTCGTGATTTGGGGTGGGGATAGTTTTTTCGCGGGGATTTTGGGGTTGATGCCGGCGGTGAAGAGGGCTTCGTCGGCGTAGATGTTTCCCAGGCCGGCGATGAGCTTTTGATCCATCAGGGTGGTTTTGATTGCACGGCTGGTTTTTTTTAGGCGCTCGGCTAATTCTTTGGGTTGGATGGTTAGCGGTTCTGGGCCCAGGTCGGCGTCGGGGGATTGGTCTGTGCCTAGCCAGAAGATGCCGCCGAAACGGCGGGGGTCTGTGAAGCGCAATTCGCTGGCGGCGATTTGCATTGTCATGTGGGTGTGTGGGGGTGTTGTTGATTTCGGGGGATTGAGGGTCAGGCGGCCGCTCATTCCCAGATGGATAAAGAATTGTGCGCTGTCGTCGAGTTTGAAGATGATTTTTTTGCCGCGGCGGTGGATGCCCGTGATTTCGCGGCCGGTTAGTTTTGAGGGGAGATCGATTTTTCGGGGGGTAATGATGTCTTGCCGAAGGATGCGCACCGATTCGATGCGGCGGCCGAGGAGGGTTGGGCGCAGGGTTCGGACGATTGTTTCAACTTCGGGTAGTTCAGGCATTTGAAACTTTGCTGGTGCTGAGCCGTTCTATGGATTGTTCACGGTTGTTGGGATAGAAACAACTGCTGCGACAGGGACGAATCAGACAAAGGAGCGTCGCGTCATGGAATCGCATATTGGCATTGTAGAACCCCAGGCGGCGGATCTGGCGGCGGATGAACTGGCGGCCGTTGAGAAGCTGCAAAAGAGCTATCAGGACATGAAGACGGAACTGGCCAAGGTGATCGTGGGGCAGGAGGCGGTGATTGAGGAGTTGCTGATCGCGCTGTTTTGCCGGGGGCATGCGCTGCTGGTGGGCGTGCCGGGGCTGGCGAAGACGCTGCTGATTTCGACGCTGGCGCGGACGCTGGGGCTGAGCTTCAACCGGATTCAGTTCACGCCGGACTTGATGCCGTCGGACATCACCGGGACGGAAGTGATTGAGGAGGACAAGACGACCGGCGGGCGGCAGTTGCGGTTTGTGCGCGGGCCGGTCTTTGCGAATGTGATTCTGGCGGATGAGATCAATCGCACGCCGCCGAAGACGCAGGCGGCGCTGCTGGAGGCGATGCAGGAGCATCAGGTGACGGCGGGCGGGAAGCAGCATCGGTTGCCGCAGCCGTTTTTTGTTCTGGCGACGCAGAATCCGATCGAGCAGGAAGGGACGTATCCGCTGCCCGAAGCGCAGCTGGACCGGTTCATGTTCAATATCAATGTGGGGTATCCGAGCGAGGATGAGGAGTTTCAGATCGTCCGGCTGACGACGATGGGGCGGAAGGTCGATTTGAAGCATGTGTTGAGCGGGGAAGAAGTATTGCAGTTGCAGGAGATCGTGCGGAAGGTTCCGGTGGCGGATCATGTGATTCGATATGCGCTGCAATTCACCCGGCTGACGCGGCGGACGGAGGCGGGATGTCCGGATTTTATCAATGAGTACGTGGAGCTGGGGCGCTGGGCCGCGGGCGAGCCAGTATTTGATTCTGGCGGGCAAGGCGCGGCGCTGCTGAAGGGGCGGTATCACGTCAGCACGGAAGATATCCGGCAGGTGGCGCTGCCGGTGCTGCGGCATCGGATCGTCACGAATTTCAACGCCGAGGCCGAGGGGGTGAAGAGCGACACGATCGTGCAGAGGCTTCTGGAGCATATTCCGCGGCAGCAGTATGAGGAGCTGGACCGGACGGCGGCGAAGATGATTAAGGATGCGCCGGCGGCATAGTGAATCATGCCGGAATCGATCTTTGACAGGCAGGCGCAGTTAAAACCATCAGCGATGGCTACGGTCGCCGATCGACGATTTGAGGATGCCGTTGCACTGTGTGAGACCAACCAGAACGCTCGAGCGAACGGCGCGGCATATTTGATCGGTTTCGTGATTGAGATTCTGCTTAAGGCAAGATTGATAGAGAAGTACAATTTCGTGGCCCGTAAACGCCCGCATGAATTGAATTCGTTGGCCGAGAAAGAACGGGAGATCTGGTCGCTGATTTGGAGACGACATGATCTGGATGGGATGTTGTCAAATTTAGACGATCTGGAAGCAGCCCTGATAAAGCAGGGGGAGAGAGATGGCAGAAGATATCTGGAGGATTTGAGAAAGATTTGCGCAACGTGGACGATCCAGGCTCGGTATTCGAGCAAGACGATGGCGCTTGCCGAGGTGGAGGGGTTAATCGATCGAGTTCGCCGTTTGAAGGAGAAGTTGAAATGAACCCAAGCGAATTAAAGAAACTGGTTGCCGCGATCAAGAAGAAATTTCCGGGCGAAGTCCGCGTCGAAAAGGTGAATTCAAAAGGGCGCGTCCGTCTTGAAGTTGCTTCGCAAAAATTCACAAAGATGTCTCAACTAAAGAGACAGGACGCCGTTTGGGAGTTCGTCGATCAGGTGCTATCCCGCGAATCAATTCTCGATGTTTCGCTAATCCTGACTCATTCGCCTGCTGAGTTGGCTGGGGCGCGTTAGGCTCAGCCATGTCCGAACCGGCCACCGATTATCGCAAATATCTGGAGCCGCGCACGCTGGCGCGGATTGCGTCGCTGGATTTGCGGGCGCGGCTGATTGTCGAAGGGCTGATGGCGGGGATGCATCGCTCGCCTTATCAGGGGATTTCCGTTGAGTTCAGCCAGCATCGGCAATATGTGCCGGGGGATGATATCCGGCACGTGGATTGGAAAGTCTTTGCCAAGACGGACAAGGTTTATCTCAAGCAGTATCTGGAAGAGACCAACCTGCATCTGATCTGCGTCGTCGATGCCAGCGAATCGATGGGGTATGGCTCGGTCGGGGAAGGGGATGCTACCTGGAGCAAATACGATCACGCGACCGCCATCGCGGCGTCGCTTTCTTATCTGGCGATTCAGCAGCAGGATTCGGTGGGGCTGGCGATTTTCGATAATGAACTGAGGCGATATTTCAAGCCGAGCAATTCGCCGGCGCAGTGGAAGACGATCACGCATGAACTGTTGCTGGTTCCGCGGCTGAAGAAGACGAGCACGGGGCGGGTGCTGGATCAGCTTGCGGAGAAGCTGACGCATCGCAGCCTGATGGTGATGCTGAGCGATTTTTTTGATGACATCGATTCGATCGAGAAGGGCCTGCGGCATCTTCGTTATCGCAAGCATGAGGTGATCGCGTTTCAGATTCTCGATCCGATGGAGATCGAATTTCCGTTTGAGGATGTGACGCTGTTCAAGGGACTGGAGGAGATGGGGGAATTGCTGACCGAGCCGCAGAGTTTGCGGCAGGGGTATCTGGCGGAGCTGGCGGCGTTTACGGAGCGGCTGAAAAAGATGTGCCGGGGGATGCACATTGATTTCACGCGGATGAACAGCGGGCAGGCGCTGGATGTTGCGCTGAGCAGATTTCTGGCGACGCGGGCGGCGAGCATTCGTTGAGGCCGCTCTGGGCATGATTATGATGTATCAGCCGCACGCTCGCCTTCGGCTTGATTTCGCCGCTGTTTTTGTGGGCGGGGGCGGGGCTGGTTTCGGTTCCGATCCTGATTCATATTCTGAATCGGCGGCGATTCAAGGTGGTTCCGTGGGCGGCGATGGAATTTCTGCTGCGGGCGATGAAGAAAAATCGCCGGCGGCTGCGGTTCGAGCAATTGCTTCTGCTGGCGACGCGGTGTCTGCTGTTGCTGCTGTCTGGGATTGGCGCTGTCGCGGCCGCTGGGGTGTCAGGATAGCAGTCTGGCGGATCTGGCCGGGCGGCGGACGGGGCTGCATGTGTTTGTCATCAACAACGGTTATTCGATGGCGTACGAGGCGGATCGGGCGGGGGCCAAGACGCATCTGGATCAGGCGAAGATCATTGCCAAGGCGCTGATTCATCGGCTGTCGTCGGGCGGGGAATCGGTGGCGATTGTGACGGCATCGTCGCCGCCGCGGCAGATTATCGGGTCGCCGATTTACGATCTGAAAGCGGCCGAGGATGCGGTCGATCGCATCGAGCAATCGTATGGCGGCGACCGATGAAGCGGGGGCGCTGGCACTGGCCAGGGACATCGCGCGTCGCGAGCCGGCGAATGCCAACAAGAGTTTGTATCTGATCGATGATTCGACGCGGGTGGCGTGGGAAACGCATGGCGATGCGATTCGCGAGCTTGGGCACGGAGCTGGCCGATCTTTACAAATCCGGCATCACGCATTTCAATCTTGGGAAAGCCGGGAGAATGGAATCAGGCGATTATCGGTCTGACGCCGGCGGAGTCGCTGGTGACCAGCCGGTTTCCGGCGAATCTGGTGTCGGATGTGCGCGGATACGGCCCGTGCCCGACCGATCCGAAAATGGTAGCTGAAGCTGGATGGCGTGGCGCTGCCGCCCGGCGGTGGTGTCCGTGTCGGCGACGGCGGCGGCTTCGCCGCAGACGATTACGGTCGAGCAATCTGACGCCGGGGATTCATGTCGTTCACCGCGTCGTTGATCAGCGACAATCGACTGCCGATCGATGATGTGCGATATCGGGTGATCGACGTGGTGGGCCAAATCAAGGTTTTGATTGTCGAAGGGGAGCGCGGAGTCGGCGGGCAGGGGTCGAGCGGCGCATTTCTGGATGCGGCGCTGAATCCGACCGGATATGGGCGTCGAACGATTCCAAATCCGCCGGCTATGTCGCGACGGAGCGGATCAGCGATCTGGAACTGGGGAACAAAGTCTTGGCGGATTACCGCTGCATTTGCCTTTGCGGCGTTGGGCAGATTCAGGACGCCGAGGCTGCGCAGCTGGAGCAATATGTCCGGCAGGGCGGCACGGTGATGGTGTTCATGGGTGATCCGGTGACGGCGGAGAATTACAACGCGACGCTTTACAAGCATCATCTGCTGCCTGGGCCGCTGACCAAGCGGATCATGGTTTCGGGGGATCAGACGCCGCGGCGATTTGATTTCGATCCGCATCGGCCGCTGAATCGGCTGCTGGCGGATTTTCAGGATCAGGAAGATACGGGGATGGAATCGGCGGAGGTTTACAGCTATTGGCAGATGGATTTGCCGGCGGATTCGACGGCGGAGCGGGTGCTGAATTTTTTGCCGCCGGATGGAGCCGGCGAATCAGCCGGAGGATCCGGCGATCACGGTTCATTCGCTGGGGAGCGGGCAGGTGGTTTTTTACGCGACCAGCGCCGATCCGAACGCCGAGTGGACAACGTTCATGCCGCATCCGGCTTATCCGGCGCTGATGCACATGCTGCTGCTGGGGACGACGAGCGGCGAAGGATTCGTGGATGAATATCGCGGTCAATCATCCGCTGATGATTCCGCCGTCGGTTCAATTGACGGCGACAGCCGGTTCTCAAGGATGCGAGCCAGACGGAATATCCGATGGAGCTGCAGACGGTGTCGGATGCGAAATCGATTTATTTCGGGCAATCGGCGTATGTGAGCAAGCCGCTGGCCAAGCCGGGCATTTATTCGCTTTCCACCGGGACGGACAATTACAAAATCGCGGTGAATGTTCCGGCGGCGGAGGAGGCGGATGTGCGGACGATCGGATGATGCGGAGGTGAAGAAAGCGCTGGGGGATATCGAGATGAAAATGCAGGGCGATTCGGTTCCCGCGCCGGCGGCGGCGGCCGAGCAGGGAAAGGATCTGGGGTGGGCGGTGATGGTTGCGGTGTTTGCGCTGCTGGCGATGGAATGTGTGATGGCCATGCGGTTTGGGCATCATCGGCGGAAATAAACGATTGCAGCGATATTCTGGAAATCATCCTGGGCTTGCCCGGCGGATTTCTGAGCCGCGAGGGGCAGTTCACGCTGCAGTTCAATCCGACCTGGCCGCTGCAGCAATATGTCGGCGGGGCGGCGGTTTGGAATTTTATTCTGGCGGGCTTGGCGCTGGCGCTGGTGGTTTATGATCTATCGGCGCGAGGCGCGGACGCGGGATCTTCGGCTGTTCGCTGGGGGGCTTGCGGGCGGCGATTGCTGGGGCTGGTGCTGCTGCTGCTGAATCGGCCGGTGCTGACGCTGGGGCAGGAGCGGCGGGAGCCATCGGTGATGGCGTTTCTGATCGATGACAGCCTGAGCATGAAGGTTCCGGATGCGGCTTCCGCGGATGGAAAGCCGCAGGGGCGGCTGGATGCGGTGGTTGATCTCCTGCCGGTTCGGACGGTCAATTGCTTCGCCGGCTGGCGGCGGTTCATGACGTGCGGATTTACGATTTCAGCCGGGGGCCGAAGGAAATCGCGACAATCCGGGGCCCGGCGACTCCAGACGCCGACACGCAAGCTCCGGCGCGGCGATCGATCGAGGCGATTTCGGCGCATGCAGCGATCTGAAAGCGGGGGGGACGGCACGCAGATGGTTCCTGCGCTGACGTCGGTGTTGCAGGATGTGCAGGGCCAGCGGCGTGGCGGGGGTTGTGGTCTTCACCGATGGCCGGGAGACGCCCAGCGAATCGCCGCCGGAAGCGATGGCGGCGTTGAAGATCTTATGGGGTGAATATTTATCCCGGTGGCGGTGGGATCGGATCAGATGCCGCAGAATATCGCCGTGCAGTCGGTCACGTTTGAAGACACGGCGTTCGTGGATGATTATACGAATCTGCACGTGACGCTTCAGGCATCGGGGTATGAGGCGAATCATCCGATGACACTGGCGCTCCTGCGGCAGGAGCACGCAGGAGGGCCGCACCGTGAATGTTCCGGTGCTGGACGACTCCGGGAACGAAATTACCAAAACGGTGGAGGCCGCGGATGGACAAGCCGTTCGACGCCGACTTGCAGTTCAAGCCGACGGCGGCGGACATGCCCGTGGCGAATCTGGTTGTCGAGGCCAAGCCGCAGCCGGGAGAACTGGACGATGGCGGACAATTTTCATCCGGCGCGGCTCGATGTGCTGGATAACAATATTTCGGTGCTGTACGTCGATGGTTATCCGCGGTGGGATTACCGGTATCTGAAAAACAGTCTGCTGCGCGACAAGACGGTGAAGGTGAGTTGCCTGCTGACCAGTGCCGATCCTGATTTCCGGCAGGAGGGGAGCGACGATCCCAACCGGCCGCAGTATCAGAACTCGTGGCGCATCACGGCTTTTCCCGAATACGATGGATCGCCTGCTGGATTACGACGTGGTGATCATCGGCGATGTCGATCCGCGGCAATTCACGGATGCGCAGCTGCAGATGATTTCGGATTTCGTGAGCAAGAAGGGGGGCGGGTTGGAGATGGTGGCGGGGCCGCGCTGGTCGCCGCAGGGTTATCGCAACACGCCGATCGAATCGCTGCTGCCGGTGATCATCACTCATACCGAGGCGGATGACGACAGCCACCAGCATCACCGAGGGTTTTCGCCTGGTGTTGACGCGGCGCGGCGGCGAATTATCCGATCTTCCGGTTTTTTCCGGAATGGGCGGACGAACGAAGAATTGGTCAAGAATCATCTGCAAGAGATTGTTCTGGTATTGCCGGGGGATCATGATCAAGCCGGGCGTTGGGATCACCCTGGCGGAGCATCCGACCGATTTGGGGCCGGAGGATCGTAAGGCGCCGATTTTGGTGATCGGAACTTATGGCACGGGGCGGACGATTTTTTCGGCGATCGATGATTCGTGGCGATGGCGGTTTTACACGGGGGAATCGATCTTCAATACTTATTGGGTGCAGCAGTTGCGGTATCTGGCGCGGGGGCGGAAGATCGGGCAGCGGAAGATGACTTTTGCCGCCGACCGGGATGTTTATGAGCTGGGGGGGCAGGTGAACGGTGCGGCTCGAGCCGCTGTCGCCGGATTTGATGCAGCAACTTTCACCGCCGGTATCCGTCCAAATTGTCGATGATGCGACCGGGCAGCCGGTGCGGCGGCTGGATTTGCAGCGGCAGGATTCGGGCGACGCGGTGTATAGCGGGATCGTTTACGGCGGACAGGATTGGGCAATTCACGCGTGAAATTGCCGCATTTGACGGATAGCGATCCGTCGCATTTCGTTCAAGGTGGCGGAGCCGGAGATGGAACTTCGGCAGCCGCAGGTGGATACGGCTTTTTTGAGCCGATTGGGCGACGGATAGCGTGCATTCCACTGGCGGAGGCGGCGGCGAGGCTGACGGCGATCCGGTCGGCGGCGAGGATTATTCCCGATGGATACCACCCAGCCGCTTTGGGACGCGCCGCTGGTGATGGTCGTTTTTGTGGTGCTGATCACGGTAGAATGGATTGTGCGTAAGATGGTGGGGTTGGTTTAGTGGGTGTTGGATGGGAGATGCGCCGCGAGTGCCGCGGCGGCGACGAAAAGCAGGTTGGAGTTTTGTTATGCCTCCTACTGCACTGATCGATACTCTTGAATCGCTCCGGCGGCGGGTTCGGCTGTTGAGCGTGATGTATGGCGTCGGGATTCTGGTCGCGTCGGGGCGGGGCTTTTGCTGGGGACGGTGCTGCTGGATTATCTGCTGAATCTTCCGCCGATTCCGCGCATTATTCTGATGCGCGCGGGGCTGATGTGCCTGGCGCAATTTTCTGGCGCGATGGGTGGTTCGGCCGGCGATGACGCGGATGGGGCTTTCGGATGTGGCGGGGAAACTGGAACATGCGTTTCCCGATTTCAATGATCGGCTGCGGAGCAGCTGTGGATTTTGTGACCAAGGGAACGCCGGGTCGGAGGTGATGAAGAGCCGCGTGGTAGCCGAGGCGGCGGAGACTGGCGGGGCGGTTTGATCTGAATCAGCGCGGTGCAGACGAAGCCGGTTTGGGAATCGTTTGCGGCGGGCGGCGGGGCGATTTTGATTTTGATTATTCTGGGAATGCTCGTGGGCAGGATTATCTGTCGCCGGCATTTTCGCGATTGATCACCCCGTTTGAAAATCATCCGTGGCCGAAGCGGGTGGAAATTGAGATGGTGGGCGATTTGCCGTCAGCGCGTGCCGGTGGGGCAGCCCGTGGATGTGCGGATTCGGCTGACGAAAGGGGACAGGGCTTCGCGCGAGGCGCGGGTTTATTACCAGTATGGGGATGGGCGCGGTTGAAACCGAAATCATGACGCGCGGGGCGGATGGGGTTTATTCCGCGAGCCTGGATGCGCGGCTGGATGCGGCGGCGGGCAATGGCCAGATGACCAGTCTGGATGGAAGCGGGGGATGATGCGACGGCGCACGAGACGATCGCGATCGTGCAGCGGCTGTCGGTTGCATCCGCGGAATTGAGTCGTGCAGCCGCCGCCATATGTGAATGAGCCGGCGGCGACGGTGGAGTTTGATTCCACGCCGGCGACGGTGACGTATGGCTCAAGCGCTGACGATGAAGGTGACGTTTAACAAGGAGCTCGATCCGTCGCGATTGCCGATGATTTCGGCGGGGGAGCAGGCGGGGAAATTGCCGGAGATGAGTTGGGAAGCGCCGGCTGGGAGCACCGTTGTCGGGCCATTGGGTGGCGCGGGAATCGGCGTCGTTTCAGATTCAAGCGTACTGAGCAGGATGGTTTTGCGAAGCGATGATGGGGCGGATTACCAGATGATCGTCCGGCCGGACCAGATGCCGTCGGTGCAGATTACGCGGCCGGCGCGGAATGAGGAATGCACGCCGCAGGCGGTGATTCCGCTGCGGGCGGTGGCGGAGGATGATTATGGCATCAAGTCGTTGAGGCTGGTGGTTTACCGATTGGCGGAAAAGCCGGTGCTGCTTTCAACGGTTGATCTGGTCGAGCAATGGGCAATCCGACGCGGGAGTGGGTTGGAGCCGGCTGGAATCGGCGGGGAGATCGGCGGCGATGGCAGTTGGATTATCCGTGGGATCTGGCGCAGATGTCGGCGAATCCGGCGCGCTGAAGCCGGGCGATGTGCTGGAATATCACCTGGAGGCGCAGGACAACTTTGCATTTGAGGGGAAACATCACGACGTCGTTTCCAGCGGGAAATATCGCATTACGCATCATGAGCCAGGAGCAGTTTAGCGTCGCTGATGAACGATCTGGTGGGGCAGGTGCGCGAGCAGATCAAGGACATTCGCAATAGCCAGAGGAGCATTCAAGGGGGAGACCGAGGATTTGCATCATCAGACGCAGAAGCAGCCGCAGTTCACCGGGCGGATCGGCAGCAGGGGCAGGAGATTGTGGCGCGGCAGGCGACGGCTGCTTCGCAGGCGAAGCAGGCGGCGGAAAAATTGGATGCGATCTGGTGAACCGGATGAAGGAGAATCAATCGACCGCGCAGGATTTGAAGGAGACGACGGGCAGCGTGCGCGATGATCTGAACCAGGTCGCGGAGCATCCGATGAAGGATGCGGCGGGGCAGGTGGATGATGCGAAGAATCAGAAAGCGGATGCGCATGATGATCCGGCCAAGCAGCGGAGCAGGCGGATCGCGGAATGAGAAGCTGGCGGCGGCGGAGGCGAATCAGCAGGACGCGGCGGATCGGCTGGATCAGATGATATCGACGATGGGGGAAGCCGGCGGGCTTTCCCAGACGATCGAGCAGCTGAAGGAGATTTTGAATCAGCAGCGGCAGATCAGCCAGAAGCAGCAACGACATCGGCTGCGGAATCTGGGCAAGACGCCGGAGCAGATGGATCGATGCGGACCAGAAGGCGCAGCAGGCGAACGCGGATGCGCAGGCGGCGCTGGCGGACAAGACGTCGAAGGCGATGGATCAGATGCAGCAGACGGCGAGTCAGCTCGCCAAGACCGACCCGGCGGCGGCGCAGGCAATGCAGCAGGCGGCGCAGACCGGTCAGCAGCAGAATGTTTCGGCGCAGATGAAAGCGGGTGCCGAGGCGCAGCGGCAGAACCAGCAGGCCAGCGCCCAGCAGGCGCAGGCGCAGGTGGAAGTCGGTTTGCAGACGATGATTCACCAGTTGGAAGAGGCGCAGCGGCGGAAGCTGGAGGCGCTGGCCAAGCAACTGGCGGATATGCAGGAGCAGATCGCCAATCTGCTTCGCCAGCAGTCGGGATTGAATTACGACAATCTGTCGCTGCAGGGGGATGCGGCGTTGAAGAAGGCGGATGCGAAGGTGATCGATCATCTGCTGGAACTGGCGGAGCGGGCGAAGGAGCATCTTCCGCCGACGCCTGATCTGGATACGCAGACGCGCTTGCAGCAGCAGACGGAGCGGAACACGCGCGGGGTTTCGAAATCGGCGGAAGCGCTGCCGGATGGGGCGGCGATCGTTGCGGATCTGAACCGGGCGGCGGACCGGATGGGGCGGGCGATCAGCGCGATGGCGATGCGGATGCGCGACGACGCAGGGGAGCGGTATCGGCGCAGTCGCGTTTGGCGGCGGCGTATGATCCGCCGCAGGTGGAGGCGCTGGCTGCGCTGGAGAAGGCGAAGGAGTCTGATCGATCAGCAGGCGGCGAAGGGCAATCAGGCGCTGAACGATCAGAAGAAAGATGCGATTCGGGCGGCTTATCAGAAGATTCTGGAGTCGCAGAAGAAGATTGATGCGGATACGGTGGCGATGGATAAGGCGCCGCGATTGGCGGATGGGCAGCTTGGGCATCGGGATGCGATTTTGCTGGATCAGCTTCCGCCGCGGCAAGATGTGCTGGCCGGACTGGCGGCGAAGCTGGAGGATGATCTGTCGAGCTTGAACAGCATCGTTTACGTTTGGGCGAATCATGACATCGTGGATTCGATGAAATCGGTGCGGGAGGAGCTGGCCAAGCCGCAGACGGATGTGGTGACGCAGGCGGAGCAGACGCGGATTGAGGAGCAGATTCAGGCGATGATCGACAGTCTGTCGGTGAAGCCGAAGGAGATTCCATTTGCGAATAAGAGCAGCGGCGGAGGTGGGAAGGGGTCAGGGCCAGCCGCCGTTGCCGACGGAGGCGGAGCTGCGGTTGATGAAGCGATTGCAGCAGGCGGTGAACAAGGCGACCGTGACCATCAGCCAGAAGCAGTGACAATCAGGATCCGGCGCTGGTGGCGCCTTGGCGACCGGCAGGGGCAGCTGCGAGATGTGCTGGATCAGCTTCTTCAGAAGGCCAGCCATGGGCAGACGAAGCTGGGGCCGGAGCCTGATCCGAAGGACAAGCTGCCGGAGGAGGCGAGCGACGGAGAACGATTGACGATCAGGAGATGATGCAAAATCTGCTGCAGGGAGATGGCTACGCCGGACGGCGGATCAGGTGAAGGATGATGTGAATCTGGTCGGCCAGCGGATGGGCCGGTCGCATCAGCGATTGGCGCTGAGACAATGATCCGGGGCAGGTGACGCAGGAGATTCAGAAGAGGATTCTGGAGAATCTGGATGCGCTGATTGATCAGGCCGCGGAGCAGGAGGCGGAGAGCAAATCGCAGTCGAGTCCGCAAGCCGCAGCAGGCGGCACAGCCGGGCGACGCCGGAGGCGAGTAGCCAGGCTCATAACAACAATCCGAACGGGCAGCAGTCTCACAATGCGGGGCACACGCCGGCATCGGTGAGCGTTGCGGGGCACGATGTGGACACCGACGGCACGCCGACGACGGATATCACGCAGAGCATGAAGGAATGGGGCGAATTTTCGCCGCGGCAGCGGGCAGGCGATGATTGAGGCCAACTAGTGAAAAGCCGGTGCAGAAATTCAAGGAGTTCATCGACGAGTATTATCAGGCACTGGGGAATCGGCAGTCGCAGTGAATTGGATTTGGTTCATGATTTTCGAAGTAATCGTCATTCTCAGAAGAAAGAAGTGAAACGCGCCAAGACGCGGAGACGCCAAGGAAAAGCGGGCAACTCTTTTTTTCGCTTTCTTGGCGTCTTGGCTCTTGGCGGTGACATCGATTTCTTTTTTTGTGGGTGGGATTGCGTCGGCGGGACGGATGCGGCTGTATCTCCTCCGCCGGAGCGGCGGGGGAATCAGCCGATTGCGAACGAAATCACGCCCGAGCAGCAGGTTGCGGTGGAAAAAGGCCTGGAATATCTGGCATCGCGGCAGAATGCGGAGGGGTCGTTTGGGAATTCGGTGGCGTATGGCGCGACGGCGGCGATTACGGCGCTGTCGGGGATCGCGTTCATGGCGGATGGGAATCTTCCGGGACGGGGGAAATATGGCGATAATGTGAGAAAGGCGGTTCGAATTTATCATCCGCAATCAGCAGGAATCCGGGCTGTTTACCACCAGCGCATTTGCAGGGGGAAATGTATTCGCATGGGTTTGCGACGTTGTTCATCGGGGAAGTGTATGGGATGACGCGGCGACGACCAGATCAAGGAGAATCTGCAAAAGGCCGTTCGGTTGATCGAGCGATGCCAGAATCCGCGAAGGGGGCTGGCGGTATCAGCCGGCTCCGGTGGATGCGGATATTTCGGTGACGATTTGCCAGATCATGGCGCTGCGGTCGGCGCGGGACGCGGGGATCAAGACCGATGCGGCGGTGATGGAGAAGGCGCTGGGGTATGTGAAGAAATGCCAGAATACGGATGGCGGTTTCAGCTATCAGGCTCGACGGCGGGGAAGAGCGGGTTCGCGCGGACGGCGGCGGGGACGGCTTCGCTCTATTATGCCGGGAGGTTTGAGGACAACGCGGTGACGCGCGGGCTGGAATTATCTCTCGCGGTTTACTCCGGGGCGCGATCAGATCGAAGAGCAGGGGCATTTTTTTTACGGGCAGTATTACGCGGTGCAGGCGATGTTTCTGGCTGGGGGGAAATATTGGGCGGATTGGTATCCGGCGATTCGCGAGCTTTTGATTTCGCAGCAGAACAAGACGACCGGCGACTGGGAGGGGGAGGTTGATCCGGATTATTGCACGGCGATGGCGCTGATTATCTTGCAGATGCCGAATCGGTATTTGCCGGTGTTTAATGGCAAGGGGCCGGGGAGCTGAATGTGGAAATCAGAATGACGAAACCGAAATCAGAATCAAATCCGAAACCCGATTGAAATGGAACGATGACGTTTATCGTTCGGATTTCGGTCGTTCGATTTCATTCGCCATTCGGGCTTCTCGTTTCGGTTTTTAGCAGTTGATCTGTCTGTTGCTGATTTGCCGGCAGTCGCTCGCCGGGGTTTGGAATTTGACGGATTCGCGATTTCGTTCGCGGGCTGTGGCCGTGGATTCGATTGATGCTTCGGGGATTCATCTTTCGAGCGGCTTGGTGCCGTGGGATGATGTGCTGGAGATTTCGCAGGCGGTGAAGCCGCGGTGCGGATGCAGGCGGGCGGTTTTCGCTGTTTTTTCGGAGCGGGGATATGGTGAGCGGGGAGCCGGTTTCGTTGAACGGCGATACGCTGCAATGGCACAGCGGGCGGCTGGGGGATATGGGATTTCCGATCGATTCATTGGTGGCCATTTTGCAAGGCGGATATGCGGCGCGGGCGATGTGGATGCGGCGCGGACGGATGATGTGGTGCGGCTGGCGAACGGGGATACCATGCATGGGATTATCACGCGATTGGCGGCGGATGGGGTGACGATTCAGGTCGGCGATGCGACGCCGACGCTTGCGCTGGGATTCGATCAGCGCGGTTTTGTTCTCGACGGGGCCGACGGGCGGGCATGCGGATGAGGCGGCGGATGTTTCGGGTGCGGCTTGGCGGGGGATGAATCGGTGAGGCTGCGGCGGTGTCGCTCGCGGCGGATCAAGCTGACTGATTATTTTTGATGATAAGAGCAGGCGGCTGATTGATGTGTCGGCATGGTGGCGGGGATTGAGCAGCTGAATGGGCCGATCGCGTGGCTGACTTCGCGGCAGCCGGTGGAGAATATTTATAAGCCGTTCTTTTCGCGAGAATTTTCCGACGCGGTTTGACCGGACCGTCGCGGATGGGAAGCCGATCCGCGGAGCGGTATCCATGCGTTTCATCATGGGATCGGATGTCATTCGTATTCGAAACTGGTTTATGAGATTGACGGGAAGTGGGCGGGGTTTCGGAGCCAATTTGCGATTGATTCGGATTCGCCGCTGGCGGATGTGACGGTGCGGATTTATCTGGATGACAAGGTGGTGTTTGAGGAGAAGAACGTGAAGGCGGGGCGGGTTTATCCGGTGGTGATGGTTCCGCTGACGGGGGCGAAGACAGATTTGGCTGGAAGTGGATTATGGGGAGAATTATGCGACGGAGGACCGGTTTGTCTGGTTGGATCCGGCGCTGGTGCGGAATGCAGCCGCGGCAGTGACTATTGGGGTTGATGTCTGCGCGATAAAAAAAGAGGCCGGTGCTCGCCGTTACACCGGCCTCCTCAATCAGGCTGCCCGACCTTTTAAGGTCGGAGACCCACAGCCTCAGCGTTATGTATCGGAGAAGATAATTGGAAAACTTGAAAGGATTATCCTTTGGGTTTTATTGGCCGGGATTAGGGGAATTTGGGAAAGAAGATGATCGTTGCGGTTTTTGTGGCGGCCGAGTTCGCTGACTCGAATATGACGTGCTGTTTCCGCTTCGGACGTTTTTGGCTTGCCTGATACTGTTCTATGGGGCATTTTGCCGGCGAGCGGTGTGGTGCTTGGGCATTTTTTGGAACTGTTCTGTAGTCCCGGCACTGATGGGTGATGCTTTTGAATCGCAATATTTTCGAACCCCGCGATTGGGATCATTTGGCTTCGCGGCTGTCTAGGTTTGTCTCTCAAGATATATTTGCTTCACGCCGGGTCTACGAAGAACGGCAATGGTCCAGATTCCAAGCGCGGTTCCAGCCGGAAACCCGAGACAAGTAATTGATGCTGCGATCAGGCTGAAGATTCGATAGCGGTGGTACAGCATGCTCAATCCTGAGCTGAGTAACATCATAAATGTCCCAGAACAGATGATTGCTCCCCAAGTGTTGCCAAATTGTCTGAATGGGTCATTCCAATTCCGAGTCCTCCGACTAAGCCCAAAGCCCCAAACACGCAATAAAAAATCGCCAGCAACTTGAGAGATCCGCGATCGTCATTCGTGGGAGGATCGATTTTTGAATAGGAGAGTTGGCTATTCATTGTGGGCGCTGGTCTTTATCAGATTTTCGGCATTATGTAATTAGATATCGTACAACCAATGGGCACTCATGCAGACGACCTAAACGTGACACGGAAATAGCTGAAGATGATAGTTGCGGTTTTCGTGACGGCTGAAGGGCCTTTTGCCAGCGTGGGCGCGGTGGCTTGGGCATTTTGGAAATTCTCTATAATCCGATGCTTATGGGTGATGCTTCAGAATTACGAGCTGTGGCCAAGCTGGCGCTGGAGGATGGGACTGTGTTTACCGGCCGGGCGTTTGGAGCTGCGGGGACCTCGGAGGGGGAGGTTGTTTTTAATACTTCGATGACGGGGTATCAGGAGATTCTGACCGATCCATCGTACAAGGGGCAGATCGTTACGATGACGTATCCGCTGATTGGGAACTATGGGATGAATCGGCTGGATGTGGAGAGCCGGCAGCCGCATGTGGCGGGGTTTGTCGTGAAGGAATTGTCGCCGGTCTATTCGAATTACCGGGCGGATCTTTCGCTGGATGAATATCTGAAGGAGAACAACATCATCGGGATCGAGGGGATCGACACGCGGGCGCTGACGCGGCGGCTGCGGATCAGCGGGGCGATGCGCGGGATTCTCAGCACCGAGATTCTGGATGATGCCAAGCTGGTCGCGAAGCGCGCGGAGGCGGCGGCAGATGGAGGGGGCGGATTGGGTGCAGGCGGTGAAGCCTGCGTGCGGGTATGAGTGGGATCAAGACCAGGGGGATTGGCGGCTAGGGAAAGTCGAGCGCGGAGATGGGTTGCATGTGGTGGCGCTGGACTGCGGGGCGAAGCAGAATATTCTGCGGCATCTGATCGAACGCGGGATCAAGGTGACGGTGCTGCCGCCGGATGTGACGGCGGAGGAGATTTTGAAGCATCGGCCGGATGGATTGTTCGTCAGCAATGGGCCGGGCGATCCGGCGGTGCTGGATTATGCGGTGAAGCCGATTCAGGGGGCGATCGGGAAAGTGCCGATTTTCGGGATTTGCCTGGGGCATCAACTTCTGGGGCGGGCGATTGGGGCGTACGACTTATAAATTGAAATTCGGCCATCGCGGGGGGAACCAGCCGGTGAAGAATCTGGATACGGGCCGGGTGGAGATCACCAGCCAGAATCATGGGTTTGCGGTGGATCGGAAATCGCTGGAAGCGCACGGGGGGATGGTGACGCATATCAATTTGAATGATCAGACGGTGGAAGGGTTTCGGCATAAGACGCTTGCCGGTGTTTTGCGTGCAGTATCATCCGGAGGCCAGCCCGGGTCCGCATGATGCGGCTTATTTGTTTGATGCGTTTGTGGAGATGATGAAGACGAAGAAGCCGGTGACGGGGGAGCGGTTGAAGGAGTTGCAGGGGTTGAGAGATTGACGGGTTTTGGGTGTGGGGGCGGAATCAGAAGAATTTTTTCGGTTACATCATTTGTGACGGCCGGCTGCGCTTACTCGAATATAGCGGGCGTTGGCGCTGGAACGGTGTTGGCTTGCCTGTTTACGTTTTGGTGAGCCTTTTCCGGTCATGCGCTTTTACTTTATGCCGAATTGGTGCGCGGAAGGCGTCAAGGGATTCGATGCCTGTGGGGAGGGTTGCTTCTTCGACCAGTAATACGGGGATTCCGTTGCGGATGGGGTAGCGGAGGCCGCCGACTTCTCCGATCAGGAAGCCGTCTTCTAGTCTGAGCTTGCTGCGGGTGACGGGGCAGCGGAGGATTGAAAGGGTTTCTTCATCTAATACCTGCGTCGGCGGTGAATCGGCCATGGGGGGAAGTATAGGGTTCGAAGTCGCTATCGGTTACAGCAAGTTTTCCTGGCGCATCCAGGTGGTGAATCTGGCGAGGCCTTCGCGGGCGTTTATTTTCGGGTCATAGCCCAGCAATTGGCGGGCTTTGGTGATGTCGGCGAAGGAAATCAGCGGCTCGGACGGGGGCGTGGGGGTATCGACGATGTTGGCTTTGCGGCCGAGCAGTTCTTCGAGGATTTGAACGAATGCCAGATTTTCGACGGGTTGGGAGCAGCCGAGGTTGATGATTTCGTATTCGAGGTTTTTGTCGAGAGCGGCGATGAAGCCGGCGACGATGTCGTCGATATAGGTCCAGTCGCGTTTGAGTTTGCCGCCGCCATAGAGGGTGATGGGTTTGCCGGCGCGAATTGTCTGGGACCAGATCCAGGGCATCATGTCGGGGCGGCCGTGGGGGCCGTAGACGTTGAAGAAGCGAAGGATGGTGGTGGGGAGATTCCAGAGATGGTGGTAGCTGTGGGCGAGAAAGTTCCATGGCGCGTTTGCTGGCGGGGTAGGGGGCCAGGGGGCGATCGGCGGGGGCGGTTTCTTTGAAGGGGACTGGGCGTGTCCTTGCCGTAGGTTGAGCCGGTGGAGGCGAGGACGAAGCGGGGTTTGCCGAGGTGGCGGGCGGCGTCGAGAAGGTTCATGGTGCCCTGGACGTTGACCTGTCCGTAGATGAGCGGGTGCTCGACGCTGTAACGGACGGCGGCCATCGCGGCGAGGTGGGCGACGGCGTCGGGTTTGGTGGTTAATAGTAATTCGCGGAGGGCGGGGGCGTCGCAGAGATCGCCCTTGATGAAGCGGAATTTTTTTTGTGGGAGGAGGTCGGCGAGATGGCGCTCTTTGTGCTCGAGGGCGTAGTAATCGTTTAGGTTGTCGAAGCCGATGACTTCGTCGCCGCGCTCTAGCAGGGCTTTGGAGAGGCGGCTGCCGATGAAGCCGGCTGCGCCGGTGACGAAGACTCGCATGGATGCTCCTGATAGCAGTATGACGAACCCGCGGTGCTTTGCACCGCCGCTAAATATATAGTGGGGTTTATTCCTTTGCGAAGTTGTGATTTTGGAGCCAGTGGGCGGCCATGTTGGGCCAGGTGCTGAGGACCGGATCGTTGCCGCCTAGGCCGAAGCCGTGCGGGCCGTGCTCGAATATGTGCAGTTCGACGGGGACTTTATTTTCGTGGCAGGCCATGGCGAAGAGGAGGCTGTTTTCGACCGCGACCGTGCGGTCGTCGGCGCCGTGGACGATGAAGCAGGGCGGCGTCTGGGGCGTGACCTGGCGATCGCTGGAGAGGAACTCGACTAGAGCGGGATCGGGATTTTGGCCGAGCAGATTGTTTCGCGAATTGTGGTGATCGAACGGTTCGTACATCGTGATGACCGGATACATGAGGATGGCGAGGTCGGGCCTTGAACTGACTCGGTCGATTGGGTCGGGGGCGGCGGCGGTTGCCGTCGTCGAAATGGGTGGCGGCGGTGGAGGCGAGATGGCCGCCGGCGGAGAAGCCGATGATGCCGACGCGTTTTGGGATCGAGATGCCATTCGGCGGCGCGAGATCGAACGAGGCGGATGGCGCGCTGGACGTCTTCCAGTTCGACGGGGTGATGATATTTGGGGCCGAGGCGGTATTTGAGAACGAAGCTGTTGATGCCGATGGTGTTGAGCCACTGGGCGACGGGTTTTCCTTCGTGGGGGGCGAGATGCATGTAGGCGCCGCCGGGGCAAACGATGAATGCGGCGCCGGTGGCGGTACCTTGCGGGGGGAAGAAGGGAGTCAGCGTCGGGATATCGGAATCATCGGAGCCCTGGGCTCCGGGGGCGTCTTGCTCCCAGAGTCGGATGGAGGGTTCGGTGGCGGCGGATGGGGATTCGTCGCCGGCGGCGGATGATGGATGGTGCTGGTGCATCAGAATAAAAGCGAGCGCCACGGAAACAATCACCAGACCCAACGCGAGATGTCTGACCCGGCGGGTGCTGCTGTTCATTCGGCGGCCTTTCGACGGGATGATCCTATCGACGGGATGATCCTATCGTCAGGGGAGTTGATTTCCCAATAACAGTTTGCCAATTCGGCGGTAAACGGCGAACATTATTAATGCAACAGGGTCTCGCCGGTCAATGAAAGGAGAGCCATCGTGAAATCGAAGCTCTGGGAAGAATTCAAAGCGTTCGCGTTCAAGGGGAACATGATCGATCTGGCGATCGCGGTGGTGATCGGAGCGGCGTTCAGCGGGGTGATCAATTCGCTGGTGCAGGACATCATCATGCCGTCGATTACGTATGTGACCTCGACAGCCCAGGAGGCGGTGGCGACGGCGAAGACGGTCGCGGAGAAGACGGCAGCGGATGTTGGGGTGACAACGCAGCCGGCGAGTACACAGCCTGGCGCGGTAGCCGCGGCGCCTGCTACTCCGCCACCTCCCGCGCCGGCGGCCGCTCCCGCGGCTCCCAATCAGCCGGTTGAGATTTCATGGACGATTGGGCGAATTAAGATTGGAAACTTTATTGCGCAGCTAATTAATTTCATGCTCGTCGCGTTTGCCGTGTTTATTACCATGGTGAAGCTGCTGGGGTCGGTGATGAAACAGGTGGGGGGTACGCCGGAGCCTTCGCAGCCGACGACCAAGGAATGTCCGTTCTGTCTGTCGTTGATTCCGATCAAGGCGAAGAAATGCTCGCAATGCACGGCGGATCTTCCGCCGGTGCCGTGAGCTTGGCGAAGATTTCATGAACCGTTCACTGATTTGCCTATTGGTTGTGTTGTCGGCGGCGGCCGTCGCTTTGGCGGCTGGTGAGGATCGTTTTTACCAGCTTGGGCCGGATTTGTTGCCGCAGGATGGGGTGCCGAAGGGGAGGTTGATTGGGCCGACGACTTTGCCGAGTGAGGTTTTTCCGGGGACGGGGCATACGTATTGGGTTTATGTTCCGCAGCAATACGATGCTTCGCAGCCGGCGGCGCTGATGGTGTTCAATGACGGGCAGGCGATGATCGATCCGCGTGGGGATTTGCGCATTCCGAACGTGCTGGACAACCTGATCTGGCGGCGGGAGATTCCGGTGATTGTTGCGGTGTTTATCAATCCGGGGAGAACGCCGGTGCAGCCGGAGCCTACGCCTAAGGACTGGGGGGATAAGACGAGCAATCGGCGGGTTGAATATAACACGCTGGATGACAAGTATGCGCGGGTGATTGTGGATGAGCTGATGCCGGTGATTGAGAAGGAGTTTAATATTTCGAGTGATCCGGAGATGCATGCGATCGCGGGGTCTAGTTCGGGAGCGATTGCGGCTTTTACGGTGGCTTGGGAGAGGCCGGATCGGTTTCATAAGGTCATTAGTACCGTTGGGAGCTTTGTGAATATTCGCGGGGGGTATGTTTATCCTGAGAAAATTCTTGCCGGCGAGAAGAAGCCGATCCGGATTTTTTTGCAGGATGGGGTTAATGATAATCGTGGCGCTGGTCGGCGATAGTTATGATCCGAACCGGGATTGGCATTTTCAGAATGTTCGGTTGATGGAGGCGCTGACACGCAAGGGGTATGACGTGAATTATACGTGGGGGATTGGGCTGCATGGGCAGAAGCAGGGGGGTGAGATTTATCCGGAGATGATGCGGTGGATTTGGAGAGATTATCCGCGGTCGGATGATCCGCATGATATGGGGGAGCGGTCGTTTCGGGGGGCGACTACTCGGTCTGCGGAGAGAGGATGAATTAGGATTATTTTTCTGTCGCGGGGTATTGGGTGGATGTGATTTAATTTGAACAATCACATTTGGAAGAAGGCGATGATCGGTTACGGTTCTTGTGACGAATTGAAGTCTGGGCTCGAATATAATGATCGCTGCCGCTGTGGATGCTGCTGACTGGCCTGTATCATATTTCAACAGTCCTTTTGCCGCCGGGGAAGACGAGTGCTGCCTTCGGCGACGATTGCTTCGGACTTTCGCGCTCAGGCGCGACCTCAACCGTCCTTCGCAACCCGCCTTGTCCGACCTCACCTTGAAATTCGGTTGGACATTTGGCGATGATTGATGAATCGGAGAAGGTGGCGCACCTCGTGGCCCAATTTAGCGCGGCATGTTTTTTTACGCTGCTGGCAGTAGCACCTCGCTTAGCCAGAAGTGTTCGATCGATTTTATTGTTGCGATGAATTCGTCGAAGCTGAGGGGTTTGCGGATGTAGCAATTGGCGCGGTGGTCGTAACAGGTACTGATGTCGCGCGGGGCGTTGGAGTTGGTTAATACGATCACGGGGATGCATTGAAGTGTTGCTTCTTGTTTGACCTCGGCAAGGACCTGGCGGCCATCTTTTCGGGGTAAATTTAGATCGAGCAGGATCAAGTCCGGGCGGGTGCCGGAGCCGAAGAGGCCTATGCCGTGGAGGATGTTGAGGGCTTCTTCGCCGTCGCGGGCTACGGTGATGTGGTGCGATGACCCTGTTTCGCGGAAGGCTTCGCGGATGAGACGGACGTCGCCCTCGCTATCCTCGACCAGTAGGATTTCACTTGGCCGGTGGCGCGGCGTTACCGGTTGGAGTTTTGGGAGCGGGGGCGGTTCCACGTCCTCTTCGGGGATGGTGGCGATGATCTGCTGATAGTCGTCGAGATACTCGTGCATATTCTTCTCCGAAATGAGTCATGCGGATAATGGTTCCTCGGCGGCCGGTTCGAGCCGGGCGGCGGGGAGCGTGAATGTGAATGTGGAACCCTCATTGGGTCGGGAGATGACATTGATGGTGCCGCCGTGGCGCTCGACGATGCGTTTGCAGACGGCGAGGCCGATGCCGTTGCCGGCGAATTCAGATTGTCCGTTGAGGCGCTGGAAGGCCTGGAATATTTTGTCGAGATGATTTGGGTCAATGCCGATGCCGTTGTCGCGGACGGAGATGGTGTGGTTGTCGCCGTCGCGGCGTGCCTCGATGTGGATTCGCGGCGGGCGCTTGCAGAACTTGACAGCGTTGCCAATGAGGTTCTGCAAGACCTGCCGCAGTTGGGAGGAGTTTCCGGCGACGACGGGGAGCGGATCGCTGGTGATCTGGGCGTTTTTCTCGCGGATGATGGTGTCTAAATCCGCGAGCGTGGCGGTTAGAAGCGGCTGCAGATCGGTCGGCTCATCGAGCGGAGCATCGCGCGAGACGCGGGCGAATTCCAGGACGTCATCGATCAGGCTGCGCATGCGGGCGGCGCCCTGGACGGCGTAGGTGATGAATTCATCCGCGTCGGAGCCGAGCTTTCCGTGGTAGCGGCGCTCGAGCAATTGCGTGTAGCTGGAGACCATGCGGAGGGGTTCCTGAAGATCGTGGCTGGCGATGTAGGCGAATTGCTCCAGTTCGCGATTGCTGCGTTTTAATTCCTGGGTTTGATGGGCGAGCGTTTCTTCGCTTTCTTTGAGTTCGGTGATGTCGGTGACGATGCCGATGAAGCTTTCGACTGCGCCGGCCTCGTCGCGGATGGGGGCGACGCTGCAGGAGACGCGGATGGGATGGCCTTCCGCGCGGCCGAAGCGGAGTTCGGCATTCCACTGCTTTCCCGTGGCGGCGGCTTGTTTCCAGGAGGCGGCGGTTTCGCTTTGATCGTCGGGATGGATTGCAGTCAGCCAGCCGTCGCGTTTGGCGTGGCGGATGTTGATGCCGGTCAGGTCGGTCCAGCGGGTGTTGACGTAAGAGCAGCGGCCTTCGGCGTTGCACTGGAAGATGCCGACCGGGGCGTGGGCGGCGAGGACGCGGAAGCGGCGCTCGCTGGCGCAGAGGGCGGCTTCGGACATTTTGCGGAGGGTGATGTCTTTGATGAAGCGATGATGGCCGAGGAGTTTTCCTTCTTCGTCGCGGAGGACGACCATGGCGACATGCTGGTGGAAGAGGGATCCATCCTTGCGGCGGGCGAAGGCGTCCACTTCCGAGGCGCCGCTGTGCAGCATCTGATCGAGAGCCTTGCAGAGTTTTTGGCGGTCGGGGGGATGGAGGGTGAGGGTCCAGTGCTGTCCGAGCATTTTTCCGGGCTCGTAGCCGCAGCAGCGGGCGTAGAGGGCGCTGACGGCGACGTAGTTTCCCTTGGCGTCGAGACGGGCGATTCCCTCGGTGGCGTGGTCGAGGGCGGCGTTCAATTGTTTGTAGGATTCGATTGCGCGGCGGCGGGCGGAGTCGCTGCGCATTGCCCAGGCGGCGCTGAAGAGGGCGATGAGAGCGATTGCTGCACAGGCTGCATGCAGGAAACGATCGTGATAGTGAAACAAGACGGCGCATGCGGCGAGCTCGCGATGAGCAGCAGCCCCGGAAACGATGGAAGGCGAACACGCATTTTCTGTCCCTACTCCCCTGAACACAACCGTCTAGATTTGAAGCTCTACTGATTCATCGACGCGGGGCGGGATGTGGATTAGCAATGGTTTGCGCGGCGAAGTTTGGTGAGCATTCTTACCGTGGTATCGCGCGGCGTTAGTGAGGTGCATTGCAAAGCTGGAGAGTTATGGATATTTGGCTTTCATTGGAGACAAAATATGAGCAAGGCCATCGAGCAATCCGTTCATTTTTCGGCATCGGCGAAAGAGCTTTATGACATGTACATGGATCCGAAGAAGCATGGGGCGTTTACGGGCGGGAAGGTGGTTATTGGGGCGAAGCCGGGCGAAATTCAGCGCGTTTGATGGGATGCTTTCGGGTTCGACCTTGCTGAGCGTGCCGGGCAAGCTTGTAGTGCAGCGGTGCGCGGGGGGCATTGGAAAAAGACGGATTTGGATTCGGTGCTGATTCTCACGTTCGTTCAGGATGGGAGGCGGGGGCGGATCGATCTGGTGCATGTGAACGTGCCGGAGCATGATTATGCCGGGGTGACTGAGGGGTGGAAGAAATTCTACTGGACGCCGCTGGGGGCGTATCTTTCTAAATCCAGGAAGTGATTTCATTCATCAGACTTGCAAAGCTAAATTGCTGTTGCCATTTTCATTCAGATGGATCGTTTTTGTTTTGCCGCCGGACGACAGGGTGTATTCGCCGAGGTAGCCGGTGAATTGGAGTTGTCCGCGGGCGTCGGTGACGAATTTCGTCGGCGGGAGCCACCATTCTTTTTTGACGAGATTCAGTAGGGCATCGTATGCGGGTTTGGCGGAATGATCGGCGCGGACTAACCCCGATGGGGCTTTGAGCCAGCCGCCGTCTTCGAGGCCCCACCAGGTGATGGCTTCGACTGACGGGTGGGCGAAGAGGGTTTTGTAATGTAGCACGACTTCCTCGGCTTGGCGGCCTTCGCCTTCGGGGGTGGTGGGCCAACTGTCCACTTGATAATCGTTCAGATCGACGATCTCCGGGGGCATAATCTTGCCGGAGACTAGCGTGCTTTCGGTGAAATGAATCGGCAGCTTGTAGCGGGCGTATCGTTCCAGAATTCCGAGTGTTTTCTCTACGCCCCAGTAGCCCTGGTGCATGTGGGATTGAAGGCCGAGGGCGTCGATTTGGATGCCGGCTTCCAGGACGCCTTCGATGAGGCATTCGAAGGCGGCGGAGAGATCGAAATCGTTGAGGAGAAGCGTGGCGCGGGGGTTGGCGGCGCGGGCGGCGTCGAAGGTCATGCGGATGATGCCGATGCGGCCGAGCTCGCGGGCAGATGCGGGTGATGCCGTTATCGTACTTGTCGAAGATCGGCATGATGACGACTTCGTTGATGACATCCCACATATCGATCGGGCCGGTGAAATCGGTGACGTCCCGGGTGATGCGGGATCGCTGGGCTTCGATGATCTCGGCGTTGGATAATTTCAGGAGCCAATCGGCGCTGACGGTGTGCCAGCAGAGGGGGTGGCCTTTGACGAGGCAGCCGCGATCGACGAACCATTTGGCGGTGTTCATGATACGCTTGGTATCGGGCTTGCCTCGCGTTGGCTCAAATCGTCCCCAATAGAATGGGAGGGTTACGAAATTGAAGAGCTTGAGAAGTTTTTCGTTGTGCAATTCCGCCTGGGCTTTGGCTTCGCCGGTGAGTTCGTTGTTGGCGAGGGGGATGACGCTGGAGCCGGTGATGCCGAAGAGGAACTTGTGATTTTTCTGGGCGACGGTGACTTCGCGATTGGCGAGGGGGCGGCGGTTTTCGTCGAAAACCGTGAGGGTGACGTTTGATGTGCGATGCTTTTTGATGTCCGCGTCGGGGGAATTTGTCATGGGCGAAAACCTGTGATGGTATCAGCAAATTGGAATGTTAATATATATGAATGAATACCATGATGCGGTGGGTTATTGCAACGATGGGGATTTGTCTTGGGTGCGGGACGGCGTTTGGGCAGGCGGAAGTTTCGGCCTGGGGCGGATTGCGCGGGGTGCGGGTTGATGGGGAGTTGATGGCGTTTAAGACGGGGGTGCGATTGGCGGGGGCTCCGGGGCCGGGCGGGGCGGAGCAGGCGGAAATGCTGGGCAATGTGCAGTTTCATCGGGAGGGGAATGAGCAGATTTGCGAAGGGGGATTGCGGAGCGGCGGATTTCGGAGGGGGTTTGCGTATGTGTTTCGTGCGCCGAGTGCGCTTGGTTGCCGAATGGTTTTTGAGGATGCGGGGCCGGGGGTTGTGAATGTGGATGTGCGGATCAAAGCGAATGCGGATGTGAAGACGGATGGGATTAATTTTTATCTACATCTTCCCAGCGCGGATTATGCGAATGGATCGGTGGTGCTGATTGATTCGGATGCTTCGGCGGTTGGACAAATACCGCTGACGGCGACGCGGCCTTCAGAGAAGCATTATTTGAGCGCGATGACGGGGGGGTTGCGGTTTTTGTCGGCGCATCGGCAATTGGAGATGACGCTGGATTCGCCGCGTGAGGTTGTGTTTGGGGATGACCGCCGGGTGGCGGGGGCGGATTTGGATATTTATTTTCCTCTCGTCAGCGGACCGGTGAAGGCGGGGCAGGAGGTTCATGCGCGCATTACTTTTCGCGCTTCGGGAGATGTGGATCGATCGGAGGCGAAGGTGGTGATCGATCCATCAAAGCCGGGGAGTGAATTTGATGGGATGGGCGGGAATTTTCGATTGCAGGGGCCGGCTGATCCGCTGGAGATTCAGTACAACCTGCGGAACATGCGGGTGGCGTGGGGGCGGGTGGCGATGCCGCTGAATTTCTGGCAGCCGGATGAGAATGTCGATCCGGCGGAGGCGGCGCGTGATGGGAAAATGAACGGGGAGGTGCAATCGGCGATGGAGATGGCGCGGACGCTGGCGCTGAAGCATATTCCGATGATTATCAGCGTCTGGTCGGCGCCGGAGTGGGCGCTGGCGCCGCGGCAGGCCGGCAGACGATCTTTTTTCGGCGGCGGGCGGAAGGTGAATCCGAAGAAATATGATGAGCTGTGCAAGTCGATCGGGTCTTATCTTGAGTATTTGAAATTGCACTATGGGGCGGAGCCGCGGCTGTTTTCGTTCAACGAATCGGATCTTGGGATCCAGGTTTTGCAGAGTCCGGCGGATCATGCGGAGGCGATCAAGCGGTTGGGGGCTTATTTTGCTTCGCGGGGACTGGTGACGAAGATGCTGCTCGGGGACACGAGCGATCCGAAGCCATACAAATTTATCGATGCGGCGATGGGTGATCCGGAGGCGGTGAAATATGTCGGGGCGGTTTCGTTTCATTCGTGGCATGGGGGAACGGTCGATCAGTTTTCGCATTGGGGGGCGGCGGCGAAGAAATTGGGAGTGCCACTTTTGGTTGGCGAGGGTGGGACGGATTCGAACAGTTATGCGTATCCGAATATTTTTCTGGAGCCTTGGTATGGGATGGAAGAGATCAGCGAGTATGTGGAGATTTGCCGGATTTGTCAGCCGGAGTCGATTTTGCAGTGGCAATTGACGGAGAATTATTCGTTGCTGAGGGGTGGGGAGAATGGGGAGGCGCTGGTGCCGACGGAGCGGTTTTGGCTGCTCAAGCAGTTGGGTTCTACGCCGGTTGGGGCGGCGGCGATTCCGATTTCATGTGATCGATCTGCGATTGTTGCTTGTGCTTATGTGGATGTGGGGCGTGGGGAATATTGTTTGCATCTGGTGAATAATGGGGCGACGCGGATGGTTGTGATTTCTGGGTTGCCCGCTGGGGTTACGCGGTTGCAGGTTTATGTTACTGATGCTGCGCGACATGAAAAAGATGGAGCCTGTTAGCGTTGATGAGGGAGCGGCTCGTGTGATGCTGGATACGCAAAGTTTTACGACGCTTGTTAGCGATCCATAAACTTCGGGTTGAGGGACCACTTTTTTTATGCTGAGCTGAACTTGTGGACGCGTGGTTCGCCCCTCACCCTGTCCCTCTCCCCGGTGTACCGGGGAGAGGGGAAAATAAAGTGGAGGCGTGACGTTTGGACATCACGGTAGCAGTTGATAGCTGACGAAGGCGAGCTTTAGGCTGTCGGGGGACCAGGATGGGACGTTGATCGTGCCTTGGCCGCCGAAGAGTTTTGCGAGGATGGTTATTTTTCCGTCGGCGAGGGACATCAGGCGGAGCGTTACGTCTTTGTTTGCGGGGTGGCCTTTGACGTCTTTGTCGTAGCTGAGGAAGACGATCCATTTGCCATTTGGGGATGGGTGGGCAAACCAGTTGTTGAAATCGTCGGAGGTTACTTGCTCGGGGTTTGAGCCGTCGGGTCGCATGCGCCAGATTTGCATCAGGCCGGTGCGGTCGGAATTGAAGTAGATAAATTTGCCGTCGGGGGAGAAGTCTGGGCCGTCGTCGAGGCCGTCGGTGGTGGTGAGGCGGGTTTCTTCGCCGCCGTCGGAGGGGATGGTGAAGATGCCGAATTTTCCGTCGCGTTGTCCGCAGAAGGCGAGGGTGCTGCCATCGGGGGACCAGCCGTGCCAGTAGGAGGGAAATTTCTGGGTGACGCGGTGGGGCGTGCCGCCGGCGATGGGGACGGTGTAGATGATCGATTGATGCGGCTTCTGGGATTGGTCGCTGATGGCGATCATTTTGCCGTCGGGGGAAAGGCCGTGGTCGTTATTGCAATGGTTGGCGAATCCGGTGTCGATTTGAGTTGGCGTGCCGCCGGCGACGTGGATGCGCCAGATTCGTCCGTCGCGGTTGAAGATGAGGGAGGAGCCGTCGGGCGTCCAGTTTGGGGCTTCGAAATGTCCGGCGGCGGAATAAGTGATGTGGCGATCGGTTGAGGCGATGGTGATGGTTTCCAGGGTGCTGTGAAGGGTTGCTTGGGGTTGTGTCGTGGGCATGTTTATCACCAGATGAACGTTGGAAAAGATGGCGGTTTCGGAGACGAGTTTTTCGTGGGAGCAGACGCCGAGGCCGACGTAGAACGGGGATTGGAGCTTTAATCGCACGGCCTCGCCGGAGAAGTCGAACGGTTGATCTTTGGGGGCGAGGAGCATGTAGACATAATCGCTGTGCTTTTCGATGCGGAGGCGCTGGGGGCCGGTGATGTTGGATTGGACTTCGTGGGTGTTGATGCCGGTTTCGTCGCGATATTGCAGGGAGGTGAGGCCGACGCCGTGGAGGGCTGCGTCGGCGTAGGCTGAATTGGCGTCGAGGCTTGGCGAACCAATAGACATGCTTTGCGGTGTGGATTTTTACCTTCACCGACAAATGAGACATCCGCTTCGAGGGCGAAATCGCCGGAGATTTTTTTCCAGAGGAAATGGAAGGCGTCGGCGGCGAACCACATGTTTTCGCCGTTGCCGGTGATGGTGTAGGTTTTCTTGAGAGCGCTATAGTCCACGCTGCCGGGGTAGAGAACCGTGCCGATGTCATCGTCGGCGGCGAAGAGCCCGATGGAGTTGGAGGGGCGGGTTTGCGGTGGCTTGGTGGGGCGCATGACGGTCCAGTTGCCGGTTGGGACGCTGTCGGGTTGAGCCTCGGTGTTTGCGGCGATGCTGGAGTTGCCGTTGCCTTCGGTGAAGGATTGGGTGGTGGTGGTGACGTTCCAGCCATCGACGACGATGAGCGGTTCGTCGTTGCCGAGATCCTGCTTGGCGGCGTCAACTGAGATCGAGCGGCTTTCGCCCGGGAGCAGGCTGACGTAATTGTCGCCGTAATATACGGGGAGAACTCGCTCGCCGGTGCTTTGCTTGCGCAGCTGGATGTGGGCCATGAGGGCGACGACGGGAGAGGGGTTGGATAACTGCACGTCGAGGCGGCAGCGTTTTTCTTCGTCGCGGCGGATGATTCGGGCGTTGAGCGAGACCATGGGAAGCGTTTGCAAGGCCGTGAAATCGTTGGGGTAATTGGCTGTCGCGTGCCAGTAGAAATTATCCGACAGGATGTCGTCGTCGTGGTCTTCCAGTTCCAGTTTTACGAAATGAACGGGTGAGAGATCGGCGGGCCAGTCGATTTTGCCCAGATCGGTGGCGGCGCTGGGGGATGCGGTGACGAAATGGCGGTGTTCGTATTTGAGGGTTCCGTCGAGATTATAGATGCGGACCCAGGCGACTCAGATTGTCGAGCGATTTTGGGGTTTGGTTGATGACCATGACGTGGAAATTGTCCTGGTTCATCATGATATGAACGGGCTCGCAGGCTTTGCGAGCGCCGAAGAGCGAGGCGTTGGCTCGAGGTCGTAGCTGTAAATTTGCCAGACGAAGCTGGGCTGGGCGGGGTTGCTCATCCAGGTGAGGACGCCGGTGCAGGGGTTGAAGAGCTTTGCGAAGCGGGCTTCGTACATGGCGCGGAAGGCTTCGTAGTTGGCGAGCTGCGACTTGCGGACGAAATCGGGGAGGTTGGCGACGGGGCCGTAACGCTGGGCGATGATGTCGGGATAGAGCGGGAACGCCTGCGCGAGCCTTCCTGCGCGCCGCAGCAGAGATCATGCTCGGCCCAGTCGTCGTTGACGGTTTCCCAATCCTTTTCCGGCATCATGGCGTGGATCGATTCGAGCGTGGGGATGGAGACGCTGCCGATTTCGGTTTTGAACGCTTCGGTGAAGGTGTAAAACTCGCGCGGCGTCTCGCCAGCGATAGGGGCCGCCGGAGCGGACGCCGCGGCCGTCGGCGGAATTGCGGTGGTAGAGCCGGGCGGGATCGAGCTCGGCGGCGATTCTGCTGGATTCCGCGGTCGATGACTTCGGGGGCGGGGTCGCTTTCGTTGCGGCCGCACCAGATCACGATCGAGGGATGGATGCGGTAGCGGAGAATCTTTGTCGCGGACATTGGCGAGATACATGTCGGCATGCTGACGACGTTGGGGCCGTCGCTGCGGTTGGGCTGGAAGAATTCGTCCCAGACCATGATGCCGTATTGGTCGCAGAGGTCGTAGAAATCGTCGCTGGTGCTCTGGCCGACCCAGTTGCGGATCATGTTGAAGTTGGCGTCCTGGTGCATGCGGATTTGAGCTTCGAGGCGATCGCGCGGGATGCGCTTCATGGCTTCATCCATGCCCCAGTCGCCGCCCTTGCACATGACGGGCACGCCGTTGACGGAGAGGGTGAGGTTTTTCGAGCCGGGGACGTCGTAGGTGATTTTGCGGATGCCGAAGGTGAGATCTTTGGCGTCGGAGATTGCGCCGTCCACATCGAAACTGAGATGCAGCTTGTAGAGATTCTGCGGGCCATAGCCGTTGGGCCACCAGAGGAGCGGTTGATTGACGTGGAGTTGCGGAATTTCGGCGGGGGTGAGGTTGACAATCTTTGATTCGTTGGGCGCGAGGGTGACCGGGTAATCGAAACTCACGTCCGCGAACGTGCCGTGGAGATTGCCGGTCTGCGGGTGGTCGGTGACATTTTGCACGCGTGGTCTGGAGGGTGAGATCGGCGGAGTCGGTGCGGGGCAGCGGGAGGTCGGAACTGACGGTGGGATCGTCGCACGACGACCGGGCCGGTGGCGGAGAGCGTTACCTTTTGCCAGATGCCCATGTCGCGGTCGCGAATGGCGGGAATCCAATCCCAGCCGAGGGTGCAGAGGAATGTGGGGCCGTCCTCGGAGAGGATTCCGCCGTTTCTGCCGGTGCCGGCTTCGACGGTGTGCTCGTGCGGCGTGCCGGGATGCGGCGGCGGCATGATCTCGACGGCGAGCGCGGCGGTTTGGCCGGGCGTGATGTACGGGGCGATGTCGAAGATGCCGCGGACGAAGGCGCCTTTGATGCTGCCGAGATCGTGGCCGTTGATCCAGACTTCGGCGATGTAGTTGATGCCGTCGAAATTGAGCCAGAGATGCTTGCCGGCGTAAATTCCGGGGGGACGGTGAATTGGGTGCGATACCAGTAGGATGTTCGGCAGAGGGAGTCGGGGATGCTGGTGGGGCGATCGTTTTCGCCGTAGAGCGGTTCGGGGTAGACGCCGTTGTTGACCAGGGTGGTTAGGACGGTTCCGGGAACAGTGGCTTTGAACCATCCTGTGGGTGAATAGTTGGGGCTGGAGACCGCTTCGCCCTGATCGGGCACTTTGGCGATGTCCTGCAATTGCCAGCCGGTGTCGAGGGTGATTTCGGGTAATGGTTTACTTTGGGGAACGATGGTTCGGGCTTCGGTAGTTTTGTGAGAAGCAGTGCAGCCTGTCATGCACAGTGCGATTGCCGTGATCAAAGCTAATGCGGTGAATTGTCTGGGGCGAGTGATTCGATCGATCATTTCAATCCTCTGATTTGCGAAATTTCATGCGCGTTCCGTCGGCGAGACGTTGATCAGAACCGCCATCAATATGAGAACGCCACGGACGACCATTTGCCAGTATTCGCTGATGTTGAGAAGGGTCATTCCATTGACGAGGACGCCGAGGAAGATGACGCCGATGAGAGTCCCCCAGACTCTTCCCGCGCCGCCCATGAGATTTGTGCCGCCGATGATGACGGCGGCGATGACGTCGAGTTCCCAGCCGGTGCCGCTGCGGTCGGAGCCGGACATATTTTGCGATGACTGCATGACGCCGGCAATGACGGCAAGAGCGGAGACGATGGCCATCACGCCGATTTTAACGCGGGTGACGTGGATGCCGCTGAGGCGGGCGGCTTCGGCGTTGCCGCCCACGGCGTAGATCGAGCGGCCGAAGGTCGTGTAGTTCATGACGAACTGAATGAGCAGGAACGCGGCGACGAACACGATCGCGGGGAAGGGGATTTTCCAAATGTGGCCGGCTCCGATGAAGTTATACCAATCGGGGAATGGGGTGAGAGGGAAGCCGTTGGTGATCAGGCCGGCCGCGCCGCGGAGGACGGTGAGCCAGGCGAGGGTGCTGATGAAGGTTGGGACGCGGAATTTGACGCGGAGGATTCCGGAGATCGAGCCGATGGCGATGCCGGCGAGGAGGGAGGCGAGGATGGCGATGAGGATCGCGCGGGGCATCGGCCAGCCGATGGATGGAGTGGTGAGCTGGCCCGTGATCCAGGCGGTGAGGCAGCCGGCGAAGGCGATCATCGAACCGACGCTGAGATCGATTTCGCCAGCGATGATGACCATCGTCATTCCGAAGGCGATGATTCCTTCCATCGAGACGTTGTGCAGGACGTTGAGGAGGTTGTCGGCCGATAGAAATCCGGGGCTCGCCAGGCGAGGACGATGCAGAGTAGAGCGAGGACGCCCTCGAGGATGAATTCGCGGAGTCTTCGCGTCATGCGTTGCCCCGCACGGTGGTTGATTCGCTCATGCAGCGGATGACCAGATCTTCCACGGAAATATCTTCGGGGCGGACTTCGCCGTCGATTTCGCCTGACCGCATGATGAGGATGCGGTGGCAGACTTCGTGGAGTTCTTCGAGCTCGCTGGAGACGAAGAGGCTGCCGATGCCTTCTTTGCCGAGGTTCCACATGATCTGGAAAATTTGCTGCTTGGCCTGGAGGTCGATGCCGCGGGTTGGCTCATCGAAGAGCATGACGCGCGGGTGGGTGTTGAGCCATTTGCCGAGGACGACTTTTTGCTGATTTCCGCCGCTGAGAGAATTGATGGGGAGACGGAGATTGGAGAGCTTGATGTCGAGGCGCTGGACGAATTCGCGGGCGACTTTGTTTTCGCGTGGTTCGGAGATCAGGCCATTCCACCCGACCGTGCCGAGGCTGGCGAGGCAGAGATTCGCGCGGATGCTGAGTTCGGGGATGATGGATTGTTCTTTTCGGTTTTCGGGAATCAGGGCGGCGCCGAGGCGTTTCATGCCGCGTATGGAGGTGCGCGTGAGGGTGCGGCCATTCAGGATGATCTGGCCGTCGTCGAATGGGTCGGCTCCGAAAATGGCGCGGAGCAGTTCGGTGCGTCCGGAGCCGAGCATGCCGGCGATGCCGAGGATTTCGCCGCGGTGGACGGTGAAATTGATGTCGTGAAATTTGTTGTTGCGGGAGAGTTTGCGGACTTCGAGCAGCGGCTCGGATGAGGGTTGGAGGGTTTGGGGACGCTGACGCTGGACGACTGAGCCGAAGATCATGCGGACGATGGAATCGGGGGATGTCTTGGCGAAATCCTCGGAGCCGACGTGATGGCCGTCTCTGAGGACGGTGACGCTATCGGCGATTTGCGCCAGCTCGTGGAGGCGATGGGTGATGTAGATGATGGCGACGCCGCTTTTGGCGAGGCGGCGGACGACGCGGAAGAGCATTTCGGTTTCGTGGCGGGCGAGGGCGGAGGTGGGCTCATCGAGCATCAGGACGGATGGGTTGAAGGACATCGCCTTGGCGATTTCGATGACCTGCTGCTGGGCTACGCCGAAGCGGCCGGCTTTTAGGCGGACGTCGAGATCGACGCCCATCTCGGCGAGGATCTCGCGGCGCGCCGGCGGGCGGCGGGCCAATCGAGCATGAAGCCGGCTATGCCATTTTTATGGGGAACCCTGCCGAGGAGGATGTTTTCGGCGACAGTCAGTCCGGGGATGACGCTTAGTTCCTGATAGACGGTGGCGATGCCGTGTCGGAAAGCGTCGGTGGCGGAATTGAATTTGACGGGCTGGCCGTTGATGGCGATGTGGCCGCTGGTGGGCTGGACGGTTCCGGCGAGAATTTTGACGAGGGTGCTCTTGCCGGCACCGTTTTTTCCGAGGAGGCGGCAGACTTTGCCGCTTTCAAAGCGGAGGGAGATATCGTCCAGCGCGAGCGTGCCGGGATATTCTTTACGGATTCGGAATGTCTCGAGGGATGCTTGCAACTGAAGTTTCCGCGGGTCAGTTTCCGCCGGCCGTCCAGTCTTGAAGTTGCCTGGCGTATGCTTTTACGCCGTCGGGATCGGCATGGGTCAGACAGATGCCGTTGAGGACCATTTTTTTGTCGTAGGGCTGATGATTGATCGCGGCGAGGGCGGCTTCGACTGATTTCTGGCCCATCTCGAAGGGGCGCTGGGCTGTGATGGCCTGGAGGATGTTGTCGGGAGAGAGAAGGAAATCGAGGAGTTGCTGGCTGACATCGGTGCCGAAGACGGCGATCTGGCCGGCCTTTCCGGCGTTTTTCACGGCCAACACCGAGCCGGCGGTGCCGCCTTCATTGGCGGCGTAGATGATGTTGATTTCGGGATGGGCGGTGAGAAGCTCGCCCGCTTTTTGGACGGCCATGTCGGAGAGCCAGGCGTCCTGCTCTGCGATGATTTTGACGCGTGGGAGCTTGGAGATTTCGTCTTTGAATCCGCCAGTGCGGGCGTCGCTCTGCTCGGCGACCTGGGATTTGAAGGCGAGGATGGCGACGTTCGCTTTGCCGCCAAGCTTGTCCTGAATAAATTTGACGGCGGCGGCGCCGGTTTGATGGCCGAGGTCTGCGGCGGAGGATTCCACGTCGGCGTCGGGGAAGTCGGCGTCGATGGCGGAATTGTTGGTGACGACGATGATTCCCTTGTCGTGGGCCTGCTTGAGGGCGGCGACGGAGCCTTTAGCGCTCAGCGGGGAGATCAGGATCGCATCGACATTCTGGCTGGTGTAGGTCTGGACGAGCTGGAATTCTTCATCCGGTTTGTTGTCGCTGTTGCCTTCGAGCAATTGGATGTTGTTTTTCTTGGCCGCGTCCTTCATTCCGAAAAGAATGAGGCGGAAGAATTGGTCTTCCTGGAAGATGATGCCGGCCATGCGGATTTGTTTGGGTGCCGTGGAGTCGGGGGCTTTATTGCAGCCTGTGAATCCGAAAATCAGGCTGAGACAGGCAACGATTGCAATTCGGTAAACCGCCGCTGACAGACGCATGAAGCACCTCTGGTAATCCGATTTGTTCTCCGCGGGCGTATTGCCACACATCGCGGCGGATATGTCAAGTTATGGCAGTTTATGGCGGCGCTGGTGGTCGAAAAATGCGCCGGGGATCGCTATGGTTTGGGCATGGCGTCATCGGCGATTCCGGGGGAATTGAATGTCGCGGTTCGGCTTCATCGCGCTGGGCGATTTACCGAGGCGGAGGCGATTTACCGGAAGATTCTTGCGGAGAATGCGAATCACCTGGATGCGCTGCAACTACTGGGCGCGCTGGCGGGGCAGACGGGGAGGACCGATCTCGCGATTGAGCTGATCCGGCGGGCGATCAGCTTGAATCCAAAGATGGCGGGTTGGCACAGCAATCTGGGGAAGATGTTGTGCGATCAGGGGAAATTCGATGAGTCGATTGCTGCTTGTCGGGAGGCGCTTGGGCTGAATCCGAATCTGGCGGATGGGCATAATAATCTGGCTAATGCGTTTTATAAGAAGGGGGAGCTTGATGAGGCGATTACGGCGTATCGCGAGGCGCTGCGGATCAAGCCGGATCATCTGGAAGCGATGAAGAACCTGGGAGTGGTATTGCAGGTGAAGGGGGATCGTGATGAGGGGATTGAGACTTATCGGCAGTTTCTTCGATTGAAGCCGGATGATGTGGATGCTCACAATAATCTGGGGAATCTTTTGTCGCAGCGAGGGCGGCTAGATGAGGCGGTCGCATCGTATCGCCGGGCGATCGAGCTGCGCCTGATCTGGCGGCGGGGCATTCGAATCTGGGGCAGGCGCTTTGCGATCAGGGGAAGATGGAGGAGGCGATCGCGGCATATCAGCGGGCGATCGATCTCAAGCCAAATTTTGTGGAGGCGTATTGCGGGCTGGGAAACGCGCTGGCGAAGATGGGGCGAAGCGATGAGGCGATTGCCAAGTGCCGGGAGGCGGTGCGGCTGAATCCTGATCTGGCCGATGCGCACAACAATCTTGGCTCGGCGTTGTACATGATTGGGCAGATCGACGAGGCGATTCTGGAATATCGCCGGACGCTGGAATTGAATTCTGACGATCCGCATTTTCAGACGAATATGGGTCTCGCGATGTGGGCCAGCGGGCGGCAGGAAGAGGCGATCGCGGCGTATCGCAAGGCGATTCGCTTCAAAAGCAATTTTGCCGAGGCGCATTACAATCTTTCGGTATCGCTTTTATTGACGGGCCAGTTTGAAGAGGGGTGGCGGGAATATGAATATCGATTGCATGGGAAGGAGCTGACTTCGCGGCCGCGGATTTGCAGCCAGCCGCAGTGGAATGGGGAGGAATTGAATGGGCGGACGATTTTTCTGGATGCGGAGCAGGGATTTGGGGATGTGATTCAGTTCATCCGGTATGCGCCGGAGATCGCGAAGCGCGGGGGCGCGTGATCTTCATGGGGTATGCGGAGCAGGTGAGGTTGTTGCAGGGTTTGCCGGGGATTGAAAAGATTATTACGAGGAATCCGCCGCCGGCTTTTGATGTGTATTGTCCGATGGCGAGCTTGCCGAAGGCGTTTGGGACCCGGCTGGATTCGATTCCGGCGGAGGTTCCTTATTTGTCGGCTGATCCAGCGATTGCTGAGGCGTGGGAGAAGAGGCTTGGGCCTGCGCGGGGCGGCTTCGGGTGGGATTGGTCTGGGCGGGGCAGCCGACTCATAAGCGAGATCGGGAGCGATCGGTTTTGCTTTCGCAGTTAGCGCCGCTGGCGGGTCGCGCGGATGTTACTTTTTATAGTTTGCAAAAGGGTGGGCCTTCTTCGCAGGCGGGTCATCCGCCGGCGGGGATGGAACTGGTTGATCTGACGGCGGAGCTTGCGGATTTTGCCGCGACGGCGGGGCTGATTTCGCAACTGGACCTGGTGATTTGCGTGGATACTTCGGTGGCGCATCTGGCGGGGGCGATGGGGAAGCCGGTGTGGGTTTTGCTTTCGTTTGTTCCGGACTGGCGGTGGCTTTTGGATCGGGAGGATAGTCCGTGGTATCCGACGATGCGGCTGTTTCGCCAGACGAAGTGCGGGGAATGGGATGATGTGGTGAATCGCGTCGCGGAGGAATTGTTGCGCTATACATCAATCATCTTCCTAAAAAAAAAATAGAATGTTAGGTCGTATACGGTGTATGTGACGTCGGGGATGATTCGCTCGTATGCAAGAATGCTTTGCCGCGTTCGCGGACCGCTGGCTTGCCTGTTAACGTTCTGGTGGACCTTCGGCCGCCGAAAAATGGAATTTCCGGGTGGTTGAGCTGTCATTGTATATGTGGGTTAATTCGGATTGACCCGTCACGTACTGGCCTGTTACGGTGAACTGATGCTGAAAAACTCTTTTTCGCGGCGAAAATTTCTGGGGTCTTCGGTGGCGGCGCTTGGAGCAGCTTCGCTGGCTTGGCTTGGGTCGCCGTTTGCCCTTGGGGCGGATGCGCCGGCGGCACCGATCCCCGCACGGAAGCTCGGGTTTGCGTTTGTTGGGATCGGGGGGTTTGCGATGAATCAACTTTTGCCCGGCATCACGGGATGCAAATATTGCGAGCCGGTGGCGCTGGTGAGCGGGCATCCGGAGAAGGCGAATAAGGTGGCGGCGAAATATGGGATCGATCCGAAGAATATTTACAACTATGACAATTTCGATTCGATCAAGGACAACCCGGCGATTGACGTGGTTTATATTGTGCTGCCGAATGGGATGCATGCGGAATATACGGTGCGGGCGTTTGCGGCGGGCAAGCATGTGATGTGCGAAAAGCCGATGGCGAATTCCGTGGCGGAATGCCAGCAGATGATCGATGCGGCGAAGGGGGCGGGGAAGAGATTGCAGATTGGGTATCGGATGCATTGGGATGCGCCGACGCTGGCTTGCATCAAAGCGCTTTGCGCGGGGGAGATTGGGCGGCTTGAGATCATCGAGGCGGCGACGGGTTTTAACATTGGTAATCCGACGCAATGGAGACTCAACCGGAAGCTGGCGGGGGGCGGGTGCATGATGGATATCGGGATTTATTCGCTGAGCGCGGCTAGGTATTTGAGCGGCGAAGAGCCGACTGAGGTTTTCGCGCAAACGTATCAGGACACTAGTGATCTGCGATTCAAGGAAGTGGAACAGAATTGCGATTTTCAGCTTAAATTTCCGAGCGGGGTGATGGCGAGCGGATTATCCAGCTACGCCACGAGTCTTAATAGATATGAGGTGCATGGGAGCAAGGGATTTTGCGTGCTGGAGCCGGGGCAGGCGTATCACGGGATCAAATTGCAGATGAATAAGGGGCACGGGCTTGTGCCGGTGGATGTTGCTGAGGTGGATCAGTTTGTGGGGGAGATGGATGGGTTTGCAATGGCGCTGGCTGGCAGTGCTCCGTTCAAGGCGACGGGCGAGGAGGGGTTACAGGACATGCGGATCATTGAGGCGATTTATGAATCGGCGCGGACCGGGGCGAGCGTGAAGTTGACGTAGTTTTTGATGACGCTTATTTGGAGAAATCATCGCCTGGTGAAGCCGGAGATCATGGATGAGCCGGATGTTGGGGAGGCGGCGCATGTTTCGGCGCTGGAGGGATTGGGGCGGATCAATCAGACGTCGCGGGCGGCGATTCATATGGCTGGGCCGATTGTGGCGATGGCGCGGCGGAGAAAGCTGACCCGGCTTTCGATGCTGGATGTTGCGTGCGGGGGCGGTGATGTGCCGATTGGAGTTGCGAAGATTGCGCGGGAGGCGGGGGTTGAGATTGATTTAACGCTGTTGGATCGGAGCGCGACGGCGTTGAAGTATGCTGCGGCGAAAGGGGAGCGTGTGGGGATTTGTTGCCGGTGTTTGCAGTCGGATTGCATGGTGCCGGGGGAATCGTCGCGATTTGATGTGGTGACGAATAGTCTTTTTCTTCATCATCTGGCTGGGCCGGGCGAAGTGGTTGGATTTTTGAAGCGCGTGCGAGAGATGTCTGGGCGGCTGGTGGTGATTGGTGATTTGCGGCGATGCTGGGATGGATGGTTGATCGCGTGGGCGGGGAGCCGGATTCTGAGCCGCAGCGGGATCGTGCATCATGATGCTCCGGTGAGTGTGCGGGCGGCGTGGACGATGCGGGAGTTGGGGGAGTTTGCTGCTGATGCTCAATTGGATGGCGCGCGGGTTGAGCGGTGTTGGCCCTGGCGGATGCTATTGGTTTGGGAAGGGGGCGGGGCGTGAAGATTTCTGAAGCATGGGATGCAGTGATTGTGGGGGCGGGCGTTGCTGGAGGTGTCGCGTCAAGTTTGCTGGCGGAGCGGGGGTGGCGGGTTTTGCTGGTGGAGAAATCAGGGTGGCCTCGGGAGAAAGTTTGCGGCGGATGTTTGAATGCGGCGGCGGTTGATGTGCTTCGGGAGATTGGGATCGATGTGACGCTGCGGCGGGCGGAGGCGATCGATTCGGTGGTGTGGCATGTGGGGAGGCGATCGCTTGAATTGACGATTCCGCGAGAGGCGGCTATTTCTCGGGCGGATTTGGATGGAGCGATTGTGGCGGAGGCGTCGCGACGCGGGTGTGAATTTTTATCGGGGTGCTCGGCGATGTTACTTCCGGCTTCGCCGGGGGATTTGTTTCGGATGGTGAAGCTGCAGAGCGGGGATGATACGGCGATTGTTCGCGCAGGTGTTGTTTTGGCTTGTGATGGGATTGGGGGGACGTTGCTGGCTGGTGAGGGTTGGGCGAAGTGGAATATTTCTGCTGGGGGTTGGATGGGTGTTTCGGGGATATATCCAGGGGCGATTCGGGCGGGGGCGATTCATATGCATGTGGGGAGAAGCGGATATGTGGGGATGGTTCGGATGGCGGATTCGCGCGGGCATATGGCGGCTTCGCTTGATCCGGCGGCTTGCCGGGAGGCGGGCGGGCCGGTGAATCTGGTGCGGCGGATTCTTGGAGATTGTGGAAAAGAATTTCCGGAAGATTTGCAATCGTCGCGAATTCGCGGGACGGGTACACTGACCCGGCGGCGCGAACATTTTGGCGGTTATCGCGTGCTTACGGTGGGGGATGCGTGTGGGTATGTGGAGCCGTTTACTGGGGAGGGGATGGCGTGGGCGGCGGTTGGGGCGCGCGACGTGGTTGGGATGTTGCCGAAGCCGGATGAAGCGTGGCCGGCGGATTTGCCGGTGCGATGGCGGATCCGTCATCGTGAAATAATTGGTCGCCGGCAGCGCTGGTGCCGGGTGATGCGGCCTATGATGCATCATCCGGCGATCGCGTCGGCGGGCATTTTGGTTGGAAGCGCGGTGCCCGCGGTTGCGAGATGGATTGCCGGAACCGTGTGTAAGCCGGTACAGAAGGAGATTAGCGATGACCCGCCTGGCCGTTTCCGCTTCCAACGAAACCGAACAACAATCAGCGACGGGAATATTGGGGATCGGGACGGCGACGCCGGCGTCCATGTCGCAGGAGCAGATACATGAAGTGGCGGCGGATTTCGGGTGCTTCAGCGCCGAGCAGCGGGCGTGGCTGAAGCGGATGTATCTGCGCAGCGGGATTGAATCGCGCGGGACTGTCGTGGTTCGCGAGGGGGATGACAAGCTTGAAGTGGCGCGGAAGTTTTATCCGCCGGCGAAGGGTCCGGAGGATCGCGGGCCGACGACGGCGGCGCGATTGGTGCGGTATGCGGAGGAGGCGCCGCGGCTTGCTTTGGCGGCGGCGCGGGCGGCGCTGGAGGATGCGGGGGTTGAAGCGGATCAGATCACGCATTTGATTACTGTTTCTTGTACGGGGTTTTTTTCGCCGGGGCTTGATGCTGGATTGGTCGAGGCGCTTTCGCTTCCGCGCGGGGTTCGGCGATTGCATGTTGGGTTTATGGGTTGTCATGCGGCGTTTAATGCGCTGGCGGCGGCGAGAGATGCGGCGGCGGAACCGGACGCGCGGGTGCTGGTTTGCTGTGTGGAGCTTTGCAGTCTGCATCTGTCGTATGGGGTCGATCCGGGGAAGCTGGTGGCGAATGCGCTGTTTGCGGATGGGGCGGCGGCGGCGGTGGTGGGGCGCGACGCGGAGGGCGGGGATGGTTTGTGCCGACTGGATGATTTTTCGAGTTATCTGATTCCGGATACTCATGACGCGATGACGTGGAAGATTGGGGATCATGGGTTTGAGATGACGTTGTCGGCCGGCGTGCCGGAGATTATTCGGCGGCATCTTCGCGGGTGGTGCGAATCGTGGCTGGGGAGGCATGATCTGAAGTTAACGGATGTGGCGGGGTGGGCGATTCATCCTGGGGGCCCGAAGATTCTGGCGGCTGTGGGGGAGACGCTGGAGATTGAATCCGGGGATTTGCGATTTTCCCGTGGAGTGCTGGCGCGGCATGGGAATATGTCGTCGGCGACTGTGCTGTTTATTTTGCGGGAGATGATGGGTGGCATGTCGGGGCCTTGTGTTGCGATTGGGCTTGGGCCTGGACTAATGGCCGAGGGAATTTTGATTAATCGGTGATCTTTCTGGTAGCAATTTGCCTGTTGCACTCCAATCCCATGGGTATTGGTTTAGGGGCGTGTGGCAAAAATCAGATGAGTTGGTTGAGCGTACCCGATTCCCGAGAGTGCGTGTAAGACAGTCCTATGTGACCCATAGAAAGTATGACCACAAGTAAAAATTCGTGGCGAACAATCAAGGAACGCAGGGTATTCGAACACATATGCACTTTGCCCATAAGACCTCCATTACTGGGTGTCCCACAAGCATTCTCGATAGCCACTTGTTGGCACTCCATAAGAGCATCGGGTCCGGACGTCGGGTACGCTCAACCACAGAATAGGCTTGGGGGTTTTGAATAGCTGGCGGGCGGCATCTACGAATCGCTGCGCCACTTGCGGGCCTTCATTGAAGTCATCATGGCCTAGGTGGTGCTTGCCGAGTGATAAGGATGATTTGGGGACCATAAAAGTAGTATATTAACAATACGCGTAGTGAATCGGCGATCCGCCAAAAAGTCACGGACCCTGTACAAAATCCACCAAAGGTCGAAATGAAGGGCATCGTCTTCTAACTCGGTCTAGATCAAGGTGATGTGCAACCGTTTCATTGTCCGTTGCATGTGTGTAGCGGGGACGACTTTTAGAATCACGGCTCATTTTTTCTATCGTTTTCTGTGGCTTTACGACCGCTTCGGGGTCTCCCTCAAAGGCTGGAGGATTCCAGAACTTAGATATATGCTTCGCGACTTTATCGATATCCGCTAAAATCCAAGCTTCGATTTCTTGCACCGGAATGACAACGCAACAGCTTGAGCATCCAGATGGAATAACAACCCTTTCGTGGATTTCCTGACGTTTTTTTATGGGGTCAGTTCCGTCCGCATCGTGACAAACAACAAACCGGCTGCATCCTGATCGGAAAAAGTCCGCAGTTGTGCGGCCCCACGGTTCAAAATCTCTCCGCCCCCATCAAAGTCTTTTGCAAGGAACCGTAGCGATGAATTGTTGGCGAGACGGCGAATCAAAACTATGAGCGTAGCGGCGTCTGATCCGGCCTCACCGATGACTCCGTACATTGTCGCGATTCCTATTGAAGTGGTTCGAGGAAATCGTAGAAAGGGCCTTCCGCATTGAGGAATTTGACAGCAGCGTCTCGCTCCTTTTCGGTCAAAGGACGTGTGACTGTGAATCCTTCGTGCAGTGATACGATACGAATATTTTCGGGTTCCAGTTTGTTCAATAGCGCTGAAGAATGACTAGACATTATTATTTGCGAATCAACATTTGTCTGGATCAGTCCAATCAACTTTTTCGTGAGGCCTTGATGGAGGCTATCCTCTGGTTGCTCAAGCAACATTACTGTGCTGCCATCGAAAATCATCGATACCAGCATTCTCAATACGCGACGGGTGCCTGCGGAAAGCCCCTCCGCCATGACTGGCTTACGCTCGCGACTGGAACCCCTGCTTGGGAAAAAATTAATGATATATAGTTGATTTTCCAACCGGCCGGGGGAGCCCGGTCCTTCGCCAACCCTTACTTTCACCGGCTCTATTTGAATGTCATCTATAAGCCCAAGTTTTCCTTGGCCTAGCCACAATTTCAGTATATCAAAGTCATCTTTTCGCCTTTCGGACATATATACCAATCGAGCCAATACCGAATCGCCAGGATTTCCTATGGATTCAAACGTAGTTAACCACAGATTATATTGCTGTCCCAGCAACGGTATTCCGGGGCCGGTTCGCATTGCGGGTTCGTCAATTGGATAGTAGCGAACGGTTGATAAAAACCCCACAATTGTTTTCAGTTCGGAGACTACGGGATCAGTCGCGGGCAATAACGTTGCAAGGGCGGGTAAGCACGGAACGAAATCCCCGACCTTTACAATTTCTTCTCTGTCCTGAATTCTTACGTTGGCGCCATCGCGGCTTATGAACGGTTGGGGCGCGCCGTTGTTCAAGCGAAAAAGAGATTCGATATAGACGGGTCTAGGGTTATTCGAGGCGATACCAAATTGCAAATTAAAACGATATTCATTTCCTTCGTGTTCAAAATCCAACTCCGCCCCAAAAAATTTGTCGGGAAACATGGGCACCAATAAACTCATATTAATTTGTCCCGACGACGAACCAAACACGCTTGCCATCGCGATCGCCTGTAGTATGTTGCTTTTCCCGGCACCGTTGCGGCCAATAAGTGCGATCAGTTGACCGATGTTTTCGACAGTCGTGTCTTCGCAAGAACGGAAGTTTTTTATTTGAACTCGATGAAGCATTTTTCCTACGCGACGATTGTCGTCAATTAATTGCCGCTTTCTTCCATCGGCCGATAGGCAGTTTAATGGTGATTGTGACCCGTGTCACGATTTATCGGACGGCCCTTAGGAGCTAAGCCAACGGTAGGCCCTCAATACTTTCGCTTCCCGCGTCGTTGACGCTTGGTAAGCGATGCTCCGAATCATCGGTCCCAATGAGTGATTTATAGGTTAAACGCTTGCCGCTGATCCCGCCGAGCGCGACCATGAAGCGATCCCCATCCTTCATCTTGCGGTTATTGAAGCGAAACGCTTCCGAGTCGAGATACGCCGGAAGGTGACACAGATCGACTAAAACGTGTGTCCCTTTCAAGCAACGCTTCAACAGCGCTTACTGTTGCCAAAGTTTCCACGCGGTGTATTCACCGCGGGCTAATTGTTAGTGGGGGCGTTTACCTTTGTTGCGTTTACCTTTCTTACTTGGGTTTTGGGAAGCCCCATTCGGCGGCCAGGGAATCGGCGGCGTGTTCGGGGTCTTCGGTTGTCCAGCGGCCTGCGTGACGGAGGTATGCGTGGGCCAACTCGTGGGCTATGACCCATCGGGCGAAGGGGATTGTGCTTCGCTTGATGGTTCGCTTCAGGACGATGGAGCGGGCGGGCTTGCCGCTGGTGGTGAAGCGCATGGGGACTTTTAGCATGACATTCGGGCCTGGGTCGTAATCGTGGACGACGAATTCGGGGTCGTTCATGATGTCGTTGCGGACTTCGTCGGGGAGGTTTGCTATCACCACGGCGACGTGATCTCTGATCCAGGTGTCGAGGGGAAATGTGCGGAGCCACTGGTCGATCGCGTCAGAAGCCATTGGGACATTCTATGCCAGTGCGGGATAAATCATCTGTTCGACACCCCATTTTGTAACAGAAGTTCCCATAAGTCCCCACATTTCGCAGGGGGGTGAAAGGAATTCGGGTGCGACATGGATTGTTTGAACGTGGGCTCTGAATCGGAGTGGGTGGACATGGGTGCTCCTGTCGCTGGGACGGTTGGTGATGAAAAAGCACGGTCCCTTGCTTTGTCTCAAACCTTCGCAAGTTCGGCGCATGTTCGGTAGCGCGACGTCCGAGCCATTGATAAAAGATGCAGGATGGAGACCTGCAAATCACCACGGAAGGTATTGAATGCCGCGTATGCGTTGGGGGAGGCATGTCTTAAGCCTCGTTCGAGGTTCAGCCGCAAAGATTTTTCGGATCCTCAACTATTCGCCTGTCTGGTATTGCGCGAGCACCAGAAAAAGAGTTATCGCGGAATTGTAGCGCTCTTGGAGGACTGTCCGGAATGGTGCCGTGATATCGGCCTGACGAAGGTGCCCGATCACAACACACTATGCCGGGCGTTTCATCGGCTGGTCAAACCTCGCATGGTTGAGACGATGCTGGACCTGTCGGTGCATGCGGCCCAGTTGGCCCAACCCCGGCGAAAAAAAAGAAACCGAGGCCCAAGGACCGGCTCGCGGCATTAGACTCCAGCATGTTCGAGCCGCATCATGTGAGCCGGTATTTTGATAAGCGGCGTAATAAAAGTCGGCTCGAAGCCCGTAAAAAGCACCGGAAATTCAGGGCGAATCGCCGCATCGCCCGGATCGTGAAGAGACTGCCCAAGCTCTCGCTGGCCGTGCACGCCGCGACGCATCTGATCCTCGCGGCGCGGGCGACGACCGGGCTGGGAATCGATCACCCGCAGTTTGTCCCCTTGCTGCGGCGTGCCGCATCACGCATGAGCCTGGGCCTCGTGGTGGCCGATGCGGGATTCGACTCTGAATTCAATCACCGGGCGGCCCGCCAAGAGTTGCAGGTTCGTTCGCTGATCCCCGCGACGATCGGACGGCCGGGAACACGTCCGCCATCGGGATATTACCGCCGCCTCATGCGGCAACGGATGAAAAACGAACGGGACTTAAGGCATTACCGGCAACGCTGGCAAGTGGAAACCGTCAATAGCATGGTCAAGCGGAATCTCGGTTCGGCCTGCCGATCACGCGGTGCGTGGGGTCGCAAAAGAGACCTCTTGTTACGCGCGATTACTCACAACCTGATGATTATCGAAAACCTATGAGCTTCGAGACAAAGCAACGGTCCCTCTATTAAAGAGGCAATTGCGTGAAAGGATTGGACGTGTTTTGCCGAAATCTTCGGATTTTTTTTATTCGAACCCCAGCACGCCGTGGGGGACATACAACTCTTCTAATCGCGTTACCTCGTCCGGGGTGAGTTTGACTGAGAGGGCGGCGAGGGCGTCGTCGAGGTGGTGGGGTTTGGTCATGCCGACGATGGGGGAAGTGATAAATGGTTTTTGGAGCATCCAGGCCAGGGCGACCTGGGCCTGGGGGATGTTGCGCTGGCGGGCGATTTCGGCTGCGCGATCGACGACCGATTTGTCGGACTCTTCGGATTCGGCGTAGAGTGTTTTTCCGAATTCGTCCGAGCCGGCGCGTTCGGTGCTGGATTTTTGGTCCCACGGGCGGGCGAGGCGGCCTCGTGCGAGGGGGCTCCAGGGGATGACGCCGACGCCTTCGGACTGGCAGAGCTTCATCATTTCTCGCTCTTCTTCGCGATAGAGGAGGTTGTAGTGGTTTTGCATGGAGACGAAGCGGGTCCAGCCGTGCTGGTCGGCGAGGTAGAGGGCTTTGCAGAATTGCCAGGCGTACATGCTGCTGGCGCCGATGTAGCGGGCTTTTCCGGATTTCACTACGTCGTGCAGGGCTTCGAGGGTTTCTTCGATGGGGGTTTGATAGTCCCAGCGGTGGGTTTGGTAGAGATCTACGTAGTCGGTGCCGAGGCGTTTCAGGCTGTGGTCGATTTCGGTGAGGATTGCTTTGCGGGAAAGGCCTTTGCCGTTGGGGTCTTTTCGCATTTGGCCGTGGACTTTGGTGGCGAGGACGACTTCGTCGCGCTTGGCGAAGTCGCGGAGGGCTTGGCCCACGATTTCTTCGCTGGTTCCGTCGGAATAGACGTTGGCGGTGTCGAAGAAGTTGATGCCGGATTCAATCGCCTTCTTGATGTATGGGCGGCTTTGGTCTTCGTTGAGGGTCCAGAGGTGATTGCCGCGTTCGGGGAGGCCGTAGCTCATGCAGCCTAGGCAGATTTTTGAGACTTTGAGGCCGGTTTTTCCTAGGTTGGTGTAGTCCATAATTTTTAAGTGCTCCTGTTAATTTTTTAAGTATAGGGGGTGGTTGGTTCAAAATCAGTTTAGCGAATGAGGTTAGTGGAGATGTGAGAAGAAGATGATCGTTGCGGTGTTTGTGACGATTGGTGGGGGCTTACTCGAATAGGGGAATTCGTTGCCGCCTCGAAACCCGTTGGCCGGCCTGTATAAGTTTCATACTTCCTCTTGCCGCCGAAGAAGGGGATTGCTGCCTTCGGCGACAATTGCTAAGGACTTTCGAGCACATGCTCGACCCCAACCGTCCTTCACAGCCCCGTTTGTCCGACCTCTTTTTGAAATGGGGTGATGGTTTCTGAGGGCACGCGAGCCTTTTGGTTAGTGAATGGCGACCGCCAGGAATTGGGCGCAGATGATTGGGACTAGTGTGGCTAGTGGAGCTACGGCAGCATAGGGGATGGCTGGGGCGTCGGAGCCTACCATTTCGTCGGCGAAGAGTAGGGCGGGGGAGCTGGTCATGGCGCCGGCTATCCAGCCGCTTAGGGTGATGAAGTTCATTTTTAATATCGCGTGCGCGAAGCAGGCGACTATGAAGACCGGGACGAGGGTGATGACGTGCGCCCCAGAGGAGGAGGATCAGGCCGGAGCCTTCAACCGCGTGCTGGAGGAAGTGATCGCCGGAGCGGAGGCCTACGCAGGCTAGGAAGACGGCTAAGCCGAAGTCGCGGAAGAGTTGGTTGGCGGAGACGGGCATGTACCAGACGATGGAGCCGATGTTGCCGAACTGGGAGAGGGCGATGGCGGCGAGGAGCGGGCCGCCGGCGAGGCCGATGCGGAGGGTGGTGTGAAGGCCGGGGAATTTGAGGGGGATGCTGCCGACGAGGACGCCCAGGACAATTCCTAAGAAAATCGGGACCAATCTTGGGCGGTTGAGGGATTCGGGGCAGTTGCCGAGTTCGGCTTCGATCATTTTCAGGCCGGCTTCGGGTCCGACGACGGTGACCTGATCGGCGAAGGCGAGGCGGAGGGAGGCAGTTGGGACGAGATTGATTCCGGCGCGGTTGACGCGGGCGATGGTGACGCCGGTGCGGTGCTGCAGATGCAGTTCACGCAGGGGGCGACGGAGCACCTGGGTGCGGGTGACGACGAGTTCCATGCGGCGGACGTCGCCGGTGACGGTTCCGAGATCGACTTTGCTGGGGCGGCCCAGGGCGGAAACCAATTCTAATATTTGTTCGCGCTGTCCGACGGCGCGGTAGAAATCGCCGACCTGGATCTGGGTTTCGCCGGTGGGGACGGTGAGGACATCGCCGCGGAGGACTCTGCTGAAAATGACGTTGCTGTTTTGAAGCAGGGGGTGATTGCGGAGGGGCTTGCCGGCGTAGTCGGGTTTTGTGACTTCGAAATCGAAGGTTTCAATGGGTGGGCGGCGCTTGTCTTCGTCGGCGGCGAGGGCGGTTTTTTCTTCATGCAGTTTGACGCGGAACAGGCGGCGCATGGCGGCGATGACGAGGACCGGGCCGACGACGCCGAACGGGTAAGTGATGGTGTATGCGAGGCCGGTGCGGGCGGCGTCGGATTCTTTTTCGTGGGTTCCGATGGAGGCGCGGCGAAGGGTTTCCTGGGCGGCGGCGAGGCCGGGCGTGGTGGTGAATGCGCCGGAAAAGAGTCCGGGGGCGGTTGCGCGTCCGAGCGATCCGGCGATGGCGGCGGACATCACCGCGCCGAGGACGAGAACGGCGACTGCCAACAGATTGAGGCGCAGGCCTTCGGTGCGGAGGGAGGAGATGAATCCGGGGCCGACCTGCAGGCCTATGGCATACATGAAGAGGATGAGGGCGAAGTCGCGGAGGAACTGGAGGACGTCGGGGTCGATGGTCAGGCCGAGCTGTCCGAAGAGGAGGGAGGAGAAGAGGACGCCGGAGATGCCGAGCTTCATGCGGCGGATGGTGATGGCGCCGAGAAAGAGTCCGATGGTGATGGCGAGTGCGAGAATCGCCATTCCGTTGGCGACGGTGTCGCCGCGAATCCAGCTTCCGAGCAAATTCATGGGAGGCAGATTACACGGGGCGTTGGATTTGTCACCTTTCGTTGAGTTAACAGAACATTTACTGAAACATCGCGTCGCGGAAACTCAATCCTGACAATTGGGCGTTCTGATGTTCGCGTTGTGGGGAGAAAGTGCGCTAGCCGGCGTGTGGCCGGCTGCGGCGGCGAAGAAGATTTAGCGAATTCCTATCTATTCTGAGGGAGTAACGCTAACGCTCGCTGCCGAAGATATGCAAGTCATCACCGTGCTTCGCCGGGTCAAACAGGGTTGGCCGGCGCGGGCCACAGATGAATTGTGAACCAGCGGTGAATGGACAGCGCGGCCTGGAAGCCGCGCGAGCTTAGGAGCAATCATGGATCGAACGCGGCCAAGGGGATTTACTCTCGTCGAACTTCTGGTTGTTATTGGGATTATCGCGCTTTTGGTGGGGATTCTGCTGCCGGCGTTATCGAAGGCGAGGGAATCGGCCAATCAAGTTAAGTGCATGAGCAATCTTCGGACGATTGGGCAGGGATTGGCGCAGTATCTGGTGGATTACAACGGGGTTTATCCAGCTTCATATAGTTATGTCGGACAGGCTATCGACGCGAATGGGAATGAATCTCCGGCTGCGGCGAACGCGGGGTATGTTCACTGGTCCAGCTTTATTTATGGACGGAAAGACCTGGGGGTTAATTATCCCGGGACGTTTCAGGACACATTTGGGTGGGAAGCGTTTCAGTGCCCGTCGATTAACGAAGGGGGCTTGCCGGCCTGTGAGCCGAGCGCGGCGAATCGGGCCCCGGGGCAGAATCTCGATCCGGCGAATCTGACGTCGGCGAATCCCGGCTCGACGGGAACGCCGGACTACCAGGCTCCGCGGCTGGCCTATACCGCTAATGAAGCGATCATGGGGAAGAATAAATACCAGGTGGGTTTTCAAAGCGCGGTTCGGACGTATCAGTTTGTGCATGCGGCGGCCGTGCAGCATTCGGCGAGCACGATTCTGGTGACGGAGTTCAATCAGAACTGGCAAGTTGTGAGCGGATATTCGGATGCGGATGGATCTACGGTGGTTTGCAAGAGCCATCAGCCGGTGAATGCGTATCAGGCGGCTGGTTTTCTGGGGGGGCCGGATGTGGCGAATTTGTTCAAGCAGAGTTATCCGGCGCCGGGAGCGAGGGGGAATCTGATCCGGGTTCATCCAGAATCGATGACGGCGTATCCGCAGCCGGGGACGCCGCCGCTGGGGGCGCCGCTGACGTCGTTGGATTTTGTGGGGCGGAATCATGGGTCATTCAAGCTGGGGACGATTCCAGCCTCGACGGCGGGACATTCGGTGAGCGGGTGGGACCTGCGGACAACGAACTTTCTTTACTGTGACGGCCACGTTGAAAACAAGAATATCGCGGACACGCTGACCCCATGGGAATGGGGCGACAAGATGTACAGCTTGAATCTCGGTGACGACATACGGCCGTGATCGAGGTTTGAGAATTACTGAGCTTTCGATGAGTTGCCGCGGCTTGGTGCCGCCAACTGACAGAGTGACGGAACGGAGGAATGCCCTCCGGGAATAACTGCTGTGAATGCCCTCAAATTTTGGGCGGAACACAGCTGGGCGCAGATTCCCTAAACATGGGAATGAACAAGGGAGAGAATCATGAATTTCATTCGAGTAGAGAAGAATCGTATCAAGGTTCTGGCGGCGGCTTCGGCTGCGTCGATCGCGCTGGTTTCCAGCGCGTTTGGGCAGTCGAATGTCAGCGCGGGACAGGTGGTTATTTCTTCGTCCGGTTCGACCGCACTGAAGAACTGGATTGTTGCAAAAACAACCACTTTTACGGATGTTCAACCTGGGGGGACGCTCTCGATTAACGGGACGACGTATCCGACGGCGGCCGATGGCGGGGCGAGCTATTGGAACAATGGGGTTTCGTATCAATTGGCGCCGAAGGCGAATACGACGATTCAAGGCGGGGTGACGGATCAATCGGCGGCGATACAGTTTGTTTATCATGAATCGGGATCTGTTGAAGGGGTTTTGGAACTGGCGAACGATCAGCTTTATACGAATTCCAATTATGCTCCTTCGACCGGAATCGCCTCGACTTCGATTCCATACATCACGGCGAATGTTGACCGGAATCCGGACAGCGGGAACGCGGTCTGGCTGAATTACAATCAGATCGGGGCGAGCGGCGTGACGGCGGGGGCGGCGTTTAATGCGACCACGGGCGCGGCGCCGAGCGGGACGACGGTGACGCTGGGGAATTTTTATGCGAGCGGCGTAGGGCAGGCGGGGACGGCCGGGACAACGACGACCTGGGTTCCGGGCAGCGCGAGCAATCCGACGCCGGCGTTTAATCAGGCGGGCGCGAATATCAATGGTGGGCAGAATGCGGTTCAATTCGCGCTGTCGGACGCGGTTCCGCAGCAGATTTTTCAGAACAACTATGGGAATACATCGAACACTTATACGCCGGTGGGGAGTGTTACTCCTGTCACTGTGACGGGCGCGGCTAATTCATCGTTCAATGCTAATCCGCTGGACCAGGGGTATGGGCAGGGGAACAGCAGTCTTTCCGCGGCATCACTGGGGACGGCTGGGTCGCGGGCGACGTATCAGTCGCCGAACGTGCTGAATATGCCGGCTAATGCGCAGAACCCGCGGGCTCCGCAGGGGACGACTTTCGGCGTGGGCGCCTGGAATAATGCAACCGATGGAGGGATCGGAAATCTGAATTCCCAGCTTACCGCGATTACCGCGACGGCTTTTGTCGCGAATCCGGGTACGGGACTTACGCAGGTGGATCGGACTGACGCGGATTGGCTGGAGACGACCGGGCGTTTGACGAACGGCGCTTCGTTTAACATGACGACACGCGATGTGAACTCCGGGACGCGCGATGTGGCGGCACTGGATACCGGCGTCGATCCGACTTTTGCCTCCGGTAAGAACGATGACGGCAATGGCAACAATGCCAACGGCGTCAGCAATACGGTTTTCGACCAGGAGTCGATCGGGCCGGCGCAGCGGTTCTCGAATAAGACGGCGGGCGGGGCGGAGCTGCGGCCGACGGTGCAGAATAACCGGATGGCGGTTGGAACTCTTTCGATTAATGACGCAGGCGGCAATGACACGCAGGGCGTTGCGAATCCGGTTCGCGTTTTGTCGTATAGCGACAGCGTGAATGGGACGGCTCCGTATGTGAGCCCGAATTTCGCGACGATCAGCAATGGCACATATGTCATTTATCAAAATGAACAGGTTGTGACAGTGCGAACGCCCGGGGCGAACTATGCCACTAATACTGTTGTGACCGCGGCGAATGGGGCGCAGCTGATTCAGGGGACTGTTCAGGGGGATGATGCGGATGGGGATGTGGTCGCTCTGCTGAACAATACGGCGAATTCGGTTGCGACTGGGACGAATACGACCAGTCCGGCTGATCCGGCGGATGGTTTGCTTTCTCAAGGATATATCATTCCGTCGCTGATGCAGGTTCAGAAGAATTTTAATGGTGAAGGGCTGGACAACTCTGTGGCCGGGCAGATTGCTACCGGGTCGATTGTGAGCCAGACGAATGCGAACTTCGACGCGGCGGCGTATGCGGCTTATTCGGGAGCGGGCGGGTATGGACCGAGCGCGCTGCCGAATCTGACGACGCAGCAGCCGACGACTGGAACCGGCAGCACTTATGGCGGCAAGGGCGGGACTTTTGCCAGGAGCTTTTTCAATAGTGCCGGCGGGGCTGCGATTGCGATCACCAACAACAATTTCCTGTTTGGTAATTTCAATCAAAATGGCGTGCGTGATTACAACTCGGCCGTGAAGTCGGCGCTTTCGGCGGATCGGGCTTTGATTTCCGCGGATCAGGCTGTCGGCGCCAGCTATGCCGGCAGCGAATTTACGTCGGCCGGTGATAACAATGGAGTTGCCGGCGGGACAAGCGGCATCCTCAATACTGCGGCGGTTTCGTATACCGACGCCCTGGGTGTTGCCCATACCACGCTTACAAAGGGCGACCTGATCGTCATGGGCGACTACAACGGCGACGGGCATTTCGACGGCGCTGATCTGGTTGACATGGCTGAAGGGGCGGCGCTTTCGGATAACACGGGGACTGATCGACTTGTTACTGACAGTTATCAAACCGGCGTTCTGAATAAGAATTCGGCGATGGATTATCTCAACACCAATGTTGGGACCACCGGGGCGGATCTGTATATCCGGCAGTCGGGGCGGGCGATTCTGGAGGCGGCGAGCGTTCCGGCCGGTGCGACCGCTGTCACGAATCTTGTTTCGGGCGCTCCTGTGATTGATCCTGTCTCGGGGCTGGCTGAGTTCAGCTATGACCCGAGCGGGACAAACACGTTCAACAAGAGCGACGTGAACCAGGACGGCGTGGTTGACTTCAACGACGCGGTTGTGGTGGACAATAACAACGGTCAGGACTTCAGCAATCTGGGCGATCAGGTTGCGGCGACGGAGCAGGCTCCGGTTACCGGGGCGATTGTTCCGCTGAATCTGGTGTTGGCCAAGCAGAGCGATGGATCCACCGTGATCGGGGCCAGCGACGTGTCGGTTGTGAACACGCAATTGACGGGCGTCGGGACCACCAACTGGTATGGATATACCTTGCAGAAGAATGGGCCGAGCACGATTACGTTTGCCCGGACCGGCGGTGCAGTAAATGTTTCCACCGGGGCCGCCTTTGAGGTTTCCAACGGGACGGTGCAGATTGGCGGAAGCGTCGATCCGTTCTCCGGGACCGGAACGACGGCGGGGAATCACGTTGCTTTGACTGTCAACAACGGAGCGACGGTTCAGTTCCTGCCGAATGGAGCGGGCAGCGAAGTTGCATCACTCAGCATCAGCAGCAACAGCGTGCTGGATATCAGCGATAACTCGCTGAAAGTTGACTATGTTGCCGGACAGCAGGCGGCGGCGGATGCGTCGATCCGAAGCTATATCATCGCCGGCCGCAATGGCGGGGCGTGGAATGGAGTTGGCGGCATCAGCAGCTCGACCGCGGCTTTGCCCGCTAACAACGCCACCTATGGCATCGGCTATGCTGATGGGGCTGACCATATCGTCACCGGGCTTTCTTCCGGGCAGATCGAGGTTAAGTACACACTTCTGGGCGATGCAAACCTTGACGGCATCGTGAGCGGTGATGACTTCACGCTCCTGGTTGCGAACCTGGGCAAGGCTGAGACGGCCTGGGACAAGGGTGACTTCCTCTATACCGGTTTGGTGACTGGTGATGATTTCACCGCGCTCGTCGGCAATCTTGGCAAGCAGTCCAACGGGGCTACGGTGCAGTTGCCGGCCGCGGATTATGCCGCGATTGACGCATTCGCGGAGGCCAACAACCTGACTCTGCCGAGTGTTCCGGAGCCGGCATCGGCGGAAATTCTGCTGGTGGGTGGTGTTGGAATGCTTGCCCGGCGGCGGCGATCTGTTAGAGTTTGAGCGTTCAGAGGGATTGAGATGCAAAAGACTGCGGGTTCATCCCCGCGGTTTTTTCATTTGGGTTTGGAGTAACAAGCCGCGCTAGGAATTTGGTTTCAGGATTATTCTTGCGCCTCCGTGGGCGGCTTCTTCGTAGGCGGCGATGGCTTCGGTCAGGGGATAGGATTTGTTTGGGTCGGCCCTGAAGCGTCCCGAATTAAAATCGGGGGCCATTTGTTCGAGCAGTTTGGCGCAGGTGGGGCCGTCCGTGGGGCGGGTGTCGACGCCGAGAATGCGGAGCTTTTTGCGGTAGAGGCCGCGGAGGTTGAAAGTTGATTTTCCGTCGGCGGGGGCGGCGATGATTGGGATTCGTGCGTCCATTGCGGCGATTTCGACGGACTCGGCGAACATCATGCCGCTGGTGTCGAAGATGACGTTGGCGCCGCGGTTGTTTGTGATCGATTGAATTTTTTCGACGCTGTTTGTCGTGCGAGAGTTAATCACTTCAGCCGCGCCGTTTTTTCGGGCGGCTGGGAAATCATCGTCTGATCGGACGACGCCGATGACGCGTGCTCCGCGTGAGCTGGCGATTTGTGCGGCGGCGGAGCCGACTCCACCGGCAGCGCCGATGATCACCACCGTTTCGCCGGCGGATAGTTCGGCGGTGGTGACCAATGAAAGCCATGCGGTGACGAAGATGACGCCGGCGGAACCTGCCGAGTCCATGGAGAGTGATGCGGGTTTGATGGCGACGGCTGTTTTTGAGACGGCCAGAAATTCGGCGTGTGAGCCGTCGTGGGTGAAGCCGTTTTCGCCGCCAGTGCCCCAGACTTCGCGGCCGAGGAGATCGGCTGGGCCGCGGGTTACGATGCCGGCGAAATCCCGGCCGGGGATTCGGGGGAGCGTGGTGCCGTGCATGACGCCGGCGGCGTTTTTTACGTCGCTCGGATTGATCGAGGCTGCTTTGACGGCGATGAGCATTTCATCGCCGCGCAGGCTCGGGCGTGGGGACGTCTTCAACTTTCAGTAGTTTGGGTGGGCCAAACTGACGAATGACGACAGCGCGCATACCGGCAATCCTTATTCTCCAACGGCTTCGATGGCGGCGACGAGGTCTTCAAATTCGAAGGGGGCGTCGTGGCGGTTTCCGTTGATGAAGAAGGTTGGGGTTCCATTGACGCCGCTGCGGACGCCGCCGAGGAAGTCGCTTTTGACCCGCGACGCATATTGGCGGGCGGTGAGGGCGTTGCTGAGATCCGGGACGGAGAGCTTCAGCTTTTTTGCGAGTTCGAGCAGCAGAGGTACGCCCAGACTGCGCTGGTTTTCGAAGATGGCATCGTGCATTTCCCAGAATCGCTCGTGGGCGGCGGCAAATTCGGCGGCTTCGGCGGCGCTTTCGGCGTCGGGATGTATTTCGTTCAGGGGGAAATTGCGAAAGACAAACATGAGCTTCTTGCCGAAATGCTTTTGCACGCGTTTGACGATTGGATAGGCGCGACCGCAGTGGGGGCATTCGTAGTCGCCGTACTCGACGAGGACGATTGGGGCGTTTTCGTCGCCCTGGATGTGATCATCGGACGTGATGGGTACTTTTAAAACAGCCATTGGATCCTCCAATTATTTTGGGAGTTCTTCGAGAGCCTGGAGAATGCCATCGGCGCCGGGATTGACGGCGACCGGCGAACAGAAACTCCAGCGGATGGTTCCGTTTTTGTCGATTACAAAGAGGGCGCGTTCGCTAAAGCCGTCGCCGCGGCGGTAAGCGCCGTATTTCCTGGCGACTTCACCCTTGGGTTCGAAATCAGAGAGGAGGGGGAAATGGAGGTGGCGGTCTTTTGCGAATTCTTCGTGGCACCAGACTCCATCGACGGAAATGCCGAGGAGTTCGGCGTTGTGCTTTTTGAATTCTGAAAGGACTTCGTTGTAGAGGCCCATCTGGTCGCCGCAGACGGGGCTGAAATCAGCGGGATAGAAGGCGAGGATGACCGGCCTTCCCGCAGTTCACTGAGCGAAAGCTTTTGGTCGGGAGTGACATTGAGCGAGAAATCCGGAGCGGGGGTTCCGGGGGGTAAAATGTCGGACATCTTTTTACCTTTCGTTTCTTTGGCAGAACTTCATTATTGATTTACGGCAAACGCACGGGAGTTACAATGCGCTCGATCTCGGCGCGGTGCGATTCGAGCCATGGGGGGAGCATGAGCTTTTTGCCGAGTTCGCTTGCGGGCTGGTCGGCGATGAAGCCGGGGACGTCGGTGGCGATTTCAAACAGGACGCCGCCCGGCTCGCGATAATAGATCGAATGGAAATAGGTGCGGTCCATGACGGGGGAGACATTGAACCCGTCGTCGGCGATTTCCTTGTGCCAGGCCAGTTGCTGGGCGTCGTCTTTGGTGCGGAAGGCGACGTGATGGACGACGCCCGCGCCCATCGCGCCGTGACGGCTGTCGGGGACGCAGAGGAGATCGACGGTGGAGGCGAAACCATCGCCCGAGCCGGCGCGGTAGCGGAAGCGGTTTTGCTCGCTGCCGGCTGATTTGAAGCCCATGACATCGGTGAGAAGCTTGGCGGTTTTTTCGTAACCTTCTTCTGAGATCGTGATGCCGTGGAATCCGCGGATGGCGTGGTCGGCGGGGACCGGGCCGGCGGACCAGGGTTGGCCTTTGGGATTGGCGACGCCGACGATTTCCAGGGGCATTGCGTCGGGGTCGGCGAAGGTGAGGACTCGCTCGCCGAAACGGTCGGGGGCGGATTTTGATTCGATATTTTTTTCTTTCAGCCGTTTGGACCAGTAATCGAGGGCGCTGGATGGGACGGCGAAGGCTGTGGCGGTGACTTGTGGCGGCCCGACCTTGCCTCGAAATGCGCCGGCCCAGGCGAAGAAGGTGAGGATGGTGCCGGGGCGGCCAAGTTCGTCGCCGTAGTAGAGGTGGTAGCTGCCGGGGTCGTCGAAGTTGACGGTTAGTTTCACGAGTCGCAAGCCGAGGACGCCGGTGTAGAAGTCGATGTTTTTCTGGGCGTCGGCGGTGATTGCGGTGACGTGGTGGAGGCCGGGGATGGTTTTTGAGGGTGTGGTCATGGTTTCTCTGGCTACTATAGTATGTGCTGGGAGTCTGAGTCGAGAATATTGAAATTTCCAACAGCTGCCGGGATCAGGGTGATCATATTTTTAATAAAACGATGATGATCGTTACGGTTTTTATGACGGCCGAAAAGGTTTGGCTCGTATAGGATGAGTTGCTGCCGCCGTGGACGCGTTTGGCTGGCTACTTCGACAAGCTCAGTGCAGGCTGAAAAAGTTCTGGACTGCCTTTGGCCAGCGAATGCGTCTTAACGATTATCTGATCCTGAAGCGACCATCCGTTTCAGCAATTTTCTAGAGGCGTCGAGTTCATCGTCGTTGATAGTGTGGGGCATGCCGGGGTAGCGGCGGAGTTCGACGGTTGCGCCCATTTTGGTTAGGACGGTTTTGGTTTCTTCCACGCGCTGGAAGGGGACGTGGGGATCGGGGTCGCTGGAGCCTAGGAAGATGGGGGTACCGGTTAGCGAGCCGGGGTAATTTCTTGGAGTGCCGGGGGGGCCGATGAGGCCGCCTGTCAGGCCGATGATTGCGCCGTAGTGGCGCGGGTGTCTTGCGGCGAATTCGAGGGTGAGGCAGGCGCCTTGGGAGAAGCCTAATAGGGCGATGCGCTGGCTGGGGATTCCGAGTTCGAGGATGTCGGTGACGAGGGTATCGAGGCGATCGAGAGCTGAGTCGAGGTAGGGTTGATTGGCTTCTAGCGGGGCGAGAAAGGAATTGGGGTACCAGGTGTTTCCGGCGGCTTGGGGGGCGATTGCCGCGAAGGTTTCATTTCCCAGTTCGCTATATAGCTCCAGGATGCTTTCGGCGGATGCGCCGCGGCCGTGGACGAGCAGGATTGTTGCGCTCGCTTTCTCGGGGTCGGGGCCGGCGGTGAGGAATGGTTGATTTGCGTGGGGATCGGGTTCTTCGTCGCGATTTAGTCTGGTTGAGTTCATATCTGTGGCTTTCGTTTTGGTCCGTCATCGGACTGGAAGATATTCTAATGGTAAATTCACATTATCGGTGTGGTAAAGGTGAAAGGATTGTTTTAGGCTGTTTTCCTTCGCGCTCGAAACATACTTGGAATCACCTCATGGAACAGAAACTTAAAGCCAATATCGCCGGGACGGGATTACTCAACGCGCAAGATACACTTACGCCGGATTTGCTTCGGAAGATGGATGCTTATTGGCGGGCGTCTAATTATTTGTCGGTGGGGCAGATTTATCTTTATGACAATCCGCTGTTGCGCGAGCCACTGAAGGCGGAGCATGTGAAGCATATGTTGCTCGGGCATTGGGGGACTACGCCGGGGCAGAATTTTATTTATGTGCATCTGAACCGGGTCATCAAGAAATATGACCTGGATATGATTTATATTTCCGGGCCGGGGCATGGGGGGCCGGCGCTGGTGGGGCAGACTTATCTTGAGGGGACTTACAGCGAGGTTTATCCGAATATTTCGCAGGATGAAGCGGGGTTGAAGAGATTGTTTAAGCAGTTTTCGTTTCCGGGTGGGATTCCGAGCCATGTCTCGCCGGAATGTCCGGGATCGATTCATGAGGGTGGGGAGCTTGGGTATTCGATCAGCCATGCGTTTGGGGCGGTGTTTGATAATCCGGAATTGATTACGGCGTGCATCGTTGGCGATGGAGAGGCGGAGACTGGGCCGCTGGCGACGGCCTGGCATTCGAATAAATTTTTGAATGCGAAGACGGATGGAGCGGTGCTGCCGATTTTGCATTTGAATGGGTACAAGATCGCGAATCCGACAATTTTGGCGCGCATTCCGCAGAGCGAGCTTCAGAAGCTTTTGGAGGGGTATGGATGGACGCCGTATTTTGTGGAGGGGCATGAGCCGGAGAAGATGCACCAGGCGATGGCGGCGACGCTTGATGTGGCGATCGAGCAGATCAAGGGGATTCAGCGTGATGCGCGAACGAAGGGGACGATTGGCCGACCGCTTTGGCCGATGATTGTGCTAAAGAGTCCGAAGGGGTGGACGGGGCCTAAGGTTGTTAATGGGTTGCCGGTGGAGGGGACGTTTAGATCGCATCAGGTTCCGATTACTGATCCGCGAACCAATCCGAAGCATTTGGCGCAGCTTCAGGAGTGGATGAAAAGTTATAAGCCGCAGGAACTTTTTGATGAGAAGGGGAAATTGCGGCGGAATTGGCGGAACTGGCGCCGAAGGGGACTCGGCGGATGGGGGCAAATCCGAATGCCAACGGCGGGCTTTTGTTGCATGATCTGCGGATGCCGGATTTTCGGGAGTATGCGGTCAAAGTGTCTTCGCCGGGTGGCGTGGATGCGGAGGACACCACTGTCTTGGGAGGATTTATCCGGGATGTTGTGAGGTTGAATCAGGAGCAGCGGAATTTCCGCGTGTTTGGGCCGGATGAAACTTTGTCGAATCGGCTCAACGCTGTTTTTGAGGCGACGAACCGGCAGTGGGAGGCGCAGACGATCTCGACGGATGAATTTCTGGCAACCGATGGGCGGGTGATTGAAGTGCTGAGCGAGCATCAGTGCGAGGGGTGGCTGGAAGGATATTTGCTGACTGGGCGGCATGGGCTTTTCGATTGCTATGAGGCGTTCATTCACATTGTCGATTCGATGTTTAATCAGCATGCGAAGTGGCTGAAGGTGACGTCGGGTCTGCCGTGGCGGCGGAAGATCGCTTCGCTGAATTATCTGCTGGCTTCGCATGTGTGGCGGCAGGATCACAATGGGTTTACGCATCAGGACCCTGGTTTCATCGATCATGTGGTGAATAAGAAGGCGGAGATTGTGCGGGTTTATCTGCCGCCGGATGCGAATTGTCTTTTATCGGTGATGGATCATTGTTTGCGGAGCCGGCATTATGTGAATGTGGTGATCGCGGGGAAGCATCCTGCGCCGCAGTGGCTGGAGATGGAGGCGGCTGTTCGGCACTGCACGGAAGGGATTGGGATTTGGGAATGGGCAAGCAGCGATAAGGGAGAAGAGCCGGATGTGGTGATGGGGTGCGCGGGGGATGTGCCGACGCTGGAAACATTGGCGGCGGTTTCGATCCTGCGGAAGTCGCTGCCTGATTTGAAAATTCGGGTGGTGAATGTTGTTGATTTGATGAAGTTGCAGCCGAGTTTGGAACATCCGCATGGGCTGAGCGATAAGGATTTTGATTCGCTGTTTACGCGGGACAAGCCGATTATTTTTGCGTTTCATGGATATCCGTGGCTTGTGCATCGGCTGACGTATCGCCGAACGAATCATCACAATTTGCATGTTCGCGGATACAAGGAAGAGGGGACGATTACCACGGCTTTTGACATGACGGTGTTGAACGATCTGGATCGGTTTCATCTGGTGCAGGATGTGATCGATCGTTTGCCGCAACTGGCCGGGCGGGGGGATTATTTGAAGCAGGAGGTTCGGGATAAGCTGCTTGAGCATAAAGAGTACATTTACAAATATGGGCAGGACATGCCGGAGATTCGCGAGTGGAAGTGGTCGTAGGCATCATGGGCGAGAAAAATATTCTTACGGTCAATGCCGGGTCATCCAGCATTAAGTTCGCGGTGTTTAACGCGGGAGATTCGCCGGAACGAATTCTGAGCGGGCAGGTGGAGCGGATTGGGAATCCTGATTCGCAGATCGTGGCTAAACGCGCCGGGGTTGCGGGAGAGGATCGACAGTCGATCAAAGGGGAGACGCATCAAAAGGCTGCTGAATCCGTTGCGGGATATATTCGGGAGCGATTGGGGGGCGATGCGATTGGGGCGATTGGGCATCGGGTTGTTCATGGGGGGATTCGTTTGCTGGAGCATCAGATTGTTACGCCTGAGGTGATTGCGGAACTTCGCCGGGTGCAGCCGCTGGATATGAATCATTTGCCGCGTGAGATCGCTTTGATTGAGGCGTTTGGGAAGGCTTTTGCGGATCGGCCGCAGGTTGCGTGTTTCGATACGGTTTTCCATCGGGATTTGCCGGTGGTGAGTAAGCTGCTGCCGATTCCGCGGGAATTAACGGATGCGGGTGTTCGACGGTTTGGGTTTCATGGGCTTTCATTCACGTATCTGATGGATCGGTTGAGCGAGGTTGGTGGTCGTGAGGCTGCTGATGGTCGTGTTGTTCTTGCGCAGTCTGGCGCGGGAGCTAGCATGGCGGCGGTGCGGGGTGGTAAGGCTATCGATACCACCATGGCGTTTACGCCGATTGCTGGGTTGGTGATGGCGACGCGTCCTGGGGATTTGGATCCTGGGCTGCTGGTTTATTTGCTGCGCGAGCGGAAAATGTCGGCTGATCAGATGGATGAGTTTATTTCCAGCCGATGTGGGTTGCTTGGGGTTTCGGGGACGAGTGGTGACATGCGTGATCTTCTGGCGGCACGGGGCAGTGATTCTCGCGCGGCGGAGGCTGTGGAGTTGTTCTGCTATCAGGCGAAAAAGCAGCTTTGCGCTTTGGCGGGGCGCTTGGCGGGCTGGATACGATTGTTTTCGCCGGCGGGATTGGAGAGCATTCGCCGGAAGCGCGGGCGGGGATTTGTGATGGGTTGGAATTCCTGGGTGTGAAACTTGATGCATCCAGAAATTCGCGGAGATGACATCATTTCCTCCGACAGCAGTAAAATTACTATTCGAATCATTCCGACCGATGAAGAGATTGTGGTTGTGCGGATTGTTCGTTCGATTTTGCATGGCCAGTGATCGGAAAAAAAAGACCGGACATCGTATTCCGACGTCCGGCCCTGGTGTGTGGATGCGTAAACTTATGGCATCAACACGGTATCGATCACGTGGATGACTCCGTTGGATGCTTCGATGTCGGCGGTGGTCACCGTCGCGTCATTGATCATGACTTTGCCGTCCATGGTTTTGATCGTCAGGTCTTTGCCGTTGACGGTTTTTGCGGAAGTCATTGAGGCGACATCCTTGGCCATCACTTTGCCGGTCACGACGTGGTAGGTGAGGATGGCCACCAGTTTGGCCTTATTTTCCGGCTTGAGGAGATCGTCGATGGTTCCGGGGGGAAGCTTGGCGAAGGCTGCATCCGTCGGCGCGAAGACCGTGAATGGGCCGGCGCCTTTGAGCGTATCAACCAGTCCGGCTGCTTTGATCGCGGCGACGAGCGTGTTGAAGTTGCCGGCCGCGATGGCGGTATCCACAATATCCGCCTTCGGGCCGCCATCGGCCATGGCGGGATTTTTGAAACCGGCCCAGGCGATCAGGCACAAAAACGATAATGACAAAGCCGCTAGAGAAAAGATCGATTTTCGCTTCATTGCAAATTCCTTGGCGGCCAATCGGCCGCGGAAAAAGATTTGTTTACCCGTCCGGCTGAATACGAATTCGGCCGGGAAATGACTGCAGTCTCACGCATGCGCGAGTGAGCCTCCTTTTGGGGCCGAGATCAGGCGAACCAACTGAAAGACTCCGGCGATTCCCACCAGCACATAGACGATCGACGCAAGAATTGAGTCGCCGAAGATGGCGTAGACCAGATTGAATCGGAACGCTCCGAAAAGGCCCCAGTTCAGTGCGCCGATGATGACCAGAACGGCAGCGGTGAGATCCAAAGACTTCATGACAGACTCCTTTGCGACGAGCGGGACATTGGCCGTAGCGATTCAGCCGCGGCCAGAAAAAATGAGGTTCAACACCTCAGCGGCGGAGGCGCGGTCGTCGCGAAACACACCACGCAGCGTTGAGGTGACCATGACGCTTGAGGATTTAGATACGCCGCATTTTTCATGCAGAGGTGCTCGGCTTCGATGACCACGGCGACGCCTTTCGGGCGCAAATGATCGTAAATCGCATCGGCAATCTGGTTGGTCATTCGCTCCTGCACCTGCGGGCGGCGAGCGAAGACATCGACCGTGCGAGCGAGCTTGGAGAGGCCGACGATCTGCGTGTTGTCGGGCAGGTAGGCCAGATGGACGTTGCCGATGAACGGGAGGAGATGGTGCTCGCAAAGGCTGTAGAACTCGATGTCACGAACGAGGATCACATCGTCGTGTTCCTGCTCGAAGACGCGGGATAGATGCTTTGCGGGGGATTCGCGCAGGTCGCGGAACATCTCGGCGTAGCTTCCGGCGACGCGCCTCGGTGTTTCGATGAGCCCATCGCGATCAGGATCCTCGCCGATGGCGATCAGGATTTCGCGCACGGCCCGCTCGATGCGGGGCAGGTCCATGCCTGTCGGCGGGCGATGGTTTGTCGGGCGCTGATCTGGGCTTAAATCGACGGAAACGGTTGTATCTGATAATTCTATCATTTCGTTCAATTCGTTCAATTCTGTCAGATCACGATAGCCGCGAGCTTGGGGATCGTCAAGGATAAAATTCTTCCAATTCTTCCATTTAGTTGGACAAAATGCCGGAAATACCTTATTTTGAAGGGGTAAGCAGCAGGTGGGATTCTTTTGAAACCGTTATGGCCAGGACTAAACCGCTTCTGACACCGAAGGAATTGGCGGATGCAATAGGCGCCAGTGAAAGCTCGCTGCGGCGGTGGGTGGATACCGGCCGAATCAAGATGAGCCGCACGACCGGGGGGCACCGGCGTATTCCATTTCAGGAGGCGATTCGCTTTATCCGGCAGACGGGGGCGACTTTGGTTCGGCCGGAGGTTTTGGGTTTTGAGAAGGATGTGGCCGGCCACCGTTCCGAGGATGGTGGATCATCGGATGAGCAGGGGCTTTTTAACGCGCTGCTCTCCGGCGAGCGTCTCACGGCGAAGGGGCTGATGATTTCGTGGTATCTGGAGGGGCGCGAGTTGACCGCACTATTGGACGGGCCGGTGCGCGGGGCAATGCACCGATTGGGAGAACTTTGGAAGCATGAAGAGCGCGGCATTCTTCTGGAGCACCGGGCCACAGAGATTTGCATGGAGGCGCTTCTGGAATTGCGGGCGCTGCTGCCGGCAGTTGAGGAAAATGCGACCGTGGCACTCGGGGGCGCGCCGGAGAGTGATCCGTATTTGATACCTTCCGCAATGGCGGGGATGGTGCTTTGTGAGGCTGGATACCGGGACATCAATTACGGCGGGCGGACGCCGCTGCATCTGCTGGGTGAGGCGGCTGTGGAGCATGATGCGGCTTTGGTGTGGATCTCCATTACCGCGCCACCAGACCAGCGCAAACTGCGGCGACAGATTGCCGATCTGGCGAAGCACCTAGCGGAGAAGAATATCATGCTGGTGCTGGGGGGGAGGCATGCGGGTGAAGTTTTTCCCGAGGGGTTTGTGAATGTGCTGATCGTGAACTCGATGGCGGAGCTTTCGGCGTTTGCCAGGGGGATTGCGACCGGATCGAATGCTGCCGTAAAGCCGGCGTAAATCAGCTTTTTGCCTATGGCGATTCTGTGCTGCCTGGCACTGCGGGATTCTGATCGGTTCGCTCGGTGATGAAAATTTTCCTTAATACTTCAGTGCGGTAGGCGAAGATGCGGTCGAGGTCCGGCTTGATCAGCCAGCGATGGATGATGCTGCCGCCCCAGGCGGCGTACTGGACGTGGTCTTTCACAGATGTTCCGTCGCGCTCGGGTGTGAAGGTGTGTTCATGCACCCATAATCGGTAGGGGCCGCAGAGCTGGGTGTCCACGAATCGAAAGGGGGGATCCCAGGCGGTGATTTCGGATCGCCAGCGGATTGGAATGCCGTGAATTCGAAGGCGGTAATCGATCAATGCGACCAGCGTCATCGCGATTGGGCGGGGCGTGAGGATTTCGAACCGTAGTGAAGCGGGGGTCAGAGTTTCGAGATTTCCCGCATCGGCGAAGAAGGGGAAAAGATCTGAAGGTTTTTGCGGCAGCCACAGGTTGGTTTCAAGGGTATGGATTTTCATGAATAACTGATTGCGAAGTTTCGAAACACTGCAGCGACTTGAATCTGACGGCATAAATATCTCCCCTTTTATGCAGAGGAAATATTATCAAATGTCGCGGTTTTCCTCTGCATGCGATTGACTGGTGGGAGTTCGGCCGGCGAGGCTGGCGACCATTGCGATCAACTCAGCGGGTTCGACGGGTTTGGAGACGTGATGTTGAAAGCCGGCCATGACGGCTTTGACGCGGTCTTCGGCGCGGGCGTATGCGGTGAGGGCCAGGGCGGGGGTGTTGCCGCCTTGTCGGGGGATAGTGCGCGGACTCGGCGGATCAGGGCGTAGCCGTCTTCGCTGGGCATGCCGATGTCGCTGGCGATGACGTCGGGGCGGTCGGCCTTGTACTCGCTCGATGGCTTCTTCAGCTGACGATGCGAGGATCACGACGGCGTTGCAATCTTCGAGCAGGCGTTTCAGACAGGGCGCGGGCGTCGGGTTCGTCGTCCACGATCAGCACTTTTACTCCCGCGATGTCGGCACACAAATCCGGCGGCGACGGGAGCTGCCCGCTGTTTTTGGATGGCGGCGCTCTTTGGGCGGCTGCGGGTTCGGGATGAATGACTGTCAGCGGGAGGGAGACGGTGAAAGTTGCCCCGAGGCCTTCGCCGGGGCTTTTGGCGCGGACGGTGCCGCCGTGGAGTTCGACGAGTTGTTTGACGATGGCGAGTCCGAGGCCTAGGCCGCCGTGGCGGCGGGTGGTGGAGGCGTCGGATTGCCGGAAGCGGTCGAAGACAAAGGGGAGGAAATCGGGTTTGATCCCTTCGCCGGTGTCGGTGACGCTGACTTCGAGATGGGAATTGACGCGTTCGAGCAGTCACCTGGACGCGGCCGCCGCGGGGGGTGAATTTGACGGCGTTGTTCAGGAGGTTCCAGAAGATCTGCTGGAGGCGATTGGGATCGCCGCTGACGGGGCCGGCCTGGGGATCGAGGACCGCCTGCAAGTCGGACGCCCTTGGCGTCGGCGGCGGGTTTGAGCGGTGTCGACCGCGGCCCGGACGACCGGGGCAAGATCGACGCGCTGCACGTCCAACCGCACCTTGCCGGAAATGATCCGGCTCATGTCGAGCAGGTCTTCGATGATCTGCGTTTGGGCGCGGGCGTTGCGTTCGATGACTGCGAGGCCTTCGGTCGAGATCCGCGTCGGTTCTTCCTTCGCCGGCGAGGATTTGCGACCAGCCGAGGATGGCGTTGAGCGGGGTGCGCAGTTCATGTGATAGGGTGGCCAGGAATTCGTCTTTCATTCGGCTCGTTCGCTCGGCTTCGCTGCGGGCGGCGCGTTCGCTGGATAAAAGTCCTTCGCGTTCGGCAACGATCTGGCGAAGTTGCTCCTCTGAGCTGCTTCCGCTCGGTCACATCGCGGGTTGATCCGGCGACGACCTCGACTGTTCCATCGGCGGCGAAGACAGGTGAGAAAATGTATTCGTAAAATCCGCCGGCCCCGGTCGGGCTGGTGTAGGGCGTTTCATCGGACGAGTCCTTTTTTGGTCTCGAAGACCTGGCGAACCTGTTTGGCGAGCTTGGCGGCGAGTTCGTCGGGATATTTCAGGTCGAAGAAGTCCTTGCCGACCGCCTGCTCCAGCTTGAGGCCCCATAGATCGAGCAGCGCCTTGTTGACATAGAGGAATCGGGCGTCGCGATCCAGGATATAGGCGAAATCGGTAATAGCTGAGAGCGTGGTGTCGAAGATACGAGCCTGCCGCTCGACTTCAGTGGAGAGACGGAGGCGCTCATCTTCGGATTTTTTTGCTTCGGAGACATTGCGGAAATAAACGGAGACGCCATTTGGGGCTGGGTATGTGCGGACTTCGTACCAGCAGTCGTGATCGGGATAGAAGGAGGTGATGGAGCCGGGGATTCGTTTGGTCATGGCGTTGCGATAGACCGGTTCAAAGACGCTGCCATTGAGGCCGGGATAGGCTTCCCAAATGTTTTTTCCGAGCAGGTCGCCGGGTGAGCGGCCGAGGATGTGTTCCGCCTGCGGGTTGACGTAGTTGAATTGCCAGTCGCGATCGAGGGAGAAGAAAGCGTCGGTGATGCTTTCGAGGATGGTGCGGGCCTGATCGCCGATCTGCTTGCGGTCGGTGACGTCGGTGACGGTGCCGACGAAGCTGGTGGCTTGGCGTGCGGCGTCTTCGCCCTCGAAGTTTGCTAGGCCGTGGGCTTCGACCCATCGGGTTGAACCATCGGGGAGCAGGACGCGGTATTCGGTGGAATAGGGTTTGGGGTCAGCGGGATTCAGGGCGGCTTCGACGGCTGACCAGACTCGCGGTAAATCGTCGGGATGGATGCGGGCTAGAATTTCTTCGTTGGGGCATCGGTGCCGGTGATGGTGAAGATTTCCCGGAATCGTTCATCGTACTTGGAAATTTTGGTGATTGGGTTGTAATGCCACCAGCCCATGTGGGCGGCGTTGAGGGCGAGCTGCAATTGCTCGGCGACTTGCTCTCGCGCTCGTTCCGCGTTTGTATCGAGGCTTGCGGCCGATTTTTTATCCAAGCGTTTCTTTCCAAATGAATGCCATTACCCGACGAGGTTACTCGTTATCGTATCGAAAATTCGGCATCTTCGCGATGTATAAATTGAAGGCGGCAATAGTGGGCTTATGGTCTCCGATAGCGAATATTGGTTCATAAATGAAGAGTTTTTGGTTAGACATTGGGTGGATAATTGTCCATGAAGGATCCTGACGTGATTATTCTCGGTGCTGGCGCGGCTGGCCTTGCGGCCGCCCAGGTGCTTTCCGCCAAAGGATATTCGATTTTGATTTTGGAGAGCGAGATCGGATTGGGGGTCGAATATTGACTCTGCGTGATCCGGCTTTCGCGCATGCGGTGGAACTTGGGGCTGAATTTATTCATGGGCGTCCGGAGGTGACGTGGAAGATGGTGCGCGAGGCCAATTTGAAGGTCTTTGATCTGCCTTTTGAGCATTGGGTGCGGCGAGCGGGGCATCTGGCGCATCTCGAGGATTTCGAGATGGAGCTGGGGAAGGTGATGGGCGGGCTCGCTCATCTTGGCAAGCATGATGTGAGCTTTGCTCAATATCTTCGCGAGCGACATCATGCGCCGGCGCCTCGGGAGGCTTGCCGATTCGCGACGAATTTTGTGGAGGGGTTTGACGCGGCCGATCCTGAGCGGATCAGCGCTAAATCGATCGCGGAGGAACAGCAGGGGATTGGGGATCTTGGCGAGGAGATGCAGTTTCGGCTTCTGGATGGGTATGGATCGCTGATCGAGTATTTGCGTCATTCGTTGAATAATCCCAAGCGTGTGAGCATCCGGCTGAAAACATTTGTGAATGAGATACGTTGGCGCCGGTCTTACGTGGAAATTCGGGGTGGGATGAGAGCCGGCCGGTTATTTTTCGGGCGCCGCGTGTTTTGATCACGCTTCCGGTGGGAGTTTTGCAAATTCCGCCGGAGATGACGGGGGCGATTCATTTGCCGGATATTCCGGAGAAGCGGCGGGCGGCGATGCAGCTGGGATCGGGGCCGATTGTTAAAGCGGTTTTGAAATTTCGGGAAGCGTTCTGGGAGGAGAAATCGATCGCGCGAGCGGCGCGAAGCAAGCGAGAACTGAGGGACGCGGTGTTTTTTCATGATATTGATGCGCCGTTTCCGACGTGGTGGACGGCTGGCCGCTGCGTTTGCCGATGTTGACCGCGTGGGCTGGGGGACCCAGGGCGCTTGCGCTAGCGGGGCTTACGAAGCCGGCGCTGAAGCGGGCCGCGGTGGAGTCTCTTGGCGAAATATTCGGGCGGCGGGCGTCGAAAATCTTGGTGCTGCTGGAGGGATTTCATGCGTATGACTGGGCATCGGATCCGCTTAGCCGGGGGGCTTATAGCTATGTGACCGTTGGCGGGGCTCGTGCGGGGCGGCTAGCGAGGCCGATTGAGAAGACTTTGTTCTTCGCCGGCGAAGCGACGGATACATCGGGGCAGGCCAGTACCGTTGCCGGGGCGCTGGCGAGCGGTCAGCGGGCGGCGAAGGAATTACTCGATGCGATATAATTTTTTAGCCGGCGGTGGTTTTGCCCATTTCCTGTAGGACGATGCCGGTGATGAAGCCGGAATCGGCTTCTGAGGCAAGGAAGACGTAGGCGGGGGCGATTTCCTCGGGTTGAGCGGGCCGGCCGAAGAGGGTTTTTTCGCCGAATTTGCTCACCTTTTCGGGCGTGTTGCCGCGATCGACGATGTTGAGAGGCGTCCAGACCGGGCCGGGCGCGACGGCGTTGACGCGAATGCCTTTGTCCACCAATTCGATGGCGAGGGTTTTGGTGAAGGCGTTGATGGCTCCCTTGGTTGATGAGTAGGCGAGCAGGTGCTTTGATCCTTCGAGGCCGGTCTCGGAACTTGTGGCGATGATTGCCGATCCGGGTTGCATATGCGGAACGGCGGCGCAGGCAGAGGCGAAAATATGCGTAAATATTGGTCTTGAAAGTGGTGTCGAATTCTTCTTCGGTCACCTTTTCCAGTTTTGGAATTCGATTTTGATAGGCTGCGTTGCTGACCAGAATATCTAGGCGGCCGAATTCGCGGACGGTGCGGTCCACTACTTTTTTGCAGAAGTCGGCATCGGTGAGATCGCCGGATAAGAGCAGGCATCGCCGGCCGAGGGCTTCGATTGTTCGTTTGATCTCGTCGGCGTCTTGCTGTTCGGAGGGAAGATAGACGATAGCCAGGTCTGCGCCTTCGCGGGCGTAGAGATGGGCGACGGCGCGGCCGATTCCGCTGTCTCCGCCGGTGATGAGGGCGACCTTGTCTTCGAGCTTTCCGGCTGATCGATAACGCGGGGCCTGAAAGGCGGGGCGGGGATTTATCTTTGCTTCTATGCCGGGTTTTGACTGGTGCTGGCGGGGAAACGGGGGCTTGCTATGGCCGTTGCGGGGGCCGTTGCCGTGACCGTTACGATTGCGGACTGGTTCAGCGAGGCGGTGCGTTTTCATGCGACACTCCAAATTAATTACATTGTTGTAGTAGTGGGACATTCAGGATTCTTGATGCCCGGCTTCCTGATGAGTTCTGCTGAGGCCGGGACCGTGATTGCCTTCGCTGAATTCCTCGATCATTTTTTTATTGAACGCGGGAATGTCCTGTGGTTTGCGGCTGGTGACGAGGCCGTGATCGACCACCACTTCGCGATCGACCCAATTGGCGCCGGCGTTGCGGAGATCGGTTTTTAATGAGGGCCAACTGGTCATGGTGCGGCCTTCGGTGACGCCGGTCTCGATGAGGGTCCAGGGTCCGTGGCAGATCGCGGCGATGGGTTTGCCGGCGTCAACGAATGATTTGACGAATTTCACGGCGTCTGGATTCATGCGGAGCTTATCGGGATTGGCTACGCCGCCGGGGAGCATGAGGGCGTCATAATCATCTGGATCGGCTTTTTTCAGGAGGACATCGACTGGGAAGCTGTCTCCGTCCTTGTCGTGCTGCATTCCCTTGACCTTTTTCTCCGGAGAAATCAGATCGGCTTGGCCCCCGCGGTCTGGAGGGCTTCGCGCGGCGCGGTCATCTCGATCTGCTCGAAACCATTTTCAACGAGGATCGCGATTCTCTTTCCGTTTAATTGTGTGCCCATGGAACATCTCCGAAGTTTTTTGAAACGCCAATTCGTACGAGCGCGATTCTAGACCTCACTTTGTTTTTTGGGGAATGGACATTTTCCTGATTCTCAAAAAAAGAATTGCGTGATAGTTTCGAATTGGAATTTAGTTTTTCATTTTGAAAGGAGCTAGCTATGCCACGCGGAGACAAGAGTTCATATTCGGCCAAGCAGAAACGACAGGCCCGGCACATTGAAGAGAGCAGCAAGAAGCGGGGATATGGAACGAAGCGAGCGGAAGAGATTGCCTGGGCGACCGTGAATAAGCGGGACGGCGGCGCTAAAGGGAAGAGTTCCAAGAGGTCACGGGCGAAAAGTCATTGATGCTTTCAAGCGTGAAGCATCTCAATATTCATCGGCATTTGGCTGGGTTTCGGCCCGTCATAGAATCGCCTGATGTGCAGGCGGCGATGATGACGCTTAAGCCGGGGGCGTCATCGAGCGAGGCGATTGAGAATGAGCATCCGCTGGCTGAACAGTGGGTGTTTGTTGTCTCGGGGACGGGTGTGGCGAAGGTCGGCAGGCGGAGATTGGCTCTTAAAAAGGGTGATTTGCTATTGATTCCGAAGAGAGCACTTCATCAGATTACCAACACCGGTCGGGCTCGGTTGGTTACTTTGAATTTTTATTCGCCACCCGCTTATACGCGCAAAGGGAATGTGAAAACATCGGTGACTCTTTCACGCTGAGCGGCGATGGCCGTTGTGTTTGTGGCGGCCGTTGTGTCCATTGTGTTTGGCGGAAGTTGCCAACGATCGCTTTAACGCTTCCATGAGGTTGATTGTTCGCCCGATGGGCCGGTCGTCCGGCTCGGAGCGCGGGTGATTTCCTTACCTTTGGCTTTGGCATCGACGAGGGCCTGGAGTTGCTGTCTGAATTCGTCTTTGAATTGCTCCATGTGCAATTGTTTGGTCATGGATTTGATCAGCTCCGTGGCCATGCGCAGATTCGGCGGGGGAGACTTTTATACGCTCCATTGATGTCGTGATTTCTTCGTCCATCTGATCGATCTCATCGGCGTAGTGAAGGGTGTGGAGAACCATGCCATCGCCGGAGGTGCGAATCATAGCGGTGTATTGGCGTTCGCGCATGACGAAGCGGCCGAGGGCACATTTTTGCTTTCATTCATCGCGGCGACCAGCAGCTTGTATGCTTTTTTCGCGTCCTTTCCCGGCTTGAGGTAATAGACGTGATCGAGAAAAACGGGATCGATTTCTTTTGGGTCGATGAACTGCACGATTTCGAGCGAGCGGCCTTTTTCCGGCTTGAGGCGGTCGATTTCTCGCTGATCGACGAGGACGTAATCTTCCGGGCCGATCTCTATTCCCTTGGCGGTTTGATTGAAGTCGTATTCCTTGCCGGTGTCGGGGCAGACTAATTTGCGGCGGAGGCGGCAGGTTCCATCTTTGGTGAGCATGTGGAAATGGACCGTTTTTTCGTGAACGGCCATGTTCATTTCAATGGGGATACTGACCAATCCGAAACTGATTGAACCTGTCCAGATGGGGCGTGCCATGAAATTATCCTTAAGCGGCGGATTTGCGGCCAATGACTTTGTGGAGATCGACGCGTGATTTTTCAAAATCCCGCCAGGGATCGGTTTTTCGTTTTTCGAGATACCGGCGTGCTGTTTCCACCTTGAAATGGTCCGCGGATTTTAGTTTTCCGAGTTCGTCCCAGGAGATCGGCATTGCAGACGGGGGCTCCGGGGCGGGAGCGGGTGGAATAGGGGGCGACGGCGGTGGCGCCGGCCGTTGCGGTTGTAGTCGACGTAGACTTTGCCGCCGCGCAGATCCTTTCGCATGTTCGCGACGAAGAGGTCGGATTTTTCCGCGAGGGATTTGGCGATCGTTTCGCAGAATGATTTTGCGGAATCCCAATCGATGTTGGGTTCGATTGGAATGGTTATATGGAGGCCTTTGCCGCCGGTGGTTTTCAGGAAAGTGGGGAGGCGCAGGGATTGGAGGGTGCGATTCAGTTGCCTTGCGGCTTCGATAACGCGCTTCCAGGGTAAGCCGGGGCCGGGATCGAGATCGAAGATGAGTTGGTCCGGATGTTCGACGTTATTTTTTCGGCAGTTCCAGGTGTGAATTTCGAGGACGCTGATCTGAGCGAGGGAGATGATGCCGGCGAGATCGTGGAGGGCGACGTGGATTTCCTTGTTTTTCCCGTAGGTTACGTCTGCTTTGTCGATTGCTTTGGGGAGCGTGTCCGACCAGTTTCTCTGGAAGAAGCATTTGGACGCCAGGCCGCCGGGGCAGCGGACTAGAGCGAGCGGGCGATCGACGACGTGGGGCAGCATCCATTGCTGGACGTAGGCGTAGTAATCGGCGACATCCTGTTTTGTGGTGCCGCTGTCGGGATAGAGAATTTTATCGGGATGGGTGAGGGTTACGCCGGCGACGGGATTTTGATCCGAATTCGGAGTCGAGTTGGGTCGAGATTTGTTTTAGTTTTGTCTTGAGCATGACTTCGACCTTTTCGGGTTTGACGGGCAGTTCCCGGACAACCTGGGAGGCGGGTTTGTCGGAGCGGAACGCCACGAAGACAGGATGCCGCAAACTGCCGTCGCGTGTCCAGCCTGTAAATTTTATTTCGGCGACGAGGGTGGGTTTGACCCAATGGGCGTTGCGGCGCTCGCGCGGCGGGGGTGGCACGATCGGTCGGGGGCTTATCTTGTTGCAATTCGCGGAGTTGGCGAAGCGTTTGCTTTAAGGAATTTCTCGTCGAAGCCGGTGCCGACGCGGCCGGAGTAGACGAGTTGTTTTTTTTCGTCGTGATAGCCGAGCAGGAGCGATCCGAAGCCGCTTCGTTTTCCCTGTGGGTCTGTGTATCCGATGACGACCAATTCCTGGCGTTGGCCGCATTTGCTTTTGAGCCAGCTTGGATCGCGGCGCGAAATGGTAGGGGGCATCGATGCGCTTGGAGACGATTCCTTCAAGGGCCATGCTGCAGGCTTTTTCGACGACGGCGTCGCCGTTGCCTTGAACGTGCTCGCTGAAATTGACGCGTGGGCCTAGATTGCTTTGGCGAAGGACCTGCTTCAGTCTTTCTTTGCGTTCGATGAGCGGGGTTTGGCGAAGGTCGAAGCCGTCGCAGAAGGGGAGATCGAAGGCGTAGTAGACTGGATCGGCGGTTTCCTTGTTTTTTAATAATGCCTGGAGTGCCTGGAAATCGCTCCGGCCTTGTTTATCGAGGACAACCACTTCACCGTCGATGATCGCGGAATCGGCTTTCAATTTGGAGAGCGCTTTAGCTACGCCGGGGAATTTGTGGGTCCAGTCTTTTCCGTTGCGGGTGATGAGCTCGACCTTGCCGCTTTTGATCCGGGCGAGGATGCGGTATCCGTCGAACTTGATTTCGTGGAGCCATTGATCGCCGGGGGGAGGGGATTCGGCTAGCACGGCCAGTTGGGGGGAGAAGTTTCCGGGCCACGCGGATTTGGTTGCGCCGGCGATGCGGCCTGTTTTTTTTGCGTCGCCGCTCCAGACTTCGTCGCGAGCGCCGGCGATTTCGTCGAGAGAGCGGTTGCTTTTCACGCTTTTGGGGGAATCCGCAAGTATGTCGCTGCGGGTGGTGGCGTATTTGTCTTTTAATTTTATGAGGAGCCAGTTTTTTCCGTCGTCGCCGGCTTTGCCGTGCATGCGGACGAGGCTCCATTCGCCCTGCAATTTTTTGCCGTGCAGGATGAAATGAAGGCGGCCGTTTTTGAGTCCTTCGGCGGGATCGTGAAGGGGTTCCCAGGTTCCTTTGTCCCAAAGGAGGACGGTGCCGCCGCCGTATTGGCCTTTGGGGATGACGCCTTCAAAATCGCCGTAATCGATGGGGTGATCTTCGACCTGGACGGCCAGCACTTTTCGGGCGGGGTCGAGGGATGGGCCTTTGGGGACAGCCCAGCTTTTTAATACGCCATCGGATTCGAGGCGGAAGTCATAATGCAACCGCGAGGCGTCGTGCTTTTGGATGACGTAGAGGAGCGGCTTGCCGGCTTTGTGAATCGCGCGGCCTTTGGGTTCGGGCGTGCGGTTGAAATGACGTTTTTCGTGATATTTAGCGAGGCCCATAAAACAAATAAGGACGCGGGTTGTTGCCGCGTCCTTGCCTTAAAAAGCCAAAATGTCGGAACGTCTGCGAGCGGTGAATATATGGCGTTGCCTGGGATCTGACAACGTTAATAAAAATTGAAAAGCCAGCGGGATGCGGGGCCATTTACCCCTTGATGCCGGCGGCGGAGATTCCTTCGATGAAACGTTTTTGAGCAACGAAGAAGACGATGACCACGGGAATCATCATGATGGTGGCGATGGCCATCACGAGTTGCCAGGGTGTGCCCTGAGCATTGGTGGCGATTCCGATGAATTGCATGAGGCCGAGCGGGAGGGTGTAGAGCTTTTCGTCGTAGAGATAGAGGAGCGGATTCCAGAGGTCGTTCCACGTGCCGATGAACGTGAAGACGGCGATCGTCAGCAGGGCAGGCTTGGCGAGGGGGACGAAGACCGTCATCAGGATGCGCAGTTCCGATGCGCCGTCGATGCGGGCGGCTTCGATGTAGTCGCGCGGGATTTGCTGGAAGAATTGACGCAGTAAAAAGATGGCGAAGACATCGTTGCCAAACCAGCGCGGGACAATCAGCGGGCCGAATGTGTTGATCCAGTGGAGCCCGACGTACAGCTTGAAGAGTGGAATCACGGTCACCTGCTGAGGGAGCATTAGGGTGGCTAACAGCAGTCCGAACACGAGATTTTTCCCTCGGGCTTTGTAGGCGACCAGTGCGTAGGCAGTAAGGCAGGAGGAGACGAGGGTGCCGGCGATGCAGCCGACGGTGACGGTGACGGAGTTTGTGAAATATCTGCTGAATTCAAAGCCGCGAATGGCCAAGAGGTAATTGCTCCATTGGAAATGGGCGGGAATCCACGTGGGGGGATCGGCTAGTGTTTCCGGAAATGTTTTCAGCGAGGTCAGAATCATCCAGGCGAGGGGGATCAGCATGATGAATGATCCGGACAGCAGGAACATCCAGATCAGCAAACGCCGCGGGGTGGATGCTCTGGAAGCTGAAGCGGAGGATGGGATGCCGGCGGCGGTCATGAGGTATGCACCCAGCGTTTTTCGAGGCTGAAGTTGATGGCGGTCAGGATGAGGATGGCGACGAAGAGGAGCCAGGCCATGGCGCTGCCGAGTCCCATGTGGAAATAGTTGAAGGATTTCTGATAGAGGTTGAGGGTGTAGAGGAGTGTTGCACGGGCGGGTCCGCCTGCGCCCGCGCCGGCGGCGGTGCTGGTGACGAAGGCGAGGTCGAAGGCTTTCAGGGCATCGATGATTCCGATCACTAGATTGAAAAAGAGGACGGGGGAAATCATGGGGAGCGTGACGTGATAAAAGCGTTGCCACGCGCCGGCGCCGTCCAGCTCGGCTGCTTCGTAAAGCTGCGGCGGAACTTCCTGTAATCCGGCGAGGAAGATGACCATCGCGCGGCCGAAGCTCCAGAGGCTGATGATGATCAGGGCGGGGAGCGCCCAGGTGGGGGAGTGCATCCAGGCGGGGCCAGTAATTCCGAACACGGCGAGAATATGGTTGAGGAGCCCGCGCTTGGGATCGAATATCCAGACCCAGACGACGGCTGATGCAGCTGCCGGCAATAATGCGGGGAGGAAAAAGATGGTTCGGAAGAGATCGCGGGCAAAAAAGCGTTGATTGAGCAGGATGGCGATGAGGATCGCGACGAGCAGAGTGAGGGGGACGCTGGCGGAGGCGAAAATGGCGGTGACTTTGACGGATGGCCAGAAGGCGGGATCTCGCCGGATGAGATAGAGATAGTTGTGGATGCCGACCCACTTTGGCGGGGAGACGACGTCGTATTTTGTGAAGCTGAGATACAACGATGAGAGCATCGGGCCGGCGCTGAAGACGATGAAGCCGAGGAGAGCGGGGGTCATCATCAGCCAGAATTTGGCGGATTCGCTGGCGAACCAGGTTCGGCGCGGGGGCGGTTCCCCGAGGATGCGGAGTTGGGGTCAGTGCGTTTTGCAAATTCAGGGTCCATCCGAGGCGGAAGGGGATTGGCTGATGGTGCGGAGGAACGCATCGGCGGCTTCGGTGGCGCGCTGGCAGGCGATTGGCATCGGAACTTTTTCGGAGAGTGCGCGATCGATTTCCGGCTGGATGATCTCCAGGGCGATTTCAATGAAATCGCGCGACTGCGGCAGCGGCTCGGAAGAGGCGAGGGCATCGTATGCGGTGCGCAAATGCTGCGGATGATAGGTGGGGCTTAATTTTCGGAGGCTCTCTTCGGCGACGGATTGGCGGATGGAGAGGAGGCCTGTGCTTACATACCTGCGAACCGAAGCTTCGTTCGTGAGATATTTCAGCAGCCGCCAGGCTTCTTCGGGGTGTTCGCATTGTCTGGAGATACCGACGGCATCGACGGCCACTTCGCCTCCGGTGCGGCCGCTTGGGCCTTTGGGGAGAACTTGAATATCCCAATCTAGGCCGGGTATCGCATCGAAGACGGGCCAGTTGCCGGTATGGCCACCGAATTCCATGGCGTACTTTCCGCTTGCAAATGAGATTGATGCATTGCCATTGGTGGGTCCGTAACCGGGCGGGGGGGACATTTTGTAGCGGAAAATTTTGTCGGCGTAGAGGGTCATACCGGCGATTGACTGTGGAGAGTCTAACTCGCAGCGTGTCAGTTGCGGGTTGAAGAGTTGGCCGCCGGCCTGACGGACGAGGATATACCATTCGCCCCACCAGCCGGTGACGATGGTGCTGCCCCAGGTAAGGACGACGCCATTGGAGTCGCGGCGGGTCAGGCGCTGGCCGGCGGAAATGTAATCGGCTGAGGTCCAGTTTGCGGTGGGATAGGATTCGTGGGCGGCGTCGAAGAGACCTTTGTTGTAATACAACAATGAGACATTGAAGAAGCGCGGCAAGTAGTACCAATGTCCCGACCACTGACAGGCTCTTTGTAGGGCGGGGAAGATGTCATCCAGGTGATATTCTTTGGCGTCTCTTTGGACGAACGGCGTCAAGTCATACAAAAAGGGTTGCAGATAGGCGATCCAGACATCGCTGCACCAAAACAGATCGGGCGGCTGGCCGGCGGCGATCAGCGTTTTTAATTTGGTCTGGTACTGCGGCTCGGGCGTCCAGCGAAGCAGGACGTGGATGTCGGGATTGGCCTTCTCAAAATCGGCGACGATGGCTTCGGTTTGAGGGCGGATTTGTTCCGTGCTGATGAGCCAGGAGATGGTTACCTGGTGATTGGCATTTGCGGGTGAATCTGACGTGGCCGGTGCTGTAGTGCGATCGCAGCCGGACGATAGAAAGAAGAGGAGACAAAGAGACGCGCAGCAGAGGCATGTGGCGATTCGCGGCGAAATCGAATCGCGTTCACGGGTGTTCGTCGCCGCCGGGATCATTGGCTGTCGCTTCCTCTGCGGTAGTCGATGACCACGCCGTTCACGAGGGTCTTGCCGCCATCGTACGTGAGCGTTCCAGTCGGCGGGGGTAAGAACGACGACGATCGCCTGGTCCGGCGCCGATTTTGAGCGGCGTTGGGCCTGTTGTGCCGCGGATCAGGAAATTGCCGCTCACGGCATCATAGATGTCCTGGGGCGCGGTGCCGACATCCAGCGTGATCGTTCGCTCGGCATTGTGAGGATTGTAATACAGATACGATGGATAAGCCTGAGGGTGGCAGGAATCGGTCGCGAGCAGATCGAGACGAAGGATTTGCGGATCTTCGGTGGGTGCGATGAGGCCGCCGTAGACGCCGACGAATACGGAGCCGTAGAGGCCGAAATCGGTCTTGGGGCCCCAGTGCTCATGTATTGGATCGCCGGTGGCGAGCAGCGGCTGGTTGGGGTCATCCCAACGGTATTTCAGGCCTTCGTAGGCGATGACGTGCTTTGGATCGCCGTCCCAATCGGGGCAGGATTGGCCCTCGCGCGAGTGGGCGTTTGCGTAATACAAACGGGCGGCGCTGGCGGCGTTCAACATCCATTTGCCGAGGTCGTGGGCGTAGCGCGGATCGTACCGTGCGATCGGCGCCAGCGGCCATGCCCAGGCGAAGGTGTTCATGGCGAATCCATATCCGCCGATGCCGGTCGGATCGCGGCGGGCCACGTCGGTGCCGCCGACGAGCCCGGCGGTGTCGATGCCGTCCCATCGATCGGTGTTTACCTTCCAATCGGGCCGCGCGGCGCTGCGGTCGAAACACCAGTTGATCATTTTAGAGGTGTCGTAATCGCGGCCCAGCTCGGCATTCATGCGCACCGCTGTCAGTGCGCCAAACGGCATGAGAACTTCATACCACGGATCGAGGTCCGCGGGACGCTGCTGAAGGTAACGCATGCAGCGATCCGCGGCCTTCAGGAAGGCTGGATCGTGCCAGCGGTTGTAGGCGGCATATTCGATCCAGGCGACGCCCGCGCCGGCGTCCGGCTCTTTCCATTGGCCGTTGTCGATCGCCTTTCATCGTGTCGAAATTGAAACCGGTGTGATCGAAATTCGCGGCGTCGTCTTTCGCCGGATCGGCCAGAGCGGCGGCAGCCTTTGCCCAGGAGACGGCGGATTGATGGGCCATGTCGTTGATCTCGGTTTCACGCTGGATATCGCTCGGCGACGCTGGCGAAGATAATGTTGGGAAAGAGGGTATACCAAAATGTTTTTTCGGGATCGCAGTGGCCCATTCCGTTGCCGACCATTCGGTAGTTGGGCCGGGGATCGAAGTAAGCGGCGAGCAATTTGACGTAATCGTGCTCGCCGCGGGATTTGTCGATTCCAACGAGGGTCGCGCCCCAAACGGCGCCCATGTCCGGTGATGCCGGCGCCGCTTCCGTCGGCCTGACGGAGATCTCCGACATAATCAGGAATCCCGAAGGCGATGATTTTGCCCTGATCATCCTTGAGCAGATGCAGCAGCGGCATGTACTGCCCGGAGGCGGTGGGATTAAACAGCAATTGGTCGAGATCTGATCGCGACTTGCTTCCAATCGCGAATGATGCAGGGAGAGGGAATATCCGGCATCAGTTGTACCTGGCGGATTTCAGCGGTGTCGGCGGCAACGGCGATGGTGGCGCTTGTGCCGATGATCAAAGCGCCCGTGAGGGCGCGGTCAGGGTGACTGCTAACAGCAGCACGCGAGCTGTTCCTCTCATTCTTTCTCCAATCTGAAACGGAAATGGAAATCCTGGTTGTTTGTCTGCACATCCGCCGGAACGCTTGAAAGATCGTCACGAAACTACGCATGGACCGCTACTTGAGCGATGACTTTAACGCGTTGGTTGGGGAGTATCCATAAACATGTGGCTTAGCCGATTCTCGATGGTTTGGCCACGATCACGTCGCTTTTTACCGGGTCGAAAGTCGATAGCAGGGGAGATGCGAGGCGTTGTATTGTTATCGGGGGCGAAACGGTTGCGCGGGTGCAGGCGAGGAGCAGTAGCTGGATAACAGAATGGGAGTATCATGGCCGAGTTTTCAGTTACCGGCGAATCGAACGCTCAAAAACAAAAAGATATCAACTATCTTTCGAACGTTAACCGCTGGAGATCAACCGCGATCCTGTTCCGATTTGCTTTCTGAACTTCAGTTCCGTCGCCATATTGAGACGCACACCCTTGAGTTTGAGATTGAAGGATGGCAGGGATGTTTACAACATCACCGCTCCGTTCCGCTTTGATGGCAAAACACTGTTGATCGGACGGGTGGAAAAGCGGGAGACGGAATTTTCCGAGATCGTGATCTTTGAGAAAGCCCATTCGAACAAGTGGACGCCCTGTTTCACTCATCCCGCATTTCAAGGATTGCAGGATCCTTGCGTGACCTGGGCGGGTGACGAACTGGTGCTCGGAGGCGTGCGGTATCCGGTGCCGATGAAGCAGGGCGGCATTCGGCTGCGTGATGGATTTTTATCGCGGCAGTTCCCTGGAAGGGCTGCGGCATTTTCTGAGCGGGCCGCCCGGCATGAAGGATATTCGATTCAAGCAATTGCCGGATGGGCATGTCGCGATTTTCAGCCGTCCGCAGGGGGCCATTGGGGGCCGCGGCGAAATCGGCTTTACAATCGCGCCGTCCTGGGACGCCATCACGGCGGAAATGATCGCCGGCGCGCCGCTCTTTAAAGGACAATTGCTCAAGGAGGAATGGGGCGGGGTGAACGAAGTGCATCAGCTGGCAAACGGCCATCTGGGCGTGCTGGGCCATATTGCCTGCTTTGACGAGCAGGGCAATCGCCATTACTACCCGATGGCATTCGCGGTTGATCCGCGGACGCGGCAACCCTCGGCCATTCGCATCATCGCGCGACGAAGCTTTTTTCCGCCGGGGCCGTCAAAGCGGCCGGACCTGGTGGATGTGGTTTTCAGCGGCGGCATTGTCCGCAATCGATGATGGAACCGTGAGACTTATATGCGGGAACGAGCGATACGGCAGCGGCTGTCGTGAAGCTGCCCGATCCATTTCTGCGATTTGAAAGCTTAGCTGCCGGGGTCACCGAGCCTATTGAATTCTCTGTAAACGACGATTAAAATGAGACTTCACTCAACAGATGATATCTGTCAATCCCAAGGTCGGTTGGTGGCAGGTCAGCGAAAAGCAGCAGCATGAAACGTATGAGGCAAGAACGCAACTCTTGCCGGAACTGCCGATCATCGGGCGGCTTCATCTGCTGCAAGCGGTGCCGGGCGGGCTCAGGTCCGACGCACATCCGAAAGAATATGAATTGCACCTGGTTCAGGAAGGATGCCTGGAAGTGTGGGTGGATTCTCCTGACAAGCAGTACACGGTTACCGGCGGCTTGGCGACTTTGACTCAGCCTGGTCAGACACATGGGGGCGTGCGCGAGGTGCTGAATCCCGGCCGCTGGTGCATGCTTCGTTTTCTGGTCCTGCCCAATTCCCGCAAAGTGCCCACCGGACTGACGCCTGCACAGGCGGCGCAATTGCAGAAATTGCTTAAGGCGATGGATTCGCCCGTCTTTTCGTTTTCTCCTTCCCTGGAAAAGTGCTTTGAACGATTGCTCGACGAACATCGGCACCCGAGCGTCACCAGTGAACTGATGGCGCGTTCACTGCTTCACGAGTTGATTCTCTGGATCGCGCGGGATCACGCGGCATCGATGCTCAATCCTCCTCGCCGGCTTCCGCGATATTCTCCGCCGATTCAGGCGGCCGTGCTGTGGCTCGATGAGCATGTGGGTGAGCCGGTGCTGATGGAGCATGCCGCCAATGCCGCGGGATTGAGCGAGAGTCATTTCCGCCGCTGGTTTCAGAAGGAAGTTGGATTTAATCCGGCGGATTACATGATGTACAGGCGTGTTGAGATCGCCAAGGAGAAACTGCGCACGAGCGATCTGTCGGTCACCAAGATTGCGATGGAGTTGGGTTTCAGCACATCCGCATATTTCACCGCGGTTTTTCGCAAGCGCACCGGGCTTACGCCGACTCAATACCGCCGCGAGCAGAGCCCGCCTGAATGAGTGGGTCATTGCCTGAAATTGTCGCTGACTTTGACGTAGACCACGGCATCCGGCTGTAGATCCAATTGTAATCGTTGGCCATTTTGTTGAACGATTCCGATCGTTTCCGGGGATTCGCCGGTTGCGATCGTTGCCGACATGGTGGTCCACGGGAACAGCAACAGTGCCTGTTGCCTTTGGGGCGTGCCGTTGAAGACGATGAATGTCAGTTCAAGCCGGCCTTGCTCAAACTGTTTTCGTTCCTCAAAGGCATCGAGGTTCAGGACCATGATGTCGCGATCCTCGGCGTGTCCAAATGTTTCCCACATGAGAGCGGCGCGGAATACCCAGCCTGAGCCGTAAATTTCCTGTCCGACTGAGCCGGGCGCTGGACCTTCCAATATCGGAATGTTTTCGTAGGGGACATATTGCAGCGGCAGTACGCCCCGGCCCGCATCGAAGCAGCGGGGGAAGAAGTAGAAATTGTTCTTCCGCGCATGATCGATCACTCGCAGCAATGCGACGGGCGGCGGAAATTTCTTGAACGTCGGACAGAACCTGGCCAATACCTCGATGTTCTCGAAGAGGGCGGGATAGCTGATCGTGGCGCAGGCCTGGAACATGCCGAGGGTGCTGATTTGCCGGCTTTGTTCGGTTGTGCGATCGGCGTACCAGTAGAGCATTCGCAGCGTCTGCGCGAGGAGATAGTGATAGACCTCGGTGTAATTCGCTGTGGGATCAATAACGGTGAGGCGATATGCGGCCTGTGTTCCCATCGCCAGAAGAAATACTTCCTGATGAATCGTGTTCACCGGCAAGCAGTGGAGCATTTGCAGTGCATTTTTGGCTTCCTGGAGATAGTGCTCGGCGGCTGTTAATTCGTGTAGATCGAGCATGAAGTTGGCGTAGGCTCCGAGCAGGGCGTGGCAATCGCCCGCTCCGGCGCGTTCGATTGTTCGCCGGTTGAAGCTGAGCGGAAAAAGGTACGACATTTTCTTCGCCAGCGGGATGATTACGTCGTTGACTTCATCAATAATGCGGTCAAGGAGAGGCTGGTTTTTCCGCAGGCGGCCCAACTGGAAGAGCTGCTCGAGAATGTATACGTGTTGCCAGGCGCCGGAGACGGTATCGACGACAGCGGGTGTGTACGGCGTTTCATTCGTTTGCAATGCGTGGTCGATCATTTGGGAGACGCGTTGGTAGAGGTGCGGTATCGGATTGTTTCGATCCACTTGCGAAAGGATGGCCAGTGGATGTGCGATCCAGACGGCGGCGTCGAAGCAGGGCTTGATCATGTCGAACTTATTGCCGCGCGCTTCGATGGCTTCTTTCCAGGCGGGGGAGTAGCCGTCCACGTAATTCAGGATGAATTCGTGTCCTTCCGGGGTTTTTCGCCAACAGAGTTCGCCCGTCATCAGGTCTTCGGCGCAATGATGGGCGAAGTCTCGCCATGAGGTGGCTCTCGAGGGCCATAAACTATGTCGGTGGAGGAGGGGAAGAGATTTATCAACGAGCAGGCGCACGGCTTCGTGATCATCAACAAGAGCTTTTCGCGGCCGCGCGGTCAGGAAGTAGTTGAAGTGCTGGATGCCCTTGGGAAATAAGTGGCCGGATGCGCCGGTTGCATATAAGCCGATTTCGCCCGCCGGCTCGGGGTGGTAACGACGGCGAAATCCGCAGCGGTAATTCAGAAAGCGGGCGATGTTCTTGCGCGACATCCAGTTCATGCGCGTCATGTCGAAAAAGAGCATGATCTCAACATTGAGATACGGGTCGAAGTAATAAGTCGCCGGAAAGTCGTTGCCGTAGGCGTCGTCGTTCCATTTGGTGGGATTGGTGATCTGGGTGATGAACCAGACGTGATCGCCGCGCTCATAGGGAGGGAGGGGGCCGAGATCGAGGGTGATCTCTGGTTCGAAGCCGTTCTGCATGGATAGACGGATCTCTTTTTCAGCGTTTACTTCGATGTCGAAAACGAACCAGCCTCGGGCGGCATCGGCGATGATCGTCGCGCGCCAAGTGGCAATGTTGATGTCGGCATGCCTGCCGCCTTGCCCGCCGATCGTTCCTTTTAACAGGACGCAATCATCATCGATCTTTCTGATCTCAGTTGCGTGGAGTTGGAAGGTGCTGCCGCGGACGAGGGGATTGTGGGGGGCGGAGACGGCCCGCCAGCCGGTTTTGGGATCGGCCACGAAAAGCTGGTAGCCAAAGCTTGCGTCATTGGGGTGCTGAGATACGGTCAGCTTCATTTCAGCGCAGATCAATGAGACGGGTTGGACTGGCATTTGTTTTCCCACCGCGGCGAGGAGCACCGGATCGCCGGATTCCGGCAAAGAATGCAGCTTTCACAATCTTATTTGTCCGGCGATTAATTTCCGACTTGGTTGAAACATGACATCGATTTGTAATTGACCGCGGCATTCAAACCCCGGATGATACTGTCGCAATTCGGTATTTTTGCGCGGAGGTAGTTTTGGGCATACGAGAGACAATCAATCGCAATTCAGCGGTTTCCACTGGCGTGATGATTTGCATGGTCATTGTTGCCGTGGTTGTGATTGGATTGGAACTCAGGGGCGATGATGGGAAGCCGCCTGCCAAGAACTTCTTTACGACGGATGATGGCCAGACGTGGTTTGCCGATTCATCGAGCAAGCTGCCGCCGTTCGATCATGATGGAGCGAAGGCGGTTCGCTGTTACGTATTCAAAGGGAGCAGTGGGAAATTCACTGGGTTGCTGGAAAAATATAGCGATGACACCCTAAACCAACTTGCGCACAGAGACCCGAATGTGCCGCTTCACAGTTCACCCCCAGTCATGGTGAAGAAGCCCGGCGAAAAAGACTGGAAAAGCATCGGCGCGGATGAAGAGGCAGTGATCCTCATGCACATCGCGGGTTCTGATGGAACAGCCGCAGAACGTATCATGCCCTGACCGCTAATGTGACGGCGCGGGGCGCGTATCAATCATTTCAAAATTAGCTGACACCTCCGGTCCGCTGTAATTTGGTGTGTCGAACTCTCTCGCGCACAGTGAGCTTACTCGTTGCGGTAAATGGGCTGGTGTAAACCGGTGAATCGGCGGTCGGTTCGGTTCCGTCGATTGTGTAGTGAAGGCTCCCTTCTCGCCAGTAGAGAGGATGATTGATTGTGATCGTTGTCGCGCTTTGAAATTTCCCGTTGGCGGGGGAAATCGTGGGGGGTGTCTGCACAGCGTGGTCATCGAGGGTGTCGTACAAGGGTCTGGCCGCGCGGATATTATCATGCACGTTGCTTGCTGCCGTGATCGCAAACACGCGGATTTTGGAGTTGTGGGGGAGAATCAGGGATTTTGTTCCTTCGGGCAAATCGAGCGCGTATTTGAATAAATAGTTGTACCGGTAATATTCGTTGCCCTTTTCGGGATGATGCCCGTGGGAGCAGAACCATGCGACGGTGTCTTGCTTGATATATCCGGGAGTTAAGCCGGCGAAGGGGTTGTGCCAGTCGTATGTCAGTACGGGGACCTTGCCCCTCCAGAGGCGATTGTCCCATTGGCCGATGTAGCCGTCCCAATTCTGGATGGTCAATTTGATCGGCTGGCCGTTGATAACAAAATCGCCTTGCTGGTCTCCGTCCACGGCCGAGGCCAGCAGGTAGACCTTATTGAAACCGTGCGGCAGCGCGATTTCCTGGCCGTCGCAAGCGAGGCAGTTTTTTTGGCCGTCGGCGGTTGGCCCCGTCGCGAAATCGATTCCTTCGCTGACGATATGGGATGGCAATGCTTCGGCGGCGTATGTCCTGCCATCTTCGTCGAACGCGCCGTCGGACAGATTGGCGTGAAAGCTGATCGCGTCGAGGTTAAATGGGAGCGCGATGGGTTGACTGACTGGCGGCGTCATTTTCGCGGCGGGGGGGCTGAGCTGGATCTTAAACGTGCGCAATCCGAAGTGCTGGATGTCGAAGATGAGATGTTCGTCGCGAAGGGTCGCGGGGCCGATTTCTCGCTCTTGTCCGTCGGTTTCAACGGCGGCGACTATCGGGGCGGCAAATTCGAGCTGGATGCCTTGCGCATCCTTGCCCTGAATTTCATTGACCCGGACGATAATATCTTCACCCGCTTCCGCCTTTTTCATCGCGATGACGCTTACCTGATCGCTGCTGCAATGCAGCATGGAGAATATGCGGCCGAGTGATCCATCGTGGGTGGAACTCTGAAAAGTAATCAATGGCTGATTTAGCCGGGCAGCCAGCCAGGGAACGCGGCCCTGTTGCCAGGCGCCGGCGTGGGGGGCGATGGCGTACAGTATTTCGTGACGTCCGATGTCCTGTGTTGCCTGATCCTGGTATTGCTTATCCGCTTCGGGCGTATAGAGGAGGGTCAGCCGCAGCGTATTATCAAGCGGCTTATCCGAGCCGTATTTTGAATCATTGAGGATTCCCACGCCGTATGATCCGTCGGTTGCGTCGAGATCAAACCACTGCTGTTGCGGGACCTCGAATTTCTTGGGGTCATTGGTTGCACGCTGAACCGCGGCGGTTTGTGATTGATAGGAGGCCAGGGGATTGCTCACGGATAAGGGAAAGACCGCTTTGAGGCTGGATCGCTGCGTTTGCCAATCGATTTTGGAATTGATTTCCAGATGATCTCCGGCATTGCCGCGGGCCAATCGGAGTTGTTGCACGAAACGGGATCCCTCGGCTTCCCGCGTGACTTCGAGGCAGACTCGAACGGGTCCCCATTCCAGGATGCGGACGGACGCCGGTCCGTTCACGAATGCGCGGGGCGGTTTATTCTGGTCTTTCCAATCCATGTTCCAGGCGGGATACATCTCCGGATTTTCGGTCAGGAACGCGAGCCGTGCGGGGGCTGAGAGGACTTCGCGGTTATTTTGCTTGTCGAGGATCGAGGCGATGTCGCCGTCGGAGTTTAGAGTGACGCGGAATTTTTCGTTTTCGAGTGAGGTTTGGTCGATTTTCAAATCGGACGATATTGAAGTCGCCGCCTGGGCGGGGCGTACATCGTAAACCGCGAAGCCTAATGACGGGACCTTGGCTAGAAACAGAATATGCAGGGCGTTTCCTTCGGAACTGACAATCTGTGAAGGAACCTCGACGCCGCCGGGACCCCAAACGCTGACCGCTGAGGATTTGTCTGCGGGAATTGCGATCGTCGCTTCGGCGACATCCTCCCGATCAATTGACAGTGGGTTATAGACAACGACTGGTATTCCCTGGCCTCGCGTATCCATTCCTTGAATCACCGCACCGGCGGCATCCTGCGTTACGGCCGCGAACTGATTCATGTCCAAGACCATATTGTTCCAGGCGTATTCGAATGCCTTGGGGATCATGGTTCCGGCCATGGTGTCGTGAAAGTGTGAGGCGAGAATGAGTCTCCAGGCATCGGCGAGCTTCTCGCGCGGGTACGGAGCGTTCCCCAGCCAATCCGCGGCGACGGATGCGCTCGGCTGCATCGGCCAATTGCTCGCTCTTTCGGTTCCAACGTTTGACGTAGGCTTCGGAGCTGAGCGATCCCGCGGAATGGTTCGTCAGTAGAAGATCGCCCTTATATTTCGGGAGCCTGGCGATCTGGTCGGGCGAGAGGTCAAGAAACATTTGATCGGCACGCGAGGAAACGACGTGGATCGGTCCATTGCCTATGGCGCTCTTTTCGACCCAGGCGACGGATTTCTCGTTGGGGGCGCCGCCTCGGTCGCCTGTGCCGTAATAGTGGTAATCGACATAAAGGCCGGTTGTTTTGCCGTCTTCATCGAGGCGCTGAAGCCAGGTGGGGCTGGAACTGAGGTCTTCGGTGACTTCAGAGGTGTAGCTCAGCGGATTGAGGGCAGCGACGACGCTGCATCCATCGGGGCCTGTCCAGACTCCGACGTTGAACGGGATCCCTACCGCCGAGCCCCATGACAGCTTCTGTGTGGAAAAACCTTTCAGCCCGCAGTGGGCAAGGATGCTTGGGAGGGAGGCTTGAAATCCGAAACAGTCCGGCAGCATGAATTCGGCGCTGCTCTTGCCGAACTCTTTTTGGAAGAATTCATTGCCGTAGAGAATTTGCCGGATCAGCGCTTCGCCGGATGGCATGTTGGCGTCGCCCTCTTCCATCGATGATCCGGCGGGAAACCATCTGCCTTCGGCGACATATTTTTCAGGATTTCATATTCCTGTGGGTAATACTCCTTCATCATCATGTAACGATTGGCGCCGGTGAAATTGAAGACATAGTGCGGGTATTTCTCAAAAAGACGGAAATTGTCTTCGAGCGTTTTGTGAAGGAACTCAGCGATGACCTGCGGGTAGCTCCATCTCCACTGGGTATCAAGATGCGCATAGCCAACGACGTACAGCACTTTTTGCTTTGAAAAATCGAATGGCTTTGTTTGAGGCGATGTGGTGATTTGAGCAAGGACTACTACGGCGGATAAGACAATCGTGCCGATTGTCACGGAAACGAGATTCCATGAATGATTTCGGAACCGCATGGGGAATGATCAAATACCGGAGGTGCAGGTAATGCCGCGCATCGTGAGATGCGCCTGCCAATTTCCATGCCGCGCCAATCGGGCGAAGAACTCCTTTAATATACGTCCTGTCCCTGAATTCCCCAACCTGGCACGCCTAAGTACTGTCGACCCGTCCAGTCAGGATCTGGGTCCATCATGTCTTTCACGTTAATTAGTTCAACGTGGAAATCACAGAATCCAGCGACATAGTTCGGATATTTTCCGTAGGTAGAAATTGCATTGGCTGGAATCGCTTCGACGTTTTCGTGAAAGGCGTGGATCTCCATGATTGCGATCTTTTTTGCACTATGTTTCGCTAAAACAAGCTTCACACCGGAACATGCGGCCAAGCCATTGCCGGGCTTGGTGGGGGTGCCCACGGCCTTTTGAATGGCTTGTGGGCTGCAAAAAAGCGAGCGGGGGTACCAGTAGCTCGTCCGTCCGCCTGTTCCTCCATAGCCGATGTAGAGTGCTCCATACCAATTTCCGTTCTGATCTCCAGCGACTGAGACCAGCGCCTGATCCTGATCATCGGGACAATGTACTACAGATGGACTAGCGGCGTATGCATTCACGTTCGCTGGGGAAAGTGAAGCCATGTTGAAATACTTCCCCAGAAATCCAGGCACGGTCGGGCGTCCTACATATCCCGTAATGGACAGAGGATTACCGCTGCTGTCTTCAGCCCACCAAGGATTGAGTTCGACAGCGTAGGGGTTCCACGGGCTGGAATCATTATCGATATATCCTTTAGTGCCGTTCTGGTCCGCATCGCACGGAAAGGTCCCGTTATTGTCATTGGTATACATCATCAGGGCAAAAAGTAGTTGCCGCTCGTTATTCATGCATTGGAGGCGTTTGGCCTGCACGCGGGCTTTCTGGAGTGACGGCAATAGAATCGAGATCAGGAGGGCAATGATTCCAATGACGACCAGCAACTCAACGAGGGTAAAGCCTTTGTGCGAGAAGAAGCCCCGCGGTTCCTTGCGAGAAAACATAATGAATTTCCTTTGAATAGCCGGACAAGCCTCTACGCCAAACCAATAAGATGATCCATAATTTAGGGCGAGGGCATCCAGGGGACAATCAAAGTTCGCGCTAATCGAAGATTGATTATTAATAGTATAGCGGGGCATTAACCCTCTTTTTGTGGTATCATATGGACGGCGTCATCGTTCAATTCCCAGAAAACGCCAAAGGCCCATCAATTTCCGACTTGGGTGATCTTTAATTGTGAAAGCATATTCTTGTGTTATTGTCTGTTTCCGTTAGGGAGGCGCCTTGTCGGCGAATTGTATCGCTTACCGCCTTCCTGCATATCATAGGTTCGGGGTAACTGTAAGGAGAGGAAAATGTCGAGGAAAAGAGTTAATTTTGAGTCTGTCAGTGATCGGTGCTTGTGGTCTTGGCGTGAGCAAGCGCTTCCGCCCAGTTTTTGCCGGGTAACGTTTGGCCGAATCCGGGTTTGAGCACGCCGGCCGCCCCAGGCGTGGACCAAGTTTACAGCTATCTATAACTACGCCCTTTTATACACCCAACGTTGTTGGTGACACCAATCCCCGCCCGGATGGCTGGCACCGAGGCGGAAGTGATTTTGGCGTCACAACCACTCCCAGCTTTTGCTTTTACAACACACCGGGCAACATCGCGGGTGAAGGGACCGCCCCTCCAGGCAACTCCGATGGATATGCCTTGGAAGTGAACGACTCGAGCACCGGCGGCTACGGCGAATGGTTTTCCGATTGGAATTCGCTGCCGGCGAGCGTCCTGGCAAACCCAGGGGAACCGTTCCTGTTCCGTTTCTTCTATCAGACAGCCAACGTCGCTTCGACGCAGAAACCCGAAAATTCTGACCAGTTCCGCGTCAGCGCCTATTTCGGAGATGCGACGGGCAGTGATGTTCTGAACGCGCCCGAATCAAGCTCGGCCACTCGACTCGATTTCATCATTCCGGCCGGAAGTCCAGATGTCACTTCGTGGACGGAAGTCGATGAAGTGCTCACCGCGCCCGCTGACCGCGGAGTCGATGAGAATTACTATTGACTCAGGCGGTAGCAGTGCCGCGACTGGCAATATCTGGGTCAGCGACATTTCCGTCGCTGAACAAGTGCCGGAGCCAGCCAGCATTGCTGGTATTGTTGCCGGATCGATGCTCATGCTGGCGAAGCGTCGCCGGGCATAAGCTCCTGTTATTTTGACCAGCTTTTGGTCACTCGAAGGTCGAATTCCTCTCGATCTTCGAGTGACCTTTTTGTTTGATTGATCGAGCCCTCACGGCAGTACCAGCAAGATACCGTACAATTTAAATGATATAGATGGTGCATATGACCATCGGTTTCCGCCTTGGGAGATATTTGATTGTCGGCATTTTCATATAGTGATAGAGTCTTGAGATAGTGGAGAGAGCGTCCAGTTGGCGAACTGTCGCTTGCCACTTTCGTATCCATTCCAATCTTCAATCTTTCGTGGAGGAGCAAAAAATGTCAGTTAAGGGAAATAAGTTCCATTTCACGCGCGGCAAATCAGCCAGCGCCGGTCAATGCTTATCGCGTGCGGAGCAGTGTGTAACGTTGCAATGCTTTCTTTCATGGCGTCGAGCGCCCACGCTCAAAGTTCTTTCACATGGACAAGTTCCAGCGGCGGGAATTGGAGCAATGGAGCCAACTGGGCGGGCGGATCGGGGCCTACAACCGGCGTCGATTCAACGGGAGACGTCAGTCTCGAATACAACGCGGCCGGCACGTACACCTCCAACAACGATCTGGGGACCTACGGCGTTTTCAACACGACATTTGACGCCACCAATGGCACGACAAACCTGACAGGAGGGCAACTCAATCTTTCCAGTCCCTCGTCCGAGCCTGTCAATCCGACCTTCACCAACAATTCACAAATCCGGTCACTATCAACAACAATGCCGTTATTGTGTCTTCTGATGCGCAGGGTGATGGGACTCTCGAGCAATTTGTTCTCGCTCCAGGGAGCACCACCACGTTTAACGGAACAATGACGTTGATGGGTGGCGGCGGCCTGACGATGACGAACGGCCAGGCTGCGGCAAGCACTGGCGGCCCGGGCGGGACCATGATCTGGACGCAGCCGGTAACATTTACGAACAGTCCGGCCGGCCTCGGAGGCGGGGGTTATTTCCCGTTTCGCATCTATGAGGGAACTTTGGAGATGGGTGGATACACCATTGATAACGGGACCTCCAACGCCCCTGTACTGAACGTGGGCGGCGTAAATGTGCTTCAGAATCAGCGCCACGAGCGGCTACCCAAATAACGGCGCCATGACGGATATGTACATCGGCCCCGAGGACTTTGAAGACGGTCACCCGAACGATGTCGCTTCGTTTTATCTGATTGCGGGCGGTAATAGCTTCAACCAGCCGGTCCAGATCGGTGATGCCGGAACGATCACCATCGGCGGGGTGAATACCTCAGGCACGGTGACTTTCAACGACTTCTTCAAAACGCTTCCCACCGACGGCAATGGCATCGTCAACGGCGTGAGCCAGACGATTTATTACAGCGCCGCGGCGGGTGGAACCGTGTTGCAGAATTTTCAGTTGATCCGTGGCGGCGGGTCGGGCGTTTGTGGGGCGGGCATTGACAAAATCGGCGCCGGCACATGGATCGTCGCCGGAGGCGGCGATAACAATACGGGTGAGCAGGCTTATCAAGGCAATACAACGGTGAGGGATGGAACGCTGGAATTGGCTTACGATGATACCGGCACGAATATGGTCACCCTTCCTGCCTCTGCACTTTCAGCCGGTGCACCCTATTATGCAAGCGGACTCGATGGCGGAAGCCTTGGTTTCAACGCCCCGACCAATGCGGTTCAGTTGGGTGACAGTGGCACGCTGGCGACGGATAACATCGCGTTTCTCACACTGAACAATTCCGGGGCGCCCGGTCCGCGGCAAGTGCTTCATAACATTAGCGTCAACAACGACAACCCCAGCGGCACGACTACTATCGGCGTGGGCGACAACGGCACCGGAAATTTTACGGGTAACATCCTGCTCAACGAGAATGTACAACTGACCGGTGGCACCGGTGGCGTCGCGAATTTCAGCGGCAATATCACGGGAGTCGGCGGGGTCACCGCCAGCGGAACCGGCATCGTGAACCTGAGCGGAGCCAATGGTTATGGCGGGGCGACCGGCGTCTCCAGCGGAGCCACATTGGTTTCCACGGTGACTGGCGCGTTGCCGACCGGCACCCATGTTACAAACAACGGGGCCCTGGTGGTCAATGGAAACGCAACGCTCGGCTCTCTCACCGGAACCGGAACGCTCACGATCGCCCCGGCCTCAGGATCTAACTCGGTGAAATTGGCGGCCAATAGCGGGCTGGCCACTGAAGGTGGTTTGACTATCGCGGCTAATTCAACATTGGATATCGCCAACAACCATATGGTTATCAGCTATACCGGAAGTCCGACGACTCCCGATGCAACTATTCGTGGCTTACTGATCAGCGGCCGCAATGGTGGAACATGGAACGGGACCACGGGCATTATCTCCAGCGGAGGCTCTGGCACCGGCGTCGCAGCCGGCTATAGCGTTGGTTATGCTGATGGCGCGGATCATGTCGTCACCGGGCTCTCATCTGGTCAGATCGAAGTGAAATATACGCTGCTTGGCGACGCCAACCTTGATGGTTTGGTTACCGGCGACGATTTCACGATCCTCGTCGGCAATCTCGGCAAGTCGATCGCCGGCTGGGATAAAGGTGATTTCCTCTATACCGGCTTAGTCACCGGCGACGATTTCACCGCCCTCGTTGGCAACCTTGGCAAATCAGCAACGGGTGCCGACGTGGCGATACCCGCGGCGGACTTGGCCGCGATCGATGCGTTTGCGGTAGCCAACAATTTGACGCTGCCGAGCGTTCCTGAACCGGCATCGGCGGGACTTCTGGTGGTCGCGGGGATGGGCGTTCTGGCCCGCCGGCGGCGATCGATTGCATGATTTCGGTTCATTCAATCATGCAACGATGCGAGATGTAATCAGTGAGGACGGACGGGCATAAGTTTTTGTACGAGACGATGAAACCGATCTCCCGCCTGTCTGGCGTCATTGTCGTAGCGTATGTTACGGCGATGGTTTCTATCGCAGCGTCGCAGGTCGTTCCTTTGCCGGACTGGGCGATAGGGCCTTTTTCGCGTCCGCCGAACGTCAATCCAGTTATCAAGCCGGACCCTGGTGCGGAGTTTCCTTGTCCCATGCGCCAGACAACGGTGCATTGGGAATCCCTGCACACGTTCAACCCGGCGGCAGCCGTTCACGATGGCAAGGTTTTTCTGCTCTATCGAGCTGAAGATGACAGCGGCACGATGGAAATCGGCATGCATACCTCACGACTCGGCCTGGGCACCAGCGAGGATGGCTTGAATTTCGCGCGCGATCGGCTCCGGCTTTCTATCCCGGCGGACGATCAACAAAAGCGCTATGAATGGGACGGCGGATGCGAAGACCCGCGTTTGATTGCCAGCGACGACGGCGTCTACGTTCTGACGTACACGCAGTGGGATCGAAAGACCGCGCGTCTTGCGGTCGCAACCACGTCAGATTTTGTCCACTGGAAAAAACATGGACCCGCATTCGCCCAGGCGTATGAGGGGCGATATTTGAATCTCTGGTCCAAATCAGGCGCGATCGTGGGACAGGTGCAGGATGGCCAACTGACTGCCGCCAAGATCAACGGCAAATACTGGATGTACTGGGGCGAAGGTGAAGTTCATCTCGCCACCTCGACGGACTTGCTCGACTGGTATCCGGTGGAAACTGAGCCTGGGAAATTGCTGGTGGCGCTGCCACGGCGGCCGGGAAAATTCGACAGCGATCTGGTCGAAGGGCGGTCCGCCGGCGGTTCTGACCGAAAAAGGCATCGTGGTGTTTTATAACGGGAAAAATGATCATCTCCAACGGCGATCCACACCCTCAATCCCGGGGCATATGCGGTCGGGCAGGCATTATTCGACGCGCACGATCCGACAAAACTGCTGGCGCGTCTTGATGAGCCATTTTTCAGGCCGGAAATGCCCTACGAAAAGACCGGACAATACGAGGCTGGAACCACTTTTTGCGAAGGCCTGATTTGGTTTCATGGGAAATGGCTTCTTTACTACGGTTGCGCCGATTCGTTCGTCGGGGTTGCGGTCTCTCAATAGGAATCTCGAAAGAGGGAGCAAAAGTCGAGCGGAGAGTGTTTTATGTTGCGTCGATCGATCCGCTGCCGCGATTTCTTCCGCCGTTCTTGCCTCCGCGGCAAGGCAGGTTTTCAGTCAGCAAATGGTGGTGAGCCAGATCGCCGCCATGCCTTATATTCCCGGTCAATTACCAGTACCAGAACTGGACAGCGGTCGCCCAGGGTTTTGACAGCACCGTCTTCAATCCCGACGGCGCAGTCCAGCTATCAATATCCAACCTTCTGGCTTCAGAACGATCCGGAAAATGGCATCGCCCAGGGGTTTGGAATGCCAAGCTACATTGGGCAAACGCAGAGCACCGAAGGCAATGGCGAGGCGATTACCACAGATCGCCGCGGTGCTTGGCGCGAGCCTGGTGGGGATCAACAAGCAATCACAAACGCTGAGCAACGGACAATACGTACGACTTTGTTCAGATGGCCAGCCGTTTCTATGACAGCGGCACCGGCGCCAATCTCGTACTGAACAACATCGGCTCGCAAGGCACGGGCAAGTTTTTGGTACGACCAGTTGCCGCAGATTTTGTTCGATGGGTTGATCAGCCAATATTACTCTTCATACGCAACCGGCAGCGCGGGTCAGCAGCGGCTGGACACGATCATGACCACCAGTGCCGCGAAGATGCACACGATGTCATCGATGTCCTGGCCGGTAACAGCACGACGCCGACGCCCAACTTTAATTACGCGGGTTTCAACTACGTCACGATGACAGCCGATCACCGGCAGATCACACCGAGCCTGACGGCGCGGCGGCGCCGCTTACGAACAATACGTCGCCTATATCCACACCGGCAACGCCACCGATCTCAGCGATGCCGAACGCTGCATGAACGCCCTGCAAAATACGCCGGCCAGTCAGAATCCACTTTACGAAACCATTCTTCCTTTCGGGGCCCTCACCGCTGCCCGCCTCAACGCGGAGCAGGGGACCAACTATGACGTTGCCAAAATGGTCAACTGGTGCTTCTCGCCGACCAGCGTCGTGCGATCGGGCTGGGGTGCGATCAGCGCGTCGCAATGGGGCGGGTACGGGGCCGCTGGCTTAATCGGAAGCACCACCGACCAGGGTGGCTATGGCTTCTCGATGAACTCTTATCTTTACCCAGCATGGCCCTGGTGCCGCTGGTCCGTTATGACGATCGCTTTGCCAATTCCATCGGGCAATGGATGCTCAATTTGACCAACTCCAGCCGGATGTTTCTCAAAAGCGATCTTCCCGCCGGTAACCAGACCAATGCTTCCTGGAATGATGCTCCGAGCAACTATTATTCTTACGAAGGAGTGAAGGAAAGCAGCAACGGCGTCAGCCCGCTCGCCGGTGGTGATGGCACCGGCTACAACTCGAGTTGGCTCAATTTCGCTTACGGCTCGGGCGATGTCGGCGTGCTGGGCAGCATCGTTTCTCCCACAAACGTCAACATGATCCTGCAGCTAAATCTGCTGGCAACCGATTTCTTCCACGCCGCCGCCGATCCTTCTTATCTTCTCTACAATCCGTACAACACGATGAAGACCGTGCAGATCAATGTTGGCTCCACGCCGGTCAACGTTTACGACGCGATCTCCGGGCAATTCCTCGCCACCGATGTCAGCGGGCTTACATCCATCACCATACCCGGCGAAAGCTCCCGATCGCTTGTTTACACGCCGCGTCAACGGCGCCCTCGTCGATAACGGCACCAATGTTTCCGTCAACGGCGTCGTCGTCAATTACCGCAGCCCGGAATTGAATCGCCTCTACTGGGATCTCAATGGCTCCACCGCCGGGGCGGGTGGCTCCGTCCTGACCGGCACATGGGATTCAAGCACGGCCAACTGGAATCCCAACTCCGCCGGCACCAGCGCCACAAATGCCTGGACCGGCGGCGAAGTCGCCATGTTTGCCGCCGGAACGCGATGGCGGCGGAACTTATACCGTCACCGTCAGCGGAACGCAGAGCATCGGCGGGCTCTATTTCCAGACCGGGAACGTCACGCTGCAGGGCGGCAATTTCAGCTCTGGCATCCGACTCCACCGTCACCGCCGCCAGCGGAGTGCAAACGATCAACACTCCCATCGCCGGTTCGTTCGCGCTTTTGAAAGATGGACCCGGAACCGTCGTCCTCGGCGCGGTCAATACCTACACCGGCCTCACCACCATCGAAAATGGCGTGCTGCAACTCGGAAATGCCACTGCCCTCGAAAACACAAATGTCGATGTGGATGTTAACAACGGCCTCAATATCAATTCGCTGAATGCACGCTCGGAGGTCTCAGCGGCAGCGGCAATGTCAACATCGCCAATCAAACCCTCACCGTCGGCAATGATAATCAGAACCGCCGAATATGCCGGCGCTCTCAGCGGCACCGGCGAAGTCATCAAGATCGGCACGGGGATCTGGACGCTCGACAATCCCAACTCCTATTCCGGCTGGACCATCCTCCGCGGAGGCGAAATTTCCGTCAGCAGCCGATTCCAGCCTCGGCGCATCCAGCGGCGGACTCAATTTTGACGGTGGAGACTCTTCAGATCACCGGCACCACTTACAACAGCACTTCCAGGGTCGATCACCATGACCGCTAACGGCGGCGGCTTTGACATCCAAAATCCGGGAAATACGTTCACCATCTCTCAAAATCTTTCGGGCGGATCGTTCGCCAAGCTGGGATTGGGAACCCTCGTCCTCTCCGGAAATAATTCTCAGTCCGGCTTGAACCTGAATAATGGAACGCTCTTTGCCACGACCGCCTCAAACCTCGGTAGCGGCTCGATTAATTTCTCAGGCCCCGGGACATTGAGCCTCGGCAATGCCTGCCGCATTGACCATTTCCGCGGCCGTCAATGTTAACGCGAGCCAGCACGCTCAATCTCGGCGGCGCTGGCAGTTGTCACAATTGCCGGCCCATTGGCATTGAATGCCGGTCTTGAGCAAACCGGCGGCGGGACGCTGCAGATCACGTCTCAGCCCAGCGGATCCGGGTCAATCACCCTTCGATCAGGCACGCTGGAAGCGAACATGAATTCGAGTTGGTCCATCGGCGGTACAACCGGCGCGGGAGGCATCTATGTCGCCGATGCCTCCAGCAACAGCACCGATAATCAAACCGTCTTGCTCGGTTCTGGCGTTACCATGAATTACGGCCGGCTTTATTTCCAGCCCTACGCGCTCAGCGGAACCAAAACCCTCGGCACCATGTCCACATCCGGCGTTGCGACGATCAATACCTACATCCAACTGCAAAGCAGCTTGATCAATCTTCAACTCACCGCTGCTCCCGGAGGTCAATTTGATCTCCCGCTGGGAATTCTCGGCAGCACGGCGGCGGATATGACGATCGTCGGGGGCGGAACCGTCGATCTCGGCGGCATCGGGGCGGCTCAGAGCGAATACTTTCAGGGCGTCACCACCGTCGAAAATGGAACGCTGCTACTGACGGGCAACGATATCGTCGGCAATGCGCGCGATACGTATGTGCTCGGCAACAGCAGCTACACGCAGGCCGTGCAGATCGGTGACGCCAACACGCCGGTCAATGCGCCGCTTTCTTTTTTGACCGATGCGGCCGTGACCATCAACCACAATATCAGCGTCAACAATTTCGGCGGGTCGATTTCTATCGGCGGGGCCAGTGCAAATGCTTCGACGTTTAACTCCGCGATTTCGCTGGCGAAGAATGTCAATTTAACTTCGGTTACCGGCGGTGTTGTTAATTTCACCGGTGCGATCAGCGGCATTGGCGGAATCACTGCCACCGGGGCAGGTACGGTGAACCTCAGCGGAGCGGACAGCTACGGCGGAACAACTAATGTCTCAAGTGGATCGTCACTTGTCATTGCCGCCGCTGGCGCTTTGCCGTCGGGCAGCAAGGTCGTCAATAACGGGAGCATGACCATCAATGGCAACAGCGTCGCTGGCAACATCAGCGGCGGCGGGACGCTGAACATCGGCGTTTCATCGGCCGCGATTCTCAGGCTGGCCAGCGGCAGCGGGGGGAGCAGCCAGAATATTTTGAGCATCTCGAGCGGTTCCACGCTGGATATCAGCAACAACCACCTGATCATTAACTACGGTACAAATCCCGATCCGGTGGCGACGATCCGCGGATATCTTGTCAGCGGTTACAATAATGGGACTTGGAATGGCGCCGGCATCGACAGTTCTTCTGTCGCGGGGAATCCGGGGTATGGTGTGGGGTATGCCGATGGAGCGGACGGCGTCGTCGCCGGCCTTACCTCCGGCGAAATCGAAGTGGCCTTCACGCTGGTCGGCGATGCGAATCTCGATGGGGTGGTCAACGGGGATGATTTCACCATCCTCGCCTCCAACCTCGGCAAATCGGTCAGCGGATGGGACAGGGGAGATTTCAACTACAACGGCGTGGTTAGCGGCGACGATTTCACCGCCCTTGTCAGCAATCTTGGCAAACAGGCGAACGGCGCGGATGTTGTCATACCCGCTGGCGTCTACACCGCGGTTGATGCCTTCGCGGCTGCGAATGGTTTGATGGCGGATGTTCCGGAGCCCGCATCAGGGGGAGTTCTGCTGGCAGCGGGGCTGGGGTTTTTGGCATGCCGCAATCGCCAGAAGATATTTCCAGTTTGAGATCGAAAGATCGCTTTTCGCTATTGGTTCAAGCTCCCTCAGATACTTCTTCCATTGATTGAAAGATCGCTGGCCGTGATCGATTCGAGCTCGGCAAGGTGCTTTTCTCGCGTCATTCTGAGATCGGCAACCAGACGTTCAATCGCAATCAAAGATCGCTGATCGTCCAAAAGATCGAGCAGCGATGCGCGGCCGGTTTCATACGCGGATCGGCCGACGTTCACCATCTGGCGGGCGCGCGGGAAGGATGGTGTGCTCGAACAAGTCGAGCTGCCGATCGGCATCGCGAATGATCGTGATGTCCGCTATCACCTGTGCCGCCAGGTCATTGCCGGCTTGGCGGCGCATCGCTTCGGAGGCGCGAAGATTTGCCTCGGCCTGCGCGATGGCGGCGTTGAGCGCTTCATATCGGAATATCGGGATCGTCGCCTGGCCCAGCACTGATTGCGTGACGCCCATCAGATCTGTTCCCGCGCTCAGGTTGAAATCGGGCACGTATTGGAGTTTGGCGAGCCGTATTCCTTCGCCGCGGCCGCGAATCTCATCGGCGAGGGCGATGAGTTCCGGGTTTTGTTTCGCCGCCAGGTCGACCAGTTCGTCATCCGCATATACGAGTGATCGCGCGGGCGGCAGTTCGGTCGGGACGGGCAACGGCGCATCCGCCGGACGACTCAGGAGCGCGTTGATCGCCGCGCGCTGGCTCGGTAGCTGCGATTGCATGTTGGCGATGTCATTGGCGGACATGTCCACTTCATTGCTGGCCTTCAGCACGTCTTGCTGGCCGGAACTGCCGGCGCGGTTTTGGGCTTCGGTGACGGTCGCGGTCGTTTGGAGCAATTGCTGATTGCTTTGCTCCAGGCGAATCAGTTCCGCGTTCAAGGCGTAGTCGTAGTAGGCGCTGAGCACCTTGTTCCGCAGATCATATTTCGCCTTGATGAAACGCCGGCCCGCGGCCTTGGCGTTTTCCAGGGTTTGCTTGGCGGCGGCGTCCAGCTTGCCCGGCCATTTGATGTCGGTCATCGGATCGTTGGACAGGGCCACGGTGCTGCTTCCCCAACTGGCGCGCCCATTGGTGATGCTTGTTCCGGCCGACACATTGAGCGTCGTGGTTTGCGTTCCATCCTGCGGGATCTGCTCGATCGCGGATCGCCATTCCCAATAGTGCTGCTCCAGTTCCGCGTTGTTGAGCAGCGCGTATTCCACCAATTGATCAGGCGTTGGATTTTCCGGCAGCGGCGGAATTTGGCGGACTTCGATCCGCTTCTCGAACGGCTTGCCCGACTGCAATGCCGCGTCGCGTTCTTCGCGCTCGCCGGGGGGATGAACGGTGCAGCCGGCCAATCCGGCAACCAATGCGACGATCGTCAGCCGGTGAATAGAAGTGAAATTACTCATGGTCGATCTCCTCTCGCGTGCCTCGCGCTGCGACCTGTTCGCGACCGCAGCCCAATGCCTTTTGCGACGTAAAAGATGATCGGGTAAATCAGCAGTTCCATCAGGAAGCTGGTGAAGAGTCCGCCGAGCATCGGGGCGGCCAGTCGCCGCATGACATCGGCGCCGGTTCCGGTCGCCCAGAGCAGCGGAACAAGTCCGATGAACGCGGCGGCGACGGTCATCGTCTTGGGCCGGATGCGTTTCACCGCGCCGTCATGCACGGCATGCCACAGATCCTCGCGAGTTCGCATCCTGCCCTTCGGCTTTGAACCGCTCGTAACTGTTGTCGAGATAGAGCAGCATCACCAGACCCGTTTCGGCATCGAGGCCGGCCAGGGCGATGATGCCAACCCACACCGCGAGGCTCATGTTGTAGCCGAGCAGATAGAGGAACCAGATCGCCCCGACGAGGCTGAACGGCACCGCCAGCAGCACGACGCCGACGCGGAACCAGCTTTTCGTCGCGGCGTACAGCAGCATCACGATGATGATGAACGTCAGCGGAACGGCCCATTTCAATCGCGCGTTGGCTTCCTGAATGTTCTCGAATTGGCCGGACCAGACGAGCGTGTATCCGGCGGGCAGTTGCAGCTTTTGCTGAATCGCGGCCTGTGCATCGGCGATGAAGCTGCCGATGTCGCGGCCGGAGATGTCCACGAATACCCAGGCGGTGCGCCGGGCGTTCTCGCTCTTGATCATCGGCGGGCCCGGTTCGATCTTCACCGTGGCGACTTCACCCAGCGGAATCTGCGCGCCGGTCGGCGTCGGGATCGAGCACTTGCTTGATCGACGAGGGATCATCGCGAAGATCGCGGGCATAGCGGATGTTGATCGGATATCGCTCCAGCCCTTCAACGGCGGTCGTGGTTTTCATTCCGCCGAGGCCGTGCTGATGACATCCTGCACGTCGCCGCTGGTCAGGCCGTAGCGCGCGGCTTGCTTGCGGTTCACGTCGATGTCGAGGTAATAGCCGCCGAAGGATCGCTCGGGATATGCGCTGGTCGTGCCGGGAACGGTGAGCATGATCGTCGAAGCCTTCTCGGCCAAATCCGCCAGCACTTGCAGATCCGGCCCCATGATTTTGATTCCCACCGGCGTCTTGATTCCGGTGGAGAGCATGTTCGTGCGGTTCTCGATCGGCATCGGCCAGGCGTTGGCGACGCCCGGCTCGGTCACGACGGCGTTCAGGCCGGGATGATCGGTTCCGTCGGGGTCCTGCCAGCCGTAGACCAATTCCTCCATGGTGATTTTCCGCTCGCGCGGCCAGAACGTGTGCTCGAAAGGCCAGCGGAGGGCTGACGGCCAGCGATCGAAGAAATAGCTCATCTTCCGCTTGCGCCATTTGCCCGGATCGGTTTCCAGTCGGGTGACGCTTTCGATCATGTCCAGCGGCGCGGGATCGGTGGCGGTGTCGGCGCGGCCGATCTTGCCGTAGACGCTGACGACTTCGGGAAATGTCTTGATGAGTTTGTCGGTCTGCTGGAGAACTTGCCGGGCTTTGGTGACGCTGATGCTCGGGATCGGTCGTGGGCATGTAGAGCAGATCGCCCTCATCCAGCGGCGGCATGAATTCGCTGCCGAGCCGCATGAGCGGCCAGACCGCCGAGGCCATGAATGCCACTGCCAGGACCAGCACGACCCAACGGAATTTCATCGCGGCCCGGAAGAACGGGTTGTAAATCTTCTGCAAGCATGTAGCTGATCGGGCTTCGCTCTTCGTGAATGATCCTCTGCGGCACGAGCAGCATCGCCGCCAGAATCGCCCAGCCGCCCGCCATCCACCAGCGATACGATTGCAGATCCGGTTCAAGGTTCGCCAGCCAATACAGCAGAGCGGCCGGAATCAAAATCGCCGCGAGCGTGATGAACAGGTTGGTCTTCCGTCCCCAGGCCTTCGGCAACGTGCGGGGCGTGATGAAATAAACCATCAGCACCGGAATGATCGTGATCGAGAGCACCGACGCCGACGCCATCGCAAATGTTTTGGTGAACGCCAGCGGCTTGAACAGCCGGCCGCTTTCGCCGCCGAGCACGAATACCGGCATGAAACTGACGGTGATGATGAGCAGGCTGAAAAAGAGGCTCGGCCCGACTTCCTTGGCGGCTTCCATGATGATGTCGTTGCGCGGGCGCGGCGGCTCGCCGGCGCGGACGCGCTCTTCTTCGTGATTGAGATGCTTGTGGGCGTTCTCGACCATGATGATCGCGCTGTCCACGACCACGCCGACGGCGATCGCGATTCCGCCCAGGCTCATGATGTTGGCGTTGATGCCCAGCAGGTGCATCGCGAGCAGGCTGATGAGCATGCTGCTGGGAATGACGAAGATCGCCACCAGCGAGCTGCGCGCGTGCAGCAGAAAGAAAATGCAGACCAGCGCGACGACCAGCATTTCCTCGAGCAGGGTATGCCGCAGCGTGTGAACGGCGCGCTCGATCAGATCGGAGCGGTCGTAGGCGGTCTTGATCATCACGCCGGGCGGCAGGCCGTTTTCCAGATCGGCGAGTTTCGCCTTGGCGTCCTGAATGACCTGATAGGCGTTGGCGCCGAAGCGGGCGATGACCACGCCGCCGACGGCTTCGCCTTCGCCGTTCCATTCGCCGACGCCGCGCCGTTCTTCGCCGGCGATCTGAAGCGTGGCGACATCCGACAGCATGATCGGCGTGCCATCCTTGCCCACGCCGACCGGCACATCCGCCAGATCTTTCAATCCCTTGAGATATCCCCGGCTGCGGACCATGTATTCGTTTTCGCTCATTTCGATGACCGACCCGCCGACATCGTTGTTGGACCGCTGAATCGCCGTCATGATCGTGCTGATCGGGAGGTTGTAGGCGAGCAGGCGCTCGGGCTTGAGCACGACCTGATATTCCTTGACGAACCCGCCGATCGGCGCGACTTCGGCGACGTTCGGCACGGCCGTGAGTTGATAGCGCAGATACCAATCCTGAAGACTGCGCAGGCTCGCCAAATCCTGGTTGGAGGAAACCAGCGGCTTGCCATCGAGGGGAGAGTTGCCGGGCTTCTCAAATGCCCGGACCTTTACCAGCGTCGCTCTGCGATCGGCCGGGGCATCGCTCGGGTCGGCATACCACTTGTCGTTTGCCTCATCGTGCCAGATTCCATTGGGATGGTCGGGGCAGTAATAGCCGGGATAGAGCATGTACTGATAAACCCAGCCGACGCCGGTCGCATCGGGGCCGAGCTTCGGCTCGACGCCGGCGGGCAGCCGATCCTTCACGAAGTTGAGATATTCCAGCACCCGGCTGCGCGCCCAATACAGATCCGTGCCATCATCGAAAATGATGTAGATGAACGACTGCTCGAACATGCTGATGCCGCGAACCACCTTGGCATGCGGAATCCCCATCATGGCCGTCGTCAGCGGATAGGTGACCTGATCCTCCACCACGTTCGGGGCCTGGCCCGCGATAATCGGTGGTGACGATCACCTGAACATCCGACAGATCCGGCACCGCGTCGAGGCTGATGTGGATCGTCGCCCAGATTCCCGCCGCGACCAGCATCGCCGTCAGCAGCAGAACCATGAACTTATTGCGGACGGACAACTCGATGATCTTTGCAATCATGGCATTCATCCCTTGCGTCTTCGGTTGACCGCTGAGTATTCGCGCGGATGTTGCGCAGCTTGTCGATCGCTTCCGTCGTGCGGCTCTCGACATCGAGCAGGAATTGGCCGCTGGTGACGACCGTTTCGCCCGGAGCCAAGCCTTCCAGAATCTGCACGCGATCGTCGTCGCCCATCACGCCCATGCGAACTTTTCGCGGCTCGAAGTGACCCTCCGCCATGGCCACAAAGGCGATCTGCCGCGTGCCGGTGTCGATCACCGCTTCGCGCGGCACCCACACGGCGTCCGCCACCGGCTTGGTCATGATATTCGCGGTCGCATACATGCCCGGGCTGAGTTCATGGTTTGGATTATCGAGCGTGACGCGCACCATCGCCGTTCGGGTCATGTGATCGAGATGGGGATAGATGAACGTGATCGGGCCCGCGTAAATGTCTTGCCCGGCACTGCATCGACCGTCGCTTCCACCGTCTGCCCGAGCGCGACCAGCGGCATGTCGTCTTCATAAACCTGCGCATCGAGCCAGAGTTTCGTGTGGTCCTCGATCCGCATGATCTTCATGCCCGCCTGAACGGCCGAACCTTCCACCACCATTTTGTCCATGACGTGGCCGTCTGCCGGGCTGCGAAATGGAACGGTGTCCGGCGCTTTGTCCGCATTGGCGATGGCGTCAATGTCTTCGTCGGCCACGTCCCACAGCCGCAGCTTTTGTTTTGCGGAATCGACCAGGTCCTGCGACTCGGCGCGCAGCGCGTCGGAAGCCTTCGGATCAAGGGACTTGAGCGATTTGACGGCCCCGATCAATTCCTCTTCCGCAACCTGCAGATCGGGGCTGTACAGATCAAACAGCGGCTCGCCTTTGTGAACGTGCATCCCTTCCTGATTCGCGTAGAGCTTCTTGATCCAGCCGTTGACCTTCAGATTGATTTCGTATTGCGCCGGCTCGGGAACTTCGAGCATTCCCACCGTCCGCACCGTTTTCTCCAGCGGCCCGCGCGAGACTTCGGCGGTGCGGACGCCCATGTTCTGAACGATCGTCGGATCAATCCTGACCGTCGGCCCGCCGGATTGCTCGTCTTCATACACCGGCACCAGATCCATTCCCATCGCGCTCTTGCCGGGTGCATGCGCGATCGACGATGGCCCCAGCATCGGATCCCAGTAGTAGAGGATTTTCCGCTTTCCACTGTCGGAGTTTCGCCGCGTCGTCATCCGAATCCGAATTCAGCGGCACCAACTTCATATGACAGATCGGACAAAAGCCGGGATGATCCTGGATGACCTGCGGATGCATCCCGCAGGTCCAAAGTTGCTTGGGCTGCGTGGTTGAATCGGCGGCCGTCGCCAATTTCGTCTTTTGGCTGGCGTGCCGCGGATATCGTTTTCACCGCAAATACAGCAGCCAGGGTCAAAACAACGGCGGATGCCGCAATGACAATCGTTTTCATGTGATTTCGCGCAATGAGAACTTCGAGCTGAAAATGAGGCGCACGGTTACGCCAAAGTGGCGGAATCGGGCCCGTCCGATTGAGGTCAATTTGATGGAAGGAATCAGATCGTTAGTGCGCAGGCTAAGCTCAGGAGTGTGGGAGGGTGCGAGTGAATCGGCTCGCGGATCGAAGGAGCACGAGGCGCCGCGTATGCGGTTAGAAAAGGTTGCAATTCACTATTGCCGAATACGATTGAGGCAACTGATTGCACTTTGCTGATCGTCACCGGCTTGATGGCGGTGGTCAGTGGGCATTGTTGATTGCAGCCGGTGTTGCGTTTGTGGGATTCGTGAGAACTTTTTGACCAGGGACAATTCGGCCCGCAGCAGTTGCAATGCATTGATGCACATTCGGTGTTTGATGCGCACTGGCCAGCCAGGCAACTCGAATAGGGGAGGCCGCCCGCCAGCAGGGCGGCAATGAGCAGTGCGGAAATGATATGGCGGCAATTCAGATTAACCTCGCAAACGATACGCCCCGGTATTTCAAGGGTCAACAATTATACAAATCTTATCGGCCTTTTTCGTGTGGGTTAGCAAATTCTTTTGTGATTTTGGCAAATAAAAAGGGATTTTACCGTCCAGTTCATTACTTTGGCTTCGGCCTTTACGCGCATCGCTCTGCGCCTCTCAGTGAGGATCACCTGCGGGAGCCGCCACCACCTCCAAAGCCGCCACCGCCTCCACCTCCGCCCCAACCACCGCCTCCTCCGCCGTGATCGAAGCTGTCACTGCCGTCGGAAGCGCCGCTGCGGTAGTTGCTGAAGGAATCGGAGTTGGAGCTTCCACGGTCGCGGTCCTCGGAATCGCTGCTCAGTTGATCACCCGTGCCGTGGCTGAAATCGGAGTTAACGTTGGACCAACCTTGTGAGCCATTGCTGTGTTCCTGCCACTGGCCATCCTGGTTCTTTTTGTAGACATTGCCATCGGCGCCCGCGTAGACATCGCCATTAGCGCCGCGCACCGCCACGGCCATGCCGCCATTTGAGGTTTTAGCCCACCCAGAAGTACCGGCGGCCCCGGAGGCGTGACCCCCGGCGGCCCAGTTTCCGTTTTTGGCGACGACTGAACTACCCCACGACTGATAGCCGTTGGTCCCGCCAGCGCGTGCCGCGTAGGCATGGGTATAGGGGTTGTAGGCCTGTTTGAAGCCCGCCGCGCCCTCCGGGCCATAAGCATAGCCGCTGCGGGAATAAGTGCCTGTGGACGGATTGTATTTGGCGGCATATCCCGCGCCCCCATAGGGTCCGTAATAGGATCCTCCACGGTAAAATCCGCCGCAAGCATAAGAGTAAGTGGCACAGCAGCCGTAGGAATAGTAGCTCGGATAATAGCAGACATAGTATGGGCTGACCGTTGTCACTCCGAAGATCATTCCGGAGCCGTACATGAGAGTGCCGGTGGTGGCAGTGTATGCTCCGTCATACCCGGCGGTGTAGCCGACGACGACCGTGGTGGGTGTGACGCTATAGACCTGAACATAGGTGCAGTTGTAGGCGGGGCAAGTGGGGAGAATTGTGTAGATGAGGCTGGGCACCTGTGTGCATACGACCCAAGGTCCAGCCGGTGCCGGGGCGACAAACCATACGCCTTGGTAACAACAGTAATATTGCCGTTCACGCTGATAACCTGGTATGTCGTGTTGACAGCATAAGTCATCAAGGTGCCTTCGATGGGCACGAACTGAGGGTCGCCATCATAAATGACAGCGACGTTGGCGTCGTTAATGTTGATGCTGGCTTCGTGAGGAATGGACGCGAGGACAATCGCGTCTTGTGCCTCAGGGGTTCCGGGAATGGAAGCCAGAACATATCCCATTGGACTGTAGCGGGGGATTTTTGCGAATTCACCGGGCAACTGTGCAGAGGCCGCCGTCCAACTATCGGAGTGGAGGTTTCTGGTGGAGAACCATCGGCCTGCGACGAGGTAGTAGTAGGCGCCGTCCGCGGTGTTGTAGAAAAGCGGCATCTTGGGGTTGCTGACATACTGGAGGGTTGTCCCGAGAATTGGGACGAGGTGGGGCGAACCCTGAGTGACGATCATTTCGGCGGGCTGGGTGCTGGTGACGACAAGCGGCACGCTGGTTGAGGGTTTACCGGGGATGTGTTTGCGGACGGCATCCCAATTTTGATCGCTCGGGAGTTTGGAGAAGTCGTCGGGCAAGTTCGTGGCCGGCGTCCAGACCCCTTTCAACAAATCGGAGGCGGTTAGTCAGGAATCGCCGTTGAGCAGGTAATAGCATGATGTTTTCCGATCCTGAAGGAGATCCCAATTTGTATTGACGGCGAAGTTCAACTCGGTGCCTTCGATGGGTTTGAACTGAGGGTGCCATTGAAAATAACGAGGATCGAGGGGGAATCGAAATAGTAAATCGGGGGCGGATTCAGGTTGACCACCACGGCGGCACGCTTAACCTTGGCCGAGTTGAGATTGGCAATGATATGATCGATCGATATGGGCATGTAGGCGAGACTCGGCAATGCATCCTGAACTATGGCCTGCAAAGCGCGAGCCTGGTTTTCGTCCACGCTGGGAAATGCGATATCCAGCTGCAGATTGTATAAGTAGGCGGTACGGGGTTCGAGATCGATCAGTGTTTCGGCGCTGGCGTTGATCACGCCATAAACCGGCTCTTTGTCGCCGCTTCGGCTCACGGCTACGGCGGCGCGAAATCTAATCTGCTGCTGGTTGGCCCAGTCCAGGACCTGCGGCTGAAAGAAGATGACCTGCTGGCCATTCTTCTCAAATGTTCGGGGCCATCCCAGATCGAATTGCGGAGCAAGGGTGGCGCCCTGGTTCGCGGAGGGCTGGTCTGAACTCTTACATCCGCAGGCGAGCAGAGCGTAGAGGGCCACGATTGGAAGGATCCGCCGAGAAGTGGATCATTGCATGCTCCTAATTTTGTCTGGTTGACATCATTTCGATGGAAGAATTTCGGGGCCAATTCGCAATCTTCCAGAGATTGAAGAATGCCATTGCGATTTCGTCAAACCGTGATATTCCAAATAAACGACTCCTCAAGAAGCGGTCGGGCATTTGCGTATTCTAACGGGTCTTGGCTCAGGAAAGAGAATTTAGGCTCCGAACCAAACTTTGTTGCTTTTCTCGGGGCGGACGAATGGCGATCTGGAACAGGTTCTGGCCGGCGGGACCATTGAACTGAGACGGGAATTGATCGGGCTCTATGTCCAAAAAGAAGGCTGATCCGGACGCGAATTCGGCCCAGATCGGCCTATTTTTCTGCACTCTTTAGTCGAGTCGTAGCAGGGGCCTGCTCAGACCCCGTGTGCGCGATCCTCGGCCCTCATTTCCGCGAGCACGCACGTACCGCATAAGTTCAAATCCTGTCACCCCGACTTGATGGGGACAGCAAGTCTTTCGACGAGCACGTCGAAAGGCTTGCTTATGGCGGCGCTGGCCACGCCAAAGATATGGCACCATCGAGCTATGCTGCCTGGGGCTTCGAAACCGCTGATGCTGCCAGCAATCGTTCGGCATCGGCGGAGGTTAGCGGTTTGGCGAAGTGGAACCCTTGGCCGTGATCGCAGGATATTCCCTGGAACATCGCGAGTTGGTCGGGAGTTTCGATCCCTTCGGCAACCACGGGAATATCGAGGCTATGGGCTAGCTGGACGACAGTATTCAGCACCGTCCGTTGGTTACCTTCGACGTCATCTTTCTTCACGAAAGACTTGTCAATCTTGATCCCATCGATAGGCAAACGGTGAAGGGAACTCAACGTCGAGTAACCGGTCCCGAAGTCGTCAATATAAATAAGTACGCCCAGAGCGCAGGATTGCCGTGAGCGTTTCAAAGGTTGCCGCCGCGTCGCTGAGCACGGATTCCGTGATTTCAACGATGAGCGAAGACGGTGGTAAACTGGTTTTTGCCAGGACACGTCGAAGATGTGGGACAAGATTCGGATCGATCAGCTGCCGGCGCGATACGTTCAAAGTCAGCATCGCAGGGCCGCCATAGGTGCCGTGCCACTGCTGAAATTGTGCGCACGCCTCCTCAATGACCCACTCGCCGATCTCGACGATCTGTCCGGTCTCCTCAGCGATGGGAATGAACAGATCGGGCGCACCAACTCGCCCCCCCGAACCCAGCGAATCAATGCCTCGAAACCGGCCAGACGACCGCTGGCTAGATCGAAGATGGGTTGGAAGTGGAGCACAAATTCTTTTCTCTCAAGCGCGCGGCGAAGATCATTCTCCAGCGTAAGTCGCTGGATGACCTCATCTCTCATGGATGCGTCGAAGATTGCATATCCATTGCGGCCATCGTCCTTTGCACGATACAGTGCCGCATCGGCTTCACTCATCAGCATTTTTGCGTCCACCGTCTGGGCACTGGCTACCGCTACGCCAACGCTCGACGTGATCGTTAATTCGTTGCCTTCAATCCGCATGGGAAGGGTAAGCGAAGATTTGATTGATTTCGCGACGGTCACGGCATCATCGATGCCGTTCACGTGATCGAGCAGCATGGTGAACTCATCGCCACCGAGCCGTGACAGCGTGTTTTCTCCGTCCGTCCGAAGTCCATGATCCAATGCAACCTGCTGAAGGCGCGTTGCGACCGTGCGCAGAAGCTCGTCACCGGCCGCATGCCCGAGGCTGTCATTCACGAGCTTGAAGTGATCGAGATCGAGGAATAGCACGGCGAACTCGTAGTCGCTATGCCGTTTTGCTTCTAAGAAGCGTCTTCCCAGACGCTCTTTGAAGAGTGCGCGATTCGGTAGTCCCGTCAACGAATCGTGGAGCGAGTCATGCTCCAGCTGCTGTCGGCTGCTTCGCAGTGCTTTCACCATATCATTGAAGGTGATTGCGATTTGATCGATCTCGTCGGTGCCAACTACGTCGAGGCTTGCCGCAAGGTCGCCCGCGCCGATCGATTTTGCCTGGCCGCGGACACGGCCGAGGCGTGCCGCCAGTCGGCCGGCGAAAACGCTCCCTGCGCTGACGGCGACGCCGACAAGCAACAGGGTAAGAACCAGCGACGAGTAAATCACCCATTTAATGAAAAAACTGGCATCGCCCAAGTGATCGCTTATTTGTCGAACGGCATCGTTCTGCACCGCAAGGGCGGAGCGGACAAATGCAACAGCATCATCATCCAACTGAAGGGCGCGGGGCCAATCGGGATCGCCAACCCCAATGGCTCGACACGCGAGCCAGTTCGCCCGCATTTCGGCAGCTTGATGCCGCATCTGCGCGACCGCATTCGTGGAGCCTGTCGTGGATCTCGAATCCTGTTGTTGAAGCGTGCTCAGCCCAAATCCAGGGCGTCAAACTTCGAAGGGAGGCGGCTGTTGGCTTGCTCATGTTCCAGGGCATTCCTTTCTTGACGCGAGTCAACCATATCGCCAAGGGACTGAGATAAATCCTGAGCGCGGACGGCTACGAGGCTCGCTCGCGTCACCGTCGGCAGCGAAGTTAACCTGACGGACTGAATGTATCGGCTGGTGCCGTACAGGGCGCATATTGCGCTACCTGCGGCTACCGCGACCAGAACACTGGCAGCCAAGACCGCGTACATCAGCCGCTTACGGATCGTCATGCAAGGTCCTATAAACTAAAATTCGGCGCTCCAAAATATCATCGTCACATCCAAGACATTACATAACCTGCATCGCCACAGTTGCCGACCGTATGGACGGCATTATTCGAGGCACGGTAAAAGCCGTTGCGATAGACCTTGCGTTGGCGAGAACGTGCCAGGAAGCCGAGACAATTCTTTGGAAAGAGTGGTCCCGTGAGTGCGAGTTTCCCGAAAAGGGTGTTCCAGACTTTTGTAACCCAGTCGAACTTGAACTCGGCTTTGTTTACCTACTTTTCACCGAAGGCCGTCTTAGGATGGCGGAGTTGTTGAAACAGGGCGGGGATCGCACGGATCCTAACGGACCTATCGCCTGCGAGGAGTTCTATTACCTACTCAACGAGATCGATGGAGGAGAGCCGACGTTTCCAAGCGAAAAGCCACTTGTTGAACGTGTGGGAGAGCTATTCGCGCCATTCGTGGTTGCGGCTCGGTCAGTGCTTCCTGAACTTCCCTAGAATTCCGCTATGACGCGATGAAATAATTAATTCCCGCCTGAGTCGGAGGTATCGAAACAAAGGGAGGATTCGAACCTCCGACCTCCGGGTTATGAGCGTGATTCGCTCAAAACCATAAGTTCCAGATGCCGCCGTTATTTGCAGCAACAGCAGTTGTTTACGTCGACTGCGCTTGATGCTCCCGGGTACGCATATTTGCCATGTTTCTCAAATCGTATAGGACAAGAAATGTGGCAGAAAACAAACGGTTGAGAGAACTATCTCAATGACATCACCAACTATGCGACCAAGCGGGTTCTTAGCAAGACCACAAGCAACGACCAGACCTCGGCGCATCGCCTCGCGGGCGCGTATGCCATGATCAGGTATCACATTGCTGATTTTCGGGCAGCTTGTTGAGGAGATTGGACGATTTGCCGCAAACATCCTTGAATTCCGCTCGCATAACGTCATAAAGCCGCGGATAAAACGCCATGCGGTGCGAGCAGTTTCATCAGCGCTTGAGCCGCCGAGGTTGATGACGCGGGATTCTGGCCGGTGATGAGTCGCCCATCGACAATCGAGAAGGGCTCCCAATTGCGCATTTTTTCAAAAATGGCTCCCAGACGCAGCAGTTCATCCTCGACGAGGAACGGCACAACCTTGGTGAGTTGCATCGCTTCCTCCTCACCGTTCGTAAAGCCGGTCACGCGCTTTCCCTTTACCAGAGGCTCGCCCTGGTACATCACGTGGCGCAGCACGCCGGGCGAATGGCAGACCAGAGCGATCGGCTTGCCGGAATTATAAAACGACTCGAGCAAAGCGATCGATACCGGGCTCTCGGCAAGATCCCACATCGGCCCATGCCCGCCGGGGTAAAATACCGTGTCGAAGTCTTCCGACTTCATGTCGGCGAGCTTGACCGTGTTGGCGAGCGCCTTTTGCGCCGCCGCGTCTTTCTTGAAGCGAGTCATCGCCGGGGTTTGGTTTTCAGGCTTATCGCTTTTGGGATCGAGCGGAGGCTGCCCGCCCTTTGGGGATGCGAGCGTCAATTCGACACCGGCATCTCTGAAGACGAAGTACGGGGCCGCGAATTCTTCGAGCCAGAAACCGGTCTTGAGACCCGTGTTTCCCAATTGATCGTGAGATGTCAGAACCATTAAGATTTTCATGTGCGTTCTCCTTTCGAGAGTAATTGTGGTTAGACCTTGCAATGATTAGCGGAGCGATCGAAACGCCGCGCGGAGTTCTTCGCGAGAACAGCTCCGGCTGTTCCCACGCCGCGAAGTGCCCGCCTTTGGGGAGTTTGTTGTAGTAAATCAGTTTGGGATAGGCTTTCTCTGCCCAGCTCTTCGGGGCCGCATAGATCTCATCGGGGAAGGCGCTCACGGCGACTGGGATTTTGACGCCTCTCACGTCGAAGAAGCCGCCTCCCGTCGAAATCTGCGCGGTGTCCCAGTAGAGGCGCGCCGAGGAGACTCCGGTGTTCGTTAGCCAGTAGAGCGTGACGTTGTCGAGAACGTCGTCGCGCGTCAGCCCCTCCGTCTTTCCGTCGAAGACGCGGGCGATCATCTTGTAACTGCGGATGTCATGATCGAGCATCCACGCGGCGAGTCCGACCGGTGAATCGGCGATTCCGTAGAGCGTCTGCGGGCGGCTGGACATCTCCTCGGCGTAGGCCAGCCCATTCTTATAGAAGTCGTCCAGCTGGTTCCACGCGTTTTGCTCCTCGGGCGTGAGATCGGTCGGCGGCGCCTCGTGAAACGCGAGCGCCTTTGAGATGTTGGGTGGAACCGTGGCCGCCATGTTGGTGTGAATGCCAAGCAATCCCGGCGGCTGCTGCAGGGCCATCACCTCCGAGACGGCATTGCCCCAGTCGCCGCCCTGCGCCACGTAGCGGGTGTAGCCGAGGCGCTTCATCAGCGTCGCCCACGCTTTGGCGATGGTGACAGGGGTCCAACCGGGCGCTGTCGGCTTGCCGGAGAAGCCGTAGCCCGGCAGCGACGGGATCACAACATCGAATGAGTCTTCCGCCTTTCCGCCATAGGCAGTCGGATCGGTGAGCGGGCCGATGATCTTCAGTTGTTCAATGATCGATCCGGGCCAACCGTGCGTGATGATGACCGGCAACGCGTTGGGATTTTTCGAGCGGACATGGATGAAATGAATGTCCAGCCCATCGATATTGGTCACGAACTGAGGAAGGGCGTTCAGCTTCGCCTCGCACTTGCGCCAATCGTAATCCGTCGCCCAGTATTGCGCGAGCTTCTGCATGGTCGCCAGTTGCACGCCTTGCGATGCATCCGTGACCGTTTCCTTGTCCGGCCAGCGTGTCGCCGCGATGCGCTGGCGGAGATCGGTGAGCTGCGATTCCGGAATGTTGACATGGAACGGACGGATGGAGGTGTCATCAGCCTTTGCGGAAGCCGGCGACTGTATATCCGACGCCGGCGTCGCCTGCCCATAAGCGGGCGCGGCAATCACGAACACCCCCAAGATGCATGAGAGCTGCCACGATGGCAAACAAACTGAGATGAACGGGCGAAATTGCGTGGGACATGCCGGACTCCTTCCAATTGAATTGCTCGCCGCAGATCCGACTCTGTCGAATTCATTGCAGCGATGCGAACACATTAGAAAGAGCGCCGAGGCGAATCTATTGGACAAAGGTATTGGCGATACCAACGTATTAATTAGCGGCCCAAACCAATACTAAGGTATGATGGAGGTTTCGCTGCGCGCGGCTTACCCTCGCTCCACGCCGGACCGCAGCTGGAAGGATCAGGCCATGAAGACGACGCCACCTATTCCTTTTGCCGGTTCCCAGCTTGGCGAGGCACGCCATGTCTGTGCCTTCTTTAACAGTGCGGATGAAGAGTATCAGCGTCCTGCTTCCGTTCATTAAGGACGGATTCCAGTGCGGCCACAAAGCCGTTCACGTGGTTAATCCGGACAGACGCCACGATCATCTTCAACGATTGACTGCCGCGGGAATTGACACGGCGGCCACGCAGCGAAGCGGGCAATTGGAACTCCGGACCAACGTCGAAGCGTACCTGCGGGATGGCCGGTTTGATCAGGACAGGATGCTCGAAGTCTTCGAGAAATTATCCAGCGGCAATGACAACGGAGGATATCCGCTCAGCCGAATCGTCTGCCAGATGGACTGGGCTGCCGATAGCCGGTCGCACATTGACAATCTCGTCGAATTCGAATCGCGGGTGAATAACGTATGGCGCCGCCACGAAGATGCGGTCATTTGCGTTTACGATCTGGCCAAGTTCGGAGGCGATACCGTCATCGATATCATGCGGACGCATCCGATGGTCATCATCGGCGGCATTCTTCAGTCGAATCCGTTCTATGTGCCTCCGGAAGAGTTTCTGCGTGAACTTCGTCAACGGCAATCATCCGGCTCCGACTCTACGACGGTATAAACATGGACGAGCAGGACAAACATCCTGGCGAAGAGGTCAAGCGCTTACAACGCTGCATCAATGACCTTGTCAGCTTGCTGGCTCTTCCGCGCTTTGGAGCGGTGGCGATCCATCGCAGATCGCTCGCACTCTGATGGACGTACTGCAACGCCTGCTGCACCTGGATCTGATCTATGTGCAGTTGAAAGACCCGTCGGGCGATGCCCCTGTCGAATTGGCGCGGGTGGCTCAATCTCCCGTGACGGCGTCACAGGCGCGCGAGATCGGTGCAGAGCTTCATCGTCTATTGGGAGACGATCCCCAGAAATGGCCATCGCACGTCCGGCGCGGCTTCAAGGACAAGGATATGTCCATCATGCCCCTGCGGCTGGGATTGCACGGCGAAATCGGCATGGTCGTCGCCGGGGCGGAGCGAGCGGACTTCCCCGGACAGACCGAGGAGCTTCTTTTGAGGGTGGCGGCCAATCAGGCAGTGCTTTCACTACACGAAGCACGGTTGCTCAGCGAACAGAAACGGCTCGCGAATGAACTCGATCAGCGAGTCGCGCAGCGAACGGCGGAACTGGCCGCTGCCAATGAACAGTTGAAACTGCAGGTCGGTCTGCTGCAACTGATCCCCGTGGCGGCGTGGACGATCCGGCCGGATGGAACGCCCGATTTCGTCAATCAAAAGTGGCTGGAATATACCGGTCAATCGCTCGATTACGTCGCTCTCAGATCCCAGAGGCATGGATGACGGCCGTCCATCCTGATGATCGCGAAGTTGCATCCACCAGCTTTTGGAAGGGGATCCGCTCCGGACGCGATTTTGCGATGGAGACCCGGTTTCGCCGAGCGCAAGACGGAGCCTATCGCTGGCATCTCAATCGAGCCGTCGCACTGCGCGATGCGGAAGGGAAAATCATCAAGTTTGTCGGCACATCCACCGATATCGAAGACCTCAAACAGTCCCAACAGGAATTACGCAGGACCGAGGAAAGAACACGATTGATCATCGACACCGCGCTGGATGCGGTCGTCACGATGGATGCCTCCGGAACAATCACCAGTTGGAACAAGCAGGCTGAAGTCATATTCGGCTGGAGCAGCGGCGAAGCGATCGGCCGGCGCATGTCGGAATTGATTATTCCGCAATCGCAACGGCTCGCACACGAGCGCGGGTTGCGGCATTTCCTGGCCACGGGCGAAGGTCCGCTGCTGCGCCGGCGCATTGAAGTCACCGCAATCCGGCGCGGCGGCGATGAATTTCCCGTTGAGCTGGAAGTCATGCCCCTGAAACTGGGCGAGGATTGGGTCTTCAGCGCCTTCATTCAGAGATATCACCGATTCCAAACGAGCCGAAGAAAAATTGCGGGAGAGCGAACTCAATCTTCGTCAGATGACGGAAACCATTCCCGAGATGCTCTGGAGCGCCACACCCGACGGCGCGATCGACTACTGCAACACCCGCCTGCTTGACTACAGCGGGTTTTCCGCCGACGAAATCATGGGCAACGGCTGGACCAAGCTGATTCATCCCGACGACGTCGAACCGGCGGCACGGGCCTGGATGTCTTGCGTGGCCGGCGGAGCACCCTATCGAGTCGAAGTTCGCATTCTTCATGCCGCCGATTCTGCACCTACCGATGGTGCGTGATGAATGCCCTTCCACTGCTCGACACAGGATGGCCGAATCTTGAAATGGCACGGCACGGTCGTGGACATGCACGATTGGAAACAAGCACAGGAAGCACTCCGCAACACACAGGCGGAACTGGCCAACATGGCGCGCGTGATGACGATGGGCCAGCTTACCGCGTCGATCGCCCACGAAGTCAACCAGCCGCTTTCCGGCATCATCACCAACGCCAGCACCTGCCTGCGAATGCTCGATGCGGATCCTCCGAACATCGAAGGCGCCCGGGAAACCGCCCGCCGCACCATTCGCGACGGCAATCGCGCTTCAGAGGTCATCTCGCGATTGCGGGCACTGTTCAGCAGGCGGCAAGCCACCACCGAGCCGGTGGATCTCAACGAAGCCGCAAAGGAAGTGATCGCGCTGTTGTTGAGCAAGCTGCAAAGAGACGGTGTGATTCTGCGGTCTGAGCTTGCCGATGATCTGCCGCTGGTCACAGGCGATCGCGTGCAGCTTCAGCAGGTCATCATGAATCTGCTGCAAAACGCGTCGGACGCGATGATCGGTTTGAAAGACCGCTCGCGACAGTTGCTGATTCAAACCCAGCGCGATGAAACCGATCATGTGCGCCTGACCGTGCAGGACAGCGGGATCGGTCTCGATCCGCAGGCGGCAAGCAGACTTTTCGACGCGTTTTACACCACCAAAAACGGCGGCATGGGAATCGGGCTGTCGGTCAGCCGATCGATTATCGAAAATCATCAGGGCCGCATCTGGGCCAAGCCAAACGACGGCCCCGGCGCAACATTTTCATTTTCCATTCCTTGTCGGCCAGCGCGATTGGCAAGCGCCGGCTGAACTCGACTCAAAACCCGCCGCCAAGCGATTACGGGAGGTCGTGAGGAAATCCTGATGGACAAACGTTCACTGGTTTCGGTTGTTGATGATGATGAGTCGGTGCGCGAGTCGCTGCCTGACCTGCTGAGAGAATTTGGCTTCGCGGTGCAGTCGTTTAAATCGGGCGAAGAATTTCTCGCTTCAAGTTACCTGGAGCAGACGAAATGCCTGATTCTCGACATCGCCATGCCGGGCATGAGCGGATTTGACGTGCAGCGGGAATTGAAAACGCGCAATCATCCAATTCCAATCGTATTCATCACCGCACAACGGGATGAGAATCGCTGGTCAAACCCGCTCAAAGAGGACGCGGTCGCGTGCCTGCTCAAGCCGTTCAGCGACACGGCTTTGCTTCAGGCGATTCGCACTGCGCTCGGGACGGAATAGAACGAAACGGCAATAATTGAGGATAGGCCCATGTCACATGCCACGCCAATTGTGTTTGTCGTTGACGACGATGTCTCGGTGCGAGAATCATTCGAATCGCTCATCCGCTGCGAAGGCTGGCAACCGCAGACGTTCTGCTCGGCCGATGAATTCCTCGACCACCCGCGCACTGCCACGGCAAGCTGCCTCGTGCTCGATCTGACCCTGCCGGGTTTGAACGGCCTTGAACTTCAGGAACGCATCGCCGGCGACCGCAGCGACATGCCGATCATCTTCATCTCCGGCTATGGCGACGTGCCCAAAACAGTGCGCACCATGAAAGCCGGCGCAGTTGAGTTCCTGACGAAACCATTCAACGACGACGATCTGCTGAGCGCCATCCGTCAGGCAATCGAGCGCAGCCAGTCAACCCTCGTCCAGCAAAGCGAGATGCGGCAACTCCAACAGCGCCTCGCGACACTCACTCCGCGCGAGCGCGAAGTCATGGATCTGGTCGTCTCCGGCCTGCTGAACAAACAAGTTGGCGCCGAACTGGGCATCAGCGAAATCACCGTCAAGGCCCACCGAGGCAAAGTGATGGAAAAGATGAAGGCCGAATCTCTCGCCGATTTGGTGAAAATGGCCGAGAAGCTGCGATCGTCGAACTTCCGACGGGGTCTCAGGCCAACCCCACTTTCATGATCTCGCGGCAGCGGATCGCGATCTGTTGCCCCTTGGAAGGCGGTAAGCACATGCAAGATGTCGGTCGATACCATCGTCTAATAGATTCTTCACCACACTTTCTGGTTTAATAGCAACTGACATAGGACGCCTTTCGGGCCGTTAATGCCTGTTCGTCCAACTTGGAGATGAATCATGAAAGCAATCGTTGTCCACGAATATGGTGGTCCGGAAGTACTGAAGTTCGAGGAGTACCCTGACCCGGTTCCGGGTCCGGGCGAGGTGCTGGTGCGGGTCGCCGCCGCGAGCGTGAATCCGATCGACTACAAGCGGCGTGCTGGATTAACGAAGGATTATTATCCCATCCAGTTTCCGGGCCTCATAGGAGTCGATATGGCGGGGACTGTGGTCAAGATTGGGCCGGGAGTGGAAGGCTTTTCCGTCGGTGACCGGGTGTTCGCCATGGCGGACAATACTTACGCCGAACTTTGTGTCGTGAATGCAGCGGTCTTGGCGAAGGTCCCCAAGGGGCTCGATTTGATCGAGGCGGCGGCGCTGCCGCTGGTGACGATGACCGGCAACCAGCTCCTTTCAGCTACGGGAGTCAAATCGGGCCAGACGGTTATGGTCGTAGGTGCTGTAGGAAATGTCGGGCGTTCGGCGGTATTCACTGCGAAGGAACGCGGGGCGGCTGTGATCGCGGGGGTTTTGAAGAGGCAGATGGATCAGGCGAAGACTGTCGGCGCGGATCAGGTGGTCGCAACCGACGACGACACCGCGATTGCGAATCTTCCGCCGCTCGATGCGGTTGCGGATGCGGTCGGCGGAAAAACCGCCGAGAAGCTGATCGCCAAGGTCAAGCCGGGAGGAGTGTTTGCTTCGGTTCTTGAGACACCGCAGAACGCCGCGAAGTACCCATCTGTAAAGGTGGTGTTTGTATTCTCGAAATTCGACAGGAAGACGCTCGAGTTCATGGCCGAAGCGGTGCGAGATGGCAAGCTGGTAATCCCGATCAGCCGGAAACTGCCGCTGAGTGAAGCGGCCGAGGCTCAAGCAGCGGCAGAAAAGGGTGGTATCGGGAAGATCTTGCTGGTAGTCTTGAACTCTTTGCTGGACATGCAACGTCTAAAGGAGAATCGAAAATGAAGAAAGATCACCCCGGAATTAATCCCGCTTCGAAACCAAGTGGCGACGGATGTGTGGAATGCCTGGCGTCACCGAAAGGTTGGTGGTTTCATCTCCGTCGGTGTGCGGAGTGTGGGCACATCGGATGCTGTGACAGTTCTCCGGGTCAGCATGCATCAAAGCATGCGGCGGCGACGGGGCATCCGATCATATGCAGCTTTGAGCCGGGTGAGGATTGGTTCTACGATTACGAGAAGCAGGCGATGATCAAAGGTGTGGAATTGCTTCCGCCGCACGCGCATCCCGAAAGTCAGCCCACACCTGGACCTGCAGGAAGGGTGCCGGCCAACTGGGAATCGCTCGTTGACTAGCTGGCGTCGATCCATTTTTTATGAATGGGATAGGCTGACCGCAATGTCCAACCAATACTTTGGTATGGACCGATACGTTCGTCCAATAGATTCGTCGTAGCGTTTCTGGCATAACCATCCAGTCGAAACCGGAACTCCCGGGACACCATATTTGTAATCGGCACTGTATCGAAAGGAGTCATCAATGAACGCAGTACAAATCGAACAGAAGAGCTATGAGATGCCCCCGCGGGAGGGGATCAGCATCGCGCATTTTCTCACCGTCGCCGACGTCGAGCGATCGGCTCGCTACTACGAAAAGGTCTTCGGCGCTCGCATTCTGACCATGGGTGACGGCAACGCGCCTCCGTACCTTCAGCTTGCGAATATCTGGATGATTCTAAACGTCGGAGGCGGACCGACCCCGGACAAGCCGACGGTAACGCTCAGCGTCCCCGACCCGAATCACATCAACAGCTTTATGAATTTCCGCGTTGCGGATATTCAAGCCTGCTACAAATTATGGAAAAGTCGAGGAGCCGAGTTCATCACGGAGCCGATCCCCAAGTACGGCGAGATTCGCTGCTACATCCGCGATCCTGACGGTTACATTATCGAAGTCGGACAGAGCACCGATCTCACCTACGGTTAACGCTCGGCCCGGATAGGATGCCGACTCTGTGTCTCGACATCGCGCTTCTGCCAATCTTTGCCTTGAACAGTCACTCGCTCTGACATCGAAAGGAGTACCAGATGGCTGGCACAAATGGACTGAAAGAGACCACGCTTAGTGTGAACGTTTTTACCGCCCCGGGAAAGACGATGGTCGGCGAGCGGCCAAAGCCCTTCGGCGAAGCGCTCGGCTTTGACCCGGCCACGTCGACTTTAATCTTCGGCGAGTACGACGCGGTGCTGGTGGACGCAATGACGACGGTGGCTGAGGCCGAGGCTCTGGCGGATTGGGTTGCTCTGCACAACCGCAACCTGGAGACCATCTATATAACGCACGCCCATTTCGATCACTTCTACGGTCTGAGCATTCTGCTCGACCGTTTCCCGGGTGCTCGGGCGATAGCAACGCCCAAGGCGGTGAACGCCATGCAGATGTCTTTCACTCCCACGGTGGAGCGGTTAGCCCGCCGGCTCTTTCCTGGGCAAGTGGCCACTAAGTTGGTTGCACCTGAGCCCTATGAGCACGACACGTTCACTCTCGAGGGCCACGAATTGCGCATCATCGAGCAGGGCCGCACCGATAGTCCCGATTCGACGTCTCTATACGTTCCATCGATCGGCCTGATCGTCGCCGGCGACGTTGTGTACAACCAATGCCGCATGTACGTCGGCGACACCACCCCCGAGAGCCGAAAGAATTGGATCGAGGCGCTGGACCGGTTAGCGGCGCTGGACCCGGCGATTGTTGTCGCCGGCCACAAGAAGCCTGGCGCACCCGACTCTCCCTCGGCGATCCAGGACACCAAGCGTTACCTGCAGGACTTCGATCGGGTGCAGAAAACCGCGACGTCCGACCAGGAGCTGTTCGATCAGATGACGGAGCTGTACCCGCATTGGGTAGCCAATCAGTCGTGGTTGATGTTCGGATTCCCGCAGCCATAACCCACATCAACCGCGGATGAGGACTGTTTATCGGAATTGGAGCCGTCAATGAGCAGCGTACAAATCGAACAAAAGAGCTATGAGCTGCATCCGCGCGACGGGTTCACCGTCACACATTTCATCACCGTCGCCGACATCGCCCGATCGGCTCGCTTCTATGAAAAAGTCTTCGGCGGCCGCATTCTGAGCCTGGGCGACAGCAAGGGTGCGTCTGGGCACATTCAGATCGCGAATACGTGGCTCATTGTCAACGTCGGGGGCGGGCCCACCTCGGACAAGCCGACGGTGACGCTCAGCGTCCCCCCGACCCGGATAAGATCAGCAGCTTCATGAATATTCGCGTTGCGGATATTCAAGCGTGCTATGAGTTATGGAAAAGTCGAGGAGCGGAGTTCATCACGAAGCCGATACCCAAGTACGGCGAGATACGCTGCTACATCCGCGATCCTGACGGTTAATTATCGAAGTCGGACAGAGCACCGATCTCACGTACGGTTAACGCTCGGCCCGGATGGAACGCGGGTTTAAACGCTCGGATGCTTCTATGCAGGAGTTCAATAACCATAGAATTGGCAAGCGAGCAATCACCAGCGTCCCAGATGCGCTCCGCCGTCGACATAAAGCGTATCGCCCGTGACGGTTGACGCATCGGTCAAATACATCACTGCATCCGCGATATCCTTCACGGTCGAAGGCCGTCCCATGGGCGAGCGGCTCTCCATCACATCTTTGGGCGTTTTCCGCTGCATCGGCGTGTAAACAACGCCCGGCGCAACCGCGTTTACGCGAATCCCATCCGCTGCATATTCCATCGCAAGATGGCGGGTGATCGGTTTCGAGCCCGCCCTTGGTCATCATCGGAACCGATGCGGTTACGCCACGGATCGGATTACGGGCCAGGGCTGCGGTGATCGTAACGATGCTGCCGCCGGTCTTCTGCAGCAACATCTGCTTGATGGAGAGCTGGGTTATGTAGAGAAATCCCTCGAGGTTCGTCGAGACGAGGGACTTGAAATCCTCGGCGGTGTAGTCCGTGAATGGCTTGTTAAAGATGATGCCGGCGTTATTGACCAGCACGTCGATCGACTTGAAGCGATACAGCGCCGTCTGGACGATTCTGCCAGCCGTTGCTGGCAGGCCTATGTCGCCATCCACCAGGGCGACGAAGTCGCCAGCCTCGACCTCGGTGGATTGGGTCACTTTCCGGGAATTGGCAACGACGTTGTAACCCCGTTCAACAAACGCTCTCACAATCCCCGCGCCGATTCCCTGCGAAGCTCCGGTCACGATCGCCGTCTTCCGCAAGTCGCTCATGTTGATCACCTCCAACATAGTTGATCAGAAACCGGGATCGGGTCGCGGCCTAGCCATGGATTTGGCTCACGTAGTATCCGAGGCGATTTTCGACATCCCCCGGTTTGTGGAAGCCGCGCGCCATCAGCGCTTTGATTCCATTCTGGGCGGCGGGTCGTCCGAGCGAAGCGATGCACGCATCCCATCCGGCGCCGAGTTCGACGTCCGGCGGCAAGCTGGTGTTGACGAGGCGCTTGGTAGTGGCGATCGCCCATTTATCGAACGCGGCGATCCGGGTTGCCAGCGCTTCTACGAACGCGTCCAACTCGGCGTCCGGCAGGGCGCGATTGACGTAGCCGTAGGCCTCGGCTTGCTCTCCCCGGATATCTTCCGAGCTCAAGAGCACCTCAAGGGCGCGGTTTCGGCCGATGAGATGGGGCAGCCGGGCCATGGGACCACCGCCGGGGACCATCCCCACGCCCACCTCCCATTGCGAGATAATGGCCTTTTCGCGGCTGGCGAAACTCATGTCGCAGGAGAGCGTGATCTCACTGCCATTGCCGGTCGCCCGGCCGCGGATGAGGGCGATGGAGACGACTGGCAAGCGGGTCAGACGCGCGAGAAAGTCCGGCCAGGGCGGCAAGCCTGTCGGACCAGCCGGCATCGAGGTCAGGTCCTCCATCTTGGCCAGTGAAATCGGAGTGATTCAGGAAGTAGCCGTCAACCGCGCTGTCGAAGACCACGACCCTGACTTGCTCGTCGGCCTCCAGAGCGTTGATGACTTCCTGGAACTGCCGGACCATTTCCGGTCCCATCACGTTGATCGGCGGGTTGTCGAACGTGACACGCCAATAGGCCGGGCGACCGCCGGGTCACGCGAATCTGTGCGGATTTCATAGATACGTTCACCGTTCTCATTGGATTTTCGTTGTAACTGTTGCCATCGGATTCTCCTTTGTGTTTGTTAGTCTCCGAAACCGGTTGATTGCTCTTAAGGCTTTCCGAGGTCTGAATTATTTGTTCGTCGCCTAGAGTTGGTTGATTACTGCCGCGCCGGCCTTGCTGACGATCTCGTCCTGGGAATCCGTGCCTCCCGAACAGCCGATTGCGCCGATAATCGCTCCCTCGTTCGATCAGTGGAATGCCGCCGCGAGACGCAATGACTCCATCGAACGCGAGCAGATAGTTGAGATGCATCAGATTGATGCCGTCCTCGAAGACCTTGGTCGGGCGCCGGAAGGTCGCGGCTGCTTTCGCCTTGTGTTCCGCTATCTGAATTGAGGCAAGCATCGCGCCATCCATTCGCTGGAAGGCAACCAGGTTGCCCCCGGAATCCACTACTGCGATGTTCATCTTCCAATTCCGCCGCTTCGCCTCTGCCACGGCGGCGTGAATAGCTGCTTGAGCTCGGGCTAGTGATATCGGCGGCCCATAGGGCACGTCGAATGGCATTTCGTCTGGGACGGCATCAAGAGGATTCGAGGCCGCGAGCCTTGATTCATTGGCGAGTTCTGTTTTGTCGCTTGGCATATTGTTCTCTCCGGGAGGTTAGTGCGATCGATGCTCGTCACATTATGAACCGTGTGACAATGAATCTATTGGACGATGGTATTGGGGATACTTTGGTATGCGGTGCGTGGCGAGGCGTCTCAACGAACCAATACCAAAGTATTATGGAGCTTCGCGGGTGTCGTGTCGTATGTTCTCTGATGTGCGAGTGCTCGCGCAATCCGGACGCCTGGTGCGACGCACGCAAGGCAGGTTCTGAGGAGTCCATGAAAGAGAATCGCCCGCTGGTCTCCGTTGTTGATGATGATGAATCCGTGCGCGAGTCGCTCCCCGACCTGCTGAAGGAACTTGGCTTTGCAGTTCGGGCGTTTTCGTCGGCGGAAGCGTTTCTCGCTTCCGATTGTGTCAATGAGACGAAATGCCTGATCCTCGACATCGCCATGCCGGGCATGTCCGGGCCCGATCTCCAACGGGAATTGAAGCTTCGCCATCAGGAGATTCCGATCGTCTTCATCACCGCGCGTCGAGATGACACGGTTCGTGCGCTCATGCTCAAACAGGGCGCCGTCGAGTGCCTGTTCAAGCCATTCAGCGAGACAGTGCTGCTGGACGCGATTCAGCTCGCTCTCAAATCACCCGAGTGAGCCGTCGCACAATGGCGTGATTCATCAGAAGGGCAAAGCTCATTTTTCCATGGTCATGAACAACGTGTTCAATCCCTCCGCAAAGGCCGGGTGCGCGAAGATGCCGTCTTCGAGCGCGGTGTAGGGAAGCTTGCCCATCATGGCGATCTGAAGCATCGACATGATCTCGCCGCCTTCGACGGCCAAGACGGCGGCCCCAAGGATCTGCCTGGTCTCGGCATCGACGACGGCCTTGATGAAGCCGCGTGATTCGGCCGTTTCCACTGCACGGGCCACCCAGGTCATCGGGATCTTGGCGACGCGGATCGCGCGGCCCTGTGCCCGCGCCTCCTGCTCTGTCAGGCCGATCCGCCCGAGCTGTGGGTCAATGTAGACGGTGTACGGAACCAGTCGGTCCTTCGTCGACGACTGTCCGCCACGAAGGAGATTGTTGCGGATGATGCGATAGTCGTCGTACGAGATGTGCGTGAACGCCGGCCCACCTTTGACGTCCCCCAAAGCGTAGATGCCGGCGACGTTCGTCTGCAGCCGGTCGTCTACCGGAATGAAGCCGCGGGCATCAACGTTCACGCCGGCGGCGGCGAGGTTGAGCTGCTCGCTATTCGGCACTCGGCCAGCGGCGAGCAGGAGATGAGAGCCGGTGACGGTCCGCTCTCCCGTCGGGCCGCGTAGATCTAAACCGACGCCGGACGCGCTGGCATGCACGCCGACCGCTTCGGTTTCGAGCAGGATCTCGATGCCATCCGTCTCGTAGCAGCTTGCAAACTTCAGCGGCAACGTCCGGGTCCTCCCGACCCAGGAGCTGCTTTCCGTGCTGCACGACGGTGACAGCACTGCCGAAGCGGCGAAACATCTGGCCGAATTCCAGACCGACATAGCCGCCCCCCAGAACCAGCAAATGTTCCGGCAGCTCTTGCAATTCCATGATCGAAGTGGAGTCGAGAGCTCTCACTGAATCGAGTCCGGCGATGCGGGGTCGTGCCGGCCGAGCGCCGGTATTGATGAAAATGGTGTCGGCGGTCAATGTCCGCGTGCCGCCGGCATTGAGCCTTACCTCGACGACTTTGGGACCGGTGAAGTGCGCTTCGCCGAAAATGAGCTCGACGTTCTTGGCATCTTCCAGGCGACGCTGCTCCCCTGTGCGGAAGTCGTCCACGATTGCCTGCTTGCGCCGGTGGACTTGCGCCATGTCAACACCGACAGGCCCGCAGCGAATGCCGTAGTCGGCGGCGCGCCGGGCCAGGTAAGCGATTCGCGCGCTGGCGACCATGGTCTTCGTCGGTGTGCAGCCTACATTGATACAGGTGCCGCCGACATGCTGACTCTCTACGAGGGCTGTTTTTCGTCCAGCCTCGGCGAGTGCAATGGAAAGCGGTGTTCCTGCCTGTCCCGACCCTATTACGATGGCATCAAAGTGATCCATAAGCCCTCCAAGCGCGAGTTAATACACATGGAATGCGACCTCTCACAATTGCGTCAGCGTGCACGCTCATCAAGGACGCGTGCGAGCGTAACGGAATACCATCCGCGCTCGTCTGTCCACGTCTGTTCGACCTCAAAGCCCGCATCTCTCGAGAAGAATGCGGATAGTCGCATCTGTGAATTTGTAGCTGTTCTCGGTATGAATGCGTTCGCCTTCCTCGAAGTAAACATCAAGTTGTGCGGCAGCGATGCGTACACGTTGGTCGCGGGTACTCTCAAGGTGCATCTCGATGCGCGACTGCACGGCATTCCAGAGAACGCGATGGCGGAACCTCGCGGGATCAAAATCAGCGTCAAGCTCTCGATTGAGGCGATGCAGCATGTTCAGGTTGAATTCTGCCGTGACCCCGTCTCTGTCGTCATAGGCAGCCACCAGAGTCGGCTCATCTTTCACCATGTCTACTCCGAGCAGCAGCGCATCACCGGATTGCAGCTGGCCTCTGAGATTGCGAAGAATCGTTCGCGCCTCTTCGGGTGCGAAGTTGCCGATGCTTGAACCGATGTATAATCCCAGCGTTGTTCCGTTGAAGGATTCGAGCTGCGGCGGATGTGTTACATAGTTCGCTACAATCGGCGATACACATACCTCGGGCAACGAGGTTGCGATCGTCTCGCAGGCTACGTCAAGAGCATCGGAAGATACATCCACCGGTGCGTACAGCACTTCACTCTGCAATCTCGCGGCAGCATCGAGCAGGATGGTGGTCTTCGAGGCGGTGCCCGCTCCCAGCTCCACAAGACGCACAGCGTTCTGATTTGTCAGGACAAGCGGCAGCGATGATGGCGTCGCAACAGCTCGCCAGGATGTTGCGCTCTGTGCGCGTCGGGTAGTACTCCGGAAGTTGGGTGATGCTGTTCGAAAATGCGGGAGCCGCGCGCGTCGTAGAACATCCATGGTGGAAGAGAGCGGGGTCGCCTGAGCAAGCCGCGCTGAACTTCCCGGATCAGCATTTCGCGCGTATCCAACGAAGAGGGGCGCTCCAGGTCGAGTGCGATAGAGTAGGTAGTCATGTGAGTGAAACCCTTTTAAATTGCCAAACGTAAGCCAGTAAATTGCCACCGAGTCGCCGGTTGAAAGAAGTTGCGATACGTCGCGCGCATGTGATTCGCGGGTGTGACGCAGGACCCGCCGCGCAAAACCATCTGGCCGGACATAAACTTGCCGTTGTATTCGCCCAGCGCTCCAGGGAGGGGCTTGTATCCCGGATAGCCGGTGTAAGGGCTGGCCGTCCATTCCCAACAGTCCCCGAAGAGTTGCTCGACGCCCGCACCGCGCGCCTTCGCGGGATGCAGCCTCCCGGTATCCAGTAAATTTCCGTGTAGCGGCGATTCGACTCGCGACGCATTCCCATTCCGCTTCCGTTGGAAGTCGGCAACCCCGCCAGCGTGCAAAGGCATCGGCTTCGAAAAAGCTGATGTGACACACCGGCACATCGAGTAGCGTGGACAGTCCAGTCCAGCCCCTGAGCGTGAAGACGCGCCAGCCAGTCGCATCGCTGGCATCACGTTGCCAATAGAGAGGCGCCTGCCAACCCGCGCCCTTCACAGTTTCCCAGCCCGCGGAAAGCCAGAATTCGGGACGGGTGTATGCGCCAGCCGACATGAATTCCAGGTACTCACCGCACGTGACTTCGCGGTTTGCGATCTGGAACGGTTCCAAATAGACCTTGTGTCGAGGAGCTTCGTTATCAAAGCAAAAATCCAGAGGATTCGCCGCTTGGAGCGGATAACCAATCTCAATCAGCCCTCCGTTGAAGGTGTGCCATTCGAGCTTAGGGACTGCAGGTTCCCTCTCTTCCGAGAGTGGACCGGCCGCGTACGAAGGATGAAGGGGATTCGAGAAAAACGCATGCTTAATGTCGGTCAGGGCGAGTTCCTGGTGCTGCTGCTCGTGGTTCAAGCCCAAAATGATCCGCCGTGATGGCTCGTCATCAACGGGGCGCGCGAGAAATCGCTCCATCTCCTGGTCAACGTGTGCCCGGAACGCCACGACCTCATCGAGTGAAGGGCGGGAAAAGGAAGCGCGCAGCTTCTTCTCCGGAATCTCTTCCCCGAGCGAGTTGTAATAGCTGTTGAAGAGCCAACGGAACTCTTCGCGAAAGGGTTTGTAGTCCTTCAGGAAGGGCCGCAGCACGAAAGTCTCAAAGAACCATGTGGTATGGGCCTGATGCCATTTGACCGGACTGGCGTCCGGACATGATTGGATCATCTGGTCCTCAGCGGAAAGACTGGCGGCAAGAGATCGGGTCACCGACCGCACGGTTTGGAATTTCGAGTTGAGACTGGACGTTGCTGTCTTTGTAGCTTGCGATGGCATGTGAACTCCTGAGGACCGAGTTGTCGAAAGGTTAGGAACTGCGATGAGAGAAGGCTATTGGACTTAGGTATTGGGGGCGACGAATCAATACTAAAGTCCAATGTCGCTGATGCCGGGGTGGCGTATTCGTGCTAGCGAGTGCTGTCAAACAATCTTGCCCGCGGAGCCAGTCATGTTCCGGCTCGATTCAGTTTTCAAGTCCTATGGCGGTGAACGAGCACTTGATGGTGTTAGCCTCACCATAGCGCCCGGCGACACCACGGCGCTCATTGGTCCAAGCGGCAGCGGTAAATCGACGCTGTTTGGATTGCTCACCGGTTTGATGAAACCGGACGCGGGCATCGTCTACTTCCGCGATCAGGACATCAGCCGCGGATCAATTCGCGAACTGAGGCAACACATCGGCTACGTCATCCAGGATGGCGGCCTTTTTCCGCACCTGACCGGGCATGCGCAATGTGTCGTTGATGGCAGCGTACCTCGGCTGGTCCAGGAGTAAGATTGCATCGCGCGTTGATGAGTTGCTTGACCTCACGCGATTATCGCCGGAAGTGCTCGCCCGGTATCCCGCTGAAATGTCCGGCGGCCAGCGGCAGCGTGTTGCACTCGTGCGAGCCCTCATGCTCGACGCGGATGTTTTGTTGCTTGACGAGCCGTTAGGGGCCTTGGACCCAATCGTTCGGGCGGAACTTCAGCAGGAACTGGCGAAGATCTTTCGCCGGCTTCGCAAGACCGTCGTCTTGATCACGCATGATCTGGCCGAGGCGGCGTTCTTTGCCGATCGAATTGTGCTTCTGCGACACGGCCGAGTCGTCCAAACCGGCTCGATCAGTGAGTTACAGGACAGCCCGGCCGATGATTTTGTCCGTCAGTTTGTGCGGGCACAACAATTGACCGGGGTGCGGCCGTGACCGTTTTCCGGGCAAGCGTTCATGTTTTGTGCCACGATCGTGATGGCAACATCGGCGTTTGCGACCGAACCCGTGCGCGTGGGATCAAAGGCTTTTACTGAAAGCGTTATCCTTGGTGAGCTTGCCACGCAGCTTGGCAACAATGCGGGCATTCCCACCATTCATCGCAGCCAGCTTGGGTGGCACGCGGGTGCTGTGGGAAGCACTTCTGGCCGGCCAAATCGACATCTATCCGGAATACACCGGGACGATCATCCAGGAACTGATTCCCGGAACGCCGGGAGACACCGAAGCGATCGAAGCCGCGCTCCGCCAGCGTGGAATCGGGATGACTCGACCGCTCGGCTTCAATGACACGTACGCGCTGGGTGTTCCTGAAACGCTGGCTCGCCAATTGAGTCTTCGCTCGATCAGCGATCTACGCGAACACCCGCTGCTTCGTTTCGGCTTCAGTAATGAGTTTCTTAATCGCAAGGACGGCTGGCCGGTTGTGAAGGCGGTCTATACCCTGCCGCAAACGAATGTAACGGGACTCGATCACGATCTGGCGTATCGCGCGGTTTCGTCAGGATCGATCGACGTTATCGACTTGTATTCAACCGATGCCGAGATCGCTTACTATCACCTGCGAGCGCTCGATGATGACCGCCATGTGTTTCCAGCATACGAAGCGGTCTATCTCTACAGGCTGGAACTTCGCGATCGCGCACCAGCGGTAATCAAAGCAATCACGCGACTTGAAGGCGCTATCGACGCGTCTCACATGATTGAAATGAATGCTTTGAGCAAGCTGCAGAAGGTGCCGGAAGCGAATGTTGCATCTCAATTCCTTTTGGCTCAGTTCCAGATAAAGAGCACCCCGCAGGTTGACAGCATGACAGCCCAACTGCTCTTGCGTACGCGCGAGCACCTGCTGCTCGTCGGCGTTTCGCTGGCGGCGTCAATCATCGTGGCGATTCCGCTCGGAGTCCTTGCCTTCCTCTGGCCCCGGGCTCGGCCAGATTATTCTGGCCGTGGTTGCAGTCATTTACACGATCCCGTCCCTGGCGCTCCTGGTGTTCATGATTCCGCTCCTGGGTATTGGCACGCTGCCCGCCATCATCGCATTATTCCTATACGGGCTTTTGCCGATCGTGCGGAACACCCACGCGGGTCTATCAGGAATCGCGCCGGGTCTGCGTGAAAGCGCGATCGTGCTGGGGCTTTCCCCCGGCGCGCGTTTGCTGAAAATTGAACTGCCGTTGGCGTCACCGTCGATTCTTGCCGGGATCAAGACCGCGGCGGTGATCAACGTCGGGACGGCGACGATCGGAGCATTGATCGGCGCCGGCGGGTATGGGCAACCGATCCTGACCGGAATACGGTTGGCGGATAACAGACTGATTCTTCTGGGCGCGGTACCGGCCGCAATTCTCGCGCTGATGGTTCAAGGCGGCTTTGGATTGCTGGAGAGGTGCGTCGTCCCGCGCGGTCTGCGCATTAAATCGCGCGCATAGATGACCTTGTTTATCGGCTTCTTAGTGGGCAGTACCGGAGGACCGGCCCTGGCATGAGCCGATTCGCTTTGCCGGAGCTTCTCCTTAGCCACTTGGAATGAATCGGTTCCGGCGGATTTACGTCTAGCTTTTCCACCTTCCATGAACTGAATGTAATAGGTGGAACCGCGAAGAATGAGACTCGCCACGGGGGCACCCCTTTCGGGACGAAGGCCGAAGGACTTGGCGAGTCCGTTTCTATTTTAGGCCTAGTCCACAATATAATATCCGGAAAATTTTGTGTACAAAGCTGTGTACAATCCGGGGACTTTTCCAAAAAAAGAAAGGACTCGCGTTGCCGCAAGTCCTTATCTCTTATGCAGTAGCGGGGGGAGGATTCGAACCTCCGACCTCCGGGTTATGAGCGTAATTCGCTAAAAACCGTAAGTTCCAGATGACGCGGTTATTTACAGCGGCAGCAGTGATTTACGTTCACTGCTCTCGATGCTCCATGGTACGCATATTTGCCATGTTTTTCAATTCGTATGGGGCAAGAAATGGGGCAGGAATACGGTCAGCCTCCGAGGTAAATACCCGAGGAACAAAGCAATGAACAAAGAGATGGAGAGATTACGCGACATACCTCAGCAGGTTGGTTCTTTTTAAGATCGCTGCAGACAAATCGGGATCGATATTTGTGTAGTTTCAATTGATCAAATGATTCATGTCCCGCGGATTCCTGAACAGCCCACTGATCAGCGCGTTTTCAAGTTGTGCGATTAGTTATCGCTTCCATCGGCCCATTTGCCACTTGTCTTTGTTTCTTCGAATGCTCATGACTATTGCGCCGCGCGAACGAGCGCGATTAAAAGATTTGACGTTCCGCCTGAGCGACGATTTCCATAGGCTCTACTTACTTCAGGAGATTGCATATGGCGAAATACGGCAAGACGGCTGGAAAGAAAGTGGAGCGAGCGATGCACGAGCGCAAGAAAGGCACGCTTAAAAGCGGCCGCAGTCGCAAAAAGGTGAAGAGCCGCAAACAGGCGATCGCCATCGGGCTGTCCGAGGCACGCAAAGCCGGCGCTAAGGTGCCCAAGAAAGGCAATACACGAAAAAAGACCTCGTAATCAGATTGACCACGAGCAAACAAGTCATCGCTTTCGGATTCAAAGGCGTTTTGCAAAGATCGTCGAACTTGAGAACCGGTAGAAGATCGAGAAGAAACTTTCTGCCAGCGCAGAGGCAATAAACCTCTTTGGAGAATGACTAAAATTATTCGTCATGCCCGTTACATTGGATTGGCAACATGTGGCGCTTCGTCTAATCTTGACCGTTGTGGCGGGACTGGTGATCGGTTTCAACCGCGGCGAGCATGGCCGGCCAGCGGGAATGCGAACGACGCTCTTGGTCTGTCTTGCCGCGTCACTGTCGATGATACAAGCCAATTTGCTGATGAACAGCGTTGGCAAGACCCATGATTCTTTCGTGGTTCTGGACCTGATGCGATTACCCTTGGGAATTCTCTCAGGGATGGGCTTCATCGGCGCCGGCGCCATCTTACGAAAAGACAATCTGGTTCTTGGAGTGACCACGGCGGCGACTTTGTGGTTCACAACGATGATGGGTTTGTGTTTTGGAGGTGGTCAGCTTCTATTAGGAATAACCGCGCTCTTTCTTGGGTTGGGGACCCTGTGGGGTCTTAAATACATAGAACGCGGAATTCGGCAGGATGTTCGAGCAACACTGACGCTGGCAATTGCCAAGACTGGACCATCTGACGACGAAATTCGGAACTACATCGCGATTAGCGGATGCACGATTATTTCATGGGGAGTCGAATATGGAAATCGGGGCCAGCTAAGAGAGGTCAACACCGAGATTCAGTGCCGTGTCCTTCCGAGTGAAACCAGACCACCGGATTTTGTATCAACGCTTGCACAAAATCCGGAAATTCAAACGGTCAAGTGGCATCCACAGGGGATTTCCCGGGGCGATGAATCGAAGCGGCCTGAACCAAAAGGCACTCCGGTCGCGTTATCAGAACCAAAATGATTACGCCTGATAAGTTGCCGAATAGATTTCGATTTGAGGTCCACTCGGATAGCAGTTGGGGTCTTCTACCAACCGATTTTTACCATTCCGTTGTTGAAGGCAGCGTCGTAAAAAAGAATCTTGGCCATTGGAGAATCGAGTAACGAAAAATCGCGGAGAAAAACATGAATAACGATCAAGCAAAGGTCTCACGCCGCGCAATGGTTCGAGCTGGGACGGACTTCCTTGCCGCGTCCGCACTAATGGCGATGGCTTCGCCCGTCATATCTAAAGCCGAAGAAAATATATCATCAGATGCGAATCGAAATGGCGCGCCGCCGATGCAGGACCCATTGATTCAATATCCCAAGCCTCCTTTTAAACCACAGCATCAAGAACCGCCGGGACTCGCGTCTAAAATGGACCCGCGCCCCGATCACGGCGAGACCAGCTATAAAGGATCGGGCAAACTTGCCGGCCGGAAAGCCCTGATAACCGGTGGCGATTCAGGCATTGGTCGCGCTGCCGCTATCGCCTTTGCTCGCGAAGGGGCTGATGTCGCGTTCGGATACCTCCCAGTAGAACAACCCGATGCCGATGAGGTAATTGAGCTCATCCGCGGCGCTGGCCGTAAAGTTGTCCCATTGCCTGGAGACATTCGTGACGAAAAGTTTTGCCAGCAATTGGTGGCCGATGCTGTCGGTCAACTGGGCGGACTCGACATTCTCGTGAGCAATGCTGGCAAGCAGGTTTATCAAGAATCCCTGTTGGATGTAACGACGGAGCAAATGGACGCGACGTTCCGCACGAATGTGTACGCGATGGTCTGGATTACCAAAGCGGCTCTTCCATACCTGAAACCTGGCGCATCAATCATTTGCACGACTTCAATCAATGCATACGATCCATCGCCAGGCATCTTGGATTACGCGATGACGAAAGGTGCGATAGCGATATTTATTAAGGGACTGTCAAAGCAATTAATTCCCAGGGGCATTCGCGTGAATGGTGTCGCCCCCGGGCCGATCTGGACACCGTTGCAACCCAGTGGCGGCCAATCCCCGGACAAGCTGGTGCAATTCGGCAGCACTGTGCCGATGGGACGACCCGGCCAGCCCGCGGAACTCGCGGCAACATATGTCCTTCTGGCCTCTCAGCAATCAAGTTATGTCAGCGGCGAAATCTACGGAATCACCGGCGGCCATCCAATCGCATAGGATGCAAGAGGTCCATCAAACGTGATCCCGATGAGCCAGTATTTAACAAACTTTCAATAGCGTCAAAGCCATCAACATGAGGTTTACAATGACTAAGCACAAATCATCCACGAACGGTCACAAGAACGGCAGGCATTCGCCGGCATATCGAACAGAGTCTCGATTCAAGCCGCCATTCCCGCCGCAGCATCAGTCCAAACCAGGTATGGAATATAAAATCCATCCGCGCCCTCAGTTCCTGGCTCCGCGCTACCGCGCTGCCGGCAAACTGGAAGGAAAGGTTGCTCTCATCACGGGAGGCGATAGCGGCATTGGTCGCGCTGTCGCAAACTTATACGCGCGGGAAGGAGCAGATGTCGCAATCGTATTTCTGCCGGCAGAATCGGTCGATGCGAACGAAACCAAGCGCATCGTGGAAGCGTGTGGCCGGATGTGCATGCTTATTCCCGGCGATCTGACCGACCGCGCGTTTTGCGAAAAGGCGGTCAAGCAGACCGTGCGCGAATTGGGGAGCCTGGACATCCTTGTCAGCAATGCCGCTTATCAGAATCGAGTGCCCGCCCTGGAAAAAGTGACGGATGAAGAATTTGACGTCACCTTCAAAACAAACATTTACGCCTATTTCTATTTGTGCCGCGCTGCAATCAGGCACATGAAACGCGGGAGCGCGATTATTGTCACCAGTTCCGAAACGGGGCTGGAAGGCGCTGAGCATCTGCTCGCCTATTCTGCGACCAAAGGCGCGATCAACGCCTTCACCAAAACCCTGTCGATGGAATTGGCGGAGAAGGGCATTCGCGTCAATGCGGTGGCTCCTGGTCCGGTGTGGACCCCGCTGAATACGGCGGACACAGGCCATCCCGCCAGGAAAGTAAGCCAGTTCGGCAAGAAAACATTGTTCAAGAGGCCCGCCCAGCCGGAAGAAATCGCGCCGGCTTATGTCTTTTTTGCTTCGGATGCGGACTCAAGCTTCATCACCGGAGTCGTTCTGCCCGAGATGGGAAATCCAATCGCGGGCTAAAAGAGCGTCGAGTTATACATGAGCCTGAAGACTTACAAACAAAGGCGTAACTTCAGCGTCACACCGGAGCCCGACGGCGCGGCAGCGAAAAAGCATTCCGCTGGCCTACAATATGTGATTCAAAAGCACGACGCCTCGCGGCTTCATTACGATTTTCGCCTGGAGCTGAATGGATCGCTAAAGAGTTGGGCCGTGCCGAAGGGGCCGTCGCTTGATCCCACCCGCAAAGCGCTGGCCGTGCAAGTCGAAGATCATCCGATTGAATACGGTAACTTCGAAGGTGTCATTCCCAAAGGCCAATACGGCGGCGGGACCGTTTTGCTATGGGACCGCGGATACTGGGAGCCGCTTGGCGATCCAACGCAGGGCTACGATCAGGGCAAGCTTCATTTCATTCTGCATGGCGAAAAACTTCACGGTGAATGGAGTTTGGTTCGCATGCACGGCCGATCAGGCGAAGACGGAAAAAACTGGCTGCTCATGAAACTTAACGACCGTTACGCCAGCAAAACGCGAGATATCCTTGCCGAAGCGCCGCAGAGCGTGAAGTCCAAACGCAGCCTGGAGAAAATCTCCGGCGATCGTGACGACGTCTGGAACGGCCAAGCCAGGGAGGCATCCAACCTGGTCAATGCCCGCAAGTCTGGAATTCCCGACAAGATCGCTCCACAGCTAGCCGTGCTCGCTGAACATCCACCACAAGGCAAGGAATGGCTTCATGAAATCAAGTTCGATGGCTACCGTCTTTTGGCGTTTGTTAAGTCCGGGAAAGTCACACTCTACACCCGCAATGGATTGGATTGGACCAGAAAATTCTCTGGTATTGCCAAGGCAATCGCCAGGCTCAAAGTCGATTCGGCGGTCGTAGATGGCGAAGCCGTGGTACTCGATGATAAAGGTCGTAGTGATTTTCAGGCTCTACAGGCCATCCTAAAGGATAAGAGCAGCGCCTCACCCACTTTTTTCGCGTTCGATCTTCTGTTTTGCGATGGCGTCGATCTTCGTCAAGTGCCACTGATCCAGCGCAAGGAGACACTGAAGAGCATTCTCGATCGAAGCAAGCTTGCGCCGACCATTAATTTTAGCGAGCATGTGCAAGGCGAAGGAGAGAAGGTCGTCACCAAAGCATGCGAGATGTCTTTGGAAGGCATTGTGTCAAAACGAACCGATGCACCGTATGTCTCCCGTCGCGATCCAACCTGGCTTAAAAGCAAATGTGGCAACCGCCAGGAGTTCATCATCATTGGTTATACCGATCCTCAAGGCGCGCGGAGCGGTTTTGGCTCACTCCTTCTGGGATATCACGATGACAAAAAACGACTTGTCTATGCAGGACGGGTTGGAACCGGATTTGATGAGGCAAGACTTAAACAATTGATCGGAAAACTGCGTGATATCGACCAAGACAAACCTCCGACGGATGTGTTGCCGCCGGTTCGCGAACGGCGGGCCGCACATTGGGTCAAACCGGAATTGGTGGCCGAGGTGCGTTTTTCCAATTGGACGCGAGATGGCGTGTTGCGTCATTCCGCGTTTATCGCCCTTCGTTCAGACAAGCCGCAATCGCAAATTGTGCGCGAAAAGCCTATCGCGCCGGAAAAGATAAAAACCCACGCGAATGGAGATGGCGATCGTAGGCGCCATTCGGTCAGTGCCCCCGATGACCAGATTGCCGGCGTGAAGCTTACGCATCCTGACAAAATTCTCTTTGCCGACGCGCAGGTGACCAAGCAGGACATTGCCGATTATTATCAATTCGTCCAGCTATGGATGTTGCCGCACGTCACCAATCGTCCCCTGGCGTTGCTGCGTTGTCCCAACGGCACATCCGGAAAATGCTTTTTCCAGCGCAACTGGGGCGAAACAATGCCCTCCGCCATCGGCAAGGTAGATGTCGGCGATGGAAACACCAAAGAGCAGCATGTCGTCACCCGCGACCTGAGCGGGCTTATTTCCCTCGTTCAGATCAGTGTGCTGGAGATCCATATATGGAATTGCAAAACTGACGACATTGAACATCCCGACCAACTGATCTTCGATCTGGATCCCGGCCCAAATGTTCCATGGAAACGGGTTGTCGAAGGCACGCGGAAACTCAATCGCATGCTGACGTCACTAAAACTGCCCACGTTCTTAAAAACCTCCGGTGGCAAGGGATTGCATGTGACAATCCCCATCGAGCCCAACATTGATTGGGATTCAGCCAAGTCATTCTGCAAAACCATCGCCGTCGCTTTAGCCGAGCAATCGGATTGGTTCGTCGCGAACATGCGAAAGGATTTGCGGGACGGCAAGATCTACATTGATTTTAACCGCAACGGTCATTTCGCGACTGCTGTAGCGCCGTATTCCACAAGAGGCCGCGCCGGTGCTCCAGTTTCCATGCCCATCGCCTGGGATGAACTTGGAAAACTTAAATCCGCCGGCGATTTCACCGTGAAAAGCGCAGCGCGGTATGTCGGCAAACGTCGTAGGGATCCATGGGCAGATTTCGAAAAGTCTCGAGTGGATGTGCGCAAAATTGTCGGTAAGGGGAATTCCGCAAGTTAAGGAGAAATTTATGGCTCGCCCCATCTGGCAAGGTTCCCTCACATTTGGGCTCGTCAACATCCCCATCCAACTGCAGATGGCCGTCCATGACAAGACCGTCAACTTTCACATGATGTCCCAAGACGGAACCTGCCGCTTGCGACGAAAATTGTATTGCCCGGAAACCGGCAAGGAATTCGACTTCGGCGAAACCGCCCGCGGCATCGAGATCGCAAAGGGGGAATATGCCATCGTCGATGAAAAGGAAATCAAACGCCTCAAGCCCGAGCGCGGCCACGCAATCGAAATCGCCCAGTTCATCCAGCAACAGGAAGTTGATCCGCTCTATTTCGATCGCGTCTATTTTGTCGTTCCCACTGATGCCAGCATTAAAGCTTACAAGCTTCTTCACGAGGCCATGCTGCGGAGTAAGCGAATCGCGCTGGCCCATTTCGTGATGCGCGAGCGCCAATATCTGTCAATTATTAGACCGCTGAATGATGGCCTGGTTTTACACACGATACACTATGCGGATGAGGTGCTTTCACTGGACGATGCGCTGCCCGGAGCATTATCACGCGCAAATCCAGTGCCAAGGAAATTCAGGCGGCCGAGCAATTGATCCAGACCATGACCCACCGCCTGGATTTATCCAACTTTAAGGATGAGTACCGGCAGCAACTGGAACAATTGATTGAGCGTAAGAAACGAGGACAAACCGTTGAAGTTGCGGATCAGCCGGATAGACCGCTGCCGCCCACGGTTAATCTCATGGATGCTCTTCGGCGGTCCTTAAAATCGACGCCTGCTCACTCGAACGGAAATGGAAACGGCCGATACGCCGCCCGCAATCGAGTCCCGCGCCCGCGACGTCCGGCACATGCCAGGAGACGCTGAAATTGGCCCGAGCCCTGCTCAGGAGTTTTATATATGCCAACCAAGAGTTCGCCAAAACGATGGTCCGGGAAAGTGACGCGCGAGAGTCACGCGCTTGCATTAGATCAAGGCGTATTTACGTGGAAAGATCCTGCCAAGATCGCCCGCTCTCTCAAAAAGTCAGCGGAAGCCAGCACTAATCGCAAAACGGACCCTTATCGCTCCGCGTTGTCGATGCTGACTTTTTACATCAATCGTGCCGGCAAAAATCTTCCCGCCGCAAAGAAGAAAATCCTCACTCACGCGAAAACGGAATTAAAAAAGCAATTCAGTGACCGATGAGCTTGCCTCTAATATCTCCTGGTCGGAACTCAGAAGACGCCGCCGCCTATTTGCCACGCAAGGCCAATGCGAGCCTCGCTCAACATCGTCTGGCCGCGGAAAAATGCCGGGGTTGTGATTTATACAAAAACGCCACGCAAGTCGTATTCGGCGAAGGAAAAGCTTGCGCACAAATCATGCTGATCGGGGAGCAACCAGGCGATCAGGAAGATCGTCAGGGCCGCCCGTTCGTCGGCCCGGCGGGGAAATTGCTGGACACGCCCTGCAAGAATCCGGCATCGACCGATCCAATATATACGTCACCAACGCAGTGAAACATTTCAAATGGAAATCAGCGCCGCGTGGTAAACGGCGTCTTCATTCCAAACCAGATCGCACGTGAAATCCATGCTTGCCGGCCTTGGCTGCAGCGCGAAATCTTCCTCATAAATCCCAAAATAATTATTTCACTGGGAGCGACGGCGGGGCAGACGCTCTTTGGCGCACAATTTCGGATCACAAGTTTCAGGGGAAAGATTATCCACGACTCCGAGTTGTGCGCCGTACGTCGTCGTCACGATCCATCCTTCGGCCATATTGCGTATTCCCGACCCTCGGGACAAAGAACGCGAATTTAAGGCATTTGTGGCGGATCTCCGTCTTGCCCGGGCTATCCACTGAGCGTCATAAATTGGACAATAACTGGCGAGCCGCCCGTTGACCGCTGGCCAGTGCTCCCGCAACGGTGCTTGCCTGCCCGGAGGTGTCGAGCGCTTCGCCGGCGAAGAAGAGGGTATTCTCAATGGGTTTGGATAGTTTTGAACGTGCCGACATTCCGCCGACACCTACATAGCTGTAAGCGCCCCGCGCAAAGGGATCAGAACCCCAATCGCAACTATGGAATTGCTCAATCATCCCCTCGAGCTGCCGTGAGCGAATCCCGGCTGTTGCCGTCAATGAGTCAATCGCAGCTCGCAGCAGATCATCCTTGGAATATCCCGCCATCGCCATGGCTTTGGGGCCGCCGGCCCATGCGGTCAATACCGGGGCCCGGAGCGGGCGCATCGTCCACCAAGTGGGAAACATCGCGCTCGGATCATGCAAGAATGCCGCGTCCCGCATGTGGTCGCTCTTTTCCCAAAACGACTCACTGAATCGAAGAATCGCCTTGACCGCCGGTCCTGACACAAGCTGCATCGCCGTGTTTCGCCAGGCAGTGATATCCGGACGGAAGCGAACGGCCTGTGGGTGCTCCGGCGGAATCTGCAGCACGCCTAGCGGCAAGGTGATGAGTACATGTCTGCCCTGTATCGTCTTTCGTGATCGCGCCAGTCGAATCTCCACCGACGATTTTTTCCAGTTAATTTCCGATATAGGCGACCCGAGAAGAACTTTGACTCGCTTGCGGTCAAGCGAGCGATATAGGTAATCGATAAGCGAGCCATATCCATGCAGCAATCGAAATTGTGTTTCGTCTTCCACATCCCCAATGCCTTGCTGCTCCTCCGCCAAAGACTTGGCGCTGATCTTTTCCGTATCAGCGGCATCGAAACCTTCGACAAAGCTGGTCGCAAATTGCCGCGCCTCGCGGTCCGATTTATGCGAATGTTTTTCACGCAGGTACTGAGCGAAACTCTTGTCAGATTTTCCCAAATGAGTCAATCCCCGCATTACTTTACTTAGCTGTGAATCAATGTCCGGTATATCCGTGAGCCGACCCCGATGACGCCATATATGGGCAAAAGGCAAATCGAACGCGAGCAAACCGGCGTTGTGAAGCAATCGCCAGGTGACTTCGGGACGCCCGTGAATAAATTCGGCTCCGAGTTCGATCGGCATACCAAGCTTAGAATCATGAAGCGTGAGAATTCGGCCGCCGATTCGATCACGAGCTTCTAGAATCAGCACGCTGCAGCCGGCCTGGGACAGAAGTTGCGCAGCAGCCAACCCCGATGTGCCGGCGCCGACAATAATGACATCTGCTTTCGTCATTCAACTGATGTTACATGCGAAAGTTGCCTGTGACAGCGCATTTTAAGCGCCTGCGCGATGATGGATTGCGACTAAAGTTTGGACATGAAGAGTCCGGACGGCGAGACTTTCCCATTTTGGTATGACTCCGCGAAGATTCCAAACGGCCAGCCAGCGCGCCGCAAAATGGATTCAGATGTATGCGTCGTGGGGGCGGGAATCGTCGGCCTTACGACGGCTTATTTCCTCGCCAAGGAAGGCAAGTCCGTCATCGTGTTGGATGAGGGGCGGGTCGCAAGTGGGCAAACCGGCCGAACCAGCGCGCACTTGGCAAGCGCTATCGACGACCGATTCTATGAAATTGAACGATTGCACGGCAAAGAAAAAACTCGTCTCGCGTACGAGAGTCATGCCGCCGCCATCGATATGATCGAACGAATATCTCATGAAGAGAAGATCGAGTGCGAATTCAAAAGGTTGAATGCGTTCTTGAGTCCTTTGCAGTCTGATCCGCCGGACTTACTGCATCGGGAACTTGCCGCTGCAAAGCGGGCTGGATTTGCTGACGTTGAGATACTTTCTCGGGGAGGATTGGATAAAGGGCGCTGCCTTCGCTTTGGGAAACAAGCGCGGTTTCATCCTCTGCTTTATATGATGGGGCTTGCGGAAGCATTGAAGCGGAAAGGCGTGCGAATTTATATCGGACGGCGGGTCAACGATGTGCAAGGCGCGGACCCAAAGAAGAAAAAACGCGGGAAGATCGCGGTCCAAGGGCGGCGAGGCTATTTCACGGCTGACCATATCGTCGTCGCAACCAACACTCCTTCTCCGATCAACGACTGGTTCGGCATTTATACGAAGCAGGCATCTTATCGAAGTTATGTCATCGGCATGGAGGTGGCGCGCGGAAGTGTGCCTGATGCCCTCTATTGGGATACCGGCGATCCATATCATTACGTACGCCTTGCGCCCGCCCGAGGCAGATCTCGCAAGGATATTCTTTTGATCGGAGGCGAAGATCACAAAACCGGCCAGGAACCGGTGAGCGGCGCGCCTTTTCTAAATCTTGAAACCTGGGCGCGGCAGAAGTTTCTCATGATTGGCGCAACCCGTTATCGCTGGTCTGGGCAGGTGCAGGAGCCGGCGGATGGACTCGCCTTCATCGGACGCGCGCTCACAAAGGGCCAGGAAGTCTTCGTTTGCACGGGAGACAGCGGGATGGGCCTGACCCACGGCACTATTGCGGGATTGCTCATCACTGATCTCATCGTGGGACGCCCAAATCCCTGGGAAAACCTTTACGACCCGTCACGCAAAATTCTGAATGCCGAATTTGTGCGTGAAAATGCCAACACACTGGCGCAATATAAAGACCTTGTGACGGGCGGCGATGTTGCCTCGATAGAAGATATCCCCGCTGGTCAAGGCGCGGTGATGCGGCAGGGAACTCATAAAATCGCGGTCTATCGCTCGCCTTCAGGGAAAATTCATCGCTGTTCTGCCATCTGTACGCATTTGCAGTGCGTGGTCCATTGGAATTCGGTGGAGAAGAGTTGGGATTGTCCGTGCCACGGAAGCCGATTCGACCCTGTTGGTAAAGTGCTGATGGGTCCGGCGATAGATGATCTTCCACCGGTTCGATAGGCTAGCGGGCGCGTTTTGCGCGTCGGCGCTTTTTGTGATGAAGTTTCGCAAATTTTCTCATGCCTTGTTTAGCCAGCGATTCCGCACGGTGACGACCATGGAAGCCGATCAGTTTGAATTTCTTGCCTGTCTGTGTGTTGTATGATTTGAAAAATCGCTCAATCTCGTCAAGCATCTGCTGATCGAGATCTTTGATCGAACGCACTTTGCCGTAACGCTGTGTCTCGAGCGGCACGGCCACCAGGCGATCGTTCCTTTCCGCTTCGCCATTTTTCTCCGTTTGCTCTGCCTCAATCACACCAACGAGTCGAGACAAAACCAAACAGCCGCAAAATGTGGGCTGATCCATTAACAACAAAACATCAAGGGGATCCCCATCATCCCCCGTCGTGGAGGGCAGAAATCCAAAATCGAAGGGGAACACCATTCCTTCGGGAAGCACTTTGGCAAGTTGAAAACAGCAGAAATCTTCGCTGTATTTATATTTATTGCGGCTGCCCTTGGGCGTTTCAATGACAACCCGCCATTCTGCGTTTTCGGGGTCGCATGTTTCGATACATTCGGGAGTCTTGCACATTGATCTCACAGTATAGGAGAGGCTGCCCGAAGGGCGAACGCTGAAAATATGTAGTGTTTTTCGAACGACCGAGAACTACCCGTAGAAAATTCGCCGATGCTGACTCCAGCCCATCGACATAAGATAATCATTATGGCACTCCTAAGCATGCCGATGATTTCCAAAATGGATGTCGCCGTTTATCGGATTCCCACGAATGAACCGGAATCGGATGGAACATTATCGTGGGACCATACCGATGTCATGGTCACCGAGGTTCATGCCGCCGATCTAATTGGGCTTGGATGGAGCTATGCCTCGACCGCATCTGCGGCAATGGCTGCCGATCTTCTTAAGCCGGCCATGTTGGGACGCTCCGCTTTGTCTATCGAGCAAATCTGGCAGGAGATGAATCATCGGCTCCGGAATGCGGGACGGCCCGGCACGGGGATGATGGCCGTCGCGGCGATCGACGTTGCGTTGTGGGATCTCAAAGCAAAGCTTCTCGGCGTTTCGCTGGTCGATTTGTTTGGGGCAGTCCGTGAAAGTATCCCCGTCTATGGAAGCGGCGGATTCACGAGTTACACGCCACAAAAACTCCGCAAACAGTTGAGCAAATGGGTCAAGGAGGGAATTCCTCGTGTCAAGATGAAAGTAGGCCGCGATGCGCAGGCCGATGGGGATCGCGTGCGCATGGTTCGCGAAAGCAATCGGCGACGATGCTGAGTTGTTCGTCGATGCCAACGGGGGATACACGCGTAAACAGGCGCTGGCGATGGCCGAGCGATTTGCGCGACGAAAGCAACGTGACCTGGTTTGAAGAACCGCGGCCGTCGGATGATCTGGAGGGCCTGCGGCTTTTTCGCGACCGGGGACCGGCCGGCATGGACATCGCCGCCGGCGAATATGGCGATACGCCAGGCTATTTCCAACGCATGCTGGCGGCCGGACGCAGTCGATTGCCTTCAGGCCGATGCCACGCGATGCGGCGGCTATACCGGCTTTCTAAAAGTCGCCGGCACTGTGCGAGGCGTTTCAGATGCCTCTTATCGGCGCACTGCGCTCCGCAATTGCATGCGCATGTCGGATGTGCCGATTCAAGGCCTTCGGCACGTGGAATATTTCCACGATCACGTTCGAATCGATCAGATGCTGTTCGACGGGATTCTTGAGCCCAAAAATGGCAAGCTGCGTACCCGACCGCGCACGCCCCGGCCACGGCATGACGTTGAAGACCAAGGATGCTGCGAACGTTATCGCGTCTGAAGTGGCCACGATTCATTTTCCTCACGGAATGCGGGACCAAACTCTCCACCATTCCCTTGATCGCCTGCTTGACGATGCCGGGTTCATTGGGATCGCCGCGAAGAATCGTCTCGGTGAAATTCTTCGCCTGCTGCAGCGTGATATGCGGCGGCAAGGGTCGGCGTGTCGGGATCGGTGATCGCTTCGAGAACCACGGGCCGATCGCTGGCGAGCGCGCGATCCCAGGCATCGGCGAGTTGCTCGGGCTTTTCGACGCGGATGCCGCGCAAGCCGATGGATTCGGCGAAGCGGCATAGGGGAAATCGGGCAATTCCTGGCTGGCGTCGAATTTGATGTCGCCCATCATGATGCGCTGTTCCCAGGTCACCATGTTCAGATCGCGGTTGTTCAGCACCAGCGTGATCCAGCGCGGGTCGGACCATTCCTTCCAATATTTGGCGACGGTGATGCAGGCGTTGAGGCCGTTCATCTGCATCGCGCCGTCGCCGGTGACGGCGATGCAGACGCGATCGGGGAAACAGAATTTGGCGCCGACGGCATAGGGAACGGCGGCGCCCATCGTGGCGAGATTGCCGCTGCCGCTGGCCATCATGCCGCGGCGGATTTTCAGATCGCGGGCATACCAGTTGGCGGCGGTGCCGCTGTCGGCGGAGATAATGCAGTCGATCGGGCAGCTTGGGGCTCAGTTCCCAGAAGACTCGCTCGGGATTGAGCAGGCCGTTGTTGCCGTCTGCATGAGCGCGGCCTTCGACGACTTTCCACCACTCTTTCACATTCTCGATGACTTCTTCCTGCCAGGAGCGATCTGTCTTGCGTTGCGATCAGCGGCATCAGCGCCGCCAGTGTCTGCTTGGCGTCGCCTTTGAGATTGACGTCCATCGGATAGCGCAGGCTGAGCAGCCGGCCGTCGATATCGATCTGCACGCCCTTGGCCTTGCCCGCCTTGGGATAAAACTCGGCATAGGGAAAACTGCTGCCGACCACCAGCAGCGTGTCGCAATCCTGCATCAGGTCCCAGCTCGGCTTGCTGCCGAGCAGGCCGATGTGGCCGGTGCAGAAGGGGACATCTTCGGCAATCACGGCTTTGCCCAGCCAGCTTTTGGCGACGCCGGCGCCGAGCAACTCGGCGATCTCCAGAACTTCATCCTGCGCATTCAGCGCACCCTGCGCCGACGAGCATCGCGACTTTTTTGCCCTCGTTGAGAATCTTCGCCGCGGCGCTGCAAGATCGGCTTCCTGCGGAATCATGTAGGGCACCGGGCAGCCGACGCCGCTGAGCGCGTGATCGTGCCGCTGCGGCGGCTCGGGGACCGCCGATTCTTCCTGAATATCTTTCGGGAAGATCACGCAGGTGACCGCTTTCTGATCCATGGCGATGCGGAAGGCGCGATCGATGCAATGCCGGACCGCGGCCGGGCTGGTGACGGTGACGCAATATTCGCTGGCCACATCTTTGAAAAGTGATTGCAGATCGACTTCCTGCTGATACTGGCTGCCGATGGCCGTCGTCGCCGATTGGCCGACGATGGCGACGACCGGCTGGTGATCCATCTTGGCGTCGTAAAGGCCGTTGAGCAGATGAATCGCGCCCGGCCCGCTGGTGGCCATGCAGACGCCGACGGTGCCGGTGAATTTCGCATGCGCGCAGGCCATGAACGCGGCCAGTTCTTCGTGGCGGGCCTGAATGAATCGCGGCTTGTTCTCGTTCTTCCGCAAGCCGGCGAGAAGGCCGTTGATGCCATCGCCGGGATAGCCGTAGATCCGCTCGACTCCCCATTCCTGCATGCGCTGCATGACATATTGGCCGACGCTGATTGCCATAGCTCACTCCTTTTGGATGCTTAAGATTTCTTAGAGTCGACTTCGATCCAGGTCGATCAGCGGCAAGCCGAATTCCGGGCGAAACGATTTGCGCAGATGGGCGGGCGATTCGATGACGATCAATTCCAAGCGTCGGCCGAACGCGACCCTTTTGAAGATGCCCGCCATGCGCTGTTGCCGTCGCGTTTGGCGACGCAGATATGGGCATGCACGGAGGGTTTGCCTTCCGATTCGGCGACGTCGCCGATGAGGCTCAACACTTCGACTTGCTCGGCAATTTGGATCGGCTGATAGGTTTGTCGCTTTCAAATCGAACCACGCGACCGTCACGTCGGCAAAAGCGCCGATGCCAGTGAAATGGGCCGCCGTCAGATGTTCGAGCTTCGGCAAACTCTTTCAGATCGGCCATCGACTTCATCCTCCGGCATCGAAGATCATCGCCCATTCGCGCCGGCCCGCGATTTTGCTGAGCAGTTTGGATTTCATCGATGTCTTCTCCGATTTGCCATCGTTTCGCGATTGCCCAGCAACAGCGTGCCCAGCCCGATCGCCGCCAGCAATACCCCATAACATATTTCCGATGTTTCGTGGCCCAAAGCTGCGGGCTGAAGCGATGGGCCATGCCGATCAAACGGCCCATGCGACCCATGATCGCCCGGCAACGGCTTCCAGAAATTGTCCGGCTGATTCGGGATCGGCCGGTTCGTGGCAGCATCGACCCTTCCCAGGCGGCATCCGCTAGATAATGATCCAGCAAGCCCGGAATGATTTTCTCGCCCAGCGTCGCTTCGACGGTCGTGTAGCCGACCATGATTTCGCGGCGATTATGTTCGGCGGCAAAGAGAATCGCGTCGGCGGCGACTTCCGGCTGAAAAATCGTGCCCGTGGGCCGCGCCTTGTGCGGCATCTTGTTTTTCGTCCATGTCGAATTGCGTGGTGTTCAGCGCCGGCATGTTCACGATCGAAATCCGGACATTGCTCTTCTGATGAATCAGTTCGCTGCGAATGGATTCGGTGAAACCCTTGAATGGCATGCTTGCTGGCGCAATAGGCGCTCTGCAGCGGAATGGAACGAAACGCCAGTGCCGAACCGACCTGAATGATCGTCCCCCGATCGCGCGGGACCATCCGTTTCAAGGCGCAGCTGCGTTCCATGCACCGTCCCGAGGAAACGTCACTTCGACAATGTGCCGGAATTCCTCCGGCGTCATTTCCATGAAGGGGCTGTACATCGACACCATGGCGTTGTTGATCCAGAAATCGATCGGGCCAAATTCCTTTTCCGGCGATCTCCGCGGCCGCTTCCACTTGCTCGAATCGGCTGACATCGGTCGGAACAACGGTCGCCTTTCCGCCGCGCCGATTCGACTTCGCTTCGGCAGCCTCCAATCCGTCTCGGCCCCGAGCCAGCAGTGACGAGATTTGCGCCCAGTTCGCCGAACAGCCGCGCCGTCGCGCGGCCGACGCCGCCGGAGGCGCCGGTGATGACGGCAACTGTGTCAGGTCCGATACGGTTCATCGGCGTACCTCCATGCTGGGCGAGCGCTGATATCTTTTCGAAGTCCGATGGTGATCAGCATGGCCGCCGCGCCGACACCGATGGCCAAAGCGGCGCGGGCCATTCCGATTCGCTGGGCCTGCTTGCGTGCCTGTAGATATCTCTTGTTCCGGGCGGCTGTGCAGCGAGTCCCGATTCGCCGCGAATCGCCAATTGCACGACCTGGGCCATGTGCAGGGCGCCGCGATCGGTTTGCTGCTCGATTTGCTCCTGGCAACTAAAGCCATCGGCGATAATCAACTCATCATCGTCCGCATCGCGCACTTCCGGCAGGAGCACGCGTTCGCCCGCGGCGACGCTGACCTCGTAATGGTCGTTCTCTTTTTCGTATCCGAACGCCCCGGCCATTCCGCAGCAACCGGCGTCGGGATGCTTGTCCTCGATCCCCATTTTCTTGAAGATTTCCTTCTCCGCGAAAAGCTTGCCGAATTCCTTGTCGTTGAGCGTGTCGAGCGCTTTCTGATGGCAATGGCCGTGCACGATGGCCTTGCGATTCAGCTTGGGCGACATGATAATCGGCGCATTGCGAGCGCAGAAAATCGCTGAGGGTGAAGGTCAGCTCGCTGAGCCGCTTGCCGTCTTCGTTGTTGGGCATCAGGTTGCACAATTCGTCCTTGAACGCCGCCCAGCAGCTCGGCTCCAGCACGACCATCGGAATGCCGTTGCGATAGTACGGCCGCAGTTTCTCGAGCAGATCGATCCACCAGCGCTTGGCCATCCCGAGAAATCCGTAGTCGTAGAGCGGCCGGCCGCAGCAGACGTCCGCCATGGGCACATGGACGTGGAAGCCGGCGTCTTCCAGCACTTCGCGTCGCGGCGATCGCCACATCGGGATGAAAATGATTGTTGAACGTGTCGGCAAACAGCACGACCGGCGGGCCGTCGGGATTTTCGGCCTCGTGCGACTTGAACCATTGCTTGAATGATTGCGGTGCAAAAGCCGGGATCTTGCGGTTTGGATGAACGCCCGCCACCAATTTGGCGATCGAGCTCAATCCGGGCAATTGCGTGAATAGATTCGCCACCGATGGCGCGACGACGGCAAGGCTCGACCAGATGTGAATCCAGCCAAACGCATACGCATGGCGCGGCCGCAGGCGTCCTTCGTAGTAATGGCTCAGAAACTCCGACTTGTACGTCGCCATGTCCACATTGACGGGGCAATCGCCTTTGCAGCCTTTGCAGGAGAGGCACAAATCCAGTGCCTCCTTTACTTCCTCGCTCTTCCAGCCGTCGTCGATGACTTCGCCGTTCATCATTTCAAATAGCATGCGCGCCCGGCCGCGCGTGGAATCTTTTTCTTCGCGAGTGACCATGTAGGAGGGACACATCGTTCCGCCGCCTTCGCGCCGGCATGCGCCGACGCCGACGCAGCGCAAGCGCCGCGCGGGCGAAACTGTGGTGGTCCGCCGCGTATGCGAAATGGGTCTGCGGGTTGCGGCGGGTTATAATCCGGCCCGAGGCGCAGGTTCTCGGTGATGCCGTACGCGGGGCCATCGAGATTGATCACTTTCCCCGTGTTCATCCGATTGGCCGGATCCCAGATCCGCTTGAATTCCTTAAAGGCTTCGATACAGTTCCGGGCCGAACATTTTGGGAAGGAATTGTCCGCGCGCCTGGCCGTCGCCGTGCTCGCCCGAAGCGACGCCGCCGAATTTCATCACCAGGTCGACGGCTTCATTCATGAATCGCTTGTATTTCTGCGATGCCGTGCAGCGGTATACAGATCGAACTGCACGCGGCAATGAATGCACCCCTGGCCCATATGGCCGTAGAGCGAGGGGTTGTAGTCATACTTTTTGAATAGCGAGCGCAGTTCGCGCAGATATTGCGGCACGGCTTCGACCGGCACAGCCGAATCTTCCCATCCCGGCCACGTATCCGGTTGGCCCGGAACCCACGCGGTGCTTCCCAAGCCGCCTTCGCGAACATCCCAGATCATCTTTTCCTGCTTCGGATCGTCATACAGTTTCATGTCCACCGGGGCACGCTCGCCGAGGCCTTTGACGTGATCCATCATCCGCCGGGCTTGATCGTCGCGTCTTGTTTTGATTCGCCGCCGAATTCCACCAGCAGAAATGCCGGGCCTTTCGGGCAAGATCGCCAAGGCCGCGCTCTTCATCTCCCTTTTTTTTGACGTATTCGAACAGCAATTCGTCAATCCCTTCGCAGGCGATCGGATTGAATTTCAACACTTCCAGGCCGCATTCGGCCGCGGTGTAGATATCTTTGAACCCCAGCATGACAACGCTGCGCTGCTTGGGAGCCGGCACAAGATGGAGCACGGCTTCAAGGATGGTCACCAGCGTCGATTCCGAGCCGACCAGAGCGCGGGCGACGTTGAAACCGTTTTCCGGCAGCAGGTCGTTGAGGTTGTATCCGGAGACGCGCCGCTCGAGCTTGGGAAACTTTTGGCGAATCAGATCGCCATAACGATCCACAAGCGATTTCAGATCGGCATAAATCTCTCCGCGCCGGCCGCCTCCGCGAATGATGGCCTCCAATTCCTCGGGCGGCGTCGGGCCAACATGCAGCCGCGTGCCGTCGTAGAGCACGATGTCCAGCGCGTGCGTGTTGTCGCTCATGCGCACGCCAAATCCGTGGTTCTTGCTCAACAGCGAATGGCTGCCGCAGGAATTGTTGCCCAGCATTCCGCCGATGGTGCAACGGCTGTGCGTCGCTGGATCAGGTCCGAAATATAATCCCGCTTCCTTCTTGGCCGTTTCACGAAAATGATCAAGCACGCATCCGGGCTGAACGTGCCCGAGACCTTTTTCGGCGTCGATTTTCAGCACGTGGTGCATGTACTTGGAAAAATCCATCACAACGGCGACGTTGCAGCATTGCCCGGCCAGACTCGTTCCGCCGCCCCGTGAAAGAACAGGCGCATCGATGTTCGCGGGCAAGACGGATGGTCGTTTCCACATCCTGAACATGACGCGGAATAACCACGCCAATCGGAACCTGGCGATAATTGGACCCGTCCGTCGCATACAACGCCCGTGTTCCTTTGTCGAACCGCACTTCACCGTCGATCGACTGCTTCAACAATCGGGCCAGGGATTGAACCGCATCCTGAGAAATCGAGGTCCGCGAATCGTCGACCTGCAGGCGTTGAAATCGGGAGGCTTCATTTTGCTGACGGAGAACGGTTAATTTCATGCTCATCCTTGACTCCTCACGCGGGCTGGGCGGCCGGAACCGCTTACAAAGGTTGTCACCGCCGGTTTTCTTCCGGATGCCAGGGGCGGCTCAACGTCGAGTTCGAAATCCCTTCCTTCCCAGCGGTTTGCCGCTTCCGGCCAACAAAACGTGAAGCGCAGCTTGCTGCCGGCTTTTAATTGCTGCATGGGAAGATCGACCAGGTGAAATCCCAGGCCCGTGTCTCGTGTGTTCAGGTCGCTAGCGCTTTGCCAATCATCTGTACTGAAATGAACCACCGCCGGCGCCATCACTTCGATACGCAGCTTTCGTCCCGCAAAGATGGAATCGGGTTGGTGATCGAATCGCCACAGACATAAATTCGAGTTTGCTTGATTCTGCACATATCGTTCGCGCGTGTCGGGCGGTTGATCGAAGAGTCGGCCATCGCTGATGGACCGAAGAAGCCGAACATATTCGGCATGGGCCCAGGCCAACGGCATCGCCGACCCGCTTGGCCGGCCTCGGAACAGTGCACGATCGGGAAGATCGTCACGATCCCACACCTGTTCCGGAAAAAATCCCACCTGGCTTGCGAAGCCGCCCATTACTTCAAGCAATTCTTTCGCGCGATCCAGATTGCCGGCGGCAACCGCGTAATGCCCGCGCTCCCCTGTCAGCAGCGGCCAGGGGTGTCCAACGCCCGTCTTGTCATCCGCGCCGGGAAACGGCGCGCCATAGTCGGACTCGCCGTAATAGTCGCCGTTGTACCGCCGCCAACACGGACCCCCCGGCAAATCCACCCGCGTCATCGCGTCGATCGCTTTGATGGTGTTCAGAATCCTGGGATCGTCCGCAGCGCGAAGTCCGAAGCGGAACAATGCCAGCGCATCGGGACTGACGACTTCCCGCACAGGAAGATCGTGCGCCTGTTTCATGTGAGGAACTTCGCCGCGGCGCGTCAATGTATGCATACCGGGCGAGGGAGCGATGCGAACGTAATAACCTTCCACGCCGATCCGTCGCGACAGCGGCGTATCTTTGACGTAGGTCCATGGCTCAATCAAATCATTCCACAAGTCGGCCGACTGGCGAAACAAATCGCCGGTCTTGGCGTCGCCGACTCGATCCGCGAGCCTGGCGGCGAACAGTAGCGCGGCAATTTCTGTCGCCAGCGTGTAAGGCGAAAGCCCCGGCGTATTTTCCCACCGGTCCTGCCCGGTTTCCGGCCCACTGCGAATGATGAACGCCGCCGCATTTCTCACCATCGGCCAATACACTTCCATTTGCGCATCGTCCACGATGCCGTAACGGTGAAGCAGAATGGTCAGTAAAACGGGCAACGCTGCTTCATCGAGCTGAACGCCCTCGGAGTATGCGTGACCGTCCACGCGCATATTCTTTGGCCAGCCTCCCTGGGACTTCTGGGTAGCCCGGAGATATTTCAGCGTTTCAAGCGCTTCGCCGCCGGCGCCGGCGGCCAGGAGTCCCGCTGCTTCTTCGACCAGGTCTCGCGACCAGACGAGGTGATATCCCATCGCGTCATCACCTCGCGCTTCGCCCCAGGGCGTCGATAGGCTAGCCACACCCGCGCCAGAAAATCTCTTGGAGCGGTGAGCGCGAAGGACCATCAGGCTTGTACGATATAGATTCTGCTCAACAATCGAATCGGTCTGGTGCACGCGCGGCCGCGAATGATCCGGACGCTTGAGCTGATCTTTTTTTCTGCCATGCCCGAGCTTCGCGCCGTCGAAATCCGATAATTGTTTTTGCCAGGAACGCCACGATTCGACATATTGGTCACGAGCCGCATCAAACCCTTCATTCAGCGACAAAAGAGCGTTCAGCGCGGCTCCTTCGCGGCACTCATCGAACGATAGCGCCAGAAGGAATTGACCCTGGCAGCGTTTCAGATCAATTTCGCCGGCCAGCGAGATATTGCCGTTATGGGCTCGATCGAATTCACGTGTGATCTGCCCGTGCTTCTGAACCTGGTGCCACGCGTCTTCCGGTCCGACATAACTCACGGTTCGGGAGATCCAGGGTGCGGAACTGGCCAGGGCCAAGGCATACTGCTCGCGCTGAGCTACAAGCATGGGCGTATTCTGGTAAGAGTCGGTCTTTCCCGAGTTTTCCTTTCCCTGGTCGCCCAGGTGCGGCGTCAGGACGACAAACAAGCGGAGTTCGTCCAATGTGCCGCCCGAAGGAACGAACTTGACCTGCTGCAGCAGGACATTACGGGAAGGATCGACCAGAATCTGTTTGGAGATTTGGTATCGCCCATTCAAACAACGGTTCTCGACCGTGGAGAAAGGGATGCCCGGCTCCGTGGTTCGCGTGTCAACAGCACAGTCATATTGCTCCTGCGAAAAAAAACCGCGGGCATCAGTAACGATAAAACCAAAATCGCGTATCGCCGCCAAGTCAACAGACGGATAAAAAATCTCCGTCACAATGCCTCGGCTCAGGGTGAACCAGACGCGTGATCCGGGGGACAAGGCGCATCCCACGCCGCTTTTTGCGGCTGTGCGCCACCGTAGGTTCCACGCCGGGCCAACCCGGAGCAAGCCGGGGGCCTTGATCATTTCCGTTCGACTGCATACGCCACCGTAATGGCATCCTAACGGTCGGTCCCTTTTAGACGCATCGGGAAAAATCTAAATTTGATCACGGAGAATCAAAACAGAGTCCGCAGCGGACTCTTCGTTGGAGCGGCTGGAATTTGGCATGTCGGCCGATGAGGAAACAGCCCCAAACGCCATCAGCATAGTACAACGACTGACGTAACGAGCCCCCACCACTCGGCGCGTTGCAAAATGCCGCGACCTTAGTGCTTCTTGTCCACCTATTGGGAAACACGAGCGTTGTTGATGTCAAGCCAGTTGCATCCATCCGCGGGCGACATTCCATTTGTGCGCGAATCGCTGTCGTACGCCGACGGCGAGCAAAGGCGACTCAACGAACCGATTGATCTCTGCAATGACATCGGGAAGGTCCGGTAGCTTTTGGTCCGCTGGCTGGCGACGACGGAATGCGGTCCACTGCGTCTGCTTCACCTGGTCAGTTGCGAAAGCCGCACTTAAACCTGCGGGCAGCGCGGTCGGCAACGGCGTGCCGCGTCGCTCGAACGTCGCCGCGATTGCCTCGACCATCACCGGACCGTCAAACTCGAAACGCTCCGCCAAATACCGCAAGTCGTAATAATCCTTGAACCGCGTGTTGAGCATCCCGAGCTTGGCGATAGCCTCCAGTTTTTCAGCAACGACGGTTTCGCGTGGATAGACGCGCAAGTGCGGTGCCGGCTGATTTGGCAACAACGTCGGATAATTCGATTCCGGCGAAGCCGGCGTAATGGCGTCACCAAATCCCACATCCGCTTGCACGCGGATGACCGCGCCGCCAAGAGATGCGGTGAAACGCACTCGGACCCCGCCATACTCGTCGGTCGTGCGGATTTCCTCGGCTCGAACCGTCTTCGCGTCAAACGTAATTCCATCGTCTTCGACGGACGTTTCGCAGAGTTCGCGGAACACGCCAGCGATGCGATCGGGCGAGCGGTCGCCGAACCCCAACAGGTCCACGTCTTGAGTCGGGCGATGCGGCGATCCCTCCCAAATCACGAAGAGCATCGCGCCCTTGAGCACGAAGTTCTCGCGATGACGGGAACGACTCAAACGGTATAGCAGCCGTTCGATGGCGTAACGGATCAACAATTGGTTGTAATCCACGCCCGACGCTTTCGAGAGGTTCAAAAGACGCTGGCGAACGGAGGCGGCGATGTTATGAGGGGGATTCTTCATGCCGGTCGTTAGTCTCGCGAGTTCAGGTGTGGGCGATAGTTTCGAGGTAGGGCCGCATGACGTTGGTGACTCGACAAACTTTTGCATACTGCCAAAGCTGATCGGCGGTCGCCGCGCGTTTGCCCCAGGCATCGCGGAGTGCTTCAATGGCGATTTCGATGCCGATTTTGTTGCGATACTTGAAGCAGTCAGCGACGGTCTTGGCAGGCGAATAAACTTTGACATCCACCCCCTCGATGCGATGGTGGTCCACGCCTTCACGAAACGCCGGTCCAGAGAATCGAGCGATGCGAAGCGGTGGATGGTCGATACGCGGCTTTCGACTTGCCGGAGTGATCGCCAGCCATACTTCCCACGGGTTTTGCGTCGTTAGGCTGTGAAAGCGAAGCGCCGACAGGAGACAGACGACTCCTGCCGGAACCCGCGCGAGACTTCGGCCAGCGACCGATGCTCGCTGGCCGCGGCATCCGCGAGTGCGTAAATTCCACGACCGGACCGTAGCAGCACGCCCTCCGCGACCAGTCGGGTCAGGTGCCGTCGGGGAATGGCAAGCGGCCGCAGGTCGCGGGCGCGGAGCAGGCCCTTGCGTCGGACCAGCTTCACAATCTGCCGCTCTGCGATGCTGCCGTTATGGGTTTTAGTAAGCGTGGGCGTTCGCATGGTTGTACCATCCGTCTGTAGTTATCGGCATTTACATGCACATTGTACAGCGAATTTTACTCCATGCCACTACTCGTGAACCAGTCCGGTACTTCTCAACCCTACCCCCTAGGGGAACCATGTTTACCAAATAACTTCAAATTTACCAATTGGTATCTTGCATACCATCGCATTTTACCTAAAATACCTCGTTATGGCCAACGCCCGATCAAACCGCAGTGCGTCGAAGCAGGAGCCCAAGCCTAAGACGATCCAGCGGACCTACCGCTTCGACACCAAGCTATTTGAGGCATTTGAAGACGACTGTGCGACGCACCTTGCGAACCCCAAGCGAGTGATTGAGGCATTGATCCTGCATTGGCTGGATGCGAGCCGAGACGAACGCGCGGCAATGGCGCACAAGCACCGCGAGCGCATCGGTTCCGGAGCGCGGGACGAAGAATAGACACTCTCGCCCCGCAAACCGCACTGAGGCATCTGCGAGATTGACTCCCACCGCCTCCCCCAACGAATCAAAGATGTGCGACTAGATTTCATGCCGAAATCGGAGCATTGGAGCGCACTTAGGTGCGGCTACGCTCCGGCCAATCCCTTTTGATTCCGCTGTCGAACGCCTCTCCCGCCCGAACGTAGTCCGCACCATCCAGGCCAACCCAAACAAACCACGAACTTTTTTCCTTGACTTCCCTGTTAGGCAAGTGTACGGTATTTACCATACCAACCATGACATCGTTATGGATCAAGTGATCCGACGAGTTGTGAACCAATAAAGGAGTCAAATCATGAACAGTCGATCCTTCGTTCGTAATCGACGCTCGATTGTCGCGCCTGCTATCGCGGGTGTGCTGACACTTCTGAGCCTTCCTCGTGCCAGTTTCGCTGCGGCAGCCAACGGCGGTCAGCCTCTCCCGTGGGAAGGTCCATTGAACCAAGTGCTGGCCAGCTTCACCGGCCCGGTGGCAAAGGCGCTGTGCATCCTGGCCATCGTTGTCATCGGATTTGGTTTCGCATTCAGCGAAGGCGGTGGGCTGCGGCGCATCCTCGGCCTGCTGCTGGGCGTGTCCATCGCGGTCACGGCCACCAGCTTCGGCGTGACGTTCTTCGGCTTCGACGGCGGCGCTGGTTGGTAAGCGAGGGTATAGCCCGCTCTGCGGAAAGTTGGTGCAACCATGACGCGCCCTGAAGAAATCGAAGGCTACGAAGTGCCGCTCCATGTGGCACTGACCCAGCCGATCCTCATGGGCGGTGCGCCGCGGACGTTCGCGATTCTCAACGGCACGGTCGCCCTGGTGGTCGGAATGGGCTTGCATCTGTGGTGGCTTGGATTCCCGGCGGGTGCGGCGCTGCACATGACCGCCGTGCTGATGAGCAAACGTGACCCGCATTGGTTTGACATCTTCCGGCGTCATGTCCGCCAGCCGACGCATCTGGATTCCTGAATCTGGAGAGACATTCATGTGGAACCTTGGCGAATATCGAAAACATCCGCAGCGTCTGGCTGACCATCTGCCCTGGGCGACGCTCATCGCGCCCGGCGTGATGCTCAACAAAGACGGCAGCTTGCAGAAGACCGATCGCGTTTCGCGGCCCCGATTTGGATAGCTCAACCCCTTACGAACTCGTTGCCGCACGCGCGCGGATGAACAATGTGCTCCGTCGCCTCGGTTCTCATTGGTGCGTGCATGTCGAGGCTGCAAGACGTTTGGCACACGTCTACCCGGCGAGCGACTTTCCCAATCCGGTTGCGGCGATGGTCGATCAGGAGCGCCGGGATTCGTTCACGGCGGATGCAATCCATTTCGAAAGCCAGTGCTTCATCACCTTCACGTATCTGCCGCCGGCCGAAGGTATGACGCGGCTGGGCGATTTCTTTATCGACCGGCCCAACAACAAAGTGGATGGGCGGGTTTCGTACCGGGCCCACTTCGATCATTTCCTGGGGCAGGTGGATCAGATTGTAAACCTGATGGCGTCGTTCATGCCGGAAGTCCATCCATTGGACGATGGCGAAACGCTGACCTACCTGCATTCGTGCATCTCGGATCGGCGGCTGAACGTCGCCGTGCCGGACGTTCCGTTCTATCTCGACGAAATGATTACCGACCGGCCCCTGGCCGGTGGATTGTCGCCCCGGCTCGGTCGCCATTTCCTTAAGACGGTTTCCGATCCGCGCCTACGTTAATCGCACGCTTCCCTGCCTGCTCGACCGGCTGAATGAACTGCCGATCGAGTACCGCTGGATCGGGCGTTTCCTCCCGATGGATAAGACCGATGCCACGCGACAATTGAACAAGCTTCGCCGCCAGTGGTTTGCCAAGCGCAAGGGGATGGTGACGCTGCTGAAAGAAGCCATCACCAAACAGGAATCCAAGCTGGAGGATTCCGACAGCTTGAACAAATCCGAAGATGTGGATGCCGCGCTTGCAGGAACTCGGCGGCGATCACTGCTCGTTCGGGGATTTCACGCTGACGATTACGGTTTGGGATGAGGATGAGCAAACCGCGACGGAAAAAGCAAGGGCTGTTCAACAAGTCGTGGACGGTGTTGGCCTCGTCACTGAAATCGAGGATTTCAACGCTGTTCAAGCCTGGATGGGAAGTCTGCCGGGTCATGCCTACGCCGATGTGCGACGGCCACTCGTGTCGTCGCTGAATGTCTGCGATTTGGTCCCGCTCAGCGCGGTTTGGTCCGGACCGGCACGTTGTTCACACCTGAACGGACCGCCACTGCTGGTAACCCGGACAAAGGGATCGACGCCATTCCGATTGTCTCTGCATCAAGGCGATGTCGGCCACACGATCATTGCCGGCCCCACCGGCGCCGGCAAGTCAACGCTTCTGAATCTGCTCGCCTGCCAATGGCTGCGCTATCCCAATGCCCGCGTTTACATCTTCGACAAGGGCGCAAGCTGCCGGGCAATGACGCTGGCGATGGGCGGCGATTTCTTCGACCTGGGCGGCGAAGGTGAAGAAATTTGCTTCCAGCCGCTCGCCGGAATCGACGACGAATCGGAATTGGCCTGGGCGCAGGATTGGATCGCGGACCTGCTGCACCGCGAAAAAGCGGAAATCACCCCGGCAACCAAACAGGAGCTTTGGGCTGCACTGTCCAATCTGGCTTCGATGCCGCGCGTCGCAGCGCACGCTCAGCACGCTCCTCGGTCTGGTTCAAGACGCCCATGTTCGACAGGCGATGCGGAGTTACACACTCGACGGTCCGCACGGGCGGCTACTGGATGCGAATCAGGACACCCTCGGCGACGGGGACGTGGAGCGCGGTGCCCGCTGGCAGGCGTTCGAGATGGAACACCTGATGCACTCGCCGGTCGGCGCTGCTGCCGGTGCTGACTTATCTGTTCCGCCGGTTGGAAAAGCGATTCGACGGCTCGCCGACGCTGATGATTCTGGATGAGGCATGGCTGTATCTCACCGAATCGCTCTTTGCCGCCAAGATCCGCGAATGGCTCAAGGTTCTTCGCAAGAAGAACGTGGCAGTCATCTTCGCCACCCAAAGCCTGTCGGATATCGCCGACAGCGCCATCGCGCCGGCGATCATCGAAAACTGCCCCACGCGCATCTTCCTGCCCAACGGCAACGCGCTGGAGGAGCGAACGCGCAAGGTCTATGAATCGTTTGGGCTGAATGAGCGGCAACTGCAAATCCTCCAGCAGTCGATTCCCAAGCGTGATTACTACTACCAGAGCCGGGAAGGCAACCGGCTCTTTGAACTTGGCCTGGGTGAATTGGCGCTGGCCTTCTGCGCCGCCGGTTCACCGCAGGATCAATCGCGGATCACCAATGTGCTGAAAGAGCACGATCGCGAGCAATTCGCCGCTGCTTACCTGAACGAACGGGGCCTCGGATCATTGGGCCGAGCGTCTGGAAACCTTCAACACTGAAAGGAAAGATCATGACCAACTCATCCTTGAATTCGACGGCGAATCGGACTGGTTCCGAAGCATCCGCCGCAGCGACGTAGGCTTCTGGCGGCCGTGTTCCTTGCCACCGGTGCGGCGCTGGTGTTTCTGCCGGCGCGGCGGGCGGACGCCTTCTTGTTCGACATTGTCTTAGACCCGGTCGCGCTGGTCGAAAATGTCCTGAAGGTGGTGGACCTTGGCGAGCAGATCGACGCGGTGGTCCAGCAGGTGGAGAACCAGGTCAAGGAACTGGAGCATCTCAACCTGAGCGACGTGCCGAACATTGCCGGAATCGTTTCCGGCGTGGAAGGGCAACTGGAGTCCAGCCTCTACAGCACACCGAATCCGGCCAGCCAACTCGACACGCGCTATCCGGCGGACATGAGCAACGCCACCTGGGCGCAATACCAGTCGGATGAATCGACGTGGACGGATAACCAGCGCCAATCGCTGGTGGAGAACCGGCAATTACAGAATCAGGTCTATCAGGACATGGATACGACGACCCAGCAGGTACAGGACATCGTCGATGCGTCGAACTCTGCATCCGGCGAAACGTCGGCGATTCAGGCCCACAACGATCTGCTCGCGGTGGCCTCGGGTGAAATGGCCAAGCTGCAATCTCTGAAAGTCGCCCGCTCCCGGCTCAAAACCGAAAAACTGGCTCAACAGCAATCGGAATCATCGTTCGCGGAGGCTGAACGGCAGCGGGTCCGCACTGGTTGGGATAACCCGGCACCGCCGACAGAGACGGTCGTCGATCCGTTTCAGAACTGAATTGCGAATAAACCACTCGAAGGAACTTGCGAAATAGGAGATTTGCCATGACACGCTCAAAGAAACGGTTTCTCATTTTCGCTGCAACGGCGGCGCTGCTTGTGCCCACGGCCGCATTCGCGGACATCGTCTTTGATCCGACGAACTTCGCCGAAGCGGTAATCCAGGTGGCGGACGATGTGCAAATGGTTGACCAGCTCTACCAAGAGGTCACCAACGAAGTGGCCATGCTGAAAAGCTGGAACTTCACCCAGCTACCCGGAATTCTGCAAAGCATGAATATCTGGCAGCAGGTGTTCGGCCAGGCCGGCACAACCTATTCGTCCACCGATCCCGGCAGCACGCTTAACAGCCAATATCCATCCGATCCGAGCAATTACGCAAACATGACGGATGCCAGCTACCAGTCCATGCAGAACGGTTGGGATCAGGAAGAGAGAAACGTCTTGGTCGAAAACCGCACCGTCCAAAATCGAGACCTATTTGAACCTGCAACCGACCGCGAAGCGCATTCAATCCTATGTCGAACATTCCAATTCGGCGTCCGGCGCCACCTCCGCTATGCAGGCGGGCAACGAGGAAGTGGCGACGCTGGTGGCGCAGCTTCAAGCGTTGCAGGCCCAGGAAATCACCGATGCCCGCGCCGAAGTCGAGCGCAATGCGCAGGATCAGGCCGAACAGGCATATGCGTTGCAGCAGCAACAGGCAGTTCGCGGTGATTGGGCGAATCCTCAGCAGCCAACCAGCTCAATGTCGAATGCTTTTCCATTGGCAGGTCAATAACCACGGATGGACAGCGAGGAAAGGTCAGGTGATTCCATGACGGCAATTCTGGCAGTTGATTTTGGCAACGGTGGTCCCGATCTCATCAACGATGTGGCCAACCAGTACATCAACGCGATCAACAGCGGCTTCGGGCTCATCAAGGGCGATGTCACCTGGGTTCTCAACGTCCTCATCATCCTGAGCATCATGTGGTCGGCGGCGCTGTGGGCGTTGAGCGATGACCATGTCATTGCCCATTTTGCGAGGAAAATCGTCTACATCGGCTTTTTTGCCTGGATCATCCAGAACTGGCAATCGCTGACGGACAAGCTGGCATCTTCCTTCATGAATCTGGGCCTCAAGGCCGGCGGATTCGACGGCGCGAGCTACTACACGTCGCAGCCTGGGAACATCGCCTATCTTGGATATACAACGGCGCAGCCTCTCATGGACCAGATCGCGCGGCTGACCGGGCCGGTCGCGTTCTTCAAGAACATTGTCGAGATCACGTTCCTCTTCCTTGCCGTCGCCGCGATCGTCGCGGCATTTTGCGTCATCACCATTCAGGTCGTCGTCGCGGTACTGACATTTAAGTTCGGCAGCCTGGCCGCGTTCGTGCTGGTGCCGTTCGCGGTCCTGTCCAAAACGGCGTTCATCGCCGAGCGCCCTTTGGGGTGGGTGGTTGGGTCCGGCGTGCGCCTCATGGTCCTGACGCTCGTTCTTGGAGTCGGAAACAACATTTTCCAATCACTCAAGGTGCCGGCAGGCCAGACCGTTACGACCTATCAGGCGTTCTGCATCGCGTTGGCGGCGCTACTTCTCATGGTGTTTTCGCTGGTCGCCTCGCGTCTGGCCACTGACATGATTATCGGCGGGTCCGAGCCTGGGCGTCGGCACGGCGTTCAATACGACCGCCGTGGCGCTCAACACGACGCGTCAGCCGCCGGCCAGATCGCGCGCCGGCCGTCATGGCCGTGAAGATGGCGGCGGCGGTGCCGACCAAAGGCGCAATGCTGATCGCGTCGGCGGGAACGGCGGTCTTACGAAAGATCACGGCAACAGTGGCAGAGCGGGCAATAAGACGGGAGCAACCGCCGCATCGGCTGTCTCTGGCGTCTGCTGCCGTCCAAGCGAGCAGCAGCACGACAGCCGCGAATACGGCCAGCCGGGTGCCAGGGTCAAGCTCGCCAAAAGGAACGAGCGGTCCAACCAACACAGGAGGGAAACCAACATGAGTTTTCCCAATATGACAACGAGCTACGGCAAGAACGGCGGATCGGGCGACAATCATAACCCATACGCCCGCGCCGCTGCGGCGTGGGATGAGCGGATCGGATCGGCGCGCGTGCAGGCCCGCAACTGGCGATACATCGCGTTCGCGTCGATGGCGCATCGCCTTGATCTCTACGAGCGGCGCCGTCGTCCTGGGCGTCAAGAAGCAAGTCGCCACCTACGTTGTTGAAGTGGACAAGGCCGGGATGCCGGGCCGGATCACGCTGGCCAGCGAGCCGTATCAGCCGGCGACGGCACAGGTGGGCTACTTCGTGGGAGAAGTCGTGCGATCTGGTGCGCGAGCGCCCGCTCGATCCGGTCGTCATGCGCCAGCAATGGACCAAGGCATACCAGTTCCTCGCCGGCCAAGCGGTTAACGCGATGAACGAATACGCCGCGTCGGACGCCGGGATGAAGAACTTGCCTGGCGAGGGCGCAACGGCCCGTACCGTTGAAATCAGCAGCATCCTTCAAAAAGCCAACGACACCTTTCAGGTGCGCTGGGTGGAGACAACCTATGCCAATGGCCTCCGCCGTTCGCACGAGGAATACACCGGACTATTTCAGGTCAAGTTGATGCCCCCGCGCGATGAAGCGGATTCCTTCAAGAACCCAATAGGCGTCTACATCACGAACTTCACCTGGAGCCGGGAGTTTTCGGGGGCGGTCATGCGTGACGATAGCTTGCGCACTGCGCCCGATCCGGCGGCTCTCAATCCAAACAATCCTGACAACGGAGGTACACCATGAATTACCGAAGGCCCTTGTTACTGTGTGGTTTAATCATCACCGTGCTAACGGTTGGCGGCTGCGAATAGTGCGAAACGCCAACCGTGCCGGTGATGCCGGACCCGCGGCTGAAACCGGCGGCGCTGATGCCCGACGATTTTGGGACCATGCCAAGGATCGTCGAGGTCAAAGTGCCGGTGCCGAGTCCGCAACTTCGTCCCGTCGGCGTCGGCAATGACGCGCCGGCCATCCAAAACCGGTGCGGCGGCAATCGCCGCGGCAAAGGCAGGGGCGACAACTCAGCCCACCACCGATGGCTTCCTGAATGCCATTCAGTATTACGATTACGCGCCGGGCGTCGTTTACACCGCCATCACTTCGCCCGGATACGTTACCACCATCGCTCTGCGCCCCGGTGAAAAGCTCATCACCGCCGCGGCGGGTGACACGGTGCGGTGGATCGTAGACAGCGTGCAATCCGGTTCGGGCGAAACAGCGCAGACACTATTGCTGGTCAAGCCCCGAAAAGCGGGGCTGCAAACGAATCTGCTCATCACCACCGACCAGCGAATCTACACGCTGGACCTGACCAGCATTGATACGGGCGTTTACCACACCATGATCGCCTGGAACTATCCCTTCGGGGATGTCGTGATGATCCGGAATCAGGTCGCGGCACAACAGGCGGCGGCGCAAGCCACGGTGGCAACGGGTTTGGATCTGTCCAAGGCCAACTTCAACTACCTCATTCTGCGACAAAAGCATGCCGCAAC